>NZ_CP017147.1:1355000-6373793 GCF_001741865.1 Bosea vaviloviae
ATCCGCGCCAGATCCCGTAACGCCTCGGCGCGATGCCGCAGACGTCACCTCCCCTGAGGGAGCCGTGCAGCATTGACGCCGACCCTCCTTGCCGCCAGCCTGCCGCTCGCCAACCGGAGCCCGCCATGGAGACCATCACGCCACGTCAGCGCGAAATCGTGACGCTGGCGCGCAGCCAGGGGCGCGTCGCTGTCGAGGAATTGGCGGCGCGCTACGAAGTCAGCGCTCAGACCATCCGCAAGGATCTCAACCAGCTCTGCGAGCAGCGCATCATGTCGCGTGTTCATGGCGGCGCGGTTGTCGCCTCCAGCGTCGAGAACCTCGCCTATGAGGCCCGGCGGTTCATCGCCCGTGACGAGAAGATCGCGATCGGCCGCGCCGCTGCGGCATTGATCCCCAACGACGCCTCGCTCTTCATCAATATCGGCACCACCACGGAGGAGGTCGCTCGCGCGCTCGCCGACCATCGCGGCCTGCTCGTCATCACCAACAACCTGCATGTCGCGACCTTGCTCTATCCGCATCCTCGCATCGAGGTCATCGTCGCGGGCGGGCCGGTGCGGCGCTCCGATGGCGGTGTCGTCGGCGCGGCCGCGGTCGATCTGATCCGCCAGTTCAAGGTCGACTACGCCGTGATCGGCACCTCGGCGATAGACCCGGACGGGGCCCTGCTCGATTTCGACTATCGCGAGGTCCGCGTCTCGCAGGCGATCATCGAAAACGCCCGTCAATGCCTGCTCGTCGCCGACAGCCTCAAGCTCGAGCGCTCCGCCCCGATCCGCATCGGCCATCTGCGCGATATCGACGTCTTCGTCACAGACCGCCTGACCTCCGCCCCTCTGCGCGAACTGTGCCGTGGCGCCGGGATTTCCGTGGTCGAGACCGCCGGGCCAGATGCGCCGACCGAAACCGAAGGCTGAATTTTCACTTTCACTTTCGTTTTGCCATTGCTCGCAACAAAAACACTGACTAGCCTTCGATTCAGGAAAGGCGCTGAAGCCGCCTGCCTGGAGGAAATGCGTGACGGGTCCGGTCTTCGACATCGCCATCATCGGCGGCGGGGTGAATGGCTGCAGCATCGCGCGCGATGCGGCCGGGCGCGGCGCTTCCGTCGTGCTGTTCGAGCAGGGCGATCTCGCCGGCGCCACCTCCTCGGCCTCGACCAAGCTGATCCATGGCGGACTGCGCTATCTCGAACATTACGAGTTCCGGCTGGTGCGCGAGGCGCTGGCGGAGCGCGAGGTGATGTGGCGGGCAGCGCCCCATATCGTCTGGCCATTGCGGTTCGTGCTGCCACATCATGCGGGCTTGCGCCCCGCCTGGCTGCTCCGGCTCGGCCTCTTCCTCTATGATCATCTCGGCGGCCGCCGCCTGCTGCCGGCCGCCCGTTCGCTCGACCTCAGCCGCGACGCCGCGGGCCGCGCGCTGAAGCCGCGCTTCACCCGCGCCTTCGAATATTCCGATTGCTGGGTCGAGGATTCGCGCCTGGTCGTGCTCAACGCGCGCGATGCGGCCGACCATGGTGCGACCATCCTCCCGCGCACAAAAGTCGTCGCTGCGCGCCGCGAGGCTGGGCATTGGCTGATCGCCTCGCACGGTCCCGATGGTGCCGAGGTGACGACCCGGGCGCGCGCGCTCGTCAATGCCGCCGGTCCCTGGGTTGCCGATGTGCTGAACGACGTCGTGTCCAGCACCCGCCCGGCCGCCGTCAGGCTGGTGCAGGGCAGCCATATCGTCGTGCCGCGCCTGTTCGAGCACGAGCGTTGCTATATCTTCCAGAACGCAGACGGCCGGATCATCTTCGCCATCCCTTATGAGGGCGATCTGACTTTGATCGGCACCACCGACAAGGATTATGAGGGCGATCCGGCCGAGGTTGCGGCCAGCCCAGACGAGATCGCCTATCTCTGCGCGGCGGCGAACGACTATTTTCGCGTCTCGATCACACCCGAGCAGGTGGTCTGGACCTATTCAGGGGTGCGCCCGCTCTATGACGACGGAGCCTCCAAGGCGCAGGAAGCGACCCGCGACTATGTCTTGACGCTCGATGCGCCCGAGGAGCAGGCGCCGCTGCTCTCGGTCTTCGGTGGCAAGATCACCACCTCGCGCCGTCTCGCCGAGGCCGCGGTCGAAAAGCTTTCCGCAGCCGTGGCGGCGCTGCGGGCGCCGCCCTGGACGGCGAATGCCTCGCTGCCAGGTGGCGACTTCCCGGTTGAGGGCTTCGAAGCGCTGGTCGAGAAGATCGCCGCCGCGCGCCCCTGGCTCCCGAGCAAACTGGCGCGGCGGCTCGCCCGGGCTTACGGTACGCGCGCCGAAGCGCTGCTCGAAGGCGCCAGCGCGATGGCCGATCTCGGCCGCGTCTTCGGCGCCGACTTGACCGAGCGTGAGGTCTCCTGGCTGATGACGCAGGAATGGGCGCTCTCGTCCCAGGATGTGCTGTTCCGACGCAGCAAGCTTGGCCTGCGCTTTTCGGCCGAGCAGGAACGGGCACTCGCCGAACACATGGCGGCGCAAGCCGCCAGAGCGCCGGCCATGTCCCTGCAAGCGGAGCCGCGCTGATGAGCTTGGTGCTGGACAATGTCGGACTGGCGCGTGGCGGGCAGGATCTGCTCAGCGGCATCTCGCTGACGCTGCCGAAGGGCTCGCTCAACGTCCTGCTCGGCGCGACGCTCGCGGGCAAGACCTCCCTGATGCGGCTGATGGCCGGGCTCGACGCGCCGACGACCGGCCGCGTCCTCGTCGGCGGGCGCGACGTCACCGGGCTGCCGGTGCAGAAGCGCGATGTCGCCATGGTCTACCAGCAGTTCATCAACTACCCCTCGCTGAGCGTCTACGAGAACATCGCCTCGCCTCTACGGGTCGCCCGGCTCGGGGCCGACGAGATCGCGGCACGGGTCAGGGCCGCCGCTGGCCTGCTCAGGCTCGAGCCCTATCTGCAGCGCAAGCCGCTGGAACTCTCGGGCGGCCAGCAGCAGCGCACCGCGATCGCGCGCGCCTTGGTGAAGCGGGCCGAGTTGGTCCTGCTCGACGAGCCGCTCGCCAATCTCGACTACAAGCTGCGCGAGGAACTGCGCGAGGAACTGCCGCGCATCTTCGCCGAATCTGGCGCGATCTTCGTCTACGCCACCACCGAGCCGAGCGAGGCGCTTCTGCTCGGCGGCGCGACCGCGACCCTGTTCCAGGGCAAGGTGACGCAGTTCGGCCCGACCGCGCAGGTCTATCGCCAGCCGCATGACCTGGTGACGGCGCAGGTCTTCTCCGATCCGCCGCTGAACGTCCTGTCCGGGCGCAAGCAGGGCGGCGAGGTCACGCTTGCCACCGGAGCGAGCGTGCCGGCCGCCGGCGCCTTCGCCGCCGTGCCCGACGGGCGCTACAGCATCGGTTTCCGCGCCCATCATCTGGCGCTCGATCCTTTGCCGGCTCCGGCTATCGCGCTCTCCGCCACCGTTTCGGTTTCCGAGATCACCGGCTCGGAAAGCTATGTCCATCTCGATCTTGGCGCGCATCGTCTCGTCGCGCTGGTCCCGGGCGTGCGCCGGCTGGAGCCGGGCTCGGCCGTGACGGCCTGGCTCGATCCGCGCCGCATCTTCCTGTTCGACGAGAGCGGGGCGCTTGCCGCCAGCGCTGTCGCGAAGGCCGCGTGAGAGCGCCATGGCCCAGATCACGCTCGACAAGCTCGCCCATGCCTACAAGCCCAATCCACAGGGTCCGCAGGACTATGCCCTGACCGAAGTCGACCATGTCTGGCGCCAGGGCGGGGCCTATGCCTTGCTCGGTCCGTCCGGCTGCGGCAAGACCACCCTGCTCAACATCATTTCGGGCCTCGTCGTGCCGACGCGCGGGCGCATCCTGTTCGACGGCGTCGACATCACGCGGCTGCCGACCGAGGCGCGCAACATCGCCCAGGTCTTCCAGTTCCCGGTCGTCTACGACACCATGACGGTGCGCGAGAACCTGGCCTTTCCGCTGAAGAATCGCGGCGTCGAGCGCAAGCTGATAGAGGCCCGCGTCGCCGAGATCGCCGGCCTGCTCGACCTGACCGGGGTGCTTGATCGCAAGGCGAGCCATCTCGGCGCCGACGCCAAGCAGAAAATCTCACTCGGGCGCGGGCTGGTGCGCCCCGATGTGGCGGCGATCCTGTTCGATGAGCCGCTGACGGTGATCGACCCGCATCTGAAATGGCAGCTGCGCTCGATGCTGAAGGAACTGCATCGCAAGCTCGATCTGACCATGATCTACGTCACCCATGACCAGACCGAGGCGCTGACCTTCGCCGACACGGTCGTGGTCATGCATGAGGGCGGCGTGGTCCAGACCGGCACGCCGGAGGAATTGTTCCAGCATCCGGCCCACACCTTCGTCGGCCATTTCATCGGCTCGCCGGGCATGAATGTTCTGCCCTGCGCGGTTTCGGGCGCGTTCGCCAGCGTCGCCGGCCAGACGATCCCGCTGGTGCGGGCCTACCCCGCGCTCGCCGCCGGCCGGATCGAGCTCGGCATCCGGCCGGAATATGCGCTCCTGCGTCCGCGCGGCGAGGGTTTGCCGGTGCGGATCCGCCGGATCGACGATATCGGCCGCGTTCGCATCGCCCGCGTCGAGCTCGACGGCCTGGCGATGGCGGCGACAGTGCCGGAGGAGGCGAGTTTCGACGGCGACGCGGCCTCGCTCGCCCTCGATTCGAAACAGATCCACATCTATTGCGACGGGCATCTCGTGAAGGGCGACCCCCTGCATGCCGCCTCGCCGGCCACGGAGGGTGTCTGAGCATGCGCAAGCCCGTCAACCAGAAGGCCTGGTTCCTGGTGCTGCCGGTGCTGCTGATCGTGGCCTTCTCGGCCGTGATCCCGCTGATGACCGTGGTCAATTATTCGATGCAGGATTCCTTCGGCAACAACCAGTTCTTCTGGAACGGCGTCGGCTGGTTTTCCGAATTGCTCGATCCCAAGAGCGACCTCGGCTCGCGCTTCTACGACTCGCTCTGGCGCAACCTCGCCTTCTCGGGAATCATCCTGGCCATCCAGATTCCGCTCGGCTTCGTCGTGGCGCTGTCGATGCCGCGCGAGGGCTGGCAGGTCTCGGTGACGCTGGTGCTGATGGCGCTGCCGCTGCTGATCCCGTGGAACGTGGTCGGCACGATCTGGCAGATCTTCGCCCGCGGCGACATCGGCCTGTTCGGCGCGGCCGTGAACGGACTCGGCATCCGCTACAACTATGTTTCCGACCCGCTCGCGGCATGGTTCACCATCATCATCATGGATGTGTGGCACTGGACCTCGCTGGTGGCGCTGCTCTGCTATGCCGGCCTCAAGTCGATCCCCGACGCCTACTACCAGGCCGCCCGCATCGACGGCGCCTCGCGCTGGGCCGTGTTCCGCACCATCCAGTTACCGAAGATGAGCCGCGTCCTGCTCATCGCCGTTCTGCTGCGCTTCATGGATTCCTTCATGATCTATACCGAGCCCTTCGTCGTCACCGGCGGCGGCCCGGGCAATTCCACCACCTTCCTGTCGATCGAACTGGTCAAGCTCGCGCTCGGGCAGTTCGACCTCGGCAAGGCTGCGGCGCTCTCGATCGTCTACAACCTGATCATCCTGGCCGTGTGCTGGGTTTTCTACACGGTCATGACCGCGGCCGACGCCAACGCCGACGCGAACGGGGGGAGAGCCTGATGCGCGGCGGCCGCCTCATTCTCGTTCTCTACCTCGTCGGGCTGATGCTGCCGATCTACTGGCTCGTCAACATGAGCTTCAAGACCAACACCGAGATCACCAACGCGCTGACGCTCTGGCCGCAGGTCTTCACCTTCGACAATTACCGCAAGATCTTCACTGACCCGAGCTGGTACAACGGCTATCTCAACTCGCTGAAATACGTGGCGCTGAACACGCTGCTCTCGATTTCCTTCGCCCTGCCGGCGGCTTACGCCTTCTCGCGCTACCGTTTCCTCGGTGACAAGCATCTGTTCTTCTGGCTGCTCTCGAACCGGATGGCGCCACCGGCGGTGTTCGCGCTGCCCTTCTTCAACCTCTATTCGGCGATCGGCTTGTTCGACACGCCCTGGGCCGTGGCGCTGGCGCATTGCCTGTTCAACGTGCCGCTCGCGGTCTGGATCCTCGAGGGCTTCATGTCCGGCGTGCCGCGCGAGATTGACGAAACGGCGGCGATCGACGGCTATTCCTTCCCGCGCTTCTTCGTGAAGATCTTCCTGCCGCTGATCGCCTCTGGCGTCGGCGTCGCGGCCTTCTTCTGCTTCATGTTCTCCTGGGTCGAGCTCCTGCTGGCGCGCACCCTGACCAGCGTCAGCGCCAAGCCGATCGCGGCCACCATGACGCGCACCGTCTCGGCCGCCGGCATGGACTGGGGCGTGCTCGCGGCGGCCGGCGTGTTGACGCTGATCCCCGGCGCGCTCGTGATCTGGTTCGTGCGCAACTACATCGCCAAGGGCTTCGCCCTGGGGAGGGTGTGATGGATCTCGCCTGGATGGCCTGGACCTGGCAGACCGGCCTGTTCTTCGCCGGTATCGCCTCGCTTCTCGTCCTGCTGACGCTGCTGGCGATCTGGCGCCCCGAGACCGAGCGCGTCGGCGCGCTGCGCATCGCCACCACCCGTGGCGACAGGCTCTTCATCTCGCTGCTTGGCAGCGCCTTCATTCACCTCGCCTGGCTCGGCCTCGTCGGTCCGGGCCTGGGGTGGGCTTCCGGCCTTGCGCTCCTCTATGCCGCGGCGGTGTTCCGCTGGGTGTGAGGATGGGCCCAACAACAAGAAACGACCGAACCCGAAAAGGGACGGCAACGCATAAAAGCACCGGAGGATAACGATGACGACGCTCAGGACGAATCTTCGCCGCATGGCCGGCGCCAGCCTGTTTGCGCTGACGCTTGCCGCCGGACCCGCCATGGCCGGCCCCGAGGAGGCGCGCAAATGGATCGACAGCGAGTTCCAGCCCTCGACCCTGGACAAGGCCGCCCAGCTCAAGGAGATGGAATGGTTCATCAACGCGGCGAAACCCTTCGCCGGCATGGAGATCAACATCGTCTCGGAGACGATCACCACCCATGAATACGAGGCCAAGGTGCTGGCCAAGGCCTTCAGCGAGATCACCGGCATCAAGCTGACGCACGACCTGATCCAGGAAGGCGACGTGGTCGAGAAGATTCAGACGCAGATGCAGTCCGGCAAGAACATCTATGATGGCTGGATCAACGATTCCGATCTGATCGGCACGCATTTCCGCTACAAGCAGGCGACCAACCTGACCGACTGGATGGCCGGGCCGGGCAAGGACGTCACCAATCCCGGCCTCGACATCGACGACTTCATCGGCAAGTCCTTCGGCACCGGACCGGACGGCAAGCTCTACCAGCTGCCGGTCCAGCAGTTCGCGAACCTCTACTGGTTCCGCTATGACTGGTTTCAGCGCGCCGACCTGAAGGAAAAGTTCAAGGCCAAATACGGCTACGACCTCGGCGTTCCCGTGAACTGGTCTGCCTATGAGGACATCGCCGAGTTCTTCACCAACGATGTCAAGGAAATCGACGGCACCAAGATCTTCGGCCATATGGACTATGGCAAGAAGGATCCCTCGCTCGGCTGGCGCTTCACCGACGCTTGGCTCTCCATGGCCGGCAATGGCGACAAGGGCATCCCGAACGGCCTGCCGGTTGATGAATGGGGCATCCGCATGGAAGGCTGCCGCCCGGTCGGCTCGGCGGTCGAACGCGGCGGCGACACGAACGGCCCCGCGGCGGTCTACTCGATCGTCAAATATGTCGACTGGCTGAAGAAATACGCCCCGCCGCAGGCGCAAGGCATGACCTTCGGCGAGTCCGGGCCGGTGCCGGCGCAGGGCACGATCGCCCAGCAGATCTTCTGGTACACGGCTTTCACCGCCGACATGGTCAAGCCCGGCCTGCCGGTGATGAGCTCGGACGGCAAGCCGAAATGGCGGATGGCGCCCTCGCCCAAGGGTGCCTACTGGAAGGACGGGATGAAGCTCGGCTACCAGGACGCCGGCTCGGCGACCCTGCTGAACTCGACCCCGGTCGAGCGCCGCAAGGCGGCCTGGCTCTATCTGCAGTTCATCGTCTCCAAGACGGTCAGCCTGAAGAAGAGCCATGTCGGCCTCACCTTCATCCGCGAGACCGATATCTGGGACAAGAGCTTCACCGAGCGCGCGCCCGCACTCGGTGGCTTGGTCGAGTTCTACCGCTCGCCGGCGCGCGTGCAGTGGACCCCGACCGGCAACAACGTGCCGGACTATCCGCGCCTCGCCCAGCTCTGGTGGCAGAATATCGGCGACGCCTCCTCGGGGGCAAAGACGCCGCAGGCGGCGATGGACGCCCTCGCCGCCGCTCAGGATTCGGTGATGGAGCGGCTCGAGCGCTCGGGCGTGCAGGGCGATTGCGGCCCCAAGCTGAACCCGCGCACCACAGCCGAGGAATGGTTCGCCAAGGCGGAGAAGGCCGGCACGCTGGCGCCCCAGCGCAAGCTCGCCAACGAGAAGCCGAAAGGTGAGACGATCGATTACGACACCCTGATCAAAAGCTGGCCCGCCTCCCCGCCAAAGAAGGGCTGAGGGCTACTAGGGTTCAAGGCGTGACGCGAGAAAGGCAGGGTGCGGCGGAGGACGCCGCACCCTGCTATCAATGGTGCGAAGCGGCATTGTCGCTTTAGCCCGTGACATCGATCGAAGCGGATGACGATGAAGTTCTGGTCAGGAGCTTGAACTCTTCGGCGCCCGTAAGCCCTCTGATAAATTCCACGGCAGGCCTCGACCGCCGATCGCATGATCGGACCCAAGTCTTCATCTGACCCAAGCCTTCATCCGACCCAAGTCTTCATCTGACCCAAGTCTTCCGGTAACCGAAACATATCCGGGCCGTTCGCGCTCGCTGCGGCATGACCGCCGGTTCCGCGATCTCGCGATCGACAGCAAGCCACGCGGATGTGGTCGCATTCGCCTTCGCATTGCCGATCCCGTTGGGCCGCGATGCCTAGCATGGGCCGCGCGGTCAAACGCTGCCGCGAACGATTTCAGGCCCTGGCAATGAGCGTTTTCGGCGCCCCGCGGATGCCTTCAATGTCAGCGGGTTTTGCTGCCCGACTGGTTGAAAACTTGCGCCCCTTGCCACGCCTCATCCGCTGTCAAAGGCGGCTCATTACCGTCGGCGCGCCCCGGCGATTTACCATCTGTTAACCATTCGCCCGATACACCGGGGCTACCGAAAATTTACCAAGATGACCGCCGTGTTAACGAAACCCAGGCCGATCCGCCTCAAGGGGCGCTCCTACCTTGCGCTCACGCTGACCCCCGAGCTGCCCCTCGAGGACTGGCTGGTGCGGCTCGATGAGCTGGCTGCGCTGTCCGCCGGGTTCTTCCTGAGGCGGCCGGTGGTGCTCGATATCGAAGGCATCGAGCTCGACCGTTCGCAGCTCCGCGATCTTGTCAGCGAGCTATGCGCTCGCAACGTGCGAATCATGGGCATTGAAGGCGCGCGCACCTCATTGCTCGGCGCGGATCTGCCGCCCGCGATATCAGGCGGGCGCTCGACATCGGACATCGAAGCGCCGGTCGCTGAGCCAATCAAGGAAGCCGTCGTGTCCGAGAGCATCATTCGCTCCGACCCGCTGCCAATCAAGACCACGCCTTCGATCATCGTGACCCAGCCCGTACGCTCGGGTCAGTCGCTGTTCTTTCCCGAGGGCGACGTCACCGTCATCGGATCGGTCGCATCCGGCGCGGAAGTCGTCGCGGGAGGTTCGATCCATATCTACGGCACGCTCCGGGGACGAGCGCTGGCCGGCACGATGGGCAACGCGTCCGCGCGCATCTTCTGCAGCAAGCTCGAAGCGGAACTCCTCGCCATCGACGGCTTCTACAAGACGGCCGAGGACATGGAACCCGAAACGCGCGGCAAGGCCGTCCAGATCTGGCTCGAAGGCGAAACGTTCAAGGTCGGATCGCTCGCCTAGAGCATTGCGCGAAAGTGGGTACCGGCTTTTCGCATGAGCAATGCTCTCAACTTTTAGAATCGCTCACGTCGCGTCACTACAAACAGGAGAGGTCTATGGGCAAAGTCATCGTGGTCACATCCGGCAAAGGCGGCGTTGGCAAAACGACGTCCTCCGCGGCGCTGGGGGCTGCTCTTGCAAAGAGCGGCGACAAGGTCGTGGTCGTGGATTTCGATGTCGGCCTGCGCAATCTCGATCTCGTCATGGGCGCCGAAAGAAGGGTGGTCTATGACCTCGTCAACGTGATCCAGGGCGAAGCCAAGCTGACGCAGGCGCTCATCCGCGACAAGCGGGTCGAGACGCTTTACCTGCTGCCGGCCTCCCAGACGCGCGACAAGGACAATCTCACGCCTGAGGGCGTCGAGAAGGTCGTCAATGCCCTGAAGAGCGTCTTCGATTGGGTCATCTGCGACAGCCCGGCCGGTATCGAGCGCGGCGCGACGCTGGCCATGCGCCATGCCGACGTGGCCATCGTCGTGACCAATCCGGAGGTCTCCTCGGTGCGCGATTCCGACCGCATCATCGGCCTGCTCGATTCCAAGACGCTCAAGGCCGAGAACGGCGAGCATATGGAGAAGCATCTCCTGCTCACCCGCTACGACTCGGCCCGCGCCGAACGTGGCGACATGCTGAAGGTGGACGACGTCCTCGAAATCCTGTCGATCCCGCTGCTCGGCATCATCCCGGAAAGCATGGATGTGCTGCGCGCATCCAATCTCGGCTCTCCCGTCACCCTGGCCGATGATCGCAGCGCGCCGTCGATCGCCTATTTCGAGGCGGCGCGCCGGCTCAAGGGTGAAAACCTGCCGATCATGATTCCGGGCGAAAAGCGCGGCTTCTTCGGCAAGATCTTCGGAAGGAAAGCGGCATGAATTTGCGTCGCCTGTTCTCCCGCACCCAGTCGGCCCCGGCCGCCCGCGAGCGATTGAAGGTTCTCCTCGCCCATGAGCGCGCGGCGGTTGGTGATTCCGACCTGGTGTCCAAGCTGCGGGACGAAATCCTGCGCGCCATCTCGATGCACATGCAGATCGATCACGACAAGGTCACCGTGAAGATGGAGCGCGGTGCGCAATATTCGACGCTCGCCGTCGATGTCGAGATCCCGTTCGACGCGGCCAAGAAGGCGGCCTGACGGCCGCTTTCCCCCGCGGTATGAAAACCGGGATAGGGGACCTCCTCGCCTCGCAGTTCGGGAATAGCCCCCCGGCAGCTGCGAGGCGTTTGGACTCTGGCGAAGCCTAAACGGTAAGGGCCGCCCTCAGCCGTACCAAATCGTCGACCAGACGATCGACCCTCATTGCAGCTTCTGGTTCAGGGCATCGCGCAGGCCGTCGCCGAGGATGTTGAAGCAGAGGACGACGACGAAAATGGCGAGGCCCGGAAACAGGGTCAGGTGATCGGCGACACCGAGGTAGCTGCGCCCATCCGCCAGCATGGCGCCCCATTCGGAGCTTGGCGGTTGCGCCCCCAGCCCAATGAAGGACAGCGCCGCACCGACGAGGATCGCCGAGCCGATGCGCAGGCTCATATAGACGATCACGGCCGGCAGGGCTCCGGGCAGGATATGGTGAAGGATCAGCCTGAACCTGGACACGCCGATGCTGCGGGCCGCCTGAACATACTGGGTCTGCTTCAGCACCAAGGTGCTGCCGCGGACGAGCCGGGCGAAAACCGGCACGCTGAACACGGCCACCGCCCAGATGACATTCCCCACTCCTGGCCCCAGCAGCGCCACCACGGCGATGGCCAGCAGGAGACCGGGAAAGGCGAACAGCACGTCGCATAGCCGCATCAGCAAAGCGTCGACCCAGCCGCCGCTCCAACCGCTGACAAGCCCCATGATCGTGCCGATGAAGCCGCCGGCAAAGGCCGAGATCAAGCCCACCGCCAGTGAGACACGGCCTCCCCAGATGATCCGGCTGAGGATGTCGCGGCCATAGGAGTCGGTTCCGGCAAGATGGGCCCAGGTCGGGGCTTGCAGGAGCGCATCGTAGTCGGCGGTCGCCGGATCGTAAGGCGCGATATACGGCGCGAACGCCGCTGCAAAGACGATGAGAGCAATGATGGCGGCGGCCAGAAGCGCTGTGTGCCTGCGGCGAAAACGCCGCCAGAATTCCCGAGCAGGCGAGCGGATGGCGGGCGCTGTCATGATCGCAACCGGATCGCAGGGTTCAGCACGCCGTAGAGGAGGTCGACCACGAGGTTTATCAGCACGAACTCGGCGGACAGGAGCAGGATCAGCGCCTGGATCACGGGGTAGTCGCGGAAGGAGATGCTGTCGACGAGCAGACGGCCCAGGCCCGGCCAGGCGAACACCGTCTCGACCACGATCGCGCCGCCCAGCAGCGTCCCGAATTCCAGCCCCGTCAGGGTCACGACCGGGATCAAGGCGTTGCGCGCCGCGTGGCGCCAGATCACGCGGCGTTCGGTCAGGCCCTTGCTGCGCGCCGTGCGGACAAAATCTTCGCCGGCGACATCGACGAAGGCCGAGCGCGTGAAGCGGGCAAGCACCGCAGCCACTCCGACGCCGAGCGTGAAGGAGGGCATGAGCAGCGAACGCCATCCGTCATAGCCACCGGTCGGCAGCCAGCCGAGGTGCACTGAAAACAGATCGATCAGCAGCAGCCCGAGCCAAAAGCCGGGAAAGGACAGGCCGCCGATCGCCACCAGCATGGCCGCCTGGTCCTGCCATCGCCCGCGTTTGACCCCGGCCCAGACGCCGAGCAGGCCTCCCGTCAGGGTTGCCCACCCCATCGCTGCCAGAGTGAGCCACAGGGTCGGCAGGAAGCGCGCCCCGATAACCGCGATCACCGGCTCATGCGTGCGGCTCGAGATGCCGAAATCGCCGTGAAGGGTCGCTCCGGCGTAACGCAGGTACTGCTGCCAGATCGGCCGGTCGAGCCCGAGCGCTTCGCGCGCGGATGCCACCTCCTGTTCCGTCGCATCCGCGCCGGCCACCAGCCGCGCCGGATCGCCCGGCAGCAGCCTGACGAAGCCGAATACGAACAGCGACACGGCAAACAGCACCGGCACCGCGCCGATGAGCCGCTTCAGGAAGAAGACGGGCATCGGCTCTCACTCTTCGCAAGGACGTTCAGCTGGGCGTTCAGCACAGCGCGCATCGCATTGTCCTCAATAGAGACCTCCCACGCGGTGCCGGGCGACATAATGCTCGGGCCCGACCTGAACCAGCGGGGCCACCTCCGGCACGTCGTCCAATGCCCGCAGCGGGCTTGGCACTTCGCTGTCGTCGATCGCGACCTCCTCGCGATGACGCGAGGGATCGGGAACCGGCACGGCGTTGAGCAAGCGACGCGTATAGGCGTGCTGTGGCGAGGCGAGCACCGCCTGACGTGGTCCGATTTCGACGATCTGCCCGAGATACATCACCGCGACACGGTGGCTTATCCGCTCGACCACCGCCATGTCGTGGGAGATGAACAGGCAGGCGAGGCCGAGCTTTCGCTGCAAATCCATCAACAGGTTGACGATCTGCGCGCGGATCGACACGTCGAGCGCCGCGACCGCCTCGTCGGCGATGATCAATCGCGGCTCCGAGGCCAGCGCACGCGCGATCCCGACGCGCTGGCACTGGCCGCCGGAGAGCTCGTGAGGATAGCGCGAGACGAAGGCGCGCGGGAGGCCGACGAGTTCGAGCAGCTCCTCGACCCGGCGGATGACGGCCGTGCCCTCGAGGAGGCCATGAGTGCGTATCGGCTCCGCCACGGAGAAGCCGACCGTGAGACGCGGATCGAGCGCGCTGAACGGATCCTGGAAGACATATTGGATGCCGCGCCGCATCGCGCTGTCTGCAGCGCTGTTGGCGGCCGCGGCGAGAACATCCTGGCCCCGGAACAGGATGCGCCCCGAGGACGGCTCTTCGAGACGCACGATGCTGCGCCCGAGCGTGCTCTTGCCGCAGCCGCTCTCGCCGACCAGCGCGAGCGTCTCGCCGGGGCGGATCTCGAGGCTCACCTGCTCGACGGCGTGGACCCGGGCCCGGACGCGGCCCAACATGCCCCTGATGTCGAAGCGCGTGACGAGATCGCGCACCTCCAGCACCGGCGCTGCGGCTGCCACGGTATCCTGCGGCCCGGTCGGCGCAGGCGGTTCCGGGAACGGCACCGGCAGGGCCTCGTCATTGAGGCTGCCGAGCACCGGCACGGCGGCGAGCAGGCTGCGCGTATAGGGGTGGGAAGGCGTGGCGAAGAGCGCGCCGACCTCGCCCTCTTCGAGACGTTCGCCGGCACGCATCACCACGACGCGGTCGGCGAGTTCGGCGACGACGCCCATGTCATGGGTGATGAAGAGCAGGCCGGTGCCGAGGTCGCGCTGGAGTTCGCGCAGCAGGCGCAGCACCTGCGCCTGAACCGTCACGTCGAGAGCCGTCGTCGGCTCGTCCGCGATGAGAAGCCGCGGCTGGCTCGCCAGCGCGATGGCGATCATCGCGCGCTGCCGCATGCCGCCCGAAATCTCGAACGGATAGGAGCGCAACTGCCGGTTTGCATCGGGGATGCGGACACGCTCGAGCAGGCGCTGCGCCTCGGCGAGAGCCGCCGTCCAGTCGAGCTGGCGGTGCTGCACGATGGCCTCGGCGATCTGGTCGCCGATCCGCATGACCGGGTTGAGCGAACTCATCGGCTGCTGGAACACCATGGCGATCTCGGGGCCGCGCAGCCCCCGCATCGTCTCCGCATCTTCCTGCGCGAGGTCGCGGACCTTGCCGTCATTATCGCGATAGAGGATGCGGCCCGTATCGATCCGGCCGGGCCCATAGTCGAGAAGCCGGGTGATCGCCAGCGAGGCGACGGACTTGCCGGAGCCTGACTCACCCACCAGCGCCACGGTCTCGCCCGGCCTGACCGTCAGCCCAAGGCTGCGAACCACGGTTGTGCGGCCTCTGTCGTCGGGAAAGCTGACAGAGAGATCCTGAACGTCGAGCAGTTCCGGCTCGGCCATGGGGAGCAGCACCTATTTCAGGTCTGCTTCCTCATAGGTCAGCGCCGTATCGGGCTGCTGGGTGAGACCTGTCAGGCGCTTGTCGCGACCGGCCACCAGCGTGTTGACCGAGAGGAAGATCCAAGGCGCCTCTTGCCAGACCACTTTCTGGGCTGCGTCATAGGCGGTCTTGCGCTCCGCGGGATCGGCGGTGGACAGCCCCTTCAGAAGCGCTGCATCGACCGCGTCGTTCTTGAAATAGGCCAGATTATAGAGCGCCGGCGGATAGCTGCGGCTCGACAGCAGCGGCCGCAGCGCCCAGTCGGCGTCACCGGTCGAAGGCGCCCAGCTGCCGAAGAACATGCGCACCTCGGCTTCCTCCGGGGTCTTGGCGCCCCAGAGCCGCGTGGTCGCGACGCCGGCCTCGAGCGGATTGACCGCGACCTTCACGCCGACGACGGCGAGCTGCTGCTGCAGGAACTGCGAGGCCCGGTTGTTCAGCGTGTTGCTGAAATTCCAGATCTCGGTCTCGAATCCGTTCGGATAGCCCGCTTCCGCCAGCAATTGCCTGGCCTTGGCGGGATCATAAGGCCAGACACCCTGCTTGCTGTAGAAGGCGATTCCCGGCGCCACCGGCGCATCCATGGGGATGCCGAAGCCGTTATAGACGACCTTGATGAAAGCCGTCTTGTCGATCGCGTAGTTCAGGGCCTGCCTGACGCGCGGATCGTCGAACGGCTTCTTGCGGGTGTTGAGAGCGACATACTGGATCACGATCGACGGCGTCTTGTCGATGGCGAGGCGCTCGTCGCGCTCGATGAGCTGCACCGTCTCGGGCGGCAGCGGAAACACGAACTGCGCTTCGCCCGAACGCAGCAGGGCCAGCCTTGCGCCGCTTTCGGGCACGCTGCGGATCGTGACGCCGTCGAGGCGCGGCAGGCCCTGACGCCAGTATTGCGGGTTGCGCGCGGCCTTGAGCGTGTCGGGCGTCCAGCTGGTGAAGACAAAGGGACCGGTGCCGACCGGATGGCGCGATAGCTCGGCCCCGTATTGCGCGATGGCCTTGGGGCTCAGGATGGAAGCCCCGGTATGGGCGAGATAGTTGAGCAGCACGCCCGATGGCGCCTTCAGGACGAGACGGATGGTGAATTCATCGACGACCTCGACCTTGTCGACGGCTTCCAGCAGGCTCTGGCGCTTGAGATGGTTGGCCGGGTCGCGCAGCCGGTCGTAGTTCAGCTTGACCGCGGCGGCATCGAAGGATGTGCCGTCGTGGAATTTGACGTCGCGCCGCAGGTGGACGGTGTACTGGGTCGAGTCGCTGTTGACCTCGCTGCTCTCGGCCAGCACCGGAACAAGCTTCAGCTCGCGGTCGAAGCCATAGAGCCCCTGGAAGAAAAGCCGGCTGGCCGAGAGCGAGACCGAGTCATTGAGATCGGTCGGGTCGAGGCCGAGGATGTTGTCGCCGACGCCGACCGTGATCTGCCCGGCCGCAAGCGACGGGCCGGCAAGCCCCAGCGCGGCGACCACGGCCAAAGACCGAAAGGCAGTGCTGATACGAGCGAACGATATCGGCATGAGAGCGACTCCAGATCGTTCTTAAAAAAGAACAGCTGTGGGGTTTTACGATTTCGATGCAGCTGAAGTCCATGGCGGCACGCGCAAGGGCGCGCTTCCAAATTTCGACATGCCGGAGAAAAATGTTCTTTATGCCGGTCGATGTGCGGGGACCAGACAGCTGGACTCTGATGATTTCAACTAGGCGCGGGGAACCCTTCTCCCGGATGGGAGAAGGGCAGGGATGAGGGTGTGCGGCTGATTGTTGGGGCGCAACTGCGCCGCAGCGCCTTCTATTGAGAGGGCACACCCTCATCCGGCCCTCCGGGCCACCTTCCCCCATCCGGGAGAAGGTGAAGAGGCGTCGCGGCTGTGGCGAAAGGCGTGGGGAACCATTCTCCTGTAAGGAGAAGGGCAGGGATGAGGTGTCGACCCCTTGACCAGTTGCGTGACGACTACCGTCATTGCGAGCGCAGCGAAGCAATCCAGGAGGTCTCGCTCTACGTCCCCTGGGTTGCTTCGCTGCGCTCGCAATGACGGCAAGGTTATCACGCTCTGGAGCTTTGATTATGCATCGGTTTGCTCTGAAAGCCGGGTCCCACTTTTCGGACTAGCCCCAATCCGCCGGCGGAAAGCTTGGGTTGCCGTAGGGATAATAGTCCATCAGCGTAAGATGTTCGTAGGGCAGCGCCTGGAGATGCACCGTGCCCATGAACGGTTGCGGTGGTTCGACCAGAAGGAGCGTCGGGGCAAAACCGCTGTCGTCGAAGCCCCGGCGGAAATGCACGCGCGACTTGATCGCGATCACATCGAATTCATCAGGCTTGAAGCCGAGCTGCCAGAGCTCCGACGGCTCCATGATCTGGACGAGATAGGGGCTCAGCACCACGACATTGCCCTTGCCGAAACCGACGCAGATCCATTCATTGCCAGTGCCTCGTGCCGTCGTGGCATGGCTGAGATAGCGTATCGTCCCGGAGATGCGGACGGGCTCGCCGGCCGATTCATCGAACAGGCCGCCGATCTCCGCGTCGAACGCATCGCCCGGCTTGGCGCCGGCCGCCAGCATCGAACGAATGATGTCGGGCGAGGCGATCGTGGCGATCAGGGTCCGTTCGAGCCTGTCAGTGATGATCGCCTGCAGCAGCCAGGTCGCGTAGCCCGAGCGGTCGCTATAATCGGCGAGCACGACGGGGGCTTTGCCTGATGTCACGGCCTCGCGAGCCAGTGCGACGCCCTGCTTCATCGTGTGGATCTTGACGGTATTGAGCAGCGCCTCGCGCCGCCGCCAGGTCCATTCCGCCATGTCGCGGATGACGCGGTCGGCAAGGGCCGGGTCGTTATTGGTCAGGACCTGGAGCCCCATCCCGGCATCGGGCACGTCCGACCAGGGAAAGCCGAAGAACACATTGACGAAGACATCGGGCTCCCGCGCCTCCCAGATCAGCGCCCGCTGGATGAGGTCGGACCAGGGCGAGGCGCCGGTCCACATCACGACGGTCGGCGCGATGATCGGAATCCGGACCGTGCGATGCAACGGTTTGAAGCTGCCGCGGATCGCCCTGACCAGCATGCGCGCCGCGCGCTCGCCCTGCAGGTGCATGTCGTAATGGGGGAAGTATTTGACGGTGAAGGCCATGTCGGCCTGCTGCAGAAACGCCTCGTCCTCATTGCCATGGGGATCGAAGGTCGCGGAGATGAAGACTTGCCTGCCGACCACCTCGCGGACGCGCCGCGCGATATCGGCTTCGGGGCGCGGCACGCCGCGCACCGCCAATGCTCCGTGAAGCGCCAGATAGACGCCGTCGAGGCTCTGCTGCGCCTTCAGTTCCGCGATCATGATGCCGAGGAAATGCTCGTAGGCATCCCGGGTGATCCAACCCGATCCCGTGCCGGTGCGCGGCCAGAGCGGGGAGGTGATGCCGATCAGCTCGACATCGGCATATTCGCGCGCGACCTGTACGAAGCCGCCCATATAGCCCTTCGGATCGGTGGCGAGCAGCGCCTCGCCGCTCACTGGGGAGCCCGGATAGATGAAATCCTCCCGCGTCGTGTCGTTGGGGAGGAAGGTGACGGTCTCATGGGCGAATTGCAGGACAGCGATACGCATAGGGAGCTGCCTCACGCCGGCTTCACGTCGTAGAACTGGGCGAAACCGTTGCGCATGCCGGTCAGCCCGCGATAGGCCGTCTTCTCGTAATAGGCGCCGAGCGGGATATAGGGCACGTCGGTGAAGAACTGTTTCTGGATCTCGGCGCAGATTGCCTTCTGGGCCGCAAGATCCTTGGCGACGAACCACTCGGCGCGCAGCTCTTCCAGGCGCTGCGATTTCGGCCAGCCGAACCAGGCCTGGTCGCCATTGCCGCGGATGCCGAGCTGGCTCGCCGGATCGAAATTGTTGGTGCCGTTCAGATAGGTGAAGAAGATATTCCAGCCGCCCTTGTCGGTGGGCTGCCGGCTGGCGCGGCGCTGGACCACGGTGCCCCAGTCGCTCGAGACCAGATCCACGTTCATGCCGCATTTCTGCAGCGCATCGGCCGCCACCATCGCCAGCGCATGGGTCGAGGGATAATCGGTCGGATCGAGCATCACCACGCGCTCGCCCTTGTAGCCGGCCGCCGCGAGTTCGCGTTTGACCTTCTCGAAATCCCGCTTGCCGACCAGGACCTCGGTTCCGGCCGTCGTCGCCAGCGGCGTGTCGGGGCTGAAGACGCCGACATGGTCCTTCCACATCGAGCGTTCGTCGCCGGCGACCGCAGTCATGTATTCGACCTGGTCGATGGCGCCGAGCAGGGCCCGCCGGATGGCGGGATTGTCGAAAGGCGGATGCAGGCAGTTGAAGCGCAGGCAGCCGATGCCGCCAGCCGGATCGAGCCCTTCGATCTTGACCCCAGCCTTGCGCTTCAGCACACCCAGCAGGTCCGGTGTCGGGTTCTGCCACCAATCGATTTCGCCGGCGCTGAGTGCATTAGCCGCCGTCGAAGGGTCGGGCATGATGCGCCATTCGACGCGGTCGAAGAAGACGTGCTTGGGACCTGCGGTAAAGCTGGCGGAGCCGCCCGGCCGTGGGACGTAGCCGCTGAACTTCTCATAGACCGTCAGCGCGCCGGAAACCCGCTCGTCGGCCTTGAAGCGGAACGGGCCGCTGCCGACCATCTCCGTCACCTGCTTATTGGGATCGGTGACCGCGAAGCGTTCCGGCATGATGCACGGCATGGAGGTTCCGGTCTTGCCGAGCGCAGCCGGCAGCAACGGGAAAGGCCGTTTCAGGCGGAATTTCACGACGCGGTCCGATTCAGCCGACAGCTCGTCAGTCGCATCCATCAAGGCGCGACCGAAGGCGTCGCGGGCGGCGAAGCGGCGCACGCTCGGCACGACATCCTGCGCGCGCACCGGCTCGCCGTCGTGGAAACGCAAGCCCTCGCGCAAAGTCAGCCGCCACAGCTTGCCGTCATCCTCGATCGTATGGCCGGCCACCATCTGCGGCTCGATATTATAGTCGCTGGTCTGCCCGTAGAGCGTATCGAAGACGAGATAGCCGTGGTTGCGCGTCACCGTCGCGGTCGTCCAGACCGGGTCGACAATCGCAACATCCGACTCAGGCACGAATTTCAGCACCTTCGCCGGCTGTGCAAGGCTGGGCTTCGCGAGCGCGGAGACGGCGGCACCGGCCGCGGCGCCAAGAAATGTACGACGCCTCATGCTTGGAACCTTCCGTTTGAGCAGATGGAATGGTCGCGAATAGAGCGCCGCCGCGATGTCGGCTGATCCTAGAGCCTTGGAAATGACGGGAGCAAGGGTTGTGGCGAAAGGCGCGGGGAACCCTTCTCCTGTAAGGAGAAGGGCAGGGATGAGGTGTGGGCCCCGGACCAGTAAAACGCAAAGCCCCCCAGAGCTGGGCATGGTTTGCGAGCCTTCCGCATGTCATGCGGTTTCGGGCGCATTCCTGCTGCCGGTTTCGCGGACGCCGAGATCGCTGCAGCCCTCGCTTCCCACGCTTTGAAACCGAGGCACGGCTTTATGCGCCGCTCGCTATCGGCAAGTCGTTGCGCCCGGCCCATTCGTGCCAGGATCCGACGAAGACGCGGACATCCTCGAAGCCCGCTTGCCTGAGCGCGTAGAGCGCGGTCGCCGCCCGCGCGCCGCGATGGCAATAGGTCACGATCGGCTGATCCTTGCGCAAACCCGCCTTGAGGGCGAGTGCGGCGACCTCGGCGGGTGTACGATAGGCCCCACCCTCGATCAGGTCCTCCCAGAAGATGTGACTGCAGCCGGGGATGCGGCCGGCGCGAGCGCAGCAGGGATGGACGAATTCGCCGGTGAACTCGCTGCGCCGGCGCACATCGAGCAGCATTGCAGCCTGGCCGGTTTCATCGATCGAGGCGATCAGCTCGCGCCGGAACGGGCGGCTCGGCGCGGCGCCTTCTTCTGCCGGGGCGATGATCGCAGCCGGACCCTTGCCGGGCTCGATTGTGAGGCCAGCCGCGCGCCAGGCCTTGATGCCGCCATCGAGGATCAAACCGCCTTCGAGTCCAAGGAATTCATGGAACCAGAGGCCGCGCGGCGAGATCATGCCGGTGTCCTCCTCGAAGAAGACGACGGTCTTCGCCTCGAACAGCTTCAAGCTCTCGAACGCCGCCTCGGTGGCCGCAGCAAGCGAGGCGATGCCGGCCTCGTCGCTTTGCGGGATGAAGTAGTCGTAGACGTTGAGATGGATGGCACCGGGCAGGCTGGCCTCGTGCCAGACTTCGATGCCGCGCACATCGACGAGGACGAGCCCGGCTTCGCCGAGCCGTGCCTGGATGGCCTTGGCGTCGATCGTCACAGCCATGGCCAGTCGCTCCTGTCCTGATGCGTGGTTGGCGCTGAATTCGAAGCCCCCGCCGTGGCAATGACGCGGGCGGCGAGCGCGATGTCGAAGATGTTGAGCCCAAAGCTCGAGAGATAGACGAGGCTGCCGGGCGTCGGCGTAAAGCCGCCGGCAAGCACTGTCCCGAGATCGGCGGCGACGCGCTCCTCGGGGAAGCGGCCGGCGCGATGCATCTGGAACAGGCTCTTGGCGCTCTTCAGCCGGAACTCGCCCCAGAGATCGACCACGACATGGTCGGCCTTGTCGATCACCTCGAAGGAAACCTCGTGATAGCCGACCTGGACGACCAGCCGGCCGGGTCTCAGCGCGGCAGCGTCGAGGATAGGCTCCTTGGCATTGGTGCAAGTCAGGACGGCGTCGCAGCGCGCAGCCTCCTCCGGGCTCGCGGCTACCGCGACGGGGAAGGGCCAGCTCCGCGCCGCCAGCGCCTCGGCTTTGGAACGGGTGCGATTCCAGATCAGGACGCGCTCCAGCCCCGGATGCAGCGCCGCCAGCATCTCCAGATGCGTGCGGGCATGGAAGCCGGCGCCGAGCACCGCAGCGCTGCGCAGCGGCACCGGCATCAAGCTCTCCAGCGCCAGCGCCGAGACCGCGGCGGTGCGCATCGCGGTCAGCAGCGCGCTCTCGACGATGCCGAGCGGCAGCCCGCTCCGGCGATCATTGACGATGGTGGAGGAGGTGATCATCGGCTGCCCGTCGCCGGGTGCCGGCCGATGCGCCGTCCATTTCACGCCTGCGGCCTGAAAGCGGCCGCCGAGCGAGGCGGGCAGGGCATAGGCCCGGCCGGGCAGATCCGGCGCGCCGAGCGCAACCGAGGTCTCGGCCGGCATCTCGGCCTCGCCCGCGCGCAGCAGCGCGAAGGCGTCGCGGACATCGGCCAGCGCGAGGCCGAAATCCGCGCCGCCGGCCGCGATCACCGCCGCACGATCGAGCCCGGGCAGGCTCATGCCGGCAGGACTCGTGTCGGCAAGACTCATGCTGGCAAGGCTTCCGGCGCCTCGGTCAGCACCTTGGCGAAGGGGTAGAGCGCCGGGCTGCCGCCGCAATGCACGAAGAGCACATCGCTGCCGGCGGGGATCTTGCCGCTTGCCGCCAGCGCGAGCACGCCGTCCATCGCCTTGCCGGTATAGACCGGGTCGAGCAGCACGCCGTCGCTCTGGGCGACGCGGTTGATCGTGGCGATGCCGCCCGGGCTCGGCACGCCATAGGCAGAGCCGACAAAGCCGTCCTCGATCCAGATATCGGCCGGCTTGAAATCCTGCGGCCAGCCGAGCAGCGCGGCGCAATCATTGGCCATGCCGGCGATGCGTTCCTGGAACCAGGCGGCGTCGCGGCTGACGCTGATGCCGACGATCCGGGTCTTGGGCCAGTACCGGCGGATGCCGACATAGAGGCCCGCCAGCGTGCCGCCGGAGCCGGCGGGCGCTGCGACGATGTCGGGCGGCTGGCGCCCGGCTGCGTCGAGCTGGCGCGACATCTCCTCGACGGCGCGGACATAGCCGAGCGCGCCGAGCGGGTTCGCCCCGCCGAGCGGGATGACATAGGCAGTCTTGCCGGCGGCTTCCGCCGCTTGCGCATGGGCGGCCATGCGCGGATCGACCTGGGTGAAATAGGCTGTCGGCTCGAGGAATTCGAGCGTCGCACCCAAGAGGCGGTCGAGCAGGAGATTGCCTTGATACTCGGTCGGCGGGTTGCCGCGCAGCACCAGCACGGCTTCCATGCCGAAGCGCCGCGCTGCGGCTGCGACCATGCGGGCATGGTTGGACTGGTGTCCGCCGGTGGTGATCAGCACGCCGGCCTTCTTGGCCAGCGCGTCGGCGAGCAGGAACTCAAGCTTGCGCACCTTGTTGCCACCGCCGCCGAAGCCGGAATAGTCGTCGCGCTTCATTCGGAGCGTGATGCCGGCTTCAGTCGAGAGGTTCGGCAATTCGTCGATCGGCGTCGGGAAAAAGCCGAGTTCGACGCGCGGGAAATCGTCGGGTGTCATCGCGAGATACTCCGGATGGTGATGGTGTGGTTCATGATCGGCCCTTGGCCGCGATCGCCGGCAGCCAGAGCAGCAGCGACTGGATGAAGCGGTCGATGCCGGAAAGCTCGACGAATTCGTCGGGGCCATGGGCATGGCCGCCATGGCCGAGCCCGCCGATGATGAAGGCGTCGCTGACCCCGGTGAAGGCATAGGCTGGCGCTGCGCCGATGGCCCAGGGCCAGGATTGCGGGTTTGCGTCGAGCGCCCGGTAGCTCCAAGCGAGTTCGGCGAAGCCGAGCGCGGCGGGATCGAACCAGCAGCCGGGATAGGCGTCGTCGAGCGAAAGCAAGGCCGGTGCACAATCCCGGACGAGGCGGGCGATCTCGTCAGCCGGATCGAGCCCGGCCGGCAGGCGCATGTCGAAGCGCGCGCTCGCGCCCGTCGGGATGACGCTGCGCCCGCCCAGCGGAGACGACGAGATCTCCGCCAGATTGAGATGGGCCGCTGTCAGCACATGCTGCAGCAATTCGCGCGGCGTGCCGTCGCGGGAGAAGCGGCTGGTGGCGCGGAAGGCGAGTTCGGCCTGCGGATCGAAGGCGGCCGCGAGTTCGTCGAGCACGGGCGCGAGTGGGGCGGGGATGGCGACGGCTCCCCGCGAGCCGCCGCCGAGGCCGGCGAGCGCCTCGGCGAGCTCCCAGATCGGGTTGGCGATCCAGGGCGAATTCGAGGCGTGGCAAGGCTTCACCGGCCCGCCCCATGCGCCGCTCTCAACTGCAATCCTGCCCTGCGCCAGGCCCTTGAAGCCGAAATAGATCCGCGGCGGCCCGCCGCCATATTCGCAGAAGGACGGAAAGAGCGCCGTCGAAGCCCGGCGCACCGGCGTGTCCTGAGCGGTCAGGTAACGCCTGAGCGCAGCGCTGCCGGTCTCTTCCTGGCCTTCGAGCAGGATCTCGATATTGGCATCGAGGCCGGAAGTCGCGATGAGATGGCCGAGCGCGACCAGCATCGCCGCCATCGGCCCTTTGTTGTTCTCCGCCCCGCGCGCGACATAGCGCGGGCCTTTGGGGCCTTCGATCACGCCGCCGATGAAGGGATCGACGCTCCAGCCCTCGGGCGTGGCCGGCATCACGTCATACATATTGTAGAGCAGGATGGTGACGGGCGCGCCGCGTTCGATCCGGGCATGGACGACCGGCGGATCGAGCTTCAGGCCGTCTGCGATGATGGTCGCACCGAGATCGTCGCGCAGATGGGCGACGAGGGTCTGCGCCATCACCTTCAACCCGGCCTCGTTGCCGGCGAAGGAGCGGATCGGCGTCCATTCCGCCAGCAGCTCGAGCGTGCTGCCGCGGAGGCGCGCGATCGTCTCCGGCCCGGTCACAGCCTGATCCTCGGGTTCAGCAGCACATAGGCGATATCGACCATGAGGTTCGCCAGCACGAACACGGTCGAGGCCAGCAGCACCACCGCCTGCACCAGCGGGAAATCGCGGTTTTGGATCGCCTGCACTGCCAGCCGGCCGATGCCGGGCCAGGCGAAGATGATCTCGGTGACGAGCGCGCCGCCGAGCAGGGCGGCGAAATACATCGCCTGCACCGTGAGCACCGGGATCAGCGCGTTGCGCAGCGCATGGCCGATGATGACGCGGCCGGGCGAAAGGCCCTTGGCGCGGGCGGTGCGGATATAGTCCTCGCCCATCACGTCGATCAGGCTCGCACGCACGAGGCGCGTCACCGCGCTGGTGTAATAGGCGCCGAGCGTCAGCGCCGGCAGGATGAGATGGCGCGCCTCGCCATAGCCGCCGGTCGGCAGCAGCCGCCATTTCATCGCAAAGAACAGGATCAGCACGAGGCCGAGCCAGAACACCGGCACGGCCTGGCCGGCCAGCGCCACGGTGCGCACCAGGAAGTCGACGAGGCCGCCGGGCTTGATCGCGGCGACCACGCCGAAGACGAAGCCGAGCGTCGTGCTCCAGGCCAGCGCCGCCACCGCGAGCAAGGCGGTCGCCGGCAGGCGCTCGAGCACCAGCTCCAGCACCGGTCGCTGGAAGCGCAGCGACAGGCCGAAATCGCCGGTCAGCGCCTTGCCGAGATAGCGCAGATACTGGGCCAGGACGGGGTCGTCGAAGCCCATCGCCTTGCGGAAGGTGTCGATCTCGGCGCGGCTGGCGTCGGGCGACATCATCAGCGCGGCCGGGTCGCCTGCCAGGAACAGGCAGAAGAACACGATTGCGGAGACGCCGAGGAGGACGACGAGCGATTGCAGCAGGCGGTTGCCGAGGAAGCGCAGCATGGCTCAGTCGACCCGCACTTGCGTCAGGCGGATCAGGCCGTCGCCGAGGAAGTTGAAGCCGATCACCAGCGCTGCGATGACGAGGCCGGGATAGATCACCAGCCAGTCGGCAACCAGGAGATAGGAGCGCCCTTCGCCGATCAGGTTGCCGAGCGTCGGCACGGGCGGCTGCACGCCCAGGCCGAGGAAGCCGATCGAGGCTTCGAGCACGATCAGACGGGGAAGATCGAGCGTCAGCAGCACGATCTGCGGCGTGATGATATTGGGCAGGATATAGCGCAGCACGATGCGAAGACGCGAGGCGCCGAGCGCGCGCGCCGCCTCGACATAGTCGAGCTCGCGCACCTCCAGCGTGCGGGCACGCGCCACGCGGGCAAAAATCGCCCAGCCGGTGACGCCGAGCACGATCACCACATTGGCGATGCTGGGGCCCAGCACCGCGATCACCAGCAGCACCAGCAGGATGAAGGGGATCGAGAGCTGGATGTCGACGAGCCGCATGATGACGATGTCGATCCAGCCGCCGGCATAGCCCGCCAGCAGCCCGAGGCCGGTGCCGATCAGCGC
Source organism: Bosea vaviloviae (assembly GCF_001741865.1). Lineage (NCBI taxonomy): Bacteria > Pseudomonadati > Pseudomonadota > Alphaproteobacteria > Hyphomicrobiales > Alloboseaceae > Allobosea > Allobosea vaviloviae. The sequence continues at coordinate 1,381,205 of NZ_CP017147.1, forward strand.
CGAGATCAGCCCTGCGATCACGACGATGCCGAGGGAAAGCTGGGTTCCGGCCATTATCCGTACGAGCAGGTCGCGGCCGAGCTGGTCGGTGCCGAGCGGGTGCCATTGCCCGGAGACGATGGTTCCGGGCGGCTTGAAGGTCGCGGTCAGCACGCCCTTGATCGGGTCGAGCGCCCAGAGCTGCGGGCCAAGCACGGCCAGCAGCAGGACGGCGATCAAGAGTATTGCGCCGACCCAGCCATCGATGCCGGCAAAAGAGCGCCTCAGCTCCGGTGTCACGGACCGAACTTCAGGTCGAACAAGGGCAGGCGGGCATCGGGGCGTCCCTTGAAGACGAGGTCCTTGCGCGCCGCATAGAGCGAGTCTTCCTGATAGAGCGTCAGCAGCGGCACATCCTCGACCATCTTGTCCTGGATCTCCAGCAGCACGGCCTTGCGCTTGTCGGCGTCGACGATCTTGCGGCTCTGGTCGAGCAGCGTATCGAGCGCCGGCATCGAGACGGTCGAATAGGGCTCACCCGTGCGCAGGATGGCGAAGAGCGCGGCGTCGGCGTCGAGCGTCTGGGTCGAGCCCCAGGCCAGCATGTAGATCGGCGCCTGCTTGCCGGCCGGAACCTGCTGCGCATAGACCGACCATTCCGGCACTTCGAGCTCGGCCTTGACGCCGATGGCGGCGAATTGCTGCGCGATCGCCTGGCCGACTTCGGCCGAGGAGATGTAGCGGCGCGGCACCTGCATCTTGATCGAGAAACCGTTGGGATAGCCGGCTTCCGCCAGCAGCGCCTTGGCCTTGGCCGGATCGAAGGCCGGCGGCTCGATCGCCTTGTAACCGAAATCGGCCGGGCTGGTCTGGCTGCCGGTCGCGGTGCCGAGACCCTTGAGGATCTCCGTGACGATGGTCTTGCGGTCGATCGCCAGCGAGAGCGCGCGCCGGACCTTGACGTCGGAGAGCGGCTTCTCGGACGATTTCAGGCCGAGATAGATCGTCAATCCACCATTGCGGACCTGCTCGAGATTGAGCTCGGGGCTTGCTTTGACGAGGCTGACGAGTTCGGCCGGCACGCCTTCGATCAACTGCACCTCGCCGGAGACCAGCGCCGCGATGCGCGCTGTCGCCTCCGGGATCGGCTTCCAGACGACGCGCCCGATCGTCGGCTTGCCGCGCCAGTAATCGGGATTGGCGACCATGACGACGCGGTCGTCCTGGACGAATTCGCTGACCTTGTAGGGGCCGGTGCCGATCGGCTTGCGGGCGAAGACGTCCTTGCCGACCTCGGCGATGTATTTCGGTGGCACGATATAGGCGGGGTAGCGGCTCATCCGCGTCGGCAGCAGCGGGTCGGGGCCGTTGGTGCGCACGCGCACGGTCAGCGAATCCACCACGTCGACGCCGACCACGGAACGGACATAGGAAATCGTCGGTGACTTGGCGTCGGGGTCGATCACGCGGTCGAAGGTGAATTTGACGGCGGTCGCGTCGAAGGCCTCGCCATTGTGGAATTTCACGCCCGGCCGGAGCTTGAACTCCCAGGTCGTGTCGTCGATCGCGGCCCAGGACAGGGCAAGCCCCGGGATCAGCTTCATCTCCGTGTCGCGCAGGATCAGCGTGTCGAAGACATTGTCGACCAGCGTGCCCGCCTCGCGCAGGAAGCCGGGGTCGAGCGTTGCGGCGGAAGCCGCGCGCCCGATCACGAGCTCGTTGGGGGCAGCGAGGACGGGCGATGCGGCGGTTGCCGCCAGCAGGCTCAGGCCCAGCACTCCAGATAGGATCCGTCGCATGGCAATCCCCTTGTTTATGGCGGCCTTGTCGGCCGCGCCAGAATTCCGTCGCGCTGCAGAATATATTCTGTAACATTGGCTGCAAGAGATATTGCGTCTGAATTTGCGGCAGGCGGGAGAATGTTTGATGGGCAGATTTGCCGTGTTCTGGCAGGCCGTGACGGAGGCTCCGCGCTGCGCGATCGGGCGTTGCAGCCAGCCATTGCCAATCACGAAGCGCCGCGACATCTTCCGCGCTTCCGCCGACGGAGCCGCTTCGTGAGCCTTGACCAATTGCCGATCGCGCCCAAGGGCGGCCTGACCGGGCATGTCGAAAGAACGCTCAAGCAGGCGCTGATGGAAGGCAGCCTGAAGCCCGGCGAAAGGCTGGTCGCGCGCGATCTCGCCGCACGGCTCGGCACCAGCCCTACCCCGGTCCGCGAGGCGCTGCTGAAGCTCGTCGCCAGCGGCGCGCTGGAGATGGCGCCGGCGCAGTCCTTCACCGTGCCGGCTCTTTCGCTCGAGGGCTATCGCGAGATCATCGACATCCGCATGGTGGTCGAGAGCCTCGCGGTCGAGAGGGCGACGCCATTGCTGACCGAGCAGGATCTCATCGTCCTGCGCGCGATCAACGAGCGCTTCAAGGATGCCAGGGCGCGCAACGCGGCGCGCGAGGCGCTGCATGAGAACAAGGAATTCCGCTTGATGCTCTATGAGCGCGCGGCGATGCCGGCGCTCTATGCGGTGATCGAATCGCTCTGGCTCAAGATCGGCCCGAGCCTGAACTATCTCTTCCCGGTGGATTCCACCCGGCTGGGCGAGCCGCACAACCACGACCTGCTGCTGGAGGCGCTGGCCCGGCGCGATACCGAAAAGGCGGTCAGGCTGATCCGCAAGGCGATCGAGGACGGCGCGGCGGTGATCGGCGAACATTTCGCCGAGGATGAAGCGGAGCGCTCGATCGCGTCGCAGGCGGCTCCCGGCCGGACGCGGACGGGCTGAGCCGCCGTCGCCCCAGAGGGTTCTACACCGCCTGCCTGACGAAATGGCCGGGCGCGACCTCGACCAGCGCCTGCGCCGGCGCATGCCAGTCGAGCGTGCGGATCGGGCTCGGAATCTCGTCGATCGCGAGTTCACGGCGCAGGGATCGCCGCGCCGGATCAGGCACCGGCACCGCCGAGAGCAGCTTGCGCGTATAGGGATGGCGCGGGTTGGCGAAGACGGCCTCGCGCGTGCCGAGTTCGACGATCTCGCCGAGATACATCACCGCGACGCGATGGCTCACCCGTTCGACCACCGCCATGTCATGCGAGATGAAGAGATAGGCGAGGCCGAACTCGGCCTGCAGGTCGAGCATCAGGTTGAGCACCTGCGCCTTGACGGAGACGTCGAGCGCCGAGACCGCCTCATCCGCCACGACCAGCTTGGGCGAGAGCGCGAGCGCCCGCGCGATGGCGAGGCGCTGGCGCTGCCCGCCCGAGAATTCATGCGGGAAGCGCGTGCCCATGGCGGGCGAGAGACCGACGCGGCGCATCAATTCCGCCACGCGCTCCCTGGCCTCCGCGCCCCTGGCGAGACCATGGACGACGATCGGCTCGGCGATGGCCGCACCCACGCTCTTGCGCGGGTTCAGGCTGGCGAAGGGATCCTGGAAGATCATCTGCATGTCGCGGCGGACATTGAGCAGGTCGGCCTTGCCGAAACCGGTCACGTCGCGGCCCTCAAAGCGCACCGTGCCGGCTGTGGGCTCGATCAAGCGCAGGATCGAGCGCCCGGTCGTCGATTTGCCGCAGCCGGATTCGCCGACCAGCGCCAGCGTCTCGCCGCGCTGCAGCGTGAAGGAGACGTTCTCGACCGCATGGACCCGGCCGCGCAAACGCCCGAGCAGGCCGCCACGAATTCCGAAGCGCGTCGTCAGGCCGGAGACCTCCAGCAGCGGCGTCTCTTCGGCCTTGACGGTATCTGCCGCCTCGACCGGCTTGCCGCGGACCTCGCCATTATCGGGGTCGATATGGGGGAAGCGCAGCGGCCTGCCATGCCCTTCCATGTCGCCGAGCCTGGGCACGGCGGCGAGCAGCGCCTTGGTGTAGCCATGCACCGGCGTGTTGAAGACCTGGGGAGCGGGCGCATCCTCGAGCTTGCGCCCCTTCCACATCACCACGACGCGGTCGGCGATCTCGGCGACGACGCCCATGTCATGGGTGATGAAGAGGACCGACATGCCCTCCTCGTCCTGCAGCGTCTTGATCAGTTCGAGGATCTGCGCCTGGATCGTGACGTCGAGCGCGGTCGTCGGCTCGTCGGCGATCAGGAGCTTCGGCTTGCAGGCGAGCGCGGTCGCAATCATCACGCGCTGGCGCATGCCGCCGGACAGCTGGTGCGGATAGTTGCCGAAGCGCGTTTTCGCCGACGGGATGCGCACCTTCTCCAGCATGCGCAGCGCCTCGGCCTCGGCTGCAGCCTTGTCGAGCCCGCGATGATAGCGCAGCGCCTCGCAGATCTGGTAGCCGACGGTCAGCACGGGATTCAGGCTGGTCATCGGTTCCTGGAAGATCATCGCGATGTCGTTGCCGCGGACCTTGCGCATCTCATCCTCGGAGAGCGCCAGCAGATCGCGGCCGTCGAGAGCGATCCTGCCCTGGATGCGGCCGCTGGTCTCCGACACCAGCCGCATGATCGAGAGCGCAGTCACCGACTTGCCCGAGCCGGATTCGCCGACGATCGCGACGGTTTCCCCGGGCGCGACATCGAAGCTCAGATCTTCGATCGCCCAGCGCCATTGCCCGCCGACGCGGAAGGCCGTTTGCAGATTCTGGACGGAGAGAACGGGGCCGCTCATCGTTCGCCCTTCAGCTTGGGGTCGATGGCGTCGCGCAGACCGTCGCCGAGGATGTTGAGGGCGAAGACGATGATCAGGATGGCGAGGCTTGGCGCCAGCACCAGCCAGTAGCTGTCGAGGATATTCTCGAAGCCCTCGCGGATCATGCCGCCCCAGGTCGCGATCGGCGGCTTGACGCCAAGCCCGATGAAGGCGAGCGAGGCCTCGGTGCGGATCGCGCTGGCGAGCCAGAGTGAGCCCATCACCAGGATCTCGGGGAAGATGTTGGGCAGGATATGGCGCGCCATGATGCGTGCATCGGAGAAGGCCAGCGCCCGGCCGGCCTCGATGAAGTCGCGTTCCTTGACCGTGATCGTCGGGGCGCGCGCGATACGGGCGAAGGAGGGGATCGAGGTCAGCGCGATCGCGATGGTGATATTCTCCATCGAGGGGCCGAGCATGGCGACCAGGATCAGGCCGAGGATGAGCGAGGGGAAGGCGAGCAGGATATCCATCGTCTGCATCACGACGACATCGAACTTCCCGCCATACCAGCCGGCCAGGATGCCGATCAGCGACCCCAGAACCAGCGCGATCACGGTCGAGGCAACGCCGATGACGAGCGAGATCCGCGCGCCGTAGAGCAGCCGCGAAAGGATGTCGCGGCCGAAATAATCGGTGCCGAGATAGTAGTTCTCATGCGGCGGCTGCAGCCGCGACAGGATGTTTTGCTCCAGCGGGTCGTGCGGAGCGATGATGGGCGCGAGCACCGCGGCCAGGATCACCGCGACGACGATGACGAGGCCGACCCAGGAGGTCTTGTTGGCGTTGAAAGCACCGATGGTGGCGGCGAGCCAGCGCAGCCGCGGAGGGGCGGCCTGACCGGCGTCGTGGACGGAGGTGCTCATGATAGCTTCACTTTCATGACAGCTTCACCCTTGGGTCCACCAGCGCATAGGTCAGGTCGGTGGCGATGTTCACCAGCACGACGATCAGCGTGTAGATCACCATCATGCCCTGCAGCATGGTGTAGTCGCGCTGGTTCAGCGCGCCGACGATGAGCTTGCCCAGGCCCGGCCGGTTGAAGACGATCTCGGTCAACACCGAATTGCCGATCAGGATGCCGAGATACAGGCCGACGATGGTGATGACCGGGATCAGCGCGTTGCTGAGCGCATGCCGCCAGACGACGACGCGCCAGGGGACGCCCTTGGCCCGGGCGCTGCGGACATAATCCTCCTGCATCACCTCGAGCATGGCCGAGCGCGCGACGCGGGTGATGTAGGCCGCCATGATCAATCCGAGATTGAGCGCGGGCAGCGCCATCGACTGGAACCAGGCGGATGCCGAGCCGGAGCGGGCGCTGATCACCGGGAACCAGCGCAGCATGATCGCAAACAGGATCAGCAGGATGATGGCCGAGACGAAGGGTGGGAAGGACAAGCCCAGGAGCGAGGCGATGCGCGTCACATAATCGGGCATGCGGTTGCGGTTGATCGCGGCCCAGACGCCAAGCGGCACGCCGATGGCGACGCCGATCAGCATCGAGACCACGGTCAGCTCCAGCGTCCAGGGCAGGACAGCGAGGATTTCCTGGATCACCGGCCGGCCGGTGACGAGCGAGACGCCCCAGTCGCCCCGGATCGCACCGCTGAGGAAGGTCCAGTATTGCTCGATGAGAGGTGCATCGAGGCCGAGCCGGGTGCGCATCGCCGCGATCGCGGTGGCGTCGGCCTGGTCGCCGAGGATGACCTGCGCCGGGTCGCCGGGCACGATCCGCACCACGACGAAGACGAGGGAAAGCACGGCCCAGAGCGTGACGACCGCAAAGCCGAGCCGTTTGACGAGAAAGGCGCCCATGATGCCGCTGTCAGCAGGAGAAAAGGAGCGGCCGAACGGCCGCTCCTCAAGGGATCACTTGGTGAAGCGCGTCGTCTCGAGCACCGGCGGGCCGAGATTGAGCGAGGCCTTGAGGTCGTAGCCGAGGTCGAGGCTGTCCTTATAGGCCCAGAGCTGCATCATCTCGTTGACCGGGATCGCGCAGACCTCCTTGATGATCTTCTCCTGCGCCGTCTTCCAGAGCGCGAGCTGCTTGGCCTTGTCGGTTTCCGAGCGGGCCGCATCGATCTCGGCATCAGCGACCTTGCAGTGCGAGAAGTTCGTCACCGCCGTCGGCGTCTTCACGATCGCGCGCGAATGGAAGAACTGCGAGAGATAGACATCCGCGATGGGGAAGCGCGCCGCCTGGAAATGCACCACCTGCGACAGGTCCTGCCGGATCTGCTGGTGGAAGGTCGCGTGCTCCACCGGCTGGATCTCCAGCGTGATGCCGGCCCGCTTCAACAGCGCCTGCGTCGCCTCGGTGAAGCTCAGCATCGAGGGCAGCGTCGTGTTGATCGCCTTGATCGTGACGCCGTTCGGGAAACCGGCCTCGGCCAGCAGGGCCTTCGACTTGGCGAGATCGAAGGGGTAGAGCGGCGCCTTCTCGTCGGTGCCGAGATAGCCCGACGGCACCACCGAAACGGCCGGGCGCGAGATGTTCTTGCCGCGGAACTGCCAGATCGCGTTGCGGTCGACCGCATAGGCGATGGCTTGGCGGACCTTGAGGTTGTCGAGCGGCGGCTGGCTCATATTGAGATGCAGCATCGACATCTCGGCCGGGCCCATGGCGACGACCTTGACACCGGGCAGCGCGTTCATGCGGTCGACCCAGGCCTGCTCCTGCCGGCCGAGCATCATGTCGATCTCGCCGGACTGGAAGGCGAGATCGCGCGAGGAATCGGACGGGATGAAGCGGTAGAGAATCTCGGTCAGCTTCGGCTTGCCGCGGAAATAGTTCGGGTTGGCGACGAGCTTGGCGTATTGCTGCGGCACATATTCCTGGAACATGAACGGGCCGGTGCCGACAGGCTTCTTGGCGAAGCCTTCCTTGCCCAGCTCCTCGGCGGCCTTCTTACAGACCATGTTGCCGCCATGGTAATTCATGACGATGCCGAGCAGGCTCGGAATGGCCTGCTTCAGCGTGATCTTGACGGTGTATTTGTCCGGCGCCTCGACCTTGTCGAAGGCGGCGTAGTCGGAGGAGAAGGCCGAGGTTTCCTTGCTGGCGGCGCGGGCCAGCGAATAGACGGCGTCCTCCGAGGTGAACTCGCCATAGCCGTGATGGCACTGCACGCCCTGGCGCAGCTTGAAGGTCCATTCCTTGCTGTCGGTCGAGGAGGTCCAGCTCTCGGCCAGGTCAGGCTCCATGAATTCCGGCGAGAGCTCACCGGGCTTGATCCGGACCAGGCCGTTGAACATCCATTGCAGCATCGCCTTGCCGGGCGTGCCGGAGTTCAGATGCGGATCGAGCACGCCTGCGTCGGTGCTTTGCATGCCGACGGTCAGCACCGTCTTCTGAGCCAGTGCGGGCGAGCCCAACAGGGCCCCCGCAAGCGCGGCGGCGATCGTCAATCCGGTTTTTTTCATCGTTGTTCCCCTGCCTTTTTTGAAGTCTCGATGAGCCCGGCAGTCGCGCCGGGCTCCGTCCGCAATTGTCAGGCCAAATCCGTCAGAGCGTGTCCTCCAGCCGGCAATTCACCAGCAGCTCCGCGACTGACGCATTGTTAGGCAGAGAGAGGACAGTAGCAACCAATCGCGCGAGGTCGTCCGGCTGCGTCATCTCCTGGCGGTTCATCGCATTGCTCGCGGCTGTCATGTCTGTGGGCACGAAGGAGGGGCACAAAGCTGTCGCCCGCACGCCCTTGTCCCAGGAGATCCGGCGCGCCGCATGGGTCAGCGCCACCATCGCATGCTTGGTCATGTTGTAGGCGACGGCGTCGTTGCGCACGCGCTTGCCCGACATCGAGGCGATGTTGACGATGCGCCCGGCCCCGCTCGCCTCCAGATGCGGCAGTGCGCAATGGATCAGGCTGAGCGGCCCCTTGCAGTTCACGGCCCAGATCGCGTCGAGCACGGCCTCGTCGGGCGCGCGCAAGGTGATGGCGCTGTGCATGCCGGCATTGTTGACGAGCCCGTCGATCCGGCCGAAGCGCGCAATCGCCGCATCCGTCCAGGCCCGATGCGTCGCCCAATCCTGCGCGTCATAGCGCGCGATATGGATGCGGGTTTCGTCCCAGCCGGCGCTCATCGCCTTGAGAGAGGCAAGGTCGCGTCCACCCAGGCTCAAGGCATAGCCTTGCTCGTAGAGCGCCTGCGCGACGGCGCGGCCGATGCCGCGATTGGCGCCGGAGATCAGGATCACGCGTTCGGCGGGGGCAAGCATCGACAAGTCCTCTAACCGTGCAGGGTCAGCACAGAGTCTGGGGTGGTGGAGTCCGCGAAGCGGCCTAGCTTGAAGGGGCTGAGATCGAAGCGCGGCTGCCGCATCAGCGCAAGATCGGCGAGGATTTCACCGGTGATCGGGCCGATGCCGAAGCCATGTCCGGAAAAGCCGGCCGCGACGACCAGCCCGTCGATCCCGGTATGGGCGTCGATCGCCGGGAGTGCGTCTGGCGTGAGATCGATCAGCCCACCCCAGATTCGCGAGACGCCGGCGTCCGCCATCGCCGGCAGAACCTGTGTCACCCGATCGATCAAGGTGGCGATGTCGGCTGCGCGCGGCGCGAGAGTGTCGGGACTCCAGGAGCCGGGCTCATGTGGCCAGTCGCCGATGCCGGTGGTGACGCGCAGGCGCCCGTCGATCTCCTGCCGGCCGGCTGCATCGGCATTGGCGACGCCGAAAACCTGTTCGAACAAGGGCGGTAGCGGCACGCTCTGCAGCACGCAGACCAGCCTGATCCGCAGGGGCAGGTCGAGTCCGAGCGGCGCCAGCAGTTCGGGCGCATGGATGCCTGTCGCCAGGATGACGCGTCCAGCCGAGACGATCTCGCCCTCATGCGTCTCGACGCCGGTGATCGCATCGCCGGAGCGGATCAGCGCCCGCACGCCGACGCCGTCGCGGATCACAGCGCCATGGCGCGCGGCCGCTGCGGCGAAGGCCCGTACCGCCGGAATCGGGTCGGCATGGCCGTCGCCCGGGCAGAAGGATGCGGCGAGGACTGACGGAGCAATCGCCGGCGCGATCGCACGGATCGCGGCATTGTCCGGCAGATAGTCGATCTCGAGCCCAAGCCCGCGCTGCTGGACGACAAGCTCGCGGATCACCTCGACCTCGGCCTCCGTCCGCGCCAGGCGCAGATTGCCGCGCCGGCGATAGCCGGTAGCGGCTCCAAGCTCCTCGTCGAGCCCGCCCCAGCGTGCAACCGCCGCCTTCGCCAGCGGCAATTCGGCGGGGTCGCGGCCCGATTGCCTGACGCCGCCAAGCGTCCAGCCCGAGGCCATCGCCGCGAGGCTGCGCGCTTCGAACAGCGTCACGGAATGGCCGGCGCGCGCGATATCATAGGCCGCCGCCGCGCCGCTGATCCCGCCTCCGACGATGACGACGTCAGGCATCGGGTTAAACCTCAGGAGAGGTCGACGCTGATGCGCTTTTCGGCCTCGTCGGGCTTGCGGCGCTTATAGGCGGTGACCTCGAACTCGACCTTGAGCTCGGGCTGGCCGAGCGGCGTGCAGGTCGTGGTGTTGGCGGGGTCGATGCCCCTGAACTTGCGTCCGACGACCTCGCCGACCGCCTCCATGTCAGCGATATCCGGCACGAAGACCTTGATCGCGACGACATCCTTCAATGAGGCGTCCACGGCGGCGAGCGCACCCTCGATATTGCTGAAGGCCTGCTCAGCCTGGCCCTTGGCATCGCTGGCGATGGCGCGGGTCTTGTAATTGCGGCCGGCGGTGTTGGAGACGAAGATCATGTCGCCGGCGACGACGACCCGCGAATAGCTGTTCAAATCCTCGTATTTGCTGCCGGATTTGACTTTGATGATCTCGCTCACGGGAGGCCTCCTTCAGGTATGGTGCGCCGGGCTCGACGGGTTTCGTCATGCGGCCGGCGATCGGTTGGCCGGCTCGGGAGGAGCGACTTGGTGTATACCATTCAAGCCTTTCACTGCTGTCAAGACGATCAAACGCGAGACCAGGCGGCGCCCAGCCCTGTTTGATGAGACCGTTTTCGCCTGTGGCGGCCCGTGTTCGGCGGTGCGCGAAGCCGAACCGCTCGGAAACGGCTTTCTCCGCGGGGTGTTTGGTTCGGATGATTATTTCGTGATGGCATCCATGACGGAGAAGAATAGGCTGCCTGTGGCTGTCGGCGCCGTTCGATCGCCGCGATGCAATGGCACGCCCGATGCAGGGCGCGCTGCGCCAGTCGAGGGCCGCAATTGACAGTTTGGTATACACCAATCCATGCTGGCTTCAGGCTGATAAAAAAAGGGGATTTCCGATGACGATGATTTCGCGCCGTGCCCTCCTTGCTGCCGGGGCAAGCCTGCCGCTGGTTCGAGGCTCCGCCTTTGCGCAGGCCTCGGGGCAAGGCTCGGGGAGAGTGCTGCGCTTCGGCCTGTCGAGCTTCCCGCCGAGCCTGCAGCCCTGGGTCCATACCGGCACGGCGGCGCTGACGGTCAAACTCCTGATCTTCCGTGGCCTGACCGGTTTCGACGACAAGGGCGAAGTCAGGCCTGAACTGGCGGAATCCTGGACGCAGGACGGCCCGGCCGGCTGGATCTTCAAGCTGCGCAAGGCGACCTTCCACAACGGCAAGCCGGTGACGGCGGAAGACGTCAAATGGACCCTCGAGCAGGTCGCTGCGCCCACTTCCACCGCCTTCATGAAGTCGGAGTTCGGCGGCATCGAGCGGATCGAGACGCCCGATGCCGGCACGGTCAAAATCGTCATGAAGGAGCCGACGGCGACGCTGCCGATCTGGCTGGCGAGCCCGCATATGCCGATCATCGCCAAGGACTCGATCGAGGGTCGGGCCGGTCTGGGCGTTGGCGCCGGACCGTTCACGCTCAAGGATCAGGAACGCGGCGTCTCGATCGAGGTCGCCAAGTTCGACAAGTACTACAAGCCCGGCCTGCCCAAGCTCGCCGGCGTCAAGCTGACGGCCTACGCCGATGAGAACCTACGGGTCGCGGCGCTGCAGGCCGGCGATATCGACCTGATCGAATATGTCCCCTGGCAGCATATGGGCGTGATCGAGAAGGATCCGCGCCTGACACTCGTCGCCGCCGACGGCCCCTTCATGGGCATCAACTTCAATGGCGGCAGCGGGCCGTTCAAGGATGTCCGCCTGCGCCAGGCGGTTGCCCATGCCATACGCCGTGAGGAGATCGTCCAGGCAGCCTTCTTCGGTCGCGGCAGCAAGCTGGAAAGCATCCCGATATCGCCCGGGAGCCCCTATTTCGACAAGGCGCTCTCCGAGTTCTGGAATTACGATCCCGAGAAGGCGAAGAAGCTGCTGGCCGAAGCGGGCATGCCCAAGGGCTTCTCCTGTACGCTGCTCTCGACAGCGCAATACGGGATGCACAAATCGACCGCCGAAGTGGTGCAGGCTCATCTCGGCGAGATCGGCATCGAGGTGAAGCTCAACCTGCCCGACTGGGCTGGCCGCATCGATGCCGCCGGCAAGGGCCGCTATGAGTTCATGATCCAGGGCACAACCGCAGACAATAACGACCCCGACGGCCTCGCGCCGCTGATCGACGGCGAACTGCCAGCCAATATGGCCCGTAGCTGGCAGATGCCGACGCCCGAAATCCACGCCCTCTTCGTCAAGGGCCGCTCGGAGTTCGATCCGGCCAAGCGCAAGGCGATCTATGCCGAACTGACGAAGATCGCCCTCCAACAGGCGCCCCTCGTCGGTCTTGCCTGGCGCTCGCAGGGCTATGGCATGGTCAAGGGCGTGACCGGCTTCAAGAGCTATCCGGGCAGCACGAACTTCTTCTCGGCCTATTCGATGGAGGAGACGTCGTTCTCCTGAGGCTGCGGCGTTCGGGCCGGTACGCTAACCTCGTCATGGTCGGGCTTGTCCCGACCATCCACGCCTTCGCTGGTCGCAGGTCGTGGTCAAGACGTGGATGCGCGCCACAAGGGCGAGCATGACGTGGGAGGTCAACTCGCCCGTGTCGTCCGCTCCAGCCGTGCGAAGCGCTCCAGCCGGAACGGCTTGGCGTCGATCATCGAGGTTTTGCCCGCGACGAGATCGGCGATCAGCCGGCCCGCTCCCGGGCCGATGCCGAAGCCATGGCCGGAGAAGCCGCTGGCGATGAAGAAGCCGGGCAGGCGCGGCACTTCGCCGATCACCGGCACGGCGTCGGGCATCGCATCGACGAAACCACCCCAGGCCTGTGCGACCTTCATGTCCTTGAAGGCTGGGAAGGCGGCGACGAGATTGGCCTGCGCTTCGCTCAGGATCGAGTCGTAAGGCGCCGGATCGAGCACGCGGGTTTTCTCGAAGGGCGTCGTTTCGTCGAGCGACCAGCGCCGTGTCGTCTTCGCCTCCTCAAGGAAGCGCTGGCTGAGCCTGAGCTTCAATTCGTGCCGCTGCTTGACGAGGGATGGCAGGAAATCGGTCATCAGGCGGAAACTGTCGGGCACGATCTCGGCCACGCTCGCGCCGCGATGGGCGATAGTGTAGCCGCCGTCCTGGCGCTTGCGGAAGGCGAAGTCGGAGCCGCCGACGGCATGGGTCGGCGGGCCGTCGAGAGGCTCGGTGCGCAGGACCGAACCCAGCACCTTGAGCTGCGGGAAATCGATGCCGAGATTGCCGAGGAAGAGCCGCGACCAGGCGCCGCCGGCGAGCACGACGCGCTGGCAGGCGATCGTACCGCGCTCCGTCACCACGGCGCTGACCCGGCCGGCCTTGGTTTCGATGCCGCGCACGGCGCAGCGCGTCAGAACCTGTCCTCCGAGCCGCCGCAGTGCCCGCGCCATCGCCGGCACCGCCTTTTGCGGCTCGGCGCGCGCATCGCTCGGCGTGAACAGGGCGCCTGCGAAAGCGCGCTTGCAGCCGGGCAGCACGCTCTCGATCTCGCGCGAGCTCAGCAGGCGTGAATCGAGCTGGTACTGCTTGGCATGGTCGAGCCAGGCCTCGTGCTCGGCGAGTTTGCCGGGCGTATCGGCGACATAGACGATGCCGGAGCGGGTGAAGCCGGTATCGCCGCCGACCAGCTTGTCCATCTCCGACCAGAGCCGCATGCTCTCCAGCCCGAGCGGGATTTCGCTGGCGTCGCGGCCCATGATCCGGACCCAGCCCCAGTTGCGCCCGGACTGCTCATGGCCGACCTCGCCCTTCTCGCAGACGGTGACGGAAACCCCCTCCTTGGCCAGGAAGATCGCCGTCATGATGCCGATGATGCCACCGCCGATGACGACGACATCGCTGCTCCCAGGCAATGTGGCGTCTAGGTCGATCGTCTCGATGGTGATGCCCATCAGAGGCTCTCCCCGGCCGGAGGAAACGAGCCGGCTTCTCGGCGGGGGCGGGGCATCAGCGGCAGCATGGTCAGTCCTGCGGGGTCGGCGTGGAATTGCGGAAGACGACGTGGTGGGGGTGGTTCACCGATTTCATGTATTCGATCGGCGCGCCGCTGCCGTCGCGCGCCACCAGCCTCAGCACCAGGGTGGGCGAGCCGGGCTTGAGCGAGAGCAGGCGGGCTTCCATGTCGGTCGCGGTGCCGACGCCGATCTCGCGATCGCGGGCGCTGGCCTCGACGCCGTAGCGGGCCTTCAGCAGCGCGTAGAGCGATTGCCCGGCGACGAGATCCTCCGCGACCAGCCCGGCGAAGCGCAGTGCCGGCAGATAGCTTGTCTCGATGCAGAACGGTTCGTCATTCACCGTACGCAGCCGGCGGAACATGATGAGGTCGGCGCCAACAGCGAGATCGAGCCGGCGCGCGATGCTCTCGGTCGCCGCCTCCTCGCCGAAATGCAGCAGCTTGTTGCCGGGACTGCCGCCGGAGTTGCGGATGATCCGGGTGATGCCGAGCGAGGAGCTGACCTCGATCGGGCGCGTGACCTGGACCAGGGGGACGCGCGTGCCGCTGGTGCCGTTGCGCTCCAGCACATTGCGCTCGACCAGCTTGTCGATCGCCTTGCGCACGGTCATGCGGTTGATGCGCAGCGTCTCCGCCAGAACGCGCTCGGACGGAATCCGGTCTCCCGGGCCGTAATCGGGCCCGTTGATGAGGTCGAGCAGGTAGTCCTGCACCTCGACATAGATCGGCTTGGCCCGCTTCACGGGTTCGCGCATGGCTGGCGTCTCTCGGATTCCCGTCGTCGCTGTTGAACTGGGATAGAGCATCGGCCCGAAAAGTGGAATCCGGTTTTCGGAAGAAGCCGATGCAAAATCAAAGAGCTACAGCATCAGACCGAATTCGATATTCGGTCTGATGCTGAGCGCCCGGTTCCCATCACTGGAAGCCGAAAAACGCGCCAGACCAACCCGGGTGACGACATATCCTGATTGATTGGACTATGCTTGACAGTGATTGGTATAGCTGATTGGTGTATACCAATTCTCGCCTGCCAGGAAGTGGCTTGCTCTCATGTCCATCTCTTACGACCGCCCCCGCGTGCTGGACGGCCTCGCTCAGACGCAGGCTGCCGTGCCCGAGGCTTTCGCGCTCGGCCGCAAGCTCGCCCCCGGCGTCGACCGGATTTATCTCGTCGCTGCGGGCTCGGCCAACCGCGCCATGCTCGGCATCACATACTGGCTCGAGCATTATTCGCCCGGCATCGAGGTGCGTCGCTATTTCCCGGCCGAGTTCATGGCGATCGACCCGCCCCGGCTCGATGGCCGCACCTTGGTGCTGCTCGCTTCGAAATCGGGCACGACGCCGGAGACGGTCGCCGCCGCCCAATTCCTGAAGGACAAGCCCTGCCAGGTCGTGGCCTTCAGCCAATATGCCGACAAGCCGCTGGCCCAGGCCGTGCCGCAGCATTTCATCGTCGGCGACACCAGCGAATCCTTCATCGCCATGTTCATGCTGATGCAGGCTCTGGTCGGCGGCATCATGACGGAGAAGGAGGGCTGGCCGCTCGGCGACAAGCTGCTCGCCTCGCTCGATGCCTTGCCGGGCGCGATTGCCGACGCCGCCGAGCAGAACGAGGCGCGCGCCGCGGCCGATGCGGCGCTCTACGCCAAGGACCGGAATTTCTATCACGTCGCCTCGGGGCCGGGCTTCACCACGGCCTATGTCTTCGGCGTCTGCATCCTGATGGAGATGCTCTGGCTGCACAGCTACCCGATCGAGGCGGCCGAGTTCTTCCATGGCCCCTTCGAGATCGTCGACCGCTCGACGCCGCTGATCCTGATCACCGGCGAGGATCCGAGCCGCCCGCTGATGGAGCGCGTCTCGAGCTTCTGCGATACCTATGCCGAGCGCGTGATGAAATATGATTCCCGCGACTTCGCGATGAAAGGCATCGCGCCTGAAATCCGCCCGATCGTGGCACCCTATATCCTGCAATCGGCGCTGAAGCGCTTGTCGGTGCATCTCTCGGTGCTGCACAACCAGCCGCTGACGACCCGCCGCTATATGTGGAAAGTGGCTTACTGAGCGGAGCACGGCGATGGCCCACAGGCTGCTCGGCCTCGGCGACAATACGGTCGACACCTATGTCGATCGGAGCCTGCAGTTTCCCGGCGGCAACGCCGTCAATGTCGCCGTGCTCGCCCGCAGGCTTGGCGCGCAGGCCGGCTATCTCGGCTGCATCGGCACGGACGAGGCCGGCATGCTGCTGATCGACGCCTTGCGGCAGGAGGGCGTCGACACCGCGCAGTGCCGCATTCTGCCCGGCGGCAATGCACGCGCCTTCATCGGCCATGACGGCAATGACCGCCGCTTCCTGCGCTCGGAGCGCGGCGTGCGCGGGCAATGGGGCGGCTTCAGCGCTGCCGACCTCGCCTATATCCAGGGCTTCGATCTCGTCCATTCCAGCGTTTACAGCGAGCTGGAAACCGAGCTTGAGACGATAAGCAGCGCCGCCCGCCTGCTGTCCTATGATTTCTCCGAGCGCTGGACCGACGCCAATCTGGCGGCGACGCTGCCGGCGCTCGACATCGCCTTCCTGTCCTTTCCCAATGGCTCGGATGCGGAGTGCCGCGCATTGCTTGAGCGCTGCATCGATCAGGGCGCGCGGATCGCGGCCGTGACCCGGGGCGCGCGCGGCTCGATGGCCTTGTCGGAGGGCGTCTTCCACGCTCACGGTATCAGCGAGGCGCGCATCGTCGATACGTTGGGCGCTGGAGACGGCTTCATCGCCGCCTTCATCCTGCGCCTGCTGCATGGCGCGGGTCTGGGTGAGGCGCTTGCCGCCGGCGCCGATCACGCCGCTATGGTCTGCGGATATCAAGGCGGCTTCGGCCACGGCGCGGCATGGTCGATGCCGCCCGGCACGACCAGAGCAGGATGCGAAAAAGTGGGAACCGGTTTGCTCTAACTCTTTGGATCAGAGCCGGATGACATCGAACTGAAGGCGGGAGTGGCTTGCATGGCTTGGCGGATCGGGATCGATTCCGGAGGAACTTTTACCGACGTCTGTCTCTTCGACGACGCGACCGGAGAGGTGGCGGTCTGGAAAGTGCCCTCCACGCCGGATGATCCCTCCCGCGCCATCGCGCGCGGCACGCAGGAAGGCACCGAACGCGTCGGCGCCAAGCCGAGCGAAGTCGCCTATTTCGGCCATGGCACCACGGTCGGCACCAATGCCCTGATCCAGCATCGCGGCGTCAAGACCGGTCTCATCACCACCGAGGGCTTCCGCGATCTGATCGAGATCGGCCGCCAGAAGCGCCCCGATCTCTACGATCTCCAGGTCGACAAGGCGCCGCCTCTGGTGACCCGCGATCTGCGCTTCGGTGTTTCGGAACGCCTACGCCATGACGGTTCGGTCGAGATTCCGCTCGATGAAGAGGGCGTGCGGGTGGCCGCCCGCGCGCTGAAAGCGGCCGGCGTCAAGGCGGTGGCGATCGGCTTCCTCTACGGCTTCGTCAACCCCGCCCATGAGCAGGCCGCCAAGCGCATCGTCGCCGAGGAATTTCCGGAGGCCTTCATCTGCGCCTCGCATGAGGTCGCGCCCGAGTTCCGCGAATATGAGCGCATCTCGACGGCGGTGGTGAATGCCTATCTCGGCCCAGTCATGCAGGGCTATATCCGCCGCCTTGCCGACCGGTTGATGGAGCTCGGCGTCACCACGACACCGCATCTGACGCAGTCCAATGGCGGCGTCATCGGCTTCGACATGGCCGCCCGCCTGCCGGTGCGCACCGTGCTGTCGGGGCCGTCCACCGGCGTCGTCGCCGCGCAGGCGATCGGCCAGATGACCGGCATCGAAAACCTGATCACCTTCGACATGGGCGGCACCTCCTCGGATGTCGCGCTGCTGCGCGGCGGCGAGGCGAAGTTCGCCAGCGACGCGATCGTCCACGGCTACCCGATCAAGGCGCCGATGCTCGACATCCACACCGTCGGGGCCGGCGGCGGCTCGCTCGCCGCGATCGATTCCGGCGGGCTGCTCAAGGTCGGCCCGCGCAGTGCCGGCGCCGATCCCGGCCCGGTCTGCTATGGACGCGGTGCGACCGAGCCCGCCGTCACCGACGCCAATGTCGTGCTGCAGACGCTGAACCCGACCCATCTGCTCGGCGGCCGTATGCCGATCCGGCAGGATCTCTCGAAACAGGCGATCGGCCGCCTCGCCGACCAGCTTGGCCTCGACGTGATGGCGACTGCCCAGGGCATCATCTCGGTCGTCACCGCCAACATGGCCAAGGCGATCCGCGTCGTCTCGGTCCAGCGCGGGCATGATCCGCGCGACTACGCGCTCGTCGCCTTTGGCGGCGCCGGTCCGCTGCATGCGGCGCGGCTGGCGCGCGAATTGGAGATGAAGCGCATCGTCGTGCCGCGCAATCCCGGCATCGGCTGCGCGCTTGGCCTGCTGCTGACCGATCTGCGCGCCAATTTCGCCACCACCCGCCTCGCCAGATTGGGCGACGGTCTGGTCGGTGCGATGACGGAGGCCTTCGCCGGCCTGGTCGCTCAGGGCGAGCACTGGTTTGCCGAGGAGAAGGTTGCGCCCAACGATCGCAAGCTCCGGCGCACGGCGGATCTGCGCTATCAGGGCCAGAATTACGAATTGTCGATCGACGTGCCGGAAGGCCCGATCTCGAGCGCGACCATCGCGGCCCTGGCCGATGGTTTCGCCGAGGCGCATAAGCGGCTCTACGGCTTCGTCGCCGAAGGCGAGGCGGTGCAGCTCGTGACCTACCGCGTCGAGGCGATCGGCTTCGTGCCCAAGGCGCAGTTCCGGCCGCAAGTCGATGCGGGGCCGGAATCGGACCATGCGATCATCGGCAGCCGCGAGGTCTGGTTCCCCGAGGCCGGCGGCTTCGTGGCGTGCAAGATCTATGATCGCGACAAGCTGAAATCCGGCAATGTCATCGCGGGGCCGGCGATCATCGAGCAGATGGATTCGACCACCGTGCTGCTGCCGGGGATGATCGCGACCGTCGAGCCTTACCTCAACCTGATCCTGGAGACGCCGTGATGAACGCCAACGCCACCGTCACCGTCGATCCGATCACCGTCGAGGTCATCGGCTCCTCCTTCGCCTCGATCACCGAGGAGATGGGCGAGGCGCTCGTCAAGGCGAGCTATTCCACCAACATCAAGGAGCGCCGCGACTGCTCGACCGCGCTCTTCGACATTGCCGGCGACACGCTCTGCCAGGCCGAGCACATCCCGATGCATCTCGGCTCCTTCATCGGCATCATCCCGCATATCCTGAAGCGCCATCCGGTCGCCGAGATGAAGCCCGGCGACGTCTTCATCGGCAATGACGCTTATGAGGGCGGCGGCACTCATCTGCCCGATATCGTCCTCGCGGAACCGATCTTCCATGACGGCACGATGGTCGCATGGGCCGTCAATACCGCCCACCATGCCGATTTCGCCGATCGCGGCCACGCCCATATCTACCAGGAAGGCCTGCGCATTCCGCCGATCCGGCTTTATGACGGCGGCGTTTTGATGAAGGACGTGCAGGAACTGATCCTGCTCAACTGCCAGGTGCCGCGCGAGCGCCTCTCGGATCTGCGCGCCCAGATGGCGGCGAACCGCCTCGGCGTCGAGCGCGTGCGCGCGCTCTGCGACAAATACGGACGCTCGACCGTGCTTTCTGCCGGCAAGGCGCTGCAGGATTATGCCGAGCGCAAGATGCGCGCCGGGATCAAGTCGATCCCCGACGGGGTCTATCTTTTCGAGGATTATTTCGACAATCCCGAAATCGACGAGCCGATGACGTTCTCGGTCGCGATTACGGTCGCGGGTGAGGAGATGAAGCTCGCTTTCGAATCCCCGCCGCAGGCGCGCGCCGGCTTCAACATGGTCTACACCGCGCTGCTCTCGACGGTCTATTACGCGGTCAAAACCGTGGCCGACCCGACGATCCCGCCCAATGCCGGCCTCGCCCGGCCGCTAACCGTCACGGCGAAGGAGGGCACGGTGCTGAACTGCGTCCACCCAGCGGCGGTGAACGGGCGCATCGCGGCCTGCCAGCGCGTCGTCGACCTGATCCATGGGGCGCTCGCGCAGGCTGTGCCAGAGCGTGTGATCGCCGCCTGCTGCGGCACGGCGGCGTCGGCGACCTTCGCAGGCGAGATGCCGGGCTCCGGTCAGCTCTGGGTCTATCTGGAGACCATCGGCGGCGGCTCGGGCGCGCGTGCGACCAAGGACGGCCTCGACGGCGTCCATGTCCACATGACCAACACCTCGAACCTCCCGGTCGAGGCGCTGGAGGTCGAGTATCCCTTGACCCTGCTGCGCTACGAACTGGTCGACGGTTCTGGCGGCCAGGGCCGCCATCGCGGCGGCATGGGCCTGCGTCGCGTCTACCGCGCCGAGGCTCCCTGTCGCCTCAATATCGACAATTCCCGCCTGAACTCGCGTCCCTGGGGCATCGCCGGCGGCGAGTCCGGGCAGGGCGGCTCCTTTGTCTTCAGCGACGGCGTTGGCCCCTTCGTCAAGGGTGACGGCGCGCTGGAAGCGGGGCAGATCGTCGAGATCATCACGCCGGGCGCTGGCGGCTACGGTCCGCCCTCGGAACGTGCTGCCGGGGACAAGGCTCGCGACGTTGCCGAAGGGCGATTGCTGCCGGCCTGAGCGGGGTCATAATCGCATGCCGCCATCGACGGCGATCTCGGCGCCGTTGATATAGGCGCCCTCGGGCGAGCACAGCAGCCGCGCGATGCCAGCGCAGTCCTGCGGCGCACCGATGCGTCCGAGCGGGATGCGCTCCAGCGCGAGCGCCTCGCGACCGGGCTCAGTGAGGATCGCGCGATTGCGCTCCGTCCGGATGGCGCCGGGCTGGATCACGTTGCAGGTCACGTCCGGCGCGCGCAGCGTGCGGGCCAGCGTGAGGATCATGCTGGTCTGCGCCGCCTTGGTCGCGGCGTAGTAGAAGCAGTCGGCATTGGCGCGCGCCTCCTGCACCGAACCGATCGCGATGAGCCTGCCGAAACCGCGCGCGACCATGCCGGGCAGGAAGCTGCGGATCAGTCGCACGGTCGCGTGCAGATTGACCTCGCTCTGGGCCTGCAGGGCTTGATCGCTGACAGCGTCCCAGCCCTCGCGGATTTCCGCGGAGGCACAGAGCACGAGGATATCCGGCTCATATCCTTGCGCCTGGAGCTCCCCCAGCATCGCGGCGGGAGCCAGCGGTTCGGCGAGATTGGCGATCAGGCTGGAAGCCGAGGCTCCGCTGCTAAGAAGCGCAGCTGTCGCGGCCTGGGCCGCCTCCCAGTCGCGATCATGCAGGACCGCATGCGCGCCGGCTTCCGCCAGCGCTGTCGCGATCGCCAGCCCGATCCCGCGCGCTCCGCCCGTGACGAGGGCGACGCGTCCTGAAAGGGTCTCGCCCATCAGCCGAGCAGCGGCTTCACGCGCTTCACGGCATCATCCATCGCTTGTTGCGGCGGCTTGATGCCGAGCACGGCGGCCTGCGTCTCCTCCAGGAAGATGTCGTGGGCGCGGGCCTGCTCGTCGAAGGCGGGCAGATGGATGCGCGAGGCCTTGAGCGCGGCGGCCTCATCGGCGGCATAGGGCATGGCGGCTTTCAGCTTCTCGTCGGTATAGGTCGAAACCCGCGTCGGGCCGTTGCCGTTCAGGGCCATGGCCAAGGTCCCGGCCTTGGACGACAGCGCCCGGATCATCTCCCAGCCCAGCGGCTTCTGCTTGGCGTTCTTCGGGATCACCAGCGACCAGAATTCGGTCGTCGGCGCGTAAGTGACCTTGCCTGCGAGGTCCGAGGCCATCGGCGGCAGCAGTGATTTGAAGCGCCCGCCATATTTGCCCTTGGCCGGGTCGTTATAGGTCACCAGCCGGGCGAAGGGGTTGATCGTCATCGCGGCGCGGCCCTGCTGCATCCAGGTCGTGATCTCCTCATTGTTCACGGTCGCGAAATTGCGCGGCAGCACGCCGGCCTTGTAGAACTCGGCCAGCAGCGTCAGCGCCTTGACCATGCCGGGCTCATTGGCGACGAGCTTGCCGTCGGGGGTCATGTAGTCGCCGCCGAGACAGCGCGCGAGCGTCAGGAAGTTCGAAGCGAAGACGGCGGTGAAGGCGAGGCCGTTCACCTGCGTGCCGTCGTCGCGCTTGAAGGTCAGCTTGCGGGCAAGCTCGGCCAATTCCTCGAAACTGGTCGGCAGCTTGCTGACGCCACGCTCCTCCAGGATCGCCTCGTTGTAGATCAGCGCGTTGGTGGCGTGGCGGACGGGGATGCCATGCAGCGCGCCGTCGAGCTTCATCGGCGCGATCAGGCCCGGCGCGAAATCGTCCAGCGCCTCGATGGCTGAATCCTTCAGCAGGGCGTCGAGCGGCTCGAACAGCTTGAGATTGCGCGGCACGGCCCGCCCGTTGAGCAGATAGGCGACGTCGATCGTGGTCTCGCCCAGTGTCGCCTCGCGCAGCAGCCGCTCATGGATGGCGTTGACGTCGCCGAAGGTGACCCAGTTGACGGTTGCGCCCGATTGCTTGCGCCAGGCTTCGGTTGCGTCGCCGCCCGGCCCGGTCGTGGCGGATGTCTGGTGGACGCGATGGCCGAGTGCGGTGACGGTTTTTGCCTGGGCGCGGGCGATGCCCGGCAAGGCGAGCGACGCCGCGGCGCCGCCCGAGATCAGGCCGAATGCGCGGCGGGAGATGGATGTGGTCATGGCTTTTCCTCCAAGGGTTTGGCTCGCGCTGTCTCGCGCGTTGTGATGTGTTCGATCTCAGCTGGGCAGCAGCGGCTTCACGCGCTTGACCAGCGAGGCCATCGCCTCCTCCGGCGTCTTCAGCCCAAGCACGGCGGCTTCCGCTTCTTCCTTGAACAGGTCGCCGGCACGTGCGGCTTCGTCGAAGGCGGGCATCGGCACGCGCGCGACCTTCAGCACCTTCAGTTCCTCGGCCGCATAGGGCACGGTGCCGGCAAAGCCCGCATCGGCATAGGTCGAGGCCCGCACCGGACCGTTGCCGTTGAGCGCGGCCTTCAGCGTCGCCTCCTTCGCGACCATGGCCTTGATGAAGCTCCAGGAGAGCTCCTTGCGCCTGGCGTTCCTGGGGATGACGAGACCCCAGAACTCGACCTTGGCCGGCGCGGCCTCGTATTTCCCGGCGAGCGTCTTCGAGGCCGGCACCGCGACCGTCTTGATCTTGCCAGGGAATTTCGACTTCTGCGGGTCGTTGTAGATGCGGTTGCGGCCCATGCTCTGCAGGCTCATCGCGGCGCGGCCGGTCTGCATCCAGACATTGACGTCCTCGGGCGAGAGCGTCGCGAAATTGCGCGGAAACGCCCCGCTTTCGAAGAGTGCGCGGAGGAGCTTGATCGCGTTCAGCATGGCCGGCTGGTCGGCGACGCATTTGAAGTCGGCCGTGATGAAATCGCCATCCCAGGCGCGCGCGATGTCGATCACATTGGGATAGGTCACGCCTGGCATGCACAGGCCCGTCACGGCCGTGCCGTCGCTGCGGCGATAGGTGCAGGCGCGCGCGATCTCGATCATCTCCTCGATCGTCGCTGGCGGCTTGCTGAAGCCCTTCTCGGCCAGAAGCTCCTCATTGTAGTGCAGGCCTGAGGAGGCATGGCGGAAGGGGATGGCGAGCTGCTTTCCGCCGACCTTCATCCCCTCCATCAGCCCCGGGAAGATGTCGGCCGCATCCTCCAGCGGGTCGCGCTTGAGATAGTCGTCGAGCGGTTCGAACAAATTGGCGGCGCGCGGGATCGCCTGGGTGTTCAAGAGGAAACCGACATCGACGGAGGTCTCGCCGAGGCTCGCCTCGCGGAACAATCGCTCCTGCAGCGGACCGGTGTCGAAGGTCGTCCACTGGATCGCGGCGCCGGTCTTCTGGCTCCAGTCCCTGGTGATGTCGCCGCCCTGCGCGCCGGTCGCGACCGTCTGCATGACGCGGTGGGCGAAGACGTTGAGCGGGCCTGCCTGCGCAAAGGCGGGCGCAGCCTGCAGCCCGGCGAAGCTCAGACCCGCGATGCCACCGAGCAGTTCTCTACGGTCGAGCCCTTGTCCTGCCGTCATGATATTCCTCCCGGGATGCCGCGATTTCCGCGATGGCGGCTTCAGCCGCTTCGAAATGCTTGTTCATGGCGGCCTGGGCCGCAGCGCTGTCGCCGATGGCGATGGCCTCGACGACGCGGACATGCCGCTCATAGGTCTGGCGCCAATCGGCCTTGGTGCGGGCCTCGCGCGAATTGAAGATCTCCATCACCTGCCGGATCACCGGGCGCAGGCCCCTGATCTGGAAATCGAGCAGGCGGTTGCCCGCTGATGCGGCGATGGCCTCGTGGAAATCGAGATCGGCCTCGATCCAGAGCGGCACGTTCCCGAGCGCGGCTTCCATGCGCTGCAGAATCTCTCGCAGGCGCCCGAGATCGGCGTCGCTGCGGCGCTCGGCGCTATGGGCGGCCATCGGCGGTTCGAGGATGCGGCGCAGTTCGACCGCTTCGATCAGCCCAGTCTTGCTGCCGCTGACGGCGAAACGGAAGAAGCGGTCGAGCGGGGCGGCATTCAGCGCCTGCACGCGCGTCACCTTGCCCTGCTGGATATGAACCACGCCCATCGCTGCGAGCTGGCGGATGGCCTCGCGCGCGATCGGCTTGCTGACGCCGAAGGAGGCCGCGATCCGCGATTCCGAGGGCAGCGCGTCACCCGGCTTCAAGCGCCCGTCATGGATCGCCTGGGTGATGCGCGCGATCAGCGCGTCGCCGAGCCGCGTCGGTACGACATCGGACCCGCCGAACGGGTCGTTGTCGATCGCGGCTGCAAGGGCGGCGTCGTTCATCATCGTCTCCATGAATTGATGATTGACAGATGCTGCTCATCTTTGCAACTGATCAACCTATCAGATAAGTTTAATGCCTCAGATAAGTTCAGTGTCCTGGGGAGGACAGCGCCGCCATGACGGCAAGCCGCATCACGCAGATCATCGCGCATCCCTTGCGCGCCACGCTTGCCAAGGTGCAGCGCACCTCGCAGGGCGACTATCCCGCCATCGAGCTTGTCGTTGTCGAGGTCGTGACCAGCGACGGCGTGGTGGGGTTCGGCGAGGCCTTGGCGCGGCGCGGCGCGGCCGGCTATGCGCGATTGATCGAGGAGGTGCTCGGCCCCCGCCTGATCGGCAAGGACCCGGCCGATCGGCGCGCGCATTGGAAGGCGATGCGTGCTGCGCTTTCCGGCCGCCCCGGCGGGCAACTGGTCGAGGCGATCGCGGGCATCGACATCGCGCTCTGGGACATCGCCGGCAAACAGGCCGGCCTGCCGGTCCACAAGCTGCTCGGTGGCATCGGGCGCATGCAGGTCGCGGCCTATGCCTCTTCGATCAACTGGCTCGACGACGCGACGGTCGAGGCGGAGGTCGCTGCTGCGCTGAAAGCCGGTTTCCGTGAGATCAAGGTCAAGCTTGGCCACCCGCTGAAGGATGCGATCGCCAGGGCGCGGTTCATCCGCAAGCTCGCGGGCGACGACATCGCCCTCTATGTCGACGCCAATTGGGCCTATGACGTCGATGACGCGCTGGTCGTCGGCCGGGCGCTGGCCGATCTCGGCTATGGTTTCTTCGAGGAACCGATCGCGCCGCATGATCGCGAGGGCTATCGTCGGCTCGCCCAGCATCTGCCGATCAGGCTCGCGGCGGGCGAAAGCGACTATGTCGCCTCCGAGGCGCTGATCATGCTGCAGGACCGTTCGCTGGGACTGATCCAGCCCGATGTGACGCGCTCGGGCGGCATCACCGAGACCTGGCGCATCGCGGAACTCGCCGCTGCCTTCAACACGGCTTACGCCCCCCATGTCGGCTGGTCCGGCGCGATCTGCGTCGCCGCCAGCCTCCAGCTCGCAGCGGCCGCCGAGAGCTTCCGCACCTTCGAATGCATGGTCTATGAGAACCCGCTGCGCGATGCCTTCACGCATCCCGTGGTCGGCGAGGGCTCTCAGCTTATCGATGGCAAGCTCGCCGTGCCGCAGGGCCCGGGCCTCGGCATCGAGATCGATCGCGACGCGCTCAAGCGTTTCCGGATCGCCTGATGACTGCACGCACGCCCCTTTCTGCCATCGCGCTGGTCGGCCCCGTCCAACTGATGGTCGGCGGCATCATCTTCCTGCCGGCGATCTACGTGTTCTGGCTCAGCCTGAACCAGTCCTCCTTCGGCCAGGCGGCGAGCTTCGTCGGCCTCGCCAACTACGTGAAGGTCCTGAGCGACCCCTATTTCTGGCGCGCGCTCGTCAACACGGTGATCGTCGTCGCCGTGGTCGTGCATCTCGAATTGCTGCTTGGCCTCCTGATGGCGCTGTTCTTCGCCTCGGGCGTGCCGTGCCGCGCCTTCCTGCTCGCCATCGTGCTCGCACCCTATGCGGTCAGCGAGGTCTCGGCCGTGGTGATGTGGCGCTATCTGTTCGAGCCCGATGTCGGGATGATGAGCCAGATGCTCTCGTTCTTCGGTTTGCCGCCGATCGAATGGGCGGTGAAGCCGAGCCACGGCTTGTTCATGGTCTCGCTGCTCTCGATCTGGCTGCACCTGCCCTTCTCGTTCATCATCATCTACGCGGCCAGGCTCTCGATCCCCGGCGATCTCTACGAGGCCGGCGCGATCGACGGCGCCAGCAGTTGGACGGCGTTTCGCCGCATCACCTTGCCGCTCCTCATGCCGGCCCTGCTGATCGCGGCTTTGTTCCGCTACATCTTCGCCTTCCGGCTGTTCTCCGAGGTCTGGCTGATGACCGGTGGCGGGCCGGCGCGCACCACCGAGGTGCTGGCGGTCTATCTCTATCTCGAGGCCTTTCGTTACAACGCCTTCGGCTCGGCTGCCGCCACGGGCTGGCTGCTCGTGCTCGCCTCGCTCCTGCTCGCGCTGTTCTATCTGCGCCGGCTCTACAGGGAGATGTTCGGCAAGCATGTCTAAACCTCCCTCCCTCCTTCGCGCGGCCCTGAAGCTGCTGGGCGTCCTCGTCATCGTCGCCTGGTCGGTCCTGCCGATCGCCCTGATCGCGATGTCCTCCTTCAAATCGGACCGCGATATCTTCTCGCTGACCTCGCGTTTCAGCTTCGCGCCGACATTGGCGAATTACGAACTGCTCTGGAGCCGCTGGGGCGACTTCTTCTTCGGGCTCTGGAACAGCTTCATCGTCACGGTCGGCGCAACCGTGCTCGCCGTTCTGGTCTCGTTGCTCGCGGGCTTCGCCTATTCGCGCCATGCCTCGAAGGGCCTGCAGGCCAGCGCCTTCTTCCTGATCTTCATCCGCCTGATCCCGCCGATCGTGATCACGCTGCCGCTGTTTCCGGTGGTGAACTGGCTCGGGCTCAACGACACGCATCTGATCCTGATCGTGCTCTACGCGACCTTCTTCGTCTCGCTCGGCACCATCGTGATGCGCACCTTCATCGACCAGATCCCGCGCGAGCTCGACGAGGCGGCGATGATCGACGGCGCTTCGCAGATGCAGATCGTCTGGCGCGTCATCCTGCCGATGGCGGCCCAGGGCATGCTCGCGGTCGCGGTCTTCGTCATCGTCTATGCCTGGAACGAGTTCCTCTTCGCCTTCATCTTCACCACCACCAAGGCCAAGACCGCGCCTTTGGTGATCTCGGAGATGATCGGCGCGGTCGAGGGTGTCGAATGGGGCGTGCTCTTCGCCGCCTCGACCGTCCAGCTCCTGCCGGTGCTCGCCTTCGTCATCCTCATGCAGAAGCATCTCGTCGCCGGCCTGACGGCCGGCGCAGTGAAGGGGTAGAAACCAATGACCTCACCCAATTCGCAGCTCGACGACATGCGCCGCGCCATCCGCGAGGCCGATCCGCAATTAAGCCGCTTCGATCCGTTGCCGCGCATCATCTGCCTCGATGATTTCGACCGCGGCATGTGTGGCTGGACCCAGCTCGTCGGCAATTACGAGCACTCGCTCGACGCGATGCTGCCGGGCTATGCCCAGCACAGCCACGCCATGCTCTCGACCTTGCCGAACTGGGATTTCGGCTCGCATGGCGGGGTCGACGGCTCCTATGCGCTGAAGATCGCGACGCGGCCGAAGACAGGTGCGCAGAACGTCGCGATCAAGCGCCTGACCTTCCGCAAGGCCGGCCCGATCCGGCTTGAGACCTATTTCACCTTCAAGCCGGAGGCGACCGAGCTCCAGCTCTCGGAGACCGACATCCGCTCCTTCGGCTTCCTCTACGATCTCCAGGTCGGCGACCAGCATGGTACGGGCGGCAACCGCGTGATGCCGCATCTGCGCTTCCTCAACGCCGAGAACGGCGTGCACCTGCAGAAATGGCAGTTCAAACGCGAGACGACGCCGATCAAGCCGATCGGCACGGCCGGCAAGACGATGACGCATTACCATCTCGCGCCGACCGACTGGGAGGACCTGCCCGGCGGCGAGCAGCGGCTTTGCTACAACGAGATCCCGACCAAGGTGAACTGGCACTATCTGCGCTTCGACTTCGACCTCGCGACGATGCAGGCGACGCGCTTCCAGGTGAATGACCGCGTCTTCGACATGTCGACCTATGACTGCATCCGCATCCCGGCGATGAAGAATCTCTGGTGCATGCTGAATATCGGCTTCTTCGCCGAGACCGACACCGACAAGCGCGCCTTCGCCTATCTCGATTCCGTCTGCCTGTCGGGAGACTTCTGATGCTGCCCGAGAACCTCACCGCCATCGTCGCCCGCAACGAGATCTGGACAGGCGAGAGCGCGACCGAACCCTATGAGGCCGGCTGGGCGAAGGAGGCGATCGTCTTCGTCCGAGCGCTGAAGCCACCCAAGGGCAAACTCCCCAAGGCGCGCATCGAGATCTCGGCCGACGGCATGCATTGGGCTCCTGAGGGCTCGGAATTCGACCTGCCGGAGGCGGAGAACGCCGTGACCTTCCAGCGCGTCGCCCATTTCGGCAATTTTTTGCGTGTCGCGGCGTCCTTGCCCGCGGGGGCGGAGATCACCGTGCTGGTCAGCATGCACTTCAAGGCTTGAGGCCACGGCCTCTCACGGCAGGTTCTCGCGCAGGATGATCTCGGTGCGTGGGCTTGCCGTGCCGTGCAGGGCCGGCCGCCCGGCGCGCAGATTGGCGAAGATCGCGACGCAATCCATCAGCGCCGTCTGCGGATTCTGGGTGATGACCGCATCCATCGCGCCCTCGATGAGCAGGGCCCGCGTCTCCGCCGTCAGGCCATGGCCGACGAAGACGACCTCGTGCTGCCGGCCGGCCTCCTTCAGCGCCCTGGCGATGCCTTCGGGGCCGCCGCCGATATTGTAGATGCCCGCGAGATCGGGGTGCTGCGCCAGGAGGGTCTTGGTCTGGCGATAATTTCTGGCCTCGTCGTCATGGCCCTCGCGCAGGCCGACGACCTCGATCGCCGGGAAGAGCTCCTCGAACAGATGCAGGAAGCCCATCTCGCGCTCTTCATGGGCGCGGTAGCTCAGGCTGCCGGCGATCATCGCGACCTTGGCGGGTTTGGCCCCGATGAAGCGGGCGATCAGGTAGCCGGCCGAGCGGCCAGCCGAGCGGTTGTCGAGCCCGACATAGGCGACGCGCCGCGTCTTGGCGATGTCGGAGATCAGCGTCACCGTCGGCACGCCGCGCTCGGCCAGCCAGTCGACCGCTTCGCGCACCGTCGGGTGCTCCAACGCCATGAAGGCGATGCCGTCGACATCGCGTCCGATGCGGCGCAGATGCTGGGCCAGTAATTCGGGCTTGAAGCTCTCGATATAATCGACGCGCGCCCGCATGTTGAACGAGGCGAGCTGGTCCTGAGAGCTGCCGATCAAGCGCCCGAGCATGCCGAGGAAGCGGTTCGTGCCGGCGGGGATCAGGAAGGCGAGACGCAAGGGCTTGAGCGCGCTGGCCGGCAGGGCGCCATCCATGACGTAGCCGAGCTCGCCGGCCGCCTTCAGGACGCGCTGCACCGTGACCGCGCGCACGCCGGGGCGCTGATTCAAAACCCTGTCGACGGTCGCGCTCGAGACGCCGGCGAGCCGCGCCACATCGTCCATCCGCGCCATGAGTCGGCGGCGCGGCAGGCTCTCCGCAGCCTCGTCCATAGCGTTGTCATTCTGAGAGAGGGGCATTCAAATCCAATCAAAAACCATCAGAGAATGAGTTTGACGGACCTCATCGGCAATTCCTATCGTTTTGGCAAGAAGACGACAATCAATCAGGTCGCAAGGCGATCCAGGGAGGATACAATGACGTCATTGACCCGCCGCACGGTGCTGCGCACGCTTGCCGCCACGCCGGCCATTCCCCTCATCGGCATGCCCTTGATAGGCATGCCGCATATCGCGCGCGCCGCCGAGATCGAATTGAAATACGGCAACAACCTGCCGCTCAGCCATCCCTTGAACGTGCGCGCCGCCGAGGCTGCCGAACAGATCAAGGCGAAGACCAACGGCCGGGTCGAAATCAAGATCTTCCCCAACAACCAGCTTGGCGGCGACACCGACATGCTGAGCCAGGTCCGCAATGGCGGCATCACCTTCTTCACGCCGTCCGCGCTGGTGATCGCGACGCTGGTGCCTGTCGCCGCGATCAATGCGGTCGGCTTCGCCTTTGCCGATTACGACCAGGTCTGGAAGGCGATGGACGGCGCGCTCGGCGCCCATGTCCGCGCCGCGATCGCCAAGGTGAACCTCTTCGCCTTCGAGAAGATGTGGGACAACGGCTTCCGCCAGATGACGACATCAGGCAAGCCGATCGAGACCGCCAAGGACATGGCGGGCCTGAAGATCCGCGTGCCGGTGAGCCCGCTTTCGATCGCGATGTTCAAGGCGCTGGAAGCCGCTCCCGCCAGCCTGCAGTTCAGCGAGGTCTATTCCTCGCTCCAGACCAGGATCGTCGACGCGCAGGAGAACCCGCTTCCGATCATCCAGGTCGCCAAGCTCTATGAGGTGCAGAAGAACTGCGCCGTCAGCAACCATATCTGGGACGGTTTCTGGTTCATCGCCAATGGCCGCGCCTGGAACGCCCTGCCGGCCGACGTCAAGACGATCGTCAGCGACGCCATCAACGAGGCCGGCGTCAAGCAGCGCGCCGATATCAAGGGCCTCAACGAAACGGTCCAGGCTGATCTCCAGTCCAAGGGCCTCGCCTTCAACAAGACCAATCCCGATTCCTTCCGCGCCAAGCTGCGCGAGGCCGGCTTCTACAAGGATTGGCAGGCGCGCTTCGGGGACGAGGCTTGGGGGCTGCTCGAAGGCGCCGTCGGCAAGCTGGCCTGAGGCCGGCGCGTCGCGGCCGAGCGATGGAGAACTCAGTCATGCATGGACACGCGGCGCTGTCGCCTGCGCCTCTCCCCGAGAAGGGCATTGCGCATCTCGCCGGCAAGCTCGACCGTGCGGTCGGCGGCTTCGTCGAGGCGGTGGCGGCCGCGCTCGTCCTGATCGAGATCGTCATCCTCGGGGCGGGCGTGACGGCGCGCTATGTCTTCCACAAGCCCTTGATCTGGTCGGATGAGCTGGCCTCGATCCTGTTCCTGTGGCTGTCGATGCTGGGCGCGGTCGTTGCGCTCCGGCGCGGCGAGCATATGCGCATGACCGGCCTCGTCAGCCGTGTCGGGCCAGGGGCGCGCAGCCTTCTGGAGGCGCTGGCGATCACCGCCTCGATCGCCTTCCTGCTGATGATTTTGCCCCATGCGCTGGAATATGCCGAGGAGGAGCGGTTCATCGTCACCCCGGCGCTGGAGATCACCAATGCCTGGCGCGCGGCGGCTATACCCGTCGGCATGGGGCTGATGCTGCTGGCGGCGTGTTTCCGCCTGCTGCGTTTCGGTTCGCTCAGGCCTGTCCTGCTGGCGCTCGGCCTCACAGTTGCCTTCGTGCTGCTGTTCTGGCTTGCCGGCCCCATGCTGAAGCCGCTCGGCAAGCTCAACCTCGTGGTCTTCTTCGTCGGGGTGGTGGCGCTCAACGTCTTCTCCGGCGTGCCGATCGCCTTTTCCTTCGCGCTCGCCACCTTCGGCTACCTCGCGCTCACTACCGCGACGCCATTGATCGTCATGGTCGGCCGGCTCGACGAGGGCATGAGCCATCTCATCCTGCTCGCCGTGCCCCTCTTCATCTTCCTGGGCGCGCTGATCGAGATGACCGGCATGGCCCGCGCCATGATCCAGTTCCTCGCTTCGCTGCTCGGCCATGTCCGCGGCGGCTTGTCCTATGTGCTGGTCGGGGCGATGTACCTTGTTTCGGGCATCTCGGGCTCGAAGATCGCCGACATGGCCGCGATCGCGCCGGTGCTCTTCCCGGAGATGCAGAAGCGCGGCGCCAAGCCCGGCGATCTCGTCGCCCTGCTCTCGGCGACAGGCGCACAGACCGAGACGATTCCGCCCTCGATCGTGCTGATCACCATCGGCTCGGTGACCGGCGTCTCGATCGCCGCGCTCTTCACCGGCGGCATGCTGCCCGGTGTCGTACTCGGCGTCGCGCTCTGCTTCGTGATCTGGTGGCGCTATCGCGGCGAGGATCTCAGCCATGTCGCGCGCTATTCAAAACGCGAGATCGGCAAGCTCGCTCTGGTCGCGCTGCCGGCCGTCTCGCTGCCTTTCGTCATTCGCGCCGCGGTCGTCGAGGGTGTGGCGACGGCGACCGAAGTCTCGACCATCGGTATCGCCTATTCCGTCGTGATGGGACTTCTGGTCTATCGCCAGTTCGACTGGCGCCGGCTGCCGCGCATGCTGGTCGATACGGCCTCGCTGACGGGCGCGATCATCTTCATCGTCGGTTGCGCCACGGCCATGGCCTGGGGCCTGACCCAGTCGGGCTTCTCGCAGGATCTGGCGAAGATCATGGCGGCCGTGCCGGGCGGAACCTGGGGCTTCCTGGCGATCTCGATCGTCGCCTTCATCATCCTCGGCAGCGTGCTGGAGGGTATCCCGGCGATCGTGCTGTTCGGGCCGCTCCTGTTCCCGATCGCCAAGCAGGTCGGCGTGCATGAGGTGCACTACGCCATGGTGGTGATCTTCGCGATGGGCATCGGCCTTTTCGCGCCGCCCTTCGGCGTTGGCTATTACGGCGCCTGCGCGATCAGCAAGATCAATCCCGACGAGGGCCTGAAATACATCTGGGGCTACATGCTGGCCCTGCTGATCGGCCTCGTCGTGGTCGCCGCCGTGCCGTGGATCTCCACCGGCTTCCTGAAATTCTGACCCTTCACCGCTCTTCGAACGCGAGGCATTCCCATGAGCCGCTTCTTCGGCCAGATCCGCCAGGCTGGCTATGTCGTCCCCGATATCGAGGCGGCGATGGACTATTGGAGCCGTGTCCTCGGCGTCGGACCGTTCTTCTACAACCCGAAGGTTCCGATCAAAAACTACCGCTACAAGGGTGAGAGCTACGAGCCGCATAATTCGGTCGCGCTGGCCAATTCCGGGCCGCTCCAGATCGAACTGATCCAATGCCGCAACGATGTGCCCTCGATGTATCGCGACTTCACCCAAGCCGGGCATAGCGGCCTGCAGCATGTCGCCTATTGGACCGACAGCTATGATGCCGATCTCGAACGCCTGATCGCGCAGGGCTTCAAGCCGGTGATGTCAGGCGAAGTCGGCGAACGCGGCCGCTTCATCTATTTCGACACGCATTACCACCCCGGCACCGTGATCGAGCTGTCGGAGGTCGCCGGCCCCAAGGGCGAGATGTTCCGCCTGATCCGCGAGGCCGCCGAGAGTTGGGACGGCAAGGATCCCGTGCGTCCATTCCCCGATCTCAGCAAGCTCTGAGGGCCGGACGGCGAGACGGCGCCTTCCCCGTCATTGCGAGCGCGGTGAAGCCATCCTGCGTCTCGCAGGCGGTTCCCCGGATTGCTTATTCGGCCGCGCGTTCGTGTAATGACGGCAGGCCGAACAATGGCAAGCCGAATGATGGATCGACGAGATGACCAGCGAACGCTTCGAGGCGACCTATCTGATCGAGACACCGCTCGATCCGAGGAAGGTGGCGCAGGTGATGGCGGGCGAGCAGTCCAGCGGCACCTTCACGCGCGTCGCCGGCGAGACCGACGAATTGCGCGAACGGGCGAGCGCCGTCGTCACCAAGGTCGAAGAGCTTGAAACGGTCGCCGCGCCGAGCCTGCCCAATGCCTGGCTCGCCCGCAAAGGCGTCTCCGGTCCCTGGCGGCGGGCCCGTGTCGCGATCTCGTTCCCAGTCGACAATGTCGGCGCCAATCTGGCGACCCTGGCTGCGATCGTTGCCGGCAATCTCTATGATCTCGGCGAGGTCACGGGCCTCAGGCTCGACACGATCACGCTGCCCGCCTCCTTCCGCAGCCGCTTCCCGCTGCCGAGCCAGGGCATCGCTGGGACACGCCGGCTGACGGGTGTTCCACAAGGTCCGCTGGTCGGCTCGATCATCAAGCCCAATGTCGGCCTGAGCGTGGAGGAGACGGCGGCGCTCGTCGCCAAGCTCTGCGAGGCAGGCCTCGATTTCATCAAGGATGACGAGATCTCTGCCGATCCCGTCCATGCGCCGCTGGCGCAGCGCGTGCCGGCGGTGATGGCCGCCGTGCGTCGCCATCAGGATCGTACCGGCAAGGCGGTGATGGTCGCCTTCAACATCACCGACGAGACCGACGCGATGCGCCGCCATGCCGATCTTGTGGCACGCGAGGGCGGCACCTGCGTCATGACGAGCCTGAACTGGTGCGGGTTCTCGGCAATGGAGACGCTGCGCCGTTCGACCGATCTCGCTGTGCACGGCCATCGCAACGGCTATGGCGCGCTCTCGCGCCATCCCATGCTCGGTATCTCCTTCCAGGCCTATCAGACGCTCTGGCGGCTCGCCGGCGTCGATCACATGCATGTCCACGGCCTGCAGGGAAAATTCGCGCAGGAGGACGAGGAGGTCGTTTCCTCCGCCAGGGACTGCGTGACGCCGTTGAGCGCGGGCATCGATGACCGCGTCATGCCGGCCTTCTCCTCGGGCCAATGGGCCGGCACGGCCCAGCCGACCTGGGATGCGATCGGCCATTCCGATCTGCTCTTCATGGCCGGCGGCGGCATCCTCGCCCATCCCGGAGGACCGGCGGCCGGCGTGGTCAGCATCCGCCAGGCCTGGGACGCGGTGATGGCGGGCATTTCGCTGGAGGAGGCCGCCAGGACGCAGGGCGAGTTGCGGCAGGCGCTCGATTTCTTCGGCAAGCTCGCTGGCTGAGGCCCTGATGACAAACCCATCACCGCTCTATGGCTGGTACGGCGACGATTTCACCGGAGCGACCGACACCTTGTCGGCGCTGGCGGAACAGGGACGGCGCGCGCTGCTGTTCCTGCGGATTCCGACGCCGGAGCAACTGATCGCTGCCGGCCCGCTCGACGCCATCGGCATCGCCGGGGCGACCCGCTCGATGGAACCCGTCGCGATGGCCGCCGAGCTCGACGAGGCCGGCCGCTTCTTCGCCGGGCAAGGCGTCGCGCTGCTGCACTATAAATGCTGCTCGACCTTCGACAGCGCCCCGCTTATCGGCAGCATCGGCGCGGCGGTGAAGGCGTTGCGCCCATATTTCCAAAACCCTTTCCTGCCGATCCTCGGCGGGCAGCCCAATCTCGGCCGCTACTGCCTGTTCGGAAACCTCTTCGCCGCGGCCGGCATCGGCGGCGTGGTCCACAGGATCGACCGTCATCCGACGATGAGCGTCCATCCGGTCACGCCAATGGCGGAGGCGGATCTGCGCCGGCATCTCACGGCGCAAGGGCTGGAGCGGATCGCCCTGCTCGACTATCGCAATTGGGATGACGGGGCGGAGGATGCGCTCATGGCCTGTCTCGCAACCGAGCCTGGCGCGGTCCTGCTCGATATCGCCCGCGCCTCCGATCTCCCGGTCATCGGCAAGCTGATCTCGCAGCGGGCGCAGGCGCAGCCGATGCTTGCCGTCGGTCCGAGCTCCGTCGCCCAGGCGCTGGCTGGCTTGTGGGGTGTCCAGGACGAGGTTGCGGGTGCGAGGGCCGTTCCTGATGCGAGGGGCGCTCCTTGGCGGCGCGATGGTCCCGTGCTGGCGCTGGTTGGCAGTCTTTCGCCCGTGACCCGGGCGCAGGTCGAGGTGGCGACGGGCTTTGCGAAGCTGGCGATCGAGCCGCGCAGGCTCCTCGATGACGCAGCCTATGCCGAGGCGTTGCGGCAGGAGGCTCTCCGGCGATTGGCGGAGGGCCATGTCATGCTGATCACCGAGCGTCCGTCGCAGGCTCCGGAGAATGCCGGCAGCGTCGCGGCGGCAACCGGCCTGCTGCTGCGCGGCATCATTGCGCAAGCGCGCCTGTCCCGGCTCGTCGTGGCCGGCGGCGACACGTCGAGCCTCGCCGTCAAATCGCTCGATATCTGGGGGCTGTCCTATCGCGGTCCGCTCGCTTCGGGCGCGCCGCTCTGCCGGACCCATAGCGATGATCCTCGCCTGGACGATCTCGATATCGTCCTGAAGGGCGGCCAGATGGGACCGGTCGATTTCTTCGCGAGAGCGACCGCCGGCTGATCGTTAGGAGGCCTCTTCCGCCGCCGCGGTTTCGTCCTGCTCATGCAGAACGGTGCGGTCGAGTTTCGGCGTCATCGTGTCGAGCAGCGGCAAGGCGGCCGCGCCGAGCGCCGCGGTGAGCCTGCCGGTCGCGCCACGCTGCACGCGCGGCACGCTGCGGCCGGAGCGGTTCGAGACCGAGACGGCGAAAGGCGACATCGCGTCGATCAAGGCGTCGATGACGCCATCCGGCAAGCCGCCGCCCAGGATGATGGTCTC
This sequence comes from Bosea vaviloviae, assembly GCF_001741865.1. NCBI lineage: Bacteria > Pseudomonadati > Pseudomonadota > Alphaproteobacteria > Hyphomicrobiales > Alloboseaceae > Allobosea > Allobosea vaviloviae. The sequence continues at coordinate 1,417,902 of NZ_CP017147.1, forward strand.
CGGGTCGAACAGGTTTTCCAGCATCACCAGCATCGGCGCGAGAAGTCGGGCCGCTTCCGTGATCCAGCCCAACACGGCGGGGTGTCCGGCCAGATGCAGCCGCGCGACCTCGTCGGGGCCGGCATGCGCAATCCCGGCGGCGCGCAGGGCCTCGCTCAACGCATGGGTCGAGGCATAGCGTTCGAGGCAGCCCTGGCCGCCGCAGGCGCAAGCGAGCCCGTTCTGGACGACAGGGATATGGCCGATCTCGCCGGCATTGCCGAAGGCGCCGCGATAGGGCTGCCCGCCGATGATGGTGCCGAGCCCCAGGCCCGCGCCGAAATAGATCAGGCAGAAATGCCGCAGGTTTCGCCCCAGCCCGTGCAGATGCTCGCCGACGGCGGCCGCCGTCGCGTCGTTCTCGATCGTGACGGGTGTCTGCAACGCCAATGACAGGAGCTGGCCGGCATCGTGCCCGGCCCAGCCCGGCAGCGGTGATGAGCCGACCGAGCTCATCCCCTCGATCTCGAACGGGCCCGGCATCACTACACCGCAGCCGAGCAGGCGGCGCGGTAATCCCGTCCCGGTGCGGGCAAGGGCGAGTTCGGCAGCGGCGAGCACCTGCACGGCCTCGAGCGCGGAATCGCCCAAAGGCACGATGCGCTGCGCCCGGACTTCGCCGGCGAGATCGACCAGGACGGTGGTGATGTGGTCGGCCGCGATCTCCATGCCGGCGGTCATGCCGCCATCGGCATTGACCGCGAGCTCCATCGGCGGCTGGCCGCGCGCCGTGCGCCGGCGCCCCAACTCGATCAGGAAACCTTCGCCGACCAGCTCCGCGACGATGTTCGAGACCGCCTGCGCCGTCAGCCGCGTCAGGGCGGCGATGTCGGAGCGGCCGAGCCGGCCGTGCTGGCGCACCGTCTCCAGTACCACGCGGCGGTTATGACTGCGCGTTCGCTCGGGATTGGTGCCGACGGCGACGCTGCGGGACGGGGGAGAGCGGCGGTGAGGCATGATGGGCCAGTGCTTGTTGAGATCGACAGGCTGCGCTTTCGATTAATCCAACTCAAGTGAATTAATCGATTGACAGGATGGCGGGGCTGGAGCGAGCATGACGCTCGCACGTCTTGAATGCCGAATTCGAGGGCAAGGGCACAGGCGTCGTCACGACAGGGGAGAGGATCATGCGCGGCTTTCGAGGAATGCTGTTGGGTCTGCTGGTTTCGTTCGGTGCGGTCACCGGCGCGGCGGCTCAGACGGTCGAGATCGAATATTGGCAATATGTCTTCGACGCTCGCATCAAGGCGATGAACGAGCTGATCAAGCGGTTCGAGGCTGCCAATCCCAATATCAAGGTCAAGCACACGACCTTCCCCTATGCCGATTACCAGACCAAGATTGCGGCCGCCGTTCCCGCCGGCCAGGGGCCGGATGTGGTGCAGCTGTTCTATGGCTGGCTCGACAATTTCGTCGCCGCCAAATTCATCCAGCCGCTGCCGCGCGACGCCTTTCCGCCTGCGATGATCGAGAAGGAGTTCTATCCGATCGTCTCCGCGATGAAGCGCGATGGCGAGTATTACGGCCTGCCGACCGCGGTGCGCTCGCTGGCGCTGTTCTACAACAAGAAGCTGTTCCAGGAGGCGGGGCTTGATCCCGCCAAGCCGCCCGCGACGATCGACGAACTCCTCGACGCGGCCAAGAAGACGACCAAGCGCGACGCTGCCGGCAACATGCTCTCGGCCGGCATCACGCTCGATTTCCCCGGGCAGGACTATCATTGGTGGCGCGAGACGCTGCTGCGCCAGAATGGCGGTGCGCCCTATAGCGACGACAACCGGAAGGTCACCTATGACAGCGAGGCCGGCGCCAAGTCCCTGAACTGGTATGCCGATCTCCAGCGCGTCCACAAGGTCGGCCAGGTCGGCTTCATGGATGAAGGTCAGGCCGCCTTCCGCGCCGGCCGCGCCGCGATGACCATTGACGGCTCGTTCCGGCTCGGCGGGTTCGGAGCGATCAAGGCCTTCGAATGGGGCGTCGCCGAACTGCCGGCGGGCGCCGACGGCAAGAAGGCGAACTTCGCCAGCTACTGGGTCAACGCCATCACCGCCAAGCCCACCGGCGAGAAGCTCGAAGCCGCCAAGAAGTTCATGGCCTTCGTCACCACGCCGGAAGCGATGCAGCTCTGGCTCGAGACCGTCGGCGAACTGCCGGCCCGCAAGGCCGCGGCCGAGACCGAGAAGAACCTGAATCACCCGATCTACGGGCCTTTCCTGAAGGCGCTGAACTATTCCCATGCCACGGTCTTCGTCGACGAGATGGGCCAGCGCCAGGTCTCGCTCGACATGATCAACCGCGTGCTGATCCAGAACCAGGACGCCAAGGCCTCGCTCGCCGATGCAGCCAAGGCCGAACAGGCGATCCTCGACAAGTTCTACAAGAAGTAGGGGCGAGTTTCCTCGGAACCGCGTCGTCATTCCGGACAAGCGGCGAAGCCGCCCCGATCCGGAATCCATCCTAGAGCTCCGGAACCCTCCGATGGATTCCGGGCCTCCGCTTCGCTCCGCCCGGAATGACGTGGCGAGGCGAGCCAAAACAGTTTCCCCTAGAGTCAGATCTCGTCGTTATGAGCATGCCAATCCAACAGGAAATCTCCGGCGGCCGCTTTTGGGGCGGGCTCTCCCTGCGCCGGAAGCAGGTCGTCTGGGCCTGGGCCTTCCTGGCCGTCCCGATCCTGTTTTATGCGCTGATCCGCTTCTATCCGACGGTCGAGGCGTTCTATCTGTCGACGACCAATTGGAACCTGTTCTCCAAGCCCGGATTCGTCGGGCTGTCGAACTTCCAGCGGCTCTGGGCCGATGTCGTGTTCTGGCAGGTCTTTCGCAACACCGTGCTCTATCTCGCCATCGGCACGCCGGTGAGCCTGATCCTGGCCTTCACCATCGCCTATCACCTCGACCGCGTCCGCTTCCTGCACGGCTTCATCCGGGCGCTCTATTTCCTGCCCTTCCTGACGACGGCGGCTGCCATGGCCTGGGTCTGGCGCTGGTTCTACCAGCCGGTGCCGATCGGCATGATCAACGATCTGCTCTCAAGCTTCGGCCTGCCGCAGCAGCCCTTCCTGCGTTCGACCAGCCAGGCTCTGCCCTCGGTGCTGGCGCCGGCAATCTGGGCGGGGCTGGGCTTCCAGGTGGTGATCTTCCTCGCCGGCCTGCGCGCCATCCCGAACACCTATTACGAGGCGGCCCGCATCGACGGCGTCTCCAATCTGACGATCCTGCGCCGGATCACGATTCCCCTGCTGAAACCGACGATCATCTTCCTCGTCGTGTTCTCTTCGATCGGCTTCCTGCGCATCTTCGACCAGGTCTACAACATGACGAGCGGCGATCCCGGCGGGCCTCTGAACGCCACCAAGCCGCTGGTGCTGATGATCTACCAGACCGCCTTCTCCTCCTTCGAGATGGGCTATGCGGCGGCGCAGACGGTGGTGCTCTTCCTCGTCCTGCTCGCCGTCTCCTTCCTGCAATTGCGCCTGCTGAGGGACCGCTGATGGCCGCGCTGTCCTTTGCCATGCCAGCTCTTGCCAAGTCTGCTCTTGCCAAGTCTGCTCTTGCCAAGTCTGGCCGTTTCCAGCCCGGCCGCATCGCCATCTGGCTGCTGCTGCTCGCGGGCGGCGTGCTGATGATCACGCCGCTGCTCTTCATGTTCTCGACCTCGCTGAAGGACGCCTCCGAGGTCTACGATCTCAGACTGGTGCCGGCCCATCCGACGCTCGACAACTATGTCACGGTGCTGTCCGATGGGCGCTTCCTGCGCTGGTTCGGCAATTCGCTGGGCATCGCCACGGCGGTGACGCTGTCGAACGTCTTCTTCGACAGCCTGGTCGGCTACACCCTGGCGAAATTCCAGTTCCGCGGACGCTACATCGTCTTCCTGGCGATCCTCTCGACGCTGATGATCCCGACCGAGATGCTGGTCATTCCCTGGTACGTCATGGCCCGGAATTTCGGCTGGCTCGACACCTATTGGGGCATCATGTTCCCGGGCATGATGACGGCCTTCGGCACCTTCCTGATGAAGCAGTTCTTCGAGACGGTGCCCGACGACTTCCTCGAAGCCGCCCGCGTCGACGGCCTCAACGAATTTGCGATCTTCTGGCGCATCGCCATGCCGCTGGTGACGCCGGCGCTCTCGGCGCTCGCGATCTTCACCTTCCTGAGCAATTGGACGGCCTTCATCTGGCCGCTGATCGTGACCACCAGCAAGGAACTCTACACGCTGCCCGTCGGCCTATCGAGCTTCGCCGTGGAGTCGCAGATCCAGTGGGAGCTGATCATGACGGGCGCGGCGCTCGCGACGCTGCCGACGCTGACGGTCTTCCTCGTGCTGCAGCGCTACATCGTGCGCGGCGTGGTGATGGCCGGTCTGAAGGGTTGATCCGATGAGCAGACATGCAGATCCGCGCCTGAGCGACGCCTCCGTCTTCCCCGATCCGGTCTACAAGGAAACCGTGCTGCGCCCGCTCTTCGACGGGGCCAAGACGCACCATGTCGAGGGTTTCCGCGCCATCGACCGCGCCCATCTCGTCATGCTGACCGAGACCGGCATCCTGCCGCGCGAGACCGCTGGCCGTATCGCTAGGGCGCTCGATGAGATCGATGCCGAGATCGACCCGGCCGCGCTGAGCTATACCGGCGAGGTCGAGGATTTCTTCTTCCTGATCGAAGCGGAGCTGCGCAAGCGGCTCAGCCCCGACGACACTGGCTGTCTGCACACCGGCCGCTCGCGCAACGACATCGACCATACCTTGTTCAAGCTGGCGCTGAAGCCGCGCCTCGACCGGCTTGCGGCCAAGCTGCGCGCGCTGATCGCCGCGACGCTGGCCCTGGCTGAGCGCGAGAAGGCGACGCTGATCGTCGCCTACACCCATGGCCAGCCGGCCCAGCCGACGACCTTCGGGCATTATCTGGCGGCGGCCATCGAGGTGATGCTGCGCGATCATGAGCGATTGATGCAGGCGCGCGAATTGCTCGACCTTTCGCCGATGGGCGCAGCCGCGATCACCACCTCCGGATTCCCGCTCGACCGGGCCCGTGTCGCGCAGCTTCTGGGTTTCGCCGAGCCATTGGAGAACTCCTATGGCTGCATCGCCGCGATCGACTACGTCACCGCGACCTACAGCGCGGTCGAATTGGTCTTCCTGCATCTCGGCCGGTTGATCCAGGATCTCCAGGTCTGGACTGCCTTCGAGGTCGGCCAGCTCTATGTGCCCAACGCCTTCGTGCAGATCTCCTCGATCATGCCGCAGAAGCGCAATCCGGTGCCGATCGAACATCTGCGCCATCTCTCTTCGCAGGCGATGGCGCGCGCCCGGCTGGTCAGGGACGTCGTCCACAACACCCCCTTCACCGACATGAACGACGCGGAAGGCGAGACCAACGAGGCCGGCTACCAGGCCTTCGCCACGGGCGAGCGCGTGCTCGATCTGCTCGCCGCGCTGCTGCCATCGATGAGCGTCGACGGCCGCCGTGTCGCCGAGAACATCCGCCGCTCCTGCATCACCATCACCGAACTCGCCGATACGCTGGTGCGCCGCGAGGGGCTCTCCTTCCGAGCCGCGCATGAGATTGCAGCCAGCGTCGCGCGTGCCGTCGTCGCGCTCGATGGCGATCTGCCGCGCGATGGCTATGCCCCCTTCCTTGAGGCCTTCCGCCATCACACCGGCCGTGAGCCGGCGCTGACGGCAGGCGATTTCGCGGGCGTGGTCTCGCCGGAGAACTTCGTCGCGGTGCGTGAGCGCTTCGGCGGGCCGGGTCCGCAGGCGCTGGGCAAGGCGCTGGCGGGCTATCGCGCCAGGCTCGATGCGGCTGATGGCGCTGCAGCCGACATCGCCATGCGCGAACAGGCTGCACGGCAGGAACTCGACGCGGCCTTCGCCGCTCTGATGGAAACGGCGTAATGGCGGGTATCGAACTTCAAGGGCTGGTCAAGCGCTATGGCGCGACGCAGGTCGTCCACGGCATCGACCTCACTGTCGCCGATGGCGAGTTCGTCGTCTTCGTCGGCCCGTCAGGCTGCGGCAAGTCGACGACGCTGCGCATGATCGCGGGGCTGGAGGACATCGACGGCGGGCAGATCAGCATCGGCGGCAGGGTCGTGAACCGGCTGGAGCCGAAGGATCGCAACATCGCGATGGTGTTCCAGAACTATGCGATCTACCCGCATATGAGCGTCGCCGAGAATATCGGCTTCGGCCTCCATACCGCCAAGCTCGACAAGGCCGAGAAGCGCAAGCGGGTCGAGCAGGTCGCCGGCATTCTCGGGCTGGAGCCGCTGCTGGAGCGCAGGCCCTCGGCCTTGTCCGGCGGCCAGCGCCAGCGCGTCGCCATCGGCCGCGCCATGGTGCGCAATCCCACGGTCTTCCTCTTCGACGAGCCGCTCTCCAATCTCGACGCGCAATTGCGCGCGCAGATGCGGCTGGAGATCAAGCGCCTGCACCAGCGGCTCGGCACCACCATCGTCTTCGTCACGCATGACCAGGTCGAGGCGATGACGCTGGCCGATCGCATCGTCGTGATGCGCGATGGCCGCATCCTCCAGGTTGGTGCGCCGATGGAGCTTTACGAGAAGCCCGCCGATGTCTTCACTGCCCGCTTCATCGGCTCGCCGACCATGAATGTCCTGCCTGGGTGCGTGACGACCCAGGCCGGGCTAGCGACGCTGACACTGGGCGAGAAACCGGTCGCCTTGCCGGGCAGCCCAGGGGAGATCCCCGCGGATGTCCTTGTCGGCGTCAGGCCGCAGCAATTGCGCGTTCTGGCGGGCGATGAGCCGGCCGATCTCGTGCTGACCGGCACTGTGGCGGTGATCGAGCCGCTCGGCTCCGAGACTTTCGTCCATGTCGAGTTCGGCGGCGGGCTGATCCTGGCCTCGGCTCCCGCCAAGTCGCCGCCTGCTGTCGGCGATGCCGTGCGGCTTGGCGCGCCCGTGGCTGCCTTGACGCTGTTCGATGCTGCAAGCGAGCGCGCACTATGAACGGCGGACGCAATCTCGTCCTCAGCATCGGCCGGCTCTATTGCGATCTCGTCTTCCGCGGGTTGGAGGCGCTGCCCAGGCTCGGCGAGGAGCGCTTCGCCAAGGAGGTTTCGGTCGTGCCCGGGGGCGGCGGCTTTATCACGGCGGCCCATCTGGCATCGCTTGGCGAGCGGGCGGCGCTGCTCGCGCGCATCGGAACCGATCCCTTGTCGGAGGCCATCGCGCCGGCGCTGCAGCAGAGCGGCGTCGATCTGCGCTGGCTCGAGCGGGCCTGCGATGCCGGGCCGCAACCCACCGTGGTGATGGTGCAAGCAGGCGAACGCGCCTTCCTGTCGCGCCGGGCCGGGAAGGCGCGGCCCACCACCCTCGAAGCCGCCTTGGCGGATGCCGAGGCGCGCCATCTGCACATCGCCGAATTCGCGACGCTTGCCGAGAGTCCGGAACTGGTCTCCCTCGCCAAGCTCGCAGGCCTCACCGTCTCGCTCGATCCGAGCTGGGACGACGCCCTGATCCACGATCCCGATCTCGTCCTGCGCTCGACCGGCACCGATATCTTCCTGCCCAACGCCTCCGAGGCCCGGGCGATTGCCGGCTGCGAGGATCTCGACCAGGCGGGCCGCCGGCTCGCTCGTCATTTCCCCGTCGTCGTCGTCAAGGATGGTGCGGCCGGTGCACGCCTGTTCCAGCGCGAGCAGAGCCTGAACCTGCCCGCGCCACAGGGCGGCCCGGTTCTCGACACCACTGGCGCGGGCGATGCCTTCAATGCCGGCTTCATCGCGGCCTGGATCGCGGGACGTCCACCGGGCCAGGCCCTTGCCGAGGGGATCGCCTGCGGGACGCTCTCCGTCCAGGGCGTGGGCGGCGCCGGTATACGGCTCGCTCGCGGCCGGGTCGCCGATATCAGCAAGACGCTGCTCGAGGAGCATGGTCGCATCGATGCCTGAAGCGCTTCTGACGAGCGAGGCCGCCGAGGCCGCCCTGGTCGCCGAAAGGCAGATCATGGGCAATGCCGTGGTCATGGCAGAGCTTGGCGAGCGCTTGCGCCGGCAAAGACCCGCCTTCGTCGCAAGCTGTGCGCGCGGCTCGTCGGACCATGCCGCGACCTATGGCAAATACCTGATCGAGCGGACGCTGGGCTTGCCGGTGGCATCGCTCGGCCCGAGCCTCGCCTCGGTCTACGGCGGCAAGCTCGATCTCTCCGGCGCGTTGTTCATCGCCGTCTCGCAATCCGGCCATAGCCCCGACGCCTTGCGCTTGACCGAGGCCGCCAAGCGCGGCGGCGCGCTGGTGGTCGGCTTAGTCAATGACGAGGCTTCGCCGCTGGCGGGCCTGGTCGATGTGCTGGTTCCGCTGCGGGCGGGGCCGGAGAAAAGCGTCGCTGCGACGAAGAGCTTCCTCGCCACCTGCATCGCCTTCCTTCATCTCACGGCGGCCTGGAGTCAGGACGAGGCGCTCGTCGCCGCCTTGGAGCAGGCGCCGCGGCGGCTCACTGAGGCGGGCGATTGCGACTGGTCGCCCATGTTCGCCGGGCTGAAGGATGCCGCCAGCCTCTATGTGATCGGCCGTGGCCTCGGCCTCGGCATTGCGCAGGAAATGGCGCTGAAGTTCAAGGAAACCTGCCGCATCCACGCCGAAGCCTTCAGCGCGGCTGAGGTGCTGCATGGGCCCTTGGCGCTGGTCGGTCTGGGCTTCCCGGCGATCGTGCTCGATCCAGCCGATGAGGGGCGCGACAGCACCTTGTCCGTCGCGACGGCGCTCGCGCGCTTCGGCGCCGAGGTCGCCTATGCCGGACATGGCCGGAATGTCGGTACGGCCCTGCCGATGCCGTCGAACGTCTCTCCCGCGCTCGCCCCGCTGGTCCAGGCGCGGGCTTTCTATGGCGGCATTGCCGCGCTTGCGGTTGCGCGCGGGCTCGATCCCGACAATCCCCCGCATCTCAACAAGGTGACTCGGACGCTCTGACCCGGACACTCTGAGCCGGATCAGCCGCGCATGGAGCACTTCCGGCGCACGCCGACAAAACCGTCCAATCACGGCTGGGTTATTCGCGTTAGCTCGGAAGCATCTCGAATGACGGAACAGCGGCTGATGTCCTCAGGAATCCTTCTTCTTAACCGGGCTGGCGATGCGCCGCTCGCCACCCCCTTCCGGTCGGCCGCGCTGGGCGAGAACGACCCCTTCGGCGCTGGGCGCGACATCGCCTGGATGGGCCCTGACGCCATGACTGCGGGCCGGGTGAATCTGGCGGGTGCCTATGAGAGCGCGGCGTTTCCGCACACCGAATTCGTCGTGGTCGTCGCCGGCCATCTGCGTCTTGCCGAGCCCGGAAAGGCCGCCCTGGAGCTTTCGCCTGGCCGCGGCGCCGTGATCGCGCGCGGAACCGCTGTGAAGGTCGAGGCGGAGCCCGGCACGCGCCTCGTCTTCTGCGCCGCCAGCGGAGCGAGCTCGGCTGCGCCGGGTCTGCAGGAGATCCTGGCGGACGCACCGCTTTCGCCCTCCGCCGCGCCGCCGGTCGAGGCGCTGGTCGGGCCGACGCCGCAATGCCGCAGCTTCAACGCCTTCACCGACGAGGCCACGCGCTTCCGGGCCGGCACCTGGGATTCGACGCCCTATCGCCGGATTTTGCGCCCGCACCGCCTCAACGAGCTGATGCATGTGGTGACGGGCAGCATCGATCTGACCGGGCCGGATGGAACCGTCACGCGCGTCGATCAAGGCGACAGCGTCTTCGTCGCCCATGGCGCGCCTTGCGCCTGGGACAGCAGCGTTCATGTCGCCAAATTCTATGTCGTGCAGGAGGTCGCCGGCTGAGCGTGAGCGCTCGCGCCGCGGTCCTGGCCCTGGAGTCCGTCATGTCTGACACTGCCCCTCAAGAGGCTCTGATCCTGCGCGAGGTTGCGCTGGCCGATGCTGCCGCCTGCCAGGCGCTGTCGCGCGCCGTCGGCTGGCCGCACCGCGTCGAGGATTGGGAGATGTTGATCGGTCTCGGCCATGGCGTCGTCGCGACGCTGGGCGAGGAGATCGTGGCGTCGGCGCTGTGGTGGCCCTATGGCGAGACCCACGCCACGCTCGGCTCGATCATCGTCTTGCCCGCGCAGCAGGGCGGCGGCATCGGCAAGCGCTTGATACACGCGCTGCTCGAACAGACGCAGGGGCGCTCGCAACTGCTCAACGCCACGGTGGCGGGCGAGCCGCTTTACGCCAGGAACGGCTTCGTGCCCTGGGGCGGCGTGCTCCAGTATCATGGCGAATCGCGCGCCAACGCCGCGCCGGTACTGCAGCCGGGCGAGACGCTGCGCCTTGGCGGCCCCGATGACCTGCCGCTGTTGGAGCGGTTCGATACGCAGGCGACGGGACTGGCGCGCAAACCGGCGCTCGCGGTGCTCCTCGCGTGCGGCGAATGCATCGTGCTGGAGCGAGACGGCAAGCCCGTCGGCTTCAGCGTCTTGCGTCGTTTCGGCCGGGGGCATGTCATCGGCCCGGTGGTCGCCGCCAATGGCGGCGACGCGCAAATCCTGATCGCGCATTGGCTGCATGAGCAACGCGGCCAGTTCGTGCGGATCGATGTTCCCTTGGATACCGGGCTGGAGGATTGGCTGATGCAAAGCGGCCTGAAACCTGCAGGCCCCGTGACCTCGATGGTGCGCGGCGAGAAACCGGTTCCGTCAGGCCCCGCGCGGCTCTACGCGGTGATCAACCAGGCACTCGGCTGAGTCTCAGCCGGCCGGGTGCGAAAGGATCAAGGCGGACATGATGGCGCTTCTCTCCAAATCCGGCCAGCCGGACATCGTCGATGGCGTGGTCGAATATGTCACCATGTCGGTGCTGGCGCTGCATCGCGACCTCGTGCCCTATATCGCCATGCAGCGCAGCCAGGGCTGGCAGCAGATGCGGATCTTGCCGGCTTCGAGCCGCAAAGTCGGCGTTCTCGGGCTGGGTGTGCTTGGCGAGGCCGCTTGCCGCAAGCTCGCCGGCTTTGGCTTCCAGGTCGCGGGCTGGAGCGGTTCGCGGTGCGAGATCGACGGCGTCGCCTGTTCAGCCGGTCCCGACGAGATGGCGCAATTTCTCGCCCGCAGCGAGATCCTGGTGTGCCTGCCGCCGCCGGCCGGTGAGGCGCGCGTCGGCCTCGATGCCGCGCTTTTTGCAAAACTGCCGCGTGGTGCGAGGCTGCTGAGTGCGGGCGGCCGCGATCATCTCGATCAGGATGCGCTGCACGCCGCGCTCGACGACGGCCAGGTTTCGGCCGCTGTGCTGGACGTCTCCTCCGAGGCGGAGCTTCCCAAGGGCCATGCGCTCTGGAGCGATCCCCGCGTGCTGATCACCAGCCATATCGCCGGCATGATCTAGCCGGAAGACGGCATCCTGCTCTCACTTTTAGATGAGAGACGGATTCAGATTTCAGCTGGGATCACTTCGTGATGCCATCTGAAATCATCCGGCTCCAGCGGGCCACCGTGCCGAGGCACCTCTGCGTGGGTAGGTCTATTGCCCATGGGGCGATCGTGAGCGCTCAAAGCATGATCTGCTGTCGCCGCGAGCCAATAGCGCAGGGGATGTCATCGCAGCCCGCCACGTCGCGCCGACAGCATGGCGGCTTGCCTCTAGCCTTGTGACGAAGCGGCATCAGTGCCGTGAGCGAGGAAAGCTGATCCATGCAAGAGCCCGTTCTTGATCTCGGTGAAAAGCTCCCGCCCGGGGTCAATCCCGGAATCCGGCGTGCGCTTGTCCATATCGAGCGGCATTTCACCGACAGCGTCTATCTCGAGGATCTCGCCGTTCTCGCGGGCCTGAGCGTCTGTCGCTTCGTCACGGTGTTTCGCCGGCAGGTCGGCCTGACGCCGCATCGCTTCATCTGTCACCGGCGCATTCGCCATGCCAAGGCGCTGCTGCGCGAGGGCGTGCCGATGGCGCAGGCCGCATCCGAGGCCGGCTTCTTCGACCAGAGCCATCTCTCGCGCCATTTCAAGAGCATCTGCGGCGTGACGCCCGGTCGCTATCTGCGCGATCTGGCGCAGCCCGAGAGGCCTCGGGCCGCACGCGGCACCTATATCCAGGCCGCTGCGGTCTGACGCGCCCGATCCCTCCTGCTCCAGTACATCCACTCACCAAGGCCTGTGCCCATGACCGTCAATTCGCTCGAAGCTCTCGACCGCATGCATTGGGTCCACCCGGTGGCAAACTGGGCGGGTCACGAGAAGCGCGGCGTCACCATCCTGAAGTCGGCCAAGGGCGCCTTCATCACGGATGCGGACGGGCATGAATTGATCGACGGCTTCGCCGGCCTCTGGTGCGTCAATGTCGGCTATGGGCATGAGAGCATCGTCGAGGCGGCAGCCGCGCAGATGCGCGAACTGCCCTATGCGACCGGCTATTTCAGCTTCGGCAGCGAGCCGACGATCCTGCTCGCGGCCAAGCTCGCCGAACTCACCCCCGGCGACCTCAACCACATCTATTTCTCGCTGGGCGGTTCGGATGCGATCGACGGCGCGCTGCGTCTCATCCAGTTCTACTACAATGTCACCGGCCGGCCGACGAAGAAGGCCATCCTCTCGCTGGAGCGTGGCTATCACGGCTCGAGCTCGACGGGCGCCGGCGTCACCGCGCTGCCGGCCTTCCACGCCAATTTCGACTTCCCCTCCCATGTCCGCCACTACGTTGCCGCTCCTTACGCCTATCGCAACCCCACCGGTTCCGACGATGCGGCGGTGATCGCGGCCAGCGTCGCCTCGCTTCGCGCCAAGGTCGAGGAGCTCGGAGCGGACAATGTCGCGGCCTTCTTTTGTGAGCCGGTCGTAGGCTCCGGCGGCGTCATCGTGCCGCCGAAGGGTTGGCTCAAGGCGATGCGCGATACGGCGGCCGAACTCGACATCCTCTTCCTGGCCGACGAGGTTATCACCGGTTTCGGCCGCACCGGGCCGATGTTCGCCTGCGAGGCGGAAGGCGTGGTGCCTGACATGATGACGATGGCGAAGGGACTGACCTCGGGCTATGCGCCGCTGGGTGCGCTTGCGATCGGCGAGAAGGTTTACAAGGGCATCAAGGACAATGCCCCCGACGGTGGGCTGGTCGGCCATGGCCAGACCTATTCCGGCCATCCCGTTTCGGCCGCCGTCGCGCTCGAGGTGCTGCGGCTCTATGACGAGGGCGGCATCCTCGCCAATGGCCAGCGCGTCGGCGCTTATTTCGAAAAGAAGCTGGCAACGCTCGCCGACCATCCCCTCGTCGGTGAGGTCCGGGCGCGCGGCCTGCTCGCCGGCATCGAGCTCGTCGCCGACAAGGCGAGCAAGGAGAAATTCTCCCGCGCGGCCAGGCTGCCGGAGCATCTCTTTGCGCGTGGTTACGCCAATGGCGTGATCTTCCGGGCCTTCGGCGACGACATCATCGGGCTCGCCCCGCCGCTGTGCTGCAGCGAGAGCGAGATCGACCTGATCGTCGCGCGCCTGCGCCAGACGCTCGACGACATGCTCGCCATTCCCGAGGTCAAGGCGGAGCTGCGGTAAGCGCGGCGATGCCGGCATGATCCTCGCTTTGCCGAGGCCAACCGAACCGTCTAGGCTCTCCCAGCGGGCGAGACGGGAATGTCCGGCTTGAGGAGCGTGATGGTGAGGCTTTCGTCGTGACACCGGGCGTGCGGCTCGACCGCATCGACATGAAGATTCTGGTCGAACTCCAGAACAATGGCCGGATGACCAATGTCACCCTGGCCGATGCTGTGGGCTTGTCGCCAAGCCCCTGCCTGCTGCGGGTGAAGCGGCTGGAGCAGGCCGGTTTCATTTCCGGCTATGGCGCGACGATCAACCTGCAGAAGCTCGGTGAGACCATCACGGTCTTCACCGAGATCACGCTGGCCGACCATACCAAAGAGTATTTCATCCGCTTCGAGACCGCGCTGCGACGGGTCGACGAGGTGGTGGAATGCCATCTGGTCAGCGGCGGCTACGATTATCTGGTCAAGTTCGTGACGCGCGGGCTGACGCACTACCAGTCACTGATCGAGACGCTGCTCGACCGTAATCTCGGCATCTCGAAATATTTCAGCTACATCGTCATCAAGACGCCGATCCAGAAATCGGGTTACCCGCTGCCGGTGCTGTTCGAAGTCTGATCTCCAGAGCGTTTTCGAGCGAAGTGGACACCGGTTCGCGTGAAGAAAACGCGACAAAACAAAGGGCTCAGCCCAGCGCCAGGTCAGCCCAAGGCCTGGTTGACCAGTCCGAAGGTGCGTGCCGCGCCCTGCGCACCGTGATTGCGGCCGCGGATCATCGTCGTCACGCTGTCGAAGATCGTCATGCCGCTGGCTTCGAGGAAGCCGCCGAACAAGCCTTGCTCCTGGGCGGTATCGACGCGCAGGAAGGCGCCTTCATGCGCGGCGACATGCGGCCTCGTCAGCGCGATCGCCATCGCGTCGCCCTCGGCGACGATCGGCCCGACGACATGGCCGCGGCCGAAGCGCCGGCACAGCGCGAAGCCGACGACCTCGCCATTGCGCTCGACGATCGTCCCGGCCGATTGCGCCATCAAGGCCGCGATCACCCTCGCCCGGTCCGCGCCATAGGCCATGCCGTCGAGCCGGGTGATGGCTTCGCGGTCACCTGCGACGATGTCGCGCACTGCAATCTCGTCCCCTGTCGGGAGCTCTGAAAGCTGGGCCCGGCCCTGGTGCTGGAAGATGCGCCCGACCGGCTCGAAGCCGAGCGAGCGATAGAGCCGATAGCCGGCCCTCGTCGAATTGAGGCGCAGATCGCGCGCGCCGGACTGTTCGAAGATCGTGTCCATCAGGCGCCGCCCCGCACCTTGCGCTTGCAGCCTTGGCGAGGTGATGACCATGCCGCAGGTGGCGAAATGCTCGCCGAAGGGCCACCACATCGCCGAGCCGAGCGCGCGTCCGATCGCGTCGCAGGCAACGAAGCCGTGTCCGACCTCGAGCACCAGCCGCCAATCCTCAGGGCGGTGCGGCCAGCCGACGCCGATCGAAAGCTGATGCGCCTGCACCAGATCGGCCTCGGTCATCGCCCGGATGTCGATGTCGTAGTCGAGTTTGCGCTTGGCCGTTCTGTAAACCACCGCTGCTGGCCTCGTGCGAAATGGAACGTAAGTATAGGTCCGTCGGGAGCATTCGAGAATAGTAAAATTCATACAATACAGAGGCTTAACTTGGTGCAAGCTGAGGCGGCGGGGCTGGATCTGATCCAGGGTCGACGTTTGCCTTGAATTGGCTCGATACGCTTCACGGACCCTGATAGCTCATGCCGACGCGCGGACCCGTATGCTCATGAAATTGGAACCCTATTGGCTCGATTCGGCGCCGCGTTTCGATGCGGATACGGCTGGACCACTCGCCGGCAAGGTCGATGTCGCCATCGTCGGCGGCGGTTTCACCGGCCTGTCGGCGGCGCTGGCGCTGGCGAAATCCGGCGCGAGCGTAGCTGTATTGGAAGCAGGCCGCGTCATTGGCGAGGCGTCGGGCCGTAATGGCGGGCATTGCAACAACGGTACGGCGCATGATCTCGGTGGCCTGGCCGCGAGTCTCGGGCTTGAACGTGCGAGCGCGCTCTACCGCGCTTTTGACGCCGCCGTCGATCAGGTCGAGGCGCTGGTCGCGGAGGAGGCGATCGATTGCGATTTCCGTCGCACCGGCAAGATCAAGCTTGCCGCCAAGCCTGCGCATTTCGCCAAGCTCGAAAAAAGCGCCGAATTGCTGCAGCGCACGGTCGAACCCGATCTCGTCATCGTGCGGCCGGAGGAGACCAGGAGCGAGATCGGCTCGGACGGCTTCCATGGCGGTCTGGTCTTCCCGCGCGGCGCCCATATGCATATGGGCCGCTTCGGCGCGGGCCTTGCGAATGCGGCGGCGCGGCGCGGCGCCGGCATCTTTGAGAATGCCCTTGTGACCGGCCTTCACCGCTTGAACGGCAACGCGCATCGGGTCGTGACGACGCGTGGCGAGATCGAGGCCGGGCAGGTCCTGCTGGCGACCGGCGCCTCCCGGCAGGGCCCCTTCGCCTGGTTGCGGCGGCGCATCGTTCCGGTCGGCAGCTTCATCATCGCGACCGAGCCGCTTTCGGATAATCTCGCGACCTCGATCATGCCGACGCGGCGCACCGCGACGACGACCAAGAATATCGGCAATTACTTCCGCCTGACGCACGACAACCGGTTGATCTTCGGTGGGCGGGCACGCTTTGCGCTGTCGAGCCCGAAATCGGACGCCAAGAGCGGCGCGATCCTGCAGGCGCGGATGCTGGAGCTCTTCCCCCAGCTTGCCGGCACACGCATCGATTATTGCTGGGGCGGGCTGGTCGACATGACCTCGGACCGCCTGCCGCGCGCCGGCGAGCGCGACGGCCTGTTCTACGCGCTGGGCTATAGCGGCCATGGCACGCAGATGTCGGTGCATATGGGGCAGATCATGGCGCGCGTCATGGGCGGCGACGCCAAGGCGAACCCGCTGGCGGGGCTCGACTGGCCGGCCG
The DNA here is from genome assembly GCF_001741865.1 of Bosea vaviloviae. Lineage (NCBI taxonomy): Bacteria > Pseudomonadati > Pseudomonadota > Alphaproteobacteria > Hyphomicrobiales > Alloboseaceae > Allobosea > Allobosea vaviloviae. The sequence continues at coordinate 1,434,392 of NZ_CP017147.1, forward strand.
TGCCCGGTCATTTCGGCCCGCCCTGGTTCCTGCCCTTTGTTGGCGCATACTACCGCTACCAGGACTGGCGCCAATGAGCCTGTCCCGAAACTCTACTCCGGAGGCCGTCTGACGCAGCTTTCTGCGCTTCCGGTGCTCACGGACAGGGAGCCTATTATCGCCATTAGGACTGGCGCCACTGACGCCGCCGCGTCATCCGTCATTGCGAGGAGCGTAGCGACGAGGCAATCCAGGGGACGTAGAGCGCTGCCGCCCCCTGGATTGCTTCGCTTGCGCTCGCAATGACGGCTACGCCGCCGCCTTCTTCTGCCCGCTCATCGCCAGCAGCACGAGCACGAAGGAGGCCGCCGTCAGCAAGGTCGAGATCGAGGCGATGGTCGGGTCGATCTCGTCGCGCAGCGCGGTGAACATCCGCCGCGTCAGCGTCTGATACTGCCCGCCCGAGACGAAGAGCGAGATGATCGTCTCGTCGATCGCCGAGATGAAGGCGAAGATGCCGCCGGCGAAGACGCTGGCCTTGATCTGCGGCAGCGTCACGGTGAGGAAGGCGCGCAGGCGGTTCATGCCGAGGCTGCGCGCCACCATCTCCTGCGCCGGATCGAAGCTCTGCAGCCCGGCGACCACCGAGGTGATGACATAGGGCAGGCCGAGCATGACATTGGCGAGAACGAGCCCGGGCAGCGTCGCGATCAGGCCGACCTTCGCATAGACGAAGAAGATGCCGATCGCGATGATGATGATCGGCACGATCAGCGGCAGCATCAGCACCATGTGGAACGAGCGCATCAGCCGGCTTTGCGAATTGCTGATGGCATAGGCGGCGGCTACACCGAGCGGCGTCGCGAGCGCCACCGTCAGCGCCGCGATCGTCAGGCTCACCCTGGTCGCCTGCATCCAGGCCGGGTTGCCGAAATACTCCTCATACCAGCGCAGCGAGAAGGACGGCGGCGGGAAGGTCAGGAAGCGCGTGCCGGAGAACGACATCGGCACGATGATCGCGAGCGGCACGATCAGATAGGCCAGCACCAGCCCGACGAAGAGGCAAAAGGCGAGACGCGGGAGGAGAGGACGGTTCATTTCTGCCCCAGCATCTTGTCGAGCGGGATGATGCGGCTGACCAACATGAAGATCGCCAGCACGCAGACGAGCAGCACGACGCCGATCGCGCTCGCCGCGCCCCATTGATTGTAGAGCTCGACATTCCGGCTCACGACCATCGAGATCATGATCGTCCGGCCGCCGCCGAGCAGCTCCGGCGTGATGTAGAAGCCGAGCGTCAGCACGAAGACCAGCGTCAGCCCGGCGACGACGCCAGGCAGGGACAGTGGCAGGAACACGCGCAGGAAGGTATGGAGCGGCCCGCCGCCGAGGCTCGCCCCGGCCAGCATCAACTCGCGCGGGATCTTCTGCATGGTCGAGTAGAGCGGCAGCACCATGAAGGGCAGCAGGATGTGGACGGTCGCGATCACCGTGCCGAGCTCGTTATGCACCAGCGCCAGCGGGTCGCTGATCAGTCCGAACCGTTCGAGCACCTGATTGGCCACGCCGGTGCGTTGCAGCAGCACGAGCCAGGCATAGGCGCGCACCAGGACGCTGGTCCAGAACGGCAGGATCACGAAGGACAGGATCAGCATGTCCCAGGGCCGCTTGGCATGGGCGGCGGCATAGGCGACGGGATAGCCGAGGATGAGCGTCAGGACCGTGACCGTGAACGCGATGCGGAAGGTCAGCAGGAAGCTGCGCCAATAGATGTCCTCGCTGAAGATGCGCTTGTAGTGCTCCAGCGTGAAGCCGCCATCATAGAAGGACTGGCCCATCAGCCAGCCCACGGGCAGCACGACGAGCGCCACGATCACGATCACGGCCGGCGAGGCGAGCAGGAGCATCAGCCCCTGTTCGCGGCGCAGGTAGCGGAGGGATGGGTCGATCGCGCTCATCTCGTCTCTCCCGTCATGCTCGGGCTCGACCCGAGCATTTCCTGCAAGAGGTTCTCGGGTCCGCGCCTGGCGCGGCCCGAGAATGACGTCTGTCGGCTGCTCACTTCTGGGCGAAGGCGAGCCAGCGCTTTTCCGCCGCTTCGCCGGCGGCCGAGGTCCACCAGGCATAGGACATCAGCGCCTGGGCCTTGGCATTCTCCGGCGCGCTCGGCAGTTCCTTGACGCGCGCGGCCGGGATCACGCCGGTGTCGTAGGCTTTCGGGTTCGCCGGGCCGTAATCGATCTGCATCGGCAGATTGGCCTGATGCACCGGGTCGACTGCCTCGTTCAGGAACTTGATCGCGGTCGGCAGGTTCGGCGCGCCCTTGAGCACGCAGAGCGAGGTGCTCTGCAGGATGCCCTGGTTATAAGTGTAGGTGACCTTGGCGCCTTCCTTGACCAGCGCGCTGATGCGGCCGTTCCAGGCCATCACCATATCGACCTCGCCATCGTTGAGGAGCTGGGCCGATTGCGCGCCCGAGGTCCACCAGACGGTGATGTTGGGCTTGATCTCCTCGAGCTTCTTGAAGGCGCGGTCGACATCGAGCGGGTAGAGCTTGTCGGGTGCGACGCCGTCGGCCATCAGCGCGGCTTCGAGCGTGGCGAGCGGGTTGTTGCGCAGCGAGCGCCGGCCCGGGAACTTCTTCACGTCCCAGAAATCGGCCCAGGTCTTGGGCGCGGTGGCCGCGTCCGGGAATTTCTTCAGGCTGTAGCCCATCACGCTGGAATAGAATTCGTAGGCGATGGAGTAGTCGCTGCGATATTCCGCCGGCATTGCCGCCGCGTTCGGGATCTTGCTGAAGTCGAGCTTCTCGACGATGCCCTGCTCGCCGCCGCGCAGGCAGAAATTGGTGGCGACGTCGACGACGTCCCAGGTCGGTTTACCCGTGGCGACCTGGGAGCGCATGATCGGCCAGGCGTCGGGCACGCTGTCCTGGTTGATGGTGATGCCGAGCTTCTTGGCGGCGGGGTCGAGGATCGCGATCGTCTGCGCCTTCTGATAGGCGCCGCCCTGCGAGACGAAGAGCATCTGCTCGGCGGCGAATGCCGGGACCGTGCTCATCAGCGCCATGGCGAAACCTGCAGTAGCGCAAGCAAGCCGGGTGTTCACGCGTCGTTTGGCCAAATCGTGCTTAAGCATGTCTAGTCCCCTGTTTTTGGATCGGATCTTCGAGCTACCGTCCGATCGCGTCTAGAAACTGATACCAGCCGGCGACCATGCGGACGGCCGGTTCTCGAAGCGGGTAGAACGGCACGCGCCGCATCCGGGCGGCGTCGAGCAGCCCGACATCGGGCGCTTCGCCACGCGCGAACGCAGCGAGGTAGCGCCCCATCAGGCTCGACATCGCGACGCCCGCGCCATTGTAGCCCATGGCGAACATCACGCGGTCGTCGAGGCGCCCGACATGGGGCACCGAGTCGAGCGTCATCGCGACCAGCCCGGACCAGCGATAGGCCAGGGGCACCTCCGAAAGCTGCGGAAAGATGCCGGTCATCGCCTTGTGCAGGGCGCGGAAGGCAGCGGGAGAATCCTGCTTCCCGAAGGCGCCGCGTCCGCCGAAGACCACCCGGTCGTCGACCACGCGGAACCAGCGCATCATCCGCTTGGTCTCGGTATAGGTTCGCCGCGTCGGCATCACGCTCGCTGCCAGATTGGGCGAGAGTTTTTCGGTTGCGATGATGGCGCTGCGGAACGGGATCAGCGTGGTGCGGAACGCGGCCGTCGCCGGGGTCAGCTCGGAATAGCTGTTGGTGGCGATGATCGCCTGCCGCGCCCGGACCGTCCCGCCCGGCGTCTCGACCAGCACGCCGCTGCCCTCGCGCCGCAGCCGCAAGGCCGGCGTCCCGGCATGGATCGCGATGCCGCGCTTGGTGACGCCCCTGGCCAAGCCATGCAGGTAGTTCAGCGGGTGGATGCCGCCGGAGCCGGCATTGAGCACGCCGCCGACGAAGCCGTCCGAGCCGGTCTCCTCGCGCACCTGATCGGCGTCGAGCACCGACATGGTGGTGTCGCCGAGCTCGGCCTTCAGCCATTGCGCCTCGGTGATGGCGTAGTTCAGGGTCTCGTGGTTATGCGCCGCCTTGACCTGGCCTGAACGTGTCAGGGCCGCGTGCTCGATGCCGAATTCATCGACGAGCTCGGAGACGATATCGGTCGCCTCAAGCGCGATATCGTACATGCGCCGCGCCATGTCGCGGCCATAAGCAGCGGCAATGGCGGGGAAGGAGATGCGGAACTTCGCGGTGATGACGCCGCCATTGCGCCCGCTTGCGCCCCAGCCCGGCCGGTTGGCCTCCAGCACGATCGGCTGGAGGCCGCTTTGCGCCAGGTGATGCGCTGCCGACAGCCCCGTATAGCCCGCCCCAATGATGACGACATCGGCCTGCGCGTCGCCCTGCAGAGGCGGCAGGTCGCGCAATGGCGCGGCCGTCGCCTGCCAGAGCGACGGCGCCGGATCGAGGGCCTGCCAGGGCGCTCCGCTGGACACCGGCGCTTACGCCGTCTCGGCCTCGACCGCGTCGGCGAGCGCCGCCAGGGTCGGGAAATGATAGTCGGGCCTGGTCAGTTCCGGCACGGCCGGCGTGCCGCCGAAACCTTTCTGGCCCTGGCGCCGCTCGATCCAGCAGGTCTTGTAGCCGAGCGATTTCGCGACGCCGATGTCGTGATACTGGCTCTGGGCGACATGCAGGATCTCCTCCTGCTTGTAGCCGAAGGCCGACTGGCGGCCGCGGTTGAAGGCGAAGAACAGCGGATCAGGCTTGGGATGGACCGCCTCGTCGGCGGTGACGCTGTCGTGGAACGGGTTGCCGAGCGTGTGCGAATAGAAGGTGAAGGTCGAGCGGTCGGCATTGGTCATCGCGACCAGCCGGTAGTGCTTGCGCAGCCGCGCCAACGCCTGGACGGAATCCGGGAAGGCCGGATGCTGCAGAATGGCGTATTGGAAGGAGTCGGCGGAGGTCTCGTCGGCAGGCAGGCCGAGTTCCTTGGCAAGGTGGATGTAGACCAGCTTCATCACCTCGCTGGAGCGCTCGTAGTTGAGCTCGCGCCCCCTGAGATAGGGCGCGAAGATCTCGTCATCGCTCAGCTTCGCCGCCGCTGGGCCGCCGATGCGGCGCACCGCATTGAGAACGCCGCTTTCGAAGTCGATCAGCGTGCCGACGACATCGAATGTGAGAACCTTGAAATCACTGAGCGCCATGGCGTCGACTTCTCTTGGATCGTTGGAAGGATTTGGACGATTGGAAGGGTAAAAGGCTCGATCAGCCGTCCGTTTTCGGGACGATGATCGTGTCCTGCGGATGCAGGCTGACTGCGAGGCGCTCGCCGATCGGAGGAATGCGGCGGGCGGCCTCGTAATGGCTGGGCTGGCGCAGGCTCAAGGCGGCGCCGTCGTCGAGCGTGAGGAAGACGCGCAGGCTCTCGCCCTGGAAGACGACATCGGTCACGCGGGCCGAGAAGCGGTTGCGCTCGGGCGCGCCGGTACCGTCCTCAATCAGCAGCTTCTCGGTCTGGATCGCCAGTACGAGATCACCGCTAGGCGCGATCGGGCGGCTGGTCTTCAGCACTGCGCCTGCGAGCGCGACGCTTGAGGCATCGATCCGCGTGACCGGCAGCAAGGTCGCCTCGCCGATGAAGCTCGCCACGAAGGCGTTGGCCGGGTGGTCGTGCAGGCGCGTCGGCGCGTCGATCTGGACGAGCTTGCCGTCCTTCAGGATGGCGACGCGGTCGCTCATCGTCAGCGCCTCGCGCTGGTCATGCGTGACATAGATGATGGTGGCGCCGAGCCGCTTGTGGAGCTGGCGCAGTTCGATCTGCATGGTCTCGCGCAATTGCTTGTCGAGCGCCGACAAGGGCTCGTCCATCAGGATCAGGCGCGGCTCGAAGATCATGGCGCGGGCGAGCGCGACGCGCTGGCGCTGGCCGCCCGAGAGCTGGGCGATGCCGCGCTCCTCATAGCCGGCAAGATCGACCATCGCGAGCGCGCCCTTGACGCGCTCGGCATAGGTCGATTTCGGCAGTCGCCGTGCCCGCAGGGGAAAGGCGACGTTCTCGCCGACGCTCATATGCGGAAACAGCGCGTAGTTCTGGAAGACGATGCCGATGTCGCGCTTGTGCGGCGGGGTGAAGGTGACGTCGCGCCCGCCGAAATGGATCGACCCGCCCGAAGGCTGGATGAAACCGCCGAGGATGCCGAGCAAAGTGGTCTTGCCCGAGCCGGAAGGGCCGAGCAACGAGACGAATTCATGGGGCGCGACATCGAGCGATACGTCGTCGAGCGCCCGCACCGATCCGTAGATCTTGCTCGCGGACCGGATTTCGACGCGCTCGCCACCCAACTCTGCCATTCCAAACCCTCCCGTCATGAATACAGCGGCTGCTGGCGCGCGCGGACAAGGACCGATTTCAGGCTACGCCATAAGGCTGGCTTATGGCCTGGCGGTGCCGTCCCGAACATGCCATCTGGTGGCGCGGGCCTCTGTGAACCCGTCGCCGCAAGCTGCATTCGACAGGGTCATGAAAGGGGTTTCGGCAGGAGACGGCAATTGCCAAATAATCAGGAAGGTCATAACTTCATGTAATGTCGGATCTGCGCCGCATGGTGTCGTCTAGCAATGCGCTCTTCGTGTTCGAGGCGGCGGCCCGGGGCGGCAGCTTCACGCGCGCGGCGGATGAATTGAACGTCACCCAGCCGGCGGTGAGCCGCATGCTGGCGCGCTTCGAAAGTTATCTCGGCGTCCGGCTGTTCGAGCGCGGCGGCAAGGGCGCGGTCCTGACGCCGGAGGGGGAGACGCTGTACCGTCGCGTCTCCGATGGTTTCCGCAGCATCGAGGTGGGGTTGCGCGAGATCGAGCACTTGCGCGCGGGCAAGGAGACGGTGACCCTTTCGGTCTCCTCGGCCTTCACCACGCATTGGCTGATGCCGCGCATGGACCGCTTCCAGAGGCGCTTTCCGGCCGCTGATCTGCGTTTCCAGATGATCGCCGGGTCGTTGCGCGGCCCGGTCGAGAATGTCGATCTCGGCATGCGCTTCGCAGCAGCCGACGAGGTTGTCCAACCCGGCTCGCTCGTCATCCGTGAAGTCATGCTGCCGGTCTGCAGCCCGGGCTATTGTCGGCCTGGATCGGCAGGACCGGGCTCCACTGACGACGGCAACACCATCATCCAGCTGACCGACAGCCCGCTGGACTGGCCGAGCCAGTATCCGCCCTTCGCCACCGGCCGCTCCGGCCCGGTCAAGACGCTGAGCCTCTCCGATTATGCCGTCGTCGTGCAGGCGGCGCTGCTTGGGCAGGGTATCGCCTTCGGCTGGATCACGGTCGTCTCGCATGCGCTGATCTCGGGTGCGCTGACGCCGGCTTCCGATCGGCTGACGGCGGGAGCCCGTGTTTGCGTGCTGGTGACGCCGCCCAACCGTCCGGCCCGGCCGATCGTGAAAGAGATCCGCGACTGGATCATCGCCGAGTTGCGCGCCGAGATCGAGGCGATCGACAAGCTTCACCCCGCCCTCGGCCTGCTGCGGGCGAGCTATTAGAGCGGAATCAATGTCATGCTCCTACGCCGTCATGCTTAGAGCTGACGGAGAGGGCGCGGGGAGGCCTTCTCCCCTCTGGGGGAGAAGGTGGCAGCGCGTAGCGCTGACGGATGAGGGAAGTCTTGCTCCGGCGCGGTTCCTTTTCTCATCCGACCCGGCTTCGCCGGCCCACCTTCTCCCAGCCATCTCGGCTTGCCCGAGATGGGCAATCCAAAGTGTCAAAGTCGGCAACAGCCGACTTTGATGGGGGAGAAGGGAAGAGGGCCGCGCGGCGCCGACGGAAGCCTCACGCCCCGATATCGATCAGCACTGTCTTATGCCGCAGATTGGCCTCGACAGCCTGCCGGCCGAGATCCTTGCCGATGCCGGAGCTCTTATAGCCGCCGGTCGGCAGGATGAAGTCGAGCGTGCGGCTATAGCGGTTGATCCAGACCGTGCCGGCCTTGAGCTGGCGCACGGCCCGCAGGCCCCGGCCGAGATCGGCGGTGTAGACGCCGGCCGCCAGCCCGTATTCGGGATGGTCGGCGAGCGCGAAACCCTCTTCCTCCGTCTCGAAGCTCTGGATGGTGAGGACCGGGCCGAAGATTTCCTCACGCACGGCGGCATTCTCGGTCGTGACGCCCGCGAGCAGGGTCGGCTGGTAGAACGCGCCGCCATGCCCCTCGATCCGGCTGCCGCCCAGCAGCAGCTCGGCGCCTTGCTCGCGGCTGCGCGCCAGGATGGTGTCGATCCGGCGCGCCTGCAATTCCGAGATGATCGGTGCGAAGCCGGTCGAGGATTTCCAGGTCGGGCCGGGCGCCACGTGCGCGAGCCGGCTTTTCAACGCCGCCACCAGCGCGTCAGCGACCTGCCGCTGCACGATCAGGCGCGATCCGGCGACGCAGGCCTGCCCGGCATTGGCGATCAATGAGCCGGCTATGCAGTCGGCCGCCTTGTCGAGATCGGCATCGGCGAAGACCAGTTGCGGGCTCTTGCCGCCGAGCTCCAGCGTCACCGGCTTGATGCCGCTTTCGGCCGCTGCCTTCATGATCGCGATGCCGGTGCGGGTCGAGCCGGTGAAGGAGAGCTTTGCGATGCCGGGATGGCGGCTCAGCGCATCGCCGGTGACCGCCCCCGTGCCCTGCACGACATTGAAGATGCCGGCAGGAATACCGGCCTCGACGGCGAGTTGTGCCAGCCGCACGGTCGAGAACGGCGTCAGCTCGGAGGGCTTCAACACGATGGCGTTGCCCGCCGCCAGCGCCGGGCCGACCTTCCAGGACGCCATGCTGAGCGGGAAATTCCAGGGCGTGATCGCGCCGACGACGCCATAGGGCTCGGAGACGATCATGCCGAAATGGTCGGTCCGTGTCGCCGCGACCTCGCCGCCGAGCTTGTCGGCATATTCGGAGAAGAAGCGGATGCCTTCCGCCGTGCCCATCACGTCGCCGGTCACGGCCTGGGCGATCGGCCGGGTCGAGCCCAGCGCTTCCAGCTGCCCGAGCTCCTCGGCCTTTGCCTCGATCAGCTCGGCCCAGCGCTGCATGGCGCGCGCCCGCTCGCGCGGCGGCCGCGTCGCCCAGCCGCTGCGCTTCACCGCCTCGGTCGCGTCCTTGACGGCGCGATCGACCGTCTCGACCGACGCGACCGGCAATTCCGCATAATCCACCGCGTCGGATGGTCTTGCGACGGATAATCGCTCGCCGGGCTCATCGATGACGGCGCCGGCGATGAAATGGCCCTTGGCGAAGGCGACGCTGTCGGGATTGAAATCGCGCATGCGCGTCAAAGCCCGAGCAGGCCGGGCAAGCCGCCAATGTCCTTGATCTCGTGATAGCCGTAGGAATCGATGCCCGGCTCATGGCCGCGATTCACGAAGACACGCTGGCCGATCTTCATGTCGTAGGCGGTCATCAGATCGTAGCGCAGGCTCGACGAGCAATGCATGACGTCGGCCGGACCGCAGCCCAGCATGTCGAACATGTATTCGAAAGCCCGCTGCAGCGGCTTGTAGGCTTGCGCCTCCTGCGCCGTATAGGCGGCATGGAAGGGCGCGCCGAGCTTGGCCATGGAATAGGGGATAAGGTCCGTCATCGAATTAGAGAGGACGACGAGCGGGATTTCCTTGGCGACCTTGGCGAGGCCCGCGGGCACGTCGGGATGCGGAATCCAGCTCGGAATCTCGTCATAGATCCGCTGGGCGTCGGCCGGATCGAACGGCACGTTCCAGGCCTTGCAGCTGCGCTCGACCGCGTTGTGGACGACTTCGACGAACGGCTTCCAGGCGCCGAGAACCTCGTCGAGACGATAGCCGCGGAAACTCTCGTAGAACCCGTCCATCACCTCGGGCGTCAGCCTGGAGCTGTAGACCCGCCGCGCGGCCGGCCCCATCTGGAAATCGATCAGCGTGCCGTAGCAGTCGAAGGTGATGAATTTCGGCCGAGCGGTGCTCATTGCGTCTCTCGTCTTCGGATGTGGCCGCGACGGCCCAATCCGCCGCGTTTCATCAAAGATTAGGGCGGACGCACAGGCACGGAGGTGGAATCGCGTCCGGTCCAACGAAGATTCTGCCGATCAGATGGCCCGGTTCGGCATGGATTGCCGCAGCAGGCGAAAGGATGCGCGGGATGGCCGGTGGGCTCTGTTAGGCTCCTGCCATCGCCGCTCGACCGAGCGCCTATGACCTGATGGCGGATACTCAATGACTGTCGAAGCCGTGCTGGCCGATCTCGTGGCCTTTCCGTCCGTATGCCGTACGCCGAACGGCGCGATCGTCGCGCATGTCCGCGGCTTTCTTGCCGGCTACGGCGTCGAGAGCGTGGTCCTGCCCGGGCCGGAGGGAGACCGCTCGAACCTCTTCGCCACGATCGGGCCGCGTGTTCCCGGCGGCATCATCCTGTCGGCCCATCTCGACGTCGTGCCGGCGGCTCCCGAGGGCTGGCTTGGCGATCCCTTCAGCTTGCGGCGCAATGGCGAGCGCTTGATCGGGCGCGGCACTGTGGACATGAAGGGCTTCGTCGCCTGCGTGCTGGCGAGCGTGCCCGGTCTCGTCTCGCGCAAGCTGGCGCGCCCTGTCCATATCGCCTTGTCCTATGATGAGGAGGTCGGCTGCGTCGGTGTGCGCCATCTCATCGCGAGGCTGCCGGAGCTCTGTCCGCAGCCGGTGGGCTGCATCGTCGGCGAGCCCAGCGGCTTGCATCCCGTGCTGCGACACAAGGGCAAGATCGCCCAGCGCGTCACGGTCGACGGCAAGGCCGGGCACTCCTCCCGCCCCGACCTCGGCGACAACGCGATCCACTATGCCGCGCAACTGATCGCCGCCGTGCAGGATGAGGCGCTGCGGCATGCCGTGGCAGGTCCGTTCGCGCCCGCCTTCGCGCCGCCCTATTCGACGATCCAGGTCGGCACCATCCATGGCGGCACCGGCATCAATATCGTGCCGGCGCAATGTGTCTTCGAGATCGAGGCGCGCGCCATCGCCGGCCAGGAGCCTGCTGGCCTGCTGGCGTTCCTGCCGGGGGAGGCCGAGCGCATTCGCGAGGCAGCCGAGAAGACCGGCCATCGCGTCGCCTTCGGCTTCGAGACGATGAGCAACTACCCGCCGCTCGATCTCGACGAGGCCGATCCGCTGGTCGCGTTGACCGAGACGGCGTCAGGGATGAAGCGCCAGCAGGCGGTCAGCTTCGGCACCGAGGCCGGGCTCTATCAGGCGGCGGGCATCGCTGCGATCGTGTGCGGGCCGGGCGACGTCAACCGCGCCCACAAGCCGGAGGAATACATCACCGACGGCGAACTCGCGGGTGCGATGGCGATGATCTCACGGCTTGCCGATACGCTGGCTGCCTGACCGACCCTGCGCTTTCAAGCGATGCCGCCTGGCAAAATCGGAGTAGAAGACTGCTGAAGATCATCAGCAAGGAGTAGCGCATGCCTGAGCGCAAGCGTGTCGAGGCCTTCGTCGCCGCCGTCGTCAGTGGCGATCATGTCGGCGCCATCCGGGACTTCTACTGCGAGGACGCCTCCATGCAGGAGAACGCAACCGAGCCACGCCGGGGACGAGATGTTCTGATGGCCCATGAGGCCAAGGCCCTGGCCCGATTGCAGCGAATGCACACCCACCCCGCCCGCGCCGTCCTCGTCGATGGCGACAGGGTGGTGATCAACTGGGTGTTCGACGCGACCGACCAGAGCGGAGTGACCCGGCGGCTCGAGGAGCTCGCGATCCAGCGCTGGCGCGGCGATCGCATCATCGAGGAGCGCTTCTTCTATGACACGGCCACGGCCTGGCGCGTGGTCGAGCCGGGGTAGGCAATACTGCCTTGCCTCGGAACCTCGCCGTCATCCTGGACAAGCGGCGCAGCCGCGCAGATCCATCGTAGAGCGTCATTCTCGGGCTTGTCCCGAGAATCTCGGGCCGGAAGAGGCGTCGGCAAAGGCAGGCTCCTCCATTACGAGATGCTCGGGTCAAGCCCGAGAATGACGGCGGGCTCTAGAATTCGCCGATCTCGCCCTTGGAACCGTCGATCAATCGTGAATGCCGGAAGGGGCTGGGATCGACGATCGGCGTGTCTCCGACTGCCAGGTCGGCGGCGAGATGGCCGATGCCGGGCCCGAGCCCGAAGCCATGTCCGCTGCAGCCGGCCGCGAGCACAAAGCCCTTCAGCCCGGCGACGGGCGAGATCACCGGCACGGCGTCCGGCGTCGAATCGACATAACCGCTCCAGCTTTCGCGGACGCCGACATCCTTGAGCGCGGGATAGAGCGCGCGTGCCCGCGCCATCGTCAATGCGATGGCGCTGCGGCTGGGGGCGGGATCGAGCACGCGGATGCGTTCGAACGGCGTTTCCTTGTCGAAGGCCCAGTTCCCCATCATGGCTTCGGGCCCCTTGAAGAAGGAGGGGCCGATGCCAAACTCCAGCGCCTTCAGGCGCCGGACGAACATCGGCATGAAGTCGCGGGCATAGCGCAGGCCCTGCGGCGTCACATCGAGCGTCGCCTTGCCGCTGATCGCGATCGTATAGCTGCCGTCGAGCCGGCGTGTCAGCGCGCAGTCGGGCGTATAGAGTGCATCGAGCAGTTGCGGCGCGATCTCCGTCCGCAGAATTGACTGGCGGGCGCTCGCCTGGGGGAAGCGAAGACCATGGCGGCGGCAGAAGGCCGAAGCCCAGGCGCCGCCGGACAGGATGACGGACCGGGTCCGGATCGATCCCTTCTCGGTGATCACGCCCGTGACGGCGCCATTGGTGATGTCGAGCCCGCGCGCGGCGCAATCCTGATGGATCGTCGCGCCGTTCAGCCTTGCGCCATGAGCGAGCACCGGAGCGGCCAGGGCTGGTTCGGCCTTGCCATCGCTGACCGAATGCACGCCGCCGAGCCAGGATTTGCCGGTGCCGCTTGTCATGGCGCTGGCCTCGGCACCCGACAACATGCGCGTGTCGATGCCGAATTGCTGGGCCGTTCCGCGCCATTTCTCCCATTGCGCGATCTGGCTGGCATCGTTGCTGGCATAGACCAGCCCGCTGCGCCGGAAGCCGATATCGCGGCCGATCTCGCCGTTGAAGCGCTCCCACAATTCCATGGCGCGCATGGCGAGCGGCAATTCGCGCGCATCGCGGTTCTGTTGCCGGCACCAGCCCCAGTTGCGGCTCGATTGTTCGCCGCCGACGACGCCCTTCTCCAGCAGCGCGACGGAATGGCCGCGCTTCGCCAGATAATAGGCCGCGGCGCTGCCAACGATGCCGGCGCCGATGACCACGACATCGACCTCGGTCGGCAGGCGCTCGTCGCTGGCGATGCGTTCGATCGTCGGTGACATGAATCCAAAGCTCCGGGGGACAGTCTCGTCGCGACGTTAGCGCGCGAGCGGCTGCCGGCATTGGATCATCTTTGCGTCTGCGTCGGTCTCAATGCCGCAGGGCGGCCTCGATCCCAGCCGCGATCGAAAACAAGGCATGATCGCCGCCGGTCTCGCCCGTCAGCATCAGTCCGACCGGCGCTTGTCCGGGCTCGTGGCAAGGCAGGCTGATCGAGCAGCGGTCGAGGAAATTGCCGAGGCTCGGATTGCGCAGCAGCAGCGCGTTGAGCCGGAAATACTCGGCATCCCCGGCGAGCTCGTCGAGGCGCGGCGCGATGATCGGGCAGGTCGGCATCACCAGCGCGTCGTATTCGGCCGTCTGCGCATCCATCGCCGCAATGATATCGCGCCGCGCCTGAACCAGATTGTAATAGTCTGCGGCCAGCATCTGCGCGCCGGTCGCGATCCTGCTGCTGATGCGTGGATCGTAGAGATCGCCCTTGCTCGCCAGCAACGCCCGGTGCCAGGCAAAGGCTTCGGGCGCCGCGAAGCCACCCTTGGCTATGACCATCGCCTGGCCGATCTCGGAGAGCGGCGCGAAATCGATTTCGACGATGCGCGCCCCAAACCCGCTCAATCGCGTGATCGCCTTGTCGAAGGCGGCGGAGACCGCTGCATCCATGCCGTCGCGCACGATCTGGGTCGGGATCGCCAGGCGCAGGCCCGACGCGGGCCGCGCTGCGGGCAAGGCAGGCGTCTCGCCCGCCAGCACGCCGTCGACGATGGCGCAGCAGCCGACGCTGGCGCCGAGCGGCCCGAGCGAATCCAAGCTGCCCGAAAGCGGGATGACGCCGTCGAGCGGCACCCGCCGCGCGGTCGGCTTGTAGCCGACGATGCCGCAGAGCGCGGCTGGAATGCGGCAGGAGCCGCCGGTGTCGCTGCCGAGTGCGACGAGTGCCATTCCATCCGCGACCGCCACGGCCGAGCCTGACGAGCTGCCGCCCGGAATGCGGCGCGAGGTGCGGTCCCAGGGGCTGAGCGGCGTGCCGTAATGCGGGTTAGCGCCGATGCCGGAATAGGCGAATTCGGTCATGTTGGCGCGGCCGATGGGGATGAATCCGGCCGCCAGCATGCGCGCGATCGTCGGCGCATGGGCTTTTGCCGGCGCGCTATCGGCGAGCGCGCGCGAGCCGGCCATGCTGCGTTCGCCGGCGACGTCGTAGAGATCCTTCACCGCGAAGGGGATGCCGGCGAAGGGGCCGGCTGCGCGGCCGGCGCGCCGCAGCGCGTCATGCGCGTCGGCGGAGCTGCGGGCTGCATCCGCCGAGACGCAGATGAAGGCGCGTGCGCCTTCGCCGGCGGGGTCGGCGATCTTGGCCAGGCATTCCTCCACGAGGGCGCGGGCGGTGAGCGTCTCGTTTGCCAGTGCCTTGGCGGTGTCCTGCAGGGTGCGCATCTCGTCCGTCTCCTTCGCCCACCCTCGCAGCACGATCTGCGTCAGACCAGGGCCTGAACTTGGATTTCGACGAGAATCGCTTCGGCTGCAAGGCGGGACTCGACGGTGGCGCGCGCCGGAGGCGCTTCGGGGTCGACCCATTCGTCCCAGGCTGCGTTCATTTCGTTGAACGCGCCGATGTCCTTCAGCCAGATATTGGCGGTGACGATCTTCGATTTGCTGGTGCCGGCCAGCGCCAGGAAATGGTCGATCTGCGCCAGGATGTCGGCGGTCTGTTCCTTGGCGCCGCCGCTGCGATCCTTGGCCGTGATGCCGGAGAGGAAGGCGAAGCCGTTGGCGACGACGACGCGGCTGAGCCGGGCGCTCTTCTCGTGACGGGTGATCATAGTGGTCGTGTCCGTTATTGGCCGTGCCGCAGAGGCGAACGGCCGGGGAAGGAAAAAGAGGTAGCTGGGGACAGTGCGCTGCCCGCTTTCACATCAATCCGGGTTCGCCGAGATCGCTGCCATCGACGAGGCGGCTATAGCGATAGGGGTGGGGATCGACGATCGGCGCGTCGCCCGCGATGATGTCGGCCGCGAGCCGGCCGGCCGCCGGCCCGACGCCGAAGCCATGGCCGCTGAAGCCGGCCGAGACATGCAGGCCCGGCAGCTTGTCGATGGCCGAGATCACCGGCACCCAATCGGCCGTGAAATCGATCAGGCCGCCATATTTGTGCATGATCTTCACATCGGCGAGCTGCGGATAGATCTCGCCGATGCGCTTCAGCGCGAAGCTGATCAGCTTTTCCTGCGGCGGCGGGTCGTAGGTCCGCATCGTCTCGAAAGGCGAGATGCTGTCATTGTTCCAGCGCATCAGGGCCTCGGGGCCCGAAAAGAAGGTTTTGTCGGCGCGGATGGTCAACAGCCTGTGGCGCTTCTTGAAGGTGGGCCAGAACGGCTTGGCGTACATCATTCCCTGCGGGCTGAGCCGAAGCAGCCCGCGCCCGCTGATGCCGATCGTGTAGCCGCCGTCGAGCCGGCGCCTGAAGGTGATGTCCGGCGTCGAGATGCCACCGACGGTGACCTCGGGTGCCGGCGCGGTGAAGAACGAGGTCGACTGCACGCCGGCCAATGGCATGTCGATGCCGTGGTGCCGGCAAAACATCGAGGTCCAGACGCCGCCGGCGACCAGCACGGTGCTGGTGCGGATCGTGCCCTTCTCGGTCACGACTGCCGAGACACGGCCCGCCGAGGTCTCAAGCCCACGCGCCGCACAATCCTGATGGATCGTCACGCCGAGCCTGCGGGCCGCTTCCGCAAAGGCCGGGGTGGCGAGCGCCGGTTCGGCCTTGCCGTCGGTCGGCGAATGGATGCCGCCGATCCAGTTCTCGGTCGAGCCCGGCGACATCGCCTTGGCCTCGGCGGCGGAGAGCACGCGGCTATGCATCTGCATCTCGCGCGCCTTGTCGGTCCAGTTGGACCAGGCGTCGAGATCGGATTGCTTGGTCGTCACATAGACCAGGCCGGTGCGCCGGAAGCCGGTATCCGCGCCCAGTTCCTCGTTGAGCCCGTTCCACATCTCGATGGCGCGCTGGGCCAGCGGCAATTCGCGCAGGTCGCGATTCTGCTGGCGGCACCAGCCCCAGTTCCGGCTCGATTGCTCGCCCGCGACATAGCCCTTCTCGACCACCGCGACGGAATGGCCTTTTTTGGCGAGATGATAGGCGGTGGTGATGCCGGCGATGCCGCCGCCGATCACGACGACATCGGCTGAACTCGGCAGCGTCTCATCGCTGCGAATGCGCGTGACCGGAGGCGACATGGGCTGGCTTTCCTTGGCGTGGCGTATTTCGGGAGAAGGGTTGGGCTCTAAATTGGGTTCTAAAGATGCGTGTCGAGGACGCTCATGATCCAGAGCAGCTTGGCGTCCGCATCCGAGCGGTTGGCGATGTGGTGCGGGGCATCGCTCTTGAACTGGAAGCTGTCGCCCTCGGCAAGCCTGGCTGTGCGCTCGCCGACGGTCAGCTCGATGCTTCCCGACATGACATAGCCGCCCTTCTGCCCGGTGCCGATGAGCACGTCCTCGCTGATTCCGCCCGGCGGCAGCGTCACGATCATGAAGCGCAGATTCTCGTCATTGCGGGGCGAGAGCAGTTCCTTCACCAGCCGCGTCTCGCCGACGACGATGCGCGGCCGCTGTGCGCCGCGCCGTACGAAGGGCGGGTCTTGCGTCGTCTGTGGCTCACGCTGCTCCAGGAATTCCCAGAGGTTCACGCCGAGCGCGGCCCTGATGCGCTGCAGCGTCTTCATCGACGGGTTGGAGTTGCCGCGTTCGATCTGGCTGATGATGCCGGCCGAGACGCCAGCCTTTGCCGCGAGATCGAGAATGGTGAGGTTGCGCTCCGCCCGCAGACTGCGCAGCCGCTCTCCGATCTGCCTCGCGCCACCTTCCGGAGGCGTCATCGCCTCGTCCGCCTTGATGTCGCGCGCACTATTTGCAGGCATCGTGCTCAAATTTCCATCTTAGTGAATTTGAATCATAGGGGCTCGGTTGTGCCGACGCAATCGGAAGAGCATCGATATCGCTTCAAAAATTCATGGATTGGCGGAAAAATTGTACAAAACTGCGCATTCTCCATGCTTTCATTCCGAGCTTCCGGACGGAGGGCAGTGCGGGATGACGCGGAATGCCTTGACGAGAAAATCAATATAATGAAAATCGTCGGGGCCGACGTTGTTCCTGAGCCTCCCCGACTGGAGCGTCCACGAATGCCGGCAGGCCACGACGTCGGGCAGGCGTCGCGTCAGCAACCCATTGGCGGATCGCTCCGCCGCGTCAGAGGGCTTTGCGATGGCAGATGAATCCGGGATCGGGCCGCAGGCCGGCGCAATGGCCGTGTCGCGCCGGGCATTGTTATTCGGGGCGAGCGTCCTGGCTGCGCTTCCGTGGGGGGCCGGGTCGCAGGCGCAGCCTGCGCCGAAGCCGACGAAACCGCCATCCGCGCCCAAGGGACAGGCGGTCATCGGCTATTCCCAGGAGATCACCGTCCTGCACCCGCTGATGCCGGCCAACGAGGTCGATCAGGGCGTCTGGTGGAATCTGTTCAGCCCGCTATGGGCGCTGGATCAGGCTGGCAAATTCGTCCCCGTATTGGCCAAGGAGGTGCCGACCGTGGCCAATGGCGGGATTTCCGCCGACGGATTGGTCTGGAAGGTGACGCTGCGCGAGGGCGTCAAATGGCATGACGGCCGGGATTTTTCGGCCGAGGATGTCCGGTTCACCTTCGATCTCATCCGGAATCCGCAGTTCCGTACGCGCAGCCGCTCCGGCTTCAGTCTCCTCGAAGACGTCAAGACGGAAGGCGACACAATCAGCTGGCGGATGAAGGAGCCCTTTGCACCGTTCCTGTCCTTCCTCGCCTGGACCTTCATCGTGCCCAGGCATCTGCTCGATGGGGCGGCCGATCCGAACGCGACGCCCTTCCAGGCCAACCCCGTCGGCACGGGCCCGTTCAAATTCGTCGAGCGCAAGACCGGCAGTCATGTCCTGCTCGCGGCCAACACGGCCTATTTCGGCGAAGGGCCCTATCTGGAGCGGCTGGTCTTCCGTTATGTGCCCGACCTCAACGCGATGTTCACGCAGTTCCGGACGGGTGAGATCGACTATATCGGCCTCCAGGGCATTCCGCCCCACCACTACGCCGAGGCAAAGACACTCAAGAACGTCGCCGTGCATCTCTGCCCACGGGCTTCCGTCGAGAACCTCACGCTCAATCTCGCCCATCCCGCACTGAAGGAGAAGGTGGTCCGGCAGGCGCTCTATCTCGGTCTGGACAAGAACGCGATCATCGAGGCGCTCTATTACGGGCTTCCCCTTCCCGCTTCCAGCTTCATGCCGCCGCAGAACTGGGCCTTTAACGACGCGCTTCCGCGCCATGTCCATGATCCGGCCAAGGCCAGGGCCATTCTCGATGCGGCCGGCTGGAAGCCCGGCCCCGACGGGGTGCGCGTGAAGGACGGCGTGCGTCTCGCCTTCACCAACTCGACCACGACCGGGAATCCGACGCGTGAACAGGCCCAGCAGTTGCTGGTGCAGGATTGGGCCAAGATCGGCGCCGAGATGACCATCAAGAACATGCCGGCCGCCGTGCTCTGGGCGAAGTTCTGGGCGGAGTCCCAATTCGACAGCCTGATGACCAACACGACCTACACGGTCGCCTCCGATCCCGACGTGATGCACCGCTTTGGCGGCAAGTCGATCCCGCTCAAGGCCGGTACGGGCTCCAATGTCAGCCAGTACGAAAACCCGAAGGTCGACAGCTTGCTGGCGAAGGGCATCGCTGTGACCGATATCGCCCAGCGCGCTGAGACATACCGAGAGGCGCAGGCGCTGATCCTCGACGATCTGCCGATGCTGCCGATTTTCCAGTCGGTGCAGGTCGAGGGCACCAAGGCCGGGCTCGTCGGCTTCGCCAACAACGTCAACGCGCTCTCCAACGCCTGGAATGCCGGCAGTTGGTACTGGGCCTGAGACCGCGCCGGGAATGGTTCCGGCGAGGAGCCGAGCCGGCGCAGAAGCCTATGCCGTCAATGGCGGTCAAATCGGCAGATTCTATCCGGCATGCGGCCGCGATCGGTATCCGAATGAGGGCGCCGCAAGCCTAACCTAGGGGGAAGGTTGAAAGATCGGCCAACCATGAGCGACCCGCCAGACGAAGCGGGAGTGCATGGCCAAGAGCCGGATGATTTCAGACGGTGTCACAAAGTGACACCGTCTGAAATCATCCGGCTCTCATCAAGGAGTTAGAGCAGGATCAATGCGAAAAACCGGTTCCCACTTTTTCGCATCCTGCTCTAGCGGCCGAACTGATCTGGATCAGGCCGGGGCGCGCGTCGCGCCGGTTCGGATTGCCTTCCGCAAAACAAAGAACAGAGGGGTTTCTCGATGACCAAGCATTCCAACGAAACGATCAGATCGACCTTCCCGATGCCGGCCTTGCATCGCCGCGAGGTTCTTGCGCTCGGTGCTGGCGGCCTGCTCGCCGCCTCCGGCCTTGGCGCCCGCGCCCAGACCAAGGCCGCGCCGCCGCCTCCAGCCAAGCCGACCGGCCAGGTCGTCGTCGGCCTGTCGCAGGAGCCGACCGCCTTCAATCCGCTGATGCCCGGCATCGAGGTCGACGAGACCGTCTGGATGCAGCTCTTCAACACGATGTGGCTGGCCGATCCGCAGGGCAACCTGATGCCTGACCTTGCGGCCGAGATCCCCAGCGAGGCGAATGGCGGCATCTCGGAAGGCGGCCTGGTCTGGAAGGTCAAGCTGCGCGCGGGCGTGACCTGGCATGACGGCACGCCCTTCACCGCCGAGGACGTGAAATACACGCTCGAACTCATCAACGCGCCGGGCTTCAAGAGCCGTACCCGCGTCGGCCATGCCCTGGTCAAGGACATCAAGGTCACCGGGCCATTGGAGATCACCTGGCGCATGGAAAAGGCCTATGCGCCTTATCTTGCGCTGCTCTCCAACACCTTCATCGTGCCCAAGCATCTGCTGGAGAAGGCGAGCGATCCCAACACCGCTCCCTTCAACAGCGCGCCTGTCGGCACCGGCCCGTTCAAATGGGGCACGCGCCAGCCCGGCGACAACATCACCCTCGTCGCCAATGAGAAGTACCATGGCAAGGGGCCTTATCTGGAGAAGGCCGTCCTCAAATATGTGCCCGACCAGACCGCGCTCTACGCCCAGTTCCGCACCGGCCAGGTCGACCTCATCATCGGCACCGGCATCCCCGCGAATTTCTACGAGGAAGCCAAGAAGCTGCCGGGCCGCAAGGTCGTGATGATCCCGAACGCCTCGCTCGAGATCCTGATGCCTAACCTGGAGAACCCGGTCCTGGCTGAGAAGGCGGTGCGCCAGGCGCTCTACGCCTCGATCAACAAGCAGGCGATCATCGACGTGATCTACTACGGCACCCACAAGCCGACCGAGTCCTTCGCGCCGCAGGAATCCTGGGCCTACAACCCGAATCTGCCCAAGCAGCAATACGATCTCGCCAAGGCCAACAAGATCCTCGACGAGGCCGGCTGGAAGCGCTCGGGCTCGGGCGTGCGCATGAAGAACGGTGTGCCGCTCGAATTCGCGGTTTCGACCACGACGGGCGCGGCGCTGCGCGAGCAGTGCCAGCAATTGATGATGCAGGACTGGCAGCAGGTCGGCGTCAAGATGACGATCAGCAACATGCCGGCCGCCGTGATCTGGGGTGAGTTTTACACCCGCTCGAAATTCCAGTCTCTGCTCGTCGGCACCGCCTTCCGCACCGTGATCGATCCCGATCCGGCCTCGCGCTTCGCCTCTGATGCGATCCCGGCCAAGAACGGCAGCGGCGCCAACCAGATGCAGTGGCAGAACGCCGAGGTCGACAAGCTGCTCAAGGCCGGCCAGGAGACCTTCGACCAGGCCAAGCGCAAGGAGATCTACTGGAAGCTGCAGGAGATCGCCCGCGAGGAGTTGCCGATCCTGCCGATCTTCCAGTACGCCCCGATCGAGGGCTACAAGGAAGGCCTCATCGGCTACGAGCCCAACATCAACGCCCGCCAGAACACCTGGAACATGGGCAGCTGGTACTGGGCGCGCTGAGACCATGAGCAAGCCCGTCCGGAAAACCACGCCATGAGCACGTTCCTGGTGCAAAGGCTGATGCAGGCGCTGGTCCTGCTGCTCATCGTCTCGATGATCGGCTTCGCCATCCTGCACCTGGCCCCGGGCGGGCCGCTCTCGCAATTCGCCGCCGGCGGCGAGATGAGCCAGGAGGATCTCGACCGCATCACCGAGCAGCTCGGCCTCAACCGCGCGCTGCCGGTGCAATATGCGGAATGGCTCTGGCGCATGCTGCGCGGCGATTGGGGCCTGTCCTATCGCGACCACCAGCCGGTGCTCCACATCATCGCCTCCCATATCGGGGCGACGCTGGAATTGATGCTGACCTCGACGCTGCTCGCCATGCTGCTCGGCGCCTGGATCGGCATTCTCGGCGCGATCAAGCGCTACTCGCTGTTCGACAGCCTGGCGACGATCGGCGCGATGATCGCGCTCTCGATCCCGACCTTCTGGTTCGGTCTGGTCGTGATCTATGTCTTCTCGGTCGGGCTCGGCTGGCTGCCCTCGGGCAATCGCTACACCATCGGCGACGGTTCCTTCCTCAACCAGATCCACCATCTGATCGGACCCTGCATCGTGCTGGCGCTGGTCTCGACCGCGGTCTGGAGCCGTTACATGCGCTCCTCGATGCTGGAGGTGATCAACCAGGACTATATCCGCACCGCCCGCGCCAAGGGCGTGCCGGAGGGTCAGATCCTGCTGCGCCACGCCTTCCGCAATGCGCTCCTGCCGATGATCACCATCACCGGCCTGCATGTGCCGACCCTGCTCAGCGGGGCGCTGGTGACGGAGACCGTCTTCACCTGGCCGGGCATGGGCCGGCTCTTTCTCGATTCGATCAGCTATCGCGACTATCCCGTCGTGATGGGCATCCTGATGTTCACCGCCGTGCTCGTCCTGTTGGGAAGCCTGATCGCCGACCTGCTCTATGGCGTCGCGGATCCGCGCATCGCGAGGAACGGTTGATGAACGACGCTCCCTTCACCGCCAGCACGGCAGAGCCGGCGCTGCCGCCCGCGCCGACCGCCTGGAACAGCCCGGGCTTTCGCCGCTTCCGCCGCCACAAGCTCGCGGTTTTCGGCGCGGCGGCGATCGTCACGATGACGCTCGCCTGCA
The DNA here is from genome assembly GCF_001741865.1 of Bosea vaviloviae. Taxonomy (NCBI): domain Bacteria; kingdom Pseudomonadati; phylum Pseudomonadota; class Alphaproteobacteria; order Hyphomicrobiales; family Alloboseaceae; genus Allobosea; species Allobosea vaviloviae. The sequence goes on from NZ_CP017147.1 coordinate 1,456,883, forward strand.
TCTTCGGGCCGATGCTGCTGCCCTATAACGACACCTTCATCGACATCCGGCAGCGCTTTGCGCCGCCCTTCTCCGGCCCGCATGTGCTGGGTACCGACCCGCTCGGGCGCGACATCCTCGCGCGTCTGCTGATGGCCGGGCGGATCTCGCTTGCGGTCGGCTTTTCCGCGATGATCATCAGCATGGCGATCGGCATCTTCGTCGGCATGGTCGCGGGCTTCTATGAAGGCGCCATCGGCGCCACGCTGATGCGCTTCGTCGATGCGATGCTGTGCTTTCCCTCGATCTTCCTGCTGCTCGCCATCTCCGCGCTAATCTCGCCTTCCGTCCCCTCGATCGTGATGCTGATCGCGATGACCTCCTGGATGGAGGTGGCGCGCGTCGTCGAGGCGCAGATGCGCTCGCTGCGCCGGCGGGAATTCGCTCAAGCCGCCGTCGCTATGGGTGCGAGCAATGCTCGCATCATGGTGCGCGAACTGCTGCCGAACGCGGTCGCGCCCATCGTCGTGGCCGCGACGCTGAACGTGGCGCATGCGATCCTGGCCGAGAGCTACATCTCCTTCCTCGGCTACGGCATCCAGCCGCCGACGCCGAGCTGGGGCAATATGCTGGAGGGCGCGCAGAGCTACCTCACCAGCGCGCCCTGGCTCGCGATCCTGCCGGGAGCCGCGATCACGCTCGCCGTCACCAGCTTCAACTTCGTCGGCGACGGCTTGCGCGATGCGCTCGATCCGCGCATGGACCTGCCGTGACCGGCAGCGTCGCGGCGCTCTGGCGCTATCCCGTGAGTTCGATGGCGGGCGAGCGGCTGGAGTTCGCTCCGCTCGACGCGTCCGGCATCGTCGGAGATCGGCTCTGGGGCGTTGTCGATGCGTCCAGCGAGCGCATCGCCTCGCCTGGCCGCGAGAAGCATTTCATCGAAGTTCCCCGCGGATATGCCCGCTGGACGGCTCAGGATGGTCCGGCGATCTCGGCTGACGGCACCAGCTGGGCAAGGCCGGACGACGCGGAAATCATCGGGAAGCTGTCCTTGCTCTTCGGCTTCCCGGCGCAGTTGAAGCCGTTCGTGCGGCGCGGGCAGGAGGGGTTCCGGCCGCGCTACGAGCATGCGCCGATCCATCTCCTGAGCACGGCCGCGCTGCGAAGCCTGGAGCGCGAGATGCCGGGCAGCATCGTCGACGAGCGCCGCTTCCGGCCCAATATCGTCGTCGATTGGCCCGATGAGCAGGAGCCGATTCCGGAGAATGGCTGGCTCGGCCGCGAGATCCGCATTGGCGATGCCGTCCTGAAAGGCAGCGTCCCCTGTGGGCGCTGCGGCTTCATCACCATCGCGCAGGACGGCATTCCGCTTGATGTCGAGCTGCTGCGCACGGTGGTGAAGCGTCACAACCGCAATTTCGGAATCTACTGCGACGTCCTGGTCCCCGGCGAGATCAAGCCCGGAGACACCGTGACGGTTGCTCCTGTCAGCGCCTGAAGGCGTTACGTTCCCGAGGATATCTGATCATGAGCCGTATCGTCATCATCGGGGCCGGCATCGTCGGCCTGTCGGTTGCCCGCGCAGCCCTCAAGCGCGGCCATGACATCGTCGTCCTGGAGCAGGGCCCGGCGCCCAACCCGCAGGCGGCCTCCTTCGATAACCACCGCATGATCCGCTACCCCTACGGTTCGGCCGCCGGCTACACACGCATGGTCACCGAGGCCTTTGCGGCCTGGGACCGGCTCTGGTCGGATCTCGGTACGGTGCATTTCGAGAATACGGGCGCGATCGCGATCTCGCTCGAGGCCGGCGACTACGCGCAGAAGACCCTCGACACGTTCAAGGCTGTCGGGCTGCCCCATGAGGTGCTCTCTCGCGACGGCGTCGAGGCACTCTGCCCGCATCTGAGCTTGCCCGCTCATGCCTGGGGCGTGGTCTCTTTCCCCGGCGGGCCGCTCTTCGCCGGCCGTATCGTGACCGAGCTGGCGCAATGGGTGCGCGACCATGGCGGGGTCATCGAGCATGATTGCCGCGTCGCGCGGGTTGATCTCGATGCCGGCATCGCTATCCGCGCCGACGGCTCCGAGGTCGCTGGCGATCTGCTTCTGGTCGCAGCCGGCGCCTGGCTGCCGGCGCTGCTGCCGGAGCGCTATGGCGAGGCCTCGGTCTATCGGCAGGGGCTCTGCTATGTCGAGCCGCCGGCGCAGTACGAGCAAAGCTGGCGCGAGGCTCCTGCGATCGCGGCCATCGGCGACCACACCGGCTATACGCTGCCCGATCGTCGCGGCGCCGGCCTCAAGATCGGCTACTCCGCGCATCGCCGCTTAGCACGCCCCGAGAAGGACGGCTTCGGCTCCGATCTGGAAAATGAGAGCCGCGCCATCCTCGGCGCTTTCAAGCCTTACTTCCGCGATTTCGAGGCCTATAGGCCAACGCGCATCCAGGTCGGCTATTACGTGCTCGACGCCGCGCGGCGTTTCGAGGTCGCGCAGACCGGGCGCGGCCTCGTCGTCACGAACTGCGACGGCCAGATGTTCAAGTTCGGCCCGCTCCTCGGCGAGCGCATCCTGCGCATGTTCGCGGGCGAGGAGAGCGCAAACGATCTCGCCCATTGGGCGGCGGGATATTGAACCGCCTCGGAAACATAGCCCGCTCCTCGGGATGAGGGCGCGGGATTGATTAATCGAGGCGGGGCCTACTCCGCCGCGAGCGCGATCTCCGGCACCTGCGGATAGTCGCGCCGGACAGTGGCGAAGGAAGACGGGACGTCAGCTTGCGAGCCGGCCTCGCGCATCGCCGCAAAGATCTTCGTCTTGGTGAAGAAGCGCCAATGCACCGGCAGGGCCGCGAGCAGGCGCGTCAGGGCGGCGTAGTTCCCGTCGTGCCAGACGCTCTCGAAGGCGTCGCGCTCCGGGCCGAAATGGAAATGCCTGCCATGCGCGTTCGGCTTCATCTCCGCCCTGAGTGCAGCCGTCGCCTCGGCATCGACCGCTCTGTCCCGGATCACCACGCCATAGCGGTCTTTCGCCGCTGCCACGCTGACATAGCCGCGCGCGACATCGAGCAGCACGCGCTCGGGTTCGCGCTCCAGCGGTGAACCGCGCCCGCCGCCACCCGGCGAATGGATGTGGATGATGTCGCCGGGCTCGGTGACGGCGATGTCGGTGTTGCCGAGCACGCGTTCATTGGCGGCGCCGGGGTTGATGATGAAGTTCGAGGGCTCGGCCGAAAGCCCGCCCAGCGTGCCCCAGGGCCGGAAGATCGAGCGGTCGCGGTTGCGCGCGGTGATGCGGGTGTTGGGCGCGAAGACCTTGAACTCCATCACGGTCGCAAGCCCGCCGCGCCAGCGCCCGGCGCCGCCGGAATCGGGCAGCAGGCCATAGCGCACGAACTGGATCGGCACCTCCGTCTCGGTGATCTCGATCGGCGTGTTCTTGAGATAGGCGGCGTCGGCGCCCGAGCCGTTGGGGCCGTCGCGATGCGGCATGCCGCCGCCGCCGCCGACCACCGGATTGATTGCGGCGATGATGCTGCGATGCGTCTTTTCGTCGGTCGTCATCACATTGACGATCGAGCTCGAGCCCGCCGGCGCCGCCGGCATGCGCTCGGGGATGGCGAGGCTGAAGGCGCCGAAGATCAGGCTGCGCACCCGTCCGCAGGTCAGGCTGCGCATGCCCACCGCCGCCGGGAAGGACGGGTTCAGCACCGTGCCCTCGGGCGCGATGCAGGTGAAGGGGCGCGTCAGGCCGGAGTTGAGCAGGAGCTGCGGGTTGAGCGTATAGAGCACGTAATAGACGCCGACGAGCAGCAGGGTGTGGCGCGGGTCGCTGCCGGTGGGAACATTGAGCGAGGAGCCGAGCTGCGGGTCGGAGCCGGTGAAATCGAGTACCGCTTCGCAGCCCTTGATCGTCAGCGTCAGCGCGAGCCGGCAGGGATTGCCGTCGACGCTGTCCTCATCGGCATAGTCGGAGAAGAAGTATTCGCCATCTGGGATCGAGCGCAGGATCTCGCGGGCCTGGTGCTCGGCATAGTCCATCAACCCGTCGAGCCCCTCCATGAAGCCCTTGGCGCCGAACTTCGCGATCATCGCCTGAATCTTGCGCTCGCCGGTGTTGAGCGCGCCGGCCAGCGCCTTGAGGTCGCCCATGTTGAGGTCGGGCTTGCGCACATTCATCATCATGATGCGCAGCACCTTCTCGTCGAAGACGCCGTCGCGCATCAATGTCATCGGCGGGAAACGGATGCCCTCCTGGTGGATCTCGGTCAGCGAGCGCGACAGGCTGGCGGGCACCGCGCCGCCCATATCGGTGTTGTGGACATGGCCGCCGACGAAGCAGACGATCTCGCCTTCATGGAAGATCGGCTTCCAGAGATGCGTGTCGGGGGCGTGCGTCGCGAGATAGCCGCTATAGGGATCGTTGGTGAAGGCGATGTCGCCCGGCCGGTATTCGTCGACGAGGTTGATGGCGCGGTTGTAGTTCATGCCCGGATACCAGGTCGCGCCCAGATCCATCGGCACGGCGACGACGCGGCCGGTCTTGTCCATCACCATCACGGTGAAGTCCTCGGTCTCCTTGACGAAGGTCGAGTGCGCCGTGCGGTAGAGCGTGTAGGCCATGTTCTCGGCCGCGGCCCGGCAATGGTTCGCCAGAACCTGCAATGTCACCTTGTCGACCATGCTCAAGCCTCCGTCCGCAAGGTGAGGTGAAGGTTCAGCCAGCCATCGACATGGGCCTCGAAGCCGGCGGGAATGCAGATGGTGGTGTCGTCCTGCGCCACGATGGCGGGGCCGGAAAAGCGGTGGCCGTGGCGCAGCGCGTTGCGGTGATAGAGCGCGACCTCCTGGCTTGTCCCGTCGAGCCAGACCGGGATCAACCGCTCGGCTGTGACGGTCCCGGATGCGGCCTCCGGTACGGCGGTGAGGCCTGGCCGCTCGGTCGTGCCGCTGACGACGAGGCGCAGATTGACGATCTGGACCTCCCCGGCCTCGTCGTTGAAATCGTAGATCGCCAGATGCTGGCGGTGGAAGGCAGCATTGATCGCGGCAATGTCGCCCTCCGCCAGCCAGGCCTCGGAGAGCGGCACCTCGATCTCGAAGGACTGGCCGTGATAGCGCATATCGGCCGAGAGGGTCTCGATGACCTGGCCGGTGAAGCCTTGCTCATCCCGGATCCAGGTCGAGCCGTCGGCCTTGAGCCGGAGAAGCGCTTCCCTGAGACGCGGCAAGGATTCTGCTGCGGAGGGCGCGAAGATCGTCTGGATGAAGTCGCCCTTCACATCGGCGATCAGGCCGCCGAGCGCGCTGACCACGCCTGGCCGTTGCGGCACCATCACATGGGGAATGCCGAGCTCGCGCGCCAGGAAGCAGCCCAGCATCGGGCCGGCGCCGCCAAACGGCATCAGCGTGAACTCGCGCAGGTCGACGCCATAACGCGCGACGAGCTTGTTGACCTCGACGAACATCTCCGAGACCGCCACCGCGATGATCGCCTCCGCCGTCGCTTGCGAGGCGAGGCCCAAGAGCCCGGCGAGCTCGCCGATCACGGCCTCGGCCCGGTCGCGCCGCATGCCGATCTGGTCATAGGCGATCGGGGTATGGCCGAGGAAACCGCAAGCGGCCATCGCGTCGGTGACGGTCGCGCGCATGCCGCCGCGGCCATAGCAGGCCGGGCCTGGGGTCGAGCCGGCGCTTTCCGGTCCGACCTTGAGCACGCCGAAGGCGTCGGCCCAGGCGATCGAGCCGCCGCCGCTGCCGATGGATGTGACGGAGACGCTGGGCACGAAGAGTGGGAAATCGCCGACGGTCTCGCCGGTGCCGAATTGCGGCTTGCCGTCGATGATCAAGGCGAGGTCGGCGCTGGTGCCGCCGATATCGAGCGTCAGCACATGGGCGATGCCGGCCTGTTCGGCGAGATAGGCCGCACCGATGACGCCGGACGCCGTGCCCGAGAGCAGCATGTTGACGCAGGCGCGCTTGCCGGTCTGCGCATTCATCAGCCCGCCATTGGATTTGGTCAGCATCGGCCCAGCTGGCACGCCGCGCGAGGCGAGAGCCGCCTCGAGCGCGCCGAGATAGCCGGCGACGCGCGGATGGACATAGCCGTTCAGGATCGCAGTCGTGCTGCGCTCATATTCGCGGATCACCGGCCAGACCTCGCTGGAGGTGAAGACGAAGAGTTCCGGCGCAAGCTCCGCGATCAGCGCCTTGGCCTGCGCCTCATGGACGGGATTGCGATAGGCGTGCAGGAAGGAGATGACGACGCCGTCCACGTCCTTGCTGCGGATTGTCGCGATGACATCGGCCAGCGCCGCGCGGTCGAGCTCCTCGGCGACCGCGCCATTGGCGAGCTGGCGCTGCCTGACGCCATGGATCAGGTCGCGCGGGATCAATTGCTCGGGCCTGGCGCAGAACAGCGAATACATCTCCGGCATGCGCAGCCGGGCGAGTTCGATCACGTCCTCGAAACCGGCGGTGGTGATCAGGGCGAGCCGGCTGCCCTTGCGCTGGATGATGGTGTTGATGCCGACCGTGGTGCCGTGGACGAAGGAGATGACCTCCTCGGGCGCCACGCCATGGCGCTCCTGCAGGAGGCTCAAGCCGTCGAGCAGCTCCTTGCCGGGTTCGTTCGGCGTGGTCAGGACCTTGATGGTCTCGAACCGGTTGGTGCCGGTTTCCATCGCGCAGAAGTCGATGAAGGTGCCGCCGATGTCGACGCCGATACGCCAGCTCATGAATCCGCCCGCTCGCGAGAATGCAGTTGGCAATCTGAGGGCAGGGGGCGGCACCGTCCAAGAGCAAAATGCGACAGGCGGATAAGCCTGGCTTATGGAATCAGGGTTCGTGCTGTTCGAGGCCGAGGCTTTTGCAGGCGTTGCGCAGATGGGCCCGCAGCAATTCGTGATTGCGCGAAAGCGGCCGGCGCGAACTCGTCAGCAGGCAAAGCGGCAAGGCGACATTTGGCCGGAAGGGGCGGGTCACCAGTCCCGGAAAGCTGTGCCAGGGCAAAAGCCCATCGACGATCGCAATGCCGAGCCCCTGCTGCACGAAGGCGAGCGCGATGATCGAGACGTCGATCTCCATCTCCGGCTGGATGCTGACGCCTTCGCGCCCCAGCGCCGCCCGCAGCAACTGCCCGGGAAGGGATTCGGCGCGATAGGAAATCAGCGTCTCGCCCCGCAGATCGGCTGGGCCGATCGCCTCGCGGGAGGCGAGAGGGTGGGCCGAGGGCAGGACGCAGACGATGCGGGTGTGGCCGATGATCTCCGTATCGATCAGGGGAAACGATTGATCGGTCATCGCGATGCCGAGGCCGGCCTGGCCGCGATCCAGCATCGCCACGATCACCTCGGCCGGCACGACAAAGGACAGGATGCGGATATCGGCATGGGCCGCCCGGAAATGGCGCAAGGCCTCCGGCACCAGAGCCAGCGAAGGTGGCGCGGAGGCCGCGAGCCGCACCACGCCGGATTTGCTCTGGCGCAGATCGCCGGCGCGCTGCCGCAGCCCTTCGAGATCGCTGAACAGCCGGTCGACTTCCGGATAGAGCTCCTCCGCCTCCGGCGTCGGGATCAATCGGCCCTTGATCCGCAGGAACAGCTTGAAGCCGAGCTCGTCCTCGGTGTGCAGCAGGATCTGGCTCAAGGCCGGCTGCGAGACGTTGAGCGCCTCGGCCGCGCTGGTCAGCGTGCCGCAGCGCATCACCATGCGAAAGACTTCGAGTTGCCGCGCGCGCATCCGCCTCATTCCATAATGAGGCCTTATAGCATGAGTCCCGCGCCGGGATTGGATGAATCGCTCGTGCGGGAAGCTCCGAGAGGTATTAGCCTGCGAAGGCTCCCGGGCGAATCGGGGCGGTCATCGACACGGAAAGGCTGGTCCCGACATGCGGCTTGGCGTCATCGCGGATGTTCACGGCAACCTCCCGGCCCTGGAGGCCGTGATGGAGCGGCTCGCCGGGCTGGAGCTCGATGCGGTCGTCAATCTCGGCGATTGCGCGTCGAGCCCGCTCTGGCCGGCCGAGTCCGTCGCGCTGCTGCGCAAGAGCGGGTTTCACCATGTCCGCGGCAATCACGACCGGGTGGTCGGCGCGCCGGATTCCACGGGGCTCGGCCCGTCCGACACCTATGCCCGGTCGCAGCTCGATCAGGAGGCGCGCGATTGGCTGCATGCGCTTCCCTTCAGCCTGTCCGTCGCAGGTGCGCTCTGCATCCATGCCAGTCCGCATGACGACAACACCTATCTGCTCGAGAGCGTCGTGGCGGGACGCCTGCTGCCGGCCTCCCTGGCGGAGGTCGAAGGCAGGCTGGAAGGCCAGGACGCGCGGCTGATCCTATGCGCCCACAGCCATCTGCCGCGTCTTCTGCGGCTGGGGAGCGGCGCCACCATCGTCAACCCCGGCAGTGTCGGCTGCCCGGCCTATGACGATCCCGACGCGCCCGCCCATGTCTCGGAAAGCGGCTCGCCCCATGCCCGTTTCGCGCTCGTGACCGTGGAGGGAGACAAGGTCGAGGTCGCGTTCCAGGCGATTGCCTATGACTGGGACGCAGCCGCCCGCCGTGCGCGAGAGAATGGCCGCGAGGATTGGGCGCAGGCCCTGTTGAAGGGCTGGATGAGCTAGCAGGCTGCTGCAGAAGTCTCTGGCGGGATCGTCTTGGAGATGATTCATTCTGTCTGAGGCAGATGCGGGGTCTTGCGATGCGGGGACGTGAGGATCGGTCGGATAGCCTGTTCAGCTACATCCGGCTGGAAGAGCGGGTTCCTGCGGATCATCCGCTGCGAGCGATCCGGGCTTTGGCGGACGAGGTTCTGGCGGGTCTGAACGGTCGCTTCGAGACGCTGTATTCGCAGATGGGTCGGCCCTCGATCCCACCGGAGATGCTGCTGCGCGCGACGCTGCTGCAGGCGTTCTTCTCGGTTCGCTCCGAGCGGATGCTGATGGAGCAGATCGACTACAATCTGCTGTTCCGGTGGTTCGTCGGGCTTGAGATGGATGCCGCGGTCTGGCACCCGACGGTGTTCACGCACAACCGCGACCGGCTTCTGGAAGCGGATGTGGCCCACGCCTTCCTGTCGGGGCTGCTGGCTTTGCGTCAGGTGAAGCAGCTCCTGTCGAGCGACCACTTCTCCGTCGATGGCACGCTGATCGATGCCTGGGCCTCGATGAAGAGCTTCCGGCGCAAGGACGGCTCGGACGAGCCGCCTGGGCCTGGCCGCAACGGCGAGCGCAACTTCCGCAAGGAAAAGCGCTCGAATGTAACCCATGCCTCGACCACCGATCCCGATGCCCGGCTCTATCGCAAGAGCGACGGGCACGAGAGCCGGCTGTGCTTCATAGGCCATGCGCTGATGGAGAACCGCCATGGCCTCGTGGTGGACGCGACGCTGACCCACGCCACCGGCACGGCCGAGCGCGAGGCAACGCTTGCGATGCTCGACCGGCGCGAAAGCCGACATCGGATCACGTTGGGAGCCGACAAGGCCTACGATGTCGAGGCCTTCGTGGGCGACCTGCGGGCGCGCCAGGTGACGCCGCACATCGCCATCAACGGCGCGGTGTCCAAGACCGGCAAGGTGCGCAAGACCGCCATCGACGGCCGCATCACCCGCCATCCCGGCTACGCGATCAGCCAGCGTTGCCGCAAGCGCATCGAGGAGGTCTTCGGCTGGATCAAGACCCAGGCCGGGCTGGCCAAGGTCAAGGTCCGGTCCCGGACCAAGGCCGAGGCGGTCTTCACCTTCGCAGTTGCCGCCTACAACCTCGTCCGCATCCCCAAGCTTCTAGCCCAGGCGACCGCATGAAGGGCAGCGCCAAGCGGACCAAGCCACGCTCCGGCAGCAGCATCCACCAGAAGACAAGCCGCCGACGCTTCCCAGCTGCGCCAGTCGCTGCCAAAACAGCAAAGACCATCTAAACCAAGAGCCAGAACAGACTTCTTCAGCAGCCTGCTAGCGCTCGGCCACGTCATTCGCCAGTCTCACATGCCGGCAGGACTTGTCATTATCATAATGGGGGCATATACCCGCATCATGAAGGTTGATTGCTATTGCACCGTCCTGAGATCCGCCACTCGGCGGATGGCGGCGTTCTATGACGAGGCGATGGCGCCCTTGGGCATCAACATCGCCCAGTTCAGCTTGCTGCGCTCGATCGCGCGGCTCGAGCCCGTCATCCTGACCGAGCTCGGCCGGCGGATGGAGCTCGATCGTTCGACGATCGGGCGCAATGTCCGTGTGCTCGAGCGGATGGATTTGGTGCAGCTCGGCAGCGGCAAGGATCGGCGCGAGGCGACCGTGACGCTGACCGAGGCGGGGCGTCGGGTTCTGCAAGAGGCCGCGCCGCTTTGGGAGGCGGCGCAGGCGGCCCTGGAAGCGCGAATGGGCGTCAAGGCCACGCAGGAACTACGCGAGATCCTGAATCGGATCTGATTTTCTCGACAATTTGCGGGTAGATACCCCCAATAGGAGACTGCCATGGCGTCCTTCGCCGATAGTTTGACCCCGACCTCTGCGCTCGCGAGGCTGCTGGCGCGACGCGGAATCCACTATGGCTGGGTCGTCGCCGCCGTGACCTTCCTGACCATGCTGGTGACGGCCGGCGCGGTTGGCGCTCCCGGCGTATTGATCACCCCGCTGCAGCGCGAATTCGGCTGGGCGACCTCCGACATCTCCTCGGCCCTGGCGGTCCGCCTGATGCTGTTTGGTTTGATGGGGCCATTTGCGGCGGCCTTCATGAACCGCTTCGGCGTGCGCAGGGTCGCGACCGTTGCGCTCACGCTGATCGGCAGCGGCATCCTCGGCTCCTTCTACATGACGCAGCTTTGGCACCTCGTGCTGCTCTGGGGCATCGTCGTCGGCCTCGGCACCGGGCTCACCGCCATGGTGCTCGGCGCGACGGTCGCGACGCGCTGGTTCTCGCATCGGCGGGGTCTCGTGCTCGGCCTGCTGACGGCGAGCACGGCGACAGGCCAGCTCGTCTTCCTGCCGCTGCTTGCGAGCCTGACCGAGCAGGTCGGCTGGCGCAGCGCGCTCGTCTTCGTCCTGGCCATGCTGGTCGTCGCGGTCGTCGCCGTGCTCGCCTTGATGCGCGATCGCCCATCCGATATCGGGCTCGCCCCCTATGGCGCTGACGCAATCGTCCCGGCCCCGGCTCAGGCTGCGAGTTTCGGCGCGATGCTGGTGTCGCCGCTGGTGGCGCTCAGGGATGCTTCGCGTACGCACACCTTCTGGGTTCTGTTCGGCACCTTCTTCGTCTGTGGGGCCAGCACCAACGGCCTCGTCCAGACCCATTTCGTCTCGCTCTGCGGGGACTACGGCATGGCGGCGGTGACGGCGGCCGGCGTGCTCGCGATGATCGGCGTCTTCGATTTCGTCGGCACGGTTGGTTCGGGCTGGCTCTCGGATCGCTATGACAGCCGCTGGCTGCTGTTCTGGTATTATGGCCTGCGCGGGCTTTCGCTGCTCTATCTGCCCTTCACCGATTTCTCCTTCTACGGCTTGTCGCTCTTTGCCGTCTTCTACGGGCTGGACTGGGTCGCGACCGTGCCGCCGACGATCAAGATCGCGGCCGACCGCTTCGGCGAGAAGTCCAATCTCGTCTTCGGCTGGATCTTTGCCGGGCACCAGATCGGCGCAGCCTTTGCCGCCTATGGCGCGGGCTTCAGCCGGACGGTCTATGAGAGCTATCTGCCGGCCTTCTTCATCGCCGGCGCGCTTTGCCTGTTTGCTGCCGCCTTTGTGGTGACGCTGCGTGGCACGGCGATGCCGCGCCTGAAGTCGGTCGCGGCCTGATCCTACCGAACCTGTCGCAGGAGCCAGCTCATGACGGCCTTTTCCTATCGTACCGCGCTGATCGTCGGAGCCGGCCCCGGCATCAGCGCCTCGCTCGCCCGCAAGCTGTCGGCCAGCGGCGTGCAGGTCGCGCTGGCCGCGCGCCATGTCGAGAAGCTCGCGCCATTGGCTGTGGAGACCGGCGCCTCGATCTTCTCGGTCGACGCTTCAGAGCAGGACGGCGTCGCGCGGCTTTTCGACGAGGTCGAGGCCAGGCTCGGCGAGCCCGATATCGTGATCTACAATGCCAGCATGGCCGTGCGCGGGCCGCTTGCCGAACTTGATCCAGCCACAGTGGCGCAATCGCTGTCGGTCAATGCCTTCGGCGCCTTCCTGGTGGTGCAGCAGGCGGCGCGGCGGATGCTGCCGCGGGAGCGGGGCGCGATCCTGCTCACCGGCGCCACGGCCGGCATCAAGGGCTTTGCCCGCTCCGCCCCCTTCGCCATGGGCAAATTCGCCCTGCGCGGCCTTGCTCAGAGTGCGGCGCGCGAGCTTGGCCCGAAAGGCATCCATGTCGCGCATTTCGTCATCGACGGCGGCGTGCGCAGTGCCAAGCGGCCCGATGCGTCGGACAATACGCTCGATCCCGACGCCATCGCGCAGAGCTATCTCGATGTGCTGCGCCAGCCGAGGAATGCCTGGACGATGGAGGTCGATCTCAGGCCATGGGCCGAGACCTTCTGAGGCCGGATCGTTTTTACGCAACCCATCCCGTCATTGCGAGCGCAGCGAAGCAATCCAGAAGGGCTCGCTCGACGCCTCCTGGATTGCTTCGCTGCGCTCGCAATGACGGCGAGCCGAACGGGAAAACGCTCTACCTCCTTGTTTTATCGCATTTTCTTCACGCGAACCGGTGCCCACTTCGCTCGAAAATGCTCTAACCGGCCGCGCAGGCCTCGCTATGCGGCAGGCTGGACTTGCGCTGGATCAGGTCGTTCTTGCCGAAAAGCTCGGCCAACCAGTCGACGAAGACGCGCACCTTGTTGCTGAGATGGCGGTTCGGCGGATAGACGATGTGCAAGGGTTTCGGTGCCGAGCACCAGCTTGAGAGCAATGGCACGAGCCGGCCCGCCGTGACATGCTCCTGCACCATGAAGCTCGGCGCCTGGATGATACCGAGCCCCGCCACCGCCGAGGCGACGTAGCCGGCACCCTCGTTCAGCGAAACGATATAGCGCCCCCGGACCTCGATGCTCTCCTTGGCGTCGACATAGGTGAACGGCACGGTGCGGCTGGTGCCGGCGCCGCGATAGCCGACGATGTAGTGGTCGGCCTCGAGCTCGCTGGGATGGCGCGGCGTGCCGTGGCGGGCGATGTAGTCGGGCGCGGCGCAGGTGATCAGGTACATCTCCCCGATGCGCCGCGCGATCAGGCTCTGATCCTGGATCTCGCCGGCGCGGATGGCGCAGTCGAGATTTTCGGCGACGAGGTCTGCCGGGCGGTCGCTCAGGCCGAGATCGAGCTGGATCTCCGGATAACGCGCATGGAAGCCGGGCAATGCGGGGATCAGCACCGTTATCGCCAGCAAGGTGCTGCAATCCACGCGCAACCGCCCGCTCGGCCGGGCCTGCGACAGCGCCATGCTGGAATCGAGCTCGTCGATTTCGCTCAGCACGCGCAGGGCGCGTTCATAATAGGCGGCTCCGTCCATCGTCACGGTCACGCGCCGGGTGGTACGGTTGAGCAGCTTGGCGCGCAGATGCGCCTCCAATTGCTGGATCTGTTTCGTCACGGTGGGCTTGGGCATGTCGAGCAGATCGGCGGCGCGCGTGAAGGTGCCGGCTTCGACGACCCGGACGAAGGCGCGCATGGCGTTGAGCTGGTCCATCCCATTCTCCTCGGCCTCTCAGTCATTGTTTCCCTGTGGAAATAATGAATGAGCAAATATGCCATTTATTACCCGATGAGCATCACTTAAATCACGCTGCACTGCAACAGCAATTGGCGACCCCATGTCCGTTTCGCCCCTTCCGCAACTTCGTACCCGGCGCGCCGTCTTCTGGCGGCAGGAGACGATTGCGGCTGCGCAGGGCTCGCTTGCCGCCCGGCTCTATGCCCCGGCCGAGATCGAGCCCGAGGCCGGGTTGGTCCTGCATCTCCATGGCGGTTCCTTCAGCAGCGGTTCGCTGGCGGAGGGCGAGGCGGTTGCGACGGCGCTGGCCGAGGCCGGGGCTATCGTCATGTCGATCGATTATCCGCTGGCGCCAGGCCACCGCTTTCCCGAGGCGCTCGAGGCCGCCTATGCCGCGCTCCAGACGCTGGCCAAGGGCCGTGCCCGCTGGGCCTCGAAACATGCGCCAATCTATGTGGCGGGCGAGGAGGCGGGCGGCAACCTTGCCGCCGCGCTTGCCTTGATGGCGCGTGATCGTCGTGGACCGGAGCTGGCCGGCCAGATCCTGTTCTCGCCGATGCTCGATGCCTGTCTCGGCACCTATTCGCTGCGCACGGCCGAGGCGGGTCCGGTTGGGTGCCGCTGGGCCGATGGCTGGGCCGATTATCTCGGCACGCCGGACAAGGCGGCCCACCCTTACGCGGCCCCGCTCAACGCCTCCAGGCTGACGGGCCTCGCGCCGGCGCTCCTGATCTCGTCGCAGGACGATCCGTTGCGGGACGAAGCCGCACATTATGCAGCGCGGTTGCAGGAAGCGGGTGTGACGGTCCGCCACCATGTGCAGACTGGCCCGACGCAATGGCCGGATGCCTATGCCGGTGCTCCCGAGGAAGGCTCCTGCCTCTGTCTGGCATGCAACCATGTCACTGAATTCTATGCCCTGACCGCGCCGCCCTAGGCGCACTCCCGGCAACGATTTTCAATTTTATCTCTTGGAAGGAATGGACCCATGATTCAGGGAACGAACCGTCGTCGCCTTTTGGGCGGCTTTGCCGCCAGCGCTTCGCTCGCGGCCATTGTCATCGTCAATGCCACCGCCAATCACGCGCAGGGCGACACCCCGCCCGCCGCCCCGCCGGCGACCCCCGTTTCGGTTGCGACCGTGGAGCAGCGCGATCTCGTCGCCTGGGCCGAGTTCTCCGGCCGGCTGGAGGCGATCGAGCGCGTCGAGGTGCGCTCGCGCGTCTCCGGCGTGATCGAGGCTGTGCATTTCCGCGAGGGCAGCCTCGTCAAGCAGGGCGACCTGCTGATCAGCATCGACCAGGCGCCTTATCTCGCAGAGTTCGAGCGGACGCAGGCGCAGGTGCTGGCGGCGGAAGCCCGGGTTGCGCTGGCGGCCGGCGAGAATGAGCGCGGCCAGCAATTGATGGCGAGCCGCAACGTCTCGCAGAAGGATCTCGACACGCGCTTCAACGCGCTGCGCGAGGCGCAGGCCAATCTGCGCGCCGCTCAGGCCGCCCAGCAGACCGCGCGGCTCAACCTCGACTACACCCAGATCCGCGCGCCGATCAGTGGGCGCATCGGCCGGCTCGACGTCACCACCGGCAATCTCGTCGCGGCGGGTGCAAGCGCGCCGCTGATGACGACGCTGCTCTCGGTCGATCCGATCTATGCCGCCTTCAATGCCGACGAGAAGACGGTGCTCGACGCGCTGGCTTCGCTGCCGGAGGGCAATCGCTCGCTCGAGCAGATCCCGGTCAGGCTCACCACCGCAACCAGCGAAGGCGCGAGCTTCACCGGCAAGCTGCGCTTCGTCGACAACGGCATCGACGCCGCCAGCGGCACGGTGCGCGTGCGCGCCGTGCTCGACAATCCCGGCGGCAAGCTGATGCCGGGCCAGTTCGTCCGGGTCCAGATGGGGCAGGCCCGTTCCGAGCCGGCGCTGGTCATCAACGATCGCGCCGTCGGCACCGACCAGAACAAGAAGTTCGTCTTCGTCGTCGGCGCCGACAGCAAGGCCGCCTGGCGCGAGGTCACGCTCGGCGCGTCGAATGACGGGCTGCGCATCGTCACCAGCGGCCTGAAGGCTGGCGAGCGGATCATCGTCAATGGCCTGCAGCGCATCCGGCCGGGAGCGACCGTCGCGCCCGAATCCGTGCCGATGGCCGAAAAGTCCGAACTGCGCGCCGCCAAGACCGAACTCGCCCAACGCTGAGGGCTTTAGCCGTCATTCTCGGGCGAAGCCCTCGGGTCCGATCTTCGATCGGCCCAAGGATAAACTCCGCGCAGACCCGAGAAGCTCCTGCAGGAGATGGCCGGGTCAAGCCCGGCCATGACGGCGTGTTTCCACGCAAGACATCCGCTCCAAAGGGGGGCGTGCCATGAACCTGTCCAAATTCTTCATCGACCGGCCGATCTTCGCCGGCGTCCTTTCCGTGCTCATCCTCGTCGCAGGCCTGCTCTCGCTGCGGGTCCTGCCGATCTCGGAATATCCCGAGGTCGTGCCGCCGACCATCGTGGTGCGCGCGCAGTATCCAGGCGCCAACCCGCGCGTCATCGCCGAGACCGTCGCCACGCCGATCGAGGAGCAGATCAACGGCGTCGAAGGCATGCTCTACATGTCGAGCCAGGCGACGACCGACGGCGTGATGACGCTGAACGTCACCTTCAAGCTCGGCACCGACCCCGACAAGGCCCAGCAGCTCGTCCAGAACCGCGTCAGCCAGGCCGAGCCGCGGCTGCCGGAAGAGGTCCGCCGCCTCGGCGTGACCACGATCAAGAGCTCGCCCGACCTGACGATGGTGGTCCACATCACCTCGCCGAACGGCCGCTACGACATGACCTATCTGCGCAACTACGCCGTCCTCAACGTCAAGGACCGGCTGGCGCGCATCGATGGCGTCGGCCAGGTCCAGCTCTTCGGCTCCGGCGATTATTCGCTGCGCGTCTGGCTCGATCCGCAGAGGATGGCCGAGCATGGCCTTTCGCCGAGCGACGTCGTCAACGAGATCCGCGCCCAGAACGTCCAGGCCGCCGCCGGCGTCATCGGTTCCTCGCCGAATGCGCCCGGGCTCGACCTGCAGCTTTCGGTCAATGCGCAGGGCCGCCTCCAGAGCGAGGAGGAGTTCGGCGACATCATCATCAAGACCAGCGCGTCGGGTGCAGTGACCCGCCTGCGCGACGTCGCCCGCATCGAGCTCGGTGCGGCCGAATACGCGCTGCGCTCGCTGCTCAACGGCAAATCGGCCGTCGCGGTCCCGGTCTTCCAGGCCCCGAACTCGAACGCCATCGCCATTGCCGACCGTGTCCGGGAGGTGATGCAGGAGATCAAGCAGAACATGCCCGAGGGCGTGGACTACTCGATCGTCTACGACACCACCCAGTTCGTGCGGGCCTCGATCGAGGCCGTCGTCCATACGCTGCTGGAGGCGATCGCGCTCGTCGTGCTCGTCGTCATCGTCTTCCTGCAGACCTGGCGGGCCTCGATCATCCCGCTCGTCGCCGTGCCGATCTCGGTCATTGGCACCTTCGCGGTGATGTATCTCTTCGGCTTCTCGATCAACGCGCTCAGCCTGTTCGGCCTGGTGCTGGCGATCGGTATCGTCGTCGACGACGCCATCGTCGTGGTCGAGAATGTCGAGCGCAACATCGAGGGAGGCCTGGAGCCGCGCGAGGCGACCTACAAGGCGATGCGCGAGGTTTCCGGCCCGATCATCGCGATCGCGCTCGTGCTCGTCGCGGTCTTTGTGCCGCTGGCCTTCATCAGCGGCCTGACCGGCCAGTTCTACCGTCAGTTCGCGCTCACCATCGCGATCTCGACGGTGATCTCGGCGGTGAATTCGCTGACATTGTCTCCGGCGCTTGCCGCACTGCTGCTGCGCTCGCACGATGCGCCCAAGGACCTGCTGACCCGCGCCATGGACGGCGTCTTCGGCTGGTTCTTCCGCGGCTTCAACCGCTTCTTCAACCGCTCCTCGCAGGCCTATGGCGGCGGCGTGAAGCGCATTCTCGGCCGCAAGACGGTGATGATGGTGGTCTATATCGGCTTGGTCGCGCTGACCGTCGGCCTGTTCCGTACCATCCCCGGCGGCTTCGTGCCCGGCCAGGACAAGCAGTACCTCGTCGGCTTCGCGCAACTGCCTGACGCCGCGACACTCGACCGCACGGAGGACGTCATCCGCCGCATGGACGAGATCGCCCTGAAGCATCCCGGCGTCGAGAATGCGATCTCCTTTCCCGGCCTCTCGATCAACGGCTTCACCAACTCCTCGAATGCCGGCATCGTCTTCGTCGGGCTGAAGTCCTTCGACCAGCGCAAGACGCCCGATCTCAATGGCGCCGCCATCGCCATGCAGCTCAACAAGGAGTTTGCCAGCATCAAGGAGGCGTTCATCGCCATGTTCCCGCCGCCGCCCGTCCAGGGTCTCGGCACCATCGGCGGCTTCAAGCTGCAGATCGAGGATCGTGCCGGCCTCGGCTACAAGGCGTTGGACGAGGCGACCAAGGCCTTCATGGCCAAGGCCGCGACGGCGCCCGAGCTCGCCGGCATGTTCTCGAGCTTCCAGGTCAACGTCCCGCAGCTCTATGCCGATATCGACCGCACCAAGGCGCGCCAGCTCGGCGTTGCCGTGACCGATGTCTTCGAGACGCTGCAGATCTATCTCGGCTCGTCCTATGTGAACGACTTCAACAAGTTCGGCCGCACCTACACGGTGCGCGTCCAGGCCGATGCGCCCTTCCGCGCCTATGCCGAGGATATCGGCAAGCTGAAGGTCCGCTCGAAATCGGGTGAGATGGTGCCGCTCAACGCCGTGCTGAACGTGCGCAACGACACCGGGCCGGAACGCGCCATGCGCTATAACGGCTTCCTCAGCGCCGACATCAATGCCGGCGCCGCCCCGGGCTACTCCTCGGGGCAGGCCCAGGCCGCTGCCGAGCGCATCGCCAAGGAGACGCTGCCCAAGGGCTTCGCCTTCGAATGGACCGAGCTGACCTATCAGGAGATCCTGGCGGGCAACTCGTCGCTGCTCGTCTTCCCGCTGGCGATCCTGCTCGTCTTCCTGGTGCTGGCGGCGCAATATGAGAGCCTGACCCTGCCGATCGCGATCATCATGATCATCCCGATGGGCCTGCTCGCGGCGATGACCGGCGTCTGGTACACGGGCGGCGACAACAATGTCTTCACCCAGATCGGCCTCGTCGTCCTGGTGGGACTATCCGCCAAGAACGCGATCCTGATCGTCGAGTTCGCCCGCGAATTGGAGTTCGAGGGCAGGACGCCGGTCGAGGCCGCGATCGAGGCGAGCCGCCTGCGCCTGCGTCCGATCCTGATGACCTCGCTTGCCTTCATCATGGGCGTGGTGCCGCTGGTGACGTCGACCGGGGCAGGCGCCGAGATGCGCCACGCCATGGGCGTCGCGGTCTTCGCCGGCATGATCGGCGTCACCGCCTTCGGCATCTTCCTGACGCCGGTGTTCTACGTGCTGATGCGCAAGCTGACCGGCAATAAGCCGCTGAAGCAGATCGATCATCCGCCTGTCCCGCGGCTGACCGAGGTGGCCTGAGGCATGAGGCTTGAAGGTTGAAAGACATGATCGCCGGAGCGTTCCCCGCTCCGGCGATTTTTCGTTCAGACGACGAGGTCGAGCGGCGGCACCGGCTCGCCGCGCGAGACATGGGCCATGTTGGCGAACATGCGCGTCACCGTCGGCGCGAAATTATCGGCGGCCATGGCGGCGAGATGCGGCGTCACGACGATGTTGTCGAGCGTCAGCAACTCGCTCTCAGCCGGCAGCGGTTCGACGGAGTAGACATCCATCGCCGCGCCGGCGATGTCCTTGGCGCGCAGCGCCACCACCAGATCGGCCTCGTTGACGACGCCTCCGCGCGCGACATTGATCAGCACCGCCGTCTTCTTCATCGCGGCCAAGGCGGCCTGGTCGATCAGATTGGTGGTCTCCGGCGTCAGCGGGCAATGCAGCGAGACGACGTCGGACTGGGCCAGAAGCTCGGCCATCGTGGCGTGCTTCACGCCGAGCGCGGCTTCCTCGCTGGCGCTGAGCGGCTGGCGCTTGGAATAGAGGATGGTGCAGCCAAAACCCTTGAGCAGCCTGGCGACATTCTTGCCGATGGCCCCAAAGCCGACGATGCCGACCGTCTTGCCCGAGAGCATGAAGGTCTCGCCCGGCAGGCGTCCGGTGGCCCACTGCCCCTTCTTCAGCTCGGCATGGCCATAGCCGATATAGCGCAGCGCCGAGATCATCAGTCCAAGCGTGAATTCGGCGACTGGCACGGCATTGCTGCCGGTGGTGCGGGCGACCTTGATGCCGAGCTCCTTTGCCGCGGCGACGTCGATATTGTCGACGCCGACGCCCCATTTATGGAGGAGCTTCAGCTTCTTCGCCGCGCGCAGCACATCGGCGGAAACGCCGACCTGGCCGGAGATGGCGTAGTCGGCCTCGGCGATGATCTGCTTCATGTGCTCGTCGCCGCGCGCTGTGCCGTGGGTCAGCACGAAACCGGGCGGCAGCAGCGCGCGCAGCCTGTCGGCCCGCTCCGGGGTGGTGGAATCGAGGAGGACGATGGTTTCGGTCATGGTCAGGGATCCGGTCGCAGAAGGGTCAGCGTAGAAGGGTCAAATGGAGAAGCGCACGCCGGCGCGGGCGAGCCCACCGGAGATCGCCACGGGGGTGCCGTCGGCGCGCCAGCAGGCGGCGCCGGTCAGCGTGCCGTCGGGGTTGAAGGAAATGGCGTTCATGCCGCCGGCGACGCGTGGCATGCGAACGATCCTGTGACCGCGCGCCGTGAGCTCATCAGCGACGCTGTCGGGGATCGCGGCCTCCAGCTCGAGGGCCCCGCCCTCGGTCCAGATGCGCGGCGCCTCGACCGCCTCCTGCAGGCTCATGCTGTGGTCGATCAGGTTGACGATCGCCTGCAGCGCCGAGGGGAAGATGCGCAGCGCGCCGGGCAGGCCGAGCGCGAAGGCGAGCTTGCCGTCGCGCAGCACTATCATCGGCGCCATCGAGGTGAAGACGCGCTTGCCGGGCGCGATCGAGAGGGCGCGGCCGGGATGCGGGTCGAAATTGAACATGTAGTTGTTGGTGAGCATCCCCGTGCCGGGGATCTGCGTGCAGGCGCCGAACAGGCCGTTGATCGTCTGGGTCGAGGTGACGACATTGCCTTGGGCATCGGCGACCGTGACATGGGTCGTGTCCATGGATTCTCCGCCCGAGAGCCCGGCGCTCCAGCTCCTGGCCTGGTCCATCGCGATCAGCGCGCGCCGCTCGCTGGCATAGGCCTTGTCGATCAGACGCTCGACCGGGACCTTGATGAAGGCGGGGTCGGCGGTGGCCACGGCACGATCGGCGAAGGCGATCTTCAGCGCTTCAGCCAGCAGATGCACTGAATCCGCCGAGCCGAAGCCGAGCGAGCCGATGCCGTAGCCCTCGAGGATGTTGAGCATCTGCACGATGTGCACGCCCGAGGAGGAGGGCGGCGGCGGGCCGACGATCTCGTAGCCGCGATAGGAGCCGCGCACCGGCTCGCGCGTCGCGACCTTGTAGGCGGCAAGGTCCGCCTGCTCGATCAGGCCGCCATTCGCCGCCATGAAATCCGTCAGCGCCTTGCCGAGCGGACCGTCATAGAGCGCAGCCGGTCCCTGCCTGGCGATCAGGCGCAGGCTTGCGGCATAGTCGGCCTGAACCAGCCGCGTGCCGGGCTCGATCGCTTTGCCTCCCACCAGCAGTAGCGCCGAAAGACCGGGATCGCGCGCGAGGTCGGCGACATTGTCGCTGATGCAGTTGGAGAGATAAGGCGTCGTGACGAAGCCGCGTTCGGCCAGTCCGATCGCCGGCTGCAGCACCTCCTCGAGTGAGAGCGTGCCGAAACGCGCCAGGGCCTCGCACCAGCCGGCGAGCGCGCCGGGAACCGCGACCGCCTTCGGCCCGACGACGTTGAGCCGGTCGCGCACGTCGCGCTGCCGGCCGACCTCGTCGGAGAGGCAGTCATACATCTCGGCGCTCGCCTTGAGCGGCGCGGTCGAGAGACCGTCGAGCACGACATGGCGGCCATCGGCCATGCGGATATGCGCGACGCCGCCGCCGAGGATGCCGACCATCATCGGTTCGACGACGGTGAGCGCGAAGAGCGAGGCGACGGCGGCATCGACGGCGTTGCCGCCGGCCAGCAGCATCTGCGAGCCCGCCGCCGAGGCCAGCGGGTGGTTCGTCACCACCATGCCGCGTGAACCGGTGGCGGGCTTCTTCTCGCAGGTGAAGGTCGCGACGCGCGGGGCGGGGGGAGCGGAGGTCACGGTGTCGTCTCAGCCCTTCGCCGCGGCGATGGCGTCGAGCACCATCTTGGTCGCCCCGGAAAGATCGCCGAGCTTTTCGCCGGCCTTGACGCGGTCCTGGCTGCGCTCGCCGCGTTCCTGCCGGGCCAGTGCGGCATCGGCGATGGCCTCGGCCTCGTCGCGCGGCAGCACCAGCACGCCCGATTCATCGGCCAGGATGACGTCGCCGGCCTTGACCGGAACATTGCCGCAGGAGATCGGCAGGTTCAGCGTGCCGCCGAGATTGTAGAGCCGCGTCGTGATCGGCGACATGCCCCGGCACCACATCGGGAAATCGCTGTCCTCGATCTCGGTCAGGTCGGTGCAGGGCCCGTCGACAATCCCGCCGATCGCGCCCGCAGCCTTGGCCGCGACCGTGACGCCGCCGCCCCAGCAGGCATGCTTGTCGTCGCCGAGCCGGTCGACGACAAGGATGTCGCCGGGCCGCAGCAGGCCGAGCGTGTGGTGCAGCAGGGTCGAATCCTGGCCGGGGATGGCGAGCGTCACGGCGGCGCCGGCAATGCGCTTGCCGCGCAGCAGCGGCTGGATACCGCGATCCATGAAGCCCCAATGCTGGGAATGGCCGATGGTCGCGGTTTCGACGCGCTGGAGCTTCTCGACGAGCGCGGCCGGCAGCTGCTCGGGCATGGGGGCGATGCGGTAATCGGGCATGATGTTCTCCTATTTTCCAACGGCGCGCGCGACGCCGACAAGACGTTCCACGATGACGACGACGATCAGCGTCGCGACGATCAGCAAGACGGACAGGGCCGCGACCAGCGGGTCGGTACGACCCTCGACATAGCGCACCATCTCGACCGGCAAGGTCGCGGCGCGCGGTCCCGACAGGAACAGCGAGATCACGGTTTCGTCGAAGGACAAGAGGAAGGACAGGCAGGCGCAGGCGATCAGTCCCGGCGTCGCCAGCGGCAGGGTCACCCGCCAGACGACGCGCCAGGGTTTCGCACCGAGCGTTGCGGCGGCGGCCTCGATGTCGTCGGGCAAGGTCGCGAAGGCCGTCGTCATCATCCGGATCACGAAGGGCACGGTCACGGTCATGTGGCCGAGCACGAGGCCGGGCAGGGTCGCGGTCAAGCGCAGGGGCGTGAAGAACAGGAGCAGCGCAAGGCCCGTGATCAGGGTCGGCAGCAGCAGCGGCGCGAGGAAGAAATTGGTCAACGCGCCGCGCCAGCGGAACTGCCCCTTGTTCAGCGCGAGTGCCGCAGGCACGCCGAGCGCCAGCGAGAGCAGCGTGACCACGCAGGCGATCTGCACGCTGAGCCACAGCGCGGTCAGCAGCGGCGCGTTATGCGCGAGCTGGTTGAACCAGCGCAGCGAATAGCCGGAGGGCGGGAACAGGATGAAATTATCGGCGGAGAAGGCAAGCGCCACCACGATCGCGATCGGCGCCAGGATCAGCACATAGACGATCGCCGCAAGGCTGGAGAGAACGCGTCCGGCGCCGTTCATCGCTGCAATCCTCTTGCGGCGATGTTGGAGGCGACGAGCAGCAGCAGCAGAAGCACCAGCGTGTAGATCGCCAGCACCGAGGCTGTGGGCCAATTGGTGTTGGTCGTCGCCTGCTCGAAGATTTCCGTCGCCAGCACGAAGACGCGCCCGCCGCCGAGCAGCTTTGGCGTGATATAGGCCGACATCGAGAGCACGAAGCCGAGGCCCGCCGCCAGCGCCAGCGCCGGCAGGCTGAGCGGCAGCGTCACGCGCCAGAAGGTGCGCGCCGGCGAGGCGCCCAGGCTGCGCGAGGCCTCTTCCAGCGTCCGGTCGAGCTGGCCGAAGCCCGCGAGCAGCGCCAGGATCATATAGGGCATGATGCTCTCGGCCAGGCCGATGGTGACGCCGGTCCAGTTGAAGACGAGCTTGAGGGGCGTCGAGATCAGGCCGAGCGACTGGGCCAGCGTGTTGACGAGGCCGCGATCGCCCAGGATCGCGAGCCAGCCGAAGACGCGCACCACGCCCGAGATCAGCATCGGCATGATCGCGATCACAGCGAGCAACCCGCGAAAGCGCGAAGTGGTGCGGAACAGGAACAGCGCGACCGGGTAGGACAGCATCAGCGCAATCAGCGTCGCGCTGAGCGAGAGCCAGAGCGAGTTCAGCGTTAATTCGAAGGTGAAGCCGTCGCTGAAGACCTCCTGCGCGGTTTTCAGCGACCAGGCCTCGATCATTGCGCCGGTCGGGCCGGTTTCGTGGAAGGCGTTCCGGAACAGGCCGAGCGTCGGCCAGGCATAGACCGCGAGCACGAACAGCGCCGCGGGCAGGACCAGCAGCTTCAGGCGCGCCGTGCCGGTCATGGCGTCTCGCGGGCGAAGGATAAGGTGTCCCGCGCCTGCCAGATCACCGCGACCTCGGCGCCCTCCGGCAAGGCAGCCGAGCCCGATTGCGTTTCGATCGTGAGCTGTCCGCCTGCCCCCTCGAGCAGAACCTCGACATGGTCGCCGACGAAGACGCTGCGCAGCACGCGGCCGGTCACGCGCGCCATGCCATCCGCAACGGGTTCGGAGACAGGCACGATCCGCATGCGTTGCGGCCGGACGAACAGGTCGAACTCGCCGCTTGCCGGAGCCTTGACCGGCAGAGCCTGGCCCCAGAGCACGGCGTGGCCTTCAGCATTGCGCGTCGCCGGCAGCGCATTGGCGCGGCCGACGAATTCGGCGACGAAGCGGGTCGCCGGGCGCTCATAGATATCCTCGGGCGAGCCGATCTGCGCGATCCGCCCGCGATTCATCACCGCGATCCGGTCGCACATCGTCAAGGCCTCGACCTGGTCATGCGTGACGAACAGTGTGGTGATCCCGAGCGAGCGCTGAATCGAGCGGATCTCGTGGCGCATCGTGTCGCGCAGCTTGGCGTCGAGATTGGAGAGCGATTCGTCGAGCAGGAGCACGGCGGGCCGGATCACCAATGCGCGCGCCAGCGCCACGCGCTGCTGCTGCCCGCCTGAAAGTTCGCGCGGCCGCCGCCCGTCAAGGCCCGCCAATCGCACCAGTGCCAGCGCTTCCGTGACTTGCCGCGCGATCTCCGCCTTGTTGACGCCGCGCTCCTCCAGGCCGAAGCCGACATTGCGCGCGACGGAGAGGTGCGGAAACAGCGCATAGGACTGGAAGACATAGCCCATATTGCGCCGATGCGCCGGCAGCCGCGTGATCTCGGTCCCGTCGAGGTGGATCGCGCCGCGATCGGGGTCGACCAGCCCCGCCAGCATGCGCAAGGTCGTGGTCTTGCCGCAGCCGGAGGGGCCGAGCAGCGCGACGGCCTCTCCTTGCTCGACGGAGAGCGAGACGTCGTCAACCGCGACGGAATCGCGATAGCGCTTCTGCAGGCCGGAGAGTTCGAGATAGCTCATTGGGTGGTTCTGCTCACCGTGCCGCCGCGATCACTTCGCGCCGCCAGCGGTTGTTCCACTGGTCGCGCACCTTGAGCACGTCGTTCCAGTCGAGCCCGATCATGCGGGCGCGGCTTTCCGGCGCGGCGGCGGTGCGAGCGATCGCCTTGGGGTCGATCGCGGCCTGGGCGTTGGTCGGCGCGTAGAACATGCGCTCGGTGAAGGCCTTCTGCGCGGCTTGCGACAGGGCGTAATTGATGAAGGCGGCTGCGGCCGCGCGGTTCTTCGAGCCGGCGGTCAGGTTGATCGTGTTGATCTGGAAGACCGAGCCCTCCGGCGGCAGCAAGGCAGCGATCTTGCCGCCGGTCTGGTCGGCATAGAGCTGCGAGCGCGCATTCCAGCCGGTGGCGACCTTCACCACGCCGTTGAGGATCAGCGAGTAGCCGTCGGGATTGGGCTCGAAGGTGTTCACGGAAGGCGCGAGTTCGCGCAGCTTCTTGATCGCGCCATCGATCGATTTGCGATAGTCGCCGCCGGTCATCTTCTCGACCATCGCGGTCAGCGCCAGGCCCTGGATATTGGGCGGGGCAGAGATCGCGAGCTGGCCCTTGAGGTCGGGCCGCCAGAGATCGGCGAGCGTCGTGAGCGGCGGCTTGAGGTTCTGGGTGTCGTAGACCAGCACGAGATGGTCGAAGGTCACGGCTGGGCCGTATTCGCCGCCGGCGGCCCGCGCCTCGGGCAGGAGCTCGTTCAGCACCGGGAATTCCGCCGGCGTCAGCTTCTCGAACAGGCCCTCGCTGTTGCCGATGCTCGAGGTCGTCACATCCATGATCGCGACGTCGATCTGCGGGTCGGCCTTCTGGGCGCGCACGCTGCCGACCATCTGGGCCGAGGTGCCGCCGGGGGCGAAGTTCACCTTGATGCCGGGAAAGGCCTGCTGGAACGGCTCGATCACGGTCTTGGTGTAATTGTCCTGGAAGATGCCGCTATAGGACATCAGCGTGATCGAGCCGCTGAGGCCCTGCGCCCGGACGATCGCGGGGGCGGCGATGCTGGCAAGGCCGGCCTGGATGACGAGACGCCGTGTCGGCATGGGGACACCTCCTGCAGGGATTGTTGGCCGGCGGCGCCGATGCGCCGCCGATCCTCATCGGAAACGGAAGCTCAGGCTTCGATCTTGCTGGCGAAATGCGCGATGAAGCGGGCGCAGATCTCGGTCAGCTTCTCGGTCAGCGCTGCCCCGGTCTCGGCCGAGCACAGCTTGGGATCGCCCTTGGCGACGCCGAGATTGTAGACCTCGTCATATTCATTGGGCATCGCCACTTCCGCGCCCTCGAAGCTTGCGGTGCCGAGCCCGGTGAAGGGCAGGTCGAGGATGGGGTCACGCTTCAGCGGCTTGCCCTCCGGGATCAAATCCTTGCGGATCAATTCGGGGAAGAGATGCAGGCCGATCGAGGTCAGCGGGTCGGCGCCATGGCCGGAGACGGCGGCCGCCTTCTCGGCGCCAACGATCGAGGGCAGCAGGCCGTAGCCGATGCGCCAGAGATAGAGGCTCGGCAGCACGATCTGCTCGCGCAGATAGAGCTCGCGCGCGACCTCGCCGATCGGCCCGACATTGCCGCCATGGCCGTTGATCACGATGATGCGGGTCAGGCCGTTGCGATGCAGGCTGTCGACCATCTCGGCGATGACGGTGGTCAGCGTCGCCTGCGAGATCGCGATGCCGCCGGTCATCGAGCCGAACCAGTCGGCGCCGCCGAAGGGCAGGACGGGGGCGACGAGCGTGCGCGTGCCGGCCTTGGTGGCGCGGATGGCGGCGAGCTCGGCGATCTTTTCGGCCAGCAGATAATCGCCCATCGGCGCATGCGGGCCCTGATCCTCATGGCTGCCCATCGGCAGCAGGATCACGGGATTCGTCTTCAGGATCTCCCGGGCTTCGCCGCCGGAGATCGTGCCCATATGGACGAGCGGATCGGTCTTTGCAGCCATGGGTCAGGTTCCTGTGTCGAGGCTGGTGGTAAAGAGGTCCCGGCGGGTCAACGTCCCGACGTGCGTGGATCGACAGCGTCGCGCAGCGCGTCGCAGAGCAGGTTCATCGCGAGGATCGTCAGCGTCAGCGCGGCGCAGGGCCAGACCAGGAGCAGCGGAGCCTGCTCCATAGTGGCGCGCGCGCCCCGGATCATCAGCCCCCAGGACGGGGCCGGCGGCACGACGCCGAGACCCAGGAAGGACAGGCCGCTCTCGAGCACCACGGCGGCGGCGACCGCCAGCGACAACTGCACAAGGATCGGTCCGGCGATGTTGGGCAGCACCGTGCGCAGCAGGATGTACCAGGTGCGCCCGCCGAGCGCGCGCGTCGCCTCGACATAGTCGCGCCCGCGCACCGAGAGCACCTCGGAATAGGTCACGCGCGCAAAGCCCGGCAGATACAGCACGGAGAGGACGAGGATCAGCGTCGCCGCGCCCGGTCCGAGCAAGGTCACCACGAGCAGCGCCAGCAGTACCGGCGGGAAGCACAGGATGATGTCCATGCTGCGCACCGACAGGAAGGCGGCGGTGCCGCGCGACCAGCCGCCGATCAGGCCGAGCACGACGCCGATGAAGCCTGCCGTCAGCGCCGAGGCGAAGGCGACGCCCAGACTGGTGCGGGCGCCCCAGATCAGGCGGGAGAGCACGTCGCGGCCGAATTCGTCGCGGCCGAGCCAGGAGGTCGCGGTCGGCGCAGCCAATCGCCGGGCGATGTCCTGCCGCACCGGATCAGGCAGGCCGAGCACGGGCGCGGCGATGGCGATGAGGAGGATCAGCGCGACGAAGGCGCCGGGGAACCAGAGCCGCTTCATGGTGCGCTGACCCGGGGATCGAGGAGGGCGTGGATCAGTTCCACGATCAGGTTGATCAGCAGGAACAGCACCGAGATCGTCAGGACGATGCCGACCACCATCGGGTAGTCGCGCGCCTCGACCGCGCGCAGCAGCGGCGTCGAGAGGCCTGGCCAGTTGAAGACGTATTCGACCAGAACGGTGCCTCCCAGCAAGGTGCCCATCTGCAGGCCGAGCACGGTGACGACGGGGTTCAGCGCGTTGCGCAGCACATGGACGAAGAGCACGCGTCCGGGTGCTAGGCCCTTGGCGCGCGCGGTGCGAACATAGTCATTGGCCAGCGCGTCGAGCATCGAGGCCCGCGTCATCCGGAACAGCACGGCTGCCAGCCCCTTGCCGATGGCGATCGCCGGCAGGGTCAGGAGCTTGAGATGCAGGACGGGGTCCTGCGTCAGCGGCGTGAAGCCACCGGCCGGCATCAATCGCAGGGTCTGCGCGAACAGCAGCACGAGCAGCGTGCCGACCACGAAGACCGGTATCGCCAGCAGCAGGGCGGTGACGCCGGACGCGATCCGGTCGAACCGGCCGCCGCGATGCAGCGCCGCATAGACGCCGGCCGGCAC
Organism: Bosea vaviloviae; assembly: GCF_001741865.1. Lineage (NCBI taxonomy): Bacteria > Pseudomonadati > Pseudomonadota > Alphaproteobacteria > Hyphomicrobiales > Alloboseaceae > Allobosea > Allobosea vaviloviae. Next base: position 1,485,632 of record NZ_CP017147.1, read on the forward strand.
GCCGATCGCGATCGCAAGCAGCGTCCCGGCGAAGATCAGCTCCAGCGTGCGCGGCAGCCTGAGCGCGATCTCGCTCAGCACCGGATAATCGTCGACGAGCGAATTGCCGAGATCGGCCCGGAGCAAGCCGGCGAGAAAGCTGCCATATTGCACCAGGATGGGCTGGTTGAGGCCAAGCTTCTCACGCAGTTCCGCGACGGTTGCGGGGTCGGGCGAAGTGCCGCCGGTCGAAAGCAGGAGCTCAGCGGGATCTCCCGGCACCATGTGCAGCGCCATGAAGACGATCGTCGCGACGATCCAGGCCAGGACCAGCGCGATCAGGATGCGGTGTGCGAACCAGATCGCGCTCATCCGAAGAAGGTCTCTTCGAGCATGCCGCCGGACGACGTCGTCAGCGCGCCAGGCAGGTTGGTGAAGCCCTTGACGCCCTTGTCCATGCCATAGCCCTGTTCGCGCCAGGCAAGACCGACGAGCGGCACCTCCTCCAAGGCCGCACGCTGCATCTCCTTGTAGATCTCGACGCGCTTGCTCTGGTCGAACTCGGCGCGGCCCTTCGCCAGGGCGGCGACGGTGCGCGGCGCATCGACCTTGAAGGAGCGGCCATGGGTCGGCGAGAGCGAGGTGTCGAGCACCACGGTCAATCCGTCGGGATCGTTGTTGTCGGCGGAGACGCCGTGGATCGCCATGTCGTACTGGCCGCGCGAGCCTCTGGAGACGCGGGTCGACCAGTCCGGCAGTTGCAGCTCGCATTGGATGCCGATCGCCGCCAGATGCTGCTGCACGACCTCGGCGGTGTCCTTGTGCATGCCGAACTGCGCGGTTGAGAGCAGCGTCGTCTGGAAGCCGCTGGCATAGCCTGCTTCAGTCAGCAGCGCCTTGGCCCGGGCGGGGTCGTAGTTCCAGCCATGCGCCAGCTCCTTGTCGTACCAGGGCGTGCCCTCGACGATCGGCAGGCCTTCGAGCGGCTTGCCGCGGCCGAAGAAGGCGACCTTGACGATGTCCTCGCGCCTGATCGCGTGGGCGACGGCGCGGCGCACGCGCGCATCGTTGAAGGGCGGCTTCGTACCGTTGAAGAGCACGTCCATGAACGGCCCTTCGACGGTATCGAGCTTGAGGCGCGGGTCGGCCTCGACTGCGGCCATGGACTGCCACGGCACATATTCGATCATGTCGACATCGCCGGACTGCAGCGCGGCGTTGCGCAGGTTCTCGTCGGCATAGACGATGAACTTGATGCCCTTCAGCTTGGGGAAGCCGGGCTTGTAGAACTTCTCGAAGGCCACGAGGCTGAGCGAGGTGCCGCGCTCCTGTCCGACGAGCCGGAAGGGGCCAGCGCCGATCGGCTCGTTTGCCGCCGAGTTCCGCCAGATGATGAAGGTGTTGTAGTTGGCAAACCAGGTCGGCAGCGTCGCCTGGGGTTCCTTGGTGACGATGCGGATGCTGCGCGGGTCAGGGATTTCGACCCGCTCGATGCCCTGGAACTGGGAGCGCATATAGGCCGTCGATTTCTCGCCGGCGATCTGCTCGATCGACCACTTCACGTCCTCGGCGGTGACCGGCTCGCCATTATGGAACAGGCAGCCCTGGCGCAGCTTGAAGACCCAGGCGCCGCCCCCGTCGATCGACCAGGACTCCGCCAGTTCGCCGCGCAATTCGCCCTTGCTGTCATAGGTGACCAGGCTGCGATGCGTCAGCATCTTGACCGTGCCGGCCGAAGCGCCGGTCGAGACCCAGGGCTGCAGGTTCGGCGGAAAGGCCGAGAGGCCGAAGCGGAGAATGCCGTTGGCGCGCTGCGCCGCCGCGGGCCGGGAGAGGAGAGGCGATGCCAGCAGCGGGGCTGCGAGGCCTGCTCCAAGGACGGTGCGGCGGGAGATCGTCATGCGCTGATCCTTTGCTTGGGGCCGCATTCGGCGCCGGTTTCGGGCGTCGCCGCGCTGAGCAAGAAAAGCGCCATCATGGTGCGGTGCGCCCGGCGGCCCGAGCGAGCACATCCTGCGCCAGTCCAGGCTGTGCGCAAGCCTCTATTCGATCTTTCCGCTCGTCGTGCAATTTCATGATGCCTCATGTATACGTGGCGGATGTTTTGATGTCTACGACCCCGCTCGCTATGAAACGCGGTCGCACGCTGCAAACGGATGGAAACATGAAGCCGCGCCAGGCGCAGCCATCGGTCGCGAAACCCGCCCGGGAGCGGGTCTATCTCTATGTTCGGGAAGAGATCCTGCGCGGGCATTTCGCCGGCGGCTCCTTCATCGAGGAGGAGCAGATTTCGTCCGCGATGAAGGTGTCGCGCACGCCCGTCCGCGAGGCGTTCCACCGGCTGGAGGCCGAGCGCTTCATCGACCTGCTGCCGCGCCGCGGCGCGCTTGTCCGGCAGGTGACGGCGCAGGAGCTTGTCGACCTCTACGAGACCAGGCGCATGATCGAAGGCTATGCGGTGGCGCGGATCTGCCAGCAGAAGATTCCCGTTCCCGCCGAGATGGCGACGATCCTTGATGAGATGGAGCAGTTCGCCGGCGGCGATCATTTTCCGCGCGTCGAGCTCAACCGGCGTTTCCATTTCACCATGGTCGGCGCGCTCGGCAACGAGGTGTTGTCCGAGCTTTATCAGTCGCTCGGCTCGCGGCAGCAGCGTGTCGCGATGACCGCGATGAGCGTCGATCCTAACCGGGTCGATCGTATCCGGATCGAGCATCGCGCCTTGCTCGCGGCCTTGCAGGCGGGCGACGAGGCGCAGGCGCGCGCAGTGCTGGAGCAGCATCTGCGCCCGATCGTCGGCGTCGTCTCGCGGCTGCCGGGTTATGGGCCGGGCGAAGGCGACTGAGGCGTGCGGCAGCGGGGAGGAATGACGCCGTTGGCGCGCGTTCATGCCGCCCCCGCATAAGCCTCGAGCGTTTCGAACAGTTTGCGCGAGATCACGACGCCATCGCGTGCGGTGCGCTGGCGCGCGCCATTGCGCCTCTCGCCGGGGAGCCGTGCGCCCTCCTGCCCGGTGATCGCGCTGAACAGCCGTTCCAGCCGGTCCGATGCGCCATCCTCAGTCAGCGCCCCGAAATCGATCGCGATGAAGCATTGGCCCGTGCGGGGCGAGCCGCCGAGATTGTCGGCAAAGGAAGAGGCGTCGATCGAGAGATTGGCCCCGGTCAGCCAGGCGGCGAAGATCTCGACGATCAGCGCGAGCCCCGCGCCCTTATAGCCGCCTGCCGGCACCATGGTGCCGCCGGACAGCGCGGCCTTCGGATCGGTCGTCGGGTTGCCGTCCCTGTCGAGCGCCCAGCCGAGCGGGATCGGCTCGCCGCGCTGCTGATGGACGACGATCTCGCTCTTGGCGACGACGCTCGAAGACTGGTCGAGCACGAGCGGCTCGCGGCCGGCGCGGGGCACGGCAATGGCGATCGGATTGGTGCCGAAGACCGGCCTGGTGCCGCCCATCGGCGCGATCGAGGCCGGCGCATTGACGAAGCCGAGCGCCAGCAGGCCCTCCCTGGCGATGCGCTCGACATGGTAGCCGACGACGCCGCAATTATAGGAATTGGTCACCGCCAGCGCGGCGATGCCCTGGGCCTTCGCCGCCTCGCATAGCGCCGGCAGACCGAAATCGATTGCCGGATGGGCGAAGCCGCCCTTGGCGTCGACGCGCACCAGGCCGGGCTTGGGGCTGTCGAGCACCGGCCGCGCTCGGCCGTCGATCTTGCCGACCCTGGCATGCTCGCAATAGGTCGGCAGCCGGGCGAGGCCGTGGCTATGGATGCCCTCGGCCTCGGCCGCGACGACGGAGGCGGTGATCGCAGCTTCGTTGCGCGGGTCGACGCCGCAGGCGAGCAAGGCCCGTCGCGTCAGCGTCTCGACCTGCGCGAGGCTGAGCGGAACGCCGTCCGCTGGCTGATGAGCGCTCATGCCGCGGCTCCCTTCTCGATCTCGGCGCCGTAGAGCGAGGCCGCCTGTTGCGGGCTGACCATGCCATCAGTGAGATCCTTGGCGAGGCGCTGCGGGTCGCGCTTCTGCGGGTCGCCGAAGCCGCCGCCGCCGGAGGTCTCGATGGTGACGATGTCGCCGGCCGCCAGCGGAATGCCGGAGACTTTCGAGCGCAGCGAGAGCTGCGAGCCATCAGCGCGGGTCACCGTGGTGCGGCTGAGCGAGCCGGGCTCGCCGCCCTGGATGCCATAGGGGGCGTGCCGGAAGCGCTCGAAATTGGTCGAGAGCGAGCCTTCCGCCGCATCGAGCCGCCATTCGCGCACGAGGCCCAGGCCCCCGCGGAACTGGCCGGCGCCGCCCGAATCCGGGATCAGCCCGTATTTCGTGAAGGTCACCGGATATTTCGCTTCGACCATCTCGATCGGCGCATTGGTGTTGTTGTGCAGGCCGCAGGAGAGGGCGCTGGCGCCGTCACCCCTGGCATGGCCGCCCCAGCCGCCGACCTCGATGTCGAAATAGACCTGGCGCTTGCCGGCCGCGTTGGTCGTCTGCAGCGCGTAGACATAGGAGATCGCGTAATAGGCCGCCGGAATGCGCTCGGGCACGATCTGCGCCAGCGCGCCGAAGACGGCCGTCGCGATGCGGTGGTTGACGACCATGCGACCCGCGACCGGCGCCGGGAAGGCGGCGTTGACGACGCTGCCTTCGGGCAGCGTCACGGTTACGGCGCGGTAGCAGCCGGAATTGGCCGGAATGTCGCCGCCGAGCGCCGCGAGCAGCGCGTAATAGACCGCCGAGCAGGTCATCGCCGGCGTGTTGTTGACGGGGCCGCGCACCTGGGGGCTGGAGCCGGCGAAGTCGAGCCCGATCGTCTCGCCCGTCTTGGTGATCTTGACCTGGAGCCGGATCGGTTCGTCCGACTGCCCGTCATCATCGACCAGTTCGACGAAGCAGGCCTCGCCATCCGGCAATGCCTTCAGCGCGGCGCGCATCATCCGCTCCGAGCCGTCGAGGATCGCCGCCATCGCCGCAGCGAGCGGGTCTGAGCCGTATTTCTTCGCCATGCGCGCGACCGCGCGCTCGCCGATGCCGAGCGCCGCGATCTGGGCGTTGAGGTCGCCGCGGGTTTCGTCGGGCTGGCGGACATTGTGCAGCAGCATCTCGAAGACGCCGCTGTTCAGCACGCCCTTGTCGACGAGCCTGAGCGGCGGGATGCGGATGCCTTCATGGAAGATTTCGGTCGCGCCCGCATAATAGCTGCCGGCCGCGCCGCCGCCGACATCGACATGGTGGCAGAGCGTGCCGACGATGGCGGCGCGCCTGCCGTCGACGAAGACCGGCCGGAAGGTCTGGATATCGGGCAGGTGCTGGCCGCCGGAATAGGGATCATTGGTGACGATGACGTCGCCGTCGTTCCAGTGTTCGAGCGGGATGAAGCGGTCGAGGATCGTGCGCAGGCAGTCCGACATCGAGTTGAGATGGACCGGAATGCGCGCGGATTGGGCGATGTTGTTGCCCTGCGCATCGAAGACAGCGGTGGAGAAATCGAGGATCTCGCGCACTACGGTCGAGCGGCTGGTGCGCCAGATCGTGATGCTCATCTCCTCGGCTGCGGCGACGAGTGCGTTGCGGATCACTTCGAGGCGGATCGGGTCGATGCCGTGCTGAAGATCGCTCATAGTGTCAAACCTCAATGGCTGGCGCTGCGGTCGGCGACGAGCGCGCCCGATTCATGGGTGAGGATCGTCCAGCCGGCTGGCAGGTAGACCGAGGTATAGGGTTCCTCGACGATGGCGGGGCCGGCGAGGGGCTGGCTGCTGCTGATCGCATCGCGATCCCAGACCGGCGTCGCGACCGCGCCATGGCGACCATGGACGGGCCGGCTGCGGGTCGAGGCCTCTGTTTGATGAAGGCCGCCGCGCGCAGCTACGGGTTTCGCCAGCCCGCCGATCGCCTTCAGCCTGAGCGCCACGACCTCCACCGCGACCTGTGGCTCGTCATAGGAGAAGCGCTGGCGATGCAGGTCGTGGAACGCCGCGGTAGCCTTGGCGACGCCGGCGATCGAAAAGTCCGCTCCGTCCAAAGGCACGCGCAGATCGAAGGCCTGGCCGGCATAGCGCAGATCGACGGCCCATTCGAAGCGCTGTGCTTCGGGGGCGACGCCGTCCTCTGCCAGCAAAGCCTGCGCCTCGACGACGAGGCGCTCCGCCTTGTCACCGAGCGACGGCGCGAGCTCGGCGAAGAGCCCGATCTGCGTGGCGCTGAGATCATGGGCGATGTCGGACCAGAGGATGCCCCAGGCCGAAAGCGTCGAGGCATGAGCCGGGAAAATCACGCGGTTTATGCCGAGCTCTTCGGCGACCTCGCAGGCATGCACCCCGCCGGCGCCGCCAAAGGAGAGCAGCGCGAAATCCTCCGGGTCCATGCCCTTCTCGAAGAGCGAGAGCCGCGTCGCGGTCGCGAGCGCTGAATTCGCCACGTCGATGACGCCGGCTGCGACCTGATCGATCGAGAGATCGAGCTTGGCGGCGATCTCCTGCGCCGCCTTCCGCGCGGCCTCGTGGTCGAGCGGCATCGCTCCACCCATGAAGCTCGCCCCGTCGAGGCGGCCGAGCAACAGGTTGGCGTCGGTCACGGTCAGGCGGGTGCCACCTTTGCCGTAGCAGGCTGGGCCCGGGTCAGCGCCGGCCGAATGCGGGCCGATGCGCAGGCGATGGCCGTCATCGACCCAGGCGATCGAGCCGCCGCCGGCGCCGATGGTGCGCATCTCGATCATCGGCAGCCGCACCGGCAGGCCATCGACCTCGCCTTCATTGACCATCGAGATCTGGCCGTCATGGACGACCGAGACGTCGAAGGAGGTGCCGCCCATATCGACGGCGACGAGGTTGGGTTCGGCGAGCTCGAGCGAGAGCCGCCTGGCCGCGGCCGCTCCGCCGCTCGGGCCTGAGAGCAGCAATCGCGCCGGCTCGCGCCCCGCCTTGGCAAGGCCCGAGACGCCGCCATTCGACTGCACGAGATAGACCTGGGCCTCGGGAATTTCGTCCCTAAGCCGGCCGGCGAGCCGGTCGGTGTAGCGCTGCACGATCGGCACCAGCATGGCGTTGAGCGCCGTGGTCGACATGCGCTCATATTCGCGGATCTCCGGCGAGATGTCGGAGGCGAGCGTGATCGCCAGATTCGGCAGCAGCTCGGTGAGAAGCGCGCCGATGCGGCGCTCATGTGCGGGATTGGCATAGGCGTGCAACAGGCAGACCGCGACCGACTTCACCTCGGCCCTGGCGAGCTCGGCCGCGATGCGGCGCACGCCATCCTCGTCGAGCGGCACCGTGACCTTGCCCTCGGCGTTGACACGCTCGGTCACGCCAAAGCAGAAGCGGCGCGCGACCAGCGGCTCGGGCTGGGCGAGCGTGATCGCGTAGACATCGGTGCGGCCATGCCGGCCGATCTGCATGACGTCCTCGAAGCCTGCCGTGGTGACGATGGCGCCCAATGGCAGCTTGCGTTCGAGCACGGCATTGGTCGCGATCGTCGTGCCGTGCAGCAGGTATTGCACCGCCTCCATCGGAAAGCCGAAGCGCTCGGAGGCCTGGCGGATGCCGGTCAACAGGCCGATCGAGGGGTCGGCCGGCGTGCTCGGCGTCTTGATCTGGTGGATCGCGCCGGAGCCTGCATCGAGGATTTCGATGTCGGTGAAGGTGCCGCCGATGTCGACGGCGATGCGGATATCTTGCTGCATGAGGCAAAGCTCCGGTGCTCCCGCTCGCCAGGGCGAGCAGGTCATGTCTTGCGAGAGGCGGCGTTCGGTTAGGCGGTTCTAGAGTAGGATGGTCCGTCGATTGAAACACGCCGTCATTCCGGGCGCAGCGCAGCGGAGACCCGGAATCCATCGGAGGGCCAATCCTTTGACGGATCTGGCTCTACGATGGATTCCGGATCTGCGCCGCTGGCGCGGCTTGTCCGGAATGACGAGGTGTGTCCGAGCGAGGTCACTTCACGAAGGTCTTGGCGAGGCCGGACGTCCGGTCGACCACGAGCACGACGAGCAAGGTGAGGATGACGAGCAGGACCGAGAGCGATGCGACCAGCGGGTCGGCCTGCTGCTCGACATGGTGATACATCGCCACCGGCAAGGTCGAGATGCGCGGGCCGGTCATGAACAGCGACAGCACGACCTCGTCGAAGGAGACCAGGAAGCACAGCGCCGTCGTGCCGATCAGCCCCGATTTCATCATCGGCAGGGTGATGCGGCGAAACACGGTGAAGGGCGAGGCGCCAAGCGTCGCCGCCGCCTCCTCGATCGGGATCGGCAGGGTCGCGAGCGCGGTCGCCAGCACCCGGATCGCATAGGGCAGCGTCACCACGAGATGAGCGACGACCAGCCCCTGGAAGGTCGCGAGCAGGCCATAGCGTGAGAACACGATCAGAATGGCGAGGCCGAGCACGATGGTGGGCAGCAGCAGCGGCGCGGTGAACAGGGCGCTCATCGCTTCCGAGCCGCGGGGCTTGAGCCGCACCAGCGCATAGGCCGCGGGCAGGCCGATCAGCAGGCTCAAGACCGTCACCACGAAGGCGAGCAGCAGGCTCGTCCAGAAGGCCGAGGTCATCTTCCCGTCGGCGAAGATCGCCGGGTACCATTTCAGGCTCCAGCTCGAGGGCGGGAACATCATGTAGCTGTCGCCGGAAAACGAGATCGGCACGACGACGATCAATGGCGCCAGCAGGAACACGAACATCGTGAGCGCCATGAGCTTCAGGGCGAGCGAGACGGGACGTTCATCCATGATCAACCTCCCTCACATGATCGCGCGTAGAGCGCGGGTATAGAGCACGAGCGCGCCGCCGAAGATGACGAGCACCAGGATCGAGAGCGTGGCGGCCAGCGGCCAGTGCAGCGTCACGATCGCCTGATCGTAGATCTCGGTGGCGAGCAGGAAGACGCGGCCGCCGCCAAGCAGCTTCGGCGTGATGAAGGAGGAGACCGCGAGCACGAAGCAGAGCAGGCAGCCGAGCGCGATGCCCGGCAGCGTCAATGGCAGGATGATGCGGCGGAAGATCGTGAAGGGCGGCGCACCCAATGTGGAGGCGGCTTCCTCGACGCGCGGATCGAGCCGGCCGAAGCCGGCGAGCAGCGCCAGGATCATATAGGGCATCAGGATCTCGGTGAGGCCGATGACGACGCCGGTCTTGTTGAACATCAATCGCAGCGGCGCGATGCCGATGGCGGAGAGCGCGTTGTTGACGAGCCCGCTCTCGGAGAGGATTGCGATCCAGCCATAGGTGCGCACCACTGCCGAGGTCAGCAATGGCGAGATCACCAGCACCAGCAGGATGGTCCGCCAGGTGCCGCTGGAGCGGTGCAGATAAAGCGCGATCGGGTAGGAGCAAACTAGCGTCAGCAGCGTGATGCCGAGGCTGACCGTGATGCTGTTCAGGATCAATTCGGCGTAGAACGTGTCCTGGAAGACGGTGAGCCAGGTCGCGAGCGTGTAGACCTCGCGCATCGCGCCGGTCGGCTCGACCTCGTAGAACGACATCCGCGCCAGATTCAGCACCGGCACGAGGAAGCCGAGCGCATTGACCAGCGCGATCGGCGCGATCAGCAGGACGACCAGCGCCAGGCCGCTCCGGCGCGCTTCCGAGACCGGCGCGGGAGTCGCGATGGCGGGCGCCGCACTCATGCCGCGGCCCCGTAGACGAAGACGTCCTGCCGCCGCCAGGACAAGGTCACGGCGGCGCCCGGCTGCAGCACGGTCTCGCCGCCGCGCGTCGCAAGCTCGACCGAGACGATCTGCCCGGCGACATCGACGTCATATTGCAGGATATCGCCGGCGAAGATGGTGCGCGCGACGACGCCGGAAACGCGGTGTTCGCCGGCCGTCACATCCGCGCCCGCTGCCGACAGCGCGACGCGGTGCGGGCGGACCATGATCTCGACGGGGCCGGAGAGACTTGGCTGCGCAGCGAAGCTCTCGCCGGCGAATTCGGCCACGCCGTCCCGGGCCGTGGCCTTCAGCCGGTTGCTGCGGCCGACGAAGCCGGCGACGAAGGCGGTCTTCGGTGCCTCGTAGAGATCGACCGGGGTGCCGACCTGTTCGAGCCGGCCCTGGTTCATGACCACGACCTTGTCGCACATGGTCAGGGCCTCGACCTGATCATGCGTCACGAAGATCGCGGTGATGCCGAGCCGCTTCTGGATGTCACGGATTTCGTTGCGCATCTCATCGCGCAATTTGGCATCGAGATTGGAGAGCGGCTCGTCGAGCAGCAGGATCGAGGGGCGCACGACGAGCGCGCGCGCCAGCGCCACGCGCTGCTGCTGGCCGCCGGAAAGCTGGCTCGGCCGGTGCTCCTCCTTGCCGGAGAGATGCACGAGCGCGATCGCCTCCTTCACGCGCCGGGCGATCTCGTCCTTGCCGACCTTGCGCATCTCCAGCCCGAAGGCGACGTTCCGGGCCACGCTCATATGCGGAAACAGCGCGTAGCTCTGGAAGACGAGACCCATATCGCGGCGATGCGTCGGGACCTCGGTGAGATCCTGCCCGCCGACGACGATGCGGCCCGATGTCGCCGGCACCAAGCCGGCGATCATCCTGAGCGAGGTCGTCTTGCCGCAGCCGGAGGGGCCGAGGAAGGCGACGAGCTCGCCCTTGGGAACCTCGAGATCGAGATTGTCGACCGCCGCAAAGCCGCCATAGCTCTTGGTCAACCCCTTGAGCGAGAGGAAGCCCTCGCCGGCTTGGCCGGCGGCCGGAGCGGTGATGCGGTCGGTCATGATCGTGCAAGCCCTTGTCGTACAAGCCCTTCGGTTCGATCAGCGGCTCAGCGGGATCACCTTGCGGCGCCACTGGTCCATGATCGGCTCGCGGACCTTGGCGAGAGCGATCCAGTCGACCGGGATGACCTTGTCCATCGACTTGACGGCGGTGCGGGCGATCGCCGCCTCCGAAATCAGCGCCTTGGCGTTGGTCGGAGCGTAGAACATGCTTTCGGTGAAGGCCTTCTGCGCCTCGGGGCTCAGCGCGTAATCGATGAACTTGGCGGTGGCGTCCTTGCCCGGCCCGCCGGCGACATGGTTGATCGTGTTGATCTGGAAGACGCTGCCTTCCTGCGGCAGCACGGCCTTGAGCTTGCCGTTGGAGTTGTCGGCATTGACCTGCGCGCGCGCGTTCCAGCCGGCTCCGATAATCGCCTGCCCGGAGATGATCACCGGATAGACCTCCGGCTTGGGCTCCCAGGTCTGGACGTTGGGCGCGATCTCGCCCATCGCCGCGATGCCCTTGTCGACGCTGCGGAGATGGTTGAAGCCGCCGCGCGCCTTCTCCAGGATCAGGACGAGCGAGAGGCCCTGGATGTCGGGCATGCCGGGGATCGCGACCTTGCCGGCATATTTCTTGTCGGCGAGATCCATCCAGCTCGTGGGGGCCTCTTTCACAACCTCGGAGTTGTAGAGCATCACCAGGTTGTCGAAGGTCACTGCGACGCCGTCGACATCGGCGATGCGCGCCGCCGAGAACAGGTCGGCGACGTTGGGGCTGGTCTTCTCGTCGATCTTGGTCAGCAGTTTCTCGTCGGTCGCGGCCTTCGAGACCGAGACGTCCATGATCACGACATCGGCCTGCGGCGCGGCCTTCTGGGCGCGCAGATTGCCCAGCATCTGGGCCGAGTTCGGCATCGGGAAGTATTCGATCTTGATGCCGGGATTGGCCTTCATGAACGGCTCGACCACGGCCTTGGTGTAGCGCTCCTGGAACAGGCCGGAATAGGCCATCAGCGTCACGGTCTGCTGGGCCATGGCGGAATGGGACGAAAGCCCGGCCGCGATGGCGGCAGCGATGGCGAATTTGGTCGAAATCTGCATGCGAAATCCCCTCTTATGTGATGCGCGGGCGGTTATCCGCCCGTCGTCAGGCTGTTCAGTCGGTTCGTCCTCAGGCCTTGGCGAGCTTGCCCTCCACCATGGCGGTCGCGCCGGAGATGTCGGACAGTTTCTCGCCCTTGCGCAGGCGCTCCAGCAGCACGAGTTCCTGCTGCTGCATCTCGATCGCGCGGCGGGCATAGGCTTCCGCCGTCGCGGCCTTGAGCACGACCACGCCGCTTTCGTCGCAGAGCACGGCATCGCCGGGCTCGATCGTCTGGCCGCCGACGCTGACCGGCACGTTGATCGCGCCCTCGGTGCCGAGGATCTTGGTGGTGATCGGCGAGGGACCGCGGCACCACATCGGCATGTCGGTCTTGACGATCTCGGAGAAGTCGGTCGCCGGGCCGTCGATCACGCCCGCCGTCACGCCTGCGAGTTTCATGGAATGGGTCACGACGCCGCCCCAGCAGGCATGCTTGGTGTCGCCGCAGCGGTCGATGACGACGACATCGCCCGGCCGCACCATCTTGGTCAGGTAGTGCAGGGCAGTCGAGTCCGCATGCGGGATGCGGATGGTGACGGCGGTGCCGGCGACGCGCTTGGTCGGCAGGACCGCGCGAATTTCACGATCGACGAAGCCGGAATGCAGCACATGGCCGATGGTCGCGACTTCGCATTGCTCGAGCAGGGCAACGAGGTCGGCGGAGATCTGCGCCGGCATGGGATTGACGATGAACATGATGGGCTTTCCGCTCAGGCGACGACGTGATGGTTGGCGACCGGCACGGCCGCGCGGACCTTGGCCGTGTAATCGAAATCGAGCCTTGCACTGGTCGTGCCGACGCCGTCGGAGGCCTGCGCTGCGATATGACCCCAGGGATTGATCACCATGGAGTGGCCGTAGCAGGCGTTCTTGCCTTGGGCGTGGGTGCCGGTCTGGCCGGTCGCCAGGAACCAGGTCTGCGTCTCGCAGGCGCGCGCCCTCGCCAGCAGCTCCCAATGGTCCTTGCCGGTCATCAGCGTGAAGGCGGCGGGCAGGACGATGATGTCGGCGCCGGCGTCGCGCAATTTGCGGAAGAGCTCGGGGAAGCGGATGTCGTAGCAGATGGCGCAGCCGACGGTGGTGTCGTCGACCTTGTAGGTGACGATATCCTTGCCGCGCGAGACCATGTTGGATTCACGGTAGCTGACGCCGCCGGGGGCATCAACGTCGAACAGATGGATCTTGCGGTAATGCGCGATCTGCTTTCCGTCCGGCCCGAACACGATGGTCGCATTGAAATAGTCGTCGCCGTCGCGCTCGCAGACGCTGCCGGCATGCAGCGTGATGCCGTGCTTCTCGGCCAGGCCCGACATCAGGCGGTAGCTCTCGCCATTGGGGAAGGTCTCGGCGCTGTTGCGCATCGCCTCCGGGCTGCCGTCGAGGAAGGCGTAATATTCCGGCAGCACGACGAGATCAGGATTCTCCTCGGCGACGACCTTCTCGATCAGCGCCTTGGCCATTTTGAGGTTCGCGGATTTGTCATCCTGCGAGTTCATCTGGACGAGCGAGACTTTCACCGGCGTTCTCCCTGCAAAGGCCTTGAGCGTGACGCGTGACGAGGACGCCCGGTTGCCGGGCGACATCCTGCTCTGTTGCGGCCGTCCCGCAGCAGACCAAACCTGGGCAAGCGCGGCAAACGCGAAATTCTTGTTCGTCTCGACAAGAATTGCTTATGAGACCGGCATGGTCGGCCCCTGCCGCATTTGCGGGCAGGGGCGGTGCCGTCAGGCGGGTGGTTGTGTGGCCGCGATTCCCACCGCCATGTCGGCGATCAGCGCGGGCAGGGCGTTGCCGGGATTGTCGGCGAAGACCGCGTGGAGATGCAGCGGCGGCAGCTTGGCATCGACATCGAGCACATGCAGCTCGCCATTATCGAGGAACTCCTGGACCACGACCTGCGGCAGCACGGCGACACCGACGCCGTCGCGGATCAGGCGCGTGATCGTGGCGAGCGAATTGGAATTGAAGACGCGCACCGCCCCCGCATCGAGCCCAGCGAGCTCGATCGCGCGCAGCACGGATTGATGCGGCTGCGAGCCCTTGGAATAGGCGAAGATCGGGTAGTCGGCGAAATCGGCGATGGCGAGCCGGCCCGGTTTCAGGGCAAGGCGCGGCGAGCCGATCCAGAGGCAATCGAAGACACAGAGCTCGATATTGCGGATATGGGGCGCCACCACGGGGCCCATGATCAGGCCGAGATCGATCTGGCCGTCCTGGATCTGGCGGGCGAGGTTGAGGCTGGTATCGACATTCAGATCGATCGTGACATTGGGATAAGCGACCTTCACCCGCTCGATCAGTCGCGGCAGCCAGGCATAGACGATCGAGTCGATCGCCCCGATCATGACCGTGCCGCGCATCTGCCCGGTATCGGCGATCAGCCGCTCCAATTCGCCGACCATGCGCACGATCGCCTCGGCCTGGGGCAAGGCGCGCTGGCCGTGCGAGGTCAGGCTGACGGTGCGCAGGTCGCGCTCGAACAGGCGCACGCCGAGCTCGCGCTCCAAGGTGGCGATCCGGTTCGAGACGGCGGCCTGGGTCGTGCAAAGCTTGTCGGCCGCGACCGAAAAATTCCGCAATCGCGCGACCCAGACGAAGGTTTCGAGGAATTTGAGGTTCAAATCGGAGCCGCTTCGCGTGAGGGCGCGGCGCCAGCCTGCGCCGCCCGCCCTGACTTAGCCCCGTTTGCCCCTCGCCGGGAAGGACTGAACTAACGTCGCCGGTTCGCTGCTGCCGGATCGGACTGCCAGGTCGCGGCGGACATGGTCGGCAGGTCGAAATAGTCGCGCGTCGTCGCATAGCCATGGCCGCCCATGCGACCAACGGCGTCGAGCGCGGCGGGATCGACATAGAGCTTCTCGGCATCGATCGTATCCGCGCGGAAATGCGCATAGACCACCTCGCCCAGGATGATCTCGCGCGAATTGCCGATGCCGAGCGTGGTGTGGTGGCGGCATTCGAACGCGGCCGGCGCCTGGCCGATCCAGGGGCAGGGCACCTTGACGCCAGGCATGGCGGTGAGGCCGGCCCGAGCCAGCTCGTCGATGCCGGGCTCGAACGGCACGGCGCAGATATTCATGCCCTCGACCAGGGCGTCGGAGACGATGTTGACGGTGAAGGCGAGCGTCTCGCGCACATTGCGGCCGGTGTCCTTCTGCCCGCCGGTCGGCCGGTACTCGACGCCGAGCGCCAGGATCGCGGGATCGGCCGAGAGGCAGTTGAAGAACGAGAACGGCGCGGCGTTGACGACGCCCTGCGCATCGACCGTCGTCACCAGGGCGATCGGGCGCGGCACGACCGCGCCGATCAAGAGCTTGTAGCGCTCGCGCGGCGAAAGCTTCGCGAAATCGAAGGTGACGACCGGCGGGGCCGCCTCGATCGGCTTCGGCTCTGTCGAGAGGTCGGTCACGGCGGGTTCAGTCCTTCGCTGAGGGCATAGGGGGCGAGGAGGTCGCGGATGTCGCGCTCGGCGCGCGGCGTCAGCAGGGCCCGCGTCACCACGGCCTGGAGATGATGGTCCATGAGATGGGCGGCGCGCGCGCCATCGCCCGCTCGCAAGGCCTCGATCAGCTGGCGATGCTCCGAAACCGCGCATTCCGAGGAATGCGGCCGGCCATAGATCGCCAGGATCAGCGAGCAGCGCGAGGAGACTTCCTGGACATAGCGCAGCAGCAGGGCGTTGCCGGTCATCTCGGCGAGCTTGATGTGGAACTCGCCGGCGAGCCGGATCGATTCAGGCCCATCCTGGCCATGCGCCTTGTCCTCTTGCCGGACATGATCCTCGAGCTCGGCCGCCTGCGCGGCGGTGAGCCGCCCGGCGAGGTTCTCGGCGACGAGGCGTTCGAGCCCCCGGCGCACGTCGAAGACGTCGCGCGCCTCCTCCAGGGTCGGATAGGCCACCGAGGCGCCGCGATTGGGCTTGAGCTCGACCAGGCCTTCGACGGCCAATCGGCCGAAGGCCTCGCGCACCAGTGTGCGGCTCACCCCGAGCTGCTCGCCGATCGAATCCTCCGGCAGCTTCATGCCGGGCTTCAGCGCCTGTTCGATGATGGCGCGCCGGAGCGCTCTGTATACCGATTGCGCGCGCAATCCGGGTTGGCGGGAATCGGTCATCGCAGCCCGTTTCTGTCCTGGTTCAGCCCTCTGAGGCTCACTCCATGTCACGGGATTCGGCTCCGCTCCAGTTTTTCGCTTGTCTTCAATAATCGCATACAATACGATATCATAATCGTATGCAAGATTGATTATTAATCGCACACGCCGTGCCGCGGAAGACGTCAATCTGGTGGATAAAGCGGCATAGACGAGGGGCAGCGGGCCGGGCGAGCGCCGAAGACGCGCAGCGGGCTCATCGAAAGGGAGAGTTTCGATGAAGAGAGCTTGGATGCTGGCGGCCATTGCCGCCTTCGCGCTGACCGGCGCGGCCGAGGCGAAGACGCTGAAATGGGGCGCGGCGCGCGAGATCGCTTCGCTCGACCCCTATTCCTATGGCGATACCTTCACGCTTTCGGTGCTGAACCATGTCTATGAGGGGTTGGTGCGCTACACCGGCGATCTCAAGATCGAGCCGGCGCTGGCGGAGTCCTGGGAGACGGTCTCGCCGACGGTCTGGCGCTTCAAGCTCCGCCAGGGCGTGAAGTTCCACAACGGCAACCCGTTCACGGCCGACGACGTCGTCGCCTCGCTGGAGCGCGTCACCAACGACGCCTCGCCGCTCAAGGGCAATCTGCCGGCCTATAAATCCTCGAAAAAGATCGACGACTACACCGTCGAGATCGAGGTCAACGGCCCTTATCCGCTGCTGCTCAACGACCTCACCAACATCTTCATCTTCAACAAGGCCTGGCTCGTCGCCAACAACTCGCTGCTGCCGACCGATTCCGGCAAGGGCGTGAAGGGCTATGCCACCGACAACGCCAACGGCACCGGCCCCTTCATCGTCGAGAGCCGCCGCGCCGACGCCAAGACCGTCTATGTCAAGAACCCGAACTGGTGGGACAAGCCGCAGCACAACATCGACACGATCGAGTTCCTGCCGATCGCCTCGGCCTCGACCCGTGTCGCGGCGCTGCTCTCGGGCGAGATCGACTTCACCAATGTCGCGCCCTTGCAGGATCTGCCGCGCCTCTCGGCCTCGCCCGAGGTCAAGGTGCTGCAGACCAATGAACTGCGCACCGTGATCTTCGCGCTCAACCTCAAGGACACGCTGTTCGAGAGCGATGTGAAGGATAAAAACCCGCTCAAGGATATCCGCGTTCGCGAGGCGCTCTACCGCGCCATCGACATCGACGCCGTCCAGAAGCGCGCCATGCGCGGACTGTCGCGCAACACCGGCGCCCTGATCGCTCCGGCCATTCCAGGCTATGAGCCCTCGCAGGATGTGCGCCTGCCCTTCGATCTCGACGGCGCCAAGAAGCTGCTGGCCGCGGCGGGCTATCCCAACGGCTTCTCCTTCCAGATGAACTGCCAGAGCGACGGTCTCGTCAATGAGGAGGAGTTCTGTCAGGCGGTCGCCTCGATGTGGTCGCGCGCCGGCTTGCGGCCCAATCTGAGCCTCGGCCCGCGCAGCCAGCAGACGCCCAAGCGCGTCAAGGGCGAGTTCGACGTGATCTCCTTCGGCTGGGCCAATGAGCCGATGATCGACGCCTATTCGATCCTGATCCAGGTGATGCGCTCGAAGAGCGGTTCGGGTGGCGTGTTCAACTGGGGCAATTGGGGCGATCCGCGCATCGATGCCTTGATCGACAAGGCCGGCGTCGAGCTCGACAACAGCAAGCGCATCCCGATGATGATGGAGGCGCTGAAGATCGCCAAGACCGAGCACCTCTTCATCCCGCTGCACCAGCAGCCGATGGCCTGGGCGATGCGCAACACCGTGGCCGCGACCGTGCAGGCTTCCGACAACAAGCCGAGGCTGTGGCTGACGACGATGAAGTGAAGGCTCTCGTCTCCCTCCCACGTCATCCTGGACGAGCGGCGAAGCCGCGCAGCTCGGGGATCCATCGTAGAGCTCCGGAGCCCTCCGATAGATCCCGGCCACCCTTCGGGTGCCCAGGATGACGGTGGGGGCTTGGCGAGCGACCAGCCTGTCCGATCCGACGGAACCTTCCGCCTCCCAACCGGAGACGCACCATGCCGGCCTTTCTCTTCAAGCGCCTCCTGAACGCGGCCGGCGTCATGCTCGCGGTCGCCTTCCTCGCCTTCCTGATTTTCCGTTTCGTCGGCGATCCCGTCGAATTGATGCTGAACGAGCAGGCGAGCCAGGCCCAGCGCGACGAATTGCGGATCAGGCTCGGGCTCGACAAGGGCTTCGTCCTGCAGTTCGCGACCTTCGTCGGCAATGCGTTGCATGGTGATTTCGGCATCTCCTATCGCAATCAGCAGGAGGTCTTCACGCTGATCTCCGAGCGCTTCCCCGCGACCTTCGAGCTGGTGCTGGTGGCGACGTTTCTCTCGCTTGCGGTCGGGATTCCGCTGGGCGTCTACACCGCCATCAAGCGCGACAGCCTGATGGCCAAATTCCTGCAATTCGTCTCGGTGCTCGGCGTTTCGCTGCCGAGCTTCGCGCTCGGCATCCTGTTCATCCTGCTGTTTTCGGTGACGCTGCAATGGCTGCCGGCCTTCGGGCGCGGCCAGGTCGTGCAGATCGGCTGGTGGAGCACGGGATTCCTCACGCCCTCTGGCCGGTTGGCGCTGATCCTGCCGGGCATCACGCTTTCGCTCTTCCAGATCACGCTGGTGATGCGGTTGGTCCGGGCCGAGATGCTGGAGACGATGCGCACCGATTTCATCCGCTTCGCCCGGGCGCGCGGACTGACGCTGCGCGCCGTCCACTTCCGCCACGCTCTGCGCAATTGCCTGATGCCGGTGATCACCGTGACGGGGCTGCAGATCGGCAATCTGATCGCCTTCGCGCTGGTCACGGAGACGGTGTTCCAGTGGCCGGGCATGGGCCTGCTCTTCGTCCAGGCGGTGACCTTCGTCGATATCCCGGTGATGGCGGCCTATCTGATCGTGGTCTCCTTCATCTTCGTCTCGCTGAACACGCTGGTCGACCTGCTCTACGCCTATGTCGATCCTCGCCTGCGCGAGGATGCGATCTCGGGAGCCGCCAATGCCCGCTGATTCCGCAAAGGCGCTCAGGAAGCCCGGCCGCCTGCGCCGCTTCCTCGACAGCGATATCGGCTGGAGCTTTCGGCGCACGCCGGCCGCTTGGCTCTCGGCGATCGTGCTCGTCCTGCTGATCGTCACGGCGTTGCTGGCCCCGCTGATCGCAGTCCAGAACCCGCACGACCTCTCGCAGATCTTCATCGACAAGGCCGAGATCCCGCCGATCTGGGCCAGGGATGGCGAATGGCCTTTCCTGCTCGGCACCGATCCGCAGGGGCGCGACGTGCTCTCCGCCATCCTCTACGGCACGCGCGTCTCGCTGATCATCGGGATCGCCGCCGTCATCGTCTCGATGGCGCTCGGCGTCAGCATCGGACTGGTCTCCGGCTATTATGGCGGGCGCATCGACAATCTGCTGATGCGGCTCGGCGATACCGTGCTCTCGATCCCGACGCTGCTGATGGCGATCCTGGTCAGCGCGATCTTCCGCGAGCTTTTGCCGCCGGCGCTGCGTGAACCCTTCGCCGCCGTCGTGCTCGTGGTCTCGATCTCGCTGACCAACTGGGTGCAATATGCCCGCACGGTCCGCGCCTCGACCATGGTCGAGCGTCGCAAGGAATATGTGCTCGCCGCCCGCATCATCAAAGTCGCGGCGACACGCATCATGGCCCGCCACATCCTGCCCAACACGCTCACTCCCGTGATGGTGGCGGCAACGCTGAATCTCGGCCTCGCCATCCTGTCGGAGGCGACGCTCTCCTTTCTGGGCGTCGGCATGCCGATCACACAGCCCTCGCTGGGCACGCTGATCCGTATCGGCAACCAGTATCTCTTCTCCGGCTCCTGGTGGCTGGTCGTCTTCCCCTCGCTCCAGCTCGGATTGATCGTGCTCTCGGTCAATTTGCTGGGCGACTGGCTGCGCGACGCGCTGAACCCGAAGCTGCGGTGATGACGGCGAGGCGATGCCCTTTCCCGTCATGGTCGGGCTTGTCCCGACCATCCACGTCTTCCTCGATCGAGGGGCGTGTCCAAGACGTGGATGCTCGCCACAAGGGCGAGCATGACGGGGCGGCAAGCTCGACCGCGACGCTTAAAAAACAACGAGGAAACGCCTGAGATGACCGCCTCCCTACTCCTTCGCAACGTTCGCCCTTATGGCAATGCCGCCACCGACATCCTGGTCGTGGACGGCAAGATCAGCCGCATTGCCTCCGCCATCGAGGCCCCTGCCGGTGTGCCGGTCGAGGATGGCCGCGGCGAGATCGTCATCCCCGGCCTCGTCGAGGCGCATACCCATCTCGACAAAAGCCTCTGGGGCCTGCCCTGGTACAAGAACGAAGTCGGCCCCAAGCTCCTCGACAAGATCGACAACGAGCGCGAGAACAAGAAGCGCCTGAACATCGACCCCTACAGCCAGTCGGCCCGGCAGAGCATCCAGTCCTCGCTGATGGGCTCGACCCATATCCGCAGCCATGTCGATGTCGACACCGAGCATGGGATGTGGGGCGTCGAAGGGGTGATGCGCACCCGCGACGAGTATCGCGACATCGTCGACATCGAGCTCGTCGCCTTCCCGCAATCGGGCCTGCTGCGCCGGCCGGGCACGCTGGAGCTGATGGACCAGGCGATGAAGGCCGGCTGCGAGATCGTCGGCGGGCTCGACCCTTGCGCCATCGACCGCGATCCCAAGGGCCATCTCGATGCCGTCTTCGCGCTCTGCCAAAAATACGGCAAGCCGCTCGACATCCACCTGCACGAGCCCGGCGAAATGGGGCTGTTCTCCTTCGACCTGATCGTCGAGCGGACGCGTGCGCTTGGCATGAAGGGCAAGGTCACGGTCAGTCACGCCTTCTGCCTCGGTGTCGATGCCGCGCTGGTCGATCCGCTGATCGCGCAGCTCGCCGAGCTCGACATCGCGATCATGACGACGGCCCCCGCCAGCCGCCCGGCTCCGCCGGTGCGCAAGCTGATCGAAGCCGGTGTGCGCGTCTGCTCCGGCAATGACGGCATCCGCGATACCTGGGGCCCCTATGGCAATGCCGACATGCTGGAGCGCGCCATGTTCGTCGGCCTGCGCAACAATTTCCGCCGCGACGACGAACTCAGGATGGCGCTCGACGTCTGCACCAGCGAGGGCGCCAAGGTGATGGAGATCGAAGGCTACGGGCTGGCCGAGGGCAGCAACGCCGATGTCGTGATCCTGCCGGGCGAGACCGTTGCCGAAGCGATCGTGACGCGCTCGCCCAAGCGCCGCGTTGTCAAGCGCGGCAAGGTCGTCGCGCGCGACGGCGTCTCGATCAGGACCGCGCCGTGAGCTTGCGCGCCGCCAAACGCCTGGAAGGGCGCATCCTCCTGACCGCGCGCTGGCTCGTCGGCCACGCGCAAGGGCGGCATCGCCTCTATGAGGACGGCGAGATCGTCTTCGAGGATGGCGAAGTCATCTTCATCGGCCATGGTTTTCCGGGCGAGGTTTCCAGCCGCATCGACTATGGCAATGCGCTGATCGGGCCGGGTTTCGTCGATTGCGACGCGCTTTCGGATCTCGACACCACGATCCTGGCCTATGACAATCAGCCGGCCTGGAAGAAGGGCCGCGTCTGGCCGCGCTCCTATCTCGAAGCCGGCCCCTACGAGATGTATTCGCGCGAGGAGCTCGCTTTCCAGAAGAAGCACGCCTTCGCCACGCTGATCCGCAACGGCATCACCACTGCGCTGCCGATCGCCTCATTATTCTACCGCGCCTGGGGCGAGACGCCCGAGGAATTCCAGGATGCGGCGGAAGCGGCCGCCGGGCTTGGCCTGCGCGCCTATCTCGGCCCGGCCTATCGCACCGGCAATCAGCTGGTCGAGGCCGACGGCCGCATCACCACGCATTACGACGAGCCGCGTGGCCTGGCGGAACTCGATGCCGCGATCAATTTCTGCGAGCGCAACGAAGGCGCCGCCGGAGGGCTGATCCGCACCATGCT
Source organism: Bosea vaviloviae (assembly GCF_001741865.1). NCBI lineage: Bacteria > Pseudomonadati > Pseudomonadota > Alphaproteobacteria > Hyphomicrobiales > Alloboseaceae > Allobosea > Allobosea vaviloviae. Next base: position 1,507,530 of record NZ_CP017147.1, read on the forward strand.
GGCGCCAGACCGGATCGAGACGTCGACAGCCGAATTGCTGCGTCGCACGGCTGCTGCCGGGCGCGCCCTGAAGGTGCCGGTGCGCCTGCATTGCTGCCAGTCGAAGATCGAATACGACCTCGTGCTGGCTCAGCATGGTATGAGTCCGCCGGAATGGCTGCAGAGCCTCGGCTTCCTCAACCAGCGTTCGCTGCTGCCGCACGGGACCTATGTCTCGGGCAGCCGCCATATCGACCGCCCCGGCCGCGACCTCGAGATCATTCGCGATGCCGGCGCCACGATCGTGCATTGCCCGCTGGTCTCAGGCCGGCACGGCAACGCCATCGACCATTTCGGCCGCTATCGCGAGATCGGGCTGAAGCTCGCCATGGGTACGGATACAAGCCCGCCCGACATGATCATGAACCTGCAGGTCGGCATGATCCTGGCCCGCACCATGGCCGGCAGCGTCCATGCAGTGCGCAGCGAGGATTATTACGACGCAGCGACCATCGGCGGGGCCGAGGCGCTGGGCCGCCCCGATCTCGGCCGGCTCCAGCCCGGTGCGCGCGCCGACATCACCGTCTTCGATCTCGACCGCCCGCATCTCGGCCAGGTCATCGATCCCATCCAGACCATGCTGCTCGCCGGTCATGGCCGCGATTTCGCGACGGTGATCATCGACGGGCGCTTCGTGATGGAGGAGCGCGTGATCCCGGGCGTCGATGAGGCGGCGGACAAGCTCCGTGCTCAAAAGCAGTTCGAGGGCGTGATGGCGCGCTATCCGCAGCGCACGCATGGGCACCCAGCCGCGAGCGGGATTTTCTCCTCGAGCTATCCGGTCGAACGTGCGGGAGGGGCAACATGAGCGCCGTCGCTTCGCCGCTGCTCTCGGTGCGCGATCTGCGCATCGTCTTCGATGGCCGTCATGGCCCGTTGACCGCGCTCGACGGCATCTCCTTCGACATCGCGCCCGGCGAAATTCTTGGCGTGGTCGGCGAATCCGGCGCCGGCAAATCCCTGACCGGAACGGCGGTGATCGGCCTGCTCGATCCGCCGGGCCGCATCAGCGGCGGCTCGATCCATCTCGATGGGCGTCGTATCGACGATCTCCCGCCCGAGCCGATGCGCAAGCTGCGCGGCCGCCAGATCGGCGCGATCTTCCAGGACCCTTTGACCTCGCTGCATCCGCTGCTGACCGTCGGCGACCAGCTTGTCGAGACGATCCTGACGCATCTTCCGGTCGGCAAGGTGCAGGCGCGCAAGCGCGCGCTCGACCTCCTGAAGGAGGTCGGCATCCCCGCCGCCGAAACGCGGATCGACCAGTATCCGCACCAGTTTTCCGGCGGCATGCGCCAGCGCGTCGTGATCGCACTGGCGCTCTGCGCCGAGCCGAAGCTGATCATTGCCGACGAGCCGACCACGGCGCTCGACGTTTCGATCCAGGCGCAGATCACCACGCTGCTGAAGCGCCTTTGTCGCGAGCACGGCACGGCGATCATGCTGGTGACGCACGATATGGGCGTCATTGCCGAGACGGCTGATCGGGTCGCGGTGATGTATGCCGGGCGCATCGTCGAGATCGGCCCGGTTGCGGAGGTCACGCGCCGTCCGCATCATCCCTATACCGCCGGTCTGATGGCCTCGATCCCGAGCGTCCACACCCGCAACGCCGTCCTCAGCCAGATCGACGGCGCGATGCCGCGTCTGAATGCCATTCCGGAAGGCTGTTCCTTCAATCCCCGCTGCGGGTTCGCAAGCGAGCTCTGCCGCGAGCATAAGCCCGGCTTGCCGGTCTCGGCCCATGCCGCTGCCTGTCATTTCCCGCTGATGGAGCCGGCGCATGCGTGAGAGCGGCCCCATCCTCACCGTATCGGCCGCTTCCTGCCGCTTCGACGTCTCGGCGCCGGCACTATCGCGCCTGCTGACGCGCGAGCCGTGCCGTATCCTGCGCGCGGTCGAGACCGTCTCCTTCACGGTCGAGCGCGGCACGACCTTCAGCATCGTCGGCGAATCCGGCTGCGGGAAATCGACGCTGGCGCGCATGGTGGTGGGCCTGCAGCGGCCGACCGAAGGCGCGCTGCATTTCTCCGACATCACCCGCATCGACGGCACGATCGGCCCGCCGCGCGTGCAGATGATTTTTCAGGACCCTTACGCCTCGCTGAACCCGCGCTGGCGCGTCGGCGACATCATTGCCGAGCCGATCCGTGAATTGAAGCTGCGTCAGGACGAGGCGGCGATCATGCAGCGCGTCGGCGACCTCCTGGAGATCGTCGGCTTGTCGCGCACCGACGCGTCGCGCTATCCGCATGCCTTCTCCGGCGGCCAGCGCCAGCGCATCTCGATTGCGCGTGCGCTTGCGACCGAGGCCGATTTCCTGGTCTGCGACGAACCGACCTCGGCGCTCGACGTCTCCGTGCAGGCGCAGATCCTCAACCTGATGGTCAAACTCCAGAAGGAGTTCGGGCTGACCTATCTCTTCATCAGCCACAATCTCTCGGTCGTGCGGCACATGTCGGACCAGCTCGCGATCATGTATCTCGGCCGCTTCGTCGAGACGGGGCCGGCAGACGAGGTCTTCGGCAATCCGCGCCACCCCTATACGCGGCTGCTGCTCGAGACGATCCCCGATGTCGAGAAGCCCAATCGCGCGCGCCGGCCGATGTCGGGCGAGGTGCCGAGCCCGATCGCGCCGCCTCCCGGCTGCGCCTTTCATCCGCGTTGCGCCATGGCGGCCGATATCTGCCGGGTCGAACGGCCTCCCTTGCGCATTGTGGCGGCTGGCGCGCTGGCTTGCCATTTCGGCTGATTGCCGCGTTCTGCGGCGATGCTCATAGCCGAGATGCGCGCCAGGCAGCTGCGCGAGCCCCAGGATATCGTGTAGTCCGTTGTCTGGCGGTGCGGCATCCTGCGCGGCATTCGCGCAAGACTCTGTCACGATGCAAGGCTTGGTCACGATGCAAGACTCGGTCACGATAAAGGACGCCGCCATGTCATTTCGCCCCGATATCGGCACGATGCCGGAGGAGTTGCGCGAGCGCCTGGCGCCCGGTGGCGTGCTGCGCGCCGGCATCAACCTGTCGAATTTCCTGCTGGTGTCGAGCCGCACGCCGGATGGCGGCCCCGCCGGCGTCTCGCCCGACATGGCCGGCGCGATCGCCGACACGCTCGGTGTCGCGCTGCGTTATGTCCCCTATGAATCGCCGGGCCTGCTCGCCGATGCAGCGGGGCGCGACGAATGGGATATCGGCCTGATCGGGGCAGAGCCGCAGCGCGCGGAGGTGATCAGCTTCACGCCGGCCTATGCCGCGATCGAGGCGACCTATCTCGTTCCCGTGGGATCGCGTTTCCAGAGCCCGGCCGAGGTCGATGCGGCAGGCGTCCGGATCGCCGTCACCGGCCGCACCGCCTATGGGCTCTGGCTCGACCGCAACATCGCCCATGCCGAATTGGTGCGCTCGACGACGATGGACGAGGCGTTGGCGGATTTCAGCGACAAGAAGCTCGATGCGCTCGCAGGCTTGCGGCCGCGGCTCAATTCGGATGTCGCGCTGGTTCCCGGTACACGCATCCTCGATGGCCGGTTCATGGCGGTTCAGCAGGCGATCGGCGTCCCGAAGGCGACCGGCGATGCGATCGCCTATCTCACGAAATTCGTCGAGGCCGCCAGAAGCTCCGGCTTCGTCGCCGAGCTCATTCGCAAGCACGGCGTCGAAGGTCTCAGCGTCGCCTGAGCCTGGCTGCATCCGCCTCTGCCGCATCCGCCTTCAACCTGAAGTGAAAGCCACTCCCATGAAGATGTCCGAGATCGCTTTTTCCACGGTCGACTGGTCGCAGGTCGAGCCGACCCGCCATGCCGGCGAGGAGGGCGAGGCGACCTGGCGCACGCGCTTCTTCGGGCCGCAGGACAATCAGATCCGCGTCCGCATCGTCGAATATTCACCGGGCTATGTCGCCGACCATTGGTGCAGCAAGGGCCACGTCATCCTCTGCCTTGAAGGCGAACTGGAGACGACGCTGGAGGATGGCCGCGTCTCGGTGCTGACGCCGGGCATGAGCTATCAGGTCGCCGACGGCGCCGAAGCGCATCGCTCGCGCACGACGAAGGGCGCCAAGCTCTTCATCGTCGACTGAAAGAGCTCAGGGGCTGCTTGGAAACCTCCCGAGCCCTCATCCTGACGAACCCTTCCTCACGGCGAGTGGCGAATAGCGAATGGCGAGGTAAAGCTTCCATTCGCCATTCGCCACTCGCCGTCATGGCTCCTCAGGATCAGGGCTGGAGTTTCCAAACGGACTCAGCGCTCGGCCAGGATCCGCGCATTGGCCCGCACCGAGGCTTCGCTGACGCGGATGCCGAGCCCCGGCCCGTCTGGCACCACGACATGCCCGTTGCGGTTGGCGACGCGCTCCTCCAGCACGTCCTCGGTCAGGACATGGTGGGGCATGTAGAATTCGCAGCCGAGCGAGATGCCGGGCGTCGCGGCGATGAGCTGGGTGCCGGCGGCAAGCCCGATGCCGCCCTCCCAGAGCGTGCCGCCATAGCCCGGCAGCCCGGCCTGATCGGCGATCGCCATGATGGCTTGCGCCTTGAGCAACCCGCCCGCCTTCATCAGCTTGACCGAGATCGCGTTTGCGGCCTTGAGGCGGATCACCTCGTTGAGATCGCGGGCGTCGAAACAGCTTTCATCGGCCAGGATCGGCGTGTCCAACGCCGCCACGAAGGCGGCCATCGCGTCGAGATTGTCGCGCGGAACCGGCTGCTCGATGAAGGTCGGTGCGAACGCGTCGACATCGCGCAGGATCTTGATCGCGCCGAAAGGCTGCAGCGCCTGATTGTAGTCGAGCCTCAGGTCGATCGCGTCGCCGAATTCGGAGCGCATCGCTTCGAGATGGGCGAGATCCTCCTTATGCGGCTTCACGCCGGTCTTGACCTTGTAGATCACGTTGCCGGCCGGGACCATGGCGCGCATCCGCTCGAGATCGGCGGCGAAATCCGGATCGGCGATCGAGAAGGAAAGCGGGATCGTGTCGCGCACCCGCCCGCCAAGCAGGTCGGCGACCGAAAGGCCCGAGGCCTTGCCGACGATGTCGAGGAGCGCCATCTCGATCGCGACCTTGGCCTCGGCATGGCCGACAAGCGCACGGTCGAGCAAGGTCATCGTCTCGCGCACGCGCCTGACGGGGCGGCCCATCAGTACCGGGCGCAGATAGACGTCGATCGCCGCCAGCGCGGCTTCCGCCGTGCCCGTGAAGACCTCCCAGGGAGCGGCTTCGCCCCAGCCCACCACGCCGTCGCTTGCCGTCAACTCGACGAGGACGCGCTTGACCGTGCCCTTGACGTTCCCGACGCCCTGGAGCCGGGCCATCTTGATCGGGCTTTCGATGAAGAAGAGCCTGATCCGCTCGACAACGGCCTGGTTGATGATGTCCTGGCTCATGCGAGCCCTCCATTGACGTGTATGATCTGGCCGGTGACGTAGGACGCAGCCGGCGAGGCGAGGAAGGCGATCATGGTCGCGACCTCCTCGGGCAGGCCGCGCCGCCCGAGCGGAATGATCGCTTCCATGCGGGCGATCGCCTCCAGGCTGAGCTTGCTGCCCCTGCCTTCGTCCTTGCGAATCAGCCCGGGCGCGACGGCGTTGACGGTGATGGCATCGGCGGCGAGTTCATGCGCCATCAGCTTCACCACCGTCTCCAGCGCGGCGCGGCTCACAGCCGTCGCGGCGAAGGGCTGGAGATCGGTGCGCAGGGCGTGGGCGACGAAGGACGAGGTGGCGACGATCCGGCCGCTGCCACTGGCCTTCAGCAGCGGGCGCGCGGCGCGCGCCATGTGCATGAGGGCGGCAACGGATTCGTCCATCGCCTGCCCGATTTCGCTTTCCGGCAGATCCATGACGCCGGCCCTGCGGGCATGACCGGCGACCGCGATCAGGCCGTCGAGTGTGCCAAAGCCATTGGCTGCGAGCGCCACGATCTGGTCGCAGGTCGCCTTCGCAGCCATGTCGCCAAGGATGGTCTCGACCTTGGCTCCGGCAGTGCGAGCCGCCTCGGCGACGGCGTCGAGCCCGGTGCGATTGGTGCCGGTATGCAGCACGAGGCCGATACCGGGTCCGGCCAGCAATTGCGCGGTCGCCCGGCCGATGCCGCTCGCCGCACCGGTGACGAGATAGACACGATCGAGGCTGGGCATCACAGCGCCTTTTCGGCCGGGGCTTGAGCCGCGCCGCCGCGATGGAAATGGCCGAGGAAGGCCTGCGTCGCGGGTTCGCGCGGCGCGTCGATCACTTGCCGCGCCGGTCCTTCCTCGATGACCACGCCGTCGCGCATGAAGATGACGCGGTCCGCGACCTCGCGCGCGAAGGCGATCTCATGGGTGACGATCACCATCGTCATGCCTTCCGAGGCCAGCTTCTGCATCACGCCCAGGACCTCGCCGACGAGCTCGGGGTCGAGCGCCGAGGTCGCCTCGTCGAACAGCATCACCTCCGGCTCCATGGCGAGCGCGCGCGCAATCGCGACGCGCTGCTTCTGCCCGCCCGACAGGCGGCTGGGATATTCATCGACCTTGTCGGCGAGCCCGACCTTGGCAAGCAGCGCCAGCGCCTGCTCGCGCGCCTGTGCCTTGGGCTTCTTGCGGACGGTGATCGGCGCTTCCATGACGTTGCCGAGCGCCGTCATATGCGGGAACAGGTTGAAGTGCTGGAACACCATGCCCGTGTTGGTGCGAAAGCGGGCGAGCTCCCTGGTCCTGGGTGGCTTGCTGCCGACACCGAAGGCGAAGCTGTCCTCTCCGACCCGCACGCGCCCGCCATCGGGCGTCACCAGCAGGTTGATGCAGCGCAGCAGGGTCGATTTGCCCGAGCCGGAGGGGCCGATCAGCGCCACCACGCTTCCCGCCGCGACCTTCAGATTGATGTCCTTGAGGACGACGAGCTCGCCGAACTGCTTGCGCAGCGCGGCGACCTCGATCTTGGGTGTTTCGATCTCGGGCGTCTCGATCTTGGGTGTGGTGTCCATCGCCTGGCCTCAATCGCTCGTGGACAGCTTCTTCTCGCCTTGCCGCACGATGATCGTGAGCGGGAAGAGAAGCACGAAATAGGCGACCGCCACGGCGCTGTAGACCTCCAGCGGCCGATAGCTGTCATGCGCCGCGATCTGGCCCTGATAGAGCAGGTCGGGCACTGCCAGCACCGAGACCAGCGAGGTGTTCTTGAACTGGATGATCGACTGGTTCATCAGCGGCGGGATCATGCGCTTCAGCGCCTGCGGCAGGATGATCCGGCGCATCGACTGGAACGGGGTCATGCCGAGCGCGGCAGCGGCTTCCGGCTGGCCGGGATCGATCGAGACGATGCCGCCGCGGATGATCTCGGCATAGAACGAGCCGCCATAGAGCGAGAGCGCCAGGATCGAGGCCGTGATGGCCGAGATCTCGATGCCGCTGAGGATCGGCAGGGCATAGTAGAACCAGACCAGCTGCACCAGCACGGGCGTGCAGCGGAAGACCTCGATATAGGCCAGCGCGAGCCAGCGCAGCGGGGCGAAGGGAGAGAGTTTCGCAAGCGCCCCCACAAGCCCGATGAGCAGCCCGAGCACGACGATGGCGACGGTGAAGCCGACCGTGACCCACAAGCCGTTCAGGAACAGCCAGCGATAGCTCCAGAGCGAGCCGAAATCCCACTGATACATGAGGCGAGGTCCAGGAAGAACGATGACCGTGACGGCTGTCACGCTATCTGGAGAACCGCGCCGTCATTCCGGGTCGACCTGCGGTCGCCCGGGACGACGCTTCGGTTCGGTTGGATGCCTTGCCGGGCAAGGCCGAGCGCTCCGCCCTCAGAGCTGGACGCCGGCGGGCATGTCGGCTTCGGTGATGCCGACCGACTCCATGTTCTTGATGATCACGCTGCGGATCAGGCCGAGCCCGCGATTGAACTCGAGCCAGGTGTTGACATATTTGGGCCAGGTCTGGTCGGCCTCGCGGCGGAAGCCGGCATTCGAGGTCGTGGCGAAGACCGGGGTCGGCACCACGAGCTCTCCGAGCGCCGGGTTCTTCTTGAGCATGGTCAGCGAGAGCATCATCACGATGCATTGCGCGTCGGCGCGGCCGGTCATGATGGCGGCGGCTGCGTCGTCGACGCTCTTGAAGCGCGAGATCTGCGCCTTCGAACAGAGCCGTGTCGCGACCTGGTCCTGAGAGGAGCCGGCATCGACGGTGATCTTGAGGGCGGGGTTGTTGAAATCGTCCCAGGTCTTCTTGCCCAGGCCCTTCTTGGTGATCATCGTGAAGGCGTTGTTGAACACCGGCACCGAGAAATCGATCACCAGGGCGCGCTTCGGCGTCGGGTTGAGGCCGAAGAAGATGTCGATCTTGTTCGCCTGCAGGTCGAGGACGGAATTGCCCCAGGTCGTCTCGAGGATCTCGAGCTCGACTTCGAGCTCCTCGGCCAGCGCCTTCGACAGGTCGATATAGAAGCCACCCCACTGACCGCTCGAGATATCCTTGTTGTAATAGGGGGCCGCTCCGGCCACCGCGCCGATGCGCAGCTTCTTGGTCCGGCGGATGCGCTCGAAGGCGGTCTCGCCTCCGGCTGCCGGCGCCTGGGCCGCGGCGGGCGAGACGATGCCGGCTGCCGCTATCCCGACGGCCGCCGCGCCGATGGCGGTGGCGATATCCCTGCGCGAAACCATGGTGATCCCCTCACTCTGATGACCGGCCAGCCCTGGCGCGATCGACATCTCGTCGTCTTTACTCTGCCGGAAGATCGCCCCGATCAAGCGCCTTCTGCGTGGATGACACCGCAGATATGCGCGCTTCCGTGACGAATTGGCCTGGCAAGATGCGACCCGTGCAGCTTTGCCGGCAAGGGCGGCGGCTCGGATGCTGAGGGCAGGGCCTGCTTCTGATTTAGGCGAGTGCCTAATCGTTCAGCGGTCTGCCGGCTCTTCCGGGACAACATGTCCGCGAAAATCGCGATGGTGCTGGCGGCATGCGCTGCCGCGATGGCCGCCTGGCGTTTGGCACGCCCCTTGTAGGGGCCCATGCCCAACCAGGAGGCAGGATTGCGCGGTTCCGATCTCGAACTCGTTCAGGTCACCAAGCGCTATGGCGCGACGGTTGCCGTCGATGCGATCAATCTGCGCGTCAAGGCCGGTACCTATTGCTGCCTGCTCGGCCCGTCCGGCTGCGGCAAATCCTCGACCTTGCGGATGATCGCCGGCCATGAGGCGGTGAGCGAAGGCGACATCATCCTGGGCCCGACCAACGTCACCGATCTGCCTCCGGCCAGGCGCGGCACGGCGATGATGTTCCAGAGCTATGCGCTGTTTCCGCATCTCTCCTGCGCCGACAATGTCGCCTTCTCCTTGAAGATGCGTGGCGTCGCGAAGGCGCAGCGTCGGGCGGAGGCGATGCGCCTGCTCGAGCTCGTTGCGATGGAGCGCTATGCCGAGCGCCTGCCGGCGCAGCTTTCGGGCGGCCAGCAGCAGCGCGTCGCGCTCGCCCGTGCCCTGATCACCAAGCCGCAGATCCTGCTGCTCGACGAGCCGCTTTCGGCGCTCGATCCGTTCCTGCGCATCAAGATGCGCGCCGAACTGAAGAAGCTGCAGAAAGAGCTCGGCATCACCTTCATCCACGTCACCCATGGCGAGGACGAGGCGATGGCGCTGGCCGATCTGATGGTGGTGATGAACCAGGGCCTGATCGAGCAGGCGGGCACGCCGCGCGAGGTCTTCAATGCGCCGGCGACCGCCTTCATCGCCCGCTTCATCGGCGGCCACAACATCGTCGCCGATGCATCAGGCGCGATTGCGGTCCGCACCGACAAGCTGCGCCTGACCAAGGCCGTGAACGGTGCAGCCCGTACCGCTGTGGTCAGCGATGTCGAATATCAGGGCTCCTATGTCCAGGTCGGCCTGGCGGCGGATTTCGCCACGGAATTGACCGCCAATCTGAGCGAAGCCGCCTTCGACGCCGAGCCGTTCAACCCCGGCGACACCGTCGCCGTCAGCTGGCGCGAGGCCGATATCCACCGGCTGGGCGCTGCCACCTGAGAACAAGACCGATGAGCAAGCTCGATGAGCAAGATCGATGAGAAGGAGAGAGTGATGGGTAGGACGACGAAGGATACGAAAGGCGTCTCGCGGCGCACGCTGCTCAAGGGCGCCGGGGCTGCCGCAGGTGTGGCCGCCGGTTCGGGCGCGATCACCGGTTTCCCCGCGGTCTGGTCGCAGGAGCCCAAGGTGCTGCGCTATCTCGGCACGGCCGTGAACCAGGCCGATGACATTACCAAGAAGGTCAAGGCCGATACCGGCATCACCATCGAATACATCTCGGCGACGACCGACGACGTGACCAAGCGCGTCATCACCCAGCCGAACTCCTTCGACGTGCTCGACACCGAATATTTCAGCCTGAAGAAGCTCGTGCCGTCGGGCAACATCCTCGGCATGGACGCCCGCAAGATCAAGGAGTTCGACAACATCACGCCGGTCTTCACCAAGGGCCAGTTGCCTAATGGCAAGGTCATCGGCGACCAGGGCACCGCGCCCAAGAAGGTGATGTTCGTCGAGGGCGCGAACTCGACCAAATTCGCGTCTGGCGTGACGCAATGGGTGACGCTGATCCCGACCGTCTACAACGCCGACACGCTCGGCATCCGCCCCGATCTGATCAAGCGCCCGATCGAGAGCTGGAAGGAGCTCCTGAACCCGGAATTCAAGGGCAAGGCCTCGATCCTCAACATCCCCTCGATCGGCATCATGGATGCGGCGATGGTGGTCGAGGCGGCCGGGCTCTACAAATATCCCGACAAGGGCAACATGACCCGCGCCGAGATTGACCTGACCATGAAGGTCCTGACCGAGGCGAAGAAGAGCGGCCAGTTCCGCGCCTTCTGGAAGGACTTCAACGAGAGCGTCAACCTGATGGCCTCGGGCGAGACGGTGATTCAGTCGATGTGGTCGCCGGCCGTCACGGCGGTGCGCACCAAGGGCATCGCCTGCACCTTCCAGCCGCTGAAGGAGGGCTATCGCTCCTGGGCCTCGGGCTTCTGCCTGTCGAAATCGGTCACGGGCCGCAAGGCCGAGCTCGCCTATGAGTTCGTCAACTGGTTCCTGTCGGGCTGGGCCGGCGCCTATCTCAACCGGCAGGGCTATTATTCCGCCGTCCTCTCCACTGCCAAGGCCAATATGGAACCTTATGAATGGGCCTATTGGATGGAGGGCAAGGCTGCCGAAAAGGACATCAAGGCGCCCGACGGCTCGCTGCTGGAGAAGGCCGGCTCAAGCCGCGACGGCGGCTCCTATGACGACCGCATGGGCAATGTCGCCTGCTGGAACGCGGTGATGGACGAGAACGACTACATGGTCCGCAAATGGAACGAGTTCATCGCGGCGTGATGTGAACACTGCTGCACATCGTCGATCGATAGATGACACCCGCGCCGTCATCCTGGACAAGCCGCGAAGCGGCGCAGATCCGGGATCCATCGTAGAGCGCCTGAGCCCTACGATGGATCCCGGGACGACCTGCGGTCGCCCAGGATGACGGTGCGGTTCGACGACACATGTTAGGCCCTGAACGGACCGAAAAGCCCCACCCATGCCAGCGACGAAAACCGCCTATGCGCCGCCGGCCTGGCTTCAGGCCTTGCCCTTTGCCGGCGTCTTCGCGCTGTTTTTCGTCGTTCCCTTGCTCTTCGTCGTGATGGTCTCGTTCTGGGACTACAACGACTATTCGATCATCCCGAGCTTCACGACGCGCTCCTATGTCGAGACCTTCGAGGGCTGCTACGACCAGCTGCCCGAGCTCTGTACGATCCTGAAGACCTATCTCTCGACGGTGAAGTTCTGCCTGATCGTCTGGGCGATCACGTTGGTGATCGGCTTCACCATCGCCTATTTCCTCGCCTTCCACGTCCAGTCCGTGACGATGCAGATGACGCTCGCGCTGGTCTGCACGATTCCCTTCTGGACCTCGAACGTCATCCGGATGATCTCCTGGGTGCCGCTGCTCGGCCGCAACGGCCTGGTCAACAGCGCCCTGATGAATGCCGGCCTGATCAATCAGCCGATCGAGTGGCTCCTGTTCTCGCAATTCTCCGTGGTGCTCGCCTTCGTGCACCTGTTCACCTTCTTCATGGTGATCCCGATCTTCAATTCGATGGCGCGCATCGACAAGCGCCTGCTCGAGGCCGCCTATGACGCCGGCGCCAGCGGCTGGCAGACGCTCTGGAACGTGGTCATCCCGCTGGCCAAGCCCGGCATCGTCATCGGCTCGATCTTCGTCGTCACCATCGTGATGGGCGATTTCATCACGGTGGGCGTGATGGGCGGCCAGCAGATCGCCTCGGCCGGCAAGATCATCGAGACGCGGCTGAATGCGCTGCAATTCCCGCCGGCGGCCGCCAACGCCGTGATCCTGCTGGCGATCACGCTCCTGATCATCACGGCGCTGAACCGCTTCGTCGACATCCGCAAGGAGCTTTGAATCCTGATGCGCGAGGGCCGTCCCGCCTCCTTCTACTGGCTCGCCGCCTTCTTCGGGCTGTTCGTGCTGTTCCTCTACGGGCCGATGATCGCGATCTTCGTGCTCTCCTTCCAGGGGCCGACCGGCGGCATGACCTTCCCGATGAACGGGGTCTCGCTGCACTGGTTCGGCAAGCTCTGGAGCGGTGGTGGCATCGTCGACATCAAATCGGCCTTCTGGCGCTCGCTCCAGCTCGGGTTGATGGTGATGCTGATCACCATGGTCTTCTCGGTTCTGGCCGGGCTTGCCTTCCGCAAGCGCTTCAAGGGCCAGAACCTGCTGTTCTACGTCACCATCGCCAGCCTGATCGTGCCCTCGATCGTGACCTCGCTCGGCATCGCCCTGCAATTCCGCCTCTTCGACGAGGCGGTGAAGGCCTATGCGCCGGGCTTCATCGCCGAAAGCTACACCACTGCGATGGGCATCTTCACCTCCGGCCTCGGCGCGCATCTGACCTGGGCCTTGCCCTTCGGCCTGCTGATCATGTTCGCGATCTTCAACCGCTTCGACGGCCGGCTGGAGGAGGCGGCGCGCGATCTTGGTGCTACGCCCTGGCAGACCTTTCGCCATGTCATCCTGCCGGTGATCCTGCCCTCGCTGATCGGCGTCGGGCTCTTCGGCTTCACTTTGTCCTGGGATGAGATCGCGCGCTCCTCGCAGGCGATCGGCGAGAAGAACACCCTGCCGCTCGAACTCCAGGCGCTGACCTCGACCGTGACCACGCCGGAGATCTATGCGCTCGGCACCGTCACCACCGGCGTCTCTTTCCTGGTGATCGGCCTGGCGCTCGCTGCGATCCTGAGCCTGAGGGCGCGCCAGGCGCGGCGCGGCTCGGATGCCGGCAAGGGCATGGTTTAGCCGGGTGGGCCGCACCGGAAGACCTGCGCGTCGACAAGCGGGCAGGTGTCAGAGGACCGACGACATTCCGCCATCGACATAGATGATCTGGCCGTTGACGTAGTTCGAGGCTTCGGAGGCCAGGAAGACGGCGGTGCCGACAAGCTCTCCGGGCTTGCCCCAGCGCTTGGCCGGAGTGCGGCCCTTGACCCAGGCGTCGAAGCTCGGATTGTCGATCAAGGCCTGGTTCATGTCGGTGATCATGTAGCCGGGCCCGATCGCATTGGCCTGGATGCCGTGCTCGGCCCATTCCGCCGCCATGGCCCGCGTCAGCATCTTGATGCCGCCCTTGGCGACCGTATAGGGCGCGACCGTGGCACGGGCGAGCTCGCTGGTCAGCGAGCCGATATTGATGACCTTGCCGTGGCCGCGCGCGATCATCCGTTTGGCCGCCTCGCGCCCGATCATGAAGGCCGAGGTCAGGTTGGTGTCGATCACGCGTTGCCAGTCGGCCGTGGCGAGCTCGACCATCGGCTTGCGAAACTGGATGCCGGCATTGTTGACGAGGATGTCGACCGCGATGCCCGCCGTGTCGAAGCCTTCAAAGGCGCGCAGGATCTCGGTCTCGTCGGTGACATTGAAGGGCGCGGGTTCGGCTTGATGGCCGGCGGCCCGGAATTCCGCCACGGCTTCCGCCACGCGGCCCGGATCCGTGCCGTTGATCAGGATGCGCGCGCCGGCGACGGCCAGTCCTTCCGCCATGGCGCGGCCGAGCCCGCGCGACGAGCCGGTGACGAGCGCGGTTTTTCCGGTGAGGTCGAAGAGAGGGTTGCTCATCCCTGCACCCGTCAGAGGCTTGAGCGGCGGACGGTGAGGTCCGAACGCTCGAAGACGGCGGGCAGGAGTTCGACGCCCAGCCCCGGGCCTTCCATCGGCAGGACATAGCCGTCCTTGATCACCGGCATGGTGGTGACGAGCTCATTGTACCAGCCGGTATAGAAGGCGCGCACCGATTCCTGGATCAGCGTGTTGGGCTGGCTGAAGGAGGCGTGGATCGCGGCGATGAAGCCGACCGGGCCGATGCAGTCATGCGGCGCGAAGGGGCGGTGATAGGTTTCCGCCATCGCCGCGATCTTGCGGCCCTCGGTCAGGCCACCGGTCCAGCACAGATCGGCCATGACGATGTGCATGGCGTCGCGGTCGAGCATGTCCTTATAGGGGAAGCGCGAGCCCAGGGTCTCGCTGGCGCAGACTGAGACCGTCGTCGAACGGGCGTATTCGGCCAGCGCCTGCGGCGAGTTCATCCGGATCGGATCCTCGTACCAGGTCGGGCTATACTGCTCGAGCTCGCGGGCGATCTTGATCGCGGTCGGCAGGTTCCAGAGCGAATGGAACTCGACCATGATCTCGATCTTGTCGCCGACGGCCTTGCGGATCTTCTCGAAGGGCTCGACCGCCTTCTTCATCTGCGCTGGCGTGATGTAGAGGCCCTGGTTCTCGATCGCCGGCGGGTCGAACGGCCAGATCTTCATCGCCGTGATGCCGCTTTCGAGCAGGCTCTCGGCGACCGCGTCGGCGCGGTTCATGAAACCGTCGAGATCCTCATAGGGGCCGGAGGTTTCGCCGAGATTCCAGGTCGAGACCGGCTTGATGTTGTGCGAGCGAACATATTTGTAGCCGGCGCAAGTGTTGTAGATGCGCTGCTTGTCGCGGCAGAGGCCGCCGAGCATCTGGTGCACCGGCTGGCCGCAGACCTTGCCGAACACATCCCAGAGCGCGATGTCGACGGCCGAGGTTGCGCGGGATTCGACGCCGGTCGAGGCCTGCGCCATCGGCAGGTTCGACATCTCGCGATGCAGCGCCTCGATATGCAGCGGGTTCTTGCCCAGAAGCCGCATGGCGAGCGTGTCGTGCAGGTGGGATTCGACCGCGCCGGCGCCGTAGAAGGTCTCGCCGAGCCCGATCACGCCGGCATCGGTATGCACGCGCACCCACAGGACATTGGCGAACTCTTCCGTCCGCAGCGTTTCGATGGCGGTGATCTTCAAGGCCTGCCTCCCATGGCGGCTGGCGTTCTTCGCCGGCTTGCGCAGGGGAACGCCTTGGTTGATTGTCGTGTCGACCATAGCTCCAAATGGAGGCATCAGGTCAAAGCAGGGCGACCATAGGAGCGCTTGTAAAATATCACAACATGTTTATGGTCGGTGCCAAGATGGAGCCGCACTAATGAGTTCCACGGCGGAGGAGATGCGAGTATGGCCAAGCGCGCGAGCCGGCCGGCCCTGATCGAGGTGAGTGAGGCGAGTGCCCCGCCGCGCCGCAACCGCGTCAATCTGTTCGAGCTGGCCTATCACCGCATCGAGGAATTGCTGGTGCGGTGCGAGCTCGCGCCCGGGCGCTTCCTCGCCATGCAGGATCTCCAGGACATGACCGGTTTCGGCCGGACACCGGTCCATCACGCGGTGAACCGTCTCGCCGCCGACACGCTGATCATCATCCGCCCGCGCCACGGCCTGCAGATCGCGCCGATCGACCTCGCCCGCGAGCGCGTGCTTTTACATCTGCGCCGCGATATCGAGCGCTTCGTCATCAGGCTCGCCGCCGAACGCGCCGGACCCTCGCACCGCAACCAGATGCTGCATATGGAGCGTTTGCTGCGCGAGAAGCGCGCTGGCTTGACGCTTGCCGAGTTCAACACGCTCGACCGCCGTATCGACCAGATGGTGCTGGCCGCCGCCGGCGAGCCCTTCCTGGAGCATACGCTTCGACCGCTCCACACCATCTTCCGCCGCATCGGCTTCATCCATCACAGCTATATGGCCGAGAAGACGAATCTCGACGGCACGATCGACCATCACCTTGCCGTGCTCAACGCCGTTGCCACCAAGCATGTCGACCGCGCGGTCGCGGCCTCGGACGCGCTGATCGCCTTTGTCGACGGCATGTTCGACGAGATGGAGAGCCGGATCGACCCTTCTCTCCTGGATTGCAGCATCGAACCCCTGCTCGGCGCCTGAACCGCAAGAAGCCCCTGAAACTCGACAAGTCCCTGAAACACGAAAAGCCCTGCCGCCCATGCGCATCATCTTCCACGGCGAGAACGCCGCCTCCTTCAGCGCCGGTTTCGCCGATCTCGTCGGCCCACAGGCCGATATCCGCATCCTGCCGGATGTCCTCGACGTCGGCGCCGATGAGCGCGCTTATGCCGATGCCGATGTCATCATCGGCACGAAGTTCGGTGCCAGCCTGCCGGTTCCGTCGCGGTTGAAGCTCTTCCATGTGCCCGGCGCCGGCTATGACGCGGTCGATCTCGGCCTGCTTCCGGCCTCGGCGAGCGTCTGCAACTGCTTCGGCCATGAGCAGGCGATCGCCGAATATGTGATGAGCGCATTGCTCGCCCGGAGCATTCCGCTCGCGGATGCCGACCGGCGTCTGCGCCGAGGCGACTGGGCCTATTGGGCGGGCTCTCCCGAGCGGGTCCATGGCGAGATCGCGGGCAAGACCATCGGCCTGCTCGGCTTCGGCCATATCGGCAAGGCGATCGCAAGGCGCGCCAAGGCCTTCGAGATGAACGTCCATGTCGCCAACCGCAGCGCCGTACCGACCTCGGACCTTGTCGATCGCGCCTTCACGCTCGACCGGCTCGACGCGTTCTGGGGCTCGGCCGACTCTATCATCGTCTCGGTGCCGTTGACTGAGGAGACCAAGGGCATCGTCGGGGCCGCAGCCTTCGCCGCGATGAAGCCGGGCGCCGTGGTCGTCAATGTCGGGCGGGGCCCGACCATCGATGAGACGGCGCTGTTCGAGGCGCTCAAGGCCGGCCGGATCGGCGGCGCGATCATCGACACATGGTATCAATATCCCGGCCCGGATCAGGCCGAAATCTTGCCGTCGAAACAACCTTTCCACGAGCTTTCAAACGTTTTAATGACGCCGCACATGTCCGGCTGGACCAGCGGAACTATCCGCCGTCGTCAGCAGACTATGGCCGACAACATCAAGCGGTGCTTCTCCGGCTCCTCGCTCGAGAATGTCGTGAGAGCGAGAATGTCGTGAGAGAAGGACGTTCTGCGACCTGACGATCAAGCAACCGGCCGAACGAAGCCGGGGCAAAAAGCAAACCCATCCGCGAAGCCCAAGGAAACGCAACCAATGAACCTGATGAAACATCTCAAGGTCGCCGGGACGCTGCTCGCGCTCGGCGCCGGCATGCTTGCCGCAAGCCAGGCCTCGGCCCAGACGATCACCGACATCATCAAGCGCGGCTCGGTCAAGATCGGCGTGCTGATCGGCGCCCCGCCCTATGGCTCCGTCGACTCGCAGGGCAATGCGATCGGCTACGATGCCGACGTCATCGCGCTGATCGGCAAATATCTCGGCGTCAAGGTCGAGATGGTGCAGCTCACCCCGCCGGCCCGCATCCCGGCGCTGGAAGCCAATAAGGTCGATTTCCTCGTCGCCACGCTGGCGCCGACGCCCGAGCGCGCCAAGGCGGTGATGTTCTCGATTCCCTACAGCGCCTTCCAGACCGGCATCTACGCCAAGAAGAGCGTCGCCATCAAAAGCTGGGACGACCTCAAGGGCAAGAAGGTCGGCGTCAATCGCGGCTCCAGCGTCGAGCGCGAATTCACCAGCCGCGAGAAGGAGCTGAACCTCACCATCCTGCGCTTCGAGGACGACGCCACCACCATGCAGGCGCTGTTCTCCGGCCAGGTCGAGGCGATCGCCGGTCCCGACGCGCAGGCCAACGCTGCCATGAAGGCGCGCGGCGAGACCGAGACCGAGCTCAAATTCGTCTTCGGCATGCAGCCCAACTCGATGACCATGCGCAAGGACGCCTATGAGCTGCGCCAGTGGCTCAACAACTTCATTTACTACGTCAAGCAGAACGGCGAGCTGAACACGATTTCCGAGAAGTGGGTCGGTGGCCCGCTGCCGGCGCTCCCGACCTTCTGATCCGCCTGACCCGAAGGCCGGCGCGCTGCCTCGCACAGCGCGCCGGCAATCCTCGACCTCGGGAACATGGCGCGAAAAGCCGGAACCGGTTTTCGCACAGGCCATGCTCTGTTTTTCCTGACGGTCACGCTTGTCGCAATCGGACGATTTTGTCCGGTTGCGGCGTGATCGCTGCCGAAGGAGCGCGCGGTTGCTCTTCCAAGACGTCATTTCCAAATGGCCCATGATCCTGAACGGGGTCATGCTCACCATCGCGCTGTCCTTCGTCGCCATCGCGCTCGGCCTCGTGCTGGCGACGCTGATGAGCGCGCTGCGCAGCCTCGCGGGCAGCTGGGCCGGCTACATCGTCGACGCCTATGTCGAATTGATGCGCAACACGCCCTTCCTGGTGCAGCTCTTCATGATCTTCTTCGGGTTGCCCCAGATCGGCATCCGCATGAACGGCCTCGAAGCCTCCATGCTGGCGATGACGCTCAACCTCGCCGCCTATGCGACCGAGATCATTCGCGCCGGCGTCGACTCGATCCACAAATCACAAATCGAGGCCGGGCTGGCGCTGGCGATGAGCCGGCGCCAGGTCTTCCAATATGTCGTGCTGCAGCCCGCCTTCGCTCGCGTCTGGCCGGCGCTGTCGAGCCAGTTCGTGCTGATGATGCTCGCCTCCAGCATCTGCTCCTTCGTCTCGGTGCAGGAGCTCTCGGGTACGGCCGCGATCATCGAGCAGGATACGTTCCGCAGCTTCGAGACCTACATCATCGTCACCGTGATCTACCTCGTGCTGGCGCTCTCGCTGAAGCTCTTCCTGAACTGGCTCGGCCGCAGGATCTTCCCCCAGGTCTCCGGGCTCGCCCGCGTCACCGAAGCGCATGGGGAGGCCGCCTGATGCAGACCTTCGGTTGGCCCGAGGCCTATTTCATTCTCCGCGCCGCGAGCTGGACGATAGCGCTCACCGCCATCGCCTTCGTCATAGGCGGCCTCTTCGGCGGCGTTCTCGCCATCATGCGGCTGTCGCGGCTGAAGCTGCTGCGCCGCTTCGCCGCCGGCTACATCCTGGTGATCCAGTCCATTCCCGTGCTCATGGTGCTGTTCATGAGCTATTACGGGCTCTCGGCAGTCGGCATCGAATTGCCGCCCTTCCTTGCGGCCTCCGCCTCGCTCGCGATCTACGTCTCGGCCTATCTCGCCGAGATCTGGCGTGGCTCGATCGAATCCGTGCCGCGCCAGCAATGGGAGGCCTCGGCCTCGCTGGCGCTGACGCGCGGCCAGCAATACCGCTACATCATCCTGCCGCAGGCCGCGCGCATCTCGCTGCCACCGACGGTCGGCTTCCTCGTCCAGCTCGTGAAGAACACCTCGATCGTCCAGGTCGTCGGCTTCGTCGACCTGATGCGGGCCGGCATGCTGGTCAACAATGCGACCTATCAGGCCTTCCAGATCTTCACCCTGGTGGGAGCGATCTATTTCGCCATCTGCTTCCCGCTTTCCAGGCTCAGCCGACATCTCGAAAAGGTGATGAATGCCAGCCGTAGTCATTGACGACGTCTACAAGAAGTTCGGCGCGCTCGAGGTCCTGAAAGGCGTCTCGCTCAGCGTCGACACAGGCCAGGTCGTCGCGATCATTGGCCGCTCCGGCTCGGGCAAGAGCACGCTGCTGCGCTGCATCAACGGGCTCGAGATCTTCCACGCCGGTCGCATCGAGGTCGCCGGCCACACTGTCGACCAGGACCCCAAGCGCCTGCGCGAATTGCGCAAGGATGTCGGCATCGTCTTCCAGAGCTACAACCTCTTCCCGCATCTGACTGTCGGGCAGAACATCATGCTCTCGCCGCGCATCACCCAGGGCGTCTCGACCGCCGAGGCGATGACGCTGGCGCGTGACGTGCTGGCGCAGGTCGGCCTCTCCGAGAAGTTCGACAGCTATCCCGATAATCTCTCGGGCGGGCAGCAGCAGCGCGTCGCCATCGCCCGTTCGCTGGCGATGCGCCCGAAGGTGATGCTGTTCGACGAGGTCACCTCGGCGCTCGATCCGGAGCTGACGGGCGAGGTGCTGCTGGTGATGGAGAAGCTCGCCAAGGGCGGCATGACCATGCTGCTGGTGACGCATGAAATGAATTTCGCCCGCACCGTGGCGAGCACGACGGTGTTCATGCACCAGGGCAAGATCTGGGAAAGCGGGCCGTCGAAGACGTTGTTCGCGGATCCGCAGACGCCGGAACTGCGCAACTTCGTCAGCGCCGGCGCGCATTAAATCGTCATTGCGAGCGAAGCGAAGCAATCCAGGGAGACGTAGAGCGCGGCCCCTCTGGATTGCTTCGTCGCTACGCTTCTCGCAATGACGGCGAGGGCTCGCGTCTAGGATCAGATCAGATCCTGGCGAGCGCTCCCCGCGCCACCTCTTCCATCCCCGCCGCATCGAGCTTGTAATGCGCGTAGAGATGCGTCGGTGGGGCGATCAGGCTGTATTCGTCATGGATGCCGTGGCGCACCAGCTTGATGCCGCAGCCTTCGTCAGCCAACACCTCCGCCACCGCCGAGCCGAGGCCGCCGAGCACATTGTGCTCTTCTGCCGTCATCAGGATCTTGCTGCGGCCGGCTGCGCGCAGCACCGCCTCGCGATCGAGGGGCTTCACCGTCGCCATGTCGATGACGCCGACTGAGCGGCCTTCCGCATTGAGCTTGCGGGCCGCTTCCAGCGCCGGATGCACCGGCAGGCCGCAGGCGATGATGGTGAGCTCATCGCCTTGCATGTGCTCGATCGCCTTGCCGATGATGAAAGGCGTGCCGTTCTCGTAGACATCGGGCTCGCGGCCGCGGCCGATGCGGAAATAGATCGGCTCCAGCCAGGTCGCCGAGGCCTTGATCGCGGCGGCAAGCTGGGGGCCGTCGGCCGGCGAGATCACGGTCAGGTCGGCGATGGCGCGCATCGTCGCGATGTCCTCGGTCGCGTGATGCGAGGTGCCGTAGAAGCCCAGCGAGATGCCGGTATGGTGGCCGATCAGCCGGACCGGCTGGGCGCAATAGGCGACATCCATGCGGATCTGCTCGCAGCAGAGCAGGCCGAGGAACGAGGCGAAGGTGGCGACGAACGGCATATGCCCGGTGGTGGCGAGGCCCGCCGCCGCCGTGACCATGTTTTGCTCGGAGATGCCGAACTGGATGTAGCGCTCGGGATGCTGCGCGGCGAATTTGTTGAGGCCGTTGGAATATTGCAGATCGGCCGCGCCGGCGAGGACGGGATGGCCCTCAGTGACAAGCTCGAGCAGCGCGTCGGAGAGGAAGTTCAGGCCGGGATTGGCCGAGTTCAGCGCGCGATACTGCCAGGAGTTCGGGGATTGGGGAGAGTTCGGGGATTGGGGGGCGTTCATGCTCAGATCTCCCGGCTCATGATTTCGGCGACGGCGCGCTCTGCATCCTCAGGCGCGAGATAGCCGAGATGCCAGCCGGGCTCGGTCTCCATATAGGAGACGCCCTTGCCCTTGAGCGTCCTGGCGATGATGCAGGCAGGCGTCTTGCGGGTTTCGTCCGCCTTGAGCCGGCGCAGCAGCGCGGTGAGTTCCGCGAGGTTGTGGCCGTCGACGACATGGGTCTCCCAGCCGAAGGCGCGCCATTTCGCGTCGAGCGGCTCGACGCCGATGACGTCGTCGACGGCGCCGTCGAGCTGGAAGCCGTTGCGGTCGACGATCGCGATCAGCTTCGAGAGCTTGTGATGCGCGCCGAAGAGCGCGGCCTCCCAGACCTGGCCCTCCTGCATCTCGCCATCGCCGAGCATGACGAAGACGTTGAAGTCGCGGTTGGAAGCGCGGCCGCCCCAAGCCATGCCGGCGCCGGCCGAGAGCGCATGGCCGATCGACCCCGAGGAGAAATCGATGCCCGGCACCTTGCGCATGTCGGGATGGTCGCCGAGCGGGTTGCCCAGGCGCGTATAGCCGTCGAGCACGCCCTTCTCGATGTAGCCGAGATCGGCCAGGATCGGGAACAGGCCGACGGCCGCATGGCCCTTGCCCATCAGGAAACGGTCGCGGTCGGGCCACGCCGGCTCACCCTGCTTCAGCTCCATGACGTCGTAATACAGGGCGGAGAAGATCTCGGCGGCCGAGAAGACCGAGGAGTAATGGCCGACCTTGGCGATCTCGATCAGCCGGATCGTCTCCAGGCGCACGAAGCGCGCTTTCTCCCGCAGGCGGGCGATCTCGGCGGCGGACGGCTCGTAATCATTGCCGACCCGTCTCTGTGTGGCGGTGATGGCTGACATGCTGGGCGTTTCCCTGAAATCCTCGTTCGGACCCCGGCGAGCCGGCTTCGAGACAGGTTGGGACCTGCGGGCCCCGCCTGAAGCAAAGCTTTTCTTCGTGAAGAATGGGCATGCCGGCGCGCCCGCTGGGTGGCCTCCGGCTCGCCATCCGTCGCCGGTTGACGGCCGTCTCGTATCATGCATCATATATGATAACAAGGCTGGCAAGGCGACAACTTGCGGCGACGTTCTCAGAGCGTTTTCGAGCGAAGTGGCCACCGGTTCGCGTGAAGAAAACGCGTCAAAACGAAGAGATAGAGCATTTCCGATCCGATCGGATCGGAAATGCTCTGGGGGAGGCGGACATGACTATCGACGGACGCACCCGCGTCATCGTCCATCTCGCCTATCCGTCCGCGCATCTGCGGACGCCGACGCTGTTCAACGCTCGCTGTGTCGAGCGTGGCGTCAATGCCGTGCTCGTGCCCTGGGAGATTGCGCCCGGCGATCTCGCCGCGACCTGGGCCACATTGCGCACGGCGCGCAGCCTGGCCGGCGCCATCGTGACGATTCCTCACAAGGAGACCGCGGCCACGCATTGCGACAGGCTGGAGGGCGTGGCGGCCGAGCTCGGCGTCGCCAATATCGTGCGCCGCGACGCGGACGGCGCGATGACCGGGCGGCTCTATGACGGGCTCGGCTTCGTCGCCGGCCTGCGCCAGCATGGCTATGAGCCGAAAGGCCGCCGGACATTGCTGCTCGGTGCCGGCGGGGCGGCAACCGCGCTCGCCCAGGCCTTGCTCGAAGCTGGCGTTTCCGAGCTCGTCATCGCCAACCGCAATGCCGCACGCGGCGAGGCGCTCGCCGCCCGGCTGCGCCGGCTCAACCCTGACAGTGTGGTCGCGACCGGCGCAGCTGACGCGACCGGCTTCGACCTCGTCGTCAACGGCACCTCCGTTGGGCTCGACGGTGACCCATCGAGCCCAGTCGACATCGCCACGATCGAGCCCGGCAGCATGGTCTCCGACATCGTCATGAAACCGGCGATGACGCCTTTGCTGATCGGGGCGCTCACGCGCGGGGCCCAGATTCACCAGGGCGAGCACATGCTTGCCGCGCAGGTCGATCTCTTCATCGATTTCCTCATCAGCGACGCCGCCGCCGGCAATGAAACCCGGCGCCCGGCGCTTCGCCTCGCTTGACCTCAACCCGAACGAGACCTCGACCTATGATCATCTTCGGCTCACCACGACGCTATCTTCAGGGTCGCGACGCGATCGCGCGGCTCGGTGAGGAGGTCGCCAAGCTCGGCAAGACGGCAGTGCTGGTTGCCGACGCCCATGTCCTCGATCTCGTCGGCGCCAAGGCGCAGGCGAGCTGCAAGGCTGCCGGCATCGTGCTCACGCCGATCACCTTCGGCGGCGAGATCACCCATGCCGAGGTCGAGCGCATGGCGGGCCTCTGCGGCGCGAATCCGCCCGAGGTCGTGATCGCGGCCGGCGGCGGCAAGACCATCGATGCCGGCAAGTTCCTCTCCGGCAAGATCAAGGCGAAGCTCGCGACCATGCCGACGGTGGCGTCGAATGATTCCCCAACCAGCCACATCATCGTGGTCTATGACGAGAACCATAAGCTCACCGGCGTCGAGAAGCTTGCCGGCAATCCCGACCTCGTGCTGGTCGATACTGCGGTCATCGCCAAGGCCCCGGCGGCGCTGCTGTCGGCCGGCATAGGCGATGCCATCGTCAAGCGCTTCGAGGTCGAGCAATGCGTCGGCGTGCGCGGCAATAACGTCTTCGGCGGGCGCTCGCCCCTGACGGCTCTGGCATTGGCCCATGCCTGCTACGACACGGTGCGTGTCGATGCCGTCGCGGCCCTGGCGGCGGTTGGGCGCGGCGAGCCCGACGAGGCGCTGGAGCGCATGATCGAGGCGAGCGTGCTGATGAGCGGGCTTGCTTTCGAGAGCGGTGGCTTGTCCGTCTGTCATGCCATGACGCGCGGCCTCTCGGCGGTGCCCGGGCCGGCCTCGGCGCTGCACGGCCATCAGGTCGCCTATGGCCTGCTTGTCCAGCTCGCTCTGGAGGGGCGCGCGGCGGATTTCATCGCCGATATCCGGGGCTTTTTCGCGCAGGTCGGCCTGCCGCTATCGCTTGCCGATCTCGGTTTTACCGGCGGCGCGGCCGAGATCGCGACAATCGCGGAATTGACCGCGCAGGCCGCGCATATGAAGCATTTCGAGCGGCCGGTCTCAGCTCTGGATCTTGTTGCGGCGATCGAGTCGGTCGAGGCTGCCGCTCTCGTCAAGAAGGATGCTGCCTGATGAGCTCTCCTTCCCTGCCAACCAGGCGCATCGCTGATTTCTCGCTCGACGGTCGCATCGCGCTCGTCACAGGGGCTGGACGCGGCATCGGCTTCTCGATTGCCCGCGGCTTCGCCGAGGCCGGTGCGACGGTCATCATCAACGACGTCAACCCGGCGGCAGCGCAAGCCGCCAGCGATGTCCTGTGCGCGGATGGCTACAAGGCCGAGCCGCAGGCCTTCGATGTCACCGATCATCCGGCGGGTGCCGCCGCGATCGACACCATCGTCGCGCGCCATGGCAAGCTCGACATCCTGATGAACAATGCCGGCATCCTGATCCGCAAGCCGGTCGAGACGCATGACATGTCCGATTGGGACAAGGTCATCGCGATCAACCTGACCTCGCTTTATGCGCTTGCCCGAGAGGCGACGCGGCATATGCGCAAGGCCGGCTATGGCCGCATCATCAACACCGCCTCGCTGATGGGTATCTCGTCGCGGCCGGGCGTGATCTCCTATGTCGCCGCCAAGCATGGCGTCGTCGGCATCACCCGTGCGCTCGCCGCCGAACTCGGCGCCTATGGCATCACCGTCAACGCCATCGGGCCGGGTTATATCGAGACCGAGATCAACAAGGCGACGCTCGCCGACGGCCGCTTCCACAAGCAGGTGGTCGACCGCACGCCGCTGGCGCGCTGGGCTTCGCCCGACGAGTTGGCGGGACCGGCCGTCTTCCTCGCCTCGGCTGCCGCCGGCTTCGTCTCCGGCCATGTGCTGATGGTCGATGGCGGCATGTCGGCGACGCTGTTCCAGCCGGAAGTGACCGATCTGGGGCTCGCGGCATGACAAGCTCGCCCGCTCTCTCCGCTGCAGCCGGGACGGCTGCAATGCCGGCCGTGACTGCGGTCGAGGCGATGCATTGCCGCATTCCCTTTCCGAGCCCGCTCCAGCTCGGCAAGGTGCATATGACGCATCGCGACTATGTCCTGGTCCGCATCCGTCTCGCTGATGGCGGCGTGGGCCATGCGGTCGGCTTCGAGCGCGGCATGCCGCTGCTCGATCTGGTGACGCGGGTCGCGCCCTTCTATGTCGGCCGGTCCCCGGAGATGCGCGCCGCCGCGCGGCAGGCGGCCGAAGCCGCGACGCCGCCGGCACGCGCCGTGCTGATGCGCGGCATCAGCCTGCTCGACATCGCGATGTGGGATGCGCTCGGCCGCGCCCGCGAACTGCCGCTCTGGGCACTGCTCGGCGGCGCGCGGATGCGCGTCCCGGTGATGCCCGTTATCGGCTATGGCGCCTCGATCGAGGCGGTGACCGGCCAATGCGCCGATCTGGCCGGACGCGGCTTCCGCACGATCAAGATCATGATCAACGGCACCGACACGGCCGCCGACCGCGCCTTGCTGGAAGCCGTGCGCGGCGCGATGCCGGACGATGTCGCCTTCGGCATCGACGCGCACTGGTCCTGGAAGACGATCGAGGATGCGCTGCCGACCTGCCTGCTGGCGCAGGATCTCGGCGCGGCCTTCATCGAGGATCCCTTCTTGCCGCAGCAATGGCGCAATGTCGGTGATCTGCAGGCGCAGATCGGCGTGCCGATCGCTGTCGGCGAGGATGTGATCGACCGCTACGGCTTCCGCGATCTTGCCGAGTCCGCCCGCATCCTGCGCATCGACGCCTCCGTCAGCGGCGGCCTCACCGGCGCGGTCGAGGCGCTGCATCTGGCGACGATCATGGATCGCGAGGTCATCCCGCATGTCTTCCCGACGCTGCATGGCCAGCTCGCGGCTGCCTTCCCGGCGATCCGCTGCGTCGAGATGATCCTCCCCGAAGTCGGCGCCGACCCGATCGACCGGCTGCTCAGCGAGGAGGCGCGCATCGAGGACGGCGATCTGCTGATCTCGCAGGCCCCTGGCGCGGCGATCGCCTTCGACTGGGACCGTGCGGCGGGCTTTGCGCTGCGCACCGAGCGGGTGGGATCATGACCGCTACCCTGCAGCAGGACGTGACCGTGACGCCGCGTTCGATCAGCTTTGGCCATACCGGCTTCATCACACCCGATATCGAGCGCTCCGTCGCCTTCTGGACGAAGGTCCTGGGCTTCCGCGCCGACCCGATCGGCGAGCGCAGCGCGCCCTGGCTGCAGAGCTTCATCGGCGTTCCCGGCGCGCATATGCGCCTCGTCCATCTCTTCGGCCATGGCGCGCATATCGAGTTCATCGAATTCGTCTCGCCGCAGGGCGAGGCGATCCGCCCGGCGGCCAACCAGCCTGGTGCCGCGCATATCTGCCTGCGCGTGACCCGGCTTGCGGCGTTGCGGCAGGAGATCCTCGACGCCGGCGGCGCGCTTCAGGGCGAGATCAGCGAAATCACCGAAGGCATCGCCAAGGGATTGCGCGGTCTCTTCATGCGCGATCCTCACGGCATCCTGATAGAGCTCGTCGAAGTTCCCGAGGAGTAGAGCGATGCCCGAGACGCGGTCACCGATCAAACAGGTCAGCAAGGACAATCTGTCCGCCAGGATCTATGCGCAGATGCGCGGAGCCCTGATGGAAGGTCAGTTCGAGCCGGGCGAACGCGTGACGATCGCGGCGCTCGCCACGCAGTTCGGCACCAGCATCACGCCGGTTCGCGAGACGATCTTCCGCCTCGTCAGCGAGCATGCGCTCGAGATGCGTGCGGCGACGGCGGTTCATGTCCCGCGCCTCGACCCGGCCCGGCTGCGCGAGGTGCAGTTGATCCGCGTCGAGCTCGAAGGGGCGGCAGCCGAGCGGGCAGCACAGAAGATCACGGCCAAACAACTGGCCGAACTGACCGAGATCCATCAGCGCTTCCTCAAGGCCGCGGCGGTCGATCCGGCGGAGGCGAGCATCCGCAACCGCGACTTCCATTTCGCCCTGCTGCGTGTCGCCGAATTGCCGATCCTGGAAAGCATCGTCGAGAACGCCTGGGTGCTGATGGGGCCGTTCCTGCGGCTGTTCCACGTCCATATCCCCAAGCGCCAGATGACCGGCGAGGAGCATCTGCATCACGATGTCCTGGAGGCCCTGCGCCGAGGCGATGCACAGGGCGCTCGCGCCGCGATCCAGGAGGATATCCGCTGGGGCAGCGTCCTGATCGATGCGCTGGAGCAGCAGAATGAGGCGAAGCGGCTGGCGGGGTCCGGTTGAGTGCAGGGCTGGGCGACCCGTCTTGTAAAATATCACAACATGTTTATCATCGCTCGTGACGGAGCCGAGCTTAAGAAGTTCCGCAGCGGAGGAAAGTCAGGCGGCAGGCCCTGGAGATGATCCAGGCGCGCCGAAGCGGAGCAAGCGCTCCGTCCCACCTTCGCCAGCGAGAGATTGAGCCCGTCGCCCGGGCTGGAATTCAGGGACCGAGCGGGCCGCAGTTTCGCTCGCTGTCCCAGCCGTTTGACGTGGAGAAAGACACGACAATCCGCGGCTGAGCGCGCCGCTTCAACCATCGGCGACCCGGAAACCGGGCGCTTTCGCCTCACGGGGCATAATCGGAGGAACGCTATGACTGGGATTTCGAGGACTGGGATTTCGAGACGCACAGTGCTGCAGGCCGCATCTGGCGCCGCGGCCATGAACGTGACGCGCAGCTTCGCGCAGACCAAGGAGACCCTGACTTTCGCCGCCGGTCTCTTCGCCGAGGCGGGACGCGGCGACAAGACGCGCGCCTGGGTCGACAAGTTCAACAAGAGCCAGGATCGCTACGCCATCGAGCCCGTGGCGATTTCGTTCTCGAAGCTCGCCGACACCGTCTTCACCCAGATGGGCGGCGGCGGCGGTCCCGACTTGATCCGCTTCGACCAGACCGATTTCTTCGCCGCCGTGCCCGCTGGGCGCCTCTTCCCGGTCGATGATCTGCTCGACCTGTCCAAGTACAAGTTCCAGGCCGCCGATAAATTCGTGAAGGTCGACGGCAAGCGCATCGGCATTGCCTTCGAGACCGCCAACTACGCGATGCTCTACAACCCGGCCTTGCTCAAGGACGGCACGCCGCCGAAGGATTTCGACGCCTTCGTCGCGGCCGCCAAGGAGGCGACAGGCAAGGGCAAGTTCGGCTACGCCTACCGGGCGACCATGCCGGAGCGGGCCGGCTTCTGGTTCGATCTGTCGAATTATGTCTACGGCTTCGGCGGCCAATGGGGCGGCAATGGCGAACCCACGCTGAACAGCCCCGAGGTGATCGAGGCGATCACCCAATACAAGCGCGTCTACGATCTCGGCGTGATCCCGAAGGGCGCGGATGCGGCGACCTACCGGCGCATGTTCTGGGAAGGCAAGATCGCGATGAACGTCGACAATGGCGGCGTCGGCGGCATCTTCTCGGCCCAGGCTCCAGACTTCAAGTTCGACGCTGCACCCTCGCCCTTCCCCAACAAGACGCAGGGCATCACGCTGACCATGCTGGCGTTCAACGCCAATTCGAAGAAGAAGGCCGCCGCCGCCGCCTTCATCGAATGGATGCTGCAGCCCGAGCCGCAGGCCGAACTCCAGCTGCTTCTGGGCGCTTCCAATGTCGCGACGCAGATCCCGCGCGCCGAGGAGGAGCTCAAGAAGTACCCCTGGGTCACGGCCTTCGACCAGAATACGCCCAATGGCCAGCCCTTCCTGGTTCGCTCGCTGGAGAGCAAGACGCTCGATTTCCAGCAGGTCGTCTGCGAGAACGTGCTGCGCTGCCTGATCGGCGGAGAATCGCCCAAGCAGGTGATGGCCGACGCTCAGGCCCAGGCGCTCAGCCGCATTCTCCGGCGCTGACATGACGGACGCCGCCCTGAGGCAGCCGCAGCTGTCGCGTTCACCGATCGCGCGGGGGACCGCGCGGCTCGACGGCAATCCGTGGACGCCCTATCTCTTCGCTGCACCCGTGGTGCTCTATCTTCTGCTGTTTCAGGGGTATCCGCTGCTGCGCGAGCTCATGCTGAGCTTCACGCAGACCTCGCTGCTGACGCCGCAGACCTCGCATTTCGTCGGCATGCGCAATTATGCCGAATTGGCCGCGCGGCCGGATTTCTGGCGCGTGATCGGCGTGACCGCGCTCTACACCGCCATCTGCGTCGTGCTTGCGATCGCGCTGGGGCTGGGAGCCGCGCTCCTGCTCGACCGGCCGTTCCGGGGGCGGGGCATAGCGCGTGCGCTCGTCACCATCCCCTGGGCGGCGCCGCCGGTCGCGGTCGCAACCGTCTTCGCCTGGATGCTCAATGCGCAATACGGCATCTTCAATCACTGGCTGAAGCTGCTGGATCTCGAGATCGGCTATGAGAGCTGGCTCGACAATCCCAGGCTCGCATTGCCGGCGATCCTCTTCACCACGATCTGGCAGATCTTCCCCTTCTCCTCGGTCGTGCTGCTTGCTGCGCTCCAGGGCGTGTCCGAGGAGGTCCGCGAGGCCGCCCAGATCGATGGCGCCGACAAGCTCAGCATCTTCAAGGTCGCGGTCTGGCCGACGATCCGGCCGACGGTGGCTCTGCTCGTGCTCTTCGTCACCATCTGGTCGCTGCGCCGCTTCGACCTGATCTGGGTGATGACGCAGGGCGGGCCGATCGGCGCGACCAAGACGCTCGTCATCGAGCTGTACACCCGCGCCTTCGTTGCGCGCGAGCTCGGCGAGGCGGCCGCCGTCGGCATGGTCGGGCTCTCGATCGCGCTCGTGGTCACGGTGGTCTATTTCTGGGCGACGCAGCGCGCCGAACGGGCGGAGGGTCGCAGCTGATGCGTAGCCCCGCCTCCCACGCCATCCGCATGGCGCTGATCCTGATCCTGCTTAGCGTCTCGGTGTTTCCGATCTACTGGATGGTCGTCACTTCGCTGACCTCCTCGGCGAACCTCTTCGCCGACACGCCACAGCTGGTTCCCGATCCGGCGCAGGCCTTCAACTACGCCGACACCTTCAGCCATACCGGCGTGCTGATCTGGCTGCGCAACAGCGCGATCGTCGCCATCGGCACGATGGTGCTCTCGATCCTGCTGGCGATCCTGCCGGCCTATGCGCTGTCGCGCTTCCGCTTCCGCGGCAAGGGCGCGCTCGGCTTCCTGCTCTTTGCGACGCAGATGCTGCCCGAGGCGATGCTGGTGGTGCCGCTCTATGCGATCTTCGCCAATCTCGCCTTGCTCGACACGCTGGGCGGGCTGATCCTCGCCAACACCGCCTTCACCGTCCCGGTGATCACCTGGATCCTCAAGGGCGCCATCGATGGCGTGCCGATGGAGATCGAGGAGGCGGCCCGCGTCGATGGCTGCAGCCGGATCGGCATCGTGCTCCAGGTCGTGGTGCCGGTCGTCGCGCCGACATTGGCGGCAGCCTCGGTCATCGCCTTCTTCCATGGCTGGAACGAGTACGTCTTCGCCCAGACCCTGGTCTCGAGCCAGGATCTGCGCACGGCTTCCGTCGGCCTCGCCAGCTTCGTCGGGGAGCTCTCCACCCCGATCCACACCGTCATGGCCATCGGCGTGATGTACACGCTGCCGGCCGTCCTCTTCTACCTCATGGTCCAGCGCTATGTCGTGGCCGGCATGACCGCCGGCAGCGTCAAGGGCTGAGAAAGCGAACAAAAATGGCTTCGATCAAGCTCAACCACGTCGCCAAGCATTTCGGCACCAAGGTCGCGATCTCCGATGTCGACCTCGACGTCACAGATGGCGAATTCCTCGTCCTGCTCGGCCCTTCCGGCTGCGGCAAGTCGACCTTGTTGCGGATGCTCGCCGGCCTCGAAACCGTCAGCAGCGGCGAGATCCATCTGGGCGACCGCCGTGTCGACCAATTGCCGCCGAGCGCGCGCGACATGGCCTTCGTGTTCCAGTCCTATGCGCTCTATCCGCATATGAGCGTGCGCCGGAACATCGCCTTCCCGCTGATCATGCGGCAGTTCAAATGGTGGTTCCATATCCCGCTCATCGGCGGCTGGGCCAAGCGCCGGATCGAGCGCTCGCCTGAGGTGGCCGACCTCGTCGAGAAGACCGCCAAGACCTTGTCGCTGACGGAGATGCTCGACCGCTACCCGCGCACCTTGTCGGGCGGGCAGCGCCAGCGCGTCGCGCTCGGCCGCGCCATGGTGCGCAAGCCCGAGGTCTTCCTGATGGACGAGCCGCTCTCGAACCTCGACGCCAAGCTGCGCACGGCGATGCGCGCCGAGATCACCCGCCTGCACCAACGCGTCGGCGGCACCTTCGTCTATGTCACGCATGATCAGGTCGAGGCCATGACCATGGGGACCCGCATCGCCCTGATGCGCGATGGCGTGGTGCAGCAATTCGGCACGCCGCGCGATATCTACACCTCGCCCGCCAATACCTATGTCGCGCGCTTCATCGGCACCCCGCCGATGAACCTGATCGAGGGCAGCATCGATGCCGGCATGATCAAGCTCGGTGAGGTGAACCTGCCCTTGCCGCATGCGCTGGCGGCGGCCGGTCGCGAGGGCGGGCGTGCCCCGGTCCTGCTCGGCATCCGGCCCAACGCGCTGACGCTGGCTGCGCCCGGCGGACAGGGCCAGCTCGCCGGGCAGCTCGCCGGCCAGCTCGCCGGCACAGTCAGCCTCGTCGAGCATGTCGGCGCGGAATCGGT
This sequence comes from Bosea vaviloviae, assembly GCF_001741865.1. NCBI lineage: Bacteria > Pseudomonadati > Pseudomonadota > Alphaproteobacteria > Hyphomicrobiales > Alloboseaceae > Allobosea > Allobosea vaviloviae. The sequence continues at coordinate 1,539,941 of NZ_CP017147.1, forward strand.
CGTCGCGGTCAAGCTGAGCCATGCGGCGACCGCCCATGACGAGGAGGGCGCGGTGGCGGGCGAGATCATGATCACCACGCAAGGGTATAGCGAGCTCAAACCCGGCGATCCGGTCTCGGTCGTGCCGGATCTTTCCGAGGCCGTTCTGTTCTCCCGCAGCACGGGCGAGCAGCTGCGCGCCGGTCTCGCTCTGGCGGCTTGAAGGAGGCCATCCCGATGAAAGGCGTCATCATTCACGCCCCTCGCGATCTCAGGATCGAGGATATCGCGGTCGTTGCGCCGCAAGCCGGCCAGGTGCGCATCCGCATCGCTGCCGGCGGCATCTGCGGGTCGGATCTGCATTACTACCAGCATGGCGGCTTCGGCACGGTGCGGATCAAGCAGCCCATGGCGCTCGGGCACGAGATCGCCGGCGTGATCGAGGAGATCGGCGAGGGCGTCTCGCACCTCGTTCCCGGCATGCGCGTCGCGGTCAATCCGAGCCAGCCCTGCAATGCCTGCCGCTATTGCCATGAAGGCATGCGCCATGAATGCCTGAACATGCAGTTCATCGGCAGCGCGATGCGCTTTCCCCATGCCCAGGGCGGCTTCCGGCAAAGCCTGACCGTCAACGCCTATCAGGCGGTGCCGGTCGGCGATGATGTCAGCATGGGCGAAGCCGCGATGGCCGAGCCCTTCGCCGTCTGCCTGCATGCCGGCAAGCAGGCAGGATCGCTGCTGGGCAAGCGCGTACTGGTGACGGGCTGCGGACCGATCGGCGCGCTCTGCGTCGTGGTCGCGCGTCTGGGCGGAGCGGCGCAGATCGTCGCGACCGATGTCGCGGATGCGCCCCTAGTGACGGCCCGGGCTCTCGGCGCCACGCAGGCCGTCAACATCGCGGCGCAGCCTGAGGCGCTCGGGGCCTATACCGCCGACAAGGGCAGCTTCGACGTCCTGTTCGAAGCCTCGGGCAATGGCCGCGCCTTGGCCGGCGCGCTCGATGCCATGCGTCCTGGCGGCGTCATCGTGCAGGTCGGTCTCGGTGGCGACATGACCCTGCCGATGAACCTCATCGTCGCCAAGGAATTGCGCCTGCACGGCACCTTCCGCTTCGATGCCGAATTCCAGCTTGCCGTCGATCTGATGAGCAATGGCCTCGTCGATCTGAAGCCGCTGGTCAGCGCCACCTTGCCGTTCGAGCGCGCGGTCGAGGCCTTCGAACTCGCCGCGGACCGCTCGCGCGCGATGAAGGTGCAGCTGGCGTTCTGAGGTCCAACTCCGGGACGGTGCGATCGCTGGCCTTGAGCCGGGCCTGCGATCGCGTCGCCTTTCCCAGAGCGAAGAAAATCCCGCATAGCCTGCAAAATAGCCCTTGAACCTCTAGTGACTAGAGCAGTTAAGCTCGTCATCACTGGTCAAGGAGATCTCTGATGACGCTGCCCGCGGAAGCCCTCAAGGGACTGGAATCGCAATCGAAATCCGTCACCTGGAAGGTCGATGGCATGGATTGCGGCAGCTGCGCCTCGACCATCCGGGCCGCGCTCGAAAAGCTGCCGGGCGTCTCCGACATCAAGATTTCGGTGACCAAGGAGACGCTGAGCCTGGCCTTGGCGGAGGGAACCACGACTGCGGACGCGATCGAGGCGCGCGTGAAGCGGCTGGGCTTCGGGCCGACATTGCAGGCCGCCAAGGCAAAGCCGGCAGAGGCCCGCAGCCACGACCATCATGGTCATGATCATGCTGGCCAAGACCATGCCAACCATGAGCATCACGACCATTCGCATGGCAAGCAAGACCATGCGACAGCAGTGCAGGCCGGGGCCGAGCATGACCACTCGGCCTGCGGCCATGACCATGCTGCGCCGGCTCCCAAGACTGCCGAACAGCATGCGCACGACCACTCTGCTTGCGGGCATGACCACGACGCTCATGACCACAAGGCTCATGGCCATGCGCCCGTACAAGCTGCCGTGGATGAGTGTGGTTGCGGCCATGACCATGCTGCGCCGGCTCCCAAGCCTGCCGAACAGCATGCTCATGACCACGCCGCTCACGGCCATGCGCCCGTGCAAGCTGCCGTGGATGAGTGTGGTTGTGGTCATGACCATGCTGCGCCGGCTCCGAAGGCTGCCGAACAGCATGCGCATGACCATTCCGCTTGCGGGCATGATCACGGACATGATCACCACGGCCACGATCACGCGCATGCCCATGCCCATGCCCACTCCTCTGCAAACCGGGCTGCCGAGGTCGTCGCGGCCGATGCGCTGAGCTGGAAAGTCGCCGGCATGGATTGCGGCAGCTGCGCCGCGACCATCCGGACGGCTCTGGAAAAGATGCCGGGGGTCAGCGATCTCAGGATCTCGATCACCAACGAAACCTTGTCCTTGCGTCTCGCCGCGGGCAGCGCGGGGGTCGCGGCGATCGATACCCAGCTCAGCCGGCTCGGCTACAAGCCGACGCTGCTCACTGTGCCCTCGACCGTGAGCGAGTCCGCTCCGGTTGCGCCGGAGGCGCCGCGCCGCTGGTGGACGACGTCGAAGGGCAGGGTGGCGATCACGGCCGGCCTGCTTCTCGCCGCAGCCTATGCCGTTGGTCTGGTGTTCCCGCAGGCCTCCTTCGCGGTCTTCGCGCTCGCGACGGTGATCGCCGTCGCGCCGATCGCCAAGCGCGCCGTGATGGCTGCGCTTGCGGGCGCACCCTTCACCATCGAGATGCTGATGACGATCGCCGCCGCCGGTGCGCTCTTCATCGGGGCGATCGAGGAAGCGGCCGTCGTCGTCTTCCTCTTCGCCGTCGGCGAGGTGCTCGAAGGCGTTGCCGCCAACAAGGCGCGCTCCGGCATTCGCGCGCTTGCGGCGCTCGTGCCCAAAACGGCTTTGCTCGATGAGGGTGGGAGCGTGCGCGAAGTCGCCGCCGCCTCGCTGCGGATCGGACAGATCGCGCTGGTGCGGCCGGGCGACCGTGTCCCGGCCGATGGCAGCGTGGTCGCCGGCTTCTCCAGCGTCGATGAATCGCCGATCACCGGCGAATCCGTGCCCAAGGGCAAGGAGCCGGGCGCTGCGATCTTCGCCGGCTCGATCAACCAGGAAGCGGCGCTACGCATCAAGGTCGAGCGCGCGCCGGAGGACAACACCATCGCCCGCATCGTGGCGCTGGTCGAGGAGGCGCAGGACGCCAAGGCCCCGACCGAGCGCTTCATCGATCGCTTCTCGCGCATCTACATGCCTTGCATCGTCGGCTTGTCCTTGCTCGTGGCGGTGCTGCCGCCGCTATTCGCCGGTGCGGAATGGTCGGTCTGGATCTATCGCGGCCTGACGCTGCTGCTGATCGGCTGCCCCTGCGCGCTGGTCATCTCGGTGCCGGCTGCGATCGCCTCCAGCCTGTCGATGGCGGCCAGGCGCGGCCTGCTGGTCAAGGGCGGCGCGGTGGTCGAGATGCTGGCCCGCACCCAGATCGTCGCCTTCGACAAGACGGGCACCTTGACCTGGGGCCGGCCGGTCGTGACCGACATCGTGCCGGGCGCTGCCAATGCCGGCCGCCTGCTGGCACTGGCTGGCGCAGTCGAGCGTGAATCCAGCCACCCTCTGGCGGAGGCCATCGTGGCGCGGGCGCAGGACGACCGGGCTGCCAAGCTCGTGGTCACGGCCACGCGCGCCATTCCCGGCAAGGGCATGGAAGCGCTCCTGGGTGAAACCCCGATCTTCATCGGTGCGCCGCGCTTCGCGACCGAACGGGCGGTGCTGTCCACCGAGATAACTGATCGGATCGCGGCACTGGAGGCGCAGGGCAAGACCGTCGTGGTCGTGCTCGAGGGCGAGATCGTCGCGGGGGTGATCGCCCTGCGCGACGAGCCGCGCCCGGACGCCCGCGCCGCGATCGCGGAGCTCAAGGCACTCGGCCTGCGCGCGGTCATGCTGACCGGCGACAACCGCCGCACCGGCGAGGCCATCGGCGGCCAGCTCGGCATCGAGGTCCAGGCCGAGATGATGCCCGAGGCCAAGGTCGAGGCGGTGCGCGCCTTGCGGCAGGCGGGTCATGTCGTGATGGTTGGCGACGGCATCAACGATGCGCCGGCGCTGGCTGCGGCCGATGCCGGCATCGCCATGGGCTCGGGCACGGATGTCGCCATCGAGGCCGCCGACGCTGCCTTGCTGAAGAGCCGCGTCGGCGATGTCGTCAGGCTGATCCGGCTGTCGCGCGCGACCATGGCCAATATCCGCCAGAACATCGTCATCGCGCTCGGGCTGAAGCTGCTCTTCCTCGTCACCACGATCATCGGCGCGACCGGGCTCTGGATCGCGGTCCTGGCGGATACGGGGGCGACGGTTCTTGTCACCCTCAACGCGCTGAGGCTGCTGGGTTTCTTCAAGGGCGAGGACAGCCCCCAGGTCGCTGCGCCCGCCAATCGAAATTTTTCGCCGGAACACGCTTGACCTTCCCATCAGGGCAAGCCGCAGCCTGATCCCACCATCAGCCAAACCACGAAGGACGCTTCTCATGTGTTCATGCAGCCAGCATGCGGCTCCCACGGAAACCGACACCAGCGCAACGCCGGATCAGGCGGTGATCCTCCTCGTCGACGACATGACCTGCGGCCACTGCGCCGGCACGATCAAGGGCGCGATCGAGCAGGCGCTGCCGGGTTCCTCAGTCACCGCCGACCCGGCCTCCAAGCGTGTCACCATCACCGGCGCCAGCGACAGCGCCGCGATCCAGGCGATCGTGACCAAGGCCGGCTATACGCCATTGCTGGCAGGCGCTTCTGCCTGAAATCCGCCAGGCGCTGCCTGAATCTCGGGCGTCGGCGAGAAATTCCATACAATACGGGGCCCCTGGCTGGGCTTCGAATTGCAACAAGGTGGACGGCTCCCACGACTGAGCCGTCCACAAAAACGAGCGGGCCGGCCCGGCAAGAGATGCGGGAGAGCTATCGCATATTAATGTTATAACATATCAGATCGACGGCATCATGAACTCGGCAGGGCCGCCTTCGCGGGCGCTCCTTGCCGATATCGCGAGAGCAAGTCGGCGAGACGGGAACAGCGAACAACAACGGAGTCGTCAGCATGATCACGCGAGCAGGGTTTGTTGCAGCCTTCCTCTCCACTCTCGGCGTTGCCGGCGCGGCGTCCGCGCAGGGCGGTAAATTCGTCATCGCCGAGAATTTCCCGCCGCGCGCCGGCTTCGCGCTCGAAACCGACGACGCCAACGTCCTGTCCAAGGCGGGCTGTCTCGAAATGCTGACGCGCATCGATTTCGACGGCAAGCTGAAACCTGCGCTGGCGACCTCGTGGACGCAAACCGCGCCTGATGCCTGGGATTTCACCTTGCGCAAGGGCGTCAGCTTTCAGGACGGCCAGGCGCTGACGGCGGCCAGCGCCGCTGCCGCGCTCAATGCGGTGCTCAAGGTCACGGCGCCGGCGCGCGCCTTTTCGCCCAAGCTGATCAAGTCGGTCGAGGCGATCAATGAGGACACGGTGCGCGTGACCACGCCCGTTGCCTCCGTGCTGACGCCGCTGCGGTTGGCCGCGGCCAATACCGGCATCCTGTCGCCGGCGGCTTATAAGGACGGCAAGATCGACCCTGTCGGCACCTGCACCGGCCCCTTCGTCATCACCCGGGTCAACGGCCAGCAAGGCATGTCGCTGAAGCGTAACGACAAATACTGGGGCGGGGCGGTCAAGCTGGCGGAGGTCGAGATCAAGTTCATCCCCGATGCCAATGTCCGCGCCACGCAGGTGCGCACCGGCGAGGCCCATGTCGGCGCGGCGGTTCCGGCCTCGACGCTGGCCACGCTGAAATCGACCGCAGGCCTCAAGATCGAGAGCATCGCCACGCCGCGCACCAGCACCTTGCTGATCAACACCAAGAAGGCGCCGCTCGACAATCCCAAGGTCCGCCAGGCCCTGCAGATGGCGCTCGATCTCCAGGGCATCGCGGCCAGCGTCTATGAAGGTTCGGTGCAGCCGGCTATCGGGCCCTTCGCACCGGCCGAACCCTGGGCTCCCAAGGGTGCCAAGCCCGCGGCTTATGATCCCAAGAAGGCGCAGGCCCTCCTGGCTGAGGCCGGCATCAAGCCGGGTTCGCTGACGCTCGATCTCTTCGCCTATGTCGAGAAGATCGAATTCAAGGATCTCGCGGCGATCCTGCAGGACCAGTTCAACGCGATCGGCGTCAAGGCCAATATCCGCGTCGCCGAATACAAGGCGCTGGAGCCCGATATCCTGGCGGGAAAATATGATCTGGCGCTGCTCTCGCGCAGCCACATGGTCGATGTCGCCGATCCCGCGGGATATCTGCAATCGGATTATGGCTGTGGCGGCGGATACAACCTGTCGCACTACTGCAATGCCAAGTTCGACGAGAAACTGGCCAAGGTCGCCGGCGAGGCCGACCCCGCCAAGCGCTACGTCGTCTATTCGGAACTGGCTCAGGATTTGCAAAACGACGCGGTGAACATCTTCGTCATTCACGAGGCCGGCAACGACGCCTACAGCGCGAAAGTCCGCAACTATAAGATCCATCCGCTGTATCAATACACGCTGACGCCCGAACTCGCGCTCGAGTGAGCGGCCGTTTCGCCAACACCGGAGGCGTCTGCGATTCCTGCGGACGCCTCCGCTGCAAAGCCAAGAGCACTGCTCCAAACTTTTACATCGCTGCGGAGAGGAACCTGCCATGTGGCTCTTCGTTACCCGCCGACTGGCCGTTCTCCTGCTGACCTTGCTGGTGGTGTCGGTCTTCGCCTTCCTGATCCCCTATCTCAGCGACGGTGACCCGGCCGTGCTGGTCCTGCGCTCCCGCGTGGCCGATTTCCAGGTCGACCAGGCGGCGGTTGAGGCGTTGCGCCAGCAGCTCGGGCTCGATCGCTCCCTGCTCGCGCAATATCTCAGCTGGCTCAACGCGGCGCTGCATGGCGATTTCGGCTATTCCTACACCAGCCGCGCTCCGGTGATCGACCAGATTGGCCGGGCTCTGCTCGTCTCGATCACGCTCGCAATGTCGGCGCTCGGCATTGCCATCGTCATCGCGGTGCCGCTGGGCACGGCGGCGGCGACCAGGCCTGGCGGACCCATCGACACCGCCGCAACCTTCGTCACCCAGACGCTGGTCGCGATCCCGGAATACTGGATGGCGCCGATGGGCATCCTGGTCTTCGCGCTCTATCTCGGCTGGCTGCCTTCGGCCGGTTGGGACGGCATGTCGTCGCTGGTGCTCCCGGCGATGGTGCTGGCGCTGCGGCCTTTGGCTTATTTCACGCGGGTGACGCGCGCGGCCATGATGGACGTCTTGCAGGCTCCCTACATCACCGCCGCGCGCAGCCGGGGCCTGAGCATGACGCAGACGGTGCTGCGCCATGGCGTGCGCAACGGCGCCATCCCCGTGGTCACATTGTTTGCGCTCTGGCTTGCCGGCCTGCTCGGCGGCTCGGTCGTGGTCGAGGTCATCTTCGCCATCCCCGGCATGGGCCGATTGATCTACGAGGCGGTGATCAACAAGGACATTCCGGTCCTGCAGGCGAGCTTCGTCGCGATCGTCGCCCTGTCGGTGCTGATCAATACGCTCGCCGACATTCTCTACGCGGTGCTCAACCCGATGGTGAGGATGGCCCATGCACATGCCTGACACCATGGCCGCACCGCTCTTCGATATCGCGAAGGGGGCTACCTCGCGCCCCTCCATCCTGCGCCGCGCGCTGGGCTTCGCGCGCCAGCGGCACTGGGTCTTCTCCGCCGGCGCCGTGATGTTCGCCACCGTCCTGCTGCTGCTGTGCACGGCGCATTGGCTAGCGCCTTATGATCCTGCCTCGCAGAGCCTGCTGCAGCGCTTGCAGGGGCCGAGCAGCCGGCACTGGCTCGGCACCGACCATCTCGGCCGCGACCAGCTCAGCCGCCTTCTCGTCGGCGGCCATTTCGCCATCATCATCGCCGCTGTGACCCTGGTCCTGTCGGCGGTGACCGGCACGGTGATCGGGGTGATCAGCGCGCGCCAGGGTGGTCTCGTCGACGAGATCACGATGCGGATCGTCGATCTGCTGATCTCCTTTCCCGACGTCGTCGTGGCGATCTTCCTGATCGCGCTGATGGGGCCGGGCTATGGCACGCTGATCGTGGCGCTGACGGTGGTGAGCTGGACGCCCTTCGCCCGGCTGGCGCGCGGGCTCGCCATCGAGATCAACGCCAAATCCTATATCCGGGCCGCCGAGATCCTGGGCTGCTCGCGCCGCTTCATCATCCTGCGCCACATCATCCCCAACGCGATCCGCCCCCTGGCGGCGATGGGGTTCCTGCGCTTCGGCCACAAGCTCATCACAGTCGGCGGCCTGTCCTTCATCGGGCTCGGCGTCCAGCCGCCTCATGCCGACTGGGCGGCAATGATGGCGAGTTCCCAACCCTATCTCGAACGCGCTCCGCTGCTCGTCATCTGCCCAGGGCTCGCGATCTTCCTGACCGCGCTCAGCGTGACCTGGATCGGCCAGGGCCTGGAGACCAAGCGCAACCTGGAAACCAAGCGCAAGACGGCGGGAGAGCAGGCATGATCGCACCAGCCGCCAACGAGTCCCAGATGCGCCCGGCCCCCGGCCGGCTGCAGGCGGCGGTGCGCGACGCCGAGCCGCTGCTGGCGATCGAGGGGCTGCGGGTCGGGATCGGTACCGGAACCCGCCCCGTCATCGACGGCCTCGACCTCGAGATCAGGCGCGGCGAGGTCGTGGCGCTCGTCGGTGAATCCGGTTCGGGCAAGAGCCTCACCGCCCTGTCGGTGCTGCGGCTGCTGCCGACTGCGGCTTCGATCACCAGCGGCTCGGTCCGCTTCGGTGGCAACGATGTCGGCGCGATGCGGCCGGCCGCCCTCAATGCGCTGCGCGGCGGCCGCATCGGCATGATCTTCCAGCAGCCGCTCGCCATGCTCGACCCGACCTGCCGCGTCGGCGATCAGGTCGCCGAAAGCCTGCGTATCCATCGCGGCCTCAGCCGCGAGGCCGCGATGGAGCGGGTGGTCGCGCTCTTCCGCGAGGTCGGCATTCCCGCGCCGGAGACGCGGCTGCGTTGCTACGCGCATGAGCTCTCGGGCGGCATGGCGCAGCGCGTGATGATCGCGGCCGCGCTCAGCGCCGATCCCGATCTGCTCATCGCCGACGAGCCGACGACGGCGCTCGACGTCACCGTCCAGGCCCAGATCCTGCGCCTGCTCGACGAGCAGCGCCGGAAGCGCGACATGGCGGTGCTCCTGATCACGCATGATCTTGCCGTGGTGGCCGCGCTCTCGGAGCGGGTTGCGGTGATGTATGCCGGCCGCCTCGTCGAGGAAGGGCCGACGCGCGAGGTCCTGAATGCACCGCGCCATCCCTACACCAAGGCGCTGATCCGCTGCTCCCTGTTGCAGCGGGATGAAACCGGCGCGCTGATCTCGATCCCCGGCGGCGCGGCCTCGGCGCGCGACATCGCCTGCGGCTGCCGCTTCCAGCCTCGCTGCAGCGTCGCGGCGACGTCCGAGCATGCTCATGCCTGCTGCAGCGCCGAGCCGAACCTGGAATGCTGCAGCGGCCAGCACAAGGCGCGCTGCTGGAGCGTCAACGCTGCTCCCACGCTGCCGGCCGTGGAGCACAGGGCATGAGCGTGACATCGCTTGCCCATGCCGCGCTGAATCCTGCCGCGCTGAACCCTGCCTCACCGAACGGGATCGAGGTTCCGCTCCGGGAGCCTGCGCCCTTCGTGGTCGTGGACGATCTCGTGAAGACCTACCCGGTTGCCGGCTGGGGTCCGGGCGGGCGGCGCGTGGTCAATTCGGTCGATCATGTCTCCCTGTCGATTCCCGAGGGCGAAGTGCTCGGCCTCGTCGGTGAATCCGGTTGCGGCAAGAGCACGATCGCCCGGCTGCTGGTCCGGATGACCAGCGCCGACAGCGGCTCGATCAGGATCGCCGGCAAGGATGTGGCGCGGCTGCGCGGCCATGACCTGCTCGATTTCAGGAAGCAGGCGCAGCTCGTCTTCCAGGATCCGTTCGGCGCGCTCGATCCGCGCATGCGGCTCGGCCATAGCCTCGATGCGCCCTTGAGCGCGCATGGCATGGGCGATCGCGGCCAGCGCCGCGCCATCGTGCTGGAGATGCTGCGCGAGGTCGGGCTCGATGAGAGCTTCTACGACCGCGTGCCCGGGGAATGTTCTGGCGGGCAGCTCCAGCGCGTCGTGATCGCGCGCGCGCTGATCCTGAAGCCGCGCTTTCTGGTCTGTGACGAGCCGACCTCGGCGCTCGATGCCTCGATGCGGACGCAGATCCTGAACCTGCTGCTCGATCTCAGGAAACGCTTCTCGCTGACCCTGCTGATGATCTCGCATGACCTGCGGGTCGTGCGCTATCTCTGCGACCGGATCGCGGTGATGTATCTCGGACAGATCGTCGAGATGGCGCCGCGCGACGAGCTCTTCGAGCGGCCCCGCCACCCCTACACCAAGGCCCTGATCGCGGCCTCGATGCTGGAGGAGAACGGGCTTTATGGCGCGGCCGCGCTGGGCGGGGAGCCGCCGAGCCCGATCAACCCGCCGCATGGCTGTCGCTTCCACGGGCGCTGCCCCCAGGCCGAGCCGCTGTGCCACGCACAGCCGCCAGAGCTGGCTCCGCTCGGGGACGGCGCCCTGGTGCGCTGCCATATCGCACAGCGCGAGGTCGCGTCCGCTTCCTGACGGGATGATCTGAACCTTAAACGCATCAGTGGGAGCGTCTTGGACGCTCCCACTGATGCGTTGTGTCGCTCAACCTGGCGTCGCTCAGCCTGCCTTTGGCTGGGTGGCCGGGGCGCTCTGCGCGGCCGGAGCGTGTTGCTGCGCCTGCAGCCCGGTCCAGCCGTGATAGCCGGTATAAAGCCCGACGAGGACGATCAGCGCGCTGGAGAAATACGGCGCGCGGCTGGCCACCGCGGAGAGCCAGCTCACCCGCTTCGTCGCCTGCCGGACGCTGATGGCGGCGACCGCTCCGACCGTGACCAGCGTGATCGCGAGCCCGATCGAGAAGCACAGCACGAGAACCGCACCGAGCGTGAACTGCTTGATCTGGACGCAGAGCAGCAGGACCGTGATCGCGGCCGGGCAGGGGATCAGGCCCCCGGTCAGGCCGAACATCACGATCTGCCAGGTCGTCACCTCGCGATTGGTGAAGCGCTTGCGGATGTCGTTGGCGTGGGAGAGCTCATGCGCGTCCATATAGCCGTCGGTGGCGACGGCGAGGCCCTTCTCCTGGCTGTGCAGGGCATCGGTGCCCGCTATGCCCTGGAGGAACGAGACGTCGTAATCATGCTCGTGGTCGCCATGGTCGAGGCTGAGCCGCACCATGAAATCATAGGGTTCGGCGATCGTCTCGGCCGATTCCATATAGCCGTCGCGGTCGAGGAAGCTGAAGACCTGGCTCGTGCCGTCAGGGCGCTCGGTGGTGATCTTGATGTATTCGCCGGCCCATTTGTCGCCGCTGATGACGGTCAGGCGGAAATGCGCCGGCTTTTCCGGCGGGATCTCCAGCGACATGAAGCCGTGGCCGGTATCGACGCGATGCGACAGCGCGGTCTTGGCCTTGTTCTTCTCATAGGCTTCGACCTCGCGCGCATACTGCTTGGCGCGCTGCTGGTCCTGCCAGGTTCGCCAGAACATCCAGGAGGCGATACCGATGATGATGACCGCCGAGGCGAGCTGGAAATAGGGCTCCGTGGTCTCGGGATCGAGGCCCTTGAAGATGTACATGCCTCCCAGCGCCACCCCCCAGACGACCAGCGTATGCGAGAAGGTGGCCGCGAGCCCGAGCAGCACGGCCTGGAACACGGTGCCGCGCACGGCGACGATGAAAGCCGCCATCATCGTCTTGGAATGGCCGGGCTCGAGGCCGTGAAGCGCACCGAGCAGGATCGCGCTCGGGATGAACAGCCAGGCATTGCCGGCCCCCTGGGCCAGCAGTTCGGTGAATGACGGCACGACAGTGCTCCTCAGATCCGGACATTTGGCTGGGCCGCCGCACCGGCCGGTCCAACCGGCTCTGGTCGAGGGCGCTTTGCCTCCTGTCCTCGTCTTCTCGATCCCGGGGAGGCGCCTGGACTTGTGCCGGCGCTTGCCCGATCAAGCTGGTGTGTTCGACAAGCTCTTGTCGAAATGGGTTGTGGCCTCGTCGCTCGCGATCTCGGCATAACCGCGGCCTCGCCAGAAGCCGATCGTCGCCGCAGTGTCGGCGTTGGCGTGCAAATAGAGGGTCGCAAAGCCCAGGCGCCTGGCTTCGGCTTCAGCGAGCGTGTTGAGCCAGCGTCCGATCTGGCGGCCGCGCTGGTCCTTGCGGATATAGACGCGGACGAGCTGCGTGACCTGTTCCGGGTCAGGATACCGCGCGGCGAGAGCTGCGGCCAGCTTTGGCTTCCATGTCAGGCAATACAGGCCGGCTGCCGCCACGAGCGACCCGTCCGGGGCGCTCAAGGTCCAGAATGCGCCACGGTTGCGCGCACTGAACCAGGATTGCTCCGGCCCCAGCGTCAGCGAGTCGAGATCGGCATGCCAGTCGGCCCGATAATCGAAGCCGTAGAATTCCTTGATCACGTCGAGGCAGAACTGGCGCGCGGCCTTATGCTGCTCGCCGGAATCGTCGGGCAGCAAAGCGAGCGTCAAGCCATGAGGAGCATCGGCCATCGACATCAATCCAACTCCAGCCGTACCAGCGAGGGCGCTGGCCTTTCGACAGGGCTCGTAAGGGCCAGAATTCAGCTTCCACTTGCCAGCCGTTGTGATTGGCTATAACCCCTCCAGGGGGATAGGATCAAGATGAAAAACGAACCGCACGAGAAAATCCACCATCACCGCCATCCGGAGATCATCACCCGGTTGAAGCGGGCCGAGGGTCATCTGCGCTCGACGATCGAGATGGTGGTGAATGTGCGCTCATGCCTGGAGATCGCGCAGCAACTGCAGGCGGTCGAGAACGCCGTCGCCAATGCGCGCAAGATCCTGATCCAGGAGCATATCGACCACTGCCTGGAAGAGGCGGCCGGCCACATCCCCACAGATGCGCGCGAGCTCCTGAAGGAGTTCAAGGCGGTCACGAAATTCCTCTGACGCCCAGATTCTTCTGACGCCCAAGATTCCTCCGACGCCGCTGGCGCGGAGCGATAGCCAAGCCGGCGGGATGGGCCTGCCGGCGCGAGTGAAGCGGAGACCGAACATGTCGCAGCCAGCATCGATCCATATGGGCCACGGTCAGATGGTGGACATCGTCGCGCGCGATGCCGGCCAATGGGAAATCGTCTTCAGCGAGGCCGGCGTGCCCGATTACAAGGCGCCGCCGCTGAACGAGGTCGAGGTCGATGCGATCGACACCCAGGGCCGGATTCATCCGCTTGCCATCTCGGCCAGCGGAAGCGTCTCCTCCGTGCTCGCCAGCGGCCATGTCGAAGGCGCCTATCGCGTCCGCATGCGCGTCGTTCACGGCACGCATTTCCATACCCGCGAATCGCTTCTGCCGGGCGCGGCAGTGCTGCCGCCTAAACTTGGCTCGCGCGGGGGCGCGCTGGTTGCGCTCGACGGTGGACTCGAGGCCGAGGTCAAGCGCCTGGACGAGACGCGCTGGGAGATCAGCTTCCTGAAAGGCGGGGCCGTCGTCGCACCGCCGCCGGCCGAGAGCGTGGTCGTGCAGGCGATCGGCCCGCGCGCCGAGGACTACCAGATCCGTAACCTCGCGACCGAGCCGGGTGAAATGCCTTCGACCCTGATCGCCGGCGGCAAGATCAAGGACGCCACGCATGCGCGCCTGACCATCAAGAGCGAGGTCGGCGAGCAGATCCGCGGTTTCCCGATCGTCAGCGCAGCCTGAGAGTCTGGCCGATAACGATGCCGCTGTTTTCAAAAGCTTGAACATCAAGAAAAAACGCGCCGTCATCCCGGGCGACCGCAGGGAGACCCGGGATCCATGCCGGAACCTCACTCGCAAGCGCTCCGGAATGGATCCCTGATCTCCGCGGAGTTTATCCTTGGGCCGATCGAAGATCGGACCCGGGGGTGGCGTCCGGGATGACGGCGCGTTTCAACACGAAATTCCAACCGACTGAAATCCTTGCTCCAGGCTCTGAGGCGGCGAAACCGCGACTGCGCATTCGCCTGCGGCATCTCCGCACAAGGCTGGCGAGAGGCCCTTGACCTTCCCATTATGGGAAGGAGCATATCTCTCGCCAGATGAGTCTGGAGTGACGTCATGTCGACTGACACGGTTCTGAAAACGACGGCCGGGCGCAGCATGCAGCTCGACATTCCTGTCGGCGGCATGAGCTGCGCCTCCTGTGTCGGCCGGGTCGAGCGCGCGGTCGCGGCCGTGGAGGGCGTGGAGTCGGTCGCGGTCAATCTCGCGACCGAACGCGCCCATGTCGTCCTGTCGTCAGTGAAGGTTGATCCCGCGGCCATCGGCGCGGCCATTCGCAAGGCCGGTTACGAGCCCTCCGAGAGCACGGTCGAACTGAGCGTCGCCGGCATGAGCTGCGCCTCCTGCGTCGGCCGGGTCGAGAAGGCGCTGAAGGCGGTGCCCGGCGTTCTCGATGCGAATGTCAATCTGGCGACCGAACGGGCTTCCGTGCGCGTTCTGGGGGGAGCTGACATCGCGTCGCGACTCGCGGCTGCGGCGACGGCGGCCGGCTATGCCGCCGAGCCCATCCAGGCCGGCATCGACATGGCCGATCGCGAGCGCCAGGCACGCGAGGTCGAGCAGACGAGCTTGCGTCGTGCCGTCATCGCGGCGGCCATCGCCACCGTGCCATTGCTCGTCTTTGAAATGGGGATGCATCTCTCGGAGACGCTGCATCATGTCCTGGCGGGGAAGGTCGGCGAGTTCAACATCAAGGTGATCTCGTTCCTGCTCGCGAGCTTCGTGCAGTTCGGCCCGGGCCTGCGCTTCCTGCGCAAGGGCTGGCCGGCGCTGCTGCGCGGCGCGCCCGACATGAATTCGCTGGTGATGCTGGGCACCAGCGCAGCCTATCTCTATTCGACAGTGGCGACCTTCGCGCCGGACTGGTTGCCTGACGGCACCGACTACACCTATTTCGAGGCCGGAGCGGTCATCGTCACGCTGATCCTGACCGGGCGCTGGTTCGAGGCGCGCGCCAAGGGCCAGACCAGCGAGGCCATTCGTCGCTTGATGTCGCTGCAGGCGAAATCCGCCCGCGTGCTGCGCGACGGCGCCGAGATCGATGTCGCGATCGAGACCGTGGTGCCCGGCGACATCGTCATCGTGCGGCCGGGCGAACGTATCCCGGTCGATGGCGAGGTCCTCGAAGGCCTCTCCTATGTCGATGAGGCGATGATCACCGGCGAGCCGATCCCGGCACGCAAGGAGCCGGGCGCGACTGTTACCGGCGGCACCGTGAACGGAACCGGCGCATTCCGCTTCGCTGCCCGCAAGGTCGGTGCCGACACGCTGCTCGCCCAGATCGTGCGCACGGTCGAGGCGGCGCAGGGCTCGAAGCTGCCGATCCAGGCGCTCGTCGACAAGGTGACGATGTGGTTCGTGCCCGCCGTCATCGCGCTGGCGCTGCTGACCTTCGCCGCCTGGCTGGTTTTCGGTCCAAGCCCCGCCTTCGCCTTCGCGCTGGTCAACGCGGTTGCGGTCCTGATCATCGCTTGCCCCTGCGCGATGGGACTGGCGACGCCGACCTCGATCATGGTCGGCACCGGCAAGGGGGCGGAGCTGGGCATCCTGTTCCGCCAGGGCGAGGCGCTGCAATCGCTGAAGGATGCCAGGATCGTGGCGCTGGACAAGACCGGCACGCTGACCAAGGGGCGGCCCGAATTGACCGACATTTCGGTCGCGCCGGGCTTCGCGGAGGACGAGGTGCTGCGTCTGGTCGCCTCGGTCGAGGCGCGCTCCGAGCATCCGGTCGCCGAGGCCATCGTCGCGGCGGCCCGTTTGCGCGGGTTCGAGCTGGCGGAGCCGGCGGAGTTCGCTGCCGAGCCTGGATTCGGCGTCAAGGCCAAGGTCGAGGGCCGGGCGATCGAGGTCGGCGCCGACCGCCTGATGCGCCGCCTGGGCCTGGATCTCGCAGCCTTTGCCGATCAGGCCGGGCGATTGGCCGCTGCCGGCAAGACGCCGCTCTATGCCGCGATCGACGGCAAGCTCGCCGCGATCATCGCCGTCGCCGATCCGATCAAGGAGACCACGCCCGCGGCCATTGCCGCGCTGCACGCACTTGGCCTGCGCGTCGTGATGATCACCGGCGACAACAAGGGCACGGCCAACGCCATCGCCGCGCGGCTCGGCATCGACGAGGTCGTGGCGGAGGTTCTGCCGACGGGCAAGTCCGAGGTCGTCAAGACCCTTCAGGCCGGCGGCGTCAAGGTCGCCTTCGTCGGCGACGGCATCAATGACGCGCCTGCCTTGGCACAGGCCGATGTCGGCCTCGCCATCGGCACCGGCACCGATATCGCCATCGAGAGCGCCGATGTCGTCTTGATGTCGGGCGATCTCAACGGCGTCGCCAAGGCGATCGCGTTGTCGCAGGCGACGATCGCCAATATCCGCCAGAATCTGGCCTGGGCCTTCGGCTACAACATCGTGCTGATCCCGGTCGCGGCGGGTGCGCTCTATCCGGCCTTCGGCATCCTGATGTCGCCGATGTTTGCAGGCCTCGCCATGGCGCTGTCGAGCGTCAGCGTGCTGACCAATGCGCTGCGGCTCAGGCGCTTCGGCGGTGTCGCAGCCACGGCCTCGGCACGCAGCCCCGCAGCAAAGCTCGCGCCGGCCGAGTGACGCTTAAGGTTTGGATCGCAAGGAGACGGGCCATGAACATCGGACAAGCCGCCAAGGCCTCGAATGTGACCGCCAAGATGATCCGCTACTATGAGAGCATCGGGCTGATCACCGCGCCGGTCCGCACCCAGGCCAATTACCGCGTCTATGCCAATGACGACGTCCATGCGCTGCGCTTCGTCAAGCGGGCGCGGAATCTGGGCTTCTCGATCGAGGAGGTGCGCGAATTGCTGGCGCTCTGGCGCGACAAGAGCCGCGCCAGCGCCGATGTGAAAAGCGTCGCGATGAGGCATGTCCAGGATCTCGAAACCAAGATCTCCGAGCTCCAGGCGATGGCGCGCACGCTCTCGCATCTCGCCCGGACCTGCCATGGCGATGGACGGCCGGACTGCCCGATCCTGGCCGATCTCGCCGACCCGGCCGCGTCGCTCGCGCCAGTGCCCGGCAAGCCCAGGCGCAAGGCGCGGCATGAAGCTGACTGCGCCTGCCATGAGGATGCGGCGCTGCCTGCCTAGCGACTGGTTTGGCAATCTCCGCGAGCCCTCATCCCGGGCTCATGCCCGACTGCCCGAGCGCGCCCGTGCGCTGCGGTGTTTCGACCGGGCGCGGGGAACCCCTCTCCCGGATGGGAGAGGGGCAGGGGTGAGGGTGTGCCCTCTCAGTAGAAGGTGCTGCGGCTCAGTCCCGCTCCAGCAATCAGCGGCAGGCCCTCATCCCTGCCCTTCTCCCATACGGGAGAAGGGTTCCCCGCGCTTTTCGCCGTGACCGCGACGCCCTCTTCGCTTCTCCCCGCCCTATTGAAAACGGTGATGCCTGTCTCGCTCATCCCCTGCGGCGTCGGTTCTCGGTTCCGGGCTCGCTCCTTCGGATCGCCCCGGAATGACGGCAGGACCCCAGCCATAAGCCGGGGTCAAAGGCCATTGGTATTACTTCGCCTTTTGGAGCTTCGTGACCGTGATCTGGCCGTTGACCCGGTCGGCGGTGAACATCACCTTCTGGCCGGCTTTCACATCCTTGAGCATGGCGGGATCGGCGGCCTTGAACACCATCGTCATGCTGTCCATGTCGAGATTCTTGATCGGCCCGTGATCAAGCGTGATCTTGCCCTGGGCCGCATCGACCTTCTTGACCGTCGCGCTCACCAGGGCTGAGTCCTGCGCCAGGGCTGCCCCGGCAAGGCCGAGGCTGACGAAGGTGATCGTGAGAAGTCTGCGCATCATGGTCTCCATCGTTGGTTTGGAAACAAGGATCGTCACTTGACGACGACCTTGCCGGTCATGCCCGCCTCGCGGTGGCCGGGGATCAGGCAGGAAAAATCGAACTCGCCGGCCTTGGTGAACTGCCAGACGATCTCGCCGGTCTTCTTTGGCGCGAGGCGCTTGGCGTTCGGGTCGTCATGCTCCATGTCGGGGTTCTTCTGCATCTCGATGGCGTGCTTCAGGTTCTCCTCGAGCGTCGCCAGCACGAGCTCATGGTCGAGTTCGCCATTGTTGCGCAGCTGGAACTTGACCTGCTCGCCGCGCCGCACCTCGATCCTGTCGGGAATGAACTGCATCTTGCCGTCGCGCTCGCCCATCGAGATCTGGATGATGCGGGCCGGCTTCTTCGGGTCGCCGGGCTTGCCATAGGCGGTCTCGTCGCCATGGCCATGGCTGTGGCCGGCCGCGCCCGGCGCGGCGAAGGCCGCTCCAGTCGAGAGCAGCAAGGCCAGAGCGGCCAGTTTCGGTATCGACATCGTCCGCTTCATGCGTTCGCTCCTGTCCGGTGGTTCGGGTCAGTGGTTGGAATGCGGGCTCTTGGCGGCCGGCAGCGGCTTGCCGTCCGGGCCCAGCCTGGGCTTGCGCGGATCCTTGACCCGCCACTCCGTCGGCTCGATCTTCGCGCCGGGAGCGACCTTGGCGCCGGGTGCGACCTGGGCTTTAGGCGGCTGCGCGCGCGGCGCCTCGGTCAGGCCAGCGCCCTTATATTCATAGGCGACGGTGCCTTGTGGGTTCTTGTACGGACCGGGATCCTTGTAGTCGCCCTTCGCCAACCCATCGCGCACCTTTACCACCGAGAACATGCCGCCCATCTCGACCGGGCCGAACTGGGCGAAGCCGGTCATCATCGGCAAGGTGTTGTCGGGCAGCGGCATCTCCATGCCACCCATCTCGCCCATGCCGTTCGAGCCCATCGGCATGTAGCCGGGCGCGATCTTGGCGATCCGCTTGGCGAGATCCTTCTTGCCGACGCCGATATAGGTCTTCACGGAATGGCCCATGGCGTTCATCGTATGGTGCGATTTGTGGCAATGGATCGCCCAGTCGCCGGGCTCGTCGGCGACGAAATCGAAGGCGCGCATCTGGCCGACCGCGCAATCGACCGAGACCTCCGGCCAGGCGGCAGCAGGATCGACCCAGCCGCCATCGGTGCAGGAGACCTTGAACTCGTAGCCATGCATATGGACCGGGTGGTTGGTCATGGTCAGGTTGCCGAAGCGGATGCGGACCTTGTCGTTGAGGCCGACGACGAAGGGATCAATGCCGGGAAAGACCCGGCTGTTCCAGCACCACAGGTTGAAATCGAGCATGGTGTTGACCTTCGGCACGTAAGAGCCGGGCTCGATGTCGAAGGCGTTGAGCAGGAAGACGAAGTCGCGGTCGACCCGGCGGAAGGCCGGGTCTTTCGGATGCACCACGAAGAAGCCCATCATGCCCATCGCCATCTGCACCATCTCGTCGGAATGAGGATGGTACATATAGGTGCCCGAGCGCCTGAGCTCGAACTCGTAGACGAAGGTCTTGCCGGGCGGGATATGCGGCTGCGTCAAACCGCCGACGCCGTCCATGCCGTTGGGCAGGCGCTGGCCGTGCCAATGGATGGTGGTGTTCTCAGGCAGCTTGTTGGTGACGAAGATGCGGACCTTGTCGCCCTCGACCGCCTCGATCGTCGGTCCCGGCGACTGGCCGTTATAGCCCCAGAGGAAGGCCTTCATGCCTGGCGCGAGCTCGCGCTCGACCGGCTCGGCGACGAGATGGAACTCCTTCCAGCCCTCCTGCATGCGCCAGGGCAAGGTCCAGCCGTTCAGCGTCGCGACCGGCTGGTAGTCTGGCCCCGATGTCGGCACGAGCGGCGCTTGCGTCGCAGCCTCCGTCATCGTCGGCGCTTCCGGCACCGAGGCGAAGGCGGTTCGGCCGGAGACGGCGGCCGCGCCCGCGAGCACGAGGCCCGACGAGCCGATGAACCCCCTGCGTGACATTGTGGTCATGTCGATGTCCTCTTGGCGGTCATGTCGATGTCCCTCTCGCTGGCGTCAGTGCGCCGGCGCATCGCCGCCGCCGACTGAGGCGACGACGGCACTACCGCCTGCGCCGACCCCGCCGCCGATGATCGCGTGCTTGAAATCGGTATGGGCGATCCAGACATCGCGCCGGGCGTTGATCGCGGCGATATTGGAGAGGATGCGGCCGCGCGCATCGACGATGAGCTGGGTCACGTCGATCAGCATGCCGTTATACTGCAGCAGCGCCTCGTCCTGGATGATCTTGCGCAAGGGCAGCACGTTGGTCTGGTATTGCCGGGCGATCTCGTGAGAGCCGCGATAGGCGGTATAGGCCTCGCGCGCCTCGGAGCGGACATTGACCGCCTTCTCGGCGAGCTTGTTGGCAGCCTGCATATAAGTTTGCTCGGCCTGGACGACGCGTGACTGGCCGAAATCATAGAGCGGGATCTCGATTTCGAGCTCCAGCGTGCGGCTGCGCTTGGCTTCGCGCTCGATCTCGCCATCGGCCAGGACGCTGCGGCCACGGTCATAGGTGCGTCGACCCAGAAGATCGATATCGTTGACGAAACGGGTCGCCTGCGTCAGGCCGAGCGCCTTGGCGAGGAGATCGAGCTCGGAGCGCGCGACTTGCACGTCGATGCGCTTGCGCAGCGCCTCGGCCTCAACAGCCTTGACGGTCTTCAGCGGCGGCAAGGGCGGCAAGGTGCCGGGCAGCTTGAACTTGAGGTCGTCGCCCCAGAGGCCGAGCTGGCGCACCAGCCGCTCGCGCTCCCGGCGCTGCTGCAGCCTGGCTTGCGCGAGCTGCGCGCCGAGCTCGGCGTCGAAGGCGAATTCGCGCGCCTGGTTGAGCTTGTTGATGCCGCCGGATTCGCCCAGCCGCTTGAACAGCTCGGAGGCCGCGTCGGATGACGCCTTGGCCTCCTGGAAAAAGGCCGCCTGGGCATTGGCTGCCACCGTGCGATAATATTGCCGCCGTGTCTCGGCGGCGAGCTTCAGCACGGCCTCGGCCGCGCGCAATTGGGCCGCGCCGAAGCGATCGCGCGCGATCTCCGCCCGCGCCGGCAAGGTGGCGAGCGCGAGCAGGCTTGCCGCGACCTGGCGCTCGATCTCGATCTCGAACCGGCCCGAAAGCTTGGAGATGCCGAAGCGCGGATTGGGCGGCAGGCTGGCCGCGACCATCTGCGCCTCGGCGATGCCGAGTTCGTTGAAGGCGGCTTGCAGGCCGCGATTGTTGAGCAGCGCGATCTGGACGGCGCTGTCGGCCGTCAACGGCGCCTTCAGCAGCATGTCGACCCGCGCCTTGGCTGTGCCGGCGGAGGCATCGTCGCCGATCTTGACGACATCCTTGTTCAGCTCGGAATAGGCGATTGCCTTCGCCGTCCCGACGCCGCCATCGGGCGAGAAGCTGGCGCAGCCGCCGAGCAGGGCGGCGATGCCGGCCAGTAAGGCGAGGCGGGAGATCCGGTTCGCATGGATGGGGGCAGGCATGGGCAAGGCAGTTCTTGTGCTGGTCATGGCCGCGGACCGACCTGACGGTTGAGCTCACGCCAGTCCTTGGGCTCTGCCGGGCGCAGCGTGGCCGACCCGGCGCCGACGCTCTGATAGGCCAATGCCGGAACGCGGATATCGGGATCGGCCGGTCGCGCCAGATAGCCCGGAATGGGCGCCACCGAGCAGGCGCCGAGCACCAGTCCCAGCGAGGTGATGAGGAGCGGTCCAGAGCAGGATGCGAAAAAGTGGGAACCGGTTTTTCGCATTGATCCTGCTCTCACTCTTAGTTGAGAGACGGATTCAGATTTCGGATGGGGTCACTCTGTGATCCCATCCGAAATCATCCGGCTCTCGGCGCATCGCGGGGCGGCATGTCCTGAGCGTCGATGGCATCTGGGTAGCAACTGGCGCCGGCCCGCGTCCGTTACAAATTGTTGCGATGCCGGCCGCGCATGACGGGCCGAGTAGCGCTATCCTGCAAGTGGAACTGGGGGCTCTTCATCCCCGCAGACGACACGCGAAGCTGATGCGCAGGCAGGGATAGCCGGATTTGGATCAGACACCCGTCACAGCAGTGGCCGACGACCACGGCCATGTCCTCGTGGTGGATGACGACCCGCAGATCCGCCTGCTGGTCGCGCGCTTCCTGCAGCGTCATGGCTATCAGGTGACGGGTGCGCCGGATGGCCGCGTGATGCTCGAAATCCTGGCGCATACGGCGATCGACCTCGTCATTCTCGATCTGATGCTGCCGGGCCGTTCCGGCATCGAATTATGCGGCGATATCCGCGCGACCTCGCAGGTGCCCATCGTGATGCTGACCGCCCGCAGCGAGGAGAGCGACCGCATCCTGGGCCTGGAGGTCGGCGCGGACGACTACGTCACCAAGCCGTTCAGCCCGCGCGAATTGCTGGCGCGGGTGCGCGCCGTGCTGCGTCGGGCCCGGGCGACGCGCAAGGCGGATGCCGGCCAGGTCAGCCAGTTCGTGGCCTTCGATGGCTGGAACGTCGATCTGCGTCGGCGCGAACTGGTCTCGCCTTCGGGCACGCTGGTCGATCTCTCCACAGGCGAATTCGACCTGCTCGTCGTCTTCGTCGAGCATGCCAACCGCGTGCTCTCGCGCGAGGCGCTGATGCAATACGCCAAGGCCAGGGTGAGCGACGATCCTTTCGACCGGACCATCGATGTCCAGATCAGCCGGCTGCGCCGCAAGCTGGAGGCCGACGCCCAGGGCGGCCAATTGATCAAGACGGTCCGGGGCGCGGGCTATGTCTTCACGCCCGATGTCAGGTCGCGCGAAGGGCAGCCGGCGTGAGGAGCATGCTGAAACGGGGCCTGCCCGACACGGTGGCGAGCCGGGCCATCCTGGTCCTCGTCGTGGCGCTGCTGGCTTTTCATCTCGCCGGCTACTGGGCCTATCATATCGGCGTCGAGAGCCATGCGACGCGACAGAGCGCTCGCGGCCTCGCCGAGCGCATCGTTTCGATCAAGCGCGCCATTGCCAGCATTCCGCAGGAGCCCGAGCGCGACCGTGTCGCCCATGATCTGTCGAGCGCGAGCCTCGAAGTGCATTGGAGCAAGGTCAGCCTGGTTCTGGGCACGGCGCCGGCGACCGAGCGCACAAAAGTGATGGAAGCCCGGCTCAAGGAGCTCGTGCCTGATCTCGCGGCCGAATCCTTCCGCCTCGGCTTCGCCGATGACGGCGCGCTCCGCTCGGGCGAGGCCGATGCCTATCGCCATATGATGCTGGTCTCGGTCAGGCTCGAGGACGGCTCCTGGGTGAATTTCTCGTCGACGGCGGGCGCGCCGCAGCATGGCGATGACGGCCTGATGACCGTCATGATCTGCCTCGGCATCGGCATCATCGTCGTCGCCGTGCTGCTGCTGCGCTGGGCGACGCGGCCCTTGCGCGATCTCGCCATCGCAGCCGAGCGCTTCAGCCTCGACCAGACGCCCCAGCCGCTCGATGAATCCGGCCCGGCCGAGGTCCGCCGCGCCGCCCGCGCCTTCAACACCATGCGTGAGCGCATCCAGCGCCTCGTCGCCGAGCGCACCCAGGCGCTCGCCGCCGTCTCGCATGATCTACGCACCCCGATCACGCGTTTGCGCCTGCGCTCCGAACTGCTCGAGGACGAGGCGACGCGCGATCTCGTCGACGCCGACCTTTCCGAGATGGAGGGGATGATCGATTCGACGCTGGAATTCCTGCGCGGCGGCGACTCGAGCGAGGCCGCCCGCCCGATCGACATCGTCTCGGTGCTGGAAACCATCGTCGATGACGAGGCCGATCAGGGCCGCCGGATCACGCTCGATGCACGCGCCCATGGCCGCGTGCTCGGCAGATTGCTCGCGCTGAAGCGGGCCTTCTGGAACATCGTCGGCAATGCGGTGAAATACGGCGACAGCGCCGTCGTCGTGATCGCGGAGACGCCGACACAGTTCTCAATCACGGTCGAGGATGACGGCCCCGGCATTCCCGAGGCGCAGATGGAGCGCGTCTTCCAGCCCTTCGTGCGATTGGAGGAATCGCGCGGCCGCGAAACCGGTGGCTCCGGACTGGGCCTGACGATCGCCCGCGCCGTCATCGCCTCCCATGGCGGCGAGATCGCGCTGGCGAATCGCCGCGAGGGCGGCCTGCGCGTGACGATCACCCTGCCGAAACTGGATGTCTCCGCAGGTCAGCCGACGGATGCGGCGCAGGATCGCTCGGCGCAATCAGAATCCATCGAATCGCGGCCAGCTTGATGCCCGCGGCGGATGCGGAAGTCTTTGTAGGAAATTGGCTGGGGCGGGAGGATACCCAGCTAAAATATACGAACTACATAAGTTATTGATATTACTTCGTATTAGACGCTTGGCGCTCGCTCTTGTGCTATATCAATCGGTCACAGGCGGCAACACCTGTTTTGGCGAGATCGGCTGCGCGACGACCTGACGGCCGAGATCGCTGTGACGTCGCTAATGGCATGTGTGCGAAAACCCAGTCAGTCGCGGTGGTCAAGTCCGCTCTTGATCCGAGACGAAGAAGGAATCGACGATTTCCGAAAGCTCACGGTCACCGACCTCGGCCAGCAGCTGCACTTGGTTGCGGAGCCTCAGGCGAACGATCGCCTCGCGCGTCGCGCCCTCCATCGCTGGTCGACCAAGCCTTCCCGCCGCTCGCAGCCAGCCCTCGGCAAAAGCCCGCGCGACACGGGTATCGCCACCGATTGAAGGGCGCTCGGTGATCTGCACCATCGCGTCCTCCGTGAGCTCGGCTAACATGCCCCATCGCCTTTCTGCGCCGACATCTCGATCGAGAATCCTCCCTCGCATCCACAGCCGCTGGAAAGTGTTGCGAACGCCTCCATGAAATCGCTCAGCTGGGCGGTCGGTGAACCGCCAGACCACCACGTCGGGGGCGATCACAGTTGCAAGAAATGCCCAGACATCATCGCGCAACGCCTCGCCACCAGCTAACTCCGGAAGCTGTGCGAGGTGGATGGATGCGAGCTCATCGAACCGTGCACGACTCGCGCTGCTGCCGCGTTGTGGAAAGCCGCAGCCAATTGCAATTTCAAGAAGGGCCGACCGCAATTCCAAGAGAAATTCCCGTCGGACTGGCGTCCCGCCACTGGCGGCGTAGGTCGTTCCAAGCGGAAAGCTAGCAGGATCCAGATCCGTCTGGGCGGCAGTTCCAAGCGTTGACCCGGCTGATAAACAGGCATCGACGGAGAGACGATCGAGGCGAGGCAATAGCGCTACGCTCATGCGCCTGGTTCCTCTCCGGCAACATCGGCCGCAGCGAGAATCGCCGCATGGAAGGTGGAGGGGCGAAGTTCCATCGCGCTTCTGATAGTCTGTGCATCCTGCCCCGGAAATGCCAGCGTCATCCAAGACAGGACCCGCCCGATGATCGAACCGGGATCGCCGTCGGCTGCGACCTGCTGGAAGTCTGCCTGTCGCAGTGATGTCGAGATGATCTGGATCATGACATCTGCGAGAACGACCTGCAGGGTAGCTCGGTCGCCGGACAAAAGGCGCTCTACAAGATCAGGACGATCGCTGTTCACGAACAGGCGGACGCTACCTCCGAAGTCGCGATGGAGGTTGCCCGGCGTCCAATGAAGAAACCATGGGGCATGGGCCTCCGGGCGTCCCCCGAAGCGCTGAGAGAAGCTGATAGCTTCCATTGGAAATCTAGGCTCTTCACCTTCGAGCCGGAGGTCAATTCGGTCAGCCCAGACCTTGGAGGAAGCTCGAAGCGGAGAGAGCGGATGAGCGTTCGCAGACGTCCGATTCGCAAGGATCTGTGTTTCGACCAACAGGCGCTGGGAGAGCTCGTGTCCCGCAATTCGCTCCTCAAGAACGAGCGTCGCATCGCCGCGGGCAAGTTCATATCTCGACCTTGTGACGATAATTCGGGGAACGTTGCCAGCTCCCGTCCCGATCCGCACTACAAGCACGAGCGTCCGCTCGTTGATCTCCATGCGAAGTTGCGCTGCCGCAATGTCCAAATCGATGGAAATGAGACGTCGAAGCGTCACGTCCCTCGCGCTGTCCCAGTCCGATAGCCATGCGTCGCCGATAGCGACCTCGCGGTCGCCATCCATCAGCATCCAAGGCCGCGCGAGTACAGCGTCGGTTCCGAGGGTGAGAAACGGAAAGGCAACACGGGTCATGCGTTGTCTGCTCCGGAAACCAGCCGCGCACCCAGCGTCACGGCACAGTCGGATGGCATAACGACCGAAACCTCGAACCGGCCGGCCCGTCCACCAATCTCGACTCGCGCGGTCTCGCGGAATAGATCGCCGGCCTCGTCCCGAACCGCGAGCACTGTCGGCCGGGCGATGGACGACACATCGGCTGCAATTCCGCCATCCATCACCAGCGCAGGTTCCAGGAGAAGTACAGTTTGTCCCCCCACTCTCGCCTTGATCTCCAGTTGGAAAACCGCGACGGGCCCGCTTGCGCCTTGTTCCAGCCTCGCGAACACGGGCCTGCTGACACCCAGCGCGCTCCGTGAGCCGCCTCCACCTCCGCCTCCGCCTCCTGAGGCGCGCGCACCCGCACCTTCGCCATCTCCCTCGAGCACGCGGCCTAATAGGCCGGCCACCTTTGCGAAGGATGGTCCCGTCTCTCCTCCGGGACGTGCGGCAGAAACTGGCGTCGCATATTCAGCAGCGGCAATCTTGATCCGGTTTACGGCGATCCGGACGATGCTGCGTTCAACTCGGTCAGCAAGCGCCTCGTGCTGCCAGTCGTCATGCGCAGGCGGCTCGGCCCTTGCGAACGCAGCCTCGACCGTCTCGTCGTTCGAAGCCACGAACACGCCGCCCCACTCGAAGCGATCGTCGGGAAGCTGGTTGCCGGGATAGTAGCGGACCACCAGTTCTACCGGCCGCATCACCGCGATTGCCGCTGAGCGCTCAGGAAACAAGCTGCCCTCGAGACCCGCTGGTGCACGCCGCTCGGCGCGAAGTCCTCTGACGATATTGAGGCGGCCGAGGACGCGGTTTGGACGTTGCGAGCGCACCTCCTCCCCGGCGGTTGGACTGGAGCGCAATCCGCTCATGGCGCGCGCAAACAGGTCGAGCGGAGGAAAATCTTCCGGTCTTGGCAGCGGGTACTCCACGTTCTCGACAAAGATACGAAAATGCATCCTGCGGCTCCGAGGCGTGCATTCCAGCATGCGAGGCCAGAAGAAGAACAGCAGTGATTCCTCTATCAGACGCAGCGCCCGCACCTCGTCTTGATCAACGAACAGCGGGTCGAGGATCATGATAGAGGTGCCCGATCGCGAGGGGTCGCGCACTGGAAAGCCGATATCTTCGGCCAAAGTGGCTGCCTCAGGTCCTTCCAACGGATCGACGAACTCGTCTCCCTTGGCGCCCGCCCCCCACCAGTGCCGTCCAGTGAACCTACGTCGCACGCCTTCGGTATCCTCCGCCGCAAATGACAATCCGAGCTGGGCCGCGATGACCCGCCTCGTTGGCTGGCCGGCGTGGAAGGTCTGGCTGTCGATCAATATCGCAGAGCAGCGGCTGGCCATGTACAGCGATGCCTTGCCGTATCCGTAGGTGCCGCCACTGTGGGTCGTGTTGCGCGGTGAGCCGACGTTGCGCAGAAAATCAACGAAGTCAGAGGGTTCGTCTTCGTTGACCGCCAGATCTGCCCTTGTGGGACCCGCTAGTCCTGTGGTCCCGAAGTCGCAGATCTCCAGAACGCGGGGGCGGGCGGAGGAAAGATACGCCTCCAGAGCTTGCGCGGCAGCATGGTCCAGCGGACGCTGTCCCAGAATGTCGTGCCGCAACACGGCTGCCTGGTCCCGATCAAGCGTGCGAAGCCGGAAATGAACCTCGGCTCCTCCGTCCGAGATGGCCGCATCGCAGCTGTTCTGAACCGCCTCTCGGACCACGGTTTGAACGAGATCAATCGACGGCGCGCCGAGCAGTTTTAGATACCCGTCTGCGGCGAGATTCCCCGAAGCAGAATAGGCCTCGGAATGAAGGATCAGGGGTGATCGAGGCATGCGATCATTTCCCGTACATGCGTTTCGGCCGCGAGGGCATCGAGGCGACTTCCTTCGGCAGCGGCAAGGTCAATGGTATACGAGAGGCTGACAACGCCTTCTGGTACGGCTTCAGCAATAAAACTCTCGGGAACGATCCTCGGAAACGCGGCGTCGACGGCATATTGATGCTCGCCCTCGATGCGGAAGCTGGCCCGGTTCCACGCTCTAGCATCGGGATCGGCGCACCCGAGCGCGGCCAGAAGATCGCGGATCTGCTGTGGATCGGACGCCATCGAGATCGATTCTGCGGCGAGCCTTGATATCGACAGATCGGTTCCCGCAGCCTCCTCGAGCTGAAGTAGATACAGATGTAAAGCGCCCTCCACGGGTGCGACAAGCTGATCTATCGAGGAGATCGTCACCGACCGCCCGGCCACACGCGCCGAGGACTTGACCTCGATTGCGAAGCTGCCGCCTCTGAAGTCATGGCGCTCCATGAGCGGCCCGCGCCACAGCCGCCAAGCGCGCGGATCCAAGTTAAGGAGACGACGTAGCATCACGAGCTCAGCGATGAGGCCTCGCATCTCCTGAGATGTCACCTCGGCCGAAGGTACGATCAGCAGTGACCGGAAGTCGTCAAGCGTCGTCAAGCTGGCCTCGGTCGGCGCGGCCCCGTCCGAAATTCGTCGTATGATCTCGGCACAAACGTCTGCGAAGGCACCGTCGAGCGCAGCATTCAAACAGACAATATCGAGGTAACGGATCGGAGTGCCGTTCAGCAAGTATGTCGACACGCCGATATGAAGCGACTGGTTTGCCGGAATGTCGGCAATCCGCTCGCTCTGGCGCACGGGAAGGAGCAACCGGAGTTCGCCCGCACTGCCAAGCGCGAGCCGCACACGCCCGAAGCCCGTCTCAATGCCAGTATCGATACTGGGTATCTCAAGACCCGTAGACGCTTGGCCACCACGTCGAAGCATGGTCCAGTGATCGAGTGGCGAGTCAGTGGACACGACCTGCCTCGAGTTGCTCCGCGACCTCATCTTCGATGTCTTGGAGATCATCAGCCGAGGGTGCCTCCAGTCTTACGCTGTAGTAGCCGCCAGAGCCTTCGACCGAGCCCGGAAAAACGATCCCGAAGCCAATAAGATCACCGACTGCATCGAGTGCGACCCGCTCGCGGGATCCCGGGCGCGGTGTCGAACGACGGTCGATCGGGTAGAGCAGCAGCAGCGGCGTGTCGCCAACGACGTCGGCACGGGCAGCCTTAAGGCCGCTCCAATCAGAGGATGTCGCCGCATCTCCTTCCTCGACCCAGTCAAACATCACGTCGCGTCGTGACATGAGCGCCTTGATGTCCGCGAAATCTTCGGGGCGCTGCAATCTAGTCCTGTTCGAGAGGCGAAGCGTGCCAAGTCCGCCCAGGGGCGCCGCAGACGGCTCGCCGATCCTAGGTTCGACCACGCCAACATTCCAAGTTCTGCGACTGTCGCCCGATGCATCGATGTAACCCAGCAGAAATTCGTTGGAGAGCTCGCGATGTGATGCCTGAACCGAGTAAGCGCGCAGGAACTGCACGATCAGGCGCCCTGGAACGCCGCGGAACAGCGCGCGATTCGCTTCTGGATCACGCAGTCCGAGATCGATTAGCTGGGTCAAGAGATTCGCAGAAGCCGTCCAGTTTCCGCGAACGACGTTGGGATCGCGGTGGTCAAACCGGATAGTCTGGATGTGCTTGCCAGCATAGCTCATGTCGGTCAGCACTGCTGCTCGCATCTTGCTGGCTGCGGTGATCGCCATTCCAGGAATGGACCGGACCCTGACCGCGAACTCGGTCGGACTTGTCCGGCGGATCCTGTATTCCTCAACGTCGGTCCGTATCTCCGCCTCGACGAGTGCAAGCGATCTGAAGGCCGTGCTGAGCGATTCCGTCATCCAGATGCGCGGCATATCTTCGTATCGCGGTCTGTAGCCGAACCAGCGCCCCATCTGCAGCAGGGTGTCGTACTGGCTTGATGTCCGCAGAAAGTAGCTCACGCAAAGTCCCTCAATCGTCAGGCCGCGGGCTAGGATCGATCCGCCGACGACGATGTAGGTCTTTGCGGGACCGTCATAGTCGATCCGGTCCTCGCTAACCCCATTTTCGACAGGCACGACAAGTGCGTCGAGAACTTCTGGCATGAACGGCATGAGCTGTTCGCCGTTCACCTGGGGGAGGATGCTGAGATCACTTGGGACGCGCGCCTGCTCCGCGTCCCATAGCGCGAGCATCCGTCTCGCCAACGGCGAGTCGGATGCGACGATCTGGTCCGCGTTGACCTCGAGCCATGCCTTGACGAGCGTTGCAAGGCGCTCGTGCATGATCACATAGGCAGAGGTATGGATCAGCATTGACATGTGGTTACCGCCGTCGCCGCGGAACCGACGCGCCGCGCATGATGCGAGGAAGTAGAGCACTGCATCCTCAAGCGAAGACGGCATGCGCGGCTGGAATAGGTCCTTATCTGCTCGGCTCGGCGGCTGCAGATACGTGGCATCAGCCTCCGGAATGTCGCGGATCATGTCGAGCCCTTCTTCCTCCAGTCGCGGCGAGTCGGCATCGACTGGCGGACGACCGAACAAGCGCTCGGTACCGAAATAGCCATCCGGGGTGGGTAGGGCTGTGATGAAGTCCTTGGGATAGAGGTCATCGAGTTGGCTACCGCCAGCCGGGAACGGGTTAATGAGCACGTTCGCAAACGGGGTGGCGGTATATCCCACATAGGAATTTGCAGGGATCCTCCGGAGGATGAGGCGGATCATCTCATTAATCCGCGTCATATCGTATTCGCCGGAGGCCGTGTTAACGCTTGCCTGGTCGCACTCGTCGTCGATGATCAGCACCTTGAGGCGCCGGAGGATGGCAGGCACGGTCCGCTCGATCGTAAGCAGCAATTGCCCGAGAGGGGCCACGTTCTTCTTCACCACGGCGAGGTGGACCGCGCCGGCAGCAGGCATCGGGAAGCCGCCGTTGGGCGGCATTCTGAAGTCACCCTGCTCGTCCTCGCGGGTTAGAAGCTGCCAGCGGTCCCTGAGGCGGTCCACCAGGTCCTTCTGCATCCGTCCTTGCGTCTGCTTGCGCAGCTTGTTTGTTAGGCCCGCGAGAATGATCACCAGATTGTAGCCGGCATCCACCGCC
Source organism: Bosea vaviloviae (assembly GCF_001741865.1). NCBI lineage: Bacteria > Pseudomonadati > Pseudomonadota > Alphaproteobacteria > Hyphomicrobiales > Alloboseaceae > Allobosea > Allobosea vaviloviae. The sequence continues at coordinate 1,571,099 of NZ_CP017147.1, forward strand.
TTTGCGATGACGGCAGTCATATTCGCTGTTTTGCCGGACTGCACATGGCCAATTACAAGCCCGCGGCAAGCGAAGCTTTCTTGGGCTGGCGCTTCGAGCAACGAGACGATCTCGTTGGACGCAGCTCCTATCCGTTCATCGACCGTTGTGGGAGACCAGTCCTTAGAGTCGATCAGATAGGCACGCAGAGCAGGCCAGTGGCGGTCGCCGTCCCCAGGCCCCTGATACCATTGCTGACGGGTGCGAAAGATCGAATTCACACGAAGAATCTCGACCGGCCGGATCGAAGCGCGCATCTGTTCGATGGCTACAGCAAAGTCTGTCTCGTTCTCCTCGGAAAAGCGCCCGAGAAAGGGCTCGAGATCTTGGCGGACGAGCCTTGCGGCGTCGTCGATGTCTGCGGCGGAGGGCAGGCGCGCGCGCAACTGCCGCACGAACGCTTCAACTTGTGTGGTCGATGTCATGCAATCCCCTGCCTTCGAGCCGCTTTAACCCTCGACCGGTTCTGCACCGAGGCGGCAACCCTAGCAAGCAGGAGTGGAACCGCTCAGAACGATACATCCAATAGGGGTATCTCGCGGAATTCGATCAACCGACGCGCGACAGTCTCGTCTCAAGCTTGGGAGCCGCAACATCTGCGCATCTTGCAGTAAGAATGGCAAAAAGCGCCTCTCCAATCCAGCGTGCAAGCAGCGGGGGGACAGCATTCCCCACCTGCACATACTGCTGGGTGCGATTTCCCTTGAAAAGATAATTATCCGGAAAGGTTTGAAGGCGGGCAGCCTCGCGCACTGTCAGGCTGCGACACTGCAGCGGATCGGGATGAATGAAGTAGTGCCCATCCTTCGAGATATGGCTCGTGACGGTTGTCGACGGGCTACCGGAACGCTGAACTCGGAAGCGGTCGGCAAACTTGCCAGAAGTCCAGTTCTCGTGGTCGGGTGCCAGCTCCTCCGGAAAGTCGGCCGCTTTGGGTGAACGCCCTACAACCTCAGCAAATACCGCTGCGAAGAAATATCGAGCCAAGTCACTCGCCATGTGGCCGCGCGTTTCGTGATTAGGCAGATCTGTTAGCTTGGGATCGATCAGCCAATCACGCAGGTCTGCTGGGCATGAGGGCGAGATGCCGGCCCCATGCGCCTTGCGGCACGGGACGTCATTCTGCCTACGAAAAATGTCATCATACGTCGCTGCCCGATCGGCAAACCTTGTCTGAAGATCGTCAGGAAGGTTGGTCTCGAGCTCGGCTACGAAGGCCATGGCAGCCTCGACGATTTCCCGCCATTCTTGACGTCCGTCAATACCTTGGCTCAGGCCGCTGCGCAGCCTTGGCATACCTGTCAACACGTTGCCAACCGTAGCGGTCAGGTTATGTCGGACCATGCGATCTGCAAGCGCGGAGTCCGGGAGGTTGGCGGCCAGATCTGATCGAAGACCCACGACGATCACCCTGTGGCGCGCTTGGGGGACTCCGAAATCCTCGGCACGAACGATGAAGTCGGAGGCACGTGGCTCTCCCAGATCGAGTTGCTTTCGGCTGCGAGGATCGAGAGCAATCAATCGATAGCGTTCGCCGCCGCGCGTTTCTCCGCGCAGGTCGTGGAGAACCTGATCAAATATCCGGCTCTCGCCATCGACGGACGACGAAAGCATCCCCTTGACGTTCTCCATCACGAAAGCAACCGGGCGGAGCCGGTCGAGGATGCGGATGTACTCCTGATAGAGGAAGTGCTTCTCATCCTCGCTGGCGACGTAGCCTTCCTTGCCAAGGTTGCGCGACCGCCCAGCGAGCGAATAGGCTTGGCAGGGAGGTCCACCTATCAGAATGACGTTGCCATCGCTTTGGGAGCGGATGGAGTCCAGTCGGGCATTCAGCCGGAGTTCCGGGTGTTCCTTGCCTAGCTCGAGCTGCCAAGCATCTTCGCAGGCTGCCTTCCACCTCTCCGGATCAAGCGCAGCCCAATCGGGTTCGTCCTTCCCGCTGTTGATGAGATTATAGTAGCTGTCGGGCAGATTGCCGTCGAATTGGCGGAGAAAGCTTCGGAGCCGAAGCGTAGAATATGCTGCCGTTTCCTTCTCGATCGACAGCGCAATCTTGAATGCCCTCTTGCCTTCCGCGCCGGGAACGCTCGAAAATCCCTCCGCCAGCCCCCCTGGCCCTGCAAAGATGTCGACGACCGAATAAGTTGGCAAGAGTCACACGCTTTCGAAAGGTCGTGCAAAAGGGTGATTGATATCATCTCTGCCGTGAAATGACAGGCTCTGGTGCATGGCTGACATAGTCGATCTCGCAACTCGCTCGCGCATGATGGCCGGCATTAGAGGGAAGGACACAAAACCTGAGAGCCTTCTGCGGAGCTCTCTGCATCGGGCCGGCTTTCGCTATCGGCTACATGTCGCCGGACTGCCGGGCAGACCAGACATCGTGCTGGTCTCAAGGCGGGTTGCGATATTTGTCCATGGCTGCTTCTGGCATCGGCACAAGGGCTGCCACTGGTGCACGACGCCTGCAAGCAATGTCGAATTCTGGCAAAATAAGTTCGCTCGCAATGTCGAGCGGGACAAAGAGGCCATGCAAGCACTGGCCGACCTTGGATGGCGAACGGCAATCGTTTGGGAATGCGCCCTGCGAAAGGCCTATGCGGTCGAGACGGTTGTGGAAGTCGATCGCTGGATACGTTCCGACATGCCTTTCTTCGAGAGTGCGCTGGTGCGCTCAGATGCGTAAGGAGAGCTTGGGCCAAGCCTGCCAGCAGGAACTGATTGAATCTGTGAAGGTGGGGTAGCCCGAGGTGCCGTAGATCATCGATCGAGCACTCCTTCCTCAGGAACCGGTCAAGGAGGTCGCAGATCGAGAGAAATTGACTCTGCGTCTTCGACGTCCACTCCTCGCTTTTCGCCTTGTCCCTTGAAAGGCCCGGGCCGCCTCCACGACAGAAACGCCCTCCTCGCCGTTAAGCGCTTCCGCAGCAGATGATGCCTCAACAGGCGGATCGAACCATTCCCCAAGATGCTGAAGTGCTGTCGTACGGCCAATGGCAGGCCCCATGTGGTCAGCGTCAAGGCTGGCTGTGGGGTTGGCGATGGACCACGCGATCGACGGTGGAGTGCCTGCGTCTCCCGAATCAGCGACCCGAAATCGAATTCCGGGGTTTCAACTGGTAGGATTCAGAAGGCTGCTTCGCTCTGCGCGCGCATAGAGCCGTTCTGCCCGTGAGATGTTGTCTGATGTGGGTTCGGCGCCCACTTCCACCAGGATTTGGGCAATCGACTGCCACATCTGGGACAGACGCTTCGGGGAACGATGCCAGCGAACCGCGTCGACCACCGTGGCAAGTTCCGCCGGGGAAATGCCGGCCGCGGTCATGGCTAAGCGATCTTCCTCTCTCACTTCCGCAGGCGTTCCCTGCTCGGCGATTACCCGGAGGTTCAGCCATTTGCCACCGAAAGAGTGCGGTTGCTCTCGATCGTGATCGGCCCCGCATCAGGCATGGCGGCCGCACGTCGAATGGTTTCCTCATGGATCGCAAAGGAGCGGCGGAAGAAATCCTTCAGCTGCTCCTTGGTGACCCAGTTTACGGACGGTGAGACCAGCATCTTTTCGACAGCTGCACCGAGTTGCGCTGCCAGATAACGCGCAGATTTAAGTGCCCGGGTCCTTAAGCTCATCACCATGCAGTGCTGATTCAGGCGCTGCGCGAGAAAATCAAGCAAACGCCGGCACCTGTCATAGGCGGCTCCACGCCGCTCTAGGCGAGATGCCCCCTACGTGCCAGGCCTTCGCGCACCAGCTGGTGGGAAAGCCGCCAAGACAGTGTTTTATGCTAACAATATCAGTAGCTTAGATGATTTTTGTGGCTGGGGCGGGAGGATTCGAACCTCCGAATGGCGGTACCAAAAACCGCTGCCTTACCACTTGGCGACGCCCCAACGTGCCGCGCCTTCTAGAACGCGGCGCGGCCGTGCGCAACCATCCGCGCCGCCGCCGAATATCTCTTTGCAGAAATCGGCGTCACAATGCCCTGGATGCTGTTGCGCCCGCGCTCCACGCTGGCTATAAGCCCGGCACCAGTTGATCGGAGTGTGGCTCAGCCTGGTAGAGCACCTCGTTCGGGACGAGGGGGTCGCAGGTTCAAATCCTGCCACTCCGACCACTGGATTTCCCGAATATTGTTGATTTTGCGCGAGTTTCGGCCTTGGGCCGCCCCTTCCTACGAAAGGGCGGCGCATATGGCCTCGCATCTCGTCGTGCCGTCGAAAGATTCCAAGACCGGGAACTGGCGAGCGCGAAAGGGAACCCCTCGATGGCCGTTCGGATTTCGGCAGGAGAGGACAAGCCGATTTGGCCCTCGTGTCTCGCAGTGGCTGGCTTCCGTCGAAGGGCGCAGCGCTGCCATCCGCGACCGGGCAAAGCAGCCCGGCAGAGGCGTTCTCCTCGATTTCGAGATCGAACGCCCGGAGCATTTGCGAGCGAAGTCGACTCCTGCTGGTGTCCTGTCCGTCGGCGACCTCGCCCAGAAGGGTGGCATGACGCAAAGTCAGCACGAGCCGCGGGCGAGGAGGGGCAGGCTTAATAGCGCGGAAACTCAAACTTCAAATGGTCTTGTTTATGGGGATCAGATCAACCTCTTCGTAAGCCCTTTCATGCTTAGTTTCTGGGCAGGCTGTCTTCTGCCTGAAGGGGGCTTCTCTTGAATCAGCTCGGCGACCACCATGGAGGCCCGGAATCCGCCAGGACGGCCGGTCCCATCGGCCACGTTCTTTCCGTGCGTGGCTCCGAGGCCCAGATCGACCTGCCTGCGCCCTGGCCCGACAAGGGCGCGAGGGCGACCGTAGGTCGATTCCTGGCTATCGATGCCGGTCCCCTGTCCCTCATTGGCATGGTCATCGAGGTTTCGACACGGCCTTCCCCCGAAGCCGCCAAGGAGCTTCGTGCGGTGGCGCGGGTCGCGCTGATGGGCGAAATCGTCAGCAATGCCGACGGATCCCAGGCCTTTCGCCGCGGTGTTTCCGACTACCCCGCTATCGGCGACGCGGCCCATCTGATCAGTCGCGAGCATCTTCGATTGATCTACACCCCGGCAGGCCAACGCACGATCAATATCGGCCATCTCAACCACGACAGTTCCATCTCGGCCCATATCGACGTCGATAGCCTGATCTCCAAGCACTTCGCGATTTTGGGCTCCACGGGCGTGGGTAAATCCAGCGGCGTCACCGTAATCCTTCAGGAAATCCTCAAAGCACGACCGGATGTGCGGATTTTCCTGCTTGATGGTCACAATGAGTATGGCCGCAGTTTCGGCGAACGGGCCAATGTCATCAGCCCGCGCAATCTGAAGCTGCCGTTCTGGCTGTTCAGCTTCGAGGAACTGACCGATGTCGTCTATGGCGGCCGTCCCGCCGTGGCCGAGGAATTGGAAATACTCTCCGAGTTGATCCCGATCGCCAAGAGTAACTATCTGCAATACAAGCCTGCCACCGATCGGCTCGGCTTCAAGAAAAGCAATCCCAAGCGCACCGGCTACACCGTGGATACGCCGGTACCCTATCTGCTGCAGGATCTGCTGGCGCTCATCGATGATCGCATGGGCAAGCTCGAGAACCGATCCTCGCGCATGAACTATCATCGCTTGATGACGCGGATCGAGACCATCAAGAACGATCCGCGCTACGCCTTCATGTTTGAGAATGCCAGCGTCGGCGGCGACACCATGGTTGGCCTGCTCACGCATCTTTTCCGCCTCGAGCCCGACGGTAAGCCCATCAGCGTCATGCAGCTCGCCGGTCTGCCGGTGGAAGTCGTTGATGCGGTGGTCTGCGTGCTGTGCCGACTTGCCTTTGATTTCGGTCTATGGAGCGATGGCGCAATGCCGCTGCTCTTCGTCTGCGAGGAAGCACACCGCTACGCCGCGGCGGATCACAGCCTGGGGTTTGGCCCGACCCGCCGCGCCTTGGCCCGAATCGCCAAAGAGGGCCGCAAATACGGCGTCTTCCTCGGCCTCGTCACCCAGCGGCCGGCCGAGCTCGATCCCACCATCATCTCGCAATGCTCCACCCTGTTGGCGATGCGTATGGCCAACGACCACGATCAAGCGCTGCTCCGCTCGGCCGTGGCCGATGCTGGAGCAAACTTGCTCGATTTCGTTCCCTCCCTCGGCACCGGCGAGGTAGTCGGCTTCGGCGAGGGCATGCCGATGCCGGCCCGCCTGACCTTTCGGCGGCTGGAGGAGACGGCGGTGCCGCGCAGCGAATCCACCGCCCCTTCGGCCATTGACGCTGAGGTGGCGACGCAGCGCGAGTTCATCGCAACCGTCGTTGCGCGGTGGCGCGGCACGGTGAAGGACGAGGAGGCAAGTGCCGCCCCGGTCCGCGAGCCTCCGGCACCCGACAGCTCCAGCGAAGTGCCGGGCTCTGGCGTCTCGCGCCTGCTGGAAGATGCACGCCTGCAGATTCTCAAGCGCTAGAGCCGGATGATTTGAGATGGAATCACGGAGTGATCCCATCTCAAATCTGAATCCGTCTCGCATCAAAGAGTTAGAGCAGGATCAATGCGAAAAACCGGTTCCCACTTTTTCGCATCCTGCTCTAGCCGCGACAGATCGCAGATGACCACATCGATCGACTTCGAAACGCTGCTGGACGTTCTCGACGGCCTTCCGGTCGGAATTGCTGCTGCAAGCCAGAACCTATCCATCTATGCGAACCGCCAGGGGTTAGCTCATGCCGCCTTGCCGGCGGGCCAGCGGGATGCCGTGCTGGCCGGTCGCACCATCAATGTGCAGCAACTCTCGTTGTCCATCGGTGGCGTACCGCATCAGGTCCGCCTTTCCCTAGACGTCACCGAACAGCGCGCGCTTGAGGACGACCTCTTCCGGCGTGCCTATTTCGACGATCTCACCGGTTTACCCAACAGGGGCCTGCTTGAGCGCAGCGTCGCAGCGCTGACGGCATCGGATCGCGAACAGACCTTCGCCCTCGCTTTTCTCGATCTCGACGGCTTCAAGAATATCAACGACTATTACGGGCATGCCGTCGGCGACGCGCTGCTGGTCAAGGTCGCCCAGCGCCTCAGCGGCGAACTGCGCCCCTGCGATCTGATGGCGCGCGTGGGGGGGGACGAGTTCGTGTTGCTGCTCTCGCCCGCCGGGCCGATGGAAGAGATCGCCGCCAGGGTCGAGCATTTCCTCTCCAGGCTGAAGGAGCCCTACTTCATCGAGGGCAGCGAGATCCTCACCTCTGCTTCGGTCGGCGTCAGCCTCTACCCTGCCGACGGCCGCTCCTATGACGCGCTCTGCTCCAACGCCGACCGAGCGATGTACCGGATCAAGGGCACCACCAAAGGCAGCGTGCAGTTCTTCAGCCCCGGCGTCGATCACGCCGCCAGCGAACGGATGAAGATCGAACAGCGGCTTCGGCTGGCCGTTCGAGACCGACGCCTCCGCTGCGCCTACCAACCGAAGGTCGATTTTCGTTCGAACGAAGTTGTCGGCGTCGAGGTGCTGCTGCGTTGGATGGACGAGGAGGGCGTAATCCACCCGCCGGGTGACTTCGTCAATCTGGCGGTCGAGTTGGGACTCATGGACGAGATCACGCATCTCGTTCTTGCCGAAGCGACCGGCGCGATCGATCGTATCGACAGCGCGTTCGGCGCGACCTCGACCATCAGCCTCAACGTCGCCGCGCGTCAGGCGGACGAGCCCGTATTCATGCGCTCGCTGGTCGACGCCATCGAGGCCACCGGCTGTGCCCAGCGTTTCATGATCGAGCTGACCGAGGAAGCGTTCCTGTCGAAGAGCCGGTTCCAGACGCAGGTCCTGCCGATGATCCGCGAGATTGGAGCGCGCGTTTCCATTGACGATTTTGGTGTCGGATATTCGTCGCTGGCGGCGCTCGCCGACATCACGGCCGACGAGATCAAGGTGGATCGTTCATTCATCACCGCGATTCACCAGCGCCCGCGCAGCCAGAGCATTCTGAAGACGATTGAATCGCTGGCCGATGCGCTGGATATGTCGATCATCGTAGAGGGCGTCGAAACGATTGAGGAGCTCCTCTATCTCCAAGCCGCCACTCGCATCCGACTCGCGCAGGGCTACTATTTCGCGAAACCCATGTTCCTCGATGAAATGACCACCAGGACGCCCGACCTCTCCTTGCGGCAGGCCCCGGCTCCGTTGCGCAGTCCGCTGGTCCGCGCGGTCGGCTACAGGTCGTAAACCCACAAGCGACGCCGTCGGATTCCAGCGGTGGCGCTATCTCGATTCAAGCTCCGAGCAGCCGGTGCGCATTTCCATGATGGCGAAGCGCGGTCAGGCCCTGTAGGCTGCGGGCCAATTCAGCAGCGGTCTCGACATCATGAAGCGTAAGCGTCTCTTCCAGATCATCGGCATTCTCGGCCTGGCGACCATGCTGGCGGCCTGCGACAAATGCGGCGAGACGCTGCGGCCGTTCAACATGCCCAAGAGCTGCGGCGATTCGCGCCCGGCCGGCTGAGCCCCGAGACTGCAGCATCCTGTCTTGGCTCGGAAACGGGCCGTCATCCTGGGCGACCGGAGGTCGTCCCCGGGATCCATCGTAGGGAACTGCACCCTACGATGGATCCCGGAGCTGCGCCGCTCGCGCGGCTTGTCCAGGATGACGCGGTGGTTCTGAGCCAAGGAAGCATCGAGAGCCGGAGTTAGAGCAGGGTCGACGCGAAAAACCGGGTCCCACTTTTTCGCATCCCCAACGCCACGACGTGAAAAAGGCCGGGGTTTCCCCCGGCCTTCGCATTGCCTTGCTGCGCGTGGTTCAGCCGCGACGCTGGAGCATCGACCAGCCGGTGCCGACAAAGCAGGCCGCCAGCGCGACCTTGAGCGCATCGCCGATCAGGAAGGGCTGAACGCCGAAGGCGAAGGCCTTGGCGAAACCGACGCCGGTCACCCCGCCTGCCATCTGCGCGCCGAGCGCGAGCCACAGGCAGCCGAGGCCCAGCATCAGTGCCTCGGCCGTGACGAGACCGACGACGAGACGTGTCAATGAGGCGCCGCGCGCCGCCGCCCAGCCGGCCACAGCCGCCGCCAGGATGAAGCCGACGAGGAAGCCGCCGGTCGGCCCCATCAGGTAGAGCGGGCCCGCCGCAACCGGGGGCGTATTGGTGAAGACCGGCAGGCCGGCGAGGCCATAGGCGATGTAGAGCGCGACCGTCGCCGCACCGAGCCGCGAGCCATAAGCTGCGCCCAGGCTGAGCACCGCCAGCGTCTGCAGCGTCATCGGCACCGGCCAGAACGGCACCTTGATCTTGGCGGCGAGCACCAGCAGCAGGCTGCCGGCGACGGTGAGCGCGATGTTGCGGGCCATGGCGGCGCGCGGACCCGAGACCGCCGGCAGAGCCGCATGGACGAGGGTGGGAGCTTGAAGGGGGAGCATGTCTGCCATCCGCGTTGGATCCTGTTCAGCAGGGCCGCGTCGCGCGACCATCTTTCCCGTCTATAGGAAATGCGGCAAAGCCTCACAAGCGCGCGGAAGCTGCGCGGATGGGCAGCCCGGAGTGCAAGGCGACGCATGAGCGACGAGATCGAGTTCGACAGAACGGCCACGACCCCGCCGGGTGAGATCGCGGAGCTCTCGCCACTGGTCCGGCGCGTCATCGCTGGGAATGGCGGGCCGATGACCTTCACCGGCACCTGTACCTATATCGTCGGGCGCGGCCGGGTCGCGATCATCGATCCGGGGCCGGACGATCCCGCTCATGTCGCGCGGCTGCTCGCGGCGGTCGCCAGCGAGACCGTGACCGATATCGTCGTCACCCACACCCATCGTGACCATTCGCCCGCCGTCCCCGCCGTCAAGGCCGCGACAGGCGCACGTATCGTCGGCTGCGGCCTGCACCGCGCGGCACGCGAGCTCGCACTCGGCGAGGCGAATCCGCTCGATGCCGCGGCCGACCGCGCCTATGCACCCGACCTGTTGATGCGCGATGGCGATCATGTCTCAGGTCCCGGCTGGACGCTGACGGCGATCGATACCCCCGGCCACACCGCCAACCATGTCGCTTTCAGTCTTGCCGAGGAGGCGAGCCTGTTCTCGGGCGACCATGTCATGGCCTGGTCGACGAGCATCGTCGCTCCGCCGGACGGCTCGATGGCGGCCTATATGGCCTCGATCGAAAAGCTGCGCGGCATGGAGCACCGGCTCTACTGGCCCGGCCATGGCGGCCCCGTCATGGAGCCGCAGCGCTTCCTGCGCGGCCTGGTGCAGCATCGCCGTCAGCGCGAGGCGGCGATCCTCAACCGATTGAGCGTGGGCGACGAGCGCATCGCCGAGATGGTGCGGGCGATCTACCAGGGTCTCGCCCCGGCCTTGCACGGGGCGGCCGGCTTGTCGGTGCTGGCGCAGTTGGAGGACCTCGTCCTGCGCGGCAGCGTCTCCTGCGACGACGTCCTGCCGCTGCTGACGAGTCGCTACCGGCGAATCTGAGCTCAGAGCCTATTTGGAAACTCCGCGAGCCCTCATCCCGGGGAGCCATTCCTCGCGAGATGGCGAATGGCGAGTAGCGAATGGAAGCTTTACTCGCCATTCGCTACTCGCCATTCGCCGTGAGGAATGGCTCCTCAGGATGAAGGCTGGAGGTTCCAAAGCGACTCTAGCGGGTCTCGACCAGCAGCTCGACCTCCTCGGCGAAGGCTGCGATGCGCGCGGCGTTGGCGCCGAGATCATGCGTGCCGAGGCGCGAGGCCGAGCGGATATCGATCCGGCTGCCATCGGCGCGCGGGCGCACCCGGATGGTGATGTCGTCGGAGAAGCGCAGCAGGCGCGTGCGCGCCACAGCTTCGATGCGTCCGGCTCCGCTGCGCCCGCCCGGCCGCGCCGATTCGAGCACCTGCCAGCCGCGATTGAGTGCCGCGCGCCTGGCGATGTCGAAAGCCATCTCGGCTGGCACCTCCAGGACGATCGGCAAGGTCTTGGGGTAGGCCTGGCGCTGAGCCCGCCGCAGCTCGGGCGAAACATCGGGCGGCACGCGGCTCTTGCGCGCATCGAGCGCGACGCGCGAACGGCTGAAGGCGGGTGGGTCGTCGATATCGGTCGAGATATCGTTCAGGGCCGGTAAGGTGACGAGCTTGAAGCCGACATAGCCTGCCGGTGCGAGCAGCAGCAGGGCGAGGGCGAAAGCCTGCGCCGCCATGCCGACGCCGCGATGGCCGGACTGCCAGATGCGGATGAAGGCTAGCACCGACAGGATAAGCGCCAGCAGCACGAAGCCATAGGCGCCTGCGATCGGAGCGAGACCCTGCAGGCTCGGCTCGCCCGCCCGGAACACCAGCACCGACAGCAACAGCACCGCGAGCGAGAACCAGGCCAGCCGCCGGCTCCACAGCGCGGCGCGCGAGACAGGCTCCTCGAAGACGAGACGGCGATGCATGGCCTTTAGGTGACGCTGCGGCGGGCGGAAGGCAAGGCCGGCGATGATTCTCAGCCGGCCTTGCCTTCCGCCCGCCCCGCGAATGTGCGCGGCGTCAGAGCCGCTCGACGATGGTGACGTTGGCGAGCCCGCCGCCCTCGCACATGGTCTGGAGGCCGTAGCGCTTGCCGCGCTGGTGCAGCGCATGCACCAGCGTCGTCATCAATTTCGTGCCTGATGCGCCGAGCGGATGGCCGAGCGCGATCGCGCCGCCATTGACATTGAGCCTGTCGGGGTCGGCGCCGCTATGCTTGAGCCAGGCCATCGGGATCGAGGCGAAGGCCTCGTTGACCTCGTAGAGATCGATGTCGTCGATGCGCAAGCCGGCGCGCTTCAGCGCCTTGTCGGTGGCGAAGAGCGGCTCCTCCAGCATGATCACCGGGTCGCCGCCCGAGACGGTCATCGTATGGATGCGCGCGAGCGGCGCGATGCCGAGCGCCTTCAGGCCGTGCTCATTGACCACCATCACGCCCGAGGCTCCGTCGCAGATCTGGCTTGCGGTCGCGGCGCTGAGCCGCCCGCCGTCCTGGATCAGCTTGACCGATCTCACGCCCTCCAGCGACACGTCGAAGCGGATGCCTTCATCGATCGCATGAATGTCACGGCCGCCATCGGGGAGGGTGACCTCGATCGGCACGATCTCCCTTGCGAACAGCCCGCCCTGGGTCGCCGCGATCGCCTTTTGCTGGCTCTGGAAGCCGAAGGCGTCGAGCTCATCCTTGCTGAAGCCATGCTTCTCCGCGACCATTTCCGCGCCGGTGAACTGGCTGAAGGCGATGTCGGGATAGCGCATCTGCTGGCGCGGGCTCTTGGCCTCGCCATAGCCCGCCTTGGCCGGAAATTCCGAGGAGAGCGTCATCGGCACCCGCGTCATGCATTCGACGCCGGCGGCGATCACCACATCCATCTGGCCCGACATCACGGTCGCGGCGGCGAAATGCAGGGCCTGCTGCGAGGAGCCGCATTGCCGGTCAATCGAGACGCCGGGCACGCTTTCGGGCAGGCGCGAGGCGAGCACGGCGCCGCGCGCGATATTGGTCGATTGCTCGCCGACCTGGCCGACGCAGCCCATGATCACATCCTCGACGAGGGCCGGGTCGGCGTCGGTGCGCGCGATCAACACGTCGAGGATGACGGCGGCGAGATCGGCCGGGTGCCAGCCCGAGACGCGACCCTTGCGGCGCCCTCCGGCTGTGCGCGCCGCCGCGACGATATAGGCCTCGGGCATCGGACCCTCCCAGGATGAGACATATCGGGCTTGTCGTTGGAAAAGCGCCGCCCGCTGGCGGTGATGCTAACGCGGTCGACTTTGTCCGACAAACTCAAATCTTGGTAGGCTCGTCCGTGAGTTTCCGCACGTTGACTTTGTCGGACAATGGGACAAGCGTCACTCAGTAACGCTCGGCACGGGATGAAGATGGTCGCCGCCCTCGAACGCTTCGACAAGATTGAGGTCGCGTCAGCCTATCAGCTGGTCGCCGACGCGATCGAGCGCGAGATCATGTCGGGCCGCATGCGTCCGGGCGACAGCGTCGGGACGGAAGCTGCACTTTGCGCCCAGTTCGGCGTCAACCGCTCGACCGTGCGCGAGGCGATCCGCGTGCTGGAGCAAAGCGGGCTGGTACGACGCGGCGCCGACCGGCGGCTTTATGCCAGCCTGCCGCGCTATAGCGGCCTGTCCTCCCGCATCAGCCGGGCGCTGATCCTCCACGAGGTCACGTTTCGCGAGCTCTGGGCCACGGCGCGCGTGCTCGAGATCGCTGCGGCCGAGCAAGCCGCCGAGAATGCCGATGCCGCGATCATCGCGCTGCTGGAAGCCAATCAGGCGCAGGCGGAATCGGCGCTGGAGGATCCTGCCCGGCTCTCCCATCTCGACACCGAATTCCACCAGCTGCTGGCGAAGGCGACGCGCAACCGCGTGCTCGAACTGGCGCGCGAGCCGGCCGGGCTGCTGTTCTTTCCGACGACGGAGCTTATCGTCCGGCGGGTTCCCGAAGGCGCGGGGCGGCTCGTCGCGGCGCATCGTCATCTGATCGATGCGCTCAAGGCCGGCGATGCCGTGCAGGCAGCGCTCTGGATGAGCCGGCATATCGCCGATTGGCGCAAGGGCTTCGAGCGCGCCGGGCGCGATCTCGATGAGCCGGTCGAGCGGGTCTATGCCAGGAGCGTCTTGCGACCGCCTTACTGAAATGAAGCCACCCGAAGATGCCGAAGGCACGCGGGTTCGATGGGGAGGAGAACGAGGATGAGGATCGGGTCGGCCTGCCGCAGGTTGCGGCGATGACCAGCATTGGTGAGGCGGCGCTGTCGGTTAGCGGCCTGACGCTGAATTTCGGCGGGCTCAGGGCCTTGTCCGATGTCGGCTTCGATGTGGCAGCGGGCTCGATCACGGCGATCATCGGGCCCAACGGCGCCGGCAAGACCTCGCTGTTCAACTGCATCTCGGGCTTCTATCGGCCCCAAGCCGGCGCGATCCGTTTCGAGGGGCGCGATATCACCCGCCTGCACCCGCCGGAGCGCGCCAGGCTCGGGCTTGCCCGCACCTTCCAGAACATCGCGCTGTTTCGCGGCATGACCGTGCTCGACAACATCAAGCTCGGCCGCCACGTCCATATGCGCACCAATCTGCTCGACGGCCTGCTCTATTGGGGCCGCGCCCAGCGCGAGGAGGCCGAGGTTCGCGCCGAGATCGAGGAGCGGGTGATCGATTTCCTCGAGATCAACCACATCCGCAACCAGCCGGTCGCCTCGCTCGCCTATGGCTTGCGCAAGCGTGTCGAGCTGGCGCGCGCGCTCGCCATGCGCCCGAAGATCCTGATGCTGGACGAGCCCGTCGCGGGGATGAACCGCGAGGAGACCGAGGACATGGCTCGCTTCATCCTCGACGTGAAGGAGGAATGGGGCGTGACGATCCTGATGGTCGAGCACGATATGGGCCTCGTCATGGACATTTCGGACCATGTCGTCGTGCTGAATTTCGGGCAGGTGATTGCGCGCGGCGCGCCTGCCGAGGTGACCGCCAATGAGCAGGTCATCCGCGCCTATCTCGGCGCCGGCGACATCGGCCAGCTCAAGGCCCGCATCGCCGGGACGGAGGCGGCGTGATGGAGTTCGACTGGCTCTTCTTCTTCGAGGTGACGCTGGCAGGGCTCGGCTCCGGCGCCTTGCTGGCGCTGACCGCGCTTGCCTTCGTGCTGATCTACAAGGCGACCAAGGTGGTGAACCTCGCCATCGGCGAGATGCTGATGGTCGGCGCCTATCTGTTCTTCTCCTTCGCGGCCGGTTTCGGCCTGCCGGTCTGGCTCGCCATCCCGCTGGCGCTCATCGGCGGCGGCCTGCTCGGGGCCATCGTCGAGCGCACGATCATCCGGCCGATGCTCGGCGAGAGCGCGATCTCGGTCTTTATGGTCACGATCGGCCTGGGCTCGGTGCTCGTCGGCCTCGTCGAGATCGTCTGGGGTGCAGCTCCGACGCAGTTGCCGGACTTCATGGGCACGACGCCGCTCTTCATCGGCGCCGCCTACGTCTCGCGCAAGATCGCGATCGGCTTCGCGGTCGCCAGCATCGTCATCGCCGCCTTCGTGCTGGCCTTCCGCTTCTGGCGTGGCGGCGTGGCCTTGCGCGCCACCGCGACCGACCAGGGCGCGGCCTATTCCTGCGGCATCGATGTGCCGAAAGTGTTCTCCGCCGCCTGGATCGTCGCCGGAGTGGCGGCAGCGGGCGCAGGCATTCTCGTCGGCGCGGTCGGCGGCATCTCGCCGACCATGGGCGTGTTTGGCCTGTCGGCCCTGGTCGTCGTCATCGTCGGCGGGCTCGATTCAATCGCCGGCGCGCTGGTCGGCGGCCTCATCGTCGGCCTCGTCGAAGCCTGGTCGGGCACCTTCATCGGCGGCGAATACAAATTGCTGGCGACCTTCGGACTCCTGCTGATCATTCTGATGGTGCGGCCCTATGGGCTGTTCGGCACCGTCGAGATCGAGCGACTCTGATGCGGATCGGTGCGCTCAAGGACAGCTATGGCGCCGATCAGGCGCTGTTCGACACGGCCCCGCAGCGGCTGTGGCTGGCGCTTGGAGCGGTCGCATTGCTGGCCTTCCCCTTCGCCGCCAGCGACTACTGGCTCTATCTCGCTTGCCTCGTCGGCATCCATATCGTCTCGACGACGGGGCTCAACATCCTCACCGGCTATACCGGCCTGGTCAGCCTCGGCCAGGCTGCCTTCATGGGCGTCGGCGCTTATGTCGTGGCGCTGGCCGAGACCAGGCTGGGGACGCCGTTCCTGCTCAATCTGCTGGCGGCCGGCCTGGTCACCGCGGCGGTCGGCATGGTGGTCGGGGTGCCCAGCCTGCGGGTCAAGGGGCTCTACCTCGCCATCGCGACGATCGCGGCCTCCTTCATCCTGCATTTCGTCTTCCAGAACTGGACTGCGGTCACCGGCGGCACGCGCGGCCTGAGCATCCCGCCGGCGCGGCTCTTCGGCCTCGAACTGGCCAGGCCCTTCGCGCTCTATTGGGTCATCGCGCCGTTGACCTGCCTCATGGTGCTCGCCGCCGCCAATCTCTTCCGCACCCGTATCGGGCGCGCCTTCATCGCCATCCGCGACCGCGACATCTCGGCCGAGGTGCTGGGCATTCCATTGCTGCGCTACAAGCTGATGAGCTTCGGCCTCTCCTCCTTCTATGCCGGTGTCGCGGGCGGCTTATGGGCCTATTTCTTCCGTGTGGTGACGCCCGAAAGCTTCCCCTTCGTCTATTCGATCTTCTTCCTCGCCGCTGTCATCGTCGGCGGCATGGGTACGATCCTCGGCGGCATCCTGGGCGCGGTCTTCATGACGCTGGTGCCCGAGGCGCTGAAGCTCGTCGTCGGCCTGCTCTCGCCCTGGATGCCCAATGCGGTGGCGATCCTCTCGCCGGTGCGGACCATCGTCTTCGGAGCGCTGATCATCGGCTTCCTGATCCTGGAGCCGCATGGGCTCGCCGAGATCTGGCGGCGCATCCGCCGCTTCTTCCACCTCTGGCCGTTCAAGACCTGACAACGAAAAAATCAAGGCAACGAAAAACCAAGGGAGGACTGCAACCATGACCATCACCAGACGACAGGCTCTCGCCGCCGGCATCGCAGCGGGCGGGCTCGCCGCCGGCATCCGGCCCGGGCTCGCCCAGGCCAATGAGATTGTCATCGCGGGGTCGATCCCGCTCACCGGCGTCTTCGCCTTCGCCGGCATCGGCATCAATGACGGGCTCAGTGACTATGTGAAGCTCGTCAACGAGGCCGGCGGCATCGCTGGCCGCAAGGTCCGCTATGTCTATGAGGACACCGCCTACAAGGTCGACCAGTCGGTCGCCGTGTTCAACAAGCTCACCGGCTCGAATGCGGTGAATTTCTATTACAGCGACTCCACCGGCTTCGCGAAGACGATCAACCCCGAGCTCAACCGCAAGGGTTCGATGATCATGGCCGGCGCCTCCTTCGCGACCGAGCTCAACGACGCCAAGGCCTATCCGAACCAGTTCATCGCCGGTCCCGATTATTCCGACATGATCAGCGTGTTGCTGACCTATATCGCCAAGACGCAACCCGGCGCGAAGATCGCGCTGGTGAACTCCGACACCGAGTTCGGCCGCGACCCGATCGCGACCACCGAGGCGATGGCAAAGAAGCTCGGCCTCACCATCGCCGAGAAGATCGTCACCCCGCCGACCTCCGTCGACGTCTCGACCGAGGTTTTGAAACTGCGCCGCGCCAACCCCGACTACACCATCTTCCACGGCTATGTGCTGGCGCCTCTGCCCGAGTTCATGACGCAGGCCAAGCAGCTCGGCCTCAAGACCAAGTTCATGGGCACCTTCTGGTCGATGGACAATTCGCTCTGGGCCAAGGTCGGCGAGGCGGCCAACGGCTTCATGGGCGTGATGCCGTATCGCTATTATTTCGACGAGGATGCCAAGGCGCCGATGCTGGCCAAGATACGGCAGATGCGGCCCGAATATGTCTCGACCGCCTATATGCAGGGCTTCCTGACCGCCATGCTGTTCTGCGAAGCGGGCAAGCGTTGTCTCGACGCCAAGCAGGAGATGACCGCGACCAACCTCAAGGCCGCGCTCAACTCGATCAAAGACTTCGATACCGGCGGCCTGATCGGCGCGCCGATCACGATCACTGGCAATTCGATCCCGGTCGGCCGTGTCTACCAGTACGACGCGGCCAGGAAGGTCATGGTCGGGCAGGGCGACTGGATCAACGTCTCGAAGCCGAGCTGACGATGACGAGCGCCGCGCCGCCGATCCTCGATGTCTCCAACATCGAGGTCATCTACAACAAGACCGTGCAGGTCCTGCGTGGCCTGTCGCTCTCCGTGCCGCGCGGCCGGATCGTCGCGCTGCTCGGCTCCAACGGCGCCGGCAAGTCGACGACGCTGAAGGCGATCTCGCGCCTGCTCGAACTGGAGGATGGCGCCGTCACCGGCGGCGCCATTCGTTTCGACGGCACCGACATCGCGCCGCTCGCCCCGCATGCGCTGGTCCGCAAGGGGCTGTTCCACGTCATGGAGGGGCGGCGCATCTTCGAGGACCTGACCGTCGAGGAGAACCTGACGGCCGCGACCTTCGCGCTGACGGGACGCAGGGCCCCGCCTAAAAGCTTCGACATCGTCTACGACTATTTCCCGCGCCTGCGCGAGCGTCGCTCGGGGCTCGCCGGCTATCTCTCCGGCGGCGAGCAGCAGATGCTGGCGATCGGCCGCGCGCTGATCGCCGATCCGCAACTGATCCTGCTCGACGAGCCTTCGCTGGGCCTGTCGCCGATGCTGGTCGAGGAGATCTTCACCATCATCGCCCGCATCAACCGCGAACAGGGCGCCTCCATGCTGCTGGTCGAGCAGAACGCGGCCGTCGCCTTCGCCGTCTCGCACTACGCCTACATCATGGAGACCGGAAAGATCGTCATCGACGGTCCGGTCGAGACGCTGATGCGCGACCAGGATGTGCGCGAGTTCTATCTTGGCATGGGGGCGGGCGCAGCCGGCCATAAGAGCTTCCGCGACATCAAGCACTATAAGCGCCGCAAGCGCTGGCTCTCCTGAGGACGCGCCCCGTGACGCTGCCCGAACTCACCCTTCCCCAGATGCTGCGCGAGCAGGCGCGCCTGATCCCTGAGCGCATCGCCATTCGCCAGAAGGATTTCGGCATCTGGAAGCCTGTGACCTGGCGCGATTATTTCGAGCGTGCCGCGGCAGTCGGCTCAGGCTTCCGCGCGCTCGGCCTGAGCGAGGGCGGCCATGTCGCGATCCTCTCGGAGAACCGGGTCGAATGGGTGCTGGCCCAGCTCGGCGCGGGGCTCGTCGGGGCGGTCACGGTCGGAGTCTATCCGACCAGCCCCGCCAATGAGGTCGCCTATGTGCTCGGCCATTGCGACGCCGAGATCGTCATCTGCGAGGATCAGGAGCAGGTCGACAAGGTGCTGGAACGCCGTGGCGAACTGCCTGGCTTACGCGGCATCGTGGTGGTCGAGACCAAGGGCATCCGCTCCTATCCCGCTGAGTTCGTCACCAGCTTCGCGAGCCTGGAGGACACCGGCCGCACCGCGCAGCGAGCCGAGCCCGGCGCGATCGATGCCGTGCTGGCGCGGCAGTCCCTCTCCGACATCGGCTTGATCATCTACACATCCGGCTCCACCGGAAAGCCCAAGGGCGCGATGCTGAGCTATCGCAACATCCGCGCCCAGGCCATCGCGGTCTCGGAGCGGATCGGGTTGGCGGCGGCCACCAGCCATCTCTCCTATCTGCCGCTCTGCCACGTCGCCGAGCAGATGCTGACCACCATGGCGCCGGTCTATAACGGCTCGCTGGTCAGTTTCGGCGAGTCGATCCGCACCGTTCAGGAGGATCTGCGCGAGGTCGCGCCCAGCATGTTCCTGGGCGTGCCGCGCATCTGGGAGAAGCTCAACTCGGCGATCCATATCAAGCTGGCCGAGGCCGGGGGCTTTCGCCTCAAGCTGTTCGAGCGCGCTTTTGCAGCTTGCGAGCCCTTCGCCGAGGTCGCGCGCGAGAAGCGCACGCTGGCACAGCGCCTGACCTTCGCTGTGTCCTATTGGCTGATCTTCCGCGCCTTGCAGAACTATATCGGCCTGCGCCGTGTCGATGTCGCGATGACGGGCGCGGCGCCGATTCCAGCCAAGATCGTGCGCTTCTTCCGCACCATCGGCGTGCCGCTGGTCGAGGTCTATGGCGCGACCGAAACCTCGGGCATGGCGGCCGGCCAGCGCTTGTCGGACCTCGTGCCGCTTTGTGTCGGCCCGGCCGTGGCGGGCGCTGAGCTCGCCCGCAGCGACGAGGGCGAATTGCTCGTCCGCGGCGATATCGTCTTCTCCGGCTACTATAAGGGCGAAGCTGCGACGCAAGCCGCGATCGCGCCCGATGGCTGGCTGCACACCGGCGATGTCGTCGAGATCGTTCAGGGTCAGTTCAAGATCGTCGACCGTCTCAAGGACATCATCATCACGGCCGGCGGCAAGAACCTCAGCCCTTCCGAGATCGAGAACACGGTCAAGGCCAGCCCCTTCGTCAAGGAATGCATCGTCATCGGCGAGGCACGCAAATATGTCTCGGCCCTGATCCAGATCGATGCCGAGACGGTCGGACAATGGGCCGAAGAAAGCGGGCTGACCTACACCCATTTCCGCAGCTTGGCCGAGCATGCCAGCGTGCGCGAGCTGATCGAGCGCGAGATCGCCGCGGCCAATGCCCAGCTTGCCCAGGTCTCCCATATCCGCCGCTTCCATCTGCTGACGAAGGAGCTCGACCATGATGATGACGAGGTCACGGCGACGATGAAGGTCCGCCGCTCCAGCATCCAGACCAAATACGCTCATGAGATCGAGAGCCTCTACGGTGCGGCCCGCTAAAGCGTTTTCGCGCGAAGTGGCGAATGCAGGAAGGACAATCTCTCATGGCTGATGCACTGGTCACCGCGGCATTCGATGCGGCAAGCGGCATCGCCCGCATCAGCTTCAACCGTCCCGATGTGCTGAACGCCATCGATGTCGCGACCGCGACGGCCTTTCGGGAGGCTGTCTCGAACGTCGTCGCGCAGACGGGCTTGCGCTGCGTCGTGCTCGCCGGTGCGGGGCGCGCTTTCGTGGCTGGCGGTGACGTCGCGAGTTTCGGCGACGAACCGGCTGAGGTCGTCGATGCGCTGCTCGGAGCGCTCCACCCTGCGATCCTCGCCTTGCGCGCCTGCCCCGCGCCCGTCCTTGCCGTCGTGCAGGGGCCGGCTGCCGGTGCCGGTCTGAGCATTGCGCTCAGCGCCGACATTTTGCTGGCGAGCGACAAGGCCCGCTTCGTCATCGCCTATGATCGCATCGGCGCACCGCCCGATTGCGGCGGCACCTGGTTCCTGCCGCGCAAGGTCGGGCGCGGACGCGCCTTCGCCATGATGCTGCTGGGGCAGGTTCTTGATGCGCAGGCGGCGCTTGCAGCCGGCATCGTCACCGAGGTCGTGCCGCAAGCCGAGCTCGAAAGCCGCGCAGGCGAAATCGCCGCGCGCATCGCAGCTGGCCCGACTGCAGCCTATGGCAGCTTCAAGCGCCTGATCGACGATGCGCTCGCCGCGCCATTGGAGGCGCATCTGGAGAGCGAGCGCCGGCGTTTTCTGGAGGCGACGCGGACGCAGGATTTCGGCGAGGGCGTCGCGGCCTTCCTCGGCAAGCGCGAGCCCGTCTTTCGCGGGCAGTGAACCTGCCTGCGATCGCGGAGAGGTTGGACCTTATGCCGTCACGACCTCCAGAGCTGACCGATGGCCTGTCCTCCGCCGTCATTCCGGGACATGGCGCAGCCAATAACGCGAAAGAATATGGGCCCGGAACCCAGAACCGATGCGTGTCGTGGCGAAGCGGGCCGGCTGCCCGTGCTTTCTCAAGCAGCGGCATCGGTTCTGGGTTCCAGGCTCGATCCTTCGGATCGCCCCGGAATGACGGCGCAGCCTCAGCCATAAGTCGGCGTCAACGGCCGTCAGGACTATGCCGTCACGGCCTCGCGCTTCAATCCGAAGTCGCGGCCGGGAATCGAGGCGAGCAGCGCCCGCGTATAGGCATGCTGCGGGTTGCCGAAGACGTCTCCGATAGAGCCGGCCTCGACCACCTCGCCGCTCTTCATCACCGCGACGAGATCGCAGACCTGCGCCGCGACGCGCAAATCATGGGTGATGAAGACGATCGACAGGCCAAGCCGTTGGCGCAGCTCCGCCAGGAGCTTCAGCACCTGCGCCTGGACGGAAACGTCGAGCGCCGAGACGGGCTCGTCGGCGACCAGAACATCCGGCTCCAGCGCCAGGGCACGGGCAAGGCCGATCCTCTGGCGCTGGCCGCCGGAGAACTCATGCGGATAGCGATCGGTCGCTGAAGGGTCGAGCCCGACCAGTGCGAAGAGCTCCCTGGCGCGGATCAGAGCCTGCGGGCGCGGCGTGCCATGCACGATCAGCCCCTGCGCCACCAATTCGCCGGCCTTGCGGCGTGGATTGAGCGAGGCGAAGGGGTCCTGGAAGACCATCTGGATATGGCGGGTCTCCGCCCGCATCTCCTCACGGCTCAGGCAGGCCAGATCACGGCCGTTCAGGCGGATCTCGCCGCTTTCCGGGTCGATCAGGCGCACGAGGCAGCGCGCGAGCGTCGATTTGCCGGAGCCGGACTCACCGACGATGCCGAGCGTGCCGCCCTTGGGCAGCACCAGCGAGACATCCTTGACCGCATGGGTCACGCGCTGCCCGCGCCCGAGGAAGCCGCCGGTGCGGTAGGTCTTGGAGACATGCTCCATGCTCAGAATCGGCTCGGACGAAAGCGCGCGCGGCGGCGGCGCTTTCAGCGGCGGCACGGCCGCGATGAGCTGCCTGGTATAGGCGTGCTGCGGATTGTCGAGGACGGCGCCGACGCTGCCCTGCTCGACGACGCGGCCCTGGCTCATCACCGCGACCCGGTCGGCGATCTCGGCGACGACGCCGAAATCATGGGTGATGAACAGCACGGCCGTGCCCTTGCGCTTCTGCAGGTCGCGGATCAGCTCGAGGATCTGCGCCTGCGTCGTCACGTCGAGCGCCGTCGTCGGCTCGTCGGCAATCAGGACTTTCGGATCGAGCGCCAGCGCCATCGCGATCATGGCGCGCTGGCGCTGGCCGCCGGAGAGTTCGTGCGGATAGGCCTTTGCGGCGAGCGCGGGATCGGGGATGCGAACCTCTTCGAGCAGCGCCAGCACGCGCGCGCCGATCTCGGCTTTCGAGAGCTGCGTGTGAATCTCGAACATCTCGCCGATCTGGTCGCCGATCGAGCGCAGCGGGTTGAGCGCCGTCATCGGCTCCTGGAAGATCATCGCGATGCCGGCGCCGCGCACCCCGCGCATCTGCGCCTCGCTGACGCCGGCGAGGTCGTGCCCCTCGAACAGGATGCGCCCGCCGTCGATTTCGACGCCGCCCGGCAGCAGCCGCATGATCGCATTGGCGGTCATCGATTTGCCGGAGCCGGATTCGCCGACGACGCAGAGGATTTCATTGGCGGCGACCGAAAGCGTCACCTCTGTCATGGCGTGCGAGCGGTCCGCACCCTTCGGCAGCTTCACGCTGACGGCGTCGAGAACGAGGATCGGGCTCATCGACCTCTGAGCCTCGGGTTGAGCGCGTCGTTGAGCCCCTGACCGACCAGCGAGACGGCGAGCACGGTGACGAGGATCGCGATGCCGGGAATGGCCGAGACATACCATTGCACCCGCAGCACATCGCGGCCGGCGCCGATCAGATTGCCCCAGGAGGCGACATTGGGGTCCGACAGCTTGAGGAAGGCGAGCGCGCTTTCCAGCAGGATCGCGACCGCCATCACGACGCTGGCATAGACGATCACCGGGGGCAGGGCGTTGGGCAGGATCTCGCCGAAGATCAGCTTGGCGTCCTTGAGGCCGAGCGTGCGCCCGGCCTGGACGAATTCGCGATTGCGCAGCGACAGGAATTCGGCGCGCGTCAACCGCGCCGAGGCCGGCCAGGAGACGATGCCGATCGCGACCGTCACCGTGGTGATGGTCGAGCCGAAGACCGCGACCAGCACCAGCAGCAGCAGGAAGTTCGGCAGCGTCTGGAAGGCTTCGGTGACACGCATCAGCGCGGTATCGACCCAGCCGCCATAATAGCCGGCGAAGGCGCCGATGGTGATGCCGATCATGATCGAGATCACCGTCGCCACCACGCCGATCAGGAGCGAGATGCGCGCGCCGTGGAAGATCTGGGCGGCGATGTCGCGGCCGGAATTGTCGGTGCCGAGCAGGAAGCGCGGATTGCTGAACGGCCAGACCAGCGGCCGCCCGGCCAGCGCCAGCGGGTCCTTCGGATAAAGCCAGCCCGCGGTGGCGGCCATGGCGAGCACGGCGAATAGCAGCACCAGGCCGATGATGGCCGAGGGGCTGCGGAGATAGAGTCTCACCAGCGCCATCGCCTCAGGCCCCCGTGGTGATGCGCGGGTCGAGCC
Organism: Bosea vaviloviae; assembly: GCF_001741865.1. Taxonomy (NCBI): domain Bacteria; kingdom Pseudomonadati; phylum Pseudomonadota; class Alphaproteobacteria; order Hyphomicrobiales; family Alloboseaceae; genus Allobosea; species Allobosea vaviloviae. The sequence goes on from NZ_CP017147.1 coordinate 1,595,040, forward strand.
GGGCATAGAGCAGGTCGACGATGAAATTGATTGTTATCACCAGCAGCGCCGAGACGAAGACGATGCCGAGCAAGGTGTTGAGGTCGCGCTGCACCACCGATTCATAGGCGAGGCGCCCGAGCCCCGGCAGCGAGAACACGCTCTCGACCACGACCGAGCCGCCCAGCATCGTGCCGGCCTGCAGGCCGATCAGCGTCACCATCGGCAGGAGCGCATTGCGCAGGACATGGCGCACCACGACCCGCGTCTCGTCCATGCCCTTGGCCCGGGCCGTGCGAACAAAATCGAGGTTCAGCACCTCCAGCATCGAGCCGCGCATGATGCGCAGATAGATCGCCATGTAGAACAGGCCGAGCGTCAGCGTCGGCAGCACGAGGTGCTGCGCGATGTCGAATGTGCGCGACAGGCCGGTATGAGCGATCGTGATGTCTTCAAACCCGCCGGCGGGCAGCCATTGCAGGTAGATCGCGAAGACGACAATCGCCATCAACCCGAACCAGAAGGTCGGCATCGCATAGAAGACGAGGCCGAGCGTCGAGATCAGCGTGTCTGGCCAGCGGTTGACGCCGCGCGCCGCGATGACGCCCAGGATCAGCCCGAAGAAGAAGGCGAGCGACAGCGAGGCGGTCATCAGCAGGATCGTTACCGGCAGCCGCTCCGCGATCACGGTCGCGACCGGCTTGCCGTAAATCGCGGAGAAGCCGAGATCGAACCGGACCAATCGCCAGAGATAATTGCCGAGCTGGGCCCAGACCGAGAGGTCCAGGCCATAGAACCGGCGCAGATCTCGCGCGGTCGCCGCATCGCCGCCGCCCATCTGCGCCATCATCGCATCGACCGTGTCGCCCGGTGCGAATTGCAGCAGCAGGAACACGCCGATCAGGATCAGGACCAGCGTCGGGATCGAGGCGGCAAGCCGCCGCCCCGCTAGAACGAGAACGCGCATGGAAATCGGCCGGAAGCGACGGGTTCGGTGGTTGAGGCGCTCACTCCGCCAACCACAAATCGTGCCATGAGCTGGAGCCCCAGCGCGGCGTGTTGGAGTGGTTGCGGGCCTTGGCGTTGATCACGGTCAGGAAGATCTGCTCGATCGGCGTCCAGATCGGGAGTTCCGTGTTGGCCCGGCGCACGAAATCGCCATAGAGCGCCTTGCGCTTGGCGACATCGACCTCGGTGGCGGCATCGTCGATGATCTTGTCGATGGTCGGGTCGGTCCAGCCCCATTGGTTGGTCCAGGGCGCACCCTTTGGCTGGCCGGAGCGATACCACACCGTCGTCGAGACGGCCGGGTCGTTGCGGTATTGGTGCCAGCCGGTGGCGAGGTCGAAGGCGTGGTCGTCATAGACCTGCTTCAGGAAGCCGCCGCCATCGGTGCGTACGACCTCGATTTTGATACCGACCTCGGAGAGCGACTGCTGGATGAAGGTGGCGAAGAGCGAGATGTCCTCGCCCCAGGGCGCGGGCAACAGCCGCAGCGAGAAGCGCGTGCCGCCAGCGCCGGCCTTGAAGCCGGCCTCGTCGAGGAGCTTGGCTGAGAGCTTCTTGTCGAACGGGTACTGCGGGCCGTTATCGGCCGGGTAGAAATCGGTTGAGACCGAGGGCACCGGCCCGGTGCCGCGCTTGGCGAAATCGCCCAGAAAATTCTCGATGAAGAAGGGGATGTCGAGCGCATGCGCGATCGCCTGGCGGACGCGGATATCGGCGAGCTCCTTGCGGCGGATGTTGAACTCCACCGTGTTGGTGCGGGCATTGCCTTCATTGCCCTTGGTCGAGACGATGAAGCGCGGATCCTTGGCGAGGCGGGCGGAGTCCGAGATCGTCAGGCCCGAGAACGGGCTGTAATGGATCTGGCCGGCTTCCATCTGGGCGGCCGCTGCGGCGCGATCGGTGACGACGCGCCAGACGATGCGGTCGAGATAGGGCGCGTTTTGCCGCCAGTAATCGGCGTTGCGGTCGGCGATGACATGCTGGCCGCGCTCATAGGTCACGAATTTGAACGGGCCGGTTCCGACCGGCGCGAGATTGACCGGGTTCTGCCGGATGTCGCCCTTGCCCTCATAGAGATGGCGCGGCGAGATGTAGCCGAGATCGGGCAGCGCCCGCAGCAGCAGGGCCAGCGGCATCGGCCGCTCATAGCGGAACACGGCGGTCAGCGGGTCGGGCGTGTCGACGGCGGTGAGGAAGAGCTGCAGCGTCGTGCCGTAGTTCAGGATCTTCTTCCACATCTCCATGGCGGTGAACTGCACATCCGCCGAGGTGAAGGGCTTGCCGTCATGCCAGCTGACGCCCTTGCGCAGCTTGAAGGTGATGGTCTTGCCGTCGGGCGCGGCCTCCCAGCTCTCGGCCAGAACGCCGACCGGCTGGCCGGCCGCGTCGAGGTCGACCAGCTGCTCCTGGATCTTGCCGCCGATGATGTAGACGCCGGTCGAGGCCTGCAGGCTCGGGTTCAACTGGCGCTGCTCCGCGCCGTAATGCACCGTGAAGACTCCGCCTTTCCGCGGCGTCGCCTGCGCGAAGGAGCGCATCGGGTTCAGCACATTCGCGGCAATGGCGGCGCTGGTCAAAAGCGCGGCGCGGCGGGTCATGTCCATGACGGAAATCCTTGGTCCTGCGATCACGTAAGGGAAACGATGCGAGCCATCGCGGCGCCCGTCAACAACGGCGCCGCCCAAAAATAAGGCGCGCTCTATTGTGGTACGAAACTCACGACGATGCCGTTGGCGGCGCTCGCCGGCACGCTGACGGCGCCGTCATGGGCGAGCGCCTCTGCGCCGAGCGCAGCCTTTGTAAGTTCGACATCGGCGCTTTCCAGCACGACCGAAGCCAGCCCCTCGGGCGGGGTCCCAGTGCGCGCCGCTTGCGGGTAGCGCCGGGCGAATGCGGCAGCTTCGGAGAAGAGCACATCGGCGCGTTTGCCGCCGGAGGGCACCTGCCAGCCGCCCTCGACTTCGGAGGCCGGTTCGTCGATCAGCCGGCTCAGATGCGCGGCTGCCGCCTTGGGGTCGGCGGTGAGAACTTCAACCCGCCGGATGCGGGTCGCGCCATTGGCGTGGCTCTGCCACTCCGGCACCCAGACCGTCTCGCGCGTCAGGTGCTGGCACGCGAAAATCCGCAGGCCGCCCGGATTCTCGTCCAGCGGCCAGCGAAAGACGTTGAATTTGGCCTCGCCGACGCGTCCGCCGGGCAATTCGACCGGTCGGCCGAAATGCACCGGTCCGTCTGCGGCGATACCGCGCGCCTGCAATTCGGCGACGCCGGCGGCGGCATCGTCGGTCGTGAAGGCGACGCGCTCCACACCCTCGCGGGTCTTGAGGAAATCCCGCATCGGCTTGTTGTGCTCGGTCTCGGTGAGAATGCCGAGCAGCTCGATATAATCCTCGCCGAACATGATCGTGTAGTTGCCGGAGCCGAGATGCGGCGAATGCGTGCCGCGCGGCGAGACCGTGAACCCCAGCCGCTTCCAGGCGGCGGCCGACGCATCGAGATCGCGCACCGTAACCATGACGTGGTCGATACCGAGAACATGCTTGAGTGGCATGACGCCTCCTTGAATCCAAAGCCAGCAGGCGCCGAGTTCAGCCGAACAGGCCCGGCCGCGCAACCGGCGCGCCAAAGCGTTTCCGGCAGATCGCGCTGCGCCGCACACATAGCGTTTCGAAGATGAAACTTTCAACAGAAGGAGAGAAAACGCAAAAGAACGATGAGTTAATTCTCTTTTCAAGCTGATTTATAGCAAGTACATCTCGTCCTGGTCGCCTTGGGGGGAAGGCGTCGACTTGCGGCAGGGACAAAGCGAGGCGAGGATGGCGCTCTTCCTGCGAAAGCGCACCACGCTGCGCCTTCGTCTTCGCCTGACGAGACCCACCCCATGACAGCCTCCTCTTCCGTCATCTGGCCGCCCTCGCTTTGGGCCGCAACCGCCCAGCCCGGCCCGGTCCTCGCCGCGCTGGACGGGGATGTCACCACTGATGTCGTGGTGATCGGAGCGGGCTTCACCGGCCTCTCGACCGCGATCCATCTGCGCGAGAGCGGGGTTGGCGTCGTGGTGCTGGAAGCTGCCGAGCCCGGCTGGGGCGCTTCGGGGCGCAATAATGGCCAGGTCATCCCGACGCTCGCCGGCCATGATCCTTCCGCCATGGTCAAGCGTCATGGCGCGGCGGGCGAACGCTTCAACGCGGTGCTGCGCGACAGCGCCCAGTATCTGTTCGACCTCATCGGCAAATACGATATCCCCGCCGAGGCCGAGCAGGCCGGCTGGGTCCAGCCGGTGCATTCGCCGGGCCGGTTCAAGCTCGCCGAGAAACGGGTCAGGGAGTGGTCTGCGATCGGAGCGCCGGTCGCGCTTCTGGATCGCGCCGCGACTGCCGAGATGCTGGGCTCGCAGGCCTGGTTCGGCGGCTTCTGGAACCCGACCGGCGGCCATATCAACCCGCTCGCACTCACCCGTGGCCTCGCCGAGGTTGCGCTCAAGCTCGGCGCGGTCATCCATGCCCGCTCGCCCGCGATCGCGATGGCGCATGAGAACGGCCGCTGGCGCGTGAAGACCGCGCGGGGCTCCGTCACGGCGCGCGCGCTGGTGCTGGCGACCAATGCCTATACCGGCGAGTTCGAGTCAGACCTCGCGCCCGAGATCGCCAATGAGGTCATCCCCGTCCTGTCCTGGCAGATGGCGACGAAGCCGCTCAGCGACACCATCGCCAAGACCGTCATCCCAGGCCGGCAAGCGATGTCGGACACTCATCGCGAGCTCTATTTCGCGCGTTGGGACGCCCACAATCGCCTGGTCACCGGTGGCGCCGCGGTCTTCCCCGGAGCAGGCGGCGCCAATCTGCGTCCGGCTGTGGCGGAGCGCCTGAAGCGCCTCTGGCCGCAGCTCGGCGATGTCGAGTTCGACTATGTCTGGTCGGGCTATGTCGGCATGACGCCGGATAATCTGTTGACGCCGCAGGTGCCGGGTTTTCCGCGCATCCATCGCCTGGGGCCGGACGGCTTCGGCTGGGTCGGCTGCAATGGCCGGGCGGTGGCGCTGTCGATCTCGCTTGGGCGCGAGCTCGCCCGGGCGACGCAAGGCGTGGCGATCGAGACGCTAGGCCTGCCGCTGTCGGAGCCAAAATCCCAGCCCTTCCGCAGTCTCGTGCGCCGGATCGCACCGCTCGCACTGCCGCTCTATCGGCGGCTGGATGCGGCCGAGATCTGAGCCCGAGGTCCGAGCCATTGCCGCGCAATCATGACCGCTGGCGAAAGCGCACGGCTCATGATTGGCCGCGGTGCCAGTCACCGCTAGGCTCGGGGTCATGAGCGAACGCGATCTTCTTGGCTATGGCGGCGTCTGGCCCGATTTCACCTGGCCCAACGGTGCGCGATTGGCTGTCTCCGTCGTGGTCAATTTCGAGGAAGGCGCCGAACTCCAGGTCGGTGACGGCGATCCGCGCTCGGAAACCATGGGCGAGGTGATCAGCGTCGTGCCGCCCGGCAAGCGTGACCAGGGGCAGGAGCAGATCTTCGGCTACGGCACGCGCGCCGGGCTCTGGCGCATGCTCGCTGCGCTCGACGAAAGCGCGATCCGATCGACCTTCCTGTTCTGCGGCCGCGCGGTCGAGCGCCTGCCAGAGCTGGCGAAGACAATCGTCGCGCGCGGCCATGAGCCGGCCGTCCATGGCTGGCGCTGGCGGCCGCATGCCGATTACGACGATCCCGAACGCGAAGCCGCCGATATCGAGCGCTGCGTCGAGGCGATCATATCCGCGACCGGGCAGCGGCCGCTGGGCTTCTTCTGCAGGGGCGGCGAAAGCCCGTGGACGCGCGAATTGCTGGCGCAGCGCGGCTTCCTCTACACCTCGAACGGCTTCGACGACGATTTGCCTTACTGGGATCGCTCGCCGGCGAGCGGCCCGCTGCTGGTCGTGCCTTATGCGCTCGACAGCAACGACATGAAGTTCTTCCACCCCAACGGCTTCGTCCGCGCCCGCGAGATGGTCGACTATGTCGAGGATGCGCTCGGCGTTCTGGAAGATGAGGCGGCGCGTGGCCTGCCGCGGCTGCTGAACATCGGCTTCCACTTGCGCATCGTCGGGCGTCCGGCGCGCTTCGCCGCCTTCCGCGACATTCTGCGCCTGCTGGCCGGACGGCGCGAGACAATCTGGATCGCGACCCGCGCGGAGATCGCCCACGCCTTCAGCGCGGCGGTGCCCCCGCTGCCACGCTGATCACGGGAAGCCGGATTCTCCGCGCTATCCCGTTCAAGAGCAGTTTCCGATCCGATTGGATCGTTTCGTCAAAGCCGCCGCAGCCGGGTGAGCCGGCTGGGGCTGCTCTCGGCGAGCAGGATATCGCCCTCGGGTGTGCCGAAGATGCCATGCGCGCCGTTCAGGAACGGGCGGCAGCGGCCGAGCTTCTCGCCCCTGGGGCCGATTTTCTGAAGGGTCGGCTGGGTATCGGTCACATAGCTATTGCCGTCCTCGTCGCCCCAGATCGCGACGGGGTCGCGGAAATGGGTCCAGTTCCCGAGATGGTTGCCGTTACGGTCGAAGATCTGGACGCGGTCATGCGTACGGTCGACGACCAGAACGCGACCGTCAGTATGCGTCCAGATCGCGTGCGGCCAGCCGAACTGCCCGTCACCGTCGCCATGCTCGCCCCAGCTCTGGATATGAACGCCATAGGCCGAGAAGCGATGCACCCGGCTCGCCGCATAGCCGTCCGCGACATAGATCTCGCCCCAGGCCGAGACATGGATGTCGGTGGGGTGGTTGAAGGGCGCGAGCGGCTGGCCGCGTTGGCCCAACCCGCTGATCCGCTCGCCCTTGGCCGAGCAGATGATGATCTCGTGCATATCGCGATCGACGCAGAGGATGCGCCCGGCGGCATCCGCCGTCAGCATATGGGAATCCGCGATCAGATCGCCGCCCCAGCCACCGAGATAGGTCCCGTCGGGTGCCAGCTCGATCACGCGGGGATCATTGGGGTGCACCAGCGGGTCGTGCCGCAGCATCACGAAGACATGGCCTCGGGAATCGACCGTGACATCGGTGACGAAGCCGGTGTTCTGCGGCCAGGAGCCGAAGGGCCGTTCGACGCGGTAGTGCGTGTCGCCGAGCGCGACGATCAGATCAGGGGTGGGCAAGGCGACGTTCCTGTCGTGATGCGGTTGCGCCCTGGCGTCATTCCCGGCCGGAGCGCAGCGGAGAGCCGGGAATCTCCGGCAGGAGATGCTCGGGTCAAGCCCGAGCATGACGCATACTTCACGCGCCTTGGAAAGGATGCGTCTTCACCCAATGCTTGGCAATGTCGAGACGGCCGGTGACCCAGACGTCTTCATGGCCCTGGACATAGTCGAGGAAGCGCGCGAGCCCCGCTGCCCGGGCCGGATGGCCGATCAGGCGCATATGCAGGCCCACCGACATCATCTTGGGCTGCGTCTTGCCCTCGGCATAGAGCATGTCGAAAGCGTCCTTGTGCCAGTCGAAATAGTCGGACGCGGTCGCGAAGTAGCCCGAGCCGAACTTACCGTCATTATTGGCGAGCGAATAGGGCACGACGAGATGTGGCTTGCTGCCGACGACCTTCCAATAGGGCAATTCGTCGTCATAGGCGTCGGAATCGTAGAGGAAACCCCCGTCCTCGACCACGAGCCTGCGCGTGTTCACGCTCGGCCCATAGCGGCAATACCAGCCGAGCGGGCGCTCGCCGACCGTGGCTTCGAGCGAGGCGATCGCCTTGGCGATATGCTCGCGCTCCTCCTCCTCGCTGAGTTCGTAATGCTTGATCCAGCGCCAGCCATGGCAGCAGACGTCGAAGCCCGAGGCCCTGATCGCGGCTGCGGCCTCCGGGTTGCGCTCGATCGCGAGCGCGCAGCCGAACACGGTCATCGGCAGGCCGCGCTCCTGGAAGAGCCGCATCAAGCGCCAGAAGCCGACGCGGCTGCCATAGGCGAACATGCCCTCGCCGGCGAGATCGCGCCCCTTCACCGCCATGCTGAGGCTGCTCGATTCAGTCAGCGCGGTCTCGGTATAGCCCTCGCCGTCCTGCATCGAGGGCTCCGAGCCCTCCTCGTAATTCATCACGAAATTGATGGCGATGCGCGCGCCGCCCGGCCATTTCGGGTCGGGAGGGTTGGCACCGTAGCCGATCAGGTCGCGGTCATAGGTCAAGGCCAGTCTCCACTCGTCATCCGCTGATGCGCTTCGTCAGCCCGGTCAAGCGGTCCATCACGATCATCAGGATCAGCGTCGCCAGGATCAGGACGCCGGCGATCGCGGCGATGCGCACGTCCAGCGTCGATTCCATCATGCCCCACATCCGGATCGGCAGCATGCCGGTGCGCGCGTTCGACAGGAAGAGCGAGACCGGCACGTTGTCCATCGAGGAGATGAAGGCGAGGAAGCAGCCGGCCGCTATGCCGGGCGCGATCAGCGGCAAGGTGATGCGACGGAAGCCGAAGAACCGGCTGGCGCCGAGATTGGCTGAGGCTTCCAGCAAGGCGGGGTCAAGCTGCGTCAGGCTCGCCAGCGTGGTCCGGAAGATGAAGGGCGCGATCACCACGAGATGGCCGGCGATCAGGAGGTTGAGCGAGGGCCTGATGCCGATGACCGAGAAGAACATCAAGGCAGCCAGCCCATAGGACAGCGTCGGCAGGATCAATGGCGAGAGGAAGCTCGCCTCCAGGATGCGCGCCGAGGGCCGCGCGACCCGCGTGATCGCCAAGGCCGCCAGCACCGACATCACCGCCCCGATGATGGTCGCTGTTCCCGCCACCCAGACGCTGTTCAGCGCGGCGCTGTGGATCTGCGCCGAGCGCACGGGATCGAACAGATCGCGATACCAGCGCAGCGAGAGCTCGGGCGGCGGGAAGCGCAGCGTCTGCGAGGTGGTGAAGGAGGTCGCGATCACGATCAGCACCGGCCCGATCAGGATCAGGACGCCTAAGCCGGCGAGCAGGCCGATGGCCCATGCATAGGTGACGTCGCTGAAGGTCGAGCGCTGCATCGCCTTGCCCTCAACCCGTCCTGGCGAAGCGGCCGAGCCAGCCCAGCGCCATGATGCCGGCGAGAACCGTGAACAGCAGCGTCAGCGAGGCGACAGCGGCGAAGGGCCAGTTATAGACCACCATGGATTGCTGCCAGATCAATGCCGGCAGGTAGACGAGCCGCGCTCCGCCGATCACCGATTGCGAGATGAAGGCTGTCGTTGCCGAGGCGAAGACCAAAGTCGCGCCGGCGATCCAGCCCGGCAGGGTCAGCGGCAGGATGACGCGAAAGAAGGTCCGCCATTTCGAGGCGCCGAGCGCGCGCGAGGCGTCGACCAGGTTCTGGTCCATCTGGTTCATCACGGTGAGCAGGGGCAGCAGCATCAAGGGCATCTCGATCTGCGTCAGAGCGATCACGAGGCCGAGCTCGGTCTGCAGCAGGTTGAGCGGAGCAGCCGTGACGCCCAGAGCCAGCAGGGTCTGGTTGACCACGCCCTCCCGCGCCAGGATCACGATCCAGGCGAAGGTGCGGATCACGACCGAGGTCAGGAGCGGCATCAGGATGATGAAGATCAGGACGCGCTGCGCGCGCGGCCCCACAGCCCGGAACAGCAGCGCCAGCGGATAGGCGAGCAAGGTCGTCGCGGTGACCGCGAAGACGCCGAGCTTCAGCGTGTCGACGATCACCTTCAGATAGAAGGCGTCGCCATAGAACTTGGTCCAGCTGTCGAGGCCCAGCCGCGTCTGCTCGGCATCGGCATAGAAGCTGATGCCGAGCAGGATCGCGAAGGGCGCGGCGAAGAAGGCGAGATAGGTCAGGCCGAGTGGCGCCGCGAGGCGCCAATCGACCTTGCCTTCTGTGCCGCCTGCCACTGCCGCTCCAGCCATGGCCGGCGCCCCTACTTGGTGATCTCCTTGTTGAAGCGTTCGATCCAGGCGGCGCGCTGCGGGTTGATCTTGGTCCAGTCATGCGTGACCATCTTGGTCAGCTCATCCACCGACTTGATGTCGAGCGTCTCGACCAGCTTCACGTCCTTGTTGATCGGGATCATGTTGTAGGGCTGCTTCTGCAGCGCGCCCTGGACCTCGGCCGAGATCGCCATGTCCATGTATTTATAGGCGTTGGCGACGTTGTCGGCGCCCTTCACGATATGCAGCGTGGTCTGGAAGGTGATCGCGCCGGTCTCGGGCTTGACGAATTCGATGCTGACGCCGCGCCCCTTGAGGATCGCGACCGTGTTGGTGTTGGTGTACATCACGTCGATCTGGCCCTGCTGGAACAGGCCGGGCATTGCGGCGGGCGCCGCGACGGCCGCGGCCTTCTCGACCGCCTTCTTCAACTCGGCGAAGACCGGTTCGACATTGGTCTCGGAGCCGCCGAAGACCTTGGCCATCTCGATGATCGAGACCGTGCCGAATGTGGTCTGGAAGCCGGTCAGGCCGAGGCGCTCGACGTAAGGGCTCTTGAACAGGTCGGCCCAGCTTTTCGGCGGCGTCGCGAACTTCTTCGGGTTGTAGGCGATGCCGACGACCTGGGCGTTGCAGGTCACCGCATGCGAGGTGATCAGCCCGGCTGGGACCTTGGCGGCATTGGTGAGCTTGCTGGCGTCGATCGGCTCGAACAACCCGGCCTGCATTGCCGAGGCCGCCGGGCCGGGGTCGAGCACGAAGCAGTCGAAGGGTGGCACGCCGCGCGCGGCGCGCACCTTGGCGACCTGGTCGACTGCGAAGAGCGAGTCGAAGGCGACGTCGATATCGGCGCTCTTCTTCAAGGCCGGGGCCAGCACGCCGCGATAGGCCTCCTCCCAGGTGCCGGGATAGATCGCGGCGGTGAGGCTGCCGGCGGCGCTGGCGCGGAAGGGCCAGGCGGAGGCGAAGCCGAGCGCGGCGGCCCCGGCCAGAAACTCGCGACGTGTGGTGACGGTCATGCGCTTGGTCTCCGCGTTCGGGGTTGGCGTTTCAGGAGGGCGAGGCGGGAAACAGGACAGGCCGGGCATGCTCGCCAAGCCCGCAGAAGGCGCTGGCAGTCGTGCTCGCGACCATGCCCGGGCGGCGCGGCATCGCGATCTTGAGCGAGGCGCCGTCAACAGCCGTCACGTCATGGATCATCTCGCCGCCAATCGGCAGGCTGAGCTTGAGCGCGACGGGAAAGCGCGCAGGGGTGGCCTCGTCCGCCAGCAGCATCTGTTCGGGCCGGACCGAGACGATGACCGGCTGCCCTGCCGAGAACCGCGCCGGCGACATCACTTGCCAGGCAGCGCCATTGCCGAGCGCGACCGCATAGCCGCCCTCGACCTTGCTCGAGATCGTGCCGGGCAGGAGATTGCTGGAGCCGATGAAGCTGTTGACGAACAGGCTCGCCGGCTGGTCGTAGATCTCGACCGGAGTGCCGAGCTGTTCGATCCGGCCGGCATTCATCACTGCGATGCGGTCGGCGATCGCCATCGCCTCGTCCTGGTCATGCGTGACCATGATCGCGGTCAGTGCGAATTGCCGCTGCAAGCGCTTGATCTCGATTTGCATGTCGAGCCGCAGGTTCTTGTCGAGCGCGGCGAAGGGCTCGTCGAGCAGGAGGATGCGCGGCCGCATCGCGAGCGCGCGCGCCAGCGCCACGCGCTGCTGCTGGCCGCCCGAGAGCTGGCGCGGCTTGCGCTCGGCGAAGGCGGACATCTGCACCGTCGCCAGCATTTCGCGCACGCGCTCACGCTGGATCTCACGGCTCTCGCCGCGCGCGGCGAGCCCATAGGCGATGTTCTGCGCCACGGTCATATGCGGGAACAGCGCATAGTTCTGGAAGACGATGCCGATCTCGCGGCGGTTCGGCGGCAGCGTATCGATCGAGCGATGGCCGATGATGACCTTGCCGTTGCTCTGTTCGATGAAGCCGGCGACGATCCGCAGCAAGGTGGTCTTGCCGCAGCCCGACGGCCCGAGCAGAGCGACGAGCTCGCCGCCCTTCACCTCCAGCGTGACATTGTCGACGGCCAGGCCCGCGCCATAGCTATGCGTGATGCCGTCCAGCGTCAGGGGCTGGGCGATGACCGCTCCGGATGGGGCAGGCGCAAGCATCGAACGCGGAAACCTCAAGCGACGCAGCAGGTCTCCGGAAGGCTAGCAACCGGCATGCCAAGTCGATGAGTGGCAAGTCGATGAGCGGATTGCCGATTTCCGCGAACCCGGCGCGGCGCATTGCAGGCTCGCGGACCCCGCCACCAACCCGTATGCCGCTCCTAATGGCTGCCGCCGAGATAGGCTGCACGCACTGCCGGGTCGTTCTTCAGGCTGGCGGCTTCGCCGGAGCTGGCCAGGCGGCCGTTTTCCAGCACATAGCCGTAATCGGCGACATCCAGCGCGGCAGCGGCGAATTGCTCGACCAGCAGCATGGTGATCTTGGCTGCCTTCAGCCGCGCGATCGTGGCGAAGACCTCCTCGACGAGGCGCGGCGCGAGCCCCATCGAGGGTTCGTCGAGCAGCAGGACCTCTGGCCCCAGCATCAAGGCTCGCGCCATCGCCAGCATCTGCTGCTCGCCGCCCGAGAGCGTGCCGGCGAGCTGGGTGCGGCGTTCCTTCAGGCGCGGAAAGAGCTCGAACATGCGCTCGCGGTCCTGCTCGACATCGCCCTTGGGCCGCGCGCCGGTCAGGCGCGGAAAGGCGCCGAGCTGGAGATTGTCGTCGACGCTCAAGGCGGGGAAGACCCGCCGGCCTTCGGGCGAGTGGGCCATGCCGAGCCTGGTGATCTCATGCGAGGCCATGCCGGCGATGTTGCGGCCGGCCAGCAGGATCTCGCCGGCATCGGGCTTGATCATGCCGGAGATCGCCCGCAGCGTCGTGGTCTTGCCGGCGCCGTTGGAGCCGATCAGCGTGACGAGCTGGCCCTTGGGCACGGAGATCGAGAGCTGGTGCAGCACCTGCACCTTGCCATAGCCGGCGACGAGATTTTGGACCTGGAGCATGGTCTCGTCCCCTCAATGGGCCGTGGCGGCGCTGCCGCCGAGATAGGCCTCGATCACGCGCGGGTCGGCCTGGACCTGGGCGGGCACGCCCTCGGCGATCTTCTGGCCGAAATCGAGCACGGTCACCGTGTCGGAAATGCTCATCACCACATCCATGTGATGCTCGATCAGGACGACGGTGATGCCATGCGCCTTGATCTTGCGGATGATCTCGATGAGCTCCTTGATGTCGGGCGCGGTCAGGCCGGCGGCCGGCTCGTCGAGCAGCAGGAGCTTGGGGTCGAGCGCCAGCGCGCGGCCGATCTCGAGCAGCCGCATCTTGCCATAGGGCAGGTTGCGCGCCTCCTCATTCGCCAGGGCGTCGAGCCCGACGAATTGCAGGATGCTGGCGGCGCGTTCGCGCGCGGCGCTCTCCTCCTTGCGGGCCTGCGGCAATCCCAGGGCGACGGCAAAGAGGCCGCTGCGATAGGTGTGGTGCAGGCCGACCATGACATTCTCCAGGCAGGTCAGCTCGCCGAAGAGCTGGACGTTCTGGAAGGTGCGGGCGATGCCCTGCTTCGCGATCTCGGGCGAGTTCCGGCCGACCAGGCTCTTGCCTTCGAAGAGGATCTCGCCGCCGGTCGGCGTGTAGATGCCGGTGAGCACGTTCATCATCGTGCTCTTGCCGGAGCCGTTGGGGCCGATCAGCCCGTGGATGGTGCCAGGCTTCACCGCCATGTCGATGGCGTTCAGCGCCTTCAGGCCGCCGAACTGCATCAGCACGGCCCGCGCGTCGAGCAGGACGCCTCCAGGCGGCGTGCTGGTCGCGGTGGCGCCCCAGACCCGCGCCTCATTGCCGGTTTCCCTGGCCACCAGCGCCCTGCCGCCGCGCCGCAATGACAGGCGCGTGAGCAGCTGCCGGACGAAGCCCATGATGCCGTCGGGCAGGTAATACACCACGAACAGGATCATCAGCCCGTAGATGGTGAGCTTGTAGTCGACGATGCGCTCGAGGAAGAGCGAGAACACGAAGAACAGGATGCAGAGCACAACTGCGATACCGATGCTGCGCGCCTGGCTCGGATCGTTGCGCCAGGCCGAGAAGCCGCCCACGATGGCGCCGAGCGCGATCAGCCCGGCGGTGATCCGGAACAATTCGAGATCGGCCAGGATATTGGGCAGGAAGACGACGATGGCCGAGCCGATGATCGGCCCCATCCTGGATTTGCGCCCGCCCATGGCGACGGCGAGCAGGAACTCGATCGAGGTGGCGAAGTTGAAGGCTTCCGGCGCGATATATTGCCGGAAATAGGCATAGAGCGCGCCAGCCAGCCCGGCGAAGCCGGCGCTGATGACGAAGGCCAGGACCTTGTGCTTGTAGACGCTGACACCCATGCAGTCCGAGGCGATGGGTGAATCGCGCAGCGCCTCGAAAGCCCGACCATAGCGGGAGGCGATGATGCGGTTGATCACCACCACCGTCAGCACCAGCGCGATGGCCGAGATGTAGTAGTACTCGACCTCCCTCAAGCGCTTCAGCGAGAGGTCGATATAGTCGCGCAGATCGATGAAGAGCGGCGTGCGCAATTCGATGCCGAGCGGGCCATTGGTCAGGTTGAGATGATTGAACCAGGGGCCGAGATCGGTCATTTCGTTGATCAGGGTGACGACGATCGTTCCGAAGGCGAGCGTCACCATGGCGAGATAGGGCCCGGTCACCTTCAGCGCCGGCAAAGCGAGCAGCGCTCCGAACAGGGCCGTGATGACGATGCCGGCCGGCAGCGCCCACCAGAAGCCCAGGCCGAAATGCATGGACAAAAGGCCCGCCGTATAGGCCCCGACGCCGAAGAGCGCGGCATGGCCGATCGAGACCTCGCCGGTGTAGCCGAAGACGATGTCGAGCCCGAGCACCAGGATCGAATAGATCACGATCGTGGTGATCAAGGGCAGGTAGTAGGACGAGGTGACGACGAAGGGCAGCGCGAACAGCGCGACGACGCCGGCGATGAAGAGAAGCGTCTTCATGGCGGGCTCAGACCTTCTTGATCGCGGTCTTGCCGAAAAGCCCGGCGGGCTTCAGCGACAGGACGAGCAGCAGCAGGATCAGCCCGGGAACATCCTTGTAGCCGGTGTCGAAATAGAAGCCGGTCATGCTTTCCGTGATGCCGAGGATCAGGCCGCCGACGACGACGCCGAGCCCGCTCGACAACCCGCCGATGATCGCGACCGCGAAGGCCTTCAGGCCCAGCGCCGCGCCCATATTGGCGCCGGTCAATGTGATCGGCGCGATCAGCACGCCGGCCAGCGCCGCCGCGAGCGAGGACAGCGCATAGGAGAAGGTGATGACGAGCGGCGTATTGATGCCCATCAAGCCGGCTGCATCGCGGTCGTTGGAGGTCGCCACCACCGCCTTGCCGTAGATCGAGCGGCGGTTGAAGGCCTCGACGGCGAGCATCATCGCGAGCGCGCCGAGCACGATCGCGATCTCCATCGGGCGGATATTGACGCCCGCGATCGTCAGCGGATCCTCGCTCAAGGGCGAGGGGAATTTCAGCGGGTCCTTGCCCCAGATGTTCTCGGCCATGTTCTTGAAGATGATGCCGAGCGCGATCGTTGCCATGATCCAGCCGGCCTCGGATTTGGTCTTCATGGCTTGCCTGACGCCGAGCCGCTCGACGACCGCGCCCTGGGCGAGGCCGAAGGCGAAGACGAAGGGCAGGGCGATGAGATAGGCCGCGAGCGTGCCCAGATGCAGTCCGATCAGGACATTCACGCAGGTCAGGCCGACGAGCGCGCCCAATGTCAGCGCCTCGCCCTGGCCGAAATTCAGCGTCTTGGAGGTGGCGAAGGTGAGCTGGTAGCCGAAGGCGATGACGCCGTAGATCATGCCGACGGAAATGCCGGAGACGAGGATCTGGAAGAAGTTCTGCATGGAGGGACCGACACTCCGACCGATAATGAAGAACCCTCCCCGCCTGGCGGGGAGGGTTTATTCCTAGCTAAGACCGTCGCTCAGGACTTCGGCTTGACCCGCAGCGCGCCCGCGCCTTCGAGATCGGCCGGGTTGGCCGGCACGACGCGGCCGCCCTTGACGATACCGAGCACGGGGATGTTGGCCGTGATCGCCTCATGGTCGGTGGCGCTGAAGGGCTTGTCATAGGTGGTGACGACGCCTTCGACCTTGGTGGTCAGGTTCTCCAGCGCTTCGCGGACCTTGCGGCCGTCGGTCGACTTGGCCTGGTTGATCGCGGCGGCCAGCAGGTACATCGAGTCGTAGCCCTGCGCGGCCGAGACCGGGGAGGGGATGCGGTCGACCTTGTAGGCGGCCTGATAGGCCTCGATGAAGCTCTTGCGCTTGGGCGTCGAGGGCAGCTGGATGAAGGTCTGCGGCATCATCACGCCCTCGCCATTGGCGCCGGCGGCATCGATGAAGCTCGCCATCGACAGCGTCCAGGAGCCCAGGACCGGCACCTTCCAGCCGAGCTTGACGACGGCGTTGACCGTCTGCGCCAGCTCGGGGCCGATCGCATAGGTCAGCACCACATCGGCGCCGGCATCCTTGGCGCGCAGCGCCTGCGCCGTCATGTCGGTGTCGCCGATATTGAACTTCTCGACGGCGACTGGCTTCAGGCCGCGTTCGGCGAGCGCCTTTTCGAGGTCGGCGCGGCCGAGTTGGCCGTAATTGGTCGAGTCCGCGATGATCGCGACCTTGGTGTAACCGTTCTTCTTGACGGCTTCCGCGATCATCGAGCTCTGGATGGTGTCGTTGGCGGCGTTGCGGAAGACGTAGTTCGCCTTGTGCTCGGGCGCCTTGAACTGCTGTGTGACCAGCGTGCCGGTCGACACGTTGTTCATCACGGGAATCTCGGCTTCCTGGTAGAAGCGCTGCGAGGCGAGCGAGACGCCGGTGTTGATGAAGCCGACGGTCGCGACCACCTGCTCCTTGTTGATCAATTCCTGCGCGATCTGGACGCCGAGCTCGTTCTTGGCCTCGTCGTCGCGTTCGATCAGTTGGATCGGTTTGCCGAGCACGCCGCCGGCCTTGTTGATCTCCTGCGCGGCGAGTTTCACGCCATCGCGCATGCTGACGCCCATGGCGGCCGAGCCGCCAGTATAGGGGCCGCTGATGCCGATCTTGACGGTCTGCTGGGCATAGGCCGCCCCAGTCATGGCAGCGCTGAAAGCTGCGGCGGCGAGCCATTTCTTCATCGTCATGGTTTCCATCCCTATTGCATGGTTCATTCTTCCGATTTGCTCGGAATTGATGCTTTTTATTGTTATTCTAAACGGTCTGTCGGTGGCCTGCGCTGCGCAGCGTACCCTCGACGACAGTCAAGGGCGCGTTCCCGCAGCTGGCAGGACATGCCAAGTCTTCAAAGAGTTAGGGCGGACTGGTTGCGTGGGCAACCGAGAATATGGGGCGCGCCGCTCCGGAGTATCAACCTTTAGTCTTATCGGGGTGGCGGCGCTTTCCCTGATGGACGGAGGTTGCCCGCGAATGAGGCAATTCTCCCCCTCACTTGACGATCAGGTGCGAAGCCTCGCGATGCGTCTTGCAGGCGGTTGACGCTCAAGCCGGGAGAAACGCGCTTCCAGCAGGTCGATTTCCCTGACCAGCTTCCTGGCGATCTCGTCCGAGGTGCCGCGCGCCCGGGCGACGCGGTAGATTTCGTCGCGCTCGGCCCGCAGGCCGGCGAGGCGCAGTTCGCGCTCGATCGCATCGGCCTTGCGGGCGAGATCGGTTTCCGCGCCGGTCTTGGAGCGTCCGTCGATGCGCTCGCGGTAGAGGCGCTCAAGCCTCCGGGGTAGCCCACAAATCTCCTTTGTCCTCGACGCGTCTTTCGGATTTCAGCTTGAGGAGATGGGCCACGACATTGCGCTCGGCCGCGAGCCGCAGCCAGGGGTCGGTCTTGGAATAGAGCCGGTCGACCAGATCCAGGGTGCCCAGCGGGCCGGCGGCGAGAGCCGCCGCGATCTCATTCTCGCGCTTGAGCCGGCGGTCGAGCAATTCCTGCACATAGGGCCTGGGATCGGGCAAAGGCGGCCCATGTCCCGGCAGATAGAGCCGGTCGTCGCGGGCCATCATCAGGCGCAGGCTCCTGACATAGTCGGCCATGTCGCCGCCGGGCGGGGAGACGATGCTGCTCGACCAGGACATCACATGGTCGGCGCTGAACAGGATTCCGTCTCGATAGGCGAAGCAGAGATGGTCGCTGGCATGCCCCGGGGTGTGGATGGCGAGCATGCCCGCCGCGCTGTCGCCGTCCCGCAGGAGAATGTCGGGTATGAAGGCGTCGTCGGCGCTGAGATGAAACGCATAGGTCTTGGCGCCGGTGCGGGCCTTCAGCGCCGCCGTCGCGCCGAGATGGTCGGAATGGGTGTGGCTGAGCAGGATCGCGGAGACGGCGCCGCCCGTCGCCTTCAGGATGTCGTCGAGATGGCCGACATCATCGGGGCCGGGATCGAGAACCATGAAGCCGTCGCCGGTCTCGATCAGATAGGTGTTCGTGCCGTGATAGGTCATCAGGCTCGGATTCCTGGCGACGATGCGGGAAATGCCGGGAACGACGGCCAGGGGAACGCCGCGCGCGGGCTCGCTCTCGCTCAGGAATGCCAATGCCGGTCCCTTTCAGACAATCGCCTGCGGGCGGCGACGATCGTTCTTCTAGATCATCTCGGCTAAGGGCGCCTCCGCCATGCGGCGCATGCCGCTCAAAGCGCGCTGCAGATCGACGATCAGATCTTCCGCGTGCTCCAGGCCGATCGAGAGTCGGATCAACGCCTCCGGACAGGTGGAGCGCTCGCCCTCCGTGCTGCGCCGATGCTCGATCAGGCTCTCCGTCGAGCCTAGCGAGGTCGAGCGGCGAAACACCGCTGTCCGCTCGCATATGGCCAGCGCATCCGCCGCCGTACCGGCGATCTCGAAGGACAGCATGCCGCCGAAGCCGCCCAGGAATTGCCGCTGGGCCAGCTCATGGTGCGGGTCGCCGGGCAGGCCGGGATAATGCACCGCGCCGACCCCGGGATGCGTGGCCAGGGTCGTGGCGATCTTCAGTGCCGTCTGTGAGGCGCGCTCGACGCGCAAGGCGAGCGAACGCATGCCGCGCAGCAGGAGCCACGCTTCGAAGGGCGGCAGGACGCTGCCATGCGCTACCCGCGAGGCGAGGATCTCCTGCCAGGCCGCTCCGGCCTGCGCCGTGATGAGCGCGCCGGCGACGAGATCGCCATGGCCGTTCAGATATTTGGTCGCCGAGTGCAGGACGAGATCGGCGCCGAAATCCAGCGGCCGGCACAGCACCGGCGTCGCAACCGTCGCGTCCACCAGGAGCTGCGCGCCACCCTGATGCGCGATGGCCGCCAGCGCGGTGATATCCGGCACGCGCCAGAGCGGGTTGCTGGGACACTCCGCCCAGACCAGCCGCGTCTCGCCCGGGCGCATGGCCTGCCGCACGGTCTCGGGGCAGCACATATCCGCGCGGGCCACGGTTACGCCCCAGCGCTGGCCGAACCTCTCGATGATGGCGCCGAATTCATAATAGGCCGCCGAATCCAGCACGAGATGGTCGCCGGGCCGCAGATTGGCCAGGACAGCCTGGGCTGCCGACGCGCCAGCGCTGAAGACCGCGGCGGCCGCTCCGCCTTCAAGCTGGGCCAATACGCGCTCCGCGACCGTGGCGCCGCTATTGCCGGAGCGCGCATAGCGCGAGGCGGTCGAACCGGTGCCCATCGCCGCATCTCCAGGCGGGGCGTGCGTGACCGCCGGATGGATCGACGGTACGAGCCCTCCGGTCTCCGGGTCCAGGTAATGGTCGAGTTGGGCCAGCACCGTGGCGGCGTGCATCGGGGTCTCGTCGGCGGGGATCATCGCGCACAGGATAGGCCGATATTGTCGATTGTCGATCCTCGATCATGTTGCGAGAGGGCTGAATCTATGGCTAGATGCCGCCGCAATTTTCAAGATGGCCTTGAGTGTGCTGATGTCCCTTGATCGCCCGAACGAACTGACCCGCGCCATCGCCGACCAGGTGGAGGCGATCGAGCCGGCGCTCATCGCCTTGCGCCGCGATATCCACGCCCATCCCGAGGTCGGTTTCGAGACGGTGCGGACGGCGGCGCTGGTCGCATCGGAGCTGGAGCGGATCGGGCTGAAGCCGCAGCGCGGCGTCGGGCGCGTCGGCGTCGTGGCGGAGATCGAGGGCGGGGCGCCCGGGCCGTGCCTGCTGATCCGCGCCGACATGGACGCCTTGCCGATGGAGGAGCTGACCGGCCTGCCCTTCGCCAGCACCATTCCCGGCAAGATGCACGCCTGCGGCCACGACATCCACACCGCCACCTTGCTTGGGGCGGGCATGGTGCTGAAGAACCTGGCGCCGATGCTGCGCGGCAGCGTCCGCCTCGTCTTCCAGCCGGCGGAGGAGACGGTCGAGAGCGGAGCGGCTGCGATGGTCGCCGACGGAGCCGCCGATGGCGTGGCGATGGCGCTCGCCTTCCACAACCGGCCGGAGATGCCGGTCGGTCGGTTCGGCTATGTCCGCGGCGCCTCGACGGCGTCGAGCGACGAGTTCGACGTGATCATCCATGGCCGCTCCGGCCATGCCGCGCGTCCCCATGCGGCAGTCGATCCCATCGTCGCGGCCTCGGCTATGATCATGCAGCTGCAGACGGCGATTTCCCGCGTCATGGACCCCTCGCAGTCGGCTGTGCTGACGATCGGCCACATCGCCGGCGGCTCGACCCACAACATCATTCCCGACAGCTGCATGTTCCAGGGCACGGTCCGCTGCCGCTCGGCGGCCTCGCGCGACACGATGGAAGCCACCTTCCGCCGCATCTGCGAGGGCGTCGGCGCGGCCATGGGCGTGACCTGCGAGATCTCCTATATCCGCGGCGCGCCGGCGCTGGTGAATGACGATGGCGTGGTCGATGCCGCGGTTCGCTCCGTCTCGGCCCAGTTCGGGGCGGACGTGATCGACCAGCTCGAAGGGCGCTTCGGCGCGGAGGATTTCTCCTATTTCTCCGAGCGCATCCCGTCCTGCCAATTGCTGGTCGGAGCGTCCCAGCCCGGGCGCAATGACCGCGTGCACAACTCCGACTACCAGCCCGACGAGCGCTGCATCGGCCTGGGCGTGGCGGCGCTCGTGCGCACCGCGGTCGATGTCCTTTCATAATAGCCTCTAGCCCTGTTCAAACCCCTTCGTTGGAGATTCCGGCGTGAAGATCACCCGTTCGTCCTTCCTGACCCTCGGCCTCGGCGCCGCTGCCGGACTCGTATTTGGAACCGCGCCCCGCAGCGCCAGCGCCAAGGACTGGAAGGTCATCCGCGTCGCCACCGAAGGCGCCTTTCCCCCCTACAACATGCATGCGCCCGACGGCCGCCTGATCGGCTTCGAGCCGGAGTTGCTGCAGGAATTGTCCGCGCGCATGAACATCAAATGCGAGATGATCGCGCAGGCCTGGGATGGCATGATCGCCGGGCTTACCGACGGCAAATACGACGCGATCATGGACGCGGTTTCGATCACGCCCAAGCGCCAGGAGGTCATCGCCTTCTCGACGCCTTATGCCGCGGCTCCGTCGGGCCTCGCCATCATGAAGGATGGCGCCGTCAAGTCGCTGCCGGGCACGGGCACACGGATCCAGCTGGCCGATGAGGCCGCAACGAAGGCGGCGGTCGAGGAGATGGCCAAGCCGCTCGCCGGCAAGACCATCGGCGTGCAGGTCGCGACGATCCAAAACGACTTCCTGACCAAATATCTCAAGGACGTCGTCACCATCCGCACCTATTCGTCCGGCCCCGATACCTTCCTCGACCTCAAGAGCGGGCGTGTCGATGCGGTGATGGCTTCGGCGATCAACCTCAACGCCTCCGCCAAGAAGTCGAATGGCGAGATGATCGCCTCGGGCTATGTCTTCGCCGGTGGCCTGCTCGGGCAGGGCTCGGCGGTCGGGCTGCGCAAGGGCGATCCCGAGCTCAAGGAACTCTTCGACAAGGCGCTGAAGTCCGTGGCGGAGGACGGCACGCTGAAGCGCCTCGCGCTGAAATGGTTCGAGATCGACATTACGCCCGCGCTCTGACGCAGCGGACGATACGGCGCGGATGGGCGAGGCTTTCACCCTGCTAGGTTTCGGCCCCGAAGGCTGGGGGCACGCTTTGCTGACCGCGGGGCTGACGACGCTTGCCGTCTCGGCCTGCGCCTTCGCCTGCGGGCTCGTCCTGGGCACGCTCTGCGCCTGGGCCAAGATCGCGGGGCCGCCCGTGCTGCGCCGCGCCGCCGACATCTATGGCGTGGTGCTGCGCGGGATTCCGGACCTGCTGGTGATCTACCTGTTTTATTTCGGCGGCCGCCAGCTCGTCACCACGATCGCCAACCAGTTCGGCCATACCGGCCCCGTCGAGATCAGCGGCTTCGTCGCGGGCTCGCTCGCCATCGGGCTGATCTCCGGTGCGGCGCAAGCGGAGGTGCTGCGTGGCGCCTTCCACGCCATTCCGCCGGGAACGCTGGAAGCCGCGCGGGTCACGGGCATGAGGCGTTGGACCATGTTCCGGCGCATCATCGCGCCGCAGGCGCTGCGGACCGCTTTGCCGGGGCTGGGCAACCAATGGCAGTCGGTGATCAAGGAATCGGCGCTGGTCTCGGTGACCGGCCTGGTCGAGACATTGCGCGCCGTCAGCGTCGCGGCGAATTCGACGGAACTGCCCTTCCTGTTCTTCCTGGCCGGCGGCGCGATCTACCTTGCGATCACTACGGTCTCAGGGCTCGTCTTCCGCATCGCGGAATGGCGGGCCATGCGCGGCCAGCCGGCCATGCGGGTGGGGGGCTAGCGGCGTGGATCTCGCTTTCATCGCCGAGGTGTTTCCGAAGCTGCTGGCAGGCCTGCCGCTGACGCTGAGTCTCGCCGTGCTGTCCCTGAGCGGCGGCGCGGTCCTCGCGCTCATGCTCTCGGGCCTGCGGGCCTCGTCCTGGCTCGGCGCGCAGTTTGCGAATTTCTATGTCTACATCTTTCGCGGCACGCCGCTGCTGATCCAGATCTTCCTGATCTATTACGGGCTCGCCCAGTTTCCGGCGCTGCGGCATTCGCTGCTCTGGCCGCTCCTGCGCGAGCCTTATGTCTGCGCCGTCCTGGCGCTCATGCTGAATGACGCCGCCTACACCTCGGAGATCCTGCGCGGCGGCCTCCGCGCCGTGTCGAGCGGGGCGATCGAGGCCGCCAAGGTCGCCGGCATGTCGCGCCCGACCATGCTGCGCCGCATCGTTCTGCCACTGGCCTTCCGCCAGGCGCTGCCGGCCTATGGGGCGGAGGTGACCAGCATGGTCAAGGCGACCTCGCTCGCCAGTGTCGTGACCTTGATGGAGGTGACGGGCCTCGCCCGGGCCGAGGTCTCGCAGAGCTATCGCGCGATCGAGGTCTTCCTGTGCGCGGCGGTGATCTATCTCGTGCTCGTCACCTTGATCACGCGCCTCGTCCATTGGCTGGAAGCCCGGCTTTCGACCCATCGCAGCCCCGCCCTCGACCGGAGCCCGGCATGAATCCGACAACGGTTCGAACCCCGACAACGGTCCGACTGGCCAATATCCATAAGAGCTTCGGCAGGCAGGAGGTGCTGCGCGGCATCGATCTCGAGGCTCGCGATGGCGACGTCATCTCGATCATCGGCTCCAGCGGCTCGGGCAAGAGCACCTTGCTGCGCTGCATCCCATTCCTCGAGATTCCCGATCAGGGCGAGGTCACGGTCGGGGACGAGACGATCGTCCTGACCGGCTCGGTGCACCGGTTTTCGCGTGCGGAGCGGCAGAAGGTTCGCCGGCTGCGTGGGCAGATCGGCTTCGTGTTCCAGAGCTTCAACCTCTGGCCGCATATGACTGCGCTGCAGAATGTCATGGAGGTGCCGCTGCATGTGCAGGGCAGGCCCCGCGCCGAATGCCGCGAGGAGGCCGAGGCCATGCTCGCCAAGGTCGGTCTGGCGGATAAGCGCGATGCCTGGCCGGCACATCTCTCCGGCGGCCAGCAGCAGCGCGTGGCGATCGCCCGGGCGCTGGCGAGCCGGCCCCGCGCCTTGCTCTTCGACGAGCCGACTTCGGCGCTCGATCCTGAATTGGTGGGCGAGGTCCTGCGCGTCATCCGCGCTTTGGCCGAGGAGGGCCGCACCATGCTGATCGTGACGCATGAGATGGCCTTCGCACGCGAGGTTTCCAGCCACGCCATTTATCTGCATGAAGGCCGCATCGAGGAGGCGGGTCCGCCGCAGCAGGTCTTCCTCGATCCGGTTTCCGAGCGCTGTCGCCGTTTCGTCCGGGGCCAGGCCGGTCCTGTCGATTGAACTGCAGGTCCTGTCGATTGAACTGCAGGTCCTGTCGATTGAACTGAAGGTACGCCGTGTCGTCCGATCCCCACCTCTCACTGCCCATCGAGCGGCTGAGTCTGGCCGATATCGCCACGTTGCGCCTCCAAGAGGACATCGTGCGCGGCCGGCTTGCCCCTGGCGAGACGCTGACCGAGATCGCGCTGTCGAGCCGGCTGGGCGTCGGCCGGGGGACGATCCGCACGGCGCTGTTCGCCTTGGAGGGCAACGAACTCGTCGTCCGCGCGCCATATTCCAATTGGCGGGTGGCGCCGCTGAACGCGCAGGTCATATGGGAGATCTATACGCTGCGCGAAGCGCTGGAGGGCCTGGCCGCGCGCATTCTGGCGGAACGCTCGACTGAAGCGGCGGGTGAGCGGCTGCGGGAGGCTTTCGCAAGGCTGGGTCCTGCGGAGGCGGAGCCGCTGGATCAGCGCGTGGCTGCCGATCTCGATCTGCACCGCGCCACCGTCGAGCTGACCGGACACCAGCATCTGATCCACCGGTACGCCGCCCTGTCGGCCAAGATGGAGTGGCTCTATCGCTGGTCGGAGGAGCACTGGCCGCAGCGTTATCCCCTGGAGGAAAGCCATCGCCCCCTGGTCGATGCCCTCCTGAGCGGCTCGCCGCACCAGGCGGAAGAGGCGGTGCGGCAGCATATCGCCGTCAGCCTGGCAGAGGACCTCAAGGGATATGCCGCGCTCGAAGCCAGGCGCTCCACGCGTTGATTATCCCCTCGATCACGTCGCATTCGGACGGTTCCGTCCGAATGCGAAAAACGTGATCGATACTCAAAGTTTAGAGCATTGCTCTTGCGAAAAACCGGTACCCACTTTTTCGCGCAATGCTCTATCGGATCGGGAGAGTGAGATGACGACGAGCGCTGGCGTGACCGTGCTGGATGGCGGCATGGGGCGGGAGCTGGAGCGCATGGGCGCGCCGTTCCGCCAGCCTGAATGGTCGGCGCTGGCCTTGATGGAGGCACCCGACACGGTGCTCGCGGCGCATCGTTCATTCATCGCCAGCGGGGCGGAGATCGTCACCACCAACAGCTATGCGCTGGTGCCGTTCCATATCGGGGAAGAGCGTTTTGCACGCGATGGCGCGCGGCTGGCGGGGCTCGCCGGCAAGCTGGCGCGGCAGGCAGCCGACGAGGCGGCCGAGCGGGCGGGCCGTGTCGTGCGGGTCGCGGGCTCGCTGCCGCCTTTGTTTGGATCCTATCAGCCGGAGCTGTTCGACGCCGCGCGCGCACCAGTGATGCTCGACCATCTGGTGGAGGCCCTGCTGCCTCATGTCGATCTGTTCCTGGCCGAGACCCAGAGCTGCATTGCGGAGGCCCTGGCGGCTTGCGCCGCGGTCGTCCCGACCGGACGGCCGATCTGGGTTTCGTTCACGCTGCAGGATGATGAGATCAACCGGACCGAGGCTCGGCTGCGCTCGGGCGAAGCCGTGGCCGACGCGGTTGCCGCGATCCGGCAAGCGGGCGCGCAAGCGGTGCTGTTCAATTGCAGCCGGCCGGAGGTCATGGGCCCCGCCGTCGACATCGCCGCGCAGGTGCTCGGCGACAGCGACATCGCGGTCGGCGTCTATGCGAACGCCTTCCCGGAGAAGACCGGCGAAGCCGCGGCCAATGAGGGCATCTCCGCGCTGCGTGAGGATGTCGCTCCGCAACGCTATCTCGGCTGGGCCCAGGACTGGCGCCGGCGCGGCGCCAGGATCATCGGGGGCTGCTGCGGGATCGGGCCGGACTATATCTGCGCCATTCACAAGGGATTGAAGGCGGAGTGAGGCGGCCAGGTGGTCGCGCTCAGCCGGTAGCCGCGGGATGGGCCGTCTCGGTCGGCGCTTCCGGCTCCTTCAGCCGGAACCAGGCGACATAGAGCGCCGGCAGGAACAGCAGCGTCAGCACCGTTCCGACGATGATGCCGCCCATCATGGCGTAGGCCATCGGCCCCCAGAAGACCTCGCGCGCGATCGGGATCAGCGCGAGGCTGGCGGCTGCCGCGGTGAGCAGGATCGGCCGCATGCGGTGCTCGGTCGCCTCGACCACGGCGGTCCAGCCATCCCGGCCCTCATCCCGCAGATGCTCGATCTGGACGACGAGGATGACCGAGTTGCGGATCAGGATGCCGATCAGCGCCAGCACGCCCAGAATGGCGACGAAGCCGAGCGGCGCGCCGCTGGGCACCAGCGCCGAGACCACGCCGATCAAGCCCAGCGGCGCCACCACGACGACCAGGAACAATCGCTGGAAGCTCTGCAGCTGGATCATCAGGATCGTGGCCATGGCGAAGAGCATCACGGGCACGATCGCGACGATCGGCCCCTGGCCCTTGGCGCTTTCCTCGACCGCGCCGCCGGTGACGATCTTGTAGCCGGCCGGCAGCGTCGTGATGATCTCGCGCAGGCTCGGTTCGAGGGCCTTGACCACGGTTGCCGGCTGCAACGCGGTGACGACATTGGCCTTGACCGTCACCGTCGGCAGGCGGTCGCGCCGCCAGACCACGGGCTGCTCGGATTCGTAGCGGAAATTGGCGATCGCCGCGAGCGGGACTGTTTTGCCGGCACTGCTCTGGACCTGCAGGTTCTGCAGCGTGTCGATCGAGGAACGCTCGGCGTCGCGCGCCCGGCCCATGACATTGATCAGGTAGATGCTGTCGCGCACCTGTGTCGTGGTTACGCCGCTGACGATGCTGTTCAGGGCGGTCGCGATCGTTTCCGAGGTGATGCCGAGCTGGGCCGCCTTGTCCTGCAGCACATCGACCTTCACGACACGGCCGGGCTCATTCCAGTCATAGACGATGTCGCCCAGGTCTTTGTTCTGCCCGATCGTGCTGGCGACCTTCTGCGCCAGAGCGCGCACCGTCTGGATGTCGGGTCCGCTGACCCGGTACTGGATCGGACGGCCGACCGGGGGACCGATGTCGAGCAGATGGACGAAGGCGTCGGTGCCGACGAAATCGCGTGTGAGAATGGCCTTCAGCTTGGGGCGCAGGCGATCGCGCGCGGCGATGTCCTTCGTCACGATGACGATCTGCCCGAAGTTCGGGCTCGCCGGTTGGACGTCGTAGGACAGCACGAAGCGCACCGCGCCCTGGCCGACATAGGACGACCAATGCTCGATATCGGGCTCGCCGACGAGGGCCTGCTTCTCGAAACGGTCCATCTGGTCGCGCGTCTGCGTGATCGAGGCGTTCTGTGGGACGGTCCAGTCGATGATCAGCTCACGCCGGTCGGAGGACGGGAAGAACTGTTCCTGGACGAAGCGCATGCCGCCGACCGAGAGGGCAAACAGTGCCACCGTTGCCGCAATCGTCAGCCATTTCCAGCGCACGCAGGCGCGTAAGGTCCGGTTGAAGGCGCGGGTCAACCGCCCGGGCCCGTCGTGATGCTGCTTCATCGTCTTGGGCAGCAGCGTGACGCCGAGCAGCGGCGCGAACAGCACCGCGACCACCCAGGAGACGAGCAGCGACACGGCGATGACGACGAAGAGCGTGAAGGTGAACTCGCCCGCGGCGCTGCCGTTGAGGCCGACCGGAATGAAGCTCGCCACCGTCACCAGCGTGCCGGTGAGCATCGGAAAGGCCGTCGAGGTGTAGACATAGGTCGCGGCCTTCTGGAGCGTGTCGCCGACCTCGAGCCGCGCCACCATCATCTCGACGGCGATCATGGCGTCGTCGACGAGCAAGCCGAGCGCAATGATCAGCGCGCCGAGCGAGATGCGCTGCAGCGAGATGCCGGTGAGCTCCATGAAGACGAAGGTGATGGCGAGCACGAGCGGGATCGTCAGCGCCACTACGAAGCCGGCGCGCGCGCCCAGGCTGATGAAGCTGACGATGAGCACGATCGCGACCGCCTCGGCCAGTGCCTTGGTGAAGCCGCCGACGGCCTCCTCCACGATCGCGGGCTGGTCCGAGACCAGATGCACGCCGACACCGATCGGCAGTTCCGCCTCGATCTTGGCCATCTCGGCCTTCAGCGCCTCGCCGAAATGGAGCAGGTTGGCGTTGGGCTTCATGCCGATGGCGAGCCCGATCGCGGGTTGCCCGCCGACGCGGAACAGGGATGTCGGCGGATCGGCATAGCCGCGGCTGATGGTGGCGACGTCGCCAAGCCGGAAGAAGCGGTCGTTGATGCGCAGATTGATCGCCCGCAGGCTTTCTTCGGAGGTGAACTGGCCGCCGACGCGCACGCTGATGCGCTCGCCCTTGGCCTCGATGGTGCCGGAGGGCGAGATCGCATTCTGCGCCCTCAGCGTGTCGACCACCATTTGCTGGGTGATGCCCAGCGCCGCGATCTCGCGTGTCGAGAATTCGAGATAGATGACTTCGTCCTGCGCGCCGACGAGGTCGACCTTGCCGACATTGGCAACCGTCAGGACCTTGGCGCGGACATCCTCGACATAGTCGCGCAATTGCCGCTGGCTCAGCCCGTCGGAGGTGAAGGCGTAGACATTGCCGTAAACGTCGCCGAAATTGTCGTTGAACAAGGGGCCGACGATGCCGTCGGGAAACTGTCCCTTGATGTCCCCGATCATGTTGCGGATCTTGACCCAGATCGCGGGGATGTCCTTGGCCCTGGTCGTGTCCTTGAGGTTGACGAAGATCGTCGTCTGCCCCGGCATGTTGAGGCTCTTGGCGTAATCGAAGCTGTCGAGTTCCTCGAGCTTCTTCTCGATCCGGTCGGTGACCTGGCTGATCGTGTCCTCGACGGTGGCGCCTGGCCAGCGCGCCTGGATGATCATCGTCTTGATGGTGAAGTCAGGGTCCTCGGCCCGGCCGAGGTTGAAATAGGAGAACAGGCCCATGACCGAAGCCACGATCATGAAATACCAGATGAGCGAGCGGTGCTGCAGCGCC
The DNA here is from genome assembly GCF_001741865.1 of Bosea vaviloviae. Taxonomy (NCBI): domain Bacteria; kingdom Pseudomonadati; phylum Pseudomonadota; class Alphaproteobacteria; order Hyphomicrobiales; family Alloboseaceae; genus Allobosea; species Allobosea vaviloviae. The sequence continues at coordinate 1,624,137 of NZ_CP017147.1, forward strand.
CAGTCGGAGAGGTTGAAGCTCTTCACCGGGTAGTCCTCTCATCCATCTTGACGGCCTGCCCCTCGGACAGGCTGTTGACGCCCGCCACGACGAGGCGTGCGCCAGCCTCCAATCCGCTGGCGATCCGGGCGCTGCGTCCATTGCGCTCCGCGACCTGGACCGGCACCGTCTTCACGGTCTTGGCGGCGGTGTCGACGATCCAGACACGGGTTGCGCCGTCGCGCTCGAGCAGGGCCGAGAGCGGCACGTCGATCGTCGACGTCGTCGCCTCCAATGGCGTCGCCGTCACCGTCGCGCCAAGCCGGAACGCCTCGCTGGCCTGTTCGAGCGTGATCTTGATCCGCCGGGTCCGGGTCGCGGCATCGGCCTGCGGCGCGATTTCGCGGACTTTTCCATTGGCCTTGACCAGAGGGTCGGCCTGGAGATGAACCTCGAACGGCGCTCCCGCCGCCAGCAGCTGCGCGCGGTCGTCGGGAAGATCGACAACGGCCTCGCGAATATCGGTCCGGGCGAGCGAAACCACGCGCTTGCCGGCGGCGACCATCTGTCCGACCTCGGCGTCGGTCGTGGTCACCACGCCGTCAATGTCGGCATTGAGCGTGGTGTAGCCGAGCTGCTCGCGCGCCTTTGCCAGATTGGCCTCGGCTTGCTGCACGGCGGCGGCGGCCGCTTCCTTGGCCTGCTGCGCGGTGTCGAAATCCGCCTGGTTCGAGATCTGCCGCCCGAGCAGGATCGAGATCCGGTTTTCGGCGGCGGTGGTGTTCGCAAGCTGCGCGCGCGCCTTGACCAGATCGGCCTCGGCGGCGCGGAGCGCAAGCGCGAGGATGAAGGGGTCGAGCTGGGCCAGGCTCTGCCCGGCCTTGACGAGGTCGCCGACATTGACGTTGCGCGCGACCAACCGTCCAAGCACCCGGAAGCCCAGCTCCGTCTGATATTGCGGCTGGATCGTGCCGGTGAAGCCGATCGTCTTGTCGCTATTGGGCTTCACGACGATCGACAGCACGGGGCGCGCAGGCGGTGCCGCTTTGGTGTTCGAGTTTGTCTCGGAATTGCAGCCCGCGAGCGCCAGGGCGGCTCCCACGGCGGCGAATGTGGCGATGTGTTTCATCCTGCATTCCCCGCCCTGGCCGGCAGGAGCGCCGTCGGTTGCTGCTCGGTGGGCGCGACGACCTGGCCCGGCCTGAGAAGCTGCGCCCCGCCGGTGACCACGATATCGCCGGCGCTCAATCCACTGCGGATCAGCACTTCGCCGGTCCGGTAGATGTCGATGACGACGGGCTTGAGCGAGACAGCGCGGCTTTTCGGATCGACCACCCAGACTGCCGCCTTGCCGCCTTGCGTGAAGAACGCCGTCCATGGCAGCGCGAAGACATCACGGGGCTGGAAGCGGCCGACCCCGGAGACGGCGGCACTGAGCGTCATCTCCGGCGGCGGCTGATCGATGCCGATCTTGACCCTGACCGACCCGGTCGTGGGGTCGACGACCGGCGCGACCTCTCGCACCGTGCCTGTGACCTTGATGGCGGGATTCGAGATCAACGTGATCTCGACATGGCCGTCGGCCGGTTTCTGCACGAGCAGCGCCTCGTAGACGTCGAAAACCGCATCGCGCGCGCCGTCCCGGGCGACGGTGAAGACGGCTTGCGCCGCCTCGACGACTTGCCCCACCTCGGCATTGCGCGCGGTGATGATGCCGGGCGCTTCGGCGCGCAGGGCCGTGTAGGAGAGCTGGTCCTGCGCGGTGGCGAGATTGGCCTTCGCGCTGTCGAGCGAGGCTTGCGCTGCCCGATAGGCTTCATTGGCGTTGTCGTAGCTGCGTTGCGTCGTATAGCCGTTGGCGAGCAGCGATTTCTGCCGCTCGAAGGTGGCGCTCGCCTGGCGCAACGTCGCCTCGGCGGCCTGTACGCTCGCCGTCGCCGAATCCGTGTCGGCCTTCTGCTCGGTGGTCTCGAGCGTGGCGAGAATCTGGCCGGCCACGACGCGGTCCCCGACATCGACGCTGCGCGTCGCGATGCGGCCGGCGAAGCGGAAGGACAGATCGCTTTGGATGCGGGCCTTGATCTCGCCCGTGAGCGAAACGGTTTGGGCGCGCGGTGTGGGCCTGGCCGTCTGCGTCAGCACCGCCAATGGCGGTTGCGCATCAACCGGCGCGGAATCCTTGCAGCCGGCGAGCGCCAGCAGCGCAAGGACGCCCAAACCTGGCCCGGCGCTGCGCCGCGGTCGCCATAGCCTGTCTTGTCGAGACTGTGCCATCGAATACCTGCTAAACTAAACGGTTCAGTTTATTTCGTTGACGGATGCCTTGCGCTCTGTCAGAAGTCAAGAGGAAACTAAACGGTACAGTTCAAAAAGAGGGCGAAAACGGCGTGACGCCAGGAACCCGCAACAACAACCCGCCGGAAGGTGGCATGAAAAACGTCGAGATGCGACCCGATCGCCGCAGCCGGAAGGTGGAGCAGATCCTGGTCGCGGCGTGCGATTTGTTTCTCGAATACGGCTTCGACGCCGTCACCATGGACATGGTCACGCGGGTCTCCGGGGTCTCCAAGGCGACGCTCTATGTTCATTTCGCCAATAAGGAAGCCTTGTTCGAGGCCGTTGTGACCGATGAAGCCAAGCGCATCACCGACACGATCTGGCTCTCCGATGTCGAGGTTGACGATGTCCCGACGGCGCTCAATCGCGTCGCCCGGAACTTCATCGACATTTTCACGGCCTCGCGATGCGTGCGGTTGTGGCGCGCGGCTATCGGGGCGGTCCCGCGTTTTCCGGGCATCGGTCGCGTCGTGTTCGAGGCTGGGCCACTGGTGGTGACGGAAAGGCTCGCCCGCTTTTTCACCCTGGCGGATGAAAAGGCTCTCCTCGATGTCCCCAATCCAAGCCTGGCTGCCCGGCAATTCCTGAGCATCATCCGGGGCGATCTCGACGTCAGGGGGATGCTGTCCCTGGAACTGCCTCCGAAGGCCGAAATCGAGGAGCAGATCGAGGAGGGGATCGCGCTCTTTCTGGCGCGCTATGAGCGCCGCGACGGAGCAAGCCGGCGCTCGCAACAATCCCGCGCCGGTGGTGATCGCCAATTTGTCGGGGCAAGACCTCAAGATTAACGGCAAGGGCGCGGGGCACCTTCTCCCATCCGGGAGAAGGGAAGAGGCGTCGCGGCTGCAATGAAAAGGCGCTTCATTCCTTCGGAAGAGACCAGACGTGCGCTCGCCTCCATCGATCCGATGGCACGCGTGCTCCTTGTGGCGCGGTTTCCCGAATTCCTGCCGATCATGAGGGCGGGCGTGCTGCGCTTCGCGCCTCATGTCTCGAAGGTGCGCTCGGCTGGAGCCGGCTAGGCGATGCACCCCTGGCTCGTGACGATGCCGATGTCATCGTCTTCGCATCGGGCACGGACTCGGTGCTGAGCGGTCTCAAGGCCTCGGTCCGCGCGATCGAGTATATTCACATCCCGGAGCCGGGCGATATCGACCGCCTCATCGTTCCGCTCACCCAGGACACCGCATCAAGAGCAGGCAAGTAGCCTGGGCGCTTCCCTGCTCCCGCGCGGGGAAGCGTCATTTCTCGCCGGGAAGGGTCATGCGTCCTGCGGCACGTAACGCCGTGACAATTCGTTACGGTCGTCATAGGACGCCTCGAAAATGGCGGCGGCCAAGGTTGCGCGCACGCGCAGAATGCCGGTGCCGACATTCTTGAAGCCGTGGCGGGCGCCGGCCGGGATCAGCACAGACTGATTGGCCGTCACGATCATGCTCTCATTGCGCAGGTAGATCTCGGCCGTACCCTCATAAACCTCGAGCACCTCCTCGACCGCATGAATATGCATCGGGGCGCCCAGCCCCGGGTCGCAGAACTGGTCGAAGATGCATAATTGCTTGCTCTGCACCGTTGCCGAGGCCCGCATCAGGGTCATCACGCCGTCACGCCACTTTTCCAGGGGCTGGGTATTGTGATCGAGAACTTGCATCGGAATGCCTTCATCCTTCGTGATGGCTTGCTTCGCAATTGCTTGGTTCGCAATTCCTTGGGCCGGGCCGGTGTTGCGTCGAGACAAGCTGATCGCCCCTCATCTCTCAGCATATGACGCGCAGCGATGGAAGGGGCGCCCGGCATGCTGCGACCTCCTGCTTGGGCGGTTCCATGCATCAGGGGGATGGCAGCATCGCTCTGGCTGGATATTGATTGTTCTCAATCGAAAGTAGAGCCTCGCCTCGCTCGAGCCGGATGATTTCAGATGAGCTCACGAGGTGATCCCATCTGAAATCATCCGGCTCTCATCTAAAAGTGAGAGCAGGATCGATGCAAAAAACCGGTTCCCACTTTTTCGCATCCTGCTCTTGCAATGGCTGCGGCTTGCCCGACCAGCGACGCGGACAGTCGAGGCCTGAATGACACGATCCACACCGTTTCGCCCCAGTCGCCGCGGTTTTCTTTCTTCGACAGGCATGACCTTGCTCGTCGCCTCCATCGCAGGCGCGAAGGCGGCCGAGCACTCCGGAACCTTGCCTTGGAAGCCGTTCGCGGCGCTGCCGCCGCAGCCGCTGCCCGGAGGGCGCTGGTACGTCTTCACGCCTGACGAGGCGCGCATGGTCGAGGCCATCGTCGATCGCCTGATCCCGGCAGACGATCTCAGCATCGGCGGCAAGGAGGCGGGTTGCGCGACCTTCATCGATCGCCAGCTTGCCGGCAGCTACGGCTCGTCCGAGCGGCTTTATACGCAAGGCCCGTTCCTGCCCGGCCTGCCGACGCAGGGTTATCAGGGGGCCGAGGCGCCGGTGGCGCGCTACCGGGCCGGGCTTGCCGCCTTGGCGCAGCATGTTCGGGCTCAATTCGCCGGCAAAGCTTTTGCCGATCTCGCCCCTACCGACCAGGACAAGGTGCTGGGCGATTTCGACGCCGGCAAGGTCGCCTATCCCGCCGCCGCCGGCTTCTTCAACCTGCTGCTGCAGAACACGATGGAAGGCTTCTTCGCTGACCCGATCTATGGCGGCAACAAGGATATGGCGGGCTGGAAGCTGCTCGGCTTCCCCGGCGCCCGCTACGATTACCGCGACTACGTCACGGCCCATAACCAGCCCTTCCCTCTGCCGCCGCTCTCGATCGCCGGGCGGCCGGAGTGGAAGGTCGGCAGCAAGTAACCGGCGGGATCAGGCACGATGGTGAGGAAACTGCCCCGCAAGGATGTCGTCATCGTCGGCCTCGGTTGGACGGGCGCGATCCTGGCGCATGAATTGACCGATGCCGGGCTTGATGTCGTCGCGATCGAGCGCGGGCCCTGGCGCGATACGGCGACCGATTTCAACGTCGCCTATGCGCCTGACGAATTGCGCTACGCCATCCGCAAGGATCTGTTCCTGCAGCCGGCGCAGGAAGCGATGACGATGCGCAACAACATCTCGCAGACGGCGCTGCCGATGCGCGATTACGGCTCCTTTCTGCCGGGCACCGGGGTCGGCGGCGCGGGCACGCATTGGAACGGTCACACCTGGCGCTTCTTCCCGAGCGATTTCGTCCTGAAGACGCATCTGACCGAGCGCTATGGCGCAGGCCGCATCGCCGATCTGACGGTGCAGGATTGGGGCGTCAGCTATGACGAGCTGGAGAATTCCTTCGACCGCTTCGAATATCTCGCCGGCATCTCCGGCAAGGCCGGCAATCTGAACGGCAAGATCGAGGCCGGCGGCAATCCCTTCGAGGGGCCGCGCAGCCGGGAATATCCGTTGCCGCCAATGCAGATGACCTATGCGCCGACGCTGTTTGCGGAAGCCGCCCGCTCGATCGGCCTGCATCCCTTCCCGACGCCTTCGGCCAATCTCTCCAAGGCCTATGTCAATCCGCTCGGCATCGCGATGGGGCAGTGCACCTTCTGCGGTTTCTGCGAGCGCTTCGGCTGCGCCAATTATTCGAAATCCAGCGCCCACACCACGATCCTGCCGGTGCTGATGCGCAAATCGAATTTCGAGGCGCGCACGGAATGCGAGGTGCTCAAGGTCGATCTCGCATCCGACGGCAAGACGGCCAAGGGCGTGACCTATGTCGACGTCACCGGCGAACTCTGCGAGCAGCCCGCCGATATCGTGCTGCTCAACGCCTACGGCCTGCACAATGTCCGCTTGATGCTGCTCTCCAAGATCGGCACGCCCTATGACCCCGCGACCGGCACGGGCACGGTCGGGCGCAATTATGCCTATCAGACCAATGCCTCGACCCAGGTCTTCTTCGAGGGCAAGAACTTCAACCCCTTCATCGCGGCGGGCGCGCTCGGCCAGACGGTCGACGACTACAATGGCGATGCCTTCGACCACGCAGCTCTCGATTTCGTCGGTGGCGCCGGCATCAACTGCATCCCGACCAATGGCCGGCCGATCGCCTACCGGCCGACGCCGCCGGGCACGCCGCGCTGGGGCAGCGCCTGGAAGAAGGCGGCCAAGCAGAATTACGGCAATACGCTGACCTTCAGCTCGCAAGGCTCGTCCTACGCCGCGCGCGGCAATTATCTCGACCTTGACCCGACCTATAAGGACCGCTTCGGCCGGCCCTTGCTGCGCGTCACTTTCGATTTCCCCGATAACGACATCCGCATGTCGAACTGGGTCAGCGACCGCATGCAGCAGATCGCAACCACGCTCGGTGGCAAGCAGGCGGTGGTCGGCCGGGCGCGCAAGGGCTGGAATTCCGTGCCCTATCAGAGCACGCACAACACCGGCGGCGCGATCATGGGGACGGATCCGAACACCAGCGCGGTCAACCGCCATCTGCAGAGCTGGGATGTACCCAATGTCTTCGTCGTCGGCGCCTCGGCCTTCCCGCAGAACGCCGGCAAGAACCCGACCGGCCCTGTCGGCGCGCTCGCCTTCTGGGCTGCGGATGCGATCCGCAACCACTATCTAAAGAATCCCGGCAAGCTGGTGCAGGCATGAAGAAGGCAGCGCTTCTCGCCGGCGTCGTCGCAGCCGCTCTCGTCAGCGCGAGCGGCTTCGCTTCCGACCTGTTCGACCGGATCAATGCGGGTCGCTACAAGGCCGTCCTGGCCGATTGCGCCGCCTGCCACACCAAGCCCGGCGGTCAGCCCTTTGCCGGCGGGGCGCCGCTCGACACGCCCTTCGGCAAGCTGATCCCATCGAACATCACGCCTGATCGCGAGACCGGAATCGGCAATTGGAGCTATGCCGATTTTCGCGGTGCGCTGAAGGAGGGCGTCGGCAAGGGCGGCAAGCGGCTCTATCCGGCGATGCCCTATCCGGCCTATTCCGCGATGACGGAGGCCGATATCGCCGATCTCTGGGCCTATTTCCAGAAGATCGAGCCGGTCAGCAACCGCGTCGTCTCGAACCAATTGCCCTTTCCGTTCAGCATCCGCACGGTGATGATCGGCTGGAACCTGCTGAATTTCTCGCCCAGCGAGTTCAAGCCCGACCCGGCCAAATCAGCCGAATGGAATCGCGGCGCCTATCTCGTCAACGGACCCGCGCATTGCGGCACCTGCCATACGCCCAAGAGCCTGCTCGGTGCCGACAAGACCGACCAGTTCCTGCGTGCCGGGAACCTGCAGAGCTGGGTCGCGCCCGACATCACCAATGACGCCCATAAGGGCATCGGCGGCTGGGCGGCCGAGGATATCGTCGCCTATCTGAAAACCGGTGCGAACCGCTTCGACATCGCGTCTGGCCCGATGTCCGAGGTCGTCGCGAACTCGACGCAATATTGGACCGATGCCGATCTGACCGCGGTTGCGACCTATCTCAAGGACATCAAGGGCGCAGGTACCGCTCCGCCCCGGCCGCTCGACGCCGGCGACCCCCTGATGCTGGCCGGCAAGGCCATCTTCGTCGACCGCTGCTCGGCCTGCCATGTCAGCTCGGGCGAGGGCGCGCCCTTCCTGTTCCCGAAGCTGGCCAAGGCGCCGGTGGTCAACGGCGATGACCCGACCTCCCTGATCCGCGTCGTGCTCGAGGGCAGCCAGGCCGGGACGACCAAGGCAAGGCCGACGACCCCGGCGATGCCGTCCTTCGCCTGGAATCTGGGCGACGCCGAGGTCGCCAGCGTTCTCAGCTATGTCCGCAACAGCTGGGGCAACGCCGCCCCGGCGGTGACGCCGGCCCAGGTCAAGGACATGCGCACGAAGCTCGCGCGCTAGAAGTCTGATGAGCATGGTCTGAACCACGCCGTCATTCCGGGGCAGGCCGCAGGCCTGAGCCCGGAACCCAGAACCGATGCCCTCGATCAGCGAAGCTCGCCATGCGAGCGCATCATTGAGAACCCACATCGGCTCTGGGTTCCGGGCTCGATCCTGCGGATCGCCCCGGAATGACGGTGGTGTTTCCGAGTCAAGTCATCACGCTCTATCTGGGGCCGTTCTGCGGGTGCCGGCAGCCAGGATCTTCCGCGCCTGGTCCAGAACGGCTTGTCGACGAGCTTGCCATCGACGGTGACGGTGCCGCGCGCAGCATAGGCGGGGTACCCCGTTAGTGCGATCTCCTGCCCCTATGCCCGCCTTCTGTTCTCCTCCGGACGGGGGTCATCTCGATCGCGGCTAGGGCGTGGTGCCGCCAACTGAACAGGCGTCTGTTCCATGCGCGACGTGACAGAGAGCGCACAAGAAGATCGGCAAATCGTCATCGGAAAGGGTGGCGCGACCGAGCCATATGATGCCACGCACTGGACTGGTCAGTGGGGCGGCGCAGAGCCGCCCGCCAAATCCGATCGTACTAACGTGTCAGCAGCCACTGGCACCCGAGCGTTATCTCCTGCGAGAAGCAATCAACGCGCTAAATCCGCCCAGGCCGAGCGTGCGAGACGTCGGCGCCGCTATATCGCGCTGGCGAGCGGTGTCGCCGCAGTGGGTCTCCTGCTTGTCGTTGTGATCCCTGATCTGGACCAACCGAATCCTGCTCAGTTTGCGCGGGCTGGTTTGGCGTCGAGCCAGGTCTCGAATACAGCGCTCTCTCCGAGCTATGCCGATGCCGCCGGCGCGCAGGGGCGCCTACCACGGCTTGCCGAGCCTCCGGAGCCCGCAATCCAGCGATCGCAGAACGGAGAGCTGGCTGTCACACTATCGCGGGAGCTTGCCGAGGCTCGGCGCGCAATCGAAAACCTCACCGCGCAGCTCCGCACCCAAGCGACCGAGAATGACCATGCATTGGCACAGGAGCGCGAGAGAACGGCCGCCCTCGTGCAGGAAGCCGAAGCCGCGCGAAAGGAACTGACCGCAACCCGCGCGCAGCACCATCAAGCGATCGAACAGGAGCGCGCGAGCGCTGCCGCGCTGGCGAGCCAATTATTGGCGTCGCGGCAGGAAGGCGAGGCGCTGGCGGCGCAGCTGCGCAAGGCGCTGGCCGAAGCCGGACAATCCAAGCAGGCGGATGCCACCAAAACCGCACAATCGCTCGAACAGGAGCAGCAGAAGGCGGCAGCATTGACTGAGGCTGAAGCCGCCCGCAGGGAGCTGACCGCGGCCACGGCGCAACAACGCCAAATGCTCGAGCAGGAACGCGCACGCGGCGCGGCGCTGGCAAACCAGCTATTGGCGGCGCGACAGGAGACCGATGCACTGGCGGCGCAGCTGCGCAAGGTCGTCGGCGAAACCGCACAGCTCAAGCAGTCGGAGGCTGTGAGGAGTGCTCAGCTCCTCCAGCAGGAGCAGCAGAAGGCGGCCGTTTTATCAACCGAGGCGGAGGCCGCGCGGCAGGCGCTGGCCACGGCAACGCGGCAACATCGTCAAGCGCTCGAGCAGGAGCGTGCGCGCGGCACTGCGCTGGCGAACCAGGTTGCGGCCGCGCGCCAGGACAGCGAGGCGCTGGCGGCGCAACTGCGCAAGGCAGTCAGCGAAACCGCACAGCTCAAGCAGGCGGAAACGGCGAGGAATGCGCAAATTCTCCAGCTGGAGCAACAGAAGGTGGCTGCTCTCACCGAGGTTGAAGCTGCGCGACTGGCGCTGACGGCAACCAGGGCAGAGCAACGTCAAGCGCTTGAGGAGGAACGCGCACGTGGTGTCGCGCTGGCCAACCAAGTGTCGACGGCGCGGCAAGACAGCGAGGCGCTGGAGGCGCAGCTGCGCAAGGCGCAGGACGAAGCCGGCCAGTCCAGGCAGGCAGCAGAGACGACAATCGCGGAACTGCGCCAAACCCTGCCGCAAGAGCGCGATCGCGCCGCGGCAATGACCTCGGAATCGAGAGTGGCGCGATCTGGCGTTTTCGGGCCTGCAGCGACCGAACCCTTGGCGATCAGTCAGGATACCCGGCATCCGCCGGAAGTGGCGGTCGTCGGGGCCGAGCAGCCGGCGGTCGCGGAGGCGCATGTCAGCCAGGAGGCGATACGGTTGATCGCACGCGCCAGTGCACTGCTTGGTCAGGGGGATATCGGCTCCGCGCGGATCGTGCTCGAGCGCGCGATCGAGATGGGCAGCGCACGAGCGAGCTTCATGCTCGCGGAGACCTACGATCCCCGCATTCTTTCAGCCTGGGGAACCTATGGCACGCGCGGCGAAGTGACGAGGGCCCGCGAGCTCTACGCGAAGGCGCAGGCCGGCGGCATTCAGGAGGCAAGGGATCGCGTCGGCGCGCTGCTCCAGTAACGCCCGACGAAGGCGATGCTCCCGCCTTTGGGTTTCATGCTCGAAAGAGGGTTTGGAAATGAACATCTCGCCGGGACGGTTCTGGCTCCTGCTGGCCGCGTTGACTGCGCTTGCGCCGACGCTCCAGCCAACCGGCCTGCAGGCGCAGACGCCCCAGGCGAACACCGGCAATATTGCCGTGCCGTTGCGCGGACGTGCGCCCGCGACGGAGCAGGAGAAGATCAATACATGGACGGTCGGCCTTGCCGCGGGGTTGATCGAGGGTGCGCCGCTGCGTCTCGGGGCCGAGATGGCCCGCGTCGTCGATGACGGGTCGAATATGCTCCTGCTGCCGATCGTCACCCGGGGCGCCACGGAAAACCTGAACGCGCTGCTTTATCTGCGTGGTGTCGATACGGCGATCATCAACTCCGATGCGCTGGAAGAGTACAGGATCCAGGTCCCCCAGATCCGGCGCAAGATCACTTACCTGCTGAATCTCTTCCCCTCGGAACTGCATATCCTCGTCCGGCCCGAGATACAGACCCTGCAGGACCTGAACGGCAAGAAGGTGAACTTCAACACACTGGGCACGGCTGCCGCCTATTCCGGGCCCATGATCTTCAGCCGCCTCGGCATCAATGCTGAGAAAATGTTCATTCCTCATCCGGTTGCGCTCGAGCAGATGCGCAAGGGTGAGATCGCCGCCGTTGTTTTCATCACGTCCAAGCCTGTCGATGCCTTCGTGCGCGGACGCTTCGAGCCCGGCTTCAAGTTTCTTGCGGTCCAATACGAGAGCAAGTTCGAGGACTACTATCTTCCGGCCGTGCTGGAGGCCCGCGAATATCCCGGCCTCATCAAGCCCAATGAGAGGGTGGCGACGATTGCGGTGCCGACGGTTCTGGTTGCTTTCAATTGGGCCCCACAGACCAACCGTTACGATCGCGTCGCCCGCTTCGTCGACCTCCTGTTCAGCCGTATCGAGAAGCTCCAGGGGCCGGGCTTCGACGAGAAATGGAAGTCGATCAACCTCGCCGCCACGGTCCCCGGTCTGGACCGTTTTGCGGCGGCGCAGGAGTGGCTCGCTCGCCAGGGGTCCGCTCCGCGAGCGTTACGGTGAGAGTGATCATGGTGACAGTCGCGTTCGCGGCGGTGAGCCAGACCGCGCTCGCCCAGAGCGCTGCCGATCCCATGACCCGGTCTCGCGCCTGCTCGCAGCTCGAGCAGGCGGAGCGGGTGGTCTGCTTGGATAAGCTTCCGCGAGCCGGCGACGACTGGGTCATCAGCGAGACGACCTCACCGGTGGATTATACGCCGATCGTCACTGCCACCGCGTTGTCCCGCGACAACGCCGGTACGTCCCTGGCGCGGCTCGCCGTTCTCTGCCGTGGCGGCCGGACGGAGATGGTGGTCGGGGGGCCGGCCCTCGCCAGCAGCGGTACGGATTACGAGCTGTCCTACCGCCTCAATAGCGGCCAGCCCGTGCGGGCTGCAGCCGGCAGGGCTTCGCTTGGGACAGGCATCGCGTTCAGGGGCGATGTCGTGAGTTTGCTGCAGTCGCTCCCCGAAGAGGGCGCGCTGGCGATCCGCCTCTCCGCGCGATCCGGCGCCGTCCATGAAGGGCATTTCTCCCTTAGCGGCCTCAAGGCGGTGCGCAGCAAGCTGGCTGTCGCCTGCAGCTGGCCACGCCATGCCGCCAAGCCGCGTCCCGAATAATCCTCAAACTCATGGGCGAAAGACAATGATGATCAGCTTTAGAGACGTTGTCGGCTCCACCCTGGTGGCTGGTGTCGCGTTCTTCATCACCTTTGCGCCCGTGGCAGCGGAGGACGTCAAGCAAACCTCGGCGCAAACCTCCAAGCGACCTGCTGTTGAAAAGAAGGCGCACCGGCTCGTCCTGCAGGTGAATACGAATGAACCCGGGACGATGAATCTAGCGCTCAACAACGCGACCAACGTCGCGCAGTACTATCAGGAGCGCGGCGAGAAAGTGGAGATCGAAATCGTGACCTTCGGGCCCGGCCTGAACATGCTGCGCGATGACACGTCACCGGTGAAAGCGCGCATCAAGGCAATCGCGGCGAGCACTCCGGGGATCTCCTTCAAAGCCTGCGGCAATACCCAGGGCAATATGAGCAAGGCGGAGAATAAGGACATTTCCCTTATTCCCGAGGCGACGGTGGTGAAATCCGGCGTCGTCCATGTGATGGAATTGCAGGAGCGAGGCTGGACCTATGTCAGGCCGTGATCAGCGCATGCATGCCGCCCGGCAGGGTCGGCATTGCATGAGGGGCAGCTAGGGTGGCGCGACTAAAACGCGTCGATCTGGTTGCTTGAAGGCGTAGCGATCGGGGCCGGCGTATCGTGCCTCGGCCCGGCCGCACGACCTCGCGCAGCCTGCGCCAGCGCACGACGATCGAGCCGGAGAAATCCCTACTTGGTAGTGAAGGGATGGATCATCGCAAGGGGTGGAGGTGAATGCGCCCGGTGAGGGGCGAATGCGCCGTAAGGCCTTGCGAGATCATGACTCTTTCTCCTGCTTGAGAGAAAGAGTGGTGCCCAGGAGAGGACTCGAACCTCCACGCCCTTGCGAGCGCCAGCACCTGAAGCTGGTGCGTCTACCAATTCCGCCACCTGGGCAACGGCGGTTCGTTTACGGGGGCCGGATGGTCCTGTCAACGCATAGATCGACATTCATGTCGTTTCGTTGACGGAAGAGTTTGGGCGGGGCCTGAGGGCGCGGTTTCGCCGCTCAGAACTCCTCCCATCCGGCATCGTTGGCGCGGCCGTTGACGGCGCGCTTGGCCGGGGCGGAGGCCCGCGCCGGGGCGTGGGCCGGCGTCGCCGCCCGGGATTGCCCGAAGGCGGCCTCGGCGAGCTTGCGCAGGCGCGCGGGCTCGGAGCCATGACCGGCCGGGGCCGCCCTGACTGGAGCCGGGGCGTAGCTGGCTGATGAGGCGGTGGCGCCCTCAGGGCCCGTCCTGAAGGCGGCGACGAGGTCGTTGAGCTGGACGATGCGGCCCGAGAGCGAACCGGCCGAGGCCGCGCTCTGTTCGGCGAGCGCTGCATTGGCCTGCGTCATCTCGTCGAGATGGGCGACAGCCTGGCTCATCTCGTCGATGCCGTTGGCCTGTTCGCCCGAGGCCGCCGAGATCTCGGCGATGGTGGCCGCGACCTTTTGCGAGGCCGCCAGGATCTGGGTCAGGGCGTCGCCGGCCTGACGCACCAGCGTGACGCCAGTGCCGACCTCGGCATTGGACGAGGAGATCAGCCCGGAGATGTCCTTGGCGGCGGCGCCCGAGCGCTGCGCCAGCGTGCGCACCTCGCTTGCCACCACCGCGAAACCCTTGCCGGCATCGCCGGCACGCGCCGCTTCCACCGCCGCATTCAGCGCCAGCAGATTGGTCTGGAAGGCGATGTCGTCGATCACCCGGATGATGTCGGAGATCTTCTGCGAGGCGCTCTCGATCCGCGCCATGGCGTCGACCGCCTGGCCGGCGATCACGCCGCCCGACTGGGCTGCCTGCATCGCCTCTGTCGCGATCGCGGCGGCGTTCTTCGAGGCCTGGGCCGAGGCCTTCACCGAGGCTGCGAGCTCCTCGGTCGTGGCCGCGGTCTCCTCCAGCGAGCTCGCCTGCTCTTCCGTGCGCTTGGACAGATCATCGGCGCCCATGGTGATCTCGCGGGCGGCCAAGCCCACATCGGCCGAGGTCGTCTGGATCGTGCGCACCGTCGAGGACAGGCGGTCGACCGTCTCGTTGATCGCGCCCTTGAGCTCGGCGAACTTGCCGCGATAGGCGGTCTCGATCCGGGAGGTCAGGTCCCCGCCCGCCACTGCCTGCAAGGCGGCGGCGAATTCGGATGTGGCGCTGTCGACCACGGCATTGATCTCGTTGATGCCGGCGACGAGCTTCTGCATCTGCTCATCGGCATGCTCGACCTGCAGCCGCGCCGAGAAATCGCCCGACGCCGCAGCCGCCACGACCTCGCCGACATCCGTGACGACGGAGGCCATCGATTCCGCCGCCCGCAGCCGTGCTGCGGCCAATTCGCGCTCCTGCTCCTGGAACAGGGCGACCTTCTCCGTGCTCTCGCGCAGCACCGAGACGGCGCGCGCCATGGTACCGACTTCGTCCTGGCGTGCGACATGGGGCACGTCGATCTTGGTTTCGCCTTGCGTCAACCGATCCATCACCCCGCTGAGATCGATCAGCGGCTTGATGATGGCGCGCCGCGAAAAGGCCAGGGCGCCGGCGATCGAAACGCCCAGCAGCAGAAGCAGGGCGACGGGCAGGATGATGCGCAGTTTCGAGGCGAAAGCCCCTGTCGCGGCCTCGATGGCGCCGCTGGTTTCCTCATTGGCTTGGCTGAACGTAGCCAGTTCCTCCATCAGGGCCGCGCGGTTGCGCCGGCTGGCCTCGCCATTGCCCCAGGCGTCGGCGGCCCGCCCGGAGACCTCCTGGACCAGGCGTATCGTCTCGACCCGGTTGGCGACGAAGTCCTCGATCAGCTTGCTGATCTTCTCTGTCCGCGATCGCTCGGTCTCGGGAATGGTCTTCAGGAGAATCTTGAGCCGGTCGTCGACCTTGCCCAGCCCCTTCTCCATGGCCGTGGCGGCGAGCTTCGCCTCATGGGGGTTGCGCGACATATAGGCCAGCCGGGAATCCTCACTGAGCTGGTTGATCGCGACATTGAGCCGCTCCGTCGCCAGCATCGTGTCATTCTGGCGGGAGACGCGCTGATTCATCGTCTCAAGGCTGGAAATCGCGATGAGCGCGCTGCCCAGCGCGATGATGGCGCCGAAGGCGACAATGCCGATCAGACCGAGAATTTTGACACGAATTGATTTCATCTTATCCCCTGGCCGATCGCGCAATATCGACAAATTTCGTGTGTTTTAGCGGGGGTAATTGAAGGCCGAGTTAATCTTGCCCCCAGAAAGGAACAAAAAAGCCAGAAATATGCCCATTTTCAAGGCGTCGCCTGCCCTCGACGGGGCAGCGATTTCGTGAGGACGGTTCGAGCGCGCCGGCCCGGGCGCTGCGAGGTGTTTCAAGCTCCAGCCGTTGCCTCCGCAGAGCTCGTCCAGGCCCTTGTCGGGCTCGATGCCCTTGTCGGGCTCGATGCCCTTGTCGGGCTCGATGCCCTTGTCGGGCTCGATTCTCTTGTCGCACTCGATTCCTTCGCGCTCGATTCCTGCAGGCTGCGTCCCAAACCGCCTTTCCAGATCGGGGCGAAATGCTTTAGGAGCGTTCCAACCAACGCGCATGAGGCATGACGAGCATGGCGAACGATCTGTCCCCTCCGAGCCAGCAGCTCGTCACGGTCTTCGGCGGTTCGGGTTTCGTCGGGCGCCATGTCGTGCGCGCCCTCGTCAAGCGCGGCTATCGCGTGCGCGTCGCGGTGCGCCGGCCCGATCTCGCCGGCTTCCTGCAGCCGCTCGGCACCGTCGGCCAGATCCATGGCGTCCAGGCCAATCTGCGCTATCCCGATTCTGTCGCGGCTGCGATCAAGGGGGCGGACGCCGTCGTCAACCTGGTCGGCATCCTGCAGGAGAGCGGCCGCCAGAGCTTCGCCGGCGTCCATGCCAATGGCGCACGCGCCGTCGCCCAGGCTTGCGCGGCGTTGGGCGTCCCGCGGCTGGTCCAGATTTCGGCGATCGGCGCCAGCAAGGATTCGAAGTCGAGCTATGGCCGCAGCAAGGCCGAGGGTGAGGCTGCCGTCCTTGCGCTCGTGCCTGGCGCGGTCGTGCTGCGGCCTTCGATCATGTTCGGACCCGAGGATGGTTTCTTCAACCGCTTCGCCGCGCTCGCCCGGATGTTGCCCGTGCTGCCGCTGGTCGGCGGTGGCGAGACGAAATTCCAGCCGGCCTTCGTCGGCGATGTCGCGGAAGCGATCGCGCTGGCCGTCGACGGTGCGGTCGCTGGCGGGCGCATCTACGAATTGGGCGGGCCCGAGGTGAAGAGCTTCAGGGAGCTCGTCGCCTATATCTGCGAGGTCACCGGCCGCAAGCGTCTCTTGGTCTCGCTGCCATTCCCGCTGGCGCGGCTGCAGGCGCGCATCATCGAGATCGTCGACATGCTGACGCTCGGGCTCTTGCCGAACGAACTGAAGCTGACCCGCGATCAGGTCGCGCTGCTGGAGAGCGACAATGTCGTCTCCCATGCGGCAAAGGAAGAGGGGCGCGATTTCGCGGGCCTCGGCATCGCGCCGAGTTCCGTCGAGGCCGTGGTGCCGTCCTATCTCTGGCGCTTCCGCAAGACCGGCCAGTTCGATGCGGCGCAGGCAGGCTGAAGCTGATCACGACGATGGGTTTCGATCTGATCATCTATGACTGCGACGGCACGCTCATCGATACCGAGACGCTCTATGGCGAGGTCAGCCTCGCTGCCTGCCATGCGCTCGGCCTGACGGAGTGGACGCTCGACCATTATGTCGACCAGATCGTCGGCATCCCGTGGTCGGACGGCGTCAGGATCATCGAGGCCGCGCATGGCCGCCCGCTGCCGGCCGATTTCGAGACAAGGATCGAGGAGGCCGTCGCGTTGCGGCTTCAGAACGAAGTGCGCGCCCTGCCGGGCGTGCGCGAGGCGGTCGGCGCGATTGCCGGCCTGCGTTGCGTCGCGTCGTCGACGAGCCTGGTCCCGTTGCGGCGCAATCTCGGCATTGCCGGTCTCGTCGATCTGTTCGACCCTCATATCTTCTCGGCTTCGCAGGTCGCCCGCGGCAAGCCTCATCCCGATGTTTTCCTGTTCGCGAGCGATCAGATGGGGGTTGCGCCGCGCAATTGCCTCGTGATCGAGGATTCCGTGCCGGGCGTGCTGGCGGCGCGCGCCGCCGAGATGACCGTCATCGGCTTCACCGGCGTCTCGCACGACAAGCAGCGTAGCGCGGCCCGCCTGAGCGAAGCCGGCGCCGTGCAGGTCATCGACGATTTCGGGATCTGGCCCGATGTCGTGGCTGGCCTCGGCGCGCCTGCCGCGGCCTGAGACCACGCGCGCAAGTGGCGAGGCCTGTCGCCGGCCGTTTTACAGCATGCTCGGCAGGACGCGGTCCGGTGGCTTGTGCCCATCCATGAAGGTCTTGATGTTGACGATGACCTTCTCGCCCATATCGGCGCGGCCCTCATGCGTGGCCGAGCCCATATGGGGCAGCACCACGATGCGGTGCTGGCGGGCGAGCCTGAGCAGGCGCGGATTGACCGCAGGCTCGCTCTCGAAGACGTCGAGCCCCGCCCCGGCGAGCTCTCCGGCTTCCAGCATGCGCGCCAGCGCGGTCTCATCGACGATCTCGCCGCGCGCCGTGTTCACCAGGATCGCGTCGGGCTTCATCAGCTTCAAGCGGCGGGCCGAGAGCAGATGGTAAGTCGCCGGCGTATGCGGGCAGTTGACCGAGACGATGTCCATCCGCGCCAGCATCTGGTCGAGCGAATCCCAATAGGTCGCGTCGAGCTTCTCCTCGACGCGGGCGTCGAGGCGGCGGCGGTTATGATAATGGATCGAGAGGCCGAAGGCGGCGGCGCGGCGCGCGACCGCCTGGCCGATGCGGCCCATGCCGACGATGCCGAGCCGCTTGCCGGTGATGCGGCGGCCGAGCATCCAGGTCGGCGACCAGCCGGCCCATTCGTCGTCGGGGATGACGCGCGCGCCCTCACTGATGCGCCGCGCCACGGCGAGAATCAGCGCGATCGTCATGTCGGCGGTGTCGTCAGTCAGTACGCCCGGCGTGTTGGTCACGGTGATGCCGCGCTGCACCGCGCTGGTCACGTCGATATTATCGACGCCGTTGCCGAAATTCGCGATCAGCCTGAGCTGGTCGCCGGCCTGGGCGATGATCCCGGCGTCGATCCTGTCGGTCACGGTCGGCACCAGCACATCGGCGGTCTTGACCGCTTCGACCAAAGCGGCCTGGCTCATCGGGGTGTCGTCGATATTGAGGCGGGCGTCGAACAGCTCGCGCATGCGTGTTTCGACCACGGCAGGAAGCTTGCGTGTCACGACGACCAGCGGCTTTTTCTTCGTCATGGACGCCTCCTCCAACGCTTGCCGGTGCTTCGCCGCCTTTTGGCCTCAACCCGCCATTAACCGCAGGGCTTCAGGAATGAGGGGTGGCGTGACCGCGCGTGCTCGCCTCGTTGTCTAAGTGGCGGCGCGGCGGATGACAACATGGCCCTTCGCCGGATGTGTCCGGCGCGTCGGTCTTGTTGTGGGACGGAGATTGGACGGATGCTGGGTTTGTCGGTGCGCGGTGTTTGGCTTGGCCTTGCGATGTTCGCGGCCATGAGCGGGGGCTCTGTCGCGCTGGCCCAGGATACGCAGGCGGGCTCGGTCACGGGTTTGCCGGTGCCGCGCTATGTCAGCCTGAAGTCGGACCGAGTGAATCTGCGCGAGGGCCCCTCCAAGGAACATCGCACGCGCTGGGTCTATCAGCGCGCCGGTCTGCCGGTCGAGATCGTCGCCGAATTCGAAACCTGGCGGCGCGTGCGCGACGCCGACGGCTCCGAGGGCTGGGTCCTGCACAGCCTGCTGTCCGGCCGCCGCACCGCGCTCGTCGCGCCGTGGTCGAAGGCCAAGGACGAGACCTTCACCTTGCGCGCCTCCGCCGATGAGAAGTCGGCCGTGGTGGCGCAGCTTCAGTCCGGCGTCATCACCAATGTCGCGAGCTGCGCCAATACCTGGTGCCGTGTCGGCATCGGCAAGGTCGAAGGCTATCTGCGCCAGGATCGGCTCTGGGGCGTCTACCCCAACGAGAAAATCGACTAGGGGGCTGCAGGCGCAGGCGCGCGAATCTCGACATCGCCACGATGTCGGAGGCGCCCTTCTTGCTTGCCGCGACAAGCGCGGGGAACCCTCTCCTGTAAGGAGAGGGCAGGGTGAGGTGTCGGCCGTTTGACGTTTCGGCTGGAACTCAACCGCCGCTCCATCGTCATTGCGAGCGCAGCGAAGCAATTCAGGAGGGCTCGCTCTACGTTTCCTGGATTGCTTCGCTGCGCTCGCAATGACGGCAAGGTCGTCACCAACTGGTCGAGGGGCCGACACCTCATCCCTGCCATTCTCACTGAACTCGGGCCTGCCCGAGTTCAGCACTCAGCGTGTCGAAGTCGGGTAAACCCGACTTCGATGCAGGAGAAGGGTTCCCCGTGCTCTTGCCTTGCTAGGCGGGGAGCTACTGCTCAGTTGGCGATCTTGCGCAGGCGCACCACGACATCGACCCGGGCGATCTCGTAACCCTCGGGCGGCTCCGGCAGTTCGGCGACGTCCACCGCCGAGGCCGGGATGTCGATCACCGTGTTCTCGCCATCCACCACGAAGTGATGGTGCTCGCTGTTGTCGGTGTCGAAATAGGTCTTGGCGCCGTCGATCGCGAGTTCGCGCAGCAGGCCGGCCTGGGTGAACTGGTGCAGCGTGTTGTAGACGGTGGCGAGTGAAACCGGCACGCGGGCCTTCATCGCCTCCTCATAGAGCATCTCGGCGCTGACATGCCGGTCGCCCTTGGCAAACAGGAGCCAGCCAAGCGAGACGCGCTGGCGGGTCGGACGCAAGCCGACGCGCCGCAGGCGCTGGCGCACATCATGGAACGGGCAGCCTTGTCGCGCGCTCGATCCGTAGCCCTGGTCCTGGGAAATCAGATCGGTCATGCCTTGGGCGGGCCTCTTCACAGGGGTTGGCTGACGCGGATGGCGCGTCGCGAATAGATTACAATAGATGTAAGGCTTCAGCCCGTGCCCCGCAAGCTTGAGGGCCGTTTTCCGGATGGCGCGCGCCTCCTGACCGCTTCGTGAGGCACGCTGTCGCAATGCTCCGGTCCACTAGAGCCGGATGATTTCAGACGGAGTCACAAAGTGTCTCCGTCTGAAATCTGAATCCGTCTCTCATCAAGGAGTGAGAGCAGGATCAATGCGAAAAACCGGTTCCCACTTTTCCGCATCCTGCTCTAGGAGCGGCGCCATGTCCGATACGAACTATCTCTGGCTGTTTTTCTCGCTCGTTCTCGGCATCGTCATCGTGCCGGGCATGGATATGGCGTTCGTGCTGGCGAATTCGCTCACTGGGGGACGCCGCGGCGGATTCTTCGCGACAGGCGGTGTCATCGCGGCGGGAATCGGCCACGTCGTCATCGGCGTGCTCGGCGTCGGCATCGTGCTGCAACTCGTGCCTGCCGCCTTCAACATCATGCTGTTGCTCGGCGCTGCCGAGAGGTTGTCAGGGACTCTGGGGTTGATCTGATGAGGTCAAAACGCCGGAGATGGGAGGAGCATTGCGCGGCGATACCATCGGTATCGGCAAGCGATGCGACGCTGCAGCTCCGTCGTTTTCACCTCACCCTGCGGGGCGCGGCGCTTTTGCGCGACTGCGGCGTCGTTCTTCGTAGCAAACCGGAAGGTTTGCGTCCTCGAACTCTTTGCGTCCTCGAACTCCTGGCATTGGCGCAAAATCGCCTGCGTCAAATCAGCCCCAGAGTCCCTAACAACCTCTATGTTGCCTGGCCGGGCTTTTGTCTGTTCCGGAATGGCGCCGCGCTGGGCAGGGTCGAGCTTGCCGAGCGGCGGACAGCCTGGATGATCTTCAGCCAGGGGGCGCTGACCAACCTGCTGAATCCAAAGGCATATCTGTTCATGCTTGCGGTGTTTCCGCAGTTTCTGAAGCCCGAAGCGGGGCGGATCTGGCTCCAGGCGGCCATTTTGAGCCTGATCATCGCGCTGACGCAGGCGTTGGTCTATGGTTGCCTGGCTGTCGTGGCCGGCGGAGGGCGCACGGCCCTTGCGGCACACCCCAATGCGACGCTCCTGATCGGCCGGGCGGTCGGGGTTTTGTTGGTGCTGGTGGCGGCCATCACGGCCTTCGAAGGTTGGCGCCACCTCTGATCTTTGCCGGAATCGCTGCGCCTGCGCCCTTTCGTTCCCGCGCAGCGCCGTGTTAGGCACGGCGCGAGATCAGATGAACCGCCGGCCCTGGCAGCCGGAACGGAACGGAGCGGAACGCGAATGGAGCGGCAATCGTCATTCAGCTACGAGGAGATCCTCGCCTGCGGTCGCGGGGAGCTGTTCGGGCCCGGCAATGCGCAATTGCCGCTGCCGCCCATGCTGATGGTCGACCGCATCGTCGAGATCAGTGAAACCGGCGGCCCCAACGGCAAGGGCCTGGTGCGCGCCGAACTCGATGTGCGCCCCGACCTCTGGTTCTTCGACTGCCATTTCAAGGGCGATCCGGTGATGCCGGGCTGTCTTGGCCTGGATGCGCTCTGGCAGCTCACCGGCTTCTTCCTGGGTTGGCTCGGCCTGCCTGGCCGGGGCCGGGCGCTGGGCGTCGGCGAGGTCAAGTTCGCCGACCAGGTGCTGCCATCAGTCAAGCAGGTGGTCTATGGCGTCGAGTTCAAGCGCGTCTTCAAATCGAAGCTCGTGCTCGGCATCGCCGATGGCTGGCTGGAGGCCGACGGCAAGCGAATCTACACGGTCAGCGACATGCGCGTCGGCCTGTTCAAGCCCGAAGCCGCGTAGCTGCGTAGGCCAGTCGCATCGGGCCGATGGCCCGATGCGACTGGCCGTACTTTTAAGCTGCGAGCATCGTCGGCGCGGAAAACCGGTTCCCACTTTTCCGCATCCTGCTCTAGGAAAAGCGTCGCGCAGCCTTGCGCGTGCCAGCCACGCGGTCCATTTGCGCGGTGACGACAGAAAAGAGCCGGGGCCCTGGAGCGCCGGCCGCATGAGATATCGAGCTGGAGAAGCGAGCATGAGACGCGTTGTGGTCACCGGGATGGGCATTGTCTCGTCCATCGGCAACAATACGCAGGAAGTGCTGTCCTCGCTGCACGAGGCCAAATCGGGCATCTCCTTCGTGCCGGACTTTGCCGAGCACGGCTTCCGCAGCCGCGTCGGTGGCGTGCCGACGCTCGATCCGGCGAGCGTGCTCGACCGGCGCGCCATGCGCTTCCATGGCGGCGGCTCGGCCTGGAACCAGGTCGCCATGGAGCAGGCGATCCTCGATTCGGGCCTCGAGACGCCCGAAATCAGCCATGAGCGCACCGGCATCATCATGGGCTCTGGCGGTCCCTCGACGCGCGCGCTGATCGACGCCTATGACAAGGCGCGCGAGAGCGGCTCCTCCAAGAAGGTCGGCCCCTTCGCCGTGCCCAAGGGCATGTCCTCGACCGCCTCGGCCACGCTCGCGACCTGGTTCAAGATCAAGGGCGTGAATTATTCGATCTCCTCGGCCTGCGCGACCTCCAATCACTGCATCGGCAATGCCTATGAATTGATCCAGTGGGGCAAGCAGGACGTCATCTTCGCCGGCGGCTGCGAGGAGCTCGACTGGACCTTGTCCGTGCTCTTCGACGCGATGGGCGCGATGTCGTCGGACTTCAACGAGACGCCGTCGCGTGCCTCGCGCGCCTATGACGTCAAGCGCGATGGTTTCGTCATCGCCGGCGGCGCCGGCGTCGTCGTGCTGGAGGAGCTGGAGCATGCCAGGGCGCGCGGCGCCAAGATCTATGGCGAGATCGTCGGCTATGGCGCGACCTCAGACGGCTACGACATGGTCGCCCCGTCCGGCGAGGGCGCGGTGCGCTGCATGAGGATGGCGCTGGAAACCGTCAAGGCCAAGGTCGACTACATCAACCCGCACGGCACCTCGACCCCGGTCGGCGACGCCAAGGAGATCGAGGCGATCCGCGAGGTCTTCGGCGCCGGCGAGAAGAGCCCGCCGATCTCGGCGACCAAGTCGCTGACCGGCCATTCGCTCGGTGCAACCGGCGTCCAGGAGGCGATCTACTCGCTCTTGATGCTGAACAACGACTTCATCTGCGAGAGCGCCCATATCGAGGAGCTCGACCCCGCCTTCGCCGACATGCCGATCGTGCGCAAGCGCATCGACAATGCCGGCCTCGGCTGCGTGCTGTCGAATTCCTTCGGGTTTGGCGGCACCAACGCCACGATCGTGATGAAGAAGCTGGAGGCGTAACGCCCCATGCTCTTCATGGTGATCGAGCATTTCGACCAGGCGCGGGTGAAAGAGATCTATGCCCGCTTTCACGAGCGCGGCCGCTTAGCGCCCGAAGGCCTGACCTATGTCGACAGCTGGATCTCGGCCGACTTCGCCCGTTGCTTCCAGATCATGGCATGCGACGACGTCACGCTGCTGCAGGAATGGGTGCTGGAATGGGCCGATCTCGCCCGCTTCGAGATCGTGCCGCTGGCCTCGTCCAAGGACACCGCAGCGGCGGTGAAGAAGCATTTATAGTGCTGACGCCCGCCTCGGGCGCTTGCGTATTCATTGAAGCGCTTTGACTGATACTGCCGACTGCCGACTGCCGACTGCCGACTGCCGACTGCCGACTGCCGACTGCCGTTTGACAAGTCCTCGACGCTGACCTCTCGGGATATCCCCATGCTCCCCCTCATGCACAACAAGCGCGGCCTCGTCATGGGTGTCGCCAACCAGAACTCGATCGCCTGGGGCATCGCGCGCAGCTTGCACGCGCATGGCGCGCAGATGGCCTTCACCTATCAGGGCGATGCGCTCGGCAAGCGGGTCAAGCCGCTGGCGGACAGCATCGGCTCGAAGCTCGTCCTGCCCTGCGATGTCGAGGACATCGCCACGGTCGATGCGACCTTCGCCGCACTCGATGAAGCCTGGGGCGGCGATCCGGAGCGCAACACGCTGGACTTCGTCGTCCATGCCATCGGCTTCTCCGACAAGAACGAATTGAAGGGGCTTTATGCCGATACCAGCCGCGAGAATTTCTCGCGCACCATGGTGATCTCCTGCTTCTCCTTCACCGAGGTCGCCAAGCGCGCGGCGCAGCGCATGCCCAAGGGCGGCAGCATGATCACGCTGACCTATGGCGGCTCGACCCGGGTGATGCCGAACTACAATGTCATGGGCGTCGCCAAGGCCGCGCTGGAGGCCAGCATGCGCTATCTCGCGGCCGATTACGGGCCCAAGGGCATCCGCGTGAACGCGCTCTCGCCCGGGCCGGTGCGGACGCTGGCCGGCGCCGGCATTTCGGATGCACGCGCCATGTATTCCTGGCAGCGCGCCAACTCGCCTTTGCGCAAGTCGGTTTCGCTGGAGGAGATCGGCGGCTCGGCGCTATATTACCTTTCGGATCTCTCCGGCGGTGTGACCGGCGACATCCACCATGTCGATGCCGGCTACAACATCACCTCGATGCCGGTGCTGGACGGCCTGCGCGCTGCCGATAGCGCAGCGGGCGAGTAGAGGTAGGCGGCTGCTAGGAACAGGAACGACGGACCGCAGTTCACTTGTCGAAACAGGAGACGCGCGATGGTCACGGTCAGATATGAAGTTGTCGAGCATGATGGCGGCTGGGCCTACAAGGTCGGCGACGCCTTGTCCGAGACGTTTCGCACGCATGATGCCGCTCTCAAGGCCGCGACGAGCGCGGCGGCGCGGCAGACCCTGGCCGGCACGACCGACGGCATCGTCTATCAGGACAAGGACGGCGCCTGGCACGAGGAACTCGCCGACGGGAAGGACAGGCCCTTGACCAGGGTCATCGACCAGAAATAGCTCTAGATCTTTGTTTTAACGCGTTTTCAGGCGAACCTGTGCTTCGCTTGAAAACGCTCTAGCGCGCCGACTTTGCGGCCACGTTCGGGGCTTACCGCGCCGTGAAGAAGGTCAGCAGCACCTTGCCCTTCTCGCCGAGCAGGCAGAGGAAGCGGCGCGGCTTGTCCGATCGATCGGTGCGCAGATAGGCCTCGCCCATGATGATGCGCGTGATCGGCGTGTCCTCGACCTTGGTTTCGGCGGTGGCGATCGTCACCCCGTCCTCGTCGATATAGATGTCCTTGATCTCCGGATCCTTGGCCGAGATCGTGTGAAGCGCCGTCGTCTTGCAGGCGGCGATCTCGGCCGAGGCCGGCTTCTCCGGCGGCGTGCCGGAGGTTGGTCCGGCGGTCGGTGCGGTCTGGGCGAGCGCCGGCGCGGCGAGACACGCCGCGATCAGCAGGGCAGGGACAGTCAGGCGCGTCATGAGGTGCACTCGGGGGAGGGTGCAAGCTGAACGCGCGAATGAGGCGGTGGTTCAAATACGTCTTCGATTGTCGAGCGTTGAGGCCGACGTGGATGCTCGCCACAAGGGCGAGCATGACGAAGAGGCTGTACTTTGTGAATCTCAGGCGCCCTTACAGCCCCAGCTTCTTCTTGCGCTGGCCGAGCGTGCGCAGCCGCAGTGCGTTCAGCTTGATGAAGCCCGCCGCGTCGCGGTGGTCATAGGCGACGGCGCCTTCCTCGAAGGTGACGAGATCCTGGTCGTAGAGCGAATAGGGGCTGGAGCGGCCGATCACATGCACGCCGCCCTTATAGAGCTTGAGGCGCACCGAGCCGGCAACGAATTCCTGGCTCTTGTCGATCAGCGCCTGCAGCATCTCGCGCTCCGGCGAGAACCAGAAGCCATTATAGATCAGCTCCGCATATTGCGGCATGATCTGGTCCTTGAGATGAGCCGCGCCGCGATCGAGCGTGATCGATTCGATGGCGCGATGCGCGACGGCCAGGATCGTGCCGCCGGGCGTCTCGTACATGCCGCGCGATTTCATGCCGACGAAGCGGTTCTCGACCAGGTCGAGCCGGCCGATGCCGTTGTCGCGGCCGAGATCGTTGAGCCTGGCGAGCAGCGTCGCGGGCGAGAGCTTCTCGCCGTCGATGCCGACGGCATCGCCCTTCTCGAACTCGATCGAGATCACGGTCGGCTTGTCCGGCGCGTCCTCCGGCGAGATCGTGCGGGAATAGACGTAGTCCGGCACTTCCTGTGCCGGGTCCTCCAGCACTTTTCCTTCCGAGGAGGCGTGCAGCAGGTTGGCGTCGACCGAGAACGGCGCCTCGCCGCGCTTGTCCTTGGCGATCGGAATCTGGTGCTGCTCGGCGAAGGCGATGAGCTGCTCGCGCGAGCGCATGTCCCATTCGCGCCAGGGCGCGATCACCACGACGTCGGGCTTGAGCGCATAGGCGGTCAATTCGAAGCGGACCTGGTCGTTGCCCTTGCCGGTCGCGCCATGGGAGACCGCGTCGGCGCCGAGCTTCTCGGCGATCTCGATCAGCTTCTTGGCGATCAGCGGGCGCGCGATCGAGGTTCCCAGCAGATAGACGCCCTCATAGGCGGCATTGGCGCGGAACATCGGGAAGACGTAGTCGCGCACGAATTCCTCGCGCAGATCCTCGATGAAGATGTTCTCGGGCTTGATGCCGAGCAGCAGCGCTTTGTCGCGCGCCGGTCCCAGTTCCTCGCCCTGGCCGAGATCGGCGGTGAAGGTCACGACCTCGCACGAGTACGTGGTCTGCAGCCATTTCAGGATGATCGAGGTGTCAAGGCCGCCGGAATAGGCGAGAACGACCTTCTTCACGCTTTTATCGGACATCGGGCAATCTTCCTGTTGCTGCCGCGCTCCCGCGTCCCGTCGGGCCGCGTTTTGAACGCAATGGCGCACTATCGCAGCCTCAGCGGCGAAGCAATCGGAACCTTCTGATCGATCCCGCGTCTTCCCGTGATGGATCGGTGTTGATGACGCCCATCGCGAGCGACAGACCGCACCGGCTGCCCTTGCAGTTGGATGTCTGGAAGCCGAAGCTCCGGACGCGCGATTTCAACCTAGATCATCGACTTGGAGGCTGAATGCCGAAGCGTCCTGTTCTGGACTTCTGGTACGAGTTTGCATCGACCTATTCCTGCTTGAGTGCGTTGCGGATCGAGGCTCTGGCGGAGGAGGCCGGCGTGGCATTGCGCTGGCGCCCCTTTCTGCTCGGGCCGATCTTCGCTGCGCAAGGCTGGACGACGTCACCGTTCAATCTGTTCCCCAATAAGGGCCGCTATATGTGGCGCGACATGGCGCGTCGCGGCGGCCGCAGCGGGCTCAGCTTCGTGCGGCCCGAGACCTTCCCGCAGAATTCGCTGATCGCTGCCCGTCTCGCGCTGGCCGGTCGCGAAGCCGGCTGGATGCCGGCCTTCTCGAAAGCGTTGTTCCGGGCGCAGTTCTGCGAGGGCCGGAACATTGCCGAAGAGGCCGTGCTCAACGCGGCGCTCAAGGCGGCGGGGGCCGATCCCGGCGTCGCCTACGCGGCCTCCCGCAGCGAGGAGGTCAAGGGCCGCCTCAAGGCCGAGACTGAATACGCCAAGTCGATCGGCATTTTCGGGGCGCCGACCTTCGTCACCGAGGATGGGGAACTGTTCTGGGGCGACGACCGGCTCGAGGAAGCGCTCGACTGGGCCAAGGATGGGTGCTGAGCAGGCCATGGCGGGCTTGCTGGATCGCAAGAGTTTGCCGGATCGCAGGAGTTTCGTGTCGGGCGCTGCTGCGGGCCTGCTCTGCGCAAGCCTTGCTCCTGCCCAGGATCGCCTTGCTCCCGCCCAGGATCGTCTTGCCCAGGATCGCCCTGCCATCGCCGGCGAGCCGCCACGCTATGACCAGCGTCCACTGAGCCTCATCCCCAACGCACAGGCCATCGGCAGGCGCTATTGGGCGCCAGGCCTAAACGAGGGCTATGTGCCGCAGGGCCTGACCGTGACGGGAGCTGAGATCCTCGTCGCAGCCTATCGCAGCGTCGATCCCAGACAGGATAACGGCCTCGCCCGGGTGTTTCGCCTGGCGCCAGGCGATGGCCGCCTTGCCGGCGGTTTCGATCTGCCCGAGGCTTACGGCCATCCCGGCGGGCTGGCGGCGCGGGGCACGACGCTCTTCGTCGCCAATTCCGGTCGGCTTCTGGCGCTCGATCTCCCGACTTCGCTCCGCAGCGGTAGTCCCGCCATCATCGGGGAGCGACGCGTCGACAAGGCGATGGGCCCCTCATTCCTGGCTTGCGACGGCGATGCGCTCTGGTTTGGCCCGTTTCGCCGCCAGGGCGAGGCTACGCTCTATGCCATCCCGCTGGCGCGCATCTTCGAAGGAGGCAGTGACCCGCTCGGCCCCGCAGACGCCGGCCGGCGCCTGCCTCTGCCGCTCCTGGCCCAGGGCGCGAGCTTCGATCGCTCGGGCGGGCTCTGGATTTCGGAAAGCGCTGGCAACAGGCAGGGCGCCTTGCACCGGCTCGACCCACGCAGCGGTGCCGTGCTCGCGAGCTATGCGGCGCCGGGCGGCATCGAGGATCTCGGCTGCGCCACTGACGGCAGGCTCTGGGCGGTCAGCGAGGCGGGTTCGCAACGCTGGAGCCGCTGGGAGACCTTCTACCCGCTGGTCTTCGAGATCGACCCGGGCAGGCTGATTGCGCGGGGCTGATCAGATCTAGGTTTCAAGACCATCCAGGCCGTCATTGCGAGCGCAGCGAAGCAATCCAGGGACGTCGAGTGCTGCCGCTCCTGGATTGCTTCGTCGCTCTGCTCCTCGCAATGACGCTGTGGTTCAGGCTACCCTCCAAAAGCATTGCTCACGCGAAAAACCGGTTCCGACTTTTTCGCATCCGGCTCAGCCCTGCGGCGGCCGCGCCCAGGGACCACGTGCGGCGGATTCCTCGACCATGGTCGGCAGGGTCTGCCGGTCCGCCAGCTTGGGCGGCTGCGGCGGCATCATCGGCACGCGCCCACCGGCGGTCTCCACCAGCGCCTGCACGCGCTTGGTGATGGAGGGGTGGGTCGAGAACAGATCGGCGAAATCGTCGGGATCGTTCTCGAAGCACATATCCATCACGCCTGACGGCACGCCGTCGATATCGGCACGGCCGGCGATCTTGAGCAGCGCCGAGATCATCGCATCCGGGTTCTTGGTCAATTCGACCGCGCCCGCATCCGCCAGATATTCGCGCGCCCGCGACAAAGAGAGCCGGATCAGCACGGCGAGCAGCCAGGAAACCGCGATCACCGCGAAACCGATCAGGATCGCGACGAAATTACCCTTCTTGGTATCGTCGGAAGAAATCCGCACGCGCCCGAGATTGCGGAAGATGATTTCGCCCACGAAGGAGATCACGCCGGCGATGACCACCGCGATCACCATCAGCTTGACGTCGCCATTGCGGATATGGGTGAGCTCATGGGCGAGCACCGCCTCGACCTCGGCATCGTCGAGCTGGTCGAGCAGGCCGCGCGTCACCGTGACCGTGAATTGCTTGTCGTTGACGCCGCTGGCGAAGGCGTTGAGCGCCTCGCTCTCGACGATGGCGAGCTTGGGCATGGTCAGGCCGCGCGAGATGCAGAGATTCTCCAGCATCCGGTAGAGCTTGGGGTTGTCCTCCCGCGACACCTCGGTCGCGCCAGCCGCAGCGCCGATCAGCCCGACATTGATGCGGAAGCCGATGAAGATCCAGGCCGCGGTGGCGATCGTGATGAAGGGCCACCACGACCAGAACAGTCGCGTCGCCTCGCTGAAGGGGCTGCGCCCGCGCGGCACGCCGCCATAGCCATAGCCGACCAGGATCAGGCCCCAGCAGGTCAGGTAGACCAGCAGGAACAGCCCAACGAGCAGGAAACCGGAGCGGATCCGGTTGTTGCGCTGATGTGTGTAGAGCCCGAAGGCTTGGCCGACCATCGCCGCCGCCTCGTCTGCCGGTTGTCGTGGCCCGTCCCTAGAATTTCACGGTCGGCGGCGCATCGAGCTGGGTCCGCGCCGCCTCGCCGACATCGAAGAACTCGCGCGGCGTGAAGCCCATTTGCGGGGCAAACAGCACGGCGGGAAAGGCCTGGATCGCGGCGTTGAATTCGCCGACCGCATTGTTGAAGAAGCGCCGGGCTGCCGCGAGCTTGTCCTCGACATTGCCGAGATCGACCTGGAGCTGCTGGAAATTGGCGCTGGCCTTGAGATCGGGATAGGCCTCGCCCAGTGCCAGGAGCCGGCCGACGGCGCCCGATAATTGCTGCTCGGCGGCGGCTTGCGCATGCACGCCGGTCGCGCCCTGGGCCGCGTTGCGCGCCGCGATCACCGCATCGAGCGTGCCGCGCTCATGGGCGGCATAGCCCTTCACCGTCTCGATCAGGTTCGGGATCAGATCGTGCCGCTGCTTCAGCTGCACGTCGATATCGGCGAAAGCCTGGCCGACGCGCTGCCGCATCGCGACAAGGCCGTTATAGGTGATGATCAGGTAGACGACGACGGCTGCGAGCAGCCCCAGAATGACCCAGCCCATGGCGCGCTCCCGTGCAGGCAAAACCCGACGCGCAACCTTGCATGAAGGGTGGCGTTGGGGAAGCGGGGCGGGAAAGCGAAAGATTGGCTGTTCGGGTTGCCCCCTAGATGCGTTTTCGAGCGCAGTGGGCACCGGTTCCCCCGCGACAAACGCGAAACGTTTGCGCGGAGAAAACGCGTTAAGACAAAAAGCAGGAGCCGTTGAGCGATCGAATTGGATCGGAAACGGCTCCTGCCCGCTTTATTCGCCGGCAGCGTGATGTCCGTCGGCGTGATAGGCGGCCAGAACCTCCTCGGGCGTTCCGTCCGCCATGAGGGTTCCGGCTTTCATCCAGAGCGTCCGGTTGCAGAAGCGTTTGATCGTCTCGTCGCTGTGGGATGCGAGGAAGACGATATTGGCGTTGCTGATCATGTTGTGCATGCGCAGTTCGGCCCGCTCCGCGAAAGCGGCGTCGCCCACGCCGATCACCTCGTCCAGAATCAGGATGTCGGGTTGCACCGCGGTGCTGACGGCGAATGCCAGGCGCAGCATCATGCCGCTGGAATAGGTGCGGATCGGCAGGTCGAGGAATTCGCCGAGTTCGCTGAATTCCTCGACATCCTGCGTTATCGCCTCGGCCTGCTTGCGGTGAAGGCCGAGCATGACGCCGCGCATGATGATGTTCTCATAGCCGGTCGCATCGGTGTCCATCCCCATGGAGAGGTCGATCAGCGAGGATACGCGCCCCTCGATCTCGGCCCGCCCGCCGGTCGGCGGATAGACGCGGCTCAGAACGCGCAGCAGCGTGGTTTTGCCGGCGCCATTGCCGCCGATGAGCCCGATCCGGTCGCCATCCCTGGCCTCGAAGCTGACCTCGCGCAGCGCCTTGACGACCTGGACGCTGGAATCGCGCCGATCCTCCACCCCACCCCCGACGGTGCGGCGGAAGAGTTCGTGCTTGAGCGCTCGCCCGCGGGAATTATAGACGGCGAGCTCGACGCTCGCCTTGTCCAGAACGATATGTGCCATGAGGCCCTCAGAGCCAGTAGACGACGCGGTGTGAGTACTTGCCTGCGAAGGCCAGCGAAACGAGCCATCCGACGACCAGGAGCCCAAGCAGGATGGCGTAGGCGGTGAGGCTGGGCAGGTGTCCGAGCAGGGGCTCGCGCATCACATCGAGCATGCTGGCGAACGGATTCAAGATCAGGACCGGATGGTTAGGGGGGAGCTGCGCAGGCTTGAAGACCACTGGCGAGACAAAGAACGCGACCTGAATCAGGCTCTGAATGATCTGCGGGATATCGCGAAAACGTGCCGACAGGATGGCGAGCAGATAGCCGGCCCATGCCAGGTTGGCGAGCACGAGGAGCAGACCCGGCAGGAACAGGAACATGTTCGCGTTGATCGCCGTTCCGCAAGCCAGGAAAACGACCGGGAGAATAATGAGGTTGTGGCCGAAGACGAAAAGATTGCGGGCGATCGTGCGCAGCAGGTAGGTGAAGCGCGGCAATGCGATCTGCCGCATGATGTTCTCGTTCTCGGTGAAGCTCAGGCAGCTCTCGGTCAGAATGCCGGCGATCATGCCCCACAGCACCAGCCCGACGCCGACATGGGGTAGGTAGGATGCGATCGGTATGTTGAACAGCAGCGAGTAGACGAGGCCCATGCCCAGCACGGTGACCGCCATGCTGAGCGTCAGCCAAAGCTGCCCGATGCGCGAGCGCCGGTAGCGGCGGGCGACATCGTTCTTTGCGAGCATCCACCACATGCGCCAAGAGCCGAAGCCGCCGATGACATCGGCGGTGCCGAGCGCGATAAATCGCATGTGTTGGTTCTCCTCCGGGGTACGGGTCCGGCGGCAATACGCCTTTGGAGGGCGTCAGACCATAGATCGCCCCTGACTGGCAAGATCGGAGAATGAATGCGGTTCATGCTCCGGGGGCTTCTCGCGGAGTGCTGTCGTTGCCGAGGCCTTCGCGATTCCGGAGGCCCCGGGCAAGGCAGGGCTTGTTGCCGGTGATGCTGAGTGCGGAGCGGCTCGGTCGTCACGTCATGTTGTTGCAATGGCGAAATGCTTTCAGCATCAAACCCGCCGAGATTGCCGCGCCCCGGTGCTTATAATGCGCTTCGCGGCGACGAGAGCTCGATTTTCAGAGGCGAAATTCGAGAGGCGCAGCTGAAAATCTATTGGTTTATTCTTACTTGGCCGTTTGTTGCTAAAGGTATTGATCGGGTAGTGGACAGCTACTATCGATGCGGCTCGACCGCCCTGGAAATCGACATGCCGCCTGGAGGAGCTTCACCTTGGACGTCAGCGCCGTGAACGGCCAAGCGCCGAAGGATGCCGAAAGCTGCGGCGCCCATCGCGATATGGCCTCTGGCGTCGGTTCGGCCTCCCTGTCGGCTGCTGCTCGCGGAGGCGAGCAGGCTCATGCGGCGGAACTTGAGCGTGTTCGCGCCGAGCAGCGCAGGCACGCGGAACGATCTGAGATGCGGCGGCGCCTTGTGTCGAGTTCGGACCTGCTGTCTGCTCGGCTCGAGCAGGTGCTGCTTGAACTCCATGAAACCAAACAACGCATGGAGGAGGCTCGACGCACCACTGCTGGCCTGAGGCGGGTTCTTTATCTCAGGCGGATGAGCTTTCAGCGGAGGCTGGTCAGGCGGCTTTTGCCTAAAGGGCTCAGGCTTTGGTGGGACGAGCGCCACCTTGCCGGGCTTGAGCGCATCATTCGGGAATCCGGTCTGTTCGATGCAGCGTGGTACCGCCAGGCCTATCCTGAGGCGGCAGCTTCGGGCTTGGATCCCATTCGTGATTATCTCCAGTTCGGAGCGGCGAAGGGGCGCTGGCCTCGCCCGGACTTCGATCCGGACCGCTATGCCAGCGAACGGCCGATTCTGGCTTTCCTCGGCCTCGATCCGTTCGTGCATTCCATCGTGAGTGGCTCGAAGTCGCAGACTGGGCCGCGCGCTCACGACCCACTGCCATCGGATACCGATGCTGTTCTGATGGCCCGGGCACAGGTCCGTGAGCCCCTGCTGGACGGAAGCGAGCCGGACGGCTGGTTCAATGGCGGCTGGTATGGCGGCCGTGCTCTGGCCGAGGATGAGCGTTTCGCGCCGCGTCTCGTCACGCCGGCTGATCAACTCGCCAGCGACATGCGCTTCCAGGCCGCGACCAAGGAACTGACGCAACGATACGGCATTCGCCCGCCAGCGCAGACGATCGAGATTCTGAGGAAGGCGGCCCCAGTCGAGTTGATCCGCAGCGCATTTGCGAAAACAGAGCCGCGCCAGGATGTTCGTTGCAGCCAGGCAGTGCCGCGCTACGCGATCGTGACCGTCCGAGCCGGATCTGCGGAGCATTTCCGTTCATGTGCAGCCTCGGTGAAGGCGCTGATGGACATCGACTACGAAGCGGTTGGGGTGAGGCGGATCACCTGGATCGTCCTTGGTGGAGCTGCCGGTTTCAACTCAAAATCAGCTCTCGATCTGGTGCCGGCTGATATGTCGGCTTTCGTGGTGGAATTGGAGAGCGCGTTATCGCGTGGTGCAGGGGGAGGCCTGAAAGAAGCGCTCCTCAAGGCCGGGGCGGAGTGGCATTTCAGCCTCGAGGAAGCCGATGAGATCGAGGTCCACGCCACCGCGGCCCTGGATTTCTACAGTGCCCATTTCCCGAAATGCCGGTCCATTCTGGCCAGCCCCGTCGATATCGCTGGGGATGGCGAGGTGTTGCGGCGCAATCGCAACGCAAGTCCCAGTTTACTGTTTGAAAGCGGGCTGGCGCCGGGCCAGTTCGTGGCGGTTCGCTGCGATTTCCCTTTGAATCGGGAAGGCGAGGCCGACGATCGCGAAATCGATTATGAGGTCTTGCTGCGGGTTGCCTTGGATGAGCCGATCCTGGTCATTCCCGAATACCTGCATCGTCACCGCTGGCTGCCGGCGTCCGATTGCAAAGCAGCCGCGGCCAGTCCCTCGCTGTCGACAGCGCGTGCGCTGCGCGGGTTCCTGAATCTGTTCGCGCAACAGCTGACCGGGCAGTCCGATGATCGCGGCGCTCCGCTGGCAGGCCCGCTGACTGCGGGCCTTTGTATCATCCGCACTCAAGGCAGCCGTCTCCATCTGCTCGCGGAAACGGTTGCGTCGGTGCTCGACCAGACCGTCAACACGCGCCCTTGTGTCGTTGTCCATGGAGGAGACGATGTCGAGGCACAGGTGAGAGCATGGCTTGCCTCCCAACAGCTGGACGCGCTGGTGATTGGAGCGCCCAACAGGGAGCGGCGCAGAGGCTACCCGCTGAATGTGGGATTGGACTATGTGAGAGCCAATGCCAGCTCCTATGATTTCGCCTTCTTCCTTGATGATGACGACATCATCTATCCGCTCTACGCTGAGCGTCTCGCCGCTCTGCTGAGCATGACGGGCTGCGATGTCGGCGTGGCCCTCGCCAACAGTCGTGTGCCGTGGAAGCCGCCGCAGCCGGGGCATCAGCAACTGCCGGTGAGCGCTCTCGTCGCCGGAAATTTCATTCCGATTCATTGCTATGCGATGCGGACGGCATTTCTGACTGTGAACCCGCTGAGGTTCCAGGAGGATATCGACTATCTGGAAGACTGGGACTTCCTGGTGAGCCTGCTGGATGCGGGGGCTCGGTTCTTTCTGCTGCCCGAGGTTCTCTGCGAGTATCGGATCATCGGAGACGGCAATCAGGCGGAAAAGCGAAACCAGGACCATTTCGAACAATGCGAGAGGATGGTTCTCGAAAAGGGCCTCCTCACCGCCAGGCGACTTGGCATGAAGCGCTTCGTCCGCGATCTCGCCGCATTCGATTTCGAGGAAAGGGCGGCATTGTCGCCTGCGGAGATCGAGCGTCTCGTCGAGGTCCGCGCCATTTTCGAAAGCCAGATGACCGAGAACCGAAGATGAGGCGGGACCAGAACCTGGGTACGACCGTTCTGCTTCCGGTGTATTTCGAGGAGCCGAGCACGGAGAATCTCCGCTTGCTGCGTCGCTCGATCGAATCGATCCGCGATCAGCGTTTCCCGGGAGCCTATGAGACCCTGATCGTCGATGACGGCAGCCCCGTGCCGATCGCCAGCCTGTCCTCCCGGATCGGTTCGCCATCTCTTGTGCAGGAGGTCCGGTTTGTGCGGGCCGGCCGCAATGGCGGGCTTGTCCACGCCTTGAACCGTGGTCTTGCGTGCAGCCATCATCCCTTCATCGCGCGGCTGGATGCGGATGACAAATGGCTGCCGGGTAAGATCGAAAAGCAATTCGAGCAGTTCCTGCAGGATCCCGACCTGACGATTTCCGCGACGGGCATGACACTGGTGACGCCGGCAGGAAAGCCGCTCGAAACTCATGTGCGACCGGGCGACTGGGGTGGCATTCTGAACTTCTTTGTCGAGGTAGGCTGCCCCTTTCCTCATGGCAGCGTGCTTGCCCGGCGAGATATCTATCAATTGCTGGGCGGCTATTCCCATGACCCCAGGACCGCTCATTGCGAGGACTATGCGCTTTGGGGAATTTGGCTGCGCTTCTTCAAGCCCGCCATGGTTGAAGAAGCACTGTACGACTACACGGTCCACGCCCGGTCGGTCTCGGCGTTGAACGGCGTCCAGCAACAGAGCGGCTCGACGCTCGTGCGCGAGACGTTTTGCGCCGTCGATGCCGTCAACACCGTGCCCGGCGCGCTGCAGGCACTCGCGAAGGCTGTGGGCGTGACGATGCTCCAGGCCGGAATCCTGGCCTATCGGATGTGGCGATACCGGCTGACCGTATGGATGCCGCGAGGGGCGCTCGAAGCTCTGGCGCTTCTGATGCCCGATCGCGATGTCGCCCCCGCTGTTTCAAGCGATCATCGCGCAATCACCTGGGAACAGGTTCTTGCGCAGCCTCCATCCAACGGGGCTCTTCGCGAGGTGGCCGTCAGAGCGGCTTGATAGGGAAGACGAACCAGCTGGAACCGCAAAACCATGTGCGGCTGCGCTCAGGTCTTTTCAGCCGATTTGATGGAATTCAGGCGCGCCGCCAGATCGACGCGGCGATAGCCGCTGAACATCCAGACCGCCGCCCCGATCAGGCCCACCACGGTCAAGACGAGGCCGAAGAGGATCGATGTCGCGGCGGCTGCCTCGGTACCGATGCCCAAGGCGCCGAAGAGAATGATGGCGGCGCCCTCTCGAAGGCCCCATCCCCCGATCGAAATCGGGATCAACGAGGCAAGCACCATGCCCTGAAGAATGATGGCACAGTCCCACCAGCCCACCTGGACACCGAGGCTGCTCGCACAGGCCATGAATGACGCAACTGTCAGGCAGCTCGACGCGGTCAAGGTGACGAAGATATAGCCGAGCCCCTTGGGCGATCTAAAAACATCGGCGAAGGCTTTCAACAAGGCGACGAAGGGGCGGGTCCAGCCCGGAAGCGCTTCCGCCCGCAAGACCATGCCCAGCCCGGCGGCTCCCGCGGCCCCACCCACGATGAGCGCGGCGCAGGCCGCGATCAGCGGAAATGTCGAAGCTGTCGCAACCTGCGAGCTATGGTTGACGAGGGCCGCAAGCAACATCAACCCAACGGCCAGCAGTCCGAAGGCGCGGTCGATCAGGACGCCGATCGTGGCCCAACCTGCGACAATGCCGGAATCATAGGCTCGGACAATGCGAATGGCGTCTCCGCCGAAGCCGGTTGGAAGAATCTGGTTGAAGAACATGGCTTCGAAATAGCCGATGATCGCAATTTTAGGCTCGACGGCATACGAAAGTTTGCGGCTGATAGAAACCCAGCGAAAAGCATTAAAAATAACCGCGACGGAAAGGAGCCCTGTAGCAAGTAAAAAAAGCGATAAATTGGCGTTATATATGGCATTCGTTATAGCCGCCATGTCGATTTTGTAGAATATAAATGCGATTAGCGCGACGCCGACGGCTAATTTCGCCGCGATGATCAATTTCTTGAAATTCATGGTTCAAATGCCGATCTCGCTATGCCGTAGCGCGCGTGCTTTCCTACATGAGCTTGTCGGTCAGCGCCACAGACATGGAACGGCGGGCTTCTGAGTTGTGCCGGGCGCTGCTTGCTGGGGGCCAATGCGCTTTGCCTGCAAGCTGGGTTTCCCGAGTTTGGGGGGCTGTTTCCGGGAGATGTCCGGATTGACGCGAAGAGAAGCGTTGCCTCAATGAAAAAGCAGCCTTACTCGCAGTCCTGTGGCGGCGCGGTCTTTGCCGAACTGTCTCTGCGGAGTGCTTGAATTGACCATCTGCATCTTTGGTGGAACGGGCTTTATCGGCCGTCACCTGTGTCAGGAATTGCATGCCAGGGGCATTGCCGCCTGCGTGGTGTCTCGCAACCCCGACCGTGATTTCCTCTCCCTCCATGCGCCAAGCGTCGCAGCCTTGGCCGCCGATGCCCCGGAATTGCCGGGGGTGCTCGAAAGCGCGACGGTGCTGGTTTATCTCGCTTCGAACTCGCTTCCCGCGTCCAACCCTCTCGACCCTTCACATGAGTTCGGTCAGGCTGCGCAGGCCGCGGCCCTGATGGCGAAGTTGCGCGCCGTCAATCCAGATTGCCATGTCGTCTTCGCCTCCAGTGGCGGGCAGGTCTATGGGCGGGGGCATGAGGCTCCGATCCCCGAGACCGCACCGCCGGCGCCGCCCACAGCTTATGCGCTGGGGAAGTTGCTGATGGAGAACATGCTCACCTTCTTCGCGCAGGCCGACCAGCTGGGCGTCACGATACTAAGGGTCGCCAATCCGGTTGGGCGTTGGCAGTTTGACAAAGGGCACGGGCTCGTCGCGGCGGCTATTCGCAGTATGAACCTGGGACGCCCTCTCACGATTTTTGGCGATGGCCGGAATATGCGTGACTATTTCGATGTCGAGCAGCTCGTGCAATTGCTGGCTCGCTTCGATGATACGCGGTTTCGACCACGTGGTGTTTTCAATATCGGCTCCGGGCACGGCATGACGGAATGCGATGTCATCGCTTTGCTGGAGACTTTGACGGGCCGGAAACTCGATCTGAATTTTGCGCCGGCACGGCCTTTTGACCTGCGTTATGCGGTTCTCGACATTGAGCGCGCGCGATCGCAGTTGGGTTGGAATCCCGAAACCGACCTGTCCAAGACCGTCTCCAGGCTTCTCTCACAGAACCGGTCATAGGCTTGGGGAGGCGTGGGCGCAGACAGTGTCCTTGTGATCGGCTCTTCGACGGGATATCTGCCGCAGGGTAGTTTTTGCGGAAAGGCGCCCTGATGCCGGACAAGCACTATAACCTAGCAGGAAAGCGGGTCTGGGTCGCGGGTCACCGCGGCATGGTCGGCTCTGCCTTGGTTCGGGCGCTGGAGGCGCGCGGCATTGCGCCGATCACCGTGCGTCGCGCGGATGTGGATTTACGGCGGCAGGCAGAAGTTGAAGCATGGATGGGCAAGGAGCGCCCCGAGGTTGTTTTCCTCGCCGCGGCCAAGGTCGGCGGCATCCTTGCGAACAAGACATATCCGTCGGATTTTCTTTTCGACAATCTCGCGATCGCCATGAACGTCATTCACGCGTCGGCGTCGCTGGGCGTCGAGAAGCTGTTGTTTCTGGGCTCGACCTGCATCTATCCGAAATTCGCTGATCAGCCGATCCGTGAAGAGGCTCTGCTGACCGGCTCGCTCGAACCGACCAATGAATGGTATGCGATTGCAAAGATCGCCGGGCTCAAGCTGGCCGAATCCTATCGTCTGCAGCAGGGCTGTGACTTCATTTCGGCGATGCCGACCAATCTCTATGGCCCGAACGATAATTTCGATCTCAAGTCCAGCCATGTCTTGCCGGCCTTGCTGCGAAAGATCCATGAGGCGAAGACGCGCGGAACTGGCGCGGTCGAGATCTGGGGCAGCGGGACGCCGCGCCGCGAATTCCTTCATGTCGACGATCTCGCCGATGCGAGCCTTCATATCGCTGAACACTATTCCGACGCCTTGCATCTCAATGTCGGAACCGGTGTCGATGTCACCATCCGGGAGTTGGCGGAGCAGATCGCGGAGGTCGTCGGCTATGAAGGCAGCTTCGTGTTCGACCCGTCCAAGCCTGACGGCACGCCGCGGAAGTGCACCGACATATCGCGGTTGAATGCTTTGGGCTGGCGCCCGCGCTTCGATCTTCGATCGGGCATCGAGATGACGTATCGCTGGTTTCTGACGCAAAACGAGTTGCTCGAGCGCGTTTGATTTTTCCAGGTGGCCTAAAATTGCATCGCGATAAGGCGACCTGACCGTCGTCGGCGCCGGGGAGTTCGCCTTGCAGACCGAGATCCTGACATCCGTCGATGTCGCCTCGTCGGCGGATCTCCTGATCGAGCACAAGCGGATCTGGGACAAAAAGCCGACGCTCCGGATGATCTATGCGGATTTCCACCGGCGCTTGGAAACGAGCTGTCCGGATGGGCCGCTGCTCGACATTGGTGGCAGCTCGGCCGATTTCAAGCGCGGCAGGAGCGATGTCACCTCAATCGATATCGTGCCGTTCCCGGGCATCGATCTGGTGGCGGACGCTCATCGTCTGCCGTTGAAAAGCGACCACTTCGCTGGAATCGTGATGCTGGATGTGCTGCACCATCTGCAGTTCCCAGTGGCGTTCCTGGCCGAGGCTGCGCGCGTGCTGCGGCCTGGCGGGCGGCTTGCCATGATCGAGCCGGGAATGAGCGTTGTCGCCAAGCAGTTCTACACGCATCTGCACCAGGAGCCGGTGATCATGGATGCCGATCCGTTCAAGCCGGAAGCGCAGTCGGGCAACAACCCCTTCGACTCCAATCAGGCGATCCCGACCTTGATGTTTGGCTCAAAGCAGGGGCGCGACAAGGTCGTCTCCGCCGTTCCTGATCTGGCTGTCGTCGATATCCGCTGGCTCAGCCTGCTGGCCTATCCGCTTTCGGGTGGGTTCAAATCCTGGTGCCTATGGCCGGCGGCCTTGACCGAGAAGACCCTGCGCTTCGAAGACGCGCTGCTGCCTGTGCTCGGGCCGCTCCTTGGCTTCCGTTTGCAGATCACGCTGGAGAAGCGAGCGATTTGAGGGCGCTCACAGCGTCAGTCTTTTCAGGGCGGAAGCCACGCGCTCGATATCGTCCCTCGTCAAGCTCAAGGCACTTGGCAGGTTGATGCCGCAAGGCGTGACCGCCGCCGCCACCGTGTTTCGGTCTCGGGCGATTGCTGCTTCTGGAGTATCCCGGAATGCTGGCAATTGGCTGAGTGGGTAGAAAAATGGCCTGACATCGATACCCTCTTGCCTCATCAGCGGGATCAGCTTTTCCTTTCTCACGCCAATCTCGCTGTCGAGCACTACGGTCGACATCCAATACGAATTGTAGAGACCGTCGACATCCGGGTTGAGCTTGCCGCCGTTCCAGTCTGACAGGGCCTCGCGATACCAGCTGAAGATGCGTCGCTTACCGTCGACGAGCTCGTCCACGCGCTCCAGCTGCGCCAGGCCGAGGGCGGCCTGCATGGACGACATCTTGTATTTCCAGCCGACCTCATCGTTGAAGAACATCGTATCGCCTGGCGACCGGCCGTGATCGCGCAAGCGCTGCACACGTTCCAACAGCTTCTCGTCATCGAGCACGAGCATGCCGCCTTCACCTGTGGTGAGAGTCTTTGAGCCGTGAAAGGAGAAGGCAGACATCACACCGAAGGCGCCGGCAGGCCTGTCGCGCCAGCGCGACCCAATCGCCTCCGCGGCATCTTCAATGAGAGCGACGCCATTGGCTGCTGCGATAGCGTTAAGGCGATCCCAGTCCGGCATCGATCCATAGAGATCGACCACGATCGCCGCTTTTGTCCGGGGTGTGATCGCGGCTTCGAAGGCCTCGGGCGAGAGGCACCAACTATCCCTGTCGATATCCGCGAAGACGGGGGTGGCGCCGACATAGTGTACCGGCGCAACCGAGGCGATCCAGGTCGCGTCCGGTACGATGACCTCGTCGCCAGGCTCGATATCGAGCGCCATCAGGGCGAGGTGAAGCGCCGAGGTGCAGGAGGGTAGGGCGATGGCATGGCGCCGTCCGCAATGGTTGGCGAAGGCGGCCTCGAACCGGCCATGGAACATCCCGGCGTCGCCATACCAGGCCGAGGTAACGGCCTGCGTGACATAGTCGATCTCTCTGGCAGTGATCGACGGTCCGGCGACGGGAATGCGTTTCATGGATTTTGGACCTAAAGTCGATTCGGAAGGAAATCAGAGCCAGACCCACTGAAGGTCGGCGCGCAGGTGTGGTCGGCATCGCTCTATCACTTGCCGAGAATGTGATGGGTTAAGCCCAACATAGATCACTTCAATGTCATCGGGCATGTCTCGGGGCAGGATAACCGGCCGGCCGAAACGCGTTTGCGACTGGAGATGAGGGTTGTTGTCGACGAAGCACAGTACGTCGTCTAGCGGCATCAGCACCGAAGCAATCCAGGTTCCATAAAACCCCGCGCCGAAAATTGCCGCCTTACGGCCTAGATGTGCCTCCCGCTCGCGCCGGAGGCGGCTACGGGCGGCTGACCAATTGGCGGCAACGGCCTCTATGGCCGAGAAATTCTGTGCTTGGACGACGCCTGACGTCGAGGGAGTATTCGATGCGATTGCCAGCAAGGCAGCTGGCAACGGACCGTCGTCCTCGACATCGACCGTACCGAACCCGGCGAGATTTAATGCACGCTCCAGCGAAGCAGGCGAGAAATGACTGAGGTGATCCACTACGAGGAGATCGCCCGGATTTGCTAGTACCGATGGCACGGTCACGAACAGGCGCCCACCCTGTTTAAGCAGGCTGCGTAAGAAAGAAAGAGTTTCGACCGGATCGGCAACGTGCTCGATAACAAAATGGGCGGTGATTGCGTCGAAGGTGCCAATCCAATGGGGTGGGACGGTGTAGGTCGCGCAATGCGTCTCGTCGAGCCAGCCGTGCCAGGCTGGCCGGTAATCGTCGCTGACGTCAAAGACAAAGGCTTCAACGTCTTTCCGCTTGGCGACAATACGCTTCAGCGTGGCCGCCTTGGCCGCACCGAAGTCCAGAATTTTTTGCCCGGGCTGCGGGTCAAGCAGCGCCAGAACGAGTTGCGTCTGGAGTTCAGTCCGAAAAACAGGCTGCCCATGGCGATCAGTGATGATCTGGTCATGGTCTTCCGTGTCGAGCGAGATCCGGTAGGCTGTATCGTAGAAGGCGCTAGCTTCTGGGAGGTCGTTCGATTGGGCGTGGCCGCAGGCGGGGCAGGCAAAGACGGATGTCGGAGTCGGCAACGTTGTCGTTAGCGACGTGATTGACGGCGCCGGCGACTGGTAGATGGTCCTGATGTCCCCGGATCGGCAGACACGGCACCCCATCATGGCGTGTAGCCGGGGGCTGCGAGCTCGGGAATGACCTGCCGAAAATCGACGTTGGCGGCGAAGGAACCGGTCCAGCCGATTCGCTGGCCGAGCGGCTCATTGAAATTGAAGTAGCGGAACTGGATCGACCAGCGCGGCTTGTCCGATCTGTTCTCTCCCGACTGGTGCATTGTGAGGAAATCCATCAGGACGAGGTCCCCTGGATTCGTTAGTGGGGCGACCCTCTGGTATTTTGCGAGCCGCTCCTCTTCCCGATCGAGGCGCAGGGCATAGGCGCCGGCGCGACCGGAGGCGTTCTCCTCATAGACCGGGATGATGCCCTCGGCATGCGAGCCGGCCGCAATCTCCACCGGCCCCATGTCTTCGGCGATCTCAAGCAGCGGAGTCCAGAACACGATGCCGTCGAGGCTGCGCAATTGGGCTGGGAATTCCTGATGCCACGGTGAGCGAAATCGGTCTTCGCTGGGATTGTCGATGCGAATACCGAAGCCGCCAGCTGCAATGCCGGGAAGGGAATTCTGGCGGATTTCCTTAAAAATTCTATCGTTCTTCTCAGAAGATACCAGTCGCAGGAATGCTGGGATCTGCTTCACGGCGTCGTATACTTCAGCGCCCCAGCTTCTGTCGTGTTTGATAAGCGCCCGGTAGCCGACCGTCAGCGCCTCTAAGGAGGTTGATGCGGGGACTGACACGCCGTGTCGCTTGGCTACAGCCAGCACGATGTCGCGGATCGCATTCTGGATCGGTGCCACCTCGGTCTCGACGTCATAGAAATTTTTGATCAGAAAGAAACCGTTCTTTCGAAACTCTGTCACGACCACGTCATTGCTCATTGTTCAACTCGCGCTTCTGAAGGAATTCAGTCCACGACAGAGTCGCGGGATGAAGATAACTCGCTGCATTCTCTCCAGCCCAGGCAATCAGATCGAGCACCGATAGATAGGGCGTGGCCGTGGAGCCGTCCCTGGGCCATGTCGTCAGACTGTAGTCCATGTACAGTACGGTCACACCGGCTGCCTCGAAGGCGCTATGGTCAAGATATTCAGCCGCTCCGTGCCCCGTCAGATAACGCGTTCCGCCAACGGAGAGAACCAGATCAAGCACGCGCTGCCATGATCGACCTGACACATCCATTTCGCTGCTCTTTAGGATGCTTCGATCTGCGCCTATACCCAGTTTCCGTGCACTGGCGTCGATGCTTGCGATGAGAGCGTCCACGACGCTGTCTTCCGCATATGCCTCCCGCAACAGGGCGACCGCCTCGGCGCAGTTCGGCGCCGCCGCCAATACCGAAGTTAACGCCGTCACATGATCACGGCGCCATGAATCATTGGCTGGTCGCAAATCCTTTATCAGCTGGAAGCTGCCTTTGCCTTGCAGGGGGACGGTCAGCCATCGCGTCTCGTCGCCGTGCTGCAATTGCACGCGGTTCGTGAAGCTGCCCTTCGAGAACTGAACGTCGTCCAGATGAATGAAGACGTCGGCCAGTTGGAGCTGTTCGAAGAATCCGGGCCAGGGAAACAGCATCGGCTGCGAGATGACGACGGTCGTCATTGGGCAGCGGTTGCCAGCAGAATCTCAAGCAGCATAACATCGTGCAGCCGTGCACCATCGTCGTATTGCTCGCGCATCACGCCGACTGTGCGATAGCCTATCGCATGGTAAAGCTGCAGCGCTGGCAGATTGTCGC
The DNA here is from genome assembly GCF_001741865.1 of Bosea vaviloviae. Lineage (NCBI taxonomy): Bacteria > Pseudomonadati > Pseudomonadota > Alphaproteobacteria > Hyphomicrobiales > Alloboseaceae > Allobosea > Allobosea vaviloviae. Next base: position 1,668,774 of record NZ_CP017147.1, read on the forward strand.
TTCGAACATAAAGCAGCAGCTTTCTCAAGCCGCGCTCGTCTCGTGCGATCCGCATGAGTTCTAGCATGGCCGCCCGACCGAAGCCCTGTCCTCGCGCGCTGTCCAGAAGCGCGATTCCGGCAAAAGCATAGCGATCGAGGCGATGAATACCGACAAGCTGGACGAATCCGACTGCGGAAACTCCGCAAGCCGGCGTCACCACGGCGAAATAGCCATCCGGATCGCTCCGACGACGTTGAAGCCAGTCTTGCACGTTACCATTGACGGACTCTGGATGCGCAAGGAGTAAATGTTGCGCATCCTTGTCGGCTCGCAAGGCTGCAAGTGCTTCGAAATCATCGTCGCAGGCTGGGCGCAGCACGACGGCTGTCTGCGGCTCCGTTTCCACCGCTCGGGCTACCCTCGACATCTCAGATATCCGCCCGGCGAGCTCGCGAAAATCAGCTTTCCGTTCAGCACCAGATCGGTCTCGAAGCGGTCCGATTCGCCGAGATAATCCTTGACGGCCGCGAAGGGCTCATCGCCGGGACGCCAGATTTTCGAGCGTTTCTCGGGCGTCTTGTCGGCGTCGATCTGGCCGAGGAGTGTGTCGGCCACGATCATGTACTGATCCTTGGTGACCAGCGGCCCATAAGCCCTGAGTTCAGCGAGCACATGGCTTTTGCTGTGGTCCGAGTCGAGAACCACCATAACGCTGTCCTCCGGCCCGATAAGGCGCCTAACCTGCTCAAGAACGGAAGGATCTGTCGAAGAGCCTTGAATGAGTTCGATACGATGAGACATCGGATGCCGCTCGATCGAGTCTCGGTTGTGCGGCCGGATATCGATGTCGATGCCGATGACCTTGCCCCGGCCTAGCAATTGCAGCAGCGACGCCATGAAGACGAGCGAGCCGCCCCTGGCTACGCCGGTCTCGATGATGACCGTTGGCTTCGTTGCAAAGACGACCTCCTGCGTGGCCATGATATCGGCGGGCATCTGGATGATGGGCAGTCCCCACCAACTCCACAGGTAGGCATAACTGTGCTTGTCGGCTGTCGTCAGAGCCGCTGCGGCCTGGTCGAAGGCGGACTGGTCACGGCCAAGCGCCAGACAGTTTCGCTGCCGGTCGCTTTCGAATTTGGCGCGGTCATCGGCGGTTAGGGCGCTCATCTTAGTCCTCGGAGGCCTGGCAGGTTTCTGTCGCGATCCGACAAAATGGCCGAAGATATCGGCCATTCGATCCCCAGTTCCTTATCGTCGAACCGAACGCCGCGAGCAAAGCCCGGTACATAGGCGGGAGTGATTTCGTAGTCGATCTCGGTGACGTCCTCAAGGGTCTGGAAACCGTGCGCGAAGCCCTTGGGGACGTAAAGCGCGATGTGGTTGTCTGCCGTCAGCGTCTCGGCGTGCCAGCGGCCAAAAGTCGGAGACTTTGCGCGTAGATCAACGATTACATCGAAGATTGAGCCGCGCGTGCAGCGTACGATCTTGGTTTCCGCATGGGGGGGCGCCTGGAAATGAAGACCGCGGAGCGTCCCGCGACGGGCATTGTAGGAAACCGAGCGCTGCACGAAATCGGTTTCGAGGCCGTGATCGGCGAAGGTCGCGGCACAGAAACGGCGCGCGAAGAAACCGCGTTCATCGGCCTGCGTATCGAGCCTGATTTTGAACGCACCGGTGAGGGGCAATACGTCCAACAGCATGCGAATCCAATGTCCGAAGGCTGAGGGCGACCTTGTGGGCCGGAGGTACGCTTGCTATGCGAACTTGCAACAGAGAGCAATATTCCCTTTCCCTTCAGAGCCGAACGCATGAACAGATTTTACCGGCCGCCTGCCACCTGCCAGATTCCGAACCTCAGCGGAAAATGGGAGGCCCTGTTCGGCCGTAAGACCGGCGGTTCGTTCGTCGAAGTCGGTGCCTACGACGGTGAGAGCTATTCTAATACCTCGTGCCTGGCGGATGTAGGCTGGAAGGGGCTGTATATCGAACCCGTGAGCGAATTCGCGGAAAAATGCCGACTGCGCCATTCTGACAATCCCAATGTTTCGGTGCTTGTAAGTGCGGTTTCTGACAGTGCCGGCCAAGCGGAGATATTCGTAGGCGATACGCTAACGACGCTCGTGAAAGAGCAGGTGGCCGATTATGAGCGAATCGATTGGGCCAAGGGGCTCCATCGCGGCGAGAGCCGCCAGGTTCCGACCGAGCGTCTCGACGTCATTCTGAGGCAGACTCGTTTCGAGCCCGATTTCGACGTTCTCGTCGTCGATGTCGAGGGGGCGGAGGCGCAGGTCATGGCCGGGTTTGATATAGAATACTGGCGCCCCAAAGTCATGGTCCTCGAGCTTGAGGATGAGCACCCGGATTTTCGCGACAACGCGCGTGTCACGGAGCCGGTCAAGACGCTGCGCCGGCGAATAGAGGCTCTTGGCTACGTCGATACCTTCCGTGATCATATCAATACGATCTATGTGCGTTCAGACGTTGCTTCGGCTGCCTCGCTCGAATGCAGCGACGAACAGTATCCGGTTCCACGCGTCTCTATCGGGATGCCGACTTTCGAGCGTGCTGAATTACTCGCGAAGGCCATCGCGTCTATTCGCGCTCAAACTTTCCGCGACTTCGAGCTAATTATCTCGGACAATCATTCGAGCGACTTGAACGTTTGGAAGATTGCGCTCGCCGCGGCAGCTGACGACGATCGTATTCAAATCGTACGCCAGCCACGTAATATCGGTCCAGGTGATAATTTTCGTTTTGTTTTCGCGGAAGCCCGGGCGGACCTCTTTCTTTGGGCTGCAGATGATGACATCTGGCGGCCGACCTTCCTGGAAGAGGGAGTCCGAGCGCTGGACGAGCGACCGGACCTGGGCGGCTGGATGACCCATCTTGAGGTGATCAACAGCCGGGATCGCGTTATGCGGGAAATCCCGAACCTGGTCCGTTTCAGTAGTACTTGGGTAAAGCCGCTTGATCTCGCGAAATATATCTTCGAGCCCGAAGTTCTCGGTAAAGCCAACGTGTTCAATCTTTTGTATCGCCGGAAGAATTTGGCAAACGTTTTGCCAATGCTCGACAACCTCCACGATGTTTGGGGGGCGGATATGGTCTTTGCCTACGCCTTCCTGTGTCGGAACAAGATAGAGGTTTCGCCTGAGCCACTGTTCTTCAAACGGCACAACACCGATGCCGAGAGCTTCGATGTCGATGATCCGCATCGCTTCATCTACGCCGAATCTGATGCGGGAACGTACCTCGGGGCGTATCGCGAAGTTGCAAAGGGGACGCCCTATTATCTTTGGACAAAGCTTCTCACATCTCTGCGATATCGCTACGAGCGCTTCTACAAGCGGTTCGTCATGCGGCCGCTTCCTGAGCATCTGCCTGTTTTGATGTCAGAACTCAAGAAAGCGCAGCCGATCGCAGCATCGAAGCCTGAAGCGCTAACAAAGGAACTACCTTCCGACAAAAGTTGGCAGAAGAGTTTCTACGATGAGTTCCGCGCCGATCACTATATCCGCCACACCTTGCGGCGGCAGGAGCACCTCGCGTCCCTCGGCCTGCCGATCGCGGAGCGTTCGGTGCTCGAATTAGGGGCCGGCATCGGCGATCACACGACCTTTTTCATCGACCGCGATTGTCCGCTTTGCGTCACGGACGGCAGGCCCGAACTCTATGAGATATTGCGAGATCGCTTCTCGTGGATGCGGACGGCACAGATCGATCTCGACGAAGAGCCCGACTTCTCGGACCCTTATGAGATCGTTTACGCCTATGGCTTGCTTTATCATTTGAATGATCCCGAGCGAGCGCTCAGGACGATGTCGCGCCTTTGTAGTGGCATGCTGCTTCTCGAAACTTGCGTCTCTCCTAAGACCGACCTCAGCATTAATCTCGTGAAGGAAGACGATCTGCCCAGCCAGGCACGCAGCGGCACGGGCTGTCGCCCGAGCCGGCGTTGGGTGTTCGAGACCCTGAAGACGCTGTTCCCCTATGTCTACGTGACACGCACGCAGCCTTGGCATCCGGAGTTCCCGCTCGATTGGCGCGGGCTCGAGCATGGCAAGGGCTTGACCCGCTCGGTCTTCGTCGCGTCGCGCGAACCGCTCGACCTACCGACACTGCTTGCGGAGCTCCCCGACGTGCAGGTCAGGCACTGATAATGAAAGCCGTCATCCTCGCCGGCGGGCTGGGAACCCGTATTTCCGAGGAATCGGTTCTGCGGCCCAAGCCCATGATCGAGATCGGCGGGCGGCCGATCCTGTGGCACATCATGAAGGTCTATGCCCAGCACGGCATCCGCGATTTCGTGATCTGCCTCGGCTACAAGGGCTACATGATCAAGGAGTACTTCGCGAATTTCGTGCTGCATCACTCCGATGTCACGATCGACGCGATCGAGAACCGCATCACCTACCATCAGAGCTCCGTCGAGCCCTGGCGCATCACCTTGGTCGATACGGGCGAGACGACGCTGACGGGCGGACGTCTCAGGCGGGTCCGCGATTATCTGGACCCGGGGCAGCCCTTCTGCTTCACCTATGGCGACGGGCTCGCCGATATCGACGTCCCCGCACTCGTCGACTTCCACTCCCGCTCCGGCCGCCTGGCAACGCTGACGGCCGTCGTGCCGCCAGGCCGCTATGGCGCGCTCGACCTGGACGGGACCACGGTCAAGCGCTTCATGGAGAAGCCGCCAGGCGATGGCGGCTTCATCAATGGCGGCTTCTTCGTTCTGGACCCGCAGGTCATCGACATGATCGATGGTGACCAGGTGTCGTGGGAGGGAGCTCCTCTCGAGGCACTGGCCAGCAAAGGGCAGCTGGGCGCCTATCGCCATCGCGGCTTCTGGCAGCCGATGGACACGTTGCGCGATCGAAACCTGCTCGAAGAGCTCTGGAGCAGCGGCCGCGCACCTTGGAAGGTCTGGCCGTGAGCACGGTGGTCGACGCAGGCTTTTGGAAGGGCCGGCGCGTCCTCCTGACGGGCCACACCGGTTTCAAGGGCAGCTGGGCCGCGCTTTGGCTGTCGGCGATGGGAGCGCATGTCTTCGGTTTCGCGCGCGCGCCTGACACGGCTCCGTCGCTTTATGAACTGGCCGGCGTCGATGCTGACGTCACCAGCATGATCGGTGATCTCGCCGACGTTGCGGCCGTGCGCGCTTGCGTCGAGCGGGCGCGGCCCGAGATCGTGCTGCATTTCGCCTCGCAGGCACTGGTCCGCAGGGCCTATCGCGACCCTGTCGATACGTTTGCCAGCAATGTCGGCGGCGCAGTCAACCTGCTGGAGGCTCTCAGGCATCGGGACGGCCTGCGCGCCGTTCTCATCGTCACGACCGACAAGGTCTATCGCAACCGCAATGAGGGCGCCGCGTTCCGCGAAACGGATCCGTTATGGGGCGAAGAGCCCTACTCGGCGTCGAAAGTGGCCCAGGAACTGATCGCCGGCGCCTATGCCCGGAGCTATTTCACGGCCTCCAACATCCGTCTGGCGACGGCGAGGGGTGGAAACGTCATAGGCGGTGGTGACTTCGCTGAGGACCGGCTCGTGCCCGACATCGTCAGGGCCATCCAGAATCACACTCATGTCTCGATCCGCCACCCGCAATCGACGCGGCCCTGGCAGCATGTGCTCGATTGTCTGGCCGGATATTTCGTCTATGCGCAGGCGCTTGTCGCCGATGGACCGTTGCCGCCTGCCTTGAATATCGGCCCTGGCCCGGAGGGCAGCCTGGCTGTGGCCGATGTCGTCGAGCAGCTTTGCCGCGCATTGGGACATCCGGGCGCCTGGTTGGCACAGGAGAGTGCCGGCCCCACCGAGGCCAAGACGCTGGCTCTCGATGTCACGCTTGCACATGAGACGCTGGGTTGGCGCGACCGGTTGAAAGCCTCCGCAGCGATCGAAGCGACGGCGGCATGGTATGGGGCCTATCTCGGCGGAGGCGACATGCGTTTGGCCTGCCGAGGCGAGATCGAAGCCTTCATGCAACTGGGCGTGACAGGTCGGCCCTGACCACCGGCCGCTCAAAATCAAGCCTGCACGATAGCCCCGGTTTCCGAACCCGTATATGGGGTCATGCCTCTGATCGAAGTCTCGAGATTCTGCGCAATGTCGAACATGGAACTTTCCGGTGCGGTCTGCCGCTCTTGCGGCGCGGCGTTGACGGCGACCTTCGCCGATCTCGGGCTGTCTCCGATCTCCAACGCCTTTCCGCGCATCGCTGCGCGCCGGCAGGCCGAGCTGTTTTACCCTCTGAGAGCCTTCGTCTGCTCGGAATGCCGGCTCGTGCAGCTCGAGGATTTCGAGAGCCGCGAAGTCCATTTCAACGAGGACTATGCGTATTTCTCGTCGGTCTCGACCTCATGGCTGGCTCATGCGGCACGCTACGCCACGGCGATGATCGATCGCTTCGAGCTTGGCGCCGCATCGCGCGTTATCGAGATCGCCAGCAATGACGGCTATCTCCTGAAGAACTTCGTTGCTCGCGGAATCGCGTGTCTCGGCGTCGATCCCGCCGCGAATTGCGCTGAAGCCGCCATGCGCAATTTCAACGTCGAAACGCGCGTCGGTTTCTTCGGGGCCGAGCTGGGGGCCGCCTTGGCCAAGGACGGTTGGCAGGCGGATCTGATCGCGGCGAACAATGTCCTCGCCCATGTGCCCGATCCGAATGACTTCGTATCGGGCTTCGCCAATCTGTTGAAGCCTGCCGGAACTGCGACGTTCGAATTTCCGCACCTGCTGGAACTCGTCAGGCATTGCGAATTCGACACGATCTATCACGAACACTATTCGTATCTGTCGCTTCTGGCGCTTGAACCGCTCTTCGCGCGTGCCGGTCTGCGGGTCTACGACGCGGAGAGGCTATCGACGCATGGCGGCTCATTGCGTCTCTTCATATGCCACCAGGCCGCGCCATTTCCGCAAACCGGCGCGCTAGAAGCCCTGCGTGCCGAGGAGCTGGCCGCGGGCCTGCACACAGATGACTTTTACACGGCCTTTGCGGAATCCGTCCGCGAGACGAAGCGGAGCCTGCTCAAGCTTCTGATCGAACTCAAGACGGGTGGCGCGCGCATCTGCGGCTATGGCGCTGCGGCGAAGGGAACGACGCTCCTGAACTATTGCGGGATCAAGACGGATATCCTCGACTTCGTCGTCGATCGCAATCCGCACAAGCAGGGCCGCTTCGTGCCAGGCACCGGAATCCCCATTCTGGGCGCCGAGGCGATCGACGAGCATCGTCCCGATTACATTCTGATCCTGCCTTGGAATATTCGCCAGGAGATCGTCGAATCGATGAGCCATGTGCGCCAATGGGGCGCCAAGTTCATCGTTCCGATACCGAGCCCTTGCATCCTTGATTGATGGCAGTGTCGGTCAGGCGCGCGCCCCATGCGCCAGTACTCCGGACATGACCTCGGCATAGCCGTCCAGCATGGCGTCTCGCGTCATGCCGGAAGCGATGATGCTTTCGCGTGCCTCATCGCGCATGCCTGCGAGTCGCCCCGCCTGGGCGGCGCCGCGAATGCTGTCTGCGAGAGCCTCGACATGGTCGACAGAGGCGAGGAAACCGTTCTCCCCGTCGCGAATGATGCGCTCCACGTCGCCGACGCGGGTGCTCGCGACCGGGGTTCCGCAGGCCAGGGCCTCGAGCATCACCAGCGGCATGCCCTCGATCGACGAGGTCATGACGAGGATGTCGAGCGCCCCATAGAGGCGGGGCAGGCTGGAACGGTCCAGTTTGGCAATGATGCGGACCGGCAGGTTCTCAGTAGCGATGCGCTTTTGCAGCTGTGGTAGTTCCTCGCCATCTCCGACCATGATTGCCCTGATCGGAAGATCTCCCGACAGTCGCGAGATGACGTCGAGAAATTTGTCAGGCCGCTTCTCACCACTGAGCCTGCCGACGAAACCTAGCAGGATGTCTCCTGCGGCCACGCCGCACTCAGCCTTGAGCGATGCCCGGTCCGCTGCCGGCTGAAACAGGTCGATGTCGATTCCATTCGGAATCCGGTTTACGCGCTCGGCTGGTACTCCGCGTGCGACCAGGGAATTCCGGACCTTGGCGCTGATCGCGACATGCGTGCTGAAGGCCGCCGAATACCGCGCCGCGTTCCGGATATGACCCTCGGCAAGATCATTATGCACGATGTCGATGAAGGCGAGATGGGGGAAACGGGCCTTCAACTCCGGGGCGCGCTCGTAGGTGAGCGACGAGTTGCTCGTCAGGATGGCAAGGGAGCCTTCGACCTGGACCAGTGCCGCTAGCGTTGCGACCAATCGGTCGGCATCCAGCAGATCGCCGGCATGGAGGATATCCTGCGACACGGTTGCAAATGCGCCGCGCATGGCGTGCTCGCTTGGCAGCATGGTGACGATGGTAATTCGCCAGTCCTTCGCCAAACGGCTCAAGACGTCGAGGAGAACGACCTCCGATCCTCCCATCGGCAGCCAGGGCACGACGACGAGACAGTGCGGTCGCTCGTCGTCGCGCTGACGGGCGGGCAGCGACTGCAACGCTGCTTCGAGACGTTCCGCTCCGCCGATGGGATCCGCTGTCAAAAGCGGGTGGTGTGGGCCGAGCGCGGTGGCGACAGCATCATTGGCGCCAGGCTGCAGCGAGGCGCAGGAATAGCATAAGGACAGCCCGTCGCGCAGCCGGGTGATCCAGGTTTTTGGCGCGAGTCCACGCTTGAGGCGCTTATTGGCCGGTAACCCCTGGAGGATCGCGCTTCGTCGCACGAACAGCAGGCCGGCTTCCGGTGATGCGGCCGTTACCAGCGCATCGATATCCTGTTCCGCGAGCAGCAGGCCGGCCGCCAGCCACTGCTCGATCGTGATCGCCTCGAGCCCCTTGGCTGATATTGCGAGAATCTCGGCCGCAGATTGTTCAATCTGTTCGGCGAGATCGGGGCCATCGGGGCGCAACATCTCAAAGGGGCGGGTGACGGCAACTGGCGAGATTGAGCCGCTCTCCTGCCAGGAGCGGGTCTTGTTAGGCGTCTTGGCCCGTCGCGTCGGGGCCTGGGGCGTCTGGGCATGGGACGAGGCGACCGATGCCGGCTGCAATATCGCGTATCGACGCAGGACGCTCCCGATCGCGTGCCTCCCAAGCTGGAGTGCCTCGCGGTGGCGGTATTCTCGCAAGGCATCGATCATCGGGCTGAGATGGGCCGTCACGAAGCCTGATGTCGGGCCCAGCAAGCGCCGGCCTATACGAGTGCCGAGATATAGCGAACGGAACAGGCTCCTATGAACGATCCGGCTTGGCCGCCGGAGGATTTCACCCCGGATGGCGATCTGAAGATGGGCGGTTTCACCGCGAGCCTGCTGCAACTGCGTGGTCAAGTCGGCTGCCTTGACGGCCTCTCGACTGATCTGTGACAGCAAGTGGCTGTGCTCATGGTTCAACTGCTGATGGCGGTCGGCGAGATTGTTGTAGTCGGCTGCCAGCTTGGTGTAGTCGGCTGCCAGCTTGGTGAGATCACGATAGGTCTGCAGCCCCAGCGCCGCTTGTCGTCGTAGCTCGAGATTGCGTTGGCGCTTGGGCTCTGCGCCATAGCCCAGGATAGGCGACTGCTTCTCCAGGCCCTTGCCTTCAAAGCGTGACCAGAACGGCTCGAAGCTCCAGGCGTCGAATGGCGTGAGGCGCTGCCCGCCGAAATCGGCGATGACGGCGTTCTGGCTGTCTGGCGCCAGGATTGCCGCCATGCGCGAAAAGCTTGAATTGCAGACGGCAAGTTGGCCGGCCCGCTGCATGATTTCGAAATCGAGCATCGCGGATGGCAGGCCTGGTACGGATTCAACGTCGCTCAGGCTTTTCGCACGAAAGCGCGCAAATGCCGGCAGGACATCGTCGGGCGCGTCGGTTGCCACATAGAGGACTGCGTCTGGCCGATCGGCAAAAACGGCATCGAGCCAGTCGGCATACCAGGCTTCGGGAACCGGGCGGTACCAGGGCAGGCCGTTCTTGTGCAGTTCGACATAGTCGCCGCGGCGAACATGGATCGCGATCAGCGGGCGCGTGCCGCCTTCCGTAAGCACGGAAAGCCTTCGCTCGACATCGGCCGCCTGAGCCTCCCCGAGTTCATAAAGGCGGCGCAGAAGTTCGCGATGGGGGCCCCAACAAGCAGGCAATTCCTGGAAATACCCCCAGAAATCGGCATCGACCAGCGGCGCCTCCAATTTCCAGAGCTCGAGGTCGTCATTGTCGAAGGCAAAATAGCGAAGCTCGGTCGGTAGCGGCGTCTCCGGCTTGGGGTCGGCGATGGTATAGATGCCGTTCCCGTCCCATTCGGGAAAGGTTACCGCGCAGCCATAGCGTAGGCCGTAAAATTTGACATAGGCGTGCTGGAAGATCTGGTTGGCAAAACGGCCGTTGGAGCCCAGCGAGGACATAGTGACCTGGCCGCGAGCCTTGCCGCCCAGGCGCGAAATGTCAGTTACGTGGCTTGAACGCAGGAAGAGATCGCCGCATGCGTCACAAGCGACGGGCACGAAGCCCAGGTCGAAGGCGAGCGGCCAGAACGGCCAGAAAGGCTCTTGATCGGCCGAGTCGCGTCTCAGGAAAATCGCGACAATGTCGGGTATGAGAGCCTTTCGCAGAGTTGGCGCGCTGATTGCCCGCGAGCGGAATTCCAGGATGCGGACATCCGCAGATAAGCCGTGCGCCGACAATGCGACGGACAGGTTTTCGTCCATGTCGATCAAGCCGTCCATCGAGCAATCCTGGAGTCGAACGCGCTGCAAATTGCTTCAGCTATGGCGAACACCGCCCTTTCTCTCCAGTTCGACTTCGATGAGGTCGCTGGCTACCATTTCCTGAACCAATTGCTGGAAGCCTGTCTTGTGGGACCAGCCCAGCTTGGTCTTGGCTTTCGTGGGATCCCCCAGCAGTTGCTCGACCTCTGTCGGGCGGAAGTATTCGGGGTCGATCTCCACCAGCGTCGCTCCGGATTCCGCATCGATGCCTTTCTCGTCGACGCCGGCACCTTCCCATCTGATGGTGCGTCCGACATGCGCGAACGCCAGCTCTACGAACTCACGAACGGAGTGCATCTCGCCGGTTGCCAGGACGTAGTCGTCGGGCTCGGGCTGCTGAAGCATCAGCCACATTCCCTCGACATAATCGCGTGCATGCCCCCAATCGCGCTTGGCGTCGACATTCCCGAGATATAGCCGGTCTGTCAGTCCCAACTCGATTGCCGCGACGGCGCGGGTGATCTTTCGCGTCACGAAAGTCTCGCCGCGGATAGGGCTCTCATGGTTGAACAGAATCCCGTTCGAGGCATGAATGCCGTAGGCGTCGCGATAATTGGCGACGATCCAATAGGCATAGAGCTTGGCGACCGCATAAGGGGATTGCGGATTGAAGGGCGTCGTCTCGCTTTGGGGAACCTCGCGAACCGCGCCATAAAGCTCGGATGTCGAAGCCTGATAGAACTTCGATTTTTTCTCGAGCCCCAGGATACGCAGAGCTTCCAGTAGCCTCAGGGTTCCGATGCCATCCGCATTGGCCGTATATTCCGGCGTTTCGAACGAAACCTTTACGTGGCTCTGGGCCGCGAGATTGTAGATCTCGTCCGGCTGGGTTTCCTGGACGATACGGATCAGATTGGTCGAGTCCGTCAAGTCGCCATAGTGCATGAAGAAGTTCGTGTCTTTCCGATGTGGATCGACATAGAGATGGTCGACCCTCTTCGTATTGAACGACGATGAGCGCCGCTTCACGCCATGAACGGTATAGCCTTTTCCAAGCAGAAGCTCCGCCAGATAGGCGCCGTCTTGCCCGGTAACGCCAGTAATCAAGGCAGTTTTCTTCGTCATGATTTTGTCCTTTCGCCGATTATCTGGCGTTTATCTTAATTGAACGAATGGCTGGAGAGGCGGGCAGCCGGGGTCTTCAGAAGTTCTGCGATGCAAGAACGATGGCTGGCCGGTGAGTGGTGTGTCTCCAGAAAAGTCCGAATTCCAAGTGTCAGGCGCTCGCGCAGTGAGGCGTCACGATAGAATGCGGCGAAACAGTCCCTGGCCTCGGCGAGCCTTGTGCTGTCGGACGCGGAAATCGTCAAGAAGACCGCGCCTCTGGCCATGACCTCCGACAGGGGGGCGACATCGGCCCCAACGATGGGCAATCCGGCCCGAAGCAGGGCGACGACTTCGTCATAAGTCGCTGCCGACCCGTTCATGAGCAGAACCAGATCGAAATTTGCGAGTTCGTGCTCCGCCGGAGTTTCGGTGGCCGTGACGAGGCGTACCTTGAGCCCTGCCGCAGGACACAGTTGTTGCAGTTGAGCCGCTTCCGGTGCTGTGAGGCCAATTGCCAAAATGCGGTGGTTCAACGGCTGTTGAGCGGGCCGTTCAGCGTCGAGTTCCACTGGAGAGTAGGCGATGCGCCAGATGTCCGCGCGTCGATCAAGCCTGGCTCGATCGTCCCGCTGCCCCGTTTCCGAGGAGTGGATGACCAGCGTCGCCTCGTCAAGGAACTCCGAGAGGAAGTCGAACGGATCGGGTTGGATCATGCTGAAGCCTTGAACAGGCGTCGCTCGATCGTCTGCCCTGTAAAAGATCTTGTCGCGATCCGCCAACAATCGCCCATAGCGGCCCAGGATGCGTGCTGACATCGTGCCGGATGCGAGGTGAAGTCGGGCGCCGATGGCGGCGATCTCGATGAGGCGATAGGCGACGAGATCGCGCTGGTCTGCCGACAACCCTTTGACGAGATGCGCAAGATTGATGATGACGGCGTTGCCGAGAGCCATCGAAGGCATGTCCTCGTCAAATGCGGGGTCATCGACGAGGAGGAGGCTTCGCGTAGTGCTGTCGATATCCGAAAGCGCCTTGAGCGCGGCGAAAACCGTCTTGCCTTGGGGGGAGGTCGGCGTCGAGACGATGCCGACTTCGGTAAAGCGAAGCCCGGCAACGCGCCGGCATGCCTCGAAATAACCGACGCCGGCCGCGAAGTCGCCATTGCGCGTTGAAACGACCGGGCAGTGCTCCATCGATCCTAGTGAAATTGCCGGATCGATCAGGTTGGCAAGCCTGACTTCCTCGCAATTCGAGAGCGACATCAGGAAGCGCGAGCGTTCGGTCTCGCAATCGACCGCGTCCTGGCCGTGCCGGAGGAAGCGGCGCGCGCCGGGAGCTGCGAGTGCGAGATAGGTTTGTGGCTCGAACAGAGGGGTCGGCGGGATCAGTCGCGCCGACTGATTGTTCATATTGGATGACAGGCTGTTCGCACGATGGCGATAAAACAGGATGACGGCCGGAGCGACGACGAACTCGGCGCCCTTGGCGATTGCCGTGGCGTTGAAGTGCCAGTCTTCATAAGCGTAGCCCGGCCCGAGGCGGACATCGATGAACTGGTTCAAATCGACAATACTACGGTGGACGAAAAGCCGCGATATGTATGGATGCTGCGAGAAGAAGGCGATCGGGGGTATGCTTGCGCTGCCGTTGTAGACCGCCAGGAGATGAAGCGAACCGAAGCCGAAAAGATACTCGGGGACGATGATCGTCCGGGGCGAATGCTTGAGCGCCGTTTGATGCGAGACGAGCGTCGTGTTGCTTGAGATGAGGTCGTCTTCGTCGCAAAATTGAATGTAGTTCGCGCGGGCGTGGCGCAGACCGTCTTGGCGCGACAGCCCTAGAGAGCCGTTGTCCAGCCGAATGACGCGTGTGCGCTCAAAGGCGTCGGAGTGATAGGCTTCGACCCATGCCAGGGTTTCGGGCGGTGATCGATCGAGCGCCAGCAGCAGCTCGATTTTCAAACCGGAGGAGCGGGCTTTTCTGGCGGCAGCCTCCAGCGAGCGCATGGTTCGCCTGAGGTAGTTACCTCCTGCATGAATGTTGACCACCATGCTGACGTCGAGCAGCGGAAACGTATTTTCGGTCATTCTGGAGAGTTTCAACCACTTTCTGCGCGGCCTGTTCGTGTAGCCGTTGGAAAACTCAGGGGCAAGCAGGCACGCTTTGGCCAGTGCAGCACTGCTATCGCTTCAGCCTGGACGTTGTGAGACAGCGGAGTGCTGTATCGATCCATATCTGAACCGTAGCTGTCTGGATTCCATGGAGATTCGTTCTACTTATCGTGCGAGCGCCCTTGACATTGAACAGCTGCTCGTCTGCAAGGAGGGCTTCTGGACGCGGTTTGTACGGTTTCCCTCTCGATATGTCTCATGGTGTGACCACACAGCGGATCAACCCAGCCGTTGTGATTGTGGTGCTGGGCCTGATCGGCAGCACTTTCCTCTGGGTTCTGCGCGATACCTCGGTCTGGCCATGGGATCAGGCCTGGTATGGCGAGGTCGCTCTCGATCTTGCCCAATCGCGCCGTGGCAATGGTTGGGAGTGGCTTAGGGCCTCTCTCGCCGCCTTCGGCTCGAAGCCGCCGCTGCTCGCCTGGGTCGCTCAGTTCTTCGCGCCGTTGTCGCGCTGGCTGGGAGATATCGAACCCGCGCTTTTGATGGTCAATGTGTTGGCGCAGCTCGCGACGCTGCTGCTCATCGCCAGGATTTGCGCCCGCATGGGCTGTGGCGTGCTGGCTCAATTGGCCGGTGTACTCGCCTTTGGCGGCAGTTCGCTGTCGCTGGGGTTGTCGCACCAGTTCCTGACTGAGACGCTGCAGATGCTGAGCGTCGCCATCATGTTGGACCTCATATGGAAGGTCGAGCGGCGAGCTGTCGCGAGCACGATTCTGTGGGGCGTTCTCATCATGGCGCTTGCGATGCTGGTCAAAGCATCGAGCTTTACATTCGCCATCCCCTTTGCCGTTTATTGCATCGTCGCCTGCCTGATCAGAACGGATGCTCGGCAGGCTGTGCGACCGGTTGGTGTACTTCTGCTTGCGCTGGCCGCCGCTCTGATATGTGCCGCTTGCGTGGGCTGGTACTGGGTCAATTGGGCCCCGATGACCCAGCATTTCCGTAACTCCACCTTGAATGATGTCGCCTTGGCATATGGCAACGTTGGAACGCTTGGCAGCAAGCTTTCCCTCTGGGTGCAGTCGCTCGCCGTGGCGCTGTCGCCTTGGCCGTTCATTGCTGTTGTCATTGGCGGGCCGATTATCTTGGCCTTCGCGGTTTGCCTCGCGAACGTCGTCAAGGCGCCGCGCAATCAATGGCCGCTCCTCGCTCTCGACAATGGCTTCCTCTATGCGGGAGCTTTGATCGGCACGATTGCGCTCACCGTTCTCGGTCTCGCCACTCAGATCAATGAAGAGACGCGCTTTCTGTCACCGACGCTGCCGATGATTGCCGTTCTCCTGGGCTGGGCGCTGACGGTTCTGCGGTGGCGTTGGCTCCAGCTCCTGGCCTTCATTGCCGTCGCCTGCAACGCGGTCTATGCGGTCAGCTTCGCGCATGGCTACAATCCACTCGGGCTCCAACCCTCTGTCTGGCTCAAGCAGGTCGATCTTGACACCGATCGCAAGAACCTTCTTGCGCGCGCCGTGACGGAAAGCTGTTCCGCGTCGCGGCCAAATCGCTATGCGATCATTGGGGTGGAGTATCCATCATTCAATGGGAATTCCGCCGCCTTCTTTTCGGCGAAGCAGCAACGCAAGACGCGACACAGATGCTACTATACGAGCCTTGGCTACGCGGAGACTGATCTCGATAAGGCCTTGGCGAGGATTGACAGCCTCGACGCAGACTATCTCGTAACCTTCACCCCTGACCGCCAGCGCGATCCCGACCTGTTCAACCGTATATCGGGCGTCGTCGTGGAGAGGCTTTCGTCCGATCCGCGCTTCACGGCGACCCAGGATCGTGACAGCGGTTTGATGATCTTTCACAGACGCCGTTGACCTCAACCAGGCTCAAGCCGGCACGACAACTTTCAGGCACGATTGTTCATGTTCAAACAGGAAACTCCTGATCTCGCAGGTCCAAGGCTTGCAGTTTTCGAAAGCTCCGAGCGCTTTGCCGAGCAGCGCGCGCAATGGCGCGAGAAGGCTGAGTTCTTCCACGAGGAGGACAACAAGTACCTGCGCTTCATCATCCCCGAGGGTAAGTCGATCCTCGAGATCGGCTGCGGCATCGGCGATACGCTGGCGGCGCTGAAGCCGTCGCGCGGCGTGGGGGTCGATTTCAGCCCAAAGATGGTCGAGGTCGCGCGCAGCCGCCATGCGGGTCTGGATTTCATCGTTGGCGATGTCGAGAATCCGCAGACGCTGGCAGCCATTCAAGGGCCGTTCGACTATATCCTGATCGTCGATACGCTTGGCCACATCAAGGATGTGCAGGCGCTGATCGCGTCGCTTCATCGGCTGTGTGATCGCAAGACGCGTCTCGTCGTCGCCTATTTCTCGCATCTCTGGCAGCCCTTGTTGTCGGGCGCGGAAGCTCTTGGCGTCAGGATGCCGTCGGAGCCTTCCAATGTGTTGTCGCCTGCTGATTTGCGGGCTTTTGCCGAGCTCGCCGATTTCGAACCTGTGAAATCGGAGGCGCGCCTGATTTCGCCTTTCAGGCTTTTCGGGCTTGGCTCGGCTTTGAACCGTTTCGTCAGCCATCTTCCACTGGTGCGGTCGCTGGCGCTTCGTCACTATCTGGTGGCGCGTTCGCTGGTCATGAAGGACGATGGCCTCAAATCGGTCTCGATCGTCGTCCCGGCACGCAACGAGAAAGGCAACATTGAACCGGCCGTTCAGCGCATTCCGCGCTTTTGCGACGATATCGAGATCATCTTCGTCGAAGGCAACAGCAAGGACGACACCTATGAGGAGTGCCTGCGCGTTCAGGCGGCTTATCCTCAATATGACATCAAGGTGATGAAACAGCCCGGAAAGGGCAAGGCCGACGCGGTTTTCACGGCCTACGACGTCGCGCGCGGCGATGTTCTGATGATCCTGGACGCCGACTTGACCATGCCGCCCGAGCAGCTTCCAAAATTCTGGGAGGCGATCGTCTCCGGCAAGGGCGAGTACATCAACGGTTCGCGGCTCGTTTATCCGATGGAGGACGAGGCGATGCGTTTCCTGAATCTCATCGCCAACAGGACCTTCTCGATCCTCTTCTCCTGGCTGCTCAATCAGCGCTACACCGACACGCTTTGCGGCACGAAGGTGATGCGCCGGGTCGACTACGAGCGGCTCAAGGAAGGCAGAGCCTATTTTGGTGATTTCGATCCGTTTGGCGATTTCGACCTGATTTTTGGTGCAGCCAAGATGTCGCTCAAATCCGTCGACCTGCCCGTGCGGTACGCTGCGCGGACCTATGGCGAGACGCAGATCTCGCGTTTTTCGCATGGCTGGCTGCTGCTGAAGATGGTCGTGTTCGCCTTTTTCAAGATCAAGGCGCTTTGACTGGCCAAATGCTTTGATCGGCCAAGTGCTTTGACCGATCAAGTGCGGCGTCCCAATGCCGTATCCGGCCCGGCGGCAACGCGCCCGGTGCAGCGGTATCGACAAGGGGGGCGCTGGCGCGCGCTTGCAGGCTCGACGGTTGGCGGGAATGTGACAGAACGCGCGGATGGGCAGGTCAGCAATCGGCTTGCCTTTGCACGCACTGATCAGGCTGTGAGGCAAGGTCTTCAATGAGCGCCTTAAGAAAATACCCTTATGCCTTTGCGCGTCATGTCATGGACAAGATCGCGACCGTAACACTGGGAGCCTTGTTCGTTTCCGGGCCTGGCCGCCGCTTGCGGGCGGCGCTAGCTGGCGTAAATCCGGTTTCGCAGGTTCCTGACATCAAGGTCGCCCTGATCGCGCACGCCTACTACGCTGAGCTGCTTGACGAGATTCTCTCATGCAGGGCCGTCTTGCCCGGCATCGTTCCGCTTCACGTGACACTGCCGGCGGAGCGTATGGAGATCACCAAGCAATATCTCGCTGGAGTGCCCGATGTCATTCTGCATCCATGCGAGAACCGGGGCCGCGACATCGCTCCATTCCTGACGGTGCTGGGTTCCGGCGCGCTTGATGGCTATGATGCGGTGCTCAAGCTGCACACCAAGCGCAGCCCGCATCTGCTTGACGGCGAGATCCGTCGCAAGCTGCTGTTCGACATGCTGTGTGGCGAACGCAACGCGGCTTTGCGTGTCCTTACGGATTTTGCAGACCCGTCGACCGGCATGGTCGGCTGGCGCAATTGCTTTCGCACGAGCCCGCCCTATTGGATGAAGAACGAGGCTCGCGTGCGGGAGCTGGCTGGGCGGATGGACGCGCCTGAGGTTGCGGTTCGTCTCGGCTTCTTCGAAGGCTCGATGTTCTGGTTCAGGCCCGCGGCCTTTGCGGCGTTGCGTGAGCTCAAGCTGCAGCCCGAGGATTTCGAGCCGGAGGAGCGTCAGCTCGACGGCACCCTGCATCACGCGGTCGAGCGCTGTTTCACCATCGCGGCCTGGGCGCGCGGTTTCACCGTCCGCGATCTGCGCGGGCGCATTCTGGGCTGAGGCGCGGTTTGACCCCGTGAGGCGGGGGATCGGCGTCCAACTTTGACCCCCTTGAGCCGGTTTCGGAGAGACTGCCCATTTAGGTTTCAAACGGGCGGGCGGGAGATGAAGGGCGTCGATACGACTGCGCGGATCCGGCGCGAGTTTTCGATCCGGGGGAAGACGATCAACGAGATTGTCCGCGCGTTGCACGTTTCGCGGAACACGGTGCGCAAGATGCTGCGCTCGGGCGCGACGTTGTTCGAGTGCCAGCGGAAGGTTCAGCTCCAGCCGAAGATCGGGTGAATGGTAACCCGCGACGGAAACACAGCGTCATCCGCATCAGCGGCGGCACGCGCATTGAGATCGAATAGCCCAGCGATCCCGGCCTGCGGCGTGTCGATCTGACCGTTGAGCGGATAGGCAATGCCGTCGATCTCAGGATTTTGGACACCCTCGTGGCCGAACTCACGCCGCAAGAGGCGCGACCTTGCTGAGGCGCTCGGCCAGGCCGAGGGTGGCGTGGTGCAAAACCAGCAGTTCGGAGCGAGATGATGTGCGGGCGATTTTCACGGTACTACGCCTGGGAGCAGATCCGAGCTTTCAGCCAGCCGCTGGCGAACGCGCTCCCCCGGAGCGGGGACTCGTGATCAGCGGGCTAAGCCTTGAACCATGACGGTTATGTTGATTGGCTGACCGCGTCGAACTCCACCGGCCTCCTGCTGCGGTCGCTTAAGCGCTTAGCCCATGCGATCGCGGGCTTTTCGACGAGCCGGTAAGTTACTGTAGCTGCGGCGGTGCCGGTGATCACCGTGATAATCGTGAACGTGACAAATCCAACGTCGCCGGCGAGATTTAGCCCAAGCCATTTGGTGGACTTGAGAACATACGAGATCCAGAGGATGTGGATCAGGTAAAGGCTATAGCTGACCTCGCCGACATAGCGCGCGACGCGGTTGTTCAACGGAAGGCTCGGGCAAAGCACCACTGCTGCAGCAAATCCGAGCAGGCCGAGGCCGAAGAGCGTCAGGTTGGTGAACAACACGGCCTTGCCCTGCACCACGAACCAATAGCCGGTATCGTTCTTGATCAGCGCCATGAAGGCGAGGCCGACGAAGAGCAGCACCGTCGCCGCGCTCCAGTGCAGCCGTGCTCCAGCCCTGTGCAGGAAATAAAGCACGATCCCGCAGGTGAACGCTGGCGCCTGAGCTGGGAAGCTGAGGACGGTCGCGAACTGATTGATCAGAACCGGCGTCGTCGTGCCAGCGTAGAGCAGCTCCAGTAGCTGCGTCGCCGGATAGGACGCCGCGAACGCCGCGGCGAGAAGCAGGAGCGCTGCCCAGAGATTCCGCACCAGCATCACCAGCACAGGCAGCACGGCATAGAACGTCATCTCGACGCCGACGCTCCAGCCACCGGGCACGATGGAATTGGCAGCCGTCGGCCACCATGTGTGAAGCATCAAAACCGTCAGCACTTTGTCCAGCAGCGCGGGCCCTTCGGGTGCCCAGAAGCTCGGCGTGTCGCCATAGATCGGCAGATAAACCATGAATGCCAGCCAGAACATCGGCGCGAGCCGGGCGAAACGACGGATCCAGAAATCGCGCAGGTCGATGGCCGAACCAATCGGCCGCCGCTCAAGCGCCAGGAACATCGAGAAGGCACTGGCAATGTAGAAAAGCTGGACGCCTCGCTCCCCGAACTGCCCCGCCAGGAGCATCCTGGCGCTAGATGGATAGACGGCTTCGGTGCAGTGAACCGCGAGGACCGCTATTATTGCATAGCCGCGCAGTGCATCGACGGCGCCCAGGCGGGCATCACCAACAGTCGTCATCTCAACCTCGCCAGCCTTTGCGCCGGCTCGTAGCACGGGACCAACCGGTTCTGCCACTGGCGAGAGGCTTTGGCTTCCGGATAATGGGCTGGAGCGACTGTTCGACTTTTCAATCCGATGCCATTTGATCGTTCGCGCTAAACCACCGACCCAGAGCCGGCGCGGCTGCGCCACCCATGCCAGCTGCGCCGCGCCGCCTCCTGACCGCCTCACCTCATCAAGGGGTCAACATTAGACGCCGATCGGGGAGCAGTATTGCGTGCCGTTTGACATTCACGATTCCATTGGATCGGAAAATGCTCTGGCTCAGGCGATATCTGGCGGAGCCGGGCCCAGCCGCGCTTGCAGGCCGTCTCGCAAGGCTGTGAAGACGAGACGCCGGATGGGGCGGTCGAAGCGGTGCGCCAGCAGCAGCAGCGCCGCCTGCGCCGTGACCCGGGCTGCTGTTCGAAGGCGCCAGCTCCACGGGATATGCGCCAGCCGTAGGCCGTAGAGGCCGTTGCGGAGATAGTAATAGGAGCGCAGCGGCGATTGCCGCAGGATTTGCGGCTGGCGCTTGCCGTTCTCGGCCGCGCCGCCCCAGCGATGCGGCATCGTCACCTCTTCCGCGAGATAGCAGCCATGACCGCGGTTCCAGGCGCGGAAACACCATTCGACATCGATTCCGTCGATGAAGTAATCCGCCCGGAATGGCCCGACCGCCTGCCATGCTGCAAGCGAGACCAGGGAGCCCGAGGTCGAGAGGAAGTCGACGGCGCCCTCAGCCACGCCGTCCTTCGCCGTGCGTCGTGAATACCAGGGCGCGAGATAGCCCTCTTCGGCCGGCGAGACGAGGCGAGGACCGATAACGGCGGGGGGAGGCGTCGGAGACGCCGCGAGGGCCCCCAGATGCGCGAGTAGGGCATCCGCCATCCCGGACGTCGGTACGCTGTCCTGATCCAGCAGCAGGACGAACGCAAAGCCCTCCGCCGCTGCGGCCTCGGTGACGGCGTTGAGACCGTGGCCGAGACCCATATTCTCCGGTGCGCGAATGAGCGCCGCTTGGGGGGATCGTGCAAGCCTGCGCTCGATCTCTTCGTCCAGCGGCCCATTGGCGAAGATGAAGAGGCGCAGGCCGTCAGCCTCGAGCGGCGTCAGCAGCGCGTCGAGCACGCCGGCGTCCGGCCGATAGAGCACGGTTGCCGCTGCGACAGCGCCCGGGACGCGGTCGTCAGGGGGATCCGGGAGAGGGGCATAAGCCACGCCGGCTTGGCTCTAGGCGCTGATATCGCGGGCCACGTGCAGCAGATACTGGCCGTAATCGCCCTTGGCGAGGCGCTCGCCGAGGCTGGTGAGCTGTCGCGCGTCGATCCAGCCCTGCCTTGCCGCGATCTCCTCTGGGCAGGCGATGCGAAGGCCTTGGCGGCTTTCCAGTGTGCGCACGAACTCACCGGCTTCGAGCAGGCTGTCTGGCGTGCCGGTGTCGAGCCAGGCGAACCCGCGTCCCATGGTTTCGACGGAGAGTTCGCCGCGCTCGAGATAGACCCGATTGACGTCGGTGATCTCGAGTTCGCCACGCGGCGAGGGCTTGAGATTCCCTGCGATCTCGACGACCTGCGCATCGTAGAAATACAGCCCCGTGACAGCCCAGTTCGACTTCGGGACCTTCGGCTTCTCTTCGATCGAGCTCGCCTTGCCGTCAGCGTCGAAATCGACCACGCCGTAACGCTCCGGGTCGCGCACATGATAGGCGAAGACGCTGGCGCCCTTGGGGCGCGCGGCGGCCGAGGCCATCATTTCCGGAAGCGTGTGACCGTAGAACAGATTGTCGCCCAGGATCAGCACCGAGGGCTCGCCGGCGACGAAATCGGCGCCGATGATATAGGCCTGTGCCAGCCCGCCGGGATTGGGCTGTTCGGCATAGCTCAGCGTCATGCCCCAATCCGAACCATCGCCGAGCAGGCGCTTGAAGTTCGGCAGGTCGGCCGGCGTCGAGATGATCAGCACCTCGCGGATGCCCGCCAACATCAGCGTGGTGAGCGGATAATAGATCATCGGCTTGTCGTAGACAGGCAGGAGCTGCTTCGACATCGCCAGCGTCATCGGGTGGAGCCGGGTTCCGGAACCGCCGGCCAGGATGATGCCCTTCATCGTCGTTTATCCCGTCTGTTCTGTCATGAGCCGCGTCAGGCAGCTTGAAAGCGATCCGCGCCACTCAGGCAGCGTCACGCCATGGATGGTAGCAAGCTTGGTGCAATCGAGCCGCGAATTTGCCGGGCGCGTTGCTGGTGTCGGATAATCCCTGGTCGCGATGCGCTTGACCACAACCGGGGCGGCCCCCATGGCGGCGCGTTGCGCAAAGATCGCCTCGGCGACATCGGCCCAGACGGCTTCGCCCTGGGCGCTCATATGGAAGACGCCGCGTAGGCGCCCATCCTGCGGCCGGGCCAGCAAATTCCTCGCAACAGTGAAGACGGCGTCGGCGATGTCGAGCGCATTGGTCGGACAGCCCCGCTGATCGGCGACAACGCCGATCTCGTTGCGCGTCTCGGCCAGGCGCAGCATCGTACGGACGAAATTCTTGCCGAAGGGGCTGTAGACCCAGGCGGTGCGCAGAATGGCGTGGTCGGGGGTTGCGGCCACGACAGCCACCTCGCCGGCGAGCTTGCTGCGGCCATAAGCCGAGATCGGCCCGACCGTATCATCCTCGCGATAGGGCCGGTCCAGCGCACCATTGAAGACATAATCGGTCGAGATCTGGATCACCGGTACGCCGAGTGCAGCAGAGGCCCTGGCCACTTCGCCGGCAGCCTGCCCATTGATCAGCATCGCGGTCTCAGCCTCGCTCTCGGCGACGTCGACGGCGGTGAAGGCCGCGGCGTTGACGACGATGTCGGGGTGGCTGGCCGCAATAGTCGGGGCGATCGTCTCAAGCCGCTCCAGATCGAAGCCGGGGCGGCCGAGCGGGATGACGACATCGCCTGCCGACGCCCGCTCCAGCATGGCGAGCACGACTTGGCCGGCCTGTCCGGTGACGGCGATCCTCATGGCGCCTCAGCCGAAATAGCGCGGCAGGTCGGCAAGGCGCGGATGCTTGCGGTCCTTGTCGGACAGGACGAGCCGGTCATGGGGGATGCGCCAGTCGATGCTGAGCGCTGGATCATCGAAGGCGATGCCATGGTCGTTTTGCGGGCCGTAGAGCGCGGTCACCTTGTAGAGCACTTCGGTATCGGGCTCGAGCGTGATGAAGCCATGGGCGAAGCCGACCGGAACCAGCAGCTGCTTCCAGTTCTCGGCTGAGAGCTCCACCGCAACATGGCGACCGAATGTCGGCGAGGAGGCGCGGATATCGACGGCGACGTCGAGGATGCGGCCCTTGGCGACGCGCACCAGCTTGTCCTGCGCGAAGGGCGCCGACTGGAAGTGCAGCCCGCGCAGCGTGCCGACGGTGGCCGAGAGCGAATGGTTGTCCTGCACGAATTCGAGGTCGATGCCAGCGTCCTTGAAGCTCGCGCGGTTATAGGTCTCGGAGAAGAAGCCGCGATGATCGCCGAATTTCTTCGGCGAGATCAGCTTCACATCCGGGATGGCGGTGGCTTCGACGCTCAACATGGGGCCGGGTCTCGATCCTGTTCGTGGCTGAAATCAGGCTGCGCCGAGGCGCTCGCCACGATAAACGCCACTGCGTATGTCTCCCCACCATCCGGAATTGGCCAGATACCATTCGACGGTCTGGCGCAAGCCGGTCTCGAAGGTCTGCTTCGGCTTCCAGCCGAGTTCGCGGCCGATCTTCCCGGCATCGATCGCATAGCGCGCATCATGGCCAGGCCGATCGGTGACATAGGTGATCAGGCGCTCGCGCGAGCCGGCCGGATCGGGCCTGAGCTCGTCGAGCAGGGCACAGATGCCCTTGACCACGTCAATATTGGCCATCTCATTATGGCCGCCGATATTATAGGTCTCGCCGACGACGCCGTTTTGCGCCACGCTCAGCAGCGCGTCGGCATGGTCGTCAACATAAAGCCAGTCGCGCACATTCAGGCCGTTGCCATAGACCGGCAGCGGCTTGCCCTCGAGCGCGTTGATGATCATCAGCGGGATCAGCTTCTCCGGGAAGTGATACGGGCCGTAATTGTTCGAGCAGTTGGTCATCAGCGTCGGCAGGCCATAGGTGTGGTGCCAGGCCCGCACGAGATGATCGGACGCCGCCTTCGAGGCGGAATAGGGCGAGTTGGGCTGATAGGCCGTGTCCTCGCGGAAAAAGCCCTCAGTGCCGAGCGAGCCGAAGACCTCGTCGGTCGAGATATGGTGGAAGCGGAAGGCGGCTTTGCGGGCCTCGTCGAGACCGCGCCAGTGCCGCAGCGCCTCCTGCAACAATGCGAAGGTACCGACGATGTTGGTGTCGATGAAGGCCGAGGGGCCGTCGATCGAACGGTCGACATGGCTCTCAGCAGCCAGATGCATGACGATGTCGGGGTCGAAATCGGCGAAGATCGCGCGCATGCGCTCGCCATCGCCGATATCGGCCTGTTCGAAGCGATAGCGATTGCTCTGCGCGACCGGCGCGAGCGAGGCCAGGTTGCCGGCATAGGTCAGCTTGTCGACGACGCAGACTTGGTGCTCGGTCTCGGCGATCAGTTTTCTGACCACGGCCGAACCGATGAAGCCGGCGCCGCCGGTGACTAGGAAACGCAAAGACATCAATCCCTGTCCCTCATCCGGCGCCAGCCGATGGAACAGCCAAAGCCGTCCTCATTCGCCGCACCGACGAATTCTGGTGCCGACAATTCAAGTTGAACGCCTTCGTTCGCCCTGTCCAAATCAGGACGGGGCGCGGCTGTCAATCGCGTTGGTCCGCCGATGGTGAGATCAGAAGCCCGCTCACTGCGGCGGAAATTTGCGCTTCAAGGGGCCGAGCTTGTGTCGGATTGGCGCCAGGCTGCGGTAAACGGCATGCATGAGCAGCCGCTTCATCCTGACGCCGCTCAACAGCAGCAGATTGCCTAAGCCTGCAATGGGCCGGCGCGTCGATGCGTAGGCATAGTCTCGGCGAATGAATGACTGCATGTCGTTGTGAGTCACGGAGATGCGCTGGATTGCCTCTATGCTCCTGCCTTGTCCGGTCACCGTGCGCTCCAAATGATCTTGGATCATTGGCACCAACTCCGGTGCGTGGCGCCCGACGATCTCGGGCCATTCAGCCAGGTCGGCGATGCGGCACGGGTTCACGCGGAGGAGCTCGATCTTGAGGAAAGGGATACCCTCATTCTCGATCAGTTCGCGCCACAGGAAATGGCTGTAGTTGGAGGACATGTGCATGGCACGGCCGGTTCGTGACAGGCCGCTGAACAGGGCGTGCAACCGGAAGCCGTGATTCAGCAATGTTTGGGACAGGCCGATCTCGCCATTGCGGATGATGTCCGTTTTGACCAGCGCGCTGAAATCCTGAGCGAACACGGCCCGGAAATCGGGATGCGCATGGACGCGCTTTTCGAGCAGGAGGAACCAGCTTTGCAGGTGACGGGCAATCTCGAGGCTTTCGATCATGCCATAGGCATCGGCCTCCACGCTGGTCAGGCGGCGTAGCGCCTCGCCGAAATCGCCGATCGGAGCATAGACGCTGTCATTGGCGATCAGGAGCTGGCCTGTGACCTGGTCGGCGTAACGCTCAAGCCCGAGCCCCCAGGATGCGAAATCATGGCCGCGATTTTCGCGCAGAATCACGTCATGGGCGACGCTTTTCAGCCGCGCCACATCGTCGGCCGACAGTTTCGAGGTCGAGATGACAACGATCGGGAAGCCTGCGTTGCGAATGGCGTGCAGATAGTGGAGGACGTAGTCGGCAACGAGGTCGTCTTTGTCGAAATGGGCGAAGAGGCAAAGCTTATCAAACATTTAGTGGTTCTCGACAGGTGGCCGACCTTGTCCGTTGGCTGTACTGTTCATCTTGTGCGCATAGGAAGCTTTTGGCCTGTGCGCTGACTGCATTAGACTTCCTATAGACGCAAATGCGAAGAATCGCATTGTCTTCTTGGCGATTGATATCCTGCGCCTCCCCAGCGCTCGGGGCTCTTGCCCGGCCGCTCCTGCCTGCGCGATAAGATAGTCGGCCTTGGGCTCTCCGCCTTGGCGGATTGGATCGGCGATGAGTTTCTTCAACATCCACACCCATGGCTTCGTGCGCATCGCCTGCGCTGCGCCGCGCCTGAAGGTTGCCGATCCCGCCTTCAATGTCGCCGAGACGGTCCGTCTGCTGCGCCGCGCCGATGCGCAGGGCGCTTCGCTTGCGCTGTTTCCGGAGCTTGGCATCAGCGCCTATGCGATCGACGACCTTCTGCAGCAGAACGCGTTGCTCGATGCCGTGCTGGCCGCGCTTGGGGTGTTGGTCGAGGAGAGCCGTTCGCTACAGCCGGTCGCCATTGTCGGAGCGCCGCTGCGCATCGACGGGCGGCTGTTCAATTGCGCGATTGCGATCCATCGCGGCCGTATCCTTGCCGCCGTGCCGAAGACCTATCTGCCGAACTACCGCGAATTCTATGAGCGCCGGCAGTTCGCCTCGGGCGAGCGTGCGGCGGTGGAAAGCGTCGTGCTCAGCGGCCAGGATGTGCCCTTCGGCACGGACATCCTGTTGAAAGCCTCCGATATCGCCGATTTCACGATCCATATGGAGATCTGCGAGGACGTCTGGACGCCGGTGCCGCCGAGTTCGTTTGCGGCGCTGGCAGGCGCGACCGTGCTGCTCAATCTCTCCGCCAGCAATGTCACCATCGGCAAGTCCGATTGGCGTCATGCCTTGTGCAAGGCCCATTCCGGCCGGTGCATCGCGGCCTATGCCTATTCCGCGGCGGGCCCTGGCGAATCCACCACAGATCTCGCCTGGGACGGCCAGGCGATGATCTATGAGAGCGGGGTGCTGATGGCCGAGGCCGAGCGCTTCGCCGCCGAGCCGCAGCTCATCGTCGCCGATATCGATCTCGAGCGGCTGGTGATGGACCGCATCCGCCAGAACACCTTTGGCGACAATGCCGATGCGCTGCGCGACCGGTTGAATTTCCGCACCATCAGCTTCGAGCTCGCTCCCGACCGCGTCTCCGATCTTGGCCTCGAGCGCACTATCGAGCGCTTCCCCTTCGTGCCGAGTGATGATGCGCGGCTGAACGAGCTCTGCTTCGAGGCCTACAACATCCAGTCGCATGGCCTGCGCAAGCGGCTGGAGAGCGCACGCGTCGAGAAGATCGTCATCGGCGTCTCCGGTGGCCTCGATTCGACGCAGGCCCTGATCGTCGCCGCGCAGACCTTCGATGCGCTCGGCTTATCCCGCAGCAACATCCTCGCCTACACATTGCCGGCCTTTGCCACGAGCAAGGGCACCAAGGCCAATGCCTGGCGGTTGATGACGGCGCTTGGTGTCTCCGCGCAGGAAATCGACATGACGCCGGCCTGCCGGCAGATGCTGGTCGATATCGGTCACCCCTTTGCCAAGGGCAAACCCGTCTACGACATCACCTTCGAGAACGTGCAGGCGGGCGCGCGCACCTCCGTCCTGTTCCGCCTTGCCAACCAGAATAACGGGCTCGTGCTCGGCACGGGCGATCTCTCGGAACTGGCGCTTGGCTGGTGCACCTATGGCGTCGGCGACCACATGTCCCATTACAACGT
Organism: Bosea vaviloviae; assembly: GCF_001741865.1. Lineage (NCBI taxonomy): Bacteria > Pseudomonadati > Pseudomonadota > Alphaproteobacteria > Hyphomicrobiales > Alloboseaceae > Allobosea > Allobosea vaviloviae. The sequence continues at coordinate 1,696,591 of NZ_CP017147.1, forward strand.
CAACGGTTCGGTCTCGAAGACCCTGATCCAGCATCTGATCCGCTGGGTGGCGCAATCGCAGCGCTTCGGTGCGGATGCTTCGGCCGCGATGCTGGACATCCTTGCGACCGAGATCTCGCCCGAGCTCGTGCCGGGCAAGGGCGACGGACCGAGCCAGAGGACCGAGGATTTCGTCGGTCCCTATGCGCTGCAGGACTTCAACCTGTTCTACATCACCCGCTTCGGTTTCCGGCCGAGCAAGGTCGCCTTCCTCTCGCAGCACGCCTGGTCGGATGCCGGGCGCGGCGACTGGCCGCCCAATATCGAGGCGGATAAGCGGGTCGCCTATGACCTGCCGGTGATCAAGCGCTGGCTCACCGTCTTCGTGCGGCGCTTCTTCGAGACAAGCCAGTTCAAGCGCTCGGCCGTGCCCAATGGTCCGAAGGTGTCCTCGGGCGGCTCGCTGTCGCCGCGCGGGGATTGGCGGGCGCCGAGCGATGCATCGGCCGCCGCCTGGCTCGTGGATCTCGATCGCATTCCGTGATGCGTGCTGACGACGCGCCCGCTGGGCGCCGATCAGGGTAGCTCTCCTGAGTGGGAGGCTTTCGGCTGCGCGCGCTTTGCCCTTGTGCAGCGCAATGCTAGACCCCTTGGAAATTCTGACCAGCCGCCGGGACTGACCGGTGCGCGGTGTTTGGGAGATGGTGGATGCGCCTTGTCATGGTGGGGGCGGGCTATGTCGGCCTTGTTTCGGGTGTCTGCTTCGCCGATTTCGGCCATGACGTGGTTTGCGTCGACAAGGATCCCGCCAAGATCGCGCGGCTGAAGAACGGCGAGGTGCCGATCTTCGAGCCGGGTCTCGATACGATGCTCGAGGCGAATATGCGCGCCGGGCGTCTCTCCTTCACCACCGATCTCACTGAGGCGGCGCGCGATGCCGATGCGATCTTCATCGCGGTCGGCACCCCGACGCGTCGTGGCGACGGCCATGCCGATCTGACCTATGTCTATGAGGCGACCCGCGAGATCGCCGTGCTCGCCGCGGAGAATGCCGTCATCGTCACCAAATCGACGGTGCCGGTCGGCACCGGCGACGAGGTCGAGCGGATTCTGCGCGAGATCCGCCCCGGAGCCAATATCAGCGTCGTCTCCAACCCCGAATTCCTACGCGAGGGCGCGGCGATCGAGGATTTCAAGCGTCCTGACCGGATCGTCATCGGCACCGACAGCGACCATGCCCGCTATGTCATGACCGAGATCTATCGCCCGCTCTATATCAACCAGGGCCCGTTGCTCTTCGTCAGCCGCCGGACCTCGGAGCTGATCAAATACGCCGCCAACGCCTTCCTCGCGATGAAGATCACCTTCATCAACGAGATGGCCGATCTCTGCGAGAAGCTCGACGCCGATGTCCAGGACGTGGCGCGCGGCATCGGCCTCGATAATCGCATCGGCGCGAAATTCCTCCATGCCGGTCCCGGCTATGGCGGCTCCTGCTTCCCGAAGGATACGCTCGCTCTGGTCAAGACCGCCCAGGACGCAAACAGCCCGACCCGCCTGATCGAGACGGTGGTCGAGGTCAACAGCAGGCGCAAGAAGCGCATGGCCGAGAAGATCATCGCGGCTTGCGGCGGCTCGGTCGCCGGCAAGCGCATCGCCGTGCTGGGGCTGGCCTTCAAGCCCAACACCGACGACATGCGCGATGCGCCCTCCCTCGACATCATCCCGGCCTTGCAGGCGGCAGGAGCGGAGGTCATCGCCTATGACCCCGAGAGCATGGAACAGGCGCGCCAGGTCCTGAATGTCGGCTTCGCCGAGGGGCCCTATGACTGTATCGAGGGGGCCGACGCTTTGGTGATCATCACCGAGTGGAACGCCTTCCGCGCGCTCGATCTGAAGCGCGTCAAGGCGTCCCTGAAGAGCCCGGTCGTGGTCGACCTGCGCAACATCTACCGGCCGCAGGAGATGAAGGCGCTGGGCTTCACCTATCACGGCATCGGCCGCGGCGCCTGACGGCTCAGTGCAGGACGCTTGCCGTCATTCTCGGCTCTTCGCGGAGTTTATGCTTGGGCCGACCGAAGGTCGGACCCGAGGGCGAAGCTCCGGATGACCAGCGGGGCGCATCGGCTTGTCCCGAAAACCGGTTCCCACGGAGCCGATGCCCTGAGCCAAGAAAAAGCCCGCGGCATCGCTGCCGCGGGCTTTATGTTCTTCACGGAGCTCAGAAAGCTCAGGCGGCGATGCCCTGCACGGTGGGCTTCGCCCACTCCTCGCCCCAGATCATCACGGCATGGCCGGGCGAGACTTCGCGGAACTGCCGGATCGGCGGGATATAGTCGGCCGCGCGCACCGGGCTCCTGATCTCGTCGTTTGAAACCGGGTTCTTCTCGTGACGGCGCGTCGGATCGGCGATCGGCACGGCGGCCAGCAGGCGCTTGGTGTAGGGGTGCTGCGGATTGCCGAAGATTGCCTCGCGCGGCCCGATCTCGACGATCTCGCCGAGATACATCACCGCGACGCGATGGCTCACCCGCTCCACCACCGCCATGTCGTGCGAGATGAAGAGATAGGCGAGCTTCATCCTGGCCTGGAGCTCGAGCATCAGGTTGATCACCTGCGCCTTGACCGAGACGTCGAGAGCCGAGACCGATTCATCCGCCACGATCAGGCGCGGCTCGACTGCGAGCGCACGCGCGATGCAGATGCGCTGGCGCTGGCCGCCCGAAAATTCATGCGGGAAGCGGCTCGCCATGTCGGGTTGCAGGCCGACGCGGCGCAGCAGTTCAGCGACCTTGTCGCGCGCTTCCGAGCGGGTCGCGAGCTTGTTGATCAGCAGGGGTTCCGCGATCGCCGCACCGACATTCATGCGCGGGTTCAGGCTGGCGAAGGGGTCCTGGAAGATCATCTGCATGCGCTTGCGCTGCTCGCGCAGGTCATGCTGGTTCAGCTTGAGGACATCGACGCCGTCGAGCAGCACGGAGCCCGCCAGCGGCTCGATCAGGCGCATCACCGAGCGCCCGGTCGTCGACTTGCCGCAGCCGGACTCGCCGACCAGCGCCAGGGTCTCGCCGGCCTGCACGCTGAAGGAGACGTTCTCGACCGCATGGACGCGGCCCTGGACCTTGCCGAGCAGGCCGGAGCGGATCTCGAAGCGCGTGGTCAGATTGCTGACCTCGATCACCGGGCGCTCGCTCGCCTCCACCGTATCGGGCGTCTCGGTCGGCACGTCGGATTCGCCGGTCAGGCGATCGACCACGGGGAAGCGCATCGGCCGCTTGCGCCCTTCCATCGAGCCGAGCTTCGGCACCGCCGAGAGCAGGGAGCGCGTATAGGGGTGGTGGGCGCGGGCGAAGATGTCCTCCGTCGTGCCGGTCTCGACCGCCTCGCCATTATACATCACCACCGTGCGGTCGGCGATTTCGGCGACGACGCCCATGTCGTGAGTGATGAAGAGGACGGACATGCCTTCCTCCTCCTGCAGCAGCTTGATCAGCTCCAGGATCTGCGCCTGGATCGTCACGTCGAGCGCGGTCGTCGGCTCGTCGGCGATCAGGAGCTTGGGCTTGCAGGCCAGCGCCATGGCGATCATAACGCGCTGGCGCATGCCGCCCGAGAAGCGGTGCGGATATTCGTGGAAGCGCGACTTCGCCGCCGGAATGCGGACCTTCTCCAGCAGGCGGATCGTCTCGGCTTCGGCCGCCGAACGCGACAGGTTGCGATGCAGGATCAGCGCCTCGGCGATCTGGAAGCCGATGGTCAGCACCGGGTTGAGCGACGTCATCGGCTCCTGGAAGATCATCGCGATGTCGTTGCCGCGGATCTTTCGCATGTCGGGGTCGGGCAGGGTCAGCAATTCCTGGCCGCTCAGCTTGATCGAGCCCTCGATGCGGCTGTTGCCCGATGGCGTCAATCGCATGATCGAGAGCGCGGTCACTGATTTGCCTGAGCCCGATTCACCAACGACCGCCAGCGTCTCCTTCGGTGCGATGTCGAAGGAGACATTCCGCACGACCGGCTTCCACAGACCCTCGACGCGGAAGGACGTCGTCAGGTTGCTCACGGACAGAATGGGAGGGGTTGTCATGAGGGGTGCCTTCTATGGTTGTGTCAGATGACGCGGCGCGGATCGAGCGCGTCGCGCAGGCCGTCGCCGATGAAGTTGATCGAGAGCACGGTGAGGAAGATCGCGGCACCCGGGAACAGAGCCCAGTGCGGGGCGGAATCGAGATGATCCTTGGCGTCGAAGAGCAGGCGTCCCCAGGTCGGGATGTCGGGCGGGAAGCCAAGCCCGAGGAAGGAGAGCGTCGATTCCGCGATGATCGCCGAGGAAACCTCGATGGTCGCCGCCACGATCACGGGGCCGAGCGCGTTCGGCAGGATGTGGTGGACCATCTGCCGGAACCGGGTCGCGCCCTGGGCGCGCGCCGCCTCGACGAACTCCTTCTCGCGCAGCGACATGAACTGGGCGCGCACCAGCCGCGCCACCGGCATCCATTTCAGCCCGCCGATGACGATGACGATCAGCACGAAGACACCGCCCTCGACGCCGAAGGCCGCCTTGAGCTGCTCGCGGAAGAGATAGATCACGAGCAGCAGCAGCGGCAGCTGCGGCAGCGACAGGAACAGGTCGGTCACCCACATCAGGAAGGAATCGACATAGCGGCGCGACATGCCCGCCAGCGCGCCGATGACGACGCCGACGAAGGTGGCGACGAACATCGCCGCGAGACCGACGGCGAGCGAGATGCGGCCGCCATAGATCATCCGCGCCAGAATGTCCTGGCCAAGGTCGTCGGTCCCGAAGGGATGAGCCCAGGACGGGGTCTGGAGCTGGGCCGAGAAGTCGATCTCGTTGATCGCAATCGGCCAGAGCCAGGGGCCGATGACGACGCCGAGCACCAATATGGCGAGCACGACCGAGCTCGCCATGGCGAGCTTGTGGCGACGGAAACGCCGCCAGGTCTCGCGCCCCGGCGAGACCGCAGCGCTCGTTTTCGCCGCCACCACCATGGGTTCAGCTGAAGGAGATGCGAGGGTCGAGCCAGCCATAAAGAATATCCGCGATGAGATTGAAGATGACGACGAGGCAGGCGAAGACGAAGGTCACGGCCATGATCACCGGTGTGTCGTTGGCGAGGATCGCGTCGATCAGCAGTGAGCCGATGCCTGGAATGCGAAAGATCTGTTCGGTGACGATGGCGCCGCCGAACACGGCCGGCATCTGCAGGGCGACAAGCGTGACGACCGGGATCAGCGCATTGCGTGTGATGTGGCGAAGCGTCACGTTCCTCTCGCTCAGGCCCTTGGCGCGGGCGGTGGTGACGTAATCCAGCCGGATGACGTCGAGCACCGCCGAGCGCACATAGCGCGTGTAGGAGGCCGCCTGGAACAGGCCGAGCACCATGATCGGCATGATCGCCTGGCGGAACATCTCCCAATACCAGCGCCAGCCCGTGGCGGCGATGTCGGAGCGGTACACGAAGGGGAACCAGTCCAGCGCCACCGAGAAGACCAGGATGAAGAGCAGGCCGGTGAAGAAGGTCGGCAGCGAGAAGCCGACGAAGGCCAGCGTGTTGGCGATCTGGTCGAACACGGAATAGGGCCGCGTCGCGGCATAGATGCCGACGGGCAGCGCGATCAGCAGCGCCAGGATCTGCGAGGAACCGACGACGAAGAGGGTGGTCGGCACGCGCTGCAGGATCAGCTTGTCGACATTGATGCGGCTGGCGAAGGAAAAGCCCCAGTCGCCCTGCATCATCGCTGTCAGCCAGCGCAGATAGCGCACCATGATCGGGTCGTTGAGGCCGAAGCTGGCGCGCAGCGCCTCGCGCACCTCAGGCGGCACGTTCGGATTGGTCGCCATTTCCGAGAACGGATCGCCCGGCGCCATCGCGAGCACCGTGAACAGGATCACGCTGATGCCGAGCAGGCTGGGAATGGCGATCAACAGGCGCCGGAGCAGATAACTGGCCATGAAATGGTCTCTGTGAGCACGCGGTTGGCCCGCGGACGAAAATGGCTCGCCGCCTGCAGGCACGGCTTATGCCTGCAGGCGGCGAACAGGCCTTCACGAAGCGCTAGCTCCGCGAAGGACCAGGGTCTCAGCTACGATACCAGGCCGCGAGGTTCCAGGTGTCGACGTCCCAGCCGCTGTGATCATGCACGAGATTATGCACGGACGCGGCGACGCGTGTGCGCGACAGTAGCGGCAGGATCACATTCGCCTCGCAGAAGATCTCGTTGACCTTGATCAGCAGCGCGGCGCGCTTGACCGGATCGAGCTCCTTCTGGGCGGCCTTGTAGGCCTCGTCGGCAGCCGGGTCGGAATAGCGCGAGACGTTGCGGCCCAGCCATTTGTTCTCCTTGTTGGCGATTTCCCAGGAGAGGAACTGCTGGAGGAAGCGCTCCGGATCGGGCTGCGGCTGCGTCGTGGTGTACATCTCGATGTCGACATAGAGCTTGGTGTAGGTGTCGGGATTGGCGACGTCCGACGAGAAGAACACCGAGGCCGTGACCGACTTCAGCTCCAGATCGATGCCGGCGCGCTGGCAGGCCTGCTTGATGATGGCCTGGGTCTTCTGGCGCGGGGCGTTGATCGAGGTCTGGTAGACGTATTTCAGCTTCTTGCCATCCTTTTCACGGATGCCGTCCGCGCCGCGCTTATAGCCCGCGTCGTCGAGGATCTTGTTGGCCTTGTCGACGCTGAACTCGTATTTGAGCTTCTGCGACTTAAACTGGGCCGGTGCGTTGACGAAGCTCGCGGTGGCGATGCCGCCGCGGCCATAGATGAACTTCTGGATCGAGTCGCGGTCGATCAGCAGGTTGATCGCTTCGCGCACCTTCGGGTCCGTCAGCGTCGGGTGCTTGGTCTTGATGCTGGAGCGCTCGCCATCGACCTCTGTCCACGGATCGGTGGTGTTGAGGATGATGAACTCGACATCGCCGGATACGACGGCGCTGATCTTGCCGCGGCCGCCGGTCTCCATGCGCTTGAGGACCTCGTCCTCGACCTGCAGGTTCCAGGCATAGTCGAATTCGCCGGTCTGCAGCACGGCGCGCGCCGCCGAGACCGCGTCACCGCCACCCTTGACCTCGAGCGTGTCGAAATGCGGCTGGTTCTTGACGTGATAGTCGGTGAAGCGCTCGCCGGTAAGGATGTCGCCGGGCTTGAAGTCGACGAACTTGTAGGGGCCGGTGCCGACGGGCTTGAGATTGGCCGGCGCGTCGCGCGACTTGGCGCCGACATAATCGGCGAAATGATGCTTCGGCAGGATCTGGCCGGCGACGCCGACGAAGGGGTCGGCCCAGAACGGCGTCGACTCCTTGAAGATGACCTTGATGGTCAGGTCGTCGATCTTCTGGACCGTGATGTCCTTGTAGGAGCCGGTGGTGTAGGCGGCGGTCGCCGGGTCCTTGGCGTATTCCCAGGTGAAGATGACGTCATCGGCCGTGAACGGCTTGCCGTCATGCCACTTCACGCCAGGCTTCAGCTTCCAGGTCACTTCCTTGCCGTCGGCGGAAAGACCGCCATTGGCCTTGGTCGGAGTCTCGGCTGCGAGCTGCGGGATCAGGTTGCCCTCCTTGTCCCAGCCGGCAAGCGGCTCGAAGAAGATGCGCGAGGCGATCTGGTCCTTGGTGCCCGAGGCGAAATGCGGGTTCAGCAGCGTCGGGGCCTGCCAGAGCAGGATCTTGAGCGGCCCGCCGCCGCCGGCCTTGCTCGGCTTGTATTCAATGGTGGCGTTCTGCGCCATCGCGACGCCGTTGAATCCAAGCAGCTGGTTCGCGAAGGGAGCTGCCAGGCCGACAGCGGCCGCCTTCTTGATGAAGGATCGCCGCGACAGGGTACCAGTTTTGACCCCTTCGATCAGTCGTCGCAGATCATGATCTTTCATTCGTAACCTCCACTTCAAGCGACAAGAATCGACAGGCGGCGCTTACCGCGCCGCTCTTTCCCCGATTGCCCTGAGCAAGGCATGTGCCAATCGATGCGTCAACCGTGCAGCGCAGCGGCGGATGTGGAGGATGCCGCCATTGCGCGGCGCGCGCGAGTCATTATAAGCGCGGAACGCCGCAATACGTTAGCGATCGGCTCAGGAAACGCAATTTTATGCCGTTCAATCCGTGAAGACGACGGTCTTCTTGCCATTGAGGATGACGCGATCCTCCAAATGATGGAGGACGGCGCGGGCCAGCACGCGCCGCTCGATGTCGCGGCCCTTGCGGACGAGATCGTCGGGCGTGTCGCGATGCGAGATGCGCTCGACGTCCTGCTCGATAATTGGGCCTTCATCGAGATCGGGCGTGACGTAATGCGCCGTCGCCCCGATCAGCTTCACGCCGCGCTCATGGGCCTGGTGATAGGGCTTGGCGCCCTTGAAGCCGGGCAGGAAGGAGTGATGAATATTGATGCAGCGACCGAGAAGCTTGGCCGAGAAACCGTCAGACAGGATCTGCATATAGCGCGCGAGCACCACAAGATCGGTCCTGGTTTCCTGGACCAAGCGCCAGATTTCGGCCTCCTGTTCCATCTTGGTCTGGCGCGTCACCGGCAAGTGATGGAACGGCAAATCGCCGATATCGGTCGAGGCGATGCTGTCGCGGCCGTGATTTGAGACGATGCCGGTGATCTCCATCGGAAATTCGCCGATGCGCCAGCGATAGAGCAAATCGGCCAGGCAATGGTCGAATTTCGAAACCAGCAGCATGACGCGCTTCCTCGCTCCGCGCTCGCGCAGCGTGAAGGCCATGCCGAAGCGCTTGGCCAATTCGTCGACCGAGGCGGCGATCACTGCGGGCTCTTGCCCGTCCTCGAGACGGTTGAAGACGACGCGCATGAAGAAGCGGCCGGTCTCGGTGTCGTCGAATTGCTGGGCGTCCAGGATGTTGCAACCGGCCTCGAACAGCAGGGTCGAGACGGCGGCGACGATGCCGGGGCGGTCCGGGCAGGAGAGGGTGAGGATCGCGGTACGGTCGAGCATGATTGACGCCGCCGGGGAGGCGGCCCTTAAAATCGAAACAGGAATGGCAAGAACAGGAATGGCAAGAGGTGAGGCGGGCTGCGCGCGACGCGCTGCGCTCAACCTCGTCCGTTGGCGCAATCTCTTGCGAGCGTGACCTGGCAGCCGAACTCGGCTGCTGAAGCCGAGAACCAGGACCAGAAACTGCCCGCCATGCTGCGCGCGACCATGAACTCGAAAACCGCCCCATTGGGACCGTCCTCGGCCCGCCAGAGATGCACACCGATATGAGCGATGCTTGTCAAGGCGGCGCTGCCGACCGGGAAGGCGGATGGATGCAGGTCGATCATGCAGCCCTTGGCCAGCGCGGCGCGGATTCTGCCGCCCGACAGGGTCAAGACGGCGCGCCCGTCGCTCTGGTCGGCGATAGCGGCCAGCCCTGACAGCGCCTGAAGATCGTCGGCGAAACCGGCCCGGTTCTGCGTCACGAGCAGCCATTGGCCCGGGCCAGCCCAGGCCAGCGCGCGGCCGGCCGAGGCGGCCGTCCGAGGCGTGGTCGGCAGGTCGAGCCCGAAGCGCGTTTTGACCGCCTGGCTCAACGCCGCTTCGCCATCCTCCGGCGCGATCAGGCTGGCGATGCCGAGTCCTTCCCTCGCGGCTGCAATTACGCCCGCAGGTCCCTTCGCGCCGAATGCGCCCTCGGAGAGGATGCCGGCCCAGGCGCTCCTGGGCGTCCAGCCCGGCTTCATCGCTGCGTCAGACTTCATCGCTGCGTCAGACATGCAGGCGCGTTCCTTCGGGATCGACGAAGACGGGCGAGCAGATCTCGACCTCGATATCGCCGTTGCGGACGGGGTCGACCGCGCGGATACGCTCGCCGATGCGGCTCGCGCCGTTCTTGAGCAGGCCGAGCCCCATCCAGTGCTTCAGGTTTGGCGAATAGGCGACCGAGGTCATGTAGCCCTCGTCATTCTCCATCGTCGCGGGCCGGCCGAGCGCGATGAAATGCGCTCCGGCGCGCAGTCTCTGGCCGGGATCGACTGCCTTGAAGCCAACGAAGCTCGGCCGTTCCGCTTCGACCAGCGCCTCGCGCCTGGCCATGACGCGCCCGATATAGTCCTTTTTCGAGGACATCATCTTGCTGAGGCCGAGATCGCGCGCCGTGGTCTGGCCGCTGAGCTCGTTGCCGGCGACATGGCCCTTCTCGATGCGCATCACGCCGAGCGCCTCGGTGCCGTAAGCGCAGATGCCATGCGGCTCGCCCGCCGCCATCAGCGCCCGCATCATCGCATCGCCATGGTCGGCCGGCACGGCGAGCTCATAGGCGAGCTCACCCGAAAATGAGATCCGGAAGAGCCGCGCCGGAATGCCGCCGCCGACCGTGATCTCCCGTGCCGCGAGATAGGGGAAGGCTTCGTTCGAGATGTCGTGCTGCGGGTCGACCACGCCCTGCAGCGCCTGGCGCGCCTTCGGCCCGGCGATCGCGGCTTGCGCCCATTGCTCGGAGACCGAGACCATGCGGACCTCGAGCGAGGGCCAGAGCACCTGGTGACAGAATTCGAGATGCTGCATCACCTTGCCGGCATTGGCCGTGGTGGTGGTCATCAGGAACTGCGTCTCCGTGAGCCGCGAGGTCGTGCCGTCGTCCATGACGAAGCCGTCCTCGCGCAGCATCAGCCCGTAGCGCGCCTTGCCGACAGGCAGGGCCTTCCAGCCATTGATGTAGACGCGCTCCAGGAATTCGGCGGCGTCCGCGCCCTGGATATCGATCTTGCCCAGCGTCGAGACGTCGCAGAGGCCGATGCCGTTTCGCACCGCCAGAACCTCGCGGTTCACAGTCGTCAGCCAGTCGGTCTCGCCGGGCTTGGGATAGTATTGCGCCCGCATCCAGGCGCCGCTCTCGACGAAGACCGCGCCCTGGTCCTGCGACCATTGATGCGTCGGAGCGAGCCGTGTCGGCCTGAAGTCGCGGCCACGATGATGGCCGCCGAGCGCGCCGATCGCCACTGGCGTATAAGGCGGGCGGAAGATCGTCGTGCCGGTCTCGGGGATGGTCTTGGCCGTGAGCTCGGCCATGATCGCGAGGCCAGCGATGTTGGAGGTCTTGCCCTGGTCGGTCGCCATGCCCAGCGTGGTGTAGCGCTTGAGATGCTCGACCGGCTTGAAGCCTTCGCGCGCGGCGAGCTCGACATCCTTGTCGGTGACGTCGTTCTGGAAATCGACGAAGGCTTTGCCTTTGCCGTCCTTGACGCGCCAGACGGGCGAGAGCGCGAGGCCTTCCGGATCGGTCTTCGGCGAGGGCGTCCCGGTTTTCCCGGCAAAACCGCAATCGGTCGCGGCCTCAGCGCCCTGCCGTGCGCCGTCCTCCAGCGCCTGCGCCAGCGAGAGCCGCCCGGCCGCGCTGCCGGTGACGGAAAGGGCCGCCGGCATCTGGCCCGGCACGAAGGCGTGGATGGCCTCGTCCCAGACCGGTCGCGTATTCTGGTGCGAAGTCAGATGCAGCGTCGGGTTCCAGCCATTCGAGACCGCTAGCACATCGCAGGCGATGCTCTGCTCGCGCCCCGAAGCGTCCCGGATGGTGACGCGGTTGAGCGCCCGGCCGCCCGAGGCGCTGCTGACCACGCTCCCCGCGAATACCTGCGCGCCAATCCGGCTTGCCAGTGCCATCAGTCCGGCATCGATCGTGGCTCGCGGATCGACGATCGCGGCGACCTTCGCTCCGGCCGCCACGAGGTCGCGCATTGTGGTCCAGCCATCGTCGCCGCTGGTGAAGACGACAGCCTCGCGCCCCGGCAGCACGCCATAGCGGTTGACGTAGGCGCGCACTGCGCCCGCCAGCATCACGCCGGGCGTGTCGTTGCCGGCGAAGACGATTGGCCGCTCGATCGCGCCCGCGGCCAGAATCGCGCGCTTGGCGTTGATGCGCCAGGCGCGCTGGCGCGGCTGATGCGCTGGCGGGACCGGCAGATGGTCGTTCACACGTTCGACCACGCCATAGATGCCATGGTCGTAGACGCCATAGACCGTGCTGCGCGGCATGATCGTCACATCCGGCAGGCTGGCGAGTTCGGCCAGCGTCGCTGCGAGCCATTCAGCCGCCGGCCGGCCGTCGATCTCGCGTTTTTCGGCCAGCAAGGCGCCGCCCAGCCGGAAATCCTCGTCGCAGAGGATGACGCGCGCGCCGCTGCGCCCCGCGGCCAGCGCGGCGGCAAGGCCTGCCGGCCCTCCGCCGATCACCAGCACGTCGCAGAAGGCGAAGGCCTTCTCGTAATGGTCGGGATCCTCATGGGTCGCGGCCCGCCCGAGCCCTGCCGCCCGGCGGATCAGCGGCTCGTAGAGCTTCTCCCAGAAGGCCGCCGGCCACATGAAGGTCTTGTAGTAGAAGCCCGCGACCAGGCCGGCGCCGAAGAGCGAGTTGACCGAAAGCAGGTCGAAGGCGAGCGAGGGCCAGCGGTTCTGGCTGCGCGCCTCCAGCCCGTGATAAAGCTCGGCGACGGTGGCCCGGGTATTGGGTTCGCGCCTTGCGCCGGCGCGCAGCTCGACCAGCGCATTGGGCTCCTCGGCCCCGGCCGAAAGGATGCCGCGCGGGCGATGGTATTTGAACGAGCGGCCGACTAGCCGGACGCCATTCGCCAGGAGAGCCGAGGCCAGCGTGTCGCCGGCGTAGCCTTCGTAGCGCTTGCCGTCGAAACGGAAGGATTGCGCCTGCGTGCGGTCGATCAGCCCGCCAGTGCCGAGACGGAAGGGTTGCGTGCTCATGCCGCGGCTCCAGCCTTGGTCGGTTTCGCCGGCTCGGCGGCCTCGATCGCGTGGGTCCGGGTGTCGCGCGTCACCACGAGCCAGGCATGGCAGCCGGCGCCGTGATACCAGAGCTCGCGAAACCGGCCGGCCGGGTTATCGCGCTGATAGACGTATTCGAACATCGCCGCTTCGGTCGCTTCCATCCCGTCGGGACGCTTGGGATTGGCGTCGCCGAGATAGGTGAATTCCTGGGCGTCGCGGGCGCCGCAATGGGGGCAGGGGATTCGCATGGTTCAGACCATCCGGCCGAGGGCGAGGCGCGCGCCAACCGCGTCATGCTCGGCCTTGTCCCGAGCATCCACGTCTTGAACACCGCACGCTCCGAAGGAAGACGTGGATGGTCGGGACAAGCCCGACCATGACGGAAGAGGAAGCGTAAGCATCGCGCGCCTCAATGCAGGTTCGGCTGGGCGCCGACGCCCTTTTCGTCGATGACGCGGCCGGTGGCGAAACGGTCGAGCCGGAAGGCTGTCGCGACGGGATGAGGCTCGTCACGCGCGATCAGATGGGCGAAGCACCAGCCTGAGGCCGGCGTCGCCTTGAAGCCGCCATAGCACCAGCCGGCATTGAGATAGAGCCCGTCGATGGGGGTGTGGTCGATGATCGGCGAACCATCCATCGACATGTCCATGATGCCGCCCCAGTGCCGCAGCACGCGCAACCGTCCGACGCCGGGCCACAGCGCCATAGCCGATTCCATCACATCCTCGATCACCGGCAGGTTGCCGCGCTGGGCGTAGGAGTTGTAGCCGTCGATGTCGCCGCCGAAGACGAGCCCGCCCTTGTCAGACTGGCTGACGTAAAAATGGCCGGCGCCATAGGTCACGACATTGTCGATCAATGGCTTGACGCCCTCCGAGACGAAGGCCTGCAGCACATGGCTCTCGATCGGCAGGCGCATCCCCGCCATGGCGGTAAGCCGCGAGGAGTTGCCGGCGACGGCGAGGGCGATCTTCTTCGCCTTGATCGGCCCGCGCGAGGTCTCGACACCCGTGACGCGGCCATTCTCGATCGCGAGGCCCGTGACCTCGCAGTTCTGGACGATATCGACGCCGCGCCGATCGGCGGCGCGGGCATAGCCCCAGGCGACGGCGTCATGCCGGACCGAGCCGCCGCGCCGCTGCAGCAACCCGCCCTGGATCGGGAAGCGTCCGGTCTCGTAATTGAAGAAGGGAACCATGGCGCGCACTTGCTCGCGGTCGAGCAGTTCGGCATCGACGCCGGCGAGCCGCATCGCGTTGCCGCGCCTGGCATAGGCGTCGCGCTGCGCATCGGAATGGTAGAGGTTCAGCACGCCGCGCTGGCTGACCATGGCGTTGTAGTTGATGTCCTGCTCCAGCCCTTCCCAGAGCTTCATCGCGTGCTCGTAGAAAGGCGTGTTGCCGGGCAGGAGATAGTTCGAGCGGATGATCGTGGTGTTCCGGCCGACATTGCCGGAGCCGATATAGCCCTTCTCGATCACCGCGACATTGCTGATGCCGTGCTGGCTGGCGAGGTAATAGGCCGTCGCCAGCCCGTGCCCGCCGCCGCCGATGACGAGCACGTCGTATTCGGGCTTGGGCGCGGCGTCGCGCCAGGCCGGCTTCCAGCCCTTATGGCCGGCCAGCGTCTGGGCGAGCAGCGAGAAGGCGGAATAGCGCATGAGCGGGTCAGGTCCGGAGGGCTTGTCCGGCGGCCAGCGGCGCTCCGGACTTGTCTTCCTGAGATTGACGATCATAGGCTGGTCAACATGACCACCAGCGACGCAAGATTGACTTCCAGCGACGGGGCGCATGGCCAGGGCCCAGCCCATATCGGCTTCCTGCTGATTCCGGATTTCGCGCTGCTCGCCTATGCCTCGGCGGTCGAGCCCTTGAGGGCGGCCAACCGCCTCTCGGGGCGTGATCTCTACCGCTGGAGCCATGTCTCGATCGACGGCCTGCCGGCGCCGGCCTCGAACGGCGTCAACATCCAGGCCGATTATGGCCTGGGGGACGAGACCCGCTTCGACTATGTCTTCGTCTGCGCCGGCGGCAATCCGGCCGCCTTCCAGCATCCGGCGACCTTCGCCTGGCTCAGGCAATTGGCGCGGCGTGGCGTCAAGCTCGGCGGCGTCTCGGGCGGGCCCTATATCCTGGCGCGGGCGAACGTGCTCTCCGGCTACCGCTTCACCCTGCATTGGGAGCATGCCCCGGCCTTCCTCGAGGACTATCCCTATCTTGATCTGCGCCGCTCGCTTTACGAGATCGACCGGGATCGTCTGACTTCGAGCGGCGGCACTGCCCCGCTCGACATGATGCACGCCGTCATCGCCCGCGAACATGGCAGCGAACTCGCGCTCGCGGTCAGCGAATGGTTCCTGCAGACCCATGTCCGGGAAGGCGAGGGGCCGCAGCGCATGCCCTTGCGCGAGCGGCTCGGCATCGCTCATGCGCCGCTCCTGCGCGTCGTCGCCCGGATGGAGCAGAACCTCGAGAATCCTGTCCCCCGCGCCGAGCTCGCCCGCACGGCGAATGTCTCCCTGCGCCAGCTGGAGCGGCTGTTTCGGCTGCATCTTGGCCGCTCGCTCGGCGAGCATTATCTGGCATTGCGGCTCGACCGGGCCCGCGACTTGCTGCGCCAGACCAGCCTCTCGGTGCTGGAGACCGGGCTTGCTTGCGGTTTTGCCAGCGCAAGCCATTTCTCGCGGGCTTATCGCTTGCGTTTCTGCCATTCGCCGCGCGCCGAGCGCGTCCCGGAAACGACGCGCGCGCCGTGCTGAAGCGCGGCTGGCTCGCATTGCGCCAACCGCAATTCCGATGCGCAAAATTTCCCCGATCTTGCCGCATTGTCAGCATCTTTTGCGGCCATTAAACATAAGTTGGCTAATGAAAAACTAGGAATTTTGCGCTATAGTTCCGGCCTGAATCGGAGAAAGACCCGACGGCGATGACAAGCAGCGAGAGCGCCACCACAGTCCTGATCCACCTCGCCGGCGGCGTCGCGCTGCTGATCTGGGCGGTCAGGCTGGTGCGCACGGGCGCGATGCGGGCTTTCGGGGCCTCGCTGCGCCATGCCCTGGCGAGCTTCACACGCAATCGCTTCGCCGCTTTCGGCAGCGGCATCGCGGTCACCATGGTGCTGCAGAGTTCGACGGCGACGACGCTGCTGGTCTCCTCCTTCGCCGGTCGCCGCCTGATCGTGCCGGCAATGGCGCTGGCCGTGCTGCTCGGGGCCAATCTCGGCACCTCGCTCGCCGCCTTCGTGATCTCGATGGATCTGGGCTGGATCTGGGGGCTTTGCCTGGCCATCGGCGTCGCGCTCTATCTGGCGAATGAGGCGATGGACCGCGCCCGCAATATCGGCCGCGTCTTCGTCGGCATCGGGCTCATCCTGCTCTCGCTGATCGAGCTGAACGCGGCGGCGGCTCCCTTGGCCCAGTCGCCGGTCTTTCGCACGCTCCTGGGCGCGATCGGCCATGAGCCGCTGCTGGCGGTCCTCGTCGCGGTCGCCGCGACCTGGCTGACCCATTCCAGTATCGCCGTCATCCTGCTGATCGCGACCTTCGCGGCGTCCGGCCTGTTTCCGCCCGCGACCGCGCTGACCCTCGTCATCGGCGCCAATCTCGGCAATGCGCTGATCCCGGTGCTGGACCAACTCGGCGCGCCCGCGCTGCAGCGGCAGGCCGCTGTCGCTAATCTGTTCACCCGGCTCGTCCTGGCGCTCCTGGTGCTGCCCTTCGTCGCGCCTCTGGCAGGCTGGTTCCAGACGCTGCCGACGCTCGATTCACGCCTCGCCATCGAGTTCCATGTCGCGCTGAACCTCGTCGGCGCGCTTGTGTTCCTGCCCTTCGTCGCGCCGGTGGCGCGGCTGGTCGAACGCTTGATGCCGGGCAAGGAGGCGCCTGACGCGACCGTGCGGCCGCGTCATCTTGATTCCTCCGTGCTCGACAGTCCCTCAGAAGCTCTGGCCTGCGCGATGCGCGAGGCGCTGAATCTCGGAGACCGCGTCGAATTGATGCTGCGCGATACGATGACGCTGCTCGAAAAGGACGAGTTGAAACTCTCGCGCGCCATCGCCCAGGCCGATGACGGGGTCGACGCGATCCATGAATCGATCAAGCTCTATCTCGTCCAGGTGTCGCGCAACGAATTGACCGAGGAGGAGGGCCGCCGCCTGCTCGAGATCATCACGCTGATCACCAATCTCGAGCATATCGGCGATATCATCGACAAGAATCTGCGCGAACTCGCCGAGAAGAAGATCCGCAAGCGCTATGCCTTCTCGCCCGAAGGCCTGGCCGAGATCCGCGACTTCCACCAGCGCGTCTCATCGGGCCTGGTGCTGGCGCTCAACGTCTTTGCCAGCCGCGATCTCGCTTTGGCGCGCCAGCTTTTCGCGGAGAAGGCGATGATGCGCGATGCCGAGCGGCGCGCGACCGAGAGCCATTTCCAGCGCCTCCGCAGCGGGCGGGCGGAATCGATCGAGACCAGCGCAATCCATCTCGACATCATCCGCGACCTCAAGCGCATCCACGGCCATGTCGCGTCGATCGGCTATCCGATCCTGGAAAGCGCCAATGCTCTGCGCGAGAGTCGTTTGCGGGAAGCGCAGGAGGCGCAGGCCCAGCAAGAGGGGGGGCTGATGCCGGCCCCGCAATCGGGCCTCTGATCAGCCCGGGACTGGGGCGGCCAGTTTGCGGATGGCCGTGCTCAATTCGGGCTCGTCGACCAGATCGGCGGCATCTTCGGGCTTGAACCACTGGCTGTGCCGCTGGCCTTGCTCGGCCCAGCTTGCGAGCTGCCGCTCGACTTCGAGCAGATAGAGCTTCACCGTGCACAGCACGAAATGGTCGCGCATGCGCTTCCAGTAGATGTAGCGGCCAGCCGGCTTGGCGCTGATCTTCCCGATCACTCCGGCTTCCTCGAAAGCCTCGCGCGCTGCCGCCTCATGGTTCTTCAACCCCTTGATCGGCCAGCCCTTGGGCACAATCCAGCGCTTCGTCGTGCGCGAGGTCACGAGCATGATCTGGGTCGAGCCATCGTCCATGCGTCTGATCGGCATGGCAGCGATCTGTAAGCGAGCCTCGCCGGGCGTGCGCTTGGCCTTCTTCATCGTGGGGTGGCGTCTCCATGGCTACGCGAAATCAGGGGCGCCCAGCGCGAATCAGGCGCGGCAGAAGCCAGCATAGTGTCATGCATCCCAGGCCAATTGGCGACGCCCTTGGCCTCGCCGTGACCAATCGACAACAGCTTTGTCGTATCTGCCGGGCCAAGCCGGCCCCCGGACGGATCGGGCGCGCGTCGCGGCGGCGCTTCAGCCGTTCACGGCCTCGACGCCGCACCATTCCGCCACGAACAGCGCCATCGATCCGGTGATGCGCTTCAGCGAAGCCAGGCTGACGCGCTCGTCGAAGGCGTGGATGTTCTCGCCCATCGGGCCATAGCAGAGCGCCGGAATCTTGTCGTAGAGCGCGTGCACGCGGGTATCGAGATAGGCTGCCGTCATGAAACTCTTCAGCGGCGCTCCCAGCGCGGCCTCATGCGCGCGGCCGAGCACGGCCTCGGCTTCGCTGCCGGGCGCGAGCACATAACCCTCCGCCCAGAAGCCGTTGAAGGTCACCTTCGGCGGGTTGTTGGCGAGGAAGGCATCGGCCCGCGACGCGGTTCGGATGCAATCCTCGATGCGCTTGGCGGTTTCTTCTGCGGTCACGCCCGGATAGAGCCCGACGCGGCAATCGACCCGGCACCAGCACGGTACCGAGGAAGCCCAGTCGCCGCCTTCGATCTTGCCGATATTGAGGTTGATCGGGTGGGGCTGGTCCTCGAAATGCTCGCGGCCGGCCTTCTCGGCGTTGAACTCTTCCTCTAGCTTGCGCAGCGCCGCGACGACGCGATAGGCGGCGTCGATGGCGTTGGCGCCAGTGCCCATCTCGCGCACATGCACCGGCACGCCGCGGACCTCGAACTGGAACCAGAGCACGCCGGCATTGGCCCGGGCCAGCATCTCGTATTCGGGCTCGGGGATCAGCGCCGCATCGGCGCGGTAGCCGCGCAAATGCGTCATCAGCGCGCCGTTTCCGGTCGATTCCTCCTCGACGACGGACTCCAGATAGAGCGTCGCCGCCGGCTGCAGGCCGATGCGTTTCAGGGCGTCCAGGCAGTAGAAATTCGCGCCGGCCCCGGCCTTCATGTCGGCGCTGCCGCGGCCATACATCCAGTCGCCCTCGATCACCGGGTCGAAGGGTGCATGCGTCCACTGGTCGACAGGGCCGGTGGGTACGACGTCGACATGCGCCTGCAGGATCAGCGAACAGCCGGTCTCCGTGCGCGGATGATGGATGCCGACAACGATCGGAGCGTCGGAATGCGTGTCGGAGAAAGGCGCGCCGCCGGGGTGGGCCGCGATCGCGGCCCTGTCCATCGCAAAGCGGTCCATGGTGAAGCCGCGATCCTTAAGCGCCCGGAAGACGAAGTCCTGGCAGGTGTGTTCCTGGCCCCGCAGCGAGGGAAAGCGGATCAGCTCCTGCGTGAAGGCGATCTGCTCGGCAAAGCCGGCTTCGACGGAGGCAAGAATCTTGTCGCGGAGAGCGGGATCGAGAGGCATGGGCTGGGCTCCGGCAGGTGGGACAGGCGGCAGGCAGGGCTTTTGCGCGTCATGGCCGGGCTCGATCCGGCCATCTCTAAAACCAGTATCGTCTCGCCCCAGGATTCTCGGGGCTGCGTTGCGCTCCCCCGGGGAATGGCGAGGGAGCGCTCATTAGTGCCCGAACCGCCCGCCGCCGGGAACGGCTGCCAGCAGCTGCCGCGTATACTCGTGCTGCGGGGCGGCGAACAAAGCCGCCGTCGGGCCGGTCTCGACGATGCGGCCGCGCTGCATCACCGCGATGCGGTCGCAGATCTGCGCCGCGACGCGCAGGTCGTGGGTGACGAACAGGATGGCGAGACCAAGCCGGCTTTGGATGTCCTTGATCAGGGACAGGATCTGCGCCTGCACGGAGACGTCGAGCGCCGAGACCGCCTCGTCGGCCACCAGCACGTCGGGTTCGAGCGCGAGCGCACGCGCAATGCCGATGCGCTGGCGCTGGCCGCCGGAGAATTCATGCGGGTAGCGGTCGACCGCATTGGCGGAGAGGCCGACGAGTTCGAGCAATTCGCGCGCCTTCATCAGGGCGGTCACGCGCGCCACGCCATGCGCCACCGGCCCGTCGGAGATGATGCGGCCGACAGTCTGGCGCGGGTTGAGCGAGGCGAAGGGATCCTGGAACACCATCTGGATGCGCTTGCGGTGCTGGCGCAGCGCTGAGGGCCCGAGATCGCTGAGCACGAGATCTCCCGAGCCTTGACCGCTCAATACGATCCGCCCGCTATTGGGTTCGATCAATCTGAGGCAGCAGCGCCCGACGGTCGATTTGCCGGAGCCGGACTCGCCGACGAGCCCGAGCGTCTCGCCCCGGACCAGCGCGAACGAGATGTCCTCGGCCGCCCTGACCTCGCGCGCCGTGCCGAAAAAGGAGCGCTTGCGATAGATCTTGCCGAGCCCCTCGACGCTGAGCACGGGCGGGCTCTCCGGCAAGGCCGGTCGCACGGGCGGCACGAGCGAGGGCACGGCGGCGAGGAGTTTTTGCGTATAGGCATGGCGCGGGGCGCCCAGCACCTGGTCGGCCGTGCCTTCCTCGACCAGCACGCCCTTCTCCAGCACGGCGATGCGGTCGGCGATCTCGGCGACGACGCCCATGTCATGGGTGATGAACAGCACCGCCGTGCCGTGCTTGTGGCGCAAATTATCGAGGAGCTTGAGGATCTGCGCCTGTGTGGTGACGTCGAGCGCGGTCGTCGGCTCGTCGGCGATCAAGAGCTTGGGTTCGAGCGCCAGCGCCATCGCGATCATCACGCGCTGGCGCTGCCCGCCCGAGAGCTCGTGCGGATAGGCCTTGGCGAGGCGCGGCGGGTCGGGCAGGCCGACCTCGGTCAGGAGCGCGATGGCGCGCGCACGCCGTTCGGAGGCTCCGTGCAGCCCATGCGCGTCGAAGGTCTCGATGATCTGGTCGGCGACCCGCATCACCGGGTTGAGCGAGGTCATCGGCTCCTGGAAGATCATGCCGATCTCGCGCCCGCGGACATCCTGCATCGCCTCCTCGTCGAGGCTGAGCAGGTCGCGTCCGGCGAGCCTGATCGCACCGCCCGCAGGCTTCACCGCCTTGGGCAGGAGGCCCATCACGGCATGGGCGATCATCGATTTGCCCGAACCGGATTCGCCGACGACGCAGAGCGTTTCGCCGGGCGCGATCGCAAGCGTCACGCCTTCGACCGCATGCGCCCGGTCGGCTAGAGCCGGCAGGGCCAGCGTCAGGTTCTCGATGGAGAGGACAGGCGGGGTCTTTGGAGAGATATCGCTCATTCGCGGCCTCGTGCGAGGCGCGGGTTCAGCGCATCGTTCAGCCCCTCGCCGGCGAGGTTGAGCGCCAGCACGGTCAGGAAAATCGCAAAGCCCGGGAAGAAGCTGATCCACCAGGCGTCGAGCAGGCGCGTGCGCCCCGCCCCCACCATATAGCCCCAGCTCATCAGGTTGGGGTCGCCCAGGCCCAGGAAGGAAAGGGCGGATTCGAGCAGGATCGCCGAGCCGATCATCAATGAGCCCATCACGATGATCGGCGCCACCGTGTTGGGCAGCACCTGGCTGAAGATGATGCGCGGCGTCGATTGGCCGATCGTGACGGCGGCCTGGACATATTCGCGCGTCTTCAGCGAGAGCACCTCGCCGCGCACCAGCCGCGCCACCGGCGGCCAGGAGACGACGCCGATGGCGAGCACGATCGAGCTCAATTGCGGCTGCAGGATCGCAACCAGCACAATCGCCAGCGCGAAGGAGGGAATGGTCTGGAAGAACTCGGTGAAGCGCATCAGCGCGTCGTCGACGAAGCCCCCGGCATAGCCGGCGAGTGCCCCGAGCGGCACGCCGATCAGGAGCGAGACGATCGTCGAGACGACGCCGATCATCAGCGAGACGCGTGCGCCATGGACCATGCCTGCCGCAATGTCGCGGCCGAGCGTGTCGGTGCCGAGCGGGAAGCGCTCCAGCGCGAAGGGCGCCATGAAGGGCCGCCCGACCATGCGCCAGGGCGAGCTCGGATAGAGCGAGGGCGCCAGCAGCGCGAAGGCGACGACCGCGAGCAGGATCACCAGGCCGAGCACGGCGCCGCGATTGCGGCAGAAGCGTTTGAGAAAGTTCATGCTCCCGCCTCCTCACCGTCATGCTCGCCCTTGTGGCGAGCATCCACGTCTTGAACGCAGCATTCGACAAGCGAAGACGTGGCAAATGAAGACATGGATGGCCGGGACAAGCCCGACCATGACGGGGGTGCAAAGCAGCTCACGACGCAGCCTCGATACGCGGATCGGCCAGCCGATAGACCAGATCCGTCAGGATGTTGAAGCCGACGACCATGGCCGAGGACATGAAGAAGACGCCGAGCAGCACGGAATAGTCGCGCTGCACCAGCGCGTCGAACATCAACCGGCCGATGCCGGGCCAGGCAAAGACCGTCTCGGTCAGCACCGCCCCGCCGACGAGCTGGCCGGCCTGCAACCCCGCCAGCGTCACCACGGGCAGGATCGCGTTGCGCGCCACATGCCGCCGCGAGACGATGCCCGGGGAAAGCCCTTTGGCGCGTGCCGTCTTGACGAAATCGGCGCCGGCGACCTCGAGCATCGAGGCGCGCATCATCCGGGCATAGAGCGCGGTGAAGAACAGGCCGAGCGTCAGCGCCGGCAGGATCAGGTGGTGGCCGATGTCGAGCGCCCGCGCCAGCCCCGTGTAATTCGCGCCGATCGTCTCGTACCCCACATTGGGCACGAGGCCGAGCTTCAGCGAGAAGACGATCTGGCTCATCAACGCGATCCAGAACAGCGGTGTCGCGTAGAAGACCAGCGACAGCGTCGTGATCAGGCTGTCCGACCAGCGCCCGGCGCGCCTTGCGGCCAGCGCGCCCATGACGATGCCGAGCGCGAGCGAAAGCGCGAAGGCGGCCCCGGTCAGGAGCAGCGTCGCGGGCAGTCGGTCGAGCACGAGGCTGAGCACCGACTGCTGCTGGCGATAGCTGAAGCCGAGATCGAAGGTCATGTAGCCCTTGATGTAGATCCAGAGCTGCGTCGTGATCGGCTCGTTCAGCCCGAAGCGCTGGCGCAGCTGTTCGAGCAACTGGGCGTCGGCCGCGCCCGCTTCGCCGGCCAGCACCTGCGCCGGGTCGCCCGGCGCGGCGCGGATCAGGAAGAAGTTCAGCACGGCGATGGCGAAGAGCACGAGAACGCCCTTCACCAATCGGCCGGAGAGGAAGTGGAGGAGGTTCATTCAGGCATCCGCATTGACGTGGACCTCGCCGTCATGCTCGCCCTTATGGCGAGCATCCACGTCTTGAACACGGCATTGGAAAAGTGAAGACGTGGATGGTCGGGACAAGCCCGACCATGACGAATGACGTCGCGCCTGTTTGTCAGGCGCGACCCGTGTCACTCCTTCCACGCATCCCGGAAGCCGTCATTCACGCCGACCGCGCTGTTGACGAGGTTCTTGATGTTGCAGCGATAGATCGTCGGGAAATCCATCTCGAGCTGCCAGAGCACGGGCACGTCGTCGGCGAGGATCTTCTGCACTTTCGTGTAAAGCTCCTGTCGAGCGCTGTCCGAAGGCGCGATTGCGGCGTCGGCGAAGAGCTTGTCGACCTCGGCGTTTACATAGGCGCCCTGGTTGCCGAAGGGATTGCCCTTGACGATGTTGGTCGAGATGTAGTTGCGCGCCACGCCCGTCGCGGGATCGCCGAGCTGGTAGAGATAGTTGAAGGTCATGTCGAAATCGCCGTTGCTGGCCTTCTGGGTCCAGCCCGGCACGTCGGTGGTCTCGATCGAGACGTTGACTCCGGCATCGGTGAGGTTCTGCTTGATCGCCTCGGCCCAGCGGCTCCAGACCTCGCCATAGGGCAGGGCGAGCAGCTTGATCGGCTCGCCCTTATAGCCGGAGGCCTTGATCAGCTCCTTCGCCTTGGCGACGTCGTAGGCATATTTGGGCACGTCGGCCGAGTAGAACTTGGTCTTCGACGAGATCGGTCCGGTCGGCAGCTTGCCGAGCCCGCCCCAGACCACGTCTTTGCCGAACTCGCGGTCGATCGCGAACATCATGCCCTGGCGGAACTGCTTGTTGGCGAGCGGGCCGCCCTTGGCGATATTCGGCGTCAGCCAGGCATGGGGTGCGAACATCTCCCAGCCCTTGGTGGTGACGCAGCTATTGGGCAGCTTGGAGAGGCGGGCGACGTCGTAGACATCGACCGAGCCGCCGGTCAGCACGTCGATCTTGCCGGTCTCGTAGGCGACGGCGCGGGCGGCCGCATCGGGGATGATCTGCCAATAGATCTCGTCGAGGTTCGGCTTGCCCTTCTGCCAGTAGTTCTCGTTCTTGACGAGGTGGATATAGGAGCCCTTCTTCCACTCCTTGAACTTGAACGGTCCGGTGCCGATCGGGGTGTTGTTGGCAGGGTTGGCGCGGTAATCCGTGCCGTCATAGATGTGCTTGGGGATCATCGGCGCGCCGCCGACCTCCTGCGACAGGATCAGCGGGCCAAATGGCTGCTTCAGCGTGATCTTGACGGTGAGGTCGTCGATCTTCTCGATCTTCTCGACCTGGCCGTTGGCGATCGGGCGCCAGCGCGGATGCACCTCGCGCAGGAACTTGTCGAGCGAGAACACCACATCGTCGGCGGTGAAGGGCTTGCCGTCATGCCAGGTCACGCCGTCCTGGAGCTTGAAGGTGTAAACCTTGGAATCCGGCGAGATCTCCCAGCTTTTGGCGAGCGAGGGCTGCGGGGTGAGCTTCTCGTCATAGCGCAGCAGCGATTCGTAGATGTTGCCCGCGACCATGTTGGTCGGGCCGTTCTGGTTCAGCCCCTGCATCAGCATCGGCGGTTCCGGCTGCACCACGACATGGATGCTGCCGCCCTTCTTGGGCGTCTGCGCCGACGCCATGGACGGCGCCAGCGCGAAGGCTGCAAGCGCGGTCGTCACGGCGAGATGCCGGCGGAATGCTGAACTCGTCATCATCTTCTCCCACTGCCTCGACTGTCTTAATCGTCGGTCGCATCTTTTTCGCGATCCGCCCCGCCTCGGACTAGATCATAGCTTGGTCGTGCCGCACAGGGCCGGAGCCTCTGCCGCTGCCCTATATGAGAACTCCCCGCGGATGGCCTCCGCGGCCCAGCTCGCAAGGGAACGATAACGAGGCAGCGCGGCGATCGTCCAATAGCCTCTGCCTATGTCAGCGATAGCCGCCCGAGCGGCCTTTGCAGGCAGTCGCAACGGCTTTCTGCCTGCTGCGATGCAGGTTCCGTCGTCCCTGTCCATTTTTCCTGCAATGCAGGCAGGAAAGCAGGAACGATGCCGCAAGGCGTCCGCCGTCAGCCTTTCCGCGACAATGCGAAGGCGCCCGCCGCATCTGCCGGCATCGCTTCGCGCAGAGCGGCGACGAAGCTTGGCTGCGCGATCACCGCCAGCGCCTTCATCGCATCGAGGCCGGTCTCGCGATCCTCGACCAGCATCGGCACGCTCGCGCGGATCGCCTCATAGAGCACCCCGGTGGCGGGCGCGAGCCGGGGCCGCTTGCCGATATCGACGGCCTGGGCCGCGACTACGGCCTCGATGGCGAACAGCATGCGCAGGGGCACGAGCTGCTCCTCCAGCTTGCGGATCGTCAATGCCGTCTGCGGCGCGTGGTCCTCGACGCTCTCCGAGACCGGCAGCGCATCGCAGCTCGCAGGCGCGGCCTTGAGGCGGATCTCGCCATGCAGATAGGAGGCGGTCTTCTGCAGCGAGTTGTAGCCGTTCGAGGCGCCGCCGATCGGCGAGAGATATTTCGGCAGGCCGGAGAGATGATGGTTCATCATCTTGATGGTGCGGTAGGCCGAGGCTGTCGCCAGATGCGTGTTGACGATCGCCATCGTGTCGAAAGCCAGCGCGATCGCTGGCGTTTGAAAATTCGCCGTGGACAGGATCAAATCGTCATCGGTCATGACCAGCGGGTTGTCGGCCGCGGCGTTGATTTCGGTTTCGACGCTCTCGACCGCCGTCTCGAAGCTCGTCAGCGCCGGCCCGTAGATCTGCGCGAGCACGCGGAAGGAGAGCGCGTCCTGGATCGAGCGGGCCGCGCCCTCGTCATGGAGATAGCTGCCCGCGAGAACCGCGCGGAACATCGCCGCCGCCCGCTCCTGGCCGCCGGCAGGCCGCGCGGCTGCGAGCCTGGCGTCGAAGATCTGCGGATTGGCCGCATAACCCTCATCCGTCAGCCCTGCGATTGCGACGGAGGCGAACAGGATGTCGGAGAGCTCGGCCAGCACCTTGGCGGCGTGGCCGCAGCTGACCGCGCTCGCATTCAGGATCGCGAGCCCGTCCTTGGCGGCGAGCGTCGCCGGCTGCAGCCCGGCCGAAGTGAGCGCCTCCATGGCGGAGCGCTTTTCACCGTTCACGAAGATCTCGCCGAGCCCGATCACTGCCGCGCCGAGATGGGCGCAGAGCCCGAGATCGCCGGCGCCGATCGAGCCGCGCCCGGGAATGACCGGCGTCAGCCCGGCATTGAACATCGCCACCATCGTGTCGAGCACCGGCGGGGAGATGCCCGAGCCGCCCTGGGCCAGGCCGATCAGGCGGCACAGCCCCATGGCGCGCGCCGTCGCCTCGGGAAAAGGCTCGCCCATGCCGATGCAGCGCCCGCGCACCATCTGGACCTGGAACGCCTCGATCTGAGCCTTGTCCAGACGGAAGGCGACGTTGCCGCCGAGCCCGGTGTTGAGCCCGTAGATCGGCGCGTCGCCTTGCGCATAGCGCTCCACCACCCTGCGCGCCGCGACCACCCTGTCGCGCGCTTCAGGCGCCAGCGCGACCGTCGTGCCGCGGCGGCTGGCTGCCATGACGAAGCCGAGCCCGACCGGCGCGGCGCCCAGAAGGAATTCGCTCACGCAGAAGGATCTCCGTCGATGCCTTGCGATGTGCAGGCGGTGGGATGCGGCGCCGGCGGCGCTTCGGTTGGAACGGTAGCCGCAGCCTCAACAGCCGCGCAACCGACCTCTCACCCGCCAAAGGCGCGAAGATGTGAGCATTGCCGTTGCGATTGCTGACAGAACTGGCAGCGCGGCCCTTTACCTCACCCCTCGATCCGGCTGACGATGGCGGCAAGGGGGATCTTCCCGGTCGCTCGCTCGTTTGACGACGGAGGCCGTCTGAAGATCGATGGACAGAGGAGAGCGATGATGCAGAACGATCTGGAGCTCAGCGTGTCCCGGCGCGCCTTCGTGGCAGGCTCGGTCGCCGTCACTGCAAGCCCTCTGCTCGGCGCGATGCCGGCCCTGGCGCAGGCCAAGACCAGCGTCGCGGTGCGCATCGAGCGCGACATCACCGTGCTTGATCCCGCCTTCCGCGGCGGCCCGCACGACGCCAATGTCATCCGTTGCGTCTATCAGCGCCTGATCAAGCAGAAGGACGGCTCGGTCGAGACGGAGCTCGATGCCGCAGCCGATCTGAAGCAGGTCAGCCCGACCCTGATCGAGTTCACGCTCAAGCCCGGGCAGATGTTCACCGACGGCTTCGGCGAGATGACCGCCGAGGACGTGAAATTCTCCTTCGAGCGCTTCGCGGTGGCGCCCGTCGACGGCAAGATCTCGCCCTATAAGGGCGACTGGACCGGCCTGGCCGGCGTCGAGGTCACCGGCACATATACCGGCAAGATCAACCTCTCGCAGCCCAATGCCGGACTGCTCGCCATCGCGATCGCCGATGCTTCGGGCTGCATCGTCTCGAAGAAGGCGGTGATGGCGCGCGGCGTCGAGCACAACACCAAGCCGGTCGGTTCGGGGCCCTATCAGGTCGTCTCGGTCGAGAAGCAGCGCGGCGCGGTGCTGAAACGCAATCCGACCTATTCGGGCGCAAAGCCGACCTTCGAGGAGATCAAGGTCAACTTCATCCAGGATCCGAAGACGGCGGAACTGGCGCTGCGCTCGGGCGAGCTCGATTTCGCGGTGCTGCCGCCGGCCATTGCCGAGCCGATGCGCTCGGCGCAAGGCATCGTCGTCGATCAGTCGCCGGGGCTGGCCTATGTCTGGCTCGGCATCAATATGGAGAAGGCGCCCTTCACCGATCTGCGCGTGCGCCAGGCGGTCAGGCTCGCGCTCGATGTCGACCAGATGCTGCTCGCCGGCTTCAACGGCAAGGCGCCGCGACTGAACACGCTGGTCATGCAGCCGATCCTCGGCGCCTGGACGGAGGCGCCGGTCTATAAGCGCAATGTCGCTGAAGCCAAGAAGCTCCTGGCGGAAGCCGGCCAGAGCGCGATCAAGACCCGCATCACCATCCTGAACCAGCCGGCCTACCAGACCATGGCGCTGGTGGCGCAGGCGCTGCTGAAGGAGGTCGGCATCACCGCCGAGCTCGACGTCCAGGAAGGCGGCACCTATTGGGACGCCGGCAAGGGCGAGGCCGGCAAGAACCTCGATTTGTTCATGATGCGCTTCAACGGCAAGCTCGACCCCAACTTCCTGATGCAGTGGTTCGTTTCCAGCCAGATCGGCACCTGGAACTGGCAGCGCTTCAACAGCCCGGAATTCGACAGGCTCTATCAGGAGGCGATCGTCGAATCCGATCCGGCCAAGCGCGCGGCGACCGTCATCAAGGCGCAGCAGGAAATGGACAAGTCCGCCGCCTTCGTCTGGCTCACCAACGACGTCGCCTTCGCCGTGCGGCGCGCCTCGGTGAAGCCGGCCTATCTGCCCGGCGCGCTCGACTGGCAGCTCGACCGTTTCACGAGCGCTTGAGCGGTTGGCCGGTTACGCGGCGATGATCGGCGCTTCAAGGCAAGCTCTTCGTCATCCTGGGCGCCCGAAGGGCGTCCCGGGATCCATCGAAGGGCTCGGCGGTCTAGGATGGATCCCGGGACGGCCTCCGGCCGCCCAGGATGACGGTGCGCTTTTTGACGGGACGCCGGGTCATCCGCGGCAGGCCCCGGAATGAGCGACACCGCGCGCTACCTTGTGAGCCGTCTCGTCACGACGCTGCTGATCGTGCTCGGTGCGATGCTGCTGCTGTTCACGCTCTCGGCGATCGTGCCGGGTGATCCGGCAACCGCCCTGCTCGGCCCGCAGGCGACGCCTGAATATGCGCGGCGCTTCATCGTCGAGATGGGGCTCGACCAGCCCTGGTATCGCCGCCTGCCGACCTTCCTCGGCCATGTCCTGACCGGCAATCTCGGCATCGACGTGCTTTCGGGCCGGCCGGTTGCGGGCATCGTCGGCGCGGTGATCCCCTACACCTTCATCCTGACCTTCGCCTCGATCGGGCTTGCGGTCGTGATCGGCGTACCGCTCGGCTGTTATGCCGCGACGCATCGCGGCTCGGCGCTCGATCATGCGCTGGCTTTCATCAGCGTCGCCTTCATCGCGATCCCCTCCTTCGTCATCGCGATCTTCCTGCTGCTGATCTTCTCGATCTGGCTGGACTGGCTGCCCGTGCTCGGCGCCGGCCAGCCCGGCGATTGGCTCGACCAGGCCAAGCGCCTGATCCTGCCCATGACAGCGCTGAGCGTCGGCTGGATCGGCTTCATCGCGCGCCTGATGCGCTCGTCGATGCTGGAGGTGATGGGCGAGAACTATATCCGCACCGCGCGCGCCTACGGCCTGCCGAACCGGATGGTGACCTACAAATACGCGCTCAAGAACGCCTGCATCCCGACCATCGCCGTGCTCGGCATGGGTATCGGCCGCTTGCTCGGTGGAGCGGTTCTGGTCGAGATCGTCTTCGCGCGGCCGGGCCTCGGTCGCCTGATTTTCGATGCGATCGCGACCCGCAATTTCCCCGTCCTGCAGGGTGCCGTGCTGGTCGTGGTGGTGATCTTCGTCGTCACCAACCTCCTCGTCGATCTCAGCTATTCCGCGATCGATCCGCGCATCCGCCGCGATGCCGCTCCGCAGGCGGCCGGGCAATGAATGCGCTTGCAGCAATTGCCGGCACCGTCCGGCGCATCGGTTCGCATTTCGGCGGCGCGGTCGGGCTCGTCATCGTCGCGGTCGTGGTGCTGTCGGCCGTGTTTGCGCCGCTGGTGGCGACGCATGATCCCGATGCGCTCGATGTGCTGAACCGCTTCTCTGGCCCCACCGCCCAGCATTGGCTCGGCACCGACCATCTCGGGCGCGATCTCTACAGCCGGCTCGTCCATGGCGCGAGCGTCGCCATGGCGGTGGCGCTGACGGCGATCTCGACGGCGCTCATCGCCGGCACGCTGCTCGGCATCCTCGCGGCCTCGCTGCCGGCGCGCTCCGAGCGGCTCATCCTGATCCTGTTCGACGTGATCTCGTCCTTCCCCAGCCTCGTGCTGGCGCTGGCGGTCGTCGCGGTCTTCGGCCCCTCGACCATGCTCGTGGTGATCATCGTCGCGGTCACGCTGATCCCGCATTTCGGCCGTGTCGCCCGCGCCCAGGTTCTGACCGTGCGCAATGCGCCCTATATCGAGGCCGAACGGCTGCTCGGCGCATCCTCCTGGCGCATCGTCTTCTCGCATATCCTGCCCAATATCGCCGGGCCGCTCGTCGTGCTCGCCTCGATAGACATTCCCGTGGTCATCACCATCGAGGCCGGGCTGTCCTTCATCGGGCTCGGCGTCAGGCCGCCGCTCGCGAGCTGGGGCACGCTGATCTATGACGGCTATGCCTATCTCTCGGATTCCAAGCTTCCCGTGGTGATCGCCAGCAGCGCGCTCGCTCTCGCCACGCTCGGCTTCACGCTCTTCGGCGAGGCGCTTCGCGACGCGGTCGATCCTCGCCTCGACGGGGAGCGCTAGCGATGGCGCGCACCACCACAGTCATTCCGGGGCGGTCCGCAGGACCGAACCCGGAACCCACGACCGGGCGAGCGTTTTTCGGTTGCCGAACCGTGCCACCCGGTCGTGGGTTCCGGGTTCTTCGCGGAGTTTATCCTTGGGCCGACCAAAGGTCGGACCCGAGGGCGAAGCCCCGGAATGACGGGGGAGGGCGGCATGACTGACGCATCTCCCCTCGTCAGCATTCGCAAGCTGACGCTTGACGCTATGACCGAGCGCGGCCCGGCGCATATCCTGCGTGGGATCGACCTCGAGATCGGGCGCGGCCGCATTCTCGGCGTCGTGGGCGAATCCGGCTCCGGCAAATCGACGCTCGCCTCCGCCTTGCTGCGCTTGCTCCCGAGCAATGTCAGCCGGCTCGACGGCGAGATCCGCTTCGACGGCACCGACCTGCTCGCGCTCCCGGCCAATGAGATGCAGGCCTGGCGCGGTGTGCGCATCGCCATGATCTTCCAGGATCCGATGACGGCGCTGAACCCGCTTTTCACTGTCGGCACCCATATGGTCGATGTGCTGCGGCGGCGCTTTCCCGAACTGTCGCGGCGCGAGGCGCTTGCTCGCAGCGAGGCGATGCTGGTCAAGGTCGGCATCGCCGATCCGCATCTGCGCCTGAAGGCCTATCCGCACCAATTATCGGGTGGCATGCGCCAGCGCGTGATGATCGCCATGGCGCTCTCGGTCGAGCCCGACCTGCTGCTCGCCGACGAGCCGACGACGGCGCTCGACGCCACGGTCGAAGCCCAGATCGTCGCGCTGTTCGACCGGCTCAGGCAGGATTTTTCCGGCTCGATCGTCTTCATCTCGCATCATCTCGGGCTCGTTGCCGAGCTCTGCGACGATCTCTGCGTGATGTATGGCGGCGCGATCGTCGAGACCGGCCCGGTCGCCGAGGTGCTGCGGGCTCCGCGCCATCCCTATACCCGCGCGCTGCTCGACTGCGAGATCGAGGATGGCGACGAGGGCCGGCTCGCGACGATTCCCGGCGAGGTACCCAACCCGCTGAGCGAATTGACGCAATGCATCTTCGCCAGCCGCTGCGCCCACACAGCCGATATCTGCCTGGAGCGGCACCCGTCGCTTGCGGCCGTGGGACAGGGCCGGCAGGCGGCCTGCATTCGCTCGGCCGAGGTGCTGCCATGAGCGCACCAGTGGCTGAGCCCGCGCCATTGATCGCCTTCGACGGGGTCTCGCTCGTCTATGACGGCAAGGTGCGGGCGCTCGACGGAGTCTCCTTCGCGATCGACCGCGGCGAGATCGTCGGCCTCGTCGGCGAATCCGGCTCGGGCAAGACCACGCTCTGCCGCGTGCTGATGGGGCTGCTGCCCGCTTCGTCGGGACGCGTAACGATTGCCGGGGAGCCGCTGGCGGTGCGTCTCGCGCGCGATCCGCTTGGCTTCCGCCGGCAGGTCCAGATGCTCAAGCAGGAGGCGGTCGCCTCGCTCTCGCCGCGCATGCGCATCCGGGCGCTGGCCGAGGAGCCGTTGAAGATCCACGGATTGCCGATGGTCGAGGGCCGCGCCCGCTTGCTGCGCATCCTCAAGCGTCTCGGCCTGCCCGAGGCGACGCTCGACAAGTTTCCGCATCAGGTCTCGGGCGGACAGGCGCGCCGCATCGCGATCCTGCGCGCTTTGGTGCTGCAGCCTGAGATCATCGTCGCCGACGAGCCCACCGCGGGACTCGACGTCTCCGTGCAGGGCGATCTGCTCAATCTGATGCGCGACCTGCATGAGGAGTTCGCGCTGACCTATCTCGTCGTCAGCCACAACCTCAATGTCGTGCGCCGGCTGACCGGCCGGACGATCGTGATGTATCTCGGCCAGGTCGTCGAGGAGGCGCCGACCAGGGCATTGTTCGAGGCCCCGGCCCACCCCTACGCGGCAGCGCTGCTCTCGACCAACCCGTCCGTCGATCCGGCCAGGCGCCGCGAGCGCATCATCCTGAAGGGCGAGATCCCGAGCCCGATCAATCCGCCTTCCGGCTGCCGCTTCCATACGCGCTGCCCGCAGGTCGCGGAGCGTTGCAAGATCGAGATGCCGGAGCTGCGCGAGCTGGGCACCGGTCGCCGCGTGCGTTGCCATTTCCCGTTGACCGAAGCTGCCGCCAGAGCCGGATGACTTCAGATGGGCTCCCCTGGTGATCCCACCTGAAGTCATCCGGCTCTACCGCCTTGTTTTATCGCATTTTCTTCACGCGAACCGGTGTCCACTTCGCTCGAAAATGCTCTAGTCGTACGGCCTGATCCCGAGGAGCAAGAGCCATGTCCGCGCCCGCTGCCATGCCGCCGATCTACATCACCTATATGAACCGCCTCGACATAGAGGCGCTCGCCATCACCGATGACGAGATCCTGGCTGCGATCGAGGGCGCGCTGGCGACGCAAGGGCGCGGCGAGGCGGTGATCGAGCCACGCATGCATCTCGAACCCAAGGCGGCGAACGGCCATTTCAACGTGCTGCGCGGTGCGCTCGGAGGCGAGATCGACGCAGCCGGCGTCAAGGTCGTTGGCGACTTCGTCGAGAACTACAAGATCGGCCTGCCCTCGGAGCTTGCCGTTTTGACCCTGTTCGACCGCTTCAACGGCAGTCCCAAGGCGATCCTCGACGCATCTGGCATCACCGATATGCGCACCGGTGCGGTCACTGCCATCGGCGCGAAATATCTCGCTCGCAAGGGCTCAAAGGTGCTCGGCCATATCGGCGCGCGCGGCACCGCCTATTGGAATGTCCGCCTGCTCGACCATCTCTTCGATTTCGACGAGATCCGCGTGCATTCGCGCCGGCCCGAGAGCCGCGACGGTTTTGCGGCGAAACTCTCGGCCGATCTCGGCAAGCGCGTCATCGCCACGCCGGACTGGAGATCCTGCGTCGAGGGCGCCGATATCGTCGTCGAGGCCTCGCGGCTCGACCAGCCCGAGCCGATGCTGAAGACGCAGTGGATCAAAAAGGGCGCCTTCGTCGTGCCCTAGGGCACGATGAGCGCGGTCGAGTTCTCGCTGACCGACATCATGAGCAAGCTCGTCGTCGATGATTGGGGCCAGTGCAAGGGCGGCAAGTTCGGCAGCTTGCGCGCCCATGTCGAGGCCGGCAAGCTCTCGGAGGCGACGCTGCATGCCGAGATGGGCCAGATCGTCGCCGGCCTGAAACCTGGCCGTGAAAGCGAGGACGAGACCATCTTGTTCTGGCATCGCGGTCTGTCGCTGTCGGATATCGCGCTCGGCCACGCCATGCTGGAGAAGGGCAAGCGGCTGGGCATCGGCCAGCGCCTGCGCTTCGCCTGAACGGGATCAGGCCGATGCTCGTCGCCAATGCGCGGATGTATGCGGTCAATGCCGGCGTTCGCGCCGCCTGGGCGAAACTGTTCGCACTGGTCTCGCAGAAGGCCGGCGTGCCGCTTGCGGTGATCGAGCATGCCGCGCCCGCGCCGCTTGAAGCGCTCTGGCGGCGCCAGGATCTCGGCCTCGCCTTCATCTGCGGCTTTCCCTTCGCCAGTGGCGGCTTTCCCGTGCAGCCGATCGCGGCGCCCATCCCCGCAAACCCGCTCGCATCCGGAAAACCTCTCTACGCCAGCGACCTGATCGTGCGCGCCAACGGTCCGCTCCGGACGCTGCAGGATACGTTTGGCGGCCGCATCGGCTGGACGGCGCGGCATTCGCAATCCGGCTTCCAGGCGCTGCGTGGACATCTGCTGCCTTATGTCAAATCCGGCGCACCGCTCTATCGCGAGAGCCTCGGCGAGCTGATGACGCCGCGCCGGGTGATCGAGGCCGTGCTCAACGACCGGATCGATATCGGGCCGCTCGATTCCTATTTCCACGATGTGCTGAAGCGGCATGAGCCCGAGACGGCGGCAAGGCTGCGCGTGGTCGCGACGACGCAAGCAACGCCGATGCCGCTGCTGGCTGCTTCGAGCGGGATCGATCCCGCGATTATTGCAGCCCTGCGTGGCACGTTGCTGGCGCTTGGCGCGGCCTCGGCGGCAAAGTCTGTCCTCGTCGAATTGTGCCTCACCGGCTTTGCCGCCGTCGAGCCTGACGACTACAGGCCTTTGCTGGCGCAGGCCGCAGCCCTCGACGAATCCGGATATGGCGAGCCGGGATAGGGCGCGCTCAGTCGTTCCAGAGGCCACCGGTGATGCTGATCGTCTCGCCCGTGATGTAGTCGGCTTCGTCTGAGGACAGGAAGGCGACGGCCTTGGCGATGTCGTCGGGCAATCCCGGTCGCCGCAGGGGGATCGCTTGCGCGCGCTCATAGGCGTCGGGCAGTCCCTCGGCCTTGCGCTTGATCTCGGATTCGTCGCGCATCTTGGTGTCGACAATCAGGCCCGGCCCGACGGCGTTGACACGCACGCCGTGCTCGCCGAGTTCGGTCGCGAGCGACTGGGTGATGCCGATGATCGCGAATTTCGAGGCGCAATAGGCACTGTACGAAGCCACGCCCGATTTTCCCATCCAGGAGGCGATGTTGACGATTGCGCCCTTGCGGTTCCCAACCATCTCGGGCGCGACGGCGCGCGTCATGTGGAACAGCCCGTCGACATTGACTGAGAAATGCGCCTTCCAGTCCGCCTCGCTGGTCTCGAGCAGCTTGCCGACCTTCAGGATGCCGGCATTGTTGACCAGGATGTCGATGGGGCCGAGCGCCGCGCGCAGCGTCGCGACCGCGGCCTCTACCTGAGCGCTCGACGAGACGTCGCCGGCCGCCACCGCGACCTTGCCGCCATCCTTACGCAGGCTTTCAGCCGTCGCCTCGGCGGCTGCGAGATCAAAATCCAGAATGCCGACATCGCAGCCCTCAGTGAGCAGCCGCGCCGCGATGGCCCGGCCGATGCCATGGGCGGCGCCGGTGACGATCGCCTTGCGTCCTTCAAGCCCGTACATGCGCGGAAATCCTGTCGATCGGAGTCTGGAGAGCGAGCCGCCTTCTATAATATATCAGCGCGCTGTCCA
This sequence comes from Bosea vaviloviae, assembly GCF_001741865.1. Lineage (NCBI taxonomy): Bacteria > Pseudomonadati > Pseudomonadota > Alphaproteobacteria > Hyphomicrobiales > Alloboseaceae > Allobosea > Allobosea vaviloviae. The sequence goes on from NZ_CP017147.1 coordinate 1,732,132, forward strand.
ACCACCGTCGGCAACCAGCGTCGTTCCCGTGCAGAACGACGACTCGTCGCTGGCGAGAAAGAGCATCGCCCTGGCGATCTCGACGGGCTGTCCCAGTCGCTCCATGGCCTGGCGCTGCTCGAGGCCGCGCCGGAGTTCGGCGCCGTCAGGTCCGCTCAGGATCTTGGCGAAATAGGGCGATTCGATCGTGCCCGGCGCGACGCAGTTGATCCGGATCTTGGCCGCGACATGGTCGATCGCCATTGCCCGCGTCAGCGCGGCGACCGCGCCCTTGGAGGCGACATAGGCTGCGCGATCGGTGATGCCGACATTGGCGACGGCAGACGCCGTGTTGACGATGACGCCGCCGCCCTGTTTCTCCATCACCGGAATGGCGTATTTGCAGCCGAAGAACACGCCCTTGACGTTCACCGCCATCAGCGCGTCCCAGTCGGCTTCCGATGTGGTTACGACCGTGCCGGCGAAACCGAAGCCGGCATTGTTGACGAGGATGTCGAGCCGGCCATGATCGGCGACAACCCTGTCGATCATGGCCTTGATCTCGGCTTCCTTGCTGACGTCGATCGTATGTGCGCTCGCCTTGCCGGAACTGCTCTTGATCTCGGCCGCGACGCGTTCCGCGGCAGCCCCGTCACGGTCGGCGACGATCACGACTGCGCCCTCTGCAGCGAAGAGCTTCGCCGCCTCGTGGCCGATGCCGGAACCGCCGCCGGTGATGATCGCGATCCTGCCAGCAAGCTTCATCCTGTCCGTCCTTCGTCTCGTCACGGGATTGCGCCGCATTTATATATCAGGTGCGAATGGCCGTCACAGCATCATCACGGGAGCGAAGAACTGCTCGATCGCCGCCAGCAGCGAGCGGCCGACGATCCAGGAGGATTTCGGATTGCTCGGCGAGGGCCGGTTGGCGATGGCAAGATGCATCGTGCCGAATTCGCTGCGCGCCGTCACGACATGGGTGTTGCCGGTCGTGGCGGGGTCGCAGATCACATCGACGCCGGTCGCCTCGAAGCCCGGCCCCGCCAGCGCCAGCGCGGCCGCGACATTGAGGTTTTGCGGATAGGCGGCCGCCGCCTCGCGCGCATTGCCCGAGAACAGGGTCACGGGGGCGTCGAGCCTGTCGGGATCATGGCCGAGCGCCTTGAGCTCAGCGCTCCAGGCTGCGGGAGGCTTGCGCGATTCATAGCGCAGCGTGAGCTCGCTTGCGTGCCGAACCGCGCGGACATAGTCGAGCCCACCGAGCGCGCCCGAGGGCAGCAGCAAGCGCCCGCCATGCTCGCGTGCCGTGGCGACGAGGCTCGCAAGCAAAGCCGCGTCATGCAAGGCGCCGATCGAGGAGATCAGCACAGGCAGGCCAAGCGTCAGACAGCCCGGAACGCTGGCGCGCACCGCCTCATGGCCTGCCGCCTCGACGACGAGGTCGGGCGCGAAGGCGGCGAGCTCGGCGAGGTCCGAGAGTGGCGTGCAGCTCTGCGGCAGGCGCTGGCGCGAGGCCGATCCTGGCTTCAGCAACACGCCGAGCACGTAGCCCGGCTGCGGAGCGTCGAGCAGCGTGGCGGCAAGATCGCCGGCGATCGCGCCGAAGCCGATCAGGACGAGGCGGCGCGGCTTCATCCGAGCTCGCCGATCCATTCCGCGACATTCGCGGTGAAGGCGTCGGGCCGCGAGACCGGGAAGAAGTGCCCGCCAGTGTCGAGCATCGTCTTGCGCGATCCAGGCAGCGCCGCCGCCAGCTCCTCCTGCAGGAAGGCCGGCACGATCATGTCGTCGCGCGCACCCAGGATCAGGATCGGCATCATCAGCGAGGCGGTGCTGGCGGAGCCGTCGAAGGACATCAACGCGTCGATGCGCTCACGCACGACCTGCCGCGCCTGCGCCGTCACCGGGGCAGAGGTGAGGGCGGCCTCGTAGGTGGCCCAATTCGCCTCGATCCAGGCCGGCGGATAGGCCAACAGCGCGGCGGTCGCGGCATAGGCATGCGGGTTCTCGTCGAGGATCGCGCGGCGGGTGCCGAACAGGCTGGTCATGTAGCGGCTGGGCTTGAGCCAGGTCGCGCTCAGGATCAGCCCGTCGAGCCGTTCGGGCGCGAGCCGACCCAGCGCCTGGCCGATGCAGCCGCCGGTCGAATGGCCGAGCAGGACGGTGCGATCGGCGCCGGCGGCGTCGAGCACGCCAAGGCAGTCCTGCGCCAATTGGTCGATGGTGCAGGCGGCGGTGCCGCGCGTGCTCGCGCCGATGCCGCGCTGGTCGAAGCGGATGACGCGGAAGGAGCGCGCCAGCGTCGTGGCATTGCTCTTCCAGAAGCCGGCTGTACCGCCCAGCCCGCTGACGAGCAGCAGCGTCGGGCCCTGACCCTCGCTGGTCGCGTGCAGTACGGCGCCGTCGGGAGTTTCGGCGGTGAAATGTCCGGCCGCGCCGGATTGCGATGCGGTGCTCATTGCAGTGGCGAATAGGAAACGGGGTTGAGGATGCGCGTGTTCTGGATGTCGATCAGCCCATCGACGCGCTTGAGGTAGTCCTGCCAGCGCGGATCGGCCAGCATCGTCTTGCGCTTGGCCGTGCGCTCGTCGAGGCTCTGATAGCTCCAGAGCGCGACGACATGGTTCAGCTCGCCGATCTCGGTGGTGAAATAGGCGATGAAATTGCCCAGATGCTCCTTCTGCAGCGGCAGGCCGTGTTCGCCATAGATCTTGACGAATTCGCCAAGCTTGCCGGCCTTGATGCGATAATCGCGCTCTTCATAGATCATCGGGCGATCCTCCCCTCTCACGCATCGGGCACGAGGATCTGCGCCCTCATGCTCATGCGTCTGCTGCATCACGCTGAGCCGTTCGCCGCAACTGCGGCGTCGGTCATGCCTGCTAAGCATGGCCTAGCTGGCTCGCCGCCGCCATGCCCGCAAAGACGGGGCCGGGGCGCAGGCCATGCAGATCACCTTTCGGGAAGCGACCCGACTGGGGCGGCCGCAGAGTCCGGTCTGGACTTGCGTTCTCGGGTGAGGGCGGCTGTTCCGGATCGGCGGCCGCAGCCTTACGCGGCGTGCCGTTGGGTCATTTACGGCTGCGCGCCGGCCGGCGAAGCCGGGGCCGCGGGGATCTCGCCGGCGGCCGGGGCAGGCGCGTTCGGGCCTTCGAGCCCGACCAGCGCGATCTTGAGATAGCCCGCCGCGCGTAGCGTGTTCATCAGCTTGACGACCTCGCCATAGGAGACCGACTGGTCGGCGCGCACGAAGATACGCTGCTCGCGGTCGGATCTGGTCTGGGCGTCGAGCGCCGTGGCGAGCTGGTCGGCAGCGACGGGCTGTTCGCCCAGCACCATCGCGAGATCGGCCTTCAGCGTCAGGAAGACCGGCTTCTCGGGGCGCGGCTGAGGCTTGGCGGTCGAGACCGGAAGCTCGACTGGCGCATCGACGGTGGAGAGCGGGGCTGCGACCATGAAGATGATCAGCAGCACCAGGATCACGTCGATGAACGGCGTGACATTGATCTCGCTGGCTTCGGGCAGGTCGTCGTCGCCGAAGCCGCCATTCGCATTGATGCCGCCGGCCATGGCCTCACTCCGCCGCGCGCTGGAGCGCGCTGCGGCCGCGGTCGAGATCGCGCGAGACCAGCCGGGCCACAGTCGCGGCGGCGTCGCCGACCTCGGCGCGGTAGCCGGCGATGCCGCGGCTGAACAGGTTGTAGATGATTACGGCGGGAATGGCGGCGACGAGGCCGATCGCGGTGGCGAGCAGCGCCTCGGCGATGCCCGGAGCAACCACGGCGAGGTTTGTGGTCTGCGCCTTGGAGATGCCGATGAACGAATTCATGATGCCCCAGACGGTGCCGAACAGGCCGACGAAGGGTGCCGTCGAGCCGATCGTCGCCAGCCAGCCCGTGCCGCGCGCGATCTCGCGGCTGGCGGCGAGCTCGATCCGGTGCAGCCGCGAGACGACGCGCTCCTTGATGCCGTCCTTGTCATAGGCCTGCTTGGAGGCGTGCATCTCCTCCACAGCGGCCTCGATCAGCTTGCGGCCGAGCCTTTGCGCTTTGTCGAGCGCGAGCGAAGCCTCGCCGAGGGTGGTCTGCTTTGCCAGGATTCGGGTCGCCTGCCGCAGCCGGCGCTTGGCGGCGCTCAATTCAAGCGTCTTGGCGAGCCCGATCGTCCAGGTCACGACCGAGGCGAAGGCCAGGCCCGCCATCACCGATTTCACGACGATATCGGCGGCCATGAACATTGACCAGGGCGAGAGGTCGTGCGGCATGGTCGAGGCCTGCGCATGGGCCAGGGCGGGGATGAACAGGAACGTCGCAGCGGCTGCGAGGCGCAACGTCCGGCGATATCCGGTGGTTGATTGGCGCGTCATGGTCACATCTCGGCCCAGTGGCGAATGAGGTTGCGGTGGCTTCCCGTCAGGCGGCCGCTGGCCCGCGCCGCGGTGGTTGCTCGGGTTCGGCGATCTGGCTGGCCAGGGGAGCTGTGGCGGCCTGTCGCGAACGGGCTTGTCTTTAAGGCGCGATGTTGGCGAGTCAATGGCTCGAATGCAATGCAGCATACGAAATATATATTCAATATCAGTATCTTAGAGGGATTCTAAGGAAAGGCCGAGTGGGCGGGAAGAGGCGTGCGTCGGCTGCTTTCGTTCATCGGCCGTTCATGTCAAGTTCATTCGGTCGCGGCTAAGTGTCTGTTAAGGCTCGCTTGCAGCGGGACGATCCGGTTGCGTGGTCTGGGGGGATTCGTCGCTGTTGCCGAGTTCGGACGACATGCAGGGCGTGGCCGGGCTGCCGAGTGACCGGCAGGTCGCCTGGCGTTTCGCCGGGCTGACCGGCGGCTTCTGGCGGGGCGCGAGCGCCCGCCGCGCCTGGTTCTGGTCGCTCCTGCTCGCAATTGCGATCATTCTCTCCGTTTTCGCCAATGTCACCGTCAATCGCTGGAACGGCTGGTTCTTCGACGCGCTGGAGAAGAAGGACAGCGAGAGCGCGCTGATTGCGATGGCGGTCTTTCCGGTGCTGGTCCTGATCGCGGCCGGGCTCGGCGTCGTCATCCTCGTCGCCCGCGAGACCTTCCAGGTGCACTGGCGGCAATGGGTCACGGGAAAGCTGGCCGATGGCTGGATCAATGAGCGCCGCTTCTTCCGGCTCGGCCTCTCCGGCTACGAGCCGGCCAATCCCGAATACCGCATCGCCGACGATGTCCGCTGGGCGACCGAGCCGGTGGTCGATTTCGCCATCGGCCTGCTCACGGCGATCATCACCATCATCACCTTCATCGAGATCCTCTGGGAAATCGGTGGCGCGCTGCAGATCGCGACCGGCAGCGGTCGGGTCACGATCCCCGCCTATATGGTGCTGGCGGCGATCGTCTATGCCGTGCTCGTCTCCCTCCTCATCAGCATCGTCGGGCGCCGCCTGCCGCGCCTGATCGCGGCACGCAACGAGGGCGAGGCGCGGCTGCGCTTCTCCTTGATGCGCATTCGCGACCATGGCGAGACGATCGCGCTCGCCCGTACCGAGCCCAGCGAGCGCCGGGCCGTGGCGCAGACCTATGACGGCCTCGTCAGGCGCTGGCTCGCGATGATCCGCCAACGCGGCCGCTTGACCTGGATCACCAATGGCAGCGGCGCGCTCGTGCCGGTGGTGCCGCTGCTGCTGGCCGCGCCGAAATACCTCTCCGGCGAGATGTCGCTCGGCGGCGTCGTGCAGGTCGCGGCTGCCTTCGTGGCGGTGCAGAACGCCTTCAATTGGCTGCTCGACAACTTCATGCGCATCGCCGAGTGGCTTGCGGCCGCAAGGCGTGTCAACGAACTCGCCGATGCGCTGCAGCGCGTCGATGGCGAGCCTCCGGGCGATCATCTCAGCGTGATGCTGAGCCCTGACGGCCTGCTGCGGCTGCGTGGAGTCACGCTGATCGACCGCGACGGCCGCACGCTCGCCGCCGATATCGACCTGTCGCTGCCGCCGGGCGCGACGCTGCATCTTTCGGGCGAGCTCGGCCTCGGCCAAGCCGCCCTGATTCAGGCGATCGCCGGTCTCTGGCCCTGGGGGCGGGGCGAGATCGCGCTGCCGCGGGAGGCGCTGGTGACGGTTGTGCCACAGAAGCTGCATCTGACCGAAGGCAGCTTGCGGGCCGTACTCGATACCGGGCTGACCCGGCCCTCCGAGCCTCTGCTGGAGGCCCTGCGGCGCTATGGCCTGTCGGCCCTCGTGCCGCGGCTCGACGAGATCAGCGACTGGGACAAGGAACTCGCGACCGGGGACCGGCAGCGCCTCGCGCTCGCTCGTGCCGAGCTGGAGGCGCCCGACATCATCCTGCTCGATGAGGCGACGAGCGCGCTCGAGACCGACATGGCGCTGGAGCTGATCGAGGAGTTGCGCGCGGCACGGCCGGACGCGATGATCCTGGCCTTCGGCCAGAGCGCCGGCTTCGCCGAGGCCGCGACGCATCGTCTGGTTCTGAAGCGGGCCGGCGGCGTCGTGCGCATGGCCGGTGCCGACAAGACACGCGCGGGCGCGCATGCCGAGCTGGCGGAGTAGGGCGCCATGAAGCGCCGTTCAGCAAGGGTTCAGCGGGGGCGCGGGCTCCTGTGCCTGCGACCCCATCCTTCCCCAAAGCCGCCGGTGGGAGCGCCGGCGCTCATGCCAAGGAGCCGACATCGATGACAGCCGCAACGATGAACATCTGGGACGTCTATTGGGGCCTGCGCGTCGACCAATGCCCCTGTGACGTGCATTTCGTCGAATGGCTCGAGGAGGAGGGGCTCACCGACAAGCGTATCTACCATTTCGGCACGGGCGGGCATCATTATGTCGGCATCCGCTGCGCCGAGCCGGAATTGAACAACACCGTGCTCGGCATCACCGCCTCGCCCAAGGAATATGACGCCTTCGTCAAGCTGGCGACGGCAAGCCCGAGCATCACCAAGACCTATTCAGCCTATTTCGGCGACATCTATACCAGCAACGCTCGGCTGCTGCCGCGCTTCGATATCGTGACGCTGTTCCATGCCTGCGAGTTCAGGAGCGAGGCCAATGACGCCTATGGCGCGCTGACCGACCGCGAGGTGATCGACCTCTTCACGGCCCAGACCGATATCGGCGGCTATCTCCTGTTCTACACCGGCTCCTTCGCCTATGCCACGGCCGAGCCGATCATCGCCGACTGGGCCAGGACGGCGCAGGTCGACGAGGTTGCCAGCTTCAAGACGCTGCGGGTGTTCCGGAAGACCGGCTGAGGATGTTGGAGGCGGCTCCCGACGGCGTGTTTCAATTGTGAATCCGCGCGCTTCAACCATGAACTGTTTATGCTCGGAACCACGCCGTCATCCTGGGCACCCGAAGGGTGACCGGGATCCATCGGAGGGCTCCGGAGCTCTACGATGGATCCCGGAGCTGCGCGGCTTCGCCGCTTGTCCAGGATGACGGCGCGGTTCTGAGCGCAAACAACACGCTCCCAACAACACGCCCGAAGTGGCGAGGATTGCTTGCCGTCGCGCACGGCGTTAGGTTTATCCGGCAACTCGTCGAGAAAGGAGGGCCGCGTGATCACGTTTGTTCGTCACTATCATACGCGTGGCCCGGTCAACGCCCTGCAAAGCTGTTTGCAGGGCTGACCAGAGACGATTGCTTCACGGTTCTCTTCCCGGTCTGCCCTTCGTGGTAGCGCAGCGCTGAGCCTTCAACGGCTCGCGGCTCGCGTCCCTTCACAACACCGAGCTTGGGAAGCTGCGGCCCCCAGCCCCGCATCGCGCGGCAGCAAGACTGCCTGCGGCGAGCGCCGGCCATGGCTCGGGCAGACCGGACAACGACAATGGCATTGATCAATCTGAGGAATCTCGGCGTCACCTTGGGCACGCCGCTCTTTTCGAATCTGGACCTGACGATCGGGGCGAATGACCGCCTCGGCCTCGTCGCCGCCAATGGCCGGGGCAAGTCGACCCTGCTGCATTGTCTCACCGGTGGCCTCGAGCCCAGCGCGGGCGAGATCACGCGCTCGCGCGGCTTGCGCGTCGGGCATGTCGAGCAGGATATCCCGGCCCGGTTCGCGGACACGGCCTTCCATGACCTCGTCCGCCAGGCCTTGCCGGCGGAGCAGGCCGACAGCGAAGGCTGGCGCGTCGATGTGGTGCTCGACTCGCTCGAGGTTCCCGAGCCGCTGCGCCAGCGCCCGCTCTCGCGCCTGAGCGGAGGCTGGCAGAGGCTGGCGATGCTGGCGCGCATCTGGGTGACCGAGCCCGATCTGCTGCTGCTGGACGAGCCGACCAACCATCTCGATCTCGCCCGGATCAATCAGCTGGAAGACTGGCTCAACGCCTTGCCGCGCGAGGTGCCCGTCGTCATATCGAGCCATGACCGCGCCTTCTTGGACGCGACGACCAACCGGACGCTGTTCCTGCGCCCGGAGCGCTCCCAGCTCTTCGCCTTGCCCTATACGAGGGCGCGGCTCGCGCTCGACGAGGTCGATGCCTCGCAGGAGCGCCGGTTCCAGCGCGACCTGAAGACCGCCCAGCAATTGCGCCGGCAGGCCGCGAAGCTCAGGAATATTGGGATCAATTCCGGCAGCGACCTCCTGGTGGTCAAGACCAAGCAGCTCAAGGAAAGAGCCGAGCGCCTGGAGGATGCGGCCTTGCCCGCGCATCGCGAGCGCTCGGCCGGGGCGATCAGGCTCGCTAATCGCGGCACCCATGCCAAGGTCCTGGTCACGCTCGACGATGCGACCATCGCGGCGCCTGACGGGACGCTGCTGTTCAAGACGGGCAAGCGCTGGATCAACCAGGGCGATCGCATCATCCTGCTCGGAGCCAACGGGACCGGCAAGTCGCGCCTCGTCAGCCTGATCAGGCGCGCGATCGTGGAGCCTCAGGGAGCGTCGGAGGCGATCAGGGCGACGCCGTCCCTGAAGCTCGGCTATAGCGACCAGAACCTGTCCGAGCTTGCGCCTGACGATACGCCCGGGGCGGCGATCGGCCGGCGCTTCGATGTCGGCGATCAGCGCGCCCGCTCGCTGCTGGCCGGCGCGGGCTTGACCATCGAGATGCAGGACGGCGCCATAGGCCGCCTTTCCGGCGGGCAGAAGGCGCGGTTGATGATGCTGATCTTGCGCCTGGCCAATCCCAATTTCTACCTGCTGGACGAACCGACCAACCATCTCGACATCGAGGGGCAGGAGGCGCTGGAGGCCGAGTTGATGGGCCAATTGATGGGCCCTGAGGCGAGCGGCCTGCTGGTCTCGCATGACCGCAGCTTCGCCCGGACGGTCGGCAATCGCTTCTGGCTGATCGAGAACCGGCGCCTGGTCGAGGTCGAGGGGCCCGATCGGCTCTTCGCGTCCGTCGCCAGGCGGGATAGCTGACGTATTGCGCCAGGATCCTCGCCGGAAAGATCCTGGCGCCATGAGGCGGCCGCAAAGGCCGCCTCATGGCAATGCGCGCGCGTCCGGAAAAACCGCCGGGCGCGACCTGCGCCAGCCTCATGGCGCGCATTCGCCGCGCCGTTCCGGCTTGTGCATCCCGGTCGAGGCGTTATCTGTCGGGCAAGGTCGCGTCCTGCGGCCTGTCGCCCCGCCCCGGGGATCTGGCGCAGCAGCGTGCGGTCCCGATCAGCCTTCGAGCGAGTTCGCATATGTCCTTCGGCCCGCATGAGCCAGGTATGCCCTTGCGCAGGCGCAGCCGCTGGTGGTGGCTCGGCCCGCTGGCGAGCGCGACGATCTTTATCGCCTCGCTGGTCGTGCTCTGGTTCATCATCCGGGAGATCGAGCCCGGCGCGCTCGCCGGGGCTTTCGCCAATGCCAGCCAGCGCCAGCTCGGCCTCGCGCTCGGCTTCACCGCGCTGAGCTATCTCCTGCTCACCGGCTACGACGCGCTGGCGCTGAAGCGGCTCGGGCTCTCCATCCCTTACCGCACCACGGCGCTCGCCTCCTTCACCAGCTATTCCGTGTCCTTCACGTTGGGTTTCCCGATCGTGACCGGCGGCACGGTGCGTTACTGGATCTATTCGCCCAAGGGCGTGCGCGCCTCCGAGGTCGCGAGCCTGACCGTGATCGCGGGCCTGACCTTCTGGCTCGGCCTCGGCGCGATCCTGTGCGCCTGCCTGTTCTACGATTCCGAGGGCGTTGCGCGGCTGGCGCGCACCTCGCCGCTGGTGGTGCAGGGCGTCGGCGCGGCGGTGGCGCTCGGCACGCTGGGCTACCTCGCCTGGATCGCGAGCGGCGAGCGCACCATCCGCGTCAGCGGCTGGAACCTGCCGCTGCCGGGCTTGGGGATCACGCTCGGTCAGATGTGCCTCGGCGCCTGCGAGGTCTGTGCGGCCGCGGCCGTGCTCTTCGTCCTGCTGCCGGGTGGGCACAATATCGACTATCCGAGCTTCCTCGCGGTCTATGTCTTCGCCTGCCTGATCGGCATCGCCAGCCACGCACCGGGAGGGCTCGGCGTCTTCGAGGCGACGATGCTGGTCGCGCTGAGCCGCCTGCCTTACGAGGGTGTGCTTGGCGCGCTGCTGCTCTTCCGCATCGCCTATTACCTTTTGCCCTTCATCCTGGCGCTCGTTCTGCTGGCGCTGAACGAGATGATCCGGCGGATCAGGCGGCGGGAGCGCTGAATCTCTCCAACGTCCCTGGATGCCGCTTATTCCTCTCCACCATTGTCGAGATAGCGCGCTGCGGTCAGCGTGATCTTGTGGTCGAGTTCGCCGATCGCCGCCTCGTCCTTGTCCTTGTAGGGGACCGCTTGGAGCACGAGGCGGATGGCGTTGAGCCGGGTGCGGAACTTGTCGTTGCCGCGCAGCACGCTCCAGGGCGCCGATGACGTCGAGCTGCGCTCCAGGATTTCGTCGAAGGCCTCGGAATAGGCGTCGAAGCGCGGAATCGCCTCGAAATCGATTGGCGACAGCTTCCAGCGCTTGAGCGGGTCGTGCCAGCGCGCATGCAGCCGCGTCATCTGCATCTCGCGGCCGATGGTCAGGAAGAGCTTGATCATGCGGATGCCGTCGCGCGCCAGCATGCCCTCGAAGACGGGGGCCTCGCGCAGGAAGGCGTCGGTCTGGTCGGGCGTGCAGAAGCTCATCACGCGCTCGACGCCGGCGCGATTGTACCAGGAGCGGTCGAAGAACACGATCTCGCCCGCCGCCGGCATTTCCGCGGCATAGCGCTGGAAATACCATTGCCCCTTCTCGGTGTCGGAGGGCTTCGACAGCGCCACCACGCGCGCCTGGCGCGGATTGAGATGCTGGGTGAAGCGGGTGATCGCGCCGCCCTTGCCGGCGCCGTCGCGGCCTTCGAGCACGATGACTATGCGTTCGCCGGTCTCGCGCACCCAGGCGAGGAGCTTCTGCAATTCGATCTGCAGCGGCTCCATCCCCTTGTCGTAATGCTTGCGCTTCATGCGCTTGTCATGGGGGTAGCCGCCGCTGCGGAAGGCGGCGTCGACGATGCGCTGGGGCAAGGTCTCCGCTTCGATGTCGAAGGCGTCGGATTCGGCCTTCTTCCGCTTCGTGGGCGCCGGCGGCTTTGTCTTGGCTGGGTCCGTTTTAGCAAGGCTTTTGGCGAGGCTCTTGGCGATGACGCGCTTGGGCACCTTCGTGCCGGCGGTCTTCGCTTTCGTCATGGACACGCGCTTGGCCATCTGTTTTCTCCTGGTCCTTGGCTGGCAAGCTAACCCGTGTGCGCGGTCAGGGGAATTGACGTGCGCCGGCGATCCGATCAGGAAGGCATCCTCTCGCGTCGTCCGGCTCTCGCGCCTGCCTCGGTGGCGAGAGGACAGCGCAAGGTGCCGCGTCCGATGTTCGAGACTGTCGACCCCAATGCCCCCGCCACGCTCGCCCTGATCGGGGCGCTCGGCTCGGCCGTCGTCCTGCTCGACGCGCAAGGCGTCGTCCAGGCGCTGAGCCCGGCGATGAATGCGCTGATCCCGGCGCTCGACCAGGGCCGGCAATTGACGCTCGTCATGCGCGATCCCGATCTGATCGGGGCGATGGAGCAGGTCTCGAGCCAGGGCGGGCGCCGCGTCATCGAACTGGTCGAGCGCGTGCCGGTCGAACGCACCTTTCGGATCCATATCGCGGCGTTGCGGACCGCGGGCGGGCGTCGCTCCTTGCTGCTGACCTTCGAGGATCTCAGCGAGCAGCGCGTCACCGAGCGCATGCGGGTCGATTTCGTCGCCAATGCCAGCCATGAACTGCGCACGCCTTTGGCCTCGCTGCTCGGCTTCGTCGAGACGCTGCAGGGCCCCGCTCGCAACGATGCCGGCGCGCGCGACCGCTTCCTGACGATCATGCGCGAGCAGGGCTTGCGCATGGCGCGCCTCGTCGACGATCTGCTCTCGCTCTCGCGCATCGAGCTGCGCGCCCATCTGGCGCCTGAAACCCCGGTCGATCTCGCCGGCATCTCGCGCGAGATCGTCGATTCGCTGACGCTGATGGCGCGCGAGCGTAATGTGAATCTGCGCCTGTCGCTGCCCGAGCAGCCGGTGAAGGTCGCCGGCGACCGCGACGAATTGCTGCGATTGATGGAGAATCTGGTCGAGAACGCCATTAAATATGGCCGTAGGGACGGCGAGGTCGCGATCGATGTCATCGATGGCGCGACCGAGGCCAGCGTCAGCGTGCGCGATGACGGGCCCGGCATCGCGCCCGAACACCTGCCGCGCCTGACCGAGCGCTTCTACCGGGTCGACACCGCCGCCAGCCGCGAAGCGGGCGGAACCGGCCTTGGCCTGGCCATCGTCAAGCACATCGTGCTGCGCCATCGCGGGCGCCTCACCATCGAGAGCCTGCTGGGGCAGGGCGCGACTTTCAAGGCGATCTTTCCGCGCCTCGGACCGGCGCCTCGGAGCCCGTCCTGAATCGTTTGTGACAGCTTTGATGACAGGATGTCATCCGTCTGTCACACAGAAGGTGTTCTGACGGGGCCGCTGAACGTGCGATCCAGAGAGGACATCTCAATGCGCAAAATTCTCATTCTCGCGGCCGCCTCAATCGGGCTGTCCGGCGCGGTCCAGGCTGCCGACATCACCGGCGCCGGCGCGACTTTCCCCTTCCCGATCTACGCCAAATGGGCTGAAGCCTATAAGAAGGAGACCAATATCGGTCTCAATTACCAGTCGATCGGCTCGGGTGGCGGCATCCGCCAGATCAAGGCCAAGACGGTCGCCTTCGGCGCCACCGACGCCCCGCTCAAGGGCGAGGACCTGACCAAGGACGGCCTGATCCAGTTCCCGACCGTGATGGGCGGCGTCGTTCCCGCGATCAACGTCGCCGGCGTCGAGGCCGGCAAGCTCAAGCTGACCGGCCCGATCATCGCCGCGATCTATATGGGCGACATCAAGAAGTGGAACGACCCCAAGATCGTCGCGCTCAACGCCGGCGTGACCCTCCCCGACGCCAACATCAACCCGGTCTATCGCTCGGACGGATCGGGCACGACCTATGTCTTCACCGATTACCTCTCCAAGGTTTCGGCTGACTGGAAGTCCAAGGTCGGCGCCAACCAGTCGGTCCAGTGGGCCGTCGGCATCGGCGGCAAGGGCAATGAGGGCGTCTCGGCTTCGGTCAAGCAGGTCGCCAACTCGATCGGTTATGTCGAGTACGCCTACGCCAAGCAGAACAAGCTCAACTTCGCGCTGATCCAGAACGCCGACGGCAACTACCCGGCCCCCGACGACAAGGCCTTCCAGGCCGCCGCCGCCAACGCCAACTGGAACGAGGCTCCCGGCTTCGGCATCTCGCTGAACAACCAGAAGGGCGCCGAAGCCTGGCCGATCACGGCCGCGACCTTCCTGCTCGTCCATGCCAAGCCGGAGAAGCCGGAAGAGGTGCAGGCCGCGCTGAAGTTCGTCGACTGGGCCTTCAAGAACGGCGACAAGCTCGCTCTCGACCTCGACTATGTGCCGCTGCCGACCGCCGTCAAGGATCAGGTCCGCAACGCCTGGAAGGGCGTCACCGACCCGGCCGGCAAGCCGATCTTCTGATCGGAGCGCGACAAGGCGAAGCGGGCTCCCTGCTTCGCCACGTTATTCTCAGCCTTCATCCTTCGAGACGCGCCTGCGGCGCTCCTCAGGATGAGGGCTGAGGTTGCTCAGGCCGATAAAGCGGCTTGGGAAGCCTCGGCAACGATACCGGAGTACCCGCGGATGACCGCCGTGACCGACCACATGACCGTTCCCGGCGCTGCGCCCCAGCGAAAGACCCCCAAGGGCACCTTCGACATCATCTTCCGCAACGCCAGCTTCCTGTCGGCGCTGTTCGTCCTCGTCCTGCTCGCCGGCATCATGCTGTCGATGATCATGGGCGGCTGGCCGGCCTTCCGCGAGATGGGGCTCGGCTTCCTGACCTCCAGCGTCTGGGACACGCAGAACGACCAGTACGGCGCCTGGCCCGCCATCGTCGGCACCCTCTCGACCGCCCTTCTGGCGCTGGTCATCGGCGTGCCGCTGTCGCTGGGCATCGCCGTCTACCTGACGCAGCTCGCACCGCCCTGGTTCAAGCAGCCGGTCTCGACCGCGATCGAACTCCTCGCCGCCGTGCCCTCGATCATCTACGGCATGTGGGGCCTGTTCGTCTTCGTGCCGCTGTTTGCAGCCTATGTGCAGGTGCCGCTCTCCAACATCGTCGAAGGCCTGCCTATCGTCGGCACGGTGCTGTATTCGCGCTCGCCCTCCGGCCTCGGCATCCTCACGGCCGGCATCATCCTCGCCTTCATGATCATCCCCTTCATCGCCTCGATCACCCGCGACATGCTGGACCAGATTCCGTCCGTGCTGCGCGAGAGCGCCTACGGTATCGGCGCGACCACCTGGGAGGTGGTGCGCCATGTGCTGGTGCCGCAGGCCGGCGTCTCGATCATCGGCGCGATCATGCTGGGCCTCGGCCGTGCGCTGGGCGAAACCATGGCGGTGACCTTCGTCGTCGGCAACGCCAACCGGCTCTCGGCCTCGATCATGGATCCCGGCTCGACAATCGCCTCGCGCATCGCCAACGAGTTCAATGAGGCCATGGGCCTGCAACTCAATGCGCTGATCGCGCTGGGCTGCATCCTGTTCTTCGTCACCTTCGTCGTCCTCGTCATCGCGCGCATCCTGGTGTCGCGCGTCAAAGCCTACTGAGCGAGCCCGGTCATGAGCCTGACGACACCCTCCACCGTCCGCCCGCTGCCCCATGCCGAATGGGGCCGCGTCCGCCAGTCGCGCCGCACGGCCGATAAACTCATGCGCATCATCGCGGCCGGCTTCACCGGCCTTGCGATCTTCGTGCTGTTCTGGATTCTCGGCATGCTGATCGTGAAGGGCGTCGGCGGGTTGTCCGTCGCGACCTTCACGCAGATCACGCCGGGTCCCGGTTCGGAGGGCGGCGGCCTCGCCAACGCCATCGTCGGCTCGATCGTGCTGACCTTCCTCGGCATCGTGGTGGCGACGCCGATCGGCGTGCTCGCCGGCACCTATCTCGCCGAATACGGCAAGGGCTCGAAGCTCGCCGACCTGATCCGTTTCATCAACGACATCCTGCTCTCGGCGCCCTCGATCCTGATCGGCCTGTTCGTCTACGTCATCATGGTCGAGCCTCTGGGCGGCTATTCCGGCTGGGCCGGCGGCGTGGCGCTCGGCATCATCGCGATCCCGGTCATCGTGCGGACCACCGAGGACATGCTGCGCCTGGTTCCGGGGCCGCTGCGCGAGGCCGGCTCGGCGCTCGGCGCGCCGCCTTCCGTCGTGATCACCTCGATCACCTGGCGGGCGGCCAAATCCGGCATGGTCACCGGCATCCTGCTCGCTCTTGCCCGCATCGCCGGCGAGACCGCGCCGCTGATCTTCACCGCGCTGAACAACAATTTCTGGTTCTCGCCCTCTCTCTCGGGCGGCGTTTCCAACTTGCCGGTGACGATCTACCAGTTCGCCTCGGCGCCTTACGAGAACTGGCAGCAGCTCGCCTGGGCCGGCTCGCTGATCATCACCATGTCGATCCTGGTGCTCTCGCTCATCGCCCGCCGCATCGTGCGCGGCTCCAAGTAATCCGTCGCTTCAAACAATACGTCGCTTCTGACATTCGTCGCGTCCGATCCGAAGGAACCCTTCGATGCTTTCGACCCTGGAACTGAGCCCGCAATCACTCGACGCCGATGCCCCCGTCCGGATCGCGGTCAAGAACCTCGATTTCTACTACGGCGAGCACAAGGCGCTGAAGAGCGTCAATCTCGATTTCCGCGACCGCCACGTCACGGCGCTGATCGGCCCCTCGGGCTGCGGCAAGTCGACCCTGCTGCGCATCTTCAACCGCATCTACTCGCTCTACCCTGAGCAGCGCGCCACCGGCGAGGTCATCCTCGACGGCCGCAACGTCATCTCCAACGATGTCGACGTGAACGAGTTGCGCTCGCGCATCGGCATGGTCTTCCAGAAGCCGACGCCGTTCCCGATGTCGATCTACGACAATGTCGCCTTCGGCATCCGGCTCTATGAGAAGCCGCCGAAGTCGGAGCTCGACGATCGCGTCGAGGGCGCGCTGCGCCGCGCGGCGCTCTGGGACGAGGTCAAGGACAAGCTCAAGGCCTCGGGCATGGGCCTGTCGGGCGGCCAGCAGCAGCGCCTGTGCATCGCGCGCACCATCGCGCAGAAGCCGGAGGTGATCCTGTTCGACGAACCGACCTCGGCGCTCGATCCGATCTCGACCGGCAAGATCGAGGATCTGCTGGAGCAGCTCAAGACCGATTTCACCATCGTCATCGTCACCCACAACATGCAGCAGGCGGCGCGTATCTCGCAGTATACCGCCTTCATGTATCTTGGCGAGGTGATCGAGTTCGCGCCGACCAACACCATCTTCATGAACCCGCACAAGAAGCAGACCCAGGACTATGTCACCGGCCGCTTCGGCTGACTGTCGAACCCTGTTTTCGCTTCCAGAGGATCCGCCGCGATGACCGACCATATCGTCCGCTCCTACGACGCCGAACTCGAGGCGCTGCGCCGCAGCCTCGCCGAGATGGGCGGCATGTCCGAGCGCATGCTCGGCGATTCCACCGTGGCGCTGGTGCGCCGCGACACCACGCTCGCCCAGAAGGTGATCAGCGCCGACCAGCGCCTCGACAACCTGCAGCGCGATGTCGAGGAGCGCGCGGTCCTGACCATCGCGCGGCGCCAGCCGCTGGCGAACGACCTGCGTGAATTGATCTCGGCGATCCGCATCGCTGCCGACATCGAGCGCGTCGGCGATCTCGCCAAGAACATCGCCAAGCGCGCGGTCGCGATCTCCGGCCAGTTCCAGCCGCCGCATCGCGCCGTGGTCGGGCTCGAGCATATGAGCCGCCTCGTCCAGGCCCAGCTCAAGGACGTGCTCGACGCCTATGCCGCGAGCAACGAACAGAAGGCCATGGAGGTCTGGCGCCGCGACGACGAGATCGACGCGCTCTACACCTCGCTCTTCCGGGAATTGCTGACCTATATGATGGAAGATCCGCGCAACATCACCTTCTGCACGCATCTCCTGTTCTGCGCCAAGAACGTCGAGCGCATCGGCGATCACACCACCAACATCGCCGAGACGATCCATTATCTCGTCACCGGCGAGTCGCTCGATCTCAACCGCCCGAAGCTCGACACCACCGACATCAATGTCGAGGCGGTGACGGGGAGCTGATGGAATGAACGCACCGGCACCTTTCCCGTCAGGGTCGTCCTCGGGCTTGTCCCGAGGATCATCCCGACCATCCACGTCTTCGCCGGTCGAGACCTGTGTTCAAGACATGGATGCTCGCCACAAGGGCGAGCATGACGGTGTGTGTCGGCTGAATGCCAAGAACGGAACCGAGACATGCCCGCACGCATCCTGATCGTCGAGGACGAGGAGCCGCTCACCCTGCTCCTGCGCTACAATCTCGAAGCCGAGGGCTTCGAGGTCGACAGCGTCGCGCGCGGCGACGATGCTGAACTGCATCTGCGCGACCACACGCCCGACCTCGTCCTGCTCGACTGGATGCTGCCGGGCCTGTCGGGCATCGAGCTCTGCCGCCGCCTGCGCACGCGCCGCGACACCGAGCGCGTGCCGATCATCATGCTCACCGCCCGCGGCGAGGAGACCGAGCGCGTGCGCGGCCTCGCCACCGGTGCTGACGACTACGTGGTCAAGCCGTTCTCGCTGCCTGAACTGATCGCGCGCATCCAGGCGCTGCTGCGCCGGGCGAAGCCTGGCCATGTCGCCGGGCTGCTCGCGGCCGGCGATCTCGAGCTCGACCGCACGACGCGCCGCGTCCGCCGCTCCGGCGCGGAATTGCATCTCGGCCCGACCGAATTCCGCCTGCTCGAATTCCTGATGCAGGCGCCTGGCCGGGTCTATTCCCGCGCACAACTCCTCGACGCCGTCTGGGGTCGCGACGTCTATATCGACGAGCGCACGGTCGACGTTCATGTCGGGCGCCTGCGCAAGGCGATCACGCCCGGTGACGCCAAGGACCCGCTGCGCACCGTGCGCGGCGCGGGCTACGCTTTCGACGAGACTTTCGCGCGGGGCTGAAAGCGCGCGTCATTCTCGGGTTTGACCCGAGAATCTCCAGCCGCATGAAGCGCCATTCGGTTCGGCATGAGATGCGCGGGTCAAGCCCGAGCATGGACGATCGCGCTTGACCCGCGCGCCCGCCGGCCCCAAGCCCTCCCGATGCAAAACAAATCCATCGCGATCATCGGCGCAGGCCCCTCCGGCCTGATCGCCGCCGAGCGGCTGTCCGCCGCCGGCCACGCCGTTACGGTCTATGACCGCATGCCCTCGCCGGCGCGTAAATTCCTGCTTGCCGGCCGCGGTGGGCTGAACCTGACCCATTCCGAACCGCTGGATCAGTTCCTGACGCGCTATCGCGGCGCGCAGGCCTGGCTCGAACCGGCGATCCGCGCCTTCCCGCCCCAGGCTTTGCGCGATTGGGCCGACGGTCTCGGCGCCGACAGCTTCATCGGCACGAGCGGGCGCGTCTTTCCCAAGGCGATGAAGGCCTCGCCTCTGCTGCGCGCCTGGCTGCGCCGGCTGGAAGGGCAAGGCGTGACATTCGCTCCGGGCAGGCTCTGGACCGGCTGGAGCGCCGATGGCGCGCTCGCCTTCCAGACCCGCGACGGCGGGGTCGAGACGATCCGGCCCGGCGCGACCTTGCTGGCGCTCGGCGGCGCGAGCTGGCCGCGCCTTGGCTCAGATGGCGGCTGGGCGCCTCGACTCGTGGAGCGCGGAGTCACCGTCGCGCCGCTGCTGCCGGCCAATGGCGGCTTCACGGTGGCCTGGTCGGCGACGATGCGCGAGCGCTTCAGTGGCGCGCCGTTGAAGCGCATCGTCATTCGCTTCGGTGAGCGTCAGGCCACCGGTGAGGCGATGATCGATGCCGACGGTATCGAGGGCGGCGCGGTCTATGCGCTCTCGGGCCTGCTGCGCGAGGCGATCCTGCGCCAGGGCAGGGCGGCGGTCACGCTCGACCTGCGGCCCGACATGGAGACCGCCCGCCTCGTTGAGCGTCTGGCGAAGCGTCGCAAGGGCGAGACGCTGAGCAACCATCTGCGCAAGGCGGCGGGCCTGTCGCCGGCTGCGATCGCGCTCCTGCGCGAGGCGAGCCCGCGCTTGCCTGAGGACGCAGCGGCCTTGGCGGCGCTGATCAAGACCGCTCCCCTCACACTCACCGGCCTCGCCCCGATCACGCGGGCGATTTCGAGCGCCGGCGGCATCGAAGCTGGTGCGGTCACCCCCGATTTCATGCTGAAGGCATTGCCCGGCGTCTTCGTTGCCGGCGAGATGCTGGACTGGGAAGCCCCGACCGGCGGCTACCTGCTGCAGGCCTGCTTCGCCACCGGCATCGCGGCGGCGGCGGGGCTGGAGGCTTGGCTGGCGCGAGGGTAAGCTGAGCAAGAAATCTCGCTCCAGAACCTCCACGTCATCCTGGACAAGCGGCGGAGCCGCGTAGCTCCGGGATCCATCGTAGAGCCAGGTCCGTCAAAGGATCGGCCCTCCGATGATCCCGGCGCTCCGCTTCGCTTCGGCCAGGATGACGGCGTGGTTCCGGGAGACATCTGGCTCCGGGAGACATGGGACAAGCGAGTGCGCTTCTCCCGCCTGCCCCTAGGTCTGCCCCTTCGTCACGCGTCGTGAGGTGAGGCCACCCCGCGCTCGCGGTCCCGGGCCCGCTCGTAGATGGCGCCGAGATCGTGGCTTACCAGCATGACGGCGTCCTGGCTCAACGGCTTGGCCTGGATCGCCCCATTGGTCAGCAGGAAGAGCTGCACCAGCGCCGAGCGCCCGGCATCGTCCAGGCCCATGACCTGAGTCAGCAGCCAGAGATCGTCGGGGAGGTCGAAATGGGACGCTGCTTCCAGCAGCGGGGTGTAGCCCCGGTGCCGTTCCATCAGCGTCATCAGGGTCGCCAGCGCGTTTCCGAGGTCTTGCCGTTCCTCGGAGGATAAGGCCGAATAGCTGTGCTCGTCATACATGGTTGGTTCGCCTTTCCTCGGTGATGTGCGGCCCATGCCGCCGGTCGACCAATGTCGGGGCCGCAATCCGTTTGAATGCCAGCGTGTTGCGCCAAGCCTCTTCGGTCACGCTGATCATCGTGCCGATGCAGGACATGCCGTCGATCATCGTCGGCAGGCCGAGCGGTTTGACCTCCCAGCCGAGCTCCAGGAAGCGCGGCATCCACCAGGTTTCCATCACGACGGTGATCGCGCTGAAATGCTGCTCCAGGCAGTATTCGAGAATGCCGGCGAGGACGGTGTGCAGCACGGTGGATTCGCGGCCGCGATACTCGGGAACCACGAAGATCCGGGTCCATTCTACGATGTCGGGGCCACGCTGGAGGCCGCGGATATTGGCGAGGTAGGGAAAGACCTCGCTCATCAGATGCGGGCCGAGCGTCGGCACGAGGCGGGAGCCCCCGATGACCTTGCCCTCCTTCAGCGCCAGCAGATAGACCGCGTCGTCGGTGTCGAACTGGTCGACCTCGCGTCCGTCGGGGCGCTCCAGCTCCATCCAGCGGCGCTCCTCGACATAGATGCGGTGCCGGATGCGGAAATGTTCCTCGATCTGGTCGGCATAGAGCCGGCGATTGGAGGCGTCGATGATGTGAATCATGAGTTCTTCCTCAGCGGCGTGAGGAAGAATTTTCTGCCGATCCGCGCCGGGCGGAATCCCGGTTTTCCGGGAGTGCCAGCGCTTTCGTTGGGCTGTAGACTAAAGTTGGATCTCGCCGCGCAGATGCGCCTCGACCACCGTGCGCGTGCGGCCCCGGGCGCCGAGCTTGCGGGCAGCGTTCTGGTAATGCGCCTCGACGGTTCCGGCGCGGATATTGAGCACCTCCGCGACGCCCTCGGTCGATTTGCCGACAGCCATCCAGGTCAGGACCTCGCGCTCCCGCACGGTGAGGCAATGGCCCTGGGTGCCGTGCATGGCGGCCTCGGCCTTGGCATGGGCATAGAGCGACATCAGGTGGATGGCGGAGCGGGACTGCCGCGACAGGTCGGGCCTGTCGCCGGCCATGGTGACGACGGCCTTGAAGCCGTCCTCATTGTGGATCGGCACGCAGAAGCCGTGGATCATCTTGAAGTCGCTGGCGCGCCGCATGATCTCCTGCTGGCGCGCGCTGGCGACCTCCTGGCGATAGACCTCGTCCCAGACGAACGGGTTCGTCGTGGTCTTGCAATGCGCCGCGATCGGGTCGTCATCGGCATAGTTCTGCCGGACATAGAGCTCGAACCAGCCGTCGGGCCAGCCATTCAACAGCACGAGCGGGGCGATCCTGTCGCCGGTCTCCGGCAGGCCGGTGATCAGGAAGGCGTGGAAGCCGAAGCTGGCGAGCTTGTCGCGCAGTGAGGAGATGATCGTCTGCGGGTCGTTGAGACGCGTCAGCACATCGATGAAATCGAGCGCGTCTCGTCCGGTGTCGAAGTGTTGTCCCGACATGACGGTCCCCAATGGCCGCATTATAACCGTATTGTTGCAGCGCGTCTCGGGGAGTCAATGCCTTCAGCAAGACCGAGCCTTTAGGCGGGGCCGGCTCTGCGCGTAAGGCACGGAGGCGCGCCGCACGGCCATCTTCTCCTGCCATCTCCTGTCAGCTATGCGGCCTGCCATGCGCCTTGCCCTCTCGCGCTTGGGAGGCTTCCGTCCCATATTGCCGCCATGTCCAAAACTTCCGCCCCTGACGCCAAAACTTCCGCCCCTGACGCCAAGACGAAGCCCGCGAAGAAGCCGGCCAGCGCGCGCACGCCTAATTCCAAGGCCTCGCGCCAGGAATTGAAGCCGCTGGAAGGCTATCTCGCCGATCTGCTCAACCCGGCGATCAACCGCGGCAATGCGGTCCCGGGCGGCGCCGCCGGCTTCAGCGACCAACCGCAGGCCGGTTACGAGCCCGAGGCCCGGCCCGGCGACGGCGCTCCCAAGCGCAAGATCGGCAAGAAGGCCGATTCCGCCTTTGACGGCGTCGAGGGCGAGACCGCCGCGAGCCTGACGGCGCAGTCGCTGCAGACGCTGCTGGAGACCGGCAGCCCCTTCATCGATCCCGGCAAGGCCTGGACGCCGCATCGCCCGCCGCGCCCCGATAAATCCGAAGGCGGCATCCGCTTCCGGATGAATTCGGAATACGAGCCCGCCGGCGACCAGCCGACCGCGATCGCCGATCTCGTCGACGGCATCTCGCGCCAGGAGCGCGACCAGGTGCTCCTGGGCGTCACCGGCTCCGGCAAGACCTTCACCATGGCGCAAGTCATCGAGAAGACGCAGCGTCCCGCGCTGGTCCTGGCGCCGAACAAGACGCTGGCCGCGCAGCTCTATGGCGAGTTCAAGAGCTTCTTCCCCGACAACGCGGTCGAGTATTTCGTCTCCTATTACGACTACTACCAGCCCGAGGCCTATGTGCCGCGCTCGGACACCTTCATCGAGAAGGAAAGCTCGATCAACGAGCAGATCGACCGCATGCGCCACTCCGCCACGCGCTCGCTCTTGGAGCGCGACGACGTCATCATCGTCGCCTCGGTCTCGTGCATCTACGGTATCGGTTCGGTCGAGACCTATACGGCGATGACCTTCGGCATCAAGCTGGGCGAGAAGATCGAGCAGCGCCAGCTCATCGCCGATCTCGTCGCCCTGCAATACAAGCGCACCCTTGGCGATTTCGTCCGCGGCTCCTTCCGCGTGCGCGGCGATGTCATCGAACTCTTTCCGGCCCACTATGAGGACCGCGCCTGGCGCATCGGCCTGTTCGGCGACGAGGTCGAGCAGATCTCGGAGTTCGACCCGCTGACCGGCCAGAAGACCGCCGACCTCGAATTCGTCAAGGTCTACGGCAATTCGCACTACACCACGCCGCGCCCGACGCTGACTCAGGCCGTGAAGTCGATCAAGGAGGAGCTGCGGGGCCGCCTCGACGAGCTCAACAAGATGGGCCGCTATCTCGAGGCGCAGCGGCTCGACCAGCGCTGCACCTTCGACATCGAGATGATCGAGGCCACCGGCTCCTGCAACGGCATCGAGAATTATTCGCGC
This sequence comes from Bosea vaviloviae, assembly GCF_001741865.1. Lineage (NCBI taxonomy): Bacteria > Pseudomonadati > Pseudomonadota > Alphaproteobacteria > Hyphomicrobiales > Alloboseaceae > Allobosea > Allobosea vaviloviae. The sequence goes on from NZ_CP017147.1 coordinate 1,755,594, forward strand.
TATCTCACCGGCCGCAAGCCGGGCGAGCCGCCGCCGACCCTGTTCGAATACCTGCCCGACAATGCGCTGGTCTTCACCGATGAGAGCCATGTCACCGTGCCGCAGATCGGCGGCATGTATCGCGGCGACTTTCGGCGCAAGGCGACTTTGGCGGAATACGGCTTCCGCCTGCCCTCCTGCATGGATAACCGGCCGCTGCGTTTCGAGGAATGGGACGCGATGCGCCCGCAATCGGTGCATGTCTCGGCCACGCCGGGCAGCTGGGAGATGGACCGCACCGGCGGCGTCTTCACCGAGCAGGTCATCCGCCCGACCGGCCTGATCGACCCGCCGGTCGAGATCCGCCCGGCAAAACATCAGGTCGCCGACCTCCTGGACGAGATCAAGGAGGTCTCGGCCAAGGGCTACCGCACCCTGGTCACCGTGCTGACCAAGCGCATGGCGGAGGACCTGACCGAGTATCTCCACGAGAACGGCGTGCGTGTTCGCTACATGCACTCCGACATCGACACGATCGAGCGCATCGAGATTCTTCGCGATCTCCGCCTTGGAGCGTTTGATGTTCTCGTCGGCATCAACCTGCTGCGCGAGGGCCTCGACATTCCCGAATGCGGTTTCGTCGCCATTCTCGACGCCGACAAGGAGGGTTTCCTGCGCTCCGAGACCTCGTTGATCCAGACCATCGGCCGCGCCGCCCGCAATGTCGACGGCCGCGTCATCCTCTACGCAGACCACATCACCGGCTCGATGGAGCGGGCGATGGCCGAGACCTCGCGCCGCCGCGAGAAGCAGGAGGCCTACAACGCCGCCCACGGCATCACGCCGCAATCGATCAAGCGCGCCATCGGCGACATCCTGGGCTCGGTCTATGAGCGCGACCATGTCACGGTCGATGCCGGCATGGGCACGCCGGTCGCCGGCCACAACTTCAAGGCGGCCCTGGCCGATCTCGAAAAGCGCATGCGCGAAGCCGCCGCCGACCTCGAATTCGAGACCGCCGCGCGCCTGCGCGACGAGATCAAGCGCCTCCAGGCGACCGAGCTCGCCATCTCCGACGACCCGCTCGCCCGCCAGGGCGACGTCGAGGCCTCAGCCGGCAAATACAAGGGCGAGCGCAGCTACGGTGCCAACGCCAACCTGCCGACCCGGGCGCGCAAGCCGACCGATGCGGATATGGGGCCGCATAACTGGGGCGGCGGAGAAGCCAAGCCGGTCGCCCGCCCGAAGAAGCCGACGCTCGACGAGATGGGCCCAAGGCCGGATTCGCGGCCGCTGGGGGCGGGAGAGGGGAGGGGGAAGCGGCGGGGGAGGCGGTGAATGAGGTTAATTATTCGATGTAGTCTCGACAATGGCATCAACAAAAAAATTGAAACTTGGTGATATATTTCTATTTTTTTCAACTAATGGAGCTATATTGTCGGCCCAAACTGATTTCATCCTGCCTATTTCAACAAAATTTGTTTTTTTGAGAGCCTTTGCGCCGCCGGGATATACGACATCAGCGAGTTTCTCCCAAGTTCCACATATTGAGTCTTGTACATAGGTCGCAAGGATTGCCTTGTTGGCTTTGGGGTAAGCGGATAAAAGCGCTCGTTGGTCGCCCAATAACCACGCTTCACCTTCTTCAATGGCAAGGCAAATTTTGTATTTTGGGACGGGATGGCATACGTTAATTGAATTATTTATTTCCTTCAGAAAATCAACCATTACGCGATCGTCTAGATCGCAAACGATAAAAACAAATCGAACATAGTCATCAGAATCATCTTTAAAGGACGTTGCGTATCCTTGCATAAGACGTGGTAGCTGATCTAGTAATATCCGCTTGCTCGCATCAGAACTGGGCTTCAACCCTTTGGGAATTCGACCGATTCCTTTATAGGCGATGACCCTGTAACTAAAATCTCCGGCGAGATTTGGCAGAATCGCATCCAACGCCCTTTTGCCGGATATGTCTTCGACTAGAAATTCGATGTGAAGCATGTTCAATCCAGATAATCGCTATACCATAGCCCGCCCAATGGGAGGCCTTCAGCCACCATGTTACTAACGATATCTATGTCGCTGGCTCGCCTGACCGAAGATAGTCCGTCTTCTCCCTTCTCCATTACCCAGACTTCGTTCGGCGCGAGCGCATCAACAAAATACGGCTGGTGCGTTGTTACAAATATCTGCGAGGTATCTTTCTTTCCAGTCGCGTGGGTACGAAATTCAACCGCCAGAGATTCAAGCAATTTATGGTATAATCCATTTTCTGGCTCTTCAATGCATAAAAACGGAGGGGGCTCTGGGTCTTCTAAGAGTAAAAGATAAGCAAATATCTTGAGTGTACCATCGGACATTTGTTGAGCGAAGAACGGGTCATCGAAGCCTTTGTCATTAAATCTGAGGAGAAGGCGGCCATCTTCAGTTCTGTGGGTGTCTATCTTTTCGATGGCTGGTATTTTTTTGGATATACGAGATAGTATCTCCCTAAAGCGTCGAGGATGCTCTCGCTCTAGAAACTGGACCACGTTGCCCAAATTGTCGCCGTGTACATTCAGGTGCCGCTGGGGGCCCGCCATTGGCAGGCCCCGCGCGGCATCGGGAGTAAAATAGCTGAGATGCCAACCCTCGATAAACCGCCGAAATGCCGCGATTCTCGGGTGCTGCTTTAGTGAACCTAATGTGGATATGCCAAGGCGTCGCGAATCGTCGAGTTCAACCAGTTCAGTTTCAGTAGTTTCTTCCCCAGAATTGCGAGACACGATGTTCAGCACGTCATCGAACGAGAGATTATTCTCTTCTTCTTTCAGCCCGACCTCCTCTCCCTTCCAAGCAACTCCACGGCCCGAGTTCAGGATCAGAAATGAGAACGGCCACCCATTTGATTGCCCTCTGCGTCGCTGTCTCAAGCGCTCGCTCATAACATAGGGTCGCCCGCCAGAGTCGGTATCTATGGATATTTCATAAGTTATCGGTCGAGATTGAAGGTCTTCTTTGTAGTAAATGTCAAATTGTATTGGTTCTATTGCGCCTTGCGTACGAATTCGATCAAATCCACCGCGGCCGTGCTGATCACATGCTTCTTCAACACCAAGTCTCAAGCAATCAGACAGGAATCCGAATGCATCGAAAAGCGTGCTCTTGCCTACCCCATTCTTCCCTATTACAGCAGTAAGGGGCGTAAGTGGGTCTTGATCGCGCAAATTCCACAGTCGACCTAGCGTGACATCTTTAAGTGCACGATAGTTGCGAACGCGAAAGCCTTCGATGCGGGCCACAGTTTTACCTCAAAGCGATTAATTCTAAATCTCGATACCTACCATATCAATTTTGGCTGCGCTGCCAATGGCGAGCAATACGAAGATCGCTTCAAGGCACTTTCTGCTCGATGCGCGCGAGGCGCTGGACCTTCCTACCACAATGCGGCGGTTGTCGCCGTGCTCGTCACCTTTCGGGTTCGGCTATATTCGGCAGGAAAGGCGCGGGGAACCCTTCTCCTGTAAGGAGAAGGGCAGGGATGAGGTGTTGGCCCCTGGACCAGTAACGCGCAAAGCCAACCGCGTGCGGCGGTGAGGGCTCGTCCCTTCCGGATAACGGCCTACACCTCACCCTGCCCTCTCCTTACAGGAGAGGGTTCTCTGTCGAGGCTCCGCCACACTCCAATATAGGCGCGGGGAACCCTTCTCCCGGGTGCGAGAAGGGCAGGGATGAGGGCCCGCCGCTGATGATTGAGGCGTGCCGGAGCCGTCGCATCTTCTACTGAGACGGCACACCCTCATCCGCCCCTGCCGGGGCACCTTCTCCCATCCGGGAGAAGGAAGATGGCGTCGCGGCTCCCGCACCATCCCCCAAAAACGAAAAAAGGCCCGGCCTTGCGGCCGGGCCTTCCATCAAAGCTGGAGCTCACCAGCGGTCGCGGTCGCGGCGGCCATGGGCCGGGGCCCAGGGCGGCGGGCCGCCACGGTGGCGGCCATAGCCGCGATCATAGCCGCGATCGTGATGGCGGTAGCCGCGCCGCGCCTGCATCTCCTGGGTCCGCTGAATCTCCCACATGCGATGCTCGCGGTTGTGCCTGGTATAGGTGACTTCGACCTTGTCGAGCGCGCTTGCGCCGGTGAAGGCCTCGCTCGCTGCCGCTGGTGTCGCGGCCGCTCCCAGCGCAATGGCCGCGGCGATCAGAAATTGACGCATGAATTCCTCCCGGGTTTTCTCGATGCCGCAATAGAGCAGGCCAAGTTGAAACAGATGCTGAACGAAAAGGTTCACTGCCGTTCATGTTGGGAGCGAGCCTTACGCCTCCGGCCCGCCCTCGATCTCGCTCGCCCAGGCCAGCGCCGCGTCGAACTCCGCCGGCTTGAAGCATTTCACCTCGACATGCGGAATGATCGGGTTGGCGATCGCCGCGAAGCTCTCGATCCAGCCCTTGTCGGTGACCACCGCCTCGCGCGGAAAGCGTTTCAATCGTCGCACCATGCTGAGCCCATAGCGCACATCTTTGAGCCCGGCCCGGAAGGTCATGTCCTCGAAGCCGGTCAGATCAGCCAGGATGCCGAGCTTTTCATGGCGGGACAGCCGGTCCTCAAGATCGGCGACGACGCCGTCGAGATCGGCCTCCGTCAGCGTGCCCGTCAGGCGATAAGCGGCGACATGGTCCGGCGCGGCGAGAATTTCGAACATGATGGCCTCCCCAAGAGAAAGGGAAACGCGCCGGCGCGCGAGAGGTTGCGTGGGGCAGGCAAAGGAAAGGGCGTCGCGGTTCCGGCAATATTCCGTGATCGACATCGGGCGGTGGAAAAAGAAAACAATAAGTCGAGATCTAAATAAAAACGCCAAGTCCATGTCGAGGTGTGGCGTTCAGCTTTCCAATAAGAACATTTTTCTTCGTATCGTAGAATTAATGGAACGAAATTATCGCCGAATTGTTCTTCCCGCTATGGGCCATTCGGTTCATCAGGGAGAAAAACAATGTTCAAAACCACCCTTACGCTTGCTGCTCTCGGCTTCGCGCTCGCTCTGTCGCCGGTCCAGGCGCAGACTGCCGCGCCCGCAACACCTGCGGCGCCCGCGATGCCCGTGACCTGCACCCAGGCCGAGTTGACCAAGCTGGATACCGACGCCTCCAAGCTGACGGACGCGACCAAGAAGACCGCGGCCACGAAGGAAATGACCCTGGCCAAGGAGATGCTGGCCAAGAAGGACATGAAGGGCTGCACCACCCACATGGACAACGCCATGAAGCTGATGCCCAGCAAGAGCTGAGCCCGAGGCGGGCCCTGCCAGCGGCTCGCCGGCACATATCCAGGAAGCGCCCCGCGATCGCTCGCGGGGCGCTTTTTTCTGTGCTTCAGCATCGCCCTGCCGTCGTGGTCGGGCTTGACCCGGGTATCTCGGAAGAGGCGCGGGGATGACTTTCCCTTCTCCCCTCGGGGGAGAAGTGGCAGCGCATAGCGCTGACGGATGAGGGCAGTCTTGTTTCGGCTCGCTCCCTTCCCTCATCCGACCCGGCTCCGCCGGCCCACCTTCTCCCCCGAGGGGAGAAGGTGGCAGCGTGTCCTGCCTGGATAGATTGGTGACAGACGAGCCCGGATAGAAGGGTGACAGTTTTTCCCTGGATAGTTGGGAGGGCTGGACCATGCCGTGGCGAGAGAGCTGTGCCATGGACGAACGGGTGCGTTTCATAGCCGACTGGCTGGCGGGCGACGTGTCGATGACCGAGCTTTGCGAGGTTTACGGGATCAGTCGCAAAGCTGGGTACAAGTGGCGGGCGCGCTATGAGGCTGAGGGCGCGTCGGGGCTTGCGAACCGGTCATCGGCGCCGCTTGCGCACGGGCTGGCGACGCCTGCGCCGTTGGTGGAGAAGATCCTGGACCTGCGACGGGCGCGGCCGAGCTGGGGTCCGCGCAAGATCGTGGCTAAGCTTGAGCAGCTGCATCCGGACTTGTCCTGGCCATCGCATTCGACGGCGCACGAGATCCTCAAGCGCCAGGGCCTGATATCGGGCCGCCGCCTCCGACGCCGTCCCCCGCCCCGGCTGGGCGCGCTGACCACACCCGAGCGGCCGAACCACGTCTGGGCTGTGGACCACAAGGGTTGGGTCACCCTGGGCGACGGCGAGCGCTGCGAGCCGCTGACCCTGGCCGACAGCTACAGCCGCTTCGTCCTGGCGGTCTCGGCGGGCGACGGCGTCCACACCGCCCAGGCCAAGCCGGTCATGCAACGCGCCTTCCAGGTCTATGGCCTGCCCGAGGTCATCCGTTCCGACAACGGCCCGCCCTTCGCCTCCACCAGCGCCTCCGGGCTCAGCGCCCTGTCGGCCTGGTGGATCAAGCTGGGCATCCAGCCCGAGCGCACCCGGCCCGGTTCTCCTCAGGAAAATGGCCGCCTCGAACGCTTCCATCTCACCCTGCTGGAAGCCATGCGGCCCGCTTCACTCAACCGCGCCGCCCAGGCTCAGCGCCTGGAAGCCTTCCGACGCGACTACAACCACGAACGGCCCCATCAGGCCCTTGGCCAGAAGCCCCCCGCCAGCTTCTACAATCCTTCGCCCCGGTCCATGCCCGACAAACTTCCCCAACCCGACTACCCGTCCGATCGAACCATCCGCAGGGTGCGTAGCAACGGCGAGATCAAGATCGAGGGCCGCCTCGTACAGATCTGCTCCGCCCTCAAAGGTGAGCCCGTAGCCCTCGAAGCGACAGAGCACGGCTGGTGCGTCTGGTTCTACAAACAACCCATCGGCCTCATCGACCACCAAGGCCAGAAACTGTCACCAATCTACCCAGGCTAAATTGTAACCAACCTATCCGCTGGACAGGCGCGGGGGCGACTGCCCCTCACCAACTGCCGCGGAAACGCCGGCGGGGTTTTGGCGGGAGTTCTTCCCTTCCCCCCTGGCGGGGGAAGGTGGATCGGCGCAGCCGAGACGGATGAGGGGGCGCAGTGAGCTTTCCAACCAGCCGAACACGACGCCAACCGGAAAGCGCACGGCGCCCCCTCATCCGCCCCTGCCGGGCCACCTTCTCCCGCGTCAAAGTCGGCTGTTGCCGACTTTGACACTTTGGGTTGCCAATCTCGGGCAAGCCCGAGATGGGTGGGAGAAGGAGAAACCTCACTTCAACGCCGCAATGATCATCAAAAACAACAGCACCAGCGCGATCTGCTTCAGGCTCCAGTTCAATCGCGTAAGGGCCTCGGCTACCGTCTCCTCCGGCTCCTCGTCGGCCTGCGCAAATGTGGGCGAGGCGGCGGCCGCGCTCCAGCCGATGCGCTCGACCAGGCCGCGCGCCGGGACGCTGCCCTCATCGTCCGGCGCCGGCCCGAGCCGCCAGGCAACGGGGCGCTCAGTGGGGGCATCGCGCTCCGCCTCGTCGAGCCAGAGGCTCGTCGTCGCGACGAGGGAGAGCTGACCGGCGCGATCGGCCTCGACGTCCTGCTTCAGGGCGGAGAAGATCTCGTTCGGCAGCCACAGTGTCGCGTGGTAGCCTGGCTCCTCGCCGCCATGGGCGAGCACGAGCAGCATGCGCGTCGCCATGCCGCCCTCGGGCAAGGGCCGGATCGCGAGCGGCATCTCGCCGGCTTCCTCGCTGAGGCCAGCCCGGCCGAGGCTGTCCTCGGGCAGTTTTGCGCGGGCGGCGATGCGGCTGTCATTGGCCAGCGCGCCGTCACGCAGCGCATAACCCGAGAGCGCGGCAAGCCCGCTCGCCTCCAGCGTGAGCCGGCGCGCCGGCGCTTGCACGAAGTGGCCGGGCAGGCCGGCGATGACCATCCGGCCATCCGTGATCGTTGCGCGCTGCGCTGTCGACAAATCCATGGGCCCCGCGCCGTGTTCGCAGGCGAGGATAGAGCATCGGCCCGAAAAGTGGGAACCGGTTATTCGGGATAAGCCGATGCAAGCTGTAGCAAATCGCTGCTGACACGGTCGCGCCATCTCGTCGGGCTATGGTGGCGGAAACCACAAGACCAGGGAGAACACCATGTCGGACGAGCTCGTGCTCTACACCAACCCGATGTCGCGCGGCCGGATCGCGCGCTGGATGCTGGAGGAGGTGGGCGCGCCCTACCGCGCCGAGATCCTGGGTTTCGGCCCGCCGATGAAGGGCGCCTATAAGGCGGTCAATCCGATGGGCAAGGTGCCGGCGCTGAAGCATGGCGACATGGTCGTCACCGAATGCGCCGCGATCTGCGCCTATCTCGCCGACGCCTTCCCGCAGGCCGGCCTCGCGCCGGAGCCCGGCAGCAAATTGCGCGGCCCCTATTACCGCTGGCTGTTCTTCGGCGCGGGGCCGACGGAGGCGGCGGTGAGCAACAAGGCGCTCGGCTTCGAGGTGCCCGCCGACAGGGCCCGGATGATCGGCTATGGCAGCTTCACCGACGTCATGGACACGCTGGAGCAGGCGGTGACGGCGGGTGAATATCTGCTGGGCGACCGTTTCAGCGCGGCCGATGTCTATCTCGGTTCGCAGATCCTCTGGGGCCTGCAATTCGGCTCGATCGAGAAGCGCCCGGCCTTCGACGCCTATGGCAAGCGCATCTCCGGCCGCCCGGCGGCGCTGCGGGCCGACGAGATCGACGATGCCCTGATCGCGGAGCAGCAGAAGCAGGCCTGAAGCGTTTTCGCGAAGTGGGCACCGGTTCGCGGGAAGAAAACGCGTTCAGACAAAGCAGCTGGAGCAATTGCTCCAGCGCGCTTCCCGCTCGGTGCATGACGCGCTGCAGCAAAGCCGGGTTGTCCTGCGTTTGATGAGGGCATAAAACTCGGCGCTCTAAGGGGCAATCGAGCTTTTCCAAATCCGCCCTGCGCGGATCAGCGCCCGCACAGGCTGACATGACCGTAATCGCTGACCCCGCCTTGCCGCGCCACGGCATGAGCTTCCGTTCCTTCGTGACGCTGACCGCCGCCTTGATGGCGGTGAACGCGCTCGCGATCGATTCGATGCTGCCGGCTTTGCCCGAAATGGCCGAGACGCTCGGCATCATGGAGGCGAATCACCGGCAATGGATCGTCACCGCCTATCTGCTCGGGTTCGGCGTGGCGCAGATCGTCTACGGCACGCTTTCGGACCGCTTCGGCCGCAGGCCGGTGCTGCTCTTCGGCCTCGGGCTCTATGTGCTGGCGAGCATCGCGGCGGCCTTCGCCGGCTCCTTCGAGGCGATGATGTGGGCGCGTATCGTCCAGGGAGTCGGCGCGGCGGCGACGCGCGTGCTCGCGGTCTCGATCGTGCGCGACTGCTATTCCGGCCGCGACATGGCCCGCGTGATGTCGCTCGCCATGATCGTCTTCCTGGCGGTGCCGATTCTCGCTCCCTCGATCGGCCAGGCCATCCTCTGGGTCGCGCCCTGGCGCTGGATTTTTGGCGTGCTGACGATCTTCGGCGCCTCGGTGATGCTCTGGGCCGCGTTCAGGCTGCCCGAGACGCTGCATGAGGAGGATCGCAAGCCGATCGAGTTTCACAGCGTCGTCGCAGCCTTCCGCACCACGCTGACGACGCGCGTCGCGGTCGGGTACATGCTGGCGATGGCCTTCGTCATCGGTGGGCTGTTCGGCTTCATCAACTCGGCCCAGCAGGTCTTCGTCGATGTCTTCGCGGCGCCGCAGCTCTTCACCATCATCTTCGCGCTGATCGCGGGCTTCATGGCGGTGGCCTCGCTGGTGAATTCGCGCATCGTCGTGCGGCTCGGCATGCGCCGGGTCTCGCATGCCGCGCTGCTGGGCTATATCGCCTTCACCGGCACGCATGCGCTGGTCGCGCTGACGGGGCATGAATCGCTCTGGAGCTTCACGGCCCTGCAGGGCGGCGCGATGTTCTGCTTCGGCCTGCTGGCGCCGAATTTCGGCGCGCTCGCCATGGACCCGCTCGGCCATGTCGCGGGCACGGCCTCCTCGGTGCAGGGCTTCGTCACCACGGTCGGTGGCGCGCTGATCGGTTTCTATATCGGCCAGCATTTCGACGGCACGGTGGTGCCGCTGACGCTGGGCTTCTCGCTGTGCGGGCTGGCCGCGCTGGGGATCGTGCTGGTGGCCGAGAAAGGCCGGCTGTTTCGGCCGGCGCCAGGTCGCACCTAACAAGAGGTCGCAGCTGACAAGAAGCCGCTGCGGAAATCGGGCCATTGGGGCTGGCCTTTGCCCTTCGACCGCCGCCTCTTGGCGACGGGCATGCCGGGAATCGTCTTCAGTCCTGGTAGATCGATAGAGATTCGCATTGGCTCGGGAAGCGACGCCGCCGATCGGCCTCCCGTCTAGGGGTTATCTCACGCAGTCTTGAGATTGACCGCCGAGGACTTGCCGGTCTTGCGGTCGGCCTCGAGATCGTAGCTGATCTTCTGACCTTCGTTCAGGCCGCGCATGCCAGAGCGCTCGACCGCGCTGATATGCACGAAAACATCGCTGCCGCCCTGGTCAGGCGTGATGAATCCGTAGCCCTTGGTTTCGTTGAACCATTTCACGGTACCCGTGCTCACGTGCTGTTCCTTCAGTCTCAGTTCAGGCCGGCACATGCCGACCCGGCCTTACTGTAGGGGGCAATCCGCTATGGTTGCAATGATGCGCCGCAAAACGCCCTTGCGCCGGTCTTTGCGATGTCGCAGATGCAGCCCCGTCCCGAGAGTCGAGGCCCTTGCCCCGCACGCCCCGCTCCCGCATGAACGGCAGGGGAAATATCGCAAGGAGCCCCGAGCCATGACGAATTACGTGATCGATCCGCCTGCCGTCACCGCGGTGCCGGTCGCCGGCGGCGGGCTCTTCCCCGTGCGCCGGGTCTTCTGCGTCGGCAGGAACTATGCCGAGCATACCCGCGAGATGGGCGGCGATCCCGATCGCGAGGAGCCGTTCTTCTTCACCAAGCCGGCCGACGCGCTGCTGATCAACGGCGCCGACATGCCCTATCCGACCAAGACCGGGGATCTGCACCACGAGATGGAGCTGGTCGTGGCGATCGGCACCGGCGGGCATGACATCCCCGAGGCCGAGGCGCTGAACCATGTCTATGGCTACGCCGCCGGGCTCGACATGACGCGGCGCGACCTGCAGGCCGCCGCCAAGAAGACCGGCAAGCCCTGGGACATGAGCAAGGGCTTCGACCTGTCGGGGCCGATCGGCGAGATCGCGCCCGCGAGCCATGTCGGCCATCCCAGCGCCGGCAAGATCGAGCTCGTCGTCAACAGCGTGCCTCGCCAGAGCTCGGACCTCGCCAAGATGATCTGGAGCGTGCCTGAGACGATCGCCTATCTGTCGGGCCTCGTCGTGCTCGCGCCCGGCGACCTGATCTTCACCGGCACGCCCGAGGGCGTGGCAGCGGTGGTCCGGGGCGACGTGCTCGAGGGCGAGATCGCCGGCGTCGGCAGCGTCCGCACCCGCATCGTCTGAGAGCCGAATCGAAGTCCATCGACACAGTCCATTCGAAAGCCAAAACCATGAGCCTGACCCCCGACGCCAGCGGCGTCTTCCCGATCGCGCCGACGCCGTTCAATCCCGACGGCACGATCGACTGGACCTCGACCGAGCGCCTGTTCGAATTCTACGACGGCATTGGCTCGGATGGCACGACGGTGCTCGGCATCATGGGCGAGGCGCCCAAGCTGGAGCCGGAGGAATCGGTCCGCATCGTCAAGATCGCCGTGGCCAGGATGCCGGGCAAGCCGGTCATCGTCGGCGTCTCCGCGCCCGGCTTTGCCGCGATGCGCTCGCTGGCGCGCCAGTCGATGGAGCTCGGCGCCGCCGGCGTGATGATCGCGCCGCCGCCATCCCTGCGCACCGACGACCAGATCACCGGCTATTACGCCCAAGCCATCGAGGCGATCGGCACCGACATCCCCTTCGTCATCCAGGACTATCCGCTGACGCTCTCGGTGATCATGACGCCGGCGGTGATCCGCAAGATCGTCATGGACCACTCCTCCTGCGTGATGCTGAAGCATGAGGACTGGCCGGGGCTGGAGAAGATCTCGACGCTGCGCAAGTTCCAGGCCGAGGGCTCCTTGCGGCCGATCTCGATCCTGACCGGCAATGGCGGCATGTTCCTCGATTTCGAGATGGAGCGCGGCGCCGACGGCGCGATGACCGGCTACGCTTTCCCGGAATTGCTGATCGACGTGGTCAAGCTTCAGAAGGCCGGAAGCCGCGACGCCGCCCACGACATCTTCGACGCGCATCTGCCGCTGCTGCGCTATGAGCAGCAGCTCGGCGTCGGCCTCGCCGTGCGCAAATACACCATGATGAAGCGTGGCATCCTTGCCAGCGACGCCCAGCGCAAGCCGGGTTCGTCGATCTCAGCCAAGGCGAAGACCGAGGTCGATTACCTGCTGGCGCGCGTCGCCAAGGTCGATCCGCGCGCCAAGGTGTGAGGTTCCAGCCGTCATGCTCGCCCTTGTGGCGAGCATCCACGTCTTGACCACGGACTTTGACCAGCGAAGGCGTGGATGCTCGGGACTTCGCCCGAGCATGACGGCGCAGCCTGTGCCTCAGTGCGTATGCGCGCCGGGGGCAGGGGCCTTGGCGCCCATGGTCTCGACCTTGAACGCGACCTCAACCGTGCCGGCCTTCTCGAAGGTCAGCGTGCCCTTGAGCATCTCGTCCTGCTTCAGCGGCTGCTTTAGGTCCATGAACATGATGTGGTAGCCGCCGGGCTTGAACTCGATCTTGGCGCCGGATGCGATCGCGAGCCCATTTTCGAGCGGCCGCATGGTCATGATGCCGTCGACCACAGCCATCTCGTGCATTTCGACGCTGTCCGCGAAGGGCACGGAGATCGAGACCAGCCGGTCGGGCGTCGCGCCCGTATTCTCGATCGAGAGATAGCCGCCGCCGACCTTCGCGCCGGCGGGCGTGGCGCGCGACCAGGGATGGCCGATTTTGAGCGGGCCGGCCTTGTATTCATGGGCGAAGGCGGCGGCGCTGCTCACTGTCAGCGCGATGGCCGCGAGCGTGTGCAAAATCTTGTTCATCGAAAAATCCTGAATGGCTGCATCGACCATGCCCGAGGGCAGGGGATGCGAAACGGCAGCGCGACCTGGGGCGTCTGCCCTAATGAAAGCGGGATAGGAGCCGTCAGAGACGGAGGAGGGCCGTCGGCGGCGCGCGCGATTGCGGCAGGCCGAACGCGGCCATGCGCGGTGGCGCCGGGATGATGGTGTGAAGGGCGGGCGCCTGAACGGCCAGCCTGACGATCATGCCTTGCATGGTCGGCGCGGGGCCGGCGATCACCGGATTGACCGGGCAGCCCTTGCAATGCGTCAGCTCGCCGGCGGGCTCGGGAGCGTCAGGTCCGGGAGCGCTCAGTCCGGAACAGAGCAGCGCGCCGTCGAGGCCGGGATGGGCGAGCGCGGCGGAAGGCGCCAGTCCCGCAGCCAGCACCGCCAGCGCATAGGCGACGGCGAGCCAGGCTCCGAGCGCGGAGCGGCGCAGTCGCGCGAGTAGAGGGGCGAAAGCCGGCATGCCGGGCAGATGCACCCGCATTCCTATGCCCGTCAAGCTGCGCCAGTGAAGCCGTGCACTCGCGCAGCGACCAGCGCGCTGCTTCGACGAAGGATTTTTCGTCACGGCGCTGCTGGCGGGAAAATTCTTTTCTCCCGTTTCGTTTCTTTAAAAGAACGATTGGGTTGACAAAGAGGATATCTCCGGCCAGATTATGGCTTGTCGTCGGGCATGGTCCGATGGCCGCGGGGATTTGAGCGAGCAGCTTGCGCCGCGTCACCAAACGCTAAAGCGCCACGACGTGGTCGTGGGCTCCAGTTATGAGGAGAAGACCATGGCCATGCTGACCGTTCGACCTGACGAACCCCGCCTCGCCTGCGATATGGGCTGTTGTCGACGCTGATCCTGCGCTGAAGGCCGGCTCACCGGCTCTCTTCCATCCGTCAGATGTCCATCAAGCGCCGCAAGAGCGGCGGAGGCAGAACCATGTCGCATACTCATTCCAGTTACGATCAGCTGGCTCTGGTCCAGGCCTCTCAGGCTTATGTCATCGAGATCGGCGAGACCCAGGCGGGCCTGGTCAATCGCCGTCCCGACGAGCGCTATTTCACCTTCATCGCGGCGTCCGCGGCGTTCCATGCGCTCGAGGGCCATCGCTTCGCTACGCCGAGCGCGGCCGAGCTTGCCGCCCGTCAGCTCGCCGCTCCGCGCCGCCACAGCGCGACGCGGCTGGCATCCTGACGAGGCCGCGATGGGCTCGCTCGCCTTTCTCTGGCGCTGGCTGTCGTCCTGGTTCGCCAGGGCGGTGCCTGCGCAGGCAGCGTGCGATCCCGCGGCTGATGAGGCCCTGCGCCAATCCATTCACGATGTGACGCACGAACAGCTCGGCATTGCCCACTGGTCCTGCCACACCCATTTCTGAGGCCATGATGAACGCCCCTTTGAAGCCTGACGCCTTTCGCGTCGGGATCGGTATCCCGCCATTGCCTGAGCCGATCATCCGCTTCGAGCGGGTCGGCAAGGTCTTTGCCGGCCGTCGCGGCCAAAGCGAGGTCGAGGCGCTCGCGGGCATCGATCTCGATGTGCCCAAGGGCGCGATCGTCGGCGTCATCGGCCGCTCCGGCGCCGGCAAGTCGACCTTGATCCGGCTGGTCAACGGGCTGGAGCGCGCCAGCTCCGGCCGCATCCTGATCGAGGGCGAGGACGTCACCGGCTTGAGCGAGGCCGGCTGGCGGGCGCGGCGCCGCACGACCGGCATGATCTTCCAGCATTTCAACCTGCTCTCCTCGCGCACGGTGTTTGACAATGTCGCGCTGCCGCTGGAGATCGCCGGCACGCCCAAGGCGGAGATCACGGCCCAGGTCGAGCGCCTGCTCGATCTCGTCGGCCTCGCCGACAAGCGCGAGCGCTATCCGGCCGAGCTGTCCGGTGGCCAGAAGCAGCGCGTCGGCATCGCCCGTGCGCTCGCGACCGAGCCGAAGGTGCTGCTCTGCGACGAGGCGACCTCGGCGCTCGATCCTGAGACGACGCAATCGATCCTGGCGCTGCTCAAGCAGGTCAACCGCGAGCTCGGCGTCACCATCCTGCTGATCACGCACGAGATTCCCGTCATCAAGGAGATCTGCGACCGCGTCGCGGTGATCGAGGGCGGCCGCATCGTCGAGGAGGGCGACACCTTCTCCATGCTGACGCAGCCCAAGCACCCGACCACGGCACGTTTCGTCGAGGCGGTGACCGGCGTCGATCTGCCAGCTCATCTCGCCGGCCGTCTTCGCAGCGAGCCGCGATCGGGCGACGCCGCAGTGCTGCGCATCACCTTCACCGGCGAGAACGCGACGGCCCCGGTGATCAGCCGGCTGAGTTCGATCATCGGCGTCGACGTCAACATCCTGGCCGGGCGCATCGACGCCATCGCCGGCAAGCCCTTCGGCAGCCTGCTGGTCTCGGTGCCGGCGCGCGAGCCTGAACTCGGTGCCGTGCTCGGCGCGCTGAAAAGCCTTGAACTCAAGGTGGAGGTCATCGGCCATGTCGCCTGAAATCATCCGGCTCATCCTCCAGGCCACCGCCGACACGCTGACCATGGTCGCGGTCGCGGCCGGGATCGGCACCTTGCTGGGGTTGCCGCTCGGCGTCTTCCTGGCGACGAGCAAGCGCGGCGAATTGTTTGCCGCGCCCTTCGCCAACGCGGTGCTCGGCGCGCTCGTCAATGCCACGCGCTCGACGCCCTTCATCATCCTCGTCGTCGCGATCATCCCGTTCACGCGCTTGCTGGCGGGAACCTCGATCGGCACTGCGGCCGCGATCGTGCCATTGACGGTCGCTTCCACGCCCTTCATCGCGCGCTTGATCGAGGGGGCGATCCGCGAGGTCGATCAGGGCCTCGTCGAGGCCGCCCGTTCGATGGGCGCGACGCCGGTCCAGATCGTGCGCAAGGTCTTGGTGCCCGAGGCGCTGCCCGCGATCGTGCTGGGGCTCACGCTTGCCATCGTCAGCCTGCTCGGCTTCTCCGCCATGGTCGGCGCGGTCGGCGGCGGCGGGCTCGGCGATCTCGGCATCCGTTACGGCTATCAGCGCTTCATGCCCGATGTCATGGCCGCCGTCGTCGCCGTCCTGATCGTCCTGGTCCAGACCGTCCAGAGCATCGGGGACCGGCTCGCTCGCCGCCTGAACAAGCGCCTGCGTCACGCCTGAACCCTAACCACAGCCCTCATCCTGAGGTGCATCCTTCGGGACGCTGGCTGCGCCGGCTCCTTGGGATGAGGGCTGAGGTTCTTGATCCGCCATCCCAAGCACAACCAAACAAGCACAACCAAAGGAGCCCATCCCATGTCCATCATCACACGCCGCGCCGCGCTGGCAGCCTCCGCCGCTCTTGCCCTGACGCTTGCCGTGCCGGCGCTCGCCCAGCAGAATCAGGTCGTGCGCATCGGCGCCTCGCCCGGTCCCCATGCCGAGATCCTGGAGAAGCTGAAGCCGCTCGTCGCCAAGCAGGGCATCGATCTCAAGATCATCGAGTTCTCCGACTATGTCGTGCCGAACCAGGCGCTCGACGCCGGCGAGCTGGAGGCCAACTCCTTCCAGAACCAGCCCTATCTCGACAACCAGGTGAAGGATCGCGGCTACAAGATCGTCAGCGTCGGCCTGACCGTGAACTTCCCGCTCGGCATCTATTCGGCCAAGTACAAGAGCTGGGGCGAGGTGCCTGACGGCGCCACCATCGCCATCCAGAACGACCCCACCAATGGTGGGCGCTCGCTCCTGCTGCTGCAGGACAAGGGCATCATCAAGCTGAAGGACGGCGTCGGCTTCAAGCCGGGCCCGGCCGACATCGTCTCGAACCCGAAGAAGCTGAAGGTCATCGAGATCGAGGCGGCACAGACCCCGCGTTCGCTGGCCGACGTGGCCGCCGCCGCGATCAACACCAACTACGCCGTCGATGCCAAGATCGAGCCGACCTCGGCGATCCTGCGCGAGGATCCCAAGGGCCCCTACGTCAACGTCATCGCGGTCCGCGCCGCCGACAAGGACAAGCCCTGGGTCAAGACCCTCGTCGACGCCTATCACACCCCCGAGATCAAGGCCTTCGTCGCCGAGCGCTTCAAGGGCGCCGTGCTCGCCGGCTGGTAACCCTTCCTCCCCACCTGGCCCCAATCGCGGTCAGGCGCCTGCCCCGGATGCGTGCATCCGGGGCTTTTTTTGTTGTGCGGACCCGCCCGTCATTCTCGGCCGCAGCGAAGCGGAGCGCCGGGTATCTCCTGCGAGAATCTCCGGCATGAGATGCTCGGGTCTTCGCCCGAGCATGACGCTCGTCGAGCCCTCAGCGCGTGATCTTCCCCAACGCGAAGAACTGCGTCTCGCCGGAGGACTCGTCGACGCCGTCATTATCGGTGACGACGAAGAGGTCGCCCGCCTTGTCGAGCGCCATGCCCTCGACCTTGTCGAGGCCATAGCCGCCGAGCTTCATCAGATCGGGCGTGAGGTCGCGCAGCAGCGTCTTCTCCACGGTCGGGATCGTGGTCGAGCCAATCGGTGCCGGCGTCAGGCCCTTGACCGAGAAGCTCGCCAGCGTCTTCACCGCCTTGTCGCCGAAGAGATTGTCGCGCTCGATCACGGCGAAAGTCTCGTTGCCGAGAAAGGTCAGTTCGGACAGGCCCATCCAGGCGCCTTCGGCCGGCTTGCCGAGCGGGTAGTGCAGCACCCCCCATGTTTTCGTCGCGGGCTTGTAGCTCAGGATTTTGGCCTTGCCCTTGGGATCGTCCTGCCACTCGCGCTGGACGGCGAGCCAGATGGTCTCTTCCGCGCCGGAGCCGGTCACCGCGACACCCTCGAAGCCGAAGCGGGTGGCCTGCTTCGCCAGATCCTCGGGGAGAAGGATTTCCTCCTCGACCACGCCTGCGGCCGAGGCGCGCAGCAGGATGTTCTGCGTCGGCTTGTCCTTGGCCTCGGGGTTGCCCTCCGAGGCGAGCCAGAAGCCACCAGCGGGGCGCGTCGCGATCGCTTCGAGATCATAGGTGGCGGGCTTGCCGTCCTTGGTCACGGTCAGGGCCGCGACGATTCGCGCCGGATTCTGGCTGGCGTCGATCTCGAGGATGCGCGAGGGCGAATAGGCGTTGTCGATGACGGCGAAGAGACGCCCAGGCGTCGCGGGATGCGCCGCCAGCCCAGACAGCCCGCCCCAGCCGAGTGGCACGCCCTCGACATCGCTGGAGAGGATGCTCGGATAGGCGGCGGGCTGATCGCCGCGCTGATAGATCGTCACGGCCGAGCGCGCCCCGCCCTTCGCGCCGAGATCGGCCTCGGAGGCCGAGACGAAGAGGTTGCGCTGCGGGATGGCGAGCAGGCCCTCCGGCGCGATGCCGCCCGGCAGCGCCTGGAGATAGCGCGGCGGCCGGCCCGAGCCCTCATCCTTGTAGACTAGGACCAGCGAAGCGCGCTCCAGCCCGACGAAGATCAGGCGGTCATTACCGTAGCTCGCGACCTCGATGCCTTCCGGCTCGCTGCCCTTGGCGGCCGAGCGGCGCTCGGGGTAGTGGCCGAGGCGCATCGCGATATGTTCGACTGCGGCGCCTGAATCGAACTCGACCGTGCCGTCCTTGCGGAAGATGGTGAAGCCGCGCGAGCCGCCCTTCCAGTCGCCCTCATTGGCGGTGACGAAGCGGTCATTGTCGAGCCAGCGCACGGCGTCGGGCTCGCGCGCCACGCCCTTCAGCTCTTCGCTGGGCTTGATCTGACCGTCGCGGGTCTTGTCGATCTCCTTGAGATCGACCGTGCCGGCCGGAAAATGCGTGACCAGCTTGCCTGTCTTCACATCGACGATGGCGATGTGGTTGTTCTCCTGCAACGTCACCACGACGAGGCCATCCTGGTTGACGTCGACGAATTCGGGCTCCGGATCGGTGGGCTCGACGGCGGCGATGCCGGTGAGGTCGACGACCTGGCGCGAGGCGCAATCGGCTGCGCCGTCCTTGACGCCGATCAGGGTCAGGTTGCCGGCGGGCAGTTGCGGTAGCGCGCCCTTGTTCAGCTTCTCGTCGCGCTCGTTCTCGATCGCGATGACGATTCGGCTCTTGTCCTTGCTGAGCGTGATCGAGTCGGGTTGGCCACCGAGCTCGCATCTGGCGATGACCTGCCTGGTCTTCAGGTCGATGGTGGCGAGATGCCCGGCCGGTTCCTTGAAATTGTCGCCGGAGGTGACGACCGCCGCGAAGGCGAGATCGCCGAGGATGACGACCGAGGTGGCCTCGCCCCCGACGGGAACGAAGCCGGCGGGCCTGGGTGCGTTCGGCGTGGCGATGTCGATCAGCCCGACCGCCTTCTGCTCGCCGTCGGTATAGGCGAGCAGGGTGCCGGCCTCGTTGGCGGCGATGATCTCCGCGACCGTCTTCTGCCTGGCGTCCCGGTCGGCGGGAAGGTTGAGCGGCACGGAGAAGGTCGCGATGCGGTTGAACATCGGCTCGGCCGTAGCAGTGCCGCAGAGCAGCGCGGAGGCGAGGGCGGCAGGGATGAAGGACTGGCGCATGGATCGATCCTGCTTCCGTTGAGGGGATAGCGCGAATCCAATCGGCTAGTCAGGCTGCATGACAGTTGCGTGTCGGGGGGCCGGAAATCCGGCACCCCGACGAGACTGGCTGCTGGTCACAGGCTCGCTACGGCATTGGCGGCAGAGCCGGCCGCCGAGCGCTTCAGGCCGATCACTTCCAGCTCCGTGATCACTGCGACGGCCGCGGCCTGCGCCAGCACGAAGGCGATGCCGAGCCCGCTTGGCTGGAACCAGCCCGCGACCAGGATCGCGATGCTGTCGGCGACCCAGAGGATGTTGACGCCGATCACGGCGTGGACGGCCAGGCGCGGCAGGGTTTCGCGGGCGCAGAGCCAGGCGAGCAACGCCGCACAAGGCAGCAGCACGAGGCCGGCTCCGCGCAGGAAGCCCGCGGGGAAGCCGAGCAGGCCGGAGAGCGGACCGGCCGCCATGGCAAGCAGCAGGCCGGTCGCGGCGCAGGCGGCGGCGTCAGCGGCAAGGGCATTCCGCAGGAAGCGCGAGGATTGGATCATGGACATCGCTCTGGTCTCCTTGGTTGTGGCCGGGGCGGGTTTGAGCCTGGGCCGTGGTCGATGGAGGCCATGCTGACGGGATCGTGTCGGCGGGTCGATTAAGCCAGAGGTAATTGAAAGCGGGCCGTGCTCGGATAGGTTGGCGTCATGAACAAGCATCATCAGCCCGTGGTCGGCTCGCTCATCCGCGACTGGCGGCAATTGCGACGGCTCAGCCAGCTCGATCTCGCGCTCGAGGCCGAGATCTCGCAAAAGCATCTCAGCTTCCTCGAAAGCGGCCGCTCGCAACCGAGCCGCGACATGGTCCTGCTGCTCTGCGAGCACCTTGGCGTGCCGCTGCGCGAGCGCAATGCGCTGCTGCTGGCTGCGGGCTATGCGCCGGTCTATCTGGAGCGTTCCCTGGAAGATCCAGGCCTGCAGGCGGCGAAGGCCGCGATCGACCTCGTGCTCAAGGGCCACGAGCCCTATCCGGCGCTGGCGGTGGACCGCCACTGGACGCTGCTTGCCGCCAACGCCGCGGTTGCGCCGCTGCTTGGCCTGATCGTGGATGCCGATCTGCTGCGGCCGCCGGTCAATGTGCTGCGGCTTTCCTTGCACCCGGACGGGCTCGCTCCGCTCATCGTGAATCTCGGCGAGTGGCGGATGCATCTGCTCGCGCGGCTGCGTCAGCAGATCAGGGCCACGGCCGATCCGGTGCTGGCCGATCTCCTGGCCGAATTACTGACCTATCCCGCACCGGTCGAGCCCGTGCGCAAGGGCCATGCACCGGAGATCGATGCCGAGCCTGCCATCGTGGTACCGCTGCAATTGCGGCTGGGCGAGACAGTCTTGTCCCTGATCTCGACGACGACGGTCTTCGGCACGCCGGTGGACATCACGCTGTCGGAACTGGCGCTGGAAACCTTCTTTCCGGCCGACGCTGCGACCGGTGAAGCCTTGCGCGCCATGGCGGCGCAAAGCGTCTCCGGGGCGTTTCCAGGGGTTCCGTGAACCGCGGGAAAATCCCGGGAACCTTCCTTCCGCCCATTGGTTTCTTCATCTCAGGCCGCAGCGACGGCGCGAATTCATGAGAAGGATCAAGATGATGGGCAGCACCGCCGACAAGATCAAGGGCATGGCCAATGAGGCCGCCGGCAACGTCAAGCAGGCCGCCGGCAAGACGCTGAACAAGCCCGGCCTCCAGGCCGAGGGCATCGCACAGGAGCGCAAGGGCGAGGCTCAGCAGGCGCTTGGCAAGGGCAAGGACGCCGTCAAGAAGGTGATCGACAAGGCCTGATTGCGGTCAGGCTTCGATCGAAGAACGGGCTGCCGGAAGGCGGCCCGTTTTTTGTGTGCGTTACCGCTGCCCGTCATTGCGAGCACCCGGGTCTTGCCTTCGGCAAGCCCGAGTACAGGCTCCGCGAAGTAATCCAGGGGCCGCCGTGCTCTACGAGACTGGATTGCTTCGCTGCGCTCGCAATGACGGCGAGGTCAAGCCGCGCCGCCGAGCCCGCCCAGAAAGTCCTTCACGCGGCCGAAGAAGCCGGCGGCTTCGGGATGGGTCGAATGCGAGCTCTCGCGCTCGAACTCCAGCAGCAATTCGCGCTGGCGGGCGGTGAGCTTCTGCGGCGTCTCGATCAACACCTGGATGTAGAGGTCGCCGACCTCGCGCGAGCGCAGCACGCTCATGCCCTTGCCCTTGAGGCGGAACTGCTTGCCGGTCTGCGTGCCCTCGGGGATCTTCACCCTGGCCTGCTCGCCGGTCAGCGTCGGCACCTCGATCTCGCCGCCGAGCGCGGCCGAGGTCAGGCCGAGCGGCACGCGGCAGAACAGATCGGCACCGTCGCGCTGGAAGATCGCGTGCGGCCTGATCGAGAGGAAGATGTACAGATCGCCCGCCGGTCCGCCGCGCAAGCCGGCCTCGCCCTCGCCGGCGAGCCTGATGCGCGTGCCGTCCTCGACGCCCGCCGGGATGTTGACGGCGAGCGTGCGCTCGCGCGTGACCCGGCCCGCGCCCTGGCAGATCTTGCAGGGGTCGTCGATGATCTCGCCGCGGCCATTGCAGGTCGGGCAGGTGCGCTCGACCGAAAAGAAGCCCTGATTGGCGCGCACGCGGCCATGGCCGCCGCAGGTCGGGCATTGCCGCGATTTGGAGCCCGGCTTGGCGCCGCTGCCGGAGCAGCCCTCGCAGGCGATCGAGGTCGGCACGCGGATCGAAGCGTTCTTGCCGGCGAAGGCGTCCTCCAGGCCGATCTCGAGATTGTAACGCAGATCGGCGCCGCGCTCGCGGCCATTGGCTGCGCGTGGGCCGCCGCGTCCGCCGCCCCTGGCATCGCCGAAGAACGAGTCGAAGATGTCCGACATGAAGTCGGAGAAATCGGGATTGCCGCCGCCCCCGCCGCCATTCTCGAAAGCCTGGTGGCCGAAGCGATCATAGGCCGCGCGCTTCTGCTCGTCGGACAGGACCTGATAGGCCTCGTTCAGTTCCTTGAACCTGGCTTCGGCCCCCTTGTCGCCAGGATGACGGTCAGGATGGCACTGCATCGCCTGCTTGCGGAAGGAGCTCTTCAGCTCCGCATCGCTTGCGGTCTTGGAAACGCCGAGGATCTCGTAATAGTCGCGCTTGGACATCAAACAGCCGCCCCTTCGCACTCCTCGAAATCATGGCCGGGCTCAGGCCCGGCCACCTCCGACAGAAGAGCGATATCTTCCTTCAGGACGCCTTCTGCGAACGCAATGGCCGGGTCAAGCCCGGCCATGTCGCTCAGCGAAAGGAGTCGTGCAATCAGGCGCTCTTCTTCTTGTCGCCCTTGTCGTCGCTGACGTCCTTGAAGTCGGCGTCGATGACGTCGTCCTTCTTGGCTTCAGCCGCATGCTCTTCGCCGCCATCGGCCGCCGCGGCGCCCTCCGTCTGGCTTGCCGCATACATGGCTTCGCCCAGCTTCATCGAAGCCTGCATCAGGTCGGTGGTGCGCGCCGAGATGGTCTCGGCGTTGTCTTCCGCCAGGGCCGCCTTCAGCGCGTCGAGCGCGGTCTCGATCGCCGTCTTGTCGGCGGCCGTGACCTTCTCGCCATAGTCTTTCAGCGACTTCTCGGTCGAGTGCACCAGGCTCTCGCCCTGGTTCTTGGCCTCGACCAGCTCGCGACGCTTCTTGTCCTCGCCGGCATTGGCCTCGGCATCCTTGACCATCTTCTGGATGTCGGCCTCCGACAGGCCGCCAGACGCCTGGATGCGGATCTGCTGCTCCTTGTTGGTGGCCTTGTCCTTCGCCGTCACCGAGACGATGCCGTTGGCGTCGATGTCGAAGGTCACCTCGATCTGCGGCATGCCGCGCGGAGACGGGGGGATGCCCATCAGGTCGAACTGGCCGAGCATCTTGTTGTCGGCCGCCATCTCGCGCTCGCCCTGGAATACCCGGATCGTCACCGCCTGCTGATTGTCCTCGGCAGTGGAGAAGACCTGGCTCTTCTTGGTCGGGATCGTGGTGTTGCGGTCGATCAGGCGCGTGAACACTCCGCCCAGCGTCTCGATGCCGAGCGAAAGCGGGGTCACGTCGAGCAGGAGCACGTCCTTGACGTCGCCCTGCAGCACGCCGGCCTGGATCGCGGCGCCGATGGCGACAACCTCGTCCGGGTTGACGCCCTTATGCGGCTCCTTGCCGAAGAACTGCTTCACGACCTCCTGGACCTTCGGCATGCGGGTCATGCCGCCGACGAGAACGACCTCGTCGATCTGGCCCGCCGAAAGACCGGCATCCTTGAGCGCTTTCTTGCAGGGCTCGATGGTGCGCTGGACGAGATCGTCGACCAGGCTCTCGAACTTGGCGCGCGAGAGCTTGATGGCGAGATGCTTCGGCCCGGAAGCGTCGGCCGTGATGTAGGGCAGGTTGATTTCGGTCTGGGCCGTGGTCGAGAGCTCGATCTTGGCCTTCTCGGCGGCTTCCTTCAGGCGCTGCAGGGCGAGCTTGTCCTTCTTCAGGTCGATGCCCTGCTCGCGCTTGAACTCCTCGGCGAGATATTCGACGAGGCGCATGTCGAAATCCTCGCCGCCGAGGAAGGTGTCGCCATTGGTCGACTTCACCTCGAAGACGCCGTCGCCGATCTCGAGGATCGAGACGTCGAAGGTGCCGCCGCCGAGGTCATAGACCGCGATCGTGCCGGCCGACTTCTTGTCGAGGCCATAGGCGAGCGCTGCCGCGGTCGGCTCGTTGATGATGCGCAGCACTTCGAGGCCGGCGATGCGGCCGGCATCCTTCGTCGCCTGGCGCTGGGCGTCGTTGAAATAGGCCGGGACCGTGATGACGGCCTGGGTGACCGGCTGGCCGAGATAGGCCTCCGCGGTCTCCTTCATCTTGGTCAGCGTGAAAGCCGAGATCTGCGAGGGCGAATAGTCGGTGCCGTCGGCCTCGACCCAGGCGTCGCCCGCAGCCGCCTTCTTGATCTTGTAGGGGACGAGATGCATGTCCTTCTGCGTCATCGGATCGTCGAAGGTCCGGCCGATCAGGCGCTTGATCGCGAAGAAGGTGCGCTCGGGGTTGGTGACAGCCTGGCGCTTGGCCGGCTGGCCGACGAGGCGTTCGCCGTCATCGGTGATGGCCACGATCGACGGCGTGGTGCGGGCACCTTCCGAATTCTCGATGACCTTGGGTGTAGAGCCTTCCATGACCGCGACGCAGGAGTTTGTCGTGCCGAGGTCGATACCAATAACTTTACCCATGGAGGGGATCCCTTTTAAATTGAGCAGATCGCCGGCCCGCGACGCCTGGGCGCCGCCTTCCGGCCCATGGACCGGGCCGCCCCCGCCTACTGCGGCGAGCGAAACCGGCATTCCACGTCGAACGGTCGTTAAACCGCCTCTTGGCGGCGTATATAGTGAGGGTGTTCCCGCCCTTGCAAGACACGAGAGCCGATTAAGAATCTGGCGCCGTCGCTGTGGCCGGGTGCGGCCGCGATCGGGATCATTCCCAGCCGGTGTTGCGCTTGTGTCCTTGCGTGCCGGCGCGGCCCCCGTCATTCAAGGCGGAATGCCCAAGCTCTCTTCGGGTTTGCCGAGCCTTCTTTGGACTTGCATGCCTTCGCTCGGTCGAGTCTTCGCCAGGGTTGTGACGTGAACCGACATCTGCGCCTTGCTTCGAGCCTTGCCCTGCTCGCCCTTGCCGGCGGGACGACGCTCGCTTGCGCCCAGCCGCTGCAATTGCCCGGCGCGCAGCCACCGAACCAGGCCGGCACCCAACAGTCTGCACCGCCTGCCTCCGGCGGCCCCGCGGCGGCGTCGCGCGCCCATGTGATGCCGGCGATCAAGGTCGCGGGCGAGGAGGCGATCATTGGCCGGCCGCTCAGGCGCAATGGCGGCTTCGGCGAGGCGGTCTTCGACAAGACCGCGGCGGGCTACGGGCTGAAACTCAAGGCCGAGGGGTTCCAGGCCAGCAATCTGGTCGAGCCCTGTGCGATCTCGTTCGGCGATGCGCCGGTGCCGCTGACAGCGCTGGGACGACCCGCCGGCGTCCCGCGCTATAAGCTCGAGGCCCCGATCTGCCCCATCGTCTTCGACGTACTTGATGGCGCTTTCCTCGTGGTTGAACCAGCGCAGCCCTGCGTCGTCGAGGCCGCTGCCTGTCGGATCGATCCGCGCGGCCTGTGGGGGCCGGATTCGCGCACGCTCGTCTCGCGCGCCAAGGAGATCGAATCCGCGCGCGGCACGGCTGAAAGAGCGGTGCGCGAGGGCTATCGGGTGCTCGGCGCCAAAGGCGATGCGTCCGACCAGCGCGCCATCGCGCGCGAACAGGCGAGCTTCTCGGCCGAGCGCGAACTGACCTGCCGCGACTTCCAGCGCGAGGGCTCGCTCGGCTTCTGCGGCGCGCGCATGACCGAGGCGCGGGCGGCATCGATCCGGGCGCGTCTCGGCATCACCAGCGAGCCGAAGCCCGCCGCCAAGCCCAAGCCGCGTCCGAAGCCGGTCCCGCTGCCGCTCACGCCGACGCAGTAAGTCTCGACGGAATTTTCATCCCTGCGTCATCCCGGACGAGCCGTGTAGCGGCTTAGATCCGGGGTGACGGGCGTATGTGGTCAGCGAGGCGGGCTCACTCCCATTGCGGCCCGCAATGCCCGCGTCGCGCCCTCGACATCGTCGGCCCCGAACATCGCGCCGATCACGGCGACCCCGTCCGCACCGGCGGCCATCACCGAGGCGGCATTGCTCGCATTGATGCCGGCGATCGCTCCGACCGGGAGTAAACCCAGCGCTTCGGCTGCCTGCCGCCGCAGCGCAGCGTAGCCGTCGAGGCCGAGCGGGATGTCGGCATCGTCCTTGTGCTGCGTGGCGAAGACCGGGCCGACGCAGGCATAATCGATGCGCGCGGAGGCGAGGTAGGGCAATTCCGCCGCTTCTCCCAGCGTCGCGCCGATGATCGCGTTCTCGCCGAGCAGGCGGCGGGCGTCGGCAAGCTCCATATCGTCGGCGCCCAGATGCACGCCTTCCGCGCCGGCCGCCAAAGCGACATCGACGCGGTCGTTGATCAAGAGCGGCACGCCGGTGCCGGCGAGTGCCGCATGGATCGCTCGGGCCTCCCGCACCATCTCGCGCGTCGAGGCCTCCTTGGCGCGGTACTGGATCAGCGTCGCGCCGCCTTTGGCCGCCGCCCGGGCGAGCTCGGCGAGCGAACGGCCTCTGGCGATCTGCGGATCGACCAGACCGTAGAGCAGGATATCGAGCGTCATTGGTTTACCCTCTCCGTCATTGCGAGCGTAGCGAAGCAATCCAGAAGGGCTCGCTCGACGGCCCTACAGCCTCAGACCGAATATCGGATTCGGTCCGAGGCTGTAGGGCTTTGATCTTGCATCGGCTTGTCCCGAAAACCGGTTCCCACTTTTCGGGCCGATGCTCTGGATTGCTTCGCTACGCGCGCAATGACGATGTTTCGTCTTCAAGCGGACATGCGCGCCCGCAGCGTGGCCTCGTCGATGCCCGCCAGCGCGTCGATCAGCGCGACAGCGAAGCTGCCGGGGCCATTGCTGCGTTCGGCGGCGATCTCGCCGGCGATGCCGTAGGCGGTCAATGCGGCGGCCGCTGCCAGGGCCGGGTTGCTCTCGACCGCGCAAGCTGCCGCGATCAGGGCGCCGGCCGCACAGCCGACGCCGGTGACCTTCGTCATCAGGGGATGGCCATGCGCGACCGAGAACGCGCCGCGCGGGCCTTCGATGCGGTCGATCTTGCCGGTCGTGACCAGCGTCAGATCATGTCCGCGCGCGGCTTGGAGCGTGTCTTCGAGCGCCGCCATCTCGGTCGCGTTGCCGCGCACGACGATGTTGCGCAAGCGCAGCACCTCGCGCGCCACATGCTGGCGCAGGGGCGAGAGCTCGACGAAGACGGGGTCGAAGACCAGCGGCTTGGCCTGGTCGCGCGCCACCTCCAGAAGCTTGGGAATGGCGAGCTCGCTCTCGGCGTTGATTGTGCCGATATTGATCAGGATCGCGCCCGCGCCGTCGGCCATCGCCGCAACCTCGTCGACATGGATCGCCATCGAGGGAATCGCCCCGAAGGCGAGCAGCATGTTGGCCGTGATGTTCTGCGCCACCGTGTTGGTCAGGCATTGCACCCGCGGCCGCTGCGCCGCCACGCGCGCCAGCACGGCGGCGACGCGGGCGGCATCGAGATGGGTGATGTCCGTGGTCATGCTCATTCCGCTGCCGGCAGGTAGAGATTGCCGCCCTTCGAAAGAAATTCCTGGGATTTCGCGGCCATGCCCGCATGCCTTTCCGTTTCGATCTGTGCCGCCGCCTGGTCAAGTGCAATGCGCTCGTTCTCGCCCATGGCGAGGACCTCGGCGCGCAGATCCTGCGTGATCTTCATCGAGCAGAACTTTGGCCCGCACATCGAACAGAAATGCGCGACCTTGTGCGCGTCCTTCGGCAAGGTTTCGTCGTGATAGGCGCGGGCGGTGTCGGGGTCGAGCGCCAGGTTGAACTGGTCTTCCCAGCGGAAGTCGAAGCGTGCGCGGCTGACCGCATCGTCGCGGAGCCTGGCCGCCGGATGGCCCTTGGCGAGATCGGCGGCATGGGCCGCGATCCGGTAGGCGATGACGCCGGTCTTGACGTCGTCGCGGTTGGGCAGGCCGAGATGCTCCTTGGGCGTGACATAGCAGAGCATGGCGCAGCCGAACCAGCCGATCATCGCAGCGCCTATCCCCGAGGTGATGTGGTCGTAGCCCGGCGCGATGTCGGTCGTCAGCGGTCCCAGCGTGTAGAAGGGCGCCTCGCCGCATTCGCGCAACTGCTTGTCCATATTCTCCTTGATCTTGTGCATCGGCACATGGCCGGGGCCCTCGATCATCACCTGGCAGCCCTTGTCCCAGGCGAGTTTGGTGAGCTCGCCCAGCGTCTCCAGCTCGGCGAACTGGGCACGGTCATTGGCGTCGGCGATCGAGCCTGGACGCAATCCGTCGCCGAGCGAGAACGAGACGTCATAGCGCCGCATGATCTCGCAGATCTCGTCGAAACGCTCGTAGAGGAAGCTTTCCTTGTGATGCGCCAGGCACCAGCGCGCCATGATCGAGCCGCCGCGCGAGACGATGCCGGTCACCCTGGAAGCCGTCAGCGGCACATAGGGCAGCCTGACGCCGGCATGGATGGTGAAGTAGTCGACGCCCTGCTCGGCTTGCTCGATCAGCGTGTCCTTGAACACCTCCCAGTCGAGCTTGACCGGATCGCCGCCGACCTTCTCCAGCGCCTGGTAGATCGGCACGGTGCCGATCGGGACCGGCGAGTTGCGCAGGATCCAGGAGCGGATGTTGTGGATGTTGCGCCCGGTCGACAGGTCCATGACCGTGTCCGCGCCCCAGCGGATCGCCCAGACCAGCTTCTCGACCTCCTCGGCCGCACCGGAGGTGACGGCGGAATTACCGATATTGGCGTTGATCTTGACCAGGAAGTTCCGGCCGATCGCCATCGGCTCGAGTTCCGGGTGGTTGATGTTGGCGGGAATGATCGCTCGCCCGCGCGCGATCTCGCTGCGCACGAATTCGGGTGTGACGAATTCCGGCACGCTTGCGCCAAAGCTCTCGCCATCGGCATGGCGCTCTTTCGCGCCTTCCAGCATCGCGGCGCGGCCGAGATTCTCGCGATGCGCGACATAGATCATCTCGGGCGTGATGATGCCGGCCCTGGCGAACTCGTACTGCGTCGCCATCTGGCCGGGCTTGGCCGTCAGCACCGGGCGCTCAGCCGGGCAGGCGGGCACCAGGTTCTCGGGCGAGATGTTGCCATTGTCGGCGGCGGTGACTTCGCGGCCAGGAATGCTGTCGAAACCGCGCGCGTCGAGCCAGGCGCGGCGTGGCTGCGGCAGGCCCTGGTTCAGATCGATCCTGGCGTCGGTCTCGGTGAAGGGCCCTGACGGGTCGTAGATGCGCACCGGTGGTTCCGCGTCGGTCGAAAGCTGCACCTCGCGGAAGGGCACCCGCATGGTCGGGTCTTCCGGTGGCGCGACATAGATCTTGCGCGAGCCGATGATCGGGCCGGTGGTGACGCCGGTCGGTGCACCAAACTTGGGCGCGGCCCTGACGCTGTTTTTGGCAGTCTTGGTGTGAACGTTCATGGGGATCTCCTCCTTGGTCCAAGGTTCAGGAGATCCGGCGTCGAAGCGGTCTAGCGCTGTCTGCGGCCGCGATTATGCGCAAGCCGCGTTCCAGTCCCTCCGCCGGTATGACCCGGATCAGGTTCGATGGGTTCGGCCTTTACGGCCATCTCAGCTCTTGCGAGCACCCCTCGGAACGGCTGGGAAGTTAGGCGCGATGACGTCGGTGCGCAACCGGCAAACAGCGCCCGGCTCGCATGACGTCATTGCCATGTGTTCAGCGCCTCGTTGATTGCGGCGGCGCTTCGGCGCGACGACGGCTGCGACGGATCGCGCGGAGCTATCTTCGGAAGCGACGCATTCCGGTGATGCGCTCTGTTGCGGGTCAGGCGCTCCTGGCGCGCGGCCAGGGCAGCACTCGTCCCGACATGACCATGCGATCGCGCCCGCCGTCCTTGGCGGAATAAAGCGCCCGATCCGCTGCTCCAACCAACGAGGCGCAGTCTGTCGTTGCATTGGAGTTCGGCCAGACAGTCGCGCCGCCAAGGCTCGCCGTGACGAGCCCGGACGGAGGGTTCGACCCGTGCGGAATCTGGATGTCGCGAAGCGCATCGCAGAATCTCATGCCGACCACCTCGCAGCCTTCGGCATCCGTACCGGGCAAGAGGAGTGCGAACTCTTCCCCGCCATAGCGCGAGGCCAGGTCGCCCGGGCGTCGTGTTTGCGCGGCCAGCACGGCGGCCACAGCACGCAGGCAGCCATCTCCAGCCGGATGTCCGTAACGATCGTTGAACTTCTTGAAATGGTCGATATCGATCATCAGCACGGAAAGGGCGGTGCCCTCTCGCGAGGCCCGCGCCCATTCCTGCTCCAGCCGCTCGTCGAAACATCGGCGATTGGCGAGCCCCGTCAGCCCGTCCAAGGTCGCCAGCGCCGCGAGTTTGTCTTCGAGATCCTTGTGCTCGGTCATATCGCGCGAGATCGCCACGACGCCATTGATCGTGCCGCTATCGGATCTTGTCACGCGCAAGGTCGTCTCGATCCAGATCTCGGTCTTCTCCCGGTGGCGCGTGCGATAGATGATCCTGGCTTCCTCGACCTCGCCGCGCTTCAACGCAGCAACCACCTGTGCGACCCGGGGCAAGTCCTCCGGGTTGACGCCGGCCAGGGCCGGCGTTCCGACCAGTTGCGTGGGGTCCCAGCCCAGAACGCTCGCGGAGGAGGGGGAAGCGTAGAGAATCCGCTCGTCGAAATCGATCCGGGTGACCATGTCGCTGGATGCTTCCGCGAGCAGACGGAAATCGGCCTCCTTGGCGATCAGCGCTGCCGCCATACGCTGGCGCTCATAGAGCTGACGCACGAGATACAGGCCGATGACGCCAATCACCAATGTCAAAGCCAGCACGAAGGCCGTCCGGACCATGGCGGTCTGGCGCCAGCGCACCAGAACATCGTCCTGGGCTTCCGTCGCCAGCACCAGCAGCGGATATCGCTCGCTGAACCTGAAGGAACTCAAACGTTGCAGCCCATCCAGCGGTGATTTGAAATAATAGACGCTGGCGGCGGGCCGGGACATCCTGTCCCTGATCAGAGGTGTCGCCGACATGTCTCGTCCGACATAGGTGCCGTTATCGACGCTGCGCGCAAGCAGAATGCCGTCGGCGCTGAGCAGCGTAATTGCCCCGTTGGGGCCGAGGTCGAACTGGCGATAGAACTGCGAGAAATATCCGGCGTCGATCGTCGCCAGGACCACACCGGCGAAAGCGCCATCGGGATGGTCGAGGCGCCGGGACACCGTGATGATCCACTGACCACCGACCCGGCTTTGAACGGGCGGGCCCAGATGGATGCGGCGATCGTCCACAGCGCGATGATGCTGGAAATATGCGCGGTCGCTGTTGTTGAGGCCAGAGAAGTCGACTTTCTCCGTGGTGGCCAGCCAGCGGCCCGTTTCGTCGTAGACGAAGAGGCCGCGGATTCGCCCTAGCGTCGGTTTGCGAAGGTCGAGAACATTCTGAACTGTCGCGATTGCGGCGGGACCCGTGCCGTTTGCCTCCAGTCTGCTGGCCAAACCGAAAAGCACTGCATCGGCGAGTTCGATGGTGTCCTCCGCGTGCTGTGTCAGCGAGCGCGCGAGATTGACCATGTCGATTTCGGCGTTCTTCAGATCGGCTTCCCGGGTGGCCCATTCGCGCCATCCGCTCAGGGCGAGAATGGCGATGCAGACCATCGTGACGAATGTAGCGGTCCAGAATGGCAGGCGCGGCAGGCTCTCGGCGTGACCATTGATGCGACTCGCCTTCATGGCCGTTCCTTCGAAGCGGAGCTTCACATCGCGGGCGTAATCCTCACATCGCAGTCTTAATAAAACTTAACGCCAGTGAGCCTCTCCCGATGCCGCCTCGGCCGGCTGCGCGTCCCGCGGAGTGTCGTTCACCGGGCTGCATGCCGGCGGCCGGTATCGCTGCGTGGGCGCGGATCGTCGTGCTCTACGCCATGACGCAGGAGCTCAGGAGGCAGGAGCTCAGGAGGTAGGAGTTCAGGCGGTGATGTCGACGGTCTGGCCCTGTCCGGCCGGGAGGGCGGCCTTCGCCTGGGCCGCACCCTGCTGCAGCAGGTCGGCCATGGCCTGATCGGCATCGGCCTGCTGCTTGACCATCGCGGTCTGGATCGTCTGGCGCGTGGCCGCAGCCTGGCTTGCGGCGAGGCTCTGCGCGATGGCAATCGATGAATCGCTCATGGTCGGTCTCCTCTCAATTAGAGCGCTTTCAAGCGAAGTGGACACCGGTTCGCGTGAAGAAAGCGCATCAAAACAAAGGGCGAGTGCAATGGAACGATCCTGTCGGATCGAAAATTGCTCTAGCGCTAGACCAGAAGAGCTAGACCACAGACCTTGCCGCTTCATGAAAGCGATGCGGCGAAAGCGAACCGGCGCGGCAGCGAGCCGCCGCGCCGGCATCGTCTTCAGCGCCCGCTCTGCCCGGCCAGCAGCGGCGTGATCCGCCGCAGCGTCACGCGCCGGTTTTCGCGCGAGGGCTCCTGCGTCGCGACCTTGAGATATTGCTCGCCATAGCCCTGGGTCGTCAGGTTCTCAGCCGGCACGCCGAAGTCGCGGGTCAGGATTTCTGCGACCGATTGAGCGCGACGGTCCGACAAGGACAGATTGTCGATGTCGGCGCCGACGGCGTCGGTATGCCCCTCGACCAGGAAGACCTCGTTGGGCGAGCTCTGCAGCCCCTGCCGGATCGACTGGGCGATGGTGGCGAGCCGTTGCGCCTGGTCCGGCACGATGGTCCAGGAGCCCGTCTCGAAGGTCACCGTATCGATGTCGACGCTGCGCATCCGCGCCCGCAGATCGGGCGAATAGCGCACCTCGTCGAGCGTGTAGCGGCGCGGGATCGCCGCGATCGGCGGGGCCATGATCGTCTCGTAGATCAAACGCTCATCGGCCCGCTCAGCATCGACGATATAGCGCTCGCGCGGCATCGGCAGCGGTGGCGGCGGCAGCACGACGATCTCGTCCGAGAAGCGGTCATTGGGCCGGTCGCGGCGGGTGTTGTCGATGATCACGTACTCCTGGCCGTTGCGGTCGAGCCGCGTGCGGCGGATCAGGCGGCCATCCTGGTCGGTGATCGTGACGATGCGCGTGCCGTCGGGCCGCTCGAAGACGTTGCGGTTCTCGTCGCCCAGGCGCTCGGTTCGGCCCTGGAAACCGAGATCGCGGAAGGCTTGCGTCTCGTCGCGGCGGATGATGACACGGTCGTCGTCGCGAATGATCGTGCGGCCGGGCTCGCGGATGATCGTGACGTCGCCGTCACGACGTTCCTCGCGCCGGCTGCGGACATCGTCGAAACGCTCCGCGCCCTGCGTCGCCATGATGCCGCCAATCACGCCGGCGCCAAGGCCGATCGCGGCTGCGCCGCCAAGCCCGATGCCGCCACGCCGGCCTTGCCGGTCAGGCGCTGGCGGTTGGCCGGGAGCACCAGCGGGGGGCTGGCCTGCTGGCGGAGGCGCAAGAGTTTGTCCGGGCTGGGGCTGGGCGGAAGGCGGCGGGGGAGTTCCCGGGCCGCGCCCGCCTGGAGCGGGAGCCGTAGGGGCTGCAGCTGGCGGAGGCGCAAGAGTCTGTCCGGGCTGAGTCTGTCCAGGCTGGGTCTGCCCCGGCTGCGGCTGGGCGGCAGGTGGCGGCAGGGGCGTTCCCGGACTGCGCCCGCTCGGAGCAGGAGCCGTCGGAGCGGTCGCTGGCGGAAGCGTCTGCGGTGCGGCCGCGGGCGGCGGCACGGGCGTCGGACGGGTTGCTGGCGCCTGGCCCGGAGCCGCTGCCGGCGGAGCGGCTTGCGGCTGGCCCGGCGGCTGTGGCGGGCGCGGGACGGCCGGAGCCGTGGGCGTGGGCGTTCCCGGCGTCGAGGGCGCTACTGCCGGCGGAACCGGAGCAGGGCGGGGCGCTGCCGGCGCGGCGTTCGGGGCCGGTGCAGGCTGAGCGGCGGGCGGGGCACCCGGCGTGCGGCCGGCCGGAGGCGGCGGCGCGAGAGGGGCAGGCGCGGGCGTCGGCCGTGCGGCTGGCGGCTGGCCGGGCAGGGGTTGCGGCCGCGCCGCTGGCGGGCGGCCGGGTTCGCCCGGGGCGGGAGCCATGATCGGCGGGACGGGGCGCGGCATCGATGGCTCGCGGGGCGGCTCGGCGCGCGGAGCGGGCGCGGGCGGAACCGGACGTGCCGCCGGCGGCTCGGCCCGGGGCTGGGGCCGGGGTTCTGGCGCGGCGGTCGGCGGAGCCGGAGCGGGACGGGGCGCAGCCGGAGTCGCTGGCGCGGCGTTCGGGGCTGGCGGAGCAGCAGGGCGCTGTATCGCCGGTGGCGCGCCTGGTGCGGGGCGGGCCGCGGGCGGGCGCTCGCCTCCCGGCTGCTGTCCTGGCGGCCGGGGCCGGCCTGGCCGGCCGGGTTCGTCCTCGCTGGGAGCGGGGGCGGGCGCTTGCGCCAGCAGCAGGACATTCTGAGCGGAGGGAGCGGCGAAGCCGCCCTGCGACAAGGTGATCGCAGGCAGCATGGTTCCAATCAGGAGCCAGTTCTTGGTGCGCGTCATGAAATCCATTTCCGTTTCAGAGACGGGCATCAACGCGTTTGCGCGCTGAACCCCCGATGAAGCGAAAACGGCCGAAATCGGGCAGAGTTCCGTCCCGCCCGGTCTTGCCGGGCGGGACGGCGCGATTCAGAGCCCGGCCTGGGCCTTCACATAGCGCGCGATCTCGGCATGGCTGGCGAACCAGACATCGCCCTTCGCCTTGGCGTGCGCGATCAGCTTCTCGAGGATCCAGATGCGCGAGCGATAGGTGATGATATGCGGGTGCATGGTCAGCAGGAACAGCCCGCCATCCTCATAGGCGCCGTCGAATTCGCGGCGGAAGATGTCGAACACGGTCTCCGGCGCCGTATAGGGCCGCAAGGCCTGGAAGCGGTTCATGTTGAAATAGACCGCGTCGTCGCGAATCCACTCGACCGGCAGCTCGACCATGCCGGTGGCCTCGCCCTTCTCGATCAATTCGTAAGGGTCGTCATCGGCGAAGAGCGATGAATCGTAGAGCAGGCCGAGTTCGCGCTCGATCGCCAGCGTCACTTCGGAGAAATCCCAGGACGGCGTGCGCATCCCGACCGGCCTGACGCCGGTGACCTGTTCCAATGTGTCGGCCGAGCGCAGATGCAATTCGCGCTCATTGGCCGGGGGCACGGCGGTATTGACCTCGTGGATCCAGCCGTGAAGGCCGATCTCATGGCCCTCCGCGATGACGCGGCGCTGTTCGTCCGGGTAAAGCAGCGCGGTCACCGCCGGCACGAAGAAGCTTGCCTGAATGCCTTCCTTCGCCAGCAGGCTCAGGATGCGCGGCATGCCGACGCGATTGCCGTACTGGCCCCAGGAGAGCCGGCCGACCGACTTGCCGCCATCGCGCAGTTCGTTGGTCTCATGATCGACGTCGAATGACAGCGCCACCGCGCAGCGTGCGCCGTTGGGCCAGGTCTTCGGCTTCAGATTGCGTCCGGCGCGGACGCGGTCGACCTTGGCGCGCCAGGTCTCTTCAGGCCATTGCCAGGGTTCGAGAGGCAGATCGGTCATGGCAGGCTCCTTCAGACAGGGGCGAAAGGCGCGAAATGACAGGCGCTGAGGCGGGCCGCGCCGACCTCGCGCAGCAGCGGCCGCTCCTCGCGACAGCGCTCTGCCGCGAGCGGGCAGCGCAAATGGAAATGGCAGCCCGCTGGCGGCGAGAGCGGCGAGGGCAATTCGCCCGCGATCGGCTTGAACGACGTCGTGACGCCGTCATCGAGCACGAGCTTGGGCACGCTGTCGAGCAGTGCCTGGGTATAGGGATGCTGTGGAGCGGCGTAGACCGCCTGCGTCTCGCCCAGCTCGACGATGCGGCCGAGATACATGATTGCGACGCGGTCGCAGAGATGGCGCACCACGCCGAGATCGTGGCTGATGAACAGCATGGTGAGGTTGAGTTCGCGGCGCAGCTTCAGGAACAGATTGATGATCTGCGCCTGGATCGAGACATCGAGCGAGGCGACCGGCTCGTCGCAGACCAGCATGTCCGGCTGCATCGCGAGCGCACGCGCGATCGCGATGCGCTGGCGCTGCCCGCCCGAGAATTGGTGCGGGTAGCGCGAGGCGATGGACGGATCGAGCCCCACGGTCGTGAGCCATTTGCCGACATAGTCGCGCGCCTGCGCCTTCGTCGTCAGGCCATGCGCGAGCGGCCCTTCCGCAATGGTGTCGCCGACCTGCATGCGCGGATCGAGCGAGGCGTAGGGGTCCTGGAAGATCATCTGGACGCGCGTCGTCGTCTTGTGCCCGCCCGACATCACCGGCTCGCCGGCAACCGAGGTTGCACCCGCGCTCGGTGCCAGAATGCCGGCGACGACGCGGCCGAGCGTGGACTTGCCGCAACCGGATTCGCCGACGAGCCCGAGCGCCTCGCCCTTGGCGACGGTCAGGGAGACGCCATCGACGGCATGAGTGATGCGGGTGTCGACCTTCTGGCCGAGCTTGGCTGCGATCCTGTCGCCGAAGGAGATGCGCGGCGCGAACCGACGCGAGACGTTCTCGATGTTGAGGAAGGCGTCGGTCATATCGCGACCTCCAGCCCGAGCGGATGGTGGCAGCGATGCTGGCGCAGATGTTCCGTCACCAGCTCAGGCATCACCAGCTCTGGCATCATTTGGCAGGCGGCGTCGGCGCGCGGACAGCGCGGCGCGAAAGCGCAGCCCGGCGGCAGCGAGAGCAGTGAGGGCGTGGAGCCCGGAATTTGCACCAGATCGCGGCCGGGCTCGGCGCGGGCCGGCAGGGAATCCAGCAGCCCGCGCGTATAGGGGTGGCGCGGGTTGCGCAGCACGGCGGCCGTCGGGCCGGCCTCGACGATGCGCCCGGCATACATCACCGCGATCTTGTCGGCGAGCGAGGAGACGGTGGCGAGGTCGTGGCTGATCCAGATCAGCGCCATGCCGAGATCGGCGACGAGCGCCTTCATCTCGGCCAGGATCTGCGCCTGGATCGAGACGTCGAGCGCTGTCGTCGGCTCGTCGGCGATCAGCAGGGCAGGGTCGTGCAGCAGCGCGATTGCGATCGCGACGCGCTGGCGCATGCCGCCGGAGAACTCATGCGGATAGGCGCCCAGGCGGCGCGCGGCGTCGGGAATGCCGACGCGGGTCAGCACGGCGACGCTGCGCGTGCGCGTCGCCTGCTCGCCGGTCACGCCATGGGCTTCCAAGGCCATGCGCATCTGCTCGCCGATGGTGATGACCGGGTTCAGCGTCGTCGCCGGGTCCTGGAAGACCATTGCGATGCGCTTGCCCCGCAGCTGCCGCAGTTGCGAGGGCCGCATCGAAACGAGGTCCTGTCCCTCGAAGCGCACGGCGCCCGAGGCGATGCGGCCGGGCGGGTCGACCAGGCCCAGCAGCGAGAAGCCGGTGACGCTCTTGCCCGAGCCGGACTCGCCGACGAGGCCCATGACCTCGCCCTTGCTCAGACGAAAGGAAACGCCGTCGACCGCCTTCACCACCCCGGCGCGGGTGAAGAAATGCGTCGCGAGATTGTCGACTTCGAGGAGGGGCGCGGTCATGGCGACGTGCCTCTGCCGTCATGCTCGCCCTCGTGGCGAGCATCCACGTCTCGAACACTGGCTTCGCCGAAGGAAGACGTGGATGATCGGGATGATCCTCGGGACAAGCGCGAGGACGACCATGACGGGAGCGATCTGAGCCCGTCCCTCATCGCTTCAGCCTCGGATTGACCTGGTCGCGGATCTGGTCGCCGACGAGGTTGATGGCGACGATGAGCACGATCAGCGCGATGCCGGGATAGATCGAGATCCAGTAGCGGCCTGACAGCATGTACTGGAAGCCGTTCGCGATCAGCATGCCAAGCGAGGGCTCGGTGACCGGAAGTCCGACGCCGAGAAAGGACAAGGTGGCTTCGAGCGCGATGGCGTTGGCGACCTGCACGGTCGCGATCACGATCAGGGGTGGCAGGCAGTTCGGCAGGATGTGGCGGAAGACCACCTGCCAGCCCGGCAGCGGCGTCGAGAGCGCTGCCTCGATATAGTCCTTGCCGCGTTCGGCCGCCGCTGCGCCATGGGCGGTGCGGGCGAAATAGGCGTATTGGGCGGCGGTGAGCGCGGTGATGAGTTGCGCCTTGCCCTGGCCGAGCAGGGCCGAGAGCACGAGCGCGAGCAGGATCGCGGGAAAGGCAAGCTGCAGGTCGATCACCCGCATGATGAAGGCCTCCCAGCGCCCGCCGACATAGGCCGCGCCCAACCCCAGGCTGACGCCGATTACGAAGGCACAGGAGCCGGCGATCAAACCCATCTGCAAGGAGATGCGCAAGCCATAGAGGATGGCCGAGAATAGGTCGCGTCCCTGTGCGTCCGTGCCCAGGATATGAATGTAGCCGCTCGAGCCGACGAAGCCCGGCGGCCGGCGCGCATCCATCAGCACGAGATTGGCGAGGTCGTAAGGGTCCTGAGGCGCGATGAGCGGGGCGAGCAGCGCGACGCCGATCATCAGCACCATGACGGTGAGTGCGGCGAGCGCGACCCGGCTCTCGCGGAATTCGGCCCAGAAGCGGGCGATCGGGGAGGCGGGCTTCATCAGGCGCGCGCCTTCCGCAGGCGCGGATCGAGCCCGACATAGGCGAGATCGACCAGGAAATTGATGGTGATGAAGACGACGGCGACGAGCATGAGATAGGCAACCATCACCGGCCGGTCGAGCGAGGTGATCGAGTCGATGATCAGCTTGCCGATGCCGGGCCAGGAGAAGATCGTCTCGGTGACGACGGCGAAGGCCAGCGTCGAGGCGAATTCCAGCCCGAAGACGGTGACGATCGGGATCGCGATCAATCGCAGCACGTGCCGGCGCAGCACGGTCCATTCCGACAGGCCGGCGGCGCGGGCGAATTTCACCGTGTCGGTCAGCATCACCTCGCGCGTGCCCGCCCGGGCGAGGCGCGTCATCAAGGCGAGCTTGAAGAAGGCAAGGTTCAGCGCCGGCAGCAGCAGATGGCTGAGCCCGTTCAGCGTCAGGAAGCTCCATTCGATGCCGAAGAGCGAGGCCGTGTCGCCGCGCCCGCCCGCCGGCAGCCATTGCAGCTCGACCGCGAAGGTGATGATCAGCACGAGGCCGATCCAGAAGGTCGGCACCGAGAAACCGAGGATCGAGACCGCCATGATGATCTTGGCGGGCAGGCCGTGCGGCCGGTAGCCGGCATAGATGCCGGCGGGGATTCCGATCAGCGCGGCGCCGCAGACGGCCAGCAGCGTCAACTCCAGCGTCGCCGGCAGGCGCGACAGGATCAGGTCGAGCACCGGCATGCCGAAGACGAAGGAGCGGCCGAAATCACCATGCAGGATGCGCCCGAGGAAGGTGAAGTACTGCTCCCAGAGTGGCCGGTCGAGCCCATAGCGGGCGATGGTCTCGAGCCTGATGTCCTGGCTGACATCGGGGCCGATCAGCACGTCGATCGGGTTGCCGATAGCGTAGACGCCGACGAAGACCAGCGCCGACATGACCAGCATGACGGCGAGCGCCTGCACCACGCGCTCGATGATGTGACCTAGCATGGGCGGGCGCCGTGGCGTCGCCTCACGGCCAGTCCTCGACCATCGCCGCGCGGGTCTCCTCGACGCCGATCTGCCACAGGCTCAGCATCTCCTCGTCGGTGCGCTGGTAGCGGCCGTGGAAATTGCCGTCGCCGAGGATCTCTCGCTTCCGGGCCGGGCTGGCTGCCTGATAAAGCGCCGCATTGAAGGGCGGTTTCGCGGCATTGGGCAGCGCCACGCCTTCCAGCCGCGTCCAGGGGAAGTTCTCCATCCAGGAAGCGTGCGAGGCCGCCGGGTCGAGCGCCTTCACCGCTGCCTGAAAACGCGGCCCGGCCCACCAATTATGCATCCTGACGCTGGCATCGGTCCGCACGCCCATCCACTCCGTGCAGAAGGTCATGGCCGGCGAATTGCCGCCATGGCCGTTGACCAGCACGATGCGACGGAAGCCGGAGCGGTAGAACCCTTCGAGCATGTCCTCCACCACAGCAATATACGTGCTCAGCCGCAGCGAGACGGTGCCGGGATAGGCGGCAAAGCCCGGCGTCATGCCATAGGCGAGCACGGGAAAGACCGGGATGTCGAGCGGTTCCGCCGCATCCTGAGCCACTTTTTCGGAGAGGATCGCGTCGGTCGCCAGGCTCAGATAGGCGTGCTGCTCGACGCTGCCGAGCGGCAGGACGCAGCGGTCGTCCCGCTTGGCTTGCGCCTCAACCTGCATCCAGTTCATCTGTGCGATACGCACGGCCCGTTCCTTGCAGAAAATATGTGGCAAAATCCGATGGATGGGCCATCCTTGACTCCCGCTTTCAGGAGCGTCAAGTTCCATTTGGAACTAAATCAGGGAGCTGATCATGCGCCGCGCTCCGACCGCCTTGTCGCGTCTTGACCATGAGCGCGAGGCCGCGCTGCGCGACCTTGATCCGCTCACCATCACCAAGCTCTGGGACAATCCCTGCTGGCTGTCCTTCCGGCTGAATTTCATCGCCTTTCGCTTCAACGATCCCGTCTATCGCTGGATCGAGACCCGCTATGGCCTGGTGCGGCCGGAATTCGTCGTGCTCTACGCCGTTGGCCTGAGGGATGGCGTGGCCGCCAAGAACATCGTGGCCTCCTCCGGGCTGCCCAAGAACACGCTCTCGCGCGCCATCCAGAAGCTTTTGACCCGCCGCCTGCTCAAGCGCGAGACCGACCGCGACGATCTGCGCAGCTTCGTGCTGCGCCTGACCACGGCCGGACGCGCCATCTTCGAGGAAACGATGCCGGTGATGGTGCAGCAGCAGACTACCATGCTGGAAGGGCTCAGCGAAGCCGAGCAGCGCCAGCTCTGCGAATTGATGGACAAGCTCGTCATCGCCTCGCCGACCTGGCCCAATGATCTCGAAAGCCAGACATAGCCCGAAGGCATCCGAACCGTCTTTCCAAAGAACCGACGGAGTGCGGCATTTCGCGACCGCGCGCCGGGCTTACTAGAGAAAAACCATCGCGTGGAATCAACCGATCATGCCGCTCGACAAGGCATGACAGATCTCAGAGGACCACCATCATGAAACTATCCCTTCCCCTTCGCTCGCTCGCCCTCGCGGCCATGCTTGGTATGTCGGTGTCGACCGCAGCTCTCGCCCAGAATCTCACGATCGGCGTGCGCGCCGGCCCGGACTCGATCGATCCGCATTTCACCGCGACCGGCACCCATGCCGAAGCGCTGAAGCATGTCTTCGACACGCTGACCTGGTCCGGCGACAAACTCCAGATCGAGCCGCGCCTCGCCTTGAGCTGGAAGGCGATTGAGCCCTCCGTTTGGGAGTTCAAGCTGCGTCCCGGCGTGAAATTCCACGACGGCTCGGATTTCACCGCCGAGGACGTCAAGTTCTCGATCGAGCGCATTCCGGTCGTCTCGGGCCCCAATCCGACGACGATCTATGTCCGCCGCGTCAAGGAGGTGAAGATCATCGACCCGCTGACGGTCCATATCGTCACCGACGGACCGGCGCCGAACCTGCCCAACGACTTCATCCGCCTGTTCATCGTCTCGGCCAAGGCCGCCAAAGGCCTGACCAAGGACAACGCCAATGAAGCCTTCAACTCCGGCAAGGCGGCGATTGGCACCGGTCCCTACAAATTCGTCTCCTGGACGCCGAAGGATCAGATGGTTCTGGACCGCTTCGACGGCTATTGGGGGCCGAAGGAGCCATGGGCCCGGGTCGTCCGCAAGGAATTGCCCAATGACGCCGCCCGCGTCGCCCAGCTTAAGGCTGGCCAGGTCGACATCATCGTCCGCGCGCCGTCTTCCGACGTCGCGACGCTGAAGCGCGATCCGAAGCTTTCGGTCGCGACCATCGACACGGTCTATGTTTTCAACATGGAGCTCGACATGCGGGACAAGGCCCCGCAGATCAGCGCCAAGGACGGCTCCCCGCTGGCAAAGAACCCGCTGCAGGACGTCAAGGTGCGCGAGGCGATCGACCTCGCCATCGACCGGCCGGCCCTGGTCGAGATCGCGATGGAAGGGTTGGGAGCCCCGGTCAACCAGCTCGTCACCTCCAGCATCGCCGGCTTCAACACCTCACTGCCGCCGCTGAAGCCCGATCTCGCCAAGGCCAAGAAGCTGATGGAGGAGGCCGGCTACGCCAATGGCTTCAAGGTGACCTTCTCCTTCACCAGCGACCGCTTGCCGGGTGATCGCCAGGTCGGCACCTCGATCGCGCAGATGCTGGCCCGCATCGGCATCGAGGTGAACGCCAACGCCCAGCCCGGCGCGGTCTTCTTCCCGGCACGCTCGCGCGGCGAGTTCTCGCTGGCGATGTCTGGCTGGGGTACGCTGACGGGCGAGGCGAACTACACGCTCTCCTCGGTCGTGCACTCCAACGATCCCGCCAAGAAGCTCGGCCCCTTCAATGTGCTCGGCTACAAGAATGCCGAGCTCGACAAGCTGATCGAGGATGCCGGCGTCGAAATGGACGAGGCCAAGCGCAACAAATATCTCTCAGACGCCAACGCCATCGTCGCCAAGGATCGGCCGCGCCTGCCGATCGTCTCTGTCGGCTCGGCTTGGGCGATGCAGAAGGACAAGGTCACGATCGCCCCGCGCGTGGACGAGGACACGCTGGCGATGGACATCAAGCCCGCCAAGAAGTGAAGGGGCGAATGGCGAGTGGCGAATAGCCCCACTCGCCATTCGCTATTCGCCACTCGCCCACCGCAAAATGAGCCTCCTCACATGACCAACATCGCTCTCGCCATCCATGGCGGCTGCGGCACGCTGCCCAAGGCCGAGATGACCGACGCCGAATGGGCGCAGGCCCGGGCCGATCTCGCAGCCTCCTTGCGCGCCGGTTGGGCGATCCTCGCCAAGGGCGGCACGGCGGTGGACGCTGTCGAGGCGGCGGTGCGGGTGATGGAGGATTCGCCGCATTTCAATGCCGGCCATGGTTCGGCCTTCAATGCCGATGGCGAGCACGAGCTCGACGTTTCGATCATGGATGGAGCGACACTGGCGGCCGGCGCGCTCTGCGGCGTCAAGCGCATCAAGAACCCGGTCAGCGCCGCGAAGGCCTTGATGCGGCGCGGCGATCCGCTGTTGCTGGCGGGCGCGGCCGGGGATGCCTTCGCCGATCATGAAGGCCTGGACATGGTCGAGAACGAGTATTTCTCGACCGAGCGCCGCCGCAAGAACCTCTCCTCGATGAAGATCCGGGAACTGGTCGGCACGGCCTCGGAAGCGAGCGAGGCGGAAAAGCACGGCACGGTCGGCGCGGTCGCACGAGATGTCCAAGGCCATCTCGCCGCCGCGACCTCGACCGGCGGCTACACCAATAAGCCGGTCGGGCGCGTCGGTGATTCCCCCATCATCGGAGCCGGCACCTATGCCCGCGACGGCCGCTGCGCCGTCTCCGGCACCGGCAAGGGCGAGTATTTCATCCGCTATTGCGTCGGCCACGAGATCGCGTCGCTGATCGCCTATAAGGGGCTGAGCCTGAAACAGGCGACCGATACGGCCCTGGCCGAATTGACGGCCCACAAGATCGGCGCCGGCCTCGTCGCCATCGATGCCGATGGCGCCATCGTCGCGCCCTATAATTCCGAGGGCATGTATCGCGGCTGGGTCACGCCCGACGGGCTCGTCCATGTCGCGACCCATGGCGATGTCGAGATGGCGGGGCAGGCATGAGCACACCCGAACCCATCCTGATCTGGGGCGCAGGCGCGATCGGCGGCACGCTGGGCGCCTATTGGGCTCGCGCCGGTATTCCTGTCCTCCTCGTCGATATCGTGCCCGAGCATGTCGAGGCCTGCCGCATGACAGGCCTTGCGATCACCGGGCCGATCGAGGAATTCCGCCAGATCGTTCCGGCCGTGACGCCGGCCGAATTGACCGGCACCTATAAGCGCATCGTGCTGGCGGTGAAGGCCGGTGCGACCGAAGCTGCGGTCGCGGCGCTGAAGCCGCATCTCGCGGCGGACGG
The DNA here is from genome assembly GCF_001741865.1 of Bosea vaviloviae. NCBI lineage: Bacteria > Pseudomonadati > Pseudomonadota > Alphaproteobacteria > Hyphomicrobiales > Alloboseaceae > Allobosea > Allobosea vaviloviae. The sequence goes on from NZ_CP017147.1 coordinate 1,799,630, forward strand.
ATTCGTGCTCTCGGCCCAGAACGGCCTCAACGAGTTGACGATCGCAGGCCAGCTCGGCGAGGCGCGGACCATGGGCTGCTTCGTCAATTTCGGCGCGGACTGGCATGGGCCGGGCGAGATTTTATACGGCAATCGCGGCGCGGTCGTCGTCGGCGAGCTCGACGGGGCGATGACGCCGCGCCTGCGCGAGATGCATGCGTTGCTGAAGCTCTTCGACCAGGATTCGGTCGTGACCGACAACATCTGGGGTTCGCTCTGGGGTAAGCTCGCCTATGGCGCGATGCTGTTCGGCACGGCGCTGACGGATGATACGATGTCGGCGAATTTCGCCGATCCCACGCGCCTGCCGGTCTGGCTCGCGCTCGGTCGCGAGGTCGGCGCGGTCGCCGCTGCGCGCGGCGTACGCTCGCTCGGCTTCGGCGGGTTCGATCCGATGGTCTTTGCTCCCGGCCGGCCTGAAGGCCCGCAAATCGAGACGATTGCCTGGCTCGCCGACTACACCTCCAAGACGGCGAAAACCCATTCCGGCATCTGGCGCGATCTGGCCGTGCGCAAGCGCAAGACCGAGGTCGATCCGCAGATCGGCATCATCGCGACGCTGGGCCGCGAGGCGGGTGTCGCCACCCCGGCGCTGATCACGCTGGTTTCGCTCATCCATGAGATCGAGGACGGCAACCGTCCGCTCTCCTTCGCCACGCTGAAAGTCCTGCTCGACCAATGCAAATCCGCTTCGACAACCGCGTAGCCCTCGTCACCGGCGCAGCCCAGGGCCTTGGCCGGGCCATCGCCACGGCGCTGGCCGAGTCCGGCGCGACCGTGCACCTTGCCGATATCGACGCCGCGGGCGTGGCCGAGACGGCCAAGGCGATCGGCGCGACGCCGCATGTGGTCGATCTCGCTACGCCCGAGGCTGCGAGCGCGCTGATAGCCGAGATCGTCGCGAAAAGCGGCAAGCTCGATCTCATGGTCCATGCTGCCGGCGGCGTGCGCGGGCAGGTCGGCCGGCCGATCGAGGCGATCTCCGAGGCCGATTGGCGCGTGATCTTCGCCGCCAATGTCGACGCTGCCTTCTTTCTCGCCCAGGCCGCCGCCCCGGTGATGCGGCAGTCCGGCTATGGCCGCATCGTCACGATCTCGTCGGGCGCGGGCCTGCGGCCGAGCCTCACCGGCATCCAGGCCTATGCCAGCGCCAAGCACGCGCTGGTCGGGTTGACCAAGCAGCTCGCCTGGGAGTTCGGCCCCCATGGCATCACGGTGAACTCCGTCGCGCCGGGCTTCGTGCGCTCCAACCCCGCGACCGAGCGGCAATGGGAGAGCTATGGTCCCGAGGGCCAGAAACGCCTGATCGAGGGCATCCACACCCGCCGCCTCGGCACGCCCGCCGACATCGCGGCGGCGACGCTGTTCTTCCTCAGCGAACAGGCAGGCTGGATCACCGGGCAGGTGCTGTCCGTGGATGGCGGGCGGTCGTAAAGGGCTTCTCGTCACACTGGGGCCTCTCCATTCGTCATTCTCGGGCTTGACCCGAGAATCTCATGCAGGATGAGGCTCAGTGCGCATCACTCCCGAGAGATGCTCGGGGCAAGCCCGAGCATGACGCTGCCGCCCGACTTCACACCTTAGGCAGGTCCGGCACACGATAGGCCGTGGTCGACTTGATCCGCTCCATGGCGAAGCGCGAGGTCACGTTCTTCAAGGGAATCGTCTCGATCAGCTTCTTGTAGAAGCCGTCATAGGCCGCCATGTCGGCGACGACGACGCGCAGCATGTAGTCGACATCGCCGGCCATGCGGTAGAACTCCATCACCTCCGGCATCGACGCGACCATCTGCGCGAACTTCTCCAGCCACGGCCCGGAATGGTCGGCGGTCTCGATCTGGACGAAGACGGTGAGGCCGAGCCCGATCTTCTCAGGCGCGACCAGCGCGACGCGTTTCACGATGACGCCCGACTGCTCCAGACGCTGGATGCGCTTCCAGCATGGCGTCTGCGACAGCCCGACACGGTCGGCGAGTTCCGCGATCGAGATGTTGGCGTCGCCCTGCAGGACGGTGAGGATTTTCCGGTCTATCGCATCCATTCTCGTATTCCGTCCGTGAGGAGAAGATTATATCTGTCGTGTGCAGAAAAGTAAGAATAATTATCTTTTTAAGGCTTCAAACTTGTTTTCAGATAGAAAATCCTTTTCTCAATCTGTCAATGGGTGCATTTCCCGCCCCGTTCTCACGAAGGATTTGATCGATGGATCGCCGCCAGTTCCTGCTCGCCGGTTCCGCGCTTCTCGCCGCCGCACCCATCGCCGGTGCGCGCGCCCAGGACGCTGTCACCGCCCGCATCGGCTATATCCCGGTCATCGGCACGGCTCCGGTCTTCGTCGCCAATGGCGAGGGCTGGCTCAAGCAGGCCGGCCTCAATGCGAGCTTCACGGTGTTCGAATCCGGCCCGAACATGATCCAGGCCTTCGCCTCGGGCACGATCGATTTCTATGTCGCCGGCATCGCGCCGCTGGCGGTGGCGCGCTCGCGCGGCGTCGATGTCCGCGTCGTGGCTGCCACGGCGGTGGCCGAGAACGTCTTCGTCGCCGCGCCGTCCCTGACGAAGTTCTTCACGCCGGGCACCACGGCGGCGGCCGCCTTCAAGGCCTACAAGGCCGCGACCGGCAAGGCCGCGCGCCTCGCCACCCAGCCGGCGGGCTCCGTGCCCAACACCACGCTGCAATACTGGCTCTGGGAGGTCGCCAAGGCCGACAAGGCCGATGTCGAGGTCGTACCGATGGGCATCGACGCGACCCAGCAGGCGGTGCTGGCGGCGGCTGTCGAGGGTGCGATCGTGCGCGAGCCGGCGCTGACCATCATCCAGACCCGCAACCCCGGCATCAGGCTGATCGCGGGCGGGCAGGAGCTCTTCCCCGGCCAGCCCGGCACGGTGGTGGCGGGCTCGGGCGCCTTCGTCACCAAGAACCCGGAGGTCGTGCAGAAGCTGGTCAACAGCCTGGTGCGAGCCGCCGATCTGATCGCCAAGAACCCCGACAAGGCCGCGCCCCATGTCGGGGCCGCGCTCGGCAAGGGCATCGTCGATCCCGAATTGATCCGCAAGGCGCTGACCTCGCCGGCGAGCACCTTCGAGATCGATCCGCGCAAGATCATCGAGCCGTCCCGCGTCATGCAGGCCTATCAGGTCAAGCTCGGTTCGCTCGATAAGGAATTGCCGTTCGACGGCCTGTTCGAGACGCAGTATTACGAGCGCGCGATCAAGACGGGCGGCTGACATCCTTGCAATCCCTTCGGGCTCCGGCCCTAGCCCTCGCGGGCCTCGTCGCCTTCCTGCTGTTCTGGGAGGCGATCCCCTTCTTCGGCCTCGTGAACCCGGCCTTCCTGCCGGGCCCGAGCGCCTTGCCGAAGGCGTTTTGGCGTGAGGTCACCTCGGGCGCCTGGATTGCCGCGATCCTCGGTTCGCTCGGCCATTACTTCACCGGCCTGATCACCGGCTCGGTGCTGGGCGCGGCGCTTGGCGTGCTCGTCGGCATGTCGCGCATCGCTGAAGAAGCCACGGCCTGGGTGGTGCGCCTGCTGCGGCCTATTCCCGGCCTCGCCTGGGTGCCCTTTGCCATCATCTGGTTTGGCGTGAACCCGTCGGCCGCGGTGTTCATCATCGCGATCGGCGTGTTCTGGATCGTCTTCTTCGCCGCCCAGGGCGCTGTCCGCGGCGTCGATCGCGATCTGATCGAGGTCGCCGACGCCTTCGGCTTCCGCACGAGCTGGCAGCGCCTGACCAAGATCCTGCTGCCGGCTGCCATGCCCGGCATTCTGATCGGCGTGCGCACGGCGCTGGGCCAGGCCTGGATGGCGGTCGTCGCGGCCGAGATTTTTGGCGTCGCCGGCGTCGGCCAGCGCATGATGCAGGCCTCCAGCCTGCTCGCGACCGATATCGTGGTGATCTACATGCTGACCATGGCGGGGCTCTACGGCTTCCTCGACACCCTCTTCGTCGCCTTCCAGAAATGGGTGCTGCGATGGAAAGCGTGATCGACATCAAGGCCCTCTCGCTGACCTTCACCCGCGATGGCGAGGCGACGGAGGTGCTGCACAAGCTTGATCTTTCGGTCGCGCGCGGCGAGTTCCTGGCGATCGTCGGCCCGTCCGGCGTCGGCAAGTCGACGCTGCTGCGCGTCATCGCGGGCCTCGCCAGGCCCAGTGGCGGCGAAGTCGTGATCAATGCCGCAGATGACACCCGCCGGCCGGTCGCACTCGTCTTCCAGGATTCGCGCCTGCTGCCCTGGCGCAAGGTTGCCTCGAATGTCGGCTTCGGGCTCGAAGGACAGGTCTCGCGTCACGAGCGACAGGCCAAGGCGCAGGAGATGCTCGATCTCGTGGGCTTGAGTTCGCTGGCGAACCGCTGGCCGCACCAGCTCTCCGGCGGCCAGCGCCAGCGCGTCTCGCTGGCCCGCGCGCTCGCGGTCGAGCCCGAGATCCTGCTGATGGACGAGCCGTTTTCGGCGCTCGACGCATTGACCCGCGAAAGCCTGCAGGACGAACTGATCCGCGTCTGGCAGCGCACCGGCAAAACCGTGCTCTTCGTCACCCACGACATCGACGAGGCGGCTTATCTTGCCGACCGCGTCGTCATCCTCTCCGGCGCGCCGGGCCAGATCATCGCCGAGCACAGGATCAGCGCGCCCCGTCCCCGCAAGCGCGGCGAGGCGGCCGAAGCCGAGATCGTGCGCGCGGTGCGATTGGGCCTGGGCGCGGATACGGTGATGGACGGGGCAGCGATCTGAACGCTTCGTCGTCATTGCGAGCACCCGGGTCTTGCCTTCGGCAAGCCCGAGTACAGGCTCAGCGAAGCAATCCAGGGAGACGTAGAGCGAGCCCTCCTGGATTGCTTCGCTACGCTCGCAATGACGGGGAGGTCTCACTCCCCCTCGACATGCGCCTTGAACGCCTCGGCAAAGCCAGGGTGCCAGCGCGAGAGCGGGGGACGGTTCTCGATGATGTCGCCGATCGCCCAGGCCATGCGCTTCTCGTCGAGGGCGCGCGGCGTCTCGTTGTCGGGGCAGAGGATATAAAAGTCGCCCGCGCCCAGTCGCTCCAGCATGAAGTCCATCGTCTGCTCCGGCGTCCAGGCCCCGGCTGGTTGCTCGAGGCGCCCCTTGGCCGTGAGCGGCGTGTAGACGAAGCCGGGAATGAGGAGATGGGCGCTGACCTTGCAGCCTGCCGTCCCGCGTAAGTCATGCTGCAAGGCCTCGGTAAAGGCTTTCACGCCGGCTTTCGAGACGTTGTAGGCGGGGTCGCCGGGTGGCGTGGTGATGCCCTGCTTCGAGCCGGTGTTGATGATCAGGCCCGGCGCGCCGCCAGCGATCATGTCGGGCGCGAAGATCTGCGTGCCGTTGACGATGCCGCCGAGATTGACGGCGAGAATCCGTTCCCAGGTCTCGGTCGGTCCGAACATCGCGCTGCCCGGCTGGATGCCGGCATTGTTCATCAGCACATGGACGGTGCCGAAGCGGGCGCTCACCTGCTCGTGCAGGGCCTGAACCGCTTCGCGCCGCGCCACATCGGTCGGCACAGCCAGCACGTTCTCCTCGCCGACGAGCGTCGCCAGCACCTGCCCGGCGGCCTTGAGCCCTTCCGCGTCGCGGTCGGCGATGGCGACCTTCATGCCCAGCCCCGCGAAGGCGCGGGCGGCGGCGAAGCCGATGCCCGAGGCGGCTCCCGTGACCACGGCGACATGAGAAGGGGCGATGGCGGCAGGCAGTGTGGCCATGATCAGCTTTCAACATTCCGGAGTGTCTGGCGCGCAAATAAAGCAGCGCAGGCGGCGACATCATGGCGCGGTGCGCTGTTTCCGTCCTTGCTTGAGAATGACGACCTCTTTCCAGACGACCTCTTGCCGGCATCACTGGCTTGTCATTGGCTCTATCAGGCAAAGTCGGGCATCTGGAGGGGGAATTGAACGGGATGACGACCTAGCCCATGGCTCAGACCTCTCGACAAGGCTTCCCGCGCCAAGGCTTCCTGCACAAGGCCGTGCTGGCCTTCGCGCTGATCGCGCCGGCGCTCGCCATCGCGGCGGAATCGGCTGCAGTCAGCTCGCCGCGCGTCACGGCGACTTTGCTGTCGAGCCGCGATGCCGTCCAGCCGGGCGAGCGCTTCCAGGTCGCGCTCGTCCAGAAGATCGCCAGGGGCTGGCACACCTATTGGCAAAACCCCGGCGATTCCGGCGAGGCGACGCGCATCGACTGGGCTCTGCCGGCGGGCATGACGGCGAGCGATATCCGCTGGCCCGCGCCCAAGGCGCTCCCGGTCGAGCCGCTGGTCAATTTCGGCTTCGAGGGCACGCTGCTGTTGCCGGTCGAGATCACTGTGCCCGAGAGCGCCAAGCCCGGCGAGAGGGTGACGCTGAAGGCTAATGCGACCTGGCTTGTCTGCGAGAAGATCTGCATTCCCGAGGAGGGCGCCTTCACGCTCGACCTGCCGGTCGAGGCCGCGGCGATCGTCGATGAGAACGCCCAGTCGCGCATCGATGCGACGCTTGCTGCCTTGCCGCAGCCCGCCGGTTTCAAGGCGAAGCTGACGAGCGATGGCGACCGGCTTGCACTCTCGCTGCCGGGCCTGAGCGCGCAGGCGAGCGAGATCCGCTTCTTTCCGCTCTCCGACACGCTGATCGAGCATGCCGCGCCGCAGCCCGCCACGCCCGCCGCCGATGGCGTCAGCCTGCAGCTCGCCCGCTCCAGCGCGTTCAAGCTTGAGAATGCGGAACTCTCCGGCGTCGTCACCTTCAAGGAAGGTGGCCTGCCGCGTTCGCTTGCGGTGACAGTCGAAGCCGAGCCCGCTTTGCTGACCGCCGCAACGGGGGCAAGCGCTGCGCCGCGCCCGGCCGTGGTGAGACTGCCGCTTCCGGTCGAGGGCGCCGACCTGACGCTCTGGGCTGCGCTCGCCTTCGCCTTTGCGGGCGGCTTGATTCTCAACCTGATGCCTTGCGTGCTGCCGGTGCTGTTCATCAAGGCGCTCGGCTTTGCGCAATTGGCGCGGGCGCATCGCGACGAGGTTCGCGAGCAGGGCATGCTCTTCCTCGGCGGCGTGGTCGTGACCTTCATGATCCTGGCCGGCATCGTCGTCGGCTTCGCGGCGCTCGGCTCCAGCATCGGCTGGGGGTTCCAACTGCAATCACCGCCTCTGGTCATCGCGCTTGCCGTCATCATGACATTGATCGGCTTCAACCTGCTGGGCGCCTTCGAGGTCGGAACCTCCGCTGGCGGCGTGGGCCAGGACCTCGCCAGCCGGGGCGGCCGCCTGGGCGCTTTCATGACCGGCGCGCTTGCCGTCGTGGTCGCGACGCCCTGCACAGCCCCCTTCATGGGCGCGGCGGTGGGCTATGCGGTGACACAGCCGCCTGCCATGGGCCTCGCCGTCTTCCTGGCGCTGGCGCTCGGCTTCGCTTTGCCGGTCCTGGCGCTCTCCTTCGCGCCCGGCCTGTTGCGCCTGCTGCCCAAGCCCGGCCGCTGGATGGTGATCCTGAAACAGGCCTTCGCCTTCCCGATGTTCGCGACCGCGATCTGGCTGGTCTGGGTCGCCTCGGTGCAGGCCGGCCCCGGTGGCGTTTTGGCCGCGCTGGTCGCGGTGCTGGCCGCGGGCTTCATCGTCTGGCTCGTTGGCGTCACGCGCGGCACCGGCCGGCTGCGCCTGGCCGCTTCGGGGCTCGCCGCGCTGGTCGCACTTGGCGCCGGCTGGTTCGTGCTGCAGAGCGCCGTGCCCAGCGCGACCAGCGAGGCGCGCGCCGGCGATATCCAGGCCTGGACACCGGAGCGCGTCGCAGGCCTGCAGGCCGAGGGCAAACCCGTCTTCGTCAATTTCACCGCCGCCTGGTGCATCACCTGCCTGGCGAATGAGCGCGTCGCGCTCTCGCGGCAGGAGGTCAAGGACGCCTTCGCCGAACTGAAGGTCGCCTCCCTCAAGGCCGACTGGACCAACCGCAATTCCGCGATCGCCCAGGCGCTGGCCGAGCAGGGCCGCGCCGGTGTGCCGCTCTATCTGTTCTATCCCGGCAAGAAGGATGCGCAGCCCGAGATCCTGCCGCAATTGCTGACGCCCGACATGCTGGTCACGGCCGCCCGTCGGGCCGCCGGCAAGGAGATCAAGACCGCCTCCCGCTGACTAGAGGCTGCTATGAACCAGCGGTACGATTTGACGCTGGCGATTTTGCGCGATTGCGGCGTCGTTCTTCGTAGCAAACCGGAAGGTTTGCGTCCTCGAACTCCTGGCATTCGCGCAAAATCGCCAGCGTCAAATCGTACCGCTGGTTCATAGCAGCCTCTAAGGTCCCAACCCCTGAAGACGGAGACACTCCATGAAAGCCAGCCTGACCCGACAGAGTTTCATCGCCGGCCTCGCTCTTGCCGGCCTTTCGCTGAGCGCAGGCTCCGTCCTGGCGCAGGGTGCCGCGAAGATCGGCCAGCCCGCACCTGCCTTCCAGGCCGTCGACGCCGACGGCAAGACGCGCAATCTCTCGGAATTCGCCGGCAAGACCGTGATCCTGGAATGGACCAATGCAGACTGCCCCTATGTCAGGAAGCACTACAACAGCGCCACCATGCAGACGCTGCAGAAGGATATGGCCAAGGAGGGCATCGTCTGGCTCTCGGTCGTGTCCTCGCCGGTCGGCGAGCAGGGTTATGTCGAAGGCTCTGCGGCCAAGGAACTGACGGCGAAGCGCGATGCCGCGCCGGCCGCCGTGCTGCTCGACCCCAACAGCAAGGTGGCGCGCGCTTATGGAGCGACGACGACGCCGCATATGTACATCGTCGATCCCAAGGGCACGCTCGCCTATATGGGCGCGATCGACGACAAGCCCTCCTCGAATCCGGCGAGCCTCAACGGCGCCAAGAGCTATGTCCGGCAGGCCGTGGCCGAGCTGAAGGCCGGCAAGCCGATCAGCGAGGCGGCTACCAAATCTTATGGCTGTGCGGTGAAATACGCGCCACTGAGCTAAGAGAACCTTCCCTCTTCCCTTCTCCTCCCTTCTCCCCTCGCGGGAGAAGGTGGCCCGGAGGGCCGGATGAGGGGGCGCCGTGCCCTATCCGGTTAGCGTCGTGTTCGGCCAGACGGAAGGGCTCACGGCGCCCCCTCATCCGTCAGCGCTGCGCGCTGCCACCTTCCCCCGCCAGGGGGGAAGGGAAGAACCCACCCAAATCCCCGTCGGCGCGTGCGTTACACCCGCCCCAGCCGGCCACCTGTCTGCACGTCGAAGACATGCACCCGGTCCGGATTGACTGTGATCCAGAGCCGGCCGGCCTGGGCCGAAATCGCATCGGTTGCCGCCTGCATCACGAAAGGCAGGCCGGCGAGCTTGCCGTGGAAGAGCTGCGTCGCCCCTAACTCCTCGATGAACTCGACATCGAAGGGCAATGAGCCGGCTTCGCCCTCCGAGGCGATCTCGATATCCTCGGGCCGCAGGCCGACTTCGACGGGAGAGCCGGCCGCCAGATCCTCGCGCAGGTCGCGCGCCTCGAGGATTGCTTCGCCGAGCGCGACGATGCCGGGCCCGTCGATCGTTCCAGGCAGGATGTTCATCGGCGGCGAGCCGATGAAGGTCGCGACGAATTTGCTCGCGGGCTTCTTGTAGACCTCGGCCGGCAGGCCGATCTGCTCGACCTGGCCGCCATTCATCACCACGAGCTTGTCCGAGAGCGTCATCGCCTCGACCTGGTCATGGGTGACGTAGATCGCGGTGACGCCGAGCGCACGCTGCAGCTTCTTGATCTCGACGCGCATCTGCACGCGCAATTTGGCGTCGAGATTGGAGAGCGGCTCGTCGAACAGGAAGACCTGCGGCTTGCGCACGATGGCGCGCCCCATGGCGACGCGCTGGCGCTGGCCGCCCGAGAGCTGCTTGGGTCGCCGCTCGAGCAGCGCCTCGATTGCGAGGATGCGCGCGGCCTCCTTCACACGGGCGTCGATCTCGTCCTTGGGTGTGCCGAGATTGCGCAGGCCATAGGCCATGTTGTCGTAGACACTCATATGCGGATAGAGCGCGTAGTTCTGGAACACCATGGCGATGTCGCGCTCGGCGGGGCCGATCTGGTTGACGACGCGATTGCCGATGGTGACCTCGCCCGACGAGATCGTCTCCAGCCCCGCAACCATGCGCAGCAAGGTGGACTTGCCGCAGCCGGACGGGCCGACGAGCACGCAGAAACCGCCATCGGGGATGTCGAAGGACACGCCCTTTACGGCTTCGACTCCGCCGAAATAGACTTTTTTGACGTTGGTGAGCGTGACTTGAGCCATGGGGTTCCCGGGCGAATAGCGAGTGGCGAATGCGAGTGGAGAGCAGGAACGGCCAGTCGCCATTCGCTACTTGCCATTCGCCTCTATTTTTCCGTCTCCACCAGGCCCTTCACGAAGAGCCTCTGCATCAGGATGACGACGAGCACCGGCGGCAGCATCGCCAGCATGGCGGTGGCCATGGCGAGCTGCCATTCGGTGAGCGCGTCGGAGGTGACGATCATTTTCTTGATGCCGATGACGATGGTTTGCATCGAGTCCTTCGTCGTCACCAGGAGCGGCCAGAGATACTGGTTCCAGCCATAGATGAACTGGATCACGAACAAAGCCGCGATCGTCGTCATCGAGAGCGGGATCACCGTGTCCTTGAAGAAGCGGAATGGCCCGGCATTGTCGATCCGGGAGGCTTCGAGCAATTCGTCGGGGATCGTCATGAAGAATTGACGGAACAGCAATGTGCCGGTGGCCGAGGCGATCAATGGCACGGCGAGGCCCTGATAGCTGTCGAGCATGTTGAGGTCGGAGACGACCTTGAAGGTCGGGAAGATGCGCACCTCGACCGGCAGCATCAGCGTGATGAAGATGATCCAGAACGCCGCCATCCGGAACGGGAAGCGGTAATAGACGATGGCATAGGCCGAGAGCACCGAGATGAAGATCTTTCCCAGCGCGATCGCCATCGCCATGATGAAGGAGTTCAGCATCATCCCGGCGACCGGCTCGCGCGTCGTGCCCGAGGTGCCGATGAACAGGATGCGGTGGTAGTTCTCCAGGAAATACGGTCCCGGCCAGAGCGGCAGCTTGCCGTTGATGATGGTCGAGGCGTCCCAGGTCGAGGCGACGAAGGTCAGCCAGACCGGGAAGGCGACGATCAGAACCCCGATCGTCAGGATGACATAGGCGATCGCATCGCCCAGGCGGCGGTCTTCGACCATCAATATTCGCCTCTTTCGGTGAAGCCGATCACGCGCTTAGCTCCGTGGTTTCGTCATGGTGGCAAAAAACAGCTCGAGCAGCGGCGGCGCGGCCTCCTCCGTCGCGCGGATCTCCTTGCCCTCATCCAGCACCGAGAAATGGTCGTAGACATAATGCCATTTCGGCGCCTGCCCGGCCTGTTCCGGTGCGGGCGGCGTGAGCTCATAGGCCTTCGTCGACAGCCGCCATCGCTTCGAGCCCTCTCCGACGGGGTGAAACTGCAGGAAGAGCCGCAGCGCCTGTGGCCAGACGAAGGAGGGTGCTGCGCTGTTTGGCCCCACGGAAAGACCGGCCTCCGCCGCGCTGACCGCGATGAGTTTGATCGAGGCGGCCGCGGCTTGCCGTTCGGCTTCCCGGGCGGCGACGCCGCATGCTGTCGCGCCCCATTCCTGGCGCGAGGGCATGCAGAAAAGGACAATGCCGGGCCAGGCGTCGATCATGCGAGCAGGCGATGCAGGCGTGGTCTGAAGGGCCTGCGCATGAGCAGCCACGATCAGGGCTGCCGATGCCGACATAAGCCCGACGGACACAAGCCATGCGAGGCGCCGGCGCATCAATAGCTCACCTTGCGCTCGATGAAGCGGAACTGGATCGCCGTCATACCGATCACCATGATCAGCAGGACGACCGATTGCGCCGCCGAGCCGCCCAGATTCGAGCCACCCTTGCCGTCGGAATAGACCTTGTAGACCAAGGTCTCGGTCGCCCCCGAAGGGCCGCCGCCGGAGATGGTGTCGATGATGCCGAAGGTGTCGAAGAAGACGTAGACGATGTTGACGGTGAGCAGGAAGAAGGTCGTCGGCGAGAGCAGCGGGAAGATGATCGTCCAGAAGCGGCGCATCGGCTTGGCCCCGTCGATCACAGCCGCCTCGATCACGCTTTTGGGGATCGATTGCAGGCCGGCGAGGAAGAACAGGAAATTGTAGCTGATCTGCTTCCAGGTCGCGGCCAGGATCACCAGCGTCATCGCGTCATTGCCGTTGAGGCGCGGGTTCCAGGCTATGCTGAGACTGTTGAGGCCTCGCGCCAGCATGCCCAGCGAGGGATCGAACATGAAGATCCAGAGCACGCCGGCCACCGCCGGCGCGACTGCATAGGGCCAGATCAGCAATGTCTTGTAGATCTCGGCGCCCCTGATCTGCCGGTCGGCCATCACGGCGAAGAGCAGCGCGATCGACAGCGAGAGCACACAGACGAAGGAGGAGAAGATCGCGGTGTTGATCAGCGCCTTGTAGTAGCCGGGATCGGCGAACAGATCGCGATAGTTCTCGAACCAGACGAATTCGGTCGAGGTGCCGAAGGCGTCCTGCAGCAGGAAGCTCTGCCAGACCGCCTGGCTCGCCGGCCAGTAGAAGAACAGCACGGTGATCACCAGCTGCGGCGCGAGCAGCAGGACCGGGATCGTCAGGCCGCTGAAATAGGCGTTCTTGGTCATGGGCGAATGGTGGGTTGGGGGAAGAAGCGAATGGCGAATGGCGAGTGGCGAATGGGATGAGAGGGCATCGTTCCTCGTCTACTCGCCATTCGCCATCTCGCCATGCGTCTCATGGTCAACGCGACGCGGTGCGCTCGAACTGGCGCAGCATCTGGTTGCCGCGCTCGACGGCTGCATCCAGCGCCGCCTTCGGCGTCTTCTGCCCGTTCAGCGCCGCTTCGATCTCCTCCGACCAGATGTCGCGGATCTGGACCAGGCTGCCGAAGCGCAGGCCGCGCGAATTCTCGGTCGGCTCCTTGTTGGTCAGCTCCAGGATCGGCGTCTCGAGATAGGGCTTGTCCTTGTAGAAGCCGGACGCCTTGACCTTCTCATAGGCCGCCTTGGTGATCGGCAGATAGCCGGACTCGGTATGCAGCTTCACCTGGCGGTCGACGTCAGACAGGAAGGTGAAGAACTTGGCGACGCCCTTGTATTCGTCGGCCTTCTTGCCGCCCATCACCCACAGCGAGGCGCCGCCGATGATCGAGTTCTGCGGCGCGCCGGTGGCTTCGGGGTAATACGGCATCGGCGCATTGGCCCAGTCGAACTTGGCGTTCGCCTTGACGTTGCCGAAGAAGCCCGAGGAGGTCAGCATGATCGGGCATTCGCCCGAGGTGAAGCGGCCCTCGCCATTATTGGTGCGGCCGGAATAATCGTAGGTCTTGTCCTTCTGCAGCTCGACCAGATTGGTCAGGTGCTTGACGAAGAGCGGGCTGTTGAAGTTCAGCACGGCGTCGAAGCCGTCGAGCCCGTTCCCCTTGGTCGCGATCGGGATATTGTGCCAGGCACCGAACTGCTCGATGTTGGCCCAGGTCGCCCAGGCATTGGTGAAGCCGCATTTATCGAAGCCGGCGGCCTTCAGTTTCTTGCCGGCCTCGAACACCTCGGGCCAGGTCTTGGGCGGCGCGTCGGGGTTCAGGCCCGCCTTCTTGAAGGCGTCCTTGTTGTACCACATCACCATCGAGGACGAGTTGAACGGCATCGAGAGCATGTCGCCCTTGGCCGTGGAATAATAGCCGGTGATCGCAGGCAGATAGGCCTTCGGATCGAATGTTTCGCCGGCTTCCTTCATCAACTCGAAGACGGGCTTGATCGCGCCCTTGGCCGACATCATCGTGCCGGTGCCGACTTCGAAGACTTGCAGGATATGCGGCGCGGTGCCGGCGCGGAAGGCGGCAATGCCGGCATTCAGCGTGTCGGGATAGGAGCCCTTATAGGCGGGGACGATCTTGTAGTCCTTCTGCGAGGCGTTGAAATCCTCGGCGAGCTTCACCACGACGTCGTTATTGGCGCCGGTCAGCGCATGCCACCACTGGATCTCGGTCTGCGCCAGGGCAGGAGCTGCGCCCGCGAGCACGAAAGCGGCGGCCGAGATCAGGATCGTCGATTTCACTGTCATTGATGTCGTCTCCCTTATCCACCCTTGCGCACGGCATGGCGGCTCTTGTCGTTGGTGCGCAAGCTAGCATGAAGCGCAGGTGACGTTTCAACGACAAAAGGATGACGCTCGCCAAGGGGCAGCTCGGCGGTTTCCCCAGTCTTGATCGCTCGAAATCTTGCAGGCGCAGCATCCTGGGGATGAGAACCGAGGCGGCAGCAAGGGCCCAGAGTCCATGACAGCCTCTAGGCCCATGCGCCGGGCGGGGCTTGCGCAAATGGCTGGAAGCGGCTGTTCTCCGCACCCCACTCCGCCGTGCCGATGGAACATCACGATGACGCTCGCCTTGACGCCCGAAAACACTTTGCCGGCGGACGCCGCAGCCGCGGCGCTTGCAGGCCGCGCCTGGTTGCCGGATGTCGCCGGGCCCGCCGTCGTGGTCTTGCGGGAGGGGCAGCTCGTCGATGTCACGCGCACCTTCCCGACCATGCGCGATCTCTGCGAGGCGCCCGACCCAGCCGCTGCATTGAAGGCTGCGAAGGGGGAGGCGATCGGCTCGCTTGCCGAGATTCTGGCGAACACGCCGATCGATGCGCGCAACCCGTCAAAGCCCTGGCTGCTCTCGCCGCTCGACCTTCAGGCCGTGAAGGCGGCCGGCGTCACCTTCGCGGTCTCGATGCTGGAGCGCGTGATCGAGGAGAAGGCGCGCGGCAACCCGGCCGCTGCGGTGGCTATCCGTGAGGAGATAGGCAAGCTCATCGGCGACGATCTCTCCAAGCTCAAGCCCGGCTCGCCCGAGGCGATGCATCTCAAGGAGGTTCTGATCGAGCAGGGCGCCTGGAGCCAGTATCTCGAGGTCGGCATCGGGCCTGACGCCGAGATTTTCACCAAGGCACCGCCGATGTCCTCGGTCGGCACCGGCTTTGACGCCGGCCTCCATCCCGCCTCGACCTGGAACAACCCCGAGCCGGAGATCGTGCTGATCGTTGCCTCGACCGGCGCGATCGTCGGCGCGACGCTCGGCAACGACGTCAATCTGCGCGATGTCGAGGGCCGCTCGGCGCTGCTGCTCGGCAAGGCCAAGGACAACAATGCGGCAGCGGCGGTGGGTCCCTTCATCCGCCTCTTCGACGCCGGTTTCTCGCTCGATCATGTCCGCAGGACCACCGTCTCGCTGACGGTCAAGGGCGAGGACGGCTTCACGCTGGAAGGCTCGTCCTCGATCGCCAAAATCAGCCGCGATCCGGCCGATCTCGCCAAGCAGATGCTCGGGCCGCACCACCAGTATCCGGATGGGGCTGCGCTCTATCTCGGCACCATGTTCGCGCCGATCAAGGATCGCGACACGGTCGGCGGCGGCTTCACCCATAAATACGGCGACATCGTCACCATCGCCGCCCCCGAGCTTGGCGCGCTGGTCAACCGTATGCGCCGTACCGATGAGTGCGAACCCTGGACCTTCGGTGCCTCGCATCTGATGCGCAGCCTGGCCAAGCGCGGGCTGCTGTGACGCAAGGGACGATCCTCGTCACCGGCGAGGCGATAGGCGACTTCATCCCGCGCGACGGCGAGGGCAGGCATTACGAGGCGGTGCTCGGGGGCTCCGGCTTCAACGCTGCGCTGGCGCTCGCCCGCTTCGGCGCGAGCGTCGCTTATGCCGGAGCGCTCTCGACCGATGCGCTTGGCCGGCGCTTTCGCACGGCCCTTGCCACCGAGGGCATCGATGCCGGCCTGGTTCATGACAGCGCTCGTCCCAGCGCCATCGCGGTCGTCGCTCCGCTCGGGCCCGGAGGCGTGCCTGAATTCGGGCTTTATCTCGACGGCACGGCTCATGCCGAGCCGGAGGGGACGCCGCGCTCCTGTCCTCCTGGCGTCGTCCACCTCCACGCCACCTCCTTCGGCGCGACGGTCGGCCCGTCCGGCGAGGCGACGCTGGCGCTGATCGAGAGCGCGAAGGCGCAGGGCGCGAGCATCAGCTACGACGTCAACATTCGCGCCTCGGTGCTGCCCGAGCGGGCGCTCGCGACAGCGTTGATCGAGCAGCGCATCGCGCTCGCAGACATCGTCAAGGTCAGTCTGGACGACCTCGCCTGGCTGCACCCGGACTGGTCGGCCGAGACGGTCGTGGCGCATTGGCACGGACTTGGCGCGAGCAGATTTGGCGCGACATGCGTGCTGGTGACGCGTGGTGTGCAGGGCGCGTCCTGCCACGGTGCCGATGGCCTGATCGAGAGTGCCGCGCCGTCCGTGGTGGTGACTGATACGGTCGGAGCCGGTGACACCTTCATCGGCGGCGTTCTGTCCGTATTGGCAGGGCGCGGTCTGCTCGGGCAAAACCTTGCATTGGCGACACGCAGCGATCTGCAAGCCGCGCTGGCTTTCGCCTGCGATGTTGCCGCCGATAGCTGTACGCGCCCTGGATGCGATCCGCCTCGCCGGAGTGCCGTCGAGGTATGATTGAATTTGCCGTCATTGCGAGCGGAGCGAAGCAATCCAGGAGGGCTCGCGCTACGTCTCCTAGATTGCTTCGCTACGCTCGCAATGACGTTGGAGAAAAGCAATGCGCCTGAGCTATCTCGACTACCACACCTGCGGCGAGCCCGTTCGCATCGTCACCGCTGGCTATCCTGAGCTCACGGGCGCCACCATCCTCGACAAGCGCAGGCAAGCCCGCGAGCAGCACGACCATCTGCGGCGCGCGATGATGCTGGAGCCGCGCGGCCATGCCGGCATGTATGGTGTCATCCCGGTCAAGGCGTCGCATCACGATGCCGCCTTCGGCGTGTTGTTCACGCATAATGAAGGCTATTCGACCATGTGCGGCCACGCGACCATTGCGCTCGGCCGCTATGCGATCGAGCACGGGCTGGTGCCGGCGGTCGAGCCGGTCACGCGCTTCGCCATCGAGGCGCCTTGCGGGCTGGTCAGGCTTGCCTGCGAGGTCAACAGCGGGAAGCTCGGCACCGTGACCTTCGAGAGCGTGCCGGCCTTCGTCCAGGTTCGGGATCGGGTCGTCGATGTGCCGGGCCTGGGGCCGATCACCACCGACATCGCCTATGGCGGCGCCTTCTACTGCATCCTGCCGGCCTCCCGCCTCGGGCTCGACCTGTTCGAGACGCCGGTCGCGCGGATCGTCGAGGCGGCCGGCGCGCTCACAGACGCTGTCCGCGCCGGGCCAGCGATCACTCACCCGACCGAGCCCGATCTCGGCTTTCTCTACGGCACGATCGTCACCGACGAGGCGGGGCGCGACGAGACGAGCTTCAATCTCTGCGTCTTCGCCGAGCGCCAGATCGACCGCTCGCCGACAGGCTCCGGCGTCACCGCCAGGATGGCGCTGGACCATGCCAAGGGCCTGATTGGTCCCAGTCGGACCCGGCTTTTCCGCAGCATCACCGGTGGCGCGTTCTCGGGGCGCGTTCTCGGCCATGCCGATTATCCGGCTCCCGGCGCTGTGACGGTCGCGGTCGGAGGAACCGGTCATTTCGCCGGCGAGGGCGTCTTCACCATTGAGGCCGACGATCCGCTGGGCTGGGGTTTCGAGCTCCCGGCGCGCTTCGCGGAAATCTAGAGCGTTTTCGAACGAAGTGGGTGCCGGTTCGCGTGAAGAAAACGCGTTGAGACAAAAAACCAGAGCAATCGAACGATCCGGATGGATCGGAGGTTGCTCTGGCACGCGGCGATTGAGGGCAGGGAATTTGACCGTTCTTTGAGGGAAGGAAGCCTTCGAGTAAGGTTTCTCTGGCAGTCTTCCGCAGCTTTGCAGCGGGAGAGGGCGATGACATCGGGCCTTGTGACGGCGGAAGACAGACAGAAAGCCCTGCCGCGTCTGCTTGGCGCGCCGGTTTTCTGGCTTGCAGTCTTCCTCCTGCTGGTTCTGTGCGGTCTTGCCTTGCCGCTGCGCCTGCCGCTCGGCGCGAATTACTGGGACACTGACGTCTATCTCGACGCGATCCATCGCATCCGCCTCGGGCAGGTGCCGAGCAACGACTTCTTCGCGCCGGTCGGCCCGCTCGGTTATTATCTCGCGGCCGGGCTTGCTGCTCTGTTTGCCCAGGCGCAGCCGATGCTGCTGGTCAACTGGGCGCTGCTGCCGATCGCGCTGCCCGTGCTCGCCGCCCTCGTCATCGATGTCCAGCGGCGCTCGCGGAGCCAGGCGCTGGCGCTCGTCCTGCCTTTCCTGATCTTTGCGCTGCTGCCGATCAATCTGCATAGCCTCTATCCCGCGCCGGGCTTCGACGGCTTCGGCCATTACAACCGCCATATCGCCTTGCTGCTCTATCTGCTGGTGGCGACGCTGCTCTTCGTTGGGCATCGCAGGCTCCTGACCGGCCTCGTCGCGGTGCTGATGCTGACGCTGTTCCTGGTCAAGATCACAGGCGCTGTCGCTGGCGCGCTGCTGGTTGGCTACGCGCTTATCGCCGGCCGCCTGCGCCTGCGCGAGGCCCTGCTCGCTGCTGTGGCGGTCCTTGTCGCGCTCGGCCTGCTCGATCTCGCGACCGGGATCGTGCGCGCCTATCTGCGCGACATTCTGATCTTGATCTCGCTCAACACCGGCACCTTGCTGCCGCGCTTCCTCACCGTCGCCTCGGTGAAGTTCAATGTCGTTGGGCCCTCCCTGGCGCTGATCGGCGCGCTTGCCGTCGCGGCCTGGCGCGACGGGGTGCGACCGACAGTCGCCGGAGCATGCGCGGTCGTCGCCTCGCCGCTCGGCTGGTTCATGGCCGTCTTCGCGGCGCTGGCCTTCTTCGAAACGCAGAATACCGGCTCGCTCGAATTCTTCGGGCTCTGGCCGGTGCTGCTGCTGGTGCTGCTGCAATGGCGGGCGCGCCAGGGCGACGTGCTCAGGCCGATTGTGCTGGTCCTGGCGCTCGCGGTCACGCTGCCCAGCCTGGTGATCGTCGTCGAGCGCGCAGCCCGTGCGCTGCTGGGGGCGCCCGGCTATGTCGCGCTTGCCGTGCCCGATCTCGGACCGCTCGGCCGCGTCAGCCTGAAGTCCGAATATCTCGCGCGCGGCACTGACATGCTGGAGCACTATGCGGCCCATCAGCAGACCTATCGCGACCTGACGCTCCGGGGCGTCCTGCCCGCCTCGATCCTCTTTTCGGAGATCGACTACCAGGCGACCTGGCTGATGGAGGTCCAGCAGGCGGTCTCGGCCATTCGCGCCTGGGAGGCCAATAATAGCCGCCGGCTCGAGGGCATCTTCACGCTCGATTTCGCCGACCCGGTCAATCACCTGCTCGGCCGCGCCGCCCCGCGGCATGTTCCGATCGGCATCGATCCGGGCCGCTCCAACCCGGCCGTTACGCCGGCGACGCTGGAGGCTTTGCGGGCGACGGACGCGATCCTCGCGCCGAAATGCCCGCCGACGCCAGCGCGTGTGGCGATCGCGACGCATTTCGCTGCGGCGCTGGAGGGGCGCAAGCTTGTGGCGCTCGCGCCCTGCTGGGACATGTATTTGAGGCCGTAGCGGTTCAGCCCGCCACGCCTGCCGTCTGCCCGGCTTCCCAGCCCAGGATGGCGCGCTTGCGCGTCAGACCCCAGTGATAGCCCGTCAGCGCGCCGGATTTTCCGATCACGCGATGGCAGGGCACGACGAAGGAGATCGGGTTCTTGCCGACCGCCATGCCGACGGCGCGCGCGGCGCTCGGTTTGCCGATATGGCTTGCGACATCGCCATAGGTGGTGGCGCAGCCGACCGGAATCCTGAGCAGGGTCTCCCAGACCCGGACCTCGAAATCCGTGCCGATCAGCACGACGCGCAGCGGCGTCTCGGCCGACCAGGCGGCGGGATCGAAGATGCGCGCCGCATAGGGTTTCGTCGCCATGGGATCGTAATGGTAGTCGGCATGGGGCCAGCGCCGCATCATGTCCGCCAGCGCCTCGGCCCGTCCGCCGACGACCTTGCCGCCATCGACTGAAGTCGAGACCCAGCCGAGCCCCGCCAATCCGCGATCGGTCGCGACGATCAGCGCTTCGCCGAAGGGCGAGGCATGGAAGCCATAGGACAATCGCAAGCCGCCGCCGCCGGCCTTCCATTCGCCCGGCGACATCGCCTCATGGGTGACGAAGAGATCGTGCAGCCGCCCGGGCCCCGACAGCCCGACCTCGTAGGCGGTGTCGAGGATGCTGGCGGAGGCGCCCAGCAGGCCCTTGGCATGGTCGAGTGTGATCGCCTGCAGGAAGGCCTTGGGGGTGAGCCCGCACCAGCGCCGGAAGAGATGGTGGACATCGGTCGGCGTCGCGCCGGCTGCTTCCGAGATCGCCTCGATCGTCGGCTGCTCGCGCCATGTCTCGGTGATGAAGGCCAGGATCCGGCGCACCGTGTCGTAATCGGAACCGGGCGCGGTCGAGGGGAAATCGGCCCCGGCCGGCATGGCCTCAGTGGCGCGCGCCAGCACGGCGTTGGTGAAGCGTGTCGGGGTCATCGCACCGAGCTTCTGGATATGAGCGGTCATGGGATCAACCTCGCATCGAATGTCATGCTGCGAAACTAGGGATGCAAGGGGACGGACTCCACCCGAAAGCTGGCAAGTCGCATGCGGGGAATGGCTGAGGCGATGGTCGGGCCCGCTTCGGCTTCCGCGATGAAGGCCGCGTCTCCGTCACATGTCATCATCATGCGCCAATCCGAAGCCAGCTCGCTTATTCCACGTCTATACCTGACGATGCGGCAGGGGCATTGTCCTGGCGAGCCGTTTTGAGCGTCCGCTCGCGCAGCCATTGGAAGGAATCGACATGTTTCGCATTCTGGCCGCCATGGTCGGCATCGTTCTGCTGGCAATGCCGGCATCGGCGCAGGTCGCTCCCTTCCCCGCGGCTTTCCGCACCCAGCAGATCGCGACCAACGGCACCACCATCCATGTCCGTATCGGTGGCAAGGGCCCGGCGGTGGTCCTGTTGCACGGCTATGGCGAGACCGGCGATATGTGGGCGCCATTGGCGGCCGATCTCGTCCGCGACCACACCGTCATCGTTCCCGACCTGCGTGGCATGGGCCTCTCGTCCAAGCCCAAGGGCGGTTTCGACAAGAAGACACAGGGCGGCGACGTTGCCGGGGTTCTCGACGCGCTCAAGATCGAGAAGACGGGTCTGGTCACCCACGACATCGGCAATATGGTCGGCTACGCCTTCGCCGCCCTGCACCGCGACCGCGTGACGAAGTTCGTCTTGATCGACGCGCCCTTGCCGGGTGTCGGCCCCTGGGAAGAGATCCTCAAGAACCCGCTGCTCTGGCATTTCCGCTTCGGTGGGCCTGATATGGAGCGGCTCGTCGCCGGCCGCGAGCGCATCTATCTCGACCGGTTCTGGAACGAGTTCTCCGCTACGCCGAGCCGCTTCACCGAAGCCTCGCGCCGGCACTATGCCGCGCTTTACGCCAAGCCGGGCGCGATGCATGCCGGCTTCGCGCAGTTTGCCGCCTTCGATCAGGATGCGATCGACAACAAGGCTTTCGTGGCAGCGGGCAAGCTGACCATGCCTGTGTTGGCGCTGGGCGGCGAAAAGTCCTTCGGGCTGACCATGGCCGAGGTGATGAAGTTCGCGGCCAGCGATGTTCGAGGCGCAATCGTCCCCGATTCCGGACACTGGATCATGGAGGAGAACCCGGCTGCGACCACCAAATTGGTTCGGACGTTCCTCGACACCAAGCCCTGACGGAGCAAGCCCTGACGGAGCTGGTTCAGAGCTCCTGGTGGATGGAATCTAACGCTTGGTACCCCCCACGACGTCCTTCCGACTCGTGGAAGGGCACCGCGGCCTTGCCCATCAGCAGACGTTTCGAGGTCGCAGGTGGGTGGCAAGTGGACATTCCGCAGCTAGTCGCCGGATGGTCCAGCTTCAACCCAAGCTATTGCTTGACTGTGTGGGATCGGCTCACTGATGAGATCAGGTTCTGGACTCGCGCCACAGAAATGGAACAGAGGGCCATACGAGGTATGGCACGGTTCCTCGGCCATCCAATCAGGAGAGCGCCATGCAAAAGGTTTTCGTTGTTGGCGCAGCGGGCAAGATCGGGCGTTCGCTGGCACGCCAGTTGAGCGAGCGCGGTCATCAAACAAGGGCGCTGTACCGCAAGCCGGGGCAAGCGGATGAACTCATGGCACTGGGCGCTACTCCGGTACTAGGGAGCCTTACGGAACTTGATGTGTCCCAATTAGCTCGGCTCATGGCTGATAGCGACGTGGTGGTTTTTTCTGCCGGAGCTGGCGGGAAGGGTGGCACGGAGATGACCAATGCAATCGACGGTCGTGGGTTGGAGTTGTCGGTGGCGTCTGCCCAAGAGGCCGGCATCAGGCGCTTTCTCCTAGTCTCGGCTTTCCCCGAAGCGTTCCGTGGCAAATACGTATCCGATACTTTCGAAAACTACATGGCTGTGAAGAAGCTGGCCGATGTCCATCTGGCGGAAACGGATATGGATTGGGTGATCCTCCGACCGGGGACATTGTTAAGCGACCCCGGCACCGGCATGGTGCGAGCGGGTTTGGCAATTCCCAATGGTGAGGTCACGCGAGACGACGTTGCGACGGCGCTCGTTGAGATTATCGAGAATCCGGCAGTCAACCGCATCATCATTGAGCTCACAAAGGGTGATGCGCCGGTCGGCCAAGCCATACAGCGGTTGGCACAATCATAATCGCATCGATCCTGGATGGTCAGCGACAGAACTCGTCTGTTCAGAGCGAAAAATTCGCGCGAGCCGTTCAGCGCGGCTTTAGCGCGGCGGCGAAAACCCGCAACCCCTCCCGCGTCAGGCGCTGGTTGTTGCGATACCATTCATCCTGTGTCGCGAAGACGGCCGAGGTCTCGTCCCAGCCGCTGCAGCTATGGTCCGACTGAGCAGCGAAGAAGCCAACGAATGCCTCCTCGCTTGGCCAGGACGTGATCGCATCGCCGGTATTATGGCCGCCGTCGAAGATATCGCAGAGCTTGACGCCGTCTTGAGTGCGGATCAGGCCCTGCCCGCAGAAATCGCGGTGGAACTCGCGCACCAGCCCCTCTCCGGGCGGGCATGTCATGAGCTTGCGCCAGACCATGCGCGGCAGTTCCGGCCCGAACGCCGTCCGGTCGAGCTGGTCGCGCAGCACCAGCCCGTAGGCGCGCACCCGCTCCTCGCCGCTCTGCCCTGGCGCATCCTCGTCGGCGTTGGGCATCCGCGCTCCCGATTTGCTGACGAGCAAAGTTGCGATCAATCCGACGATGATCGCAGCCGAAATCAGCGGAATGATGGTGGCGGCCAAGGCTCGCATCCGAAAGATTCACACCGGAAAAGCTGACATTTGACAGGCCTGACGCGGGTCTGTCAGGCCGCTCCGTAGTCCGGGCCGCGCCTCGCGCTCGCAAGTGCCACGCCCAGCGCGTCCGCAAAGCCCTCGCGCTCATGCGGCGAGAGTGCGGCGGCGACCGCGACGCTTTGCCCGCGCGAGACCAGGCTCAGCCGCAGCAGCCCATAATCCTCGTCCTCCTGGCGCTCGAGCTTGGTCCAGGCCGGGTTGAAGCGCCAGACCGCCTCGCGGCCATGATGCGAGACCTTGCGCAGCAGCACTTCGAGCGGCGTCACTACGACCCGCTCGAAGGCGCGCGCATGGCGGAAATTGACGTGGAAGGCGATGAACAAGGCCGCGACATCGAGGCCGAAGAAGCCCGCCACCGGCCAGGCGCCGAGCACGACGAAGGGGATCGAGGAGACCACGCTGGAGAGGCAGACCAGCGTCATCACGATGCGGAAGCCGTTCTGCCCCAGCGAGCGATGCGGCGTGATCGTCGCGTCGAAGACGGGGCGCTCGGCCGCCATGGCCGAGGCGTCGCCGGTCGCAGCTGAATCGGGCTTGCCGGGGTTCATGGTCCAATTATAACGCCTCGATGATGCAAGAGAACAGGCCCAAACGCCGCGCGCCCGCCGCTCCCGGGATCACGAAGCCGCGCGCGCGCAGCGCCGCCGGAATCCGCGAGATTTTCGAGCGTTTCCGCGCCGTCGAGCCTGAGCCCAAGGGTGAGCTCGAACACATCAACGCCTTCACTCTTCTGGTCGCCGTCGTGCTCTCGGCGCAGGCGACCGATGCAGGCGTCAACAAGGCGACGCGCAAGCTCTTCGCGCTCGCCGATACGCCGGAGACAATGCTGGCACTGGGCGAAAGCCAAGTGCGCGAGCTGGTCAAGACGATCGGCCTCTTCCGCACCAAGGCGAAGAACGTGATCGCGCTGAGCGAAAAGCTGATCGCCGAGTTCGGCAGCGAGGTGCCGGCCAACCGCGAGGCGCTGGAGACGCTGCCCGGCGTCGGCCGCAAGACGGCCAATGTCGTGCTCAACATGGCCTTCGGCGAGATCACCCACGCAGTCGATACCCATGTCTTCCGCGTCGCCAATCGTTTGCGCATCGCACCGGGCAAGAACGTGCTGCAGGTCGAACTGGGGTTGGAGAAAGCTGTGCCGCGGGAGTTCGGCCGGCATGCGCATCACTGGCTGATCCTGCATGGCCGCTACACCTGCAAGGCGCTCCGGCCCGAATGCGGCCGCTGCCTGCTCGTCGATCTCTGCGATTCCGCGGATAAGCGCGTGGCCTGACGGGTTGCGGACACGAAAAAAGCCCGTCGCCTCGCGGCGGCGGGCCATAGCGTCATGTCACGGCCCGATCAGGCCGTGGCGTGTGGCTCGTGCCGATAGTCCCAGACCGCCCAGGCCGATACCGCTGCCGTCAAGGCGCCGAGGATCATATGGGTCCAGAACGCGTTGAAGTTGCCGGTAAAGCCGAGCATCCAGGGGGCCGCCATCAGCCAAACGCCGAGCGCCAGGTTCACCCATTCCTCCCATTCGGCGAAGGCTGAAAGCGCCGCGAAGGCCACCAGGGCGAGCGCCACGGCGACGATCCAGGCGTTTCGGGTGGGCATAGCCTCGCCCACGAAGCCGAAAATCCAGGGAGAGATGAACAGGCACGCGGCCAGGATGAGGTTGCACAAGTCCTGCGGCCGTCTGCCGTCCGTATTCGCGGTCAACATGATCACCTCCTTGAGTGTCGATCATCCAAACCACCGCCCTCGCACATGGAGTGCTTGGTGCCTGTCAATATAATCCTGTGGAAACAGCCATTCAAGGGCAGGTTTCCCTAACGCACATGGCCGGCCAAAGGCCGGCCATGACTTGAATGGAGACTTCCAGGTTGGAGACTTACCTGTCCGCAACTTGCCTGTCCACGACTTGGAGGAGCAGGCGTGCGGACCGGCTCACTTCGCGTCGAGCAGTTCCTTCACCGAGAGCAGCACGAGTTCATTGTCGTCGGCCTTCTTCGGATCGCGCGAGGAGGAGAAGGGCAAGTTGTTGTCGTTGCCGACGACGATGATGCCGTTGGCGCGGTCGACCACATCGACGTTCTCGATGGTGAAGAAGGGGAAGGGCAGCACGCCGTCGATGGCGCCTTGCCTGGCCTTCTTGTCCGGGTCGGCGATCTTCAAGAGGTCGATGAAGCCGACCTTGCGCACCGGCTTGCCGACATTGGCGTCGGTCATTTCGATCTTCACGATGCGCTTGAACTTGGCGAGGTCGTGGAAGCAGTCGGGGCCCTTCTGGCCAGCGGCGCAGGCCCTGTCGGCTGTGCCTTCGCCGTTATCTCTTTCGATAATGAGCGCTGTCGTGGCGTCGATCATGTTGAAGTCGCCGATGGCGTTGCCCTTGGCTTCCAGCGGGAAGAGCCAGGAACGGCCGGTCCACTTCTCGGCAGCCACGTCGAATTCGAGGATGCGCAGCACCTCCTTGCCGTCGACCTCCTCATTGCCCTTGGTCTCGGCGTTCCAGAGCGGGCCTTCCAGCAGCGGATAGAGGAAGCGGCCGTCGGGCGACTGCGCCATGCCCTCAAAACCCTTGGAGCGGCGGACATTGAACTCGACCGGGAGGTTGGGCGCGTTGGGCGTGGTCACGGCGTAGTGGTCGGGCGAGCGGGCGGGCTTGCCGTCGACGAGCGTCTCGAACACGGCCTCGACCTTGCCGTCGGCGTCGACGCGGATGAGATAGGGGCCGAACTCCTCGCCGATCCAGAATTTGCCGCCGATCGGCTGGATCGATTCCGGATCGAAATCCGCACCGGTCAGATAGCGCTTCTCCGTGCCCTCATGGACGATGCGGAAGGGGATCTTCTTGTCGGGGTCGTGCAGGAAGGTGGTCGCGGTCCGCTCGATCTTGCCGCTGGCGAAATCGGCCTTGAGGCGGTGGAAGAACAGCATCGCGTCCGGCGAGTTCGCCTTGGCGCCGAAGCCGTTATCGGTCAGCACCAGGAACTCGCCATTGCCAAGCGAACGAATGCCGGAGAAGCCCTGCACCGGCTGGCCGGCAAACGGCGTCGACAGGCCGGTTGGGCGCCCGCCCGAGGTACCCATCACCGTGCCGACCGCCTCGACGCGCTTGCCGGGCGTGACGAACTTGCCGGAGACCTTGAGGTCGGCCGGCGCATCGGCCGGGGCGGCGATGATCGTGTTGGCCGGCAGCAGGGCATGGCCGGCGAGCTTGGCGGGGAATTCCTTCTGCGCATCCTGGGCGCCGGCGAGGATGGTCGATGACAGCAGCAAGGCTGCGACGAGGGACAGGCGCATGGAACGCTCCGGGCTGGGGGAATGACCCAGAGGACTTGGCGGGACCGCGTTTCAGCGCCGCGACGGTGGGATGACGAAGCGATGACGGAAGGGCGAGTGCCGAATAGGTACCGCTCTCTATTCGCCATTCGCCACTCGCTATTCGCCGAAAATCAATATCCCCGCTGGGGATCGACGACATGCTCCAGCGGCTGGCCGGCTTCCAGGCGTCGGATCTGCGCCGAGATCAGATTTGCCACCGCCTCGGGCTCGGACATCGCGGCGTTGTGCGGCGTCACCGTCACGGCCGGATGGCTCCAGAGCGGGGAATCCGCCGGCAGCGGCTCGGTCTCGAACACATCGAGCGTCGCGCCCTTGAGCGTGCCGGCCTCCAGAGCTGCCATGATATCGGCCTCGACCTGCAAGCCGCCGCGCCCGGCATTGACCAGGAACGGCCCGCCGAGCCGGCCATCGCTTGCGAGGCCGGCGAGCAAGGCGGCGTTGATCGTGCCCTTCGTCTCCGGTGTTAGCGGCAGCAGGCTGACCAGGATGTCGGTACGCGCCAGGAACGCGGCCATGCCGTCCTCGCCGGCGAAGGTAGTGAGGCCCTCGACGCTCTTGGGGCTGCGGCTCCAGCCTGCCACGTCGAAACCCATGACCTGGAGCTTGCGTGCCGCATCAAGCCCGAGCTCGCCGAGCCCCATGATGCCGACGCGCACCGAGCGCGCCGCCGGCTGGTGGCGGTCGTCCTCCCAGCTCTTGGTGGGCTGCTGGCGGTCATAGCGGCGCTGCTGACGCAGGATCATCAGGCAGTGCAGCACGATGTATTCGCTCATCCGCGTCGTCAGGTCGGGATCGACGACACGCGCGATCGGCGCTTCGGGCAGGCGCTGGTCGGCGAAGAGGAAATCGACGCCGGCGCCGAGCGAGAAGATCGCGGCGAGGTTCGGCAGTCCGGCAAGGCTCCCCTCAGGGTGCTTCCAGCTCGCGACGTAATGCACTGCGCGCCGATCGAAGGGCTCGCCGAGGATCACCACGGGGATGTCGGGCAGCAGCGCCTGGAAGCGGGCGCGCCAATCCTCGACATGCCAACCTGTCATGGCCAAAAGCAGACTCATGCGTGCGAACTCTCCGTGATGCGTTCCGTGACGAGCGGGCCGTGGCCGGCCGCACCTTCGCCGATGCGATAGGCCTGCCGCAAGCGGGCCTCTGCGGCAGCGAAGCCGGCTTCGCTGCGTGCATGAACGATGCCGAGAGGACGTTCCGCCCCCGCGGCGTCACCGATGCCGGCGAGATCGACGATGCCGACGCTGTGGTCGATCCGGTCTTCGGCGCGGCTGCGCCCACCCCCGAGCGCGACGATGGCGAAGCCGACGCCGCGCGTGTCGATGGCCTGGACCGTGCCGGGTGCAACGGGAAAGACGGGCTTCACGACCGGTGCCGGCGCGAGATATTTCTCCGGTCGTTCCAGCAGGTCCGTCGGCCCGCCCAGCGCCGCGACCATCTGCGCGAAGCGCTCTGCCGCCGCGCCCGAGGCGAAAGCGGCCTCGATCTTCGCGCGGGCTTCAGTGAGATCGCCCGCGAGCCGGCCCAGCAGCAGCATCTCGGCCGCCAGCGCCACCGTCGCCTCATGGAAGCGTGGCTCGCGTCGCCTGCCCGTCAGATGATCGAGGGCATAGGCGACTTCGAGCGCGTTGCCGGCCGCGCTCGCCAGGGGCTCGTCCATGTCGGTCATCAAGGCCGTCGTCGGCAGGCCCGCGCCATTGGCGACGCCGACCAGCGCGTCGGCGAGCGCGCGCGCCTGGCCGTAATCTGTCAGGAAGGCGCCCGAGCCGAACTTCACATCCATGGCGAGGCCATGCAGCCCGGCCGCGAGCTTCTTCGACAGGATCGACGAGGTCAGAAGCGGGATGGTCTCGACCGTCGCCGTCACGTCGCGGATCGCGTAGAGCCGCTTGTCGGCGGGGGCGAGATCGGCGGTCTGGCCGATGATGGCGCAGCCCTGCTCGCGCACCACCTTGCGGAACAGCACGATGTCTGGCTGCGTGACATAGCCCGGCACGGCGTCGAGCTTGTCGAGCGTGCCGCCGGTATGGCCGAGCCCGCGCCCCGAAATCATCGGCACGAAGCCGCCGCAGGCCGCGACCGCCGCCGCCAATGGCAGGCTCACAGTGTCGCCGACGCCGCCGGTCGAATGCTTGTCGAGGGCTGGGCCGGGCAGGTCGTCCCAGTTCAACACGGTGCCGGAATCGCGCATGGCGAGCGTCAGCGCGACGCGCTCCTTCGCCGTCATATCGCGGAAGAAGATCGCCATCGCAAAGGCGGCGGCCTGGCCCTCGCTGACCGAGCCGTCGGTGATGCCTGCGACGAATTGCCGGATGTCGGCATCCGGCAATTCAGCGCCGTCACGCTTGGCGGCGATGATCTCCTGGGTCAGCTTCATCTCAGTAAGGTCCGTTCACTTGCCCCGCCGCACCGCCCGCGATCACATCGACGAGCACCTGGTGCAACCCGCTCGCGCCGAAGCGAAAGCTCTCCGGCGTCGCCCAGTCCGGCCCCATGATCGCGTCGGCAAGCGCAAGATAGCTCGCGGCATCGGACAAACTCCTGATGCCGCCGGAGGGTTTCAACCCCACGGGGCGCTTGGTCGCCCCGATGACCTGCAGCATCGTCCGCGCGGCGGGAATGCTGGCCGAATGCGCCGTCTTACCGGTCGAGGTCTTGATGAAGTCGGCCCCTTCCGCGATGGCGAGCTCGGCGGCGGCCTGGACCTGGGCGAGATCGGGATATTCCCCCGTCTCCAGGATGACCTTAAGCCGCTTGTCGCCGCAGCGCGATTTCACCAGCCTGACCATCGCGCGCGGGCTCTCGAGAAAGCCGGCGAGGAAGGCTTGCCAGGGCAGGACGAGATCGATCTCGTCGGCGCCGTCAGTGAGCGCTTGTTCGGCCTCGCGCAGGACCGGGGCGATGGCCGTCCCGCCTCCGGGGAAATTCATCACGGTCGCGATGCGCACCGGCCCGTCGCCCAGCAAGGCGCGGGCTTGGCGGACGAAGCGCGGCCAGATGCATATGGCCGCGACCGGGCCGGGCGCGGCGACGGCGCGTGCGCACAGGTTGCTCAGGCCGGCCTCGTCGGCATTCTCGGCAAGGTCCGTCAGATCGAGCAGGGCGAGCGCGCGCGCCGCGACAGATGCGTCGGACATCGGGTCAGAGCTCCGACAGGAAGCTGCGGAAGAGGCGCCGCAACCCGGTCGAGGCGGCGGTCGCGACATCGCGTGTCTCGGCATGATGCGGCGTGCCGCCGAGCAGGCCTGCTCCCATATTGGTGATGACCGAGATGGCGGCGACGCGAATGCCGAAGCGCCGGGCGAGGATCACCTCGGGCACGGTCGACATGCCGACGAGATCGGCGCCGAGCGTCTTCGCCATCCTGATCTCGGCCGGTGTCTCGAAGCTGGGACCGGTGAACCACATATAGACGCCTTCGCCGAGATTGGCGCCGGAGCTCGCGGCGGCCTTCTTCAGCCGCAGGCGCAAATGCGGGTCATAGGCATCGACCATCGGCACGAAGCGGCCATCGCCGACATCCCCGACCAGCGGATTGGGACCGTTGAGATTGATATGATCGGTGATCAGCGCGAGCCCGCCGGGCCGGAGATCGGGCTTCAGCGAGCCTGCCGCATTGGTGAGGATCAGAGGCGGCGAGCCGAAGGCGGTCAGCATGCCGAGCGGCACGCGCATCGCTGCAGGGTCTCCGGTCTCGTAGTAATGCGCCCGGCCCTGGAAGATCAGCACCTTCTTGCCGAACAGCGTGCCGTAGCAGAGCTGTCGGGCGTGACCTGAGACCTCGCCCAGGGGAAAGCCGGGGATCGCCGAGAACGGAATCGTGACCATGTCGACCATGTCGTCGACGATGCGGCCGAGACCGGTTCCGAGCACGAGGGCACATTCGATGGGGCCATCGACCCCGCGGTCGATCAGCGTTCCCGCCGCCTCGTCGAAGATTGCGTCAACAGCCATTCGTCCGCCCCCTGGCCTTCCGATTCACCCATGCGGACGAAAACTCGTCGATTGCGCAAATCACTGGCGCAAATTGTCTGGTCCGAAGGAGGCTGGCAACAGCTCGGCCAGCGAAAAGCGGGCGCGAATGCCGTTTGGGCCGGCGATCGCGATCGGGGTCTCGGGTGCGGCGAATTCGCGGATGCGCTGGCGGCAGGCGCCGCAGGGCGTGACCAGCGTATCCCCGTCGCCGAGCACGAGCAAAGCGCGGATGGCACGCCCGCCGCCGGCGATCATGGCCGAGATCGCGCCGGCCTCGGCGCAGACGCCGACCGGATAGGACGCATTCTCGACATTGCAGCCGGAATAGACCGCGCCGTCATCGGCGAGCAGCGCCGCGCCGACCTTGAAGCGCGAATAGGGCGCGTAGGCCCTGGCCTGGACAGGTTGGGCTGCCGCGAAAAGGGCGTCGAAATCAGGCTCGTCGGTCATCTCGGCTCAGCGTTCCTTGACATAGGGCAGGCCCGAGGCCTTCGGCGGCGTCGATTTTCCGATGAAGCCGGCGAGCAGGATCACCGTCATCAGATAGGGCAGGGCCTGGATCGCCTGCACCGGCACCTGGCCGATGCCGGGCAATATGACGCCTTGCAGCCTGATCGCAACCGCGTCGAGCAGGCCGAAGAGCAGGCAGGCGCCCAGCGCCGGCCAGGGGCGCCAATTGGCGAAGATCACGGCGGCGAGCGCGATGAAGCCCTTGCCGGCGGTCATATGCGGCAGGAAGCCGGCCGATTGCGAGACGGCGAGATAGGTTCCGCCCAGCCCGCACAGCGCTCCGCAGATGATCACCGCGCCGTAGCGCAGCCCCGCGACCGAAATGCCGGCGGTGTCGACTGCCGCCGGATTTTCGCCGACGGCCCGTAGCCGTAAGCCGAACCGCGTCCGCTTCAGCACGAGCGCGGTCAGAAGGAGGCAGCCAAAGGCGAGGTAGACCGGCGCGGCATGGCCGGAGACGACCTCGTCATAGAACGTTCCCACGACCGGCACATGTTCGCGCGCCCAGGCGCCCAGGGGCAGCGTCAAATCGGGGAAGCGCGCCGGCCCTTCGAGCGAGGGGGTGCGTCCGCCCTGGCCGTACCAGGCATTGCCGAGGATCACGGTCAGCCCCGCCGCCAGCATGTTGATGGCGACGCCGGAGACGATCTGGTTGCCGCGCCAGGTGATCGCGGCGAAGCCATGCACCAGCGCGAGCATGACAGAGGCGAGGATGCCGGCGCCAAGTCCCGCCCAGGCCGAGCCTGTCGCGAAGGCAGCGACTGCCGAGGCGAAGGCGGCGATCAGCATCTTGCCCTCAAGCCCGATATCGACGATGCCCGCCCGCTCCGACCACAGCCCCGCCAATGCGGCGCAGAGCAGCGGGACCGACAGCCTGACGGCCGAGTCGAGCACGACGGCGATGGTCTGGACCCATTCCATCGTTAGATCGAGCCGTATTGCTTGGGAAACACGCTGTCGTCCCGGACGCAGCGAAGCGGAGATCCGGGACCCATGCCTGAACCTTTCCGGCACGTGTTCCGGCATGGATCCCGGGTCTCCCTGAGCCTGCCATCGGGCCGGCTGAAAGCCGGACCCGGTGGGTCGCCCGGGACGACAGGCGTGTTTCCTTGCGAGATGATTGTCATGCCGGACGCCCCAGCCGCAGCAGGCCTGCCACCAGCCGCCGGAACAGCCCGTCCAGCGCTCCGGCGAACAGGATGATGACGCCGCCGATGACGACGACCATGTCGCGGGTGATGCTCGGCTTGTCGAAGGAAAGCTCCGCTCCGCCTTGATAGAGCACGCCGAACAGCAGCGCCGCGAGCCCGACGCCGACCGGATGGCCGCGCCCCATCAGCGCGACCGCGATGCCGACGAAGCCATAGCCGGCGGTGAAATCGAGCAGCAGCCGGTGCTGCACGCCCATGACCTCGTTGACGGCAAGGCCGCCGGCGAGCGCGCCCGAAATCGCCATCGCGACCATGATGATCCGCGCCGGCGAAATGCCTGCATAGGCGGCCGCGCGCGGATTGGCCCCGACCGTGCGGATCGCGTAGCCCAACCGCGAGCGATAGATCAGCGCCCAGACCGCGACGAGCGCGGCCAGCGCCAGCAGGAAGGCGCTGTTCAGCGGCGTTGCCGGCAGCTTGAGGCCGAGCGGCGCGAGCAATTCATGCATCGGCGTCAGGATCGCGTGGCGGGCGAACTCCGGTGTCTCGGCCTGCATCGAGCCGGGCTTTCCGATCACCTCGACCAGCATGTAGACGCTGAGTGTCGCGGCGATGAAATTGAACATGATCGTGGTGATGACGACATGGCTGCCGCGCGTCGCCTGGAGCCAGCCGGGAATGAAGCCATAAAGCGCGCCGCCCGCCGCCGCCGCGAGGATCGCCAGCGGCACCAGCAGGATGCCGGGCAGCGGCGCAAGCCAGAGGCAGGCGAGCGCGACGAAAATGCCGGCGATCGTCGCCTGTCCCTCGCCGCCGATATTGAACAGCCCCGCATGGAAGGCGACGGCAACGGCAAGCCCTGTGAAAATGAAGTTCGTCGTGTAGTAGAGCGTGAAGCTGACACCCTCGGCGCTGCCCAGCGCGCCGCGCAGCAGCAATGTCGTCGCCTCCAGCGGGCTCTCGCCGATGCCGATGACGACGAGGCCTGCGACGACGAGGGCTGCCGCCACGGATACGAGGGGAACCAGGCCTGCGTCGGCCCAGCGCGGGAGGTCGATGGGGGTGGCGCTCATGCCGCCTCGCTCACGCCGGCCATCAGCAGCCCAAGGTCGCGCTCGTCGGCTGTCTCCGCCGCCCGTTCGCCCGTGATCTGCCCACCGCACATGGCAAGGATCCGGTCGGACAGCGCCATCACCTCCTCCAGCTCCACCGAGACCAACAGGATCGCGACGCCGGCATCGCGTAGCCCGATCAACCGGCGATGGATGAACTCGATCGCGCCGATATCGACGCCGCGCGTCGGCTGGCCGACGAGCAGCACCTTTGGCGCGCGCTCGATCTCGCGAGCGAGCACGATCTTCTGCTGGTTGCCGCCGGAGAACTTCGCCGTCTTCAACGCGGGATCGGGCGGGCGCACGTCATAGGCCGTAAACGCCGCGCGCGCATGGGCTTCGATCGCAGCGGGCGACAGGAAGGGGCCGGGTCCGAAGGCGGGCTCGTCGTGATAGCCGAGGATCGCGTTCTCGGCGGCCGAGAAGGCGGTGACGAGCCCGGCCTTCTGCCGGTCCTCGGGGATATGCATCAGTCCGAGCTTGCGCAGGCGGGCGGGGTTGCGCTCGGTCGCGTTGAGGATCTGCCCGTTCAACCGGATCACGCCGCGCGAGGGCTGGATCAGCCCGGCCAGCACTTCGAGCAATTCGCTCTGGCCGTTGCCGGCGACACCGGCGATGCCGACGATCTCGCCGGCATGCAGCGTCAGGCTTGCGTCCTTGAGCGTCTCGCAGTTGCGCCCGTCGACATAGGACAGCCCGGCGATCTCCAGCACGGCCGGGCCAGGCTGGCGCGGCGCTTTCTCGACCCGCAGCAGCACGCGCCGGCCGACCATCGCCTCGGCCAGGGCGGCCGGCGAAGTCTCGGCCGTTGCGACATGCGCGACCATCTCGCCGCGCCGCATCACCGAGACCCTATCGGTCACGTCCATGATCTCGCGCAGCTTGTGCGTGATCAGGATCACGGTCTTGCCCTGGCGCTTCAGCGCCCTGAGCAGGCAAAAGAGTTGGTCGGCTTCCGGCGGCGTCAGCACGGCAGTGGGCTCGTCGAGGATCAGGATATCGGCGCCGCGATAGAGCGCCTTCAGGATCTCGACGCGCTGCTGCAAGCCGACGGAGAGATCGCCGATGATGGCGTCCGGGTCGATGACGAGGCCGTATTCCTGCGAGAGCCGCGCGAGCTCGGCCCGCGCCTTGGCGAGCCCGCCTTTGAGCCATGCGCCGCCCTCGGCTCCGAGTACGACGTTCTCGACGACGGAGAGCGTCTCGACCAGCATGAAATGCTGGTGGACCATGCCGATGCCGGCCGCGATGGCCTCGCCCGGGGAGCGAATCTTGCGCGGTGCACCCGAAACCCTGATCTCGCCGGAATCGGCCTCGTAGAAACCGTAGAGGATCGACATCAAGGTCGATTTGCCGGCCCCGTTCTCGCCGACAATGCCGTGGATCGAGCCGGCGGCGACCTTGAGCGCTACGTCCTTATTGGCCTGGACCGATCCGAAGCGCTTCGAGATGCCGATCAACTCGATGGCGGGGGCCGGTTTCACGGCAGAAGGCGGGGGTTCCGTCACAGCGCGATCACCATGCCGTCATGCGCCCGCTCCTCGGACAAGGGCGCGCGATGCGCGAGCATCGAGACGCCCATATGCGTCAGCACGATTCGTGCCGTCTCGAGCTCTGCCCGGTGCGAGGCGAGTGTTTCGTAGTCGAGATGGTTGGCGAGCTTGACGTCCCATGTGTAGCACTCGACCAGCAGCACATCGGCCCCGGCCGCGAGCGGGACCAGCGCCTCGGTCCAGGCGGTGTCGCCGGAAAAGGCGAAGACCTTGCCGCCATGAGCCAGCCGGTAGCCCTGGCAGGGGCCGGCGCGCTCGTCATGCACCATCGGCAAGGCGGTGACGTCGATCCCGGCGAGCGAAGCGGGGCTCTCGGGCGTGACCTCGACATAGCGGATCGGGAAGCGCCAGGCATTGGTCGCGGCGCCCGGGAAATCGGCGTCGAGCGCATGCAACGCCCGGTGCTCGACGCCGAGCGGCCCCGCGATCACCAGCGGCTCGCTGCGGCGCGAGACGAATTGCGCGTCGAGCAGGAAGGCCGGCAGGCCGCCGAAATGGTCGCCATGGAAATGCGTGAACAGCAGCGTCGAAATGCCGTTGCGTTCGATGCCGGCCTTGTTGAGCGCGACCAGGCTCGAGGCGCCGCAATCGAGCAGCATGCGCTCCCCGCCCGCCTCGACATGCAGGCAGCTGTTGAAGCGCCCGCCGGAGCCGAAGGCGTCGCCCGAGCCGAGGATGGTGATGTTCATGGGATATGTGCTTCGGCCTGTGATCCCGGATCGCGCCGCGGTTCCCGCGCCGCGTCCGGGATGATCCTCGCTGTCGCGAAGATCACATCGTGCACTTCGAATCCGACATGTAGTCGTGCACCTTCACGGCCCCGCTGATGATGTCGGCGCGGGCCTTGTCGGCCGCGGCCTTCATCTCGGGCGTGATCAGCGCCTTGTTGGCGTCGTCGAGCGCCCAGCCGACGCCGTCCTCCTTCAGCCCCAGCACCGAGATGCCGGGCTTCCAGGTGCCGTCTCGCGCCGCTTTGAAGGAGGCGTAGGTCGCCACATCGACGCGCTTCAGCATCGAGGTCAGCACCTTGCCGGGCTGCAGGCCGTTCTGGTTGGAATCGACGCCGATGCCGAGCTTGCCGGCGTCTGCGGCGGCGCGCAGCACGCCGATGCCGGTGCCGCCCGCCGCGTGGTAGATCACGTCGGCGCCGCGGTCGATCTGCGACTTGGCGAGCTCGCCGCCCTTGACCGGATCGTTCCAGGCCGAGGGTGTCGAGCCGGTCATGTTCTGGAAGATCTCGGCGTCCTTCTTGGCCGCCTTGACGCCCTGGACATAGCCGCAGGCGAATTTGCGGATCAACGGAATGTCCATGCCGCCGACGAAGCCGACCTTGTTGGTCTTCGAGGCCATGCCGGCCAGGAGCCCGACGAGATAGGAGCCCTCCTGCTCCTTGAATACGACCGACTGCACGTTGGGCAGCTCTACGACCATGTCGATGATGGTGAATTTCAGGTCCGGGAACTCAGCCGCGACCTTCTGCAGGGCCGTCGCCTGCGAGAAACCGACGGCGATGATCGGCGAATTGCCGTCGCGGGCGAAGCGGCGTAGCGCCTGCTCGATCTGGGCTTCGTTGGTCGGCTCGAAATCGCGGAACTCCACGCCGGTCTCGGCCTTGAACTTCTCCGCGCCGATATAGGCGGCCTCGTTGAAGGATTTGTCGAACTTGCCGCCCTTGTCATAGACGACCGCCGGCTTGATCGCTTGCTGAGCCATCGCGGCCACGGCCGAAAGGGCGACGCCGGCAAGCGCGAGCGCGAGAGATTTCAACCGCATGGATCATTCCCCTGTTCGATCTTTGGGGCGGTTTTCCCGCCCTGTCTGAGCTTACGATGGCATGGCTTGGCGACGCGGCCAAGCCGGGACCGCGCCATGATCCTGCGGCCGTTCTTCGCGGCGATTGCAGGAGCGGCAGGATCGGCTTAACCCTAGGGGATGAGCCTGAACGACGCTGAGATCGAGCGCTATGCCCGCCATCTGGTGCTGCCCGAGATCGGCGGGCCGGGCCAGAATCGGCTGAAGAATGCCCGGGTTCTGGTCATTGGCGCGGGCGGGCTGGGGGCTCCGTTGCTGCAATATCTGGCGGCGGCGGGCATCGGCAAGATCGGTATCGTCGACGACGACATCGTCTCGCTCTCCAATCTGCAACGTCAGACCATTTTCAGCACCGCCGACATCGGCGAGCACAAGGCCGTTGTCGCGGCCGAATTCATCCGCGGGCTCAATCCCAACGTCGTGGTCGAGGAGCACGTCGTCCGCATCGATCCGCACAATGCCCGCGCGCTGATCGCCTTCTACGACATCGTCGCTGAAGGCTCGGACAATTTCAGCACGCGCTACGCCGTCTCGGATGCCTGCTTCCATGAGCGGCGACCGCTGGTCACCGCCGCGCTCGGCCGTTTCGACGGTTCACTGACGACGATCCGGGCGCATGAGGCCAGCCCCGACGGCAAGCCCAACCCGACCTATCGCTGTCTCTTCCCGCAGGAGCCGCCGCCCGGCACGGTCGCGCCCTGCGCCGAGGCCGGCGTGCTGGGGGCGCTCGCGGGCGTGATGGGCTCGCTGATGGCGCTGGAGGTGGTGCGCGCCGTCACCGGCTTCGGCGAATCGCTGGTCGGCAAGCTCCTGCTCGTCGACGCCCTGACGATGCGCTTCGAGACGATGCGCTATGGCTGGGATGCGGGGAATCCGTTGAGCGGGCGAGTGGCGAGTGGCGAATAGCGAGTGGAGCGAGCATCCACTCGCCACTCGTTATTCGCCCCTCGCCTACCGCTTCGCCTCGATCACATCCCACAGCTGCGCCGCCAGATCCGGGCCGCCGAGCTTCTTGATCGCGCGCACGCCGGTCGGCGCCGTCACGTTGATCTCGGTCAGGTTGCCGCCGATCACGTCGATGCCGACGAGCAGCAGGCCGCGCTCGCGCAGCGTCGGGCCGATGGCCTCGCAGATTTCGAGTTCGCGCTTCGATAGATCGGTCGGCCTGGCTGCACCGCCGCGCACCATGTTGGCGCGCAGGTCGCCGGTCGCCGGCACCCGGTTGACCGCGCCCGCCGCCTTGCCGTCGATCAGGATGATGCGCTTGTCGCCTTCCGAGACCTCCTTCATGAAGCGCTGCACCACCCAGGGCTCGCGGAAGATGCCGGCGAAGAGGTCGTAGAGCGAACCGAAATTCGGGTCGTCCTTGCCGGTCTTGAACACGGTCGCGCCGCCATGGCCGTAAAGCGGCTTCATCACGATCTCGCCGAATTCGTCGCGGAACGCCTCGATCTCGGCCTTGTCGCGGGTGATCAGCGTCTGCGGCATCAACTCCGGGAAATGCGTGACCAGGATCTTTTCGGGCGCGTTGCGCACCTCGGTCGGGTTGTTGACCACCAGCGTCTTGGGGTGGATGCGCTCGAGCAGATGGGTCGTCGTGACATAGGCCATGTCGAAGGGCGGATCCTGGCGCAGCAGCACGACGTCGAGCGTCGAGAGATCGATGCGCTCCTCAGTGCCCGCCGTGAAATGGTCGCCCTCGACATCGCGCACCGTGACCGGCCTGATCCGGGCCGTGACCTTGCCGTCGCGCAGCGAGAGTTTATCCGGCGTGTAGGTGTAGAGCGTGTGCCCTCGGCCTTGAGCCTCGAGCATCAGCGCGAAGCCGGTATCGCCGGCGATTCGGACGCGCTCGATCGGGTCCATCTGGATGGCGACGTTCAGGGTCATGTAAAGAGCGCTCCGATTGTGTAGCGCGCCCTTATCGACCGGCGCGCACCGCATCGGCAAGTGGGATGCCTTGCGTCACAAGACAAGTTCGAACACGCCCAGTACATGGCGCGGCCAATGCCGGGGCGCGAGAAAGACCGCGTCGGCCCGCAAATGATGCTCCATCGCCCAGGGGTTTTGCGCAAGCCATTGCCGGATCCGCGCCTCGACGAGCCGGTGCTTCTGCGGCGTGATGGCACTGAGCGCATCCTCCAGCGCGCCGCGCGCCTTGACCTCGACGAAGGCGATGGTGCGGCCGCGCTTGACGATGAGGTCGATCTCGCCGCCCTTGCCGCCGAAGCGCCGCGCCAGCAGCCGGTAGCCCTTCATTGAGAGATAGATCAGCGCGAGCCATTCAGCCTTGCGCCCGGTTGTCGCGGCAGTCCGAGCCTTCGGCCGGCGGCTAGACGGATTCATCAGGAGACATCAGATGGGTCGGGGTCCACCGTCATGCTCGCCCTTGTGGCGAGCATCCACGTCTTGAACACAGGTCTCGACGAAGGAAGACGTGGATGGTCGGGACAAGCCCGACCATGACGGATGACCGACATATGTCGGTCTCCGTCGAAACCTGCCCGACCATGACGGGAAGGGCGATGCCGATTGTTCGTCCTGGACGGGCATGGGGCATGCTCAAGGCTCCTCGCGGGTCAGCTCGAGCGCGCGGGCGTAGATCTTGCGGCGCGGCTGACCGGTCTGCGCGGCGACCTGCGCCACCGCTTCCTTCAGCGAGACATCGGCGAGCGCGGCGCGCAGTCTTTCGTCGATGACGTCGCCGGCCGGCGCCAGCTCCTCGGCCCCGGGCGGGCCGATGATGACGACGATCTCGCCGCGCGCCTCCTCCTCGCTGTCATAGTGGCTGGCGAGTTCGGCGAGCGAGCCGCGCCGGACATTCTCGTAATATTTGGTCAGTTCGCGCGCCACGGCGGCGGGCCTCGCGCCGAGCACGGCGGCGGCGTCGCCCAGCATCTCGGCGAGACGGCGCGGCGATTCGAAGAAGACCAGCGTGCCGGGAATCGCGGCGAGCTCGGTCAGGCGCCCGCGCCGCGCCGCGGCCTTGGGCGGCAGGAAGCCCTCGAAGAAGAAGCGGTCGGTCGGCAGCCCCGCCAGCACCAGCGCCGCCAGTACGGCGGAGGGGCCGGGGATGCCGGTCACGGCTAAGCCTTCCGCCACGACATCGGCGACGAGCTTGTAGCCGGGGTCGGAGACCAGCGGCGTGCCCGCATCCGAGATCAAGGCGAGCCGGCCGCCCTCGCGCAGCTTCGCCAGCACTTTTGGGCGCATCAGCGCGGCGTTGTGCTCGTGATAGGGCAACAACGGTGTCGAGATGCCGTAATGCGCCAGCAGCGTCTTCGAGGTCCGGGTGTCTTCGGCGAGCACCGCATCGGCCGCAGCAAGCGTCGCCAGGGCGCGGAAGGAAATGTCGCGCAGATTGCCGATCGGCGTCGCGACGATGTGCAGCCCGGGCGCGAGCGGCTCGGCCTCGGCCTTGAGCCCGAAGGCGGTGTAGCTGGGAGAGCGGGGTGTGGAGGGTTGGGTCGACATGGCTTGCACGCTGCCACAAGCGCTCGGCTTTCGCCACGGCCGCAGCCTGCGGAATGGCTGACGGGGGCGGCGCAACTCAGAGTTAACAACTTGAAAATACCATGGCGGACTGGCAGGAAAGCCCCACGGTCGGGGGACTGCACCACCGGGCGGCTTCTCGCCGCACTGGTTCATAAGTTTTAGGTCCAGAGTTCGGCTCATGACTGGAGATCGCCCCGTGTTGCGCCCCTGGCACCTCGCTCCGATCTTGTCTCTGCGCATCCCGGCGCTGGCGGTCTTCGCCTCGCTCGCGCTCGCCGCCTGCAGCGGTGGCCCCTCCGGCATGCCGGGCTTCGACACGGGCTCTCCGGGAACAGCCCAGGGCCAGCCGGCGAGCTCCGGCCAGACGATCGGCAATGGCAAGGTCAAGGTCGGCCTCATCCTGCCGCTGACGGCGGAAGGGCAGGGCGCCGTGGTCGGCAATTCGCTGCGCAACGCGGCCGAGATGGCGCTTGCCGAATTCCCCGGCGCCGACCTGACATTGCTGGTCAAGGATGATCGTGGCACGCCGGAGGGGGCGCAGGCGGGAACCCAGGAGGCGCTGCGCGAGGGCGCGGAGCTGATCATCGGCCCGCTCTTCGCGCCTTCCGTCCAGGCTGCGGCGCAGGTCGCGCGCTCTGCCAACCGCCCGGTCATGGCCTTCTCCAGCGACAGCAATGTCGCGACGCGTGGCGTCTATCTGCTCTCCTTCCCGCCCGAGAACGACGTCAATCGCGTCATCGCCTACGCCTCGGCGCAAGGTAAGAAATCCTTCGCCGCGCTGGTGCCGGACACCGCCTATGGCAAGGTCGTCGAGGCCGCCTTCCAGCAGGCCGTCGCCGATCGCGGCGCGCGCACTGTGGCTATCGAGCGCTTCAGCGGCGACGCCAACAGCATGCGCGCGGCGGTCGGCAGGCTTGCTCCGTCGCTGCCGCAGGCCGACGCGCTGTTCGTGCCGGCTGCCGCCGACACCATGCCGGCGCTCGGCCTCGCCTTGCAGCAGGGCGGTTTCGATCCGACCAAGGTCAAGCCGCTTGGCACCGGCGTCTGGAACGACGGCGCCGTTGCGCGCGTTCCGGCGATCCAGGGCGGCTGGTTCGCCTCGCCCGACACGGCCGGCTTCAACGCCTTTGCCGGGCGCTACCAGCAGCGCTTCAACAGCGCCCCGACCCGCACCGCGACCCTGGCCTATGACGCGGTCTCACTGGCTGCCGCGCTTGCCCGTACGCAAGGGTCACAGCGCTTCTCGGAAGCCGTGCTGGCCAACGCCTCGGGTTTTGCGGGCGCCGACGGCGTCTTCCGCTTCCGTCCCGATGGCCAGAACGAGCGCGGGCTGGCGGTGCTGGAGCTGCGCAACGGCCAGATCGTCACGGTCAACGCCGCCCCGCGCGATCTCGGGCCGAGGACGCAGTAATTCTGCCCTCGGGCCCTGCCGTCAGGCCGCTTTCGGCGCGGGCGTGAACGGCTTGACGTCGATGGTGTCGGCCCGCTTGCGGGCTTGCGCGATGTCGTAGCTGTTCTGCATGCGCATCAATGTGTCCATCGACAAGCCGAAGGCCTTCTCGAACCGCAACGCCATGTCGGGAGACAAGGCGGCACGGGCGTTGATCAGCGCAGATAGCGCCGGACGCGTCACGCCGAGCGCGGTGGCGGCTGCGGTCACTGACAAACCTGCCGGCTCGATGATCTCGGTCTTCAGGAAGCTGCCGGGATGAGCGGGGTTCTTCAGGCGATAGCTCTGCGGAGGTGCGGTCTCGTCATCCATCAATGATAATCCTCATGGTCGAGATCGATGATCTCGATCTCCGTCTGCTCTATCCGGAAGGTCATGCGCCAGTTCTTCGTCACGAACAGGCTCCAGACGCCTTTCCTATCGCCCGTCAGCAGATGCGCCTTC
Source organism: Bosea vaviloviae (assembly GCF_001741865.1). NCBI lineage: Bacteria > Pseudomonadati > Pseudomonadota > Alphaproteobacteria > Hyphomicrobiales > Alloboseaceae > Allobosea > Allobosea vaviloviae. The sequence continues at coordinate 1,841,868 of NZ_CP017147.1, forward strand.
CAAGTGGGTACGGAGCGCAATTCGTCCTGATGGTCCATGTCCTGCAGGAATGAGATCATCTTCCGAAGCTTATCGACGGCCTGCGGCTGAAGCCCAGATACATCGTCGTTTTCGACGAGGCGCCGGAGTCCCTTGTGCCTGACGTTCCGGATACGCATTGCCTGGACTATAGAGCGAGGAGGTGATTTGTGTAAAGCGACGCTTTACGATTTCACGCCGCCAGATCAGCCACCAGCGCATTGAGCAGCAATGCGCCATCGGGCGTCGCTGCGAGCTTGCCGCCGGGCTTTCGGGTCAGCAGCCCATCCAGGATCAGGCTGGTGACGCGGGGTTCGCGCAAACTCCGCCCGGACAGGGCCTTGAACACGGCCGGGTCGATGCCCTCGACCAGCCTCAGCCCCATCAGCAGGTACTCGTCGCCCTGGGCTTCGGCGTTCAGCAATTCGTCCTCGACCAGCGCATGCCCTTCCGCCTCGACGCGGCTCAGCCAGGCTTCCGGGCTCTTTTCGGTCGAATGCGCCATGCGGCCCTGCGCCGTCACCAATCGGCCATGCGCGCCGGGCCCGATGCCGGCATATTCGCCATAGCGCCAATAGACCAGGTTGTGCCGGCATTCGGCGCCGGGTTTGGCGTGGTTCGAGATCTCGTAGACCGGCATGCCATGCTTGGCCGTGATCTCCTGCGTGACTTCGTAGAGCGCTGCTCCCGCCTCGTGATCGGGGATCGCGAGCTTCCCGGCCTTGAACAGCCGCTCGAAGGCTGTGTCGGGCTCTATGGTGAGCTGGTAGAGCGAGAGATGCTCGGCTGCATGGCTGATCGCGAGTTCGAGCTCGGCGCGCCACAAGGCCGGCGTCTGCCCGACCGAACGGGCATAGATCAGGTCGAAGGAGTAGCGCTCGAAATATTTGCGCGCGATCGCGACAGCATCCAAGGCCTCCTGCGTCGAATGCATCCGGCCGAGCGCCTTGAGGTCGGTGTCGTTCAGCGCCTGCACACCGAGCGAAACGCGGTTGACGCCGGCGGCGCGAAAATCCTGGAAGCGCCCGGCCTCGACGCTGGTCGGGTTGGCCTCCAGCGAGACCTCGCAATGGGGATCGACGGCCCAATGCTCTCCGATCGCGTCGAGGATCGCACCGACCGTGCGGCCCTCCATCAGTGAGGGCGTGCCGCCGCCGAAGAAGATCGAGGAGACGGTGCGGCCGGGCGTGAGCTCTGCACGATGGGCGATCTCACGCCGGAAGGCCGCGACATAGCGTGCCTGGTCGGGCGGTGCATGCCGGACATGGGAGTTGAAGTCGCAATAGGGGCATTTGGCCAGGCAGAACGGCCAATGCACATAGACCGCGAAACCGGCATCCGCGGTGGGATGCAGGATCGCGCCGGGCCGCTCGGTGAGGGCGGCCGTATTGGTCATGATGGCTTCCTCAGGCAGGCGGCGGCGAGTTCGTGGAAGGCGCGCGCGCGATGTGAGAGCCCGGCCGAACCATCCTCGGGAATGCCGTGCTTTTCGTGCGTGGTCATTTCGCCGAAGGTCTTGGCGTGGCCGTCCGGCCGGAAGATCGGGTCATAGCCGAAGCCGCCGAGCCCGCGCGGTGCATCGACGATCTCGCCGAAAACACGGCCCTCGAACAGTTCCTGATGCCCGTCGGGCCAGGCGATCACCAGCGCCGAGACGAAATGTGCCCGGCGCTTGTCGGGCGTGGTCGCATCGCGCTTGGACAGCTCGACTTGTACGCGGGCGAGCGCCGGGGCGAAGTCTTTGCCCGGACCGGCCCAATTGGCAGAGAACAGGCCCGGCGCGCCGTCGAGCGCATCGATGCAGATGCCGGAATCATCGGAGAGCGCCGGCAGGCCGGAGGCCTTGGTCGCGGCGACGGCCTTGATCGCGGCGTTCTCGGAAAACATCATGCCGTCCTCGACCGGCTCGGGCAGGCCGAGCTCGCCGGCTGAGACCAGCTCGATGCCGTAAGGCCCGAGCAAATCGCGCATCTCGCGCAATTTGCCCTGGTTATGGGTCGCGATCACGACCTTGCCGGCGAGGAGGCGATGCGTCGTCATTGCTCTTGCCCTACTTGGCTCGGAAACGCGCCGTCATCCCGGGCTTGCCCCGGGATCCATCGAAGGGCGTCGCGCTTTAGGTTAGATCCCGGATCTACGCGGAGCCTGTCCTTGGGCCGGCCGAAGGCCGGACCCGAGGGCTGCGTCCGGAATGGCGTCGTGGTTCCCAGCACAGGAACTACTCCAGATTACGCCACCGCCGCCTTCTGCAGCGCCACGAGCTTGCTCACGCCGCCCTTGGCGAGCTTGAGCAGGGCCAGGAGCTCCTCCTCCGAGAAGGGCGCGCCTTCGGCCGTTCCCTGCACTTCCACAAGGCCGCCGCCGCCGGTGATGACGAAATTCGCATCGGTCTGCGCGCCGGAATCCTCGATATAATCGAGATCGAGCACCGGATTGCCGGCGACGATTCCGCAGGAAATCGCTGCGACATGGTCCTTGAGCGGGTTGGAGCCCTTCAGCATCGAGCGGCCCTCCATCCATTTCAGTGCGTCATGCAGCGCGACCCACGCCCCGGTGATCGAGGCCGTGCGGGTGCCGCCATCGGCCTGGAGCACGTCGCAATCGACCACGATCTGGCGCTCGCCGATCGCGGTCAGGTCGACCACGGCGCGAAGCGAGCGCCCGACCAGGCGCTGGATTTCCTGTGTGCGGCCCGACGGCTTGCCGGAGGTGACCTCACGGCGATTGCGCTCATGCGTCGCGCGCGGCAGCATCGCATATTCGGCGGTGACCCAGCCCTTGCCGGTGCCGCGCAGCCAGGGCGGACCCTTTTCTTCCACCGTTGCGGCGCAGAGCACCCGGGTTTCGCCGAAGGTGACCATGCAGGAGCCCTCGGCATAGCGCACCACGCCGCGTTCGAGCGTGACCTTGCGCATTTCGTCGGCCGCGCGTTTGGAGGGTCGCATGGGAGCATCCTGATTGTTCGAAGTTGGCGGCTTGTAAGCGGTTGAGCCGGGGGCGGCAAGGTTGGGAGCCGGGTTTCGCGACGCTTCTCCCTTCTTCCACCCATCTCGGGCTTGCCCGAGATGGGCAACCCAAAGTGTCAAAGTCGGCAACAGCCGACTTTGACGGGGAGAAGGGTTCCGCGAGCCCTGGCTCCGCCCGAGACTGGCGCGCCCCTCCTCTCCTCGTGGGAGAAGGGTTCCCCGCGCTCTTCATTTACCGTTTCCGCTTGATCCTTCTCAGGTCCAAGCCGACAATAACCCCATGTCGAACCCGCGTTTTCAGCCGAAATGAGTGCTCACACGCCGATGCGCCCTGAATCCCCCGGCGGCCTGATCGAGACCGATCAGCGCTCGCGCGAGATTTTCCGTCAGATCATCGACGGCTACCTCACCACCGGGGAGCCGGTCGGCTCGCGCAACATCGCCCGCCTGCTGCCGATGACGCTGTCGCCCGCGACTGTGCGCAACGTCATGACCGATCTCGAACTCGCCGGGTTGATCTACGCACCGCATACCTCTGCGGGGCGCCTGCCCACGGAAAGAGGCCTGCGCTTCTTCGTCGATGCGATGATGGAGGTCGGCAATCTCACCTCCGACGAGCGCACCCGCATCGAGGCGCAGATGAAGGCGGCCGCCACCAATCGCACGCTGGATGCGACGCTGACAGAGGCCTCGGCCCTGCTCTCGGGTCTCTCGCGCGGCGCCGGCGTCGTCGTCACCACCAAGGCCAATGCCCGCCTCAAGCATATCGAATTCGTCCGGCTCGATCCCGCTCGTGCGCTCGTCGTGCTGGTGGCCGATGACGGCACGGTCGAGAACCGGCTGCTTGCCTTGCCGCCCGGCCTGCCGGCCTCGGCGCTGACGGAGGCCGCGAATTTCCTCAACGCCCGCATCATGGGCAAGACGCTGGGCGATCTGCGCCGTGAGATCGCCGAGCATCGCGCTGAGATGGAAAGCGAGCTCGATGCGCTGACCGCCAAGCTCGTCGAGAGCGGGATCGCGACCTCGTCGGGTCCCTCGACCGACCGCCATCTGATCGTGCGCGGCCAGGCCAATCTGCTGGAGGATCTGAAGGCGCAGGAGGATCTCGAGCGCATCCGCCTGCTCTTCGGCGATCTCGAGACGCAGACCGATGTCATCGATCTGCTTTCCCGAGCCGAGGCCGGCGATGGCGTGCGCATCTTCATCGGCTCCGAGAACAAACTGTTCTCGATGTCGGGCTCCTCGATGGTGGCCGCACCCTTCCGTGACGCGGAGCAGCGCATCGTCGGCGTCGTCGGCATCATCGGCCCGACGCGGCTGAACTATGCCCGCATCGTGCCGATGGTGGACTATACCGCCAAGGTGGTCGGGCGCCTGCTCGACAGCGGACGGTGAGGGGGGCGGCCGCCTGGCTGGCGGCCGTTTTGGGTGTGTCGCTGATGATCAGTCCCGCCGCTGCTGCAGGGCCTGCATTGATCGATGCCGCAGCCGCAGGACGCACCGACGAGGTGGCTCGGCTCATCGTGGCCGGCGCTCCGCTCGAAGCCCAGGATGCGCAGGGTCGCTCCGCCCTTCTGCTGGCCGTTGCCGGAAACCATGTCGCGACCGCCAAGGCCTTGCTCGATGCCGGTGCGAGCCCGAATACGCAGGCCGCCAATCGCGACACGCCCTGGCTCCTGGCCGGGGCGTTGGGACGTGCCGAGATCATAGCAGTGATGCTGCCGCGCAAGCCCGACCTGACGATCCGCAACCGCTATGGTGGCAACGCCCTGATTCCTGCCTGCGAGCGCGGCCATGTCGAGGCCGTGAAGCTGCTGCTGACCAGCGGCATCGACCTCGATCACGTCAATGATCTCGGCTGGACCTGCCTGCTGGAAATCGTGATCCTCGGTGATGGCGGCCCGCGCCATCAGCAGGTGGCAAAGCTCGTGCTCGATGCCGGCGCCAATCCCAATCTCGCCGACAAGGATGGCGTGTCGCCGCTCGCCCATGCCCGCCAGAGGGGCCAGCGTGCGGTGGCGGCGCTTATCGAGCAGGCCGGCGGCGGCTGACTCGCTCGATTTGGCATCGCCGCCAGTTCGCGCTACCTCTGCCGCCAACGCGGCCTTCCTGCCGCCCGAAATCTGCACGTCAAGGCTTTATCAGATGACCGACACGCTCCCCGACCGTCTCTCCTCGAACCCCAACAGCCCGCATTACAATGAGGAGCTGCTCGCCCGCGACATCGGCGTGCGCTTCAAGGGCGTCGATAAGACCAATGTCGAGGAGTATTGCGTCAGCGAGGGCTGGGTGCGCCTCACCGCCGGCAATGCCAAGGACCGCTTCGGCAATCCGATGACGGTGAAGCTCAAGGGCGAGGTCGAGCCCTATTTCCGCCAAGCTGAGTAAGGCATCCGAGGGGCGTCAGTCGCGCCGCGACAAGGCCCATGCGAACAGGCCGGTCGCCAGTATGCCAAGCCCGGCGCGAATGCTGTGCAGTTCGCCCCAGCGCGCGATCAGCGCCCGGCTCACCGTGTCGGCCTGATCGAGCGGCAGCGCCTGCAACGCGCTGTTGATCGGAGCAATCGCGATCAGGGTAAGCGGCAGGTTCGCCAATATGGCGGCCATGCCGAACAGCCAGAGCCGGCGGCCTGTTGCGCGCCAGGACAAAAAGCCAGCCGCCGCCGTCAAGACGACGAGCGAGGCCTGCATGCGCGTCGCCGGTCCGATCGAGACCTGCCATTGCCGCAGCAAGGCAGGCGCGTCGAGCGACAGGCGTGCCGGTTGCTCCGCGACGAGGATGTAAAGCGCAGCACCCGTGAACAGGGCAGCCAGCGCGAGGGTGGCGGGGCCGGCGAAACGGGCGGTCACGAACCGCGCAGCGGTGTTCTCCATGGCGCTCTCTCACTTGAACAGCATGCTATGTATCATTGCATAGCATGCTGTTCAAGTGATATCGCCTTGGCCTGAAGGGTGGTGCAGTGGTGATGACGGCGTTCAAGACCCGATCTGCAGGCTACCTCGCGAACCATATGGCGCGCAGCTTCGCCAGGGCGCTCGCCGATGCGATCCGCCCGCTGGGCCTGGCGCCGGCTCAGTTCATGGTCCTGCTCGAGCTCTGGCGCGAGGATGGCGTGACGCAGAAGGATCTGGTCCAACGCCTCGATGTCGAACAGGCGACAATGGCCAGCACGCTTGCGCGCATGGAACGAGACCGGCTGATCGAGCGACGGCCTGATCCCCTGGATGCGCGTGCGCGCACCATCCATCTCACCGCCCATGCGCGCGCGCTGGAGGTTGCGGCCGTTGGCAAGGCGCGTCAGATCAACCGGCAGGCGCTGGCCGGCTTCAGCGATGACGAGCGCGAGCGGATGCTCGACGGCATGGCGAGCATCATCGCCGCGTTATCGGCAACTGAAAGCGGCTCTGAGAATTAGCCGATCGTCTTGTAGAAGAAGGTCGAGCCGCAATCGCGGCCGTCCGGCATCAGGGCGAAGCGGGGGATCGTGCCGATTTCGGTCCAGCCGAGGCGGCCATAGAGCCGCCGGGCGGCGCCGGCTTCGTCGGTGTCGAGCACCAGAAGCGTGCGTCCCGCCTGCCGCGCGGCCTCTTCGGCCACAAGCATCAGCTTCTCGCCGAGGCCCTGACGCCGCGCGCAGGAATGCACCAGCACCTTGGCGATCTCGGCGCGGTGCGGCTGGTTGGGTTTGCCGATCAGATGAAGCTGCGCCGTGCCGACGATCTCCCCGGCCAACTTTGCGATCAGCAGCACCGTGCGGCCAGCGCCAACCTCGTCGATGACCCCGGTCCAGAAGCCGCGGTAATCCTCCGGCGTATTCCACGCCATGAAGCCGACAGAGGCCCCGTTCGCGACGCTGTCGCGCAGGATCTCGACCAGCGCCGGGATGGCGTTGCTGGCGGCCTCCGGGGTGAGCGTTTCGATTACGATGGCATCAACCGGCATCAGCTTCATCCTTTGGGCGGCGTTCAGCCGGAGGTGGTCAGTACGACGGCATAGCGGGCGGGCACGCTGCCGGGGTTGTGGTAGGCGATCGGCCCGTCGAGCAGCATCTGCAGGCAATCTCCCGCCGCCAGCCGGTGCTCGATGCCACCAAGCGTGACCATCATCTCGCCGGCCAGAACCCAGACCTGCTGGTCGAGCCGATGGGCGCTGCGCGGTGCGTCGAGCAGGACGCGCCCGCCCGCCGGCATCTCGACATCGACGATCTCGATCCCCGAGCCGGTTCCTGGGGGAGAGATGTTGCGCCGGACATAGCCGCTGGCCGGATCGGTCCAGACCGGCTGATCGGTGCGCCGCGCGAGCGGGCCGGCATGGCCCTCGTCGCGAAACAGGACCGAGAGAACAATTCCGAGGCCGGCGCAGATTCGGTCCAGCAGCGCGGCCGTCGGGCTCGATTCGCCCCGCTCCACCCGTGAGATCATCGCGCGGCTGACGCCCGAGCGTTCGGCCAGCATGTCGAGCGTCAGGCTGCGGCTCTGGCGCAGCGCCTTGATGCGCGCGCCGAGCCGCTGATCGAGTTCGAGGTCATCCATCATTTCCATGATACGAAGAATTATTCTACTATATGAGAACGTCAAGCCCAAACACGGGCCTTCGTCGTCGCTTGCTTCTGACGCAGCGTGAACTCCGCTTTCACCACATTTCCAAGTCTGGGCGCCGCGACAGGTCGCGTTTCCGGAAAGATTCAGGAATCCGCGCTTTGATGAGCCTCAAACGACGCTCTTGAAGGGCGCGAGTCGCGAAAGAAGCGACACGGGGGGAAGCGGCCATGAATCGCGGTCTTGAACTTCTCGGGCGTTCCGTCGTCGGGTTCATCACCCGCGGCAAGCCGGAAGCCCGCCCGGTCGACGCCAAGGCGCTGGCCCGGTTGCAATCGGCGCTGCGGCCGGGCGATGTCCTGCTGGTCGAAGGCAGCATGAAGGTCTCGGCCGCGATCAAGTATCTGACGCAATCGACCTGGTCGCATGCGGCTCTTTACGTCGGGGAGACCGGGCAGTTTAGCGAGCAGGGCGAGCCGCTGGTGCTGGCCGAGGTCGAGATGGATGTCGGCTGCGTGCTCTCGCCGCTGTCGAAATACGGCGCTTTCGGCACCCGCATCTGCCGTCCCCAGGCGCTTGACCGCGAGGGCCGTGCCATTGTCGTCGATTATGTGCTGGAGCGGCTCGGCACCCAGTACGACCTCAAGAACATCCTCGATCTGATGCGCTGGCTGATCCCGATCCCCTGGGCCCCGCCATCATGGCGCCGGCGCATGATCGCGCTGGGCTCGGGCGACCCGACGCGGGCGATCTGTTCCACCCTGATCGCGCAGGCTTTTGAGGCGGCGCGTTATCCCGTGCTGCCGACCGTCGAATATGCGCAGGCGATGGACGAGGAGGATTTCGAGGAGATCCTGCATATCCGGCACCATTCGCTCTACATGCCGCGCGATTTCGACATCTCGCCCTATTTCGCAGTCGTGAAGCCGACGCTGGAGAGCGGCTTCGACTATCGCGCCCTGACCTGGGCGCTGGAGCCCTGCCCGGCCCAGCAGCAACTTGCCGCGGCGGAATAGCCGCAAACCCTTGGCGCAATGCGGCATCGCTGCTATTGCGCGCCCATGAGCACCCGCAGTTTCGACAACATCCGCAATTTCTCGATCGTGGCGCATATCGACCACGGCAAATCGACGCTGGCCGACCGGCTGATCCAGACCACCGGCACGGTGGCGGCGCGCGACATGAGCGAGCAGATGCTCGACTCGATGGATATCGAGAAAGAGCGCGGCATCACCATCAAGGCCCAGACGGTGCGGCTCGACTACCGCGCCCAGGATGGCAAGGATTACATCCTGAACCTGATGGACACGCCCGGCCATGTCGACTTCGCCTATGAGGTCTCACGGTCGCTCGCGGCCTGCGAAGGTTCGCTCCTGGTCGTCGACGCCTCGCAGGGCGTCGAGGCGCAGACGCTCGCCAATGTCTATCAGGCGCTCGATGCGGGCCATGAGATCGTCACGGTCCTGAACAAGATCGACCTGCCTGCCGCCGAGCCCGAGCGCATCAAGCAACAGATCGAGGACGTGATCGGGCTCGACGCCTCCGAGGCCGTGCCGATCTCGGCCAAGACCGGCATCAACATCGAGGGCGTGCTCGAGGCGATCGTCACCAGGCTGCCGGCGCCCAAGGGCGACATCGATGCGCCGCTGAAGTGCCTGCTGGTCGACTCATGGTACGACGCCTATCTCGGCGTCGTCGTGCTGGTGCGCGTCATCGACGGCGTGCTGAAGAAGAACATGACCATCCGCATGATCCGGGCCAATGCCGCCTATGGCGTCGACCGCGTCGGCGTGTTCAAGCCCAAGATGCTCGAGGTCAAGGAGCTCGGCCCCGGTGAAGTCGGCTTCTTCACCGCCTCGATCAAGGAGGTCGCCGACACCGCGGTCGGCGACACCATCACCGACGACAAGCGCCAGACGCCGAACCCATTGCCCGGCTTCAAGCCGGTGCAGCCGGTGGTGTTCTGCGGCATCTTCCCGGTCGATGCGGCCGATTTCGAGGTGCTGCGGGCCGCGATGAGCCGGCTGCGCCTGAACGATGCCAGCTTCTCCTACGAGATGGAGACCTCGGCGGCGCTCGGCTTCGGTTTCCGCTGCGGTTTTCTCGGGTTGCTGCATCTGGAGATCATCCAGGAGCGGCTGGAGCGCGAGTTCAACCTCAACCTGATCTCGACCGCGCCGTCTGTGGTTTACCATCTCAATCTGCGCGACGGCTCGGTGCTGGAACTGCACAATCCGGCCGATATGCCCGATGTGATGAAGATCGAGACGATCGAGGAACCCTGGATCAAGGCGACGATCTTCACGCCGGACGAATATCTCGGCTCGGTTTTGAAGCTCTGCCAGGACCGTCGCGGCGTCCAGACTGATCTCAGCTATGTCGGCTCTCGCGCCAAGGTCGTCTACGACCTGCCGCTGAACGAGGTCGTGTTCGATTTCTACGACCGGCTGAAGTCGATCTCGAAGGGCTACGCTTCCTTCGACTACGCCATCACCGATTATCGCGAGGGCGACCTCGTGCGCATGTCGATCCTGGTCAATGCCGAGCCGGTCGATGCGCTCTCGATGCTGGTGCACCGCTCGCGCGCCGACGCACGCGGCCGCGCCATGTGCGAGAAGCTCAAGGAGCTGATCCCGCCGCACATGTTCCAGATCCCGGTGCAGGCGGCGATTGGTGGCAAGATCATCGCCCGCGAGACCATCCGCGCCCTGCGCAAGGACGTCACCGCCAAATGCTATGGCGGCGACGCCACCCGCAAGCGCAAGCTTCTGGAGAAGCAGAAGGAAGGCAAGAAGAAGATGCGGCAGTTCGGCAAGGTCGAAATCCCGCAGGAAGCCTTCATCGCCGCACTGAAGATGGATTCGTGAGCAGCCTTCCGTCAGTCTCGGGCTGCGCCTAGCGCGGGCTGAGAAACGCCTGCAGAAGAGCATCTCCTGCAGGAGCAGCGTCACCGTCACGAGAGGGTCGGCTCGATGCCGGCCATGACGCATACGCCGCGACGCCCAACCCCCGCAGCTCGGCGCGCAGATCGAGCGGCTCGACGAAGTGCACGGCCTTCATGCCGACGGCGCGCGCCGCTTCGACATTCTTGTGGCTGTCGTCGATGAAGATGCAGTCGGGCGCGCTCAGGGCATAGCGCTCCAGCAGCGTGTGGTAGATCGCGACATCCGGCTTGATCAGGCCTTCATGCGCCGAGACGATGGCGCCGTCGAAGCTTTGCAGGAAGGGGAAGCGGATCAGGCATTCCGCCCATTTCTCGCGCGAGAAATTGGTGATGGCGTAGACCTTTTCGCCCTTTGCCTTGAGTTCGGCGAGTAGCGCGACATTGTCCTCGATCACGCCGGGCACGGTCTCGTGCCAGCGCTCGTCGAAGGCCTTGATCTCGCGCGTCCATTCCGGATGGGACGCGACCAGCAGCGCCACGGCCTCCTCCCAGGAGCGGCCGCGATCCTGCTCGATGTTCCAGGCGGCGGTGCAGACATTCTGCATGAACCAGTCGAGCTTCGCGGGATCGGGAATCAACTCGCGATAGAGCAGGCGCGGATCCCAGCGGAGCAGGACGTTGCCGACATCGAAGACGACAGTGGGCGAGGTTTGGGTCGGCATCATGAAGTCCGCTTGAGTTGGGAACGGGCATAGGTTTCGAGAACGGCGTTCATGCGGGTCTGATAGCCGCGGCCCTGGGCCTTATAGGCTTCCAGGACCGATTTCTTGACGCGCAGAGTCACCAGTTGCGTCCGGTCGGGCTCGACCAGCTTCGCGTTTTTCCAGAAGGTCTCGTCCAGCTCGGGGATGTCGCTGAAATCGATTTCGTCGTCCTTGAGCGCGGCGAGAGCCTCAGGCGACAGCGGTTTGTCATAGGGAGGCTTCATAGCGCTGCCTTTCCTTTTGAGAGACCGGTCGGGCCGAGATGATGCGGATGCGGCCGTCGCGGTCGGTATGCACGACGACGAGCACAACGATGCCGTCGACACGACCGATGCTGATCTCTCGAACCTCGCCATAGTCGACGCGGTCATCGACCCAGCTCAGCACCGGTCCCTCGAAAATGCGTTTCGCAAATTCGAAGGCGACGCCGTGCTTGGCGACATTGGCCGTGTCCTTCTCAGGATCCCATTCGAATTCAGGTATGCTACTACGATTTGTAGTTACGTTCCAGCTTCGTCCTCACGTCCTTGTGTGCAGACGTGCAAGACAGAGGCAAGGGCTGTCGCGTATCTCCAAGAGGCGAACGGCAAGCGGGAGAACGGCGTGGACGGATGGCTGCCATGGCTGGATCGGCAGGGGCGGTTCTCGGCCTTGCGTGCGCTTGCTTTCGCGCTGGTGCTCGTGCCGGCCTTGATCCTGGCCTATGAGGCCTGGACCGGCCAGCTCGGCTCGAAACCCTGGACGCGGGCGGTGCACGACACCGGCACCTGGGCGATCCGTTTGCTCCTGGTCACGCTTGCGGTCTCGCCGCTCCGGCGCATTCTCGACTGGGGCAAGCTGCTCGGCATCCGCCGCATGCTCGGCCTCTCCGTGCTGGCCTATGCGGCCGGGCATCTGACGCTCTACTGCATCGACCTCGCCTTCGACTGGGGCCTGATCGTCTCCGAGATCGTCAAGCGCTTCTATCTGACGATCGGCTTCACCGCGCTGCTCGGCCTGACCGCGCTCGGCGTCACCTCGACGGACGGGATGATCCGCCGGATGGGCGCGAAGAACTGGCAGCGCCTGCACAACCTCGTCTACCTGATCGCCGGGCTGGGCCTGCTGCATTTCGCCCTGCAGTCCAAGATCGACGTCACCCAGCCGGCGCTGCTGAACGGGCTCTTCGCGCTGCTCTTGCTCTATCGCGGGCTGAACCGATTGAAGATCGCGACGACCACCCCGGTGCTGATCGCGGCGGCACTTCTGACCGGGCTTGCCACGGCGCTCTGCGAGACGGCGTGGTATGCCTTGACGAGCGGCGTCTCGGCTTGGGACGTCTTCCAGGCCAATGCCGATGTGGTGGTCTATCAGGATCTCGGCTTCCTGCGGCCGGGGCATTGGGTGGCGCTGGTCGGGCTTGCTGTCGCGGCCGTTCATGCCTGGCGGGCGCCAGTCGCCAAGCCGCGCCGGGCGCGCCGCAGCGATGGCGTTCCGGCACAGACGGGTGCTTGAAGGCAGGGCCGATCTTTCATGGTTGGCAGCCCGCGTCGCAGGCACTAACCCTGTGGGATGCCTGTCGATCCTCACGCTCAGCCTGTCGAAGATGTCGCCGCCGCCGATCTCGCCTCGGAGGGCATCGACCTGTCCTCGGAGCGCAGCTCGCCCTTCGTGCCGCTGCAGCAGCCGATCTTCCGCAAAGTCTGGTTCGCCAGCCTCGCCTCGAATTTCGGCGGGCTGATCCAGGCTGTCGGCGCCTCCTGGATGATGACCTCGATCGCGGCCTCGCCCGATATGGTCGCGCTGGTGCAGGCCTCGACGACGCTGCCGGTGATGCTGTTCTCGCTGGCCGCGGGGGCGGTCTCGGACAATTACGACCGCCGCAAGATCATGTTGACCGCGCAGGGCTTCATGTTCGTGGTCTCGATCGCGCTCGCGGTCTTCTCCTGGTCCGGGCTGATCACGCCTTGGTGGCTGCTGACCTTCACCTTCCTGATCGGCTGCGGTACGGCCTTGAACAACCCGGCCTGGCAGTCTTCCGTCGGCGATATGGTGCCGCGCCGGGACGTGCCCGCCGCGGTGACGCTGAACAGCGTCGCCTTCAACATCGCCCGCAGCGTCGGGCCAGCGATCGGCGGCGCCATCGTCGCGGCGGCCGGAGCCTTCGCTGCCTTCGCCATCAATGCGCTGAGCTATATCGCACTGATCGCGGTGCTGGCGCGCTGGCAGCCGCCCAAGGTCGAGCGTCTGTTGCCGCGCGAGACGCTCTGGATCGCGATGGGGGCGGGGCTGCGCTATGTCGCGATGTCGCCCAATATCCGCAGTGTCATCCTGCGTGCCTTCGCCTTCGGCTTCGGCGGCATCGTCGCTCTCGCCTTGCTGCCGCTGATCGCGCGCGATCTCATCCAGGGCGGTCCGCTGATCTTCGGCGTGCTGCTCGGAGCCTTCGGGGTCGGCGCGGTCGGCGGCGCCTTCATGAGCGCAAGGCTGCGCCGGCTGCTCACCACCGAGGCGCTGGTGCGGATGACCTTCGTCGCCTTTGCCGTCTCCGTTGCGCTGATCGCCGTCAGCACGAGCCTGTGGCTGACCATGCCGGCGCTCTGTGTCGGTGGCGCCTGCTGGGTTTTGACGCTCTCGACCTTCAACGCCACGGTGCAGCTCTCGGCGCCGCGCTGGGTCGTCGGCCGGTCATTGGCGCTCTATCAGATGGGCGCCTTCGGCGGCATGGCGATCGGCAGCTGGGCCTGGGGCCGGGCGGTCCTGCATTACGGCACCGAGCAGGCGCTGCTGATGGCGGCCGTCATCCTCCTGGTCGGCGCGGCGCTCGGCCTGCGCTACGCCCTGCCGCCGCTGGAAGCGCTCAACCTCGATCCGCTCAGCCGCTGGCGCGAGCCCAAGGTCGCAGTCGATATCGAGCCGCGCAGCGGGCCGGTCATCGTCACCATCGAATACCTGATCCACGAGGAGGACGTCGTCGTCTTCCTCAACGCCATGGCCGAGCGCCGCCGCATTCGCCGCCGGGACGGCGCGCGCCACTGGACGCTGTTGCGCGACCTGACCAATGCGGAACTCTGGATCGAACGCTACGACAGCCCGACCTGGGTCGAATACATCCGCCAGAACCAGCGCGTCACCCAGGCCGATGCCGAGATCGGTGATCGCGTCCGCGCCTTGCACAAGGGCGAGAACCCGCCTGTCGTCCACCGCATGATCGAGCGCCAGACCGGCTCGCTGCCGCGCGTGGCGGCGGTGCAGGCTCAGATGATCACGGAGTCGCTGAGCGATCCGCGCTCGGTGTAAGCCGGGCTAGAGCCGGATGATTTCAGATGGGCTCACGAAGTGATCCCATCTGAAATCTGAATCCGTCTCTCATCAAAGAGCGAGAGCAGGATCAATGCGAAAAACCGGTACCCACTTTTTCGCATCCTGCTCTCAGCCGACGATCCACAAGCCCGCCAGGCCGAACAGCCCCACGATGATCCGCCACCAGGCGAAGATCGCGAAACCGCGCTTGGAGACGTAGTCGAGGAAGCTGCGCACCACGATCAGGGCCGAGAAGAAGGCGGCCACGAAGCCGACGACGATCAGCAGGGAATCGTCGAAGGTCAGGGTTTTGTAGCTCTTGAGCAGGTCGTAGGCGAAGGCGCCCGCCATGGTCGGCATGGCCAGGAAGAAGGAGAATTCGGCCGCCGCGCGCTTGCTGGCGCCCAGCAACATCGCGCCGACGATGGTCGAGCCCGAGCGCGAGACGCCCGGGATCATCGCCAGGCACTGGAAGAAGCCGATCTTGAGATACATCGACAGGGGGAAGGTGGTGGCGTCGGTGTGCTTCACCTCGAGTTCGAGCTCGTCGACGACCAGCAGCACGAGCCCGCCTGCGATCAGCGCGCAGCAGACCAGGAACGGGTTGAACAGCACGCTCTTGATGAAGCCGTGCAGCACGGCCCCGATCAAGGCCGCCGGCAGGAAGGCGACGAGCACGCCGATGACGAAGCGCCGCGCGGCGGGGTCGCTGCCCAGGCGCAGCGCGATATCGAGCAGGCGCCGGAAATAGACCAGCATGATCGCCAGGATCGCGCCGAGCTGGACCAGCACCTCGAAGGTCTTGCCGTTGGATTCGAAGCCGAGGAAATGCCCGAGCAGCAGGAGGTGGCCGGTCGACGAGACCGGCAGGAACTCGGTCAGGCCCTCGACGATGCCGAGCACGACCGCTTCGATCAGGTTTTGCATGAGAGGCTATCCTTTGAAGCGAATCGCGCGCCGCCGCGCTTGGTAAACCGCACCCTTCCATGGGCCAAGCTCTTTGCAATTCGGTTACCAATTCGCCAATGCGGCGGCTGCAAATCGAGGCACTGCGCACCCCCCGGGTTGTGACCTTCGTGGCCTGGGACTATAGCAAGCGCCTGGCGCATGGCTGCGTCCCGCCTTTCCGCTGGCCCTGCTTCGGCCGCATCTCGCTGTTTCATGAGTGCCATGGCGACCCTTTTTCATTATCCGCTATGCCCGCATTCGCGCTTCATCCGGCTGGTTCTCGGCGAGTTCGGCATGGAGGCCGACCTGGTCGAGGAGCGCGTCTGGGAGCGGCGGCGCGAGTTCCTTGAACTCAACACCGCCGGCACCACGCCGGTCTTCCGCGAGGAGAATGGGCTTGCCGTTCCCGGCGCCGGCGTCATTGCCGAATATTTGGACGAGACGCGTGGTCTGGCGCTCGCCGAACGCCGCCTCTTGCCGGAAGGCCCGGGCGAGCGTGTCGAGGTGCGCCGGCTGCTCGACTGGTTCAATCTGAAATTCGATGCCGAGATCACCGCCCCGCTCGTGCTGGAAAAGGTGATGAAGCGCTTCATGAGCCGCGACGAGGGCGGCGGGCCGCCCGAGATGAGCGCGATCCGCGCGGCGCGCGCCAATGTGCGCTATCATCTGCGCTACATCGCTTGGCTCACCGCCAAGCGGAACTGGCTCGCCGGGGCCGAACTGAGCTATGCCGATCTCGCCGCGGCGGCGCATCTCTCCTGCGTCGACTATCTCGGCGACGTGCCCTGGGAAGAGGATGAGGCCGCGCGCGCATGGTATGCGAGGATCAAGTCCCGCCCGAGCTTCCGGTCACTGCTGGCCGACCGGATTCCGGGCATGGCTCCGAGCGCGCATTACGACAATCTGGATTTTTGAAAGGCGAGCGCCTGAAGCGGGCGGTCGTCGAGCGCGCCCGGGCCGAGGGCTTCGCCGTCATCCGCATCGCCTCGACAGAGGCCATCCCGCAGGTTCCCGAGCGTCTCCAGGCCTGGCTCGAGGCCGGCCATCATGGCGATATGAGCTGGATGGCGGAGCGCGTCACTGAGCGCGCCGCGCCGCGACAGCTCTGGAGCGAGGCGCGTCGCGTCGTGATGCTCGGCATGAGCTATGCGCCCGATAGCGACCCGCTTGCCATCCTCAGTCAGCCCGACAAGGCCGCGATCTCGCTCTATGCGCGGCGGCGCGATTATCACGACGTCATCAAGGGCAAGCTGAAAAGCGTCGCCGGCCTGCTCGCGGCGAAGGGCGGGGCGGACGTCAAGGTCTTCGTCGACACAGCCCCGGTGATGGAAAAGCCGCTCGCCGAGGCGGCCGGCCTCGGCTGGCAGGGCAAGCACACCGTGCTGGTCTCGCGCGAGCACGGCTCCTGGCTCTTCCTCGGGGCGATCTACACCACGGCCGAATTGCCGGTGGACGCGCCCGAGAGCGACCATTGCGGCTCCTGCCGGCGCTGCCTCGACATTTGCCCGACCGACGCCTTCCCCGCGCCCTATCAGCTCGATGCGCGCCGCTGCATCGCCTATCTCACCATCGAGCATCAGGGCCATATCGATGCGGCGCTGCGCCCCGGCATCGGCAACCGCGTCTTCGGCTGCGATGATTGCCTGGCCGTCTGCCCCTGGAACAAGTTTGCCGCCGCCGCGCAGGAAACCCGGCTCGCGCTCAAGAATGGCCTCGACGCGCTGCCATTGGCCGAGCTCGCGGCGCTGGACGACGCTGCCTTCCGCACGCTCTTCGCCGGCACGCCGGTGAAGCGCACGGGCCGCGACCGCTTCATCCGCAACGTCCTGATCGCGATCGGCAACAGCAACCGGCCCGAGCTTGCCGCCAGCGCCGAGGCCCTGGTCGCGGATGCCTCGCCTTTGGTGCGCGCCATGGCCGCCTGGGCGCTGATCAGGCTCGCGCCAGTGCGGGCCGGGCACCTCGCCGCTGATGCCCTCGCAGGCGAGGCCGATGCGGATGTCCGCCACGAATGGCTCGCCCTCCCATCCCAGCCGGAATGCATCGCATGAAGCTCGTCATCATCGGCCTCGGCTATACCGCCGGTTTTTTCGCGCGTGCTGCTTTAGCTGCGGGCTTCGAGGTCACCGGCACGGTGCGCTCGGCCGACAAGGCGGGAGCGCTCAGCCGCGCCGGCATTCCGACCCTGGTCTTCGACGGTTTCGCGGTGTCGTCTCGGCTTGCCAAAGCCGTCATGGAGGCCGACGCCGTGCTGGTCTCGGCGCAGCCTGGCGAGGACGGCGATCCGGCGCTCGCCTGCCTCTCCGGGCAGCTTGCGGCCGCGCCCGATCTGCGCTGGATCGGCTATCTCTCGACCATCGGTGTCTATGGCAATCATGACGGCGCCTGGATCGACGAAACAGCCGAATGCCGGCCGACCAATGCGCGCTCGACGCTGCGGCTGACGGTCGACAAGGCCTGGCTCGCCTTCGGGGAGAAGACCGGAAAGCCCGTGCAGATTTTCCGTCTCGCCGGCATTTACGGCCCCGGCCGCAACGGCATCGTCAATCTGCGCGCGGGCACGGCGCGGCGCCTGGTCAAGCCCGGCCAGGTCTTCAACCGCATCCATGCGCAGGACATCGCCGGCGTGCTGCTGGCCTCGCTCGAAAAGCCGCGCAACGGGGCCGTCTACAACGTGACCGATGACGAGCCCGCGCCGCCGCAGGATGTGGTGAGCTTCGCCGCCGGGCTGATCGGCATCGAGCCGCCGCCCGAGATCCCGTTCGATCCGGCGCAGCTGACGCCCATGGCGGCGAGTTTCTATGGCGAGAACAAGCGTGTCTCGAACGCGCTGATGAAGCGGGAGCTCGGTTACGCGCTCCGCTATCCCACTTATCGCGAGGCCCTGCGGGCGCTGGCGGAGGCGGGGGAATAGGCTGCCAGGGGAATAGGCTCGCAAACCTCCGCCGTCATGTCGGGGCCTGTGGCCCGCCCCGGAATGACGCTGTGGTTCATTCGCGGTCCTGAAGGCCCTCAAGCCGCGTAGCGTTGGCCCTCGTCGCCGTAATAATCGAGATAGCGCCGATCGATCGCGGCCACGGGCAGGATCACCAGCACGTCGGTGGTGCCGAATTGCCTGTCGACCACCGCGCCCGTGCCGAAACGGGCGCCCAGCCGGAGATAGGCCTTGATCAGCGGCGGCATCTGTTTCAGCGCCTGCTTGGTATCGAGTACCTCCACCGGGAGCCGGTTCATCGCCACGCTGCGGTCGGGCCGGGCGGCGGCGCCCCATTCGCCTTCGCAGCGGGCATGGTGGTGCAGGAAGCTCAGCGGCAGCGCCAATGCGTCGGGATCGGTGCTGTCGAAGCTGGCGCAGCCGAACATCGCGTCGATCCGATGGTGGCGGACATAGGCCCAGATGCCGTGCCAGAGCAGTTCGACCGTCTTCTTGGTCCGATAGGGTTTGAGCACGCAGGAGCGGCCGAGCTCGAGGAAGCGCGCGGATGGGTGGCGCGCGAGCAGCGGCTGCAGGTCGAACTCCCCTTGCGTGTAGAAGCCGCCGAAGCGCGTCGCCGTGCCTTGCCGCATCAGGCGATAGGTGCCGACGACCTTGGGCTTGATGCCGCCGAAGCGCCCGCGCGCGGCATGGTCGATGACCAGGAGATGATCGCAAGCCCCGTCGAAACGGTCGGCGTCGCGGCGGAACAT
This sequence comes from Bosea vaviloviae, assembly GCF_001741865.1. NCBI lineage: Bacteria > Pseudomonadati > Pseudomonadota > Alphaproteobacteria > Hyphomicrobiales > Alloboseaceae > Allobosea > Allobosea vaviloviae. Next base: position 1,860,956 of record NZ_CP017147.1, read on the forward strand.
CCGTGATACGACATCGGGCTTGGCCGACATTTCCTGGTAGAACACGCGGTAGCGCAAACGTTGTGCCCGCCAGATCTCGCGCGGGCCTCGCGCCAGCCTGACCTCGAGCGAACCGGAACGGCCGAGCGTGCCTGAAAGCGGGTCGAATTCGCCCGGGCGGCCGCCAAGCTTGCGCAGCCGCGCCAGGAACGGATGTCCGGCCGGCAATTGATTTGCCGGCTGATCGTGGCCGCGAAAGACCTCAAATGCCATGGCTCGTCTTGCCCCTGCGCCGCCGATGCTGGCGATGGGAACGCTAGCGCCGGCGATTTAACAGGATCGCGACAGAACTGCGTCAGCGTTATGACGCCGTCTCAAGCGCTCAAAGTCAACATCAGGCCGCCTTCGACATGGTCGAGCCAGCGCTTGAGCGCGGCGCGGTCGAGAGGCTTAGCCAGGCAATCATCCATGCCGGCGGCCTGCGCGGCGCTGCGATCAGCGGGCGAGACATTGGCGGAGACGGCGATCAGCGGCAGTTTTGCGCCGGCTTTCGCCTCGGCCTCCATGGTGCGGATGATGCGCGCGGCCGAGAGCCCGTCGAGCTCCGGCATGCGGATATCCAGCAGGACAAGGTCAAGCGCTGTCGCCTCGCCATTCAGGCTGGCCGCGACATGGCTGATGGCTTCGCGCCCGTTGCGGGCCCAGATCGCGGCGCAGCCGAGCCGCTCCAGCGTCCGTGTCGCCAGCAAGGCGTTGATCTCGTTGTCCTCGGCGACGAGCACGGTGAGCCGCGGCGCGACCGGGAGTATGGGAGCGGGCGCGTCCTGACGCGAATCGGGCAAGGGCAGGGCGGCTTCCGGCCGCGGCGAGAGGCGCTCATAGAGCGAGCGCGCCCGCACCGGCTTCATCAGGAACCCGGTGAAGCCCTGCTCGCGCGGCACGCCGAATTGCCGCCGCTCGGTCGGGGACAGCATGATCAACCGTTCGCCCGGCCCGGCCTGGCGCGCCGCTTCCGCCAATGCGCGCGCCGCCTCGGGACCGATCGACTGATCGATCAGGATGGCATCGTAAGTTGCGTCTTGCCGCAGCAGGGCGAGCGCTCCGTCGGGCCCGGTTGCCAGCATGGCCGTGGCGCCCGTGGTCGCGATCGTGTCCGCCAGAAAGCGTCCGGCGAAGGGGGCGGCCGAGACGACAAGCACGCGCCGCCCTTGCCAGTCCGGCGGGGCCAGGATCGTGCTGGCTTCAGCCGCCGCAAGCGGGAGGTGGACGCGAAAGAGCGCGCCTTCGCCAGGCCGGCTCTCGACGCCGACCTCGCCGCCCATCAGCGCCGCGAGCCGCCGCACGATGGCAAGACCCAGCCCCGTGCCTTCATGGCTGCGCGTGGCGGTGTTGTCCGCCTGCTCGAACTCGTCGAAAATCGCCTTCTGCCGGTCTTCCGGGATGCCGGGCCCGGTGTCGGAGACGGTGATCTCGATCATCTCCCCGGCGCGATCGAGGCGGATGCCGACGCCGCCATGCTCTGTGAACTTGATCGCATTGCCGACGAGGTTGAGCAGGATCTGGCGCAGCCGGTCGCGGTCGCCGACCAGGCGGCTGGGCAGATCGGGGGCGAGATAGGTCGCGATGTCGAGGCCCTTCGCCTGGGCGCGCGGCGCCATCAATTCGCCGACGGTCTCGACCAGCGGGCCGAGATCGAAGGGCGCCACGGATAATTCGAGCTTGCCGGCCTCGACCTTGGCGACGTCGAGGATGTCGTCGACGAGCGAGAGCAGCGCCTCGCCCGAGGTCCGCAGAGCGCCGACATAGGTGGTCTGCTCGGGGTCGAGGCGGGTGTCGCCGAGCAGATCGGCCATGCCGAGGATACCGTTGAGCGGCGTGCGGAATTCGTGGCTGACGGTGGCAAGGAAGCGCGATTTTGCGTCACTGGCGCTCTCGGCCCGGGCGCGGGCCTCGACCAGTTCCTGCTCGCCGGCGATGCGGGCGGTGATGTCGCGGCCGACGCGCTGCAGTACGGTCTTGCCGAGCGCGACCGGCACGACGGTCTCGACCCAGGAGATCCAGCGCTCGCCTTCGAAGGTCGCCAGGCTCTCGTCGAAGACACGGGCGCCGTCGCCCAGCGCCAGGGCCGGCCGGCAGGCGATGCGCCTCGGTTGCGCCTGGCTGCCGATGACCTCGGCCTCGCTCAAGCCGAGCAGGGAGGCATAGCCGGCATTGGCGTAGACGATCCGGTCGCCGTCGCGGCGCACGATCAGGTCGCCCTGCGCCTGGATCAGGCTGCGATAGCGCTCCTCGCTATCGGCCAGCGCCCAGAGCCGGTCGTTCAGTGTCTCGATGTCATGGGCGAGTTCGGTGGCCTGGCGCACGATGCGGTCGCGCTGCCGCGCCATCTTGAGCGCGAACAGGATTGCGAGGATCGCCGTTGCGACCGCCATCCAGAATGCCAGCGATGATGAAGGGAAAGCCATGTTCCCTGTGTATCATCGCCCTATTGAGAAAGAGTTGGTTGGATCGTCGAAGTTTAGCGATCGAATGGCATGAAACGTTAACCCTGCGGGCGTTCCGGAGATCGTCGCGTGCCGGAAACACGATGCGGGACCGTGCCGTCCTGGCTCGGAAACACTCCGTCATCCCTGGGCTTCGCGCAGCGAAGTCCCGGGATCCATCGGAGGGCTCCGGAGTTTTATGATGGATCCCTGGGACGCCCTTCGGGCGCCCAGGATGACGGTGCGTCTCTGGCCCGGGACCGCACCAGCCCAAGATCGCACCAGCCCAAGATCGCACCAGCCCAAGATCGCACCAGCCGAAGCGTCGCAAGCGAGCGCTGTCCATCGAAGCCAAGACTCACGCCGCCTGCGCGACCTGGTCGATGCGCGAGCGATAGGACAGGGCCTCGGCCAGATGGATGCGCCCGATCTTGGGCTCGCCGTCGAGATCGGCCAGCGTCCGGGCCACCTTCAGGACACGGTGATAGGCTCGCGCCGTCAGGCGCATCGCGTCGGCGGCGTCCCTGAGCAGCTTGAGGCCGGCATTGTCGGGCCGCGCGATCTCGTCCAGCACCGTCGCCGGGCAGGCTGCGTTGGTCGAGATGCCGCCGAGACCGAGCGCCTCGAACCGCGCCGTCTGGAGCCGCCTTGCCGCGGCGACGCGGGCCGCAACCTCGGCCGAGCCCTCGCTCGGGCGCGGCAGGATCAGGTCGGACGCCGTGACCGCCGGCACGTCTATGGTGATGTCGATACGGTCGAGCATCGGCCCGGAGATGCGGCTCTGATACTGCGCCATGCAGCGCTCGTTCTGCTGGCGGCGACAGGCGAAGCCCGGCTCCGTCGCCTTGCCGCAGCGGCATGGGTTCATCGCCGCGACGAGCTGGAAGCGGGCCGGATAAACCGCGCGATGATTGGCCCGCGAGATCAGCACGTCGCCGGTCTCCATCGGCTGGCGCAATGCGTCGAGCGCCTGCGCCTGGAACTCCGGTAATTCGTCGAGGAAGAGCACGCCGTGATGGGCGAGCGAGATCTCGCCGGGCTTGGCCTGCAAGCCGCCGCCGACGAGCGCCGCCATCGAGGCCGAGTGATGCGGCGCGCGGAAGGGCCGCCGGTCGGTCAGGGCGCCGTCGGCGAGATGGCCTGCGACCGAGAGCACCATCGAGACTTCCAGCAATTCGCGCGGGTTCAGCGGCGGCAGGATCGAGGGCAACCGGCTCGCCAGCATCGATTTTCCGGCGCCGGGCGGCCCGTTCATCAGGAGATTATGACCTCCGGCCGCAGCGATTTCGAGGACGCGCTTGGCGCTCTCCTGGCCCTTGATGTCGGCAAGATCGGGCAGGGAGCCCGATTGCCGCGCCACCGCCGGCTCCGGCCGCGCCATCACCTGCGTGCCCTTGAAATGATTGGCGAGCTGGATCAGCGAGCGCGGGCTGAGGATGTCGATATCGGCGGCGGCCCAGGCCGCTTCGGGGCCGGACGCCGCCGGGCAGATCAGTCCCTGGCCCCTGCCATAGGCGGCGATCGCGGCTGGCAGCACGCCGGCCACTGCCGTGATCGAGCCGTCGAGCGCGAGCTCGCCCAGGACCGTGTAGCCCGCCAGCGCATCCGCCGGGATCGCCCCGATCGCCGCCATCACGCCGAGCGCGATCGGCAGGTCGTAATGGCTGCCCTCCTTTGGAAGGTCGGCCGGCGCGAGATTGACGGTGATGCGCTTGGCCGGCAGCGCCAGCCCCGAGGCGATCAGCGCGGCGCGCACCCGCTCGCGGCTTTCGGCCACGGCCTTGTCGGGCAGGCCGACCAGGATGAAGGCGACGCCGCCCGGCGTCACCTGCACCTGCACATCGACGGCGCGCGCCTCGATGCCCTCGAACGCCACCGTCGCGACCCGCGTCACCATCAGCGCCACCCCTTGCCCTTGCGTGAGGCTAATCGAGCTTCAAACCACACGCAAGAACATATCGGGAACTTATGCTCGCTTATTCATGCTGGTGCGGCGCGCAGGCTGCCGCGGCTATGTGTCCGGCGCGCAACGGGAGCGCGCATCTCCGCCATAGGCGACGAGCGCTGGAAATGGTTCAAAGCTGTTATGATCGAGACAGAACGCCTGCTGCTCCGCCCGCCCGTCCTGGATGATTTCGAGGCGAGCTACGCGCTGCTTTCCGACCCCGCGGTCATGAGCTTCATCGGCGGGCCGCTGTCGCGGGAGGAGAGTTGGCATCGCCTGCTGCGCTATGCCGGGCACTGGTCGCTGCTGGGTTACGGGCTTTTTGTCATCATCGAGAAGGAGAGCGGCCGCCTCCTCGGCCAGACCGGGCTCGCCGATTTCCATCGCGGCCTCGGCGAGGTGTTCGATCCCTATCCGGAAGCCGCCTGGATCACCGCGACAGCGGCGCATGGCCGTGGCATCGCAGCAGAGGCCGTGGGCGCGGCTCATGCCTGGTTCGACGCCAATCGGCCGCAGACCCGCACCGTCTGCATCATCAATCCCAACAATACGGCCTCGGTCCGGCTGGCCGGAAAGCTGGGCTATGCGCCTTTCGGGCAGGCCTCCTACAAAAGCGCCGAGGTCACCATGTTCGAGCGCATCCGGCTCTAGTGCCCGCCCTTTCCGCCATGCCCCTCGCCGGAGATCCTGTCGGTCCAGGCCATCACCAGCCCCGACACCACGAAGACGACGTGAATCGCGACGAGCCAGGTCAGGTCGCGGTCGGAGGAGGCTTTCACATTCATGAAGGCCTTCAGCACCTGGATCGCCGAGATCGCGACGATCGAGGAGATTAGCTTCAGCTTGAGGCCGGAGAAGTCGATCTGCGACATCCATTCCGGCCAGTCGCGATGCGCCTTCGGATCGATCTTCGAGACGAAGTTCTCATAGCCGGAGAAGATCACGATGACGATCAGCGAGCCCGTGAAGGTCAGGTCGACCAGCGAGAGCACGCCGAGGATCACGTCGGATTCGGTCGCGGAGAAGACATGGCTGATGAAGTGCCATGCCTCCTGCAGCGCCTTCACCAGCAGGCCGCCAAGCGCAATGACGAGCAGCACATAAAACGGCGCCAGCAGCCAGCGGCTGGCCGAGAGGAAGGTCTCCAGCACGCGCTCAGGGACTGATGGCGTGAAATCGGGCGCGGTCTCCGCTTCGGTCTGATGCTGTGCCATCCTGTGCCCCCTGATGTGCTCTCTCCTCCTGCCATGACGTGAAGAGGCCCCGCAGGCAAGCCTGCGGGGCCTCGTTCTAGTCTGGTTGGAGCATCAGGCTTCGACACTGAGGCCGATCTGGCAGGCGACGCCGGTGCCGCCCAATCCGCAATAGCCGGCCGGGTTCTTGGCGAGATATTGCTGGTGATAGTCCTCGGCGAAGTAGAATTCCGGCGCGTCGAGGATTTCGGTGGTGATCGGGCCATAGCCACGCTGGCTGAGCGCCTGCTGATAGTCGGCTTTCGAGCGTTCGGCGGCCTCGCGCTGCGCGGCCGTGGTGACATAGATGCCGGAGCGATATTGCGTGCCGATATCGTTGCCCTGGCGCATGCCCTGGGTCGGGTCGTGATTCTCCCAGAAGGTCTTGAGCAGCATCTCGTAGGGCAGCTTGGCGGGGTCGTAGACCACGCGCACGACCTCGTTATGCCCGGTCATGCCCGAGCAGACCTCCTCATAGCTCGGGTTCGGGGTCAGGCCGCCGGTATAGCCGACCGCGGTGACCCAGACGCCGTCCTCGATCTGCCAGAACTTGCGTTCCGCTCCCCAGAAGCAACCGATGCCGAAAACAGCGGTCTCGAGCCCCTCGGGATAGGGACCTTGCAGCGGGCGCTTGCTGAGAAAATGCCGCTCGGCGGTCGCGATCGCCTGCGGCCGGCCGGGCAGCGCCTCATCGGCCTGGGGCAGGACGGCCTTTTTGCGCTGGAAGAACATCTTGGGCTCCCTCATCGTGCTGTCGGCCACCAAGATAGGCATGCGGGCGCGATTTCGACAGGCATGAATCCGCGCGTGGCGCTTCACCGTCGTGTGACGATGCCGATCGTCGGTTCCGGCCGCGCGCCGAGCCTGAGCAGCAGGAAACCCAGCAGGAGCGCCGCCAGCGCGGTCGGCGAGCGTATCAGGTTGAACAGGACGGGATCCCAGAGCAGCGGGTGGAGATTGCGCTCGATCGCCGGCTGCAGCGATTGATAGCGCTCGCCAAGCAGGGCCGCGAGCGTGGCACTGATCGGGGTGAACTGCAGCGCCGAATTGGCGATCGAGCGCGCACCGTCGATGACGAGAGAGACAAAGCCGGCCGCGATCAGGACATAGCCCAACAGCCGCAGCAGAAACCGCACCATCGCTCCCTCGCGCGCAGCAACCTAGAGCAATTTCCGATCCAGCTGGATCGGAAATTGCTCTAGGCATTTGTTTTAACGCGTTTTCTTCACGCGAACCGGATTCCACTTCGCTTGAAAACGCTCTAGCCCGCAGACCGGGATCGGGGCCAGCCCCAGCCCCGATGTGCCCATTCCGACAGGCCTTTGCAACGGGCGCGAGCGCCTCATTCGCACGAACTGTGAAAAGCCTTGCGATCGGCCCTTGAAAGAAGCCGGCTCGGCGGTCATAAGCAGCGCGCCGGACAGGTGGCCGAGTGGTTGAAGGCGCACGCCTGGAAAGTGTGTATACGGGAAACCGTATCGCGGGTTCGAATCCCGCCCTGTCCGCCAGCTAATTCTCAACCTCCCATGATTGAAGCAGGCCGCGCAGAATTCGCCGGCATGCCCGGGCGTTAGCGCTGGGGCGGGTTTCTCTCGTCGAGTTAAAGTTCAAAAGAGCTAATGCTTTCTGGGGGGCACGGCGAGAGCCGTCTGCTCGGTTGCCGGAGAGAACCGAAGTGGCTCGCGTCTGGCGCCATTTATGTCGCAAGTTGGCCCTTTGTGGACTGGGTCAGTTTCCGAAGCCTGGCGTTCTCATCCTCAAGCTGCCTCCGCCGGTTTGGAGGGCAGCCGGCAATGATGTAAGCATATTGCGAGAGGTTGTGCGGCTCCGCCGCGGTCAAGCGGATTGGGTCGCCTCCGAGTTCGAAGGAGAACCTTCGATGCTGCGTTGGATCTTGATGGCCTCGCTGATGTTTGCGGCCTTGCCCCATCCGGCCAAAGCGGCCGGCGATCCCGCCGCGGGCGAGAAGGTTTTCCAGAAGTGCCGCGCCTGCCACCAGATCGGGGAGACGGCCAAGAATGCCGTCGGGCCGAAACTGAACGGCCTTCTCGGTCGGCAGGCGGGATCGATCGAGGGCTACAGCTACTCGCCCGCCAACAAGAACTCCGGCATCCTATGGGATGAGCCCACGTTCCGGGATTACATCAAGGGGCCGCAGGCCAAGATCCCGAGCACCAAGATGGTGTTTCCAGGCCTCAAATCGGATCAGGAAATCGACGACATCCTCGCCTTCCTCAAGCAATTTGACGCGGACGGCAAGAAGAAATAGCCGGATCGGCGCGCGATTGCAGTCGTGGCGGCGCCGGCCTGCGATGCGGGATCAATTGACAACTCCCGCGAGCAGGACGACAACATGAGGCAACGGGCTGAAGGCTTGAAGATCCTGCAGCCTGGCTGAGAGTTTTTTGCGTCAGACGCGACACGCGGTCGTCCAGGCGAACCCAAGGTTCGGCAATGGCGGACAGGAAGCAAAACTTGCAGCCCAAAGGTGCGCTCGCCCGAGCCCGCGCCCCGCAGCGGTCATGTGCCGCAAGCGATGTCATTGGCCAAGACGGTTTTAGAGACCAAGTCCGTTTTAAAGTCCAACTCCGTTTTAAACTGCAGGCCCGATTCATCTCGGGCCGCAACACTGTTCTCATATCGATAGTGAACTCATTTATGTAGCGCATGGCGCATGACATGCGCCGTGGCATAGCCTGCTTCCTGTTCACGCCGCCCTCGGCAAGGATGAAAGAGGGATGGGTATCGCAGTCGTCTTGGCTCTGATCGTGATCGGCTCGGTGGTTTTCCACTTCTTGAGCCCGTGGTGGTGGACGCCGATTGCCTCCAACTGGGGCTATATCGACGACACCATCATCATCACGTTCTGGATCACCGGCGTCGTCTTCGCTGCCGTCGTCCTGTTCATGGCCTATTGCGTCCTCCGGTTCCGCCATCGCGAGGGCAGCCGCGCGGCCTACGAGCCGGAGAACAAGCGGCTCGAATGGTGGCTCGCGATCGGCACGGGCGTCGGCGTCGCCGCCATGCTCGCGCCCGGCCTCGTCGTCTGGCACCAGTTCATCACGGTTCCGAAGGACGCTACCGTGGTCGAGGTCGTCGGCCAGCAATGGCAGTGGGCCTACCGGCTGCCGGGCGCCGATGGCAGGCTCGGCGCCTCCGATATCGCTCATGTCAGCCCGGAGAATCCGCTCGGCGTCGATCCCAAGGATCCGCACGGGCAGGACGATGTCGTGATTCAGGGCGACAATCTCCACCTCCCGCTCGGCAAACCGGTCAAGATGCTGCTGCGCGCGATCGATGTCCTGCACAATTTCTATGTGCCGGAGTTCCGCGCCAAGATGGACATGATCCCCGGCAGCGTCACCTATTACTGGTTCACGCCGACCCTGGCCGGCACGTTCGACGTGCTGTGCGCCGAGCTCTGTGGCACCGGCCATACTTTCATGCGCGGCAATGTCGTGGTCGAGCCGGACGGCAGCTACCAGGCCTGGCTGCAGCAACAAAAGACCTTCGCCCAACTCCAGGCGCCGGTGAGGACGCAGGCGAAAAACTAGGGATTGATACGGGGATCAGGCCCTGGAAGGGGCTGCGTCCGAAAAGGAGTGGGAGATGCTCCGATGGCCGACGTGACGCATGACGCAGCCGGACCGCTATCGGCGGCCGAGGTCGACGATGTCGAACTGTATCACCCGAAGAGTTGGATCACGAAATACGTCTTCTCGCAGGACGCCAAGGTCATCGCCATCCAGTATTCCATGGTGGCGCTGGCGATCGGGTTGGTCGCCCTGGTCCTGTCCTGGCTGATGCGGCTGCAGCTCGGCTTCCCCGGCACGTTCTCCTTCATCGACCCTGACCGCTACTATCAGTTCATCACCATGCACGGGATGATCATGGTGATCTATCTGCTGACGGCCTTGTTCCTCGGCGGTTTCGGCAACTATCTGATCCCGCTGATGCTCGGCGCGCGGGACATGGTGTTCCCCTATGTGAACATGCTGAGCTTCTGGATCTATTTCCTGGCCGTGCTGGTCCTGGTCGCCGGTTTCTTCGTGCCGGGCGGGCCGACGGGCGCGGGCTGGACCCTCTATCCGCCGCAGGCGATCCTCGCCAATACGCCCGGCCAGCAATGGGGCATCCTCGTGATGCTGGTCTCGCTGATCCTCTTCATCATCGGCTTCACCATGGGTGGGCTGAACTATGTCGTGACCGTGCTGCAAGGGCGCGCCAGAGGCATGACGCTGATGCGCATGCCGTTGACGATCTGGGGGATCTTCACGGCTACCGTGATGGCGCTGCTTGCTTTCCCCGCGCTCTTCGTTGGGGCCGTGATGATGCTGCTCGACCGGCTGATCGGCACGAGCTTCTTCATGCCGGCCATCATCGCGATGGGTGAGCGGCTGGCCCACAAGGGCGGCAGCCCGATTCTGTTCCAGCACCTGTTCTGGTTCTTCGGCCACCCCGAGGTCTACATCGTCGCGCTGCCGGCCTTCGGCATCGTCTCCGACCTGATCAGCACGCATGCGCGGAAGAACATCTTCGGCTACCGGATGATGGTCTGGGCGCTGGTCGCAATCGGGGCGCTGAGCTTCGTCGTCTGGGCGCACCACATGTATGTCAGCGGCATGCACCCCGCCTTCGGGTTCTTCTTCGCGACGACCACGCTGATCATCGCGATCCCCACCGCCATCAAAGTCTATAACTGGGTGCTGACGCTCTGGCGCGGCGACATCCATTTCACCATGCCGATGCTGTTCGCACTCGGCTTCATCGTCACCTTCGTGAATGGCGGGCTCACCGGCCTGTTCCTCGGCAATGTCGTCGTCGACGTGCCGCTCTCCGACACGATGTTCGTCGTCGCCCATTTCCACATGGTGATGGGCGTCGCGCCGATCCTCGTGATCTTCGGAGCGATCTACCATTGGTACCCGAAAGTCACCGGGCGGATGCTCGACGACATGCTCGGGAAGCTGCATTTCTGGGTCACCTTCCTCGGGGCCTATCTGATCTTCTTCCCGATGCATTATATCGGGCTGATGGGCGTGCCCCGCCGCTATCACGAGATCAGCGGGATGGCCTTCGTCCCGCCCTCGACAGCGACGCTGAACCAGTTCATCACGGTCGTCGCCCTGATCGTCGGCGCCGCCCAGCTCGTCTTCCTGTTCAACCTCATCTGGAGCGTCAGGCACGGCCGGCCGGCCGGTGGCAACCCCTGGCGCGCGACCACGCTCGAATGGCAGACGCCGCAGACGCCGCCCGCGCATGGCAACTGGGGCAAAACCCTGCCGGTGGTCTACCGCTGGGCCTATGACTACAGCGTGCCCGGTGCCGCGGAGGATTTTCTGCCGCAGAACCAGCCTCCCGATCCACGGACCGCGTGAGGAGAGGCCGACATGATCGTGGTCGTCATCTTCATGGTCATCATGGCAGCGCTCGCCGGCTGGTGGCTGTCGCGCCAGGGTCTGGCCGACAAGCCTTGGCTGGTGGTCGGGGTGGGCAGCCAAGCGGAGCTGCCCTCTCATCCGACCGCGAAGGTCGGCCTCGGCGCCTTCCTCGTCGTGGCCGGCTCGCTGTTCTCGCTTCTGGTCAGCGCCTATTCCATGCGGATGGAGATGGCGGACTGGCGCGCGTTGCCGATGCCGACCGTCTTGTGGTTCAGTACAGGCCTGCTGATCCTGAGCAGTGTCGTACTGCAAACGGCGGTGGTCGCCGCACATCGGGGCGAGCTGGATGGGGTCAAATCCGGCTTGCTCGCCGCCGGTATATCCGCGCTCGCCTTCCTCGCAGGACAATTGCTGGCGTGGCGCGAGCTCGCCGCCGCGGGCTATTTCAGCGCCGCCAATCCAGCGAGCGCTTTCTTCTACCTGATCACCGCAGTGCACGGCCTGCACATGCTGGGCGGGCTCGTGGCGCTCTGCAGAACGAGCGTCAGAGCGTTCGCCCTATCGGCGACGAGCCCTCCGCGGGCGGTTGGCGAGCTCACGCTCAGCGTCGAGCTCTGTGCCCTCTACTGGCATTTCCTGCTGTTGGTCTGGCTCATCCTTTTCAGCCTGCTCATGCGCTGGGCGGATGATCTCATCGCGATCTGCCGCGGACTGCTGACTTAGAGGCTCTAAGCGAGGTCGGAACGATGAATGAGGTCGCACCGGACACCCTGAACCCCAAGATCGGTCGCGCGCCGGGCTGGCAAGGGATCGTGGCGGATTGGTCGTCCGATCAGCGGGCCTTCGAAAATGTGTCCTGGGGGAAGGCCATGATGTGGATCTTCCTGCTCAGCGACACCTTCATCTTCGGCACGTTCCTGATTTCCTACATGACGGGCAGGATGTCGACGACCGTGCCCTGGCCCAATCCGAGCGAGGTTTTCGCGCTCGAGATCGGCGGCCACCACCTGCCGCTCATCCTGATCGCGATCATGACCTTCGTCCTGATCAGCAGCAGCGGCACGATGGCGATGGCGGTCAATTTCGCCTATCGACGCGACCGCAAGAAGACCGCGATCCTGATGCTGCTGACAGCGGTGCTCGGCGCGGCCTTCGTCGGCATGCAGGCCTTCGAATGGTCGAAGCTGATTGCGGAGGGCGTCCGCCCCTGGGGCAATCCCTGGGGCGCGGAGCAATTCGGCTCCAGCTTCTTCATGATCACCGGCTTCCACGGCACCCATGTCACGATCGGCGTGATCTTCCTGATCATCGTCGCCCGCAAAGTCTGGCGCGGTGATTTCGATGATGGGCGACGCGGTTTTTTCACGAGCCGGAGGGGGCATTACGAGATCGTCGAGATCACCGGGCTCTACTGGCACTTCGTCGATCTCGTTTGGGTCTTCATCTTCGCGCTGTTCTATCTCTGGTGAGGGACCGCCATGGCACAGCTAGCAACTCATACCGATACGCAACAGCATCCGATCAGGCTCTATCTTGTCGTCTGGGGCTGGCTCTTCATCCTCAGCCTGTGTTCCTACCTGGTCGATTTTTTCGGCCTCGTGGGCTATCTCAGATGGTCGCTGATCCTGATCTTCATGGCGCTCAAGGCCGGGCTGATCATCGCCGTCTTCATGCACATGGCCTGGGAGCGGCTGGCGCTGTCCTATGCGATCCTCGTCCCGCCGCTGGTGTTGCTGGTCTTCGTCGGGATCATGGTCTTCGAATCGAACTACACGCTCTTCACCCGGCTGGCGTTCTTCGTGGCCGGTTCATGACGGGCGATCTGGAGGCTCTCGATCACGATGCATGCCGGCCTCTGCGGGAGGTCTTCGAGGAGGCAATGGCTTGCTCGATAGGCTCGACACCCATGAACGCCATGCCGTTGAACGCCATGCCGCGCCGGCGATGCGCAGAAGCCGGCGACGCCGTACCCGCGATGACACGGGACGTGTGATCAGGGCCTCGGGACGCAGATCTGGGATGGAGCAGCAGCCCATGAGGCTGTGATCGGGCAAAGGGAGGCGCTCATGAGAACCTACTGCTTGTTCCAAGCCGTGAACTCCCCCGACCTGCGCGCCTTCGCCGAGGAGCCTGCCGGCCACAATTTGCCTCCGGATCTTGGGCCGTGGACCCTCGTGCGAGAGATCCGACCCAATCAGGAATGGACGATCCCCGTCAGCAGAGCAGTCGTAGCGGCCGGCATTATCGAGAACGGTTTTTATCTTTGGGGACCCGTCGAGCGGCCGGCGGCATCGCACCTGATCATCGAAAGTGATCGTGTCGAAGGGACCGCCGTATTCGACCGTAAATATGATCAGATCGGTACCATCAAGCGGCTGTTGATCGAGAAGGTCAGTGGCCGCGTTGTCTTCGTCGACGTGACGTTTGGGGGATTTCTCGGCATCGGCAGCCGCCACGTTACAATCCCGTGGGAAAAGCTCACCTACGACAAGGAGCTTGAGGGCTATTGCACTGATCTCACCGAGGCGCAGGTCCGAGGTGCCGCGACCCTGTATGGAGACAAAGGCGCCTTGCCGGACCAGACACGTCAGCAGGACATGAGTGACTACTGGAACAACCTTCCCAAATGACCAATCCGAACCTGCCCCGAGGCTGCCCTCGGAGGACGTTCGGATTTCGGGGCACGTCCTCCGGGCCGATCACGCCGGTTCCAAAGTCGATGCTGCCGTCGCGCGGCAGTTCGCTATCCCAGCCCGGCTTTGGCGCCAGAGCAATTTCCGATCCGGTTGGATCGTTCAATGGCTCTAGATCTTTGTTTTAACGCGTTTTCTCCGCGCAAACGCTTCGCGTTTGTCGCGAGGGAACCGGTATCCACTTCGCTCGAAAACGCTCTGAACGCAGCCGCACACCGGGCGGCTGCGTTCGCAGGCGGACTACGAGTTCGGGTCCAAAGGCTTCGACGAAACGGTCGCGCGCTTGGATTGAGCAGGACTGGATTGAGCAGGACTGGATTGAGAAGGACCGGACCTCATTTTGTCGAACGGGCGGCCTCGACCCAGCCCTCGAACACACCCTTGTGCAAGCCGATCCACTCATCGGCCATCTTGGTCACGAGGGTGGTGCTTCCGCCGTTCTTGTTGATGCTGGCTTCCCAGTTCGACCAGTCTTCGAGCGGGAACTTCATCTGCTCCACGAAGGTTTTGATCGCTGGGTTGGCAGCGACGAACCCTTTGTTGGCGACGGCCGACCAGTTCCATGAGGACATGGCCATCCGGCACGGATCGGCCCCGCCGGCGCAGCCCTTGACGCCGCTGACCAGCGCCGAGCCCTTGTTCGGCACGGAGGGCGGCAGCGCGTCCGCCGGTGTCGGCAGCCAGACCACGTCCTGCCCCGGGACAAGGGCATTGTTCATCCAGGATGGGCTCCAGGCGTAGAAGAACGCCGGCTCGCCACGCTTCACGCGGGCAACGGCCTCCACCATCAGCGCCTCGTATTTTCCGCGGATCGATTTCACGGTGTCCTTGAGGCCGAACTTGTCGAGCTGGAAATCGACGACGTCGCCACAGCTCCAGCCGGGATCGCAATTGATCAGATCCGCCTTGCCGTCCCGGCCGAACAGCGCCGCGATCTTGGGATCCTTCATCTGCGCGAGCGTGGTGATGTTGTGGGCGGTCGCCGTTTTCTTGTCGATCAGATAGCCATTGATGCCGCCGCCGACGATCATGCCGGCGCCGACGATTTCGGCCTGCTTCTCGACCGCGCGGAAGCCGGGCTCGCGCTGTGGGAAATTGACGTCGGTCGCGATATCGAGGTCGCCCTGCGCTGCGGCCTGGAAGAACAGCGTCGTGTTGACAGTGCTGAGCTTAACCTCGTAGCCGAGCTGCTTCATCGCCTTCATCACGATCTGCGCGACGACGTAGTTGGCGCCCAGACTGTCGCTCTGGGCATAGCGGATGGTCTTGCCCTTCCCCGGAAGCTCCTGCGCAGCCGCAGGCGCTGTCGTGAAAGCGATTGCGGTCATGGCGACGGCCGCAGCCGTCAATGTCTTCAACCCGGTTATGCCTGTCATTGCGTTCTCCTTCTCGATGCCGATCTGTTCGATCGTTTTGTGATTTCCCCTGACCGCCTCGCGGCGGGTCTTCGAGCCGACGCGCCTCGACGCTTCGGCTATTCTCCGGCCATGCCGCTCAGTGGCGAGCGTTAGAGCGCTTGCTTTGCCGCTATCGCGGTTGCCGTCGGTTCTTCCGGGCGACCGCCCTTGAACAGGCGCATCACCGTGGCGAACAGCGAGATCCGCGCCGCGCCGCCGCGCCTGGGTTCGGCCAGCTTCTGCGTGACACGGTCGAGCACCATCGCCAGCAGCACGATGGCGATGCCGCCGACCGCCGCGCGGCCGACATCGAGACGGCCCAGGCCCTGGAGGACGACGAGGCCCAACCCCTCGGCGCCGATCATCGCGACGACGACCGAGAGCACCATCGCGGTAAGCACCGTCTGGTTGAGGCCGCCGAGGATGGTCGGAATGGCCAGGGGGAGCTGGATCTCGAACAGGAGCTGGCGCTTGTCGGCGCCGAAGGCGAGGCCGGCCTCGACGATCTCGTGCTCGACCATGCGGATGCCGAGATTGGTGAAGCGGATCAGCGGCGGCGCCGCGGCCGTGACGACGGCGACTTCGCCCGGCACGGTGCCGACGCCGAACAGCATGACGACCGGCACCAGATAGACGAAGCTCGGCGTCGTCTGCATGATGTCGAGGATCGGCCGCACCACGTTCCAGACACGGTCGCTGCTCGCGCACCAGATCCCCATCGGAATGCCGATGACGGCGCAGAACACGATCGCGGTCGAGATCAGCGAGAGCGTCGTCATCGCCTCGTTCCAGACGCCGAGCATCGCGACCACGACGAGCGATATCGCGCTGAAGGCCGCGATGCCAGGTGTCGCCAGGCGCCATGCCAGCAGCGCGAAGCCGACGACGAAGACCGGGAACGGAATGGCGTGCAGCACCGTGTCGTTCAGGCTGAGCAGGCCCTCGACCGGCCATTTGATGGCGAGGAAGAGGGGGCGCAGATTGAGCGCGACCCAGCTGACGCCCTGCTGGATCCAGCTGTCGATCGGGAAAATGGCAAGATCGTCGGCCTTAAACATGGCGATCTCCGGCTGAGGCGGTTTTGGGAGAGGTCGAGGACATGCGGGACAGGAGCTCGCCGACGCCCAGGGTCCCGACGAGCCTGCCATCCTCGTCGATGACCGCCATCGGCGCGCCGTTGCGATAGCTGCGCGCGACCTCGATGAGCTTGGCGTTCTCCGGGACGCTGACGTAATCGCTGCTCGGCGTGCCGATTTCGCCGCTCTGGCGAGCATGGCCCAGCGCCGCGCCGTCGAGCGCGCCGAGGATCCTGCCCTCTCCATCGAGAACGAAACCGGGATCGCCGGCCTCCGCGCCGCCCACCAGGATGCCGCTCTCGGAGCGCAGGATCGGGGCCGCTTCGCGCATGACGGAGCGGGCATCAAAAAGCCGGGCCCGGTCGATCTCGCGGGTGAAGGCCGCGACATAATCGCTGCCCGGCTCCAGCACGATCGATTGCGGGGTGCCCTCGCGAACCAGCTCGCCTTCGGACATGATCGCGATGCGCGTGCCGAGCTTGAGCGCCTCCTGGAAGTCATGGGTAATGAACAGGATGGTCTTGTTCAGCGTGCGCTGCAGGCGCAGCAATTCGTCCTGCATCTCGGTGCGGATCAGCGGGTCGAGCGCACTGAAGGCCTCGTCCATGATCAGGATATCGGCATCGGTCGCGAGCGCGCGGGCAAGGCCGACGCGCTGGCGCATGCCGCCGCTCAGCTCATGAGGGAAATGGTAGCCCCAGCGCGCAAGCCCGACGACGCTCAGCACCTCGTCGGCACGGCGGCGGCGATCCGCCGGCGAGGCGCCACGCAGCTTCAGCCCGAATTCGACATTCTCGATGACGCGCTTATTCGGCAGGAGCGCAAAATGCTGGAAGACCATCGAGATGCGCGTACGGCGAACCTCGCGCAGTTCCTCTTCCTTCAGGGGAACGATATCGCGGCCGTCGAGCAGGATCTTGCCGGCGCTCGGCTCGTTCAGCCGGTTGATGCAGCGCGCCAGCGTCGACTTGCCGGAGCCAGACAGCCCCATGACCATATACATGGCGCCTTCAGGCACGCTGAGCGAGACATTGTTGAGCCCGACGACAGCGCCGAGCTTGTCGAACACGGTGTTCTTGTCCCCGCCATTCGCGAGGATCTGCAGCGCCGCTTCCGGCGCCGCCGAGAAGATCTTGTACAGATTCTGAATCTGCAGTCGCTCGGTCATGTCCGAAAACCCCTCCTTCCGGCGCCCGATGTCTTCGGGCTTGTCAGACCCCTGCCGCTATCGATTAAGAGCCGGCTGGTGCGGCCCGTCTTCCTGCGATCCAGAGGACGAATGCTGTCATCGCTTGTCGGAAAAGCGCTAAAAACGGCGGTGGCGCGTCGCGCGATCCGTGCCTTCACCGAAGCGGCGAAAAATCAGTCGGCAACAGGATGCGGTTTTCCGCCTGCTCGATGTTCTCAGACAGTCGCGGCAGGAAGGCTTGCCAGCGTGGATCGTCAGCCAGTTGCTGGCGCCGTCGCACCCGATCCTCGAAATCGGCATAGGCCCAGAGATGGGTGACATGGCTGAGCAGGCCGATCTCGGTGGTGAAATAGCCGATCAGATGACCGAGAATGGGCTGCTGGATCGCCAGGCCTTCATCCCTCACAAGCGCGAGATAGCGCCCCATCCGCCCATTGCGGATACGATAGACCCGTTCCTCGACAATCATTGTGCATCTCCGGCGCTGCTGCCTAGAAATCCGCGCATCAGCGCGGCCACCTGCTCGGGGGCCTCGGTCAGGATCGAGTGACGCAGGCCGGGCAGGATGTGCAGTTGCGAGCCGCTGATGCGCTCGTGCATGTAGCGCGCCATGCGCGGGTTGGAGCCGGCATCCTCCTCCCCCGTCGCGATCAGGGCCGGCATGCGGATCTGGTCGAGCAAACCACCGAAATCGGTCTGCGCCAGCACGCGATAGGCGGCGGCGTAGCAGTCGGGGTCGTTCTCGGCGTTGCGCTGCCGCAGCGTCGCAATGAGGTCCGGATTGCGCGCCTGGAAGGCTTCGGTCAGCCAGCGCGACAGCGATGCGTCGTAATGCGAACCGCGATCGCCGGCCTGCAGGGCTGCGAGACGCAGGGCGACGCGCTCGCGCTCCTCCTCGGTGCGGCCCGCCACGGTCGCCAGCAGCACGAGCCGCCTGAGCCGCGCCAGATGCGTCAGCGCCATGCGCTGCGCGACCAGCCCACCGAGCGAGAAGCCGGCGAGATGGAAGGTCTCAAAACCGGCATGGTCGGCCAGCGCCAGCGCATCGCCGACGAAATCGTCGATCTCGTAGCGCCCGCCTACCTTGGACGAGCGGCCATGGCCGCGCAGGTCGAAGGTGAGAATGCGGAACTGGTCGGCCAGGCGCTCGGCCACGCCCTCCCAGGCTTCCAGATAGGAGCCGACGCCATGAATGCAGACAAGCGGCGTGCCGCTGCCCTGCAGGCGATAGTTCAAGCTGACGTCGCCGATCCTCAGGCTCGTCGAGCCATGCTCCTGTGGCGCGCGCGCCACTTGTACCGCAGTGCCCATGGCTCAATACCCGGCTGCGGCGAAGCGGGGTACCGCGGCGCGCTCCTGCTCGCGGGCGGCGAAATGCGGCATCACCTCGTCGATGAACAGCCGCAGCGTCTTCACCTGCATTTCGAAGGGCAGATTGAAGGACAGGCCGAGGCAGTACTGGTCGACGCCCGCATCCTCATAGAGCTGAAGCTTCCTGATGACCTCGTCCGGCGTGCCGAACATCAGGTTGTCGCGGACCGCCTGCGGATTGTAGTTGGCGCGGTTGGCGACGGCCTCGAACGGCACAGCCTCGGGGAAGCCGTTGGTCACGGTGCCGATATTCTGCATCAGGTTCTCGAAATAGCGCCCGTAATCGACGGAATGCCGCACCGCGACCTCCCAGTCCTCCTGCCGGTCATAGACGCAGGTCCGGCGCTGCATCATCAGGCGCGGCCGCGGCCGCTCGGGATGGTCGGCCACGGCCTTGCGGAACTTTTCGCCGAGCACGCCGACCTCGGCTGGAGGCGAGGAGAGCGGCGTCGACAGGATGTTGGCGCCGATGCCGACCGCCCAGTCGAAAGTGCCGGGATCGCGCGCCGCCACCCAGATGCTGGGATGCGGCTGCTGGAGCGGCTTGGGCACCGAGGTCGCAAGCGGGAACTTCCAATAATGCCCGTCATGGGCATAGTCGCCGGCCCAGAGCTTCTGCACTGCCGGCACCAGTTCCTTCATGAAGGCGACGCCCTCTTGCTGGGGAATGCCGCCGGCCATGCGATCGAACTCGTATTGATAGGCGCCGCGCGCGATGCCGAATTCGAGCCTGCCGCCGGTCAGGTGGTCGCAGAGCGCGGCCTCGCCGGCCAGCCGGATCGGCGACCAGTAGGGGGCGACCAGCGTCGCCGTGCCGAGCCTGATCCGGTCGGTGTGCTGGCCGAGCCAGGTCAGCACCGTGAAAGGGTTGGGCGAGACCGTGCACTCGATGGTGTGATGCTCGGCGGTCCAGAGCGTCTCGAAGCCACCTTCATCGGCGATCTTTGCGAGTGCGCGCATGTTGGCGACCGCGTCCGACATCGAATCCTGGGGCGAGAAACGCTCCATGCTGATCGAAACGGCAAATTTCATGATGGCCTCCCGGCTCGGCGTTCTTGGCTTTTTGGGGTTCAGCGCAGGCGGATCACGAACGGGTCCTGCATGGCGCCCGAGTAGTCGATCACGACGTTCTTCAAGCGCGAGAACTCGCGCATGACCTCGAAGCCGCCGCGGCGGCCATAGCCGCTGTTCTTCATGCCGCCATTGGCGGACATGTAGGCGGCGGAGCGGTAGGTGTTGATCCAGACCGTGCCCGCCTCGATGTTGCGGGCGAAGCGCATCGCGCGGTCGATGTTTTGGGTCCAGATGCCGGACGCCAGGCCGTATTCGGTGTCGTTGGCGAGAGCGATCATCTCCTCCTCGCTCTTGAACGGCACGACGCCGACCACTGGCCCGAAGATCTCCTCGCGCATGAAGCGCATGGTGTTGCTCGCCTCGGTCATCACCGTCGGCTCGAAATACCAGCCGCGCGCCAGTTCGCCGTCCTGCGGCTTGCGCCCGCCGGCAGCGATCTTCGCGCCCTCCCGCACACCGGAGGCGACATAATCCTCGACCTTGGCGAGCTGCGCCGAGAGCGCCAGCGGCCCGATGTCGGTATCCTCGACCTGCGGGTGGCCGACCTTGATGCGCTGGGTGCGCGCGACCAGC
This sequence comes from Bosea vaviloviae, assembly GCF_001741865.1. Classification (NCBI taxonomy): domain Bacteria; kingdom Pseudomonadati; phylum Pseudomonadota; class Alphaproteobacteria; order Hyphomicrobiales; family Alloboseaceae; genus Allobosea; species Allobosea vaviloviae. The sequence continues at coordinate 1,881,349 of NZ_CP017147.1, forward strand.
GCCTCGACGAAGCGGTCATAGATCGGCTGCTCGACGAAGCAGCGCGAACCGGCGACGCAGGTTTGCCCGGCCGCGGCGAAGACGCCGGAAACGACGCCGTTCACCGCCTTGTCGATGTCGACATCGGAGAAGATGACGTGGGGCGATTTGCCGCCCAGCTCCATCTGGCAGGGAACCAGGTTTTCGGCGGCATTGCCGGCGATCTTGCGGCCGGTGAAGGTCGAGCCGGTGAAGACGTATTTCGCGATGCCGGGATGGCGCGTCAGCGCGTCGCCCGTGGTCGTGCCGTCGCCGGTGACGACATTGACGACTCCGGGCGGAATGCCGGCCTCGATGACGAGTTCGGCCAGCGCCAGTGTCGAGGCAGTCGCATGCTCGGAGGGCTTCACCACGATGGTGTTGCCGATGGCGAGGCAGGGCGCCAGCGTGCCCGTCAGCATCATCAATGGCGAGTTCCACGGGATGATCATCCCGACGACACCGATCGGCTCGCACAGGTTGAAGTTCAGGGTGTCGAGCTTGTTGACCGGGATCGTGTCGCCCTGGAGCTTGTCGGCCATCCCCGCGAAATAGAGATAGGAGTCCGGGATCGCGCGCATCTGGGCGCGCATCTCCTTGAGCAGCTTGCCGTTGTCGCGGCACTCGATCATCGCCAGCTCGTCGGCGTTCTCGAGCACGAGCTCGGCGAGACGGCGCACCAGCTTGCCGCGGTCGGTCTGCGTCAGGCGCCGCCAGGCGGGGTTGACCAGCGCAGCGCGCGCCGAGCGCACGGCGGCATCGACATCGGCGGCGTCGCCTTGCGCGAAGGCGTACCAGGGCTCGGCGGTCGTCGGATCATAGGAGGGCAGGTAGACGCCGCTCTTGGGTGCGACGAAGCGGCCGTCGATGAAGAGATCCTGGCGCGAGCCTTCGAGGGTTTTGACCGTGGTCTTCATATCTGCTCTGCCGGCTCAGGATTGCGGATTGGGCGCCCAGGGCTGGGCCTCGCCGACCATGGCGAGACGCCCGCCATCGTTGGAATCCATGTAGATCCCGAAGCGCTTGCTGGCGCTTTCGCGCACATAACGGCGCAGCATCGCGCTGATCTCGCGCGTCGGAATATGGTCGTAGGGAAGCTGGTCTATGGGGAAGAATTTCAGCCCCGCCGAGAGGGGCGCCGAGCTGACGTCCTGTGCGAGGCGGGCGCGGTAGATCAGGTATCCGGGGTCGCCGTCGGAGACGTCGAAGACCGAGTAGAGAAAGGTGTCGTCGGGAACCAGCGTCAGCGCGTCGCCGCCGTCGAGCTTGAGTTCGTTATCGGCGATCCGGCGCATCGCCGTGGGCAGCACCCAGCCTCCCTTGCCGTCTGAGCGCAGCAGCAGATGCCCGTCGGCCTCGATGAGATAGCCCACGATCATGCCATGCGAGGCGAGCCATCCCGGCGGCAGCGGATCCTTGATGTTGGCATAGCGGCCCCGGCAGAAGCCGAGCGGCGCGGACGGGCTGGTGCCGAAGGCCTGCACCTCGCCGATCAGCACGGTGTGGTCGCCGGCATCGACGCGGCGATGAACCGTACAGTCGAACCAGGACAGGCAATCTGTCAGGATCGGCGATCCCGTATGGACGCGATCGTAGCTGATCGTATCGAACTTGTTGGCGGCCTTCGAAGCGAACAGGTTGGAGACGTCCGTCTGCCCCTCATGCAGCAGGTTGACCGCAAAGGAGGAGCAGGCGTTGAAGGCCGCGAAGCTGTGGGCGCCCCGGCCGACGCAGACCAGCAGCAACGGCGGATCGAGCGAAACCGACGTGAAGGAATTGGCGGTCATGCCGCGTGGCAGGCCCTCCGCGTCATGGGTCGTGATGACGGTCACACCGGTCACGAATGTCCCCAGGGCGCGGCGCAGCGCGACCGGGTCGACGGCATTTTGAGTGTCTACGGCTTGTGTGTTTACGGTCTTGGCCAGCATGCGCGTCACCTCGATCAATCTGGATCGTGGTGGCAGGCTAAGCGGCGGGTGCCGCCTATTCTTCCTATGAAGCAAAGGATGAAATGGCGATCTTCCTCACGGGACAGTGGGAAGCGCCCCGCCTGGCCTCAACCGGCCGTGGCGCTTCCATTCTCGATAACGCCATGCAGCCGGATGGCGAGTTCGATCGCGAAACGGCGGTCGGGCGTCTCGGGATCGATGCCAAACAGGTCCTGAATGCGCGCCAGCCTGTAGCGCAGCGTCGTCACATGCAGCCCCATCGCATCGGCGCAGGCCTGGGCACGGCAGCCCTCGCGCAGATAGGCGGCGAGCGTTTCCAGATAGGGCGTGTCGTGCTTGCGATCATGCGCGACCACGATGCCGATGCTGCTGTCGACGAAGCTGCGCACATCGGCCGATTCCGCCGCGCCGATCAGCATCGGCATCGGGCCGAAATCCGAGGCCGAAAGGGTCCCCGTGCGGCCGAAAGCGCGCGCGATGCGGATCATCCGCCAGCAGCGCTCCCATTCCTTGGGATAGGTGTCGAGACCATCGCAGACGCCGCCGAGCACGACGATCGGCTCCCGGTTGAAGCTGTGCCGCAGCGTCTCGACCATGCGGCGCGCCAGGCGTCCGATCCGCTCCTGGTCGTCGTCCTCGTCATGCGGCAGGAGGCAGACCAGCCCGCCGCCGATGGCGACGACGCTTGCGGGAACGTTCAGTTGGCGTGCCAGCCGCGTTACCGCATGGTGGCAATCGACGCTGATGTCGGCCGGCAGGGACGGCATGTCCGGAAAATCGACGACCACCATGCGCGCCGGCGCGCCGAGGGCGAGGCCCAGCCGCCGGCCGCGCAGAAGGACATCGTCGGCATCGCGCCAGCGGCGCTCGATGATCTCGAAGAACAGCTCGGTCAATGTCCGCGTCTCGAAGCGGAAACGGATGACGCTGCGCATCATCTGGACGCTGAGGGCGAACTTCACGCTGTCGAGCAGGAGCCGTTCGAGATCGCCGGCAGCCTGCGCAGTTGGGAAGATCACGAGCGCGCCGACAGCCTGCCCATCGACATTCAGGGGCTCGATCCTGGCCATGAGCTGCAGCTGCCGTTCGCCGTCATCGAGCCGTAAGCCCCGCGGTTCGTTGCGCTGCGCCGCGACGGCGTCCCGCGCCGCTGTGATGATCTGGCTGCCAAGGCTGGTGTCGATCGCCCGCTGCCAGGCCGTGTCGTCGAAATGAACCGGTGTCGGCGACCGGCTGGCGACCAGCGCATTGCCGGAGAAATCGACGACCAGCACGGGGGCCGGCAACAGATCTGCCAACATCGCCGCTAGCGCCGAGGTCGACCCGCCGGACAAAACCTCCTGAAGCAGTGTCGTCTGCGTCTGCAGCGCCTTCTGCAACTGCTCGGCCGCCTGGCGTTCGGCCCTGATCCGATGCTCGCGCTCGACCGCGATCCCACCGAGATGGACGATCATGCTCATGAAGGCGAGGTCATCCGGCGAGACCTCGGTGATGCCGCGCGAGACGACGTTCAGCACCATCGGCCGGTTTTCGGCATCGGCGCAGCTCATCGGCAGTACGAGCACCGTGCGGTAGTCGCGCTCGAAGGCCTCGCGTCGATAGCCCGGAAACTCGTCGGAGGCGCGAGCGTCGCGGATATAGACCGGCTCGTTGCGTTGCAGTGCGATCAGGGCCGGGCTCGTCGCCAGCTCCCAGCGGTTCTCGAGCGGCCGGCGCAGCAGCGTCGGGTCATGCCGCACCATGACATGCGCCTCGCCATGGGCGGCGTCGATCGCCATGACCGACCCCAGCGTCCAGCCGCCATGCTCGCAGGCGGCATGGATGAGGTCGCGCAGGATCGTTTCGAGATCGCCGTCGGAATTGATCCGGCTTGCGACATCCCGCAACGAACGCATCTGCGATGCCTGGTCCGCCATTCAGCCCTCCCGCGCCAGCATGGCGACCTTACCCCGCATCGCAGGGGCGGTCCGCAGAATCTTCCAGCGATCCGGCGGAAGACGTTCGCGCAACCGGGCCGCTACGCTGCGGCCGCATCGGACAATCACAACAGGTGGCACCCCATGGATTTCGGCTTGCGCAAGATCTCGACCTTCGTCGAGGAAACCTTCATCGAGGGCGGCAAGGCCACCGATCGGCCGGTCCGCATGGTCATCGTCGCCGCCGTGCTGCGCAACCCCTGGGCGGGCCAGGGTTTCGTCGAGAACCTGCGGCCCGAAATCCTGCGCATCGCGCCCCATCTCGGCACCGAACTGACCAAGCGCCTCGTCGCACTGATGCCGGCCGAACAGGTCGAGGCTTACGGCAAGGCCGCGGCGGTCGGCACCAACGGCGAGATCGAGCACGCCTCGGCGCTGATTCACACGCTGCGCTTCGGCAACATGTTTCGCGATGCCGTCAAAGGCACGGCCTATCTGAGCTTTACCAACACGCGCAATGCGCCCGGCGCGCTGCTTTCGCTGCCGATGATCCACAAGAGCGAAACCGGCAAGCGCTCGCATTTCCTGACGGCGAATTTCCAGGTTCCGGATGCGCCGGCCGCCGACGAGGTCCTGGTCGCAATCGGAGCCTGCGACAACAGCCGGGCCCATCCGCGCCTCGCCGATCGCTTCCAGGACATGGACGAGATGAAGCGGGAGCTGGAGAACGCCTGAGCGCGTCGATCGCGTCGCATTCGGACGATTCCGTCCGAATGCGAAAAACGTGATCGATTCCTGGAGTTTAGAGCATTGCTCCTGCGAAAAACCGGTACCCACTTTTTCGCGCAATGCTCTAATGCCGGCGACTCCTGGCATCCGCCAATCGAAACAGGGCCCGCCATCTTGGCGGGCCCTGTTGCATGAGTTGAGCGCCTGACGCATCGCCACACCTCAGGCCAGCTTGACCTTCTCGCGGGCCAGCTCGTCCATGACCTGACGCACCGCTTGCTCGGCGATGCCGACGATTTCGTCGATCTCGTCCTTCGTCGTCACAAGCGGTGGGGCGAAGCCGAGAATATCGCCATGGGGCATCGCGCGCGCGATCAGGCCGCGATCGCGAGCGGCCTTGGAGATGCGCGCCCCGACCTTGAGGCCCGCATCGAAGCGGGTCTTGGCCGCGCGGTCGGCGACGAATTCAAGCGCGCCCAGCATGCCGACGCCGCGCACCTCGCCGACGATCGGCAATTGCGCGAAGGCGGCTTTCAGCCGGTCCTGGAAATAGCCGCCGACATCGCGCGCCTTACCCGCCAGATCCTCGCGCTCGACGATGTCGAGCACGGCATTGGCTGCGGCGGCGCCGATCGGATGCCCGGAATAGGTATAGCCGTGCGAGAAGGCCCCGACACGGTCCGCGCCGTCCTCCAGAACCTTGTAGACTTTTTCTCCGACGATCGCGGCCGAGAGCGGGAAATAGCCCGAGGTCAGGCCTTTCGCGACAGTGATCAGGTCCGGCTCGATGCCATAGAGATGCGAGCCGAAGGGTGTGCCGACGCGACCAAAGCCGGTGATGACCTCGTCGGCGATCAAGAGCACGTCGTATTTGCGCAGCACCAGCTGGATCTCGTGCCAGTAGCCCTCAGGCGGCGGGGTGATGCCGCCCGTGCCCAGTACCGGCTCACCGATGAAGGCGCCGACAGTCTCGGGACCCTCGCTCAGGATCAGGCCTTCGAGCTCGTCCGCAAGGCGCTTCGAGAACTCGATCTCGGTCTCGCCGGCTTGAGCCCCCCAATAATGATGCGGTGCGCCGGTGTGCAGAATGCCGGGGAAGGGCAGATCCATATGATCATGGTAGAAGCTCATCCCGGTCATCGAGCCGGAAACGACGCTGCAGCCGTGATAGCCGCGCAGCCGCGAGATGATCTTCTTCTTCCGCGGCTGGCCGCGCAGGTTGTTGTAATACCAGACCAGCTTGGCCTGGGTCTCGTTCGCGTCCGAGCCGGACATCCCGTAGAAGACCTTGCTCATCTGTCCCGGAGCCATCCTGACGAGGCGGTCGGAGAGGATGGCGAGCTCATCGGTCGTGTGGGCGGCGTAGCTGTGATAATAGGCGAGCCGGTGGGCCTGCCGCGAGATCGCCTCGGCCACCTCGGTCCGGCCATAGCCGATATTGACGCAGTAGAGCCCGGCGAAGCCGTCGATATAGCTGCGGCCGGTCGCATCCTGAATGCGGATGCCTTTCCCGGTTTCGACGATGGTCGGCGCGCCGAGCTTGCCGCTGGCAAAATCCTTGAGCTGGGTGAAGGGGTGCAGGACGCTGGCGCGATCCAGCGCACCGATGGCTGCGACATCGATCGTCATGGGTGATCTCCTTGATCAGGCTGCGAGATTTCCGAAGCAGACATATTTCGCTTCGAGATATTCGGTGATGCCGTGCCGCGAGCCCTCGCGGCCGAGGCCCGACTGCTTCCAGCCGCCAAAGGGGATCGGCGCGCCGGTGAATTTTGCCGTGTTGACCGCGACCATGCCGTATTCGAGCTGGTCGGTGAGCCGCATCGCACGGCGCAGATCGTCGGTGTAGACATAGGCCGCGAGCCCCATCTCGGTGGCATTGGCCCGGGCGACGACCTCGTCCTCGTCATCGAAAGGCAGAATGGCGGCGACGGGTCCAAACGTCTCCTCGCGCGCGATCGTCATCGCATCGGTGACATCGGCGAGCACAGTCGGCTGGACGAAATTGCCACTGAGCGGACTGTCCTGCCCGCCCGTGACGATCCGGGCGCCGGCGGCGACCGCCTGCGCGATCTGCTGGCGGCATTTTTCCGCGACGGAAGCCTTGGTCATCGGCCCGATATCGGTGCCCTCGGAGAGCCCGTGACCGACCCGCAAGCGCGCAGTCGCCTCGGAGAAGGCAGCGACGAAGCGCTGGTAGGAGTTCCGCTGGACATATATGCGGTTGGCCGCAAGGCAGTCCTGGCCGGAGGTTGCGAATTTCGCCGCGAGGCAGCCGGCAATGGCGGCATCGAGCGGGGCATCGTCGAAGACGATGAAGGGCGCGTGACCGCCGAGTTCGAGCGAGGCCCGCTTCACCGTCTGTGCTGCCTGCCCAAGCAGCAGCCGCCCGACCTCGGTGGAGCCCGTGAAGGAGAAGGCGCGGATATCGGTGTGGGACATCAGGCGCTGCGACAACGGCGCGGCCTCGCCGGTGACGAGCTGGAGAACGCTGGCGGGCAGGCCGACCTCTTCCGCCAGCCGGGCGAGCGCCAGCGCGGACAGCGGCGTCTCCGATGCGGGTTTCACGATCATGACGCAACCGGCGGCCAAGGCCGCGCCGGCCTTGCGCGTGATCATCGCGCTTGGAAAATTCCAGGGCGTGACGGCCACTGCTACTCCGATCGGCTGCATCTGGACCGAAAGCCGGCTTCCCGGCAGATGGCTGGGGATCGTCTCGCCGTAACTGCGCTCTCCCTCGGCCGCGAACCAATCGAGGAAGGCAGCCGCATAGGCGATCTCGCCATGGGATTCCGCCAGCGGCTTGCCCTGTTCGGCCGTCATGATGACGGCGAGATCGCCGGCATTGCGGCGCATCGCGGAGGCCCAGTCGCGCAGCAGGAGCCCGCGTTCGAGAGGCGGGCGCTCGCGCCAGGCTCGTTGCGCCCGAACCGCGGCGGCAACGGCCTCATCGACCATGCCGACCTCGCAGGAGGCGACCTCCGCGATGGTTTCGCCGGTCGCGGGATCCGTGACCGGCTGGCGCTGCGGAGCGCCGCGCCACGCGCCATTCACAAAAGCCCGGCTCTGCAGCAGGTCGGCTCGCGCGAGCCCTTTCAGCGCTTTCGCGGATATGCCCTGCATCAAGATCCTCCGGAACCAGTGATTGAACTCAGCCGGAAATTACCGCGGGCGGCGCAGCTCTTTGCGGTATAATCGCTAGTATCGCGCCGAATTTCGGCGCTGTTCTCTCCTTTCACGCAGGATTTCTGCATGACATCGCTCGACAGTCTCGACCGGCGCCTTCTCGCCGCCGTCCAGCAGGACAATCGCCTGACCACCGCCGAACTCGGCCAGCAGGTCGGCCTCTCCGCCACCGCCTGCCAGCGGCGATTGAAGCGGCTGCGCGACGAAGGCGTCATCGAGGCCGATATCGCCGTGGTCTCGCCCAAGGCCGTCGGGCGCCCGGTCTCGATGCTGGTGCTGGTGACGCTGGAGCGCGAGCGCGCCGACATCGTCGACCGCTTCAAGGCGTCGATCCGCGCGACGAAAGAGGTGATGATCGGCCTCTACGTGACCGGCGACGCCGATTTCGTGCTCTATGTCACGGCCAGCGACATGGAAGACTATGAGCGCTTCACGCGCCGGTTCTTCTATGAGAACCCTGACATCAAGGGCTTCAAGACGATGGTGGTGATGGACCGCGTCAAGGCGGGCTTCGCCCTGCCGATCGAGCCCTGAGCCTAGGCCGGGCAAGGCCCTCGCGGCGCCGTCATCGGCCAAGCACCGGGTCGGATCATCCCGATATCCGCCGGCATGCGCGATTTCGCAGGAAATTCGCGCCTCTCCATCCGCCTTGGCACAGGAAGTTCTATCGACGCCGGCTCGCTACGAATCCTGACGGGGATCATAACCGCGGGAGCTCGACGACGATGGCCGCATCCTGGACTGGCAAGACGGGCTCGATATTCGCGCTGGCATGCGCAGGGTTTTTGGCGCTGTCCCCGGCTGGCGCCCAATCCTTACCCGGCGAGGGCAGGACCGTCCGCATTGCGGTCGGCGATACGCTGGGCGCGACGCGGATGCATGACCACATCCTCGAAACCGCATTCCGGAAGCTGGGCTACAAGACCGCGGAAACGCAGATCAACCCGACGCTGTTCTTCCAGGCCGCCGCGCTGGGCGATCTCGACATGCTCAGCGGGCTCAATTTTCCGCAGCGCGAACCGCAGTTCAAGACGGTGGAAAAGCAGCTCGCCACGATCGGCGACGGCACCATCATCGAGGGCGGCATCAACGGCTATCTCATCGACAAGAAGACGGCCGATGCCAACAACATCACCCAGCTCGACCAGTTGAAGGACCCCAAGATCGCAGCAGCGCTCGCGGCGGACGGCAAGGTCAACCTGATCAATTGCGATCCGGGCTGGTCCTGCGGGGATGTCGTCGAATATCAGCTCGACAAGTTCGGCCTGAAGAACACGATCAAATCGGTGCGCGGCAAGTACGAGGCGCTGATGGCCGAAGCGATCGGCCGCGCGCTGCGCGGCGAGCCGACGCTCTACTATGCCTGGAGCCCGTCCTGGGTGATGGACAAGCTCGTTCCGGGCAAGGACGTGGTCTGGCTGCCGACGCCGTTCGATGCAGTCCCGCCCAACCTCAAGGTTTCGACCAGCGCGCTGGTTTCCGGCGTCAAGGGCTGTGCCGGCGGGCAGGATCCGTGCCGCATGGCGCTCGGCCAGTGGAACTATATGCCTGTCGCCAACCGCGACTTCCTGGCGAAGAACCCCGCCATCCGGCGCTTCCTCGAACTCGCCCGCTATCCCCGCGACACCTGGGCGAAATGGGAGGGCGTCATCGCGGCGGACAGCTCGCCACGCGCCATCCGCGCCGCGGGCGACAGCTGGATCAAGGAGAACCAGACGCTGTTCGATGGTTGGATCGCCGAAGCGACGGCGGCCCGCTAGGGCGGTCAACCTGATCGATCGACTTTGCAAGGAATGAGGGACTTCGTGGACAACGCTCGTGAGATGAACGACGTGGCAAGGCGATCGATGCGATCGTGCAGGACATTGCGCCCAAGTTGATCGGCATCAGGCGCGATCTGCACGCCCATCCCGAGATCGGTTTCGAGCTGCAGCGCACCGCCGGCGTCGTTGCCGCCGAGCTCGCGCGGCTCGGCATTGCCTGCCGGACCGGCGTGGGCCGCACCGGCGTCGTGGCGGACATTATCGGCGGAGCGCCCGGCCCCTGCCTGGTGATCCGGGCCGACATGGACGCCCTCCCGATCCAGGAGATGACGGGCCTTGCCTATGCCAGCACCATCCCCGGCCGCATGCATGCCTGCGGACACGACCTCCACACCGCAACGCTGCTCGGCGTGGGGGCCGTCCTCAACCAGCTCTCGGGCAAGCTGCGCGGCACGGTGAGGCTGGTCTTCCAGCCCGCTGAAGAGACGATCGACAGCGGCGCCGCCGCGATGATCGCCGACGGCGTGCTCGATGGTGTCGACATGGCGCTGGGCTTCCACAACGAACCCGGCGTGCCGGCGGGAACCAGCGGCTACATCCGCGGCGCAAGCTTCGCCTCGGCCGACAGCTTCCAGATCACGATCGAGGGCCGCTCCGGCCATGCGGCGCAGCCGCATGAGGCTGTCGACCCGATCATGGCGGCCGGCTACCTCCTGACGCAGTTGCAGACGATCGTCTCGCGCGAGATCAACCCGATCCGCAGCGCGGTCCTCACCGTCGGTCGGATCGAGGGGGGCGATGCCTACAACATCATCCCCGACAGCTGCATGATGGCGGGCACGATCCGCACGCGCGCGCCTGAGACGCGCGACGCCATGGAAGCCGCCGTTCGCCGGATCTGCGCCGGCACCGAAATCATGCATCGCGTGACATGCAACCTCGCCTATAGCCGCAACCTGCCCCCGGTCATGAACGATGACGGCCTGCTGGACAAAACCATCGCGGCGGTTCGCATGCAGGGCGGGGCCATTCACGAGATCGATGGCGGCTTCGGCGCCGAGGATTTCGCCTTCTTCTCCGAGCGCGTGCCGTCGTCGCATATCCGGATCGGCTCCGCGCAGCCCGGCCGGCGAGACCGCGTCCACAACTCGAACTACCAGCCAGACGAAAGCTGCATCGGCCATGGCGTGCTCGCCTTGTCGCGCACCGCCATGGAGTTGCTGAACTAGAGCGTTTCCGAGCGAAGTGGGCACCGGATCGCGTGAAGAAAACGCATTAAAACAAAGAGCTAGCGCAATTGAACGATCCAATTGGATCGGAGATTGCTCTAGGCCGCGCCATCATGCCAGGAGCGATCGATAAAGCTCCCAGTATCGATCCGCCATGCGATCCACCGTGAAGCGCGCCGCAACCGATGCCCGGCAGGCGGCGCGATCGATCTCACCAATGCGGCCGATCGCGTCCACGGCTTCATCGACGCTGTTGACCAGGAAGCCGGTCACGCCATGCTCGATCAATTCCGGCATAGAGCCACGCCTGGAGGCGATGACCGGCGTGCCGCAGGCGAGCGCCTCCACGACCGACAGCCCGAACGGCTCCTCGAAATTGATGAGGTGGAGCAGCGCCCGCGCCGAGCCCAGGGTTTTGGTGCGGACGTCTCCGCCGATCGGGCCGAGATAATCGACGCGGCGGCCGTCGAGCGCAGGCGCGACATGTTCGGCGTGGTAGCCCTGATCCTGGACGATGCCCGCCATGACCAGCCGCCGACCTGCCTGGCGTGCTGCCGCGATCGCCTCGGCTGCTCCCTTGTCGGGGTGGATGCGGCCGAAGAAGAGCAGGTCTTCGCCACCAGCCGGATCGAACGGAAAGTCCTCCAGCCTGATGCCGTGATGGATCGTCGCCGCATAGCGCAAATCCGGGTGCCGGTCGGCAGCGCTGATCGCGACATAGTGGACGCGGTCCTGATAGGCCTTGAACGCCGGCAGGATGCACTCCGAGGAGAAGCCGTGAATCGTCGTCACCACCGGTGTGTCCACCAGTCGCGAGAAGGCCAGGGGCACGAAATCGGCCTGGTTGTGAATCAGGTCGAACTCGCCGGCGCGCTCGAAGACATGGGCGACATGGAGCATCTCCCAGACCTTGGCGTCGATGCTGGGGTCTTCGGAATAGGGGGCTGGACAGACACCAGCCAGAGTACCCGCCGTCCAGCTATCCCGGGTGGCAAAAAGCGTGACGTCGACGCCACGCGCCAGCAGCGCCTCGGTCAACACGCTCGTCACCAGCTCCCATGGACCGTAATGGCGCGGCGGGGTGCGCCAGGAGATCGGCGCCAGCATGGCGATACGCAAATCGTCGTCCTTTGCTCGAAAACGTTCTAAAAACCGCGATCAGGTCGCGAGGATCACGCCCTCATCCGCCCGCAGCAGCAGCACGTTGCTTTCAACGAGATGCGCCTCGCCGCGTGTCGACAGGATCAGCCGGTGCTCGCTTGCCCAAATCGGCAATTCCAGGCGCTGTGTGCTTGTCCCGAGATTGAGCGCCACGATCAATCGTTGCGCCGCGTAGCGGCGCTCATAGGCGAGCACATCGCCTTCGGAGTCCAGCAAACTGAAATCACCGATCGCCAAAGCCGGATAGGCACGCCTGATTGCCAGCAACTGGCGATAGAGCGTCAGGATCGAAGCGGGCTCGCCTGCCATCCCCGCGACATTGCGCATCGGCCAGTCGCCATTGAGCGGCAGCCAGGGCGAGACCGTGCTGAAGCCGGCATGCGCACTTGCATCCCACGGCATCGGCGTTCGGACGGGATCGCGGCCCAGGCCGAGCCCGGGCTCGCGCAATTCGCGAGGGTCCTGGAGCTGCGCGGGCGGGATTGGAACATCGCTCAGGCCCAGCTCGTCACCGTAATAGAGGGTGGGCGTGCCGCGCAGCGTCAGCAGCAGCATCGCAGCGATGCGGGCCTGGGCCTCACCGCGCTTGCTGGCGATGCGCGAACGATCATGGTTGCCGAGTACCCAATTCGGCCAGCCGCCCGGCGGCAGGGCGGCGTCATAAGCGGCGATCAGGGCGGCAAGCGAGCGCGCCTGCCAGGGAGCGTCGATGAGCTGGAAGTTGAAAGGCAATTGCACCCCGGCCTGCGCTCCGCCGTAATAGTCCATCAGACGATCGAGCGGCAGGTAGATCTCGCCGATCAGCAGGCGCTCGCCTTGCCCCCTTGCGCCATATCCGTCGGCGATGGCGCGCATCTCGGCGGCGATCGCATGGATCTCGGGCTGGTCGGCCGAGTGGAGCTGGAGCACGCGGTGCATATCGCCCATGGCGGGCCGATAGGCCGGGTTTGGCGGATTGTCGGGGAAATCCGCTGCCTTGATCATGTGCCAGAGCACGTCGATGCGAAAGCCATCGACGCCGCGGTCGAACCAGAAGCGCATCACCTGATGCATTGCCGTCTGCACGGCTGGATTGCGCCAGTTGAGGTCCGGCTGCTGCTTCAGGAAGGCGTGGTAATAATATTGCCCGGTGGCCTCGTCCCACTCCCAGGCCGAGCCGCCGAAATCGCTGATCCAGTTATTGGGCGGCCCGCCATCGGGTGCGGGGTCACGCCAGAGATACCAGTCCCGTTTCGGATTGCGGAGCGAGGAGCGGCTCTCGACGAACCATGGGTGTTGGTCGGAGCTGTGGTTCGGCACGAAGTCGAGCACGAGCTTGAGCCCGCGGGCATGGACCTGCCCAAGCAGATCGTCGAAATCGGCAAGCGTGCCGAAACGCGGATCGATCCCGCAATAATCGGCGACGTCATAGCCGAAATCGGCCATCGGCGAGGGATAGACCGGTGAAATCCAGATCGCGTCGATGCCGAGACCTACGAGATAGTCGAGCCGCTGCGCGATGCCCTTGAGATCGCCTATGCCGTCGTCATCCGTGTCCTGGAAGGAGCGCGGGTAGATCTGGTAGATCACGCCTGCCTGCCACCACGGCGCGGTCATGCGAACAGGGCTCTGGCGAACAGGGCTCTGGGCGTGCCGGTAAGCATGATTGAGGCCTTCTGAAACCCGGAACCTGCGAGGCGGAGGGCTTGATCGGGGCGCAGGCAGGGCGCTGGTCGCGGCTCGCCCACGAACGATCATCGCCTGCCCGTAATCTTAGCAGTTCTTGTCTCTGATCTCGCATCAATTCGGCGAGGTAAGAGATTTCCGCGAAATCGGAACAAAACGGCGCGTTGATCATTGACTCCTAATGACCAATTCTACCGCTATCAAGATAACCCGCCCCGCTCTCGCTGATCAGGCAACGGAGCCGGACAACCCGGCCGTCGCCCATGATATGGATCTGTCGCAACCGGCGGATGCGCCCGGCAATGTCACCCGCAAGCGCCAGCAGTTGAAGGCGCGAGCGGTTGCAGGCCACCATATCGACAAGGCGCTGTCCACAATCCCAGTATCGGAGGAGGCAAAGGCCTCGCGAAAGGCCAAGCTCATCAATCTGCCTGCAGGCACTCCGGCGAAGCGGCGCCCGGCTTAGAGCGTTTTCGAGCGAAGTGGATGCCGGTTCCCTCGCGACAAACGCGAAGCGTTTGCGCGGAGAAAACGCGTTAAAACAAAAAAATTGAGCAGGAACGATGCGAAAAGCCGGTTCCCACTTTTCTAGGAGGCCGCATCTGCCTCTGGCGGCGGGTCGCCGCCCAACACTCGCCTGCAGCTGCCCCGGGTAAAGAGTTCGATCTCGGCCAAGGCATCATCGAGTGTTTTGAAGGGGCCGCATTTCATCGCCTTCATCGTCACCAGCGACCGGCCAGCGGGATGGAACCTGAATTCGCCGGTAGGCTCCTCCTCGACATGCCCCACGGGCCGGCCGAGCAGGTCAGTCAGCAGCCAGGCTGCTTCGTCGGATTTTGGCGTAACGTCGATGTCCAAGGCGTAATCCCATCAGAAGAAGCGACGCAACAGGGCGTGAGCGTTGCCGTCCGGCGCGCACCGAAGAACGCGCTCGACCAGGTCACGCCGAAGTCGGATTCTTGCGCATTCTCAGCTTTGGCGGAACAGCAGTCACAGCGGCACGGTCGAGAGCCTCCCGGTTCAGTCGCAGTTCCTTCAGCCTCGCGGTGTTGGCGTCGCGGGCCAGATCGACGATATCGGCCTCGGATATGATCCGAGTGCCCGGCAAGGCGTGGGTTTGGATCTTGAGGAATGCAGCCTCCGCCTGGATGCGGGATTTCGAATTCTCGGCCAGATGCTTTCTCCTGGTTGGAGCATTTTCCGAGCGAAGCAGAACCGGTTCGCGCGAAGAGCATGCATGGAAACAAGCGCATTAGCGCCGGCGGCAAAGGTCGATGCTATGAAAAAGGCCAGGCGTGAGCCTGGCCTTCTCGTGTTCTTCAGCCTCGTCGCGATGCCAGTACATCCGTGGTCACCGGCGAGGTTGAATGGCAGTTAGGCTGCCTGCAGCTGCTCGGCGGACATCTTGCCGGATTTATTGTCCTTGACCATCTCGTAGCCGAGCTTCTGGCCTTCGACGATCTCGCGCATTCCAGCGCGTTCGACGGCAGAGATATGGACGAACACGTCCTGGCTGCCGTCATCAGGCTGAATGAAGCCGAAGCCCTTGGTGGAATTGAACCATTTCACTGTGCCAGTGGCCATAGTGAACTCTCCTTTTGATAATATTCGTCGACCGTCACGCGAATGCGCGGCGGGATCAGCACGATTTCGAAAGGGAGTTCGTCAGAGACGCGCCGAAGCGCGAGAAAAAACAGTCAACCAGACAAATATCGGCAAGGCCACCCTAGGCGAGTAAGTTCAGTAAGTCAAATTTCAACGCTACCAGAATTTGAGTTAATGTCGAAATTGGCTACTGAGATCAAGATAAATCATATCGAAATCAATGCGATCCGATGTCCTCCTCGACAGGAGAAGCGGATTGTCCGGACTGTCCTGCTGGAAGCGGTTCGTCTCCGTCATATGCCCATTCCGGCATCATGGCGTTCCATGGCTTGCAGGAGCGCGGCGATCCTGACCGTCGCGAAATTGCAGAAGGTGTCGGAGACGGCATAAGGCAGGATGATCTGGTCGTTATGGCGTATCGCGCCGCAGGTATAGACGACGTTGGGAACATAGCCTTCGCGCTCGGAGGGTTCGGGCCGGACGAAGGGCTCGCGCGAGCGCGCCAGGACTTTCGACGGGTCCGCCTTGTCGAGAAGAACCGCGCCGATCGCATATTTCCGAACCGGCCCAACGCCATGCGTCAGGAGAAGCCAGCCCTCGTCGAGTTCAATCGGCGAGCCGCAGGTGCCAATCTGGATGAATTCCCACGGGAATTGCGGCTTCAACAGCGCGACGCCGCCGCTCTCCCAGGTGAGGAGATCGTCGGAGTAGATGAGGTAGAGGTTCTCGCTGTCCTGCCGCGCGATCATGGCGTAGCGGCCATTGATCTTGCGCGGAAACAGCGCCATGCCCTTGTTAACGGCTGCCGAGCCGCGCAGCGGCGACATCCGGAACGACAGGAAGTCGCTGGTCTCGATCAATTCGGAGCGGATGCCTCGGCCGTTATAGGCCGTATAGGTCGCGCGGAACACGATCTTCCCGTCCTCCTCGAAGGCGACGAAGCGCGCATCCTCGATGCCGTTCGACTGGGCTGCGGTCACGGGGAAGATCACCCGCTCGCTGATGTCGCCGTCGGTGGAGAAGGTGACCTCGACATCCTCGCCGTCGAGGCGCGCCATCCGGTTCCGCAAGGTCGCGATCGAAGCCAGGCGCGATGTCGGGTCGACGCTGACGCTGCCGTCGGCTGCGATCGTGCCGGAGCGGAAGGTCAGGGACGAGATATGCCCCTCTCCAACGGCGCGAACGCTCAGAACGAAGCGGCGCCCGCCCGGAGGCGCGCCGGACTGGTCGGGATGCGAAACGATGCTGGGATTGAAGAGCGCTGCCGCCTCGAACGAATATTCATGCAGGAAATAGGAGCCGACCAGCCGGCGCTGCACCTGAGTGAATTCGCCATGCGTCGCGAAGGCCTCCTCCATCTCGTCGGCGCGAGCCTCGAACCGTTCCAGCAGGTTGCGATGCCGCCCCTTGAAATTCTCCAGCACCTCGGCGAGCAGGCTTTCCGCTGCCACAGGGTCGAGCGACAGAACCCGCTCAACGATATGGTTCGCCCGGATCTTGTCGGTGTGGCTGAGATCCCTGGGCTCCGCCTGGGGGCCGAACCGGCGCACCACGACCCTGGCGGGGTCGGGGCGCAGATACAGGGCCTGCCGGTTCAGGAAGGTGGATTGGGACAAGGCGACCCCAGTCTGTTTGTGCGTGCTCGCCGGAGGCTCAGGCGTGCAAGGCCCGAAGCGGCGCCAGTTTCGGGCGATCCCCGCTGATGCGGGCTAGCTGGCGAATCTCGGCGAGGCTGATCAGATAGGATACCACGGATTCGCCGCCGCGGTTCTCGTTCGGTCGGTCGCGATGCAGGCCGTCGCGACAGGCGCCCGTGTCCAGATCGACCAAGGGCGATGAGAGGTCGTTGTGGCCCAGGAACCAGGCGAAGGCGCGCGCGGCCTCAGCCCGCCATTGCGGAGCGCCATCCGCGCGCCAGGCGGCAAGGGAGGCAGAGATCGTCGCGGTCGCCTCCAGCGGCTGCTGGTCGAAGGCTTTGGGCGCACAGCGCTTGTCGCCGAAGCTGTCCGAGCCGACCGGCCTGAACAAGCCAGCCGGCGTGGTCTGCAGGGCCGTGAGCCAGCGCAGCGAGCGCAAGCCGGCTTCGACATAGGCCGGGACCTTCATCGAAACTCCGGTCGCGATCAGGGCCTGGGGCAGGCGCGCATTGTCATAGGACAACCCGTCCTCGAACCAGGCCCAGTCCGGCGTTTCGACCGCCGACATCAGGCCGAGCAATCGGTCCGCCAGCAGCGGGCGCAGCCAGATCGCCGTCGCCGGCGCACCGGCAATCGCGCAATAGGCGTCCAGACCGAGCAAGGCGAAGCCCCAGGCGCGGGGCGAGGTGAACTCCTCGACCACGGGCAAGGCTTCCGCGAACAGGGCGGCGGCCCATTGCCGACGCGATGGGCTGATATCGCTGCGCGCGCATTCGCCAAGCGCCCAGAGTGTCCGTCCGTGGCTGTCTTCCGAACCGGTATCCTCGAGCCAGCGCCGGTCGAAGCTCATGAAATTGCGGAAGCGCCGCGTATCGGGGTTCCAGGCATGCTGGACGAACGAGGCGAAGCGCGCCGTCAGTGCTTCCGACAGGCGCGGCTCACTGGTGCTGTTCAGCACGCAGGCGAGGAGCAGTGCCCGGGCATTGTCGTCGACGCAGTAGCCATGCGTGCGATCGGGCACGGAATGGACGGCGTGCTGGAACAGGCCGGTATCGTCGCACATGCTCAGGAAATGGCCCGTCCGCATCTCGGGCGGCGCGGCGATTTGCGGCAACGGCGTCGTCTGGGCTGTGCCTGCGACCACGCTCAGCATGCGGCCCCGGCGCGCCGTCTCGAACGCCGTGAGATAGCGCTTGGCGGTTCGCTCCCATGTCATCGAGCGGCTGCTCGCATAGGCGCGCAACCGCATTGCCTGCCGCCGGCTGTCATCGGTCAGCAAGCCGGCGATCTCGTCGCCGATCGCAACCGCATCGCCGAACGGCACCAGGACGCCGCGTCCATCCGCGAGCAGTTCCTGCGCATGCCAGTACGGCGTCGATACGACCGCCTTGCCCAGCCCGAAGCTGTAGGCCAGCGTCCCGGACGTCATCTGCGCCTCGTTGAGATAGGGCGTGACATAGACGTCGCACATCGAAATGAAGCCGAGCAGTGTTGCCTGATCGACGAACTGGTCGAGGAAAACCACGTGATCCTCGACGCCGAGTTCGCGCACGCGGTTCATCAGGCTGGCGCGATAAGCCTCGCCCTGCTCGCGAACCAGATTGGGGTGCGTCGCACCCAGGACCACATAAACCGCGTCGGGGCGGCGGCGCAGGATCGAGGGCATCGCATCGATCATCACCTCGACGCCCTTGTTGGGCGAGAGTAGCCCGAAGGTCAGGATGACGGAACGGCCGCTGAAGCCGAGCCTGGCCTTGGCCTCGTCAGGCTCGAGAAAGGCGAATGCGGGAATGCCGTGGGGGATGACCTCGATCTTGTCGGCGGGGAGCCGGTAGACTGTCCGCAGCAAGTCGCGCGCCTTCTCGGCCATGACCACGACCCGCGCCGAGGCGTCGATGATCCGCTCCATGACGTCGCGCTGCACGGCAGTCGGCGCGGACAGGACGGTATGCAGGCTGGTGACGACCGGCACCGTCAGACGCGACAGCAGCGCCATGATGTGGCTCCCGGCTTCACCGCCGAAGATGCCGAACTCGTGCTGGAGCGAGACGACGTCGAACCGGCCGTCATTCAGAAAGTCGGCGGCGCGTGCGTAATCCTCCAGCCGCTCGTCGCGCACCTGGCAATGGACCGAGGGCGGGTAGTCGTAGCCATGACCATGGTCGTTCATGGCTATGATGGAGGTATCCATACCCGCACCCGACGAAGCGACCGCCTGCTGCAGATCGGTGGTGAAGGTCGCGATCCCGCAGCGGCGCGGGAGCGAATTGCCGATGAACGCGATGCGGTGGAGCGGGCTCATGGTCGTGCCTCCGTGACGGGGATCGTTGAACCCGCGAGCGCGGGGAAGGGCGGGGGTGGTTGGAAAGCGATGCTGCCCGGCGCAAGCGCCGCGCTTGCGTCAAGCGCGCGCAGAAGGTCGTGGCTCGGCTTGTTGGCCTCATAGGCCAGGAGACAGGTCAGGCCATCGCGCCCTGCCTTGATGCGCATCGTCTGGGCCTCGACGAAGCAGCCCTCGCCGATGCCTGCCTGGGATGGTCCGAGCTGAGCGTTCCCGGCGATGACGACAAGCCAGGTCTCGTGCCTGGCGTCGAGTTCCCAGGTCGAGCCCGCCGCCAGATCGAGCCGTTCGAGGACGAAATACGGGCTCGCGACGAGCAGGGTCCTGGTGTCGCTCAGGCGCTCAGGCGGCGCCTGGCGCTCGGCAGGCCCGGCATGGGCGGCAGCGACGCCCCGCTCGATATGGAGCTCGCGCGCACGGCCATGGTCGAACAGGCGAAACGTCGTATCGCTGCGCTGCTGGATCTCCGCGAGCACAAGGCCCGCGCCGATCGCATGGATCGTTCCCGCCGGCACGAAGATGACGTCGTCCTTCGCGGCTCTGCGCCATTGCAGGTGTTCAGTGATCGAGCCGTCCGCGATGGCGGAGCGCAATTGCGCGCTTGTGAGGACGGATGTCAGCCCAACGCCGACCGTGGCCTCCGGTGTTGCGGAGAGGATGTACCAGGCCTCCGTCTTGCCGTGTGCCTGCCCCATCGCCTGCGCCAGCGCATCATCGGGATGCACCTGGATCGACAAGGCCTCCTGCGTGAACAACAATTTTAGCAGCAAGGCAGGTTCGGGCGCAGCGGGATCGCGCCGCTGAAACCAGAGTTCGCCGATCGCGACGCCGTCATGTCCGGCCTCGCTCCACGGCAAAAGATCGGTCGATCCCCAAGGCTTGGGCACGATCTGCACACGGGTCTGCTCGAGCGCCATGTCAGTCTCCTCTTTCACATCGCCGGCGATCGCTCGACAGGGCTGTCGAGCGATGCGGCAATGGTCGGCGACGGCTTGTCCTGGCGCGCAGATGCCGGGCGCAGATGTCGAGGGGCAAAGCCCGTCGAGAGCGGCATCGTTGCGCGAACGAGAGCGCTTTCGAGCGAAGTGGCTGCCGGTTCGCGGGAAGAAAACGCGTTAAAACAACGATCTAGAGCAATTGAACGATCCAGCTGGATCGGAAATTGCTCTAGCGCGCATCGAACGGGCCAAGGCCCACCCCATCGCTGGAGCAGGCCGTTGACCCGGATAGAGGAGCGGCTGCGCGTGAGGGCGCGATCACTCCTGTGTCAGGCAGATCCCGGGTCGGGCGTTCGGCCTACTGGATGACCTGCACGACGCGGTGCGTCCTGGGATCGACCAGTACGGTGCGGTTGTTGATCACCGTGTAGCGATAGCTTGTCTCGCCATATTCGCGCGGCACCTCGTAGTAAGTGACGCCTTCATTCGGGAGTATCGCGCCGACGACGACCGGCTCGGCATAGCTGTAGGACGGGCGGCGCTGCTCCACGACATAGGTCTGGAACCGCGGCGTCTGATCACCGATGATCGCGCCGACCACCGCTCCGCCGACACCGCCGACGACGGCGCCAATCGGGCCGCCGACGATCGCGCCGCCAACCGCTCCGGTCGCCGCGCCGCCAACCGCGCCACCGGCTGCCGGGGCATTCTGGGCAAAAGCCGTCGCAGGAATGAGGGCGATGGCGGAAATCAGGGCAAATGTCTTCAGCATGGAAGTAATCCTTCGCATGAACCAGTGGGAAAGGATATCCCGCGAATTGGTCAGGTGGCTTTAAAACGCGCAGATTATAGAAATGTTCCGCTTGTTTATTTTGCAAAAATGTCGATCGACCAGACGAGTTCTAAAAAATTTTAGGATAAAAACTGGATTAAACGGATCAGATTGGAAATTTTGCCTCCCACATCGTGTTTCGACTAAACCCTTCACATCGAATGCATAAATGCCTTCCCAAGTAGCCACGCGCCTCTCAGGGCGCTTTGGGGTAGAACCCGGATGACAGGCGCTTTGCCAACGAGATCCGAATGGCGACCCGGCTCGCAGATTGCATCTGCCTCTGGGGTTTCGCGTCAGCCTTTTGACGCGGCTGGATCTGGTTCCCGGGATCAGGCTCGTGGGATCAGGTTTGCGGGATCAACCCGATCAGCATGTCCACGAGCCGCTCGGACATGACGGGCTTGGCGTAGACGAGAAGGTCGGGATAGCGCGCCTTCAGTGAAGGCGGCAGTCCGACGCCGGTCTGGAAGATCAGCGGAATGCCGCGCGCGACCAGGATATCGACGACCGGCGTCACGTCGCCATCGCTCAAATTCACGTCGAGGATGGCGGCCGTCACACGGCTCGATGCGAGCAGGCTAAGAGCTTCGCGCACGCTTCCCGCGGGCCCGACGACAAGACAGCCCGCATCCTCGACCGCCAAAGCAAGGTCGAGGGCGATGAACGGCTCGTCATCGACAATCAGGATCGCCGGCAGCAGGGGCAGGGTATGGAGCAAGGCAGGACTCCTGCTCCAATTGCGAGCACTGGTAATTTAAACAATTTTACTGAAGCAATCGTTCCATTGGCGTCGATAGGTGGACGATGAGCCCTTCCGCCTTCCAGTCATAGGCCAGCACGCCGCCGAGCTGGCCCTCGATGCTGCGGCGTGCGAGCAGGCTTCCGAACCCTTGCCCAAGCGGCGGACCTGCGACCGCCGGCCCGCCGCGCTCCTCCCAGGTCAGCGACAGGGCGCCTTCACTGACAGACCAGGAGATGGCGATATGGCCCTTAGAGGACGACAAGGCGCCGTATTTGGTGGCGTTCGTCGCCAACTCGTGCAGAACCAGCGCGAGGCTGGTGACCGCCTGCCCGCCAAGCGGGACATTCGGACCCTTGATCGCCACGCGCGCGCGATCGCCCTCCTGTTCGCGATAGGGCGAGGCGATCGCTGTCACCAGCGCATCGAGCGTCGTACCCCGTTTGATCGCTTCGCCGCCCCCGCCCAATGCCGGGATGATCAGCTCGTGCGCGCGCGCTAGGGCCTCGAGCCTGCCTCGGATCGCCCTGGCCATCTCTTGCGGCGTGCCGGCCGAGCGCGCGCTGAGCGAAACCACGCCATTGGTGACCGCGAATAGGTTCTTGATCCGGTGGTTGAGTTCGCGAACCAGGAGATCCTGCGTCTCTTCCGCCTTCTTGCGCTCATTGATGTCCATGAAGGTGATCACGACGCCATCGACGACATTGTCCATGGTGCGGTAGGGCCGCATCCGCATCAGGAAGCTCATGCCGTGATGCTTGATCTGCACCTCGCGTTCGACGACCGAGAGCTCGCGCAGGACCTGGCGCGCATCGTCCTCGATCTCGTCATAGCCGAGCATGGAGGTGATGTCGGTGATCGGGCGCCCGCGATCGCTGTCGCGCAGATGGAAGATATCGGTCATCTTCGGCGTGAAGCTTTTGATGCGCAGATTGCTGTCCAGGAAGCTGGTGGCGATCTCGGTGCTGTCGAGCAGGTTCTTCAGATCGCTGTTAAGGTGCGTCAGCGTCTCGTTCTTGCTGACCACCTCGGCATTGACGGTCTGAAGCTCCTCATTGATCGACTGCATCTCCTCCTTCGAGGTTTCCAGCTCCTCGTTCGACGATTGCAGCTCCTCATTGGCCGATTGATATTCCTCCGCCGCGGCCCGCCTCTCCTCGTTGATCGTCTCCAACTCGTCGACCGTCGCCTGCAGTTGCATCCTCACCGTCAGCAATTCGTGCTCCATCGCTGCCGTTGCGGCGGCTTCGCTCGCGATCGTCGCCTTCCTGCTGCGGCTGACGGCGCGGATGCCGTCATCGCGAAAGGCGACGACGCATAGTCCTCCCTCGGCGAGCGGCTCGACGATGACGGTGACAGCCCGGTTCTGCCCATCGATCCTGACGGGCACGGCCTCATGGACGGCTGCGGCTTTCTTGGAGAGCGCCTGCTGCAGCGTGCTGCGCACGATCGGCCGCAAGGCCTTTCGCAGAATGCCGAAGAGGTTGAGGCTCGCCGTCCCCGATGAAGGTTCGAGATAGTGCCCGGCCTCGCCGCCCGAAAAGCGGAGGATGTCGTGGTGCTTGTCGATGACGACATAGACGGGGGAATATTTCTCGAGCATCCGGCGCGCGGTCTTGTCGATCCGGTCTTCTCCCGGACCGGCGGCAAGCCCGGCCGGCGGCAGATCCGGGGTTGAGAAGGATGCCGCACGGAGCGTGACGTCCGGCAAGGTGGCAACCGCATCCTCGCGCCGGAAGATGCGGTGCTTCTTGTCGCTGTCGGCAAAGAGCCGGCTCTGGCGCGTCATGCTTTCCGACGGCCCGAGAAACAGCACGCCATCCGGCTTGAGCGCGTAATGAAAGGTTTTCAGCACGCGATCCTGCAGGGCCGCGTTCATATAGATCAGGAGATTGCGGCAGGAGATCAAATCGAGCTTGGAGAAGGGCGGATCCTTGGTGACGCTGTGGGTCGAGAACACGCACATTTCGCGGATCACCCTCACCGGGCAATATTCGTCGCCATCGGGGGAAAACCATTTCGCGAGACGCTCGGGCGTCACGCCGGTCATCTTGCGGTAGCGCGCCTGGCGGGCAAACGCGATCGCGGCGTTGTCGATATCGGTGCCGAAGATCTGGACTCTCACCGCGCTCGGTCGCTGCGCAATGATCTCCCTCACGAGAATGGCGAGCGAATAGACCTCCTCCCCCGTGGCGCAGCCCGGCACCCAGATCCGGACATTGTCATCGTCGCGCTGGTCACCTGCAAATTTCGGCGCCAACGCGGCCTGCAGCGCCTTGAAAGCCTCTGGGTCACGGAAGAACTGGGTCACTCCGATCAGGAGTTCGCGGAAGAGCAGGTCGATCTGGTCCGGGTCGTCACGCAGGCGGGCGATATAGGCCGGTACTTCATCGATCTGCAGCACCTGCATGCGGCGCTGGACGCGACGGACCAGGGTCTTTTCCTTGTAATGGACGAAGTCATGGCCGATCTGGGCGCGCAGCAGGGCGCTGATCGTGACCAGATGTCTGCTTGCGTCGCGCCGTGTTCCATCATCGTCCTTGTGCGGCGCGACCAGGGAGAGATGGCGTTGATGGTCGAGCAACCGCGCCGGCATCTGCTCGACCGGCATCACCTCGTCGACGAACCCGGTCGCCGTGGCGCTTTGCGGCATGCCACTCATCGCAATGTGGTCGAACTCCGCCTGAGCCAGAGTGAGGCCGCCATTCTCCTTGACCGCCGACAGGCCGAGCGCGCCGTCATTGCCGGTGCCCGCTAGCACGATACAGACGGCATTTTCGCCCTGATCTTCGGCAAGCGAGGTGAAGAACGTATCGATCGGCCGGCGCAAGGCGCGCGGCGGTGCGGGTTTCGAGACCCGCAAGCGACGGTCCCGGAGGATCAGGGTCGCGTCCGGCGGAATGACATAGACCGTGTTTGCCGCCGCGATCATGCCGTCTTCGGCTTCCAGCACGCGCATGCCGGTCGCGTGTCCCAGCAGGTCGCTCAGCATGCTCTTATGGTCCGGCGCCAGATGCTGGACCAGCACGAAGGTCATGCCGCTCTGCGTCGGCATGCTCGTCAGGAAAGCCTTGAACGCACTGAGCCCGCCGGCCGATGCGCCGATGCCGACGACCAGGCCGAGGCCGTCCGGCGACGGCTTCGAGGCGCCCGGTTCCGAAAGGCGCTCGCCCGCAGCCTTGCGGGCGGCTTCGAGCGTGTCGTTGCGGCTCTGCTGGGTCATGAGATCCGCCTGAGGCTACGCATATACGGCGATGGTATCGCGCGAAGAAGGAGGCCGCTTGCCGGAAGGCGCTCCCTTGCAAAATCCTCACGATGTTGGAAAGGCCAGGCCGCTTCGTCCCCCGACTGGAGGCACCCTAGACACAAGTTTCGCCGGGGTCCATCGCCGGGCTCCATCGAGGCGGCGTGTGAAGGAACGCGGTGCTCTTTTTGCGAGAGACGCGAGGCCTCGAAAGGACTGGGATGTGCCGGTCTCCAACCTGAGACGTTAGGCTCGCTTGAGCAACCACGCGGTGAAGCGCTCGCGGAGGTGGTTCAGCATGCGAACCATGGGGTCGTTTTCGATGATCGATCCGCCGCTCAAATCGAGGCCCGGGCCGCGCTGCGCACGTTTTCGACGATCGCCCGAACCACCCTGTTGTAAAGCGGCGCGGGCAGGTCGTGGCCCATGCCGTCAATGATCATGAGGCGGGCACCGCCGATCGAGGCCGCGATGTCCTCGCCGGCTGCCTTTGGGACCAGGGGATCATCCGCACCATGCACCGCCAGGGTTGGCGCGGTGATGTGGCTCAGGCGCGGGCGCAAATCGCCGGTTGCGGCGATGGCGGCGATCTGGCGGCTCGTGCCGGCTGGATCATATGACCGTTCCAGTTCGCTCATGATGAGGGCGCGCTGCGCCGTCTCGTCGAAGAGATAGGCGGGACCGGCGATGCGACGCGCGAAGGCGAGGCTATGGGCGAGATATCCCTCCAGGTCCACGGAGGGAGCCGGTGCTGGTCGCATCAGCAGCGCCATGACCTCCGGCGCTGCCTTAGGAAGCTCCGGATTGCCGGTGCTGGACATGATCGCGGCGAGTGACAGGGTGCGGTGCGGATACGTGCTCGCAACGATCTGGGCGATCATCCCGCCCATCGAGCGGCCAACCAGATGGGCCTGCTTTACTCCCAGTGCATCGAGCAGGCCGACGGTATCGCTCGCCATGTCATCGAGCGTATAGGGAACCGCGAACGGCCGTCCGCTGGCCGCAGCGGCCGACAGGGCGGCGAAATCCGGGGCGGGCTGGTCGCGCAGATGCGTCGACAGGCCGGCATCGCGATTGTCGAACCGTATCACGCGAAAGCCCTGCGCTGTCAGCCTGTCGCAAAACTCCGGGCTCCATCGCAGCATCTGCGTGCCAAGGCCCGCTATCAGCAGGATCACCTCGCCAGCAATCGGGCCGATGCTTTCATAGGCGATCGTGACGCGGTTCGTTTCCACATAGGGCATGGTCCGGCGAGCCTTTCCTTAGATTTCGGTCGACGGGACGTGATCACCCCAGGCCAGGCGCAGCGTGTGGCCGCAGATGTCCTCGGGCCAGGCCGCCATTTGCGCTTCCATGCGAGGCCGGTCGTCGGCAAACAATGCGCGCGTCGCCTCCTCGAAGCCGGCGAGGTTGCCGGCCGTCGCCGATATGAAACGATAGGCCGCCTCCCGCGCCACCCGTCGTTGCTGGCTCGCACCGCCGGCGCGCCGGGCTTGCTCGACCAGACGTCGCAAGGTCGCTGAAGCACCGCCTTGCTGCGCGGCGAGCCAGTCCCAGTGCCGGGGCAGCAAGGTCACCTCGCGAGCGATCACGCCAAGCTTCGGGCGGCCCTTGCCGCGCGGTCCGGCCGCCGTCTCCCCCTCCGTCTGCAGTGGCTGGGTCCGCGGTGGGGCCAGTCGCGCGGCGAGCGCGGGCAAGCGCGCGATCACGTCGGCCTCGGTGCCGCGGAGATCGAAATCGATGGCCTGTCCCGAGGCATCGTCGAAGACGAGCAGGGGCTCGCGCGTGCCGCCATCGACCGCCGCCTTCACCGCGCGGGCGACCTCGCTCAGGGAGCCCGAGGCCAGCCGTCGGGTCCCTTCGAAGGCGGTACAGAATGGGACGAATGGATCGGACATGGCGGAGCCTCTACGTTTCCCCGCTTTATATCCGGGTGAAAATATTCTATGTCAATATCACCCGGGTGATATTGAACGCGGGTCTTTGACCGATTAAGGAGAGCGGCATGCGCGCCGAGGACAGGAAGGCGGCCGTTTCCGCTTACAAGGAACGCAAGATGATCAGCGGCGTCTATCTGATCCGCTGCGCTGTGTCGGGAGAGGCCTGGATCGGCGCATGCGCCGAGCTGAGCACCATCCAGAACCGGATCTGGTTCACGCTGCGCTTCGGGAACCACCCGAACAAAACCTTGCAGCGGGCTTGGGCCGAGCACGGAGCCGAGGCGTTCTCCTTCGAGCCGCTCGAGCAGATGGAGGAGGACGATCCCTATATCCGGACTGCGCGGCTCAAGGAGCGGGCCGCGCATTGGTGCGAGCGGCACAAGGCGGGGCGGCTCTAAGCCACGGGGACGGCAAGGCCCGCCTTGACGCGGTCCATGGCGACGAAGGTGCGAAATTTGCGGATATTGGCGTTGTTGAAGAAGAGCCGGCGCGTCAGCGCCTCATAAGCCGTCATGCTTGGCACCAGCACGACGAGCATGAAGTCGACGTCGCCCGTCACATAATAGCATTGCTGCACCTCGGGCGCGGCCAGGAAGCTGCGCTTGGCTGCGTCGATGTCCCCCGCGGTTTCGCTGACGAGCTCGACCTCGACGAAGATCGTGATGGGATGGCCAAGCGCGGCGGGATCGACGATCGCGACATTGGCCTGGATCACGCCGGCCTGCTCCATCCGCCGGATCCGGCGCTGCACGGCCGGCGCCGACAGGTTCACGCGCTCGCCGATGACCCGCTGCGGGGTGGTGTTGTCCTGCTGCAGGATCGCGAGAATGGCCCGGTCGAAGGCATCAAGCGGATGGGTCGGACTCTCGGGCACGGCTATCTCACGAAACAAACTTGCGACGAAATAAGACTTGCGACGAAACAAACTTGCATTGAGGCCCCTCGATTGCAGCGCCTTTTTCGTGCTGCTTGCAATATTCCTTCGAGACCGCATTCAAGCGAGGTCGCGATGTTCCTGCTCAACCAGCATGCCGATTACCGCAGCGGGCTTGCTCCCGTCGATGCCGAGACGCTCGGCGGCGCGGGAGCCGACGCGATCGGGCGCCATCTCGCTGAGCGCAGCGACCACGCGGTGACGCCGCTCCATGGTTTGCCGGGGCTTGCGGCCGAGTTGGGCATCGGCGCCTTGCATGTGAAGGACGAGGGCCATCGTCTCGGACTCGGCAGCTTCAAGGCGCTGGGCGGAGGCTATGCCGTGATCAGGCTGGTGCTGGAGGCCGCCGAACTGCGGCTTGGCCGGAAGCTGGGTGACGCTGCGTTCCGGGAGCCCGAGATTCGCGCTGTCGCCGCGGAGATGACCTTCGCCTGCGCCACGGACGGCAATCACGGCCGCTCGGTCGCGCAGGGTGCGCAACTCGCCGGGGCGAAGGCGGTGATCGTCGTCCACGCCGGCGTCAGCGAGGAGCGGATCGCGGCGATCGCCCGCTTCGGTGCGCAGATCCTGCGCGTCGCCGGAACCTATGACGATTCCGTCGTCGAGGCTGCCCGGATCGCCGGCGAAAAGGGTTGGATTGTCGTCTCCGACACCTCCTGGGGCGGTTATGAGCGCATCCCCGGCCTTGTCATGCAGGGCTACACCGCGCTCGTGCGCGAAGCCTTGAACCAGCTTCCTTCCAGGCCGACCCAGATCTGCAGGCCGACGCATGTCTTCGTCCAGGCCGGCGTCGGCGGAATCGCGGCGGCGGTGGCCGCGCATCTGGCGCTCGTGCTGGGCGAGGCGCGGCCGGTCTTCACCGTGGTCGACCCCGCCCGCGCCGCCTGCATCGTCGAGGCCGCCCGCGCCGGTCGGCCGGTCAAGGTGGCCCATGGCGAGCCCACGGTGATGGCGATGCTGGAGTGCTACGAGCCGTCCCCCATCGCCTGGCGCGTGCTGTCGCGGGTCGCGGACGGCTTCATGACGGTCGAGGATGCGGATGCGGTCACGGCAATGAACCGCCTGGCTCGCCCCGTGGCGGGGGATCCCGCGATCGTTGCCGGCGAGAGCGGTTGCGCCGGCCTGGCCGGGCTGATGCGTGCAGCAGCTGACCCGGACATCCGGCAGGCGCTGGGTCTCGACACCTCCTCGCGCGTGCTGGTGATCAACACCGAGGGCGCGACCGATCCTGAACGCTATGCCGAACTCGTCGGGCTGACACCGGCCGAGGTCGCGGGCAGGGCGGCGTGATGTCCGACAGCCTGACGCTGCTCTACCAGAGCCATTCCCCCTATGCCCGCAAGGTGCTGGTCAGTGCCCATGAGCTCGGGCTCGCCGACCGCATCGCTGTCGTCCACCACGAGACCAGCCCGACCAACCGCAACGATGCCGTCTTCGCGGCCAATCCCCTTGGAAAAGTGCCGGTTCTGCTGACGCCGGATGCCGGCGCGCTCTTCGATTCGGTCGTCATCTGCGACTATCTCGACCGGCTCGGCGGCACAGGCCGGCTGATCCCGCGCGAGGGGCCGGCGCGCTATGAGGCGCTGCGTTTGCAGGCCTTGGCCCAGGGCCTTTGCGATGCGGGCATCGCGCTGCGCTGGGAGACGGTGCGGCGTCCGGAAGCCCTGCGCTATCCGCCCTTGGCGCAGGGACAGGCGATGAAGCTGCTCGAAGCCTATGAGCATCTGGAAACGCAAGTCGAGTTCGGGGCGCCGATCACCATCGGCCAGATCGCACTGGCAACGGCGCTGGCCTGGCTCGAATTCCGCGACCTGCCAGGGTTCCGCAAATGCGCGCCGCGGCTCACCGCCTGGTATGACGATTTCAGCCAGCGGCCCTCGATGCGCGCCACGCCCTATGACGGCGAAACACAGGATGGAGGATCGCAATGACGACGCTCGATCATGACGCGCTGGTTGCCGAGATGACCGCCTGGCGGCGCGATCTCCATGCCCATCCCGAGCACGGCTTTGAGGAGACACGCACCGCCGCCTTCGTCGCGGCCAAGCTGCGCGAGTTCGGCCTGAGCGAGGTCGCGGAAGGCATTGGCGGGACCGGCGTCGTCGGCACGCTGACATGCGGCACGGGCAACCGGGCGATCGCGCTGCGAGCCGACATGGACGCGCTGCGCATCACCGAGCAGGGCGACCATGCCCATCGCTCCCGGACGCCGGGCGTCATGCATGCTTGCGGACATGACGGCCACACCGCGATGCTGCTCGGCGCCGCGAAAATGCTGGCGGAGCAAGGCGGCTTCGACGGCACGGTGCGCTTCGTCTTCCAGCCGGCGGAGGAATGGGGCAGGGGCGCGCTCGCCATGCTCGCCGACGGGTTGCTGGAACGGTTCCCCTTCGAGGAGATCTTCGGGCTGCACAACATGCCCGGCCTCGCCATCGGGCAGTTCCAGACCAGGGCAGGGCCGATCATGTCGGCCGAGGATAATTTCGAGATCGCGCTCAAAGGCGTCGGCGGCCATGCGGCGCGTCCGCAGATGGGCAATGAGGTGCTCGTCGCCGCCTGCGCGCTCGTCACCAATCTCCAGACCATCGTCTCGCGCCGCCTGAGCCCGACCGATATCGGCGTCGTCTCCGTCACCGAATTGCTGACCGACGGCACCCGCAACGCCCTGCCGGGTCTCGCCCGCATCCTTGGCGATGCGCGCAGCTTCCGGCCGGAGATCAGCGCCAGGATCGAAGAACAGATGGGCATCATCGCCCAGGGCACCGCGCTGACTTACAACGTCACAGCCGAAATGACCTATACCCGCGAGTTCGTGCCGTTGCTGAACGACGAGGCCCTGGTCGAGGAAGCGTTCACTGCCGCGCGCGAGGTCTTTGGCAATGCGGCGGTCGCGACGGCGCGCGAGCCGATGACCGGATCGGAGGATTTCGCCCGCTTCCTGGAGCATGTGCCGGGTTGCTTCGCCTTCGTCGGCAATGGCGAAGCGTCGTCCCCGCTGCACAACCCGACCTACGACTTCAACGATGAGGGCCTGATCTTCGGCGCGCGCTTCCATGCCGCGATCGCACGTCAGCGCCTGCCCGCCGCGTAAGCTTTACGCCCGGCAGGCCGAACTCTCTGGCGAACTCTCTTTGGCGCATTCGCCAGAGGCTGTAGCTTTCACTCGCAACCGCGCCCTGGCCGCGCGGCAGGTGTGGGATGCGCGGCCCGGGTGCGACAGCTCTAGGGAGGACAAGAACCATGCTCGGGACAAGAACGGCCTTTGCGGCGCTGCTGGCTGTTGCTTGCGCGGCTCCGGCCAACGCGCAATCGGCGCCGAAGCGCGACGAATTCTACTGGCTGGGCGAGATCAACAAGGCGAGCGCCGTCATCAACACGGATGAGGGGCTGCTCGACCCCGCACTCGCGCCACGGATCGCGGCAGGCCTCGACAGCATGCTCAAGGCGGCGGAGAAGCCCGGCGCCAAGCGGCCGACGCTGGTCATCACTTTCGAGCCGCTGCTGATCGAAGCCGCCGGCGTCGAGGCGACCCTGTTGCATGCCGGCCGCTCGAGCCAGGACATGCTTGCTACCGTGCGTGCGGCGATCATGCGCGATGAATTGCTGCGACTGGACGAGCGACTGCGCAAGGTCACGGCGACCATGGTCGCGCTCGCCGAGAAGCACGTCGGCACCATCGTGCCGAACTACACCAATGGCGTCGCCGCCCAGCCCAACAGCTATGGCCACTATTTGCTGGGCCATGTCGCGGGGCTCGATCGCGATGCGCAGCGCCTGCGCGAGGCTTTCGCCCGGCTCGATCGTTCACCGATGGGCACGACCGTGCTGAACGGCACCAGCTGGCCGCTGAACCGGAACCGCATGGCAAGCTATCTCGGTTTCGCAGAGACGGTCGACAATGCCTATGACGCGGCCCAGATCGCTGCGGCCGAACTGCCGGTCGAGGTCGGCGCGCTCGCCACCAGCATCGCGTTGCATGCCGGCGCCTTCATCGAGGACGTCATGACCCAGTATGCGCAGCCGCGCCCCTGGATCCTTTTGGCGGAAGGCGACGGCAATACCTATGTCTCGAGCGCCATGCCGCAGAAGCGCAATCCTGGCCTGCTCAACAGCACGCGCAGCCAGGCCTCGAGCGTGATCACTGCGGGCATCGGGCGCGTCATCCAGGCCCATAACATTCCGCCCGGCATGAGCGACGTGAAGAGCGTGCGCGACAATGCGGCGGTGATCACCGGCACGATTGCGATGCTCGACGGATGGGACCGGATTCTGAACGGGCTGGTCATCGATCCCGCCCGGGCGCTCGAAGAGCTCAACAGCGACTGGACGGCCTCCCAGGAGGTCGCCGATGTGCTGATGCGCAAATACAAGCTGCCTTTCCGCGTCGGCCACCACTTCGCCTCCGAAGTCGTCGACTACGCCAAGGCGAACAACATCCGGCCCACGGATTTCCCCTATGCGGAAGCCCAGCGGATCTACAAGGCCACGTTGAAGGAGATGAACGTGACGGGTTCGGAGCTGCCGCTGGGCGAGGCGGAGTTTCGCGCCACGCTCGATCCGGTCGCCATTATCCGCAACCGCACCACTGCCGGCGGACCGCAGCCGGCCGAGATGGCGCGCATGCTCGCTTTAGCCAAGCAGAAGCTGGCGCAGCAGGAGCAATGGACCAAGGAGCGGCGCGGCAGGATCGATACCGCGCTTGCCGCGCTCGACCGCGATTTCGGAAAGGTTCTGGAACGCGCCAAATGACGGCGGTGCGTTGCTGATCGTCCGCATCGGGGCCTGATCCTCCGGGTCCCATGAACACCTCGCCGTCATTCTCGGGCGGAGCCCTCGGGTCCGATCTTCGATCGGCCCAAGGATAAACTCCGCGCAGACCCGAGCATCTCCTGCAGGAGATGCTCGGGCTTGTCCCGCGCCTGTCCGGTTCGCCGCGAGCACCCGATTGAAAAGCTCCGTTCATTGAAGGCTTTCCAGCGGGCGGGCGCGAATGAGACAGGCGCGGGGAACCCCTCTCCCGTGTGGGAGAGGGGCAGGGGTGAGGGCAGGCCAGACAACTAGATCGCGCAAGCGGCTCCGCATCGTCTCCTGTGCTTTCAGGATGAAGCCGGCGCTGCGGCTCAGTCTTACCCCAACAATCCGCGGCAGGCCCTCATCCCTGCCCTTCTCCCATCCGGGAGAAGGGTTCCCCGCGCCCTTCATCCGGCGCATGACGGAATGTCACGGTCATGGGGGCGAGCCCAGGTCTGCGGGCCGCCTCGAAATGACGACGCGATTCCGCGCTGGGGCTGCAAGCTCCGGGCAGTTGCCGGCGCCTCCTGCGCGGCCGCTGGCGTTCCACATCGCTCCAAACCTCGAATCGTGACTTCGGCTTCGGTAACCCTCGACGACGCTCCTTGTCGGCGCGCATAGCCGAGGACCGCTGCGACGCGGCTTGACCTGATCGGGGGCGCGAACTACGATCCATATATAATAACAATCGATCCAACATATGGATCAACGGGAGGTTAGGTCGTGTTGCAGGGCATCCTTCCGGTGCTGCCGACGCCATTCACGGCGGAAGGCGGCATCGATGCCGCCGCCATGGCGCGGGTCACCGATTTCGCGCTTGGCGCTGGTGTGGACGGCGTCGTGTTCCCCGGCTTCGCCAGCGAGGTCGACGATCTCACCGCGGCGGAACGGGCGGCCTTGCTGAAGGTCGTGGTCGAGCGCGTCGCCGGCAGGGTCCCGATCGTCGCGGGCGCCAGTGCCGCCAGCGTCGCGGAAGCGGTCGGCCATGCCCGCGAGGCAATGGGTTTCGGCGTCTCGACTGTGATGATCCAGGCGCCCAAGAGCGTCGGTGCCGGCTTCGAGGCTGTGGCTGCCTTCTACAGGGACATCGCCGATGCGGTGCCCGGCCTTGAGATTGTCCTGCAGAATGCGCCGGCGCCGCGCGGCTCGGATCTGAAGCCCGAGACGATCCTCGAGATCGTCCGCGGCAACCCGGCCATCACCTATGTCAAGGAGGAGACGCTGCCCTCGGGGCTGGCGATCTCGGCGCTCATCGCCGGCAAGCCGGAGCATCTCAAGGGCGTGATCGGCGGCGGCGGGGCGCGCTATTTCATCGACGAATATAATCGCGGCGTCTGCGGCGCGATGCCGGCGGTCGAGCTTTCCGATATCCATGTCACGATGGACCGCGCCTTCCGCGTCGGCGAGATTGATCGTGCCCGCGAACTCTATATGCGCACGCTGCCGCTGCTGGTGATCCAGGCGAATTTCCGCATGGCCTTCACCAAGCATGTGCTGTCGCGACGCGGCGTTCTCGACAATCGGGTCGTGCGCGCCAAGGTGCCTGACATGGACGCCCATGACCTCGCCGAGATCGACGCCTGGCTCGATGCGGCGAGCGATCTGATGCAGGCGGCGGCTCCACCCAGCATGCGTGTCGCCGGAGCACGGGGATGAGCGAACGGGTCGCCAAGGTCGAGGTCTTCTCGATCACCATTCCGCGCGACACGCCCTATCTCGGCGCGCTGCGCGAGGGCGAGACCGTCAACGAGCGCGGCTATGTCGTGCGCAAGGGCAACCGCACCGTTTATCCCGTCGTCGACCGCACCGTGGTCGTGCGCGTGGAGACGACGGGCGGCGCGGTCGGCTGGGGCGAGACCTATGGCATCGTCGCGCCCGGCGCCGCGATGGCGATCATCGACGATCTGCTCGGCCCTTTCGTCGTCGGCCGCGATCCGCGCGATGTCTGCGTGATTCATGACGATCTCTACGATCTGATGCGGGTGCGCGGCTATGCCGGCGGCTTCTATTGCGACGCGCTGGCGGCGATCGACATCGCGCTCTGGGACATCTGCGGCAAGCTTGCGAACCTGCCATTGGTCAAGCTGCTGGGCGGGCAGCGGCATGAGCGCCTGCCGGCCTATATCTCCGGCCTGCCCAAGGCGACGCGCGCCGAGCGCGCCGATTTTGCGGCGCAGTGGCAGGCGCAGGGCTTCGACAGCTTCAAATTCGCCGCGCCCGTCGCCGATGACGGTGTCGTCGCGGAGATGGAGACCCTGCGCGCGCGGCTTGGGCCATCAGCGCGCATCGCCTGCGACATGCATTGGGTCCATGGCGGCGAGGAGGCCGTCGCGCTCATCAAGGCGATGGAGCCGCATGGCCTCTGGTTCGCCGAGGCGCCGGTCAAGCCCGAGGACCTCGACGGGCTCAGCCTCGTCGCCTCCCGCGTCGCGACGCCGATTGCGGCGGGCGAGGAGTGGCGCACGGTCTATGACCTCGTGCCGCGCGTGGCGCGCCGCGCCTGCGCGATCATCCAGCCCGAGATGGGGCATAAGGGCATCACCGAGTTCATGCGCATCGGCCTTTATGCCCAGGCGCATCATCTCAAGCTCATTCCGCATGCCACGATCGGCATCGGGCTGTTCCTGGCCGCGAGCCTGCACGCGAGCTCGGCCTTGGCCGCAGTGGAATGCCACGAATACCAGCACTCGATCTTCGAGCCCAATCGCCGCCTGCTCGTCGGCGACATGGATTGCCGCGAGGGCCTCTACAGCTTGCCGACGGGTGCGGGGCTGGGCGTCGAGCCGTCCAAAGAGGCGCTGGAGCTTCTGCACAAACACTAAGAACAAAACACGCACTAAAAACAAAACACGACCGGGGAGGTCACGTCATGCCGAGGACCAGAGCGTTTTCAAGCGAAGTGGAAACCGGTTCCCCCGCGACAAACGCGAAGCGTTTGCGCGGAGAAAACGCGTTCAAACGAGGGGCTGGAGCTATTGAACGATCCAATTGGATCGGAAATTGCTCCAGGTTGTTTCTATCTGCTGCCGCGGTCGCCCTGGCGCTGACGGCGGGGTTTGCATCGAGCGCGGTGTTTGCCCAGGGCAAGGTTCTCAAATTCGTTTCCTGGCAGAAGGATGAGCGCGGCGTCGGCGACTGGTGGGGCTCGGTCATCAAGGAGTTCGAGGCGACCCATCCAGGCATCAAGATCGAATGGACCAAGGTCGAGCGCGGCGCCTATGCCGACACGATGACGACGCTGTTCGCCGGCGGCAAGCCGCCCGACATCGTCCATCTCGCCTCCTTCGAGTTTCAGAAATTCGCGGATAACGGCTGGCTGGAGCCGCTCGACGGCTACATCAAGGACGCCAAGCTCGACATGAAGGGCTGGGCCGGCCAGGACACCTGCGTCTTCAACAAGCAGACCGTCTGCACGATGATGCTCTATTTCGGCTATTTCCTCGCCTATAACGAGGAGATGCTCAGGAAGGAGGGGCTGGCGGTCCCGAAAAATTACGCCGAGTTCCTGGCGGCCGCGCGCAAGCTGACCAAGGATCTGAACGGCGACGGCATCATCGACCAGTTCGGCACCGGCCACGAGACCAAGGGCGGCGGCGGCCAGTATATGAGCGAGATGATGAACTACACGCTCGATGCCGGCGGGCGCTGGACCAATGACGCCGGCAAGGTGACGATCGACACGCCGCAGATGGTCGAGGGGCTCTCCCGCTGGAAGACCATCGTCAAGGACAGCCTGACGCCACGTGATCTCGCCGCCGGCGAGGTCCGCCAGATGTTCGCCGACGGCAAGATCGCCTTGAAGACGGACGGCCCCTGGCTCTGGCCGATCATTCAGAAGGGCAAGGCCAAGGACCAGATCAAGCTCGCCATGTCGCCGTTCAGCCCGCCTGTCGGCGGTTCCTCGAACGTGCTCGGCATCGCCAGCGACATCCCGAAGGACAACAAGAAGCTGGTCTGGGATTTCATCCAGATCGCGACCTCCGACAAGTTCCAGAGCAGCTATGCGACGCTGGGCGCCTCGCCGCCGCCGAGCCCGCGCGCCGACGTCTCGGCCGCATCCAAGGAGACGCCGCATTTCGACCTGCTGGTGCAAGCGACCAAAGCCGCCGCCGACGCCAAGATCGACCGCATCCCCAAGGGCCTGGAGCTCGTCTTCAACGAGTTCGCCAAGATGGTCTTGGAGGAATCGCAGCGCATGATCATCCAGGATCTCGATCCGAAAATCGTGGCCGCGACCATGCAGCGGAAGGCCGAGGCGCTGCAGAAGCAGTGAGCGTCGGGGGGAACCCCTCTCCCGCATCGAAGTCGGGTCTACCCGACTTCGACACTCCAAGTGCTGAACTCGGGCAGGCCCGAGTTCAGTGAGAGGGGCAGGGGTGAGGGTGTGCCGCTGATAAGTGAAGTGATACGGCGCCGCTGAGGCCTTTACCGGTGAGGGCAGGCCCTCATCCCTGCCCTTCTCCCACACGGGAGAAGGGTTCCCCGCGCCCGTACCGGGAACGACAGAGAAGCGAGACAATCGACCATGCCCAGAGCCGCGTTCCTGGATCTCGCGCGTCCGAGCCGCCGGCACTGGCTCGGCTATCTCCTGCTCGCGCCGGCGGTGCTGCTGATCGGGTTGATCATCGTCTACCCGCTCTTCGTCTCGGTCGATCTGTCGTTCCAGAACGTCAACATCGCCAGGCTCGACCAGCCGCGCCGGCCCTTCACCACGGCCAATTACGAGCGCCTCTTCGCCTCCGAGGATTTCTGGAACGCCTGCTGGGTCACCTTCAAACTCGTCGTCATAGTCAGCACCGGCTGCTTCCTGCTCGGCATGGCGACCGCGCTCCTCGTCAATAACCGCTTCAAGGGCCAGGCCCTGGCCCGCCTCCTCGTCGCCTTGCCCTGGGCTGTGCCCGAGGTCATCGCCGTCGTGATCTTCGCCTGGCTATTCGATTCCTCCTTTGGCCTGATGAACTGGATCTTCATCAAGCTCGGGCTGGTCGACACCACGATCAACTGGTTCTCCTCGCCCAGCGCCTCCTTCGCCGTCGTCTGCGTCGTCATGATCTGGAAGGGCTATCCCTTCGTCTCGATCATGCTGCTGGCCGGGCTCCAGTCGATCCCGGAGGATTTCTACAACGCTGCCCGCGTCGACGGCGCCAGCGCCTGGCAGCGCCTGCTCAACATCACCATCCCCTCGCTGATGCCGGTGCTCGGCGTCACGCTTGTGCTGGTGATGCTCTGGGTCTTCCGCGATTTCTCGATCATCTACGTGCTGACCGGCGGCGGCCCGCTGAAGGCGACGCAGAGCCTCTCGATCATGACCTATGAGCAGGCCTTCGGCTTCTTCAAGATGGGCTACGCCTCGGCCATCGGCGTCATCACCCTGATCGTCTGCATCATCGCTAGCCGGCTGATGATCGCGCGCGCGCCGGACACGATGTGAGGACGAGGCCATGAAACGAAGCCGCTTCGACAGCCTCCTCCTCTACGCCACGGCGATCCTGACCTGCGCGCTATTGGTCTTCCCGATCTACTGGCTCGTCGTCACCGCGCTCTCCGAGCCCGACCAATTGCGCCAATTGCCGCCGAAATTCTGGCCCGACCAGCCGCGCTGGGGCGTCTTTGCCCAGATCCTGGCGGAGCGGCCGATCCTGCAATGGCTCGGCAATTCGGCGCTGGCCGCGATCGGCGCCGTCACCTTGTCGATGACGGTGTCGGTGCTGGCAGGCTACAGCCTGTCGCGCTTCAAGCTCCGCGGCGGCCAGTCGCTGGGCCTGTTCATCCTGACCGCGAAGATGCTGCCGGCGACGCTGCTGGTCATCCCGCTTTTCGGCATCTTCAGGCAGCTGGAGCTGATCGGCAGCCTGTGGTCGATCATCCTGGCGCATGCGACGCTGATCATCCCCTTCACCACCTGGATGCTGAAGGGCTACTTCGACACGATCCCGCGCGAACTCGAACAGGCCGCCATGGTCGATGGCTGCTCGCCGCTCGGCGCCATGGTCCGGGTGATCCTGCCGGTCTCGGCGCCGGGCCTGGCTGCGACCGCGCTCTACGGCTTCGTGCTGTCCTGGTCGGACTACGCCTATGCGCGCACCTTCCTGACCAACGCCCAGACCAACTGGACCGCCAATCTCGGCATCACCACGATGAAGGGCGAATATGTCAGCAACTGGAGCGACATATCGGCCGCCTCGATCCTCGTCGCCCTGCCGATCCTGCTGATCTACCTCTTCCTCGAACGCTATCTCGTCGGCGGCCTCACGGCCGGCTCGGACAAGTAAGGACCAGGACCGACCATGGCCGGCATACGCATCGAGCACGTCACGAAATCCTATGGCGGGCTCACCGTTCTCAAGGACTTTTCCCTCGATATCGCCGATGGCGAGTTCGTCGTCCTGGTCGGCCCCTCCGGTTGCGGCAAATCGACCATGCTCAAGATCCTCGCCGGGCTCGAGGAGGCCTCCTCCGGCAAGGTCTCGATCGGCGAGCGCGACGTCACCGACCTCGCGCCGGGCGACCGCGACATTGCCATGGTCTTCCAGAACTACGCGCTCTATCCGCATCTGACGGTGCGCAAAAATATGGGCTTCGGCCTGAAGATGCGCGGCACGGAAGCCGGCGAGATCGACCGGCGCGTCACCGAGGCCGCGAAAATCCTCGGCATCGACCATCTGCTCGACCGGCGGCCGCGTGCATTGTCGGGCGGCCAGCGCCAGCGCGTCGCGCTCGGGCGCGCCATCGTGCGCGAGCCGCTCGCCTTCCTGATGGACGAGCCGCTTTCCAATCTCGACGCCAAATTGCGCGTCCATACCCGCGCCGAGATCAGCGCCCTGCACAAGCGCCTGCGCGTCACCACCATCTATGTCACCCATGACCAGACCGAAGCCATGACGATGGCCGACCGCATCGTCATCATGAAGGATGGCGAGATCCAGCAGATCGCCCATCCCGACACGATGTTCCGCGAGCCGGCCAACCTCTTCGTCGCCGGCTTCATCGGCTCGCCGGGGATGAATTTCCTGCAGTCTCCGGTGACTGCGGCCGGGACTGGCGCCCAGGCCCGTCTCTTCGGCCAGGAGGTGCCATTGCCGGTGGCTGACGCCTCGGCTCTCGCGGGCCGGAATGTCGTCCTCGGTCTGCGGCCGGAACATATCTCGGCTGGGCCGGGCCCGGTCAGCTTCGAGGTCCAGCCGCGGCTGATCGAAAGCCTCGGCAGCGAGCAATATGTCTATGTCGACCTGCCGCCGGAAAACCGGGTCGGGCAGGCGCCGCATGCGGCCGCCGAGGAGGATGGCCGTGGCAATGCGCTGATCGCGCGATTGATCAATCCCGATGGCCGGCCGCTCGCCGAGCGCTTGACGCTCTCCTTCGATCCGGCCCGGCTGCACGTCTTCGACGCGGTGACGCAGGAGGCGATCCGGTGACCGCCGCGGCGCGCATCCTCGTCACCGGCAGCGCCGGCCGCGTCGGCTCGAAAGTGGTCCGCCGCCTGCTCGATGCCGGCCGCGCGGTCGCGGGCTTCGATCTGCGCCCGGCCGGAATCGAGCACCCCGCCTATCGCGAAGTGCTCGGCCGCTTCGACGACCGGACCGCAGCCATGGACGCGGTGAGTGACGCTGACGCCATCCTCCATCTCGGTGCCTTCATGTCCTGGCTGCCGACTGACGGCGACAGGCTGTTCCGCGCCAATGTCGAGGGCACGCGCGTGCTGCTGGAGGAGGCCGCGCGCGTAAAATCGCGTCGCCTCGTCTTCGCCAGCTCCGGCGAGGTCTATCCCGAGAACGTCCCGGACTATCTGCCGCTCGACGAAGATCACCCGCTGAAGCCGCGCTCGCCCTATGGTTTGACCAAGCTCCTGGGCGAGGAGCTCGTGCGCTTCTTCGAGCGCACCAGCGATATGCCTGCGACGATCCTGCGCTTTTCGCATACGCAGGATGCGGCCGAATTGCTCGATCCGGAAAGCGTCTTCTCCGGTCCGCGTTTCTTCCTGCATCCAAAAATCCGGCAGCAGGAGGGCTTCGGTAACACGGCCGCAGTCGCCTTGTTGAAGCAGGCCGATGATGGCCGCGAGGCGCTCGTGCTGTCGCGCAACGAGTCGGGCCGCCCCTTCCAGATGCACATCACCGACACCCGCGACATGGTGGACGGCATCCTGCTCGCGCTCGACCATCAGGCGGCGGCCGGCCGGACCTATAATCTCGGCGCGGCCGAGCCCGTCGACTTCGCCGCGGCCTTGCCGGGGATGGCGGAGTTGACGGGGCTTCCCCTGAAGACCATCGACCTGCCGGGCAACGGCGTCTTCTATCGGACGTCGAACGCCAGGATTCGGACTGAACTGGGATATGAACCGCGATGGACGTTCGACCGGATGATCGAAGAGGCGGCACAGGCCTGGGCGAAGCGCCGGTCCTGAAACCGGACGAGCGCGACGTTCCCACCGGCGCAGCCGCCCTCGCCAAGGGCCTCTATCTGCTCGACGTGATCGGGGAGGCGCCTTCGCCGCCGCGTTTCAAGGACCTTCAGGCTGCGACCGGCCTGCCCAAGGGCACGCTCGCGCGCCTGCTCAACACGCTGGTGCTGTTCCGGCTCATCCGCCAGGAGGACAGCGACAACAGCTATCGGCTCGGGCACCGGCTGTTCGAGCTGGCGCACCGTGTCTGGGAATCCTTCGATCTGCGCGGCGCGGCCGCTCCCGTGCTCGAACGCCTCGCCGACGAGACCCGCGAGACGGCAGCGCTCTGCGCGATCGACAATGACGAGGCGCTCTATATCGACCAGCGCAGCCGCGGCGGCGCCTATGGCTTCCGCATCGAGATCGGCCGGCGCGCGCCGCTGCATTGCACGGCCGGCGGCAAGGCCCTGCTCGCCTTCGCCCAGCCGCACGAGCAGCGCGCCATCTTCGACCGGATCAAGCTCGAGCGCTTCACCGACGCCAGCTTCACGCAGGAGGACGCGCTCCTCGCCGATCTCGCTCTGGCGCGGGCGCGCGGCTATGCGGTCTCGCTCGAGGAGCATGTCGCGGGTGTCTCCTCGGTCGCCGCGCCGATCTTCGACCACACCGGCCGTGCGGTCGCGGCGATCGGCGTGTTCGGGCCGAGTTCGCGCCTGACCAGCGAGCGCCTCCACGTCACCGGGCGTGACCTGATGGCTGCCGGCCGGCAGATTTCCGGCAATGTCGGCGCCACGCCGATGAACATCACGCCGAGCACGCGCTCGGGCCGCGCCACCGATCCGCAGGTCGAATGCGTGCTGCCCTGGGGGGCGCATCTGGCGGAAGGCCCGGTCTGGTCGGCGCGGGAGAAGCGGCTCTACTGGGTCGATATCCTCGCCCCCTCGGTCAACCGCTTCGACCCCGCGACGCGGGCCAATGAGGAGGTCATGCTGCCGCGGCTGGTCAGCGCCGTGGTCGAGCGCCGCGGCGGCGGCTTGGCCGCCCTGACGCAGGACGGGCTCGAGGCTTTCGACTTCGCCAGCGGCGCGCTGAGCCCCCTGGTCGATCCGGAGGCCGAGATTCCCGACAACCGTTTCAATGACGGCAAATGCGACCGACGGGGCCGGCTCTGGGCCGGAACGATGCGGCTCGACGCCAGCCGCACCAGCGGCTCGCTTTATGCGATCGCGCCCGATCTCACCTGGGAGCGCCGGGAAAGCGGCCTGACCGTCGCCAACGGCCTCGACTGGAGCCCGGACGGGCGGACCTTCTATTTCGCCGATTCCGCGCCGGGCCGCATCTATGCCTATGATTTCGAGATGGAGACGGGCCGGCTCGCGCGACGCCGCATCTTCGCCGAGATCGATGCCACCATCGGCCGCCCCGATGGGCTTGCCGTCGACAGCGAAGGCTTCGTCTGGTGTGCTGTCTGGGACGGCTGGTGCTTGCACCGCTACGCGCCGAATGGCGCGCTGGCGCGCGAGGTCCGCCTGCCCGTACCGCGCCCGACCAGCATCGCCTTTGGCGGCGGCGATCTGAAGACGCTGTTCATCACCAGCGCCCGCGTCCGCTTGCCGTCGCGCATCCTGGCGGAGGCGCCCTTCTCCGGCGGCCTGTTCACGCTGCCGGTCGATGTTGCCGGCCTGCCGGCCTCGGAATTCGCAGCATGAGCGCGGAGGCGGTCTATCCCGATCTCGCCGGCCGCGCTGCGCTCGTTACCGGCGGGGCCGACGGGATCGGCCGGGCGATCGTCGCGGCGCTTATTCGCCAGAAAGCCAGGGTCGCCTTTCTCGACCTGGATCGCGAGCGCGGCGAAGCCCTGGCGGCGGAGCTGACCGAGGCCGGCGGAACGGTCTCGTTCCAGCCCGTCGATCTGCGCGACATCGCCGCGACGCAAGCCGCGATCACGGTGGCGCGCGAGGTCTGCGGCCCTTTCTCGATCGGCGTCAACAATGCCGGCCATGACGAGCGTCACGCCTTCGAGACCGTGACATCAGACTATTGGGATGATCGTTTCGCAGTGAATCTGCGCCCGATGATGTTCGTCGCCCAGGCGCTTGCTCCCGATATGCGCGCGCTTGGCGGTGGCGCATTGATCAATCTAAGCTCGACCTCGTGGATGAAGGGATCTCCCCACATGATCGCTTACACGACCGCGAAATCAGCCGTGCTCGGCTTCACCCGCTCGCTGGCGCGGGCGCTGGGGTCGGATGGCATCCGGGTCAACTGCGTCACGCCCGGCTGGGTGATGACCGAGCGCCAGCGCACGCGTTGGGTCACGCCGGACAAGTGGGACGCCGCCCAGCAGGCGCAGGCGATCAAGGGCGAGATCCTGCCGGAGGATATCGCGGCGATGGTTCTCTTCCTCGCATCGGACGCCGCGCGCATGTGCACCGGCCAGAACTTCATCGTCGATGCCGGTACGGTCTGACGCGATGTCCCCGCTCGCCGAGCTCGCCGGGAGGCTCGACACGTCCTGTGTGCTGGCCGCGCCCGAGGAGATGGCGCCGTTCCTCACAGACTGGCGCGGCCGCAGGCACGGCCGCGCCCTGGCGGTCCTGCGCCCGCGCTCCGTCGCGGATGTCTCGACGATCCTGCGCTGGGCGACAGTGACGCGCACGCCAATCGTGCCGCAAGGCGGCAACACCGGCCTGTCCGGCGGCGCCACGCCCGATGAGAGCGGCCGTTGCGCCGTGCTCTCGCTGGGCCGCCTCAACCGCATCCGCTCGGTCGACACGGAAGGCGACAGCGTGATCGCGGAGGCAGGCTGCGTGCTGGCGCAGCTTCAGCAGGAGGCGGCAAAGGCCGATCGGCTGTTTCCCCTGAGCCTGGGCAGCGAGGGCTCCTGCCAGGTCGGCGGCATCGTCGCCACCAATGCCGGCGGCATCAATGTGATCCGCTACGGCACGGTGCGCGACCTTGTGCTCGGTCTCGAATATGTGCGCGCCGACGGCGCCGTGATCCACGGCCTGAAGCCGCTGCGCAAGGACAATGCCGGCTATAGGCTGCGCGAACTGCTGATCGGCTCGGAAGGCACTCTGGCCGTCATCACCGCGGCATCGTTCAGGCTCTTCGCCCGACTGAGGGCGAGCGCGACCGCGCTCTGCGGAATCCCGAATCCGACCGCCGCGATCCGG
The DNA here is from genome assembly GCF_001741865.1 of Bosea vaviloviae. Taxonomy (NCBI): domain Bacteria; kingdom Pseudomonadati; phylum Pseudomonadota; class Alphaproteobacteria; order Hyphomicrobiales; family Alloboseaceae; genus Allobosea; species Allobosea vaviloviae. Next base: position 1,925,528 of record NZ_CP017147.1, read on the forward strand.
CTGCTGACGATGCTGCGCGAGATTGCCGGCGAGCGAATCTCGAGTTTCGAATTGATGTGCGACGCCGAAATGGGCCTGACGCTCGATCTCCTCGGCGGGGCGGCGCTCCCGTTCCACGACCGCCACCCCTGGTATGTCTTCATCGAGATCGCCGACAGCGCGCCCGATGCCGCCATGGAACAGGTCCTGACGCGCGCGCTGGCGCTCGCTTCCGATGCCGCTGTGCTGAGCGATGCGGTCGTCGCGCAGAGCGGCGCTCAGGCCAAGGCGCTCTGGCATCTGCGTTTCGCCGTCTCGGAAGCCAACAAGCGCGCCGGCCCGGGCGTCTCGCATGACACCAGCGTCGCGACTGCGGATGTTCCCCGCTTCATCGCAGCGGTGCAGGGTGCAGCGGCGGAGCGCTTCCCGACCGCGCAGCCCCTCTTCGTCGGACATGTCGGGGACGGCAACATCCACGTCATTCTGCTGTTCCGGGAGGCTCAGTTCCGGGATGAGGCGATCTTCGCAGGTGTCGCTGCGAGCGTGAATGCCTGTATCTTCGAGATCGTCAGCCAGTTCGGCGGGAGCATCACGGCCGAGCATGGCGTCGGCCGCTCGCTTGTCGGCGCCTTGCGCCGGGCCGCCCAGCCCGAGACGCTCGAACTCATGGCCGGGATCAAGAACGCCTTCGATCCGCTCGGCATCCTGAACCCGGGCGCGGTCCTGGAGCCGGATGATGTCTGATGGGACCACCAAGTGATCTCATCTGAGTGATCCCATCTGAAATCTGAATCCGTCTCTCATCCAAAAGTGAGAGCAGGATGCGCCGCCATCCTGATGCCGTCATGCGAAAACCCGCTGCGGATCCCGCAGCGGGTTTCGCGTCACATCAATCTGGCCGCACGTCCGCTCAGAGAGGCGACCTCGCCTCTCAGGATCATCTTGCTGGCAAGCAGCTCCCCCTTCGCCAGGCCCAACAGGGCGGTTGCAACCGCGCTCACCTTGACGGCCTCCTCGATGAGATATTCGGTCATCCCGATCATCGCATCGATGTCGGCCTCGGAGATCGCTGTCGGCTGCGTGATGTCAGTCGGCGCCATCGTTCACTCCTTGTAGTCGTCCGTAGATCAGAGGTGGCCAGGAGTCCTTCCCGCAGGTTGGGGACTCCCCGTAGAAAGGGTTGACGCAGCCAGGGATATCCTTGTCGGGATAGAGCGTGGTCGGGCTCACACCCGGGATCCATTCGCCGGAGCCGAGGGATTTGTCAGGGAGATCTGGGGTCTCCGCATTGGCTTCCAGCGGGCCGGGACGGTCCCATTGGCCTTCCGGCCGGACGAGCACCGCGGCGCCCGAATCGGGCGTAAGCCGCCAGTCTGACGGCTCGGTGACGAGGTCCATCTCGTAATAGACCTCGTCGGTCAGATAGGAGAGGCCGGCGCCAGGGCGCCGCTTGAAGCCGAAGCGCTCCCAGATCTTCGAGACCGGGAAGGCGGCCTGCCCGTAGAAGCGCCGATAGCCCTTGTCCTGGCCGAAGGCGAGCGCCGCCCGCACGAGATCGAGCGCCAAACCGCCACGGCAGCGCGGCAGCACCGCGAGCCGCTCGATCTTGATGAAGTCGGCCCAGTAGCGCAGCCGGATGCAGCCGGCGGGCTCGTCCCCGACATAGCCGAGCAGATGCGTCGCCGTGTAGTCGTTGCCGTCGACATCCTCGGCATAAGGAATGCTCCGGTCCTCGACATAGGCGGCCCCGCGAATCGCGATGCATTTGAGCAGGTCGTCGGCCGAGTGCACGACGGTGACGGAGGTCTTCTTTGTGCCGGCGTTCAGGCCGGGCATGAAGTTGTCATAGGGCTTGCGGCCGGCGACCGGGTCGGGCAGGGCGCAGCTCATCAGTTGGTAGGATTTCAGCCCGTCATAGGCCGCGCCCATGACGAAGCCCATCTTCTCGAAGAAAGTCTGCGCCTTTGTGTTCGCCGGCTTGCAGAAGATCGGGAGGCCCCGGTTCTTGTCGCTGGTCATGCGCTCCATCACGAGCGAGATACCGCCGCCCTGGCCCTCCGGGAGGTAGATGAACCAGAAGTAGAGCACGGCGGCGCGTTCGCTCGGCCGGCAGATGAACTTCAGATCGGGGTTGGCGGTGTCCAGTGCGCCGGTGAAGAGCGCGCGCGCGCCGGCCTGATTCAGCGGCAGATGCGCTAGGATGCCGATCGGTGTGGCCTTGGGGTCGTCAGACCAGCCGCGCGAGAAAGCCGAAATTGTATCGGGATTATGCTGAAACACGTTCATAACCCGATCGAGCGTTGACAGGCCGGGTATATCGGCGCTTGCCATTCTCATCGAATAGTCGATGATTCTTTTTGTCGGGCTGAACGTCGTGTATCCACGCCCGTATTTCGTGTAGTCGAGCGTGCGGAAATTGCGCTGAGTTTGCGCAATATTAAAGTGCTCCTTCAGCGAATAGTGGAATCCCATGACGCAAATCCTTCTGGGTACGAGAAACTAGGTACGCAACAAGGTTAGGTTAACCTTAATCTCTGGAGTCGGGGATAAGTCGAAAATGAGGCACGTGGTCTCCAAAAGTTCTCACCCCACGGGTGGGAACGAGGTGAATTTCAATTGGGACGACATTCGAATCTTTCTAACGCTCGCGCGGCTTGGCAGCATTCGCGCTGTTGCTGCCGCGACCGGGCACTCCGCGAAGGCGCTCCGCAGCCGAATCATGGACCTCGAAGCGCAGACCGGCGCAGTCCTGTTCCACCGCTCGGCCGCCGGTGTGTCGCTGACCAAGACCGGTGAGCGCCTGATTGCTGCGGCTGAGGAAATCCAGAAGCAGGCCAAGGTCTTCGGCGCGCTCTCGATGCGGGGCAGGCAGGACCTGAAGCCGACGGCGCGCGTCGGCATCACCGAGGGCCTCGGCGCCTTCTGGCTGACGCCGATGTTCGGCAATCTGCGTCGGGCCCATCCCGACATCCAGTTCGATATGAAATGCTCGATGACGGCGCCGAACATCTCGGATCTGGAGGTCGACCTGGCGATCCAGTTGGACAAGCCGACGGATCCCAATCTGATCGTCCGGAGAATCGGCTATCTCCACGTCGTTCTCTATGCCGCACAGAGCTATGTCGACGAATACGGGGCACCGGCCAGCAAGGCTGACATCGCCGACTACCACTTCGTCGAGATCGAGGCTCCGCAGATCAGGAGCGAGAGGGTCGAGGAGGAAATGACCCGCGAGGACAAGCGCCGCTTCGTCAATATGCGGGTCAATATCAGCTCCGCCCAGTTTGTGGCGGCGCTGAGCGGCTGGGGCGTAACGGCCCTGCCGACCTATGCGCCCATCGTCTCGAGCGGGCTCGTCCATGTCGCCAAGGACTTCGTCCTCCGGCGGGACATCTGGCTCGCCTACCACCCGCAGGCGGCTGAGCTGCGCCATATTCGGCAGACGATCGACTGGGTCGTACAGTCCTTCGACGCCTCGCTATATCCCTGGTTCCGCGAGGAATTCGTCAGTCCCACCGAGATAGAACACTACATGGAGCGCAAAAAAATAATGAGCTTCTTCACTCCGGGAGCAGTGGCGAAGCTGGCATCGTAGATTTATCCAGGTTGCCTCTCTAGAATCTGTCTCTCATCTAAAAGTGAGAGCAGGATCAATGCGAAAAACCGGTTCCCACTTCTTCGCATCCTGCTCTAAGTTTCCGCCGCGGTTTGCGTTCGAGGCGGGCTTATGACGAAGGCTAAGGACAAGGCCAAGGCTGAAGCGCTGACGATCCTGGCGAAGGATATTCCGAAACTGGCGGCGGCAGCGAACGTCCTCGGAAGCCCCTTGCTCTGCAGCATTCTCGAGCACGCCCAAAAAGAGGTCGAGATCGAGCTCGCGAAGCTGGAGGGCGCGCAGGTTTCGCTGGTCGCCGGCGGGGACCGTGGCCAGAGCTCGCCCGACCGGTGACGGCTGGTGCGGCTATAGCGTTTTCGCGCGAAGTGGGCCCGGTCTCTCATCCAAGAGTGAGAGCAGGATCAATGCGAAAAACCGGTACCCACTTTTTCGCATCCTGCTCTCGCGTTCGAACGCTCAGGCGTCCCTGTCGTCTGCCTCGGCCATTGCCTCGACCAGCTCGACGACGCGCCGCCTGACGCGGTCGCTCTTGATCCGCATCAGGGCCTTGGTCAGCTGCACGCCTTCGCTGGTCGTCAGGAAGTCGGAGACATAGGCGGTCGAGGCGGCGGCCGAGAAGCGGCCATCGGGCATGTCGCCGGTGGGGGCGCCTTCGAAGAAGAAGGACACCTGTACGTCGAGCACCTTGGCGATTTGCTGCAGGCGGCTGGCGCTGATGCGGTTGGTACCTTTTTCGTATTTCTGGATCTGCTGGAAGGTCAGGCCGAGCGCATCGCCGAGCCGCTCCTGGCTGACTTTCAAAAGCATCCTGCGCATGCGGACACGGCTTCCGACATGCTTGTCGATCGGATTTGGAGTCTTTCTTTCGACCGGCGCGCCGACTGCGGAGTTCTGGACGTTCACGCGGCACCTCCCCCGAAAGTTAGCCCTACGCGACAGCTAGCACTCTGATGGCCAATGGGACAGCCTATAAGGTTGATAAAATTTGTTATTGTATAAAGTAACTGCGTTCTTGCGCCGGGCTCAGCCGGGGATCGAAGCGTATCTGCCGTCGAGGCTGAGCCAGATCGTCTTCGTCTGGAGATACTGGGCCATCGCCTCCGTGCCCTTGTCGCGGGCGAGCGAGCCGGAGCGCTTATAGCCGCCGAACGGCGTCTTCAGGTCGCCCTCGGTGAAGCCGTTGACCGCGACGGTGCCGCAAGCCAAGCGCCGCGCCATGAACAGGGCCCGGTCGATATCCCTGGTGTAGACCGTCGCATGCAGCCCATATTCGCTGCCATTGGCGATCGTGAGGGCCTGCTCGATGCCGTCGACCGGCATCACCCCGAGCACCGGCCCAAAGATCTCCTCGCGCGCGATCGTCATCTCCGGGGCGAGATCGGCGAAGACCGTCGGCCCCAGGAAGCTGCCGGGTGCGTCGCTGTCGAAAGCCGCGCCCGAGAGTACCGCCCGCGCACCCTCCCGGCTGCCGCTCTCGACATAGTCGAGCACGCGGCGGCGATGCTCCCGCGTGATCAGCGGGCCGAGTTCGGTCGCGGGGTCGAGCGGCGCACCGATGACGAGGGCCTTGGCGCGTTCGACGACGCGATCGAGGAATTCCTCCTGCCGCGACCGGTCGACGATCTGGCGCATATTCGCCGAGCAGTTCTGGCCGCCATTCCAGAAGGCGGCCATGACGGCGTTGTCGATCATCTCAGGCGACAATTCAGCGTCATCGAGGACGATGAAGGGGCTCTTGCCGCCCATTTCGAGCCCGATCGACTTCAGGTTGCTGTCGGCAGCATAGCGCAGGAACAGCCGCCCGACCTCGGTCGAGCCGGTGAAGGAGACGGCGTCGATATCGCCATGGCGGCCGATCGCTTGCCCAGCGGTCTCGCCGAGGCCCGGCAGGACGTTGAGCACGCCGGCGGGGATCCCAGCCTCATTGGCGAGTTCGGCCAGTCGCAGGATCGACATCGAGGTCTGCTCAGCCGGCTTGACGAGAACGGAGCAGCCGCAGGCCAAGGCCGGGGCCAGCTTCCAGGCGGCCATCAGCAACGGAAAATTCCAGGGCAGCACCGCCGCCACGACGCCGATCGGCTCGCGCAGGATCAGCGCGCAAGCCTGTTCGCCGGTCGGCGCGACCTTGCCGAAGCTCTTGTCGATCAGCTCGGCATACCATTGGAAGGTGTCGGGCACCTCGATCGCGATCTCCTTCAGGCAGTCCCTGATCGGCTTGCCGCTGTCGAGGCTTTCGAGCACGGCGAGCTCGGTGCTGTTGGCGCGGATCAACTCTGCCAGACGCAGCAGGACGGCCTTGCGCGCCTCGGGCGCGACGCGCGACCAGACGCCGCTCCTGAAGGCGCGTCGCGCGGCGGCCACAGTGCGGTCGACATCCTCGGCCTGGCAATGGGCGACCGCCGCGAGGACCAGCCCCGTCGCCGGGTTGACGGTCTCGATCACCGCGCCCGACTTCGCGGCGACGAAGCTGCCATCGATGAAGGCCTTGGTCGGGAGCGTGAGCCTGTCGGCTATCGCCAGGTAGAAGGCCGGGCTTTCATGGATCATGGCGATCTCCGTGCGGGGGTCTAAAGCGGCGCGTGCGGGCGCGAATAGGCGCCCTTGACGAAGCGATCGAGCTGGAACGGCCGGATTGCTTCGCCGGCCTGTTCGCCGGCGGCAAGCCGGGCGACATGGCGGCCGACGGCGGGGCCGAGGCCGAAGCCATGGCCCGAGAACCCGGTCGCTACGATCAGGCCGGGAACCGCTGGCGGCGCGTCGATGACGGGTAGCGCGTCCGGCAACACATCGATCTGCCCGGCCCAGGATTTCACGATCCGGGCCTGGCCCGCGCCCTCGAACAAACGCGCGAACAACCCGGCCGTGTCGGCGGCCTTTTGCGCATTGGCCGGGATCCGCGGGCGTCGCGGCGTGACCAGGCGCTCCTGCTCCGGCAGGGCGATGCGGGCATGGACATCGTCGATGAAGGGACGGCCGAGCCGCAGGGCGAAGCCTTTGCGGTGCCTGAGCAGTTCGGGCAGGAAATAGCCGGCGGCGCGCATCGAATCGAGTGTCACATCGATATCGGAGCTGGAATCGGCGGCGAGGATGCAGGAGCCGTCCGCCCGCTGGCGCAGGCCGAGCCCGAAGCCGCAGAAGCAGGGCGTGCTCAGCTCCGCCATGGGCGCGGTCAGCGAGACCGTGCTGCGGACGATCTGCTGCGGCAGTATCAGGCCGAGCGGCTTGAGGAAGCGATGCGCCTGCGCGCCCGCCGCGCAGACCACGGTCGTGCATCCGATCAGGCCGTGCTCGGTCAGCACGCCGGTGATGCGTCCGCCCGCAGTCTCGATGGCAAGCGCGCCGCAATCCTCCAGGATGAGGGCGCCCTTGTCCTCGGCGGCGCGTGCAAGCGCCAGCGTCGCCAGCGCCGGCTCGGCCTGCCCGTCCGAGGGCGTGAACAGCGCGCCGGGAACCTTGCTCGCCAGCGCCGGCAGCAAGTCGCAGGTCTGGTCGCGATTCAGCATCCGGGCATCGCTGGCGATGTCCCGGGTCGCCGCTTGCCATTGCGCGAAGGTCTCGTACTCAGCCTCGTTTTCGGCCACGAAGACGCAGCCGCTGCGGCGCCAGCCGATCTCGCGGCCAAGCTCCCGCTCCAGCGTCGGCCAGATCGAGAGCGCCTCGACCGCCAGCGGCAATTCGGCCGGGTCGCGATACTGCGTGCGCACAAAACCCCAATTGCGGCCCGATTGCTGCGAGGCGATCTTGTCGCGCTCGACCAGCGCGACGCTCAGGCCCTTCAGCGACAATTCATAGGCGCAGGCGGCCCCGACGATGCCGCCGCCAATGACGACGGCATCGACCCGGCTGGGAAAGGCGCAAGGCCGCGGCCCGAGCCGCGCGATCACATCGTCGGGCACATGCGAATAGAGACTAAGCGCCGGCATCGCTGACGGCGTCCATGTCCATCTCGACGATAATCGCCGGGTCGAACAACCCGGCCTCGACCGTGGTGCAGGCCGGATCGACGCCGCGGAAGGTCTCGGCGAAGACCGCCATCACGGTCTCGTAGTGTTCCGCGCCGGAGATATACATCCGCACGCGCACGACATCGGCGAGGCTCGCGCCGGCCTGGGCAAAGGCCGCCGCTGCATTGGTGAAAAGCTGCAGCGTCTGCTCGCGTGCGCCTGCCGGCAGCGTGCTCGTCGCATAGTCGTAGCCGGTCGTGCCCGAGAGCATGACATGCGGCCCCACCACGACCGCGCGGCTGTAGCTATAGGTCCGCTCGAATTCGCTGCCGGACGAGATCCGGCGGCGGCTGCTTGGGGCGGTCTTCAAATTTGGGGCGGTCTTCAAATCGGGCATGGTCGCTATCGCCTATCCCTAAGGGTCGTATGACCTCAGGGATCACGCCGGATGCCGGCTGTGTCGATTTCAATAATTGGAGGCGGGGGCCGAGGAATCTGGGGTCTGGCCCCGGTTTTTGCGCGGTCGGCTTCGATTAATTGTCATCGACAACGGGCAGGGGCGGTGACCTCCTTGCTGCACGGCGAGCCGGCTGGGCCGACAGGCGGCGCTGCGGGAGAAGTCGGCCGCGCCGCGAGAGAAGCAGGCTCGCGCCACGAGAGAAAGTTGAGAGACGAGATGCAGGCGGATGTCATCATCATCGGAGGAGGGATCGCCGGCGCGTCCGCCGCCTATTTCCTGTCCGGTCAAGGCTCTGTCGTGCTGATCGAGCGCGAGCCGCATTTCGGCTATCACAGCTCCGGCCGTACCGCGGCGCAGTTCACCGTCGGCATCGCCGCGGGCACGATGCGGCGCCTGGCTCAGGCGAGCCGCGCCTTCCTGGAAAGTCCGCCGCCCGGCTTCGCCGAAGAGCGCATCCTGACGCCGCGCGGCTGCCTGACCGTCGCCCGCGCCGGGCAGGAGCAATCCCTCTCGCGCCTGCACGACAATCTGGCCTCTGTCGGAGCCCGGGCGCAGCATCTCGACCGGGCCGGGGCGCTCGCTTTGTTTCCGGCACTGCTCGCCGAACATGTCGCTTCTGGCGTCTACGAGCCCGACGCGATGGATATCGACGTCAACACGCTGCTCCAGGGCTATCTGCGCGGGGCCAAGGCCAGGGGCGCGCAATTGCTCGCCGGCGCCAGTATCGCCGCGATCGAGCGCAAGGGCGGCCAATGGCTGGTCTCGCTCGACGGCCAGCAGATCCGCGCGCCGCTCCTGCTCAACGCGGCGGGCGCCTGGGTCGATCAGGTCGCAGGGCTCGCTGGGGTGGCGCCGCTCGGCGTCGTCCCGCATCGCCGCACCGCCTTCACCTTCGCCTCGCCCGCAGGCCTCGGCACGGCGGCATGGCCCCATGTCAGCAATGTCGACTACCGCTGGTATGTGAAGCCCGAGACCGGCTGCCTGATGGGCAGTCTCGCCGATGCGGTCGCGACCGAGCCGGGCGACGTCCATCCCGAGGATATCGACGTCGCGCAGGCGATCCACAATATCGAGCAGGACACCAGCTTCAGGGTCGGGCGTCCGCTCAGCCAATGGGCGGGCTTGCGCAATTTCACCGCCGACAAGAACCCTGTCGCGGGGGCTCGGGCTGCCGACACCGAGGGCTTCTTCTGGCTCGCCGGGCAGGGCGGCTGCGGCATCCTGACCTCGCCGGCCATGGGCCAGGCGATCGCGGCGATCATGTGCGATCGGGATTTGCCAGAGGGATTGCGCGCGCTCGGCGTGTCCGCTGCGGACCTGTCGCCGCAGCGGGAGACGTTGCGCCCAGCCGCTTGAAGCTGGGGCCTGCGCATCACTGTCGAGGCTGAACACAGCCCGTTCAACACCAGGGGATAAAGACCATGGCCAGCAGGAATTCGGACTTCGCAAGCCCGACGCGGCGGGGATTGATCGCGCTCGGCGCGGGAGCGGCACTCGGGCTCGGACGCGCCACATCGGGTTTCGCGCAGGCGCGCCCGCCCGCCAGCCCGCGCGGCCAGGTCGTCGCCGGCATCTCGCAGGAGCCGACCGTCTTCAACCCGCTGATGCCCGGCAGCGAGGTCGATCAGGGCGTCTGGTGGCAGGTCTTCAGCCCGCTCTGGTACATCGATCCCCAGGGCAAGCTGGTCGCCGATCTCGCCCGCGAGGTGCCGTCGCTCGAGAATGGCGGCCTGTCAGCCGACGGGCTGGTCTGGAAGGTCAAGCTGCGCAGCGATGCGAAATGGCATGACGGCACGCCGTTTACGGCCGAGGACGTCAAATACACGCTCGACCTGATCAACAATCCCGGCTTCCGGGTCCGCAACCGCGTCGGCCACGGCCTCGTCCGGGACATCCGCGTGGTCGCGCCCGACGAGATCCATTGGCGCATGGAAAGCGCCTATTCGCCCTATCTCTCGATCCTGGCGCTGACCTTCATCGTGCCCAGGCACATCCTGGAAAAGGCGAGCGATCCCAACACCGCGCCCTTCAACAGCGCGCCTGTCGGCACCGGCCCCTTCCGCTGGGGCGAGCGGGTGGCGGGCGATCATATCCTGCTACAGGCCAACCCCGCCTATCATGGGCAGGGGCCGCATCTCGAACGCATCGTCTTCAAATACATCCCCGATCTGACGATGCTCTACACGCAGTTCCGCACCGGGCAGGTCGATTATCTCGGGCTTTCCGGCATCTCGGCGCATTTCGTGAGGGAGGCGCAAAGCCTGCGCGGCCGCAAGGTCTCGCTCTCGCCCACGGCCTTCGTCGAGCATATCGCGCTCAATCTCGAATACGGCCCCTTCGCCGAGAAGGCGGTGCGCGAGGCGCTCTATCTCGCGATGAACAAGCAGGCGCGCATCGACGCGCTCTATTACGGCCTGCCCGTGCCGACGGAATCCTTCCTGCCGCAGCAATCCTGGGCCTATGCCGACAAGCTTCCGGTCCACCGGCACGACCCCGCCAAGGCGAATGCGCTGCTCGATGCGGCAGGCTGGGTGCGCGGCCCGGACGGCATCCGCGCCAAAGCCGGGGTCAGGCTCGAATTCACCAATTCGACGACCGTCGGCAATCCCGGCCGCGAACAGTCCCAGCAGTTGCTGGCGCAGGATTGGCAGGCCGTCGGCGCGGCCATGCGCATCAGCAACATGCCCGCCGCGGTGATCTGGGGCGAGTTCTGGCAGAAGTCGAAATTCCAGTCGGTGATGGTCGGCTCGAACTTCATGCAGGGCAGCGACCCCGACGTGACGCCGCGCTTCAGCAGCAAGGCCATTCCCGCCAAGGGCGGCAGCGGCCTCAACACCTGCCAGTACCAGAACGCCGAGGTCGACACGCTCCTGGCGCAAGGCGCGACGCAGTTCGACCAGGCGGCGCGCAAGGCCACCTATGGCCGCATCCAGCAGATCATCCGCGACGATCTCGCTCTGCTGCCGATCTACCAGACCGTGATGGCGGAGGGGCTCAAGGACGGCCTGCAGGGCTTCGCGGCCAACATCAACTGCTCGTCGAATTGCTGGAACATGCGGTCCTGGTACTGGGCCTCGTGATGCTCCGGGCGCATTGATATGGGGCGTTATCTCCTGCAGCGCCTGGGGCAGTGCCTGCTGCTCCTGGCGCTGGTCTCGATGATCGGCTTCGCGATCCTGCATCTGGCGCCGGGCGGGCCCTTGTCGCAATTCGCGCTCTCCTCGCAGATGTCGCAGGAGGACCTCGACCGGATCACCCGTCAGCTCGGGCTCGACCGGCCGCTACTGGCGCAATATCTCGACTGGCTCTGGCGCATGCTGCGCGGCGATTGGGGTTTGTCCTTTCGCGACGGCGCGCCGGTCTCCGCCGTCATCGGCTCGCATCTGCGCGCGACCTTCGAGCTCATGGCCGTCTCGACCGTGATCGCGATCGGGCTCGGCTGCTGGATCGGCATTCTCGGCGCGGTCCGGCGTTATTCCCTGTTCGACACGCTGGCGACGATCGGCGCCATGGTCGCGCTGTCGATCCCGACCTTCTGGTTCGGGCTGATCGCGATCTATCTGTTCTCGGTCCAGCTCGGCTGGCTGCCGGCCGGCAACCGCCAGACGATCGGGGACGGTTCGCCGCTCGATCTCTTGCACCATCTCATCGCACCGGCCCTGGTGCTGGCGCTGGTCGAGACCGCGATCTGGGCGCGCTTCATGCGCTCGGCCATGCTGGAGGTGATCGGCCAGGATTATATCCGCACGGCGCGCGCCAAGGGCCTGCCGGAGCGCCAGGTGCTGCGCGGCCATGCGACGCGCAACGCCTTGCTGCCGATGATCACGCTGGCGGGGTTGCAGTTCCCGACCCTGCTCGGCGGCGCATTGGTGACCGAGACGGTCTTCACCTGGCCGGGCATGGGCCGGCTCTTCCTCGATTCCATCGAGTATCGCGATTACCCGGTGGTGATGGGCATCCTGATGTTTTCCGCCGTCATGGTGCTGCTCGGCTCGCTCTTGGCCGACATGCTCTATGCCGTCGCCGACCCGCGCATTCGGATGGGCTGAATCATGGCGAATCTGCAAACGCTGCTCGACGATACCGTCCTAGTGCCGCCGCCTGCCGAGAATGCCGCCTGGCGCCGCTTCCGCCGGCACAAGCTTGCCATGGCCGGGGCGGTGACGATCACCGTGCTGTTCCTGGGCTCCTTCTTCGGCCCCTATCTCTTGCCCTTCGACGACACCCGTATCGACGTGATGCATCGCTTCGCCTGGCCGCTCTCGGGCGCGCATTGGCTGGGCACAGACGAACTCGGCCGCGACATCCTCGCGCGCTTGATGATGGGCGGGCGCATCTCGCTCGCCATCGGCTTCATGGCGATGGTGATCGCCGTGGTCGTCGGCACCACGATCGGCACGGTCGCCGGATATTACGGCGGCATCATCGGTTCGCTCCTGATGCGCTTCGTCGATGCGGTCTTGTGCTTCCCGACGATCTTCCTGCTGCTGGCGCTGGCGGCGCTGGTCGAGCCCAGCCTGGTCTCGATGACGCTGCTCGTCGCCGCGACCGCCTGGATGAACGTCGCCCGCATCGTCGAGGGTCAGATCCGCTCGCTGCGCGAGCAGGACTACGCGGTCGCGGCCAAGGCGATGGGCGCCTCCGATTGGCGCGTCATGGTCCGCTCGCTCCTGCCCAATGCGATGGCGGCAATCGTGGTCGCGGCCACGCTCAACGTCGCCAAGGCGATCCTGCTCGAATCCTATGTCAGCTTCCTCGGCTATGGCATCCAGCCGCCGGTGGCGAGCTGGGGCAACATGCTCAACAACGCCCAGATCTACCTGACCAGCGCGCCCTGGCTCGCGATCCTGCCGGGGCTGGCGATCACGCTCGCCGTCACCAGCTTCAACTTCATCGGCGATGGGCTGCGCGATGCGCTCGACCCACGCATGGACATCCGATGAGTGGGCTGGGCCCTGCGACGCGTCGATGGCGAGACAAAAGCCGGCTCGTCATGCGATATTGCGGCGCCTGAAAGGCCGGAAACCGTCATGACACGCCGTCTGCCATCACTGAACGCCCTGCGCTGCTTCGAGGTCGTCGCGGCCCAGCTCAGCATCAAGAAGGCGGCCTTGTCCCTGCATGTCAGCGAAAGCGCGGTCAGCCGCCAGGTGCGCATCCTGGAGGAGCAGCTCGGCACGCCGCTCTTCATGCGCACCCATAACGGCCTCGAGATCACCGATGCCGGCCAGCGCCTCGCCATGGGCGTGAAAGAGGCCTTCGACCACATCGCCCGCGCCGTCGATCCCTTCCAGAGCGACCGCGACGCGGTGACGATCAAGGTGCTGCCGACCTTTGCTCTGCGCTGGCTCTTCCCGCGCCTGCGCGCCTTCCAGGCCCAGCACCCGCTGATCAAGGTCAATGTCCAGACCCGCCTCAACGACATGACCCTGAACGACACCGACGCCGATCTCGGCATCCGCTACGGCATCGGCAACTGGCCCCAGGACTGCGCCACGGAGCTCTATCCGGAATGGATCCTGCCGGTCTGCGCGCCCGGCTATCTCTCCGGCAGCGACTGTCCCGATGGCGATCTCGACCGGGCGACGCTGCTGCACCCGCTGCCCGACAGGCAGGACTGGCTGACCTGGTCGGAGAAGGCCGGGCATCCGCTCGACACGCGCAAGGGGCTGGATTTCGACGCCCTCGACATGGCCCTCAGCGCAGCCGAGGCCGGGCTTGGCGTCGCGATGACCGATGTCGTGCTCGCCCATGAGGCGCTCGAGGCCGGCCGGCTCGTCGCGCCCGTGCGCAAGGCGGTGCCGACAGGCGCCTCCTATTATCTCGTGCGCCCGCCGGATATGCGCCGGCGGCGGCAGGTCAAGCTGCTCGATGAGTGGATCTGCGACGAGATTAGCGCGGCGCGCGACACTGTCCGCCTCTACATGCACTGAGCCTCGATGCGGCGATGCCGCCTCAGTTTTTATGCTGCGGGGCTGCGATTATTGACATCGACAGCGCAGCCTCCTTCCGGTCTCTGTGACGCCGACGGTGCCCGGACGCGCCTGCCGCGCTCTCGGGCCATTTCATAATGCTGGATGCTCCGATGACCCCTATCGATCCCCAAATGGCGCCCAGGACGGCGATGCTGGAGCAGGCGATTCTGGAGAAAGCGGCGCTCGCGAACTGGCGGATCGCGCCCTTCTGCCAATGGAGCTTCCAGAACCTTGACGCGCTGGTGCCGACAGCCGCGATCAGCGAGCCCGGCCTGTCCGAGTCCGATGCCGGAAGCGCGCTCTTCGACGGGATCGAGGTCGACTATCCCGACGGCCAGCGGCTCACCTTGCGCGAGCACCTGACGCGCTCCAGCACTGACGCGCTCGTCGCCATGCGCGATGGCGAGGTCGTCGCCGAATGGTATGCGCCCCATCTCGACCGCGACCGGCCGCATACCATCTTCTCGATCTCGAAATCGGTCACCGGCATGCTCGCCGGCATCGCGATCGGCGAGGGCAAGCTCGATCCTGCCGCGCCGATCTCGCATTATGTCGCCGCGCCCACTCGTAGCGCCTATGCGAGCGCGACCGTGCGCGATCTCCTCGACATGACCGTCGCGCTGGATTTCGAGGAGAGTTATCTCGACACCACCGGCCTGTTCGATCGCTATCGCCGCGCCATGCTGTGGAATCCGGCGCGCCCGGGCGAAACACCGGAGACGCTGGAGCAGGTCATGACCTCGCTTGGCCGCAGCGCCGCCGAGCACGGTCGGGCCTTCTACTACGCCTCGCCCAATGCCGACATGCTCGGGCTGGTCATCGAACGGGCCACCGGCACGCCCTATCACGCCTATCTGGCGCAGCGCCTGTGGCGGCCCATGGGTGCGCGCGGGGCGGCTTATGTCACGGTCGATCGCGCCGGCACCGCCCGCGCCAGCGGCGGTATCTGCGCGACGGCGCGCGATCTGGCGCGCTTCGGCCAACTCGTCCTCGATGGCGGGCGGGCCCGCGACGGCAGGCAGGTCGTACCCAGCGAATGGGTTGCCGATATGCGCACTAAGGGCAATCGCCGGGCCTGGGAGACGGGCAATTTCTGGGACATGTTCCTGGACGGGCGGTATCGCTCCTGCTGGTACCTCACCGGCAATCCGCGCGGCGCCTTCTGCGGCGTCGGCATCCATGGCCAATGGCTCTGGATCGATCCTGAAAGCCGCCTGGTTCTGGTCAGGTTCTGCTCGCGGCCGGAGCCGAGCGAGGACGCCTTGTCCGAGCGCGAGATCGGGGTTCTGAATCGGGTCGGCGAGGCGTTGCAGCGGGTCGTCTAGGATCTGCTGTTTATGCGGGGAACCGCGCCGCCCGGATATCAGGCATAGCCAATATCTATTTGCCAGGGGCCGGGCCGTCGCCAACTATCCTTATCGGGACGGTGACCCAACCTGTCCGGCGAGCGGTGCCCCGCCGAAACGCATATCCGAGAGCAGATTGCCATGCCTGTGCCGAGCGACGCCCGCATCGACATCGAACGTTTCTGGACGACGATCGAGCGCTCCGCCGAGATCGGGCCAGGCCGCCCGGGCGGCCTGTCGCGCCTGGCGGCGTCGGATTCCGACAAGGAGGTGCGCGATCAGTTCGTCGCCTGGTGCCGCGAGGCCGGCTTGAGCGTCCGCGTCGATGGCATCGGCAACATCTTCGCCCGTCGCGCCGGGACCGATAGCAGCCTGCCGCCGGTGGTGATGGGCAGCCATCTCGACACCCAGTTCAATGGCGGCCGCTTCGACGGCGTCGCCGGCGTGCTGGCGGGGCTGGAGGTCTGCCGCACGCTCGATGCGCTGGGCAAGCGCACGCGCCGGCCGATCGAGGTGGTCAACTGGACCAATGAGGAGGGCGCGCGCTTCTCGCCGCCCATGGTCGGCTCCGGCGCCTTCACCGGCGCCTATGCGCTGGACTGGGCGCGCGGGCGTACGGATGAGGACGGCAAGACGATCGGCGCGGAGCTTAAGCGCATCGGCTATCTCGGCGAGATGGAGGACAAGCCCCACGCCTTCGACGCCTATTTCGAATTCCATATCGAGCAGGGTCCGATCCTCGATCGCGAGGGCATGCAGCTCGGCGTCGTCACCGGCGGCTTCCCCTCGACCGGCATGCTGGTCGAGTTCAAGGGCGAGACCGCCCATACCGGCCCCTGGCCGATGGAGCGGCGCAAGAACGCGCTGCTTGCCGGCGCGCGCTTCCTCGTCGCGGTCGACGATCTCGGCTGGGACCACGCCGGCAGCGGCGGCAAGGCCACTGCCGCGCGGCTCGTCGCCTGGCCCAACAAGCCGGGCATCCTCTCCGACTGGGCCCAGGCCGTCGGCGATGTCCGCCATCCCGACCCGGTGACCTCGGAGGTGATGGCCGAGCGCATGCGCCGCGCCGCTTTCGAGGCGGCCGCGAAAGCCGATTGCGGCGTCGAGATCCTCGATATCTGGAAATGGGGCGGGCGCATCTTCGCGGAGGAGCTGATCGATCAGGTCCGCGCCTCGGCGGCCGCGCGCGGCTACCGCCACATGGATATTCTGAGCCAGGCCGGGCACGACGCCTATTACATCGCCCGCCACGCGCCCACGACGATGATCTTCGCCCCCTGCCAGGGCGGCATCACCCACAATAATGGCGAGCTCTGCACCCGCGAGGATCTGGAGCCGGGGCTGAACGTGCTGCTGCAATGCGTGCTGGAACGCGCGGACCGGTAGGCCCGTCGCGTTTGCGGGAAACCGGGCGGCATGCCGGGACGCGCCGAAGGCGCGAAACCGGAACCCATGAACACGACGCTGGTCCAGTTCGTCATGCTCGCCCTTGTGGCGAGCATCCACGTCTTGAACACGATTCTCGACCAGCGGAGACGTGGATAGTCGGCACAAGGCCGACCATGGCGAATGAGGCGGTGTTCATGGGTTCCGGTTTCGATCCTTCGGATCGCCACGGAATGACGGGTGTGGTTCCGAGGCGAGCTGGAAAGTCTCAAGCCAGCGGCAGCGTCAGCCCTGCGATCAGCGGGTTGTCGATGATCTCGGGCGGCGCGCTTTCGGCCTCCAGCATGTCCTCGAACAGGCGCTGGAAGGCGAGTTCGGCCGCGCTGAGCCCCATGGCCGGGCTGCTGACGAAATAGAGATCGGCGCCGAGCCCTCCGCCCGCGCCCGACAGGTTCCAGAGCGTGCCGGTGTCGAGCGCGTCCTGCACCGAGGCGAGCGGCAGGATGCCGATGCCCATGCCGGCGGCGATCATGCGCGCGACCTCCTCCAGATTGGGGCTCGCGCCGACCGTGCGGCTGCCCAGCCCCGCGCCTTCGCGCAGCGAGACCATGGGCTCGAGCGCGCCGTCCTGGCCGCAGGCGAGTGCGATGAAAGGCTCGTCGGCGAGCTCATGGAGCGGCACGCCGGCCCGGCCATGGAGCGCGTGGTCGCGCCCGCACAGGATGCCGAACTCCTCGCGCAGCAAATGGCGGCAATTCAGCCCGGCGAGCGGATTGGGCAAAAGGCAGAAGCCGAAGGGGCTCAGCCTTTGCGAGACGGAGCGGACGATGTCCTGGCTGCTCGCCACCTCGACCCGCACGGTGACGCCGGGATGGCGGCGGCTCATCAACGACAGCGCCCGATCGAAGGCCGGCAGGACCATATGCGTGATGAGCTGGACGCGCACGAGCCCGGTCAGCTCGTCATGTTCTTCCGAGAGCTTTTCGCCGATGCGGGCGACGCTGCGATAGATGTCGACGCATTCCTTGTGCAAAAGCTCGCCGCGCTTGGTCAGGACGAAGCGGCGGCTGTCGCGCTGCACGAGCTGTCCGCCAAGCGTCTCTTCCAGCCGCTGCAGGGCTGCGCTGACCGAGGGCTGGCGCACGAGCAGCCGGTCGGCGGCACGCGTGATGCTGCGCTCCTCGACGATCACCAGGAAGGTGTGGAGGAGATTCCAGTTCAGGTGATGCAGTTTCGGGCGCTTTGCCGTCACGAACTCTCCCTTCGGCCTGGCCTGCACGTTAACACGCGCAGCCGTGCCGCCACCGCGAAACGGGATGGCAACGCAGCTTGAGCCGCGCGTCAAGCTCGGGCTCGGTATGCAGGGCGCGTGCCGTTCGCTCTCGGGAGCGGCCGGGGCGGGTTCAGGAGCTCGTGGCATCGAGTGCGTCGCGCACGCCGTCGCCGAGCAGATTGACGGCGAGGATGAGCAGGCAGAGCGCCGAACCGGGCAAAGCGATCAGCCAGGGATCGAACAGGATGTGCTCGCGTCCCTCGGCGATCATCAGCCCCCAGGACGGCGTCGGCGGCCGCGCGCCCAGGCCCAGGAACGACAAAGCCGCCTCCAGCAGGATGACATTGGCGACCTCCAGCGTCGCCACCACGATCAGCGTGTTGCGCAGGTTCGGCAGGATGCCGCGCAGCATCACATGCAGGCTGGAAGCGCCGAACGAGATCGTGGCCTGGACGAATTCGCGGTTGCGCAGCCCTTGTGTCGCCGAGCGTACCACCACGGCGAAACGGTCCCAGAGCAGGAGGCTGAGCACGATCGCCAATGTCTGCAGCGAGGCGCCGCCGAGCGCGACGGCGGCGAGCGCGACCAGCACGATCGGCAGCGACAGCCGCGTCGTGATGATGAAGCTGATCAGCATATCGGTCTTGCCGCCGAAATAGCCGGCAAGCAGCCCGAGCATCGTGCCGATCAGCCCGGCGCAGAGCGTCACGCCGAGCCCGATCCCGAGCGAGACCCGCGCGCCGAAGATCAGTCGCGAGAGATAGTCGCGGCCGAGATGGTCGGTGCCGAGCCAATGCGCCGGGTCGGAGCCGGCCTGCCAGAAGGGCGGCAGCAGCCGGCGCGTCAGGTCCTGCGCGATCGGATCATGCGGCGCGAGCAGCGGGGCAAACAGCGCGATGCAGGCGATCAGCACCAGCAGCCCGCCGCCGAGATGGATGCCGGTGCTGCGGCTGATGCGCCGCCAGAGCTTGCGCCGTTGCAGCACCCGGCTGTCGAGATCGAGCACCGTCATCAGGCGCTCCTCAGGCGAGGATCGAGCCAGGCATTGACCAGATCGGCCGCGGTCGTCAGCGTCACATAGATCAGCGACAGGATCAGGATGATCGCCTGCACCACCGGCAGGTCGCTGCGCAGCAGCGATTCCCAGGCGAGGCGGCCGAGCCCGTTGATGGCGAAGACGCTCTCGATCACGATCGAGCCCGAGAGCATCATGCCGAATTGCACCGCCGCCAGCGAAACCAAGGGCAGCACGGCGTTGCGCAGCGCGTGCACCATGAGGATGCGCAGCCGCGCCAGCCCCTTGGCGCGGGCGGTGCGGATATAATCGGCCCCGAGCACCTCGATCATACCGGCCCGGGTCAGGCGCATCAGCGCCGGCATGGCGTAATAGCTCAGCACGATCACGGGCAGGATATAGCCCTGCCAGCTCTCGGTTCCCGAGATCGGGACCAGGCCCCACCAGACGCCGAAGACGACGATCAGGATCAGCCCGAGCCAGAAGCTCGGGATCGCCTGTCCGAGCACGGCGAGCAGCAGCGCGGCGCGGTCGAGCAGGCCGCCGGGCTTGAGCGAGGCGGCGATGCCGAGCGGTACCGAAACCAGCATGGCGAGCAGGAAGGCGGCGCTGCCGAGCATCAGCGTGACCGGCAAGCGCTCGCCGATGATCGTGGCGACCGGCAGGTTGAAATACAGGCTTGTGCCGAAATTGCCCGTCAGCGCCCGGCCGATCCAGCCGAGGAACTGCACCGGCAGCGGCCGGTCGAGCCCATAGGCCTGCCGGATCATTTCGACATCCTGGGCCCGGCCCGCCTGGCCAGCGAGCACCACCGCGGGATCGCCGGCGACGAACATCAGCCCGAACGCGACCATCGACACCGCAAGCGCGACGAGGACGGCGACGATCAGGCGGCGCGCGAGAAAGGGCAGCATGGCGGTTCCATCCAGAGGCTGTGTGAGCGCGTGCGCTTGCTATTCCAACCGCACCGTCATTCCGGACAAGCCGCGAAAGCGGCGCCGATCCGGAATCCATCCTACAGCCGGATGATTTCAGACGGGGTCACTTTGTGATCCCGTCTGAAATCTGAATCCGTCTCTCATCAAAGAGTTAGAGCAGGATCGATTGCGAAAAACCGGTTCCCACTTTTTCGCATCCTGCTCTAAGCGCCGGAGCCCTTCGATGGATTCCGGGCCTCCCTTCGGTCGCCCGGAATGACGGCGTTGCTCCGAGGAAGCCTACTTCCAGCTCGACAGCCACCAGCGGGCGAACTCGTCGGGGTGCGGCTTGAAGTTGAGCGCCGTCGACAGGCCGTAATTGATGTTGAAGTCGTACATCGGCAGCCAATAGGCCTGGTCGGCGATCTTTTTCAGCGCCTTGGCGTAGTTCTCCTGGCGCAGAGCCCGGTCCTGCGCCGTGTCGGCTGCGGTGACGAGATCGATCACCTCCTTGTCTTGGACGAGGTCGTCGGCGCCGCCGCCGAAGAAGTTCGAGATGATGAAGGCGACGTCGCCGGTGCCGTAACTGCCCCAATTGGTGAAGAAGGCCGGCAATTCGCCCGCGCGCCATTTCTGCACGCCGGCTGCATATTGCTGCTCGTTCAGCGTCACCCGGATGCCGACCTTGGTGAGGTCGGAGGCGACCGCCTCGGCGACCGGGCGCGGCATCGCGGCAAAAACCATCTCGATATCGACGCCGTTGGGCAAGCCGGCCTCGCTCAGCAGCGCCTTGGCCTTGGCCGGATCATAGGCGTAAGTCGCGACATCCTGCGCGCAGCCGAACTGCTTGGGGTTGCAGGCCGCGTTCAGCACCTGCGAGGCGCCGCCGGCGAAGGCTTTCACGATCGCCTCGCGGTTGACGGCATGGTTGATGGCGCGGCGCACCAGCAGGTTCTTGGTCGGGTAGTCCTTGCCCTTGGCCGTCACGTTGAGGCCGACATAGGCGACGCGCATGATCGGGCCGTTGACGATCTGGATGCGGCTCGCGAGCCGTGCCGCCTGGTCGGGCGGGATGCGCCAGCTCCAGTCGAGCTTGCCGGCCAGAAGCTCGGCGAACTGGGTGTTGAGCTCGGGGATGGTACGCACGACGATCTTGCCGATCGCCGGCTTGCCCTTGGGGCTGCCGGCATAATGGGCATCGAAACGCTCGAAGGCGTAGCGGATGCCCGGCGTCATCTCGACGAGCTTGTAGGGGCCGGTGCCGACGGGCTTGGCCGCCATGCCGGCCGAGCCGACCTCCTTGAAATAGGCGGCAGGATAGATCGGCAGCGCATCGGCCAGCATCTCGACCGCGCCGGCAAAGGGTTTCGCCATCTTGATGCGAACCTGGAATTCCGAGACCTTTTCGACTGTCTGGATCCAGTCGATGGCGATGCGGAAGCGCGTGCCGTAATTCGGGTCGAGCGCGGTGTTGAGCGTGTAGACCACATCGTCGGCAGTGAACTTCGCGCCGTTGTGGAAGGTCACGCCCTCGCGGAGATCGAACTCCATCGTCATCGGGTCGGTGAAGCGCCAGGCCTTGGCCAGCGCCGGCTTGATCTCGCCGGTGTCGAGATCCTTGTAGAGCAGGCCGTCATAGATGTGCCGGGCCAGGATCAGCCCCTCGCGACCAGCGATCTTGTAGGTGTCGAGCGCCTCGGGCTCGAGTGCGAAGGCGACGTTGAGCGTGTCGTCGGCTTTGCCGGCCAGTGCTGGCGGGGCTGAGAGCCCCAGCAGCGTCAGGGCGATGCCGCCCATGAATGATGCCAATCCCAACCGTGCCATCGATCTCGTCCCCTGTTTTTATGGTGTCGGCCCGTCCGGCGCGCCGCTTCATCTTCGGCGGGTTTTGCCGCGGGCGCTCCGCGCCGCCGTCGCTCGGGCGAACGAGGCGGGATGCCGCGGAGCCAACCATAGGTCAGGAGATCTTCGTCGGGCTAATAGACTGTTCCTATGCCACGGATAGCCGGCGGGGCGTCGGGGCGCGGAGTGTCGTGGAGATTGTGGCGCCGCTCATGAAGACGCCACAATCGCAGTGCCGGTTATGACGATGAAGCAGCCGATCGTCGTCCATACCGAAGAAGATTATCAGCGGGCTCAGGAGCGCGTCCAGGAGCTGAGCGCCTCGCCCGAGAGCCCGGCGCGCGACGCCGAACTCGCTGCGCTGGCCGATGCGATGCTGGCCTTCGAGATGCGCCTGGACGAGGCGGAGGAGTAGGGCGCTTCAGCGCGTCTCCGTTCAAGCAGTCTCTGTCCGCAGGCGATGACGCGCGACGAAGGCGGCCGCTTCCGGCTGAAAATACCGCCAGGCGGGCAAGGGAGAGGCTTCCGCGTCGGTCTGCGCAAATCGCATCTCTTCGCGGATAGCCTGGATCGCAAGAGGCTTGTCCGGGTCCATGCGCGCGGCGCGGCACATGGCCCTGGCAATCCGGACGATACGATCCTGATCCACGGCGAGAACTCCCGGAGAGAAGGCGGCGGCATTGCAACGCCGTTGCGCCCTTCCGGTTCCGGCCATTTCGCAAAGTTTCCGCCTGGGTGCGGGCTACAGCCGGATGATGTCAGATGGGCTCACGAAGTGATCCCATCTGACATCTGAATCCGTCTCTCATCCAAGAGTGAGAGCAGGATCAATGCGAAAAACCCGTTCCCACTTTTTCGTATCCTGCCCTTAGGCTGCGGCGAGCCGCACTCGTCCCACGGCCATCGCGGTCGCGGCCTGGGTCGGCTCGACCACCGGCACGCCGAGCGCCTCCTCCAGCGGCCGGCGGAAGCGCGCCATGCCGGCGCAGCCCATCACGATGACGTCGGCATGATGCGTGTCGCGCAGCGTCCTGCCGGTCGCGGTCATGCGCTCCAGCGTCTTCTCCGCATTGCTGAGCTCGGTCACGCCCATCCCGATCGAGAGATCGCCGGCAAAGCGCCCCATCACGCCCATGGCGCCGAAATAGCGCAGATGCCGCTGGATCGAACTCGGCAGGATCGCGATCACGCCGAAGCGCTGGCCGAGCGTCAGGGCCTGGAACACGCCCGATTCCGCGATGCCGAGCACCGGGCGGCGGCTCTGCTCGCGCAGCGCATGCATGCCGGGGTCGCTGAAGCAGGCGACGACGAAGGCTGCCGCCTCGTTCTCCAGCCCGGCTGCCCGCTTCAGCAGCGGCCCGACGACGCCGTCGGCGTCGCGCTGCGACTGGATGCCCGCAGGCCCTTCGGTCAGAGTCAGGCAGGCGATCTTGGGGCCGTCCACCGAGCGCAGCGGCTCGACCGCCTTGTCGATGCCGGCGGTGACGGCCTCGGTCGAGTTCGGGTTGATGACGAAGATGGTGCCGGCCATGGGCGCTCCTTCAGAATACGAATATTTGCCTGAACGACACCCTCATTCCGGACAAGCCGCGAAGCGGCGCCGATCTGGAATGACGGGGGTGGTTCGTTCGCATCAATACAGCTTGGCGCCAAAATTCCGCGCCGGGTCGAATTCGGGCGAGAGCGTCCCGGTCGGTCGGGTTGCCTCGCCGGCCTCGCGCAGCATCAATCGGCCCGAGCCCGGCTGCGCCTTCAGTGCGCCCTGCGCGACGACGACCTCGCCGCGCCTGAGCACCGTCTCCGGCCAGCCGGTGATGGTACGGCCGGCAAAGGGGTTGTAGCCGGTGTTGTCGTGCAGGTTGTCGGCGAGCACGATCTTGCGGTCGGCATCCCAGACCGCGATGTCGGCATCCATGCCGATGGCGAGCGAGCCCTTGCCCGGCAGGTCGTAGATCCGGGCCGGGGCGGTCGCGGTCAGTTCGACGAATTTCTTCAGCCCGAGCCGGCCTTGCGAGACCATAGCGTCGAACATCACAGGCAGCCGCATCTCGAGCCCCGGCATGCCGTTGGCGATCTGCTTGAAGCCGGGATTGGGGCCGTATTTCAGTTTGCCGGTCTCGTCGAAGCGATAGGGTGCGTGGTCGGAGGAGAGGATCTGCAGGTCGCCGAGCGCCAGCGCCTGCCACAGCGCCTCCTGGTCGGACGAACCCCGCTGCGGCGGGGAGCAGACCCATTTCGCGCCCTCGATGCCGGGCTTGTCGAGTTCGGCGGCGGTCATCAAGAGATAATGCGGGCAGGTCTCGGCATAGATCTTGACGCCGCGCCCGCGTGCCTCGCGGATTACCTTGGCGCCCTCGGCGGTCGAGACATGGAAGATGCAGATCGGCTGGTCGAGCAGTTCCGAGAAGGCGATCAGGCGGTGGAAGGCCTCGACCTCGGCCGCCTGGGGGTGGCTGACGGAATGGTATTTCGGCGCGGTGTAGCCGCGCTTCATCAAGCGCTCGCCCATCCATTTCAGCAGGCCGTGGTTCTCGGCATGGACGCAGACCAGCGCTCCGGCCGAGCGTGCCGCCATCAGGACGTCGAGCAATTGCCCGTCATCGACCTGTACGGCGTCATAGGTCATGAAGACCTTGACCGAGCGGTGCCCGGCGCGGATCAGCGCCGGCAGATCCTGCGTGACGGTCTGCTCGTCGGGGTTCGCCACCATCAGGTGGAAGGCGTAGTCGATGATCGCGCCCTTCTTGGCCAGGGCCGCATACTCCTCAACCACGCTGGCGAGGTTGGCGCCGCGATGCTGGGCAGCGAAGGAAATCACCGAGGTGGTGCCGCCGAAAGCCGCCGAGCGCGTCGCAGTCTCAAAATTGTCGGCGCTCATCAGCCCGCTGCCCGAGAGCTGTTCGATATGGCAATGGGTGTCGACGCCGCCGGGCAAGACGAGCCTGCCCTTCGCGTCGATCTCCTGCACCCCGGCGGGCAGGTCGAGCCCGATCGCGGCGATGCGCCCGGCCTGGATGCCGAGATCGGCCTTGAACACATCCGTCGCCGTCGCAAGCGTGCCGCCACGGATGACGATGTCGTAGGCAGGGGTCGGCATGGGCTGGTTCCTTGAACAGGCAGATGATTTGGTCGCGAGGCGCAGTATGCCCGGCATCGGCGCCGGCGCCACGGGCTTCCCCGTATGGCGGGCCTGCGCGCACGCAAGGCGCTGGCCAATATAGGCTCTATTAGATGCGCCGGCT
The DNA here is from genome assembly GCF_001741865.1 of Bosea vaviloviae. Lineage (NCBI taxonomy): Bacteria > Pseudomonadati > Pseudomonadota > Alphaproteobacteria > Hyphomicrobiales > Alloboseaceae > Allobosea > Allobosea vaviloviae. The sequence continues at coordinate 1,950,523 of NZ_CP017147.1, forward strand.
CATGGCGCTTGCCGCATCCCGCAGCGGCGTGTGAGATACCCGGCCTGACTTCTCTGGATGCGCCATGCCCTCGACGAAGCGCCACAAGGCCGCTGCCGGCCCGGAGCGGGATGTTCTCGATCTCGGCGGTTACGTTCCCTATTTCCTGACCGCAATTTCCAACACCTGGTCGCGCAGCTCGTCGCGGCTCTATCTTGAGCGTTTCGGCGTCGGCGTCACCGAATGGCGCGTCATCTCGCAGCTCGCCATCGAGCCGGCGATTGCGGCGCAGCGCATCTGCGAGGTGATCGGGCTCGACAAGGGCGCGGTCAGCCGCAGCGTCGCGGCCCTGGTTGCCGCCCGCCATGTCACCGAGCGGCCCGACGATCGCGACGCCCGCCGGCAGGTGCTGGAGTTGACGCCGAGCGGCTATGCCCTGCATGACGCATTGATCGCGCTCGCCACCGCCCGCGAGCGCCTGCTGCTCGAAGGCTTCACGGCGGAGGAACAGGCGCAGCTGACCGGCTTCCTGCACCGGCTGCACGCCAAGCTGCCGCAACTGCGCGATTTCAGGCTGGAGCGCGACGGCCCGCCCGCCAGTTGACGGAACGAACTGTCACCAGCGCCGGAAGCCGTAGCCGAAGCCATAGCCGTAATAGGGTCCGTAGTAATCGCGCTCGACCCAGACCCTGCGGCTGGCCGATCGGTCGAGTTCGATATGCAGCAGGCAATTCGCATAGCCGTCAGTGCCGGGGCGGAAGCCGTAGGAGCGACAGCGCTCCTCGTCGAGCGCGCGTCGCTCGGCGATCGTGACACAGCCGCTGCCGAGAAGAGCCAACCCCAATGCCGCGATCAAACCGATCTTCATGGCGCCTGACTCCCTTGGCCGTGATCGGCCACGAATCAAGCCGAGAAATGCGTCAAGATTCTGGGCGACCGGAGCGTTTTCGAGCGAAGTGGGCACCGGTTCGCGTGAAGAAAACGCGTTAAAACAAAGAGGGGAGCCGTTTCCGGTCCAATTGGATCGGAAACGGCTCCCGCTCAGGCGTAACGTTTTGCCGCCGCTCCATGCGAGCGCCGCAGTGCCGCCAGATCGAGCCCCGGCACGGCCCCGTCGATCACCCGCCAGGCGCCGGCGATCATCACCCGGTCGGCCCGGTTCGCGCCGCACAGCACCAGCGCCGCGACTGGGTCATGCGCGCCGGAGAAGCGCAATTCGTCGAGGCAAAACAGCGCCAGATCCGCCTGCAGGCCGGGCGCGATCCGCCCGATATCTGAGCGTCCGAGGCAGCGCGCCGAGCCTTCCGTCGCCCAGCGGATCACGTCGCGCGCGGTCACGGCCGTGGCGCTCTCATAGCGCAGGCGGTTGATCAGAAGTGCGTGGCGCAATTCCTCCATCAGGTTCGAGCCGTCATTGGAGGCTGAGCCGTCGACGCCCAAGCCCAGCGGCGCCCCGGCCTCCTCCAATTCGCGCGTCCGGCAGAAGCCGGAGGCCAGCACCCCGTTCGAGGTCGGGCAATGGCAGACGCCGACGCCCGCAGTCCCCAGCCGTTCGCATTCCTCGCAGCTGAAATGCACGCCATGCGCCAGCCAGGTCTTTGGCCGCATCCAGCCGGTCTCCTCCAGCAGGTCGAGCGGGCGCTTGCCATAGACTTCGAGGCAATAGGCGTCCTCATCCCTGGTCTCGGCGAGATGGGTGTGCAGCGGCGCATCGAAGCGTGCTGCCAGCTCCGCGCTCTTCACCATCAGCGCCGGGGTCACCGAAAACGGCGAGCAAGGTGCGAGCGCGATCTGGACCATGCTGCCCGGCGCGGGATCATGGAACAGGGAAAGCACCCGTTCGCTGTCGGTCAGGATCGTCTCTTCGTCCTGGACGACGCTGTCGGGCGGCAGGCCGCCATCCTTCTGCGACAGGTTCATCGAGCCGCGCGAGATCGTGGCGCGGATGCCCAGAGCCCGCGCCTCCTCGACCGCGATGTCGACGGCGTTCTCCAGCCCCTTCGGGTAGAGGTAATGATGGTCCGCCGCCGTGGTGCAGCCGGAGAGCAGGAGTTCGGTCAGCGCAACGCGGACCGCCAATCGCAGGTCATCGGGCGTCAGTCTCGCCCAGAGCGGGTAGAGTGCGGTCAGCCAGGGAAACAGCTCGCGATCGATCGCGGCCGGATGGGCTCGCGTCAGCGTCTGGTAGAAATGGTGATGCGTGTTGATCAGCCCCGGCAGCACGACATGGCGCGAGGCGTCGAAGACCCCGTCGACGGGCAGGGCGGGGGAGCCGCCTGCCGGTACGAGCTCGGCGATGATCGCGCCATCGACGACGATCCCGCCGCCGGCATTGTCCGCGACGATGCCGAGCGGGTTCTTGATCCAGAGGCGCATGCAAGAATCCTGTCTGGCGCTTTCGTCGCCCTTGTTCCTACGGTCGCGGCGAACAGAAGCCAGGCTGGCGGCGAAAGCAACCGCGGCGCGTCAGTCGAACCAGATCGGGTCGCGGCTCTTGCAGCGATAGCCGATGAAGCAGCTCGGCGTGTCGCGGCTCGGCACCCAGGCGGGCTCTACACCCTCGTCGAATTCGCAAAAGCTGCGGTTGGCGACGAAGCGGTCATAGGTGTAGCCGCCGGTGCCGAGCACGATCGCGCCGTTTGCCGCGACACTCTGGCGGTTGACGCTGCAGGGCCGGTTCGTGGTTGAAGGCCGCGATTGCGCAAGCGCGGCGTCGAGCGACATGGTCAGCAGCAAGCACAAGGCCAAGCACGAAGCGATGTGTTTCATGGTCCCCTCCAGTGCGCTGGGCATGGTGACGACAGCATAACCGGTATTCGGGCCTGTCGTTCCCGCATAGATCCTTGCGCCTTGACGTCGCCGCCCTCATCCGCCATCGCTCCCCGCGACTTTTTCGCCCGCCGGAGCGCCGCCATGTCCCTCACCGATCTCGCCGCCACCATCGACGCCGCCTGGGAGGCTCGCTCCGAGATCGGCATCAACACCAAAGGCGCGGTTCGCGAGGCGGTCGAACAGGTGATCGAATTGCTCGATGCCGGCGAGGCCCGCGTCGCCGAGAAGATCGGCACTGAGTGGGTCGTGCATCAGTGGCTCAAGAAGGCGGTGCTGCTCTCCTTCCGCCTGACCGACAACATGATCATCGCCAATGGCCCCGGCGAAGGCGTGTTCTGGGACAAGGTGCCCTCAAAATTCGAGGGCTGGGGCGAGAACCGCTTCCGCGCCGCGGGCTTCCGCGTCGTGCCGCCGGCCGCCGCGCGCAAGGGCTCCTTCCTTGCCCCCAACGTCGTGCTGATGCCGTCCTTCGTCAATATCGGCGCCTATGTCGACAGCGGCACCATGGTCGACACCTGGGCGACGGTCGGCTCCTGCGCCCAGATCGGCAAGAACGTCCATCTCTCGGGCGGCGTCGGTATCGGCGGCGTGCTCGAGCCGCTGCAGGCCAACCCGACCATCATCGAGGACAACTGCTTCATCGGCGCCCGCTCCGAGGTGGTCGAGGGCGTGATCGTCGGCGAGGGCTCGGTGCTCTCGATGGGCGTGTTCATCTCGGCCTCGACCAAGATCGTCGACCGCGCCACCGGCCAGATCCACATCGGCAAGGTGCCACCCTATTCGGTCGTGGTCCCGGGCGCGCTGCCCGGCAAGCCCTTCCCGGACGGTACACCCGGCCCCTCGCTCTCCTGCGCCGTCATCGTCAAGACGGTCGACGCCCAGACGCGCTCCAAGACCGGCATCAACGAATTGCTGCGCGACTGAACTCAACCCTTGCCGTCATTCTCGGGCTTGTCCCGAGAATCTCATGACCAGAGTGCGCTGGTGCCGAAGATGGTCGGGTCGAGCCCGACCATGACGCGCTTCGGATCCCGGCCTCCCTCAGGTCGCCCGAGAATGCTGTGAGAGCTGGTGCCTCAGCCCACCGGCGAAGGCGCGCCCGCGCCTTCCGGAGTTGGGGCTGGAGCGGCCGCCGGCGTCCTCGGCGTTCCCGCCAGCGCATCGCGCAATTGCTGTTCGCGGCTGTGGTCGAGCGAGGTCTTCAGCACCACGCCGCCCGTGCCCTTGACGGCGTCGAGCACCTTGTCGGCGGTCATCTTGTTGATCAGCAGGAAGAGCGCGGCATTGCCCGGCTGCAGGTTGGCGGCGAGTTCCTTCATGAAGCCGTCATTGACGCCGTAATCGGTCAGCGCCCCGCCGAGCGCGCCTGATGCTGCGCCCAGCGCTGCGCCGAACACCGGCATCAGGAAGATCGCGCCGATCAGCAGGCCCCAGAACGAGCCGGAGACGGCGCCGAGTGCGGTGGTGTTGAGCAGCTGGTTCAACTTGATCTTGCCGCCCTCATGCATCACCGCGATGGCGGCGTCGCCGAGCTCGATCAGGTATTCCTTCTGCAGCGAGACGACCTTCTGGCGCATGTCCTCGGCGCGGGCCTCGGTCGGATAGACGATGACGACGAGATCGGACATGGCATGCTCCTGCGTGAAGGCGTGACGAAACCCCGCCGCGGCGATGCGGCGGGCTCGTGGCGAACGCGCGGGGGCGGCGACTGTTCCGGCTATTCGCCGCCGGCCGCCTTTGCCGCTTCCACCGCGCTGCCGCGCAGGGGCAGTTCCTTCATCCGCACCATCAGCAGCAGCGCCATCGCGAAGCCGAAGCAGGTCGCTGCGAAGACATAGCGGAACAGCTCGATCATCGCCGCGCGATCGACCGTTCCCAGCTTCAGCGCCTCGGGCGAGAGCCCGACGCCGGCCCCACCGACGCCGCCGAGCACGATCGCGCCGAACACCGCCACGATCAGCGCCCCGCCGATCTGGCGGAAGAAGTTCGCGATCGCGGTAGCCGTGCCGAGCTGATGCGGCAGCACCGCGTTCTGGATCGAGACCGTCGCCACGGGCAGCATGGTGCCGAGCCCCAGGCTGATCACCGCAAGGGTCAGCGAGAAGGGCAGGAGCGGCATCTGCCCGGCATAGATCGTCAGCAGCGCCGCTCCCGCTGTCGCGACGCTCAGCCCTGCCACCGGCACGCGCTTGTAATGCGTCAATCGCGTCAGCGAGCGGCCCGACAAGGTCGCGCCCATCACGGTGCCGCAGGTCAGCGGCAGCAGGCCGAGCCCCGAGGCCGAGGCGCTCATCCCGACCACCGTCTCGAAATAGAGCGGCAGATAGATCGTCAGGCCGATGAAGGTGCCCATGCCGAAGCCCGCTGCCATCGTGCCCATCCGCACCACCGGATTGGCGAGGAGGTCGAGCGGGATCAGCGGCTCGGCGGCGCTCCGCAGCCGCCAGGCGAAGACCGCCCACAACACGATCGAGAAGGCCACGAGCCCGATGATCCACGCCGAGCCCCAGGGATAATAGGTGCCACCCCAGGAGAGCGCGAGCAGCAGCGTCATCGTCGCGCTGGTCATCAGCAGGGCGCCGGCGACGTCGAGCTTGTGCGGCCGCTCATGGCGCGGCAGCCGCTTCAGCGCCGAGCTCGTCATCCAGTAAGCGGCGAGCCCCAATGGCAGGTTGATCCAGAAGATCACCGACCAGTGCAGCGCCTCGGCGATGACCCCGCCGAGAACCGGTCCAAGCACGGAGGAGACCATGAAGACGGCGGCGAAATAGACCTGGTATTTGCCGCGCTCCTTGGGTGAGACCATGTCGGCGATAATGGTCTGGGCCAGCGCGATCAGCCCGCCGCCGCCCAGCCCCTGGACGAAGCGCGCGACCACCAAGAGCCAGAGATTGGGCGCGAGCGCGCAGGCCACGGAGCCGACGACGAAGACGACGATGCCCGAGAGCAGCGTCACCCGCCGGCCATGGATGTCGGCGAGCTTGCCGTAGAGCGGCGTGACCGCGGTCGAGGCGAGCAGATAGGCCGTCACCACCCAGGGCAGATGCGTGACGTCGTTGAGTTCGCGCCCGATCGTCGGCATCGCGGTGGCGACGATGGTCTGGTCCAGCGCCGCCAGCAACATGGCGAGCATGATGCCGAACAGGATGCTGCGAATATCCTCATGGGTAAGGGGCGCTGGATGCGCCGCCGTCTCGACCCGTTTGTCCATGGTCACTCGGCCTGCCCGTGCGTTGGGAGAATGGCAGACTTGTAAAGCTGGGGCATGCCATGCGCCAGAGGCGGGACGTGCCGCCGCTGCATAGCGGACCGGCCAGTCCTGCGAGGTCCAAGTCTTGTTCACGAGGTCCAAGTCTTGTTGCGAGGTTCAAGCCTTATTATTGCGCGGCCCTTACAATGCGCGGCTGCCTTCCCCATGTCCGAAGGACGGTCGTCGAGAACAAGCCGCCTTGCGGTTGATCTGTTTTGGCCTGACCGTCCTTGAGAAAACGATCAGCTTGCTTGAGCCCCTCGGGAGCCGACGGCGCACCTACACAGTGGAGCGGGCGCTCGCTGCGTTCGGCGCGCGCTTGCGCCGGTCATTGGCGGCTCGCGCGCTTTGGCTCAGCCGCGCTTCCGGGCCGTGGACCAGCAGGTTGCGGCGCTGGCGTCCTGAAGCTGGTCGTGACAGGCAACCGCAAGAAAGCAGGCCGACCATGGCGCTGAATTTCCCCAATCCGGTCCGTAGTTTCGACGCGGGGCGTTCCTGCGTCAGCTTCTGGGGCTCGGATGCCTCGTTGGAGATCACCTTCCAGATCGAGATGGACGCCCTGCGCAAGCTGGGTTCCGGCATCAATGACAGTCAGGCGCAGGTGCTCGATGTCTTTGATCGGAACCGGGACACGATCCTGAAGGCGGCCGCGAACGCCTATGCGCGGCACCGGGCCAGCTATCACCGCCTGACGCCCGCCGATTTCTAGGCATCGGCCCGAAAAGCGGGAACCGGTTTTCGGACAAGCCCGATGCGAGATGACTCAGGCATCGGCCCGAAAAGTGGGAACCGGTTTTCGGACAAGCCGATGCAAGATGACTCGGGCATCGGCCCGAAAAGTGGGAACCGGTTTTCGGACAAGCCGATGCTGTTGCGGCGATGCGCGTCGCAACCTGTTCCAACGCCTCAATCCGTCTTACGGGGGATGATGACATGGCCAGTCAGCCATATAAGCCGGGTGATCTGGTCAATCTCGAACCGGGTTTCGCCAATCAGGCCAGGCTCGGCCTCTACGAGATCCTGCGTGTGATGCCGCCGCGCGACAACAAGGAAGAGCAGTATCGCGTGCGCGGTCCCGATGGCCTCGAACGCGCCATCGGTCACCACGAGATCGCCGAGACGCCTGTCCGGCGCGGCTGAGGGCGGCCAACCCCTCCGCGCCGCTTCTGGCTCAACGGATGCGGACTGCTACCAATTCGTGCCTGGCGGCGCTCCGCCAGCCCCTCACCGCAGCGGAAGCGCTAGCGGGAATTTCGCGCGCGCTTTCCCTTCCCCCTAGCGGGGGAAGGTGGATCGGCGAAGCCGAGACGGATGAAGGGGCGCTGTGAGCTTTCCGTTTAGCCTGAGTGTGACGCCAACCGGAAAGGGCACGGCGCCCCTCATGCGGCGCTGCGCGCCACCTTCTCCCGCGAGGGGAGAAGGGAAGGCAAGCCCGAGATGGGTGGGAGAAGGAAGAAGCCCACCCCCGCCTCCCTTGCCTCGCCCCCTGTTCGGCGCGATCCTTCGATCAAGGGAGGATCGCCCGGCGGCAAGTCGTGACGGCAAGTCGTGACGGTAAGCTGTGGCGGCGACAACGAAGGTGCCATCATCATGACCATCGCAAGCTGGCCGCGCCGCCTGGCCGCGGCCTTCATCCTGTCCATCGTCGCGGTGGCGGCCGCGGCGGCCGATTATCCCGCGCCCAAGCGCGGCGTCTGGGTGGCCAAGGATTTCCGCTTCCAGAGCGGCGAGACATTGGCGGAATTGAAGCTCGGCTACGCCACCATCGGCGATCCCGTGGGCGAGCCGGTGGTGATCCTGCACGGCACGGCGGGCTCGGCGGCGAGCCTGCTGACGCCGGCCTTTGCGGGCGAATTGTTCGGCCCGGGCCAGCCGCTCGATGCGGCGAAATACTTCATCATCCTGCCGGATGCGATCGGGGCCGGTACCTCCTCCAAGCCCTCCGACGGGCTGAAGGCGAAGTTCCCGCGCTATAATTACGAGGACATGGTCGCAGCCCAGCACAAGCTGGTCAGCGAGGGGCTGGGGCTGCGCCATGTCCGGCTCGTGCTCGGCAATTCGATGGGCGGCATGCATGTCTGGCTCTGGGGCGTCAGGCATCCCGATTTCATGGACGCGCTGGTGCCGATGGCCTCGCAGCCGACGCCGATGTCGAGCCGCAACTGGATGATGCGGCGCATGATCATCGACGCCGTCCGCAACGATCCGGAGTGGAAGGGCGGCGACTACACGACGCAGCCGCCGGCTTTCCGCACGGCCAATGTCTTCTTCGGTATCGCCACCAACGGCGGCACGCTCGCCTATCAGAAATTGGCGCCGACGCGCGAGGCTGCTGACGCGCTGCTCGACGAGCGCCTGAAGGCCGCCTTCAGCGCCGATGCCAATGATTTCCTCTATCAGTGGGATTCTTCGCGCGACTACGACGCCTCCCACGGCCTGGGCGCGATCAAGGCGCCGCTGCTGGCGATCAACTCCGCTGATGACGAGCGCAACCCGCCCGAGACCGGTATCATGGAGCGCGAGTTGAAGCGCCTCGCCAATGGCAAGCTGCTGCTGATCCCGGCAAGCGAGGACAGCCGCGGCCACGGCACGACGGGGCTGGCGAAGTTCTGGGCCAAAGAGATGGGCGTCTGGCTAGCCGGCGTGCCCAAGCGCGCGGCGGGCGGGAATTGACGAAGGGCGTCATTCCCGGGCCGCGCAGAGCGCGGACCCGGGAAGCTCGTGAAGGAAGAGGCTGGTCCCGAGATGCCCGGGTCTTCGCTGCGCTACGCCCGAGGATGACGCGCGCTCTTCCCTTCTCCCCTCGCGGGAGAAGGTGGCGCGCAGCGCCGGATGAGGGGGCGCCGTGCCCTTTCCGGCTGGCGTCCTGTTCGGCCAGGCGGTGAGCTCACAGCGCCCCCTCATCCGTCTCGGCCGCCGCCGAGCCACCTTCGCCCGCATCAAAGTCGGCTGTTGCCGACTTTGACAGTTTGGCTTGCCCATCTCGGGCAAGCCCGAGATGGCTGGGAGAAGGGAGAGCTCACCCCTGCACGGCGGCGGGATCCATCCACATCAGCTCCCAGACATGGCCGTCGAGGTCCTGGAAGCCGTGGCCATACATGAAGCCGTAATCCTGCGGCTCCTTATAGGTCGTGCCGCCGGCCGCCAGGGCTGCCTTGACCATGGCATCGACATCAGCCCGGCTGTCGCGGGAGAGGCAGGTCAGCACCTCGATCGCCTGGCTCGTATCGGCGATTGGCCTCGGCGAGAAGCTGAGGAATTTCTCATGAGTCAGCAGCATCGCGAAGATGGTGTCGCTGATCACCATGCAGGTCGCGGTCTCATCGGTGAATTGCGGATTGAACGAGAAACCTAGCGCCGTGAAGAAGGCAACCGAGGCGTCGAGATCCTGCACGGGCAGGTTGACGAAGATCATCTGGGGCATGGCGTTTCCTTCCCTTTCTGGTTTCCAGGCGTGCGTGAGGTTAGAGCATTTCCGCGTCTCTCTGAATCACGGAAATGCTCTACCTCCTTGTTTTGTCGCATTTTCTCCGCGCAAACGCTTCGCGTTTGTCGCGAGGGAACCGGTGTCCACTTCGCTCGAAAATGCTTTAGCATGGCGGCACTGAGCGGGGCTTCGGTGCGCTCTCAATAGGAAACCGCAGTAGAAAGACGCAGTCATGACCCTGCTTTCCGCCACCGACGCCATCCTCGTCATCATCGATTTCCAGGCGCGCCTGATGCCGGCGATCCATGACGGCGCGCGCCTGGTCGCGAACGCCAGGCGCCTGGTCGATGCTGCCGGCCTCCTTGCGGTGCCGGTGCTGATGACCGAGCAGAACCCGGCCGGGCTCGGCGGCACGGTGCCTGAGCTGGCGGGCGCCGGTCCCGTGATCGCCAAGATGAGCTTCGATTCCTGCGCGGAGCCCGCTTTCCTGGAGGCGCTTGCCGGCGACATGCAGCTCGTCATCTGCGGCTGCGAGGCGCATGTCTGCGTCGGCCAGACCGTGCTGAGCCTGCTCGAGCACCGTCGCCGCGTCGCCGTGGTGCAGGATGCGGTCGGCTCGCGCGCGGCTGAATCAAAAGAGGTCGCGATCGCGCGCATGGCACGCCATGGCGCCGAGATCGTCACGACTGAGATGGTGGTGTTCGAATGGCTCAGGACCGCGGCCCATCCGCAGTTCCGCGCGGCGGCGAAGCTGATCCGCTGAAGCGGCAGCGCGTTGGGCTCTGTCCCGGTTTCACCATCTTGTCGGTCTACTCAAGGAGCCAAGCGCGATCCCAGAGCGTTTTCGAGCGAAGTGGATACGGTTCCCTCGCGACAAACGCGAAGCGTTTGCGCGGAGAAAACGCGCTAAAATAATAGATTGGAGCAATTGAACGATCCAACCGGGTCGGACGTTGTTCTAGCTTCTGCCTACGAAGGAGACGCTCCATGCTGCGCCGTTCCTTTCTCCAGCTCGGCCTCGCCGGACTCGCTGCCCCCGCCTTGATCGGCCGGACCGCCGCGATCGCAGCCGAGACGACCGAGACGAAATTCACCGTCACCTATTTCGACATTCCCGCGATCAAGGGCTCCCGCGACGTCACCGACGCCGGCGACGGCACGCTCTGGGTCTGCGGCCAGCGCAACGGCACGCTCGGACGTTTCGATCCGCGCTCCGGCCAGCTCAAGGTGGTCGAGCTCGGCCAGGGCGCTGCGCCTCATGGCGTCATCCGCGGGCCCGACGGCGCGGCCTGGGTGACGGAGGGCGGCCAGAACGCCATCGCCCGTGTCGACGACAAGACCCACAAAGTCGAATTGTTCAAGCTGCCGGAGGGCAGGGCACGGGCCAACCTCAACACCGGCGTCTTCGACAAGAGCGGCATCCTCTGGTTCACCGGCCAGAACGGCGTCATCGGCCGCTTCGATCCGAATACGCGCAAGATGGAGGTCTGGGACGCGCCGCGTGGCCCCGGCGCCTATGGCATCACGCTGACGCCCTCGGGCGAGGTCTGGTACGCCTCGCTCGCCGGCAACCACATCGCCAGCATCGACACCGGCACGGCCCAGGTCACGGTGGTCGAGCCGCCGACGCCCGGACAGGGCGCGCGCCGCGTCTGGTCGGATTCGAAGAATCGGGTCTGGGTCAGCGAATGGAACTCCGGCAACGTCTCCGCCTATGACACGCTGAGCAAGAGCTGGAAGACCTGGAAACTGCCGGGCGACAAGCCGCGCGCCTATTCGGTCTATGTCGACGACGCCGACAAGGTCTGGCTGACCGATTTCAGCGCCAACGCCATCGTGCATTTCGATCCGGTCACCGAGGCCTTCAACAGCTTCCCGAGCGACAAGGCCGGCGCCAATGTCCGCCAGATGGACGGCCGCTCCGGCGAGGCCTGGGGTGGCGAGAGCGGCAATGACCGCCTCGTGCGCATCCAGACGGTGAAGCAGGCGTGAGATACGCCTCTGCCATCGTGGCGCTTGTGCTCTCGGGCGGGCTCGCCATGGCGCAGGATCTGGGGCGCGGCGAGGCGCTGTTCGAGGCCTGCAAATCCTGCCACAGCCTCGATCCCGCCAAGCAGGGCATGGCCGGGCCGCATCTGGCCGGGCTGAAAGGGCGCGTCGTCGGCGCGGCCGAGGGCTTCGACTATTCGCCCGCCTTCAAGGCGGCGCGCGCCAAGCGCGTCATCTGGGACGAAACCCGCCTGAACGCCTATCTCGTCGACCCCGACGCGATGTTCAAAGGCGGCTGGATGAGCCCTCAGGGCCTCGACGACGAGGCCGACCGGGCGGCCGTCACCGCCTTCCTGATGCGCGGGCGGTGAGGCTCTCGATCACGTTTTTCGCATTCGGACGGTTCCGTCCGGATGCGAAAAACGTGATCGATTCTAAAAGTTTAGAGCATTGCTCCCACGAAAAACCGGTACCCGCTTTTTCGCGCAATGCTCTACAGCGGCCGCCCGATCTTCTTCGCGATCACGCCCACAATGCCCTCGCGGAAGAGCAGCACGCAGACCACGAAGATCACGCCTTGCACCACCGTGACCCAGGCGCCGAGGCTGGCGAGATAGTTCTGCATGGAGACGATGACGAGCGCCCCGACGATCGGCCCGAAGACGGTGCCAAGCCCGCCCACCAGCGTCATCAGCACGACCTCGCCCGACATCGACCAGTGCACATCGGTGAGCGAAGCGAGCTGGAAGACGATCGCCTTGGTCGCGCCGGCGAGCCCCGCCAGCGTCGCCGAGAGCACGAAGACGGCAAGCTTGTACTGGTTGGCACGGTAGCCGAGCGAGATCGCGCGCGGCTCATTGTCCCTGATCGCCTTGCAGACCTGGCCGAAGGGCGAGTGGATGATGCGGTAGATCAGCAAAAGCCCGGCCATGAAGATGATCGCGACGAGATAATACAGCGTCAGGTCGTTGGAGAGGTCGACCAGCCCGAAAAGCTTGCCGCGCGGCACGGCCTGGATGCCGTCCTCGCCGCCGGTGAATTTCGGCGTCTGCAGCGAGAAGAAGAACGTCATCTGGGCGAGCGCCAGCGTGATCATGGCGAAATAGATGCCTTGTCGCCGGATCGCGAGCGCCCCGAAGGCCAGGCCCAGCACGGCCGCGACCAGCGCGCCCGAGAGGATGGCGAGTTCCGGCGTCAGGCCCCAGTTCTTAGCGGCATAGGCGCAGACATAGCTCGACATGCCGAAATAGGCGGCATGGCCGAAGGAGAGCAGCCCGCCATAGCCAAGCAGTAGATTGAAGGCGAGCGCGAACAGCGCGAAGCACAACACCTTCATGACGAAGACCGGGTAGAGGAGGAAGGGCGCGGCCGCGAGCAGGACGGCAAGCCCGATCAGGATCGCCCTGTGCAGCCGCTCGGTGCCGTCATTCATTTCTGCGAGGGCCAAACCCGCCACAGGTGCATCGGTCGTAGCAACGTTTGCCATGTCAGGTCCTTACAGCTACGCCGCGATGCTGGGTTTGCAGGCGCAAACGCTCTTCCGTCATTGCGAGGAGCGTAGCGACGAAGCAATCCAGGGGGATATCGAGCGAGCCATCTGGATTGCTTCGCTGCGCTCGCAATGACAGGAGCGCCATCACGCGGCCCGCCCGAACAACCCGGCGGGCTTCACCAGCAGCACCAGGACCATAATGATGAAGATCACCGTGGCCGAGGCCTCCGGGTAGAACACCTTGGTCAGGCCCTCGATCAGCCCGAGTCCGAAGCCGGTGACGATCGAGCCCAGGATCGAACCCATGCCGCCGATCACGACCACGGCGAAGACGACGATGATCAGATCGGCGCCCATATTCGGATTGACCGAATAGATCGGCGCGGCGAGCACGCCGGCGAAGGCCGCCAGCGCCACGCCGAAGCCATAGGTCAGTGTGACCAGCAGCGGCACGTTGATGCCGAAGGCCTGGGTCAGCGTCGGGTTCTCGGTGGCGGCGCGCAGATAGGCGCCGAGTCTGGTCTTCTCGATCATGAACCAGGTCACGAGGCAGACCACGAGCGAGGCGCCGACGACCCAGCCGCGATAATTCGGCAGGAACATGAAGCCGAGATTCTGCCCGCCCCTGAGCGCGTCGGGGATCTGGTAGGGCAGGCCCGACGAGCCGTAGGAATTGCGGAACAGACCCTGGATGATCAGCGCCAGCCCAAAGGTCAGCAGCAGGCCGTAGAGATGGTCGAGATTGGCGAGCCTTGCGATCAGGAAGCGCTCGATCAGCACGCCGAAGACGCCCACGATCAAGGGCGCCAGCAGGAGCGCCGCCCAGTAATTGATGCCGAGATAGTTCAGGCACATCCAGGCGACGAAGGCGCCCATCATGTACTGCGCGCCATGGGCGAAGTTGATGATGTTGAGCAGCCCGAAGATCACCGCCAGCCCGAGGCTGAGGATGGCGTAGAACGAGCCGTTGATCAGGCCGAGCAGGACCTGGCCGAAGAGCGCTTGTGGCGGGATTCCGAGAAGCTCGAACATGCGGGGCTCAGATCATTGCGGTATGTAGGGGCACTGGAACCTCTCCGTCATCCCGGGCGGAGCGAAGCGCAGACCCGGGATCCATGCAGCCGTGGGGCCCTTCGATGGATCCCGGATCTGCGTCGCTTACGCGACTTGTCCGGGATGACGTTGAGGTTGTCGCAACGCTGCGGCTAAGCCGCCCTCACTTCTTGACGAGCGGGCATTCGCTTTCGGAGAGCGGGCGGAAGGCCTGCTCGGCCGGCAGCACGGCGATCTGCTTGTAGTAGTCCCACTTGCCCTTCGATTCCGAGGGCTTCTTGACCTCGTAGAGATACATGTCGTGCATCTTGCGGCCGTCGACGCGAACCGTGCCCTTGCCGAAGAGCGGGTCGTCGGTCGGCAGCTCCTTCATCTTGGCCAGCACCGTCGCCGTATCCTTCGACTTCGTCGCCTCTACCGCCTTGAGGTAATGCAGCACCGAGCTGTAGACGCCGGCCTGGACCATCGACGGCATGTTGCCGTTATGCGCCTTGGCGAAACGCTGCGACCAGGCGCGTGTGCCCTCATCCCGGTCCCAGTAGAAGGATTCGGTCAGCACCAGCCCCTGCGCCGTCTGCAGGCCGAGCGCGTTCACGTCGGTGACGAAGACGAGCAGCCCGGCGAGCTTCTGCCCGCCCGCGACGATGCCGAATTCGCCAGCCTGCTTGATCGAATTGATGGTGTCGCCGCCAGCATTCGCCAGGCCGATGACCTTGGCCTTCGAGGCCTGTGCCTGCAGCAGGAAGGAGGAGAAGTCCGTGCCCGGGAACGGCGTGCGCACCGCGCCCAGCACCTTTCCGCCATTCTTGGTGACGATCGCCGCCGTGTCGCGCTCCAGCGCGTGGCCGAAGGCATAGTCGGCGGTGAGGAAGAACCAGCTGTCGCCGCCGGCCTTCACCATGGCGCCGCCCGTGCCCTGGGCCAGGGCATAGGTATCATAGGTCCAGTGGATCGTGTTGGGCGTGCAGGCCTTGCCGGTGAGGTCGGACGCCGCGGCGCCCGAATTCAGCATGATCTTGTTCTTGTCCTTGGTGATCTGGTTGATCGCGAGCGCGACCGAGGAGGTCGGCACGTCGAGGATCACATCGACGCCGTCCTGATCGTACCATTGCCGGGCGATGTTGGAGCCGACATCGGGCTTGTTCTGGTGGTCGGCCGAGACGATCTCGACCTTGATGCCCTTCTCGGCCGCCTTGAAGTCCTCGACCGCGAGCTTGGCGGCGACGACGGAGCCTTCGCCGGTCAGGTCGGCATAGAGGCCGGAGCGGTCGTTCAGCACGCCGAGCTTGACCGCGATCTGCTGCGCGAAGGCCGGGCTCGCCATCAGCGCGGCCAGAGCCGTCGTCGCCAGAATGGTCTTGAGTTTCATCATGTGGGTCTCTCCCTGGAGTGAATGTCGTTTTCGACGTTGTTTTTGTTGTTGAAGTGCCTGGTCTCGGCGTCCTTGGTCCTGGAGTTCCTGGTCCTGGAGCGTGGCTTCAGACTCCGAGATAGCTGTGGAGCTTGTCGATATTGGCGTCGAGCTCGTCATTGGGGATCATGTCGATGACCTTGCCCTGCTCGACGACATAGTGTCGGTCGGCGACGGTCGCGGCGAAGCGGAAATTCTGCTCGACCAGGATGATGGTGAAGCCCTCGCGCTTCAATCGCGCGATCGTCCGGCCGATCTGTTCGATGATGACCGGGGCCAGCCCCTCGGTCGGCTCGTCGAGCAGGAGGAGACGGGCACCGGTGCGCAGGATGCGGCCGATCGCCAGCATCTGCTGCTCGCCGCCCGAGAGCTTCGTGCCCTGGCTCTTCAAGCGCTCCTTGATGTTGGGGAAGAGCTCGAAGATCTGCTCGAGCGAGAGCCCGCCCGGCCTGACCTGCGGCGGCAGCAGCAGGTTCTCCTCGACGCTGAGGCTGGCATAGATGCCGCGCTCCTCCGGGACGTAGCCGATGCCGAGCCTGGCGATGGCGCGCGAGGGCAGGGCGATCGTCTCCGTGCCCTCCAGCACGACCGAGCCGCGGCGCTTGCCCATCACGCCCATGATCGACTTCAGCGTCGTCGTCTTGCCGGCGCCGTTGCGGCCCAGCAGCGTCACCACCTCACCGGGTGCGACGTCGAAATCGATGCCGTGCAGCACATGGCTCTCGCCATACCAGGCTTCGAGCCCGCGCACCTTCAGCAGCGGAGCGGTCTCGGTCGCGGGCTGGCCTGCCGCCGTCGTCTTAGTGAGCATGGTCGCCCCCCGAGCCGATATAGGCCTCGATCACGCGCGGATCCTTCGAGACCGTGGCATAGTCGCCTTCGGCCAGCACCTGCCCGCGCGCCAGCACCGTGATGCGGTCCGAGAGCGAGGCGACGACCGAGAGATTATGCTCGACCATCAGGATGGTGCGGTTGACCGAGACCTTGCGGATCAGGGCCTCGATACGCTCGACATCCTCGCGACCCATGCCGGCCATCGGCTCGTCGAGCAGCAGCATTTCGGGGTCGAGAGCCAGCGTCGTGGCGATCTCGAGCGCGCGCTTGCGGCCGTAGCTGAGCTCGGCTGCCGTCAGGCTGGCGAACGAGCCGAGTCCGACTGCTTCGACGAGGCGCATCGCCTCCTCGTCGAGCCCGGCCAGCACCTTCTCCGAGCGCCAGAAATCGAACGAGTCGCCGCGCTTGCGCTGCAGCGCGATGCGCACATTGGTCAGCACGCTGAGCTGCGGGAACACCGCCGAGATCTGGAACGAGCGCACCAGGCCAAGCCGGGCGATCTCGGCCGGCTTTTCGCGCGTGATGTCGCGGCCGTTATAGACGATCGCACCCTTGGTCGGGCTGAGGAATTTGGTCAGCAGATTGAAGCATGTCGTCTTGCCGGCGCCGTTGGGGCCGATCAGCGCATGGATGTGTCCGCGCCGGACCTTGAGGTCGACGCCGCTGACGGCCTTGAAGCCGCCGAAGTCCTTGGTCAGTCCCGCCGTCGACAGAATGATGTCGTCAGCCATGGCGATCGCCAGAGCGTAGCATCGTGTTCTTTCTTATTGATACGTTTCCCCTTGCAGTCATGCTGCACTGCGCCGCGAGCGAGTGTCAACGCCGGCTTCTGCCCGTAATTGCGGCTGTTTCGGCGGGAATTACGACGTTTGGCTAAGGCGTGAGATGAAAACCCTCAATCCAGGCCCGTTGGCGCGAGGGCAGCGCCGAAGACCGATGCGAGATCGCGCAGGCGGGCCCCGTAAGTTTCGCACGAGAGTTTGGCGCCGGCCTTCGCGCCGGCCGCTGCCTGCATCAATGTCGCCACGAAGGTGGCCGTCGAGAGCCCGCTGCGCGACAGGCTGATCTCGCCCGCCGCTTCGGCCTTTTCGAGGAGCTCGGTGGCGTGGCGCGTGAAGATGTTCTCGAAAGCCTGTACCTCGGCGCTGGCGACGCTCGTCATCACGGCCTTGAGCTCAAGGAGGTGCTCGCCGGCGCCGAAACAGGCGTAGCCGGTGCCGAAATGTGCGTCGAGCAGCGCCGCGAGCCGCTCCGGGAACGGAGCCGCCATCGCCATCACGCGCTGGCAGCGGGCATCGACCCGCTGGCCGGTCCGCAGCATCATCGCCCGGAAGACGTCGTCCTTGCCCTTGAAATGCAGATAGAGCGTCGCCTTGGCGAGGCCGGCCTCCTTGGCGATGTCGTCCATCGAGGTGCGCTTGAAACCGTAGCGCGCGAAACGGCGCAGGGCCGCATCCGCGATCTGGTCGATGCGGGTGGTCGCATCCTCGGCACAAGAATTTGCTCCGGTGCCGGAACTTTCGCTGCTGTCGGCCATTTGCAGTCTTGACAAGATCCAAACTGAGCGCGACTATCCTAATTAGACTGAAAGCGTCTAACTAGTCCAGTCGCGCGACCCAGGACTACGGATTGATAGCCCGCTTCTGATATGTCAGATCGGGCCGGCGAGGGCGAGCCTCGATCCGCACCATGGTGCCGCGCTGCGTCATATCAGCATCGGAGGCAGCCATGGCCCATACCTTCAAGGTCAACGGAACGACGCATAGCGTCGATATCGACGACGACACGCCCCTGCTCTGGGCGCTGCGCGACAATCTCGGCCTCACCGGCACCAAATTCGGCTGCGGCGTCGCGCAATGTGGCGCCTGCACCGTCTATCTCGACGGCAAGCCGCTGCGCTCCTGCGTGACGCCGGTCTCCGCCGTGGTCGGCGCCGAAATCACCACGATCGAGGCGATCTCCGGCCGCGAGGCCGAGGCGGTCCAGGCGGCCTGGACCGCCGGCGATGTGCCGCAATGCGGCTATTGCCAGTCTGGCCAGGTGATGAGCGCGGTCGCCCTGCTCAAGGACAACAAGAAGCCGACCGATCGCGACATCGATCTCGCGATGAACGGCAATCTCTGCCGCTGCGCAACTTACGTCCGCATCCGCGCCGCGATCCATAGCGCCGCCCGCGCGCTGGAGGCCTGATCATGACCGCACACGACCCCAACCTCTCGCGTCGCTCCCTGCTGAAGGGCGCTGGCGCCCTCGTCATCGGCCTGCACCTGCCGCTCGCTGCCCGTGCCCAGTCTTCCGGGGCCGGCGCCGCCTTCCGGCCCGGCGGCAACGCCACCTTCGCGCCCAACGCCTTCATCCGCGTCGCGCCCGACTCGACCGTGACCGTGCTGGTCAAGCATATCGAGTTCGGCCAGGGCCCCTTCACCGGCCTCGCTACCCTGGCCGCCGAGGAGATGGACGCCGACTGGGGCCAGATGCGCAGCGAGCACGCGCCCGCCGACGTCAAGCTCTACGCCAACCTCGCCTTCGGCGTGCAGGGCACCGGCGGCTCGACCGCGATTGCCAATAGCTGGGAGCAGATGCGCAAGGCCGGCGCGACCGCCCGCGCCATGCTGGTCCAGGCCGCGGCCGATGCCTGGAAGGTCCCGGCTGCCGAAATCAAGGTCGAGGCCGGCGTGATCAGCCATGCCTCGGGCAAGCAGGGCCGCTTCGGCGAGTTCGCCGAGGCCGCCGCCAAGCTGCCCGTGCCGGAGAACGCGCCGCTCAAGCCCGCCTCGGCCTATAAGCTGATCGGCAAGGAAGGCGCGGTGAAACGCCTCGACAGCTACGACAAGTCGCGCGGCAAGGCGCAGTTCACCATCGACATCCATGCGCCGAACATGCTGACCGTGGTCGTCGCCCGGCCGCCGCGCTTCGGCGGCAAGGTCGCCAGCTTCGATGCGGCCGCGACCCTCAAGGTCAAGGGCGTGGTCGACGTCAAGCAGATCGGCTCCGGCGTCGCCGTCTACGCCACCGGCATGTGGCCGGCGCTGAAGGGCCGCGAGGCCCTGAAGGTCAACTGGGACGAAAGCGCCGCCGAGAAGCGTGGCAGCCGCGAGCTGATTGCCGAATACCGCGCGCTCGCCCGCCAGAAGGGCACCGTCGCCGGCACGCATGGCGATGCCGAGGCCGTGCTCGCCAAGGCGGACAAGGTCATCGAGGCCGAGTTCGTCTTCCCCTATCTGGCGCATGCGCCGATGGAGCCGCTCGACGGCTATCTCGAATGGGACGGAAGCCAGGCGCTGGCCCGCTTCGGCAGCCAGTTCCAGACGACCGAGCACGCCACCATCGCGACCATCCTCGGGCTGCCGCCGGAGAAGGTGAAACTCGAGACCATGCTCGCCGGTGGCAGCTTCGGCCGGCGTGCGCAGGTCAGCCAGCATCTCGCGGCCGAGCTCGCCATGGCGGCCAAGGCGATCGGCCCGAACCGTCCGGTCAAGCTGGTCTGGACCCGCGAGGACGATCTCTCGGGCGGCTATTACCGCCCGCTCTTCCTGCATCGCCTGCGCGGCGCGGTGAAGGACGGCAAGGTCGTGGCCTGGGCCGACAACATCGTCGGCCAGTCCTTCTTCCTCGGCACGCCCTTCGAGGCGATGGTGGTGAAGAACGGCATCGACGCCACCTCCGTCGAAGGCGCCAACGAGCTCTTCTACGAGATCGCCGATTTCAACTGCGAGGTGGCCAACCCCAAGGTCGGCGTGCCGACCCTGTGGTGGCGTTCGGTCGGCCACACTCATACCGGCTACGCCGTCGAGTGCTTCATCGACGAGCTCCTCCAGGCGGCGGGGCAGGACCCGCTGAAGGGGCGTCTTGCGATGATGGGTGACAGGCATCCGCGCGCGGCGGCCGTGCTCAAGGCCGTCGGCGAGATGGCCAACTGGACGGGGCCGGCGGCCGGCAATGGCCGGGCGCGCGGCGTCGCGGTCGTCGAGAGCTTCAATACCTTCGTCGCCCAGATTGCCGAGGTCTCGCTCGGCGAGGGCGGCGAGCCCAAGGTGCACAAGGTCTGGTGCGCGGTCGATTGCGGCGTCGCGGTCAACCCCGACATTATCCGCGCCCAGATGGAGGGCGGCATCGGCTTCGGCCTCGGCCACGCACTGTATGGCGAGCTCACGCTCGACCAGGGCAAGCCGGTACAGACCAATTTCGACAGCTACCGCTCGCTGCGTATCCACGAGATGCCGGCGGTCGAGGTCAGGATCATGGCCTCGACGGAGAAGCCGACCGGCGTCGGCGAGCCCGGCGTGCCGCCGATTGGCCCGGCCGTAGCGAACGCTCTCGCCGCGCTCGGACAGGTCCGCCCGCGTCAGCTACCGATGCAGGGGGGGACGGTCTGATGCGGCGCAACCTGCTCGTCTCCGCCGCCGCCGGCCTCGCGCTGTGCATCGCTGGGAGCGCGCTCACCCTGGCGCAGAACGCCAACCAGGCGCAGCCGGGGGGGGCGACGCTGCGCCCGGCTGCGAGCTTCTCCAGCATCGCCAACCCGCGCGACCGTTCGGTCGCGCTCTTCACCGAAATGGGCAAGGTCATGCAGCATCCGCGCTGCATGAACTGCCACCCCGCCACCGAGCGTCCGCGCCAGGCTGATGCGCGGCGCCTGCACGAGCCGATGGTGGTGCGCGGCAAGGACGGGCACGGCGCGCCGGGCCTGGAATGCGCCACCTGCCACGGCAAGCAGAACTACGATCCCGCCCGCGTGCCCGGCGACGGGCACTGGGCTTTGGCGCCCGCCTCGATGGCCTGGGAGGGCAAGACGCTCGGCCAGATCTGCGAGCAGCTCAAGGACCAGAACCGCAACGGCAGCCGCGACTTCGCAGCGCTGGTCAAGCACGTCACCACCGACACGCTGGTGCTCTGGGGCTGGAATCCCGGCGCCAGTCGCCAGCCGGCACCGGGCACGGCGGCGCAGTTCGGCGAATTGATGCAGGCCTGGGCGGATAGCGGCGCGGCCTGCCCGGCGTCGTAAGGCTGGCAACGCGACGCAAACCCCCTTCCTTTTGGAAGGGGGTTTGCGCGCATTTAGTCTACCTCATGTTGCAACCGCCCCTCGCGCTCGGCTAGTGCTTTAGCAAGCCCCCCGGCCAGTCATTCCAGCGGCAAAGGCAACGCGATGTCGAAGAAGGTTTTTCCTGACGCCAAGGCCGCTCTGGCCGGCGCCATCAAGGACGGCATGACCATCATGGCCGGCGGCTTCGGCCTTTGCGGCATTCCCGATCTCCTGATCGAGGCGGTGCGCGAGAGCGGCGCCAAGGAGCTGACCTTCATCTCCAACAATGCCGGCATCGACGGCGCGGGCCTCGGCATCCTGCTCGAGACGCGGCAGATCAAGAAGATGATCTCGTCCTACGTCGGCGAGAACAAGCTCTTCGCCCAGCAGTTCCTCGCCGGCGAACTGGAGCTCGAATTCACCCCGCAGGGCACGCTGGCCGAGCGCATCCGCGCCGGTGGGGCGGGCATCCCGGCCTTCTTCACCAAGACCGGCGTCGGCACCTTGGTCGCGGAAGGCAAGGAGGAGCGGGTTTTCGACGGCGAGCGCTACATCATGGAGCGCGGCCTCTTCGCCGATGTCTCGCTGGTCCATGCCTGGAAGGGCGATACCGAAGGCAATCTCGTCTACCGGAAGACGGCGCGCAACTTCAATCCGATGATGGCCTCGGCCTCGCGGCTGACCATCGCGCAGGTCGAGCATCTCGTGCCGGCGGGCGAGATCGATCCCGATCACATGCATACGCCGGGCATCTTCGTGAAGCGGATCGTCCACGTCACCAATGCGGCCAAGCGCATCGAGCAGCGCACCACCCGCAAGCGCGCGGCTTAAGGAGTTCGAGACATGCCCTGGACCCGTGAACAGATCGCAGCCCGCGCCGCCAAGGAACTCAAGGACGGCTATTACGTCAATCTCGGCATCGGCATTCCGACGCTGGTCTCGAACTACATCCCCGAGGGGGTTTCGGTTCAGCTCCAGTCCGAGAACGGCATGCTCGGCATGGGCCCCTTCCCCTATGAGGGCGACGAGGATCCCGACCTGATCAACGCCGGCAAGCAGACCATCACCGAACTTCCGACGACGAGCTATTTCTCGTCCGCCGACTCCTTCGGCATGATCCGCGGTGGTCATATCGACCTCTCGATCCTGGGGGCCATGCAGGTCGCCCAGAACGGCGACCTCGCCAATTGGATGATCCCCGGCAAGGTGGTGAAGGGCATGGGCGGCGCCATGGACCTCGTCGCCGGCGTCAAGAAGGTCGTCGTGGTGATGGAGCATGTCGCCAAGAACAAGGACGGCTCGGAATCGGCCAAGCTGCTCAAGGCCTGCGACCTGCCGCTGACCGGGGCTGGCGTGGTCGACATGGTGATCACCGATCTCGGCGTCTTCACGATCGACGAGAATGGCGGCGGCATGAGCCTGATCGAACTGGCCGAGGGCGTCACGCTGGAGGAGATCACCAGCAAGACGGAAGCGGCGTTCAAGGTCGCGCTGTAGCCTCCACGTCATGCTCGGGCTTGACCCGAGCATCTCTTGAAAGAGGTTCTCGGGTCAGCGCGGAGTTCATCCTTGGGCCGATCGAAGATCGGACCCGAGGGCGCTGCCCGAGAACGATGGCTCGCCCGCTAGGCCTGCCGCCCGCTCTCCCAGCCCGCCCGCACGAGCTCGGGCACGTCGCTCTCCTCCTCCGGCCAGCCGATGCAGAGCCAGGCGATCAGCTTCCATTCCGGTGGCGCACTGAGCGCCTCGCGCACGGCTTCCGGCTCCAGGATCGAGACCCAGCCGACGCCTACGCCCGCGACCCGCGCCGCGAGCCAGAACTGCGTGATCGCGGCCACGACGGAATAATCCAGCATCTCGGGCATGGTCCGTCGCCCAAGCCCGTGGCCCTGTTGGGTGCTATGGTCGCAGAACACCGCGATCTGCTCCGGCGCCTCGCGCATGCCTTCGAGCTTGAGGCTGGCATAGAGCCGCGCCCGCTCGCCCTCATAGGCACCGAGCGCATCGGCATTGCAGCGCTGGAAACTGTTCCGCGCCGTCTGGCGCTGCGCCTCGTCGCGCACCCGGACCCAGCGCCAGGGCTGGGAATGGCCGACCGAGGGCGAAAGCTCGGCCTGCGCCAGGAGCCTGTCGACCAGCCCCTCGGGTAGCGGATCGCGCCGGAAGCGCCGGACATCGCGCCGCCATGCCAGGAGCGCAGCGAATTGCTGCGCGAAACCTGCGTCGAAGACCGGCGGCGCGCTCACGGCGCCAACGCGATCGCGTGGAAGAACGAGCCGGTGACATGGCCGCGCCGGCTGCCGGCGGGGGCGGGCGCCGAGCCATGCGGATCGGTGACCATAGCGAAGGGCGCATCGTCTCCGGCGGCGACGATCGTGGCGTAGTGGAATTCGTGCCCCGTGAGCGCTTGGCCGGCTTGCCCCAGCGGGCCGTCGGCCTGCAGCACGGCGCGGCGGTAGCCCAGATTCATCTTGCGCTTGGCGAAGCTGGTTTCGACGCCGAGCAGCCTGGCCATGGCGTGAGCGACGCCCTCGGCATCGATCAATGAGCGCCCCAGCACCATATAGCCACCGCACTCGCCATGGACCGGTCGCGTCCGCGCAAAACTGCGCAGACCGTCGAGGAAGCGCGCTGCGCCCGCGATCCGGTCCGCATGCAGCTCAGGATAACCGCCTGGCAGCCAGCAGGTGTCGCAATCCTCGGGCGGCGGTTCATTGGCGAGTGGTGAGAACGGCACGAGTTCGGCCCCGGCCGCGCGCCAGCCGGCCTCGACATGCGGGTAGACGAAGCTAAAGGCGGCGTCGCGTGCAATTGCGATGCGCCGGCCCGGCGCTGGCAGGGCAGGCGCGGGCGCGAGCGGCGCGGCGATCGTCGTCGCCCCTGCGGCTGCGAGCACCGCATCGAGATCGACCGCAGCCGCGATAGCGTCCGCCAGCGCATCGAGCCGGGCGAACAAATCTTCAGTCTCGCCAGCCTGCACCAGTCCGAGATGGCGCTCGGGCAGGATCAGGCTGGCCTCGCGCGGCAAGGAGCCAAGCACAGGCAGGCCGATGCGCGCCATGCCTTGGCCGACGAGCCGTTGATGGCGCTCGCTCGCGACCTTGTTGAGGATGACGCCGGCAATGGTGATGCGCGGATCGTAATGCATGCAGCCGAGCGCGATCGCGGCGGCCGATTGCGCCTGGCCGGACACGTCGATGACGAGCACGACCGGCCAGCCCATCAATGCGGCGATGTCGGCGCTGGCGCCAGTGTGGCCCGCCTCGCCCGGCACGCCGTCGAACAGGCCCATCGAGCCTTCCGCGATGACGATGTCGGCGTGGCCTGCCGCACCCTGCGCGATCTGGCGAAGCAATGCCCCGGGCATGGCGTAGGAATCGAGATTGGCGCTGGGCGCTCCGGTCGCAGCGGCATGGAAGGCCGGATCGATATAGTCCGGTCCGCATTTCAGCCCGCGCACGATTAGCCCACGCCGCACCAGCGCGCGCTGCAGGCCGAGCGTGATCGTGGTCTTGCCCGAGCCGGAGCGCGGCGCGGCGATGATCAGGCCACGCGCGGTCATTGTCCCCCTCCCGGCCGGAAGCGGCGGTCGTAGCCGGTCGAGTAGAGAGCACTCTCGCCGAAATCCTCTGCGCCCAAAGCCGGTCCGACCAGGATCAGCGCGGTGCGCTCCAGCCCCGAGGAACGGACCTGCTCGGCAATCGCAGCCAGCGTCCCGCGCAGCACGCGTTCATCGGGCCAGGACGCCCGGAAGACGACCGCGACCGGACACTCCGCGCCGTAGAAGGGCGTGAGCTCCGCTACCACCTGATCGATGACATGGATCGAAAGATGGATCGCCAGCGTCGCGCCGGATGCCGCGAACGTCGCGAGTTTTTCCCGCTCGGGCATAGCCGAGGCGCGGCCCGAGGTGCGGGTGAGAACCAGCGATTGCGCGACGCCCGGCAGCGTCAGTTCGCGCTTCAGGCTCGCGGCGGCAGCCGCGAAGGCCGGCACGCCTGGCGTTACGCTATAGGGGATGGCGAGAGCATCGAGCCGGCGCATCTGCTCCCCGCAGGCGCTCCAGATCGAGAGGTCGCCCGAATGCAGCCGCGCCACATCCTGCCCGGCAAGGTGGGCGCCTTCCATCTCCGCGATGATGGCGTCGAGGTCGAGCGGGGCGGTGTCGATGATGCGGGCACCCTTCGGGCACCAGTCGAGCATTGCCTTGGGGATCAGCGAGCCGGCATAGAGGCAGACCGGGCAGGCTGCGATCAGGTCGCGTCCGCGCAGGGTGATGAGATCGGGCGCGCCGGGGCCGGCGCCGATGAAATGCACGCTCATGTGGCGCTCCTCGCCAGGGCGCAGGTGACGCGGGCAGTCGTGATGCGCGATTGCACCAGGACGCCGCCGAGACCTGCGGCGGCGAGCGCGGCGGCCTCCGCCACCGAGCCGACGCCATAGAGCGAGGCGATCCGCGTGGAGCGTGTCGCACAGGCCGCCTCGAATCCTTTCAGCGCCTCATCGGGAATGGCGACGAGCTCGGCATTGCGGTCCTTCGCCAGCGCCAGCAGCCCCGGCTCGGCGCTGCGCGCGGCGAGTGTCGCGAAACGGGGTACGACCTCTCCGGCGAGCCCTGCAGTCGCCAGTGTCAGGTCGAGACAGGCGCGGATATCGCCCTCGCTCGTCCCGGCACGCAGGCCCAACCCTGCGACGAGACGGCCGCTCAAGGCTTTTCGACCCGCCATTGCGTCACCGGCATGGCCGGGCGCCAGCCATGCTTGCCGCCGACGGGCGCCAGCCGGTCGATCGAAACGCGCCGCAGCGAGCCGCCATGTTCGGCGTGCAGCGCAGCGAGTTTCGCCTCGCCCTCGATCGTCACGACATTGGCGACGAGGCGCCCACCCGGCTTCAGCGCGGCCCAGGCGGCCTCGAACAGGCCATCGACTGTCAGGCCGCCGCCGATGAACACGGCATCGGGCGCTTCGCGCCCGGCGAAGCCCGCAGGCGCCTCGCCGACGACCTCGACCGAGAGGCCGCCGAGTTCGATTTTGTTGCGTGCGATCCGGTGCGCGCGCTCGGGCCTGGCCTCGAAGGCGACGGCCTGGTTGCGGAGATGGCGCTGGCACCATTCGACCGCGATGGAGCCCGAGCCCGCGCCGACATCCCAGAGCAGCTCGCCGCCGCGGGGGGCGAGTGCCGACAGGGTGATCGCGCGGATCTCCGATTTGGTGATCTGCCCGTCATGGGCGAACCAGTCCTCGTCCAGCCCCGGTGCGAGCGGCAGGATGCGCGAGTCGCGTCCGGCCGCGACATCGACCGCGATGATGTTCAGCGGCACGATGTCGTCGAAGGCGAAGCTATCGGCGCGCGTCTCGCGCACGCGCTCCTGCGGCCCTCCGAGCGATTCCATCACGGCAATGCGACTGCCGCCGAGGCCGCGCGCCGTCATCAGTTCGGCGACGGCGCGCGGGGTGGTCTCGTCCCAGGACAGGGCCAGGATACGCGCGCCCGGCTGGAGATGCGGCACGATGCGGTAGAGCGTGCGGCCATGCAGCGAGACCAGCGCGCACTCCTCCTGCGGCCAGCGCATCCTGGTGCAGGCCATCGCGAAGGAGGAGATTTGCGGGATGATCCGCATTTCCTGCGCGGGAATCGCACGGCTCAAGCTATTGCCGATGCCGTAGTGGAACGGGTCGCTGGTCGCGAGAACGCAGACCTTGCGGCCGCGTTCGGCCAGGATCTGCGGCAGAGCGTTGCGGAAGGGCTGCGGCCAGGGGCGCAGCTCGCCCGGCACCGACCCGACCAGCGCGATATGGCGCTCGCCGCCGAAGACGATCTCGGCCTCGTCGAGAGCGGACTTCGCCTCGGGGCCGAGACCGGCCCGGCCGTCCTCGCCAAGCCCGATCAGCGCCAGCCAAGGCGAGGGCGCAGCCTCGCTGCCGCTCGACAGCCCATCGTTTTCAAGCGTAACTAGTGCCATGACCGTGCTCATTCTTGGTGGAACCAGTGAAGCGGCGGCGCTTGATCAGCATCTGGCTGAACAGGCCCCCGATATTCGCGCCATCATCTCCTTGGCCGGCCATACAGTCGACCCCCGCCCGTCGAACCTGCCGGTTCGGGTCGGAGGCTTCGGCGGCATCGAGGGCCTGCGGGCCTATCTGCGCGAGGAGGGCATCATCGCCGTCATCGATGCGACACATCCCTTTGCCGCGATCATGCCCTTCAACGCCGAGCACGCCTGCAAGGCCGAGGGCGTGCCGCTGCTCGCCATCCGCCGCAAGCCCTGGATACGGCGCCCTGGCGATCGCTGGCGCTCCGTGCTCGATATGCAGGCCGCGGTCGAGGCGCTGGGGGACGAGCCGAAGCGCGTCTTCCTGACCGTCGGCCGCCTTGAACTCCCGGTTTTCGCCGACGCGCCGCGTCATCGCTATCTGGTTCGCGTCATCGAGCCGATCGGAGACCGCCTGCCGCTGCACGACGTCACCGTGATCCAGCAGCGCGGACCCTTCCATGCCGATGACGAAGAGGATCTGATGCGCCGCGAAGGCGTCGAGATTCTCGTCACCAAGAATTCGGGCGGTGACGCCACGGCCGGCAAGCTCGTCGCCGCGCGCCAGCTCGGCTTGCCGGTGATCATGGTCGAGCGGCCGCCGAAGCCCGATGTCGAGGCTGTCGAGCATATCGATCAGGTCCTGCCCTGGCTGGTGGCGCAGGGGCTCTTCGTCACGGAACGCGGCGTATAGACGATCGCGGCCTGGCCCGGCCGCTCGATCAACCGCGTCGAGGACGCGCCGATCATCACCAGGGTGGCCATGTCGGCCGAAGCCGCAGCCGCGACAGCTTGCGATAGCGGCAGCACGCGCAGATTCTCATCCGGCCGCCCGACGGCGCGGGCGAAGATCACCGGCGTCTCCGCCGGGCGGTGTTGTGCCGCCAGCTCGAGCGCGGCGCCGAGCTGCCAGGGCCGCGCCTTCGAGATCGGGTTGTAGAGCGCGATCACGAAATCGGCGGCCAGCGCGGCCTCTAACCGCATCGTGACGACCTCCCAGGGCTTGAGATTGTCCGAGAGCGAGATCGCGCAGAAATCGCCGCCGAGCGGCGCACCGACCTTGGCCGCAGCCGCCAGCATCGCCGTGATGCCGGGCTCGACCGTGATCGTCAGCGCCCGCCAGGCCGGATCGCCCGCCTCCAGCGCCTCGAACACGGCCGCCGCCATCGCGAAGACGCCGGGATCGCCGCCCGAAACGACAGCGACGGTCCGCCCTTCAGCCGCCAGCCGCAAGGCATGCTCGGCGCGCGCGATCTCGACGCGGTTGTCGGAGCCGTGCTTGGTCTGGCCGGCGCGCGCCGGAATCCGGTCGAGATAGGGCCCGTAGCCGACGAGGTCGCTGGCTGCATCGAGCGCGGCTTGTGCGGCCGGCGTCAGCCAATGCGCCTCGCCGGGGCCCAAGCCTACGATGGTGAGCGAGCCTACGATGGTGAGCGAGCCGCTCACAGCCGCCGTCCTTCGCCCGGCACCAGCACCATCGAGAAATAGGGCGCCTCGTCATCGGGTTTGTCGCCGAGCTTCAGCACGACCTGCTCGGCCATGGTGGCGCGCTCGACATAGATCGCGCGGTGGATCAGCCCCGCCGTCCTCAGGGCGCGGCGCACTTTCGGCAGGTTGCGGCCGAGCTTCATGATCACGGCCGCGTCGGTGTCGACCAGCCGGCGCGTCAATTCCGCTTCCGAGAGCGTGCCCGGCAGCACGGTCATGATGTCGTCGCCCCAGGTGATCGGCGCTCCGGCCCGGGTCCAGGCTCCGGCCATGCCGGTGACGCCCGGCACCACCTCGGTCGGGAAGCGATGGGCGAGGCGCCGCCACAGATGCATGAATGAGCCGTAGAAGAACGGGTCGCCGTCGCAGAGCACGGCGACGCTTCGCCCTGCTTCCATCTCCGCCGCGAGCTGGGCGGCGGCTTCCTCGTAGAAGGTCGCGATCGGCTCGTCATAGCCGACCTCGCCGACATGGGCCTCGGTCGTCACGGGGAAGGCGAGCTCGATCTCACGCGCCGCATTGGGCGGGACGATCGCGTCGGCCGTGACGCGGGCATTGCCGCGCCGGCCGCGCTTGCAGAAATGCACCAGCCGGTCCGCACTGAGAATGATGTCGCGGGCGCGCAGGGTCATGTAATCCGGGTCGCCGGGGCCGAGGCCGACGCCGAACAGCAGAGTCTTTCCAGCAGCAGAATTGGCCGGTTCTGAGGTCACCGGCTCATTCCTTTTCTTGCGCCAGCGCGTTGACGGCGGCTGCCGCCATCGCCGAGCCGCCGCGCCGTCCGTGCACGACGAGGAAGGGCACGCGGCCATCTCCGGCCAAGGCCTGCTTCGATTCCGCCGCACCGACGAAGCCGACCGGAATGCCGATCACGGCGGCAGGCTGGGGCGCGCCGGCATCGAGCATCTCCAGCAGCCGGAACAGCGAGGTCGGCGCATTGCCGATCACCACCAGCGCTCCGGCAAGCTGTGGCCGCCACAATTCCATTGCAGCGGCGGAGCGCGTCGTGCCGAGTTCCGCGGCGAGGCCGGGCGTGCGCGGATCGTCGAGTGTGCAGACCACCTCGTTTCGCGCCGGCAGGCGGGCCCGTGTCACACCATTGGCGACCATCTTGGCGTCGCAGAGAATCGGTGCGCCGGCCCGCATGGCAGCCTCGGCCGCGCTCGTGAAGCCCTCGGACATCTCGATGTCGTCAGGCAAGTCGGTCATGCCGCAGGCGTGGATCATCCGCACCACGACGCGCGCGGCGGAGCCGGAAAAGCGCGAGAGATCGGCCTCGGCCCGGATGATCGCGAAGGAGCGCTCATAGATCGCGGCTCCGTCCTGGATATAGTTGTAACGCGTGCTCAAACTCTAATGTCCTGAAGCCGCCGCACTCAGGCGGGCGAAAAGATCCTGTCCTGGCTGCAGACGCCGCAGGATGTCGCAAAGGTCAAGCGTCGCGACAGGCTGATCGTGCGTCGTGCCGTGGAGAACCACGTCGTAGCGCCCCTCCCGGCCGACCAAAGTGAGGTCGGCGCCACCCGGATGGGCGCAGGATTTGGCACAGCCCGAGACATGCAGGCTCAGGCCCCGGGCCAAGAGCGGCGCGGCAGCTTCGGCGAGCCGCGCGGCATCGCTCATGGCCTCGGTTTCGGCGCGCAGGCAGGCCGGTTTGCCGGCGCAGGCCTGGACCCAGAGGCGTGGATCCTCGTCATGCGTGATCAGGCCTAGGCCACCGGCCTCGCCGAGCCAGGCCTGCGCCGAGGCTTCGCTCAGGCCGAGGCAGGCAAGCCCGCGCCAGGGCGAGAGGCGTAAAGCGCGCGTGCCTTGCGCCTCGGCGGCGTGGCCGAGGGCTTTCAGCGTGGCAGCGTCGCAGCGGCCGAAGGGCAGGCCGGCGATGGCGGCGAAGCGGCCAGTGCCGAGCGCGAACAGGCCGGCACGGCGGGAGGCATGGCGAGGTGGTGGTGCATCGGTTTCGGGCAGGTCGCAGAGAGCGGCGAGCGCCTCGGGCGACAGATCGCGCAGGCGGCGGATCGTCTCGCGCGCCTGGGCGTGATGCCCGGCGAAGCGACGCAGGATCGTCTCGACGGCCTCGACCGTATCCGCAACGGCGATCGGCCCGCGCCATGAACCGTCCGGCAGGCCGATCATGATGCGGTCGGCCGCGATCGCCAGGAGGCGCAGATCGCAGGCGAAACCGTCGAGCGAGAGCGTGCCTCCGCCATCGACGATGATCAGGAGTTTCGCCGGAAGCCCGGCTACGAGCCGCCCGCGCGCTTCGATCGCTTCTGCCAGCGCGGCGGCGTCGATCATCTCGCCGTCTCCCGCCAATGGCGAGATCAGCGTCAGGCGCTGCGGACCGTCGCCGTCATGCTCGTCGACAAGGCGTTCGCCCAGCAGCACTGCTACCAGCGCCGGATGGCTCTGAGCCGTCAACCCGCGCAGCTGCATGTTGCCGCGCGCGGAAATCTCGATCAGCCCGTTGCCATGCTCGCGCGCCAGGGTGGCGATGCGGATGAGCTGCGTGGGCGTCAGAACGGCTCCGGGCGGATGCAGCCGCACCAGCCAGCCATCACCGGTCTCCATCGGCTTCAACGTGCTCGGGCACCAGCCGCGCCGCAGCGTTGCCGGGGGCGCGCGTCCGTGCGGAAGCGCGCTCATTCCGCGGCCCGTGCGAGAAAAGCCGCGACCGAATTGCGCCGGCTCGTCCACAGGCCGCGCCGCTCGGCTTCGGCCAGTCGATCGCGGATCGCGTTTGCTGCGGGAGCATTCGCCGCTTCCAGTGCGCTCCAGATCGCCGGATCGGCGCAATAGGCCTGGAAGACGGCGTCGAACAGCCCATCCGCGACCGCATCCGTGCTCGCCGCGAAAACGAAAAGCGTATCGACGGCCTCGGCCAGTTCCGCCGCACCGCGCCAGCCATGGGCGAGCTGGGCCGCGATCCAGCGCGGATGCGTCAAGCGGCCATGGACGATGCGGGCGATATCCTCCGTCAGCGTGCGCGCCTTCGGTGCCTCGGGGTTTGAGGAGTCGAGGCTGTAGAGCGCGGGATTGGCGCCGAGTGATGTGGCCGCTGCCGCAAGCCCGCCGATGACGTCCGCTGCGCTCGAGGCTTCCAGGATGTCGCGCCCGGCCGTGTCGCTGACATGGATGAAGGCCTGCGCCGCCCTGATGCGTTGCGCGAAACCCGCATCGGCCGTCGCTGCGCCCTCCGCTCCGCCATAGGCATGGCTGGAGGCGGCGAGATAGGCCTCGGCCAGTTCGCCGCGCGTCGTCCAGTCGCCGTCGAGGGCGCGGTCGGCCATCGCCGCGCCATAGCGGCCGGGCGCCGCTCCGAAGATGCGCGCCCCGGCCTCGCCGCGGCGCTGTGCGGCGGCGGGCTCGTTCCAATCGTCGGGCTCGTCGAGGGCCGCAACCGCGCGGGCGGCCGCATCGAGCAGGGCGATCTGGCCGGGAAACGTGTCGCGGAAGGCGCCGGAGATGCGGATCGTCACATCGAGGCGCGGATGCGTCAGCTTCGGCTGCGGCGTGATCGAGAAGCCCGTCACCCGCGTCGAGGCATGGTCCCAGAGCGGCTCGACGCCCATCAGGGCGAGCGCATGCGCGATATCCTCACCGCCCGAGCGCAGGGTCGGCGAGGCCCAGAGATCCATCACGATCCGGCGCGGATACTCGCCATGCTCCTGCAGATGGCGCGCGATCACGGCTTGAGCGGCGAGGCTGCCCAGCCTTGCCGCAGCGCGTGTCGGGATCGCGCGCGGGTCCAGCGTCGAGAGGTTGCGCCCGGTCGGCAGCACATCGGGCCGGCCGCGATGCGGCGAGCCGGCGGGGCCGGGCGGCACGAAGCGGGCATCGAGCGCGCGCAGCAGATTTGTCCGCTCGGCCTCGGAGGAGGCAGGGTCGTGCGCCGCTTGCCCGAAAATATGCAGGCCGTCGCGGAAGGGCAGTTCGGAGATGTCGCAGAGTTGCGCGTCTAGTCGCGTCAGGGCCTCGCTCATCTCCATGGCGGGCGTGACACCGCAGGCCTGGCTGAGCCCGCTGGCTTCTGCCCGCTCGCGGATCTCGCGGGCGACGATTCCCGCCCGTCGCGGATCCATCACTTGCGCCTGCGAGAACTCCTCGACGAGATCGCGCAGCAGCGCCACCTCACCGCCGGCCCCGGTCTCGGCTAGTTCCGGCGGGAGATGGCCGAGCGTGATCGCCGACAGCCGGCGCTTGGCGGGCGCTGCTTCGCCGGGATCATCGACCACATAAGGATAGATCACCGGCAGGCCCTGGGTGATCAGGCGCGGCCAGCAGGAGGGCGAGAGCGCGACCGTCTTGCCCGGCAGCCACTCCATGGTGCCATGCGTGCCGAGATGGATCAGCGCGTCGATGCGCAGGGTCTCGCGCAAGCCGAGATAGAAGGCGAGATAGGCATGGCCGGGCGGGGCGTCCGGATCGTGATAGCGCGCCTTGCGGTCGGGCGTGGCATCGCGCCGTGGCTGCAATGCGATGGTGAGCTTGCCGTGGGAGACGGCGCGGAAGCGGAAGGCGTCGCCGTCGGGACTAGGCTCGCCATGGGCAGCGAGAAGCGCGTCGCGGGCCGCCGCGGGAATGCCGTCGAGCCAGGCGCGATAGGCCGGGAGCGGGACGGTGAAGTCGGCGGGGCCGGTGGTGAGCGCTGCCATGAGCGCG
This sequence comes from Bosea vaviloviae, assembly GCF_001741865.1. Lineage (NCBI taxonomy): Bacteria > Pseudomonadati > Pseudomonadota > Alphaproteobacteria > Hyphomicrobiales > Alloboseaceae > Allobosea > Allobosea vaviloviae. Next base: position 1,983,994 of record NZ_CP017147.1, read on the forward strand.
GACGCATCCTCGCCGTGACAGGTGGCGACATCGTACCCCGCCCCCGCCAGCAGCTCCGAGATCGCAGCCACGCTCGCCGGCGTATCCAGCCCGACCGCGAATCCGGCCCGGCCGCCGCGTGCGGGATAGTCCGACATCACCAGCGCGAGCCTGCGTTCGGCGACTGGCTTGGCGGCGAGCGCGATCCAGCCGGCGGCGAGATCGGCCAGCGCCGCGATGCCTTCGGGATCGGGCAGGAGGCGGCGGATGACGAGGCCGGTCGCGGCATCCGTCACATCCGCCTTGAACGCGACGGGGATGGTTCCGAGCCTGCCGTCGAATTCGGGCAGCGCCACCTGCATGGCGAGATCGACGGCCGACAAACCGCGCGGCGAGGCATTCCAGGCCTCGCGCGCGCTGCCGACGGGTACGGCCTGCAGCACCGGGCAATCGGCGGTGTCGAGCACGAAATCGCCGCCCTCGCGAGCCGAGAAGGCGGTGGTGGTGACGATCAGCGCGGGTTTGCGCAGGGCGATCAGCGCCGCGAGCTCTGCCGTGACGGCGGGGTCCTTCAGGCTGGTCAGCGCCAGGATCAGCGGGGCGTGGCCGCGCGCGGCGAGAGCAGCGGAGATAGCCTCGGCCATGGCGGTGTCGCCGGCGCTGACGACGGAGCGATAGACCAGGATGGGGACGAGCGAGGTATCGGTGGGGAGGGCGGCGAGCGCCTCGCGCCAAGGGACGGGAGTTGCGCCCGCGCCGAGCGCAAAGAGCGAGGGGAGCGGAAGAGGTGCGAACTCGCAAGCATCTCGCCTTCCCTCATCCGCCTGCCGGCACCTTCTCCCCATCAAAGTCGGCTGTTGCCGACTTTGACACTCAGGGTTGCCCATCTCGGGCAAGCCCGAGATGGGAGGGGAGAAGGGCGAAGCTGCCGCCGCCTCATCCTTCTCCCCACCAATCTCGGGCTCGCCCGAGACTGGATCTTGGGTGCGCATGTCGGAAACATCCGACATGCGTTGGAGAAGGTGGCCCGGCGCAGCCGGGTCGGATGAGGGAAGGGAGGCGCCGAGATAATCCCCGATCCGCCCCAGCAACCGCCGCATGTTCTCGGCGCCGCCACCGGCATGGAAATAGCCCAGCAATTCGGCCGCGAACTCCGCCGGCACGGTGCCGTGTTCCGCCAAGCGCGCATCCGGCCGGTCGTCGCCCGGCAGCACGGCAAGTGCGATACCATCGCGCCGGCAGGTCTCGGTCAACTGCTCGACGCCGTAGCGCCAATAGTCCAGCCCGCCGAGGCAGCGCACCAGCACGAAACGGCTCTTTGCCGCCGTCTTCTCGACCAGCAGGTCGACCGACAGCGGGTGCTTGAGCTGCCTGAGCGAGGCGAGCCGGACATCGAACCCGCTCACCCCAGCAGCCACGGCGATCGCCGAGAGATCGCTGTCGGCATAGGACAGGACCAGCACATCCCCCGGCGGCAAGGCGAGGTCGACGGCGTCTTCGCCGTCGTCGAGCCTGATCTCGCTGGTCGGGAGAAGGTGCATGCGCGTTCAGCCCGCGAGCGCGGCCTCCACGGCGGTGCGGTCGAAGCCCTTGAGGCCGATCACAACGAGCCGGCCGTCGCGCGCTTCGTCCGCGCCCCAGGCCCGGTCGAAATGATGGCTGACACGGCGGCCGACGCCCTGCACGACGAGGCGCATCGGCTTGCCCGGCACGGCGGTGAAGCCCTTCAGCCGCAGCACGCCCTCGGCCTCGGCGGCCTTGGTCATGCGGATTGAGAGTGTCTCGGGCGAGAGGCCGGCCGGCAGCGGCAGTGAGACCGAGTCGAAATCGTCATGGTCGTGGTCCTCGCCCTCGCCGTGATGCGAGGGGCGCGCCGCGAGATCGCTCTCGGCGGCGGCATTCAGCCCCACGATCAAGGCAGGTTCGACCTTGCCGTGCGAGGTCTCGACGATCTTGATCGCCTTTGGCAGATGCGCCCTGATCTCGGCGATGACGCGAGCTCTGGCCTCTGCGTCGACGAGATCGCTCTTGTTGAGCAGGATCAGGTCGGCACAGAGGATCTGGTCCTCGAAGACCTCCTCCAGCGGGTTGTCGTGCTCGACCGATGAATCCTGCGCGGCCTGAGCGGCCATAGCCTCGGGATCGTCGGCGAATTGGCCTTCGGCCACAGCCGGCCCGTCGACCACCGCAATGACGCCATCGACCGTGACGCGCGAGCGGATCGCCGGCCAGTTGAAGGCGGTGACCAGCGGCTTAGGCAGGGCTAGGCCCGAGGTCTCGATCAGGATGTGCTCGGGCGGGTTCGGGCGGTTCAGCAGCTTTTCCAGCGCCGGCACGAAATCGTCGGCGACCGTGCAGCAGATGCAGCCATTGGGCAGCTCCACCACATCCTCTTCCGTGCAGCCTTCGATGCCGCAGCCGGCGAGGAAGGAGCCGTCGAAGCCGAGATCGCCGAATTCGTTGACGAGCACGGCGAGGCGCTTGCCCCCGGCATTCTCGAGCAGATGGCGCACCAGCGTGGTTTTTCCGGCACCCAGGAAGCCGGTGATGATGGTGCAAGGCACTTTGGCCAGGGAGGCAGTCATGATGTCGATCCTTTTTTGCGCAGGTCTGGTTCGCGCAGGCCTTGTTCGCGCAGGCTCAGCGGCGGCACGCGCGCGACCACGCCCTTGCGGAAGGGGGTGGGTCGCTCTTTCCAGGGAATGATGCCGTTGGCGCTGGCGGCATAGCTCTCCGCCGCGCCGACGATATCGTCGAGATGGGTCTCGGCGTCGAGATCGCCGACGAGATAGGTCCATTTGCCGTTCGCCGCGAAGGCGACCGTGCAAGGACGCTTGCAGACGGCAAGGCATTCGACCGCCTCGACGCTGATCCCGGCCTTGCCGGCAAGCCGCTCGCCGAGCGCGGTGGCGAGGCCGAGGCCCGGCTGGTCATAGCCTTCGGCGAGGTCCTCGCGCACGCGTCGGCAGACGGTGCAGACATGTATGGTGAGATCGGCCTCGGGCATGAAAACGCCTCCGTGTTCGAGATGCGCGCTCCCTGGAGAGGAGCGCGCGAGGCGTCAGGCCTTGGCCGCGCGTCGCGTCGCCCAGGGCCAGATCACGCCGACGGCCAGGCCGGTGGCGAGCCAGAGCGCGGCCTGGACCGAGAGCGACAGCGCGGCGAAATGCGCTGCGATCTCGGCTGGGACCTTGCTCTCCGGCGCGGCCGGATGCGGCGCGCCGATCAGATGCGGCACGAGCATGGCGAATACGGCTAGAGCCCGGAGCCAGCCGGCTTCCATGCGCAGGAAGACGAAGAGCCCGCCGGCCGTGACCAGCGCCGTCGCGACCCACCAGATCTGACGATGCAAGAGTTCGGCCGCCGCGCTGCCGGGCAATTCCGGCGCGAGACCCGCCGCCGGGACGAGGCCGAAGGCGAGGAAGCCGCAGACCGCCCAGGCGAGCGCGCGCCTGTCGTCGATCGTCTCATTCGCCGCGATCATGCCGCCGAGCAGCAGCGCGGCGAAGCCGATCGCGGTCGCGACCGTGACCAGCGTGGTGAAGGCGGTGCGCTGCAAGCCGTCCTGCGGCTTCCATTCGGCGTGCTCATGGCCGGCGGCGTCGCCGGCGGGGCCATGGGCGAGGATGATGCGGGCCTGCCCGTCAAAGGACGCGAAAGACGGCGCGGCGGCGCGCATCGCCGCTTCATAGGTTTCCGCCTTGAGGATCAGCGGCGTGGTGCTGACATGCTGGAGCGCGGCGATGACGAGCCCAGCCAGAAGCCCGGCCAGGAGACTGACCGTGAGAACGCGATTGACCATGTTCGATCCCCTCAGTGGCAGGGGAAAGCGAGCGTGTGGCGCGTGTCGTGGGCGGCGTTGTGGACGCTGCTCGAATGCGCGAAGCCGACCGTGAAGATCAGCACGCTGCCGAGCAGCAGGGCGGCCAGCGCGGCCTTGGCGCGTTCGGAAACGCCGGCCGAAGTCGAAAGCGAAGCGGAGGTGTTCATCGTGATTCTCCTGGCCGCCCCGCCGGCGGCCTGTTGGATTGCGGAACGACGACGGCAGGTCTCCTGGCTCGCGGATCTCGACGTCCTGAGCCGCCTTCCCGGGATCGCTCCCAGTGGCCGATGGCGCAGAACTCACCGCTTACAGTTGCGGGGGCAGCCGCGGTATCGCACCGCGTTCCCTTTTCACCCCGTTGCCGGGGCACCGTCGGGGATGATCATTAGCCATGTGGGCGGTGCTGTGCAATGCACTGCGCCGTCATTCTCGGGCGAAGCCCTCGAGTCCGATCTTCGATCGGCCCAAGGATAAACTCCGCGCAGATCCCGAGAATCTCTTGCAGGAGATGGTCGGCTCGGGGCCGACCATGACGCCGGAGGAAAGGGCTCTTGGAAACTCCCCATCTCACCCTCGTTCTCGGCGGCGCGCGCTCGGGCAAGAGCCGCCATGCCGAGGCGCTGATCGAGGCGCTGCCGGCGCCCTGGACCTATATCGCGACCGCCCAGGCCTATGACGACGAGATGCGCGCGCGCATCGCCGAGCATCGGGCGCGGCGCTCCGGCAACTGGCTCACGGTCGACGCGCCGCTCGCCTTGCCCGAGGCGATCCGCGCCGTGCCGGCGGGGCGGCCGATCCTGGTCGATTGCCTGACATTGTGGCTGACCAATCTGATCCTGGCGGAGCGGGATACGGTGTCCGCGGGCGCCGAGCTCATCGCCGCCTGTGCTGAAGCCTCGGGCCGCGTCGTGCTCGTCTCGAACGAGGTCGGGCTCGGCATCGTGCCCGACAATGCCCTGGCGCGGCGCTTCCGCGACGAGGCCGGCCGCCTGCACCAGAACCTTGCTGCGCAAGCCCAGCACGTGGTTTTCATGGTCGCCGGACTTGCGATGCAGGTGAAATGATGCAGGTGAAATGATGCAGGTGAAATGATGACGATCGACGCTGATGAAGCCGCCCGCCACAAGGCCAAGATGGAGAAGCGCAAGGCGGTGCAGGACGCCGAGGTTGCCGCCAAGACGATCGAGAAGGGCCTGCTGATCGTCAACACCGGGCCGGGCAAAGGCAAATCGACAGCCGCTTTCGGGCTGATCCTGCGCGCGCTCGGCCATGGCTGGCGCGTCGGTGTGGTCCAGTTCATCAAGGGCGCCTGGGCGACAGGCGAGCGCAAGGCGCTCGATGCCTTCGGCGATCAGATCGCTTGGTACAGCATGGGCGAAGGTTTCACCTGGGAGACGCAGGACAAGGCCCGCGACATCGCCGCCGCCGGACGCGCCTTCGAGAAGGCGAAGGACTTGATGGCCGACGAGACGATCCGCTTGATCGTGCTGGACGAGCTCAACATCGCGCTGCGCTACGATTACCTGGCATTGGACGAGGTGGTCGCGACGCTGGCCGCGCGCCGCCCCGACCTGCACATCGTCGTCACCGGCCGCAACGCCAAGCCGGAGCTGATCGCCGCCGCGGATCTCGTGACGGAAATGACGCTGGTGAAGCATCATTTCGCAGCCGGCGTGAAGGCGCAGGCTGGGATCGAGTTCTGAGGGGATCAATCAGTGCGATCAGAACATTGACGTCGAGCAGATAGGTCACGGTTCCTCATCGCGAAGCTCGTTGACCAGCTCCATGGTGACGACCACTCCGGGGCGGCGGGGCAACTGCGGAATGCCATTGCGATAGGTGATCTCCGTCCCGGCCGGCAGCGACTGGCGCGCGAGCTCGGAAATCACCTCGCCGACCGTACGGTTCTGCTCCAGCGCCAGCTTCTCGGCTGCTCGGACGACATCCTCATCGATCGTGACATGCGTGCCCATCACGGGCTCCTGCCGGCTATCCGATACTGGATACTATAGCGCTTTTGCCGCTCTGGCGTAAGCTGATCGCCGGATCCGGTCAGACTGTGGCGAGCAACGCCACACCTGCCGCCGCCAGCGCCCACAGCATCAGGCAGGCCCCGCGATAGAGCCTGAGCGCCCGCCTGATATCGGCGGCCGTCGCCTCCGCGCGGCCATCCCCCATCCAGCCATCCTCGACGCGTGTCTCGCCATAGATGCGCGGCCCGGCGAGGCGCAGGCCGAGCGCCCCGGCCATCGCCGCCTCCGGCCAGCCGGCATTGGGCGAGCGGTGGCGATGGGCGTCGCGCCGCACGGCCTTCCAGGCTCCCGCCGCATCGGCCTCCCGGTCGAGGGCTGCGGCTGCGATCAGCAGCAGCGCGGTGAGTCGCGAGGCCGGGAGGTTGACGAGGTCGTCGAGCCTGGCCGCCGCCCAGCCGAAGGCGAGATGGCGCGGCGTCTTATGGCCGATCATCGAATCGGCGGTGTTGATCGCCTTGTAGAGTGCGCAGCCCGGCAGGCCGGCGAGGCCGAGCCAGAAGGCGGGGGCGACGACGCCGTCGGAGAAATTCTCGGCGAGGCTCTCGATCGCGGCACGCGAGACGCCGGCCTCGTCGAGGCTTTCGGGATTGCGCCCGACGATCATCGCAACCGCCTTTCGTCCCTTGGAGAGCCCGCCTTGCTCCAGCCCCTCGGCGACGTCAGCGACATGCTCGTAGAGGCTACGCTGCGCCAGCAGGGTCGAGGCCAGAAGCGCTAGGGGCAGCAGGCCGAGCGGCCCGAGCGCGAGGCAAAGCCGGGTCACGGTCGAAGCGAAGGCGATTGTCGCGCAGAGCAGGATGACGAGTGCGGCGAGCCCGGCCGCCTTGCGTGCCGCATAAGACGCGGTCTCGCGGTTCAGGCTGTCGTCGAGCGCCGCGATCAATGCGCCAAGCCAGGTGACGGGATGGCCGATCCGCGCATACAAGCCCTTGGGATAGCCGAGCGCGGCCTCGATCGCGAGCGCGGCGAGCAGCAGAAGCAAGGTGTCGGGCGGGCTCATGCGAGGCGGGATCGATCGTGATTAAGGGGGAAATCTGGCATGGCGGCGATCTCGCCAAGGCGCGGGCGCTGTTTGCGAATGCGCCCGAGCCCTGGATCGATCTCTCGACCGGTATCAATCCCATCTCGTATCCGCTACCGCCGCTGCCGCAAAGCCTGTGGCAGCGCCTGCCGGGCGCCGATGACGAGGCGGCGCTGCTGGCTGCGGCGCGCGCGGCCTATCACGTGCCCGAAAGCGCCGGCATCGTCGCGGCACCCGGCACGCAGATCCTGATCGACCTGTTGCCTCGGTTGGAAGGGCATGGGCCGGTGGCTGTCTTGACGCCGACATATGGTGAGCACACTCGCACATGGCTCAAGGTAGGGCGCGTAGCCCGAGAGATCGCCACCCTCAACGAGGTTGGCGATGCGGCGACAGTCGTAATCGTCAATCCGAACAATCCCGATGGCCGTGTTGTGTCAAAGCAAGATCTCGTTGCAATCGCCAAACAATGCGATGCGCGATGCGGCGCGCTGATAGTCGACGAGGCCTTCGCCGATTTCACCCCCGAGCCCAGTATCATTCCCGAGCTGCCGCCGGCGACGGTGGTCCTTCGCTCCTTCGGCAAGACATATGGGCTGGCGGGCCTGCGCCTGGGCTTCGCGATCGGCGATCCGGCGCTGACCGAGGCCCTGCATGCGGCGATGGGGCCTTGGGCGGTGGCCGGGCCGGCCCTGCGTGTCGGGGCGACGGCGCTGGCCGATTCCTCCTGGCTTGCGCAAGCGGGAGCCGCGCGCGCGGCCGACGCCGCGCGGCTCGATGCGCTGCTCGCGCCGCACGGCAGGGTCGTCGGCGGCACGGCGCTGTTCAGGCTGCTCGAAACCGGCAATGCGCCGGCGCTCTTCGCCCATCTCGGCCGCCATGGCCTCTATCTGCGCCGCTTCCAGAACGATGTGCGCTGGCTGCGCTTCGGCCTGCCGGGGCAGGCCTCGGAATGGGCCAGGCTCGAGGCGGCGCTGGCGGGCTTTGCGACCTCCGGCCCCGGCCCAGCGTGAAGCTTGCATGCGTTGACTGCCGGGACAGCGCGCCGCTCTCCCGATAACCTGACCGCGCCCGATAACCTGACCACGCCCAATAACCTGACCACGCCTTTGACTGTCGAGGAACGAGACGAATGCCCCTGCTGCCGCCTGACAATGAGCTGACGATCGGCTTCTCCCACGCCGCCTATCAATTGCAGGCCGAGTTCGCGACGCGCGGCCACGCCGCCCGGAGCTTTTCGGCGAACTCGCTCGACGAGCTCAAGGCGCGCTCGGTCGAGGCCGATGTCCTCGTCGTCTCCGGCCTCTGGCGCAACGAGCTGATCGCCGCTTCGCCGAAGCTGCGCTTCATCCAGTCGGTCAGCGCCGGCACCGACCAGTTCGACAAGCCGGCCCTGGCCGCCGCCGGCATTCGCCTCGCCAGCGCGCAAGGGGTGAATGAGCGCGCCGTCGCCGAGCACGCCATGGCGCTGGTCCTGGCCCTGACCCGCCAGATCCATCTCGCCCGCGACAACCAGACGGCCAAGCATTGGCGCCCGATGATCGGCGACCGCGCCAGGCGCGAGGACGAACTCGGCGGCAAGACCATGGTCATCGTCGGGCTCGGCCGCATCGGCCTGCGCCTGGCCGCGCTCGCCTCGGCTTTCGGCATCCGCGTCATCGGCGTGCGCCGCCGGCCGGAGCCGCAGCCGCATATCGAGGCGATCGTCCGGCCCGACCAATTGCACGAGGTCATGGCGCAGGCCGACATCGTCGCGCTGACCTGCCCGCTGACGGCGGAGACCGAAGGGCTGATCGGCGTCCAGGCGCTCGCCGTGATGAAGCCCACGGCCGTCCTCATCAATGTCGCACGCGGCAAGGTGGTGGATGAGGCCGCGCTGCTCGCCGCCCTGAGCGAGGGCCGGTTGGCCGGCGCCGGGCTCGACTGCTTCCATGACGAGCCGCTGCCGCCATCCTCGCCTTTCTGGGGCCTGCCGCAGGTCGTCATCACGCCCCATAGCGCCGGCGAGACGCGGGCCTATGAGGGCAATGTCGTTGATACCCTGCTCGACAATCTCGGGCGGCTGGCGCGGGGCGAAACCGCGCTGCGCAACCAGATCGTCTGAATGCGCCACTGCTGCTGGCCTGCTCCGGCATGTCGAAGCGACGGCATGCCGGGCGTTCGATTCGTGGGCCGTCGCCCGGCATGGCGACGAATGTCGATCCTCGCCCTGTGAATGGTGGTCTATTGCCGTAGAGTAAGATTGCCTTAAGTTGCCGCCCCGGGATTTGGGGGCGACGCTTTCGTGGATTTGATAAGCCAAGGGCGCGGCGCGTATCGCCGCCGCTTCGTCATGCTGGCTTTGCTGGCGGGCACGTCGCTGGGTTCGGCGCTGTTCTGTCCGGGCTCGGCCCACGCGCAGGACGCGACCTGGCAGCTCAATCCCGGCTCGGGCAATTTCAACGCCGGCGCGAACTGGACGCCGGCGACGGTTCCAACCGGCACGGCGTTCTTCGATGCCACCAGCCAGTCCGCGATCACAATCGGTGCGGCCACGACGCTTGGGGGCTTTACCTTCAACGCAAGCGCGCCGGCCTACACGATCACCATCGACCCTGCCGTCAACCTCACCTTCGCTGGAGCAGGCATCGTCAACAATTCCGGCCAGGCGCAGACCCTGGTCAATCATTGGTTCCTGATTTTCGCCAACAGCAGCACGGCCGGCAGTGCCACGATCACCACCAACAGCTTCCTTCAGTTCAACGACAGCAGCACGGCCGGCACTGCTACGATCACCAACACCAACAGCCTTCAGTTCTCCGGCAGTAGCACGGCCGGCAGCGCTTCGATCACCAACAACAGCAGCCTTTGGTTCATCGGTACGAGCACGGCCGGTAGCGCCACGATCACCAACAACACCAGCCTTCGGTTCTTCAACGGCAGCACGGCCGGAAATGCGACGATCGTGACGAATATCGGCGCGACGACCGATTTCTCGGACAGCACCGGCCCGCTCGGCGACAACCGCCTGAGCGCCGGGTCGATCGCTGGCGCAGGCGATTACGTCCTCGGCGCCAACGAACTCACCGTCGGCGGCGACGGCACGTCCACGACGGTCGACGGCATCATCAGCGGCGTCGGCGGCTCGCTGGTCAAGACCGGGGCGGGCACGCTGACGCTGACCCATCTCGACAATTCCTATGATGGCGGCACGACGATCAGTCAGGGCCGGATCTCGATCAGCCACAATGCCCAGCTTGGTGATGTCGCCGGCGGGCTGACCTTCGATGGCGGCGGCCTCGTCATCACCGCCAATGTGACCTCGGCGCGCACCGTCACGCTCAATGCCGGCGGCGGTACGATCGACAGCAACGGTTTTGTGCTGGAGCTAGACAGCCTCAGTACCATCTCGGGCATAGGCGGGTTGACCAAGACCGGTCCCGGCGATCTCATCCTCTCCGGCAACAACAATTATTCCGGTGCGACCAGCGTCATGCAGGGCCGGCTCATCGCCAATTCCGGCACGGCGTTCTCGGCGAGCTCCGATTACAGTGTCGCCACCGGCGCGACGATCCAGGTCGCGGATACGCTCATGACCACGATCGGCTCGCTGTCGGGGGCGGGCAAAGTCGTCATCGGCGATGGCGCCATCTTGTCGATCGGCTACAACGCCGTCGCGACCGTCTTCTCCGGCGATATCACCGGCAAGGGTTCGCTCTTCATGGACGGGCCAGGGACGCTCACCCTGACCGGGACGAGCAGCATAGAAGGGGTTCTCTTTCTGGGGGCTCTGTGCGGTTGCTCGAATCCGACGCTCGATATCAGCGGCGGCTCGCTCAGCGTCGGCAATCCGGCCGGCGGAGGCGGCGGCATCGCGGTGGCTGTCGGGACATTGCGCGTCAGCAATGGCGGCACCTTGAACATGGTGGATCCGGCCGGCTACCTCGTCGTCCAATCGGCGATGGAGGTCACGGGCGCGGGCTCGACCGTGACTGTCGAAGGCTTCACGGGCATCGGCAACTTCACGCTCGCAACGCTGAATATCAGCGGCGGCGCGGTGGTGAACAGCAAGGGCGGCGCGGGTCTCGATGGGCTAACGATCGCGCCGGTCGTGACGGTGACCGGCCCCGGATCGACCTGGAACGTCGATAACGGCTTGTTCGTCGGCAATTTTTCTGGCTTCGGCGGCTCCGGTAGTCTCGTCATTTCCGCGGGCGGCGTCGTGAACGCGACCGGGTTTGTCGAGATCAGTTCGGATCCCGATCCCGCTCTGGGCTTTCCCACCGCGAGCGTCATGGTGACAGGGGCGGGCTCGGTCCTGAATGCGACCAACGGCCTGCTCATCGGCTCTCCCGGTTGCGGCTGCGGTGGCGACTATGCCGGCGTGCTCACGGTTGCGGATGGCGGGCTCGTCAAGGCCGGGGCCGGCATCCAGATCAGCGCCTTGGGTGTGCTCAATCTCGGCAATGGCGGCTTGGCGGGCGCCATCGACACGCCTTTCATCCAGAATGACGGCGCCATCGTCGCGAATTTCACCGACAGCACCACCCTTGCCGCCAACATCTCCGGGGTGGGGACGCTGACCAAGCAGGGCTCCGGCAAGCTGATCCTGACCGGGACCAACAACTATACCGGCCCGACCTCGGTGCTCGCCGGGCTCCTTGTCGTCAATGGTTCGCTGACCGGCTCCGCCATCACCGTGGCGGGCGGCGCGCTCGGCGGCTCGGGCACGGTCGGCAGCCTCATCATCGCCTCCGGCGGCACGGTCGCACCGGGCAACTCCATCGGCACGCTGAACGTCGCCGGCAATGTCGCCTTCGCCGCCGGTTCGACCTATCAGGTCGAGCTCAATGCGGCCGGCGCATCCGACCTGGTCGCGGCGACGGGAACCGCAACCTTGTCCGGCGGCCAGGTTCAGCTTCTGGCTGCGCCGGGCAGTTACGGTCTCTCGACCCGCTATGTCATCCTGACGGCTCAGGGCGGCGTCAGCGGGCAGTTTTCCGGCGTGACCTCGAATTTCGCCTTCCTGACGCCGACGCTGAGTTACGACGCAACGGCTGTAGCGCTGACGCTGGCGCGCAATGCGGTTGCCTTCGCCGATGCGGCAGCCACACGCAACCAGGCGAGCGCCGGCCGCGCTGCCGAAGCGCTAGGAACGGGCAATCGCGTCTATGACGCGTTGGTGTCCTCGACGCTGGCGGAGGCGCGCGCCGGTTTCGACGCGCTTTCGGGCGAGGCGCATGCGCAGGCCGTCTCGGTCGCGATCGAGACCAGCCATCTGGTGCGCGACACCATCATGAACCGCCTGCGTGCGCCGTTCGCCTCCTCGACATCGCCCGGCACGGTGACTGGCGCCTTCTCGGCCGATGCGCCGGGCCGGCCGCGCATGGCGGCATTGCCCGCACCCGGCTTCGAGGCACGACGCTTCCAACTCTGGGGCGAGGCGATCGGCGCTCAAGGGCGCAGCGATGGCGACGGCAATGCGGCCTCGCTCGACCGGCGCGGCGGCGGCATGCTGTTCGGCGCGGAGTTCGATTCCGGCGGTGGCGAGACGCCGTGGCGCGTCGGCGTCGCCGGCGGCTTCACCCGCACCCGTTTCGACATCGACCAGCGCCGTTCGGACGGCACGCAGGACGCCGTCCATGCCGCGCTCTATGGCGGGGCGCGTTTCGGCGCGGTCAATCTGCGCGCCGGTGCCGCCTATGCCTGGAACCAGACCAACCTGACGCGCTTCGTCGGGCTGAACGGCTTCTCCGACGTGCTGCGTTTCGACGGCCAGGGGGCAACGGCGCAGGCTTTCGCCGAGGTCGGCTATGCCTTGCCGCTCGGCTCCGTCGCCTTCGAGCCCTTCGTCCAGGTCGCCGCCGTGAGCGTGCATTCGGATTCAGGCACGGAGCAGGGCGGGACGGCCGCATTGCACTTGAATGGCCACGACCAGAGCCTCGGGTTCTCGACATTGGGCTTGCGCGCAGAAACGCAGCTTGGCGCGACGCCGCTCTTCGCCCGCGCCATGCTGGGCTGGCGTCACGCCTTCGGGGAGACGACGCCGACAGCTGTGCTGGCCTTCGCCGGAGCCGCGAGCCCATTCCGGGTCTACGCCGCGCCGGTGGCGCGCGACGCGATGGTTGCGGAGGTCGGGTTGTCCTGGCGTGTTGCCGGCAATGTCGCGCTGGGTCTCGGCTACAATGCCGCCCTGGGCAATGGCGCGCGCGACCATGCGCTGCGAGGCCGGATCGACGTGACGTTCTGAGCCGGAGCGGCCGCGCTCAGGCGCGCAAGCCCCGCAACCAGCGCCTGGCCTCGTCGCGAATCCGGATGGCGGATTGATAGGCCGCGCTCGCCTTGACCCAGGTGAGCGCCTTGACGCGGACGGTCTCGATCGCCGCCATCAGCCAGGCCAGCCAGCGATAGCTCAGAAGCTTGTTCCGCCCGGCCTGGTAGATGCGCTCGACGATCAGGAAGCTGGCGAGATAGGCCACAGCGAGGATCACGATGCCTGCTGCGACCTGCCCGCGCCCGATCATGATCAGGCCGACGATCTTCAAGGGCTCTGCGACCGCGAAGGGGATCGCGAGCAAGGCGAGAATGGCCGATCGCGGCAATCGGGCGATCGCCGCTTCCGCCCGCGCGACGATTCCGAGCGAGGCGAGCCAGTCCGCCAGCGGCCGGTAGAGCGGCCGCGCGATCTCGTCGAGCAGCACGAGGACCGTCAGCACGCCCCTGGCGATGGCGAGCAGGATCTTTGTGGTCAAGGTCTTGACGGGCAGGCTGCGTTCGGGCGGCGATGACATGATGGCTCCAGCGTGCCGGTTGGAGCCTTCATATCATGGCGTCAGGCCGTTTTTGCATCTTCCAGCAGCATCTGCGCGCCTTTCTCGGCGATCATCATCGTCGGCGCTGCCGTATTGCCCGAGGTGATCGCCGGCATCACCGAGGCGTCGATCACGCGCAGGCCACGCACACCCCGCACCCGCAGGCGCTCATCGAGCACGGCCGTCGGATCGTCATCGACGCCCATCTTCGCTGTCCCGACAGGGTGGAAGATCGTGGTGCTGAGCCCTTTCGCCGCTTCCAGCAGCGCCTCGTCCGAGGTCGCGGCTGTGCCCGGGCTGTGTTCCTGCGGCTGGAAGCGCGCCAGCGGCGCTTGCGCCACGATCCGGCGCGCGAGCTTCAGCGCATCGACGGCGACGCGCTTGTCCTCGTCGGTATCGAGATAATTGGGCGAGATCGCCGGGGCGTCCTCAGGCGTCGGGCTCTTGAGATGGACGCTGCCCCGGCTCGATGGGCGCAGGTTGCAGACGCTTGCGGTGAAGGCCCCGAAGGGGTGCAAGCCATCGCCCCATTTGTCGAGCGAGAGTGGCTGGAAATGGAATTCGAGATTGGCGGTGGCGTAGTCCGCCGAGGATTTCGCGAAGGCGCCGACCTGCGAGGGCGCCATGGTCAATGGCCCGGTGCGCAACGCCGCATATTCCAACGCCATCAGCGGCCGGCGCCAAAGTTTCGCATAGTCGGTGTTGAGCGTGCGCACGCCGTCGACCTTGTAGACCGGGCGGATCTGGAGGTGGTCCTGCAGGTTCTCGCCGACGCCCGGCAGGTTCGCGGTCGTGTCGATGCCGAGGGCCTGCAGGCGCGCGCCGTCGCCGATGCCGGAGCGCTCCAGCAGCGCCGGCGAGCCGAAGGAGCCGGCGCTGAGCACGACTTCGCCGCGGACCTCGACTCTGAGCTTCTCCTCGCCATGGCTGAACTCGATCGCACTGGCCCGGCCATCCTCGATCACGATGCGCTCGACCAGGACGCGCGTCTCCATGCGGAGGTTGTCGCGGACATCGAGCACCGGCTTGAGGAAGGCGGTAAAGGCGCTCCAGCGCCGGCCGCGCCGCTGGTTGACCTGGAAATAGGCGGAGCCTTCATTGTCGCCGGTGTTGAAGTCTGCGATCTTGGCGATGCCCGCCGCCTCGGCCGCATCGCGCACGGCGTCGAGGATGTCCCAGCGCACGCGTGGATTCTCGACCCGCCATTCGCCGCCGGCCTTGTGGTGCTCGCCCGTCCCCGGCGCGACATGGTCTTCATGTTTCAGGAAATTGGGCAGGACATCGTCCCAGCCCCAGCCGGTGAGCCCGCGCTGGCGCCAGCCATCGTAATCGGCCGCCTGGCCGCGCATATAGATCATCGCATTGATCGCCGAGCAGCCGCCGACGACCTTGCCGCGCGGGAAGGGCAAGGCCCGCCCGCCCAAGCCCGCCTGAGGCTCGGTCTTGAACAGCCAGTCGGCGCGCGGATTGCCGATGGCGTAGAGATAGCCGACCGGGATGTGAAACCAGATCCAGTCGTCCTTGCCGCCGGCCTCCAGCACCAGGACCTTCTTGCTCGGATCGACTGAGAGCCGGTTGGCGACGACGCAGCCGGCCGAGCCCGCCCCGATCACGACATAGTCGAAGGTGCCGATGGTCCTGCGAGCCGACATGACGTTTCCAAATCCTGCGGCGGATGACGTCCCGCTCTCCGGACAAGGAGCGTTAATCGCGGTAGCGGGTGGCAGCAATGCTGCATCTGCGTTTGCTCGTGCCAATATCCGCATTAGCATGTTGCAAGGCACGAGGATTGATTTCGGCGAGGATTGATTTCATGGCGTATCGCGCGGCGGTCGGGCGACAGAGTTACGTTTTCGCCGATTTGAAGACCTTGCTGGCGAAGGCGACGCCCCTGCGCTCGGGCGATCAGCTCGCAGGCCTCGCCGCCGGCAGCATGGAAGAGATGATGGCAGCGCGCATGGCGCTGGCCGATCTGCCGCTGCGGACCTTCCTCGACGAGGCGCTGATTCCCTATGAGGAGGACGAGGTCACGCGATTGATCGTCGACAGCCATGATGCGGCGGCGTTCAAGCTGATCGCCTCGCTGACGGTCGGCGGCTTCCGCGACTGGCTCTGCTCGGATGCGGCGACGACGCCGGTCCTGGCCCGGCTCGCGCCCGGCATCACGCCGGAGATGGCGGCTGCCGTCTCCAAGCTGATGCGCAATCAGGATTTGATCCTGGTCGCCAGGAAGTGCCGGGTCGTCACGCGCTTCCGCAACACGCTCGGCCTGCCCGGCGCCATGGCGGTCAGGCTCCAGCCGAACCACCCGACCGACGATGTCGCCGGCATCCTCGCCTCGACCATGGACGGGCTGAGCTATGGCTGCGGCGATGCCGTCATCGGCATCAATCCGGCCTCTGACAGCATGAGTACGATCGGCGACCTGCTGCGCCTGCTCGACGCGCTGATCGCGCGTTTCGAGATTCCGACACAGGCTTGCGTGCTGACCCATGTCACGAGCTCGGTGGCGCTGATCGAGCAGGGCGTGCCGGTCGATCTCGTCTTCCAGTCGGTGGCTGGAACGCAGGCAGCTAACGCCTCCTTCGGAGTGACGCTGGCCTTGCTGCAGGAGGGGCTGGAGGCTGGCCGCTCGCTGAAGCGCGGCACGGTCGGCGACAACGTGATGTATTTCGAGACGGGCCAGGGCGCGGCGCTCTCGGCCAATGCCCATCACGGTGTCGACCAGCAGACGGTCGAGGCCCGCGCCTATGCGGTCTGCCGTGCCTATGAGCCGCTTCTGGTCAACACGGTCGTCGGCTTCATCGGCCCGGAATATCTCTATGACGGCAAGCAGATCATACGCGCCGGCCTCGAGGACCATTTCTGCGGCAAGCTGATGGGCGTGCCGATGGGGTGCGACATCTGCTACACCAACCATGCCGAGGCCGATCAGGACGACATGGATACGCTTCTGACGCTGCTCGGCACGGCCGGCGTCAATTTCATCATGGGCATCCCCGGCGCCGACGACGTGATGCTGAACTATCAGTCGACCTCCTTCCACGACCAGCTCTATATCCGCGAGGTGCTCGGCCTGAAGCGCGCGCCGGAATTCGAAGCCTGGCTCCGGCGGATGGACATCACCGACCCCGCGGGAAAGTTGAGCGCGGGACAGGGTGGCCAGGCCTTGCTCGCCGCCATGCAGGACCGCGCCGCATGAAAACGCCGGACAAGCCTGCCTCCACGGCTCAGCGCTGGGCCGAACTCGCGCAATTGACGCCGGCCCGCATCGCGCTTGGCCGCTCGGGCGCCTCGCTGCCGACGCGCGAGGTGCTGCGCTTCGGCCTCGCCCATGCGCTGGCGCGTGACGCGGTGCACGAGCCCTTCCGTCCGGAGGGTCTGGCCGCGGACCTTGCGGCCTTGTCGCTGGATACGGTGATGGTCGAGAGCGCGGCCCGCTCGCGCGGCGATTATCTGCGCCGGCCCGATCTCGGCCGTGGCCTCTCGGAGGAGAGCCGCCGCGTGCTGTTGGCGCGGCGCGGCGCCTGCGATCTCGCCATCATCGTCGCCGACGGCTTGTCCTCGACCGCGATCCATCAGAACGCCGCCCCCTTCATCACGGCGCTGCTGCCGCATCTGAAGCGGCAGGGATTGACGCTCGCGCCGGTCGTGATCGCCTCGCAGGCCCGTGTCGCGCTCGGCGACGAAGCGGCCCATGCGCTGGGTGCGCGCATGGCGCTGGTGCTGATCGGCGAGCGGCCGGGCCTGTCCTCGCCGGATTCGCTTGGCGCCTATCTCACCTTCGCGCCCAGGCCCGGCCTGACCGACGCCGCGCGCAACTGCATCTCCAACATCCGCCCCGGCGGACTCGATTTCGAGGCCGCCGCCTTCAAGCTAGCCTGGCTGATCGACCAGGCCTTCAATCGCTCGCTGACCGGCGTCGACCTCAAGGACGAGAGCGGCAGCGCGCTGGAGGGCGGGACAGCCGTCGGCGCCATCGCGGGGGCTTAGAGCGTTTTCGAGCGAAGTGGATGCCGGTTCGCGTGAAGAAAACGCGTTAAAACAAAGATCTAGAGCGATTGCGCGTCCAATCGGATCGGAAATTGCTCCAGCGTCGCGAATTGTTCAGGCTAAGGACAGGAACCCCCCTTTCCGTTCAATCAGGCGCTAGCCGTGGTTGATCCGTGTTCAGGATGCATCCCCAAGATACAGGCGGATCATTCTGACCAGCTCATGGCGTATGCGGGGTTCATGCAGGTTGCCGCGGCGCGCGGCGTTGTGAATCACGCCGTCGATTGCGTCTGAAATGGTAATTCCGATCGTTTCATCAGAAGCATCGGTCTTTTTCGGCCGGTGCATCGCGACGGCCTCGGTGTAGTAAGAAATGTACTGTGCCTCTATCTGGATATTTTGAGTTCTGTACGATTCCAGGCCCGGCGCCTCATCGAGAAGAACCCTATGCAATCCGGGATGGATCTTGTGGGCCTCGACTATGTTGGAGACGAGTACCTCCACGAAGCCGGCTAGGGGCAGTGCTGCCGCGAGCGCATTCCTCACCGCAGCCAGGCTGTCATCGAGATGCTTTCGTCGGATCGCTCCAACCAACGAAACCTTGTCGGGAAAATACTGATACAGCGATCCGATGCTGACCCCGGCTGCCTCGGCAACCTTGTTGGTGGTGAAGCCCACCCAGCCCTGCTCGCTCAAAATGCGAGCCCCCGCTTCGATCACGGCCTCGACCGTTGCCCGTGAGCGAGCTTGACGCGGCTCCTTCCGCATAACGGGCTGCTTTTTGGCAATGCGAGTAGACAATCTGGCTCCTCCACTCAGAATGTAGAGAACTTACTCACATTCTTTCGATGGAGGAAAGCGCGGTCATGAGTGAATTGTTTCAAGTTTTGTATGGCTATCAAGCGTGGGCAAACAGCGATCTGCTCGATCAACTGGCGGCAATCGATCCAAAGGCGCAGGCCACGGAGTTTCACACGGCCATTCGGTTGACCAATCACTATCATGTCGTAGCGAGGATATTTGCGGCGCATCTGGACGGTCGAGCGCATGATTATGCGTCAGACAACACTGTCGAGACGCCGGAGTTGAATGAACTTCACGAATCTGTCGCCGCAATCGATCGCTGGTACCAGGACTACGTGCGCCCGCTCACTTCGGACAAACTCTCCGAGCCAGTCGCCTTTACATTCACCGATGGAGACAAAGGCTGCATGACGCGACAGGAAATGCTCATGCATGTCGCTTTGCATTCGGCAATCCATCGTGGTGAGGTCTGCCGAATCCTGTCACAGCTGGCGATCTCACCTCCATGGGACACGCTCGCCGTCTACCTGCATCAGGCGGAGCCATCGCGTCGTTTGCAGGGCAGCATGCGGGCGATGTCGATCAGCTAGAGCGTTTTCGAGCGAAGTGGACACCGGTTCGCGTGAAGAAAACGCGTTCAAACAAAGAGCTAGAACCGTTGAACGATCCAATGGCATCGTTCAACGGTTCTAGAGCCCAGCGATCACTCCCGGCAACTCGCCCAGCGAGCCGATCACCCAATCGGGCCTCTCGCCCAGCTGCTCCTCCTGCATGCGCAGCGCCTTGAACAAGGTCTTCGGCGGGATCGGGGCCGCGCTTGCGATCTCGGCATGCAGCGCCGCCGCTGAAACCCGTGCGATCCGCGCGACCTTGAAGCCGAAATGCTTGGCGCCGGCGACGTCAAAGCCGTTCGAGGAGACGAAGACGACCTCATCGGGCTTCACGCCCATCCGCTCTTCGACCAGCCGGTAGCTGCGCGGATCGGGCTTGTAGACCCGCGCGGCGTCGATGCTGAGCACGGCCTCGAAGCGGTTTGCCAGATCGCTATTGCCCACCAGCGCATCGAGCATGGCCGGACTGCCGTTCGAGAGGATGGCGAGCCGCTTGCCCGCCAGCGCATCGAGCGCGGCGAGGCTGTCGGGATAGGGTGCGAGATGGTTGTAGGCCTCGGCCAGGGCGGTGATCGCCGCCTCGCCCGCGCTCAGGCCCAGGACATCGAGCGTGTAGGCGAGCGAATCCCGCGTCACTGTCCAGAAATCGGCATAGGCGCCCATGGCGGAGCGCAGCCAGGTGTATTCGAGCTGCTTCATCCGCCAGATCTGGGTGATGGTCTCGCCATGGCCGGGAAAGGCGGCCTCGGTCGCGCCGGCGACGGACTGAACGTCGTAGAGGGTGCCATAGGCGTCGAAGACGAAGGCCTTGATGGTCATTAGGCGGTTCCCGTTTTTCAATCGTCGCTGTAGCGCTGCTCCAGCCAGGGATCGCCGCGATCGTGATAGCCGCGCACCTCCCAGAAGCCTGGCTGGTTGCGATCGACGAATTCGATCCGCTTCAGCCATTTCGCGCTTTTCCAGAAATAGAGCTTCGGCAGCACGAGCCTGACCGGCCCGCCATGCTCGCCCGTCAGGGGCTCGCCCTCCCAGCTATGGGCCAGCAGCGCATCCTCGCTGGCGAAATCCGCGAGCGTCAGATTGGTGGTGTAACCGTCATGGGAGTGCAGCACGACGAAGCCGGCCTCGGGCTTCGGCTGGGCGAGGTCGAGCAAGCTGCGCGTCGCCACGCCCTGCCAGCGATTGTCGTAGCGCGACCAGGTCGTGACGCAGTGGATGTCGGAAGTCTCGCTCGCCTGCTCCTGCGCCATGAAATCCGCCCAGCGCCAGTGCAAACGGTTCTCGACCGCGCCGTCGATGTCGAGTGTCCAGTTCGCGGTCGAAATCTCGGGCTGGAGGCCGAGATCGAGCACCGGCCAGTCCTTGACCAGATGCTGGCCGGGCGGCAGCCGCTCGCTGTCGGGCCGGCTGATGCGTCCGGTCAGGAATTTCCCGGCCCGCGCCCAGGCCTGCTTGGTGCGCGTCAGCTTGCTGTCGTCGGGTGTGTCGGGATCGCTGGTCATGGCCGTTTCCTGGCGGTCTCCTCTCAGGCGCAGCCCTCACTATAAGGTTTTCCGTCCTGGCCGTCGCTGCGCGAAACGGACAAGAACCCTTGCCCTGCCGTCCGCTTTGCACTACATCGCGCCTGTCCGAAGGGCCGTGATCGATCACAGCCGGGGGCGGCCTTTTAGGCCTGCTCCCGTTTCGTGTTTGGAGCGGATCGTTCGGATGCGGATCGATGCCGGCGGCCAAGCGCCGCCCGTTCTCGTCCCGGCGCCTCAGAGCGCGGGAAGAGCGGGCAGGCCTCTCAGGAGGCGCCGACGGACAGGTCCGGCCTGTGGCACAAACCCAATCGGCGCTTGCCGGCTTTGCGGGATCCGCGAGCTGGCGTCAGGAGAATACATGTCAGCCGTAGAAAGCTATCATTCGGGTCGCGAGGATTTCGCCGCCCTGCTCGAGGAATCGTTCGGCCAGAACGAAGCCCTCGAAGGTTCAGTCATCAAGGGCATCGTCGTCGCCATCGAAAAAGACATGGCGATCATCGATGTCGGCCTGAAGACGGAAGGGCGCGTCGCGCTCAAGGAATTCAACGGCCCCGGCCGTGACCAGGACATCAAGGTCGGCGACGAGGTCGAGGTCTATCTGGACCGGATCGAAAACGCGCTCGGCGAAGCCGTCATCTCGCGCGACAAGGCTCGCCGCGAGGAGAGCTGGGTCAAGCTCGAGAAGGCTTTCGAGGCTCGCGAGAAGGTCTCGGGCGTTATCTTCAACACCGTCAAGGGCGGCTACACCGTCGATCTCGACGGCGCTGTCGCCTTCCTGCCGCGTTCGCAGGTCGACATCCGTCCGATCCGCGACGTCGGCCCGCTGATGGGCCAGCCGCAGCCCTTCGAGATCCTCAAGATGGATCGCCGCCGCGGCAACATTGTCGTGTCGCGCCGCACCGTCCTCGAAGAGACCCGCGCCGAGGCTCGTTCCGAGCTCGTGGCTTCGCTCGAAGAGGGCCAGGTCATCGACGGCGTCGTCAAGAACATCACCGAATACGGTGCGTTCGTTGACCTGGGCGGCATCGACGGCCTGCTCCATGTCACCGACATGGCCTGGCGTCGCGTCAACCATCCGTCCGAGGTCGTGACCATCGGCCAGACGGTCAAGGTCAAGATCATCAAGATCAACCAGGACACGCACCGCATCTCGCTCGGCATCAAGCAATTGCTTGCTGATCCGTGGGATGGCATTGCGGCCCGTTACCCCGTCGGTGCGCGCCTCAAGGGTCGCGTCACCAACATCACGGACTACGGCGCGTTCGTCGAAGTGGAGCCGGGCATCGAAGGCCTCATCCACGTCTCCGAGATGTCCTGGACCAAGAAGAACGTCCACCCCGGCAAGATCGTCTCGACCTCGCAGGAAGTCGACGTCGCGATCCTCGAGGTCGATCAGGTCAAGCGCCGCATCTCGCTGGGTCTCAAGCAGACCCTGCGCAACCCCTGGGAGGTCTTCGCGGAGACCCACCCGAGCGGTGCGGTGGTCGAGGGCGAGGTCAAGAACAAGACCGAGTTCGGCCTGTTCCTGGGTCTCGAAGGCGATATCGACGGCATGATCCATCTCTCGGATCTCGACTGGAACCGTCCGGGCGAGCAGGTCATCGAGGAATACAAGAAGGGCGACATGCTGCAGGCTGTCGTTCTCGATGTGGACGTCGAGAAGGAGCGTATCTCGCTCGGCCTGAAGCAGCTCGGCGGCGATCCCTTCGTGGATGCCGGCGAGTTCAAGAAGGGCCAGGTCGTCACCACTGAGGTGATCGAGGTCAAGGAAGCCGGTCTCGACGTCAAGATCGTCGGCACCGACATGACCACCTTCATCAAGCGCGCCGAAATCGCGCGCGATCGTGCCGAGCAGCGCCCTGAGCGCTTCGCGGCCGGCGAAAAGGTCGACGCCCGCGTCATCCTGTTCGACAAGAAGGCCCGCAAGATCCAGGTCTCGATCAAGGCTCTGGAAATGGCCGAGGAGAAGGAGGCGATGGCGCAGTACGGCTCCGCCGACTCCGGCGCCTCGCTCGGCGACATCCTGGGCGCCGCCCTCAAGAAGGCGACGACCGAGAAGAAGTGAGGTTTCGGCCGCGAAAGCGGCCGGCCCATCAGACCAGCCCGCGCGGAGCAATCCGCGCGGGCTTTTGTTTCTTTTTCGAGTGAATGGCGAGTAGCGAATGGCGAGTGGACCTCCTCACTCGCTATTCGCTACTCGCCATTGGCCCCTTGAGGATTTCACCATGACCACCGCGGCGATCGGCATCGATTTCGGCACCACCAACAGCGTGGTTGCCCTGGCGCGCGCCGACGGCTCGGTGGCGACGCGGTCCTTCGCGACCAGGCAGGGCGCGGTCGACGCCTATCGTTCGGCCCTGATGTTCTGGCGCGAGGGCCGGCCGCCCAAGACCCATGTCGCTCATGTCAGCGGGCCCGATGCCCTCGACATGGCGCTCGGCATGACGACGGAGCATCGCTTCCTGCAATCGCTGAAGACACATCTCTCCAGCCGCGCCTTCCAGGAGACGCGGCTGTTCGGCAAGCTGTTCAGGCTCGAGGACCTGATCGGCGTGTTCCTGACCGATCTCGTGGCCGGCCTCGACGACGTAGCGGAGACACCGCTGGTCTCAGGGCGCCCGGTCGTCTTCGCCGGCGAGCGGCCCGATGAGGAGCTCGCGCTCGGGCGGCTGCGCGCCTCCTACGGCAAAGCCGGGATGCCCGCCGTCGATTTCGCCTATGAGCCGCTCGGTGCGGCCTATTGGTATGCCCGCGACCTGAAGACGCCGCAGACCATGCTGGTCGCGGATTTCGGCGGCGGCACCAGCGACTTCTCGGTGATGCGCTTCGAGCCCGGCGGAGCGGGCCGGCTCGATGCGATCCCGCTCTCCCATGCCGGCGTCGGTGTCGCCGGCGACACCTTCGACTACCGCATCATCGAGCACGCGATCTCGCCGCGTCTCGGCAAGGGCACGCAATATCGCTCCTTCGAGAAGCTCCTGCCGATCCCGGCGCATTACCACGCCGCCTTCGCGCAATGGCACCGGCTCTCGCTGATGAAAAGCCGCGAGACCATGGCCGAGCTCAAGGCGCTGATCCGCGATGCAGTCGAGCCCGGCAAGCTCGAGGATCTGCTGACCGTGATCGAATATGATCTCGGCTACGAACTCTACCGCGCAGTGTCGGCCGCCAAGATCGCGCTCTCGGACGTCGACGAGACCCGGCTCAGCTTCCGCCAGATGGATGTGACGATCGAGGCCCCGATCCGCCGCCGCGATTTCGACAGCTGGATCGCGGACGATGTCGGCGCGATCGAGACGGCGCTCGACAAGGCCTTGAGCGAAGCGAATGTCTCCACTGGGGCGATCGAGGCCGTGTTCATGACCGGCGGCACCTCTCACGTCCCGGCAGTGCGGGCGCTGTTCGACCGCCGCTTCGGGGCGAGCCGCGTTCATATCGGCGATGCCTTCCGCTCGGTGGCGAGCGGGCTCGCCTTGCTGGCGCTGGACAGGGCGCGCGCCACGGTTGCGGCTTAAGCGGCCTCAGAATCCCTAACAGCCTCTAAGTCCACCTCTTCGTCTTGCCCGCCCGGCACGGCGAGGCTACATCACGGGGCCGCAAACCCGGAGCGCTGACCTCATGTCGTCCGATGCCGATCTGCTCGCCGACCGCCGCAGCCTCAGGCGAAAGCTGACGCTCTGGCGGCTGTTCGCCGTCCTCGGCGTGCTTGCCGCGGCTGTCGTTGCAGGCCTCGCCTGGAGCGGACGCACGCCCGGCTCGCTCAGCCAAGCCCATATAGCCCGCGTCACCATCTCCGGCTTCATCTCGGGCGACCGGCGCACGCTCGAACTGATCAAGTCGCTGGAGGACAGCAAGGCCTCGGCCGTGCTGCTCAAGATCGACAGCCCGGGCGGGACGACTTCGGGCTCGGAGGCGCTGTTCGATGCGCTGCGCCGACTGGCGGCGAAGAAGCCGATGGTCTCGGTGGTCGATGGCCTGGCGGCCTCGGGCGGCTATATCGCCGCGCTCGGCTCCGATCGCATCGTGGCGCGCCAGACCTCGCTCGTCGGCTCGATCGGTGTGCTCTTTCAGATCCCCAATGTCGGGCGGCTGATGGAGACGGTCGGCCTCAAGCTCGAGGAGATCAAGTCGAGCCCGCTGAAGGCAGCGCCCAACGGCTTCGAGCCGACCTCGCCGGAGGCGCGCGCGGCGCTCCAGAGCGTCGTCGACGACAATTACGACTGGTTCAAGCGGCTGGTACGCGAGCGCCGTCATCTCAGCGATCCCGAGGTCGCGGCGGTGTCCGACGGCCGGGTGCATTCCGGCCGGCAGGGCGCGGTTCTGAAGCTGATCGACGAGATCGGCGGCGAGCCGGAAGCCATTGCCTGGCTCGAACGCGAGAAGGGCGTGGCGAAGGATCTTGCGGTTCGCGATTGGCGTCGCCGCAGCGAATCATCCTCCTACGGGCTATGGAGTGCCGGCGAGGCGTTGGCGCGCGCCGCCGGGTTCGAAACCGTGGCGAGCCTTATCGCGCGTGCGGCCGAACAACCGATCGGTTTGCGTCTTGACGCGCCCTTGGCGCTCTGGCAGCCTGCAGTCGAAAAATGATGTTGATACAAGCGGTTATATTGGACACATGATTAAATCCGAACTCGTCCAGCGCATCGCTGAGCGCAACACGCACCTCTACCAGCGCGATATTGAAAACATCGTCACGTCGATCCTCGACGAGGTCGTCAAGGCGCTGGCGCGCGGCGACCGGGTCGAGCTGCGCGGCTTCGGAGCCTTCTCCCGAAAGGCCCGCTCGGCGCGGGTCGGCCGCAATCCCCGCACGGGTGACGCCGTCGAGGTCGAGGAAAAGTTCGTTCCGGTCTTCAAGACCGGCAAGGAGCTTCGGCTGCGGCTGAACGGCAAGGCGTAAAGCCTCTCTCAGCCCTCATCCCGAGAAGCCGCGAAGCGGCGTCTCGACGGATGGTCCAGAGCGGGCTGAAACATCCCTCGAGATGCTATTTCCGCCGAAATAGCTTGCCAGGATGAGGGCTCGCGATAGCCGCTGAAAGGAACTCCGATGAAATCCTTCTTCAAGGCCCTGATTCTGGTTCCGGTCGCCCTGGCGATCGTGCTGTTTTCCGTCGCCAATCGGAAGTCGGTTCCGCTGTCCTTCGACCCGTTCAGTCGCGACGCGCCGGTGTTCGTCTTTGACGTGCCGCTGTTCGCGGTCGTTCTGGCGGCGATTGCGGTCGGCATCCTGATCGGCGGCCTCGCCTCCTGGATTGCCCAGGGCAAGCACCGCAAGGCGGCCCGCCGCAACCGCCGCGAGGCCGAGACGCTGCGCGGCGAGGCGCAGATGCTGCGCGCCGCCGTGCCCGATTCCGCCTTGCCGGCGCTGACCAGCGGTAGGGGCTGATGCGGCTGTTCGACAATGGCGAGATCGACGCCGCCCTGACCTTTCCCCGCCTGATCGACACGCTCGACGAGGCCTTCCGCAGCGACGCGGCCCTGCCGCCGCGCAGCCATCATGACGTCAAGCGCCCCGATGGCGACCCGGCCGTGCTGCTGATCATGCCGGCCTGGAGCGCGCCTGGCGCCGAGAAGCCCTATATCGGCACCAAGATCGTCTCGGTCTTCTTCGGCAACGGCAAGCGCAACCTGCCCGGCGTCATGGGCGCCTATCTGTTGATGGATGGGAACACCGGCCAGCCCCTGGCGGTGATGGACGGCAACCGCCTGACGCTGTGGCGCACGGCGGCGGCTTCGGCCCTGGCCGCGCGCTACATGGCCAGCCCTGCCGCCAGCCGCATGCTGATGGTCGGCGCCGGCAGCCTTGCGCCCTTCCTGGTCAAGGCGCATCGCGCGGTCAGGCCGCTGACCGATATCGCCATCTGGGCGCGCCGGCCCGAAGCCGCCATCGCAGTGGTGGAAGAGCTTGCGCGTGACGGCATAGACGCCCGCGCGGTCACCGATCTCGAAGCCGAGGCGCGCACGGCCGACATCATCTCCTGCGCCACCAATGCGAGCGAGCCGCTGATCCAGGGCAAATGGCTGAAGCGCGACGCACATCTCGACCTGATCGGCGCCTTCACCATGCAGATGCGCGAGGCTGACGCCGAAGCGCTGAACCGCGCCCGCGTCATCGTCGACTCCAGGAAGGCGATCGATGAGGGCGGTGATGTCGCCGTCGCGATCACTGAGGGCAGCTACAGCGCCGACAGGATCGCCGGCACGCTGGCCGATCTCTGCCATGGCCGTATCGCGGGCGCGGCGGAGGGTGGCGAGATCACGCTGTTCAAATCGGTCGGCGTCTCCTTGGAGGATCTGGCTGCCGCCGTGGCCGTCTGGGAAGCCTCTGCACAAGCCTGATCTACACCAGTGCCCAAACCTGATTTGTCAGCGGGGCGGCGCCGTCAGACCCGTACGGGCACGCCGCCGATCGCACCGAGCAGCCACAAGATCACGGCGATGACCAGCACGAGGCCGAGCACGCCACCGAGGCCGGTGGTGCCATAGCTGCGATGGCCATAATAGCCTCCGCCGCCGAGCAGCAGCAGGAGCAGCAGGATGATGACGAGGGTGGACATCGGACATTCCCTTCCCTGATCGCGTGGTCGCATGGCGCGACGACCGAAAGTAGAAGGAGAACGTCAGCGGCGAGCCGCAAGTTCCGTGGACGGTGCGCCTATTCGACTTTGATCCCGACTTCCTTGATCAGGTCGCCTCATTTCTTCGGATCTGCCTGCAGCTAGCCTGTCCAGTTGCGGGCATTGACCTGTATTTTTTTGGCCGGCGGCCGTTGCTTTCTGAATGTCGCTTCGGCTTCCGCGGCGCGAGCCTCGAGAAGGGACTTCGGCATCGGCACAAGATCCCAGCGATAGTGATGGATCGCCTCGATGATCCGCTCGCGGCTTGTCAGATGGACCAGTCCAAATCTCACGCTGCGCTGATCGGGATCGCTTGCGAGCGGTTGGACGGTCAACACGGTTCGGTCGAACCGAATGGCTTCGATTCTATTCCAATCAATAGATCGACGACGAAACGAAAATACGCGGAGGTCGCTTGGCGAGCAGGTGATCAAGGGAACTCGAAAAATCACCGGGAAAACAATAAGCGCGATATAAAATACAGTCATCGCCAGCAGCATGACAGATAATGCCGTGCGTGCTTCAAGTGGCAGGCTGTCAAACCAGGCACCTCTGATGGTGCCGAATGGTTTGTCTATGCGCTTATGGGACCACCAAAATACGTGAAGGGCCAGTAATGACACTACAAGCGCCACCCCACCGCGCCAGTTCGCCCTCACCTTGATTTCGCTCCGAGGCTCCATCCCCTTAGTCGTTGCACGCGACGGTTGAGGAATGGTTATTCGGCCCTGATCCCGACCTCCTTGATCAGATCGCCCCATTTCTTCTGCTCGGACTGCACGAAGGCTGCGAGCTCCGCCGGGGTGTTGCCGACGGGTTCGGCCGCCAGCAGATCCATCTTGGCGCGGACGCCAGGATCCGCGATCGCGGTCTTGGTGTCGGCCTGGACCCTGTCGACGATCGCCTTGGGCGTCTTCGCCGGCGCGAACAGCGCAAACCAGGAGGAGACGTCGAAGCCAGGCACGACATCGGCGATCGGCGCGAATTCCTGAGCGGTCGGAGAGCGTTTCGCAGTGGTGACGCCGAAGCCGCGGATCGAGCCGGCCCGCGCCTGCGGCAGGGCCGAGGTGATGTTGTCGAACATCAGGTCGACGCGCCCGCCGATCAGGTCCTGGATCGCCTGGGACGAGCCGCGATAGGGCACATGCACCATCTTGGTGCCGGTCAGCTTCTGGAACAATTCACCGGCAAGATGGATCGAGGTACCGACGCCCGAGGAGGCATAGCTCAGCTTGCCGGGATTGGCCTTGGCGTAGGCGACGAGCTCGGCAGTGTCCTTGACCGGCAGCTCCTTGCTGACCACGAGCAGGTTCGGCACCATCGCGACCATGGTGATGGGGCTGAGGTCCTTGATCGGGTCGTAATTGACCTTGGCGTAGAGATAGGGGTTCGCGACGAGCCCGACCGAGCCGATCAGCAGCGTGTCGCCGTTCGGCTCGGACCGCGTCGCCGCGTCGACGCCGATATTGCCGCCCGCGCCCGGCCGGTTCTCGACGACGAGATTCGTGCTCCAGGCGTGGCCGAGCTTGTCGGCGACGAGCCGGCCGAGAATATCGGTCGCCCCGCCGGGCGGGAACGGTACGATGAGCTTGATTGTGCGGCCCTGCGGCCAGGCAGCCTGAGCGAAAGCCGCCTGCGGCAGGGCAAGACTGGCACTGAGCGCAGCAAGCATGCTGCGGCGGTCGATCGTGAAATCGGTCATGACAGTCAATCTCTCCCTGGGACCGTGCCGCGGGGCTTGAGGCCCGCTTGCTGCTTGCCGGTAGGCTGCCGCCTCGGTAGGGACTTGTCCACCGGCATTTGCGCCCACGCCTGGTCTTGACCTTTGGGGGGCAACGCGCCGATTCTCAGCTCATGCGCGCCCTGAACCGCCGAATCGCCGCCGTCTTCGTCCTGCTCTCGGGCATCGTCGTCCCGGCGCTCGCCCATGCGCAGGATACGGCTGATGAGGAGGCGCGGCGCCGCGCTGCCAATATCGCGGCCTTTCCCGACGCGGCGCGTGCGCTCTTCGGCCAGAAGACCGCGCCGGCGGATATGCGCGCCCGCGCCATCGGCTCCTATGCGCGCGGCTGCCTGGCGGGCGCGACCGCTTTGCCGGTCGATGGGCCGAGCTGGCAGGTGATGCGGCTCAATCGCAACCGCAACTGGGGCCATCCGATCCTGATCGACTATCTCGAAAAGCTCGCGCACGACGTGCCGAAGATCAATGGCTGGCCGGGAATCCT
Source organism: Bosea vaviloviae (assembly GCF_001741865.1). Lineage (NCBI taxonomy): Bacteria > Pseudomonadati > Pseudomonadota > Alphaproteobacteria > Hyphomicrobiales > Alloboseaceae > Allobosea > Allobosea vaviloviae. The sequence goes on from NZ_CP017147.1 coordinate 2,013,414, forward strand.
GGTCGGCGACATCTCGCAGCCGCGCGGCGGGCCGATGCTGACCGGCCATGCCTCGCACCAGATCGGCCTCGACGCCGATCTCTGGCTGACGCCGATGCCGAGGGAGCGGCTCGACCGCAGCGAGCGCGAGAACATGCCGGCCGTCAACATGGCCCGCGCCGACTGGCGCGACATCGATCCGAAGAACTGGACGCCGGCGCAGACCAAGCTGATCAAGACCGTCGCCAATGAGTCGCGCGTCGAGCGCATCTTCGTCAACCCGGCGCTGAAAGTGGCGCTCTGCCGCGAGGCCGGGAGCGATCGTGCCTGGCTCAACAAGGTCAGGCCGATGTGGGGCCACAACTACCATTTCCATGTCCGGATGGTCTGCCCGGCGGGAATGGAGGGGTGCCAGGGCCAGGAGCCGCCCAATTTCGGCGATGGCTGCGGCGAGGAGCTCTCGGGCTGGATCGAGCGCCAGCGCACCGCCTTCTTCGCGCCGAAGAAGCCGCGCACCGGCCCGGCGCCGAAGCCCAAGCCGCCAATGTCGCTCGACGCGCTGCCAGCCGAGTGCCGGCAGGTGCTGCTGTCGCGGTGACCGGCCTCTACCGTCATTGCGAGCGCAGCGAAGCAATCCAGAGCAGCGCGCGCGACGTCCCCTAGATTGCTCGCAATGACGTGGCGCGGTTAACTCGATGCCTGGTTTCAGCTACCGACGCTGCGTGCGACCAGAGCTATAGGCGAACGGATCGTTCTGCGGCGTGATCACGGGCTTGGCCTGCTCCATGCCTTCCTGGTCGAGCACACCGGTGCCCTCGTCGTCGCCGACGATCACCTCTTCCGTCGGCGGCACCGAACCCGGCAAGGTCAGCGGGCCGCGCTGTTCGCTCGGCAGCGGCTGAGGCCGGTAGCGCGACTGGTTGAGCGGTTCACTCGCGGGCTCCTCGATGAAGCGCCTTTGCGCGTCGAGGCTCTGGCCGCCGCGATTGGTCGCGACGGGATAGCCGCCCTGCACCGAGCCCGGCGGCCGCAATCCATCGCCTGGCTGGCGCAGCATTGGACCGCCGGCGATGAGTGCGCCGATCTCGTCGCGCTGCTGCCCGCGCTGCGCCGACTGATACGGACGCGCCGGATCCGGCGGCGGCAGATTGTAGTTCGGGGTGTATTTGATGACCGGGTTGCAGATGTGCCGACCCTTGGCATGCCGGGCCAGGTCGATATGGATATGGTCGTAGTGGAACACGTTCGAGCCCGGTCCGAGAACGGTCGAGAAGTTCTCGCAGGCGCCGACGAACACTTCGCGCAGGAAGTTCTGCTCCTCCGGCGAGCCGCGCCAGCCGTCCTTGACCGTGATGTTGCGCCCGTCATTGAGCCGGAAGGAGAACACGTCCAGCGCATTGCCATAGGCGTGTTCGGAGGTGCGGCTGGTGCCGGTGCCGTTGTTCATGGCGCGGCAGGAATAGGAGCCGGCGCGCATCTCGATGACCTGCGCGCCGAGAACGTTCTGGGCGGCCGGCTGGACGACTTCGGCGAGCCATTTGTCGGTGGTCGCGACGACGGGGCAGGCGAGCGTGGCAGAGCTCGTCAGCCCGATGCCGCCATTGGCGAAGGCGGCGACCTTCAGCGGCTTTTCCATGCCGCAGGTGCCGGGGCCGTCGATCGGCTTGCTGCGCAGGCTGACATAGGAGGAGAGCTGCACCTGGCGCGAGGCCAGGCACTCCGCTTCGGCCTGGTCGCGCCAGGCCGCACGCTGCGGCTTCTGGAATTTTCCGCAGCCGGCAAGGCCGGCGCCGATCACGCCAAGAGCGATGAGGGTGAGGTGAACGCGTCGCATGACCGATCAAATGCGACCCGTTTGGTGAACGGTTTCTCAACCGCCTGAGCCCGCGGCGCAACAGCCGGATTAACTTTGGCGCTGCGGTTAACGGGATCTTAAGGCGCCACTGAGGGCTGTCCCAAGGTCATCCCGCGCCTCGATCGCCTGGGGACGATGGAGAAAGACGTCGGCCATGGCGAGGGCTATGAACGGGCGATCGCCGCAGTCAGCCATGTCCGAAAGCAGGCTGGTGCGGCTGGCACGCCGCATGCGAGACAGCATGAAGTGTCCGGAGATCGTCAGCCATGACAGGCAAGGCCCGTTTCATCTTTCCCGTGCTCATGGCCGGCGTCATGGCCTTCCTGATGACGGCGCTGGTGACCTATCTCAATCTCGGCTTCCCGCCGGATTTCGTGGCGCATTGGCTGCACGCCTTCGTCATCGCCTGGCCTTGCGCGGCCGGCGCCGCCTTCCTCGCGATCCCGCTCGCACGGCGAGGGACGGCCCTCATCGTCAAGGTCATTGGAGAGTAGCATGCAGAGCTTGCGCGACATCCTGCGCCGGATTGCGGCGGGCGAGATCACGGCAGCCGGTGCGCTGGCGCTGAGCGCTGCGCGGATCGCCGAATCCGAGCCGTCCATCCAGGCCTTCGCCAGCCGCCCGGCCGAGCTCGTCGCGGGAGCGGGTCCGCTTGCCGGCATCGCCTGCGGGGTCAAGGACATTATCGACACAGCCGATCTGCCGACGCAGATGGGCTCGGTGATCTATGAGGGCTGGCGGCCGCGCTCCGACGCAGCCGTCGTGATGATGCTGAAGGCCACTGGTGCGACCGTCGCCGGCAAGACCCACACCACCGCCTTCGCCGCCAGTGATCCGGCGCCGACCCGCAATCCCCATGACCTCAGCGCGAGCCCCGGCGGGTCCTCGGCGGGTTCGGCTGCAGGGGTGGCGGCCGGCATGATCCCGCTCGCAATCGGCACGCAGACCGGCGGCTCGGTGATCCGGCCGAGCGCCTATTGCGGCGTGGCCGGCATCAAGCCGTCCTATGCGCTGCTGCCGACAGTCGGCGTGAAGCCGTTCTCCTGGTCGCTCGATACGCTGGGCCTGATGGCGGCAAGCGCCGATGATCTCGGCCTGGCGCTCGCCACGATTACGGGCCGGCCCGAACTGGACGCCGCCGCGGCGGAGTTGAAGGGCCTGCGCATCGGCGTGACCCGGCAGGATTTCGCCGGCGCGCCCGAGCAGGCTGCTGAGGCAGCGTTGCAACGCTTCTGCGAGATCGCGACCGGGGCTGGGGCGCAACTGGTCGATCTCGAAAGCCCGCAGGCCTTGTCGGAGGCCTTTCATGCCCATGTGCCGCTGCAGGGCTTTGAGGCGACGCAAGCCTTGGCCTGGGAATATGCCGAGCATCGCGAGCAGATCGCGCCGAAGCTGCGCGCCTATCTCGACGGCGCCCGCAGCGTCACGCCGGCGCAATATGACGAGGCGCGCCGGATCTCGCGGCGTGGCCGCGACGCGGCCCGCGCCTTCTTCGGCCAGGTCGATGTCGTGGTGAGCTATGCCGCCCCCGGCGAGGCGCCCGACACACTGGCCTCGACCGGCGATGCCCGCTTCAACCGGCTCTGGACCCTGCTCGGCGTGCCATGCCTGACGATCCCGGTGATGCGCGGCCCGCGCGGTCTGCCGGTCGGGATTCAGGTCATAGCTGGATTTGGCGCCGATGATCGTGTCATCGCAGTGGCGAAGGCGCTGGAAACGCGTGTTGAACCAATCCGCTAACCGAAACTGTCCCCAAAATAATTCAATGCTTTAATCAAATTTTAGCCATACTCTTGGCTGCGCCCCCTTCTCGTCACCTTGCTGCCCCCTTGCAGCCTTCGCCAGTTCTGCTAGCCTCGCGACAGGTCAATGACACAGGAGGATGTGATGAGCCTCACGCTACGTCTCGACCGTTTGGTCATGGGTGCGGCCTTCATTTTCATGATGGCAATCGTGCTGGGAGCGTTCTGACAGACGTCAGTCTCGAGTCGAATGGACCACAAGAGCCTTTGACGAGCGCCGCCGGGGAAACTCCTGGCGGCGCTTTCGTTTTGGGGCTTTGATTATGCATCGGCATGCCCCGAAAACCGGTTCCCACTTTTCGGGCCGATACTCTAGCTTTCCGGGCAGGGGTTCTCGGTGACCTCCCAGGACATCATGTTGATGACCCGGCCACAGGCGGCCAATCGCCGTCCTTGCGTCGTCCTGATGCAGGCGATGGCGCCTTCGGCGATCTTGCGGCCCTCGCTCCAGCAGTAGCAGAGCGGTTCGGGCGACTGCGCCAGACGCGGCGGATCGACAGGTATGGCGCGGTCTTGGACTCGGTCTTGGGCCCGGGCCGACGCGCCGAGCAGGAGCAACAGGGCCAAAGCCGCAAGCCAAGGCTGCGGCAGCGCCGGAACCAGTCCCGATGAGATCCTGCGCATGGCTCGATCCCTCCGCTGCCGGCCAAGCCGGTCAAGCAAACCGAAACTAGCACGTCTCCAGATGGCTCTCAAATGCTTTGCCGGAGAGAACTACGACTTTAGTCGTAGATACTTGGCGAGATCGGTCTTGTAACCGCTGTGATGGCCGACCATATTGACGGCAAGAGAGCCCGAGGGGGGCTCCGGGAGGAACCATGTCTCTGATTTTGCTCGCCCGGCGCGGCCGGGCCATCGCTTTTCTCGCTGGTGCACTGCTGATCGTCCCCATGGTCGCCGAGGCGCGGCCTGGCGGTGGCAAGAGCTCCGGCAGCCGCGGCTCGCGCACCGAATCCGCGCCGGCTCGAACGGATACTGCCCCCAACGGGGCGCAGCCCTTCCAGCGCAGCGCGACGCCGTCGCCTGCCGCTCCGATGGCGGGCGCTGCCGCCGGCGCCGCCGCCCAGGCGGCCCGGCCTTCGATGGCGCGCAACCTGATGATGGGCCTCGGCGCCGGCCTGCTCGGCGCGGGCCTGTTCGGCATGCTGTCGGGCTCCGGCTTCTTCAGCGGCCTGGCATCGCTCGCCGGCATCTTCGGCTTCCTGATGCAGATCGCATTGATCGGCGGCCTGATCTGGCTGGCTCTGCGCTTCTTCCGTCGCCGTTCCGAGCCGCAGCTCGCCGGCGCCGGCGCGCCGCTGCCGCGCGAGGCCTACCAGCCGCAGGCCCAGAACCAGGCCGCCCGCATGGGTATGATGGGCGGCGGTTCCGCCGCGCCGCAGACCCAGCCGATCCAGCTGACGGGCGAGGATTTCAGCGCCTTCGAGCGCCTGCTGACGGAGGTCAACGCGGCCTATTCCAATGAGGACGAGGCCGGCCTGCGCCAGCACGTCACGCCGGAGATGTTCGGCTATTTCGACGAGGATCTCTCGGGCAACGCCAAAAAGGGCCTTGTCGACCGCGTCTCCGAGGTCAAGCTGCTGAAGGGCGACCTCGCGGAAGCCTGGCGCGAGGGCGATGCCGACTACGCCACGGTCGCGATGCGCTTCAGCCTGATCAACGCGCTGTATGAGCGCGCCAGCGGCAAGGTCGTCGATGGCAACGCCACCGTTCCCCAGGAGGTCACCGAACACTGGACCTTCCTGCGCACGCGGGGCGGCGCCTGGAAGCTCTCGGGGATCCAGGCCGCAGCCTGATCCAGCGATACTGAATGACATGACGGCCGGGGCAACCCGGCCGTTTTTTGTTGGACCCGGGTTTTGGGTGTCGCACCTGCCGGATTCGTCCTATAGGCGGGCGGATAGGCCAACCTGCTTTCCGGAGTTCTTCTCATGAGCGACATGCGTCTTGTCGTCGTCGGCGCCGCCGGGCGCATGGGCCGGATGCTGATCAAAGCGATCCATGAGACGCCGGGCTGTGTCCTGTCGGCTGCGGTCGAGCGGCCGGGTTCTGGTGTGGTCGGGCAGGATGCCGGCGTGCTCGCCGGCCTGCCGGCCTGCGGCATCGACGTGACCGATGAGGCCCTGCCGGCCTTCGTCGAGGCCGAGGGCGTACTTGATTTCACGACGCCTGACTCCACGGTCTCCTTCGCTGCCCTCGCCGCGCAGGCGCGCATCGCCCATATCGTCGGCACCACCGGGTTGGAGCCGCAGCACCTGGCGAAGCTGGAGGCTGCCGCCCGCCATGCCGCCATCATCCGCTCCGGCAATATGAGCCTCGGCGTCAATCTGCTGGCCGGCCTCGTACGCAAGGTCGCGGCCACGCTCGGCACGGATTGGGACATCGAGATCGTCGAGATGCACCACCGCATGAAGGTCGATGCGCCCTCGGGCACGGCCGTGATGCTGGGCGAGGCGGCGGCAGAGGGCCGGGCGGTCGATCTGGCTGATGCCCGCGTCGCCGTGCGCGACGGCCACACCGGCGCGCGGCAGCCCGGCACGGTCGGTTTCGCGGCGCTGCGCGGCGGCACCGTGGTTGGCGACCACAAGGTGATCTTCGCGGGGACCGGCGAGCGGCTGGAGCTCTCCCACATCGCGGAGGACCGCAGTCTCTTCGCACAGGGCGCGGTCAAGGCCGCGCTCTGGGGCAGGGGCCGCAAGCCCGGACTCTATTCCATGGCCGATGTGCTCGGGCTCGACAGTCTCTGAGCGTCCGGGAATGACGCAACTGGGCATGACGCGCCTCGCGATCGCGCCCGGCGTAATCCATTGGCCAGGCTACCTCCCGGCCGAGGCGCAGGCCGCGCTCGTCGCCGATCTGCGCGAGGTGGCGCGGCAGGCGCCGTTCTTCTCCCCGCGCATGCCCAGGACCGGAAAACCCTTCTCGGTGCGGATGACCAATTGCGGCTCGCTCGGCTGGGTCTCCGATGAGCGCGGCTACCGCTACCAGCCGCTCCATCCCGAGACGGGCCTGGCCTGGCCGCCGATGCCGGCGCTGCTGACGCAGGCCTGGCGGGAGCTTGCGGATTATCCGCATCCGCCCGAGGCCTGCCTGGTCAATTTCTATGAGGCGAGCGCCAAGATGGGCTTGCATCAGGACCGCGACGAGCAGGATTTCGAGGCGCCGGTGCTGTCATTGTCGCTGGGCGACACCGCCATGTTCCGCATCGGCGGCACGGAGCGGGGCGGCAAGACGGTGTCGCTGAAGCTTGCCTCGGGCGATGTCTTGCTGTTCGGCGGGGAGGCCAGGCTCGCCTATCACGGCATCGACCGCATCCTGGCGGGCTCGTCGAGCCTGTTGCCGCAGGGCGGGCGGATCAATCTGACATTGCGGCGTGTGACGAGAGCGTTTTCGAGCGAAGTGGATACCGGTTCGCGTGAAGAAAACGCGTTAAAACAATGAGGCCGGAGTGACTCATCAGGACGATCCCGAGCCCGGCAGGTTCGGGAACGACCAGCCGAACAGGATCGACCCAGCCCGCAGGCCGAAGGTGGTCGCGAGGCCGACGAGCATGACGATGACCGGTTCGATCACCAGGCTCGACAGAAGCGCGGTCATCGCTGCCCCCGCGGCTGCGGCCGTGACGTAGAAATCGCGGCTCCACAGCACCATCGGCCGGTCGCCGGCCAGGATGTCGCGCAGGATGCCGCCGAAGGAGGCGGTCATCGCGCCGAGCGCGATCGCTGACAGGGAGGAGACGCCGACATCGAGCGCCTTCAGCGTGCCGGCAACGGCGAAGAGCGCAAGCCCGGCCGAGTCGGCCCAGATCAGCAGGCGCTTGCCGGCCCAGCCATCGAGCATGCCGGGCTTCAGATAAGCGATGGCCCAGGCGCCAAGCGCGACGCCCGAGCAGACGAGAACATCGCTGGGATCGCGCACCCAGAAGACGAGGCGCCCGAGCAGGAGATCGCGCAGCGTGCCGCCGCCGACGCCGGTCACCGTCGCGAGCAGGATGAAGCCGAACGGGTCCATGCCCTTGCGGGTCGCGACCAGCGCGCCAGTCAATGCAAAGACGGCGACGCCGGCGGTTTCGAGCACGTCTCAGTGGCCGGACGGAGTGCTGCCGGAGGTGTCCGGGGTCGAGGGTTCCTGCGGCTTGGGCGCGCCGGCCGAGACGCCGACCAGGGCCGGCCGCAGCACGCGCTCGCCGATCTTGTAGCCTGACTGCACGACCTTGGAGACCATGCCCTTGGGCGTTTCGGCATCGGGCGCCTCGAACATCGCCTGATGCAGGTTGGGATCGAACTTCTCCCCCTGCGGATCGATCTTGCGCACGCCGTGGCGCTCCAGCGTCTTCAGCAGGTCGCGCTCGGTCAGCTCGACGCCTTCAATCAGCGCTGCCAGAGCCGCTTCGGCTCCGCTGCGCGCGGCTTCGGGCACGCTCTCCAGCGCACGGCGCAGATTGTCGGCCGAGGCCAGCATATCGCGGGCGAAGCTCGTTACCGCATAGGCCTTGGCGTCGGAGATCTCACGCTCGGTGCGCCGGCGCAAATTCTCCATGTCGGCCAGTGTGCGCAGCAGCTTGTCCTTGAAGTCGTCGCGCTCGGATTCCAGCCGGGCGAGATCGGCCTCGGCATTGGAGGCGGCTTCATTGGCCAGTTCCTCGCTGGTCGCGGTGTCGATCTCGGGCTCTTCTTTCGCAGGCTTCTGCGTCATGGCGTCATCCAATTCCAAATAGATCGCAATTCCAGGCGGATCGGGGGCCGGCGCAGGCGAAGGGCGCAACGGCGTTCCGGGCCGATATCGGGCTTGTTGCCTGCGAAATCAAGCGCGCACGGGTGCCTTGGCCTTGGCTGCGGCCGGCTTGTCGTGATCGAAGGCGAAGACGTCGAGCAGCGCTCTGCGGATGGCGAGCTGGCGCGCGGTCGAGACGATCTTCGCCGTCGTCAGGTCGGTGACGTAGAACACGTCGACCGCCTTCTCGCCGAAAGTGGCGATATGGGCCGAGGCGATGTTGAGGTTGAGCTTCCCGATCGCAGTGGTCAGGTCGTAGAGCAAGCCGGGCCGGTCGAGCCCCGAGACCTCGAGCACGGTGTGGCGGGCCGAGAGCACATTGTCGATGATGACCTCGGGCGCGAGCTGGAAGGTCTGGCCGCGCGGCGGCGGGGCGCGGCGCTGCGCCACCAGATCCGCGATCTTGATCTCCCCCTTCAGCGCGCGCTCGATCGCGGCCGCGATCCGCTCGGCCCGGCGCAGTTCGTCGTCGTCCCGGTCGAAGGCGCGCGAGACCGAGATCGTGTCGAGCACGAGCCCGTCGGTGGTGGTGAAGATCTGCGCGTCGACGATGTTGCCGCCGGCCGCCGCGCAGGCTCCGGTGACGATCGCCAGCAGGCGCGGATGGTCGGGCGCCAGGATGGTGAGCTCGGTGATGCCGCGGAACTGGTCGGTCTCGACGGCGGTCGCTGTGGTGCGGCCCTCGCTCTCCGCCTGCCTGAGAAAGCGGGCGTGCTTCTCCTGGCGGGCGAGCTCGGTCTTGATCCAGTAGGGTGGATAATGGCGGGCGAGATAGGCGTTGCGCTCGGTCTCGGGCCAATCGGCGAGCTGTTCCTTCAGCGCATCCTGCTTCTTCTCGACGCGGGCCTTGCGCTCGATCGCGGAATAGCCGCCGGCGAGCACGATCTCGGTCTCATAATAGAGCGTGCGCAGGAGCTGGCCCTTCCAGCCGTTCCAGACGCCGGGGCCGACCGCCTTGATGTCGGCGACGGTGAGGATGAGCAAGAGCTTCAACCGCTCCAGCGTCTGCACCGTCGCGGCAAAGGTCTCGATCGTCTTGGGGTCGCCGAGGTCGCGGCTCTGGGCGACGGTCGACATGTCGAGATGGTGTTCGACCAGCCAGGCGACTGTTTCGGTCTGTGCCTCGCTCAGGCCCAGCCGGGGGCCGAGCTTGCGGGCGATCTTGGCGCCGGCGATCGAGTGGTCCTCGAGCCGGCCCTTGGCGATGTCGTGCAGGAACAGCGCGACATAGAGCGCGCGACGATTGGCGAGGTTCGGCATGATCTCGTTGGCGAGCGGATGCTCGATTTCGAGAACGCCGGCATCGATTTCCGCCAAGACGCCGATCGAACGGATCAGGTGCTCGTCGACCGTATAGTGGTGATACATGTTGAACTGCATCATCGCGACGATGCGGCCGAAATCCGGGATGAAGCGCCCCAGCAGCCCCGACTCGTTCATCCGCCGCAGCACCGGCTCCGGCGAGCGCCGCCCGGTCAGGATCTCCAGGAAGATGCGGTTGGCTTCGGGATCGTGGCGCAATTGCGCCGTGACCAGGCGCAGCGACTGCGTCACCAGCCGGCTGGTGTCGGGGTGGATGGCGATGTCGTCGCGACTGGCGATCTCGTAGAGCCGCAGCAGGTTGACCGGATCGCGCCGGAAGGCGTCGTCGTCGATCACGTTGAGGCGCTGGCTCTTCAGCGTGAAATCGGGATGGCCGAGTGCGCGCACGCGTTTGCGCTTGGCAAACGAGCCGAGCAGGCGCGAGAGCGAGGCGCGCGGCTTCTGCTGGCGCGCCTCCAGCGCCGCACAGACGATGGCGGTCAGGTCGCCGACATCCTTGGCGACGAGGAAATAGGCCTTCATGAAACGCTCGACCGGCGCCTGGCCGCTGCGCCCGGCATAGCCGATCGCGGCGGCGACCTGGCGCTGGAGGTCGAAGGACAGGCGCTCCTCGGCCCGGCCGGTGATGAAATGCATCCAGCAGCGCACGCGCCAGAGGAACTCCTCCGAACGCTGGAACATCACGAGTTCCTTGCGGTCGAACAGGCCGGCTGCGACCAGTTCGCTGACATCATCGACGCGATAGGCGTATTTCGCGATCCAGAACAAGGTGTTGAGGTCGCGCAGGCCGCCCTTGCCGTCCTTGACGTTGGGCTCGACCAGATAGCGCGAGGTGCCGGCGCGGCGCACCCGCGTCTCGCGCTCGGCGAGCTTGGCCTCGGTGAAGGCGGGCGCCGTGCCCTCCATCACCTCGGCCCCGAAGCGGCGCACCATCTCGTCGAAGAGCGACCTGTCCCCGATGAGGAAGCGCGCTTCGAGCAGCGCAGTCCGGATCGTCATGTCGGCGCGCGCCTCGCGCATGCAGTCATCGATCGAGCGCACGGAGTGGCCGACCTTCAGCTTCAGGTCCCAGAGCGGGTAGAGCATCGCCTCGACCACGCTCTCGCCCCAAGCGGTCTGCTTGTGCGGGAACAGGAACAGCAGGTCGACATCGGAGCCCGGCGCGAGCGTGCCACGGCCATAGCCGCCGACCGCGACGACGGCGATGCGCTCGGATTGCGACGGGTTGACCGCTTGGTAGAAATGCTCGCTCGCTGCGATATGCAGGCAGGCGACGATCCCGTCCATCGTCTCGGAGATGCGCTCGGCGCAGGCGAGGCCGTTGCGTGGGCCGGCGAGCAGATCCTTGGCCGAGGCGTGGCCTTCATCGAGCACGCGGCGCAGATGCGCCACCAGCGCCTGGCGCATCTCGGTGGTCGAGGGGTTGCCCAATCGGGCGATGAGTTTCGCGACGGCCTGGGCGGGGTTCTCCAGCACCTCGGCGAGCGCGAGGCGCGGCTGATCGGCGACGGACGACACGGCGGCTCACCCTCGATTCCGGGCCATGCGGCCTCGGCCCATTCCGCTCGTTAACATGCCGGCGGGATTCGCAAAGCAGATAAATTACACATTACGAGTACGTGTAATTTACAATTCAACATCGCCGGATGTCGTGTTTGACAAACAGAACGCGTGGACCTAAAAGACGGATACGCGCCGATTTGAGCCAGCAGCTTGCGGGCGCGAAATAAGTGCAGCTAAAGCGTCGGGGCCAAGGGCAGGCTTGCGAGTCGGTCCCGATCCCTGCGCGTCATCGCAACAAGGGATCGATCATGAGCATCATCACACGCCGCCGCGCCATCGCCGGTTTCGTCGCCACCTCGCTTGCCCTGGGCGCCACATCCGTCTTCGCGCAGGCCCCCAAGGAAATCCGCATCGACTACGCGACCTATAACCCCGTCAGCCTCGTGCTGAAGGAGCGCGGCATCCTCGAAAAAGCGCTCGCCCCCGAGGGCATCGCCGTGCGCTGGGTTCAGTCGGCCGGCTCCAACAAGGCGCTCGAATTCCTCAATGCCGGTTCGCTCGATTTCGGCTCGACCGCCGGCGCGGCAGCCCTGATCGGAAAGATCAACGGCAACCCGATCAAGTCGATCTATGTCTATTCGCGCCCGGAATGGACGGCCCTGGTCACCGGCGCCAAGAGCGAGATCACCAAGGTCGCCGACCTCAAGGGCAAGCGCGTTGCCGTGACGCGGGGCACCGACCCGCATATCTTCCTGGTCAGGGCGCTGGCCGAGGCCAAGCTGACCGAGAAGGACGTCAAGCTCGTCCTGCTGCAGCATGCCGATGGCCGCCTCGCTCTGGAGCGCGGCGATGTCGACGCCTGGGCAGGACTTGACCCGCTGATGGCGGCGGCCGAGGTCGAGAGCGGCGCAAAACTCTTCCACCGCAAGGCTGAGGACAACACCTGGGGCATCCTCAATGTCCGCGAGGCCTTCGCCAGGGAAAACCCGGCCCTCGTGCGCAAGGTCATTGCCGCCTATGAGGAGGCGCGCACCTATGCGCTCGCCAATCCGGCCGAGCTGAAGAAGACGCTGGTCGACTACACCAAGCTCTCCGACGTCGTGATCGAGCGCCAGCTCACCCGCACCGAGCTGACGCATTCCAGCATCGGCCAGGCGCAAGCCGATACGATCATCGCTGCCGGCCTCGCCCTGAAGGAAGCCGGCGTGCTGCCCGCGACGACCGACATCAAAGCGGCCGTCGACGATCTGCTCGACCGGCGCTTCGCCGCGACGAACTGAGGCGGTCGAGGCGCGATGAGCCCGCTGGAGATCGCGGCCGCGACGCAGGCGAAAACCCCGGGCTCGCCCGGCGCCAGCTCTCGTCGCCCCGGCTCTCGTCGCCTCGGTCTCGCCGGCTGGCTGCTGCCGATCGCGCTCGCCGCGCTCTGGGAGCTTCTGGTCCGGGCCGGCATCGCCAATGGCCGGCTGATGCCGCCGCCCAGCGTGGTCGGGCGGACGCTCTGGGGCCTGGCGGCCTCGGGTGAGCTCCTGACCCATGTCACGGCGACGCTCTGGCGCGTCGCCGCCGGCTTCGGGCTGGGAGCGGGCGTCGCCACGGTTCTGGGTGCATTGACGGGGGCTCTACCCGTCGCGCGCGGCTTGCTCGACCCGACGCTTCAGGCGCTGCGCGCGATCCCCTCGATTGCCTGGGTGCCGCTGTTCATCCTGTGGTTCGGCATTTTCGAGGCCTCGAAGGTCGCGCTGATCGCGGTCGGCGTGTTCTTCCCGGTCTATCTCGGGGTGGCGGCCGCGATCCAGGGCATCGATCGCAAGATCGTCGAGGTCGGTCGCGTCTTCCGGCTCGGCCGGCTCGCCATGGTCCGGCGCGTCCTGCTGCCGGCGATCCTGCCGGCCTGGTTCACCTCGCTGCGCTCGGGCCTCGGCCTCGGCTTCATGTTCGTGGTCGCAGCCGAGATCATGGGCGCGAGCGAAGGCCTCGGCTACCTGCTCGTGGACGGCCAGCAGCTCGGCCGCCCCGACACCATCATCGCGGCCATCATCAGCTTCGCCGTACTCGGCAAGCTGGCCGACGGGCTGCTGCTCGCCATTACGCGGCCCTTCCTCGCCTGGCAGGATCTCGGCCGCGACACGCTCTGAAAGGCATCCCCGATGCTGAGCTTCGAGACCCTCTCGAAAACCTATGCCGACGGCACGCGTGCCTTGTCGGCGATCTCCGCCAGCGTGGCGGCGGGCGAGATCCTCGCCCTTGTCGGCGGCTCTGGCTGCGGCAAGACCACCCTGCTGCGCTTGATCGCGGGCCTCGACCGGCCGAGCGCCGGGCGCATCCTGCTCGATGGCGAGGCGATCCATGAACCGCGCGCCGATGTCGGGGTGATCTTCCAGGAGCCGCGATTGTTTCCCTGGCTCAGCGTCACCGACAATGTCGCTTTCGGGCTCTCGCATCTCTCCGCCTTCGAGCGCGAGGGGCTGGTGACCAATGCGCTCGTCCGGGTCGGGCTCGCCGGCTATGAGAAACGCTGGCCGCGCGAGCTCTCCGGCGGCCAGCAGCAGCGTGTCGCCATCGCCCGGGCGCTGATCACCCGGCCGAAGCTGCTGCTGATGGACGAGCCGTTCTCGGCGCTCGACGCCACGACGCGCGCGAGCCTGCACGGCCATCTGCTGGCGCTCTGGCAGGAAAGCCGGCCGACCGTGGTGATGGTCACGCATGATGTCGAGGAGGCGGTGACCCTGGCCGACCGCATCATCGTGATGCAGCCCAAGCCCGGCCGCATCTTCGACGAGCTCGACAATCCGCTTGCCCGCCCGCGCGATCGGCTCTCGCCCTCCTTCGAGGCGAGCAAGCGCGAGGTTTTGCGCACGCTTGATCGTTCGCTGCGCGACGAGGAGCCGCAGCAGCACAAGACCGCCGAGACGGCGGGGATGTGGTGGTAAGGCGCTGCCCGGCTCTGGCCTGATCCGGTCGGCAGCATTATCTGCGACGGGCATCGTCGCTTGTCTTGAGAAGCGATGCTTATCCTGAGAAGGTTGAAACCATGGACATCACAGCCCTGCGCGCCCTCCAGGCCCCGCTCAAGGACCAGTATCGCGAGACGCCCGATGCGGCCGTCATCACGCTGAAGGCGCGGGGCGAGCTCGACGACCAGCACATCGCCTGCAAGGTCGAGACCGGCCGCGCCATCGCGCTTGCCGGCCTGCATCCGGCGACTGGCGGTTCCGGTGCCGAGCTCTGCTCCGGCGATATGCTGCTGGAGGCGCTCGTTGCCTGCGCCGGCGTGACGCTGAAGGCGGTCGCGACCGCGCTCGAGATCGACTTGAAGAAGGGCACTGTCCGGGCCGAGGGCGATCTCGATTTCCGCGGCACGCTCGGCGTCGCCAAGGACGCGCCCGTCGGCTTCAAGGCGATCCGCCTCTCCTTCGACGTCGAGACCGACGCCCCGCAGGAGAAGCTTGACACGCTGCTGAAGCTGACCGAGCGCTATTGCGTGGTGTTCCAGACCTTGAACGTCAAGCCGGAGCTCTCAGCGGCGCTGACGCGCGGCTGACGCTAGGGTAGTTGCCGCAGCGTTCGCTCAGCGGATCGTGATCCGGGCCGGGCGAGATGGCGGGAGCCGGTCACGTCTTCGCAGACTAAAAGTTTGAGAGCATTGCTCCAGCGAAAAACCGGTGCCCACTTTTTTGCGCAATGCTCTGAAGGAAGGACGCTCCATGCGTATCGCCACCGCAGCCGCCATTCTGTTCGCCCTGGCAGCGCCGGCCAGCGCCCAGCAAGCGGGCGTTGCCGCCTATGGGCCCCGGTTGGAAGGCTTCGATTACGCCTATCCGGTCAAGATCCACGGCTTCACCTCGCAGCGTCAGCCGCTCGAGATGGCCTATCTCGACATTCCGGCGAGCGGCCAGGCGAATGGTCAGACCGTCATGCTGCTGCATGGCAAGAATTTCTGCGCCGGAACCTGGGACGCGACCATCAAGGTCCTGACGCAGGCCGGCTACCGCGTCGTGGCGCCCGACCAGATCGGCTTCTGCAAATCATCTAAGCCGCCGGGTTACCAGTTCAGCTTTCAGCAATTGGCGGCCAATACGGCGGGGCTGCTGAAGGAACTCGGCATTCAGCGCGTCATCGTTGTGGGGCATTCAATGGGCGGCATGCTCGCGGCCCGCTATGCGCTGATGTATCCTGGGACGGTCGAGCGCCTCGTGCTGGTCGATCCGCTCGGGCTCGAGGACTGGCAGGCGAAGGGCGTTCCCTATGCCACGCTCGACGCGGCCTTTCAGGGCGAGCTGAAGACCAGCTCCGAGAGCATCAAGGCCTATCAGCAGCGCTTCTACTACAACGGCAACTGGAAGCCCGAATACGACCAATGGGTCGCGATGCTCGCGGGGATGTATGCCGGCGACGGCAAGCAGGCCGTCGCCTGGAATCAGGCGCAGACCTCCGACATGGTCTTCACCCAGCCGGTCGTCCATGAATTCCCGAATATCCAGGTGCCGACGACCCTGATGATCGGCGGCAAGGACCGCACCGCTCCGGGAGCCAACCGCGCCACGCCCGAGCTGCAGAAGACGCTCGGCCTCTATCAACAGCTTGGACGGGAGGCCGCCAAGGCCATTCCCAATGCGCGGCTCGTCGAATTCCCCGAACTTGGCCACTCCCCGCAGGTCGAGGCGCCCGAGGAGTTTCACAAGGCGCTGCTCCAGGTACTCAGGTAAGGGCAGCTGCTCAAGTAAGGGTTAGAGCGCCGGCGAGGCCAGGCTCACTCCGCCGCGGCCTTCAGCGCCAGCCCCTTGGCGAAGGGCAGCGTCGGTTCGGCTGCCTTGGCGTCGTCGAATTCAAGCGCGCCGATCCTCTCGCCGCGGCTGGCGATCTTGCCGGCCGAGGTACGGATGCCGGAGACATCCTCCTGGGCCTGGCGGAAATGCTGGTCGAGTTTCTCGGCCCGGTCGCCAAGGCGGCGCACATCGGCGAGCAGCTTGCCGACTTCGGACTGGATCACCTGCGCCTCCTCGCGCATGCGGGCGTCGCGCACCAGCGACTGCATCAACTGGATCGCGAGCGCCAGCAGCGAGGGCGAGACGATCATGATCCGGGCGCGATGCGCCTTCTGGATCACATCGTCGAAATGCTCGTGCAGATCGGCATAGATCGATTCCGACGGCACGAAGAGCAGGGCCAGATCCTGCGTCTCGCCCGGCAGGAAGTAACGCTCGGCGATGTCCTTCACATGCACGCCGACATCATTGCGGACGCGCACGCCTGCCGCCTTCTTCGCCTCGTCGCCGCGCGCCTCGCGCAGCATGGTGAAGCTTTCCAGCGGGAATTTCGCGTCGATCACCAGGCCGCGCCCGTCGCCGGGCAGCGTCACCATGCAGTCGGGCCGCTTGCCGTTGGAGAGTTGGGGCTGGAAGGCGAAGAAGGCGGCGGGCAGCCCGTCGCGGATGATCGCTTCCATGCGACCCTGGCCATAGGCGCCGCGGGCCTGCTTGTTCGAGAGCACATCCTTCAGCGTCACCACCTCGGAGGTGAGGTCGGTCAGGTTCTTCTGGGCGGAGTCGATGACGGCGAGCCGCTCCTGCAATTTGCCGAGGCTCTCCGAGGTCTGGCGGACATTCTGCTCCAGCCCGGCGCCGACCTGCTGGCGCAAACCATCCATCCGCTCGGCGACGAGGCGGGCGAGATCGCCCTGCCGCGTCGAGAGGATCTCGGCCATCGACTGCAGGCGGCCTGACAGCTCTGCCTGGCTGCGGTTCATTTCGGCGACCTTGTCGTCCATCTCGCGGGCGCGCTCAGTCGCCATGGCGGCCTCGAGCGCGCGCCGTGAGGCGCCGCGCCAGGACGAGACGACGACCAGCACGAGCAGGAGGAGACTCAAGCCGGCGAAGCCGAGCGCGGCCTCGGCCCAGGTCACGGGACGGTCGAGCAGGATGAAGGCGATCTCTTTCATCGGAAGAGCCTAGCAGATTCGGGTGATGATTCCGAACGAAAGCGGAACAGTTTGACCGCTTGCGTACAAGTGCTTATGTCGCGGCAACCTCGAAAAATTCCGCGCAGAGCCCCCATGGCCATTCGTCCACTCGTTATCCTGCCCGATTCCGTCCTGCGTCAGGTTTCTGCGCCGGTCGATACGATCACTCCCGAGATCAAGACGCTCGCCGCCGACATGCTGGCGACGATGTATGACGCGCCCGGCATCGGGCTCGCCGCGATCCAGATCGGTGTGCCCAAGCGCATCGTGACGATCGATCTCTCGAAGAGCGATGACGAGGAGAAGGTCCCGATGGTCTTCGTCAATCCGGAGGTGATCTGGACCTCCGAGGAGATGAGCACCCATGAGGAGGGCTGCCTCTCGATCCCCGAATATTACGAGGAGATCGAAAGGCCAGCTTCGATCAAGCTCCGCTATATGGATCTCGACGGAAAGACCCAGGAGATTGCCGCCGAGGGCCTGCTCGCCACCTGCCTGCAGCATGAGGTCGACCATCTCAACGGCGTGCTGTTCATCGATTATCTGTCGCGGCTGAAGCGCGAGCGCGTGACCAAGCGCTTCGCCAAGGTCGCCAAGCGCGAAAGCGCGGCGTGAGTGCAAAGGCTACGGTTGGGGTCATGTTCAGCGTATGAGCTTACGCGTCATCTTCATGGGCACGCCCGATTTCGCCGTGCCGACCCTGACCGAGATCATCGGGCAAGGCCACGAGGTCGTGTCCTGCTACACCCGCGCCCCGGCGCAGGCTGGGCGGGGGCTCGATCTCAAGCCGTCGCCGGTGCAGCGCGCGGCCGAGCGCTTCGGCATCCCCGTCTTCACGCCCAAGACCCTGAAATCGGAAGAGGCGCTCGAGACCATCGCCTCGCATCAGGCCGATGTCGCGGTCGTCGTCGCCTATGGCATGATCCTGCCCCAGGCGATCCTCGATCTGCCGGAGCTCGGCTGCCTGAACCTGCACGCCTCGCTGCTGCCGCGCTGGCGCGGCGCGGCTCCGCTCCAGCGTGCCGTCATGGCCGGCGACGCCGAGAGCGGCGTCTGCGTCATGAAGATGGAAGCCGGCCTCGACACCGGCCCCGTTGGCATGGTCGAGAGCTTGATGATCGGCCCGGACATGACGGCGGGCGAATTGCACGACCGGCTGGCGCCGCTGGGCGCGGATCTGATGGTGCGCGCGCTGGCGGCACTCGGCCGCGGCGGCTTGCGCTTCACGCCGCAGCCGGAGGAGGGCGTGAGCTACGCCGCCAAGATCGGCAATGCCGAGGCGAAGCTGAACTGGGCGCGCCCGGCCAAGCAGGTTCATGACCTCGTGCGTGGTCTCTCGCCCTTTCCCGGTGCTTTCGCCGAGATCGATCTCGGCAAGGGCCCGGAGCGATTGAAGATCTTGCGCACGGCGCTGGCGGGTGGGGCGGCCGAGCCCGGCACCTTGCTCGACGGCGAGGGCACCGTCGCTTGCGCGGAGGGCGCGGTGAAGCTGCTGCAGGTCCAGCGCGCCGGCGGGCGACCTGTCACCGGGGCGGAATTCCTGCGTGGGACGAAGCTTACGGCCGGCGCGAAGCTCTAGAGCGTTTTCGAGCGAAGTGGACACCGGTTCGCGTGAAGAAAACGCGTCAAAACAAGGAGCTAGAGCATTTTCGCGATTCGTAGAAACGCGGAAATGCTCTAGAGTATGAGCATGACGTTGCCCGAAAACCGCCGTGCATTGTTCGGCATCAGGCTCTGATGCCGCGCTACAAGCTCGTCATCGAATATGATGGCACGCCGTTCTCGGGCTGGCAGCGCCAGCTCAACGGGCCGTCGGTGCAGCAGAGTGTCGAGGAATCGATCGAAGGCTTCTGCGGTCATGCCGTGCGCCTGCATTGCGCCGGCCGCACCGATGCCGGGGTGCATGCGACGCATCAGGTCGCCCATGTCGATCTCGACAAGGACTGGCGCAGCGACGTCGTGCGCGACGCGACCAATGCGCGGCTGAAGCACCTGCCTGTCGCCGTCGTCAGCGCAGAGATCGTGCCCGGCGATTTCGACGCCCGCATCTCGGCAAAGCGGCGCTATTACATCTACCGTATCCTCGACCGCCGCGCCCAGCCGGCGCTCGATCGCGACAGGCTCTGGCATGTTCCGATCAGGCTCGATCACGAGGCGATGGACCGCTCGGCCAAGGCCCTGCTGGGCCATCACGACTTCACGACCTTCCGCGCCGCCGAATGCCAGGCCAACAGCCCGATGCGCACGCTCGACCGCTTCGACGTCCGGCGCGAGGGAGCCGAGATCGTGGCCTATGTCCATGCCCGCTCCTTCCTGCATCATCAGGTCCGCTCCATGGTCGGCTGCCTGAAGATGGTCGGGGCCGGGCGTTGGCCGGAAAACAAGCTCGGCAAGGTCCTGGCGGCGCGCGACCGCTCGCAATGCGCGGCGCTGGCGCCGCCCTCGGGGCTCTATCTGGCGGGCGTGGATTACTAGAGCAGCATGACCTGATTTGGAAACACCGCCGTCATTCCAGAGCGATCCGCAGGATCGAGCCCTGAACCCATAACCACGGAGTTGCAAGATCGGGTGCTACCGCCGTCGCGCCTTACCCGTCCCCACCTGAGGATATGGGTTCCAGGCTCAGGCCTTCGGCCTGCCCCGGAATGACGGCGTGGTTCCAGTAGAGCAGGGTGCGAAAAACCGGTTCCCGCTTTTTTGCACCCTGCTCTAGAAGCCCCACAGCCCCAGCAGCCGCGCGAGGCCAAACTGGCCAAGGAAGCTGGCGCAGACGATCGTCATGGCGAGGCCATGCTCCGCGCCGAGCGTCACCTTGGCGGCGGCGTAGCGCAGCCGCGCCACGATCGCCGCGAAGGCGAGCCATTGCATCGCGGCGATCTCGGGCGTCGACCAGCCGATCGCATGCACGGCGGCCGGGACCGCCAGCAGGCCGGCCGAGAGGATCTCAGTCCAGTTCCAGGCGATGATGAAGCCCGACAGGGCAGGGGAGCGCGTGAGATGCGGGGCGAGCGCGACGAGCAGCGCCGGCACGCAGAGGAAGGCGGCGGCCTGCGAGGCGATGACGGCGATCACCAGCGGCGCCGAATGAAACAAGCCATCGCTATTGGGAAGGCCGGCGATGCTCCGTTCGGCAGCGAGCACCGCGACCATCGCCGGCAGCGTCAGCACGGCTGCGCCATAGGAACGCAGGAAGCCCTCGCTCGACAAATCGAGTTCCGGCAGCGCTTTGGCGCCCTGGGACATCAGACGCCACGAGCCGCGCAGAGAGCGCGCCACATCATCGGCAGCAAGCGCCATGGCCGACACTCCAATGATCAATCTTAGACTTTCGTCTAAGACTCATATTGGCATGCCGGCCGCGATGGTCAAGGTGCATGTTGCGGTGCAAAATAGCTGTCGAGCAGCCTGTGCGTGATCCGCTCCAGCGCCGTCAGGTCCGCCACGGCGACGCGCTCATCGATCTGATGCATGGTCTGGCCGACGACGCCATACTCCACCACCGGGCAATAGTTCTTGATGAAGCGGGCGTCGGAGGTGCCGCCGGTGGTCGACAGCGCCGGGCGCTTGCCGGTCTCGGCCTCGACCGCATCCGCGACCATGGCGACGAAGGGGCCGGGCTCGGTCAGGAAGGCGACGGCGTTGGTCGGCTGGAAGGTCAATTCGTACCGCACCAGGTTGCCGGCTGCCTCGCGCAAACGCCGCTCGATCTCGGCGGCGAGCGTGTCGGGCGTCCAGACATCGTTGAAGCGGATATTGAACACGGCCTTGGCCTGCGCCGGCACGACATTGCTCGAGGGATTGCCGACGTCGAGCGTCGTGACTTCGAGATTGCTCGGGTCGAAATGCGCGGTGCCACCATCGAGCGGCGCCGCGTCGAGCGCCGCCAGCAGCCGCACCATGCCGCGAATCGGATTGTCGGCGAGGTGGGGGTAGCCGACATGGCCCTGTTTGCCGTTGACCGTGAGCTTGCCGGTCAGCGAGCCGCGCCGGCCGATCTTGATCATGTCACTCATGCTCGCGGGATTGGTCGGCTCGCCGAGCAGGCAGTGGTCGAAGCGCTGGCCTTGGCTCTGCGCCCAGGCCAGCAGCTTGACCGTGCCGTTGATTGCGGGGCCTTCCTCATCACCGGTGATCAGGAAGGCGATCGAGCCGGGGGCCTGCGGGTTGTCGCGGCGGAAGCGCAAGGCGGCGGACACCATGGCGGCGAGGCCGCCCTTCATGTCGCAGGCGCCGCGCCCATAGAGCACGCCGTCGACGATCTCCCCGCCGAAGGGATCGCGCGTCCAGGCCTCGGCGTCGCCGACCGGCACGACATCGCTATGGCCGGCAATGGCGAGGACGGGTCCCTCTGTGCCGATGCGGGCATAAAGGTTCTCGATATCGGGCATGCCGTCCGCGCTGAAGACGGGACGGTGCACGCTGTAGCCCGCCGAAGCCAGCACGGCCGCGAGCAGCGACAAAGCGCCGCCCTCCGCCGGCGTCACCGACGGGCAGCGCACCAGCGCCTGTGTCAGGGCGACGGGATCGGTTGGGTCGAAGGCGAGGAGGGGTGCGTCGAGCTCTTGGTCCATGCCCTCGCTTTAGCATCGGCCGCAGCCTCCGCAACCCGCTCGTCGTCATGGACGGAAGGCAGCATCCCCAGATCGACGAGAGCGACCAGCCAGGCAAGCAGCGCTATCGTGTCGAGCGAAGGCCCCCAGACATAGGATGACAGGAACGGCTTGAGCTGGCCGGGCAGCACCATCGCGCAGACCAGCAGGATGCCGAACAGCGCCGTGCCGCCACGATCGGTCGAGCGCTTGGCCGCCAGCGCGGCCCAGGGAAACAGGGCAAAGGCATTGGCGAAGGCGATGATCGGGCCGGTATGTCGCCCGGCGAGATGCGGCGCACCATGCTGGATCGCGAGAAGCATCAGCGCCACCAGGGCGCTGCCGAACCAGAAGCGGGTAAGCCCGATGCGTCCATCGAAATCGGTCAGCAGGCGGAAAAGGGACATGGCGAGGCTCCGATCCTGCCGTTCTCGCATGCATGGGTGGGCGAAGGAAGTTTATGGTGAATAGAAGGTTAACGCGGAAAAGGCTTGAATGGCGACAGCCGCGCCGCTAGCTGCGGAGCGGCTGCCGCAAGGAATGCGTCAGTCAGGTTTCACGGGGCGCTTGCGCCGCAGAGCGAGGTTTGCGCCATGACGATCCGTTTCCATCGCGGTGATCTGCCTGACGGCTTCGTCGCCGGCCCCAGCGTCGCGATCGATACCGAGACGCTCGGCCTGAACCCGCATCGCGACCGGCTCTGCGTGGTGCAGCTCTCGCGCGGCGACGGCACCGCCGATGTCGTGCAGATCCTGAAGGACGGCGAGACGCCGGCGAACCTGATCCGCCTGCTCACCGATCCGTCGGTGCTGAAGCTGTTCCATTTCGCGCGCTTCGACGTCGCCGTGCTGCGCCAGGCCTTCGGCGTCGTCACCGGCCCGATCTATTGCACCAAGATCGCCTCCAAGCTGACGCGCACCTATACCGACCGCCACGGCCTGAAGGATCTGGTCAGGGAGCTGTTGGGAATCGAATTGTCGAAGCAGCAGCAATCCTCGGATTGGGGCGCCGACACGTTGAGCGAGGCGCAGCTCACCTATGCCGCGTCCGACGTGCTGCACCTGCATGCGCTGCAGGCGCGGCTGGATGCGATGCTGGCGCGGGAGGGCCGCACCGAGCTGGCGCAGGCCTGTTTCGGCTTCCTGCCGCATCGCGCCGAGCTCGATCTCTCCGGCTGGGCGGAAAACGATATCTTCGCGCATACTTGACAAATTCTAAGTCATCCAGCGTCTGTCTGGAGCGAAGCAGGCGGCGCGAGGGGCGCGATGCTGCCAGGCTGGCGACACGAAAAAGCCGTTAGCGACTGCCATTGCGCGGGGCATGACTGTGGCTATGACATCGAACGACTGGACTGGGCCGTCCTCGGGGGACGCCGCCCACCGGCTGGCTGCCTTCAAGGCGGCGCGCCGGCATACGCTATTGGTGCGCCTGTTGCGTCGCGCCATCCCGATCACTGCGGTCGTCGCGGTGCTCGGGCTGGTCGTGGCACCGTTCTTGAATCCGCTGCGCGGCCTGGCGAATGTGTCGCTCGGCGCGGTCGGCATCTCGAACGGCAAGGTCAAGATGGAGACGCCCAAGCTCTCCGGCTACCGCAAGGATAACCGGCCCTATGAAGTCAACGCCGAGGCCGCCTTGCAGGATATCCGCAACCCGACGCAGGTCGAGCTGATGGCGCTGACGGCCCGGATCCAGATGGAGCGCGAGGGCTGGGTCACGGTCAGCTCGCGGACAGGCTTGTTCGACACGCAGAAGGAAAAGCTTCAGCTCGTCGATAATGTCCATGTCCGCACCGAAACGGGCTATGATATCCACATGCGCACCGCCGATATCGACTTCAAAGGCGGCACGGTGGTCTCGAAGGAACCGGTCAAGGTCAATCTCGGCACGACCACCATCGATGCCGATACGCTCGATGTGAAGGATAATGGTGCGCTGATCGCTTTCCAGGGACATGTCCGTGCGGTTATCCTGAATGCTCCGGCCGGCACGCTCGCCGGCCCCGAACGTCAAGGCAGCACGCCGGCGCCGGAACTGCTGGCGCCGCGCCAGGTTGTTCCGGCAGACGGCGCGGCGGCGTCGCCCGCTGGCCTTCCCGACACCGAAACGAGACAGTGACATGCGCCAAGCGTCAAAGCTTCCTGGAACGATCGGCAAGACTGCCCTGGCCGGCAAGACCGCCCTGGCCGGCAAAACGGCCCTATTCGTCCTGACTGCCGCGCTTGCTTTCGCCGCGCTGGTTCCCGGGGCCGCCCAGGCGCAGGCGAAGAAGGCCCGTGGCGGTGGCGATTCGGCGCTTGGCGGGCTCGGCGGCGACAGCAAGGAGCCGATCAAGATCGACGCCGACAAGCTCGATGTGCTCGACAAGGAGAATCGGGCCGTCTTCACCGGCAATGTCGTGGCGGTGCAGGGCGAAACGACGGTGCGTTGCACGGTGATGACCGTGTTCTATGAGGGGCGCAACGGTCAGCAGGGTG
The DNA here is from genome assembly GCF_001741865.1 of Bosea vaviloviae. Classification (NCBI taxonomy): domain Bacteria; kingdom Pseudomonadati; phylum Pseudomonadota; class Alphaproteobacteria; order Hyphomicrobiales; family Alloboseaceae; genus Allobosea; species Allobosea vaviloviae. Next base: position 2,037,674 of record NZ_CP017147.1, read on the forward strand.
GAGCTGGAGCCGCGAAGGCGACCGCTTCGACCGCCGCGCCTGCCGCCGCACCCGCCGCTGCGCCGCCGGCCGGCGGCAATGCGAACGACAGCAGCATCAAGCGCATCGAATGCAAAGGGCCGGTCACGGTGGTCTCCAAGACCCAGGCCGCGACCTCGGATAATGCGGTCTTCGACCGCGCCCACAATGTCGTGATCATGACCGGCAATGTTGCGCTGAACGACGGTCCCAATATCACGCGCGGCGAGAAGCTGACCTACAACACCGTTACCGGCATCGCCAATGTCGAGACCAATGCCGGTGGTCGCGTGCAGGGCTTCTTCGTGCCGAACTCGACCGAGGCCGGCAAGAACGAGGCGGGCAAGCCCACGCCTGCCAAGCCGGCTGCCGGCGGCGCGCGCCCTGCCACGCCGACGAATTAAGAACCGCTTCGTAAAGACCCACTCACGGGGCGCCGGCCCCTCTCCGTTCCCAGACCAGGCCAGCGCTCGCAGTGACCATTTCCGATACGCCGCAAACCGATCTCTCTCAGGCCGTGATGGCACGCGGCGGCCCGGGCCTGTTTGGCCGCATTCGCGGCTTGTTCGGCGCGCGCGAGGGCACTGACACCGTGCCGGTCGCAGCGGCGATCGGCGGACCGGGCGTGCTCGCCGTCAGCGGGCTGCGCAAGAGCTATGGCGGGCGCACGGTCGTCACGGAGGCGAGCCTGTTCGTGCGCCAGGGCGAGGCGGTCGGCCTGCTCGGCCCCAACGGCGCCGGCAAGACCACGATCTTCTACATGATCACCGGGCTCGTCCCCGCCGATCTCGGCGTCATCTCGCTCGAAGGCAACGACATCACCGATTTGCCGATGTACCAGCGCGCCCGGCTCGGCATCGGCTATCTCCCGCAGGAGGCCTCGATCTTCCGGGGCCTGAGCGTCGAGGACAATATCCGCGCCGTGCTCGAAGTGGTCGAGCCCAACCGCAAGGCGCGCGAGCGCCAGCTCGACCAGTTGCTCGAGGAGTTCAACATCGCCCGGCTGCGCAAGGCGCCTTCGATCGCGCTGTCAGGCGGCGAACGGCGGCGCTGCGAGATCGCGCGTGCGCTCGCCGGCAAGCCCTCCTTCATCCTGCTTGACGAGCCTTTCGCCGGCATCGACCCGATCGCTGTCGGCGACATCCAGGCGCTGGTGCGGCAATTGACCGATCGCGGCATCGGCGTGCTGATCACCGACCACAATGTCCGCGAGACGCTCGGCCTCGTCGATCGCGCCTATATCATCCACACCGGCCGCGTGCTGACGGAAGGCTCGCCGGCCGAGATCATCGCCAATCCCGATGTCCGCCGGGTTTATCTGGGCGAGGATTTCCGGCTCTGAGCCGCTGAGACCGGGTGATTCAGCCGCAATCGCGGCTTCATGCTGCAGCGCATTAACTTCCCTGCTCAATGCTGAGGCAAGGGCTTTGACGCGCCGCTCTCGCGCCGCTAGGCTCTAGCCACAGGCAAGAAGCGTGCCGAAATGGCGCGCTGGCATGAAAGGGTTACGAGCGCAATGGCGATGATGCCGCGCATGGAGCTGCGCCAGGGCCAGTCCCTGGTGATGACGCCGCAACTTCTGCAGGCGATCAAGCTTCTGCAATTGTCGCATCTGGAGCTGCAGAGCTTCGTCGAGGGCGAGCTTGAGCGGAATCCGTTGCTGGAGCGCGACGATGTGACGGAGGGGCCTCTGCGCGCCAATGGCGGCGACGGGCCGCTCGCTGTCGATGCTGAGACCTTTGCCCGCTCGGAGAGCCTGAACAGCCAGGAAGGCATGGAAAACCGGCTCGGCACCGGGCTCGACAACGTCTTCCAGGGTGAGCAGCCCAGCGTGGCGCGGCTCGACACGCGCGGCGCCGATTCCCTGCCGATCATCGGCGGCGCCTATGGCGGCTCCGGTGGGTCCTTCGAGGAGGGGCCGGACGGTTTCGAGAGCGGGCTGACGGTGGAGGCGTCCCTCCATGATCATCTCAGCGGCCAGCTCGATCTGGCGGTCACCGACCCGGCGGACCGGATCATCGGCCGGCACCTCATCGATGCGGTGGATGATTCGGGTTATCTCGGCGAACCGGTCGCGGAGATGGCCGAGCGGCTCGGCATCACGGTGGCGCGGATCGAGGGCGTCCTGAGCATCGTCCAGGGCTTCGATCCCTCGGGCGTTGCGGCGCGCGACGTCTGCGAATGCCTCTCGATCCAGCTACGTGACCGCAACCGCTTCGACCCGGCGATGCAGACGCTGGTCGCCAATCTCCATCTCGTCGCCAAGCGTGATTTCGCGGCGCTGAAGCGCATCTGCGGCGTCGATGACGAGGACATCGCCGATATGGTCGCCGAGATTCGGCGGCTCGATCCCAAGCCCGGGCGCGGTTTCGGCGGCGCGACGGCCGAGACGGTGGTGCCCGACGTCTTCATCCGCTCGGCGCCCGACGGCTCCTGGCTGGTCGACCTCAACCCCGACACGCTGCCGCGCGTGCTGATCAACCAGACCTATCACGCCCGCGTCTCCAGGGCGGCGCGCAGCGATGAGGACAAGGCTTTCATCGCTGAATGCCTGCAGACCGCGAACTGGCTGACGCGCTCGCTGGAGCAGCGCGCCCGCACCATCCTGAAAGTCGCCAGCGAGATTGTGCGCCAGCAGGACGGCTTCTTCGCCCATGGCGTCGAGCATCTGCGGCCGCTGAACCTCAAGACGGTGGCGGACGCCATCGGCATGCATGAATCGACCGTCTCGCGTGTGACCTCGAACAAATATCTGATCTGCTCGCGCGGTGTTTTCGAGATGAAGTACTTCTTCTCGGCTGCCATCGCCGCGACCGGCTATGGCGAGGCGCATTCGGCCGAGGCGGTGCGCTTCCGCATCAAGCAGATGATCGACGACGAAACGCCGGCGGACGTGCTCTCGGATGACGCCATCGTCGCCAGGCTCAAGGCGGGTGGCATCGACATCGCGCGGCGCACCGTCGCGAAATACCGCGAATCGCTGCGCATTCCCTCATCGATGGAGCGCCGCCGCGAGAAGGTCGCGATGGCGATGGGCAGCCGCTGAGCCGCCGTCCGAGGTTTTTCGCCTCCGTACCTTCGTGAACTCCCGATGCGGCACCACGCAAGTCGAGCCGCGTCCCAAGGTGAGACTGTCACCATGAAACTGCCGTACCAGGCTGGATCATTCTTCCATTCAGGTGCGGCGATTCCGTGTACATTTTCTGTCTCGCTCGTCCTTATGGACATGCCGGTCATGAAAGCCGATCAACGCATTGACATCCCCGTGACCCCGTTCTTACCTCCTAAGGATGGCCGGCTACTGGCCATGGTTAATAAGGGGAAGCACTCCATGAGCTTGCGAATCTCCGGCAAGAATCTCGATGTCGGCGAGGCCCTTCGCGGCCAGGCCGAGACCCGCGTCGCGGCCGCGCTCAGCAAATATTACGAGGGCGGCTATCAAGGTCACGTCACCGTCGCCAAGGACGGTACGGCGTTCAAGACCGACGGCGTGCTGCATCTGTCCTCTGGAATCACGCTCGAGGCTTCGGGTACGGCGCATGACGCCTATGCCAGCCTCGACAAGATGGCCGAACGCATCGAGAAACGGCTGCGTCGTTACAAGCGTCGATTGAAGGACCGCTCGGCTTCGACCAATGGCCGCGAGGCCGGCATCGAAATCCCCAGCTATGTGATTGCGGCGCCGGACGACGATCTCGAGGAGATCGAGCTCGATATGGCCGGAGATCACCCGGTTATCGTGGCCGAAGCCACCAAATCCTTCCATGTCATGACGGTTGGCGACGCTGTCGCCGAACTCGATTTGACCGGCGCTCCCGTCGTCATCTTCCGCCATGCTGGCAATGGCCGGATGAACGTCGTATACCGCCGGCGCGACGGCAATATCGGGTGGATCGATCCCCCGGCGTCGCTGTCGTAAGGCCAGCGGGAGGCTCCCCGGCTTTCAAATCTGACCCGCGCTGCATGGCTCTCCGGGCCGGCACGGGACATGCATGGACTGGCGCATGACGCTGATCGATCTCCTGACACCGGCTGCGGTGATTTCGCCGCTGCGGGCCAATGGCAAGAAGCAGGCGCTGCAGGAACTCGCCCAACACGCGGCGATGATTACCGGCTTGCCTGAGCGCGAGCTCTTCGAGGCGCTGCTCCAACGCGAGCGCCTCGGTTCCACGGGTATCGGCGATGGCATCGCGATTCCCCATGGGCGCATGCCCGGCATCGACAGGTTGGTCGGGCTGTTCGCCCGCGCCGAAAAGCCGGTCGATTTCGACGCACTGGACGGCCAGCCCGTCGACATCATCTTCGTGCTGATCGCGCCCGAGGGCGCCGGCGCCGACCATCTCAAGGCGCTTGCCCGCGTTGCTCGCGTGCTGCGCAACCATGCCGTGCTGGAGCAGGTCCGCAAGGCCCGCGACCCGGCTGCGATCTACGCGATCCTGGCGGAGTCGGCCGCGAAGGCGGCCTGACTGGAACCGTTTGAAGCTGGGCTTGGACAGCGTGCGCCAAGCCGCTATGACGCCATGCACAATGGCGTTGCGCTGAGATGGTTCTGAGCGTGGCGCGTCACCCCGCCTCGGAGCCTCCGTCCATGGCCTATACGCATGTCGATCTCTTCCCGCTCGGCGACGACGCCACGCCTTATCGCAAGCTGGGCAGCGAAGGGATCTCGGTCGAGAAACTCGGCGATCGCGAGGTTCTGACGGTTTCGCGCGAGGCGATCCGCCAACTCAGCGAACAGGCCTTCATCGACATCAACCATCTGCTGCGGCCGGGCCATCTCGCCCAGCTGGCAAAAATCCTCGACGATCCCGAGGCGACCTCAAACGACAAGTTCGTCGCCTATGACCTCCTGAAGAACGCCAACATCTCGGCCGGCGGCGTGCTGCCGATGTGCCAGGATACCGGCACGGCGATCATCATGGGCAAGAAGGGCCGCAAAATCTGGACCGATGGCGATGACGAGGCGGCGCTCGGCGAAGGTGTCGCCGACGCCTATTTCAAGCGCAATCTGCGCTATTCCCAGGTCGCTCCGCTCTCGATGTTCGAGGAGAAGAACACCGCGACCAACCTGCCGGCGCAGATCGACATCTATGCCGAGGGCGAGGACGCCTACAAATTCCTCTTCGTCGCCAAGGGTGGCGGCTCCGCCAACAAGACCTTCCTGTTCCAGGCGACGCCCTCGCTCCTGACCAAGGACCGCATGATGGCGTTCCTGAAGGAGAAGATCCTGACGCTGGGCACCGCCGCCTGCCCGCCCTACCACCTTGCCATCGTCATCGGCGGCACCTCGGCCGAGCAGAACCTCAAGACCGTCAAGCTCGCCTCGACGAAATATCTCGACGCGCTGCCGACCAAGGGCTCGCCCTCCGGCCATGCCTTCCGCGATCTTGAGATGGAGGAGGAGGTGCATAAGCTGACGCAGTCGCTCGGCGTCGGTGCACAGTTCGGCGGCAAGTATTTCTGCCATGACGTTCGCGTCATCCGCCTGCCGCGCCATGGCGCCTCGCTGCCGATCGGGCTCGGCGTCTCATGCTCGGCCGATCGCCAGGCCAAGGGCAAGATCACCAAAGACGGCATCTATCTCGAGGCGCTGGAGACCAACCCGGCCAAATATCTGCCCGAGGTCGAGGATGCTTCGCTCGGCGGCGCGGTCGTCAAGGTCGATCTCAACCGTCCGATGAGCGAGATCCTCAAGACGCTGTCGCAATATCCGGTCAAGACCCGGCTCTCGCTGACCGGCACGATCATCGTGGCGCGCGACTCGGCCCATGCCAAGATTCGCGAGCGGCTGGAGACCGGGCAGGGCATGCCCGATTATTTCAAGAACCACCCGGTCTATTACGCCGGCCCGGCCAAGACGCCCGAGGGCATGGCCTCGGGCTCGTTTGGGCCGACCACGGCCGGCCGGATGGATTCCTTCGTCGACCAGTTCCAGTCCTTCGGCGGTTCGATGGTGATGCTCGCCAAGGGCAACCGTTCCGCCGCGGTTCGGGAAGCCTGCAAGACGCATGGTGGCTTCTATCTCGGCTCGATCGGCGGTCCCGCCGCGCGGCTTGCGCAGGACTGCATCAAGAAGGTCGAGGTCCTGGAATACCCCGAACTCGGCATGGAGGCGGTCTGGCGCATCGAGGTCGAGGATTTTCCGGCCTTCATCGTCATCGACGACAAGGGCAACGACTTCTTCAAGGAGTTGAACCTCGGATGAGGGGTTTTGCTGCCGCAAGCTTCGGAACCGCATGCCTCGGATTTGCCGTGCTCGCCACGGCAGGCGAGGCGATGGCGCAGGGGCGGGCGGGTGCGCCCGCGACCTGCTCGCGCGACCTGTTCCAGAATGAAGGCGCGCTGCGCCGCCAGCTGACACGATTGCAGGCGGTCGCGACGGCCGATCAGGCGACGCAATGCCGGACCTGGCGCGAGCATGTGGGCTTCCTGCAGAGCGCGCGTTCGGTGTTCGCGACCTGCCAGAGCGGTGCCCAGCGCGAACAGAATGTCGGCTTGATGGATACCGAGCTGGCCGAATACCGCGTGCTGCTCGCCAATCGCTGCGGCAAGCGCTGATTCTATCGGGCCTCAGGTGGCTGGCCGAGCTGCGCCTTGAAGAAGGCGAGCACGCCGGCGTTGAAATCGGCATGGAAAGCGGCTCGGTCGAAACCGGGCTGATCGCTGCAGAGATCCGCAGCCGATTGGGCGAGCTCCGCCGGGCAGGGCGGCAGGAAGGAAAAATGCTGGGAGCCCGGCACGACGCGGAAATCGGGTTTCATCGGCAGCAGGCTGGCTATGCCCACGATGCTGGCCGGGGTCACGCCGTCGCCGCCGCGCTCGGAGCCCCAGAGCTGAACCGGCACCCGCACGTTCCTGAAGCTCTCCTCCGTAAAGAAGACGCTGAGCGGATCGGCGATGACGGCCGCCTTGATGCGTGGATCATGGCTGAGTTGCGGAAGTCTTCCCGCGCGAACCTGCTCGCACAGCGGGTCGCTCTTGTCCTCGCAGAGTCTCAGGCGCTTGCCGAAATATGGGGTGGCGCCGATGGCGACGAACCCGGTATAGCCGCCCCGGGAAAAGCCGAAGAAACCGATCCGCCCGGCATCGATCCTGGCCGCATCGGGCCATGAGCCGAGCATGTAATCGACCGCGCGCTTGATGTCGGCCGGCCGCTCGACGAAGACCGAGAACTCAGCCGTGCGGCTCTTGTCCTGGCTGGTGTCGCCGGGGTGATTGATGGCGACGACGATGAAGCCGACATCTGCCAGAGCCTCGGCCGTATCGCGATGTCCGAGGAAGCTGCCGGTCCTGCCATGCGAGATCACGATGAGCGGGCGCTTCTCGCCCGCGAGCCGGCAGTTCATGCTGACGGACATGGCGAAAGGTCCGAGCCGTACCGCGCTCGGCTGCTGGCTGCATGGATACCAGACCGCTCCTTTGAGCGGCTGGAGTGCGCCTTCGGCAGGGATGTCGACGGCTTTGAACCCGGCTGCCTGTGCCAGTGAGGCCGCAAGGCCAAGGCCAAGGCCAAGGCCAAGCCCAAGACCAAGGGCGATGCAGGGGAGCAGGCGGCGGAGATTCATGGCGCGCTCGCGTTGCGGATGGGGATGAACAGGTCGGTACGCAGGGCGGCGGGCGCTATTCCGCGCGACGACGTATCGAGATAATGCTCCAGCGTGGGCCGATCATCCGGCTCGTAGCCGCTGTCCGGCATCCACCTCCTATAGATTGCCTGTGCGGCAGCGTTGATGCGGGTGTACGGACCCACCAGCCGGAGCACGACATAGCGGCCGCCGGGGAGCTCGAGCGTTTCGACTTCGGAACCCTCTGGCCAGGGATCGGGCGAGGCGATGGCGGCGTAATAACTGAAACGGTCGGCATATCGGGGATTGCCGAAGGAGGCGCCCCATTTCTCCGAGATGGCTCGCGTGCCGGCGCGCAGACGCAGTTGCCTGTGCGTGTGAGGAATGGTCGCGAACGACCCGACATGGCGCAGCGCATGCAACCGCTGCGCCGGTCGCTCGACGATCTTCACGGTCGGCGTGGCTTCGTCGTCGTCGACGAACGCCCCGTCGACAGTGAGGATCGCGCGCCTCATCTGCTGCCGAAAAGCACGCGGCGACTGTCCGGTGAACTGGTGAAAGGCGCGGGTGAAGGCTTGCGGGCTGTCATAGCCGATAGTCAGCGCCACTTGCGTGACGCTGTCGTCGGAGCTGGTCAGGAGGCGTGTCGCGAGAGCCAGCCGGACGCGACGGAGCGTGGCGGTCACGGTCTCACCCACCACGCCGGCGTAGACGCGGTGAAAATGGAAAGGCGAGAAATGCGCGAGGCGTGCCAGGTCGTCGAGATGCAGGTCGGCGATTGGATTGCCGATGATGGCCGCAACCGCACGCGCCACCCGAGCGCGATAATCCCGTTCTGTGCGATCCCGTACCATGGCGGATAGCCTGCCCTATCTGAGAGCCGGAAACTTAGCTGCTTTTGCTGAAATGCTGTGACTGGGCCCGGCCCGGCGCCTCATCGTGCATCCCAATTCACCTCGCAATCGCCTCGCCCTCGAAATGCACCGCGGCGAATGGGTTTGGGCAAGGCGGCATTTGGAGTATGGCTGTCGCACTGCGGCTCTGCGATATGTCACTGCCGGGTTTTTGATGTGAGCAGCCACGGGATTGATGGATGACTAGCGATACGACCGCCCCGCTGAGCATCGCCGTCGTGCCGGTGACGCCCTTCCAGCAGAATTGCTCCATCGTCTGGTGCACCAAGACGATGCAGGCTGCGATCGTCGATCCCGGCGGCGATGTCCCGCAGATCCAGCGCGCCTTGGGCGAGCTTTCGGTGACGCCCGTCGCGATCTGGCTGACGCACGGCCATATCGACCATGCCGGTGGCGCGGCCGATCTCGCCGACGCCTTGTCGGTGCCGGTCATCGGTCCCCATGAGGCGGACAAGTTCCTGCTCGACGATCTGCCGGCCTCGGGCCTGCGCTTCGACATGCGCGGCATCAGGCCGGTGACGCCGACGCGCTGGCTCACTGAGGGCGATGAAGTCACGGTCGGGGAGGTCGCCTTCTCGGTCGCGCATGTACCCGGCCATACGCCGGGCCATGTCACCTTCTTCCAGAAGGACCTGCGCTTCCTGCTGGCGGGCGACACGGTCTTCGCCGGCTCGGTCGGCCGCACCGATTTTCCCTATGGCAGCCACGAGACGTTGATCGCCGGCATCAAGGCCAAGCTCCTGCCGCTGGGCGACGACGTTCAGTTCCTGCCCGGCCACGGCCCGGCGAGCACGCTCGGCGAGGAGCGCCTGAACAACGAGTTCCTGCAAGGTTGACGCGAAAAGACCGCTGATACGAAAAGACCCGCAGCGGATAACCGCTACGGGCCCTGGAAGAACCAACGGCCATGTCCTGAACGGCTGCGCGTACATCCGGCGTCAAACGTTCGGCTCATGGCCGTCTTCACCGACGCTGGAGGACAGTGGAACGCCCTCGACATCGTCGTGATCCCTATATGGGAGAGCAATGCGGCGGTTTCAAGGGCGCGCATCAGCTTCGGTCCGGACGCCATTCATAGAGGATGTCCGGTTCACCTTCCTCATTGCCTGTCCCGTCGCCCATCTCGACGATGTGGAAGCCATGAGCTTCGTAGAAGGCGCGGGCGCGGGCATTGCGCTGGAAGGTGAACAGCGTGAGCCGGGCCGGGCTCAGCTCCTTGGCCTTGGTGAGCATCAGCGAACCGATGCCGCGGCGATACCAGCCCGGCAGCAGGTAGAGCTGGTCGAGATCCTCGCCCTGCAAAGCGAGGACGCCGACGATGCTCTCGCCCGATCTGGCGATCCAGGTTTCGCGAGTCGTCAAAAGCGTGTCGGCAATCCAGCGGCGCGTCTGCGCGTCGCTGTGGACACGACGCAGGAACGGCAGGGCTTGAGTGCGGGAGGCAAGATAGAGCTCGGCGATCTCGGCGGCGTCGTCGGCCGTGGCGCGCTCGATCCGCGTTGCATCGCGGCGTTTCATCTTGCCTCCCCGCTAAAGAGCTCAGGCGTCGAGAACGCCGTGCAGGAAGTCGCTCTTGCCGATCTGGATGCCGTTCTCGCGCAGGATCGCATAGGCGGTCGTGGCGTGGAAATAGAAGTTCGGCACGGCAAAGCGCGTGAGGTAGGTCTCGCCCTTCATCGTCACCGTCGCCGACGGGCCGCGCGGGAAGGTCACATCCTTGGCGAGGCCCGCATCCAGCGCTGCATCATCGGTGTTCGCGACGAAGGCCAGCACCTTGGCGATGCGCGCCTTGAGCTCGGCGACGGTGGTCTCTTCGTCGGGAAATTTCGGATTCTCGGCGCCGCTGACCCGTGCCGCCGCGTTCTTGGCGAAATCGCAGGCGAGCTGAATCTGGCGCGTGAAGGGCAGCATGTCGGGCGACAGCCGCGACGACAGCAGAACCGCCGGGTCGATCTTGCGCTCGGCGGCCTGCGCGGCCGCTTTGTCGAGGATGGCGTCGAGCGCCTTGAGCGTCTGGATGAAGCCGGCAAACGCGGCGGAGCGGGCGGTCAATGGCATCAGATCATCCTCGGATACGAAGACGGGCCCGGATGGGCCCGTCGCATCGCGAATATAGTTGCTGCCACGCCGTATACAGGGGCCGGCTGCGAACAAAGCGCGCCGAGATCAATCCTCCCCGAGATCAATCCTTGGCGCGCTCGACATAGGCGCCGGTCTCCGTCATCACCACGATGCGGACGCCGGGCCCGATATGCGGGGGAACGGCGGTGCGCACGCCGTTGACCAGGATCGCGGGCTTGTAGGAGGACGAGGCGGTCTGGCCCTTGGTGACCGGCTCGGTCTCGGCGACCTCGACGACGACGCGCTGCGGCAATTCGATCGAGACCGCCTTCTCCTCGAACACCGAGAGCGAGACCTTCATGCCTTCCTGGAGATAGGGCGCCATGTCGCCGACCACGTCGCCATCGACGTTGATCTGGTCGAAGGTTTCGGGGTTCATGAAGACGTATTGCTCGCCGTCCTGGTAGAGATAGGTGTAATCGCGATCCTCGACATAGGCGCGCTCGACCTGCTCGGTCGTCTTGTAGCGCTGCGTCATCTTGGTGCCGTCATGGATCCGGCGCATGTCGATCTGTGTCGTCGGCGTGCCCTTGCCGGGGAAGAAGCTCTCGGCCGAGAGAACCGAGCAGAGATGCCCGTCGAGCTCGAGCACATTGCCCTTGCGGACGGATGAAGCGATGACCTTAACCACGTGAAGCTTCCTTGACTGGTGCGCGGCTCTTGCGCGCGCTATTCGAATTCGTTGCCGCGCAACTACCGCATTCGCGGGCGAAACGGAAGCTGTCAGACGCTTTGACGCGAGACCCTATGAACGACGGACCTCCTCCCTTCTGGCGGCCGGACATCCATGCCGACCGCCGGCACGCCTTGCTGGCGCGCGGGCGCATCAAGAGTGCGCTCCGGCGCTGGTTCGAGGCGCGCGATTTCGTCGAGGTCGAGGCGGCGATCCTGCAGCTCTCGCCTGGCAACGAGACGCATCTCCACGGCTTTGCGACGGTCTTGATCGACGATGCCGGCGCGGGCCACCCCTATTACCTGCACACCTCGCCCGAATTCGCCGCCAAGAAGCTGCTGGCGGCGGGCGAGCCGCGGATCTTCGATTTCGCCCGCGTCTTCCGCAACCGCGAGCGCACGGCGCTGCACCATCCCGAATTCACGATGCTGGAATGGTACCGGGCCGGCGAGGACTATGAGAGTTTGATGGCCGACAGCGCCGCGCTGCTGGCCGAGGCCGCGCGGGCGGCAGGCGCCACATTGCTGCAATGGCGCGGCGTGGAGGCTGATCCCTTTGCCGAGCCTGAGCGCCTGACGCTGCACGACGCCTTCGCGCGCCATGCCGGCATCGATCTGCTGGCGACGATCGGGCAAGACGGCGCGACCGATCGCGCTGCGCTCGCGAGAGCCGCCATCGCTGCCGGCATCAGGCTGGTTGAAGACGATAGCTGGTCCGACATCTTCAGCCGCGTCCTGTCCGAACGGATCGAGCCGCATCTCGGTCAAGGCCGTGCCACGATCCTGTGTGAGTATCCGATTTCCGAGGCCGCCCTGGCGCGGCCCAAGCCCGGCGATGGCAGGATTGCCGAGCGCTTCGAGCTTTATGCCTGCGGCGTCGAGCTCGCCAACGCCTTCGGCGAACTCACCGACCCGGCCGAGCAGCGCCGGCGCTTCGAGGCCGATATGGACGAGAAGGCGCGCATCTACGGCGAACGCTACCCGGTCGACGAGGATTTCCTGGCCGCGCTCGCGCAGATGCCGCAGGCTTCGGGCATCGCGCTTGGCTTCGACCGGCTGGTGATGCTCTGCACGGGTGCGCCGCGGATCGAGGATGTGCTCTGGACGCCGGTGGCGGAACCGGGCAGGAGGCAGGCATGAACGCCCATACGCCCATGCGGAGCATCGATGCGCTGATCGCGCAGGGGCTCGTCGCGCCTGAAAAGCGTGACGGGCTGGATGCCGTCGCCCGGCGCTACGCCGTCTCCGTGACGCCGGCCATGGCGGCTCTGATCGACCCCGCCGACCCAGCCGACCCGATCGCGCGGCAGTTCGTGCCCGACTCGGCCGAGCTTGTCACCTTGCCGCAGGAACTGGCCGATCCAATCGGCGACGAGGCGCATTCGCCGGTCGAGGGCGTGGTCCATCGCTATCCCGATCGCGCCTTGCTCAAGCTTGTCCATGCCTGCCCTGTCTATTGCCGCTTCTGCTTCCGCCGCGAGATGGTCGGCCCCGGCGGGGATGCGCTGACCGGCGAGAAGCTTGACGCGGCGCTGGCCTATCTCGCCTCCCGGCCGGAGATCTGGGAGGTCATCATGACGGGCGGTGACCCGCTGATCCTCTCCGCCAGGCGCGTCCGCGAGATCGCGGCGCGGCTTGCCGAGCTCGCGCATATCAAGGTCGCGCGTTGGCATACCCGTGTGCCGATGGTCCAGCCGGAGCGCGTCACGGCAGACTATGCTCGGGCGCTTCGCGTCCCCGGCAAGGCGAGCTACATCGCGGTCCATGCCAACCACCCGCGCGAATTCACTGATGCCGCCTGCGCCGCGCTCGCCCGCCTCAATGATGCCGGCCATGTGCTGATCAGCCAGAGCGTTTTGCTCAAGGGCGTCAACGCCGATATCGAGACCCTTGGCGCGCTGATGCGCGCCTTCGTCGAGAACCGGGTGAAGCCTTATTACCTACACCATCCCGATCTCGCGCCCGGCACCTCACAGTTCCGGCTCTCGCTGGAGGAGGGGCAGGCGCTGGTCAAAAGCCTGAGGGGCCATCTTTCAGGGCTGTGCCAGCCGACCTATATCCTCGACATCCCTGGTGGGGCAGGCAAGATCCCGGTCGGTCCCGCCTTTCTCTCGGGCTGCGAGACACCCGGCGCGGAGGCTTTCGCCGAGGATCGCCATGGTGAGTTTCACCGCTACCCGCCGGCCTGACGCATAGAGCCGCCAGCGTGCGGCCATGGAAGGACATGCCATGCAAGAGAAGATGCCCATCGCGATCGTCTCGGACGTCGTTTGCCCCTGGTGCTTCGTCGGCAAGGCGCGGCTGGAAAAAGCGCTCGATGCGCATGGCTTGACCGACCGCGTCGCCATCACCTGGCTGCCCTATGAGCTGAACCCGGACATGCCGGCGGAAGGGATGGACCGTACGGCCTATCTCGACGCCAAATTCGGCCCCGGCAAGCGCAAGGAGATCGAGGTCAGGCTCTCGGAGGCGGCGCTCGAAAGCGGCATCACCTTCAACTGGGCCAAGGTCACCAGGAGCGTGAACACGCGCATGGCGCATATGTTGATCGCCGCCGCCTCGACCGTGCAGCGTGGCAGCGACATGACGGCGGCGCTGTTCAAGGCCTATTTCCAGGAGGGCCGCGACATCGGCAATCTGGAGACGCTGGTCGAGATCGCAGTCGAGCAGGGTTTTGACGAACAGGCGGCCCGCGACGAGCTCACCAATGACGAATTGCGCGAGACCATCATCGGCTTGGAGGCTCATGCCCAGAAGGTCGGCGTCACCGGCGTGCCCTTCTTCATCATCGACGGCAAGCTCGCGGTTTCCGGCGCGCAGACCGCCGATGTCTGGGCGCAGGTGTTCCAGCAGGTGATGCGCGACGCGGCTTGAGCCCGAGCATGGCGATCGCGCGCTATCTGAGCCATCCGCAGGTCCAGATCGACCCTGCGGTCCCTGTGCCCGATTGGGGCTTGTCGCCGCTTGGCCTGGCGCGAACACAAGCCTTCGCGGGCGCGTCGCTGCTCCATGCCACGCGCCGGATCGTCTCGTCCGGCGAACGCAAGGCGATCGAGACTGCGCAATGCATTGCCTCCGTGCTCGGCATTGCCGTCGAAATTCGTCACGCCATGCATGAGAACGACCGCTCGGCGACCGGCTATCTGCCGCCGCCGGAGTTCGAGGCGATGGCCGATGCGTTCTTCGCCTCGCCGTCGCTCAGCATTCGCGGCTGGGAGCGTGCGGTCGACGCGCAGGCGCGGATCCTGCGCGAGGTCGAGGCCGTGCTGGCCGAACCGGGTGAGGGTGATATCCTGTTCGTCGGGCATGGCGGCGTCGGCACATTGTTGCTCTGCCATCTCGGGGCGGAGCCGATAGCGCGCAAACGGGATCAACCTGGCGGAGGCGGCAATCTTTTCGCATTCGACGCCGCGACACGAATCGTGCACCACGCGTGGCGCGCGATGGAGGAGGTGGCTGGCCAATGACGCAGAAGATCAACGACCTTCGTGACCGCATGATCGTCGCGCTCGACGTGCCGACGATCTGGGACGCTTATCGCATCGTCTCGCAGCTCGGCGACGAGGCGAGCTTCTACAAGATCGGTTACGCGCTCGCCTTCGCCGGCGGCCTGCAGCTTACCCAGCAATTGGTGGCCGAGGGCAAGAAGGTCTTTCTCGACCTGAAGCTGCACGACATCGGCAATACGGTCACGGAAGGCGTGCAGTCGCTGAGCAATCTCGGCGTCGACTTCCTCACCGTGCATGCCTATCCGCAGACCATGCGCGGCGCGGTCGAGGGACGGGCGGAGGCGGCGCTGAAGCTTCTCGCGGTCACGGCCTTGACCTCCTATGACGATGGCGATCTGCGCGACGCCGGCTATGGGCTCGCCGTGCGCGATCTCGTGCGGATGCGCGCCGAGCAGGCCCGCACCACCGGCATCGACGGCATCGTCTGCTCCGCGGCCGAGACCGAGATCGTGCGCGACGTCGTCGGCGCCGACATGCTGATCGTGACGCCGGGGATCCGCCCCGCCGGGAGCGCCGCAGGCGACCAGAAGCGGACGCTGACGCCGGGCGAGGCGATCCGCGCCGGTGTCGACCACCTTGTCATCGGGCGTCCCATTATCCGCGCGGCAGACCCGCGTGGAGCGGCCGCCGCGATCATGGACGAGATCGCCGCGGCCTCATAAGCTCGCGCGCTCCAACCGAACCACGCAGAGACGGATACGGAAATGCCCAAGGGATATGTCGTGGCGCGCGCCAAGGTTACCGACGCCACCAAATGGGCGGCCTATGCCGCCAAGGCCTCGGACGCGATGAAGATCTATGGCGGCACGCCGATCGTGCGCGGCGGCCAGATGACGGTGGCCGAGGGCGAGGGCCGGGCCCGCAACATCGTCATCGAATTCGCCGATTTCGCCTCGGCCAAGTCCTATGTCGGCTCGCCGGAATATGCCGAGGCGCGCAAGCTGCGCGAGGGCGCCGGCGAACTCGACATCGTCGTCGTCGAGGGGGTCTGAAGCCATGGCGAAGGGCTATTGGATCGCGCGTGTCGATGTCGAGAACACGGCCGCCTATGACAGCTACCGCGCGCTGAACGCGATCGCCTTCGCCAAATACGGCGCGAAGTTCCTGGTGCGCGGCGGCGACTACAAGCTCGCCCGCGGCGAGGGCCGCAAGCACAATGTCGTCCTCGAGTTCAAGGACGAGGCGACGGCACGTGCCTGCTACGATTCGCCGGAATACCAGGAGGCGGTGAAGTACCTCGCCCAGGCCGGCAAATCCGACCTCGTCATCATCGGCGGCTATGACGGCGCCCAGCCGGGGGATTGAGGCGTTTGATTCTGGGATGACGCCGCGTTCGTGACCGAGGATGGCGAACATAGTGACGCTGCACGACAAGACCACGCTCACCGCCATCGGCGTCATCAGCGGCACCTCGATGGATGGCATCGACGTGTCGATCGTCAGCAGCGACGGCCAGGATACGCCGCGCTTCGGCGCCGGCGCCTCCTACCCCTATCGCGACAGCACACGGCGTGAACTGCAGGCACTGGTCGCTGAGGCCGAGCGCGCGCTGACCGAACCGCTTGTCGAGCTCGAGGCGGCGGTGACCGCCGACCATCTCGCGGCGGTCGAGCGTTTCATCGCCGAGCAGAAGCTCGATCCAGCCGCGATCGATCTCGTCGGCCTGCATGGCCAGACCGTCTATCACCGGCCCGAACAGCGCTTCACCCGCCAGCTCATCGATGGGCCGGCGGTAGCGCAGGCGCTCGGCATCGCCACCGTCGATCGCTTCCGCCATGCCGATGTCGCGGCGGGCGGCGAGGGGGCGCCCTTCGCGCCGCTCTACCACCGGGCATTGGCGCAGGCGCTGGAGCAGCCGGTCATGGTCTTGAATCTCGGCGGCGTCGGCAACGTCACCTATATCGACGGCGAGACCGTGATCGCCTTCGACACCGGCCCGGCAAGCGCGATCCTCGATGATTTCGTGCTGCGCCGGCAGGGCCGCACTTATGATGCCGACGGTGCGCTCTCAGCGAGCGGGCAGGTGCGGCAGGAGCTGGTCGCGGGCTTCATGCAGAACTCCTATTTCGACCGTCCCGCGCCGAAATCGCTCGATCGCAACGATTTTCACCGCCGCGCCCAGGTCGTCGAGGCCTTGCCGGATGCCGATGGCGCCGCCACGCTCGCCGCCTTCACAATCGAGAGCGTCGTCGCCTCGCTGCGCCATGTGCCTGATGTGCCCAAGCGCTGGCTCGTCACCGGCGGCGGACGGCTGAACCGGCATTTCATGGCGCAGCTCGCGAGCCGCCTCGGCGTTCCCGTCGAGCCGGTCGAGGCGGCAGGCTGGGACGGCGATGCGCTGGAAGCCCAGACCTTCGCCTATCTTGCGATCCGCTCGGTCAAGGGGCTGCCGCTCAGCCTGCCCGGCACGACCGGCGTGCCGCAGCCGATGACAGGCGGGCGGCTGAACCGCGTCGGCTGACCGCAGGATCAAGGAGCATCGCAATGAGCCTGGGTGGGATAGGCAACCTCGATTACACCGTGATCTTATGCAGCAGGATGGCGGAAACGCGCGCGTTCTACCGCGATATCATGCAGTTTCCGATCGAGGTCGATCTTGAGAACTGGGTCAGCTTTCGCGTAGGCGCCGCGCTGCTCGCCCTGCGGCCGCGCGGCGTGTGGAGCGTCTGCGACGACGGCAAGGCGCTGCCGGGATCGGCGGCGGTTCAGCTCGCCTTTCGCGTGGCGCCTCCTGCGGTCGATGCCTGCCATGCGGAACTGGTCGCCAAGGGCGTGCCGATCCTGAGGGAGCCGACCGATCTGCCCAATTGGCGTCACCGCACGCTGTTCTTTCGCGATCCCGAGGACACCATCATCGAGATTTACGCCGAGTATTGAGCCGCGAGACGGGCTTTGATGGCGCCCTCTTTGCCGTCATTGCGAGCACCCGGGTCTTGCCTTCGGCAAGCCCGAGTACAGGCTCCGCGAAGCAATCCAGAAGGCTCGCTCGACGTCCCCCTGGATTGCTTCGTCGCTAGCGCTCCTCGCAATGACGGGGAGGGCGTCACGCCCGAAACGCCCCGCCGCCATCGACATCGAGCACGGTGCCGCTGACATAACCGCAGGCCGGTGAGGCCAGGAAGGCGGCGGCGTTGGCGATCTCCTCGGGCTCAATCAACCGGTCCAATGGCAGGTTCGTCAGCATCTCCTCCCAGCGTGCTTCGTCGCCGAGCGATGTCGCAGCGCGGTTCTTGCTGAGCGAAATGATGCGGTCGGTGCGGGTCTGCGAGGGGTTGATGCCGAAGACGCGCACGCCCCAATCGACGGATTTTCCGCCAACCGCGCTGGTGAAGGCCATCAAGGCGGCATTGCCGGTGCCGCCACAGACATAGTCGTAGCGCGGGCTACGCCCGGCCCCGCCGATGATGTTGACGATGATGCCGGCCTTCCGCTCCTTCATCCCCGCCAGATAGAGCTTGGTCAGATGGATATAGCCCATCACCTTCAGCGCCCAGGCCTGCTCCCAGCTTTCCATGGAAAGATCGAGCAGCCCGCCGCCGGGGATCGCGCCGGCATTGTTCACCAGGATGTCGATATCGGGGTAGTTGGCCGCAACGCGTTCGCGCTCGGCTGCGACCGAGAGATCGGCGGCGCAGCTCGCGACCCGGTTGGCCTCGCCCAGGGCCGCCGTCGTGGCCGCAAGGCGCTCAGTGTCGCGCGCGACGAGGACGACGGAGCAACCCTCGGCCAGGAAGGTTTTTGCGCAGGCCGCGCCGATGCCTTTCGAGCCGCCGGTGATCAGGACGCGGCGGCCGGTCAGTTTCAGATCCATGCGAGTAGTCCTTGTTGCGATGACGCGGGTTCTATTCCCCGGTGAAGGCCGGTTCGCGCTTCTCCTTGAAGGCGCGCTGGCCCTCGCGATAATCGGCGCTGCTGAAGCAGGCGGCGATGGAGGCCTCGACTCCGGCGATGTCCCGCTCGCTCTCGGGGCGGGTGAGCTCGCTCAGCGCATGTTTGAGGGCGCGCAAGGTCAGCGGCGCATTGCCGGCGATCCGCGCGAGGTAGTCGCAGGCCTCCTGCTCGAAGCTTTCTGCGCCCCAGAGCGCGGTGACGACGCCCAGGCGCAGCGCCTCCTCGCCAGCGATGATGCGGGCGCTGAGCAGCAGGTCGGAGGCAGGGCCGAAGCCGAGCTTGGCCACCAGCATGCGCACGCCCTCATAGGCATAGCCGAGGCCGAGCCGCGCGGCGGGAATGCGGAAGCGCGAATCGGCCCGCGCCAACCTGAGATCACAGCTCATCGCCAGGCCGAAGCCGCCGCCGAAGCAGATCCCGCGAATGAGCGCGATCGTCGGCTTGGCGGCATGGACCAGCGCGGCGCAGCCTTGCAGATAGGCTTCGTCATAGGCCCGGGTTTCGGCGGCGCTGTCGCGCTTCTCGCCGAATTGCGAGATATCGGCGCCGGCGCAGAAGGCGCGCCCACCTTCGCCTGCGACGACGATGGCGCGCACCTCGCGGTCGGCCTCCGCGCGGGCGACCAGGCCCGGCAGGCTCGCCCACATCTCATAGCTCATCGCGTTCATCTTCTGGGGCTGGTCGAGCACCAGCCGAGCCATGCCGTTCTCCGTCTCGTAGCGAACCGTGCCCATCTCTCCCCGCAAAGCTCCATGTCTCCGATCGCAAGGCATATGCGCCGCCATGCGATGCCGGCGGCAGAGTAGCCGAGTTCTTCCGGGATGGCTTAGGAATGCTGCTTGCGCGCGCACCAGATGAGCGCTCGTCCGACGGGAACCGGGAGATCAGCATGCAACCCTCGCAAGCCAGCCACAGCATTGGCGACGCGATGCTGTCGGCAATCATCAAGCCGGACGGCGCCGAATTGATCAGTCTGCGGGGTACGAAGGAAGGCGAGCTCCTCTGGCAGGCCGGGCCGCAATGGCCGCGCCACTCTCCGGTGCTGTTCCCGATCGTCGGGCGGTTGGCGGAGAGCAGGCTGCGGCATCAGGGGCACAACTACACCATGACCCAGCACGGCTTTGCACGTGACAGCCTGTTCGATTGGGTCGAGCAGAGCGAGGCGCGGGCGGTGCTGCGCCTGACCGAGAATGCGCAGACGCAAGCCATCTATCCATTCCGCTTCATCCTCGAACTGACCTACGCCATCGCTGACGGCGCGCTGAGCGTGACGACGCGCGTGACCAATCCGGGCGATGTCGTGCTGCCCTGCAGCGTCGGCGCGCATCCCGCCTTCAACTGGCCGCTGATGCCCGGCGTTCCCAAGGAGCGCCATGTCTTGGAGTTCGAGGTCCTGGAGTTTGATGCGCCGGAGGAGGCAAGCGCCGTCCTGCTGACCGACGGATTGCTCGATGCGCGGGCGCCATTGCCTCTGCAGGGCCGTGTCCTGCCATTGTCGTCGGAGTTGTTCGCCAGGGACGCGCTGATCCTGCCTTCACTCGCCAGCCGCTCCGTCCGCTTCATCGCAAGGGACGAGGCCGGGCGCACGGCGCGAGCTATCAAGGTCTCGTGGGAAGGCTATCGCGATCTCGGCATCTGGTCGAAGCCCGATGGCGCGCCCTTCCTCTGCATCGAGCCCTGGTTCGGCATGGCGAGCCCGCTCGGCTGGGATGGCGAGTTCACGGAGAAGCCCGGTATCCTGCTGCTGGCGCCCGGCGAAAGCCGGGCAATGAGCTGGAGCATCAAGGTCGAGGCGTGAGGCCGGAGCGCCCTCCGACGTCTCGCTATTATTGTTTTAACGCGTTTTCTCCGCGCAAACGCTTCGCGTTTGTCGCGGGGGAACCGGTGTCCACTTCGCTCGAAAACGCTCTAAGCCCGCGACCTGATCAGTGGCAGACCGGCTCGCCGGGATGTCCGCAGTTCGGCCGCTTCTGCTGCGCCGGGTGTGGACGAGCGGCTTGCTGAGCCGCCTGCCGGGCGCGTTGCTGGACGGCCTGTTGTTGGGCTTGAGCCGCTTGCTGCTGCCGCTGCTGGGCGGCTTGTTGGGCGTGCTGCTGAGCCGCGGCCTGGGCGGCCTGTTGTTGCCGCTGTTGCTGCGCTGCTTGCTGGGCGCGTTGCTGCGCCGCGGCCTGAGCCGCCTGCTGCTGGCGTTGCTGTTGAGCGGCGTGCTGGGCGCGCTGTTGAGCCGCGGCCTGGGCCGCTTGCTGCTGTCGCTGTTGTTGAGAGGCTTGCTGGGCACGTTGCTGTGCGGCGGCTTGAGCCGCCTGCTGCTGCTGAGCAGCTTGTTGGGCGCGTTGCTGGTCGGCCTGTTGTTGACGCCGAGCTGCGGCATCGTTCGTCACAGCCTGAGGAGGCAAGGCGGGCGGTGGCGAGGGGCGGGCGATGGTGGCGGGGGCGGCCGGCTGTGTCGCTTGTCCAGCCGGGTGGGGTGCCTGCGAACCCGCCTGGGCGGGCGCGGCAGTGCTGGGAACCGGCTGGGCTCCGCGAGCTGGGGCGGCTGGCGTCTGCGCCACGCCCGGAGTCTGCGGCTGCGCGTTGCGGCTGGCGGTGGCAGGCGCATTCGGCGTGGGCAGAGGCCGCGCTCCCGGAGCGGCAGGCGGGACCGGCTGCGGGTTAGCCTGTGCAGGAGCAGCGGCATTGGGCGCCGGCTGGGCGCCGCGCCCCGGGACCGCCGGCGTCTGCGCTACGCCCGGGGTCTGTGGCGCTGCGTTGTGGCCGGCGGCGGGAGGCGCATTCGGTGTGGGTAGTGGCGGCGCACCCGGAGCGGCCGGCGGTACAGTCTGCGGGTTGGCCTGTGCAGGAGCAGCGGCGTTGGGCGCCGGCTGAGCGCCGCGCGCCGGGGCGGTCGGTGTCTGCGCCACGCCCGGGGTCTGCGGCGGCGTGTTGCGGCCAGCGGCGGGAGGCGCGTTGGGAGTGGGCGGTGGTTGCGCACCCGGAGCGGCTGGCAGTGCCGGCGCTTGGCCGGGGCGCTGCGGCTGCGGATGGGCGCCGGGAAGCGGCTGAGCTTGCGGCTGCAAATTGGCGGCCGGGGCCGGGGCTGCCTGGGCAGGTGCCGCCTGAGCGGGCGCAGCCTGAGCGGGCGTCAGGGGGCGAGCGCCGGGCCAGGCGTTGTTGATGGGCGCAGCCGGGTTTGGCGCGGCCGCCTGGGGTGCCGCGACCGGCGGCTGGCCCGGGGCGTTGACGGGCCTTGGAGCGTCAGAAGGTCTTGCCCGCTGTCCTGCCGCGTGCAGTGCCGCTGCAGTCGGCAATGCGACGGCCGCGGCGGCTATCGCGGCGCTCGCGACCGGATGCGCCTGGATCAAATTGGATGGGCCGTTGCCGGGCGGCGGCGTCGGTGCGGCCGGCTGCGGCGGCAATAGGTTGGCGGGGATGGGCGCAACTTGCTGGCCGGCCGGATTGGTGACGATCGCCGTCTGATTGGCCTGGTTGATCACCACCGTGTTGTGGATGTTGACATTGACGACATTGAGCGGCGGCGGAGCGACATAGGCTGGACGCTCGATCCAGGCCGGAACCGGGTGATAGACCGGAATCGGCAGCACGAAGGCGACGGCAGGCGGCGCGGGCGGTGGCAGGTCGACGAAATAGGCCGGCCGCGGCGGCAGGAAGAACACCGGCACCGGCGGCGGGGGCGGCAGATCGTAGATCGGGTCCGCAAAATAGACGGCCGGGCGCTCGACATAGACGACCTCCTCCGGCGGGGGCGGCGGCACGTCATAGGCGAGCATGGCGAAGGAGGCCGGCGGCTCCAGCACGGCCGCGAAATGGGTGAGGCGGCGGCGCGCATCATAGGCATGGGGGCCGCTCGGATAGCGCCGCAGATAGGACCAATAGGCATCGGGCGTGTCGGCGAAGGCGCTTTCGCGCCAGGTCGCGGCCTCGCGGCGCGCGGCGACGATGGCGCGCACGCGCTTGGCGAGCGGGTCGCTGGAATAGGCGGCGAGGAAATCGAGATAGCCGCGCATCGTGTCGCGCGCCAAAGCCGCGAGATAAGCCTCGCCGGCGTCGAAATCGCGGATCGGCCTGGAGCGCAATTCGGAGAAGCGGCTGGCCTGCGCTTGCGGGGCGGCCTGGCTGCGTTCGAAGAACAGGAACGGTGCCTGCACGCGCGAGACCTGCCAGGGCAGTTCGGCGCCATGCGTCAGGGCGTCGACGCGCAGGCGGACGCGCTCGAACAGGTCGTCGAGCGGCAGACCGCCCTCCTTGATCATCTCGGAAAGGGCGGTCGCATAGGCGCCGTAGGGCCCCTTGTTGTCGGGGCCGATCGTGCCTGGCGCGGCGTTGAAGGCGAGCAATGTGCCGGGGTCCGGCTGCATCAGGGCCAGGCCGCCGGCGAGGGGCTGCCCGGATCTAGCGAAGCCATTGGCATAGGCGGCGTCGAGCACGACGATGCGCGCCTTCAAGGGCAAGGCCGCCAAGGGCTTGGTGAGGTCGCTCAGCCGAACCGCCTCGAGCGGCACATCGGCGTCGCGCGCGATCCGCGCATCGACCGGGACGAGATAGTTCTCGCCCTCGAATTGCAGGCCGTTGCCGGCGAAATAGACCAGCGCGACGGTGTCGGGCCCGGAGGCACCAGCCTTGTCCAAGAATTCGCGCAGCGAGGAGCGCAGCGTCGCGGTGTCAAGGTCACGCGCCCCGACGACATCGAAGCCGGCGGCTTGCAAGGTCTGTGCGATCAGGCCGGCATCATTGGCCGGTGTTGCCTGCGGGCTCGCCTGATAGGCGCCGTTGCCGATGACCAGCGCGATCCGCTTTTCGAACTGCTGGGCCTGGCTGGGACTGAAACCTACGGCGACGCAGAGCGCGACGACCACCAGTCGCAGGAGATGGAATCCAGGCATTGCGCCCTCCCGGCAAGGACAAGTCAGAGCACTGCAATGTCGAAGCAGCGCCATGAACCGGGATTGAATGAAGTGCGGCCAAATCCAGGCGAATATAGGGAAGGTTTTGGAACCGGAATCGGTTCATCGTAAGCGAAGACGGCCGGCTCTGCCGAGTTGCCGACTGCGTCAGACTTGAGGAGCCTCGGGCTTGCGTCTTTCCCATCTCTGGTTGAGGCGTAGCGCGACCAAGGTGCAGGCCGCGCCCGAGAGCAGATAGGCGCCCGCGGAAATCAAACCGAACTGGGTCGAGAGCAAGAGGGCTGCGAGCGGAGCGAAGCCCGCGCCGAAGAGCCAGGCGAGATCCGAGGTCAGCGCCGAGCCGGTATAGCGAAAGCCTGGGGAGAAGCTCGAGGCGACGGCGCCCGAGGACTGGCCGAAGGAGAGGCCGAGCAGCACGAAGCCGACGATCATGAAGACCGTCTCGCCGACCACGCCGCCGTCGAGCAATTGCGGCGCGAACCCGCTGAAGACGGCTATCGCCACCGCGCAGCCGCCGAGCAGGGAACGCCGCCCGATCCTGTCCGCGATCAG
This sequence comes from Bosea vaviloviae, assembly GCF_001741865.1. Taxonomy (NCBI): domain Bacteria; kingdom Pseudomonadati; phylum Pseudomonadota; class Alphaproteobacteria; order Hyphomicrobiales; family Alloboseaceae; genus Allobosea; species Allobosea vaviloviae. The sequence goes on from NZ_CP017147.1 coordinate 2,061,817, forward strand.
GCCCGAGGCGACGATCGCCGCGATGCCGAAGACGGCGCCGACGGCTTCGATGATCAGGAAGCGCGCCGGCCCCTCCTGCGTGAACAGGAAGACCCAGGACAGCGGAAAGACCGTGACCATGTGGAACATGGCAAAGCTCGCCAGCGGCGCGAAGGCGCCGATCAACACGCTGCCGCCCTGGCTGCGCAGCGTGTCACGGATACGCGCGGGGTGGAGATCGCGGTTCTCGAACAGCTTTTGGTAGTCCGGCGTGGTGACCATGCGCAGCCGGGCGAAGAGGGCCACGACATTGATCGCGAAGGCGACGAAGAACGGGTAGCGCCAGCCCCAGCTGAAGAAATCCTCGGCCGAGAGATTGCCGACGAAGAAGGCGAAGAGCACGCTCGCCACGATCAGCCCGAGCGGCGCGCCGAGCTGCGGGATCATCGCATACCAGCCGCGATATTTGCCGGGGGCGTTGAGGGCCAGCAGCGAGGCCAGCCCGTCCCAGGTACCGCCGAGCGCGATGCCCTGGCCGATGCGCGCGAGCGCCAGAAGCCAGATCGAGGCCGCGCCGATCTGCCCGTAGCCCGGCAGGAAGGCGATGGCCACGGTCGAAGTGCCGAGCAGGAACAGCGCGATCGTCAGCTTGGCGCTTTTGCCATAGGCGCGGTCGACAGCCATGAAGATGACGGTGCCGAGCGGGCGCGCCACGAAGGCCAGGGCGAAGATGGCGAAGGAATACAGCGTGCCGGTCAGGGGATCGAGATAGGGGAAGACGAGCTTGGGAAACACGATCACCGATGCGATCGCGTAGACGAAGAAATCGAAGAACTCGGAGGTCCGGCCGATGACGACGCCGATCGCGATCTCGCCCGGATTGATCTCGCCGTGGCGCGCGTTGACGATCCTGGCGTCGCGTTCCGCTGTCGTTGGTGTCGTTGACATGTGCGCCCGAGCTCGCATCGTTTGGCGATCCGCCGGCCCGTAGCCTGACGGCAGTCCGCTTTTCACTCATGCCCTTCTGACCGATGACAGGCTAGGCGGGGATTGGGCAAATTGTCCAATGTTCGGCTTGATGCTCAGCCGCTAGCGCTCATCCCCACAGATTAATGCTGACAGGTTGGTGCCGTGAGCCGTTTCCGGATCATCGCCGTACTGCCGCTGCTCGCGCTATTGGGCGGCTGCAATTTCGTCGTGCTCGCTCCGGCGGGGGATGTGGCTGCGCAGCAGCGCGACCTCGTCGTCATCTCGACCATCCTGATGCTGCTGATCATCATACCGGTGATGGCGCTCACGGTGTTCTTCGCCTGGCGCTATCGGCACTCCAACAAGGAGGCGCGCTACGAGCCCGACTGGGACCACTCGACCGGGCTCGAACTGGTGATCTGGTCGGCGCCGCTGCTGATCATCATCTGCCTGGGCGCGCTGACCTGGATGGGCACCCATCTGCTCGATCCCTATCGCCAGCTCGGGCGCATCGCGGCCGGCCGCCCGGTCCCGCAGACGGCCAAGCCGCTCGAGGTGAACGTCGTCGCGCTCGACTGGAAATGGCTGTTCATCTACCCGGAATACGGGGTCGCGACCGTCAACGAGCTCGCAGCCCCGGTCGACCGGCCGATCAGCTTCCGCATCACCTCCTCCTCGGTGATGAACTCCTTCTACGTTCCCGCACTCGCAGGCCAGATCTATGCGATGGCCGGCATGCAGACGCGGCTCCACGGGGTGATCAACCGGCCGGGGCGCTATCAGGGCTTCTCGGCCAATTATAGCGGCGCCGGCTTCTCCGGCATGCGCTTCGCGTTCCACGGGCTGACTGATGCCGATTTCGACGGCTGGATCGCGCAGGCGAAGGCGGCGGGAGCGACGCTCGATCGCGCCAGTTATCTGCAGCTGGAGCGGCCGAGCGAGAACGATCCGGTGCGCCGCTATACGAACGTCGATCCGAAGCTCTTCAACGCCATCCTCAACATGTGCGTCGAGCCCGGCAAGATGTGCATGAACGAGATGGCCGCCGTCGACGCCAAGGGCGGGCTCGGCCTGGCCGGCATCGCCAATACGCTACCGCTCTCCTACGACAAATATGCCCGCCGAGGCGCGGTCTTCGGCGCAGATCCGAGCTATGTGCTCAGCGTCTGCACCACCGAGGAGGCCGAGGCGATGCAGGCACGGGCGCCTGCGATGTCGGCTGCGCCCAGGGCGAGCGCGATCCGCGGCGCTGGCCTGCCCCTGCCCAATCTCTCGCTCCGTCGCCTGGACTCGCTGCTGCTTTCCAGCCCGGGCCACCCATCCAATTCCTGAAGCGAGATAGTCCGGTGCCTGACGTTTCCGCTCTCCTCAAGATGATCTTCGGCCGGTTGACGCTGGAGTCGTTCCCGCTGCACGAGCCGATCCTGCTCGTGACCTTCGCCGCGGTCGTGCTCGGCGGCATCGTCGTCGTCGGCGCGCTGACTTACTTTCGCGTCTGGGGCTATCTCTGGCGCGAATGGTTCACCAGCGTGGACCATAAGAAGATCGGCATCATGTACATGGTGCTGGGTCTCGTCATGCTGCTGCGCGGCTTCGCCGACGCGATCATGATGCGCCTGCAGCAGGCCATGGCCTTCAACGGCTCGGAAGGCTATCTCACCGCGCATCACTACGATCAGGTCTTCACCGCCCATGGCGTGATCATGATCTTCTTCGTGGCGATGCCGATGGTCACCGGGCTGATGAACTTCGTCGTGCCGCTGCAGATCGGCGCGCGCGACGTCTCCTTCCCCTTCCTCAACAATTTCAGCTTCTGGATGACGACGGCCGGCGCCGTCCTCGTCATGATGTCGCTCTTCGTCGGCGAGTTCGCGCGCACCGGCTGGCTCGCCTACCCGCCGCTCTCGGGCATCGGCTACAGCCCCGATGTCGGGGTCGATTATTACATCTGGGCGCTGCAGGTCGCCGGCATCGGCACGCTGCTGTCGGGCATCAACCTCGTCTGCACCATCGTGAAGATGCGGGCCCCGGGCATGACGATGATGAAGATGCCCGTCTTCACCTGGACGTCGCTATGCACCAACGTCCTGATCGTCGCGGCCTTCCCGGTGCTGACGGCGGTCCTCGCGCTGCTCTCGCTCGATCGCTATGTCGGCACCAACTTCTTCACGAACGACTTCGGCGGCAGCCCGATGATGTACGTGAACCTGATCTGGATCTGGGGCCATCCGGAGGTCTACATCCTGATCCTGCCGGCCTTCGGCATCTTCTCCGAGGTGACCTCGACCTTCTCGGGCAAGCGCCTCTTCGGCTACACCTCGATGGTCTACGCCACCGTCGTCATCACCATCCTGTCCTATCTGGTCTGGCTGCACCATTTCTTCACGATGGGCTCCGGCGCGAGCGTGAATTCCTTCTTCGGGATCACGACGATGATCATCTCGATCCCGACGGGCGCCAAGATCTTCAACTGGCTGTTCACGATGTATCGCGGCCGCATCCGCTTCGAACTGCCGATGATGTGGACGCTCGCCTTCATGCTGACCTTCACGGTCGGCGGCATGACGGGCGTGCTGCTGGCGGTGCCCCCGGCCGACTTCGTGCTGCACAACAGCCTGTTCCTGGTCGCCCATTTCCACAATGTCATCATCGGCGGTGTGCTGTTCGGGCTCTTCGCCGGCATCGTCTACTGGTGGCCCAAGGCCTTCGGCTTCAAGCTCGATCCGTTCTGGGGCAAGCTCTCCTTCTGGTTCTGGGTGGTGGGCTTCTGGTTCGCCTTCATGCCGCTCTACATCCTGGGCCTGATGGGGGTGACGCGCCGGATGCGCGTCTTCGACGACCCGTCCCTGCAGATCTGGTTCATCATCGCGGGTTTCGGCGCCTTCCTGATCCTGCTCGGCATCGTCGCTTTCCTCGTGCAGATCGGCGTCAGCATCCTCAGGCGGGACAAGCTGCGCGAGACGACCGGCGACCCCTGGGACGGCAGGACGCTGGAATGGGCGACCGCTTCGCCGCCGCCGGCCTATAATTTCGCTTTTACGCCGATCATCCACGACAATGACGCCTGGTCGGACATGAAGCGCCGCGGCTACCAGCGCCCGCTCGACGGCTACAGGGCGATCCATATGCCGAGCAACACGCCGACCGGGATCATCCTTGCCGGCCTGAGCATGGCCGTCGCCTTCGGCCTGATCTGGTACATGTGGTGGCTGGCCGCGCTCGGCTTCGTGGCGCTGCTCGTCGTGACGATCGCCCACACCTTCAACTACCACCGCGATTTCCACATCCCTGTCGAGGAGGTGGTGCGCACGGAAGCGGAGCGTACCCGCCTCCTGGCCGGCGCGGGAGCCTGAGCCATGACGACAGCCGATATCTCTGTGCGGGAAGACGCCGAGACCGTCTTCTATCTGAAGGACGAGCACGACCACCCGGAAGGCTCGAGCACCGCGCTCGGCTTCTGGATCTATCTGATGAGCGACTGCCTCATCTTCGCGGTGCTGTTTGCGATCTATGGGGTGCTCGGCGCCAACTATGCCGCGGGGCCCTCGCCCAAGGACCTGTTCGATCTGCCGCTGGTCGCGCTGAACACGACGATGCTGCTGCTCTCATCGATCACCTATGGCTTCGCCATGCTGACCATGGAGAAGGGCCGCGTCGCGGCGACCCAGGCCTGGCTGGCGGTTACCGGCCTGTTCGGCCTCGCCTTCCTCAGCATCGAGCTCTACGAGTTCCACCACCTGATCGAGATCGGCGCGACGCCGCAGCGCAGCGCCTTCCTGTCGGCCTTCTTCACCCTCGTCGGCACCCACGGCCTGCACGTGACCTTCGGCACGATCTGGCTGGTGACGCTGATGGTGCAGGTCGCCAAGCACGGGCTGATCGCGGCCAACCGCCGTCGCCTGATGTGCCTGAGCATGTTCTGGCACTTCCTCGACGTCGTCTGGATCGGCGTCTTCACCTTCGTCTATCTCACGGGAATGCTGCGATGAGCTCCGAAGCGCATGGCGATCACGGCGGTCATGGCGATCAGGTCGAGGCGCATGGTTCGTTTCGCGGCTATCTGACCGGCTTCCTGCTCTCGGTCGTGCTGACCGCGATCCCGTTCTGGCTGGTCATGAACAACGTCCTGGACAACAAGCAGGCGACGGCGCTTGTGATCATGGCCTTCGCCGTGGTCCAGATCGTCGTGCATATGGTCTTCTTCCTGCACATGAACGGCCGCTCGGAAGGGGGCTGGACGATGCTGGCGCTGATCTTCACGATCATCCTCGTGGTCATCGCGCTCACCGGTTCGCTCTGGGTGATGTACCACCTCAACACCAACATGATGCCCGGCCACGACATGAGCCAGATGCCGTGACACGCACGGCCAGGCGGCAGGGAGTGCCTGCTACGCTGGACGAGCGCGCGCGTGACGACGGCGATGGGGCGGCGAGCGGGCGGGGCCGCAGGCCGCGTTCGATGGGCCTGCTCGTCTGTCTCGGCATTGTCGCCCTCATCGGCGTCACAGGCTTCCTGGCGCTCGGCATCTGGCAGGTTCAGCGCCTTGGCTGGAAGCAGGCGCTGATCGCCCGCGTCGAGAGCCGCATCCATGCGGCGCCGGTGCCCGCTCCCGGCTCGGCGGGCTGGACGACGATCGCCGACGACGAATACCGGCGCGTGCAGATGAGCGGGCTTTTCCAGCAGGGTCGCGCAACCTTCGTGCAGGCGGTGACGGAGCGCGGCGGCGGCTATTGGCTGATGACGCCGCTGCGCACCGATGCGGGTTTCACGGTGCTGGTCAATCGCGGCTTCGTCACGCCGGAGCAGCGCAGTCAACTGAGCGGGCCGGCCTCCGTGTCGAATGGCCAGATTCCAATCGCGCAGGTCACGGTCACGGGCCTCCTGCGCCTGAGCGAACCCGGAGGCGGCTTCCTGCGCCACAACGATCCCGCCGTTGATCGCTGGTATTCACGCGATGTCGCCGCGATCGCCGCAGCGCGCGAGCTCGGCGTTGGCGAGGTCGCGCCCTATTTCATCGACGCCGATGCGAAGCAGGGTCCGGCGGGCTTTCCCGTCGGCGGGCTGACAGTGCTGCGCTTTGCGAATAGTCATCTCGTTTACGCGCTGACCTGGTTCGCGCTGGCGCTCATGCTCGCCGCGGCGGCGGCCTTCGTCATTCGCGGCGAGTATCGGCTGCGGCGCGCAGTGGAGAACGAGCATTAGCGTTCAGGACACCACAAGCCGGAAGAACCTGCTGCTACTCGTGCAGCTGCGCTGGTTCGCCGTCGGCGGCCAGGTGCTGACCATGCTGGTCGTGCAGTTCTGGCTCGGCATCGCCTTGCCGGTGCCGCAGATGGCCGGCGTCATCCTGTTCCTGGTCGGTCTCAACGTCGTCAGCCTGCTGCGCCATCGGCAGAACACCGAGATCAATCACAGCGAACTCGTCGCCGAACTGATGCTCGACGTCACCGCGCTGACGATCCAGCTCTATCTCAGCGGCGGCGCGAGCAACCCTTTCATCTCGCTCTATCTCCTGCAGATCGCGCTCGGCGCCGTGCTGCTCGAGGTCTGGGCGGCCAGGCTCCTGGTCGTCGTCGCCAGCGGCTGCTTCATCGGGCTGATCTTCTCCTATCGGCCGCTCGTGCTGCCGCCGGAACTGGCCGGCGAGCTCCTGACGCTGCACATTCAGGGCATGTTCGTCTGCTTCGTGCTGGCGGCGAGCCTGCTCGTCTTCTTCATCGCGCGGATCAACCGGAACCTGCGCATCCGGGATTTTCACCTCGCCGATCTGCGCCAGCGTGCGGCGGAGGAAGACCATATCGTCAGGATGGGCCTGCTGGCCTCGGGCGCCGCCCATGAACTCGGCACGCCGCTGGCGACGCTCTCGGTCATCCTGAACGACTGGCAGCGCATGCCCGTCTTCAGGAGCGATCCCGATCTCGTCCAGGAGATCGGCGAGATGCAGAGCCAGATCGACCGCTGCAAATCGATCGTCACCGGCATCCTGATGTCCTCCGGCGAAGCGCGCGGCGAGGGGCCGGTCAAGACCACGGTCAATGGTTTCGTTGATGGCCTGGTCGCGGAGTGGCGCTCGCATCGCTCGCCCATCGCGCTCGACTATGACAACCGCTTCAGCCCCGATGACAGCATCGTCTCCGACCCGGCCCTGAAGCAGGTCATCTTCAACGTCTTCGACAATGCGCTCGAGGCCTCGCCGCATTGGGTCGGGGTCACCATCGGCCGGCGCGGCGACGAACTCCTCATCGCGGTGGATGATGCCGGGCCGGGCTTCGACCCGACGATCCTCGCCGAACTCGGCCAGCCCTATCGCTCGACCAAGCAGCGCCCCGGCAGCGGGCTGGGGCTCTTTCTCGTCGTCAATGTGCTGCGCAAGCTCGGCGGCACGGTGACGGCGCGCAACCGCATCGGCCGTGGCGCCCATGTCATGCTCGCGCTGCCGCTGGCGAGCCTCTCTCCGGGAGCTGTCGATGCAGCCTGAACGCACGCTCCTGATCGTCGAGGACGACCCCTCCTTCGCGCGTGCCTTGCGCCGCTCCTTCGAGCGTCGCGGCTACATGGTCTTATCCTGCGACGGCGTTGCCGGCCTGCAGGACCTGCTGGCGACCGCGTCCCCGGGCTATGCCGTCGTCGACCTCAAGCTCGTCGGCGGCTCCGGCCTGGAATGCATCAAGCTGCTGCATGGGCACGATCCGCTGATGAAGATCGTGGTGCTGACCGGCTTTGCCAGCATCGCCACGGCGGTCGAGGCGATCAAGCTCGGCGCCTGCCACTACCTGGCGAAGCCGTCCAATGGCGACGATATCGAGGCGGCCTTCGAGAAATCGACCGGCAATGCGGAGGTGCCGCTCTCGCAGCGGCCGACCTCGCTGAAGAACCTCGAATGGGAGCGCATTCACGAAACCCTGGTCGAGACGGATTTCAACATCTCCGAAACCGCTCGGCGGCTGGGAATGCATCGCCGGACGCTGGCGCGGAAGCTCGAAAAGCGCAGGGTTAACTGAGGGCTTCGCGGCGAAACCTCTTCCCTTCACTGCCCTTCTTCTTCCGCGGGGCCTGGTCGCCTCGCTCAGCTTTCCAGCATCCATTCATGGGCGGGGTCGTTGGCGAATTTCCAGACCCGCTTCGGCCCTGCCATGACGTTGAGATAATACAGCTCGTAGCCATGCGGCGCGGCGACCGGATGGTAGCCCCTGGGCACGAGCACGACATCGCCATCCTCGGCCGCGAGCGTCTCGTCGAGCGAACGGTCGTCGGTGTAGACGCGCTGGAGAGCGAAACCCTGTGGTGGCGAGAGGCGGTGGTAATAGGTCTCCTCCAGCAGCGATTCCCGTGGCAGCGCGTCCCGGTCGTGCTTGTGCGGCGGGTAGCTCGACCAAGAGCCCGAGGGCGTGATCACCTCGACCACGAGCAGGCTTTCGGCAGGCTCGGTCTCCGGCAGGATGTTGCGGACATGGCGGGTGTTCGTGCCCTGGCCGCGTGTCAGGCAGCCGACATCCCTGGGCGCGATGACGCGTGGTTTGAGACCCGGCTTGCCGGGGGCTGAGCAGACCGCCACGTCGCAGCCGCCTTCAGCCGTGACGCTCCAGGACGTTCCAGCCGGCACATAAAGCGACCAGGGGTCGGGTTCGAAGGGGGAATTGCGGCCGCCGATCGTGCCGAACTCCGTGCCGCCCGCGCTGGCCGCGACCTTGCCCGCGAGCAGGACGATGCAGGCCTCGCGATCGCCGGTCTCCTTCGACAGGCTCTGGCCGTCAGCGAGCTTGTAGACTTCGAAGCCGACATGGTCCCAGCCGGCCGATGCCGGCGTGACGTTGTGGATGCGGCCCTCGGTATCGGGGGCGGCGGGTTTGACGAGCAGTTTCGACATGATGTGCTCCGGCTCAGGCGAGCCCGGCCTCCTTCAGGCTCAGCCTCAGATGGGCGACGCCCCTCTTGGCATAGGTCAGGGGATGGGCCTTCTCAGGGTCCTGCTCGGCCTCGACCACGACCCAGCCGGAATAGCCGGGCAGGGCGCGGAAGACGGCGGGGTAATCGACCATGCCGTCGCCGGGCACGGTGTAGACGCCGAGATCGCTGCCCTGGCCGAGCACGGCATCGAGGAAGCTCCAGCTGCCGGCCTTGGCCTGCTCCATCACGCTCTCGCGCACATCCTTGGCGTGGACATGGCTGATCCGGTCGCGATAGCGCGCGGCGAGCGCGGCAGGGTCGGCCCCGCCCCAGCTCGCATGGCCGGTGTCGAGCAGCAGATGCACGGCCGGGCCGGTTGCCGCCATGAAGGCGTCGATATCGGCCTCGCTCTCGACGATCGTGCCCATATGGTGGTGATAGACCAGCCGGACGCCTTCGCTCAGCGTGCGCTCGGCGACCTCGGTGATCCGCCGGCCGAACTGCGCCCAGTCGCCCGCCGCCATCACCGGCCGTTGCGAGAGCGGCTTGCCGCGGTCGCCATGGATCGCGTTCGAGGTCTCGGCGAAGACCAGGACATTCGAGCCCATCGCCTTGAGCAGATCGAGATGCGGCCGCAGCTGGGCCATCTCTTCATCGGCATCGCGCAGCAGCAATTCGGCGGAGTACCAGCCCGAGATGCAGGCCATGCCGAAGGGGGCGAGCGCGGCCTTGAGCGCGGCGGGTTCGCGCGGGAATTTATGGCCGAGTTCCATGCCCTCAAAACCGGCCTCGCGGGCCTCATCCAGGCAGGTTTCGAGCGAGGTCGCGCCGCCGATCTCCTGCAGGTCGTCATTCGACCAGCCGATGGGGTTGGCGCCGATGCGGATAGGCATGTCGTTGGTTCCGTATTCTTCGAGGCGATCAGAATGAGGCGCGGTTCCCCGTCATTGCGAGCGAAGCGAAGCAATCCAGGACTCTCACGCACTCTCCCTGGATTGCTTCGCTTCGCTCGCAATGACGGGGGTAGTTGATCATGGCCGCGCCTTGAGCGCGTCGTCATAGCGTTGGCGGGCCTGGGCGACCTCGGCCCGCGTCGAAATCTCGGGCACCGCGACATCCCACCAATGCCCGCCGGCATCGGTCGAGATCATCGGGTCGGTGTCGATCACGACGACGCTGGTGCGGTCATGGGCCCTGCTTTCGCGCAGCGCCTCGTCGAGTTCGGCAAGGCTTGCCACCTTGCGCGAGACCGCACCGAGCGAGGCGGCGTGCGCGGCGAAATCGATCGCCGGCAATGTCTCGTGGCGGCTGTCGGCCAGGAGGTTGTTGAAGGGGGCGCCGCCGGTCGCGCCCTGCAATCGGTTGATGCAGCCAAATCCGCGATTATCGAGCACGACGATGGTGAGCTTCAGCCCCAGCATCACCGAGGTGGCGATCTCGGAGTTCATCATCAGATAGGAGCCGTCGCCGAGCATGACGACGACCTCGCGGGCGGGGTCGGCCATCTTGACGCCGAGCCCGCCGGCGATCTCATAGCCCATGCAGGAATAGCCGTATTCCATATGGTAGCCGCCGGGCGCACCGGCCTGCCAGAGCTTGTGCAATTCGCCCGGCAAGCCGCCGGCGGCGCAGACCACGACATCGGAGGGCTCGCTCCAGCGCTGCACGGCGCCGAGGACCTGCGCATCGCTCGGCAGAGCCGCATTGCCGGCGGCGGTGTAATGCGCGGCGGTAGTGAGCCAGTCGGTCCTTGCGCTCTTCGCCTGCGCTGTCCAGGTCTCGGGCGCGCGGTGGCCTGCAAGTGCCGCATCGAGCTCGGCGAGCCCGGCGCGGGCGTCGCAGACGAGCGGCCGGGCGCGCTGCTTGCCGGCGTCGAAGGCCTGCACGTTCAGCCCGATGATGCGGCAGGCGGGATTGGAAAAGAGCGACCAGGATCCGGTGGTGAAGTCCTGCAGGCGCGTACCGATGGCGAGCACGACATCGGCCTCTTCCGCCATGGCATTGGCAGCGCCGGTCCCGGTGACGCCGATCGCGCCGAGATTGAGCGGATGGTCGAAGGGCAGGGCGCTCTTGCCGGCCTGCGTCTCGGCCGCCGGCAGCCCATGCGCCTCGCAGAAACGGGCGAGTTCGGCCTCGGCCTCGCCATAGAGCACGCCGCCACCGACCACGACGAAGGGCTTTTCCGCGGCCTTGAGCAGTACGGCCGCTTCAGCCAGCTCGGCCTCATCCGGCCGCTGGCGGCGCGGCGTCCAGATGCGCTCGGCGAAGAAGGCTTCCGGATAATCGAAGGCCTCGGCTTGCACGTCCTGGCATAGCGCCAGCGTGACTGGCCCGCATTCGGCGGGGTCGGTGAGGACGGCCATGGCGCGCTCGAAGGCCGGGATCAATTGCTCGGGCCGGGTCAATCGGTCGAAATAGCGCGAGACCGGCTTGAAGCAGTCATTGGCCGAGACGGTGCCGTCGCCGAAATCCTCGATCTGCTGCAGCACCGGGTCGGGCCGGCGTCCGGCGAAGACATCGCCCGGCAGGAGCAGGAGCGGCAGGCGATTGACATGGGCGACTGCGGCGGCGGTGACCATATTGGTCGCGCCGGGGCCGATGGAACTCGTTACCGCCATCATCCGCCGGCGTCGCGAGGCCTTGGCGAAGGCGATCGCCGCATGCGCCATCGCCTGTTCGTTATGGGCGCGGTAGGTCGGCAGCCCATCGCGTGCACCATGGAGCGCCTCGCCGAGGCCCGCGACATTGCCATGGCCGAAGATCGCCCAGACACCGGCGAAGAGCGGTAGGGTCTGCCCGTCGATCACCGTTTTCTGCGCGGCGAGCGCCTTGACCAGCGCCTGCGCCATGGTGAGCCTGATCTTGGCCATCGGCTGTCTCCTCACCGGCTTTCCCAGGCAGCGGCCAGCTTGCCGAAGTTCTGTGCCATCCGCACAGTGGCGGCCTCGTCGTCGATCGCGCCCGAAAGCCATGCGCGCGCCACCTCGCCGAAGATGGTGCGCCCGATCGCGAAGCCCTTGACCGAGGCGGCATTCCGCGAGCCCCGGAAGGCCTGCATGACGACGTCCTCCGGCGCATCGAGCCCGAGCAGCAATACGCCGCGGCAATAGGGATCGTGCGTCGCGATCACGTTGTCGATCGCCTGCCAGGCGGCGGCCGAGGGCTGGGTTTCCAGCTTCCACCAATCGGGCCGGATGCCGATGGCGTAGAGCCGTTCCATCACCTGCGCCGTGCTGTCGTCATGCAGCGGGCCGTGCTTGGAGGCGATGATCTCGACCAGCAATTCGCGCCCGACCTGCCGGCAGGCCAGGGCCACGCGCTTCAGCACGGCCTCCTGCGCGGCCTTGAGCTCGGCGGGGTCGTCCGGGTGGTAGAAGCACAGGCATTTGGCGATGTGATCCACCGGCCATTCCGCCAGCGTCGCCCCCAAAGAGCCGGTTGCGTCCGTCTCGAGCACCAGCGGCCGCGAGCCGGGCAATTCGAGCGGGCGCGCGATCCAGAAACCGTGGTCGCCGGCCCGGAACAGCGCCTCGCGGCCATGCTTCCCGTCGATCAGCATGCCGAAACCGGGCCGCCCGGCCGCGACCCGCGCGGCGGCCGCGACAGCGAGCGTCTTGAAGGCGGCGATGCGCTCATGCGGTGCGCCCACGACGTCGGCCATGTTTTCCAACTGAGCGCGATGGTCGATGGCGAGCGCCATGATACCGGCGGGTTGGGGCTGGCGCGTCGTCGCCCAATGGACGTGGTTGATCTCGACATCCTGCCGCAGCGCGCGATGCTGCGAGCCATGCTTCAGGAAATATTGCAGCTCCGGGAAGGTCGGGCTCTCCGGCGAGCAGAGCAGCCGCGAGACCGCGAAAGCGCCGCAGGCATTGGCCCAGGCGCAACAGGTTTCGATCGGCTCGTCACGCAGAAAACCGCGCAGGAAGCCTGACATGAAGGCGTCGCCGGCGCCCAATACATTGTAGACCTCGACTGGAAAGCCCGGCCCCTTGATGCCGTCCTCGATCGAGGCGGGGATCGCGCCGGTGAAGACTACGCAGCCCATCGGCCCGCGCTTGCAGACGATGGTCGCAGTGCTCAAGCTGCGGATCGTGCGGATGGCCGTGAGCGTATCCTCGGAGCCGCCGGCGGCGTGGAGCTCCTCCTCGGTGCCGACGATCAGGTCGCAATGCGGCAGGATCTCCTGCAAATGCCGCGTCACATTGTCGGAACGGACATAGCGTTCCTCGCCGGCGGCATGGCCCGCCAGGCCCCAGAGATTGGGCCGGTAATCGACATCGAACACGACCTTGCGGCCATGCTTGCGGGCGAAGCGGATCGCCTTTTTCTGCGCGGCGGCGGCGTCGGGCAGCGCAAAATGCGTTCCCGTCACGACGATCGCCTTGGCCGAGGCGATGAAGGCCTCATGGATCTCGCTCTCATGCAGCGCCGCATCGGCGCAGTCGCTGCGGTAGAAGATCAGCGGAAAGGTCTTCTCGTCGCGCACGCCCAGGATCACCAGCGCGGTCAGGCGCTTGGGATCGGTGACGACGCCGTTCGTCTCGACACCTTCCCGCTCGAGCTGCTCGAGGATGAAGCGGCCCATCTGCTCGTCGCCGACGCGGGTGATCACCGCCGATTTCAGCCCGAGCCGCGCCGTGCCGATGGCGATATTGGTCGGGCAGCCGCCGACGGCCTTGACGAAGGTCCCCATATCCTCCAGCCGCCCGCCGATCTGCTGGCCGTAGAGATCGACCGAGGAGCGGCCGATGGCGATGACGTCGAGCGTCGTGTCGGAAGCGGCTGTCGGCATGTGGGTTCTGCGCTCTATCGATCGAGGTCTGGGTCGGCCGAGAGGCCGGATTTCTCGGCTGTCGCGACGGCCAGAGTCATCGCCACCGCGAAGGTCGCGGCGACCGAACGGAAGGCGCCGTAATCGGCCTCGGCGACCTCGAGCCAGAGGTGGCAATTCTCGGCGAGCGGGCTGAGCGCGCTGTCGGTCAGTGCGAGTACCGGCACACCGCGCTGATGCGCGGCTGCCGCGATCTCGACGGTCATGGCGGCATAGGGCGCGTAGCTCACCGCGAGCACGACGTCGCCCGGGCCGGCGATCGCCGCCTGCTCGGGTCCCAGCCCCGCGACATTGTCGACCAATACGGCGCGGATGCCGAGCTTGCCGAAGGCGTAGGCGAGATAGGAGACGACCGGGAACATGCGTCTGGCGCCGACCAGCACGATCGTCCGGGCTCCGGCCAGCAGGGTCACGGCAGCTTCAAGATCGGCAGGCCGGATCGCTGCCTTGACCTGCGTCAGCGAGGTTTCGCTGGCATGGACGAAACCCTCCAGCAGCGCCACGGCACCGCCTGTCGCGGCTTGCGTGCTGCGCAGTGCCGCCAGCCGCTCGCGATGGTCGACGACCTGGCGGCGCAGGCGCGAGCGGAAGACCTCCTGCATCTCGCTGAAGCCGGAATAGTCGAGCGCCTGGGCGAAGCGCACCAGGGTCGAGGCCTGCACGCCGGCGCGCTCGGCGATCTGCGCCGTCGAGCCGAAGGCCATGTCGTCGAGATGGGCGAGAGCGTGGTCGGCGACCTGCTTCAGGCGCTTCGGCAGCCTCGGCCGGCGCTGGCGCAGCAGCGCGACGAAGCCGTCGAAGTCCTTGATTGGCGCGGCTGTCTGTGGCTCGGCTGGCATGCGTTTCCCGCTTGGGCGCGGCCTTGACTTCGTAAGCCGGCGGGCGGAATGTTTATTCCAATCTACGAGAAAAACAATCCGCTCGTATCAAAATGATGCGCATGGGAGCGTGACGCCAGGTGCCGAACCGTGATGCCTTCAGCAGGGATCTGACGGGCAAGGTCGCCATCGTGACCGGCGGCAGCCAGGGGCTGGGCGAGGCGATTGCGCGCGAATTCGCGGCGCGCGGCATCGCCGGCCTGCTGCTGACCGGCCGCAACCGGGTGCGCGGCGAAGCGGTGGCGGCGTCGCTGCGTAGCGCGGGCTGCGATGTCCGTTTTCATGAGGCCGATCTCGCCGATCTCGCCGCCGTGAAGGCGATCGTGCCGGCAGCCGAGGCTGCCTTCGGGCGCATCGACATTCTGGTCAATGCCGCAGGCGATACCGATCGCGGCACGATCCTCGACACCACGCCCGAGCTCTATGAGCGCATCATGGCGGTGAATCTGCGCGCGCCCTTCTTCCTGATCCAGGGAGCGGGCGAGGCGATGGCGCGGCTCGGTATCGAAGGCGCGATCGTCAACATCCAGTCGATGTCGGCCCATGGCGGTCAGCCCTTCCTCTCCGCCTACAGCGTCTCCAAGGCGGCGCTCGCCGCCTTGACCAAGAACGCCGCCTTCGGCCTGCTGGCGCAGCGCATCCGGGTCAACGGCCTCAATATCGGCTGGATGGCAACGCCGGGTGAGGACGCGATCATGCGGCTGCGCCACGACGCAAGGGATGGCTGGCTCGACAGGGCGGCAAGCGGGCAGCCCTTCGGCCGGTTGATCGACCCGCGCGAGGTCGCCAAGGCGGTGGCTTATCTGGCGTCGGAAGAATCCGGCCTGATGACCGGCTCCAACATCGATTTCGACCAGACGATTCTGGGTGCACATGACTGATCTCCGCGCACATGACTGATTTTGGCGCGCATAACTGATGCGGGCCCGACGACACGAAGCTTGACCATAGGACAACGACGACAATGCGATTTGGATTGCTGGGCGCCGGGCGGATCGGCCGCATTCACGGACTGAACGTCGCCGCGCGGGCCGATGCCGCGCTGGTCGCGGTCGCCGATGCCTCGAAGGAGGCGGCCTCCGCGCTGGCGGCGGGGACGGGCGCGCATGTCGCCGGCATCGACGCCATCTTGGCCGACGCCAGCATCGACGCCATTCTGATCTGCACGCCGACCGACACCCATGCCGATCTCATCGAAGCAGCCGTCTCGGCCGGTAAGGCGGTGTTCTGCGAGAAGCCGGTCGATCTCGATGCGCAGCGCATCCGTCGCTGCCTGAAGCTGGTCTCGCAGACCGGGAAGCCCTTGATGATCGGCTTCAATCGCCGCTTCGACCCCAGTTTCGCGGCGCTCGAACGCCGCCTGCGCGCAGGCGAGGCCGGCGCGATCGAGATCGTCAGCGTGATCTCGCGCGATCCCTCGCCGCCGCCGGTCGAGTATGTCGCGCGTTCGGGCGGGCTGTTCCGCGACATGATGATCCATGATTTCGACATGGCGCGCTTCCTCCTCGCCGAAGAGCCGGTCGAGGTTTTCGCGCTGGGCTCGGCGCTGGTCGATCCGGCGATCGGGCAGGCCGGCGATGTCGACACCGCTGCCGTGCTGATGAAGACCGCCTCGGGCCGGATCGCGCAGATCTCGAATTCTCGGCGCGCCACCTATGGCTATGACCAGCGCATCGAGGTGCATGGCTCCAAGGGCATGCTGCGCGCCGGCAACATTCACGAGACCACGGTCGAGAGTGCGACCGGCGCCGGCTTCCGCGCCGATCCCGTGCAGAACTTCTTCCTCGAGCGCTATGCGGCGGCCTATCGCGCCGAGCTCGAGGCTTTCATCGCTGCCTGCCGGGGTGGAACGGCGGCAAGGCCCTCTGGTCTCGACGGTCTCAAGGCCCAGATCCTGGCCGACGCCGCCACGGAGTCGGCGCGCACGGGCAAACCTGTCGCCGTTGCGCTGGAGGCGAATTGACCATGTCGCCAGCCGAACTTGACCTTCGTCAATATGCCGTGCTCGGCCTCGTCACCGAGGCGAGCCGGATGGCGCTCGACTATTTCCGCAAGCGCGACAGCCTCGGCGTGACCATGAAGGGCGCGCAGGATTGGCTCACTGTCGCCGATGGCGCGGTCGAGGATTTTCTGCGCCAGCGCCTCGGTGTGTTGTTCCCTTCGGATGCTGTCATCGGCGAGGAGGGCGGCGGCGAGAATTCCGATGCGGTCTGGATCATCGATCCGATCGACGGCACCTCGAATTTCGCCCGTGGTGACCGCAACTGGTGCATCTCGATCGGCTTTCTGAATCATGGCGTGCCGGAGATCGGCATCATCGCCGCCCCGGCTCTGGACGAGATCTATCTCGGCCGGCGCGGGCGCGGCGCGAGCATGAACGGCCAGCCGATCCAAGTTTCGGGGGCTGGCGACATCACGCGCGCTTATGTCGAGATGGGCTGGTCGACGCGCATTCTCGCGGCCGATTATCTCGCCATGATCGGGCGCGGCCTGGCGGCAGGCGCATCGGTCAAACGCTCCGGCTCCGGTGCGCTCGGGCTCTGCCATGTCGCGAATGGCCGCACCGAGGCCTATGTCGAATTGCACATCAATGCCTGGGACGTCGCCGCGGGCGTCGTCATCGCCGGCGAAGCCGGCGCCGTGCTCAATGAATTCTTCACCGGGGACGCCATCGCCAAGGGCAACCCGGTCCTGTGCTGCACGCCGGCGCTTGCCGACGAGATGAGGGCGATCAGCGGAATTTCTTAGCCAGCAACTGATCCGTTGATCTTTGCGCGAAAGCCGTCAGAGTTCAGCCAACGACAGAACAACGAACGAAACGTTCGACCAGGGAGGACGACCATGAAGACCCAATCCTGGCTTGCCGCCGGAGTGTTCGCCGCTGTTGCCGCCGCTTCGCCGTTGGCAACCTCTCCAGCGAAGGCGCAAGGCGCGCTGGTGATGTATTGCGGCGTCCAGGAAGAATGGTGCCGCGCCATGTCGACCGCCTTCGAGAAGGAGACCGGCATCAAGGTTGCGATGACGCGCAAATCGGCGGGCGAGATCTATGCCCAGCTCAAGGCGGAATCGGCTAATCCGCGTGGCGATATCTGGTGGGGCGGCACTGGCGATCCGCATCTCCAGGCGGCCGAGGAGGGGCTGACGCAGGAATACGAGTCGCCCGCCAATAAGGATCTGAACGACTGGGCGATCTCGCAGTGGAAGGCCGCCAAGCAGCGCTCGATCGGCATCTATGCCGGCGCGCTCGGCTTCGGCTTCAACACCCAGCAGATCAAGTCCAAGGGCATGGCGGAGCCGAAATGCTGGGCCGATCTGCTCGACCCCAAGCTCAAGGACGACGTCCAGGTCGCCGACCCCAACTCGTCAGGCACGGCCTATAACCTGCTCGCGACGGTGGTGCAGCTGATGGGCGAGGACAAGGCCTTCGCCTACCTCAAGGCCCTGCACAAGAACATCAACCAGTACACCAAATCGGGCGCCGCGCCGGCCAAGGCGACGAGCCTGGGCGAGACCGCCGTCGGCATCGTCTTCATCCACGACGCCGTCGTCTTCGCGGTGCAGGGCGATCCGATCAAGCCGGTCGCGCCCTGCGAGGGCACGGGTTACGAGATCGGCTCAATGTCGATCGTCAAGGGCGCGCGCAATCTCGACAACGCCAAGAAGTTCTACGACTGGGCGCTGACGCCCGCCGCGCAAGGGCTCGCCGGACCGGCGAAATCCTATCAGGTGCCGTCGAACAAGAATGCGCCGGTGCCGCCGCAATCGCCGAAGATGTCGGAGATGAAGCTGATCGACTACGACTTCGTCAAATACGGCTCCTCGGCCGAGCGCACGCGCTTGCTCGCCAAATGGGACCGCGAGGTCAAGGCGCTGCCGAAGTAGGTGACGGGCTCTCGGGCGGAGACGGCTGACATGCGCCGCGCCACGCAACTCGTGCTCCTGATCGGCTGGCTCGGCTATGCCGTGCTGCCCTGGTATCTGCCCGAGGGCATGAGCCTGACGCAGTTTGGCTGGCTCTCCAGCTATCCGCTCGGCAAGGCGGGCAGTGCCTTGGCGCTCGCCTTGTCCGGGGAAGCGCCCTGGCTGCTGCCGGTAGGTGTGGCCTTGCTGGCAGCGACGGCGTTCTGCCGCGGCACTGAATCCGGCAAGGTGGCGCGTGTCCTCGTCGCGGCCGGGGGGGCGGGGCTAGCGGTGTTCTTCCTGCAGGGCTTCGGCATCGGCCTGAAAGGCTCTGCCGCCGGCTGGGCCACGGCGCTTTTGGGCGCGGATGTCGCGCAGGCCGGCATGGGCGGCGGCGCTTTCCTCACCGTCCTGGCGCTGCTGCTCCTGACCTGCCATGGCCTGGCCTATCGTGGCTATTGCCGGGGTGACCTGTTCACCACCTCGGCCATCGGCATCGTCGTCCTGTTGATCGGGCTGTTCATCTTCTGGCCCGTCATGGTCATCCTGAAGAGCGCGCTGGTCGATCAGAACGGCCATGTCGCGCTCTCGGCCTTCTCGGACAGGTTCTTCAGCGCCACGATCTGGGGTCTCGGTTGCGTCTCCAGCGGCACGAGCTGCGGGGTTGCCTGGAACACGCTGATCCTGGCCGTGCTGACCGGGGTGATCACGACCCTGCTTGGTCTTGCCTGCGCGCTGCTGCTCCAGCGCACGGCGATGCCCGGCAAGCGCCTGATGCGGGCGCTGACGGTGCTGCCGATCATCACGCCGCCCTTCGTGATCGGGCTCGCGCTGATCCTGCTCTTCGGCCGTTCCGGCTTCTTCACCGGGATCATGGCGGACTGGTTCGGGGTTCCGCGCTCGCGCTGGATCTATGGTTTGCCCGGCGTGCTGCTGGCGCAGGTTCTCGCCTTCGCGCCGATCGCCTTCCTCGTCCTGATCGGCGTGGTCCAGGGCATCAGCCCGAGCCTGGAGGAAGCCTCGCAGACACTGGGGGCCGGCCGCTGGCAGACCTTCTCGACCGTGACCTGGCCATTGCTGCGACCCGGTATCGCCAACGCTTTCCTGCTCGGCTTCGTCGAGAGCATGGCCGATTTCGGCAATCCGCTGGTGCTCGGCGGCAATTTCGAGGTGCTCTCGACCAAGATCTTCTTCGCCGTCGTCGGCGCAGCCTATAACCAGGGCCAGGCGGCGGTGCTCGCCATGGTGCTGCTCGCCTTCACGCTCGGCGCCTTCTGGCTGCAGCAGGGCTGGCTCGGCGGCAAATCCTACACGACCGTGACGGGCAAGGGCGATGCCGGCCTGCCGACGCCGCTGCCGCGCCGGGTCACCTGGCTCGCGGGGCTGGCCGTCCTGCCCTGGGTGGCGCTCACGCTGGTGATCTATCTCGTCATCCTCGTCGGCGGCTTCGTCAAGACGATGGGCCGCGACTACACGCCGACGCTGGAGCACTACCGCACCGGTTTCGCGATCGATTTCAGCCGCGGACTCTTCTTCGAGGGTGCGGCCTGGAACTCGTTCTTCACGACGCTGAAGGTCGCGGCGATTTCAGCGCCGTTGACGGCGCTGATCGGCCTGCTCACCGCCTATCTGCTGACGCGGCAGAAATTCAGCGGGCGCAGCACCCTGGAATTCGCGACGATGCTCTCCTTCGCCATTCCCGGCACGGTGCTCGGCGTCGCCTATATCCTGGCCTTCAACGTGCCGCCGATCGAGATCACCGGCACCGGGCTGATCCTGATCATCGCCTTCGTCTTCCGCAACATGCCGGTCGGCGTGCGCTCCGGCATCGCCGGCCTGTCGCAGATCGACAAGAGCCTGGACGAGGCCTCGACGACGCTGCGCGCCCGCAGCTTCACCACGCTCTGGCGCGTCGTGCTGCCGCTGCTGCGCCCGGCGCTGGTCGCGGCGCTGGTCTACAGCTTCGTACGCAGCATGACCGCCGTCAGCGCGGTGATCTTCCTGGTCTCGGCCGAGTACAACCTCGCCACCGCCTATATCGTCGGCCGGGTCGAGGCCGGCGAGTTCGGCCTGGCCATCGCCTATTCCTCGGTGCTGATCGTGGTCATGGCCGCCGGCATCGGACTGATCCAGCTCGGCGTCGGCGAACGCAAGCTCGGCCGGCGCAAGCTCGTGGCACTCTCCGGCTCGGTCTCCAATCCTATCAGTCAAGGAGCAGCAAGTTGACGAAGGCCGGCCCCGCATCCGTCGAGTTCCGCAATGTCAGCATGCGCTATGGCGCGGTGACCGCCGTCGACGATGTCAGCTTCGCCATCGAGGCCGGCAAGCTCGTCACCCTGCTCGGCCCCTCCGGCTGCGGCAAGACCACGACCCTGCGCATGATCGCCGGGCTCGAGATCGCCAGCGCGGGCCAGATCCTGATCGGCGGCAAGGATGTGACGCGGCTCTCGGCGGCTGATCGCGACGTCAGCATGGTGTTCCAGTCCTATGCGCTGTTTCCGCATATGAGCGTGCTGGAGAACGCCGCCTATGGCCCGACCGTGAAGGGGCTGGGCAAGGATGTGGCGCGCGAAATGGCGCTGTCGAAGCTTGCGCTCGTCGGCCTGAAAGGTTTCGAGAACCGCTACCCTTCGGAGCTCTCCGGCGGGCAGCAGCAGCGCGTCGCGGTGGCGCGCGCTCTGGTGCTGGAGCCGCAGGTGCTGCTCTTCGACGAGCCGCTCTCCAATCTCGATGCAAAACTGCGCCGCCGGGTCCGCGAGGAGATCCGCGAATTGCAGCAAAGTCTCAACCTGACGGTCGCCTATGTCACCCATGATCAGGAGGAGGCGCTCGCCGTTTCCGACCGCATCATCGTGATGTCGAATTCGCGCATCGCGCAGGAGGGCGCGCCGCGCGAGCTCTATGAGGAGCCGGCCAACGCCTTCGTCGCGGATTTCATCGGCGACGCCAATCTGATCGACGTGACGATCCGCTCCGTCGCCGAGGGGCGCGCCGATGTCGCGATCGGCTCGGCCAGCGTCTCCTTGCCGGCGCGTGGGCTCGGGCCGGGGCCGGCCCGGGTCGCGGTACGGCCGGAGAGCCTGATCCTGTCGGAAGGGGCAGGCGCGGGGCTGCCCGGCACGATCCGCAAATGCACCTATCTCGGCAACCACCTCGACATCATCGTCGAGACCGAGGCCGCCGATCTCTTCGTGGTGCAGTACGGCGCCCGCCCGATGCTGGCCGAGGGCACATCGGTGAAGCTCGGTTTCGCGAATTCGGGCGTGACGCTGATCCCGCCGGGCTGAGCCGGCGCCAACCGTCATTGCGAGCGCAGCGAAGCAATCCAGAAGACGTCGAGCGAGACGCTGGATTGCTTCGCTGCGCTCGCAATGACGGATAGGACGGGAAAAGAGCGCGCCGGTGTTCAGCCCAACCACGCACTGGCCACGACGCGCCAATCGGCGATCGGGATATCCTGGCCCGAGCGCACCACGCAGAGCCGGTCGAAGCTGACGGCTCGCCCTTTCAGCCGCCGCCCGACCTCCTCTGCCACTGCGGCCTTCAGCTCTGGCGCGACCGGGCCGTAGAGCAGCGAGACATGCGGCATGAAGGCCTCTGCCGCCTGCGCGTCCAATCGCTGCTTCAATCGCGCCAGCGGCGCGCTGACCGCGAAGCGCGCATAGAACGAGCGGAAATAGCTTTCGCTCGTCTCGATCGCGGCGATCTCTTCCGCAAACCTCGCGACCGCGCCGGCCGCCTCTGCGATCGCGGTTTCGAGCGCCGCCATGGGCAGGTCGGTGTCGCCCTTCATCGTCAGATGCGGCGCGAAGAGCGGTGTGTCGAAGCGGCGCGACAGCTCCGCGACCACCTCCGCCAGCAGCGTCTCGTCCTCGGTTTTCGGCAGCAGCCAGATGGAGTGGATCAGGGGCGTCATCAGAGGTTCACAAACCTATTGCACACGGCCGGAGACGGGCGTTATATTTATTCCAAGCGTATCAGAAATTGGAAGAGACGTTCCAATCATTCTGAAAAAGATCGCGGCAAGGGAGACGGCGTTTTGCCAACGGAATTGCAGCACGGGCCGCAAAGCGGCGCGGCCATTGCCGTGCGCGATCTGCATGTCGCCTATGGCGGCACACGGGTGCTGCACGGCGTCAGCCTCGATTTCACACCCGGCAGCTTCACCGCGCTTCTCGGCTCGTCGGGCTGCGGCAAGACCACGCTTTTGCGCTCGCTGAGCGGCTTCGTGCCGGTCCAATCCGGCTCGATCATCGTCGGCGGCAAGGATGTCGCCTCGCTGCCGCCGGAGAAGCGCGGCATGGCGATGGTGTTCCAGTCCTATGCGCTGTGGCCGCATATGACCGTGCTGCAGAATATCGGCTACGGCTTGAAGCTGCGCGGCGCCACCAAGGCGCAGATCGCGGCCAAGGTCGCCGCCATGCTCGAATTCCTCGGCCTTGCCGGCTATGAGAACCGCAAGGTCACGGCGCTCTCGGGCGGCCAGCGCCAGCGCGTCGCGCTCGGCCGGGCGCTCGCCATCGACCCCGGCATCCTGCTGCTCGACGAGCCGCTCTCCAATCTCGACGCCAAGATCCGCATGACGATGCGCCATGAGATCCGCGCGATCCAGCAGCGTCTGGGCTTGACCGCCGTCCATGTCACGCATGATCGCGAGGAGGCCATGACCATGGCCGACCGGCTCGTCATCATGCAGGCGGGCAGGATCGCGCAGGTCGGCACGCCCGAGGAGGTCTATGACCGCCCGGCGACTGCCTTCGTCGCCAATTTCATGGGCGCGGAGAACGTCCTGCCGCTGCGCGTCGAGCGCTCGGAGCAGGGTGCTCGCTTGAGTGCGGGCGAGGCCACGGCGAGCCTCGCGAACGCGGTATCGAGCGCTTTGCCGAGCGGTGATGCGGTTGCCTATTTCCGTGACGACGTCGCGCGGCTCGACGCCAGCGACGCGACCTCGGTCGACGATCTGATCGTGCCGGGGCTGATCGCCGCGCGCGCCTATCCCGGCGGCGTCTATCGCTACCGGGTCGAGGCGGCAGGCCGCCAGATCACGGTCGACGACGCCGACCGCCACGAACTCGGAACCAAAGTCGGCCTGCGCATCCCGCTGCAGCGCCTCCACATCTTCCCGGCATCCGAGGCCGGGTCGATCGCCGCCTGACCGCGTTCTATCCAACAAGGAGTCAGACCCATGCGCATCCTCACCATAGCCTGTTCGCTCGCGGCGCTGATGGCGGCATCACCGCTTTCGGCCCAGACCCTGAACGTCGCCACCGCCGGCGACCAGAACATGGTCGATTATGTGAAGGACTATCTCGGGCCGATGTTCGAGAAGTCCCATCCCGGCGTGAAGGTCGTTTCCGTCGGCACCGGCGCCGGCGATTCCGGCTCGCAGAAGATCTATGAGAAGCTCGACGCGCAGAAGAGCTCGGCCACGACCGATTTCGATGTCGTCGTCATCCACCAGAAGGCCGCCGGCACGATGGTGAAGGAAGGCCTGCTCGCCAAATACACCGACAAGGTCGACACCGCGAAACTCGTCTCGAGCGAGTCGGCGAAGAACGCGCTCGGCGCCGACGTCTCGGGCTTCGTCATCCCGATGTTCCAGTCGCAGACCGCGCTCGCCTATAATGCCGATCTGCTCAAATCTCCGCCCAACAGCTTCGCGGAGCTGCGCGACTGGGCCAAGAAGAACCCCAAGCAGTTCGGCTATAACGGCATCAAGGGCGGCATGTCCGGCGTCGCCTTCGTCGCCGGCTGGGTCTACGCCTTCGGCGGCGACGCCGACAGGCTGATCAAGGGCCCCTATGATCCGGCCGTGAAGGCGTCCTGGGACGGCGCGCTCGCCGATCTCAAGGAGTTCAACAAGTCGGTCGTCATCACCCCCGGCAATGCCGGCACGCTCGACATGCTCAATCGCGGCGAGATCGCGATCGGGCCGGTCTGGGTCGACATGTTCTATTCCTGGCAGGCCGACGGCAAGCTGCCGCCGAACATGAAGCTCAAGCTCGCTTCTCCCGGCATGCCGGGCCAGCCGATGTATTACGCCGTGCCGGAGAAGACCGCCAACCGCAAGCTCGCCGAGGAGTTCATCGCGCTCGCCACCAGCCCGCAGGTGCAGGCGGACGGCATCGTCAAGAAGTTCAACTGGTATCCGGGCATCGACGCCAAGAACCTCGAGGGCAAGCTCGACCAGGCGGCCTGGAACAAGCTCTTCACCGACATCACCCCGAGCGATCTCGCGAAGAACGCCAAGTCCTTCCCGATCGCGCCCTACTTCAACGACATCCTCGAAGGTTACGAGAAGAAGGTCTCGAACTGACACGGCTGATGGGATCACGCGTCATTCTCGGGCTTGTCCGAGAATCTCATGACCAGATCGTTCTGGTTCAAGAGATGGTCGGGTCAAGCCCGACCGTGACGCGGCCCTCGCTGCTTCTAGAGCATTGCGCGAAAAAGTGGGCACCGGTTTTTCGCAAGAGCAATGCTCTCAACTTTTAGAGCAGATCACGTCACATTCGGACGTTGCCGTCCGAATGTGACGTGATCTGCGTCGACGTCAACCAGGTTCGCCGCCCATGCTCTCTCAACGCCAACTGGCGCTGATCCTCGTCGCGCCCGGCCTTCTCCTGGTCGCCGCACTGTTCCTCTATCCGCTCGGCTTCTCGCTGATCTCGGCCTTCACCAAGCCGGACGGCTCGCTGACGCTAGACTGGTTCGCCAAGGCCTATGAGCTGTATTCGACCGACATCGTCTTCACGGTGGTGATCGTGCTGGCGTCCTGCGGGCTGACCGCGCTTGCTGCGATCGTCATCGCCGGCACGCTGACATTGGGTGAGAATCCCTGGATCGTCGGCACGCTCAAGGCGCTCTATCGCTGGCCGCTGTTCATCCCCTTCATCGTCGCGGCGCAGTGCATGCGCACCTTCCTCGCCAAGAACGGGCTGATGAACAACACCTTCGTCTCGCTCGGCTTGATGGAGCCGCTGAGCGCCGTGAGCTATCTCGACTGGCGCGGCATCATCGCGACCTTTGTCTGGAAGCAGACCCCCTTCGTCGCGCTGCTGCTCGCCGGCGCGCTTGCCTCGATCGACCGGGCGACGCTGGAGGCCGGCCGCAATCTCGGCGCCTCGCGTGTGCGCGTGCTCGTCGAACTGGCCCTGCCGCAGGTGATGCCGACCCTGCTCGTCGCGCTCGTGCTGTCCTTCGTGACGATGCTCTCGGTGCTCTCCGTGCCGATGATGGTCGCGGGCTCGCAGCCGACCATGCTGACGGTCGACATGGCCTTCCGCATCAATTCCTATGGCGACTACGCCACGGCGAATGCGCTTGGCGTCATCACCTATCTGATCAGTGCAGGCGCCGCGATCCTCTACCTCAAGCGCGGCCTGTCGAAGGAGGCGGCGCCATGATCCGCCTCGCCTCGGCCGCCCGGGCGACGCTGGCCGCCGCGCTGCTCGCCGCTTTCGCCTTCGTGCTGATCGGTCCGCTCGCAAACCTCGCGCTCTGGTCGGTCGCCGAGCGCTGGTACACGCCGTTCAAGCTGCCGGTGACCTATGGCACGCGCTATTGGGAGCAGGTCTTCCGCCCGACCGGCGACGCCATGGCCTCGCTCGGCACCTCGGTCTGGATCGCCGTGCTGACGGTCGTCGTCGCGCTCGCTCTGTCTATCCCGGCGGGCTATGCGCTGGCGCGCTTGAAGCTGCCGATGCGGGCGCTGTTCATGGTGATGTTCCTGCTGCCGCAGGCTTTTCCCTCGGTCGCGATCTACATCAACGTCGCGCGGGTGTTCTACCAGATCGGCATCAACGGCACGGTCTTCGCCGTCGTTCTCGTCCATGCCGCCCATGGCCTGGTCTATTCGGTCTGGATCGCGGCGGCGGCATTTGCTGCGGTCGACAAGGATCTCGAACTCGCCGCCCGCAATATCGGCGCCTCGCCCTTGCGCGCCTTCTTCACGGTGACGCTGCCCTTGGCCGCGCCCGGCATCATCGCCAGCGGCATCTTCGTCTTCCTGGAGTCGCTCGACGAGTTCACCGGCACCTTCTTCGTCGGCGTGCCGCAGGTCACGACGCTGCCGCTCCTGCTCTACAACGCGGCGATGGGCGGCAATTATCAGGTCGCCTCGATCACGGCGCTGATCCTGCTCGTTCCCTCCGTGCTGTTCATGCTGTTCATCGAGCGCTTCCTGCGCGCCGATGTGCTGGCCAAGGTGGGCGCCTGACGGCGCGGCCGTGAACGCTGCGCCCCGCGTCTAAGCGGGCGGCCTGCACACACTCACTCCGTCATCCCGGACAAGTCGCGTAAGCGACGCAGATCCGGGATCCATCGTAGGGGCCTAGCCCCCCGATGGATCCCGGCGCTGCGCGGAGCCTGTCCTTGGGCCGGCCGAAGGCCGGACCCGAGGGCTTCGGCCAGGATGACGGTGCGTTTCCCAGGGTAATGGATCCACCATCCAGACGCTCTTGACGAAACTATAATATGGCATACCATAATCTCATTCTCGAAGCGGATCGCTTGAGAGGAGAGGGAAGTGGGCTTGGAACTGCGCAAGATCGTCACCTTCACCGAGGACACCTTCATCGAGGGTGGCCGCGAGGCTGCCCGCCCGCTGCGCCTGTTCGCGGCGGCGGCGGTTCTGCGCAATCCCTGGGCGGGCCGCGGTTTCGTCGAGGATCTGAAGCCCGAGATCCATGCCGTCGCGCCGGTTCTGGGCGAGCGATTGACGGCCGAGATCCTGCGGATGACTGGCGACGGCGAGGCGGTCGAAGGTTATGGCAAGGCCGCGATCGTCGGCACCTCGGGCGAGATCGAGCATGCCTCGGCGCTGATCCACACGCTCCGCTTCGGCAACCATTTCCGCAAGGCCGTCGGTGCGAAGAGCTATCTGAGTTTCACCAATACGCGCGGCGGGCCGAACTGTCCGGTGGTCATCCCGCTGATGCACAAAGCCGATGAGGGCATGCGCTCGCATTACCTCACGATCCAGTTCGGCATTCTCGACGCGCCGGCTCCCGACGAGATCGTGGTGGCGCTCGGGGCGTCCATCGGCGGGCGGCCGCATCATCGCATCGGCGACCGCTACCAGGATCTCAAGGATCTGGGCGGCACGGATGTCTGAGCGGGGCGCGATCTCCTACCAGGACCGGACGGGAGCGCCCGCACGGGTGGCGTTCATCCGGCGCGGCAGGGGCGCGCCCGTCCTTCTCGTGCATGGCGTCGGCATGCAGGCCTCGGTCTGGGCGGACCAGATCGAGGAATTGTCGAAGCGCTACGACGTCGTCGCCGTCGACATGCTCGGCCATGGCGGCTCCAGCCTGCCGCCGGCGGATGCGCGGCTTTCCGACTATGCCGACGCGTTGCTCGCGCTGATAGACGGTCTCGGTCTCCGGAAGGTGCATCTCGTCGGCCATTCCATGGGCGCGCTCGTCTCGCTGGAGTTCGCTCTGTCGCATCCCTCGCGGCTGGCGAGCGTGACGGCGATGAACGCCACCTTCTGCCGCACGGCCGAGCAGCGCGAGGCGATCGCGCAGCGTCTCGCGGCGCTGGAGGATGCGGCTGCTCCCCCCGCCTGGGCTGCGACGATCACGCGCTGGTTCGGAGATCCCGTCCCGGCCTCGTGGAGCGGAGCGGCGGCGACGGTGCATGCGCTTCTCGATGCGGTCGATCCGGTCGGTTATGCGCGGACCTACCGGCTGTTTGCGACCTCGGACGCCGCCCATCGCGACCGTCTTGCCGGGCTTTCCGTGCCGGCGCTGTTCATCACCGGCGAAGGTGACCCCAACTCGACCCCCGAGATGTCCCTGGCGATGGCGCGGCTTGCGCCCGGCAGCCGGGCCGAGATCGTGCCCGACGAGCGCCATATGATGAGCCTGACCGCGCCCGGTGAGATCAGCCGGCGGCTGCTCGCCTTTTTCGCGCAGGCCGAGGCGGCGGCCTTCGACAAGGGTGCATTCCGCAAGGCGCTCGGCAGCTTCCTGACCGGCGTCACCGTGGTGGCGACGCTCCAGGAGGATGGCGAGCCGCGCGGCTTCACCGCCAACTCCTTCACCTCTGTCTCGCTCGATCCGCCGCTGGTCCTGGTCTGTATCGCCAAGACGGCGTCGAGCTGCCCGGTCTTCTCGAAAGCGGGCCATTTCTCGGTGAACATCCTGGCCGAGAGTCAGGCCGATATCTCCAACCTGTTCGCGACCAGGAGCGCCGACAAATTCGCCAGGACCGCCTGGCGCAAGGGGCCGGCAGGCAGTCCGATCCTGAACGACGTCGCAGCCTGGTTCGATTGCCGGCAGCATGAGCTGATCGAGGCCGGCGACCACGTCATCCTTATTGGCGAGGTGATGGGCTTCGATCATGAGCCGGCCAACCCGCTCGGCTATTGCCGTGGGGCGCATGTGGCGTTCGGCCTGTCGCTCGACAGCTTCTCCGCGAAGGGCGGCCGGATGCGCGTCGGCGCGATCCTGGAGCATGAGCGCGCGATCCTGTTCGTCGCAGGCGAGGGCGGGCGGCTCGACCTGCCCGAGGGCGCTTCGCTCGGCGCGGGCGGCGATTCGGCGAGCCTGTCGGGGCGCATGAACCATCTTGGCGTCAAGGCCGATCTCGGCTTCCTCTTCGCCGTGTTCGAGGATCGCGAGGCGCCGGGCGCGACCTCGATCTATTATCGCGGCAGGCTTCTGGAGGTGCCGGAGCCGTCGGGAGCGGTGCGTCTCGTACCGTTCGACGAGATTCAGTGGGAGCGGCTCCGTGACGAGGCGATCCGCTCGATGCTGCGCCGCTATGTCCGCGAGCGCAGCGAGGACAGCTTCGGCGTCTATGTCGGCGACACCGAGAGCGGCACGGTCCAGACGCTGACAAAATCACCTACCAAGCCGTTGGCGCAATCGGTCTAGACGAAAGGCGGCGCGATGAAATTCTCCCTCTTCGTCCATATGGAGCGCGCCGACCCGGCCAAGTCGCATCGCGAACTCTTCGAGGAGCTGGAGGAGCTCGTCCTGATCTGCGAGGCGGCCGGTTTCGAGACGGCCTGGATCGGCGAGCATCACGGGATGGAGTTCACCATCGCGCCGAATCCCTTCGTCCAGCTCGCCTATCTCGCGGCGAAGACGACGCGAATCCGGCTCGGAACCGGCAATGTGGTGGCGCCGTTCTGGCACCCGATCAAGCTCGCGGGCGAGGCGGCGCTGACCGATGTCGCGACGAATGGGCGTCTCGATCTCGGCATTGCGCGCGGGGCCTATTCCTTCGAATACGAGCGCCTTGTGCCTGGCCTGGATGCCTGGGGCGCGGGCCAGCGCATGCGCGAACTCGTGCCGGCGGTGAAGAAGCTGTGGGCGGGCGACTATGCCCATCAGGGCGAGTTCTGGTCCTTCCCCGAGACGACCTCCTCGCCCAAGCCGGTGCAGGCGGAACTGCCGGTCTGGATCGCGGCGCGCGACCCCAACAGCCATGATTTCGCAGTCGTGAATGGCTGCAACGTCCAGGTGACGCCGCTCGCCGCGGGCGATGGCGAGGTGGCGAGCCTGATGGAGCGCTTCGAGACCGCCGTCGCGAACCATCCCGAGGTCAAGCGCCCGAAGATCATGCTGCTGCAGCACACTTTCGTCTCCGACAGCCCGACCGAGACCGAGGAATTGTCGCAAGCGCTGAGCGATTTCTACGGCCTGTTCGGCGCCTGGTTCCAGAACAAGCGCCCGATCCGGCAAGGCATCATGGCGCCGCTCGATGCCGAGGAGCGCGCGGTGATGCTGCCCGCCTATCGGCCGGAGGCTGTCGCCCAGAACCTCGTCATCGGCGAGCCCGACGCCGTGATCGCGCGATTGAAGGGCTATGAGGCGCTCGGCTTCGACCAGTTCTCGATCTGGATCGACAGCGGCCTGCCGCATGCGCGCAAGAAGAAGTCGCTCGATCTCTTCATCCGGCATGTCCTGCCGGCCTTTCTCTGACGGAGGGCGTCGATGACCTTGCCGCGGTTCCAGCTCTATATCGACGGCGCCTTCGTCGACGCGGCGGAGACCTTTGAGAGCCTCGACCCGGCGACTGGCGCGGCCTGGGCGCTGATGCCGGCGGCGGGGAAGCCGAGATCAACCGCGCCGTCGAGGCGGCGGACCGCGCCTTCCATGACCCGGCCTGGGCCGGGCTGACCGCGACCCAGCGCGGCAAGCTGCTGATCAAGCTCGGCGATCTCGTCGCCCAACATGCCGGCCGCCTGGCCGAGCTGGAGACGCGCGACACCGGCAAGATCATTCGCGAGACGCGGGCGCAGATCGGCTACGTCGCCGATTACTACCGCTATTTCGGTGGCCTTGCCGACAAGATCGAAGGTGCGCATCTGCCGATCGACAAGCCGGACATGGAGGTCTTCCTGCGCCGCGAGCCGATCGGCGTCGTTGCCGCCATCGTGCCGTGGAACTCGCAGCTCTTCCTGTCCGCCGTGAAGCTCGGGCCCGCGCTCGCCGCCGGCTGCACCGTCGTGCTGAAGGCCTCGGAGGACGGGCCGGCGCCGCTGCTCGAATTCGCGCGACTGGTCGATGCCGCGGGCTTTCCCAGGGGTGTCGTCAATATCGTCACCGGCTTCGGCGAGCCCGCCGGGCGCGCCCTGACGAGCCACCCGAAAGTGGCGCGCGTCGCCTTTACCGGCGGGCCGGCGACGGCACGCCAGGTGGTGCGCAACACCGCAGAGAACCTGGCGCATGTGACACTGGAGCTCGGCGGCAAATCGCCCGTCCTGGTCTTCGCGGATGCTGATCTCGACAGCGTCTCCAACGCCATCATCGCCGGCATCTTCGCGGCGACCGGCCAGAGCTGCGTCGCCGGGTCCCGGCTCTATGTCGAGCGCCCGGTGCATGACCGCCTGGTCGCCATCCTCACCGAGAAGGCGCCGCTCGTCGCATCGGGCGTCGCTGCGGGCGTGCTCATGGTGTTCGTCATGTCGCTCGGCTACTTCGTCACGCCCGCGCTGCTCGGCGGAACCTCCAACATGATGCTGGCCGAGCTGATCGCGCAGTTGGTGCAGTCGCTGCTCAACTGGGGGCTGGCGGGGGCGGCGGCCCTCGTCCTGCTCGTGGTGACGCTCGCCATCTATGCGGTGCAGTTCCGCTATTTCGGCTTCGGCGGCAGCCGGGAGGCGAGGTAGGCCATGCTGCTGGATTTCGATCGTCTCGGCTGGCTGCGCCATGCCCTTTGCCTTGTCGCCGTGCTTGTCGGCTTGTTCCTGCTCCTGCCGATCCTGCTGATCGTCGCTTTGTCCTTCGGCTCCTCGCAATGGCTGCAATTCCCGCCGCCGGCCTGGACGCTGAAATGGTATGGTCAGCTCTTCGCCGACCCGGAATGGCTGACTTCCTTCTTCGTCAGTCTCAGGATCGCGCTGACCGTCATGGTGCTGTCGACCGTCATCGGGCTGATGGCGTCGTTCGGGCTGACACGCGGGCGCTTCCCGGGGCGCGAACTGGTCCGCGCCTTGTTCCTGACGCCGATGGTTTTGCCGGTCGTGGTGCTGGCAGTGGCGCTTTATGCGCTGTTCCTGCGGATCCAGCTCAACGGCACCTTCATCGGCTTCGTCATCGCCCATCTGGTGGTGGCGCTGCCATTTGCCATCATTTCGATCTGCAATGCGCTGGAGCGCTTCGATACAGCGATCGAGGAAGCCGCGATCATCTGCGGCGCGAGCCCGCTGGAGGCCAAGCTCAGGGTGACGATCCCTTCGATCCAGCTTGGTGTGTTCGGCGCGGCGATCTTCTCGTTCCTGGCGTCTTGGGACGAGGTCGTCATCGCCATCTTCATGGCGAGCCCCGACCTCCAGACCTTGCCCGTACGAATCTTCTCGACGCTGCGGCAGGATCTCTCGCCGGTCATCGCCGCCGTATCCTCGATCCTCGTCGGCTTCACCGCCGTGCTGATGCTGCTCGCCGCCTTCCTGCGCAAGGACAAACCCTCATGACGACACCCTTCCTGTCCATCAGGGGCGTCGCCAAGCGCTATGGCGCGGTCGCCGCGGTGGAGGATGTTTCGCTGGATATCGCGGAGGGCGAGTTCGTGACGTTCCTGGGCCCGTCCGGTTCCGGCAAGAGCACGACGCTCTATGTCATCGCCGGGTTCCAGGAGCCCTCAGCCGGCGATGTGCTGCTGCGCGGAAGCTCGCTGCTGCGGGTGCCGTCGAACAAGCGCAATATCGGCATGGTCTTCCAGCGCTATACGCTGTTTCCGCATCTGAGCATCGCCGACAACATCGCCTTTCCGCTCAAGGTCCGGCGTCGCTCGAAGGCGGAGATCGATGCGCGGGTTCAGGCCATGCTCAGGCTCGTGCGGCTGGAGCGCTATGCGGAGCGCATGCCGGCGCAGCTTTCGGGCGGCCAGCAGCAGCGCGTGGCCCTGGCCCGCGCCCTGGCCTATGACCCGCCATTGCTCCTGATGGACGAGCCGCTGTCGGCGCTCGACAAGAAATTGAAGGAAGAGATCCAGTTCGAGATCAAGCGCATCCATAACGAGACCGGGGTGACGATCCTCTATGTCACGCATGACCAGGAGGAGGCGTTGCGCCTGTCCGACCGCGTCGCCTTGTTCAACAATGGCCGGATCGAGCAGGTCGGGTCCGGCCGCGACCTTTACGATGCACCCGCCACGCATTTCGTCGCTGGCTTCATCGGCAACTCCAACTTCCTGCCGGCTAAGGTCGCGTTCGCGAGCGGTGCCGCCTTCGAGGCGGTTCTGCCGGATGGCTCGCGGCTTCCGGGCGTTGCCGGCGCCGGTTTCAAGGCCGGGGACGATGTCGCGATCATGGTCCGGCCGGAGCGCCTCACGATCACCCGGGGCGACGACATGGCGGCAGGGCTGGTCCCAGCCACCGTCACCGCGACGACCTTCCTCGGTGATGTCGTGCATGTCCTGACGCGCACGAGCTGGGGCGGCGAGGTCTCGATCCGCTTGCCCTGCGACGGTTTCAAGGGCCAGCCGCCGCAAACCGCGGACCAGGTCCGTCTTGGCTGGCCGGCGGGAGCCGCCCGCATCTACAGCGCACCCTGAGAGAGTGGGGAAACCGGTTGGATGGCGGCGGGCCGCCAACGTCATTGCGAGCGCAGCGAAGCAATCCAGAGCCGTCGAGCGAGCCCTCCTGGATTGCTTCGCTGCGCTCGCAATGACGAGAAGGCTCCGCTCCAGCGCCCTCAGCAATCGAGCGTCACGTCACGCTCCCACTGGGTGAGATGGCGTGCGTAATCGTTCCATTCCTGATGCTTGAGCTTGAGATAGGCGGGAACGAACGCGCCAAGCCCCTCCTTCAGGACCTCCGAGGCTTCGAGCGCGCGCAGCGCGTCGAGCATGTTGAGCGGCAGCTTCTTGACGCCCTCGACCAGGTGGCCGTCCGTGTACATGTTGATGTCGAGGCGCTTGCCGGGATCGCGCTTGTTGCGGATGCCGTCGAGGCCGGCGGCGACGATGCCGGCTTGCAGGAGATAGGGGTTGGCTGCGCCGTCGGGCAGCCGCAATTCGAACCGCCCACCCTCGGGTATGCGGATCATATGGGTGCGGTTGTTGCCGGAATAGGTCACGGTGTTGGGCGACCAGGTCGCGCCGGAGGTTGTGCGCGGCGCATTGATGCGCTTGTAGGAGTTCACCGTCGGGTTGAACAAGGCGCAGAGCGCGTCGGCTGAATGGATCACGCCGCCGATGAAGTGATAGCCGAGCTGCGAGACGCCGAGCTCGCCGGCCTCATCCTCGAACAGGTTGCGCTCGCCGTTCCAGACCGAGACATGGGCGTGGCAGCCGCTGCCGGTCAGGTTCAGGAACGGCTTCGGCATGAAGGTCGCCCGCAGGCCATGCTTCTCGGCGATCGATTTCGCCATGTATTTGAAGAAGGAATGGCGGTCGGCGGTGACGAGCACGTCGCCGAAATTCCAGTTCATCTCGAACTGGCCGTTCGCGTCCTCATGGTCGTTTTGATAGGGCTTCCAGCCGAGCGCCAGCATCGCGTCGCAGAGTTCGGCGATGACGTCGTATTGGCGCATCAGGGCCGACTGGTCGTAGCAGGGTTTTGTCTGCCTGTCGGCGCTGTCGCAGACCTCGAGGCCGTCGGGCGTGGTCAGGAAGAACTCGCATTCGACGCCGGTCTTCATCGTATAGCCCTGGGCGGCGGCGTCCTTGACCAGGCGCTTGAGCAGGTTGCGCGGGGCTTGCGCGACCTCCTTGCCGTTCATCCACAGATCGGCCGCAAGCCAGCCGACCTCCGGCTTCCAGGGCAGCTGGATCAGGCTGTCAGGGTCGGGCACGGCAAAGAGATCGGGGTCGGCCGGCGTCATGTCGAGCCAGGTCGCGAAACCGGCGAAGCCGGCGCCGCTCCTCGCCATGCCGTTGATGGCGCTGGCGGGAACCAGTTTTGCGCGCTGGACGCCGAACAGATCGGTGTAGGAGATCAAGAAATACTTGATGCCGCGCTCCTTGGCGGCGGCCGCGAGATCGACGGTCATTCAATTCCCCATTCTTCAAACGATAAGGGCCGCCTCGTTGGACGGCCCCGTCTGTGGCTTTCAGAACCCGGCGCTACCGGGAATCCAGTTGGTGCCGGCCAGCGGCACGCGCGCCATGGCGGCCGCTTCCACGGTCAGCGCCACGAGATCCTCCGGCTCCAGATTATGGACATGGCTCTTGCCGCAGGCGCGCGCGATGGTCTGCGTTTCCAACGCCAGGACGGAGAGGTAATTCGCCAATCTGCGCCCGGCCTTGACCGGGTCGAGACGTGCGGCGAGCTCGGGATCCTGCGTCGTGATGCCGGCGGGATCGCGCCCCTCATGCCAGTCGTCATAAGCGCCGGCCGTGGTGCCGAGCTTGGCGTATTCCGCCTCCAGCCGCGGGTCGTTGTCGCCGAGCGCGATCAGTGCCGCGGTGCCGATCGCGACCGCATCCGCGCCGAGCGCCAGCGCCTTGGCGACGTCGGCGCCGGTCCTGATGCCGCCGGAGACGATGAGTTGGACCTTGCGATGCATGCCGAGATCCTGCAGCGCCTGCACGGCCGGGCGGATGGCGGCCAGGATCGGCAGGCCGACATTCTCGATGAAGACCTCCTGCGTCGCTGCCGTGCCACCCTGCATGCCGTCGAGCACCACGACATCGGCGCCGGACTTTACGGCGAGTGCGGTGTCGTAATAGGGCCGGCTCGCGCCGACCTTCACATAGATCGGCTTCTCCCAATCGGTGATCTCGCGCAGCTCCTCGATCTTGATCTCGAGATCGTCGGGGCCGGTCCAGTCCGGGTGGCGGCAGGCCGAGCGCTGGTCGATGCCTTCCGGCAGGTTGCGCATCCTGGCGACGCGCGGGGAAATCTTCTGGCCGAGCAGCATGCCGCCGCCGCCCGGCTTCGCGCCCTGGCCGATCACGATCTCGATCGCGTCGGCCTTGCGCAGATCGTCCGGGTTCATGCCGTAGCGCGAGGGCAGGTACTGGTAGATCAGCGTCTGCGAATGGCCACGCTCCTCCGGTGTCATGCCGCCATCGCCCGTCGTCGTCGAGGTGCCGACGATCGTCGCGCCGCGCCCGAGCGCTTCCTTGGCCGGTCCCGACAAGGCGCCGAAGCTCATTCCGGCGATCGTGATCGGGATCTTGAGATGGATCGGCTTCTTGGCGAAGCGCGCGCCGAGCACGACATCGGTGCCGCATTTCTCGCGATAGCCTTCGAGCGGGTAGCGCGAGATCGAGGCGCCCAGGAACAGCAGGTCGTCGAAATGCGGCAGCTTGCGCTTCGCCCCGCCGCCGCGAATGTCGTAGATGCCGGTCGCGGCGGCGCGCTGGATTTCCGAGATCGTATGCGGGTCGAAGGTCGCGGAGAAGCGCGGCGTGGTCTGCGCGGTCGCCGGCATGTCGAGATGCGGTGCAGCCGGCATGGGCTTGAGTGACGCGGTCATGGGGTGCTCGCTCAATACGCCGAGGCGTTGTCGACGTGGAAATGGTAGAGGGTGCGGGCGGAGCCGTAGAGCTTGAACTCGTCCGGCGAGACGTCGTCGCTGAGGCCTGCGCGCGCGATGACGCCGGCCAGCGCGGTGCGGTCGGCGGCCTCCATCGGCTTCTCCACGCAATCGGCGCCGAGGCTCCTGACCGTGCCGCGCACGAAGAGCCTGGCCTCGTAGATGGAATCGCCCAGCGCCTCGCCGGCATCGCCGAGCACCACGAGATTGCCCTCTTGCGCCATGAAGGCGCTCATCGGGCCGATCGACCCCTTCACGACGATGTCGATGCCCTTCATCGAGATGCCGCAGCGGGCCGATGCGTCACCCTCGATGACGAGAAGGCCGCCCCGGCCGGTGGCGCCGGCCGCCTGGCTGGCGTCGCCCTTGATGCGGATTTCGCCCGACATCATGTTCTCGCCGACGCCGACCCCGGCATTGCCGGCGACCACGATCGTGGCCTCCTTGTTCATGCCGCCGCAATAATAGCCGACATGCCCCTCGATCTCGACGATCACCGGCGCGTCGAGCCCGACCGCCAGAGCGTGCTTGCCGCCGGGGTTCTTGATCGTCCAATGCGTTTCATTGGTGTTCTGGGGCAGTTTGTGCAGCTCCGCGTTCAGCGAGCGCAGCGGAACCGTTGCGAGGTCGACGACAGGCATCAGGCGCGCTCCCAGGCGTAGACCTTGGCTGGTTCGGGTTCGAAGATATGGGCGCTTTCGATGCCGGGCAGGCCGGAAAGCGCGCGGTATTCCGAGCCGAAGGCGACATAGTCTTTGGTCTCCGCCATCACCGCCGGCTTGCAGGAGACGGGGTCGCGCAGCACGGCAAAGCCGTTCTCGGTGCCGACCACGAAGGTGTAGAAACCGTCCAGCGCCTTCAGGCTGTTCTCCAGCGCCTCGCGCAGCGAAGCACCCTCGCGCATGCGCCAGGTAAGGTAGCCCGCGGCGACCTCGCTGTCGTTCTCGGTCTCGAAGGACAAGCCCTCGCGCGTCAGCTCGCGCCGCACTGAGTTGTGGTTCGAGAGCGAGCCGTTATGGACGAGGCACTGGTCCCGCCCGGTCGAGAAGGGATGGGCGCCCTTCGTGGTCACGGCGGATTCTGTTGCCATGCGGGTATGGCCGATGCCGTGGGTGCCGGACATGCCGGAGAGGCCGAACTGCTCCGCGACCCGGATGGGAAGCCCGACTTCCTTGAAGATCTCCATGCGCTTGCCGGCCCCGACGAGGCGCAGGCCGGCAGCCGTCGCGAAGGCGCGCGCCGTCTCTTCGTCGGCGCGCCGGACCGAGACGATGAGATGGTTGGAGCGGATCGTCCGTTCCGCGGGATAGCCGAGATGGGCATCGAGCGCGCCGGCAACACGCTCCAAGGCGGCAGGGTCGGAATGGCTGAGCGTCAGCTTGACGAGGTCGGCCTTGTCCGAGCCGTAGATGGCGAAGCCCGCGCTGTCGGGCCCGCGATCGCTCATCGTCTCAAGCATGCCCGAGAGGAGCCGGCCTAGATCTTGCTCAAGCTCCGGAGCCTTGATGAATAAGCCGACGATCCCGCACATGTGACCCTCCCGTCATGGCGAGAGTCCTAGCATGGGTGCTTATCCTGTCAAGAAACAAAAGTTCTTATCAGGAAATCTAAAGCGCCTGGCGCGGATAGACGATGATTGACAGATAGGTCATCGGCAATTGCACGAACTCCTCCGGCCCATGCAGCGCGCCCGAGTCGAACAGCAGCGCATCGCCCGGCTTCAAGCGATAGCGTCCCTCGGCGTGCCGGTAGACCACCTCGCCGCTGAGCATGTAGATGAACTCGACGCCGGCATGCTGGAAGCCGGTGAAGGGCGAGGCGTCCTCGCGCAGCGTGATGAGATAGGGTTCGACTACCACGTCGCCGCCAAGGGCATGGCCCAGGAGCTCATAGACATGCCCGGCCTTGGTGCCGCGCCGCTCGATGTTGACACCCTTGCCGGCCGGCACATAGGAGCAGTCGCTCTTCTCCTCGAAGGCGGCAAAAAGCGTGCTGATCGGTACGTTGACGCTGGCGGCGATGGCCGCGATCGTGCTGAGCGACGGCGAGATCTGCCCGTTCTCGATCTTCGACAGCATGCCGGCCGAGATCCCGGCCGCCGCCGCGAGATCGGCAACCGACAAATCATGCGAGCGCCGGATCGCGCGGATCTGACGGCCGAGCGCGATCTCCAGTGTTTTGCGTGTCTCCCCCGGCGCTCCCGAGCCGGTCGAACTGTCCTGGACGCTCAACGACAGCACCATCCCCTGCCAACCGCGCATCGTCGCGCTCGCCTGCAGACAGCAGGATCGGCCGGGGCGAGTCAACCGCCGCCAACGCGAGCGAAACGCACCGCGAGATCGGCTTTCGCCGATGGTGGAGCGTCGGGCGGGAGCGGGCTGCATCGAGAGGGGGATAGCGACCGTCATTCTAAAAGACCGGAACCCGGCCATCCCAGGCATTCCGGTAAAGCGCGATGATGTCATCGGTATCCGGGACGCGCGGATTGTTCTGCGGCGTCCCGGAGCTGAGCGCCTGCCGCGCCATCTCCGGCAGCAGCGCCTTGTAGCGCTCCCCGTCGATGCCGAAGCTTTGCGGCGTCGGAACCTTGAGCCGCGCATTCAGCCCGATGAAGCCTTGGACGAGCACGCGGCCGGCGTGCTCGTCGCTGTCACTC
Organism: Bosea vaviloviae; assembly: GCF_001741865.1. Lineage (NCBI taxonomy): Bacteria > Pseudomonadati > Pseudomonadota > Alphaproteobacteria > Hyphomicrobiales > Alloboseaceae > Allobosea > Allobosea vaviloviae. The sequence continues at coordinate 2,100,862 of NZ_CP017147.1, forward strand.
GCGCTCGCCCAGCCGAGCGCCCGCGCCGCGGCTGCGTATTGTCGCGGTGCCGCCGACAAGGAATAGGCGGTGACGAGCGGCAGCAGCATGGCGTTCGACAGGCCGTGCGGCACATGGAACAACGCTCCGATCGGGCGGCTGAGGCCATGGATCAGCGCCGTCGAGGTGTTGGAGACGGCAAGCCCCGCATGGGTCGCTCCGAGCATCATGGCCTCGCGGGCGGCGCGGTTGCCTGGCTCGCTTGCCGCCGTTTCGAGATGGGCGCCGATCAGCGCCAGCGCCGAGGATGCGAGCGCGTCGGCATGGGCGTTGCGGTTGCGGTTGATGATCGCTTCCAAAGCATGCGTCAGCGCATCGAGCCCGGTGTCGACCGTGACGCGGAACGGGCAGCTCAGGGTCAACTCGAAATCGACGATTGCGGCGGCCGGCAAGGCGGCTGTTCCCAGGATCAGCATCTTCTCGTGTCGCTGCGTGTCGGTGATCACACAGGCCCGCGTCACCTCGCTGCCTGTCCCAGCCGTCGTCGGAACCGCGATGAAGGGCATCACGCTCAGGTCGACGATGCGCGGAACTTTCAGGGCGTGGACCGCTTCCCCGGTGCTGGCAACGATGGCCGCGGCCTTGCCCGTGTCGATGGCGCTGCCGCCGCCGAAGCCGATGACGCTGTCGCGGTTGCTGCTGCGTATCTGTTCCACGGCGAGATCGACCGTGGCGTCGGTGGGATCCTCGATGACCTCCGCGAAGATATCGAGATCGATCCCGTCAGCGCGCATGGCGGCGATCGCCGGCTCGGCCAGCCCCAGCTTGAGGACGCCGGGGTCGATGACGAGCAAGGGCCGCGAGACGCTAAGGCGCTGCAGCAGGGCGGGAAGCTGCCCGATCGATCCGCCGCCGACGATGAGTTCGCGAGGGGTGAGGATGCGGTTGATCATCTGCGCCTCGCCATCCCGTCGACAGGGATGCTCAATGGGGAAGGATGCTCAATGGGCAAGCATGCTCAATGGGGAAGGATCTTCGACAGGAACTGTTTCGCGCGCTCGCTTTCGGGGGCGGCGAAGAACTGTTCCGTGTCGCTGTTCTCGACGATCTCGCCGCGATCCATGAAGACGACCCTGTCGGCGACCTTGCGGGCGAACCCCATTTCATGAGTGACGACCATCATCGTCATGCCCTCCTGGGCGAGCCCGACCATGACGTCGAGAACCTCGTTGATCATCTCCGGATCGAGCGCGGAGGTCGGCTCGTCGAACAGCATCGCGATCGGGTCCATGGCGAGCGCACGCGCGATGGCGACGCGCTGCTGCTGGCCGCCCGAGAGCTGGATCGGGTATTTCCGCGCATGGTCGGTCAGCCCGACCCGTTCGAGCAGGGAGAGCGCCTTCTCCCTGGCCTCGGAGGGGGAGCGTCCGAGCACCTTCTCCTGCCCGATGCAGAGGTTTTCCATCACCGTCATATGCGGGAACAGCTCGAAATGCTGGAAGACCATGCCCACCCGCGCCCGCAGCTTGGGCATGTCGGTGTCGGGATCGGTCGCCTTCACGCCATCAATCAGGATGTCGCCATCCCTGACGCTCTCCAGCCCGTTGACGCATTTGATCAGGGTCGATTTGCCGGAGCCGGAGGGGCCGCAGACCACGACGACCTCTCCCTTCCCAACCGCCAGGCTGCAATTCTTCAGGACGTGGAAGCTGTCGCCATACCATTTGTTGACGGCGCGGACTTCGATCATGGCGTTCGTTTGCTGCATGACTGGGGGGCTCATCGCTGCTCGGTCACGGTGGCCTGCACGTCGAAGGCCCGGCCGAGACGCTTTTCGATCCGGCGCTGGATGAACTCCCAGGCCGTGGTCATCACGAGGTAGTAGAGCGCCGCGACGATGAAGAGCTCGAGCACCAGGAATTTCTCCTGGATCAGCACCTGCGTGCGGCGCAGCAGCTCTTCCATGGAAATGATCGAGGCGATCGAGGTGGTCTTGAGGATGCCGTTCACCGAATTGCCCAGGGGCGGGATGATGATCCGGAAGGCTTGCGGCGCCACGACATAGCGCATCACCTGGAACTCGCGCATGCCGATGGCGCGCGCCGCATTGACCTGCCCGCGCGGCACCGCCGAGATGCCGGCGCGCACGATCTCGGAGAGATAGGCGGCCTCGTTGAGGGTCAGGCCGATCAGCGTGGATTCGAGCACCGAGAAGCGGATGCCGAGCTGCGGCAGGCCGGTATAGATGATGATGAGCTGCACCAGCAGCGGCGTGCCGCGCATGATCCAGGTGTAGAAATAGGCGGGAACGGACAGGATCTTGTGCTTCGACATGCGCATCAGCGCGACGACGAAACCCAGGATCAATCCGAACACCATCGAGAAGACCGTCAGGCCGAGCGTTATCAGCGCGCCTTCGAGCATGTATTCGTTCGTCAGATATTCGAAGAAACCGCCCCAGTTCCAGCCTTTCACGCAGATCTCCCGGCAGATGGTCGAAATCGGACATCGGACACCCGGGCATGCGCCAGGGCAGGGGGATATGGCTCGCGGCGAGGGCCTAGCTGTCGCGCCCCAGCACGCGGACGCCGCCTTCGATCTGGCCGACGCCGTAGTTGGACATCAGCTTGGCCAGCGAGCCGTCGGCCTCCATCTCCTTCAGCGCCTGGGCCACAGCATCGGCGATGGCCTTCTGCCCGAAGGAGAGTGAGCCCGGGGTCGGGAACATGCCGCTCAGCGCATGGGTGAACTCGCCACGCTCCTGATATTGCTTGGCGACGGGGTCGATCGAGACCGCCGCATCGACCTGCCCGGCGCGCAGGGCCTGATAGACCGTGGCGTAGTTGTCGAAGAGATTGATGGTCATCTCGGTGAGCCCGCGCGATTTGAACTCCTTGTTCAGGTCGCGGATCTTGCGTTCGGCATAGCCGCCGAGATCGGTGCTGACCCGCTTGCCGGCGAGGTCGTCGACCGCCGTGATCGGCTTGCCCGCCTGGGTCGGTGTCGAGATGCTGATCGCGAGGTTCTCATAGGGGATCATGTAGAGAATCTTCAGGCGCTCGGGCGTGACAAAGAGGCCGGCATTGATCATGTCCCAGCGCCCGCCCTGCAGGCCCGGCACCATCGCGGCATATTCCGTGCTGATATAATCCGGCGTCAGGCACAGACGCTTGGCGATCTCGTATCCGAGCTCGATCCGCATGCCCTTCAGCACGCCCTTCTGATCCGCATAGGCCATCGGCGGCAAGGTCGGGCTGGTGGCCATGACGAAATGTCCGGGCTTGGTCAGGAGATTTCCGGCGATCTTCGGCGTGCAGCCTTGCGCCTGGGCCTGTGCGGCTGGGAGGGCGACCAGCGCCATCAGCCCCGCAAGCCCGATCGCGCGGATCGCTTTGCGAGGATTGCGTCCGCAAGGCACGGCAAATCTCCGGAAAGCCATTTGTCGCTCCATCTTCAAGCTGGTATTCTATATTATGGCATACCAAACTTGACGCCACAATCTGGCTGCCCAGGGAAAAATCAGGCAGGGCCATGCCCATAAATCAGGCGAGGGAGCGCAGGCGAATGGGCTGTTGTCTTCTGTGTCCTGATCGGGCAACTGTCGTAGAAACAGGAAGAATGACCGATGAATTCGACTGAGCGGCCGATGCTGGTCGATCGTCCGGGGAAGACCCTTCGTGAATTGACTTTAGAAAAGATGCGCGAGGCGATCCTCGACATGCGCTTCAAGCCGGGCGCGCGACTTGTCGAGCGCGATCTGTGCGAGCAACTCGGGGTCAGTCGAACCATCGTCCGCGAGGTTTTGCGCCATCTCGAATCGGAAGGGCTCGTCGCGACGCTTCCCAATCGCGGTCCGATCGTGGCCAAGACCACGCCGGATGAAGCCAAGCAGATCTACGAGATTCGCGGTGTGCTCGAAGGCATCGCGGCCAAGGCCTGTGCGGAAAACCAGCAGCCTGGCGTCGTCGCAACGCTCGAAAGCCGGCTTGCGAACATCCGCGCGGCCTATGCCGAGAATGCGATGTCGACGGTCCTCGCCGAGACGACCGAATTCTATCGCCTGTTGTTCGCAGCCTCCGGCAAGGACATCGCCTGGGGCATCGTCAGCTCCATCACCGTGCGCATCAATTATCTGCGCTCGATGACGATCAAGACGACGGGGCGCAATGTCGAGGGTCCCAGGCAGATGCAGAACATCGTCGACGCGATCCGGGCCGGCGACGGTGAGGCGGCCTATAATGCGGCGCTGACGCATGTCCGCAACGCCTCGTCGATCGCCCAGGGCTTGCTTTCGGAGCAGGCGGACGCGATCTGAGGGCGAGGGGGTCAGATGCTCCCGCGCAGGATCAATTCGAGGTCGATGGCTTGCTGCGGAGACGCCATGATGCAGAGCGGCCCGCTTTTGATTTTCCGGATCCGTCCACTATCGTATTACGCATGGTGAAATCTGACGGCATCGATCAGCGCATTGGCGCTCGCATTCGCATCGAGCGGGAGGGCAGGGGCTGGTCGCTGTCCGATCTCGCCGAAAGGGCATCGGTATCCCGCGCCATGATCTTCAAGGTGGAGCGGGCCGAGAGCAGCCCGACGGCGACCTTGCTCGGCAAGCTTTCCGGAGCCTTCGGCCTGAGCATGTCGACGCTGATGGCGCGGGCCGAGATGCAGCAGGGGCGGCTGCTGCGGAAGGCCGATCAGCCGCTATGGGTCGATCCGCAGACCGGCTATGTGCGCCGCCATGTCTCGCCGCGCTCCGACCTGCCGCTCGACCTGGTGCGCATCGAATTGCCGGCCGGGAGGGAGGTGCCGATGCCCGCTTCTGCCTACGCCTTCATGCGCCAATTGATCTGGATTCTGGATGGAGAGCTGATCTTCATCGAAGGGCAGACGCGGCATGACATGAAGGAAGGTGATTGCCTCGAACTCGGCCCTCCCAGCGATTGCGTCTTCAAGAATGAGAGCGATCGGAGCTGCGTCTATGCTGTCGCGGTGCTGAGCAATTCCTAAAGCTCCCGGCGCTCTTCGGAATCAAAGCTCGGGAACAGGGCAATGGGACGGCGCGCGCTTTGGAGCGATGGTTCGGCTTCAGGAATTTATGAGCAGTCGCCATGACGTCATGCAGCTTATCGTGCAATTCCACCAGTCGTATTCATTCGTCTAGTAGTTCGCGACGGCTTTCATCATCGCGAGGCGGACGCCCTGAGTGGTGTCGGTGACGGTCTCGCACTCCCGGCCGCGGGTGACCTTCAGCCGCCGCTTCAAGCCAACGCCAGAATGGCTTAGTCTTGCGGTGACCTTTGCCGTCGTCGAGCGGATGCGTTTGGCGATCCGCACGGCGGACAATCCACGCACGCACTACATGATCATGACAGCACCAAACCTTCCGGGGCGGGCTCGTCGCAGCGGCTGATGACTTTTCCGGTCGAAACGATTTCGAACTTGCAGCCGTCGATATATTTAGCCGGTGTGCCGTCTTCGAGCGTGTAGCTCGTGACAGCGAGCCCCCGGAACATCTGCCAGACTATGACGCAGTAGGTGTTGCCGTCGCTGTCTTTGCAGCGCTCGCGGTAGAGCTCTCGTTTGCGCCCTCGAACTTCACGGGACGGGCGATCGATGTGGGCGGCGCGCGCTGCACTCATGGGACACCTACGCGACCAAACTCTCCATGCTCAACCGCTTGCGAACGCCTCGGTTCCTGAGGTTGGAACGAATCTTATGCATCTTCGTTGGCGAGTCGGTTGCGTGGAGTCTTGGTGTGTGTGCGCGTCGTGTGTTGCGCTCGGGCCCGGTGTCCGAGGTGGTGCGAGGGCCGGCCGCGCGGCGGCGGGACAGTCGACAGCGCGGCCTGCTCTTCGATCCCATGCCTGACCGTGTCGAGCCCTGCCTGGCGCTCCTGACGTCCAGGCCGCCCGTCGGTGACGACTGGGCCTATGAAGTGAAATGGGACGGCTACCGGCTTGCTGTTCATCTCGAGCCTGGCCGCAGGGTCCGGATACTGACCAGGGGCGGTCACGACTGGACGCTCCGCTTTCCCACGATCGCCCACGATATGCGCGAACTAGGTGTCGAGAGCGCCATCGTCGACGGCGAGGCCGTGGTCCTCGATGAACGTGGCGCTTCCGATTTTGGCGCGCTGCAGCAGGCGTTGGGCGGTCGCGGCGGCAAGCGCTCCGCCGCGGGCGCGCTGCTCAATGCCTTCGATTTGCTCTATCTCGATGGCCGCGATCTAAGGGCGCTTCCCCTGTCCGAACGGCGGCGCATGCTGATCGCTCTTATCGGCAAGCAGCACAGCTCCATCCGCCTCAGCGAGGAGGTCAATGCGGAGGGCGCGCCCTTTCTCAAGCTCGCCTGCGAGATGGGACTCGAGGGGATTATCGCCAAACGGCTCGACGCGCCTTATCGCTCCGGCCGCGGCGGCGAATGGCTCAAGATCAAGTGCATCCAGTCCGAGACGTTCCTGATCGTCGGCTGGGAGGCCTCACCCGGGGCGCTTGGCGGGATCGGCCGGCTGCTCCTGGCTGCCCGGCTCGGCAAGGCTCTGGTCTATGTCGGTAGCGTCGGGACGGGTTTCACGGTGAGGACGGCGAGTGTGCTGCGCCGCCGGCTGATGAGCATCCTGATCGAGAAGCCCGCAGTCACTGGCATCGCCAAGAAGGGCATGCGCTGGGTCGAGCCCACCCTTAAGGCCGAGGTCGCTTTCCGCGCCTGGACGAACGACGGCAAGCTGCGCCATGCATCATTTAAGGGCATTCGCGATGACGCCGACGCCGGCGAGATCTATCAGCTGGACGGCTAGGACAGATCTCAGCCCCGCTTTCTGATCTCGGACAGCCGCTGGATTTCTGCCCGCAGCGCCGCGACGGCAGCCTCACCTCGAACACCTTTGATTCCGCGCGCGTCGCGGTCGGCCGAGCCGGTCACACCGTCCAGCATCGCGTTGCGCGCGGGCGGCGGCAGCTCAAGCAAATAGGCAATCTCGCATTCGTGCTTCCACTCTTCCGACCATGTCGAGACCTCGCGGCCGGCGAGGTGGGAATAGACGAGGGGTGGATTGTCGGGCGGCCAAGGCATAGGCGAATCTCCAGAAGTTTCCGGAGACTACTTCCCGCGGTCGGTTCCGTCGCGCTTCAGCATCATAGCGACATACCAGGGCCGCGCCCGGAGCTCGGCCATGTGCTGGAGATGGTCCTGCCATCCTCTCTCGCCGATGTGCTCCCGGTAGCGATCCCACGCCGCGCGGAAATCCGCCATAGCCGCTTCCCGCGTCTCGGCTCTGCCGCTTTTGCTGATCGGCGCGGGGTCTTGAACCGTGATCGACCATTGCCAGCGGTGGCCCGTGAATGGCTGGATTATCGAGCCGACGACCTCGCCTTCACAGTAGACGGACCACATCCGCCCATCCTCGTCATGCTCCATGCGCTGAAGGACGAGCGTCTCGACGGCGACCATGGCTTGACTCTCTGCTCTCGCGTGTTCTCTTTATGTTCTCATTTTCGAGAGCGCAATGATGAACCCAGCCGGGGCGGGGCCTTCCGCCATTCCACCATCCCTCGACACGACCTTGATGCAGTACGCGTGGGTGGTGATCCGATTCCGCTGCCATATCTGCAAGCGGGCCGGCGATGCGCGCCTGGCGGTCTGCGCGCAGCGCTATGGAGCCAATGCGACGCTGGGGTCGCTGCTCGGCGTGTTCATGAGCCGTTGCCCTTATGACCCGCACAACCCGGCGCGAAAGCCCCAAAAATACAGCTATCGCTGCGGCGCCTATCTGCCGGACGTGATGCGCAGCGGCCCGCCGGACCTGCCGCCCGCGATGATGGGCTTGACCTTGATCGAGGGCGGCAAGGGCGACATGCTGCCGGCCAAGCCTGGTGCGGAGCCGCACCGGCGCAGGGTGGGCGACACCTAGAGGATTAGGAACAGCATGACCAATGCAGTCCGGCCGAGATGGATTTTGATTTTGAGGGTGATGTGAACATTCGCGCGCATTGAAGTCTCCTAAAGGGGTGAGACCACCTAAGCCCGCGATGGTTGAGGCGATGAACTCGGGCAGTTGCCCTCCAAGTCAGAAAGATGGGCGACGATGTGTAACCTCTACAGCATGACCCGCAGCGTCGACGCGATGCGCAAGCTGTTCGCGAAATTCGACGCGCCGGAGACCAACCTGCCGCCCCTGCCGGGCATCTTCCCGGACTACGAGGCCCCGATCATCCGCAACGAGGCGGACGGCCCGCGCCTGGCCATGACGCGCTGGGGCATGCCGAGCTCGAAGCTGGCGCTCTTCGAGGCAGCGAGCCGGCGCGCCGACAGGCTGCGAACCAAGGGCAAGGTGGTCGACTTCGACGCCCTGCTTCCGATGGAGCCCGACAGCGGCACGACGAATGTCCGCAACACCAACAGCGCCCATTGGAAACGCTGGCTCGGTGTCGATAATCGATGCCTCGTGCCATTCACCAGCTTTAGCGAGTTCAACCGCGACGCCGGCGGCGATATCTGGTTCGCCCTCGATGAGGATCGGCCGCTCGCGGTTCTCGCCGGCATCTGGGCGCCGCAATGGACCAGCGTCCGCAAGGTCAGCAAGGGGCTGGAAACGATAGACCTCTTCGCCTTCCTCACCACGACGCCGAACGCTGAAGTCGGGGCCGTGCACCCGAAGGCCATGCCGGTCATCCTGACTACTCCGGAAGAGTGCGAAGCCTGGATGACGGCGCCCTGGGAACTTGCGCGGGGGCTTCAGCGTCCTCTCCCCGACGGTACGCTGGAGATCGTCGCACGTGGCGTGAAAAAAGATGAAGCTGGATATCTCCAAGAGTGAGTTGGACGCTCGCATTGCGATCCTGCGCAGGGACATCTCCGAGTTGACCGCGCAGGCGACCCGGGCGTCTGGCGCCGCAGCGGAAGAGCGATTGGCCGCTCGAATCGAAGAGCAGCAATCCCGCTTGGATGATCTGCTGAAGCAGCGGGAGGCCATGGAAGAGAAGACGGGCTGAGAAAGGCCTGTCCGACTGAAGCCGCCCTATTAGAGGGCGGCGAGGTCGCTTAGCCACATCCTGCGCGGCAGCTTGCGGCAAGCCTCAACCTGGGCGAGGCGCTTCCGGCCGCGCGCGACCAGTTCGGGATTGCCCGATGCGAGGTCGAGCCGGGCGACATGCTCGACCGGGCCGTATTTGTCGGTCTGCACGGCGCCCGCCAGAAGCGCCATCGCCTTCATCGTGAGCGAGATGTCGAAGTGCAGCCACGAGGCTTTGCGCGCTTTGCCTTCCGACAGCGTCGGGTGGCCTTGGATCCAATTGCTGTCGAGGCCAATACGGCTGGCCATCTCCAGCAATTCCTCCAGGCTGTCGGCCCACATATGGCACATGATCATGCGGCCGAACTGGTGACGGGCGTCGTCGACATAGACGGTCATGGCTTCACTCCCCGGCGCCTATATTCCTCGAGAACTTCAGGAACCGGCAGGTCCTCTACGCGACAACCCATCCGAATGGCCAGATCATGAAGATGCTGATGAAGCATGTCACCACGGAGCTCGGCCTCTCCTTGCATTTCTGGCCGCCGGGTTCGCTGAATTCCATCTGCGTCGCTGCAACCGTCATCTTCTGGCTCTGATCAGCGCGCCAGCACGATGTGATCGCCGAGATAGGCTGTCTGGGTCGCCGCCCGGCAGGCGCGCTCGACATGATAGCGGTCACTATCGCACAGCTCTGCAAGCGAGAGAATCGCTCCGGGTAGAATGGGCGCCGATGCCGGATGCGGGGACGAGGACAGCGGCATTTTCGTCAGCTTTTCCATAGCTCAAACGCAAATCTCATCGCGAGGCCGCCCGGCCGGTTGCTGTCGCCGCGGGGATGATCGGCTCCGTGGCGATACCGCAGATATGCAGCGCTCCAACACGTTATCGGCGCGTGCACCGGCTGCGAAGATACTGTTGTCAAGAACAAGGTCGAGGGTGTCTGCCATCGGATGCTTGAGGCCGTCTGGGCTCTCAAGGAAGGGAATGGCTGCCTTGCTGGCCGAGTGCGATCACCGGCCGAGCGAAGCGATTCTAGCTAGCGCACCAGCAGGGAGCCGCCGCAGCGCACACCGGTGACCCAGCTATCGGCCTGGCCGAGGCCGATGCCGAGCGTTCCCAGCACCCCGGTGAGCAATTGGTCGATCGGAGTCGCCGCCGCCGTGACGATGCCGCTGACGAGGTTTCCGACGCCGCCGAGGTCCAATCCCAGCGGGTCGAGACGGACCACGAGATCGCCGAAGAGGCGTGACAGCAGGCTCGCAGTGAAGTTCTGCGTCGAGGTCGTGCGCTTGTCGCCGCGCAGGATCTCCGGATAGGTGAAGCTCACCGGCGTTTCGGCCAGGTTCGTCATGGTCGCATGCGCCCGCAGCGTCACCTTGAAGAGGCCAAGGACGTTCAGGACCACGGCGGCGGGTGGGTTCGGGGCCGTGCTGAAATTGTTGAAATCCGTCAGCGAAACCTGCCCGATCCAGGCGTCGACCACGGCCGGTGTCACGCCGAGCGTGACGCGGGAGGTGGTGACGTCGCCGGCGTTGCACTGGACGCTCGTGAGCTTTGCCGTCGCAGCCGCGAGCTCGAGATAGAGCGGCAGGCTCACCAGCGAGGCTTGTCCGCTGCCGACGAGGTTGATCGTCAGCAGCAGGCGGGTCTGGGCGGTGTGGACGGTCGCGCCTGCCCGCCCGACACTGACGAGGCTCGTACCCACCGGCCGCTCGCCGATGGCGAGCTTGAGCGAGACCGCCGCGATGCCCGGGATGTTGATGGAAAGCCCCGTATCGATCTGGCGCGTGCCATTGGAGATCTGGGCGACCGCCGAGACGAGGTCGAGGGCTGAGAGCGAAGCCACGATCGGCCCCGGCAGCGACAGCGCTGTCTGGCCGGCGGGGCCAAACGAGATCAGCTTGGTCAGGTCGACGCGCTGCGTCGAGCTGGCCGTCGCCGTGGCCAGCCGCGAGAGCGCGTCGTTCGCCGTCACGCTGCTGGTGCTGTTGTCGCGGGCGGCCTGCTGGGCGGCGTAAAGCACGTCGCCGAGTTTCACATTGGCCTTCAGCACGTCGTCATAGGTCACGGCAGACAGATTTGCGCGCACCGCCAGGTATTTGGAGAATGTGAACAGATCGATCCGCGCCTGCGCCAGCCCGGTGTAGTCCATCACGGAAAGCGAGACGCTGCTGCCCAGGAGCGAGCTGAGCAGGCTGTTGAGGAGGCCGCCGTCCAGCTGTGCCAGCCGCGAGCCGACCGCGAAGGCGGCCTGCGCATCCTGCACCGCGATGGCGCTGCTGCCGATCGGCACGTCGCCGCTCGAGAAGCTCGCCAGCGTCGTGCTCGCCTGAGCCGTGCTTGGCGGGCTCGCTGCGAGAACGCGGCCGAGCATCATCTGCGTGACGCCGCGCATCTCGACCTTGACGGCGTTGGCTGTCGTTCCCGTGCTGGGCGTGAAGCGGTTGTTGACCGGTATGGTCGAGTCGGCGTTGTAGATGCCGGTCTGCACGGCCAGGACGGTATTTGCCGGGTAGCCGTTTCTGCCGGCGGTGGCCTGCGCGGCAGCCTTGGCGCGCGGCAGATCCGCCGCCGCTGCAAGCGCCGAGAGATCGTTGGCGGTCTGTTGCCGCCTCTTCTCATAGAAGAAGCTGCCGACATCGACCGCCATCGCGCCAAAGCCGAAAAGGACGAAGATCCCGGCAGCGAAGAGCAGGGCCGCGCCACCGCGCTCGTTCTTGGCAAAAGCTTTGAAGCTGCGATTCATCACGGCCTCCTGCGGGAGCGAGAGCAAAGATCTGGGTTAATAGCCGCCGCGCTGGATGACGGCTCGACGCACAACCGTAGGTGGTGGCAACGAGGCAAGCGAAGCGAGGCTCTGGAAGAGCGTTCCGGACATGTCATAGGCCACAGCGACCGTGAAGGTCTGCTGCGGTGCGCCGCCCTGGGCTGTCGTCACGCTGACCTTGGCCGGATCGATGAAAGCGTAGGAGGATGCGTTTGCCGTGACGAAAGCACGCGCGATCTGGTCGCGTTCGGCGTCGGTTACGCCGGAAACGGAGGCGCGCGCGGCTTCGGAGGCGACTTGCTGGATGCCGTGGTAAATGCCCAGAACGTAGCCGTAGCCGATGATGCCGAAGATCATCAGAAGAAGCACAGGCGCGATCATCGCGAATTCGACTGCGCTGGTGGCGGCTTCGTTCCGACGGAACCGGCTTGCTGAGGTCCACATGGCATGCACCTTACGGTATTTAAATACTATCTACAGTTGTAATCTTCAACCTCTTAAAAATAGTAAACGGCAGCGCTAAAAATCATCGTGGTTAGGCTTTGCCTTCATCTTTAAGTAAAACTTTACGGGAGTGGCCCCAGTTCATCCGGAACGGCGCGAATTGCTTGGCGCCCCGGAGAAACCTACGTCCCATGACATCGGGAAGCCTGATTGGAGCCTCCGCCAATAGCGGGCGGGTTGCGACCCTGCGGGATGGCTGCATCGTGGCGCTGGCGCTCGTGGCTGTCAGCCTTGCTGCCATGCTCAGCTTGCCTCAGGCCCCGCTCGGGCGGGCCGTGCCGCAGGCGATCATCTTCCCACCATGGATGCCGCAGCAGGACGCGATGGCACAAAGCCTCGCGGCCGGGCATCGCGTCCTGCGCGGTGGCATTTCACCTTTCATCGTGATCGTGGCTGCTGCCGAAGCTGGTGCCGAGACTGCCAGGCCGCGAGGCGCCTTGCTGATGCTGGCGCTCGATGGACTCGCCGGCTGTCTCGACTCCCGCGCGTCTGCGGAACCATCCCTATGATCTGGACCTTGACGGGCATTCGTGTCGCCGTCGCGCGCGTGCTGCTGGGGCTCGCATTCCTGCACGTGCCGATCCTGGTGCTGAGCATCTGGTTCCGCGGTGGAGACATCCTGCTGCCAGCGTCCTGTGCCTTCCTGCTGGCTGCGGGCGCCCTGCTGCTCTACATGCGCTGCGGCGTCGCCATCGTCACGCAGCTCGTCATCGCGGTCGTGCTGATCGGCCAGGTCTCGATGCTGGTCTACAGCTTCGCCGGCCATCCCTGGCAGCCCGACACGCATATGTACTATTTCGCGGTCCTGGCCTTGCTCGCCGGTTTCTGCGACTGGCGCCCCATCATGATGGGCGCCGCCTTGACCGCGCTGCACCACCTCACCCTGCAATACATCCTGCCGTCGGCCGTGTTCTATCAGGGCGGCAGCCTCCTGCGCGTGCTGCTGCACGCCGTGATCGTCATCATCGAAACCGTGTTCCTGGCGGCTCTTGCCGTGATCCTGGGACGCATGTTCGCGACCAACGAAAACAACCTGCAGCGCGCCAACGAGATCGCCGAGCGCGAGCGGATGGCGGGCGAACGCGAAAAGCGCCAGGCGGAAGAGCTCGGGCGGCGCGCCGAGGCGCTGCGCGAGATCGTCCAGAGCTTCCGCTCCCAGATGGAGCGGGCCATGGCGGTGCTCGATCGCTCGGCCGAGACCATGCAGGGCGGGTCGCGCGAACTGACCGGCACGTCGGATCAGGCGCGCCAGCAGATGGCGTTGGTCTCGGAGGCCGCGGATGCGACGACGCGCGGCATCGATCAGCTCGCCAATGCGAGCGGTCAACTCGCGGAATCGATCGGTGAGATCGGCCGAAACGTCTCGCATTCCTTCGACGGTTCCAAGAACGCAGCCGATCTCGCGCGCCGCGCCAGCGATGAAATCGAGGTACTTGCCCGCAACAGCGAGAATGTCGGGGCCGTCGTCGAGATCATTCGCGGCATTGCGGCGCAGACCAGCATGCTGGCGCTGAACGCCACGATCGAGGCGGCGCGTGCCGGCGAGATGGGGCGCGGCTTTGCGGTTGTCGCCAGCGAGGTGAAGACATTGTCGGCGCAGACCGCTCGCGCCACCGACGAAGTCTCAGGCCAGATCCATGCGATGCAGATTGCCTCGCAGCGCTCGCTCAAGGCCATCCGCGACATCGTCGGGGCCATGGGCGAGGTCGAGAACGTGGCCGAGGCGATCGCGGTCGCGGTCCATGAGCAGGATCGGGCGACCGCCGAGATCGCGCGCCAGGTCCAGCTTTCCTTCGAGGGTGCCAGGCGCGGTGTCGGCGTCGTCGGCAATTTCGAGTTGATGACGGTGCGCACGCATGATGCGGCGGAGCAGCTGCAAGAGGCAGCCGATGCGCTTGCCGCGCAGGCTCACAGCATCCGCCACGAGGTCGCGGCGTTCTGCAGCCTGGTCGCGGCGGCTTGACGCCGTCGATCCAGAGTATTTTCGCATTTCTCCGAAACGCGAAAATACTCTACATCCTTGTTTTATCGCATTTTCTTCACGCGAACCGGTGTCCACTTCGCTCGAAAATGCTCTAGCCCTACCAGGGGCGCCCCGGCCCCACCACGCCGATGCCGAGCCAGCTTCCCAGCGTCGCCGCGATGTCGGCGAAACTTTCACGCCGGCCGATCAAACCTGGCGCCACGTCAGGGCCGAAGGCGAGAATCGGCGTGTGCTCGCGCGTATGGTCGGTGCCCGGCCAGGTCGGATCATTGCCATGATCGGCGGTGATCATCGCGATATCGCCCGATCTCAGCCTGGCCTCCAGGCGCGGCAGAGACGCGTCGAAGGCTTCCAGCGCGGCGGCATAGCCCGGCGCGTCGCGGCGATGGCCGTACTCGCTGTCGAAGTCGACGAGGTTGACGAAGCAGAAGCCGCCATCGGGCAGGCGCTCCAGCGCCTCCAGCGCGGCCTCGAACATCGCGGCATTGCCGAAAGGCTTGATCTCTTCGCCGGTCGCGCGATGAGCGAAGATGTCGCCGATCTTGCCGACGGTGATGATCATGCGCCCCTGTGCCGCCAGCCGGTCGAGCAGGGTCTCGCCAGGTGGCGGGATGGCGAAATCCTTGCGGTTCCCGGTGCGCTTGAAGGCGTCCTCGGTCCTCCCCAGGAAGGGCCTTGCGATCACGCGGCCGATCTTCAGCGGGTCGACGAGGAGGCGCGTCTTGCGGCAGAGCTCGTAAAGCCGCTCGAGCCCGAACAGCTCCTCGTGAGCTGCGATCTGGAGCACGGAGTCGACCGAGGTGTAGCAGATCGGCTTGCCCGTCCGGATGTGCTCTTCGGCAAGCTCATCGATGATTGCGGTGCCCGAGGCATGCTTGTTGCCGAGGATGCCGGGCAGGGCGCCTTGCTTGACGATCGCGGCAACCAGGTCGGGCGGGAAGGAATTCTCCAGCGCGGTGAAATAGCCCCATTGGAACGGCACGGGGCAGCCGGCGATCTCCCAATGGCCGGACGGCGTGTCCTTGCCCTGGCTGATCTCGACGCCGTAGCCGTATTGGCCTTCGGGAGCGACAGGCTTGACGATGCCGGCGAGCGGTTTGCCGGTGGAGGCCTCGCAGGCATGGGCGAGGCCTAATCGCACCAGATTGGGCAGCGTGAGCGGCCCCTTGCGCAGGCCCGCACGGTCGCCCCTGCCATCGCTACAGGCTTGTGCGATATGCCCCAGCGTATCAGCGCCGGCATCGCCGTAGAGATGCGCGTCCCGCGCTGCGCCACAGCCGACGGAATCGAGCACGATCAGGATGGCGCGGGCCATGCTCATTCCCTCACGGCGGCGACGCCGACAGGTTCGAGGTTGAGCGCGGCTGCGAGCAGGGCCTGGGTATAGGCCTCGCGTGGCCGGGCGAAGATCTCTTCGGCCGGCCCCTCCTCGACAACCCGGCCGTTCTGCATCACGACGACCCGGTGCGAGAGCGCCCGCACGACCTTGAGGTCATGGCTGATGAAGAGATAGCCGAGCTTGCGCCTGGCCTGGAGGTCGCGCAGCAATTCGACGATCTGCGCCTGAACCGACATGTCGAGCGCCGAGGTCGGCTCGTCCAGCACGACGAATTTCGGATCGAGCGCCATGGCGCGTGCGATCGCGATGCGCTGGCGCTGGCCGCCGGAGAATTCATGCGGGTAGCGGTCCATCGCGCTTGGATCGAGCCCGACATCATCGAGGGCCCGGGCGACGATCTCGCGTCGCTGGGCATAACTCAGCCCGCTCTGTTGCACGGTCAGGCCCTCGGCCACGATCTCGGCCACCGACATGCGCGGCGAGAGCGAGCCGTAAGGATCCTGGAAGACGACCTGGAGATCCCGGCGTTTCGGCCGGACGGCGGCGCTGGCGAGCCCGTCGATCCGGTCGCCGAGGAAGACGATCGGCCCCTCCGACGAGATCAAGCGCAGGATGGCGAGGCCGAGCGTCGTCTTGCCGGAGCCGGATTCGCCGACGACGCCGAGCGTCTCGCCCTCGCGTACCCTGATCGTGATGCCGTCGACCGCCTTCACATGGCCGGTGGTGCGGCGCAGGAAACCGGATTTGATCGGGAACCAGATCTTCATCGGTCCGGCTTCGAGCAGCGTGGCGGCGCCCTCCGCGACGGGCGCCGGGCGACCTTTCGGCTCGGCTGCGAGCAGCCGCTTGGTGTAGTCGTGCCGGGGATTGCCGAAGATCGCGCCGACTGGTCCCTGCTCGACGATCTGGCCCTTGAGCATGACGCAGACCCTGTCGGCGATGCGCCGGACGATGCCGAGATCGTGGGTGATGAACAGCATCGCCATGCCGAGCCGGCCCTGGAGCTCCTTCAACAGCTTGAGGATCTGGGCCTGCACCGTGACGTCGAGCGCGGTCGTGGGTTCGTCGGCGATCAGCAATTCAGGTTCGTTGGCGAGCGCCATCGCGATCATCACGCGCTGGCGCTGTCCGCCCGAAAGCTGGTGCGGATAGGCCTCCAATCGGCTTTCCGCGTCGCGGATGCCGACCAGCGCCAGGAGTTCGAGCGTGCGGGCGCGCGCGTTGTCGCCGCGCAGGCCTTTGTGCAGCTCGAGGATCTCGCCGATCTGCCGCTGGATCGTGTGCAGCGGGTTGAGCGAGGTCATCGGCTCCTGGAACACCATGGTGATGTCGTTGCCGCGCACCTTGCGCATCGCATCCTCATCGGCCGCGATCAGGTCCTGGCCGTTGAACATCACCTTGCCGGAGGGGTGGTGCGCGGAGGGGTAGTTCAGCAGCTTCAGGATCGAGAGCGCCGAGACCGATTTGCCCGAGCCGGATTCGCCGACGATGGCGAGCGTCTCGCCCTTGGCGATCTGGAAGGAGATGCGGTCGACAGCCAGCGTCTCGCGCCCGCCCTGGCGGAAGGCGACGGAGAGATCCTGGACGGAGAGGAGGGGAATCATGTCCAAACGTCTAGATCCTCGACTTGATCGATGTCGATCCGCGTCATGCCATTCGGCAATCGGATCCTCTTGTCTGATGATATGAAGAGCGTGCAGGTGCTATACATGGCGGTAGCCACATGGATTGCATCCGCGCCCTTGCTCGCCGTGGTCGCTCTAATATCGGCACTGCGGCGCAAGACATCCCGGCCGACGGGAACGACGGTAAGGTAGTCGTCGGATACCAGCATCTCTTCGTAGAATTTCGCTAGCCCAGGCTGGGACTGTTTCAACGGGCCAACAAGCACCTCTGCAAGGGTGAGTTCGCTAGTGTAGAGGTGAACCAAATTCTCGGAAGCCATCTCGATCAGGAAGGCAAGCGATCCCACACCGCCCTCGATAGAGCGTATGATGGCGTTCGCGTCCAGATAGATGTGGGTCCGCGGGCCCCGTTCCACTAATCCCACTCGTCTCGCAGTGCCCTGACACGTGCGACAGCTTCTTCCGACGTCACAGGCTTGACGGCACCCGTAGCGTGAAGCTGGCTGATACGCTCGAGCAATGCGTTCCAGGAGGCGCGTGCTGCGGCCACATTTTGAGGGGGCGTCATTTCGGTTTCAATCGTCACCGTTACGGTGCCCTGGCCCGTCAATTCCGCCCGTAAATCCTCGGGCAGCTTCTCGATCGGGTAATGTTCCCGCACGATCTTGTTCATCGCCTCGCTCCTTGGCGTGCGATCATACCACAGCTCACGCGAACGTCTTTCTCGGGTCGAACGCGTCTCTGACCGCTTCGCCGATGAAAATCAGCAGCGACAACATCAGCGCGATCGCGACGAAGCCCGAGAGGCCGAGCCATGGCGCCTGCAGGTTCGATTTCCCCTGCGCCAGCAATTCGCCCAGCGAGGGCGAGCCGGGCGGCAGGCCAAAGCCGAGGAAGTCGAGCGAGGTCAGGGTGGTGATCGAGCCGTTCAGGATGAAGGGCAGGAAGGTCAGAGTCGCAACCATCGCATTGGGCAAGAGATGCTTGACCATGATGGCGCGGTTGGAGAGGCCGAGCGCGCGTGCGGCGCGGACATATTCGAAATTGCGCGCCCGCAGGAACTCGGCCCGCACCACGCCGACAAGCGCGACCCATGAGAACAGCAGGAGGATGCCGAGCAGCACGAAGAAGCTCGGTGTGATGATCGCCGCCACGATGATCAGCAGATAGAGCGCCGGGATGGAGGTCCAGATCTCGATGACGCGCTGGAAGATCAGGTCGGTCCAGCCGCCGAAATAGCCCTGGATGGCGCCGGCTGCGATACCGATCACGGAGGAGATCGAGGACAGGATCAACCCGAACAGGATCGAGATGCGGAAGCCGTAGATCAACCGCGCGACAACGTCGCGGCCCTGGTCGTCGGTGCCCAGCCAGTTCCATTCGAGATCGCGGCAGCCCGTGCCGCCGCTGCGCTGCGCGATGACGCGGCATTGCTCGTCCTTGAGCAGCCAGGTCGGCGGCGCTGGCGCGGGCACGGGCAGATCGAGATTATGCGTCCGGTAGCTGTAGCGGATCAGGGGCCAGACCGCGTAGCCGTTGGCTGTGATCTCCTTGGCGATCACCGGGTCGCGATAGTCCGTCGTGGCCAGGAAGCCGCCGAACTTCTCTTCCGGGTAGTTCACCGCGACCGGGAACAGCCATTCGCCCTTGTAGCGCACGATCAAGGGCCGGTCGTTGGCGATGAACTCGGCGAAGAGCGAGAGTACGAACAGCGTCAGGAAGATCCACAGCGACCACCAGCCGCGCTTGTTGGCCTTGAAGTTGTTCAGCCGGCGCCGGTTGATCGGCGAGAGCTTGAGCCAGCCCTGGCTTGCCTCCAGCGGGGCCAGCGGCGCATGGCTGCGCAAGGCTGGCGGCGGCGCGTCGATCAGCGTGTCGCTCATCGCTTCAGGCCTCCCGCGTCTCGAAATCGATGCGGGGGTCGACCCAGGTATAGGTCAGGTCGGTGATGAGGTGCACGACAAGGCCGATCAGCGAGAAGATGTAGAGATTGGCAAAGACAACCGGATAGTCGCGGTTGACGATCGCCTCGAAGGACAAGAGCCCTAAGCCGTCGAGCGAGAAGATCGTCTCGATCAGCAACGAGCCGGCAAAGAGCGCATGCACGAAGGCGCCGGGAAAGCCGGCGATCACGATCAGCATGGCATTGCGGAAGACATGGCCATAGAGCACGCCGCGCTCGGAGAGCCCCTTCATCCGTGCAGTCAGCACATACTGCTTCCTGATCTCGTCGAGGAAGGAGTTCTTGGTCAGAAGGGTCGAGGTGGCAAAGGCGCCCAGCGCCATCGCCGTCACGGGCAGGGCGATGTGCCAGAGATAATCGACGGTCTTGCCGAGCAGGCTGAGCTGCGCCCAGTTCTCCGAATGGAGCCCGCGCAGCGGAAAGATCTGCCAGAACGAGCCGCCGGCGAAGAGCACGATCAGCAGGATCGCGAAGAGGAAGCCTGGGATGGCATAACCCACGATCACGACCGCGCTGGTCCAGGTATCGAAGCGCGAACCGTCCTTCACCGCCTTGCGGATGCCGAGCGGGATCGAGATCGCATAGGACAGCAGCGTCATCCACAGGCCGAGCGAGATCGAGACCGGCAGCTTCTCCTTGATCAGCTGGAGCACGGGCGCATCGCGGAAATAGCTGCGCCCGAAATCGAAGCGGATGTAGTCGCCCAGCATCTTGAGGAAGCGCTCATGCGCCGGCTTGTCGAAGCCGAACTGCTTTTCGAGCTCCTTGATGAAAGCGGGATCGAGCCCCTGAGCGCCGCGATAGGCGGAATTCGAATCGCCGCCCAATTGTGCGCCGGCATCGCCGCCCTGGCCGCCGCCAACGCGATCCGACGCGCTTCCGGCCGCCGGATTCTGCAATTGCGCGATCACGCGCTCGACCGGCCCGCCGGGCGCAAATTGCACGATGATGAAGGAGATCAGCAGGATGCCGAACAGCGTCGGCACCATCAAGGCGATACGTCTCGCGATATAGCTCAGCATGCCGGTTCACTCGGTCCTTCTGGCTGAGCCGATAACGCCGAGATGAGTGTCAGCGAAGCGCGTAGCATATTTCAGTCCATAACCGAGCGCCCGGTCGAATTCGACATGCGCGGCCCAAATCAGGGCCAGAGCCAGCGTCATGGCGGACTCCGAGGCTAAGGCAGCAACTCCCAGCAGGGCCGGGCCGATCAGGGAATGGGCGGCGTTGTAGATTGCGGAACCCAGCCGGGGGCCGAAGAGATAGCCGAGCATGGCGAGGTCAGGCGCCAGGATGAGGCCGGCGAACAGCCACCATGAAACGTCCGTGCTGGCAAAAAGCCAGACGCTGAGCCCGCCGAGCAGGACGCCTTCGAGGCGCAGGAGCCGGTTTGGGACCCCCGTGACATGGCACTGCATGACCGCCGCCATGCTCAGGCCTTCCCGATGCGCTTGGCTTTTTCGGCGTCGTACCACCAGATCGCCGGCGCGCCGGAAGAGTATTTCGGCTTGGTTTGGGGCCGGTCGAACATGTCCCAATAGGCCAGCCACTCATGGGCGTTCCACCACATCGGGATCCAGTAGCGCCCGGCGCGCAGCAGCCGGTCCAAGCATTTGGCGGCGGTGACGACCTCGGCATAGCTGTGGGCCTGCCCGATTGTCTCGATCATCGCGTCGATGGCGGGGTGGGCGATGCCGGCGGCATTGCGTGAGCCGCGCGTCTTTGCAGCTTCCGAGCCATAGACGATGCGAAGTGAATCGCTTGGGATCGAGCTGCCGCCGAGCGCACGGCTGATGATGTCGAAATCGAACTCGTCGAGCCGGCGCTGATATTGCGCGGCGTCGACGATGCGCGAGGTCGCATTGATGCCGAGCCGCTTCAGATTGGCCTGGAAGGGCTGCGTATGCGGCTGCAGCGCAGGCTGCGAATCGAGAAACTCGATCTCGAATGGCTTGCCGTCCGGCAGCTTCAGGACATTGCCCTCACGTTTGCAGCCGGCGGCGCGCAGCATCTCGTCGGCCCGGCGCAGCAGGTTGCGGTCACTGCCCGAGCCGTCCGAAACCGGCGGCAGGAAGGGCTCGTCGAAGACCTCGTCGGGCACCTGGCCACGGAACGGTTCGAGCAGCTTGAGCTCCTCGGGCGAGGGTTTGCCGATCGCCTTGGAATCCGAGTTCTCGAAATAGGAGGTCATCCGACTGAAGGACGAGAACATGATGTTCTTGTTGGTCCATTCGAAATCGAAGCACAGCCCCAGCGCTTCGCGAATGCGCGGATCCGCGAACTTGTCGCGGCGCAGATTGAAGATCCAGCCTTGCGAGCCGATCGGCTCGGTTTTGGGCAGGGATTCCTTCTTGACCTTGCCTTCGTTGATCGACGGAAAATCATAGCCCGTCGCCCAGATCCGTGAGGTGAACTCCTCCTGGAAGGTGATGACGCCGCTCTTGAAGGCCTCGAAGGCGACCTGCCTGTCGCGGAAATACTCCCAGCGCACCCGGTCGAAATTATTGGTGCCGATATTCACGGGCAGATCCTTGCCCCAGTAATCCGGCACGCGCTCGAACTCGATGAAGCGCCCCTGCTCGAAGCGGCCGACCTTATAGGCGCCCGAGCCGAGCGGCGGCTCCAGCGTCGATGCCTCGAAATTGCGCGTCGACCAGTATTTTTCGGAGAACACCGGCAGGCCGGCGACGATGAGATGCAGGTCGCGGCTGCGCTTGGGCGAGAGCTGCACGACGACGATGTCGTCGCCCTCGGCTTTCGACGAGACCAGTTCGTTCAGGATCAGGCGGAAGGAGGGGTGCCCCTTGGTCTTGAGCAGATTCATGCTGAAGGCGACGTCGGAGGCCGTCACCCGCGAGCCGTCATGGAACCTTGCCTCGGGCCGGAGCCGGAACCGGTAGGCCAGCTTGTCCTGCGAGATCGCCACGCTTTTGGCGAGCAGGCCGTAGAGCGAGCCCGGCTCGTCGCCCGAGCCCGCCATCAGGCTGTCGAAGCAGGCATCCATGCCCGCCGCGCCGTCGCCCTGGAGCACGAAGGTGTTGAGCGTGTTGAAGGTGTCGAAGCTCTGGTTGCCGCCGGCGCGCTTGATCTGGATCGTCAGCGTGCCGCCCTTGGGCGCTTTGGGGTTCACATAGGCGAAATAGGGAAAATCGGCGGGCAGCGCCAACTCACCGAAGGTCGAGAGACCATGAATTTCCGGCTCCTGCGCGAGGGCAAGCGCAGGCAGGCTCGCACTTGCCGCCAGGGCGCCTCCGGCCTCGATCAGCCTGCGGCGGGTGATGCGCATCGCCATGCTCCTTCGTCTTCCAGAGCAATTTCCGATCCAACTGGATCGCTCAACAGCTCTAGGTCTTTGTTTTAACGCGTTTTCTTCACGCGAACCGGCATCCACTTCGCTCGAAAACACTCTGCATTGGTTCGCCGGCCGATTCGCGTTCCGATT
This sequence comes from Bosea vaviloviae, assembly GCF_001741865.1. Taxonomy (NCBI): domain Bacteria; kingdom Pseudomonadati; phylum Pseudomonadota; class Alphaproteobacteria; order Hyphomicrobiales; family Alloboseaceae; genus Allobosea; species Allobosea vaviloviae. The sequence goes on from NZ_CP017147.1 coordinate 2,123,475, forward strand.
ATGTCGAACGCGGCCGGCGACGCCAGTCATTCAGGGATTTGCCGTCATCCTGACGGCGGCAGCATGGCGCGGATATGCAAAAGCCGGGCTGACGGGCCCGGCTTGGCGCAATCGGAATGAGCGCCGGATCGACGCCGGCTGAAACTCAGGGCTTCGGCAGCGGCTTGGGCGCGTCGGAGAGCGTGTTCAAATAGGCGATGACGTCGGCGCGCGTGTCGGGCTTGCTGATGCCGGCGAAGGCCATCGCGGTGCCGGGAACGTAAGCCTTCGGACCCTTCAGGAAGTGATCGAGCCCGTCGGCTTCCCAAACCTTGTCGGTACGGCCCTTCATTGCGGCCGAGTAGCCGAAGCCGCCGACTGAACCCTCGTTACGGCCGTAGACGTCGTAGAGATGCGGGCCGACCTTGTTGGCGCCGCCCTTCTCGAAGCTGTGGCAGGCCTTGCAGGCGCCGACGGCCTTCTCGCCCTTGGCCGGGTCGGCCTTGGCGAGGCGTACCGCGATCGGCTCGTCGGCTGCGGGCGCTGCTGCACCGGCACCTGCGGCGGGTTCCTCGCTCGGCAGGTCGAAACCGGGCACCGCCGGCTTGTGAGGCGCAAAGACGATCCCGGAGATCATGCTGAGCCCCATCACCACGAGCAGAGTGGAGAGAACCGCTCCGGCGATCTTGTTGGTTTCGATATCCATCGTATCCGAACCCTCGGCCCACCGACGCGATAGCGCGGGAGGCAAGACAGCGCTTTGGCCGGGGCCTGAAAGCGCCGACACCCGAGCGTTGCTTAACCGCTTTGCGCGCTGCAATGCAACTCGTATAAGCACCCTCCGCTTTGAGACCTTTTGACGCTTCCCGCCGTGCCCCCTACGGCCCAGCCGAGCCTGCCCCCGATGTCCGACCCGCTGATCCTGATTCCCGCCCGCATGACCGCGACCCGCCTGCCCGGCAAGCCGCTGGCCGATATCCATGGCGAGGCGATGATCGTGCATGTCTGGCGCCGCGCCATGGAGGCCGGCATCGGCCCGGTCGCGGTTGCGACCGACGAGGCGCGCATCGTCGAGGTGATCGAGAAGGCCGGCGGCCGCGCCGTGCTGACCCGCGACGATCATCCCTCGGGCTCGGACCGGATCAAGGAGGCGGCAGACATCTTGGATCCCCAGGGGCGGCACGATGTCATCGTGAACGTTCAGGGCGACCTGCCCACCATCGATCCGCGCGTGATCGCAGCCTCGGTCGGGCCGCTCTCGGATTCGGCTGTGGATATCGTGACGCTCGCCGCGATCATCACGCGCGAGGACGAAAAGACCGAGCCCAGCGTCGTCAAGGCGATCGGCAGCGAGATCGCGCCCGGGCGCATGCGCGCACTCTACTTTACCCGCGCCACCGCGCCGGGCGGGGAGGGGCCGCTTTATCATCACATCGGCCTCTACGCCTATCGCCGCAAAGCGCTCGACCGCTTCGTCTCGCTGCCGCCCTCAGCCCTGGAGAGGCGCGAGCGGCTGGAGCAGTTGCGCGCCATCGAGGACGGCATGCGCATCGACATCATCGTCGTTGACGACGTGCCGCTCGGCGTCGATACCCCCCACGATCTGGACCGCGCCCGCGCGATCCTGTCAGCCCGCGCCGGAGCCTAGAGTTTCATGCCTGTTATCGTGTCCTATCAGGGCGAACCCGGCGCCTTCTCGTCGCAGGCGGCCCTGCAGGCCTTTCCCGATTGCGAATTGCTGCCTTGCGCGACCTTCGAGGACGCGTTGGCGGCGGTCAGCGACGGCACGGCGCGCTACGGCATGATCCCGATCGATAATTCGATCGCCGGCCGCGTCGCCGACATCCACCATCTGCTGCCGCGTTCGGGGCTGCACATCATCGGCGAGCACTTCCTGCCGATCCGCTTCCATCTGATGGCGCTCAAGGGCGCGACGCTGGCCACGTTGAAGACGGTGCAGAGCCATATTCACGCGCTCGGCCAGTGCCGCAAGATGATCCGCAAGCTCGGCCTCAAGGCCGAGGTCGCGGCCGATACGGCGGGCTCCGCCCGGCAGGTCGCCGAGGCAGGCGACCTGACGCGTGCCGCGATTTCGCCGCGCATCGCCGCCGAGGTTTACGGGCTCGATATCCTGATGGAGGATATCGAGGACGAGAAGCACAACACCACGCGCTTCGTGATCCTGTCGAAATATCCGGAATTCGCCCGCCAGGGCCCGGCGAAGACCGTGACGACCCTGGTCTTCCGCGTCCGTAACATCCCGGCTGCGCTCTACAAGGCGCTCGGCGGTTTCGCGACGAACGGCATCAACATGACCAAGCTCGAGAGCTACATGGTCGATGGGCATTTCTCCGCGACGATGTTCTACCTCGATGTCGAGGGCCATCCGGACGACCCGCATCTGAAGCGGGCGCTGCAGGAGCTGGAGTATTTCTCGAAGGAGATGAAGATCCTGGGCGTCTACCCGGCGCATGCCTTCCGGGAGAGTTTCGCGGAGGCGGGCGAGTAAGAAAGCGAGTGGCGAATGGCGAATAGCGAGAGGGGCGTCATTCGCCACTCGCTACTCGCTATTCACCTCTTCCCCCTCCACCGCCCAGGCCCTGAGGATCGTGTTGGCGATCGCCAGGTGCTGGGGGCTGGTGAAGCCTTCGGGATGGTTGCCTTCCAGCATCTGCAGAGCCTCGGCCCGCGAGAACCAACGCCCGGCCTCCAACTCCATGCCGTCGAGCACGATGTCGTCGTTGAGGGCCTCGACCAGACAGCCGATCATCAGTGAGCCGGGAAACGGCCAGGGCTGCGAGGCGATGTAGCGCACCGTGCCGGTGCGCAGGCCGGCCTCCTCCCAGGTCTCGCGGCGCACCGCATCCTCGAAGGTCTCGCCCGGCTCGATGAAACCGGCGATGCAGGAATACATACCCGGCGCGAAGCGGGCCTGCCGCGCCAGCAGGCATTTGTCGCCGCGCGTAGCGAGCATGATCACGACCGGGTCGGTGCGCGGGAAATGCTGCGCGCCGCAAGCCGTGCAGTGCCGCTTCCAGCCGGCCGAGCCGAGTTCGCTTGGGCCGCCGCATTGCGCGCAGAAGCGGTGGCGCGCATGCCAATCGAGCAGCGCCTTGCCTTCGCCGAGCGGGCCGAGCTCATGGGCGGGCACGAGCCGCTTCAGCGCGACCGAACGCAGATCGCTCAGCAGCACTTCAGGCCGTTCGCGCAAGGGCTCGGCCAGCGCCTTGTCGATCAACCGCGCGAAGCGCGGCGCGCCGTCAGGGTCGAGCCCGAGAAAGGCCTCCTCCAGCCCGGCGCCGAGCAATTCGGTCTCGCCATGGCTGAACCAGACCGACAGCGCCTCGCCCTCGAGCCGCTTCAGCACCGGCGTCTCGCCCGCGAGCACGGCCAGCCGCGTATCGGAGCGATGGCGCAGGGCCGCGATCGCATCGGGCTTGTCGCGCAGATCGGCCCGGCGATCGAGATGGCTGGTGGCGAAGCCGGTCTGGGCCGAGCGTTCGCGGCGGTTGGAAGCATCGTTCATGGCTTCCGTCCTAGCTGCTCCTCACGGGGCCACGCAAGCACGCTTCACGAAAGCAGGCACGCTTCACGAAAGGTTGCGTCCCCGCAGCAGATGGATGATGGCCGAGAAATCCGCGCCGCCTTCGCCCCAGGCATTGTGGATGCCGTAGAGCTGTGCGGCTGCCGCCCCGAGCGGCGTCGAGGCGCCCGCGGCTTGCGCGGCTTCCTGCGAGAGTTTCAGGTCCTTGAGCATCAGAGCGGAAGCGAAGCCGGGCTTGTACTCGTTGTTGGCCGGCGAGGTCGGCACCGGGCCCGGCACCGGGCAATAGGTCGTCAGCGACCAGCATTGGCCCGAGGAGGTCGAGGCGACATCGAACAGCGCCTGATGCGAGAGCCCGAGCTTCTCGGCCAGGACGAAGGCCTCCGAGACGCCGATCATCGAGATGCCCAGGATCATGTTGTTGCAGATCTTGGCGGCCTGTCCGTTGCCGGCATCGCCGCAATGCACGATGCGCCGGCCCATTGCCTTGAGGATGGGTTCGCCCAGCGCAAAAGCATCATTCGCGCCGCCGACCATGAAGGTCAGGGTCGCGCCCTTGGCCCCTCCGACGCCGCCCGAGACCGGGGCGTCGAGCGAGAGGCAGCCGCGCTCGGCCGCCAGCGCATGCGCCTTGCGGGCGCTCTCGACATCGATGGTCGAGGAATCGATCAGCAGCGCGCCCGGCTTCACCGAGGACAGGATATCGGCCCAGACGGAGAGCACATGCTTGCCGGCCGGCAGCATGGTGATGACGATGTCGGCCTCCGCGACCGCCTCCTTGGCCGAACCGGCGATCCCGACGCCGAGCTCGGCGGCGGCGTCCTTGGAGGTCTGTGCCAGATCGAAGGCGCTGACCATATGCCCCGCCTTGACGAGGTTGCCGGCCATGGGGCCGCCCATATTGCCGAGGCCGATGAAGGCGATGCTGGTCATGTGCGTGTCCTCTCGTCGTTCTTGGTGTCATCCTGGGCTGCGCGAAGAGCGGACCCAGGATCGTCATCAGAAAAAGGCGCCTTCTCGTCTTACGATCCCCGATCGCCGGTCGGCGTCCGGGATGACGCCTTCGGCGTCAATTCCCCTTCGCGCGCCCGACCAGCCCGCGCGCCACGATCATCCGCATCACCTCATTGGTTCCTTCGAGGATCTGGTGGACCCTGAGGTCGCGCACGATCTTCTCGATGCCGTAATCGGCGAGATAGCCATAGCCGCCATGGATCTGCAGCGCCTGATTGGCGACCTCGAAGCCGGTGTCGGTAGCGACCCGCTTGGCCATGGCGCAGAGTTTCGTCGCGTCCGGCGCCTTGGCGTCGAGCGAGGCAGCTGCCCGCCAGAGAAAGGTCCGCGCCGCTTCCAGTTCGGTCGCCATGTCGGCAAGCTTGAACTGCAGCGCCTGGAAATCAGCGATGCGGGAACCGAAGGCTTTGCGCTCCTGTGCATAGGCCAGCGCCTTGTCGAGCGCCCCTTGTGCCCCGCCGATCGAGCAGGCGCCGATATTGAGCCGGCCACCATCGAGCCCGGCCATCGCGATCTTGAAGCCGATGCCTTCTGGCCCGAGCCGGTTGGCGACGGGAATGCGGCAATTCTCGAAGATCACGGCCCGTGTCGGCTGCGCGTTCCAGCCCATCTTCTTCTCATTGGCCCCAAAGGAGAGGCCGGGCGTGCCCTTCTCGACGATGACGGTCGAGATGCCCGAGGGGCCAGCCTCGCCGGTGCGCGCCATCACGACATAGATGTCGGAGACGCCGGCGCCCGAGATGAACTGTTTTTGCCCGTCGAGCACGTAATGATCGCCGTCTCGAACCGCCCTGGTCTTCAGGGCGGCTGCGTCCGAACCGGCGCCGGGCTCGGTCAGGCAATAGCTCGCCAGATGCTCCATCGTGCACAGCTTCGGCAGGAAGCTCTTGCGCTGCTCGTCGGAGCCGTAGCGGTCGATCATCCAGGCGCACATATTGTGGATCGAAATGAAGGCCGCCACCGTCGGGCAGCCCGTCGAGAGCGCCTCGAAGATCAGCGCGGCATCCAGCCGTGAGAGGCCGGAGCCGCCGACATCCTCATTGATGTAGATGCCGCCCATGCCGAGCGCCGCGGCGGCGCGCATCTCCTCGACCGGGAAATGCTTCTCCTCATCCCAGCGCATGGCGTTGGGGGCCAGCGTGTCGGCGGCGAAGCCAAGCGCCATCTCCTGGATGGCGATCTGGTCTTCGGTGAGCGAGAACGGCGTCAAGGCTGGCGCTCCTGGAGGCTGGGCGGTTTCCATGGCGTGTCTCCGGGCTGCAGGCTCCTGCGTTGCGGAAGCGCGCCTTCATATTGCGCCGCGCGCCTCCTATGCGGAGAGCGCGGCGAGGCCAGGGGGACGAAATCCCTGATGTCGGGGCTTTCGCCGGGGCGGCCGACGAAGACCCGCGGGCCGCCCTCGATGACGACGACATCGCCATAGGCGAGCTGGCCGTCACTGAGGAAGGTTTCGATCGTGGCCGGCGGCTGCTTCGCCACGGCGTTGCGCGCGGCTAGCAGGCGGGCGGCCTCGAGCATCTGCGCCCGTTCGCGCTCTGCCCGCATTTGCGCGAGCAGCGCGCGCTGGCGCGAAATCTCGACGGCGTCCTGCCAGAGCCTGCGGCAGGCGATGGTCTCGGGCTCGCTCAGCGGCGCCTGGGCGGTCCTGCCCGGCGTGCAGCGGCTCACATCGGAGGCGACGACGGCCGGACCATCGAAGTCCGGCTGTGCCATGGCGTCAGGCGCGCAGCACAGGAAGACGAGCATCATCGTCTGAACCTGTGGCAATCGCGTCATCGCCGCCTCCGCGCGCCCGCTCAGCTCATCGTCGGAATGACGAAGCTCGCCCCGTCCTTGATACCGCTGGGCCAGCGCGCCGTCACGGTCTTGGTCTTGGTGTAGAAGCGGATCGAGTCCGGTCCGTGCTGGTTGAGATCGCCGAAGGAGGAGCGCTTCCAGCCGCCGAAGGTGTAATAGGCCAGCGGCACCGGGATCGGCACGTTGATGCCGACCATGCCGACCTGGACCTTGGAGGCGAAGTCGCGCGCCGCGTCGCCGTCGCGGGTGAAGATCGCGGTGCCGTTGCCGTATTCGTGGTCGTTGGTCAGCTTCAGCGCCTCGTCATAGGTCTCGGCGCGCAGCACGGTGAGCACGGGTCCGAAGATCTCCTCCTTGTAGATGCGCATGTCCTTGGTGACGTTGTCGAACAGGCAGCCGCCAACATAGAAGCCGTTCTCATAGCCCTGCATCTTGAAGTCGCGCCCGTCGACGACGAGGCTGGCGCCCTCTTCGATGCCGACATCGACGTAAGCCTTGATCTTCTCCATCGCCGCCTTGGTGACGACCGGGCCGAAATCGGCGGCGGTGTCGGTCGAGGGGCCGATCTTGAGGCTCTCGACGCGCGGAATGAGGCGCTTCACCAGTTCGTCGGCGGTGGCCTTGCCGACGGGAACCGCGACCGAGATCGCCATGCAGCGCTCGCCGGCCGAGCCGTAGCCGGCGCCGATCAGCGCATCGACGGCCTGGTCCATATCGGCGTCGGGCATGATGACCATATGGTTCTTGGCGCCGCCGAAGCACTGCACCCGCTTACCGGCCGCGCAGCCGCGGGCGTAGATGTATTCCGCGATCGGGGTCGAGCCGACGAAGCCGACCGCCTTGATGTCGGGATCGTCGAGGATCGCGTCGACCGCGACCTTGTCGCCATTGACGACGTTGAGGATGCCGGGAGGTCCGCCCGCTTCGATGAAGAGTTCGGCCAGCCGCATCGGCACGCCGGGGTCGCGCTCGGAGGGCTTCAGGATGAAGGCGTTGCCGCAGGCGATCGCGGGGCCGAGCTTCCAGAGCGGGATCATCGCCGGGAAGTTGAACGGCGTGATGCCGGCGCAGACGCCCAGCGCCTGGCGCAGCGAATAGATGTCGATGCCGGGGCCGGCGCCGTCGGTGAACTCGCCCTTCATCAGGTTGGGCACGCCGAGCGAGAATTCCACCACCTCGACGCCGCGCTGGATGTCGCCCTTGGCGTCGGGAATGGTCTTGCCGTGCTCGCGGGCGAGGAGTTCGGCGAGCTCGTCATTGTTCTGCGCGATCAGGTCGAGGAATTTCATCAGCACGCGGGCGCGGCGCTGGGGGTTGATCGCGGCCCATTTCGGCTGGGCGGCGGCGGCGTTCTCGACGGCTGCGCGCATCTCGGCGGCCGAGGCCAGCGCAACCTGGCCGATGACGCTTCCGTCCATGGGCTGATAGATGTCGGCAGTGCGGCCCGAAGTGCCCGCGACATGCTTGCCGCCGATGAAATGCCCAACCTGACGCATCGCGCCCTCCCTACGAATGGTGATGTCCTGAGACCGGTGCTACCCCTACCATTCTCGTTTGCGCACGGCTATAGCGACGATGGATAGGATGTCGTGCGGAAAAGCGAATATCGGGGAGAGCGCCTTTGGAGCGGTTCGACTGGGATGATCTGCGCTTCTTCCTGGCGGTTGCGCGCTCGGGCCGTTTGACGGCGGCGGCGCGCCGGCTCGGGGCCGACCACGCCACGGTCTCGCGTCGCATCACCTCGCTGGAGGAAGCGCTCAAGGCCAAGCTCTTCGAGCGCCGGCCGCAGGGCTATACGCTCACCGCTCATGGCGAGCGGCTCCTGGCCAAGGCCGAGAGCATGGAGACCGAGGCTCTGGCGATCCAGAGCGATATCGGCGGCGCCGACATGGCGCTCGCCGGCACAGTCCGGATCGGCGCGCCCGACGGCTTCGGCACCACCTTCCTGGCGCCGCGCCTGGCCAAGCTGGCGAGCGCCTATCCCGGCCTCGAGATCCAGCTCATCGCCATGCCGCGCCTGCTTTCGCTGTCGAAGCGCGAGGCCGATGTCGCAATCACGCTCGCCCCGCCCAAGGAGGGCAAGGTCGTCGCGCGCAAGCTCTCCGACTACCGGCTCGGGCTTTATGCTGCGCGCGAATATCTCGACGCGATGCCGAAGGTCGAGAAACCGGAAGACCTCTTCGATCACCGCATCGTTGGCTATATCGACGATCTCATCTTCACGCCTGAGCTCGACTATCTCGACGAGGTCGCCAAGGGCCTGCGCGCCCAGGTCCAGAGCTCGAGCGTGCTGGCGCAGATGAACGCGGTCGTCGCCGGAGCCGGCATCGGCGTGATCCACCATTTCATGGCCGAAGGCGAGCCGCGTCTCGTGCCGGTTCTGCCCGAGACGGTCTCGATCACACGGTCCTTCTGGCTCCTGGTCCATGCCGATCTGAAGGATGTCGCCCGCGTCCGCGCCATCGTCGATTTCGTCGTGCGCGAGGCGAAGGCATCGCGGGCTCTGCTGATGGGCGAACAGCCTGCCGTTGCGGCGCCGCGCCCGGCCTTGGTCGAGGGATAGGCGTGGGTCGAAAGGATAGGCTTGGGTCGAGGGATAGGCTTGGGTCGAAGGATAGGCTTGGGTCGAGGGATAGGATCTCGGCTTTCGCAAGACCCGATCGTCAGGCGGCGGCAAGGCAGACCCGGTTCCGGCCTTGCTGCTTTGCCGCGTAGAGCGCCTGGTCTGCGCTGCGCAGGCAATGATCGAAACTATCCTCCGGATCGGCCTCCGCAACGCCGATCGAGGCTGTGACGGAGATCGTCTCGGCCCCGACCTGCAAGGTTGCGTGCGAGATATCCAGCCGGAGGTGATCGCTGAAGCGCATCGCGGCGGCCGGGTTCATTCCGGGAAACAGGATGACGAACTCCTCGCCGCCGAGGCGGGCAAGCAGGTTGCCGGTGCCTTCGACCGCATCCTTCAGGCAACGGGCGACCAATTCGAGCACGCGGTCGCCGATGTCATGGCCGTGCGTGTCGTTGAGCTGCTTGAAGTGGTCGATATCGAGAACCGCGACCGTGCTTGAAGGGCGCGCCTGCACGGTCTTGATGAGCTTCGGGCCGTTCTCGAAGAAATGGCGGCGGTTGAAGAGCCCGGTGAGATAGTCGCGGGACGCCAGCTCCTGCAGCTGTTTCAGCTGCAGGAGCGTGTCCGCATTGTTCGCGATCCGGCATTGCAGCTCTTCAGGCATGAATGGCCGCGAAATGAAGTCGTTGGCTCCCGCTTTCAGGAAACCGGCGGAGACGGCGATGTCGGTCGTCGAAGAAACCCCGATCACGCGCAGCTTGTCCGGTCCGACCAGGCGGCGGATTTTGCGCGTCAGCTCGTATCCGTTGATATCCGGCATATTGTAGTCGGAGACGACGATCTGGATGTCGGGATTGGCCTCCAGCAGCGCCAATGCCTCCGTGCCGGACCCGGCTTCGATGACCGAATATTGCTGCACCGCCAGCATCCTGGCGAGGTGCTTGCGTGCAGTCGTCACGTCGTCGACGACGAGGATGCGCATCTCGCGGTTGGACAAGGCGCGCTTGACCGCGGTTACCAGCGTGTCGAGCGCGAACTCGTTGTTCTTCAGGACATAGTCGATGACGTCGCGCTCCATGATCCGGCTGCGCGTCTGCAGGTCGAAGCTCCCCGTGAAGACGATGGTCGGGATGCCGCGTTGGACCGTGAAGTCGATCGCTTCACCGTCGGGCGCGTCCGGCAGGTTCAGGTCGACCACAGCGATGCCGTAGGCTTCCGGCTCTTCAGTGACGACCTCGTGCAGCTCGTTCAGCGAAGCGCAGGAGACGATGGGTAGGCCGATCTCCTCGGCGAGGAGCTTGCGCAGCGCCTTCGCGAAGGTCTTCGAATCCTCGACGATGAGAATCTTCCTGATATCGGCGATCGGCTCGGATCTGCGACGAACAGCAGCGCGGTACTTCATCGGCGCAGAATCCTTACGACGCGTACTGGCAACTCGCCATGGTTCGTGGCGGCATGCCAGGTCGGTTGTCCAGGCAGGAGGGCGCTACCCTGCTGCTCCGGTCGAAACTGGCCAACCTGGGTAAAGGTCGTATTAACCTGTGGTTGCGGGCCGCAATTGTTTCACCTGCCGGGACGCTTCGACAGGATGAGGCCGGTTCGGGCGGTGTCGAGCGGTCGGGGCCTCCGTCAGATCCGCCAGGGCAGCACGTTCCGCGGCAAGCGCTTGCCGCACAGGTCAAGTCCCAGCATCACCGCGAAAATGATCAGGGAGGCGCTGATCGCAACCGCAGCCGCCTCGCCGGCGAGCCCCGCCTCCTTCAGGCTGAACAGCACGACGCCGAGGGTCTCGGTGCCCGAGGACCAAAGCAGCGCCGATACGGTCAACTCGTTGAAGGCGACGAGAAAGACCATCAGGCCTGAGACGGTTGCCGCCGGAGCCAGGATCGGCGCCACAACGAAACGCAGCATCTGCCAGAGGCTCGCGCCATCGAGCTTCGCCGCCTCCTCGTGATGCGCCTCGATCTGCGCCATCGCGGCGACGGGCGCCTTCAGCGCCAGCGGCAGGAAGCGCGCCAGATAGGCGAAGAGGATGATGAAAGGCGTGGCGTAGAGGCTCACTCCGAGAAGCGGCAAGGGCTTCAGGAAGAGCAGGATGCAGGCGATGGCGAGCACGACGCCGGGCAGGGCATAGGGCAGTTCGATGACGAGCTCGACGACGCGCCTGAACCTGCCCATGCGCCGCTCCAACGCATAGGCGAAACCGATCGAGATCAGCGCGAGCAGCAGGGCGGCCGAGCCGGCGAACAGGAAGGAGTTGCGGAAGGCCCGCATCGTCACATCCTGGCGCAGCAGCACCTCGGTGAATTTATCCAGCGTCAGGCTCTGCCAGGACAGTGCGACGCCGAGCGCCGGCGTCAGCGCTTCGCAAAGCAGCGCAAGGAAAGGCAGGCCGAGCTTCAGCGCCAGCAGCGTCCAGAGTGCGCCGGCAACCAGCGGTCGCGCACGCCCGAGCGTCCAGAACGGTTGCAGCGGCCGCTCGATCTCGACCTTGCCGCCGGCGCGCCGTGTCGCCAGCACGCTCGCCAGGATGCCGCAACCGGCGACCAGAGCCACCAGCAGGGAGAGCGCGGCGGCGTCGGACAGTCCGGCCGGCCCGAAGCTCGCCAGCCGCCGATAGATCAGTGTCGGTAGCGTCAGGTAGTTCACCGGCAATCCCAGCAGCGCCGGAATGCCGAAATTGCCGATGCCGGCGACAAAAGCAATCAGCGCGGCGGCGATGATCTGCGGCCGCAGCACCGGCAGCAGGATGCGCGCGACGATCGTCGCCGGTCCCGCGCCCTCCATCTGTGCCGCTTCGACCAGCGAATGCGGCACGCTGCGCAGGCCGGTCCAGAGCGTGATAGCGACCAGCGGCGCATGATGCAGCGCCATGACGAGGATGATGCCGCCGCGCCCGAGCAGTGGGTTTGGCGTGCCTGGAACAGGCGACAGGCCAAGCGCCCCCAGGATTGGCGAGTGCGGCGCGAACAGGCTCAGGAATGCAAGAGCTGCGACCTGTGGCGCGATCATCATCGAGAACACGAAGAAGAAGGCGAGGGGGCGCTTATGGCGCATGTCGGTGATACCGAGCGCAAGCGCGACAGCGCCGCCGATCAGCAAGGCCGCGAGCGCGGAGAAGCCCGCCGTCTCCAATGTATGGAGCGTCGCATTGACAGCAGCGCGGCTGCCGATCTGTTCCAGCGCGGCGTCGGGAGCGAATTGCCAGCCCGGCGCCAGGGCCGCGATGGCGAGCCGCAGGAAGGGCAGGGCGCCGAGCAGCAGGGCGGCGAGCGTGACGATGGCCGGCAGTCCAAGCCCCTCCGGCAGATGCAGATGCAGACGCAAAGGCCGATGCAGGCCCGGCCAGCTCGGGCGTACGGCGTCGCGTCGCCAGCCGGGGCGGGCGATGAGCGTCATTGCGCGGGCTGCGGGGTGCGCGTCACGCGGGGCTCACTCGAAGATCGCGCTGAAACGCTTGCGCGCCGCGGCCTCGCCGGCAAGCGCCTGGGCGGCGTCGAACGGCATCAATTTGATCGCGTCCCGCGTCGGATAGCCGGCCGGCAGCGCGACATCGGGGTGGGCCGCGACATAGCCCTGGCGCAGCGCCAGCGCCTGGCCTTCCCGGGAGATCAGGAAACCGACGAAGGCCTTCGCAGCTTCCGGGTTCTTCGTCGATTTCAGGATCGCGACCGGCTCGCCGACGGCGGAGACGCCTTCGCTGGGAAAGACGAACTCGACCGGCGCGCCCTTGGCCTTCTCGCGGATCGGCATGAAATCGACGATCATGCCGTAGAGCTTCTCGCCGGTGGCGACCTGGCGCAGGATGTCGCCATTGCCGCCGGCCGCGAGCGCGCCATTGTCCCTCAGCTGCTCGTAATAGCGCCAGCCGCCAGGCAGGTTGCCGGCCAGCGTCATGGTGTGGATCAGGGCGGCGCCCGAATTCAACGGGCTCGGCATGGCAAGCAGGTTCTTGACCTCGGGCTTCGTCAGATCAGCCCAGCTCGTCGGCTTCAGCGCAGCCTTGCTGTTGTAGACGATGCCGGTGGTGATCAGCTTGGTCGAGAACCACATCTTCTGCGGGTCGTGGATGCCGGCCGGATAGGCGGAGACATCGGCTGCATCATGCGCGAGCAGCCGACCCTCCTGCTTCAGGCCTTCCATCGTCACCGAATCGGCGATCAGCAGGACGTCCGCCTGCGGGCTGCCAGCCTCGATCTCGGCGCGCAGCTTCGCCATCACGCGCGGCGTGCCGTCACGCACGAAGCTCACTTCGACTTTAGGATAGAGCGCCTTGAAGGCATCGATCGTCTGCTGCGCGTCGGTGTTGGGCTGGCTGGTGTAGAGGACGAGCTTGCCCTCCGCGGCCAGCGCCGTTGTGGAGGCGAGCGCGCCCGCGGCTGCCAATACGATCAAGATGTTGGCGCGCATCGCCGCCTCCCATGGGCCTCGACCCGGCAGGGTCCATCAGGGCCGTTAGGCCCCCTATATGACATATCCATGAAAGTGCCAGCGATCCGCTGCCGCGCCGCGTCGGCGACGCGAGCTGCCCGAATTTCCCGCATTGCACCGGCTTGTTTGTCCGATGGCTTTTCGACTAGTGTCCTCGACAAGACGTCATAAATCGTCGGCATTAAACGTTTTAAATGGGAGGTTATCGATGAAATCGGTTCGTTGTCTCGTCACCGGCGCGGCCTTTGCGGCGATTGCCGCGGGTTGGTCCGGCGCGGCGGTCGCGCAAGAGACCATCACGGTCTGGTTCACCAAGGGGTTCTACAAGGGCGAGGATGACGCGCTGCTGGCCGTCGTCGACAAGTTCCAGAAGGCGACCGGCGTCAAGGTCGATCTTTCGCTTTATTCCACTGAGGATTGCGTGACGAAATCGGTCGGCGCGGTCGAGGCCGGTACGCCGCCGGATGTTGGCTTCTGCACGACCTATGATTTCCGGACGACCGGCAAATGGGCTTTCGAGGGCAAGCTCGAGGATGTCAGCGACGTCATCGAGCCGCTGAAGACCGACATCATGCCCGACGCGCTCGTCGGCACCCTCCTGATGAACGACAAGACCAAGAAGAAGGCCTATTACGCCTTCCCGGTCCAGCAGCAGATGATGCACATCACCTACTGGAAGGACATGCTGGAAGAGGCCGGCTTCAAGGAAAGCGACATTCCCAAGGGCTGGAACGGCTACTGGGATTTCTGGTGTGACAAGGTCCAGGCCGGGCTGCGCGCCAAGGGCAAGCGCATCTACGCCGTCGGCCATCCGATGGGCGTCGCAGCGTCCGACACCTTCTACTCGTTCCTGACCTTCGCCAACGCCTATGGCGCGCAGGTGGTCGACGAGAACGGCAAGATCATTCTCGACCAGCCGGCAAACAAGGCGGCGATGATCGAGGCGGTGAAGTCCTACGCCAACATCCTGCAGCGCGGCTGCACGCCGCCCTCGTCCGTGAACTGGCTCGACCCGGACAACAACGTCGCCTTCCACAACAAGACGATCGCGATGACCCACAACGCGACGATCTCGATCGCGTCGAAGCACCTGGACGACATGAACAATCCGGCTCTGACCCAGGAGCAGCGCGACCAGGCCAAGAAGAACTACTTCGACAATATCCGCACCACCCAGTTCCCCGACAAGCCCGATGGCAAGCCGCTGCCGAACCTCGCCGCCGTCAAGACCGCTGTGGTCTTCGCCGATGGCAAGAACAAGAAGCGCGGCAAGGAGTTCATGGCCTTCATGATGAAGGATGAGAACCTGCGTCCCTTCGTCGAAGGTTCGCTCGGCCGCTGGCTGCCGACGACCAAGTCGGGTCTCGCCAGCCCGTTCTGGACCGACGGCAAGGATCCGCACCGCGCGCTGGTTTACAAGCAGTTCAGCGCCGGCACGATTCCCTTCCAGTTCGTCTATAACTACAAGTTCACGGCTGTGAACGCCGAGAACGTCTGGGCGAAGGCGGTCAACCGTGTCGTCCAGGACAAGGTTGCTCCGGAACTGGCGGTCGATGAGATGATCGCACGTATCAAGCAGATCGCCGGCTGACGCCGACGTTCCGAATCTAGCGAAAGAGGCGCCCCTGCGGCCGAAAGAGCCGCGGGGCGTCGAACCGTCTCAACATGACGGCGATACCGAGGGAGTAACGCATGACAGCGACCACGATGGCTGTGCCGGTCTCAACGCCGAGCGATGCCGTGTCCGGCCATACACGTGACCGCGCGCTCTGGGGCGCCATCATGCTCGCGCCCTATGTCCTCGTCTTCGCGGTCATGGTCGTCTACCCCGTGGCCTATGGTCTCTGGATCGGCCTCAACTGGAACTCCTACCGCGCACTCTTCGCCGACCCGATCTTCCTGCGGACTGTGTTCAACACCATCGTCTTCCTGTTCATCGCGGTGAACCTGAAATTCGCGATCGCGATGGTGCTGTCTGGCTTCTTCGTGGCGCAGCGGGCTTGGATCCGCTTCGTGCTGGTTCTCTTCATCCTGCCCTGGGCGGTGCCCTCGATCCCGACCATCCTGTCCTTCCGGGTCATGCTCAACCCCGAGACCGGCATGGTGAATTCGCAGCTGTTCCAGTGGTTCGGCATCGTCGAGGGACCGGGCTGGCTCACTGATCCGACGCTGGCCTTCGCCTGCTCGATCATGGTCCATATCTGGAAGTCGCTGCCGTTCTGGACGCTGATCCTCGTCACCGGCCGCCTCGCCATCGCGCAGGACCTTTACGAGGCCGCCAGCGTCGACGGTGCCAGCAAATGGCAGCAATTCAAGTTCATCACCTGGCCGTCGCTGGCGACGCTCTACGTCACCTCGACCATGCTCTCGATGATCTGGACACTAGGCGACTTCAACAGCGTCTACCTGCTCACCGGCGGCGGGCCGGGCGACCTCAACCACGTGCTCGCCACGCTCGGCATCCGCTACATGCGCAACAACAACCTCGATCTCGGCATCGCCTCGATCATCGTCGCCATGCCGCTGATCCTGCCGATGGTCTATTTCATGGTGAAGCGTCTTTCGAAGGCAGCCGAATGATGAAAAAGGTTCTCGACGAGGGCAAACTCATCCTGATCGCCATTCCCGTCCTGCTCTGGACGTTGCTGCCGATCTACCATCTCTTCGTGCTGTCGATCTCCAGCCAGGAATCGATGCTGGCCGGCAAGCTCTGGCCTGACGCGCCGACGCTGCAGAATTTCACCATCGTCTTCAAGCAGCAGCACTACTACCTGACGAATTTCTGGCTGCAGATGTTCAACAGCTTCTTCATTGCGGTCGCGACCGGGATGATCACGCTGTTCGTCGCGACCTTCGCCGCCTTCGCCATTGCACGGCTCAAGGTCAAGGGCGGTCGCACAATCATGAACCTCGCGCTGGCAACCTATCTGATCCCGGCCGCCTTCCTCGCCATCCCGATGTACAAGGCGATGGGCTCCTACGGGCTGCTCAACACGCAGACCGCGCTGATCCTGGCGATGGTCGCGCTGGCCTCGCCCTATGCCATCTGGGTGCTGAAGCAGGCCTCCGACAAACTGCCCAAGGAACTCGACGAGGCCGCGATCATGGACGGCGCCACCTCGCTGCAGCTCTTCCGGCTGGTCTATCTGCCCTTGATGAAGCCCTCGATGGTGGTCATCGGCATCTACGCGCTGCTGCTCGCCTGGAACGAATATCTCTACGCCTTCCTGCTGCTATCCAACGAGAAGGCGGTTCCGCTCGCCGTGGGGCTGGGGCTGTTCCTCTCGGCCGACGACGCGCCCTGGAACCTGCTGATGGCGGCGGGCCTGCTCTACGCCATCCCGCCGGCGGTGATCTATTACGGCTTCCGCAAGAACATGGTCGGCGGCCTGACCTCGGGCGCCGTCAAGAGCTGAGGATCGAGACGCTCCCGTCTTTGCGAGGAGCTCAAGCGACGAAGCAATCCAGGAAGGCGTAGAGCGCGGCGCTGGATTGCTTCGCTACGCTCGCAATGACGGCCTGTTCGTCATATGTGGGCGGTAGAGGATCAGCCGCCGCAAGGACACGACATGACCGCTTCCAAGCTCGACCAGCTCCGCGAGATGACGACCGTCGTCGCCGACACCGGCGATATCGAGGCGGTCCGCCGGCTGAAGCCGGTCGATTGCACCACCAACCCGACGTTGATCCTGAAGGCGGTGGAAACCCCGGCCTATGCCCATCTCGTCGACGAGGCGATCAGCTGGGGCAAGAAGGCGGACGGCGGCGAGAAGGCCGTGCATGCGGTCTGCGATCGGCTCGCCGTGACCTTCGGGGCGGAATTGACCAAGATCGTACCCGGCCGGGTCTCGACCGAGGTCGACGCCGATCTCTCCTTCGACACGCAGGCAACGATCGACAAGGCGCGCGCCATCATCGCCGCCTATCAGCAGCGCGACATCGAGCGCGACCGCATCCTGATCAAGATCGCCTCGACCTGGGAAGGCATTCAGGCCGCCAAGGTGTTGCAGGCCGAGGGCATCGACTGCAATCTGACGTTGCTCTTCGCCTTGCCTCAGGCGGTTGCCTGCGCGGACGCCAAGGCCTTCCTGATCTCGCCTTTCGTCGGCCGCATCCTCGACTGGCACGTCAAGGCCGGCGGCGGCCCCTACACGGCCGAGACCGACCCCGGCGTCGTCTCGGTGAAGGCCATCTACGCCTATTACAAGGCGTTCGGGATCAAGACGGTGGTGATGGGCGCCTCTTTCCGCAACACCGGCGAGATCGAGGCGCTGGCCGGCTGCGACCGGCTGACGATCGGGCCCGGCCTGCTCGACGAATTGGCCGGGGCGACCGGCGATCTGCCGCGCAAGCTGTCTCCGGCCTCCTCGCCGCAGGTAGCCTCTCCCGGCGGAAGCAGGATCGTCCTCGACGAGAAGGCCTTCCGCTTCGCCATGAACGAGGACGCCATGGGCACGGAGAAGCTGGCCGAGGGCATCCGCGGCTTCGTCAAGGATCTGCGCGGATTGCGCAAGCTGGTGGCGGCCAGGCTGGGCTGAGCGGCGCAGTTCTGTCCCGACGGATGCCCGATTGGCATGGGTCGTTAGCTGTTGGGCTTCGCGACGCGTAACGTGCGATTCGCTTTCTGCGAAACAGGAGGGTTCAATGCCCGATACGACCAATCGACCGGCAACAGAGTCCTTCGGTTCGAAGCTGGTTTCGTTGCGACAGAAGTCGGGTTGGCTCCTGGCGGCGGGTGTCTCGCTTGTCGTGCTCGGCGGCCTCGGCCTGCTGATGACGGCGGCGCTCAGCATTGCCAGCGCGATCTGGTTTGGCGCGATGGTGCTCGTGGCGGGCATCGTACTGGTGGCCGACGCGGTCCGCCATGGCGGCTGGCGGAGCCGTCTGCTGCACGGTCTGATCGGCCTGCTTTATCTCGCGGTCGGCATCGTCACCTTCTCGAATCCGCTGGCGGCGACGGCGTCGCTGACGCTGTTCGTCGGCGCCGCGCTCTTTGCGACAGGCATCTTGCGCATCCTGATCGCCTTCCAGACGCGGCCCAATCCCTCCTGGAGCATGATCCTCGTCTCAGGCCTGCTCTCGTTGGTCCTTGGCGTGCTGATCATGATCCAGTGGCCGGCATCCTCCCTCTGGGTGCTCGGCACTTTCCTGGCGATCGAGTTGATCTTCCAGGGGATCGCGACCATCACGCTGGCCCGTGCGATCCAGTCGACCTTCGATGGAGTGATCAGGAAGGCGTAAGGCGTTCAGCCTCCTGTTCGGCAAAAGCCTCGGCCCGGATCGTCGAGAGCGACTTCGCCGGCGTGATCGCTTCCGGATCGAGCAGGCAGTGGATGATCGCCGGCTTGCCGCTCGCGACCGCCCGCTCGAAGGCGGGGCCGAATTCGGCGGTGGTCTCGACACGCTCGCCATGGCCGCCGAAGGCCTTGGCATAGGCCGCGAAATCCGGGTTCTTCAGCTCGGTGGCCGAGACGCGGCCGGGATATTCGCGCTCCTGATGCATGCGGATGGTGCCGTACATGCCGTTGTCGATCACCACGACGATGACAGGTAGATCGTACTGAACCGCCGTCGCGAAATCCTGCCCGTTCATCAGGAAGCAGCCATCGCCGGCGAAGGCGACGACGGTGCGCTCCGGATAAAGCCGCTTGGCACCGACCGCGGCGGGCACGCCATAGCCCATCGAACCGCAGGTCGGCGCGAGCTGCGTCGCGAATTTGGTGAAGCGATGGAAGCGATGCACCCAGGTGGCGTAGTTGCCGGCGCCGTTGCACAGGATCGCGTCGTCGGGCAGGTAGCGCCGCAGCCAGGTCACGGCCTCGCCGGGGTGGAAGGCGCCGGCCACCGGCGCGGGCTGCTCGGTCCAGCCGAGATAGGCCTCATGGGCTTCCGCCGCAGCGCCGGCCCAGGCAATCTCCTGCGGCGGATGCACCGTCTCCAGCGCGGCGCAGAAGGCGGTCGGCGAGGCGTTGATCGCTAGGGATGGCCGGTAGACGCGGCCCAGTTCCTCGGCATCGGGATGGACGTGCACCAAGGGCCGGCCGGGCTCGGGGATGCCAAACAGCGTGTAGGACTGGCTCGGCATCTCCGAGAGCCGCCCGCCGACGAGCAGGACGAGATCGCTCTCCTTGATCCGCTTCAGCAGCTTCGGATTGGGGCCGATGCCGAGATCGCCGGCGAAGTTCGGATGATCGGCCGGGAACAGCATCTGCCGGCGGAAGGAGACTGCGACCGGCAGGTCGAAACGCTCGGCGAAGCGGGTGAAGCGTTCGATCGCCTGCGGGCTCCAGCGCGAGCCGCCGAGGATCGCGACCGGCGACTTCGCCGCCCAGAGCCGCTTCTGCAGATCGATGGTCTGGAGCAGGGAGGGGTGCGTCTCGGTGACCTGATAGGGCTGCGCATCGGCCACATCGGCAAGGTCGGTCAGCACGTCCTCGGGCAGCGCGATCACCACCGGGCCGGGCCGGCCGGCGGTCGCGACATGGAAGGCGCGGCTGATGATCTCGGGGATGCGCGCGGCATCGTCGATCTCGGTCGTCCATTTCGTCATGGTGCCGAAGACGGCGCGGTAGTCGAGCTCCTGGAAGGCCTCGCGCTCGCGCATGCCGCGCTCGATCTGGCCGACGAAGAGGATCAGCGGCGTCGAATCCTGGTCGGCGATATGGATGCCGGGCGAGGCGTTGGTGGCGCCTGGGCCGCGCGTCACGAAGCAGATGCCGGGCTTGCCCGTCAGCTTGCCGGCGGCCTCGGCCATCATGCAGGCGCCGCCTTCGGCCCGGCAGATGGTGACCTTCAGGCTCGCATCATGCAGCGCGTCGAGCACGGCAAGGTAGCTCTCGCCCGGTACGCAGAAGGCGTCGGTCGCGCCGTGGATCAGCAATTGGTCGACGAGGATCTGCCCGCCTGTGCGATTAGCCATGGTGCGGCCCTCCCCAGGCCGGGTCGTTCAGGATGTCGTCGTGATGTTCGCCGAGCCCTGGGCTCGGCCGTCCCGCCACCTGCCTGACGCCGTCGATCACGATCGGCGAGGCGACGGTCGGGATCGTCCCGCCCTTGGCGGCGGCGCTGGGCAGGTCGACCTTGACGCCGCGCGCCATGATCTGCGGGTCGGCGAAGACCTCGTCGACGGAATTGATCGGCCCGGCCGGCACGCCGACCGCCTCGAGCGCGGCCAGCAGGTCGGCCTTGCCGTAGCGCTGGGTCAGGGCGTGGAGCGCGATCGTCAGCGGCGCGCGATTGGCGACGCGGGATTTGTTGTCGGCATAGTCGGGATGGCTGGCGAGCTCGGCGCCGCCCAGCACGTCGCAGAGCTTGCGCCACTGCCCGTCATTGCCGGTGGCGATGATGATGTGCCCGTCGGCGACGGGGAAGACGTCATAGGGCACGATGTTGGGGTGCGCGTTGCCGAGCCGCGGCGGTGGATTGCCCGAGACGAGATAGTTCATCGCCTGGTTGCCGAGCACGGCGACCTGGGCATCGAGCAGAGCCATGTCGAGCGTCGCGCCCTCGCCAGTGGCGTCGCGCCGGCGCAGGGCCGAGAGGATGCCGACCGAGGCGTAAAGCCCGGTATAGATGTCGGCGACGGCATAGCCCGCCTTCATCGGCGCGCCCGTGGGTTCGCCGGTCACCGACATCGGCCCGCCCATGCCTTGCACGAGGAAGTCGTAGCCGGCGCGGGGCGCATAAGGACCGGTCTGGCCGAAGCCCGTCACCGAGCAATAGATCAGGCGCGGGAAGGCTGCGCGCATCGCGGCGGCATCGAGCCCGTATTTCTCCAGGCCGCCGACCTTGAAGTTCTCGACCACGACATCGGCATGGGCGGCGAGGCGATACACCAGCGCCTGGCCCTCCGAGGTCCGGAAATCGGCTGTGATCGAGCGCTTGCCGCGATTGGCCGAGTGGAAATAGGCGGCCGAGAGATGCTCGTCACCGACGCCTTCGACGAAGGGCGGGCCCCATTTGCGGGTGTCGTCGCCCTCGGGCGCCTCGACCTTGACGACATCGGCGCCGAGATCGGCCAGAAGCTGGCCGATCCAGGGACCGGCAAGGATGCGCGCGAGTTCGAGGACGCGCAGGCCGGTAAGGGGAGGGGGTGGGGACATCAGGCTTGATCCGGACCGTCATGGTCGGCCTTGAACCGACCATCTCTTCGGGAGTCTGGTTCTGGGAGAGATGGTCGGGTCAAGCCCGACCATGACGCGAATGACGTCTCAGAAAAACGCCTGCAGGCCGGTGATCGCACGGCCGAGGATCAGCGCATGCACATCATGCGTGCCCTCATAGGTGTTCACCGTCTCGAGATTGGCCGCATGGCGCATCACCTGATACTCGATCGAGATGCCGTTGCCGCCATGCATGTCGCGGGCTTGGCGGGCGATGTCGAGCGCCTTGCCGCAATTGTTGCGCTTCACCAGCGAGATCATCTCCGGGGCCATCTTGCCCTCGTCGAGCAGGCGCCCGACACGGAGCGAGCCCTGCAGGCCGAGCGAAATCTCGGTCAGCATGTCGGCGAGCTTCTTCTGGTAGAGCTGCGTCTGGGCTAGCGGCTTGTTGAACTGCTTGCGGTCGAGCCCGTATTGGCGGGCGCGCTGGAAGCAGTCCTCGGCGGCGCCCATCACGCCCCAGGAGATGCCGTAGCGGGCGCGGTTGAGGCAGCCGAACGGACCTTTGAGGCCGGAGACGTTGGGCAGCAGGTTTTCTTCCGGCACGATGACGCCGTCCATGACGACCTCGCCGGTGATCGAGGCGCGAAGTGAGAGCTTGCCGCCGATCTTGGGGGCGGACAGGCCCTTCATGCCCTTTTCCAGGATGAAGCCGCGGATCGCATTGTCATGCGCCGCCGACTTCGCCCAGACGACGAAGACATCGGCGATCGGCGAATTCGAGATCCACATCTTCGAGCCGGTCAGCTTGTAGCCGTCAGCGACCTTCTCGGCGCGGGTCTTCATGCCGCCCGGGTCGGAGCCGGCATCGGGCTCGGTCAGGCCGAAGCAGCCGACCCATTCGCCCGAGCCGAGCTTGGGCAGGTACTTCTTGCGCTGGTTCTCGTCGCCATAGGCGTAGATCGGATACATCACCAGCGAGGACTGCACCGACATCATCGAGCGATAGCCGGAATCGACGCGCTCGACCTCGCGGGCGACGAGTCCATAGGAGACGTAGTTTGCGCCGGCGCAGCCATATTCCTCGGGCACCGTCACGCCGAGCAGGCCGAGCTCACCCATCTCGTTGAAGATCGAGCGATCGGTCTTCTCGTCGAGATAGGCTTCCGAGATGCGTGGCTGCAGCTTCTCCTGGGCGTAGCTGCGCGCGGTGTCGCGGATCAGGCGCTCATCTTCGTTCAGCTGCTCGTCGAGCAGGAAGGCGTCGTCCCAGGTGAACTCGGCCAGCTTGTGGCTGGTGGAGTGGCTGCGAGCGGCTTCGGCCATGGTGTGTCTCCCTATTGTTCGCTGCTCACCGTCATTGCGAGGAGCGAAGCGACGAAGCAATCCAGGGGGATGTAGAGCGCTGCCGCTCCTGGATTGCTTCGCTTACGCTCGCAATGACGGCGTGTTTCCTCAGCTCAAATCGTCACGCATCCACATCGAAGCTGACGCCCTGCGCCAGCGGCAATGTCGTGCCGTAATTGAGCGTATTCGTTGCGCGGCGCATATAGGCCTTCCACGCATCGGAACCGGCCTCGCGGCCACCGCCCGTTTCCTTCTCGCCGCCGAACGCCCCGCCGATCTCGGCGCCGGACGGGCCGATATTGACGTTGGCGATACCGCAATCGGAACCCTCGGCCGAGACGAAGATCTCGGCCTCGCGCATGTCGAGCGTGAAGATCGAGGAGGACAGGCCGGCGCCGACCGCGTTCTGCAGCGCGATCGCCTGGTCGAGCGTCTTGTACTTCATCACATAGAGGATCGGCGCGAAGGTCTCGCGCTCGACCGGCCCGGTCTGCGAAGGCATCTCGACCAGGGCAGGGCGGACATAGAAGCCGCCTGCGCCGACCGTGACCTGCTCGCCGCCATGAACCTTGCCACCGGCAGCCTTGGCCTCGGAGAGCGCGGCCTGCATGCCCTTGAACGCAGCCTCGTCGACCAGCGGTCCGACCAGCACGCCGGCCTCGCGCGGATCGCCGATCTTGACGCTGCCATAGACCTTGATCAGCTTCGGGATCAGCGCGTCATAGACGCTCTCATGCACGATCAGGCGGCGCAAAGTGGTGCAGCGCTGGCCGGCCGTGCCCATCGCCGCGAAGGCGATGCCGCGCAGCGCGATGTCGAGATCGGCCGAAGGCGCGACGATCGCGGCATTATTGCCGCCGAGTTCGAGGATGGCGCGGGCAAAGCGCGCGGCGAGCTTCTGGCCCACCTCCTTGCCCATCCGGGTCGAGCCCGTGGCCGAGACCACCGGCACGCGATGGTCGCTGACCAGGAGGTCGCCGATCTCGCGGCCGCCGATCAGGATCTCGGAGAGGCCGACCGGGGCCTCGGGGCCGAAGCGCTTCATTGTCTTCTCGACGATCGCCTGCACGGCGATGCCGGTCAGCGGGGTCTTCTCCGAGGGCTTCCAGACGACGCTGTCGCCGCAGACGAAGGCGAGCGCGGCATTCCACGACCAGACCGCGACCGGGAAGTTGAAGGCCGAGATCACGCCGCAGACGCCGAGCGGGTGCCAGGTTTCCATCATGCGGTGGTTCGGGCGCTCGGTCGCGATGGTCAGGCCGTAGAGCTGGCGCGAGAGGCCGACCGCGAAATCACAGATGTCGATCATCTCCTGGACCTCGCCGAGGCCCTCGGAAACGACCTTGCCGGCTTCGAGCGTCACCAGCAGGCCGAGATCGGTTTTCGCGGCGCGCAGTTCCTCGCCGAGCAGGCGCACGAACTCGCCGCGGCGCGGCGCGGGCACCCGGCGCCAGACGAGATACGCGGCCTGGGCCCGGCCGATCGCGGCCTCCGCTTCAGCAGGGCTGGTCTCGCGGAGCGTGGCGACGGCCTCTCCCGTGATCGGCGAATGGGCGGGAATGCCTGCCTTGGCGAAGGCGGTGTCGGTTACGCCAAGGCGCTTGAGCAGCGCCAGCGCGTCTTGCGGCAAAGATGAAGCCATCTGTGAATTCCAAACCCGTCGCTAGAGCCGGA
Organism: Bosea vaviloviae; assembly: GCF_001741865.1. NCBI lineage: Bacteria > Pseudomonadati > Pseudomonadota > Alphaproteobacteria > Hyphomicrobiales > Alloboseaceae > Allobosea > Allobosea vaviloviae. The sequence goes on from NZ_CP017147.1 coordinate 2,147,929, forward strand.
AATCTGAATCCGTCTCTCATCCAAGAGTCAGAGCAGGATCAATGCGAAAAACCGGTACCCACTTTTTCGCATCCTGCCCTAGCGAAACACGCCAAGCGGCGCGGGACTTCGAGCCGCCGCGCCGGAGGGGCGAAGAATGCCCTCTTCCACCCCGCATGGGCAATCGATATGTTCTCACGACTTGATGAGAGTTTCTCATGAATTTTGACATCGTCCCGGGCCGGCTTTCGGTGCCCTCGCTCTCGGCGCTCGCCGCCTTCGAGGCGGCGGCGCGGCATGGCAGCTTCACGCGTGCGGCCGAGGAGCTAAACCTGACGCAAGGCGCGGTCAGCCGGCAGGTCGCGCATCTCGAAAAGGTTCTCGGCGTTGGCCTGTTCCAGCGCGTCAGGCAGCGTGTCAGCCTGACGCCAGCGGGCAGCGCCTATGCGGCCGAGATCCGGGACGGTCTGTCGCGGCTGGCCGCGGCCACCGTCTCGGCCATGGCCTTTCGCGGCGCGGCCGGCGTGCTGCATCTGGCGATCCTGCCGACTTTCGGCACGCGCTGGCTGATCCCGCGCCTGTCGCGCTTCATCGAGGCGCATCCTGGCATCACCATCAACTTCACCACCAAGCTGGTGCCCTTCGACTTTGCTCGCGAGCAGGTCGACGCCGCGATCCACTTCGGCGATCCCGTCTGGGCCGGCGCAAGGCTGCACCGATTGATGGGCGAGGAAATCATTCCCGTCGCCGCGCCGTCCCTGGTGGCGCGCCTTGGCCTGGCGGAGCCGGCGGACATGCTGCGCGCGCCCCTGCTGCAGCAATCGACACGGCCGCGCGCCTGGGCCAACTGGCTGGAGCAGCAGGGTCTGCCTCCCGAGCGCGCCTTGATGGGGCCGCGCTTCGAGCAATTCGCCATGGTCTCGCAGGCAGCGGTCGCCGGATTGGGGCTTGCCATCGTGCCGCGCTTCCTTGTCGAGGAGGAGTTGCGCCTGGGCGCGCTCGTCATCCCCGTCGATCGGCCGGTGACCGGCTCCGAGGGCTATTATCTGGTCTATCCCGAGGCCAAGGCCGGATTGCCGGCGGTGATCGCCTTCCGCGATTGGCTGCTCGGCGAATGCGGCGCGTGAGCTAGCCGGCTGCCGGCGCGTATGCGCTCAGAGGCAGCGTCGGTTTTGCGCGATGGCGCCGGGATTGCTTCGCGAGGCCCTGCGACGACAGCCCTCGACAAGGCGCCATTGTCGCGTCATTCATGCGCTGAATTCACCAACCTCGGTCGCGACGCATCGCGGCCATGCTCCGCGGGACCGCCATGTCGTCTTCGTCTGAAAGCGCCGATGTCGTGATTTGCGGCGGTGCCGCCATCGGCTCCTCCGTCGCCTATCACCTCGCCGCCGATCCCGGCTTCAAGGGCAAGGTCGTGGTGATCGAGAAGGACCCGAGCTATCGCCTGGCCGCCTCGGCGCTCTCGGCCGCTTCGATCCGCCAGCAATATTCCAGCGCGGTCAATATCCGCATCTCGCTCTTCGGCATCGATTTCCTGCGCAATCTCGGCACCCATCTCGCCGTCGATGGCGAGACGCCCGTCATCGATCTGCACGAGGGCGGCTATCTCTATCTCGGGGGCGACGAGGGCGCTCCGATCCTCGCCGCGAACCAGGCGCTTCAGGCGGCCGAGGGGGCTGACATTGCGCTTTATGCTGCAGAGATGCTGCGCAGAAAATTTAGCTGGCTTAATACTTCGGACCTTATCTGCGGCACCTATGGCATCAGCGGTGAGGGCTGGTTCGACGGCTGGGCGCTGCTGCAGGCCTTCCGCAAGAAGGCGCGCTCGCTCGGCGTCGAATACCGGCAGGGCGAGGTCTCCGGCTACAACGTCGAAGGCGGCTGCGTCACCGGCGTCGCGCTCACTGATGGCAGCCGCATTGCCTGCGGCGCGGTGGTGAACGCCTCGGGCACCCATGGCGCGCGGCTGGCCGCCACGGCCGGCGTCGCGATCCCGGTCAAGTCGATGAAGCGCTATGTCTTCTCCTTCACCTGCAAGGGCGAGGTCGACAACTGCCCGCTGCTGATCGACACCACCGGCGTCTGGTGCCGGCCCGAGGGCAAGCGCGGCAGCGAAGGCCAGCTCTTCATCGGCGGCTCCTCGCCGACGCGCGAGGCCGACCAGGAATGGCTCGAGAGCGATCCGGGCGTCGAGGATGTCGACTGGTCCTTCTTCGAGGAGACCGTCTGGCCGGCGCTGGCGCATCGCATCCCGGCCTTCGAGCAGATCAGGCCCGGCCGCGCCTGGGCGGGTCCCTATGATATGAATGGCCTCGACCACAACGCGATCATCGGCCCGGCTGCCGGCGTTCCCAATCTCTATCTCGCCAACGGCTTCTCCGGCCATGGCCTGCAGCAATCGCCTGCGGTCGGGCGCGGGCTTGCCGAGCATATCCTGCATGGCGGCTATCGCGCGCTCGATCTTGCCGATCTCGGCCATGAGCGCATCGTCGAGGGCAGGCCGCTTCTTGAGGCCAACATCATCTGAAAAAGGCTGTCACGATGATCGAACCCGCCTTCGTCCGGACCATGGCGCATTACAACGCCTGGCAGAACGACAGTCTCTATGCGGCTGCCGCGAGCTTGAGCGACGAGGCGCGGCGGCTGGAGCGCGGCGCCTTCTTCGGTTCGATCCACGGCACGTTCTGCCATCTGCTATGGGGAGACCGGATGTGGCTCTCGCGCTTCGCCGGTACGCCGAAGCCATCGGTTCCGGGCAGCGAGTCGGTCCGGATGATCGAGGCATGGTCGGAACTCCTGGCCGAGCGGCGGGTCACCGATGCGCTGATCGGCGAATGGGCCGCGACGCTCTCGCCTGACTGGCTCGCCGGCGATCTGACCTGGGTTTCGGGCCTTTCGCGTCGCGAGCTCACCAAGCCGAAAGCGTTGCTCGTCGCGCATATGTTCAACCACCAGACCCATCATCGCGGACAGGTCCACGCCATGCTGACCGCCGCCGGGGCCAAACCCGACGATACCGACCTGATGCTGGTCGAATCGCGCTGAGTTTCGCGCAGCCTGTCACTCAGATTTGATGTGCCATTGATGGCGTAGAACCTGATTTGGAAAACCCTTTGCGCAGGCGTCCTCGCCTGCGCCGCAGATGGATGGCCACACATGCCTAGCTCAGACATGCCCAGCTCAGAGACGATCACCACCGGCGCGGACCTGATCGCCCGAGGCCTCGCGCGGGCCGGCATTCGCCATGCCTTCGGCATTCCCGGCGGCGAGGTCCTGGCGCTGGTCGAGGCCTTCAGTGCGGCCGGCATCGAGCCTGTTCTGGTCAAGCATGAGAACGCGGCCGGCTTCATGGCCGAAGGCGTCTGGCATGCGACGGGCGCGCCGGGTCTGTTCTACGCGACGCTCGGTCCCGGCGTGGCCAACGCGGCCAATGTCGTCGCCAATGCCTTGCAGGACCGCGTACCTCTGATCTTCATCACCGGCTGCGTCGATGCGGCCGAGGCCGAGAGCTACACCCATCAGGTCTTCGACCATCAGGCGCTGCTGCGCCCGATCGTCAAGGCGAGCTTCCGCGCCACTGCCGAGACCGCCGCCCTCGTCGTCGAGAAGGCGCTCGCCATCGCGCTGTCGGGCCGGCCCGGCCCGGTCCATATCGATGTGCCGATCAGCGTGGCGGAAGGCGCTGCCAAGGCGTCCATGCGTCCGCCGGCTCCGCTGCCCCTGCCGGTGCGGCCGGCCGAGGGGCACGGCCTGGAGGCGGCTCGCGGCGCTTTGGCGAATGCCGAGCGCCCATTGATCATCGCCGGTCTCGATGTCGTCAACCAGGGCGCGGCCGATGTGGTCGCCGATTTCGCGCGCGACCGCGACATCCCCGTCATCACCACCTACAAGGCCAAGGGCGTGCTGCCCGAGAGCGATCCGCTCTCGCTTGGCGGAGCGGGGCTCTCGCCCAAGGCGGACAAGCTGCTGCTGCCGCTGGTCAAGGCTGCGGATATGATCGTGCTCGCTGGCTATGATCCAATCGAGATGCGCCTCAACTGGCGCGATCCCTTCTCTCCTGGAACGCAGATCATCGACATCGTCGCCGAGGCGATGCCCCATGGCGTGCATCGCAGCGACCATCTCATCGTCGGCGACATCGCGGCCAGCCTGTCGGGGTTGAGCGTCGCGCCGGCCAAGGCGCATGTCTGGCCGGGCGGCGAGCCCACAGTGGCGCGCGAGGCGCTGCGCGACAGCTTCGCCTCCTCGGCCGCCTGGGGGCCCGATGTCATCTTCGAGACGGTGCGCGCCGCGACGCCCGCAGACACCGTCATCAGCATCGATTCCGGCGCCCATCGCATCCTGCTCTCGCAGATCTGGCAGACCGACATCCCGCATGCGATCCTGCAATCGACCGGGCTTTGCACCATGGGCTGCGCCGTGCCGCTGGCGCTCGGCTACAAGCTCGCCAGGCCCGCGACGCCGGTTGTCGCCTTCGTCGGCGATGCCGGGCTGGAGATGGGCCTGGGCGAGCTCGCGACCGCGCGCGAACTGGGCTTGCCCATCGTCATCGTCGTCCTGGTCGATGAGAGCCTCGCCTTGATCGAGATGAAGCAGCGCTCCAGTCAACGACCCAATGCGGCGGTGGATTTCTCCGGCAGCGATTTCCCGGCCGTGGCGCAGGCGCTCGGCGGCGTCGGTCGCTGGGTCGACGATGCCGGCACGCTCGCGGGGGAAGTCGAAGCCGCGCTGGGCCGTTCTGTATTCACCGTGCTGGCCTGCCGCATCGCGCGGCGCGCCTATGACGGGAAGATCTGAGGCGACGGACAGGCCGCTCGGCGGGAGCTGCAAGAGGGGCGGGCGATCTTCGCTTGAAGTCGTCTGCCAACTCGGCAGGATGATGGCCGCCCGCTTTCGTCGCGGGCGCTTGCGGAGGCTTCAGCCGTGCTTCGTTTCCTGGGAGTTTTCTGGCTCGGATTCGTCTTGACCGCCGCGGCGCTGGCGCAGGAGGCGCCGGCGAGGGGCGAACTTCAGCAGGCGCCGGCATTGCTTGCGCGCTATGCCGATGTGCCGGTGACATTGCGCTCGCCTTTCTTTGCGGAGGGGCGCGCCGGCAGCTATGATCCGGGGCGGGAGGCTGCCGGCTTCACCACCCAGGCCGAGATGGAAGCCTTCATCGCGGCTTTGGGCAACGCCGCCAATCTCGGCATCGGCTCGCTTGGGCGCTCGCTCGAAGGCCGCAACATCCCCTATCTCCTGTTCACGGCCGAGGGCGCCCGCAGCCTGGAGGAGGCGGCCAGGAATCAGCCCGTCGACCGACCGGTCGTCTGGCTGATCGGCCAGCATCACGGCAATGAACCCGCCGGCGGCGAGGCGATGCTGGCGCTGGCGAAGGATCTCGCCTCGGGCGGCGAGCTCGCCGAGCTGACGCGGGCGCTGACCATTGTCATCGTGCCGCGCTCCAATCCCGACGGCGCCGCGGCCTTCACGCGCGACACCGCCGCCAAGGCCGACCCGAACCGCGATCACCTGCTCCTGACCCTGCCCGAAACCCGCGTCCTGCAGATGGCGGCTGCGACGCTGCCGCCGGACCTGGTCATCGACGCGCATGAGTTCACGGTCGGCGGCCGCTGGCTCGCCAAGTTCGAGGCGCTGCATGCGACGGACTTCGTCTATATGCGCGCGACGCATCCGCTGGTGCCGGCGCGCGCCACGGTGCTGGCCGACCAGCTCTTCCTGCCCGCGATCGAGGCCGCGGCCGCAAGCGCCGGCCTGACCGCCTATGTCTATCAGACCTCTCCGAACGCCAGGCCGGAGGACAAGACCGTCGCGACCGGCGGCAATGCGGCGGGCATCGCGCGCAACGCCTTCGGGCTGATGGGCGCGGTCTCGATCCTGCTGGAGACGCGCGGCGTCGGCATCGGCGCGCAAGGCTTCCAGCGCCGCGTTGCCACTCATTACCTCGCCGCCATCGGCGCCCTGCGGGCAGCGGCGGCCGATCCTGCCCGGCTGCGGCGTGCCGTCGCCGAGGGGCGCCAGGAGGCGGCGCGCTCGCATGCGGACCTCGTCGTCGCGCATCGCGTCCCGGTGGTCCAGGGCTTCGTGCCGCTGGTCGACCCCGTCACGGCGGCGCCGCGCCCGACCGCGGTGCCTTTCATCGATGCCCGCCATATCGAACCGACCGTGGTGCGCCCGCGGCCGGCCGGCTACTGGCTGGCGGATGGCGAAGCGACGGCGCCGGTGCGCGAGGCGCTGGCGCGGCGCGGCATCCGCTCTTGCATCCTGACCGCGCCCGCGACGGTGTCGGGCGCGGAAGCCTTCATCGTGACGGCGCGCCGGCAGGTCGACCGCCGCGCCATCAATCCGGAAGGTGGCGTCTCGACGAAGAGCGAACGCGACGCTGCGCCCGTCACCCTCCCTGCCGGTTCGAGCTATGTCCCGGTCGAGCAGCCGCTGGTCGGTCTCGTCGTCGCCTCGCTCGACCCTGACGCCGCCGGTGGCTTCGTCAGCGCCGGCCTGTTCCCCGGCGAGGTCGGCGCCCGCCTGCCATTGCTGCGCTTGCCTGCCGGCGCGGGCGCGATCGACTGCCCCACCAAGGCCAACTGAGCGAGCGTCGATCGTGCCACTCGCGATGATGCGCCGGCGCGACCCACGCTTGCGCGACATGAGAGGCGCGCGTCGCCGGGTGATTGTCGGGGCCGGCAGGATACGGGCATGGTGTGCGCCATTGCTGGAGCCGTTTCATGCCCGAGATTCACAACCTGCTTGCTTTCGTGCTCCTGGCCTTCGGCATGGTGCTGACGCCCGGCCCGAACATGATCTACCTGATTTCCCGTTCGATCTCGCAGGGCCCCGGCGCCGGCCTGATCTCGCTCGGTGGCATCGCGCTCGGCTTTCTGTTCTATGTGTTCTGCGCCGCTTTTGGCATCACCGCCTTCGTCCTGGCGGTACCGTTCGCCTATGACGCGCTTCGGCTCGCGGGCGTCGTCTATCTGCTCTATCTCGCCTGGCAGTCGCTGAAGCCCGGCGGCCGCTCGCCCTTCCATGTCCGCGAGCTCGCGCCCGACGGTCCGCGCAAGCTCTTCGCGATGGGCTTCCTGACCAGCCTGCTCAATCCCAAGATCGCGGTGTTCTATCTGGCGCTGCTGCCGCAATTCATCGATCCCGCTGCCGGCAGCGTGCTGGCGCAGTCGATCATGCTCGGCTTCATCCAGATCGCAGTCAGCCTCAGCGTGAACACGCTGATCACCCTTGCCGCCGGCAGCATCGCGCTGTTCCTGCGGACGCGGCCGTTCTGGTCCCTGGTGCAGCGCTGGCTGATGGGCACCGTGCTCGCGGGCTTCGCCTTGCGCATGGCGATGGAAGCCCGGCGCTGAGGCCTTGGAGCCACGCATACAGCCCTCATCCTGAGGAGCGCGAAATCACGAACCCGCCTGTTCCCGCAGGCGGGTGTTTTCGTCCTGGATCCGTGCTCGCGCCGACCGGTTGACCGCTGCCGCAGGGGGTATGTTACCCTATCGCAACGTAAGGCGAGCTTGTGCGGGAGGTTGCAAAATGGCCTGCTCACTGTCGCGGATGGCGTTTCGAGCCTGTCTGATCCCTATCATCGCAGGCTTCTGGCTGTCGCCGAGCCTGGCCCAGAAGGTCGATGCTGTCGCGGTCTGCAAGGCCGATAAAACCGATGCGGGCATCGCCGCCTGCACTGCCGTCCTGAAAGGCCGCGGCGACCGCAAGACCAAGGCTTCTGCGCTGTTGAGCCGGGCGCAGAGCTATTGGGCGCTGAAACGCCTGGTCGAGGCCGAGAAGGACTATAGCGAGACGATCAAGCTCGCGCCGAACTTCGCAGCGCTCTACCGCGACCGTGGGCAGATCCGCTTCGGCCTCGGCAACGGCACTGGGGCCATGGCGGATTTCACGGTCGCGATCGACAAGGAACCGTTCAACGCCGACAACCACGCCAATCGCGGCTATCTCAAGCTGCTGGCATATGATTTCGAGGGCGCACGCGAGGATCTGCGCCAAGGCCTGTTCTGGCAGAAGGACCATCCGCGCAGCCACTACATGATGGGGCTGCTGCACTACTCGACCGGTCGGTATCGCGAGGCGGTCGCCGCGATCGAGCAGGCCCGCACACTGGGCTTCAAGGGCAATGAGGGTTTCATCACCAAGGCGCGCAGCCATTTCTATCTCAATGCCTACGGTCTCGCCGAAAAGGAAGCCTCGGAAGGCCTGGCGAGTTTCCCAACCGTCTATGACCTGAGCGAGATCCGGGCCCGGGCGCGACTGGCGCAGAACAAGAGTGCCGAGGCACTCGCCGATGCCGATACGGTGGTCCTGGCCGCGCCGAAATACGGCCGCGCCTATGCGACGCGCGCGGCGGTCAAGCTCGCCATGAAGGACCTCGACGCCGCCCGGGCCGACGCCGACAAGGCGATCGAGCTCGATCCCAAGCTGTTCGACGCCAATCAGGTAAAGGCCGAGATCCTGCTGGCGGCCGGCGACAAGGCCGGGGCGCGGGCGCTCTATGCGCAATCGGCCGCCCGCACAGATGCGAAAATGGCCTATGACAAGACCTCGCGGAACGTTGCGGCGGCCTGGATCATCGAACTCGACGCACCGCCTCCGATCATCGTCGCCGAGCTCGACGAAACGGAGTTGAAGGCACGCTGCGAGACGCGCGACGACCCGCTCCGGATGCAGAGCTGCGATCGCCTCGTCGAGACGGCGCCGACGCCTCAGGCCAAGGCGGACATGCTGATCCTGCGTTCGCGGGCGCGGCCCTATGGCCAACAGATCGCCGATCTCGATCTCGCCGTGGCAACTATGCCGGATTATCTCGAGGCGGCCCTGGCGCGCGCCAGCGGCCACATCTCATCCTATGGCTATGACGGCAACATCGCTCCGTTCGAGCGGGCCTGGGTCGATGCCGATAGCGTCGTGCGCCGGGCCGCGCCGGATTCGCAGGAGCTGCGCCGGGCCTTGACGGTGCGTGGCCTCGTCGCGACCTCGCTTGGTCGCCACGAAGAAGCCCTCGCCGACTGGTCGAAATTGTTGCAGATCGAGCCAGACAGTGCCGTCTGGCTTCAGTCCTACCGAGCGACATCCCTGCTGATGCTGGGCCGGCCGTCCGAGGCGCTGGTCGCGGCGCGCGAAGCCGATCGGCTGATGCCGGACGACAAGAAGCGTATATTCGGTAGCCGCGACCTCGTTCTCCCACTGATCGAGACCGGACAGGTCGATGCGGCTTTGGCCGAGATCGAGGCCTGGAGTGCGCGCAGCCCGGAGCAGTCCCAATCGCAGGACGTGATGCGCGCCCGCGCGCTTCTGGCGCGCGGAGACGATGCCGCGGCGCTCGACCTGACCAATGCCGTGCTGTCCAGGGGCCGAATCGATATCGGTGCGCAGGCGGTGCGCGGCATCGCGCAGGCAAGGCTCGGCAATGGGCTCGCCGCCATCTCCGACATCGACGGCGCGCTCGAGGGGGTCAGCAAGGATCGCACGCAGGCGAGCTATGAGGGGCTGACGCCTGGCTTCATGTCCGACCTCGCGCTTCATCGCGGATTGGCGCGCCTGCAGCTGCGCCAGGTCAACTTTGCCCGCGTCGATTTCGCTGAGGCGATCAGGCTGGCGCCTGATCGCGCCCGCCCCTATGCCGAGCGGGCGCGTCTCGCCCTCATGGCGGGCAGCCCGGCGGCGCTGACCGATATCGCCATGGCGCTCAGGATCGAGCCCGCCGAACCGCGCTGGCTTGCTCTCGCGGCCCGCATCAACCTGGCGACCGGTGATACGGCCGCCGCCGAGCGCCTCGCAACCGAGGCCCTTGCCGCAAAAGCCGCCGATCCCGACCTCGTGCTGCTGCGTGCCAAAGCGCGGCTCGCTCTGGGCAAGTTCGGTCCGGCGGTCGAGGATGCCGCGGCGCGGCTGGCCGTGGCGCCATCCGACACTGAGGCCTTGCTGGTGCGGATCGAGGCGAGGACAGGGCAGGGCAATCTCAAGGAGGCGCTCGCCGACGCCGAAGCGGCGCGGGCCAGCAATGGCGGCGACTCCAGGATTCTGCTCGCATTGGCGGAGTTGAAGGCGCGCAACGGCGACGCGCCTGGTGCGATCGGCGCCTTCGAGGAGGCCGTGGCCAAACCCGACGCCGCGCTGATTGCCAACAAACGCCTCGGTGACCTCTATGCCGGTATCGCCTCGGATCAGCTTGCCTTGGGCTATTATGCCAAGGCGCTGGAGCTGCCGGCTTACAAGCCAGAGGATGAAACGCTGAAAACCGCTGCGCGTGCCGCCCGCGACGCGCTGATCCGGAAGATGGCCGCGCCGAAATAGGGGCCCAGAGCATTTTCGAGCGAAGTGGACACCGGTTCGCGTGAAGAAAATGCGATAAAACAAGGAGCAGAGCCTTCTGTTTTCGCAAGGGGTACGCATCGCGGATGCGCTACCGCCGCGCCGGTTCTTCAGGCTATGCTCGCAGCATGGTCCCGTTGGGAACGATGAGAGCTGCACGCGATGAGCGATTTGACGCCTGAAGAAGCGAAGGTCACGGCCTGGCTCGCCAGCCGCAAGGAGGCGATGGTCGCGCTGCTGCGCGAGATGGTCGACACCGATTCAGGCTCCTACGACAAGGCCGGCGTCGATCGGGCAGGGCAGGTGCTGGCGCGCTTCCATGAGGCGAACGGGCTTTCCGTCGAGATCGTGCCGGATGCCCGCTACGGCGACGCCGTCAAGGCGCGCCTGCCCAACCCCTCGGCCAATGACCAGCGCCCGGTGCTGCTGCTCGGCCATCGCGATACCGTCTTCCCGCAAGGCGAGCCGACGCGCCGGCCCTTCACCATCAAGGGCGGCCGGGCCTATGGGCCAGGCGTCGCCGATATGAAGGCCGGCCTCGTCATCGAGGCTTTCGTGGCGGCCGCCTTTGCCGAATGCGGCGGGCTCTCCGCGCCGCTCCTGATGCTGACGACGAGCGACGAGGAGATCGCCTCGCCATCCTCGCGGCCGATCATCGAGGCCGCGGCTCGCGAGGCGCGCTGCGTCTTCAACGCCGAGCCGAGCCGCCTGCCGGCCGGCACCGAATTCAGCCGCGACCAGAAGCAGTCGATCACCTCGGGCCGTAAGGGCGGCGTCTTCATGCGCGCCGAATTCACCGGCAAGGCCGCCCATTCCGGCGCGAATTACGACAAGGGCATCTCGGCCATCGTCGATCTCGGCCACAAGATCCCCAGGCTCCAGGGCCTCACCGATCTGGAGCGCGGTGTCACCGTCAATGTCGGGTTGATCGGCGGCGGCCAGACCGTCAACACCATCGCGCCCCATGCCTGGTGCGAGATCGACCTGCGCTATGTCACGGCCGCCCAGCGCGACGAGTTGGTCGGCGCGATCCGGACCATCGTCGAGACGCCGGTGGTGCCGGGTGCGACCGGAGCCCTGACCATCAAGGGCGAGTTCGTGCCGCTGGAGCGTTCGCCCGAATCGGCCGTCCTGTTCGAGACCTATCGCGATGCGGCGGCGGGTTTCGGCATCGGCGTCGCCGCCGAGTTCACCGGCGGCTGCGCCGATTCCGGCTTCACCGCGGCGCAGGGCTGCCCGACCCTGTGCAGCGTCGGGCCGATCGGCGGCCTCGCCCATACGCCCGATGAGTTCCTGGAGGTCGAGAGCATCGTCCCCGCCGCGCAGGTCCTGGCGCTGGCGGTGATGCGGACCGCGGCCAGGATGGAGTGAGCCCGCGCTATTGCCGTCATGGTCGGGCTTGTCCCACCAGCCACGTCTTCGCTGATTGAGGGCTGTGTTCAAGACGTGGATGCTCGGGACAAGCCCGAGCATGACGGGCGCGCTATGCCGAAGAGTGCGCTCTCAGAACGCCTCTTCCCAGTTCCGGCTGAGCCGCATCGCCGAGTTGATCAGCCCGACCATCGAATAGGTCTGGGGGAAATTGCCCCAGAGCTCGCCGGTGGCGAGGTCGGCATCCTCCGAGAGCAGGCCAAAGCTGTTGCGCCGTTTCAGGATGCGGTCGAACAGCTCCTTGGCCTCGTCGACCCGGCCGATCGCGTAGAGCGCGTCGACATACCAGAAGGCGCAGATCAGGAAGCCGGTGTGCATGAAGCCGAAATCGTCCTGCGTCGCATAGCGCAGCAGCAGGTCGCCGCGCGTGAGATCACGGCCGATCGCCTCGACGGTCGCGATATAGCGCGGATCGTCGGCCTTGACGAAGCCGAGCTCGGCGAAGAGCAGCAGCGTCGCGTCGAGTTCCGTCCCGTCAAAGGTCGAGACGAAATGGCCCTTCTCCTCGTTCCAGATGCGCTCGCCGATGATGCCCTTCAGGCGCTTGGCCTCGGATCGCCAATACTCCTTGCGGTCGGCCCGGCCGAGCGTGCCGGCGATGCGGGCGAGGCGGTCGCACGCCGCCCAGCACATCACGCTGGAGAAGGAGTGCACCACCTGCCTTTCGCGCAGCTCCCAGGGGCCGGCGTCGGGCTTGTCGAAATAAGCGATGGCGAGTTCGCCCATGCGCTCGAGCTGGGCAAAGAGCGTGTCCTTGCCGGGCTGGATCAGGCGCTGGTCGAAGAAGGAATGCGTCGCCGCGAGCACGACCGCGCCGTAGCCGTCGTTCTGGATCTGCGTCGCCGCGCCATTGCCGAAGCGCACCGGCTGGTGGCCGCGATAGCCTGAGAGATTGGGCGCCTCGAACTCGTCCAGCGTGCCGCCGCGCGTGATCGGGTAGAGCGGCGGCAGATGCTCGGCCCCGCTTTCGGTGAAGGTGTCGACGATATTGGTGATGAAGCCGAGATAATCCTCCATCGTCCGCGTCGTGCCCAGGCGGTTGAGCGCATGGACGACGAAATAGGCGTCGCGCAGCCAGCAGAAGCGATAGTCCCAGTTGCGCTGGGTGCCAGGCGCCTCGGGGATCGAGGTGGTGAGCGCTGCGACGATCGCGCCGCTCTCCTCGAAGGAGCAGAGCTTCAGCGTGATCGCGGCGCGGATCACCTCTTTTTGCCAGTCGAACGGGATCGAGAGCGAGCGCACCCAGTCGCGCCAGTAATCGGTCGTCTTGTCCAGGAATTCGCGCGAGGTCGTCTCGATCTCGGCGCGCAGCGCCTCGTCCGAGCCGATGAAGAAGGAGAAGGGTCGGTCGACCGCGAAGGGGATGCTGTCGACGACATAGGAGACCGGCGCGTCGGTGGTCAGGCGGATGGTCTGATCGGCACCGACGAAGCGGACATGGTTGGAGCCGCGCGTGATCTCGTCGGGCTCCTCGCCGAGGCCCAGGCTCGGCTTGAGCACGATGCGGATGCGCGGCCGGCCCGAGATGCGCCTGACGCGCCGCACCAGCTGCGGCGGCCGGAAGAAGCGCTCATAGCGCACGAAACGCGGCGCGAAATCGAGGATCTCGATGGCGTTGCCCTGATCGTCCGACAAGACGGAGGACAGGATCGCGGTGTTGTCGAGATAATTTTGCTCGCAGCGCGTCATCCCAACCAGCTCGATCGCGAAGACGCCTTTCTTCGGCATCGCTCCGTCATCGTCCGGTTGGTTGTCGATCAGGGCGCAGAACACCGGGTCGCGGTCGAAGCGCGGGAAGCAGCCCCAGACAATGCGGGCGCGCCTGTCGATCAGCGCGGCGATCGTGCAATTGCCGATCACGCCGAGGTCGAGCGAGACGGAGTTCCGTCCCGCGATCGTCGTCGAAACTGTCATCGGTAACCTTATGAGAAGCTGGAAGCGGTCAGACGGCCGTGTTCGGCCGCGGTGAGAAGGATAGTGCGCAGGGCGGTCGGCGAGGCAATGCGGTGCGCGGCACAGGTCTCGCCGTCGCCGATCCGGATCGAGAGCCCGCCCAATGCGTTCACCGCCTCGAAGCCGGCCTCGTCCGTGATGTCGTCGCCGATGAAGACGGGCCTGCGTCCGGCATAGGGCGCGGCCTGCATCAATTGAACGATGGCGCCGCCCTTGCTGGCGCCGGCGGGAACCAGCTCGGCCACCGATTTGCCTTCCTGGAGCCGGATTGCCGGTCCCATGCGGGCGGCAACATTGCGCATCAGCTCCAGCGCCTCGTCCTTCAGCGTGGGCGCCAGCCGCCAATGCAGAGCAATCGAGATGCGCTTGTCCTCGACGATGATGCCGACATGGCTGTTGGCGAAGCGCACCAGATCGCGTGTCGCCTCGCGCATCGCCTCGGGCACCGCGGACTGCGAAAGGATTTCGCCATCGACCCGAATTTGCGCGCCATGCAGCCCGGCCGCGTCGAATCGATAGGGCGCCAGAACCTCGTCGAGAAAGCTGACGGGCCGGCCGGAGACGAGCGCCAGCGCTCCGCCAAGCGAGGCGCGCAAGGATTCCAGTGCGGGGGCCACCTGTCGGTCGAGATGCACGGCGTCGGGCATGGGCGCGATCTCGACGAGCGTGCCGTCGAAGTCGAGAAACAGAGCGATCTCGGACTCCGTGGGAGCGATGTCGCGGATATCGTGGGGCAATTCAGTTTCGATCAGTGTCATCATCTTTGTCTATCTGAGCCAGATATTTGTCTATCTGAGGCATGAGTCGGGCGAAAACACGGCCCTTCAGCTTGTGCGTTCCTTGTGCCGAAGCGCCGGCATGCCTCCCGGATCGTGATTCTGTTCGCGAACTCGCCACATTTATTGTCCAGCTTCCCGTTGCCGTCACGTTCTCGACGTGACGTTGCCACCGCTTCGCCATCGGCGGAGACGGAGGCCTTGGAAACATTACGTGCTCAACCGCGTTCTGTTCCTGCCACTGGTGTCGAAATTCTGGCGACCAGTGGCAATTCAAAAGGAGAGCTGTCGCGCCATGCGTCTCGTCATCGTCTCGAATCGCGTCACCATTCCAGATCGTCACGAAAAAGCGGCGGCAGGGGGATTGGCGGTGGCGCTGCGCGAGGCGCTGGAGAAACGGGGCGGGCTCTGGTTCGGCTGGAGTGGCGATGTCAATGACGCCGCCGCCGGCCAGGCTGTCCGCACGGTCCAGCGCGGCAAGGTGACCTACGCGGTCACGGATCTCACCGAGAGCGAGCGCCAGACCTATTATCTCGGCTTCTCGAACCGGGCGCTCTGGCCCAACATGCATTACCGGCTCGGCCTGACGGAGTTCTCGCGCACGGATTATGCCGGCTATCTCGCGGTCAACCGCCGCTTCGCCAAGGCGCTGATCCCGCTGTTGAAGCCCGATGATCTGATCTGGATCCACGATTATCACCTGATCCCGCTGGCCGCCGAGCTGCGCCGGCGCGGCGTGACCAACCGGATCGGCTATTTCCATCACATTCCCTGGCCTCCGGCGGAGGTTTTCGGCGCGCTGCCCTTCAGCGCCACGCTGATCAGCACGATGGGCGCCTATGATCTCGTCGGCGTGCAGACGCAGGTCGATGTCCGCAATCTGATCAGCGGCCTCGTCTCGCTCTGCGGCGCGAGGATGGAGGGCGGCAAGGTCAGGATGGGCCGCCGCGAAACCACCGTGCAGGCCTTCCCGATCGGCATCGATGTCGAGGCCTTCCGCAAGCTTGCCGCCGCCTCCGAGCGGGCCGCGACGCGTCCGATCAAGGCTACCAGGGAATCGCTCGGTGCCCGCAAGCTCGTCATCGGCGTCGATCGGCTCGACTATTCCAAGGGCATCGTCCAGCGTCTGGAGGCGTTCGGACAATTCCTGCGCAGCCATCCCGAGCATCGTGGCCGGGTCGGCATGCTGCAGATCGCGCCGCCCTCGCGTACCGACGTGCCCGAATATGCCGAGCTCGACCGTCAGTCGGACGAAACCGCGGGCCGCCTCAACGCTGCGCTCGGCGAGTTCGACTGGACGCCGATCCGCGTGGTCAAGAAAGCCTATTCGCGCAATGCGCTGGCAGGGTTCTACCGGCGTGCCCAGGTCGGGCTGGTGACGCCGATGCGCGACGGCATGAACCTCGTCGCCAAGGAGTATATCGCAGCGCAGGATCCGGCCGATCCCGGTGTGCTCGTGCTGTCGCGCTTCGCCGGCGCGGCGCAGCAGATGGGCGAGGCGCTGATCGTCAACCCTTACGACACCCATGAGGTCGCCGAGGCGATCCGCACCGCGCTCGCCATGCCCAAATCCGAGCGCATCCGCCGGTTCGAGCGCCTCTACGAGATCATCGACGCGACCGATATCGGCTGGTGGACGCAGTGCTATCTCGATGCGCTCTCCGGCATCGAGGCGCCCGCCCAGGACAGCGCGCCAAAATCGGGACCGAAGCGCAGCGCGTCGAAAAAAGCCGCGCCCAGACTGCGGGTCGTGAAGCCGTCGCCCCAGCCCGAGATGGAGGGCCGGGGCGAGGGGGAGGCGGCCCTGCCGGCAGAGAAGCCGAAAGGCCGGGCCTCGGCGAAACCCGCTGTCGCCGCCACGCCGGCGCGCAACGGCGCCGCGCTCGGACCGGCCTAGAGCCGGATGATTTCAGACGGGATCACAGAGTGATCCCGTCTGAAATCTGAATCCGTCTCTCATCCAAGAGTGAGAGCAGGATTAATGCGAAAAACCGGTTCCCACTTTTTCGCATCCTGCGAGAGCCGGATGATTTCAGATGGGATCACCTTGTGATCGCATCTGAAATTTGAATCCGTCTCTCATCCAAGAGTGAGAGCAGGATTAATGCGAAAAACCGGTTCCCACTTTTTCGCATCCTGCTCTTGCCGCGGAACTGACGATTTGCCGAAGATAAGCCCTTGCCGCGGCGCACGGCCCTTGCCGAACAGGCCCTTGCCTCGCTAGAAGCGGCTGGAACCGAGGTTCGCTTGCGACTCGGCCACGACAGGTGTCAGGTCTGCGATGGACATCGGCCGCAATGGCTGAGGAGGCGGGCGGAGGGCTGGGATTGATGCGAGGCGCTCTCGGAGGACCAGGCGTTCTGCTGCGCCGCCTCCGCGAGGTGATGGCAGCGTCAATCAGCCCGCAGGAGCGGCTGGACCGGCTTGTCGTCCTGATCGCTGGCAATCTCGTCGCCGAGGTCTGCTCGGTCTACGTCCTGCGTGAGGACGGCTCACTCGAACTCTACGCCACCGAGGGCCTCAACCGCGAGGCGGTCCATCTCACCTTGATGCGCGCCGGCGAGGGCCTCGTCGGCTTGATCGCGCGCGAGGCCGAGCCGCTGGCGCTGTCGGACGCGCAAAACCACCCGGCCTTCTCCTACCGCCCCGAGACGGGTGAGGAGATCTACCGCTCCTTCCTCGGCGTGCCGATCCTGCGCGGCGGCGCGGTCATGGGCGTCCTCGTCATCCAGAACCGCGCGACGCGGCTCTACAGCGAGGAGGAGATCGAATCGCTGCAGACCACCGCCATGATCATGGCGGAGATGATCGCGGCCGGCGGCTTGAAATCGCTCGCGCCGCCCGGCGCCTCGATCGGCCTCGACCGCCCGATCCATGGCATCGGCGTCTCGCTTGCCGATGGCGTCGGTCTTGGCCATGCCGTGCTGCACGAGCCGCGTGTCGCCATCACCAACCTGATCGCCGAGAATCCGGCGAGCGAGGTCAAGCGGCTCGAGGCCGCCATCGCCGAGATGCGAACCTCGATCGATGAACTGCTCGAACGCGGTGACGTCGCCCATACCGGCGAGCACAGGGAGGTGCTCGAGACCTTCCGCATGTTCGCCCATGACCAGGGCTGGCTCAGGCGCATGCGCGAGGTCGTGATGACCGGCCTGACGGCGGAGGCCGCCGTCGAGCGCGTCCAGTCCGACACGCGCGCGAAGATGCTGCGCCAGACCGACCCTTATCTGCGCGAGCGCCTGCACGATCTCGACGATCTCGCCAACCGCCTGCTGCGCACGCTGATGGGCAAGGCCAACGGCGTCGCGCGCGAGGAGCTGCCCGAGAACGCCATCCTGATCGCGCGCTCGATGGGCCCTGCGGCGCTGCTCGACTATGACCGCGCCAATCTGCGTGGCCTGGTGCTGGAGGAGGGCGGCCCGACCAGCCATATCGCCATCGTGGCGCGCGCGCTCGGCATCCCGGCCGTCGGCGAGATCGTCAATGCGACCGCGCTCGTCCAGGCGGGCGACGCCGTCATCGTCGATGGCCAGGCCGGCGAGGTCCAGATCCGGCCGCAGCCCGACGTCGAGAACGCCTATAAGGACAAGGCGCGCCTGCGCGCCCGCAAGCAGGAGCAGTACCGCAAGCTCAAGAGCATGCCCGCGGTCACCAAGGACGGCGTCCCGATCCTGCTCCAGATCAATGCCGGGCTCCTCGTCGACATGCCCAATATCGAGGCGACGGCGGCCTCGGGTATCGGCCTGTTCCGCACTGAACTGCAATTCATGGTCGCCGAGCACATGCCGACGACCAGCGAGCAGCAGGCCCTCTACAATGCCGTGCTGGACCAGGCGCAAGGCAAGCCCGTGACCTTCCGCACGCTCGATATCGGTGGCGATAAGGTGCTGCCCTATATGGAGCGCGTCGAGGAGGAGAACCCGGCCCTGGGCTGGCGCGCCATCCGCATCGGCCTGGACAAGCCGCGGCTTCTGCGCGCGCAGCTGCGCGCGCTGCTGCGCGCCGGCGCCGGCCGCGACATGAAGATCATGCTGCCGATGATCGCGACCGTCGACGAGTTCCAGCGCGCGCGCATGATCGTTGGGCGCGAGCAGGCGATGCTGGCCAAGCACGGTCACGCGCCGCCGCTCAGCCTTCAGCTCGGCGTCATGGTCGAGGTGCCTTCGCTGCTCTTCGAGCTGGCGGAGATCGCGCGTGAAGCCGATTTCCTCTCGATCGGCACCAATGACCTGATGCAGTTCCTGTTCGCGGCCGACCGCGAGAACAAGCGCGTCGCCGACCGTTTCGATCCGCTGAGCGTGAGCGCCTTGCGGGCGCTGCGCAGCATCGTCGAGGCCGCCTCCGAGGCGAAATGTCCGGTCACGGTCTGCGGCGAGATGGGCGGCAAGCCCCTGGAGACGATGGCGCTGATCGGCCTCGGCTACCGCGCCTTCTCGATGTCGGCGGCCTCGATCGGCCCGGTCAAGGCAATGCTGCGCGCGCTCGACGTGGAGAGGCTGCGCGAGCGGCTCGACTGGATGCTGGCCTCGCCGGATGGCGTCGCCAGCCTGCGGCCGCAACTGGCGGCGCTCGCCGCCGAATTCAAGGTTCCGGTCTAGAGCAGGATGCGAAAAAGTGGGCACCGGTTTTTCGCATTGATCCTGCTCTCACTTTTTGATGAGAGACGGATTCAGATTTCAGATGGGATCACTTTGTGAGCCCATCTGAAATCATCCGGCTCTAGCGACGCTCCTGCTCTAGCGACGCGCGCTTCGCCGCCCGAACCCTCACGATGTCATCTGTCCGAGTTCCGTTATGTCCCTTCAGCTTCCGCAAGATCGTCTCGATGCCATCGTGGCGCGCCATGCCGCCGCCATGGCCGAGATCAACAGCGCGACCGATGCGGTGCGGACCGTCGAACTCGCCAAGGAGCTCTCCGAGCTCGATCCGGTGGTGACAGCCATTGCCGCCTGGCGGCAGGCGCTCACGACGCTGGACGAGGCGCAGGCGCTGATCGAGGATCCCGCCACCGATTCCGAGTTCCGCGATCTGGCTTATGAGGAGCGCGACGCCGCGCGCAGCGAGATCGAGACCCGCGCCCGCGAGATCCTGATCGCGCTTTTACCCAAGGACGCCGCCGACGAGCGCGGCGTCATCCTCGAAATCCGGGCCGGCACGGGCGGCGACGAGGCCTCGCTCTTCGCCGGCGATCTCCTGCGCATGTATCAGCGCTATGCCGCCCAGAAAGGCTGGAGCGTCGACATCATGTCCGAAAGCGAGGGCACGGTCGGGGGCTTCAAGGAGGTCATCGCCGAGATCGCGGGCAAGGGCGTCTATGCGAAGTTGAAATACGAATCCGGCGTGCACCGCGTCCAGCGCGTGCCCGATACCGAGACGAGCGGGCGCATCCACACTTCGGCTGCGACGGTGGCGATGCTGCCGCTCGCGGGCGATGTCGACATCGTCTTGAAAGACGACGAAATCCGCATCGACACGATGCGGGCCGGCGGCGCCGGCGGCCAGCACGTCAACAAGACGGAATCGGCTGTCCGCCTGACCCATCTTCCCAGCGGTATCGCGGTCGTGGTCCAGGACGAGCGCTCCCAGCACAAGAACAAGGCCCGCGCCTATGAATTGCTGCGGGCAAAGCTATACGACATCGAGCGCAGCCGCGCCGATGCCGATCGTGCCGCCGACCGGCGCTCCCAGATCGGGTCCGGCGACCGCTCCGAGCGCATCCGCACCTATAATTTCCCGCAAGGGCGCGTCACCGATCACCGCATCAACCTGACGCTCTACAAGCTCGACGAGATGATGCAGGGGCTCGTGCTCGACGAGATCATCGATGCGCTGACGGCCGAGCAGCAGGCGAGGCTGCTCGCCACCGAAAACGGCGCCTGAGCATGGCGATGAAACCTCCGCAGCCTTTGGGCGTTGATCTGGTGCCCAATCAACAATCGGCGGGAGGCAACCATGATCAAACTCGTTTCGAGCATAGCCCTGGCAGGCATGATGACGTTGACGATCGCAAGCGCGGCGCAGGCCCAGGAGCGCACGTTTCGCCGCATCACGGCGGGTCCGTCGGCGCCCCTGCAGAAATCCATGACGCAGAGCCAGGCGCGCCGACTCTGCCAGATGGAGATGCGCGGCACGCGCGAGAGCCGCTCCGCCATCCGCCAGAAGATGGCGATCTGCATGCGCAAGCGCATGGAAGGCATCTGAACCGGGACGCTTCTGGCCTCAGTGATAAGGCACCCGGCATGTTCGACGCGCGGCGAAATCTCGCCGCGCGCCTTCGCGAGGCCGGCGTCGAGACGGCGGCGATGGATGCGCGCATCCTGGTCGAGGCGGCGATGGGCGAGAACGCGGATCTCGATCCGCTCCAGCCCCTCGACGCCGCCATGCTCGGCAGGCTCGATAGCTTCGCGACGCGGCGGCTGGCGGGCGAGCCGGTCTGGAGAATTCTCGGCGAGCGGGAGTTCTGGAGCCTGCCCTTTCGCCTCTCGCCGGCAACATTGGAGCCGCGTCCCGACAGCGAGACGATCGTCGAGGCGGCGCTTGGCGTGCTCGCAGAGCGCCGCGATCAGGCCATCTCGATTCTCGATCTCGGCACCGGTACGGGCTGCCTGCTGGTCGCCTTGCTGAGCGAATGCAAAGCGGCGCGCGGCGTCGGCGTCGATCTCTCGGAGGAGGCGTGCGAGACGGCTGCGGGCAATGCCGAGCGCAATGGCGTCGGCGCGCGCGCGCGCTTCCGCCAGGGGGACTGGATGGCCGGTTTGAGCGAACGCTTCGACCTCATCGTCTCGAACCCGCCCTATATCCCGGCCGGAGACATCGCCGGGCTGGATGCCGCTGTCCGGGAACATGACCCGTTGCGCGCGCTCGATGGCGGGGAGGACGGGCTCGTCGCCTACCGGGCGCTCGCCGCCGGCCTGCCCCGGCAGATCGCTCCGGGCGGTGCGGTCGTGCTCGAGATCGGCGCGGGTCAGGAGGCGGATGTGGTCGCGATCATGGCAGCCATGGGGCTGGTCCATCGCGGCTCGCGGCGCGATCTTGGTGGGCATACGCGCGCCCTGATCTTCACGCTTGAATGATATGCACAGGCATTCGTGCGAATTTGCTTGGAGGCGGACGGGAAAACCGCTATGTAGGTCGCAGCCGAAGCTGGTGTTGTCAGAACCGAGCCTTGGCCAGCCCCCTCAGTGGCAAGGCCTAGCTTCCGGAAGCGTCCGACGATCGACGTGACTGACAGACCAGATTAGACATCCGAAGGCGTCGAGACGCCAATCGGCTCATGGGGCGGAGAGGCCCTTTTGGAAAGAGCGCGTGAAGACCAGGAACGGCGTATCGCCCCTTCAGGTCAACTCCACCCGGTGCAGCGTCGCAACCCGCTGTGCACCGGAGCGCGCATGACGATCCAACGGTTGCTTTGAACACAGAGCGCGAGACAGACGCGAATGAGACCAGGTCAGAACCGGCGTATGCGCGGCCGTAACAACAACAATAATAACAGCAACAACAACGGCAATCGGAAAACTCCCAATCCGTTGCAGCGCGGCTATGAGTCGAACGGACCGGACGTCAAGGTTCGCGGCACTGCGCAGCATGTTGCCGAGAAGTACTTGCAGCTGGCGCGCGACGCGCAATCCTCCGGCGATCCGGTAGCGGCCGAGAACTACTTCCAGCACGCGGAGCATTATTACCGCATCCTGCTGGCGGCCCAGGAGCAAATGTCGCAGCAGTTCGGCCACAGCTTCCCGCCCAATCGCGGCTTCGTCGATGATTCCGAGGAAGGCGAGGAGGAGGGGGATGACGATGGTCAGTCCTTCCAGCCCGGCGGTCAGCAGCCCGATTTCCGCAATGGCGGCATGAACGGCAATGGCAACGGCTACTCCACCAATGGCGCGCCGCGTCAGGACGGTGATTCGGGCGACGGCCAGCAGAACAACGGCCAGCGCTTCGATCGGCAGCCGCGCAATCAGCAAGACCGTCCGAACCAAGACCGTCCAAACAACGACCGTCCGAACCAAGACCGTCCGAACCAAGACCGCCAGAACAACGATCGGAACGGCAATCGCCGCTTCGACCGGAACGATCGCAATGATCGTGGCGAGCGCAGGTTCGACCGTCCCGAGGGTGGCCAGAACAACCAGGGTGGCTATGCGCCCCGTCCCGATGCGCCGCGCTCCGATATCCCGGTCGTGTCGTCCGAGCAGCCCGAGGTGATCGCGGCTCCGGTGCAAAGCGAGCGTCGCTTCGAACGCGCGGATCGTCCCGAGCGCACGGATCGCCCCGAGCGTGCACCGCGCCCCGAGCGCCGCCCTCGTCGCGAGGTCGAAGCCGAGCCGGCTGACGATGTTTCGGGCGCGCTGCCGTCCTTCCTGACCACGCCGGTCAGGGTTCCGGTCGCGGTTGTCGAGGAGCCTGTCACTGTCGCGCCCGCGCCTGCGGATACGGAAGAGGCTCCGGCCGTCGAGGCCGCCGCCAAGCGCCCGCGCGGCCGTCGCCGCTCGCCGCGCGAGGTCATGGATGCGCTCGGATCGGACGCAGACAACATCACGGAGTGAGGTTCGTCCTCACTGCGCTGTAAGAATGAGGGGCCCGCGAGGGCCCCTTTTTTCGTTGGCTCAGGCGATGCCGAGCGCCGTTTGCGCGGGGGCGGGCGCGAGGTTCAGCGCCTCGCCCTCCGTCAGCGTGCCGCCTTCGAGGACCTCGCAATAGACGCCGCAATCGGCATGGCCATAAGCGTCCATCAGGGCCTTGGGGATCTGCTGGTCGCGCAAGCCCGTCTGCGGATCGACATTGGTCGCGGCGCAGCGGACGATCCGCTTGGTCACGCGCAGCCGCGCGCCCGAGGTCGTCGCGAGTTCCTGCCCGACGAGGTCGAACTCGGCCCAAGGCGCCAGCCCCTCGACCATGACATTGCCGCGGAAGCGCAGGGGATCGAGCGGCGAGCCGACGCGGCTTGCCAGTTCGGCGACGCTGGCGAGGTTGATGATCGAGACGAAGCCCTTGGGCGAATCGGTGAAGCGATAGCCCTCCGGCGCGCCGAGCCAGCGCGGCGTGCCGCGCAATTCGTCTGGCATGAAGGCTTCGAAGAAGGCCGTGATCCGTTCGTGTCCCTCAGCGGTGACCGTGCTGGCGCGCAGTGCTTGCTCGCCCTCATGGTCGATGACGAGATCGCCGCTGGCGTCGTCATAGCGCGTGCGCAGTCGCGCCAGCGCTTCGTTGCGCATCAGCATCAGATACTTGATCTTCGTCTGATGGACCGGCTCCGCCGGGTCGAAGCCGGAGGGGCCGTTCTCGATCGCGAAAAGGCGGTCGCCTGGAAAATACTGGCCCCTGGTCAGGGTGGCGCGGGGCAGGCGTTCGGGCGACAGCCCCTTGACCGGATAGCGATAAAGCGAGGCGATGCGCATGGAGGGCTATGTCCGCAGGATGGCCAGGATGGGTAGGATAGCGGCATTCAGGTCGTGCGATCGATGAAATCCTTGCATCGGTTCGATCATCGCCGCTGCAGATGCGTCCTGACCGCCTCCTCCTCCGCGTCTCCGGTCTCGCTCACGGAGCGCTGGCAGCCCCAGCCCGCAAGCACCGCGTCGGTCTCGTCGGCGACGAAGAAGCGCGCCGCCTCGCGCTCATAGCCATCAGTGAGCAACTGCTCGTAATCGGTGTGGACATGGCGGACATGGCTGCCGAGTGCGAGCCAGAGCGCAGTCGCAGGCGGCAGGTCCTTCATGTGGCGGCGCTCGGCAAGCGTCAGGACAGCCTCGGCGTCCGATAGTGGGATGCCGGGCGCGAGCGCCCGCAGCGCCTTGCGAATCGCCTGCTGCCGTTTTGTGCCCGCCATGAGTGAAAGCTGCCCTTGCGATTTGATCGCCGTCAATGCTTTGCGTCCCATCCCCTCTTACGTTGCGCGGATGCCACACCTATCTCTGTCGGGAAGGGCGTCCCTGAGGGAGCCCTATCCTATGGAAAGGCAGCCGGACAGCGTCGCTACGGGGCGCACCGGCGGGCGGAGAACCGAATGAATATCGAGAAATACACCGACAGGTCCAAAGGGTTCCTGCAGGCGGCGCAGACCATTGCGCAGCGCGAGGGCCACCAGCAATTCACGCCGGAGCATCTGCTCAAGGCGCTGCTCGACGACAATGAGGGCATGGCGGCGGGCCTCATCGGGCGCGCCGGCGGCGACGCGAAGCTCGCCTTGCAGCTCACCGACACGGCGCTCGCCAAGTTGCCGAAGGTCTCGGGCGGCGGTGCCTCGGGCCCGCATCTGACGCCGGGCCTGGCCCGCGTCTTCGACACGGCGGAGAAGGCGGCGGAGAAGGCAGGGGATAGCTTCGTCACGGTCGAGCGGCTGTTGCTGGCGCTCGCCATCGAGAAGGATTCCGAGGCCGGCAAGGCGCTCGCCAAGGCTGGCGTCAATCCGCAGGGGCTCAACGCCGCGATCGAGGCGATCCGCAAGGGCCGCACCGCCGATTCCGCTTCGGCCGAGCAGAGCTATGACGCGCTGAAGAAATACGCCCGCGACCTCACCGCCGCGGCGCGCGAGGGCAAGCTCGACCCGGTCATCGGCCGCGACGAGGAGATCCGCCGCACCATCCAGGTGCTGTCGCGCCGGACCAAGAACAACCCCGTGCTGATCGGCGAGCCCGGCGTCGGCAAGACCGCCATTGCCGAAGGGCTGGCGCTGCGCATCGTCAATGGCGATGTGCCCGAAAGCCTGAAGGACAAGGAACTGCTCTCGCTCGACATGGGCTCGCTGATCGCGGGTGCAAAATATCGCGGAGAGTTCGAGGAGCGGCTGAAGGCAGTGCTGAACGAGGTCTCGGCTGCCGATGGCGGCGTCATCCTCTTCATCGACGAGATGCACACGCTTGTCGGCGCCGGCAAGGCGGATGGGGCGATGGACGCTTCCAACCTGCTCAAGCCCGCCTTGGCGCGCGGTGATCTGCATTGCATCGGCGCGACCACGCTCGACGAGTATCGCAAATATGTCGAGAAGGACGCGGCCTTGGCGCGGCGTTTCCAGCCGGTTTTCGTCGATGAGCCCTCAGTCGAGGACACAGTCTCGATCCTGCGCGGCCTGAAGGAGAAATACGAGCAGCACCACCGCGTCCGCATCACGGATTCGGCGCTGGTCGCGGCGACGACGCTCTCGAACCGCTACATCACCGACCGTTTCCTGCCCGACAAGGCGATCGACCTGATGGACGAGGCCTCGGCGCGGCTGCGCATGCAGGTCGATTCCAAGCCCGAGGAGCTCGACTCGATCGACCGCGAGATCGTGCGTCTCAGGATCGAGCAGGAGGCGCTGAAGAAAGAGAGCGACGCCGGCTCGAAGGAGCGATTGAAGCGGCTTGAATCCGAGCTTGCCGATCTCGAAACCCGCTCGGCCACGATCACTGCGAAGTGGAAGGCCGAGAAGGACAAGCTCGGCCAGGCTGCCGAGATCAAGACGAAGCTCGACAATGCCCGCAACGAACTCGCGCAGGCGCAGCGCAAGGGCGAGTATCAGCGCGCCGGCGAGCTTGCCTATGGCGAGATTCCGCAGCTCGAGAAGCTGTTGGGCGAGATCGAGGCCATTGGCGACACCTCGGGCATGGTCGAGGAGGCGGTCACGGCCGACCATGTCGCCCAGATCGTCAGCCGCTGGACCGGCGTGCCGGTCGATCGCATGCTTCAGGGCGAGAAGGAAAAGCTGCTGCGAATGGAGGAGGTCCTGGCGGCGCGCGTCGTCGGCCAGCGCGAGGCGGTCGAAGCCGTCTCGACGGCGGTTCGGCGTGCTCGCGCCGGCTTGCAGGACCCCAACCGGCCGATCGGCTCCTTCATGTTTCTGGGCCCCACAGGCGTCGGCAAGACCGAGCTGACCAAGGCGCTGGCGGCGTTCCTGTTCGACGACGACACCGCGATGGTGCGTATCGACATGTCCGAATACATGGAGAAGCACTCGGTCGCCCGCTTGATCGGCGCGCCTCCCGGCTATGTCGGCTATGAGGAGGGCGGGGCGCTGACGGAAGCGGTGCGGCGCCGGCCTTATCAGGTCGTGCTGTTCGACGAGGTCGAGAAGGCCCACCCCGATGTCTTCAATGTGCTGCTGCAGGTGCTCGATGACGGGCGCCTGACCGACGGCCAGGGCCGCACGGTCGATTTCCGCAACGTGCTGATCATCATGACCTCGAACCTTGGTTCGGAATATCTGGTGAACCAGCCCGAGGGCGAGGATTCAGACGCGGTCCGCGACGAGGTCATGAGCGTGGTCAGGCAGGCCTTCCGGCCGGAATTCCTGAACCGCATCGACGACATCATCCTGTTCCACCGCTTGCAGCGGGCGGATATGGGCGCGATCGTCGATATCCAGATGACCCGCCTCGCCAAGCTCCTGACCGATCGCAAGATCACGCTGGAGCTGTCCGAGCAGGCCCGCGAATGGCTGGCCGAGAAGGGCTACGACCCGGCCTATGGCGCGCGCCCGCTGAAGCGCGTGATCCAGAAGTCGGTGCAGGATCCGCTGGCCGAGCTGTTGCTGGCCGGGAAGATCCATGATGGCGAGACCGTGCCGGTCACGGTCGGCCCGACCAGCCTGATGCTGGGCGACGTCGCTGCCGTGAAGGAGAAGCGGCCGGCCGGCGTGGCGTTGAACTGACGCGGCGAAAGCCGCGTCATCCTCGGGGAGAGGGAAGAGGCGTCGCGGCTGTGGCGAAAGGCGCGGGGAACCCTTCTCCCGGATGGGAGAAGGGCAGGGATGAGGGTGTGCTGCTGATTATCGGGGCGAGACTGAGCCGCAGCGCCTTCTATTGAAAGGGCACACTCTCATCCGGCGCTCCGCGCCACCTTGCTTCTCCCATCCGGGAGAAGGAAAGTGAGCGCTGCGGTGCTCCGAGGGGAGAAGGGCTATCCCCGTTTCAGCAAAAACACCGCCTGTGCGCCGAACAGGTTCCAGAGCCACCAGGGCGCGCTGACGCCGACCTTGCCGCCGGCGGCGTCGAGGGCGACGGCGCGCTCCTTTTCCGCGCCGATCGTGTCGCAGAGCGTCACGAAATCGCGGATCGTGCAGAAATGGATGTTGGGCGTGTCCCACCAGGCATAGGGCAGGGAATCCGTCACCGGCATGCGGCCCATGAAGAAGACCTGCGTGCGCATCCGCCAATGCCCGAAATTCGGGAAGGAGACGATGGCGCGCCGGCCGATCCGCAGCATCTGCTCCAGCACGAGGCGCGGATTGCGCGTCGCCTGGATGGTCTGCGACAGGATCACATAGTCGAAGCTGTCATCGGGGTAATCGGCGAGGTCGGTGTCGGCGTCGCCCTGGATCACGGAGAGCCCGCGCGCGACGCAGCCGGCGACGCCCTCGCGGGAGAGCTCGATGCCGCGCGCATCGACATGGCGGCTATCGGCCAGCAGCGCCAGCAATTCGCCATCGCCGCAGCCGACATCGAGCACGCGCGAGCCCGGCGTCACCATCTCGGCGACGAGCTTCAGGTCGATGCGGTTGGTGTGGAGATCGGTCAGGGCCATGGCGCGGCTCTCATCGTGAAGGCGGGTTGCCTCCCCGTCATGGTCGGGCCTGTCCCGACCATCCACGTCTTCCGCTGTCGAGCGCTATGACCAAGACGTGGATGCTCGCCACAAGGGCGAGCATGACGGATGCGGCTGATCACCGGCATCTCAAATTCCCCTTGCCCGCGCCGCTGCGCCGATGAAGCCGCGCGTCGTGGCGAAGAGGTTCGGCTCCTCGAGCAGGAAGGCGTCATGGCCCTTGTCGCTCTCGAGCTCGACGAAGGAGACCGACGCGCCCGCGGCGTTGAGCGCATGCACGATGGCGCGTGAATCCGCTGTCGGGAACAGCCAGTCGGAGGTGAAGGAGGCGACGCAGAAGCGGGTCTTCGTGCCCGCGAAGGCTTTTGCCAGCACGCCGCCATGGTCGTCGGCGAGGTCGAAATAATCCATGGCGCGGGTCATGTAGAGATAGGAATTGGCGTCGAAGCGCTCGACGAAGCTGACGCCCTGGTAGCGGAGGTAACTTTCGACCTGAAAATCCGCATCGAAGGAGAAGGTCGGCGCCTCGCGGTCCTGCAGCTTGCGGCCGAACTTGCGGTGCAGCGCGGGCTCCGAGAGATAGGTGATATGCGCGCCCATGCGGGCGACGGACAGGCCCTTGGCGGGGCGTGTGCCTTCTTCGAGATAGCGCCCGCCGCGCCAGTCGGGATCGGCCATCACCGCCTGCCGGCCGACCTCGTGGAAGGCGATGTTCTGGGCCGAATGCTTGGCGCCGGTCGCCAGGGGCAGCGCTGAGAACACACGTTCGGGATAGCTCGCCGCCCATTGCAGCACCTGCATGCCGCCCATCGAGCCGCCGGCGGCGCAGAAAAGGCTCTCGATGCCGAGCGAGTCGATCAGATGCCGCTGGGCGCGCACCATGTCGCGAATCGTGACGACGGGGAATTGCAGGCCCCAGGGCTTGCCGGTCGCGGCGTTGGTCGAGGCCGGGCCGGTCGTGCCGGTGCAGCCGCCGATCACATTGGAGCAGATCACGAAGAAGCGCTCGGTGTCGATCGGCTTGCCCGGCCCGATCATCGCCGTCCACCAGCCGCCCTTGCCGGTGATCGGGTTGCGGCTGGCGAGATGCTGGTCGCCGGTCAGCGCGTGGCAGACCAGGATGGCGTTGGACCGGGCTGCGTTCAGCGAACCATAGGTCTGGTAGGCGATCTGCCAATGATCGAGCGAGACGCCGCAATCCATCAGCAACGGCGTGTCCGGGCCGAAGCGCGCAACCAGGCTCGAAGGCTCATTGGCCTCCTTCAACGGGTCTGCGAGGCTGGGAGAGAGATCGCTCATCATCGTCCGCTTTGACAGGATGATTTGTCTTGCCGGTCAACTTGTTCGAAAGATCGAACTCTAGCGATGCCGCGATGCAAGCGTTCTGTCAATGCGCGCAAGCTTTCTGTCAATGCGTGGATGCGCGCGACGGCTTTGCCAAGGCCCCGCGACGGCGCTAAGAGCCTAAGCAGAACCTAAAGCCCTCATCCTGAGGAGCAGCCTTCAGCTGCGTCTCGAAGGATGCTCCAGTGCCTGCTGGAACGATCCTTCGAGACGCCGCTTCGCGGCTCCTCGGGATGAGGGTTGTCCCTCCGATCGCGCAGCCGTCATGACCGAAGCCGCTCCGACTACCCTTGCCGATCTGCGCGCCGAGATCGATCGCATCGACAGCGAGATGCATGCGCTGTTGATGGAGCGCTCCTCGATCATCGAGACGCTGATCGCGATCAAGAACACGCAAGTCTCGGGCTCGGCCTTCCGCCCCGGCCGCGAGGCCGACATGATGAAGCGCCTGGCGTTGCGCCATAAGGGCCTGCTGCCGCTCGACACGATCGAGGGCATCTGGCGCATCATCATCGCGACCTTCACCTATGTGCAGGCGAATTATTCCGTCCATGCCGATGTCTCGGGCGGCGACGCGGCGATGCGCGATTCCGCCCGCTTCCATTTCGGCTTCACCGTGCCTTTCGTCACGCATGAAGATGCGCGTGCCGTCATCAAGGCGGTGGCCGACTCGGCCGGCGATCTCGGCATCTTCCGCATGGACCAGGGCGCCAGCGCCGGCATCTGGTGGCGCGATCTGATCGGCAGCGACGCCCCCAAGATCATCGCGCGCCTGCCCTTCATCGAGCGGCCGGACCATCCGGCCGGCACGCCGGTCTACTGCGTCGCCAAGCCCCTGGCCGATGCCGCGGTGCGCGAGATCGTGCTCTATGCGGCGCGTGTCGAGCGCTGGTCCGAGGTTTTGCGCTCGGGCCTCGCCCAGCATCTGGCCGAGGTCTCGGCCTCGGCCGCCGACGGCTCGCATCTCTCGCTCCTGGTCGCCGCCTCCGGCGAGGTCGACCAGAGCGCGATCCGCAAGGCGCTGGAGCCCGCCGGCCTCAGCGATTTTTCCGAGATCGGCAGCCACGCCGCCCGCTTCGCCGTCAAGTCCGTCCGCTGATTTAAAAGCCGTCTTTCGCAAGGTCCCGACCATCATGGCCAATGCCGCCTCCCGCCCCGTGCCCCGCCCCGGCGTCCTCGACATCCAGGCCTATGTGCCGGGCAAGTCCGCAGCCCCCGCGGGCGTGAAGCTGCATAAGCTCTCCTCCAACGAGACGCCGCTCGGCCCAAGCCCCAAGGCGGTTGCAGCCTATGGTTCGCTCAGCGGCAAGCTTGAGCTCTATCCCGATGGTTCCTCGACCAAGTTGCGCGAGGCGATCGCGGGCCGCTACGGGCTCGACGCCAACCGCATCCTCTGCGGCACCGGCTCCGATGAATTGCTGCAGCTCGTCACCAAGGCCTATCTCGGCGATGGCGATGAGGGCGTCTTCACCGAACACGGCTTCCTGGTCTACCGCATCGCGATCCTGGCCGCCGGTGGCAAACCCGTTATCGTCAAGGAGACAAACTTCACCGCCGATGTCGACGCCATCCTGGCGGCGGTGACGCCGCGGACCAAGATCGTCTTCCTCGCCAACCCCAACAACCCGACCGGTACCTATCTGCCCTTCCACGAGGTCAAGCGCCTGCATGCCGGCCTGCCCGGCAATGTGCTGCTGGTGCTCGATGCGGCTTATGCCGAATATGTCCGCCGCAACGACTATGCCTCGGGGCTGGAACTGGTCGCGGAGAGCGAGAACGTCGTGATGACGCGCACCTTCTCCAAGATCTACGGTCTCGCCAATCTCAGGCTCGGCTGGCTCTATGGTCCCGCCCATGTCGTCGATGCGCTCGACCGCATCCGTGGCCCGTTCAACGTCAACGGCGCGGCGATCGAGGCCGGCGCCGCGGCGATCGCGGACGAGGCCCATGTCGCCTCGGCCATCGAGCACAACGACAAATGGCTCGCCTGGACCACGGCCGAGCTGGAGAAGCTCGGGCTCTCGGTCACGCCCTCCGTCGGCAACTTCATCCTGATCCATTTTCCGGCCAAGCCCGGCGAGATGGCCAAGCCCGGCAAGACGGCCAAGGAGGCCGACGCCTTCCTGACCCGGCGCGGGCTGATCCTGCGCGCCGTGGCCGCTTACGGCCTGCCCGATGCGCTGCGCATGACGATCGGCTCGGAAGAGGCCAACCGCCTCGTCGTCGCGGGGCTCGCCGATTTCCTCGCGGGCAAGGCATGACGACCGCGTCCGAGAGTTTTGCGCCGCGTCGCAGTGAGCCGATCTTCGGTCGCCTCGCCATCATCGGCATCGGCCTGATCGGCTCCTCGATCGCGCATGCGGCCAAGGAGCTCAACCTCGCCGGTCGGATCGTGCTTTCCGACCGTGACGAGGCCGTGCGCGCCCGGGCGCGCGAGCTCGGCCTCGGCCATGAGATCGCGGAGACGGCGTTTGAGGCCGCCCGCGATGCCGACCACATCATCCTCTGCGTGCCGGTCGGAGCTTGCGGAGCTGTCGCCGTCGAGATCGCGCTTGCGCTGAAGCCCGGCGCGATCCTCTCCGATGTCGGCTCGGTCAAGAACGCCGTGGTCGAGGCGGTTATGCCGCATCTGCCCGAGGGCGTGCATTTCGTCCCGGCCCATCCCGTCGCCGGCACCGAGAATTCCGGCCCCGACGCCGGCTTCCCGAGCTTGTTCCTCAACCGCTGGTGCATCCTGACCCCGCCGGAGGGCACGGACGCGACGGCGATTGCCCGGACCCGCCAGTTCTGGGAGGGGATGGGCGCGCTGGTCGAGATCATGACCGCGCAGCACCACGACCTCGTGCTCGCGATCACCAGCCACCTGCCGCACCTGATCGCCTACAACATCGTCGGCACGGCCGAGGATCTGGCGGCGGTGACGCAGTCGGAGGTGATCAAGTTCTCCGCCGGCGGCTTCCGCGATTTCACCCGCATCGCAGCATCCGACCCGACGATGTGGCGCGACGTCTTCCTGCACAACAAGGAGGCGGTGCTGGAGATGCTCGGCCGCTTCAGCGAGGACCTCTCGGTGCTGACGCGGGCCATCCGCTTCGGCGACGGCGAGACGCTGCACAAGCACTTCACCCGCACCCGCACCATCCGCCGCGGCATCGTCGCGCTCGGCCAGGAAAAGCCCGAGACCGAAAAACTGCGGAAATCCTGAACCGCGCGGCGATCATTGCCCCGCTTCGCCTTGCCAAGAATCGGCAGGGCTGGTAGACGCCTCGCGTGTCGCCGCTTTAGCTCAGCTGGTAGAGCACCTCATTCGTAATGAGGGGGTCGGGGGTTCGAATCCCTCAAGCGGCACCATCCAACCTTTTGCGGTTGTTGATCATCCCCGCCAATTTCCACCGCAAGCCGCGCCTTGGCACAAAGGGGCGGGATAGGGTGTCGTGTATGGCGAAGCTGGAGCGGGACGCCAAGCTCGCCTGCTCCGGGCCGTCACAGGTCGAGCTAATGAGCTTCCGCGAGAATGCGGCACAGCGGAATTCGCTCGTAAACTTCGCGATATGATTTCGCATGAACGCCGTCAGCCAAGGTGTTGGGCTTGGCAAGGCCGAATTCTCCGGTCACGCGCATGTCCTGGTACGGATCTTGATAGCTGCAGGCGTGCGCGCTGATGCAGACGCCAGACAAGATCGTGGAGTACTTTTCAATCGAGTCGATATTGAAGGAATTGGCCAATTCTCTACCTATCGGAGGAATGGCCGTCATGACGATGAAGGAGGCGTGTTCTTTGAGCGTCTGAACAATGCTCTCCACGCTTGCCTGGAAAGCTTCCGGATCGAGGTGTTTCTTCCGCGCAAGGTCGTTCGTCCCAATTGTCAGGACCGCAAGGCTGGCCTTGTGAGGGTAGTGCAGCGTCTTGAGCGCTGTAGCGTAAATCTCGGCCGTTACGCCGCTCAGGCCGGCATTGGCGGTATCCCGGCCACAGAGTTCACTGGGCTCATTGAACAGGTCAATATGGCTGTCCCCTGCAAAGAGGATGAAACCAGGGTCGGTATCCCGCATCTGCGCGTCGATGACAGGGGCCCGTTGGCGCGAATAAGCCCTCGCATTGAAGTCGTCTTTGGTTGCATAAGCTCCAAGCGACCATCCAATTGCTGCGGCTGCAGCAACGATTCCGCCGATCATGAAAGTTGCGTATCGGGGCCTGCGCAAACGGCTCAAATTCAACAAGGTCAGGCCCTTATCTCCACACAGGCTGCGTCCTACAGAATTGGAAGCTCGCTGTCCGTCACATTTCAGCCACATCCTATGGTTGTGCGTGGGCCCGCGGTTGAGTTCAATGCACACGCCTCCTACGGGATGCGTTGCGCGTGGGCGTAGCGAGGCCTGGGAGTGGCGAGGCCCGGGAGCGTGCGACGCCGCCGATTAGAGCGTTTTCGAGCGAAGGGGATACCGGTTCGCGTGAAGAAAACGCGTAAAAAACAAGGATTTAGAGTAATTGAACGATCCCGATTGGATCGGAAATTGCTCTTGGACTGCGCTCCACGCAGCCCTCCATCAGCCGCCCGCCTTCTCCGGCTTTCCGGGCTTGCTGAAATCGATCTGCTTTTGCAGCCCCAGCATCAGGCTGAAGGAGGTGACCGGCTCAAGGCCGGTTTCCTTGGTCTTGCGCAGCGAGGCGGAGGCGGTCGCGGTCAGGCCGTCGCCAAGGGCGCGCTGATAGTCGATGCCGATGCTCTTCTGGTCCGAGAGCGCGTCGAGGCCGAGATAATTGTCGGTCTTGCGGCGCAGGCTCAGCGCCACCGCGTTCGCCTCATTGATCTTGGCGGTGAGCTTGATCTCATGGGCCGTCACGAGATCGATGGCCGAGAAGGGCAGCGTGGTGTCCTCGACTGCCCGGCTCGAGGCGAATTCGAACGCCAGGGCGCCATAGGGAATGCGCGCCTTGGCCGTGTAGAGCAGTTCGCTGACGGTCTCGAACTCTTTCTCGGGGAAGATGGCGCGGAACGGCGAGAGCGAGCCTTCGAGCGTTGCCTCGCCGATCTTGGTCGAGATGAACAGGTTCGGCTGCACACGGTTATGGTCGCGCCGGAGCCCGAGATAATCGACCCCGTCGACGAAATGCGTCCGGGACCCGGTGAAGGAGGCGCCGACCTCGCTGTCCCCGATGCGCCAGGCCGCGCCCGAGGTCAGCGAGACCGTGCCGAAATTCTCGTCGCGGGGCAGGAAGTCGCCAAGATTGAAGACATTGCGCTCGTTCAGTGCCGTGAGTCGGCCCTCCGCGTTCGCGAACAGGCGCAAGGCGCCGATGGCATGGTCGATGCGCCCGCGCAGGCCCAGGCTGCTCCTGCGGCGCGACCAACTCTGTTCGTTGGAAGCCAGGATCGAGGTCTGGACCACCGTCGCATCGCCGATCGGGACCGCATGCTTCAAGGTCAGCGTGTGGAAGCGCGCCGCGGAGAGCACGCGCGGGTCATATTGGGTCTCGGCCAAGGTGAGGTTGACGCCATAGCCGTCTTGCAATGTCCCGTGGAGATAATCCCAGGTTGCAAAGACCGTGGCGGTGGGGCTGCCCTTCTCGCCTTCCAGCGTCAAAGGATTGCTGTCGTAACCGCCGCGCAGGCCGATGACGGCGACCGAACTCTCCGCAGGCTGCACGTCCTTCTCCGCCGCATAAGCGGTTCCCGCCATGAGGAGCGGCAGGAGGTAGAGAGTGAACAGGCTGTGTTTCATCGCTGCTCGCGCTGTAGAGGCGCCGATAATCAGTCGATCGTACTTAAAATTTTCTAAACGGCCGAAGGTATTACGTTCGGCTACTAGAGTTATATCAAAAGAAGAATTGAATAGATTTAGATTTCGCAGAGCATGTCTCCGCCGACATCTGGGTTAAGATTATCAAGTATGGTTAATATTCGTCTAAGATTGCATCTCGAGGTTGTTGCAACCTATACGTTTGTCATCGCTTCGAACCCCGAGGCGGACCCAGGGAGAGTACAATGAAATACGCTTATGTTCTCGCTACGGTTGCAGCTTTCGCCGTGTCTCCTGCCATGGCTGGCGGCAAGGGCGGCTCGCTTCTCGGCGGCTCGCTGATCGGCGGCATCATCGCCCCGGTGACGGCCAGCATCTCCAAGGTGAGCGTGCTCAACAATGTCAGCGTCCTCAGCGGCAACAACATCGCCAACAATGTCGGCAACGGCAACAAGGTCAACGTCATTGCCCCGGTCAAGGCGGTCGTCGGCGGCCTGCTTGGCGGACTGGGTCGTGGTGGCCGTGGCGGCCATGGCTGCGGCTGCAACTGATCCAGCCGATCGATCCTGAACGGCCCCGGCCTCGGCTTCGGCCGGGTCGGGCGGGAAGGGGCCGGTGCAAACCGGCCCCTCTTTTATGTGCGAGCGAAGTGGACGCCGGTCCGCGTGAAGAAAACACGGCGCTGCTTTTGGGCGGTCCTGTTTGACCTCGGTGCCGATCAAACGCTCTCCACCGCGATCAGCATATCGCCGGCCGCGACGCTGGCGCCGGCCCGCGTGCCCAGCCGCCTGACCGTGCCTGAAGCCGGGCTTTTCAGCTCCATGAACAGCTTCATCGATTCCAGCACGGCGACGATCTGCCCGGCCTCGACGCTGTCGCCCTCGGCCACATGAAGCGAGACGACGGTGCCCGGCATGCTGGCGCGCAGCGTGTCGCCGGTCTCGCCGCTCGCAGCGCGCTGCGCCGCTGCGGCGACCGCGGCCAACGCGATCCCGATCCGGCCTTCGAATCCGCCATGGCGAAGGAATACCTCCTCCGCGTAGCAGGCCGCATCCACGGCCGTGTTCACGCCATCGACGGTGACGTTCCAGCGATCCCGCCCGGCTTTGCTGATAGCGACGTCATATGAGCCGCCGGGGCTGGTCAGGCGCAGGAAGCCGTCATGCGCTTCGACGGCAAGCCGCGTTGCATGCCCTCCTACCTGGATTGAGAGATGCGCCGTGGCGGGGCGTCCCGCCGGAGCGAGCAGCCTGAAGCCGCCAAGCGCATTCCAGGGCCCGCTGCCTGGCGCTGGCCTGTTGGCGGTGAGCCAGATTGCCGCGGCGACGGCGTTGCGCACGACCTCGTCAACAGGCCGGGGCGCCCAGCCGCCGGGCCAGGTCTCGGAGATGAACAGGGTCGTTGCCTCGCCAGAGACGAAGGCGGGCTGGCGCAAGGCATCAGTGAGGAAGGGCCGGATCGTGCCGGGTCCAAGCACGCTCAGGCGGTCGAGGCCGTCAGCGAGCTTGCGAATGGCGGCCAGGCGATCGGGCGCATGCGCGATCAGCTTGGCGAGCAGGGAATCGTAATGCGTCGAGACCTCGCTGCCCACCGTGACGCCGCTGTCGATACGCAGGCTGTCCGGCTCGCGCCAGAGCCGGATCGTCCCCGTATCGGGCCGGAAGCCTTCATCCGCGCGTTCGGCCGTCAATCGCGCCTCGATCGCATGGCCGGTGCAGGTGATCTCGCTTTGCTTGCGCGGCAGCGTCTCGCCGGCCGCGATGCGGATCTGCCATTCCACCAGGTCGAGCCCGGTGATCGCCTCGGTAACGGGATGCTCGACCTGGAGGCGGGTGTTCATCTCCAGGAAGAACACGGCCTGCGTCGCCGCATCGACCAGGAACTCGACCGTGCCGAGATTGTCGTAGGAAATCGCGCGCGCGAGCCTGAGCGCATGTTCGTGCAGGGCCGCGCGCGTCTCCGGCCGCAGATTGGGCGCAGGCGCCTCCTCCAGGAGCTTCTGGTTCGCACGCTGCACGGAGCAGTCGCGCTCGAAGAGATGGACGATATTGCCGTGCCTGTCGCCGGCGACCTGCACCTCGACATGGCGCGGCCGCGTCACGAATTTCTCGATCAGCAGACGGCCGTCGCCGAAGGCTGCTTGCGCCTCGCGCGCGGCCGCGGCAATGGCTCCGTCGAGATCGTCCGCGCGCTCGACCTTGCGGATGCCCTTGCCGCCGCCGCCGGCCGAGGCCTTGACCATCACCGGCAGGCCGATGCGCAGCGCCTCCCGACGCAAGACCTCCGGCGACTGATCGGCGCCGTCATAGCCGGGCACGCCCGGCACGCCGGCGTCGCGCGCGATCTGCTTGGAGCGAATCTTGTCACCCATCGCGTCGATCGCCGCGCTGGAGGGCCCGATGAAGCTGATGCCGTTGGCCTCGCATGCGGCAATCAGGTCGAGCCGCTCGGACAGGAAGCCGTAGCCTGGATGGATCGCCTGCGCGCCGGTGGCGAGCGCCGCCGCGATGATCTTGTCCGCGCGCAGATAGCTCTCGCGGGCAGGTGCGGGGCCGATATCCACGGCCTGGTCGGCAAGGCGCACATGCAGCGCATCGCGGTCGGCCTGCGAATGCACCGCGACGGTACGGATCCCCATCTGCCGGCAGGTCTTGATGATGCGGCAGGCGATCTCGCCGCGATTGGCGATCAGGATGGTGTCGAACATCAAATGCCTCGCCGGAGATCTGTTGGAACCGCGCCCGTCATTCCGGGGCAGGCCGCAGGCCTGAGCCCGGAACCCAGAGCCGATGCCCTTTCAGAAAGAGCGGCATCGCGCCCTCGTTTTTCCTTGAACCGGCATCGGTTCTGGGTTCCGGGCTCGGCCCTGCGGGCCGCCCCGGAATGACAGCGGAGGTTTCTGAGCATCACCATCACATCCGGTACACGGGGCGGGGCGAGGTATCGCGCGGCTCGCCCGCTGCCAGCGAGAGGCACAGGCCGAGCACGTCGCGCGTCTGCCCCGGCTCGATGATGCCGTCGTCCCAGAGCCGGGCGGTGGCGTAATAGGGGTCGCTCTGCTCCTCGAACTGGGCGCGGGTCCTGGCGTCGAGCGCAGCGATGGCGGCCTCATCGGTGGCGCCCTTGAGCGATTGTCGGCGCAGCTCCGTCACGACATTGGCCGCGACCTCCGGGCTCATCGTGGCGATGCGGGCATTGGGCCAGGAGAACAGGAAGCGCGGGCGGAAACCGCGTCCGCACATGCCGTAATTGCCCGCGCCATAGGAGCCGCCGATCAGCACGGTGTATTTCGGCACGCGCGCATTCGAGACGGCATAGACCAGCTTGGCGGAATGCTTGGCGATGCCGCCGCGCTCTGCCTCGGTGCCGACCATGAAGCCGGTGATGTTCTGCAGGAAGAGCAGCGGAATCTGGCGCTGGTCGCAGAGCTCGATGAAATGCGCACCCTTCACCGCGCTTTCAGAAAACAGCACGCCGTTATTGGCGATGATGCCGACGGGGTGGCCGTGAATGCGGGCGAAGCCCGTCACCAGTGTCGCGCCATAATCGGGCTTGAAGGCGTTGAAGGCGCTGTCGTCGATGATGCGGGCAATGACGTCGCGCACGTCGTAAGGGCGGCGCAGGTCGGTCGGCACGAGCTCGACGAGGTCCGCCGGGTCGAGCTTCGGCGGGGCAGGTTCATGCGGCGGTTCGACCAGCCTGCCTGCATCACCGAGCGAGCCGACGATCTCGCGCAGCTTGGCCAGGCCTTCCATTTCCGTCAGCACGAGATGGTCGGCGACGCCCGAGACTTGCGTGTGCATCTCGGCCCCACCCAGCGTCTCGCCATCGACGATCTCGTGAATGGCGGCCTTCACGATCGGCGGGCCGCCGAGATGGATGCGGCCGGTGCCCTTGACCATGATAACCTCGTCCGACAGCGCCGGGATATAGGCCCCGCCCGCCGTCGCGCCGCCGAAGACCAGTGAGATCTGCGGGATTCCCGCCGCCGACATCCGGCACTGGTTGTAGAAGGAGCCGCCGAAATGATCGCGGTCGGGGAAGACGCGGTCCTGCTCGGGAAGATAGGCGCCGCCGCAATCGACGAGGTAGAGGCAGGGCAGGCGATGCTCTCCGGCGATCTCCTGTGCGCGCAGATGCTTGCGCACGGTTTCGGCGAAGAAGGAGCCGCCCTTCACCGTCGCGTCATTGGCGATCAGCATGCAGGCGCGGCCCTGCACGATGCCGATACCGGTGACGATGCCTGCGCCCGGCACTTCGTTGCCATAGAGCCCCCAGGCGGCGAGCGGCGAGAGTTCGAGGAAGGGCGTCTGCGGATCGAGCAGGAGATCGATGCGCTCGCGCACCATGATTTTTCCACGTTGCTCATGGCGGGCGCGCATGGTGTCGCCGCCACCTGCGGCGACCAATGCATGGCGCTCGCGCAGAGTGGCGAGCATCGCGGCGAGCGGGGGAGGGGCGCTGGCGGTTTCCACCCGATTGGTGTCTTTCATGGCTCTGTTCCTGTCGCGCCGCCGTCAACCGTCATCGCGAGGCGGCGAAGCCGACGAAGCAATCCAGTGGGATCGAGCGAGACCTTCTGGATTGCTTCGGCTCACACTCGCAATGACGGGTTGAACGTCACCGCAAATTCACCTACCGTCCGTTAGGTAGGCGGATTGAAGCGCACAGGTCAAGCGCGGGAGAACAGACCATGACGGCAGCCGAGACGATCAAGGCGGGCGGTGAAGCCCCGCGCCGCTCGCCCTATTTCACCGAGGAGCACGAGGCGCTGCGCGACCAGGTCCGCCGCTTCGTCGAGACCGAGATCAAGCCGCATGGGCTGGCCTGGGAGGAAGCCGGCTTCGTGCCGCGCGAGGTGCTGAAGCGCATGGGTGCGCTCGGATTCTTCGGCATCCGCTACCCCAGCGAATATGGCGGCTCGGAGATGGATACGCTGGCGACCGTGGTGCTGGCCGAGGAGCTCGGCCGCTCGACCTTCTCGGGTGCAGCCATCACGGCGCTGGTCCACACCGACATGGCCTCGGTCCATATCTTCAATGCCGGCAGCCAGGCCCAGCGCGACACATTCATGCCCGACATCATCGCCGGCGAAAAGATCGTCGCGGTCGCCGTCACCGAGCCCGATGCCGGCTCTGACGTGAAGGGCATCCGCACCACGGCCCGGCGCGAGGGCGACCATTACGTGCTCAACGGCGCAAAGATGTTCATCACCAACGGCGTCCATGCCGATCTTTATTGCGTCGCCGCCAAGACCGACCTCGCGGCCAAGCCGTCGCAATCGGTCTCGATCTTCCTGGTCGAGAAGGGCACGCCGGGCTTCCGCGTCTCGCGTGCGCTGGACAAGCATGGCT
The DNA here is from genome assembly GCF_001741865.1 of Bosea vaviloviae. NCBI lineage: Bacteria > Pseudomonadati > Pseudomonadota > Alphaproteobacteria > Hyphomicrobiales > Alloboseaceae > Allobosea > Allobosea vaviloviae. The sequence goes on from NZ_CP017147.1 coordinate 2,188,355, forward strand.
GGCGCTCCTCCGACACCGCCGAGCTGGTCTTCGAGGACTGCCGCATTCCAGCCGAGAACCTGCTCGGCCAGGAGGGGCGCGGTTTCTACGCGATCATGAGCAACTTCCAGAACGAGCGCACGGTGATCGGCGCCATGGCGATCGGCGAGGCCCAGGCCGCGATCGATCTGACGCTTGACTACGTCAAGACCCGCAAGGCCTTCGGTGCGCCGCTCTGGGACAAGCAAGCCATCCGCCAGAAGCTGGCGACGCTGGCCGGCAAGGTCGAGGCCGGCCGCCAGCTCGTCTACCACGCGGCCTGGCTCGACGCGCAGGGGTTTGAGGCGACCAGGGAAGTCTCGATGGTCAAGGCCTATTGTGGCGAGCTGGTCAACGAGGTGATGTATGCCTGCCTGCAGTTCCATGGCGGCATGGGCTTCATGCGCGAAAGCACGATCGAGCGCATGACCCGCGACGCCCGCGTCCAGTCGATCGGCGGCGGCGCGACCGAAGTGATGCTTGAAGAGGTCGCGAAGCGGCTGTGAGCGAGCGCTCTTCTTTTCTGCCACGCGCGCCGTCGTCCGGGCGCAGCGAAGCGGAGACCCGGGACCCATGCCAGAACGCTTTTCTGAAAGGTTCGGGCATGGGTCCCGGATCGGCGCGGCTTCGCCGCTTGTCCGGGACGACACGCGGTGATGGTGGCGGTAGAAAAGGGCGGTCGCGAGCCCGCCGAAGGCGGTTCGCGCCGGCTCATCCTCGACACCGCCGCGCGCCTGCTGCGCTCGGGCGGCTACCACCAGACGACCTTGCGCGAGATCGCCGAGGCCGTCGGCATCCGCAAGGCGAGCCTCTACTACCATTTCGCCTCGAAGGAGGAGATCGTCGAGGCGGTGGTCAATGACGGCGTCCGCTTCGTCCATGAGGCGGTCGTCGCGGCCCTGGCCGGGCATGCCGAGGCCACGCCGCGCGAGCGGCTCGAGGCGGCGATCGGCGCGCATCTCACCGCGCTCCACGGCCATGGCGACTACACCTCGGCCAGCATCAAGACCTTCACCTTCGGGGCGTCGCCCGCGCCCGACAGCGTGCGCCGGGTGCGCCGCGCCTATGAGGAGGTCTGGCGCGAGCTTGTCGCCGAGATGCAGGCCGCGGATGTGCTGCCGGGCGAGCGAGCGCCCGAGGCGCTGCGCAATTTCCTGCTCGGCGCGCTGAACGGCTCGACCGACTGGTATCGCCCAGGCCGCTACGACGTCGCCGAGCTCGCCGCCGAATTCACCGCACTGATCGCGCCGAAACCCTGATGGCTTGATCGCGCTCCGCGCGGTGCTTCTTGAGGCATTTGGCGGGAGCAAGGCTTTCCTGCGGCGTCACGGCTGTGGTTTCGTGCAAAGGCTACCGCTATTCGAAGCTCGTCGCGGCGAGCCTCATGCCGGCGGACCCCTCGACTGATGCAGGGCGGGGCAGCGTCGCTGCGGCCTGACGGCGCGGCGCGGGCTTTGCTAGCATCCGCCCCCTCTGCTCAACTATACCGCCTTCGCTCGTTCCAGGGACCGTCTCACGCATGCGCGCCTTCTATCACCCCGACCAGTCGCTCCATGACCCCAAGCAATATATGCGCTTCGGCCAGATCGTTGCGCCCAAGGACCTGCCCGAGCGCACGGCGCAATTGCTCGGCGCGCTGAAGAAGCACGGCGTCACGCCCGAGCAGCCGGCCGCCAGCGGCACCGACCCGATTCTCGCCGTTCACAGCGAGGGCTTCGTGCGCTTCCTCGAGACGCTCTGGCCGCGCTGGCTGGAATTGCCCGAGCGCGGGCCGGAAGCCTGGCCCAACACCTTCCCCTATTGGAGCGGACGCACCGACGAATCCGTCCGGCCGCCATGCCGGCCGACCGGGATCATGGGCCAGCTCGGCTGGTATCTCGGCGATCTCTCGGTTCCGGTCGGCGAGCATTGCTGGACCTCGACCTTGCGTTCGGCCGAGACGGCGGTCGCCGGCGCCGACGCCATCCTGTCCGGCGAGCGCGCGGTCTATTCGCTCTGCCGCCCCTCGGGCCACCATGCCCGCGCCGACCGCGCCACCGGCTTCTGCTACATCAACAACACGGCTGTCGCGGCGCAGCGCCTGCGCTCGAAATTCGGCAAGGTCGTGATCCTCGATGTCGACGCCCATCACGGCGACGGCACGCAACAGATCTTCTACCGTCGCGACGATGTGCTGACGATCTCGGTCCATGCCGACCCGGTGGACTACTACCCCTTCTTCACCGGCTATGCCGACGAGACCGGCAATGGCCCGGGCGAGGGCTTCAACCTCAACCTGCCGCTGGCCCATGGCACGGGTGGAGAGGCGATGGCGGCGGCGGTCGACAAGGCCGGCGCGGCGATCAAGGCTTTTGGGGCGGACGCGCTGGTGATCGCGCTCGGCTACGACGCCCACAAGGACGACCCGATCGGGGTGCTCAAGCTCGACGCGGCCGATTTCGGCACGATCGGCGCGAAGGTGAAGGCGTTCGGCCTGCCGACGCTGGTGGTGCAGGAGGGCGGCTACGCGATCGAGGCGATCGGCGGCTGTCTGGATGCGTTCCTGGGTGGGTTCAAGTAGGGGATCTCCTTCTCCCCTTGGGGGAGAAGGTGTCTGCATAGCAGACGGATGAGGGAAGGGTCGCGCCAGCGGCCCTTTCTTCTTTAGGTCGAGGGTCTGCCCTCATCCGTCATGGCTTCGCCATGCCACCCGATCAAGTCGGCTGTTGCCGACTTTGACACTTGCCTTTCCCATCTCGGGCAAGCCCGAGATGGGTGGGGAGAAGCGAGATGGGTGGGGAGAAGGAAGAGTTCAGATCACCGCCTCGATCAGGAACGGCCCCTTCCTGCCGAGCGCGCCCTTGAACAGCTTGGTGAACTCCTCCGCCGTCGTGGCGCGGGCGGCTTCGACGCCCAGGCCGCGCGCCATCGAGACCCAGTCCAGCGCCGGCTCGTCGAGGTTCAGCATCAGCTTGGCGTTGCGGCCGAAATCATTGACGCCGACGGCGCGCATCTCGCCATGCAGGATCGCATAGGTCCGGTTGGCGAAGATCACCGTGACGACATCGAGATTCTCGCGCGCCTGCGTCCACAGCCCCTGCACCGTATACATGCCCGAGCCGTCCGCCTGCATGCCGATGACCTTGCGGTCGGGGCAGGCGACCGCAGCGCCCACCGCGAGCGGGATGCCCTCGCCGATCGCACCGCCGGTGAGCTGGATATAGTCGTGCTGCGGCGCGCTGTAGCAGTCGAAATAGAACATCCGGCCAGACGAGACGGATTCGTCGCAGACGATGCAGTTCTCCGGCAGCAGGGTCGAGACGATGCTGCAGACCTTGTCGGCGTCGAGCGTTCCCGTCGGCAGCGCCGGTTGCTCCCGGCGCGGCGGGGCGATGAAGGCAGGCGCGGTCTTCGTCGCGCCGAGCTCGTCGGTGAGGGCGGCGACCGTGCCGGGCAGATCGTCGCCGGGCCGGGCCAAGGTCACGATCTCGCAGCCCTCATGGACCAGCCGCCCGGGCTTGCCGGGATATGCGAAGAAGCCGACCGGGATCTGCGCGCCGACCAGCACGAGATAGTCGATGTCCTTGAGCTGATCGAGCGCCTTGTCGACGGGGTAGTGGATCTTGGGCATTGCGACGCGGCCGGCGCCGCGCTGAACGCGCCCGTTCGACATCTGGCTGAAGATCTTCGCGCCCGTCGCGGCGCAGGCGCGCGCCGCCATCTCCATCGGCGCCTCGCGCAGTGCGAGCCCGGTCAGCATGATCGCGGCGCGCGTGCCATGCTTGCGCAGCCCGGCGGCGATGTCGCGGATCGTGGTGGCGTCGACGCTCTTCAGCGCGGGCAGCTTCACCGGCTTCAGCTCGGCCGGCTCGACACCGTTCCAGGCGCAATCGGCCGGCAGGATGACGGTGGTGACGCCCGGCAGCGTCAGCGAGGCGACATAGGCTTCTTCGATCGCCGGGCCGACATCCTCGGCCGAGGCGATGCGGCGGACGAAATGCGACATCGGCTTGGCCAGGCTCTCGATGTCGCTGGTCAGTGGCGCGTCGTGCTGGAGATGATAGGTCGCGTGGTCGCCGACGACGTTGATCATCGGGGTCCAGGCGCGCCTTGCATTGTGCATGTTGGCGAGCGCGTTCGCCATGCCGGGCCCGCAATGCAGCAGGGTCGCGGCCGGCTTGTCGGCCATGCGGGCATAGCCGTCGGCAGCGCCCGTCACCACGCCCTCGAACAGGCCGAGCACGCAGCGCATCTGCGGCTTGCGGTCGAGCGCTGCGACGAAATGCATCTCGGATGTGCCGGGATTGGCGAAGCAGACATCCACGTCGTTGACGAGGAGCGTGTCGCAGAGGCGGTCGGCGCCGTTCATTCGGATCATCCCGGACAGGGTTGGTGGAGAACGCGCTGAGCGCGAAAGGAGGCCTCAGGGGAAAAGATGTTTGGCGCACTGTCAAACGCGAGAAATTCATGGCGGGGTCGAGATCGCGTGATGGGTGCCAAGGGTGCGGCTTGAGTGCGCGGCTTGAGGGCGCGGCTTGACGGATTTGCATATGCATTTAACCTTCCCTGGAACGAAGGTTGCATCTGGGTCTGCTTCAGCTTGCGGTGGCGTCTCGCCGCCCGGATCATCCGACGACAACAGGGGAAGGCTCACGTCATGACAGCTTTGAAGCGCATCGCGGCATTGGCCGGCATCGGGCTCGCCGGATTGGTTGCGGCGGGCGCCGCGCAGGCACAGACCAAGGTCGCCATCGGTATCTCGGGCTGGACCGGCTTTGCCCCGCTGGTGCTCGCCAAGGAGGCCGGGATCTTCGCCAAGAACGGCCTCGACGTGACGATCAAGAAGATCCCGCAGAAGGACCGCCATCTCGCCATCGCCTCGGGCGACATCCAATGCGCCGCGACGACCGTCGAGACCTGGATCGTCTGGGACGGCGCGGGCGTGAAGAGCAAGCAGATCTTCCAGCTCGACAAGAGCTACGGCGCCGACGGCATGGTGACGCGCAGCGCCATCGGCTCGATCAAGGATCTCAAGGGCAAGACGGTGGCGGCCTCGGCTCCGGGCACCTCGCCCTATTTCGCGCTGGCCTGGTTCCTCAAGGAGAACGGCATGTCCATCAAGGACGTGACGGTGGTCAATATGGAGCCGGGCCCGGCGGCGCAGGCCTTCATCGCCGGCCAGAACGACGCGGCCCTGACCTATGAGCCCTACCTCTCCGCCGTGCGCGACAAGCCGGAGGCCGGCAAGATCATCGCCACCACGCTCGACTACCCGATGGTGATGGACACGTTCGGCTGCACGCCGGCCTTCCTCGTCGACGAGAAGGCGGCTGCCGCCCTGACCAAAAGCTACTTCGAGGCGCTGGACCTGATCAAGGCCGAGAAGGACAAGGCCTATGGCATCATGGGCGCCGATGTGAAGCAGAGCGGCGAGCAGTTCGGCAAGTCGGCCGCTTACCTGCGCTGGTCGGATGCCGCGGGGAACAAGGCGTTCTTCTCCGGGGAATGGCAGGCTTTCTCCGCCAAGGCCGCCGACCTCCTGCTCGAGATCGGCCTGATCAAGGCGAAGCCGGATCTCGGCACGCTGGTCGAGACGAAATACGTCATCGGCGGCTGAACCGCGTGATCCTGCCCGATGTCTTGCGTCCTGGCTTGCGTATCGTGTTTTGCGGCACGCAGGCCGGGGCGGTCTCGGCACGTCGCGGGGCCTATTATGCCGGGCCGGGCAACAAGTTCTGGAAAACCCTGCATGAGGTCGGGCTGATCGCTGAGCGGCTCGGCCCGATGGATTTCCGCGATCTGCCGCGATACGGCATCGGCTTGACCGACGTCGCCAAGGCGACGTCGGGGCCGGACGCCGCCTTGCTGAGATCCCATTTCGATATCGAGGGCTTTATGAGCAAGATCAGGGCGCATGCCCCAGCCATCGTCGCCTTCAACGGCAAGCGGGCGGCGCAAGCGGCTCTCGGACTCCCAGGTCAGGCGATGTCCTACGGCCCGCAAGCGGCGAAGATCGCGGCAACCGCGGCCTTCGTCCTGCCTTCGAGCTCGGGCGCGGCGGCCGGCTTCTGGTCGATCGAACCCTGGCGGGAGCTGGCCTCGGTCGCGGGCACGATCGGAGCCGCCGCATGAAACCGCTTCAGCCGGTCTCCGGCGGCGCAAGGATCGGCTACGGTGTCGCCTTCTTCGCGCTGTTCGTCGTGCTCTGGTCCGTCGCGACCTTCGGCGGCTATGTGCAGCGGCTGTTCCTGGCCGACCCGCTCACCATGCTGCGGGAAGGCTATAGCCTGCTGGTCCAGTACGGCTTCGCCTTCGATATCGGCATGACGATCTGGCGCGTCATCGGCGGCTTCGTGCTGGCGGTCGTCGTCGCCTTGCCGCTCGGCATCCTGATGGGCGCCTACAAGCCGGTCGAGGCGTTCCTCGAACCCTTCGTCTCCTTCGCGCGCTATCTGCCGGCCTCGGCCTTCATTCCGCTCCTGATCCTCTGGGCCGGTATCGGCGAGGCGCAGAAGCTGCTGGTCATCTTCATCGGCTCGGTCTTCCAGCTCATCTTGATGATCGCGGTTGCCGTCGGCTCGATCCGGCGCGATCTCGTCGACGCAGCCTATACGCTGGGCGCGACCGACACCTCCGTGGTGCGCCGCGTGCTCCTGCCCAATGCCGCCCCCGAGATCGCCGAGATTTTCCGCCTGGTGCTCGGCTGGGCCTGGACCTATGTCATCGTCGCCGAATTGATCGGCTCGTCATCGGGCATCGGCCACATGATCACCGACAGCCAGGCGCTGCTGAACACCGGCCAGATCATCTTCGGCATCATCGTCATCGGGCTGATCGGCCTGGTCTCGGATTTCCTGTTCAAGGCGGTCAATCAGCGCCTGTTTCCATGGGCGGCTCGATGAGCAAGCTGATCATCGAGAATGTCGGCAAGGTCTTTCCGGCCCAGCGCGGCGGCCAGCCGACGCGGGCTCTGACGCCGACGACGCTCAGCGTCGCCGATAACGACTTCATCACGATCCTTGGCCCGTCGGGCTGCGGAAAATCCACGCTGTTGCGCATCATCGGCGGGCTGGAGACGGCAAGCGAGGGCCGCATCCTGCTCGACGGTGCGCCTGTTTCCGGGCCGGGCGCCGATCGCGGCTTCGTCTTCCAGAGCTACACGCTGTTTCCCTGGTTGACGGTGATCGAGAACATCGCCTTCGGCCTGCGCGAGAAGGGCGTGCCCGAGCGCGAGCGGCTCGATCGCGCCCGCGACTGGGCCGGACGCGTTGGGCTCTCCGCCTTCGTCGATCATTTCCCCAAACAGCTATCAGGCGGCATGCAGCAGCGCACCGCGATTGCGCGCGCGCTCGCCAACGACCCCAAGATCCTGCTGCTCGACGAGCCTTTTGGGGCGCTCGACAACCAGACCCGCGCCTTGATGCAGGAGATGCTGCTCGGCATCTGGGAGCGCGAGCAGAAGACCGTGCTCTTCGTCACCCACGATATCGAGGAGGCGATCTTCGTCGGTTCGCGCGTCGTGGTGATGAGCGCCCGGCCCGGCCGGATCAAGGCCGATATCGCGGTCGATCTGCCCCATCCGCGACCCTACACCATCAAGACCAGCCCGGAATTCGTAGCGCTGAAGGAGCGGCTGGTCGAGGAGATCCGCGTCGAGGCCGTGCTGGCGGCGGAGGTCCACTAGAACCTGCCCGCGCAACAATCGGCCCGCCACTCGCTCGTTATGCGGCTGGCGATGGTCGGAATTGCATAAAAAGGGCTATTTTGTTGCGCTGGACGATTGCCATCTTATTTCCAAAGGGGTGCTGCCATGAGGTGGGGCCGATGCACGCGTTTATCGCAAGGATGTTGTCCCGGCTGGTGAAGGAGCCGCGGATCGATGTTGTGTTCCCCGATGGATCGCTACAATCCGTCGGGAAGGGAAGTACGCCGACATTCAGGATGCGCATCGCCGACCGGCCGACCGAGCTCCAGCTCGCGCTGGACCCGGAACTGGCGCTGGGTGAAGCGGTGATGGAAGGGCGTGTCGTGGTCGAGCGCGGCAGCCTCTATGATCTGCTGGACGTGCTGGTCGCAGGAGTGGCGCGCAACCGCCCGACGGCCTGGAGGGCGCTGGCAACGCTGAGGACGAGCGTCCGGCGCTTCCAACAGCACAACACGCTCGGCTGGGCGCGGCGCAATGTCGCCCATCACTACGACCTCAAATCGGAGTTCTTCCGGCTCTTCCTCGACGAGGACATGCAGTATTCCTGCGCCTATTTCCCGACGCCGCAGACCTCGCTCGCCGAGGCCCAGATCGCCAAGAAGCGGCACATCATGGCCAAGCTCGCGATCAGGCCGGGCCATGAGGTGCTCGATATCGGCTCGGGCTGGGGCGGGCTCGGCCTGACGATCGCGCGCGAGACCGGCGCGAACGTGACCGGCGTCACGCTCTCGCAGGAGCAGCTCGCTGTTGCCAAGGAGCGCGCGGCGGCCGCAGGCCTGCCGGTCGATTTTCGCCTGCAGGACTACCGGGATGTCCCGGAACGCTTCGACCGGATCGTCTCGGTCGGCATGTTCGAGCATGTCGGCGTCGGCTATTACCGCACCTTCTTCCGCAAGGTCGCGGAGCTGTTGAAGGAAGACGGCGTCGCGCTGATCCACACGATCGGCCGCTGTTCGCCGCCGGGCGCGACCAATCCCTTCATCGCCAAATACATCTTCCCGGGCGGCTATATCCCGGCGATGTCGGAGGTGACGGCGGCGATCGAGCATGAGGGCCTGATCATCTCCGATGTCGAGGTGCTCCGCCTGCATTATGCCGAGACGCTGAAGGCCTGGCGCGAGCGTTTCCTCGCGCGCCGCACGGAGGCGGTCGCGATGTATGACGAGCGCTTCGCCCGGATGTGGGAGTTCTATCTCGCGGCTTCGGAGGCGAGCTTCCGGCATGACGACCTCGTCGTCTTCCAGTTCCAGCTCACCAAGCGCCTCGACACGCTGCCGATGACGCGCGGCTACATGGAGCAGCCGCAATAGGGGGGCGGCTAGTGGAAGAGCGCTGGAAACCCTTCTCCCCTGGCGGGAGAGAAGGTGGCGCGTAGCGCCGGATGAGGGGGCGCCGTGCCCTGTCAGGTTGGCGTCGTATTCGGCTAGATGGAAAGCTCACAGCGCCCCCTCATCCGTCTCGGCTTCGCCGAGCCACCTTCTCCCGCCAGGGGAGAAGGGAAGAGGGCGTCGCGGCCCTATTCCCGCCGCACCAGCGTCACCGTTGCCAGGATCGCGACGCCGCCAAAGGCCTGCGCGGACGAGGGCTGTTCGCCGAAGATCGCCCAAGGGCGAGCCTGACGCATGCGTGTCAGCTCATCGGCTGTAGCGTGATCGCGAAGATCTCGCTTTCGGGGTTGTCGGCGCTGAGTTCAACGTTCCCAGGGCTTTCCAGGAGCGCGCTGTCGCCGGGCGCGAGTGCCTCCGTCCGGCGCGCCGCCGTTACCGCCCAGCCGCCGGCGTGGGCGACGAGGACGAGCAGCCCCGCATGGGCTTCAAGCGCATGCGGCCCCGGTCCCGTCAGCCGCCGCATCGCATGAGCCCAGCCGCCACGCCGGCTCATCACGTTGAGGTCGTCGATCGGTCCGGCGACGAGTTGCCCCGCGACAGCGCGGTCGGCTGCGAAAGCGAAGGGCTTCGTCTGTCTGTCGAGCGTGATCGTTTCACCATCGCTGAAGGCGAGGCGGATACCGTTACCGCGCAGCACCGCAAGGGTCCGGTCGATGCCGGGGAAGCTCGAGAACGGCCCGTCGCCGCCGACATGCGCCATGGAGATGCGCCAGTCGAAGGCATCGAGCGAGGCGCCCTGCGGATGCACGGCGATTTCGGTCGTGGTGCCGCCGCCATTCTTCCACGGCATGGCGCGGCATTCGCTGGCTCGGATCAGGCGCATATTCAACCGAGAATGCCTGGCAGCTTCAGCCCCTTCGCCTTGGCGCAGTCGATCGCGATTTCGTAGCCCGCATCGGCATGGCGCATCACGCCGGTCGCCGGGTCGTTCCAGAGTACGCGCTCCAGCCTTTTCGCGGCTTCCGGCGTGCCGTCGGCAACGATGACCACGCCCGAATGCTGCGAATAGCCCATGCCGACGCCGCCGCCATGATGCAGTGAGACCCAGGTCGCGCCGCCCGCCGTGTTCAGCAAGGCGTTCAGCAGCGGCCAGTCGGAGACCGCGTCCGAGCCGTCCTTCATCGCTTCGGTCTCGCGGTTGGGCGAGGCGACGGAGCCGGAATCGAGATGGTCGCGACCGATCACGATCGGGGCCTTGAGCTCGCCCTTGGCCACCATCTCGTTGAAGGCGAGGCCGAGCCGATGCCGGTCTCCCAGCCCGACCCAGCAGATGCGGGCGGGCAGGCCCTGGAACTGGATGCGCTCGCGCGCCATGTCGAGCCAGTTGTGCAGATGCGTGTCGTTCGGCATCAGCTCCTTCACGCGCTGGTCGGTACGGTAGATGTCCTCGGGGTCGCCGGAGAGTGCTGCCCAGCGGAACGGCCCGATGCCGCGGCAGAACAGCGGCCGGATATAGGCCGGCACGAAGCCAGGGAAATCGAAGGCGTCAGCGACGCCCATATCCTTCGCCATCTGGCGGATGTTGTTGCCGTAATCGAGCGTCGGTACGCCCATCTTCTGGAAATCGAGCATGGCGCGCACATGCGTCGCCATCGATTCCTTCGCCGCCAGGATCGTCCCGGCGGGGTCACGCTCCCGACGCTCCTCCCATTCCTGCAGCGTCCAGCCGGCCGGCAGATAGCCGTTGAGCGGATCATGCGCCGAGGTCTGGTCGGTGACGACATCGGGGCGGATGCCGCGGCGGACCATGTCGGTAAACACATCGGCCGCGTTGCCGAGCACGCCGACCGAGACGGCCTTGCCCTGCTTATGGGCGCGCTCGACGATCTCCAGCGCCTCGTCGATGCTGGCAGCCTTCTCGTCGAGATAGCGGGTGCGCAGGCGGAAATCGATCGAGGAGGGCTTGCACTCGACCGCGATCATCGAGGCGCCGGCCATGGTGGCGGCGAGCGGCTGCGCCCCGCCCATGCCGCCCAGGCCTCCGGTCAGGATCCATTTGCCCTTGAGCGAGCCGCCATAATGCTGGCGGCCGACCTCGACGAAGGTCTCGTAAGTGCCCTGAACGATGCCTTGCGTGCCGATATAGATCCAGGAGCCGGCCGTCATCTGGCCGTACATCATCAGCCCGAGCTTATCGAGCTCGTGGAAATGCTCCCAATTGGCATAGGCCGGGACGAGGTTCGAATTGGCGATCAGCACGCGCGGCGCGTCCGTATGCGTCCTGAAGATGCCGACCGGCTTGCCGGATTGCACAAGCAAGGTCTCATCAGCCTCGAGCGAGCGCAGCGAGGCGCAGATCCGGTCGAAATCCTCCCAGGTCCGCGCCGCGCGGCCGATGCCGCCATAGACCACGAGCTCGCCCGGCTTCTCCGCGACATCGGGGTCGAGATTGTTCATCAGCATGCGCAAAGGCGCCTCGGTCAGCCAGCTCTTGGCCGAGAGCTCGCTGCCGCGTGGGCTACGGATGACGCGGCTGTTGTCGATACGGGTCATGCTTGAGCCTTTTCGAAGCTGGCGGCCGCGTCGAGCGCGGCGGCGATGATGCTGGAGAGGGCGGCTTGGAGCTTGGCCGCCTTGGCCTCGTCGAAGGTCCAGGGCGGCGCCTCATCGGTGAGATAGGCGCAGAGCGCGATCTCCATCTGGATCGCGTGCACATGCTCGCCCGGCTTGCCGTAATGGCGCGTGATCCAGCCGCCCTTGAAGCGGCCATTGACGATCTGGCTGAAGGGCTGGCCCGCCATCGCGGCGACAGCCGCCGCCTCAATGGGCGCCGCGCAGCTCGCGCCCGAATTCGTGCCGAGATTCAAGCTCGGCAGCGTGCCGGGAAACAGGCGCGGGATCACCGATTTGATCGAGTGGCAGTCCCAGAGCAGGCACCAGCCGTGAAGCGCCTTCACGCGGGTGATCTCGGCGGCCAGCGCCTCATGATAGGGCTGGAAATAGGCTTGGCGTCGCCGCTCGATCTCGGCCGCATCTGGTGGCGCAGTCCAGATCGGCTCGCCGTCGAAACGCGTGGTCGGGACAAGCTCGGTGGTCGCCTGGCCGGGATAGAGCGAGACGCCGGAGGGGTCGCGATTGACGTCGATGACATAGCGCGACAGCCCCGCCTCGACGATCGTCGGCCGGAAGCGCTCGGTGAAGCCATAGAGCTGGCGCATGTGCCAGTCGGTGTCAGGCATGCTGCGGCCGGTCTCGTTGAGAGCGGTGCGGACCTCGCCGGGCAATCCGGTGCCGGGGTGGGGCATCGAGAGGATGAAGGGCGAGGGGCCTGGGGTGACGGTGACGATGTCAGTCATGGGATGAGCCTTCCGTCATGCTCGGGCTTGACCCGAGCATCTCTTGCCCGAGATCCTCGGGTCTCCGCTCCGCTGCGCCCGAGAATGACGCACACCATCACGCCGCGAACTCCGCAAAACTATCCAACCCCGCCGCCTGACCGACCGCGCCGCTGAGCACGAGGTCCGTCGCTGCCGCGAGATCCGGGGCGAGATAGCGATCGGCCGTCAGCGGCGCGATGCGTCCGCGCAACAGAGCCAGCACCGGTTCCAGCCGTGGGCTCGTCTTCATCGGCCGGTGATGCTCGATCGCCTCTGCCGCCGCCATCAATTCGATGCCGATGATGCTGGCGGCGTTCTTGGCCATGTCGAGCAGGCGGTAGGCGCCATGCGTCGCCATCGAGACATGGTCCTCCTGATTGGCGGAGGTCGGGATGGTGTCGACGGAAGCCGGATAGGCCTTCTGCTTGTTCTCGGACGCCAAGGCGGCGGCCGTCACCTGTGCGATCATGAAGCCGGAGTTGAGCCCGGCGTCACGCGCCAGGAAGGGAGGCAGGCCGCTCATCACTGGGTCGACCAAGAGCGCCATGCGCCGCTCCGAGAGATTGCCGATCTCGCACAGCCCAATGGCGAGGATGTCGGCCGCGAAGGCGACCGGCTCGGCGTGGAAATTGCCGCCCGAGACGATCTCGCCCGGCCCGAGTACCAAGGGGTTGTCGGTAACGGCATTGGCCTCGATGCCGAGCGTCGCGGCGGTGTTGCCGAGGAGGTCGCGCACCGCGCCCATCACCTGCGGCTGGCAGCGCAGCGAATAGGGGTCCTGCACCTTCGTATCGCCGAAGCGGTGGCTGTCGCGGATTTCGCTGCCCGCGATCAGCGTCAGCAAGGTGGCGGCGACCCTGATCTGGCCGGGCTGGCCGCGCAGCGCCTGGATGCGGGGATCGAACGGCGTATCCGAGCCCTTCAGCGCATCGACGGAGAGCGCACCGGCAACGAGCGCGGCGTCGAAGACGCGCGCGATCTCGGAGAGCGCCGTGATCGCGATCGCGGTCGAGACCTGCGTGCCGTTGATCAGCGCGAGCCCTTCCTTGGCGCCGAGCGCGAGCGGGGCCTGGCCGATGCGCGACAGGGCCTCCGCTGCCGGCAGCGCCATGCCCTTCAGCCTGATTTCGCCGACCCCCATCAGGGCGGCTGTCAGATGCGCCAGCGGGGCGAGATCGCCGGAGGCTCCGACCGAACCCTTCGCCGGAACCACCGGCAAGGCATCGGCCGCGAGCGCGCCGAGCAGCGCCTCGACCACGACGGGGCGCACGCCCGAGGCGCCGCGCGCTAGGCTCGCCGCCTTCATGGCGAGGATCAGGCGCACCACGCTGTCGGGCAGGGCCGGGCCGGTGCCGACCGCATGCGACAGGATCAGATTGCGCTGCAGCGTCGCGAGGTCCGCATCTGCGATGCGCACGCTGGCGAGCTTGCCGAAGCCGGTATTGACGCCATAGGTCACGGTGCCGGCGGCAACGATGTCGTCGACGATCGCCTGGGCCGCGGCGATGGCGCTTGCCGCGTCGAGCGTGAGCGAGGCGCCGGCGAGCACGTCGCGCCAATGCGTCAGGGGGGCGTGGCCGGGCGTGAGCAGGAGAGGCGAGGTCATTGTCCGTTCCAGATGCGGGCGTGAAGCGGGTTGAAGCCGATGCGGTAGGCGAGCTCGGCCGGGCGCTCGATCTCCCAGATCGCGAGGTCGCAGCGCTTGCCGGCCTCGAGCGTGCCGATCTCGCGGCCTAAGCCCAGCGCCTGCGCAGCGTTGCGGGTCAGGCCGGCCAGCGCCTCTTCCGGCGTCAATCGGAACAGCGTGCAGGCCATGTTGAGCACCAGGAGCGGCGAGGTCAGCGGCGAGGAACCGGGATTGGCGTCGGTCGCGAGCGCGATCGGCACGCCATGCTGGCGCAGCAGCGCGATCGGCGGCTTTTGCGTCTCGCGCAGGAAATAGAAGGCGCCGGGCAGGATCACCGCAACCGTGCCGGCCCCAGCCATGGCGATGACGCCGGCCTCGTCGAGATATTCGAGATGGTCGGCCGAGAGCGCGCCATGCTCGGCGGCCAGCGCCGCACCGCCAAGATTGGAGAGTTGCTCGGCATGGATCTTGATTGAGAGGCCCTTGGCCTTGGCGGCAGCGAAGACGCGCGCGGTTTCCTCGGGCGAGAAGGCTATGCCCTCGCAGAAGACATCGACCGCATCCGCCAGTCCCCGTGCGGCCACAGTGTCCAGCATCGGTCCAGTGACGAGCTCGACATAGTCACTGGCGCGGCCCTTATATTCCGGCGGCACCGCATGCGCGCCCAGGAAAGTCGTGCGCACGCCGACCGGCCGCTCGCGCCCGAGCCGGCGCGCCACGGCAAGCTGCTTCAGCTCGGTCTCCGTCTCCAGCCCATAGCCGGATTTGATCTCGACGGTGGTGACGCCTTCCGCGATCAATGCGGCGAGCCGCCTGTCGGCGCTGGCGAAGAGTTCGGCTTCGCTTGCGGCCCGCGTCGCCCTGACGGTGGAGAGGATGCCGCCGCCAGCGCGCGCGATCTCCTCATAGCTTGCGCCCTCAAGGCGCAGCTCGAATTCATGGGCGCGGTCGCCGCCATAAACCAGATGGGTGTGGCAGTCGATCAGGCCGGGCGTGATCCAGCGGCCGCCGCAGTCGATCGTCTCCACCGCATCGAAGGCAGGCGCGTCGCCTTTCGCTCCGGCGAAGACGATGCGCCCGTCGCGTGCGGCGATGACGCCATCTGCGATCGCGCCATAGGGTGTGCCGGAGCCTGCCGCCATCGTGGCGAGCCGGGCATTCGTCCAAACCCGGTCGCAGATCAGGAACTCATCCGGCCGTTGCGCCACCCGCGTTTCCTCTCGACAATCCCTATCCCAGGACTATGCTAGCCAATTGCATATGCAATTGGCAAGCGGGCCGCAAATGACTGCTGGAGCGATCGCGTGAACCAGACCCTGCATCTCGCGCAGGCCCTCCTGCCGGACGGATTTGCCGATGACGTGACGCTGACGATCGCGGACGGCGTCATCACGCGCATCGAAGCCGGCGTTGCGGCCACGCCGGATGCGGAGCGTTTGCCCGGTCTCGCCTTGCCCGGCATGCCGAACCTGCACAGCCATGCCTTCCAGCGCGGCATGGCCGGCCTGTCGGAGCGGCGTGGCGCGAGCGATGATTCCTTCTGGACCTGGCGCGAGGTGATGTACCGCTTCCTCGACAGGCTCGATCCCGACGACGTCCAGGCCATCGCCGCCCAGGCCTTCGTCGAGATGCTGGAGGGCGGCTTCACGGCGCTCGCCGAATTCCACTATCTGCATCACGACAAGGACGGGCGCGCCTATGTCGATATCGCCGCCATGGCGGGCGCGGTCGCCGCGGCGGCGCAGGAGACGGGGCTCGGGCTGACCTTGCTGCCGGTGTTCTATCGTTTCGGCAATTTCGGCGGCACGCCTTCCGTCCATGGCCAGCGCCGCTTCATCAATGAGCGCGACGCCTACCTCAGCCTGATCGAGGCGAGCGCGGCGGCGATCCGCCCGCTGCCGGATGCGCGGCTCGGCCTCGCCCCGCATTCGCTGCGCGCGGTCGCGCTCGACGATCTCGATTGGCTGGCGTGTTTGCGGCCCGATGGCCCGCTGCATATCCATGTCGCCGAGCAGATGCGCGAGGTCGAGGACAGCCTCAGGATCACCGGCCGCCGCCCGGTCGAATTGCTGATGGAGCATACGACGCTCGATCGGCGCTGGTGCCTGATCCACGCGACGCATCTGACCGAGGCCGAGCGCGATGGCATCGCCCGCAGCGGCGCGGTCGCCGGCCTCTGCCCCATCACCGAATCCAGCCTGGGCGACGGCATCTTCGACGGGGTGCGCTATCGCGCGGCCGGTGGAGCCTTCGGCATCGGCAGCGATTCCAACATCCAGATCGATGCCGGGGCGGAGCTGCGCCAGCTCGAATACTCCCAGCGCCTGCGCGACCGCGGCCGCGCCTTGATGGCGGATGCCGGCGCCTCGACCGGGGCCGCGCTCTGGCAGGCGGCTTGCGTGGGCGGCGCGCAGGCCTGCGGTCGTGCCATCGGGCGGCTCGCGCCGGGCTGCCGCGCCGATCTCGTGACGCTTGCTGCCGACCATCCGGCGCTGCTCGGCAAGGCCGGAGAGATCGCGCTCGACAGCGCGATCTTCGCCGCCAACGCGCTGCCGTTGCGCGATGTCTTCGTCGGCGGTCGCAGGGTCGTCGCGGAGGGGCGCCATCTCGGGCGCGAGCCGGTCAAGACGCGCTTTGCCGCGACGATACGAAAATTGCTCGGCTGAAGGCGGCTTGACGATGGCGGAAACCAGGCTGGAGGCGGTGAAGCTCGATGGAGCCGGCCCGGTCTACGACCAGATCAGGCGGGCGATCCGCGATCTGATCCTGAATGGCGTCTGGTCGCCGGGCACTTCGGTCCCGCCCGAACACGCGCTGATGGAGCAGCTCGGCGCCTCGCGCATGACCGTACACCGCGCCCTCGTCCAGCTCGCGCGCGAGGGCCTGATCACGCGGCGGCGGCGGTCGGGGACGATTGTCGCGAGCCCGCCGGCAAGCCACGCCATGCTCGACATCCTCTCGATTCCCGACGAGGTCAGGGGGCTCGGCCAGGCTTATGCCTATGAGATCTTGTCGCGGCGCGACGGCCGCCCCTCGGCCGAACTCGCTTCGCATTTCGGGCTGAAGCGCAGCGAGAGGGTCGCGCATCTCGTCACCCGCCATTTCAGCAGCGGCCAGCCCCATGTGCTGGAGGAGCGCGTGATCCATCTCGCCACGGTGCCCGCCGCCGCTGAGGAGGATTTCAAGGCCACGCCACCGGGCGACTGGCTCTTGCAGCACAGCCTGTGGTCGCAGGCCGAGCACGCGATCAGCGCCATCGCCGCCGAGGCGGAGGAGGCCCGCCTGCTCGCCATCGAGGCCGGCACGGCCTGCCTGCTGGTCGAGCGCCGGACCTGGAACCAGGGCGCCCCGGTCACGGCGGTGCGGCTGCTCTATCCCGGCACGCGTCACCGCTTCGTCGGCCGCTTCGGACCTTATGGACAGGTCTGAGCAGACCGTCGGCGACGCGAAACAAAAAGGCCCGCCTTCCCAGGCGGGCCTTGTCGCTGAAAGCTGAGGTCGATCAGCAGGCGTAGCGGTAGCGACGGCCGTATTCGTCGCGGCCATAGCAGGTGTCCGGCGTCGACGCGTTGCCGATGATCGCGCCGCCGGCGCCGCCGATCGCGGCGCCCGCCAGCGCGCCGCCGGCGCGTCCTGTCGCGAGCCCACCGATGACAGCGCCTGTACCGGCGCCGATCAGGGCGCCAGCCCCCGTATTCTGCTCGCGCTGCGTGCAGGCTCCGAGGGAGGCGGCCAATGCGGCGAGGATTACGAGCTTCTTCATCAGATTTCTCCTTGGCGTCCGGGCATCGGCCGATGCCTTGCGCCCATAACGAGGGGTGGCGGGGAAAGTTCCCCACATGAGTGCCCACGCGGTGCGCAGGCGGCATCATTGGCTCCCTCGATTTGAACGGCAGATGAATTTTGGCCGGAACCTTTTCCCGGGAAGCGACGTTCTCCAGTCAGCCTGCGGCGAGACAAGCCGCTCGAACCGGAGGAGCAGCTGATGACAGCTCAAACCATGGCCGTCTCATCGAAGAATCCGCTGATCGCGGGAGCACGCGTCGCCGGTACGGATGTCTACAATGCGACCGGGGACCATCTCGGCGAGATCTACGACGTCATGCTGGACAAGCACACCGGTAAGGTCGCCTACGCCATCATGTCCTTCGGCGGGTTCCTCGGACTCGGCGAGAAATATCACCCGATCCCCTGGAGCGTGCTCGACTACGACACCAATCGCGGTGGCTACGTCGTTCCGCTGACCAAGGAGAAGCTCGCGGCGGCGCCCATGTATGACAGCGAGGGCGAGCCCGACTGGGACGACAAAGCCTATGGCAAGCGCGTCCACGATTATTACGGCACGATGCCCTACTGGATGATGTAGGGCCGGCCTTAAGCAGGTCGCGGCGGTTGCTATCCCCCCAGCCGAATCGCCGTGGCGGCGGGATGCGGGACTTTTGACCCGCATCCCGCCCATTTTTTGGGGAGTGCGATCAGGGCGTGGCGCCTCCTGAATTCGACACACGCGAACGCTCCATGATCTAGCAACGATTGGATCGAGCGACGATTACCTCACGGTGAATCCAGGAGAGCGCCATGCAGATCCGCTACGGCTATCGTATCGAACTCGTCTGCCAGCAGGATTTGCCGCTGATCACCCTGCTCGACATTCATCCCTCGCGTCGCCATGACCTGATGCAGCCCGACGAGATGATGGTGACCGCGCTCGGCGATCCGCACCGGCCGGTGCCGGTTTCGCAATATCTCGACCAGTTCGGCAACATCTGCCGCCGCATCGTCGCTCCGGCCGGCGGCATCCTGCTTTGCTCCGAAGGCGTCGCGCATGATTCGGGCGAGCCTGACCCGGTCAACCTCGCTGCCCACGAGGTTGTGCCCTCCAGGCTTCCCGACGAGGCGCTCGTCTATCTAATGGGCAGCCGCTATTGCGAGACCGACAAGCTCGGTGCCCAGGCCTGGAGCCTGTTTGGCCAGGTCGAGCCCGGTTGGCCGCGCGTGCAGGCGGTGGTCGACTTCGTCCACAACCATCTCACCTTCGGCTACCATTTCGCCCGCAACACCCGCACCGCTTCCGAAGCCTTCGATGAGCGCATCGGCGTCTGCCGCGATTTCGCGCATCTGGCGATCGCCCTGTGCCGTTGCCTCAACATCCCGGCGCGCTACTGCAATGGCTATCTCGGCGACATCGGCGTGCCGAAGGACCCGGCCCCGATGGATTTCAACGCCTGGTTCGAGGTCTTCCTCAGCGGCCGCTGGTACACCTTCGATGCCCGTCACAACATGCCCCGGATCGGGCGCATCGTGATCGCGCGCGGCCGGGACGCGACCGATGTCGCTATGGTGAATTCCTTCGGCCCGCACATCCTGCAGCGCTTCGAGGTTGTGACCGAAGAGGTCGAGGAGGCTCAGTCGGAACAGGCGCCGCCAGGATTCGGCAATCGTCATTGGCACCAGCCCGCCTTGTCATGAGCCTGGCGGATCTGCCATCCCCGACCGAACCGCAACGGCTCCCGGGGGAACCGTCGATGCATCATACCGTCGTGGTCAACGCCAAGGCAGGCACGGTCCTGGCTGCAGGTCCGGAGGCCTTCGCAGATCGCCTCCGCTCGGCCTTCGCCGCCCATGACTGTTCGGTCGCGGTCAAGCTCGTGCATCCGCGCGATCTCGGCGACGCACTTGCCCTGGCGATCAGGGACGAGAGCTGCATACCCGTCGTCGCCGGCGGCGACGGCACGATCAACGGCGTGCTGCCGGTCCTGCTCGAGGCCGGCCGGCCGGTCGGCGTGCTGCCGCTGGGCACCGTCAACGTGCTCGGCCGCGATCTCGGCCTCTACGGTACGCTCGAGCATCAGATCGAGGCGCTCTGCAAGGGCGAGCCGGTCACCCTCGACATCGGCCAGGTCAACGACAGGCTGTTCCATTCGATTTCCGGCATGGGCTTCTTCAGCCTGATGGCGCGCGAGCGCGAATATGCGCGCAGGCGCTTTCCCTTCAGCCGCCATGTCGCCTTTGCCGTCGCGGCGACGCGCTCGATCCTGTTCACGCGTTCGATCTCGGTCGAGATTCGCACTGCCGACGGCCTCCGCCATGTCGAGGCCGACGCGGTGCTGGTGACCATCAACCGCTTCGACGGGGCCGAATGGCGGCGCGCCAGGCTCGATGGCGGCGTCTTCGAGGTCCACATCCTCAATGCCGGCGGGCTCTATTCGCGCTGCAAGGCCGCGCTGTCTGTCGTGACCGGCGGCTGGCGCCGCTCGCACAACCTGACCTCCTTCACCGCCGATGAGGTCACGCTGACGCGGCGCGACAAGAAGCGCGGGCATATCACCTTCGACGGCGAGGTCGAGCGCAAGGCCGATGCCCTGGCCTATCGGCTGCTGCCCAAGGCGATCCGGCTCATCGGCGCGCGCGCCCTTGTCTGAACGGCCGGGGCGACACTACATCCTGCTCTAGCCGTCAACAGTCGGAGCCCGATGTCCTTCCTTCATCCCCGTTTCCTGGTTCCGCTCGCAGCGGGCTTCGCCTTCATCGGCCTGGCGCTGCTCATCGTCTCCGGCCACAGCTTCGCCTTCGACAGCCGCCTCGTGCTG
The DNA here is from genome assembly GCF_001741865.1 of Bosea vaviloviae. NCBI lineage: Bacteria > Pseudomonadati > Pseudomonadota > Alphaproteobacteria > Hyphomicrobiales > Alloboseaceae > Allobosea > Allobosea vaviloviae. The sequence goes on from NZ_CP017147.1 coordinate 2,208,979, forward strand.
CTGCTGCGCGTGCCCGGCGACCCCGCAACCCCGCTCGGCCCGTCGTGGCTGGGCGAGGCGATGCGTGATCTGAGCGGGCTCGGCAGCTTCGTCGGCCTCGGCTTCATGACGATCACGGCGAGCCTGACTCTCTGGCTGTGCGGCCATCGCCGACTGGCGGTGGCGCTCGCTGTCAGCGTGGTCCTGGCGACGCTCGTCAGCACCGGCCTGAAAATCCTGATCGGGCGGGAGCGGCCCGATATCGTCGCGCATACGGCCCTGACCTTCACCGCGAGCTTTCCGAGCGGCCACGCCTTCCTCTCGGCGGTGACGCTGCTCAGCATTGCGGGCTTCGTCGGCCTGGCGGCGCGGCGCGACGACATCACGCGGGTCTGCCTCGGCCTCGCCTGGACGATGATCATCCTGATCGGCTTCAGCCGGGTCTATCTCGGCGTGCATTGGCCGACCGACGTCCTCGCCGGCTGGTGTCTCGGTGTTGCCTGGTCGAGCGTGGCCGTCGCCCTGCTCGGGCGCGGCATGGCAGTCGATGCGCCGGTCGCCAGCGGGGCACAACTGGCGCGCTGACCCGGCATGGCAAGGCGCTGCGAGGAACTTTGCGGCGAAAACAGGGTTGTTTGGTCGTCGCCGCTGTTTGCGACGCTCATTTTGGATCCATCATGCTCGCTTCGCGCAATCTTCTGGTCGCCCTCGTCGTGCTGCTCCTCGCGGGCCTCGCGGTCACGGGATACGCGCTCTATCAGGAGAAGAAGCAGCCCGACGGCGTGCAGATCTCCATCGGCAAGGACGGTCTCTCCATCAAGGAGAAGTGAGGCCTTCAGGCTGAATGCAGGCTGGGCTCGCTCAGCTGTTGGCGAGGATCATGTTGCGGACGATGGGGTAGATTTGCCCGTCCCATTTCCGGCCCGAGAAAACACCGTAATGGCCGACGCCGGCCTGCATGTGATGGCGCTTGCGGAAGGGCTTCAGGCCGCTGCAGAGATCATGGGCTGCCGAGGTCTGGCCGAGCGCGCAGATGTCGTCGCGCTCGCCCTCGACGGTCAGGAGCGCGGTCTTGCGGATGGCGCTGCAATCGACCTTTTCGCCGCGATAGGTCAGCGTTCGCGCCGCCAGCCGCGCCTCCTGGAAGATCCATTGCACGGTCTCGAGATAGAACTCGGCCGGCAGGTCGAGCACGGCGAAATACTCGTCGTAGAATTTCTTGATCGTCGCTGCGCTTTCGGTCTCGCCGGTGGCGAGATGGGTGAAGAGGTCGATATGGGCGTTGACGTGGCGCTGCATGTTCATCGCCAGGAATGCGCCGAGCTGGATGAAGCCCGGATAGACCTTCCGTCCCGCGCCGGGATAGCGTGACGGCACGGTCGCGATCAGGTTCTTGCGGAACCACTCGATCGGCTTGTCATTCGCGAGCTTGTTGACCGCGGTCGGGTTGATGCGGGTGTCGACCGGTCCGGCCATCAGCGTCATGCTGCGCGGCTGGACGGGGCTGCCCGCCTGCGCCATCACGGCAGCCGCGGTGAGCACCTGCACGCAAGGTTGGCAGACCGCGACGACATGGGTGTCGGGCCCCAGCTTTTCGATGAAGCTGATCAGCGTGTCGACATAGTCGTCATAGCCGAAGGCGCCGGCCTCGAGACTGACGTCGCGGGCATTGTGCCAGTCGGTGATATAGACGTCGTGGTCGCGCAGCAGCGTCGCCACCGTGTTGCGCAGCAGGGTGGCGAAATGACCCGACATCGGCGCGACGACCAGGACCTTGGCCTGAACGGCGTTCGTGTCCTTGCGGAAGCGCAGCAGGCTGCCGAAGGGCAGCGACAGCGCGACCTCCTCGGTCACGGCCGCATCGTGATTGCCGGTGCGCACGCTGTCGATCTCATAGGACGGCCGCTCATGCGTCAGCCCGGCCCGCGCGATCATCTCATAGGCGGCGGCCGCGGCGCGGATGTCGACCGCTTGGCCCATCATCGCCTTGGCGCCGAGGGCGGTCAGGGCGGCCTGAGCCATCATGCGGGCGGGATTGATCAGGTCGGACTGGGCCTGGTAGGCGGCATAGAGCATCAGCGTGCGACCTCGAAACGAGCGGAACCCGGGCTACGGCTGGCGGAGATGCCGTCCGCAGCCTGTCGCCGCTCCTTATGTTGCACTGCAAAAGCAATCTTTCGCAAGATTGTTCTAAAGCCATCACACTTTGGAACATCTCTTGCTACGATCATCACCTCTTCCGAAGAGGATGCCTGCTATGACCGCCGCGACCCTGACCATCAGCAGCAAGAACTACTCGTCATGGTCGCTGCGCGGCTGGCTGCTCTGCCAGATGGCCGGGCTCGCGGTCGAGGAGCGCATGCTCTCGGTCGATGATCCCTCCGCCCGGGCTGAACTCCTGCTGCTGTCGCCATCCTTCCTGGTGCCGTGCCTGACGCATGACGAGATCAAGGTCTGGGACACGCTCGCCATCGCCGCCTATCTCGACGAGATCAGCCCGCAGGCCGGCCTGCTGCCCGGGGATGCCAAGGCGCGCGCCCATTGCCGCGCAATCTGCGGCGAGATGCATTCGGGCTTCGCCAATCTGCGCTCGGCCCTGCCGATGAACCTGAAGGCGCATTACCCCGGCTTCAAGATCTGGGCCGGGGCGCAGGCCGATATCGACCGTGTCACCGAAATCTGGCGCGATTGCCTGGAGACTTATGGCGGCCCCTATCTCTTCGGGGACAGGCTGACCATGGCGGATGCGATGTATGCCCCCGTCTGCCTGCGCTTCCTGACCTATGACGTGCCGCTCGATTCCGTCAGCCGGACCTATTGCCAGACGATCTCGCAATGGCCGGCGCTGAAAAGCTGGATCGAGGCGGCGAAATCCGAGCCGGAGGAACTGGAGGAACTCGACGCCGAGTTCTGAGCGGAATCGTCCATGATGCGCAAAAGGACTGAAGCGATAGCGACTGCTGCATTGGCCTTCGCGGCTCAAAAGCGTTACCACCACCCACGAAATCCATAATTGCCGTGGGAGGCCTGAGATGACCGAGATGTTCAAGAACCTGATCGCTGGCGAATGGGCCAGTGCCGGCAACGCCTCGCGCAACATCAACCCGTCCAACACCAATGATGTCGTCGGCGAGTATGCGCAGGGCTCCGTCGAGCAGATGAACGATGCGGTCGCGGCCGCCAAGGCCGCTTTTCCGGCCTGGAGCCGTTCTGGCCCGCAAGAGCGCTACGAGATCCTGAAGAAGGCCTCCGACGAGATCCTCGCCCGCAAGGAAGAGCTCGGCCGCCTGCTCTCGCGCGAGGAGGGCAAGACGCTCGCCGAGGGTATCGGCGAGGCCGGCCGTGCCGGCCAGATCTTCGCCTTCTTCGCCGGCGAGTGCCTGCGCTTGTCGGGCGAGGCGATCCCCTCCGTGCGCCCTGGCGTCGGCGTCGAAATCACCCGCGAGCCGGTCGGCATCATCGGCATGATCACGCCCTGGAATTTCCCGATCGCGATCCCGGCCTGGAAGATCGCGCCGGCGCTGGCCTATGGCAATTGCGTCGTCATCAAGCCGGCCGATCTCGTGCCGGGCTCGGCCTGGGCCTTGGTCGACATCATCCAGCGCGCCGGCCTGCCCAAGGGCGTGCTCAACCTTGTCATGGGGCGCGGTTCGGTCGTCGGCCAGGCGCTGCTGCAGCACAAGGACGTGCAAGCGATCTCCTTCACCGGCTCGGTTTCGACCGGCCGCAAGGTCGCCGAGGCCTGCATCGCCTCTTCGCCGATGAAGAAGGTCCAGCTCGAAATGGGCGGCAAGAACCCGCTCGTGGTGCTGGACGATGCCGACCTCAAGATCGCGGTCGAGGCCGCCGTCACCGGCGCCTATTTCTCCACCGGCCAGCGCTGCACGGCCTCCTCGCGCCTGATCGTCCAGGCCGGCATCCATGACCGCTTCGTTGAAGCCTGCATCGAGCGCCTGAAGGGCGTCGTGATCGATGATGCGCTTAAAAGCGGCACCCATATCGGCCCGGTCGTCGACCAGAGCCAGCTCGACCAGGATCTGAAATACATCCAGATCGCCAAGGACGAGGGCGGCAAGCTCGCCTGGGGCGGCGAAGTGCTCACGCGCGAGACGCCCGGCTTCTATCTCCAGCCGGCCCTCTTCACCGAGACGACCAACGCCATGCGCATCTCGCGCGAGGAGGTCTTCGGCCCCGTCGCCAACGTCATCCGCGCCAGGGATTACGAGGAGGCGCTGACGCTGGCCAATGACACCGAGTTCGGCCTCTCCGCCGGCATCTGCACCACGTCGCTGAAGCATGCGACGCATTTCAAGCGCAACAGCGAGGCCGGCATGGTGATGGTCAACCTGGCCACGGCCGGCGTCGACTACCACGTGCCCTTCGGCGGCCGGAAGGGCTCGAGCTACGGCCCGCGCGAGCAGGGCGCCTACGCCAAGGAAATGTATACGACGGTCAAGACGGCCTACACGCTGGCCTGAGCCTCGGAAGGCATATCATCGCAATGGGGCCGCGCCTTCCGGGCGCGGCCCTTTTGCTGTCGGCTTGACCGCGTTGGCCGGGTTGACTTGACCTAAGGCCAAACCTACAGCGCGGCGAGGCTGAGGATCGCCGGTCTGTCCGTCCGTGAAGTCTCGCCCCTGGGCCGTGCTTTGATGACGAGCGTTGCTGACATCCCGAGCGCCATGACCGCCAGCCGGACCCGATCGCAGCGCCTCCGCCGCAATGGCCGCGCCGCCTATCTGCGATTCCGACGCAAACTGCCGCGCCTGCTGCGCAGCGACGACATCTCGCTCGTGCTCCTGGCCGCGCTGATCGGGGTCGGGGCAGGGGTGCTCGTCACGGCGATGGTCGGCGTCTCCAAAGCGCTGCATGCCGCCTTCTTCGCGACACGCCATGGCGAGGTCAGCGGGGCGGTATTCGTCGATCCGCTGCGGGCCGTCGGCATGCCGGTTCTGGGCGGCCTGGTGATCGGGGCGATCGGCATCCTCCTGGCCCGCCGCGGCCGCGGCACGGTGGTCGATCCGGTCGAGGCGAATGCGCTCCATGGCGGGCGCCTGTCGTTGAAGGACAGCCTGATCCTGGTGGTCCAGACCATGGTCTCGAACGGCTTTGGCGCCTCTGTCGGCATGGAGGCGGGCTACACCCAGGGCGGCGCGGCCTTCGCGTCGGGCCTCGGGCGGCTTCTGCGGGTCCGGCGGGCCGATCTGCGCATGCTGGTCGGTTGCGGAACGGCGGGCGCGATCGCAGCCGCCTTCGACGCGCCTCTGACCGGGGCCTTCTATGCCTTCGAGCTGATCATCGTGACCTATACGGTCGGCTCATTGGCGCCCGTCGTCGTCGCCTCGATCTGCGCGGTCGGCGTCACGCGGCTGTTCCTCACCCCTGTGACGCTGCAATTCGGCTTTTCCGGCCCCCTCTCGGGCTCAGACTACGTGCTGGTGATGATCATGGGCATCCTCTGCGCCGGCCTCGGCATCGTGCTGATGCGCGGCGTCGCGCTCGCCGAGAGCCTGTTCCGCCGCAGCCGGATTTCGCTGGCGCTGCGGCCCGCGGTCGGCGGCCTGCTCGTCGGCCTGATGGCGCTGGTGACACCGGCGGTTCTCTCCTCGGGCCATTCGGCGCTGCATGTCGGCTTCGATGCCTATTATCCGGCGGGCTTTCTTGTCCTGCTGATCGTGCTGAAATCGCTGGCATCGGCGATCTCGATCGGCTCCGGCTTTCGCGGTGGTCTCTTCTTTGCCTCGCTGTTCATCGGCGCGATGTTCGGCAAGCTCGTCGCGGTGATCTGGATCACCGGGTTCGGCCTGCAGACGCCCTCCGTGGTCATCGCCGTCATCGGCATGAGCGCGATGGCCACCGCGGTCGTCGGCGGTCCCCTGACGATGTCGTTCCTGGCGCTGGAGACGACAGGCAGTCTGCCGCTCACGATCGCGGTGCTCGCAGCGTCCGTCCTGTCATCGATGACGGTGCGCCGGACTTTCGGCTATTCCTTTGCCACCTGGCGCTTCCATTTGCGCGGCGAGACCATCCGCAGCGCCGCCGATATCGGCTGGATGCGGGAGTTGAGCGTTGGCCGGATGATGCGCCGGGATGTGCGCACCGTGCCCTCAACCTTGACCCTTGAGCAGTTCCGGCGCGATTTCCCGCTCGGCGCCAATCAGCGCGCCGTGCTCGTCGATGACCTGGGTCGCTATGCCGGCATCATCCTCGTCGCGGATGCGCATGGTGCCGACGCTGATGGTGCCGATGTCGCGGTCGAAACGATTGCGGAACTCGCCCGCAATCGCAAGGACGTCCTCTTGCCCCATATGAACATCCGCGAGGCCGCCAGCCTGTTTGCGACCTCGCAGACCGAGGAGCTCGTCGTCGTCGACGGCCGCGAAACCTTGCGGGTCCTCGGCCTGCTCACCGAGCAATTCGCCCTGCGCCGCTACAACGCCGAGCTCGACCGGCAGAGCCGCGACCTGACCGGCGTCTGAGCGGCGCAGGAGCACTGCTCCTGCTTTTAGGCGTCAGAACCCCTCCAGCACGATCTTGCCCTTGGCGCGGTTGGTCTCGATCAGCGCATGAGCCCGCTTGAGATTGCTCGCATTGATCGTCCCGAAGGTCTCGGTCAGCGTGGTGCGGATCTTACCGGCATCGACCAGCCGGGAGACCTCGTTGAGCAGATCGCCCTGCGCCTGCATGTCGGCCGTCTGGTGCAGCGAGCGGGCGAACATCATCTCCCAATGCAGTGACAGGCTCTTGCCCTTCAGCGGCATCACATCCAGCGCCGGAGCATCGTCGATCACTGCGATCCGGCCCTGCGGCGCGATCAGCTTGATGATCTCCGGCAGATGATCCAGCGTATGGGTGGTGACGAAGACGAGGCCGGGCGCGCCGATCCGCAGCGCCTCGACTTCGGCGGCAAGCGGCTTGCCATGGTCGATGACGTGCTGGGCGCCGAGTTCGCGAGCCCAGGCCTGCGTCTCCGGCCGCGATGCGGTGGCGATCACGGTGAGGTCCGTCAGTTGCCGCGCCAGCTGGATCGCGATTGAGCCGACGCCGCCGGCCCCACCGACGATCAGCAGGGCCTTTGCCGCGCCTGGAACCGCATCCGCGATCTTGATCCGGTCGAACAGGGCCTCCCAGGCCGTGATCGCGGTCAGCGGCAGGGCGGCGGCTTCCGCGAAGCTCAGGCTGGCGGGCTTGCTGCCGACGATGCGCTCGTCGACCAGCTGGAATTCCGCATTGGAGCCCGGACGGTCGATCGCGCCGGCATAGAACACGGCGTCGCCCGGCTTGAAAGCCTTCACATCGGGGCCGACTGCCTTGACGATACCGGCAGCGTCCCAGCCCAGCACGCGCACCTCGCCCTCGGCCGGGCGCGCATTCCTGCGGACCTTGGTGTCGACCGGGTTGACCGACACGGCCTTCACTTCGACCAGCAGGTCGCGCCCGGCGGCGACGGGCACGGGCAGGTCGAGATCGATCAGGCTGGTTTCCGAGCTGATGGGCTGCGGTTCACGAAAGCCGATGGCGCGCATAACTTTTGTCTCCTGCGTTGCGATGCAGGCGAGATGCGCCTTACAAACAGGCTGTGCAAGAACGCACAATTTTCGCATATAGTATCGAAAAGGATACTGTCATGCCGCCTCGTTTCCAGAAGCCGTTCAACTCCCCGGCCTGCCCTGTGGAGGCCGCCCTGGGCCTGATCGGCGGCAAGTGGAAGGGGATCGTGCTCTACCATCTGCTCGGCGGCACGCTGCGCTTCAACGTCATCCGCCGCTACATTCCCGGCGTGACGCAACGCATGCTGACCGCCCAGCTGCGCGAGCTGGAGGCGGACGGCCTCATCATCCGCGTTGTCTTCGCCGAGGTGCCGCCGCGTGTCGAATACAGCCTGTCGGCCAAGGGCCGGACGTTGGAGCCGGTCATCATGGCGCTCAGGGCCTGGGGCGAGGAGCATGTGATGCCGTCGGACGATGCGGAGGCTGCGGCCTGAGGCTCAGTAGGCAGTCTAAGGGTTAGTAAGGAAGTCCGACATAGTTCTCCGCCAGAGCCGCCATGGCGGGGTCGGAGGAGACGAGATAGTCGAGCTCGGCGCGCTGCATGCGCTGGCCGAAGCCGCCGTTCTCCGGGAAATCGTGCATCAGCGCGGTCAGCCACCAGGAGAAGCGCTCGGCCTTCCAGATGCGCGCCAGCGCCTTGGCCGAATAGGCGTCGATGCCGGCGCTGGAGCGCTCGACGAAGAACTCGATCAGCGCCTGCGACAGGTAATGCACGTCGCTGGCGGCGAGGTTCAGCCCCTTGGCCCCGGTCGGCGGCACGATATGGGCGGCGTCGCCGGCCAGGAACAAGCGTCCGAACCGCATCGGCTCTGCCACGAAGGAGCGCAATGGCGCGATCGACTTCTCGATCGAGGGGCCCGTCACCAGCGCCTCCGCCGAGGCTGGGTCGAGCCGTCGGCGCAACTCGTCCCAGAAGCGCTCGTCCGACCAGTCCTCGACCCGTTGATCAAGTGCGCATTGCACATAATAGCGACTGCGTGTGGCCGAGCGCATCGAGCAGAGCGCGAAGCCGCGCTCTCCGCCGGAATAGATCAGTTCATGCGAAACCGGCGGCACATCGGCGAGGATGCCGAGCCAGCCGAAGGGATAGATGCGCTCGAAGCTGGTGATCGCACTCTCCGGCACGCTGGCGCGCGAGACGCCGTGATAGCCGTCGCAACCGGCGATGACATCGCAATCGAGGCGCTTCGAGACGCCGTTCTCGAGATAGCTGACGAAGGGCCTGGCGCGGTCGAAATCATGCAGCGCGACGTCTTTGGCCTCGAAGACGGTCCGCCCGTTCTGGGCGGCGCGCTGGTCCATCAGATCGCGTGTCACCTCGGTCTGGCCGTAGACGGTGACATGCCCGCCGCCCGTCGCGCCATCGAGCGCAATGCGGTGGCGCTGGCCGCCGAAGAGCAGGTCGAAGCCGTCATGCTTCAGCCCTTCCGCCTGGAGGCGCGCGCCTGCGCCGACCTTGTCAATCAGCCCGACCGTGCCTTGCTCCAGCACCCCGGCGCGGATGCGGGCGAGCACATAGGCGCGATCCCTGCGCTCGAGGATGACGCTGTCGATGCCGGCCAGATGCAGCAATTGGCCGAGCAGCAGCCCAGCCGGGCCCGAACCGATGATGGCGACCTGTGTGCGCAAGCCAGCGTCTCCCCATGGCGCCGCCCGGCGCGAACGCCCTCTGGAACGGGGCGCATTGCGAATGGCCGGCGGCGCAGCGGGAGATAAGTTGCCACAGCAACTAACTTCTGGAAAGAGCTTCCTCCAGGCCGCGCATGGCGGCGGGCCGGGTCATCCGACGGGGACGACGTCGACAGCGACGCCGACCTTCTGCGAGCCGGGGCCGATCAGCACGCCGTCGAGCGGCGAGACATCGGCATAGTCGCGGCCGAAGGCTGTGACGATATGGTCGTCGGCGACGATCAGGTCATTGGTCGGGTCGAGCCCGATCCAGCCGGTCTCCGGGCCGCACCAGAGCATGACCCAGGCATGGCTCGCATCCGAGCCCTCGAGACGCTTCTGGCCCGGCGGCGGGATCGTGCGGATATAGCCACTGACATAGGCGGCGGGCAGGCCGAGGCCGCGCAGGCCGGCGATCATGATATGCGCAAAATCCTGGCAGACGCCGTGGCGCTGGTGGAAGGCCTCGGCCAGCGGCGTCGTAACCTCGGTTGCATCAGGGTCGTAGGTGAAGTCGGCACGGATGCGCGCCATCAGCTCGGAAGCCGCCTCCAGCACCGGCCGCAGCGGCGGAAAGCTCTTGCGGGCGTAGTCGACGACGTCGGTAACCGCAGGCACCAGCCGGCTCGGATAGAGATGATGCGTCGGCGAATCGGGCTCCAGACTCGTCGAGGCCAGGGCCAGCGCGCCGACCTCCTCCCAATGCCGGGTCAGGCCCGGGAAGGGCGGGGTGGGCCGGTTGACCTCGACGCGGGCGCGCATCTCGACCTTCAATTCGCGATGCGCCTTGGAGATCGTCAGCGTCGTCATCTGGTTGCCGAAGAAGCAGATCCCGTCGATGCGATCGGCCGGGCGCGGCGTCACGACGAGTTCGCTCTTCTTCACCGTCTGGCCGCCATCGTTGCGCGGCAGAAGGCGCAGGATGCAGCGCGCGAAAGGCACCGGACGGCTATAGCCGTAGGTGGTCAGGTGACGAACGTCGTAGATCACGCGATGCCTGTCAGCCTCGAGCCTTCCGGCCCGCTGTTCTGGAGGAAGTAGCGGTCGGCGATCGCGCTCGACAGCCCCATCAGCAATTGCTCGAACAGCAGGATGCTGGTGCGGTCGAGCCGGCCAGCCTCCGATGTCCGGCATTCGGCCGCGAGCTTCAGCACGAGCCGGCGCGGCGCTTCCAGCATGCCGTCCTCCGTCAGCGACGGAAGATGCGCGATCTCGATGTCGAGACGATCGACCTGGAAGGCGACGGAGCGGGGATTATAGGGGTCGAGCATGACCAGATCGAGCACCGGCTGCAGGCTCGCGCCGAGCATGTAGCGCGAGCGATAGGTGATCTGCGAATCGGTCAGGTCGAGCAGGGCGTCGAGGCCGTCGCTCTGGGCCGTCGTCTCGGCGAAATGGCGGGCGAAGCGGCAGGTCGCGATGCCACGCTCCAGGCGCCGGCCGATGTCGAGGAAGCGCCAGCCCGCGCCGCGCACCATGTTCTCCTGGCTCAGGCCGGAGAAGGCGGCGAGCGTCTTCAAGGCGCGATCGGCAACCTCGTAGACTTCGCCCTCGCTGGGCTGCCGTCCGGGCTCAAGCGTCAACTGACGCTGCAAATCACCGAACAGCCGCCAGGCGTCGATCGAAAGCCGCTCGCGGATGACCGAGGCGGTGCGCCGTGCCTCGCCGACATTGGCGCGGGCCGAGCCGTATTCGGCCGCGTCGTAGAGCGCGGAGGTTGCCTGTGCCAGAACCGGCGAGCCTTTGGCAGCAGTGAGATTGCGGGCCGCCGAGCCCCTCCCCGTGGCGGCTTTGGCCGCAGGCGCCGCGCCCCAGGCGACCAGGAGATTGGCGAGGCGTCGCACCGTGTCGGGCCGGGCGGGATTAGTCGTGTCGGCGTCGATCAGACGGCCGAGCAAGGCGCGCACGAGCCGCAGCGTCGCCTCCGTCCGCTCGAGATAGCGCCCGAGCCAGAACAGGTTGTCGGCGGCACGGCTCGGCAAGGTCCCGACGACGCGGCGGATCGCGATGCGGTCGCCGCTGGGTAGCAGGCTGACCTGTTCGACCGGTGTATCCGAGGTGACCCAGACATCGCTGGAGCGCACGCCGCTGCGCATGCTGACGGCGCGGGCGTCGGGCTCGTCGGAGATGCGGCAGAAGCCGCCGGGCATGACCTTCCAGCCATCGGGCGTGGCGGCGGCGAAGACGCGCAAGGTCACCGGGTGCGGCTGCAAACGGCCGTTCTGGAAGACCGGCATGGTCGAGAGCCGCACCACCTCCTGGCCGACATAATCCATCCCGCGCGCCTCGATCCGCGCCCGCAAGGCGGCGCGCTCGGCCGCCGGCAGTTCTCCCGCCAGGATCGGATCGCTGTCGAGACCGCTCCCGGCGGAGCGGAAGGCCGGCGCGATGCTCATCTCGTCCAGCCGGTCGAGCACGGCGGCGCGCTCGCGCGGCTGGCCGCACCACCAGGTCGCGACATTGGGCAGGATCAGCTTTTCGCCGAGAAGCTGCTCGCCCAATTTGGGCATGAAGCCCATCAGCGCGCGCGCCTCGACGACGCCGGAACCGAGCCCGTTGGCGACATGGACATGGCCCTGGCGCACCGCCTGCACGAGCCCGGCCACGCCGAGCGCCGAGCGCGCATTCAGTTCGAGCGGGTCGGAGAAATCGCCGTCGATGCGCCGCCAGATCACATCGGCGCGCTTGGGCCCGGCGATGGTGCGGACATGGATGCGGCCGTCGCGCATCATCAGGTCGCCGCCCTCGACGAGCAGGAAACCGAGATAGCGCGCGAGATAGGCCTGCTCGAAATAGCTCTCGTTCAATGGCCCGGGCGTCAGCAGGCAGATGCGCGGCTCGACGCGCCTGGACTTGGCGACGAGCCCGGCGCGGAAGCCCTGGAAGAAGGTGGCGAGCCGCTCGATGTTCATCGTCCGGAACAGGTCGGGAAAAGCGCGCGCCAGCGCCAGCCGGTTCTCCAGCGCGTAGCCGGCGCCCGACGGCGCCTGGGCGCGGTCGCCCAGCACCCACCAGCGCCCATCCGGCCCGCGGCCGAGATCGGCGGCATAGAGCTGCAGGGAGCCGCCATCCGGCGCGCCGTGGAGCGGGCGCAGATAGTCCGGGCTCCCCGTGACGACCGCCCCCGGGAGCAGGCCCTTCGCGACCATCTCGCCGGGGCCGTAGATGTCGTCGAGCAATGAGGCCAGCAATTGCGCGCGCTGCGCGACGCCGGCCGCGATGGTCTGCCATTCCGCGCCGGTCATCACCAGCGGCACATGGCTCAAAGGCCAGGCGCGCTCGCCGGCCTGCGGGTCGCGCTCGTCGATATCGCCATGGACGCGGTAGGAGACGCCGGTGTCGTGGACATGCCGGTCGGCGAGGCCGAAGCGCTGGTTGAGCTCGTCCTGCGAGAGCGCGCTCCATTCCGTCAGGAACGGCTCCCAATGCGGGCGGATGCTGCCATCCTGCGCCATGAACTCGTCATAGGCGCCCGCCAGCGGGCGATAACCGGCCAGCAGAGCGTTGCGCCGCTCCGCTTTCACGCGCGTCGACGGTGATCGGCCCTGCAACGCCATCGCTTGCGTTTATACTCCTCTAGAGCCGGATGATTTCGGGTCGAATCGGCCTGAAATCTGAATCCGTCTCTACAACAATAAGTGGGAGCATGATGTCGCCCGAAAACCGGTTTCCCACTTTTCGGCATCATGCTCTTGGGCGTCGCAAATCCAATGTGAGCGGAAATTCGACACTGCGCTCTTCCGGCGGAATCGCCAGCGCGCCAGGACTATGCCCGATCGCTTCGAAACGCGCGAGCCGGCGCGCCTCGGCTTCGTAGGAATTCACGGGAGGAGTTTCATAATTGCGCCCTCCGGGATGGGCGACATGGTAGACGCAACCTCCGAGCGAGCGCCCGACCCAGGTGTCGACGATGTCGAAGGTCAGCGGCGCATGCACGGGAATCGTCGGGTGCAGGCCCGAGCTCGGCTGCCAGGCCTTGAAGCGCACGGCGGCGATCGCCTCACTGGTGCTCCCGCTCGGCGTCATCGGCATGCGGCGGCCGTTGCAGGTAATGAGATGGCGGCCGGGCACGAGCCCCTTGGCCTTGACCTGCAGCCGCTCCACCGAGCTGTCGACATAGCGCACCGTGCCGCCGATCGCGCCCTCCTCGCCCATGACATGCCAGGGTTCGAGCGCCTGGCGCAGTTCGAGCTCGACCCCGCCATGCTCGACCTTGCCGTAGAACGGGAAGCGGAACTCGGCCTGCGCCTCGAACCAGACCGGGTCGAAGGCATAGCCGGCGCGGCCGAGATCGGCGAGCACGTCCTTGAAATCCTGCCAGACCAGTTCGGGCAGCATGAAGCGGTCATGCAGCGTCGGGCCCCAGCGCACCAGGCTGCCGCTCTGCGGCTCGCGCCAGAACCAGGCGACCAGCGCCCGGATCAGCAGTTGCTGCGCGAGGCTCATGCGCGCATCGGGCGGCATCTCGAAGGAGCGGAACTCGATCAGTCCGAGACGGCCGGTCGGCCCGTCCGGTGAATAGAGCTTGTCGATGCAAATTTCGGTGCGATGCGTGTTGCCGGAGACGTCGACCAGGAGGTTGCGGAACAGCCGGTCGACCAGCCAGAGCGGGATCGAAGGCGCGCCCGGCCCCGGCACTTGCGCGAGCGCGATCTCCAGCTCGTAGAGCTGGTCGAAACGCGCCTCGTCGATGCGCGGCGCCTGGCTCGTCGGGCCGATGAAGAGCCCCGAGAACAGGAAGGACAGGGACGGGTGCCTGTTCCAGTACAGGATGATGCTCTTGAGCAGGTCCGGCCGGCGCAGGAACGGGCTATCGGGCGGCGTCGAGCCGCCGAGCACGACATGATTGCCGCCGCCGGTGCCGGTATGGCGGCCATCGACCATGAATTTCTCGGCGCAGAGCCGCGACTGCCGCGCCTCCTCATAGACGCCGCGCGTGATCTCGACCGCTTCGCGCCAGCTCTTGGCCGGGTGGATGTTGACCTCGATCACGCCGGGGTCGGGCGTGACCTTGATGACGTTGAGGCGCGGATCGTTGGGCGGCGAATAGCCCTCGATATGGACCGGCAAGTTCAGCTCCTGCGCCACAGTCTCGACGCTGGCGATCAGCTCCAGATAATCCTCGAGCTTCTCGACCGGCGGCAGGAAGACGCACAGGATGTTGTCGCGGACCTCGAGGCTCAGCGCCGTGCGGACATGCTCGCCGCCGATCTCCTGCTCGGTGCGGTCCTGCGCGCTGCCTTCGCCTGGTGTCTCGACCGGGCGCGACATCTGGTGATGCGCGGGCGGCGCGGCGACCGGAGGCGCGGCTTGCGCGCCGTTGATAGCCGGGGGCGCTGTCCCACCGCCGCCCAGGCTGGCAGCCGGCGGCAGGGTTCCGCGCGGCTCCATCGGATCCTGCGGGTGAATATGGGGAAACTCGTCCTTCGGCACCACCGGCAGCGAGCCGAGCGGCAGGCGGTAGCCCACGGGCGAGTCGCCCGGCACCAGGAAGAGCTTGCCGCGCCGGAGCTTCCACTTCTCCGAGCGCCAGCGCCGGTCGCCGGCCTGGGACTGCCAGCGCTGCACCGGAATGACATAGCCGCGCGGCTTGCCCAAGCCGAGCTGGAAGACCTGCGCCATACGCGCCCGCTCTTCCGGATCGGCAAGGCGCGGGTCGAGCGGGTCGACATTGTCGGGAAGCTGCGCCTCCTTCAGGAGCCAGTGACCGGTGTCTTCATAGGCCGGCAGCACATAATCGGCGCCCAGCCCGAGCTTTTCCGAGAGGCCGGCCGCCAGCGCCTCGGCGTCGCGGATCGAGGCGGCCGCCTCCAATTCGCGGTCGCCACCGGTCGGTGCTCCCGGCTCGCGCGCGATCAGCGCGGCGTCGCGCCAGATCGGCTCGCCATCATCGCGCCAATAGAGCGCGAAGGCCCAGCGTGGCAGGCTCTCGCCCGGATACCATTTGCCCTGGCCGTAATGCAGCATGCCGCCCGGCGCGAAGCGCTCGCGCAGGCGGCGGATCATCACATCGGCGCGCTGGCGCTTGGTCGGGCCGACGGCGGCGATGTTCCATTCCTCGCCGGTCTGGTCGTCGATCGAGACGAAGGTCGGCTCGCCGCCCATGGTGAGGCGGACGTCGCCGGCCTTCAGATCGGCCTCGACCTTTTCGCCGAGTGCGTCGAGCTCGCCCCAGGATGTGTCCGAGAAGGGCAGGGTGATGCGCGGCACCTCATGCACGCGCGCCACGCTCATCGAGAAGTCGAATGTGGTCTCGGCGTAGCTCGCGGCACCCGAGACCGGTGCGGCCGAGCGGTAATGCGGCGTCGCCGCCAGCGGCAGATGCCCTTCACCGGTGAGCAGGCCCGAGGTCGGGTCGAGCCCGATCCAGCCGGCGCCGGGGATGTAGATCTCCGCCCAGGCGTGGAGGTCGGTAAAATCCTTGTCGGTGCCGCGCGGGCCTTCCAGCGGGTCGATATCCGCCTTCATCTGGATCAGGTAGCCGGAGACGAAGCGCGCGGCGAAGCCGAGATGGCGCATGATCTGGACGAGCAGCCAGCTCGTGTCGCGGCAGGAGCCGGATTTGATGTCGAGCGTGTGCTCGGGCTCCTGGACGCCGGGCTCCATGCGGATGCCATAGGCGATGCCCTGCGCCAGGCGGGCGTTGAGATCGACGATGAAGTTGACCGTGTTGGTCGGCTCGCGCGGGATCGTCGCGAGATAGGCCGCCAGCAGCGGACCCGCCGGCTCGGTGACGAGATAGGGCGCGAGCTCCGCGCGCAATTCCTCAGGATAGGCGAAGGGGAAGATCTCGGCGTCGGTCTCGACGAAGAAGTCGAACGGATTGATGATCGAGAGCTCGGTGACGAGGTCGACCTCGATGCGGAATTCCTTCACCGGCTCGGGAAAGACGAAGCGCGCCAGCCAGTTGCCGCTGGGGTCCTGCTGCCAGTTCACGAAATGCTCGGCCGGCGTGACCTTCAGCGAATAGCTGTTGATCGCGGCCCGGCAATGCGGCGCCGGCCTCAGGCGGATGATCTGCGGCCCCAGCGTGACCGGCCGGTCATAGCTGTAATGGGTGACGTGGTTCAGCGCGGCGATGATGGCCAAGGCTTGGCACCTGCTTGTCGTCGTCCGGCGGGGCGCCGGGCCATGACACGTTAGCGATGCCGGCAAAACCCGCAAAGGCGCAACTTGCGCAAGGGCACGCCGGCAATCGCGGCGACTGCGCAAGAATTAGGCAGTTCTCCACAGCGCTTGCCTCTGCGCTCTTCGCGGCGCCGCTGGACATCACCCGGCAACTGGTTCCACATTGGACTGAACGGCCACCGAAAGGCCGGCGAAATCAAACGATGGGGATTTCCATGCGTCATGTTGCGAAATTGCTGAGTGTGTCGGCCTTTACTGCGTTGATGGCGACCACCGCCATGGCCCAGACGCCGAAGGACACGGTCGTGATGGCCAAGCAGATCGACGATATCATCTCGCTCGATCCCGCCGAAGTGTTCGAATTCTCCGGCGGCGAGGTCGTCGGCAATGTCTACGACAAGCTGGTGCGGTTCGATCTGGCCGATCCCTCCAAGCTCTATGGCGACCTCGCCGAGGGCTGGACCATCAGCCCCGACAGCAAGACCTACACCTTCAAGCTCAAGCCCAACGTCAAGTTCCACTCGGGCAACCCGCTGACGGCCGCCGACGTGGTCTACTCCTTCCAGCGCGTTGTCGTGCTCAATAAGTCGCCGGGCTTCATCCTGACCCAGTTCGGCCTGACCAAGGACAACGTCACCGAGATGGTGAAGGCGGTCGACGACAAGACCGTCACCATCACGGTCGACAAGCCCTATGCGCCGAGCTTCTTCCTGAACTGCCTGACCGCCAACGTCGCGGTGATCGTCGATTCCAAGCTGGTCAAGGCGAACGAGAAGGCCGGCGATTTCGGCTATGAATGGCTCAAGCAGAACTCGGCCGGTTCGGGCGCCTACAAGCTGCGCGCCTGGCGCGCCAACGAGCAATACACGCTCGAGGCCAATCCCGACTGGTTCATGGGCGCGCCGAAGGTGAAGCGCGTCGTCGTGCGCCATGTCGCCGAGCCCGCCTCGCAGCGGCTGCTGCTGGAGAAGGGCGATGTGGACTATGCCCGCAACCTGTCGAAGGACCAGCTTGATTCGATCAAGAGCAACGCCGACATCGTCCAGCAGGTCGGCGACAAGGGCTACATCCTCTATCTCGGCCTCAACCAGAAGAATCCCAATCTCGCCAAGCCCGAGGTGCGCGAGGCGCTGAAATACCTGGTCGATTACGATTCGATCGAGCGCAACATCGTGGCCGGCACCTACAAGCCGCACCAGGCCTTCCTGCCCAAGGGCTTCCTCGGCGCCATCGACGACCGGCCCTATAAGTTCGATCCGGCCAAGGCCAAGGAGCTGCTCGCCAAGGCCGGCCTGCCGAACGGCTTCTCCGTCACCATGGATACCCGCTCGGTCAACCCGATCACCGACATCGCCCAGGCGATCCAGGCGAACTGGGGCCAGGCCGGCATCAAGCTCGAATTGATCCCCGGCGACGGCAAGCAGACGCTGACCAAATATCGTGCACGCACGCACGACATCTATATCGGCCAGTGGGGCCCGGACTATCAGGACCCGCACACCAACGCCGAGACCTTCGCCATCAACGAGAACAATGCCGAGGATGCCCGCTCCAAGACGCTCGCCTGGCGCAACGCCTGGGACATCCCGGAGATGAGCAAGAAGACCGGCGCGCTGGTCTTCGAGACCGACAGCGACAAGCGCAAGACCGGCTATGAGGTGATGGAGCGCGAGCACCAGAAGGTCTCGCCCTTCGTCATCATGTTCCAGCAGGTCGAGGTCGCCGCCCACCGCAAGAATGTCGATGGGCTGATCCTGGGGCCGGGCTCGGCCAGCAACCTCTACTCGACGCTCAGCAAGAACTGAGATCGGACCTCCGATCGAACCGCCGCGGCTCTCAAAGCCGCGGCGGGGTTCTTGCTTGGGTTTGGGCCAAATCTTGAGTCCAGGCCAAGCAAGATGAACTACACGCCAGCAACAAGAAGCGGTCGGTCGATATGGCGGCAAGCATGACAGGGCGATCCATCCGCTGGGGCAAGCTCGCCTGGCGCGAGTTGTCGACCGTGGCGATCACGATCTTCGGCCTGCTGCTGGTGACCTTCGTCATCGCCCGCGTGATCCCGATCGACCCGGTGCTGGCTGTTGTCGGCGACAATGCAAAGGCTGACGTCTACGACGCCGCACGCGCCGTGCTCGGCCTCGACAAGCCGCTCTGGCAGCAATTCGCCGTCTATGTCGGCAAGGTCTTCAGCGGCGATCTCGGCAAGTCGGTGCTGACCTCGAATCTCGTTGTCGACGACATCAAGCGCGTCTTCCCCGCCACGCTCGAGCTCGCCACGCTGGGCACGCTGATCGGCGTGGCGCTCGGCATTCCGCTGGGCGTGCTCGCGGCAGTCTATCAGGGCCGCTGGCCCGATCAGATCGCCCGCGTCGTCGGGCTGTTCGGCTATTCCATCCCGGTCTTCTGGATCGGCCTGATGGGGCTCCTGCTGTTCTACGCAAAGCTCGGCTGGGTCGGCGGGCCCGGCCGCATCGGCGTCGCCTATCAGGATTTCGTCACGCCGATGACGGGCGTTCTGATGATCGACGCGGCGATCCAGGGCGAATGGGAGGCGTTCTGGGATGCTTGGTCGCATCTCATCCTGCCTTCGGCGGTGCTCGGCCTGTTCAGCCTGGCCTATATCAGCCGCATGGCGCGCAGCTTCATGATCACCGAGCTGCAGCAGCAATATGTCATCGCCGCCCGGGTGAAGGGCATGTCGGAGTTCCGTGTGATCTGGCGCCATGCGCTGCGCAACGCTTTCGTGCCGCTGATCACCGTGATCGCGCTCTCCTATGCGCATCTGCTCGAAGGCTCGGTGCTGACCGAGACGATCTTCGCCTGGCCCGGCTTAGGCCGCTACATCACCAACTCCCTGCTGAACGCCGATATGAACGCCGTGCTCGGCGGCACATTGGTGGTCGGTGCGGTCTTCATCGGCGTCAACCTGCTGTCCGACATCCTCGGCCGGCTGGTCGATCCCAGGACGCGGTGAGGGCGAGCCATGACGACCTGGACCGACTATCTCACCACCGATTCCCCGACCTCCCGCCGCCAGGCCAGGCTCGGCCAGCTCTATCGGCAATGGCTCGCCTTCAAGCGCAACCCGCTCGCGGTCGCCGGCCTGGTCATCGTCGTGGCCCTGCTGCTGATCGCCGCCTTCGCGCCGCTGATCGCGCCGCATAATCCGCTCGCGCAAAATCTCGACAAGCGCCTGCTGCCGCCCTCGGCCGTCAATTTCTTCGGCACGGATTCGCTCGGCCGCGACATCTTCAGCCGCATCGTCTACGGCGCGCGCGTCACGCTGGTGATCGTGCTTCTGGTCGTCATCACGGTTGGGCCGGTCGGCCTCTTGATCGGGGCGGCCTCGGGCTATCTCGGCGGCTGGGTCGACCGTCTGCTGATGCGCATCACCGACGTCTTCCTGGCCTTCCCGCGCCTTGTGCTGGCGCTCGCCTTCGTCGCCGCGCTCGGGCCGGGGTTGGAGAATGCCGTCATCGCCATCGCGATCACCGCCTGGCCGCCCTATGCCCGCGTCGCCCGCGCCGAGACGCTGATCATCCGCCAGCAGGATTATATCGCCGCCGTGCGCCTGCAGGGCGCCTCGCAATGGCGCATCGTCTGGAAGCATGTCGTGCCGCTCTGCCTGCCCTCATTGATCGTGCGCACCACGCTCGACATGGCCGGCATCATCCTCACCGCGGCGGGCCTCGGCTTCCTCGGATTGGGCGCGCAGCCGCCGATCCCGGAATGGGGCGCCATGATCTCGGCCGGGCGCGAGCAGATCTTCGACCAATGGTGGGTCGCGACCTTCCCGGGCCTTGCCATCTGCGTCGTCGCGCTCGGCTTCAACCTGCTCGGCGACGGCCTGCGCGACGTCATGGATCAGAGGTGAGATGATGCGCGCCTTGACCACGCCGACCGAGCAGCCGCTGCTCGAACTCGACAATCTCCGGGTCAATTTCCACACGCCGACCGGGATCGTACGCGCTGTGCGCGGGCTCTCCTTCACGCTCGGCCGCGAGCGGCTCGGCATCGTCGGCGAATCCGGCTCCGGCAAGTCGATGACCGGGCGCGCCATCCTCGACCTCATCCCCTATCCCGGCGAGGTTCTGGCCGACCGCTTGGTCTATCGCGGCCAGGATCTGCTCACCATGGACAAGCGCACGCGGCGCAAGCTGCGCGGCCGTCATATCTCGATGGTGATGCAGGATCCCAAATTCTCGCTCAACCCGGTCCAGACCGTCGGCGAGCAGATCGCCGAGGCCTATCGCGTCCACCACAAGGCGAGCGCGCGCGAGGCCAGGGAGCGTAGCCTCGCCATGCTGGAGGCCGTGCAGATCCGCGAGCCGGGGCGGGTCTATGAGCTCTATCCGCACGAGGTCTCGGGCGGCATGGGCCAGCGCGTGATGATCGCGATGATGCTGATCGCCGAGCCCGACATCCTGATCGCCGACGAGCCGACCTCGGCGCTCGACGTCACCGTCCAGCTCCAGATCCTCAAGATCCTCGACGATCTCGTCACCGAGCGCGGCATGGGGCTGATCTTCATCAGCCATGATCTGCATCTGGTGCAGTCCTTCTGCGACCGCGTCATCGTGATGTATGGCGGCAAGGCGATGGAGACGCTGCCGGCCGCTGAACTCGCCGACGAGGCCGCAAGGTCGCAGCGCCATCCCTACACGCTCGGCCTGCTCGGCTGCCTGCCGGACCTCGACCATCCCAAGGCAAAGCTCGCAACCCTCACCCGCGACCCAGCATGGCTGGCATGAGCGCGACCATCATGACCACACAACCAGCCATCGCCCTCGACAAGCTCAACGTCTCCTTCGGCGACGCCCATGTCGTGAAGGACCTCAGCTTCACCGTCCAGCCCGGTGAGAGCTACGGCATCGTCGGTGAATCCGGCTCCGGCAAATCGACCGTGCTGCGCGTCCTCGCCGGGCTGAACCGTGACTGGAGCGGCGAGATCGCCATCCTCGGCAAGGCGCAGCCGAAGATCCGCGACAAGGCCTTCCACCGCCAGGTCCAGATGGTCTTCCAGGATCCTTACGGCTCGCTGCACCCCAAGAAGACGGTCGACGATGCGCTGGCCGAGCCGCTGACCATCCACGGCATCCGCGACGCCGAGGCCAGGATCGGCCGGGCCATGGCCGATGTCGGCCTGCCGCCCTCCTTCCGCTTCCGCTATCCGCACCAGCTTTCCGGCGGGCAGCGCCAGCGTGTCGCGATCGCGCGCGCGCTCGTGCTGGAGCCGACGATCCTGCTGCTCGACGAGCCGACCTCGGCGCTCGACGTCTCGATCCAGGCCGAAGTGCTGAACCTGCTCCAGGCGCTGCGGCAGGAGCGCAAGCTCACCTATATCCTGGTCAGCCACGACCTCGCCGTCGTCGCCCATATGTGCGAGCGCCTGCTCGTCATGCAGTTCGGCCGGGGCGTCGAGGAGATGACGGCCGGGACGCTCGCCGCGCGCGCGCCCCAGACCGCCTATGCCCAGCAGCTCCTCACC
This sequence comes from Bosea vaviloviae, assembly GCF_001741865.1. Lineage (NCBI taxonomy): Bacteria > Pseudomonadati > Pseudomonadota > Alphaproteobacteria > Hyphomicrobiales > Alloboseaceae > Allobosea > Allobosea vaviloviae. The sequence continues at coordinate 2,230,792 of NZ_CP017147.1, forward strand.
GCCAGCGAAGGCTTCAAGCGCCAGGCCGCGGCCCTGCCGGCCTGAGAGGCTGCTTGAAATAAAATTAGAGATATCAAATATTTGCGATCGCTTGATGTCCCCGCGTCGTCATCCTGGACAAGCCGCGAAGCGGCGCCGCTCCGGGATCCATCGGAGAGCTCCGGAGCCCTCCGATGGATCCCGGGACGAAGCTTCGCTTCGCCCAGGATGACAGCGCGTAGGTGATCAAGGCCGAGCCATTGAGATCATTGGCTTCATTTCAGGCCAGCCTCTGAGGGCTCCAGCGGTCCGGGCGGGACGGCTGCGCGCTCATGGCGTTTGGCAAAGCGACGCCAACGCCTCATTCTTGTCGCAGCCCGCATGCTCTAAACTCAGCGGAGCCGGATCACAGGCCAAGACGGAGTCGACCCCTATGGATGCCATCGCCGATCGCGCGCTGAGGCCCGAGGCTGCGCCCGAGCGCACCCCGGTGCCGCCCTTCGATCTGGTGATCTTCGGAGCCGGCGGCGATCTCGCCCTGCGCAAGCTCTTTCCCGCGCTGGCGCAGCGCAACCGGGAAGGCGTGCTGCCGGAAGAGAGCCGCATCCTCGCCATCGTTCGCAAGCCGGAGGATCTCGAGGGCCTGCCCAAGCAGGTCGCCAACCGCCTCAATGAGGAGGGCCTCGCAGCCGAGCAGGTCGCGGCCTTCCTGCGCCGTCTGACGGTGGTCCAGGCCGATGCGCTCAAGCCCGAGACCTTCGGCGCGCTGAAGACGGCGCTCGGCGATACCGATCGCGTGCGCTCCTTCTATCTCTCGACGCCGCCGGAACTCTTCATCCCGATCTGCCAGAACCTCGCCAAGGCCGATATCCTCACCCCGACCTCGCGCGTCATCCTGGAGAAGCCGCTGGGGCATAATCTCGCTTCGGCTCGTGAAATCAACGACGCCGTGGCGGCCATCCTGCCGGAAAGCCGGACCTACCGGATCGACCATTACCTCGGCAAGGAGACGGTGCAGAACCTCCTGGTGCTGCGCTTCGCCAACACGCTGTTCGAGCGCTCCTGGTCGAGCCGCGACATCGACAACGTCCAGATCACGGTGGCCGAGACCGTCGGGCTCGAAAGCCGCGCCGGCTATTACGACAAGGCCGGCCATATGCGCGATATGGTCCAGAACCATCTCATGCAGCTGCTCACCCTCTTCGCCATCGAGCCGCCCAACATGCTGGAGGCCGGCGCGGTCCGCGACGAGAAGATCAAGGTGCTGAAGGCGCTGCGTCCGATCGTCGGTCCCGACGTCCAGCGCTATACCGTGCGCGGGCAATACGGCCCGGGCCAGATGGATGGCCAGCGCGTGCGCGGCTATACTGACGAGCTCGGCTACGCCAGCAACACCGAGACCTTCGTGGCGATCCGCTGCGAGATCGACAACTGGCGCTGGGCCGGCGTGCCGATCTATCTGCGCACGGGCAAGCGCATGGCGCAGCGTTATTCCGAGATCGCCGTCACCTTCAAGCCCGTGCCGCATTCCATCTTCGGCGGCGGCAGCTGCGACCGGCTCGATGCCAACCGGCTCGTCATCAGGCTTCAGCCCAATGACGGCGTCCAGCTCCAGCTGATGATGAAGGTGCCGGGCTCGGGCCGCCTCAAGGTCGTGCCGCGCCAGCTCGACCTGCGCTATTCCACCGCCTTCGACGAGCGCACGCCCGATGCCTATGAGCGCCTGCTGACCGATGTCATCCGCGGCGACCAGACCCTGTTCATGCATCGCGACGAGGTCGAGCAGGCCTGGGCCTGGGTCGATCCGATCATCGCCGGCTGGCAGGAATACAGCCTGCACCCGCATCGCTATACCGCCGGCTCCTGGGGCCCCTCGCAGGCGATCGGCCTGATCGAGCGCGAAGGCCGCTCCTGGGCCGATCCGGACCTGATCTGATGATCACCTCCGGGCCATTGATCTGGCATCGTTTCGAGACGCTGGTCGACGCCTCCGAGGCGCTGGCCGAGGCGGTCGCGGTGAGGCTGCGCACCGTCATTGCCACACGAGGTTCCGCGCTCCTCGCCGTGCCGGGCGGCACCACGCCGGCGCGTTTCCTGGCCGCGCTCGGCGCACATGATCTCGCCTGGGACAAGGTCACGCTGCTGCCGACCGATGAACGCTTCGTCTCAGCCGACGATCTCGCCTCGAACGAGCGCATGATCCGCCAGGCCTTCGCGCCGCTGGGCCAGGCCTTCGCGCAGCTGGACGGAGGCAGGGCGCGCTTCCTCTCCTTTCATCGCGCGGCCGGCGATCTCGATGCCGCGGCGGGCGCGGTCTCGGCCGAGCTCGCAGCCCTGCCGGCGCTCGACATCCTGGTCAGCGGCATGGGTGCGGACGGTCATGTCGCCTCGCTCTTTCCAGGCGAGCCGGCGGCCGCGATGACCGGACGCGGTCTCCATGCGGTTGCGGCCCATCCCGCCGGCCTGCCGGCGCGCATCTCGCTTTCGCCGGCGCGGCTCACTGGGGCCGCCTGGGCGTCGCTCCTCGTCTCAGGTGCGGAGAAGGCGGAGGTTCTGACCACGGCACAGGCTCTGCCCGGCGCTTATCCGGTCGGATTGCTGCTTGGCCGGCCGCAGGGGCTCGACGTCTACTGGGCGAAGGCTTAGAGCCCCTCCAGGTTCTGTTAGAGGCTCTTAAGCGAGCCGGAGCTTCACGGAGTGTCACCCATGTCGAATGAACCTGAAATCGCGCGGCTCGCCGCCTGCGGCGTCGTGCCGGTCGTGGTGATCGAGGACGTGCATCTCGCCGTGCCGCTGGCGCGCGCACTGCTGGCGGGCGGCATCGACGTGATCGAAGTCACCTTGCGCCGTCCGGCCGCTCTGGCTGCGCTGGAGACGATCGCGCGCGAGGTGCCCGAAATCCTGAGCGTCGCCGGCACGGTGGTGACGCCCGCCCAGGTCACCGACGTCAAGGAGGCTGGCGCCCAGGCCGTGGTCAGCCCCGGCTTCAGCGAAGCGGTGGACGACGCCATGCGCGCCGCCGGCCTGCCCTGGCTGCCCGGCGTCGCCACGGCCTCCGACTGCATGCGCGCCGTTGCCGCTGGACGATTGACCTGCAAGTTCTTTCCGGCCGAGCAGGCCGGCGGCACCTCGGCGCTCAAGGCGCTCTCGGGGCCGTTCCCACAAATGAAATTCTGCCCGACCGGCGGCGTCGGCCTGAACAATCTCGCTGATTATCTGGCGCTGAAGCAAGTCATCTGCGTCGGCGGTTCCTGGCTCGTGCCGGCGGACGCGATCGCCAATCGCGACTGGGCGCGGGTGACGCAGCTCGCGAAAGAGGCGCGCGAGCGCGTCAAGGCGCTGCGGGGCTGAGACACGCGTCATTCTCGGACTGAGCGAGCCCTTCCCGTCATGGTCGGGCTTGTCCCGACCATCCACGTCTTCGCTCAACAAGGGTGGTGTTCAAGACGTGGATGCTCGCCACAAGGGCGAGCATGACGGCTATCGCAACCTCTCCACCACCATCTCCGCGATCGCCAGCGAGCTCGTCAGCCCCGGGCTCTCGATGCCGAGCAGGTTGACCAGATTGTCGACGCCATGGATCTGCGGCCCGTCGATGCGGAAATCCGGCATCGGTTCGCTCGCCGAATGCAGCTTGGGCCGGATGCCGGCATAGTCGGCGACGAGCGCACCGTCCGCCAGGCCCGGCCAATAGGTCCGGATCGCGGCATAGAATTTTTCGGCACGCGCTGGGTCGACCACCAGATCCTGATCATCCGCGACCCATTCGACATCGGGCCCGAACTTGACCCGTCCGGCCATGTCGATCGTGGCGTGGATGCCGAGCCCCGCCGCCTCCGGTACCGGATAGACCAGATGCGAGAAGGGCTGCTTTCCCAGCAGCGAGAAATAATTGCCCTTGGCGAAATGCTGGAGCGGCACGTGCCTTGCGGGGAAGCCTTCGAGCTTGCCAAGCAGGCGCGGCGCGCCGTGCCCGGCCGAATTGACGATGGTGCGGGCCGTATAGGTCGCGGGATCGTCGCCGCCGAAATCGACGCTGAAGCCTTCCGCCTCGCGTCGCCAGCCCAGGATCGGCGTGTTGAGCGCCAGCGAACCGCCGGCCACCTCGCATTCTCCGAGCAAGGACAGCATCAGGGCATGGCTGTCGACGACGCCGGTCTCGGGTGAGAGCAGGGCGATCTCGCAGGCGACCTCCGGCTCCAGCGCCCTGGCCTCGCTCGCATCGACCCAGCGCACGGTCTCGACGCCCGAGGCCTTGGCTCGCGCCAGGATCGTCTCCAGCGCCGGGCGCTGGCTGGCCGAGGTCGCGACGATCAGCTTGCCGCAGGCCTTGTGCGGCAGGCCCCGCTCCGCGAGATAGGCGTAAAGGCGCTTGCGGCCCTCGACGCAGACCTTGGCCTTCAGCGAGCCCGGCGGATAATAGATCCCGGCATGGATGACCTCGCTGTTGCGCGCCGAGGTCTGGGTGCCGATGCCGTCCGCCGCCTCCGCGATCACGACCTCGCGGCCGGCGAGCGCAAGCGCCCGCGCGGTGGCGAGGCCGACGACGCCGGCCCCGATCACCAGGCAATCGATGTCGCTCATCTCTGCCTTCTCTCCACCCATCTCGGGCTTGTCCGAGATGGGAAAGGCAGAATGTCAAACTCGGCAACAGCCGACTTTGATGGGGGAGAAGGGAACACGTCGCGGCTCGCCATCACGCCCGCTGCGGCATCGAGATTTCGATCAGGCTCGCCCAATAGGTGACGCCGACCGGGATCGCGGTGTCGTTGAACTCATAGGCGGGGTGGTGCAGCCCGGCGGAGTCGCCGTTGCCGATATTGATGAAGGCGCCCGGGCGCTCCTCCAGCATGTAGGAGAAATCCTCAGAGCCCATCGTCGGCGGCACTTCGGTGTCGATCGCATCCTTGCCGAAGACGTTCCTGGTCACGCTGGTGACGAAATCGGTCTGGCCGGCATGGTTGACGGTGACGGGATAGCCGAGATGGTAGTCGAGGTCGTATTTCATGCCGAACGCCCTCATCAGCCCATCGGTGAGCTCGGTGACGCGCTTTTGCGCCAGTTCGCGCATCTCGGGCGTCAGTGTCCGGATCGACCCCTTGATCTCGACTGTCTGCGGAATGACGTTGAAGGCCTCGCCGGCATTCACCGCCGTCACCGAGACGACGACGGAGTCGAGCGGGTCGGCATTGCGCGAGGAGATCGTCTGCAGCGCCGTCACCAATTGGCAGGCGGCGACGATCGGATCGTTGACGCGGTGCGGCGCTGCGGCGTGTCCGCCCTTGCCCTCGATCTTGATGTGGATGCGGTCGGCGGCGGCCATGGTCGGCCCCTTGCGGATCTCGAACTGTCCGATCGCCAGCCCCGGCTTGTTGTGCATGCCGTAGACTTCCTGGATGCCGAAGCGGTCCATCATGCCGTCGTCGATCATCGCCTTGGCGCCGGCGCCGCCCTCTTCGGCAGGCTGGAAGATCAGCACGGCTGTGCCGTCGAAATCGCGGGTGGCGGCGAGGTATTTTGCGGCGCCGAGCAGCATGGCGGTGTGCCCGTCATGGCCGCAGGCGTGCATCTTGCCCGGCACGGTCGAGCGATGCTCGAGATTGGTCTCCTCATGGATCGGCAGCGCGTCCATGTCGGCGCGCATCGCGATGACCTTGCCGGAGCCCTGGCCCTTGCCCCTGATCACGCCGACGACGCCGGTCTGGCCGACGCCGGTCACGACCTCGTCGGCGCCCCAGGCCTTGAGCTTCTCGGCGACGATGCCGGCGGTGCGGTGGACGTCGTATTGCAGCTCGGGATGCCGGTGGAAATCGCGACGGATCGCACTGATCTCGGGGGTGAGCGCGGCGATGAGTTCGGATTTCGGCATCATATCCTCGGAAGGGTTGCGGGGCGCTTCGCAGGAAACGGGTGGCCCAGGCGCGCAAGCTAGCGCGGCTCGCCTGCCCCGTCCAAGCCGTTTGCGGCATGAGGGGGCGGAGGTGGCGGCATGGTGAATGCGTGAGCCGGATGCCGCTGCCTGTCGTAGAGCGATGTCCGATCCGCTTGGATCGTTCAATCGCTCCTGGCTTTTGTTTCAACCCGTTTTCTCCGCGCAAACGCTTCGCGTTTGTCGCTGGCGAGCCGGCGTCCACTTCGCACGAAAACGCTCTGGTCGCGTGGCCCGGATCCTGAAGTCCAGATCCAGCTGACCATGCTGGCGCGATGGCTATTACCGAGCGGCGTGCGATGCGGTGGAAGGACCTCAAAACGATCCGGGAAGATGAGATCCAGAGGTCAAGCCATGATTTTGCCTTATCGGTAGAATAGGTCCGCAATCACATGCTCTGCCAGGCCAGGATTTGGTGGCTTGAGCCTTCCGATCCTCCCCAATCAGTTCTGGTAGATTATGCGTCGATTGATCTTGGCTGTGTCTCTCACAGCTTGCATGCCTATGGCCGCCTGGGCCAACCTTCCCATCGAGAAAATTTCCTTCCAACCGCAGGTCAAGGGGCTCGGTTGCCTCAAGTCCGAAACGCTGGCGATGCTCAAAGAACTCGTGGCCAAGATCGGCCCGATCCAGGTCACCTCGACCTGTGGCGGCCGTCATGCCCGCCACTCCCAGCACTACAGCGGCAAGGCCGTGGATTTCAGGCCGCTCGCAACCTCGACGCGCGCCGCGGTCGCGGCCGCCAAGGCGCTGGATAGCACCGGCGGCGTCGGCTCCTATCCGGGCGGACTCGTGCATGTCGATGTCGGCGATCGCGAGGCCTCCTGGTACGGCCACAAGCGCGCAAGGCGCCAATACGCGCAGTTGGCGCTGCGGCGGCGCTGACGTTTTCTTTCTTCTCCCCTCGCAAGGTGGCGCGTAGCGCCGGATGAGGGGGCGCCGTGCCCTTTCCGGCTAGCCTTCTAAGGCAAACCAGCAATCGTCGAGCGCCCCCTCATCCGTCTCGGCTTCGCCGAGCCACCTTCTCCCGCCAGGGGAGAAGGGAAGAAAACCCTCACCGTGGCTCCGGGCCGATATAGCGGGCGCGAGGGCGGATCAGGCGCCCGGTCTGGAACTGTTCGAGCGCATGGGCGATCCAGCCGGTGCAGCGCGCCGTCGCGAAGATCTGGAACGGCGCGTCCTTGGGAAGCGCCAGCACAGACGCTAGGGCGGTGAGCGCGAAATCGATATTCGGCAGCGCGCCGGTGATCGCCTCGATGGCGAGGCGGACCTCCTCATAGTGCGCCGGCAGGGTGAAAGCCGCCATCAGCGCCCGTGCCCGCGGATCGCCCTCCGGATAGATCGGATGCCCGAAGCCCGGGATCGGCACGCCGAGCGTCAGGCGCGCGCGGATCGCGGGCTCGATGCCGTCGCGCCGGCATTCCTCGAGCAAAGCGCGCACGCGCGGCGCCATGCCGCCATGCAGGGGGCCCGACAGCGCCGACAGCCCAGCCAAAGCGCAGGCGGCGAGCGAGGCATGCGTCGAGGCGGTGACGCGGACGGCGAAGGTCGAGGCGTTCAATTCGTGGTCGGCGAGCAGGACGAGGCTGCGGCGGATGAGATCGGCGCCGGCTGCGTCGCAGGCCCAGGCCGCCGCGAGGCGCTCATGGATCGGACCATTGCCCGGGCGGCCGGCGACGGCGTCGACGAGCGCATCGAGGACGGCCGCCGCCTCGAAATAGAGTGATTTCAAGCTTCGCCCGCCAATCACCGGATCGGTGGCGGCGCGGGCTGCGATCGCGGCGAACATGCGCTGATTGCCGCTGCCGGGAGCAATCGCATTGCATTGCGTTGGGAAGCGCGCATTGCCGCAGGCCCAGAGCAGGCGCGCGACATCCTCGAGCCGTGCCGTTTGCGCCAGGGCCTCGGCGTCCTGTCCGCGATACCAGAGGCGGCCATGGGCGATCGTCGTGATGCTCGAGGCCAGGACGGGCTCGCCCCAGGCGATCGTATCCTCCGCGATCGCCGCATTGCGCCGGCCGCGCGCCTTGCGCTGCTCCAGGCGCGAGACATCCGCCGCCCGATAGAGGCTGCGTCGCGGCTCGTCAGGGTCCGCCTTCGCCTCGATGCGGCCGCGGCTGACATAGGCGTAGAGCGTCTGCGGCTTGAGCCGCAAACGGATCATCACCTCCTGGGCCGTCAGCCAGTCGCTCATCCCAATATGTTTGCATCTCGATATGTTGATTATATTGTTCAAGATTGATTATGCCGCACCGCAGCGCGATCCTCAAGGCCTTGTTGCTGGAGGATCCGATGTCGGATGGACTTGATGATGTTGTCGCTGCGGAGACGATCCTGTCGGATGTCGATGGGGCTGCCGGCCGCCTGATCATTCGCGGTCATCTGCTCGACGACCTTGCCGGCCGCACCAGCTTTGCCGAGGCAGCCGAACTTCTGCTGGACGGCTTCTTCGACGATTTGCCGCGCGGCGCGGCTCTTGCTGCGGCGCTCGGCCGGAGCAGGCTCGAGGTCTTCCGCGAGGTTGCGGGCCTTGATGCCGGGCTCGTGCAGGCAAGCCCTGTCGAGGCGATGCGGGCGTTGACGGCACGATTGGCGGATGGCGACGATGTCGCGACCGCGCTGCGATTGATGGCGGCGCCGGCCGTCTTCACGCCTGCGGTCATCCGGATGCAGCGCCATCTGGCGCCGGTCGCGCCCGACCCGGCGCTGCCCCATGCCGCCGATATCCTGCGGATGATGCGCGGCGAGGTCGCCGACCCGGCGCAGGCCGCCGCGCTCGATACTTATCTCGTGACGGTCTGCGATCATGGCCTCAACGCCTCGACCTTTGCGGCGCGCGTCGTCGCCTCGACGCGGGCCGGTTTGACCTCCGCCGTTCTGGCGGGGGTGAGCGCCCTGAAGGGGCCGCTGCATGGTGGCGCGCCGGGGCCGGTCATCGAGATGCTCGACGAGATCGGTGAAGCTGCCAACGCCCGGGCCTGGCTGGAGGCGGCGCTGCAGCGCGGCGACCGGTTGATGGGCTTCGGCCATCGCATCTACCGCGTGCGCGATCCCCGCGCCGATGCGCTGAAGCGCGCGATCCGCAGGCTCGATCCGAATTCCGGCCGCCTCGCCTATGCCGAGGCCGTCGAAGCGGCGGCTCTGGCGATCCTGCGCGAACGCAAGCCCGCTCGCTCGCTGCAGACCAATGTCGAGTTCTACACGGCGCTCCTGCTCGAAGCCCTGGCCTTCCCTCCGGAGAGTTTCACTTGCGTCTTCGCGATGGGCCGCGTCATCGGCTGGATCGCCCATGCGCAGGAGCAACTCGCGGGAGGACGGCTCATCCGCCCGAAATCGACCTATATCGGCCCCGAGCCGAGGCAGGCTGCCTGAGGACGGGGAGGGTGCCTTCCTTTATCGGGGCAGGCGCGGGGAACCCCTCTCCCGGATGGGAGAGGGGCAGGGGTGAGGGCAGGCCAGACAACCAGATCGCGCAAGCGGCTCCGCATCGTCTCCTGTGCTTTCAGGATGAAGCCAGTGTTGCGGCACCGTCGCGCCCCAACAATCGACGGCACACCCTCATCCCTGCCCTTCTCCCATTCGGGAGAAGGGTTCCTCGCGCTCTTTCCGTCAGGTTCGGCACAGCCAATCACGAGCGGAACCCCACTCACCTCGCCTGCAGGCCAGCCCATAATTCGTCGGCGGCGTCGTTGCGGCAGTCGGGGCTGCGGAAGAGCCGGATCTCGATGGGGATGTCGAAGCGCTCCGGCCCGGCCCGGATCAGGCGGGCGCGGGCGAGGTCCTCTTCCGCCAGGGTGAGCGGCAGCCAGGCGATGCCGTGCCCGTCCCGCGCCATCGTCAGCAAGGTCGCGGCCAGATGCGAGGTGAAGACGGTCGCGATGCCGGCGGTGTCCTGCGCGAGTGCCGTCTGGGCCGAGAGGATGCGGCCGAGCCCGGAAGCCTGGCTATAGGCGAGCAGCCGCGCCGGCCGCTCGCTTGTTCCAGGAAGAGGCCAGAGCGGCAGCCCCTGGGCATCCGGCGCGCAGAGCGGCACCAGCATGTCGTCCCCCACCTGGATGCTCTGGAAGCGCTCGGCCTCGAAACGCGTCGGGGCTTCGGCATGGTGGTGGCAGAGCAGGAAATGCACCTCGCCGCCCAGCATGATCTGCTCGCAGGCCGCCATGCTGTCCGAGCTCAGGTTGAGCGTGCCCAGCGCCTCGAAGCGCATATGCCGGCGGATCCAGCCCGGGAAGAAGGTGAAGGAGAGCGCATGCGTCGCCGCGATCGACAGCGCCCCTCTCTCATGTTCGCCGACGGCCCTGGTCTCGCGCTGCAGGCGCTGCAGATTGCGGAGCAGATCCCGGGCGAGGGGCTGGAAATAGGCGCCGGCCGGGGTCAGCGTCGCGCCCTGCGCGCTACGCAGGAAAAGCGGCACACCGATCCAGTCCTCAAGCGCGCGGATGCGCCGGCTGAAGGCCGGCTGCGTCACGTTTCGGGCTTCGGCCGCGCGCGAAAAATTCTTCTGCTCGGCCAGCGCCAGAAAATCCTTCAGCCAATCCAGATCCATGATGCCGCTCGCGCATGGGATGAACCGATCTTGGCATTGGCCGACCGGCAGGGGCCAAGCATAGAGGATGGCGCATCGCCAGCCCCGCAGGGAGACCGCCATGCGCATCATCGATGTCCGCGAGATCACCAAGCCGATCGCCTCGCCGATCCGCAACGCCTATATCGACTTCTCCAAGATGACGGCGAGCCTGGTGGCGGTGGTGACCGATGTGGTCCGCGACGGGCGGCGCGTGGTCGGCTACGGCTTCAATTCGAACGGTCGCTACGGCCAGGGCGGCCTCATCCGCGAGCGCTTTCGCGGCCGTATCCTCGAAGCGGCTCCCGAGAGCCTGATCAATGACAGCGGCGACAATCTCGATCCCCACAAAATCTGGGCGACGATGATGACGAACGAGAAGCCGGGCGGCCATGGCGAGCGTTCGGTGGCGGTCGGCACGCTCGATATGGCCGTTTGGGACGCTGTCGCCAAGATCGCAGGCAAGCCGCTGTTCCGCCTCCTGGCGGAGCGCAAGGGCCGCGAGGCCGATCCCAGGGTCTTCGTGTATGCGGCGGGCGGCTATTATTATCCCGGCAAGGATGACAGTGCCCTGCGGGCCGAGATGCGCGGCTATCTCGACCGCGGCTACACCGTCGTGAAGATGAAGATCGGCGGCGCCGATGTCGCTGAGGACCAGCGCCGCATCGAGGCGGTGCTGGCCGAGATCGGCTCGCAGGCTCAGCTTGCCGTCGATGCGAATGGGCGCTTCGACCTGGAGACCGGCATCGTCTACGCCAAGATGCTGCGCCACTATCCGCTGTTCTGGTACGAGGAGGTCGGCGATCCCCTCGACTACGCCCTGCAGGCGGCGCTTTCGGAGTTCTATCCCGGCCCGATGGCGACGGGCGAGAACCTGTTCTCGCATCAGGATGCGCGCAATCTCCTGCGCTATGGCGGGATGCGGCCCGATCGCGATTGGCTGCAATTCGACTGCGCCCTGTCCTATGGCCTCGTCGAATATCTCAGGACCCTCGACGTGCTCGCGCAGTTCGGCTGGTCGCCGTCGCGCTGCGTCCCGCATGGCGGCCACCAGATGTCGCTCAACATCGCGGCGGGCCTCGGGCTCGGCGGCAATGAGAGCTATCCCGACCTGTTCCAGCCCTATGGCGGGTTTCCCGACAGCGTTCGCGTCGAGAACGGCCATATCGTGATGCCTGAGCTTCCCGGCATCGGTTTTGAGGGCAAGTCCGACCTGATCAAGGTCATGCGCGAATTGGCGGAGTGACGCGGCTGGGCTGGCGGGCGAACTGGGGCTGGTAAGGACTCACTGGAACCACACCGTCATCCCGGGGCAGGCCGTAGGCGTGAGCCTGGAACCCACGACCGGGTGAGACGGAAAACCCGTCATGGTCGGCCTTGTGCCGACCATCCACGTCTTCCTTCGGCGAGTACTGTGTTCAAGACGTGGATTCTCGCCACAAGGGCGAGAATGACGCTGGGAGCACAGGGCGCACCCGGTCGTGGGTTCCGTTATTCTCCGCCGTCATTCCGGGACACGGCGCAGCCATGGACCCGGAACCCGGAGCCGCTGCGTGGGCTCGTGAAGCGAGCCGGCTCCGCGTGCCTTCTCAGGCCGCGGCATCGGCTCTGGGTTCCGGGTCCATGGCTGCGCCGTGTCCCGGAATGACGGCGGTGTCTCCCCGATCAATCCTTGCTGACGACCGTTGGGCTTGGCGGCGGAGCCGCGATCTTCGGCACCGACCAGGAGCTTGTCCAGGTTTCCGTCAGGGTGCGGGATCGCGATTTCAGGAAGATGCGCAGTTCGGCGGTTTCGCCGGCGGGTAATGTCGCGTCGACGATGGCGCGGAAGCCTTTCGCTGCCGCGTTCGCATCGACGATCGTCGCGGTGATCGCCCCGGTCGTGGTCGATGCGACGATTTCGACGCGCTTGGGGTCGGACAGATAATATTCGAGATCGCCATCGGTGAAGTCCACGATGAAGCGCTTCTTGCCGACGTCCTTGGCTTCGCCATTCTCAGTGTTCGAGCCGTCGAAGCTGTTCCGGACCTGCCCGTAAGGATGCAGAGCCTTCGTCGTCGAGAGAGCCGAGATGCGATAGCTGAACTGGCTGGCTTTCCTGGGCTCGAGCGGCGTGCTCGGCGTCCAGCAGGCGACGATGTTGTCGAAGGCTTCGCCGGTCGTCGGAATCTCGATGAGATCGACGCGTCCTTCGCCCCAGTCGCCGGCGGGCTCGACCCAATATCCCGGCCGGGCGTGATACTGCGCTTCGAGATCCTGATAGTGGCCGAACTCACGGTCGCGCTGCATCAGGCCGAAGCCGCGCGGATTGTTGTCACCAAAGCTCGAAATCCGAAGCGATTTCGGATTCCGGATCGGCCGCCAGACCCATTCGCCGCCGCCGGTTTTGAGCATCAGCCCATCGGAATCATGGATCTCGGGCCGGAAATCGGTGCGCTGGCCGAGGTCGCCTTCCCCAGCGAGGAACATCGAGGTGAGGGGTGCAATGCCGATGCGGGGGAGTTTTACGCGTGGGATGATCGTCGCCGTCACGGCAACGCTGGTCTGCTGTCCCGGCGTCACGACGTAACGATATGCGCCGGCGACGGATGGCGAATCCAGCAGGGCGTAGATCACGAGATCGGTGCTGTCGCGCGTCGGCTCTTCCAGCCAGAGCGCCCTGAAGAACGGAAACTCCTCCGGCTGCTCTCCACCAACGTCCAGCGCCAGCGAACGCGCGGACAAGCCATAGCGATGGCCGCGCCCGATCAGGCGAAAATAGCTCGCGCCGAGAAAGGCGATCAGCTCGTCTTGTACATTCAGGGCATTCAGCGTCGTCGTCACGGCAAAACCGGCGAAGCCCAGCGCAGGCGAAAGCTGCTTGGGAACGGGAACCTTGCCGTACTCGAACAGACCAGTCGTGAAGGCGAGCGGGATGGCGCTGCCATCCTTGATGACGTGCAGTTGCACCGGCTTGTCGTGCAGAAATCCGAGATGGAAGGGATGGAGCCGATAGTCGGAGCCGCCATCCCGCCAGAACGCCTTTTCGCGGCGGAAGCGGATTTCCCGGTAGCTGTCATAGGTCAGTTTCGACAGTTCCGGCGGGATCGTCAGCCCCTCGGCATCGAAGGCGCGCTCTCCCAGCGCCCGAGCCTGTTCGACGACGTCGTCATAGCTGAACGGCCCGCCGCGAGCCGATGCCGGCGGCGCCGCGGAACCCGGTTTGCTGGTGGCGAACAGGGCTGATGATGCGAGCAGGGCCAGGGCGGTGCGGCGCGAATGAAGCCGCCCGGCATGGTGATCGGAAACCATGGCGTGCACGTTTTTCGCAGCCATCGACGCGTCTCTCGGTTGGGTCATCGCGTGCAGGGGGACGGCGCGATTGCGCGCATCCTGCGCCTGGCAACCATCATCGCCACCAGCGCTCCAGCACATCTCATTCGCGTTTTCATTGTCGATCCGCCCCGTGATGCCTTGTGCATCGTGAACCGGTCAGCGTCGGTAATGTTCCTCTGCCCGGGGCGGTCCGGGTGTCGGGGTTGGCAATTGCGTGGGGCGGTTTCGACCCGTGGCGGACCTACCGGTTACTGCAATTCCACTCCGAGCGCAGCAATTCGTACCAAACCTCGCCGTATTCAACACCAGGGATACGGGCGGGAAAGTCGGGGAAGGTCGTGCGGGCGTGTTTCATTCCGATCTTTTCCATTACGCGGCGCGAGCCATGGTTCACTGCCATAGTGCAGGCGATGATCTTGTCATATCCGGCGCTGGTGAACCCCCAATTCACAAGAGCCGAGGCCCCTTCCGACGCTAATCCCTGCCCCCAATCTTCCCGTCGTAGGCGGTATCCGATCTCGGCTAGCGTCTTGGTCTCCGGAAACAAGCAGAACCATCCAACGAACGCGTTAGTGGCTGTTCGCCGCGCCGTCCAAACATAAGGCTCTGATCCCCTTGGCATAAGGAATGTTACATCCTTCGGGTCGGTCTTCTCATGATCGACCGCACCGCCGTTCAGGAAATGCATTACCTCTGGATCGAGTTCGAGGCCGATGAAGTCAGCGCAATCATTTGCGCTGCAAGGACTCAGGGTGAGAGCGCTTGTTTGCAACACCGCCATCCCCAATACCCACCAAGCTTCCTGCAAATGTCATGGCCAATAACTAGCGAAGAGGCGGGCGAAATCGAGAAGCTTGCGACGTGGCTGTGGTAGTCGCCAATCTCCGCTTCCCGCCCACAGCCACCATCGCACGCAATCCGCCTGAGTGGTCAGGTCGGCGCAAAGCCAACGCCTGATCTCACACCCCGAACTGCGTCCGCCAGGCGGCGATGTCCTCCAGCGCGACATTCGAGCCGCAGAGCACGAGGCCGACGCGCTCGCCTGGCTTGAACTTGTCCTTGCTCGCGACCGCGGCGGCGACGACGCAGGCCGCCGCCGGCTCGAGCAGGACGCGCCCGTTCTGCAGCACCCAGACGATCTCGCGCACCGCCTCGATATCGGGCACGACGACGATGTCCTCGAGGAATTGCCGCGCGGCGGCCATCGTCCGCTCGGTTGCGAAGGGGGCGTTCAGCGTGCGGGCGATCGAGGTCGGGCGCAGCGGCACCGGCTTTCCCGCGGCAAGCGCCTGCGTCATCGTCGTGGCGCCTTCGGTCTCGACGCCATGGATGCGCACCGCCGGGTCGAGCCCCTTCAGCGCCGCGCCGACGCCGGCCGAGAAGCCGCCGCCGCCGATCGAGATGAAGACATGGTCGAGCCGCCCGCTGGCGTCGCTGGCGAGTTCGAGCCCGAGCGAGCCATGGCCGGCGATGATGGCGGGATCGTCGAAGGAATGGATGTTGGTCATGCCCTGCGCGGCATAGTCCGCAGCCTTGCCGAAGGCCTCGATTGCGTCCTCGCAGAGCTCGACCTCGCCGCCGGCGCTCCTGGTCAGCGCGATGTTCAAGGGCGCTACGTCCTTCGGCATCAGTACCAGCGCGCGCGCGCCCATCGCGCTGGCGACCATCGAGACGGCGATGGCGTGGTTGCCGCCCGAGACCGTGACGACGCCGCGTGCGAGCTCCGCCTCGCTCATGCCCATCAGCTTGTTGAAGCAGCCGCGCACCTTGAACGAGCCGCCAAGCTGCAGCGACTCGACCTTGACCACGGTCTCGACCCCGAGCCGGGCCGACAAGCCCGCGCTGTGATAGGTCGGGGTCCGCCTGATCTTGCCGGCGATCCGGGTCGCGGCGGCCTGGATATCTGCGAGGGTGACGTCGAAATTCATGGGCATCCGCCTTTTTGCTGGGCTGCTGCCGTTATAGGCGATCAGCGGCTGCGGGCGAGGGGCATTTGTGGAGGGGCGGGAAAAGCGAAGTGCCGGATGAAGGGCGCGGGGAACCCTTCTCCCGTGTGGGAGAAGGGCAGGCCAGACAACCAGATCGCGCAAGCGGCTCCGCATCGTCTCCTGCGCTTTCAGGATGAAGCCGGCGCTGCGGTGCGGTCGCGCCTCAATAATCAGCGGCGGGCCCTCATCCCTGCCCTTCTCCCACACGGGAGAAGGGTTCCCCGCGCCAGCCTGACTCTCTGGATGAGGCTGAGGGAAGCGAAACGCGATCGCCTTGCCCGCTCCGCGCTTCGCGGATTGACCCGGCGCTCCAGCAGCGTAGCCTGCCGGCACGAAACCTGCCTCTCGCCCGATCTTTGGAGATTGTGACCCGTGACCCTGACGCCGAAGGAGATGCTCGCCAAACTGGTTTCGTTCAACACGGAATCGCAGCGCAGCAATCTCGAGCTGATCCATTTCTGCCGCGACTATCTCACTGCCCTTGGCGTCGAGAGCACGCTGGTGCCCAGCGAGGACGGCGAGAAGGCCAATCTCTATGCGACGATCGGGCCGAAGGTTGAGGGTGGCGTCGTGCTGTCGGGCCATACCGATGTCGTGCCGGTCGCAGGCCAGGACTGGACGTCCGATCCCTGGACGCTGACGGAGCGTGACGGCAAGCTCTATGGCCGCGGCGCCTGCGACATGAAGGGGTTCGACGCCATCGCGCTCGCCCTCGTGCCGGAGATGCTGAAGGCGCCGTTGAAGCGCCCGGTCCATATCGCCTTGTCCTATGACGAGGAGGTCGGCTGCCTGGGTGCGCGCATCCTGGTCGAGGCGATGGCGGCGGCCGGCATCAAGCCCGCGGCGGTGATCGTCGGCGAGCCCTCGATGATGCAGGTCGTCACCGGCCACAAGGGCGGTACCCGGATGCGCACCACGGTGAAGGGCCATGCCGTTCATTCCAGCCGCGTCGATGTCGGCGTGCCGGCGGTCATGATCGCGGGCAAGCTGATCGAGTGGCACAACCAGACCATGGCGGAGAACAAGGCGCGGGCGAGCAACGAAAACCCTTTCGAGCCGCCCTACAGCACTTTGCATGTCGGTGTCGTCCAGGGCGGCACGGCGGTCAACATCACCGCCGAGCATTGCGAGTTCAGCCATGAGGTCCGTGTCGTTCCCGGCGATGAGGGCGTCGATTTCGTCGGGCGCTACAAGGCCAGGGTCGCCGAGATCGAGGCCGAGATGAAGGCGATCGCGCCCGAGACGGGCATCACCGTCGAGATCACCTCCGCCACGCCGCCGCTCGGCCCGGAGAAGGACGGCGCGGCCGAGGCGCTGTCGCGCCGCCTGACCGGCGACAATGGCAGCCATGTCGTCGCCTATGGCACCGAGGGCGGCCTGTTCCAGGGTGCGGGCTGGTCGACCGTGGTCTGCGGCCCCGGCGACATCGCCCAGGCGCATCAGCCCGACGAGTTCATCACGGTCGCCCAGCTCGAGGCCGGCACGGCTTTCGTGCGCGGCCTGATCGCCGATCTCGCGCGCTGATTGTAGTCGCGCCGGTCCAAGGCACGGCGATTGCATCGCCGGCGACGCAAGGATGGCGGCCATGGCGCTCGGATAAAAGTTCAATCTGGAACGAAAAGGCGGCGTCAGGCTGGACGCCGCTGCCAGGGCGTCTCTAAGCTATTGTCTTCTTCGATCGTCCGCCAACGCATGTGGACGATCGGAAACCGCTCCCGGGAGGGGTGGGCGTCTTGGAGCTCCGGTTCCGTTCGGAGCTCTCAATCAAAGGGGAGCAACCGATCATGTCGTTCAAGACGAACTGCCTTGCCGCGGTGGCAGGCCTGGCGCTGATGTGCGGCGCGGTCCAGGCGCAGACGTTGCGCTACGCCAACCAGGGCGAACTCAAATCGCTCGATCCCTACACCATCAACGAGACGACGACGCACGCCCATCTAGGCCACCCCTATGAGGGGCTGATCCGGCGCGGCAAGAACCTCGAGATCCTGCCCGGCCTCGCCGAGAAATGGGAGGTCTCGACTGACGGCCTGACCTGGCGCTTCTTCCTGCGCAAGGGCGTGAAGTTCCAGGGCGGCGAGGATTTCACCGCCGACGACGTGGTGTTCTCGGCCGATCGTTCGCGCGCGCCGGGCTCCAACGTCCAGACCCGTGTCCCCACCGGCGCCAAGGTCGTCAAGATCGACGACTACACCGTCGACTTCCAATTGCCCTCGCCGAACCCGATCCTGCATTACCAGTGGGACACCTGGTACATCATGTCGAAGAAATGGGCCGAGGCGAACAACTCGACCCAGCCGACGCCGGCCAACGCCACCACCCCGACCTTCGCCTCGCTCAACGCCAACGGCACCGGCGCCTTCAAGGTCGAGAGCCATCAGCCGGGCGTCAAGACCGTCTACAAGGTCAACGAGAACTGGTGGAACAAGAGCCCGGAGCACAATCTCAAGGAGATCATCTTCACGCCGATCGCCTCGGATGCCACGCGCGTTGCGGCGCTGCTGTCGGGCGAGGTCGACGTGATCGAGCCGGTGCCGATCCAGGACATCCAGCGCGTCAACGCCTCCGGCAACGCCCAGGTGCTGACAGGGCCGGAGCTGCGCACGATCTTCCTCGGCATGGACCAGACCCGCGACGAATTGGTGGAGTCCAGCGTCAAGGGCAAGAACCCGTTCAAGGATGTCCGGGTCCGCCAGGCCTTCTACCAGGCGATCGACATCGAGACGATCAAGAGCCGCGTCATGCGCGGCCTCTCGACGCCGTCTCCCCTAATGATCGCGCCGGAACTCTTCCCCAGCACCGGCTTCACCCGCGCCAAGTTCGACAGCGCCGCGGCCAAGAAGCTGCTGGTCGATGCGGGCTATCCCGACGGTTTCGAGCTCGGCATGGATTGCCCGAATGATCGCTACGTCAATGACGGCGCGATCTGCCAGGCTGTCGTCGGCATGCTCGCCCGCATCGGCGTCAAGGTGAACCTCAACGCCCAGCCCAAGGGCCAGTATTTCGGCAAGGTGCTGAAGCCCGGCGGCTACAAGACCTCGTTCTATCTGCTCGGCTGGACGCCCGGCACCAGCGACGCCCACAATGTGCTCTTCGACATCATGGGCTGCCGCGACAACCCGGCCTCCTCGCGTGGCGAATCCAATGTCGGGGGGTACTGCAACAAGAAGCTGGACGCCCTGACCGACAAGATCCTGGTCGAGGTGGACAAGGCCAAGCGCGACGCGATGATCCGCGAGGCGTTCCAGCTCTCGATCGACGATTTCGGCTACATCCCGCTGCACCAGCAGGCCTTGGCCTGGGGCGTGTCGAAGAAGGTCAAGCTGCCGCAGCGCGCCGACAATGCGGTGAACTTCCAATACGCCATCAAGGAGTGAACGGGAGCGCGTTGTCGCGCATCGCTGTCGCCCCACCTCGTCATTGCGAGCGTAGCGAAGCAATCCAGAGGGTCTTGCTCTACGGCTCCTGGATTGCTTCGTCGCTCCGCTCCTCGCAATGACGGGGAGCGCGTTCCCTGTAAGGCGTTCATGCTCGCTTTCATCCTGCGCCGGCTCTTCCAGTCGCTCATCGTCATGCTGAGCGTGGCGCTGATCGCCTTTGCGATGTTCCGCTTCGTCGGCGACCCGGTGAACCAGATCGTCTCGATCGACACGCCGCAGGCCCAGGTCGCCGAGATCAGGCGCTCGCTGGGGCTCGACGATGCCTTCCTCGTTCAATTCGGCCGCTACATCTACAATGCGGCGCGGCTCGAATTCGGCGTGTCCTATCAGTTCCGCCTGCCGGTGATCTCGCTTCTGGGCGAGCGCGCCCCGGCGACGCTGGAGCTTGCCTTCTGCTCGGCGCTGTTTTCGCTCGCGGTCGGCATTCCGATGGGCGTCTATACGGCGCTGAGACGCGAAAGCCCGCTCGCCAAGCTCTTCCAGGCGATCTCGCTTATCGGCATCAGCCTGCCGGCCTTCCTGATCGGCATCCTGCTGATCTATCTGTTTTCGGTCACGCTGGGCTGGCTGCCTTCCTTCGGGCGTGGCGAGGTCGTCAAGATCGGCTCCTGGTGGACGACCGGGCTTTTGACCGGCTCGGGGCTGAAGGCGCTGATCCTGCCCTCGATCACGCTGGGCCTGTTCCAGATGACGCTGATCATGCGGCTTGTCCGGGCCGAGATGCTGGAGGTGCTGCGTGCCGACTACATCAAATTCGCCCGGGCGCGGGGCTTGAAGACCCGCGCCATCCATTTCGGCCATGCGCTGAAGAACACGCTGGTGCCGGTCATCACCATCGCCGGCCTGCAGCTCGGCTCGATCATTGCTTTCGCCATCATCACCGAGACCGTGTTCCAGTGGCCGGGCATGGGCCAGCTCTTCCTGCGCTCGGTGCAGAACGTCGATATCCCGATTATGGCGGCCTATCTGATGCTGATCTCCTTTCTGTTCGTCAGCATCAACCTCGCGGTCGACCTGCTCTACGCACTGGTCGATCCGCGCCTGCGCGCCACGGTCGGCGCGTGAGAAACGGGGAGGCGAGAGAATGAGCATGATCCCCCCACCGGCAGCCGCCCCCTCGCGCTGGAGCCGTTTCCGCGACAGCGACATCCTGGCGAGCTTCCTGAAATCGAAGGTGACGATGGTCGCAGGCCTCGTCGTGCTGCTGCTCTTCGTCGGCGCGGCCTTCTCGCCCTGGCTCGCGCCGACCAATCCATTCGATCCTGCGACCGTCTTCCTGGCGGATTCGATGATACCGCCCGCCTGGCAGGATGGCGGCGAGGCGCGCTTCATCCTCGGCACCGACGACCAGGGCCGCGACCTCTATTCCGCGATCCTCTACGGCATGCGCGTCTCGCTGGTCGTCGGCGGGCTCGGCTGCCTCCTGGCGGCCTCGATCGGCATCACGCTGGGGCTGCTCGCGGGCTATCTCGGCGGCCGCACCGACGCGCTCATCATGCGCATCGCCGATGTCCAGCTCACCTTCCCGGCGATCCTGATCGCGCTGCTGATCGACGGCGTCGTGCGCGGCGTCTTCCCCAGGGCCTCGCGCGAGGACACCGCGATCTATGTGCTGGTGATTTCGATCGGCCTGAGCTTCTGGGTGCAGTATGCCCGCACCATTCGCGGTTCGACGTTGATCGAGCGCAACAAGGACTATGTCATGGCGGCCCGCCTCGTGGGACTGCCGGCGCCCTTGATCATGCTGCGCCATGTCCTGCCCAACGTCATCGGGCCGGTGCTGGTCATCCTGACGATCAACCTCGCGCTCGCCGTGATCACCGAGGCGACCTTGTCCTTCCTCGGCGTCGGGCTGCCGGCGACGCAGCCCTCGCTCGGTACGCTGATCTCGATCGGCAACAAATACCTGTTCTCGGGCGATTGGTGGATCGTGACCTTTCCCAGCGTGACGCTGGCGGCGCTGGTGCTGGCGGTCAACCTGCTCGGCGACTGGCTGCGCGACGCCCTCAATCCAAGGCTGAGGTGATCATGGCCCCATGCAGCTCGCGTCCGGAGGCCCGATGAGCGTCCCCGTGCTCTCCGTCCGCAACCTCACCGTCGAATTCATGGCGCGGCGCGGCACGTTGCGGGCGCTCGACGCCATCTCCTTCGACATCGCGCGCGGCGAGGTCCTTGGCGTCGTCGGTGAATCCGGCGCCGGCAAATCGGTCACCGGCTCAGCCATCATCGGCCTGATCGACCCGCCCGGCCGCATCGCCGGCGGCGAGGTGGTTCTGTCGGGCGAGCGCATCGACAATCTGCCGCCCGACGCCATGCGCAAGGTCCGGGGCAAGCGCATCGGCATGATCTTCCAGGATCCGCTGACGAGCCTGAACCCGCTCTACCGCATCAGCGAGCAATTGATCGAGACGATCCGCACCCATACCGATCTCAACGCGGCGGACGCCCGCAAGCGCGCCATCGCCTTGCTCGACGAGGTCGGCATTCCCGCGCCCGAGCGCCGCATCGACGGCTATCCGCATGAGTTCTCCGGCGGCATGCGCCAGCGCGTGGTGATCGCGCTTGCGCTCTGCGCCGAACCCGAATTCATCATCGCCGACGAGCCGACGACGGCGCTCGACGTTTCCGTGCAGGCGCAGATCATCGCGCTGATCAGGCGGCTCTGTAAGGAGCGCGGCACCTCGGTGATGCTCGTCACCCACGATATGGGCGTCATCGCCGAGACTGCCGACCGGGTCGCGGTGATGTATGCCGGGCGCATCGTCGAGATCGGCCCGGTGCGCGACGTCGTCAAGCAGCCGCTGCACCCCTACGCCAAGGGGCTGATGGGCGCGATACCCTCGCTCGAGGGCGATGCCGAGCGCCTGGTGCAGATCCCGGGCGCGATGCCGCGGCTTTCGGCGATTCCGCCGGGCTGCGCCTTCAATCCCCGTTGCGAGAAAGTCTTCGCGCGCTGCCATGTCGAGCGGCCGGAGCTGGTCCAGCTCGGCGACCGCAAGGTCGCCTGCCATCTCTACGACCAGCCGCAATCGGCGCGGGACAAGGCGGAGATCGCAGCGTGAATCAAGGTCCCCCCGAGCGCCCCTTCGTCCAGGTCCGTGACCTGCGCCGTATCTTCGACGTCTCGAAGCCCTGGCTCAACCGCGTGCTGGAGCGCGCGCCGCGCCAATATCTCAAGGCCGTCGACGGCGTCTCCTTCGACATTCGCCGGGGCGAGACCTTTGCCTTGGTCGGCGAGTCCGGCTCGGGAAAATCGACCGTCGCGCGCATGGTCGTCGGCCTGCTGCCGCCCTCGGACGGCACGGTCTCGATCGCCGGCATCTCGATGAACGACGTCAATGTGGCGCAGGAGCGCCAGCGCCTGCGCCGGCGCATCCAGATGATCTTCCAGGATCCCTATGCCAGCCTCAACCCGCGCTGGCGTGTCGGGCGGATCATCGCCGAGCCGATCCGCGCCTTCGGCATCGTCCATGGCGAAGCGGACATCACCGGCCGCGTCGGAGAATTGCTGACGCTGGTCGGCCTGCATCCCGACGATGCCGGGAAATTCCCGCATGAATTCTCCGGCGGCCAGCGCCAGCGCATCGCGATCGCCCGTGCGCTCGCCTCCAATGCCGAGTTCATCGTCTGCGACGAGCCGACATCGGCGCTCGACGTCTCGGTCCAGGCCCAGATCCTCAACCTCATGCGCGATCTGCAGCAGAGATTCGGGCTGACCTATCTGTTCATCTCGCACAACCTCGCGGTCGTCAGGCACATGGCGACGCGCATCGGCGTGATGTATCTCGGCCGCCTCGTCGAGGTCTCGGAGGGCAAGCAGCTCTTCTCGCATCCGCGCCATCCCTATACGCGCATGCTGCTCGACGCGGTGCCCGACGTGGCCATGGCCGGCAAGGCGCGCGAGGGCGTGAAGGGCGAGATCCCGAACCCGATCAGCCCGCCCTCGGGCTGCACCTTCCATCCGCGCTGCCCCCTGGTCTTCGAGCGCTGCCGCGTCGAGAACCCGCCGGTGATCGACGGGGTGGCCTGCCACGCGGTCAATCAGGGTCGCATAGCTGCGGCTTGAATCGAGATCTTCCGCACGGCCTCTCCCGTCATTGCGAGGAGCGCAGCGACGAAGCAATCCAGGAGGGCTCGCTCTACGCCTCCTGAATTACTTCGCGGAGCCTGTACTCGGGCTTGCCGAAGGCAAGACCCGGGTGCTCGCAATGGCGATATGAGCCGGCTCAGTTCTCGGCGGCGGGCGCCAGCGGCCTGTCGTTCTTGCGCCGGTTCTGCACATCGGCCGGCAAGGGCGCGACCGGCCGCTCGGTGCGGTATTGCCCGCGTGCGATCGCCGCGAATAGCAGGACCACTGCCGCCAGCGTCATCAGCCACCAGGGCTGCAGCGTGGCGAAGCCGAGCGCGGTCAACGCGAAGGCTGTCGTATAGGCGGCGACGCCACCCGCCGCCAGCGCGACGGGCATATGGCGGGCGGCGCGGATGGCGAAATACAGGCAGGCCGCTGCCGCGGCAGCTCCGACGATGCCGAGCTCGTACCAGGTCTCGAAGAGCAGCGTCGTCGGCGTCGTCATAGGCAGGGCGCCGGTCACGCGGCCGCGCAGAACCGTGTCGAGCCCGTGGCCGGTGATCAACTGGACCGGCTCGCGGCCGACGACATCGGCCCAGACGCCGAGCGCCTGCACGAAGTCGCTGGTGCTCTCGGGAAAGCGCGAGACGATCGGGATCAGCAGGAAGGGCAGGATCGGCGCGAGCAGCATGACGCCGCCGATCAGCGCCGCGATGATCGGGACAGCCTTCTCGCGATTGGCGCTGACGGCACCGAAGGCGACCGCGCCGCAGATCATCGCGACAGCCTCGCCATCCTCGAAGCGCGTCAGCGCGAGCAGGCCGACGACGAGGGCGAGCCCGAGCGCGCTTAAACCCCGTGCGCGCGACAAAAGCCAGGCCAGTGCCGGCCAGGCCATGATCAGCACGACGCTGATGCCGCGCTCGACGCTGCCGATCTCCGCATCGGAGCGGCGCAGCGCCGCGACGACGATGAGCGCGAGCGCGAAGATGGCGGCCAGGCCCGTGCCGAGTGCCGCAAGATTGAGATTGGAGGCGCGCATGCGCGCGGGCAGCGCCGAGGTACCGCAGAAGCCGAGCGCGACCGCAAGTACGAGATTGCCGGCCTTCTCCGTCGCCGAGGAGGTGTAGGGGCTCCAGATCAGCGAGAGCACCGACCAGGCGACGAGGCCGACCAGGATCAGCCCCGGTCGGCTCAGCAAAGCGCGCTTGAGCGTGCCGGTGAACCAGCCGGGCTCCTCGACCAGCGAGGAGATGACGAGCAGGACGACGCCGATCGGCACGAGCACGACTGCGGCGCGACGCGACACCAGCGACGCCAATGGCAGCGCGAGCGCCAGCGTCGCGAAGCCGATCCGGCGCAGCAGCACGGCGGCATCCACGGCGGGGTCGCGAGGTCCTTGAGCATTACGGCGGATCATGACGATAAACCAGCAGCCAGCCTCATCCGGAAAAAGCGCCGGACATCAACCTTCCCGCACCCTAGCGGGCCGCCGGGCACGCGGCTGTAGGTGCGGCGCAACACTTTGCCAGCATCTCGGCCGGCATCTCGAAACCCGGCTCCGGTGGACTGGTCGCTTCTGCGACGAAAGCACGCTGGCCTTGGACGGGCCTTTCGTGGGATGAATCGGCATGACTTTGCTCGCGGCCATTCCCTATTCCCAGGGCTTCCCGATCGACGGCTTCATGGCCGGCCTCGCGCGACGCCTGAAGGATCGCGGCGTCAGGCTCGGCGGCGTCGTGCAGCTCAACGCGGATGACTGTGAGAGCGGTTGTGCGGCGATGATGCTGGAGGATCTGGCGAGCGGCCGGCATTTTCCGATCAGCGAGGATCGCGGCGCGGGCTCTGCGGGTTGCAGGCTCGATGCGACCGGGCTCGCAGCCGCCGGCGGTGCGATGGCGTCGGCGCTGGCTGGCGGGGCCGAGCTCGTGATCGTCAACAAATTCGGCCGGCAGGAGATGCTCGGCCAGGGCTTGCGGCAGGAGATCGCCGCCGCCTTGCTGGCCGGCCTGCCGCTGCTCATCGCCGTCCGCCGCGATTTCCTGCCGGCCTGGCGCGATTTCGCCGGCGAGGATTGGGTCGAGCTCGCGCCCGAGGAGGCCGCCGTCGAGGCCTGGGCCGCCGCGCAAGCGCGCATCGCGGCCTGACAAACCCGCCGGAGCAAGCGCCGTGGCGCAGGATATGAGCTTTCTCGACGATTACCTGGTGCGCCCGGACCCCGCCGCGCCGCGCCTGGGCGCGACCGTCTCTGGCATCGACCAGACGGGAGCTGTAGTCGAGACCCGTGTCGTCACCGAGCGGGCGCTGACGCTCTATCTGAATACTCAGGAGATCGTCACCATGATGACGATCGGCGATCATCCCGACTATCTCGCGCTCGGCTATCTCCTGAACCAGAACATGCTGAAACGCGGCGATGTCGTCGAGGCGGTCGATTATGACGAGGAGCTCGAAGTCGTGGTGGTGCGCACGCCCGAGCGCACCAATTTCGAGGCGAAGCTGAAGAAGAAGACGCTGACCTCCGGCTGTGCCCAGGGCACCGCTTTTGGCGACTTGATGGAAGCGATCGACGAGATCGAACTGCCCAAGGCCGAACTGCGCACGAGTTGGCTCTACGCGCTGACCCGCAAGATCAACACCACGCCCTCGCTCTATCTCGAGGCCGGCGCGATCCATGGCTGCGTGCTCTGCGAGGGCGATCGGCCCCTGGTCTATATGGAGGATGTCGGCCGCCACAACGCCGTCGACAAGGTCGCCGGCTGGATGTTCCGCCACGATGTCGATCCTGCGAAGATGATCTTCTACACAACCGGCCGTCTGACCTCGGAAATGGTGATCAAGACCGTCCGCATGGGCATCCCCGTGCTGGTCTCGCGCTCCGGCTTCACCGAATGGGGTGTCGAGCTGGCGCGGAAAGCCGGGCTGACCCTGATCGGCCGGGCGCGCGGCAAGCGCTTCGTCGCGCTCGCCGGCGAGGGCAACATCGTCTTCGACCAGGATCCCGAGAGCGTCGAGGAAGAGGGCGGCAAGAGCCGGCGCAAGGGGGCGGAGCGTGATGACTGAGCCCACCCTCGGGCTGCTCCTCGCTGGCGGCCTCGCGCGGCGGATGGGCGGTGGCGACAAGCCGTTGCGGATGATTGCGGGCCGCTCCATCCTCGCTCATGTGATCGAACGCCTCGGCCCGCAATGCGAGAGCCTGCTGATCAACGCCAATGGCGATCCGGCGCGCTTTTCCGATTATGGCCTGCCGGTCGTCGCCGACAGCGTGCCCGATTTCGCCGGCCCGCTCGCCGGCATCCTGGCCGGGCTCGACTGGATGGCGCAGCACCGGCCCGGATCGAACTGGATGGTCAGCGTCGCCGCCGACACGCCCTTCATCCCGCGCGATCTCGTCACCCGGCTGCATCGGGCTCGCGCGGAGCTGAATGTTCCACTTGCCTGCGCCGCATCGGGCGGCTGGACGCATCCCGTCATCGGGCTCTGGCCGCTGGTACTGCGCGAGGACCTGCGCCAGGCGCTGACCGTCGAGGATGAGCGCAAGATCGACCGCTGGACGGCGCGCCATGGCTGCGCCAGCGCGGAGTGGCCGGTCGATCCCGTCGATCCGTTCTTCAACGCCAACCGGCCGGAGGATCTGACCGAGGCCGAGCAGCTTTTCGCGAACCTTTCGCCAAATGGCGGCTGAGGCTTCGGCCTCGCGATACCGTCATTGCGAGCGCAGCGAAGCAATCCAGGGGACGTAGTGCGAGACCTCCTAGATTGCTTCGTCGCTGCGCTCCTCGCAATGACGGCTGCCGTCGGCTTGATAGATGTACCGCGTCTGACTATCTCTCGTGATAAGAGCGGCTTATCGCTGCCGAGCCTTATCGCTGCCGAGCCTTGGGGGAAGATCGTGAAATCATTCATTGCCGCCGTCATCTTCGCCGTGGTCGCCGCTTTCGGGGCGAGCCTCGTGCTGAACGACTTCTTCCAGAAACCGGTGGAGACCGCCTATTCGACCGGCAGCGTCAGGCTCTGACGCGCATTTGGAATTTGCCGCCTTTACTCGGAAACTCCGCGTCATCCTGGACAAGGGATCCATCGCAGAGCGTCATTCTCGGGCTTGTGCCCTGAGAATCTCATGACCAGAGCGCTCTGGTTTACGAGATGCTCGGGTCAAGCCCGGCCATGACGTGCTTCGGATTCCGGGTCTCCGCTTCGCTGTGTCCAGGATGACGGCATCGGTCCTTGCGAGCGCAGGAAAGCCTAACCCTCCAGCAGCGCCTTCAACGCCGCCAGGTCGCGGGCGATCATGCCGGCGTCGCGCGCCATTTCGTCGTCGGACATGTCGCGCTGGAACAGCGTGAACACGACCTCGCTGCCATCGCCATTGGCCAAGACGCGCATCGGATTGTGCATGGCCTTGCCATTATCGGGAATGACGGCGTGGTCGAGCACGCCGTAGCGGTTGGGCTCGCTGAACAGGATCCGCATCCGGCCCATCGGCGTCTCGGCGACCCAGGTCATGCCCTCGACATGGCTGAAACCATGCCCGAGCCCCTCGGCCCATTTCGGAAAATTCAGCGGTTCGGCCAGGAAGGCATAGACCTCGTCCGCCGGACGATCGATGCCGATCCCGATATGGCGCGCAGGGCTCATGGACACGGGCCGCTCCTTCGGTTCATAAAGAACAAAAGAAGAACTATCGAGCGGTCATGTCAAGAGGCGCCCTGATTCCGGGCCGCGCACTCACTCGATGACGATGCGGGGCGCTGCCCTGACCGCGCCGCTTAAGCCCGCCTGCACTTGCCGCGCGATTGCGAGATAGGCCTTCGCATGGGCGCTGTCGGGGTCGCTGGCGACGATCGGGCGGCCACCATCGGAGGTTTCGCGGATCGACATGGCGAGCGGCACCTCGCCGAGGAAGGGCACGCCGAGGCGTTCCGCTTCGTGCCGCGCCCCGCCATGGGCGAAGATATCGGAGCGGTGGCCGCATTCCGGGCAGATGAAATAGCTCATATTCTCGACCACGCCGAGGATCGGCACCTCGACCTTGCGGAACATCGCGACGCCGCGCCGGGCATCGAGCAGCGCCAGATCCTGCGGCGTCGAGACGATGACGGCGCCCGCCAGCGGCGTCTGCTGGGCCATGGTGAGCTGCGCGTCGCCGGTACCCGGCGGCATGTCGACCACGAGTACGTCGAGCTCGCCCCAGGCGACCTCGCGCAGCATCTGGGTGATGGCCGAGATCACCATCGGCCCGCGCCAGATCATCGGCGTTTCCTCGTCGATCAGGAAGCCGATCGACATGATCTTGAGGCCATAAGCCTCCATCGGCGCGAGCGTCCGGCCCGAGATCAGCTTCGGCTTGCCGGTGATGCCGAAGATTTTCGGCACGGACGGGCCGTAGATATCGGCGTCGAGCACGCCGACCTTGAGGCCCAGCACGCTGAGCGCAACGGCGAGATTGGCGGTGGTGGTGGATTTGCCGACGCCGCCCTTGCCGCTGGCGACCGCGATGATCTGCTTCACGCCGGGAACGCCGGCGGCCTTGGGAGGTGGCCCGCCTGGGCCGGGTGCGGGGCGATGCGCTTGGCTGCGCGCCTGGGCCGCGGCCGAGGAAGGCGCCTTGTCGGCGGTGAGGCCGACCAGCACCTGCGTCACTCCCGGCAGGCCGGAGACGGCGCTTTCCGCCTGTCTGCGCACCGGCTCCATCGCATCGGCCTCGGTCGCGTCGATGCCGATCGCGAAGATCACCTTGCCACCGTCGATCAGGATGTTGTTGACGCGGCCGGACGCGGCGAGCGATTGCCCGCTGGCCGGCAGCTTCACCAGTTCGAGCGCGCGCAGGATGTCGGCTTGGGTCAGGGCCAATTCGGCAACTCCAATCGGGTGCGGCGTCAGGCCGCCGCCTTGCGGATATGAAAGACGAGCAGGTCACCCTCGCTCGCGCTGCGTTCGATCGCGTCGCCGGTCTCGCGCATCAGATTGGGAATGTCGATCGCCGCCATCGGATCGGTACATTCGACCACGAAGAGCGCGCCGGCTGCAGCGCCCTTCAGCGCCTTGCGCACCCTGAGCGCGGGCAGGGGGCATTTCAGGCCGCGTAGATTGAGCGGGATCGGGGTCATGGAACACGGAACTCGGCGAAAGGGCTGCGCTTCATATGATGGCTTTCGCGCCGCGGGCAACCATAGGCTTGATCCTTCTCCCCTCGGGGGCGAAGGTGTCTGCGCAGCAGACGGATGAGGGAAGGATGGCA
This sequence comes from Bosea vaviloviae, assembly GCF_001741865.1. Lineage (NCBI taxonomy): Bacteria > Pseudomonadati > Pseudomonadota > Alphaproteobacteria > Hyphomicrobiales > Alloboseaceae > Allobosea > Allobosea vaviloviae. The sequence goes on from NZ_CP017147.1 coordinate 2,260,314, forward strand.
CAACGTCTGGACTTCCCTCATCCGTCAGCGCTTCGCGCTGCCACCTTCTCCCGATCAAAGTCGGTTGTTGCCGACTTTGACACTCTGCCTTTCCCAGCTCGGGCAAGCCCGAGATGGGTGGGGAGAAGGATTCGCGCGCTCCTCCTCACTGCATTCCTGGCAATGCTTGCCGCGCCTGCCCCCGCCCAGGAGCTGCGCGGCCATGGCGGGCCGGTGCGCGCGGTCGCGGTCTCTGCCGACGGGCAGTTCGCGCTGACGGGCTCCTTCGATCAATCGGCGATCCTCTGGCGATTAAGCACGGGCAGCGCCGAAAAGGTGCTGCGCTTCCACCAGGGCGCGGTCAACGCGGCTGCGACCGTGAACGGCATCGGCTTCGCCACAGGCGGGGAGGATGGCCGCATCGCGCTCTGGCAAGGCGATGCGAACGAGCCGGCGCGGGTGATCGAGGGGCATAAGGGGCAGGTCTCGGCGCTCGCGGTCTCGCCCGAAGGCGGCAGCATCGCCTCCGCCTCCTGGGACGAGACGTTGCGCGTGACCTCGCTCGCCGATGGCTCCGCGCGCGTGCTGGAGGGGCATAAGGGGCCGGTGAACGGCGTCGCCTTCGCGCCCGGCGGGGCCGTCGTCAGCTCCGGCTACGACGCAACCTTGCGGATCTGGCCGGCGGGCGACGGGCCGGCCAGGATCGTCACGCTGCCGGCGCCGCTCAACGGCGTCGTGGTCGCGCCCGATGGCGAGATCGCGGTCGCCGCCGCCGATGGCAGGCTCAGGCTGTTCGGCCCCGAGGGAGAGGCCCGCGCCGAGATCGAGATCGGTCAGACGCCGTTGATCGCGCTGACGCTCTCGGCCGATGGCGCGACGATCGCGGCGGGCGGCTTGCGCGGGCAGGTCGCGCTGATCGACCGCAAGGCGCGTGCGATCCGGGCGACGCTGCTCGGGCCCGGCTTGCCCGTTTGGTCCCTGGCTTTCCTGCCCGGCGGCAAGGAGTTGCTCTCGGGCGGCGCGGACCGGCTGGTCCGGCGCTGGAACGCGGTCACCGGCGAGCACATCGGCACTGTGGTTCCGCGCGCCGGCGAGGACGTGCTGGCGGCCTTCCAGGGCGAGCGCGGCGCGCAGGTCTTTCGCGCCTGCGCCGCCTGCCACACGCTCGCCCCGGCGGATGGCAACCGGGCGGGGCCGACGCTGCATGGCCTCTTCGGACGCAGGATCGCGACCGCGCCGGGCTACGCCTATTCCGACGCCTTCAGGACGCTGGACATCGTCTGGAGCAAGGAGACGGTGGCGAAACTCTTCGAGCTCGGGCCGAATGCCTATACGCCAGGAACCAAGATGCCGGAGCAGACGATCGGTTCGGCCGAGGACCGGCAGGCATTGGTGCAGTGGCTGGAGAAGGTGACGCGGTGAAGTAGTACACTCCTGATCCGACCCGCGCCGTCATCCCGGACAAGCGGCGCAGCCGCGCCGATCCGGAATCCGTCGTAGGGCAGGACGCAGCCCTATGATGGATCCCGGATCTCCGCTTCGCTGCGTCCGGGATGACGGCGCGGGTGTGAAAAGCAGCTGCGCTACTGCAACGGATCCTCGCCCCGTTCCGCCCGTTCGCGCAGATAATCGTCCGTGGTGCGCACCGGCGGGCGCTGCGGCGAGAGATGTGGGTCGAAGCTCTCATTGACCACGACCTCGACGCGGCAGTCCTCGCACATCCTGATCACCGAGATGCGCTTGGCGGCGTCGCCTGAGAACATCCAGTGCTTGTTCTCCAGCTTGGCCGCGATCTTCTCGATCGTGCTCCTGACGCCGAAGGGTTTTGCGCAGTTGATGCAGTGGAAGGGCTCTTCCTGCTTCAGCACGCGCTTGCCGCCGGCCCAGGCGTCGAAATCGAGGCGCGGCTCCAGAGTGATCACCTTTTCCGGGCAGGTCGCGGCGCAGAGCCCGCATTGCACGCAAAGGTCTTCCTGGAAGGCGAGCGTCGGCCGGTCGGGATTGTCCGAGAGCGCCTGCACCGGGCAGGCGGAGACGCAAGCCAGGCAGAGCGTGCAGCCCTCGCTGTCGACATGGATCGTCCCGAAGGGGGCGAGCGGCGGCATCGCCACGGCCGCGATGGGCGTCGGTGCGGCGGCATGCAGTTCCCCGATCGTCTGGCGCAGCAGCGGCCGGCCATCGCCCATCGGGCGGAAGCGGGCCGGCGTGGCGCTCGTCGCACTGGGTGCGATCCGCGCCAGCGCCTGCGCCAATTGGTCGGGGTCGTCGGTCTCGATCAGCCCGGCGCGGCCCTCGCTATAGCCGAGCGCGCCTGCGAGCGCGTTGGCGTAGTCGAGATTGCGGGTCAGGCCGGAGAGGTCGTGCTTCGGCTTGGCGCGGCCGAGCACGCGGATGGCAGACGCCCCGAACGCCAGCGCCGCCGCATGGGTCTCGAGCCCGATCTGCGTGATCTCGTTGACGCGCAGCGGCAGCACGCGTGCCGGCAAGCCGTCACCGAAGCGGGCGAGCGCGTCGATCAGCGCCTCGCCATGCTCGCCGTCATGCAGCAGCAGCACGGCCTCGCGGCCGCCGGCCTCAGTATAGGTGGTCAGCAGGGTGCGCAGGCGGCGCAGCAGCGCGTCGGTCGGTGGCAGGGCGTAGGTCACGGCGCCGGTCGGGCAGACGGCGGCGCAAGCGCCGCAGCCGGCGCAGATCTCGGCCGAGATCGCGACATGGTCGCCCGCTGGCGTGATCGCCCCGGTCGGGCAGAGCTCGAGGCAGCGCGTGCAGCCGGTCTTGGACGAGCGCGAATGGGCGCAAAGATCCTGGTTCAGCCGGACGTAAGCCGGCTTGTCGAATTCGCCGACGAGATGGCTGGCCTGTCCGATCAGGCGCTCGACCGCCGCTTGGTCGCGCGGGTCGGCACGCAGATAGCCAGCGCGCAAATCGCCGGCCGGGAAGAGAGGCGCGCCGCCGGAAACATCGATAACGATGTCGCATTGCGAATTCGCGCCATTGCGCGCTTCACCGAAGACGAGCTTGCCCCGCGAGGAGGGGGAGGGCGCGGCGTAATCGTTGACCGTCAGATCGAAGGCGCCAAGCCAGCCGGTCGCGGCGACGATCGTGCCCTTCAGCACCGGGATGTCGGAGAGGCGCGGCGGCGTGATCTCGCCGGGCCGCGAGAGCAGGATAGTGACGTCGAGATGTTCGGCCAGCGTCCGCCCGACCGAGAGCGCGACCTCGTCATGACCATAGACCAGCGCCACGCCCTTGCTTTCCAATGTGGTGAAGCTCGTCGGCGGCATCGGCTCGGCGGCGGCTGCCAGCAGAGCCGCCATCTTGGGGCCGGCCGACTTCGCCTCGCGCGCCCAGCCGCCGGTCTCACGGATATTGGCGAAGACGAGATCGCCGGAGTAGTCGAGGTCCGCAGCAATTTCTTCGAAAAGCGGGGCCTCCTGCGTGCAGCCGACGGTGATGGCGTCGCGCTCGCCGAGCAGCTTGGTGAAGATCTCCGTCTGCGTGCGGCAGAGATGCCGCGCCGTCCTGATCTCGCCGCCCTTGCAACCACGCGCCAGCGCCTCGCCATCGAGCGGCATCGTGTCCTCGCAGGAGCAGACCATCAGCGTGCGTGCGGTGCCGGTCATCACGTTCTCGTCCTTGGCCGATCTGCCGGGAGCGTCTTTTCGTCTCCCTTGCGATGATCAAGGCTTATATGGAATTGGAAAGGTTCAAAAGAAACCGGCGATGAGCAATTCGTCGCGCCACCAGGGAGCAGGAGGTCGATGCCGGTGAATGTCCCGCGCCCTGACGATCTCAGGCGGGAGCCTGTCCTGCCGCCGGGCTTTTCGCTTGTGACCCTGCGCGAAGCCGGCGACGCCTTCGCCCATGCCCAGGCGATCGCCGCCGAGGCGGGGGCTGCGACGCTGGTCTGGGTGCGCCGCTTCGACATCGTCGAATTCGCGGTGGTACTGGAGCCGGACGCCGTGCTCGGCGAGGCGCGACTCGCCCACTATCTCGCGATGAATGCGCTTGCCGACGCGCTTGCCGTGCATTGCCCGCCGGAGCGGCCGGTCCTGTTCCGCTGGCCTGACGCGCTGATCTACGACCATGGCCTGATCGGCGGCGGCCGGCTCGCCTGGCCGCAGGATTGCGGCGAGGGCGATGTGCCGGATTGGCTGGTCTTCGGCGCGATGCTGCGCGCCACCACCATGGCGCCCTTCGCGCTGGGGCAGACCGGCGTCGGCATGGCGGAGGAAGGTTTCGAGGAGGTCGACGCCGTCGATCTGATCGAATCCTTCGCGCGCCATCTCATGCTCGGTGTCACGCATTGGCAAAGCGATGGCCCAAAGGCCGTGGCCCGCCGCTGGCTCGACCGGCTCGACAAGGTCGTCGGCATCCGCCACGGCATCGAGGCGAATGGCGATCTCATCGCGACCTCGCAGAGTGGCGCCGAGCGCCGGAGCCTGGTCGATGCGCTGGGCCGGGCCGACTGGCTCGACCGCGACAGCGGCGGGCCCAAGCTGTGAACGCGCTCAAACTGCCACGCGCGATCCGGCTCGACCCGTCGGACAGATTCGTCTTCCGCCGCGCCGCCGAGCCCGGCGAATGGCTGGTGACCGGCTCCTTCCTGTTCGATCCCACCGGGATCGCGGCACTCGACGCCAAGGGGCGCACAGCCTTCCGCTCCGGCTTCCTCGGCATTGCGAGCTTCGGCTGGAGCACCCTGGCGGTGGTGAGCGAGGCGACGGAGGCGGAGCGCGAGGCCGCGATCGCGCAGCTTGCCGGCCATCTCGTTGCAAAACTCGGCGCGCCCGATCTCGCCACGGCGCGCGCTGCTGCGGCCGAGGAGGTCGCCTTCGCCGCCTCGCTCTGCGACCATCCGGCGCAGACGCTGATCGCCTTGCATCGGACGCTGGAGGATGGCGAAATCCGCGAGCGTTTCCGCACGCTGACCCCGCGCGGCGAGCCGGGCGGCACGGGTTTCCGCGCCTTCGAGTTTATGGAGGTCGAGGGCGAGGACGGGCCGCAGGACGAGGTCGATCTGCTGGCGCTGGGCAAGACGCCGGTATCGGGCAAGAAACTGGCATCGGGAAAGAAGACGGACGCATCATGATGCATTTCTGGGCGACCTCCGGCCATGTCCTGCTGGACCGCGCCGCCGGCGGCGGGCTCGTCGTCACCGATGATTTCCTCAAGGCCTATCTGGCGCGGCCCGAAGTGCTGCCGCCCGAGGAGGCCTGCGACGCCGAGCGCGCGCTGCATGCCAAGCTGATGGCGACGCCTCAGGCCGAGGTGGCGGCGGCCGAGATCGCTGCGATCGCAGACGAGGATGCCCGTGAGAACTGGCGCTTCCTGGTCGGTTGGCGCGACCGGTTGCTCGCTGCGCCGACGCTGGAGGCGGCCTATGCGCGGATCATCCGCGAGGGCGTCGCGGGCGTGCCGCCCTTGTTCCTCGACCAGCTCGCCCATGTCATCCTGCGCGGTGCGCTCGATGATGTCGACGACCCCTATGTGGTGCGCGCCGCCGAATGCCTGTTCCGGCCGCAGCGCGTCACCCTGCACGAGAACACCATCCTTCTGGCCGATGCGGAGATCATCGAGGGCCATGAGGCCGATCGTCATGCCTCGCCCCTGCTCGCCATGCTGGGCGGCCCGGCCGTGACCTCGCTCGACATCCTCAAAGCCGCCAATGCCGACCGCTATTGGCAGCGCTCCGACGGCTTCGACATGGCGCTCGATCTCGGCGGTTCGCCATCGGGGCGAGCGGCGCTGGCGGCGGCGCTGCGCCATTGGGTGCGCGCCCTGCACGGCTTCGATGTCGTCATCGAGCCGATCGAGAGCGTCAGGGATGCCGACTGGCGCTGGTTCGTCGGGCTCGATGCGCAGGCGACGGCGATCGGCAACGCGCTCTGGCAGGGCAAGAGCGTCGGTGAGGAGGCGCTGTCGCGCGTGCTGGCGCTCTACAGGATGACGCTGCCGCCCGATGCGCCGGTGTTGGTGGCGGCGCAGGCAAGGCCCATCTATCTCATCATGGCGATGTCGGCCGACAAGATCCTGCGCCTGAAGCCGCAGAATCTGGTGACAGGCCTGCCCCTGTCGGCGAACGCGATGACGAATTGAGGATCGCGACATGACGCAAGTGCACATCGAGGTCGGGATCGTGGTCGAGCGGCGCGCGATCGATTCGCCCTGGGTCGACCATGCCTGGAGCCCGCTCGCCGTGCTGCCCGAGCCGCCGGCGCTCGCACCCTGGACCGAGCTTGCCAGCGAGCCCGGCCGGCGCAGCGTCTATCTCGGCCCGGCGACGCTGACGCTGCATTCGGTCGACACGGCGCATTTCCGCGAGAACTTCCAGGCCGGCCGGGCCAAGCTCTGGGTCGCGATCCGGCCGACCGGGATCGAGCCCGAGCTGGACTTCGTCGGCGTCACCGCCGACCCGTTCGAGGGCGAGGTCTATGCCGAGAATGTCGGGGACATCGTCGAGGCCCTGCCGATGCCGGCCCTGATTGCCGAACAGGTGCTCGCCTTCTTCGAGGCGCATCATGTCGAGCGCGAATTCATCAAGCGCAAGCGCAGCGAGCATGATCCGCGCAAGGGCGGCGTGCCGCGTCCGGAGCCGGGCCTGCGCCGAGGCGAGGGCGAGAGATGAGCCCGCGCGCAGGCGATCTCGACGACGAAGGCTTCCTGACGCGCTGGTCGCGGCGCAAGCGCGCCGTGGCGGAGCAAAGCGAGGTTCTGCCGCCGTCGCCGGTGGGCGACGCCCTACCGGCGGAGGGTGAGCCGCAGGCCGCCGCATCCGAGCCCGAAATGGTCGAGCCGCCCTCGCTCGATCTGATCGACAAGGATTTCGACGTCGCCCATTGGCTCAAGCAGAACGTGCCCGAAAGCTGGAAGCTCGCGGCGATGCGGCGGGCCTGGGAGAGCGACCCGACGATTCGCGATTTCGAGAATCCGGCCCGCGACTATGCGCTCGACTGGAACACGCCGGGTGGCGCGCCGGGCTACGGCCCGCTGACGGAATCGGACGATGTTGAGGCGATGGTGCGCGGCATCTTCGGCGACCCGGAGCCCAAGACGGCTCTGTCGGGTGTGGATGAGGGCACGGGCGACAGCATGTCGCATACACTTTCGTCTCATGACGAAAGGCGTAGTCGTGACGCTGCGCTGCAAGGTGAACAGCCTGCGGCGACTCCAGCCGGGTCTGTCAGAGTGAGCGAGGCCGGCGCGAACCCGGCGGAAGAGGCCGAAACGGCCCGGATCGCGCCGGATCGGGTCTATGCTGCGGCGCAAAATAATCCTGAGCCGGAGAAGCGTTCCATGCGGATTCGCAAGCGCGGAGGCGGAGCCGTTCCAGTCTGAGTCCAGATTGGAATGCTTGTATTCTGGGGCAATAAGCGTTCATTATCACCGCATTGAAGCGCAGCGGCGAAGGAACGTCGCGCGATGATGAGAGGAACGCCGCAAACGATGCGTGATCCGGCACTCGAGAGAGCGATCGGGGCTGCCGGAGGGGTGCGCGCATTGGCGCGCAGCCTGGGCGTGTCGCAGCCAGCGATCTCGAGCTGGAAGCGCGTTCCCGCTGACCGCGTGCTTTCCGTCGAAGCCAATACCGGTGTGCCACGCTCCGACCTGCGACCAGATCTCTATCCCATCGAGACCGCGCTGCACCAGCCCGCGTCGATGAACGGTGGTTCGTCGGTGGCGATCGATGAGATCGACGAGGCGCGCGCCCAGGAATACCAATTGATCGGAGCGCTGCTCTGGCGAGCGCCGACGGCCGAGACGCTGGCCCTTCTGCAAGGCTTGCGGGGTGACGCCTCGCCGCTCGGCATGGCGCATTTCGCCTTGGCGGAGGCCGCCGCCGAGCTCACGCCGGAAGCGGCGCGCGATGAATTCTTCGAGCTCTTCATCGGCGTCGGCCGTGGCGAGATCCTGCCCTACGCCTCCTATTACCTGACCGGCTTCCTGCATGAGCGCCCGCTGGCGCTGGTGCGCGAGGACATGGGCAGGCTCGGCATCGCCCGGGCCGAGCGCGCCGGCGAGCCGGAAGACCATATCGCCATCCTGATGGACATCATGGCGAACCTGATCCGCGGCACCTTCGCGGGCGAGGGCGTCGATACCGCCGCCTTTTATGCGCGCCATATCGAGCCCTGGGGCGAGCGTCTCTTCGCCGATCTGGAGGTCGCGAAGGCTTCGAAATTCTACCGGGCCGTCGGCCGTGTCGGCAGCCTGTTCCTGTCCATTGAGACGGAAGCCGGAAGGCTGCCGTCATGACGTCCGCCAGTCTGCCCGGCGCGGAGGAGACGACGATGTCGCAAAAATCCAAAGAGACCGTGACGCCGGCCTTCGACCGCCGCAGCTTCTTCAAGGCGCTGGGCGCCGGCGCGGCGGTGGCCGCGACGCCCGCCATGGTGACGCCGGCGGCAGCCGTCGATCCGGGCAAGGACGAGACCAAGGCGCGCTACCGAGAGTCGGAGCACGTCAAGGACTACTACCGCGTCAACCGCTACTGAAGGCGCAACACCATGCTCATCAAGCGCAAATCTGCCGATGTTCAGCGCGGCAAGCTCCGGGCCGCCATGGCCGGCCTGTCCTCGGGCGTGATGGACCGGCGCACCTTCCTGCGGCGCTCGGGCCTCGTCGCCGGCGGCGTCGCGGCCGCAGGCGCGCTCCAGATCGGCTCCGTTCGCAAGGCGGATGCCGCGGAGGGGCTGGGCCCGGCGAGCGGCACCAAGATCGTCAAGAACATCTGCACCCATTGCTCTGTCGGTTGCACCGTCAAGGCCGAGGTCGCCAACGGCGTCTGGGTCGGCCAGGAGCCGGCCTGGGAAAGCCCGATCAACCGGGGCAGCCACTGCGCCAAGGGCGCTTCGGTGCGCGAGCTGACCCATGGCGACCGCCGCATCAAATACCCGATGAAGCTGGTCGACGGGCAGTGGCAGCGCATCACCTGGGATGTCGCGATCAGCGAGATCGGCGACAAGATGATGCAGATCCGGGCCAAGTCCGGCGCCGATTCCGTCTATCTGCTCGGCTCGGCCAAGTTCTCCAATGAGGGCTCCTATCTGTTCCGGAAGTTCGCCGCCTTCTGGGGCACGAACAATGTCGACCACCAGGCGCGCATCTGCCACTCCACCACCGTCGCAGGTGTCGCGAACACCTGGGGCTACGGCGCGATGACGAACTCCTACAACGACATCCGCAACTCCAAGACGATCCTGTTCATGGGCTCGAACGCGGCCGAGGCCCATCCTGTCTCGATGCAGCACATCCTGAGCGGCAAGGAGCTCAACCGGGCCAATGTCATCGTCTTCGACCCGCGCCTGACCCGCACGGCGGCCCACGCGACCGATTATATCCGCATCCGCTCCGGTACCGATATTGCGGTGATCTGGGGCATGATGTGGCACATCTTCAAGAATGGCTGGGAGGACAAGGACTTCCTCGCCGCGCGCGTCTACGGCATGGACGATGTCCGCAAGGAGGTCGAGAAATACGATCCCAAGACCGTCGAGGACATCACCGGCGTTCCCGAGGCGCAATTGAAGCGCGCTGCGGAGACCTTCGCCAAGGTCAAGCCGGCGACCTTCATCTGGTGCATGGGCGTGACCCAGCACTCGGTCGGCACGGCGAATGTCCGGGCGATCTGCAACCTCCTGCTTGCCACCGGCAATGTCGGCGGCATGGGCAACGGCGCCAACATCTTCCGCGGCCATTGCAACGTGCAGGGCGCGACCGATTTCGGCCTCGATATCTCGAATCTGCCTTGCTATTACGGGCTGGTCGAAGGCGCCTGGCGCCATTGGGCCCGCGTCTGGGGCGTCGATTACGACTATTTCGTCACGCGCTTCGATGCGGTGCCGGCCAAGGGCGGCCGCCCGGCGCGCACGGCCAAAGCCAATATGGAGACCTCGGGCCACACCTCGACGCGCTGGTTCGACGCCGCCAACATGCCCGCCGAGCAGGTCGACCAGAAGGACAACCTCAAGGCCATGATCGTCATGGGCCATGGCGGCAACACCATCCCGCGCATGCCCGACGCCGTGAAGGGGCTGGAGACACTCGAATTGCTGGTCGTGGCCGACCCGCACCCGACCAATTTCATCTCGCTCGGCCAGCGCAAGAACGGCACCTATCTCCTGCCGATCGGCACGCAGTTCGAATGCTCGGGCTCGCGCACCTGCTCCAACCGCTCGGTGCAATGGGGCGAGAAGGTCGTCGATCCGATCTTCGAATCGGCCAATGACTACTGGGTCATCTACAAGCTGGCGCAGAAGCTCGGCTTCGCCGAGCCGATGTTCAAGACCCTCGAGCTGGTGCAGGGCAAATACGGGCTGGAGCCCTCGGCGGAATCGATCCTGCGCGAGATCAACAGGGGCGGCTGGTCGACCGGCTATACCGGGCAGTCGCCCGAGCGCCTCAAGCTGCACATGCAGCACCAGGACAAGTTCGACCTGGTCTCGCTGCGCGGCGCCAAGGGCTCGCCGGTCGAGAACGACTTCTACGGCTTGCCCTGGCCGTGCTGGGGCACGCCGGAACTGAAGCATCCCGGCACGCATATCCTCTACAACACGTCCCTCGAGGCCAATAATGGCGGCGGCACCTTCCGCCCGCGCTTCGGCCTGACGCGCGAGCGCACCTTGCCGGATGGCAGCAAGGTCAACGACACGCTGCTGGCCGAGAACGGCTCCTACTCGCTGAACTCGGAGATCAAGGACGGCTATCCCGAATTCACCATGGGCATGCTGAAGAAGCTCGGCTGGGACGCCGACCTGACGCCCAAGGAACTCGAGACGATCACCTGGATCGGCGGCAACACGATCGATACGGTGAACTGGGCCAACGACCTGTCGGGCGGCATCCAGCGCGTCGCGCTCAGCCATGGCTGCGTGCCCTATGGCAACGGCAAGGCCCGCGCCAATGCCTGGAACCTGCCCGATCCGGTCCCGACCCATCGCGAGCCGATCTACTCGCCGCGCGTCGATCTCGTGGCGAAATGGCCGGCGCGTCCCGACGAACGGACTTTGCGCATCCCCAACCTCCACACCACCATTCAGAAGGCGGCGGTGGAGCGCGGTGTCGCGAAATCCTTCCCGATCGTCCTGACCTCGGGCCGGCTCGTCGAATATGAGGGCGGCGGCGAGGAGACGCGCTCGAACAAATGGCTCGCCGAATTGCAGCAGGACATGTTCGTCGAGATCAACCCGGCGGATGCGACCGAGCGCGGCATCAAGGACGGCGCCTTCGTCTGGGTCTCGGGGCCGGAGAACAACTCCAAGGCCAAGGTCAAGGCGCTGGTGACGGAGCGCGTCGGCAAGGGCGTCGCCTTCATGCCCTTCCATTTCGGCGGCTTCTACCAGGGCGTCGACCAGCGCGGGAACTACCCCAAGGGGCTGGATCCGATCGTGCTCGGCGAGTCCGTCAACACCCTGACGACCTATGGCTACGACCCGGTGACCGCCATGCATGAAGGCAAGGTCACGCTCTGCCAGATCGCTGCGGCGTGAAGAGGAACTGAACCATGGCCCGGATGAAATTCCTCTGCGACGCCGACCGCTGCATCGAATGCAACGCCTGCGTCACCGCCTGCAAGAACGAGAACGAGGTGCCCTGGGGCATCAACCGGCGTCGCGTCGTCACCATCAATGACGGCAAGCCGGGCGAGCGCTCGATCTCGATGGCCTGCATGCATTGTACGGACGCACCTTGCATGGCGGTCTGCCCGGTCGACTGCTTCTACAACACCGCCGACGGCGTCGTGCTGCACAACAAGGACCTCTGCATCGGCTGCGGCTATTGCTTCTACGCCTGCCCGTTCGGGGCACCGCAATATCCCAAGGTCGGCAATTTCGGTTCGCGCGGCAAGATGGACAAATGCACCTATTGCTCGGGCGGCCCGGAGGTCGATCTCTCCCCGGCCGAGTTCCAGAAATATGGCTCGAACCGCCTGGCCGAGGGCAAGCTGCCACTCTGCGCCGAGATGTGTTCGACCAAATCGCTGCTCGCCGGCGACGGTGAGATCATCGCCCAGATCTATAAGGAGCGGGTGGTCAAGCGCGGCTATGGCTCCGGCGCCTGGGGTTGGCAGACTGCCTACAAGGAAACGATCGCCATCTGAGCATGATGCCGAAAAGTGGCTTCCGGTTTTCGGCATCATGCTTCGTGAAGAACCAGCTCGGGGGGAGGGGCGCGTCTCGGCCGCAAGGTCGGGCGCGTTCCCCCCGAGCAGGATGTCCGGTTCATCTCGCGAGAGGAATTTCGCAATGCGTCTCGGCGCTCACCTTCGTCTCCTGGTCACCGGCCTCCTGCTGACCTTCGCTGTCGCGCTGGCGGTTCCGGCTTTCGCGCAGCAGGTCAACCCGACGGCGGACTCGGTCAAGGAGCAGCAATTCCTCGACGCGCTGAAGGGCAATCCTTCGGCCGAGCTCACGGGACGCATCACCATTCCCGACGGCAAGGCCGCGACGCTGGAGCGGCCCGCCGGGCGCGAATGGCGCGCCTTCCATCAGGGCACCATGGTCAAGGTCGGCGCCGTCGCGGTGCTCGGCACGCTGCTTTTGCTGGCGGTGTTCTACCTCGTGCGGGGCCGCATCCGGGTCGAGTCCGGCCTGTCGGGCCGCACGCTGACGCGCTTCAACGGCTTCGAGCGCTTCATGCACTGGCTGACGGCCGCCTGCTTCATCGTGCTGGCGCTGTCAGGGCTCAACGTCACCTTCGGCAAGCTGCTGCTGCTGCCATTGGTCGGGCCGCAGACCTTCACCAATATCTCGGTCGTGGCGAAATGGGCGCATAACTATCTCGCCTGGCCATTCATGCTCGGCATCGCGCTGATGTTCGTCGTCTGGATCAAGGACAACATCCCCGGCATGGTCGATCTCCGTTGGTTCGCCGCCGGGGGCGGCATCGTCGGCAAGGGCCACCCGCCGGCCAAGCGCTTCAATGGCGGCCAGAAGATCGTGTTCTGGACGGTGGTGATCGGCGGCACGGCCCTGTCCGTCTCCGGCGTCTATCTGCTCTTCCCCGCCTTCGCTGGTGGCGTGCTCAACCTGCAGTTCTGGAACGTGGTGCATGGCATCGTCGCCGTGCTGATGGTCGCCGCGATCCTGGCGCATATCTATATCGGCACGCTCGGCATGGAGGGCGCCTTCGACGCGATGGGCTCCGGCGAGGTCGATCTCAACTGGGCCAAGGAGCACCATTCGCTCTGGGTCGCGGAGGAGATGCAGAAAGGCCATGTGCCGGGCGGCCCGACGCTGCAGCCGGCGGAGTGAGCCCGGCCGCGTCAGGACGGATTGCTTGACCGCGAGAGGCAATCTGAAAGATGACAGCCGGGCGCTTTCGCGCCCGGTTTTTGTTTGGAGACCGGTTTTTGTTTGGAGACATGGCCCTCGATGCGCGTGATCGGTCTGGCGGGATGGAGCGGGGCGGGCAAGACGACGCTGCTGACGCGGCTGATCCCGGAACTCGGCCGCCGCGGCGTCTGCGTCTCGACGCTCAAGCACGCCCACCATGCCTTCGATCTCGATACGCCCGGCAAGGATTCCTATGCGCATCGCCAGGCTGGCGCGCGCGAGGTCCTGATCTCCTCGGAGCGGCGCTGGGCGCTGATGCGGGAGTTGCGCGGCGAGCCGGAGGCGAAGCTCGGCGAATTGCTCGGGCGGCTGTCGCCGGTCGATCTCGTCATCATCGAGGGCTTCAAGCGCGACCCGCACGCCAAGATCGAGATTTACCGCATGGCCAACGGCAAGCCGCCCTTGCATCCCGAGGATCCGAGCATCGTGGCAGTCGTGAGCGACCGCGCTTTTCCCGAAGCGGGCCGTCCGGTGGTCGCCCTCGACGACATCGCGGCGGTTGCCGATATCGTGCTGGCGGCGGCAGAGCCGCTTGCTGCCGTGCTGGCGCGGCGACACGGGCAGGAGTGAGGACGCCATGGCCCAGCTCAGCAAGGACGAGGAAGCGTTCGGCGCGTTGATGAGCGTCGCGCAGGCGGCCGAGCGCGCCGGCTCCCTGGTCGCGCCATTGGCCGGAGCGCAGAATGTCGCGCTCGCCGAGGCCGATGGCCGCGTCCTGGCGCGGGATATCGTGGCGAGGCTCGACCTGCCGCCCTTCGCCAATTCGGCTGTCGATGGCTATGCCGTGCGCTTCGCCGATCTGGCCCCCGCTGGCGAAAGCCGCCTGCGCCTGTCGGGCCGGGTCGCGGCGGGAGCGGATGCCTCGGGCACCGCGACGGCTGGCGTCGCGGTGCGGGTCTTCACCGGCGCACCGATGCCGCCGGGCGCCGATACCGTCTTCATGCAGGAGGATGTCGGGCTCGAGGACGGCTTCGTCAGGCTGCCGGCCGGTCTGAGAATCGGCGCCAATGCCCGCCCGGCGGGCGAGGATATCGCATGTGGCGAGACCGCCCTGAAGGCCGGGCAGCGTCTGCGGCCGCAGGATCTCGCGCTCTTGGCGGCACTCGGACTGATCGAAGTGAGCGTTCATCGCCGGCCGCGCGTCGCGATCTTCTCGACCGGCGACGAACTGAGCGAGCCGGGCGAAGCGCTCGCGCCCGCGGCGATCTACGACGCTAATCGTAGCCTGCTGCGCGCCATGGTCGCGCGCGCCGGCGCGGAGGTCGTCGATCTCGGCATCCTGCGCGACGAACCCGTCGGCCTGGCGCAGCGTTTGTCCGAGGCGGCTGCCTCCTGCGATCTGATCCTGACCTCGGGCGGCGTCTCGACCGGCGAGGAGGACCACGTCAAGGCGGCGGTCGAGCGCGCCGGCTCGCTGGCGTTCTGGCGCATCGGCATCAAGCCCGGCCGCCCCGTCGCGATGGGGCTCGTCGGGGCCACGCCCTTCATCGGCTTGCCCGGCAATCCGGTCGCGGTCTTCGTCACCTTCGCCTTCGTCGCGCGGCCGCTGCTCGCGCGGCTTGCGGGCGCTCATTTTGTCGCGCCGACACCGCTGCCGGTGCGGCTCGGCTTTCCCTACGCCAAGAAGGCGGGCCGGCGCGAATATGTCCGGGTCTCGCTGACGCCTGCGGCCGACGGCGTCATGGTCGCGCGCAAGCACCCGCAGAACGGCGCCGGCGTCCTGACCTCATTGACCCGGACCGACGGGCTGGTCGAGCTCACTGAGGCTCTGACACGGATCGAGGAGGGGACGATCGCGCCCTTCTTCGCCTATGGCCTGCTGATCGGCTGAGGAGCAGCGCGTTTTCGAGCGAAGCGGACACCGGTTCGCGTGAAGAAACCGCGTTAAAACAAAAGGCTGGAGCCTGCTGTCCTCACTCGGAAACACCGCGTCATCCTGGACAAGCGGCGGAGCCGCGCAGCTCAGGGATCCATCGGAGAGCGCAGTTCCCTACGATGGATCCCGGGCCGCCGCTTCGCTACGCCCAGGATGACGGTGCGTTTCTAAGCCTAAAATGCATGCTCCAGGGCTCAATCCCTGCGGAAGACGACGCTGGACAACCAGCCGAGGAAGAGCGCGAGCGCGACGGTCGCGAGGCCGTAGAGCAGGGAATGCTCAAAGGCGCCCGTGGCGAGGCGCTGCTCGATGCCGGATTTGACCACCTCGAAATTGGTCGATTGCCGGGCCAGCGGCACGCCGCCGGAATAGAGCACGATATCGATCTCGTAGGAGCCGGTCGGCGCCGTGGCCGGCACCGGGATCGGCGCGCTGAACAGCGTGTTGGAGAGGAAGGTGACGCCGCGCGCCTCCTGGGAATAGAGCCCCTTCTCCTCGAGGATGCGGATCATGCCGTCCTTGAAGCGCGCTGTCGTCCGGCCGAAATCGAGCCCGGGATCAGGCAGGCGTTGGGCGTTTTCGAGGCCTATCCGCTCGCGTCGCGCGGTCTCCTCGCTCATGATCTCGTTGAGCGGCCGGTTGCTCGCCACCGCCAGGAAGACCGAGTTGTCGGGAAAGCGCCGCTGGGTGCGGTTGATCCAGATCGGCCCGAGCCGCTCCTTTTCACGCACCAGCAGCATGCGCCGCGGGCCGCGCACGGTGACGATGATGTCGTAGGGATCGCCCCGCGCGGCGGTGCGCCCGTCGCGCTCGACCAGCCCGAAGACCGTGAGCTGGTCGCCGGTGTAGTTGGAGTTGATCTGGATCTGATGGCTCGACATCGCCGCGATCAATGTCTCGGCGCGCGCCGGGGCGGCCGTGAGCGCGGCCAGTACCGCCAGCAGCAGGATTGTAAGGGAGCGTCTCATCGGATGCCCTCCGTCACGATCACGGAGAAGGGTTCGGTCGGCGCGATGAACAATTCGATGGCGAAGCGCAGGCCCACGGAAAGGATCAGCAGCGCCAGCAACAGGCGGAAGGAATCGACATTGAGGTTGCGCGCCGCCCGCCCGCCGAACTGTGCGCCGATGACGCCGCCCAGCAGCAGGAGAACCGCCAGGATCAGGTCGACCGACTGGTTGGTCAGCGCGTGCAGGATGGTCGCGCCGGTCATCGTCACCAGGATCTGGAACAGCGAGGTGCCGACGACGACGGCGGTCGGGATGCGGAAGAAATAGATCAGCGCCGGCACCAGGATGAAGCCGCCGCCGACGCCGAGCACCGCGCCGATGAAGCCGATCACGACCGCCAGCAGTGCAATCGGGATCACGCTGGCGTAGAGCTGGGAGCGGTAGAAGCGCATCCGCAGCGGCAGGCCCATCCACCAGGGATGCGTTCCTGCCCGCCGCCGCAACCGCGCCGGTCGGCCCGCCCGCACGCGCCACATCGCCCGCAGGGCGTCGTAGAGCATCAGGCCGCCGATGATCGTGAACAGGGTCACATAGGAGAGGGTGATGACGAGCTCGAGCTGGCCGAGCCTGCGCATCAGGTTGAAGAACAGCACGCCGAGCACGGTGCCCAATATGCCGCCGGCGACAAGGACGCCGCCGAGCTTGAAGTCGAGCGCGCGCCTTCGCCAATAGGTCAGGACGCCGGTGGTCGAGGAGCCGGCGACCTGCGCGGCGACGGTCGCGACCGCGACCGCGGGCGGAATGTCGAGGAAGATCAGGAGCGGCGTCAGCAGGAAGCCGCCGCCGACGCCGAACAGGCCGGAGATGAAGCCGACCGCGCCGCTGAGGCCCAGCACCATCAGGATGCTGATCGGGAGTTCGGCGATCGGAAGGTAGATCTGCACCCTTGGTCCTCGCGTCCCGGCGCGCTTTTGCTGAAGCCCGGCGCCGGATCGTTCCAGATTGCACCAATCGGGTTAGACAAATCCTTATCGTTGCGAAAAAGGGAGTTTTGTCCCGGCCGGTGACTGGAGGCTTCGTCCCGTCATGGCGCTCCAACGCGTCGAAACCGTGACGCTGAACGCGAAAGCAGGCGCTTTCGCGCCTGTCATGCCGTCGGTTCAGCCATGCGCCGGCTTGGCGGGTTTTTTGGTGGTCGCGCTCGGCGCCTCGTCCCAGCCCTTGATGGGTGGGGCCACGTCGTTGGCGGTGGCTTCGAGCGCCTTGGGCTTCCAGCTCTCGGCGGCGGCCTTGGCGGTGGCGAGATCACCAGGGCTCAGGCGCTGGGCGACCTCGTCGCGCTTGCGGCTGGCGTCCTCGTCGCCCTGGGCGGCGGCGATGGAGAACCAGAGATAGGATTGGCCGAGATCGGTCGGCGCACCGAGGCCGCGCCCGAGCAGGATGGCGAGGTTGTACTGGCTGTCGCGTACGCCCAGTTCGGCCGCCTTGCGGAACCACTCCGTCGCGGTGGCGTAGTCGGGCTTGCCGGAGGCGCCTTCGGCATGCAGCACGGCGAGGTTGTGCATCGCCTTGGCGTTGCCGCGCTCGGCGGCGCGCGTGTACCAGACCCGCGCCAGCGAGGCGTCGCGCGTGGTGCCGATGCCCTTCTCGAACATATTGCCGAGGCGGAACTGGGCCGGGGCGAGCCCGGCCACGGCGGCGCGCTCGAACAGGCGCAGCGCCAGCTTGGGGTCGCGGGCAGGGCCCGGGCCGTCGGCCGCGCGGCTGGCGACCTCATAGACCGCGCGTGCATCGCCCGCGAGCGCTGCCTTGCGCAGGCCCACGCTGCCGAGCCCGGTCGGGAGGTCGTCGACGCCCGTGACCATCAGGACGGCGGTCTGGACGGGAGGCGCGGAAGCGGCCGGAAGCGGCTCGGCAGCCGGAGCGGCTTCCGGAATGGTGATGGCGGCCTGGGTTGGGCTCATGAAGGCGGGCGCCGTGCTGATCGTCGGAGCAGGCACGGGCGGGAGGGCGGAAGTCTGGTCTTTGGCGGGCGTCGGCGTCGCCGGGACGGGAGCCGGAGCCGTCGGCACTGCTGGGATGTCGACCGCCTCGGCGCTGACCGGCTTGCCCGTGCCGCCGCCTTGCAGCGCGCCGGTCACGACATGAGCGGTGCCCATGGCGAGTACGAGCGCGGCGAGGCCGAGCAGGAGCGGCTTGCGGCGCTTCTCCATGATCTCCTTAAGGCGGCCACTGCCCTTGGCGGGCTCGCTCGTCGCGGCCGGAGAGGTGGTGGCTTCGGTCGCGGCCTTGGCGGAGCGCCTTGCCGCGGCGATCAGGCTCTGGCGGACCGATTGCGCGTCCTGCGGCGCGGTGGTGGTGCTGACGCGTGGGCGGCCTGAGCCGGGCTCCAGCGGCAGATCGAGCGAGGCCGCGACTGGCGAGGATGCCTCGGGCTGGCCCGCGCGCGGGCGCTCGGCGGCGATGCGGTCTGCGGCGATACGGTCTTCTTGGGCGATGCTGAGGCTTGCGGCCGGCTCCGGCATACGGGCGGTGGACTGCGCCTGCTCGGCATGGCGGGGCGGCATCACCGCGCGCGGCGCCGGCCCTTGCCGCTCGGCGGCAAGTTCGGCCTCGATGCTGGCGAGCCGCGAGATCACGGTTTCAAGCGTCTGGTGGACGGCGCCGATTGCGTCCTGCGTCTCGCGCCCGGAGGAGACATGGGTGTCGCGCAGGCCCGAGAGCAGGTTGCTGATCTCGGCGATGCCGCTGGCCGGCCCGCCCTTGGTCCCCATATCGGCCATGGCGGCACGTGCCGCGCGCTCGGCGGCGGCGGTGGTGTCCTGCCGCAGCGTCTGCAGATGGACGACGAGATCCTGCAATGTCCGCTCGATGCCGGTCTCGGCGGAGCGCGTCGCCGCGGCGGTGTCGAGCCGTTGGGCGAGGCCGGAGATCTGCTGCTCCAGTGCGTCGAAGGCGTCGGTTTCCGCACCGGGGCGGCCAGCCTCGTCGATCTTCTCGGCGAGTCCGCGCAGCATGTCCTCGATGGGGCGCAGATCGACGCGGGCGACTTGCGGGCCTTTGCCCTCGCTGATGAGCTGGGACAGGTTGCTCGCCGCAGCCAGGCTCTCGATGCGGCCGGCCAGGGCCTCGATCTGCCGCGTCACGGCCACCGGGCCCTGCTCGGCCAGGGTCTCGATGCTCTCCTGCAGGGCGTCGATGCGACTCTCGAGCTGGTCGGGCTGTCGGCCGGCCATGTCTTTGCCAGCCATGTCCTCCAGCCGGATAACCAGCGCCTCGATGCGATCGGACAGGACGTGCGAGACACCGCGTCCCGAGGCGTCCATTTCGTTGAGCCGCGCCGAGAGCTGCTCTGCCTGGGCGTTGATCACCTCGGGCCGCATCGCCGGCAAGGTCTCGATCTTGTCGGCCAGATTCTCGATCTGCCGCGACAGCGAGGTCAGCTGCGTGGGATCGGCCTGACGGTCATGGGCGCGGTCGGACAGGATGGCGTTGCGCACGTCCTCGATCGCCTGCGAGAGGCTGCGGATCTCGCGCCCGTCCGGCTGTGCTTCGCGCAATTGCGACAGCTCCGTGGACAGCGACGAGATCTGCCGCGAAAGGGTGTCCATGCGGGGGTCGGCGGCCGGCGCCCGCACCATGTCGCGCAATTCGGCGATATCGCGCAGGACCGGGGCGATGACGCTGCGGTCGCCGCCGCGCGCGACGAGCGCATCGACCTTGGCGGCGAGATGGGCGATTTCGAGCTCGAAGCGCTGATAGCCCTCGGCCGAACGCTCCTGCGACAGGCGCGAGACGTCCGACTCGATCCGCGCCAGCGGCTTCATGATCGGGTCCAGGCGATCGTGCTTGTCGAGCTTGTCGAGCCGCGCGCCGAGATCGGCCAGCATCGCCTCGATCGGGTTGCCCTGGATCGGGGCTGAAGCAGAGGCCGGACGCTGGGCCGGCGTGGCGCGCATGCGTTGAGGCGGTGCCTCCGCCTCCGGCGAGGCGGGCACGATCCGGTTGCTCAGCTCGCGCAGATCCTGGCGCAGCGCCGCGATCCGGTTTTCCGGGACCGAGCGGCGCGCCGGCTGGGCTTGCCCGTCGACGTCGAGGGCGCGCTGGCGGGTGCGGATGTCGTTCACGGCCTCGGCCAGGCCGTCGCGGCTGAAGGCGAGGCGCGGGGCCGGCATCGGCTTGGCATGGGTCTGGGCCTGCTGCGCTTCGCTGGCCTTGCGCTCCATCTCGACGAGACGCTCGCCCATGGTCTTGATCGCATCGGCGATGACGCTGGTCGCGCGCTCCTGGCGCTCGGCGGCGGCGCGCTCGCTGGAGGTGATGCGGCTTTCGGTCTTCTCGATCCAGCGGGTGATCGAATCGAGCGCGCCGGCCGTCTTGGCGCTGGATTCGCGGGTCAGGCGCTCGGCGGCGGCCGCCTGATTGATCACGGCGTCGATCTCGCCGCGCGAGAGCTCATTGGCGCCCTGTTGGGCGGCGCTGGCGGCCGCATAGGGCGAGGTGTCCATCTGTCCCTGGGACAGCTTGGCGAGGCGCTCCGAAAGCGCTGCGATGTCGAGCTGCTCGGGGGCGGCCTGCTCGGGCTCCGTCTCGGCGGCTTCGTCGCGAATCTTGTTATCGAGCCATTCGCCAAGCGTCATGCCGGCGCGGCGGGCTGCGGCTTTCGCTGCGTCGCGGGTGCGCGGATCGACGCCCTTGACGCTCCAGGGCAAGCTAGTGGCCATGTTGTCGCTCGCCTACGGGGCTCGTCCTCATCGGAAAGGCGCGGGCCCCTGACACCGCTGCTTTCCTTGCGAATGTGGCGATCCGTGAAGATTACGTTGCTGCTGACAGGACGCCGATCCGCAGAGCAGACTTTTGGCGACCGTGGTAAACAGTCAGTTAAGATTGTGGCGTCGGGAGTTAATTTTTTACGAACGGCCGCTAAGGCCGGTCCCGCGCGGGGCGCGTATAACGGTAACTTACCTGACGGAAGCGTCATATTACCTGACGCAAGGGGAAGCAGCCGGCTATGCGTTGTCGGACGGAAGATCGCCACCTGCATGGTCGGCGTTCCCGAGCCCCCCAACCTGCAAGGAATGCACCCCTATGTCGCGCCCAAGCTTCGCTTTGGCGGCTGCCTCGACTCATGAAGGCCGCTCGCCCAACCCTGCCGCCACCGAGACCGAATCGGTCGGTGGCTTCACCATCAGCGATCTCGCCCGTGATTTCGATGTGACCCTTCGTACGCTGCGCTTCTATGAGTCGCGTGGCCTGCTCGCTCCGGCCCGCTCCGGCATGACCCGGATCTATTCGAGCCGCGACCGCGCTCGCCTGGCCCTGATCCTGAAGGGCAAGCAACTCGGGTTCACGCTGGTCGAGATCCGCGCGATGCTCGCCAATGAAGAGAAGAAGGGCGAGGCCGCCGAGGGTTCGGCGTCCGTTGGCGGCCTGCAGCTCAGCCATGAGCAGGTCACGGAGCAGCTCGAACTGCTGCGCAGCCAGCGCAAGGAGATCGAGGAAGCGATCGCCGAGCTGGAAGCGACGCAAGCTCGCTTCCGCAAGGCCTGAGCGCCTTCGATCAGGATATGAGGCGCCTTTGAAGGGCAGGATGCGAGAAGTGGGGGCCGATTTTTCGCAGTAGCCAGCTTTCAAGGAATTCCGTCTCTCCGCAAAAAGCCCCGGGCAGCCGCCCGGGGCTTTTTGCTGTCTTGGCGCTGTTGCGCGCCGCGCCGAAGGGTGGTCCGATTGCGCATGAGGCCATTGCCTCTTTTCCAGACTCGCCTTGCCAAGCTTGCCCTGATAGTTTACATGTGAACTATTCCGATGTGGCCCCCGCGGTGATCTGGCGGGCCGGCGTCGCGACGAGAGGGAGGATGAACATGCCGGTCTACAAGGCACCCGTCGAAGACACGCTTTTCCTGCTGAACGACGTCTTCAATATCGAGCGCTACAACAACCTGCCGGGCTTTGCCGACGCGACGCCCGATGTGGTCGAGGCCGTGCTGGCGGAAGGTGCGAAGGTCTGCGAGGAGATCCTCCAGCCTTTGAATTACTCGGGCGACCAGGAAGGCTGCACGCGCAACGCCGACGGCTCCGTGACGACGCCCAGGGGCTTCAAGGCGGCCTATGAGACCTATGCCGGCGCCGGCTGGATCGGCCTTGCCATGGATCCCGAATATGGCGGCCAGGGCCTGCCCTATACGCTGGGTGCCGTCATGAACGAGTTCGCCTCCTCGGCGAACATGGCTTTCGCGATGTATCCCGGCCTGACCATGGGTGCGATCGCTGCGCTCTATGTCCATGGCTCGGACGAGCAGAAGCGCACCTATCTGCCGAAAATGATCGAGGGCGAGTGGTCGGGCACCATGAACCTGACCGAGCCGCATTGCGGCACCGATCTCGGCCTGATCAAGACCAAGGCCGTGCCCAATGGCGACGGCTCCTATGCGATCACCGGCACCAAGATCTTCATCTCGGCCGGCGAGCAGGACATCACGCGCAATATCATCCATCTCGTGCTCGCCCGCATCGAGGGCGCCCCGGCCGGCGTGAAGGGCATCTCGCTCTTCGTCGTGCCGCGTAACGCGATCGGGGAGGATGGGTCCGTCGGCGAGAACAACCATGTCTCCTGCGGCTCGATCGAGCACAAGATGGGCATTCACGGCAATTCGACCTGCGTCATGAACTATGACGGGGCCAAGGGCTGGCTCATCGGCGCCGAGAACAAGGGCCTCAACGCCATGTTCGTGATGATGAACGAGGCGCGCCTCGGCGTCGCGATCCAGGGCCTGGCGCAGTCCGAGGTCGCCTATCAGAACGCTGTCGTCTACGCCAAGGACCGCATCCAGGGCCGCGCGCTGACCGGCGCGAAAAGCCCCGACAAGGCAGCCGATCCGATCATCGTGCATCCCGATGTGCGCCGCACCTTGATGTCGATCAAGGCCTTCAACGAGGCGGCCCGTGCTTTCGTGATCTGGAACGCGATCAAGTCCGATATCTCCCATCGCTCCAGCGACGCCGCCGAGCGCCAGGCGGCCGATGACCAGCTCGGCCTGATGACGCCGGTGCTCAAGGGCGTGCTGACCGATACCGGCTTCGACAATGCGGTGAAGGCGCAGCAGATGTTCGGCGGCCATGGCTACATCGCCGAGACCGGCGTCGAGCAATTCGTCCGCGATGCCCGCATCGCCATGATCTATGAGGGCGCCAATGGCGTGCAGGCGATGGATCTCGTCGGCCGCAAGCTCGGCCGCGATGGCGGCCGCGCCATCATGGCCTTCTTCAACGAGGTCGCCGGCTTCCTGAAGGACAATGCCGAGGATGAAGGGCTGAAGCCTCTGCTCGGGCCGCTCCAGCTCTCGCTGGGCCATCTCCAGCAGGCGACGATGTGGTTCATGAACAATGCGCTCGCCAAGCCCGACAATGCCGGCGCCGGCGCGAGCGACTACATGCACCTGCTCGGCCTCGTCTCGCTCGGCTATATGTGGGTGAAGATGGCCAAGGTCGCGCAGGACAAGCTCAAGGCTGGCGCCAATGGTGCGACCGAACGCATGAACACCAAGCTGGTGACGGCGCGCTTCTTCATGGAACGCAGCCTGCCGGAGACGGCGGCGCATCTGGCCCGGATCACCTCGGGAGCCGACAGCACCATGGCGCTGAGCGCCGAGCAGTTTTGAAGGGGGCAATAGGCAGTCGGCAGTAGGCAGTCGGACACACTGAAACCCGACTGCCGACTGCCCATTGCCGACTGCCCAAACAACAAGAACCTGGGAGGCCCTTGATGGCTGATGCATTCATCTACGACCACGTCCGCACGCCGCGCGGCAAGGGCAAGGCCGACGGCTCCCTGCACGAGGTCACCGCGATCGAGCTCGGCACGCAGACGCTGCGCGCGATCAAGCAGCGCAACAACCTCGACACCAAGCTGGTCGAGGACGTCGTCTTCGGCTGCGTCGATCCCGTAGGCGAGGCCGGCGCCGATATCGCTCGCACCATCGCGCTCAAGGCCGGCTACGGCAAGGAAGTGCCGGGCGTGCAGATCAACCGCTTCTGCGCCTCTGGGCTGGACGCGGTGAACCTCGCCGCCGCGCAGGTGATGTCGGGCCAGAAGGAGATGGCGATCGGCGGCGGCGTCGAGAGCATGTCGCGCGTCGGCATGGGCGCCTCGGGCTTCGGCATCGCGGTCGATCCCAGCGTCGCGATCGATACCTATTTCATGCCGCAGGGCGTCTCGGCCGATCTGATTGCGACGAAATACGGCTTCTCGCGCGATGATGTCGATGCCTTTGCGGTGCGCTCGCACAAGCGCGCCGCCGCTGCCTGGGAGGCCGGGCGTTTCAAGAATTCGGTGATCCCGGTCAAGGACGTCAACGGCCTGATCCTGCTCGATCGCGACGAGACCATACGCCCCAACACCGACATGCAGACGCTGGCTGGCTTGAAAGCCTCCTTCGTCCAGATGGGCGAGATGGGCGGGTTCGATGCAGTCGCGACCGCGGCGCATCCCGATGTCGAATTCGTCAACCACGTCCACCATGCCGGCAATTCCTCGGGCATCGTCGATGGCGCGGCGGCTGTGCTGGTCGGTTCGAAGAAGGGCGGCAAGGCGGCGGGCCTGAAGCCCCGCGCCCGCATCAAGGCCTTCGCCACCATCGGCTCCGATCTCGCCTTGATGCTGACCGGCCCGGTCGATGTCACCGAGCTCGTGCTGCGCAAGGCCGGCATGACGGTCAAGGACATCGACCTGTTCGAGCTGAACGAGGCCTTTTCCTCGGTCGTGCTGCGCTATCAGCAGGCTTTCGACATCGATGACGCCGTCCTCAACGTGAATGGCGGCGCGATCGCAATGGGCCATCCGCTAGGGGCGACCGGCGCGATGATCCTCGGCACCGTGCTCGACGAGCTGGAGCGCACCAACAAGAACACCGCGCTGGTGACCTTATGCGTGGCGGCCGGCATGGGCGTCGCAACCATCATCGAACGGGTGTGAGTTTCCCCTTCTCCCCACCCATGTCGGATGTTTCCGATATGGGCACATGTAGTGCGAAAGTCGGGAACACCCGACTTTCGATGGGAGAAGGTGGCCCGGCGTAGCCGGGTCGGATGAGGGAAGGACAACAATTTCACCCGAAGCATGGCGTGCGGACTTCCCTCATCCGCCTCGCTGCGCTCGGCACCTTCTCCCCCAAGGGGAGAAGGCAGGGAGGCTACCAATGAACCTCACCAATTTCCGCTTCGAAACCGATTCCGACGGCATCGCCACTGCGACCTGGGACATGCCCGGCCGCTCGATGAACGTCATCACGCCCGAATTGATGGGCGAGCTCGACCAGATCATCGACAAGGTCGCAGGCGATGAGGCGATCAAGGGCTGCGTCATCACCTCCGGCAAGGAGAGCTTCTCCGGTGGCGCCGACCTCACCATGCTGCAGGGCCTGCGCGATCTCTTCGTCAAGCTGGCGAAGGAGAAGGGCGAGCAGGTCGCGATGCAGAGCTTCTTCGACGAGAGCCGCAAGCTCTCGCTGCTCTACCGCAAGCTCGAGACCTGCGGAAAACCGTTCGCGGCGGCGATCCATGGAATCTGCCTGGGCGGCGCTTTCGAGCTGTCGCTCGCCTGCCAGTATCGCGTCGTCTCGGACGACGCCTCGACCCGCGTCGGCCTGCCCGAGATCAAGGTCGGGCTCTTCCCCGGCGCTGGAGGCACGCAACGCGTCTCGCGCCTGATGCAGACCGGTGACGCGCTGCAGATGATGTTCAAGGGCGAGCAGATCAAAGCCTTGCCGGCGCGCAATACCGGCCTTGTCCATGCGGTGGTGCCGCGTGACCAGCTCGTCGCCAACGCCAAGGAGTGGCTCAAGGCCAATCCACAGGCCAAGGCGCCCTGGGACGATCCGAAATTCAAGCTGCCCTCCAACAAGCTCTATTCGCCGGCCGGCATGCAGATCTGGCCGCCGGCCAATGCGATCTATCGCCGCGAGACCAACGACAATTACCCGGCCGCCCGCGCCATCCTCTCGGCGGTCTATGAGGGGCTGCAGCTGCCGATCGATCTCGCGCTGAAGGTCGAGAGCCGCTATTTCGCGAAAATCCTGCGGACGAAGGAGGCGGCCTCGATGATCCGCTCGCTCTTCGTCTCGATGCAGGAGCTCAACAAGGGCGCGCGCCGCCCCGCCGACGTGCCGCCGAGCAGGCTCAAAAAGGTCGGCGTCGTCGGCGCCGGCTTCATGGGCGCCGGCATCGCCTATGTCACGGCGCAGGCCGGACTCGAGGTCGTGCTGGTCGACCGCGATCAGGAGGCGGCCGACAAGGGCAAGGCCTATTCGCACAAGCTGGTCTCCGACCAGATCATGAAGGGGCGCGCCAAGACGGCCGACCGGGACGCGCTGCTCGGGCGCATCAACGCCACCGCCGATTATGCCGCGCTGAAGGGCTGCGATCTCGTCGTCGAGGCCGTGTTCGAGGATCCCAAGGTCAAGGCCGAGGTCATCGCCAAGGTCGAGGCCGCGATCGGCCCGAAGGCGATCTTCGGCTCCAACACCTCGACCCTGCCGATCACGGGGCTGGCCGAACATAGCGGGCGGCCGAAGAATTTCATCGGCATCCACTTCTTCTCGCCGGTCGAGAAGATGCTGCTGGTCGAGATCATCATGGCCAAGAAGACCGGCAAGAAGGCGCTCGCCATGGCGCTCGACTTCGTCCGGGCCATCAAGAAGACGCCGATCGTGGTCAACGACACGCGCGGCTTCTACGCCAATCGCTGCGTCGGCAACTACATCCGCGAAGGCCATCTCATGCTGATGGAAGGCGTGCCGCCGGCGATGATCGAGCAGGCGGGCAAGCAGGCCGGCATGCCGGTCGGCCCGCTTTCCCTGAATGACGAGGTCGCGGTCGATCTCGCCTACAAGGTGCTGAAGGCGACCAAGGCGCAGCTTGGCGAGGGCGCGGTCGATCGGGCGCAGGAGAAGCTGCTGGCTGAGATGGTCGAGACGCATGGCCGGCTTGGCCGCAAGAACAAGAAGGGCTTCTACGATTATCCCGAAGCCGGGCCGAAGCGGCTCTGGCCGGGGCTGGCGGATCTGGTTGCGACGCATCTCGACCC
This sequence comes from Bosea vaviloviae, assembly GCF_001741865.1. Taxonomy (NCBI): domain Bacteria; kingdom Pseudomonadati; phylum Pseudomonadota; class Alphaproteobacteria; order Hyphomicrobiales; family Alloboseaceae; genus Allobosea; species Allobosea vaviloviae. The sequence continues at coordinate 2,287,533 of NZ_CP017147.1, forward strand.
CGAGAGCGTCGACATGCAGGAGCTCAAGCACCGCCTCCTGGTGACGCAGGCTCTGGAGGCGGCGCGCACCTATGAGGAGGGCGTCGTCACCGATCCGCGCGAGGCCGATGTCGGCTCGATCATCGGCTTCGGCTTTGCGCCCTATTCGGGCGGGACGCTCTCCTACATCGACAATATGGGCGCGGCCGCCTTCGTGAAGCTCTGCGAAGCCCTGGCGAAGAAGCATGGCGAGCGCTTCAAGCCGAACAAACAGCTCAAGCGCATGGCGAAGATGGGCGAGAGCTATTACGGCACGGCGAAGAAGGCGGCCTGAGCCTTCTCCGCTCGGATGAGGGAAGCCTCTCGACAGAAAAAGAAAAGGGTCGCGCGAGCGACCCTTTTCTCATTTGCTTCACTGCGCCCGGCAGCTTCTCCCGCCCATGTCGGATGTTTCCGGCATGGGCCTGAACCGAGATGGGCATGAACTTTGCCAAGATCGGGCAAGCCCGATCTTGGCGGAGAGAAGGAATGCACTCAGGCTGCCACTGCCCGGATCCCCCGGCGCAGCTTATCGACCAGCTCCCCGATTTGGCTTTCGGTGATGATCAGCGGCGGCGAGAAGGCGATCGTGTCGGCGGCGGTGCGGACCATCAGCCCTTCCTCGCGGAAGAGGCGGTCCATCGCCTCGAAGGCGCGCTTGCCGACACCGTCGGCCCGCGGCGCGAGATCGATGGCGCCGACGATCCCGACCTGACGGATGTCGACCACATTTGGCTCGCCCTTCAACGTCATCAGGGCGTCGGCCCAGGCCGGCTCCATCTCGCGGGCGCGCTCGAACAGGCCTTCTTCGCGGTAGACGTCGAGCGTCGCCAGGCAGGCGGCGGCCGCCAGCGGATGGCCAGAATAGGTGTAGCCGTGGAACAGCTCGATGGCGTTGTCGGGGCCGTTCATGAAGGCATCGTAGATGTGCTTGCGCACGATCACGCCACCCATCGGCACGGTCCCCGAAGTCACGCCCTTGGCGAAGGTGATCATGTCGGGGATGACGCCGTAACGCTCGGCGGCGAAGGCATAACCGAGGCGGCCGAAGCCGGTGATGACCTCGTCGAAGATCAAGAGAATGCCATGCTTGTCGCAGAGTTCGCGCAAGCGCTTGAGATAGCCCTTCGGAGCCGGCAGCCCGCCGGTCGAGCCGGCCATCGGCTCGACGATCACGGCGGCGATGGTCGAGCCGTCATGCAGCGCGACGATGCGATCGAGATCATCGGCGAAATGTGCGCCGTAATCCGGCTCGCCCTTGCTGAAGGCCTGCTTCTCGCGGTCATAGGTATGCGGCAAATGGTCCGTGCCGGCGAGCAGGCTGCCGAAGAATTTGCGGTTGTTGACCATGCCGCCGACCGAAATGCCGCCGAAGCCGACGCCGTGGTAGCCGCGCTCGCGGCCGATCAGGCGGGTCTTCGAGCCCTTTCCGGTGACGTTCCAATAGGCGAGCGCGATCTTCAGCGCGGTGTCCGCGGCTTCCGAGCCGGAGCCGGCGAAGAAGACATGGTCGAGATCACCCGGCGCCAGGGAGGCGATGCGCGCGGCGGCCGCAAAGACCTTGGGATGGCCGAACTGAAAGGAAGGTGCGAAATCGAGCTCCTCGGCCTGGGCCTGGATAGCCTGGATGATCGGCTTGCGGGCGTGGCCGGCATTGCAGCACCACAGCCCTGCCGTTCCGTCCATCACCGGCTTTCCTTCCGGCGTGTAATAGAACATCCCCTCGGCGCGCGCGATCATGCGCGGGTTCTGCTTGAACGAGCGGTTGGCCGTGAACGGCATCCAAAAGGCTTCGAGATTGTTCGGCGTGCCCAGCGGCTGCGTGGCGGATGTCATCAAGGCGTCCTCGTGGGGTTAAGCGTCTCTCAACCTAACAGTACGATCCGGGGTGTAAATCGTCGTCGCATCGGGGCATCCCTGCGCGCCACGAGAGTCGGCTCGCGATTCTTTGCCGGATGACGTTACGTCGGGTCTGGGCTAGTCTGAACAAGGGGAGTGACAAACTGGGCCCGACCCCGATGGTCTCAAGCGGTCAAGCCGGCGTCAGGCTGGACGAGCGAAGAGCCGCAGTGATTCGCGCGGGGCTCGATCGCGTCCTGGCTTCGGACTTGTTCCGCGGTGCGCCGCAGCTCTCCGCCTTCCTGACCTTCATTGTCGATCGCGCGCTCGACGGGCGCAGCGCCGAGCTGAAGGGGTACACCGTGGCGGTGGAGGCCTTCGGCCGCCCGCCCGATTTCGATCCGCAATCGGACCCGATCGTGCGCGTCGAGGCGGGCCGCCTGCGCAAGGCGCTCGGGCAATATTATCTCGGCGAGGGCGCCGCCGACCCGGTTCGCATCGCGATCCCGGTCGGCGCCTATGTGCCGGCATTCGAGGTCGATGAGCGCGCCGTGCTCGAAGCCGAGCCCGCGACCGCGGCGGCGGGCGATGCCGCGGCGCAGAAGGGCGCGCCCCGGCGTCCCGACGCCACCGTCTCGCGTCGCTGGCTGCTGGGCGCCGGCCTGGCGCTCCTGCTCGGATTGGCGTCGCTGGCCTCCTGGTATCGTATCAGGGACGACGAGCCGCCGGTGCCCGGCGCACGCTCCTTGCAGCCGAGCGTTCCGGTCGAGCGGGCGGTGAAGCCGACGGCGTCCACCGCCGCGGCGCATCTGCCCGTCATGGCGATCGTGATCGGCGAGTTGCCGCCTGACCCCATGGCGAACGAGATCGCGCGCCGGTTCGTGGCGCTTCTGGCTGACGCGATCGCCGGCTTCGACGATCTCGTCACCGTGAAGGCCCCGCTCGACCCGCGTGCGACGACGGTCGATGCCGACTACGTCTTCGAGCTGAGCGCGACACGTTTCGGCGATGTCATTGAGAGCGCGGCGAGACTGCGCGCGGTCAAGGATGGGCGCATCGTCTGGACCGGCTCCAGCAACAGGAAGTTCCGGTTCAATGCAGAAGATCCCGAATTGCCGGAAATCGCCCGGCGCCTGGCGATCCGCCTGGCCGAGCCGTTTGGCGTCATCCATGCCGATTTCAGGCAGTCCTCGATCATGTCGCCCGCGATGCGCTGCATCTTCCAAGCGCTCGATTTCCGCCTGACGATGAAGGCCGAGGACCATCTGGCGGCGCGCACCTGCCTGGAGGGTGTGCTCGAGAAGGATCCGAACTTTCACGCGGCCTGGTCGCAGCTCGCCCTCCTGACCCTCGACGAATACACTGCCGGCCTGAATCTCCAGTCCGGCCCGCCGCTCGACCGGGCGCTGAGCGCGGCGATGAACGCAGTTCGCCTGGCGCCATCGAGCGCCCGCGCCCAGCAGGCGATGATGGACGTGCTCTTCGCGCGCGGGCAGCCCGACGAGGCGCTGGCAGCTGGCCGCGAGGCCTTGACGCGCAACCCCTATGATCCCGACATCATGGCTGATCTCGGGGCGCGTTTCGTCCAGCTCAACCGCTCGGCCGAAGGCCTGCCCTTACTGGAACGGGCGGTCTCGCTCAGCCGCGGTCGGCCGCCCTGGTATGATTTCTACGCCTTTCTGGGCGCGCGGCTGACCGGCGCCAACAAACATGCCGAAAGTCATGCCGCCCGGCTCCTGGCGAATGAAGGGCCGCTGAGCCTGCTGGGACGCGCGCTGCATTATGCCGGAGCCGGAGACCAGGCTGGATTCGCCGCCGCGGTGTCGGGCCTCGCCGAGGCGTCCCCGTTGTTTCGCGTCGATCCGCGCCTCTTCCTCGAGCGCCGGGGTTTCAGCCCTCCGGTCATAGAACGGATCATGAGCGATCTGGGACCGACGATCTTGGACCTGATCAAGCGGCCCTGATCCGTCTTCGCGGCGTGGTCCACTGTTTTTCCTGCATTTACAGCCGCAAAGCCCCCACCCGGCGCTCGCAAGCGGCCCGACCTATGGTTAAGGTTGCGGAACGCCCGTGATTCGCCGATTCGTCCCGATCAACCCAACGCGCGAATGCTGCCTTGGCCCCTGTCCGCTTGAATGCATTGCCCCCTCTCGCCGCAGCCGTCACAGGTGTTTCGGCCGGCGCGATTGCGACTTTGCTGCTACCGGGCGGATTGGGAGCAGCGGCGGGACTGCTGCTCTGCGGTGGCGGGTTGGTCGGCATGGCCCGGCTCTATGAGCGCCGCCTGCTTGTGCAGCGCGAGCAGATCTTCGCTGGCCTCGGTGAGGTCAAGGTCAGACTCGCCACCAACGCCATTCGGCTGGACAACCTGTCGCAGCGCGTCGAACAGATGCCGATGCGCGAGGCCGACGCGGCGCCGGCGCGCGCCGCGATCAACGAATTGACGGCCGAGGTCGGTCTGCTCGGCGATCTCATCCATCAGGTCGCGACCACGCTCGCCGACCACGACGCCCAATTGATCGTGGCGCAAGCCCGCCAGGCGGCGCCTCTCGCCAAGCCTGCGCCGGTTCCGGTGATCGATCCGGAGGCCGCGCGCCAGGCCCGGCTCGACGCGATCGCGGCCGAACGCGAGGAGGCCGAGCGCGCCGCCGAACGTAGCGCCGCCGACAAGCGCGCTGCCGTGATCAGTACGGCCTTGTCCGAGGGCAAGGTCGAGGTGCATCTGCAGCCGATCGTGCAATTGCCGCAGCGGCGCACGCGCGGCTACGAGGCGTTGGTGCGCCTGCGGGTCGACGAGAACACGCTGCTCCTGCCCGAGGATTTCCTGTCGATCGTCGAGCAGCGCGGCTTCGGTCCGACGCTCGATGCGCTGGTGCTGACGCGCGCTCTGGCGATTGCGCGCCATCTCGGCACGAAGCAGGGCGGGCTCTTCGTCTCCTGCAATTTCAGCGAGGCGACCTGGAGTTCGTCCAAGGCGCTGGCGACGCTGTCGCGCATTCTCGACAAATATCGCGAGCACAATGGCCACCTCGTGGTGGAGATGCCGCAGCGCGTCTTCCGTGCGCTGGACCCGGCGAGTCTGGGATTGCTCGGCGCGATGTCGGCCAATGGCGTGCGTTTCGCGCTCGACCAGGTCGCCGATCTCAGGCTCGATCCCATCGCGCTGTTCGATCGCGGCATTCGCTTCGTCAAGGCGCCCGCGACGCTGTTCCAGGCCGAGATGGCCGGTGAGGGTTCGCTCGACATCGCGGCTGGTGATTTGGCGTCGATGATGGCGCGGGCCTCGATCGCGCTGGTCGCGGACGAGATCGCCGACAACCCGACCGTCGCGGACATGATCGAGCTCGGCATCACCTATGCGCAGGGCCTGATCTTCTCGCCGCCGCGCCCGGTGAAGCCAGAGGTCTTCGCCGAGCCGGAGGCCGCGCCGCCCACTGCCGCAAGCGAAGCCGCGCCGCAGCGTCCCACCGCCGAGGTCCTCGGCTATCCGCCGCCGCCTGCGAGCCCGGCGCAGGACGAGGCCAAACCCGAACGTCAGTCGTTCCGTTCCGTGCTGCGCCGCGCCAGCGCCTGAGCGTCGGCATGGGCCCTGGCCCTGCGAGCTTCATCGGTGCAAGTTTCATGGGTGCAAGTCTCATGGGTGCATAAGAGCCCGACGCCGAGAAGCGGTTGTCATTTTCCGGCATCATGCTTTTCCTTGAGGCGGTAGAATCTTCTTTCAGGCGATAGAACCTGCCGACGCCATCCGGAGTGACCACGACTTGCCGCCATCGAAGAGCAAAGCCACCACGGCCCTGACCGGCTTTTCCGAGATCGCCGACCGGTTCGATCTCTGCCTCTGCGATGTCTGGGGCGTGGTCCATAACGGCGTCGTAGCGCATCGCGGCGCCGTCGAGGCGCTGGTCGCTGCTCGGCAGCGCGGCGTCTTCGTCGTCCTCGTCACCAACGCGCCGCGCCCGCGCGCCGAAATCGAGCGCCAGCTCGCCGGGTTCAACGTGCCGAAGGACGCCTGGGACGCGATCGTGACCTCCGGCGATGTCTGCCGCGCCTTGATCCAGGAGCGCGCCGGTGAGCCGGTCTTCATGCTCGGCCCTGACCGCGACCTGCCGTTGGTCGCCGGGCTGGATGCTCCGCGCGTCGGGCCGGCAGAGGCGAATTACGTGCTCTGCACCGGTCTGTTCGACGACGAGACCGAGACGGCTGAGAGCTATGCCGGCATGCTGGCCGACTTCGCCCGGCGCGAACTCACCCTGATCTGCGCCAATCCCGATCTGGTGGTCGATCGGGGAGGGCGCATCGTGCCTTGCGCGGGCTCGATCGCGCTTGCCTATGAAGAGGTCGGCGGCAAGGTCATCTATGCCGGCAAGCCGCACCAGCCGATCTACGAGATGGCGGTCGCGATCATGGAGAGGGAGCGTGGCGTGCCGGCCGAGCGATCACGCATCTGCGGCATCGGCGATGCGATCCGCACCGACATCGCCGGAGCCAACGGCTTTGGCGCGACGAGCGTCATGGTGCTGGCCGGGATCCATGCGCAGGACCTGCTCGAGGCGTCCTGGGAGCACAGGCATGATTGGTTCGCCGAGCAGAGCCACCGGCCTGATTATGCGCTGCCGCACCTGGTGTGGTGAGGGAGCGTACTCAGGCAGCGCAGACCGATTCGATCTTGGTCTTCAGCGTCTGAGCGTTGAACGGCTTGACGATGTAGTTGTTCACGCCGGCCTTCTTGGCGGCGATGACGTTTTCGGTCTTGGATTCAGCGGTTACGATAATGAAAGGCGTCTGCGACAGCGCGTCTTCCTCGCGCACGCGGCGCAGCAATTCGAAGCCGGTCATCGGCTCCATGTTCCAGTCCGAGATCACCAGCCCGTATTTCTTGTCGCGCATCTTGGCGATCGCCGCGGAGCCGTCGGATGCATCGTCGACATCCTCGAAGCCGAGCTGCTTCAGGAGATTGCGGATGATTCGGACCATGGTCTGATAATCATCGACCACCAGGATCGGCATGGAGGGGTCGAGAGCCATTATGGTGCTCCAAGCATCAAATTCGCAGGGCGGGGCGATACCCAGGCTGCGTGCCGTCTCTAGCGGGCGGCCATGGATCGACTGTCTTAGTCCTGCGGCGTTTCAAAGCGGTTAATCCAATGCCGGAGTGACCCAACGGCATTTTCCGTTCTGCCGGCTGCAATTGCCTGTGATCACCAAAGTTCAATGGTCGAAACCGGGCGGCTGTGACAGTCTTTCGCAGATGCGAGATAGACGCCGGGCCGCGCCGAGGTGCTGGCCTGGAGCGCCGGCCGAGCAGGAAGACCAGGAAGACCAGGACGATGACCAGCTCTCTTTATCAGGTTCATGCTTTTGAGGATCTGTCGATCGGGCAGAACGAGAGCCTGATGCGTACCGTGATGGAGCGCGACATCTCGCTTTTCGCCGATCTCTCGGGCGATGCGAATCCGATCCATCTCTGCGACCACTATGCCGCCAACACCAAGTTCGGCCAGCGCATCGCCCATGGCATGCTGACCGCGAGCCTCGTCTCGGCGCTTCTCGGCACACGCCTGCCGGGGCCGGGCGCGGTTTATCTCTCGCAGACGCTGACCTTCCTTGCACCGGTCAAGATCGGCGATGTCGTCACTGCCCGCGTCGAGGTGGTGGAGCTGGTGGCCGAGCGCAGGCGGGCGCGGCTGTTCTGCGAATGCCTGGTCGACGGCAAGGCCGTGCTGGAGGGCGAGGCCTGGGTTGCGCTGCCGCCTGCTCGAAAGCTCTGAGGCAACTGTGAGATACAGGGCTTGTTTGAGATAAGGGCTTGGGTGAGTTAAAGGCTTGGCCTTGACGCCTCTGCGGCCTTGAGGCCAAACACTGCTCCGGCCCGGGCTCCTCGGGCGCCCGGACGCTTGCGATCGATGACCTTCCCCGCCGATGCGCCGCCTGCCGACGTGCAGCCTTCCGACGCGCAGCTTTCCGACATGCATGCCGCCTTCGTTCTCGACGTCGAGAAACCGGCTCCCGACGCCCTGCGCGGCGCGGTCCTGGCGCTCGGCAATTTCGACGGGGTTCATCGCGGCCATGCCGAGCTTGCCCGCGTCGCGGTCGCGATGGCGACCGAGCGTGGGACCAAAGCCGCCGCACTGACCTTCGAGCCGCATCCGCGCAGCGTCTTCCGCCCCGATCAGCCGGTGTTCCGTTTGACGCCGCCGGCCGTGAAGCTGGAGCTGCTCGGCCAGGCCGGCCTGCCAGTGACCTTCATCCTGCCTTTCGACCGTGGCGTGGCGGCGGTCAGCGCCGAGGCCTTCGTCGATGATCTGCTGCTCGGCAAGCTGGGGGCGACCGGGCTTGTCTGCGGCTATGACTTCCATTTCGGCCAGGGCCGCGCCGGCTCGCCCGAGATGCTGCAGGCTCGCGCAGGGATGCGGGGCGTGCCCGTCGCGGTCGTGCCGCCCTATGCCTGGGCCGGCGAGCCGGTCTCCTCGACATTGATCCGTATCGCGCTCGAGGCCGGCGATGTCGCCCGCGCGGCGGATTTTCTGGGCCGGCCATGGTTCGTGCGCGGTGTCGTTGCCCATGGCGACAAGCGCGGCCGCGATCTCGGCTATCCGACCGCCAACATGCACCTCGCCCGCGATTGCAAGCTGCGCTACGGCATCTATGCGGTCAGGATGAAGATCGACGGCGTCTGGCATGACGGCGTCGCCAGCTTCGGCAGCCGCCCGACCTTCGACGACGGTGCGCCGCGATTGGAGACCTTCGTCTTCGATTTCTCCGGCGACCTCTATGGCAAGCAGGTCGATGTCGCGCTCGTCTCCTGGCTGCGCGGCGAGGCGAAGTTCGATACGCTCGAGGCGCTGATCGTGCAGATGGATGCCGATAGCGTGGGAGCGCGCGACATCTTGGCGAAAACGCCGCCCTTCCTTCCGTAGACCGCGTTTGCTAGAAGCCGCAGATGCTTGCTGATCGCGCCACGTTCATAGACCTCCGGCGAATTACGGGCCCGGCTGCCGCCCTGCGCTGACGCGCGGGCGCTTGCGCAAGCCGGGGTGACCATCGCTTCCCAGTTTCACGATGGACCAGCGCCGCGCCAGCCTCGAATGGCCCGCTTGTCCTCATTGCCCGAGCCGGACCCGAGATGACCGACAAAGCCGCCGACAAGACCGAAACCGTCGACTATTCCCAGACGCTGTTCCTGCCTCAGACAGAGTTCCCGATGCGCGCGGGGTTGCCGCAGCGCGAGCCGGAACTGCTCGCCCGCTGGGCCAGGATCGACCTCTACAAGAAGCTGCGCGCCACCGCGAAGGGGCGCGACCGCTTCGTGCTGCATGACGGCCCGCCCTACGCCAATGGCAACATCCATATCGGCCATGTGCTCAACAAGGTGCTGAAGGATCTCGTCGCGCGCTCGCAGCAGATGCTCGGCTTCGATTCGAACTATGTGCCGGGCTGGGACTGCCACGGCCTGCCGATCGAATGGAAGATCGAGGAGCAGTACCGCGCCAAGGGCCTCAACAAGGACGACGTGCCGGTCGTCGAATTCCGCAAGGAATGCCGCGCCTTCGCCGAGAAATGGGTCGATGTCCAGCGCGAGGAGTTCAAGCGCCTGGGCGTCGAGGGCGATTGGGCCGACCCTTATCTCACCATGGCCTATCCGGCCGAGGCGCAGATCGCCCGCGAGATCATGAAGTTCGCCGAGACCGGCCAGCTCTATCGCGGCTCCAAGCCGGTGATGTGGTCCGTGGTCGAGAAGACCGCGCTGGCCGAGGCCGAGGTCGAGTATGAGGAGCATGTCAGCGACACGGTGTTCGTGGCGTTTCCGGTCGTCGCGCCTGCCGGCAGCCTCGCTGATGCCTCGATCCTGATCTGGACGACCACGCCCTGGACGATCCCCGGCAACCGCGCGATCTCCTTCCACAACAAGATCGCCTATGGGCTTTACCGCATCACTGCAGCGCCCGAAGGCAATTGGGCCAAGGTCGGCGCGAGCTATGTGCTCGCCAAGAACCTCGCCGAAGGCGTCTTCAAGGCGGCGAAGGTGGAAGCCTTCGAGCTGGTTTCGGATGTATCGGCCCATGAGCTCGCCGGCCTGACCTGCGCTCATCCGCTGCGCGGCCAGGGCTATGATTTCGACGTGCCGCTGCTCGACGGCGACCATGTCACCGACGATGCCGGCACGGGCTTCGTCCACACCGCGCCCGGCCATGGCCGCGAGGACTTCGACGTCTGGATGGCCAATGGCCAGAAGCTGTCCAAGCGCGGCATCGAAACGCATATCCCCTACACCGTCGATGCCGATGGTCGCTTCACCAAGGATGCCCCCGGCTTCGAAGGCAAGCAGGTCATCACCGACAAGGGCGAGAAGGGCGATGCCAACGAAGCCGTGATCAAGGCCCTTGCCGCCAGCGGTCATCTCGTCGCGCGCGGTCGGTTGAAGCACCAGTATCCGCATAGCTGGCGCTCGAAGAAGCCGGTCATCTTCCGCAACACGCCGCAATGGTTCATCGCCATGGACAAGGCGGTCGAGGTGCTTGGCAACCGCAGTTTGCGCGAGGTTGCGCTCGGCGCGATCAAGGACACGCAATGGGTGCCCGCCGCTGGTGAAAACCGCATCAACGGCATGATCGCCAACCGTCCCGACTGGGTGGTCTCGCGCCAGCGCGCCTGGGGCGTTCCGATCACCGTCTTCGTCGAGAAGGAGACGGGTGCAATCCTGGTCGACGCCAAGGTCAACGCCGCGATCGCGGATGCCTTCGAGCTGGAAGGCGCCGACGCCTGGTTTACCGACCTGGATGGCGCACGCTTCCTGGAGCCCTTCGGCTACGATCCGGCTGCCTATGAGCGCGTCACCGACGTGCTCGACGTCTGGTTCGATTCCGGCTCGACCCACGCCTTCACGCTGGAGAAGCGCCCGGATCTGCGCGCTCGCCGGCGCGGCGATGGCGGCAATGACCGGGTGATGTATCTCGAAGGCTCCGACCAGCATCGCGGCTGGTTCCATTCGAGCCTGCTCGAAAGCTGCGGCACGCGCGGCCGGGCGCCCTTCGACGTCGTCCTGACCCACGGCTTCTGCCTCGACGAGAAGGGCGAGAAGATGTCGAAGTCGAAGGGCAACGTCACCGCCCCGCAGGACATCATCAAGGATTCGGGCGCCGACATCCTGCGCCTCTGGGTCGCGGCGGCCGATTATTCCGACGATCTGCGCATCGGCAAGGAGATCCTCAAGACCTTCGTCGAGACCTATCGCAAGCTGCGCAACACCACGCGCTGGATGCTCGGCACGCTCGCCCATTTCAGCGAGGACATCCGGGTCAACGAGCCGCAGACCATGCCGGAGCTGGAGCGGTTGATGCTGCATCGGCTCGCCGAGCTCGGGCCGCAGGTCGAGGAGGCCTATCGCACCTACGACTACAAGAAGGTGGTGAACCTGCTCTCGCAGTTCATGAACACCGAGCTTTCGGCCTTCTATTTCGACATCCGCAAGGACGCGCTCTATTGCGATCCGTTGTCGAGCCATGTCCGCAAGAGCGCACTGACGGTCGTCGATCATCTCTTCCGTTGCCTGGCCACCTGGCTCGCGCCGATCCTGGTCTTCACCACGGAAGAGGCCTGGCTGGAGCGCTATCCCGAGCAGAAGGCGATGGACGCCTCGGTGCATCTCGAACTCTTCGCGCAAGCGCCTGAAGCTTGGCTCGATCCGGAGCTCGCCGAGCGCTGGAGCAAGATCCGCCGCGTCCGCCGCGTCGTCACCGGCGCGCTGGAGCTGGAGCGGGCGGGCAAGCGCATCGGCTCCTCGCTGGAGGCCGCGCCCAAGGTCTATATCGACGAACCCGATCTGAGGGCCGCGCTTTCGGGCGTCGATCTCGCCGAGATCAGCATCACCTCGGGCATCGCGCTTGGCGCGGGCGAGGGGCCGCAGGACGCCTTCCGCCTGGCCGATGTGCCGGGCGTCGCGGTTGTCTCCGCGCGGGCACCGGGCGTCAAATGCGCCCGTTCCTGGAAGTATTTCGATGCCGCGCTGGCCGATCCCGCCTATCCGGAGGTAACGCCGCGCGACGCCAAGGCCTTGCGCGAGCTTGGGCAGCGCGCGCGATGATGCCGGTGCGTCGTCTCGGCGTCTTCATCGTCGCTCTGGTCTTCGGGCTTGATCAGGCGCTCAAGCTCTGGCTGCTCTTCGGCGTTCGGCTGGCCGAAAACGGTCCCTTCGAGGTCGCGCCCTTCATGGAGATCGTGCTCGCCTGGAATCGCGGCATCTCCTATGGCCTGTTCCAGCAGGATGGCGACCTCGGCCGCTGGCTCCTGGTCGTGATCTCGTTCGTTGCCGCTATCTGGCTCGGGCGCTGGATGTGGCGCGAGACGCGGCGATTGACCGTCGTCAGCCTGGCGCTGATCGTCGGCGGAGCGCTGGGCAACGGCCTCGACCGTGCGGTCTATGGCGCTGTCGTCGACTTCGTGCATCTGCATCACGGCAGCTTCAGCTGGTACATCTTCAACATCGCCGATGCGGCGATCGTTGTCGGCGTGGCCGCTCTGCTATATGAGTCCTTCCGTTCCAGCCCGGATAAGCCGGCATGATGCGCAACTCGCCATCGTTTTGCCGCGCGCCTGAGGTTGAAGTGGGGATGAAAAAATCCCGAGGGAGGTTTGAGATGGCTCATCGCATCCGCGTGACGCATTGGCTCCTGGCCGGTGGGCTGCTGCTTGCGACCTCGCCCGCCTTTGCGCAGGAAGGCATGCTCTTCAAGAATTTGATGGAGGGCGTCATCGGCGGCAAGGCCAATAACGACATCGAATACCGGCAGCGGCCGCCTCTCGTGGTGCCTCCCGGTTCGACCCTGCCGCGGCCGCAGGAGCCGGCGAGCGCGCGCAATGCCGCCTGGCCGAACGATCCTGACATCGTCCGGCGTCGCGCCGAGGATGCGCGCGCGCTGGTGCCCGCGACCGAGCGCGAGAAGTACAAGGACAATCAGCGCCCGCTGCTGAGCCAGGAAGAGCTGCAAAAGGGCCGTGTCGCAGGCCGCGACAGCCGGCCGTTCCAGCCGCAGCAGTCGAAGACCTATGAGGAAAACATCGCCCCGATCCGGACCGGCCGCGACATCGCCGCGGGCAAGAATGCCGAGGATCTGGCGAGCCTGACCTATGGCAGCGAGCCGGAGCGGAAATATCTCTACGAGCCGCCGGTCGGCTACCGTCGCCCGGCCGGGACGGCGCCGGTCGGACCTGGCAGGAATGGCCCGCGCGAGGACACGCAAGCCTTGGGGCAGAAGGAATTCGTTCAGGGTACGCCCATGCCGACCCTGCCGGCGACCAACTGAGACGGGCGTCGCGTCTGGTTCTCCGAGGGATGGCGGCCTATATGGGTTTGATAACCCGCCGCCAACCCACGGTCCCGCGATGACGATCCATATCCCGCCGACCCGCATGAGTGCGCCTGTCGAGTCGTTTCGGCTCGGCAACGGCCTGGAGGTCGTGGTGGTGCCCGACCATCGCGCCCCGGTCGTCACCCATATGGTCTGGTACCGCAACGGCTCGGCCGATGACCCGGCTGGCAAGTCCGGCATCGCCCATTTCCTCGAACATCTGATGTTCAAAGGCACGGCCCGCTGGCCGGCTGGCGAGTTCTCCAAGATCGTCGCCGGCTTCGGCGGGCAGGAGAACGCCTTCACCTCCTACGACTACACCGCCTATTTCCAGCGCGTGCCGAAGCAGCACTTGCGCGCCATGATGGATTACGAGGCCGACCGGATGACCGGGCTCGCCTTCGACGAGAGCGTCGTCGGGCCCGAGCGCGACGTCGTGCTCGAAGAGCGCCGCATGCGCGTCGATTCCGATCCGGCGGCTCAGCTCAGCGAGGAGTTCTCCGCGGCGCTGTTCGTGCATCACCCCTACGGCACGCCGATCATCGGCTGGGAGCACGAGATCGAGGAGCTGAACCGCGACGACGCCTTCGCCTATTACCAGCGCTTCTACACCCCTGAGAACGCGATCCTGGTCGTTGCCGGCGATGTCGAGGGCAACGAGGTGCGTGAGCTCGCCGAGGCGACCTATGGCCAGATTGCAGCGCGCGGCGAGACCCCTTCCCGCAAGCGCCCAGCCGAGCCCGATCCGCGCGCGGCGCGGCGCGTCACGCTGAGCGATCCGCGCGTGCACCAGCCTTCGCTGCGCCGTGGCTGGCTGACGCCGACCTATCTCAGCGGTGATCGGACCGAGGTCTTCGCGCTGGAGATCGCTGCAGAGATCCTTGGCGGCGGCACCACATCGCGACTTTATCGCAGCCTCTGCGTCGAGCAGGAGCTTGCTGCCGGCGCCAGCGCCTATTTCATGGGCTCGATGGTCGATCGCTCGGCTTTCCAGGTCTCGACCAGCCCGCGACCGGGCGTGGAGATGGCCGTGCTCGAAGCCGGCCTCGATGCCGCACTCGCGACCTTCCTGGCGGAGGGGCCCAGCGAGGTCGAGCTGACGCGCGCCCGCACGCGGCTCGTTGCCGAGACGATCTTCGCCCGCGACAGCCAGTCTTCGCTCGCCCGCATCTTTGGGGCCTCGCTTGCCGTCGGCGAGACCGTCGAGGATGTGCTGACCTGGCCAGAGCGCATCGAGGCGGTTCCGCGCGAGGCGGTCGTCGAGGCGGCGCGCCGTTATCTCCGGCCCGACCGTTCGGTCACCGGCCTTTTGCTGCCGGTCGCCTGACCGTCTGCCCTCCTTTCAACCGGGCGGGACGTCACGTCCCGTTTTCAGGAAGCGACATGAACGCGCCCATCCCCGTTGCCCATTCCGCGATCGCTGGCCCTTCCGTCGCGGTGCAGAAAGTCCGCTCCGCTGCCGGCGTCGAGGCCTGGCTGGTCGAAGAGCATAGCCTGCCCCTGATCGCGATCGACTTCGCCTTCGACGGCGGCGCGACCCGCGACCCCGCGAACGGGACCGGCAGCGCTTATATGATCTCCGGCCTGCTCGACGAAGGCGCCGGCGATCTCGATGCCGAGGCCTTCCAGGGCAAGATGGCAGATCATGCGATCAGCCTCGGCTTCGACGCGCGCCGCGACGATTTCCACGGCCAGCTCCAGACCCTGTCGCGCCATCGCGACACCGCTTTCGAATTGCTGGCGCTGGCGCTCAACGCGCCGCGTTTCGATGCCGATGCGGTCACGCGGGTGAAGTCGCAGATCGTCGCCGGACTGCAGCGCCAGGCGCAGAACCCCGAGACGCTCTGCCGCAATGCGCTCTATGCGGCGGCCTATCCCGGACACCCCTATGGCCGGCCCGAGAAGGGCGATATCGACAGCGTCTCGAAACTGCAGGCGGCAGGGCTGAAGGCGCTCACCCGCGATCTGCTCAGCCGCGGCGGCCTCAAGATCGTCGTGGTCGGTGACATCACCGCCGACGAGTTGGCGCAGCGTCTCGACCAGGTCTTCGGCGCCTTGCCGGAAGGCAAGCCGCGCGCTTTGCCGGGCTCGCCGCTGGCGATCCAGGGGCTGGGCCAGACCCATGTCATCGATCTCGACGTGCCCCAGACCGTGCTGCGCTTCGTCGGGCCGGGATTGATGCGCAACGATCCCGGTTTCATCGCGGGCAGCGTGCTGAACCATATCCTCGGCGGCTCGGCCTTCACCTCCCGCCTCTTCCTCGAGGTGCGCGAGAAGCGTGGCCTCGCCTATGGCGTCTCGTCCAGCCTGCTGCCCCTGCGCGAGAGCGCCATGCTCGTCGGCGGCACCGCGACGCGCAACGACCGCGCGGCGGAATCGCTTGCCGTCATCCGCGAGGAGATGGCCAAGCTCGCCAATGAGGGGCCGAGCGAGCATGAGGTCGAGGAGGCCAAGCGCTACATCATCGGCTCCTATCCGCTGCGCTTCGACACCTCGCCCAAGATCGCCGCCGAATTGCTCAGCCTCGCGGTCAATGGCTTCGAGCCGGAGTTCCTGAGCGAGCGCAACCGGCTCTTCGCCGAGGTCACGCTCGCCGATATCGGCCGCGTGGCCAAGCGTCTGTTCGGCGATCCGCGCTTGCTGGTGCAGGCCGTCGGCCGGCCGGTCGGCCTCGTCTGAACCCTCTCGTCCTTTTCCTTAGGCACAGCGACGGACCTCATCACCATGCTGCAGCAAAGCTTCGATCTCGCGCTCGAATCCGGCGTCGGCAAGGGCGGCATTCCCGATGCCGCTTTCGAGCAGGCGCTGGCTGATCTTGCTCCCGCATTGGTGCGGCTGCAGGGCCAGGCGCGCGATCATTCGCTGCCGCTGCTCGGCTTGCCCGCCGACACGGCCGATCTGCCGCCGGTCCATGCCGCAGCGAAGCGCCTCAAGGCGGGCGCGACCGACATTCTCGTGCTCGGCACCGGCGGCTCCAGCCTCGGCGGCCAGACGCTGGCGCAGCTCGCCGATTACGGCATCTCCGGCCTGTCGCGCTTCGCGCCCGAGCCGCGCGTCCACTTCATCGACAATCTCGACCCCGACACCTATTCGGAGCTGCTCGCCAAGCTGCCGTTCAAGACGACGAAATTCGTCGCCATCTCGAAATCGGGCGGCACCGGCGAGACCCTGCTGCAGAGCATCACGGTGATCAGCGCCCTGCGCGCCGCAGGCTTCAGCGATGCCGAGATCGGTGAGCGTTTCCAGGGCCTGTCCGAGCCGGCGACCTCGGGCAAGCTGCATCCGCTGCGCGCGCTGCTGGAGCCCTTCGGCGTGCCGTTCCTCGAGCACCATACCGGGGTCGGCGGGCGCTATTCGGTGCTGACCAATTGCGGCCTGTTGCCGGCCGCCGCGCTCGGTCTCGACATCGAGGCTCTGCGTGCTGGCGCCGCCAAGGCCGTGGCGCCGGTCCTGGCGGGCAAGAGCGTGCGCGAGACGCCGGCTGCGGTCGGTGCGGCGCTGCATCTCGCCGCGATGCGCTCCGGCAAGAACATCGCTGTTCTCATGCCCTATGCCGACAAATTCGCGCTGCTGACGCGCTGGTGGATGCAGCTCTGGGCCGAAAGCCTGGGCAAGGACGGGCAAGGCACGCAGCCTGTCGGCGCGCTCGGCCCGGTCGATCAGCATTCGCAGCAGCAGCTCTATCTCGCCGGCCCGAAGGACAAGTTCTTCACGGTGCTGACGGTCGGCGCCAAGGGCAAGGGTCCCAGGATCGATGCCGAACTTGCCGGCAAGATCGGCCAGGACGATTTCGCCGGCAAGACGATCGGCGATCTCGTGGCCGCTCAGGGCGTCGCGATGATCGACACCTTCGCCCGGAACGGTTGCTCGGTGCGCCGCTTCCATGTCGATGAGATCGACGAGACCATTCATGGCGAGGTGCTGATGCACTTCATGCTCGAGACGGTCCTGACCGGCTATGCCATGGGTGTGGACCCGTTCGACCAGCCGGCGGTCGAGGAAGCAAAACTCCTCGCCAAGCGCTATCTTGCCGAGGGGCGCAGCTGACGAATCGGCCTGCGCCCGGTCTTCTCCTGCTGGGCTATTCATGACCGTTCGCCGCCTCGATCCCGTTCTCGTCGACCGCATCGCCGCCGGCGAGGTGATCGAGCGGCCGGCGGCTGCCGTGAAGGAGCTGGTCGAGAACGCGATCGATGCCGGCGCGCGCGCGATTTCGGTGACGATCGCGGCTGGCGGGCGCGAATTGATCCGTGTCATCGATGACGGCTCCGGCATGTCGCCCGAGGATCTGGCGCTGTGCGTCGAACGCCACGCCACCTCGAAACTGCCCGATGGCGACCTTTTCGCGATCACGTCGCTGGGTTTTCGCGGCGAGGCGTTGCCCTCGATCGGCTCGGTTGCGCGGCTTTCAATCGCGACCCGCCGGCATGATTCCCCCCATGGCCATGGGCTCGTGGTCGAGGCCGGTGAAAAGGGCGTGGTGCGGCCGGTCGCTGCGGCGGCAGGGACGCGCATCGAGGTGAGCGATCTTTTCGCCTTCACTCCGGCGCGGCTCAAATTCCTGAAGAGCGACCGCGCCGAGGCGCAGGCCGTCTCGGAGATGCTGCGTCGGCTCGCCATCACCCATCCGACGATCCGCTTCGCGCTCGATGGCGATCATGTCACCGGTTTCGACTGGCCGGCGGAGGCCCATGGTGAAGACGGCATGCTGCGCCGGCTGGCGCGCGGGCTCGGGCGCGATTTCCCTGAGAACGCGCTGCCTTTGGATGTGGCGCGCGAGGGCTTCCACGTTACGGGCTTTGCCGGCTTGCCGACCTTCCATCGCGGCACCTCGGCCGGGGTGCATCTGGCGGTGAACGGCCGGCCGGTGCGCGACAAGCTGCTGCTCTCGGCCGTACGCGGCGCCTATGCCGATGTCGTACCCTCGGATCGGCATCCGGTGCTGTTTCTCGATGTCGCCTGCGAGCCGCGTCTCGTCGACGTCAACGTCCACCCGGCCAAGAGCGAGGTGCGCTTCCGCGATCCAGCCCTGGTGCGCGGCCTTGTCGTCTCCGGACTGAAGGCGGCTCTGGCCGAGGCCGGCCATCGCGCCACCACGACCGGCGGCGCGCGGACGCTGGAGGCCTTTCGCGCAGTGTTCGCGGGCAATGGCAGTGCTTCCATTCCGCGCCCGCATTTTCCCGAGACGCCGGCCTGGCCCAGGCTTGCGGCCGGCTTCGGCGAGGCGGCCCAGGCGGGCTTCGAGAGCTTCGCTGCGCCCTCTGCCGATGCCCGCGCGCATGCGGCAGAGCCCGCTCCCGATGCACTCGACCGACCGCTCGGCGCGGCCCGGGCGCAATTGCACGAGACCTATATCGTTGCCCAGACACGCGAAGGCGTCGTCATCGTCGACCAGCATGCCGCCCATGAGCGGCTGGTCTATGAGCGGTTGAAGGCTGAACGGGCGAAATCGGGTATCGCCCGGCAGGCGCTGCTGCTGCCGGAGGTCGTCGAACTCGACCCCGTCGATGCCGATCGCCTGAATGCGGCCTCCGACGAACTGGCGACGCTGGGGCTGGGCATCGAGGCTTTCGGGCCCGGCGCCGTGCTGGTTCGTGAGGCACCAAGCCAGCTCGCCGGCGGCAATCTCCAGAAGCTCGTGCGCGATGTCGCCGATGCGCTGGCCGAGCACGGCCAAATCTCCTCGATTCCGGGCTCGCTGGAGCGCCGGCTCGACCATGTGCTGGCGACGATGGCCTGCCACAACTCGGTGCGCGCTGGCCGGCGGCTGCGGCCCGAGGAGATGGACGCGCTGCTGCGCGAGATGGAGGTCACGCCCAATTCAGGCCAGTGCAACCATGGCCGGCCGACCTATGTCGAATTGAAGCTCGCCGATATCGAGAAGCTGTTCGGGCGGCGGTGAGGGGTAGCGCTCAGTCCTCGCCAAGTTTCGGAGGACGCGGGGATTCAAAATCGGCAATGTCGTCAGTGGGAATTGGGACCTCGCTTTGCCGGGCGTGCCGGATCGCGACGATCATGACCGTGTCGCCCGGAAAATAATCGAGGACATAGTCGCCGACGATCAGGCGGCGGATACCGTTGATCGGCAGCGCGTCATGGGCGAAGCCAAGCTGGTCGAAGCGAGCCAGGGAGCGTCGGGCTTCGCGCATGCGTTCGAGAAAGCGCTCGGCGGCACGCGGATTATGGTCTCGCAGATAGCTGGCCTCCGAAAGCAGGAACGACCTTGCCTTCGGCGCCAGCAGGACGCGCTTCACGCAGCCTTGCCCGGGCGAATGATCCTCTCGATCTCACCAATGACGTCGTCGATGTCATGGCCTTGTCCGCCGGTGATTTGCGCTCGGCCTTCGATCGCGTCCAGAATTTCAGCCCCTTCGGTGGCCAGATATCGGCGCAAGGCCCGAACCATGATCCAACTGCGGGTCCGTTCTGAAGCGGCGGCGATCTTTTCGATATCGGCGAGAACGCTGGCTGGAAGCCGAAGTGAAATCGGCTCCGACAATTCGGGAGTGCTCATGGCTCTATCCTCCTTGTAATACAGCGTATCACACCGAGGGGGAGAGTCAAAGCGAAACGCGACGCATCACCCCACCCGCAGCAGAACCACCTGGGTCTCGCCAGAATCATGGCGCCGTAGCCGACGCCTTCTGCGCCGAATGCCTCGGTCTCATAGCCATGGCTGCGGTATGTGTTCTTGTGCAAGGGCACGCTGAACGGCTGGTCGCTCGATCACGCGTCGCAAATACGCGCCCAAATGCGATCGGCTGGTGGCGGGCCGGGGCATGCCGCGAGACCAGCGCGCGAGGGTGAACAAGTAGGCGTCGACAGCCGAGTAAGTATCACCAAGGAACCATGGGCCGCCATGACGCGCCAGTTCGTCTTCCAGGCGATCGAACTGGCTATTCACGCGCTGCTCTGCGGCCTGCTTGATCTCCGCCTGAGCCTCGACGGAGACGGCGACCTTGTTGGGGTGCAGGTAGAGCGACAGGTTCGCGTGCGGCGCGGTCGCAAGCCACATGAGCCATTTGTAAAACTGCGGCCTGAGCACACTACCCTGCGCAGGTATAAGCGTTGCTCCTCCCTTCAACTCAAGCAAATGAAGGATGATGGCAGTGCTCTCGTAGAGAACCAGGCCATCGCTTTCCAGCACAGGCACGAGCCCATCTGGGTGCAGGGCGCGATAGGATGGATTGCTGCTCGGACCTTTGTGCAAATTGACGAACGAAAGTTCGTATTCAGCGCCGATTTCTTCAAGAACAATATGGGCGGCGAGGCTGATAAAGCCGGGGTAATAATGAAGTCGCAGCATCCAGACCTCGCAATCCGAGACGGCCTCAAGCTCGCTTTTCCTGAGGACTGACCTGGAGGAGGTCAAGTTGCGCCCACAGGATGAAGCGCTTCAGCTTCTGGCACAAGATCGACCCTGCGGGCTGATATCCTATCCCAGCCGCAACAGAACCACCTGCGTCTCGCCATAGTCACGGCGCTCGACCACGGCGAAGCCCTCCGGCACGGCGATCTCCACGCCCGCCGCCTCTTCCAGCACGATGAGCGCGTCCTGCGTCAGCCAGCCGCCTTGCTGGGCCGAGACGAGCGCCTTTTCGCCCAGGCCCTTGCGATAGGGCGGGTCGCAGAACACCAGCCCGAAGGGCGGCATCGGGCTCGCCGGGCCGAGCCTTGTAGCGTCGCGGCGGAAGACGCGGCTATGGCCGGCGAGGCCGAGATTCATCTGGTTCTCGCGGATCAAGCCGCGCGCCTCGGTGCCGTCATCGACCAGCAATGCGAACTCCGCTCCGCGCGAGAGCGCCTCGAACGCCATCGCGCCCGTGCCGGCGAAGAGATCGAGCACGCGCGCGCCCTCGACCACGTCGTCATAGGCGTGAGCGAGCACGTTGAAGAGCGATTCCCGCAAACGGTCAGAGGTCGGGCGGATGGTCCCGATCCCTGGTTTGGGGCCGGCGAGCGGTCGCCCGCCGAAGCGTCCGCCGACGATCCTCATCGCTTCAATCCTCAGTCGCCCTTGCCTCAGTCGCCCTTGCCTCAGCCACGTTTGCCTCAGTCACGCTTGCCGCGCCCGGCACCGCCTGGGCGCGGACCCTTGCCGCCGCCACCCGGGCGACCGCCGCCACCGGGCTTGCCGCCGAAGGGGCGGCCCCCGGAAGGTTTACCCCCGAACGGCTTGCCGCCGCTGCGCTCGCCGCCCGCGCTACGACCAGCCGGCCGCTCGCTTGAGCGCGCGGCATAGCTCTTGGGCGCGCCGCCCGGCTTGTCACCGAAGCTGCGGCCGCGCGGACGCTCATCGCCGCTGCGCTCGGTGAATCGGCGCGCGGGGCGCTCGCTGCCGTCTCGGGGCGCGCGTTCGGGACGCTCGCTGCGTGGCGCCGCATCCTGGCGCGGTGCCACATCCTGCCAGGGACGCTCGGAGGCGCGGTCGCGGCCGCCGGCCTCCTCGCGCGGGCGGCGGACCGGGCGTTCGCTGCTGCTCGCGCCCTCCTGTGTGCGTGGCGGACGCCCCCCGGCCGCGCCGCGCTCGCTGCGTGGCAGGCGGTCGGGCCGGCGTTTGGGATTGACGCCCTCGCGGGCCGGGCGCTCCGCGCGGGAAGCTCTTTCCTCGCGGGGCGCGGCGCTGACGCGTTCAACCAGCACGCGGCGGCCATTGGGATCCTCGATCGCCTTGTCGCGGCGGCGGACCACCTCGCCGGTAGCCTCGCGCGTCTGGCGCTCGATCTTGGGATCGGCGCCACGGCGCGGCGGAGCCTTGCGCTCGCGCTGCGGCTCCGCCTCGGCATCGCGCCAAACAGTGCGTTTCCAAGGCTTCTCGCTGCGGTCATCCTTGGAAGGCGTGCGCACGGCGTCGCTCTGCCAGCGCTCCCGCTCGGGCTTGCCCTCGCGGTCGCCTGCCTCACGCCGGCGCGGCCGGTCGTCGCCGCTGGGCGCGCGCGGGGGCGCCGCCGGCATCTCGTCGCGGCGCGGCGCCTCCAGATCGACGCCGGCCCGCGCGATCAGATCCTCGCCGAGCTGGTCCTTGAGCACGCGCGAGCGAATCTCGTCGACCTCGCCCTCGGGCAGATCGCCGAGCTGGAACGGGCCGAACGAGACCCGGATCAATCGGTTCACGTCGAGGCCGAGATGCTCGAGCACCGTCTTGACCTCGCGGTTCTTGCCTTCGCGCAGATCGACCACGAGCCAGGTGTTCGAGCCCTGCTGGCGCTCGAAGCGGGCGACGATCGGGCCATAACTCACGCCCTCGATCGTCACTCCGTCGCGCAGCGTGTCGAGCTTGTCCTGCGTCACGGAGCCGAAGGCGCGCACGCGGTAGCGCCTGAGCCAGCCCGTCTCGGGCAACTCCAGCATGCGCGCGAGACCGCCGTCATTGGTGAGCAGCAGCAGGCCTTCGGTGTTGATGTCGAGCCGGCCGATCGAGAGCACGCGCGGCAGCTCTTCCGGCAGCGAGTGGAATACGGTCGGCCGCCCCTCCGGATCATGGTTCGTCGTCACCAGCCCACGTGGCTTGTGATAGAGCCACATCCGCGTGCGCTCGCGCGCCGGCAAGGGCTCACCATCGACCAGAACGACGTCATTGGGGCCGATATCGAGTGCCGGGCTTTCCAGCACCTTGCCGTTCACGCTGACGCGGCCTTCCGCAATCATCGCCTCGCTGTCGCGACGCGAGGCGACGCCGGCCCGCGCCATCACCTTGGCGATGCGCTCGGGCTCCTGCGCGGCAAGCGAAGTGAGCAGCTTGGGCTCGGCGGCGGCGTCTTCACGGCGCGGCCGTTCGAAACGCTTATCGTCACGCTGGCCAAAGCTCTTGTTGCCCAGATTCTTGCCGCCGAAGCTCTTGCCACGCGGTGCGGCGCCATCGCGCGGCGGGCGGCTGGAGCTGCGCTCGCCGTCGGCCCTAGTGCGGAACGGCCTATCGCCGGCCTCGCGGGGTGGCCGGCTCGCGCTGCGTTCGCCATCGGGCCTGGCGCGGAAGGGCCGCTCAGTCACGCTGCTGGCATTGCGGCTCGGGCGATCTTCGCTGCTGCGCTCACGATAGGGCGCGCGCTCGCCCTCGGGCCTGGCCCGGAACGTACGCTCGCCACCGGCGCGCGGCGGGCGCGGAGCACCATCGCGTTGGCCGGCCGGCTTGTCGAAACGACGCTGGGGGCGGTCGCCACCCTCGGAGGTGGCCCGGGCCGGGCGCTCGCCACCCTCGGGGCGGCTGCGGAACGGCTTGCGCTCGCCACTGGCTGAGCCGGAGCGCGCAGGCCCGCGACCCGCGCCATCGCGTCCGAAACCGCCGCCGCGAGAGCCGCCATCTTTGCCGCCACCTTGGCCGCCGCCCTGGCCGCCACCGCGGCCGCCGGCGCCGCCGCCCTTGCGCGGGCCACGGCTTTTCTGGTTGTTGTCGTCGCTCATGATCGCTCCGAAGCATGGTCCGCAGAAGTGGAATGCACTTTCGCGAAAGGCCGATGCTCAAATATTTGATGTCGCGCGCGTCCCCGACCGGCACAATCGAGCCGGACGGAACGCTGACTGATAGCCGGCGCTTGTAGCAGAGCGCCTTGCCGCTCGCGAGCGGTAAAGCAGGGTTTTTGATGGTGCAGGCGAAGGCAAATGGCGTGGACGGCATGGCGCTCGCCCTGATGGAGGCGCGTGCGGCCGCCGCGCGCGGCGAGGTTCCTGTCGGGGCGGTGGTCCTGCGCGAAGGCGTCGTGCTGGCGAGCGCGGGAAACCGCACCCTGGAGCTGAAGGACCCGACCGCCCATGCCGAGATGCTGGCGTTGCGCCTGGCTTGCGAGGAAATCGGCAGCGAGCGATTGATCGGTTGCGATCTCTACGTCACGCTCGAACCTTGCCCGATGTGCGCCGCCGCGATCTCCTTTTCCCGCATCCGCCGGCTCTATTTCGGCGCAGGCGACCCCAAGGGCGGTGCGGTCGAGAACGGGGTCAGGCTCTATGCCAGCCCGACCTGTCACCATGCGCCGGAGGTCTATGGCGGCTTGAGCGAGAGCGAGGCGGCGGGGATGCTGCGGGAGTTCTTCAGGGCGAAGCGGTCATGAGCGAGCGCCTCATCCGCACGCTTGCATTGGCCGAGGTCAAGCAGCTTATCGGCTGGGCCGCCACTGAGGGCTGGAATCCAGGCCTCGACGATGCCGCAGCGTTCCAGGCGAGCGACCCCGAGGGGTTCATCGGTGCCTTCGTCGATGGCGAGATGGTCGCCGC
Source organism: Bosea vaviloviae (assembly GCF_001741865.1). Taxonomy (NCBI): domain Bacteria; kingdom Pseudomonadati; phylum Pseudomonadota; class Alphaproteobacteria; order Hyphomicrobiales; family Alloboseaceae; genus Allobosea; species Allobosea vaviloviae. The sequence continues at coordinate 2,311,943 of NZ_CP017147.1, forward strand.
CATCGCGGCCGTCGCCTATGGGGCGAGCTATGGTTTCATCGGGCTCTATATCAGCCGCGAGGACAGGCGTGGCCTGGGCCATGGCAAAGCCGTCTGGGATGTCGGCATGGCGCGGCTCGCGGGGCGCACGATCGGGCTCGACGGGGTCGATGAGCAATTCGAGAATTACCGTCGGAAAGGCTTTGCGCCGGCCCACCGCACCATCCGGTTTGGTGGCGTCCTCGCCGGCGCGCCGGTGGAGCGACGGGAGCTGAGCATCGTCACCCCCGAGCTCTTGCCGCAAGTCATGGCCTTCGATCGCAGGAGCTTTCCGGCGCCGCGGGAGGCCTTTCTCGCGCGCTGGCTCGCGCCGCCACATCTTGCTTGCGTCGCGACCTCGCAGGGCGCGGTCACAGGCTATGGCGTGATGCGCAAATGCCGCGCGGGCTGGAAGATCGGCGGATTGTCGGCGCTGGATGACGCGACCGCTGCGGCGCAGGTTTCGCATCTGGCAGCCTCCGTCGAAGGCGAGGTCTTCATCGACGTGCCCGCCGCGCGTCGGCAATTCATCGATCTGTTGACGGATGCAGGGCTTCGGCCCGGATTCGAAACGACGCGCATGTATCGGGGCGAACCGATCCCGCTCGCGCCCGAAGTGTTCGGCGTGACCACGCTGGAGCTCGGTTAGAGACTTTCGCGATCGCCTCTCACGTCATTGCGAGCGTAGCGAAGCAATCCAGAGCCGTAGCGCTCGACATCCCCTTGGATTGCTTCGCTGCGCTCGCAATGACGGCTCGATCGCCCTGATCAGCCCCCGAATTCGGGGGCTCGGGAAGCGCAAGCCGCGCTCAGCCAAGGGCCCTGATCACCAGATAGCAGCCCAGCGCCAGCAGTCCCGCGAAGAAGCACATCTTGAAGGTCGCGGCGGAAATCCGGGTGCGGATCGCCGTTCCGGCCGCTTGACCGGCCAGCGCCGGCGCCAACGCCAGCAGCGAGTGCCAGGCGACGCCCATATTCAAGGCGCCGGCTCCGACCAGCCCGAAGGACAAGGCCAGCGTCGAGACGATGAAGGAGATGCCGAGCGCCTGGATCAGCTCATCCTTGTCGAGGCCGAGCGCCTGCAGATAGGGCACGGCCGGCAGCACGAAGACGCCGGTGGCGGCGGTCGCGACGCCGGTCGCGATACCGATGATGGGGCCGAGCCAGCGCTCAGTGTGGGCGGGTACGCGCAGCTTGGCGGCCTTCAGGCCGACCAGCGCATAAAGCACCAGCGCGCTGCCGAGCCAGAGCGTGGCCGAGCCGTCCTTCTGCTGCTGCAGCAGGCCTGCGCCGGCCCAGGTGCCGATGCAGATGCCCGCCAGCATCGGCCAGAGCCGAAGCAGGATGGTTTTCAGCCCGGCGCCGGTCGCGATCTGCCAGCCATTGGTGACGAGGTTGGGCATGACCAGCAGGGCCGCGGCCTGGGCGGGCGCCATCACCACGCCGAGAATGCCGACTGCGATGGTCGGCAGGCCGAGCCCGATGACGCCCTTGACGAAGCCGGCAAGCAGGAAGGTCGCCGCGATGAAGAGGATGAGGTGCAGGTTTTCCATGGCCGGTTTTCTGGCATTGTTGTCGCATCCTGTCGCCGCCCGATACTACGGTCGCGGCCGTAGCATTCCGGCTTGGTCTCGCTCGTGCGGAGGAGCAAGATGCCCGCATGAGCACGCATGGTCCTTATCTCGCCGAGATCGCCCATCTGATGGGAGACCCGGCCCGCGCCAACATGCTGCACGCGCTGATGGATGGGCGGGCGCTGACCGCCAAGGAACTGGCCTATCTCGCGGGCGTCGCACCGCAGACCGCGAGCGGCCATCTCGCCAAGCTGATGCAGGGCGGCCTGCTCGGCGTCGCCGCGCAGGGGCGCCATCGCTATTACCGGCTGGCGAGCGCCGAGGTCGCGACCGCGCTGGAAGGGCTGATGGTGCTGGCCGGCACGCAGCCCACCAACCGCCGCTTGCCTTCGCGCGTCGGCGAGGAGTTGAGCCGGGGCCGCACCTGCTACGATCATTTTGCCGGCCGGTTGGGCATTGGCATCCATGACGCGCTCGTCGCGGGCGGGCATCTGAACGTTGCCGATGGCGGCTATGGTCTCAGCGTCTCCGGCGAGGCGGTTTTTGCCGCGCTCGGCGTCAATTCCGAGCAGCCGAAGAGCCGTCGCGCCGCCTTGCGCCCCTGCCTCGACTGGAGCGAGCGCAAGCCGCATCTCGCCGGAAGCCTTGCCGCCGCTCTGGCCTGTCGCTGCTTCGAGACGGGCTGGGTGCGCCGCAAGAAGGACAGCCGCGCCGTGGTCCTGACCGAAGAGGGCAGGGCAGCCTTGGGCGCCGCGCTGCCGGGCTTCCGCTGCGACGAACCGGAGGCTGTCAGCCCCGCCGTTCGAGCGCCTGAGACAGTCTTCGCTTGACCTCGTCCTTGATCGGCTCGGACGCTTCCAGGATCGCTTGCGCCTTGAAGAAGTCGAGCCCGCCGATGCCGTCGACGCCGGCGCGGATCAGGATATCGGGCGGCTGACGTTCGACCATGCGCTGCACGATCGTCCGCGTCAGAATCTGGCTGACGCCGAGCATCGCTTCCAGCGGCTCGGGGATGCGCGTTTCGCTGACGGTTGCGGGCGCGCTGGTGTCGACAGCCATGACGATGCGGCCCGGCGCCAGCAGGCGGTCATAGGGCAGGGGATTGATCGCGCCGCCGTCGATCAGCACATGGCCGTCGATGACGACCGGCCGGATCAAGCCCGGTATCGCCAGCGAAGCCGCGACCGCTGGCGTCAGTGGCCCGTCGCGCAGCAGGACCTCGGCATGGAGATGATAGTCGGTGGCGAGCGCCGCGAAGGGGATCTGTAGTTGATCGAAGCGGTCGGGCACGGCTTCCGGCCAGAACAGGTCGAGCATGCGCTCGCCGTCGATCAGCACGGGGTTGCCGAGCCCGCGCATCAAATCGGTGAACTTGCCGATGCGGGCGTCGAGCAGCCTTGCGATCACCCGGGCGCGGTCGCGGAAGGTCAGCGCGACATGCTCGCGCAGCTCCTTGCCCGAGAGGCCCGCCGCATAGGCGGCACCCACGATCGCGCCCATCGAACAGCCGGCGATCAGAGCAGGTCTGACGCCGAGCTCATCGAGCGCCTCCAGCACGGGGATATGGCTCAAGCCCCGCGCCCCGCCCGCGCCGAGCACCAAGAAGAGCTCGAGCTCGGGCTCGCCAGAGGCCGGCGAGGACGGCAGCGGTGAGGTTGGTTGCGACATGCCGGCGCCTCAGGCGCAGCCCGCCTCGGCCTTCACCGCCGCCGCGAGATCGCCAAGGCTGGTGAAGCGAAAATCGTAATGCGGCATTGCGCCCGGGTTCATCGTGGCGCCAAACCCCTCATCGGCATGGCGCCGATAGATCCAGCAGGAGGCGAGGCCGCTCGCATTCGCCGGCTTGTGGTCGTGGAACATGCTCTCGGCCGTGTGGAGGATGTCCGTCTTGGCGATGCCGCGATCGGCGAGCGCGGTCAGCATGTAGTCGAAATTGGCAGCGGCCGGCTTGTAGCTGCCGATATCCTCGGCTGTGTAGATCGCATCGAACGCCACGCCGAGCTTGGCATTGCTGAAGGCGAAGGATTCGTTGTCGACATTGGACAGGATGACGAGCTGATAGTGCTGCTTGAGTTCGCGCAGCGCCTCGACTGTGTCGGGGAAAGCCGGCCAGTCGCGGACCGAGCGGCCGTAAGCCAGGCACTCCTCCCAGCTGACCGCCACGTTCCATTCTTCCGCCAGCCGCTTGTAGACCACGGCGAGAAGCTCCCGGTAGAGCTTGCCCGGCGTCTGCAATTGCTGGCGCGATTCGTGCCGGGCATGGGCCTCGAGCACGTCATTACGGCTCAGCGGCCGCGCGGCCTTGCTGACGAGCGGCTGCAGCGCCGCGACCATCCCGCTCTCCCAGTCGATCAGCGTGCCGTAGCAATCGAAGGTCAGGGCTTTGAAATCGGTCAGTTTCATCGAAAGCTCCTGATCGGAATGCGGCGGAGGTTAGGGCATCGGCCCGAAAAGTGGGAACCGGTTTTCGGGACAGCCGATGCGGTAAGGCAGTGATGCCGGGGCGGGAACCCTGAACCGGCGCCGCCCCGCCATTCCTCGCAAGCCGGTCAGGCGGCGGGCTTGGACAAAAACGGAAGCAGGGCCGCGAGCGTGGCTGAAGGGTTCTCTTCGGGCAGGAAATGGCCGCTATCGACCGCCAAACCCTCCGCCTGCGGGGCGAAGGTCGTGCGCCAGATCTCCAGCGGGCTTGCGCCCTTGGCCGGGATGCCGGCCTCGCCCCAGAGCGCCAGCACGGGGCAGAGGATCTTTTTGCCCGCAGCGAAATCGGCCTGGTCCTGGGCGAGATCGGTCGTCGCGCCGGCGCGGTAATCCTCGCAGGCTGCATGGATGCGGGCGGGATCGTTGAAGGATTCGCCATAGGAGGCGAGGGCGAGCCGGTCGAAGTGCTTGAGGTCCTTGGCGCGGGTCCAGCTCGCGATCGTATGGTCGAGCCAACCGAGCGGATCGGCCTTGATCAGGTTCTCCGGCACAGGCTCGGGCTGGGCCAGGAAGGTCCAGTGATAGACCTGCATGGCGCGCTCCGCATTCATGCCTTCCCACATCGAGACCGTCGGCAGGATGTCGAGCAGGGCCAGACGCTCGACCCGGCCGGGGTGGTCGAGCGCCAGGCGGTAACCGACGCGCGCGCCGCGATCATGCCCGACGACGGCGAAGCGGACATGCCCGAGCGCCTGCATCACCGCGACGATGTCCTCGCCCATGCCGCGCTTGCTGTAGGTCTCCTTGCCGCCATCGCCATGGGGCGCTGCCGACCAGCCATAGCCGCGCAGATCCGGGCAGATGACGGTGTGCGTCTTGGCGAGTTCCGGCGCGAGCTTGTGCCATTCGGCATGGGTCTGCGGAAAGCCGTGGATCAGCACCACCGGCGGCCCCTCGCCGCCGACGCGGGCGAAGATCCTGCCGACCGGCCCGTCGATCCAATGCGCCTTGAAGCCGGGAAAGAGGGAGTCGAGATTGCTCATGGCTTAACTCCTGGCGCCATCGCGGAGGCGATGTCGGTCTTGGCGAAATCCTCGCCCTTATAGAGCAGGGGGGCATGCAAGGATTTGGCAAGAGCGTAGGAGAAGCAGTCGCCCATGTTGAGCTTGGCGGGATGACGTCCCCGACCGAAGCGGAGGAAGGCTTCGGCGGTGAGTAACCCTTGATCGCTGCCGAGCCCGGCCTGTTCGATCTTGAGCGTCCTAAAAAGAGCGGTGACATCGGTCATCGGCATCGCTGCCTGTTTGCCAACCAGAACCATCGCGCATTCTGCGAATGTGACAGGCGAGCAGATACTCGCAGCGGCTTTCGTCAGGATATCGTAGAAGGCGTCGGCTTCGGGCTCCCCAAACGCAAAAGCGATGACGGCCGAACTATCGACAACGATCACGATGGCAAGCCCATCTCGTCGTATCCGAGAATTTCATCGGGCGTCCGTTCATCCGTGATGGGGTAGGATCGGATGCGCGCCAGAACACGATCGAGTTCGACCCGATCAATCCTGCCGGTGGCTTCAGGCAGTCGCGCCAACCGCTCTTCTGCCGCGATTCGAACGGCCTCTGTGATCGTTTCTCCTGTACGTGCTGCCAACCGACGCACGACGCGGTCAGCTTCCGCATCCTTGATCAGCACCGCCATGGCAATCTCCGGTGTATATATCGGTCACCTTCCAATATATACGCTTCGCGGGAGTTTGTCAGCCTTCGCGCTCGCGCTTCACCGCCTGCCAGCCGATGTCGCTACGGCAGAAGCCGCCCGGCCAGTCGATGAGAGCGACCGCCGCATAGGCGCGTCCTTGCGCCTCGCTGACAGTCTTGCCGAGGCCGACGACGTTCAGCACCCGCCCGCCATCGGCGACGAGGTCGGTGGCCGTCTGCTTCGTCCCGGCATGGAAGACGAGCACATCGTCCAGCGCCGCGGCCTTCTCGACGCCCTTGATCACGCTGCCCTTTTCGGGCCTGGCCGGATAGCCCTTCGCCGCGAGCACGACGGTCAGCGCCGCCTCATCCGACCAGCGCAGGTCGAACGCATCGAGCACGCCGTCGCAGGAGGCGAGCAGGGCCGGCACGATGTCGCTCTTCAGGCGCGGCATCAGCACCTCGCATTCAGGATCGCCGAAGCGGACATTGTATTCGATCAGCTTCGGCCCCTGCGCCGTGATCATCAGGCCGGCATAGAGAATGCCCTTGAACGGGATGCCACGCGCGATCATGCCGGCCAGCGTCGGCCGGATGATCTCGGCCATCACCTGCTCTTCCAGCGCCGGCGTCATCACCGGGGCGGGCGAATAGGCGCCCATGCCGCCGGTATTGGGGCCGGTGTCGCCGTCACCGACGCGCTTGTGGTCCTGGGCTGAAGCCATCGCGATGGCATGCGCACCATCGCAGAGCGCGAAGAAGCTCGCTTCCTCGCCGATCATCCACTCCTCGATCACGACCTCGGCGCCGGCCGCGCCCAAGCCGCCCGAGAACATCATGTCGATGGCCTCGCTCGCCTCGGCCAGCGTCTCCGCCATGACCACGCCCTTGCCGGCGGCGAGCCCGTCGGCCTTGATCACGATCGGCGCGCCCTGGCTCGCGACATAGGCCTTGGCCTCGTTCGCATCGGTGAAGCGGCCGAAGCCGGCCGTTGGGATGCCGAATTCGGCGCAGAGCTCCTTGGTGAAGGCCTTGGAGCCTTCGAGCTGGGCTGCGGCCTTGGACGGGCCGAAGGTCTTGATGCCCGCGGCGATGAGATCATCGGCAATGCCGTCGACCAGAGGGCCTTCCGGGCCGATAACGGCGAGACCGATGCCATGCAGCTTGCAGAAGGCCGCGACAGCCGAATGGTCGGCGATGTCGAGCACGACATTCTCGCCGCATTGCGCGGTGCCGGGGTTGCCCGGCGCGATGTAGAGCCGGTCGCAGAGCGGCGAACCCGATATCGCCCAGGCCAGCGCATGCTCGCGTCCGCCCGAACCGATCAAAAGGATGTTCATCGTGGTCTCCTTGCGTGCGGACATCCGTCCACCGTCGTCATCCCGGGCGACCCGCCCGGTCCGGCTTTCAGCCGGCCCGGTGGCAAGCTCCGCGAGACCTGGGATGACCCGCACTGGTTCCGGATCTGAGATCTGAAGGCGGCAATAGCCGCCGGGCGCGCAGACGGCAACGCTTCTGCTCGGCCATCCACGTCGCTATGGTCGCGCCATGGATAGCGAATCGCCTGACGTAAAACCCTCCAACACGCCGGAATGGTCGGTTTCCGACCTGTCGGGTGCGCTCAAGCGCACATTGGAGGACGCCTTCGGCTTTGTGCGCGTGCGCGGCGAGATCTCGGGCTATCGCGGCCCGGTCGGCTCCGGCCATGTCTATTTTTCGCTGAAGGACCAGAACGCCAAGATCGATGCGGTGATCTGGAAGGGCGTCTTCGGCCGGCTGAAGACGCGGCCCCAGGAGGGGCTGGAGGTCATCGCCACCGGCAAGATCACCACCTTCGCCGGCAAGTCGAGCTACCAGATCATCATCGACTCGCTGGAGCCTGCCGGCGTCGGCGCGCTGATGGCATTGCTGGAGGAGCGCCGCAAGAAGCTCGCGGCGGAAGGCCTGTTCGATGAGGCGCGCAAGCAGCTCATTCCCTATCTGCCTGGTGTCATCGGCGTCGTCACCTCGCCGACAGGCGCCGTCATCCGCGATATCCTGCACCGGCTGGAGGACCGGTTTCCGCGCCATGTCCTGGTCTGGCCGGTGCGCGTGCAGGGTGATACCAGCGCCAACGAGGTCGCCGCGGCGATCGCCGGTTTCAATGCGTTGCCCCAAGGCGGGCGCATCCCGCGTCCCGACGTCATCATCGTCGCGCGCGGCGGCGGCTCGCTCGAAGACCTGATGGGCTTCAACGAGGAGGCGGTGGTGCGCGCGGCAGCCGCCTCGCAGATCCCGCTCGTCTCGGCTGTCGGCCACGAGACCGACTGGACCTTGATCGATCATGCTGCCGATCTGCGCGCGCCGACGCCCACAGGCGCGGCCGAAAAGGTCGTGCCGGTTCGCGCCGAGTTGATGAGCCTGGTCGCTGATCTCTCGCGTCGGCAGGCCGGCGCAATGCGCCGCCTGTCCGACCGCCGCCGCAGCGATCTGCGCGCGCTCGCCCGCGCCTTGCCCGCGCCGGAGGCGGTGCTGTCGGGCCCCCGCCAGCGGCTGGATCTCGCGGCGACGCGGCTCGCGCCGGCGCTGGCGCGCAATGCCCGGGCTCATGAAACGCGCCTGGCTGGTTTGGCGCAGCGGCTTAACCGGCATTCGCCGTCCGCGCGCCTAGCCGGCTATGCGGCCAGGCTTGATGGCTTGTCGAACCGCTTGCGCGCCGGCCGCGATGCCTTGCTGCGCGCGGAGAGATTGCGGGTTGCGCGGGCGGCGGAGCGCGTCGGCGATCTCGCGCAGCGCTCTCGCCGCGCCTTTGCCCAGGGCGTCACGCGCCGCCGCGACGGGCTCGGTTCGCTCTGGGCGCTGATGCGTTCGCTGGGGCCTGACTCCGTGCTGGCGCGCGGCTATGCGCTGGTGCGCGATGACGCCGGAGGGCTGGTGCGTGGTGTCGCGCAGGCGCATGCCGGCCAGGGCCTGACCGTTCAGGTCAGCGATGGCCGCTTCGCCGTCACGGTCTCGGGAGGAGGGGGCGCACCGCCGCCCCGGCCCGCGCGCCCGCCGCGCAAGGAGACGCCGAAGGCGGGGCAGGGAGATCTGTTTTAGCTAGGCTGCGTATTGTGGAGCGGGGCTTCGGGGGATCAGAGCCCCTTCAGGAACGCCTTCACGCGCTTGATCGCATCCTCGCGCGCAGCGGGGTTGGTGCCGACCATGGCCTTGCCCGTCCCCGTCGCCGAATAGGCGATGTCGGAGCGCTCCTTCACCTCCAGGCGCGGATGGTCGAAATCGTGCAGGGCGCCGGCATAGATCACGAGATCGACCTTTTCACCGCGTGCCTGCGCGGCTTTCGCCAGGAAGTCACAGGGAGCGGGCGGCGTCCAGTCGTCGGCCTCGCCCATCAGGATCAGCGCCGGCAGCCTCGCGGCGAAGCTCGCCGATTCCGATTGCAGGCGGCAGCTCGGATAGAAGGCGATGGCGCGGACGAAATCCGGCTTGCCGTCGGCCGGCCGCCGGTCCTTGCGGATCGCCGCCAAGACGGCCGATCCGCCGCCCGACCAGCCCATCAATGCGATCATGTCCGCCCGGACATCCTCACGCGTCTGCAGCCAGCGCCGTGCGGCGGCCGCATCGGCGACGCGCTCCCGGCTCGGGCGCACGGTCACGTCCTTGACGCCGCATTGCGAGCCGAGCCGGCGCGAGCCGTAGCTGTCGGGTATCAGGACCATCAGCCCGGCTTGCGCGAGTTGCTCGCCCCAGTCGGAATGCCGCAGCGACAATGTGCCGTTGTCGCGCCATAAACCATTGCAACCATGCAGCGCCACGACAGCTGGAAACGGTCCCGGCCCCTCCGGCCTGTAGAGCACGGCGTCGATCTGCCCATCGTCGTTGGGAATGCGCACATGCTCGTAACCGCCTGCCGAAGCGGCCGAAGACAGAAGCAGCGCAGCTCCGGTCAGGGCTGCGAGAACAATTTCCGATCCATTGCGCGAAAAAGGGAGTGCCGGCCTTTCGCGTGAGCAATGCTCTGAACTTTTAGAATCGATCAGGTTTGACGCTCGCGGACGGAAGCGTCGGAAGGCGAGGTTCTCGAGGAGACGCATCAAGCTGGACATCATCGACGGGCACGCTATCACAGAGTCAGGATTATTTCGATAATCCGTTTTCCGATCAACGGTTTCGATGCATTCGAGATGAATATCAGCGAACGTCCCCCGATGCCTGGACCAGAGGCCGCCATCGACTACGGCCATGGCGAGTTTCGCGTCGTGCGGCCAGGTGCCTTCGTGCGCTGCGCGGTAACGGGCGCGCCGATCCGTCTCGACGATCTGCGTTACTGGTCGGTCGAGTGGCAGGAAGCCTATGTCTCGCCCGAGGCCGTGCAATTAAGGCTGCGCCGCGCCGGCCGCCGCTGAGGGCAACACGCTCCCCACCAGGCCCGCAAGGCGCGCCGGATCCTCGAAGACGAGCGCGACCGGGACGACGACGAGCCGCTTCCGCTCGGTCTCGGGCCAGAGCGGGCCGAGCTTGGTCATGTCCTTCTCGGTCGTCGCGATCAGGCAGCCCAGCGTCCGCGCCTCGGCGATCAGGCTGGAGACATCGTCCGCGCTATAGGGGTGGTGATCGCCGAAGGCGCGTTGCGACAGGATCTTGGCCTTGGCCGCGAGAAGGGTCGCGGCGAATTTCTCCGGCCGACCGATGCCGGAGACGGCGATGACCGGATGTCCCTCCAATCGCGAGGCCATCTCCCGCGACGGCTCGAGCCGGGCCCGCAACAGCTCCAGGCCCGCCATTTGCGCCGCGAGCGCCACAGCGTCTCCGGCCGCTCCGTCGCCGATCATGAGGATGGCGTCGGTCGCCGCGAACTGGCCGGCGAGCGGCGCCCGCAATGGCCCGGCGGGAACGCACAGGCCGTTGCCGACCCCGCTCGCGCCATCGACCACGGCGATCCTCAGATCCTTGGCGAGCGAGGGGTTCTGCAGCCCGTCATCCATGACGATGACGCTGGCGCCGAGCCTTTTGGCGAGGCCCGCGCCGGCAGCTCGCTCGCGCGCCACGATCGTGCGTGCCTGAGCGGCCAGAAGCAGCGCCTCGTCGCCGACATCGTGGGGGCTGTGGCGCGGCTCGACCTCGACCGGTCCGGCAAGCGCGCCGCCATAGCCGCGCGTCAGCATGAAGGGTGTTTCGCCCAGGCTCCGCAGCAGCGCCGCCAATGCGATCGCGGTCGGGGTCTTGCCGGCGCCGCCAGCGACGAAATTGCCGACGCAGATGACGGGGATGCCGGCATTCGCGCCGCGCCTGCACATGCGCAGGCGCGTGATCGCGCCATAGAGCCAGCCGAAAGGTTGCAGCAGACGCGCTCGCGTTCCGGGGCGTGGCCGCCACCAGAATTCCGGCGAGCGCATCAGGAGGCCGTCTCGCGCTGGCCGATCGCGACACGCATCAGCAAGGGCTCAATCGTCTGCATCGTGCGGTTGAGCGCGCCGCCGAGCTGGTGACTGGTCTGGGCCGCCGCACGCGCCGCTTGCCGGGCCGCGGCAGGGTCGCTCAGCCAGCGATGCACCGCGCCGGCCAGCGCCTGGGTGTCGGCGACCTCGCGAGCGCCGCCGCCGCGGTCGAAGGCCGCGAAGACGTCGACGGCGTTATGGACATGCGGGCCATGCAGCAGGGCGCAGCCGAGCTTGGCCGGCTCGATCGGATTATGGCCGCCGACAGGCGTGAGCGAACCGCCGATGAAGGCCACCTGCGAGAGCCGGTAGAACAGGCCGAGCTCGTTGACCGTGTCGGCGATGTAGAGTTCGACATCGCGCTCCGGCATGCCGCCTTGTGAGCGCTGCACTGTGGCGACGCCATTGGCCTGCGCCAGCGCATCGATCTCGGCGCCCCGCTGGGGATGGCGTGGCGCGATGATGGTGAGCAGCTTCGGCAGATGCGCCTTGAGGCCGAGATGCGCCGCGATCACCTGCTCCTCCTCGCCCGGATGGGTGCTAGCCGCGATCCAGACGGGCCGCCCGGTGGTCAACCCGTCGAGGATCGCCAGCGTGTCGGCATCGGCGGGCGGGGCGGGCACGTCGAATTTCAGATTGCCGGCGATGCTGACCCGGGGCGCGCCGAGCTGCGCCAGGCGCTCGCCGTCTCCCTGGGACTGGGCGAGGCAGGATTCGAAGCAGGAGAGCAGATAGCGCGAGGTCTGCGGCAGCTTGTACCAGCGCCTGAAGGAGCGCTCCGACATGCGCGCATTGACCAGGACCAGCGGGATCGCGCGCTTGCGCGCCTCGATCATCAGATTGGGCCAGATCTCGGACTCGCAGATCAGGCCGAGCTCCGGCCGCCAATAGTCGAGGAAGCGGCGCATATAGCGCGGCACGTCGAGCGGCAGATATTGATGGATCACGCCGGCGGGCAGCCGCGCGGCGAGCAGTTTCGCCGAGGTCACCGTGCCCGAGGTCACCAGCACCGCGAGTCCGCGCCGCTTCAGCTTCTCGACCAATGGCAGCAGCGTCACCGTCTCGCCGACGCTGGCGCCATGCAGCCAGACCAGGGTCTTGTCCGGGCGCCGGACGCCGGGATAGCCGCGCCGCTCGGCAAAGCGCGTCGGGTCCTCCTTGCCGCGCCGCCGCCGCCAGAGCAGCAGCCCGGCCGCCGCCGGCTCGAGCAGCGCGCTGATCACGCGGTAGCTCTGCAGGATAGAACCCTTGCCGATCATGCTGCTTTGCCCGCGCTCGCTCGTGCGGCCGGCTGCGCTTGCCTCAGTCCTTCGCCAGGGTCGCGCGCGCCGATCAGCGCATAGGCGCGGGCATGGACGGCATCGAGCCCGGCTTCCAGGGCAAGGCGCGCGGCCTCGCAGGTCGCCTCATCCGCCTCCCGCTCGACGCGGATCGCCTCGCCGACGACGATCGCACCGCGCCCAAAGGGCAGGCCGATCGAGGCGCGGTCCCAGCTCTTGAAATCGATGCGCCGGCTGGTGACGACGGCGATCGGGTGGATCGGCCGGCCCGATGCGCGGGCCAAGGCGATGATGCCGGGGCCGGCGATGCGGGCGCGCTTGGGAATGTCGGCGGTCAGCACCATGGTCTCGCCGGCGGCCAGCCGCCGCATCATGGCGAGGAAGGCACTGGCGCCGCCCTTCTCCCGGATCTTCTTGCCCAGAGCGCCCGAACCCCGGATCGCGCCGATGCCGAGCTGGCGCAACGCGACAGCATTGAAGCCACCATCGCCATGGCGCGAGACCAGGGAGCAGGCCGGCATCCAGTCCGGCCGGGAGAACGGGATCATGATGTGCTGGCCGTGCCACATCGCAATGATCAATGGCAGTTCGGGGCGCACCTTCTCATAGATGTCGGCCGGCTCGACGACGAACCGGTTCGTGCGGCGCACGAGCTTGAGATAGCCGGCCAGGAGTCGGCCGAGCGTCTCCTGCGCCGCGCGTGTCTTGAGAAGGGAAAAGCCCATTGCTGATGATTGAACCGATAAGGGAAGATTGAGGCCGCGATCTGACCGCGGAGGCCGCCGCTTCTGTCGCAGCCTGACGGTTCAGGACTTGATGGGTTCAGGACTTGCCAGGTTCAAGACTTGGCGGGTTCGGGATCGAGCAGACGGTGCAGGTGGACGATGAAATAGCGGGTCTGCGCCTGGTCCACGGTCGCCTGCGCCTTCGCCTTCCAGGCGGTATGGGCGCTGGCATAGTTCGGGAACACGCCGACGATGTCGACCTTGGCGAGATCCTTGAAGGTGATGCCTTCGAGCGAGCTCAGCTCGCCGCCGAAGACGAGATGGAGAAGCTGTTTCTGTTCCGGTTCCATATCGATCCCTCCAGCCATGTTCGTCCGATTGCGGCACCAGATAAGCCATTCACATCGAAGGCGCGAGTGCCGAACGCCCCGCGTTCTGCAATTCCCGGTCCGCAGAGGCTGTTGCGATCCATGGGGCCGATTTGACGCAGGCGATTTTGCGCGAATGCCAGGAGTTCGAGGACGCAAGCCTTCCGGCTTGCTACGAAGAACGACGCCGCAGTCGCGCAAAAGCGCCGCGCCCTACGGGTGAGGTGAAAACGGCGGAGCTGCAGCGTCGCATCGCTTGCCGATACCGATGGTATCGCCCGCGCAATGCTCCTCCCATCTCCGCCGTTTTGACCTCATCAAATCGGCCCCATGGTTCATAACAGCCTCTAGACTGCTTGAAAGTCAGATGCGCTGCGGCTGTCCGTCGCGCAGGCGCTGCAAGGCGCGCAGCAGCGGCTCCGCCAGGCCGTTGCTGCTGGCGACGAGCATGCCGTGAACCGGCGTCTCGCGGTTGTAGATCGCAGGCTGGCCCTCGCCGCCGGTCATGCGGCCGCCGGCCTCGTTCAGGATCAGATCGGCCGCGGCGAGATCCCAATCGCGCGCGTCGGGCGAGATCAGTCCGGCATCGATCGTGCCGTCGGCGATCCGCGCGAGTCTGAGAGCGAGCGAAGGGATCTTGTCGGCCGGCTCGAACGCCTCCAGCCGCGCCAGTGCGTCGAGCATCGGCTTGGGGCCGGCGATGCGCGCCTCCTTCAGGGTCGCGACTTGCGAAGCCGAGATCGCCGCGCCGTTCAGGAAGGCCCCGGCGCCGCGTATCGCGGTATAGGTTGCGCGGCAGGCCGGTGCATGCACCACGCCCAGGATCGGCACGCCCTCGTCGAGCAGGGCGACACAGACGGCCCAATCCGGCGAGCCGCTCATGAAGGCGCGCGTGCCGTCGATCGGATCGACGACCCAGACGAAGCGGCGCGACAGCCGCAGGGCATCGTCGACAGTCTCCTCGGAGAGCCACGCTGCGTCGGGCAGCAGGACCGAGAGCTGGATCCGCAGGAAGGTGTCGACGCCGATATCGGCTTCGGTGACGGGCGAGCCGCCGCTCTTCGACCAGGTCCGTGCCGCCGTCTTCTCGCCGGGGCGAAACAGCGCGAGCGCAATCTCGCCTGCTTCGATGCAGCTTTCGCGAACCGCCGGCAGGAGATCTGAGGCGATGGGCATCGGGGGCCTATTCATGATGCTTTCCGTATCGAATGCGGAGCTTGCGGACACAAGCCGAAAATACGCTCGCGCACCGAAAGATTCCGTCAATCATCATGCATGAAACAGGCCATTCAGGGGCGCCCAGGCCGAAAAACACGCTCCTTTAACCCAACCGCTTAAGCGCTCGGAGAGAGCTTGGACGCAATCTCGACCTGCAAGCACGAGAGCCCCGGACTGCACAGAGGGCTCCGTAGCGGCAGGGACATAGAGAGGCGTTATACCGATGGCCAGCGTCACGCCGGCTGCCGGAGAGACCGGCTTTGCGTCAGGTCTCTCCGGCCGCCCGACACACACGACCACCGTTCCGAAAAACCCGATGCCGGCGCAGCCAGACGCGCCGCGGATCGAACGTATCGCCTCGGTCAGGATCCTGCGCGGTGGCGCCGGATGGCGCGGCATCGCGATGCGCATGACGAATACCGGGCGCGAGGATGAGCGCTTCGAACTGGCGTTGACGGCCGGTGACGGCCGCTCGATCACGGTCGCTGTACTGGATCAGGACGACGTCGTCGCGATCTGGCGCGATTGCGGCCGCGCCAGCGGCTTGCCCCTGCTGATCGAGACCAGCGACGGGGTGATCTCCGAGCCTTACCCGCAGCTCGGCCGGCTCGCGCTCGGCCCGGTGCGGATCAGGCGGCGTCATTCCTTCCTCAATGGCCGCCGGCCGCGCTTCCTGGTGCGGCGCAAGACCGGCCGCCTCAGCGAGCGCCCGGTCGTCGTCGCCGGTGAGCGTCTGACGGATTGATCGTCCTACGGCGTCCCGCCGGCATCACAGCCTCAGCGAGAGCAGGCTTTCGCCGTTTGGCCGGATTTCACCCGTCAGGTCGAAGCCGAGCGAGCGATAGAAGTCCAGCGGGCTTGCAGGCCCAAGGACGACGCTCGTCGTCACCAAGCGGATACCGTCCTCGCGACGCTGTTGCAGCCATAGGCTGAGCGCTGCTTTGCCGTAGCCTTTGCCTTGATGGTCCCGGTCGATCATGAAGCGCCATAAGCTGATGACGCGATCGGGATCATCGGAACCCGGGCGCCACATGATGAAGCCGACCGGCGTCTCGCCCGCATAGGCCGCTCTGAACACTGCGGTCGGCTCGAAATAGGCCTGAGCGATCGAGACCGCATTGGCCGCGACATAACCGTTCTGGCTGTCGGCAACCTTCAATGCGCAGATCGCGCGGACGGATGCGGCGGTGACCTCTCGCAAGGACAGGCCGGGGCTGGTCACGCAAGCCCGAACCGAACCAGCGCATCGAGCGCGAAGCCGGCCGCCAGCAGCAATCCGGTATGCCAGTTCGAGCGGAACAGGCGCAGCGCCAGCATCGGCGTCACGCCGCTGATCTGCGAAACCTGCCAGCCAAGATGCGCCGCGAAGCCCGCGACGCCGAGCCAGGCGAAGACGCCGCCGCCGACCACCCAGGTCGCGACAGCGATCAGCAGCGCCGCGAACCCGAAGCAGGCTCCGATCGCCTCCCGGCCATACTGCCCGAAATAGCGCGCGCTCGACTTGATGCCGGCGATGATGTCGTCCTCGATATCCTGCAGCGCGTAGATCGTGTCGTAGCCGATGGTCCAGAGGATCGCTGCCGCATAGACCAGATAGGCCGGCGGATCGAGCCGGCCGAAGACCGCGCTCCAGCCGAGCAGCGCGCCCCAGGAGAAGGCCAGGCCGAGCACGAATTGTGGCATCTGGGTGATGCGCTTCATGAAAGGGTAGATCGCGACGATCGCCAGCGAGGCGATGCCGGTCACGATCGTGAACCGGTTGAACTGCAGCAGCACCAGCAGGCCGACAAGCGAGAGCCCGATCATGAACAGAGCCGCCGCCGTCGCCGAGACCTGGCCGGAGGGGAGCGGCCTGCCGCGTGTCCGCGCCACCTGCGCGTCGAGCTTGCGGTCGATGATGTCGTTGAAGGTCGAGCCGGCGGCGCGCATCACCACGGCGCCGATCAGGAACAGCAGGCAATGCCAGGGATTGGGGAAGGCCTGCCTGTCGGCGATCGCCGCAAGGCCGGCCGACCACCAGCAAGGCAGGAGCAGAAGCTGCCAGCCGATCGGCCGCTCGATCCGTGCGAGCTTGAGATAGGGTCTGAAACGTCGCGGCGCGCGCGTATCGACCCAATGGCCGGTCAAGGCGTCGGGAAGCGGAGCATCCGTTGTCGAAGCCGCATCCGTCGTCGAAACCATATTTGTCGTCGAAGCTATGGGCCGTGCCGGGTCGGGGGCGAAGGTCACGAGGCGGTCAAAGCGCGCCCTGGGGAATGCGCAGCGATCCGCCGGTGATCGAATCGGCGCCGCCGAACGGGTTGCCACCGCCCTGCTGTTGGGCCTGCTGCTGGGCGCGCTTCTGCATCGCCGCCTGCTGCTTGACCGCGTTGCAGGCATTGTTGCGGATGCCGGCGGCCTTGTCGTTGTCGACCTTCAGACCATCGACGAAGCTGGCCGGAATCTGGCACCAGTCCTGGTTCGCACTGGCGAATTTCAGCGCCGCATTGCCGTTCCCGACCAGGCGGCCGAGCGTGCTGCAGGCTTGCGCCGGGGTGAGCTTCTGCTTGGATCTCGACGACGAGTTCAGCGAGGCCACGATCGCCTGGCGCTCCGCCAGCAGCTTCTGGATCTGCTCGCAGCCGGTAGCCTGCGCCGCGGCCGGCGCGGCATCGAATAACGATGCTGCCGCCAGACCGAGCGTCGCGATCACTCCCGAAGCGATCTTGCTCGAAGTCATCATGCGCCGCATATGTCTTGCTCCGAATTGTTCATGCTGGGAGCGTTTCCGCTCCGGAATGTTCATAACAGCCTCACCGTGTTAGCGCCAAGCGCCCATGCGAGTCCACTTGCCGTTATGCCTGGATTGTGGCGGTTTTCGCGCTGGTTCCGCGGCGCAGCGGCGGGTGACAGGAGATGACCGCGCCGATGTCCACCCCTGATTTCGCTCGCTACCGGCTTCATGTCGCCGACGATCTCGCCATTGGCACGCGCCTGCCGCTGGCGCGCGAACAGGCGAATTACCTGCTCAATGTGCTGCGCCTGAAGAGCGACGACACCATCATCGTATTCAACGGCCGCGACGGCGAATGGCTCGCGGCGCTGACGGCGGAAGGGCGCAAGCAGGCGAGCCTCGGCCTGCTCAGGCAGACGCGCCCGCAGCCGGACGCCCCCGATCTGCATTATCTGTTCGCCCCGCTGAAACATGCGCGGCTCGACTATATCGCGCAGAAGGCCGTCGAGATGGGGGCGGGCCTGCTGCAGCCGGTTCTGACCCGTAGGACGCAGGTGTCGCGGCTCAATCTCGATCGGCTGCGCGCCAATGCGATCGAGGCGGCCGAGCAATGCGGCATCCTGTCATTGCCCGAGATTCGGGGCGAATGCGGGCTGGACGCTGCGCTCGAGGCGCTCGAGCCCGAAAGGCTCCTGATCTTCTGCGACGAGGCGATGGCCCAAGAGAGTCCGCTCAAGGTGCAGAGCCCCGTCACGGCGCTGGCTGCCGCCGCGCCCGGCCCGCTTGCCGTGCTGATCGGCCCCGAAGGAGGCTTCGACGAGGCCGAGCGCGTGCGCATCCTGGCGCGGCCTAAAACGCTCAGAATATCGCTGGGACCGCGCATCTTGCGCGCCGATACGGCTGCTGTGGCGGCTTTGGCGCTCGTTCAGGCGGTTTTGGGCGACTGGCCGCGCTAGCTCTTTGTTGGAACGCGTTTTCTTCACGCGAACCGGTATCCGCTTCGCTCGAAAACGCTCTGGCGCTGCAGGTGATCGGGAACGCCAGGGCGTGTCGGGCGTTTCCGCGATTGTGCGAAGGGAGCCGTATTCTCGACTCATTGGCAGCCAGGCTGTGGCGCGATTCCTGCCGAGGGGTGCGCGATTCTTGCTGAGAGCGCGATGGCGCAAGCCCACCCGTCCGCACGGCCTGTAGCCCTTTGCCCGACGAGGATGACACCATGAACGAAGCCAACCGCTTCGGCATCGAAGAAGAATATTTCCTGTCCGATGCCGGCAGCCGCGGGATCGTCCGCAAGGTTTCTCCGAAGTTCTTCGCCGCGGTCCAGGACGCCTTTCCCGACGAGGTGCAGCGCGAGATGCTGCAATCGCAGATCGAGGTCGCGACGCCGATCTGCGAATCGATGGCGCAGGCGCGGCATTCGCTCTCGACCTTGCGGAAGGGGCTGGCCGGCCTTGCCCTCGAACATGAGATGCTGCTGCTGGCTTGCGGCACGCATCCCAGCGCCGTCTGGTCGCGCCAGCGCGCGACCGAGGCCACGCGTTACGACCAGATCATGCGCGATCTGCAGATGCTCGGCAGCCGCAACCAGCTCTGCGGGCTCCATATCCATGTCGAGGTCAAGGACGAGGATGAGCGCATCCGGTTGATGGTGCGCATCCTGCCGTTCCTGCCGCTGCTCCTGGCGCTGTCGACCTCGTCACCCTTCTGGCAGGGGCAGCGTACCGGCCTGATGGGCTACCGCCTCTCGGCTTATGCCGAACTGCCGCGCACCGGCCTGCCCGAGCTCTTCGCCGATGCCGCAGACTATCGAAGCTATGTCGAGACCCTGGTCGCGGCCGGCGCGATCAAGGATGCGAGCTATATCTGGTGGGCGATCAGGCCCTCCGACAAGCATCCGACGCTCGAATTGCGTATCGCCGACAGCTGCACAAGGCTCGACGACACGCTCGCCATCGCTGCGCTCTATCGCTGCCTGATCCGCCATCTGCAGCGTCGTCGCGGGCTGAATGCAGAGCTCACGCCGGCGGCGCGCGCCATTGCCGCGGAGAATATCTGGCGGGCGCAGCGCTACGGCATCCATGGCGGGCTGATTTGCGGGGAGAGCCGGACCATGCGCTCGGTGCCGAGCCTGATCGACGAACTGCTCGGCGATCTCGCTGATGATGCCGCCGCGCTCGGCTGCAAGGCCGAGCTCTCGCATTGCCGCACGCTGGCGGCGAAGGGCACCAGCGCCGATGTCCAGCTCGCGGTCTTCGAGGAGGCCCGGGCGAGGGCCGGCGGGCAGGCGGCGGGGCTTGCCGCCGTGGTCGATTGGCTGGCCTCCGAGACCCGCCTCGATGGCGTCGCCCTCTCGCCAGGCTGGCAGCCGGCGATGCGTGGCGCTGCTTGAGGACCACCGGGCGCGCCGGGCCGCCTTGCGTTGGCGCGGGGAGCACTCTTGCATCAACGCGCGACGGGAAGCGTTGTCGAGCGCCTGAGGCTCGCCTATGTCTGACGCTCCCGAGCCTGACCCGCCCGCGCCGAAATGCGCGGGCGGTCGCATGGCTGCATGCCTTACTCTGCCGGAGCGCCCATGGCTCGCGATGTGTCCGATTCGACCCCGATCGGTTCCAAGGACGAATTGATCTCCTGGATCGCCGCCGGCGAGAAGCCGGCCTCCGCGTTCAGGATGGGGACGGAGCATGAGAAGTTCCCGTTCTATGCGCATGACCTGTCCCCGGTGCCTTACGAGGGGCGCGACGGTAGGGGCGGCATCCGCCATCTGCTGGAAGGCATGCAGGAGAGGCTCGGCTGGGAGCCGATCGTCGATGACGGCCACATCATCGGCCTTGCCGGCCCTGAAGGCGGCGGCGCGATCTCGCTGGAGCCCGGCGGCCAGTTCGAGCTCTCAGGCGCGCCGGTCGAGACGCTGCACGATACCGCCGATGAGCTCGCTAACCATCTCGCCGACGTCAAGGCGATCGCCGCGCCCCATGGCATCGACTTCGTCGCGCTCGGCCACTCGCCGCTCTGGACGCGCGCCCAGACGCCGATGATGCCCAAGGGCCGCTACAAGATCATGGCGAACTACATGCCCAAGGTCGGCACGCGCGGCCTCGACATGATGTTCCGCACCTGCACCGTGCAGGTGAACCTCGATTTCGCGACCGAGGCCGACATGGTCAGGAAGCTCAGGGTCTCGCTCGCCCTGCAGCCACTGGCGACGGCGCTCTTCGCTGCCTCGCCCTTCACCGAGGGCAAGCTCAACGGCCTTCAGTCGGTGCGTTCGGAGATCTGGCTCGATACCGACAAGGCGCGCTCCGGCATGCTTGCCTTCGCCTTCGACGAGGGCATGTCCTATGAGGGTTATGTCGACTGGGCGCTCGACGTTCCCATGTATTTCGTCAAGCGCGGCGCGGTCTATCACGACGTCGCCGGCGCTTCCTTCCGCGATCTGCTTGCGGGCAAGCTTGCGCAATTGCCGGGTGAGCGCGCTACGATCTCCGACTGGGCGAACCATCTCTCGACGCTGTTCCCCGAGGTCAGGCTCAAGCGCTTCCTCGAGATGCGCGGCGCCGATGCCGGGCCGCCCGAGATGCTGAACGCCCTGCCGGCCTTTTGGGTCGGCCTGCTCTACGACCAGGTCGCGCTGGATGCGGCCTGGGATCTGGTCAAGGGTTGGAGCGCCGAGGAGCGCCAGGCGCTGCGCGATGCGGTGCCGAAAGCTGGCCTCGAAGCGCGCATCGGCGGGCGTATGCTGCGGGATCTGGCGCGGGACGTGCTGGCGCTGGCGCGCGGCGGCCTCGCCCGGCGGGCGCGGCTGGATGGCGCGGGGCGGGACGAGACGGGTTTCCTCGCGCCGCTCGATGCGATCGTCGCGCAGGACCGCACCCTTGCGCAGCAACTCGCGTCACGCTTCGAGGACGAGTGGTCGGGAGAGATCGCGCCCCTGTTCCCGGCGCTTGCTCTGTAAGGCATTCGAGCCGATTTCGGCAGCCATGTTAACGATTTGGCCGAATTTGTTCGGTATTTCCAAAACATGGAACGGATCAGAATGGCCATTTCCGACTTTGCCAGCGATGCGCGCGGCGCAACGGCGATCGAGTATGGCCTGGTCGTGAGTCTGATATCGCTCACGATCGTGGTCTGGGCGACGCAGATTGGCCAGTCGGTGCTGGGCTTCTTCCAGTCGGTGGCGGCCGGCTTCGGTCCCTGAAGCGCAGCGCCCGGCCTTGATCCGGCGCTACCCCCGTCCCTATTCCGCCGCTGTCTTGAAGCTTTGCAGATTGTCGAGGCTCTGGATGATGTGCTCAGCCAGCGCATTGGACAGAACCGAGGGGTCGAAGCGCGTGCGCAGCAGACCGATCTTGCAGGATGGCAGCGTCGCATAGCCATCCGTCGGTCCCAGTATGCGCATGCCGGGCCTGACCGCGCTTTCCGGCAGGACCGAGACGGCAAGCCCTGCGATCACCGCCGCGCCCACCGCTGTCGAATTCCAGCTCGCATAAAGCACGCGGAAGCGCCGGCCCTTGGTCTCCAGTGCCTCGACGGCGGCCTGCCGCCAGTTGCAGGTCGGGCGGCCGAGCGCCAATGGCAGCGGATCCTCCTCATGCACGCCATGGCGCGCCGAGGTTACCCAGAGCAGCGGCTCGATGCGGATGATCTCGCCCTGGCCGCGACTCTCGACATGGGTGATGATGGCGAGGTCGATGTCGCCGGTGGCGATCCGCTCGGCCAGCATCGGCGTCGGCTCGCAGACGACGGTGACCTCGGCGCGCGGGTTGGAGCGGGCGAAGCGGGCCAGAATCTCGGGCAAATAGCGGTCGGCATAGTCGTCGGGCACGCCGAGCCGGATGCGGCCCTTGAGGTCGGCATCGGTGAAGCTCGCGACGCATTCGAGGTTCAGCCGCACGATCCTGCGGGCATAGTCGAGCAGGCGCTCGCCATCCTCGGTCAGCTTGGCATGGCGGCCGTCGCGCCCGAAGAGCGGCCGGCCGACGCGCTCCTCAAGCCGCTTCATCTGCATGGAGACGGCCGATTGCGTCTTGAATACGATCTCGGCGGCGCGGGTGAAGGAGCCTGTATCGGCGATGGCGACGAAGGTCTTGAGCTGGTCGGCGTCGAGAACATGCGCCATGGCGGCCCCCAAACTGGATCATCAATATCCGTGTTGTGAAGCATCATAAGCATTCGTTTGGCTTATGACCAGCGGAAAGCTATCCTTTGGTCAGTTTCGAGGTCTTGCCAGCGGTGCGTCCGGGCGGGGCTTGGGAATACCCGTTATTTGGACCCTTAGGAGGTCGTTATGCTGATCATGACCATTGCCACGAAGCCGTTCGCGTCCGTTTTGGGTGTCGTCACGCGCATCGCTGCGCGAGGGTTTGCCGGCGTAACGTCGCTCACGAAAGCAATCATCCATCGCCGCGAGGTTCTGCGCCTGACAGAGCTGGACGAGCGTGGTCTCAAGGATATCGGCCTCGTCCGGTCCGATGTCGAAGGCGCGCTCGCCACCTCCTGGCTGGACGATCCCTCGACCATTCTCGCCGCCCGCTCCGGTGCGCGTTCGGGCGTCGCTTCGGCGCGGCGCGCGGAAGGGGCTCGGCAGGCTCAGGTGAAGGCTCCCGCCATGAAGGTCGGGCCGGTCACCAGGCAATCAGTCACCAAGCAAGCGGTTGCGTGCAGCGCCTGACCCCTTGGGGCTGCGCGTTCCTGTGGGCGGAGGCTTCGTGCTTCCGCCCTTTTTCATGTCCGTGCCGCAAGAGCAGGATGCGAAAAAGGGGGAACCGTTTTTCGCATTGATCCGGCTCTAGCGCCGCAGCATCCCGGCCTAGCCCTTGGGTGCCATCGGTGCCGTTGCGGCAGGGGCGTTGCCGATATTCGCCCTGTTCCATGGATTCTTGCTGATTTGAACGCTTTTACGCACCAGCGAGGCCAAGCCTAACTCAAAATTCACCAAACTCGGCAAAACCTCCTGCCCATGCCGCGCCGGGAGAGCGCGTATCATTGCGATGCGGGGATGTCGGACATGCGATTTTCGTTGCGCCTTCAGGATCTGGCCATTCGGACGAAAATCGCCATCCCCCTGATCATCATCGGTGCGATCAGCCTGGCCACCGCCATTTATGGCGGTCGCGAATATGGCCGGATCCAGAAGACCTATTCCGACCTGATTTCCCAGCGCACCACCGCGATCCTCGATGCAGCCCGCGCCACCCGCGCGATGAGCGACATCGCGCGCGATCTCTACAAGTCGATCGCCTATCCGGACTACATGAAGCAGAACACCACAGCGATCGAGGACGTGCGCAAATCCTACGATCGTGCGCTGGCTCGATTGACCGATGCGAAGATCAGCTTTCCGCAGAAGGCTGCAGATTTCGACGCGTTGGCGCGAAAATTCACGGCGTTGAAGGCGCAGGTCGACGATATCGTCGCCATGGCGGCGCGCGACGAGGATCTCGCCGCCCTGTCCGTGATGTCGCAGCTCGACAAGATGATCAGCGAGATCGTGGCGGAGGCGGACGCGCTGAACGACAGCGTCAAGGCGGATACGGAAAAGACCTCCGGCGAGCTCGACGCCGAGGCCCAGACGCTCGATTATCTCGTGCTTGGATTGTCCGCGCTCGGCATGCTGCTTGGACTGATTGGAGCCATGGTGCTGGTGCGTCAGTCGATCACGCGGCCGCTTGACCTGCTGAAACAGCGCATGGGCGATCTCGCTGGCGGCGACTACCAGGTCGCCATCGAGGGCCAGACCCGCAAGGACGAGATCGGCGCGATGGCGCGCGCCGTCCAGATCTTCAAGGACAATGGCCTGGCGGTCCAGCGCCTTGAGGCAGAGACTGCGGAAGGTCGCGAAGCCTCGGATGCGCAGCGCCTGGCGATCGAGCAGGAGCGGGCTGGGCATGCGCGCGAGCAGGAGCGGCTGGCGGCGGAGCAGCGGCAGGTCATGGATCTGCTGGCGAACGGGCTCGACCTGCTCTCGCAGGGCGATCTGACCCACCGCATCGACGCTGAGGTGGCTGCTGAATACGAGAAATTGCGCGACGACTTCAACCTCGCCCTTAGTCATCTCTCAGAGACGGTCAGAACGATCCAGGCGACGTCCGGCGATGTCGGCAACGCGGCGCGCGAGATCAATATGGGTGCCGACGATCTGTCGAAGCGGACGGAAGAACAGGCCTCATCGCTCGAGGAGACGGCGGCCACCACGGAGGAACTCGCAGCCTCGGTGAAGGCCGCGGCCACGGCCTCGAGGCAGGCCGTTGCGCTCGCCGACGAGGCGATGGACGTGGCGCGCAAGGGCGGGGCGATCGTCGGCGAGGCGGTCGATGCGATGACCCGGATCGAGGCGGCCTCCCGCAAGATCTCCGACATCATCTCCGTCATCGACGAGATCGCCTTCCAGACCAACCTGCTGGCGCTCAACGCCGCGGTTGAAGCCGCCCGCGCCGGTGACGCCGGCAAGGGCTTTGCGGTGGTCGCCTCCGAGGTCCGCACCCTGGCGCAGCGCTCGGGAGCCGCGGCCAAGGACATCACCGCCCTGATCACCGAATCCGGTGCTGAGGTCGCGCAGGGCGTCGGCCTCGTCCGCTCCGCAGGCGAGGTGCTGGAGCGCATCGTAGAGGCCTCGCGCAAGGTTTCCGCCACCGTCTCCGACATCTCGGCCGCTTCCGCCGAACAGGCCAATGGCATCGAGGAGATGAGCCAGACCGTGGCGCATATGGATGAGATGACCCAGCAGAATGCGGCGCTCGCCGAGGAGAGCGCGGCCTCGGCCACGGCCTTGTCGGACCAGATTCAGCGCCTCAACGAGCTGGTCGCGAGTTTCCGCACCAATGCCGATACTCAAGGATTGCGCGAACTCGCCGGGGTCATGGCGCGCCAGGACGCGAACTGGCAGTCGCGCCGCGTCGCCTGAGGCGTGTCAGCTGTTTGATAGCGGTGCAAAACCGCCACCTTCATGACAGCGCCGGACTGAATACGATATTCGGCCCGGCGTTGTAGGTTCAATTGAACCCGGCGAAACCGCTACTTTCAATCCGCGATGAATTCACAACCCAGCAAGGTCTTGCCGGGCAGCGCGGCGCTCTCGCGCGCCACGATGGAGACCTTGCCCGGGCCGGCAAGACCCGCGGGGGGCTGCAGCTTCTTCGCAAGCGGCCGCGCATAGCCCTTGCTGGATGTGCCGAGCAGATCCGATGTCTCGCGCTTCAACTTGTATTTCGCGGCGAGCTCATCGGCGCGCAGGCCCTTGATCAGGACGCCGACCGCGCCGTTGGCGAAAAACACCTCGTCGCTTTCGAACCCGTCGCGGCCGATCTGCGGGATTTTGTAGATCGCGGCTCCCATCGACGATGTATCGGGCTTTGCAAGCTTTTCGGCGGCTTCATAGATCGCGGTCGACGACGTCAGGGAATAAGGCGGCTTGCACAGGGCCGCCTCATAGAATGTCGAATTGGCGGCAACCGCCATGGTGCTGCCGGCCTACAGCGCAGCAATCGCTGCACAGGCTGTGGAAAGACCGCGATAGAGAGATGTGGGCGTAGGCATTGGTCAATTCCATTGGAGCGGGGCCGGATGGCCCGCGGCTGAGCTTCGGGACAAAACGAATTGCGGTGTCGGTCGACCTGAGAGCATCCATGCCCTTGTTGGAGCATTCCGATCAGGCGCGGAGCATTGCGCGAAAAAGTGGTTACCGGTTTTTCGCGTGAGCAATGCTCTCAACTTTTTGAATCAAACACGCCACGCCCTGAATCGCGCGCGCCATACCGGATCGCCAGGACCGGCTATCAAAGCAAGGGCAATTCCCGGGGGCCAACAGGTGTCGAGCGCGAGGTCGCTCTGGAGCGAGCGGGCGCTTGTTGCTTCGGCGCCCGCTTTCCTTTTCAGCGCCGGCCCGGACCACCGAACATGCCGTCGAAGATCGATTTCAGCGCGTCCTGATGGCTGTCCTGCACCTGCCGGCCATGCTCGAACATCTGGTTCAGCGCATCGAGCCCGATCGAGCCCGGTCCGGTCGCCGAGGAGGGCGGCGGCGCGTCGTCGGGTTGCTCTTCTTGCGGCTGGGCTTGAGCGCTGCGGCTCGTCGGGGCCGGCGCGGGCTGGGCGTCCGGCTGTTGCGCGCCGCCCAGCATGCCGGTCAGGATCTGGCCGAGCAGCCCGCCATCCAGTGGGTTGAGCGGGTTGCCGCCGGCCTGGCCGCCCGGCATCTGCCCACCGCCGAAGGGGCCGCCCTGGGTCTGGCCCGGAGCCTGGCTGTTGCCGAACAGCCCGCCGAGAATGGCCTCGAGCGGGTTGGCGGGGGCCTGCTGGGGCGGGGGCGATGTGGGCTGCTGGCCGGGCATCTGCCCGCGCATCATCTCGGTGAACTGGCCGAGGATGCCGCCGAGGCCTTGATTACTCGCCGATTTGAACAGCCCGCCCATCACCATGGAGGCGATCACCGGCAGCATCTGCTTGAGGATGGCCTGGCCGACGCCGCTCGTCGCGGCCGCCTGCGCCGCGACGGCGTTGCTGACATCCTTGGAGCCGAAGAGCTGGCTCAGCACATCGTTGCCCATCGTCTGGGCGTGGTTGGGAATGGCACCGCCGCCGGTCTCGAACATTTGTCCGAAGGGCGTCGCGGTCATCATCTGCGCCAGGTTCCCGAAGGCCTGGGGATCCTGCGTCTGGCGCTGCAGCCCCATCGAGAAGGCGGGCAGCAAGGCCTCGATCGCCGACTGCGTCTGCTGCTGGCTGAGCCCGTATTGCCGGGCGATGTTCTGCATGGCCTGCCCATTCTGGGCCTGCTGCATCATCTCGAACAGGTTCATCATGGCGCGCCTCCGGTTCAGGCATCGCGCCGGAAAGCGGGAGCGATGCGATGATCTATCTGCGGTCTGCCGCCGCCTGGAACGGAACGATAGCAGCGCCAGTTCGCGAGGCAAGGGAAGCGGCGCGTGACGCGCTCTCGCGCTCCAGCCGGGCGATGCCGCGATAGGCGAAGACAAGCGCGACGACGCCGAAGACGACGGCGCCGAAGACGCAGCCGATCAGCGCACCCTTCGGCCCGGCATAATGGGCTCCCACGAAGGCGAGCGGTATCGTGCCGAGCGTGGCCCGGCCCCAGCTGAACAGCGTCGAGAGCAGCGGCATGCCGAGATTGTTGAAGGCGGCGTTGGCGACGAAGAGCAGGCCGACGAAAATCCACATCGGCCCCGCGATCAGGCAGAAGAACGCCACCAGCTCCGCCGTCAGCCCCGTCGCGGCGAAGACCGTGACGATTGGCCCGCGCAGCAGCACGAGCAGGAGCCAGGCGGCGACGACGCAGGCGACCGCGAAGAGGGCCGAGTCGGTCAGGCCGCGCCGCATCCGGTCGAAGCGGCCGGCGCCCCAGTTCTGGCCGAGGATCGGCCCGACTGCGCCCGACAGCGCAAACAGCGCACCGAAGGCAACGGGCACGAGCCGGTCGATGATCGCCAGCGCCGCGATCGCGGCATCCCCGAAACGCGCCATCAGGCCGGCGAAGACGGCGTTGGCGATCGGCGTCGACAGATTGGTCAGGATCGCCGGCCCCGCGATCGCCATGGTCTTGCCCGTATCCTCCGCAAGCGCGGCGTAGGTGGGTCTGGCGACGATGTCGTGAACCTTGACCGCGCCATGGAAGCCGACCGCCGCGATGATGATGCGCGCCAGAACGATGGCGCAGGCGGCGCCATTGGGGCCGAGACCGAGCCCGAAGATGAAGAGCGGGTCGAGCACAGCGGTCGCCAGCCCGCCGCCGAGCGTGACGAACATGGCGCGCCTGGCATCGCCGACGGCGCGCAGCACGCCGGAAAAGCCCATGCCGAGCGCCATCAGCAGATTCGAGGGCAGCACGATCCAGAGAAAGGAATAGGCCACCGCATAGGATTCGCCATGGGCGCCGAGCCCGCGCAGCAGCCAGGGCAGTCCAGGCAGGACGATGATGCTCAGCGCCAATGCCGCCAGCGTCATCAGCGCAAGCGTCGAGCCGGCGAGGCGTCTCGCGCTGCCGCGGTCGCCCGCGCCGAGCGCACGCGCCGTCAGGGCCGTGACCGCGATCATCATCCCGATATTGATCGAGATCATCAGGAACAGGACGATGGTGGCGTAGCCGACGCCTGCCGTCGCCTCCGGCCGGCCGAGCCAGGAGACGTAGAGCAGCGACAGGAGGTCGACGACGAAGACCGCCATCAGCCCGGCCGAGCTGGTCGCGGTCATCACCGCGACATGACGCATGATCGAGCCGCTGACGAAGACCGCCTGCGGCTCGACTGGGCGCGCGCTCACCGCTCGGGCTCGCCGACGCCGCCGACCGCGACCTCGGCCCCGCCATCCTCGATGACCTCCTGGGTCTCGGGGGTGAGCGCCTTGGATTTGCCCTTGGGCTGGACCAGCGGCTCGGGCGTGACGCGCGGCACCTTGTTGAGCGCGGCGGCGATGCCTTCCGTGAACTGGATCTCCATGCGCTGGGCGTCGCGGTCGCGGACATGGTCGATCACCAGGCTCGCCTCGTCATAGTTCAGCCCGAGCCCTTCCAGCGTGACGCGGCCGAAGCCGAGCGCGGATTCGAAGGTCTCGCGCATCTGGTAGTCGACATTGGCCTTCATCAGGTCGATGGCGTGGATGCGGTCATAGGCGCGCGCATGCAGGCGCACATTCGGGAATTCGGCCTTGGCCATCTCGACGATGCGCAGGGCCGCGTCCTTGTCGTCGATGCAGATGCACAGGATGCGGGCCTTGCCCGTTCCCGCCGCGCGCAGCACGTCGAGCCGCGTGCCGTCGCCATAATAGATCTTGAAGCCGAACTTGGCGGCGGAGCGGATGCGCTCGACATCGGAATCGATGACGGTGACGTCGACATGCTGCAAAAGCAGCGCCTGCGTCACGATCTGGCCGAAGCGGCCGAAGCCGATGACGACGACGGAAGGCGCGCCGACGCCCTCGAAATCCTCATCCATCGTCTCGGGCGCGAGGCGCGCGAGCAGGATGCCGTCGATGAGCTTGGCGACGACCGGGCCGATCAGCATCGAGATCGCCGCCAGCGCTGTCGCGATCGCGCCCTGGCGCTCGTCGAGCAGTCCGAGCGAGACACCCAGCGGCAGCAGCACGAAGGCGAACTCTCCGGCCGGCGAGAGCAGGGCGCCCGCCCGCACGGCCTCCGTCATCGAGGAGCAGGAGGCGCGCAGGATCGAAGCCGCGACCGCAATCTTGAACAGCACCAGGAGCGGCGCGGCCAAGGCCAGCAGCAGCCAGTTGTCGAGCACGAGCTTCAAGTCGAGCGACATGCCGACCGCCATGAAGAACAGGCCGAGCAGCACGCCGCGGAACGGCTCGATATCGGCCTCGAGCTCATGGCGGAAATGCGAATCGGCCAGCAGCACGCCGGCCAGGAACGCGCCCATCGCCATGGAGAGCCCGACATGCTCCATCAGCAGCGCAGCGCCCAGCACAATGAAGAGGGCGGCAGCCGTCATCACCTCCTTGGCGCCGGTCTTGGCCAGGATGCGGAAGAACGGGTTCAGCACATAGCGCCCCGCCAGTACGATCACGGCGATGGCGAGGAAGGCTATGCCCAGACCTGCGAGGGCCTGGCCTGCACCGCCGGGCTTGGCCTCGGTCGTCGTCGCCAGCAGCGGCAGGATCGCCAGAGCGGGCGCGATCGAGATGTCCTGGAACAGCAGGATCGAGAAGGTACGCCGGCCATAGGGCTCGTTGCCGTCGCCGCGCTCCTCCAGCAATTGCAGCGCGATCGAGGTCGCAGACAGCGCCAGCGCCAGCCCGACCGCGACCGCCCCACCGACGGACAGGCCGAACCACCAGGCTGCCGCGCCGATGACGCCGGCGCTCAGTGCCATCTGGGCGAGGCCCGCGCCGAGAATGTCCTTGCGCATCGAATAGAGCCGCGAGGGCTGCAATTCGAGCCCGACCAGGAAGAGCAGCAGCACGACGCCGATCTCGGCTGTGCCGCGGATCGCGTCGGGGTCCTTGATCACGGCCAGCACCGAGGGGCCGATGATGATGCCGGCCGCGAGATAACCCAGCACCGCCGAAAGTCCGACCCGGCGGAACAGCGGCACGGCGATCACCGCGCCGGCGCAGAAGGTCAGGATCGGCGGCAGGTAGCTGGTATGGGAGACGTCGGCCATGGAGCGCTCATCGGTTGGGGGGACGGCTCCAGGGCCGACGCCCCAATCTAGGTGGTCGATGGCGATCCTGCGAGGGCTGTGCGCCCTCGACCATGGTTTATCGCAATGCCGAGCCTGCGCGCGATGCCGGTCAGGCGGCGGCCGGCGCGTTCTGGCGGAATGGCGCCAGCTGCGCCTCCAGCGCGCGGGCGAAGGCCGGGCGAGCCAGGCAGCGCGCGCGATAGGCTTCGAGCGTGGGGAAGCGCGCGAGGATGTCGTCGGGCACATCGCGCAGCACCGTCGCCATGATGAGGTCGCCGGCCGTGAAGCGTCCGTCGAGATAGTCCTTGCCTGCGAGCCAGTTGCTCAGCGCCTGCAGGCGCATGACCACCATCTCGACGATCTGTGGCCGACGCTCGATCGTCCAGGCCTCGCCCTTGTGGAAGATGTCGGTGCTGGCGAGCCCGGAGACATGCGGCTCGATCGAGTTCAAGGCCGCCAGGACCCAGGTCGTCACGCGGGCGCGGCCGGCTTCGTCCTCGGGCGCCAGCGCCGTCGATTTCCGCGACAGATAGAGCACGATCGCGCCCGATTCGAACATCTCGACGCCGCCGTCGCGATAGGCCGGCACCTGGCCGAAGGGCTGCCAGGCGCGATAATCCTCGGACGTCTGGTCGTCGCGGCCGATCAGCGTCGCCTCATAGGGGATGCCGGCTTCTTCCAGCGCCCAGCGCACGCGCAGGTCGCGGACATGGCCCTGCGCGAAGGGCGGAACCCAGCGGAAGGCGGAGACATGGGGCGTGGGGACATGGGGCGTGGAGACTTGGGTCGTCATGGCGTTCTCTCCTGGTTGTGCGAACTGGCGGTCATGCCCGGCCAAGTCATGCCCGGCCAAGCAGCCAGGAGGGTGAGACCGTGTCGCGTTTGTGCAGGGTCCGGAGCGTCGAGCGTCGCCTCCAGAGCCTCGTGCATGGCAAGCCAGACCGGCAGCGCGGTTGCGAGCCGCTCATGGCCGGCCGGCGTCAGGGCCGCCCGGCGAGCCCGGCGGTCCCTGGTGTCGGCATGGATCGTCGCAAGCCCGTCGCGCATCAGCGGCTTCAGGGCTGCGGTCAAGGTGGTGCGGTCGGCGCCGAGCACGCTGGCGATCTGGCTGATCGAGGCCGCAGTCGGGCGGTTGAGCGCCATCAGCAGCGAGAATTGCTCATTGGTCAGGCCGTATGGGCGCAATGCCTCGTCGAAGCGCCGCGCCAGAACGCGTGCCGCGCGCTGCGCGTGCAGGCACAGGCAGCGGTCGCGGACCATCAGGGTCGTCTCGAACGGGATCACGACGGCGGACATGCAATGAAAATAAGTTGATATCAACTTATCTGTCAATAAGGCGCACCGGCTGCGATGGCTGCCCGGCTATGCGGCCGCCGATGCGCGGTTTCCTTGACATCGCCCCTTTCACCCCGAAAGAAGACGCTCATTCTCTGGAACGATATCCGCGCGTGAAACCGCCGCTCGACATCCTGCTCTGTGCTCCCCGCGGCTTCTGCGCCGGGGTTGTGCGCGCCATCGACGCGGTCGAGAAGGCGCTGATCCTGCATGGCGCGCCGGTCTATGTCCGCCATGAGATCGTGCACAACAAATACGTCGTCGAATCGCTGAAGCGGAAGGGCGCGGTCTTCGTCTCCGAATTGTCGCAGGTGCCCGATGCGACGCGGCCGGTGATCTTCTCCGCCCATGGCGTGGCGAAATCGGTTCCCGCCGAAGCCGGCGAGCGCAATCTCTTCGCCATCGACGCGACCTGTCCGCTGGTCACCAAGGTGCATCGCGAGGCGGAGGTGCATCACAAGCGCGGCCGCCACATCCTGCTCGTCGGCCATGCCGGCCATCCCGAGGTGATCGGCACCATGGGGCAATTGCCGCCGGGTGCGATCACCTTGATCGAGACGCTCGACGATGTCGCCAAGCTTGAGCCGCCGGTCGGCCAGCCACTCGCCTATGTCACGCAGACGACGCTGTCGGTGGACGACACCCGCGAGATCGTCGCTGCCCTGCAGACGCGATTTCCCGATCTGATCGCGCCGCATAAGGAAGACATCTGCTACGCCACGACGAACCGCCAGGAGGCGGTCAAGCGCGTCGCGCCGCAGGTCGATGCGCTGATCGTCGTCGGCTCGCCCAATTCCTCGAATTCGCAGCGCCTGCGCGAGGTCGCCGAGCGCGCCGGCTGCCCGGCGGCGCGGCTCGTTCTGCGCACCGACGAGATCGACTGGTCGGTCTTCGGCAACATCCGCAGCCTCGGCATCACGGCCGGCGCGAGTGCGCCGGAGGTGCTGGTCGAGGAGATCATCGACGCCTTCGCGGAGCGTTACGAGGTGCGCGTCGAGACGGTCTCGACGGCCGATGAGAACGTGTTCTTCCCGCTGCCGCGCGAATTGCGCGGTGAAGCGGCGCCGACCGCGGCCGAGTGAGCGCGAGTAGGAGAGAGCGAGCTTTTGGCCGTCTATACCGAAGTACCTGATGATGAGCTGGCCGCCTTTGTGGCGCGCTACGGCATTGGCGACCTGCTGGCCGTCAAGGGCATCGCCGAGGGCGTCTCGAACTCGAATTTCCTGCTGCACACGACGCAGGCCTTCTTCATCCTGACGCTCTATGAGGAGCGGGTGGATGCAGGCGATCTGCCCTTCTTCATCGGCCTGATGGAGCATCTGGCCAGGCGCGGCCTGATCTGCCCGCTCCCTGTCAAGGACCGGGATGGCCAGGCGGTGGGCCAGCTTGCGGGCCGCCCGGCCGCGATCGTCACCTTTCTCGACGGCATTTCGGTGCGCCGCCCCAATGCGACGCATTGCGCCGAGGTCGGGCGCGGGCTCGCTCTGCTGCACCAGGCCGGCGCGGATTTCGGCATGGAGCGGGTGAATTCGCTCGCGGTGCCGGGCTGGCGACCTCTCGCCGAGCAGGCTGGTGCCGCAGCCGACACGGTCTCACCGGGGCTCGGGCGACGCGTGATGGCCGAGATCGAGGCGCATGAGCACTCCTGGCCGCAGGACCTGCCGCGCGGCGTCATCCATGCCGATCTCTTCCCCAACAACGTCTTCTTCATCAAGGACAGGCTCTCGGGGCTGATCGATTTCTATTTCGCCTGCACCGACGCCTTCGCCTACGATCTCGCCATCTGCCTGAACTCCTGGTGCTTCGAGGCCGACGCCTCCTTCAACCTGACCAAGGGCCAGGCGCTGCTGGCCGGCTATGAGAGCGTCAGGCCGCTGACGCCGACCGAGGTCGCGGCGCTGCCGCAGCTCTGCCGCGGCTCGGCGCTGCGCTTCCTGGTGACGCGGCTGGTCGACTGGCTGAACGTGCCGCCCGGCGCCCTGGTGAAGCCGCTCGACCCGCTCGAATACGACCGCAGGCTCGCTTTCCACCAGCGCGTGGCGGATGCACGGGATTATGGGTTGAGGCGATGATGATGCGAGCCTTCCCCGCGCCCCTATCTGCTGTGAGCCTGCCATGAGCGACATCATCGAAGTTTGGACGGACGGGGCCTGCTCGGGCAATCCCGCGCCTGGCGCGCTTGGGGCTTGCCCCATTCGCGCAAAAGAAAATCGCCGGGACCTGCCATGAGCGACGTGGTCGAAGTTTGGACGGACGGAGCCTGCTCGGGCAATCCCGGGCCTGGCGCGCTTGGGGCTTGCCCCATTCGCGCAAAAGAAAATCGCCGGGACCTGCCATGAGCGACGTGGTCGAAGTTTGGACGGACGGAGCTTGCTCGGGCAATCCTGGGCCCGGCGGCTGGGGCGCGATCCTCTCTTTCAAGGGCACGCAGAAGGAGCTGTCGGGCGGCGAGGCCATGACCACCAACAACCGTATGGAGCTGATGGGCGCGATCTCCGCCCTGGAGACGCTGACGCGGCCCTGCATCGTGGCGCTGCACACCGACAGCCAGTATCTGCGCCAGGGCATCACCGCCTGGATCCATGGCTGGAAGAAGAACGGCTGGAAGACCGCCGACAGGAAGCCGGTCAAGAACGAGGAGCTCTGGAAGCGCCTCGACGCTGCGCTCGGCCGCCACAAGATCGAGTGGAAATGGGTCAAGGGCCATGCCGGCAACGAGATGAACGAGCGCGCCGATGCGCTGGCGCGCACCGGCATGGCGCCGTTCAAGCCGGGGCGGTAGGGCGTACGGGCATGGCGCCGCCCCTTCCCAGCTCGGACCAGGTTGTGAGAGGATCGTCGGCCTGAACGGTTCATGTCCACGGAGTCTCGCGATGCCCAAAGCCTATTGGCTCAGTTCCTATCGCTCGGTCAGCAATCCCGACGCGCTCGCGGCCTATGCCAAGCTGGCTGGCCCGGCCATCACCGCCGGCGGTGGCAGATTCCTGGCGCGCGGCTTGCCGGCACAGGTCTACGAGGCTGGGCTCCAGCAGCGCACCGTGCTCATCGAGTTCGACAGCGTCGCGCAGGCGCAGGCGACCCATGACAGCCCGGCCTATCAGGAAGCCCTGGCCGCACTCGCCGGCGGAGCGGAGCGCGATCTCCGCATCGTCGAGGGCCTGTAGAGCACGCTGATTTTCCACGGAAACAGACCGTCATTCCGAAGCCGCGCCGCTCCGAATCCATCGTAGAGCGCCGGAGCCCTCCGATGGGTCCCGGGGCAAGCCTGGGATGACGGCGATGGCTGAGCCTCAGCGCCAGCCAAGAGCCGGCGCGACATGCTTCAGGATCATCTCGATGACATGGGCGTTGTAGGCGACGCCGAGCTGGTTGGGCACCGTCAGCAGCAGGGTGTCAGCCTCGGCGATCGCCTCGTCCTGCGCCAGTTCCTGGATCAGCTTGCCCGGCTCGGCTGCGTAGCTGCGTCCGAAAATCGCGCGGGTGTCGTCGATGAAGCCGACCTGATCGTCACCCTGGTTGCCGCCGAAATAGGCGCGGTCGCGGTCGTCCACCAGCGCGAAGATGCTGCGGCTGACCGAGACGCGCGGCTCGCGCGCATGTCCGGCCTCCTTCCAGGCCTCGCGATAGGCGCGGATCTGCTTCGCCTGCTGGATGTGGAAGGGCTCGCCGCTCTCGTCGTTCTTGAGCGTCGAACTCTGCAGGTTCATGCCGAGCTTGGCAGCCCAGGTCGCGGTGGCGTTGGAGCCGGCGCCCCACCAGATGCGCTCGCGCAAGCCCTCGGAATAGGGCTCGAGCCGCAATAGCCCGGGTGGATTGGGAAACATCGGCCGGGGGCTGGGCTTGGCGAAACCCTGGCCTCGCAGCAGATCGAGGAAGACCTCGGCGTGCCTGCGGCCCATATCGGCGTCGCTCTGGCCCTCTGCCGGCTCGTAGCCGAAATAGCGCCAGCCATCGATCACCTGCTCGGGCGAGCCGCGGCTGATGCCGAGCTGCAGGCGCCCGCCGGCGATGAGATCGGCGGAGCCGGCATCCTCCGCCATATAGAGCGGGTTCTCGTAGCGCATATCGATGACGCCGGTGCCGATCTCGATGCGGCTCGTCCTGGCGCCGACGGCAGCAAGCAGCGGGAAGGGCGAGGCGAGCTGGCGCGCAAAATGGTGCACGCGAAAATAGGCGCCGTCCGCGCCCAGCTCCTCGGCCGCGACCGCGAGGTCGATCGATTGCAGCAGCGTGTCGCCCGCCGAACGCGTCTGGGATTGCGGCGAGGGCGTCCAATGCCCGAATGAAAGGAAACCGATCTTCTTCATGGCTCGACGCCTGTCGCTGCCCGCGAACGCAGCTGCGCTCCACGGAAAGAGGGATGTCCGAGCAGCTGGCGCGGGCACCAGGCCGTCTGACGGATGTGCCCCTCATATAGTGGGCCGCGGCAGTGCTAGGGTTGCATGCGCGCACACGCTCCCATGCGCCGGTGCAGTCTTGGCAGGGACGGCGACAGGCCGTGCGGAGTTCGTCAGCTCAGCGCCTGCCGATAGACGATGAAGCCGGATTTGTCCGCGACCTTGTTGTAGAGTTCCTGCGCCTGCAGGTTCGTCTCATGCGTCTGCCAGTAGACCCGGAAGGCGCCCTTGACCTGGGCCATCTCGCGCACGGCCTCGATCAGCTTGCGCCCGACGCCGCTGCCGCGCGCCTCGGCCACGGTGAAGAGGTCCTGCAGGTAGCAAATGTCCTTCGCGCTCCAGGTGGTGCGGTGCATCACCCAGTGGACGATGCTGAGCGCCCGGCCGTCGCGCTCGGCAATGAAGCCGCCCATCGGCTCAGCGCCGCCGGTGAGGCGGGCGAAGGTCAGCTCGTAGAGCTCCGGCGACAGGGCGCTTTTGTAGAAGGTCAGATAGCCCTCCCAGAGCGGCTCCCAGGCGGCGCGGTCGCTCGCGACGAGCGGACGGATGATGACGTCTGACATGGCTGTGCCCCCAAGGCTGGCTGTGCCCCCAAGATAGGCGCCAAGGCTACCGTGCTCCCCGGGAGCTGTCTCATGACAAGGCGCGATCGCATCGATCACCGCGGCATGGGCATTGAAGCCGCTCGCGCATTTCGTGCCGGAGGCAGAGCCGGATCCGTGACAGCCTCTTCCCTTCTCCCCTGGCGGGAGAAGGTGGCGCGCAGCGCCGGATGAGGGGGCGCCGTGCCCTGTCCAATTAGCGTCGTGTTCGGCTAGGCGGAGATCTCACAGCGCCCCCTTGTATCTTTGATTTGCCAGTCGGTTTTGTACCGGCGAGGTTTGAGGCGGAAGTCAGCCCGGTCCCCCCTTGGGTGAATTGAGCCCGTGGATGAGCGAGGTGCGGCTTCCGCCTTTTTGTCCCGAACCCGGACAGCCGCTTGGGCTCGAGCCCGCATTTGCAAGGATGGGTCATGGATGAAGCTCTCGCTGTTTTCGTTGGCATCGACGTATCCAAGGATCGTCTCGACGTTCATCTGCGACCATCGGGAGAGGCCTTCTTCGTCTCTCGCGACGGCCGAGGGTTGGACGAACTAACGGCACGCCTGGCGGCCTGTCCGGTCGCCCTGGTGGTGATCGAGGCGACCGGCGGGTTTGAAACCACGGTGACGGCCGCGCTCGCCGGAGCAGGCTTGCCGCTCTGTGTCGTCAACCCGCGTCAGATCCGCGACTTCGCCCGCGCCATGGGACGACTGGCCAAGACTGACGCCCTCGACGCCGAAGTGATCGCGCTCTTTGCCGAGCGGATCAGGCCACAGGCGAGAGCCGTCCCTGCTCCGGAGGCGACGAGGCTGGCCGAACTCGTCGCAAGGCGCCGTCAGATCATCGAGATGATCGGGATGGAGGCCAATCGCGCGCGGCGCATGCCTGACAAGCGCCTCGCCAAAGGGCTCGCCCGACACATCGCCTTCCTGGAGAAGGAGCTGAGCGAGATCGACCGCACTATCGGTGACGGCATCAAGAACTCGCCGGCATGGCGCGAGACCGAAACATTGCTCAAGTCCGTGCCCGGGATTGGCGATGTCACCGCCCGCACTCTCATCGCCGAAGTTCCGGAGCTTGGCTCCATCGACCGCCAGAAGCTCGCAGCCCTCGTCGGCGTCGCACCGATGAACCGCGATTCCGGCATGATGCGCGGCCACAGAACCATCGTGGGAGGCAGAACCTGCGTCCGCAACACCTTGTACATGGCAGCGCTGGCCGCCATTCGGCACAACGGCGTCTTCAAAACCTTCTACGATCGCCTCACCACGCGAGGACGACCCAAAAAGGTCGCCATCGTCGCCGTCATCCGAAAGCTGCTCACAACCCTCAACGCAATCGTCAGAGACAACACCCCCTGGCGAACACAAAACCCTTGACCAACAACACAGCCGCTCATCCGTCTCGGCTGCGCCGAGCCACCTTCTCCCGCGAGGGGAGAAGGGAAAGCGCGCTCACTTCGAAAAGGCGCGGGGACCGCAATCCCCACCGGGCTATGGTCGGGAATGCCGCCAATGACCTCGCCGAGGCGGTTACGCATTAAGCAATCCGCTTTTGCAAAATAGTAAGCATTTGGGGCCGAAATCGAGCTGTGAAGCTCATCTTGCCACCAGCCGTTGCGAATCCAGCAGCATTGCTAGAGCAGGCGCGTCTTGACGCGCTGGCATCCTATGACGTGCTGGACACTCCGCCGGAGGAGACTTTCGACAGGCTGACACGCCTGGCGAGGCGCGTCTTCAATGTCCCGATGTCCACCGTCACCTTCATTGACGGCCACCGGCAATGGTTCAAGTCGCAACAGGGCATGACGGCGTGCGAGACCGATCGAGAGCCGGCATTCTGCAATATTGCGATCCAATTGCCGGACGCGTTGATCGTACCGGATGCGGCAATCGACGAGCGGTTTTCGGGCAATCCATTCGTGCGGGGCGAGCCCTATATCCGGTTTTATGCAGGCGTCCAGCTCCGCTCGCCGGACGGTCATGCGATCGGGACGCTTTGCACGATAGACACCCGCCCGCGCAGCTTCAGCGCCGATCACAGCGCGATATTGGCGGAGATGGGCGGCATCGCCACCGACCTGCTCGAGCTGCGCCGGCAGGTTTCTCTGGCGAAGCGGGGCAGTCGCCCGCGATCGGGCGACGCTCACGCCGTCATGAAGGCGGGACGCCTGGTTTTCAACAGAGGCAAAACATCTCTCAGATGCACAGTTCGATCGCTGTCGCCGGCCGGTGCGGCGGTTGATGTCATGTCGACGGCCGGCATCCCGGATCGGGTTGCCCTGCTGATCGATTCCGACGCGACCTCAAGGCTTTGCGACATTGCTGCGAAAGCCGAACAGCGCCTCGAATTGTCGTTCGAGAGCTGAAGACAGGGGCCTACACCTCTCCCCAATCCCTCTCACTGAACTCGGGCCTGCCCAAGCTCAGTACTCAAAGTGTCGAAGTCGGGTAAAGCCGACTTCGATGCAGAAGAGGGGTTCCCCCGCGCCCTTTGCTCGAGTTCCGACGTCTTTTCCTTCCCCGGCGGCAGGCCGGAAGCCCGCCGGAATCCGGCGCATGAAAAAGCCCGCGGCGCTGGGCGTCGCGGGCTGGCATCTGCGCGGCCGGGTGCGGCTCAGAGCTGCGTCAGCAGGTTCTCGGCGCCGGAGATCTCGGCCTTGCCGGGACCTTCCTCGATGTTGAGCGCGGTCACGACGCCGTCCTCGACGATCATCGAATAGCGCTGCGAGCGGGTGCCGAGACCGAAGCCCGAGCCGTCGAGCGAGAGGCCGATTTCCTTGGCGAAGTCGCCATTGCCGTCGGAGAGGAACTCGATCACGCCGGCGCCACCGGTCGCCTTCGACCAGGCGTCCATGACGAAGACGTCGTTGACGCCGGTGACCATGATCGCGTCGACGCCCTTGGCCTTGATGTCGGCGGCGTTGTTGAGATAGCCCGGCAGATGGTTCTTGTGGCAGGTCGGCGTGAAGGCGCCGGGAACGGCGAAGAGCACGACCTTCTTGCCCTTGAACAGGTCGTCGGTCGTCTTGGCGGCCGGACCGTCCGCGGTCATCACCCGGAACGTCGCCTGGGGAAGCTTGTCACCTACGTTGATGGTCATCGCGCCTGTTCTCCGTGAAGCCTGCGGCCTGCGCCGCGAGGTTCACGAATTAGGGCTTGGCGGCGGGGATGTCGAGTTCCAGCCGCGTCTCGACCGCATTCGGCGAGCCGCGCAAGGTGACGATGAACGGTGTCGGCCCAGACGCGCCCTTGGGCCTGTCCTTGAGCCTGACCTTGGCGAGGACGGTTCCGTCGACTTGCGGGAACAGCATGGCCTTGCCGAAGGACCACATGCCGGGCCCCTCGACGAAGACATCCTCGACCTTGCCGTCGGGCGGGGTACGCAGCATGAATTTGAGACCCGGCACGGGCGAGGTTTCATCCAGCCGCGCTTCGGCGATCGACAGCATGTCCTTGTGCTCGCCGAGCTTGGCGCGCACCGGGACACGCGCCTCGAACTGCTCCAGCCGCGGCGAGGTCACGGATGTGACGCCGGGCTCCAGCCAAAGCCGGGCCTCGCCCTTGGTGGGAATGCAGATCTTCTCGCAGACGGCATAGTCGAGCTTGAGCACCAGCATGACGGGCTTGGCTGGGTCGACCGGCTGCACCGAGACCGGGATGACGACCTCGCCGACATAGCCCAACGAATAGCCTGCGCCGTCAGGGAAGCGTTCGGGCGCCGGCCAGCGCACGTCGAGGCCGCCGACATTGTCCGAGCCGCTCCAGTCGAACACCGGCGGCACGCCGAAATCGCCGGGGCTGCGCCAATAGGTCTTGTAGCCAGGGGCCAGCGCGATCTCGATGCCGACGCGTTGTTTGCCCGAAGGCGCGGTCGCGCCTGCGATCAGGCGCAGCGACGCATTGTCGCCCTTCGACCATGACGACATCACCGCCTCCTGCGCGAGGGCAGGGGCGCTC
Source organism: Bosea vaviloviae (assembly GCF_001741865.1). Classification (NCBI taxonomy): domain Bacteria; kingdom Pseudomonadati; phylum Pseudomonadota; class Alphaproteobacteria; order Hyphomicrobiales; family Alloboseaceae; genus Allobosea; species Allobosea vaviloviae. The sequence goes on from NZ_CP017147.1 coordinate 2,352,797, forward strand.
AGCGCCGAAGCGGCGATCGCGAGCAAGGTCAAAACGAGTTTCACGATGCTGACTTATGTGTTCCGGCGCGAAATAGCGAATTCAGTCCACTTATTTTCGGCAACGATTGCGTGAAGTGCATGCCTCCAGTGGATGAAGCATGATTGGGGCGCAATCGCGATGTCCGATTTTCATGCGCGTCCCCCGGTTCCCAGCGCGGGGGAAAGTGATCTAGCATGGAGCCATGAAGATTGGTTCAAATCAGCGCGTCAGCGGCCGCAGCTATCTCGATGGGCAATGCTTGATCGCGATGCCCGGCATGAGCGACGCGCGTTTCAGTCGCAGTGTCATCTATGTCTGCGCCCATTCCGAGGATGGGGCGATGGGGATCATCGTCAACAAGCCGGCCGCCGACACCAAGTTTCCCGATCTCCTGGTCCAGCTCGACGTCATCCCCTCCGAGGAGCTGATCCGCCTGCCGAGCCAGGCCGAGCGCATGCAGGTGCTGCGCGGCGGGCCGGTCGAGACCAAACGCGGCTTCGTGCTCCACACCGCCGATTTCTTCTTGGAATCGGCGACATTGCCGATCGATGACGGCATCTGCCTGACCGCGACGCTCGACATCCTGCGCGCCATCGCCATCGGCAGCGGGCCGGAGAACGCCATCCTCGCACTGGGCTATGCCGGCTGGGCTGCAGGCCAGCTCGAGAGCGAGATCCAGTCGAATGGCTGGCTGCATTGCGCGGCTGACCCGGAGCTGCTCTTCGACGACGGCATCGAGACGAAATATCACCGCGCTCTGGGCAAGATCGGCATCGACCCGGCCTTCCTGTCGAGCCAGGCCGGGCACGCCTGAGCCTCTCCGTCATTCTCAGGCGAAGCCCTCGAGTCCGATCTTCGATCGGCCCAAGGATAAACTCAGCGCAGACCCGAGTACGACGGCAGGGCGCGGGGAACCTTCTCCCCTGGCGGGAGAAGGTGGATCGGCGAAGCCGAGACGGATGAGGGGGCGCTGTGAGCTCTCCGACTAATCGAACACGACGCTAACCGGACAGGGCACGGCGCCCCCTCATCCGGCGCTGCGCGCCACCTTCTCCCGCGAGGGGAAAAGGGAAAAAGGGCGTCATTCTCGGGTGGATCGCAGCGAAGCCCGAGCATGAGGCACCTGCCTCTACGCCGCCTCGGACGAGCTCGCGGCCGCCGCCCCGACCAGGCGCCTCGCCTCGGCCGCGCTCATCGGCTGTCCGAAGATGTAGCCTTGCGCATATTGGCAGCCGAGCTGGTAGAGCTCGATCGCGTCGGACTCGCTCTCCGCGCCCTCCGCGACGACGTCCATGTGCAGGTCCGCGGCGAGCTGGACGATCGAGCGCAGGATCACCGGCGGCTTGCCGTTGCCCATCTGGCGCACGAAACTCTGGTCGACCTTGATCGTGTCGAAGGGGAAGCGCTGCAGATAGGACAGCGACGAGTAGCCCGTGCCGAAATCGTCCAGCGACAGCCCGGCGCCGAGATCGCGGATGCGGCTGAGCATCTGGGCCGCATATTCCGGGTTCTCCATCACCAGGCTCTCGGTGATTTCGAGCTTGAGGGTGCCGGGCAGCACGCGCCGGCGGCCGAGCACGGTTTTGACGTCGTGCAACAGGTCGTGGCGCAGCAATTGCCGGCTGGAGACGTTGACGCTGGCGAAGATCGGCGGGTCGACTTCGAGCGCCGCCTGCCAGGCTTCCAGCTCGCGCGCGGTGCGGTCCATGACATAGACGCCGAGATCGACGATCAGCCCGGTTTCCTCGGCGATGGCGAGGAAGTCCTGCGGCATCAGCCGCCCCTCGCGCGGATGGTCCCAGCGCACCAGCGCCTCGAAACCGGCGATGGTGCGGTCTTCCAGCCGGACGATCGGCTGGTACATCACCTGGATCTCGCCGCGCTCGATGGCGCGGCGCAGATCGCTTTCGAGCGCCAGCCGATCGTTGCGGTCGGTCCGCATCGCCGGCACGAAGACCTCGATCTTGTTGCCGCCCTGGCGCTTTGCATGGGCCATGGCGAGCTCGGCGTTCTTCAGCGCATCGTCCTTGCGCGCGGCGGGCGCGGGGTCGAACAGGGCGAGCCCGATCGAGGGCGTCAGGAAGATCTCCCGCTCCGCGAAGGTCACCGGCGTCGAGACGGCGCGGCGCACCAGTTCGGCCAGCGCCAGGATGCGTTCGGGGTCGCGCTCCGAGACCAGGATCATCGCAAAGGTGTCGCCGCCGATGCGGGCGAGCGTGTCCTGCGCCCTGAGCAGCCGCCCGAGCCGGCGCGCCAGCGTCAGCAGGATCGAATCGCCGGCGGAGAAGCCGACGGATTCGTTGACCTGCTTGAACCGGTCGATATCGATCACGATCACGGTGGGGCGGATGTTCTCGTCGGCGCGGCAGAAGCCGAAGATCGCGCCCAGCCGGTCCTGGAAGAGCTTGCGATTGGGCAGGCCGGTGAGGTTGTCGTGGACCGCGTCGTGCAGCAGCCGCTCCTGCGCGGTGCGCTGCTCGGTGACATCAGACAGCGTGCCGATGACGCGGATGACCTCGCCGTCGGAGCCGATGACCGGCCGCGCCTTGAGGTTGAACCAGTGATAGGCGCCATTGGCCGAGCGCAGGCGGGAATCGAGGTTGAGCTTGCCGCGGCGCTGCTCCAGCACCGCGTCGAGCGTCACGCGGTAACGGTCGCGATCGGCGACATGCATGTGTTCGAGCCAGCGCGCGGCCGAGCCTTCGAGCGAGCCGCGCGGCAGTCCGAGCAGTGCCTCGATCTGCGGGGAGACGAAGATCTTGTCGGCGGTGACGTCCCAGTCGAAGACGAGGTCGCCGGCGCCCGAGAGCGCGAGCGCCCGCCGCTCCGTGTCCGAAACCAGGCCTTGCGAGACCGCGCCGCCCGCAAAAGCATGCTGGATCACGGTGAAGCCGATCAGCAGCACGATCAGCACCAGGCCGCCCAACAAGGCAGGCGCGACCAAATCGCGTTGAAATTGCCCGGTTACGGTGAAGCCGGCGGCGGTGACCCAGACCGCGAGCAGGAACCAGGTCGGGATCAGCATCACGGCGCGCTCATAGCCATGCGTCGCCAGATGCAGGATCAGGACGAAGCCGACCGCCGCGACCGCCGCGATCGAGATCCGCGCGATGCCTGACGCCATCGGCGCGTCGAATACGGCAAGCCCGAAGAGCCCGGCGAGGCCGAGGATCCAGACGATGGTGACGTGGCTGTAGCGCACATGCCAGCGCGCGAGATTGAGATAGGCGAAGAGGAAGACGAGCAGCGTCGCCGCCAGCACCACCTCCGCGCCGGCGCGATAGATCCGTTCGATCGCGGGAGTCAGCGGAAAGATGCGCTGGAAGAAGCCGAAATCGAGCCCGGCATAAGCGAGTACGGCCCAGGCCAGCGCAGCAGCGGCGGGAAAGATCACCGCGCCCTTGACCACGAAGATGATGGTCAGGAACAGCGCCAGCAGGCCGGCGATGCCGATGATGATGCCCTTGTAGAGCGTCAGCCCGTTGGTCTTCTGGCGATAGGCCTCCTGCTCGTAGAGATAGAGCTGCGGCAGGTTCGGCGATTTCAGCTCGGCGACGAAGGTCACCGTCGTGCCGGGGTCGAGCGTGATCAGGAAGACGTCCGCATCCGGGCTCGCCTCGCGGTCGGGGGAGAGGCCCTGGCTCGCGGTCACGGCCTCGATGCGCCGGTCGCCGAGATCGGGCCAGACCACCCCCGAACCGATCAGCCTGTGGAAGGGCGCGACCAGAAGCCGGTCGATCTGCTCGTCGGAATCATTGGTCAGCGCGAAGACGATCCAGTCCGGCCTGGCGCCGGATTCGCGCGCCCTGACCGCGATGCGGCGCACGATGCCGTCGGGTCCCGGCGCGGTCGAGATCTGGATGACGTCGCCGTCCGACTTGTTGCGCTCCACCACATTGGTCAGGTCGATCACCGGGGTGTCGACGGGGACGCGCACGGCTTCCACGGCAAGCGCCGGGCTCGCCGTCTCGACGGCGAACCAGAGCGCGAGGCCGGCAAGCGCGAGGCCAATCCGGAGAAGTCGATCAGGAATGGACAAGCGCGGCTCGGAGCTGGGGCGGGAAGCGATCATTCGAATTCCAGAGCATTGCGCGAAAAAGTGGGTACCGGTTTTTCGCATGAGCAATGCTCTGAACTTTTAGAACCGATCACGTCGCATTCGGACGGAATCGTCCGAATGCGACGTGATCTAGTAACCAGTCGTATCGGCGGCTCATGGCGAGGGCAAGGCGAGGGATTGGCCAGCCCACCGTCACTTTTCCATCGGCAGATGATCGCTGGACAGGGCAGCATAGAGCAGATGATCGGCCCAGGAGCCGTTGATGCGCAGATAGGCCCGCGCCATGCCCTCGCTTTGAAAGCCGACCCGTTCCAGCAGGCGCTTCGACGGTTCGTTGTTGGGCAGGCAGGCGGCCTCGACGCGGTGCAGTGCGAGATCCTGGAAGGCGAAGCGCAAGGCGCCGCGCACGGCCTCGGTCATGTAGCCCTTGCCGGCATGGCGCTGGCCCATCCAGTAGCCGAGCGTGCAGGCCTGGGCGACGCCGCGCCTGACGAGGCCGAGCGTCAGCCCGCCGAGCAGGATTTCCGAGCGCGTGTCGAAGATGAAGAGTGAATAGGCCTCGTCGGTCGCGATCTCGCGGGCGGCGCGCTTGACCCGCAGGCGGAAGGAGGTGCGCGTCAGATCGTCCTCGTTCCAGACCGGTTCCCATGGCGTCAGGAATTCGCGGCTTTCCATGCGCAGCACGGCCCAGGCGGCGTAGTCGGTTGCGACCGGCGCGCGCAGCGCGAGATTTTGCGTGCGGATCAGCGGGCGCGTCGGGGGATCCGTCGCGAAGCGGAAGAGCGCCATCGCGGTTCAGTCCGGGATGCGGGCTGCGTGGAGCAGGCGCTTGGCCGGCGGCAGGCCCTGCAGCGGTCCGACCGCCGCGATCGTCGGCTGGTGGCCGAGCAGCGAGCGCCCGGCGGCGCGGACGTCTTCCAGGGTCACCGCATCGAGCCGCGCGGCAAGCTCTTCGCGCGGGATGGCGCGGCCGAAGAGCAGGACCTGGCGCGCCATCTGCTCCAGCTTGCCGCCGGGGCTTTCGAGCGAGGCCAGAAGCCCGACCTTCATCTGCGCCCGAGCGCGCGCGACCTCGATCTCGCTGACATCCTCGGCCGCCTGGCGCAGGCAGGCGAGCGCGACATCGATCAATTCGCCGACATCCTCGGGCGCGGTGCCGGCGCTGATGCCGAACACGCCGCAATCCGAGAAGGGCCAGTGGAAGGCGTCGACCGCATAGGCGAGGCCGCGCTGCTCGCGGACCTGCTGGAACAGCCGCGACGACAGCCCACCCCCGAGCACCGACGAGAAGATCTGCAGCGGGTAATGCGCGCCATTGCTGAAGGGCTGGCCGGGAAAGCCGAGAACGAGATGGACCTGCTCTTCGTCGCTCTTGATTCGGGCCTCGCCGCCGCGGTAGTGGCCCGCCTCGCGCGGCGCGGCGGTGGCGGGGCCCGGGAGCAGGGTGGAGAGATGCTTTTCCGCCAGGGCGACGAGTTCGGCATGGTCGACGGCGCCCGACGCGGCCAGCACCATATTGCCGGCATGGTAGTGCCGCGCCAGATAGGCGCGGATCGCATCGGGCGTGAAACCCTTGACCGTCTTGGCGGTGCCCAGGATCGGCCGGCCGAGCGGCTGGTCGGGAAAGGCCGCCTGCAGGAAGCGATCATAGACGAGGTCGTCGGGCGTATCCTGGACGGCGCTGATCTCCTGCAGGATCACGCCCTTCTCGCGCTTGAGCTCTTCGGCGGTCAGCGCCGGCGCGGTCAGGATATCGGAGAGGATGTCGACGGCGAGCGGCAGGTCGGAGCCGAGCACGCGGGCGGTGTAGCAGGTGTATTCGACCGATGTCGCGGCGTTGAGATCGCCACCGACGCTCTCGATCTCCTCGGCGATCTCGAGCGCGTTGCGCCGTGCCGTACCCTTGAAGGCCATGTGCTCGAGCAGATGGGCGAGGCCGTGCTCATGGGGCAGCTCGTCGCGCGAACCGGCGCCGATCCAGATGCCGAGCGAGACGGTCACGGCATGGTCCATATGCTGCGAGACGATGCGCAGGCCCGACGGCAGCGTCGTCAGCCCGACATCGGGGTCATGCGCGCCATGGCCGTTGCCGGTCGGGGCCGCGATCTCGGCTGTCTCGGCCGGGCCGGTCGCGCTCATGCCGCCGCTCCCCTGACCGCGCGCGCATTCTGCCGCACGAAATCCTCGATGCGCGCGAGATCGTTCGGCAGCAAGGTGAAGCGCTCCTGGCGCTCCATCAAATCGGCGAGATGGGCCGGCAAAGCAGGCGAGACGCCGCTCGCTGCCTTCACCGCCACGGGGAATTTCGCGGGATGGGCCGTGCCGAGCACGATCATCGGCGTGGCCGGATCGGCTTCGAGGCCGCGCCGCGCCGCGCCTACGCCCACTGCCGTATGCGGATCGAGCAGATAGCCCGCCTCGCGCCAGCTCCGGTCGATCTCGGCGGCGGTCTGCGCCTCGTCGACCGCGGTGGCATCGAACTCATTGCGGATTTTCGCCAAGGGCCCGGCGGCGATCTCGAAACGGCCGGATTGCTGCAGCGATTGCATCAAACGGCGCACGGCAGCGCCGTCGCGGTCATGCGCCTCGAATAGCAGACGCTCGAAGTTCGACGAGATCTGGATGTCCATCGAGGGCGAGGTCGTCGCGGCGACGCCGCGCATCTCGTAGACGCCGCTCGCCAGCGTCCGTGCCAGGATGTCGTTGCTGTTGGTGCCGATCAGCAATCGCTCGATCGGCAGCCCCATGCGCTTGGCGACGAAGCCGGCGAGCACATCGCCGAAATTGCCGGTCGGCACGGCGAAGGAGACTTTTCGCGCCGGTCCGCCAAGCGCCACCGCTGAGGTGAAGTAGTACACGCTCTGCGCCGCGACCCGGGCCCAGTTGATCGAGTTGACGCCCGACAGGCCGATCTCGTCGCGGAAGGCGTGATGGTTGAACATCGCCTTCAGCAGGTTCTGGCAATCGTCGAAGGTGCCGTCGACCGCGATGGCGTGGACATTGGGCGCATCGACCGTGGTCATCTGCCGGCGCTGCACATCCGAAACCCGCCCCTGCGGGTAGAGGATGAAGACATCGACGCGGGCAAGGCCCTTGAAGGCGTCGATCGCCGCCCCGCCGGTGTCGCCCGAGGTTGCGCCGACGATGGTGGCGCGCTCGCCGCGCAAGGCCAGGACATGGTCCATCAATCGCCCGAGCAATTGCATCGCCACGTCCTTGAAGGCGAGCGTCGGGCCGTGGAAGAGTTCGAGCACGAAGAGATTGTCGGCGAGCTGCGTCAGCGGACAGACGGCCGGATGCCGGAAGCCGGCATAGGCCGCCGCGATCATCTCGCCCAGCGCCTTGGTCTCGATGTCGCCATCGGTCAGCGCGCCGAGCACGCGTTCGGCGACTTGCGTATAGGATTTTCCGGCAAAGCCCGCGATCTCGCTCTGCGGCAGGACAGGCCAGGATTTCGGTACGTAAAGCCCGCCATCGCGGGCAAGCCCGGCGAGAAGAGCGTCGGAAAAGGAGAGCGCGGGCGCTTCCCCGCGAGTGGACTCATGCAGCACGGTGTTTGGTCTCGGTGATCCCAGTTGTTGCTATAGGCTGCTCTGCCGGTTTCGGCAAAACCGGATCCGCATCCAAAATCTGATGTGCATGCAAAACCGGCTGCGCGTCAGGGCGCTGCGTCGCCGGCCTTGTGCGCCTGCGGGATTTTGCGCGCCTGCAGGACGAAGGCCGCGAACACCCCCAGCAGCGTCAGCGCCAGCCCGAACCAGGTCAGCGCATATTGCAGGTGGTTGTCGGGAATCCGGGCGATCAGCTCCTTGGGGTCGACCCCGGCGGGCGGGATCAGGCCGTCACCCTGGCGCTCCGCTTCGAGATAGAAGGACGGGCCGCCGCTCAAGCCCAGCGAGGCTGCGATGGCGGCGGGATCGCGCGTATAGAACTCGCGCTGGGCGGGCAGGTCGCTGGGCGTGAAGGCGTTGCGTGCCTCGGCCGCGCGCAGGAAGCCGGTGACGGTCGCCGGGCCCGCTGCGGGCTTGATCTCGCCGAGCCTGTTCTCGGGCACGAAGCCGCGATTGATCAGGATCGTGCCGCCACCCGCCAGCCGGAAGCCCTGGAAGACCCAGCGGCCGAAGCCGGAGAGTTGGCGCGTGCCCGGTCCGCCCGAGGCGATCGTGGTGCGCACGCTGGCGAAGGGGCCGTCGATGAAGGCTCCGCTTGCCGCGACGCGCGTCAGGTCGAGCTTAGCGGGGTCGAGCGTGGCCCAGTTGGAGGCAGCAGGCATGACGGCGGGGGCGCCGGCGGCCTGCGCCTCCAGCCGTGCGATGAAGTCGTGCTTCTCGGTCATGCGTTCGAGCTGCCAGGCTCCAAGCGTGCAGAGCACCAGCGTGCCGATGACCGTCAGGATAGCCGGAGCGAGCAAGCTGGGGCGGCGCCGGGCGGGGAGGGCCTCGCCGCTCATTTCTCCAGCCTGCCTTGTTCCGCCTTGTTGACATATTGCAGGGCGACCGCAAGCCCCTTCATCGGCCGCAGCAGCGCCAGGCAGACGATCACGGCGAGCGGCAGCCAGATCACCATATGCAGCCAGATCGGCGGCTCGTAGGCGATCTCGACATAGAGCGCCGCGCCCAGCACGGCGAAGCCCGCGATCAGCATGATGAAGACGGCCGGCCCGTCGGCCGAATCGGCGAAGGCGAAGTCGAGCCCGCAGGCGGCGCAGCGCGGGCGCACCTTGAGAAAGCCGTCGAACAATTTGCCCTCGCCGCAGCGCGGGCAGCGGCCGGCGAGGCCCGTCGAGTAGGGCGAGGGCAGACTATGGTGTTCGTCGGCCATGGCGGCCTCCATGAAGCGTGATGCCGGAGCATGATGATTTGCACGGAAACACGCCGTCATCCTGGGCGACCGCAGGTCGTCCCGGGATCCATCATAGAGTGCGGCGGAGCCCTATGATGGATCCCGGAGCTGCGCCGCTTCGCGGCTTGTCCAGGATGACGGCTCATGTCTGAGCGGCGTCATCATGCTCCAAAAAGCGCAAAGGCGGCCGTGAGGCCGCCTTTGCCGTTGCGATATCGCGTTGCCTCAGTGCGCCGCGGCAGCGACCGAACCGGCGCCCCAGACATAGATCGAGGCGAACAGGAACAGCCAGACCACGTCGACGAAATGCCAGTACCAGGCGGCGAATTCGAAGCCGAGATGCTGCTCGGGTTTGAAATGGCCGAGATAGGCCCGGTAGAGGCAGATGGCGAGGAAGATCGTGCCGATGATCACATGCGCGCCGTGGAAGCCGGTCGCCATGAAGAAGGTCGCGCCATAGACGTTGCCGCTGAAGGCGAAGGCCGCGTGCGAATACTCATAGGCCTGGCAGAGCGTGAACAGGATGCCCAGGATCACGGTGAGCCAGAGGCCCTGCTTCAGGCCCCTGCGGTCGCCCTCGATCAAGGCGTGATGCGCCCAGGTCACGGTGGTGCCGGAGGTCAGCAGGATCAGCGTGTTGAGCAGCGGCAGGTGCCAGGGGTCGAAGGTCTGGATGCCCTTGGGCGGCCAGACGCCGCCGGTGAACTCCTGGCGGGTGAAGTTGATCGCCTCGTAGCTGAACAGGCTGGCGTCGAAATAGGCCCAGAACCAGGCGACGAAGAACATCACCTCGGAGGCGATGAACATGATCATGCCGTAGCGGTGATGCATCTGCACCACCCTGGTGTGGTGGCCTTCCTTCTCGGCCTCGCGGACCACGTCCATCCACCAGGCGAGCATGGTGTAGAGCACGCCGAGCAGGCCGATGCCGAAGATCAAGGGGCCGAGCTTCATGCCGCCCAGCAGCATGGCCTTCATCCACATCACGGCGCCGATCGCCATCACCGTCGCGCTGGTCGCGCCGACGAGCGGCCACGGGCTCGGGTCGACGAGATGGTAGTCGTGGTTCTTGGTATGGGCCCCGGCCATGTATCAGTCTCCGCGTCCGACTTTATCTGCGCAGCGCTTCGGCTTCGCTCGTATTAGGTTCGACTAGTTACAGGTTTGAATCGACTAGTTACAGGTTTGATTTGGCCGCGTCACCCTTGCCCTCGGCGACGGGCTGGCCCGCCTTCGACTGGAAATAGGTGTAGGACAAGGTCATCGAATTGACGCCGTCGAGGTCGCGATTTCCGGCGATCTCCGGGTCGATGTAGAACACCACCGGCGCCTCCAGGCTCTCGCCCGGCTGCAGCGTATGCTCGGTGAAGCAGAAGCACTGGATCTTGACGAAATAGGCCGCGCCCTTCTCGGGCGCGATGTTGAAGGTCGCGATCCCGGTCGAGGTCCGGCTGGAACGGTTGGTGATCTTGTAGAACACCGTCTGCGTCTGGCCGACGCGCAAGCTGATCTCGGGGCTCTCGGGCGTGAAGGTCCAGCCCAGCCCGGGCGCGACATTGGCGTCGAAGCGCACGGCCATGGTCCGGTCGAGGATCACGCCGGCGCCGGCCGTGCCGACCATCGGCGTGCCGCCGAAGCCCGTCGCCTTGCAGAACATGTCGTAGAGCGGCACCGAGGCGAAGGCCAAGCCGGTCATGCCCATGGCGACGCCGGCGCAGATCAGCGCGGTGCGCCGCAGGTTCGCGGGCTGTCCGCGAGGCGCGGGGGCGGGCGCCATTACAGCGGCCTGTTCATGATCGCGGGGCCGGTCTTCACCAGCGTCACCACGAAGAAGAACACGACGAGGCCGGCGAGCACCAGAGCCAGCGCCACCGAGCGGCGCTTGCGGCGCGCCAGATCCTCTGGCGTGAAAGCCGGCGCTTTCGGGCGCTTGGGAGCCTCGCTCATCCGATCACCTTGGGCAGGGCCCACATCAAGCCGAGGCTGTTCTCGGCGAGGAGCACGGCAAACAGCAGGAAGAGATAGAGGATCGAGAAGGCAAACAACGCATAGCAGGCCTTGCTGGCGGCCTCGCCCTGCGTCGTGCGCAGCACGCGCACCGCAAGGCCGATCATGGCCAGGCCCGTGATCACGGAGACGACGAGATAGACCAGCCCACCGAAGCCCATCAGCGCGGGCAGCACGGCGACGGGCGCCATCACCAGCGAATAGGCCATGATCTGGCGGCGCGTCGCGGCGGCGCCGGCGACATTGGGCAGCATCGGGATGCCGGCGCGGGCATAGTCCTCGGACTTCACCAAAGCGAGCGCCCAGAAATGCGGCGGCGTCCACAGGAAGATGATCGCGAACAGCACCAGCGAGTGCATGCCGAAATCGCCGGTCACCACCGCCTCGCCGATCATCGGAGGGAAGGCGCCGGCCGCGCCGCCGATGACGATGTTCTGCGGCGTCCAGCGCTTCAGCCACATCGAATAGATCACGGCATAGAAGAAGATCGTGAAGGCGAGCATGCCGGCCGCCAGCAGGTTGGCGACGAGGCCGAGCACGAGCACGGAGCCGACCGAAAGCGTCAGGCCGAAGGCCAGCGCCTCCGAGGGCAGGATGCGGCCGGCTGGAATCGGGCGCTTGGCGGTGCGCGTCATCAGCTTGTCGATGTCGGCGTCGTACCACATGTTGAGGCAGCCTGAGGCGCCGGCTCCGACGGCGATCGCCAGCAGGGCGGCGAGGCCGAGCACCGGATGCACGGAGCCCGGCGCCGTCGCCATGCCGCCGAGCGCGGTGACCACGACGAGCAGCATCACGCGCGGCTTCAACAGCTCGAAGAAGTCGCGCGCCTCTCCCGTGGAGGTCAGCGCGCCGCCTTCGGTGCGAGGATCGATCCTGTCGAACACAGCGGCCATCGGATTCAGGTCAATTCACTTGTTGCGGCGCCCCTGGAGGGCGCGATGGGCTTTTGGCGGAAGCGAGCCTTGGCGAAAGAAGCTTGTCCGCCCGTCTCCGGAACGCCTCGGCAGGCGCTCGGGAGAGGGGCGGCGGCGGGCCGATGGGGCCGCCGCCTGTTGGATCAGTGGTCCGAGCCGGTGATGCGCGGCAGGGTCTCGAACTGGTGGAAGGGCGGCGGCGAGGGCAGCGTCCATTCCAGGGTGGTGGCGCCTTCGCCCCAGGGATTGTCCCCGGCGAGGACCTTCTTCGAGAAGGCGTTGTAGACGCCGTAGAAGAAGATCAGCAGGCCGGCGGCGAAGATGTAGGAGCCGATCGACGAGATGAGGTGCCAGTGCCAGAAGGCGTCGGGATAGTCGGCATAGTGACGCGGCATGCCGGCCAGACCGAGGAAGTGCTGCGGGAAGAATAGCACGTTGGCGCCGATGAAGGCGACGTAGAAGTGCAGCCGGCCGATCCAGTCCGGGATGACATAGCCGCTCATCTTCGGGAACCAGTAGTAGAAGCCCGCGAAGATGCCGAACACGGCGCCCAGCGACAGCACGTAGTGGAAATGCGCCACGACGTAATAGGTCGCGTGCAGCGAGCGGTCGACGCCGGCGTTCGCCAGCACGACGCCGGTGACGCCGCCGACGGTGAACAGGAAGATGAAGCCGTTCGCCCACAGCATCGGCGCGGTGAAGCGGATCGAACCGCCCCACATCGTCGCGATCCAGGAGAAGATCTTCACGCCGGTCGGCACTGCGATGACCATCGTCGCGAAGACGAAATAGCGCTGCGTGTTGAGCGAGAGGCCGGCGGTGTACATGTGGTGCGCCCACACGATGAAGCCGACGACGCCGATCGCGACCATGGCGTAGGCCATGCCGAGATAGCCGAAGATCGGCTTCTTCGAGAAGGTCGAGATGATGTGGCTGACGATGCCGAAGGCCGGCAGGATCATGATGTAGACTTCGGGGTGGCCGAAGAACCAGAACAGGTGCTGGTAGAGGATCGGGTCGCCGCCGCCGGCCGGGTCATAGAAGGTCGTGCCGAAATTGCGGTCGGTCAGCAGCATGGTGATGGCGCCGGCGAGCACCGGCAGCGCCAGCAGCAGCAGGAAGGCGGTGACCAGCACCGACCAGGCGAAGAGCGGCATCTTGTGCAGCGTCATGCCCGGAGCGCGCATGTTCAGGATGGTGGTGATGAAGTTGATCGCGCCCAGGATCGAGGCCGCGCCGGCGAGGTGGAGCGCCAGGATGCCGAAATCGACGGAGGGGCCGGGATGGCCGGCCGAGGAGAAGGGCGGATAGATCGTCCAGCCGGTGCCGACGCCATGGGCGCCGGGAGCACCTTCCACGAACATCGAGATGATCAGCAGCACGAAGCCGGCGACCGTCAGCCAGAACGAGATGTTGTTCATGCGCGGGAAGGCCATGTCCGGCGCGCCGATCATCAAGGGCACGAACCAGTTGCCGAAGCCGCCGATGACGGCGGGCATGACCATGAAGAAGATCATGATCAGGCCGTGGCCGGTGACGAAGACGTTGTAGCTCTGGCCGTTGGCGAAGATCTGGAGGCCCGGCTGCTGCAGCTCGATGCGCATCATGATCGACAGGAAGCCGCCGACGAGGCCCGCCATGATCGAGAAGCACAGATAGAGCGTGCCGATGTCCTTGTGGTTGGTGGACAACAGCCAGCGGCGCCACCCGGTCGGGTGGTGCTCGTGGCCGGCATCGTCATGTCCGTGGCCATGGGCGTCGTGAGCCGCAGTTGCCATGGGGTGGTCTCCTTATGCGAATCGGGTTCGCTACAGTCGGTCGGTCAAGAGCGGCGCCGGTCTTGAAGCCCGCGCCGCAGGTTTGCGTTGTCTTTTACTCGCCGGCCTTGGCGACCTTGCCGGCCGCATCGCCCACATTGGCGGCCTGCTTCTTCTTTTCGGCGAGCCAGGCAGCATAGCGCTCCTGGCTAACGACGCGAACCGCGATCGGCATGTAGGAGTGGTTCTGCCCGCAGATGAACGAGCACTGGCCGTAATAGATGCCCTCGCGGTCGGCCTTGAACCAGGTCTCGTTCAGGCGGCCGGGGATGGCGTCGATCTTGATGCCGAAGGACGGCACCGTGAACTTGTGGATCACGCCGGCACCGGTGACCTGCACCCGTACGACCTTGCCGACCGGGACGAAGGCCTCGTTGTCGACGGCGAGCAGGCGCGGGGCTTCTGCCGCAGCGATCTTTCCGCTCGCAATCACCTCGGCGCGTTGTTTCTCGTCGAGCATCAACGAATCGAAGGTTATCGGTTCACCGCTTTCCTGGGGGTATTCGTAGGTCCAGTACCAGGCCGCTTGACCAGTAACTTTCAAAGTCAGGTCTGCCTGCGGAATCTCCAGCTGCAGCTTGAGCAGGCGGAAGGAGGGGATCGCGATGACGACCAGGATCAGGACCGGAATCACCGTCCAGGCGACTTCGAGCAGCGCGTGATGCGTCGTCTTCGAGGGAACCGGGTTCGCCTTCTCGTTGAAGCGCCAGGCGACATAGACCAGCAGCCCCAGCACGAAGACCGAGATGATGAAGATGATGACGTTCAGCCAGTTGTGGAACCAGTGAATGTATTCCGAGACCTCGGTCGCTGGCCCCTGCAGGTTCATCTGCCAGTCGCTGGGCATTCCGGTGCCGGCCAGGGCGGCGTCGGGGAGGAGCGCCGTCGCGCCGGCCGCTAGGGCCATGGCGGCCACGGTTGCAAGGGTCCTGCTTGCAAGGGTCCTGCTCAGAAATCGCATCGGTCCGACCTAGCTCCTCATCATGCCCGCTTCGGATCGCCCTGATCGAAAGGCGTCCGTGCGACAAGGTGACGACCCAGCGGCCCACCCTGCACTTCGGCATTGCGATAAATCAAAGATCACGCTTGCGCCAGTGGGGCAATGCGGGCCCTCCACGCATGCCGTGCGGCATAATCGCGCGAGGTCGCATGCCGCGGCGGGCCCGGCTTTGGGCTCTCGCCTTGACAGGACAGGGCCTGCATGGTCCCAACACGGGCATGATTTGGCGAGGGCGGCGCGCGCCGGGGCGCTGACCGGCTTTTCGCCTGAATTCGGCTGCTTTATTCGTCACGCCCGGCGGCGTGCGCCGATTTGGAGGTTAGGCAGGGATGGGCAAGATGATCGGACGCGTCCTCGCGACCGTGCTGGCCGCCTGCAGCGTCAGCGGCGCTGCGCTGGCGCAGGGCGCGGTCAAGTCGACGCATGGCGACTGGCAGATGCGCTGCGAGGTGCCGCCTGGCGCCAAGGCCGAGCAATGCGCGCTCGTGCAGAATGTCGCGGCCGAGGATCGGCCGAACCTGACGCTGCTCGTCATCGTGCTCAAGACGGCGGATCAGAAGAGCCGGCTGTTGCGCGTGGTCGCGCCGCTCGGTGTGCTCTTGCCCTCGGGGTTGGGCTTGAAGATCGACGACAAGGATATCGGCCGGGCCGGCTTCGTGCGCTGCCTGACCACCGGCTGCGTCGCCGAGGTGGTGATGGACGACGCGCTGCTCGGCCAGCTCAAGACCGGCAAAAGCGCCACATTCATCGTGTTCCAGACACCGGAGGAGGGCGTGGGCATCCCCGTCTCGCTTTCCGGATTCGGCCCCGGCGTGGAGACCTTGCCGTGATTGACGCGACATTCAGCCGGCCGCACTGGCTGATCCTTCCTGTCTTGTGTGTCGGCCTCGCCGGCTGCGGCTCGTCGGGCTCCTCCTCGGGAGAACCGAGTGCGTTCCAGAAATTCAGCAATGTCGTGATGTTCCAGTCTACGACCGTGCCGCCGGCTCCGCCGAGGACACAGGGCGAGGTCCAGAAGGAGCGCCAGGACGAGGAAGAGTCGCTGGTCTGCCCGGAGGTGATCATTGCCGATGGCGGCGCCGCGATGCGCGCCCAGTCGGGCCCTGACAGCGGCAGCTTGCGCCATCAAATTTCGATTCTGAATGTTGCGCGCGAATGCACGGCGACGGGCAATGGCGGCTATAATCTCAAGGTTGGCGTCGAGGGCCGGGTGCTGCTCGGCCCGGCCGGTGCACCGGGCAGCTATTTCGCGACCCTGGTGACCACGGTGACACGCGGCACGACCTCGGTGGCGCGCCGCTCGGCCCGCGTCGGCGGCACGATCGCCAGCGGTCAGGGCGGTACCGATTTCTCCTATGTCGAGCAGGGCATCGTGGTTCCGCCCGGCCGTGGCGATGTCGAGATCACCGTCGACCTCTCGCCCGCGGGCGCCGCGACGGCCGCCCACAGGCGGCGTAGGTAAGCGTTTTCGAGCGAAGCGGTTACCGGTTTGTGTGAGAAAACGGCGCTAGCATTGCGTGGAAAATCGCGGCGCCTGCCGCGAAACAAGGCAGTCGCCCGATTGACTCAAGGGCTGCCTCCAGTATGTCTGCCTTCAGCCGCACATCCCCGCGGGAGAGACCGGGTTCGGACTTGTCCGGATTCGGCGCCGAAGGCGCAACCGCCCCGGAAACGCTCAGGCAAAAAGGACCGCTGGGGAGTTGGCGCTCTGGAAAGTGGCGGAAGCGATTCCGCCCACCGACGGGTGTAACCTGTCCGGCTGACGACGCCGGTACGGGGAAATCTCTCAGGTTCCGAGACAGAGGGGGCGCGCTCCGGACAGTTCCGTCCGGGGCTTGCGCTTGACTCTGGAAGGGGCCCTCCATGGCTGCCGAAGCCGATACCGCGATTGCTCATGCATCGCCCGAGACCCCATCGCTCAAGACTGCGCTCCATTCCCGCCATGTCGCGCTCGGCGCCCGCATGGTGCCTTTCGCCGGCTACGACATGCCGGTGCAGTACCCCAGCGGCATCCTGACCGAGCATAACTGGACGCGTGAGAAGGCCGGGCTCTTCGACGTCTCACATATGGGCCAGGCCTTCCTGGTCGGTCCCGATCACGAGACCACGGCGCGCACGCTGGAAGCCCTGATTCCCGCCGACATCCTCAATCTCGCCCCAGGCAAGCAGCGTTATTCGCAGCTCCTGAACGAGGAGGGCGGTATCCTCGACGATCTGATGGTGACGCGCTCGCTCGACCTCGATGAGGACGGCGCGCTCTATCTCGTCGTCAACGCCGCCTGCAAGACCGAGGACTACGCCCATATCGAGGCGCGGCTGCCGGCCAATGTGAAGCTGATCCGGGCCGAGCATCGCGGCCTGATCGCGATCCAGGGACCAGCCGCCGCCGAGGCGCTGGCCGTGCTCGCGCCCGAGGCCGCCGAGATGGGCTTCATGACCTCGCGCAGCATGAAGGTCGCCGGCATCAAGGCCAATCTCAGCCGCTCCGGCTATACCGGCGAGGATGGCTACGAGATCTCGGTTGCCGCGAACAAGATCGGCGAGATCTGGGACACGCTGCTGCTCGACGCTCGCGTCAAGCCGATCGGGCTCGGCGCGCGTGATTCGCTGAGGCTGGAGGCGGGCCTGTGCCTCTACGGTCATGACATCGACACCACGACCTCGCCGGTCGAGGGCGCGCTGACCTGGTCGGTCCAGAAACGCCGGCGCGAGGAGGGCGGCTTTCCCGGCGCTGCCCGCATCCAGCGCGAATTCGCTGAGGGGCCCGCGCGCGTCCGCGTCGGCCTGCTGCCAGAAGGCCGCGCTCCGGCTCGCGAGGGCGCCGAGATCGCCACGCCCGAGGGCGAGATCGTCGGCAAGGTGACCTCTGGCGGCTTTGGCCCGAGCCTGAACGCGCCCTGCGCCATGGGCTACGTCGCCAAGGCGCACTCCGCTCCTGGCACGCGGCTTGATCTGATCGTGCGCGGCAAGCCGTTGCCGGCGGTCGTCGCCGCGATGCCCTTCGTGCCCAACCGCTACAAGCGCTGATCCCCATTCCCTTTCCAGGAGACAAGACCATGGCCGAGACCCGCTACACCAAGGACCACGAATATATCCGCATCGAGGGCGACACCGGCACGGTCGGCATCAGCGACTACGCCCAGGCGCAGCTTGGCGACGTCGTCTTCGTCGAATTGCCCGCCATCGGCAAGGCTGTGACCAAGGGCGGCGAAGCGGCCGTGGTCGAGAGCGTCAAGGCGGCGTCCGAGGTCTATGCGCCGGTCTCCGGCGAGGTCGTCGCCGTCAACAGCGAGCTCGAGGCCTCGCCCGGCACGGTCAATGAGGATCCGGCCGGCAAGGGCTGGTTCGTCAAGCTCAAGCTCAGCGACGCCGCCGAGCTCGAGGGCTTGATGAGCGAGGCCGAGTACCAGGATTACGTCAAGACGCTGTGAGGCTCGGCGCTCCGTCATTCCAGGACGGAGCCCTCGGGTCCGATCTTCGATCGGCCCAAGGATAAACGCCACGGAGATCCGAGAATCTCCTGACGAGACGTCTCTGGTTCACGAGATGCTCGGGTCAAGCCCGAGCATGACGCCATTCAAGGGAATTCCCCATGCGCTACCTCCCCCTTACCGCCACCGACCGGCTCGACATGCTGGCACGCATCGGCGTTCCCGATGTCGATGCGCTGTTCAGCGACGTACCGGCCGGCAAGCTCCTGACCGCGCCGCTCGATTTAGCCCCAGCCAAGGGCGAGCTCGAGGTCGAGCGCATCATGGGGCGCATCGCGGCCAAGAGCATGGCGGCCTCCTCGGTGGCCTTCTTCGTCGGGGCCGGGGCCTATAAGCATCATGTCCCGGCGACGGTGGACCACCTGATCCAGCGCTCGGAATTCCTGACCAGCTACACGCCCTACCAGCCCGAGATCGCGCAGGGCACGCTGCAATATCTCTTCGAATTCCAGACCCAGGTCGCGGCGCTCACCGGCATGGAGGTCGCCAACGCCTCAATGTATGACGGCTCGACCGGCACCGGCGAAGCTGTGCTGATGGCTCACCGCGTCACCAAGCGCCGCAAGGCCCTGCTGTCGGGCGGCCTGCACCCGCATTACGCCGAGGTGGTGAAGACGCTCTCCGAGATGGCGAGCGACGAGGTCGTGGCGCTGAAGCCCGATGTCGAGGCCAATGAGGACATCCTCGCCCAGATCGACGATGAGACGTCCTGCGTCGTCGTGCAATCGCCCGACGTCTTCGGCAATCTGCGCGACCTTGCTCCGATCGCCGCGAAGGCGCAGGCCCATGGCGCCTTGCTGATCGCGGTCGTCACCGAAGTGGTTTCGCTCGGCGCGATCACCTCGCCCGGCGAGATGGGGGCCGACATCGTCGTCGGCGAAGGCCAGTCGATCGGCAACGCATTGAATTTCGGCGGCCCCTATGTCGGGCTCTTCGCCGCCAAGTCGAAATATGTCCGCCAGATGCCGGGCAGGCTCTGCGGCGAGACGGTGGACGCTGACGGCCAGCGCGGCTTCGTGCTGACGCTCTCGACCCGCGAGCAGCATATCCGCCGGGACAAGGCGACCTCGAACATCTGCACCAATTCCGGCCTCTGCGTGCTCGCCTTTACCATCCACATGACGCTGCTCGGCCAGGCCGGGCTGTCGCGGCTGGCCGAGGTCAACCATGCCAACGCGGTCAAGCTCGCCGATATGCTGGGCGGGGTGAAGGGCGTCACCGTGCTCAACGAGAGCTTCTTCAACGAGTTCACCGTGAAGCTCTCCAAGCCCGCCGCCGAGGTGGTCGAGGCGCTGGCCGAAAAGGGCGTGCTCGCCGGCGTGCCGGTCTCGCGGCTGTTGCCCGGCGCTGGGCTCGACGATCTGCTGATCGTGGCGAATACCGAAGTGAATACGGATGATGATCGTGACGCCTTCGTCGCGCGGCTGCGCGAGGTTCTCTGACGTTTAGTAACGGAAGGAACGGCTCTCATGTCCCTGCACGCTATCATCGCCCGCCGCCAGCGCGCGCTCATCGCCTCGTGGGTGCGCAACCCGCTTGTGCAGGTGCAGGTCGAAGCGCCCGGCGCCCTGCCAGGGCTGGTCTTCATCTCGGATGCCGGCGAGGCCGGCATGGCCGGTGGAGTCGGCCGGCGCGACGAGCGCAATGTCGCCATGGTGACCAGGCCCGGCGATCCCGATACGCAGGCGAGCTGTTGGGTCGCGGCGCGTTATTCCGGTTATCGCTCAGCCTATCTGGCGTTCATTCGCGAAGCCTATGGCGTCAGGGCGACATCCGTTGAGCTTGCCGGTTTCGATGTCGACCATCTGCTCAATCGCGCCAGAAGCCCGCAGGATTCGAGCTTCATCCGCATCGAGGCGATCCCGGCTGCTGCCAATCAGGATTGGGGGCGGCTGTTCGAGAAAGCCGCCTCGGATCCGCGCTTCTATGCCAACCAGGCGCGCGAGCGCCGTACCATGAGCTGGGTGATCTGCGCCAAGCTCGCCGGCCAGGCACCGCCGAACGGTCCCGGCGACCAGGCCGGGATCAACCGCCTCGTACAGTATTTCGTTTCGATCGGGCTCGACGCGGCGGAAGCGCGCGACGGCCTCAACTCGATGCTCTCATTCGCCTACAAGTTTCGCTGATCGGACATAAACACCATGCTCAATCGTCAGGGACGTCCCACCCAGGCCGGCGAGGCTGCCAGCGAGCAGCACGCCACCTTCACCGGCAACAAGGCTCTGCAGCAGATCGAGCCGCTGATCTTCGAGATCGGCCATCACGAGACGACGGGTGTCGATATCGATGCGCCCGCGCCGTTCAAACCGCGCCTGGGCAAGCATGCGCGCAAGGACGGTATCGGCCTGCCCGGTCTCTCCGAGCCCGAGGCGATGCGCCATTATGTCCGCCTCAGCCAGAAGAATTACGGCATCGACACCGGGCTCTTCCCGCTCGGCTCCTGCACGATGAAGCACAATGCCCGCCTGAACGAGAAGATGGCGCGGCTGCCGGGCTTCTCCGACTTGCACCCGCTCCAGCCGCTCTCGACCGTGCCCGGCGCGCTCGACGTGATGCTGCAGCTCTCGCATTACCTGATGACGCTGACCGGCATGCCGGCGGTGGCGCTGTCGCCGAAGGCCGGCGCGCATGGCGAGGCTTGCGGCATGATGGCGATCAAGGCCGCCATCGCCGCCAAGGGCG
The DNA here is from genome assembly GCF_001741865.1 of Bosea vaviloviae. Classification (NCBI taxonomy): domain Bacteria; kingdom Pseudomonadati; phylum Pseudomonadota; class Alphaproteobacteria; order Hyphomicrobiales; family Alloboseaceae; genus Allobosea; species Allobosea vaviloviae. The sequence goes on from NZ_CP017147.1 coordinate 2,373,631, forward strand.
AGGGCGCGACCCGCAATGTCGTGCTCGTGCCGGAATCGGCGCATGGCACCAACCCGGCGACCGCGGCCCTGATCGGCTTCTCCGTGAAATCCGTACCGGCCCGTCCGGACGGCACCGTCGCTGTCGAAGACGTCAGGGCGCTGCTCGGACCCGAGATCGCCGCGATCATGCTGACCAACCCCAACACCTGCGGCATCTTCGAGCCGCAGATCGTCGAGATCGCCGCCGCGATGCATGAGGCCGGCGCCTATTTCTACTGCGATGGCGCCAACTTCAACGCCATCGTCGGCAAGGCCAAGCCCGGCGATCTCGGCGTCGACGCCATGCACATCAACCTGCACAAGACCTTCTCGACGCCCCATGGCGGCGGCGGGCCGGGTGCGGGGCCGGTTGTGCTGTCGGCGCGGCTCGCGCCTTACGCACCGGTGCCCTTCATCCATGTCGAGAACGGCACGCCGCGCCTGATCGAGAACAAGGACGATGCGCCCGCCGGCAACCAGCCCTTCGGCCGCATGACCGCCTTCCACGGCCAGATGGGCATGTATGTCCGCGCGCTTGCCTATATGCTCAGCCACGGTTCGGATGGCATGAAGCAGGCCTCCGAGGATGCGGTGCTCAACGCCAACTACATCCGCGCCGGCCTGTCGGACCTGATGTCGCTGCCCTTCCCGGACCACCCCTCGATGCATGAGGCGCTGTTCGACGACGAATGGCTCAAGGGCACCGGCGTCTCGACGCTCGATTTCGCCAAGGCGATGATCGACGAGGGCTATCACCCGATGACGGTGTACTTCCCGCTCGTCGTGCATGGCGCGATGCTGATCGAGCCGACCGAGTCGGAATCGAAGGCCTCGCTCGACCTCTTCATCGCGACGCTGCGTGACCTCGCCATGGCGGCGCAGGGCAACGACAAGGCGCGCTTCACGGCAGCCCCTCACCACGCCCCGATCCGCCGCCTCGACGAAACCCGGGCCGCGCGCCAGCCGGTGCTGAAATGGGTCAAGCCGCAGCCGATCGCCGAAGCGGCGGAGTAGCCCCTCGTCATTGCGACGAGTCTGGCGACGAAGCGATCCAGGGGCCAAGCGAGCCTCCTGGGTTGCTCCGCTGTGTGCGAAATGACGGCCTCGCCTGAAACGTTCCGATACGTAATTCTCTCCCGGCCTTAAGGCTTCCTTGACCATATGCGAGGGAAGCTTTGCGGTGCGCCTTCGGCGCATTGTGGGACACTTCCATGGCCGTGCGTTTCGTCAAGATTTCCGTCGCCGCTGCCTTTGCCCTTTTCCTGGGGGCGGCAGGCGCGCGCGCCGAGCAGCCGAGCTACGGCCCCAACACCTATGACCGCACGCTCGAGGCGCTGATCGCGCATGAGGACATCGCCAATCGCGGTGGCTGGCCCAAGGTGCCGGGCTCGGTTTCGAGCCTGAAGCCCGATGCGCAGGGACCCGACGTCACCATCCTGAAGCAGCGATTGATGCTGAGCGGGGATCTGGCCCCCGAGGCTCTGCCGGGCGATGTCTATGACGCCGCCGTCGTTGCCGCCGTGAAGCGCTTCCAGCTTCGCCATGGCCTGTCGGATCTGGGCACGGTCGGCCGGTTGACGCTGAAAGCGATGAACGTACCGGTCGAGATGCGCCTGAACCAGCTTACCGCCACGCTGGAGCGGCTGAAGAGCAACGGCTTCGCCTTCGCCGAGCGCTATGTCGTGGTCAATATTCCCGGCGCCAGCGTCGAGGCGGTCGAGAACGGCGTCGTCCAGCGCCGGCATCTCGCCGTGGTCGGGCGGCCGGACCGGCCTTCGCCGGTGCTGCAGGCTAACATCACCTCGGTGAATCTGAACCCCTACTGGACGGTGCCGACCTCGATCGTGAAGGCCGACATCATCCCCCATATGCGCAAGGAGCCCGACTTCGTCGCGAAGTCGAACATGAAGCTGCTCGGCGCGGAAAACCGCGAGATCGATCCGGCCACCGTCAAATGGGCGAGCCTGACCTCGCCCTATTTCACGGTGCGGCAGGATTTCGGCCCCACCAATGCACTCGGCCAGCTCAAGATCGACATGCCCAATAGCGAGGCGGTCTATATGCACGACACGCCGAAGAAGAGCCTGTTCCGCAACGATGTCCGCTTCAACTCGTCGGGCTGCGCCCGCATCGAGGGCGTGCGCGATCTCGCCGCCTGGCTGCTCGAAGGCACGGAGTGGACGCAGAGCGCGATCGAGGCCGAGATCGCCAAGAACGAGCGCAAGGACATCCGGCTGAAGAAGTCGGTTCCTGTCGCCTGGGTCTATCTCACCGGCTGGCAGAGTGGCGACGGTTTGATCCAGTTCCGCGAGGACATTTACGGGCTCGACACGCCGCAAGGCATCGTCACCTCGACGATCCAGGCGCGCAAGCCCAAGCCCAAGACGCCTCCCACGGTTCCCGTCCAGAAGCTCGAGGCCAAGCCCGCAGTAGCGGCGCCTGTGAAGCCCGTGGCAGCGAAGCCGGCTCCCGCGAAGACGGCGACCGCCATCAACTGAGGGGCTACAGCATCAGATCGAATATCGGATTCGGACTGATGCTGCAGCGCTTCGCCTATGCATCGGCTTGCCCCGAAAACCGGTTCCCACTTTTCGGGCCGATGCTCTATGGCGCGGCCAGGATCGCCATCACGGCGCTGATCGCCTGCCGGCGCGCCTCCGGATTCGTGCCGATCGTGACCTTGCCGTCCGGGCGCTGCGAGAAGGCGGCGTTGCGCTCGCGCAGCGGCAGGTCGGGATGGTCGAAATCATGATAGGCGCCGGCAAAGCCGGTGAACTGCGCGCCGCCGCGCTGCGCCAATTCCTGGCAGGGGGCGGCCGGCGTCCAATCGTCGGCGAGCCCCTGCAGGATCGTGGTCGGCACCTTGGCGCTCCAGCCGCGCTTCAAGATCACGCGGCAGCCCGGATAGAAGGCGATCGCCTTGCCAAACCCGCCAGCGCCGGCTGCAGCGGCGTCGCCGGCGACGCGCAGCGCCGTCGAGCCGCCATTCGACCAGCCGATCAGGCTGGGGCGCCCGGCCGCGACGAAGGGCTGCTGCGCCAGCCAGTCGCTCGCGCCGAAGGCGTCCTTGGCGCGCCCGGCCGGGGTCAGCGCGCGGTCGCGGTCATTGCAGAGCGAGGATAATCCGCGCGGGCGAAAACTGTCGGGCAGTAGCACGGCGTAACCGGCGGCGTTGAGGCGCTGGCTCCAGTCGGTCTCACGCGCATTCATCTTGCCGGAGCGGGTCCAGAGGCCGGCGCAGCCATGCATGGCGACGACAGTCGGGAAGGGGCCCGCGCCCGCCGGCTTGGCGAGCCAGCCCGTCAGGAGGGTGCCGTCGCGCGAGGTGAAACTGACCTGCTCCATTGCGAATGCCGAGCCGGCGAGAACCAGACTGGCAGGACCAAAGAGGAGGGTGCTGGCGAAAAGAGCGGTCCGAAGCAGCGGCGTCATGGAACGGAAGCCTCCTGAAGGCGCAAGGCGGGCGGGCCAAAGAAAAAACGCCGCGATCCCGGGGATCGCGGCGTCGATTTGATGGCCGGCCGAGACGAACTCAGTTCAGCTTGGCCTTGACCTCTTGCAGGCCGGTCGAGAAGGCGGCTTCGCCGGCCTTCCCGGCCATCTGCCCACGCAGGATGGCCTCGGCGGCGCGGGTGGCTGCCTCGGCGGCGGCGGCGCGAACCTCGGCCTCGGCCTGGATCTCGGCCTGAGCGATCTTGTCCTCCGCCGATTTGGTGCGGCGGGTGACGAACTCGCTCAGCTTGGTCTCTGCTTCGGCGGCGAGACGCTTGGCCTCGTCATTGGCCGCGGCGATGATGCTGGCGGCCTCCGCTTCGGCGGCCTTGCGCTTGGCTTCGTATTCGGCGAGCAGCTTTTCGGCTTCCTGCCGCAAGCGACGGGCCTCGGCCAGTTCGCGGGCGACCATCTCGCCACGCGAATCGAGCGCGGCCGTGATTTTCTTGTGCACGCCGAATTTGGCGAGCAAGCCCAGGAAGATGACGAAGGCGACGCCGACCCAGAAGGTATCCATCTGATCTCTCCTCAGCCCTGCGCCAGGGCCTGATCGACCGCGTCGGACGCCTCAGCCGTGCTGGGGGCCTGACCCGTCAACTTGGTCACGATCGCGATCGCGACTTCGCTGCCGAGGCCGCGGACATTGGACATCGCCTTCGACTTGGTGCTGGCGATGGCGGCTTCCGCCTTGTCGAGCTTGGCGGTGAGTTCGGCCTCGACCGAGCGGCGACGCTCGTCCGACGCCTTGGCGCCGGCGTCGCGGGAAGCCTGCGCGATCGACTGCGCGTTCTTACGGGCTTCCGTGAGGGCCTTCTCATAGGCCTGGGAGGTTTCCTCGGCCTTCGCCTGCATCTCTGCGGCCTGGTCGAGATCGCGCGAGATCGTGTTCGCCCGCTCTTCCAGGATGGCGCCGACACGCGGCAGGGCGACCCTCGACATCAGCCAGTAGAGGGCTCCAAACGTGATCGCCAGCCAGAAGAGCTGTCCGGCGAAGGTCTTGGCGTCGAAGGGCGGGAAGGAGGCCTTGGCGCCGTGCTCTGCCGCGGCCTGGGCCGCACCGGCCGCGAGCAGGGCAGCGGAAGCCACCAGTCCTCGTCCGAAGACAGTTGCAGAACGAAGCGGCATGGCAATGCCTTTCAGCCGGAAGAGCAGTGATGCCGGCACTCCGGCGCCGCGAGACGCGCCGGAGTTCGACAAGGCGACGTAAGATGCGTGCGTCAGAGCACGAACATCAGGACGAGCGCGACGACGAAGCAGAAGATGCCCAGACCTTCCGCGAGCGCCGCGCCGATGAAGGCGCGACCGAACTGGCCGTCGGCGGCCGAAGGGTTGCGCAGCGCGCCCGAGAGGAAGTTGCCGAAAATGCTGCCGACGCCGATGGCGGCGAGGCCCATTCCGAGGCAGGCGAGGCCAGCGCCGAGATACTTGGCTGCAACAGGATCCATAGTCTTTCTCCGGTGTGAAAAGCTTGAGCGGGTGGGTGAACTCTCGCGATCTCGGCTCTGGGCTCAGTGGCCCGGATGCAGAGCATCGTTGAGATAGACGCAGGTCAGGATCGCGAAGACATAGGCCTGCAGGAAAGCGACGAGGAACTCGAGCGCGGTGAGCGCGATGGCGAGCAGCAGCGGCAGCGGCGCGATGACATAGCCGAGCACGCCGGCGCCCGTGGTCAGCGCGACGACGAAGCCGCCGAAGACCTTGAGTGCGATATGGCCGGCCAGCATGTTGCCGAACAGGCGCAAGGAGAGCGAGATCGGCCGCGAGACGAAGGAGACCGCCTCGATCAGCACCATGAAGGGCAGCAGCCAGCCGGGAACGCCCGACGGCACGAACAGGCCGAAGAAATGGCTGCCATGCTTGACGATGCCATAGACCAGCACGACGCCGATGACGAGGAAGGCGAAGGCGGCGGTGACGATGATGTGGCTGGTGACGGTGAAGGAGCTCGGGACCATGCCGAGCAGGTTCGCCGTCAGCACGAACATGAAGAGCGAGAAGACGAAGGGGAAGAAGCGCATGCCGTCCTTGCCCATCACGCCTGTGACGGTCGAGGCGACGAATTCATAGGCGATCTCGGCGAGCGACTGCAGGCGGCCGGGCACGGTGGCGCGCTGGCTCGAGCCATAGATCATGACCAGCGAGACGACGCCCACGATCAGGACCATCAGCAGCGAGGAATTGGTGAACGACAGGTCGAGCCCGAAGGGGCGCAGGCCCACGATCGGATGGATCTCGAATTGGTGGATCGGATCGATTCCGCCGCCAGCCGCCATGTCTCAAGCCCCTCGTCGCGCAGCCAGCCTGGCTGCCTCTTCGGTTATTTCTTCGCCGCGTCGTCCTGAGACCCTGAGGTCGGACGCACGCCGAGCCGATAAGCGGAACGGAAACCGGCGATGGTGCCGAGCGCCAGAAAGGCGATCAGCAGGAACGGAGACGTTCCGAGCCACCGGTCTCCGAGGAACCCGAGAAGGGCGCCCGCGATGATGCCGCCTGCGAGATCGGTTGCTGCGCGAAACCCGGATGACATCGCGCCCGCAAGCGCCTTGTCCTTCCCAGCCGGACTTGCGCCCGGCTTTTCGCTCTCCTCTGCCCGCCCGATGGCGGTCTTCAAAGAGTCCAGTCTTGCGCGCAACTCCGTATCTGAGGCGCTTTTGTCAGGTTCCGACATGGCGATGATCCCTCCCTGATCGTGAAATGGCCACGATCCAGCAAAAAATCACCCTATCCCTGTCCAGACCCGCGCATCGAGCCGTCGTCAGCACGGCCTCCTTTATTGCCCGGTCCCCGCCCTGTCAAGGCAGGGCAAAGTGGCTTAAGGTATTGGAATATTTATAAATTCAGGCGAGATGCGACATTCTTGCCGCATTGCCGCGTCGATTGTGGCAATTTTTCAACCGGCCTCGCGGATGCGTTCGGCGGTCGCGAGGTCGACGGAGACCATCTGGCTGACGCCGCGCTCGGCCATGGTGACGCCGAAGAGCCGGTCCATCCGGGCCATGGTGATCGGGTTGTGGGTGATCAGGATGAAGCGCGTCTGCGTATGCCGCGCCATCTCGTCGAGCAGGTCGCAATAGCGCTCGACATTGGCGTCGTCGAGCGGCGCATCGACCTCGTCGAGCACGCAGATCGGCGAGGGGTTGGTCAGGAACACGGCGAAGATCAGCGCGGTCGCGGTCAGGGCCTGCTCGCCGCCCGAGAGCAGCGTCATCACTTGCGGCTTCTTGCCGGGCGGGCGGGCGAAGATTTCCAGCCCCGCCTCCAGCGGGTCCTCGGAATCGACCAGCTTCAGCTCGGCCGTGCCGCCGCCGAACAGCACGCTGAACAGGCGCTGGAACTGCTCGTTGACGATCTCGAAGGCGGCGAGCAGGCGCTCGCGCCCCTCGCGGTTCAAGGCGCCGATCGCCTGGCGCAGGCGCCGGATCGCCTCGCTCAGATCGTCGCGCTCGCCCGTCATGCCCTCGCGCTTGGCCTTGATCTCGGAGAGCTCGTCCTCGGCGCGCAGATTGACCGCACCGAGCCGCTCGCGCTCGGCCTTGAGGCCGGCGAGGCGGCTTTCGACCGCGCCTTGCGCGGGCAGGTCCTCGCCGGGCTTCAGCCCCGTCAGCCCCTGCAGTTCGGCCAGCGTCGTCTCCAGCCCGTCCTCGATCTGGCGCGCCACGTCGGAGACGCGCTGGCGGGCGGCCTCGAGCCTGGCCTCGGCGGACGCGCGCAATTCGCGCGCACCGGCCAGGCCTTCGAGCCCGGCCCGCGCCTGGCGATCGGCCTCGGCCAGGGCTGTTTCCGCCTTGGCGAGGCTGTCGGCCGCCTCGCGCCGGCCAGCCTCGGCGGTTTCGATCTCGGCGACGATTCGGCGGCGCTCGACCAGGAAGGTGTCGGGCGCCTCCAGCAGCGCCTTCTGCTCGGCTGAGACCGTCTCGATGCGGCGCCTGGTTTCCTCGGCCGTCTGGCTGGAGGTGGCGGCGCGCTGCTGCCAGGCCGTGACATCCTGCGCGATGGCGGCGCGCCGCTTTTGGCGCAGCTCCGCCTCGCGCGCCAGGGTCTGGACCCGCGCCCGCGCATCGGAAGCCGCGACGCGCCGTTCGCCCAGCTCGACGCGCGCCTTCAGCAGCACGGTTTCGAGATCGGTCAATGGCGAGAGTGCAGCGAAGGCCTCGTCATGGCCGGCTACCTGCGCCGTCGCCTCAGTGATGGTCTGGCCGAGACGCTCGATCGCCTCGCTCAGCGCCGAGCGCCTTGCGGCCGTCTCGCTGGCCTTGCGCTCGGCGGCGGTGAGCTGTTCACGCGCCTGGTCGAGCCCACGCCGCGCCATGCGCACGGCTTCGAGCGCCACGGTTTCGACCTGGGCGGCGGCTTTGGCTTCGTTCGTCGCCGCATCGAGACCGTCCCGAGCGGTTTCCGCCGCCTCGCGCGCGGCCTGAGCTTCGCGTTCGAGATCGCCGAGCCGGTTCTTCTCGGCGAGGCGGCGCGCGGCCGGCGAGGGCGCTTCGGCGGCGCTGGTGAACCCGTCCCAGCGCCAGATATCGCCTTCGCGCGAGACCAGCCGCTGGCCGGGCTTGAGCTGATCGCGCAGATGCGCGCCCTCAGTGCGCGCCACGATGCCGATCTGCGCGAGCCGGCGCTTCAGCGCGGCGGGGCCGCGCACCTGCTGGCCCAGCGCCTCGACGCCGGCAGGCAAGGCCGGATCGCCCCCGCCCGGGCCGGTGTCGCGCCAATGCGTCGGCGCGGAGGCCTCAGTGGCGGCGTCGAGATCGTCCCCAAGCGCTGCGCCGAGCGCGGTCTCATAGCCCTTGGCGACACTGATCGCCTCGATGATCGCCGGCCAGAGATCGCCGGTCGCCGGCGCGAGCAGCTTCTGCAAGGTCTTGATCTCGGTTTCCAGCCGCTGCGCCTTGCGGTCGGCCTCTGCCAGCGGCCCGCGCAATTGCGTCTCACGCTCGCGGGCGGCCCCAAGCGCGCCGCGTGCGGCATTGGCCCGGGCGTCGGCCTCACCCATCGCGGCCTCGCTGGCCGTGACCGCCTCCCGTAGCGCCGCCAGCGGTGTCGATGCGGTTGCGGCGTCGAGCGCGGCCTGGTCGCGCAGCAAACGGTCGCGCTCGCCCGAGGCCCTGGCAACGCGTTCGCGCGCCTCGCGCAAGGCGCGTTCGAGCGCGCCGCGCCGCGCTCCGAGATCGGAGAGGCGCGCCTGCGCGGCGGCGTGCTCCGTCTCGGCCGCGGCAAGGGCGACTTCCGTCTCGGACAGGCTGACCGTTGCCGCCTCGGCGCTGGCTGCGGCGCCTGCGCCCTCGCGCGCCAGCTCATCATCCTCTTCCGCCAGCCGCGACAGGCTTCCGCTCGCATCGCGCGCGACGCTCTCCTGCCGGGCGAGGTCGCCCTGAAGCTCGGTCAAGCGCCGGCCGAGCTCCTCGCCACGCTGCCTAGCGCGACGATTGGCGGCCTCAATCTCGTCGAGGCCGCGCTTGAGCCGCACCAAAGTCGCGGCCGCTGCAGCCTCTCCTTCGCGCAGAGCAGGCAGGGCATGTGCCGCGACGGCCTGCATCCGCGCCGCTTCCGCCTGGATGCCGGTCTGCTCGGCGACGCCGCGCACGGCCGCCTCCAGCGCGCGCTCGCCCTGGGCTTCCTGCAAGCGCGCCTCGTGATGGGCGATCAGCGCCAGCACGGCCTCCGCCCGGCGGATATCGGCGGCCAGGCTGCGATAGCGCCCGGCCTGCCGCGCCTGGCGCTGCAGCGCTTCGATCTGCCCGTCGATCTCGCCGAGCACGTCTTCGAGACGCGTCAGATTCTCTTCCGCTCCGCGCAGGCGCAGTTCGGCCTCATGGCGGCGGCTGTGCAGGCCGGCGATGCCGGCGGCGTCCTCGAGGATGCGCCGGCGCGATTGCGGCTTGGCCGAGATGATCTCGCTGATCTGCCCCTGCCGCACGAGAGCGGGCGAGCGCGCGCCGGTCGCTGCATCGGCGAAGAGCAATTGCACGTCGCGCGCGCGCACCTCCTTGCCGTTGACGCGATAGGTCGAGCCTTCCTCGCGCTCGATCCGGCGGGTGACTTCGAGGACATCGGTCTCGTTGAAGGCGGCGGGCGCCTTGCGGTCGGTATTGTCGAGGGTGAGCGCGACTTCGGCCATGTTGCGGCCGGGGCGCTCATTCGAGCCGCCGAAGATGACATCGTCCATCCCCGAGCCGCGCATGTTCTTGAACGAGCTTTCGCCCATCACCCAGCGCAGGGCTTCGACGAGATTGGATTTGCCGCAGCCATTGGGCCCGACGATGCCGGTCAGCCCCGGCTGGATCAGGAATTCCGTCGGCTCGACGAAGGTCTTGAAGCCGGTGAGCTTGAGGCGCGTCAGCTGCATAGCGCTAATCCTTCTCCCACCCATCTCGGGCCTGCCCGAGATGGGCAACCCAAGGTGTCAAAGTCGGCAGCAGCCGACTTTGATGGGGGAGAAGGTGGCCCGGCAAAGCCGGGTCGGATGAGGGACGGATAGGATCGCGCGAGGCTGCCCTCAGCCGTCTGCTTCGCAGCCACCTTCTCCCCCAAGGGGAGAAGGGAAATCCGCGCGCGTCCTCAGCCCGCCAGCAGCGGCTCGATGATCTTGTCGAATTCGGCGATCGAGAGCGCACCTGAACGCTTCTGCCCGTTGATGAAGAAGGTCGGCGTCGCATCGACGCCAGCCTTGGCCCCACGATCCTTCACTTGCGTGACGGCGTCATAGATATCTTGCCTTTTCAAGCAGGCTTCGAACGATTCCTGTGTGAAACCGGCCTGTTTGACCATACTCGACAGTGCATCGACCGGCTTGTCGGTGAAAGCCCAGGCCTTTTGCTGGCTGAACAGCATGTCGGTCATCGGGTAGTATTTGTCGTTGCCGTTGCAGCGGGCAAGCATGAAGCCGGCCGTCGCCAGCGGATCGAGCGGGAATTCGCGCAGCGTGAAGCGGATTTTGCCGGTGTCGATGTACTTCGCCTTCAGCGCCGGCCAAGTGTCCTGATGGAAGGCGGCGCAATGGCTGCAGGTCAACGAGGCGTATTCGATGACCGTCACCTTGGCGTCGGCACTGCCGAGCCAGACATCGCCGAGCGGGCCGGCCGTGGTCAGGTCGGTCTGCGCCTGGGCACTGCGCGCGCCCAGCATCGCGGCGGCTGCGAGGCCGGCGGTGCCGGTCAGAAGCTGTCGCCTGTTCGTCATAATGCAGTGTCCTTGAGAGCGAAATCGGTTGCCGGACCATAGAGGCCATCACGATTGTGGCAAGATCGGTTCGGTGTGATCTGACGGCGCTCACGAAGCTGTGTCGGGCCGGCCATGGCGGGCACCCGAGCTGACTGATTGGCCAAGCCGCTCCAATGCCGCCCGCAAGTCCGGATCGACGATGCCGGAGACCTGCTGCGCCACGCGCGCGACCGTTGCCGGGTCTGGCGGTGGCGGCGGCTTTTTGATTGCGGGCGCCTCGACCGGCCCCTGCTTCAGCACCAGCTTGCCGACGGCGCGCCAGCCGAGATGAGTGTTGACCCGCTCCAGCACGAGCGGCGCGAGCTGCTGCATCTCCAAAGCGAAAGCACCCTCGACCCGCACCACCATCGTGGCGGGGTCGGACGTCTCGCCCGGCGCGGGCCGGCGGCGTGGCCAGTCGATCTTGAGCGGCCGCGAGCGGGCCGCCAGCCGCTCGCCGACGATCTCGGGCCAGAGCGAGACGATGGCGCGGCCGGCAAAGCCCTGCGCGGCGAGCGCCGGCGCAAGGCAGTCATCAATCAGGTCGGCGAGGGGTTTGGCAGCCATGCACCATTGTGGGCGTGGCGTCGGTAGGGTGCAAGCGGGTGGGGGCAGTGCGGCGCTGGGGGCGGCTTTGGGTGGAGGACTTGAGCTTGTCCGCGACCAATGGCCAGTCATCTACATCCTTGTACTGAATCACGAATGCTGCTGGTAAGCGCGAAATTTCTGAATGAGCAGGATCTCGGTTCGGCCGAAGGGCGCGGGGAACCCTTCTCCCGTATGGGAGAAGGGCAGGGATGAGGGTGTGCCGTTGATTGTTGGGGCGCAACCGCGCCGGAGCGCCTCCTATTGAGAGGGCACACCCTCATCCGGCGCTGCGCGCCACCTTCTCCCCCGAGGGGAGAAGGGAAGAGGCGTCGCGGCATCGGCGCCCAAACAGCATAATCGTTGGCCGTTACGGGGACGCTTGCCGCAGCGCGCGCGTCATGCGGGTGGAATCCCCCCATGTCGAAAGCCAGATCAGAGTTTCGGTGGCTGCCGCAATGGTGGATTGCAGCACTGTCTGCAGCGCGCGTTGTTGTTCACCGCCGAGTTGCGCTTCAGCATGATGAAGATGCGCCAATTCCTCCTCACGGATGCTGCTAATGATGGCGTGGAGGCCGACGTCCCGGCTTTGCAGGAAGTGCAACTGGTCATCGAGGTGTCGGTGCACAGCCTCTTCAACCGCTGCGGTGCAAATCCAAATCGCCTGTCGCCCCATCAATGCCGTCAGCAAGCCGAGCAGAGATCCACCGAGACTCCATAGCTGCATGATGCGGCACGGACGCGAGCCGCGCGCTGGCATTGCGGCGAAAAATTTGGCGCAGTGGTCGATCTCGTCAGCCAACATCTGTCCCAAAGCGGACACCATGTCAGGCCAGAGCCGGCGCGCCACCGCGGTCTGCGCCGAATAGATGCGGATCGCACCGTATTCCCCGGCATGGTTCACGCGCACGATCCGCTTGATCGTCAGCGCGTCGCGTGACGCAAGCCTCTCCGACGAGATGGTCATATGATCGCGGAGGCTCATGGAAGTTCGCATCTTGCGGTCGGGGAGCGGCACGCTAAACCGGGGTCATGACCCTCGCAACGCAGATGCCCCTCGCAACGCGACAGCCCGCTGCCAAGGCGGCCGATCTCCTCGCCTGGTATGACCGCCATCGCCGCAGCCTGCCCTGGCGGGTGCTGCCGGGCGAAAGGCCCGACCCCTATCGCGTCTGGGCCTCCGAGATCATGCTGCAGCAGACCACGATCACGGCGGTGAAACCCTATTTCGAGCGCTTCATGGCGCGGTTTCCGACGGTCGAGGCGCTCGCAGCTGCGCCCTCAGAGGAGGTCATGCAGGCCTGGGCCGGGCTCGGCTATTACTCGCGCGCCCGCAATCTGCACGCCTGCGCCAAGGCCGTGACGGCGAGCCATGGCGGCCGCTTCCCCGATACCGAAGCGGGCTTGCGCGCCCTGCCGGGCATCGGCGCCTATACCGCAGGCGCCGTGGCCGCGATCGCCTTCGACAGGCCCGCTGCCGCCGTCGACGGCAATGTCGAGCGCGTCATGACCCGGCTCTTCGCCATCGAGGCGGCGCTGCCCGGCGCCAAACCTGTGATTCGCGAGCATGTTCTGGCGCTGCTGCCGATGGCGCGTCCGGGCGATTTCGCACAAGCGCTGATGGATCTCGGCGCGACGATCTGCACGCCGCGCAATCCGGCTTGCGGCATCTGCCCCTGGCGCGAGCCCTGCCGGGCGCGAACTGCCGGAACCCAGGAGAGCTATCCGCGCAAGGCCGCGAAGAAGGCAGGCGTCACCCGTTATGGCGCCGCCTTCGTGCTGCTGCGTGAGGATGGCGCGCTCCTGGTTCGCACGCGCCCGAACAAGGGCCTGCTCGGCGGCATGGCCGAGGTGCCGACCAGCGACTGGCGCGCCGACTACGAACTGGATGGCGCCGCGCAGGACGCGCCATTCGTGACGCGCTGGCGCAAGCTGGGCACGCCGGTGCGCCATGTCTTCACGCATTTTCCGCTGGAATTGACCGTGCTGGTGGCGAAGGCGCCGGCGACGTCGCAAGCCCCGCTGGGCATGCGCTTCACGCCGCGTGGCAAGCTGCGCGACGAGCCGTTCCCGAGCCTGATGCTGAAGGTGGTCGAGGCCGGGCTGGCGGCGCTCAGGCCGCCGTCATCTGCGCCCTGATCTCGCCGCGCAGGACGTCGAGCAGCATCAGCCCGGCCGGCCGGTCGACATGCCAGAAGGTCCAGCCATTGCAGCTCGGCAGGCCCTGGGCCAGCGCTCCGACCTTGTGGATCGAGCCGACCGCCGGACCCAGCATCAGCGTGCCGTCGGCGCGGATCGTCGCCTTGTGGCGGCGCTTTTCGTCCGTGACGCTCTCGCCGGCCTTCACCAGCCCGGCTTCGACCAGGCTGAGGAAGGGCACGCGCGGCTCGCTGCGCTTGGAGGGCGCGGTCGAATAGGCTTCCGGCGGCAGCGGCTCGATGGCGGCGATGCGCTTGCGAGCGGCGGCGGCATAGGCGGGATCGCGCTCCAGCCCGATGAAGCGCCGGCCGAGCGCCTTGGCGACGGCGCCGGTCGTGCCCGTGCCGAAGAAGGGGTCGAGGATCACGTCGCCGGGATTGCTGGCCGAGAGCATGACGCGGGCGAGCAGGGCCTCGGGCTTCTGCGTCGGGTGGACTTTCACCCCCGCATCATCCTTCAGGCGCTCCTCGCCGGTGCAGAGCGGCAGATACCAGTCCGACCGCATCTGCAGGTCGTCATTGCCGCCCTTCAGCGCCTCGTAGTGGAACGTGTATTTCGATGAGGCTCCGCGCGCCGCCCAGATCAGCGTCTCATGCGCATTGGTGAAGCGCCGGCCGCGGAAATTCGGCATCGGATTGGCCTTGCGCCAGACGATGTCGTTCAGCATCCAGAAGCCGAGATCCTGCAGGATCGAGCCGACGCGGAAGATGTTGTGATAGGAGCCGATGACCCAGAGCGCGCCGTCGGGCTTCAGCACGCGGCGGCAGGCCGTAAGCCAGGCGCGCGTGAAGGCGTCGTAATCGGCGAAGGACGAGAATTTGTCCCAATCGTCGTCGACGGCGTCGACAAGGCTGTCGTCGGGCCGGCGCAGGTCGCCGCCGAGCTGGAGATTATAGGGCGGGTCGGCGAAGACGAGGTCGACGCTGGCCGGGGGCAGGCGCTCAAGCGCGGCGACGCAGTCGCCGACGAGCACCTGGTCGAGAGGGAGTTCCAGAGGAAGGCCGGCCGCTTCGAGCCGTGGAGCCTTGATCGGTGACTGCAGCGCGGGCCGTCCGGTACGCGGAACTTGAATCCGGACGGCGGCGCTGGTGGTCCCGGTACGCAAAATACCCATGACGCCCCAAGACCGTTACGCAACTTGAACAGTCGCGATATTGCCGAGTCAGGGTAAAAGCCGGGTTTCCGCGATGAAAAAAATGCGTCTCGTTTTGGGGCTGCAGCTTTTGCCTAGCCCTTTGGCGAGTCAGGCGAATTTCCTAAGCGCAGGTTAACGCGGATCTGAGCGATGAGTGCGGCTGCCTTCTCGTCATGGTCGCCCTTGTGGCGACCATCCACGCCTTGCGGCGCGGCTTGCGGGCGACAACGATGCCGAGATGCGTTGCTAGGTCGGGTGCAAGGCGTGGATGGTCGGGACAAGCCCGACCATGACGGAGAACCGTCTTCGGCGAGGTCTCAGCGCTGCCAGACGCCCTTCACCGGTGCGAAGGAGAAGCGGTGCTCGGGGCAGGGGCCGTGCACCTCGAGCGCGGCGCGATGCGCCGGCGTGCCGTAACCGACATGGGCTGAGAAACCATAGGCCGGGTAGCGCCGGCAGAGTCGGGCCATCATCGCGTCGCGCGTCACCTTGGCGATGATCGAGGCCGCCGCGATCGAGGCGACGAGCGCGTCGCCCTGGATGATCGTCTCGCAGGCGCAGGGCAGGGCCGGCGGGTCGTTGCCGTCGACCAGCACGAAGACCGGCCGCACCGGCAGCGCGGCGACCGCGCGCCGCATCGCCAGCAGCGTCGCCTGCCGGATGTTGATGACGTCGATCTCGGCCGCCGTGGCGCTGGCGACGCCGATGCCGAGCGCGCTCGCGGCGATCGCGCCGAACAGCTCCTCGCGGCGTGCAGCGCTCAGAGCCTTCGAATCGCACAGCCCTGCCGGCACGTGATCCGGGTCGAGGATCACGGCCGCGGCCACGACCGGCCCGGCCAGCGGCCCGCGCCCGACCTCGTCGATCCCGGCCAGCGGCCAGAACCCGGTTGCGATGGCTTGTGTCTCACGGCTGAAATCGGCGCTCATGCCGCGCCTTATGCAACATGCGTTGCCGGCCGGCCATGCTTTCGGCATGCTGTCCACGTCATCGGGCCGGCGCGCTCCTCGTCATGGTCGGGCTTGTCCCGACCATCCACGTCTTCTTTCGGCGAGGGGCCGTGTTCAAGACGTGGATGCCCGCCACAAGGGCGAGCATGACGATGCGGCCTTGCCGCTCGTCAAAACAAACTCAATTGCGCCTTTTCTTTCTCGGGCTTCAGGAACAGGTCGTTGCGCAGCCTGAGCCTCGTCGCGTTGAAGCCGAGCCGCTCGGCCGCCATCTCGAAGCGCCGCCCGATCATCCAGGCATAAGGCCCCGAGCCGACCTGGCGCTGGCCCCAGGCCGGGTCGTAATCCTTGCCGCCGCGCGTCGAGCGGATCAGCGAGACGACATGGCGCAATTTGTCGGGGTGGTGCGTCAGCAGCCAGTCCTGCACCAGATCCTTCACCTCCAGCGGCAGCCGCAGCAAGACATAGCCCGCCTCGCGTGCGCCGGCGGCCTTGGCGGCGTCGAGAATGCGCTCGATCTCATGCTCGTTGATCGCCGGAATGATCGGCGCGACCAAGACCGTGACCGGGATGCCGGCCTCCGACAAAGCCCTGATCGTCTCCAGGCGTTTGGCCGGCGAAGCGGCGCGCGGCTCCATGGTGCGGGCGGTCTTGGGGTCGAGCGTGGTCAGCGAGATCGCGACCTTGGCGAGGCCTTTCACGGCCATCGGCGCCAAGATGTCGATGTCGCGCTGGACCAGCGCCGATTTCGTCACGATCCCGACCGGATGGTTGAACTTCGCCAGCACCTCCAGGATCGAGCGCATGATCCGCAGCTTCTTCTCGATCGGCTGATAGGCGTCGGTATTGGTGCCGATCGCGATGGTGCGCGGCTGGTAGGACGGCGCGCTGAGCTCCTTCTCCAGCAGGATCGCCGCATCGGGCTTGGCCGTCAGCTTGCTCTCGAAGTCGAGCCCCGGCGACAGGCCGAGATAGGCGTGGCTCGGCCGCGCGAAGCAATAGACGCAGCCATGCTCGCAGCCGCGATAGGGGTTGATCGAGCGGTCGAACGAAATATCCGGGGAGTCATTCCGGGTAATGATCGTGCGCGGCTTCTCGATCGAGACCTCTGTCTTGAAGGCGGGCAACTCGCCGAGCGTGCCCCAGCCGTCATCCTCAAGGACGCGCTGCTCGGCCTCGAAGCGCCCGCCTGGATTGATCGTGGCGCCGCGCCCGCGCCGGCGTTCCGGGTCGATCCGATGCCCAGCATAGGCCATCGGGTCGAGCGGTGCGACGCGTGCGGAAACCGAGGCCGGCTCGCTGTCATGCCGCTTGAGCGGAATCGGCCGCGAAGAGGGTCTCGCAGAGGGCGTGGCAGAGGGCGTGGCAGAGGGGGTGGCCTGGCGCATGACGCTGAACCGTCCTGGAAACTGCCGGGAATCGGCGTGTTTCTATGTTTCCAATGTGAACATATAGGGAACAAATTGCAAGTGACAGGATTGCGACATGTTGCGCTGCGTCATATGGATTTGCGCATGCTCACAGCCGTGATCCGGGCCGATGGCCCTCCCAGCCTGCTTGCCGCGACCTTCGCGGTCCTCATTCCCGCTGTCGCCGATGGCTTCCTTGGCCATGCCGTCGTGGTCGATGCCACCGGCGATCGCGAGGTCGAGCGATTGGCCGACGCCACCGGCGCGAGTTATCTGCGGACGGGCGCCGCGGAGGGCTGGCATCTCGGCGCGGCGCAGGCGCGCGGCGACTGGTTGCTCCTGCTCGATGCGGGCGATGCGCCGCAGTCGCATTGGGCCCAGGTCGTCGACCGGCATCTCATGCTTGCGCCTGACAGCCCGGCCTTGATTCCCTTGCGCGGCGTCGCCGGTTCGCTGCGCGAGCGCGCGGCGATCTCCTTCGGCGCAAGACGATTGCGCGCCGGCCTCGTCGTGCCCAAGGGGCTCGTTCTCGCGGGCAGGCTCGGCGGCGCCCCGCGCCGCCTGTCGGTGCGGCGGGAACGGGCGGGCGCCTGAGCGCACGCGCCGGGGTCAGGCCGGCTATCGCGCCTTGGCGCTGCTGGTCGCGAAATCGATGAAGGCGCGCAGCACCGGGGCCATCTGCCGCCGAGCTGCGGCTCTCCGCCCGCAACGAGCCTTGTCAGCTCTCGCCCTAAAGCTGGTTCGTCCTGAAGGTATCGCAGCTCTGCATCGAGCCTGAGCGCAGGCCGGTGGTGAACCAGCGCGTGCGCTGCGCCGAGGAGCCATGGGTGAAGGAATCGGGCACGACGACGCCCTGCGAGGCCTTCTGCAGCTTGTCGTCGCCGATCGCTGCGGCGGTCTTCATCGCCTCGTCGACATCGCTCTGGTCGATCCGGCCCATCGCCTGGATGTTGTTGGCCCAGACGCCGGCAAAGCAGTCCGCCTGCAATTCGATGCGCACCGAGATCGCGTTGGCGTCTCGCTCCGAGGAGCGCTCGCGCAATTGGTTCGCCTTGGGCAGGATGCCGATCAGGTTCTGGATGTGATGGCCGACCTCATGGCCGATGACATAGGCATAGGCGAAATCGCCGCCGCCGCCGAGCTTGCGCTGCATCTCCTGGAAGAAGGAGAGGTCGAGATAGACCTTCTTGTCCGGCGGGCAATAGAACGGTCCCATTGCCGCCTGGGCGGTGCCGCAGCCGGAGCGGTCGACGCCCGAAAACAGCACGAGGCGCGGCGCCTGGTAGCGCGTATTCGCCTGCTGCGGCAGCACCTTGGTCCAGACGTCCTCGTTCTGCGCCAGCACGGCCGAGACGAAGCGGCCCATCTCGTCCGAGGGCGGCCCCGAGGATTGCCGGGTTTCCTGGGTCGGGGCGCTGCGCCCGCCAATGCCGCCGATCAGTTCCGCTCCGCCGATCAGGAGGCGTGGATCGATGCCGAGCGCCCAGCCGACCAGGCCGAGCACGACCATGGTGCCGATGCCGACGCCGCCGCGCCCGCCGGGCAGGCCGGCATAGGTGCCGCCGCCGCGCCGGTCCTCGACATTCTCGGACTGGCGATAATCTTCCCATTGCATGGCAGGCACTCCGCTCTCTCGGCCGCCAATCTCTGCGAGCGGGGCCGGAAACTCAAGTCGTCTTGCGGCGGAGGGTTCCGCTCTTATTTGGAAGCGTCAATCAATTGCATTACGGTGCCCGCCGGAATGGAGAAGTGATCATGGCAGCAAGCGATCTCGTTCAAGCCCGTATCGATCCGCGTGTGAAGGAACGGGCGGCGGCCGTTCTGCAGGAGGCGGGGCTGACCGTCTCGGACGCGGTGCGAATCCTGCTGACCAGAACCGCCAATGAGGGCGCTCTGCCCCTGGAGCTGATCGACCCGGCCCGGCACGAGGCGTGGTTCCGTGCGAAGGTGCTCGAGGCGCTCGCCGATACCAGCCCCGCGACGGATCATGCCGAGGTCAAGGCTCGCTTCGCCGAGAAGCGCCGGGCGGCCCTGGCGCGCACGCCGGACGCCAAGGCGTGAGGCTCGATTGGAGCGTGCTCGCGGTCGCCGATCGCGAGCGTATCTTCGATTATGTCGCAACCGACAATCCGCGTGCCGCCGTCGCGCTCGACGAGCGCATCGAGCAGCATGTGGAGGTGCTGCTGGCCTTTCCGGAGAGCGGCCGTCCCGGCCGTGTCGAAGGAACGCGCGAACTCATCGTCGGCGGCACGCCCTATATCGCGGCCTACCGCATCGACAGCAGAGCGATCCGAATCCTGCGCATCCTGCATATGTCGCAGCTCTGGCCGGACGGATTGCCCTGAGCAAGCACCATGGCGGCGCGTGACCATCGCCGGCCGGTCAATGATAGCCGCCGTCGAGCTTCACCTTGCCGCGGAAGGTCCAGTAGACGAAGGCCGTGTAGAACAGGATCATCGGCAGCAGGAAGCTCATTCCGATCAGCACGAAGACATGCGAGGCGGGCGCTGCCGCCACGTCCCAGATCGTCAGGCCGGGCGGCACGAGATAGGGATAGTTCGAGATCGCGAGGCCGAGGAAGCAGAGCACGAAGATCGCGATGGTGAAGGCAAACGGCGTGAACTCGTGCTGTCCGTGCAGCCGCTTCCAGACCATCCAGCCGCAATAGGCGGTGAGCAGCGGGAAGGGCCAGAGCAGGGCGAAGTTGGCGGGCGTGAACCAGCGCTCGGCGATGCGCGGATGGGCGTAGGGCGTCCACAGCGAGACCAGGATTGCGAAGGCCATCAGGCAAAGCAGCAGCAGCTTCGCCTGGGCCCGGGCCCGCTCGGCGACCGCGCCTTCGGTCTTGTAGACCAGCCAGGTCGCGCCCAGCAGCGCGTAGCCGACGACGACACCCGCTCCGCACATCACGGAAAATGGCGTCAGCCAGTCGAAGGGCTTGCCCGCGAACTGCCCGTTCGCGACCGTGATGCCCTGGATCAAACCGCCCAGGATCAGCCCCTGCGCGAAGGCGGCGATGGTCGAGCCGAGCCAGAAGGCGAGGTCCCAGATGCGGTGCTTCGGTTTCGCCACCCAGCGGAACTCGAAGGCGACGCCGCGGAAGATCAGCGCCAGCAGCATCAGGATCACCGGGATGTAGAAGGCCGGCATGATGATGGCGTAGGCCATGGGGAAGGCGACCCACAGCCCGCCGCCACCCAGAACCAGCCAGGTCTCGTTGCCGTCCCAAAAGGGCGCGACCGAGTTCATCATCTGGTCGCGCTCGGCCTCGTCCTGCGTCGCGGGAAACAGGATCGCGATGCCGAGGTCGAAACCGTCGAGTACGACATAGAGCATCACGGCGGTGCCGATCAGCCCGGCCCAGATCACGGGGAGATACCATTCCATTGTCGGTCTCTCCTCAGCTCTGGGGTTGGATTCTGTCGTCGCCGGGATGGCCGTTGCCGAACAGCGCCGAGGCCGGGCCCTGCGCCGCCTTGAGTGTGCGCTTCGACGGCTGCTCAGGCGCGTCCTTGTCGTCGATCTCGTCGGGCCCTTTGTCGATCAAGCGGTTGATCAGCAGGATTCCAGCCGTGAACACCACGCAGTAGACGCAGACGAAGAGCGCCAGCGAGATCGCGACCTCCAGCGTCGTTATCGGCGAGACCGCATCCTTGGAGCGGATCACCCCCGTCGCCAGCCAGGGCTGGCGGCCGACTTCGGTGACGAACCAGCCCGACAGGATCGCGATGAAGCCGGCCGGCCAGCTATATTGCGCGAGCCAGAGCCAGCGCCGCGCCTCGAAGACCCGGCCCCGCCACCACAGAAAGGCGCCGAGCCAGCCGAACCCGATCATCAGCACGCCGATGCCGACCATGGCGCGGAAGGCGAAGAAGGGGATCTTGACCGGCGGCCTGTCCTCGAGCGCGAAATCGTTGAGGCTGGGAAAGAGCGCGTCCATGCTGCCATGGGTCAGCAGGCTCGCCAGCCCGGGGATGGAGATCTCGAAGCGGTTGAGGCCGGCCTGCTCGTCGGGCCAGGCGAAGAGCACGAGCGGGGCGGGCTTCGACGAATCCCAATGCGCCTCGATCGCGGCGAGCTTGGCCGGCTGGTATTTGGCGGTCTGCTTGCCGTGGAAATCGCCGATCAGCGCCTGCACCGGGGCGGTGATCGCGATCATCAGGATCGCCATGCGCACCATCGTCCTGGCCGATTCGGTGCGATGGCCGGCGATCAGATGGCGCGCGCCTGTCGCCAGCACGACGAAGGCGGTGGTGAGATAGGCCGCCGTCATCATGTGCATGTAGCGCAGCGGGAAGGTCGGGTTGAAAACGATCTGCATCCAGTCGAGCGGGTAGGCGATGCCGTCGCGGACTTCGTGCCCCACCGGATACTGCATCCAGCTATTGGCCGAGAGGATCCAGAAGCCCGACAGCGCCGTGCCGCCGGCGACGATGATGGCCGAGAGACAATGCAGCCAGGGCGGCACGCGCTTCCAGCCGAACAGCATCACGCCGAGGAACGAGGCCTCCAGGAAGAAGGCGGTCAGCACCTCATAGCCGATCAAGGGGCCGATGACGTTGCCGACGACGAGCGAGAACCGGCTCCAATTGGTGCCGAACTGGTAGGACAGCACGATGCCGGAGACCACGCCCATGGCGAAGGAGACGGCGAAGATCTTGGTCCAGAACCGCGCCAGCAGATGAAATTTCTGGTCGCCTGTCTTGAGCCAGAGGCCCAGCAGCGTCGCAATATAGGCCGAGAGCCCGATGGTGAAGGCGGGAAAGACGATGTGGAAGGAAATGGTGAAGGCGAACTGGATGCGCGAGAGCAGAAAAGCGTCGATCGTCATCGCAGGGCTCCGTCCGGCTTCGCCGCGAAAAGCGGGTTGTACGACTTCGCCAAAACAGCATCGCCGCCAACGGCGACGTTAGTCAAACCGGCGGTGCGTTTCTGCGGCCCGTAGCGCCGCAGGACGTTATGTCCAAGGGGCAGGTCCGGTTGGAAACGATCCGAGCCCATTCCTCACGGCGAGTGGCGAATAGCGAGGTAAGGCTTCCGTTCGCTATTCGCTATTCGCCACTGCTCATGGCGAATGGCGAGGTAAGGCTTCCATTCGCTACTCGCCATTCGCCACTCGCGTGAGGAATGGCTCCTCGGGATGAGGGCTGGCATGTCCAACCGGGTGTCAGGTCTTGGCGTCGAGCGCGGCCTTCAGCGCCCGCAGGTCGCGCCAGGCCAAACGCTTCTGCAAGGGTTGTCGCAGCAGATAGGCCGGGTGCAGCGTTGCCATGGCGCGGATGCGCCGCGTGCCTGTGTCGTATTCCAGCCATTTGCCGCGCGATGCGAGGATGCCGGTGAGGCCGAGCAGCCCCTGCGCCGAGGGCGCGCCGATGCAGACCAGGATATCGGGGTTGGCGAGCTGGATCTGGCGCTGGATGAAGGGCAGGCAGATCGCGACCTCCTGCGGCGTCGGCGTGCGGTTGCCCGGCGGCCGCCAGGGCAGGAGATTGGCGATATAGACATGCTCCTTCCGGTTGAGGCCGATCGCGGCCAGCATCCGGTCGAGCAATTGCCCGGAGCGCCCGACGAAGGGCAGGCCGATGCGGTCCTCGTCGGCGCCTGGCGCCTCGCCGACCAGCATCAATCGGGCGGCCGGATTGCCGTCGGAAAAGACCAGGTTCTTGGCGGTCGCCTTCAGCGCGCAGCCCTCGAATTGCGCGAGCGCCTCCTTCAGCTCGTCGAGCGTCGTGGCCTGCTGCGCCATCGTCCTGGCGGTGAGGGCGGCATCGTCGGGGGCCGTAGCCGTCGCCGGCAGGGCCGGCCGGGCGGCCGCTGCGGTTGCGCGCACGAGCTGCGGCGGCGCAGGGCGCGTCGCGGCGGGCTGCGGCGCTTCCATGAAATGGTCGTGCGGCGTCTCGTCGAGCGCCTCGGTGACGCCCATCTCGGCGTACCAGGCGAGAAGTTCAACAGGATCTGGCGCGGCGGTGGACATCATCGCTGGGGTTCTAGCATGCACATATGCGTCTTCGCGAGCCGCCGCAGTTGCAAATTGGAACGCGCGCTTCGATAGAGGGTTTCCAGACTGAAGCCATGTCTGTCTTGCGGCATGCGTCTGTCTTGCGCCATGCGCGGCTTGAACGGGCAGGCGATGTAGTTCACATATAAACTAATTGGCTTTAAGCCAGTCGAAGGCCTCCGGAGGGCAGGATGGATCTCAAGGAAGCGCAGAGCGAACCGCGCGAGAGCATGGACTATGACGTCGTCATCGTCGGCGCCGGTCCAGCCGGCCTTGCCGCCGCCATCCGCCTGAAGCAGCTCGACGAGACGATCTCCGTCGTGGTGGTCGAGAAGGGCGCCGAAGTCGGCGCTCACATCCTGTCGGGCGCCGTGATCGACCCGGTCGGCCTCGATGCGCTCCTGCCCGATTGGCGCCAGGACGAGGCCCGCCCGCTGACGACGGAAGTCAGCGAGGACATCTTCTATTTCCTGACCGAGCCCAACGGCATCCGCCTGCCCAATTTCGGCATGCCGAAGCTGATGAACAACCACGGCAACTTCGTCGGTTCGCTCGGCCTCGTGGCGAAATATCTCGCAGGCCGCGCCGAGGCGCTCGGCGTCGAGATCTATCCGGGCTTCGCCGCCGCTGAATTGCTGTTCAACGAGGATGGTTCGGTCGCCGGCGTCGCCACCGGTGACATGGGCATCGCCAGGGATGGCACGGTCTCGGAGCGCTTTACGCGCGGCATGGAATTGCGCGGCCGCTATACGCTGCTCGGCGAGGGCGCGCGCGGCTCGCTCTCCAAGATCGCCATCCGCAAGTTCGGGCTCGATGAGGGGCGCGAGCCGCAGAAATACGGCATCGGCCTGAAGGAAATCTGGCAGGTCAAGCCGGAGAAGTTTCACAAAGGCCGGGTGCAGCACTCCTTCGGCTGGCCGCTCGACAACGGCACCGGTGGCGGCTCCTTCCTCTATCATTTCGACGACAACCTGGTCACCGTCGGCTTCGTCGTGCATCTCAACTACACCAACCCGACGCTCTCGCCCTTCGACGAGTTCCAGCGCTTCAAGACCCATCCGCTGATTCGCGATCTCTTCGATGGTGCCAAGCGCCTGTCCTATGGTTCGCGCGCCATCACCGAGGGCGGCTTCCAGTCGGTGCCGAAGCTCACCTTCCCGGGCGGGGCGCTGATCGGTTGCGCGGCGGGCTTCGTCAACGTGCCGCGCATCAAGGGCAGCCATAACGCCATCCTCTCGGGCATGCAGGCGGCTGAGCATCTCGCGCCCGCTTTGGCGGCCGGTCGCTCATATGACGAGGTGGTCGAGATCGAGACCGGCTGGCGCGACAGCGCCATCGGGCGCGATCTCAAGCCGGTGCGCAACGTCAAGCCGCTCTGGTCGAAATACGGCACGCTGCTGGGCATCGGGCTGGGCGGCATCGACATGTGGCTGAACCAGCTCTTCGGTTGGTCGCCCTTCGGCACGCTCAAGCACGGCAAGCCGGATTACGCGACGCTGAAGCCTCTCAGCGAGGTCAAGCCGATCGTCTATCCCAGGCCGGACGGCAAGATTTCCTTCGATAAGCTGTCATCGGTCTTCCTGTCCTCGACCAATCATGAGGAAGACCAGCCAGCGCATCTGAAGCTGACCGACCCCTCGATCCCGATCGACAAGAATCTGCCTGTTTATGGCGAGCCGGCGCGGCTTTACTGCCCGGCCGGCGTCTATGAGGTGGTCTACAAGGATGCCGAGGCGAAGACCGAGCCGCGCTTCGTGATCAACGCGCAGAACTGCGTCCACTGCAAGACCTGCGACATCAAGGACCCGGCCCAGAACATCACCTGGATGGTGCCCGAGGGCGGCGGCGGGCCGGGCTATTCGAATATGTGAGCCTGAACCGGCATAAATCACTGGTGTAGATAACGAAAAGGCGCGCCGCTTTCACGGCGCGCCTTTTCACTTTGCAGGCGATACTGCCGACTCAGCCCTTGCGGACGACGCTCGGGGCCGGCTTGGTGGGCTCGGGCTTCGCGCAGCCGGCGGCGAAACCGGCCAGCAGGGCGACGGCGGCAATGCTCAAAACGATCTTTTTCATTTGAATGATCCCAGGTGAATCGTCGCGGTGCATGCGAACGCTTCCGTCCTAGCCTTAAATTCTTGAGATACGGGTACTGAAAACTGCGGGAACGTTGCGGCGCAGCAAGCTTCTGTCCGATTGTTGCATCGCTGCTACGGATTCGGCCCAGCAGCGCTGCTACGGCTTGCCCGTCCGCCCGGAAACCGCCATCTTGAACGCTTAAGCGAAGTGGTCCCGGTCGCGCTGATGTATGGCCCCGCGTGACATACAGGCTGCGGACCGAGGGAGAATGACAATCGTGACGTTTCG
The DNA here is from genome assembly GCF_001741865.1 of Bosea vaviloviae. Taxonomy (NCBI): domain Bacteria; kingdom Pseudomonadati; phylum Pseudomonadota; class Alphaproteobacteria; order Hyphomicrobiales; family Alloboseaceae; genus Allobosea; species Allobosea vaviloviae. The sequence continues at coordinate 2,398,986 of NZ_CP017147.1, forward strand.
ATTGAGGGGCCGCGGCCCGAGCACGGCGGTCGCCCTGGTGTTTTTTCTCGCATTGCAGGCCGGTGCCTCGGCTCAAGGGGCGGCTGCGACGCGCACGACGGAACAGCTGGAGCCCGCCGACAGCCTGGAAGGCAATTACCTGGCCGCGATCGTCGCGGGTGCCGGGCGCGATCTCGGCGCGGCCTCGGTCTATCTGCGCGAGGCGATCAAGGGCGATCCGCTGAACAATGATCTGCTGGAGCGCGGCTTCGTCGCCTTCCTGGCCGATGGCGCGATGAGCGATGCCTTCCGCGCCGCCGAGAAGCTGATCCAGCGTGATCCCAGCAACGGCCTGGCCCAGCTCGCGGTCGGCATCCGCGCGATCAAGCAGAAGAGTTACCAGACCGCGCGCAACCATCTCCAGCGCGGCGGCCGCGGCCGCGCCGCCGACATCACCGCGACCTTGCTCTCGGCCTGGGCCTATGCCGGCTCCGGCCAGACCAACAAGGCGCTCGAGACGCTCGACCGACTCAAGGGCGAGGCTTCCTACAACCTCTTCCGCGATTACCATGCCGGCCTGATCCTCGACATCGCCGGACGCAAGGTCGACGCCGAGAAGCGCCTGAAGAGCGCCTATGACGCGGAAAAGACGACGCTGCGCCTGGTCGATCTCTGGGCCCGCCTGCAGGCGCGCAACGGCAATTATGACGGCGCTGCCGCGACCTATGGCGAATTCGACCGCCTCTTGCCCAATCATCCCATCGTCCGGGACGGGCTTGCGCGGGTTGCTGCGCGCGAGCCGCTCGCCCGCCAGGTCGGCACGGCCCAGCAGGGCGCGGCCGAAGTCCTCTACGGCCTGGCCAGCGCCGGCAATCGCCAGGGCGACGAGGCCGCCGCGCTGCTCTATCTGCGCCTGGCGATCTATCTCGACCCCAGCCATGATCTGGCGATCCTGACGCTCGGGGATATCCTCGAACGCTCGAAGCAACCCGAGGATGCCGTCGCGGTCTACGACAAGATGCCGGCGACCTCGCCGCTGCGGCCCAATGCCGAGATCCAGGCGGGCCTGGCGTTGGAGACCCTCGGCAAATCTGAGGAATCGATCAAGCATCTGCAGGCGCTGATCACGGAACGCCCCGACGATGTCGATGCGCTCTCGGCGCTCGGCAATGTCTACCGCACCCGCAAGCTCTTCAGCGAGGCCGCCGAGACTTACGACAAGGCCATCGCCAAGCTCGCGGTTCCCGGGCGGGCGAACTGGGATCTGTTCTATTTCCGCGGCATCGCGCGCGAGCGCATCAAGCGCTGGCCCGAGGCCGAGGCGGATCTGCGTAAGGCGCTGGAGCTGATGCCGGAGCCGCTCGGCCGCGAACGCGCGCTGGTGCTGAACTATCTCGGCTATTCGCTGGTCGATCAGCATCTCAAGCTCGACGAGGCGCTCAGCATGCTGCGCCGCGCCGTCGAACTCAGGCCGCGCGACGGCTACATCACCGACTCGCTCGGCTGGGCCTATTACCGGCTGGGACGCTATGACGATGCGTCGCGCGAGCTCGAGCGCGCCATGGAATTGCGCCCCTCCGACCCGGTGATCAACGACCATCTCGGCGATGTCTATTGGCGCACCGGCCGCAAGCTGGAGGCGACCTTCCAGTGGAATGCGGCCCGCGATCTCAGCCCGGAGCCTGAGGATCTGGTCAAGATCAAGCAGAAGATCGAGCGCGGCCTGGAGGATTCGCCTTCCGCCAACGCCGCCGAGCCGAAGAAGGACGGCGGCTGAGGCCTGGATCGTTTTCCATACGGCTTGCATCGTCATTGCGAGGAGCGATAGCGACGAAGCAATCCAAGAGGGCTCGCTCGACGGCCCTGGATTGCTTCGCTGCGCTCGCAATGACGGGTCAACGTGAATGGACACCGTTCTAGCCGCCACCCACCGCCCCGGATCTCCCATGTCAGCCGCGCTGACGACCCGTGCCCGCGCCAAGGTCAATCTGAGCCTGAAGGTGCTCGGCCGGCGTGCCGACGGCTATCACGAGCTCGAAAGCCTGGTCGCCTTCGCCGGCGTCGGCGATGAACTGACGCTCGAGCCCGGGCTGGAACTCGGCTTGAGCATTGGCGGCCCGCTTGGCGGCGGGCTCGAAGCCGATGAGCGCAACCTCGTCCTGCGCGCTGCCCGCGCGCTTGCCGATGAAGCCGGCCCGCTGCGCTGGGGCCGCTTCCACCTCGTCAAGCGCCTGCCCGTGGCATCGGGCATTGGCGGCGGTTCGGCCGATGCGGCGGGCGCGCTGCGCCTGCTGGCGCGCTTGAACGGAATTGCGCGTGGCGAGCCGGCTTTGCTGCGCGCAGCGGCCAGGGTCGGAGCCGATGTGCCTGTTTGCCTGGATTCGCGGGCACGGGTGATGGCCGGCATCGGTGAACGCCTCGGCGAGCCCTTGCATCTGCCGCCGCTTTTCGCCGTGCTGGTCAATCCGGGCGTGCCGGTCGAGACGGCGGCGGTGTTCAGGGCGCTGGGTTTGCAGCCGGCCTTGCCTGCTGTGCATGAGGGCCAGGCCAAACCGTCATTGCGAGCGCAGCGAAGCAATCCAGAAGCGGCAGCGCTCGACGCCCCCCTGGATTGCTTCGCGGAGCCTGTACTCGGGCTTGCCGAAGGCAAGACCCGGGTGCTCGCAATGACGCGTAGCTCGGTCGGGGCAGCTCCAGGACCGACCACCGGCCTGATCGCGGCGCTCGCCGAAAGCGGCAACGACCTCGAAGCCCCGGCGCGACGCGTGGCTCCGGTTCTCGGCGAGGTGCTTGCCGTGCTGGCGGCCTTGCCCGGCTGCCGGCTCGCTCGCATGTCGGGTTCGGGCGCGACCTGCTTTGCCCTGTTCGATGATTGCCGGGCGAGCGCCGCAGCCGCCAAGGCGCTGCAGAAGAGCCGGCCGGGCTGGTGGGTCAAGCCGACCGTGCTGCGTTGACCGCCGCCGCGTGGCGTCAGCCGCCGGGTGACAATCCGGCGCGGCTCATGGCCGCCACCGCGACCTGCGGGCGCTGCCGATAGGCCAGCCAGGTCGCGAGCAGGCTGCAGGCCGCTGCGAACATCAGCCAGAGCCCCGCGACAGCCCGGTTCCCCGTCATCTCGATCAGATAGGTGCTGACCGCAGGTGTGAAGCCGCCGAACAGCGCCGTCGCCAGGCTGTAGGCGACCGAGAATCCGGTGGTGCGCAATTGCACCGGGATGATCTCGGTCAGCGCGACCACCATGGCGCCGTTATAGCTGCCATAGATGAAGGAGAGCCAGAGCTCGACCTCCAGCAGCCTGAGGAAGGACGGCTCGGAGACGAGCCAGGACAGGGCCGGATAGGCGCTGACGAACATCAGCAGCGTGAAGATGATCAGCAGCGGCTTGCGTCCGACCCGGTCGGACACCGCCCCCATGACCGGCAGCCAGAACAGGTTGGACAGGCCGACGCAAACCGTCACCAGTAGGGCGTCGAGGCCCGTCAGCTTGAGAACCTCGCGCCCGAAGGTCGGCGTGTAGGCCGTGATGAAATAGAACGACACCGTCGTCATCGTCACCAGCAGCATGCCGATGATCACGACCTGCCAGTTCTGAGTGAGCGAGCGCAGGATTTCCCGGGGAGAGGGGTGATTGCTGCTCTGCTTGCGCTCGCTGAATTCCTCGGTCTCCTGCATCGAGCGGCGCAGCAGGAAGATCAGCGGCACGATCAGGCAACCGACCAGGAACGGGATGCGCCAGCCCCAGGCCGTCATCTCTTCGGGCGGCAGGACGGTGCTGAGCCAGACGCCGAGCAGCGCCACGAAGATCACCGCGATCTGCTGGCTGCCGGACTGCCAGCTGACATAGAAACCCTTGTTTCCAGGCGTCGCGATCTCCGACAGGTAGACGGAGACGCCGCCGAGCTCGACGCCCGCCGAAAACCCCTGGACCAACCGGCCGATCACGACGATGACCGGCGCCAGCAGGCCGATCGTCGCATAGGTCGGCACCAGCGCGATGGTGAGCGTGCCGAAGGCCATCAGCCCGAGCGTCAGGAGAAGTCCGGCGCGGCGGCCATGATGGTCGATATAGGTGCCGAGCACGATGGCGCCGAGCGGCCGCATCAGAAAACCGGCGCCGAAGGTCATCAGCGCCGCCATGAGTTGGGCGAACTCGCTGCCCGATGGGAAGAAGGCCTTGCCGATCGCCGCGGCGTAATAGCCGAAGACGAAGAAATCGTACATTTCCAGGAAATTGCCACTCGATACCCGAATGACAGCCCCGATCTTCGACTGGCGATCTGATGATGCCGTCATGGCCTACTCCACGCTTTCATGCGCCCCGACAGGCAGCCTAGGCCCGTCCAGGTGGCGGTGGAAGCCTCTTTCGGCAGGAGCATCGGCCCGAAAAGTGGGGACCGGTTGTCGGGAGAAGCCGATGCTGTAGGGCGCGGCTAGGGTGTTTCAATGCGCCCGCGAGACGCAGAAATCGACGGTCTCGTTCAGCGCCTGCTTCATCGGGGAGGCGGGGAACAGGCCGAGCGCGTCCTTGGCCATCTTGGCGTAGTGCTCGGCGCGCTCGATCGTGTCGTCGAGCGCGCGATGGCGACGCATGATGCTTTGGGCCTCTTCGAGATCGCCCTCGTTGACCTCGCCGTTCTGGAGCGTGCGGCGCCAGAAAGCGCGCTCGGTGTCGGTGCCGCGCCGGAAGGAGAGCACGACCGGCAAGGTGATCTTGCCCTCGCGGAAATCGTCGCCGGTGTTCTTGCCGAGCTTGGAGGCGACGCCACCATAGTCGAGCGCGTCGTCGATGAGCTGGAAGGCGATGCCGAGATTGAGGCCGTAGCTGCGGCAGGCGGCGGCATTGGCCTTGCCAGCCCCGGCGATGACGGGCCCGACCTCGCAGGCGGCGGCGAAGAGCTCCGCCGTCTTGCCGCGAATCACGGCGAGGTACTCGTCCTCGGTCGTCTCGGTGTTCTTGGCGACGGAGAGCTGCAGCACCTCGCCCTCGGCGATCACGGCGGCTGCGGTGGAGAGGATGTCGAGGGCGCGCAGCGAGCCGACCTCGACCATCATCTTGAAGGCCTGGCCGAGCAGGAAATCGCCGACGAGCACGCTCGCCTCATTGCCCCAGAGCATGCGCGCGGCAAGCTTGCCGCGGCGCATGTCGCTCTGGTCGACGACGTCGTCATGCAACAATGTCGCGGTGTGCATGAACTCGACCGAGGCCGCGAGCTTGACATGGCCTTCGCCGCGATAATCGCACAGCGCCGCCGTTGCCAGCGTCAGCATCGGGCGCAGGCGCTTGCCGCCCGACGAGATCAGGTGGTTGGCGACCTCCGGGATCATGGTGACGTCGGAGCCGGTGCGCGACAGGATCATCGCATTGACGCGCTCCATGTCGGCGCGGGTCAGGCCGACCAGGGTCTCGATCCGGGCCTTGCCCGCATCCTGGCCCGCTTCCTTGTCCTCGAACGCAACAACGACGCCCATCTCGATCACTCCGGCCGGTTTGCGCAGTTCGCGGCGCGCTGATGCCTTGCCACAACCGTCGCATGGGTGGCCAGCCCCCGCAATTCGGCAATGACGCCGCACCTGGACGCCGCACCCGCGCAAGCGAGGGCTTGCGCGCGGGCCACGGCTTCGGCTCCATGCGCCCATGCATGAACTCGTCCGCACCAACGATATCGTCCTGCTCGGAGCCATCGAGGCTCTGCTGGCCTCGGCCAATCTCGATTGCCTGATCGCCGATCAGCACATCAGTGCGCTGGAAGGCATGATCGGCGCCTTCCCGCGCCGGCTGCTGGTGCGCGAGGCCGACAAGATGCGGGCGCGGGCGCTGCTGGTCGATGCCGGCTTCGGCGCGGAACTGCGCGATGGCTGAATCGCAACCGGCCTCATTGCTCGGCGAAATCGGCGAGGATCGCCTGCTCGATGGGCGCCTGATCCTGCTCCAGCCGAAAAAGGGTCATCGCGCCGGCAGCGACGCGATCCTGCTCGCGGCGGCCTTGCCTGAACTGGGCGAGGGGCCTCTGCTCGACATGGGCGCGGGCGTCGGCACGGTCGGCCTCGCCGCCGCCCTGGCGCAGCCGCGCCTGCACGTGGTGCTGGCCGAGCGCGATCCGGAGCTTGCAGCCCTGGCGCGGGAGAACATCGCCTCCAACGGCCTCGAGGCGCGCGTCGCGGCGCTGGCTGTGGATATCGCTGCCCCAGTCGCCGCCTTGACCGAGGCCGGCCTGATCCCGGCGAGTTTCGCTTGCGTCGCGATGAACCCGCCCTTCTATGCGGCGCGGGAGACGAAGGCCTCGCCGGTCCCGAATCGGCGCGCCGCCCATGTCGTCGAGGGCGGGCTGGGGGACTGGCTGAAGGCGGCGCGCCGTCTGCTCCGGCCCGGCGGGCGGATCGCGATCATCCACCGCGCCGAGGCGCTGGCCGAAATCCTGGCCGGGCTCGCGACGGGCTTCGGCGCGCTGGAGATCCGGCCGGTCCATGCGCTGGCCGACCGGCCGGCCGTGCGCGTCCTCGTTACGGCCGTGCTGAACAGCAAAAAGCCGGCAGCGTTGCTGCCGGCTTTCATTCTCAATCGCCCCGAGGGCGGTTTCACGGCCGCCAGCGAAGCGCTGCACCGTGGCGCCGCGAGGCTTCGCGGCGATCAGTAGAAGTAGCGCGGGCCGTAGAACGGCGGCGGCGTATAGACCGGCGGGCCGTAGAAGCGCGGGCCGTAATAGCGCCGTGGGCCGTAAAAGCGCGGCGGCCCGTAGTAGCGGCGCGGTCCATAGTAGCGGCGCGGGCCGTAATAATACTGTGCCTGCTGGATCTGGGCGCCATCGACCTCGGGGGTCCCAGCCAAAGCGGGCTGGACGGCTCCCGCCGCGATGGGGGCCGCCATGGCCGGGGCGGCTGCGAAGGACAGGCCACCGAGTGTGGCGGCCGTCGCGATGCCGAATGCGAGTTTGCGAAACATGATCCGATCCTCTTCAACTTGGCGCCTGCAGCCCCTGCCGCATGGTCGGTCGCCGTCTTCGAATGAAAGGTACTGCGTTGGAGCTGAACGGCACAGAACCGCGTCGTTCAGCCTGTTTTCATCCTGCGGCCAGAGAACGGCCACATTTCGGCGGCTCAGCGGCAGACGCGCACGGGGCGGACGACCCAGCCATAGCCGGTCCAGACGCGCCTGTTGGTGAAGAAGCAGCGCGGGCGATAGACCGGGCGGCCATAGAAGCGACGCGGTCCATAATGGCGCCGCGGGCCGTAATACTGTGCCTGCTGGATGAGGTCGCCTTGCGCCGGCATGGTTTGCGCCGTGCCTGCCGAGACAGGAGCGGCCATCGCCGGTGCGATTGTGAAGGCTGCGACGGTGAGGCCAAGCGCGCCGAACAGCGCAGCGACGATACGGGATGACGGCATACGCGATGACGACATGGGCTTCTCCTACGAAACGACCCCGCCGGTTCGACATCAAGCGCTCGCCCCGAACGCCGCGAACCCTACGGGCAAAGAAATGCTAGCTCCTCCTGCATGAACGAAAGCTGTCTGTCGAAGTTCCAGCATCAAGCGGGGGCGGCGCAACGGATTCGATAGCCAAATCGGGGCAAGCCAAAAGATTTTAGCCGGCGAATCCGTCTTTCGCCAATGAGTTAGGTCAAAACCCGCGCGAAAACCGCATTCCACTTTCCCGGATCATGGTCTATGCACGCGCCGATCCACGATCTTTCGGAAGGCCCAAGCCTTGGCTGTTTCTGCCACTCTGCCCGATGCGATGAACCCGACCCGCTCCTTCCAGGGGCTGCTCCTGACCCTGCAGCGCTTCTGGGCCGAGCGCGGCTGCGTCATCCTCCAGCCCTATGACATGGAGGTCGGCGCCGGCACCTCCCATCCCGGCACGATGCTGCGCTCGCTTGGGCCGAGGCCCTGGCGCGCGGCTTATGTCCAGCCCTCGCGCCGGCCCAAGGACGGACGCTATGGCGAGAACCCGAACCGGCTGCAGCATTACTACCAGTTCCAGGTCATCCTGAAGCCGAACCCGCCGAACCTGCAGGAGCTCTATCTGCAGTCGCTCGAGGCGATCGGCATCGACATGCAGCTGCACGACATCCGCTTCGTCGAGGATGATTGGGAGAACCCGACGCTCGGCGCCTGGGGGCTGGGCTGGGAATGCTGGTGCGACGGCATGGAGGTGAGCCAGTTCACCTATTTCCAGCAGGTCGCCGGCATCGAATGCGCACCTGTCTCGGGCGAGCTGACCTACGGCCTCGAACGCCTCGCCTGCTATCTGCAGAATGTCGAGAGCATCATGGAGCTCAATTTCAACGGGCTCGAAGGCGACGCGAAGGTCACCTATCGCGAGGTCTTCCTCCAGGCCGAGCAGGAATATTCGCGCTATAATTTCGAGCATGCCGATACGGCCGCTTTGTTCCGGCGCTTCGCCGAGGCCGAGGCCGAATGCCGCGCCCTGCTCGAAAAGGGCGAAAGCGGCGAGCGCCATCTCATGGTCCAGCCGGCCTATGACCAATGCCTCAAGGCCGGCCACAGCTTCAATCTGCTCGATGCGCGCGGCGTGATCTCGGTCACCGAGCGCCAGAGCTACATCCTGCGTGTCCGCGAACTGGCGAAAGCCTGCGGCGCCGCCTGGCTGAAGACCGCCGGCGGGGGAGCGAACTAATGCCTGATCTCCTGCTCGAACTCTTCTCCGAAGAGATCCCCGCCCGCATGCAGCGCAAGGCGGCCGACGATCTGCGGAAGCTCGTCACCGATGCGCTGGTCGAGCGCGGCCTCGTCTATGAGGGCGCGAAAGCCTTCGCCACGCCGCGCCGGCTCGCGCTCCACATCGCCGGCCTGCCGGTGCGCGGCCGCGATGTCCGCGAGGAGCGCAAGGGGCCGCGCGTCGGCGCGCCCGAGGCCGCGATCCTGGGCTTCCTCAAGGCAGCTGGGCTTACCTCGCTCGATCAGGCGACGATCATCAGCGACCCAAAAAAGGGCGACAGCTACGTCGCCATCATCGAGAAGCCGGGGCAGGAGACGGTTGCGGCCATCGCCGAGATCGTGCCCGCCGTGATCCGCAGCTTCCCCTGGCCGAAATCGATGCGCTGGGGCGCGGCGTCGGCGGCTGGCGCGAGCCTGCGCTGGGTGCGCCCGCTGCACTCGATTCTCTGCACCTTCGGGGCCGAGACCGAGGAGCCGGAGGTGGTTCCCTTCGAGGTTGACGGCATCGCGTCCTCCAACATCACTTACGGCCACCGCTTCCATGCGCCGGGCGCGATTCCCGTCAAGCGTTTCGACGATTACGTTTCGTCGTTGGACAAGGCGAAGGTCGTGCTCGATGCCGACCGGCGCAAGGAGATCATCCTCAACGACGCCCGCACGCTCGCCTTCGCGCAGGGCCTCGAACTGGTCGAGGATGAGGGTTTGCTGGAGGAGGTCGCGGGTCTGGTCGAATGGCCTGTCGTGCTGATGGGCTCCTTCGAGGAGCGCTTCCTGGAGATTCCTGGCGAGGCGATCCGGGCGACGATCCGAACGAACCAGAAGTGCTTCGTGCTCAGTTCTCCTTCCCCCCTCGGGGGGGAAGGTGGCATCGCGTCAGCGATGACGGATGAGGGGACGTCAGGCTCGTCTTTCCCTCATCCGTCTGCTTCGCAGACACCTTCTCCCAACCATCTCGGGCTTGCTCGAGATGGACAATCTAAGGGGCCAATATCGGCAACGGCCGACATTGGTGGGGGAGAAGGAAAGCTCGCCAACCGCTTCCTGCTGACCGCGAATCTCCTCGCCAGCGATGGCGGCAAGGTCATCACCGCCGGCAATGAGCGCGTCGTGCGCGCCCGCCTCTCCGACGCCGCCTATTTCTTCGCGACCGATAAGGGCGATCTGCCCGATCTCGCCACGCTGAAGGAGAGCGCCGAGAAGCTCGATCTCAAGCTGGCCAAGCCGCTCGACCAGCGCATGGCCAAGCTCGACAAGCTCGGCGTCGTCTTCCACGCAAAACTCGGCACGCAAGGCGAGCGCGTCCAGCGCATCGCGGCGCTGGCGCGCGAGCTCGCGCCGATCGTCGGGGCCGATCCGGACCTCACTGAGCGCGCGGCAAAGCTCGCCAAGGCCGACCTGCCGACCGAAATGGTCGGCGAGTTCCCGGAATTGCAGGGTTTGATGGGCCGCAAATATGCGGAACTCCAGGGCGAGCATCCCAGCGTCTGCGCCGCGATCGAGGAGCACTACAAGCCGCTCGGCCCCTCCGACCGTGTCCCGACCGATCCAGTTTCGGTCGCTGTGGCGCTCGCCGACAAGCTCGACACGCTGGTCGGCTTCTGGGCGATCGACGAGAAGCCGACCGGAAGCAAGGACCCTTATGCGCTGCGCAGAGCGGCGCTGGGGGTGATCCGGCTGGTGGTTGAGAATGGGGTGCGACTCAAGTTGGCCACGGTACTTCTGGGCCCGCTCCGCTTTTCTCGTGTCCACGCGAATGTCGCCGAGCAGAGGAGACACGCGGGCGGGCACGCGAGCGAAAATCGCGAAACGGCGCTGCGCCTCGCTACGCTCGCTTCCGAAGCCACAGAGATTGGCAATCGACTGAGACTTGGTGCGTCGGCTCAGCCGGACGAGATGGACTCTGTCGTCGACCTCCTCTCCTTCTTCCACGATCGCCTCAAAGTCATGCTGCGCGACCAGGGCGCGCGGCATGATCTGGTCGACGCCGTGCTCGCTGGCTCACCTTCCCCTCTCGGGGGGGAAGGTGGCATCGCGTCAGCGATGACGGATGAGGGGACGTCAGGCTCGTCCTTCCCTCATCCGTCTGCTTCGCAGACACCTTCTCCCCCAAGGGGAGAAGGAAGCGACGACCTCCTGCTCATCACTCATCGCGTCGCGGCGCTCGCTCGCTTCCTCGAGACGCAGGACGGCAAGAGCCTGCTCGCCGGCTACAAGCGCGCCGCCAATATCCTCAAGGCCGAGGAGAAGAAGGATGGCGAGGGCGCCTTCGCCGGGGCGGCCGACCTGCAGTTGATCGCAGGCGCCGGCCTGATCGAGGAGAAGGCGCTGGCCGTCGCTTTGGCGAACGCCACCCCTGCAGCCGCCGCTGCCGTGGCGAAGGAAGACTATGAGGGCGCGATGGCGGCGCTGGCCGAATTGCGCCCGGCGGTCGACGCCTTCTTCGACCAGGTCACGGTCAACGATCCCGACCCGGCGCTGCGCATCAACCGCCTGAAGCTGCTCAACCAGCTCCGCGAAGCAACCCGCGCGGTGGCGGATTTCGGGCGTATTTCGGGATAGGGCCCGGGGAACCCCTCTCCCGGATGGGAGAGGGGCAGGGGTGAGGGTGTGCCGCTGGTTATTGAGGCGCGACCGCGCCGCTGCGCCTTTTGGTTTGGGGTTGTGTGCGTCAAGTTCTGCAAAATGGGTTGGCTGTGACGGCGGTCATGCGGCTTGTCTGAGGGCGGTTTTCTTGTGCTCTCTGAGGTCGTCCATGTTGAGGTATCGGTTTGCCTCCATCCAGTTTTCGTGGGTTTCGACGGCGAGCGCGCGCACGAGGCGCAGGCAGCTTTCTGTGTTGGGGAAGATGCGCACGACATAGGTCCTTCGGCGGATTTCCTCGTTGAGGCGTTCGAGCATGTTGGTGCTCTTGAGGTGCTTGTGGTGCTGCCTCGGCAGCCTGAAGAAGGTCAGGGTCTGCTCGATGGCATCCTCGGCCCAGCCGGTCAGGCGCGGATAGCGCGACGACCATTTGGCCAGCCATGCGGCGAGATCGGCCTTGGCCTCGGCGAGATCGCGGCGATCATAGATCCAGCGCAGCTCCTGGAGGCAGTCGTCGGCGTGCTTGCGCGGCAGATGGTCAAGCGCATTGCGCAGGAAGTGGACATAGCAGCGCTGCCAGGCCGCCTCGGGCAGGACCTCGCCGATCGCCTTGACCAGGCCGGGGTGATCATCGGAGACGACGAACTCGACGCCCTTGAGGCCGCGCGCCTTGAGGCCGACGAGGAAGTCGCGCCAAGCTGAACGGCTCTCGCGGTTGGCCATCTCGACGGCGAGGATCTGGCGCCGCCCGTCCCAGTCGATGCCGACCGCAATCAGCACGGCCTGGCTCATGACGACGCCGGCCTCGCGCACCTTCTCGTAGCGTGCGTCGAGGATCAGATAGGGGAAGGGTTCGGCCAGCAGGCGCTCGGCAAAGGCCTTCAGGCTCTCGTCGAGGCGTTTGTTGATCGCGCTGATCGCCGAGGCCGAGAAGGCGTGGCCGCACAGCTCCTCGGTGATCGCCTTGACCTTCCGCGTCGAGACGCCCTGCACATACATCTCCGCCAAGGTCGCCACCAAGGCCCGCTCCGAGCGCTGGTAGCGCTCGAACAGCTCGGTCGAGAAACGCCCGTCCCGATCCTGCGGCACACGCAGCTCGAGCTTGCCGACACGTGTCACCAGCGTGCGGCCATAGGAGCCCGAACGATAGCCGAGGCGGCCCTCGCTACGCTCGCCCTTCGCCGCTCCCACGGCCTCGGTCATCTCTGATTCAAGAACCTCCTGCAGCACGGCTCTGACGACATCGCGCAAACCATCAGGGTGCTGCGAGAAAAGCTCTTTCACGGCGGCAATCGCGGGCTTAGCCTCGCTTCTGGTCATGGTGGGGCTCCGGCTGGAGTGAGGTGACGTCGAACATCACCAACCTGCCATGGCCAACCTCAGATTTTGCAGAACTCCCTGCACACTACCTGGTTTGGCCGCCAGCCCTCATCAGGGAGAAGAGTAGAACTCTCCGGTCAGCTCGTAGCTTGACGGATCGCCGCCACAACTGCGTCGCGCTCATCGCAGACCTGTGCATTGCTGAAACGCAGCAGGGTGAAGCCGTGTCGCTCGATCTCCCGCGTGCGGGCAGCATCGTAGTCACGCTCGAAAGCATGCTGCCGGCCATCGATCTCGACGATCAGCCTGCGCTCCACGCAGAGGAAATCGACGGTGTAGCCCAGCAGCGGTACTTGCCTACGGAACTTAAGGCCGTCGAGCCGGCGATTGCGCAACAGACCCCAGACGATGTCCTCAGGCTCGGTCGCTTGCGTGCGCAAGCGTCTGGCGAAGTGGCGTTGCTCGGTTGTCATGGTGGAGGATGATGGACCGCCAGCGCTCGAACAATCAACGGCACACCCTCACCCCTGCCCCTCTCCCATCCGGGAGAGGGGTTCCCCGCGCTCGGTCGAAACACCGCAGCGGATAGGCGCGCTCCGCCACGCGCTCGGGAACCTATTCCCACCCTGCGACGTTCTGTCATCGGGGCTGACGTGGCGCGAATGCGTCGTGGCACGGGCCCTGGGGGGCCAGTTTCCGGCCGCGACAAGGGACTTCGCATATGTCCATCCTGATTTCGCTGCTCATCACGGTGCTCGTCATCGGCCTCGTGCTCTATCTCGTGCGCATGCTGCCGCTCGATGCTCAGATCAAGAACGTCGTCCAGATCATCGTCATCGTCATCGGTATCATCTCGCTGCTGCGCTACCTCGCCATTTTCTGATCGGCTCTGCCCGTCATGCTCGCCCTCGTGGCGAGCATCCACGTCTTGACCACGGAGCTCGACCGGCGAAGGCGTGGATGGCCGGGACAAACCCGACCATGACGGCAAGCGCGATGGCCCCGATTGACGCCGCGCTTGCGTTGAGCCACATTTTCATAGGTCCAGAGGGCCCCGGACGCATCGCGTCCCGGGGCCCTTTCCTATTTGCAGGGCGATACCCGCGATGAACTCGCAGAACCGCACGACGCATATCCGCCTGACCTCGCATCCTGAGCCCGGCAACGCCGCGACGCGCTTTCCCATTCAATGGGGCGCGGCCAGTCCGGCTGAGCGCGGCCCGGTCATCGCCTCGACCACGGCGCCGGGAGACCGCAACGTCATCGGCGCCCATGGCGGCTCTTATTCGGTCTATCGCGCGCTCGCCATTTCGGCCCGCGCCATGAACCCCTCGCAGCGCCCAGACCTGACCAACACCTATCCGACAGCCGAGATCCCGCCGCAGCCGCAATGGTTCGCACCTGGCCGGATCGTCTCGATGGACCCGTTCGGCCACCGCGTCGCGCAGGATTTCGGCCAGTGGATCGGCGAGGGCATCGACATCCGCCCGACCATCGCCATCACCAAGGCGAGGCTCAATTTGCCCGAAATCCTCGCCGCGATGGCGGGACACAGGCTCAGCCCCGATGAGCACATCCTGCACAAATCCGGCGATATCAGCGTCACAAAGATCGCGATCGACCCGGTATGGCATCTGCCGGGCATCGCCGAACGCTTCGGCACCAGCGAGCAGGAATTGCGTCGCACGCTCTTCGAGCAGACCGGCGGCATGTATCCAGAACTGGTGACACGGCCTGATCTGCGCGTCTTCCTGCCGCCGATCGGCTCGATCACCTGCTACATCATCGGCGAGGTCTCCGCGATCACCGACCCCAAGCGCAGCGTCGCCTGCCGCGTCCATGACGAGTGCAACGGCTCGGACGTCTTCGGTTCGGACATCTGCACCTGTCGGCCCTATCTCGTGCATGGCATCGAGGAGGCGGTGAAAGAGGCGCAGGGCGGCGGCGTCGGCCTGATCGTCTATAACCGCAAGGAGGGCCGGGCGCTGGGCGAGGTCACGAAATTCCTCGTCTACAACGCCCGCAAGCGCCAGGAGGGCGGCGATTCCGCCGCGACCTATTTCGAGCGCACCGAATGCGTCGCCGGCGTCCAGGACGCCCGCTTCCAGCAATTGATGCCCGACGTGCTGCACTGGCTCGGCGTCACCAGGATCGACCGGTTGATGTCGATGTCGAACATGAAATACGATGCCATGGTCGAGAGCGGCATCGAGATCGGCGAGCGCGTCGCGATCCCGCCCGAGCTCGTTCCGCCCGACGCCTCGGTCGAGATCGAGGCCAAGAAGGCAGCGGGCTATTACTCGCCCGACGGCGCGCCCGGCGACAACGCCCTGAAGGCGACGGTGGGTCGCGATCTCGACAAGTTCTGAGCCGCTTCATGTCTGACCAGAATACGGACGCCGTCCGCGCCTTGCTCAAGCCTGCCGCCGTCCGCGCCCGCGCGCAGGAGATGCTGGAGCTCGGCCTGGCCGGCAAGCTCCTGCATTTCAGCGTCGCTGCGACGCGGCTCGACGCCTGCGCCGACTATGTCCTCGACACGATCAAGGCGAATTATCCGACGCTCGACATCCCGTTCCACGCCCGCTGGCGGCATTTCAGCGTGGCCGGCGTCGACCGCTGGAGCGTGCTCGACCTGACCGCGCATTTTCCTGACGCCATGGCGCGCGGTCGCGCGGCCTATGACCTCGCCGTGGTCAGCGTGCTGCTCGATGCAGGAGCCGGGCCGGATTGGCGTTATCGCGATGCGGTCTCGGGGCAGTCGATCGGCCGGTCCGAGGGGCTGGCGCTGGCCTCGCTCGACATGTTCGCGGCCGGCCTGTTCTCCAGCGACCAGGCTGAGCCGCTGCGTGTCGATGCGGCCGCGCTGAAGCGGCTCGATGGCGCAGCACTGGCGCAGGGCTTCCAGGCGGGGCCCGGCAATCCGCTGCTCGCGGTCGAGGGCCGCGCGGCCTTGATGAATCGTCTAGGCGAGGAGCTGGAGCGTCAGGGCCTGAAGCGTCCCGGCGATCTGTTCGACCGGCTCGTCAGCGCGGCCGAGACCGGGACATTGCGGGCCGGGCATATCCTGACGGAGGTTCTCTCCACCTTCGGCGGCATCTGGCCGTCGCGCCTGACGGTCGCCGGCGTCGCGCTGGGCGATACCTGGCGGCATCCGCTGATCGCGGAGGCCGAGCCGACAGCCGGGCTCGTGCCCTTCCACAAGCTCTCGCAATGGCTGTCCTATTCGCTGATCGAGCCCTTGCAATGGGCCGGGATCGCGGTCATCGACATCGATGACCTGACCGGCCTGCCCGAATATCGCAATGGCGGGCTGTTCCTCGATTGCGGCGTGATCGCGCTGAAGGACGCGGGCGATGCGACGCGCGCCCATGAGGTCGGCTCGGCTCTGGTCGTGGAATGGCGCGCGCTGACCGTGGCGCTGCTCGACGAGATCGGAATGCTGATCCGCAAGCGCTTGGGGCGCACGGCCGAGGAGCTGCCGCTGGCCAAGGTGCTGGAGGGCGGCACCTGGGCCGCCGGCCGGCGCATCGCCCGCGAGAAGCGCGGGGATGGCGGTCCGCCCTTGACGATCATCAGCGACGGCACCGTATTTTGAACGAGGGAGTCGTCATTGCGAGCGTAGCGAAGCAATCCAGGAGTCGTAGAGCACGGCCGCTCTGGATTGCTTCGCTACGCTCGCAATGACGGCTTGAGACGAGGCAATAGGGGCACACGGAATGACCACGATCTCGGACGGCGTCACCGTCGTCGACCACCCGCTGGTGCGGCACAAGCTGACGCTGATGCGGGAGAAGGACCGCTCGACCAAGAGCTTCCGCCAGCTCCTCAACGAGATCGGCATGCTGCTCTGCTACGAGGTCACGCGCGATCTGCCGATGGAGATGACGGAGATCGAGACGCCGCTGACGAAATCGATGCAGCCGATCATCGCCGGCAAGAAGATGGTCTTCGCGCCGATCCTGCGGGCCGGCGTCGGCTTCCTCGACGGCATGCTAGAGCTGGTGCCTGCCGCCCGCGTCGCCCATATCGGGCTCTATCGCGATCCCAACACGCTCCAGGCGGTCGAGTACTATTTCAAGGCCCCTTCCGACATCGCCGAGCGCATGGTGGTGGTGATGGACCCGATGCTGGCGACGGCCAATTCGGCGGTCGCGGCGATCGACCGGTTGAAGGAGCGCGGTGCCAAGGATCTGCGCTTCGTCTGCCTGCTGGCGGCGCCCGAAGGCATCGAACGGTTTCGTGGCGCCCATCCCGATGTCCGCATCTGGACGGCGGCGATCGATGAGAAGCTGAACGAGCACGGCTATATCGTGCCGGGCCTGGGCGATGCCGGCGACCGGATGTTCGGCACGCGATAAAGCCGACGATGCTCTGAGATATGAAAATGGCCCGCCCCGTTTCCGGGGCGGGCCGACGATCCGGCATGACGATCAGGCCGGTAATGGCGCGACCGTCCAGCGGATCGCACTACGTTATTCGATGATCTGCACGACGCGGCGGGACCGCGGGTCGACCAGGACAGGGCGCTGGTTCACGACCGTGTAGCGGTAGCCGGTCTCGGCATATTCACGCGGAATATATTCGCGCGGAACCTCGCGATAGACCACGCCATCGGCCGGGAGGACCGTGCCGACCGTGACCGGTTCCTCATAGGTGTAGGACGGGACGCGTTGCTCGACGACATATTGCCGGAAGCGAGGCGTCTGATCGCCGATGATCGCGCCGACCACGGCGCCGCCGACACCGCCGACGACCGCGCCGACCGGGCCGCCGACGATGGCTCCGCCGACCGCACCCGTGGTGCCGCCGCTGACAGCGCCGCCCGTGGCGCCCTGCGGATTTTGGGCAAAAGCGACCGCGGGAGTGACGGCGATCGCAGCGATAAGAGCAAGTTTCTTAAGCATGGTTTTTCTCCTTCCAAGAGAACGTCCGGGAAGGAAACGGGCTGGCGCTGGCGCGGGTTCCGAAAAATCTGGGTAACAACATGTGAATATTCGCAACCGGCATGGCGAAAGCGCCATGATATCAATGCGTCCCGGGGTTCACGGGGATTGGCGGCCCCACGGAATCGGCAGCGCTCAGCGCTCAGGCCCCCCTGCGAGCCGGCGCTGGTCCGAACGAAAAACGGCGGATCCGGAGATCCGCCGTTTCGTAGCTTGCGTGTTCTCGGCCGTTATTTCGGCGCGGCTGACAAGGCTGGGCTGAGCTTGTCGGCGTCGCGCTTGATCAGGGCGGCGAAACCGGCCGGGGTGCGCTCCTCGGCGGTTGGCAGCACGGTGCCCAGTTCGAGCAGGCGCTTCTTGGTGCCTTCGTCGTTCAGCGCCTTGTCGAGGGCGGCGACCAGCCGGTCGACGACGTCCTTGGGCAGGCCCTTGGGAGCGGCGATGCCGTTCCAGGCCTCGATCTGGTACTCCGGCAGCCCGGCTTCCGCAGTGGTGGGAACGTTGGGCAGGGCCGGGGAGCGCTGCTTCGAGGCGATCGCATAGGCCTTGATGTTGCCGGCCTTTACCTGTTCGGAGACGCTGACGATCTGGTCGCACATGAAGTCGATCTGGCCGGAGACGAGATCGTTCAGCGCCGGCCCGGTGCCGCGATAGGCGACGGCGTTGATCTTCGGCACGCCGAGCTGCGCCTTCAGCAGTGTGCAGGTCGTCCAGGAGACGGAGCCGAGGCCGGCATGGGCCTCGTTCACCTTCTCGGAGTTCGCCTTCACATAGGTCACGAACTCCTTCAGGTCCTTCGGCTCGAAATTCTTGCGGGCGACGATCAGGATCGGCGTGCCGCCGGCCAGCCCGATGGTCTGCATGCCGTTGATCGGGTCGTATTTCAGGCCGGGATAGGTCGCAGGCGCAGCCGAGAACGTGCCCAGATGGCCCATCGCGATGGTGTAGCCGTCGGGCGCAGCCGTGACCGCGCGGGTGATGCCGGTGGTGCCGCCGGCGCCGGCGACGTTCTCGATCACCAGCTGCTGGCCGAGCGTCTTCGACATGTGGTCGGCGACGATGCGCGCGATGATGTCGGTCGGCCCGCCGGCGGCGAACGGCACGATCATGGTGACCGGGCGCGTCGGATAGGTTTGCGCCTGGGCACTGCCGGCGAACGCCATGGTGATGGCGGCCGCCAGGCCAAGTGTCCGGCCAAGTGTCAGTTTCTTCATGGATGATCCTCCCTTGGAATGCTTTTTGTGAACGCTGGATGGAAAGCTCCGTTCCAGCAACCCCGTCATTCGGTGAAGACCTCGTCGCGCTTCTTCGAGATCGAAGGCAGCAGCGCGATCGCCAGGACCACCACGGCGACGATCAGCAGGCCGGCCGAGATCGGCCGCTCGATGAAGGTCATGAACGAGCCGCGCGAGATGATCAGCGCCTGGCGCATCTTCTCCTCGAGCAGCTTGCCCAGAACGAAGCCGAGCAGCATCGGCGCCGGCTCGAAGCCGAGCTTGATCAAGAGGTAGCCGAACAGGCCGAACATCGCGGTGAAGGCGACGTCCACCGGCTGGTTGTTCACCGAGTAGATGCCGATGCAGCAGAAGATCAGGATCGCCGGGAACATCAGGCGATAGGGAACCTGCAGCAGCTTCACCCAGACGCCGACCAGCGGCAGGTTGATGATGACCAGCATCAGGTTGCCGATCCACATCGAGGCGATCATGCCCCAGAACAGCTCCGGGTTCTTGGTCATGACCTGCGGGCCGGGAATGATGCCGTGGATGGTCATCGCGCCGACCATCAGCGCCATCACGGCGTTGGGCGGGATGCCGAGCGTCAGCAGCGGGATGAAGGCGGTCTGCGCGCCGGCGTTATTGGCCGACTCAGGACCAGCGACGCCCTCGATCGCGCCACGCCCGAAGCGCGAGGGATCCTTGGCGAGCTTCTTCTCGAGCGTGTAGCTCGCGAAGGGGCCAAGCACCGCGCCATTGCCCGGCAGGATGCCGAGGATGCCGCCGATGAAGGTGCCGCGCAGCACTGGTTTGATCGACTGCTTGATCTCACTCCAGTCCGGTAGCAGCCGGCCGATCTTGGCCTTCACCACGTCGCGCGCCTCGGGGTTCTCCAGATTGCGCAGCACCTCGGCGAAGCCGAAGACGCCCATGGCGAGCACGGCGAAGTCGATGCCGTCCGAGAGCGGCGGGAAGCCGAAGGTCAGGCGTTCCTGCCCGGTTTCGAGGTCGGTGCCGACCGTCGAGAGCAGCAGGCCCAGCATGATCATGCAGAAGGCCTTGAGGATCGAGCCGCGCGCCAGCACGACGGCAAAGCACAGGCCCATCACCATCAGCGAGAAATATTCCGCCGGGCCGAAGAGCAAAGCGAGCTTGGTCAAGGGCGCGCCGAGTGCGGCGATGAACAGGGTCGCGACGCAGCCGGCGAAGAAGGAGCCGAGCGCGGCGACGCCGAGCGCGACGCCGGCGCGGCCCTGCTTGGCCATCTGGTGGCCGTCCAGCGTGGTGACGACGGAGGTCGCCTCGCCCGGGATGTTGACCAGGATCGCGGTGGTCGAACCGCCATATTGCGCGCCGTAATAGATGCCGGCCAGCATGATCAGCGCGCCGACGGGATCGACGCCGAAGGTGATCGGCAGCAGGATCGCGATGGTGGCGATCGGCCCGACGCCGGGCAGCACGCCGATCAGCGTGCCGATGAAGCAGCCGGCGAAGCACAGGGCCAGATTCTGCAGGGACAGCGCGACGCCGAAGCCGAGCGTGAGATTGGCGATCATGTCCATCGTGTCAGATCCCCAGAAGCCAGGGCGCCAGCGGAATAGGCAGGCTGAGCGCGTATTTGAAGAGCAGAGCGCAGGCGGTCGTCATCGCGATGGCGAAGATGATCAGCTCCTTCCATTTCATGTCGTCGGCGGCGAGGCCGGAGACGAGGATGACCAGTGGCCCTGCGACGAGCAGCCCGAGCTGCGGGATATGGATCGGCCCGATGTCGAAGCCACGAATGGCGAGCCCGAACAGGCAGGCTCCGCCGAGCACGAGGAAGACGCCACGCCAGGCCCAGCCCGTCAGCTTCTCACCGTTGTAGCGCAGCGAGGCGAGCGAGAGCATCAGGCCCAACGCGGCGCAGATCACCGCGAAGGATTTCGGCAGCATGCCCGGCCCGATCTGGCGAAGGCTACCGAGAGGCAGGTCGCCGGACAGGACGAAGGCGAAGACTCCAAGCGCGACCATGAACAGGCCGGCCGCCATGTCCTGCTGCGAGCGAATGCGCAGACCCTGCGCCCGTTCGATAGGGTTCAAACTCATCAGGCTCCTCCGGTAGACGACCCGACGGCGCGGGCGGTGCGTTTCATCTTGGGTGGCGATATGACGAACGGAAAAACATGCCGTTCGTCGATCAAGGTGACGCTCTCGCGAAGGATGGCGAGAAAGTCGTCGCGTGGGCTGAGTTTCTGCTGCGGCCGCCAGGCGACGCCGACCAGCGCGCCTGGTGGTGGCGGGTCGAGCAGCGCACCGCGCAGGCGGCGCATCGTGACGCCGGGAAAGCTCAGGCGCGAGACCCAGTCGGGCGCCAGCGCCATGCCGAGCCCGGCGGCCACGGCCGACATCATCGCGGGCTTTTCGGTGGCCTCGATCGAGACGTTGGGCACGGCCCCGACGCTCTCGAAATAGGCCATCACCAGATCATAGGCGAAGGGCCGGCTGCGCTTGGAGGGAACGATGAAGGGTTCGCCGACGAGGTCGAGCATCGTCAGGTGCTCGCGCGCTGCCAGCGGGTGCTGCTCGTTCAGGACGACGAGCGGCCGCTCGACACGCAGGATCTCGAAGGCGCAGTCGGTGGGCTTGCGTGGTGGGCGGGTCAGCGCGAGATCGAGCTTGCCGGCCTCCAGCATCTGGATCAGCCCGGCCGTCATCGCTTCGACGAACTTGATCTCGACGCCGGGATGCTGCTCACGGAAATAGGCGAGCGCCTCGGGCACGAAGCTCGACGAGGCGGCGTCGATCGCGCCGACGCGCAAGATCTTGCCCGAGGCCAGCGAGGCTCCGCGTACGGCGCGCGAGGCGTGCTCCATCTTGACCAGGATGCCCTTGGCCTCTTCCAGCATGATCAGCCCGGCGCGCGTCATCGCGACCTGGCGCGTGGTGCGCGTGAACAGGGCGACCCCGAGACCATCTTCCAATGCGCTGATCTGGCGGGAAAGGGCGGGTGGCGCGAGTCCAAGCCGTTCGGCTGCGCGACCGAAATGCAGCTCCTCCGCCACCGCGATGAAACATCGCAGTTGCCTGACGTCCATGGCGCTCGTCTGCTCCCCCTCTGGCGTATCGTTTTTTTCGATATCTTCCAGTCCGCGAGATTATGCCTCTAGCGGCTCTGGCCGCTAAAGCGACCCTAGAGCAATTCATAATTTTTTGGCAATAAAGCCTCGGCAAAAATCAGCGCGCGGGGCTTATCTCGGGCCTGCGCCGGAATAGCCGGCCGTCGATCAGGGCGAGACCGGCGAAGATCGCAGCCATGCCGGCGAGATGCCGCGGCAGCAGCGTTTCCCCGAGCAGGCCGACGCCGAGCATGATGGCGCTGACCGGCACCAGGAAGGTGACGAGCATGGCGTTGTTTCCGCCCGCCCGCCGCATGATCTGGAAGAAGATCACATAGGCGAGCGCGGTCGAGATCAAGGCGAGCCCGACCAGCGCGGCGGCAGCTGTCCAGGATGGCGTGGGCAGGCTCCAGGGCGGGGTGAAGATCAGGACGAGCGGGAGCGACATCACGGTCGTGGCGCTGAGCTGGCCCGCCGCCGTCACCAGCGGCGGCGTGTCGCGAAAGCGCCGGCCATAGAGCCCGGCGAAACCATAGGACAAGGCGGCGCCCAGGCAGGCGAGCTGCGGCAGGAGCGCGCCGCCCAGGCCGCTGAGTGCATCAGGGCCCATCAGGATGCCGACGCCGACGAGCCCGGCCAGCACGCCGGCGAGCTTGAGCGGGGTCGCCTTCTCATTGCTGCCGAACAGATGCGCGACGATGACGCCGAATACCGGCGTGGTGGCGTTCAGGATCGCGGAGACGCCGCTCTGGAGCTGGGTCTGGCCCCAGAAGATCAGGCAGAACGGAATGAGATTGTTGAGCAACCCCATGACGAAGAAGGCAAGCCACATCCGGCGGCCGACCGCCATGTCGAGGCCGCGCAGGCGCAAGACGAGATAGAGCACGGCCGCCGCCAGGCTGACGCGGGACAGGACGACGGCAAGAGGCGGCCACTCCGCGACCGCGATCTTGCCGAAGAAGAAGGAGCCGCCCCAGAGCAGCGAGAGCGCCAGCAGCAGGAGCCATTCGCGCGCGCCCATCACGGGGCCGGAAGAGCTGGGAGCGGTAGTCATCTGGATTGCCCCTTCGCGGGAGCGCACTGGGGCTCCCTTGTCGCGTCCTCGCAAGAGCAATGCTCTCGGCGTCTGGAATCGATCAGGTTTTTCGCATTCGGACGTTTCCGTCCGAATGCGATGCGATCTAGGCGCGTCGGCAGTGTGGCGCCACCCGTTTTCCGCTCAGGCGGCTTCGGCGTCGCGCGCCTGCCACATCGCCTTGAAGGCGGGACGGGCATGGCAGGCCTCGAGCCAGGCCTTGACGTGCGGCGCAGCCTCGAACAGCGCGGTGGCCGGCCTGGCGTAGCGGATGATCTCAGCGACGTTGATGTCGGCGACGGTGAAGCGCCCGCCCATGACGAAGCCGCCACCCTGCGCCAGAACGCCGTCGAGGACCGCGAAGGGGGCGGGGAGGGCGGCGAGCGCCGCCTCAGCCAGCTCGGGCTTGCGCTTCTCGGGCGGATAGGCGGCCATGTGATACTGGATGTTCAGCGCATGGGTCTCGCATTCGGTGGCGGCCCAGAGCGACCACATCACGGCCAGGCCCTCTTCCTGGGCATCGGCGGGTGCCAGCGGGCCGCCATGCTTGCGGGCGAGATAGAAATTGATCGCGAGCGATTCATGCAGCTTGAAGCCGTCATCGTCGATGCTCGGAATATGGCCGTTGGGATTGACCTTCAAGAAATCCGGACTGCGCGTGTGCAGCGGCGCATCCGGTGCCGACGGGTCAGGCAGCCGGTAGGCCTGGATCACCGGCACATGGACGAAGGCGAGGCCGAGTTCGTTGGCGAGCCAGACATTGCGCGTGGCGCGCGAGCGGTAGCAGCCATAGATGGTCAGGGTCATGCGGTGAGGCTTTCGGCGAAGGAGCTTAAGGGCGGGCGCACCATAGGGCGGGCCGCGCGGGCCAACAATCGCCGCTGCGCGGCGAGGGCCTTGTCGTTAGAGCAGGATGCGAAAAAGTGGGCACCGGTTTTTCGCGTCGATCCTGCTCTCACTTTTAGATGAGGGGCCGATCGAAGCCGCTCATCCTTATGCAGATTTTATTTGACGCGCTCCGTCGCAGGGTGCACTGCGACCGCGCCGCCGGACCTTCGGGGAAGGCCGCAATCAGGAACCCCAATCGCAATGCCAACCGACAGTCCCAGCCGACAGTCGATGCCGTCTGCCGCCGCCTCGCGCGCCTGACCGGGTAACCGGCTCGCTTGCGACCGGCCGATGACGGCCGATCGCAAGGAAGAGAGCCATGAATGATATCGTCGCGCATGACAGGGGCGCCGCAGCACCCGATTTGCTCGCCAAGACGGATTTGCTTGCGAAGACCCTGACCTGCACATTGGCGCAGGAACACATCGCCGATATCGTCGAGACGCTGAACGATCAGGACACGGCGACCATCGCCGAGGTCCTCGTCGCTCTGCCGTTCGAACGCGCCGTCGAGGTCCTGGACCAGCCCGAATTGTTCGACGCGCCCGCCGCGCTCACGCTCCTCAGCGATGAGCGCGCGGCGGCCTTCCTCTCCGCCATGTCGGCCGACCGCGTCGCCGACATCGTCCGCGTGCTCGACGCCCCCGTGCGCGAGCGCCTCACCGCGCGGGTCGACCAGGAGACGCGCACGGCCCTGACGCGGCTGCTCTCCTATCCCGAGCACAGCGCGGGTTCGATCATGACGACCGAGTTCGTCAGCGTGCCGGCAAACTGGACCGTGGCGCAGACGCTCGACCATATCCGCCATGTCGAGCGCTCGCGCGAGACGGTCTACGCGACCTATGTGCTCGAGCCAGTGACGGGCGCGCTCATTTGCGCGGTGCCGCTGCGCCGGCTGATCAGCAGCGATTCCGATGCCGTGGTCACCTCTGTCGTGCCGGCGCACAAGCCGATCAGCGTCACGCCGGCGACGGATCGCGAGGACGTCGCCCGGCTGATCTCGAAATACAATCTGCTCGCCGTGCCCGTCGTCGATTCCGCCAATCGCGTCATCGGCATCGTCACCGTCGACGACGTCATCGACGCGATGATCGAGGAGACGACGGAGGATGTGCAGAAGCTCGGCGGCATGGAAGCGCTGGACGAGCCCTATAACGAGATCGGCTTCGCACGGATGATCCGCAAGCGCGCCGGCTGGCTCTCGATTCTGCTGCTCGGCGAGATGCTGACGGCCTCGGCCATGCAGTATTTTCAGGATGAGCTGGAAAAGGCGATCGTGCTGACGCTGTTCATCCCGCTGATCATGAGCTCGGGCGGCAATTCGGGCTCGCAGGCGACCTCGCTGATCATCCGGGCGCTCGCTTTGCGCGAGATCAGCCTGAAGGATTGGTGGCGGGTCGCACTGCGCGAATTGCCGACTGGGTTGACGCTGGGCGCCATCCTCGGCGCCATCGGCGTCGCGCGCATCGTGCTTTGGCAGAAACTCGGCATCTACAATTACGGCGAGCACTGGGCCCTGATCGCGGCAACCGTGGGCGGCGCGCTCGTCGGCATCGTCACCTTCGGCTCGCTGATGGGCTCGATGCTGCCCTTCGTCCTGAAGCGGCTGGGCTTCGACCCGGCCAGCGCCTCAGCGCCTTTCGTCGCGACCCTCGTCGATGTCACCGGTCTGGTGATCTATTTCGGCGTGGCGGCGGTGATCCTGAGCGGGACGTTGCTGTAGCCCCTGGCTCAAGCGGAAACGGCGAGTGGCGAGTAGCGAATGGAAGCTTTACCTCGCCACTCGCTATTCGCCACTCGCCAATGGCGCTCAAACGGCCTTCAAGACGAGGCTCCGCGATCAAGTCGGATGCCCGCCCGGCGCCACCGCCACGGTCGCGTCGACATGGTGGCGCAAGTCGTCGATCTGCTTCTTGTGCTCCTTGAACTCGGCCAGCGCCGCGCCCTGAAGGGCGCGGCTGCTGGGCAGCTTCACCTTCATGGGATCGACGAAGTGCCCGTTCGTGGTGACCTCGTAATGGACATGCGGGCCGGTCGAGAGGCCCGTCGTCCCGACATAACCGATGATCTCGCCCATATGGACGGAGGCGCCCGGCTTGATCCGACCGGCGATGCTGGCCATGTGGTTGTAGGCGCTGGCATAGCCATTGGCGTGCTCGAGCTCGACCCGGTTGCCGTAGCCGGAGTGAACCCCGGCGGCCGTCACCCTGCCGTCGCCTGCTGCCATGATCGGCGTGCCGCGCGGGGCGGCCCAGTCGACGCCGTTATGCAGCCGGGAATAGTGCAGGATCGGGTGGTAGCGCATGCCGAAGGGCGAGCTGATCCGCCCCTCCTGCACCGGCTTTCGCAGCAGCAGTTTCTTGAGCGAGACGCCGTCATCGTCGAGATAGTCGAGCTCGCCCGTTTCCGATGAGACATAGCGGTAGATCTGCTGCGTTTCGCCGCCGGTGGACAGCGCCGCATAAAGCAGTTCGCGATGGTTTGCCGGTGTGGGCTGGTCGTCGGTGAAGACCAGCTCCAGCCGGTCTCCGCTGCCGGCATGCTGCTTGAGGTCGAGGCCGGCAGCGAAGGCGCGGATGAAATCGTCGATGACCTCGCGCGGCACATCGCTCTTCAAGGCGCTGGCATAGGCGCTCTGGTAGAGCGTGGCGTTGTTGCCGTCATCCTCCTCGTCATCCTGATCCGCCTTGCCCTCAGTGCCGTCATGGCCGCGCGCGGGCAGGGCGACGGTGACGAAGCGGCCTTGATCGTCCAGGGCTACGACCTGCTGCGGGCCGCTCTCGTCGAACAGGGTGACGCGCTGGATCGTGCGGTCGCCGGCCTCGGGGCCGATCGTGACGCGCAGATGCTGGCCATCGGGCAGATCACCCCTGGCCCGTTTGCCGAGCGCGGCGAGGATCGCGGCGACGCGCTCGCTGGAGGCCCCGTTCGAGGCGAGCGCCGCGGCGAGCGTCTGCCCGCGCTCGAGCGAGATATCGACATCGCCGAAGCGCTCGCGGCTGTCGGCGCCCGCCGAAACGTCGGTGACGTTCTCGGGAATGATCCGGACATCGAGCGAGCCGAAACGGCCGGTGTCCTCCGCATCGGCCTCGGCGCTGGCCGATTCGCCGACCATGCGCAGCGTCCGCGACAGGATGCGCTGATTCGAATAATCGGGCGGCAATTGCGGCGAACCGGCCGAGAGCCGGGCCATCTCGGCGATCTGTTCGTCGATCGCGGCGTCGGACAGGCCGGGAGCATCCGGGTCGATGACGAGCCCCGCGAGATCCCGGCGCGTGACGGAGACATCCGCGTCGGCGGGGTCGGTCGCGTCCTGGGGCGGCGCCTCACGCGTCGAGCCGGCGAGCAACCGGGCGGGATCGAAATCCGGGATGTCGAGATTGGCAATGGGAAGCGGCGACAGGGCGACGGAGACATGCGCGAAGGCATGCACCTTGGTGATCTCGCGCCCGGCCGCGACTTCCGTCAACGGTGCGCGGAAATGCTGCGTCGTGCTGATCGCGAAGCTGTGCTGGGCCAGGCTGTCGCCCTTGTGGGCCGTCTTGCCGGTTGCGGCTTCGTCGTTATGCGTGGGTGTGGCCTTCTCCGGCCGCTGCGCCGTGACGTGGTCGCCCTCGGAGACATAAAGCGATGAGCCCATCAGGGCGGCACCGAGCAGGCCGATCAAGGCGCAAGCCGAGAGCCAGCGCCAATTGACCGAGCGGTGCTCGGAAACCGGCAACCCAGCCGGGGCGGCGAATGGATCGGCAAGAGGCTCGGCGCTGTCGTCGTAGAGGAAGTTCAACTCGGCTCCGCCCGTCCAGCAAGACAGCCGGGCCTATGGGGGCAAGCGCCAGCGCGATCCGTCTATGAGCCGCCCGAGACGGCGAAACTATGACCGCTCGACTGCCTTACCCAGCGAGAACCCGCTGCGGCGGGAAGGTGATCTCGACCAGCGTGCCTTCCTTCTTGACGCTGGTGATGCTCATCGCCGCGCGGTTGGCCTCGACCAGCGCCTTGGTCAGCGGCAGCCCCAGACCGGTGCCGCCCTTGCGGCGCGTCGTCGGCACCTGGCGGAAGGGTTCGAGCGCCAGCGCGAGCTCGTTGTCGTCCATGCCGATGCCGGTATCGCGCACCCGCAGGATCGCTTCGCCCTGGTCGCCGAGCGCCGTCGAGACGATGACCTGGCCGCCGGCATCGGTGAACTTCACCGCGTTGGAGAGCAGGTTGATCACGATCTGGCGAATCGAGCGCTGGTCGGCGACGACCGGTGGCAGCTTCGGCGCGAGGCCCGAGCGCAGCACCACGCGGCCGCGCTGCGCCTCGGGCTGCAGCAGGGCGACCGTCGAGAGCGCGATCTCGTTCAGATTGACGCTGACGAAGTCGAGGTCGAGCTTGCCGGCTTCGATCTTGGCGAGGTCGAGCAGGTCGTTGACCAGGCTGATGACGTAGCCGCCCGACTGATGGATGTCGCGCAGATATTCCTTGTAGCGATCGTTGCCGATCGGCCCGAAGCGCTCCTCCGCCATCACCTCGGCGAAGCCGATGATGGCGTTGAGCGGCGTGCGGATCTCGTGGCTGATCTTGGCGAGCACGTCGGATTTCTGGGCGCTCGCCTTCTCGGCCGCCTTGCGCGCCTCGACCAGCTCGCCCTCGGTCTTCTTCCAGGCGGTGATGTCGCGCAGCACGGCGCAGAAGCGGCGCTCGGAGCCTTCCGTGATCTGGCCCATGGTCATGAACAGCGGGATCTTGCCGCCCTGGCGCACCCGGCCGACGACCTCGCGCCCGTCATTCATCACCGAGGCGACGCCGCCGCCCTTCAGCCCTTCGAGATAGTCGAGCGCCGGAGCATGGCTCTCGGCCGCGAAGAGCAGCGTGAACAATTCGCCGGTGACCTCGCGCTGGTCGTAGCCGAACAGCGCCTCGGCGGTCTTGTTGAGCGAGAGCACGCGGCCGCGCTCATCGACCGTGACGACGCCGTCGGTCGCTGTGTCGAGCATCGCGACGAGTTCGCTGATGCGGGATTCGCGCGCATCGACATCGAGCCGCAAGGCGTTGACGCGGGCGGCACTCTCCTCGTCCTCGGCCGCGAACTCCGCCGCAAGCTCGGCTTCCTCGGCCTCCTCCGGCGTCAGCACCTTGACCTCGCCGCCGCCATCCGCGTGGCGGAAGGCCATCAGCGTCGCCGCTTCGCCCAGCCAGGACACGCTGGAGAGCACGGCGTTGACGCTGACGAGATGGTTGAGCCGGTCGATCAGGATCATCGCGCCGCCATCGGTGCGCGAGGCCTCCTTGATCAGGCGGCTGACATTGCCACCGGCCTTGAGATCGTCGAGATCGGCATAGTCGAGCAGGTCGAGCAGCGTGCGGTTGGCGTAGAGCGCCTCGTCGCCGCGATTGACCAGAACCGCGATCGGCAATTTGTCGAGCACGTCGGCATGGGAGTTGGGCTGCCGCTGCCGCGCGGTCTCGGAGCCGGACTCCACTGCGGCCTCAGTCGGCACTTGCTTCGGGGCAGGCAGATCGGCTGGCGCCAGTTCGGCCAGGTGGCGGCCAAGGGCGGCGTCCTGGCCCCGCGGTTCGGCTGCAGGCGCGAGCGGCTGCTCGCCGCTCTCCTTCAGCCGCAACGGCGCGACGGGGGGCAGGCGCGGGCTGGTCTCGTCGTCGCCGGCGATGCGTGCGCCCAGCGCCTTGGCGATCTCGCGGAAGGCGTTGCGCTCGGCCGAGCTGAGATTGGGTTTTGAGGGCTCCAACACCGGCCGGACGCTGGCGAGATGACCGTTGCGCAATGGCACGATATTGCCGCCGGGGGCGGGACCCTCGGATACGGCTGGCGAGGCAGCTTCAGCTTCCGGAGCCCGGGTGTCTTCCGGAGCCAGGGTGTCTTCCGGAGCCAGGCTCGCGTCCTCGGCTGCGGGAACCGGTTCGGGCGCCTCCGCCGCGGCCTCGTTGTCTTCGCCTTCAAGCGCCGCCTCGTCTGCCTCCAGCGCGGAGCCGAACTCGGCCTCCGCCGGCTCGGCGGCGGGCGCTTCGATCTCTTCGACAGCCTCGGCCTCGGCGACAAGCGGGGCAGGGGCCTCGACCGTCACGGGCTCCATGGCCGCGGGGAGCTCCGCCGCGACGACGGGGCCTTGCTCGGCTTCAATTGGCTCGGCTTCAACCGGAGCGTTCGCGGCCTCGGGCGCGTCCGCTTCGATCTCGTCTGCGGGTGCGTCCGCGATCGCCGTATCGGGAAACGGCTCGCGTTCCGTCAGGCGCGCGAGGCCGAAGCCGCGGAAGCCGGCGAACTGGCGTGCCGCATCCAGGAACGGCGCGCCCGACAATTCGACGCGCGCACCCTCCTGCGGCAGCTCGGTGCGCCACAGCACGTGGTGGCCGCTCCAGGTCGTGTCGCTGGCGAGACGCTGGGCTAGGCCGCCATCCCTGTCGATCAGGTCATGGCCGATGATCTGCTCCCAGTTCCGCCCGGGCAGAGCCGCCGCGGCTTGGGGCCCGGCGAGCTCGGCGAAATCGGGAGAGACGCTGGTCAGGCGCCCTGCGGCATCGCTGTTCCAGAGAAAGCGCAGCAGGGCGCGGCGCGGCGCGGCCGGCACGGGAGCCGGCGCAGACGCAGGCGTGGCAATCGCCACGGCCGATTCGGCAGCGGGTAGGTCTTGCGTCTGGTGCGTGCTCTCGGTCGCAGGCACCGCGACGCCGAGCCGGCGCATCTCGTTGGCCGGGACAGCGATCGCCAGCACCTCGCCGCCATCGGGGCCCGTCAGCAGCCGGCAGCCGCAGGTGATCATGGTCGCGGAGAAGCCCGAGGTCAGCCGCAGCCGCTCGAGCCTGATGCCGTCGCGCGGCGCAAGGCCTCCAGCCAGCAAAGCGAGCCTCTGCCGCGTCGGCGCCGGCAGGTTCGCGGAAAGGCCGTCTGCGCCCAGCAGCGCCCGCGCGCCGGCATTGACGAAACCCGGCCGGCCGGTCTCGGCATCCCATAGCAGTACGGCCCCGCCGTTCGCGAAGGACACAAGCCCGGCGTCCTGCGCCGCCGCAGCGCCTAGTCGCGCCCAGTCCTGTCCGGCTTCGCTCATGCTTGCCTGCTCGTTTCAGTCCACGCCTTTATGGCTAACAAACCTTTAATAGCGCCCAAATGAAAGCAAAGCCATGGAACTGAGACGGGCTCTCCCGCGTCTCGTACAAACAGCGTTAACGTGAGCGGCTGGGCAGAGTCGTGTGCCGTTGTCATTGCGGCGCAATAATGATATTGCACTGCACAATGACCGCGCCTGCTCATGAGTCATTGCAACAGGAGGATGCCCCCGATGAACGGCAAGACACCTTACGAAGTGCCGACTGAAATGCGCGAATTCGCCGAGAAAAGCGTCGACCAGGCCCGCAAGGCTTTCGATGGTTTCATCGGCGCGGCGCAGAAGGCCGTGGATACTGCTCACGGTTCGGCCGAGTCAGCCCGCGTCAATGCGCAGGACGTGACCCGCAAGGCGATGAGCTATGCCGAGACCAATGTCGCGGCCGCCTTCGACCTCGCCCAGAAGCTGGTGAAGTCCAAGGACCTGACCGAGGTCATGCAGCACCAGTCCGAGTTCATGAAGTCGCAGATGGCCGCGCTCCAGACCCAGCTCAAGGAGATGGGCTCGGCGGCGCAGGATGTCGCGAACAAGGTTGCCGAAACGGCTGCCAAGGCGACGAAGGCCAAGTGAGGGCCTGACTGAAGGCCAAGTAGGCCGCGACGGGCGCCCTGGCGGCGTCCGGAAGCGGACGAGATGAAGATCGAGCGGCCGGGCGATGAGCCCGGCATGCGTCGTTTTATCGTTTGCGCGCGTTGTTTTCTCTTTTGATGGAGGATCGCGATGGTCAAATCCGCCCCGACCAAGTCTGCCTCGACAAAGACGGCTACCCCGACGAAAACGACTGCCCCGACAACGACGACTGCCAAACCGCCGATCAGCCTGGCGCCGGTGACGGCGTTGCCCCCTATCCCCGACACGCCGGCCCTCGTCATTGGCAAGCCGGTCGAGGCCAAGCCCGTCGAGGTCAAGCCCGTCGACGCCAAGCCGGTGGCAGCCGTCGCTCCGGCGACTCCGCTCGCCGCGCCAAAGGTCGAGGCGCCCAAGGAAGCGCTCAAGCCGGTGGGGAGCGCACCCGCCATCGTGCTGAAGCCGGAAGCTCCCAAGGTAGAGGCTCCCAAGGTCGAGGCTCCCAAGGTTGCCGCTCCCAAGGCGGAGGCTCC
Source organism: Bosea vaviloviae (assembly GCF_001741865.1). Taxonomy (NCBI): domain Bacteria; kingdom Pseudomonadati; phylum Pseudomonadota; class Alphaproteobacteria; order Hyphomicrobiales; family Alloboseaceae; genus Allobosea; species Allobosea vaviloviae. Next base: position 2,430,968 of record NZ_CP017147.1, read on the forward strand.
GAAGGTCGAGGCTCCCAAACCCGCTGACAGCAAGGTTGAAGCTCCCAAGGCCGAGACGCCCAAGGTTGCGGCTCCCAAGGTTGATGCTCCCAAGCCGAGCGCTCCGCCGGCGAAGGCCGCGGAGCCGGCCGCAAAGGCTGCGCCGAGCCCAGCTCTCGCGATCAAGTCGGTTTCCCCGCCGAAGCTCGCCGCGAAGGTGGTGAAGCCGGCTGCGACCCGCATCCCGCCCGCCAAGATGCGTATCGAGAAGACGCGTATCGAGAAGGCGCCCGCGATCAAGGCGGCGGCCAAGAGCACGGTGAAGAGCACGGCCAAGGTCGTGAGCCCGGTTGCGCCTCCCAAGGCCGTGGTCCCCGCGATCGTCGCCCCAAAGGTCGTCGCGCCCGAGGCTGCTGCCCCGAAGATCGTCGAGGCGGTGAAGCCCGCCGTCGCCAGGTCGGCCGAGATCGTGACGTTCACGGGCAAGACTATGCTCGCTCCCGTGGCCGCGCCCGCTCCCGTGACCGCGCCGGTTCCGAAGCCACCTGAATTCGCCACCGTCACTGCGGCGACCATGGTGACGCAGACACTGGCTCTGGCGCGCACCTTCGGGGCGCTGCAGGCCCGCATGCTGGATTATGCCTGCGCGGAGTTGAAGGCGACGCTGGGCGCGGCCGAGACGCTGGCGCGCACCGACAGCGCGGCCGACGCCGTAGCGCTTCAGACCAAGGCCATCCGCCGCGGCTATGAGGCCTATTCGGCCCATCTCAACGACCTCGCGCAGATTGCGAGCACACCCCTGCGCAGGGGTTGAGGGCAAGGGCTGAGGGACACGCGAAGCGCCGCCCCAAAATCCATTGGGCGCGGCGTGAATTCGACGGTTGCAATCGGCTGGCGACCGCACTAGGTTCCGCGCCGCCGCCGATCGTGACTTTGCGACCGATCGCCAAGCGCCGGGTGCGGGCAGCCATAGCTCAGTTGGTTAGAGCGCTAGATTGTGGATCTAGAGGTCCCCCGTTCAAGCCGGGGTGGCTGTACCACCCGCACCATTGCCGGAAGTCCGGTTTCACCGCCGCACTTCGGACCCCACCTGGGACGCGCCGCCCGGCAGGCTCTTGAACCGGTCCGTTTCTCTCGCCATATCCCGGTGGATGGGAGGGTTCGCCTCCCACCGGTGGGGTGCTGCGACCAGCGGGCCCCGCATGATCCGAGAGGGCGCCTTTCGAGGGCCGTATGACGCGTACGCCAAGTCTGTCGCATCCGTTCCTGCTGGGGTTCGATGATATCGAACGCGCGCTTGACCGGGTGTCCAAGGGGGGCAGCGAAGGCTACCCGCCTTATAACATCGAGCGCATGCCGCGCTGCGACGACGAGCCGGACCGGCTCCGAATCACATTGGCGGTAGCGGGTTTCGCCCGCGAGCAGCTCGAGATCACGCTGGAAGAGAACCAGCTCACCATCCGGGGTCGCCAGAGCGACGACAAGAACCGGCAATTCCTTCATCGCGGCATCGCGGCGCGCCAGTTTCAGCGCAGCTTTCTGCTGGCGGACGGAATGCAGGTGATGGGAGCCGATCTTTCCAACGGACTTCTCGCCATCGACTTGGTGAGGCCGGAACCTGAACGCCTCATCCGGCGTATCGATATTGTGAGCCGGGATTGACCGGCAAGGTAACCGGCAAGACGGGTGCAGCGCGGTTTTTGCATCTGTTCATAATCTGAGGCGTATTCTGAAAGCCGCTACTCGCACTGCTCTGAAGGAGGGCGCGATGAACGAAGATAGAACGATGATCCAGACCACTCCTCTGACCCAGGCCGAATTCGCGGCGCTTGGTACGGGCGAGGTCGCCTATCTCAAGCCGATGACCTCGGACGAGCTCCTGCGCATCTTCCCGCAGGCGCCCGAGATTCAGCCCGGCCTGCAGCTCTTCGCGCTGCTCTCGGCCGATGGCGCACCGATCCTGGTGACCGATTCGCGCGATGCCGCGACCGCCAACGCCTGGGAACACGATCTCAGGATGGTCAGCGTCCATTGACGCTGCTTCAGGCCGGACGCTGCTTCAGGCCGGGGCGGTGACCCCGGCGACTGCCGACGTCAGCCGGGCGATGTCGCCCGGCGTCGAGAGACGGTGATCGCCATCCTTGATCAGCGTCAGCAGGACGGGATCGCCGGCGAGATGCTCGACGAGCTTGACCGCTTGCCGCCACGGCACATCGGGATCGGCCATCCCTTGCAGGATATGCACCGGGCAGCCGGTCCGAATCTCGCTTCCAAACATCAGATGCCTGCGGCCGTCCTCGATCAGCGCGCGCGTGATCGGCGTCGGATCGGGCGAATATTCGGACGGCCTCAGCCAGACGCCGTCGCGCAGGATGGTTTCCCGGATCGCGTCGGGCATCTGCGCCCACATCAGATCCTCGGAGAAATCGACGGCCGGTGCGATCAGCACCAGCCCGGCCGGCGCGAGCGCCGTACTGAGGAGCTTGCGGGCGGCGAGCAAGGCGATCCAGCCACCCATCGACGAGCCGACCAGGATCGGCGGCCGGCCGCAGCGAGCGGCGATCATGGCAAGCGCGTCCTCGAGCCAATGCGACAAGGTCCAATGCGCGAAATCGCCGCCGGTCTCGCCATGGCCGGCATAATCGAAGCGCAGGAAGGCGCGTCCCGTCTGCCGCGCCCATTCCGCCAGCGCCTCGGCCTTGGTCGCGCGCATGTCGGAGCGGAAGCCGCCGAGCCAGAGCACGGGGGCGCCATCGCCGGGCTGCGCGAGGTAGGCGAGCTTGCGCCGTTCAGCGCCTTGCCCGAGGTCCAGCCATTGCGGCGCGTCTCGCTCCACGTCAAATCTCCTGTGACGAATCTGCTGGGCGAGGCGAATATAGGCTGCGCTCGCGCGGCGCACGTGGTCGTATCGTCGTTTGTAGAAAGAGTTCTCTGAAACTGTGAGCATGTCCTTCCAGCCCGGCGCGCATCTGTCGCTGCCCTCGACCGAGACGCACCCGCTCAGCGGCCGCACCATCTTGCAGATCATTCCCGATCTCGAGGCGGGCGGGGCCGAGCGGACGGCCGTCGATATCGCCAAGGGCCTGACCGATGTCGGCGCGCGCGCGCTCGTCGCGACCGAGGGCGGCCGCCTTGTCGCCGAGTTGCAGGCCAAGGGCGGCGTCTGGCTGCCCTTTCCCGCCGCCACGAAGAATCCCTTCGCCATGGCGCTGAATGTCCGCCGCCTGGCGCTGCTCTGCCGGCATGAGGGCGTCGAGCTCATCCATGCCCGTTCGCGTGCGCCGGCCTGGGTCGCGCTCGCGGCGGCTCGCTCGCTGAAACTGCCTTTTGTGACGACCTATCATGGCTCCTATGCCAGCCGCTCGGTGGTGAAGACGCTCTATAATTCGGTGATGGCGCGCGGCGACGTGGTGATCGCGAATTCGGGCTATACCGCCGACCTGATCCTGGCCAAGCACGGCTTTGCGCGCGACCGTATCCGGGTCGTCCATCGCGGCACCAATTTCTCGGCCTTCGCGCCGGCTGCGGTCGGGACGGAGCGCATCCAGGCCCTGCGCGCGGCCTGGAAGGTCGAGCCGCATCAGCGCATCGTGCTGCTGCCCGGCCGGCTCACCGGCTGGAAGGGGCATCGCATCCTGATCGAGGCCGCCCGCATCCTGCGCGATGGTGGCGACGACGAGACCGCCTTCATCTTGGCCGGCGACCCGCAAGGACGCGACGGCTATGTCAAGGAACTCGACCAGCTCATCGCCAAGGCGGGGCTGGAAGGCCGCGTCAAGCGCGTCGGCCATTGCACGGACATGCCGGCGGCGCTGCTCTCGGCAGCCGTGGTCACCGTGCCCTCGACCGAGCCCGAGGCCTTCGGGCGCGTCGCGGTCGAGGCGCAGGCGATGGGCGCGCCCGTCGTGGTGGCCGATCTCGGCGCCGTGCCCGAGACCGTCCTGGCGCCGCCGCAGGTCACGCCGGCCGAGCGCACCGGCTGGCGCGTGCCACCGGGCGATGCAGCGGCGCTCGCCGCCAGCCTCGCCGAGGCGCTGGCCCTGCGCCCTTCCGCGCGTGATGCCCTGGCGCGGCGTGCGCGCCAGCATGTCGAGCGGCATTTCTCGCTGGAGACGATGGTGGCGGATACGCTGGACGTCTATTGCGCGCTCTTGGGTCGATGAAGGGGCGAATGGTGAGTGGCGAGTGGCGAGTGGGAAAAGTTGCGACCGCCAAGCCCTAGAGACATTCCCTCCATTCGCCACTCGCAACTCGCCATCTCGCCCCTTCAGTCGCCATTCGCTATTCGCCATCTCGCCTTTCCATTGACATCGCGCATCTTTGTGCAATGTGTCTGCTCAGCGGCGCTGCTCGCGCCTGAAACAGGAGAATACCCCCATTCGTCGTCCTTTCCGCGCTGCCCCGACCCCGACCAAAGACGGCCCGCGTTCGAACCGCGACATTCGCGGTGTCCGCGATGTCCAGCTCATTGACGATACCGGCGCCAATCGTGGCGTGGTGTCGTTCTTCGAGGCCTTGAAGATTGCCGAGGATGCCGGTCTCGACCTGGTCGAGATCGCCCCCAACTCCGAGCCTCCGGTCTGCAAGATCCTCGATTATGGCCGCTTCCGCTTTCTTGAACAGAAGAAGGCGGCCGAGGCGCGCAAGAAGCAGCGCACCATCGAGATCAAGGAGATCAAGCTCCGGCCGGGCATCGACAAGCACGATTACGACGTCAAGATGAAGGCCATGCACGGCTTCTTCGAGGAGGGCGACAAGGTCAAGGTGACCCTGCGCTTCCGCGGCCGTGAGATGGCGCACCAGGATCTCGGCGTGAAAGTGCTCGAGCGCGTCAAGGTCGACCTCGTCGACGTCGCCAAGGTCGAGAGCGACTGGCAGCTCGAAGGCCGCCAGATGGTCATGGTGCTCGCGCCCAAATAACGCGCGGTGTCCGTTATGCGATTTGGCTCAGGCCCGGCCGAACCCTGTCATGTCAGGCTGGCCGGGCCTTGTCATATCCGGCGCTGCAATGTTTCGATCCGGTTCGCTTCCGATAATCGAGAGATCCTGCTCCATGTCCTTGCCCATGTCCCTGCCCAGCATCACGAACCAGCGCCGCGACCTTGCCGCCGCGCTCCGCCTTGCCGCGAAGTTCGAGCTGAACGAGGGCATCTGCAATCATTTCTCGGTCGCCCTGCCCAATGGCCCCGACGGCAAGCCGCGCTATCTGATCAACCCCTATGGCGTGCACTGGTCGGAGATGAAGCCCTCCGACCTGCTCTTGATCGACGACAAGGGTGAGGTGCTGGAAGGCGAGGGCGAGGTCGAGGCGACCGCCCGCAACATCCATGTCGCCGCCCACAAGGCCAATCTGCGCCATGTCGCGGTGCTGCATGTCCACATGCCCTACGCCACCGCTTTGACCATGGTCGAGGGTGGCAGGCTGGAGATGGCGCATCAGACCGCCTGCCGCTTCCATGGCCGCACGCATTATGTCGACCATTTCGGCGGGCTCGCACTCGATGCGAGCGAGGGTGAGGCCATCATCGCCGCCAGCAAGGCTTACGACCATGTCGACATCACCTTCCTCGCCCATCACGGCGTGACCATCGGCGGCCCCTCGATCGCGGTCGCCTTCGATGACCTGTATTTCCTGGAGCGCGCCTGCCGACAGCAGGTGCTGGCAATGTCGACCGGCCGGCCGCTGAAGCTCATTCCGCAGCAGCAGATCGAGGCGACGGCGCGCGACTGGCGCGACGTGCTGGTGTTTCAGTCGGAGAAGCATTTCGAGGCGCTGCGGCGCATCGAAGGGGCCTGATCCAGGATAGCTAGCAGGCTGCTGAAGAAGTCTGTTCTGGCTCTTGGTTTAGATGGTCTTTGCTGTTTTGGCAGCGACTGGCGCAGCTGGGAAGCGTCGGCGGCTTGTCTTCTGGTGGATGCTGCTGCCGGAGCGTGGCTTGGTCCGCTTGGCGCTGCCCTTCATGCGGTCGCCTGGGCTAGAAGCTTGGGGATGCGGACGAGGTTGTAGGCGGCAACTGCGAAGGTGAAGACCGCCTCGGCCTTGGTCCGGGACCGGACCTTGACCTTGGCCAGCCCGGCCTGGGTCTTGATCCAGCCGAAGACCTCCTCGATGCGCTTGCGGCAACGCTGGCTGATCGCGTAGCCGGGATGGCGGGTGATGCGGCCGTCGATGGCGGTCTTGCGCACCTTGCCGGTCTTGGACACCGCGCCGTTGATGGCGATGTGCGGCGTCACCTGGCGCGCCCGCAGGTCGCCCACGAAGGCCTCGACATCGTAGGCCTTGTCGGCTCCCAACGTGATCCGATGTCGGCTTTCGCGCCGGTCGAGCATCGCAAGCGTTGCCTCGCGCTCGGCCGTGCCGGTGGCGTGGGTCAGCGTCGCGTCCACCACGAGGCCATGGCGGTTCTCCATCAGCGCATGGCCTATGAAGCACAGCCGGCTCTCGTGCCCGTCGCTCTTGCGATAGAGCCGGGCATCGGGATCGGTGGTCGAGGCATGGGTTACATTCGAGCGCTTTTCCTTGCGGAAGTTGCGCTCGCCGTTGCGGCCAGGCCCAGGCGGCTCGTCCGAGCCGTCCTTGCGCCGGAAGCTCTTCATCGAGGCCCAGGCATCGATCAGCGTGCCATCGACGGAGAAGTGGTCGCTCGACAGGAGCTGCTTCACCTGACGCAAAGCCAGCAGCCCCGACAGGAAGGCGTGGGCCACATCCGCTTCCAGAAGCCGGTCGCGGTTGTGCGTGAACACCGTCGGGTGCCAGACCGCGGCATCCATCTCAAGCCCGACGAACCACCGGAACAGCAGATTGTAGTCGATCTGCTCCATCAGCATCCGCTCGGAGCGAACCGAGAAGAACGCCTGCAGCAGCGTCGCGCGCAGCAGCATCTCCGGTGGGATCGAGGGCCGACCCATCTGCGAATACAGCGTCTCGAAGCGACCGTTCAGACCCGCCAGAACCTCGTCCGCCAAAGCCCGGATCGCTCGCAGCGGATGATCCGCAGGAACCCGCTCTTCCAGCCGGATGTAGCTGAACAGGCTATCCGACCGATCCTCACGTCCCCGCATCGCAAGACCCCGCATCTGCCTCAGACAGAGTGAATCATCTCCAAGACGATCCCGCCAGAGACTTCTGCAGCAGCCTGCTAGACGGCGGCAGTTCGTCATTCCCGCTCAGTAATCTCGATGCCGCGCTCGAAGCCCGCGCCGGAATAGCTATGGCGTCCGATAGCCGCGCGCTGAGCGGTATTCGGCGATCTGATGCGCGTTCAGCATCTTGGCCATGACGAGGTGATAACGCAGATGGGCGGCGCGCAATGCGGCTCGCGCTGCGCCGACCGCCTTCGTTTCGGCCTCTATGGTCTCAGGCGTCGCCCTGCGCTCCTTGAAAGTACGATCGAGCTGGCTCTCGGTTGCGATCACGGCTTGCCCGATGTCGATCGTCTCCTTGCGCATGGCCGTGACAAGGGCCTCGGTTCGGCGTGTCTGATCGGGGGTGAGTTGTAGCCTGTCGGCGAGTTCGAGCACATGTAGCGGACCCGGATAACCGTTGAGTTCGGCTGGAAGCGCCATCGCGAGACCGCGCCCGTTCCACAGGCCATCGAGCTCTTCGGCGGACAGTGAGGGCACGGCGCGCCCGTCCAGGCCGGCATAGGGCTGAGCGCGAGCCGGCCCGTGGCCGATATGCTGTGCATTTGCGACGCTCGCCAGGGCAAGCAGCATCAATGCGAGAGACAAGGTCTTCATGTGGAATTCCTCTGGTGAGGTACGGAGCTTGCCATCACCCGCCGATGCCCCACATGATCGCTGTCATGTCTGACACGGTCGCTGCTTTCGTTCTGAGCCGCCAGGATGCCGCCCATCAGCTTGAGCCGGGCCAATCCCTCTTCCGCGAAGGCGACGCCGTGCGCCGCACTTATGTCGTGCTGGAAGGCGAGATGAAGCTCGTCCGATATGCAGCTTCGGGCACTGAACTGATCCTCCACCGCGTTGGCAGCGACACGCTCCTGGCTGAAGCATCCTGCTTCAGCGATCGCTATCATTGTACGGCCGTGGCGATTTCAGTGTGCCGCCTCGCCAGTGTCGGCCGTTCTGTTCTGTTTTCCGACGATGCGGCGGCGCCGTTCCTGTTCTCGCTTGCGCGCGACCTGTCGCGCGAAATCCAGCGCAGCCGCGCGCGATGCGAGATTCTCGCCTTGAAGACGGTCGATGACCGCCTCGATGCCTGGCTGGCGCTGAATGACGGTGCCATGCCCGGAAAGGGAGGCTGGGCGCTGCTGGCGGCCGAGCTGGCGGTGAGCCCCGAGGCACTCTACCGCACGCTCGCCGCCAGGCGGAAAACGCCCGGCCTCTCCGTCGTCAGCGGACCGGATGCGGGTATTGCAACCCGCCCTGCGACGCCAGCGCGTTGAGGCCGCGCTTGAGTTTGAGTTGCAGTTTCGAGCAGGCGCGACGTGCTGGTGTTTCAGTCGGAGAAGCATTTCGAGGCGCTGCGGCGCATCGAAGGAGCCTGACCGGCCCTCACGCCAGAGCAGGATGCGAAAAAGTGGGAACCGGTTTTTCGCATCAATCCTGCTCTAACTCTTTGATAAGAGACGGATTCAGATTTCAGGCCGGATCATAGAATGATCCGGCCTGAAATCATCCGGCTCTAGCAGGCGCCTCAGCTTCCTCACGGCGCTCTCCGGCGTCGTCAGCACCGGCTTGCCGGTCGCGGCCATGACCGCTGCAGCTGATCGCGCCAGGCTGAACTGGGCGAGCGCGATCACGTCGCAACCGGCGAGATCGCGCGCTGCCTCTGCGGCGAGCCGGTCGTGCTCGGCGCCGTCACCACGGTCGAGGGCGGCGAGCGCCCCTTCCGCCAGCTTCGGCATGATCGTCAATGCAGGTGGAAACTCCGGCGGCATCGAGGCCAGCGTCGGCGCGAAGCTGGCGAGGAGGCCGATGCGCGCGCCGGCCTTTTCGGCCTCCTCGATCATCGCCTCGTTCGGCTTCAGCACCGGCAGCGGCGCAAGCTCGCGCTGCACCGCCTCGATGCAGGGCCCGAAGGCCGAGCAGGTGAACAGGATGCCGTCGGCGCCGGTCGCCTTCGCATAGCGCGCGAGGTCCAGGAAGCGCCCTGTCATCGCCTCCGTGATCTTGCCGTCGCGGGCGAGATCGGCTGAGAGGCTGTCGTCGAGCAGGTTCATCAGCCTGGCCTGTGGCCAGAGCTCGGCGAACGCCGCCTCGATCGGAGGCGGCGAATGCCGGAGCGCATGGATCAGCGCGATCCGCATGGATGGGTCTCCTTCCTCCGCGTCAGCGGACCGGATGCGGATATTGCAGCCCGCCCTGCGAGGCCAGCGCGTTGAGGCCGCGCTTGAGCTGCAGCCTCGAGCCCATGCCGACATTGCGCTCGAAGCTCTCGCCGTAATTGCCGACATGCTTGACGATGCGATAGGCCCAGTCCGTGGTCAGGCCGAGGCCCTCTCCGAACTTGCCCTCGACGCCGAGCAGGCGCTTGATCTCGGGGTTCGAGGATTTCAGCATCTCGTCGAGATTGGCCTTGGTCACGCCGAACTCCTCGGCGTTAAGCATGGCGTAGTGCACCCATTTCACCAGGGCGAACCAGCTCTCGTCGCCGCGCTTGACGGCGGGGCCGAGCGGCTCGCGCGAGATCAGCGTCGGCAGGATGACGAAATCGTCCGGCTTGGAGAATTTCAGGCGCTCGGCGGCAAGCCCCGAGGAATCGGTGGTGAAGGCGTCGCAGCGCCCGGCCTCCAGCGCCTTGACGCCCTCTTCATTGGTGGAAAAGCCGATGATCTCGTATTTCAGGTTATTGGAGCGGAAGAAGTCGGCAAGGTTGAGCTCGGTCGTCGTGCCTTGCGTCACGCAGATCGAGGCGCCGTTCAGCCCCTTCGCCTCGGTGACGCCGAGCGCCTTCTTCACCATGAAGCCCTGGCCGTCGAAATAATTGATGATCGGCCAGGACATGCCCTGCGAGGTGTCGCGCGACATCGTGTAGGTGGCATTGCGGGCGAGCATGTCGACCTCGCCGGACTGCACCACGACGAAGCGCATCTGCGGCGTCGTCGGCACGAAGCGGACCTTGTTGGGGTCGTTGAAGATCGCGGCCGCGACCGCGCGGCAGAGATCGATGTCGAGCCCGTCCCAGCGCCCGTCCGGCCCTTGCAGGCCGAAGCCGGGCAGGGCGATGTGGTTGCCGCAGATCAGTTCGCCGCGCGCCTTGACGCGCTCCAGCGTCGAGGTCTGGGCGTTCGCCGCGGTTACGGTGAATGTGCCGGCGAGGCTGAGGCCCGCGCCGATGAGCCATCGTTTCAGTGTCATGGATAGTCCCCTGTTTATGGTTCTTGGTGGTTTCGCGGGGCGCTAGAGCGCATCCGCAATCGCGGCGTCGACGGCTTCTCCGAGCCGTTCGACGATGGTGTCCATCACCGCTGCGTCAGCGATGAAGGGCGGCGCCAGCAGCACATGGTCGCCGGAGACGCCGTCGGCGGTTCCTCCCATCGGATAGACCATCAGGCCGCGCGCCATCGCCGCCTGCTTGATCCTGGCGTTGAGCTTGAGGCTGGCCTCGAAGGGCGTCTTCGAGGCGCGGTCGGCGACGAGTTCGATGCCCCAGAAATGGCCGCGCCCGCGCACATCGCCGACATGATGGTGGTTGCCAAAGCGCTCCTTCAACCGGCGCTCGAGATGGGCGCCCTGGAGGCGGACATTGGCGAGCAGGTCGTCGCGCTCGATCACCTTCTGCACCGCGAGCGCGGTCGCGCAGGCGAGCGGGTGGCCGTTATAGGTCTGGCTGTGCGGGAAGGCGCCGGAGCCCTGCCGGATCGCCGCGACGATCTTGCCGGCGACCAGCATCGCGCCGATCGGCGCATAGCCGGCGCCCAGCCCCTTGGCGATCGCCATCAGGTCGGGTGCGATGCCTTCCTGCTCGCAGGCATGCAGCGTGCCGGTGCGGCCCATGCCGCACATCACCTCGTCGAGGATCAGGAGCACGCCATGGCGGTCGCAGATCTCGCGGATGCGCTTGAAATAGCCGGGCGCCGGCGTGGCGGCCCCGAGCGTCGCGCCGACGACCGTCTCGGCGACGAAGGCCGCGACAGTGTCGGCTCCCAGCTCCAGGATCTTGGCCTCCAGCTCGTCGGCGACGCGCAGCCCATATTGCTCCGGCGTCTCGTCGGTGCGCTGGTCGCGATAGGCGTAGCAGGGCGCGATATGGTGGCCGGTGAGCAGCATCTCCTTGAACGGTGCGCGGTCCTTCATCCGGCCGCCGACCGAGAGCGCCCCGACCGTGATGCCGTGATAGCTCTGCCGGCGCGAGATGAAGTTGGTCCGCCGGCTCTCGCCTTTTTCGATGAAATAATGCCGTGCCAGCTTCAGGCAGGCCTCGATCGCCTCGGAGCCGCTGCTGCAGATGAAGACGGTGCTCAGCCCCTTTGGTGCGCGGGCGATCAGATGCTCCGCCAGCTCCTCGGCCGGCTCAGAGGTGAAGAAGCTGGTATGGGCGTAGGCCAGCTTGTCGATCTGGGCATGCATCGCGGCAACGATGTCGGGATGGCCATGGCCGAGGCAGGACACCGCCGCGCCGCCGCTGGCGTCGATATAGCTCTTGCCCTCGGCGTCGAAGAGCATGACGCCCTTGCCGCCGACGGCGACGGGATAGGCGCCGTTGACGCTGCGATGAAGCAGATGGCTCATGATGGTCTCCGTTTGGCGCGGCGAGGGGTCTCGAAGGTCGAGAAGGCGTCGAGCTGGGCTTCAGAGGCGGCGATGGCGTCGAGCGCCGGCTTGCCGCGCCGCGCCGTCATCAGCGCCGCCAGGCATTCCACCGCCGCAAAGGCCGGCGTCATGCTGTGGAAGAAGGAGGGCGTCTCGGTGCGCACCAGCACGGTCTCGTCGGCCAGCGCGGCGAGCGGCGAATGCGCGCTGTCGGTCAGGGCGACGATGGCAGCGCCCTTGTCGCGCGCATAGGCGGCGGCCTGGAGCGTCAGGCGCGTATAGGGCGAGACCGAGATGACGAAGAGCGCGTCGCCCGGGCCGATCCGGCGCAGGGCATCGATGCCGCGCCCGCCGGCCGTGTCGGCGAGGACCGACTCCGCGCCGATCAGCGTGCGGATATAGTCGAGCATATAGACGGCCGGAAAGGCCGACCGCAGCCCGAAGCAGAAGACGCTGCGCGCATTCGCCAGCAATGCGGCCGCGCGTTCGAGGCAGGCGACGGATTGAGGTTCCCGCAAGGCCCGGACATGCTCGGCCAAGGCCGCGAACATGTCCTGCGCGATGGCGCTGTCGCCCTCGTCGCCATGGCGTTCGAGCAATTCGGTTGCGCGGTTGGCGAAGCCGTCGGGGCGCTGGCGCAGCGAGGCCGCATAAGCCGTTCGCAGGGCGTCGTAACCGGGAAGGCCAAGGCGCTGCGCCAGTCGCGTGAAGGTCGCGGGCGCCAGGCCCGCGCGCCGCGCCTGCTCGCGCGTCGTCAGCAACGCGACATCGGCGGGGTGGTCGAGCACCCAGCGCGCGACCGCCTGCAGCTGCGGAGGCAAGTCATCGAATTGCGCATCCAGGGCGGTGGCGACGCCGATCTGATCCATGGCGGGATCATAGCGGGACTCGCGGTGGAGTGAAACAGATGATCCTTAAATTATTTTATGAAACAAATGATGCATTTCGATGCAGGCCGCGGCGTATTTTTGGCCTGAGGCGGGAGCCTGGCGGTGGCTGCTTCTTTGACGTTGCGGCGCGCTTTGCGCCCGGCCAATCCTGCATCCTGTGAATGATCGTTGCATTTGCCGCAAATTTGAGCGCTGCGGGCAGGGTGACCTTGGTGCGAATCAGCCGCTCAGGTGATTTGGTTCGATTTTGAGCGGTTGCGTTGAGTTCAGCCTTTTCTCGGCCGCCGGGTCCTCGCCCAGGCGGCCATTGGCGCGAATGGAAGAGCCCAACCTTGCAGACGCTTCACAAGGGAATCGCGATTGATCCTTCGCTGGCGGGCATCATCCGCCATATGCACGCGATCGACGACTATCGGCAGGTTTTCGATCGCTTGCAGGCGTCGTGGGATACGCTGACCCTGCTCGGCCAGCTCTCGGGCAATGCGACCGAGATGTCGGGCACACGCTCCGCTTTTGAGGAATTGACGGCGAGCCTGCTCAACCATCTCGCCATCGAGACGCGCGACAAGGTCGTCAGCGATCTCAGGACCAAGGCGCAGAACGCGATCGACGTGCTGGTGCGCAATCTCTTCGAGCGCACGGCCGATATCGGCTTCCTCGCGGCCGACACCGACATCCGCGAAATGCTGGAGGAGACGACGCCGACGCCGGCCGCGCGCGAGGCGATCGAGGCGCGCTTCCGCGACTATGTCGCGAAATATTCGGTCTATTCCGACATCGTCCTGGTCGATCGCGAGGGCGCGGTCCGGGCCAGGCTCCAGGCCCATCCGGCAGAGACGGCGCGGCACGCCATCATCGACGAGGCGCTGAGTTCAAGCGGCGCCTATGTCGAGCATTACGGCGTGGTCGATTTCGTCTCGGAGGCGCAGTCGCTGGTCTATGCCTGGCGCGTCGAGGATCGCGCCAAGCGCCCGCTCGGCGTGCTCGTGCTGGTCTTCCGCCTCGCCGACGAGATGGCGGGGATCTTCCGCAAGCTGCTGCCGGAGGATGACTGGACGATCCTGGGCTGCGCCACGCCGCAGGGCGAGGTCATCGCCGGCTCCTGTGCCATTCAACTGCCGGCGGGGCTTGCCCTGTCGCCGGCAGCGCTGCAGGGCCGCGACCCCGTGCTCAAGCTCGGTGGCCGGCAATATCTCACAGTTGCCTGTCGCAGCTCCGGCTATCAGGGCTATATGGGGCCGGGCTGGATCGGGCTCGGGCTGCTGCCGCTGGAGGCTGCTTTCGCTCAGGGCGATGGCGCGCTCAGTGCGCGGATCGACGCTGGCCTGCTCGCGGCGGTGACCGGCCGTTCCGGGCTGTTCTCGGAGGACCTGCTCACGGTCTCGCGCCAGGCCGCGATGATCCAGCGCGACCTCAACCGCTCGGTCTGGAACGGCTCGATCCGCCAGGCCGGATCGACGGCGGCCAATGCAGCCTTCTCGAAGATACTGCTCTGGGAAATCTCCAATGCCGGTCGCAGGACGCAGGCCGTCTTCGACGCCTCGATCGGCGACCTCCACCGTACCGTGGTCGCGGCGATCATGGAGAAATGCCGTTCACGCGCGGCCTTCGCCATCGATGTGATGGACCGCAATCTCTATGAGCGCGCCAATGATTGCCGCTGGTGGGCGCTGAACGCGACCTTCGCGCGCGTGCTGTCGGAGCCGACGCCGGAGGGGGCGCGGCATTGCGGCGAGATCCTGGCGACGATCAATTCGCTCTACACGGTCTACAGCAACCTGATCCTGTTCGACGCCAAGGGCGTCGTCGTCGCGATCTCGCAGCCGGGCGAGGCGCATCTCGTGGGCGAGACCCTTGCGGCGGAATGGGTGCAGCGGACTCTGGCGCTGCGCCTGGACCAGCATTATGCCGTGTCGGGCTTCGAGCCTTCGCCGCTTTATGCGCAGGCATCGACCCTGATCTATACGGCCGCCGTCCAGGCGCCGGGTGGGGGCAAAACGGTCGGCGGAAAGACGGTCGGCGGCATCGCGATCGTCTTCGATTCGACACCGCAATTCGGCGCGATCCTGCAGGATTCCCTGCCGGCCGATGAAGCCGGCGCGGCGCTGCCCGGGGCCTTCACGCTGCTCGTCGCGGGTGATGGCAGCATCATCTCCTCGACCGATCCGCGCTTCGCCGTGGGCGCACCGAGCCCGATCGTCATCGACCCGCAGGGTTTGGCCAATGAGGGCGATCTCGCCGGCATCCGCACATTCGAGGGCAAGCATGTCGCGGTCGGCGCGGCGCTGTCGAAGGGCTATCGCGAATACAAGACCAGCGATGGGCACCATGCCGATGTGGTGGCGCTCTGCGTCGTGCCGCTCGGCGATGTCGCCACTGATGCCGGAGCGCGGCCGTCGAGCGCAGCGGCCAACGCCATCGCGGCGCGCAGGCTGCCCGAGGGCGTCGAGGCCTTCGAGGCCGCGACCTTCCATATCGGCCGGCATTGGCTCGGCGTGAAGGCGCGCGATGTCGTCGAGGCCGTCGATCTTGCCGGCCTGAAGCCCTCGGCCAAGCAGGCGGGAGACGGTTTGCTCGCCGGCTACAAGCTGCATCAGGGCGACCCTGTGCCGGTGCTGCGCCTGGCGCGATTGCTCGGCATTCCCGACGGCCTGGCCGAGGATCAGCAGATCGTCATCGTGCGCGCGGCCGGCCGGACGCTCGGGCTCGTCGTCGATTCGCTCGGCCCGATACCGGAAATCCCGCTCGCGGAACTGCAGCCCCTGCGGGACCTGACCGCGAAGCTGGAAGTCCCCGCGCTCGGCGTCGTCGCGGCGCGCGATGCGCAAGGGGCGCCGGCGGGCATGCTGATGCTGCTCGATGTCGACAGGCTCGGCGCCCGGCTCGACGGCGAACCGGCTCCGCCGCAGCTGCGCGCCGCCGAATAGCCGGGGAACGGCTTTCGACTGAAACACGTCGTCATCCCTACCGGGTTCGGCTTCCAGCCGGACTCAGAAAACGCTCCGGGGGACCCCCTCAGACCCGCATCTGGCTCAAAATGAAGCCGACGATTTCAGTGGCTCTGTCCAGACCACCTGCGCGACGTCATTCCGGACGCAGCGAAGCGGAGAGGAATCCATCGTAGAGTTCGGTGGCCTCCGATGGATTCCGGATCTGCGCCGCTGACGCGGCTTGTCCGGAATGACGGCGCGGGTAATGACGAGCGATCAGGGGTCCTTGATATCGCTCGATTCATTACAGACCTGGCTCCTCAGGATGAGGGCCCAGGGTGTTTCCAAACCGTCTCTCAGAACCTCACCGCCAGCACGCCCTTGAAGGCGTGGTCCTGCGTGTCCTGGGCGAGCTGGCCGGTATAGGCCAGGCCGAGCGTGGCGCTTTTGCCGATGGCGAGGTCGAGCCCGGCCTCGACGATGGCGGCGTCCCGGGCGATCGGGATGCCGGCGATGCTGAAGGCGCCCGAGCCGGCGAAGGCGAGCGTCGTGGTCGGATCGACGTCGCCGAAGGCATGGCGCCAAGCGAGCCCGCCGCGCAGGGTCAGGTCCATGCCGTGCAATGCGAAATTGGTGGAGGCGCGCAGGCCCAGCGTGGAATAGCCGAGGCTGGTGTCGTCACCGCGAGCGGTCAAGGCGGCCGCCCCGCCGGTCTCGTTGAACCCGTCGGTGTGCAGGTTGACATAGGCCAGGCCGGCGAAGGGCTCGAATGCGACCCGGCCAAGGTCGATGCGGTAGCCGAGCTCGCCGAAAAGCTGGGCCGTGCCGGCGTCGTAACCGGCGCGCAGATTGCTGCCGAAAGCCGAGGAGATGACGGTGCGGCTGGTCTCGACATCATGCCAGCTATAGCTCGCCCCGGTCCGCAGGCTCAGCGCGCCCCAACGCCCGCCGGCGTAGAGGCCGAGATGGTAGTTGTCGCTCTCGCCTGACGAGAACCGGCTGTTCACGTCGAACACGCTGCGGCTGTAGCCGGCGACTGCGCCGACGCGCAGGGTGTCGAACACAGCGGCGTCCGCGCCGAGCAGGAAGCCACCGGTCGAGCGCGTCAGCCTGGCGGCGTTGCCGTCGCTGTCGCTGCGGCCCCAGGAGCCATAGCCCTGGCCCCAGACCGCGAAGCGGTCGGCGTTCAGCGTCGGCATCGGCCCCTTCACGCTCGGGGCGAGATCGGCGCTGAAGCCGTAATTCAGCGTCGCCATCGGCGCCGCGCCGACGCCTCCGAAGGCTGCGCGCAGCCGGTCGTTGACGGCAGCGCGCAGGAGCCAGCTCTCGTCGATCAGCGCGGTTTTGGCCGAGGCATGGATCTCGCCGGAGATCTGGTCGAGCGCGGTGCGGGCGGCGTCCAGCGTCGGCTGGTTGATCATGCTGGTCTGGATGGAATTGCTGCTGGGCAGACTGTCGACGCCCCGGCCGACCTCGGCCTGGTTGCCCGTCGAGCCGGCGGAGGCGACGGTGCGGGTCTGGATCACCGTGAGATAGGCGTTGTTGGCGTCGTAGGCGTCGCGCAGGGTGAGGAAGGGCGACAGAACCTGCTCGCTAAAGCCGTAACTGCCCGTCAGCCCGGTCGAGGTCAGGATCGTGAAGCGCTGCCCGGCGACATAAGCCGCGCCGGTATAATTGACGACGGAGATGGCGGCGCCGCTCGCCAGCGTCGCCGTGCCGTTCACCCGGATCAGGTCGGAGGTCGTCGTCGCCGGATCGACTTCCACCTGATAGGTCGAGCCGGCCGCCTGCGCAAAGGCGCCGTTGACGGTGAGCGTGCCGATCGAGTTGCCGGGCGCGATCCGGCTTCCGGTCAGGAGCGTGGTCGCTCCGACCGCGCCGCTGCCGGCGAGCGCCGCGCCGGACTGGACCGTCACCGCCGACCCGGCGAGCGAGCCGTTCACCACCAGCGTGCCGCTGGCGATGTTCGTCGGGCCGGAGAAATCGCCGCTGCCGGTCAGGGTCCAGGTGCCGGTGCCGGTCTTCTCCAGGCGGTCGAAATTGCGATACTGGCTCGCACTGCCAAGACCGCCGTCGAGCGTCCAGTTGCTTGAGCCGCCGAGGCGCAGGAGGTCGTTGCCGGCGTTCGGATTGGCGACGACATTGCCAGCGATCACCGAGCCGGCCTGAAGTTCGAGGGTGAGGGAGCCCGTTGTCGGCGTCGTGATCGGGCTCCACCCGATTGCGGTGGTCTGACCGGTACCAGCCCGGATCGTGCCGCTGTTGGCGATGCTGAAATCCTGCGTCGCAGAATTCGCCGCGAGCCCCAGCGCTCCGTTTCCACCCTCGATCGTACCGGTGTTGACGACCTGGCCGGAGGCGGCGCGCACAAAGACACCATGGTTTCCGGTAACACCACCGGTGCTTGTTCCTCCACGGATGATTCCATGGTTGGTCAATGTGGAATCGGCGCCGAGGCCGCCCAGATCGACGCCCGCGCCGCTACCACCTGACCCATTTCCGCCCTGGATTACGCCGTTATTGGTCAGCGAGGAGCCGCGCCTGGCCACGGTGCCCACTCCGCCCGCCCCGGCGCTGGCCGAACCGCCCGTGATCGTTCCGTTGTTGACGAAGGTCGTCGCATTCAGATTGACGCCATTGCTCGCTGTCGCGCCGGAACCGCCCGTGATCGAGCCGTTATTGATGATCGACGAGGGAAGGATAGTGTGCGTCACGGCCAAACCGGGCGCTGCGGTAGTGCCAACCATGGTGCCCGACAGCGTCAGGAGATTGCCGCCGGTGTTCGATATCCGCGAGGAGGTGAGCGTGAAGCCCTGCGTATCGATCGTCACCGGTTTGGTGATCGTTGGGAGGTCTGTTCCTCCGACCGTAACGTTGCCAGTCATAATGATGGTCGCGCTGGCGTCGCCATCGCCATTCGCCGCGGTCATGGCAGCGCGCAGCTGGCCGTCGGTGCTGACGAAATAGGTCGCGGCCGAGGCCGGCGTCAGGCAGGCGAGGGCCAGCGCGGCGCAGGAGACTCCGGCGAAAAGCCTCGCTTTTCCCATATATTTCATGCCTGCAGCCCCGCCCACGCTCGTCTCCATCGCGAATCTCGAGAGAAAATTGGGAAATATCCCAGGTTGCAAGAATTCTCGGATTCGGCCGTTGCGGCAAGGCCGCATCGGCAACACGACGAACAGAGCGTTTACAAAGCAGCAAATATATCACAGCGCTGCGACAGGCGGCCGAAGGCTGGAAAATGAGGGAGGATGTGCGACGCGCACGCAAGGCGAAAGTCAGGTTCGCCCTTTCCCGCCGGCCGTCGGACCTCCGCGTTGCCCAGGCTATACATCGTCGCCGACCCTACGCCGCCGCTCGAATGGCGCCGGCTCGACGGGGAGCAGGTCGTCCTTGCCGCCGTCGATCAAGCTCAGACCGGCCAAGCTAGGCGGCAGGTCCGGCGGGCGGGTGTTGCCAAGGTCAGGGCAATAACCGCCGCAAGGCGTATCGCGAAGCGCGACGCGACCGTTCCGCTTCTGCGGCCGATGGGGGCAGTTTCGCTGGAACATCTCGATCAGTCTGCCGACGGTCTCTGTCGCTCCAAACCGCTCGGCCAGCACGGCCAGCCTGACGTTCGAATACGCGCGGCAACGCGTGCAAGCGAAGCGGACCACGATCCATGGATAGCGCTGCAACTTGGTATGGAGGTCCGGAGGACCGCTCACGGCTCATCATCGCCCGCCATGGGTCGCGCGCCATAGGAAAACAGCCCGCGCAGAAACCCGCGTGAGACCGGGCGGTCGGCATCCCGTGCGAACTCCGCCAGGTCATGCAGAAGCGCCCGGATCGCCGCCCGCTCACTGCCGTGCTCGGCGATCAAATCGTCGATTTCGCACTCGATCTCGGTCGCCGGGTTGGTGTCCTCCAGCCTTTCCGCTGCCATCGCGCCCGCCCTCCGGAAATGAGAACATACTCAGAACAAATGTCCGGATCGAGTCAAGTCGGTGGGGAGCATGTCGGCTACCCCCGCGCGCACCATGTCGACATGCCGTCGACCATCTTTCCGACGAGATCGAGGTGCCGGCGATCGATGCGGCCTATATCGACTCGCGGTGTGGGTGGGCGCTCAGCCCTGAGCCGACCGGCCTGGCATCTGGGGAATGACGCCCGCAGGGAACCGCACAACTGCGACTGCGGTTGACGCTACGCAGGAGGCTACCTCGATAATCTACGACTGAGCCCAAACTTCCGGGCGACAGGGGACTAACATGACAACGGCAATGTCCTTCGGAATCTTGGCCGCGGTGCCGGTCCTGATCTCGGTCTATTTGTTGCTCCTCTGGAGAGTGACAAGCACAGAGGCAGCGATGCCTCGAGAATGGCGGGAGGAGCAGGAGCCCCCGCCGAAGCAGTAACTTCCACCGGCCAAGGAGATTCGATCGTACCGGCCCGCGATACCGCCAATAATAAGCTTGCCGCTCGGAATTCACCGGCGACATGATCTCGACATGGTCGGAGGAGTGGAAGCGCGAATGCGAGGTCGCCTATCTGCTGAGCCTGCCATTGCCCCAGCGCAATGCCCTACTCGATGGCGTGACCGGCGGCAGCCATGACGAGCGCGGTATTAAGCGCACCCGTGGCGTGGCAGAGGTTGCGGCGCTGCGGGCGCAGATCGCGCGGCTCGCCGAGATCCAGAAGCGCGGCTGAAGCTTCCTCACCGCAGAGCAAAACTGCAAGTCCACGCCAGCAGAACGAAGATCGCGGACCAAAGCCAGCCATCAACACTTGGCCAGATCGAGCGTCTCTTCGGCAGGTTCTCTGAGTGACGATCATAGAGCATTCGAACTGGCCTGTTGCCAATATCAAGGAACACTCTGCAACAAGAAAGGTTCAGAACCGATTACCAACGTAATCAGCCAGAGGGCTTAGGGTCGACTCGTGCTGCGGGGCGTTCCCTTGGTCTTTCGAGATCGCGAGGCTTGGCGAACTCCTGAAGCGGCGATAGCGAAACCGCCGTTGCGTCGAACCGCTGGACAGCCAATTCAACCAATTGTTCGGAGTTAGGAGCGCCCCAAAGCCCGGCCACGATGTAGCCGAGACGTTCGCGCTGGGCCGCCACGTCCAGAGGGGCGACCTGTCCTCGTGCTAAAATCTGCTCCCAGGCCTTCTCGAACGCTACGCAGATCTGCGCGAGCTCCTCGGGGGGCGCGACGATTGATCGAAAGGGCATTAAGTCCTGAGGGGTGCTAACGGGGCAGCCATGGTGGCCGCTTGCCCGCAACCGACCATAGCACACGGCGCAGGCTTCCCCGAATCAGCGAGGACACCCGAAACTCGGGTCGGTGCGAAGCCGGAAGACGATGATCTGGCTTCGCAGGAACCTGACCTCGATCCTTCGGATCGCCCCGGAATGACGGCGCAAGCTCGGCGATGAACCGGCGTCGAAGCCCGTTGCTGTCAGGCGACGAGTCCCAGCAGCGCCCGCGCTTCGGCGGCCGTTGCCGGACGGCGGTCATATTCGGGGCAGAGATCGACCACGCGCTTGACCAGAGCGGCGTTGGACGGCGCGAGCCTGTCGCGGTCGAGCCGGACATTGTCCTCCAGCCCGGTGCGGCAATGGCCGCCGAGTTCGAGCGACCAGCGGTTGAGCGTGATCTGGTCGCGGCCGATGCCGGCGCCGGTCCAGGTCGCATCGGGCGCCAGCCGCTTCAGCGTCGCGATGTAGAATTCGAAGGCGGCGCGGTCGACCGGCATGGCGTTCTTCACGCCCATGACGAACTGCATATGCAGCGGGCCCTTGATCGCGCCGGCGACACCCATCTCGACCGCCTTGAAGATCATCGAGAGGTCGAAGGCCTCGATCTCGGGCTTGACGCCATGCTCGAGCATCTCGCTCGCCAGCCAATCGACCAGCTCGGGGCTGTTCTCATAGACCCGCGTCGGGAAATTGCAGGAGCCGGTCGAGAGCGAGGCCATGTCAGGCTTCAGCGAGAGCATGCCGCCGCGCTCACGCCCCGCGCCGGAGCGCCCACCGGTCGAGAACTGCACGATCATGCCGGGGCAATGCTGGCGCAACCCCTCCAGCAAACGGCGGAAGCGCTCGGGGTCGGAGCTCGGCGCGCCCTCGTCATTGCGGACATGGCAATGCGCCAGGGTCGCGCCGGCCTCAAATGCGGCCTGCGTGGACTCGACCTGCTCGGCAAGCGAGATCGGCACGGCCGGATTGTCGCGCTTGGTCGGCAGCGAGCCGGTGATGGCGACGGTGATGATGCAAGGACTGGTCATGCTTGAAGCCGTTGCCATGATTGAAGCCGTGGTCATGAAGGTTCCGGGCCTGAAGCGTTACAATCTCGACGGTTCACCCGAAGAGGGCCAAGCGCAGGCCAAGCGCAATCAAGACGACGCCCATGATCACGTCCAGCCCCGATTTGGCGCGTATATAGGCGCGGCTCACCGCAGGCACGGTAAAGAACAGCGTCACCGCGATCCACCAGGCCGCCGAGACCACGACGACGACCGCCACGGCCGACCAGAACAGCCAGCCTGGCGCGCCGGCCGGGATCATCACGCCGAACAGGCTGGCATAGTAGGCGACGACCTTGGGATTGGTGATGTTGGTGATGAAGCCGGCGCGGATCGCCTCCTGCCCCGACACCGGCTCGGAGGCGGCGTGAGGGGCGCCCTGAGAACCGGCATGCGAGGCGGCATGAGAGGCGGCATGAGAGGCGGCCTGGCCCTTGGCCCGGATGATTGCGATCAGCAGCTTCGCGCCGAGATAGATCAGATAGGCTGCGCCGGCGATCTGGAGACCGCGATAGGCCAGCGGAAAGCTCGCCAGCAAGCTGCCGAGACCGGCCGCGGCGGCGAGCGCCCAGGTCAGCGTCGCCAGCACGACACCGAAGCTCAGCAGCAGCCCGGCGCGGCGATCCCCCTTCACCGCATAGCTCATGACGACCGCGAAGGTCGGGCCGGGGCTGGCGATCGCGAGCGCATGGATCGCCGCGATGCCCGCCAGAATGGTGACTTGATTCATCGACGTTTCCCCCCACGAGAGTGGGGTGCCGTCCGCGTTCTTCGCCGCGAAACGGCCCCCCCTGCTCATCGATGGATGTGGCGTCATGCGTGTCAAGCGCCGCGGCTCGGCCTCGCCGGTCGGCGCATCCGCCTCAGCCGTCGACCAAGGCGAGGGCGGCCTCGGTATAGCGATTGCCGACGACCCGCTCCGGCGCCATCGCCTCGGCGATGGCCGCAAGCTCGGCGGCGCTGAGGCTGATGGCGGCGGCGGCCGTATTCTGCTCCAGATGCGCGATCTTCCGTGCGCCGGGGATCGGCACGATGAAATCGCCCTGGTGCAGCACCCAGGCCAGCGCCAGCTGCGCCGTCGTCACGCCCTTTTGCGCCGCGATCGCCGTCAGCTCGTCGACGATGGCCGCATTGGCCGCCATCGCCTCGGCCTGGAAGCGGGGCAAAGTGTGGCGCCAGTCATCGGCCCCGAGTTCGTCGGGTTTGCTGAGCGCGCCCGTCAGCAGGCCGCGACCGAGCGGGCTGTAGGGCACGAAGCCGATGCCGAGTTCGCGGCAGGTCGAGAGCACCTGCGCCTCCGGCTCGCGGCTCCACAGCGAATACTCGCTCTGCACGGCGGCGATCGGATGCACCGCATGCGCCCGCCGGATCGTCGCCGCGCCGGCTTCCGACAAGCCGAGCGCACGGACCTTGCCCTCGCGGACCAGCTCCGCCATCGCGCCGACCGTCTCCTCGATCGGCACGGCGGGGTCGACGCGGTGCTGGTAGTAGAGGTCGATGACATCGATGCCGAGCCGCTTCAGCGAGGCCTCGGCGACGGCCTTGACGTGCTCGGGCCGGCTGTCGATGCCGGTCATGCGCGCTGGACCCTCACCATCCCCGCTGATCTTGAACCCGAATTTCGTGGCGATCACGACCTTGTCGCGGACGGGCTTCAGCGCCTTGCCGAGCAGGATTTCGTTGTCGTAGGGGCCATAGACCTCGGCCGTGTCGAACAGGGTCACGCCAAGATCGACGGCGCGGCGCAAGGTGGCGATGGCGGCGCTCTCTTCCTGCCCGCCATAGGCGAAGCTCATTCCCATGCAGCCCAGGCCGACAGGATAGACGCTCAGTTCAGTTCCAAGCTTGCGGGTTTTCATCACGGGCTCCTCTGCTGTGATGATGGTGAGATAGCGCCGCTGGCTTCGTTCGATAATCGGCTTGAGTCTGCACGGCTTGATCTATTAAATAGAGCAATGAACCGTGGTCATCTCTCGCAATTGGCCGTCCTGGCGGCGGTTGCCCGCAATGGCGGCTTTCGCGACGCGGCGAAGGAACTCGGCATCGCCCCCTCCGCCGTCAGCCATGCGGTATCGGCGCTGGAGGCCGGCTTGGGCGTTCGCCTGCTGGCGCGCAGCACACGTAGCGTCGCGCCCACGGAAGCTGGAGCCCAGTTGCTGGAGCGGCTGCGCCCGGCGCTGCTGGAAATCGATCTCGCGCTGGAGGCGGCGGTCGCGTCCCGGGATGTGCCCGCCGGCAATCTCCGGCTGACCGTGCCGCGCACGGCGGCCCATACCGTGCTGGCGCCGAAGCTCGGCGCCTTCACCGTCGCTTTTCCCGAGATCGTGCTGGAGATCGTCATCGAGGACCGGTTTTCCGACGTCGTCGAGGGTGGTTTCGACGCGGGCATCAGGCTCGGCGAAAGCCTGCAGCGCGATATGATCGCGGTTCGCATCGGGCCTTCGATGCGGGGGGCGGCGGTCGCTGCGCCCTCCTATTTCGAAGGCAGGCCGCGGCCGGAGCGACCGCAGGACCTGTCCGCTCATCGCTGCATCCGCTTCCGCTTCTCCAGCGGCGTGATCTATCGCTGGGAGTTCGAGAAGGCGGGCGTCGTCGTCGAGCCGCCGGTCGAGGGGCCCTTGATCCTGGGCGAGGATCACCTGATCGCGCAGGCTGCCATCGATGGGGCTGGCATCGCTTTCGTATTCGAGGACTATGTTCGCGATGCCCTCGCCGACGGCCGGCTGGTGCGTGTGCTGGAGGATTGGTGCCCGCCTTTCGACGGCTTCCACCTCTACTATCCCAGCCGCCGCCAGATGCGGCCGGCACTCAGGGCTTTCATCGATTTCTTTCGAGTGGCGAGTAGCGAGTAGTGAGTGGCGAATAGCGAGTAGCGAATGGCGAATGGCAAGGTTAGCTTCCATTCGCCATTCGCCATTCGCCACTCGCCATTCGCTATTCCTCAGCGAACCGGCGGCGCGAATTGCAGCCCGCCATTGGTCCAGAGCTTGTTGACGCCGCGCGGCAGGTTGATGCCCGATTTCGCTCCGAAATTGCGCTCGAAGCTCTCGCCGTAATTGCCGACGGCCTTGACGATGCGCGCGACCCAGTCGTTGCTGAGGCCGAGCCCCTCGCCGAATTTGCCCTCGACTCCGAGCAGGCGGCGGATTTCCGGGTTCTTCGAGTTGGCCATCTCGGCGACATTGGCCTGGGTGACGCCGAGTTCTTCGGCGTTCACCAGGGCAAACACCGTCCAGCGCACGATATCGAACCAGGCCTGATCGTTCTTGCGGACCCAGGGGCCGAGCGGCTCCTTCGAGATCACCTCGCCGAGCAGGACGTGCTCGTCGGGAGCCTTCAGGCGGCTGCGCGTTCCAGCCAGCGCCGAGAGGTCGGTGGTATAGGCGTCGCAGCGCCCCGCCTCATAGGCCTGCACGGTGTCTTCCAGCGTCGCGAAGGCGACGGTTTCGAACTTGATGCCGTGGGTGCGGCCGTAATCGGCGAGGTTGAGCTCGGTCGTCGTGCCCTGGGAGACGCAGATCGAAGCGCCGTTGAGGTCCTTGACGCTGGCGAGGTTCAGCTTCTTGCGCAGGATGAAGCCCTGGCCGTCATAGTAATTGACGGCGGTGAAGGTCAGGCCCTGGCCGACATCGCGCCCGAGGGTCCAGGTCGTGGTGCGCGCCAGCACGTCGATCTCGCCGCTCTGCAAGGCCACCAGCCGGTTCTTGCTCGAGAGCGAGAGATAGGAGGCCTTGTCAGGGTCGTTGAAGATGGCGGCTGCGAGCGCGCGGCAGATATCGGTATCGAAGCCCTTCCAGGCGCCGTTGCCGTCTTGCAGCGAAAAGCCGGGAACGCCTTCGCTGGCGCCGCAGATGATCTGCCCGCGGGCCTTGATCTTGTCGAGGGTAGACTGGGCAAAAGCAGGCGCGCTGGCTGCCGCGCTCAGGACGAGGCCGGCTAGCATTGCGGCAAATGAAGATCGCATGGGTTTCCTCTCAGGGCAGCGCCGGCTCTTTGCGGCCCGCGTAAAACGCTTTCACGACGTCCTGGCAGGTTTCGCGTTTCTCGTCAGCCCCGCACCAGCAAGCCGTCCAGCATCGCGTCGAAGGCCTCGATCGCCTTGCGCGACGCCTGCGGTGCATCGGGCGCATGCGCGATCCATTGTGCGGCGTGCAGGGTCGCTCCCGCGATCAGCCGTGCTGCCGCTTCGGCATCGACGGCGAGGATCACGCCTGCCTCGCGGAGCCTGCCGAGGCTGTCGGTCATCGAGAGGATGCAGGCGCTCTGCGTCGGCCAGGTCCAGGGGTCGCCGAGCACGGCAGGCCCGTCGCGCAGCACCACGCGTTGAATCTCAGGTTCGAGTGCCATCTCGATGTAGGCAGTGCATTCGTCGCGGAAGCCGGCCCAGGGGTCGGTTGCCCGGTCCGATACGATGCGCAGGCGCTCGTTCATCTCGGCGTCGATCTCGGCGATTACCGCCGCGAGCAGGCCCTTCTTGTCGCCGAAATGGTGGTAGAGCGCGCCGCGCGTCAGCCCGGCGGTAGCCGTCAGCTCGTCCATCGACGTCTCCGCATAGCCGACGGTCCCGAACGCGGCGCGAGCGGCCCCGATCAGCTTGGCGCGCGTCTCGGCGATCATCTCCTTGCGTGGTCTGCGCGTCATCCATGCCTCTTTCGCATACGGGCCGTATGTTAATTGACATACGAGTTGTATGCAATTACCTAATTCTCATACGCGCCGTATGCAAGCGGCGCTCATGTGACCACGGAGACGATTGTCCATGCCTAACCCCTATCGCGAGATTTTCCGTGCGCCCGGTTCGGTCGCCTTCTCCGCGGCGGGTTTCATCGCCCGCTTGCCGTTTTCCATGGTGACGCTCGGCATTGTCACCATGCTCTCGCAGACGCGTGGCGAATACTGGCTGGCCGGCGCGGTTGCTGCGACCTTTGCGCTCGCCAATGCCGTGATGGCGCCGCAGATCTCGCGGCTGGTCGACCGCCATGGCCAGAGCCGGGTGCTCATCCCCGCGACGCTGGCAACCCTCGTCGCGTTCGCCGGGCTGCTGCTGGCGACGCGCTTGCAGGCGCCGGCGTGGATGCTCTTCCTCTTTGCCGCGCTCGCCGGGATGGAGCCGAGCATGATGGCGATGGTGCGGGCGCGCTGGACCGAAATCTATCGCGACACGCCGCAGCTTCGCACCGCATTCGCCTTCGAATCGGTGGTCGACGAGATGGTCTTCATGGTCGGACCGGTAATCGCCATCGGCCTCAGTGTCGTCTGGTTCCCGGAGGCCGGCCCGCTCGCAGCGGCAATCCTGCTCGCCGTCGGCATGGCGCTGTTCGTGGCCCAGCGTAGCACCGAACCGCCAGTCCACGCGCCTGAGACGAGCGGTAGCGACTCCGTCATCCGGTTGTTGCCGGTGCAGATCATCGCGCTGCTGATGGTCGCGCTCGGCACGATTTTCGGTACGGCGGAGGTCACCGCGGTGGCATTTGCCGAGGCGCAGGGGAACAAGGCGGCGGCGAGCCTGGTGCTCGCGGCCTATGCCGCCGGCTCCTTCGTCACCGGTCTCGTCTTCGGTGCGCTGCGGGTTCGCCTGCCGCTGTCCTGCCAGCTGCTGTTCGCGATCGGGCTCGCTGCCGCGACGACCCTGCCGCTGCTGATCGCCAGCTCGCTTTGGATGCTCGGCTTCGTGCTCTTTATCGCCGGTGCCTCGATCTCGCCGACGGTCATCGTCGCCATGGCGCTGGTCGAGCGCCATGTCCCGGCCTCGAAGCTGACCGAGGGCATCACCTGGGTGATGACAGGCATGGGTATCGGCATGGCGGCGGGCTCGGCCGCCTCGGGTTGGCTGATCGATGTCTATGGCGCCAGGAGCGGCTTCTACGTCTCCGTCGCCGGCGGCTTCACGGCGCTCGCGATCGCCGCGCTCGGTTTCCGCGCGCTGGCCGAGATGCCGGCCGGTCGGCGCGAGGGTGCGCCGGCCTGACCGGCAGGGCAGGGCGCTTGCCACGCTCGCCCTTTTCTGTCATACGCGCGGCCTTCGATCGCCCGGCTGATAAGGGCTGCCGTGGCTATCGATCTTTGCTTCCCCAAGAGCACTTCTTGAAAGAGCAAAACTGAAAGCGGCGCAATTCGCGCGTCCGCGACCAATGAGGAGTTGAAATGCCCAAGATCAAGACGAAGTCGAGCGCCAAGAAGCGCTTCAAGATCACCGGAACCGGCAAGGTGCTTTACGCCCAGGCTGGCAAGCGTCACGGGATGATCAAGCGGACCAACAAGCAGCTCCGCAATCACCGCGGCACCAACGTCCTTTTCGAGGGCGATGCGGCCAACGTGAAGAAGTATTTCCTCCCCAACGGCTGACGCCACCCTAACCTTCCGGAGATCATCACATGGCTCGCGTGAAACGGGGCGTAACGTCCCATGCCAAGCACAAGAAGACACTCAAGGCCGCCAAGGGTTTCTATGGCCGCCGCAAGAACACGATCCGCGCCGCCAAGGCGGCCGTCGATCGCTCGATGCAGTACGCCTATCGCGACCGCAAGAACCGGAAGCGCTCGTTCCGCGCGCTCTGGATCCAGCGCCTGAACGCGGCGGTGCGTGAGCACGGCCTGGTCTACTCGATGTTCATCAACGGCCTGACCAAGGCCGGCATCGAGCTCGACCGCAAGACCCTCTCGGCCATGGCGATCGACGATGCGGCCTCGTTCACGGCCGTCGTCGAGCAGGTCAAGGCTGCTCTGGCCGCCGAGCCCAACGCCGGCGAGCGCAAGGCCGCGTGAGCGGTTTTGCCTGACTGATTTGGAAGAGGCCGGCAGCGATGCCGGCCTTTTTCTTTGCTCAGCGATGCCCCGGAAGCCGAGCAACGAGCGCGCGTCATTTGCTCTCCGATCGTCATAAAAGCAGATCGGATGTTCGCCACGAGCCATTGCGCTGTACCGAAGCTGACGGCACAGCTTGCGCCGTAGCAAGGCCACCGACCGCATGATGAGAGAATGCCAGTGCAGCGCGACCACGCCTCCGAAATCGCCGCGATCACCAGCCACCCGACATTCAAGGCGGCGGTCGAAGTGCTCGACGCCGATCACGACCGCACCGTTGCCGACATCATCACGCTGACCGAGATTCCATCCCCGCCCTTCAAGGAAGACAGGCGCGCTGCCGCTTATCTGGAGATGCTGCGCGCGCATGGTCTCGAGGATGTCGAGCAGGACGAGATCGGTAATGTCATGGGCGTCAGGCGCGGCACCGGCAATGGTGGGCTGATCGTGGTCGCCGCACATCTCGACACGGTCTTCCCGGAAGGAACCGACGTCACCGTGCGCCGCGAGGGCACCAGGCTCCATGCGCCGGGGATTGGCGATGACACCCGCAGCCTTGCCGTGCTGCTTGCCTTCATTCGCGCGCTGGACGCCGCCGGTATCCGAACCCGCAACGATATTCTGTTCGTCGGCGATGTCGGCGAGGAAGGGCTCGGCGAC
This sequence comes from Bosea vaviloviae, assembly GCF_001741865.1. NCBI lineage: Bacteria > Pseudomonadati > Pseudomonadota > Alphaproteobacteria > Hyphomicrobiales > Alloboseaceae > Allobosea > Allobosea vaviloviae. The sequence goes on from NZ_CP017147.1 coordinate 2,460,230, forward strand.
CTGCGCGGCGTCCGCCATCTCTTCAGCAAGGGTCGGTATCGCGACCAGATCGAGGCCTTCATAACCGTCGACAGTCCGCAGGTGGACAAGATCGTCGTCGGTGGCGTCGGCTCGAAACGCTATTCTGTCCGGTTCAAAGGGCCGGGCGGTCACAGCTTCAAGGCGTTCGGGATCGTGAACCCGATTTATGCCATGGCGCAGGCGATCGTCGAACTCGGCCGCATCGAGGTGCCGGAAACGCCTCGCACCACATTCTGCGCCTCCATCGTCGGCGGCGGCACGTCGGTGAATGCGATTCCCGAGGAGGCGTGGATCGACATCGACCTCCGGTCGGAAGCGGCGGAGCAGCTTGCCAGGCTGGATGCGCGTTGCCGCGAGATCGTGGCCGCAGCGGTGGAGCAGGAGAACGCGATCCGTTCGACCAGCGAGGGGGGCATCACCGTCGACATCAGGACATTGGGCGATCGCCCCGCCGGCAACACGGCCATGGACACAGATATCGTCCAGTTCGCGACAGCAGCGCTTCAGGCACATGGCTTTGCGCCCACGCACGAGGCGTCCTCGACCGATGCGAATATTCCGATGAGCCTCGGTATCCCCGCGATCAAGATCGGTTCGGGCGGCACCGGCGGCCGGGCGCATTCTCTCGCCGAGTGGATCGATGTCGAGAAAGCCGCCAGCGTATCGGGCATGACAGCCAGCCTTACAACCATCCTCGCCGTAGCCGGCTTCGTCGGCGAATAAACGGTCTTATTGACCGGGGGGTGCTCATGGCTTCCGACCGATGTTGGCCTTTTCTTTGCCTTGATATCCACGCCGGCATTCCGGGGTATCGCGCAGCGATGAGCGCCGGAATGACGGGTAGTGGGTCTGTTTGAATTTCTGCTCCGGGTGGATCGCGGACGTTGGGCCTTTTGCCCTCTAAAGGCCGACCGGACTAATCCGCACAAACACCGCTTTCACCACGTCCCTCTGCGAGCCGGTCAGTTCAACATAGAGACGCGCATCAACGATAGCTAAATAAATGCGGAAAAATTGCCGGCACGGGGTTCTCCAGCAGTCGGTTTCCAGCGGCCTATCCCGGAAGCGGCAAGCACAGTACTTTCGGTCTCTAAATGGATGCGACCTGCCCAACCATTGTTAGCAGTCACGCTTAAATGGTCATCTTCGCGTGCAAGGCGAACTTGGCAGGATTGGCATTCACCTGCGTTCGACTGCACTTGCTGCCAAGTGCCAAGCATCAGGTTCTCTTGTGACCAAGCCGGCCAGAATGTGAGCAATACGCCAACCGCGGAAACGAAAGGTAGTGAGGCAAGCCGGATCATTGGAGAACTGCTCTCTCGCGCTCCGCTGGCGGCCGCCAGCTATTTCGATCACTAATGTCTGCAGAATGGCACGATTGGGAAGTTGTCAGCAAAGCGCCAAATACCCGCCCGCCATTTTCTCGCACCAGCCCGAATGCCGACCTTCCTGATGTCGCCATTGGGTCGGAACCGGCCCCCAAACTGACCGACTACCGAATGACGGCGGTGCATCGCGACGAAACGCGCGCCTCACGTCTGCACGCTGTCCTTTGCAGCCGGCTCCCAGGCGTCGCCGGCACCAGTGACGATGCGGGCATAGGCCTCTTCGGGCGTGTCGGCATAGGCAAACAGCGAGAGATCCTCCGGCCGGATGAAGCCGGCTTCGCGCAGCGTGTCGAGATTGAGCAGGCTTTTCCAGAAGGCGCTGTCATAGAGCACGATCGGCACCGGCGGCATCTTGCCGGTCTGGACCAGCGTCATCACCTCGAACAATTCGTCCAGCGTGCCGAAGCCGCCGGGGAAGGCGACAAGCGCGGCTGCCCGCATGGCGAAATGCATCTTGCGCATCGCGAAATAATGGAAACGGAAGGTCAGGTCCGGCGTCGACCAGGCATTGGGCTCCTGCTCATGCGGCAAGGTGATGTTGAGGCCGATCGAGAGCGCCCCGGCCTCCGTCGCGCCGCGATTGGCCGCCTCCATGATGCCCGGCCCGCCGCCGGTGGCAATGACGTGGTTGCGGCCGGCCTCGCGCTCGGCCAACGCGCCGCCGCGCTCCGAGGCGATCCGGGCGAAGGCCCGCGCCGCCTCGTACCAGGGATTGCCCTCCCGCACCCGCGCCGAGCCGAAGACGACGATGGTCGAGACGATGCCGCGCGCCCGCAGGCTGTCCTCGGCCTTCTGGTATTCGAGCATGAAGCGCGCCCCGCGTGTGGAATCGCCGAGGATGAAGTCGGTGTCGAGGGCAGCGATACGATAAGAGGGGGAGGTTTTCTGGGCGGTGTTGTCAGGCATGGCATCGGTCCTGTGGGGTATGCCTTGCATAGCCATGCAGGCGCGGCCTGTCGCCTCAGGCGAGATATTTCCGCAGGATCGCGGCCAGCCGCTCGGCTCCCGAATTATGCGGCAGCAACGTCACGAAGCGCCCGTCCGGCCCTATCAGATAGATCAGCGAGCCGTGATCGACGGCATATTCGCCGGCGCCATGATGCGGTTGTGTCAGCTTGCGGCGATGGACCTTGTAGGCTTTGGCCGTTGCCGCGATCTCCGCTTCGCTACCGGTGAGCCCGATCAGGCGCGGGTGGAAAGCGGCGACATAGGTCGCCATGACTGGCGGCGTGTCGTTGGCGGGATCGACCGTGACGAAGAGCGGCACGAGCTTGTCCGCGAGCGGGCCAACCGCATCGAGCGCCTGCGCGATGACCGGCAAATCAACCGGACAGGTATCGGTGCAGCGGGTGAACCCGAAATAGACCAGCATGAAGCGGTCGCGAAAGTCCCGATCGCTGACGCGCCGGCCGTTATGGTCGGTCAGCGTGAACGGCCCGCCGAACTGCGTCGCCAAGCGATCAGGGGAGGTGCCAGCAGGAGCGGTATGGGAATGGCCGCGATGAGCTTGCGCGAATGCATGGTCTTGCACGAAAGCCGGAGAACAAGAGAAAGCGGCGAGTCCCGCCAGGAAGCGCCTCCGGGCGGTCTCATTCGTCATGCCCGGCCTCACGGCTTCGGCTTGGGCAGCAGGCCCTTGATACCGAGGGGGCCGTCCTCGGCGATGATCCGGTTCGCTTCCGGATCGGCGCGCCACCACTCTTCGGCCTTGCCGTTGCGCGCCTCCCAATCCGCCTTGAAGCGCTCGGCGGGCGTGAAGGGTCCAGCCGCATCGATCCTGATGCCCTGCACGAAGAACAAGGTTATGGCCGGGTTCTCGATCAGGAGCCCGTCGGCCTCGATTTCCTTGCCGCAGAAGCCGATCAGATCGGGGATTGATCCGGCGAAATCGATGTTCGACTTGGCCACGAGCCTGAACGTGCCATCCGTCAGCAGCAGGCCGAGCTGGCGCTTGCCGGCACCGCAATCGGGCGCGCAGCGGCCCTTGAGCTGGCACAGCGCGTCGACGACGCGTCCCTTCAGGACGACTGCCTTCTCATGCGGGATATTCCAGGCTTCGGCGGCCAGGGAGGAGGTGGCGCTGGACACTGTAAAAATCATCAGCGCGAGGCGTATCGTGGCGAGAGCTTTCATCGCTCAGTTTCCGAACGGCTGGATGCCGTATTCCTCATGCGTCATGGTGATGACGCCCTTGTCGTCGGCGATGCGGTCGACCAGCAGGTAGTTCACCCCGTCGCGCTCGAGCAATTCGCCATCGACCGCAACCTCATGCGTTGCCATGCGCGCGATGCGGGGATTGGCGGCGCTGTCCTCGTCGTCGCCGATCTTCAGGATCAGATAGAGTTCGCCCTTGGCGTCGCGGATGCTGACCGGGATGCCGCCGAGCGCGCACCAGACCGCGCATTGGTGATGAGCGGTGCCCTTGGCGAACATCAGCCCGCTGATCGAGCACCAGGTGTCGCTGATCTCGCCGTGGACAGTGACGCGCCTGCCATCCTGTGCGGCGGCGGATGCGAGGGGGAGGGCGGAGAGCGCCGCCGCCAGCACCATCGTCTGCCAGTGAGACATGATTGTCATGCAACTGCGCCCATAGCCGTGCAACTGCCCGGATTTCGCGTTCCAGCGCTGCTTTGCCGGCATGATTGCCTCTAGCATCGGCGCTGGCGACACCCGAGAGCCGGATGATTTCCAATGGAATCACAAAGTGATCCCATTGGAAATCTGAATCCGTCTCTCATCAAAGAGTTAGAGCAGGATTTATGCGAAAAACCGGTTTCCACTTTTTCGCATCCTGCTCTAGAAGATGCCTCGCAAATGGACCAGAGCAGGCATGAACGAGATCGATAACTTAGGCGCGAGCCTCCTTGCCGACATCGCCGGCGCGCAGGACGAGACCGCCCTGGAGCAGGTCAGGATCGCGGCGCTGGGCAAGGCCGGCTCGATCTCGGCGCTGCTCAAGACGCTGGGCGCCATGACGCCCGAGGAGCGCAAGGAAAAGGGGCCGCTGATCAACGGCCTGCGCGACACGGTGCAAGGCGCGCTCTCCGCCCGCAAGGAGGCGCTGGGCGAGGCCGCGCTCGACGCCAGGCTCGCCTCCGAGACGGTCGACATCACCTTGCCGGTCCGCGAGGGGCCCGAGGCGCGCGGCCGCATCCACCCGATCAGCCAGGTCATCGACGAGATCACCGCGATCTTCGGCGATATGGGCTTCTCGGTGGCGGAAGGTCCGGATGTCGAGACCGACGACCTCAACTTCACCAAGCTGAACTTCCCCATCGGCCATCCCGCCCGCGAGATGCACGACACCTTCTTCTTCGCGCCCGACGCCAATGGCGAGCGCAAGCTGCTGCGCACCCATACCTCGCCGGTCCAGGTCCGCACCATGATGGCGCAGGAGCCGCCGATCCGGGTGATCTGCCCCGGCCGCACCTACCGGATGGATTCCGACCAGACCCACACCCCGATGTTCCATCAGGTCGAGGGGCTCGTGATCGACAAGAAGGCCCATATGGGCCACATGAAATGGGTGCTTGAGGAGTTCTGCAAGGCGTTCTTCGAGATCGACAACGTCAAGATGCGCTTTCGCCCCTCCTTCTTCCCCTTCACCGAGCCTTCGGTCGAGGTCGATATCCAATGCTCGCGCAAGGGCGGCGAGATCCGCTTCGGCGAGGGCGAGGACTGGCTCGAGATTCTCGGCTGCGGCATGGTCCACCCCAATGTGCTGCGCAATTGCGGGCTCGATCCGGATGTCTATCAGGGCTTCGCCTGGGGCATGGGCATCGACCGCATCGCCATGCTGAAATACGGCATGCCGGATCTGCGCCCCTTCTTCGAGGCGGATCTGCGCTGGCTCGCCCATTACGGCTTCCGGCCGCTCGACCTGCCGACCTTGACGGGTGGGCTGTCGTCATGAGCGCGCGGCGGCATCAGGGGAGGGTGCGGTGAGCCTGGCGGCATCTGCTGGCCTGTTCGCGGCGCTCGCCCTCGCGATCAACCTGCTCTGCCAGGTGATCGCCCTGGTGCGCCTGCGCCGCAAGGATGCCGGCTGCGCCCTGCTCGATGCGCAGCCCCCGGTGACCATCGTGCGCCCGGTGCGCGGCATCGAGGCCTTCAGCAGGGAGACGGCGACCTCCGGTCTCCTGCTCGACTATCCCCACTACCAGACGATCTTCTGCGTTGCCGATGCCGATGATCCGATCGTGCCGTTGATCGCCGAGCTGATCGGCCGCTTCGGCTCCGAGCGGGTCAGCCTGATCACCGGCGATGTCGCCGTCAGCGCCAATCCCAAGCTCAACAACTGCGTCAAGGGCTGGGAAGCGGCGACGACCGAATGGGCCATCCTGGCCGATTCCAACGTGCTGATGCCGAGGGACTACATCCAGCGCATGCTGGCCTCCTGGCGCCCCGACACCGGGCTCGTCTGCTCGACGCCGGCAGGCTCGCGCCCGCAGGGCTTCTGGGCCGAGCTCGAATGCGCCTTCCTCAATACCTTCCAGGCGCGCTGGCAATATGCCGGCGAGGCGCTCGGCTTCGGCTTCGCGCAGGGCAAGTCGATGCTCTGGAACAAGCCTTTCCTCGACGCCAATGGCGGTATCGCGGTGCTGGGCGAGGAAATCGCCGAGGACGCCGCCGCCACCAAGCTGGTGCGCCGGGCCGGCAAGCATGTCCATCTCGTCGGCCAGCCCTTCGAGCAGCCCTTGGGCGAGCGCTCCCTGTATGACGTCGTGCAGCGGCAGTTCCGCTGGGCGCGCCTGCGCCGGGTGACCTTCCTGCCCTTCTTCGCGCCCGAGATCCTGTCCGGCCCGCTGCTGCCGGCGCTGTGCGCGGCTTTCGCTGCCGCGGTCTACGGATACTCCGCATGGCTTGGCCCGGCACTCGTGCTGCTGCCCTGGTATGTGGCGGAGATGGCGCTGGCCTATGGCGTCGGCTGGTATCTCTCCTGGCGCATGCCGCTGGCGCTGTTGCTGCGGGATCTGATCTTCCCGGGCGTCTGGGCCTATGCCTTCATCGCCGGCGAGGTTACCTGGCGCGGCAATTCCATGAAGATCCGGACGGATGGGGACGACCAGCTCAACGCTGCGTCGCCCGCGATGTCCCATGCCAATCTGAGAAGTGACGGACACTCATGAAGTTCTCTCTGTCCTGGTTGAAGGACCATCTCGACACTACGGATTCGCTCGACACCGTCACGGAGACGCTGACCCGCGTCGGGCTCGAGGTCGAGGCCGTCGAAGACAAGGCGAAGGCTCTCCAGGCCTTCACCATCGCCTATGTGATCGAGGCCAAGCAGCACCCGAACGCCGACCGGCTGCGCGTCTGCATGGTCGACACCGGCGCGGGCGAACCCGTGCAGGTCGTCTGCGGCGCGCCCAATGCCCGCACCGGCATGAAGAGCGTCTTCTCAGCCCCCGGCACCTACATCCCCGGCAAGGACATCACGCTCGGCAAGGGCGTCATTCGCGGCGTCGAGTCGAACGGCATGCTCTGCTCGGCCGCCGAGTTGCAGCTCTCCGAGGATCATGACGGCATCATCGACCTGCCTGACGACGCACCTGTCGGCCAGCCCTATGCCACCTATGCCGGGCTCGACGATGCCGTGATCGAGATCGCGGTGACGCCCAACCGCGCCGATGCGCTCGGCGTCGCCGGCGTCGCGCGCGACCTCGCCGCCGCCGGGCTTGGTGGCCTCAAGACGACGCAGGCCCAGCCTGTGCGCGGGACTTATCCTTGCCCGGTCAAGGTGACGCTCGATTTCGCCGGGGCGGACAAGGCCCTCTGCCCGGTCTTCGCTTTGCGGCTGGTGCGCGGCGTCAAGAACGGGCCTTCGCCGGAATGGCTGCAGGCGAGGCTGCGCGCCATCGGGCTCAGGCCGATCAACGCGCTGGTCGACATCACCAATTTCATGACCTTCGACCGCAACCGGCCGCTGCACGTCTTCGACGCCAACAAGGTCAAGGGCAATCTCACGGTGCGCCGCGCCAAGGAGGGCGAGACGATCCTGGCGCTCGACGGCAAGAGCTACACGCTGACCGGCGAGCAGGTCGTCATCGCCGATGAGCATGGCGTCGAGTCGCTTGCCGGCATCATGGGCGGCGAGGCCTCCGGCTGCGACGAGACCACCACCGATGTGCTGGTCGAGAGCGCGCTCTGGGACCCGCTCAACATTGCCCGCTCCGGCCGCGCGCTCGGCATCAACTCCGATGCGCGCTATCGCTTCGAGCGCGGCGTCGATCCCGATTTCACCCGTCCGGGCCTCGATCTCGCCACCGCGATGATCCTCGATCTCTGCGGCGGCGAAGCCTCCGAGATGGTCTTCGAGGGTGATCTGCCCGAGAGCGCCCATGCGATCGATTTTCCCTGGTCCGAGGTCAGGCGCCTGACCGGGCTCGATCTGCCGCAGATCGAGATGAAGGTCGCGCTGACCTCGCTCGGCTTCCACGTCTCGGGCGCCGGCGAGCGCGTCAAGGTCGCCGCTCCGTCCTGGCGCGGCGATGTCGTGGGGAAGGCCGATCTCGTCGAGGAGATCGTGCGTATCGCCGGGCTCGACCGCGTCGTCTCGACGCCATTGCCGCGCATCAAGGGCGAGGTGGTGAAGCCGGTCCTCACCGTGCTGCAGAAGCGCACCCGTGCCGCCAAGCGCCTGCTCGCCAGCCGCGGCCTCGTCGAGGCGGTGACCTGGTCCTTCATCTCGCATGACGCCGCGATTGTGTTCGGCGGCGGCTCGCGCCAGCTCGTGCTCGCCAATCCGATCGCGGCCGATCTCTCCGACATGCGCCCCTCGCTGCTGCCGGGGCTGATCCGCGCGGGCCAGCTCAACGTCGATCGCGGCCTCGGCGACGTCGCGCTGTTCGAGGTCGGGCAGGTCTTCAAGGACGATACGCCCGAGGGCCAGTTCATCGCCGCGTCCGGCCTGCGCCGGGGCACGGCGAGGCCGGAAGGCGTCGGCCGCCATTGGGACGGCGCCGCCAGGCCCGTCGATACCTTCGACGCCAAGGCCGATCTCATGGGCCTGCTGACGGGGCTCGGCGTCCCGGTCGGCGGCCTGCAGATCGTCGCGGGCGGCCCGGCTTGGGCCCATCCCGGCCGTTCGGCCACGCTCCAGTTTGGCCCCAAGGGCGTCATCGGCGCTTTCGGCGAGGTGCACCCCAAGGTGCTGAAGGCGCTCGACGTCAAGGGCCCGCTCTTCGCCTTCGAGATCCATCTCGATGCGCTGCCGCTGCCGAAATACAAGCCGACCAAGGTCAAGCCGAAGCTGGCGCTCTCGGGCTTCCAGCCGGTGACGCGCGATTTCGCCTTCATCGTCGAAAAGACGATCGCGGCCGGCGAGATGATGAAGACCGCGCAGAACGCCGACCGGGCTTTGATCGCGGATGTCTCGGTTTTCGACCTCTATGAAGGGCAAGGCGTCGATGCCGGCAAGAAGTCGGTCGCGCTGGCTGTGACCCTGCAGCCGGTCGACAAGACGCTGACCGAGGCCGAGATCGAGGCGGTCGGCGCCAAGATCGTCGCCGAGATGGCCAAGCGCTATGGGGCGGCGCTGCGGGGGTAGGGCACGGGAAACCCCTTCCGCATCGAAGTCGGCTGTTGCCGACTTCGATGAAGCCGTCGCGGCACGCTGCGAAGGGCGCGGGGAACCCTTCTCCCGGATGGGAGAAGGGCAGGGATGAGGGCCTGCCGCTGATTGTTGAGGTTCGGCGGAGCCGCAACGCCTTCTATTGAGAGGGCACACCCTCATCCGGCCCTCCGGGCCACCTTGCAACATGGATCTGTGCTGAACTGCTGGTGTTCCGTGAGGAATGCCCTGCTCCAGGTGGCCGCCTGGAGCAGGGCGGTCGTCGGACGGATCGACGCCACCCGAGCCGCGAGGCTGTGGAGAAGCAGGATCGCCGTCGGCTCTTCATCGAACCCGGATTGGTTGCCGGAACCTCGTGTTCGTTTGCAAGGCAGGGTCGACGAAGATGGAACAGCATAGCACAGGCGGGACGATTTGCGCCGGCATCGATGTCAGCAAGGCCTGGCTCGACATTGCTCTGACACCTGGGCAGGAGGCTTGGCGTGAAGCCAATACGGCGGAAGGCCACGCCAGGTTGGCGCAAAAGCTGAAGGCCGTCGGCGTCGAGAAGGTCGGCCTCGAAGCCACGGGCGGCTACGAGCTTGCGGTGACCGAGGCCTTACGGGCGGAAGGCTTGCCGGTGATCGTGTTCCAGCCGCGCCAGGTGAAGGCCTATGGAGCCTTCAAGCTCCAACGCGCCAAGAGCGATGGCATCGATGCGCGGCTCATCGCCCAATGCACGCAGGCGCAAGACACGCTGCGTGACGCCCCCTCCCCAGATCTGCTCGCGCTGGCCGAACATCTCACCCGGATCGAGCAGATCGAAGAGGATCTCGCCCGAGCCCGGATCCGGCGCGAGCGCTTCCGCGACGAACGTCTCCTCGCCCAGCTCGCCGACGAGATCGCCCGGTTGAAGCGGCTCAAGGCGGCCGAACTTGCCCGGCTCGGCCAAGCCGTCGCCGACCGGGCCGAACTGGCGCACCGGATGAAGCTGCTGCTCTCCATTCCAGGGCTGGGGAACAGAACCGCGCTCGCCCTTGTCATCCGCATGCCCGAGCTTGGCCGGCTCTCGCGCACGCAAGCTGCAGCCCTCGTCGGCGTCGCCCCCTTCGTCCATGAATCGGGCCGCTACAAGGGCCAGCGCCGCACCGGCGGCGGCCGCGCCCGGCTGCGAACCAGCCTCTTCGCCGCAGCCCAGGCCGCAGCTCTGCGCTGGAACCCAGCCCTCGTCGCGCTCTATCGCCGCCTCGCCGAACGCGGCAGGCCTCACGCCCTCGCCATCGTCGCATGCGTCCGAAAGCTCGTCATCTTCGCTAATGCCGTCATCGCAAAAGACAGGCCCTGGAAAACCCCCGCATGATAGTTGCTTCTCCCATCCGGGAGAAGGGAAGAGCGCGTGGCGCGTGCTCCAACCGCCCCCTCACCATTGATCAGGATTGTGTAATAATCGACGCGCGCAATCGCTCGAGAAGCAGGCTATCGGCTACCGATTATTGCAACCATGCGGCCCTGATGACCGTCACCGAAATCCCTGTCCAGGACAGCCTCTTCCCCGGTTTCCGCCTGCTCGATGTCGCGACATCGGGCGCGCGCATCCGTGTCCGGACGGGCGGGGAGGGGCCGGCTCTGCTGTTGCTTCATGGCTACCCGCAGACGCATGCGCTCTGGCACAAGCTCGCTGCGCGCTTGAAGGATAGCTTCACTTTGGTCTGCGCCGATCTGCGCGGCTATGGCGACAGCGACAAGCCGGCCAGCGATGCCGAGCATTTCCCCTATTCCAAGCGCGCCATGGCGCTCGACATGGCGCAGGTCATGACGGCGCTCGGGCATCAGCGCTTCTTCGTCGGCGCGCATGATCGCGGCGCGCGCGTCGCCCATCGCCTGGCGCTCGACCATGCCGAGCGCGTCACCAAGCTCGCGACGCTGGACATCGCGCCGACCCGCGAGATGTACGCCAACACCACCGACGCCTTCGCCCGCGCCTATTGGCACTGGTTCTTCCTGATCCAGCCCGCGCCCTTCCCGGAGCGGATGATCGGGGCGGATCCCGAGGCTTACTGGCGCAAGAAATGCGGCTCCGGCTCGGCCGGGCTGACGCCCTTCGCACCTGAGGCCTTGGCGCATTACCTGCGCTGCTTCAGCGATCCGCAGACCATCCATGCGAGTTGCGAGGATTATCGCGCCGCCGCCACCATCGACATCCGCCATGACGACGAGGATGGCGGGCGCAAGCTCAATCAGCCGCTGCTCGCGCTCTGGGGCGGCAACGGCATCATCGGCACATGTTTCGAGCCTCTGGCGCTGTGGCGGCAGCGCGCCGAGAACGTCCAAGGCCGTGCCTTGCCAAGCGGGCATTATCTGGCGGAGGAGATTCCCGATCTCGTCGCCGCCGAATTCACGGCCTTCTTTGGAGAACACCCATGAGCTTGTTTGGACGAAAACTATGAGTGGGACCAATCGAGTCTATCGTATCGCCGTCATCGCCGGGGACGGCATCGGCAAGGAAGTCATGCCCGAGGGCCTGCGCGTACTCGAGGCGGCTTCCAAGAAATACGGCTTCGAACTGCGCCTCGACGAGTTCGATTTCTCGTCCTGCGATTATTACGAGAAGCACGGCAAGATGCTTCCCGACGACTGGAAGGAGAAGATCGGCGGCCATGACGCGATCTATTTCGGCGCGGTCGGCATGCCGGCGCAGGTGCCCGACCACATCTCGCTCTGGGGCTCGCTGCTGCTCTTCCGGCGTGAATTCGACCAGTATGTGAACCTGCGCCCCGTGCGTCTGATGCCGGGCGTTCCCTGCCCGCTCGTCGGCCGCAAGCCCGGCGATATCGACTTCTTCGTCGTGCGCGAGAACACCGAGGGCGAATACTCCTCGGTCGGCGGCAAGATGTTCGCCGGCACCGAGCGCGAGATCGTCATGCAGGAGACGGTGATGAGCCGGGTCGGCGTCGATCGCGTGCTGAAATACGCTTTTGAGTTGGCCCAGCGCCGTCCGCGGAAGAAGCTGACCTCGGCGACCAAGTCGAACGGCATCTCGATCACCATGCCGTATTGGGACGAACGGGTGAAGGAGATGGCCAAGAACTATCCCGGCGTCGCCGTCGACCAGTACCATATCGACATCCTGACCGCGCATTTCGTGCTGAATCCGGACCGTTTCGACGTGGTCGTGGCTTCCAACCTGTTCGGTGACATCCTCTCGGATCTGGGCCCGGCCTGCACCGGCACGATCGGCATCGCGCCGTCGGGCAACATCAACCCGACCGGCGATCATCCCTCGCTGTTCGAGCCGGTCCATGGCTCGGCGCCCGACATCGCGGGTAAGGGCATCGCCAACCCGATCGGCCAGATCTGGTCGGGTGCGATGATGCTGGATCATCTCGGCGAGATCGAAGCCGCCAAGGGCATCGAGGCTGCGATCGAGCGCGCGCTTGGCGACGCCCGCACCCGCACCCGCGATCTCGGCGGCACGCTGGGAACGGAAGCCGCGGGCAAGGCTGTCGAGCAGGCGCTGGGCTAAAGGCCCGGCCTCCAAGACCCTGGTGCTTAATAAGACCCGGTGGCGAGACAAGCGCCGCCGGGTTGACTAGAAACTAAGCTGACGCTGCTGGAAGGGCTGGCCTTGATGGATCTCTCCTCGATCTCCTTCGTCGATCCCCTGATCTGGGGAAAACTGGCGGAGATCATCGCGCTCAACATCGTCCTTTCCGGCGACAATGCCGTGGTGATCGCGCTCGCCTGCCGGGCGCTGGCGCCGGCGCAAAGAGCCAAGGGCATCGCGCTCGGCGCGGGCGTCGCGGTGGTCCTGCGCGTCGTCTTCACCGTGCTGATCGCCTCGCTGCTGAACGCGCCCTTCCTGCATATCGTCGGCGCGCTGCTGCTGGTCTGGATCGCGGTCAAGCTGATCATCGAGGATGGCGAGAGCGACGAGGATTCGATCACGGCGAGCAGCAAGCTCTGGAAAGCGGTCCAGACAGTCGCGATCGCCGACATCGTCATGAGCCTCGACAATGTGCTGGCGATCGCCGCCGTCGCCAAGGATTCGATCCCGCTCCTGATCGCGGGGCTGGTGATCTCGATTCCGCTGATCGTGCTCGGCGCCTCGCTCATCACCAGCCTGCTGACGCGCTTCCCGGTGCTGGTCTGGGCGGGCGCTGCGCTGCTCGGCTGGGTTGCCGGCGAAATGTTCGACAGCGACCCCTGGCTCATCACCCGGTTCGGCGCTGATATGCTGCACCGCCTCGAATATCCCGCTGCTGCCCTGGGCGCGCTTCTCGTGCTCGCCCTTGGGTATTGGCTGAAACCGCGCCGGCCAGATCCGGCCCTCTGACACAGGGACTGACCGACTTATGGACTTTTCATCATCCCAATTCTGGGTGTCGTTGCTCCAGATCATCTGGATCGACCTGCTCTTGTCCGGCGACAACGCAGTCGTCATCGCGCTCGCCTGCCGCTCGCTGCCGGAAAACCGGCGCAAGATCGGCATCTGGCTCGGCGCCGGCGCGGCCGTCGGCCTGCGTATCGTCTTCGCGCTGGTGGTCAGCTATCTGCTGAACGTCCCTTTCCTGAAGGTGGCCGGCGGCGTGCTGCTGTTCTGGATCGCCATCAAGCTCGCCATGGGCGAGGAGGAGGCCCATAACGAGATCGAGGCGAGCGACAATCTCTGGCGGGCGGTGCGCACCATCGCGATCGCCGACGCCGTGATGAGCCTCGACAACGTCATCGCCATCGCGGCGGCCTCGCGCGGACATCCCGAGCTCTTCATCTTCGGCCTGCTGCTCTCGATCCCCTTGATCATCATGGGCGCGCAGCTCCTGACCTCGATCATCGAGCGCTTCCCGATCCTGGTCTGGCTCGGCGCTGCCCTGCTCGGCTGGATCGCGGCGGAAATGATCATCGGCGACATCGCTGTGCTGCAATGGCTCCAGGTCAATATGCCGAGCTGGGTCGCCCCTGTGCCGACCGAGGTCAGCGCACTCGGAATCGGTCCGGCCGCCATGCCGCACTACATCTCCTCGGCCATCGGCGCGGCGCTGGTTTGCCTCGTTGCCTATGCCCTGAAGAAGAAGCCGGCAGACCAGCCAGGCTGAGGTCTCACTCAGCCGAGAACCACAACCGCGGCGGCCAGGCTCTCCTGGCCGCCGTTTTTGATGATGCGGCGTGTGCCGCGGCTCGTGCCGGGCCGCTCGGGATCGGCGACGTCGAAAGCCTCTGGCGAGGTGAGCGTGATCGCGAAGCTCTCCGGCGCGCGGGCGAAGCCGGTGCCGAGCGCCTTCACATAGGCCTCCTTGGCCGCCCAGAGCTGCGCAAAGGCCAGCGGCCGCGTCGGTTCGGGCAGGGCGAGCAGCGCCTCCCGCTCCTGCGGATGCAAGATCGCGAGCGGTAGCGCGGCCAAGGGTTCGACCCGCTCGACATCGACCCCGACAGGATGCTGCGCCAGCGCCAGCGCGACGAAGCCCGCCCGCGTCGCGAGCGAGAGATGCAGCCCCGCCGCGGTCGGCCGAGCCAGCAAAGGCCGGCCGCGTTCGTCATGGCCGATCGCGATGGCCTCGATCGGCAGGCAAAGCTGGGCGGCGATGATTCTCCGCGCCATCTCGCGCCGCAAGGCCGAGCGTTCGGCGAGGTTGGCCGGGCTCGCGCCGGTCGCGATCAGCCAGGTCGCGGGCAGGGCAGGGGCGGCGATGGGAGAGGTCAGCCAGTGCATGGCGCGAGGCTAGCACGGGACTGGCGCTTGTCCCGCCCTGCGCCGGCCTCATGCGAGGCCGGTGCTGCCATCCGTTGACGGTACGGGGCGTTAGGGTTCTTGAAGAGCCATGACCGCTTCGCCTGAACCAACCTTGGAGTCTGCCCGCCCCTTGCTCACCATGCAGGGCGTGCGCCTGGGTGTCCGCAGGGTCTCCGTGCTGATGCCGGGCATCGTCGTCTTCGCGGTCGCCTTCGGCGCGGCGGCCGCGGCCAAGGGGCTGAGCCTGCTGGAGACGGTGCTGATGAGCGCGCTGGTCTATGCCGGCGTGGCGCAGCTGGTGGCGATGGAGCTGTGGCGGCCGGAATGGAGCTGGGGGGCGATTGCCGGGCTTGCCGTGGTCACCGCGACGGTGAATGCGCGCATGGTGCTCCAGGGCGCTTCGCTGCAGCCCTGGTTCGCGCCTTATCCCAAGGCGCTCAACGCCGCGCATCTCTTCCTCTTCACCGATGCGAGCTGGCTGATCGGCGCGCGTTACCATGGCGAGGGCGGGCGTGATCTGGGCGTGATCATCGGCGCCGGCATCACGCTCTGGATCGTCTGGGTCGCGACGACGATTCCGGGATATCTGCTCGGCGCGTTGGTGGCCGATCCACGCCAATACGGCATCGATCTGGTCATGCCGATCTTCTTCGCCGCGATGATCGTGCCGCTCTGGCGCGGCAAGCGGGCGGCCGTGCCCTGGGTCGTTGCGGGGCTCGTCGCCTTGGTCACGGCAAAGCTGGTTGACGGCTACGCCTTCATCATCGTCGGCTCGCTTGCCGGCGCGCTTACAGGGGCGTTCAGCGATGACCCTGCCTGATCCCGGCCCATGGGGCGCGCCTTTCGTCATCCTCGCCATGACGCTGGCGACCTATCTCTGCCGCATCTCCGGCGTGATCATGATGGGCTTCATTCCGCTGACGCCGCGCGTCCGGCGCGGGCTTGCGGCGCTGCCGGGCTCGATCGTGGTCGCGACCGTGCTGCCGCTGATCGAGCGGCTGGGTTTCGCCGCCGCGCTCGCACTGATCGCGGCGATCGGCAGCATGGTGCTGCGGCGCAGCGAGTTGCTGGCGCTGGTCGTCGGCATGGCGACGGTCTCAGCGGCGCGCGCGCTCGGCTTCTGATCGATCACCGCTTCCGATCGCTTCCATCACATCCCGTCATCGCTTGGCGGCCCGCGCCATGTTGACGCCGACGATCTCTGGGCAGACGGTGTCCGTCAGTAAAACTGACCAAATTGGAGCGCCGCTATGGCATGGTATTCTCAGACGTGGAGCTGGTTCGACGGTGCCTGGCACGAAGGCAACCCCGGCCTGGTGGGTCCACGCAGCCATGCGCTCTGGCAGGCCTCTTCGGTCTTCGACGGCGGCCGCTATTTCGATGGCGTCGCGCCCGATCTCGCCGCCCATGCCGCCCGCGTCAACCGCTCGGCCGTGGCGCTCGGCCTCAAGGCCACGGTGACGCAGGAATTCATCATCGAGAAGACGCATGAGGGCGTGAAGAAATTCGCCCCCGGCACGGCGCTCTACGTCAAGCCGATGTATTGGGGCGAGGCCGACGGGCCCTCGACCATCATGCCCGATCCGGATTCGACGCAGTTCTGCCTCTGCCTGTTCGAGGCGCCGATGCCGCAGCCGACCAATGGCTTCTCGGTGACGCAAGGCGCGTTCCGCCGTCCGACCATGGAGACGATGCCGACCGACGCCAAGGCCGGCTGCCTCTATCCCAACAACGCCCGCATCCTGCGCGCCGCCAAGGCCGCCGGCTTCGACAATGCGCTGGTGCTCGACATGCTGGGCAACGTTGCCGAGACCGCGACCTCGAACATCTTCCTGGCCAAGGACGGCGTCGTCAGGACGCCGGCTCCCAACGGCACCTTCCTGAACGGCATCACCCGCCAGCGCGTCATCGGCCTGCTGCGGCAGGACGGCATCCCCGTCGAGGAGATGAGCCTGCGCTACAGCGATTTTGAGCAGGCCGACGAGATCTTCATCTCGGGCAACTATTCCAAATGCATGCCGGTCACCCGCATCGACAACATCACGCTGCAGCCCGGTCCAATGTTCCGCCGCGCTCGCGAACTCTACATGGACTTCGCCCACACCTAGGCGGCGTGAAGCCGACGCCTGCGGCGCTGCTCAGGATTCAGGGCGTCATTCTCGGGCTTGCCCCGAGAATCGTGTGACCAGAGCGCTCTGGTTTACGAGGTGGTCGGGTCAAGCCCGACCATGACGCGCTTCGGATAGGCCAAACCGGCAGAGCTACCGCAGCAGCCTGGCGAGTCGGCTGAGCTTGAGCCCCAGCGCGGCGATCGCGAGATAGATCGCCGCGGCCACGGCCCCGACGCAGGCGAGCGCCGCGAGCCTGGGCTGCAGCGGAAACCACGCCGTCGCAGCGAGCAGGGAGGGGGCGGACAAGCGCGCCGCCAGGCCAGCCAGGACCGCCGCCAGCACGACGATGGCGGCAAAGCCCGACAGCCCCCGCGCCGGCCGTGTCCAGCCGCGCTGCACGCCCAGGACGAACAGCGCGCCGACATTGATCCAGGCGCCCGCCGCGGTCGCCAGCGCAAGGCCAGGCGCGCCCCAGTCGCGCCAGAGCAACAATTTCAGCGCGACATTCGCGGCGATGGCCGCCAGCGAGACCAGCATCGGCGTCGTCGTGTCGCCGCGCGCCTGGAAGCTCGAAACCTGGGTGCGGATCATCACGATGGCCGGCAACCCGATCGCATAGGCGAAGAGCACGGCTGCCGCCGCCTGGCTCGCGGCAGCATCGAAACGCCCGCGCTCGAACAAAGCGGAGACGATCAGTTCGGGAACGGCGAGGAATGCGGCAGCGAAGGGGGCGGCCGCGATCAGCGTCAGCGCGACGGCCCGGTTCTGCGCCCTGTCGGAGCCGGCGACATCGCCTGCCGCGAGCAGGCGGCTCATCGTCGGCAGCAGGACCGTGCCGACGCCGATGGCGATGACCCCGATCGGCAGTTGGTAGAGGCCGCCTGCGTAGTAGAGCGCGGAATAGGCGCCGGCCGGCAGCAGCGAGGCGATGATCGTGTCGGCGAAAAGCGCGATCTGGACACCGGCCGAGCCGATGACAGCAGGCCCGAACGCCTTCAGGAAGGCCTTGACGTCGAGATCGACGCGCGGCCGCACCACGGCCGCAGCGACATTCGCCCGGCGCGCCGCGAGCGCCAGCACGAGCCATTGCAGGAAGCCGGAGATCACCACGCCCCAGGCGGCGGCATAGGCCGCATTGGGGAACAGGAAGGCAACGGTAAGCGCCGCGATCAGGCAGAGATTGAGCAGGATCGGTGCTGCCGCTGCCGCCGCGAATTTGTCGATGGCGTTGAGGTTGGCCGAGAGCAGCGTCACCAGCGTGATGAAGAGCAGATAGGGGAAGGTGATTCGCGTCAGCGCGACGGCGAGTTCGAAGCGCTGCGGATCATGCGCGAAGCCGGGCGCGAGCAGGCGCACAACCTCGGGCATGAAGGGCAAGGCGAGCCCGAGCAGGACGATCTGGACGATCAGGTTCAGGGTGAAGACCCGGTCGGCGAAGAGCGCGGCGGCCGCCTGGCCGGCCTGCTGCCTGACCCGGGCATAGGCGGGGATATAGGCCTGGTTGAAGGCGCCTTCGCCGAAGATCGCGCGGAAATGGTTGGGCAGGCGCAGCGCGACCGAAAACGCATCCATCAGCGGGCCGGCGCCGAGCACCGCCGCCAGCACGATGTCACGCACGAAGCCCGAGAGGCGCGAGAGCAGCGTGAAGCCGCCGACGGAGAGGATTTTTCTGAACATCGCGTGCCTTGGGGCGGCCTGGAACCTCAGCCCTCATCCTGAGAAGCCGCATAGCGGCGTCTCGAAGGATGGTCCAGTGCGGCAGGGCCGCTCCATCGTCATTGCGAGCGCAGCGAAGCAATCCAGACGGTCTCGCTCTACGTCCCCCGGATTGCTTCGCTTCGTTCGCAATGACGGTCTCCGCCTACCGGATCAAGGGCGGCAGGGCGTCGCCGCGCGGATGGTCGACGGTGCGGGCGTCGAAACCGACGCGCTCGCCGATCAGATAGAGCGGCCGCCGCTTCACCTCGGCGAAGATGCGCCCGACATATTCGCCGATCATGCCCAGCGAGATCAGCTGGATGCCGGAAAAGAACATGATCGAGACGATCAGCGACGGGAAGCCGGGCAGGTCGGTGCCGAAGAAGACCGTGCGCAGCAGGAAGAAGGCCGCCGAGAGCGTGGAGATGACGGCGATCACGACGCCGGCCCAGGTCGCGATCTTCAAGGGCACGGTCGAGAAGGACGACAATCCGTCGAAGGCGAAGCTGAACAGCTTGCCGAAGCGGAACTTGGTCTCGCCATGCTGGCGCTCGGCGACCTCGAAGGTCACGCCGATCGAGGGAAAGCCGACCCAGGCATAAAGCCCCTTGGAGAAGCGCGCCCGTTCCGGCAGGGCACGCAGCGCGTCGACCACCTTGCGGTCGAGCAGGCGGAAATCGCCGGCGCCCTCCGGCAATTCGGTTTCACCGAAGCTCGCGAACAGCTTGTAGAACGCCCTGGCGAGATTGCGCTTGAGGGCGCTCTCGCCCGCCCGGCTGGCGCGCTGGCCGTAGATGTTCAGGAAGCCGCCGCGCCATTTCTCCAGGAAGACCAGGATCGTCTCCGGCGGATGCTGCAGATCGGCGTCCATGATCACGACCGCGTCGCCCGAGGCATGGTCGAGCCCGGCCGCGATGGCGATCTCCTTGCCGAAATTGCGGCTGAACGAGACGGCGCTGATCCGGGGATCGCTGGCGCTCAGCAGCTTCAGCACGGACAGCGTGCCGTCGCGGCTGCCGTCATCGACGCAGACCAGCTCCCAGGACGAGACCGCACCCGCCAGCACCGTCTTGAGCCGCTCGACCAGGATCGGCAGATTGTCGGCCTCGTCATGGACGGGCACGACGATGGACAGCTCCGGCCGGCCGGCCCGGGCGCGCGGGGCTTCCACTGGGGGGATGGGCGACGTCTCGGACACGAACAGAACCTCTCAGGCGCAGATCTGGACAAGCGCTCGCTCGACAAGCACTTGCTCGACTAGGACTTGCTCGACAAGGGCTTGCTCGACGAGGCTTTGCGGCTCGCTGCCCGGCGAGGGGTGACGCTGTCCGCACAGAACCGTAAAGCTGGCGCGCTCACAAGGGCGGTGAGAGCAAGCCCTGCCGGCCTCCGGCCCAATATTCCGGGCCGGCTCGCCGTGCCGCCCTTATCCGATCGCAGATGAACCAGGGATGACAGACGAGATGACGACCGGCTTCGTTCTCTGCGCCGACGACTTCGCCCTGACGGAGGGAGTCAGCCGCTCGATCCTGTCCTTGCTCGAGGCCGGCAAGCTGTCTGCGGCGGGCGCGATGACCAACCGCCCGCATTGGAAGTCCTTCTCCGGCGCCTTCGCGGCGCAGGCGGGCAGGGCGGATCTCGGCCTGCATCTGAACCTGACCTGCGCCGCCCCGCTCGGTGCGATGCCGCGCCTGGCCGGCAATGGCGTGCTGCCGAAGCTGGGCGATCTGGCGCGCGCCGCGCTCTTGTCGGGCACGGCGCGCGCGGAGATTACCGCCGAGATTGCGCGCCAGCTCGATGCCTTCGAGGATGCGATGGGGCGCGCGCCGGATTTCCTCGACGGGCACCAGCATGCCCATGTCCTGCCCGGTGTGCGCGGTGCGGTGCTGGCGGCGCTGCAGAGGCGCTACCGGGAGGGCGCGGTCTATCTGCGCGATCCCGCCGACACGGCCGCCGCGATCCGCCGGCGCGGCGTCGCGACCAGCAAGGCGCTGGTCATCGCCGGCCTGGCGCGGGGCTTGAGGCGATCGGCCTTGAGGCGAGGCATTCCGGTCAATCGCGGTTTTTCCGGCGTTTCGCCCTTCGACCCCGCTCGCGACTTCCAGGCCGATCTCGCGCGCTTTCTGGTCGCGCCGGGGCCGGCTCATCTTGTCATGTGCCATCCAGGCTTCGTTGACGAGGAATTGGCGGGGCTCGACCCCGTCGTCGCGACGCGGCCATTGGAGCATGCGGCGCTGATGAGCTTCGTGCCGCCCCAGGGACTGGCCATGGTCCGTTTCTCGGAACTGGGCCTTACGTCGCGTTCGCCGGCCGCTTAGAGCAGGATCGATCCTGCTCTAACGCTTTGATGAGAGACGGCTCGGCCGGCCGACAGCGTTAAATCTCTCCTTCACGCAAGCTATTCTTTACCTCGTTCCGCCATGTTGCGTGTCCGGGGATCGCAGTCGGTTGCGCGCCTAGCATGCGACAGCGGGGAGACATCTGCGCAATGAAATGGTTCAAGCGGGCCGACAAGGCAGCGACCCCTGCCCAAGCGCTCGCGGCCAGGGACGGCGTCGCCCAATCGCTGGGCAGCCAGATCGCCGGCGCGGCGGTGGCTCTCGTCGCGATCGCCATCGTTTTCGTCGTGGTCGCCGTCGCGCGCTATAACGACACCAAGACGCGCGGCGACCTGGAACAGAAGATGACGGCGCTGACCACCATGGTCGTCAATGCGTCGCCGGCGCTGATCCTGGCGCGCGACACCACCACGCTGGGATACATTCTGGAATCCCTGCGGCGCGATCCCGATTTCGATTCCGGCATCGTGGCCGACGATCTTTCGGTCCTGGCGGGGGCCGGCCGCACCGAGGAGGCGCGCCTGTCGCTGACACCACGTGCGCTGACCGCCGCGCTCGGCCGTGCGCCCTGGGACGTCATGGCGGGCGTGACCTCGACCGAGATCGAGGATCAGACCTATGTCACGAAGCTGCATGTGGTGAAGGTCGGCGGAATCCAGAAGCAGATCGGCTATATCGCGGTTCGCTTCGACAAGACGCGCCTGGTCGCGAGATCCACCTGGGAACAGGTCGCGACGATCGGCTTCGGCATCGCCATCCTGCTGGTGCTGGGGCCGCTGCTCTGGATCTCGCTCTCGCGCACCATGAAGCCGCTGAAAAGCATGACGCGGGCGATCGTCAGCATCTCCGACGGCAAGCTCGACACGCCGATCGACGCCCTCGGCCGGCGTGACGAGATCGGTGCCATCGCTCATGCGCTCGGCATCCTCAAGGTCCGGCTCGGCGAGCGTGCGGTCCTGCAGGAGAAGCAGCATGTCTCGGAAACGGAGCGACGCCAGCACCAGCAGCGCGTCGATGAGGCGATCGCGCTGTTCCGCGCCGAGGTCGGCGTCGCGCTGGAAGCCTTCAAGAGCAATGCCGACCGGATGAGCGAGGCCTCCGACGGCCTTGCCCGCGTCGCGGCGGAATCCTCGGGCCGTGCGGCGCGCGCCGCGCAGAACTCGCAAGGGGCGTCCGTCAATGTGGAGAACGCCGCCCAGGCTGCCGAGGAGATGGGCGCGGCCATTCGCGAGGTCGAGTTCCAGGTCCGGCGTGTCCGCGCCGAGATCGTCGAGGCGGCCTCCGTCTCGCGCGACACGGCAAGCTCTGTGCGTGCGCTCGACGAGACGGCGCGCGCCATCGGCGAGGTGGTGAACCTGATCCGCGACATCGCGGCCCAGACCAATCTCCTGGCGCTGAACGCGACCATCGAGGCGGCCCGCGCCGGCGAGGCCGGTCGTGGCTTCGCGGTCGTCGCCGCCGAGGTCAAGAGCCTCGCTTCACAAACGGCGGACGCCACCGACCGCATCGTCGCGCAGGTCGGCGCCATCCAGGGCGCGACCGGCGAGGTCGTCGGCGCGATCCAGAACATCGCCGAGCGCATGGGTGCGATCGAGAGCTTCGCCAATTCGGTCGCGACCTCGATCGAGCAGCAGGCCATCGCGACGGGTGAGATCGCCAGCGGCGTCGCCATGGCGAGCTCCTCGGCCCTGTCGGTGTCGAGTGATCTGAGCGTGCTCGCCGACAGCGTCGAGGAGACCGGGCAATCGGCGGAGCAGGTCAGGGGCGCGGCGGGAGAGGTCGCGGCCCAGGCTTTGCGCCTGCGCGCCACGGTCGACCAGTTCCTGCACAGCGTCGCCGCCTAGAGCCATCTGACATCTGAATCCGTCTCTCATCTAAAAGTGAGAGCAGGATCGAAGCGAAAAACCGGTTCCCACTTTTCGCATCCTGCTCTGGCCGGTCGCTCGCGCCAACGCGAAACGGGGCCCGCGAGGGCCCCGTTTGCATATCTGTCTCAGGCTTCGAAGGCTTCAGGCCTTGGCGCCGTCATAGAGCTCGGCGACGTAGTCCCAGTTCACCAGGCTCTCGAGGAAAGCCTTGAGATAGTCGGGACGGCGGTTGCGGTAGTCGATGTAGTAGGAGTGCTCCCAGACGTCGACGCCCAGGATCGGGGTCGCGCCATGGACCAGCGGGCTCTCGCCATTGGGGGTCTTGGAGATGGCGAGCTTGCCGCCCTTCACTTCCAGCCAGGCCCAGCCCGAGCCGAACTGGCCGACGCCGGCGGCGACGAAGTCTTCCTTGAACTTCTCGACCGAGCCGAAGGAATCGACGATCGCCTTCTCGAGCGCGCCCGGCAGCTTGCCGCCGCCGTTGGGCTTCATCCATTTCCAGAAGTGCAGGTGGTTGTAGTGCTGGCCGGCATTGTTGAACACGGCGGGGTTCTTGCCAAACGAGGCCTTGACGATCTCCTCGAGCGACTTGCCCTCGAATTCCGTGCCCTTGATCGCGTTGTTGCCGTTGGTGACATAGGCGAGATGATGCTTGTCGTGGTGGAATTCCAGCGTTTCCTTCGACATGAAGGGCTGGAGCGCGTCATGGGCGTAGGGCAGATCGGGAAGGGTAAAGGACATTGTTGCCTCTCCTTGGGCTGTCAAATCGCTTGAACTGAGAATGGCTTTCCGGTGAACGGTTTGAGCCGGTACGCCTTGGTGGAGCGGCCCGCCATTCCATACGCTAGTTAAGCCTCCGCCACGCCATGGGCAACCGCTTCAGCCGAGGAATGGGCCATGTCTTGAGAATGGTCGCGCCTCATTGACGCCCGATTCATCGTCCTATCCGGGCGCGTTATCGAAACTCTCTCTTATTCAATGTGTTAGAAGATGGCTGGAATGCCTGTGCCATCGTCGGCCATTTCGGCCGTCTTGTCAGGAATGCTGCTTTGATCACGATCTTCATCTTGCTGGGCCTTGCTTTCCTCGGTGGCGGCGCTGCGGCCATCGTCGATGGCTGGCCCTATCTGGTGCTCGAGCGCGGTTTCACCGAGGTGATCATCGGTGCGATCGCCGCGACGGCCGGCCTGCTCATGCTGATGCTGGCCTATGTGCTGGTCGAGATCCGCCGCGTCAGGACGAACCTGTCCAACGCCGTGCTGGCGGCATCGCTCGCTTCGATGGCCGGCGGCGAGCCGGTTCCCGCTGAAGGTGCTGCCCATCGCGGCCAAGGGACTGCGGGGCCGACAGCGGGAGCGGTTGCGGGGCTTGGTCTGGCGGCAGGTGCCGGCGCGGCCGTTCTCGCCGGCAGCGCCGCGCATGCGGCGCAACCGGACGTCTCGCCCGAAGCGGGGGCGGCGGCCGAGCATGAGCCTGATTTCTTCAGCGAGCTGCTCGCGCATGAGGAAGCGTCGTCGTCGCCGGTGGCAGAGGCTGCAAGCTCGGCTCCATCTGAAGAGCCGAAGTCGGCCGAGCCGTCGGAAGCGGAGTCCGTGGCGGCTGGGGAGGAAGCGAAGGAGCCTGCTCTCGAGGCGGCGGATGCGGGCAAGACCGAGTCGACCGCTGAAGCGGCGGCCGAGCCATTGCAGGCCAAGGTCAAGGCTTCGATCGAGACCGAGGCCGAGCCGCACGGTTCCGCGCAGAGCGATCTCGAAAGCTCTTTCGAGGAGTTGCTGCACTGGCCGGAGCCGGAGCCGCGATCCCGCGAATCCGCCGCTTCGAGCATGACGGGGCTCGATGACGAGTTCGGCGCCTTGCGTGACAGTCTGTCCAAGCGCTTGCAGCTCGGCGAGCCGGGCGCGGCCTCCACTCCGGCCGAGACGGAGACACCGCTATCGGCAGCTCGCGATCCCGAAGCGATCGAATCCGCCGCGGCCTGGATGGCGCCGCCCTCGCGAAAGCACGATTCCTGGTTCCCCGATGATGGCGATGCGCATGATCATGATGACGCGCATGATTCAGCCCCGACTCCGGCTGAGGCGCCGCAGATCGAGGCCGAGCTGCCGCCATGGCCGCCTGTGACGCATGGCGTCGAGGTGCCGGCGCAAGAGCAAGAGCAAGGGCAAGAGCATGAGGCCGAGCCGGCTGCGGCTGCGGCGAGCGAGCTGCCCGAAGACCATGCCGGCGAAGATGATGCCGCGCCGGCCAGGCCCGGCGAGGACGCTGTCGGCGAGGAAGCTCCTGGCGAGGAGGCTCCCGCCGCCGCGCCGCCGGCCGCCTCGGAGGAGGGCATCGTCGGCGCCTATCAGGTCGGCGACGCGCATTTCACCATCTTCGCCGATGGCTCGATCAAGGCGCGCACGCCCGATGGCGACTACAACTTCGCCTCGATGGACGAGCTGAAGATCTATCTCGCCAGCGAGAAGAGCCGCCTCGGCGTCTGATCAGGCTTCTGGCCCACCAGCCTCTTGCCCACCCGCCTTGGGCCAGGCTTCTCCGATGGCCTGGATCGCGAAGGCATAGGATAGGGCGGTTTCCTTCAGGGAATCGAAGCGCCCGGCCGAGCCGCCATGGCCGGCCTCCATATTGGTGTGGAGCATCACCGGGCCGCCGCCGGTCATGGTCGCGCGCAGCCGCGCCACCCATTTCGCCGGCTCCCAATAGGTCACGCGCGGATCGGTGAGGCCGCCCATCGCCAGGATCGGTGGATAGGCCTGGGCCTGGACGTTGTCATAGGGCGAGTAGCTGCGGATCGTTTCGAAGGCTGCGACATCGCGGATCGGATCGCCCCATTCCGGCCATTCCGGCGGGGTCAGCGGCAAGGTGTCGTCGAGGATCGTGTTGAGCACGTCGACGAAGGGCACCTCGGCGAGGATGCCGGCGAAGAGGCTCGGGGCCATGTTGGCGACGGCGCCCATCAGCATCCCGCCGGCGCTGCCACCCTGCGCCACGATGCGCCCGCGCGCCGTGAAGCCCGTTTCGATGAGCGCCTCGGCGGCGGCGATGAAATCGGTGAAGGTGTTGGTCTTCTTGTCGCGCTTGCCGTCGAGATACCAGCGCCAGCCCTTGTCGGTGCCGCCGCGCACATGGGCGATGGCGTAGACGAAGCCGCGATCGACCAGGCTCAGGGGCCGCGTCCGGAACGAGGCCGACATCGCCGAGCCATAGGAGCCATAGCCATAGAGCAAGCAGGGCGCCGAGCCGTCGAGCTTTGTATCCGCCCGGTGCAGCAGGGAGACCGGCACCTTGGCGCCGTCTTTGGCTGTCGCGAAGATGCGGCGCACGCGATAGGCCGCCGGGTCATGGCCGGACGGCACCTCCTGCCGTTTCAGCAGAGTGCGCTCTTCGGTCGCCATGTCGTAATCATAGGTCTCGGCCGGCCGCGCCATCGAGGCGTAGATGAAGCGCAGGCTGTCGGTCTCGAATTCATAGCCGGCGTCGAGGCCCAGGCCATAGGCCTCTTCATCGAAGGCGATCTGGCTCTCGCTGCCGCTGGCGAGGTCGCGGATCACGATGCGCGGCAGGCCGTCCTCGCGCTCGAGCCGGATCAATCGGCCCGCGAGACAGAGATGGCTGAGGATCAGCGTTCCCTGCCTGTGCGGCACGAGATCGCGCCACTGCTCGGACCCGGGCGAGGCGAGGGGGGCGGTGACGATCTTGAAGTCCTCGGCGCCTTCGGCATTGGTCAGGATCAGGAACGCCTCGCCGTGATGCTCGACGCTGTACTGGCGGCCGAGCTGGCGCGGGGCGATCGTCACCGGCCGTGAATCGGGCAAAGCGAGATCGACGACCCGGATCTCCGAGGTCTCGTGATCGCCGATCGAGATCAGCAGGAAGCGGCCCGACTGGGTTTCGTCGATGTCGACGAACATGCCGGCATCGCTTTCGTCATGCAGGAGCTCATCGCTCGCAGGATCCGTTCCAAGACGGTGTCGGAAGACCCTGGACGGCCTGTGGTCGGCATCGAGCCGGACATAGGCGAAGGAGCGTGAATCGCGCGCCCAGACCATCTCTCCGGTTGTATCGTCGATACGGTCTTCCAGATCCTCGCGAGTGGCGAGATCGCGGACCCGGATGCTGTGCAATTCCGAGCCGGCCTCGTCGGCACTCCAGGCGAGCAGGTTGTGGTCGGGGCTGTGACTGGCGTCGCCGAGGTCGAAGAAATCCTTGCCCTCGGAGAGGGCGTCGGCGTCGAGCATGATCTGCTCGCGCGGCTTGCTCCCGGCCTTGGCGTGGCGCGGCTTGCGGCAGATCAGGGGATGTTCGCCGCCCTTGCGATAGCGCGAATAATACAGGAACGGGCCGTCGGGCTGCGGCACGCTGGTGTCGTCTTCTTTGATCCGCCCGCGCATTTCCTTGACGAGCGCGCGCTGCAGCGGGCGCGTCGGGGCCATCAGCGTCTTGCAATAGGTGTTTTCGGCTTCGAGATAGTCTCGAATGTCCTTCGGCAGCGCGTCCGGGTCACGCAGCACATCTTTCCAATTCGAGGCGCGCAGCCAGCCATAGTCGTCTCGAAGTTCCACGCCGTGGACGGTCTTCGTCTGCGTGCGGATCTCGGCTCGCGGAGGCATGATTCTCCGCCGCGACGAAGACCTTAAAATGTTTTCTGAATATTTCGCTGCGCTCATTGAAGGCACCATGATCCCCTGTCGCCGATGACTGGTAGAGATGGTTGTCATATCTGACAAGACAACCATGACGAGCGCTAATGCACGCGCCTGCATAGTGCCGAGCATCACTGCATTTAAGCCTGTTGCGATATTGCTTGCCTGCGATCGTATTCGCGTCGACTCATTCACTTGCGGAGTCGTTGAGTATCGACTACATGACTATCTGATCGATCCGCTTGGGATGATTCTATGGCTGCAGGTTCTTGACCAACCGCCGGCCGTTATCAGCGTAGGCATCAGCGCCTTGACCGGCGTGGGCGATCAGGCAAGGCCTTGGTCCAAGAAACACATAAGGAGTGATGCTATCATGACTGATAATGACGGTTCGGATTTCATCGAGCTGACGGCTGACATCGTCTCGGCCTATGTCTCGAACAATTCTGTCCCTGTATCCGAATTACCTGCTCTGATCAGTGATGTGCATGCTGCGCTGAGCCGCGTTGTTGGCGGTGCCGCTCCGGTCCTGCCGGCAGAGGCGCCCAAGCCCGCGATTCCGGTCAAGAAGTCGATCACGGCCGATTACCTGATCTGCCTTGAGGACGGAAAGAAGTTCAAGTCGCTGAAGCGCCATCTGCGGACGCAATACAATATGTCCCCGGAGCAGTACCGCGAGAAGTGGGGCCTGCCGCCCGATTATCCGATGGTCGCCCCCAACTATGCCGAAGCGCGCTCGCAGCTCGCCAAGAAGATGGGCCTCGGCCAGCAGCGCCGCAAGCGCCGCTGAGACGACACACGGCAGCGGGCCGGTTGCGCGCAGGCGTTAGAGCGTTTTCGAGCGAAGTGGATACCGGTTCGCGTGAAGAAAACGCGTTAAAACAAGGAGCTGGAGCAATTGAACGATCCAATCGGATCGGAAATTGCTCCAGGGCGCTCGCCCTGGAATTCAGAAGGCCGCCGGCTTGCCGGCGGCCTTTTTCGCGTTTGGTCCCGCTCATCGGCGTGGACGATCAGCCATGGCGGTGCCGCGAAATCCTGGCGGGCGATACAAGGCCTCATCGGCGTTCAGCCTGAACGGATGCATTCAAGGCGTCCGTCGCTCGCGCCACCAGTCGGCGACCTGATAGCTCCAATAGGTTGCCTGGACAGCGGCCGTACCGAAGGGGCCGCCGTTCCAGACCAGGCCGAAGGGCTCGAACAGGGTGTGGCGGTCGCTTGTGTCCAGAATGCCCTCTGCGACGACGCGCCCGCCAATTGCCGTCGTATTGAGGCCGTGCCCGCCGAAGCCCATGCAATGCCAGACACCGGGCCCGAGCCGGCCGATCTGCGGCATCAGATGCCGCGCATAGGACATCAGGCCCGACCAGGCCATCTCGATCTTCAGCTCCGCAAGCTGCGGATAGGTCGCGATCATCGTCCGGCGTAGCAGCGCTGCGAGATCGCGCGGCTCGCTGGTCCGGGTGGTGATGCGCCCGCCCCAGAGCAGGCGCTGCCCGTCCTCGACCAGGCGGTAGTAATCCCCGGCGCGGCGGTCGTCGCTGACGGCGGCGCGCGTGCCTATGACCTGCGCCAGCGCATCGGGCGCGGCTTCGGTCGTCAGCACATAGGTTGCGATCGGCAAATGGCTGGCGCGCAGCTTCGGCACCAGCCCGTCGGTGTAGCCGCCGCAGGCAATCACGACATTCTTCGCTGTGACCGATCCGCCCGCGGTGGCGACACGCTTTTGCGCACCCGAAAGATCGGCCGAGACGACGCGGGCATCCTCGAGGACCAGCCCGCCCAGCGCCTCGATCGCGTCGGCGAGCGCGCGGGCATAGTTCAGCGGATGGATGTGAAAGGAATTGGGATCGAACAGAGCCTTATGATAGCTCGGCGAGCGCAGCACCTCGCGAACCTGTTCCCGGGGCCAGAATTCCACGTCGTAGCCGAAGTCGCGCGCCAGCCGCTCTGCAGTCCGCTGCAGCCTGTCGCCGCTGTCGTAACGGACGGCGGCGACCTTGCCGGGAAGGGGCGCGACGCTGTCCGTCACGCCGAGGTCACGGATCGTGTCGGCGACGATGCGCATGCCCTCGATCGAAAGCCTGTGCAGAGTGCGGGCCTTGTCTTCGCCGATGGCGCCGGCGATCGAGGCGTAGCCGCGCGAATAGCCCGAGCCGACGAAGCCGCCATTGCGCCCCGACGCGCCCCAGCCGACGGCTTGCGCCTCCAGCACCGCGACCGAACGCCCAGCGCGGGCGAGTTCATACGCGCAGGTCAGCCCGGCCAGCCCGCCGCCGACGATGCAGGTCTCGACCTCGACAGGTCCGCGCAGGGGAGGCCGGTCGTGCCTCGTCGCAATGGTGCGAGCATAGAAGGTGTCGGGATAGCTCGGCATGAGGGTGCCGGTGCTCCTGTCGCGGGAGGGGGACCGCTCAGGCGGTCGGGCTGCGGTCGTTGTCGGTTTTGAGGCGGCACTCAAGGAAGCGGCTGTAGGAGCCCATGTCATAACTGAACACGGCATAGACCACCGCCGCGAAGGCATAGCATTCCATCGGATGCTCATATCGACGAAACGTCAGTGACCGATTTCCAGCTGACTAGAGCATTTTCGAGTGAAGCGGACACCGGCTCGCGTGAAGAAAATGCGATAAAACAAAGAGCTAGAGCATTTTCGCGATTCGGAGAAACGCGGCAATTCTCACGCACGCACCCGAAAAGCGCGCGACCTGCAGAGTAAACTCAGGAGGACCCAGATGGTTTGGCGGTGTCAAACCTGGCCGGAGGGGCGTTGCTCATCGTGGCAAACGCACGGCCGCCTCCGCAATAAAGGCACTCTGCCAGTTCATCGGGCGCCAGCGCCTTCCTTCCAATCGGACATGCCTTCTCAAGCAACGTCGTCTGCGCGGCGGGAGATCGGCCACCGGCGGTGGATAGTCCTTGGCTCTACGGGCGCCGGCACTCTGATTCGACCGGGGGTCGGGGTCCGCTATTCTTCCTGAGCGATGGGGCCGCTTCTTTCGCCATGCCGTTCCGTGCGTTTCTGCCGGTCGCGGTCAGCCGTCATGACGCAGTGCGCAAAAGCATCAGTGCCACGCTGGAAACCGTACGCGTCGCAACGCGAGCGATCTTGAACGATGGGTTCGGAGGTGCTTGCGCAGGCGCCAAGCGCGAGGGCAAGTGTGGATGCTGTCAGTATCTTCATGCCGACGCAGCATCGACGGTGAAGTGGCGATTTTGGGGCGCGGCGATCTTGAGGCTGTCGTCAGGCCGCGGCCGCTGCATAATCGGCGCAAAGCGAATTCTTCGTTTGTGCCGGCGATCGGGTCTCAGGTCGCGATGTGAGGCAGGGCGTTCGTAGCGTACAGATGCAGCCGCATTTTGATGTCCTGGTTGTGGTTGCCGAAGCCGCGGCCGAAAATGTTGACCCCTCCCGGCCGACCCTCCTTATCGTCGATGCCGATGCGCAGCCGGATCGAATGGTGGCGATCAAGGTCGAGATCGGTCGTCGCGATATCGCTGAGTTTGCGCTCGCCGAGGAAGGTGCCTTCTGCGGTGATACGCCAGGTCGTCAGGATGCCGTATTGGGAACCTTCGAGCTTCCACCAGGGCGGCGTATAGGTTCCGCGGCGATCGCCATAGTCGCCGGGACATGTCCAGGTGCCGACCTTGCGCTCATTGATCCAGAGGCTGATGTCAGAAGGCCAATCGGCATTGGTGCCGGGCACCTCCGACGACATCTCCATCTCGAATTCCAGTGCCGCGATGGCCCGATTCAGCACTTTGGCGTTGTTCGGGAATTTGTATTCGACATAGCCCCGGCCGAACCAGATCAGTGCGGCCTGCACCCGGCGCGGATCGAGGAACAGCTCCGGCACGTCGAGCACGCCGAGGATGCGCTCGGTCGAGCAGAACCCGCAAGGCGCCGAGACGTTGGAACTCGTATAGAGCCCGAGCGGCATTTCGACCTCGACGATGTTGTGGTCGCGGCTAGGGTCGTCGGGATCAAGATTGACGACGATCTCGGAATAGCGCGCGGCGCAAATCTTTTGCTGCCCTTTGGCTGCCTTGCCGAGCGACGTCGAGATCAGCTCAGCCTCTTCGAGCACCTGGACATTGGTCGCAATCGTGGATTGCGGCAGGCCTAGCGCCTCGGCGATCTGGTTGATGTTCTTCGGTCCCTGCCGGTTGAGCAGTCTCAGGATGCGCAGCCTGACCGGGGAGGCTAAGCCGCGCAGCACCTGATATTGGCGGTCCGCATTGACGACGAGGAAGCCAAGGTCCTGCCGGCCCTCGGCGCGCGGCGCTCTGCTGCCATTGCTGCGGCGTCCGCGATGCAGTGATGGCGGGTTTTCGTTCATCCCCGTGAGCGCCGTTCTGTCAGCTTTCGAGCCTGATCACATTCCACGAGGCCGGTTGCAATTCCAAGGTGATCTCATCCGATTTGGTCGAGACGCCCTTCAATGACGCCGGTTTGACCTTGAGCGGCTCCTTCTTGCTGTTGACCGCCTTCAGATCTTTGTGGCGCAACTCGGTCGCCTCGGCGACCTTGAGCTTGCCGAAGCCGCGCGCATTGACCGTGACGTCGAGGCTGCCTTCCAGATCGCGGTTGAGCAGGAAGAGCGAGACGCCCTTGTCGTCGCTGACCACCGACGCCTTCAGATAGGGCGCGTCAATCGGATAGTAGAGGTCCTGCTTGCCGCGCGGATCGAAATAGGAGGCCTGGTAGCTTTCGGATTTGACGATGGCCTTGAGCACGGTCCCGCGCCCCAGCCGGCTCATCTGCGCGAAGGGCCAGAAGATCGTCTGGCGCCAGGCCGGGCCACCGGTTTCGGTCATGATCGGGGCGATGACGTTGACAAGTTGCGCGAGGCAGGCGGTCTTCACGCGATCGGCGTGATTGAGAAGCGAGATGCAGGCGCCGCCGAAGACGAGCGCGTCCTCCATGGAGTAGATTTCCTCGAGGATCGGTGGCGCCACCGGCCAGCCTTCCTTGACGCGGTCGGCCCGCACGCGCCGCGTCCGGTACCACACGTTCCATTCGTCGAAGCTCAGCATGATGCGCTTGTCGGAGCGGCGCCGCGCCGCAACGGCGTCGGAGATTGCGACGACCTCCTCGATGAACTGATCCATCAGGTCGGGACTGGCGAGGAAGGCCTTGGTGTCGCCGGCATAGTTGTTGAAATAGGTGTGCAGCGAGATGAACTCGACCTGATCGAAAGTGTGCTCCAGCACCTCGTCTTCCCAGCGGCCATAGGTCGGCATATTGCGGCCCGAGGATCCGCAGGCGGCGAGCTCGATCGACGGGTCGATCCAGCGCATCATCTTCGCCGCCTCATGCGCGACGCGCCCGTATTCCGTCGCCGTCTTGTGCTCCATCTGCCAGGGGCCATCGACCTCGTTGCCGAGGCACCAGAACTTCACGCCGTGCGGCTTCTTCCAGCCGTGCTTGATGCGCAGATCCGACCAGGCCGTGCCGCCGGGATGGTTGCAGTATTCGACGAGATTGCGCGCCGCATCGCCGTCTCGCGTGCCGAGATTGACGGCGAGCATGGGGTCGATTTTCGCTGCCCGGCACCAGTCGATGAACTCGTTCGTGCCGAAGCTGTTCGGCTCGGTGGTGAACCAGGCGAGATCGAGCCGCGCGGGCCGGTCTTTGACCGGGCCGACCCCGTCCTCCCAGTTGTAGCCGGAGACGAAATTGCCGCCCGGATAGCGCATGATCGTCGGGCCGAGCTCCTTGACGAGATCGAGCACGTCCTTGCGGAAGCCGCGCTTGTCGGCACTGGGATGGCCGGGCTCGTAAATGCCGCCATAGACGCAGCGGCCCAGATGCTCGACGAAGGCGCCGAAGAGCCGCGGGTCGGTGTCGCCGATGGCGAAGGCGCGGTCGAAGGTGATGCTGGCTTTTCTCATGACGTGGCTCCGGGTGTAGCAACGGCTTTGCGTGGATGATCGGCACGGAAGGCCCCGGCGCTGTCGGGCGTGAGCACGGCGTCGCGGAGCTGGCGGGAATAGGGATGGGTGGGCGCCGAGAGCACGGCGCGCGCTGGCCCCTGCTCGACCACCACGCCCTTCTGCATGATGATCAGCCGGTCGCTGATGTAGTAGGCGGTGGCGAGGTCGTGGGTGATGTAGACGATCGACAGGCCGAGCTCGTCGCGCAGCCGGCCGAACAGGTTGACGATCGACATGCGCAGCGAAGCATCGACCATCGAGACCGGCTCGTCGGCGACGATCAGACGGGGCTTGGCGACGAGCGCGCGGGCGATGGCGACGCGCTGGAGCTGGCCGCCGGAAAGCTCGTGCGGGAACCGCCCCCTGATCTCGGCCAGCGACAGCCCGACCTGCCTGAGCGCCCCGTCGGCCTGCCCCTCGGCTGCGCTCTTGCCCGAGGCTCCGCCGAAACGTTCGGCTGTCATGAACAGATAGCGGTCGAGCTGCTTCAGCGGATTGAACGCCTCGAACGGGTTCTGGAAGATCGGCTGGACCTCCGCCATGAAGGCGCGCCGCTCGTAGGTTTCGACATCGCGCCCCCCGAGCCGGACCTTGCCGGAGTTCGGCGTGTGGATGCCGAGGACCATCCGCGCCAGCGTCGACTTGCCGGAGCCCGACTCGCCGATCACGGTGAAGATCTCCGGCTTGTTCGTTTCGAGCGCGAAGCTCACCTCCTTCACCGCCTCGACGCGTTGCGTCGAGAACAGCCCGCCGCGCGAGAAGCTCTTGCTGACCCGGTCGAGCTCGATGAGCGCGCTCATGCCGCCATCCCCGGATTGACCGCGTGACAGGCGACGCGATGGCCGGGCAGCGTCTCGACCATGGCCGGCACGATCGTCGTGCAGACGGGCATGGCGAGCGGGCAGCGCGGATGGAAGCGGCAGCCCGGCGGCGGGGCAGCGAGGTTGGGCGGCGTGCCCTCCAGGCCCTCGCGCTGCTCGGTATCGCCGATGCGCGGCAGGCTGCCGATCAGGTGGCGCGTATAGGGATGCAGCGGGCGCGCGAAGATCTCGAGCGTCTCGCCATCCTCCACCAGTCGCCCGGCATACATGATGCCGAGACGGTCGGTCAGCGCCGCATGCACGCCCATGTCGTGCGTGATGAACAATACGCTCGAGCCCATTTCGCGCTGGATCGTGCGGATCATCCCCAGCACGTCCTTCTGTACGACCACGTCGAGCGCCGTCGTCGGCTCGTCGGCGATGATGAAATCCGGCTTGCAGATCGTCGCGAGCGCGATGGTGACGCGCTGGCGCATGCCGCCGGAGAGCTCGTGGGGATAGGCGGCGAGCACGGAAGGATCGAGCTTGACGCGCTCGAGATGCGCCGCCGCCCTGGCGTCGAACTCGACCTTGCTGCCGCCGAGATGGCGCCAGGCGAAATCGCGGAAGCTGTATTTGATCCGCCTGAGCGGGTTCAGCACATTCATCGAGCCTTGCATGATGTAGGAGAGGTGCCGCCAGCGGATGGCGCGTACCACCTCCGGCGGCGCCCGCCCGAGCGCATCCCAGCCCGGCAGGAAGGAAAAGCGGGCCGAGCCGCCGACCATTTCGAGCGGCGGCTTCAGCAGCCCGGCAATCGTCTTGATCAACGTCGTCTTGCCGGAGCTGGACTCGCCTGCCAGGCCATAGATCTCGTTGCGGTTCACATCGAAGGTGACGCCATCCACCGCCCTGACCTCGCGGTTGACGCCGAAATAATGGGTGCGAAAATGCGCCTGCAGGTCGCGGACCTCGAGCACCGGCACCGGATCGGCCGCACCACTCATCGGCTGCCCCCCATCCGGGCCAGGCGGCTGCGTGGGTCGATGTATTCGTTCATCGAGACGGCGAGCAGGAAGAGGCCGACGAAGGTCATCACCACGAGCGCGATGGGAAAGGCGATCCACCACCAGATGCCGGCGACCAGCGCCGTGTGCTGGTTGGCCCAGTAGATCATCCCGCCAATGGTCGGCGTGTTGATGTCGGTGAAGCCGAGGACGGCGAGGGTGACCTCGATGCCGATCGACCAGTTCATGTTGTTCATCGTGGTCGAGAACACGATGGGCAACACGTAAGGCAGATGCTCGCGCGCCAGGACCTCGTGCGTCTTCATCCCCGAGAAGATGCTGGTCTGGGTGAATTCGCGCGTCTTGAGGCTGAGCGCGACCGAGCGGATCAGGCGCGCGTCATAGGCCCAGCCGAGGCAGGCCATGATGGTGGCGAGCAGCGGCGTCGACATCGAATCGCGCAGCACGAAGTAGAACAGGATCAGGATCGGGAAGAGCGGGATGATGATGAAGGTGTCGTTGATCGACATCAGCACCCGGTCGATCCAGCCGCCGCTGTAGCCGGCGAGCAGCCCGACGACGAGCGCGATCACCCGTGACAGCGCTGCGACCATGATGCCGAAGAAGAGCGTGTTGCGGATCGCCGCCGTGAGCTGCCAGAACACGTCCTGCCCGCGCGAGGTCGTGCCGAGCCAATGGGCAGTGGACGGCGGCAGGTCGGGCGGCACGACATAGACGTCGCCCGCCGGATAAGGTGAGACGACGGAGAGCGCCGCCATCACCACCACGATGCCGACGAGCACCAGGCCGATCCGGAATTCGAGATTGTAGCGGATGAGGTCGCGCAGGATGGCCAGCATCAGCGCAGCTCCACGCGCGGGTCGATCAGCGGGTAGAGCAGATCGATGACCAGGACGCCGACCGAGACGGCGATAATCGAGACGGTGGTGACGCCGAGCACGAGGCCGTAGTCGGCAGCATAGACCGCGTCGACGAGGAGGGTGCCGACGCCGGGATAGCCGAAGACCTTCTCGGTGATCACGGCGCCGTTGAAGATGCCGCCGAGCGACATGGCGAGCCCGGTCACCTGCGGTGCCAGCGCATTGCGCATGACGTAGGAGCCGAGCACCCGGCGGCTGTCGAGCCCGGCGGTCTCGGCATAGACGACATAGTCCTCGGTCACGATGTTCGAGACCAGCGAGCGCATGCCGAGGAACCAGCTGCCGAGGCCGATCAGGATGAGCGAGAGCGCCGGCAGGATCGAATGCCGGGCGACGCTCGAGACGAAGGCCCAGTTCCAGCCCTGCTGCAGGTTCATCGCCGACCCGCCGGTGATCGGCAGCACCGGCCAGAGGAAGCCGAAGATGATGAGCAGCATCAGTGCAACGATGTAGTAGGGGATCGGATGGACGCCCATGGCGACGACGCCCATCAGCTTCAGCGTGCGGTTGCGCTGGTAGTAGCCGGCGAGCCCGCCGAGCAGATTGCCCAGCACCCAGGTGATCAAAGTCGAGACGATCAGCAGCCCCGCCGTCCAGGGCAGCGCCCGGCCGATCAGGGTCGAGACCGGGGTCGGGAAGGCGGAGAGCGAGGGGCCGAAATCGCCGCGCAGGACCCGGCTCCAGAAGGTGACGTATTGTTCGGCCAGCGTCCCCTTGAGCCCGTAGAGCTCCTGCAGCGAGGAGCGCATCGCCGCGATCGCCTCAGGCGCGGTGCTGCCGAAGGAGGTCACTGCCGCAATCGACTGCTCGACCGGGTCGATCGGCGAGGCATGGGTGATCGCGAAGGCGAGGTTGACGCCGATGAAGACGACCACGACGAACTGGACCAGCCGTTTCGCGAAATAGGCAAAATAGGCGCTCATGCGATCCCGAAAGCTCCACCGGTCCGTGCGACGCAAGGCGTCCCCGGCTGGCGATTGACTTGGGAAGAAGGCGGGCCGCCCGGCGAGGCGGCCCGGGTTTCTTAGTTGGCCGGCTTCAGGCGCACGAACATGTAGCGCGAGTTGCCCCAGTTCGTGACCGGATTGGCGTAAGGATCATCGGCGGTCGGGTAGCCCTTCCAGTAGGTCTGATCCATCGCGGTGAAGACGTTGTAGGCCATCAGCGGGATGATCGGCATTTCGCGGGTCATCAGCTTGACGTAGTCGCGGCCGAGTTCGACGCCCTTGGGATCGTCGAAGTCGATCTTGCGAATGTCCTCGATGATCTTGTCGAGTTCTGGATGAGTCCAGCGCTGCCAGTTGCGCAGCGGCTGCGACTTGCCGGGCTCGGCGACGAACTGGGAATGCCAGCTGTCCATGAAATAGGACAGGTCCTGATGGCCGCCCCAGGTCTCGACGCTCCAGCCGATGAAGGCGTCGAAATCGCCGGCCGCGCGCCGCGTCAGCAGCGTGCCCTGCGCGACGTCGATGCGCGCATCGATGCCGGCCTGCTTCCATTGCTGCACGATCATCGTGCCGGCCCGCGTCATCACCGGCCGGAGGTCGCCCTCGACCATGAGCCTGACCACAAAGGGCTTGCCGTCGGGCGTCAGCCACTGGTTGCCCTGCTTGCGGAAGCCGGCGCGCGTCAGCAACTCACCCGCCGCGGTGACATTGGTCTTCCACCAGCCGAGGCCGAAGGAATTGCCGATCACCGCCGGGTCGGAGGGGATCTGGTCGCCCATGGAGGGGCGCAGCATGTCGGCGATCTGCTTGCCGACCGTCGGGTCGTAGGGCTTGACCTTGCTCTTGCCGGTATCGATCTCGAAATCCTTGAGCCAGGCCTCCATCGGCTTGTGATAGGCCTCGGGATGGATGCCGGTCGGTGGCACGGCGATCGCCGAGATGGTCGCGGCGCCGCGATAGGCTGCCATCGTCACCGCCTTGATGTCGATCATCAGCGCCAGCGCCCAGCGCACGTCGCGGTTCTTCAGCTGCTCGTTCTGCGTGTTGAAGATCACCGCCGGCAGGGTCGGGTCCGGATGGCCGTAGGGGAAGCCCTTGAACCAGGCGCGTGTGCCCTTGTCCTGCTTCGCCAGTGCGAACATCCCTTCGGGGG
This sequence comes from Bosea vaviloviae, assembly GCF_001741865.1. Taxonomy (NCBI): domain Bacteria; kingdom Pseudomonadati; phylum Pseudomonadota; class Alphaproteobacteria; order Hyphomicrobiales; family Alloboseaceae; genus Allobosea; species Allobosea vaviloviae. The sequence goes on from NZ_CP017147.1 coordinate 2,498,363, forward strand.
CGATGTCGTGGATGACGTCGAGCTCATGGTTGAGCTGGGCGATGACGCGCTTGTCGGGTGGGCCGGGGTCGATATAGGCGAGATATCTCGGTCCCGGCTTGCCGTGGCGGCCGAGCGAGCTGCGCTGCCAGTCGTCGCGCAACTGCCAGATGTACCATTTACCATCGGGATCGAAGGAGTGCAGCGTATAGGCGCCGAGCGAGACCGGCTTGTTGAAGTCGAACTTCGCGGGGTCCTCGACCTTGTCGAAGACATGCTTCGGCAGGATCCAGATCGCGCCCCAGCGCACTGTGAAGTTGGTGTGGAAGCGGGAGTTCGGCTTCTTCAGCTTGAAGATCACCGTTTCCGCATCGGGCGCCTCGACGGAGGCGACATTATTGGCCAGCACGGCCGAAAAGCGCATGTTCGGATTCTTGACCTGGATGTCGACCGTCGCCTTGACGTCTGCCGAGCTGAACTCGACGCCGTCGCTCCAGAACAGGCCGCGTCGCAATTTGACGCGCATCTCGGTGAACTCGGCATTGTAGACCGGCTTCTCCGCGGCGAGGGAATTGTCCCAGGCACCGTCCAGGCCCTTTTCAGGATCAATGTACCAGAGCGTGTCGAGCGCTGCCTGTTGCAGCCCGTTCGACTGGCTGCCGGCGTTGATCGCCCAGATGTTGAACCAGCCCGCGTTTTTGATCGTCCCTTCCGGGTTCTCGAGGATCAGGAGTTCCTTGCGCGGAATGTTCTGCGGAATGCCCTGCGCCGCCGCGGAAGAGGGGGATAGCGGCAGCGCTGGAATCAACAGCGAAGCGACAAGCATCCAGGCGCCCAGGCGCATCATCGTCACCTCCCTGAAGACGGGGCGTTTATCGCCCTTCATGCCCGAGAGCTTAGGGGGTGCCCAATAATGGAGCAACGATAGATGTGATCTATATCAGAAGGTTGGATACTGATATGGCAAGGCATTGATTTTGCATAAAATTTGGACATCTGCCGACGCTGCATCAGCGCGATCGAGCGGGTCCGCACCGCCGGGACAGCTTGGCTTCAGGCTGGTCGATATTGTCCTGGCGACCAGGATGACGCTGGGGTCGACCTCCTCCTTCTTCAGCGTCGAGACCATCGTCACGCTCAGCGCGCCCATCTGGAAGGGCGCGCCGATCTCGCTCGCTCCTACAGAGCCAAAACCTCTTCTGCCGACCTGTAAGGCTTCTGAAGGCTCGCCGCGACCGGAGCATTCGTGATCTCCCCGCGATGGATATTGAGGCCGGCCGCGAGGTGAGGATCGCTGCGAATGGCATCGAGGCCTTTCGAGGCCAGGGCGAGCCCGAATGGCAGAGTGGCGTTGTTCAGGGCATAGCTCGAGGTGAGCGGAACCGCCCCCGGCATGTTCGCGACGCAATAGTGGATCACGCCGTCGACCTCATAGGTCGGATCGGCATGGGTGGTTGCGCGCGAGGTCTCGAAGCAACCGCCTTGGTCGATCGCGACGTCGACGAGCACCGCGCCGCGCTTCATGCCCGACAATTGTGCTCGCGACACGAGCCTGGGCGCCGCGGCACCCGGGATGAGCACGGCCCCGATGACAACGTCGGCGGCGAATATTTCCGTCTCGATCGCGTCGAGCGTCGAGAAGCGCGTGCGCACCCGACCGCCGAACAATTCGTCGAGTTGCCGCAAGCGCGGAAGCGATCGATCCAGGATCACCACGTCCGCACCGAGGCCTGCCGCCATGCGCGCAGCATGCGTTCCCACGACGCCGCCTCCGATCACGACGATGCGCGCCGGGGGCACGCCGGGCACGCCGCCAATCAACATGCCACGTCCTCCTGCATGGCGCTTGAGAGAAACCGCAGCAGCCTCGATCGCCAGCCGCCCCGCGACTTCGCTCATCGGCGCAAGAAGAGGCAGGCCGCCGAAGCGGTCCGTGACGGTCTCATAGGCTATGGCTGTAACGCCGGATTCGACCAGACCGGCGGCCTGCGCTGGATCGGGAGCGAGATGCAGATAGGTGAACAGGATCTGGCCTTCTCGCAACTGCGCCCATTCGCCCGGCTGCGGCTCCTTGACCTTCACGATCATGTCGGCCTCGGCAAACACGTCGGCCGCGCTCGCCACGATGCGAGCGCCGGCGGCCTCGTAGGCGGCGTCTGACGCCGAAATGCCAGCGCCGGCTCCCGTCTCGATGATCACCGCATGGCCGGCGGATACGTATTCTCGCACGGCTTCGGGCGTCAGCCCGACGCGGTATTCGTGAACCTTGATTTCTTTCGGAACGCCGACACGCATAGCACCCCTCCCATTGGTTTATGGGTTCAGCATATCGCGCTTCGTCACGGCGTTTCCTGCGTTACGCGTCGATTTTTCAGTAGGCGGCGCGTGATAACGGCGTAGCATGGGCGAAAGCTGTTGCTTTCCTGCGCAGAGCTGCACTTCAGGTCCAGAATCTCATGCCCCTCGATCATCTCTCCCGCGCGTTGCTGAAGGAGCTCGTCCGAGATGGTCGGACGAGCCATGTCAAACTTGCTGAGACGATCGGGTTGTCGGCGACGGCCGTTGCGCGGAGGCAGCGCACGCTCGAAGAAGAGGGAGTCATTGTCGGCTATCACGCCCGCCTCAGTCAAAAGGCTCTCGGACTCGGGGTCACGGTCATCGTTCGGCTCGCTTTGGACAGTCAAAGCGAAGAGGCGCTCGCCGCTTTCGAGAAGGCGGTGGCACGTTGCCCGTCCGTGCTCCGGTGTTTTCTAATGTCCGGTGCCGACGATTATCTGCTGACAGTCGTTGCGAGCGACGTCGAAGATTTCGAGAATGTGCATAAATCCCAGCTCTCTCGACTGCCGCATGTCGCGCGAATTCAATCGAGCTTTGCGCTGCGGCAAATCATCGACCGGCCTGTTCTGCCGTGAGGCTGGAAGTCAACCTCCTCAAGCTCAACCTTCTCCAGCTCACCCCTGGGCGGCGGCGCGCGCGTCGGCCTTGATGCGCTCCATCATGGCGCGGACGCCGTTCGAGCGCTGCGGCGTGAGATGGGCGGCGAGGCCCAGGCGTTCATAGATGGCGAAAGCGTCGGTCGAGAGGATCTCCTTCGCGGTCCGGCCCGAATGGATGGCGAGCGCCAGCGCCACCAGCCCGCGCACGATATGCGCGTCGCTGTCGCCGCTGAAATGCAGCACGCTGTCGGGGCCGGCCGGGCCCTCGCGCTGTGCCACGAGCCAGACCTGGCTGGCGCAGCCGCGGACCTTGTTGGCGTCGCTATGGTCCGCCTCGGGCAAGGGCGTCAGGCCTTTGCCGAGTTCGATCAGATAGCGATAGCGGTCGTCCCAATCGTCGAGCAGCTCGAAATTGGCGATGATCTCGTCGAGGTTGGTGCTCATGTCCACGCTGCGCAATGAGGATGCCGGCTCCCGTCGTTCAGGAACGTGGCAGACAGCGTCTTCGGCGCGTCCCCCTGCGTCGTCAAGCGTCGGCGTGCCGCAGGCGCTCTGCACCTGCCGATCTTAACGCAAGCCGGCCTTGCTGTCCTGCTCGGAGGTTCCGGGGCGGGGGGTGGCTCCCGGCAGCGCGAGCGACAAGACGCGCTGGCGCGTGTCCGGATCGAGTCCGGCAAGGATCTGCGCGGCCTCGCGGGCGGCGGTGAGGCTTTGCACGGCGCCGTGGCTGTCGATCCGGCCTGCGGATTTCGCGACGCCGCGCGCCGCATCGACGGCGCTGCTCGCCATCGACTTCCCGTCATGGACAGGCGAGTTCAGCGCGATCACGCCGATCACCGCCAGGCTGCGCAGAATATAGGCCATGCTTCGTCCCCGTTCCCGCATCAAAGACCTAAGAGCGGTCGCTGTCTTTCCCGAACCCGCCGGCACCATAGCCTGCGAACCCAAAAGATCGCGTCATCCCGAAGCCGCGCATTTGAAGCAAATGCGCGATGCGATCTTCAGTTTCCATTCACCCTGCCAGCAACATCGTCACTGTGCGGTGTAGCTTTTTGATTTTCCACAAGCCGCTGAAATCAATCGAATTATTCGCTGATCTGCGGCGCCGGGCCGGTGTTGCCGGGCCGTGGCCTTAAGCCCCGCTTAAACCGGCGGTGGCGAGGATCGCTGCAACACGGGCGAACCAGCCCTCAGAAGGTCAGGCGTTTGCGGTTTCTCATGACGATGTCTGCGATCAGGACACAGGTGGCGGCGTTGGTGCACGCATCGGTGCTGCCGAACTCGCTCGAGCGCATGCGGCATGAGCGCTTCATCCTGACGCGCCTCATGGTCGGCGCCGTCGCGCTCGGCCTGGCGCCGGCCTATCTCGCCTGGCGCGGAACCTTGGGCACGCTCGAAGCTCTCGTCATGATCGCCGCTGCCCTGCCGCTCATCGCGGTCGTCGCGCTCTCGCGCAGCGGCCGGCTCGACATTGCCCATTGCATCTCGGCGAGCGCGCTGGCGCTGTTCATCGCCGCGCTTGCCGGGATGACAGGCGGCGCGGGGTCGCCCTTGCTGCTCTGGCTGGCGGCCGTGCCGACCGAGGCGATGTTCTTCGGCTCGCGGCCTTATGTGGCGCGCGCCAGCGCCATCGCCGCCATTGCGCTCGGCAGTGTCGTGATATTGCAGCAGCTCGGCGCCTTCGCGGCGCCGGCACCCTGGACCTCGGGCATGATGCCAAGCTTCGTCATGATCGCGATCCTGTACGCGATGGCGGTCGCCATCGGCTTCCTGCACCGGCGCGACGACGAATTGCGCGAGCATCGCGCCTCCGATGCGCGCGCCCAGCTCCTGCTGGACAATGTCGGCGATCTCGTCACCTGGCACGATGCCGGCGGCTCCGTCCTGTTCGCCAATGCCGCGGCCAAGGCGCTCGCCGGAGCCGATCCGCAGGATTTGCGCGGGCGCGGCCTGTTCGAGCGGGTACACATCGCCGACCGGCCACTCTTCCTCAAGGCGCTGAGCGACGCGGCCCATGGCGGCGGTGCGGCCACAGCCTGCTTCCGGACGCTCTTCGTGCCGCGCAGCGGCGACGCCAACGCCCGGGCACCGGTCTCGCTCTGGCTGGAGATGCGCGCGCACCGGATCGAGGACGCCGGCGCCAGGGACGGCGTGGCGGTGGTCTGCGTGATGCGCGACATCACGGCCCGCCAGGCGCTGGAAGAGGAGCGTGCCCGCGGTCATGCCGAGGCCTTGAAGGCCAGCGACGTCAAGGGCCAGTTCCTCGCGACCGTCAGCCATGAACTGCGTACGCCGCTGAACGCCATCATCGGTTTCTCCGAGATGCTGAGCAATGATACGCAGGAATGGCTCGACGCTGAGAAGCGCCAGGAATACGCCAAGATCATCCACGGCTCGGGGCATCACCTGCTCGATGTCGTCAACACCTTGCTCGACATCTCCAAAATCGAGAGCGGTGCAATGACGATCGAGCAGGAGCCGATCGACATCGCTGCCGTGGCCCAGGATTGCTGCGCGCTGATGGCGCTGCGCGCCGAGGCGAGCCAGGTCTCGCTGGAGCGGGTGCTGGGGCCTGACTTGCCGCCCGTTCTGGGCGATCGCCGCGCCTTGAAGCAGGTCATGATCAACCTGCTCTCCAATGCGGTGAAGTTCACGCCCGTCAATGGCCGCATCGTGCTCGCGGTGGTTCGCGACGGCGATATGATCGACCTTTCGGTTGCCGATACCGGGATCGGCATCGCCGCCACCGACCTGCCGAAGCTGGGCGAGCCCTTTTTCCAGGCGGGCGGCAGCTATGACCGCAGCTACGAAGGCACGGGCCTGGGCCTCTCCGTGGTGCGCGGCCTTGTCGGCCTTCACGGTGGTAAACTGACGATCGAGAGCGCGCCGGGAGTCGGCACGCGCGTTGCCGTCAGGCTGCCGGTCGGCGGCGTCGCCGCGAGCTCCCTGCCGGTCAAGATCACGACCTTCGCCCGCGCCCCGCGCCGCGGCCTCGAATCCAAAGAACCCGTCCGTCTGACCGCCTGATCAAGAGCCAAACATGTCCGCAACGATAGCCGCCCGCGCCCGCTCCGCTTCCACTCTGACCGCGCCGATGAAACGCGCCGCGCCGCCGCGCCGCAAGGCGCCCTGGCTCTCGCGGATCTGGCGGGCCGTCGGCCGCCGCCCGGGCCGCGCCTTCGTATTACTGGTCTTCACCGCGGTGGCAGCCGCGATCCTGGCCAATGCGATGCTGATGCAGAAGGTGCGCCACCCCGCTCCGATCCTGTCGGCTCCGATGCAGGGGCCCTATGCGCGCTCGGGCGAGCGCCGCACGGAGACGCCCGCTGCGGCTGTGACGCCCGCCGCCCAGCCCGCATCGGGCCAGGCCTCCACGCAGGGTTTCGTCCCGCCGGCCCGTCCGAGCGATCTGACGCAGCTCATCCGCGAGACCACGCAGCCCAGGCCGCCCGCCGCGGTGACCAACGTGCCGCGCACGGCTCCGGCCACTGCCGCCCCTGCGCCGGCGCCAGCGACCCGCAGCGCCGCGGTGCGCGATCCTATCGCCGATCTGATCAATGGCGGGGATAATCGGCCTCCGGCGGATATCCGCGGCGCCAAGCCCTCGCAGCGCTGAGCCTTCGCAATCGCTGCGGCTGGACAGCGCCGCAAAGGCGCTGATCCAAGCGTGAGAGCAGGATCGCTGCGAAAAACCGGCTTCCACTTTTTCGCATCCTGCTCTAGCCGGGACCGACATCCATTCGGGGATTTCGGTCATGGCGCGCCTCACGAGCGATTTCTGGGTCTCGGCCTATCTGCGCCAGGCCGCACATGACGGGCTGGTCGCGGTGTTGCGCCGGCGCGGCGCGAGCGAGGCCGGCGCGATATTCGTCAAGCTCGATCGCCTCGACGGTACCGCGGCGCTCTATGGCCCCGCGCCGCAATCGCTGGCTGATGACGAGGGTAACCGGCGCTTCCAGCTCATCCTGGATGCGGATCCGGGCTCGATCGAGGAGCGCGTCGCCCGCGAGCGGCGCTTCGATTCCGATCTCTGGCTGGTCGAGATCGAGAACCGGCAGGGCGACCCCAGGCTCGATCTCGTCGAAGCCTGATCTGGTCGGTCAGCCCTCGCGCCGCAGGCCGAGCTTGCGCATGACATCGGAGATGAGCGTCTGGCTCTCCGGCTTGGCGGCGCCGCCGCGATTTGGCGAATTGCTCGGATCCATCGCCGGCTGATGCCGGCCCCTGCGGTTGACGACCGGCGCACGCACGCCCGCGACCTGCATGATGATCCGCAGCGCCACCGCCGGCCTCACCAGGCGCATCAGGGCGACGAGGGCGAAGATGCGGTCGACCGAATGGGCCGCTTCGTCGCCGAGCCTGATCATAAAACGCGTCGCGTCCTCAACGCTCGCCCCGGCCGCCGTCAACGCCAGCGCCGCGAGATCGCGCGATGTGTCCGCTTCCATCGCTTCCGCCAGGGCCTGCCCGCCGCCGACATAGCTCGCGATCGCGCCGAATGCGCCGGCGGGATCGTCGCTCACCGTGGCGAGCCAGCCCGCAAAGAGCTCCGGCGCGAGTTGCGGCCGGCGCTCCGCCGGGGCGAAGGACTCCAGCGCCGTCAGCGATTCGATGATCGCGGTTTTCCGTTGGGGGCCGGCCTGCAGATAAAGCGGCGCCAGGTCCGCGCTGGCGATGTCGGGCCGCGCCAGAAGGAGCTGGGCGTAGGAGGGCTCGGTGCGCGAGCGCGCGAGCAGCTGGTCGAGCACCATGTGGGACAGGGGCGAGGCGGCATTGGCGATCAGCGCCAGATCGACCGGGCGCAGGTCGCGATCGGCCAGGATCAGGGCCGCCGTCGCGGTCAGATCCGCGCGTTCCGCGATAGCGAGCGCGATCTCGTCATCGCCTTGTTCCGCCAGGGCCTCGATTTCCGTGGTGGGGAGCGGCATGCCATGACGCAGCAGCGCAACGACGACCGCGCCGCCGCGCGACTTCAGGGCCTGCAGCACGGATACAGGTGCGTAACGCCAGCCGGCCAGCTTGCGCGCCAGGATCACGGCCGTGGCGTCGTCGATGGCGGGAATCAGAGCCTCCCCCATCTCGCGGAAGGCGTCGAGATCCTCCTGCGGCGGCCTGGGCAAGGACATCAGCAGATCGGCCTTCACCCGCAGCGAAACCTGGCTGAGATCGAGCCCGCCATCGCGCGCAAGGCGGGCGAGCTGGGCAAGTTCGGAGGTGATACGCGAGGGCATGAAGGGAACTCTGTGCGGAATTTCGATGGTCTCGCCATCCTAACCCGCGAGGCTTTAAGAGGGTGTTAACCATGTCGAGGCCTGATGCGGACAGGAGGGCCTAAGCGTCGATGCGGGTTCTGCCCCGTATGGCTCGAAACCCTGCTGACAACCGCGATCCGGAGCGGGCTTAAGGTGGGGAATTCGGTTTTCCGCAAGAGAGCCCGCTTCCGTTTCCAAAAGCTCAAGGCGCCAGACAAGGAGGCGCGTCATAATGGCCGATGTCATTCCGTTTGCGTCTCGTCCCAAGTTTGCGTCTCAGGCGGCGCCGACCTCGCAGGAGAGCCCCCCGGTTCGCGGGACGGCGATGATCCTGTTCTTCACCGGCGTGCGCTACGAGCGCCAGGCCGAGGCCGCCGCGATCGACCGACGGGCACCGCGCAAGCGCCGCGCCACGCCGCGGCAAGGCCGCGCGAAAAGCGCTGGGCAGCCGGCGTGAGGACCGCTTGCCGAAGCCTGGCTGTGCTGCTCGCCCTGGCGGGAGGCGCCTGCACGGGCGATCTGGGACGGCCACGTCCGAATCTCTGGAGCGATACGATCGCGCCGCAGGCCGGTTTCTGGTCGGCGACTTTTCGTGGCGAGGCGGCCTCCTATTTCAGGATGACCGATGACGAGGAGCAGTTGCGCGACAGGGCCTGGCGGCTGGTCATGCCGGCGCATGAGCGCAACCTGTTCGAGCGCCAGGTCTCCGATCTCGCTCATGCGCGCATCCTGCCGGTCGCGGTGCAGTCGAACGCGGCATCCGATTATTTTCGCGGCCTGACCGGAGGCTCCTATGCCTCGCAGGCCTCGCGCTACAACAGGCTCGCCGAGGATGCGAATGCCGACCGCCTGCTGGTCACGCCGTTTCGCGGCAATGCGGCGCGCGTCGTGGCGGCTGATCGCGTGCGCATGCGCACCGTCGAAGGTTCGCCTTTGGTGCCGCCCGAGAAGGCCGACCCCGCCATGGCCCGCGTCGTCGAGAATGAGGGGCTGATCCTCTGGGTCTGCGAACGCGTGGGCTTCCGGATCGAAAGCTACCGCTACGCGCTGGCAAACCTCGTGGTCGAGATGCCGTCGCGCGAGGCGATCAAGGCTGAGCGCAGCATCATGGCGCTGGAGGCGGAGGCAGGGCCGCTATGCAAGCTGCCGCTCATCGGCGCCTTCGGCGGGGCCGGGCGCGCGCAGGAGCCTGCCGAGAAGGCGCCAAAGCCGCCGGTCGTCTACAAGGGCTGATCATTCGGCGAGGCCGCAGGCGACACCGCTCGCCAGCGCCCCGGCGTCCTCGCGGTCCGAGGGCCGCTTCGCCAGCACGCGGGCGACGATCAGGCCCTGCATCGTGTCGGAGACGATGCGCAATTCACGCACGGCCTCGCCCTCCTCATCGCGCGCGGCCCGCTCGTCGCGCTGTTCCTCCGTCATCACCAGGAACTCGACCACACCGCGGATCGCGGCGCGGTCGGTGATGGCGTAGAGCACGCCGCCGCCGCGCCGGTGCAGCGTCAGTCCGAGCGGCAATGTGCCGGTGCGCGCGACGACGCGCATCGGGCCGGCGGAGAGATCGTAGCTGCAGATTGCGGTCACAGCCGCAGGATCGGCCTCGCGCGGCACGGGCAGTCCGCTATCGGCGCTGCGCGGCGAGACCAGCTCGGCATGGCCGCTAGTGCCCAGGGAGAGATAGGCGCTGGTGGCGTCGCTGTTCGAGAGGAGCGGGATCAGCAGCACCGTGACGATGTGGACGATGCCGGCGAGCACCAGCCCCGCGATCGTTCCATAGGCGAGGCGCCGCGCCGCGCCGATGATCCGCATCGGCCAACGCCGCCGCGGCATTGCCTCAGTCTGGCTCGGGAGCACCGGAGCCGCCTCGCGTTCGGGAGACTGGTCGAGCGTCGTCATCAGCAGCCGAGCCGGGCGATGCCGGGCAGGACATCGGGCCGCAATTCGCCGGCCTGGCTCGAAATCGGCGTGTCGTAGAGCCGCAGCCGGAGCTGGAAACGCCCGCTACCCGGCAGCGGCAGCCAGTTCCCGGTCTGCGGCTCGGCCGCCGCCGTGATGCGTAAGGCGCCGCTCTCCTCGCGGACGACTTCCGCATCGGTGAAGCCGCTGCGGTCGAGCGGCAGGCGGAACGGCCGCCCATCCATGTCGCTGACGCTCACTGACCAGCCGCGCGTCGTCGGCGTCGCTCCCGAGAGCAGATAGCGGCAACGCCCGTCGAGCGCCTGGCCGCGATCATCGCGGCTCGCGATCAGTTCGAGGCCTTCGCCCGCGCCCAGCGGCAGATGGACGCCGCGCGCCAGATAAGCGCGCATATAGGGGTCGACATCGCGCCCACCACCGCGCGGCCAGGCGTCCCACGGGCCGATCCGGACCATGCCGAGCAGAGGCCTGCCGGCGACGGCGAAATGGGCTGAGCCGAGCCCCAGCCCGGCACCGAGTGCAATGACGTAAGCGAGATCCAGCGCGCGCATGGCCTTGCTGTCCGAACCGGCTGACGACAGGCCGGCGGCCGGAGTTGAGCCAGCCCGGCCGTTTCCGTCAAGCTAGAGCGTTTTCGAGCGAAGTGGACACCGGTTCGCTCGAAAACGCTCTCGCTTCCAGGTTCAGGGCGCCGGGATCGCGTGCGCTTTCCGCGCAGCCTGATCCGTCATTGCGAGCGAAGCGAAGCAATCCAGGAGGCCTCGCTCTGCGTCCTCCTGGATTGCTTCGTCGCTCACGCTCCTCGCAATGACGGATCAGGCCGGATGGAAAACGCTTTAGCGCAGGCGCGTCTCGCGCCCGGGCGAAGAGACCTCGCGGATGCCGACCTGAATGGATGAGCCGCGCGCGCGGGCCGATTCTATCGTCTTGAACATGGCGCCGACCGCCGAGAGCACCTCGAAGGATTGTCGCGGCATATGGCCGGCGCCCGGGCCCGAAGCCGGGGCAACGCGCGACATCTCCGGGCCGCCCACTTTGGCGATCGTCATGGCCTTGGGGTCTGCGGCGGGTGTGAGGCCAGGGATCGGCTTCAGCTCGAGCCCCTGATGGGCGAACTGCATGATCTCCTTCCAGGCCATCGCCGGCAGGGAGCCGCCGGTCATGTTCGCGGTCTCGGATGAATCGTCATTGCCGAACCAGACCGCGCCGACGAGGTTGCCGGAGAAGCCGACATACCAGGCGTCCTTGTAGCCGTTCGTGGTGCCGGTCTTGCCGGCGGTCACGACGCCGTCCAGCGCTGCGCGCCGGCCGGTGCCTTCGGTCGGCACCTTGGCGAGCATGAAGTTCATGTCCTGCGCCACCTGGGTGCTGAGGACCTGCTCCGGGGCCGGCTCGTCGCGGTCGTGCCGGTAGATCTCCTCGCCCTGCGAGTTGCGGATCTCGATCGCGACATAGGGTTTCGCGCGCTTGCCGCCATTGGCGAAGACCGAGTAACCGGCCGCCATGTCGATCACCGTGACCTCGGCCGCGCCGATCGGCAGGGACACCGTGTCGGTCAGCGGCGTGGTCAGGCCCATGGCCCGGCTGGTCTCGATGATCTTCATCCGGCCGATGCGGGCGGCGCGGGCCTCATGCGTCTCGCCGGTCGCCTTGCCCATCGCAATCGACATCTGCACCGGGATCGTATTGATCGATTTCGCCAGCGCCACGGTCAGCGGTATCGAGCCGGCATAGGAGCGCCCGTAATTGTTCGGGCACCAGTTGCCGATGCAGATCGGGCGGTCGGTGACGACGGTGCTGGGCCGGTAAAGACCGGACGACAGCGCCGCCGCATAGACGAAGGGCTTGAAGGACGATCCCGGCTGCCGCAGGCTCGACGTCGCGCGGTTGAACTGGCTGATGCCATAGTCGCGTCCGCCGACCATGGCCCGCACCGCCCCGTCCGGGTCCATCACGGTCGTCGCGGCCTGCTTGACCCGGTAGGCGGGGCCGTTCTGGCGCAGGACCTGCTCGATCGCCTTCTCCGCCTGTCCCTGGATCGCGGGATCATGCGGCGTCTTCACGGTCAGCACCCGGTCCGAGCCGATCTTGCCCTCGTCGGCCAGGTGCTTGATCTCGTCGAAGGCCCAGTCGAGATAGTAATCCGGGTTGGAATCGCGCCGCCTGTCGACTGGCGTGGCCGGGTTGCGTTTGGCGCTGTCGATCTGGCCCGCCGTCAGGAAGCCGGCATCGACCATCGCGTTCAGCACGTCGCCGGCGCGCGCGCGGGCAGCGGGCAGGTTGACATGGGGCGCGTATTTCGTTGGCGCCTTGAACAGGCCGGCCAGCATCGCGGCTTCCGCAAGCGACACGTCCTTGACCGATTTGCCGAAGTAATACTCCGCCGCCGCCGCCACGCCGAAGGTGCCGCCGCCCATATAGGCGCGGTCGAGATAGAGCTTCAGGATCTCGTTCTTGCTCAATCGGGCTTCCAGCCAGAGCGCCAGGAAGGCTTCCTTGATCTTGCGGTCGAGCGAGCGCTCGTTGCTGAGGAACAGGTTCTTGGCGAGCTGCTGCGTCAGCGAGGAGCCGCCCTGGACGACGCCGGAGGCGCGCGCATTGACCGTCATGGCCCGCAGCGTGCCGAAAATGTCGATGCCGAAATGGTCGTAGAAGCGGCGGTCCTCGGTTGCCAGGACCGCCTTGACCAGATGGTCGGGCATCTCCTCGAGCTTCAGCGAGTCGTCATGGCGCGCGCCGCGATGGCCGAGCTCCGAGCCATAGCGGTCGAGGAAGGTCACGGCGAAGACCTGGTTCTTCAGCGCCTCGTCGCGGCCTTCCCGGAAGGAGGGGAGCGCCAGGGAGAGCATCAGCAGGCTGCCGACGACGCCGAGATTCAGGCCCTCGCTGGCGAATTCGGCGGCGATGCGCTTGCCGCCGGTGGCGGTGAAGCGGTCGGCGAAGCTGCGGATGCGCTCATAAATCTCGCTGGCGCGGCGGCCCGAGCCCCAGAGTCCGGCATCGACCCATGAATCGACGCCCAGCGCGAAGCGCTTCAGACGTGTCCTCCAGCCTGCCTTCCTGAACTCCATCGCCGTTCTGGAACTCCACGAGAGAGCTGCCGTCCGAAAGATCGCGTCACCGTCCTGCCGCGACGCGATCGCCTTGGCAACGCGATCCACGACTGCAAACACATATGCGCCGCTTTGTCTCCAGGTAAGGGAGGAAACTGCGGGATCGATCGTTGTCCGCAGATTTCGGGCCTGCCCGAATCCGTCCCTTCCCAGAACAACTCCGCAACGATTATTCGGGGGGAGCCTCGCTTGGATGCGCGCTTGCGTCAGCTTCCCTCGCGAGGCGGGGCGGCGCATAAGCGCAGGCATGACCGAGAAGCCGTCCCCGACCGAGCCCTTCTGGCGCACGACCTCGCTCGAGGAGATGAGCAAGGAGCAATGGGAATCGCTCTGCGACGGTTGCGGTCGCTGCTGCCTGATCAAGCTCGAGGATGAGGATAGCGGCGAGATCCTCGCGACCAATGTCGGCTGCCGCCTGTTCGATGCCGGCTCCTGCCGCTGCAAGGACTACCCCAACCGCTCCAGCATCGTGCCCGATTGCATCACATTGACGCCGGCCTCGGTCCGCACGCTGCGCTGGTTGCCGCCGACCTGCGCCTATCGGCTGGTCGCGACGGGGCGCGATCTGCCCTGGTGGCACCCCCTGGTCTCGGGCGATCCGCGCACCGTGGTCGAGGCGGGCGTGTCGGTGAAGGGGCGCGTCTCCGGCAGCGAGGACGAGGTCTCTGAGGATGACCTGCCGGAGCGGATCGTCGCCTGGCCGCTGCGCTGGCCGCGCGCGGCGAAGAAGCGCAACGCTTCCGAATGAGGGGCGGTGCATTCTGAAGAGTGCGCTCCGAGAACGATTGCTTCAGATAGGGTCGCGGCCCGAATGCGATCTTGCCCCGGGACCGGCCGCGGCTTGCCATTCGGCGTGAAGTTCTTATTCTTACCTGTAAGAGTAAGGAATTTGTCGATGCGCATCACCTCCAAAGGCCAGGTGACGATCCCGGCGGATATCCGCGAGAAGGCTGGGCTCCTGCCGGATACCGAGGTCGATTTCGAGTTCGATGGCAAGGTCGTGCGGATCATGCGCGCCAAATCCCGCAACAAGGCCGGCCGCGGCGACAAGCTGATTGCGCATATGCGCGGCCGGGGCGATGTCGCGATGAGCACCGCGGCCATCATGGCCTTGACCCGCGATGACTGAAACTGAATGAGCGCGATCCTGATCGACAGCAACGTCCTGCTCGACGTCATGAGCGAGGATCCGCAATGGTTTTCCTGGTCTGCCCAAGCGCTCTCGGAGGCGGCTGACAGCGCCCGGCTCGTCATCAACCCGATCATCTATGCCGAGGTCTCCGTGCGTTACTCGCGGATCGAGGATCTCGACCTCGCCTTGCCGAAGGCGATGATCGATCGCGAGGCGCTGCCCTATGAGGCAGCGTTTCTGGCGGGCAAGTGCTTCCTGGCCTATCGTCGCAAGGGCGGCACGAAGCAGGCGCCGCTGCCCGATTTTTTTATCGGCGCCCATGCCGCCATTTCCGGATATCGCCTGATGACGCGCGATCCGGCGCGCTATCGCTCCTATTTCCCGACCGTGCCGCTCGTGACGCCGGGTCCGCCGAAGTCATAGCGGCCCGCTTCGGCTTTGCCGCGGCGGTCCGCTCATTGATTGTTCAGCTGCTTTTCGGCATGACCACGCCGTCTCCGCCGCGCGGTTGCTGCTTAGAGCAGGATGCGAAAAAGTGGGAACCGGTTTTTCGCATGGATCCTGCTCTCGCTCTTTGTTGAGAGACGGATTCGGATTTCAGCTGGGATCACTGTGTGACCCCATCTGACATCATCCGGCTCTTGCGCCCGCGGCGCTTCGCTGGAAACTTTTGGATCGCCGTCGCATTGCTGCGGTTGGCTGGATGAAGAGGCATTGGTGATGGCAGGCGGTAAATGGGTCTACACCTTCGGCGACGGCAAGGCCGAAGGCGAGGCGGGTATGAAGAACCTGCTCGGCGGCAAGGGCGCCAATCTCGCCGAGATGAGCAATCTGGGCCTGCCGGTGCCTCCAGGCTTCACCATCACCACCGAGGTCTGCACCTGGTATTACGATAACGGCAAGCGGTTCCCCTCCGAGCTCGACGGGCAGGCCAAGGCGGCGCTGGCCGAGATGGCGCGATTGACCGGCAAGGTCTTCGGCGACCCCGCCAATCCGCTGCTGGTCTCGGTGCGCTCGGGGGCGCGCGCCTCGATGCCCGGCATGATGGATACGGTGCTGAATCTCGGCCTGAACGACGTCACCGTCGAGGCCGTCGCCAAGGCCTCGGGCGATGCCCGCTTCGCCTGGGACAGCTATCGCCGCTTCGTCACCATGTATTCCAACGTCGTGCTCGATGTTGACCACGGCCATTTCGAGGAGGCGCTCGAGGACTACAAGGAGCGCAAGGGCCTGAATCTCGACACCGATCTGAGCGCCGAGGATTGGAAGGTGCTGGTCGGCAAGTACAAGGACATCGTCAAGAAGGCGCTCGGTTCGGAGTTCCCGCAGGATCCCGAAGCCCAGCTCTGGGGCGCGGTCGGCGCGGTCTTCTCCTCCTGGATGAATGCGCGCGCGATCAAATATCGCGAGCTCAACAGCATCCCGGCCGCCTGGGGCACGGCGGTCAACGTCCAGTCGATGGTCTTCGGCAATATGGGCGACACCTCGGCGACCGGCGTCGCCTTCACCCGCAACCCCTCGACCGGCGAGAACGCGCTCTATGGCGAGTTCCTGATCAACGCCCAGGGCGAGGATGTCGTCGCCGGCATCCGCACGCCGCAGGACATCACCGAGGTCGCCCGCAAGGAGGCCGGCTCCGACAAGCCTTCGATGGAGAAGGCGATGCCCGAGGCCTATGCCGAGCTCGTCCGCATCTACGGCATCCTGGAGCGGCATTACCGCGACATGCAGGACATGGAGTTCACCATCCAGGAGGGCAAGCTCTGGATGCTGCAGACCCGTTCCGGCAAGCGCACGGCCAAGGCCGCGCTGCGGATCGCGGTCGAACTCGCCAAGGAAGGGCTGATCACGGAAGAGGAGGCGGTCGGCCGCATCGAGCCCGGTGCGCTCGACCAGCTGCTGCACCCGATGATCGACCCCAAGGCCGAGCGCCGCATCCTGACGACTGGCCTGCCGGCCTCGCCGGGCGCGGCCGCCGGCGAGATCGTCTTCAATTCCGATGATGCCGAGGCGGCGAAAAAGGCCGGCCGCAAGGTCATTCTGGTGCGCGTCGAGACGAGCCCTGAGGATATTCACGGCATGCACGCGGCCGAGGGCATCCTGACCACGCGCGGCGGCATGACCTCGCATGCGGCGGTCGTGGCGCGCGGCATGGGCAAGCCCTGCGTCTCCGGCGCCGGCCAGATCCGCGTCGACTACGCCAAGGGCACGCTGACGGTCGGTGCGACGACGCTCAAGGCCGGTGATTTCATCACCATCGACGGTGCGGCCGGCCAGGTCATGCTCGGCGAGATCAAGATGCAGAAGCCTGAGCTCTCCGGCGAGTTCGGCACGCTGATGGGCTGGGCCGACAAGGTCCGCCGCCTGAAAGTCCGCGCCAATGCCGAGACGCCCGACGACGCCCGCACCGCGCGCGAATTCGGCGCCGAGGGCATCGGGCTTTGCCGCACCGAGCACATGTTCTTCGACGAGGACCGCATCCAGCCGATGCGCGAGATGATCCTGGCCCATGACGATGCCGGGCGGCGCGCGGCACTGGCGAAACTCCTGCCGATGCAGCGCCAGGATTTCGTCTCGCTGTTCACGATCATGCACGGCCTGCCGGTGACGATCCGCCTGCTCGATCCGCCGCTGCACGAATTCCTGCCGCATGGCGAGGCCGAGATCGCCGCCGTCGCCAAGGCGCTCGGCGTCACGCCCGAGGCGCTGAAGCACCGCGCCGCCGAGCTGCATGAATTCAACCCGATGCTCGGCTTCCGCGGCGTGCGTCTGGCGATCGCCTATCCCGAGATCGCCGAGATGCAGGCGCGTGCCATCTTCGAGGCGGCGGTGATTGCCGCCAAGGAGACAGGCAAGCCGGTGATCCCGGAGGTGATGGTGCCGCTCGTCATGGGCGTGGCCGAGTTCGACCTCGTCAAGGCGCGCATCGACGCCATGGCGAAGGCGGTGATCGCCGAGAGCGGCGTGGCTCTGACCTATCAGGTCGGCACCATGATCGAATTGCCGCGCGCCGCGCTGCGCGCCGAGGAGATCGCGAGAAGCGCCGAGTTCTTCTCCTTCGGCACCAACGACCTGACCCAGACCACGCTCGGCATCAGCCGCGACGATGCCGGCTCCTTTCTCGGCTCCTATACGGCCAAGGGCATCCTCGCCAACGACCCCTTCGTCACCATCGACCAGGAGGGCGTCGGCGAATTGGTGAAGCTCGCGACCGAACGCGGCCGCAAGGCGCGCCCCGACATCAAGCTCGGCATCTGCGGCGAGCATGGCGGCGATCCCGCCTCGATCGGCTTCTGCGAGAGCGTCGGCCTCGACTACGTCTCCTGCTCGCCCTTCCGCGTGCCGATCGCGCGGCTCGCCGCAGCGCAGGCGGCGCTCGGCGCGGTCCGGGCCAAGGAAGGCTGAGGAGAATGGAAGGCTGAGAAGAACGCGCGGGGCCGGTTTCGGCCGGCCCCTGTTCCCCGCATTCTACGGCGTGATCAGGATCGCGCCCTTCACGCTGCGGGCCTCCGCTGCCTCATGGACCCTGGCGATCTCGTCCAGGGTGAAGCGCGCGCCGATATCGACCGTCACATGGCCCTTGGCGATGGCGTCGAACAGGTCGGCGGCATTGGCGCGGAAGCTTGCGGCGTCGGCATTATGCGGAAAGATCGAAGGCCGGGTCAGGAACAGGCAGCCCTTCTTGTTGAGCAGATCCGGGTCGATCGCGGGCGCCGCGCCCGAGGCCGCGCCATAGCTGACCACGAGGCCGAAGGGCGCGGCGCAGTCGAGCGACTGCAGCAAGGTGTCCTTGCCGACGGCGTCATAGACCACGCGCGCCTTGCGCCCGCCTGTTGCCGCGAGAAAGGCAGCGGGCCAGGCCGGATCGGTCAGGTCGATGACGGCGCTGCATCCGGCGGCCAGCACCGCTTCGCGCTTCTCCGGCGAGCCGGTCGTGCCGATCACGGTCGCGCCGAGCGCGCTCGCCCAGCGCGACAGGATCTGGCCGACGCCGCCGGCGGCGGAATGGACCAGCAGCAGGTCGCCGGGCTGGACCGCATGGGTCTTGCGCAGCAGGTACTGGGCGGTCAGCCCCTTGAACAGCAGGGTCGCCGCCGCCTCGTCGCTGACCGTGTCGGGCAGCGCGACCAGCTTGTCGGCCGGCACGTTGCGCCGGTCGGCGTAGGCGCCGACGCCGGCATTGATATAGGCGACCCGGTCGCCGGGCTTGATGCCGTTGACGCCGGGACCGAGCGCCTCGACTACGCCCGCCGCCTCGAAGCCGAGGCCCGTCGGCAGCGGCAGCGGATAGATGCCCTTGCGCTGGTAGATGTCGATGAAGTTGAAGCCGATCGCCGTCTGGCGCAGGCGAACCTCGCCTTGGGCCGGCTGCGGCAGCGTCTGCACCTCCACGGACAGGACGTCCGGCGGCCCGAATTCGCTGATGATGGCGGCGCGTCTTGTGGTCATCTGGCGTTGCCTCCAATGATATGAGCGCAATGACGCATGGATTAAGGTATGATGCAAGCCGTACCTTGAGCGAGCCATACCTTGAACAGGATGTGCCTGGAGCGAATTGATGCCTGACGACAGCGGCCATCCCGCGCTGGAGGAAATGGAGATCGGGGCGATCTTCGCCGCGCTCGCCGATCCGATCCGCCGCAAGGTCGTGCTCGCGCTCGCGGCCCGGCCGGATACGATCCGCCATTGCAGCTCCTTCGAGCTGCCGGTGACGAAGGCGACGCGCACGCATCATTTCCGCGTGCTCAGGGAATCGGGGCTGATCCGCCAGGTCGATCTCGGCAACAGCCGCACGAACGCGCTGCGCCTTGCCGAACTGCAGCAGCGCTTTCCCGGGCTGGTCGATCTTTTGATGGCGGAAGCTGCCGCGGCGTCTGGGCTCGTCGCAGCCGAGCCGGTATCGTGAGACCATGCAACGCAGTCTCACCACTATCGGCTTCGATGCCGACGACACGCTCTGGCAGAACGAGCAGTTCTTCAAATTGACCGAGGCGCGCTTCGTCGCATTGCTCGGCGAGCATGGCGAGGCGGCCGAGATTTCCGGCCGGCTGCTCGAGGCGGAGCGCCGCAACCTCGCCTTCTACGGCTTCGGCATCAAGGGCTTCGTGCTCTCGATGATCGAGACCGCGATCGAGGTCACGAAAGGCCAGGCGTCGGCGATGGTCATCGGCGAGATCCTTGCCGCCGGCCGCGAGATGGCGGCCCATCCGGTCGAGACGCTGCCGCATGCGCGCGAGACGCTCGAAGTGCTCGCCGGCGACTACAAGCTCGTGCTGATCACCAAGGGGGATCTCTTCGACCAGGAGCGCAAGCTCGCGCAATCGGGCCTCGGCGACTTCTTCGACGCAATCGAGATCGTCAGCGACAAGACGGTCGCGACCTATCAGCGGATCTTTGCGCGCCATGGCGATGGCGCCGAGCGGGCGATGATGGTCGGCAATTCCTTGAAGTCGGACATTTGGCCGGCGCTTGAGGCCGGGGCCTGGGCGGTGCATGTTCCCCATGATCTGACCTGGGCGCTGGAGCACGCGCAGGAGCCGCAAGGGCAGGCCCGCTACGGCAAGCTCGCCGATCTCGGCGGTTTGGCCGGCTTCATTGCCGAACTCGCGGAAGCTGATCCGCGCTGACGCCGGGTTCTCGCTGCTGCTCGTGGTGTGGCGCTGTCTCTCGCCTTGCTCAGGCTGCTGAAGCGGCCGCTCTCGGCATTGCAGAGGCTCGCTGCGCGCCGGGCTGATCTGGTTGTGGCGGGGTTGGCGGCGGTGCGCGCCAGATCGGGGAGGGGCGGCGATCGTCCCGTGCTCCCGCCCTCCACCCAGAGTTGAGCGCTGGACCCGGCTTGCAAATTATGCTAGCCCAACCCACGTAAGACGAGATGCGGCCGGGTTCTGGCCAATCCTCCGCGCGGGTTTCCCCGGTCGGCGGGCACGATTCAGATCCACCACTCATCGCTACAAGGCCATGGCGAGGCGTCCGCGCGTCGAGCCCTGGGTCTCATCGAATACGCGGATCTGAAACGTAAGGACTACCTTCCATGGATAAGGGCACCGTCAAGTGGTTCAACACCACCAAGGGCTATGGCTTCATCACCCCTGAGAACGGCGGACAGGACATCTTCGTCCACATCAGCGCCGTCGAGCGCGCCGGCCTGCGCGAACTGCAGGAAGGTCAGGTCGTTTCCTACGAGTTGATCGCCGATCGCAAGACCGGCAAGTCCTCGGCCGGCAATCTCTCCGTCGCCTGAGACTGAATACGATACGACCGGGTGGGCGCCTGCGCCCGCCCGGTTTGCAAACGACACCTTCCGGCGCTGTGGCTTAGCGGTTCGCCGGCAGGAAAGAGCCAATACTCATGGCCGGGCGCAATCCGGCGGCACAGCCGATACCCACATGTGCCCCTTGCGCCGCGGCGTCCAGAAAGACTTGTTTTGACACAATTTACCGACCTCGGCCTCGCCGAGCAGCTGCTCAAGGCGCTCGCGGCCGAAGGTTACACCACGCCCACGCCGATTCAGGCGCAGGCGATTCCCCCGATTCTCCAGGGTCGCGACCTCCTCGGCGCCGCGCAGACCGGAACCGGCAAGACGGCTGCCTTCGCGCTGCCGCTGCTGCACCGTCTGCTCAACCAGCCGCGCCGGATGCAGCCGCGCTCGGTGCGCGCGCTGATTCTCTCGCCGACCCGCGAACTCGCGGCGCAGATCGAGACCTCGATCCGTGCCTATGCCAACTTCACCACGGTGAAGTCGACCGTCGTCTTCGGCGGCGTGCCCGTCGGCAAGCAGATCCGCGCGCTCGGCCAGCATGTCGACATCCTCGTCGCGACGCCCGGCCGCCTGCTCGATCTGGTCGATCAGCGTGCCGTCTCGCTGCGTGAGATCGAATATCTCGTCCTCGACGAGGCCGACCAGATGCTTGATCTCGGTTTCATCCACGCGCTGCGTCGGATCGCCACCCTGATCCCGGCCAAGCGCCAGACGCTGCTGTTCTCGGCGACCATGCCCAAGCCGATCCGCGACATCGCGGGCGCCTACCTCACCGATCCCGTCGAGGTTTCGGTCGCGCCCGTCGCGACCACGGCCGAGAAGATCGACCAGCGCGTCATCTTCACCGAGGCCGGCCATAAGCCGGCGCTGCTGGCGAAGACGCTCAGCGTTCCCGAGATGGAGCGCGCCATCGTCTTCACCCGCACCAAGCACGGCGCCGACAAGGTCGTCCGCCAGCTTGAGGTCGCCGGCATCAAGTCGGCCGCGATCCACGGCAACAAGAGCCAGGGCCAGCGCGAGCGGGCTCTCGGCGCTTTCCGTGACGGCGAATTGCGCATCCTGGTCGCGACCGACATCGCCGCGCGCGGTATCGATGTCGACGGCATCAGCCATGTCGTGAACTTCGACCTGCCCAACGTGTCGGAGACCTATGTCCACCGCATCGGCCGCACCGCGCGCGCCGGCGCGTCAGGCGTCGCGATCGCCTTCTGCACGCCGGAAGAGCGCGGCGATCTCGCCGCGATCGAGAAGCTGACCCGCGTCGCCATCACCCCGATCGGCGAGGTTCCTTATTGGGACGGCCGCACGCCGAAGAAGCCGGCCCAGAACCAGGGTCGCGGCGGACGCGGCGGACAGAATGGCGGCGGCGGACGCGACCATGGCCGGCCCTCGGGCCAGCGCCAGGGCGCCAAGCCTGCTCATGCTGTCAAGCCTTCCCATGCGGGCAACGCTGCCCATGCGGGCCAGCGCCAGGAGCCGCGCAGCGATGCGGCGCGGACTGACGCGCCGCGCAATGATCGGCCGCAGCAGCGCAGCGAACAGCCTGCGCAGCGAAAAGACGGTGGTTCCGCCAAGGAAGGGCTTGGCGGCGTCGCGTTCTTGCAGCAAAGAACAGATCAACGACGCACCAACGGCGCCCGGCGACGCGCGAACTGACGCGCAAACAGCCAGAGCAGGGTGGGGGCGGCCTGACGGGCCGCCCATGACCCAGCGCCTACGGGCACACGAAGGACGACAGTATGGCTAAAGAAGAACTGCTCGAATTCGACGGAACGGTGGTCGAAGTGCTGCCCGACGGCAATTATCGGGTGAAGCTCGACAACGAACACGTGATCCTGGCTTATGCGGCCGGCAAGATGAAGAAGAACCGCATCCGCACCATCGCGGGCGACCGCGTTGTGGTCGAGATGTCGCCTTACGATCTTGATCGCGGCCGCATCAACTTCCGCCAGAAGACGGCCGGCCCCGGTCCGGGCGCTCCGCCGCGCAATCAGAACTTCCGTCGGCGCTGACCGGGCACGATGCGCTTCACGCGGGTCGAATTCGTCTTCATCGCTCTCGGCGCGGCGCTCGGCGCCATCGTCGCATTCGCTGCCAAGGCGGGCTGGGTCGGGGCGTCCTCGGCTCTCCCGCCTTTCGTCTTGGTGCTGCTGGGCTTAGGGCTCGCCGAACTCGGCGTCGGTCTTGCGACCAAGAGCTCGCCGGGAAGCTTGATCGGCATGCCCGCGCGCATGCTGGCCTTCGTGGTCGGCGTCGGCGTGCTGGCCCTGCTCAATGGCGGGCTGGGCTGAGCGGGTCGTTAATCCGGGGCTTTGCAGGAGGCGAAGAGCCCGGAACTCATGAACATCGAAGCTATCCAGAAGGCGCTGCGACTGCGGCGCCTTTTTTGCGTTCAGAGATGCCGCCTATGCTCGGAAACACTGCGTCATCCCGGGCGACCGAAGGGCCGAGACCGGAACCCAGAAGAGCAGGTCGCGCAAGCTAGGCGCGGGGAACCCTCTCCCGGGTGGGAGAGGGCAGGGTGAGGGCAGGCCCACGTCAGAGCTCGGATACCTCGCTTAAGCAGCGGACATCGCCAGTTCAACTCTGCACTGTCCGGCCCTCACCCCTACCCCTCTCCCACACGGGAGAGGGGATCCCGCGCCTCTCTTTCTTCGTTTGCAGTCCCGGGTTGGGCGCTCGGGCCTTTGGGTCACCTTGGATGAAGCAGTGTTTCCGAGCCAAGACAGGCTGGCTTGAGCTCCTGCGGATCACCACGCAACGCTCCCGCTCCGGGCATCGTCCGCACAAAAAAAGACCCCGGCCGGGGCCGGGGCTTTGAAGTGGTCTTTTCCGTGATGAAGAGGTCTACCTAGAACCTAAAAAACTCAGTAGCCGGCGCGCTCCCAGCGCTGTGAGCCGGGGCTCACCATGACATTGCGCTGGCGGGTCGCGTATTGCGCGGGCCGCGTCTCATGGACGACCTGCGTCGGCCGCACCATCACCTTGCGCTGGCGCTGGGTGTAGACGGCTGGGATGGTCTCGTAATCGATGGTGGCGGGCGCGACCTCGACGGTGCGCTGCTGGTAGCCATACTGCGCGGGAACCGCGACCCAGCAACCCGTGGTGTTGCCATAGGCGTCGCGGGTCACTTCCCAGCGCTTGCTGGCGGGCGAGATCATCACCTTTTCGGAGACGCTCCAATACTGCGCCGGGCGATGATGCGGGATCTGGCGGGCTGGCTGGATCATCACCGTCTCGGTGACGTAATCATACTGCGCCGGGACGACGCGGGACTGGGTCTGCTCCGGGCGGATTTGATAGCTCTCGCTGAGCGTGTCGTAGACCGGCGCCGTCTGCACGAGATTGTAGCAGGCCGAACCGCGGCAGGAGGGCGCCGGGCGGCAGGAATAGCCGGCGCAATCGCCCGCCTGGGCGGCTTGCGCACCGAGCAGCAGAACTGCGCCGAATGCCGAAGTGACGAAAGCCTTACGCATCTATTCGAACTCACCAGCCCTGCGGCATCACCGTGCCGTTTGTGGGACCAGAAAGCCTGCCCGGCGTGATGAACGCAAGGTAAACGCTCAAACAAGGTAAAATTAACCAAGTCGGGCAGGCCGTCCGCGTTCATGGGTGTTGAAATGGCGTGAAGCGGATCGCTCGAATGCGAAGGAGTTCCGGCTTGCCTGTGGATAGCGCGGGCTCTCGGACCGCGCCGATCCGGGAGCAGAAGTCATGGTCGGGCTTGATCGATGAGCGGATCTCTGTTGCAGGCGAAGGTGAAGCGAAGCAGCGGATGAAGGGCGCGGGGAACCCTTCTCCCGTGTGGGAGAAGGGCAGGGATGAGGGCCTGCCGCCGTTTGCTTAAGCGCGACGGAGCCGCAGCGCCTTCTACTGAAAGGGCACACCCTCACCCCTGCCCCTCTCCCATACGGGAGAGGGGTTCCCCGCGCCTGTCTCATCCGTCTCCGCCCGCTGGAAAGCCTGCAATGAACCGAGCGTTTTCGATCGGGCGCTCGCGGTGAGCCGGACGGTCGTGGGGCAAGCCCGAGACGGACGCCCTGCGATGGATTCCGGGCGAGCAGCCCTCAAGTCTGTCCCGGCCGCAGCTGATAAAAAACGTGCTGGCCGATCGTGTCCATCTTCTTCAGCTTCTTCGCCCAGTAAGGCCTGACGTAATTGGCGTGGTAATGCGTGGAGCCGCCGACCTCGGGCAGATAGGTCGTGCCCTCATAGACCTCGCGGGCGATGCGGACGGCGTCGTGCCAGGGCGCAGGCTCGGTGATGCGCAGCGATTTGCCCTCGCAGGTGAAGGTGAACTGGCAGGCGAGGTAGCGGTTGCTGTTCTGGTAGACCACGCCGCAGACATTGTCGGGATAAAGCCCGCTCTTGACCCGGTTGAGCACGACCTGCGCCACGGCGGCGCGGCCCTCGTTCGATTCCGAGCGCGCCTCGAAATAGACCGCCTCCGCCAGGCAGCGCTGCTGGCGCGCCATGTCCGTGCTGGCGATCAGGCCGGCATAGCTGATCTGCGGGCCGGCATCGCCCTTGCTCTTGGCGCTGGTCGCGCTGCTGGTCGCTGCTGGTGCCTTGGCGACGAGGTTGGGCCGCGTCAGCGCCGCAGGCGGCGCGGGCGTGACCGGCGTGGCGAGTGTCGCGGCATTGTAATGCACAGATGGCGTCGAGGAACTGCTGGCGGTGCGTCCCGGCACGGAGGGGGTCGAGCCGTCGATGCTTTCCAGATGCAATTCGGCCTGGCGCGGCGAGGTGATCAAGCGGTGCTGCGAGCTCGGCGAGGCGTCCGCCATCGCCGGGTCGGTCAGCCCCTCTTCATTCGCCGACGGCTCGAAACCGATCTGCGGCCCGTCGACGGCTTCCGCCGCGCGCTGGGCGTCGAGCGAGAAGCCGCCCGAGATCAGGCGGGGCTGGGTGTCGCCGAAGACGACGCGTTCGAGCTCGCCCGCCGGCAGCGCCGAGAGGCCTGGCCGCAGGCCGGGCAGCGGATCGCCCTTGGCGGTGCGGTCGACTTCGGGGAAGCCCGAGACCGAATGTTTCATGTCGTCGCGCGGCTGGCGCGGATCGATCGCGACGAGCCGTTCGGGATCGTCGAAGGAGAGATGCGCCTGTCGGATCGCCGAGGACAGGGCAAGGCCGGGCAGCCGGAAGGCGCTGCCGGCGACAAGCAGCGAGGGGCCTTCCTCGAGCGCCGAATCGAAAGCGGGCGCGGCACGCTGGATCGATGAATAGGGCAGGGAGTCGGGGCCGTAATTCTGGCCGGCCGAGGCGGTGAAGGAGACAAGAACGCCGGCCGAAAGCGCCCATGGCGCCACCGTGGCCAGGGCCCATTTCACCCCGAGCGAACCGATCCGCCTCGTACGCCTGCGCAAACGCACCTGACCTGCTACTCCACACGACCCCGGAAGACAGCGCGCATTCGCGCCTTGCCGTTATCGCCCCGGTAGGGTTGAGCAGCGGTTAATGAGACCCGCAATGTTCGGATTTTGCCGGTTTGCCTATGATCTTGCCGGCTCGCTTATGCAAGGCTGTGATGCGCAACGCCACGAAAAGGCGTTGTTGCGCCGCGCGGATCGGCGATATCGTGCAACCACACGATCGCCAGAGCGATGCTCTGAACTTTTAGAAGCGCCTGTTCGCAGGGACCGCCGGAGACCGACCATGAGTGCAGCCCCCGCGCGCAGCTACGCTCCGGAGGTCATCGTCGCCGCCGGCTGCCTGATCGCCCTGATCACCTTCGGCCCGCGCGCCAGCGCAGGCCTGTTCCAGATTCCGATGACGCTGGAATTCGGCTGGGGCCGCGACACCTTCAGCATCGCAATCGCGATCCAGAACCTGCTCTGGGGCCTGGGCGCGCCCTTCGCCGGGGCGGTGGCGGACCGTTTCGGCACTGTGCGCGTGCTCTGCTTCGGCGCCGTGCTCTACGCGCTTGGCCTCGTCGTGATGGCCTATGCCGCCACGCCGCTGACCCTGCATCTGGGCGCCGGCGTGCTGATCGGCTTTGGCCTCTCGGCCTGTTCCTTCAATCTCGTGCTTGCCGCCTTCGGTAAGCTCCTGCCGGAATCCTGGCGGCCGATGGCCTTCGGCGCCGGCACGGCTGCGGGCTCCTTCGGCCAGTTCCTGTTCCCGCCGATCGGCAACATCCTGATCGAGCAGATCGGCTGGCATCAGGCGCTCGTCGTCTTCGCCGGCTCGGTTTTGCTGGTGATGCCCTTCGCCTTCATGCTGGCGACGCGCAAGGACGGCGTGACCCAGCCCAGCGCGACCGCGAACCTGCCGGGACAGTCGATCAAGCAGGCGCTGACGGAGGCCTTCAAGCACCGCTCCTATGTCCTGCTCGTGCTCGGCTTCTTCACCTGCGGCTTCCAGCTCGCCTTCATCACCGCCCATATGCCGGCCTATCTCAAGGATGTCGGCATGGCGGCCTGGGTCGGCGGCTGGACGCTGGCCGTGATCGGGCTCGCCAATGCGTTCGGCTCGCTCTGTTCGGGCTGGCTCTCGACGCGCATGCCCAAGCGCCATCTGCTGGCCTGGATCTATCTTGGCCGTTCGGTCGCGATCGCCGCCTTCATCCTGCTGCCGCCGAGCCCCGCGACAGCGCTGGCTTTCGGCGCTGTCATCGGCCTGTTCTGGCTCTCCACCATCCCGCCGACCTCCTCGCTGGTGATGCTGATGTTCGGCACGAAATACATGGCGATGCTCTATGGCTTCGCCTTCTTCTCGCATCAGGTCGGCGGTTTCCTCGGCGTGCTGCTCGGCGGCTTCCTCTATGAGGCGAGCGGCTCCTACCAGATCGTCTGGTGGCTCTCGATCGCGCTCGGCATCGCCTCGGCCCTGATCAACCTGCCGATCATCGAAAAGGCCGTCGAGCGGCCGCTGGCGCAGCCGGCGTGAGATCGGCATTGGCTAAAGGCGCACGGCCGCGGGGCTTGTCTGCGCATGCCGCAACCGTCATTGCGAGGAGCGTAGCGACGAAGCAATCTAGGGGGACGTAGAGCACGCGGCCCCTGGATTGCTTCGCTGCGCTCGCAATGACGTCACCGGAGACGCCGCATGACCACGTTCAAGGCCCTTGTCGCGACCAAGGGCGAGACCGGGCCCAACCTCGCCTTCACCGATTTCGCCGAGAGCGATCTGATGGAGGGCGATGTCACCGTCCGCGTCACCCATTCCACGGTGAACTACAAGGATGGCCTTGCCATCACCGGCAAGGCCCCGGTGGTGCGGCGCTGGCCGATGATCCCCGGCGTCGATTTTTCCGGCCGGGTCGAGACCTCCGACCATCCCGATTTCAAGCCGGGCCACCTCGTCATCCTGAATGGCTGGGGCACGGGCGAGACGCATCTGGGCGCCTATGCCCAGAAGAGCCGGGTGAAGGGCGATTGGCTGGTGCCGCTCCCGGCCGGCATGAACCCGGGTGAGGCGATGGCGATCGGTACCGCCGGCTACACCGCGATGCTCTGCGTGCTGGCGCTGGAGAGGCATGGCCTGAAGCCCGCTGACGGCCCGGTCGTGGTGACGGGGGCTGCTGGCGGCGTCGGCTCGGTCGCGATCGCGCTGCTCGCCAAGGCCGGCTGGCATGTCGTCGCCTCGACCGGCAGGTCCGAGGAGGCGGATTACCTGAAGAGCCTGGGCGCGGCCGAGATCATCGACCGCAACGAACTCTCCGCGCCCGGCCGCCCGCTCGGCAAGGAGCGCTGGATCGCCGGCGTCGATGCGGTCGGCTCGCACACCCTCGCCAATCTGCTGTCGATGACCAGATATGGCGGCGCCATCGCCGCCTGCGGACTGGCCCAGGGCATGGACCTGCCGACATCCGTCATGCCCTTCATCCTGCGCGGCGTCGCTTTGCTCGGCGTCGATTCGGTGATGTGCCCGAAACCGCGCCGGCTCGAGGCCTGGGCCAGGCTCGCGACCGACCTCGACCGCGACGCGCTGGCCAAGATCACCACCACAATCCCGCTTGAGAGCGTGATCGAGACGGGCAAGGCGATCATCGAGGGCAAGGTGCGCGGGCGGGTCGTGGTCGAGGTGGGGTGAGAGCCTAGGTATTAGCCGTCATTGCGAGCACCCGGGTCTTGCCTTCGGCAAGCCCGAGTACAGGCTCCGCGAAGCAATCCAGGGGGGCGTCGAGCTCTGTCGCTCCTGGATTGCTTCGTCGCTTTGCTCCTCGCAATGACGGTGTGGTTCAGGTCAAAACCACCCCCAGAGCATTGCGCGCGCAAGAAACCGGCATCCGCTTTTCTCGTAGCAACGCTCTGGCTCAGCCCAGCGCCGCCGCCGCGCGCCGCGCGATCTCCTCGCGGGCGTTCTGGAACTTGGCGGAGTCCTGCGTCACGGCGGCGATCAATTCTTCGGACGCGCTCGCAGGCGAGCCGCCGGGGAAGGGCGGCTGCGGGTCGTACTCCATCTGGAGCTGGACCTTGCGGGCGCGCTCCTCGCCGAAGATATCGGCCATTAGGCTGAGCGCGAAATCGATGCCCGAGGTCACGCCCGCGCCGGTGACGCGGTTGCGGTCGGCGACGACGCGCTCCGCCACCGGTTCGACGCCGAACAAGGCGAGCTGCGGCAGCGAGAGCCAATGGCATGTGGCGCGGTAGCCCTTGAGCAGGCCGGCTGCCCCCAGGACCAGCGAGCCGGTGCAGACGGAGGTGACATAACGCGCCGATGCGGCCTGCCGGCGCAGGAAGGCGAGCGTCTCCTCATCCTCCATCAGCGCGCCCTGGCCGGGGCCGCCGGGCACGAACAGGATGTCGGCCTGCGGGCAGTCCGCGAAGGTCGTGCTCGGCAGGATCGTCAGGCCGTTGCCATCCCTGACCGGGTCGGCCGTCTTCCAGACCAGATGCAGTTCGAGCTCGCGGAAGCGGGCGAAGACCTCGAAGGGGCCGGTCAGATCGAGCTGGGTCAGGCGGGGATAGAGCAGCATCACGACATGCATGGGGGCGTCTCCGGGAGGGGATGAGAAGGCCCAGGCGCGCGGCAGCGAGGCTCGCGCTCCCCGATGGTGATCCACCTTGCAGCGCCAGTCGCGCGAGCGACGCCAAGTTAAAACGGCCGGCGATCGGGCGCAAACGAAACCGGGCTTCTTACCCCGTCCCCTCGATCAGCCCACGCTTCTTCGCCAGTTCGTTGCCGCAGAAATCCATGAAGGCGCGCACCCGCGGCGCATGCCGGATATCGGGATGGGTCAGGATCCACAGGCCCGTCGAGAATTCCGGGTCGGGCGGCATCAGGCGGACCAGGCCCGGCCGCTGGTCGGCGATGAAGCAGGGCAGGGGGCCGATGCCGAGGCCCTGCTCGACCGCCTCGGTCATGCCCAGCACGGCCGAACTCCTCAGCGCGATCCGCTCGGGCGCGACGCGCTCGCGGACATAGCGGGCGGCCTTGACATAGCCGAGCTGGTCGCCGAGCGCGACCCAGTCGCGCTGGTACAGCACTTTCGGGTCGGCCTGCTCGGCCGGCGTCAGCCCGTCTCCGGTGCGGCCATAGATCGCCCAGTTCAAGGTCGCGAGCCGGCGCCCGACCAGGGTCTCGCCCGGCGAGTCATTGGCGCGGATCGCGATATCGGCATCGCGCTTCGACAGGTTCAGTGTCTGGTTGCCGATGACGACGTCGAGGCGGATCAAGGGATGCGCCTGGCGGAAGGTGGCAAAGATCGGCAGCAGGACGTTGAGATAAAGCGTGTCGGTCGTGGTCACGCGCACTTCGCCGGAGGGCGCGACATCGCGCCCGGCCAGGCGCAGGCCGAAGGCGGTGACGTCCTCATCCATGCGGTTCGCCAGCGCCGCCATCTCGGTGCCGGCGACGGTCGCGACATAGCCGGTCTTGCGGCGCTCGAACAAAGGCAGGCCGAGCTGCTCCTCGATCTGGCCGAGGCGGCGGAAGACCGTGGAATGATTGACGCCGAGCGCGTTCGCCGCGCCCGTCAGCCCGTCATGGTCGGCGATCGCCTTGATCAGGCGGAAATCATCCCAGGCGAGATTGGAGTTCATTGGGTTCCTGCCTCATCGGAACGGGAACCCAAGCCGATATCTTGCAGTATTGCAAGATGATGCTTGCTTGAAAACGTCAGCGCGGCGCGGCGGCGCGCTGCAATCGATCGTTGATCGCCTCGCCCAGACCATGCGGCGGGATCGGTGCGATGGCGATGGTCGCCGGCGCGGCCATGTCGAGCTGGCGCAGATAGCCGAAGAGGTTCGCCGCAGCCTCCATGAGATCGCCCGCCGGGCTGAGATTGAGCTGGAGCGTCGCAGGCGAGAGCGTGACTGGCTCGGGCCCGAAGCCGAGCCAGGCCTCGCCGTCACGCGGCCCTTCCGCATTGAGCCTGACACCGGCTGCGGGGGCATAATGCGAGGCCAGCAGGCCCGGCGAGATCGGCGCGGCGCCGGATTCGCCGGCGAGCACGAGCGAGCGCCCGATCACGCCCTCGATCGCGGCGCTCGGCACGCCGCCGGGGCGCAGCAGGCGCGGCGCGCCATCGAGGCAGGCGACGATCGTCGATTCGACGCCGACCTTGGTCGGGCCGCCATCGAGCACCGCGTCGATGCGCCCGTCGAGATCGGCCAGCACATGCGCCGCGCTGGTGGCGCTGACCCGGCCGGAGCGGTTGGCGGAAGGGGCGGCAATCGGCCGTCCCGCCGCTTGCAGGATCGCCCGCGCGACCGGGTGCGACGGCACGCGCAGCGCCACTGTCGCAAGCCCCGCCCGCGCCAGCTCGCTGACGCTGCAGCCGCTCGAGACCGGTACCACCAGCGTCAACGGCCCCGGCCAGAAAGCGCGCGCCAGCGCCAATGCGTTGGCGTCGAACAGGCCCTGCCGCCGGGCAGCCGCGAGGTCGGGCAGATGCGCGATCAGCGGGTTGAAGCTCGGCCGCTCCTTGGCCGCGTAGATGCCGGCGACCGCCGCGCCGGAGGTTGCGTCCGCCGCCAGCCCGTAGACCGTCTCCGTCGGCAGCGCGACGAGCTTGCCCGCGCGCAGCAGTGCGGCGGCGGTGGCGATGCCGGCCGCGCTGTCGTCCAGCCGCTGCGTGACGCGTTGATCGGGCACGATTGACCTCAGATGGTTTATATATAAACTATATTCGCAACGGGCTGCTGGCGGGAACGCATGACGAAGGTCGCGCGTGGCGTCGGGGATAGTTCCTCGCTAACATCGCGGCAACGTCAAAAGCAGACCCTCATCCGCCGATCAGGCAGGATATGCGGGCTTCCAGGGAGAATTTCATGAGCTACCGCGCCCCGGTCGAGGACATCATCGCCACCTTGCGCCATGTCGCCGGCCTCGACGGGCTGATCGCGGAGGGCCTCGCGCCGGAGCTCGAAGGCGGCCTCACCGAGGCCGTGCTGGAGGAGGCGGCGAAATTCGCCGCAGACGTGATCGCCCCGCTCAACCGCGTCGGCGACACCCATGGCTCGACCCTGAAGGACGGCGTCGTCACCACGCCGCCGGGCTGGAAGGAAGCCTACAAGGCCTGGGCGGAAGCCGGCTGGAACGCCCTTCCGGGCCCGGAGGTCTATGGCGGCCAGGCCCTGCCGACGCTGCTGCAATCGGCCTGCACCGAGATGTGGAACTCGGCTTCGCTGGCCTTCGCGCTCGGACCGCTGCTGACGATCGGCGCGATCGAGGCCGTTCACGCCCATGGCTCCGACCATCTCAAGCAGACCTATCTGGCGAAACTCGTCTCGGGCGAGTGGATGGGAACGATGAACCTGACCGAGCCGCAGGCGGGCTCCGATCTGAATGCGCTGCGCTCCAAGGCCGAGCGCGCCGGCGACGGCACCTACCGCATCACCGGCCAGAAGATCTTCATCACCTATGGCGAGCATGGGATGACGGAGAACATCATCCATCTCGTCCTCGCCCGCCTGCCCGACGCCCCTCCCGGCACGCGCGGCATCTCGCTCTTCCTGGTGCCGAAATACCTCGTCAATGCCGATGGAACGCTTGGCGCCCATAACGACCTGCGCTGCTCCGGCATCGAGCACAAGCTCGGCATCCACGCCTCGCCGACCTGCTCCATGGCCTATGGCGATAAGGATGGCGCGATCGGCTGGCTGATCGGCGAGGAGAATCGCGGCCTCGCCTGCATGTTCACGATGATGAACAACGCCCGCCTCAACGTCGCACTGCAGGGCGTCGCCATTGCCGAGCGCGCCTATCAGCAGGCGCTCGCCTTTGCCGGTGAGCGCCGCCAGGGCACGGCGCTCGACGCGCCCAAGGGCTCGGCCAAGGGCTCGGCAATGAGCCCGATCATCGTGCATCCCGATGTCCGCCGCATGCTGCTGGACATGCGCGCCAAGACTCAGGCCGCCCGCGCCATCTCCTATATGGTCGCCGCAGCGCTCGACCGTAGCCATCGCGAGACCGACGAGACCAGGCGCAAGGCTGCCAGCGAGCGTGCCGCGATCCTCACCCCCGTCGCCAAGGCCTATGCCACCGATATCGGCATCGATGTCGCCTCGACCGGCGTGCAGATCCATGGCGGCATGGGCTTCATCGAGGAGACCGGCGCCGCCCAGCATCTGCGTGACGCCCGCATCTGCACGATCTATGAGGGCACCAACGGCATCCAGGCGATCGACCTCGTGCTGCGCAAGCTGCCGCTCTCCGGCGGCGAGGCGGTCAAGGCGCTGATCAGCGAGATGCGCGGCGTGGCCGGCGAGGTCGAGGGCGCCAACACGCCGGGCTTCGGCCATAGCGCAGCCCGGCTGAAGGCCGCGATCGATGCCCTGGAGCGCGCCACCGACTGGATGTTGGCGACGATGGGCGCCAAGCCGGGCGAGGCGCTCGCCGGTGCGACGCCCTATCTCAAGCTCTTCGCTGTGGCGCAGGGCGGCACCGGCCTCGCCAGGAAGGCGCTCGCCATGCGCTCCGAGGAGAACGGCGCGGCGGCGCTCGCCACGGCCCGCTTCTTCGCCGAACATATCGTCACCGAGGCCCCGGCGCTGGAATTGGCGGTGACGGAAGGCGCCGGCGCGGTCGAGGACGCCGACGCGGTCTTCGCGGCGTGAGCCTCGGCACCGGAGCCCATGACCGGAGACCCGGAAGGAGGGGCGCGGGGAACCCTCTCCCGAGTGGGAGAGGGCAGGGTGAGGGCAGGCCCATGGACCAGTTGTGTGACGGCCTTGCCGTCATTGCGAGCGTAGCGAAGCAATCCAGGGGACGTAGAGCGAGCTCTCCTGGATTGCTTCGCGGAGCCTGTACTCGGGCTTGCCGAAGGCAAGACCCGGGTGCTCGCAATGACGATGGAATTGACGCTAGCGTTCGCTCAGCCGGAACTCGCTGGCTTGCGCACCCGCATATGCAGGAACAGCGGCGCGACGCGCGTATCCGCGAGATAGGGCTCACGCGCCGCGGTTTCGGCGTCGATCTGCGGTTCGTGCATGTGCTCGACGGCGAAGCCCGCCGCGATGATGAGATTGACCCATTCGCTCAGCGTGCGGTGGAAGCGCGGCACCTTGAACGGCTCGACCTTGGCCTTCTCGTGCTCGGGCGCGGCCCCGAAGCGCCAGGTCTCGATCTCGCCGTCGGTGGCGCGGAAATAGTCGCGAACCTCGATGCCCAGCACGGTCTTGTGCTCGTCGCGCAGCACCCGGCGGGAGGGCGTGGCGAAGCAGGGATGCAGGATCGAGAATTGCAAGAAGCCATCGGGCTTGAGCACGCGGGCCGCCTCGGCCAGGACGCGGTCCTGATGCGGCATGTCCATCAGCGACATGAAGGCCGTCGTGAAATCGAAGCTGGCATCTGCGAAGGGCAGTTCCATGCCGTCGGCGAGGCGGTAGGTGATGCCGAGCGGTGCTGCGGCCTCGGCCTCCTGCGCATGACGGATGAAGGTGGGCGCGATATCGATGCCGGTCATCGCGGCGCCGGCTTTGGCGATCTGGCGCGTATTGGCGCCTTCGCCGCAGCCGATATCGAGACCCACGAATCCGGTGACGGAGGGCAGGTTGGCCATGAAGGCCGGCGTGTTCAGGGCGTCGCGGTACAAATCGTAGCCGGCGCGCGCATGGCGCGTCCAGGTTTCGGCATTGGCCTCCCAGCAGGCGGCAACCTCGCTCGCATCCATGATCGACCTCGTTTGCTCGGGGGAGGGGCTTCTAGCGTTGTTTGGGGCGTCGCGGAACTGCGTCGTCATTCCGGGGCGCCGCTCTCGGGTCCGATCTTCGATCGGCCCAAGGATAAACACCGCAGCGAGCCCGGAACCCAGAAGCGCTGGTCGTGCAAGAGAGGCGCGGGGAACCCTCTCCCGGGTGGGAGAGGGCAGGGTGAGGGCAGGCCAGAAAACGTCAGGGCTCGGATACCTCGCTTAAGCGGCGGACATCGTCAGCTCAACTCGGCACCGTCCGGCCCTCACCCCTACCCCTCTCCCACCCGGGAGAGGGGATCCCGCGCCCTCTTTTTCTTCGTTTGCAGTTTCGGGTTGCGAGCTCGACCCTTTGGGCCGCCTTGGAATGACGCGCGTGATTTCATTCTGGCAATCCAGGCGGTGGATCGCCGGCGAGAGCGCAGATGACGCTCACCCAACAGACAGTTCATCCGCTCGCAGGCCGCATCTGCCTCGTCGCGGGCGCCTCGCGCGGGCTTGGGCGCGGTATCGCCAGGGCGCTGGGCGAAGCCGGCGCGACCGTCATCGTCACCGGGCGTTCAAGCGAGGCCGGTCCCCGCACCGACCAGCGCCAGGAGACTTTTGAGGATACGGCGCGCGAGGTCGAGGCCGCCGGCGGCAAGGGCCATCCCTATCGCTGCGACCATATGCAGGAGCGCGAGGTCGATACGCTGGTCTCCTGGGCCTTGCGCCGCTTCGGCCGGCTCGACTGCGTGGTCGATGCCGTCTGGGGCGGCAATGAAGGCTATGATGGCGAGCGCTATCCCGATGGCTCGCAATTCGGCGCGCCGTTCTGGCGCAGGCCGGTGGCAAGGCTCGGCCAGAATTTCGAGAGCGGCGTCTATGCGCAGCTGCTGCTGGCGCGGGCGGTCGCGCCCGCCATGGTGCAGATGCGCAAAGGCCTGATCGTCACGGTCAGCTTCGACACGGCCGGCGGCTATCTCGGCGATGTCTTCTACGATCTCGCCAAGACGGCGATGAACCGTCTGACCCTGGCGATGGGCCATGAGCTCAAGCCTTTCGGCGTCACGGCGCTGGGCCTGTCTCCAGGTCATGTCCTGACCGAGCGCGTCGCTGATGCCGGCATGGCGGAGGAGACGACCGAGAGCCCGCTCTATGCCGGCCGCGCGGTCGCGGCGCTTGCCGCTGATCCCGATGTCGCCCGCCATGCCGGCCAGGTGCTGCATGTCGCCGATCTCGCCCGTGCCTATGGCTTCACCGATCGGGACGGTACGCAGCCGGACCGCTTCACCATTCCAGCCTGAGGGAGGTCAGTCATGTCGCTCAAGAACTTGTCGCTCAAGAACAAGACGCTGTTCATCACCGGCGGCTCGCGCGGCATCGGGCTCGCCATCGCGCTCAAAGCCGCGCGCGACGGCGCCAATGTTACCATCGCCGCCAAGACGGCCGAGCCGCATCCCAAGCTCGTGGGCACGATCTATACCGCCGCCGCCGAGATCGAGGCGGCCGGTGGGCAATGCCTGCCGCTGATGGTCGATGTCCGCGACGAGGCGAGCGTGGCCGGCGCCATCGCCAAGACGGCGGAGCGCTTCGGCGGCATCGATATCGTCGTGAACAATGCCAGCGCGATCTCGCTGACCAACACGCAGATGACCGATATGAAGCGCTTCGATCTGATGCAGCAGATCAATACGCGCGGCACCTTCATGGTCTCGAAATACGCGATTCCCCATCTGGAGAAGGCGCAGAACCCGCATATCCTGATGCTCTCGCCGCCGCTCGACCTGGCGATGCGCTGGTTTGCGCCGCATCTGGCCTATTCGATCGCCAAATACGGCATGAGCCTGTGCGTGCTCGGCCTCGCCGGCGAGCTCGCGCCGAAGGGCATCGCGGTCAACGCGCTCTGGCCGCGCACGACGATCGCGACCGCCGCGGTGCAAAACCTGCTCGGCGGCGACAAGATGGTGCAGGCGAGCCGCACGCCGGAGATCCTCGCCGACGCCGCCCATCTGATCTTCGGCAAGCCGGCGCGCGAATTCTCGGGCCAGTTCCTGATCGACGACAGCTTCCTCGCGGGCGAGGGCGTCACCGACTTCACGCCCTACCGCGTCGACCCCTCCGTGCCCTTGATGCCGGACTTCTTCGTGCCGGCCGCGAGCCGGCCGCCCGAAGGCGTCAAGGGCGGGATGTGAGGCGGGATGCGAGGCAATGGCGCGCGCGGGTTGTCATCGGTTTGACATGATGGGGCGCTTGGGGTTCTTGCGGCGCAGCAAAAAGCTTGCTCGCCGCAGCTGAAAGTCGCCTGCCATGCTTCTGATCCACAATATCTGTCCCGAGACCGGCGACCGGCTGATCCATCGCAGCTTGACGATCGACGAGGATATTCCGGCCGGCTCGGTGTGGATCGACCTGCTCAATCCGACCGCGGGAGAGGACAAGAAGGTCGAGACCCATCTCGGCATCTCGATCCCGACGCGGGAGGAGATGCATGATCTCGAACCCTCCGAGATCATCTACACCGAGAACGGCGCGCATTACATGACGGCGCGAGTCATCTGCCACTCGGATACCGTCGTCCCGCGGCTGGCGGACGTCACCTTCATCCTCACCGAGAAGGCGCTGGTGACGGTGCGCTATGACGAGCCGGGCGCTTTCGGCATCTTCCTCAATCGCATCGCCAAGCCGGGCGGTTGCAGCCCGCAGCCAGCCGCCGTGATCGAGGGGCTGATCGAATCCATCGTCGACCGCGCGGCCGAGGTGCTGCGCGGCGTCGGCGACAGGATCGACGAGGCTTCGCGCCGGGTCTTCGAGGGCAAGAGTTCCGCAGTCGAGCAGAACGGCGCCTATCAGTCGGTCATCCGCAAGATCGGCCAATACGAGCACATCATCTCGAACGTGCGCGAAAGCATGGTCTCGGTCGAGCGCGTGCTGCTATTTCTCTCGGCCAATTTCAAGCGCCCCACCAAGGCCGCCAGCGGCTTCACGCCGGAATGGCGCACCTCGGTCCGTGACGTTCAGGCGATCGAGGAACACGCGACCTTCATTTCCAGCAAGCTCTCCTTCATGCTGCAGGCGACGCTCGGGCTTGTCGGGCTGGAGCAGAACAAGATCATCAAGCTGTTCTCGGTCGTCGCGGTGGTGCTGATGCCGCCGACCCTGATCGCCTCGATCTACGGCATGAACTTCAAGGCGATGCCGGAGCTCGAATGGGCCCATGGCTATCCGATGGCGCTGGCGATGATGGTCGTCTTCGCCATCCTGCCCTACCTGTTCTTCCGCTGGAAGAAGTGGCTGTAGCGCTCGCCGTCTTTCTCAGAAACGCGCGGTCATCCCGGACGCAGCGAAGCGGAGATCCGAGAATCTCGAGCCGGAAGAGGCGTCGGCAAAGGCAGGTGCCCCCCTCATCAAGAGATGGTCGGGTCAAGCCCACGACTGTCCGGTTGGGCTTTTGGCCCCTGAACGGATCATGCGCGGCTCTCCCCTCGCGGGCGAGATGAAGCGGAGTTCCGGATGAAGGGCGCGGGGAACCCTCTCCTGTAAGGAGAGGGTAGGGTGAGGTGTCGGCCGTTATCCGGAAAGGGCGAGCCCTCACCGCCGCATGCGGTTGGCTTTGCGCTGTACTGGTCGAGGGGCCGACACCTCATCCCTGCCCTTCTCCTTACAGGAGAAGGGTTCCCCGCGCCTGTCTCATTCGTCCCCGCCCGCTGGAAAGCCTTCAATGAACGGAGCTTTTCGACCGGGCGCTCGCGGCGAACCGGACAGCCGTGGGTCAAGCCCGACCATGACGCGCTTGGGAACCCGGGCCTCCGCGGAGTTTATCCTAGGGCCGATCGAAGATCGGCCCCGAGGGCTTCGCCCAGGATGACGTGGTGGTTCCGGGCGAAAACGCCGAATGCTATCCCAGCACCCGCGCCATCACGGCCTTCAGGCCCGCATCGCCCCGTTCCAGCCAGCCCGGTGTCGGCAGGCCCTTCGAGCGCAGGAAATCGGGGTTGAACAGCTTCGACTGATAGCGCGTGCCGTAATCGGCGAGGATGGTCACGATGGTGTGGCCAGGACCCATCTGCTTGCCCAGCCGGATCGCGCCGGCGACGTTGATGCCCGACGAGCCGCCCAGGCACAGGCCCTCATGCTCGAGCAGGTCGAAGACGACAGGCACCGCCTCGCTGTCGGGGATCTGGAAGGAGACGTCGATCGGCGCGCCCTCCAGATTCCTGGTGATCCGGCCCTGGCCGATGCCCTCGGTGATCGAGGAGCCCTCCGATTTGAGCTCGCCGGTGGTGTAGAAGGAATGCAGCGCCGCCCCGAGCGGATCGGCGAGGCCGATCGTGATCTTCGGGTTGAAGCCCTTCAGCGCGATGCCGACGCCGGCCAGCGTGCCGCCCGAGCCGACGGCGCAGATGAAGCCGTCGAGCTTGCCCTCCGTCTGCGCCCAGATCTCCGGGCCGGTCGTCTCGATATGGCCCTGGCGGTTAGCGGTATTGTCGAACTGGTTTGCCCAGATCGCGCCATTGGGCTCGGTCTTCGCCAGCTCTTCGGCGAGGCGGCCCGAAACCTTCACATAGTTGTTGGGATTGACATAGCCGACAGCCGGAACCTCGACCAGCGTCGCGCCGGCCAGCCGCAGCATGTCCTTCTTTTCCTGGCTCTGCGTCTCCGGGATCACGATCACCGAGCGGTAGCCGAGCGCATTGCCGACAAGTGCGATGCCGATGCCGGTGTTCCCCGCCGTGCCCTCGACGATGACGCCGCCCGGCCGCAATGTGCCGCGCTGTTCCGCGTCGCGGATGATGGCGAGCGCAGCGCGATCCTTGACCGACTGGCCGGGGTTCATGAACTCGGCCTTGCCTAGGATGATGCAGCCGGTCTCGGCCGAGGCGCGCTTCAGTTTGATCAACGGCGTATTGCCGATCGCCTCGATGACACCGTCTCGAACGCTCATGTCGGAATTCCCTGTTGCCCCGCGACCTGATAGGCCAAAGCAACGCTCAGGTCACCACGGGCCGGCCCGCTCGGACAAGGTTGGAAGAATGCTCGCCGGAAAGAAGCCGCAGGAGAAGGAAAGCGCTGCCGCAAGGCTGGCGATGAACGAAACGCTCCTGATCGACCATCTCGGCCAGAAGGGCGACGGCGTCGCGAAGACGGCCAATGGGCCGGTCTTCGTGCCCTATGCGCTGCCGGGCGAGACCGTGCGCGTGGTCCGCGATGGTGATCGTGGCCAGCTCGTCGAGATCATCGCGCCGGCCGCATCTCGCATTGCCGCGATCTGCCCGCTCTTCACCCGCTGCGGCGGCTGCGCCGCCCAGCATATGGATGAGGGCCTCTACAAGGCCTGGAAGCGCCAGCAGGTCGTCACCACGCTCGAGCGCGCCGGTGTTGCGGCACCCGTCGCCGATCTGGTCGACGCCCATGGCGCGGGCCGTCGCCGCGTCACCTTCCATGCCAGGCGCGAAGGTATTGGCATGATGGTCGGCTTCATGGCGGCGCGCAGCCATGATCTCGTCGCGGTAGAGGCCTGCCCGGTCCTGGCGCCCGGCCTGGCGCGGGCTCCGGCCGTCGCACAATTGCTGGCGAATCGGCTCGGCGGCTCCAACAAGCCGCTCGATCTGCAGGTCACCGCCTCGGATACCGGGCTCGATGTCGATATTCGCGGCCATGGCCCGGCCGGCGACAAGCTCCGGCTGTCGCTGACGGAAGCGGCCGAGCGGCTCGATCTGGCCAGGCTGTCCATGCATGGCGAGATCATCGTCGAACGCCGTTCCCCGCTCCAGAAAATGGGCAAGGCGATGGTGGCGCCGGCTCCTGGCGGCTTCCTGCAGGCGACCACGCTGGGCGAGGGGACGATCTCGGCGCTGGTCGTCTCAGCCCTGCCCAAGGCCAAGCGCGTCGCCGATCTCTTCGCCGGTTGCGGCCCCTTCAGCTTCCGCCTTGCCGAGAAGGCGCAGGTCCATGCCGTCGAGAGCGAGAAGGCGGCGATCCTGGCCCTGACGCGCGCGGCCGGCGCGACGCAAGGCCTCAAGCGGATCACCTCGGAAACCCGCGACCTGTTCCGGCGGCCCTTGCTGGAGCATGAACTGAACGCGTTCGACGCGGTGGTGCTCGATCCGCCGCGCGCCGGCGCGGAAGCGCAGGCGAGGCGGCTCGCGGCCTCGAAGGTCGCGAGCGTCGTCTATGTCTCCTGCGATGTCGGCAGCTTTGCCCGCGACGCCGCGATCCTGATCGCGGGGGGATATGCGCTGGAGGGCGTCACGCCCATCGACCAGTTCCGCTATTCAGCCCATATCGAACTCGTCGGCCTGTTCAGGCGCGCCGGCAAGCGTTGAAGCCTGGAGACCTCATGAGCAGCGAAATCCTGGATCAGATGTCGGCGATCGTCGGCGCGAAGAACGTCATCACCGACGCTGACGCGATGGTGCCTTATCTCAAGGAATGGCGTGATCTGTTCCGCGGCAAGGCGCAGGCCGTCGTCCGGCCGGGCTCGACCGAAGAGGTCGTGGCGCTGGTCAAGCTTGCGGCTGCTACGGGTACGACGCTTGTGCCCCAGGGCGGCAATACCGGCCTCGTCGGCGGGCAGATCCCGGTGGCGGAGGGCCGCGAGATCATCCTGTCGCTGCAGCGCATGGATAAGATCCGCGCCGTCGATCCCGACAGCGACACCATGACCGTCGAGGCCGGGCTGACGCTGCAGAAGGCGCAAGCTGCGGCCGAGGCGGCAGGCCGGCTCTTCCCGCTTTCGCTCGCCTCGGAAGGCAGCTGCACCATCGGCGGCAATCTCTCGACCAATGCCGGCGGCACGGCGGTGCTGGCCTATGGCAATGCCCGCGAGCTCTGCATGGGGCTCGAGGTCGTGCTCGCCGATGGCCGGGTCTGGAACGGCCTGCGCCAGCTCCGCAAGGACAATACCGGCTACGACCTGAAGAACCTCTTCATCGGGGCGGAAGGCACGCTCGGCATCATCACGGCCGCCGTGCTGAAGCTCTTCCCGCTGCCCGCCGCGCGCGCCACGGCCTTCCTTGCCGTGCCCTCGCCGGACGAGGCGCTGGCGCTGCTCAACGCCGCCAAGGCCGGTGCCGGCGGCACGCTGACGACCTTCGAGATCCTCTCCCGCACCGGGCTCGATTTCGTCCTGCGCCATGCCTCGGGCGCGCGCGACCCGCTCTCGGAGCCCTCGCCCTGGTATGTGCTGATGGAGGTCTGCGCCCAGTCGGCCAGCGGGCTCGACGAGGCGGTCGAGACCTTCCTCGGCGAGGCGCTGGAAAAGGGTCTGGTTACGGACGCCGCGCTCGCCGGCTCACTCAACCAGCGCAATGATTTCTGGAAGCTGCGCGAGATGCTCTCAGAGGTGCAGACCTATGAGGGCGGCTCGATCAAGCACGACGTCTCGGTGCCGCTGCATGCAGTGCCGGCCTTCATCGCCCGCGCCTCGGAGGCTGTTGTGGCGATGGTGCCCGGCTGCCGCCCGGTGCCCTTCGGCCATATGGGCGACGGCAACATCCACTTCAATGTCAGCCAGCCTGTGGGCGCCGACAAGCAGGCCTTCATCGGCCGCTGGAGCGAGGTCAACCAGGCCGTCCACGCCATCGTCAGCGAGATGCACGGCTCGATCTCGGCCGAACACGGCATCGGGCGCCTCAAGCGCGACCTGCTGCCGGGTGTCAAGGATCCGGTCGAACTCGCCTTGATGAAGACGCTGAAGGCGACGCTGGACCCGCAGGGAATCCTGAACCCGGGGGCTGTGGTTTAGCGCGCCCTTTTTTTCCCTTCTCCCACCCATCTCGGACTTGCCCGAGATGGGCAACTCAAAGTGTCAAAGTCGGCAACAGCCGACTTTGATGCGGGAGAAGGTGGCGCGCAGCGCCGGATGAGGGGGCACCGTGCCCTGTCCGGTTGGCGTCGTGTTACGCTGAGGCGGAAAGCTCACAGCGCCCCCTCATCCGTCTCGGCTTCGCCGATCCACCTTCTCCCGCGAGGGGAGAAGGGAAGGCGCGGCCCTTACTGCAAATCGGCAAACGCACCCTGCAGGCGCTCGACGGCTTCAGCGACGACGGCGCGCGGGGTTGCGAGGTTGAAGCGCAGGTAATTATCGCCGCCCAGCCCGAAGCTCGCGCCGTGATTGGCGGCGATCCGGGCCTGTTTCTCGACGCGAGCGATGAATTCGGCCGGGGCCATGCCGGTCCCGCTGAAATCGACCCAGCCGAGATAGGTCGCTTCCAGCGCCATCGAGCTCAGGCCGGGAACGGCGCTGACGCCCTCGTCGAAGAGGCGCCGGTTACCGTCGAGATAGGCGACCAGCGCATCGACCCAGGCTGCGCCCTCGGGGCTGTAGGCGGCCGTCGCCATGGCCATGCCGAAGGAGTTCGGGGAGATGCCGAGCGCGTTCATCCGCGCCTGGAAGGGGCCGCGCAGCGCCTCATCGGGGATGATGACGTTGCCGATATGGCTGCCGGCGAGGTTGAAGGTCTTGGTCGTCGCCGTCATCATCACCAGGCGGTCGAGGATATCGGGTGCGGCGAGCGGCATGGCCGTATGGCGCTGCCCGGGCATGACCAGATCGTGGTGGATCTCGTCGGAGACGAGGATGAGATCGTGGCGCTTGCAGAAATCGGCGATGGCGCGCAATTCGCCCGATGTCCAGACGCGCCCGCCCGGATTATGCGGCGAGCACAGGATCAGCATGCGCTCGCTGCCGGTCATGCGCGCATCCCAGCCGGGGATGTCGAGGACATAGCGCCCATCCGCGAGCGCGAGCGGGCATTCGACCACGCGCCGGCCGGCAGCAGTGACGATGCGGGCGAAGGCGTGGTAGACCGGCGTCATCAGCACGACGCCGTCACCGGGCTTGCTATAGGCCTCGACGCAGAGCGCGGTGCCGTTGACCAGCCCATGGGTGGTGAAGATCGCCTGCGGCTCGACCTCCCAGCCATGGCGGTTTTTCATCCACCAGCGGATGGCGTCGCGATAGGCCCGGTCATCGCCGAAATAGCCGTAGACGCCATGGCCGGCCATCGCCTCGACCGCCGCCTGCACGCAGGCCGGCGGCTGGAAATCCATGTCGGCCACCCACATGGCGATACCGTCGGCTGCGGCTACGCCGAAATTCGCCTCCATCATATCCCACTTCGCCGAATGCGTGCCGCGGCGGTCGATCAGCAAGTCGAAATTCGGCGTGGTCATGATGGATCCCGGAGAAGAATTTGTTCGGATTGGCTGTGTTGGCGATTATAAAATTCTACGCAGACGATAATGCGTAGACAGTTTATCTAGATGATCCATGCGGAGTCACGGCCCGATGACTGAAGCGGGCGGGGCGGGGGCATGTCGGCGACGCAGGGCGTCTGCTGCGAAACGGCGGGGGCAGTTTTGACGGGAGCCTCGACGCATTCTTCCCTTCTCCCGGATGGGAGAAGGTGCCCCGGCAGGGGCGGATGAGGGTGTGCCCTTCCGGTAGAAGGCGCTGCGGCATGGTTGCATCTCAACGATCAGCGGCACACCCTCACCCCTGCCCCTCTCCCATCCGGGAGAGGGGTTCCTCGCGCCCTTTCGTCATGGTCGGGACAACAAGCCCGACCATGACGGGACGTTCGTTGCTGTTGGGATAGCTATCGCCGTCTTGCATCATCGGTTTCGACGAGGGCTTTGATAGCGGCGGCAGTAGTTCGCGCTGCATTATGGTCGGCAGGTGCCATGCACATATCGATCTCCGCGCAACGCACGAGGTAGTCAACGACTGTAGCCTCCGAGCTACCGCTGATAATCATGCCAGCCGCCTGCATTAGGTAGTCGTCATACTCGTCGGCTGGCGTGGCTGGTGGCCCCTCAAGGCCGATAGGGTTCCAGTGCGCCCAGCCGATGAGCCTCAAGCGGTCCAAGTCCTGGGGAGAGCCCTGTATGACGGATTGCCAATCCGATCGGTCCTTGACCACCGCTTGGGCACGAGCGGCTTCCAAAAACCGGAGGCGCTTCGCTGTCGCATTACGAAGAGAAGCCTTCGTCGCGAAGGAAACCTTAGCCCGTGCTT
This sequence comes from Bosea vaviloviae, assembly GCF_001741865.1. Lineage (NCBI taxonomy): Bacteria > Pseudomonadati > Pseudomonadota > Alphaproteobacteria > Hyphomicrobiales > Alloboseaceae > Allobosea > Allobosea vaviloviae. Next base: position 2,543,025 of record NZ_CP017147.1, read on the forward strand.
CTGTAATCTGCTGATCGAGCTCTTGGACAGACAGTTTCGATATCTCAGAAGGTGTGGTTGCCCGGACGCCTCTCCGACCCATGTTCACCTCATTCCCACCCACGGAGGCTAGCAGTAGAATCTCGGCCTGCTCCCCGAAGCTGAACAACCTCCCTCACGCCGCCGCCGCGACCCGCTCCACCTTGATGTCCTTCTCATGCGCCCGTGCCTTGGCGAGGTCGTGAGCGGCCTGCATCCGCAGCATCGTGTCGGCGCGCAGGCCGAAGGCCTTCTCGAAGCGGATCGCCATTTCGGCCGAGAGGCCGGCATGGCCGTTCAGCAGGTTGCTCATGGCCTGACGGGTCACACCCAGCTTTTCGGCCGCGACGGTGACGCTGAGCCCATGCGGCGCGACGATCTCGGTCCTGAGCCATTCGCCGGGATGGACGGCGAAGCTCGGGTGAAGCTTGATGGCCATCAGTGATAATCCTCCAGGTCCATGTCCTCGATCGCGCGAGCGTCATTGATGCGAAAGGTCATTCGCCAGTTCTTCGTCACGGTGAGCGACCAGACACCGTCCCGATCGCCCGTCAGCATATGGGCTCCGTAGTTCGGCGGGACTTTCAGCTCCTCCATGGTCTCGATCACAGTCAGATAGGCCAGCATGTTCCGGAGCCGTCCGACGAGATTGCCGGATAGCCCCTTGGCGTTGCCTGTCTCCGCGAAATTCCGGAGCGCCTTATGCCTGATGCTCTCGATATCCACATGGATCAGGTAGTCCGAGGCGCGTCATGTGTCAAGTGTCGCTTGACGTCTTCCGGCCTCTCACACCGCCACCACATACCCATCCCGCCGCGGATCGGCTGCGCCGGTCAGCACCCCCGTCGCGGGATCGCGCGCCACCGCCTGCATGCCGCCGCAGCGCATCGTCCAGCCGACATCGAAGGCCTCGATCGCATGGCCGCGTCGCTGGAGCTCGGCGATCGTCTCCGGCGCGATGCGGTTCTCGGCCTCGATGAAGCGGCCGTCCCAGAGCCTGGCGCGTGGCGCCTCGATCGCCTCCTGCAAGGGCAAGGCGAAGTCGAGATATTGCACCATCGCCTGCGCCTGCGTCTGCATGATGCCGTAGCTGCCGGGCGTGCCGAGCGCGAGCACCGGCTTGCCGTCCCGCGTCGAGATGCTCGGCGACATGCACATCGGCAGTTCCGAGCCGGCTTGGGAGCGGTTGGGGCTGCCGGTCTGGACGTCGGCCCAATAGAGGAAGTTGTTGAGGCAAAGCCCGGTGCCCGGCACCACGACGCCGCTGCCGAAGGGCGCGCCCAGGCTGTTGGTGATGCAGATCAGATTGCCCTCGGCGTCGCCGACCGAAAACGAGGTGGTGTGGGCCGGGTCCTCGCCCTCCTGCGGCGTCCATTGCTCGGTCGGGCCGGTGATCGGTTGGCCGTCGCGCACGCGCGCCCGCAATTGTTCGATGAAGGCGTCCGAGAGGATCTCGGCGAGCTTGTCCGGCGAGGGGTTGTTGTGGGCGATGCGGATGCCGGCCGCGAGCCGGATGGCGCGATAGACCAGGTCGAGATGCTCCGGCCCGTCCTTGGCGAGGGCGCCGATCTCGAAGCCTTCAAGAATTCGCAGGGACAGGAGGAACTGGAAGGCCTCGCAGGTCGGCGGTGGCACATGGATGTCCAGGCCGCGATAGGAGGCGCTCAGCGGCTCGCGCCAGCGCGGGGCGACGGCGGCGAGATCGGCCATCGTCATCGTGCCGCCGAGCGAGGCGAGATGCGCGACGATGCGTTCGCCGAGCGCGCCGCGATAGAGATGATCGGGGCCGTTCGCCGCGATCTCGGAGAGGGTGCGCGCGAGGTCGGGCTGGCGCAGCAGCGTGCCGAGCTTCACCGGGCCGCCATCGGGCAGATAGGCCTGGGCGAAGGCCGGATAGAGCTCGGGCCAGGCCTTGAGCAGCGGCGCTTGCTCGTTGAACTCGTCGACGCCGAATTCGGCGAGCGGGAAGCCGCCCTGGGCAAGCGCGATGGCCGGCGCCAGGATATCGCTGAGCGGCTTGCGGCCATATCTGCCGGCGATCTCGCACCAGCCGGCGAGATTGCCCGGCATGGCGACGGAGAGCGCGCCGCGTTCGAGATCGGAGCGCTTGCTGAAGCGCTCGGCCGGGAAGCTCGCCTGGATCGGCGGCACGAAATCGAGCACCCGGATGCGGCTCTCGGCCGCGACCCACATCGTCGCCGAGCCCATGCCGAACAGGCTCGACATGAAGGGCTCGACCACGTTGAGCGCCGCTGCGGTCGCGGCGATGGCGTCAAAAGCGTTGCCGCCCTGGGCGAGCAGGCGCGCGCCGGCCTGCGCCGCCAGGGGATGGGCGGCGGCGACCATGCCGTGGCGGGAGCTCATCGTCGGGCGGCGGCCATGCATCGAATCTGATCCTCGGGTTCTCGCCGCAGGTCTCGTCGGCGCGTGCGCCGATCAGACCACAATTCGCGCCTCAGAACAGGCTGCCTTGCCCATCGTTTTCGGGGTTGCGGGTCGCCTTGCGCGCATGGCGCGCTGGTGCAGGGGCGGGCGCGGCCGAAGCTGCTGGCGCGGCCGAGGCGTCGAACGGCTCCTGGACCTGCGGCCCGTCATTGACGACCTTGTTCACGGCGGTGCCGATGCGCACCATCTCCAGCAGGTCCTCCGAGGGCGGGCGCAGCAGCGTCGCGGCCTCGTCGGGCGTGGCGGCGGGATCGAGCCAGGCGTCGTAATCGCGGGGATCGAGGATCACCGGGCAGCGATCATGGATCGCCGACATCAAGCCATTGGCAGGGCCGTTGACCAGGGCGACGGTGTCGATCTCCGAGCCGTCGGGCGAATGCCAGGTTTCCCAGAGCGCCGCAAAAGCGAACAGGCCGCGATCGGGCCGGCGGAACAGGAAGGCGTGGTTTTCCGATTGGCGGCCCTGGCCGGTGCGGTGCCATTCATAGAAGCCGTCGGCCGGCATCAGGCAGCGCCGGCGGATGAAGGCCGCGCGGAAGGAGGGTTTTTCGCGCGCGCTCTCGCCCCGGACATTGATCACCAGCGGGAAGCTCTTCACATCCTTGACCCAGCCGGGGATGAAGCCCCAGCGCATCAGGATGAACTGGCGCACGCCCCCGTCCAGCCGCACCACCGGCACGGGCTGCGTCGGCGCGATGTTGTAGCGCGGCGGGAAGTTCGGCCGCTCGCCATAGGCGAAAAGCTTCTGCATCGCCTCGGGGGGCAGGGTGATGGCGTAGCGGCCGCACATGAGGTGACAGATGTGGCGAGTGCGGCAGGCGCGATCAACACTTTATTTGTCTTTGAACACGCATAGTCCCCGCATTCTCGGGGCTCTTGATGACCGTCTCTGCGATGCGAGCGCCGGCTGCTGCCGAGGATGACGTGCCGGACATAACGGCCGGACCCCATCTGTCGACCGACTATCTCAACCGCTACGGCGAAGCGCTGATGCTGATCGAGATGGCGCCGATGGATCTCGGTATCCTCGACGATCTCAAGGATTGGCGCGTCGTCGATTATCGCGGGCATTTCGAGGCGTCGCAATTGCGCTGCGCCGCTTCGGCGCTCCAGGCCTATGAGGCTCTCGATCCCGCGCGCAGGCAGGCCTTCGAAGAGCTCTGTCGCGCCATGAACCGGCTGATCGCGACGGTGACCGCATTGCTGGCGGATCTGCGGGAGGAGCGGGATGCGCTGGCCGTCGTCGAGGTCGCCAGCGAAGCGCTGCGCAGCCTGATCGGCCGCGCGACGCAGTTCATCAACGCCAACGGGCAGGTCGATCTCGGCGGCATCGAGGCGCGTGGCCTGCAGAGCGAGATCGACGCGCTGTTTTCGCGCTGACAGTTACGAGCGCGGCGAAGCGGGGACCCGTCATTGCGAGGAGCGATAGCGACGAAGCAATCCAGAAGGTCTCGCTCGACGGCCCCTGGATTGCTTCGCGGAGCCTGTACTCGGGCTTGCCGAAGGCAAGACCCGGGTGCTCGCAATGACGGTTCAAGCTGCGTGGATGACGCTCTAACCGCGCTTGGCGCCGATCAGGAATTCGCGGTTGCCGTCGCCGCCTTCGATCGGGGAGGGGGTGAGCCCCAGGATCGCGAAGCCGAGGGCTTCCAGCGTGGCGGTGATCTCGGCGCAGACGCGCTCATGCACGGCCTCGTCGCGCACGACGCCCTTCTTCAGCGCCGCCCGGCCGGCCTCGAACTGCGGCTTGATCAAGGCCGCGATCCCAGCCTCGGGAGCCAGCAGCGCAGCGACGGCGGGCAGGACGAGCTTGAGCGATATGAAGCTGACATCGATCGCCGCCAGTGAAGGGGGGGCCGGCAGATCCGACGGCGCGAGCTTGCGCACATCCTGCCCCTCCAGGCTGCGCACACGCGGATGGCCGCGCAGCGAGGCGTGGAACTGCTCGCGGCCGACATCGACGGCGGTGACATGGGCCGCGCCGCGCTTCAGCAGGACGTCGGTGAAGCCGCCGGTCGAGGCGCCGACATCGAGGCAGACACGGCCTTTGGGATCGAAGCCGAAGGCGTCGAGCGCGGCTGCGAGCTTGAGGCCGCCGCGCGAGACGTAAGGGTGGGGCGCCTCCGCCGTGACCTGCGCATTCGAGGCCAGCATCACTGATGCCTTGCGGACGACCGCGCCGTCCGCCGTGACGAGCCCTGCCGTGATGGCGGCCTGCGCCCGCGCCCGGCTCTCGAAGATGCCGCGCTCGACGAGCAGCTGGTCGGCCCGGGTCTTCATGACGGCGCGCGAAACGCGCTCAGGCCCGCTTGATCGCGCTCGGGACGCCGAGGGCGCCTTCGACGGTGCGCACGATGCCCGCGGCGTCGAGCCCGGCCTGGGCGTACATCGCCTCGGGCTTGTCCTGGTCCTGGAAGATGTCGGGCAGGGTCAGGGTCCGGACCTTGAGCCCGCCATCGAGCATGCCGCTGCGCGCCAAGAGATGCAGCACATGGCTGCCGAAGCCGCCGATCGAGCCTTCCTCGACCGTGACCAGGATCTCGTGCTCGCGGGCGAGCCGCAGGATCAGCGCCTCGTCGAGCGGTTTTGCGAAGCGCGCATCGACGACGCTGGTCGAAAGCCCGCGCTGGCCGAGCTGCTCGGCCGCCATCAGGCATTCCGCCAGCCTTGTGCCGAGCGAGAGCAGCGCGACGCGCGTACCCTCGCGCACCACGCGGCCGCGGCCGATCTCCAGGGGTACGCCGATCTGCGGGATCTCGACGCCGACGCCTTCGCCGCGCGGATAGCGCAGGGCGATCGGCCCTTCGTCGAAGGCCGCTGCCGTGGCGACCATATGGGTCAGTTCGGCCTCGTCTGCGGCCGCCATCACCACCATGTCGGGCAGGCAGGCGAGATAGGCGATGTCGAAAGCGCCCGCATGGGTGGCACCGTCCGCGCCGACGAGCCCGGCGCGGTCGAGCGCGAAGCGAACCGGCAGCTTCTGGATCGCGACGTCATGCACGACCTGATCATAGGCGCGCTGCAGGAAGGTCGAATAGATCGCGCAGAACGGCTTGTAGCCTTCCGTGGCGAGCCCGGCTGCGAAGGTGACCGCATGCTGCTCGGCGATGCCGACATCGAAGGTCCGGCCGGGGAATTCCTTGCCGAAGGCGTCGAGCCCGGTGCCCGACGGCATGGCGGCGGTCACGGCGACGATCTTGTCGTCCTCGCGCGCGGCCTTGATCAGTGCGTTGCCGAAGACGGAGGTGTAGCTCGGCGCATTGGCCGGGGCCTTGGCCTGCTGGCCCGTGACCGGATCGAACTTGACCACTGCATGATACTTGTCGGGCGTGGCCTCGGCCGGGGCATAACCCTTGCCCTTCTGCGTCACGACATGGACGAGGATCGGGCCGTTGCCGGCGTCGCGCACATTGCGCAGCACCGGCAGGAGATGGTCGAGATTATGCCCGTCGATCGGCCCGACATAGTAGAAGCCGAGTTCCTCGAACAGCGTGCCGCCGGTCCAGAACCCGCGCGCATATTCTTCCGTGCGCTTGGCCTTGTCGTGGAAGAAGCGCGGCAGCCGCTCGGCCAGATGCTTGGCGACCTCGCGCAGCGAGCGATAGGTCCGGCCCGAGACGAGCCTGGCGAGATAGGCCGACATCGCCCCCACTGGCGGGGCTATCGACATGTCGTTGTCGTTCAGGATGACGACGAGGCGCGAGCCGAGCGCACCGGCATTGTTCATCGCCTCATAGGCCATGCCGGCCGACATCGCGCCGTCGCCGATCACGGCGATGACATTGTTGGGCTTGCCCGAAAGATCGCGCGCCACCGCCATGCCGAGCCCGGCCGAGATCGAGGTCGAGGAATGCGCCGCGCCGAAGGGATCGTATTCGCTCTCGGAGCGCTTGGTGAAGCCGGACAGGCCACCGGGCTGGCGCAGCGTGCGGATGCGCTCGCGCCGGCCGGTCAGGATCTTGTGCGGATAGGCCTGGTGGCCGACATCCCAGATCAGCCGGTCATCGGGCGTATTGAAGACGTGATGCAGCGCGACCGTGAGCTCGACCACGCCGAGCCCCGCGCCGAGATGGCCGCCGGTGACGGAGACCGCGTCGATCGTCTCCAGCCGCAATTCATCGGCGAGCTGGCGCAATTCGCTCTCGGAGAGCTTGCGCAGATCCTGAGGCGTCTGAACGCGGTCGAGCAACGGGGTGAAGGGGCGCTTGGTCACGGGTCTCGGTCTATCGCATCGGCATGGATCGACACAAGGGCGTCGGGGCGCGGCAGATATGCACTTGCGGAGGTTGGTACCCGGGCCTTGCCCGAATGCCGCTGGCCTGCAAATTGCGATAACTGGGTTCGAACTTGCCCTGCGAGAGCCGCCACTCAAGGAGACGACATGCCGGAAAGCCGTTTTCGTTGGTCATCGATCGCAGCCTTCACCCGTTGGAAACCGGCCTTGCGCGGCGCGCTCGCCGGCATCGGCTGCGCTCTGCTCGTTGCGCAAGCGGCCACGGCCCAGACTTTGCGCATCGCGATGACCGCCTCGGACATCCCGACCACGACCGGCATGCCCAATAACGGCTTCGAGGGCATGCGCTTCCTCGGCTATCCGGTCTTCGAGAGCCTGGTGCTCTGGGACCTGACCACGACGGATCGGCTGGCGCCGCTGCGCCCGGGCCTGGCCGAGCGTTGGGAGCAGTCGCCCGACGACCCCAAGACCTGGATCTTCCATCTGCGCCGCGGCGTGACCTTCCATGACGGCACTGCCTTCGACGCCGATGCGGTGATCTGGAACCTGGAGCGCTATTTCAACAAGGACGTCCCGCAATTCGAGCCGCCGGCGGCTGGCATCGTGCGGGCGCGCGCGCCGATCACGACGGGCTACCGCAAGCTCGACGCCATGACGGTGGCGATCACCACCGCGAGCCCGGCCTCCTATTATCCCTATATGGCGGCGCTGATCCTGCTCTCTTCGCCGGCCTCCTTCGAAAAGGCGGGGCGCGACTGGGCCAAGGTCGGGCTGGTCGGGTCGGCCGGAACCGGGCCTTTCCGGATCGGCAGCGTCGCTCCGCGTGAGCGGGTCGAGCTGATCCGCAATGACGGCTACTGGGATACGGCCAAGAAGGCCAAGCTCGAGAGGGTCGTGCTGCAGCCGATCCCGGAGGCGAATGCGCGGCTCGCCGCCTTGCGCACCGGCCAGGTCGACTGGATCGAGGTTCCGCCCGCCGACGGCATCCCCTCGCTGAAGCAGGCCGGCTTCTCGATCGTCACTGGCTCCTACCCGCATGTCTGGCCGTGGTTCTACAGCATCGGCGCGACCAACAGCCCCTTCAAGGACGTCAAGGTCCGCCAGGCGCTGAACTACTGCATCGACCGCGCCGGCATCGTCGAATTGCTCAACGGCACGGCCGAGCCGGCGGTCGGCTGGCTCAAGGCGAGCGATCCCGATTTCGGCAAGCCGGTGAACCGCTACGGCTTCGACCCCGCTAAGGGCAAGGCCCTGCTGGCGCAGGCCGGCTACAGCGCGCAGAAGCCGCTCTCCTTCAAGGTGATGATCTCGACCTCGGGCTCCGGCCAGATGTCGCCGCTGCCGATGAACGAGTTCCTGCAGGCCAATCTCAAGGAGGCCTGCGGCGTCAATGTCGAGTTCGTCGTCTCGGAATGGCAGGTGCTGCTGAACAATATGCGCGCCTTGCCGGACGCGCCCGCGCTGAACGGTTCGCTGAGCCTGAACATCAGCTCGCCCTCATCGGATGTCGCGGTGATGGCGCGCTATTTCGCGGCCGCCGGCGCGCCGCCCAACGGCTTCAACTTCGCGCAGTGGAAGGACGACGTCTTCGAGGCGGCCTTCGCGAAGCTGGCCGCCACGAACGATCCGAAGGTGGTCGCGGAGCAGACCGCCATCGCCCATGAGCGGCTCGTCGATAATCCGCCCTGGCTTTATATCGTCCATGATCTCAACCCGCGCGCGATGTCGGGCAAGGTCAAGGGCTTCGTCTCGCCGCAATCCTGGTTCGTCGACCTGACCCTCGTGAGCATGCAGTGATCCCATGAACGACGTCTCGCGCCACCTCACCGACCTCGCCTTCCTGCCGGCCCATGTGCTGGCCCGCGAGATCGCCGCCAAAAGATTGTCGCCCGTCGATGTCGTCGATGCGTTCCTGAAGCGCATCGACAGATTCGAGCCGAAACTTCAGTCCTTCGTCGCCGTCTACGGCATGGACGCCAGGCTTGCGGCCGAGGGCGCCGACAAGGCGATCCGCTCCGGCCATGCCGTCGGCCCGCTCCATGGCGTGCCGGTGGCGCTGAAGGATCTGATCGAGCTGGAGGGCCGCATCACCACCGGCGGCTCGGCGAATTGGCGCACGCGCCGCTCGACCGTGACCGCGACGATCGCCAGGCGTATGATCGCGCAGGGCATGATCGTGCTCGGCAAGACCCATACCGTCGAGTTCGCCTTCGGCGGCTGGGGCACGAACCAGCATATGGGCACGCCCTGGAACCCCTGGGACCCCGAGCATGCGCGCACGCCCGGCGGCTCCAGCAACGGCTCGGGCGTGGCGGTGGCGGCGCGCCTCGCGCCCTGGGCGATCGGCACCGACACCGGCGGCTCGGTCCGCCTGCCAGCCGCCTTCTGCGGCTTGACCGGTCTCAAGCTCACCATCGGTCGGGCCTCGACCTATGGCATCCTGCCGCTCTCGACCTCGCTCGACACGCCGGGTCCGATGGCGCGCGATGTCGAGGATGTGGCGCTGCTCTACAATGTGCTGCAGGGGCCCGATCCGCTCGATCCCAATACGCGCGGCATCCTGCCCGTCGATCCGCTGCCGACGCTGAAGCGCGGCGTGCGGGGCCTGCGGCTCGGGCGGATGCCGGCCTCCGAACGCGCGGGCTGCGCGGAGGAGGTGCTGGCGGCCTATGACCGCTCGCTCGAGACGCTGGCCGGGCTCGGCGCCGAGATCGTCGATGTCGTGCTGCCCTTCACCTTCAGCGATTTCACCAGGGCGCAGGCGATCCTGGAGGCGGAGGCGTATTTCAACGACGGCGCGATGGCGGACGACGCCGGCGTGGTGATGGACGATGTCGTCAGGGCCCGCGTGCTCGTCGGGGCCAGGGTCTCGGCCCAGGACTATCTTGCGACCAAGCGCCAGCAGGTCGAGTGCAAGGCCCTGATGGCGGCGGCGATGGCGGGCGTCGACGCGCTGCTGACGCCGAGCACGGCGATGGCGGCGATCAGGCTCGACGAGGTCGACCAGGACCTGATGCCCTCGCGTTTCACCCGCTTCGGCAATTTCATGGAGATGTGTGCACTCTCGCTGCCCAACGGCTTCACCACTGGCGGCCTGCCGCTCTCCTTGCAGATCTGCTGCGCGGGCTATGAGGAGGCGATGGCGCTGCGCATCGGCTACGCGCTGCAGCAGGCGACGGACTACCACAAGCGCGTGCCGGCGATGGTGGCGTAGGAGGCGCAAACCTCTCCGTCATTCCGGGGCAGGCTGATTATCCGCGGAACCGCGCCGTCATCCCGGACAAGCTGCGAAGCAGCGCCGATCCGGGATCCATCGGAGGGCCAATCCTTTGACGGGCTTGGCTCTACGATGGATCCCGGATCTTCGCTTCGCTACGTCCGGGATGACGGCGCGTTTCTGAGCCACGACAATATCCTCTGGTAAGGCAAAGACGACAGGAAACGGGTGGGTTCGTCCCCGGCGATGGGCGAGTTTGCGGTCTCCCGCAAGCAGGAAACGCCCCCATGTCGTCGCCCGTCCCGATCGCTCTTCTCCTCGCCGGCGTCTCCTCGCAATTCGCCGACAAGCTGGCGCTCGACACGATTTCGCTGGCCGCGACGCAAGGTGGGGCGAGCCCGCGCCTGGTCGGTCTGCTGGTGGCGGCGCAATCGGCGGCCTGGTTGCTGGTCTCGCTGCCGGCCGGCGTCTTCGCCGACCGGATCGCGCCGCGGAGCCTTGTCATGCTCGGCGGCGGGCTGATGCTGGCGGGCTCGCTGATGGGGGCAGGGCTGCTGGCGCTGGGCCTGGTCGGATGGCCCCTGGGCCTCTCGACCTTCATCGCGGCTTCGGGGCCGGTGGTGATCGCGCTGTCGATCTTCGTGCTGCTGCCGCGCATGGTCGCGGTGTCGACATTGCCGAGCGCCAATGGCCGGCTCGAGCTCGGCCGCGCCTGCTTCAGCCTGGCCGCCCCGCTGATCGCCGGCTGGGCGGTGGCGCGTGGCATGGGTGCGCTCGGCCTTGTCCTATGCGCGCTGGCAGGCCTCGTCGTGCTCGTCGCCGCCACGCGCCTGCCGGGAAACCGTCCGCCCGCCCAGCCGCGTCAGCCGCTGCATCGCGCCATTGCCGAGGGCGGTGCTTTTGTAGCGCGCCATCCTTATCTGCGGCCGATCGCACTCTGCGCCATCGGCTGGAACATGGCCTTCTTCGCCTTCCTCGCGATCGTCACGCCTTATGCAGCCCGCGTCCTGCTGCTGGCGCCCGAGACGATCGGCCTTGCGTCCTCCGTCTATGGCGCGGGCCTGATCGTGGGCGCGCTCAGCGGCCCCATCTTGATCGCAAGACTGCCGACCGGCCTCTTGCTCGTCTTCGGTCCGGCTTCGTCATTATTCGGAGCAGGACTGCTCGCGCTTGCCCCGGCCTCGCTCGGCTGGCCGGCGCTGGCGCTCGCCTTCTTCCTGTTCGGCTTCGGGCCGATCCTCTGGTTCATCACCCAGACCAGCCTGCGCCAGGCGGTGACACCGCAGGGCCTGCTCGGCCGCGTCAGCGCCACGCTCACCACGGCGATGTACGGCATGCGGCCGGTCGGGGCGCTGGCGGGAGGTCTCGCTGGCGAATGGCTCGGACTGCAGATAGCGATGCTGCTGCCGGTCGGGCTTTTTGCGCTCTCGACGCTGGCGATCCTGGCGTCGCGGATGCCTGGGCTCAGGACCATGCCGGAGGGCGAAATGATGCCGATGGTCCGGGCATGAGAGGTTAGCACCCGGAGGGCCAGGGTCTGGGGCCAATCGCCGAACCGGCCCCGTCTCTCGTCACGCGGGATTGATACGTTCGACGCCGCTGAGCTTGAAGCCGAGCGCTTTCAGGACGACGAGCAAGGTGCTGAGTGTCGGATTTCCCTTGGGGCTGAGGGCCCGATACAGCGATTCGCGCGACATCCCGGCGTCGCTGGCCAGCTTCGACATGCCTTGTGCTCGCGCGACAATGCCGATCGCTTCTGCGATCTCGGCCGCGTCCCCTGTGGCAACGGCGTCTGCAATGAAGCCCTGCGCGACGATTGGATCGCCGACGAGTTCGGCAATGTCGAATGGCCTGGAGATATGGTCAGGATTTCCGCTCATGCTGCCATCCTTTCAGGTCGCCAATCGCTTTCTCGATATCCCTGGCTTGCGTAGCTTTGTCGCCGCCACCGAGGAGCAGGAGGAGGATGTCGCCGCGTTTCGCGTAGTAGACGCGATATCCCGGCCCATGATCGATCTTCAGTTCGCTGACGCCGTCGCGCAGGAAGCGTCCGTCGCCGGGGTTGCCTCGCTGCAGCCGAAGCAGGCGCGTCGCGATCCGACGCCGGGCTTCGGCATCACGTATACCAGCAAGCCACCGATCGAATGCCGGCAGAACCTCAATCTGCATAGTCGATATGTAGCCTGAAAGCTACAAATGTCAAACGATTATCGTGCTGGGATGGTGCATCGGTCGGTCATGAGCGGGCGGGGCGCGCCGCCAGCAGCACGCCAGCGACGATGATCGCGATCGAAACCCCTTCCGTCACCGCTGGAACCTCGCCAAGAAAGACGATGGCGAGGAGCGAGGCGGCGACCGGCACCAGCGCGATCATCGCAGCCGCTGCCGCGGAGCCCAGCAGGGCCACGCCGCGATTGAAGCTGATCAATGCGACGCTGCTCATCAGCACGCCCTGATAGAAGCCCTGGACCGCGATCTCGGCGGTCGGGGCCTGTCCGAGACGGCTGATGCCGAGGACGAGATAGACCGGCACGAAGATCACCGCCGACCAGAAGCAGATCAGCGCCGCCGACTGGATCGCGCTCAGGCCGCTGCGGCGCAGGAGCAGCGTGTAGCTGGCCCACATCGCCGCCGCGAGCGCGAGAAGGCCGAGCCCGAGCAGGCTTGGCGCGGCCTGCCCGCCATTCGCGGTCAGAACGAGGCCGCCAAGCCCAGCGGCAATGGCGGCATAGCCGGCGAGCCGGATCGTGCCGGGGCGCTCGCGCAGCAGCATCCAGCCCAGCAAGCCGGCGAAGACCGGCATCAATGTCGGCGTCACCGAGGCGGCGCGGGCGGCCGAGGTCATCTGCACGCCGAGTGCGACCAGAATCGCGAAGGGAGCGCCCCAGAGCAGCGCGAAGACGAAGCCATTGCGCCAGGCTCGGGGCGGCAAGCCGCGCAGCAGCACCGGCGCGAGCAGGAGCGCACCGATGCCGTAGCGCAGCGCGGTCAGGTCCCAGACGCTGAGGATGCGGGTGACGCTGAAGCGCGTGACGACGAACCAGCCCGAAAAGATCGAGACGCTGAGCCCGGCCCAGAGAAAGCCGCGCAGCATTGTCGAGCCCGGGTTGGGCGTGAGCAAATCCCGTTGCATAGGCATGGTGGCTTTCGAGGGGGGCGCGGGGTGGCTGCAGCCTGAGCTTCTCTCAGCCCTCCGGCAGCGGAATGAACTCGGTCTCGTCGCCGGGCACGGTGTCGAAGCGGCCGGCCTTCCACTCCGCCTTGGCCTGGTCGATGCGCTCCTTCGAGGAGGAGACGAAGTTCCACCAGATATGGCGCGGCCCATCCATCGGCTCGCCGCCGACGATCATCAGGCGGGTCTGGTCGACGGCGAGGATCGAGATGCGGTCGCCGGGCTTGAAGATCAGCAATTGGCCGGCGCCGAACTCGTCGCCGGCGATGTCGACCTTGCCCGTCACGATATAGATCGCGCGCTCGTCATAGTCGGGGTCGAGCGGCAGGATCGCGCCGGGCGAGAGCACGGCCTCGGCATAGAGCGCCTCCCAGGGGAATTTCACCGGCGAGGTCTGGCCATAGGCTGAACCCATGATCAGGCTGATGCGCTTTCCGCCCTCATTGAGGCGCGGCAGCTCGGGCGCGGCGTGATGGATGAACTCCGGCGCGTTCTCCTCATGCGTCTTGGGCAAGGCGAGCCAGGCCTGGATGCCGTAGAGGCGCGGGCCGCTGGCGCGCGCCTCGAGGCCGGTGCGCTCGGAATGGACGATGCCGCGCCCGGCCGTCATCAGATTGACGGCGCCGGGCTTGATGGCGAGCGCGGTGCCGAGTGAATCGCGATGCATGATCTCGCCGTCGAAGAGATAGGTCACCGTGGAGAGCCCGATATGTGGGTGCGGGCGCACGTCGAGCCCCTCGCCGAGATGGAACTCGGCCGGGCCCATCTGGTCGAAGAAGATGAAAGGGCCGACCATCTTGCGCCCGATCGAGGGCAGGGCCCGCCTGACCGAGAAGCCGCCGAGATCGCGTGCGCGCGGCACGATCACCTGCTCGATCGCCTGGCAGGAGCGGGCATCGCCCAGGACGGGATCTTCGTCAGGTAGCTGGGACATGAGCATGGCTCCTTGCTTCGCCTGAATCTGACGGGATTGATCGGCTCCGGCAAGAGCGCTCAGCGCTGGGCAGCCCGGCATGCTCAGGCGGCCTCGCCTCGTGACGCAGGGGCGGCAAGCCGCCCGAGCCGCGCGACATAGTGCTCGGCCGCTGCCTGCAGCGCCTCGTCGTCGGCCTTGTGCGCATTGTAGATCAGGAAGGGCTCGGCCCAGGCGAGGTCGCAGCGATGGGCGGTGGCCCTAAGCGGCTTCAGAAGGTCCCGCAGCGGGAATAGGTTGGCGCCGTCCGGCGCATAGGCTTGGCAGGTGTTGCCCGCGGTGGCGACGACTAGCAGCGGCTTGCCGGCGAGTTTCGCACCCTCCGTTTCATAGGCGATGTAGAACATCCGCGTCAGAACGGCGTCCTGCCAGGCCTTGAGTAGCGGAGGGGTCGCGTACCATTGCACCGGGAACTGGAAGACGATGCTGTCGGCTGCGATGAGGCGCGCGACCTCGACATCGGCGTCTACCCGGCCATCCGGATAAAGCGCCTCCATGTCGGCGATCTCGACATCCGGCAGCGGGCGGGCGGCCTCGACGAGCGCCCGGTTGGCGCGCGACTGCGCATAGCGGGGGTGGAACAGCAGGATCAGGGTCTTGGGCATGGCAATCTCCTTTGCGGTGACCGGAGAATGCTGCGCGCCAGAAAATCATTCCAATGGATGATTTGTATACAGTATCATCCATCCCATGAATTTGCGTGCCGTCGATCTCAACCTGCTCGTCATCCTCGACGCGCTGCTCGAAGAGGCTCATGTCTCGCGGGCGGCCGAGCGTCTCGGCCTGTCGCAGCCCGCGGCATCGAGCGCACTCGAGCGCTGCCGCCAGCTCTTCGGCGACAGGCTGCTGGAACGCGGCGCCGGGGGCATGGTGCTGACGCCGAAGGCCCAGGCGCTGGCGCAGCCGGTCAAGGATGTGCTGGCCGGCATGGCGGCGCTGTTGCGGCAGCAGGAGCCCGACCTGTCGACGATCCGGCAGACGGTGCGGATCGTCATGGCCGATCATCCCGCCGCGCTCATCGCGCAATCGCTGCACCGGCGGCTGGCCGCGACCGCACTAGGGATCACCATCGCCATCATGCCCTGGCATGGCGCAGGCGCTGCGCTCGAAGGACTGGCGCGGGGCACGATCGATCTCGCGGTCTCGGTCTTTCCCTCGGTCGAGGCCGATTTCACGCGCCAGGAATTGCTGCGCGAGACCTATCGCGTTGCGATGCGCAAGGGTCACCCGGCGGCTGTCGATTTCGATCTCGATCGCTGGCTGGCCTATCCGCATGTCCTGGTCTCGGGGCGCGGCGAGACCCATGGCGCGCTGGACGAAGCCCTGGCGCGGCTCGGCCGTAAGCGCCATGTCGGCATGGTCGTGCCAAGCTTCCTGATGGTGCCGCCGCTGCTCGCGGGCTCGGACATGATCGTGCTGCTGCCGAGCCGCTGCCTGCCACTCTCCGGCCGGGAAAGCCTCATCGCATTGCCGCCGCCGATCGCGGTCGAGGGCTTCCCGCTGCACATCGCCTGGCACAAGCGCCGCGCCCGCGATCCTGCGGTCCAGCATGTTGCGCGCTTGGTGGAGGAGCTGGTCGTCGGCCTGCCGACAGGGGCCGGCGCCGGTTAGATGGCTTTCCACGTAACCTGCCCCGTCATTGCGAGCGCAGCGAAGCAATCCAGAGGGCGTAGAGCGAGCCCTCCTGTTGGGGTGGACGGCCCCCGATCGGCATCTGTGTGCCAAGATGAGGTTGTCGAAACACCATCTGAGGAGGCCGTCCATGGATCAGGTTATACGCATTGGGTTGGATACGTCGAAGCGTCTTTTTCAACTGCACGGGGTCGACGCGGCGGAGCGAGTGGTGCTGAAGCGCAAGCTGAGCCGGTCGGCGATGGAGGCGTTCTTCGCCCGTCTTCCGCCGACGTTGGTGGTCCTGGAGGCGTGCGGGGCCTCGCATCACTGGGCCAGGGTGCTGACGGCGATGGGTCACGATGTGCGGCTGATCGCGCCGCAGCTCGCCAAGCCCTATGTGAAGCGTGGCAAGAACGACGCGGCCGATGCGGAGGCCTTGTGCGAGGCGGCCGGGCGGCCGAGCATGCGCTTCGTGCCGATGAAGAGCGCCGGGCAGCAGGCCGACCTGATGTTGGCCGGGATGCGGGAACGGCTGGGGCGGCGGCGGACGCAGCTCGCCAACACGATCCGGGGCTATGGGGCCGAGTTCGGCCATGTGGGAGCCAAAGGCGCCGCGCATGTGCGCCCGCTCCTGGAGACGGTGCAGGACGATCCGGAGATCCCGCCCCTGGCCCGAGAGATGTTCGCCGAGCTCGCCCTCGAACTCGCCGAGCTCGAAGAGCGCCTTTGTGCCATCGAGGTGCGGCTGAAGGCCTGGCATCTTGCGAACGAGGCCTCGCGCCGGCTGGCCGAGGTGCCGGGGATCGGCCCGATCATCGCCACCACGCTCGTGATGAAGACGCCCCATCCCGAAGCCTTCCGGTCGGGGCGGGATTTCGCGGCCTGGATCGGACTGACGCCGAAGGACCACTCGACCGCCGGCAAAACCCGCCTCGGCCGGATCACGCGGGCCGGCGACGAGACCTTGCGCAGCCTCCTCGTGGTCGGCGCGACGGCGGTCGTCTGGCAGGTGCGGCGCGGCAAGGCCCGGCGGCCGATGCCCTGGCTCACGAGCCTGCTCGCCCGCAAGCCACCCAAGCTCGCCGCGATCGCACTCGCCAACAAGCTCGCCCGCATCGCCTGGGCCCTCCTGGCGAGGGGCGGACGCTATCGCACGAGCGACGCGCGGCCAGAGGCCTGCCCGGCCGCTGCCTGACCGAGATCCCGGCGCGGACACCAACCTCCGCCGCGCCGGCGAGCCGAGCTTGCAAGACAAGGAGCAGATGGTGGGATCGGTCGATCCTCGACGAGGGCGATGCCGCGCAATCCAGTGGCCGTCACAGGTCGCTATCCTGTTTGGCTCCCTCGCCGCGGAAACCATCTTGGCCAGCGGAAACCCCGCACAAACAGGCCGGACACATGACCGCAAGCGACCAGACCAACCACAGCTTCCATCTTGCAAATAAGGGGCCGTCCACACATGGATTGCTTCGTCGCTCGCGCTCCTCGCAATGACGGCACAGGTTGTCTGGAAAACCATCTAGTCGGCACCGGGAGAGCGGAACGCGATCGAGGCGCCTCCGCCCTATCGCAGGGCGGCGGATCGCGTCTTGTCAGACCTCAGGCTCATCAGCATCTGCTGGCCGCCCTGATGGCGGATTTCGCCGGTTTCGCAGGTCTTGCAGATGGCCCCGAGATAAGTCCCGTCGATGACCGTCTCGGCGAAGAACCCGGATTTGTAGTTGTGCCGTGCATCGGTCTCGACGACGTACCAGTCGCGTTCGCCGATACGCCGGATGGCGAGGTCCTGGCGGATCTCGGCGTCCTTGCTGGTGCTCTTCAGCACGCTCTTCAGGCGGGCATAGCGGGTGAGCGGGGATTCGTAGAGGCTGGCGAGGCGGGCCGCGTCGTTTGCGCCCGCCACCGGTTTGGTGCGCAGCACGAAGGTGCAGGTCTCCTGCGTATGCTTGCAGGCCGGCGTTTCGCAGACGAGATGCACACGCCTGCGGCCGGTCGCGTCGAACGGGTTGTCGCCGGCCTCGTCCAGGCGCCAGCCCTCGGGGAGGGTGAGCTGGAGCCCGTCATCCATGCGCAGCACGCGCTCCTGCGCGCCAGCCTGCAGTGCGGAGAGGCTGAGGCCCGTGGCGACGACGGATGCGGCGAGAACCTTCATGACGCGTCCCTCCTGTCGCATCATGCCTGCTGAATGTGGTGGGAGCACAACGCTTCCAGGCGTTCGGCCTGCGCCGGATCCAGGGCGCGCCGCGGCACGATCAGCGTCGAGCCCCGGCTGATCCGCATTAGCCAATGCTCCGGCAGGCGCTCGAGGCCGATCACGCCCGGCCATTTGACAAAGGTGGTGGCGGCGCCTTTGACCGTGAGGATGCCGCTGTCGTCGACCACGAAGCGGTTCGGCGTCTTGCTCGTGCTCTTATTCAGCATGGCGCCCGAGTGGCCGGCGAACCAGCGCATCAGCGGTCTGTCGAAGGCAAGCCGCAGCGCCGCCAGCACGCCGAAGGCCAGCGCGGGTTTCCAGAAGAAGCTGGGGAACAGGTCCCAGAAGATCGGCAGGGCCAGCGAGACCGGCAGCCGCTCCGTATCGAGTGCCCAGGCCGCAATAGTGAGGACCGGCACCGCAAGGCTCGCCAGCAGCCAGTTGCGGACGATGCCCCATCGGCGCGCGCGGCGCAGCGCGGGCAGATCCTGATACCAGGCGACATGGGCGGCCCAGTCCCTCGGTTCCATGACGACCTCGAAGCTGAGGGCCTCCTGCGGCGGAGCAGGCGGCTCCGGCAGCACCTGCGGCGCGCCGATCCACTGTTCCAGCCAGCTGCGCAGGGTGTCGATCTGGCCGGCGGGAATGGCCCGCTTCGGCAGCGCGACCGTTTCCTCCTGCGACGGCAGCACGAAGAAGAGGTGATCGCGCCCCTCATCCAGCCTGGAGATGTGGCGCCACGGCGTGAAGCTCTCGCGCTGCGGCTCCCGCGTCGTCAGCCCGTCGGCTGCGATGACGTAGCGCAGCAGGATCGGCGTCTCGAAGCCGGCGGCGCGCAGGGCCTTTTGCATGAGCCGCCGCATCCGCCAGGGATGGATCAGCCACCACAGCACGACCCCCGCCGAGATGACGAGCAGCAGGTAGAAGGGCATGTCGCCGATGAAGATGGTCAGGAAATCGCCGAGCTGCGCCAAGCTCAACGGGCTGCGGGCGGGGCGCCAACCGGCGAAGGCACCGAGGATGGCGAAGAACCACAGGCTCGGCAGGCCGATGGTCAGCAGGCGCCGGCGGTTGGGCCGGATCAGCGGGGCGTTGGCGAGCAGGGAGGCTTCGGTGACGTCCGCCAATGTCAGCTGCGTCTCGAAGGCGAGAGGCAGCGTCAGCGCCGGCGCGGGCCTTGCCGCGATCTTTGGAACCCCGGTCATCCCCCGAAGCTGCCCGCGCTCAGTTTTCGACGTCGAGCGGCGCGGTCCCGGTCGGCTTGCCGTCGGCGCCCAGCGTGATCTTCTCGATGCGCGCCTCGGCCTGCTTCAATAGCGCGTCGCAGCGCGCCTTCAGGGCCTCGCCGCGCGTGTAGATGTCGATCGATTCCTCGAGCGGCACGTCGCCGCGCTCGAGCTTGGCGACGATCGCCTCGAGTTCCTTGAGCGCCGCTTCGAAGGGCAGGGCGGCGATGTCTGAGTTCTGCTTGGCTTCGGTCACTGGCGCGATTCCCATTTGACCAGAGCTTATCGGTCTCCAGGGCGCGTGCCGCAACCCCGGGCGTCACACCGGCAGCGCCGAACTCTTCTTGATGGTGCGCAGCGTCAGCGTCGATTGCACGCGGGTGACGCCCGGCAATTGCGTGATGATGTCGGTGTGGATGCGTTCGAAATCGGCGCTGTCGCGGTAGATCACGCGCATCAGATAATCATGCGCGCCGGCGAGCAGATGGCATTCCAGGATCTCGGGCAGGTTCTGCACCGCCTGCTCGAAGCCTTCGAGCGAAGCGCGGCCCTGCTGGTCGAGTGTGACGAAGACGAAGGCGGTGCCGGGAAAGCCCGCGATCTTGTCGTCGAGCAGCATCGCATAGCCACGGATCAGCCCGCTCTCCTCGAGCTGGCGGACCCGGCGCAGGCAGGCCGAGGGCGACAGATGCACCTTCTCGGCGAGGTCGGAATTGGTGATCCGCCCGTCCATCTGCAGGATGCGCAGGATGGAGCGGTCGCGGGAATCGAGTTCGATCGTCATGGCGCTGGCAAAACCCCTCTTGCCGGATGCATTGTCGCAAAATCCGGCGGGCGCAAGCAATATTCTGCGTCGGAACGGAAAAATCGCGACTTGTTCGACGCGAGCTACGCCGCAGCCCGCACGATGCTGCCGGGCCTGAAAGCCGGATTCCGCCCGCCTTTCAGGCCAAGGCGAGCTGAAACGGCGTGCCCTCGAAGGCATCTTCGCCCCGGCCGATCCGCTCGATCGCGGCGCTCATCCGGCCATGCCGGCCGAGCATCCCGTCGGCGATGGCGACGAGCCGCGCATTCGGGGTCGCCGAGGGCGAGGCGGTGCGCAAGGCGCTGGCGATCTCCTCCTCATTGCGCCCCGGCCCGAGAGCGCAGGCGGCGATGAAGGCTGCTGCCGTCGAGCGGCTGATGCCGGCCCAGCAATGGATCACCAGCGGCGCGGCGCGGTCCCATTCGCCGACGAAGCCCAGGAAGCGCTCGACATGCGCCTCGGCCGGTATGATGTGCCCGTCCATCGGCGCGACGATGTCGGACATGCCGAGGAAGAGATGGCGCTCCGGAGCGATGCCGGCGGGCCGCTCGACCACCGTGTTGACGTTGATCAGCGTCACCACATGGCTGGCGCGCACGGCGGCCACGGTCTCGTGGAGCCGCGACAGCGAGGAGACGTGCAAGGTCGGCATGCCGAAAATCCTGTCGGTCGCAAGAGCTGGATGATTTCAGATGAGATCACTGAGTGATCCCATCTGAAATCTGAATCCGTCTCTCATCCAAGAGTTAGAGCAGGATCAATGCGAAAAACCGGTTCCCACTTTTTCGCATCCTGCTCTTGGGGGCGGGTCGAGCGCCCGCGAATGCGCAAGCATCCTGTCGGCTCGAGCATGAGCCGATGTCGACGGTGTAGCCAAGCGGGATTTCGTCACATATGTGCAAATGTTTACAGGTGAACTATCGTCAATCGGGAAGCTGCCATGAATCTCTGGTTCCGCCTGCTCTGGCTTCTCGCGACCACGGCGTTCCGCCCAAGGCTCAAGCCGCTGGAGGCGCCCTCGCTGCTGGCCTTCCGCGTCTGGCCCCATGATCTCGACACCAGCCTGCATATGAATAATGGCCGGTACTGGACGCTGATGGATCTTGGCCGCACCGACCTGATGCTGCGCACAGGCCTCTGGCGCGCGGTACTGCGGCATCGCTGGGTGCCGGTGGTGAATGCCGGCACGATCCGCTTCCGCCGGGAATTGCGCTTGTTCAGGCCCTTCCGGCTCGAGACTGCGATCCTGTGCTGGAGCAATAGCTGGCTGGTGATGCAGCATCGCGTGCTGAGCCGGGCGCGTGACGGCAGCGAGATTGTTGCAGCCGTCGCGCTCGTCCGCGCCGCACTCTATGACCGCACCGGCAAGAGCTATGTGCCCGTCGCGACGCTGATGGCGGAGATCGGCATCGCGACGACGAGCCCGGAGCCGAGCCCCGAGGTCGCGGCCTTCCTGGCGTCGGAAGAGGCGATGCGGCAAGCGGGTTCCTCGGGGCGCTGAGTTCTGGGGCCAGCCGAGGTTTCCAGCTACTCCGCCGCCAGCCGCGTCGCCCGCCACTGCGCCAGGAGCGCGCGCAGGGCGGCGGGCTTCAGCGGCTTGTTCAGCAGGTGGACGTCGAGCGCGGCGGCCGCCTCGCGCACCTGCGGCGTGCGGTCGGCCGTCAGCAGGATCGCGGGCATGGCAGCGCTGGTGCGCTGGCGCAGCGTGCTGATCGCGGTCAGCCCGTTGCCATGATCGAGATGGTAATCGGCGATCAGCACGTCGGGGTCGCCATGCGTGCGCAGCGACAGCTGGGCCTCCTCGACGCTGGCTGCGATCGCGACCGTGCAGCCCCAGCCGCCGAGCAGCTGCTTCATGCCGTCGAGGATCGCCGGCTCATTGTCGAGCACCAGCAGCTTCAGCCCGGCGAGCTGGCCTGCCGGCGCATGGCGCGGCGCGGCGCTGGTCGACATCGCCGGCAGCGGCGAGGCGCGCGGCACCAGAACCGAGAAGCGCGTGCCGCGCCCCGGCGTCGAGACCAGGGTCAGCTTGTGGTCGAGCGTGCGCGCGATACGCTGGACGATGGAGAGGCCAAGTCCCAGGCCACGCGCCACTTTCGCCCCCTGGTCGAGCCGCTGGAACTCGCGGAACACCGTCTTCTGCTTGCTTTGCGGGATGCCGAGCCCGGTATCGAGCACCTCGACCGAAACCTGCGCGCCGCGCCGCCGGCAGCCGACCACGATCTTGCCGCTGGGTGTGTATTTGATCGCGTTCGAGACCAGGTTCTGCAGCAGGCGGCGCAGCAATCGCCGGTCCGAGCGCAGCGCCATCGCAGTCGGCATGAAGACGAGCTTCAAGCCCTTCTCCTGCGCGCTCGGCTCGAATTCGCGCTGGAGCTGGCGCATCAATTCGTCGACGCGGAAGGCGGTGAGCTCGGGCTTCAGCGCGCCGCCGTCGAGCCGTGAGATTTCGAGCAAGGCGGTCAGGATCTCCTCGACCGCGTCGAGCGAGGCGTCGATGTTCTCGGCGAGATCGGGGCTGCCGGCGGTGCGGTCGCGCTCGACCAGCGAGGTGGCGTAGAGCCTGGCTGCGTTCAGCGGCTGCAGGATGTCGTGGCTCGCGGCGGCGAGGAAGCGGGTTTTCGAGGCGTTGGCCTCGTCGGCCTCGGCCTTGGCGCGCTGCAATTCGGTGTTGACCCGCAGGATCTCCTCGGTGCGCTCGGCGACGCGGCGCTCCAGGGTCTCGTTGGTGCGCTCGAGTTCCTCATGCGCCTCCACCGCCTGGGTGATGTCGGTATAGGTCGTGACGAGGCCGCCATCGGGCAGCGGGTTGGAGCGGATCTCGATGACCTTCTTGGACGGGTAGAGCTTGAGCCGCACCGGCTCGCGATCCCTGACGAAGCTCTCCAGCCGCGCCGCCATCAATTCGTCCTGCTGGCCGTCGCCATAGGCGCCGCGCGCCGCATTATAGCGCACGACCTCGTCGAGCCCGGTGCCGAAGCGCACCAGCGAGGGCGGCAGGTCGTAGAGCTGGATGAAGGCCTGGTTCCAGGCGAGCAGGCGCAGGTTCCGGTCGAGCACGGTGATGCCCTGGCCGGCATGGTCGAGCCCGTGCTGGAGGATGTCACGGTTGTATTGCAGCGCAGCCGAAGCGTCGTCGAGCAGCTTGAAGGCGGCTTCCGTCGAGAGGTTGCGCCGCCGCAGCAGGAGCGACAGCACGAGGCGCGATGACGCTGCGCCGATCGCCGAGGAGAGCAGGTGCTCGCCGAAGCGCAGCATATGGATATCGGCTTCGCGATTGGCGTTGGGCTCCTCGCCGCGCCCGCTGGCGAAGCCCTCGAAGGCGCGCTGCGTCCGCTCCTGGCCGAGATAGCGGCCGATGGTCGATTGCAATTCGGCTTCCGTGACGCTGGAGCGCCAGAGCGAGAAGGATTGCGCCATCGTCGCCTTGTCGGATTCGACGAAGGCATTGGCCTGGAGCCGCTCCATCGCATTGGCGGGCCGCAGCAAGGAGAAGCCGATATAGGCGAGGATGTTGAGGCCCAGGCTCCAGACCACGCCATGCGGCAAGGCCGGCAGGTCGAGCCCCAGCAGCGCTTCCGGCCGTAGCGCCGCGATGCCGTAGGGCCCGTTGGAGACCAGCGCCTCCCAGAAGCTGCCGGCATGGACGAGGCTCGGCAGCAGGAGCGTATAGGCCCAGACCAGGATGCCGATGGTCAGGCCCGCCGCGGCGCCGAGCGCCGTGCCGCGCCGCCAGACCAGCCCACCGAAGAAGGCCGGCGCGATCTGCGCCGTCGCGGCGAAGGAGAGCAGTCCGATCGAGACCAGGGCGGCCTCGCCGGCGGCGCGGTAATAGGCGTAGCCAAGCAGGATCACGAGCAGGATCGCGGCGCGGCGAATGATCACGACCTGCGAGCCGAGATCGCCGCCCGTCGTGCCGTTGCTGTTGCTGCTGCCGCCGCGCTGCGCGGTTAGCATCGCCATGGATCTCGCCGGGTCGCTCAGGCCGCCGCGCCCGCGCAGCAGCAGCGGCATGACGAGGTGGTTCGAGATCATGATGGCAAGCGCGACGGAGGCGACGATTACCATCGCGGTCGCGGCCGAGAGCCCGCCGACGAAGACGATCAGCGCGAGCAGACTGGCCTCGCTCTGCAGCGGCAGCAGCAGCACGGTCATGTCGCGGTCGATATCGGCGCCCGGCATCAGCAATTCGCCGGCCATCGCCAATGGCAGCACGAAGAGATTGATCAGGATGAGGTAGAGCGGAAACATCCAGGCCGCGCGGCGGACGTCGCGGGCGTCGCGATTCTCGACGATCGTCATGTGGAACTGCCGCGCCAGCAGCAGCGCAGCGCAGGAGGAGAGCAGGGTCAGGGTCAGGAAGGTCGGCCAGCTCGAGGTCCGCTCCCAGAGCGGCGGCGCGCCGTTGGGCAGCCGCGCCGCCTTGGCGAGGAGATCGCCGGCGCCGTCGAACAGGCCGTAGACGATGAAGACGCCGAGCACGAGGAAGGCGACGAGCTTGATCAGCGACTCGACTGCGATCGCGAGCACGAGGCCGTCCTGGTGCTCGGTGGCATCGATATGGCGCGTGCCGAAGGCACAGGCGAAGCCCGCCAGCACTATTGCCACGAGGAAGGCGAGGTCGCTCAGGACCGGAACGTCAGGCGTCAGGGCATGGCCGCCGGTGGCGATCAGGAAGACCGAGAGCGAATTCGCCACCGCCTTGAGCTGGAGCGCGATATAGGGCAGCGCGCCGATGACCGCGACGATGCAGACCAGCGCCGCCACGCGCTCGCTCTTGCCGTAGCGCGCGCCGACGAAATCGGCGATCGAGGTGATGTTCTGCGATTTGGCGATCTCGACGATGCGCCCGACGAAGCGGTGGCCGAAGCCGATCACCAGGATCGGCCCGACATAGATGCCCAGGAAGTCGAAGCCGGCCCGGTTGGCGAAGCCGACGGAGCCGTAGAAGGTCCAGGAGGTGCAGTAGACGCCGAGCGCCAGCGCATAGATCGTTGCGCGTGCCCGGCCGGTGATCAGCCTGTGCCCGGAGGTGTCGGCGATATGGGCGACCGCGAACAGGCCGCACAGATAGGCCAGCGCCACCAGGATCACGGACCAAGCGGGGATCATTGCGCCTCCAGCGCCGCAATTCGGCGTTGCGCAACCTAACCTCGCAGCGTGCCCCTCGCCATAGCGCTTTCGGCGCGGTCAGGGCGAGGTAGGCAGCTGTGCAGGCTGCAACTTTGCGGCGAGCGGGGTCTTCTAACGCCCGCGCGACTCCGTTAGCGTTTTGAATTCGGCTCGGAGCTAACGCGCGCCGCGAGCAAGACAGCCACGAGAAGGGGGCAGAGCATGCTTGAGG
The DNA here is from genome assembly GCF_001741865.1 of Bosea vaviloviae. Lineage (NCBI taxonomy): Bacteria > Pseudomonadati > Pseudomonadota > Alphaproteobacteria > Hyphomicrobiales > Alloboseaceae > Allobosea > Allobosea vaviloviae. The sequence goes on from NZ_CP017147.1 coordinate 2,568,267, forward strand.
AATTCAAGAAATTCGCACTGAAGGGCAATGTCGTCGATCTCGCCATCGGCGTGATCATTGGCGCAGCCTTCGGCAAGATCGTCGATTCGCTGGTCAGCGACGTGATCATGCCTTTCATCGGAGCGCTTGGCGGCGTCGATTTCTCGAACTACTTCATCGGCCTCAACAAGGCCGTGACCTCTCCCATCCTCGTCGAGGCCAAGAAGCAGGGCGCGGTCTTCGCCTATGGTTCGTTCGTGACCGTGGCGATCAATTTCGTGATCATCGCCTTCGTGCTGTTCCTGGTCGTGCGGGGCATCAACAGGCTGCAGCGCACCAAGGCCGAGGCCCCGCCGCCGCCTGCTCCCCCGGCCGAGGACATCGTCCTGCTCGCCGAAATCCGCGACCTCTTGAAGAAGAAGTCGGCCTGAAAACTCTTCGATCGGTCGCGGCGATTCATCACCGCGACCGATCGACCCGATCTCGCGATTTCATGCTTGCCCGCGCCGCTATCGGCTAAAGGAAGGTGGGTCACTTTCGCGAGGTTCAGTTCATGACCACCACGACGTTGCCGGGCGCCAGCCTGATCGCCGATCTTCGGCCCGAAGCCCGCAATGCGCCCGAGAGCGGCATCGTCGAGGTGGTCAATCACGGTCGCCTCAAGCAGGGCTTGATCCCGCTCTGGGTCGGTGAGGGCGATCTCCCGACGCCCGATTTCATCGCGCGCGCCGCCAACAAGTCGCTGGCCGATGGCGAGACGTTCTACACCTGGCAGCGCGGCATCCCCGAATTGCGCGAGGCGCTCGCCCGCTACCACACCGCGCTTTACGGCCAGCCCTTCTCCTCCGACCGCTTCTTCGTCACCGGCTCGGGCATGCAGTCGGTTCAGATCGCGGTCCGCCTGATCGCCGGTCCCGGCGACGAACTGGTGATCCCGACCCCGGCCTGGCCGAACTTCGCCGCCGCGATCGGCATCGCCGGCGCCAAGGCCGTCTGCGTGCCGATGGATCTGGAGCATGGCCGCTTCAAGCTCGATCTCGACAAGCTCGCCGCCGCGATCACGCCCAGGACCCGCGCTTTGGTGATCAACTCGCCGGCCAACCCCACCGGCTGGACCGCGACGAAGGCGGAGATGGGCGCGCTGCTCGCGCTCGCCCGCAAGCACGGCATCTGGATCATCGCCGACGAGATCTATGCCCGCTTCGTCTATGACGGCTCCCCGCGTGCCGCCTCGTTCCATGACGTGATGGAGCCGGAGGACCGCGTCCTCTTCGTCCAGACCTTCTCGAAGAACTGGGCCATGACCGGCTGGCGCGTCGGCTGGATCGAGGCGCCGCCCGCGCTCGGCCAGGTCATCGAGAACCTGATCCAGTATTCGACCTCGGGCTCGCCCGTTTTCGTCCAGCGCGCCGCCATCGCCGCGCTCGAGGAGGGCGAGCCCTTCGTCGCGCAGCAAATTGCCCGCGCCGCCGAAGGCCGCAAGATCATCTCCGAGGGCTTGCTGGCGACCAACCGGGTCTCGCTCGCGGCGCCCGACGGCGCCTTCTATCAGTTCTTCAGCGTCGACGGCCGCAGCGATTCGCGGGCGCTGGCGATCGAATTGGTCGACAAGGCCAATGTCGGCCTCGCGCCGGGAACCGCCTTCGGCCCGGGTGGCGAGACCGGCTTGCGGCTCTGCTTCGCGCGCAAGGCGTCCGACCTCGTCGAGGTCGTGGCGCGGCTCCAGAAGGCGCTCGCTACCTGAGCCTAAGCTCGAGCCTGTCCTGCATGCAGGGCAGGGCTGCGCCGCCTCGACACATCCGAAATTGACCGGGGCGCATGCACCGGCCAATAGCTCGCCTTGGCGCCGCACTTCATCGCGACGCCCAGCGCGGATGCCATGGCTCGCTTCGGATATCATCCCTCGACACGGCTGATGATCCTATGGCGCGAGGTAGCGGTCATCGCGCTCGCGGCTTGCGGCGGCGCCTGCCTGGCGTTGTTCGACGTCCCGGCCGCCTGGCTGTCCGGCTCGATGCTGCTGGTCGCGGTGGTCGGCGTGCTCAGGCCCTTGCCCGATCTGCGCAAGCCCTGGTTCGATTCGACCATGCTGCTATCGGGCGCGCTGATCGGCTCGGCCGCGACGCCCGAAGCGCTGGTGGCGGTGGCGCGCTATCCGGGCTCGCTCGCCGTGCTGTTCCTCGGGCTTGCCGCGATCATGCTCGCGACGGGGGCCTATCTCCATTATGTCGCGCGCTGGTCCTGGATCGACTCGCTGCTCGCCGCCGCGCCCGGCGCGCTTTCGGCGGTGATCGCGGTGGCGCAGGCCAAGGGCGCCAATATCGGCCGCATCGCCGTCATCCAGCTCTTCCGCATCCTGGTTCTGGTCGCGCTCCTGCCCAGCGTCATGCAGGCGAGCGGTGGCGGCATTGTCGGCCAGCCACCGACCATGCTGGTCGCCGGTGCCGGCGAGATGCTGCTGGTCCTGGGCTGCGGGCTCTTCGCGGGGCTGGTCTTCGAGCGGCTCGGCGTCACCGCGCCGATCATCCTCGGCTCGACCTTCTCCAGCGCCGCCTTGCATGGCAGCGGCGTGGTTCACGGCACCTTGCCAGCCTCGATCCAGATCGCCGTGCTCATCCTGCTCGGCGCGGTGATGGGCGGGCGGGTTTCGAATGTGAAGCGCGCCGAGCTCGCCGCCTTGTTCCCGCTCGCCATCGGCAGTTTTGCCGTGTCGGTGATCGTGGCTTTCGCTTTCGCCTGGCCGGCCGCCTGGCTCGCCGGCGTGCCCTATGCGACCGCCATGGCAGCCTTCGCACCCGGCGGGCTGGAAGCGATGGCGATGCTCGCCTTCGCGCTGGGGCTCGACCCGCTCTATGTCGGCGCCCACCACCTCGCGCGCTTCATGGCGCTGGGGCTGGCCATGCCGCTGCTCGTGGCGAAGATGAAGGCGGAGCCGCCGAAGGGGTGAAGGGCGAGTTCGCCCAACGGCTTTTCATACCCGCGCCGTCATTCCGGGGCTTCGCGCAGCGAAGAGCCTGGAACCCATAACCGCAGTCGATGCAGAATGACGCGCTCCGGCCGGGACGCCTTATTCTCTTGCACCTGTGGTTATGGGTTCCGGGCTCGACCCTGCGGGTCGCCCCGGAATGACGGTGGAGGGTGTGGTTGCCGCCGAGCCTCAATCCACCCCGATCGTGGTCAGGTCCTGGAACCAGTGCTGGGCCAGCACGAATTTCTTGATCTTCGGCGAGAGCACATGCGGGTTGGTGTCGTGCACCACCCAGACCAGCACGGCGTCGTCGACGATCTGGGCATGGGCCTTGGCGAGCAGTTCGTCCTGCTTGGCGACGTCGAAGGTCTTCATCGCCTCGTCGAGATAGCCGTCGACCACCGGGCTCGCATAAGTGCCCCAGTTCACGCCGACCGGCGCAACCTGGTTGGAGTGGAAGAAGCGGATGATCGCGTAGAGCGGGTCGGAGGTGACATAGGCGATGTTGTTCGAGGTCACATCGGCGTTCATCTCGTCCTTCGCGCCCTTGCGCCAGCGCGTATAGAGCACCTCGAGCTCGACGACCTTGAAGTCGAGCTCGATGCCGACATCCCTGAGGTTCTGCTGGATGAACTCGTTCATCGGCAGCGACTGCATCTGCCCGGTGCCGCCCTGGGCGATGACGAAGGTCGCCTTCAGCGGCTTCTCCTTGGAATAGCCGGCCTCGGCCAGGAGCTTCCTGGCGGCATCGGGATCATATTTGATCTGGAAGTTAGGCTTGCCGAACCAGGGGCTCGCCGGATCGACCTGGCCGACCGCCGGCTTGGCGAGGCCGTTGAGCAATTCGACGATGCCGTTGCGGTCGATGGCGAGGTTCATCGCCTTGCGCAGGCGCAGATCCGTCCAGGGCGAGCCTGGCGCCACGCTGAGATGGTAGTTCCAGACATGGGGCGTGACGTTCTCGACGATCCTCATGCCGGCCTGCTTGAGGCGCGGCACGGTGTCGGGAGCCGGCGTCTCGATCAGGTCGACCTGGCCGGTGATCAGCGCGTTGGTGCGCGCCAGCACCTCGGGGATCGGCAGCAGGATCAGGCGGTCGACCTTGGCGAGGCGGTTCTTGTTCCAGTAATCCGGGTTCCGGACGAGCTCGGCGCGCTCGCGCGGCACGAATTTGTCGAGCTTGAACGGACCGGTGCCCGAGGGCGTCAGCGCGAACTTGTCCCAGTCCTTGCCGAGCTTCTCATATTGCGCCGGGCTCGAAACCAGGAACCAGAGCATCTGGTAGGGGAAGAACGAGTCGACCGCCTTGGTGGTGATCTCGACGGTCTTCGCATCGACCACCCGGTAGCTCGCGATCGAAGGCAGGCGCGGCTTCACCTGCGCGGCCTGGCGGCGGTCGTAATGCGGGGCCTTCTCGTCCAGGACCTTGTCGAGGTTCCAGACCACGGCGGCAGCGTCGAAGGCGCTGCCGTCATGGAACTTCACGCCCTCGCGCAGGGTGAAGAGCCATTTCTTCTGGTCGTTGGCGTCGACCTTCCACGCGGTTGCGAGCCCGGGCACGAGCTTGCCCGGCCTGTCGGCGATGTCCATCTCCCAGGCGACCAGCGGGTCGTAGAGCGTGTAGCCGGTGAATTTATAGGCTCCGGCGCCGCGGTCGGGCTGGCCGGAGGTCAGCGGGATGTCGGCGAGCGAGATGCCGTAGCGGACGACCGATTCCGCCTGCGCCGCGCTGGCCAAGGAAAAGGCAAGCGCGGCCGTGATTGCCAAGCGTTTGAACATGCATGCACCTCTATGCGGGAAGCTGCATGCAATTCAGCAAGGCCTATGCCACGAGCCGCGAAAGGGGCCCGTGGCTCGGTCGCTCACTCAGCGCGCCCCGTTGGTGTGCGTCAACACCGCATAGAGCGAGGTCGTGCCGCAGATGAACAGGCGGTTGAGCTTGGGCCCGCCCCAGGCGACGTTGGCGACGATCTCGGGGATCGTGACCTTGCCGATCAGCGTGCCGTCGGGGTGGTAGATGTGCACGCCATCGGCCGCGCTGGTCCAGATCCGGCCGGTCACATCCAGCCGGAAGCCGTCGAACAGGCCGGCCGTGCAGGTCGCGAAGATCTCGGAACGCCCGAGCGTCGCGCCATCCGCCCCGAGCCGGCAGGCGCGGGATATGGCGCGGGCCGTTGACGGGGTCATGGCTCGCGCCGGTGTCGGCGATGTAGAGGATGGTCTCGTCGAGGGAGAAGGCGAGGCCGTTGGGCTTGACGAAATCATCGGTGACGATGGTCACGGCGCCTGATTGCGGGTCTATTCTGTAGACGTTGCAACGCCCGATCTCGCTGTCGGATTTATTGCCCTCGTAATCGGTGAGGATGCCGTAATCGGGGTCGGTGAACCAGATCGAGCCGTCCGACTTGACCACGACGTCATTGGGCGAGTTCAGCCGCTTGCCGTTGAAGTGGCTCGCCAGCACGGTGACGGAGCCGTCATGCTCGGTGCGCGTTACCTGACGTCCGCCATGCTCGCAGGTCACGAGCCTGCCCTGGCGATCGACCGTGTTGCCGTTGGAGTTCCGGGCCGGTTGGCGGAAGACGCCGACCTGGCCGGTCAGCGCGTCGTAGCGCAGCATCCGGTCATTGGGGATGTCCGACCAGACCAGCGTGTTGTGGGCGGCAAACCAGGCCGGCCCTTCCGACCAGCGCGCGCCGGTCCAGAGCCGCTCGACGCGGGCGGAGCCGGGGACGATGCGATGGAAGCGCGGGTCGAGGACCTCGACGCTAGTGCCTTCGAGCACGCCGAACATAGAATCGTCTCCTCCATCGTTGCGGGGAAGATCGACGATCTTGGCCGTGCCGACAATCTCTGGAAACGCATCGCTTCATTGTTCGTGCGCGGGGAACCCTCTCCCGTGTGGGAGAGGGCAGGGTGAGGGCCGGACGTTTGACGCTTGGGCCGTGACCTGACGGTTACTCCATCGTCATTGCGAGCGCAGCGAAGCAATCCAGGAGGGCTCGCTCTACGTCTCCTGGATTGCTTCGCTGCGCTCGCAATGACGGCAAGGTCATCACACAACTGGTTAAGCGGCCTACACCCACCCTGCTCCTCTCACTGAACTCGGGCCTGCCCGAGTTCAGCGCCTTGAGTGTCGAAGTCGAGTAGACCCGACTTCGATGCAGGAGAGGGGTTCCCCGCGCATCTCTTCGCAAGGGCCGCGACATCACAACCCCAGCCCCTCATCCCAATACGGCGTCGCGCCATAGAGCTCGCCGAGATAGTCCACGAAGGCGCGCACCTTCTGCTCCATATGCCGGCGGCTGGGATAGACCGCATAGACCGCGACGCGCTTGCCGACGGAATACTCCGGCAGGACGCGCTGCAAGGCGCCCGATTTCAGCTCCGGCCCGACATCCCAGGTCGAGCGCAGCGCGATGCCGAGGCCGGCCAGCAGCGCCTCGCGCACCACCTCGCTCGAATTGGTCCGCAAGGGTCCGTTGACGCGCACGCTGACTGGCCCGCCCGGCCCGTCCAATCGCCAATGATCGGCGTTGTGCGCGATCAGCGTATGGCGCGCCAGATCCTCGATGCTGCCGGGCGTGCCGGCTGCGGCGAGATAGCCCGGCGTGGCGCAAAGCACGCGGTGATTAGGCGCGAGCCGCTTGGCGACGAGGCTAGAATCCTGGAGGTCGGCGATGCGCACCGCCAGGTCGAAGCCTTCTCCGACGATGTCGACGAAGGCGTCGCCCAGCATCAGGTCGACCGTCACCTGCGGATGCGTGTCGAGGAAGGGCTTGAGATGCGGCGCGATATGCAGCCGCCCGAAGGAGGTTGGCGCCGAGACGCGCAATGTGCCGCGCGCCTGGCCGGCGCCGCTGGCGACCCAGGCCTCGGCGTCCTCGATCGAGGACAGCACGGAGACCACGCGCTCATAGAAGCCCTGGCCGGCCTCGGTCAGCGAGAGCTGCCGCGTCGTGCGCTGCAGCAGGCGCACGCCGAGCCGCTCCTCCAGACGCCGGATGCGCTTGGAGATGACGGCCGGCGAGAGATTGAGCTGGCGGCCCGCCGCCGACATGCTCTTGGCCGTGACGACACGGGCGAAGACGTCGAGATCGCCGAACCGGTCCATAGCGCCGCCCTCATCTTTTCCGAATTGGAAACAATCATGGACGTTGGTTGCACTGCAAGCCAGTTGGAATTGGTCTAGGGTTGTTGCGGCTACGCCTCGCTTTGAGCGTGGCTCGCGCCATCGTCATTGCGAGGAGCGCAGCGACGAAGCAATCGAGGGCCGCCGTGCCCTACGAGACTGGATTGCTTCGCTGCGCTCGCAATGACGGGGAGCGGAATGCCTGCAACGATCCGAGGCCGTTCATGTCAGCCATCGCCTTTCCCGTGCCCGACGAGAGCATCCTCGCCCGCCGCGACGAGATCATCGCCGGCCTCGCCAAGCTGGTCGCGCCCGAGGCGCTGATCACCTCGGCCGATGAGCGCCGCCCTTACGAGACCGATGCGCTGACCGCCTATCGCCGCCTGCCGCTGGCCGTCGTGCTGCCCTCGACCACGCAGGAGGTCGCGGCGGTGCTGAAATTCTGCGGCACGCAGGGCGTGCCGGTCGTGCCGCGCGGGGCGGGCACCTCGCTCGCCGGCGGTGCGATCCCGCAGGAGGACGCGGTCGTCATCGGCGTCTCCAAGATGAACCGTATCCTCGAGATCGACTACGCCAACCGCACGGCGAAAGTGCAGGCCGGCGTCACCAATCTCGCGGTGACCGGCGAGGTCATGGCCGAAGGCTTCTTCTACGCGCCAGACCCGTCCTCGCAGCTCGCCTGCTCGATCGGCGGCAATATCGGCATGAATTCGGGCGGGGCGCATTGCCTGAAATACGGCGTCACCACCAACAACGTGCTCGGCGTCACGCTGGTGATGCTCGACGGCAGCATCGTCGACATCGGCGGCGCCCATCTCGACTCCGCCGGCCTCGACATCCTCGGCCTGATCGTCGGTTCGGAAGGCCAGCTCGGCATCGTCACGGAAGCCACGGTGCGCATCTTGCGCTCGGCCGAAGGGGCGAGGCCGGTGCTGTTCGGCTTCCCCACCAGCGAGCAGGCGGGCGAGGCGGTCGCCGCCATCATCGGTGCCGGCATCATTCCCGTCGCGATGGAGTTCATGGACAAGCCGGCGATCGAGATCTGCGAGGCCTTCGCCCATGCCGGCTATCCGATGGATGTCGAGGCGCTCCTGATCATCGAGGTTGAAGGCTCGGATGCCGAGATGGACGCCCAGCTCGCCCGCATCGTCGCCATCGCCCGCGAGCATGGCGTCAAGACGGTCAAGGAGAGCAAATCGGCGATGGAGACGGCGGCGATCTGGAAGGGTCGGAAATCCGCCTTCGGCGCGACCGGCCGCATCGCCGACTATATCTGCATGGACGGCACGATCCCGACCGGGCAATTGCCGCATGTGCTGCGGCGCATGGCCGAGATCGTGAAGGGCTATGGCCTGCGCGTCGCCAATGTCTTCCATGCCGGCGACGGCAATCTCCACCCGCTGATCCTCTACAACTGCAACGACCCGGTCGAGGCGCAGAAGGCCGAGGATGCCGGCATGGACATCCTCAAGCTCTGCGTCGAGGTCGGCGGCTGCCTGACCGGCGAGCACGGCGTCGGCATCGAGAAGCGCGACCTGATGACGGTGCAGTTCAATCCCGAGGATCTGCAGCAGCAGATGCGAGTGAGGGCGGTGTTCGATGGGCAGTGGCTGATGAACCCGGCGAAGGTGTTTCCGCTTGAGGGCAGGGTGGCAGCGTGATTATCCACACCCCCACCACTGAGGCGCAGGCTTGCGCCGTCGTCAAATCCGTGGTCGCCAGCGGCATACCGCTCGCCATTCGCGGTGGCGGCACGCGCAGCGGTCTCGGGCGGCCGTCGCAGGCGGCGAGCACGCTCTGCAGCGCGGGCCTCACAGGCATCACGCTCTATGAGCCGGCCGAGATGGTGATCGGCGCGCGCGCCGGCACGCCGCTTTCGCTTGTGCAGGAGACGCTGGCCGAACGCGGCCAGATGCTGCCCTTCGAGCCGATGGACCATCGCGCGCTGCTGGGCACGGAGGGCGAACCGACGATCGGGGCGGTCGCGGCGGGCAATATTTCCGGCCCGCGCCGCATCAATGCCGGCGCGGCGCGCGATTCGCTCATCGGCATCAGGCTGATCAATGGCCGGGGCGAGGCGATCAAGTCCGGCGGGCGGGTGATGAAGAACGTCACCGGGCTTGATCTTGTGAAGCTCGTCGCCGGCAGTTTTGGGACGCTGGGCTTCCTCACCGAAGTCGTCTTCCGCGTGCTGCCGAAGCCGGAGCGCGTTGTCACGCTGATCTGGCGCGGTTTGCCGGACGAGGCGGCGGTCGGGCTGCTCTCGACTGCGCTCGGCTCGCCCTTCGAGCCTTTCGCGGCGGCGCATCTGCCAGCCGGCATCGGCACTGGTGAGGCTCGGACGCTGCTGCGGCTGGAGAATGTCTCCGCCTCGATCGACTATCGCGCCGCCGAGCTCGCCGCGCTGCTGGCCGCCCATGGTGCGCCGGAGCTGCTGGAGGGGGCGGGCTCCGAGGCGCTGTGGCAGGAGGTGCGCGACGCAGGCTTCTTCGCCGATACCCAGGAGGCGGTCTGGCGCTTGTCGCTGGCGCCGACGAACGGACCCAGGGCGATCGCCACGATCGCGAATGCGCTGCCTCAGGCGCGCTGGTTCTATGATTGGGGCGGCGGGCTGGTTTGGCTCGCGGTGCCCGATGCGGAGGATGCCGGCGCAGCCGCGATCCGGGCCGCGATCAGGCCGCTCGGCGGCCACGCCACGCTGGTGCGCGCGCCGGACGCGATCCGTGCCAGTGTGCCGGTGTTCGAGCCGCTGGCGGAACCGCTGCTGCGGGTCACAGCGGGCATCAAGACGAGTTTCGACCCGGCCGGAATTTTCGAGCCGGGGCGGATGTATGCGGGGATATGAGAGAGGCGCGGGGAACCCTTCTCCCGCATCGAAGTCGGGTATATCCGACTTCGACACTTTGAGTGCTGCTCTCGGGCAGGCCCGAGATCAGGAAGAAGGGCAGGGATGAGGGTGTGCCGCTAATTGTTGCGGTGGGACGGAGCCGCAGCGCCTCCTGCAGCGCCTCCTATTGAGAGGGCACACCCTCATCCGGCGCTCCGCGCCACCTTCTCCCATCCGGGAGAAGGGAAGAGCCGTTGCGGGTGACAGGACGATCAGAGCGTAGCCATGCAGACCAACTTCTCCCCCGCCCATCTTGCTTCCGATCCGCGCCTGCCGGCGTCGGAGAAAATCCTGCGCACCTGCGTGCATTGCGGCTTCTGCACCGCGACCTGCCCGACCTATCTCTTGCTCGGCGACGAGCTCGATAGCCCGCGCGGGCGCATTTACCTGATCAAGGACATGCTGGAGAACGGCAAGCCCGCCACCGAAGAGGTGGTGAAGCATGTCGACCGCTGCCTCTCCTGCCTCTCCTGCATGACGACCTGCCCCTCGGGGGTGAACTACATGCACCTCGTCGACCATGCCCGCGCTCATATCGAAGAGACATATGAGCGCGACTTCGCCGACAAGGCGCTGCGCCGCCTGCTCTCGGCGATCCTGCCGCATCCTGGCCGCTTCCGGCTCGCCATGCTGGCCGCGATGCTGGCAAAGCCCTTCGCGGGCGTGCTCGGCAGCCTGCCGGGCATCGGAGCGCGCCTGAAGGCGATGCTGGCGCTGGCGCCCGCCCGCCTGCCGTCGCGCTCGGCGATGGAGGGGCCGCAAAGCTTCCCCGTCACCGGCGTGCGCCGCAAGCGCGTCGCGCTCTTGTCGGGCTGTGCCCAGCCGGTGCTCGATCCCGCGATCAACGAAGCGACGATCCGCCTGCTGACGCGCCACGGCGTCGAGGTCGTGCTGCCCAAGGGCGAGGGCTGCTGCGGTGCGCTCGTCCACCATATGGGCCGCGAGCATGATGCGCTTGCCTTTGCTCGCCGCAACATCGACGCCTGGATGGCCGAGGTCACCGGTGAGGGGCTGGATGCGATCCTGATCACGGCCTCGGGCTGCGGCACCACGATCAAGGATTACGGCTTCATGTTCCGCAACGAGCCGGCCTACGCCAAGACGGCGGCGACGGTCTCTGGCCTTGCCAAGGACGTGACCGAGTTCCTCGAGACGATCGACCTGCGCCATGCGCGCGATCTCGCGATCCCGACCGCCTACCACTCCGCCTGCTCGATGCAGCATGGCCAGCAGCTCAAGGACGGCCCCAAGCGCCTGCTCTCGGCCGCCGGCTTCAAGGTCAAGGAGGTGCCGGAGGGGCATATCTGCTGCGGCTCAGCCGGCGTCTACAACATCCTCCAGCCGCAGATCGCCGGACAGCTGCGCGAGCGCAAGATCGGCAATATCGAGAAGACCCGGCCGGTGCTGGTCGCGACCGGCAATATCGGCTGCATGACCCAGCTCGCCAAGGGCTTCGCCGACAAGGGCGCGAAGACGCCGGTGGTGCATACCGCCGAACTGCTCGACTGGGCGACGGGCGGCCCCTTGCCCGACAAGCTGGCGGCAGCGGGGATCGCCGATGTGCCGGTCCGGGAGCCGGCGCGGCTGATTGCAGCGGAGTAGCGCTCTCACGAATTCTCGGGGAGTGTCGCTGCCTGAAATCCAGTTAGCGCGGGGAACCCTCTCCCGGAGGGAGAGGGCAGGGTGAGGGGTCGGCCGTTTGACGCTTTGGCCGCGACCTCACCGCTGCTTCGCTGTGAGGTTTCCACGCAACTGGTCCGGGGGCCTACACCTCACCCCTGCCCCTCTCCTTACAGGAGAGGGGTTCCCCGCGCCCTTCTCGTCTTCCGAACCCAAATAGCGCGCCCTAATTCCCGAAAACCGCCCGGCGCAGCGTCTGCTGCGCCTCGGTCATGCCGCGCTGTTTTGCGTTCATCGCGTCGAGCGCAGCTTGCACTTTCGTCCGCAGCGCGGGGTTGGAAATCTCCATCTGCGAGCCATTGAGCTTGATCGCCTTCCGGTTGCTCTCGATCAGATCGGCAAGCGCGATGATCGCGCCGAAGGCGTCGTCGGCAGTCGGGAAAATCTGGCGGAACGCCGTGGCTGGCGCGGTGACGACCTTGTCGTAGACCGCGGCGTAGACACCAGCGAGATCCTCCGGCTGCTTCAGCGCCGCCTTTTCTCCGGCTGCCGCCGCGAGCGCCTGGTCGAGCGCATCGCGCATGCCGACGAAGCCGTTGCGCACGGCGACGAGATCGGCCTTGCGCGCGACGATATCCTCGATCGAGCGCGGCATGCTCCTGGCCAGCGTTTCCTGCATGGGTTTGGCGACGGAGGCGTTCATGCGCTCGTGGAAGCGGGTGATGACGACATAGTGCTCGGCATAGGCGCCGAAGGATTTCTGCTTCTCGGCGTCCGGCTGCGGCAGGCTTAAGCCCGTCTTGGAGAGCACGTCGTCCCTGAGGAAGGCGATGAAGGCCTTGCGCTGGTCGGCCTCGCTGGGGCTGCAGGCGCTCAGCACAAAGGCCGCGAAGAGGCAGGCGAAGACGCCCAGGAGCCGGCGGGTCATCATGTCTTCCCCCTGTTGAAGGGACAAACCCTAGAGCATGCCGTCTTTGCTGGGAAACACGCCGTCATCCCCACCGTAGCCCTCGGGTCCGATCTTTCGATCGGCCCAAGGATAAACTCCGCGGAGGCCCGGGATCCGAAGCGCATCTCGTGATGGAGAGCTTGCCTTTGGCGGCGCCCCTTCCGGCCCGAGATTCTCGGGGCAGGCCCGAGAATGACGCTCTATGATGGATCCCGAAGCTGCCGCGCTTGCCCCCTTCGCGCCAGCGGGCTAACCCCTCGCGCAACACTTTTGGCGCCCGCAGGCGCCCGGCACGATTGAGAGAAGCGAAGTTCCATGTCGAAGCCCGACAAGCTCAAAGCCCGCCAACCGCGCGGTTTCGTCGATCGCGGCCCCGCCGATGTCGCGGCGACCGAGCGCATGCTCGGGGTCATCCGCGAAAGCTTTTCGCGTTATGGCTTCGATCCGGTCGAGACGCCCTTCGTCGAGTTCTCCGACGCGCTCGGCAAATTCCTGCCCGATCAGGACCGGCCGAATGAGGGCGTCTTCTCCTTCCAGGACGATGACGAGCAGTGGCTTTCGCTGCGCTATGACCTGACTGCGCCGCTCGCCCGCTATGTCGCGGAGAATTACGACGCGCTGCCGAAACCTTATCGCAGCTATCGCGCCGGCTATGTCTTCCGCAACGAGAAGCCGGGCCCGGGGCGTTTCCGCCAGTTCATGCAGTTCGACGCCGATATCGTCGGCGCAGGCAGCGTCGCGGCCGATGCCGAGATCTGCATGCTCGCGGCGGACACGATGGAAGCGCTGGGCATCAAGCGCGGCGACTATGTCGTCAAGGTCAACAACCGAAAGGTGCTCGACGGCGTGATGGAGGCGATTGGCCTCGGCGGCGACGACAATGCCGGCCGCCGGCTGACCGTGCTGCGCGCGATCGACAAGCTCGACAAATTCGGCCCGGAGGGCGTGCGCCTGCTGCTCGGTGAGGGCCGCAAGGATGAGAGCGGGGATTTCACGAAGGGTGCGGGGCTGAGTGAGGAGCAGAGCACTTACGTTCTGGCCGTAGTTCAGAACGAGGCCGGATACTTGGCTGGTAGTGAAACCGAATTCGATGCGGTCAAAGATTGGAACAAGAATTTTGATCAGAATGCGTCAATGCGAGAGGGCTTCGCTGAGCTTGATCAAATCCATGCGCTGGTCGTCGCCGCAGGTTACGGTTCCGACCGCATCCGCATCGACCCCTCCGTCGTCCGTGGCCTCGAATACTACACCGGCCCGGTCTACGAGGTCGAACTGACCTTCCCCGTCACCAATGACGACGGCCAAATCGTGCGCTTCGGTTCGGTCGCCGGCGGCGGGCGCTATGACGGTCTCGTCGGCCGCTTCCGGCCCGAGCCAGTGCCGGCGACGGGCTTCTCGATCGGCGTGTCCAGGCTTTATTCGGCGCTGAAGGCGGTGAAGTCTCCGATCGTCGACGCCAAGGCGGAGCTCCCGCTCGTCGTCGTCACCGCGATGGACAACAAGTCGCCCGAACATATGCCGGGCTATCAGGCTTTCGTCTCGCAGCTGCGCCAGGCCAAAGACGAGGCCGGCAAGCCCTTGCTGCGGGCCGATCTCTATCTCGGATCGTCGGGTTTCAACGCCCAGATGAAATATGCCGACAAGCGCGGCGCGGTCTGCGCCGTCATCCAGGGCTCGTCCGAGCGGGATGCCGGCACGGTGATCATCAAGGATTTGATCCTGGGGGCCGAGCTCGCCGCCGCCGGGCGCGAGGTCAAGGATTCCGCCGAGCACAAGGAGCGGCAAGCGCAGGCGCAGTTCGCCGTGCCGGTGGCGGAGCTGGTCGAAGGGGTGAGGCGGGTGCTGAAGCGGCACGGGTAAACCCTTCTCCCCTCGGGGGAGAAGGTGTCTGCGGAGCAGACGGATGAGGGAAGTGTAGCCCTGCAGTGTCCTTCCCTTGTATCTTTGATTTGCCAGTCGGTTTTGTACCGGCGAGGTTTGAGGCGGAAGTCAGCCCGGTCCCCCCTTGGGTGAATTGAGCCCGTGGATGAGCGAGGTGCGGCTTCCGCCTTTTTGTCCCGAACCCGGACAGCCGCTTGGGCTCGAGCCCGCATTTGCAAGGATGGGTCATGGATGAAGCTCTCGCTGTTTTCGTTGGCATCGACGTATCCAAGGATCGTCTCGACGTTCATCTGCGACCATCGGGAGAGGCCTTCTTCGTCTCTCGCGACGGCCGAGGGTTGGACGAACTAACGGCACGCCTGGCGGCCTGTCCGGTCGCCCTGGTGGTGATCGAGGCGACCGGCGGGTTCGAAACCACGGTGGCGGCCGCGCTCGCCGGAGCAGGCTTGCCGCTCTGTGTCGTCAACCCGCGTCAGATCCGCGACTTCGCCCGCGCCATGGGACGACTGGCCAAGACTGACGCCCTCGACGCCGAAGTGATCGCGCTCTTTGCCGAGCGGATCAGGCCACAGGCGAGAGCCGTCCCTGCTCCGGAGGCGACGAGGCTGGCCGAGCTCGTCGCAAGGCGCCGTCAGATCATCGAGATGATCGGGATGGAGGCCAATCGCGCGCGGCGCATGCCTGACAAGCGCCTCGCCAAAGGGCTCGCCCGACACATCGCCTTCCTGGAGAAGGAGCTGAGCGAGATCGACCGCACTATCGGTGACGGCATCAAGAACTCGCCGGCATGGCGCGAGACCGAAACATTGCTCAAGTCCGTGCCCGGGATTGGCGATGTCACCGCCCGCACTCTCATCGCCGAAGTTCCGGAGCTTGGCTCCATCGACCGCCAGAAGCTCGCAGCCCTCGTCGGCGTCGCGCCGATGAACCGCGACTCCGGCATGATGCGCGGCCACAGAACCATCGTGGGAGGCAGAACCTGCGTCCGCAACACCTTGTACATGGCAGCGCTGGCCGCCATTCGGCACAACGGCGTCTTCAAAACCTTCTACGATCGCCTCACCACGCGAGGACGACCCAAAAAGGTCGCCATCGTCGCCGTCATCCGAAAGCTGCTCACAACCCTCAACGCAATCGTCAGAGACAACACCCCCTGGCGAATACAAAACTCTTGACCAACAACACAGCCGCTCATCCGACCCGGCTATGCCGGGCCACCTTCTCCCGATCAAAGTCGGCTGTTGCCGACTTTGACACTTGCTTTCCCATCTCGGGCAAGCCCGAGATGGGTGGGGAGAAGGAAGAGCGTTCACCCAATTCCCTAAAAACCGTCGAAAATACCGCACGCCGCTGCTAGGACAGCGGCCGCAACAGGATCAACCGCCGTGCCCGCCATCCGCGCCAGCATCGAGACCGTGATCGCGCTTTTCGCGCGCGAGGGCTATGGCCGCGCCGAGCCGGCGATCCTGCAGCCTGCCGACGTCTTCCTCGACCTCTCCGGCGAGGATATCCGCCGCCGCATCTTCATGACGCAGGATGCCGAGGGGCGCGACTGGTGCCTGCGCCCCGAATACACCATTCCCGTCGCGCTCGATCACATCGCCTCGGGCTCGACCGAGCCTGCGGCCTATGCCTATGCCGGCCCGGTCTTCCGCATGCGCTCGGGCGAGCCCGGCGAGTTCTCGCAGGCCGGGCTTGAATCCTTTGGCCGCACGGATTTCGCCGCTGCCGACGCCGAGATCATGGCGCTGACGATCGAGGCCGCCGCCGCGCTCGGGCTCGCCCGGCCGAAAATCGTGATGGGCGATGTCGCCTTGCTCAACGCCTTGCTCGACGGGCTCGCCGTGCCCCAGGGCGCCCGCCGCCGCTTCATGCGCGCGGCCGTGCAGGGTAAGGGCGCAGATGCCGTCGCCGCGCTCGACGCCCCGCAGCCTGAGGGCGATGCCGCTCATGCTGGCCTGCTCAAGGCGCTGGAAGGCCAGGATCCCAAGGCGGCAAAAGCCTTCGTCGAGGACGTCTTGTCGATCGCCGGCATCTCGACGGTGGGCGGCCGCACGGCCGGTGACATCGCCGAGCGCTTCCTGGCGCGGGCGGCCGAGCGTGAGAACCCGGTCAATGCCGACGTCAAGGCGCTGCTCGGCCAGGTGCTCGCCATCTCCGGCGATCCCGACACGGCGTCCGCCTCCCTGCGCGCGCTGGCCGAGCGCGCCTCGCTCGATCTCGGTCGTGAGCTCGACGCCTTCGACGAGCGCACCGGCTTCCTGGCCGTGCGCGGGGTCGATGTGACGCAGATCGCCTTCGCCGCCGGTTTCGCCCGCAATCTCGACTACTACACCGGCTTCATCTTCGAATTGCACGATGCCGCCCGCGCTGACGGCAAGCCGGTCGCCGGCGGCGGGCGCTACGACCATGTGCTGGGGCGGCTCGGTGCCGCCAGCGCCATTCCGGCCGTGGGCGCTTCGCTCTGGCTCGACCGGTTGGCTGGAGACAAGTCATGAGCGATCCGGCCCTCGTCCTCGCCGTTCCCTCCAAGGGCCGGCTGCAGGAGAACGCCACCGCCTTCTTCGGCCGCGCCGGGCTGAAATTCGTGCAGTCGCGCGGCGCACGCGATTATCGCGGCACCATCGCCGGGCTGGAGGGGACGGAGGTCGCCTTCCTCTCTGCCTCGGAGATCGTCGCCCAGCTGGCTTCGGGGGCGGCCCATCTCGGCGTCACCGGCGAGGATCTGGTGCGCGAGCAGGTTCCCGATGCGGATGCCGCCGTCGCGATGCTGACCCCGCTCGGCTTCGGCCACGCCAATGTCGTCGTCGCGGTGCCCCAGGCCTGGATCGATGTGCGCACCATGGCCGATCTTGACGACGTCGCTTCGACCATGCGCGTCCGCCAGGGCCGCAAGCTGCGCGTCGCCACGAAATATGTGAACCTGACCCGCCGCTTCTTCGCGCAGCACGGTCTTGCCGATTACCGCATCGTCGAGAGCCTGGGTGCGACCGAGGGAGCACCGGCCGCCGGCACGGCCGAGATCGTGGTCGACATCACCACGACCGGCGGCACCCTGGCGGCCAACGCCCTCAAGGTGCTCGACGATGGCGTGATGCTGGCGTCGGAAGCCAATCTCGTCGCCTCCGTGCGGGCGCCCTGGGGCGCAAGGGCGCGCGCTGCCGCGACCGCCATCCTGTCGCGAATCGCCGCCGAGGAAGAGGCGCGCACCGTGCGCGAGATCCGCGCCCGCGATATCGGCGCGACGCCGGAAGCGCTCGAGGCGATCACCAGTCAGTTCGGCGCGAGGCTGCCTTTCGGCCTGGCCGGGCAGGGCGGCGTGCAGGTGCTGCACTGCCCGGAGAAGTCGGTCTTCGCGCTGGTCGAGCATCTCGCGCGCTCGGGCGCGGACGAAATCACGGTGAGCGCGCCCGATTACGTCTTCCGCAAGGCCAATCCGCTGATCGAGCGGCTGCTGGCACGCATCTGACCGTCGCGCCGGGAACGGCGCGGCGGAGATTGCTCATGTCTGCGGGCTCAGGCCCCATAAATCCCGCAATTCGGGTCCATGGCTCACCTTCCTGATTGATCCCGGAACAATACGCCGTTACGCGCTTTCAACAGGGAGAACCCGTGCGCTATCGTCACGGGCGTGACTGCGGATGTAGATGACTGCGGGTGATAGAATGACGAACCGACGCCTTGGCTATGCCGCCCTTCTCGCCGCACTCGTACCGATGGCTTCGCTCATCGCGGGGCCTGCCGAGGCCCAGCGTCGCGGTAGCGGCCGGGCCGCACCCCAGGAGCAACAGCAGCAGATTCCGTCAGCCCAGCAGGAGAAGTCCTTCCCGGTCGGCGCCTCCTGGGCCGCGAGTTCGCTGAACGGCAAGCCGATCTCCGACCGCCGCGCCACCTTCCTGATCGACGCCAATCTGCGCGGCACGGGCTTTGGCGGCTGCAACACCTTCTCGGCTGCCGCTTATCCGCTGCGCCAGCAGGGCCTCGCAGTCGGGCCGCTCGCCCTGACCAAGCGGGCTTGCGAAAAGGGCCTGCTCGATTTCGAGCGCGCCTATCTCACCGCGCTGCGCGCCGCCCGCAGCTGGGACCTCGTCGACGGCAAGCTGATCGTCAAGGGCGCGGCCGGCGAACTGCGCTTCGATCGCGGTCTCTGAGCGTACGCTTCGATAATCTGCACTGTTGTTCCGGGGCAGGCCGCAAGCCTGAGCCCGGAACCCATGGACACGCCACTATCCGTCATGGTCGGGCTTGTCCCGGCCATCCACGTCTTCGCTGGTCAAGGCCTGTGTTCAAGACGTGGATGCTCGCCACAAGGGCGAGCATGACGAACTGGAGAGGCCTCGTGGTTATGGGGGCGGGCCCATGGCTGCGCCATGCCCCGGCATGACGGCGTGTTTCCGAGCACAAACAACCTGCCCTAGCCGACCATCTCGCGGCTTTCCGCCTTGGGGCTGAAGGTGCCGTCCTCGTTCGGCTGCATGATCACGATCGAATCATGCATCGCCCGCAGCGTCGAGCGATGGCCGATCGAGACGATCCTGGTCTGCGGCAGCGCCTGCTCCATCGCGGCATAGATCTCGCCTTCGAGCTTCTCGTCGAGCGAGGCCGTCGCTTCGTCCAGGAACAGCCAGTCGGGCTTGGCCAGGAGGGCGCGCGCCACGGCCAGGCGCTGTTGCTCGCCGCCGGAGAGCCGCTGGCCCCAGAGATCGACCTCGTCGAGCCGCTCGTAAAGGTGGCCGAGCTTGGTCAGCTGCATCGCCGCCTTGATCTCGGCCTCGTTATAGGTATCCAGCGGCGCGGGATAGGCAAGCGCCGCACGCAGGCTGCCTTGCGGCAGATAGGGGCGCTGCGGGAGCAACATGATCTCGGCACCGGCCGGGATGCCGACCTTGCCCTGGCCGAAGGGCCAGATGCCGGCAATGGCGCGAAACAACGTCGACTTGCCCGAGCCCGAGGGACCGATGACCAGCGTCCGCCGGGTCGTGCCCAGGTCGAGATCGTTGACGCGCACGATCGGCTGGCCGTTGGGCAGGCTCAACGTGGCTTCATCGACATGCATTGCATCGCCCTTGGCGGGCACCTCATGGATGCCCTTGTCGCCGGCATTGGCGGCCTGCGCCTGAGCGATCGCAGCCTCGAAGGTGGTGAGGCGGTTGATCGAGGCGACATAGGACGCGATCGACTGATAGCGGTCGATGAAGAAGGACATCGCGGTCTGGACCCGGTCGAAGGCCGAGGCGACCTGCGTCATGATGCCAAGCGTGATCTTGCCCGAGAAATAATGCGGCGCGAGCAGGATATAGGGCACGACGACATTGGCCTGGCCGAAGGAGAGCGTGAAGGTGGTCAATCGAACGCGCGCCCAGACGAGCCTGTAGAAATTGCTGACGATGTCGCCGAAGCGCTCGCTCAGATGCTTCTGCTCGGCATTCTCGCCGCGCATGAGGGCGATCTGCTCGGAATATTCGCGCAGCCGCGCCAGCGAGAAGCGGAAATTCGCCTCGCGCTTCTCCTGTTCGAATTCAAGCCCGATCAGCGGCTTTCCGATCATATGGGCGATCCAGGTCGCCGCGACGGAATAGATCAGCGCCATCCAGAAGATGAAGCCGGGGATGGTGATGTCCGTGCCGGGCAGGACGCTCGCGACCGGGATCGACCACAGGATGATCGAGAAGGAGACGAGCGTGGAGACCTGGGTGAGCAGGGGCAGCGCGAAATTATAGGTCTGGTTGACGAAGGCGCGGGTGTCCTCGGCGATGCGCTGGTCGGGGTTGTCGGCATTTCCGGCGAGCGAGACCCTGTAGTGATTGGAATTGCCGAGCCAGGCGGCGCTGAACTTCTCCGCCATCCAGCGCCGCCAGCGGATCAGCAGCGTGTAGTTGGCGACGATTTCGATCAGGTTGGAGACGACTGAGATCGCCGCCCAGACGCTGAACACATAGATCAGCTGATACCAGAAGCTCCCCGCATCCTTCTCCTGGATCGCGTTGTAGAAATCGCGGTTGAAGAAGGACAGCCTGAGCGAGATCGCGACCTGCAACTGATTGAGGACGACCAGGAAAACCAGCAGGAGCGTGCCGAGGCGGCCGGCGCCGATCCGAAACGGCTTCAGGGGCCACAGATGTCCCGTGGTCAGCTCCGGGGCCTCGAAATAGGGCGAGGCCAGTCGCGCGATGCGCGCGATGCCGGGGACGAAGGAGATGGCGTAGACGATCAGGCCGAAGACCGCGATCGTGATCGTCAGGCTGGCCGGCGGCACGAGCGCCTGCCAGGCCTGAGGCCAGGCGCCGGATTGGGCGACCAGGAAGGCCGCGCCGGTGAGCACATACTCGACGCCGAAGATGATCGAGAAGATCCTGAGGAAGGTCGCGATCGCGACGGCCCGCCATGTCGCCGCGGCAAGCAGCAGGCCGATGACGCCCATCCCGATGGCTCCGGCGCTGCCGCTCTGCTGGCCGAGGATGAGGGCAATCACGGCAAGCACGGCGACGGCGATGCTCAAAGGGCGCATGGGCGAGGATCCTGCGGGAATGGCGGGGGATGACGAGATGCCATCGCGATTCTGACCATGTCGCAGAGGATGCGGCCATTCAATGGCGGCACCGGAAGATCAGCAAATTGTCATCGGCCGGACATGAAAAAGGCCCGGCTTGCGCCGGGCCCTCGTATCGTTTTCCAGAGTTGGAAAGCGTGGATCAGAAGTCCATGCCGCCACTGGAACCGGGCATGCCCGGTTCCAGAACCCTTGGAAGATGGGCGTTTGGATTTCCTCAGAAATCCATGCCGCCCATGCCGCCGCCGCCCATCTGGGGCATCGGGGAGTCCTTCTTCGGCAGCTCGGCGATCATCGCCTCGGTGGTGATCAGCAGGCCAGCGATCGAAGCCGCGTCCTGGATCGCCGTGCGCACGACCTTGGTCGGGTCGATGATGCCCATCTTGACCAGATCGCCGTAGACGCCGGTCTGGGCATTGTAGCCGTAGGCGTATTCCTTCGACTCGAGGAGCTTGCCGACCACGACCGCGCCGTCATCGCCGGCGTTGTCGACGATCTGCTTGGCAGGCGACATGATCGCCTTGCGGACGATCTCGACGCCGGTCTTCTGGTCGTCGTTCTGGGTCTTGATCGCCTTGACGGTCGAGAGCGCGCGCAGGAGCGCCACGCCACCACCAGGAAGAACGCCTTCTTCCACGGCCGCGCGGGTCGCGTTCAGGGCGTCGTCGACGCGGTCCTTCTTCTCCTTGACTTCGACTTCGGTCGCGCCGCCGACGCGGATCACCGCGACGCCGCCGGCGAGCTTGGCCAGACGCTCCTGGAGCTTCTCACGGTCGTAGTCCGAGGTGGTCTCCTCGATCTGCGCCTTGATCTGCGCGACGCGGCCCTCGATGTCCTTCTTCTTGCCGGCGCCGTCGATGATCGTGGTGTTCTCCTTCTCGATGCGCACCTTCTTGGCGCGTCCGAGCATGGCGAGCGTCACGGTCTCGAGCTTGATGCCGAGATCTTCCGAGATCATCTGACCGGCGGTCAGGATCGAGAGATCCTCAAGCATCGCCTTGCGGCGATCGCCGAAGCCCGGAGCCTTGACGGCCGCGACCTTCAGGCCGCCACGGAGCTTGTTGACGACGAGCGTGGCCAGAGCCTCGCCCTCGACGTCCTCGGCGATGATCAGCAGCGGCTTGCCGGTCTGAACAACGGCCTCGAGGATCGGCAGCATCGCCTGGAGCGAGGACAGCTTCTTCTCGAAGATGAGGATGTAGGGGTCTTCCAGCTCGGCGACCATCTTCTCGGCGTTGGTGATGAAGTAGGGCGAGAGATAGCCACGGTCGAACTGCATGCCCTCGACGACGTCGAGCTCGGTCTCGGCGGTCTTGGCTTCCTCGACGGTGATGACACCCTCGTTGCCGACCTTCTGCATCGCGGTCGCGATCATCTTGCCGACCGACTCGTCGCCGTTCGCCGAGATGGTGCCGACCTGCGCGACTTCCGCGTTGGTCGTGACCTTCTTGGAGTTCTTCTTGAGGTCGGCGACGATGGCTTCGACAGCCAGATCGATGCCGCGCTTCAGATCCATCGGGTTCATGCCGGCGGCAACCGACTTCAGGCCTTCGCGCATGATGGCGGCGGCGAGAACGGTGGCGGTCGTGGTGCCGTCGCCGGCGGCGTCGTTCTGCTTCGAGGCCACTTCGCGCACCATCTGGGCGCCCATGTTCTCGAACTTGTCGGCGAGCTCGATCTCCTTGGCGACGGTGACGCCGTCCTTGGTGATGCGCGGGGCGCCGAACGACTTGTCGATCACGACGTTACGGCCCTTGGGACCGAGCGTGACCTTGACGGCGTTGTTGAGGATTTCGACGCCGCGCAGCATGCGGTCACGTGCGTCGGTGGAGAACTTGACGTCTTTGGCAGCCATAAGAGCTACTCCTTACATGAAAACGGGGATGGGCGGTCGCTTGGCGTTCAGCCGATGACGCCCATGACGTCGGATTCCTTCATGATCAGGAGATCCTGGCCATCGATCTTGACCTCGGTGCCCGACCACTTGCCGAACAGGACGCGATCGCCCTTCTTGACGTCCAGCGGGGTCAGCTTGCCGGCTTCGTCGCGGCCGCCCGGGCCGACGGCGATGACTTCGCCCTCTTGGGGCTTTTCCTTGGCGGTATCGGGGATGATGATGCCACCCTTGGTCTTCTCTTCGCCATCAAGGCGACGGACCACAACGCGGTCATGCAGCGGACGGAACTTCATGGTTCTGTCTTCCTCTTGGATCTAATTTCGATGCGGGCGCAATCTCAAGAACCCGCGATGGGCACCTGTTAGCAGTCTCGGATGTAGAGTGCTAACCGATGGCGCGGAGATAGGCGCGTCCCCCCGGAGAGTCAAGAAATCATCCCGCCTTAAAGTGAACGCGGGCGTGACGCCGGAGGCTTGCTGCCAAAGCTGGTTGAACACGCTAGCATGGCGAGATGACGACAAACGCGCCCGATCCCCGGCTCGACGATATCGCCCGTTCCTGCGTGGCGCTGCATGTGCGCATGACCGCGCGGGCGGTGACGCGCGCCTATGACGAGGCGATGCGCCCGAGCGGGTTGAAGATCACGCAGTTCGTGCTGCTCTCGGCTCTGAGCACCGGCGCCTGGCGCTCCGTCACCGAATTGGCCGAGCGCTTCGCCCTGGAGCGCACCTCGCTGACCCGCAATCTGCAATTGCTGGCGGCCGAGGCGCTGATCGTTCCCGTGGAGTGCAAGGGCCGCGCCTCGGTCTATGCGGTCACCGAAAAGGGCAGGGCGGCGATCGAGGCCGCCATCCCCTATTGGCAAGCGGCGCAGGAGCGGATCGCGGGCGGGCTCGGCAAGGAGCGCTGGAGCGAAACCCGCGAGGGCCTGAAAGCGCTGCGCCGCGTCGCACGCCTGGCGGATTGAGACGCGGCTTGACCGGCGGCCCTTTCGCCACTTATCGTGTATCTACACAATAGGCCGGAGGCAGCGATGGCGCGCAAGTTCGGGGTGGTGACGCGGGACGTGCTGCTCGCCGAGGACGGGCTCGGTTTCCTGCGCGGTATAGTCGAGGGCCGCCATCCCGGCCCGCCCATCGCGGAGGCGATGGATCTCGATCTCGTCGAGGTCGAGGAGGGGCGCGTCGTCTTCGTCGGCAAGCCCTCGGCGCGCTTCTTCAATCCGCTCGGCACGATCCATGGCGGCTGGACGGCGACGATCCTCGATTCCGCCATGGCCTGCGCCGCGCACACCACGCTGAAGGCGGGCGAGGGCTACACGACGCTGGAGATGAAGCTCAACTATGTCCGCCCGGTCATGCCCGATAGCGGCACGGTGCGCTGCGAGGGCAAGCTGATCCATCGCGGCGGCAGCGTCATCACCAGCGAGGGCCGGTTGACCGATGCGCGCGGCAAGCTGCTCGCGCATGGCTCCGAGACCTGCATGGTGCTGCGCGGCTGAGATCAGGTGCTCAGCGCCAGCCTGGCCGCGATCATCCACATCGTGGCGGCGATGGCGGCCTCCAGGGCCCGCCATGCTGACGGCTTGGCGAAGAACGGGCGCAGCCAGCGCGCGCCATAGCCGAGCCCGAAGAAGAACAGGAAGGAGGCGGTGACCGCGCCCGCGCCAAAGGCGGGTTCGAACCCGGGAAACTGCGTCGAGATCGTGCCGACCAGCACGACGGTGTCGAGATAGACATGCGGATTGAGCCAGGTCAGCGCGAGACAGGTTATCAGGGTCTGCCGCAGGCCCGCCGCCTCGCCATCGCCGGTGACGAGCGCCTCATTGGAGCGCAGCGCCGCATGCAGGCTCTTTGCGCCATACCAGAACAGGAAGGCCGCCCCGGCGTAACGCATCACCGGATCGATCCAAGGCGACAGCTCGGAGATCTGCCGGAAGCTGCTGACGCCGAGCGCGATCAGCACGGCGTCCGACAGCGCACAGGCGAGGCAGACGGCGAGGACATGCTCGTTGCGCAAGCCCTGGCGGAGCACGAAGGCGTTCTGCGCGCCGATCGCGAGGATCAGGCTCAGGCTCACGCCGAGGCCCGTCAGATAGACCGTCACGTTCATGCTGTGGCTCTCCGGCTGCCGGGGTGGCATCGGAGCTAGCTGCCGCCACGGGATTAGGGTAGTTAATGCTGCTAAGGCAGATTAAGCGGTGCTAATGCCATGCTCGATTACTCCGCATTGCGCGCCGTTGCCGCGGTGGTCCAGGCCGGCAGCTTCGAGCAGGCCGCCCACAGCCTCAATGTCACGCCATCGGCTATATCGCAGCGCGTCAAGCAGCTCGAGGAGCGCCTCGGACTGGTGCTCATCGTCCGCGGCGCGCCCTGCGTCGCGACCGAGAAGGGGGCATGGCTGTGCCGGCATATGGAACAGGTCGGGATGCTCGAAGGCGAATTGCTCAGGCATTTGCCTGCCGCCGGGATCGGCGCTGCCCGCCACAAGGTCACGCTGCATGTCGCGACCAATGCCGATAGCCTCGGGACCTGGTTCCTCAAGGCCGTCTCGCATTTCACCCGGCGCTCCGAGCATCTGCTGAACCTCGCCGTGGACGATCAGGACCATACGGCCGAGTGGCTGCAGCGCGGACATGTGGTGGCCGCGGTGACGAGCCTGGGCAAGCCGGTCCAGGGCTGTCGGCGCGTTGCTCTCGGCGCGCTGCGCTATCGCGCGACGGCCAGTCCCGATTTCATGGTGCGGCATTTTCCAAAGGGCGTCACGCCAGACGCGCTCGCCCTGGCGCCGGCCCTGACCTTCAACCAGAAGGACCGTCTGCAAGGCCAGTGGCTCCAACAGGTCGTCGGGCGGAAGTTCGCTCATCCCACCCATTGGCTGCCATCGACGCAAAGCTTCGTCGATGGCGCCGTGATGGGCATAGGCTGGGGCATGAATCCGATCCAGCTCGTCGACCAGCATTTGCGCTCAGGCCGCCTGATCGAGCTGATCCCCGATACGCCGATCGACATTCCACTGTTCTGGCAGGTCAATCGCCTGTCCGCCGATCATCTGGCGGAGTTGACCCGCGAGGTCGTCGCCGTTGCCAGGAGCGAGCTGGTCGACGGAAAGCTGTGAGCGGGCGGCCTGAACAAGGGCGCATGGTCCTAACAGCTTCTAGGCGGAGCGGCGGCCCTGGCTCGCGCGATAGGCGCTGGGGCTTTTGCCCATCGCCAGCCGGAAGTGGCGGTTGAAGGTCGAGAGATCGCCGAATCCGCAATCGAAGGCGATCTGCGCGACGCCGTGCTCCGAGCCGCGCAGCAGGAGCGCGGAGCGATGCAGGCGCGTCCTCAGCAGGAACCGGTGCGGCGTCATGCCGATCAGCGCCTTGAACGTCCGCAGGAAATGATACGGGCTCATCGCCGCCTCGCGGGCGAGTTGGGTCAAGCTCAGCGTCTCCTCGGAGCGCGCCTCGATGCACCGCAGGGCCCGGGTGATGCGGCTGGTGTCACGCGCCGTCGGCGCGGCGGTTGCGGGCGGCTCGTCCGCGAGCGTTGCCGCCACCGCACCGGCTAGCCGGACGGCGAGCTCCTCATAGGCGGCAGCGCCGCCGCCGCTGGTCGCCGTCTCGGCCATCAGATCCGCAAGTGCCGGAGATGGCGGCAGATGGGCGCGCGAGAAAGCAAGCCGCCGCACGCTAGGGACGCCGGCAAGGATGTCTTCCAGATAGGCCGGATCGAACTGGAAGGCGAGGCAGCGGTCGCCAGCCGCATGCTCGTGGCCGCACTCGAAGCAGGCTCCTTGATTGCCGAGCAGGAGTGCGCCCGGCGCGAGCAGCGCGGCGCCCTGGGCGGAGCGGTAGCTGAAGCTGCCGCTGGTTACCGCCGCGATGCAGCAGTGAGAGTGTTGTTCCTCGAAGGCGCGGTCGTCCGGCCCGGCGGTGCAGATGATGTCCCGCACGCGCCAGCCGGGGCCCGAGGCCAGAAGATGCGAGGTCGCAGTCATCGCCGCAGTTTAGCAATTTTCCCCAAGCGCCGGGAGGGGCGGGGGCTCTATCCCAGGGAACATGTCCTCAGCGGGAGCCCGAACATGGCAGCAGCGTCAGCGCCCTTCCTCGACATGCTTCACGCGGATGCGCCTGCGCCTGACAGGGTCGGCGGGATGGCGCTCTATGGCTGGCTCATCGGTGCCTGGACGATGGACGCCGTCATTCATGCCGATGATGGCGCCCGGCACGAGGCCAAGGGAAATATCGGCTTTGGCTGGGTTCTGGAGGGGCGCGCGATCCAGGATGTCTGGATCCTGCCCGGCTTCTTCCACGGCACGACGCTGCGGGTCTACGACCCTGCGCTCGATGCCTGGCACATCCTTTGGAGCGACCCGCTGAAGCAATATTACGCGCGCCAGATCGGCCGCGCCGAAGGCCGTGACATTGTCCAGCTCGGCAAGACCGGGGACGGCGTCGCGATACGCTGGCGCTTTACCGAGATCGCGCGCGATTCCTTTCGTTGGCTTGGCGAATCCTCGCCCGATGACGGTGTGAGCTGGAGGCTGCAGGCCGATGTCCAGGCACGCCGTACGACCCACTGACCCGCTCTGAAAAGGAGATGACCATGCTCGATCATGTTTCCATCGGCGTTGGCGAGATCGCCCGCTCGAAGCGCTTCTACGATGCCGCGTTCGGCGCGCTCGGCTATCGCTGCCTCAGCGAGGACGAGGGCTCATTGGGCTATGGCCGGGACGCTGTCGCCTTCTGGCTCGGCGCGGTCGCGACGCCGGTGCCGCCCGACCCCGGCTCGAACCTGCATTTCTGCTTCGTCGCGCCGACGCGGCAGAGCGTGGATGCGTTCCATGCCGCCGCGATCGCGCAGGGCGGAGCGGATAACGGCCGGCCCGGCCTGCGGGAATCCTATGGTCCCAACTACTATGCGGCTTTTGTGGTCGACCCGGATGGCTATCGCATCGAGGCCTATTGCGCCGCCGCCTGAGATCGAGGCCGTCAGCGCCGGCTGACCGCGATCGCTGCCGCTGGGATCATGATCAATGGGCGTTCGAGACGCGAGCGCTATGGTTTTCATCCTGTCCCGGCACGAGGCCGGCGCCTTAGAGCACTTCGAAGACGTCGTATTCGACGCCGCCCGGACATCGTCCGCCCATCGCGACCGCGACAATACCGTTGAGCCATGCGTGCGCAGGCGCGGCGGTCTCGAAATACGGCGTCGTGCGCAGATAATACTCGGAAGCGTCGACCGTTTCGCCGCGCCCCAGACGCTCGTCGACGGCGTCAGGCGCGCGTCTGACACCGCGATAGGTCATGAGGATGAGATCTCCGTCATCGGCGACCAGCAGGAGCCTGACATCTTGCTGAAATGTGCCATCGGCGCGAGCAAGCAGGAGATCGGAGCCGATCATCGGTGATACCGCGCCGTTCAGGCGCTCTCCACGGAAGTGTCCGCCCGAGACGGGAAAGATGCGCCGGCCGCCGGCCGGCGTCCGGCCTAGATCCAGCGGCGGGTGAAGGGTGATCAGGAGTGTAAACAGGTGTCGAGATTGCAGGGACATGACCAAGCTCCTATTCTTGCCCCGACCCTGAACCAGGGCGCCCTGTCTCCAAAACGAGCTTTGCTTGTCGTCATCACAAGAGAAACTGACCAGTAGAGATTCTGGTCATGTGAAGAAGCTGATCATGCGGCCCTCCCTGGAATCTCTGCGAGTCTTGGAAGCCTGCGTCTCCGCCCGGAGCTTCGCACGGGCGGCCGAACGCCTGTATCTGACGCCGGCGGCGGTCAGCCTGCGCATGCGTACGCTGGAGTCCGAACTCGGCCAGCCGCTTTTCACGCGTGCTGGACGGCGGGTGGTCCCGACGGTCGCCGCCTCTGTGCTGGCGAGCCACGTCCGCAAGGCGCTGGATGGAATTGCCGGCGCGCTCGATGAATTTCAGGCGGCGACGCCACCGCTCAGGCTCACGGCGCCGCCGACATTCGCATCACGTTGGCTTGCGCCGCGTCTGGCGCGCCATCCTGTGCCGGGAGCGCCCGTCATCGAGGTCGACGTTTCCGCGGATATCCGTGACCTTGGCGCGTTCGACGTCGCCATAAGAACCGGCCGCGGCGGATGGGCGGGGCTTGAAGAATATCGGCTTGCGCCGGTTGAAGTGACGCCGATGCTGGCACCGTCCCTGCTCGGGGCGCGGACGCTCGATGCGCCGGAGGCGCTGGCTGACTTCGACCTTTTGCCGCATCCCGACTGGGATCAATGGTTCAAGGGTGCGCAATGCGGGGTCGCGCAGGGCCTGCGCTTTGCGGCGGTCGATTACCCGACGCACGAGCTGGACGCCAGCGCGGCGCTGGCGGGCGTCGGTGTGGCGCTGTTGTCGCCCTTGTTGTTCCGGCCGCTTTTGACTGAGGGCGTGTTGATCGCGCCGTTCCAATACGTGCTGAGCGGGCCGGCCTGGCATTTTGCGCTGATGCGCAACGACGACCCCCGCCTGGCGCCCCGGCAGTTTTGCGCCTGGCTTTGCGAGCAGGCCCGGGAGGCGGCATGATCGCGGCCGGAGGGATGAGGCGGCCTGCCCGTCATTGCGGCCATGGCCGCCGACATCAGCGGAAATCCGGCAGCTTCGCATCGACCCTGTTGAGGTGCGGATCGCTGATATGGACGTCCAGCGTCCGCAGCCCTTTCGGCGGCGAAGCGCGCTCCGCGCCTACCTCCGGCTGACCGCGATCGCGCCCGCGACGATCAGCAGGGCGCCGGCAAAGGTCGTGAATAGCGGCACCTCGGCGAACATCAGGTAGCCGAGCAGACTAGCCCAGATCAGCGCGGTGTATTCGAGCGGCGCGAGACGTGACGCCTCGGCGCGGGCATAGGCGGAGACCAGCATGAAATGCCCGCCGACCGCCAGCGCGCCGGCAAGCGTGTAGGTCGCGATGTCGGCCCAGCTCATCGGCACGAAGGCGAGCGCGGCGGGGATGGCGAGGCACAAGGCCGGCCCGCCATTCTGGAACAGCACGATGATCGCCGGATGCTCCTTCTGCGCGATGCGCCGGAGCAGGACCAGATTGAAGGCATAGGCCACGGCCGAGAACAGGGCGGCGGCGACGCCGAGCTCGGCGTTGCTGACATGGCCCTGCAGGCGCGGCCAGACCATGATGAGCATGCCGGCGAGGCCGAAGCCGAGTGCCTGGAAGACGCGTCCGCCGAGCTTTTCCTTGAGCAGGAGGGCGCCCAGCAGCGCGACGAAGACGGGGGCCAGGAAGGAGAGCGTCAGCGCCTCCGCCATTGGCAGGACCGAGAGCGAATAGAAGAAGCTGCTGGCGGTGAGCACGACGACCGGAACGCGGATCGTATTGCCGATCAGGCTTGCCCGCGTCGGGCGCGACGGGCGGGCGATCGCGACGAAGATGAGCGCGAACAGGCTGCCCATGGCGAAGCGCATGAACAATGCCAAGAAGAAGGGGTGCGCGCGCATCTGCCCCTTGACCACCGCATCCATGGCGGTGAGCAGCGCGATGCCGAGAACGGCACGAAGCGCCGTCGGGAGCGTCATGCCGTGTCTCCGGTCAGGCGCTTACGGAAATGATACTCCCAGGTCTCGGAAACGTCGGCGAGATAGCGCGCGGCCGGCCAGCGCACGAAACCGAGTTTCTCGTAGAAGCGGTGGCCGCGCGCGAAGCGCGTATCGGACCACAGCATCATCTCATCATAGCCGCTGGCCTCGGCGAAGCGCAGCGCTTCAGTGAACAGCGCCTGCGCCAGGCCGGAGCCGCGAAAGGCCGGATCGGCATAGACCTTGGTGATCTCGGCCGCGTTCTGCTCCGGCACGGGCGTGACGCCAAGCGAGCCGGCGATGCCGCCGCCCGGCGCCTCGGCGATCCAGAGCCGGCCGCCCTTCCCGGCGAAATGACTGGCGGGCGCGCGCAGTTCGGGAAACTCCGACCATTCGAAAAAGCAATTCGGATACTCCGCGAAGCTCGCGGCGATGAGGGTGGCGAGCGGCTCGGAATCGGAATCGCGAGCGTCGCGGATGGGCGGGAGCAGGGAGTTCATGTGCTTGGCAATAGCCGTGCACCACCCGGACGGGAAGCGGCATGGGGCGCTTCTGGTCATTCGAGCAGCGCATGATCGTAGCGCCTGAACAGGACGATCTGGCCAGGGCCGTTTCGCGTGACGTCAAACATTGCTAAAATCGCATCATGAAGCGCGACGATGCGATCAGGCAGCTGACGGCCCATGCCGACGCCGTGAAGGCGATGGGTGCAACCGCGCTTTATCTGTTTGGATCGACGCTGCGGAACGAGGCGTCCGAGGAGAGCGACCTCGATCTCTTCATCGATTATGACCAGGCGACCAAATTCTCCCTTCTCGATCTTGCTGGCATCAAGCTTTATCTCGAAGACGAGTTGCGCCTGCCGGTCGACGTCATGACGCGCGATAGCTTGCACCCGCTGCTGAGCGAGAGCATTCAGCAAACCGCGATCCGCGTTTTCTGATGCGGCGCAACCCGCTTGTCGCCGTTTTCGATATCGAGACTGCGATCGCGGGAATCGTCGAGTCCACGAAGGACAAGACCTTTGCGGCGTTTCATTCCGACTGGCTGCTTCGCCATGGCGTCCAGCGCGGGATCGAAATCATCTCCGAAGCCGCGCGGCGCCTGCCGCCGGAGGTTCTTGCATTTCATCCCGACATTCCCTGGCCGAAGATCCGCGCCGTAGGGAACATTCTCCGCCACGAATACCAGAGTGTTTCGGACGAAATCATCTGGAGCGTGGTGCAGAACGACCTACCCGAACTGCGCAGGGTCATGGCGGAAATCCGGGTGCGCCTCGAGGCCGGGCTCGAATGACGGGCCGGCTCAGCGCAACAGCGCGAGCGCCGCATCGACCGACAGCTTCGCCGCGGCGACCGCGAGCAGGCCATAGCACCAGATGAACAGCGTCTTCTGGTCGAGCTTGCGATGCACGACATGCCCGAGCCAGATGCCGATCGGCACGGCCGGCGCGAGCGCAAGCGCGCCCCACAGGGCATCCGTATGCTTCAGCCCGAGCGCGAAATAGGGCGGCAGCTTCAGCCAGTTGCCGAGCGTGAAGAGCGCGATGGTCGTGCCCACCAGCGTGCTCTTGGGCAGGCCGCGCCTGAGCAGATACATCGCGACCGGCGGTCCGCCCGCATGCGCGACGAAGGTGGTGAAGCCCGAGGCCGTGCCGGCGAGCAAGGCGAGCTTGCCCGAGACCGGGCGCGAGCCCGGAGCCGCGAGCCGCCCCTTCAGGAACCATTGTGCGGTGAAGGCGAGCGTCGTCAGCCCGATCAGAAGCGTGACGATGCGCGGATCGATCCGGACGAAGACGAGATAGCCGATGCCGATCCCGACGACGAGGCCGGGCAAGAGCCAGACGAGATCGGGCTTCGACCAGGTCGAGGCGCCGAAGCTGCGCAGCGCCATCATGTCCATCAGCGAGACCAGCATGGCGACCATGATCGCAGCGTCGAGCGGTTCAGTGACGATCGCCAGCAGCGGAATGCCGAGAATGGCGAGCCCGCCGCCAAAGGCGCTCTTGCCGATGGCGATGACGAGCGTCGTCGCCCAGCCGACGAGGTAGAACAGCGGTTCGCTCGGCATCAGATGGTCTCGACGCCTTGCTGCGCTGCTTCCGCTTGGAAAACCGCATCCGGCCCGCTAGGCCAATAAGACGGCACGATTCCGGTTTTCGCCTGAGTCGAAGGACCTTTGCCGCATTGGCGCCGAGACCGAGACGACATGACCGTCCTGCTGCCCTTCGTCATCAATGCCGGGCTGAACTTCGTCCTCGGTCTGCTCATCGCCCTCTTCCTCGGCCCGGCCGAGTTCGGCCGTTACGCCATAGGCGCGGCCATCATCGTGCTGGTCAATACGGCGCTGCTCGACTGGCTGAAGATATCGGCCCTGCGTTTCTATTCGCTGACGACGCGCGAGACCCAGCCCGAGATCCGCGCGACACTCGACCTCCTGGTCGCGGGCATCAGCGTCTCGCTCTGCGGCCTGCTCGTCGTCGCCGTTGCGGTTGGCATCGACTTCAAATTGCCCGCGATGCTGCTTGCGGCCGCTGTGCTGGCCGGGATCGGGGCGGGGCTGTTCGACTATCACGGGGCGATAGCCCGGGCGCGCTTCCTCGATGCTGCCTATGCCCGGCTGATCATCGTCAAGAATATCATGGCGCTGATCCTGATGGTCGGCGGGGCCTGGCTGACGCGGGATCCGACGGTTGTGCTGCTCGGCGGCCTGCTCAGCGCCGCGGTTTCGCTCCTGGCGGTGCGGCGCGCGCTCGCCGACGCGCCGCTCTCGCTTTCGGCCGCGCGCAAGGACGTCGCCTGGGGCTTCTTCGTCTACGCGCTGCCGCTTGTCGCCGGCAATGCGATCTATTCCTTGATCCCGCTGCTCAACCGCTCGCTGCTGGCCGATGCGCAGGGCTATGCCGAGGCCGGCTATTTCTCGCTGGCCTCCGATATGGGTTTGCGCCTGTTCGGGACGCTGGGGGCGACGCTCGAGATCGTGCTGCTGCGCGAGATCATCCGCCTCGACGAGACGCGTGGCCGGATCGCCGCGCAAAAGCGCATCGCCAAGAACGTCCTGCTCGTGCTGATGGTCGCCTTGCCGGTCGCGGTCGGGCTGTGGATGGTGCTGCCGGCCTTCGACCGGTTGATCGTGCCGCCGAGCTTCCAGGGCCGTTTCGCCAACTACATGGCGATCCTGATCCCGGGCTTCGCGGCGATCACGATCTTCCAGGCCGCCTTCTATCCGGTCTTCCTGATCGGCAAGCGCACCGGCATCGCGACGTTCGCCGCGCTGCTCGGGCTTGGCGTCAATCTCGCGCTCGGGCTCGGCCTGGCGTCGACGCTGGGGCCGGCCGCCTATGCCTTCGGCCAGACGGCGGCCTTCCTGGTCGTGCTCGCGGTGATGGCGACGGCGTCCTTGCGCGTGCTGCCGGTTTTGCCGCCGCTGCGCGATTGCGTCCTGGTCGTGCTGGCGGCGGCTGTGATGGCGGCCGTGATCTGGCCGTTGCGGCGGCAATTCTCCGCCCCGATCGAGCTGGCCTTGCAGATCTCCATTGGTGTGGCGGTCTATGGCGCGCTCATCCTTGCCTGCGACGTCGCGCGCTGCCGCACGACGGCGAGGCTCTGGTGGGCGAGCCGGCGAATCGGGCGCAGCTGAGAGACCCTGTAGACGCTTGAAGCGAGAGCGACGCGCGCAGCGCAGCGTGGCGTTGCGTTCATGAAAAGCCTGAGAACATCAAGTTCGATGGCACCTCGCTCGAGATCGGCGTCGTCGTCGCTAAATTGTCGTCGGCGGTGAGCCTTTACGCGGCGGCCGGCGACACCAGCGCGCTGGGCGGCAAGGATCGGCGCTCGGTGCAGGGCAATCTCGGTCTGCGCGTGACCTGGTGAGCAACGCTTCGTTCACCCTGTCCCTTGCCGGATCGCTAAGGTTAATTCGTTGATTTAACGGAATTAACCGCCTGCCGCACGCCGCAGAGTCAACGATTCACCATTCCTTCTCCTGCCTCTCGGCAGGCTCTTCGGCAGGTTGATGTCGAGAGAGTTGCGTTATGCGTCCAGTCCTTCTCCTGCCGCTCACCGCCCTTGTGCTGAGCGGGCCGGCCCTCGCCCAGAACTATGCCCAGCCGCTGCCGGGTGATCCGATGGCGACTGCCTCCTCGGGACGGGCCAATTACGGCGGCGGTTTCATCGAGATGCTGATGACCGGCCGCGACCCGACGCCGATGGGCCGGGGCGGGGCGGTCTATAATCGCCCGGGCGCCTACGCCACCTATGGCCGCAGCACCGAGCCGGCAGCCTATCCGGCCGACCCCTTCGAGCCTGCGGCCCGGCCGCGCACGCCCGGCCGCCGCATGGCCGCGCTCGGCGAGCCCGTCGAGATGGAGCGCCCGATCGAGCGCGTCATCGATCCGCGCTTCCGCAAGCAGGAGGTCGCTTACGATGGCCCGCACAAGCCGGGCACGATCATCATCGACACGCCGCAGCGCTTCCTCTTTCTGGTCCAGCCGGGCGGGCGCGCCTTGCGCTACGGCATCGGCGTCGGCCGCCCCGGCTTCTCCTGGGCGGGCATGAAGACGGTCAGCCGCAAGGCGGAATGGCCGAGCTGGACGCCGCCGGCCGAGATGCTGAAGCGGCGCCCCGACCTGCCGCGCTTCATGCAGGGGGGGCCTGAGAACCCGCTGGGCGCGCGCGCCATGTATCTCGGCTCCACGCTCTACCGCATCCACGGCACCAATGAGCCGCACACGATCGGCCAAGCGGTCTCCTCGGGCTGCATCCGCATGACCAATGACGATGTCACGGATCTCTACGAGCGCGTCCGCGTCGGCGCGAAGGTGCTGGTGATCTGAGCCTGCACGGCGCGCCAGAGGCTTGGTGCGTTTGCCATATAGCCTGAACCGTCATTGCGAGGAGCGTGAGCGACGAAGCAATCCAGAAGGGCTCGCGCAAACCTCTGGATTGCTTCGCTGCGCTCGCAATGACGGGTGAGGTCGCGCGAAAATTGCTTGGATAAAGCGGAAGCCCGCCCGGCGCGAACCGGGCGGGCTTCGTGTTTGTCGGCGCTGCTTTTCAGCGGCGGTAGAGCCGGATGATTTCAGACGGAATCACGAAGTGATGCCATCTGAAATCTGAATCCGTCTCTCATCTTAAGAGTTAGAGCAGGATCAATGCGAAAAACCGGTTCCCACTTTTTCGCATCCTGCTCTAGCGATCAGGTCCAGCTATCGTCGTCGTCCCCGGCGAAGCTGGAGCCGTCGTCATAGCCGTCATCGGCGGGCGTGTCGGTGCTGGCGTTCTGGTAGTTCGCCGGGTTGGACGAGCCGTCGTTGTAGTTGGCATTGTCGCCGGCATTTTGCGTGCTGGCGGCATCGTTGCCCTTGGTGGCGTCGGGCGTCGGCGGGTTGAGCTTGGCGCTGTCCGAGATCGAGTTCAGATCGGACGCCTTGGCCGCTCCCGCGCCCGCGCCGTGACCGCCGAAGGCGTTGGTCAGGACATTGCCGAGCATCATGCCGCCGGCGACGCCGGCCGCGGTCGTCAGCGCGCTCGCCATGAAGCCGCCGCCACGCGCAGCGGGAGGCTGCTGCGCCCCCTGGCCGGCCCAGGGACCGGGCTGCTGCGGCTGCATTCCAGGCTGCATCGGAGCAGCCTGCATCGCATTGGGCTGCGGACTGTTCCAGGGTGATGACGGCTGCCCGGCTCCGCTCTGCGGAAAAGCGGGAACAGAGCCAGGGCGCTGCGAGGCATCCGGGGGCTTCGTTCCGCTACCGAAGATGCCGGAGAGGAACCCGCCGGATTGCGGCGGAGCCTCTGCCTGCCGGTTCTGCAGATCGCGCATCTGCGCCTGCAGATCCTCGACCTGCGCCTGCAGGTTGGTCAGCGCTTGTTCCTGCACATAGACGGCCTGCGCCATGGCGTAGGGCGCATAGGGCTGCTCGCGCAGGCGGTCTGAGATGAAGCGCTCAGCCTCGGGGTCGCGGGGCTGGTTGGCCGCCTGTTTCAGGCGGTCGAAAATCCCGGCGATCACGTCGCGTTCTTGCGGCGTCATCGTCATCTCCTCTCGTTCTGGGCGGCGCGGTCGCGCCGCCGCATCAAGAGGTGGTGGGTGCATGTGACGGTATCAAGGCCGAAGGGTTTTCGAGCGAGGCGGATACCGGTTCTCGTGAAGAAAACGCGTCAAGGCGACATCTTGCGGCCATGTCCGATCCAGCCGGATCGGACATGGCCCTGACCTCACATCAAGTCGGAGGTGAACTCGTCGAAGTTCTCGCCCTCGGCCGGCTTCAGCAGATTGCCGCGGTTCAGCACGACGACGGTCGTCCCGGTCGGCACCCGGCTGTGCAGGTCGATGATGTCCTGGTTGAACATCCGGATGCAGCCGCTGGAGACCGATTGGCCGATCGACCAGGGCTCGGAAGTGCCGTGGATGCGGTACATCGTGTCGCGGTCGCCCTGGTAGAGATAGAGCGCGCGTGCGCCGAGCGGGTTGTCGAGGCCGGCCTGCATGCCGCCGGCCCAAGGGCGGTTCTTTTCCGGATCGCGCGCGATCATCGCCGGCGTCGGGGTCCAGCGCGGCCAGCTGGCCTTGCGGCCGACGGTGGCGCGGCCGCGCCAGGACATGCCCTGCTTGCCGACGCCGATGCCGTAGCGGATGGCGCGGCCGTTCTCGCGGACGAGATAGAGGAAGCGGTTGTCGGTATCGACGACGATGGTGCCGGGCGCCTCGCGGGTCGGATAGGAGACCTCGCGGCGCAGGAACCTCGGATCGACCTCCGAGACGTCGGTTGCCGGCAGCGGATAGGTCTCGTCGGGCTGCTCGCCATACATGGCAAGGTATTCGGGGCTGACGCCCGGCGCGTGCGCCGCCTCGAAGGGCTCCTGCCGCGTGCTCACGCAGGCTGCGAGCAGGAGCGGCATCAGCAGCGCCGCGAGGCGCTTGAAGGGGAAGCTGGCGAAGGCGGAGGGCGCGGGGGACATGGATGGGGCTCGACGGGTGAATCTGGCGGGCGGCAACGAAAATCTAGAGCATTGCGCGAAAAAGGGGGTACCGGTTTTTCGCGTGAGCAAGGCTCTAAACTTTTAGAATCGATCACGTTTTCTCGTATTCGGACGGAACCGTCCGAATACGACGTGATCTAGGAGCGACGTTCAAGTTTCACGCCATCTCCGACGCCTCCTTACAAGGTGGGCGACATGGCCGTGGGGTGAACAGTGCGTGGCGAAATTGTGGCGGACACAAGCTGTGACGAATCAGCAACAATCGCAGTCCCTATACGGGCGGCGAGAAGTGTCCTGCAATCATTGCGCGAAAGCGCGGGGCCCCTGGACGGTTCATTCAGCCAAAACAAGCCGAAGGGCGCGAATTTTAAGCGTTTGTTTAGCGCTTTCGCCGCGAATCGAGAGATGTCGCAACGGCATCCCGCAGCGATCGATGTTCCGGCTCCCGCGCATGAAGCGGCGAATCGCGCATGGGTCGGATCCCTCGGACGCAATGCGACTGCGACCATGCCGATGCCTAATCATTCAACAAGAAACCGGCCGGGTCCGATGCGCCAGACATGCGCCCTGATTCACCGGACCAGCAGGCCGGGGAGGCCGGGTCCTTGAAATCCATCCGCATCAAGATCGTCGCGATGCTGGCGATCGTCGCCGCTGGAGCGGTCGGCTCGGCCGGGCTCAGCCTCTACGCCTTGTCGCGAGCCAATGACCTCAACCAGCGCTCGAGCGTGCAGGGCGACATCGCGTTGTTGACCGAGCGGCTCAATGGCATCGTCACCGGCGTGGTGATGGAGGCACGCGGCATCTACATGTCGAAGACTGCGGCGGAGGCTGAGCCTTACGCCAAGGGCATCGAGAGCCGCGTTGAGCAGTTGCGCAAGCAGACCGCCGGTCTGAGGCTGCTTGCCCCGGCAGATGCGCGTGTGGCGCAGATCGAAAAGGCGATCGGCGAGTTCATCACCTTCCGCTTGGAGACCGTCCGCCTTGGCCGCGACGTCTCGACGGCGGCGGCCAACGCCCAGGGCAACAACGATCTCAACCGTGCCAACCGCAAGGCGCTGAACGACGTTCTCGCTGCCTTCGGTGCACAAAACGAGGCCGCCGGCAACGCGCTCGGACAGGAGGCCGATGCCTTCACCAAGCAGGTGCAATGGATCTTGCCGACCGTGCTGCTGTCGGCGCTGCTGGCCTCGCTGGCAGCGGCCTTGCTGTTCGCACAACGTTCGATCACGCGGCCGCTGATCGATCTGGGCGGCGTCATGCAGCGCCTGACCGCTGGCGACACCAAGCTCGACGTGCCTCATGTCGCGCGCCAGGACGAGATCGGCGCGATGGCGCGCGCGGTTTCAGTGTTGCGCGAGAGCACCGAGCAGGTTGCGGTGCTTCAGGAGCAGGAGCGTGCGGCTTCCGCCGCTCGCCTGGCGCGGGCGCAGTCGATGGAGGCCGTGGTCTCCGATGTCGGCGATGTGGTCGCGGCTGCGGCATCGGGTGATTTCTCGGCGCGGCTCGAAATCGAGCATGCCGATGCGCAGATGCAGAAGCTGGTGGCGGGGATCAACGAGATCAATGCGGTGGTCGACAGCGCCACATCCGAGTTCGCGGCCGCCCTGCACGCGGTTGCGGGCGGCGACCTGACCTCCCGGATCGAGACCGCCTATCGCGGCAAGTTCGCCGAGCTCAAAGGTGCGATCAACGAGACGGTCGACCGCCTGTCCTCGACGGTGCGCACGATCCAGGTAACCTCTGCGGATGTCGGCTTGGCCGCCCGCGAGATCACCATGGGCGCCGATGATCTGTCCAAGCGCACCGAGGAGCAGGCGAGCTCGCTGGAGGAGACCGCAGCCACGACCGAGGAGCTCGCAGCCTCGGTGAAGGCCTCGGCCCAGGCCTCGAAGCAGGCGGCCGCGATCGCAACCGAGGCGATGCAGGCGGCGCAGACGGGCGGCACGATCGCCGGCCAGGCGGTCGACGCCATGGCCCGGATCGAGAGCGCCTCGCAGAAGATCTCCGACATCATCCGGGTGATCGACGACATCGCCTTCCAGACCAATCTCCTGGCGCTGAACGCGGCGGTGGAAGCCGCGCGCGCCGGCGATGCCGGCAAGGGCTTTGCCGTGGTGGCAAGCGAGGTGCGCACGCTGGCGCAGCGCTCGGGTGCTGCCGCCAAGGACATCTCCGGGCTGATCTCCTCGTCCAATGCCGAGGTCGGCACTGGCGTCACGCTGGTGCGCCAGGCCGGCGACGCCCTGACCCAGATCCTGGCGGCCTCGCAAAAGGTCGCAGCCACCATCGCCGAGATCTCGGCAGCCTCGGGCGAACAGGCCAACGGCATCGACGAGATGAGCCAGGCCGTCGCCCATCTCGACGAGATGACGCAAGCCAATGCGGCGCTCGCCGAACAGAGCGCGGCCTCGGCCGGGTCGCTCTCGGGCCGCATCGTCCAGCTCAATGACCTCGTCGCCGCCTTCAGGACGGGTCCGGAGGGCGCTACCGCCTCACCGGCCAGCTACGCTCCGGCCGCGGTGAGGGCGGCCCCGGCCGGCACGGCTTCCGAGCCGGCGCGCCTGCGCAAGCTCGCCGAGGCCGCCTTCGGGCAATCTCGGGCGCAGGCTCCAGCCAGATCCGCTCCGGCGAAGAAAGTCGTCAACAGCCGCGCCAGTGACGCTGGCTGGGAGGAGTTCTGACACGGGGAGGCGGGCCTATGACGGCTGACGCCTCCTCGTTCAGTCCTCGTGGCTCGCAGCGATCATGATGCTGGCGATATCGGCATAGAGCCGGGTCCAGGCCTGCTCGACGCGCGGCGTGAACGCGTCGCCCAATGAGGTCCGGAGCGTCCAGATCAACGCCTCCCTGACGCTGTCGTAGTGGCTCTCCTTGACGCCGTAGCCCTTGTGCTGGCGGCCGAGCCTGCGCAGCAGGATGGCGAGCCCCTCCCTGTCGTTGAGCGTGGCGAGGGCGACCGTCAGCGTCTCCATCAGCTTGGCGCCCTGTGCCTTGATGTCGCCCTTGAACAAGGGTCTGACCTCGGGCGCGATTTCGAAGAGCCGGTTGTAGAAGATCGCGCCGGTCTCGGCCTTGCGGCGGTGGAGATGGGCGAAACTGTCCCGGATGCGCTGAACGTCGTCGTCCTTGTACATGATCTGCCTCCCCCCAAAGGCGGAACGTGCGACGCAGTAACGATAGCACGGATCGCGCCGATGCAATCAGGGGGTGGTGACGAGGCCGAGCCTGTCGCGGGCCCGCCAGCGGCCGAGCATCAGGACCGCGACGATGGCGAGCGCAATCGCAAGCCCGATCCAGATGCCGATACCGGCGAGCGGCGTGAAGAAGCCGAGCGCGACCGAAAGCGGCAGTCCGATCGCCCAATAGCCGAGCCCGGCGAAGAGCATCGGCACCCGCGTGTCGCCGAGCCCCCTGAGAAGGCAGGAGCCGACGACCTGCGCCCCGTCGGCGATCTGGAAGATCGCGGCATAGAGCAGGAAGGAGGCGGCCAGCGCCGCGACCTCGGCCGCGCCGGGCTTCTCGATATCGAGGAAGGGAACGACGAGCCATTGCGGCGCGAACAGCATGACGAGCGCGGTCAGGGCCATGAAACCGATGCCCAGCGCGAGCGCCGTCGTGCCGGCCCGCGAGACGCCGTCCCTGTCGCCGGCGCCAAACGCCCGGCCGACCCTGACCGTGGCAGCCTGGCCGATGCCCATCGGCACCATGAAGGTCAGCGAGGCGATCTGGATCGCGATCGCATGGGCCGCGAGCGAGGCCGGGCCGATCAGCCCCATCAGGAAGGCCGCGCCGTTGAAGATCACCACCTCGAAGGCGAGCGTCGTGCCGATCGGCAGGCCCATCCGCCAGAAGGCCCAAAACCGCGGCCAGTCCGCCACCCAGAAACGGCCGAACAGGCGGTAGCGGCGAAAGCGCCG
This sequence comes from Bosea vaviloviae, assembly GCF_001741865.1. Lineage (NCBI taxonomy): Bacteria > Pseudomonadati > Pseudomonadota > Alphaproteobacteria > Hyphomicrobiales > Alloboseaceae > Allobosea > Allobosea vaviloviae. The sequence goes on from NZ_CP017147.1 coordinate 2,609,555, forward strand.
GTCGACGCTGACGACCAGGCCCAGGCCGAGCATCATCAGGGCCGAGGACAAGGTCGTCGCCAGCCCCGAGCCCGGCAGGCCGAGCGCGGGAAAGCCGAGCCGGCCGAACATCAGGCACCAATTCGCCAGCGCGTTGAACCCGACGGCGAGCAGAACGACGACGAAGGCGGCGAAGGGGCGTTGCAGGGAGGCGACGAAGCCGCGCAGCACGAGAAAGAGAAAGAACGGCAGCAGGCCCCATTGCAGCGTCCGCACATAGGAGGCTGCAGCCTTCGCCAGTGCCGCGTCCTGGCCCATTGCGCGCAGGATCGCCTCGGCCTGCCAGAGGAACAGCCACATCGGGCCGACCAGCGTCACAGCGGCCCAGAAGCCCTGCCGCACCGTGCGGCGCAATTCGCGCACGGCGTGGCGGTTGCGGCCGAGTTCGATCGAGATCATCGGCGGCACGGCCGCCATGACGCCGATGCCGAAGATCAGCACGGCCATGTAGAGATTGGAGCCGAGCGCGCCGGCGGCCAATGCGTCGGGGCCGAGATGGCCCATCATCATCACATCCGTCGCCGTCATCGCGTTCTGCGCGACATTGGTCAGCACCAGCGGCCAGCTCAGCGCGAGCATGGCCCTGGCCTCGGTGAGCCAAGGGGCCGTCTGGCGGAGCGGGAGGGCGAGGTCTGACATGGGGCGTCGCTTCTAGCCGCCTTGGGCGTTGGGGGACAGCCGCCTGCACGCCGGGCCGCCCCGCGTGATGCGCCCTCCGCACAGGCTCCGTCCGGAAACGCCGCTGGCGGGGTGCGCGGGCTGCGGCCATCATTGGCGCGATTCTTCCCGGCAGGAGACAGGCCAGGCATGCCAGATACAGTCAGCAGTGCGGCGACCAGCGATATCGTGGCGCTGGATGCGGTCGCGCTTTCGCAGGCGATCCATGCGCGAAAGCTCTCCTGCGTGGAGGTGATGGCGGCTTTCCTCGACCAGGTCGAGCGGCTGAACCCGCGCGTCAACGCGATCGTGGCGCAGCGCGAGCGCGGCGATCTGCTGAAGGAGGCGGCGGTGCTCGATGCCGAGCTCGCGGCCGGCCATTCGCGCGGCTGGATGCATGGCTTCCCGCAGGCGATCAAGGATCTCTCAGCCGCCACGGGTTTCGCGACCACGCAGGGCTCGCCGCTGTTCAAGGACATCATCGCGCAGACCGATGCGATCTTCGTCGAGCGGATGAAGGCCGCCGGCTCCATCATCATCGGCAAGACCAACACGCCCGAATTCGGGCTCGGCTCGCAGACCTTCAACCCGGTCTTCGGGGCGACGCGCAACGCCTATGACCAGAGCAAGACCTCGGGCGGCTCCAGCGGCGGGGCCGCGGTCGCGCTGGCGCTGCGCATGCTGCCCGTGGCCGATGGCAGCGACCATGCCGGTTCGCTGCGCAATCCCGCCGCCTTCAACAATGTGCTGGGCCTGCGCCCGAGCTATGGCCGGGTGCTGTCGGGCACGGATGAGGTCTTCATCCCGCAACTGGGCGTGGCCGGGCCGATGGCGCGTAAAGTCCGCGATCTCGCGGCGCTGCTCGCGGTTCAGTCCGGCTATGATCCGCGCGTGCCGATGTCCCTGCGGGAGGATCCGGCGGTCTTTCTCGGGCCGCTGGAGCGCGACGTCACGGGCTTGAAGATCGGCTGGCTCGGCGATCTCGGCGGCCATCTGCCGATGGAGGAGGGCGTTCTCTCCCTGTGCCGGCAAGGCCTGGCGGCGTTCGAGGGCATGGGCGCGATCGTCGAGGATGTCGCGCTCGGTTTCGATCCGGAATCCGTCTGGCAGGCCTGGCTCAAACTGCGCGCCTGGCAGGCGGGCTCGGGCCTTGCCCCCGTCTATGCCGATCCGGCCAGCCGCGACCTGCTCAAGCCCGAGGCGCGCTGGGAGGTCGAGCAGGGGCTCAAGGTCTCGGCCTTCGAGGTGATGCAGGCCTCGGGTCTCCGCTCGCGCTGGTACCAGCATCTCCATGGGCTCTTCGGCCGCTACGACATCCTGGTCCTGCCTAGCGCCCAGGTCTTCCCCTTCTCGGTCGAGACGCCATGGCCCAAGGAGGTCGCCGGCCGCGCCATGGACACCTATCATCGCTGGATGCAGGTGGTGATCCCGGTGACGATGTCGGGCTGCCCGGCGCTCAGCGTGCCCGTCGGCTTCAACGCGGCGGGCCTGCCGATGGGCATGCAGCTCTGGGGGCCGAACCAGTCCGAATTGCTGCTGCTCCAGATCGCGCAGGCCTATGAGGACGCGACCGGCTGGGTCGACAGGCGCCGCCCCGGCTTGCTCGACGGGTGAGCGGCTTGCATCTTGCCTGGGCTGCGCGCAGCGGCGATGGCCTTCACGGAGACTTGAGACGAATGAGCAGCAACCTGCGGATCGACGGCGCGCGGCTGGTGTCGCGCCTGACGGCGCTCTCGATGATCGGCGCGACGCCCGAGGGCGGCTGCCGGCGCCTCGCCTTGACCGATGAGGACAAGCAGGGCCGCGATTGGCTGGTCGGGCAGATGCAGGCGCTCGGGCTCGAGGTGAAGATCGACGCGATCGGCAACATCGTCGGCATCCTGAAGGGGCAGCAGGAGGGGCCGGCCGTCATCATGGGCTCGCATATCGACACGGTCGGCACCGGCGGGCGCTTCGACGGCGCGCTCGGCGTCATCGCCGGCGTCGAGGTGCTGGCGGCGCTGCGCGACGCTGGCCTAACCCCCAAGCGCGACATGGCCGTGATCGCCTTCACCAATGAGGAGGGCGCGCGCTTCCACCCCGACATGCTCGGCTCCTATGTCTGGGCCGGCGGCATGAGCGTTGCTGCGGCCCATGCGGAAACCGATTCCGAGGGCGTCGGCCTCGGCGCCGAACTCAGGCGCATCGGCTATGAAGGGCAGGAAGCGCCGGGTTTCCTCGAGGCGCATGCCTATCTCGAAATGCATATCGAACAGGGGCCGGTCCTCGAGAGCGAAGGCGGCGGGCTTGGTGCGGTCACCGGCATCCAGGGGATTTGCTGGCTCGAACTGACGCTGAAGGGCCGGCCGAGCCATGCCGGCACGACGCCGATGGCCTATCGCAAGGATCCGGGCCTGGCGGCGGCGCGGATCAACATCTTCGCCAATGAACTGACCAAGACGATCCCCGGGCAGCTCGCCAATTCCGGCGTCATCCGCGTCCAGCCCGGCAACGTCAATGTCGTGCCCGAAACCGTGGTGATGTCGCTCGATCTGCGCAATCCGCTCGACGCACCGCTGGCGGAGGCCGAGGCTGCCCTGCGCAAGTTCTGCGCGGAACTCGCCGAGCGCGACGGCATCGCGATCAGCTTCCGCGACCTTGCCCGGTTTCCGGCGACGCCCTTCACCGAGGAGCTGATCGCCAGCGTCGAACAGAGCGCGGCCGAATTCGGTCTGCCGATCCGCCGGATGATCTCGGGCGCGGGGCATGACGCGCAGATGATGTCGCGCCTGTGCCCGACGGCCATGGTGTTCATCCCCTCGATCGGCGGTCTCTCGCACAACCCGGCCGAATTCAGCACCGACGACGACATGGTCGCCGGCGCCAATGTCCTGCTCAGCGCCGCCTGGCGCGCGGCGAATGCGTAGCACTTTGACAATAATCGCTCAGCCTCGCCGTCATCCCGGACAAGCCGCGTAGCGGCGCCGATCCGGGATCCATCGGAGGGCTCCGGAGCTCTATGATGGATCCCGGGTCTTGCGCCCGGGATGACGAGGAGGTTCCAATGCTCATGACTTGAACGACAGGCCGCCTCATGACCTCGATCTCCACTTTGTCCGCCGCCGAACTCCAGCCCCTCTATGCCAGTGGCGCGCTTTCGCCCGTTGCGGTCGCCAAGGACGCGCTCGAGCGCATCGAGCGCTTCGAGCCGGAGGTCAACGCCTTCACCGTGCGCGACGACAAGGTCACGCTCGCCATGGCGGAGGCCGCCGAGGCGCGCTACCGCAAGAAAGAGCCGCTCGGTCCGCTCGACGGCGTGCCCGTGACCATCAAGGACAATATCGGCGTCGCCGGCTGGCCGATGCGGCGCGGCTCGGCCGTGGCCTCGGGCGCTCCCTGGCCCGAGGATGCGCCCGCCACCGCCCGGCTGCGCGAGGCGGGCACCGTCTTCCTCGGCAAGACGACGATGCCGGAGTATGGCTGGAAGGGCGTCGGCGATTCCCCGCAATCGGGGATCACGCGCAATCCCTGGGGCACGGCAACAGGCCCCGGCGGCTCGTCGTCCGGCGCCGCCGTTTGCGCCGCGCTCAATCTCGGCTGCATCCATATCGGCTCGGACGGCGCCGGCTCCGTGCGCATTCCGGCCGCCTTCACCGGCGTGGTCGGCCTCAAGCCGACTTTTGGCAGGGTGCCGGCCTTTCCGGTTTCGACCATGGGCTTCCTCGCCCATCTCGGTCCATTGACCCGCACCGTGACCGACACCGCGCTCGCCATGAACGCGATTGGCCGGCCCGATGCCCGCGACATGACGGCGGTGCTCAGCGAGACGCTGGACTATGTCGCGGGCCTGCCCGGCGGCGTGAAGGGTTTGCGCCTCGCCTGGTCGCCGAAGCTCGGCGGCGATGTCGCCGTCGATCCCGAGATCGCGGCGCTCACGAAAGCGGCAGCGCTGGCGTTCCAGGAGCTCGGCGCGACGGTCGAGGAGGTCGATCCGGGTTTTGCCGACCCGATCGAGACCCTGATGACGCTGTGGGGGGCGGGAGCAGCGCTGGCCTTGCGCAATGCCGGCCCGGACGATCGCAAGCGGATGGATCCGGGCCTCGTCGCGGTGGCGGAAGCCGGCGAGAAGGTGTCGGGAACGGCCTATGTCGATGCGCTGCTCAACCAGCGCAATGCGCTTGCGCACCGCATGGCGCAATTTCATGCACGCTTCGATCTGCTGCTGACGCCGACGCTGCCGCTGCCGGCCTTCGAGGTCGGGCGGGACACGCCTGCCCATGGCGGTTATGGCGAGGATTGGACGCGCTGGACCCCGTTCACCTACCCCTTCAACATCACGCAGGCGCCGGCGATTTCGCTGCCTTGCGGCCTGACGAAAGCCGGCTTGCCGGCGGGCCTGCAGATCGTCGGCGCTTTCGGGAGGGATGCGTTGGTTTTGCGCGCAGCGGCTGCATTTGAATTTGCAAGGCCTTTCGCCCGGGTCGATGCGCCGATCAAATCGATTTAGTCGGATATTCTGCAATTTTCTGCCTGCAGGGCAGCCGCGCGGGCAGAGATTGCCGAATTCCGCTCGCTTCCTGCGGGTCGGTCCCATTTGGCACGAAGTCTGCAAGCGGTCCGCCGGCCAAGAAGGGCCGGTCAAGCGTGTTGTCAGCGCAGAAGTTTTCTGCCCAAACTCGCGCCAAGGTCGCCCGCGCAGAGGTTGCCGTTTCAGGGGAGTCGTGAGTGATGGACCGCAGGACATTTTTGAAGACCGCCGTGGGGACAGGCGCCCTGGCCGCCTCCGGTGGGTTGGCCATGCCGGCCCTGTCGCAAAACGCGGCAGCCAAGACCCTGCGCTTCGTGCCGCAGGCCAACCTCGCCAATTTCGATCCCATCTGGGGCACGCAATATGTCGTGCGCAACGCGGCTGCCCTGGTCTGGGATACGCTCTATGGCATCGATTCGAAGTTCCAGCCGCAGCGCCAGATGGTCGAGTCGGAGACGGTCTCCGCCGACGGGCTGGTCTGGACCTTCAAGCTGCGCCCGGGCCTCAAATTCCACGACGGTGCGCCGGTCACCTCCAAGGATGTCGTCCAGAGCCTGAAGCGCTGGCAGGCCCGTGACCCGATGGGCCTGATGATCAAGGCGATCGAGGTCGAGCTCGCCCCGGTCGACGACATGAGCTGGAAGTGGACGCTCAGCAAGCCATACCCCAAGATGCTGCTGGCGATGGGCAAGAACAACGCGCCCTGCACCTTCATCATGCCCGAGCGCATCGCCAAGACCGATCCGTTCACGCAGATCACCGAATATATCGGTTCGGGCCCGATGAAGTTCGTGCGCAATGAATGGGTGCCCGGCGCCAAGGCGGTGTTCGAGAAGTTCACCGATTACGTGCCGCGCTCGGAGCCGGCCGACTGGCTCTCCGGCGGCAAGAAGATCCTGGTCGACCGGATCGAATGGGTGATCATGCCCGACCCGGCGACGGCGTCGGCCGCGCTGCAGAACGGCGAGGTCGACTGGTGGGAGACCCCGCTGTCGGACCTCGTGCCCGTGCTCAAGGCCAACAAGAACGTCAAGGTCGACATCGGCGATCCGCTCGGCAATGTCGGCGCCTTCCGCATGAACCATCTCTTCCCGCCCTTCAACAATGTGAAGGTGCGTCGCGCGGTGATGACCGCGCTGAACCAGGAAGATTACATGCGCTCGATCGTCGGCGACGACGACAAGCTCTGGAAGAACATGCCGAGCTATTTCACCCCCGACACGCCGCTCTACACCGAGGAGGGCGGCGACATCCTGAAGAAGCGCAATGTCGCCGAGGCCAAGAAGCTGCTGGCCGAATCCGGCTATAATGGCGAGCCCGTGGTCTGCGTCGTCGCGCAGGACATGGCCGCCACCAAGTCGATGGGCGACGTCACCGCCGAACTGCTCAAGAGCATCGGCATGAAGGTCGATTTCGTCGCCACCGACTGGGGCACCGTCGGTGCGCGCCGCGCCCAGAAGACGCCTCCCAGCCAGGGCGGCTGGAGCATGTTCCACACCTGGCATGCCGGCGCGGACTGCACCAACCCCGCCGCCTACACCGCCATCCGCGCCAATGGCGACAAGGCCTGGTTCGGCTGGCCCAATATCCCGGCTGTCGAGACCGAGGTGACCAACTGGTTCGAGGCCAAGGATCTGGCCGAGGAAAAGGCTGCGATCGCTAGGCTGAACAAGGCGGCGATGGAGGAGGTCGTCTACGCGCCGACCGGCTTCTATCTCGGCTACCAGGCCTGGCGCTCGAATGTCTCGGGCGTCACCAGCGGGCCGCTGCCCTTCTTCTGGGGCGTGTCGAAGGCCTGATGGCGGGGGCAGCTTTCGTGGCTGCCCCGGTCCACCCCGGACGAGCGGCGAAGCTGTGCGGGGATCTATCGCAGAGTGCCGGAGCTCCCCGAGGGACCCCGGCACTTCCCTGGACGTGAGCCGCCGGAATGGCGGCTCACGTTGAAACAGTTCTGATCGACCATAACCAAGGCTAAGCGCCAGAATGCTCGCTTTCATCGTCAGACGGATCATCACGACCATACCCGTGATGGGTTTCGTCGCCCTGTTCGTCTTCTCGCTGCTTTACATCGCGCCGGGCGATCCCGCCGCCGTGATCGCCGGCGACCAGGCCTCGCCGGCCGATGTCGAGAAGATCCGGGCCAGCCTCGGTCTCGACCGACCCTATCTCATCCGCTTCGGCGAATGGTTCTACCATGTGCTCCAGGGCGATCTCGGCACCTCGATCTTCACCTCGCTGCCGGTGACGCAGCTCATCGCCCAGCGCATCGAGCCGACGGTCTCATTGATGCTGCTGACGCTGGTCTTCGCGGTCGTCGTCGCCGTGCCGATGGGCGTGATCGCGGCCTGGAAGGCCGGCACCTGGATCGACCGCTGCGTCGTCGGCTTTGCCGTGTTCGGCTTCTCGGTGCCGGTCTTCGTCGTCGGCTACATGCTCGCCTATGTCTTCGCCCTGAAGCTCGATTGGGTGCCGGTGCAGGGCTACACGCCGATCTCGCAAGGCATCTGGCCCTGGTTCAAGAACCTGATCCTGCCCTCGATCACGCTCGGCTTCGTTTATATCGCGCTGATCGCGCGCATCACCCGGGCCACCATGCTCGAAGTGCTGCAGCAGGATTACGTCCGCACCGCCAGCGCCAAGGGCGTCGAGCAGCGCAACGTGCTCTTCGTGCACGCGCTCAAGAATGCGGCGGTTCCGGTGATCACCATCATCGGCATCGGCGTGGCGCTCCTGATCGGCGGCGCCGTCGTCACCGAGAGCGTCTTCGCCATTCCGGGGCTGGGGCGGCTGACGCTCGATGCGATCCTGCGTCGCGACTACCCCGTGATCCAGGGCGTCGTGCTGATCTTCTCCTTCGTCTACGTCCTGGTGAACCTGCTCGTGGACCTCATCTATACTCTGGTCGATCCGAGGATACGGTATTGACAGCTCAATCCAACACCATCGCCGCCCCGCTTGCGGCTCCCGCCGGCAGCGAACCTGTTTCGCCGCCCGACACCGTTTTGTCGCCCAAGAAGCGCTCCTATCTGCGCAAGCATCCTGCGGTCACGGTCGGCGGCATTCTCCTGCTGCTGATGATCCTGATCGCGATCTTCGCGCCCTTGCTGTGGACCGTCGATCCGACCGCGATCTCAACCTCGCGCCGGACGCGCGTGCCGTCCGAGCTCTACTGGTTCGGCACCGACATGCTCGGGCGCGACATCTATTCGCGTGTCACTTATGGCGCGCGGGTCTCGCTGCTGGTTGGCTTCAGCGTGGCGACCCTGGCCTCCGTCATCGGGCTGGCCGTGGGCCTCTTCGCCGGCTTCGTGCGCTGGGCTGACGGCATCGTCATGCGCGTCATCGACGGCATGATGTCGATCCCGCCGATCCTGCTCGCCATCGCGCTGATGGCGCTGACGCGCGGCTCGGTCCAGAACGTCATCATCGCCATCACCATCGCCGAGATCCCGCGCGTCGCCCGCCTGGTGCGCAGCGTCGTGCTCTCCTTGCGCGAGCAGCCCTATGTCGAGGCGGCGATCTCGCAGGGTGCGCGCGTGCCGCGGATCATCTTCCGCCACATCCTGCCCAACACGGTCGCGCCGATGATGGTGCAGGCGACCTATATCTGCGCCAGCGCCATGATCGTCGAGGCGATCCTGTCCTTCATCGGCGCGGGCGTGCCGCCCTCGACGCCGTCCTGGGGCAACATCATGGCCGAGGGCAGGGCGCTCTGGCAGGTCAGGCCGCATATCATCTTCTTCCCGGCGCTGTTCCTCTCGATCACCGTTCTCGCGGTCAACCTGCTCGGCGATGGCCTGCGCGACTCCCTCGATCCACGGCTGGCCAAGAGCTTGTGACCGGGGAGAGCCTGTGACCGAGCTTTGCGTAACGGTCGCGACACATGCGCCGGTGGCGTGGCCGGCCATCCCGGTATGGCGAGGGCGCGCGGCGACGCGGCTGCGCGACCCCCGCGCATCCTGCGCCCGCGTACCGCGCGCGTCGCGGTCAGGCGTTGAGGTCGACCACCTCGTCCCCGGACACCGCATCGGTGACGCCAAGGCCGCCGCCGAGATCCTCCAATGTGTCGCGAAAGCTGTTGAGCGTCGCGATCATCTCGGGGCGCGCGGCCTTGATCGCTGCGGCATCAGCCCATTCGCCGATCAGGCAATAGGAGCGGTCGCCGGTTTTGATGATGTGCCCGTTGATGAGCCCGGGCCACTGCGCCTTGCCGTCGCGATGGGCTGCGAGAAACCCCTCGTCCTGGCCCGGCTTGACGCGGAATCTGACGACGTTGAACGTGGTCATGGTTTTGCTCCTCCCGCCGCGCGGGCGCCTGGCGGCGGTTTGGAGCCGCGCGGGCCGGCAGCAGGTGGACGCTACCGTTACGTCACGCTCGGCGCAATATGCGTTCCCGCGGCGTCCCGATCACTGAGGCCCGCCAAAACGGATCGACGGAAAACTCTGCTGCCATGACCCGTATCCTGACCGTCGCCGCGGCCCAGCTCGGGCCGATCCAGCGCGATGAAAACCGCGCCTCGGCCGTTGCCCGCATGATCGAACTGATGCGCCAGGCCAAGGGCCATGGTGCCGATCTCGTGGTTTATCCCGAGGCCGCGCTGACCGCCTTCTTCCCGCATTGGTGGATCGAGGACGAGGACGAGATCGACAGCTATTTCGAGAGCGCTATGCCCGGCAACGAGACCGCACCGCTCTTCGCCGAAGCCCAGCGCCTCGGCATCGGCTTCCATCTCGGCTATTGCGAGCTTGCCTTCGAGGAGGGCCGCAAGCGCCGCTTCAACACCGCGATCCTGGTCGACAAGACCGGCGCGATCGTTGGCAAGTACCGCAAGATCCATCTGCCCGGCCATCCCGAGCATCGTCCCGACGCGCCGTTCCAGAATCTGGAGAAGTGCTATTTCGAGACCGGCAATCTCGGTTGGCCGGTCTGGCGCACGATGGATGCCAATCTCGGCATGATGATCTGCAACGACCGGCGCTGGCCCGAGAGCTATCGATCGATGGGCTTGCAGGATGTCGAGCTGATCGTGCTCGGCTACAACACGCCCAAGCACAACCCGCCGGCGCCCGATCATGACCGACTCGGCAACTTCCACAACCAGCTCGTGATGCAGGCCGGCGCCTATCAAAACGCGAGCTGGGTCGTCGGCGTCGCCAAAGCGGGGCTGGAAGCCGGTGTCGACCAGATCGGCGGCTCCTGCATCATCGCGCCCACCGGCGAGGTCGTGGCGCAGGCCGTGACCGAGGGCGACGAACTCGTCGTCGCCCGCTGCGACATGGATCTCGGCAAGAGCTACAAGAACTCCACCTTCAATTTCGCCAAGCATCGCGAACCGGAGATGTACCGGTTGATCGTCGAGCGGAAGGGCGCAATGGGGCCAGAGGGAGGATGATGCCATGTCCACCGAGCCATTGAACAAGGATTGTTTCTTTCCGCCGAAACTCGCGACCCATGAGCGGGCTGCTCGAGGCTTTTCCGCCCAGGGGCAAAGCGGCGGGATGTCCCATGTTCAGCGCGTCCATCTGACCGTCGGACAGAATTATTTCCGCTTTTGCGACATGGCGCGCTTCGCCGCCGATCCTGCCCGCGCAACTGCCGGCGGCTGGTGGGCGGAGTATGAGGTTTTTCTCAAGGTGAAGCGCGCTGCCGCCGCCTCCGCGACCATGCAGGACTATGCCAGGAGGCAGGGCCAGGCTGCATTGAGCTACGCCGCCAAGTTGTATTTCGCGATCCCGTATGAATGGGGAGATTGCGGTATGGTCGTCGTCGCCAGGCTGACCGATCGCCTCGACGCATTCAAGGGCAAAGGCCTTACAGCTTATCTCGGTGCTTCGGATCCGCGCGACGGCGGAGCGAAATACACTCCGATCCAGGATCCGAGCATCTCGCAACTCTATGTCCCGGAGTTGCATCTTCACTTCGCCAAGGCCTTCACGATTGTCGACAAGGGCCCGGCCACAGCGTTTGCGTGAGGGAACCCTCGCGCGACATGTCCAGATCGATCTCCAGCCACTGATTGAAAGCCACATGACCCACGATCTCATCCTCAAGGGCGGTCGCGTCATCGACCCCTCCCAGAAGCATGACGGCGTCCTCGATGTCGCCTTCACCGACGGCAAGGTCTCGGGCTTCGGCAAGGACCTGAAGGGCGCCAAGGAGGTCCGCGACGTCTCCGGCTACATCGTCACGCCGGGCCTGATCGACCTGCATACCCATGTCTATTGGGGCGGCACCTCGCTCGGCATCGACGCCGACGAGTTCTGCCGGGCGTCCGGCGTCACCACCTCGGTCGACACCGGCTCGGCTGGCCCCGGCAACTGGCCCGGCTTCCGCAAGCATGTCATCGAGAGGAGCCAGGCCCGCATCCTGGCCTATCTCCACGTCTCGCATGCCGGCATCTATGGCTTCGACCACCGCGTCATGGTCGGCGAGAGCGGCGATCTGCGGCTGATGAACCCGATCGACGCCGTCGCGGTCGCCGACGCCAATCGCGACCTCATCGTCGGCATCAAGGTTCGCGTCGGCCTGCACGCCTCGGGCGATCAGGGCACGGTGCCGCTCAACATCGCGCTGCAAGTCGCCAACGAAGTCGGCATGCCATTGATGTGCCATATCGACCATCCGCCTCCGTCCTATGAGGAGGTGGTGAACATGCTGCGACCGGGCGATGTGCTCACCCATGCCTTCCGCCCCTTCCCGAATGCGCCCTGCACCGCGCAGGGCACGGTCAAGCCCGAGGTGCTGGCCGCCCGCAAGCGCGGCGTCATCTTCGACATCGGCCATGGCAAGGGTTCGTTCTCCTTCAAGACGACGCGGGCCATGCTGGCCAACGGTTTCGAGCCGGATGTGATCTCGTCTGACGTGCACAAGCTCTGCATCGATGGCCCGGCCTATGACCAGGTCACCACCATGTCGAAGTTCCTGCTGATGGGCATGAGCCTCAACAATGTCATCGCCGCCTCGACCGTGAATGCGGCGATGGCGCTGAAGCGGCCCGAATACGGTTCGCTCAAGGTCGGCTCGCTCGGCGACGCGACGATCCTGACCGTCAAGGAAGGCAAGTTCGACTATGCCGACGTCACCGGCGAGCACATGACCGGCGACAGGAAGATCGTCTCCGAGGGCGTGGTGCTGAAGGGCGCCTGGTGGCACCCCAAGCGCAGCAACAAGTTCAAGAAGGTCGCGGCCGCCTGAGCGCGGGCCCTCGCCGCGGCGCATCGTTCGCATTCGGACGGTTCCGTCCGAATGCGACGTGATCTATGGGTGTAACGTCTCTCGGAGCCGACGGAGGATTCTGATGCTAAGGAATCGAAGTGGCCTTGCTGTCGTGACCCTGTTTCTGTTGTCCACCCCGGCTGGGGCGGAGAACCTTGATGTTCTGCAAGGGAAATTTGCGTTCAACTGGCATTCAAATCCTGGTCGCCAGAAATGCGTCAAGGTGACGGGGCCGTTGCTGACCAGTTTCAAATCGACCGGGTATCGTTGTGACCTGACCACACGATCGAATACCTCCTCGGGTGCAAGTGCCCGCACATGCACCGAGGTGAAAGGTCAAAATCAAAAAGAGTATCTGGTTTTCGACACGTTGCGAGCCTGCGAGCGCGAGCGGAAGACACAAGAGTCGAATGGCGAAGGTTGATTTGCCTCTTTCCGAGGGGAAGGCATCCTTCGGTCGGACTGCATGCGTTTTCAGCGCGAAGGCCGTCCTAGAGCCGGATCAATGCGAAAAACCGGTGCCCACTTTTTTGCATCCTGCTCTTGCGCCGGCCTGAGCCCGTCTCGGGTATCGCGCTGACCCACCCGTCCCCACCACGCTGGCGGGCGATGACGGCTGCCGACCTGCCCTGCGTCCTGGCGGTCGCAGCGCAGGCTCATCCCGGCTATCCCGAGGACGAAGCCGTTTTCACCGAGCGCCTCGCGCTGTCCGCGCAAGGCTGCCTCTGCCTGGAGGAGACCGGCCTGGAGGAGAGCGGCCGCGTCGGCGGCTATGTTGTGAGCCATCCCTGGCTGCTCGGCCAGGTTCCGGCGCTCAACAGCCAGCTCGGCGCGCTGCCAGATTCGGCCGACACCTATTACATCCACGATCTCGCTCTGTTGCCGCAGCTGCGCGGCAGCGGTGCGGCCAACGAAGTCGTCGCGCAGCTGGTACGGCTTGCGCGCGGAGCAGGCTTCGCCAGCCTGGCGCTGGCCGCCGTCAACGGCTCGGCCGGCTTCTGGCGGCGTCACGGCTTTCGCGAGACGCATGACGCATCGCTTGATCGCAAGCTCGCGAGCTACGACGATGCGGCCCGCTACATGGTCCGCGATCTTGCGACCGACGAGGGGAAACCAGAATGAGTGCCGAAGACAAGCTGAAGGGGTTGGGACTGACGTTGCCCGACGTGCCGACGCCGGTCGCCACCTATGTCAGCTTCAAGCAGGTCGGCGACATCGTCTACCTCTCCGGCCAGGGCCCGAAGCGGGCGGACGGCACCTATCCGACCGGCAAAGTCGGCAAGGACGTCACGATCGAGGAAGCCTACGAGCACGCCAAGCAGACCGGCCTCGGCCTGCTCGCTGCGATGAAGAAGGCGACTGGCTCGCTCGACAAGGTCGAGGTCATCAAACTGCTCGGCATGGTCAACGGCGCGCCGGATTTCGCGGACCAGCCCAAGGTCATCAATGGCTGCTCGGACCTGTTCGTCGCGGTGCTCGGCGAGCGCGGCCGGCATGCCCGCTCGGCCGTGGGCATGGGCTCGCTGCCCAACAACATGACGGTCGAGATCGAAGTGATCATCAAGGTGCTGCCATGACCGCGCTGGCCCAGGAGACGCTGAAGGACGAAATCGCCCGCGTCTACGGCACGCCGGCCGTTGTCATCGACCTCGACAAGGTCGAGGCCAACATCGCCCGGCTCCAGGCCGTCTGCGATGCGAAGGGCGTCGCCAACCGCCCCCATATCAAGACGCATAAATCGCCCGAGCTCGCCCGCCTCCAGGTCGAGGCCGGCGCGCGCGGCATCACCTGCCAGAAGCTCGGCGAGGCCGAGATCATGGCTGATGGCGGCATCGACGACATCATGGTCAGCTACAACATCCTCGGCGAGGAGAAGCTCGGCCGGTTGGGCGCGTTGCAGCGGCGCGTGCGCATGATCGTCGCGGCCGATAATCCGGTCACCATCGCCGGCTTGCCGAAGGCGGCCGAGATCGCCGGCCGCAATCTCGAGGTCGTCGTCGAATGCGACACCGGCCGCAAGCGTGCCGGCGTCGAGACGCCGGGCGAGGCGGTCGAGCTCGCCAAGCTGATCGCGGGCTCCAAGGGCCTGACCTTTGCGGGCTTCCTGATGTACCCGCCCGAGGATGGCTGGGAGCGCACGCAGATCTTCCTCGACACGGCCAATGCCGGCCTGCGCGAGGCGGGGTTGGAGGCCGGCATCGTCTCGACCGGCGGCTCGCCCAACATCCCCAATATCGGCAAGCTCAAGGGCGCGACCGAGCACCGCTCCGGCACCTCGATCTTCAACGACCGCATGCAGGTCGCGGCCGGGGTCGCGACGCTGGAGGATTGCGCGCTTTCAGTCTACGCCACGGTGGTCAGCCGGGCCGGGCCTGAGCGCGGCATCCTCGATTCCGGCTCGAAGACGCTGACCAGCGACACAGGCGGCCTCGACGGCCATGGCTACATCCTCGAATATCCGGCGGCGAGGATCGCGAAATTCGCCGAGGAGCACGGCTTCCTCGATCTTGCGGCCAGCAATGAGCGGCCCGATGTCGGCGAGGTCGTGCGCATCATCCCCAACCATGTCTGCGTGGTGGTGAACATGGTAGACCGCTTGATCACCGTGCGCGGCGACAAGCTCATCGGCGACATGCCGGTGGCGGCGCGCGGCAAGCTCACCTGATCGCGGCGGCTGTTGGTCCTGTTGAACCTCAGTTCTGCAGGACCTTCGCGCCTTTGATCACGACGTCGCCGCTGCCCTTGACGTCGATCTTGCCGCTGCCCTTGATGTCGATGTCCTTACCTTGGACCCTGATCGAGCCATCCTTCTTCATGTCGATCTCGGCGTCGCCGGCCTCTAGCGCCACTCGCTCGCCGGCGGTGATGGAGAACGTCTTTCCGACGCTGACATCGACATCCTTCATCAGCGACGCGCTCAGTGTGTAGCCCGCCAGCGAGATGGTGTGAGAGCCTGCGATGGTGATCGCCGCGGCTACCCTGACATCGAGGGCGGCCGAGGTCTTGAGCGAAAGAGAGGAGCCGGCGCTGATCGCGGTCGCGCCGCCTGAGGTGACCTGCACCGCGCCTCCCGCCGTGATGCTGAGTGAGCCCTCTGTCCGGATCTTCAGGCCGGACGGGCTGACGTCGATCACCTGCCGCAGTGCCTGCAGCTGGGCTTCGAGGCTCGCGATCCTGCGGGCGAGCATGTCGCTTTCGCCAGGTGCCATTGCTCTGTTCCTTCCCCATGCGATGCCCGGCGCGGGGGGTGGATGCGCCGGCCGGGACCGCCGGCTCAATCGCGCCAGAGTGGCGGCCGCTTGTCAATCTTCCGGATGCTGCGCGTTCCAGGCTGCCGCATAGTCGGTGCAGAGCCGGTCAGATCTGTCCGACGCCGCTGAGCCCGACCAGAGCGCCGAAGGCGAGCACCAGCAGCGGGTGCAGGCGCGTCGTCAATGCGGCGATGGTGCAGACGGCGACGATCGCGGCCAGGATCCATTCATGGGCCGAGGCCTGGGTGATGACCGCTGCGCTCGCGGTGACGAGGCCCACGGTCATCGGCACCAGCCCGGCCTGCACGATACGGCGCCAGGGCCGGTCCTTGAAGCGCTCCCAGAGCTGCATCGCGATGCCCGTCAGCAGGGATGAAGGACCGAACTTCGCCAGCGTGGTGACGAGGACGCCGGGCCAGCTCGCAACATGCCAGCCGACCAGCGGCACGATCATCATGTTGGGCCCGGGCGCCGCCTGGGCGAGGGCGAACATTGCCCCGAATTGCTGCGCAGTCATCCAGTGATGGATCTCGACCACCTGCCTTTGCATCTCCGGCAGGATGGTGTTGCCGCCGCCGAAGGCGAGCAGCGAAAGCTGCGTGAAGATCAGCGCCAGCGCGATCAGGACCGAACTCATGGGGTGTTCTCCCCCTTGTCGAGCTTCCAGCTGGCCAAAACGCTGATCGGCGCCAGGACCAGCATCGTCGCAAGCAGCGGCAAGCGCAGGATCGCGATGGCAAGGAAGCAGAGCAGAGCGATCGCGATGCCGGCCGGCTTGCGGCGCAAGGGCAGGGCGATCTTCACGGCCATGGCGACGAGCAGGCCGGCAGCGGCCGCCGCCAGCCCGGCGAAGAGATGGCGGATATGCGGATCGTCCTGGTAGTGGTCGTAGAGGATGCCGAGCCCGATCACGATTGCGGTGGGCGCCGCGATCAGGCCCAGCAGCGCGGCGAGCGCCCCAAGCGGGCCGCGAAATTTCAGGCCGATCGCCACCGACATGTTGATGATGTTCCCGCCCGGCAGGAACTGGCAGAGGCCGAGCAGGTCGGTGAACTCCTTGCCGCTCATCCAGTGGCGTTGCTCGACGACCATGGTCCTGGCCAGCGGCAGGACCCCGCCGAAGCCGATCAGGCCGAGGAAGAGAAAGCCGCTGAAAAGCTGGGCGACGGTCGGTTCCGTGCGAGCGATTTCGGGATCTGCGAGGCTGGCTGGGGTGCTCATGGTCTGTTTCAGGCCGTCCACCGATGCGGAAGGGGAGGGCCAGGAGCATCCATATGCTTTCAAGAACAGTGCGTCTAGTATATGAAATACGCAAGATCCATACTTACAGAATATGGCTATGATCGAACTGCGCCATTTCCGTTATTTCGTGGCGGTCGCCGAAGAGGGCCATGTGACGCGGGCCGCCGCGCGCCTGGGGATCCAGCAGCCGCCGCTCAGCCAGCAGATCCGCGCGCTGGAGAGGGAAGTCGGCGCGCAATTGTTCCGCCGCCTGCCGCGCGGCGTCGAACTCACCGATGCCGGGCGCACGCTGCTGGAGAAGGCGAGGCTCGTCCTGTCCGATGTGGAGCTGGCGCTCGATGCCGCGCGGCGCACGGCGCGCGGCGAGCAGGGTCAGCTCGTCATCGGCTTCACCAGCTCGGCTGCGTTTCATCCGCTGGTGGCGTCCGTGGTCCGTCTGCTGCGCCAGACCGTGCCGGGCGTCACCTTGGCGCTTCGCGAGGGCAATACCAGCGATCTGATCGGGGAGCTGCGCTCCGAGCGCCTCGACGCGGCCTTCATCCGCTCGCCGGTCGAGCGCCCGGTCGGGCTTGTGGTCGAGCCGCTGCTGGCGGAGGAGATGCTGGTCGCGCTGCCCGACCAGCACGCCATCGTGGAACGCTTGGCCGGGCGCTTGGCGAAGCGCGCGGGCCAAGGGATGCTGGAGGGGCGTATCGCTCTGGCCGAACTGGCGCAGGAGACCTTCATCCTCTATCGGCGTCCCTCGGGTCCGGGCCTCTATGACAGCATCATCGCCGCCTGCCGCGCCGCCGGGTTTAGCCCCCGGATCGGCCAGGAAGCCCCGCAAATGGTGTCGACGCTAAGCCTCGTGGCGGCCGGCCTGGGCGTCTCGATCATTCCCGCATCGATGGCCCGTCTCGAGACGAACGGCATCGCCTATGCCCGTCTCGATGACCTGCCCCGGCTGACCGCGCCGCTGCATCTGGCCTATCGCGAGGAAAAGCCCTCCGGTGCGCTGGAGCGCTTCATCGACTGCGTCAGGCGCAGCGGCGACGTGATCTAGGTTTTAGTACCTTCCAAGCCGTCGTTGCGAGCACAGCGAAGCAATCCAGGGGGACGTCGAGCTCTGCCGCTCCTGGATTGCTTCGTCGCTTTGCTCCTCGCAATGACGGTGCGGGTCAGGCTTAAATCAGCCCCTGGAGCCTTGCGCGAAAAACCTGATCGAGCGCCGGCACGGCCGGCCTCACCCCTCCGGATGCCGCGCGTTCCAGGCCGCCGCATAGTCGGTGCAGAGCCGGTCGAGCTCGACGCGGTCGGTGACGCCGGCTGGCCTGGCACGCGAGGGCGAGGCCTGCTGGAACGGCACATAGCGCTGATGCGCGATGCGCCAGAGCCGGCGCAACTCGACGAGCGGGTCGGCATGGTCGTCGACGCGGATGTCGAAGCTCGGCATCGGCTCGCCGGCCCAGATGCGGATGGCGCAGGATTGCCGCCCGCGCTTGTCGCCGCCGGCCTTCTCGCCGGCCTCGAGCGCGACCAGCAGGCGCTCGTCGAAATCGAGCGCCGACGCCGCGATATAGGCCTTCAGCGTCTCCTCGATCACTTCCGGCCCGGCCAGCATGTTGCCGGCGACGGAGATCTGCGGACCGTGCACGGCCCCGCACCAGTCGATGCAGGCCGAGCCGGTGTAAGCGGCGATCTTGCCCTCGCGGTCGATCACATGAAGCTGGCGATGGGCGCGGCCGTCATCGGCGGCCGTCAGCGTCGCGATGATCTCGACGGCGGAGCGGCCCTCCTGCAGCAGCCTGAGGCCGTCGACCCCGTAGAGCGGGTTGACGAAGGCCTGGGTTGCGATCGCCCCGATGCGCCCGCCGCCATAGGGCACGCGCGAGCCCACGGCGAAGGCGCAGGTCGAGACGGCGACGCCATAGGCGCCGGTGGCGGCGTCACGGGCGACGATGGACCATGTCATATGTGCAGCCCCTTCAGCGTCCGGCAGCGTAGGCTTGCATCAGACGCGGGGTGGCCGCCGCGCGCAAGAGGCCGTTGCGGCTCTTCTCGGCCGCGGTCAGGCGCCCGACCGTCCAGGCCGGGGCGCGCTCCAAGGAGTGGTCACGCCGGACGAGGTCGGCGAGCGCCGCCTCGCCGATGCTCTCCTCAACCATCAGATGCCCCGGCCGCGCCTCGCGTGGATAGAAGGAGGAGGGGAAGTGCTGGGTGTGGAACAGCGGCAGGTCGATCGCCTCCTGCAGGTTGAGGCCGTGATGCACCCGGCGCAGGAACATGCCGAGCTGCCATTGCTCCTGCTGGTCGCCGCCCGGCGTGCCGAAGACGAGGCGCGGCTCGCCATTCTCGAAGGCGAGCGTCGGCGTCAGCGTCGTGCGCGGCCGCTTGAAGGGGGCGAGCGAGGCCGGCAGCCCTTCTTCCAGCCAGAAGGCCTGCGCCCGCGAATTCAGCGGGAAGCCGAGCGAAGGGATCACCGGCGAGGATTGCAGCCAGCCGCCCGAAGGCGTCGCGGCGATCATGTTGCCCCATTTGTCGATGACGTCGATATGGACGGTGTCGCCGCGCCGCCCGGCCGCGACCATCGAGGCCATGGTCGGCTCGCCGACGCTGGCGCCGCCCGTGCCCGACTGGCCGGCAATGCGGACGCCGGCGAGCATGCGCCCGACCTGTTCCTCGTACCCGGGGACCGTGCCGGGCCGCAATTCATGCGAGGCCCGCTCGCCGATAAGCTCGCGACGGCCGCTCGCATAATCCTCGGAGAGCAGCGTCGCCAGCGGCACCTTCACGAAATCCGGATCGCCGTAATAGGCCTCGCGGTCGGCGAAGCCGAGCTTCAGCGCCTCCGTGACATGATGCACGAAGGCGGCGCTGTTGGGGCCCATCCCGGCGATATCGATGCCCTCCAGGATCTTCAGCGTCTGCAGGAAGACCGGGCCCTGGCCCCAGGGGCCGATCTTGAAGACCTCCCAGCCATGATAGGTCACGCTCGTCGGCGTCTCGTAGCTCGGCTGCCAGCGCGCCATGTCGTCGGCGGTGAGCAGGCCCTTATGGCGGCGGCCCGACGAATCCATCGCCTCCGTCGTCCGGCAGAATGTGTCCATCGCTTCGGCGACGAAGCCCTTGTACCAGGCGTCATAGGCCGCCTGGATCTGTTCCTGCCGGTCGGAGCCGGCGGCTTCCGCTTCGGAGAGAAGGCGCTTGTAAGTGTCGGCGGCGGCCTGGTTGCGGAAGAGCTCCTTGGCCTTGGGCACATTGCCGCCGGGCAGATAGACCGCGCCCGATGTCGGCCATTCCCCGGTGAAGAGTTCAGTCAGTTCCGCGATCGAGTTCGAGACGCGCGGCAGCATCGGGTGGCCGTTCTCGAAATAGCCGATCGCGGGTTCGAGCACCTCGCGCAGGGGCAGGCGGCCATGGTCGCGCAGCAGCGTCATCCAGCCGCCGAAGGCGCCGGGCACCACGGTCGAGAGCAGGCCGGAGCCCGGGATCAGGTCGAGCCCGAGTGCCTTGAAGGCCTCGATCGTCGCGGCCTCGGGAGCGGGCCCCTGTGCGCAGAGAACCTCGACCTTCTTCGTTTCGGCCGAGTAGAACACCGCCGGCATGTCGCCGGCCGGGCCGACGAGGTGCGGTTCCACCACCTGCAGCACGAAAGCGGCCGCCGCGCAGGCGTCGAAGGCGTTGCCGCCCTTTTCCAGCATCGCCATGCCCGAGGCGGTGGCAAGCCAGTGCGTCGAGGTGACGACACCGAAGGTGCCGAGGATTTCGGGGCGGGTGGTGAACATGGTCAGTCTTCCTCAGGGCAGTGAAGGCCAGAAACAAAACACGCCGTCATTCCGGACAAGCCGCGTAGCGGCGCAGATCCGGAATCCATCGGAGGCCACCGAACTCTATGATGGATTCCGGATCTCCGCTCCGCTGCGTCCGGAATGACAGGGGGAGATCGAACGCAAGTCACCCCTCCTTCGGGTCGAGCGCGTCGCGCAGGCCGTCGCCGAGCAGGTTGAAGCCGAGCACGGCCAGGAAGATGGCGACGCCGGGCGCGACCGACATCCAGGGCGCCTGCTCCATGAAGTTCTTGGCGACGTTCAGCATCTGGCCCCAGGAGGGCGAGGGCGGCTGCTGGCCGAGGCCGAGGAAGGAGAGTGAGGCTTCCAGGATGATCGCCTGCGCCATGAACAATGTCGACTGCACGACGATGGGCGACATCGTGTTGGGCAGCACATGCACGAACATGAGGCGCAGGTCGCGCGCCCCCACGGCCCGCGCCCCCTCGACGAAATCCTCCGCCTTCACGCTCATCACCTGTCCGCGCACCAGCCGGATGAAGATCGGCACGGCCGAGAGGCCGATCGCGATCATCGCATTGGTCAGCGAGGGGCCAAGGATTGCGGCAAAGGCGATCGCAAGGATCAGGAAAGGGCAGGCGAGCATCGCTTCGGTCACGCGCGAGATCGCGATATCGATCCAGCCGCTATACCAGCCCGAGAGCAGGCCGAAGGGGATGCCGATCGCCAGCGCGATCAGGACGGAGACGATGCCGGCAAGCAGCGAGGTCTGCGCCCCGTAGAACAGGCGCGAGACCTGGTCGCGGCCGAGCTCGTCCGTGCCGAACCAGTAGAGCTCGGAGGGCGGCTTGCGGATGGCGAGGAAGTTCGACTTCAGCGGGTCGGCGAGCGGCAGCAGCGGGGCGAGCAGCGCCATCAGCACGAAGACGAGCACGATCGCGCCGCCGATCAGCGCCGAGCGGTTGCGCAGGAGCTTGCTGAGCGCGCTGCGGCGCGGGCGCGGAGCGGGCTCGATGGCGCTTGCGGGCGCGGTTGTTTCGAGGGTCACATCCGCCATCAGCCGCTCCTCAGGCGCGGGTTGACGAGGACATAGAGCACATCGGCCAGGAGGTTCATCAGGATGAAGCCGATCGCAGTGCAGAGCACGACGCCCTGGACCACGCCATAGTCGCGGTTGAACACGGCGTCGATGATCAGCTTGCCGAAGCCTGGGATGGTGAAGACCTGCTCGGTCAGGACGGCACCGGCGAGCAATTCGCCGAAGAGCAGCGTCGAGAGCGTGATGATCGGCACCAGCGCATTGCGCAGCGCATGCCGGTTCACCACCGTGTCCTCGTCGAGGCCCTTGGCGCGGGCGGTGCGGACATAGTCGGAGCGCAGCACCTCCAGCATCGCCGAACGGGTATGGCGCATGATGAAGGCGGCCAGCCCGCCGCCGAGCACGAAGGCCGGCATGATCAGGCGCTCGATCGAGGCTTTCGGATCGACGAAGATCGATTCGAAGCCCGAGGCCGGCAGCCATTTCAATTCGACCGAGACCACCAGGATCAGCATGATCCCGAGCCAGAAATGCGGGACCGACAGGCCAAACAGCGCGACCGCGCTCGCCGTGTAATCGGCCAGCGTGTCCTTGCGCCGCGCCGCGATGATGCCGGCCGGCAGGCCGATGCCGACCGCGACGATCATCGAGGCGACGGCGAGCTGCACGGTGACGCCGAGCTTTTGCCAGATCAGCCCGAGCACCGGTACGCCGGTGCGTAGCGAGCGACCGAAATCGCCCTGCACGACCTGGCCGAGCCAGGCGAAGAACTGGACGAAGATCGGATCGTCCATGCGATAGATTTCGCGCAGTTTTGCGATCACCTCCGGATCGCGCTCCTCGCCGGCGATGACGAGGAACGGGTCGCCCGGCAGCGCCCGCTGCAGCGCGAACACGAACAGCGCGACCAGGAACAGCGTCGGCAGCGCGATCAGGACGCGGCGGCCGATCAGCGCGAGCATGGTGCGCCGCTCGATTGAACTGGTCGATGAGCCGCGGCGTCATTGCGAGGAGCGAAAGCGACGAAGCAATCCAGGAGGACGTAGAGCTCTGCCGCTCCTGGATTGCTTCGCGGAGCCTGTACTCGGGCTTGCCGAAGGCAAGACCCGGGTGCTCGCCAAGACCCGGGTGTTCGCCAAGACCTGGGTGCTCGCCAAGATCTGGGTGCTCGCAATGACGACATGGTCAGGTCCGGTCGCAGAAAGCGTCTCGCCAGTCTCACTGCCGCTTCAGCCCGGACAGCCGGATCATCCCGTCGGGGTTGATCACGAAGCCCTGGAGGTTCGCGCGCAGCGCGAAATAGCGCTTGTCGTTGTAGAGATAGACGATGGGCAACTCGTCCTGCAGGAATTTCTGAGCCGCGTCGTAGTGCCTCTTGCGTCCGGCTACGTCGTAGATCGTCCGGGCTTCGTCTAGGGCCTTGTCCACCTCGGCATTGGAGTATTTGCCGTCGTTCTGGTTGCCCTTGGTGGTGACAAACTGGTGCAGATTTCCGTCCGGGTCGATGCGGCCCGACCAGCCGATCAGGCTCATCTGGAACTTGCCCTGCTGCTGGTCGCGCAGCTGGCTGGCGAATTCGGTCGAGCGGACCTGCACGTCGATACCGGTCTCCTGCGCCATCGCCTGAATGACCTGCCCGACCTGCGCTTGAACCGGATTGTTGGTGACGAAGAGTTCGACCGAGACCTTCGACAGCCCGGCCTCTTTGAGCAGCGCCTTGGCCTTGGCGACGTCGCGGGCCGGCACCGGGAATTCGGCGCTGAGATAGGGGTTGCCCGGGTTGAAGGGCTGGATTATCGGCTCGTACAGGCCGTCGAACACCGCGTCGTTCAGAACCTTGCGGTCGATCGAGAGCGAGAGCGCCTGGCGTACGCGCTTGTCCATGCCCATGGGTTGCTTGGCGCCGTCACCATTATTGGTGTTGATGGTGATGCCCTGGTAGCCGAGATTGGCGACGCTCATGACCTTGATCGACTTGTCGGCTTGGGCCGATTTCACGTCGGTCGGTGCGAGCCGCTCCAGGATATCCAGTTCGCCGGCGCGCAGATTTGCCAGCCGCACCGTGGTGTCGGGGATCGAGCGATAGATGATGCGGTCGAAATGGTAATTCGCCGCCTCCCAATGCTCCTTGAACTTCTCCAGCACGATGCGGTCGTTCTGGACGCGCTCGACGAATTTATAGGGGCCGGAACAGACCGGCTTGGTGGCGACGTCGCCGCTCAGGCTCTTGGGCGCCAGCATCATGCCGGCGCGGTCGGTGAGCTGCGCCAGGAGCGTCGCATCGGGGCGCTTCAGCTTCATCACGATGGTCGAGGCGTCGGGCGTCTCGATGCTGTCGACCGAGGCGAGCTCGGATTTGCGCAGCGAGTCGGGCAGGGTCCGGGCGCGCTCGAGATTGGCTTTGGCGGCCTCCGCGTTGAAGACGTCGCCATCATGGAATTTGGCGTCGGTCCTGAGCTTCATCGTCAGCGTCAGCCCGTCCGCCGAGAAGCTCCACTCGGTCGCGAGCCTTGGCACCAGCTTCAGCTCGGGCGTGATGTCGAGCAGCTTGTCGCAGAGCCCCTTGAAGACGATGCGGCCGACGAAGGTGCGCGCCTTGTGCGGGTCGAGCATGTCGGGGTCTTCCTGCAGCCCGACGCGCAGGGTCGAAGGCGTTTGGGCTGCGACAGGGAGCGCCGCCAGCGCCAGCAGGCCGGCCGAGGCCAGGGTGGTCAGGAGCTTCATGCGGTGGTCCCCTCTCTATCTCTCGTTCGGTCTATGTCTTGTTCGGTCTCATGGCGCCGCTCTCCCGTTCTGTCGCGAGCCGGGTTCTGACGACCGGTTGCATCGCGTCTATGGTGAACGGTAGCGGCGCCTGATTTCGTTCCACTCGGTACTAGGCTGGCGCAATTTCGTCGCGGCGTCGATGGCTATCCTGTTGCCCGTGCCGCAATCCTGCATGCTTTCGCAGCGCGTCCTCGCATGCAAGTTGACGGCCAAGGAACCTGCCATGTCGAGGACACGCCATGCGCCCGCATCTGTCACTTGCGCCGCGATCTCTGGTAACAACGCGGCAAGGATGACGCGAAGCGCACCATGTTGTGACTTACCATGTTGTGATCTGGGAATGGAACGAAGCCGATGCTGCTGGGTGTGATCGCCGACGACATGACGGGTGCGACCGATGTCGCGCTGATGCTGAACCGCGCCGGCATGCGCACCATCCAGGTCATTGGCGCGCCAAGCACCGGGGCATCAAGCGCGGGCGCATCGCTTCCCGATGCCGATGCGGTCGTCGTGGCGCTGAAATCGCGCACCAACCCGGTCGCTGAGGCGGTGGCGGATTCGCTCAGTGCTTGCGAGGCGCTGCTGGCGGCCGGCGCGAAGCAGATCCTGTTCAAATATTGCTCGACCTTCGATTCGACGGCGCAGGGCAATATCGGCCCGGTCGCGGATGCGCTGATGCAGCGGCTCGGCACCGGGATGGCGATCATCTGCCCGGCCTTCCCCGCCAATGGCCGCTCGATCTACCAGGGCTATCTCTTCGTCGGCGCGGTGCCGCTGCATGAAAGCTCGATGAAGGACCATCCGCTGACGCCGATGCGCGATTCGAACCTGATGCGGTTGATGGGCGCGCAGACCAAGGCGCCGGTCGGTCATGTCGGCTATGCCACGGTGCTGGCGGGTGCTGAGGCCGTGAAGGCGCGTTTCGCTGCGCTGGCGGGGGAGGGGGCGCGCTATGTCGTCACCGACGCGCTGACCAATGACGACCTGATGGTACTGGGCAAGGCCGTTGCCGGCCATGTCCTGCTGACCGGCGGCTCCGGCATCGCGATGGGCCTGCCGCAGAATTTCCGCGAGGCCGGGCTGCTGCGGCAGCGCGCCGCGCCTGTGAGCCTGAGCGCGCCGAAGGGCCGCGCCGGCATCATCTCCGGCAGCTGCTCGACGGCGACGCGCGGGCAGATCAAGGCGGCGGTCGCCGCGGGCTACCCCGCTTTGAAGGTCGACCCGCTGGCGCTGGCCGCCGGCACGCAGAGCGCGGCGCAGCTTGCCGCCTGGGCACTGGCGCAGCCGCAGGACAAGCCCTTCCTGCTCTATTCCAGCGATGATCCGGCCGAGGTCGCCGCGATCCAGGACAAGCTCGGCCGCGACAAGGCGGGCGAGACGGTCGAGCACGCTTTCGCCGAGACCGCGCGGCTCCTCGCCGATGGCGGCGTCTCCAAGCTGCTCGTCGCCGGCGGCGAGACCTCCGGGGCCGTCGTCCAGGGGCTCGGCATCGGGACGCTGGAGATCGGCCCCGAAATCGATCCGGGCGTGCCCTGGACGCGCGTCGTCGCCGGTCCCGATCTCGTGATTGCGCTGAAATCCGGCAATTTCGGCACGCCCGACTTCTTCCTCAAGGCCTGGGCCTTGCTGGATTGAGGGTTTGGGCCCGGTTTCGGCCAGGCCGCGCTCCCGGCGCGGTTCCGGTCCCGCGAAACTCGTATAGGATGCTTGGCGCTTGGGATGCTTAGCGTTTGGGATTCTTGGCGTTCAACTGGAGGTCCGCATGGATATGGCGTTTCTCGGAGACCTTCTGACCAGCGTGGCGGATCGCGGCCGGGCGCTGATCGGCTTCGAACGCTTTGCCGGGCGCAACCGGCCGATCGACCGGCTCTGCGAGGATCTGCTCTCGGGGCGCGGCGAAGCCTCGGGCATGGCGCTGGCGCAGGCGGTCCTGAACGCCTGGGAAGGGCTCGACCGGCAGGGCCGGCAGGCCTTCTTCATGATGCTCCAGGAGCGTTTCGGGCCGGATCAGGAGCGATTGGGCAAGGCGATCGAGGCCTATCGCAAGGAGCCCGGCACGGCTGCGATCGCTGCCCTGCATTTCGCCTCCGAACCGCGCCGGCAGGAATTGCTGCGCCGGCTCAACCTCGCGCCCGACGGCACGCATGTTCTGGTGCGGATGCGCGAGGCGCTGTTCGAGGCGATGGAGGCCGAGCCTGAGCTCAAGGCCGTCGACAGCGATTTCCGCCACCTCTTCGGCTCCTGGTTCAACCGCGGCTTCCTGGTCCTGCGCCGGATCGACTGGCGCAGCCCCGCCAATGTCCTGGAAAAGATCATCCGCTACGAGGCGGTGCACGAGATCCAGGGCTGGGACGATCTGCGCCGCAGGTTGGAGCCGGCCGACCGCCGCTGCTTCGCCTTCTTCCACCCGCAACTCGTCGACGAGCCGTTGATCTTCGTCGAGGTCGCGCTGACCGGCGCGATTCCGCACAGCATCGGCGAGCTCCTGAGCGGCGAGCGCGAGGTGCTGTCCGCCCAGGCGGCGACGACGGCCGTGTTCTATTCGATCTCGAACTGCCAGGAGGGGTTGCGCGGCATCTCCTTCGGCAATTTCCTGATCAAGCAGGTGGCCGAGGACCTGAAGCGCGAATTGCCGGGGCTCGAGACCTTCGTCACGCTCTCGCCGGTGCCGGGTTTCGCGCGCTGGCTCGACGACATCATTGCCGATCCGGGAGATTTCCACCTGAGCAATGAGGAGCGCTCGGAACTCGCGCGCCCGGCCAGCGAGACGGGCCTGCTCGACGATCCGGCCAAGGCAAGGCGCGACAAGCTGCTCGGCCAGATGGCGGCGCAATATCTGCTGCGGGCCCGCACGGCCTCGGGACGCGTCATCGATCCCGTCGCGCGCTTCCATCTCGGCAATGGCGCGCGGCTTGAGCGCATCAATGTCGGCGGCAACCTCTCGGCGCGGGGCTTGCGCGAAGCCCATGGCGTGATGGTCAATTATCGCTATGACCTCGGCGATATCGAGATCAATCACGAGGCCTTCGCCACCCGCAACACGGTCGTCGCCTCCTCGGGCGTGCGCAAGCTGCTGCGGCCGGCAGCCGGATGAGGCGAAGGCGAGTAGCGAATGGCGAATGGATAAGCCATCGCTCTCTTCGCCACTCGCCACTCGCCATTCGCCACTCGCCATTCGCTACCCGCTACTCGCCATTCGCTACCCGCTTTCGAAGAAGGACCCGAAATCATGGGCAACCACCTGTTCGACCTCGTCAGGTCGCGTATCCCCGCGCCGAACGCGCCTTTTGCGACGCTCGATGACGGCCGCAGCTACAGCTATGCCGACATGGTTGCGGTCTCCTCCCGCTTTGCCAATGCGCTGGTCGGGCTTGGGGTGAAGCCCGGCGACCGCGTCGCGGTGCAGGTCGAGAAGAGCATCGAGGCCTTGATGCTCTATCTCGGCACGGTCCGCGCCGGCGCGATCTTCCTGCCGCTGAACACCGCCTATACCCCTGCCGAGATCGAGTATTTCCTTGGCGATGCCGAGCCCGCGGTCTTCGTCTGCGATCCCGCCAAGGCGCAGGCCCTGAAGCCTTATGCCGAGAAGGCCGGTTCGAAGCTCGAGACGCTCGGCGTCTGGCGTTCAGCCGATGTCTCCGCCGGCACGCTCTCCGACAAGGCGCTGGCTGCTGCGACCGAGTTCGCCGATGTCGCGCGTGGGCCCGATGATCTCGCCGCCATCCTCTACACCTCGGGCACGACCGGCCGCTCCAAGGGCGCGATGCTGAGCCATGACAATCTGGCCTCGAACGCGCTCGCTTTGGTCGACTACTGGCGCTTCACCAAGGACGACGTGCTGCTGCATGCGCTGCCGATCTTCCACACGCATGGGCTTTTCGTCGCCACCAATGTCGTGCTGCTCTCGGGCAGCGCGATGATCCTGCTGCCGAAATTCGATCCGGACCAGGTCTTCAAATATCTGCCCCAGGCGAGCTGCATGATGGGCGTGCCGACCTTCTATGTCCGGCTGCTGCAGGATAACAGGCTGACCAAGGCGGCGACGCAGCATATGCGCCTCTTCGTCTCCGGCTCGGCCCCCTTGCTCGCCGAGACCCATCGCGAATGGCGCGAGCGCACCGGCCACGCCATCCTCGAGCGCTATGGCATGACCGAGACCAATATGAACACCTCCAACCCCTATGAGGGCGAGCGGGTGGCGGGCACGGTCGGCTTCCCGCTGCCGGGCGTCTCCGCCCGCGTCACCGACCCCGAGACGGCGAAGGTGCTGGGCGCCGACGAGATCGGCATGATCGAGGTCAAGGGCCCCAACGTCTTCAAGGGCTATTGGCGCAATCCTGAGAAGACGGCGGCCGAGTTCCGCCCTGACGGCTTCTTCATCACCGGCGATCTCGGCAAGATCGACCCCGCCGGCTATGTCCATATCGTCGGGCGCGGCAAGGACCTGATCATCACCGGCGGCTACAATGTCTATCCCAAGGAGGTCGAGACCGAGATCGACGAGATGCAGGGCGTGGTCGAAAGCGCCGTCATCGGCTGTCCGCACCCCGATTTCGGCGAGGGTGTCACCGCCGTCGTGGTGGTCAAGCCCGGCGCGACGATCACCGCCGCCTCGATCGCCAAGACGCTGGAGCAGCGCCTGGCCAAGTTCAAATTGCCCAAGCAGGTCTTCATCGTCGACGATCTGCCGCGCAACACCATGGGCAAGGTCCAGAAGAACCTGCTGCGCGAGACCTATAAGGACATCTACGCCAGGCAGATGAAGGCGGGGGAGTAAGGCTCTCCGTCAGTGCGAGCGTAGCGAAGCAATCCAGAGGCGGCAGCGCTCTACGTCTCCTGGATTGCTTCGCTACGCTCGCAATGACGGCGCGGTTCCCCGCCAAGGCAACAACGCAGCCTCAAGCCGCTCCGCTGGCCCGCAGTTCGATCGTCTCGCCATCCTGCGGGATCAGCAGGCGCTCGCTGCCGATGCCGCGCGCCTGCGCGGCCTGCCGCAGGGCGGCGCGGCTGACCGTGGCGTGGTCGAGCGCTTCCATATGGGTCGCGATCACGGTCGCGCGCGGCGCCGCCTCGCAGAGGTCGAGCGTCTGCCCGGCATCCATCACGATCAGCGTGCCGTCCCAGAGCGCGCCGCAGGAATGCGTCACGATGATGTCGGGGTCGGTCGCCTTCACGGCGTCGAGCAAGGGCGGGTAAAGCACGCTGTCGCCGCACCAGTAGAAGGCCGGCTCGCCCGGCGCCTCCAGGCCGAAGCCCATCACCGGCCCCATCGTCTCGACGACCGCGCCGGTTCCATGCTGGGCGGGATGCGATTTGAGGATGATCGGGCCGAGCCGGAGATAGCAGTCCAGCGGCGTGATCGCGCGGAAGCCCGCCTTGGCGATGGTCTCCTCGTCGCCGGCGCGGCAGATCAGCGGCAGGTCCTTGGGCAGGCGCTCCTTGGCGACCTCGTCGAAATGGTCGGCGTGCAGATGCGAGACGATGACGAGGTCGACCCCGGCGAGGATGTCCTCGATCGGCAGCGGCAGCTCGACCATGGGATTGTTCGAGCGGCCGGCGATGGAGCGCCGGCTGTGGCGCGCCCCGAGATCGGGATCGACGAGGATCGTCCTGCCGGCATAGCTGAGCTTGAGGGCGGCATTGCGGAGAAGTTGTAGCTGCATAGTCGCTCTGGTTCCTGTGGCGATGGCATTCTTTCCGCCATCGCCGGCCCGGCAACCAGTTCGAATTTGTGCGGCTATGGCCACAGATCCGTGAAGTGACGGCGCTGGTTTCAGGCCGCGAATTGCCCGTAAGGCACGCTGTTTCGGGCGTTGCGCAGCGCGCTCGCCCACCAGTGCAATTGCGCCAGCATCACTGCCATCGCCTTCTCCGGCTGGTCGGCGTCGATGAGCTTTCCCGACGCGTCGAAGCGGCTCCAGACATTGGCGAAGCAGACGCCGTCGCGGATCGTCATGGCGTGGAGCTCGGCGAAGACGAGGCGCAGTTGCTCGACGGCGCGCAAGCCGCCCGAGACGCCGCCATAGGAGACGAAGCCGACCGGCTTGCCGCGCCACTCCTCGCCGACCAGATCGATCAGGAACTTCAGCGCGGCGGTGTAGCCACGATTATATTCCGGCGTCGCGATGACGAAACCGTCGGCATTGCCGATGCGCTGGCGGAGCGCTCGCACGGCGTCGTGTTCGCCGCGCGGATGCCGCTCCGGCAGGCCGAGCGTGGCCGGGTCGATGATGTCGAGATCGAAGGGGCCGTCGCCTTCGATCTGCGCTGCGGCCCAGCCGGCGATCGTGTCGCAGAGGCGGCCTTCACGGGTGCTGCCATAGATCAGCGCCAGCTTGATCCTGGGTTCGAGCCTGCGGTGCATGGGGGATGTGCTCCAGTTTGCGTGTCGGGAGCCAGCTGTATAAGACATCAACTATAGTTGAGGTCAAGAGCGCAGATGGCGAACGGGCATGCATCTCCCTTGGACGAATTGAGCGTCGGCGAGGTCGCGCGCCGCACCGGGCTTGCCGTCTCCGCGATCCATTTCTATGAGGCGAAAGGCCTGATCCGCAGCAATCGCAGCGCCGGCAATCAGCGGCGCTATCCGCGCGAGGTCTTGCGGCGGGTTTCGATCATCAAGGTGGCGCAACGCACCGGCATGCCATTGAAGACGATCCGCGAGGCCTTCAAGGCGCTGCCGGCCGAGCGCACGCCGACAGTCGCCGACTGGGCGAAGCTGTCCTCGCTGTGGAAGGCGGAGCTGGAGCGGCGTATCGACCGGCTGACGCGCTTGCGCGACCACCTGACCGACTGCATCGGCTGCGGCTGTCTCTCGGTGAAGGGTTGCCCCTTGCACAATCCCTGGGACAGGCTGGCCGAGCAGGGGGCGGGCCCGCGCTTGCTCGATCCGGATTGAGCTGTTGAGGGCGTGGGTCCAACCCCGTCATTGCGAGCGCAGCGAAGCAATCCAGGGGCGGCAGCGCGAGACCCTCTGGATTGCTTCGTCGCTCACGCTCCTCGCAATGACGGCCGATGCCTCACTCCGCCTTGTGCAGCTTCGCCAGCGGAAAGCGCGCGACATCCGCCAACAACTGGACGAAGCCATTCGCCTGGAACGCCGCCGTCGCCTGGCCTTTCCCGGCTGTGGCGAGACTGGCGTCGCCGGCTGCGCCCGAGGCGTGGACGTCCTGCGCCATCCAGGCGAAGGCGTGCAGCCCGGTCGGCCGCAGCCAGGTGTAGTCATCCGCCATCGCGATCGTCAGCGGCTCGAAGCGCCCGGCCTTGCTCATATCGACGAGGTCTGGCCGGAAATGCAGCATGAGCGAGGTCTCGATATCGCCGGCATGGATGCCGTGATTGGCGTCGAGATCGGCAAAGAGGCCCTGCGGCAGGCCGAAGGCGCGCCAGGCGGTCGTCACGGTGAGCATGCCGAAGCGCACGCGCAATTCGCGCGCGACCACCTTCATCGGGTCGACATTGCCGCCATGCGAGGTGACGATGACGAGCTTGCGCAAGCCTGCACGCCTGACACTCTCGCCGATCTCGATCCAGGCGCTGGTGGCGGTCTCCCAGGACAGCGTGAGGGTGCCGGGCGAATGCAGGTGTTCATTTGATTTGCCCACCGCCATGGTCGGCAGCACCAAGACGTCGAGCCCGGCCGGGACGAGCGGCATCGCTTCAGCCAGCATCGCGTTCATGATCGTGGTGTCGACGGAAACAGGCAGATGCGGGCCATGCTGCTCGATCGCCGCCAGCGGCAGGACCGCGACGGTGTTGTCCGCGGACAACCCTTCGAATTCAGTCGTCTTCAGCTCGCCCCAGAAGCGCGCGGTCATGGTTTCGTCCTTGCAGCCAATCGAGGGCGCAATCCTAGGGCATCGGCCCGAAAAGTGGGAACCGGTTTTCGGGGCAAGCCGATGCAGGATCAGGGCATCGGCCCGAAAAGTGGGAACCGGTTTTCGGGGCAAGCCGATGCAGCGAAAGGGGGCACCCTTCTCCCGTCCGGCAGAAGGAAAGAGGCGTCGCGGCTTGCGGTCATGGCGGTGGATGATGCCATTGCGGCGAGGCGCGGGGAACCCTTCTCCCGAATGGGAGAAGGGCAGGGATGAGGGTGTGCCGTTGATTGTTGGGGCGCAACTGCGCCGGAGCGCCTCCTATTGAGAGGGCACACCCTCATCCGGCGCTGCGCGCCACCTTCTCCCCCGAGGGGAGAAGGGAAGACCGCGTCGCGGCAGCAGCGAAGAGCTCGCAAAGCAATGACGATGGAGCTGCCGTCAGGGAGCATGAGTCATCCCTTTCTCGGTAGGCCCTTGATCTCGCTCGATACATAGCAGCTTAGCCTCTCGGAATGAGGGCTCGAACTATGGGCCGAACGGACCGTCAAAGCCGGTTGATGTCGGCATTTTCGAGGATGGGCTTGGGCGCTCCCTCCCTAGCCACCTTGAGCATCGCCTTGCCGATCTGCTCGGTCGTGGTGATGGAATCAGGCAGCCAGCGCTGCAGCAGAGGCAGCAACGGCGCGGTCAGGTCGTAGATCACGCGATAAAGCCTCGTCTTGGAGCGGATGCCGTGCAGTGGCTGGATCGCGCCCGGGCGGAACATGTAGGAGGCCCTGAAAGGCAGGCGCATGATGGCGTTCTCGGTCGCGCCCTTCACCCGCGCCCACATCCAGCGGCCTTTTTCGCTGCTGTCGGTGCTGGCGCCAGAGACATAGACGAACACCATCGCCGGATTGAGACGCACCAGCGTCCCGGCGGCGGCGAGCGCGATATCATAGGTGATGCGGCGATAATCGGCCTCGCTCATTCCCGCAGAGGCGATGCCGAGGCAGAAGAAGCAGGCGTCGAAGCCCGTGAGCTGCGGTTCGATAGCGGTGTAATCCGTCAGATCGGCGTGGACGATCTCGCGCAGCTTCGGGTTGCTCTGCCCGGTTGCGCTGCGGCCAATGGTGAGGACCTCGCTCACGTCGGGATCGAGCAGGCATTCGCGCAGCACGCCTTGCCCGACCATGCCGGTCGCGCCGAAAATCAGGACTTTCATGGAGGCCGTGCCTTTGATCCGGTTTTCGTCGAGACCGTGCGGTGACGTTCTCGGCTTCACCAGATGGGGGCTGCTGCCGCCTTGGCAAAGGGGTGGCCGGTCAACTGCTCCGCAACCTGCCAGAGCCGGGCCGCGATGGCGGGGTCGTTGGCTTCGCCGACGATTCGCGCCGGCACCGGCGGGCCCTTGATCTCGTAGAACCCGTCTGGGCCGTAATATCCGCCCTTCACCACCATGGCGGCCAGGGCGGCGTGGAGACTGGGCAGCGCGCCGTCGGCCGTCGATTGGCTGAGGAGCGGCGCCAGCAGCGGCACCAGCCGCCAGAGCAGCCGGGACGGTCCGGAGCGATCGCGGGCCGGACCGTTCGCGATCAGCTCGCTCGTCGCCCAGCCGGGATGGGCGGCGACGCTGGTCAGGCCCCAGCCATGCGCATCGCTGCGACGCTGCAGCTCCAGCGCGAAGATCAGCATGGCGAGCTTCGACTGTGCGTAGGCCTGCCATGGGCGGTAGCGTCTCTCGCCTTGCAGATTGTCGAAAGCGATCCGGCCGCGGCGATGGGCGAGGCTGCTGAGCTGGACGATGCGCGCGCTGCCGCTTCGGCGCAGAAGCGGCAGCAGATGGCCGGTCAGCGCGAAGGCTCCGAGGAAATTGGTGCCGAACTGCATCTCGAAGCCGTCAGCGGTGGTCTTGCGCGCGGGCAGGGCCATCACGCCGGCATTGTTGATCAGGATATCGAGCCGGCCGTGCCGCGCAGCAAAGCTGTCGGCGAAAGCGGCCACCGAGGCGAGGTTTGCCAGATCGAGCTCCGCGAACGAGACACTCGCGCCGGCCACGGCGCTCTCAATGTGGGCGCGCGCCTCCTCGCCCTTGATGGGATCGCGCCCGGCGAGGACAACCTCAATACCGGCGCGCGCCAGTCCCAACGCGGTCTCGAAGCCGAGTCCGCCTGTGCCTGTGACAATGGCGAGCTTGCCGGTGTGTGGCGGGGCGTTCGTGGCGGCCACAGCTATTCCGCCGCTGCCGTGGTCTTCGCTGCCGAAGTCTTCGCCTCCGTGGTCTCGGCCTCCCAGCCCAGCAGCTTGCCCGGATTCATCAGCCCATAGGGGTCGGCGAGGCGCTTGAACTCCGGCTGCGGCGCGTCGGTGCGCTTCCAACCGGCATTGTTCAAAACCCATGTATGCGGGTTCGAGGCCTGGATGCCGGCCTCTTCGGCCTGGCGCATGATCTCGTGCAGGCGCTCCGCCGTGCTGAAGCGCACCAGCGGCAGGCTGGAGTGATAGACCTTGCCCTGCCGGCGCTGGAACTCGATGTGGAAGATCACGTCGTCGCGGAAGGCCTCCACGGCCCAATCGAGCAGTTCGAGATTGCGGCCGGGCGGAAAGCGAAGCTGCAGATAGGTGATCGTCGGATCGAGCTTGAGCGCGTGCAGCGTGGTGTGGTTCCAGGTGTATTCGTAGAGCGGGCCGGGCGCGCCCTTTTCGCGATGCTCGCCGAAGGCCGCGGCTCGTGCCGCTTCCGCCCCGCGCGAAAAGGTCACGGTGCCGCCCATCTCCGCGATCAGCCGGTCGAGTTCGTCGCCCTGCGGCTCCGACACCATCAGGATGGCGAAGGCCTTGTTCTCCCCGAGATAGGGCCCGAGGCGCTTGAGATAGGGCGCGATGGCGGGGGCGTGGATGCTGACGAGCTTCTTGGCGATGCCGTCGCATTCGGTGAAGGCCTGGCCGAAGGCGGCGGCCTGTTTCAGGCTGTCGAAGGTCGCGATCCGCTCGGCCCAGGCATGGGCCGGCGCGAGCGGCACCTCGACCTCGGTGATGATGCCGTTGACGCCATAGGCGTGCATCACCTTGAGGATCTCCTTGCCCCGCAATTCGATCAGGCGCGGCTCCGGCTCGACCGTCATGACTTCGAGCGCGATCACCGCGCCGAGATTGTCGATCTGGCCCCATGTACAGGAACCGGCGCCGGCCGCGCCACCCGCGACGAAGCCGCCCAGCGTCGCCTGCGCCCGGGTCGAGGGATGCATGCGCAACTCCTGCCCGAGCGGCCAGAGCGCCTTGTCGATGTCGAGCAGGTTCGCGCCTGCCTCGAAGCGGCCGGCGCCGAGCGTGGTCGAGACGACACGGTTGAGCCGGGTCAGGTTCATCACCACGCCGCCTTCCAGCGGCACGGCCTGGCCGTAATTGCCGGTGCCGCCGCCGCGTACCGTCAAGGACACGCGATGGCGCGCGCAGGCCGAGGCGATGCGGGCGACCTCCGCCTTGTCGCGCGGCAGGATGATCAGCTCGGCCTGCTTGCCCTCGAGATCGGGCTTCAGCACCGGCGAGAACCAGAAGAAGTCACGGCTATGCATGCGCAAGCTCGGCGCATCCTGATAGATCGTCAGATCGGCGAGTTCGGCGCGCAGCGCGGCGAGGGCAGGGCGGATCATGGCAGGGCTGATCATGGCAGGTCCGGCGCGCTGAGGTAGTGGGTGAGGGTGAGATAGCGCCTCATGCCTAGGGTTTCCGCCAGCCGGATGGAAGCCGTGTTCTCCTCGGCGACTTGATAGCGCGCAACATGGCCGCGACGCGTCAATTCCGCCAGCGCCGTGTGGACGACGCGATAGGCCAGGCCTTTGCCGCGCTCTTCGGGCAGGGTGTAGACGCCCCCGACCTCCCAGACCGGGCCGTCGATCTGGAAGGCAAAGCAGGCCGATAGCGGCCTGGGGCCGTCCCTGAGCACGCTGATGAAGGCGCGCCCGTTTTCGATGAGCGGGCCTAGCCACGCCGCGCTGTGGCCTTGCGCCGCCAACAGCTCGAACGGCGCCTCAGCGGTGGTCGTCTCGATGTTCGCGCCCGCATCGAGCGGGACCATGATTGTTGCGGTGTAGGACAGGAAGGCAGTGCGCCGTTCCAGGGGAAATTCCTCCGCGACCATCAATCGATCGGCCTCGTTCGCCAGCTTGAAGACCAGGGTCTGCTCCCGCGGCACGAAAGCCAGCAGGTCCCGCGTGAGTTCGGGGCTGTTGCTGGCGATGAGGGCCGACGCGCTGGCTGCCGGATAGGTCTCGCGATCGAAATCGCTGAAGCGGTGGTCGAGCAGCAGCATTGTCGCCGCATCATCGCCCCTGACGATCTGATGCACGGTCGCGGCCTCCGGGGAGGCGAGCAGAAACTTCAGGAGAACCACGTTGTCGAGGGGCGCCCGCCTGAGCACGGCGAGCAGCGTATCGGAGACGGCGTGTTCGGAGCGCATTGCGCCAGCCTAGCCGGAACCGCCCGCCGCGGAAGCCCGCTGCCTGCATCCCTGGATCGCGCGGTGTTTCTGCTTGCGGCCTGGGCAATTGCACGTTCTCTGTGCGCAAGCGCGTCATGCCGCATTTCCTGCCAGCGGTGCTGCATGGCATGTATGTTGCTGGCCCGCGATCACGGCGCATTTGCGCAAAAGCCTTATCCAGGAGGTCTCCAGCATGATGATGAAGTATCGCATCAACCGGCGCGCGGCGTTGGGCCTCATCGGCGGCTCGGCCGCCTCCGTCCTGGTGCCGGTGCCCGGCAGCAAGGTCAGCGCCCAGACGCTCGACAAGGTTTCCTACCAGACCAATTGGCGCGCCCAGGCCGAGCATGGCGGCTTTTATCTCGCGGTCACCAACGGCATCTACAAGAAATACGGCATCGACGCCGATATCCGCCCCGGCGGACCGCAGCAGAACCCTTCGCAGCTCCTGCTCGGCGGCCGCGTCGATATGATCATGTCGAACTCCTTCGAGGCCATCCGCTACGCCCAGGAGAACATCCCCTTCCTCTGCATCGCCTCGATCTTCCAGAAGGACCCGCAGGTCCTGATCTCGCATCCCGGCCAGGGCAATGACTCGCTGGTTGCGCTGAAGGGCAAGCCGATCCTGGTCGGCGCTGCCGGGCGCACCAGTTACTGGCCCTTCCTGAAGGCGAAGTTCGGCTATACCGACGAGCAGATCAGGCCCTACACCTTCAACATGGCGCCCTTCCTGGCCGACAAGACCATCTCGCAACAGGGCTTTCTGTCGTCCGAGCCCTTCGCCATCCAGAAGGGCGGGGTGAACCCGGTGGTGCATCTCATCGCCGATGCCGGCTTCGAGAATTACAACACCACGATCAACATCTCGCAGAAGATGGTCGCGGAGAAGAAGGACCTGGTCCAGCGCTTCGTCACCGCCTCACTGGAAGGCTGGGCCGAATACATGAAGGCCGGGCCGAGCGCGGCCGCAGCCAACGCCCAGATCCTGAAGGACAACCCCGACATGGATCAGGAGAAGATCGACTACGCCGTCAAGGTCATGAACGAGAAGGGCATCGTGCTCTCCGGCGACGCGCTGACGCTGGGCATCGGCGCCATGACCGATGCGCGCTGGGGCAGCTTCTACAAGACCATGACGGAGGCGGGCGTCTTCCCGGCCGGCGTCGATATCAAGAAGGCCTACAGCCTGGAGTTCGTGAACAAGGGCGTGGGCAAGGCGTGAGGCGTTCGGCGGCCGCCTCCTCGCCGTCATCCCGGACAAGCCGCGAAGCGGCGCCGATCCGGGATCCATCGTAGAGTGCGGCACCCTTCGATGGATCCCGGGTCAAGCCCGGGATGACGTCGCACTCGTTGTGACTGTCACAGACAACGGATCATCAGGCTTTGGACACAGCCTATCTAAGCACACCCCACGCAGTCCGCAGCAGCGACGCCAAGCCGCTCGTCTGCGTGCGCCATGTCTCGAAACAGTTCGCCAACGGCACGCTCGCCGTGCGCGACGTCAATCTGCATCTGGGCGCCGGCGAGTTCGTCAGCCTGCTCGGCCCCTCCGGCTGCGGGAAATCGACCCTGCTGCGCATGATCGCCGGGTTGGGCGCGCCCTCGACCGGCACGATCGAATGGCCGACGACCAGCCATGACGCCTCGGGCGAACCTGAGCGCGATCTCGGTTTCGTCTTCCAGGACCCGACCTTGATGCCCTGGGCGACCGCGCTCGCCAACGTCATGATGCCGTTGACGCTGAAGGGCGTCCGCAAGAGCGAGGCGCAAGGGCGCGCTGCCGAGATGCTGGCGCTGGTCGGCCTCAAGGGCTTTGAGAAATCCTATCCGCGCGAGCTCTCCGGCGGCATGAGGATGCGCGTCTCGATCGCGCGCGGGCTCGTGCTGCGGCCAAAGATCCTGCTGATGGACGAGCCTTTCGCGGCGCTCGACGAGATCACTCGCCACCGCCTCAATGACGACCTGCTCGAACTCTGGTGGAAGGAGAAATTCACCGCCGTCTTCGTCACCCATTCGGTCTTCGAGTCGGTCTATCTTTCCAAGCGCATCGTGGTGATGGCGGCACGTCCCGGCCGGGTCATGGCCGATCTCGATGTCGATGCGCCCTATCCGCGCGACGATCTCTTCCGCACCTCGCCGGAATACGCCCATCTCTGCCGCGTCGTCTCCGGCAAGCTCAAGGAGGCGATCGGCTCATGAGCGCGTTCCCAACCCGTCATTGCGAGCACCCGGGTCTTGCCTTCGGCAAGCCCAAGTACAGGCTCCGCGAAGCAATCCAGAGGTCTCGCTCGTCGGCCCCTGGATTGCTTCGTCGCTCCGCTCCTCGCAATGACGCGCAGGTGCGGCGATGACGGTATCCGTCGAAACGCACGCCCCCCATGACGGCACAGACGCCGAAGCCCGCCCCGTCTTCGCGACGGAGCCCCGCATCCTGGGCCTGCCCGCCAGCGCCTGGCCGCGCCTCCTGGCGCCGATCGTCATCGGCGTCCTGGCGCTCGGCCTGTGGGAGTTCCTGGTCCGCTGGAAGGAGATTCCGCCCTATGTCCTGCCCGGGCCGCTCTTGATCGGCCAGACGCTGATCGCCGACTGGGGCACGCTCTCGGGCTCGCTCTGGATCACGCTGCGCATCACCTTCATGGCGCTGGCGGCGGCCGTCATCGTCGGCGTTGCGCTCGCCGTGCTGTTCACCCAGTCGAAATGGCTGGAGATGTCGCTCCTGCCCTATGCGGTGATCCTGCAGGTGACGCCGATCGTGGCGATCGCGCCGCTGATCATCATCTGGGCCGGAGACATCAACCTCTCGCTCTTGATCTGCGCCTGGATCGTCGCCTTCTTCCCGATCCTGTCGAACACCATCCTCGGGCTGAATTCGGCCGATCACAACCTGATCAACCTGTTCCAGCTCTATGGCGCGACGCGCTGGCAGACGCTGCGGCATCTCAAATTGCCGGCTGCCTTGCCCTACTTCCTCGCCGGGCTGAAGATCTCGGGCGGGCTGGCGCTGATCGGGGCGGTCGTCGCCGAATTCGTGGCCGGCACGGGCGGCAGCTCGTCTGGCCTGGCCTATCGCATCCTGGAGGCGGGCTATCAGCTCAAGATCCCGCGCGTTTTTGCCGCCCTGATCATGATCTCGCTGTCGGGGATAGCGATCTTCCTTGCAACGAGCTGGATCTCGCATCTCCTGCTGCGGCGCTGGCATGAGAGCGCGCTGAAACGGGAGAATTGAAGCCCTGTCGTCATTGCGAGCGCAGCGAAGCAATCCAGGGGGACGTCGAGCGCTACGACTCTGGATTGCTTCGCGTCGCTCGCAATGACGAAGCTGAAATGGGTACGATATGAGCCTGGACATCGAAAGAAAGCACAAGCCGCTGCAGCCCTCGCGCTACGACATCGCCGGGCTGAAGGCCGATCTCGACGGCATCCCGTTGATCGACGAGCCGCAGGTGGTGCGCAAGCGCTCGCGCGACTTCTTCTGGTATTCGCCGATCCTGAACACGGAGCTGGCCGACAAATCCGCCGACATCATCGCCTGCCCGCGCGATGAGGACGAGGTGGTGCGGGTCGCCGCGGCTTGCGTGAAGCGGCGCATCCCGCTGACGGTCCGCGCGGCGGGCACCGGCAATTACGGCCAGGCCGTGCCGCTCGAAGGCGGCGTGCTGCTCGACATCACGGCGCTGAGCGGCATCGCCTGGCAAAAGCCGGGCGTGGTCAGGGTCGCCGCCGGCTCGCGCCTGCTCGATATCGACATGGCGACGCGCGAGGCGGGGTTCGAGTTGCGCATGCACCCCTCGACCAAGCGCTCGGCCACGATCGGCGGGTTCGTTGCCGGCGGCTCGGGCGGCGTCGGCTCGGTCACCTATGGCGGTCTGCGCGAGCCCGGCAACATCCTGGCCGCGCGCATCGTCACGATGGAGGAGGAGCCGCGCATCCTCGAATTGCGCGACGACGCGGCCCAGAAGGTCAATCGCGCCTATGGCACGACCGGCATCATCACGGCGCTGGAAATGCCGCTCGCTCCGGCCTGGCCCTGGATCGACGTCATCGTCGCCTTCGACGACTACATGGAGGCCTTCCAGGCCGGCTACGCGGTCGCGCTCGCCGATGGCGTGGTCAAGAAGCTGGTGACGCCGATCTCATGGCCGATCCCGGCGACATTCGGCGCGCTGAAGCAGCATTGTCCCGAAGGTAAGAGCATCCTGATCTGCATGATCGCCGAAGCCTCGCTCGGGCCGTTCAAGGCGATCATCGGCCAGCGCGGCGCTGTGACCTATGAGGCGGCGTCAGAAGAGGGGCCGGGCACTGTCCCGCTCTACGAATACACGTGGAACCACACCACACTGCAATGGCTGAAGGGCGACCGCTCGATCACCTATCTGCAATGCATGTTCCCACATGACCGGCTGCTCGAGAGTGCGGCGGAGATGATCGCGCGTTTTCCCGACGAGGTTCTGGCGCATCACGAATTCATCCGCTTCGGCGGGCGCATGACCGCGAGCGCCTTGCCGATCCTGCGCTATTCGACGCCCGAGCGCCTGAACGAGATCATTGCCCTGCATGAGCAGGCGGGCGTGATGATCGCCAATCCGCATGTGGTCTCGCTCGAGGCCGGCAGCCGCCACAAGCGCGCCGATGCCGACCAGCTCGGCTTCAAGGGCGAGGTCGATCCGCTCGGCCTGCTCAACCCCGGCAAGATGGCGAGCTATGTCGCCACTGGGGCGGTTTAGCTCCTTGCTACGAAAAACTGGGTACGGTTTTTCGCAAGAGCAATGCTCTGGGGGGCGCCTGAACCACACCGTCATTGCGAGCGCAGCGAAGCAATCCAGGAGCGGCAGAGCTCGACGTCCCCTGGATTGCTTCGCTGCGCTCGCAATGACGGCCTGGATGGCATTGAAGCCTGGCTAGGCGAAGTAGGCGAGCTTCTTGTCGGCGCGCAGCGCGTCGATGTCGCGCAGATCGGCTTCCGAGGTGGCCGGCGGGGCGGCGGGAGCGGGAGGCGGCGGCTCGCTGGGCACGTCGATATATTCGAAATCGACATCGTCGTGAACGAGCGGGCTCACCTGGTGCTTGAACTCGCTCGTCGGCCGCGCGGAGACCTTGCGCGGCGCAGACACGACCGAAGTCGGAATCTCGTCGATCTCGATGATCT
Source organism: Bosea vaviloviae (assembly GCF_001741865.1). Classification (NCBI taxonomy): domain Bacteria; kingdom Pseudomonadati; phylum Pseudomonadota; class Alphaproteobacteria; order Hyphomicrobiales; family Alloboseaceae; genus Allobosea; species Allobosea vaviloviae. Next base: position 2,651,461 of record NZ_CP017147.1, read on the forward strand.
CGATGTCGTCATAGGCGCTGAGCGGCGCTGCCTCCCGCAGGCTGAGCCCGTGCGCCGGCTGGGCCGGCTCTGCGTCGCTTTCGCCCTGCGCGCCTTCGCAGAACGCCCGCAGGCTACTGTCGAGCATCGCGATCGTATCGGCGATCTTGCCGATCTGCTGGGCCGTGCCGTCGATGCTGGCGGCGGCGGCGTTGATCTCGGTGGCGCGCCGGTCGAGCATGTCGCAGAGGGCCTCGTCCGCGCCGGCCTCGCGCAGGCCCCAGGCCGCCTCCTGCACGCTCTCGACCGCGGCGGCGATGCTGCCGGAAGCGCTCTCGATGCGCGTTGCCAGGCCCGATGACGGCTCCTGGTTGCGCCCGCTGATCCGTTCGAGGTCGAGCCTGAGATCGGTGATCAGCGCGGCGGCCTCACGCAGGCTGGGCTCGGGCGGCGCGGGCTGGGGACCGACGCCGACGACCCGCTCGATCCGGCCGATGGCGGTGAGCAGCTGGGCCGTGTCGGCCTGGCGGTTGCGTTTGGCGAATTCGGCCATGAACCAGCGCCCGCGCGCCGTCTCCATGACGGCGGCCGCGATGGCCTCGTAGTCGGTTTCGCTCAGCGGCGTTAGCGAACGCGCCTCAACCATGGCCAACCTGCTCGTGAAGGACTGGCCGAATCGCCATTCGTCAGTCGAAATGCACCAGCTCCAACCGTGCCCCCGTATAGCTTAAGGAAGTGCTGCCGGCGCCATGCGATCGGGCTTGAAAATGGCGCTGCTTCCGCAGGGTGGGGTCGGGTTGCGACTGTCGCTGATGCATGCGCTGAATTTCCTCGGCGTCGGCATCTACATGCCGTTCTTTCCGATCTGGCTCGCCTCCAGAGGGCTCGGCGACGTCGCCATCAGCGTCGTCCTCACGATTCCGATCCTGATGCGCGTCGTCGCTACGTCATGGGTCACCGGGCTCGCCGACAGCCGCCTTCCGCCGGTCCTGCTGCTGGCCGGGCTCAATGGGCTGGCGGCGCTGCTCTATCTCGCCTTGCTGCCGGCACATGGCATCTGGCTGATCGGCCTGACCATGGCGCTCAACGCCGCCGCGATCTCCGGCGTCGTGCCTTTGGCCGACGTGCTGACGACGGCGCAGATCAGGGCGGGCGCCGCGATCGGCTATGGCCGCGTCAGGCTATGGGGCTCGGTCAGCTTTTTCGCGGCGAACCTGCTCGGCGGCTACCTGATCGCCCGCCTCGGAGCCGGCATCATTCCGCTCGCCTTGGCGGCGAGCACGGGCCTGGCGGCGCTTGCCGCGCTGGCGGTCCCCGCGCCGCCGGCGCGCGCCAGGCCGGCGCAGGAAGCGAGCCCCGCTCCGGTCGGCTTCAGCCCGGCCTTCCGGCTGGCGCTGGTCGCCATCGCCTGCGTGAACGCGACGCATGCCGCGCTCTACGCCTTCGGTTCGCTGCATTGGCGCAGCCTCGGTTTCAGCGACACCGTCATCGGCGGCCTCTGGGCCGCGAGCGTCGTGGTGGAGGTGGGGTTGTTCCTGTTCGCCGGCGGCATCGTCGCGCGGGGCGCGGCCGGCTTCGCCTGGATCGCGGCGGGTGCTGTCGCCGCCATCATCCGCTTCGGCGTCATGGCGCTCGATCCGGGGCTCGGCGTCACGCTGCTGCTGCAATTGCTGCATGGCCTGACCTTCGGTTGCGCTCATCTCGGCGCGCTGGCGGTCCTCTCCGCATTGGCGCCCGAGGGGCGGCGCGCCGCAGCCCAGGGCAGGCTCGTGGCGCTGAGCGCGCTGGTCAGCGCCGCGATGACGATTCTGTCGGGCTATCTCTACCAGCGCCATGGTTCGCTGGGCTTTCTCGCCATGGTTCCGCTGGCGCTTGTGGGTCTCGTCCTGCTCCTGCTTGCAAAGCGCAACCTGCCCGGCGATACAGGCAGCAGGGGCACAACAAGATCGACCGGACGGGCGCTGCGGGCAGGTCGCGAGACCGCTCCGGCGAAGGGTTTGACTTAAAGCCATGGCGAGCCTCGATACCGCCGAACCGCAAGCCGTCTTCCGCGACGATGCCGGCACGCTTGCCGTCGCGCTCGCGGGCTCGTGGAGCGCAGACCGCGCGCCGCGAGTCGAGGCGCTGATCGCGGAGATCGACGGACGCATCGCCAAGGGCGCGTCGTCCCGGCTCGATCTCTCGGCGGTGACGCGGCTCGACACGATGGGCGCCTATGTCCTCAACCGGCTGAAGCTGCAGCAGGAGGCCAAGGGCGCGGCCGTCGACATCGTCAGCGACCGGCCCGAACATGGAATCCTGCTCGCCGAGGTGGCGGTCAGGGATCACGCGGTGCCGGCGCATCCCGGCCATTTCGGCGTCGTCAGCGTGCTGGTCGACATCGGCGCGGCGGTCGTCAGCTTCGGGCGCGACATGGTCGGTGGTGCGATGTTCCTCGGCGAGGTCGTGGTCGGCTCGGTCGGAGTCGTGCTCGGGCCGCGCAAGTTCCGTGGGCCCTCGCTGGTCAACCAGATCGAGCTGATCGCCTTCAACGGCGCGCCGATCATCATGCTGATCTCGTTCCTGGTCGGCTGCATCGTCGCCCAGCAGGGCATTTTCCAGCTCCAGCAATTCGGCGCGACCGTCTTCGTCGTGAACCTGACCGGCATCCTGATCCTGCGCGAACTCTCCGTGCTGCTGACCTCGATCATGATCGCCGGCCGTTCGGGCTCGGCCTTCACCGCCGAGATCGGCTCGATGAAGATGCGTGAGGAGATCGATGCGCTGCGCGTGATGGGGCTCGATCCGATCGAAGTCCTCGTCGTGCCGCGCATCCTGGCGTTGATCATCTCGCTGCCGATTCTGACCTTCCTCTCGTCGATGTCGGGTTTGACCGGCGCGGCGCTCGTCACATGGCTCTATGGCGGCATCGGTATCGATACTTTCCTGGCCCGGCTGCAATCGGTCATCACCTGGAAGCATTTCGCGGTCGGCCTCATCAAGGCCCCTTTCATGGCCTTCGTCATCGGTCTGATCGCCTCGATCGAGGGCTTGGCGGTCCAGGGCTCGGCGGAGTCGCTTGGCCGGCAGGTCACGGCCTCGGTGGTGAAGGCGATCTTCATGGTCATCGTCGTCGACGGTCTCTTCGCCATGTTTTTTGCATCGATCGCGTTTTGAGGATCGTAAACCCGGCCATGAGATCGCCTATGAAATCGCCCATGAGCGAGCAATCGGCCGAGCAAGGCGAGCGGGACGCGACGCCTGACGGCGGGACAGGCGTGGAGGCCCAGGAGGCTATCCGCGTGCGTGATCTCAAGGTCGCCTTCGGCGACAAGGTGATCATGGATGGTCTCGACCTCGACGTGATGCGCGGCGAGATCCTGGGCTTCGTCGGGGGGTCGGGCCAGGGCAAATCGGTCCTGACGCGCACCATCCTGGGCCTGGTGCGCAAGTCGCGCGGCACGATCGAGGTGCTGGGAGACGATGTCGATGAGCTCGACCCGGTGCAGCGCCGCGCGCTGGAGCGCCGCTTCGGCGTGATGTTCCAGCATGGCGCCCTGTTCTCGGCCTTGAGCGTCAAGCAGAACATCCAGGTGCCGATGCGCGAATATCTCAAGCTGTCGCCGGCCCTGCTCGACGAGTTGGCGATGGTGAAGCTCGATCTCGTCGGCCTGAAGCCCGACGCCGCCGACAAGGCGCCCTCCGAGCTCTCCGGCGGCATGATCAAGCGCGCGGCGCTGGCGCGGGCGCTGGCGCTCGATCCGGAGATCGTCTTTTTGGACGAGCCGACATCGGGGCTCGATCCGATCGGCGCTGCCGAGTTCGACGAGCTGATCGTGACGTTGAAGCAGACTTTGGGGCTGACCGTCTTCATGGTAACCCACGATCTCGACAGCCTCTATTCCGCTTGCGACAGGATAGCGGCGCTCGCGGACAAACGGGTCGTCGCGGTCGGTACGCTTGCGACCATGCTGGCGTCGGATCACCCTTGGGTGAAGGCCTATTTCGGTGGTGAGCGGGCGAAAGCGCGTCTGCCGGCGGGTATGCGGGGATGAAGCGCTAGACAATGGAATCGCGGGCAAATTACGCGCTGGTCGGGCTGTTCACGCTTGCGGTTCTCGCAGCGGCGTTCGGTTTCATCTACTGGTTCAACAGCGGCGGCTCCGGCCGGCGGCAGGATGTGCGCGTCATTTTCAGCGGCACCGTGACCGGGCTCGGGCGCGGCTCCAGCGTGCTCTTCAACGGCCTGCGGGTCGGCGAGGTGACGCGAATCGAATTGCTGCCGGATGATCCGCGCCGCATCTATGCGGTGATCCAGGTCGACAACACGACGCCGCTGCGCGTCGACACCCGCGCGCGTATCGAGGCGCAGGGCCTTGCCGGCGTCGTCGCGGTGCAGTTGCTCGGCGGCGAGCCGAACTCGCCTGTCCTGCAGGCGCAGCCCGGCCAGCAATTGCCGACCATCATCGCCGAGCGCTCGGAATTCCAGGACATCCTCGAGACCGTCCGCACCATCGCCAAGCGCGCCGACGAGGTGCTCGGCAGCGTCGAGGGGCTGGTCAAGGACAATGCCGGCTCGATCAGCAACACCGTCAGGAATGTCGAGCGCTTCTCGGCCGCGCTCGGCGACAATTCCGATGGCGTCGACAAGCTGATGAAGAGCTTTGGCCAGATCGCCGAGACGATCTCGCCGCTCGCCCAGAAGCTCGGCACGCTGAGCGAGGAGCTCACCCAGATCGTGCGCTCGGTCGACCAGAAGAAGGTCACCAACATCGTCGATAATGTCGACAAGTTCACCGCGGCGCTGGGCGGTTCCAGCGAGGATGTCGGCAAGGCGGTCAAGGAGGTCGCCTCGATCACCGAAAAGCTCAACAAGGCGGCCGATCAGGTCGAGGGCGTGCTCAAGGGGGCGCAATCCTTCCTGAACACGGCCGCCGGGCCGGATGGCAAGAGCGCCTTCACCGATGTCGGCGAGGCTGCCCGGGCGATCCGCGTCCTGGCCGACAATCTCGACAAGCGCACCGCCGAGATCACCACCGGCATCAGCCGCTTCACCGGTCCGGGCTTGCGCGATATCGAGTCCCTCGCCAGTGACGGCAAGCGCACGCTGACCGATATCAACCGGACGCTGCGCAATATCGAGCGTAATCCGCAGCAATTCATCTTCGGCGGCAAGCCGCCGCTTCCTCAGTATGGTGGGTCGCGCTAGCCTCATGACGATGTCGATCCTACCTGCGCGCCTAGCTGTCCCGACCACGCTGCTTGCCGCCGTGCTGATGCTGGCCGGGTGTGGCGGCGGATCCGCGCCGACGACCTACGACCTCTCGGCGCCGCGCGATTTCGGTCGCATCGGTGGCTCGCGCGTGGCCCTCGTCGTCGCAGAGCCGACGACGGTGCAGGCGCTGGACTCCGACCGTGTCATCGTCAAGGACGCCTCCGGCGCGCTCTCCTTCCTTGGCGGCGCGCAATGGGCCGACCGCGTGCCCAAGCTGGTGCAGACGCGCCTGATCCAGACCTTCGAGAACGGCAATCGCCTCGGTTCCGTCGCGCGTCCCGGCGAGCGCATCGTGCCCGATGCCCAGCTCAACACCGATATCCGCAGCTTCAACATCGACACCGCGAGCGGAGCTGCCGTCGTCGAGATCACCGCCAAGCTGGTGGGAGACCGCTCCGGCAAGGTCCAGCGCGCGCGCCTGTTTACGGCCCGCGTGCCGGCTGCCGCGGGCGATGGCGGCGCAGCCGCGCAGGCGCTCGACAGGGCGCTGTCGCAGGTGCTGATCGAGATCGTGCGCTGGGCGCGCTGATCCGACCATGCGTCAAGGGCGTCACCTGCGCGCCGCGTTGGGGTCGTGCCCCGGATCACCGGCGTGCGCCGCGGTCAAAAGCAGCCACATCAGATGGCCCATCTGCCGCTCATTGACCTTGGCGGTATCGGTCTGGTGAACGACGACCAGGTCGTTCACGGGGTCGATGATGATGAACTGTCCATAATTCCCATCGGCCCAGAAGCCGCCGGGAGACAGGTTCATGATCTCGACGCGCCGGTCGGGGAAACCGGTCCACCACATATAGCCGTAGCCGGACCGCAGATAGGTTTCCGACGAGGCGGTCGTGCTCTCCTGGACCCATGATGGTGAGACGACGGCCCTGTCGCGCCAGCGCCCGGAACGCAGATAGAGCAGGCCGAACCGCGCCAGATCCCGCGCGCTCATATGGAACGGGTAGGCGGGATGCAGCGAAACGTCGCCCCTGATGTAGCCACCATCGCGTGGCCGATAATCCTGCATGCCGACGGGATTGCCGATGCGTTGCTGGAACATCTCGAAGATCGACGCGCCGACAGCGCGTTCGTAGATCGTTCCGAGAACATTGAAGTCCCAGTTGTTATAATACCAGAACGTACCGGGCGGATGACTCCCTCGAACAGGGCGGCGCGCGACCTGGCTCGGCATCTCGACGAGGGCGGGTCGATAGATGCCCGACCGGGACTGCAGCAACTGTCGAACCGTCGCCTGTTTCTCGGCCTCGGTGAGGACGGGCGGAACATCATCGATGCCAAGCGAGCCCAGCGTGGCGTCGAGCTCGATCTTGCCCTCCGCCACGGCAATGCCGATCAGGGCGCTCAGAAGGCTCTTGCGCACCGAGTACAATTGCAGCCGGCGGCCGATATCGCCCCAGCTGTCGACGATGCGGCCATGCTGCACCACGATGAAGCTCGCCGTGCCGATGGACTGCGAGTAGGCCCGCGCCTGGGCCAGGATATCCGTGTCCCACCCCGCTTGCTCGGGAGCTGTCCAATCCCACTCGCCGCCAGGCCAGTCATCGACACCGGGCAACGGCGCGGCGCGAGGCGGAGAACCTCGTAATGTCAAATAGGCGAGGGGCAGTGTCAGAAAGTTGCGGCGATTGACTGACACGGGGTGTTCTCCTGCAAATCCGTCCGTTTGGCGGCGAACTCGACGCAGCGCTCAAACGAAAAGACCGCCCTGAGGGCGGTCTTTTTATCTGGGATTGGTTGGCGCCCGTTATTCGAAGCGCCCGCTGGCATGGGCCAGCATCGTGTAGACCTTGCCGGTCTCGGAGGTCAGGTAGGTCTTGGCCACCATCGAGTCGCGGTCGTCCTTGGCCGCCTCGCCGAGCAGGCGCTCGAACTCGTCGATGTAACGGTCGACCGTCTCCTTGAATTCGGTGTCGCGGCGGTATTTGCGCCGGATCTCGTCGAAGGTCTGCTGGCCCTGCAGCGTGTAGAGCCGGCGCGTGAAGACGTTGCGCTCGCCGCGCTTGTAGCGGTCCCACAACTCGACGGCCGCTTCGTGGTCGATCATCCGGGCGATGTCGACGGAGAGCGAATCGAGCTTCTCGATCGAATGCGCGGTCGGCTTGCTGGCCTCGCTGGGCTGCTCCTCGCGCGAGGCGCGGTTGAGCAGGTCGGAGAGCCAGCCCGCCTTCGCCGGCGGCTGAACCTCCGGCTGCGGCGCGGGGGCGCGTCGCGGCGCGTCCTCGGCAGGGGCGGGGCGGGGTGCCGGCGCCGGTGCCGGCTTGGGGGCCTCGACCCGCGCTTCGGTGCGGGCGGGCTGCTGGGGCGCAGCGTCGAACGAAGGCCGCAATTGCGGCGGCTCGCTGACCGCGGGCAGGCGCGCCTGCGTCACGGTCGTATAGGCCGGCACTGTTACGGTCTGCGCGGGGGAGGCGCGGCGGGCTGGAGCCTCGGCGGGGAGGGTGACGTCGTTGCGCCGGCCCGATTTGGTGACGATCTCGGTCAGCTCGTTCAGCGCCTTGATCTGCTCGGAGACGACGCGGCGCATGGCGGAGGTCGATTCCTGCGTCTCGCGGGGCAGGTCCAGTACGCCGCGCGAGAGCTCGGCGCGCGTCGCTTCCAGCTCGCGCTTGATGTCGGCCGTGACGGACCGCATGTCCTGGGCCGCGCCCTGGAAGCGTTCGGTCACCTTGGCAAGCTCGCCGCCGACCTCGTTGGTGACCTGCTCATAGGCCGAGCGCAGCGCATGGGCGGTGCGTTCGCGCTCCTTGCCGGTCGTGGTGCGGATCAGCTCGAACTGCTGCGTCAGCGCGGTGGTCGTGGCTTCGGCCGAGTCGCTCAGCACGCCGCCGATCTGGCGCGCGCGCGCCTCGGCCGAGCTCAGCGAATCGTCGATCAAGGCAGCAAAGGAGCGCGTGATCGATTCCACGTCGTCGGTGCGGGTGGCAATCAGCCCGTGCAGCTCCTCCAGCGTGTCCTTGCGATCGGAGAGGGCCTTGCCGACGCGGGCCTCGACCTGCTCGAGCCGCGTCGCGACGGCATGAAGCGCGGCTGCGCTCGCCTGGGTCGCCTCGGTCAGCGAAGCGCCCTTGTCGTCGAGCTGGCCGACGAGGGCGGTGGTCTGCCGCAGCGTGCCCTCGGAGAAGGTCTTCAGCTCCGAGACCTGGGCCGCGACCTGCTCGGAAGCGCGCCCGGTCTCCTCCATTACCGTGGCGACGACGCTCTGCAACTCGCCGACGCGGGCCGAGAGTCCGCCTTCGATCGCGCCGAGGTTCTTGTTCGCCCCGGTCACGATCTGCTGCATCAGCTTGTTGGCTTCGCCGAGGCGTCCCAGCATGCCGCCGAGCTCGTCGCGCAGCTGTTCATTGGTGGCGACGAGCGTGTCGACCGATTGGCGCGTGCCGGATTCCAGCGTCTCGCGCAGGCCGCTGGACGAGGCGTCGAGCGCGCTCGTGATCTCGGCGCCGCGATCGCGCAGCCCCTCGATGATCGAGGTGCCGCGGCTCTCGATGGCGCGTACGACGGTCTGACCGACATTGGCGACTTCGCCGGCGATGGCCTCGCCGCGCTGGCTCAGCGCGCCGAGCATGCCGCCGCCGGTCTCGTCGAACATGATGCGCAATTCGTCGGCGCGGGTGCCGAGCGCGACCGTGATCGCGTCCGACTTGCTCTGCAGCGTGTCGGCGAATTCGCGGCTGCGGGTGTCGAGCGTGCCCGAGACCGTATCGAGCCGGTTGACGACCCGTTCCTCGAAGCGCGCCACGCTCTGGTCGAGCGTATCGGCGATCTGCAGGGCGCGGCCGCCCAGCGTCGCATTGATCGCATCGGCCTTGTCGCTGAGCGTGCGCGTCAGCGATTCGCTCTTGGACGTCACGACCTCGCCGATCTCGTCGGCCTTGGCCGCAAGCGCGCGGGTGACTTCGCGGCCGCCTTCGGCGAGCACGCGTGCGATATCGACGGTGCGCTCGACCAGCGCCTCGTTGAGCGCGGTCGCCCGCGAACCGAGATTGCCGTCGATCCGTGCGATCAGCCCGTCGAGCGACTGCCCGATCTCGGCGCTCTTGGCGCTGGAGCGTTCCTCGAAGACCCGGATCTGGAGCTCCATCGCCTGGGCGGCCTCGTTGGTCCGCGCCGCCAGGATCTCGGACGCCTCGCTGGAGCGCGCCCCGACCTTGTCGGCGAGCGCCTGGCCCTCATGGGTGAGCAGGCGTTCGACCTGGGCAAGGCGTGACGTCACGGTGTCGGTGAAGCCGCGGGCATTGTCGGCGAGCCTGGAGGCAAGCGCGCCGCCCTGGTTGAGCACGATGTCCTCGAAGGCTGCCAGGCGTGCGCCCAGGCCTTCCGTGATCTCGCGGCCCTGCGCGTCGAAGAGCTGGATCAGCGCGTCATGCTTGCCGGCGAGCGCCTCGTTGAGCGCCTGCGAGCGGCTCTCGACCGAACGCAGCATCGATTCGGCGTTGGCGGCGAGCGCCTCGTTGACGCGTCCACCCTGCTGCGTGAGCGCCAGCACGATCTCGCGGCCGGTGCCGGCGAGCAGGGTCCGGGCGTCCTCGGCATGGATGGTGAAGGTGTCGCGCAGGCCTTGTGTGGCCTCGGTGACGCGCTCGGCGACATGGCGGCCATCAACATTGATGGTTTCGGTCAAGACGCGGGTGGCGTCCGTCATGCGGCGGGCCAGATCCTCGCTCTGCTCGCCGAGCAGGCCGTGGACCTCGCGGCCGGTCGAGACGAGATCGCGGACCATCGCCTCGCGCTGCTCGCCCAGCAGCGCGCCGACCTGGTCGCCGGTCTCGCCCAGCCGGGTGAGGAAGCCGCTCTGCTGCTCGTCGAGCGCGGCGCGGGCGCCGTCGGTCGCCTGCTTGACCCGCTCGGTCAGCGCTGTCGCCTGCTCGTCGAGCTGGCGGTTCATGGTATCGCCGGTCTCGCCGAGCCTGGTGATCAGGGCGCTGCTGCGTTCGGCCAGCACGCCGTGCACGGAGCGGCCGACATCGGTGATGCGCATCACCAGGGCCTGGCTCTCATTGCCGAGCAGGTCCTTGATCTCAAGCCCGGCCTGCGAAACCTTGACGGTCATCGCGCCGGCCTGCTCGTCGAGCAGCGCGCTGACGCGCGAGCCCGTCTCCGACAGGCCCGAGATCAGGGCGGCGCTCTGCGTGCCGATCAGGCCGTGAAGCTGCTCGCCCGCCAGGCCGAGGCGCTCGACCAGCGCGTCGCCATGCTTGCCGACAAGGACGTCGATGTCCTGCGTCGCCTGTCCGAGCCGCGAGACGAGGGACTGGGTGCGTGCCTCGAGCAGGCTGTCGACATCCTGTCCCGCGCCTGAAACGCGCGACACGAGGGCCTCGCTGCGGCTGTCGAGCAGCCTGACGGTCTCGCCGCCGGCGCTGGAGACGCGCGTGACGAGAGCGTCGCTCTGCTCGTTCATCAGCGCGACGACATCCTTGCCCGCGCCGGACACAAGCGAGACCAGGGCTTCGCTTTGAGCCGCGAGCAGCCCATGCACCTCCTGGCCTGCGCCGGTGACGCGCGAGACCAGGGTCTCGCTTTGAGCCGCGAGCAGCCCATGCACCTCCTGGCCTGCACCGGTGACGCGCGAGACCAGGGTCTCGCTTTGAGCCGCGAGCAGCCCCTGCACCTCCTGGCCTGCACCGGTGACGCGCGAGACCAGGGTCTCGCTTTGAGCCGCGAGCAGCCCCTGCACCTCCTGACCTGCGCCAGTGACGCGCGAGACCAGGGTCTCGCTATGGCCGTCGAGCAGCCTGACGGCTTCATTGCCGGCGCCTGAAACGCGCGAGACCAGGGCCTCGCTATGGCCGTCGAGCAGCCTGACGGCCTCATTGCCGGCGCCCGAAACGCGCGAGACCAGCTTGTCCGCCTGGCCGTCGAGCAGCGCGTGGACGGTCTCGCCGGTTTCCGCCAGGCGCGTCACCAGGCTGCCGCCCTGTTCGGTGAAGAGCCCGTGGACCGATGCGCCGACCTCGGTGATGCGCGAGGTCAGGTCCTGGCCATGGCGGCTGACGGTATCGCCGATCGACTTTCCGGCCTCGTCGACGCGCAGGATGATGGCGTCGCTGCGCTCGCGCAGCACGTCGTCGACCGTCCGCGCCGTCTCGTTCAGGCGCGTCACCAGGCTTTCGCCCTGGGTGCCGATCAGGCTGTTCACGCTCTCGCCGATCTCGAGCAGGCGCGAGGCGATGTGTTCGTTCTGGCGGCTGAGCAGGCCGTGGACGCCGCGCCCGACCTCGGCAAGGCGCGTCGTGACGCTTTCGCCTTCCTCGGAGAGCGAGGCGCGCAAGGTTTCGCCGGTTTCCGCGAGCTTGGCGCCCAGCGCCTCGCTCTGTCCTTCGATCAGCGCGATCATGCCGCGGCTGGAAGTTTCGAAACGCTCGGCGACATCGGCGCCGCGGGTGGAGATTTCCTTGGCGAGGCCTTCGCCGGTGAGGCGCAGCGTCTCGTTCACGGTCTCGGCGCGCTGGGCCAGCGAATCGACGACCTGCGTGCCGGTCTCGCTGATGGCGCGGGTCACGTCCCTGGCGCCCGTGGTCAGGCCCTCGGTGAGGATGGCGCCGGTGCGTTCCAGCGAGGTTGCGATCTCCTGGGCGCGGCCGTCGAGCAGCGTCGACAGGTTGTCGCTGGCTCCCGCCAGCCGCTCGCTGACCTCGCCGGAGGTGATCTGCAGGCGCTCGACCAGGTCGTTGCCGCGGCCGCTGATCTCGTCGACCATGCGTTCGCCCGCCCGTCCCAGCGCCAGGGTGATCTGGTCGCCCTTTTCGCCGAGCGAGCCGGTGACCCTGTCGCCGGCCAGGGTGACGGCCTCGGCGATGACGCGGCTGGCGTTGTCGAGGTCCTTGGACAGGCTCTCATGGGCGCCGCTGATGGCGAATTTCACACGCTCGGCATTGCCGACGACCGCTTCGCGCTGCGTCACGAGTTCGTCGATCAGCGAGCGCAGCCGGATCTCGTTATCGGCATAGGCGCGCTCCAGCGTCGCGATCTCTCCGCGCACGATCGTCTCCAGCTCGCCGGCGCGCGCGACGGCGCGCTCGATGCCGTCCCCCATCGCAGCGACTTCGCGACGGATGGTCTGGCTGAGCGAGAGGATGGAATCGGCGCCGACGATCTCGGGCTCGGCCAGCCGCAGGGCGACTTCGGTCATGGCGCGCGAGACGAGGCGCATCTCCTGGGTGCGCCGGTAGAGCGCGGCCAGGACGAAGAAGAAGATCACGGGCGCGCCGGCGAACAGCGCCAGCAGCGTCCACTCGCCGATGCCGAAGGCGGTGAGACGCTCGGAGAGGCCGTTGGAGAGGGTGCCGTAGCGGCTGACCAGCAGGAAGAAGGCGCCGCCGAGCCAGCCGAGCGAGGCGAGCGCAGCAAACCAGTAGGGACGCAAGGAGGGGCGGGCGGAGAAGGCCTGGACCAGCGAACTCGAATCGCGCCGGTCGTCATTGGCGACGCGGCTCGTATCGGGCGCGATCAGCGGGCGCTGCGTCGATTGCGGCGCAGGTGCAGCCGGCTGCGGCTGGGCGGGCGCGGCGGCTTCGACACGGGGAAGCTCGATCTTCAGATCGGTGTCGGCAGTCATGGGCAGCTTGGGCTCGGCTGCCGTGCCGGTCTCGGCGTCGCTTTTCGGCTGGTCCAGCCGCAGCGCCTCCTCGATCGCCGACATCGCGGCTTCGGTCGGGTCTTGGAGCTTTTTTTGCCGGGTCATGCTTGCCGCCTCGCTACGCCACTGCCGATGGGCGCCCGCTCGTGCCTTCGCCGCGATTGAGAGCCGCCTCTGGCTCTCACGCTACGGAAGGACACTGCGCCCATCATTTACCAGTTGTGAAGGGTAGTGGACGCACCTGGTGATGGAAACCCATTTGAGTGGCTGATTCACAAACGTCGTTAACGCCTCGTTCACCATGATGGCGCTTGTTAAGGGCTAGAACCGCCGCATCTGCGGCTCTCCGAACGTCATCGCCTCGAGCCTGAAATGCCCCAGACCGCCATCGATCTCGCCCATCTCGCTCGCCAGACCGGCGGCGACCATGCGCTGGAGCGCGAGCTTCTCGCCCTCTTCGCGCAGCAATGCGTCCGCCATCTGCGCACCATCCATGCCGGCGCCGACGCCCAGACCCGGATGGACGCAGCCCATACCCTGAAGGGCGCGGCCCTTGCCATCGGAGCGTGGCAGGTCGCCGATGCGGCCGATGCGATCGAGCAGCATCTGGCCGAGCCGGATTCGCGCCGGACGGAAACCGCGATGGACGCGCTGGCCCTGGCCGCCGCCGAGGCGCGCGCCGCGATCTCGCGGCTCGACTGCGCAGCCTGAGCGGCGCCAAGTCTTTTTCCTCCAGTTGGACCTGTTGGAAAAGTCCTTTCCTCGACTATTGGAAATGCTCTAAGCGGAGCGCGTCATTCGCCCGCCGGAGTTCATGATGCCCAAGATCACCTACATCGACGCTCAAGGGGAAAGCCGGACCGTCGAGGGCGAAACCGGCTCCACCGTGATGGAAGTCGCCGTGCGCAACGCCATTCCCGGCATCGAGGCCGAATGCGGCGGCGCCTGCGCCTGCGCCACCTGCCATGTCTATGTCGATGACGCCTGGGCCGCCAAGACGGGCCATCCGGAGTCGATGGAGGAGGACATGCTCGATTTCGCCTTCGACGTGCGCCCGACCTCGCGGCTGTCCTGCCAGATCAGGGTCAAGGACGATCTCGACGGACTGATCGTCCGGACGCCGGCCCGGCAGGGCTGACGTCGTCCCGGCTCATTCCGCGGCGACGGGAACGGCCTGCGTCATCATGGTCTCGTTGCCGGGCGCCGGATGGCGCGGCACGAGGAACGCGAGCGAGAGCGACACGGTCGCGACGCCTGCGCCGATGATGAAGACGATCGCCGGATCGTAGATCCAGATCAGCCCGAAGGTCACCGGCAGGAAGACCGCCGCGATGTGGTTGATGGTGAAGGCGACCGCCGAGGTCGGCGCGATGTCGGCGGGATCGGCGATCTTCTGGAAATAGGTGCGCTGGGCCAGCATCAGCGTGGTGAAGATGCCGTCGATGACGAAGAGAGAGCCAGCGACGATATAACCCAGTTCGGCGAAGTGCCCGCGGCTCGCCAGCGCATAGCCGACGAAGACCGCGACCAGCGAGGCATTCTCCATCTGGATCGTGGCGCGCTCGCCGACCCGCCCGACGAGCTTGCCGAGCATCGGCCCCATGAAGGTGTTTATGCCATAGGTCGCCAGCAGCAGCGTCGCCGTGGCCGAGACGTCGTAGCCGAAGCGCTCGACCAGCAGGAAGCCGCCGAACGCCATGAAGATCTGCCGGCGCGCGCCCGACATGAAGGTCAGCGCGTAATAGAGCCAGTAGCGCTTCCGCAGCACGAAGCCCTTGTTCTGCGGAACCGTGCCCTGAAAGCGCGGAAACAGCAGCCAGACCGCCAGCGCCAACGTCGCCGTGGCGATGCCAGCGACCATGAACACGACGACATAGCCCGGCTGGAAAACCCGCCAGACCACGGCGATCGACCCGAAGGCGAGGAGCTGCGCCATCGCGGACGCGCCGGCGACCTTGCCGAGCAGCCGTGGCGCCTCCGCTTTCGGCAGGAGCTGGAGCTGGAGCGATTGCTGCGAGGTCTCGTAATAGTGGAAGCCGAGCGACATCACCGTCGTGGTCAGCAGCAGGCCTCCCAGCGTCGGATAGAAGCCGGTGATGGCGACGCCGATGCCGAGCGTCACGAGGCTGAGATAGGCCAGCATCTGCTCGCGCATGATCCAGAACAGGATGATGGCGGTGAAGGCGAGGAAGCCCGGAATCTCGCGCACCGACTGCAGGATGCCGATATCCTGGCCGCTGAAGCCGGCGGCTTCCTTGGAGAAATTATTGATCAGGGCGTTCCAGCTGGCAAAGCCGAGCCAGTTCACGAAGGCCAGCACCATCAGGAAGACGGTCGGGGACTGCAGGAGCATCCTGAAGCCGCGCGGAGAGGAAGGGGCGTCGGTCATCGGACGGCCTGGCAAGAGGAACAGCTTGGCGAGAGGAGCGGCCTCCAGCGTGCCGCGGTACTCTTAAGGCCAGGCGTGGGAGGGTCAATTCCGTTCCGTCATGGCGCCCATGCACATGCGTGGTTCGCGGCGGATCGTGGTATGATGCTTTTGCGCAAGCAGGACGTCACGACGCCAACAGCCAGGAGGATGCGATGTACAAATCGATTCTGGTTCCTGTCGATCTCGCCGAGGCCGACCTGGCCGATCCCGCGATCGCCGCGGCTGTCGCCTTCGCCGAAACCTCCGGCGGCACGATCAGGCTGGTCTATGTCCGCTCGCTCGTGCCGATCACCTATATGGAATTCGTGCCGGCCGATTTCGATTCCGAGCAGCAGACCGACGCCGAGGCGAAGCTCGCCGCCATTGCCGCCGCCATCCCGTTGCCGCCTGAGCGGGTCTCGGCCAAGGTGCTGGTCGGCTCCGTCCATGGCGAGGTGCTGGCCGAGGCCGATGCCAGCGGCGCCGATCTGATCGTCATCGGCTCGCATGAGCCCGGCATATTGGCCTATGTCATCGGCTCCAACGCCTCGACCATCGTCAGGCGGGCGAAATGCTCGGTCCTGGTCGTGCGCTAGGGTATTTCCGCGTTTCTCCGAAACTCGGAATTACCCTGGCTCCTTGTCTTGTCGCATTGTCGTCACGCAAACCGGTGCCTACTTCGCTCGAAAATACTCCAGGGCTCACGCTTGGACGCGACCAGGCACCAGCTCGTCGGGCACCTCGCCGTGTGTCAGGTCCCGCGGCCGATTCAGCCTGATCATCGGTCCGACCTGCCAGTACGAGGCTGCCGCCAGTAGCACTCCGAGCCAGCCGGCCGCATACGCGCCCTGCTGGAAGGCGCGCGCGGTGAAATAGGCCAGCATCAGCAGGGACAGCCCGCCGACGAGGGCGAGCGCGAGCCAGAGCGCGAAGGGCTTGCCGGCGACGAAACGGGCCTTGGGGTTGGCGCGCTGGACCTCGCGTGCGAGCGCCGTGACGAAGGCGTGGTAGCCGGCGTCGTCACGCTCGACATCGGTCAGCGAGCGCCAGGAGACGTTGCCGAAGGTGATGCTCTTGCCGTCGCTGAGGCGCAGCTGCGTCCTGTAGCCCTTCGAGCTGATATTGCCGGGCGCGTAGAAGAAGCGGATCTGCTCGATTGCAGCCAGCCTGACGCGATCGACCTTGCGGGTCGTGTCGATCTCCAGCGCGTCGCCGTCGAGCCTGTAGGCGATCTCGAAGCCGATAGGCTTCGGGCGCTGGCGCCAGACCGGGGGAGGGGTGTCGTCGTCGGGTTGAGCCTGCATGGCGGCGAGCCTTAGAGCATCAGGCTTGTCGATGGAAACACTGCGTCGTCCCGGGGCTCATCGCAGAGCGTCATTCTCGGGCTTGCCCCACGACTGTCCGGTTCGCCGCGAGCGCCCGATCGAAAAGCTCCGTTCATTGAAGGCTTTCCAGCGAGCGGCGACGAATGAGACAGGCGCGGGGAACCCTTCTCCCGTGTGGGAGAAGGGCAGGGATGAGGGCAGGCCAGACAACCAGGTCGCGCAAGCGGCTCCGCATCGCCGCCTGCGCTTTCAGGATGAAGCCGGCGCTGCGGCTCTGCCTCTCCCCAACAATCAGCGGCAGGCCCTCATCTGTCCTGCCTGGATAGATTGGTGACAGACGAGCCCGGATAGAAGGGTGACAGTTTTTCCCTGGATAGTTGGGAGGGCTGGACCATGCCGTGGCGAGAGAGCTGTGCCATGGACGAACGGGTGCGTTTCATAGCCGACTGGCTGGCGGGCGACGTGTCGATGACCGAGCTTTGCGAGGTTTACGGGATCAGTCGCAAAGCTGGGTACAAGTGGCGGGCGCGCTATGAGGCTGAGGGCGCGTCGGGGCTTGCGAACCGGTCATCGGCGCCGCTTGCGCACGGGCTGGCGACGCCTGCGCCGTTGGTGGAGAAGATCCTGGACCTGCGACGGGCGCGGCCGAGCTGGGGTCCGCGCAAGATCGTGGCTAAGCTTGAGCAGCTGCATCCGGACTTGTCCTGGCCATCGCATTCGACGGCGCACGAGATCCTCAAGCGCCAGGGCCTGATATCGGGCCGCCGCCTCCGACGCCGTCCCCCGCCCCGGCTGGGCGCGCTGACCACACCCGAGCGGCCGAACCACGTCTGGGCTGTGGACCACAAGGGTTGGGTCACCCTGGGCGACGGCGAGCGCTGCGAGCCGCTGACCCTGGCCGACAGCTACAGCCGCTTCGTCCTGGCGGTCTCGGCGGGCGACGGCGTCCACACCGCCCAGGCCAAGCCGGTCATGCAACGCGCCTTCCAGGTCTATGGCCTGCCCGAGGTCATCCGTTCCGACAACGGCCCGCCCTTCGCCTCCACCAGCGCCTCCGGGCTCAGCGCCCTGTCGGCCTGGTGGATCAAGCTGGGCATCCAGCCCGAGCGCACCCGGCCCGGTTCTCCTCAGGAAAATGGCCGCCTCGAACGCTTCCATCTCACCCTGCTGGAAGCCATGCGGCCCGCTTCACTCAACCGCGCCGCCCAGGCTCAGCGCCTGGAAGCCTTCCGACGCGACTACAACCACGAACGGCCCCATCAGGCCCTTGGCCAGAAGCCCCCCGCCAGCTTCTACAATCCTTCGCCCCGGTCCATGCCCGACAAACTTCCCCAACCCGACTACCCGTCCGATCGAACCATCCGCAGGGTGCGTAGCAACGGCGAGATCAAGATCGAGGGCCGCCTCGTACAGATCTGCTCCGCCCTCAAAGGTGAGCCCGTAGCCCTCGAAGCGACAGAGCACGGCTGGTGCGTCTGGTTCTACAAACAACCCATCGGCCTCATCGACCACCAAGGCCAGAAACTGTCACCAATCTACCCAGGCTAAATTGTAACCAACCTATCCGCTGGACAATCCCTGCCCTTCTCCCATCCGGGAGAAGGGTTCCCCGCGCCCTTGATCCGGCACTTCGCTTCATCCCGCCCGCGAGAGGAGAGCCGTGCATGATCCGCTCAGAGGCCAAAACCCCAACCGGGCAGCAGTGGGTCAAGCCCGACCATGACGCGCTTCGGATCCCGGGTCTGCGCCTCGCGACGCCGAGAATGACGGCTGGTTCCAAGGCAACGCGTCAAGCTGCAGAGGCCGGAGCCGGCGCTTGCTATCGCGCCAGCACCTTCATCGCCCCGTCCAGCCCGTCCAGTGTCAGCGGGAACATGCGGCCGGCCATCAGCCCGCCGATCTGGCGGATCGACTGGGTGTAGCTCCAGAGATGCGGCTGCACCGGGTTGAGCCAGACCGATTTCTGGAACCGTCCGGTCAATCGTTCCAGCCAGACCTGGCCCGCCTCCTCGTTCCAGTGCTCGACCGAGCCGCCCGGCATCGCGATCTCATAGGGGCTCATCGAGGCGTCGCCGACGAAGACGACGCGGTAATCGGCCGGATAGGTCCGCAGGATGTCCCAGGTCGGGATGACCTGGTCGTGCCGGCGGCGGTTCTCGCGCCAGACCCGCTCATAGGGGCAGTTGTGGAAGTAGAAATGCTCGAAATGCTTGAATTCGGCGCGGGCTGCGGAAAACAGCTCCTCGGCCAGTTCGACATGCCAGTCCATCGAGCCGCCGACATCGAGGAAGAGCAGCACCTTCACGGCGTTGCGCCGCTCGGGCCGCAATTTCACGTCGAGATAGCCGTGCCGCGCGGTCTCGGAGATCGTCGAGTCGAGGTCGAGCTCCTCGGCCGCGCCGGTGCGGGCGAATTTGCGCAGGCGGCGCAGAGCGATGCGCAGGTTGCGCACGCCGAGCTCGCGCGTGTCGTCGAAATCCTTGAATTCGCGCTTGTCCCAGACCTTCACCGCGCGGAAATTGCGGTTCTCGTCCTGGCCGATGCGGACGCCTTCGGGGTTGTAGCCATAAGCGCCATAGGGCGAGGTGCCGGCCGTGCCGATCCATTTCGAGCCGCCCTGATGGCGGCCCTTCTGCTCCTCGAGCCGCTGCTTCAGCGTCTCCCAGAGCTTCTCCCAGCCGAGCGCCTCGATCTCAGCCTTTTCCGCGTCGGTGAGGTATTTCTCGGCGAGCTTGCGCAGCCACTCCTCGGGGATGCCGGCCTGCTCGATGGCTTGGCCAAGCGTCTCCATGCCCTTGAAGACCTGGGCGAAGACCTGATCGAAACGGTCGAGATGGCGCTCGTCCTTCACCAGGCAGGTCCGGGCGAGATAGTAGAACTCCTCGACGCGGTGCTCGGCGAGGTCGGCCTCGACGCCTTCCAGCAGCGCCAGATACTCCCGCAGCGTGACGGGAACCTTGGCGGCGCGCAGATCTGTGAACAGACGAAGGAACATCAGGCTAATGTGTGGGGCCTGAGCCTGCGGTCAAGCCGCTCTTGCGCACATCCTGCTGTGGTCGAAAAGTTGGAGCAGGATCAATGCGAAAAACCGGTTCCCACTTTTTCGCATCCAGCTCTCGCCTGGCGGCTAGCACCGTTCTCTCCGCCGTCATCCCGGGCCCAGGCGGCTGCGCCGCTTGTCCGGGATGACGGGGAGGGGAACGATCAGAGCATTGCGCGAAAAACTGGCTACCGGTTTTTCGCAAGAGCAATGCGCTCAACTATTAGGATCGATCAGGTCGCATTCGGACGGAACCGTCCGAATGCGACCTGATTGAGATCACGCGACGGCGTCAGCGAGATCCTTGGTCACCTTGAACTTGACGACCGTCTTGGCCGGAACCTTGATCATCGCACCGGTCGAGGGATTGCGGGCCTCGCGGGCCTCGCGCTTGGCGGCCGACAGCTTGCCGACGCCGCCCAGCGTGACATCGCCGCCGGACTTCAGGGTCTTGGCGACGACCGCGCCCAGCGAGGCCAGGACGGCCGAGACGTCGGTCTTGGTCTTGCCGGTCTCATCGGCGATGGCGGCGATCAGTTCATTCTTGGTCATGAATTCCTCCTTGAGAAGGGGGTTGTACAGCGTCGCGCAAGGCCGAGCGTTCGTACGGGGTTGCTCCCACGGAATCGATGCTCCCGCAATCTGCGGCGCGCGAAGGCGCCAGTTGACACAGCTGCAATCGAAAGACGACAGCCGCGGCGGTAGATACGCACAGAAATCCGCTTCGTTCCGCTCTTCGCGCGGCTAATCTTGTACGATTCCGACGCTGCCGCGGTGCGATTGACAAATCGGGGTTAGATATTTCAAGCTTAAAATAATTAGACAGCCAGGGGCGGGCAGGCATGAAGGTCATCATCGTCGGGGGCGGGATCGGCGGTTTGACGCTGGCGCTCATGCTGCATGCGCGCGGCTTCACGCCGACCGTCTACGAGCAATCCGGGGAGATCCGCGAGGTCGGCGTCGGCATCAACACATTGCCGCACGCCATTCGCGAGCTCGCCGAGCTTGGGCTGCTGCCGGCCCTCGACGCGGTGGCCATCCGCACGCGGGAACTCGTCTACATGAACCGCTTCGGCCAGACCGTCTGGCGCGAATTGCGCGGCCTGCATGCCGGCGCACCGGTGCCGCAATTCTCGATCCATCGCGGCCGCCTGCAGGGCGTGATCCGCGAGGCGGTGGTGGCGCGGTTGGGCCCGGACGCGCTGCGCACCGGCCGCCGCCTGCAGGGCTTTTCGCAGGATGAAGGCGGCGTCACCGCCCATTTCGCCGATTCCCGGCGCGGCGAGGGCGGCGAGACGGCCCGTGCCGATATCCTGATCGCCGCCGACGGCATCCATTCGACCGTGCGCGGCCATTATTTTCCCGATCAAGGGCCGCCGCGCTGGAATGGCGTGCAGATGTGGCGCGGCGCCTGCGAATGGCCGTCCTTTCTCGATGGCGAGAGCATGATCATCGCCGGCGGCATGGCGGGCAAGCTGGTGCTCTACCCGATTGCATCAGGCGCGACGCCGCAGACGCGCCTGACCAACTGGGTCGTCAACATCCGCACCGGCGACCCGGCCAAGCCGCCGCCGAAGGAGGCCTGGTCCAAGCCCGGCCGGCTCGAGGACGTGCTGCCCTTCGCGCGCCGCTTCAGCGTGCCCGGCGTCGACATCATGGCGCTGATCCAGGCCTCGCCCGGCTTCTGGGACTATCCGATGTGCGATCGCGACCCGCTGCCGCGCTGGACCCATGGCCGCGTCACGCTGCTCGGCGACGCCGCCCATCCGATGTATCCGGTCGGCTCGAACGGCGCTTCGCAGGCGATCCTCGATGCGCGCTGCCTCGCCGATCTGCTGGTCCGTGCCGAGCATCCGCGCCATGCGCTCGCGGCTTATGAGGCGGTCCGCCTGCCCGCAACCGCCGAGATCGTGGCGATGAACCGGGTCGGCGGTCCCGAGCGCGTCATCGATGCCGTCGAGGCTCTGGCGCCCAATGGTTTCGACGATGTCGAGCGCGTGCTGAGCTACGCCAAGCGCGAGGCGATCGTGAAATCCTATGCCGGAAAGGCCGGCTTCGCTGCCGAACAGCTGCTGAAGCGCGTCTGATCAGCCGAGCTGACGCCGCTTTCGCATGGCGTCGAGCGAAATCGGCGCGACCGGCTGGCATTGCTCCGGCGTCAGGAAGGCGACGCCGACATCGTCTCCGCGACGCCAGCATTGCCGGACGCGGACGCTCTCGCTCCCGCTGGCGATGTCGATCTCGAATGTCTTCGGCAGTGCGATCCAGTCGCTCATACGGACCAGCGCGCCGCTGTCCGACCAGTTGCGCAGGGTGCAGTCGAGCACCGACTGACGGCCGTTGAAGACGACGCTCGCGCCCCGATAGACCCGGCTGCGCGGCGTTTGACGACGTTCGATCCTCATGGCGCGGTTCCCTTCCCGGACGAACCCGGACGTCACCTGACTCGATTCAGCCGGCTTCGGTGAGCTGGCGGATGCGGCTCTTGAGGCGGGCATTGTCCTGCTCGCAGCTCTTCAGCCGGCGCGCCGTGTCGAGCGGCACCACGCCCTGGCTCTCGGGCTGCGCCTCGAAGGCGATGCCGACGCGCTCGCCGTCGCGCCAGCGCACCCGGGCGTTGTAGGAGCGTTGACGCTGGGCGATGTCGAGATCGAAGGCGCTGGGCAGCGCCACGGCGTCGGAAAGCAGGAGCAGCGCGCCCTCGTCGGACAGGTTGCGGACGAGGCAATCCAGCGTCGAGCGCCGCTGGTTGAAGCAGACCGTGCCGCCCAGCAGGGTGCGCAGGCGTGGGTTCTTCCGGCGTTCCGTGGTCGTCATCGCAGGCCCTGATCCAGTGGCGTCGTCGTTGCGTACTGCAACCTGAACGCGATTATGGCGGAAGCCGCGGCGGGGCACAGCTTTAAGCTTTACTTAACCTTAACGGAGCGCCTTTCGGACATCTCCGGATCGCCGTGGAGCTTCGAGCTCGGGTTCTGGCGATGCCCAGTCATCATGACGTAGCTTCCGGCGGGACGAAGCAGAGTTTCGTCGGGTTGGCGGTCGCGATGATGACGCAGAGTTGGCTCCGGTGCGTGCCGAACTTCGCCTCGAGATTACCCCGCGACGACAATTCATTACTGTCGAAAGGCCCTTCATGTCGTGTTACGTCACCTGTCGCGGCAGTTCGATTTGGAGACGGACAATGAAGATTTGGCTGGTGATCGGCGCGCTTCTTGGCGGCGCCGCTACAGCGCAGGCACAGAGCCCCGGTGATTGGGTGCTCGCACGCTTCAAGAACGGCAACTACTGGTTTCCCGGCGTGCTCCAGAGCGTTTCAGGCGATCGTCTCACGATTCAATATGACGATGGTGATCGCGAAACGCTCCCGCTCAGCAGCGTGCGCCCTTACAACTGGACCATCGGCAGCCGCGTCGAGTGCAACTTCAAGGGCGGCGGCAAGTGGTTCCCGGGCAAGATCACCTCGCTGGGCGGGACCGCGCTCGCGATCGACTATGACGATGGCGACAAAGAACGCACGAAGACGGGGCTTTGCCGCTCACGCTGATGAGCGTCTGCCTGGCGCCGCTCAAGCGCCTTCGGGCGGCGGCGGCAGGAAGTCGATCTCGTATTTCGCCGATAATGCCACGACTTCGGCCGGGTTCTGCTGCGGCATCGAATGGATCGCCCAGAACAGGTCGTAGAGTCGTCCGGTCGGCGCGACCCAGAACAGGCATTTCACCGTGGCCTCGCTCTTGTTGAAGAGCCCGTGCGGGACGTTGCGCGGCAGGCGGACCAGGTCGCCGGCGGTGGCGACGCTCTCCTGCCCGTCGAGCACGAGGTCGAGCCGGCCTTCGAGCAGATAGATGAACTCGTCCTGAGTCGGATGGATATGGGGCGGCACGAAGGTGCCGGGCGGGAAGGTGGCATGCCAGGAGAACGAATCCTCGCTCAGCGTCTTGGGCACATAGGTCTGGCCCAGGATGTTCCACGAGATGGCATCGATGCCCTCATTGGCCTTGGTCACGCCGGCGGTCAGCGGTTTCATCGGGTGGTTCTCCTTTCAGGAAACGACACCGTCATTGCGAGGAGCGAAGCGACGAAGCAATCCAGGGGTGGCAGCGCCCCCCTGGATTGCTTCGCTTCGCTCGCAATGACGGCATGGGGTAGTTCCTCTCAAAAATGCAGGAAGCGGTCCTTGACCGCGCTGTCGCTGCGCAGCTCGTCGCTCGAGCCGCGCCAGACGATGCGGCCTTTTTCCAGCACGACATGCCGGTCGGCGAATTTCGCCAGCGCGTCGACATTCTTGTCGATCACCAGAATGGATTCGCCCTCGGCCTTCAGCGCCGTCAGGCAGGACCAGATCTCCTGCCGGATGATCGGGGCCAAGCCCTCGGTCGCCTCGTCGAGGATGATCAGCTTGGGGTTGGTCATCAGCGCCCGGCCGATCGCCAGCATCTGCTGCTCGCCGCCCGAAAGCTGGTTGCCGCGATTGGCGCGGCGCTCCTTCAGGCGCGGGAAGAAATCATAGATCCGCCCGATGTCCCAGCGCGCCTTGCCGAAGCGGCTGGCGGCGGTGGCGATCAGGTTCTCCTCGACCGAGAGCGTCGGGAAGATCTGCCGGCCTTCCGGCACCAGCCCGATGCCGGCCTGCGCGATCTTGAACGGAGCGGCGCCGGTGAGGTCGCGTCCCGCCACGCTGATCCGCCCGGCCTTTGGCGGGATCAGGCCCATGATCGCGCGGATCGTCGTGGTCTTGCCCATGCCGTTGCGGCCGAGCAGGGTCACCACCTCGCCTTCGCCGATGGTAAGGTCGATGCCGAACAGGATCTGCGCCTCGCCATAGCCGGCATCGAGGTTTTCGACGATCAGCATGGCAGCCTCCCGCGAAGACGGAAACGCGTCATTGCGAGGAGCGTCAGCGACGAAGCAATCCAGGGGTCGTCGAGCGAGCCCTTCTGGATTGCTTCGCTGCGCTCGCAATGACGGTGGAGGCGGGCTGACACCATCACCCCTCCTCGCCGAGATAGGCTTCGCGCACGGCGGGGTCGGCCCGCACCGTCGCCGGATCGCCCGAGGCGATGACGCGGCCATAGACCAGCACGCTGACCGTGTCGGCGAGCGCGAACACCGCCTCCATGTCGTGCTCGACCAGGAGCATGGCGTAGCGCCCCTTGAGGCTCCTGAGCAGGGCGATCAGGCGCTCGCCTTCCTCGCGGCCGACGCCGGCCAGCGGCTCGTCGAGCAGGATCGCGGCGGGCTCCAGCGTCAGCGCCATGGCGATCTCGAGCGCACGCTTCTCGCCAGGGGAGAGGCGGCCCGCCAGTACATGGGCGCGCTCGGTGAGCCCGACGGCTTCGATAGCAGCCCAGGCCGGCCGGTTCAGCGCCTCGTCGCGCGCCGCGTTGCGGAAGAGCGCGAGCGGATGGCTGGCGCGCGCCTGCACGCTGAGCGCGACATTCTCCAGCACCGAGAGCGAGGCGATGGTCGAGGTGATCTGGAAGGTCCGGGCGAGGCCTGCCCGCGCCCGCTTCTCGGGCGTGAGACTGGTGATGTCGGCGCCGCGAAAGCGGATGCTGCCGGCATCGGGCCGCAGCATGCCGGAAATCTGGTGGACGAGCGTGGTCTTGCCGGCGCCGTTGGGGCCGATCAGCGCGTGCAATTCGCCCGGCGCGAGCGCAAGATCGACCCCGTCGGTGACCTTCAGCGCTCCGAAGGCCTTCCTGACGCCGCTGAGCGCAAGCACCGGCTCAGTCATCGCTTGCTCCCCAATTTGCCGGTGAGCTTGCCGATGATGCCGACCAGGCCGCCGCGCGTGAACAGCACGAAGAGCACGATCAAGGGGCCGAAGATCACCCGCCAATGCTCGGTCCAGCTGGACAGCACGTCCTCGGCGAAGAGATAGGCCAGCGCCCCGATGATCGCGCCATGCAAGCTTCCGACGCCGCCGAGCACCACCATGAAGATGAGTTCGCCCGAGCGCTGCCAGGAGATGAAGGCGGGGCTGACGAAATCGGTCTGGTTGGCGAGGAAAAAGCCGGAGAGGCCCGCGATCATGCCCGAGATGACATAGGCGATCAGGCGGATGCGGCCGACATCGTAGCCGGTCACGGTGACCCGTGTCGCGTTCTCGCGTGCGGCCCGCAAGGCCCGGCCGAAGCGCGAGGCGACGATGGTGCTGATCAGCGCGTAGCAACCGGCGAGCGTCGCCAGCACGACGTAGAAGAAGGATGTCCGGTTGGCGAAGAGCTTGAAGCCGGCGATCGTGCTGCGGTCATAGAGCGTCAGCCCGTCATCGCCGCCATAGGCCGAGAGCGCCTGCGCCAGGAAATAGGCCATCTGGCCGAAGGCGAGCGTGATCATGATGAAGGCGACGCCGCGGGTCCGCAGCGAGACGGCGCCGGTGATCGCCGCAAAAAGCGCGCAGGCTGCGAGAATGACCGGCAGGATCAGCAGCGCCTCGCTGCGCCCCTCGGTGATCATGATCCCGGTGACATAGGCGCCGATGCCGATGAAGGCGGCATGGCCGAAGGAGACCAGCCCGCCGACGCCGAGGATGAGATCGAGCGAGAGCGCGGCGATGGCGAAGATCATCGCGCGCGTCACCAGCGTCAGCCAATGCGCAGGGACGCCGAGCGAGACTGCGAGCGGCATGGCGGCCAGCGCCAGGAACAGCACGATGGCAATGATCGGCCGCCGGCGCGGCGGTGCGGCTGGCCGGGCGGCCTCGGCAAGGGCGGGCCGGATACTGGCGAACTTGGCGCTGGTGAACTTGGCGCTCATGAGCGGCCCTTGGCCGGCAGCAGGCCCTCGGGCCGGACGAACAGCACAATCGCCATGACGAGGTAGATCAGCATCGAGGACAGCGCAGCCCCCGTCGCCCGGGCCGAGGGCGCGCTCATGAACAGGCGCAGCAGATCGTTCATGAAGGAGCGGCCAAGCGTGTCGACGAGGCCAACGATCAAGGCGCCCACGAAGGCCCCTCGGATCGAGCCGATGCCGCCGACCACGATGACGACGAAGGCGAGGATCAGCACGGTATCGCCCATGCCGGGTTCGACCGAGAGGATGGGGGCCGCCATGGCGCCGGCAAAGCCAGCGAGCATGGTCCCGAAGGCGAAGACCACCATGAACAGCTTGCGGATGTCGACGCCGAGCGCCGAGACCATCGAGGCGTTGGAGGCGCCAGCCCGCAGCAGCATCCCGGTGCGCGTCTTCTCGACGATGAACCAGAGCAGCCCGCCGACTGCGAGCCCCGAGCCGATCAGCGCGAAACGGTAGACGGGATAGAGGATGCCATCCATCAGCCGGACAGAGCCGGTGAGGAATTCCGGCACCGGCACCGAGAGCGGGGCCGCGCCCCAGAGCATCTTGACGCCCTGGTTGAGCAGCAGGATCAGCCCGAAGGTGGCGAGCACCTGGTCGAGATGGTCGCGCTCATAAAGATGGCGGAAGACCAGGAATTCGAGCGCGAGCCCGATCAGCAGCGCGGCCGCCAGCGCCAGCGCCAGGCCGAGCACGAAGCTGCCGGTCAGCCCGACGAAGGTCACGGCGAGATAGGCGCCGAGCATGTACTGCACGCCATGCGCCAGGTTGATGAAGTCCATCACGCCGAAGACGAGCGTCAGCCCCGCCGCGACCAGGAACAGCAGGATGCCGAACTGGAGCCCGTTGAGGATCTGGACGATGAGGAGGCTGGTGGTCATGGGTAAGCCGCGACGATGCCGGAAGGGCGCGGGGAACCCTCTCCCATAGGGAGAGGGCAGGGTGAGGGGTAGGCTGTTTGACACCGGGGCCGTGAGCTAACCGTAGCCGCCATTAGGTTTTCACCTTACTGGTCCAGCGGCCTACACCTCACCCCAGCCCCTCTCACCGATCTCGGGCTTGCCCGAGATCGGCACTCAGAGTGTCGAAGTCGGGTAGACCCGACTTCGATGCAGGAGAGGGGTTCCCCGAGGTTCAGTTGCTTTATTTAAGCGCGCAATCCTTGGCATGCGGGTCGGCATAGTCCGTGAACACCTTCTGGGCGATCTCGGTCTGGAACTTGCCGTCCGGGCGCTTGGCGACCTTGACCAGGTAGAAGTCCTGGATCGGGTAGCCATTGGTGTTGAATTTGAACTTGCCGCGCAGCGAGGTGAAGTCGGCCTTCTTGATCGCGGCGCGCAGCTTGTCCTTGTCGCCCGTGCCGCCAGCCGCCTTGACGGCGGAGTCGATCAGCATGGCGGCGTCATAGGCCTGCTGGGCATAGGAGCCCGGAACGATCTTGTAGGCCGCCTCATAGGCGCTGACGAAGGACTTGGTCTGCGGGTTGTCCATGTTCGGCGCCCAGGTCATGCCGCCGAAGAGGCCGACCGCCGCATCCTGCTGCGCGGGCAGCGTCGATTCATCGACGGTGAAGGCCGAGAGGAACGGGATCTTGCCCTGCAGGCCGGCCTGCGACCACTGCTTGACGAAGTTGACGCCGAGGCCGCCGGGCAGGAAGGCGAAGACGACGTCGGGCTTGGTCGAGGCGATCTTGGCGAGGTCGGAAGCGAAGTCCATCGAGGTCAGGGGCGCATAGACCTCGTCGACGATCTCGCCCTTGAAGTAGTTCTTGAAGCCGGCGAGCGAGTCCTTCCCGGCCTGGTAGTTCGGCGCGATGATGTAGGCGCGCTTGTAGCCTTGGTCCTGCGCGTATTTGCCCAGCACCTCATGGACCTGGTCGTTCTGGTAGGAGGTCACGAAGAAGTTCTGGTTGCAGGCCTTGCCGGCCATGGTCGAGGGGCCGGCATTGGGGCTGATCAGGAAGGCGCCGGAATCGAGCACGGGCTTGGCGATGGCGCCGAGAATGTTCGAGAACACCGGGCCGACGACGAAATCGACCTTGCCGCTGTCGACGAAGGCCTTGACCTTGCCGACCGCGACGTCGGGCTTGAGCTCGTCGTCGATCACGGTGATCTGCACGGCTAAGCCGCCGAGCTTGCCGCCCTTCTGGTCGACTGCGAGCTGGAAGCCGTCACGGACCTGCTGGCCGAGCGCGGCCGCGGGGCCGGTCAGCACACTGACGACGCCGATCTTGATCGGCTCCTGCGCCTGGGCGCTGGCCGCCCCGAGCGCCAGCAGGCCGACGCTGAGCGAAAACGCGAATTTGAGTGTCATGTCCGATGTCCTCCCGGGACGAACGAGAAAGCGACGGCGCGGCAGGGGACCCTCACCCTCTCCACCACGCGCCGCAGGCATATTGTTTCAAGCTTAAAATATCTGCAAGGGGTTCAAGGCGAAGAATTTTCGCGGGGTATCATCCCGTGCGCGCTGCGGCGCAAAGTGCCGCTGCGCAGACACGGGACCCACGACTGGGCGAGACGGAAAACCCGTCATGGTCGGCCTTGTGCCGACCATCCATGTCTTTCTTCCCACGTCTCCCTTCGGCGAACGCTGTGTTCAAGACGTGGATTCTCGCCACAAGGGCAGGAATGACGCAGGAGCAAAGGGCGCGCCCGGTCGTGGGTTCCGGGTTCTTCGCTCACGCGAAGCCCTGGAAAGACAAGCATCACGCCTGCACGCCGTCGACATACCAGTCCATCTTCGACATCACCTCGTCGGAGGCCTTCTCGCCGGCCTTGACCCGGACCTCGCCCTTGAGATCCTTCAATTCGCCGGTGAAGGGGTGGAGCGTGCCTGCCACGATGCCCTTTTGGACCTCGTCGGCTGCCGCACGCGCCGCCGGCGTCACCGCGTCGTTATAGGGCGCGATCTTGACGAAGCCGTCCTTGATGCCGCCCCAGACGTCGCCGGATTTCCAGCTGCCGTCCATGACCTCCTTGACGCGCTTGACGTAGTAGCCCGACCAGTCGTCGACGATCGCCGAGAGATGCGCCTTGGGAGCGAAGGCCTTCATGTCCGAGGCCTGGCCGAAGGCGAAGACGCCGCGCTGCTCGGCCGCCTGCAGGGCGGCTGCCGAGTCGGTGTGCTGGGTGATCATGTCGGCGCCCTGGTCGATCAGCGCCTTGGCGGCGTCGGCCTCCTTGGCCGGGTCGTACCAGGTCGAGGCCCAGATCACCTTGGTCTTGAAGTTAGGGTTCACCTTGCGGGCGGCCAGCGTGAAGGCGTTGATGCCCATCACCACTTCCGGAATCGGGAAGGAGGCGATGTAGCCGGCCTGGCCGGTCTTCGACATATGGCCGGCGATGGTGCCGATCACGGCCCGGCCCTCATAGAAGCGGGCGTTGTAGGTTGCGACGTTCTCGGCGCGCTGATAGCCGGTCGCGTGCTCGAAATGGATCTTCGGGAACTGCTTGGCCACCTGGATCGTCGGGTTCATGAAGCCGAAGGAGGTGGTGAAGATGATCCGGTTGCCGGCCTGGGCGAGCTGACGGATGGCGCGTGCGGCGTCGGGCCCTTCGGCGACGTTCTCGATGAAGCTGGTCTTGATCTTGTCGCCGAACTCCTTCTCCAGCGCCTTGCGGCCCTGGTCATGCGTCCAGGTCCAGCCATGGTCGCCGACCGGGCCGACATAGATGAAGCCGACGCCGAGCGGGGCTTGCGCCGAAGCCTGCCCGCCGATCAGCGGCAGGGTCGCGGCAGCGGCGCCCGCGCCGAAATTGAACCTGCGGCGCGTGATGATGGAGGTCATGATGTGGTCTCCCCGTTTATGGTTTGCGGCGTCACGACGCCGAGAATGGCTTGCCGAGGCAGGCCGGCGCATCGAGCCGGCCGGTCTTTCGTCCTAGCGACATCATGGTCAGAACGGCAATTGTCGCAAGGTAGGGGGCTGTCGCCAAAAGCTCCGGCGCGAGCCAGGTGACGCCGGCCGCCTTGGCCTGCAATTCGAGCGTCATCACCGCTCCGAACAGATAGGCCCCCAGCAGCAATCGCCCGGGCCGCCAGGCGGCGAAAACGACGAGCGCAAGTGCGATCCAGCCGCGCCCGGCGGTCAGGCGGTCAGCCCACATCGGTGTCAAGGCCAGCGAGAAATAGGCCCCGCCCAGGCCGGCCAGCGCTCCGCCGAAGGCGATCGCGCCATAGCGGATGGCGATGACGGGGTAGCCGATGGCATGGGCCGAGGCGTCGTTCTCGCCGACGGCACGCAGGATCAGGCCGGGCCGCGTCCTGCGCAGGAACAGGCTGACCGCCAGCACCAGCGCGAGCGAGAGATAGACCACGATATCGTGGCCGAAGACGGCGCGCAGGATCGGATGGCCCGAGAGCGTCTCGGGAAAGACCGGCCCCAGCCGTGTGATGGTGCGCCCGACGAAGCCGGCCCCGATCAGCGAGGAGGCGCCGATGCCGAAAATCGTCAGCGCCAGCCCCGTCGCGACCTGGTTGGCGGTGAGGGAGAGCGTCAGCACGGCGAAGATCATCGCCGTGGCGACGCCTGCGGCGAGCGCTGCGACGAGCCCCAGCGTCGTGCTGCCGCTGCTGTAGGCGACGGCGAAGCCCGCCACCGCGCCGGTGAGCATCATGCCCTCGACGCCGAGATTGAGCACGCCCGACTTCTCGACGACGAGCTCGCCCAGCGCCGCCAGCAGGATCGGCGTCGAGGCGGCGACCAGGGTCATCAGGATCGAGACGAGAATGGCGGAGGTCATGGGCGCACTCGCGTCATTCTCGGGCGGAGCGCAGCGCAGACCCGAGAATCTCGGGGGAGCGTTGCTCGGGTCAAGCCCGAGCATGACGTGCTGGCAATGGCCCTCATACCGCCCGCACCTTCCAGCCGATCCGGTAGCGCACCAGCACGTCGGTCGCCAGCAGCATGAACAGCAGCAGCGCCTGGAACATGCCGGTCGCGGCCTGCGGCAGCTTGACCGTTGTCTGTGCGATCTCGCCGCCAACATAGGTCGCCGCCAGCACGATGCCGCCAAAGACGATGCCGAGCGGGTTCAGCCGGCCCAGGAACGCGACGATGATCGCGGTGAAGCCGTATCCGGTCGGGAATTGCGGGGTGAGCTGGCCGAAGGGACCGGCCGCCTCGAACAGGCCGGCAAGGCCTGCAAGCCCGCCTCCGGTGAGCAATGTCGCCCAGGTCACCGTGTCGGCGCTGAAGCCGCCATGGCGCGCCGCCGCCGGCGCCAGGCCTACGACCTTCACCGCATAGCCTGCTGTCGTCTTTTCCATGACCAGCCAGGCGATGACGGCGATGACGAGCGCGAGCGGAATGCCGAGATGGATGAGCGAACCTTCCGCCATCGCGGGCAGCGTCTGGTCGGGCGTGAACATGCGCGTCTGCGGGAAGTTGAAACCGTCCGGATCCTTCCAGGGGCCGCGCACGAGATAGTACAGGCCCTGCACCGCGACATAGGTCAGCATCAGGCTGGTCAGGATCTCGCTGACCTGGAGTTTCACGCGCAGGAAGGCGGGGATCGCGGCCCAGGCCATGCCGCCGAGGATGCCGGCGAGCGCCATGGCGGGCAGGATCCACCATCCCGTCATGTCATAGGTCGCCAGCGCCACCCCGGTGCCGGCGATCGCGCCCATGATGTATTGCCCCTCCGCCCCGATGTTCCAGACATTGGCGCGGAAGCCGATGGCAAGCCCGAGCGCGATCATGACGAGCGGCGCGGCCTTGACGCCGAGATCGGGCCAGCGCTGCGGCTCCAGGAACGGCGTCAGGAAGATGTCACGCACGGCGTGGAAGCCGGCATAGCCCATCGCGGTGAAGACGATCATGCCGATCAGCATGGTGAGCAGGACCGCGATCAGCGGGCTCGCATAGAGCATGAGCGAGCTCGGCTCGCGGCGGCGGCGCCATTCAAGCATGGGGGCCGGCCTCCGCATGCGGCAAGGCGCCTGGCAAATCGGCAGCAAGTGAATCGGCACCAGTTGAATCGGCACTAGGCGAATCGACACCATGCACGCCGCCCATCATCAGGCCGATCTCGTCGATGCCGAGGCTCGCAATCGCGCGCGGCGCCGACAGCCGGCCCTCGTTGAGGACGCAGAGCCGGTCGGCGAGTTCGAGCAGTTCGTCGAGATCCTGCGAAATCACCACCACCGCCGAGCCCTTGGCGGCGAGGTCGACCAGCTCCTGCCGGATCGCGGCGGCGGCGCCGGCATCGACGCCCCAGGTCGGCTGCGAGACCACGAGCACGGCCGGCTGCTGGCCGATCTCGCGGCCCATGATGAATTTCTGCAGGTTCCCGCCAGAGAGCGTGCGTGCCAGCGCGCCGGGGCCGGTGGTGCGCACGTCGAAGCGCTGGATCACGCTCTGGGCGAAGCGCAGCACATCGCCGCGCGCGACGAAACCGAGCGGGGCCAGCGGCAGACGGTGGCGCGCGGTCAGGATGCTGTTGTCGGCCAGCGAGAAATCCGGCACGGCGGCATGGCCGTTGCGTTCCTCGGGCACGCAGGCGAGGCCGGCCGTCCGGCGCGGCCCGGCACCATGCAGCCCGATCGGCCGGCCGTCGAGCAGGATCGCATCGGGGCTGGAGGCCAATCGCTCGCCCGAGAGCGCGGTCAGCAGCTCCGATTGGCCGTTCCCGGCGACGCCGGCGATGCCGAGGATCTCGCCGGCGCGCGCCGCGAAGGAGACCGCTTCGAGATCGGTGCCGAAGGGCGGCTCGCCCGCCAGCGACAGGCCCTTGACGCTGAGCCGCACTTCGCCCGCGCCAGCGCCGGGCTTGTGCTCGATCTGGCGCAATTCCGCGCCGATCATCAGCTCGGCCATGCGCTTGGTGGTCTCGAGCTTGGGGTCGCAGGTCGCGACGACCCGGCCGCCCCGCAGGATCGTTGCCGCCTCGCAGAGCGCTTTGATCTCATGCAGCTTGTGCGAGATGTAGAGGATCGCGCAGCCCTCGGCGGCGATCTGGCGCAAGGTCTCGAACAGCCGCTCGACCTCCTGGGGCGTCAGCACCGAGGTCGGCTCGTCCATGATCAGCAGCTTCGGCTTCTGCAGCAGGCAGCGCACGATCTCGATGCGCTGGCGCTCGCCCACTGAGAGCGTGTGCACCGCGCGCTCGGGGTCGAGCGGCAGCGAGTAGCTGTCGAGGATCGCGGCGACGCGGGCTTTCAGCGCCTCGCGATCGACCGCCTCGTCGAGGCCGAGCGCGATGTTCTCGATCACCGTCATCGCGTCGAACAGCGAAAAATGCTGGAACACCATGCCGATGCCGAGCCGGCGCGCCGCTTTGGGGGAGGGGATCGCGACGGTCTCGCCATTCCAGGCGATCGTGCCCTCATCGGCGTGCTGGACGCCGTAGATGATCTTGACCAGCGTCGATTTGCCGGCCCCGTTCTCGCCGAGCAGCGCGTGGATCTCGCCGGGACGGACGCTGAGGCTGATATCCTCATTCGCCTTCACGCCCGGAAAGCTCTTGGAGATATGGGCGAGCGCCAGCCGCGGCGGCACCTCCTGCTCACGCGGCTGGTTCATGTCTGGCCCGTCTCCCCTTCGCCGGCTGCCGGTGGCCAAGCAAGCAACGCACCAGCTCGGCCGCCGTCAAGGCCGCGATCACCTCCGGGCGCTTGTCGTCCACATCGCAGCCGCCGATCGGGCAGGTGAGGCGGGAGAGCGCTTCGTTTCTCCCGCCGGCCCGCAGAAAGCTGGACTCGAAACGCGCCCGCTTCGTCGCCGAGCCGATCATGCCGACGTAAGACGCGTCGCTCCGTGCCAGCGCCGCTTCCGTCAGGCGATAATCCAGCGCGTGGCTATGGCTCAGGATCACAAAGGCGCTGCCGGGCCTGGCCGCCTCGATCTCCGTGACGGGATCGGCCATTCTGATGCAGGTGATCGCAGACGGCAGGCCATCCATGACGCCGTCGCGGTCGTCGATCAGCGTTGTCGCGAAGGGCAGGGGGGCGAGCGCCAGGGCAAGCGCCCGGCCGGTATGGCCGGCGCCGAACAGGAGGACGGAGGGCCTCAGAACCGCGTCGGCCTGCTCGCTGGCGGCGAGCCTGGCGAGATCGGCCGCCGTCGCGCGCTTCAGTGCGACCCGCACCCGCCCGCCGCAGCATTGACCCATTTGCGGGCCGAGCGGGATGTCGAGCGCGCGCTGCGCTGCACCCTCGGTCAGCATCTCGCGAGCGATGTCGATGCAGTGGAATTCGAGCTGCCCGCCGCCGATGGTCCCGGCGGTCGCGCCCGCGCTGACCGCCATGGTGGCGCCGGCTTCGCGCGGGGTTGAGCCCGAGGCAGCTGCGATCCGCACCAGCACGACGCCTTCATGCCGGTGGGTGCTGAGGAAGGCGGCGAGGGTCATATCGCACCCTCCGTCCTGGCGATGGCGAGGCGCGGGGAACCCCTCTCCTGTAAGGAGAGGAGCAGGGGTGAGGTGTAGGCCCCTGGACCAGCAGGGTGAGACCTTGCCGTCATTGCGAGCGCAGCGAAGCAATCCAGGAGGGCTCGCTCTACGTCCCCTAGATTGCTTCGCTGCGCTCGCAATGACGATGAAACGGCGGTCAGGTCTGAGTGCAGGCGTCCAACGGCCGACCCCTCACCCTGCCCTCTCCCTACGGGAGAGGGTTCCCCGCGGTGGGTTCGCGAACGATTGAGGCGCGATAGAGCGGTGATCATGCGCCCACCTCCGCCTTGACCCGCTCCACCGCCGTCAGCACCCGCTCCGGCGTCGCCGGCGCATCGAGCCGCGGGCAGACCCTGTGTCCACCGACGCTCGCCACCGCGTCGGAGAGCGCGTGCAGAACCGAGATCGCCAGCATCAGTGGCGGCTCACCCACCGCCTTGGAGCGATGGATCGTCGGCTCGCGATTGGGCGCGTTCTCCAGGAGATCGACATTGAAGATGCGTGGTCGGTCCGACGCGACGGGGATCTTGTAGGTCGAGGGCGCATGCGTCTTGAGCCGGCCCTTCTCGTCCCAGACCAGCTCCTCCGTGGTGAGCCAGCCCATGCCCTGGATGAAGCCGCCCTCGATCTGGCCCTTGTCGATCGCCGGATTCAGCGACGTCCCGCAATCATGCAGGATGTCGACCCGCTCGACCTTGTATTCGCCGGTCAGCGTGTCGATCGCGACCTCGGCAGCGGCTGCGCCATAGGCGAAGTAATAGAACGGGTGGCCGCGCCCGGCCTTGCGGTCCCAATGGATCTTTGGCGTCGCGTAGAAGCCGGTCGCCGAGAGTTGGATGCGGGCCATATAGGCGGCCTGGACGAGTTCGGCGAAAGCGATCTCGCGCGCGCCGATCTGCACGCGGCCGGGCAGGAAGGCGATGGCGTCGGGCTCCTCCTGCCAGTTCCTGGCCGCGAAGGCGGTCATCCGCGCCTTGATCGTCTCGCAGGCGTCGAGCGCCGCCATGCCGTTGAGATCCGAACCTGAGGAAGCGGCGGTGGCGGAGGTGTTGGGCACCTTGCCGGTCGTCGTGGCGGTGATCTTGATCTGGTCCAGCCCGATGCCGAAGGCATGGCCCACGACCTGGGCGACCTTCACATGCAGCCCCTGGCCCATCTCGGTGCCGCCATGGTTCAGCATCACCGTGCCGTCGGTATAGACATGCACCAGCGCGCCGGCCTGATTGTACCAGGTCGCGGTGAAGGAGATGCCGAATTTGACCGGCGTCAACGCGATGCCGCGCTTGATGATCGGACTTCCCGCATTGAAGGCGCGGATCGCCTCCTGCCGGGCCTTGTAGTCGCAGCGGCGTTCGAGCTCTGCGATGACCTCGCCGCCGATCATGTCCTCGACGGTCTGGTGATAGGGCGTGACGTTCCGGCCAAGCCCTTCACTGGAGGAACTGCCGCCATAGAGATTGCGCCGGCGCACCTCCAGCGGGTCGAGCCCGGTCGCGAAGGCGACCTCCTCGATGAAGCGCTCGGCCCCGACCATGCCTTGCGGCCCGCCAAAGCCGCGGAAGGCGGTGTTCGAGACGGTGTTGGTGCGCAAGGGCTCGGAGCGGGCGCGCACCGCCGGGTAGAAATAGCAATTATCCATGTGGAACAGCGCGCGGTCGGTCACGGGGCCCGACAGATCCGCGTTCCAGCCGCAGCGCGCGGCATAGACCGTGTCGACCGCCAGGATATGGCCGTCATCGTCGAAGCCGATCTCGTAATCGCAGACGAAATCATGGCGCTTGCCGGTGATGACCATATCGTCGTCGCGGTCGGGCCTGAGCTTCACCGGCCGCCTGAGCTTGCGGGCGGCAAGCGCGGCGACGCAGGCGAAGAGATTGGCCTGCGTCTCCTTGCCGCCAAAGCCGCCACCCATGCGCCGGATCTCGACGGTGACCGCATGCGAGCCGACGCCGAGCACCTGGGCGACCATGTGCTGGACTTCGCTAGGATGCTGCGTCGAGGAGGCGACGAACATGTCCTCGTCCTCGCCGGGAATGGCGAGCGCGATCTGGCTTTCCAGGTAGAAATGATCCTGCCCGCCGATCGCCATCGAGCCCTTCAGGCGGCGCGGGCTCGCGGCAAGCGCAGCCGAGACATCGCCGCGTTCGAGCTTGAGCGGGTCGGTGACGAGTTCCCCACCGGCAGCGCGGGCGGCGGCGATGTCGAGGAGCGGCGCGGTCTCCTGATACTCCGCCTTGGCGAGCAGGGCCGCACGCCGCGCCTGATCGCGCGTTTCGGCAACGACCGCGAAAAGCGGCTGGCCGTGGTGCAGGATCATCTCCGTCGCGAAGACCGGCTCGTCATGGCGATGTGTCGAGGAGATGTCGTTCTGGCCCGGAATATCCCCGGCCGTCAGCACGCAAAGCACGCCGGGCGCGGCGCGAACGGGTTCAAGATCGAGCGCAACCAAGCGGCCATGGGCGATCTCGCTCAGGCCGAGGCAGGCATGGACGAGGCCGGCGGGCTCGGGGATATCGTCGATATAGATCGCCTCGCCGGCGACATGCTTGATGGCGGAATCATGCGGCTGTGCGGCGCTGACTGGTCCTGTCGTGCTCTCGGGATCGAGCCGCTTGCGCGCGTCAGCCATGGTCGGCCTCCGCCAGCAGCCCGGCGACGCGTGTGGCCGCCCCGGTTTGCGTCGTCTCGATCAGGAAACGCCGCAGCAGATTGCCCGCGACCCTGAGGCGGTATCCCGCCGACGCGCGCATGTCGGTGAGCGGCTGGAAATCGCTCGCCAAGGCGGAGATGGCATCGGTGACAGCCATCTCGTCCCAAATGCGTCCCGTCAATGCAGCCTCGGCGGCCTTTGCCCGCTTCGGGATGCCGGCCATGCCGCCATAGGCGAGGCGCGCTTCGCTGATCGCGCCGGTGGCATCGCGGCGCAGGAAGAATGCGCCGCAGAGGGCCGAGATGTCCTCGTCGAAGCGCTTCGAGATCTTGGAGACGTGGAACAGCGCATCCGTCGGCAGTTTCGGCACCAGGACCGCCTCGAGGAATTCACCGGGCTGGCGATCCTGCTTGCGGTAGTCGAGGAAGAAGTCTTCGAGCGGGATGGTGCGGCGCTGGAGTGCTCCTGTCTCTTCCGTCATCGCGAGCACCCGGGTCTTGCCTTCGGCAAGCCCAAGTACAGGCTCCGCGAAGCGATCCAGGGGGGCTCGCTCGACGTCCCCCTGGATTGCTTCGTCGCTGCGCTCCTCGCAATGACGGGAACGCGCCAGCACCAGCCGCGCGCCGAGCGCGATCAGCGCCGGCGGCAGGTCGCCGATCGGCGAGCCATTGGCGATGTTGCCGCCGATCGTGCCGGCATTGCGGACCTGCTCGCCGCCGAAGCGCCGCATCAATTCGTCGAGCTGTGGCGACAAGACCGCCAGCGCCTTGCGAACATCGACATGATTGACCATCGCGCCGATGCGCAGATGGTCGCCCTCATCGGCGATGTCACGCAGCGCCTCGATCCGGCCGAGCGAGATCACGGGAGAGAGCCGCCGCATGCCCTTGGTCACCCAGAGCCCGACATCGGTCGCGCCGGCGACCAGCGTCGCATCGGGGTCGGCGAGCATGAGTTCAGCGAGGGCTGTGAGGCTTGCCGGTGCGTAGAAGCGGCTGCCCTCGCCGCCCAGCGCCAGCGTCTCCTGGTCCTGGAGCGCACCGAGCTTGCTTGCGATCCGCGGCCGGTCCATCGCGAAACGGTCCTGAGACCGCTTACCGAGCCCGTACATGCGCTGCGCCGCGGCGATGATGGGCTCGTAGCCGGTACAGCGGCAGAGATTGCCAGCCAGCGCGTCCTCGATGCGCGTCACGACGGGCGCATCCTCGTTCAGCCAGAGCGCGAATAGCGACATGACGAAGCCCGGCGTGCAGAAGCCGCATTGCGAGCCATGGCAGTCGACCAGCGCCTGCTGGACCGGATGGAGCGCGCCGTCGGCGCCCTTCAGATGCTCCACGGTGAGCAATTGGCAGCCGTCCAGCGTCGCCAGAAAGCGGATGCAGGCGTTGATCGCCTCATAGCGCAACGTGCCCCGGTCGAGCCGCCCGACCACCACGGTGCAGGCGCCGCAATCGCCCTCGGCGCAGCCTTCCTTGGCACCGGTCAGGCGCTGGTCGAGGCGCAGCCAGTCGAGCACGGTCAGCGTCGGATCGCAGGATGCGAGCTCGACCAGCCTGTCGCCGAGGAGGAAGCGCAGCGTTTCACGCATTCTGCCCGCATCCCTCGCAAACCCAAATCATGCCCTCAGATTAGGCATGATCGATGCTTGGCCGAAAGCTTTGATTTGGTGCAGATATGACCTGAATTTGAGCCGGAGCCTTAAGCTGTGACCGAAACGAAAGCCATCCGGGCGCTGCGCGGCCGCCTGCTCTGGTTCGTCGACGATCCCGAGACTGCGGGAGACGCCGCCCATCGCTATGTCGAAGACGGGCTGCTGGTCATTGCCAGTGGCATTATCGCGGCCGTGGGCGAGGCTGCCACACTGTTGCCGACGCTGCCGGCGGGGGCGGAGATCATCGACCATCGCCCGCATCTGATCATGCCGGGTTTCATCGACGCCCATCTGCACATGCCGCAGACGCAGGTGATCGCCTCCTATGGCGCGCAATTGATGGAGTGGCTCAACAAATACACCTTCGTTGAGGAGCAGAAATGCGGGCAGCAGGGCCATCCCGAAAAGCTCGCCCGCTTCTTCCTCGATGAATTGCTGGCGAACGGCACGACGACGGCGGTGGTCTATTGCTCGGTCCATCCGCAATCGGTTGAAGCGCTGTTCCTGGAATCCGAGCGCCGCAACACCCGCATGGTCGCCGGCAAGGTGATGATGGACCGCAATGCGCCCGAGGCCCTGACCGATACCGCCGGGAGTGGCTATGCCGATTCGAAGGCGCTGATCGCGCGCTGGCATGGCAAGGGCCGGCAGCTTTACGCCATCACGCCGCGCTTCGCGATCACCTCGACACCCGAGCAATTGGCGGCTGCGGGGCGCCTGGCGGCGGAGCATCCCGATTGCCATGTCCAGACCCATATCAACGAGAACCAAGCCGAGATCGCCTACACCCGCGAACTGTTCCCGGATGCGCCCGATTATGCCGGCGTCTACGAACATTACGGTCTGCTCGGCCCCAGGAGCCTGATGGGCCATTGCATCCACATGACCAAGCGCGAATGGCGCGCCTTTGCTGAAGCCCGGGCGGTCGCGGTGTTCTGCCCGACCTCGAACCTCTTCCTGGGCTCGGGACTGTTCGACTGGGCGCGCGCCAAGCGCGAGGGCGTGCCGGTCGCGGTCGCGACCGATATCGGCGGCGGCACCTCCTATTCGATGCTGCGCACCATGTCGGAGGCCTACAAGATACTGCAATTGCAGGGGCAGTCGCTCCAGTCCTTCGCGGCGCTGCATGCGATCACGCGCGGCAATGCGGTCGCACTCAAGCTCGACCATCTCATCGGTTCGCTCGAACCCGGCCATGAGGCGGATGTCGTGGTGCTCGACCCCGCTGCGACGCGAGCGATGGCGCACCGGCTGGAGACGGTGCGCGATCTGGCAGAAGAGCTCTTCGTGCTGGTCACGCTCGGCGACGAGCGCAATGTCGCCG
Source organism: Bosea vaviloviae (assembly GCF_001741865.1). Classification (NCBI taxonomy): domain Bacteria; kingdom Pseudomonadati; phylum Pseudomonadota; class Alphaproteobacteria; order Hyphomicrobiales; family Alloboseaceae; genus Allobosea; species Allobosea vaviloviae. The sequence continues at coordinate 2,691,870 of NZ_CP017147.1, forward strand.
CGACCTATGTGATGGGGCAGCGGGCGACGCCGACGTGACGCCCTCTCCAATCCAAGTCGATGTTTCCGACTTGGGTCACGATCTCTGCCAATCTCGGGCAAGCCCGAGATTGGTGGGAGAGGGCAGAGTGAGGGGTCGGCCGTTGGACGATATGGCCGTGTCCCAACCGCTGCTCCATCGTCATTGCGAGCGTAAGCGAAGCAATCCAGGAGGGTTCGCTCTACGCCCCCTGGATTGCTTCGCTTACGCTCGCAATGACGGCAAGGTGTCACGCAACTGGTCGAGAGGCCTGCCCGTGTTCAACAAACTCGGAGATTGTTGAACACGGGATACGCCGGGGCCGTTCTCACCCCAGGACGCCGCCCTTCCGGGCGAAATCGACATAGATCTCGCGCAGGCGCAGCGTCGTCGGGCCCGGCGCGCCGTTATGGATGGTGTGGCCGTCGAGCGACGTCACCGGCATGACGAAGGCCGTCGCGGAGGTGATGAAGGCCTCCTCGGCGTCGAGTGCTTCCTCAAGGGTGAAGGTCCGCTCCTCGAAGGTGAAGTCGGTCTCGGCGAGGAAGGCGAGTACGGCCTTGCGCGTGATGCCGGGCAGCACCTTGTTGGAGAGCGGCCGCGAGATCAGCGTCTTGCCCTTGACGATCCAGGCGGTCGCCGAGGCGCCCTCGGTGACGACGCCGTCCTCGACCAGCCAGGCGTCATTGGCGCCCTGCTCGGCGGCGAATTGCTTGGCCAGCACCTGGCCGAGCAGCCCGACGCTCTTGATGTCGCGCCGCTCCCAGCGCAGGTCGGGGAAGGTCACGACCTTGATGCCGGTCTTCACGGTCGGCGCATTCACATAGTTGCGGGCCTGGGTGAACAGCACCAGCGTCGGCTTGATGTCCTTGGGAAAGGGGAAGTCGCGGTCGGCGGCGCCGCGCGTGACCTGCAGATAGACGCCGCCTTCATCGAGGGCGTTGCGCTTGATCATTTCCTCATGGATCGCGACCAATTCGGCGCGCGACCAGGGCAAAGGCAGGTTGATCTCGCCGCAGGAGCGTTCGAGCCGCGCCAGATGCGCCTCGCAATCGACGAGCTTGCCGCCGAGCACGGCCGAGACCTCGTAGATGCCGTCGGCGAAGATGAAGCCGCGATCGAAGACCGAGATCTTTGCCTCTTCCTCGGGAAGGTATTCGCCATTGACGTAGACGATGCGGCTCATGGGGCAGACTCTTGGACCGGAGGGCTTGGAGGATAGCGCTCTTTCCTAGCCGAGGCCTTCGGGCGAGGCGAGCCTCAAAGCCGGCTTGTAGATCAGCGCAGCGCGCAACACTGTGCCCGCGCCACGAGAGTAGGATGCGTTGAAGCTGAGGCCGCCGAGCTGAATTGAAGGAAGTCCGCATGAACCGCCCCCTCGTCATCGTCCTCGACGACAGCCAGCACGTCGCCCGGCAATGCGCCGACTGGTCCGGGCTGGAGGCCAGGGCGGACGTTCGTTTCCTGAGCCAGGCTTTCGCCAGCGAGGAGGCGGTCGCGGCTGCGCTGGCCGATGCCGAGATCATCATCCCGACGCGCGAGCGCACGGCCTTCGGCGCCTCGCTGATCGGCCGCTTGCCGAAGCTCAGGCTCTTGGCGCTGACGGGCGGGCGTGCCCAGACGCTCGATCTCGCCGCCTGCACGGCGGCCGGCGTGATCGTCAGCAACACCGGCGGAAAACATGTCGGCGCGGCAACCGCCGAACTCGCCTTCTCGCTGATCCTCGCCAATGCTCGCAGCCTGCCCCAGGCCGATGCGAGCATGCGGGCGGGCGGCTGGCATGAGGGCCTGCCGCTGGGAGATGTCGTCGCCGGCAAGCGGCTCGGCATCGTCGGTCTCGGCAAGCTCGGCCAGCGCGTGGCGCGCTATGCCAAGGCCTTCGAGATGGAGGTCGTCGCCTGGAGCCAGAACCTGACCACTGAGGCCGCCGCAGCCGCCGGGGTCGCCTATGTCGGGAAGGATGAATTGTTTGCGACCTCGGACGTGGTCTCGCTGCATCTCGTCCTGTCCGAGCGTACGCGCGGTATCGTCGGCGAGGCCGAGCTTGCCGCGATGAAGCCGGGCGCCTGCCTGGTGAACACGGCGCGCGGCCCACTCGTCGATGAGGGCGCTCTGCTGGAGCATCTGCGCAAGGGCGCGATTAACGCCGCGCTCGACGTCTACGGCCAGGAGCCGTTGCCGCGCGATCACCCGCTACGGACCTTGCCCAATGTCGTGCTGACGCCGCATCTGGGTTACTCGGCCGCGCCGGTCCTGGCCGAGTACTATGGCGAGAGCATCGAGAACGCGCTCGCCTTCCTCGATGGTAAGCCCACCCGGGTGATGAATCCGGAGGTTTTGGAGGGGCGCAAAGCCTGAAACACCTCGTCCTTGCGAGGAGGCGAAGCCGACGAAGCAATCCAGGGGGACGTCGAGCGTGATGCTGGGTTGCTTCGCTCCGCTCGCAATGACGGCTGGTGCAGCCGCTAGCCCTTGATCGAAGCCGCGATCAGCCGGCGCGTGTAATCCGCTTGCGGCGCCTCGAAGATCGCCTCCGTCGGCCCGCTTTCGACGACACGGCCGTCCTTCATCACCATGATCCAGTCCGCCATGGCGCGGACCACGGCGAGGTCGTGGCTGATGAAGAGATAGGAGAGGGCGTGCCGGGCCTGCATGTCCTTGAGCAGCGCGACGATGCTCTTCTGCACGGTGCGGTCGAGCGCCGAGGTCGGCTCGTCCAGCACGACGAGCTTGGGATGCAGGATCATGGCGCGGGCGATCGCGATGCGCTGGCGCTGGCCTCCCGAGAATTCATGCGGATAGCGATTGCGCAAGGCGGGCTCGAGCGAGACCTCGGCCAAGGCTTGCGCGGCGCGCAGGTCGCGCTCGGCGCGCGTGAGCTGGGGCGCATGCACGAGCAGGCCTTCGCTGACGATCTCGCCGACCGTCAGGCGCGGCGAGAGCGAGCCGAACGGGTCCTGGAAGACCACCTGAAGGCTGCTGCGCAAGGGCCGCATCGCGGCGCGGTCGAGCGGCTCGAGAGCGCGATCCTCGAAGCGGACCGTGCCCGAGGAGGGCACGAGCTTCAGCACCGCCTTGCCGAGCGTCGACTTGCCGGAGCCGGATTCGCCGACGATGCCGATGGTCTGGCCGCGCCGCAGCGTCAGGTCGACGCCGTCCACGGCATGGAGCAGGGCGGTCTCGCGGCGCAGGAAGCCGCGCGACAGATCATAGCTGACGCGCAGATCCCGCGCCGCGAGCAGGATGGGCGCGTCGTCCGGCGGCGGCGCCTTGCGGCCTTCCGGCTCGGCTGCGAGCAGCATCCGGGTATAGGGATGCGTGGGCGCAGTGATGATCTGCCGCTTCGTCCCGCTCTCGACGACCTCGCCTGCTTTCATCACATAGACGCGCTCGGCGTGCTGGCGCACGAGGCCGAGGTCATGGGTGATCAGGATCACGGCCATGCCGAGCCGCTGGCGCAGTTCCGCGATCAGCGCCAGGATCTCCGCCTCGATGGTGACGTCCAGCGCCGTCGTCGGCTCGTCGGCGATCAGGATGTCGGGATCGTTGGCGAGCGCCATCGCGATCATCACGCGCTGGCGCTGGCCGCCGGAGAGCTCGTGCGGGTAGGATGAGAGCCTGGCCTCGGGCCGCGGCATCCTGACCAGTTCGAGCAGTTCGAGCGCCCTTGCGCGCGCCGCCTTGCGCGACAGGCCTTGATGCTTGCGCAAGGGCGCGGCGATCTGCGCGCCGATCCGGAACAGCGGATCGAGCGAGGTCATCGGCTCCTGGAAGATCATCGCGAGCTTGCGGCCGCGATAGGCGTTGAGCGCGGCGGGCTTGAGGCCGAGCAGTTCCGCGCCGCGATAGCGGATCGAGCCCGTCGCCTCACCATTCCCGGCGAGCAGGCCCATCGCCGCCATCACGCTCTGGCTCTTGCCGGAGCCGGATTCGCCGACGATCGCGACGAATTCGCCGGCGCCGACATCGAGATCGACGCCGCGCACGGCCTCGACCATGCCGTCATTGGTGCGGAAGCGGATGCGCAGGTCGCGGATCGAAAGGATGGGATTTGTCACCATCCTAGCCGCTCGCCAATGTGAAAGAGCCGCGGGGAACCCCTCTCCCGAATGGGAGAGGGGCAGGGGTGAGGGTGTGCCGCCGGGCGCTTAGGCGCCACGGCTCCGTTGCATATCTCTGCGCTCTCTGTGGTGAGGGCGGGCCCTCACCCCTACCCCTCTCACTGAACCCGGGTATACCCGGGTTCAGCTCTTGGATGTCGAAGTCGGGTAGACCCGACTTCGATGCGGGAGAGGGGATCCCGCGCCCATTTTTGAAGCTGGTGCGCACCTTCAGCGATCCCTTGGATCGAGCGCGTCGCGCAGGCCGTCGCCGAGGAAGTTGAGCGCAAACAGCGTCGTCACCAGGAAGGCCGCGGGGAAGACCAGCATCCACCAGGCGCCCTGGATGGCGCGCGCGCCGTCCGAGATCAGCACGCCCCAGCTCGTCATCGGCTCCTGCACGCCAAGCCCCAGAAAGGACAGGAAGCTCTCCAGCAGGATGACCTTGGGCACAAGGAGCGTGACATAGACGATCACGGGGCCGAGCGTGTTGGGGATGATGTGGCGCCAGATGATGCCACCTGTGGTGACGCCGAGCGCCTCGGCTGCCAGCACATATTCCTGCCGCTTGATCGAAAGCGTCTGGCCCCGGACGATCCGGGCCATGTCGAGCCATTCGATCGCCCCCACCGCCAGGAACATCAGGATGAAGTTCCGGCCGAAGAACACCACCAGCAGAATGACGAAGAAGATGAAGGGCAGGGCGTAGAGCACATCGACCACACGCATCATCAGCATGTCGATGCGCCCGCCGAGATAGCCGGCGGTTGCGCCGTAGAGCACGCCGATGACGAGCGCGACGCCGGTCGCGAGCAATCCGATGGCCAGCGATACGCGTCCCGCGATCAGGGTGCGGGTCAGGAGGTCGCGGCCATTCGCATCGGTGCCGAAGAGGAAGTGCTGCCGCTTGAGCGGCACCTCGACGGCAAGCCTGCGGCCATCCTCTTCATTTGCCGTGATCCGGGGCGTGCCGAACTGGTCGGAGCGGTCGAAATAGACCAGCAGGCGCTGGTCGATCGGGCGTTGCGAGGTCAGCGTCAGGCGCAAAATCTCGCGCTCACCCTCGCCCGCGACCACGACATCGCCCGGTGTCGCGCGAATGCGGGCGGCGATGCGCTGGACGGCAGCGGGGATCGCCTCGGCTTTCGGATAGCTCTCCAGGCTGGCGGGCACGCGGACATAGTCGGGATAGACCCGGTCGTAAGGGTGGCCGGTGAGCCAGGGGCCGGCGATGCAGGCCAGCGCCATCAGCCCCAGCACGATCAGGCTCGTGACCGCCGCGCGATTGCGTGTCAGGCGGTTGCGCGCATCCTGCCAGAGCGAGCGGCCAAGCGTTGGCAGAGGGCCGAGAGGCAGCTCGCTCATCGGCGCATGCCCTGGAGCCGGTCCGGATCGGAAAAACGCGCCATGCTCAATCGAGCCTGACGCGGGGGTCGAGCAGGGCGTAGAGCAGATCGACCGCGAGGTTGAAGACGAGCACGAAGACGGCGATGACGACGACCGTGCCCATCACCAGTGTGTAGTCGCGGTTGAGCGCGCCCTCGACGAAATAGCGGCCGATGCCGGGAATGCCGAAAATCGTCTCGACCACGACCGAGCCGGTGAGAAGGGCCGCCGCCGCCGGGCCGAGATAGGAGACGACCGGCAGGGCCGAGGCCCGCAGCGCATGCAGTGCGACCGTCGAACCGTCGAGCCCCTGGGCGCGCAAGGTGCGGATATGGTTGGCGCGCAGGGTCTCGATCATGGCCGCCCGCGTCATCCGCGCGATCACCGCGATCTGCGGCAGCGCGAGCGTGACGACCGGCAGGATGATGTTGCGCAAGGCTCCGCCATTCCAGCCGCCGACCGGCAGCCAGGCGAGCGTCAGCCCGAAGACGATCTGCAACACCGGTGCGACGACGAAATTGGGGATGGTGATGCCGGCCGCAGCGAAGCCCATCACGGCATGGTCGGCATTGCCGTTCTGGCGGAAGGCGGCGAGCGCTCCCAGCGGCCCGCCGATCAGGAGGGCGAGCGCCAGCGCCGAGGCACCGAGCCGCATCGAGACCGGCAGGCCCTGCGCGAATAATTCGCCGATCGAGAAATCGCGGAAATAGAAGGACGGGCCGAAATCGCCGCGCAGCAGCGCGCCGAGATAGGTCAGGTATTGCTGAACGAGCGGCTGGTCGAGCTGATAGATGCGCCGCAGGTTCTCCATCACCTTGGCTTCCAGCGGCCGTTCGAGGTCGAACGGCCCGCCGGGCGCGACGCGCATCAGGAAGAACGACAGCGTCACCACGACGAAGAGCGTCGGGATCGCGGTCGCGAGGCGGCGCAGGATGAAGGGGAGCATTCAGGTCCTTCATGAAACCCTCGGCGTCATCCCGGGCGACCGCAGGTCGACCCGGGATCCATCGAAGGGCGATGAACTCTACGATGGATCCCGGATCTCCGCTTCGCTGCGTCCGGGATGACGGCGTGGTTCCGGTGACAACGGCCGTTCTAGGGCTTCAGGCTCAGGAACCGCGTCGGGATCGCTCCGCGCAGGTTCTGCTCGAAGCCGACCAGCTTGGGCGAGACCAGGTTCTTGCTCGAATAATACAGGATCGGGATCCAGGGCACGTCGGCGGCCAGGATCGCATCGGCCTCGCGCAGGATCGCGGCGCGCTTGACGAGGTCGATCTCGTCGGCGGCGGTCTTCATCAGCTTGTCGAAGGTCGGGTTGTCGTATTTGCCCGAATTGAAGCCGGTATTGTCGCTCTGGAACAGGAAGAGGAAGTTCTGCGGGTCGGAATAGTCGCCGATCCAGCCATAGCGGGCGACGTCGAAATCGCCGCCGTCGCGCAGGAAGGCGAAATGCGTCTTGCCGTCGGTGTTGATGAAGGAGGTCTCGACGCCGATCGCCTTCCACTGCTCGGCGACGGCGATCATGGTGCGGCGGTTGTTGTCGGTGGTGTTGTAGCGCAGCTGGACTTTCAGCGGCACTCCGGGGCCGAAGCCCGCGGCGGCGAGCAGCTTCTTCGCCTCGTCCTCGCGGTCGAGCGGCGAGGCGTTCTTGAAGTCGGCCTCGGCGCGCTCGCCATAGTTGCCGATATTGGGCGGGATCACGCCATAGGCCGGCAGCATCGTGCCGCCCCAGATCTCGTCGGCGATAAATTCGCGGTCGATCACCAATGACAGCGCCCGGCGCACGCGGACATCGTCGAAGGGCTTCTTGGCGCTGTTGATGATCAGGAAATAGGTGCCCAGATAGGGCGCGACCTTGACCTGGTCGCCGAGCTTCTCGCGCAGTTGCTTGATCTGGTCGGCCGGGATGTCGCTCGTCAGGTGCAGTTCGCCGGCCTGGAAGCGGCGCGCGGCAGCGGCCAGATCCGAGGAGGGGTAATAGATCACCGTGTCGATCTTGACGTTGGCGGCGTCGTGGAAGGCCTTGTTCTTGTCGAGCCGGATATGGGAGTTCGGCACGAACTCCTTCAGCACATAGGCGCCGTTCGAGACCCAGTTCTCCGGCTTGACGAAATCCTTGCCGAATTTCGCGACCGAGGCGGGGTGGACCGGCAGCCCGCTCTGATGCGTGAGCAATTCCAAGAGATAGGGCGTCGGGCGCTCCAGCCTGAGTTCGAGTGTGCGCTCGTCGATTGCCTTCACGCCGAGATCGTCGAGCCTGGCGTCGGCAGCGGCCTTGTTGATCTTTTCGGCATTGAGGAGCGGATAGAGGATATTGGCGTATTTCGCCCCGGTTTCGGGGTTCACTATCCGCCGCAGCGAGAACACGAAATCAGACGCGGTGACCGGGTCGCCATTCGACCATTTCGCGGTGCTGCGCAGCTTGAAGAGATAGGTCTTGCCGTCCGGCGACATCGTCCAGCTCTCGGCGACGCCGGGCACGACCTCGCCCTTCATATTGTGGATGACGAGCCCCTCGGAGAGGTCCCGCAGCAGATGCGCCTCAGTGACCGTCGAGGTCTTGTGGGCGTCGAGCGTCTCGGGGTCGCCGTCATTGCCGCGGTGGAAGACCACCTGAGCGGCGGCCGTCGCCGCGCCGGAGATGGCAAAGCCTGCGGCAAGAGCTGCGGCAAGCAGGAAGGGCACGGCGCGGCGCGTGACGTGGAACATGGAAGCCTCCCCTGGCGGCGGCCGACTCTGCGGCGCACAGACATCGTCAGGGAAGTAGAGCCCGGCTTTCAGCGCCTGCCAAGGCGGAAAAACAGGCCTTGGGGACAGACGGTTTGAATGGCAACCACTGCCGTCATTCCGGGGCTACGCCCTCGGGTCCGACCTTTGGTCGGCCCAAGGATAAACTCCGCGAAGACCCGTCATTGCGGGGAGCGTGAGCGACGAAGCAATCCAGGAGGTCTCGCTCGACGGCCCCTGGATTGCTTCGCTGCGCTCGCAATGACGCGTTTAGCCAGCCACGGCGATTGCCGCCCGCTCCTGCGCCTCGACCACCGCCAGCGCCGTCATGTTGACGACGCCGCGCGCCGTCACCGAGCCGGTGAGGATATGGGCGGGCTTGGCCGCGCCGATCAGGATTGGCCCGACGGGCAGCGCATCCGCCAGCACCTTGGCGAATTGATAGGCGATGTTGGCGGCGTCGAGATTGGGGAAGATCAGGACGTTGGCAACGCCCTTCAGGCGCGATGAGGGCAGCACGCGCTCGCGCACCATGGCGACGAGTGCGGTGTCGGCCTCCATCTCGCCATCGCATTCCAGCTCCGGCGCACGCTCGCGGATCAGGCCGAGCGCCTTGCGCATCTTGAGCGAGGAGGGCGTGTCGGCTGCGCCGAAATCCGAATGCGAGAGCAAGGCGATCTTGGGCTCGATGCCGAAGCGCGCGACATGGCTCGCCGCGAGCACCGTCATGTCGGCGATCTCCTCGGCGGTCGGGTCGGCCTTCACATGGGTGTCGGCCAGGAAGAAGGCGCCTTTGTTGGTGATGATCAGGGTCATCGCCGAGATGTCGCAGACGCCGGGCTGCAGGCCGATGATGTCCTTGATGTGCCGCAGCCGCGAGAGATAGCGGCCCTCCAGCCCGGCGATCATGGCGTCGGCCTCGCCGCGCGCCACGGCGAGCGCCGCGATGACGGTGTTGTTGGTGCGCACCAGCGAGCGGGCGGCATCGGGCGTGATGCCGCGTCGGCCGGCGATGTCGAGATAGGTCTGGACGTAGTCGCGATAGCGCGGATCGTCCTCCGGGTTGATCAGTTCGAAATCCCGGCCGGGCTTGATCGACAGGCCGAAGCGCTCGATGCGCGTCTCGATCACGCTCGGGCGGCCGATCAGGATCGGGATCGCCAGCCCTTCCTCCAGCGCGACCTGGGCGGCGCGCAGCACGCGCTCATCCTCGCCCTCGGCATAGATCACGCGCTTGGGGTCGGCCTTCGCCAGGGCGAAGAGCGGTTTCATGATGAAGCCCGAGCGGAAGACGAAGCGCGACAGGTCCTCGCGATAGGCCTCGACGTCCTCGAGCGGCTTGCGCGCGACGCCGGTCGCCATCGCGGCCTCGGCGACGGCGGGCGCGATGCGCAGGATCAGACGCGGATCGAAGGGGTTGGGGATCAGCGAGGTCGCCCCGAAGGTCGAGGCCTCGCCGCCATAGGCGCGCGCCGCGATGTCCGACGTCGCCTCGCGGGCAAGCGCGGCGATGGCGCGCACGGCTGCGAGCTTCATCGCCTCGTTGATCGTCGTCGCCTGCACGTCGAGTGCGCCGCGGAAGATATAGGGGAAGCACAGGACGTTGTTGACCTGGTTCGGGTAGTCCGAGCGCCCGGTGCAGATCATAGCGTCGGGGCGCACGGCCAAGGCGTCTTCCGGCGTGATCTCGGGGTTGGGGTTGGCGAGCGCCAGGATCAAGGGCTTGGCGGCCATCTGCTTGGCCATCTCGGGCTTGAGCACGCCCGCTGCGGAGAGGCCGAGGAAGATGTCGGCGCCACCGATGACCTCGGCCAGCGTGCGGGCGTCGGTCTCCTGCGCATAGACTTCCTTCCAGCGGTCCATCAGCGTGTTGCGGCCCTTATGGACCACGCCTTCGAGGTCGGTGACCCAGATATTCTTGCGCTGGGCCCCGAGCTCGACCAGCAGGTTGAGGCAAGCGAGCGCGGCGGCGCCCGCGCCGGAGACGACGATCTTGACCTCGCCGATATGTTTGCCGGCGAGATCGAGCCCGTTCAGGACCGCGGCGCTGACGATGATCGCCGTGCCGTGCTGGTCGTCATGGAAGACCGGGATCTGCATCCGGGCCTTGAGCTGTTCCTCGATCTCGAAGCATTCCGGACCCTTGATGTCCTCGAGATTGATGCCGCCGAAGGTCGGCTCCAGCGCCGCGACGACCTCGACGAATTTCTCGATGTTCTTCTGCTCGACCTCGATGTCGAAGCAGTCGATGCCGGCGAATTTCTTGAACAGGACCGCCTTGCCCTCCATCACCGGCTTGGAGGCCAGGGGGCCGATGTCGCCGAGGCCGAGCACGGCGGTGCCGTTGGTGATGACGGCGACGAGGTTCTGGCGCGAGGTCAGTTCGGCGGCCTGGCTGGGATCGTCGACGATCGCCTCGCAGGCGGCGGCAACGCCGGGCGAATAGGCCAGCGCCAGATCGCGCTGGTTGCCGAGCGGCTTGGTCGCCTGGATTTCGATCTTACCGGGGCGTGGGCTGCGATGGTAGACGAGCGCGCCCGAGCGCATATCCGCCGACAAGGTACTCTTGGCCATCCCCACGCTTCCTTCATATCGCCGTCAACCCGAGCAAACGGGGTCGCGCGGAAAAGGGGCGGCGTCAAGCGCGGGCAGGAGATGAAGGGCTCGCACTGAGGCGAATTCTTCAAAATCGGGACTGGGCCCAGCTGCGAGCCCAGTTGCGGGCCCAGTTGCCGAATGCAGCGTAGGAGCCCGCCGCCAGCCCAGCATGAATGGCTGCTTAACAAGGCCACCATCGCGAAAAAATAATGCTCTTGGAGGGCCATGGCAGCGCTGACCTATCGTTCCCACATGCCCGGCGCTCGGTCATTGGCCGGCTGCTCTTGGGGGCTGTTCTTGCCGGCTATTCCTGGGAGGGGATGATGGATGCGATGCGATCGGCGTTCGACGAAGTCGTCACGCTGCGTCAGGCCAAGCAACTGATCCAGTGCATGGCTCATGAGCAGAGTTTTCTGCTGCTCTCGGCTCCAGGGTTGGGCAAATCCGAGCTGGTCTATGAGGCGGCGCGCGAGGCCGGCCTGCCCTGCCGCTCGCTGCTCGGCACGCAGATCGCTCCCGAGGATGTGAGCGGCATTCCGCGCATCGTCGGCGAGCGCTCGGTCTTCTGCCCGCCGCGCGTCCTGCTGCCGGAAAAGCCCGAACCGTTCTGCCTGTTCCTCGATGAATTGCCGGCCTGCTCGCCCGATGTCCAGAAGGCGTTCTATTCGCTCCTGCTCGAGCGCCGGCTCGGCGAGCACGCCTTGCCGAAGGGCACTTGGGTGGTCGCGGCGGGCAACCGCCTGCAGGACCGCGCTCTGGTGCGGGCGATGAGCTCGGCCCTGGTCAACCGCGTCACCATCCTGCAATTGCGGGTCGATGTCGCGGAATGGCTCGCCTGGGCGCAGCGCGCCGGCGTGCGAGCCGAGATCCGCAGCTTCATCACGACTATACCCGACGCCCTGATGCGCCCGGTGCCGGCCGAGCCGATGCCGTTTTCGACGCCGCGCGCCTGGGCGCTGCTGTCGCGCGCGCTCGACATGGCCCAGAAGGCCGGTCTGCTCAGCAACGAGACGCGCCGGGCGCTGGCCTTCGGGCGGCTCTCGCCGGAGGATGCGGTGGTGTTCTGCGCGCTGGCGGAGGATTCGATCGGCGCCGTGCGGCCGCTGGAGGAGTATTTGCGCAAGCCGGAGCTTCTGCCCAAGGGCGATTCCGCGCGCTGGTTCATCCTCGACTGCATCCGTCAGTTCGTCCGCGACGGCCGGGCTGAAGGCATCAGGCCGTACTTCATCAACCGCTTTCTGCGCGCCCTGTCCTGCGAACATCAACTCCTGGTGCTCAACGACATGGTCGAGACATGGGGGGCGCTTGGGGCCGATCGCGCCATGCACGATCTCCTGCGCAAGGTCGCGGCGACATGAACGGCGTTCCGGAGCGGTCTCCTGAGGACCGCGCCACCCGGGCGCGGATCGCTGGGGGCTTGCGGCTGGTGACGGCCCCGTTCCCGCATCTCTGTGGCCTCGCGGCGGCGGTGCGCGTCGAGATCGATGCGCGCGTGCCGACCATGGGCGTCTTCGCCTCCGGCCGGATGCTGGTGAACCCGTCCTTCACCGCAAGGCTGTCGGCGGATGACCTCGTTTTCGTGCTCGCCCACGAGCTTCTGCATCTGGCGCTGCGCACCCATGACCGGGCGCGCGGCAGCGCCGCGCTCGAGTTCAACTACGCCCATGACTACATCATCAACGACATGCTGCGGCATGCGTTGGGCACGACGACGATCCCGGCGGGCGGGCTCGACATGCCCGGCGCGCGCGCGAAATCTGCCGAGGAGATCGTCCTCGACATGCGCCGCAGCAGCCATTTCATGTCCTCCCGCACGCAGGTCTGGGAGGGGCAGATCGCGACCGTCGAGCAGGTGCTCGGGGCGGCGCGGCAGGCGCCCGACGGCACGATGGGCGATGCGCTCGACGCCAGGCGCGAGCGCGAGCTTTTCCCCGAGGATACGGCCGACCAGGCCGAGCGCGGCCAGGCGATCCGCGATCTCGCGATGCGCGGGATGGTGCTTGCCAAGGCGATGGGCGCGATGCGCGGACGCGGCGACGGGCCCGGCGGCACGCAGCAGAACGTCCAGGCGCGGCGCGGCCTCTACCGCACGCCCTGGCATGTCGCGCTCCAGACCTGGCTCGAAGGTGCAGCACCGGGCGAGCGCACCTTCACCCGCGCCTCGCGGCGCGGCAACGACCGCACCGATGTCGTGATGCCGGGCCGCAAGCGCTATTCCTGGATGCTCAACGTCATCCTCGACACCAGCGCCTCGATGGGGGACGAGATCCCGCTCGTGCTCGGCGCCATCGCCGATTTCTGTGATGTGGCGGGCGTCGACGAGATCCGCGTCGTCCAGTGCGACACGGTCGTGACCTCCGACGACATCCTCTCACCGAGCGGGCTCGCGGCTTACGAGATCAGCGGTTATGGCGGCAGCGACCTGACGCCTGCACTCGCCGCTTTGGCCGAGGACGGGCGCGTGACCGCCGCGGTCGTGATCACCGATGGCGACATCTCCTACCCGACCGAGCCCGTTCCCTATGCGGTGCTCTGGGTGCTGCCGAAACCGTCTTCGACCTTCCAGCCGCCCTATGGGCGGGTCATCACCCTGCAGCCGGGAGACGCGTCATGACAGGAGACTTGCCATGAAAGGAGACTTGCCATGAAAGTCGTCCAGGACCTGATCGCCTATTTCGACCGACGCGGAAAGCTGTCGCGCCGGCAGCTCAAAAAGCTGCTCGACCAGAACTCCGTCGCCTCCGAGGCGCCGCCGAACATGCACGGCCTCTGCGAAAAAATCGGAGCGGTCTATTATTTCCGCATTACGGGCGTGATCGAGGGCCAACTCTGGGGCACGGACATCTATAGCGGCGATTCGGCGCTTGGAGCTGCAGCCGTGCATGTGGGGCTGCTGAAGCCCGGCAAGACCGGAATCTTCCGGGTGACGGTGGTGACGCCGCCGGAAAAGTTTCCGGGCACCGAACGCAACGGCGTGACCAGCACGGAATATGGCAGCTACCAATATGCTTGGCAGCTCGCTGCCGTCTGACGCGTGCCCGCACGAGACAGCGCTGACACGAACCCGATCACGGACTTTCCAGACAGAGCGGCATATGTCATTATTGACATATGCCGGCGACGCTGTTGATCGATGAAAAGATCGTATTGCCGGATGGTTGCATCGAGCAGATCAGGGTTTGGCTGTTGCCACAGGCCAATCCCGAACGTCCGCACCGGCTGAAGTACTCGCTATTCTACGGCCGGCCGGGAGAGCGCATCATCGGCTACGATAACGAATGGGGCAAAGGCGACCATCGCCATTATCGTGGTGTCGAGGAGGCCTATGTCTTCAAGACGCTCGAGGCTTTGCTGATCGACTTCCAGGCGGATGTCGCGGCGGAAAGGAAGCGGCCATGAGTGAATTCAAGATCCGCGTCGAGAGCACCGACGATTTCTTCGTGCGTGCGAGGCGCGCGGCAAAGCGCATCGATTCCGGCGACTATGGCGTGCAGGAGTTCGGGCTTAGTTTTGTAACGCCGCAGCTCTTGTTCGAATTGCTGAACGCCAATCGTTGGCAATTGCTCTCAGTGCTGCGGGGACATGGCCCTTGGTCGATCCGAGCGCTCGCCGGTGCGTTGGGCCGCGACTACAAGGCGGTTCACACCGACGCAACGAAGCTTATCGAAGCGGGTCTCATCGAACGCGACGAGAAGGGGTTGATCAGCGTGCCCTGGACGAAAATCACCGCTGAACTCGGCGAGGAGGCCGCCTGATACGCCGCCTCAGAACGCCTTGAACGTGATGATCGTGTGCGTGTCGGAGATTTCGGGGATCGACTGCACTTTCTGGGCGATGAAATGGCCGATATCGACATCGGCGGCGACATGGAACTTCGCCAGGATGTCGTAATTGCCCGCGGTCGAGTAGATCTCCGAGGCGATCTCGCGGTCGGCGAGCTCGCTGGCGACCGCATAGGTCTTGCCGAGCTTGCATTTGATCTCGACGAAGAAGGTCTGCATCGCGCGCTCCGAAACGTGACAGATTCTCTGGATAGAACGTCTTCTCTGGATAGAACTTGGCGCGCGCCGAAATCAAGCGCCAGCGAGTTCGGCGAGCCGGCGGCTCATCGCGCTTGCGGGGTCAGTGAGGTCGGCGAGCACCGTGAAATGGTTGGCACCGAGGATCTCGCCATAGCGGGTCTGCACGCCCTCGATGCCCCAGACATCGACGATGCGGCGGCTCTGCTTGAGATATTCCTCGCTCTCGGCCCCACCGACGACCGCATCCATCAGGAGCGGTGACGGCGCCGGCCAGAACAGCGGGCTTTCGCGCTCGGCGGCTTCCATGGTGAGGTTCAGGGCGCCGTTGATGCTGGTCTCGGTCAGCGGTTTCAGATTGTAGAGGCCGGAGATGCCATAGGCCGCCGGCACGAGCTTCTCGGGCAGCTCGGCATCGACATTCTTCCAGTCGGTCGCGAGCAGGCAGGCTGAGAGATGTCCCCCGGCGGAATGGCCGGCCGCAACGATCGGCAGGTTGAAACGCCGCCACAGCGCGGCTGCTGCCTGCTGCATCTCCCAGACGATGTGGCCGAGCTCGACCTGCGGACAGAGATCGTAGCCCGCGACGGCGACGGGCACGCCGAGCTGGTTCAGCCCACGCGCCATATGCGAGAAGAAGCTCGGATCGAGCGCCTGCCAGTAGCCGCCATGGATGAACATGACGATGGCCTCGCCGCGGACGGCCTGGGGCTTGAACAGATCGTAATACTGGCGCGCGCTTTCGCCATAGGACACGCCGAGTTCGCAGACGGCCCCCTCACGATAGGCCGCCGCGTCGCTGGCCCAGCCGGCGATGATGCCGGGATGCTCGGGCACGCGGGCGCGGTTGTTGTATTCGGTCTCGTAGTCCGGCGAGGTTGCGGTCTCTGACATCAGCGGCTCGAAGGCTTCCCGGTTCCTGATCGCAGCCCGGATTGGCGCGGGCGAGCGCCGCTTCCATCGCAGGCCGTGCCAGTCTGCGCCATCGCTTTTGACAGGTCGAGCGCCAAACGCCACAAGGCCACGCGCCGGCCGCATGATCTGATCGGATAATGGACTGCCGGACAATGACTGGTCGGATAATAGCCTGTCGGATATCGGAGCCTGCCATGGAAAATCCCGTTCTCGCCGAGGTCACCCGCGGAAACACCGTCGAGTCGCGCCATCGCGGTTCGGTGCTCGTGGTCGATGCCGATGGCGGCGTGGTCTTCTCGTCCGGCGATGTCGAGCGGCCGGTGTTTCCGCGCTCGGCCGTCAAGGCGATCCAGGCACTGCCCCTGTTCGAGAGCGGCGCTGCCGACCGTTACGGCCTGACGGAAGCCGAGATCGCGCTCGCCGTCGCCTCCCATTCCGGTGAGCCGCTCCATGCCGAGACCTCGCTCGCCATGCTTGGGAAAGCCGGGCGCGATGCCGGCTGCCTGGAATGCGGCGCGCATTGGCCGATGAATGAGGCCGCCGCCCGCGCCATCGCCAGGGCCGGCGCTGAGCCGAGCGCCTTGAACAACAACTGCTCGGGCAAGCATGCCGGCTTCGTTTGCCTCGCCTGCGGCCTGGACGAGGATCCGGCCGGCTATGTAGGGGCGGGCCATGCCGTGCAGCAGGCGGTGCGCGGAGCGCTGGAAGGCGTCACTGGCGCGGCGCATACAAGCGATCTGATGGGCACGGATGGCTGCTCGATCCCCTCCTATGCCGTGCCGCTGAAGGCGCTGGCGCTCGGCTTCGCCCGTCTCGGAACCGGCCATGGTCTTGGCCCGGAGCGCGCCAAGGCGGCGGCCCGCATCCGCAAGGCGGTGGCGGCCCATCCCTTCATGGTGGCGGGAACCGGGCGTTTCGATACCCGCGCGATGGAGCAGTTGCGCGAGCGCGCCTTCATCAAGACAGGGGCGGAAGGCGTCTATTGCGGCGCGCTGCCGGAACTCGGCTACGGCATCGCGCTGAAATGCGACGATGGCGCGGGACGGGCGGCCGAGGTCGTGATGGCGGCGCTGATCGCGCGCTTCCTGCCCCTGAACGAGGCGCAGGCGACAGCCTTCGCGCCGCTGCGCGAGAGCGTGCTGAAGAACTGGAACGGCATCGAGGTCGGGCGGGTGAGGGCGGCCGGCCTCTGAGGAGCCGCGAAGCGGTGTCTCGAAGGATGAGGGCTCGAAATGAACCGAGCGGTATCGAGGATATCCGATCGCTCGCCGTCACCCGCGCCGTCATCCTGGACAAGCCGCGTAAGCGGCGCAGCTCCGGGATCCATCGTAGAGTTCGGCAGTGCCTATGATGGATCTCGCATCTCCCGCTGCAGCACGGCATGAGAGCGCGCTGAAGCGGGAGAATCAGAAACCCTGTCGTCATTGCGAGCACCCGGGTCTTGCCTTCGGCAAGCCCGAGTACAGGCTCCGCGAAGCAATCCAGGGGCGGCAGAACTCTACGCCCCCCTGGATTGCTTCGCTGCTCTCGCAACGACGGTGTGGTACAGGCTAAATCACCCCCGAGGGCATTGCCCATGCGAAAAACCGGTACCCACTTTTTCGCATCCTCCTCTCATGGGCTCGGCCGCGACATCGTCGCCGGGCTGACGCTGGCGGCGATCACCATTCCCGAGCAGATGGCGACCGCGCGTCTCGGCGGCTTCGAGCCGCAGATCGGCTTCTTCGCTTTCGTCGCGGCAACGCTGGGCTTCGCCGTCTTCGGCGCCAGCCGCGTCCTCACCGTCGGGGCGGATTCGACGATCACGCCGATCTTCGCCGGGGGGCTCGCCATACTCGCCGCCAGCGGCGGCAATCTGAGCCAGACCGCGCCGACGCTGGCTGTCCTGGTCGGCGTGCTGCTTCTGCTCGGTGGCGTGTTCAGGCTCGGCTGGATCGCGGATCTGCTGTCGACGCCCGTCATCACCGGTTTCCTGGCCGGCGTGTCGATCCATATCCTGGTGTCGCAGCTGCCGAGCCTGTTCGGCCTTCCCGGCGGCAGCCACAAGCTCGTCTCGCAGGTCCAGGAGATCTATGCGCACAGGGGCGCGATCAACCCCTGGTCGACGGCGATCGGCCTGTCCGTGCTGGCGATCATGCTGGTCTGCGAGCGCGTCGCGGCGCGGTTGCCGGGCGCCTTGATCGCGCTCGGGCTGGCGACGATGGCGGTGATGCTGTTCGGGCTCGAGGCGCGTGGCGTCGCGGTCCTCGGCGTCCTGCCCGAGGGTTTGCCGCCGCGCTTCAGCCCGGATCTGGGCTGGGAGGATTTCCGGCAACTCCTGCCGCTGGCGCTGATCGTCAGCCTGGTCATCATGATGCAGACGGCGACCGTCAGCCGGTCCTTCCGGGCTCCGGATGGGGCGGAGGCCGATGTCGGCCGCGACTTCCTCGGCCTGGGAGCCGCCAATCTGCTCGCCGGGCTGGCGGGCGCCTTTCCCGTCAATGCGAGCCCGCCGCGTACCGCGGTCGTGGTCGAAAGCGGCGGCGGCAGCCAGCTTGGCGCGCTGACGGCTGCGGCCTTGGTACTGGCCTTGGCGCTGGCGGGAGGTTCCCTGCTCGCCCATGTGCCGGAGGCGGCGCTGGCTGGCGTCCTGCTCTTCGTCGCCCAGCGGATCTTTCGGCTCGGCACGATCCTGACCATAGCGCGGCAGGCGCCGGCCGAATTCGCCCTGATCCTGTTCACCGCGCTTGCGATCATCCTTTTGCCGATCGAGACCGGCGTCGCCATCGGCGTGACTGTCGTTGATCCACGGCGTCTGGATGACGACGCGCAGCCAGCCGATCGCGTTCAACAAGATCGCGGGGACGACGATCTGGTGGCCGCCGGGCGAGGGCGGCGAGATCGAGCCGGTGCCCGATGTGCTCGTCGTCGCCTTCCAGGCGCCGCTGCTTTTCGCCAATGCGCAAAGCTTCCAGCACGGCATGCTGGACCTGCTCGAGCGCCAGCGCCCGGCGCTCCTCGTCCTCGAGGCGGGCGGCATCGCCGCGATCGACTACACCGCCGCCCAGTCTCTCCTGGCCGTGGCCGGTGTTTGTCGCGACCGGGGCATCGCCTTTGCGATCGCCCGCGTCGAATCGGTGCGTGCGCGCCGGGCCCTGCAGCAATTCGGCGTCGTCGCCGCGATCGGCCAGGACCATCTCTTCCACAGCGTCGACGAGGCCGTCGGCGCGCTGCGACCCGGCGCTCGAAAGGGCGCGGCTGGCGCCTGATGATTTCGGCTGGAACCGCGGCGTCATTCCGGGGCAGGCCGAAGGCCTGAGCCCGGAGCCTCCCCGTCATGGTCGGCCTTGTGCCGACCATCCACGTCTTCGCTGGTCGAGGCTTGTGGTCAAGACGTGGTTGCTCGCCACAAGGGCGAGCATGACGAGCTGGAGGAGCGCCGTGTCGATGGCAGCCGCCTCGCCTCAGCCGACCGCGTTGTTCTCCACCTTGACGCCGGCGGCTCTCGCATCGGCCGTCTTCGTCAGGTCGCCCGTTACGGCCCGGCCGTATTCGGTCCCAACCACCGCGCCGTTCCTCGCCTCGGCGATGGTGTTGTTGGCGATCAGCGCGTTGCGCTCCTTCGGCACCAGCGAGACCGAGATGCCGATGCCGGTCTTGCGCACCATGTTGCCGGTCGCGACGAGGTTGCGCATGCCCCAGGACCAGCCGAGCGAGATGCCGATATCGCTGGCATTCTCGATGACGTTGCCGGTTACCGCCGTTTCCGCCTCGACATGAATGCCGGCGCCGCCGATGAGCTCCTTGCCCTTCGGCGCAAAACCCTTCTGGGCGTTGCGGATGATGTTGTTGGCGACGACGCTGAGCCTGCCGCCATGGTCGAGATTGGTGACGTTGATCCCCTGCGCGCAATCCTCGACGAGGTTGCCCGTGATGAGCGCACCTTCGAAGGCGAATTCGCAATAGAGCCCGACTTCGCCGCAGCGGCGGCCCTGATTGCCGATGATCTGCACGCCCGAGCCGGAATTGTTGCGGATGAAGGTCAGCGCGCAATCGCGCAGGCTGTTGCCATCGATGATGACGCCACCGGCCTTGAACAGGCTGATGCCGTTGCCGTTGGGGCCGTCGCCGCCGGCATCCGAGCGGATGCGGTTGAGGCGGTTGCCGCGAATGATCGACTGGTCGTCGCCGGGCTGGCTGCGCCAGAGCTGGATGCCGTTATTGCCGCAATCCTCGATCTGGTTCTGCTCGATCGAGAGCCCGCGCGAATCCAGCGAGAACAGGGCGGTTTCCCGCATGTTACGGAAGCGGTTTCCCAGGATGCGGCCGCCCGTGCGGTTCAGGCTCAGGCCGATCGAGCCGGCATTGGTGAATTCGCAATCCTGCAGGCCGAAATCCAGCAGCTCGTCCACGCTCAGCAGGCCGCTTCGCTGGGCGATGCGGATATCCAGCCCGTCGAGCCCGATGCCGACGAGTGCGGCGCGTTTGATCCCGCGCGCCAGCAGAATGGGGCCGGTTTGGGCGGCCATGAACTGCGTCGCGCCAGTGACGCCGATGAGCCGGGCACCCTCGGGCAGGGTCACATTGGCGATGCGGTATCGGCCCGGCGCGACGATCAGGGGCGCATCGCGCTTAGCCGCCTCGATCAGGGCGTTCTGCAGCACGCGCGACTGGTCGTCCGGGGAGCCTGCGCGCAGGCCGAACTGCGCGGCCTCCAGACCGAACTGCCCGAGAGGAGAGGGGCTCGCCGCGCGCTTGGGCGCCTGCGCCAATACGCCGGGCGCATGAGCCATGCCTGTGCCAAAAAGCGCCGCAGCCAGCAGGGAACGCCGGGATAAAGCCATCGAAGCCTCCGTGAGCGCCGGGTGCTTCAAGCAGCGTGCCGTGGTCGCTGTGCCGCTTTGAGATGCTTAGAACGTTTTCCACACGGCTTGATCGTCATTGCGAGGAGCGCAGCGACGAAGCAATCCAGGGGGACTGAGCCCTGTCCTCTGGATTGCTTCGCTGCGCTCGCAATGACGGGACAACTTGAATGGAAAATGCGCTAGAGCCCGAGCGCTTGGGCGATCTCTTCGGCCGCGAGCGTCGGCGCGAGCCGGCCCCCTGCCACCGCCGCCTCCAGCTCGGGCGTGCGCGCCTTCAAGGCGGGGTCATGGCGCAGTTTTGCCTGCAGCCTGTCCTGCACCATCGCCCACATCCATTTCACGTCTTGCCGGCGGCGCTTCTCGGCGATCAGCCCTTTCGCCTCGTAACGGGCGCGATGCGCCTCGACCTTGCTCCAGAGCGCTTCGAGCCCGTCGCCGGTCAGGCCGGAGATGGTGATGACGGGCGGCGACCAGAGCGCAGAGGCGGGGGCGAGGATATGCAGCGCCGCCTGATACTGCGCGGCGGCCGCCCGCGCCGCCGTCGCGCCCGCACCATCGGCCTTGTTGACCGCGATCATGTCGGCGAGCTCGATGATGCCTTTCTTGATGCCCTGCAATTCGTCGCCGGCATTGGGCAGCATCAGCACCAGGAAGAAATCGGTGAGATCGGCGACCGCCGTCTCCGACTGCCCGACGCCGACGGTCTCGACCAGGATGACGTCGAAGCCGGCCGCCTCGCAGAGCAGCATGGTCTCGCGCGTCTTGGCTGCGACGCCCCCGAGCGTGCCGGAAGACGGGGAGGGGCGGATATAGGCGCGTGGGTCGACCGCAAGCCGCGCCATGCGGGTCTTGTCGCCGAGGATAGAGCCGCCAGTGCGGGTCGAAGACGGATCGACCGCCAGCACCGCGACCTTGTGGCCCTTGCTGGTGAGGAAACTGCCGAGCGCGTCAATCATGGTCGATTTGCCGACGCCCGGCACGCCGGTGATGCCGACGCGGATCGTTCCGCCCGCTTTGGGCAGGAGTTGCTGGATCAGCGCCTGCGCCTGCTGCCGGTGATCGGCCCGGCGCGATTCCACCAAGGTGATGGCGCGCGCCAGCGCCGCCCGCTCGCCGGCGAGGATCGCGTCACCAAGAGCGGAGGCGGAAACGTCGTTCATGGCGCTGAGCTAACAAGGCTTGGGCATGTGCGGCAAGGCGTCGATCCCGTCGTCACTGTGTCATGGATACCTCTTGATCATCGGCCGCTTCGGTGAGAGCACTTCGACATGGTGGATGCGGTGTTGCGGTTTCGTTGGGTTGCGCTGGTGCTGTCGGCCGCGCTGGCGCTGTCGGCCTGCGGCGGCGAGCAGCGGAGCCTGCTGCTGACGGCCTCGGAGAAGCAGGGCGACGCTGTCGGCAAGTTGCGCATCTTCGTCGCCACCACGCGCGAGGCGGCTGATCTGCCGCAATATTTCAATGGCGAGCGCGGCCCGAAGCTGGCTTTCGCCAAGCTCGACATCACCGTGCCGCGCGCGCACAAGACCGGCGAGCTGGAACTGCCCGATATCGGCGCCGCCGCCGACCCGGCCAAGCATTTCGCCGTCGTCGATGTCAACCGTCTCGACCTGCCGCCGATCGTCGCCGAGGTGAAACGCGAGATTCAGCGCCGTCCGGCCTCGGAGCGAGACGTGCTGGTCTTCGTGCACGGCTACAACACCAATTTCGCCGATGCGGCCTATCGCTTCGCCCAGATCATCTATGATTCCGGCTTTAAGGGCGTGCCGGTGCTGTTCACCTGGCCCTCGCGCGGGCAGCTCCTGCAATACCCCTATGACCGCGAGAGCGCCTTCTATTCGCGTGATTTCCTGGAGGCGAACCTCCACGCCATCTCGCGTGATCTCGGCACCACGCGCATCGACATCCTGGCCCATTCGATGGGCACCCTCCTGACGCTGGAGGCGGTGCGGCAGGCCGCGATTCGCGGCGACGGCAGCTTCGGCGGCAAGCTGCGCGACATCATTCTCGCTGCGCCCGATGTCGATCTCGACGTGTTCAGGACGCAGATGCGCCAGATCAAGCGGCCGGTGACGGTCTTCGTCTCGGCCGACGACCGGGCGCTCGCCTTCTCCAGGCGCTTCGCCGGCGACAAGACCCGGCTGGGGGCGATCTCGGCCAAGGACACCGAGATCGTCGCCGAGCTTGGGAAGCTTGGCGCGCGCATCATCGACCTGTCGGAGATCTCGACGGATGACCGCCTGAACCACGCCAAATTCGCGTCCTCGCCCAAGATCGTACAATTGATCGGCCGCCGCCTCGATGCCGACAGGGGCATCGCCATCGCCGGCCCCCGTTTCGGCGACAAGCTCGGCGATATCGCCGGCGGGGTGGTTGGCGCGGTCGGCTCGACCGTCGAGCTGGTGGTCACCGCGCCCGGCGCCCTCATCGCCCGCTGAGGGAAGTCTCGAAACCCGAGCCCTCAATTCTGGGGCTTCGCTTCGCCCGGAATGACATCCTGGTCGTCATGCTGGCCCTTGTGGCGAGGCATCCACGTCTTGAACACAGGTCTCGACCAGCGAAGACGTGGATGGCCGGGACAAGCCCGACCATGACGGATGATGCCAACGGGTTTTGAGGCCGGTTTATGGCTGAGGTTTCGCCCTCATTCCGGGCTCGATCCTTCGGAGCGCCCCGGAATGAGGGCGCATCGGTGGTCAAGACAGAGCCAATGGCTCGAAATCTCAATCAGCCTCCAAACCAAATCAGCCTCGAAGACGCCGCAATCTGGCCGCGTTAGCGTGGCGTTAAGGCCATGCTGGCCAACTCGGCCACCTCCGGACCCTTTGGATATTCTCCACCCATGCCAGATTCGCGGCACGCATCCCTTTGCCGACGCTCCCTGCTGCTCGCGCTGCTGTCCACTACCCTGGCAGCCTGCGCGCAGACCGAGGCCGCAATCTCGCCCTTCTCCGAGCCGACGCGCGCAGACGCCTCCGCTCTGGGCAAGGAGCCGACGCTCCTGGTGGTGACCACGCGCAAGCCCTCCGGCGGCGGGTCGCCTTTCTTCGGCCCCGAGCGCGGAGCCGGGCTGACCTTCGCCGAGGTCAGGCTCTCGCCGCCTGGCCGGGGCATCTCCGGGCAGCTCGCATCTACCGTGGGCGAGGATTGGAGCGTGCTCGGCATCGACCGGCGCACCAGCTCCGATGCGGCACGCCGTTTCGCCGAGGCCGTCAACGGCCGCGACGTGCTGCTTTACGTGCACGGCTACAACGAAACCTTCGAATCGGCGGTGCGCAGCGCCGGACAACTTTCGCATGCGCTCGAATTCCAGGGCCGCACGGCGCTGTTCTCATGGCCGTCCGGCGGCGCATTGCTCGACTACGGCTATGACCGCGAGAGCGCGCTCTGGTCGCGCGACGGTTTCGTCCAGGCGCTGCGGGCCCTGGTCAACAACCCGACCGTCGGGCGCATCCATATCGTCGCCCATTCGATGGGCACCTTCCTGACCCTGGAGGCGCTGCGCGAGTTGCGCACCGAGACCGATGTGTCCTCGCGCATCGGCGCGATCGTCTTTGCCTCGCCCGATGTCGATATCGACGCCTTCGAGCAGACGGTCTCGAAGCTTGGCCCGCTGGCGCAGCGGATGACGCTGATCATCGACCCGGGTGACCGGGCGCTCGCCGTCTCGGCGCGTATCGCCGGCGGCGTGGCGCGGGCCGGCGCGGCCGAGCGCTCGCGGCTGGAGGCGCTCGGCGTGCGCGTCGCCGATACCTCGGGGCGCGGCTGGAGCATGCTGCGCCACAACCTCTTCCTCTCCGACGGCGAGGTCACGCTGGTCGTGCGCCGGGCGATGGAGCGTGTGGGCGCCTGAAGACGCCATGAGCAGCGGCGCGGGAGGGCTCGATCCGATCGGCTTGCCTGGCTGCCCGGCTGTTCCTATGCTCGGGCGATGTGGCAGCGTTTCATCTTGGCCGTCGGAATCGTCATTTTCGGCCTCACCTTGGTGGCCTGGTATCTTCTCAGTGGCTTTGGCTGCGAGATGAACACGTCCGGCTGCAAGACCGTCAGACTCGACTGGTCCTGGGACGCGCTTCGGTTGTTCCTGCCGACATTCGCCCTCGGCGCTTTCCTGATCGCTCGCAGCCTTTGGAAGATGCGGCAGGCCCGCTCCGCCAACATCTAGTCGCCGGCGCGGCCTCGGGCTTGCCCCTCATCGCCTCGCGGAGCAGAATCGCGCTCGATCACGTCACATTCGGACGGAATCGTCCGAATGTGACGTGATCGATTCCAAGAGTTGAGAGCATTGCTCATGCGAAAAACCGGTACCCACTTTTTCGCGCAATGCTCTCGTGGCGAGCGATGATGCGAGGCAATGACGATGATCAAGCTCTCGACGATGGCGGCGATGCTGGCCGCCTGTCTCTCCGCGCCTCTTGCCACACCCTTTGCCACGCCCCTTGCGGCCCATGACCTGACGCCGTTCCAGGAGGTCGGCAGCGGGCATGTGCTGTATGAAGACGTTTCGCCCGCGGGGGCGGAAACGATCAATATCGAGACCTATGTCCCGCAGGCCTGCGCCAACAAGCCATGCCCGCTCGTCATCGCGGTGCACGGCCTGGGGCGCAATGCCGCCAACACGCGCGATTACTGGATCGAGGCGGCCGATCGCCATGGCCTGCTGATCGCGGCGCCGCATTTTGACAAGGAGCGCTTCCCGACCCGGCTGTTCCAGCAGGGCGGCGTCCAGGGCGAGCCCGACCGCGCGAAATGGCTCTATGCGGTGATCGAGCGCTTCTTCGACGCAGGCCTGAAGAGCGGCCGGGTCTCAGGCTCGACCTATGTGCTTTTCGGCCATTCCGCCGGGGCGCAGTTCGTCCACCGCATGGTGATGCTGATGCCGCAGGCGCGCTTCTCGACCGCAATTTCGGCCAATGCCGGCTATTACACGCTGCCTGTCGGCAAGGGTGCGGCGGGCGGCTTCAGCTTTCCCTATTCGCTCGACGGTACGCCGGCGACGGACGCCAATCTCAAGGCCGCCTTCGCCAAGCCGCTGCTGATCATGCTGGGCGACCAGGACATCGATCCCAACCATCCCCAGTTGAACTCGAGCAAGGGCGCGGAGGCGCAGGGCCCCAACCGCTTCACGCGCGGCCAGAACTTCGTCGCGGTCGCCGCAGCCGAGGCGAAGCGCCTCGGCGTCGAGAGCCGCTGGCGCGAGATCACGGTGCCCGGCGTCGCCCATGAGCAGAGGAAGATGGCGAGCGCCGCGGCGCAGGCGCTGTTCGGCGGGAAGTAGGGTTCGATACCATCCACGCTGCCGATCTTTGATCGGCGCAAGGACAGGTTCCGCGGATCCCCGTCATTGCGAGCGCAGCGAAGCAATCCAGGAGCCCCCGCTCGACGGCCCCTGGATTGCTTCGTCGCTGCGCTCCTCGCAATGACGGGCGAGCTCTCGTTCAGTGTAGGAGAACGATTCCGGTGCGAGAACCTGCCGTCTACATCATGGCAAACAAACGAAACGGCACACTTTACATCGGCGTCACGTCCAACTTGGCGCAACGTGCCTGGCAGCATCGCGAAGGAACGATGGACGGCTTCACACGTCGCTACGGCTGCAAGTTACTCGTTTGGTACGAGCACTAAAACCGTATCGATGAAGCGATTACCTGCGAGAAGCAGCTCAAAAGTGGTTCTCGTGCACGAAAGCTGGCTCTGATCGAAGCGATGAACCCAACCTGGCGTGATCTCTACCAAGAGCTGGCGCTGTAATTGGGCGTCATTGCGAGGAGCGAAGCGACGAAGCAATCCAGGGGGATCGAGGGAGCCCTTCTGGATTGCTTCGCTGCGCTCGCAATGACGCGTCAGGCTTAAAGCAGTTCTACGATTCGATCGGCAACGGCCCCTAAAGCGGCGGCAGGCCGTTGCGCTTCTTGATGGTGGCCAGTGCGAAATTGGATTCGACCGACTGGATGCATTTCAGGCGCGTCACCTTTTGTTTCAGGAAGCGCTCATAGCCCTCGATGCCGTCGGTCAGGACGCGCAGGTGATAATCCTGGCTGCCGGTCATCAGGTAGCATTCGGTGACCTCGCTCCAGCTTTCGACCGCCTTTTCGAACTCGGATATGTTCTCCTGCGTCTGCTGCGACAGGCGCACCGAGACGAAGACGCTGAAGGGCAGGCCATAGGCCTTGGGATCGACGATCGCGGCATAGCCCTTGACGACGCCGGTCTCCTCCAGCCGCTTCAATCGGCGCAGGCAGGGCGTCGGCGAAAGCCCGACCTTCTCGGACAGCTCCTGATTGGTGATACGGCCATCCTCCTGCAGCACGGCGAGGATACGGCGATCGATGGAATCGAGCATGGTCTGCTCCTGTTCGGCTCATCATTGGCAGAAAGCTGCATTGAGGGCCTTTACGGCAATGATGATCGGTCATGCAATGCCGCCGCGAAAGGCGTAACCTGACGCTCACGAGCCATGGGCGAACCGTGCCGCCGCGGAGGACATAATCGATGAGCGAAGACAGCTATCACAAGGACCGGATCGCCAACCGCAAGCTCCATCCGGAGACACTGATGATGGGCTTCGGCTATTCGCCGGCGATGTCAGAAGGCTCGCTCAAGCCGCCGATCTTCCTGACCTCGACCTTCGTTTTCGAGAACGCCCAGCAGGGCAAGGATTTCTTCGACTTCACCTCCGGTCGGCGCCGGCCCAAGCCCGGTGAAAAGCCGGGCCTGGTCTATTCGCGCTTCAACCACCCCAATATGGAGATCCTCGAGGATCGCCTGGCGATCTGGGACGAGGCCGAGAAATGCGCCGTCTTCGCCAGCGGCATGGCCGCGATCGCCACCACCTGCTTCGCCTTCCTGCGCCCCGGCGACACCGTGATCCACTCGCGCCCGCTCTATGGCGGCACCGAGACGCTGCTGAAGAACCAGATGGGCGCCTTCGGCGTCACGCCCTTCGGCTTCACCGACGGTCTCGACATCGCGCAGATGCGCGAAACCGCCAAGGCAGCGGCCGCCAAGGGCCGCGTCGGCATGATCCTGGTCGAGACGCCGGCGAACCCGACCAACGGGCTGGTCGATCTCGCCGCCTGCGCCACGATCGCCGATGAACTCGAGAAGTCCCAGGGCCATCGCCCGCCGGTCGTGGTCGACAACACCATGCTCGGCCCGAAATACCAGAAGCCATTGAAACAGGGCGCCGATCTCTCACTGCTCTCGCTGACCAAATATGTCGGCGGCCACAGCGATCTCGTCGGCGGCTCGATCAGCGGCTCGGACGCGCTGGTGCGGCAGGTCAAGAGCTGGCGCGGCTCGCTCGGCACGCAGCTCGACCCGAACTCCTGCTGGATGCTGATGCGCTCGCTGGAGACGCTCGACATCCGCATGAGCCGCGCCAATGAGAACGCCAAGCTGGTGGCGGAGTACCTTTCCAGCCATCCGAAGGTGGCCAAGGTGCATTACCTCGGCGATCTCCGGGATGGCGACCCGCGCAAGGCGGTGTTCGACCGGCAATGCACGGCCGCCGGCTCGACCTTTGCCTTCGATGTGAAGGGCGGCGAGAAGGAGGCCTTCGCGCTGCTCGACAACCTGCAGATCATGAAGCTCGCGGTCTCGCTTGGCGGCACCGAGACGCTGGTCTCGCATCCCGCCGCGATGACGCATTCGGGCGTGGCGAAGGAGCTGCGCGAGGAGATCGGCCTGACCGATGCGCTGATCCGCATCTCGGTCGGCATCGAGAACATCGAGGATTTGATCTCGGATCTGGCGCAGGCGCTGGAGGCGGTCTGAGGCGGGTTGGCGAGCGGCGGTTTCAGAGTCCGATGATTTTAAAGCCGGCCGCCTTCCATCATCCGCGCCGTCATCCTGGACAAGCCGCGCAGCGGCGCAGCTTCGGGATCCATCGTAGAGCTCCGAAGCCCTCCGATGGATCCCGGGATTTCGCTGCGCGAAACCCAGGATGACGGCGTGTTCCCCAGCAAAATCATCCCACTTCAGAAACCGCTGCAGCTGGTTTCCTGAATCGCGCAGATCTGGTTGAGCCAGGCCCGGAAGCGGCCCTGCGGCAGCCCGCTCTGCGCGGCTGGCGCGATATCCAGGCGTTGCCCCAGGGCGTCGCCGGCGGGCAGGGGGCCGAATTCGATCAGAGCCCATTTGCCCTGGCAGCCGATCAGGCGTCCCGCCGCCCGCAAGCCGTCATTGTCGAGCGTCAGTCCGGTTTCGGTGCCCAGCACGATGGCGGCCTTCTCGCTCGGCTGGGCTCGGCCCGCCGGGCTTTGCGTCTTGACGGTCAGCTTCTGGCCGCTGACCCAGCCCCGTCCGCCATACATCACCCGCTCCGCCGCGCCGGTCAGCTGGGCGTTGTCGCGGGCGTTGCGGATGCGGAACCAGCCCTTGGCGCTGGCCGTGATCTCGACCTCGACCATGACGGAGAGCCCGTCGATCTCCTTGCTGAGCGTCACGGGCGGTAGCCGCCCGACGATGCCGAAGCCCGTCCCTGGCCCCGAGCGGACATTGAGGCCGGCAGGATCGGTCTCGGTGACGAAGGCGCCGATCGCGCAGGCGGCCTCTCCCGGCGGGGCCTCTATCGGGCGCTCCTGGGCGCCGACCGCCGCGGCCGACCAGACTGAGGCGATGATGGCCGCAGTCAGCCCATGACAGCTCTTTCGGGGCGGCGGCATGGGCATGGCTTCAGGGTGCCGCGTTGACGAGCACGTAGAACAGCGAATTCGGCTTCCCGACCGTCGCCAGGAACGTCTTGTAGCGGTTCGTCGGGATGGTCTGGCAGCCGGCGGACCAGGTGTCGGGCTCGAGCACGCTGTCCTTGCCGCCCTGGTGGATATACATTGAGGTACCGGCCTTCCTGGGGTCGATCCGGCTGGGGTCGGCCGTGGTGAAGCGCCCGTCGCCATCGGTGTCGCGCTCGACGACCTGGGTGACCTTGGTCTGGAAGGCGCGGGCGCCGACATGGCCATTCGGTTTCTCGTAATAGTGATAGGTGCCCTCGATCAGCCGGCCGAGGTCCTTGATCTTGTCCTTGTTGCCGTCTTCGCCGTCGATCTTGTTGAAATGCACGCCGCCATAGCGCCGGTCCTGCCGGCCACCGCCCGGCTTGCTGGCGGCGCGTTGCGAATACTGGGCACCGGGCTCGGTGCAGATCGGGAAGATCGTCGAGATCCCTGTCGATCCGATCCTGCGCAGGACGACGAGCCTGTCGTCATAGGAGCCCTCGCCGTGATGGGCGAGGGTGCTGCTTTCATTGCGCAGGGACAAGAGCGAGACCATGCCGCCCATGAAGTACACGCGCGCCATCGGGCTGGCGAAACGCCGGAACACGGCGGCGTAAGCGTCGAACTGCTGCTTCGGGGTCTGAAAATAGAGCTGGCCGCCATCGGGCCTGCACAGCCGCACCGCCTCGATCTGCTCGTATAGCGCCCGGTTCTCGCGCTTCCGCAGGGCGGCCTTGGCCGCTTTGCCCAGGCGGATCTCGGCCGCCCGCCAGACATAGTCCTGCAGCGCCCAGGGCACGGTCTCGACCAGCGCCAGCCAGGCCTTGGCGTCGATCGGCGCGTGGCCGCACAAGGCCGTGTTCAATTGCCGGCCGAAAGCCGCGAAATCGAGCGGCTGCTTTGCGAGCCAGGGCGGCGGGCGCTGCTCCTTGATCACGGGCTGGCCTGTGGCCGCGGGCTGGTCCGCGACGACCGCCAGATGCGCCCGCGCATCGGCGCGCGGCTTGATGATCCAGGAGGGCTGATCGCGCCCGCCGATCGTCAGATCAGGCCACGGCATGCAATCGCTCCGTCATGTCGGGCAGCCGGTCTCGGAGCCGGCCAGCTTCGGTTGGCAGCGGGCTGAAGCTAACCATGCGTCACAGGGCTGCGCAAGCGTGTCGGCGCCTGGCGAGCGGAGATCATGCTGTCTTGGCACGGAACCGCGCGTCATTCCGGGGCTACGCGCAGCGTAGAGCCCGGAACCCAGAACCGATGGAACCGGTAATCAGGCGTCGACATCAGCAGCGCTTATGTCGTCACCAACTGCGGTTCTGGGTTCCCGGCTCGCCCCTGCGGGACGCCCCGGAATGACGCGGTGTTTCCGAGCATGACCAGCTTTAATCATGCATCGGCTTGTCCGAAAACCGGTTCCCACTTTTCGGGCCGATGCTCTAAAAACCCACCCGCCCCCAGCCCGGCAGCTTGAGCGCCGGGTGGCGCAGGTCGAGGCCGGCGACGAGGCCGAGCAGGTTGCCTCGACGCCTTCGACCCAGCCCAGCGTCACGCCGGCGAGGCCGAAGAGCGAGGCCTGCACGCCGGTGCGGCTCGGGGTGAGCCCGGCGAAGAGCCCCTCATCGCGCCAATCCTTGCCGATCGCCGTCGGCGGCAGGGCCTGCGCGAGGTCCGGCACCTCGGCCAGCACATGCTGGACGAAGCTGTTCGAGTTCGGTCCCGGCCAGGCGAGATAGCTGCCCGGCGCGGGATAGGCGTAGGACGCCACGGCGGCGCGGATGCGCGGGATCAGCACTTGGGCCTGTTCGCCCCGGATTTCGGCGACGGGTTCGGGCGCGTTGCCGAACCAGCGGCCATCGGCCTCGCGCAGGTTGACGCGCATCGGCGTGCCCCATCCGACGACATCGAAGCGGGTGTAGGTGCCGGCGTCCTTCTCCTTCACCACGATCCAGGAGTGATGCGCGAAGATGCCGCGCCAGCGTCCGACGCGGGCGGCGAAGACATGGACCACCGCCTCCGGCTCGCTCGCAGCAGTCGGCAAGAGCCTGGCGCTCGACCAGTCGGCCCCGCGCCAGTCATTGGCATTGGCCTGCAGCGACCACCAGGCGGCATGGGTCGCGACCGGCAGGAGGAAGGTGATTGTGAAAAGCAGCAGGAAGCGGCGGAGATGGCGCATGCGGCAGGATATGTGACCGCCATGTTGCATCGCAAGCCAGCGGAGGCCGCGATTGCACACAGCTCCGCGATCACAATGACTTGAGGCGCGCGAGCAAGCTGCTAGCTTCGCGGCGGCAATTGCGACAAGGGGAGTCGGGCTTGATGACGGCGTGCGGTTGGCTGAGGGGAGCTCTTTCGGGCGTGGCGCTGGGGTTTACGCTTCTCGTTGGGAGCGCGGCAGACGCACAGACCAAGGAGCTGCGGATCTATAACTGGTCCGATTATGTCGATCCCGAGGTGCTCGACGCCTTCAAGAAGGAAACCGGGATCACCGTCGTCTACGACACTTTCGACCAGATGGAGACGGTCGAGACCAAGCTGCTCGCCGGCAAGACCGGCTATGACCTGATCGTGGTCACGGCCTCCTTCCTGCCGCGCCATATCCCGCTCGGGCTCTATGCGCCGATCGACGCCAACAAGGTGCCGAACCTCAGGAACGCCTGGCCGGAGATTCAAGGGCGGCTCGCCAAATACGATCCCGGCAACAAATACGCCGTCGATTACATGTGGGGCACCACCGGCATCGGCTACAACGTCGCCAAGATCAAAGAGCGGCTCGGGCCTGACGCCGTGATCGACAGCTGGAAGATCATCTTCGAGCCCGAGCAGCTCAAGAAGCTCTCGAATTGCGGCGTGCATGTGCTCGATGCCGTCGAGGAGATGTTCCCGGCCGCCCTGCGCTATCTCGGGTTGAACCCGGATTCCAAGACCGAGGCCGACCTCAACAAGGCCGGCGAATTGCTGCGCAAGATCCGGCCGCACATCCAGAAGTTCCACTCCTCGGAATACATCAACGCGCTCGCCAATGGCGATATCTGCCTCGCCGTCGGCTATTCCGGCGACGTGCTGCAGGCCAAGAAGCGGGCCGAGGAGGCCAAGAACAAGGTCGAGATCGCCTATGCCATCCCGAAGGAAGGCGCACTGATGTGGTTCGATTCCTTCGTCATCCCCAAGGATGCCGGCAATCCCGAGGCGGCGCTGGCCTTCATCGATTTCGTCAACCGCCCGGCCATGGCGGCGAAGAATTCCGACTTCATCCAATACGCCAACGGCAACCTCGCCTCGCAGCCTTTGCTTTCAGCGTCCGTGCGCGGCAATCCCGGCATCTACCCGTCGGAAGCCGTGATGGCGCGGCTCTATACGATCACGCCCTACGACCAGAAGTCGCAAAAGCTGGTCAACCGGCTCTGGACCCGCGTCAAGACGGGCAAGTGAGCGTGGCCAAGTGAGCACGGTAACGGGGCAGGGGGCGGCTCTCATGCGCAAGGCCTCGCCGGGCAGCGTGCGCCGCGCCTTCCAGCCCTGGAACGACCCGCTGGCGCGCCCGCTGGTGGAGTTCCGAAATGTCACCAAGCGCTTCGGCGCGGTGACGGCGGTCGATGGGCTGTCGCTGTCGCTCTATCCGCGCGAATTCTTCGCGCTGCTTGGCCCCTCCGGCTGCGGCAAGACCACGCTGATGCGGATGCTGGCGGGGTTCGAGCGGCCCGATTCCGGTGAGATCCTGCTCGACGGCGTCGACATCACCGCCGTGCCGCCGCATCTGCGCCCGGTCAACATGATGTTCCAGTCCTATGCGCTGTTCCCGCATCTCAGCGTCTCCGACAATATCGGCTACGGGCTGAGGCGCGAGGGCCTAGCCAAGCCCGAGATCGCCCGCCGCGTCGCCGAGATGCTGGCGCTGGTGAAGCTGGAGGGGCTCGGCGCGCGCCGGCCCGACCAGCTCTCCGGCGGGCAGCGCCAGCGCGTCGCGCTGGCCCGTTCGCTCGCCAAGCGGCCAAAACTCCTGCTGCTCGACGAGCCGATGGCGGCGCTCGACCGCAAACTGCGCGAGGCGACGCAATTCGAATTGATGGATCTGCAGAGCACGCTCGGCACGGCCTTCATGGTCGTCACCCATGATCAGGACGAAGCGATGACGATGGCCGACCGCATGGCGGTGATGGACCATGGCCGGCTGGTCCAGATCGGCCCCCCGGATGTGATCTATGAGGCTCCGATCAATCGCTATGTCGCCGAATTCGTCGGCGACATCAATGTCCTGGAGGGGCGCGTCTTCGCCGTTGACGGCGACCTCGTCAGGGTCGAGAGCGCTGTCGCCGGCCCGCTCGAACTGGATGAGGACGCAGCCAGCTTTGTGCCGGGCGACGCGCTGCTCATAGGCTTGCGACCGGAGAAGATCGCGCTCAGCCATGACGAACCGGGGCAGGGCGTCAACAAGGTCAGGGGCGAGATCTGGGACATCGGCTATCTCGGCGACGTCACCATGATCCAGGTCATGGTCGGCGGCGAAGGCGGCACGCTTTTGAAGGTCGCGGTGGCCAACCGCACGCGGCGGATCGAGCGGCCCTTCGCCTGGGACGATGCGGTCTGGCTGTCCTGGGACGTCGAAGCCGGGTTGGCCTTGCAGCGATGAGCACTTCTATGCGGTTTTCGACGCGCAACTTTGCCGGTAAGCGCGCGGGGAACCCTCTCCCGGAGGGAGAGGGCAGGGTGAGGGGTAGGCCCCCGGACCAGTTGCGTGACGACCTTGCCGTCATTGCGAGCGCAGCGAAGCAATCCAGGGGATGTAGAGCGAACCCTCCTGGATTGCTTCGCTGCGCTCGCAATGACGATGGAGCAGCTGTCAGGGTGCGGCCAAAGCGTCAAACGGCCTACACCTCACCCCTGCCCCTCTCACTGAACTCGGGCCTGCCCGAGTTCAGCACTTCAGAGTGTCCAAGTCGGGTAGACCCGACTTGGATGCAGGAGAGGGGTTCCCCGCGCTTCCTGCTGCAGGTCGCGGATGAGGGCTGGAGAGAGAGGGCGGCTCCGTGAGCGCTGCCTCCCGCCCGCTGCGCACCCGCCTCGTCGCGGTGCCCTATCTCTGGCTGCTCGCCTTCTTCCTCGTGCCATTCGCCATCGTGCTGCGTATGGCGTTCTCGCATGCCGATACGGCGCTGCCGCCCTATGCGCCGCATTTCGCAGGTTTTGCAGCAATCGGGCCGTTCCTGGCCGCGCTCGATCTCGACAATTTTCGCCTGCTCGCCGACGACACGCTCTACTGGCAGAGCTATCTCTATTCCTTGCGTATCGCCGGCCTGACGACCTTGCTTGCGCTCGCGATCGGCTATCCGCTTGCCTATGCGATGGCGTCCGCTCCCAAAAGCTGGCGAGGCGCCTTGCTCGTCCTCGTCATCCTGCCGTTCTGGACCTCCTTCCTGATCCGCGTCTACGCCTGGATCGGCATCCTGCGGCCCGATGGTTTGCTGGACGCGGCGCTCATCGGCCTTGGCCTCACGCGGGAACCGCTCAGGCTCTTGAACACCGAGGCTGCCGTGCTGATCGGCATGGTCTATTCCTATCTGCCCTTCATGGTGCTGCCGCTGTTTGCTGCGCTCGAAAAGCTCGATCGCTCCCTGCTCGAGGCCGCCGCCGATCTCGGCGCCAGGCCGTGGACGGCCTTCCTGACCGTGACCTTGCCGCTTTCCATCCCCGGCGTGCTCGCCGGCTGCGCGCTCGTCTTCATTCCGGCGGTCGGCGAATTCGTCATTCCCGATCTGCTCGGCGGGCCCGACACCATCATGATCGGCAAGGTGCTGTGGACGGAGTTCTTCTCCAACCGCGACTGGCCGCTTGCCTCGGCGGTGGCGGTCGTGCTCCTCATCCTGCTGGTCCTGCCTCTGGCGTTGCTCCAGCGCGCGCGGCTCGCGCGGGGAGGGGCGGCATGAACCGGCTCGGGCCCGGCCTCATCCTGGCGCTCGTCGCCGGTTTCGCCTTCCTCTATCTGCCGATCCTGGCGCTCATCGCCTATTCCTTCAACGCCTCGCGCCTCGTCACCGTCTGGGGTGGGTTCTCGACGCATTGGTATGGCGCGCTCATGCACAACGAGCCGCTGCTCGACGCCGCCTGGCTGAGCCTGCGACTGGCCTGCGTCTCGGCGACGCTGGCGACTGCGCTCGGCACGCTCGCGGCCCTGGCGCTGGCGCGCCATGGCCGGTTCCGCGGCCGGACCTTGTTCTCCGGCATGGTGCTCGCGCCGCTCGTCATGCCGGAGGTCATCACCGGCCTGTCATTGCTCCTGCTCTTCGTCGCGGCCGATATCGAGCGCGGCTTCTGGACCGTGACGATCGCCCACGCGACCTTCAGTCTGGGCTTTGCCTGCATCGTCATCCAGGCCCGGCTCGTCGGCTTTGACCGCTCGCTCGAGGAGGCGGCGCAGGATCTGGGCGCGACGCCGCTGGCGACCTTCTGGACCGTGACCTTGCCATTGATCTGGCCGGCGGTCGCGGCCGCCTGGATGCTCGCCTTCACGCTCTCGCTCGACGACCTCGTGATCGCGAGCTTCACCACCGGGCCGGGCGCGACGACCCTGCCGATGCGGCTTTATTCAGCCGTGCGGCTCGGTGTCTCCCCGGAGATCAACGCTGCCTGCACCTTGATGATCGGCGCGGTCGCTGTTGCGGTGATCGCAGCCTCGCTCCTGCTGAAGCGCGAGCGGATGGTCCGCCCAGATAAATAGCAGGTGAATGGCGGCCTCAAGGCCCGTTCACCCCCGACATGCGAATGTCCGGGTCAGGCGAGGGAGTGTCCTTCGCCGTCAGACAGGACAGGGACCATGTTCCGTACATTCGCCGGCCTCTCCACCCTCGCCATCGGCGCTGCGGCGCTGGCTGTTGCGAGCTTCGCGCCGATCACATCCGCGAGCGCCTTCGATGGCCGCTATGAGCGCGGCTATCAACGTGCGGAGTATGGTTGGCGACCGGCGCCGCCCGTCGTCCACGGCTATTGGGGCCGGCGCCATTGGCGCCATCAGTATGAAGGTCATGGCTTCCGCGCGCCGCCACCGGCCTATGGTTACGGCTGGCGCTGACGTGAGGCATCAAGCGGCAGGCGCGCTTGTGCCTACCGCTTCGCATGGCTGCTGCATGTGTCGCCAAATGGAACAAAACAGCCGAGCGGGAGGTTTATCAATCACGTCGCATTCGGACGGCTCCGTCCGAATGCGAAAAACGTGATCGATTCCGGGAGTTGAGAGCATTGCTCCTGCGAAAAACCGGTACCCATTTTTTCGCGCAATGCTCCGTGACAGAAACGAGGACCACGATCATGATCCGCAAGACGCTAATCGCTGCCGCGACGACCCTGGTTCTTGGCGTTGGCTTCGTTGGCCTGGGCGGTGTGGCCGCGCCGAGTTCGGCTCAGGCGCAGTGGCGCGACTATGATCGCCCCTATTACGGCCAGCGCCGCCATTATCGCGAACGCGCCTACCGCCCGCAGCGGCCTGCTTATGGGCGAACTTATGGGCGGAGCTATAACGTGCCTGCCGGCCCGGGCGGCCTGGGGCGCGCCGGGGTTCTGCCGGACGGGCGGCGCTTCTACACGCCGCCGGGCCGCGAATTGCCGGGTGGGCAGACTTACGAGACCTCTCCCAGGGGGCAGGGAACGGGCGGGTATAACTGACCGCTCGCCCGACTTCGCAACCGATGTCCAGCCGCCGGGATTACTCGGCGGCTGATTTTTGCGCGTAGCCAAGCCGCTGATTGAGATTGTCGAGCAGCTTCTCGGCCGCATCGGCGATCACCGTTCCCGGCGGGAAGATCGCGCTCGCGCCGGCCTCGTAGAGCGCCTCGAAATCCTGCGACGGGATCACGCCGCCGACGACGATCATGATGTCGGGCCGGCCGGCCTTGGCGAGCGCGCTTTTCAGCTCCGGCACCAATGTCAGATGTCCCGCCGCGAGCGAGGAGACGCCGACGATATGGACGTCGTTCTCGACCGCCTGGCGCGCCGCCTCGTCGGGGGTGGCAAAGAGCGGCCCGATATCGACGTCGAAGCCGAGATCGGCGAAGGCGGAGGCGATGACCTTCTGGCCGCGGTCATGCCCGTCCTGCCCCATCTTGGCGACGAGGATGCGCGGCCGGCGGCCATCGGCCTCCTCGAAGGCTTCAGTCATCATCTGCACGCGTGTCACGGCTGGGTTCATGGTGCCGACCTCCCGCTTGTAGACGCCCGAGATCGATTTGATCTCGGCCCGATGGCGCCCGAAGACCTGCTCCATCGCCATCGAAATCTCGCCGACGGTGGCTTTCGCGCGCGCCGCCTTGACCGCGAGGTCGAGCAGGTTGGCGTCGCCCTTCGCGCCATGGGTCAGCGCGGCGAGCGCAGCCTGAACATCGGCCTCGACGCGCTCGGCCTTGAGTCGGCGGAGCTTGTCGAGCTGCTGCTTGCGCACCGAGGCATTATCGACCTTGAGCACGTCGATCATGGCCTCGTTCTCGGGCTTGAACATGTTGACGCCGATGATCGCCTGCTGGCCGCCATCGATGCGGGCCTGCGTCTTGGCGGCGGCCTCCTCGATGCGCAGCTTCGGGATGCCGGCCTCGATCGCCTTGGCCATGCCGCCGAGCGCCTCGACCTCCTGGATATGCGCCCAGGCTTTTGCCGCAAGCTCGGCGGTGAGGCGCTCGACATAATAGGACCCGCCCCAGGGATCGATGATGCGGCTCGTGCCGCTCTCCTGCTGCAGCAGGATCTGGGTGTTGCGAGCGATGCGGGCGGAGAAGTCGGTCGGCAGGGCCAGCGCCTCGTCGAGCGCGTTGGTGTGCAGCGACTGGGTGTGGCCCTGGGTCGCCGCCATCGCCTCGATCATGGTGCGCGGCACATTGTTGAAGACGTCCTGCGCCGTCAGCGACCAGCCCGAGGTCTGGCAATGCGTGCGCAGCGGCAGGGATTTTTCGCTCTGTGCGCCGAAATCCTTGACCAGCTTGGCCCAGATCAGGCGGCCGGCGCGCAGCTTCGCCACCTCCATGAAGAAGTTCATGCCGATGGCCCAGAAGAAGGACAGCCGCGGCGCGAAGACATCGACGCCAAGGCCGGCGCGCTGGCCGGCGCGGATATATTCGACGCCGTCGGCGAGCGTATAGGCGAGCTCCAGGTCCTGCGTCGCTCCCGCCTCCTGCATGTGATAGCCGGAGATCGAGATCGAATTGAACTTCGGCATGTTCTGCGAGGTGTAGGAGAAGATGTCGCCGATGATCCGCATCGAGGGCGTGGGCGGATAGATATAGGTGTTGCGGACCATGAACTCCTTGAGGATGTCGTTCTGGATTGTCCCCGACAGCTTTGCCGCCGGGACGCCCTGTTCCTCGGCCGCGACGATATAGAGCGCCAGCACCGGCAGGACCGCGCCGTTCATCGTCATCGACACGCTCATCTGGTCGAGCGGGATGCCGGCGAACAGCGTGCGCATGTCGTAGATCGAGTCGATCGCGACGCCGGCCATGCCGACATCGCCGCCGACGCGGGGATGGTCTGAATCATAGCCGCGATGGGTGGCGAGATCGAAGGCGACCGAGAGGCCCTTCTGGCCGGCGGCGAGATTGCGCCGGTAGAAGGCGTTGGAATCCTCGGCCGTGGAGAAGCCGGCATATTGCCGGATCGTCCAGGGTTGGTTGACATACATCGTCGGATACGGTCCGCGCAGATAAGGCGCGATGCCCGGAAGCGTGTCGACGAAGGGCAGGCCGTCGCGGTCCTCGGGCCCATAGAGCGGCTTCACCGGAATGCCCTCCGGTGTCAGCCAGTCCGCGCCGGTCGAAGGCAGCGCGGCTGGCGAGGCCGGACCATCGGCGAAGGCCAGCGTCGTGAAATCCGGGATCGCGGTCATGGCTGTCTCCCGTCGGATTGATCCCACCAATGGTGGAAATGATGCACCGGTCCGTGGCCGTGGCCAACCTGAACCTGGTCGGCGGCGGCGATGGCCGCCGAGATATAGCGCTTCGCATGGCCGACGGCCTCGGGCAAAGCGAGCCCCTTGGCGAGGCCCGCCGCGATCGCCGATGACAATGTGCAGCCCGTGCCATGGGTGTTGCGCGTCGCCAGGCGCGGTGCGTCGAAGCGCTGGCGGGCGCCGTCGGAGAGCAGCAGGAGGTCGCTGCTGATGTCACCTGCGCCATGCCCGCCCTTGATCAGGACGTTCGCGGCTCCAAGCGCTGCGAGCTTGCCGGCCTGCTCGTCGATTGCCGCATCGGTCTCGGCGATGCCGGTCCGCAGCAACGTGGCGGCCTCGGGCAGGTTCGGCGTGATCAGCGTCGCCAGCGGGAAGAGGTGACGGCGGATCGCGTCGACGGCGTCGTCCTGCAGCAATTTTGCGCCCGACGCTGCGATCATCACCGGATCGAGCACGATGTTACGGGCCTTGTGGCGGATCAGCCCGGCAGCGACGGTCTCGATCAATTCCGCCGTCGCCAGCATGCCGATCTTGACGGCAGCCACGTCGAGATCCTCGAACACCGCATCGAGCTGCTGGGCGACGAACTCGGCCGGCACGGCGTGGATCGCGCGGACGCCTGTCGTGTTCTGCGCGGTCAGCGCGACGATGACGCTGGCGCCATAGACCTGATGCGCCGCGAAGGTCTTGAGATCGGCCTGGATGCCGGCACCGCCGCTGGAATCGGAGCCGGCGATGGTCAGGGCGACGGGGGGCGGTGTGCTCACTCGGCGGCTTCCAATGTGATCCTGAGTTTGGTGCCCGTGGCCCGGGCGTAGCGCTCCAGCGTCCGGGTCGAGGGCTTGCCCCGGCCGCTTTCGAGCCGCGCGATCACGGATTGCGTCGTGCCCATGCGCTGGGCGAGCTCTTCCTGCGTCAGCCCAGCCTTGGTGCGGGCGCGGATCAACGAGGTCAGCAGGGCGAATTCCTCTTCGAGCGCGTCATATTCGCGCTTGAACTCGGGGTCGCTCATCTGTGCGAGACCCCATTCCCGAACGCTGAGTGCCTGGTCCTTTGTCATGTCACGCTCTTTGTCATGTCACGCTCTTGGCACGCTCCCGCGCGAGGCGAAGTTCCTTCGTCGGAGTCTGCTCGGTCTTCTTGATGAAGACCCGCACGATCACGACCCTTTTGCCCGTCGCTGTGAGATAGATCGCCCTTGCAATTCCATCCCGGCCGGTCAGCTGCAATTCCCAAAGTTTGTCTCCCAGCGGCTTGATCCAGCCAAATGGAAGGGCATCAAGGCCTTCATCCTCGATGATGTTCGAATAACGATATAATCGTGACCGCATGTCGCTCGGAAGAGCATCTGCTTCGGCCTTGACCACGGCGTTGAGGAATTCGAACGACCAACCAGACTTCGTTTTCATAGCAAAAAAGCGCTATTTCGGCAATGCCGAGATGGTAAGCGCGCTTTCGAGCAGGGCCACGACATCGCAGCCGGCATGAAGGAAGCCGGTCACGCCGGCTGCCCTGAGCGCGGCCTCGCTCTCGCCCGGCCGGCCTGCGAGCCAGATCGTCGCGCCGGCCTGCTTGAGCGCCGTGGCCGCTGCGGCCGCCTCCGCCGCATAGCGCTCATCCGAGCCGCAGAGGCAGGCGAGGCGCGCGCCCGATGCCTTGTAGGCCGCGACGAGCGCGTCGATATCCGTCGCTCCGTCCTTGCTGAAACCGTCATCGCTCGGCGCCGCCAACCCTCCTGTCTCGAACAGGTTGCGAGCGAAGCCTGCGCGCGCGGCGAAATCGGCGATCGGCCCCAGCGTCGCCAGGAAGACGGAGGGACGCTCAGCGAAGGCATCGGCCTTGTCGCGCAGGGCCTCGAACGCCTCGGCCAGCCGGAGTGAGGGCAGGGGCTCGGCTCGCAGCGCCTCTTCCGGCGCGCTCAGCGCCTGCTCGCGCGTCGCGCCTTGCGCCAGTTGCGCGATGAGATCGCCCTGGTCCTGGGTGCTCGCCTTGGTGGCGGAGGGGCGGGATGCGCGGCGCGCGGCGGGCACGACATCGAGCACGCTGACGGGGGCCTCTTTCAGATTGGCGAATTCGCTCGTCCCGGTGATCGGCTCGCGGCGGGTGGCGATCGCCTTGGCGCGCGCCTCCCTCTGGCGGGCGAGGCCGGCCTGGACATGGCCGTTCGTCAAGGCCGAGACGATGCCGGGCAGGCCGTCTTTGGCCTCCCGCTCCAGATCCTGGAACTTGCTCCAGCCCTGCTCGCAGAGCGCCTGCGTCAGGCTCTCGAAACTGCCGGCTCCGGCGGCAGGGTCGGCGACGCGCCAGAGATTGGCCTCTTCGAGCAGCACGAGCTGGGTGTTGCGCGCGATACGGCGGGCAAAAGCGTCGGGCAGGCCGAGCGCGGCGGTGAAGGGCAGGACGATGAGGCTGTCTGCGCCGCCGATCCCGGCCGAGAAGGTCGCGATCGTGCCGCGCAGCATGTTGACCCAGGGGTCGCGCTTCGTCAGCGAGCGCCAGCCGGTCTCGGCATGCAGGACCATCGGCTTCGGCGTGAGCCCGCAGGCCGTCTGCACGCGCTCCCAGAGCAGACGGGCGGCGCGGAACTTGGCGATGGTCACGAACTCGTCGGTATCAGCGACGAGGACGAAGGAGATCGCGTCGCGCGCCTCGTCCAGCGCCATGCCCTGTGCTTCGAGTGCGCGCAGATAGGCGACCGCCGTGGCGAGCGCCGCGCCGAGCTCCTGCGCCTCGCTGGCGCCGGCCTCGTGATAAGGTCGGACATCGGCGGTGAGGAAGGGACCCTTGAAGCCGCGCTGCTTCAGCGCCCGGATCGTCTCCGCCAGCCTGCGTCCGATCTCCGGCCAGGACGCGGCGAAGACGCCTTCGCTGGCCAAAAGCCCGATCGGGTCGAGCCCGAAATCGACCGCGCCGCTGTCGGGCGCGATGCCGCGCTTCTCGAACAGCGCCGCCAGCATGAGCGCATTGACGCGGCCTTGCGGGGCCGGGTCGAGCCGCAGCCGAATCAGCTCCAGCATGACGCCGTCAAGCGCTGCATCGAGCGCCGCGACATCGCCCGCGACGAGGCCATGGCTGCGCGCCGCGCGCGCACCCACGAAGGACAGCGCCAGCGAATCCGCCCCGCCTTCGAGGTCGGCCAAAGCGAGTTCCTGCGCCTGCGCCGGTTCGGGATGGTCGATGCGCGCCGCAACATGCCAGCGGCCGGCTTCAGCCCGGAGCGGCCTCTGCGTTGTCCTGGCGGCGGCATAGAGCGGCTCGATGCGGATGCCGTCGGCGCTGCGGCCGACCAGCCGCTTCTCGAAATCCGCACCCTTCAGGACCTTGTCGACCGCGCCCCGCCACTGCTCCAGGGAGGGCGACGGAAAGGCGTTCATGAAAGGCAGGTCTGACGGTGAAGGCAGATCTGACAAGGAAGGAAGGTCTGGCGATGCGGCCGCGTTCATCTGCGCTTGTGCTCCCTCTGCCCCGCCATTGTGCAATCGCGAAGCGCTGATTGCCATGGGTGCGGGCGCACCGCCATGCCTAGTTCGTCGTAGGGGGCGTGCGCGGATGCGAAGGGGAAAGTGGGCGAGCGAACTTCCGCTTCAGCATGAGCCGAATGTTTCGTCTCACTCCTGGCTAAGCCGAACCATCAGATATCCACTCGGAGCGGACCGTCATGGGCAGGTTGTTCCAGCTCTGCGGCTATGCCTTCGCTGGCGCTTGCGTTCCGAACGCGGCAATGCCGGCCGCGATGATGTTGGCGCCAATGCAGGCCAAGATCGGCAGCGTGTAGCTGTGCCTGACGTCGAAGATGAAGCCGGCGGTGCTGGGACCGACCAGCGTTCCGATCGCCACGCTGGTGTAGAGAAATCCAATGATGCCGCTGACATTGCGTCCACCGAAATGGTCCATGACCACAGCCGGCAGGATCGCGACCCAGCCGCCATAGAAGACGCCAAACAGCAATGCGAAAACGGCAAGCGACCAAAAGCCGGTCGCGATGACCCAGATCGTCAGGGCCGCCGCCATCCCGATGAACATTGCCAGAAGGAAGGAATGACGCCCCATGCGATCCGCAAACCCGCCAAGGAAGAACCTCCCGACCGTGCTGCCGACACCGATCACCCCGAGCAGCAGTACCGCCGCTGATTGGTCGATGTGATGATCCAGCGCATAGGGAACCAGATGTACGAAAGGCACGAAAACGCCGAACGAACTGATCAGGCAGGCCGCGTACAGCCCTGCAAATTGCGGCGATCTGATCGCTTCGCCGATTGAAGCCCCGGCACGGCCCGGCCCGGAGGCATTCGCCTCCGGAG
Organism: Bosea vaviloviae; assembly: GCF_001741865.1. Lineage (NCBI taxonomy): Bacteria > Pseudomonadati > Pseudomonadota > Alphaproteobacteria > Hyphomicrobiales > Alloboseaceae > Allobosea > Allobosea vaviloviae. The sequence continues at coordinate 2,735,408 of NZ_CP017147.1, forward strand.
GAACTCCGTCAGGCCCGGTCCCCCTGTCGCGAGGGTCGTCCGCGATCAACCACGACATGCCGACGCCGATGATCGCTGCGACGCCTCCGAGGACCAGATAGGCGTTCCGCCATCCCAGCATGTCGATCAGCCAGGAGGCCAGCGGCGGCATGACCAGCGTGCCGACGCCGATGCCGCTGACCGCGAGGCCGGACGCCAGGCCTCGACGCTTCACGAACCAGCGCTGGACCGCGCCGATGGCCGGTACATAGGCGCAGCCGACGCCAAGGCCGACGCCAAGGCCATAAGCGGCATAAACCTCGAAGATGCTGCGTGCTGCGCTGGCCAGCGCGAGGCCAGCGCCGACCAACAGCATTCCAAGCATGGCGAGGCTGCGCGCACCCCAACGATCGGCAAGTGGGCCACTGACGACACCAAGGGCGAAATAGAGAAATCCGGCCAGGGAGAAGACGAGTGACACCGAGCCTCGTGAGGCACCAAAGTCGCGCTGCAGGGGCTCGACGAACGCGCTGAACGTATAGGCGCTGCCAAAACCCACGAAGGTGATGGCGAATGCCGCTGCGACGACGACCCAGCCATAGAAGAGACGATGGGTGGACGATGTGGGGGCCATCTCATGCCACCGGATGGCGACGATGCCAGGTTGAAACACTCTGGAAAGCCGCGCCGGCACGAACAAGCACCGCTTCGCCCAAATGACCGGCGACGAGTTGGAAGGCGACCGGCATTCCCGCTTGGGTGAAGCCGCCCGGCAAGGCGAGAGTTGGATGGCCCGACATGTTGAACGGGCAGGTGTAGCGCTGCAACATGGCGATGAGGCCCGGCTGTTCGCCGAGCGTCCGAATCTCCGCAAGCGTAAGTGGTGCGAACGGCTGAACCGGCGTCAGCAGCAGATCGATCGCGCCGAAGACAGCATCGACACGGCCACGGAACGCCATGCGCCGCAGCAGGATGTCCTGATACTCCATACCGGAGATCGCATGTCCCGCCTCGATGACGGAAGCGAGGACACTGCCATACTGGTGCTTATGTGCTGCATAGGTCGCTTTGTGGGCGACAGCGGCTTCGACGGCGCAATTGGGCACCCAATCGGAGACGGCCTGGGACGCGTCGGGAAACCGCATCTCGACAATCTCGGCTCCAAGCTCCGAGAAAGCCCTGGTAGCCTCGGCAAGAACCGCCTGAATACCGACATCGACATCGTCGCTGTTCCACACCGTGTCGACACCGATACGCAGGCCACGTAGATCGTCATTGATCGCCGCCAGGTCGTTCGGCACGGGGGCGAGCAGCGCCGTAGGGTCTTTCAGATCGCTGCCAGCGATTGCGCCGAGCAATATCCCTGCATCCCTTGCGCTGCGTGCCATCGTTCCGACATGGTCCAGGGAGGCCGCCAGCTCGAAAACCCCATGGCGGCTGACGCGCCCCCAGCTCGGCTTCAATCCAGTCACGCCATTGGCGGCCGCCGGCCAGCGGATGGAGCCACCGGTATCGGAAGCAAGCGAGCCGTAACAGAGACCGGCCGCCGTCGCAGCGCCCGAGCCGCTGGACGATATTCCAGGCCAGTACTCGGCGTTCCACGGATTTTTTGGGGGTGTAATCGATGGGTGATGGTCGGAATAGGCGCCCTCGGTGAGCTGCGGCTTGCCCAACAGCACGGCTCCGCCCTCCTTCAGCCGCTGCACGACCGTTGCATCTTCATCGGAGATGACGTGCCGGTGGACCATCGTGCCGGCGGCGTTGGGAAAGCCCTTGATTTGGCACAAATCCTTGACCGCGACGGGAACGCCGTGGAGCGGCCCACGCAAACGGCCTGCGGCAATCTCCGCGTCGGCCGCGTCCGCTTGAGCAAGTGCTGCATCCGCCATGACCAGCGCGTAGCTGTTCAATTCGCCGTCAAGCATGGCGATGCGGTCGATCTGTGAGCGCGTCACCTCCCGCGAAGAGATCTCGCGATCTCGGATCAGCGCCGCGACCTCTGTGAGTTCGAGATAATGCAGGGCGGTGGCCTTGGCCGTCATTCTTGATCTCCTTGGGCAGCGTCAAGGTCGGGGCAGCGTCAAGATCGTCGCCCGGTGAGCATGCTCATTCTCACTCGCATTAGAATGGTTGATCTAATGAGCATCGAGAAGATATGCTGAGACGCTTGGTAAGCACTGTAAAGGTGACATATATTCGTGAAATCAGACTCGAGCGCAAACCAGAATTGCTCTGCAATTTGGATTAGAATATCTAAATGATAGATCAGAAGCTTCCGCCCCTGAACGCGCTCCGGGCCTTTGAAGCCGCGGCGCGGCATCTCTCCGTGAAGATCGCGGCGGAGGAGCTGTGCGTGACGCCAGGAGCCGTCAGCCAGATGCTCAAAATTCTCGAAGAGCATCTTGGGGTGAAGCTGTTCGATCGGGTGCATCGAGGCATCAATCTGACCCAGGCAGGGCGGGACTACCTGCCGCCCGTCCGAAATGCCTTCCGTCAAATCGCCGAATCCTCTCGGCGCGTGGCCCTTTCCGTCGATACCGGCGTCCTGACCGTCAGCGTCACGCCTTTCTTTGCTTCGGCCTGGCTCGTTCCACGCATGAAGTCGTTTCAGGATGCCCATCCGAGCATCGATCTTCAGATCCTCGCAAGCAGCGCACTCGTGGACTTTTCGCGCGGCGGCGTTGACATCGCCGTGCGTCATGGCATGGGCCGATACCCTGGTCTGCGGAGTTATCGGGTCGTCTCAGTCGAAATGGTCCCCGTTGCTGCGCCTTCGCTTGTCGAACGCCTGGGCATGCCGGCAACACCTGCCGAGTTGGCACGGTGGCCGCATGTTCATGATGCGGATCGCAAAGGTTGGAGCCTCTGGTTTCAAGCGCAAGGCCTCGACGAGGTCGCACTGCCCCGCGGAGCGTCTTTCGACGATTCCGGTCTGCTCTTGAATGCAGTGATAGCCGGCCAGGGCGCCGGCTTGCTCCCGGCCGCGATGGTGGCGTTCGACGTGGAAGAGGGGCGCCTCGTCAGGCTCGCGAAAGCGACCCACATGGAGTCGTTTGCATATTACCTTGTCTATCCAGAAACAAACCACGGCAGTCCAAAAATCTCGGCATTCAAAGATTGGATCCTCAACGCTGCTTCGGCGGCCTGACGACGTAGATCCGAGTAAGCGGCTGGAGGCCTTTTCTCTTGGCGGCTGCACGACGCTGGCCGTGCTCCGCCCCAGCTTTTGCCCATGACATTGCCAGAGCGGATATTTTTGCCTTTCCAGGGCCGTTTTGCTACGTCTGTGACGAGCTGGTTGCGAAGGAGCTGGATGATGCTGAATCCATATGCCTTGCGGGCCTTGGCAGCTTGCTCGATGCTGCTCCTGACGCCCGCCTTCGCCCAGGCGCAAACACCGAACACGCCGATCCGGCCCGATGCCGTGGTTTTTTTCACGGACCTGAAGGATGGCGCCGTCATTCCGCCGAAGCTCACGCTCAAGTTCGGCGCATCCAATTTCGAAGTTGTTCCGGCGGCAGTCAAAAAAGCCAATTCCGGCCATCATCATCTTCTTATCGACAGCCCGGTGCCGCCGTTAGGCGAGCCGATTCCGAGCGATCCCGGCCATCTGCATTTCGGGCGCGGCCAGACGGAAGCCGAGCTTGTTCTCGCTCCGGGCCCGCATACGCTGCAACTGCTGCTCGGCGACCATGACCATGTGCCGCATAATCCTCCGATCATGTCCGCGGTGATCCGCGTGACGGTGTCCGACAAGGCCACCGCGCCCGGGCGCACAGCGTCGCTGCCGGATTCGGAGGTCTATTTTATCGGCCTTCCCAACGGCTCGGTCGTTCCGCAAAACCTGACGGTCCGGTTTGGACTGCGCAATATGGGGGTTGCCCCGGCAGGCGTCGTCAAGGCCGGCACCGGGCATCACCATCTCATCATCGACCGGCCCGCGCCCGCTTTGGGGGAACCCATCGCCAGCGATCCGAACCATCTCCATTTCGGCCGCGGTGAGACTGAGAAGAAGATCACGCTTGCGCCGGGCCGGCACACGCTGCAGCTCGTGCTGGGCGATCAGGACCATATCCCGCATGATCCACCGGTCATGTCACAGCGGATCGAAGTGAGGGTGGTGCGGCCGCATCGGCAGCGGCGCTGGTAGACAGGTGCGGGCAAGACAGGGTGCGGGCAAGACAGGGTGCGGGCAAGACAGGTGTGGGCAAGACAGGAGTGGATGTCGAAAAACTTCGGCGCGGCGCGGATAACTTTAATCCGGTGATTTTAAGATCTTTAGAATCTTGCCCCGCTCCCGATTTTTCGCAGAAGATGGCAGTCCATGGCAGCTGAATTGAATTTGATCCTGGGCTCCGGCTTTCCGTATCTGACGCCTGCACCCAGGCTAATGGCTGTCGCATTTGGCCTCATTGTCTGGCTGTCGCCGTATTCGGTTTCCGCCGGGCCATTGGAGCCGCGCCCTCCCGGTACGATCGTTCTGGCGCAGGCGCCCGCCGCCCCGCCCGCCACTGACGCAGGCAGCCTCGAAACCCGCTACTGGAATTCGATCAAGGACAAAACCGACCTCGGCGATTTTCGGATTTATCTCGATGCCTGGCCAAACGGGCTCTATGCAGCGGAGGCGCGTGCCCGGATCGAGCGCTTGAGTGGCAAGGCGCCGCCCCCTGCTGCGTCGACCCCCGCTGCGCCGGTCGCGCCTGCCAATGCTCCAGTGCAGGATTGCGCGGAGTGCCCACCGATGATTCCGATTGCAGCGGGCGCTTTCGCCATGGGATCGGCAGAACCGTTTCGCTTCGAGGCGCCGGTCCACACCGTCACCATCAGGAAGCCGTTTTATATTGGCCGCACCGAAGTGACCTATGATGAATGGGATGCCTGTGTTGCGGCCAAAGGCTGCGCCTTCACGCCGGACGATCGGGGCGCCGGCCGCGGAAGGCGGCCGGTCGGCAATCTGAGCTGGGAGGACACCCAGCAATATGTCGCCTGGCTGTCGAAAAGGGCCGGCCAGACCTATCGGCTGCCGACCGAGGCCGAGTGGGAATATGCCGCGCGCGCAGGCCGGGCCACCGCTTATTTCTGGGGCAAGGTGATGGAAAAGGCCCGTGTCAACTGTTCGGGCTGCGATGGGCCGCGCTCGACAGCTGCGGTTGCCGTCGCCACCTATCCGCCCAATGATTTCGGCCTCTATGACATGTCGGGAAACCTGGCGGAATGGGTGGAGGACTGCTGGAACGACGGCTACAGATCCGCGCCCGTCAATGGCTCGGCCTGGGTGAAGCCGGGCTGCAAGGAGCGCGTCCTGCGCGGCGGCTCCTTCAGCAGCGAGCCGCAATATGTCCGTTCGGCCTCGCGCTTCAAATATGATTTCGATGTGCGCTTCCAGACCAACGGCTTTCGTGTTGTGCGGGAGCGCTAGGGCATTTTCGAGCGAAGTGGACGCCGGTTCCCCCGCGACAAACGCGAAGCGTTTGCGCGGAGAAAATGCGATAAAACAAGGAACTAGAGCATTTCCGCGATTGGCAGAAACGCGGAAATGCTCTAGCCGACACGTTGAAGGTCAGCTTCCGGGCATTCCGTTTGGCACCGCGTTCGATACATCCGAATGACGTCCATTCCGGCTCGTCGCGACATAGGGTTTCGGCTGGCTGTGACGGACCGGTGCGGAGGAAGCTCGACCGCTTGCCGAATATCGCACTGGAGCTCGCCGAAGCCGTACCGGCACGCTCTTGTCTCAGCACAAATTTTAGCATCATGCTCGTTCCTCGGCTCGTAGCCGGCAGGCAAGCGTCCTGCTCACGACGCCTTGCTGGGGGCCGGGTCGCGAATGGTTTCGGTAGAACTCAAAGCCGTTTCGAAGACCTGGGGCGGCGCAGCCGCCGTCGATGACGTCAGCTTCACCGTCGAGGGCGGCAAGCTCGTGGCGCTGCTCGGCCCTTCCGGTTGCGGCAAGTCGACCACGCTCAGGCTGATCGCGGGGCTGGAGGACAGCAGCAACGGTTCGATCGCCATCGGCGGGCGCGACGTCACCCGCGCGGCTCCTTCGCAACGTGGCATCGCCATGGTGTTCCAGAATTATGCGCTGTTCCCGCATCTGTCTGTCGCGGAGAACATCCTGTTCGGGCTGAGGGTGCGGAAGGTGTCGCGCGCGGATCGCGACGAGCGGCTCGCCCGCGCCGCCTCGATCCTGGGGCTTACCACCCTGCTCGAGCGCAAGCCCTCGCAGCTGTCCGGCGGCCAGCAGCAGCGCGTTGCGCTCGGCCGGGCGATCGTCGCGCAAGCCCCGGTCTGCCTGATGGACGAGCCGCTCTCCAATCTCGACGCACAGCTGCGCGTCGAGATGCGGCGCGAGATCCGCGAGCTGCAGCAGCGCCTCGGCATCACCATGGTCTATGTCACGCATGATCAGGTCGAGGCGATGACGATGGCCGACCAGGTCGTGCTGATGCGCAACGGGCGGATCGAACAGGATGCTCCACCCGACCAGCTCTACGAGAATCCGGCGACGATCTTCGTCGCGCGCTTCGTCGGTACGCCGCCGATGAACGTCATCCCGCTCGCCTCGGTCCTGGCAGGCGGCGGCACCGGCCTCTCGCCGCCGGCCCATGCCGAGCCGAGCCTGCTTGCGGTCGGCATCCGGCCCGAAATGACCGAACTCACCGATGCCGGCATCGCCGCCGATGTCGTGGCGGTCGAGTATCTCGGCGCCGACACGCTGGTCGAGACCCGTATCGACGGCCAGCCCTTCATCGTGCGCCGGCCCGGAAAAGTCCGCGCCGCGGCGGGCGAGCGGGTGCATATCAGGCTGTCGCAGGCGGCGGTGCACTGGTTCGACCTGAAGACCGAGCAAAGGCTCGTCCTCGGCTGACGACTGAACACCAAGGCGTTTAAGACGCCGTACAAAGGGGAGTGAAGAGATATGGACAGGCGTGAATTCATTGGCGGCACCGCGGCTCTGGCCGGCTCGCTTGCGGTGGCGAAACCGGCGCTCGCCCAATCGGCCGAGCTGTCCTTCTTCTATCCGGTCGCCGTGGGCGGGCCGATCACCAAGCTGATCGACAGCTATGCTGCCGGATTCGAGAAGGAAAACCCGACCATCAAGGTCAAGCCGATCTATGCCGGCACCTATCAGGAGACGATCGTCAAGGCGCTGACCGCACATAAGAGCGGCACGCCGCCGGTGCTCTCGGTGCTGCTTTCGACCGATATGTTCACCCTGATCGACGAGGAAGCGATCGTTTCCTTCGACCCCTTCATCAAGACCGAGGACGACAAGAAGTGGCTGTCGAGCTTCTTCCCCGGCTTCATGGCGAATAGCCAGACGGGCGGGAAGACCTGGGGCATTCCGTTCCAGCGCTCCACGGTGGTGCTCTACTGGAATAAGGAGCTGTTCAAGGAGGCCGGGCTCGATCCCGAGAAGCCGCCGACCAGCTGGGCGCAGCAACTCGAATTCGCGCAGAAGCTGACCAAGCGCGATGCCGCCGGAAACACCAGCCAGTGGGGCATCCAGATCCCGTCTTCCGGCTTCCCCTATTGGCTCTTCCAGGGACTGACCACGCAGGCCGGCGCCATTCTCGCCAATCCGGCCGGCGACAAGACCGACTATGCCAATCCCGGCGTCGTCGAGGCGCTGCAGTACTGGGTCGACCTGGCGCAGAAGCACAAGGTTCACCCGCCCGGCATCGTCGAATGGGGCACCACGCCGCGTGACTTCTTCGAGAAGAAGGTCGCGATGATGTGGACCACCACCGGCAACCTGACCAATGTCAGGGCCAACGCCAAGTTCCCCTTCGGCGTCGCCGTGCTGCCCGCCGGCAAGAAGCCCGGCAGCCCGACCGGCGGCGGCAATTTCTATCTCTCCAAGAAGGCGAGCCCGGCCGAGCAGGAAGCCGCGTTCAAGTTCGTGCGCTGGATCACCACGCCGGAGCGGGCCGCGCAATGGAGCGCCGATACCGGCTATGTCGCGGTGACGCCGGCGGCCTACGAGACCGAGGCGATGAAGAAATACGTCGCCGATTTCCCACAGGCCCTCGTCGCCCGCGACCAGCTGCCGACCGCCGTCGCCGAGCTCTCGACCCATGAGAACCAGCGCGTCACCAAGGCGCTGAACGACGGCCTGCAGGCGGCCCTCACCGGCACGAAGCAGCCGGCGCAGGCGATGACTGAGGCCCAGGCGGAAGCCGAGCGCATCCTGAAGTCCTATCGCTGAGCCGATGAACAACCGCGCGACCGCGACGATCCATGGCTGGCTGCTGCTGCTGCCGGCCATGGCTTGCCTGGCCCTGTTCACGCACTGGCCCGCGATCGCGAGCTTCGTCGACAGCTTCATGTCGACCCCGCGGGCGCGCCGCCCGGCGCGTTTCGTCGGGCTCGACAATTACCAGCAGATGCTGGCCGACCCGATCTTCTGGAAGGCGATGGCGAATAATCTCTGGTTCGCCGCCGGCACGATCCCCACCTCGATCGGGCTCGCCCTGCTGATGGCGGTCTGGGTCAACGACAAGATCGCTGGCCGCACTTTGGTCCGGATGGCCTATTTCACACCGACCATCCTGCCGATGATCGCGGTCGCCAACATCTGGCTGTTCTTCTTCACCCCGCAATACGGCCTGCTCGAGCAGATCGTCGCTGCCTTCGGCGGGCGCAGCACCAACTGGCTCGGATCGCAGGACACCGCGCTCTACGCCGTCACCATCGTTGCGATCTGGAAGGAGGCCGGCTTCTTCATGATCTTCTACCTCGCGGCGCTGCAGGCGATCCCGCCCAGCCTCGGGGAGGCGGCGGCGATCGAGGGCGCCTCGCGCTGGACGTTCTTCCGGCGTGTCCAGTTCCCGCTCCTGATGCCGACGACGCTGTTCGTGCTGATCAATGCGGTGATCAACGCCTTCCGCATGATCGACCATATCTTCGTGATGACGCGCGGCGGCCCGGACAATGCGACGACGCTGCTGCTGTTCTACATCTACCAGGTCGGCTTCGGCTTCTGGGACACCAGCTATGCCGCGGCGCTGACCTGCGTGCTCCTGCTGCTGCTCGCGCTGGTGGCCTTCGTCCAGTACGGCTGGCTTGAACGCAGGACGCATTATCAATGAGCGGCGCGCCTCGACCGCAGCCGGCGGCGACCACCCGTCCAGACCCTTACGCGCCGAAGGGCCTGGTGCTAACGCTCGAATCGACCGGCGCGATCCTGCTCGCTCTGATCTGGGTGCTGCCCCTGGCCTATGCCGTCTGGGCCGCGATTCATCCCGCCGAGTACACGACCCGTTTCGTGCTGACCGCGCCGCTGACGCTGGATAACTTCACCCGCGCCTGGGCGGCCGCGCCCTTCGCACGCTATTTCCTCAACACCTTCATCCTCGTCACCATGATCCTCGCCTTCCAGCTCGTGCTGGGGACGCTGGCGGCCTATGCGCTGGCGCGGCAGGATTTCTGGGGGCGGGACATCGCCTTCGCGCTGATCCTGGCACAGCTGATGATCATGCCCGACGCGCTGATCGTCGAGAACTACCGCACCCTCGCCAGGGTCAATCTGATCGACACGATCCCGGCCATCGCCTTGCCCTATATCGCCTCGGCCTTCGGCATTTTCCTGCTGCGGCAGACTTTCAAGACCGTGCCGAAGGAGCTCGACGATGCTGCCCGCGTCGAGGGCGCGAGCCCGCTGCAGGTGCTGATGAAGGTCTATGTGCCGCTCGCCAAACCGACCTATATCGCCTACGGGCTGGTCTCGGTGAGCTATCACTGGAACAACTTCCTCTGGCCGCTGCTGGTCACCAATTCGGTGGAGTCGCGGCCGCTGACCGTCGGCCTCCAGGTCTTTTCGTCGAGCGATCAGGGCATCGACTGGGCGGTGATCTGCGCCGCGACGCTGATGACCTCGGCGCCATTGCTGGTCGGCTTCCTGCTGTTCCAGCGCCAGTTCGTGCAGAGTTTTATGCGCGCAGGAATCAAGTGACGACATGAATCAAGTGACGACATGGCGGCTCGGATGAAACTGATCACCTGGAACATTCAGTGGGCCCGCGGCATGGACAACCGCGTCGATCCGGCACGCGTCGTCGCTCATGCCCGGCAGATGGCGGATTTCGACGTGCTCTGCCTGCAGGAGGTCGCGGATAATTTCCCCGAGCTCGACGGCAATGACGAGACCAACCAGTTCGGCCGCTTCGCCGAATTGCTGCCGGGCTTCACCGCGATCGAGGGCATCGGCGTCGATGTCGACGACGGCAGGGGCGGCCGCAGTCGCTTCGGCAACCTCTTGCTGACGCGCTATCCTGTCGCCCAGGCGCTGCGCCATCTCCTGCCCTGGGAGGCGGCCGAGACCCGCAACATGCCGCGCATGCTGATCGAGGCGATGGCGCTGACCCCGCTCGGCCCGGTCAGGCTGATGACGACGCATCTCGAATACTCGTCCTCGCAGCTGCGCGCCGCACAGGTCGACGGCATCCGAGAGGCCCATCGCATGGCGCTCGCCCGCCATGACAAGCCGCGCGAGGCCGGGCCGCACACCTATCGGATGACGCCGGGCTCGGCGAGCGCCGTGCTGACCGGCGACTTCAACATGCGGCCCGATGATCCGGTGCTGGCGCGATTGCTGGCGCCATTCGACGGTGGCGAGCCGCCGCTCGTCGACCTCTGGGCCTCGGTGATGGGCGAGGCGCCGCATCCGCCGACCGCGAACCTGTTCGACCAGATCTATGGCGAGCCCGGCTGCCTCGACTATGTGCTGGCGACGCCCGATCTTGCGGCGCGCGCCCGCGCTGTCATCTGCGATGTCGAGACCAAGGTCTCCGACCACCAGCCGATCCTCGTCGAGTTCGACTGACCGCCGCGCCGGACCACCCTGGAGCATTTGCGCGCTTCTCCGAAACGCGCAAATGCTCCAGCTCCTTATTTGATCGCATTGTCTTCACGCGAGCCGGTATCCACTTCGCTCGAAAACGCTCTAGGCTTTTGTTTTGACGCGCTTTCTTCACGCGAACCGGCTTCCACTTCGCTCGAAAGCGCTCTAACCGACCGGACCACGATGATCTTCACACGCCAGGACCATGAGACGCTTGCAGGGATACTCGCCGAGGCGGGCCGCCGCGAGGTCATGCCGCGCTTCCGCAACCTGGCCGAGGGCGAGATCCGCGAGAAGCGCTCGGCGACCGATCTCGTCACCGAGGCCGACGAGGCGGCGGAGCGCTTCATCAGCGCCGAGCTCGCCCGGGCCTTTCCGGGCGCCGCGCTGATCGGCGAGGAGGCGGTCGCCGCCGATCCGGCGCTGGTCGCGCGTCTCGGCGATGCCGAGCTCGCCTTCGTCATCGACCCGATCGACGGCACGCTCAACTACGCCTCTGACCTGCCGCTCTTCGCCGTCATGGCCGCGGTGCTGGTCAGGGGCGAGGTCGTCGCTGCGGTGATCCACGATCCCATCGTCGAGGACAGTGCGATGGCGCTGCGCGGTGAGGGCGCCTGGCTCGGCTCCGCTGGCGGCAGGAGCCGCGACCTGCGGGTGGCGCCAGCCGCCGCTCCGCGCGAGATGACCGGCATGATGAGCTGGCAGTATTTCCCGGAGCCGCTGCGCAGCAAGCTGCCGGGGCACATGCCGGCCTTCGCCAATGTGTCGTCGCTGCGCTGCTGCGGCCATGAATACCGGCTCGCGGCCGCGGGCAATGGCCACTTCCTGCTCTATGGCCGGCTCAGCCCCTGGGATCACGCGCCGGGCTCGCTGATCTATGCCGAGGCCGGCGGCCATGTCCGCATGCTGGACGGGCAGCCTTATCGGCCGGCTCAGCCGACGCTCGGCCTGCTCTGCGCGCCCGATGCGGAGAGCTGGCAGGAGATCCGCACGATCCTGCTGAGTTGATCGGGGCGATCTGGAGCAAAAGGGCCATGAATCTTGGGCTGGATGAAGCGCCGCCGTCCCTGCCGATATGCGTCCAGCGCTTTGAAGCCTTGCCCCGATGAGGCTATAGCGTCGAGCCGGCCCGCCGCCCGACATTGCGCCCGGAGTGTGGCTTCCCGCATGGTCGGGCGTTCTGCCCGACTGACCCTTTGATACGGACCGATACCCCATGCAGGCCCTGGAGCGAGTGCTGCATCACGCCATGCGGCGCTTGCCGATCGCGTTCGTCTCGAATCTCGGCGCCCGCTTGGCCTGGCTCAAGATCCGCTTCATCGATCCGAATGTCGCCCGCAAGGCCCGCGCCAATATCCGGCAGCACTTTCCGGCGATGGCGGAGACGGAAGTCGAGAAGCTGGTCTGGCGCTTCGTCGACAATGTCGGGCGCTTGATGGCCGAGTTCTCCATCGTCCATCGCCTGACCTCTTCGGAGCGGATGGAGCTCGTCGGCATCGAGGCTCCCCGCGCCAATCTCGGCAGGATCCCGACGATCGCGCTCTGCCTGCATCTCGGCAATTGGGAGGTGATGGCTGCGGCGATGCAGAAGATCGGCGTTACGATCGCCTCGATCTCCGAGGTGCCGGAGAATGTGGCCCATCGTGACATCGCCGAGGCGACGCGCAGCAGCCTCGACGTCAAGGTGCTGTCCCCCGACCGGATCGGTGCGCTGCAGGCGTTGTCCATTCTGAAGGGAAACGGTGTCCTCGCCATCTTCCCCGATGAAAAGCGCGGCAGCACGATGATGGCGCCGCTGTTCGGGCGTCCGCCTCACATCAAGGGCAATCTGGCGCTCGCCGCCAAGTTCGCCCGGCGCACCGGCGCGCAGCTCGTCGTCGTCTATTGCGAGCGGGTGGAGAACGTCCGGTTCCGGCTTCATTTCGAGGAGCCGTTCTTTATGGCTCCCGGCGGCAACGACGCGCTCGCCGATGTCGCCTTCATCAACAGCCGGATCGAGCCGATCATCCTGCGCCATCTCGCGCAATGGTATTATCTGGACGACTCGATCGGGCCGATCGCGTAGAGGGCGTTTGATCCTGACGGCCTTCAGGGCTGAGCGATGGCGTTATCCTCTGCCGTCATGGTCGGGCTTGTCCACTGCTGTCCGGTTGGGGTTTGGGCCCCCTGAGCGGATCATGCACTGCGTTCCCCTCGCGAGCGGAAGCGACGCGAAGTGCCGGATGAAGGGCGCGGGGAACCCTTCTCCCGTATGGGAGAAGGGCAGGGATGAGGGTGTGCCGCCAATTGCTGGGGGCGCGACCGCGCCGCAGTGCCGGCTTCATCCTGAAAGCACAGGAGGCGATGCGGAGCCGCTTGCGCGATCTGGTTGTCTGGCCTGCCCTCATCCCTGCCCTTCTCCCACACGGGAGAAGGGTTCCCCGCGCCTGTCTCATTCGTCCCCGCCCGCTGGAATGCCTGCGATGAACGGAGCTTTTCGATCGCGCTCGCGGCGAACCGGACAGCAGTGCCACAAGGGCGAGCATGACGACCAGGTCGTCATTCCGGACGCGGCCCTCAGGGCCGGAATGACGGCGCATAGGTGATCAGGACAGAGCCATCGAAATCATTGGCTTCATTGCAGGCCAGCCTCTCAGGATGAGGGCTGGAGTGTCCCAGCGACCCACTCCCATGCGCTGCGCCAGGGGCGCGTTGAACCGATAAACGGTTTACGGCCCCGGTGGACTCAAGCAAATGTGCAGGCGGGCTGTTTCGAATGAGGAAAGCACTAAGACCATGACAAGTGAGGCGCCGCTGGTCACGATCGATGTCCTCATCGAGATGCTCAAGCAGGTCATCGCGGAAAACGCATCGCGCGGTTGCGGAAAGCTTGCGGCCGTTGCCTGGGGGGCCGAAACCTTGCTCGAGGATACCGGCTTCAACTCCTATGATTTCGTCGAGATCATCTTCAAGATCGAAGATCATTTCAACATCGAGATCGACTACAACGCCAATAACAACATCAACGATGTGAAGACGATCGGCGAGCTTTGCGCTGAAGTCGGCAAGCTCGTGGCCAAAAAGCAGGCGGCATGAAAGCAGGCGGCAAGAAAGCAGGCGGCAAGAAAGCAGCGGCATGACGCGGATCGTCGTTTCCGGCCTCGGCATCGTCTCCCCCATCGGTTGCGACACTGACAGCTTCTGGCAGGCCCTGCTGGCGGGGCGCGAGAGCGTGGGGGAGGCGTCCGCCTTGCCGGGCAAGGGCATCCGCGTGGCGGAAGTCCTGGGCGAAGGCTTCATGGCGGGGCTGGAGCTCCCGCGCTCGGCCTGCGACCGCAACGCCCTGTTTGCCGTCGCGGCGGCGCGCCAGGCGCTGGTAGCCGCCGGCCTTGGGAGCGGCCTGCCGCGCCCCGAGCGCGTCGGCGTCATCCTCGGCAACTCGGCCGGCGGGCAATGCAGCGTCGATGACCAGTATTCCCGGCTCTACCACCTGAACAAGCGCCCGCATCCGATGACCGTGCCCAAGGTCATGGTCAGCTCGTCGGCAAGCTGGGTTTCGATCATGTCGGGCGCGACCGGCCCTTGCTTCGTGACATCGAGCGCCTGTGCCTCCGCGAGCCACGCCATCGGCATCGCCATGCAGTTTCTGCGCGCCGGCCTCGCCGACATCATCATCGCCGGGGGCACGGAGGCCCCGCTCTCGGCTGGAACCCTGATCGCCTGGGACGCCATGAAGATCATGTCGCGCAGCCTCTGCCGGCCCTTCGCGGCGGGGCGCGACGGACTCGTGCTGTCCGAGGGCGCGGGCGTCATCGTGCTGGAGACCGAAGCGCATGCGCGCAGCCGTGGCCTTAAGCCCGCGGTCGAGGCGGCGGGCTTCGGCTTCAGCGCCGATGCGGGCGACATCGTCGCGCCCAAGGCAGAGGGCATGGTGAGCGCCATGAGCCTGGCCCTGACCGATGCCGGGCTGAGCCCGGGCGATCTCGCTTATATCAACGCCCATGGCACCGGCACCCGCGCCAATGACCGGACCGAGACGCTGGCCCTGAAGCGCCTCTTCGGCGAGCGGCCGTTGCCGCCGATCTCCTCGACCAAGGGCGTGACCGGCCATGCGCTGGGCGCGGCCGGCGCTTTTGAGGCGATTGCGACGATCATGGCGATCGAGAACGACATGGTTCCGCCGACAGCCAATTTCGACGCTGCCGACCCCGAATGCGACTTCGACTGCGTCCCCAATCAGGGCCGGGCGATGCCGATTCCGGCCGCGATGTCGAACTCCTTCGCCTTCGGCGGGATCAATGCCGCGCTGATTTTCAGGTCGCTTGGGTATTGATGCCGACGGGTTTTGGGACCGGCTTGCGGCTGAAGCTCCGCCTCATTCCGGGGCGATCCGCAGGATCGAGCCCGGAACCCAGAACCGATGCGGCAGGGGATGAGCGAGAAGTTATCACCGTTTTCGACGGGCGCGGGGAACCCCTCTCCCGGATGGGAGAGGGGCAGGGGTGAGGGTGTGCCCTCTCAGTAGAAGGCGCAGCGGCGCGGTTGTGCCCCAACAAGCAGCGGCAGGCCCTCATCCCTGCCCTTCTCCCATCCGGGAGAAGGGTTCCCCGCGCCTCTCGGCGAGGCGCGCAGCCTCGCCGGTTTTCAAGCCCGTCAATATCAGGTCAGGCTGCAATCGGATCGCATCACAGGGGGTGTCATTCCGGACAAGCCGCGTCAGCGGCGCCGATCAGGGATCCATTCCGGAGCATTGATTGGCGAGGCTCAGGAATGGATCCCGAGTCTGCGCTTCGCTCCGCCCGAGATGACCAGGCCGTTTCAACCTCAATGCGAAACGCCATAGGCGGTATCGACAGATCTCCAACAGACGTCCGAGAGAAGCCAGAGACCTGGCGGGACAGGCGGTTCACGACCCGTTTCTGACACTAATCCTTAGCGAATGTGGAGCGAGTTTGGGCGGGGTCCCACAATTCACGAAGGTCTGAATGGAGACGTCAATTCCTCGTGCCTTCGCCTCGGCCAATTTGATCAAGCGACTAGGGGGAGGACTAACAATCCTTTTTCTCGGCGTCATGGCATATTGGGCGCTGCCTCCAAACACTTTGAATCCATTTTGCACATATCGGGCGCAATACCGATTGGAAGCGACCCTTCAGGTTGATGACGAGCTGATCAATGCGACAGCCGTTCGACAGCTTTCTCAATCTCGTCGCTGGGTTAGCGTAATAAATTCCGGCGGGTGCGGTTCGGGTGTCGAAGCGATGGGGTTCAAATCGAAAGATAATCGAGTTTTTCTGATAGATACATACGTATGCGGTAAGGCTGAAGATCTCTTTTTCGATAAGAAAGATTATACAGTAATAAATAACGTGGATATCATAAAAAATTGTTCCAATAATTGGCCAAATAAATCGATCGGATTCATCGTTGATAATTCCGATAATCCAACGACATGGCAGCCTTTCAATTTCTTGGCGAGTGATTCAAGGGTGAAGTTGATTTCGATGAGTGCGGAATCAACCTGGCGGCACCCATTAAGTAATATTCATGTAATTTCTCCAAATTTACTCAAAACAGAATTTGCAGTTGGGCAAGATTGGTGGAATAGCCCAGCACGCCTTTTGGGGAGGCCCACCCCTGTTCGGTTCCGAGCGCGGAAGATTTCGCCTACTTATCTGCGCAGTTGACGGCCGGCTTCCGATCGAACTCAGACCCTCGCCGCGCCGGGCCACCCATAACTCCGACCACCCAACAAAAAAGCCGCCCATTCCGGGCGGCTTCGCTTGGTGGTCTCCCGGGCAGCGCTCAGACGAACTGGCCGAGTCCCGGAATGGCGCCGACGATCGCGCCCATCGTGTCTTCGCCCGCTTTTTCGCGGCCGACCGCGAACATCTCCTTCGAGACCGACTGGATCTGGCCCATCGAGAGGCCGGCGCCCATCAACTGGCCGCCGAGCGCCATGACGCCGCCGCCACCGCCCATCAGGCCGCCGACCATGCCCATCAGCCCGCCCTTGGCGCCGCCCTCGGCATCGGCAAGCTCCTGCGCGCCGGGCAGGGAGGTCATCAATTGGCCGATCTCGGCCGGCGGGCCTTCCTTCTGCAGGAAGGCGAGAATGATGCCGAGCGCCTTGCGGGCGAGCTCTTCATTGAGGCCGGAGACCGCGATGATGCGGGAGATCAGTTCGTCCATGGGTCTTGTCCTTGTCTTTGACGGTATGAAGTTCTGAGCGGTAATTTATTGCGGCACGACGCGGCTGCGCGATAGTTCACATATCAACGATCTAATCAAGCGGGTAGCGGGCTTCCGCCGGCTGGCGCGTTTCGCTACACCCTTGCCCTCGACCTTTCGATAGCACAACAGGCGGACAGCATGGCGAAAGCAGATCTCGTGGTGGAGGCGGGTCTCGTGGCGAAAGCAGGTCTCACGGCGGAGGCAGGTCTCGTGGCGGAAGATGGCGCGATCCTGATCGGCAAGAGCTGGAAGGCCGAGAACCTCCTGCTCAAGCTCGCCAACCGCCACGGGCTGGTGACGGGCGCGACCGGCACGGGCAAGACCGTGACATTGCAGGTGATGGCGGAAGGCTTTGCCCGCAACGGCGTCCCGGTCTTCGCCGCCGACATCAAGGGCGATCTGTCAGGGATCGCCGCGCCCGGCAGCTCCCAGCCGGCCTTCGTCAAGCGCGCCGCGGAAATCGGCGTGGCATATCAGCCCGACCAGTTCACCACTGTGTTCTGGGACGTCTTCGGCGAGCAGGGCCACCCCGTCCGCGCCACCATTTCCGAGATGGGGCCGCTGTTGCTGGCCCGACTGCTCGATCTCAACGATACGCAGGAGGGCGTGCTCAACATCGCCTTCCGCATCGCCGACGAGCAGAAGCTGTTGTTGCTCGATCTCAAGGATCTGCGCGCGATCCTCTCCTTCATCGCCGAGAACGCCTCGGATCTGACGACGAAATACGGCAATGTCACCGCCCAGTCGGTCGGCACGATCCAGCGCCAATTGCTGGTGCTGGAGAACCAGAAGGGCGATCTGTTCTTCGGCGAGCCGGCGCTCGACATCAACGACCTGATGAAGACCGACCGCGACGGCCGCGGCATCGTCAACATCATGGCGGCCGACAAGCTGATGGCCAATCCCAGGCTCTACGCCACCTTCCTGCTCTGGCTGCTCTCGGAACTGTTCGAGCAGCTTCCCGAGGTCGGCGATCTCGACAAGCCAAAACTCGTCTTCTTCTTCGACGAGGCGCATCTGCTGTTCAACGGCGCGCCGAAAGCCTTGCTGACGGCGGTCGAGCAGGTGGTCAGGCTGATCCGCTCGAAGGGCGTCGGCGTCTATTTCGTCACGCAGAACCCGCTCGATATCCCCGATACGGTGCTGGCCCAGCTCGGCAACCGCGTCCAGCACGCCTTGCGCGCCTTCACCCCGCGCGACCAGAAGGCGGTGCGCGCCGCGGCCGAAACCTTCCGCCAGAACCCGAAATTCAAGACCGAGGAGGCGATCACGCAGCTCGCAGTCGGCGAGGCCTTGACCTCGACGCTGGAGGGCAAGGGCACGCCGACCATGGTCGAGCGCACGCTGATCGCGCCGCCGATGGCGCAGGTCGGCCCCTGCAGCGTGCAGGAGCGCCAGCAGGCGATGAACGCCTCGGGCTTCAAGGGCAAATACGACACCATGATCGACGCCGACTCCGCTTATGAGGAGTTGATGAAGCGCAAGAACCTGCAGCCCGACGGCTCGCCGATTGAAGCCTCGACCACGGGCGGCGGCGGCATCATGGACACGATCGGCGGCTGGCTCGGCGGCGGCTCGAACGCGCCGCGCCCGAAGACCGGCCCCGGCAGCCGCGGCGGCGCCCTTCCGCAGAGCATGACCGAGAAGATCATCACCTCGGCGGCACGCTCGGCCGCGACCTCGATCGGCCGGCAGGTCGGCACCGCGATTCTGCGCGGCGTGCTGGGCAGCATGCTGGGCGGGCGGCGGTAGGGTTTGCACGTCATGCTCGGGCTTGACCCGAGCATCTCTGGACGAGAGATTCTCGGGTCTGCGCTTCGCTCCGCCCGAGAATGACGGGAAGGGCGCGGGGAACCCCTCTCCTGTAGGGAGAGGGGCAGGGGTGAGGTGTCGGCCCCTGGACCAGTCGAGCGCCAGCCTCACAGCGAAGCAGCGGTGAGGTCGCAGCCAAAGCGTCAAACGGCCGACCCCTCACCCTGCCCTCTCCCTACGGGAGAGGGTTCTCCGTCGAGATTCCCCGCACGTTGCCTGTAGAGGTCCAGGAGTGGCTCCTCAGGATGAGCCCTGCGGCAGTTACCAGCGGTTGCGGAGCAGGGGCGCCATGTTCACTGGGTGGCTGACGCCGCGCTCAAGCCTTGTCATGATGGCGCAACCTGAATCGGCTCTCGGATGACGAGGGCCCCAGACCAGTTGAGCGCCATGACCAAGCTTCCCGCGATCCTCTCTCGTCTCGACGCCGATCTCGACACCTCGCTCGCGCGGCTGTCGTCCTGGCTCGAAATCCCCTCGATCTCGACGGATTCGGCCTATTGGCCCGATAGCCGCCGCGCCGCGGAGTGGCTGCGGGCGGATCTGGAATCGCTCGGCTTCAAGGCGTCGCTCGGCGAGACGCCCGGCCAGCCCGTCGTGCTGGCGCATCGGCCCAAGCCTGGCGCGCCGCATGTATTGTTCTATGGGCATTACGACGTGCAGCCGGTCGATCCGCTGAATTTGTGGGATACCGAGCCGTTCAAGCCGGTTGTCAAGGAGATCGCGCCCGGCCGCAAGGTCATCGTCGCGCGCGGTGCCTGCGACGACAAGGGCCAGGTCATGACCTTCGTCGAGGCGATGCGCGCCACCATTGCCGAGACGGGCGATCTGCCTGTTGGCGTCACCATCCTGGTCGAGGGCGAGGAGGAATCCGGCTCGGTCAACCTGCCGGCCTTCGTCCGCGAGAACGCCGAACAGCTCAAGGCCGATATCGCGCTGGTCTGCGACACCGGCATGTGGGACCGCGACACGCCGGCGATCACCGCCTCGCTGCGCGGCATGGTCTATCAGGAGGTCACGATCAGCTGCGCCGATCGCGACCTGCATTCGGGCCTGTTCGGAGGGGCTGCGGCCAATCCGGTGCATGTGCTCTCGCGCATCATCGCCAGCCTGCATGACGAGACCGGGCGCATCACGGTTCCCGGTTTCTATGAAGGTGTCGAGGAGCCGTCCAATTCGCAGAAGGCCGATTGGGCCGATCTCGGGCTGACGGAGGCGGAGTTCCTCGGGCAAATCGGCCTGAAGCATTCGATTGGCGAGAAGGGCCGCATGCTGATCGAGCAGATCCAGTCGCGCCCGACCTGCGACGTCAACGGCATCTGGGGCGGCTATACCGGCGAGGGCACCAAGACGGTGATCGCCGCCAAGGCCTCGGCCAAGGTCTCCTTCCGCCTCGTCGGCAAGCAGGACCCCGACAAGATCGCCGCCGCCTTCCAGGCCTATGTGCGCGCGCAATTGCCTGGCGACGTCTCGGCCGAGTTCATCGTCTACAGCGCCTCGCCCGCAATCGCGGTGCCGGCCGATTCACCGGCGCTGACCAAGGCGCGGGCGGCTCTGACCGAGGAGTGGGGCCGCAAGGCGGTGACGATCGGCTCGGGCGGCTCGGTGCCGGTGGTCGGCGATTTCAAGCGCCTGCTCGGGATGGACACGCTGCTGGTCGGCTTCGGGCTCGACGACGACAGGGTGCATTCGCCCAACGAGAAATACGACCTCTCATCCTTCCATAAGGGACAGCGCTCCTGGGCGCGTATCTTGCAGGCATTGGGTTCATGAAATCGGTTTGCGTCTTCTGCGGGTCCAATCCCGGCAATGAGCCCGTCTATGCGGCGGGCGCCCGCGCCATGGGCGCCGAGATCGCCCGGCGCGGCCTCGTCCTGGTCTATGGCGGCGGCGCGGTGGGTTTGATGGGCATCGTCGCCAATGCCGCGCTCGAGGCCGGCGGCGAGGTTCATGGCGTCATCCCGCGCGCGCTGCGCGAGAAGGAAGTCGGGCATCACGGCCTGACACGGCTCGAGGTCGTCGAGACCATGCATATCCGCAAGGCGCGGATGGCCGAACTCTCGGACGGCTTCATCGCCATGCCCGGCGGCATCGGCACCTTTGAGGAATTGTTCGAGATCTGGACCTGGGGCCAGCTCGGCATCCACTCCAAGCCGCTGGGCCTGCTCAATATCGCGGGCTTCTACGATCCGCTGGCCGCCTTCCTCGACGGCACGGTCGAAGCCGGCTTCCTGAAGCAGACGCACCGCGCCATGGCGATGACCGATACGGAGCCCGCGACCCTGCTCGACCGGATGGAGCAATATGTCCCGGCCGCGACGATCAAATGGGTGGAGAAGGAACAGGTCTGAGCGGCTCTATCGTCGCGCTGGATCACGTTCGAAAATCCTGTCTGTTCAAAAAGCGGAGACTGGTCGATGGCGATCAGAAAGCTGTGGCCCATGGGCCGGATCTGCGGGCTGCTGCTCGCCGGCATGGCGCTCGGAGTCGGGCCGGTCCTGGCGGAATCAGCGCCCGGCATTCGCTATGCCCAGGTTACACCGGGCGCCATCGCACGCCCGGTTGTCCCGAGCGCGGAGCAGCGGCAGGAGGACCAGCTCTTCGAGATCCTGCGCGAATTGGACAGCGCCTGCAACAACGCGGCCTGGACGCTGTGGCGCACCAATTCCTACGATGATTGGCGCAACCGCAGGGCGCGCGTGCTCTCGATCCAGTATTCCGTGCGCTCCTATGAGCGCCTGCCGCCGCTCCCGGCCTCGCTGCCCGAGGCCCTGAAGCTGAAGGCCGAGCCCGCCATCAAGAGCGCAAACGAGACGCTGGGCGCCAGCGGCGAGGTCTTCAAGGACCTCTCGACCTATATCAACGCCAAGGATTACGAGGACGACAAGTTCAAGAAGGGCGACGAGCTGAATGCAAAGCTCTTGGCCGCCGGCAAGCGCTGCCATCAGCTCGAGGCCGAGCTCGCCGAGATCTATCGCGATGCCGCCGCGCTGGTGATCGAGCGCCGCAAGGCCGGTGCGCCGCGTCCCGAGATCGTCGCGACCATGATCGCGGACTGGCAGAAGGCGAGCGCATTGTCGCGCGAGCTCGGGCGTTTCGAATTGGCCGACCGCGCCACGCTGGAAGGGCTCGTCCGCGATCTCTCGGCCGTGTCGGATGAGCGCAAGGCGAATTTCGAACCGCTGAAGCAAGCGCCGCAAGCCCAAGTACCGCAAGCCGTCAAAGGCTTCTATGAGACGACCCTGCAGGACGACATCGCCGCCAAGATGCGCCGCCTGCTGCGCGAAGCCAAAACGCCCAAGGCCTTCAAGGAGGTGGCGCAGGACCGGCCGCGCTCGGAGTTCTGGAGCGTTCGCCGCGAGATCGACTACGCCATGCCCGACGCGATCCTGAACTATCTGCGGAATCCGGGGTAGGGCGCGAACCCGTAAATCGACCGGGCGACCGGGTTCGTCAGGTCCGCTGTGCGGTAAAGGTGGAGCAGCCTCCGCATCGCAGCGAAACGAAGCTATGGGTGAGAAACGGAAGGTTTCGCTTTGCGAGTTAACCTCGCATGCATGCGTGGCCGAGATAATCGAACATCTGGAGCGCGACGGCGGGTTCGATGGCAAAGAGCGCGATTCTGCTGATCGTCGGGGTTATTGGCTGGGTATTCTCGGTCAGACAGTTATACAGCGCAATTGCGTATGGGCTCGTTTACAGCGGTCCTCGGAGTAGTGTCCGATGGCTCTCATTTGACGAGAGCCCCTACTACTTTGTCTTGGCATTGGTGATTTATCTCGCGGGCTTCTGCTTTCTAACGCATGTAGGGTTTTTTACGCTTCGCGATGCCGCTCGTCGCCAGTGAACGGATCCGGCCGAGATGCCCGCAACAGGCCATTCGCAGCCGGGCCAACAGTGGCCAGCCCGTCCACGTCCGCTGTTCCATCGGAAGCGGAAGCCAATCCAGCACACGTGTGACAACGGTACGGGCCATCTCGGGTTGATGGGATCGCAATGGACCCGGTTCAAGCTGCGAAAGCAGAGCCTGAACTATGCGCGACGAACTCACCGATTGTGAATGGACCACTATCAAGCTGACGCGCCCTTGTGACGAGGCGCGTCATTCCGACCACATCAACCTTGAGATGGAGGAAGCTGGTGTGAGGACACTGTCAGAGTCTGGACGAGTTGGCCCTGACCACGAGATGTCTGGAGACCGGCTTCTAATTCGAGCAGTCTCTGAGGCAATACTGGCCGCTCGCGATAAAACGCCTCGAACACGCGGTTGACTTCGTCGACGCGGTCGCGCGCAAAATGGGCCGTTTGCACAGCTTCCGCAATGTCGCTCGCTGTCAGTCCGGGTATCTGGCGGTCGGCGATTTTGCGTCCCAGTCGGATCACGTCGAAGGCCGGGGCGGTTAGGCGGGCATGGGATCGCCCATTGATGACCAATGTCTGCGGGCTGGCGTGGGCGATCGTGTTCCTGACTTTACGAGCCCGCTGCACCTTGAGGAAAACACGGTCCCATAGGTTCCGTAGTGAGCCGAGTTCGCCATTTTCAAACATGAATTGCTTCAGCACGTTGTCTACGATCTCGGAGCGCGCATCAAAGCCGCTAGGACTGAAATAGATCGCGTAAGCCACTTGGCTGTGTGGGAGGTTTAGTGCTGAATAGAGCAAGGCTCCGAGCGCGCTTTCAAGGCCGGAGAAAATGGAATTGAAAAGACCGATGTTGTTTCGAATAGCCTCATGTTCGCGTTCGAGTCGAGCATGTGCCTGTCGCATCTCGTTCAATTCTGCTGCGGTGGGTGGGGTAAGGAAACCAGGCGGAAATTGAGCAAGAAAGGTGATAAGATCGGGGCTCCCGTCAGACAACTCCTCTTCGGCCCGACCAGGTTGAGCATTCGCATAAGAACTGACAATCTTCCCGCTGCTATCGCGCTGGACAAATGGCATGGATGACACCCAAAGACGATAGCGACAAATTCAATGATACATTGAAGTGGGTGCCGCTTCTCACCACAATGCTGATAGATGCCCTTCATGCCGCGCTTGAAGATGGAGAACACGCCCTCGATCGTGTTGGTGTGCACGTCGCCGCGAGCGTATTCCTTGGTGCTGTATCATGAGCACTCGCGAACTGTGACTGAACGCCAAGCCGCCGTGCCCCTCGGCCGCCTGAGCGGGGTCAGCGCGAGAACCACCAGCTTATAGCTCGCGGGCAGCTGGAGGGCCTCGTCGTGCCGGCCACTGGTGCCAGATCGGAGCCTCAGATGGCCGCATCGAAGCTCCGGTCAGGCAGACCGGGCGCCTTGTTTTATGCACCACCGCTCGACCTACTGACGATACCGACGAGCGACTGGATCTTCGCCATGTCCTCGCTCAAGCCGTCCGGAAGCACCGTCGCAAGACGCCCGACACGACGCCTCTCCAATTCGCCGTCCGCGCGATCGGGTCGACCGCCGTGGTGAAAAGTCGAAGAATCAAGGCGCGGCGCTGGGCGGCGTTCGGCTCCAGACGCAAGGCTATCTCACCGATACGGTCTTCCCTGGCGAAGGCGCGGATCCAGCCTGCCGTTTTGACCCAGATTTGAAGCGGCTGGCTTCGATCAAGTTCATGCGGCAGCTCGGCGAGTTGAATGGTCGCGCCTTCCAGACCCATCGTCGAGAGTGTGCAGCGGAAGGTGCCGATCTCCGTCTTCAATACGCTGGGCTCGGCGATACCGAACTCGTCGGCTTTGCGCGGCCGCTCGAAGCAGATCACAAAGGCGACGAAGCTGATCAGCATCGCGACGCCGGCCCAGAGCAAGTTGAAATAATCGAGTGGCGACACTTCGCTCGCGCCGGACGGAGAGATGAACGACCACACGATAGAGCCGGCCGAAAGCAGCGAGATGGCGCCAAACCATGCCGCCATGGTCCAGCGCACCGACGAGATCGAACGATCGCCACCCTTGTCGGTGACCTTGAAGGGGCGCCCAAACGGCCGAACGGTCGCAGACAGCAGCGTCAAGGTGACCGCCAGCGCCGTAATCGAGTGCGTCACTTCCATGAACAGGGGAAGCGTACGCTGACCCGACACCCAGCCGCTATAGATCCACAATGCCAGGAGCGCAGGCACGCCGTAGCGAAGGAATGCAAGGTAGTCGGCGTGGAAGGCGGGTATATCGAAGAACCAGTATATCGATGGTGCGATCAGCATCAGAACGATGAAGGGCTTGCACAGCCAGTTCAGGACGCCATGCAGATAATGCAGGCGTTGCATCAATGTGTAGTTTTTCCCGCGGAAAGGGCCATTCTTCAGGAGAGCGACCTGGATCGTGCCGAGGCACCACCGGGTCCGTTGCGTGATGTATTCAGGTAATCCTTCGGCCGATAGCCCCGCGCTCAGCCGCTCGTTCAGCCAGTGTGTCTCATACCCGTCCCGCATCAGCGTGTAGGTCAGGTTGATGTCCTCACAGATCGCGTCATGCGGAAAACCACCCGCTGCCGTGACGAGGTCGCGCCGCACGACGAAGGAGGTGCCGACGCAGAAGGCGCAACCCCATGCGTCCTTGGCCGGCTGAAACACGTCGAAGAAGATGCGCTGATCGTCGACCCAGGCGTCCGAGCTCATCAGGTTGTGCTGGATCGGGTCGGCGTTGAAGAAGAACTGCGGTGTCTGCACTACGGCGGTCCGCTCATCCCGAAACAGCCCGACCACCCGTCGCAAAATCGTCGGGTTCACCGCAAAGTCGGCGTCAAGGACGAGAATGAGAGGCGCGTTCGTGACGCCGGCGGTGCGGAAGAGTGCGTTGTTGAGATTGCCGGCCTTGGCGCCCACATTGTCCGATCGCGTCAGATAGTTCGCGCCGAGCTCGGCACAGTAATCCTTCAGCCAGGCGCGTCGCGTGTCGTCGCAAACCCAGACCGTGACATTGGGATAATCGATGGCGAGCGCCGCGACGATCGATTTCTCGACCACGTCGAGAGGTTCGCTGTAGGTGCAGATGAAGACATCGACCGCAGGCCAGTCGCCGCTTTGGCGAAGCCGGGCTTCCTCCCGATCGGCTTCATCCGAGCGGTCCTTGAACCGAACCAGGATGATGATCGACATGAGCGTATAGAGGATTGCCGTAAACTCGAAGGCCAGGAACAGATATGGCCAGATCTGATCGAAGTTCGGCTCCAGAGGCGGCAAGGTCTCCTGCCAGCGCCAGGCGGCATAGGCCAGGATGAACAGCGCAGCCGTGCCGCCAAACAGCGCGCGCGCCGTGCCATGGGCGCGGTCAAGCAGGCCCGCCATGGTCAGAAGGCCGAGACAAATGCCGAGATCTGCGAGCAGAACCGAGGTCAGGTCCGGCGGTGATGGGAACATCTCACTACTCCACGGATCGTCCGGTGAAGGCGTTCCAGCCCAGCGCTGCGAGTGCGCCCCAGGCGGTGGCGCCGATATGGGGCCGCCGATAGTAGAAGAAATCGGGCTCGGTGCTCGCCGGGCCGATCGCGATGCCGGTCGTGATGCGGGGCTCGCGGCTCGCAAACAGCAATCCGGATGGCGAGATTTCGGCTGCCAGCCCGTCGAGCAGCTTCGCTGCGGCCGTGGTCTGCCCAAGCGCGCGCAGGGTCAGCGCCGCCTGCGCCGTCCCTTCGACCCAAAGGCCATCACGATCCTCGTTGAAATCGAATCCCCCTGGCACGGCCAGATTGCGCTGCGCAAAGGCCATTGCCCGGCGCCAGGCGTCTGGCGGGTCGGCGACGCCGATCAATGGCCAGAGCTGCGTGTCGAGCGCCACATGATCTGTCGGTTGCAACCGGCTATCCGGCTGCGTTCCCAGGCGGAACAGCCCCGGCTCGGCCACAAAGACCGCGTCGAGGAAGCCGCGTGCGGTCCTGGCGATGTCTGCATCGGCCGATCGTCCATCCAGGCGGCTCAGCCAGGCCGCGACAGCGTGAACATCGAGATTGTGCTCGGTCGATTTCCAGCTCAGCTTCGTCTGGGACGGATCGAACCCGTCGACGCCGCCGGAATACCCGGTCGGCTCGCGCGGATCATAGGCATGCGCATGAATCCAGCCGAGCAGCCGCCTGGCGCCTTCCCGGTACGTGCGCTGCCCGGTCGCCTGGTCGAGGGTGAGGAGAGCGAGCGCGGCCCAGGCGACATTCCCCGTCGCGGTTCCGTCCTGATAGCTGTCTTCCGCCCAGAGCCCTTGCCGTGCGTCCCACCAGCCCGGCAGGGCCGGCGGGCCGGAACCGAGCCGTCCGGCCCGATAGGCGTTGCGGAGACGGCCATCATGGAAGCTGCGATCATGATCGAGAGCGTGAAGAAGCGCATCGCCGATCCGTCGCGCCCGGCCGACATCCCCGCAGGCCGTCAGGGCGATGGCGACCAGGGCATTGTCATAGGTGAACGCCGATTGTCGCAGGGCCGGCTCGAGTTCCGTCTCGCTCGGGCCTGGACGATAGCTGGCGAGGAAAACTGGCTGACTGCCGCTGTCCTCCCTGTCCACGGCTGCCATCAAAGCAGCGCAGAGCGGATCGGCGACGGCGTGCCGAGGTGGGGCGGCCGACGCCGTCCCAGCTGCCAGCATTGCAGCCGCTGCCACGGTGCGAAAACGCCAGCTCGGGCGGAAACGCCAGATCACAATGCTGCTCCGACCGCGTCGTCGGGTTTCGTGTCGGTGTGCCGGCTGTCATGGTTCGGCTTCGGCGAGGCGATCCAGGACACCAAGTTGCGAAAGCCGGTCGCGACGGCCTCGACTGTCCTGGCGGCGGCGCTGGAAACGGAAAGCCAGGCCTGCTTCGCTTCAGGCGATGTTGCGGCACGGACCACCTGTCGCGATGTCGCCTCGGCGGCGGCGAGGGCTGTCGACGACGTGGATTCCCACAGGGCGGCGGCGCGTGGGCCCGTCAGGCCATCCGTTACCGTCCTCCAGGCGACCGAGGCGGACGGCACCCAGCCATTGGAACGCGTGACCGTCACCCATTGTCCAATCGAGCAGATATCGGATTGGACAGCCGCGCGCTCGGCCGATGCGGCGGCCTCGGCTGGATCGAGACTGACCAGGACATACATCTCCCGACGTTCTGTCTGCGGGAACGGAACTGCATATTGCTCGTCGGTTTTCTCGCTGGCTTTCGGCAGGATTTCGCTGATCGTGCCCTGGCGGTTTGTGCCTTCGGTCGCGCCGGTCACGCTGACGCGGGTGCCGACTGCCAAAGCCTGGGCTTTACGGTACGAGAAGATCCCGACGACGAAGGCTTTGTCGCAATCGGTGATCGTCGCGATCGCGTCGCCGGCTTTGACGTGACGCCCGGCCGTGCTGGCGAGGCTGAGAACCGAGCCGCCATTGGCCGCCACGATCGGCGCGTTGGTCAAGTTCTCGAGTCGTTCCTGCTCGGCTGCGAGAAGGCTCTGCTGAGCCGCGAGGCTCGATCCAATCTGGGTCTCCTCGATCTCCATGCGTTGCGCATCGTAAGCGATGTCGCGACGCTTCTGGGCGAGGAGAGCAAGGCCGCTGAGCTCATTCCCGACGAAGATCCCGCTTTTGACACCGCTCAGCTGCGCGATCCTCTGGTCGAGCTTTGCCACCTCCGCTTCCTTGTCAAAGCGCGCGGCTTCGTATTGTTGCTGGGTTGGACGGACGAGATCGACGCTGGCGGCGTTTCGGGAGACCAGCGATTGCTGGCGATCGACCACGGCCTTCTTGGCAAGCCCGCCGGCCTCTGCGGCCCCTACGCGGGCGCGGGCTTCGTGGATTTCGGCGTCCAGGCGTCGCGTTGTCTGGTCGACCTGCTTCAGGATTTCGGCGTCAAGCGCGGCGATGTACTGGCGATCGGCCTGCTTCTTTTCCGTGGCGGCACGAAGAGCGCCCTGAAGCTCTTCAGCCTTGCTTTCCAGCGTGATCAGGGTCGTGCGGTCGACACGCCGGTTTTCGACATAGGCAACAGCCTCACCCGGCTTCATCTGCTGGCCCACCCGGCCGGTCATCTGCCTCAGCTCGCCGTTGATCGGAGCGGTGAGCAGCGTGATCGGCGCATTGATGACGGCCCGGTCCGATTGATCGGCCAGAAGCGGTGGCAAGGTTGCGGTGGTCATCAGAAGCGCCAGAACGGTTGCAACCGAGTAAGCGGATACCCGGATCAGGCGCGAGTGGTTTCTCTGGCGCTTCGCATTCGCCGCAGCAACAGACTTCGCGTGAGCGGCCGAGCCGATTTCCTGTGTCATCTATGCCTCCTGAGGCTGATTCCCTTTCATGTTCCGAGCGTGCCCCGTCTCGGCGCACGGCAAGTCCCCCGAACGAACACGTCCTCCCAACGAACAAGTCCCCCCAACGAAACTGCGAGCGATCGGTTCCATATTTTTGCGGCATCGCAGCGAGGATTTTGTGCGGCGCAACCTTGAAGGCCAACTTTGACGATTGGTTGGCGGAGCGCGATGACAGCCGGCGCTGGACCTGTCGCGGGGGACGAAGAGGCCGGTGAAACCTCGGTGATACCGTGGGACCGCGAGGACTGCCCGAGCAGGCGATCGCCTGGTCGAGGCTGGCGCTGAACTTCGCCGAGCTGGGGGTTGTCGACTGCGCTGCCGGAAAGCGCAGTTGCTCGACGTCAGGAAAGGGCCGTCTCCGGCCCTGCCACGAGAGCGGACTTCGCCGCGATCAAGCGGCTGAAGCTTTCGGCTTGCGCGGGATCAGCGCGAGAACCACCAGCTATAGCTGGCGGGCGGCTGGGGCGCTTCCTCCTGCCGGCCACCAGTGCCGAGCGCGAGTAGGCGCGTGCTCGCTTCCGTGATCCAGTGGCGATGCTCGTTGATTGGCGTGATCGCGGTGAAACCGCCGCAGATGCGCCTGACCCGCGAATTGAGCGGACCGCTCGACCAGCTGACGAT
This sequence comes from Bosea vaviloviae, assembly GCF_001741865.1. NCBI lineage: Bacteria > Pseudomonadati > Pseudomonadota > Alphaproteobacteria > Hyphomicrobiales > Alloboseaceae > Allobosea > Allobosea vaviloviae. The sequence goes on from NZ_CP017147.1 coordinate 2,765,103, forward strand.
GCCGACGAGATCGCGCGAAGCGGGCGCGCCGCGCAGCACGGGGCCGCCGGAATCGCCGCGGCAGGCGCCGGCGCCCGGGCTTTCGCCCTTGGCCTGCGTGTCGACCGCGACCTTCACGGTGTTGGCCGTGGTGTAATTGCCGGCATTGACCAGGGGCGTCTCGCGCAGGCGCCGCGCCGTGCTCTTATTGTCCTCGATCGCTAGCCCATAACCCGCCATGGTCACGGCCTCGCCCTGCCAGAGGCCGCCGCCGAGCGAGAGCGGCTCGATATCGGGCGGCAGCGGCGATGCCAGCCGCAGCACCGCGAGATCGGCGCCGGGCTGCGTGCGCGGCGTCGTGCCCGGAACGAAGCTCGGATGCGGCAGCACGGCGATCACGGCGTGACGGCGCGCGCGAAACTGTGGGTCGAGGCTGACGACGCGGACGGAACCGCCGCCCATCAGGCAGTGAGCGGCGGTCAGGACCAGCTCAGGTGCGATCGCCGCGCCGGAGCAGAGTTCGCCGCGGCTGGTCTCGACCCGCAAGGTCGAGGCTCGCATGCCGCCGACCTCCCGTGACGTCGTGCCGCCCACGACGCCGAGCGCAGGGGAGGTGGCGGCCACGAATGCAGTGGCTAGTGCAATTGCGCGCAATGTCATGATGGCGACCAAGCTTGGAACTGGCTTCAATGTATGGCTTGCGGCTCGCCAGTCTAGAGGCTGTTAGGCACTCTCGTCAGCGGCGCGTTGTCCAGCTGGCGCTCTCGCCCCAGTTCGACAAGGTCTTGTCGATCCAGCCGCGTTGCGGGGCGACGAGAACGCCCTGGCTCAACAAGCCGCAACTCTTGCCCGAGGGGCCAGTCGACCAGCTGGCGACGGCGACGACGCCGCCATCGGCCGATGTCATCGGTCCGCCCGAATCGCCCTGGCAGGCGCCGGCGCCCGCCTTCCTGCCGAGGCCGGCCGAATCCGCCGCCCAGATCAGGATACGGCCGGGACCATAGGGCTCGACGGTGACGAGCCCGGCGGAGCGATAGGTTCCGGTCGTGCGGGCCTCGCCTTCGCGGGTCACGCCATAGCCGGCGAGCGTCACCGAGGAGCCGGAGCGCGGCAGGTCGCCATCGACCAGCGTCGCCGGGACAAACCGAGCCGGCAGCGCGACCTGGACGCGCAGCAGCACGAGATCGATCGAGCGCCGGCGATTGGCGACGGCTCCGCCATTGAATTCGGGGTGGATGGCGACGCTGGCCGGGGCGATCAGCACAGGCTCGTCGCTGCCGCCCTCCTTCCAGTGGATGCGCAGATCCGTGCCGCCATCGGCGCAATGCGCCGCGGTCAGGATGGTGCGCGACGACAGGACGATGCCCGAGCAGACGCCGCCGCGCGCGTTCAGCACCATCAGGGTCGATGCCGCGGCCGGGCCGCCATCGCGACCGCCGACCACCGCGCCCGCCATTTGCGGAGCGGCGACCGCCGACAGCGCCAGCCCCGCGGCTGCGATCAATCGTCCGAGGCCCATGGTGCGCTCCTTACTCGTCGGGAGGGCTGGATAGCGCGGCGGCCGGCCAATTTGAACCCGTAATCCGATTTGAACCCGCAATCGGAGCGCCATCACGCCTCTCGCCCTGACACTTCCCGAGACAGGCGCGGGGAACCCCTCTCCTGTAAGGAGAGGGGCAGGGGTGAGGTGTCGGCCCCTGGACCAGTCGCGTGGAAGCCTCACAGCGTGGCTGCGGTTGGCGCACGGCCAAAATGTCGAACGGCCGACCCCTCACCCTGCCCTCTCCCTACGGGAGAGGGTTCCCCGCGCCTGTCCCGGTAAGGGAAGGCGGCGCGGTTCCGATGCTAAGCAGCGTGCTCCTGGAGCATCCTTCGAGACGCCCGCCCCGAATTTATTGTGCGGCGGAGGAGCTTGCCGATTTCGGATCGCACTGCCGGCTGATGTCGCGCTCGTGATCGCCCGGATCAGCGCCGTGCTCGGGCGCGGCCATGAATGGCGTGGACGGGTGGCGATTGCGTGACGTACTCTGCGCCGATGCACGCCATGGTATTCATGGTGTGTTCAGTCGGCCGGGGTTAGCGCATGTCGATGATGCCCGTTGAACCCATCTTCGCTCTCGCTTTGCTCGCGGCCCCGCTGCCGATCATCCGGGTCGATGACCCGACGCCGATCTCGTGCCTCTCCGCCGAGGAGATGCGCGATGCCGTCGCCGATGGGCGCGTCATCCAGCCTGCGCAGGCCTCGCGTCATGCCCGCAATGCGGCGCCGGGCGAGGTTTTGCGCATTCGGCTGTGCCGCCAGGGCGAGGAATATGTCTATGTGGTCACGACGCTGAAGCGCGACGGCCGCGTCGCCCGCGTGACGCTCGAGGGCCAATCTGGCAAGGTCGCGACCATACGTTGAGCGCGAGGCCTCGCGATTCGAGCCCGGCCGGGCCACCTATCATCGCTCATCAGGCAGTTATCATTGCTAATTGGGCAGATATCTTTGCTAACCAGGCGGATATCCTTGCTAACTAGGAGTACGCGACCGTGAGACTGCTCGTCGTCGAGGACGACAAGGACCTCAACCGCCAGATCGTCACCGCGCTGGAGAATGCCGGCTATGCGGTCGACAAGGCTTTTGACGGCGAAGAAGGGCTCTATCTCGGCGAGACCGAGCCCTATGACGCCGTCATTCTCGACCTCGGCCTGCCGAAGGTCGATGGCGTCGCCGTGCTGCAAGGCTGGCGCCGTGCCGGCAAGACGATGCCCGTGCTGATCCTGACGGCGCGCGACCGCTGGAGCGACAAGGTCGCGGGCTTCGATGCCGGTGCCGACGATTATGTGGTCAAGCCCTTCCATGTCGAGGAACTGCTGGCGCGCGTCCGCGCCCTGCTGCGCCGCGCCGCCGGACATGCGACCTCCGAATTGATCTGCGGGCCGGTGCGGCTCGACACGCGCGCCAGCCGCGTCGTCGTCGACGGCAACCCGGTCAAGCTGACCTCGCATGAATATCGCCTGCTCGCCTATCTGATGCATCACCAGGGCCGCGTCGTCTCACGCACGGAATTGGTCGAGCATCTCTACGACCAGGATTTCGACCGGGATTCGAACACGATCGAGGTCTTCGTCGGCCGCTTGCGCAAGAAGCTCGGCGTCGAGGTCATCGAGACCGTGCGGGGCCTCGGCTACATCGCCGCCGCGCCCGAAAAAGTCTGATCCCGCGCGATGCCGTTGAAGTCGCACCGCTATTCGATTGGCGCGCGGCTCTTCCTTTCGGCTGCGATCTGCTGCGCGCTGGTGCTGATGCTGGCGGGCATCGGCCTCACGACCTTCTACCGCCGCTCCGCCGAGCGCGGCTTCGACGAGCGCCTCAGCGTCTACATCAAGGAGCTCGTGGCCGATCTCGCCGCGCCGCCCGAAGCGGAGCGGCAGGCGATCGGCGATCTCGGCGAGCCGCGCTTCGACCTGCCGTTGTCGGGTTGGTATTGGCAGATCATCCGGCTCGACGGGGAGAAGCCGACAATTCGCGCCTCGCGCTCGCTCGTTGGCAGCCAGTTGCCGAAATTGCTCGACCAGCAGTTGGCGCCCAATGCGCGGGGCCTGCGCGAAACCTATGTTTCGGGGCCCGATGACCGCGCCTTGCGCATCCTCGAACGTGAGATCGATGTCGGCGAGGATGGCCGCTTCACCGTGGCGGTCGGGGCTCCCGCCGACGAGATCGACGGCGATATCCGCGATTTCCGCTTCGCCCTGACGCTGACCTTCGTCCTGCTCGGCCTTGCGCTCGTCGCCTCGACGCTCATCCAGGTGCGCTTCGGCCTGCGGCCGCTGGTGCGGCTGGGAAGCGCTGTCGGGGCTGTTCGCACCGGCGAGGCGCCGCGTATCGCAGGCCAATACCCGCCCGATCTCGCGCCCTTGGCGGGAGAACTGAACCAGCTCATCGACGCCAATCGCGAAATCCTGGAGCGGGCGCGCACCCAGGTCGGCAATCTCGCGCATGCGCTGAAGACCCCGCTCAGCGTCATGCTGAACGAGGCGGAAGCCGGGGAGGGCGCGCTGCCCGACATGGTCAAGACGCAGGCCGCGATCATGCGCGACCAGGTTCAGTATTATCTCGACCGCGCCCGGGCAGCCGCGCTGTCGGGCGCGCTCGGCGGGGTGACCGAGACCGCGCCCTCGCTCGACGCCTTGATCCGCACCTTCTCGAAGATCTCGCAGGGGCGCGGCATCACGGGCTCGCATAGCGTGCCGGCCGGAATCCGGTTTCGTGGCGAGAAGCAGGATTTCGAGGAGATGCTGGGCAATCTGCTCGACAATGCCTTCAAATGGGCGGATGCGACCGTCGAGGTCAGCCTCGCGCCGCCGTCCGATGCCGGGCCCGAGCGGATCGCGCTCCTGATCGACGATGACGGTCCGGGCTTGCCGAACGAGGCGATGGCGGATGTGCTGAAGCGCGGCCGGCGGCTCGACGAGACGATTCCGGGCTCGGGGCTGGGCCTGTCGATCGTCGCCGATCTCGCGAAGCTCTATGGCGGCGGCCTCTCGCTGCAGAAATCGCCGCTGGGCGGCTTGCGGGCGCGCCTCGTCCTGCCTTCCGTTTGAATCTGACCTGACATGAGCCAGGCAATATCAGGAGGTTCCTATCGCTTGCCATCACCCGCATCGTCATTCCGGACAAGCCGCGTTAGCGGCGCCGATCCGGAATCCATCGTAGAGTTCAGTGCCCTCCGATGGATTCCGGATCTCCGCTTCGCTGCGTCCGGAATGACGGCGCGTAGGTGGTCAGGACAGAAGACTCTCGGGATGAGGGCTCGAATGTCCAAATGCGCTCTGACAAGAAGCGCGGTCTGAGATGAGGCGCCTGCGTGACCCTTTGTCGCCACCTTCGCGCGTGAAGCGCGGCCCGCGATTGTCTAAGAGTTCCTGATGCTGATCTGGATCATCTTTGCGGTCATGACGGGGGCGGCGGTTTTCGCGCTGCTCTGGCCGCTCGGCCGTGGCCAGGGCGCGGCTTTCGCCGACGGCTCGGATGCCGCGAGCCTCTATCGCGCCCAGGTCAATGAGATCGACCGCGACCTCGGCCGCGCGCTGATCGGCCCGGCCGAGGCTGAAGCTGCCCGTGTCGAAGCCGCGCGGCGCCTGCTGCGCGCGGCCGACAAGGAGGGCGATCCGGCCGGCGAGACGGAATCGTCCCTGCGCCGCCGCCGCGCCAGCTCGGCTTTGGCCTTGTCCTTTGTGCCGCTGCTCGCATTGCTGGTCTATGGCGCCTATGGCTCGCCCACGCGTCCTGACCAGCCGCTGTCGGCGCGGTTGCGCAGCGATCCGTCGCAGCAGGATTTCGCGGTGTCGCTGGCCCGCATCGAGGCGCATCTGGCGGCTAATCCGGCAGATGGGCGCGGCTGGGCGGTGCTCGCGCCGGTCTATCTGCGGCAGGGCCGGCCCGAAGACGCGGCGCGCGCCTTCACTGCTGCGATCCGCAATGGCGAGGACGGGGCGGAGATGCGCGCCGGTCTCGGCGAGGCTCAGATCCTTACGGCCGGCGGCGTGGTGACGGTGGAAGCGCGCGAAACCCTCGCCGAGGCGCTCAAGCGCGAACCCGGCAATCCCCGCGCGCGCTACTTTCTCGCCATCGCCAGGGAACAGGACGGCGACAGCCAGGGCGCTGTTGCCGCGTTCGAAAGCCTGCTCAAGGATGCGCCGCCCGGCGCAGCCTGGGCCCCGGCCGTGCGCCAGAGGTTGCAAGCTCTCGACAACCACGCGCTCGACAGAGATACGGCGCGGGCCGAGATCGCCAAGCTGCCGGCGGCTGATCAGCAGGCGGCGATCCGTGGCATGGTCGAGGGGCTGGCCGAGCGCCTGAAGGCGGGCGGCGGCACGCTGGCCGAATGGGAAAGATTGGTCCGCTCGCAGAATGTGCTCGGCGAGAAGGCCGCCGCGCGCGAGGCTGTCGCGATGGCGCGTTCGCGCTTGTCGCAGGACAGCGCCGCACTCGTGCAGCTCGACCAGCTCGCGGGCGAACTCGGGCTGAAGGAGCCGGCGCCATGACTGCTGCCGAGCCCACTGCCGAGCCCGCTGCCGAGCCGTTGCGTCCGGTCGCCGCCAAGCGCCGCTGGACCCGCAAGCAGCGCCGTCTGGCCCTGATCGGCGCCGCCGGCGTCGTGCTCTGCCTTGCCGCCGGGCTGGTGCTCGTCGCCATGCGCGACACCATCGTCTTCTTCTACGGACCGACCGAGATCGTCGAGAAGGGGCTCGCGCCCGGCACGCGCATGCGGCTCGGCGGGCTGGTCGAGACAGGGTCCGTCGTGCGTGGCCCGGGTCAGCGCGTCGTCTTCGCGGTCACCGACAGCAAGACCACGCTCAACGTGACCTATCAGGGGCTCTTGCCCGATCTCTTCCGCGAAGGGCAGGGAGTCGTCACCGAAGGCGTCTTCGAGGGCGCGGGCCGCTTCCGCGCCGACTCCGTCCTGGCCAAGCATGACGAGACCTATATGCCGCGCGAGGTCGCCGACACGCTGAAGAAGCAGGGTCATTGGCAGCCGGGAGCGGCGGGCCCGAACCCATCCCCCGCCACGCCACCCCCCGTCACCAAATGAGGCGCGCATGATCGTCGAGATCGGCCATTTCGCGCTTGCCTTGGCGCTTGGCGTTGCCGTGGTGCAGGCCCTGGTGCCGCTCTGGGGCGTGGCGCGTCATGACCGGGCGCTGGCCTCGGTCGGCACCGCTGCGGCGATCACCTGCTTCCTGCTGGTCGCCTTGGCTTTCGCGGCCCTGGTCGCGTCCTATGTCCGGTCCGATTTCTCGGTCGAGAACGTCGCTTCGAACTCGCATTCGGCCCAGCCGCTGATCTACAAACTGACCTCGGCCTGGGGCAATCACGAAGGCTCGATGCTGCTCTGGGTCTTGATCCTGACGCTGTTCGGGGCGCTGGTCGCGCTGTCGCGCCGCTCGCTGCCGGCGCGGTTGCGGGCCGGCACGCTCGCCGCCCAAGGCGCGGTCACGGTCGCCTTCCTCGCCTTCACGCTTCTGACCTCGAACCCCTTCCGGCGGCTCGATCCGGCACCGGGCGAGGGCCAGGATCTCAACCCGATCCTCCAGGATCTCGGTCTCGCGATCCATCCGCCGCTGCTCTATGTCGGCTATGTCGGCTTCTCCATCACCTATGCCTTCGCGGTCGCCGCCCTGATCGACGGGCGGATCGACGCGGTCTGGGCGCGCGCAGTCCGGCCCTGGACGCTGCTCGCCTGGGTGTTCCTGACGCTGGGCATCGCGATGGGCTCCTATTGGGCCTATTACGAGCTCGGCTGGGGCGGCTGGTGGTTCTGGGATCCGGTCGAGAACGCCTCGCTGATGCCCTGGCTTGCCGGCACGGCGCTGATCCATTCCACCGTGGTGATGGAGAAGCGCGACGCGCTCAAGGTCTGGACGATCCTGCTCGCGATCCTGACCTTCTCGCTCTCGCTGCTCGGCACCTTCATCGTCCGCTCCGGCGTGCTGACCTCGGTGCATTCCTTCGCCAGCGACCCGGCGCGCGGGCTCTTTATTCTCGCGATCCTGATTGTCTTCGTCGGCGGCTCGCTGGCGCTCTTCGCCTGGCGTGCGCCCTTGCTCAGGCAGGGCGGCCTGTTCGCACCGGTCTCCCGCGAGGGCGCGCTCGTCGTCAACAACGTCTTCATCGCGACCTCCTGCGCCACGGTCTTCATCGGCACGCTCTATCCGCTGGTGCTGGAGATGCTGACCGGGGACAAGATCTCGGTCGGCCCGCCCTTCTTCAACGCGACCTTCGTGCCGCTGCTGGTGCCGCTGCTGCTGGTCCTGCCGCTCGGCCAGTCGCTTGCCTGGAAGCGTGGCAATCTGCTCGGCGCGGCGCAGCGCACTGCCGCTGCCTTCGGCCTCGGCATCCTCGTTGCGGTCGGCGTGCTCGCCTATATGCGCGGCGGGCCGGTCCTGGCGCCGCTCGGCATCGGGCTTGGCGTCTTCCTGGTCACTGGCGCGATCTTCGACCTCGGCGAGCGCATTGTCGCGCGCGCCAGCGGCCTGCGGGCCGTTCTGTCGCGGGCGAAGGGCCTGCCGCGCTCCGCCTGGGGCACGGCCTTCGCCCATGCCGGCGTCGGCCTGAGCGTGATCGGCATCGCCGCCGCCGCCTGGAGCACGGAGGCGATCGGCATCCTGAAGCCGGGCGAAAGCCTGACCAGCGGCCGTTATACCGTGGTGCTCGAAAGCATCACCCCGCGCCCCGGCCCCAATTTCCGCGAGGATGTGGTGCGTTTCCGCATCCTGTCGGGCGACAGGCCGCTCAAGCCCGTCGAGGCGATGAAGCGCGTCTACACGGCCCGCGCCATGCCGACGAGTGAAGCGGGCATCCGCACCGACGGCCTGAGCCAGGCCTATGTCAATGTAGGCGAGATCGAGAGCGATGGTGGCATCGCCGTCAGGCTCTACGACAAGCCGCTGATCCTGCTGATCTGGATCGGCGCGATCGTGATGGCCTTCGGCGGCGCGCTCTCGCTGACCGACCGGCGCTTCCGGCTGGCGGCGCCGCAGCGTGCCAAGCCTGCCGACAAAAAGCCTGCCCGCGCCAAACCCGTCCCCGCCGCGCCTCAACCGGCGGAGTGAGGCCGATGCTGCGCGCCCTTGTCATCGTTGCGCTTTGTCTGGGCTGGGCCGGCCCAGGTCGCGCCGTCCAGCCTGACGAGGTTCTGCCGAACGCCGCGCTCGAACACCGCGCCCGGGCGATTTCCGGCGGCTTGCGCTGCCTCGTCTGCCAGAACCAGTCGATCGACGATTCCGACGCGCCCCTGGCCCGCGATCTGCGCATCCTGGTGCGCGAGCGGCTGGTCGCCGGCGACAGCGACGCGGCGGTGCAGGATTTCGTCGTCGCGCGCTATGGCGATTTCGTGCTGCTGCGCCCGCCCTTCACGATCGCGACCGTGGCGCTCTGGGCCGGGCCCTTCCTGATCCTGCTCTTCGGCCTCGCCTTCATCTGGCGCAGCGGGCGGCGCATGAAGCCGCTGGGCGGGGCGGCAGCGCCGCTGTCTCCCGACGAGCAGGCGCGCATCGAAGCGCTGATGAAGCGGGACGGCGAGTAGACCGCATCTCATGCCAACGGGTTTTCCATCTGGCTTGAACCGTCGTTGCGAGGAGCGTGAGCGACGAAGCAATCCAGGAGGGCTCGCTCTACGCCCCCCCTGGATTGCTTCGCTGCGCTCGCAATGACGGCGTGGTTCCAGCTGAAATCATCAGAGTCTAGCGGCTGATGCCGCATTGGCTGGAGAGTTCCGCCGCATAGGACGTATGATTTCGGCCGGAGACGGCATAGGCGGCCCTGCCGCTCGCAGATGGCCGGCTTGAGGCATATGTCGCGTAGGTGCGCGCGAAACATGCAGCTTTTGCGCCGCTATGTCCCCGTTCCGCCGCGATCTTCAGCCCGACGGCATAAATTTGGCCGGCAGCTCTCGGCGCGGAGTATCCGGCGGTTTGCCCTTCCTGCCGGCGCGCCGCCCGATCGGCCAGCCGGTCGATCCCACATCGGCTGTGCTGCTCGGCATTATAGGCCGGTGTCGAGGCTGCGTGCCAGTTCCGCCGCCCATTGGCCTTCTCCACGACGACGGCGTGCTTGGCGAAGACCTGCGCATAGCAGCCGGCATTGGCGTAGCCTCGCCCCTCGGCTATGCGCAGCCCGGATTGATAGGCCGTGACGGTCTGCGCCAGCGCCGCATTGCTGCCGAGCAGCAGCATGGCGGCGACCGCATGTCTGAGAACGCCCATTACCAATCCCCCCGGCGAATATCGGTTCGCGGATGGAGTGTTCCTGCAGCGTAAACGCCCGTCAAGCGTGCGGGGGCGAGCCCGCCCCAACCTTACGAAATCGTCATCTTCGCGCCAAATCCGGGTAAGGCTGCGCCCGTCATGGTCCCTCGCACAGACAGGGAAGGCCCTGCCGATTTGACCGAGGGTTTCGCCATGACGACCACCACCTCAAGATCCATTCTGAAGCGCGGCGTCCTGATCGCCGGCGCCGCCACGCTCGGCATCGGCCTTGCCGCCGGTATCGCCGATGGCGCGCTGAAGCTCGATCACCGCGCCTTCGCCCAGCCGATTCAGCTCTCGGGTGTCCAGACGCAGCTGCCCTCCTTCGCCGACATCGTCGAGAAGGTGAAGCCCGCCGTCGTCTCCGTCCGCGTCAAGACCCAGACCGTCGCCGCCACCGATGAGGACGGCCAGGGCAGCCTGGACGATCTGCCGCCCGGGCTGCGGCGCTTCTTCCGCCAGGACGGCCAGGATGGTCCGCGTCAGGACGGCCCGCGCCAGGGCCGGCCGCAGCCGCGCCAGGGCATGGCGCAGGGCTCCGGCTTCTTCGTCAGCCAGGACGGCTATGTCGTGACCAACAACCACGTCGTCGAGAACGCGGTCGAGGTCCAGCTCGTCACCGATGACGGCAAGACGCTCGAGGCCAAGGTCGTCGGCACCGATCCGCGCACCGATCTCGCGCTGCTGAAGGTCAAGGACGGCGGCAATTTCCAGTACGTCCAGCTCGCCTCGGCCAAGCCGCGCATCGGCGACTGGGTGCTGGCTGTCGGCAACCCCTTCGGGCTCGGCGGCACCGTGACCGCCGGCATCGTCTCGGCGCAGGGACGCGATATCGGCTCGGGCCCCTATGACGATTACCTGCAGATCGACGCGCCGGTGAACCGCGGCAATTCGGGTGGGCCGACCTTCAACCAGCAGGGCCAGGTCATCGGCGTCAACACCGCGATCTTCTCACCCTCGGGCGGCAGCGTCGGCATCGCCTTCGCCATTCCCTCCGCGACCGTCGAGCAGGTCGTCGATGCGCTGAAGAAGGACGGCTCGGTCGCGCGCGGCTTCATCGGCGTGCAGATTCAGCCGGTGACGAGCGAAGTCGCCGACGCGATCGGCCTCAAGGAGGCGCGTGGCGCCCTGGTCGCGAGCGCCGAGCAGAACGGCCCGGCCGCCAAGGCCGGCGTCAGGCGCGGAGACACCATCGTCGCCGTCAATGGCGAGCAGGTGAAGGATGCGCGCGACCTTTCGCGCCGGATCGCCAAGTTCGCGCCGGGCACCAAGACCAGTCTCACGGTCTGGCGTGACGGCAAGGAGCGCCAGCTCAGCTTCGAGGTTGGCCGCCAGCCGGCGGCCTAAACAGGGGCAGGCTCGAGTCTCACGGTTCCTGTCGCCCCCACCGGGAGACCAGCCTTCACCGCGGCAGGCCGGATGCGTATCGTCCGGCCTGCCGTTTTTGCGTTTTGTAGGATAGGCTTATCCCATGCGACTCTTGATCGTTGAAGATGATGCCGAGGCAGCGGCCTATCTGACCAAGGCCTTCCGCGAGGCCGGCCATGTCGCCGACCATGCCGCTGACGGGCTCGAAGGCTACGCCATGGCGGAAGGCGGCGGCTATGACGTGCTGGTGGTCGACCGCATGCTGCCGCGCCTCGACGGGCTGTCACTGATCCGCTCGCTGCGCGAGCAGAACGACGTGACCCCGGCGCTGATCCTCTCGGCGCTGGCGCAGGTCGATGACCGCGTGAAGGGCCTGCGCGCCGGCGGCGACGACTATCTGCCGAAACCCTATGCCTTTTCCGAACTGCTCGCGCGGGTCGAGGTGCTGTCGCGCCGCCGCGCCGCGCCGGCTTCCGAGCCCACGACCTATCGCGTCGGCGATCTCGCGCTCGACCGGCTCGCCCACCGCGTCGCGCGCGGCGAAGAGGAGATTCCGCTGCAGCCGCGCGAGTTCCGCCTGCTCGAATATCTGATGAAGCATGCCGGGCAGGTGGTGACGCGCACCATGCTGCTGGAGAATGTCTGGGACTATCATTTCGACCCCCAGACCAATGTCATCGACGTGCATGTCAGCCGCCTGCGCGCCAAGGTCGACAAGGGCTTCGAACACCCGATGATCCACACCATTCGCGGCGCGGGATACATGGTCCGTGACACGGCGCGCTGATCCTGCGGGGCAGGGCGCGGCTACGCAGAGCGTCCCGCGCAAGACGACCACGCATCTGTTGCCAAACCTGTTCCGCACCACCGCCTTCAAGCTTACGGCGGTCTATCTCGTCATCTTCGCGCTCTTCGCCGGCTTCGTGCTGGGCTATGTCGCCTGGAATGCCAGGCGCCTGCTCGACGACCAGATCCGCTCGACCATTGATGCCGAGATCCAGGGGCTTGCCGAGCAGCAGCGCCAGGGCGGCATCAGGCGGCTCGTCAACATCATCGAGCGGCGCTCGCGCGGGCCCGGCGCCTCGCTCTATCTCGTCACCACACCGGTGGGCGATCGTCTCGCCGGCAATGTCGAGGCCGTGCCGCCCGGCGCGCTCGACCGGCCGGGCGAGAGCGAGATCGAATATGCGCGCTCCGCCGATGCGGTCGACACGCCGAGCCGCGCGATCGTGCGCGTCTTCGTGCTGCCTGCGGGTTTCAGGCTGCTGGTCGGGCGCGATGTCGAGGAGCGCGAGCGTCTCGGCGTGGTGATCAGGCGCGCGGCTGGCTGGTCGCTGCTGCTGGTCTTCGTGCTCGGCTGCTTCGCGAGCTGGTTCGTGGCGCGCCGCGTGCTGAAGCGCGTCGACGGCATGACCGATACGGCCCAGTCGATCATGGCCGGCGACCTGAAGGGCCGGTTGTCGATCTCGGGCACGGGCGACGAGCTCGATCGTCTCGCGCTGAACCTCAATGCCATGCTCGACCGCATCGGCGAATTGATGGCCGGCATGCAGCAGGTCTCCGACAACATCGCCCATGACCTGAAGACGCCCTTGACCCGGCTGCGCAACCGCGCCGAGGAGGCACTGCGCACGGCGAAATCGCCCGACGCGCTGCGCGCCGCGCTCGACGGCTCGATCGACGAGGCCGACAACCTGATCCGCGTTTTCAATGCGCTCTTGATGATCGCGCGGCTCGAGACCGGCCGCATCCAGGACAGCATGGATGCGCTCGACCTCTCCGAGATCGTCTCCGGCATGGCGGAGCTCTACGAGCCGCTGGCCGAGGAGGCAGGCCTCTCGCTGGTCACTGAGGTTGCGCCGGAATTGCATGTCTCGGGCAATCGCGAATTGCTTGGCCAGGCGCTCGCCAACCTGATCGATAACGCCCTGAAATACGGCCAGCCGGTCGAGGCGGGCGCGGCGACGGTCGTCGTCTCGGCGGCTCCTGTCGGCTCCGAGATCGAGCTTGTCGTCGCCGATCATGGCCCGGGCGTCCCGGAGGCCGATCGCGGCCGCGTGCTGGAGCGCTTCGTCAGGCTCGACCAGAGCCGCAGCAAGCCGGGCTTCGGGCTCGGCCTCTCGCTGGCGGCCGGCGTCGTCAGGCTGCATGGCGGCCAGCTCAGGCTGGAGGACAATGCGCCGGGCCTGCGCGTGGTGATCTCCCTGCCGCAAGTGCAGCCGAAGCCTGTGGACATGCCCGAGGGCGGCGCGCTCCCGGCCTCGACAGCGCAGCCGAACCCTGCTGGCTTGCAGTCGGCTTGACTGGCGGGACTGAGACGATGGACGGGCGGCTTTGCGATCGATTGAAGGCCGCGCCCGTGCTGCCGGCCAAAGCCCGCCGCGAGGTGCTCCTGGTGCGCGAGCTGATCGAGCGCCTGCGCGACGATCAAGCCGCCGAGGCTCTGACGCAGCACTTCGCCGCCAACCCGGCATCAGTCGATCTCGTCGCCGGCATCCTGGCGCATTCGCCCTTCCTGACGCAGATCATGCGGCTTGATCCCGCGGGCCTCGTCTCGGCGCTGACGACAGCGCCGGAAGCGCGCCGCGATGCCTTGCTGGCCGAGATCGCGGCGACCGCCGCGTCGGGCGTCGAGACGGCCGAACTCATGCGCGCCCTGCGCCGTTTCCGGCAGGCGATGGCGCTCTTGATCGCGCTCGCCGATATCGGCGGCGTCTGGGATGTCGAGGCGGTCACGGCAGCGCTGACGGCGATGGCCGATGCCGCCGTGCGTCTCGCGACCGAGCATGTCCTGCGGCAGGCGGCCGATCTTGGCCGCATCCGCTTGAGCGATCCGGCCGATCCCGGCGTGGGCTGCAGCCTCGTCGTGCTCGCGCTCGGCAAGCATGGCGCGGGCGAGCTGAACTACTCCTCCGACATCGATATCGTCGTCTTCTTCGATCCTGAAACCGCCGAGGCTGCGGGCGTCGCCGAGCCGTCGAGCTTCTTCGTCAAGCTGACGCAAGCCATCGCCCGCATCATCCAGGAGCGCACGCCCGACGGCTATGTCTTCCGCGTCGATCTGCGCCTGCGGCCGGACCCGGCCTCGACCCATGTCGCGGTCGCGCTGCCATCAGCCTATTCCTATTACGAGACCGTCGGCCAGAACTGGGAACGCGCCGCCATGATCAAGGCGCGGCCGGTCGCGGGCGACCTCGCACTGGGCAAGCGCTTCCTCGCCGATCTCGCGCCCTTCATCTGGCGCAAATATTTCGACTTCGCCGCGATCGCCGACATCCATGCGATGAAGCGCCAGATCCAGACGGTGAAGGGCCATGAGACGATCGCGGTCGAAGGCCATAATGTGAAGCTCGGGCGCGGCGGCATCCGCGAGATCGAGTTCTTCGTGCAGACGCAGCAGCTTGTCTTCGGCGGTCGGCGCCCGGCCCTGCGCGGCCCGCGCACGCTGGAGATGCTCGGCGAACTGACGCATGAGGGCTGGATCACGCCCAAGGCGCGCGACGAGCTGGCCGAATCCTATCGCTATCTGCGCGTGATCGAGCATCGCCTGCAGATGCGCCATGACGAGCAGACGCAGACCCTGCCCAAGGCGAAGGGCGATCTCGAAGCCTTCGCGCGCTTCTGCGGCTATCCCTCGACTGCGGCCTTCGGCAAGGCGCTGACGGCTCATGCCAGGCGCGTCGAGGGGCACTACGCCTTGCTCTTCGAGGAGGGGCCGAGCCTGGCCAGCGAAGCGGGCACGCTGAGCTTCACCGGCACCGAGCTCGACCCGGACACATTGGCGACCTTGCGCAAGCTGGGCTTCCGCGATCCGGGCACCGCTGCCGAGACGGTGCGCGGCTGGCATTTCGGCCGCCGCGCCGCCGTCACCAGCGCTCGCGCCCGCGAGGTTCTGACGGAGCTCACGCCGGCGCTGCTGGTGGCGCTCGGCCGCACCGTCGATCCCGATGGCGCGCTCGCCCATCTCGACAACGCCTTCGTGCGCATGCCGGCGGCAGTTGAATTGCTGACGCTACTGCGCTCGCATGCCTCGCTGCTGACGATCTTCGCCGACATCCTCGGCAGCGCGCCGAGGCTCGCCAAGGTCGCCGCGCTCTATCCCCATGTCCTCGACGGCATCATCGACCCGGCCTTCACCTCGGCCAATCTTGACACCGATGCCTTGACCGGTCGCATCAGGGCCGTCGTCGGCAATCCGCCGCCCAGCGTCGAGGACGGGCTCGACCGTCTGCGCGATGCGGCGCGGCAGGAGAATTTCCTGGTCGGCGCGCGCCTGATTTCGGGCGTCTACCGGGCCCAGCAGGCGGGCCAGGCTTATTGCGCCGTGGCCGAAGGCTGCCTGCGCGTCGCCTTCGACGATACGCGCGCCGCCTTCGCCGCCGACCATGGCCTCATTGCGGGCGCGGAGACGGTGGTGCTGGGGCTGGGCCGGCTCGGCGCGGGCGAGCTGACGCCGTCCTCCGATCTCGACCTGATCCTGCTCTATGACCGGCCGGAAGACGCCGGCCCGAGCGACGGCGCCAAAAGCCTCGACCCCGTCACCTGGCATGTCCGCTTCACCCAGCGGCTGGTTGCGGCGCTGACGGTGCCGACGCGGCGCGGTGGGCTCTACCAGGTCGATATGCGCCTGCGGCCGACCGGCAACAAAAGCCCGGCGGCGACCCAGTTCTCCGGTTTCGAGGCCTATCACACGGGCGAGGCCGAGATCTGGGAGGAGATGGCGCTGACGCGCGCTCGCGTTGTCGCCGGCGATGCCGGGCTGGCGCAGCGGGCTCAGGCTGCGATGACCCTGATCCTGCGGCGCGAGCGCAAGCCGGCGAAGGTTGCCGCCGCGGTGCTGGAGATGCGCGCCCTGATCGCCAAGGAGAAGGGCGAGACCGATCCCTGGGATCTGAAGCTCGTGACGGGTGGCCTGACCGATCTGGATTTCCTGGCGCAGTTCCTGGTGCTGGCCCATGCCGCGCGCCACCCTGGCCTGGTCGCGCCCGATACCGCCTCGGTTTTTGCCGCGGCGCGGGAGGTTGGATTGCTGTCGGCGGCCGATGCGGCGTTCCTCATCGAAGCGCACAGGCTGATCGGCGATGTTCAGCTCTGGCAGCGTTTCACCGTCGACGAGACGTTCGATCCCGCCGCCGTGCCGCCGCGCGTGCTCAAGCGGATTGCGACGGCTGTGGGCCGGCCGGACGCCAAGGTGCTGCGGGCGGAGCTGGACGAGATGCGCGCCGGTGTCCGCGCCCTGTTCCAGAAGCTGCTCGGCGCGGCCCGCGCCGGGTGAAGGGCGCAATGACTTGTCACGGACGCACCGCCGTCATTCCGGGGCAGGCTGCAGGATCGAGATCGGGACCCCTTCGTCATGGTCGGGCTTGCCCCGACCATCCACGTCTTCGTGCGTCGAGGCCTGTGTTCAAGACGTGGATGCTCGCCACAAGGGCGAGCATGACGAACCGGAGCAGCCTCGTGATCATGGGTTCCGGGCTCGCCTCTGTGGGCTGCCCCGGAATGACGGCGTGGTTCCTTAGGCCGCCTGGGCGGTGATGCGCCCGGTGCCGCCATCCAGCGGCAGATGCACCATCACGATGGTGCCGGCGCCGATCGATGAGCGCAGGCGCAGCGAGCCGCCATGCAGTTCTGCCAGCGAGCGGGCGATGGCGAGACCGAGCCCTGAGCCCTGATAGCTGCGGGTGAGGTCGCCCTCGACCTGCTCGAAGGGGCGCCCGATACGGTCGATCTTCTCCTTGGGAATGCCGATGCCGGTGTCCTCGATATAGATGTTGAGCGCACCCGGTACCTGGCGCAGCCGCACCGCGACCTGCCCGCCTTCGGGCGTGAACTTGACCGCGTTGTCGATGAGATTGCCGAGGATCTGGTAGAGGGCGTGCGGATCGGCCTCCAGGCGCAGGTCGCGCGGCCCCTCGATGCGCAGCGCAAGGTGCTTGCGGTCGATTTCGCTGCGCGCCTTGAGGACGGCTTCGTCGATGACCAGGCCCACCGCGACGTCGGATTTCTCGAGCCGCATCCGGCCGGCCTCGATGCGGGCCATGTCGAGGACGTCGTTGATGACGCCGAGCAGATAGCCGCCGCTGGAGCGGATATCGCGGACATAGTCGAGATAGCGGTCGCAGCCGAGGCTGCCGAACAGGCCGTTTTCCATGATCTCGGAGAAGCCGATGATGGCGTTGAGCGGCGTGCGCAGTTCATGGCTCATATTGGCCAGGAATTCCGACTTGGCCCGGTTGGCGCTCTCGGCCGCAGCCTTCTGCTCCAGATAGCGCTCGGCCATGTCGGCGAGCTGCTGCGCCTGCGCTTCCAGCTTCTGGCGCGAGGCCTTGAGGTCGGTGACATGCATCAGGAGCTGGTGCTCCGATTGGGTCAGGCGCTCCTCCTGCTGCTTCAGCTTGGTGATGTCGGTGCCGACCGAGACCGAGCCGCCATCCTTGGTGCGGCGGCCGTTGATCTGCAGCCAGCGGCCGTCAGACAGGCGCGCCTCATAGGACGAGGCGCCGACCGTGCCGCGCATGGTGCGCACCGGCTCGCGGTCGATATTGGGCTGGGCGCTCAGCGCCATCAATTGATCATGGCCGATGCCGACCTGGAGCAGTTCCGAGGGGAGCTGGTGGAGCTGCTGGTACTTCGCGTTGCACAGGACGAGGCGGTTATCGGCATCCCAGAGCACGAAGGCCTCGGAGATCGCCTCGACGGCGTCGCGCAGGCGGGCGTCGGCGGTCGCCGTGCGCTCGGCCATGTTGCGCTGCTCGGAGATGTCGACGGCGATGCCGACGAGATGCTGCGAATGGGTCCGGCGGTCGATCACGAGTTCGGCCCGGGCCTTGAGCCAGACCCATTCGCCGGAGGCGCCGCGCACGCGGAACTCCTGGTCGAGATGCTCGGCTTCGCCGCGGCTGATCGCATCGGCGAGCGCGTAGAGATCGACATCGTCGGGATGGATGAAGGCGCTGACCTCGCCGAAGGACATGTAGTCGCCGGAGCGGTCATAGCCGAGCATGGCGTACATCGAATCCGACCAGTAGATCCGGCCACGCGCCAGATCCCAGTCCCACAGGCCGCAATGGCCGCGGTTCAGGGCGGAGTCGATGCGCTGGCGCACGCGGTCGCAATCCTCGTCGGCCGCCGAGGCTCGCCGCGATTGCAGGATGAAGGCGAGGGTGAGGGCGACGAGCACGAGCGCGGCTGAGCCGATCAGCGCCAGGAGCGCGCTGCGGCGCTGCTGCCAGGTCGCGAGCGCCCGGGACACGGGCTGCATCACCGCGACCTGGCCGAGCGGGGCCGGAAGATTGCGGACGGTCGCGAACACCTCGGTCGCGCCCGGCAGGGTGATGCGCATCACGCCGGCGCGGTCGCCGAACACGGTCAGCGGCTGGGTCTGGCCGAGGAGGTCGACCAGCGTGCGCTGGGTCTGGCCGATGACGGGCTCGCTGGCGATGACCTGCCCGTCGGCTGCGCTGACATGGACGATGCGGCCATGGGGGGCGAGGTGCTTGGAGGCCAGCGTTGCAAGAAGAGACGCAGGCGAGGCGCCGGTCTGGACGGCGATCTCAAGTTCTCGCACGATCAGCGCCGAGACGAGGTCGATGTCGCCTGCAGCATCGACCAGGGCGTCATCTCGCATGGCCGAGGTTTGAACCAGGGCCCCGGCGCCCAGGATGAGCATGAACACGGCGACGAGCGCCGGCAAGACTTTGCGGAAGATCGGTTCGAGGCTCTCGAAACGCCGATAAAGCGGGTGCGTCAGCGATCTGGCGACCCCCAGAATCGTGTCTGCGCGCATAGATGCGCAGCTCGCGTTGGCACGCGTCATGCCCGTCCCCCTTCGGATATTCGGTACCGTCAGTAAGATCGGGAGACGTGCCGCATCCCCTCGAATCACTTTGAGTTGAATCCGCGCGGGCCGGTTTGTCTAGCCTTGAGTTGAATCGGAGTGCAAGAATTCGCCTCCAGGTTGTAGCGATCGAATCAATGAATCCTGTACGGGTAATGAAACGTTAACGTTTCGGGCAAGCGGCCCCTCAGTGCCCGTCTGGGCCGCTCCTCGATGCCGTTCAGGCGAGCGCGCGCTCGGCGATATCGGCGACGTCCCGCGACAATCCAGGCGTCCGCGCGACCAGCGCCAGAGACGCCTGAGCGAGATCCTTGCGGACGGGTTCGAGCATCTTCCAGCTCTTGAACGAGCCGAGCAGGCGCGAGGCGACCTGGGGGTTGGTCCGGTCGAGCGCGATGACCATGTCGGCGACGAATTCGTAGCCTGCGCCGTCGGCCCGGTTGAACTGGGTCAGGTTCGCCGCGAAGCCGCCGATCAGGGCGCGCACGCGGTTGGGATTGCCGAGCGAGAAGGCCTTGTTCTGCATCAATCGCTTGACGCGGTCGAGCGTACCCGGTTCGGCGATCAGCGCCTGCGCCATCAGCCATTTGTCGAGCACCAGCGGTTCGCTGGCATAGATCTCGGCGAAGCGCCCGATCAAGTGCTCGCGCGCATCGCCGGGGATCAGCGTCATGGCCGCGAGCGCGGCCAGCCGGTCGGTCAGGTTGTCGGCGCTCGAAAACTGCTGCTCAACCAGCCGGGCTCCCGCCTCGGGAGCGGCGATGGCGATCAGCCCGAGCGCCTCGTTGCGTAGGGCGCGGCGGCCGGCGGAGGCCGCATCGGGAGCGTAGGCGGCCTTCTTGGCGAGCGTGTCGCGCAGACCGACCAGCGTCGCTTCCAGCGCCTGTCCGATCGCACCCGACAGGCTGCGATGGGCGCCATAGATCGCATCGGGATCGACATCGCCGCCGATCTCGCGGGCGATGTCGGCCGGGGCCGGCAGGCGCAGCACCTGGGCGGCGAAGGCTGGGTCGGCAAGCCCCTGTTCGCGCAGGAAGCGGTCGAGCGCGCCGGCGATCTCGGCCGCCTTCGCCAAGAGGACGGCGCCGTCGGTGCCGGGGCGCCCGGCAGCGACCAGGGCCCGCGTCGCCACGCTCTGCAGCGCCTGCCAGCGGTTGAAGGAATCGCTGTCGGCCGAAAACAGGCGCAGCAAATCGGCGTCGGAGAGATCGAGCTCGAGCCGCACCGGCGCCGAGAAACCACGCAGCAGCGAGGGGATCGGCGCTTCCGCGACATCGCTGAAGACCACCGAAAGCGAGGGCCGGTCGAGCACGATCAAACCGTCGTCGGCATAGGCGCTCGATCCGGTCGTCAGGGGCAGGTCGCCATCCCGGCCGACGAGACCGAGCGCGACCGGCAGCACCACCGGCTGCTTCGTCGTCTGGCCCGGCGTCGGCGGGGTCGTCTGGGCGAGGTCGAGCGTGTAGCGCTTCGCCCGCGCGTCATAGCGGCCCGAGGCGACGATGGTGGGCGTGCCGGCCTGCTCGTACCAGCGGGCGAAATGGGAAAGGTCCTTGCCCGAGCTCTCGGCGAAGCAGGCGAGGAACTCCTCGATCGTCGCCGCCGTGCCGTCGCAGCGCTCAAAATAGAGGTCCATGCCGCGCTTGAAGGCGTCCGCGCCGATCAGGACCTTGAGCATGCGGATCACCTCCGCGCCCTTCTCATAGACCGTCGGCGTGTAGAAGTTGTTGATTTCCTTGTAGGCGCGCGGCCTGACCGGGTGGGCGAGGGGGCCTGCATCCTCGGAGAACTGCGTCGCGCGCAGCGTGCGCACATCAGCGATGCGCTTCACCGGGCGCGAGCGCTCGTCGGCGGAGAACTCCTGGTCGCGGAAGACGGTGAGGCCCTCCTTCAGGCAGAGCTGGAACCAGTCGCGGCAGGTGATGCGGTTGCCGGTCCAGTTGTGGAAATACTCATGCGCGATGATCGCCTCGATCGAGGCATAGTCGCCATCGGTGGCGGTCTGCGGGTCGGCCAGCACATATTTGTCGTTGAAGATGTTGAGGCCCTTGTTCTCCATCGCACCCATGTTGAAATCCGACACGGCGACGACGTTGAACACATCGAGATCGTAATTGCGGCCGAAGACACGCTCGTCCCAGCGCATGCAGCGCACCAGCGAATCCAGCGCCCAGCCGGCGCGCCCGGCCTTGCCGGGCTCGACATAGACCGCAAGCTCGACCTGCTGGCCGTCGGCGGTGACGTAGTCCTCGCGAACATGGTCGAGCGCACCGCCAACCAGCGCGAAGAGATAGGCGGGCTTGGGGTGGGGATCGTGCCAGACGGCGAAATGCCGGTCACTGCCGGACACTTCGCCCGTCGCGACGCGGTTGCCGTTGGAGAGCAGCACCGGCGCTTCGGCCTTCGCCGCCTCCAGCCTGACCGTATAGACCGACATCACATCGGGCCGGTCGAGGAAATAGGTGATGCGGCGGAAGCCGTCCGCCTCGCATTGCGTGCAATAGACCTTGGACGAGCGGTAGAGGCCCATCAGCTTGGTGTTGGCGGAGGGGTCGAGCACGGTCTCGATCGTCAGGGTGAAGCCGCGCCGGGGCGGCGCATGAACGGTCAGCGATTGCGGGCCCGCAGTGAAGGCGCTCGCATCGAGCGTGGCGCCGTCCAGCTTGATCTCGCTCAGCACCAGCTCGTCGCCGTCGAGGATCAAGGGGGCGCCCGGCTGGCCGGCCGGGTTGGGCCGCAGGCCGAGCAGGGCGCGCACGCGGGTCTGCTGCGGGGCGAGGCTGATGTCGAGATCGACCGTATCGATCAACCAGTCGGACGGGCGATAGTCCTCGAGGCGGATCAAGGGGGTGTCTTCGGCGCGCATGGACTGACCTGACAGAAGCGACTCTCAAGCCTTGTGTGTAGCCCGAGCCTCCTCCGCTCGAAAGTCCGCGCGCGCCGCAGGGCTGGAGCGTTCTCGGGGCCGGGCCCATGGTCTCTCCCATTGGCTTCGCCATGGCCCGGCTTCGGGTCAGAGGAGATCGGCAAGCATCCGCGCCGCCCGTTGGGCGCCGTCTGCCTCGACCGGCCTGAATTGCGGCGGTGCGTGCAGCGCCGCGACCATGGCCTGCGCGATCATGTCCGGCGTCGCAGTGGCGTAGTCCATACGCTGCCCCGCACCATAACGGTCGAGGCGGTGGGCGACGTGGAAATTCTGCTCGAAATGATTGCGGAGCGGGAAATAGAGAAACGGCGTGCCCGCCGCCGTCAGCTCCATGCAGGTGGTCAGCCCGCCCTGCACCAGTGCGAGATCGCAGGCCGCAAGATGACGGTCGAGGTTCGGCACGAAGGCATGCACTTCGACGCCGGCTGGCGCCTTGAGCGAGGCAGGGTCGATGCGCGGACCGGCGACGACGATCATGCGCAGCCCCGGGAGCCGCGCGCTGGCCAGCGCATGGCTTTGCAGGATGCGCCTGATCAGATGCCCGCCGATCCCCGAGCCGCCGACCGTCACGATGCATACGCGCTCGCCGCGATTGTAGCCGAGCCTCTCGCGCAACTCGGCCCGTCCGCCAAAGCTCTCGGGGTGCGCGCCGATGACGTAGCCGGAGAAATCGAAGTGCTTGGGCACCCAATCGCGCATCGCCGGCAGGTCCCGGCCGAAGGACAACGGCGCAATATCCTCGGGATTGCCGACGAAGATGGCACGATCCCGAACACCCGGGTGGCGTCCAATGTGGCCGATCATCTCGGCATTGTAGTCGGCGGTCAGAAAGGCTTCGTGATCGCCTCCCGATGGCATGGGCACGTAGCCGACGAAATCGGTGAGCCAGGCGAGCTTGGCCCTCTTCAGCTCCGGATGCTCGTGCCAATAATGGTCGATGTCCCAGGCCTCATCGGCGATCACGAGATCGTAGCCGCCCCCATCGACGGCATCCTGGAAGATCATGAAATTGGCGATCAGCACCTCATCCATCCGGCGGATGGTCTGGAAGGCATTGAGCTCGTGCTCGCCCGACTCCAGTTCGATGTGCCGCGTCTCGCTGACGAGCCGAGGACTGAGCGGATGGATGAGCTCGCAATGCGCCTCCAGCAGCCGCGTCACCGGGTCCTGCGCCAGCCAGTCGACCCGCAGTTCCGGGTGCAGTTTGCGCAGCTCGCAGGCAATGGCGATGTCGCGGCGACCATGTCCAAGACCGATAGGCGAGGACAGATAGAGCGCCTTCTTTGTCTTCGCGCTCCGCCGGACAGCGCCTTCCCGGGCGGGAATGCCGAGCTTTCGGTCGAGAAAATCGGCGATCAATGTGTTGCACTTTGCCGGATAGCGCCCGAACGGATTATGGCCGCCGCCTGGAATCGCGACGAGCTCGGCGCCGGTCGCCTCCGCCACCGCTTGCGCGCGCGCATAAGGCTGAATCAGATCGTCTTCGCCGTGGATCATCAGCATCGGGCAGCGAATGCTGCGATACATCGCCTCGCTGACATCGAAGGCTGGCGGAAGTGAGCGCGCTTCCACGGTCTTGGCCAGAACGGAACCCGTGGTGCCGCTGGCCCAGCCGATTGCATCCTCGATCTGCTTGGTCGAGTGAGGATCCGAGAAGATGCTGCGGACGAAATAATCTGCGAAGTCGGGATAGTTTCTAAGCCAGTACGCGCGGTTGTACTTGTTCCATCCCTCGAACCGTTCATGCCGGGCGAGAAAATGCTGCGGTGTCGCGTAAGGATATCCGGGGCCTATGCTCGCCGATGTCCCGCCCAGAATCGCCGCTTTCACCCGTTCGGAGTGATGCGCGGCGAGCGCGCAGGCCAGCATGCCGCCAAAGGAAAGACCCACGAGGATGGCCTCACCGGCTTCGGCCGCATCCATGACGGCAAGCGCGTCGGCGAGGTAATTGTCCAGCGCGTACGCAGCGACAGTGGCGGGCCGGTCGGATTTGCCGTTGCCTCGGCCGTCATAGGCTATGCAGCGGAAACGCTCGCTGAAATAGGGCAGCTGCGCCTTGTAGACGCGGGAGTGCACGATGCTCCAAGGCGGCAGGAAAACAATCGTCTCCGGGCCGTCGCCATAGATCTCGTAGTGCAGCTTCACGCCGTCGCGATCGACGAAGCCCTCCTCGCCGGGCAGCTTTGCGCGCATGATGTCACCTCTTCGGCGAAGCTCCTTCCGCCATGCGAATGAGATCACCCACGCGCCGCAAGGATTGGCGCACGGGCGAACCCTGCTTTTCCAGGCCGAGGAGATAAAGGCTCTCCGCCCCGATGAAAGCGTTGGCGACGAGGGCGCCGACCTCCTCGGGCGAGAACCGGCCCAGGCTGCCTATTTCAGGCTCGCTCCTGCGCACGGCATCCACGATGAGATCCACCCAGCCCATGATCCCGGCGCGAATGACCTCGGCGACGGCTTGGTCATGCCAACTGGCGGCGATGAGCTCCTGCAGAACGCGCACATAGCCCGAGCCGATATCGTCGTCGAGATATTGGCAGGCGCGGTCCCATCGCTCCGATAGCGTGAGCGTCGCGTCGCCGAACATGGCGTTCTGGCGACTGAGCAACTGTGCGTTCAGATATTCGAAGAGCGCGAGCACGAGACCCTGCTTGGAGCCGAAGTGATAGTGAATCTGGCTCAGCGGCACACCTGCGGCTGCGGCCACCTCGCGGGTCGACAATCCGGCATAGCCATTCTGGCGCAGCACCTGCTTGGCCGCCTCGAGCAGCGTGATGCTGGTCTCCGGTTTCTTCGACAACGCGCCCGCCATGCCAATCCTTCCAACTCCCGCCGGCACCTCATTCCGAGAAGCGCCAAGGAACATCCGCCGCCGCTATGGGCGCTTCAACCCTGCGGGCGGCGTTTCAGGGGAGCCATCTGCGGCGGCCTTACGCCTGGGAAGCGGAATGAGCATCCATACCTGCTCGCGATAGCGGCGATATTGATCGCCGAACAACCCGATCAGATCGCGTTCCTCGAGATAGATCCCGATCAGGATGTAGCCGGTGGTCGCTACCGCAAACAGCAGATGCCCGGCCGTCATGGCGGGCGTTGCCCAGAAGGCCAGCAGGAAGCCGAGATAGATCGGATGCCGGACCTTCCTGTAGAAAAACGGCGTCTTGAACACCGGCTCAGGCAATGTTCGGCCGCGTAGTCGGGCATGGACCTGGCGCAGGCCGAATAGCTCGAAATGATTGATCAGGAAGGTGCTGATCAGCACGACGGCCCAGCCGACCCAGAAAATGGCCTGCAAGGCTCCGGCGCCGACAGGACCGGTCACCGACCAGACCAGTTCAGGCATCGGCCGCCACTGCCAATAGAGCAGCACCAGCGCCAGGCTCGCGAGCAGCACATAGGTCGTCCGCTCCACCGACTGCGGCACGAAACGCGTCCACCAGCGCTTGAACCCGGGCCGAGCCATGACGCTGTGCTGAATGGCGAAGAGCCCCAGCAAGACCAAGTTGATCAGCAACGCCGGAGCGAGCGGCCCGGCTGCGCCGCTGTCGATCGTCTTGGGCACCGGCAGGTTGCCGACGAAGGCGATGGCGTAAAGGAACGTGCCCAGGAACAGCAGATAGGCCAGCACACCGTACAGAACTGAAGCGATGCCACCCATGGCGATGCCTCCTTGCTGTGGAGCTGCCGAAGACCGCGAGGTTGCGCCTTCGTTCGGTCGAACGACCGATATGGCTTGAACGTAATATCGGTCGACCGACCGAGTCAACTGCCGGATCGATCCTATCCTTCCACGGATCAATCCAAACGGCCCCTGGAGCATTGGCCCCGTGGGAACCGGTTTTCGGGCGAGCCGATGCAGGATCAAAACCCTACCGCATCAGACCGAATACGATGATCGGTCTGATGCGGTAGGCGCGGGGTCAATGCCCCGTCAAAGCCTTAAAAGCTCAACGCCAGCCGGCTTCCTTGTCGCAGGCAGCGCGCGCCGCCGGGTTGCTCTTCTCCCATTGCGTGATCGAGCGGGTCTCGTTGTCGCTCATCTTGTTGTTCATGCAGACGCAGTATTTGCGCACGATCGGCTCGGCCGCGCCGCCGGCATTGTCGATCAGGCATTGCCCGACCCATTTGGCGTCATCGGCGCTCTGGGCCATGGCGGCTTGGCCGGTAAGCCAGGTCTGGCCGGTAAGCAGGGCCTGACCGGCGAGCAGGGCGAATGCGACGGCGGTCGCGAGAATGGCTGGCTTCATCAGTGATGTCCCTCGTCATGCCTCGCTGTTCGGAAGCGACAGCGTTTGGCGGCCGCAACCTCTCACCGGGACGTGGACCAGGAATGCATCAGCTGTGAACGGCGGTCACAATCCGGGCAGCGGATCGGGCGTCGTCGCCATGCGCGCCGGTTCCGCATGGCTGACGAGCCGGCAGACCTGCGGGCGGGCGATCCGAACCGCGCGCTCGATCGCATCGACGGCGGCATGGACGGCCGCGACATTGAGCGCGGGGTCGACGCGGCAGTGGTAGTTCACCACCAGCCCGTTCTTGGTCTGGCGCACGCGGACGCTGTGAATGTCGTGGATCGGCCCGCCGAGCTTCGAGGCTTCGCCCGCCAGGGCCTTGCCGATGTCCTCGACCGTCTCCCAGGCGGCGTTGTGACCGGCCGGCGCGCCGGTCTCCATCGGTTCGATATGGGTCTCGACCTCTGTCTCGCCGCCGAATTCCTCCCGGATCGCCGCTTCCAGCCGGGTCGCGATGTCATGCGCTTCGCCCAGCGGCAATTTGGCGTCGACCTCCATGTCGAGGCTCACCGAGAGCCGCCCGCCAATGGTGTGGACGGTGACGTGATGCACCGGGATCTTGAGCTTGAGCGCGATCAACAGCACCTTCTCCAGCGCGGTCTCGTCATCGACCTGGATCGGGTTGGCGGCGATGGTGATCTCGGCGCCGGGCTCTTCCTTCTCGACGGCGTCGAGCAGCGCCTGCTTGATCGCCACGACCCGGTCGAGCGGCAAGGTGCGCGAGACGCGGATGCCGATCTCGCCATAGGTTCGCCCGCCGGCCGGGCGGACCCTGATCCAGTCGATCGCCACGATGCCCGGCACGGCGGCCGCGATCTTGTTCAAGCGCTCGCTGACGCCTTCCGGCGCGGCATCCATCAAGGTGTTGATGGTTCGCCGGGCGAGCCTGAAGGCGGAAAAGGCGGTGAAGGCGGCGATCGCGAAGGTGGCGATCGTGTCGGCGCGCGGCGCGCCGGCCCAGACGCCGATCAGGCCGGCGAGCACCAGCGCGGAGCCAACGAAATCCGTCGAGAAATGCGTCGCCTCGCCGGCCAGCGCCTCGCTGCCGGTCTCCTTGGCGACGCGGCTGAGCGAGCGCCAGCGCAAAGCATCGACCGTCATCGAGAGCAGCATCACGCCGATGACCACGGGCGTGACGGCGACATATTCGGCGATGCCGAGCCACAGCCGCGAACCCGCCTCCCAGAGGATCGCGCCGGCGAGCGTGAACAGGATCGCGGTCTCGACCAGGGCGGCCAGCGCCTCGAGCTTGCCATGGCCGTAATGGTGCTCCTCATCCGCCGGCTTGTCGGCGGCATGGACGGCAAACCAGGTGAACAGGGTCGAGCCGATATCGACCAGGCCCTGGAGGGCGTCGGTCAGCAGGGCCAGCGAGCCCGAGATCATCGCCGCCACGACCTTCGCGGCTGTGAGCAGGATGGTGGCCATCACGGACAGCATCGCCGCGCGGCGCTTGATCGCGCTGATCTGCAGCGCGGTCGGCGCCGGCCGCACCTCTGCGTCGTCCGTTCTCGTCATGGCAAATCCCGTATCGGGCTGTCATCAATGGTCAGAGCAGGATTTGGGGCCAAAACAGGGCTTGGTCCGAAAACCGGTTCCCACTCTTTGGTGTCATGCTCTAGGAATGCGCAGGGTTTGGCCCGATCCGGGATCGAGATCAACCCGCCCATAATTGAAAACCCGCCATGATCGAAACAAGAGGCAGTCCACGATGCGCTTTCTCCACACCATGGTCCGCGTCACCGATCTCGACGCAGCGCTCGATTTCTACGTGACCAAATTCGGGCTGGTCGAGACCCGCCGCATCGAGAACGAAAAAGGTCGCTTCACGCTGGTCTTCCTGGCCGCGCCCGACGAGGTCGAGACCGTCAGGGAGCAGGGCAGCCGCGGCCGCCCGACGCTGGAACTCACTTATAACTGGGATCCGGAGGTCTATACCGGCGGCCGCAATTTCGGTCACCTCGCTTATGAGGTCGACGATATCTACGCCACCTGCGACAAGCTCATGAAGGCCGGCGTCACCATCAACCGGCCGCCGCGCGACGGCAACATGGCCTTCATCCGCTCGCCCGACAACATCTCGATCGAGATCCTGCAGAAGGGCGATCCCAAGCCGCCGGCCGAGCCCTGGACGAGCATGCCGAACACCGGGGCTTGGTGAGGGCGGTCCGGCATTTGGGTTGCGATAGCCTCCATGATATCATCCGGTGATATCATGGAGGCTGGCATGGGTATTCTCGTCCGGGATCCGAAGATCGACCGCATGGTCCGCGAGCTCGCGGAGCGTGACGGGATCAGCTTGCAGGCCGCGATCGGCATGGCCGTGGAGCGCGAGCTGAAGCGCCGCGAGGAGCGGCGCCGGCAAATCGAGGAGGCGACTCGCAAGGCGCAGGAGATGCTGGCGGCCTATCCGACGGTCGATGACGGCCTGACGCACAAGGAATTCTTCGACCGCGAATACGGCGACGCCTGATGTTCCTGGATGCGTCGGTCATCGTAGCCAATCTGCTCGAAGAGGCGGAGGCCGTCGCGATCAGAGAGGCCCTATTGAATGAGAACGAGTTGGTGACGTCGCCGCTTGCAATGTTCGAGGCGTCGACACGCCTCGCCGCAGTGAAGCGCCTCAGCATCGACGATGGGTATCGCGTGGTTCAGGCCTTCTTGGAGGACGCGAATATCCGCGTTGCCGCGATCGACGCGGAGGTTGGTCGGATCGCGCATCGTTGTGCCGCCCTCTATCATCATTCCACCGGCCATCGCGCGCGCCTCAACATGGGCGATTGCTTCGCCTATGCTTCCGCCCGCGCCGCTGGCGCGCGGCTCGCCTATAAGGGCGACGACTTCGTCCACACCGATATCGAAGGTCAGCGCTTTGGCTCCTGAACCTGCTCGCCCCGGCGTCTTCTCCCTCGGCATCGCCACGCTCGATTATGTCTACAGCGTCGAGACCATGCCGACGCGCGGCGAAAAATATCGCTCGCGCGACCTCGCCGTGGTCGGCGGCGGCTGCGCCGGCAACGCCTCGGTCGCGATCGCGCGGCTCGGCGGCCGTTCTTGGCTGGCGACGCGGCTCGCCGACGACCTGACCGGGGACCAGATCGTCGCTGAACTCAGAGGCGAGGGCGTCGACACCGGCTTCTCCCTCCGCGCGCCCGGCCTGCGCTCGCCGGTCTCCGCCATCCTGGTCGATGCCGAAGGCGAGCGCATGGTGATCTCCTATTCCGATCCCGCCATGCCGATGACGACGGATTGGCTGCCCGGGAGCCTGCCCGAGGGGGCGGGCGCGGTGCTGGCCGATACGCGCTGGGGCGAGGGCGCGCTCGCCGTCCTGACCCTGGCACGCAAGGCCGGCCTCCCCGGTGTGCTCGACGCCGACCGCAAGCCGCCCCATCCCGATCTCGTCGCGACCGCGAGCCACGTCGCCTTCAGCGCGCAGGCGCTGCAGGAGTTGTCGGAGGAGGACGACCCGCGCCTCGGCCTCGCAAAGATCGCCCGCGACGCTACCACCTGGCTTGCGGTGACGCTCGGCAAGGACGGCGTGCTCTTCGTCGAGAATGGCGAGACCGCGCATATCCCCGCCTTTGCCGTCGCGGCGGTCGATACGCTGGGCGCAGGCGATGTCTGGCACGGCGCCTTCGCGCTGGCGCTGGCGGAGGGGCAAGGCGAGCGCGCGGCGATCCGTTTCGCCTCAGCGACCGCCGCGATCAAATGCACGCGCTTCGGCGGCCGCGCCGGCGCACCCCGGCGCGAGGAGGTCGAGCGCTTTCTGGCGCAGGCCGGCTGAGAAAGCGACCGGGTCAGTTCGCGTTCAAGAGTCTTTTCCATCCAGCCAGAGCCGTCATTGCGAGGAGCGTGAGCGACGAAGCAATCCAGGAGGGCTCACGCAAACCTCTGGATTGCTTCGCTTCGCTCGCAATGACGGAGTGGGGCCGGCCAAAATCATCAGGCTCGGAGAGATCGTTTGTCCCCATCGTCCCACATCCTGACGAACGCTCTGCAAGAGTGCGTCTCGAAGGATATTCCAGCTTGCACGGGAGTCTCCTGGAGCGTCCTTCGAGACGCCGCTTCGCGGCTCCTCAGGATGAGAGCTGGAGTTTCCAGACAGTTTTTGAAAGCGCTGGCTGCCTTCGCGTGGTTCTGGCTCGTAATGGCCACGGCCTCGGCGACGGAGGTCTCCCGCCGAGAGATCGACGTGCCCACCCCGACCGGGTCCGTGGCGATGGAAGCCTATGAACGCCAAGGGCCGGAGCCGCGCCCCGCTATCGTCATCCTGAGCGGCAGCAAGGGCTTCGGCTCGCCCGCCTATGGCGAGATGGCGCAGGCGTTCAATGCGGCCGGGCTCGACGTTTTCCTTCTGCATGTCCTGTCGCGGGAGGATGTGCGGGCAATCGCCGGAGCTGATGGCGCTGCGGCGCGGAAGCGATACTACGCGCAGCGTCTTCCGGATTGGATCGGCTCCGCGCGCGCCGCTGCCGCCTTCCTGAAAGCCCGGCCTCGCCATGCCGGGGCAATCGGCCTGCTCGGCATATCGCTGGGCGCGAATGTGGCGGCCGCAAGCGCCGTCGGCAATGCCGACATCGCGGCCCTGGTCCTGGTCGATGGTGGATTTCCCGAGGGCTACTCCCGGCAGGTTCGCGCGCTTCCGCCCTTGCGCCTGATCTGGGGCGCCGCCGATCGGGTTTTCCCGCTGTCCCTGGGGCGAGATCTGGAGCGGATGGCGCGGGGGCTGGGCGGAACGGCAAGCCTCGACGTCTATGACGGCGCCGGGCATGATTTCTTTCTCCGCCCGGGAACCAGCCAGGCCAGGGCCGCACATCAGAGCGCGGCGGATTTCCTGCAGCGACGGCTGGCGCAACGACCCTGACTGGCGGCGGTTCGCGGTGAAGTTCTGCCTGAAATTTAGGCAGGCGAGATCGCGCAAGCCCTTGCCCGGACAAGAGCCGCGCGGAAGATTGGCGGCGTTCGCTCGTTTCAAGGTTTGCCATGTTCGCGCCGCCCGTGCCGGCAGCCAGTGACCCGCTCCTGCCGGCCTATGTGCGGGCAGACGGAGGCGTGCGATTGCGCTTCGGCCGGGTCGGAGCGCGGACGCATCGTCTCGAGCTGGCGGAATCGGGCGGCTACCGCGCCCGCTTTCCCACGACCTTCGACGCGAGCTGCGAGGCCGTGCTGATCAACACCGGCGGCGGCATGGCCGGCGGCGATGCGATGCGGATCGCAGCAGTGCTGGAGGCCGGCAGCGACGCGGTCATCACCAGCCAGGCCGCCGAGAAGATCTATCGCAGCCAGGGCACTGAGACCCGCATCGAGACGGCGCTCACGCTCAAGGCGGGCGCGAGCCTGGCCTGGCTGCCGCAGGAAAGCATCCTGTTCTCGGGCGCGCGGCTCGCACGCAAGCTGACGATCGATCTCGCGGCGGATGCAAGGCTGGTCGCCTGTGAATCGGTCTTCTTCGGCCGCAGCGCCATGGGCGAGGCGATGCTGAGCGGTTCGTTGCGTGATCGCTGGCGCATCCGGCGTGAGGGCAAGCTGATCTTCGCCGATGATCTGCGGCTCGAAGGGGCTGTGGCGGCGAGCCTTGCGCGCCCTGCGATCGCGGCTGGCGCGCGCGCCTCCGCCACGCTGGTCGCAGTGGGGCCTGAGCATCTCGCAGGGCTCGACGATGTGCGTGGGCTGCTCGCGGATGCCCTTCCCGATGTCGAAGCGGGCGCCGGCATTGTCTCCGATCTGCTGGTGATCCGTCTGCTCTCTCCGGATGCACAGGCGCTCCGTCGCGTCCTCGTCACGCTGCTCGGGCATTTGACCGGTCGTGCGCTGCCGCGCACCTGGTCAATTTGAGGAGAGCATCATGCTGGCGATCCATGGTCTGAAATGCATCTATGACACCGGCGCGCGCGGGTGGGCGGTCGAGCTTGCCTTGAGCGGCGAGGGCGAGGAGGCGGTGCGCCGCTTCGATGTCGATGGCCCCGATGATGCGGAGATGCTGATCGAAGCCTTCGACGAATCGACTTCCAGCAGCTTCGACCCCGCCACCGGCGAGATCGTCTTCGCCTATGAATATGCCGAGCTTGACGGCGATGAGGACGAGGACGACGAGTCCGAGGAAGACGGCGACGAAGACGAGGAGGAGGTCGCCGAAGACGAAACCTCCGAGGATGAAGACAAAAAGGTGAAGGCATGAATCTGACGCCGCGCGAAAAGGACAAGCTGCTCGTCGCCATGGCTGCCATGGTGGCGCGGCGAAGGCTCGAGCGCGGCGTCAAGCTGAACTATCCCGAAGCCGTCGCGCTCATCACCGACTACGTCGTCGAAGGTGCGCGCGACGGCAGATCGGTCGCCGATCTGATGGAGGCCGGCGCCCATGTCATCACGGCCGACCAGGTCATGGACGGCATCGCTGAATTGATCCACGACGTCCAGGTCGAGGCGACCTTTCCCGACGGCACCAAGCTCGTCACCGTGCATGAGCCGATCCGCGGCTCGGCCGGCAGGCTCAAGCCCGGCGAGGTCACGACGCTGCCGGGCGATCTGATCATGAATGAGGGCCGCGAGAGCCTGACGCTGACCGTCGCCAATAGCGGCGACAGGCCGATCCAGATCGGCTCGCATTATCATTTCTACGAGGCCAACCCGGCGCTGCGCTTCGAGCGCGACAAGGCGCGCGGTTTCCGGCTCGACATCCCGGCCGGCACGGCGGTGCGCTTCGAGCCCGGCCAGACCCGCGAGGTGAGATTGGTGGCGCTCGCCGGCAAGCGCGAGGTCTATGGCTTCCGCCAGGATGTGATGGGCAAGCTTTGAACGGGCCGGTTGGTAATGAGTGATATCCTGAACGAGGCCGAGCTGCCGCCTGCCGAGGCGGTGGCGCAGCTCAGCAAGAAAAAGGGCGTCTGCGCGCTCACCGGCGTCGAGATGGCGCGCAAGAACCTCGTCGTCCTCGACAGCCTGCGGCCGACGCTGGCCGAGCATATCAGGCGCGATTTTCCCGAGCTCGAAGACCACAGCCTGATCAGCGTCAAGGAGCTGGCGCGCTATCGCACGCGCTATGTCGAGGAGATCCTGCGCGAGGAGCACGGCGAATATTCCGATCTCGACCGCGAGGTCGCCGAGAGCATCGCGCGGCAGGAGACCATCGCCGAGAACATCGAGGATGATTTCGAAGAGCATCGCACGCTGGGCGAGCGCCTCTCCGACGGTCTCGCCAAGTTCGGTGGCTCCTGGTCCTTCCTGATCAGCTTCGGCATGGTCCTGGTCGTCTGGATGGCGATCAATGCGATCATCGGCGAGGGCAAGGCCTTCGATCCCTATCCCTTCATCCTGCTCAATCTCCTGCTGTCCTGCATTGCCGCGATCCAGGCGCCGATCATCATGATGAGCCAGAAGCGGCAGGAGGAGAAAGATCGCCTGCGCTCATCGAACGACTATCAGGTCAACCTCAAGGCCGAGCTCGAAATCCGCCATCTCCACGAGAAGATGGACCACCTGATCACGCGGCAATGGCAGCGCCTGGCCGAGATCCAGCAGGTCCAGCTCGAATTGCTGCAGGACCAGCAGGCGATCAAGCCGAAACGGCCGAAGGTGGTGGTCAGGAAGGCGAAGAAGAGACCGAAGCCGAAGCCGGCTCTTGTCGACGCGCCGGACGCTGGGGCGACCAGGACGGAGAATACCTGAAACACTGGTTATTCCTTACTTTTCATGATAAGTAAGGAATTTGGGGGGGGGTGTGGGAGACAAGATATGCCTGTGCTCGCATCGACAATCACCGCCAAGGGGCAGATGACGGTTCCGGTCGAGATCCGCCGGGCCTTGAATTTGAAGCCGGGAGATCGCGTCGAGTTCGCGCTGTCGCCTGATGGGCGCGTTTTCCTGAGGGCGCTTAACCTTCCCATCGAAGCGCTTTTCGGGATGTTGTCGCATCTCACGGCCGATCCGGCCTATGCGGACGACGATGATGCGATCGCAGACCAGGTCGTAGCCGAAGATGAAGCGACCCTGCCTCCCAAGAAGCGCGGACGGGCTGCATGATCGGATTGGATTCCAACGTTCTCCTGCGCGCCTTGATGAACGATGATCCGATCCACTCTCCCCTTGCACGCAACGTCTTGTCC
This sequence comes from Bosea vaviloviae, assembly GCF_001741865.1. Classification (NCBI taxonomy): domain Bacteria; kingdom Pseudomonadati; phylum Pseudomonadota; class Alphaproteobacteria; order Hyphomicrobiales; family Alloboseaceae; genus Allobosea; species Allobosea vaviloviae. The sequence continues at coordinate 2,799,399 of NZ_CP017147.1, forward strand.
CGGCTGTCGCCGCAGAAACGCGGCTACATCAATCTGGTCGTTCTGGCCGAGGTGACCTGGACCTTGGCGCGCAAATTCAAGGCGCCTCGCGACGAGATCCACGAGATTGTGCGGTCGCTCCTGGGCGGCGAAAATCTGACGCTCGAAGCCCATGAGCGAGTCGGGCTCGCGCTCGATGTCGCGAAAGCGAATGGGAGTGGCTTCAATGACGCGCTGATCGGCGTGCTGAACCGGCACGCCGGATGCATGGAGACGATGACATTCGATCGCGGCGCTCCGTCGGAGGCCGGTTTTACGATTTTGACCTAGAGCGATTTTCGATCCGATTGGATCGTTCAATTGCTCTAGGCCTTTGTTTTAACGCATTTTCTTCACGCGAACCGGTATCCACTTCGCTCGAAAATGCTCTAGCCGGAGCCCAGCCATGCCCTTTCCCTTCCCGCGCAACGCCTATGCCGCGATGTTCGGCCCCACCACCGGCGATACGGTGCGCCTCGGCGATACCGAGCTCGTCATCAAGGTCGAGAGCGATTTCACCACCTATGGCGAGGAGGTGAAGTTCGGCGGCGGCAAGGTCATCCGCGACGGCATGGGCCAGAGCCAGGTCCGCAATGCCGACGGTGCGGTCGATACCGTCATCACCAACGCGCTGATCCTCGACCACTGGGGCATCGTCAAGGCCGATATCGGCATCAAAGCGGGCCGCATCTGCGCCATCGGCAAGGCCGGCAATCCCGACATCCAGAGCGGCTTCGGCAATTTCGCTCCCGACGAGACCATCATCGTCGGCCCCGGCACCGAGGTGATTGCGGGCGAAGGCAAGATCATCACGGCCGGCGGCTTCGACAGCCATATCCATTACATCTGCCCGCAGCAGATCGAGGACGCGTTGATGAGCGGGCTGACCACCATGCTCGGCGGCGGCACCGGCCCGGCGCATGGCACGCTGGCGACGACCTGCACGCCCGGCCCCTGGCATCTCGGCCAGATGATCAAGGCGGCGGACGCCTTCCCGATGAACCTCGCCTTCGCCGGCAAGGGCAATGCGGCGCTGCCCGGCGCGCTGATCGAGATGGTCGAGGCCGGCGCCTGCGCTCTCAAGCTCCATGAGGATTGGGGTACGACGCCGGCCGCGATCGACAACTGCCTCTCGGTCGCTGACGATTACGACGTCCAGGTGATGATCCACACCGACACGTTGAACGAGTCGGGCTTCGTCGAGGACACGATCAAGGCCTTCAAAGGCCGCACCATCCACGCCTTCCATACGGAAGGGGCGGGCGGCGGCCATGCGCCCGACATCATGAAGGTGGCGGGGCTGCCCAATGTGCTGCCCTCCTCGACCAACCCGACGCGGCCCTTCACGGTCAATACGCTGGACGAGCATCTCGACATGCTCATGGTCTGCCACCACCTCTCGCCCTCGATCCCGGAGGATCTCGCCTTCGCCGAGAGCCGCATCCGCAAGGAGACGATCGCCGCCGAGGACATCCTGCACGATCTCGGTGCGCTATCGATGATGTCGTCTGACAGCCAGGCCATGGGCCGCGTCGGCGAGGTCATCACCCGGACCTGGCAGACCGCCCATAAGATGAAGGTGCAGCGCGGCCCGCTGCCGGAGGATGCCGGTACGGGGGCGGATAATTTCCGCGCCAAGCGCTATGTCGCGAAATACACCATCAACCCGGCGATCTCGCATGGCATCTCGCGCCATGTCGGCTCCATCGCCGTGGGCAAGCTCGCCGATCTCGTGATCTGGTCGCCGGCCTTCTTCGGGGCCAAGCCGGACCTGATCATCAAGGGCGGCATGATCGCGGCAGCCCCGATGGGCGACCCCAACGCCTCGATCCCGACGCCGCAGCCGGTGCATTACCGCCCGATGTTCGGCGCCTTCGGCAAGGCCGTGACCTCGACCTCGCTGGTCTTCGTCTCGCAGGCTGCGATCGCCAACGGCCTGAAGCAGCGATTGGGCACCGACAAGGAGATGGTCGCGGTCGAGAACACGCGCGGCGGCATCTCGAAGAAGAGCATGATCCACAACGACGCCACGCCCGACATCCAGATCGATCCGGAGACCTATGCCGTGGTGGCCAATGGCGAATTGCTGGTCTGCGAACCCGCCAAGGAACTGCCGCTGGCGCAGCGCTATTTCCTGTTCTGAGAGCTGCTGCGCCGTCATTGCGAGGAGCGAAGCGAAGCAGTCGGGACGGGATGGGCTTCTCGGTAATAGGCCAACTTAGTAGCACAAACGGTAATCTATGCTACTAAGTCTCCATGCAGCGCATCCCGCTCAACATCCAGACGCTCTATGCCGATCTGCAGCAGCAGGTCGGGATGGCCTCGTCCGACGAGGCGACGGTCGTCGCCACGACGGTCGGCGGGATCAGCTATCTGCGCCTCCAGCGCTGGGTCGGCGCGAGCCGTACGATCGAGCATCTTGGCCGCGCCGACGATCCCGCGGTCATCGCCCGCGCCGAGGCGGCGAAAGCCGAGATGGCGCGCCGGCAGGAGCGACGCCGGCTCGTCTCGACCTTGCGGCGGCTCATCCCAGGTCCCACTGCGACGCTCGGCAAGGTGCTCGATGCTGTCGCCCATGCCGGCTTGTTCCGGCGCGGCGCGGTGCTGGTCGGAACGGCGGCCTATCAATGCTATCCGCCGCTTCTGGGCGCGATCCTGCCCTCCGCCACGGTGATGACGCAGGATGCCGATCTTGCCACCGCCGACCTCGCGCTCGATGGCGAGGTCGCGGGAGACAGCATGATCGCGATTCTGCAAAGGGCCGATGCTAGCTTCACCGGCTTGCCTGGGCTCGATCCGAGGGCTCCGCCGGCGCGCTTCCGCAATGCCGAGAGCTTCGTCGTCGATCTCCTGACGCCGCAGCGGCGACGTTCGGATCGCAATCCGATGCCGCTCAAGGCGCTCGCTGCGGGAGCCGTTCCATTACAACATCTCGAGCAATTTCCGATCCAGTTGGAGCGCTCAATTGCTCTAGATCCTTGTTTTGACGCGTTTTCTTCACGCGAACCGGTATCCACTTCGCTCGAAAACGCTCTCGACTGGCTGATCGAGGAGCCCGTTCCGGCTGTCGCGCTGCATGGCGCGGGCGTGGCGGTCTCGCTCCCCCGCCCCGCACGTTTCGCGGTGCACAAGCTCATCCTGGCGCAGAAGCGCGGGGCGCATGAGGCCGCCAAGAGCCGCAAGGACCTCGCTCAGGCAGCGGCGCTGGTCACGGCATTGCGGGAGGCCGCGCCATTCGAGTTGCAGGACGCGCTGGATGAAGCGCGCGCGATCGGCCGCGACGGTTGGGCGCGACCGATCGACCGATCCCTCTCTCAGATCGCCGCTCTAGCCTGAGAACCGCTGCTCCGTCATTGCGAGCGAAGCGAAGCAATCCAGGAGGTCTAGCCCGACGCGCCCCTGGATTGCTTCGTCGCTTCGCTCCTCGCAATGACGGGATGGGCTTCCCGTGGTCACGCCGCCTTCGGCAGGGTCGGCTTGAGCGCGGCGGCGGTCTCCTGCGCGCTCGCCAGCGCGGCCTTGCGGTGCTCGGGGCTGAAGCCGATGCCCTCGGCGCGGATGAACTCGACATCGCTGATGCCGATGAAGCCGAACAGGGCGCGCAGATAGGGCTCCTGGAAATCAAGCGGTGCAGCCGGCGCGCCGGGCCCGTAAAGATTGCCGCGTGCGACGGCGATGATGACGCGCTTGCCGCCGGCCAGTCCCTGGGGGCCGTTCTCCGAATAGCTGAAGGTCTTGCCGCGGACGGCGATACGATCGATCCAGGCCTTGAGCTGGGTCGAGATGGTGAAATTGTACATCGGCGCGCCGATCACGACGGTATCGGCCGCGAGGAACTCGTCCATGATCGCCGTGCTGGTGGCGACCTCCTGCTGGAGCGCCTCGCTGCCCGGCGCGCCGGCGGCGGCGGCGAGATAGGCGCCGGACAGATGCGGGACGGGATCGGCGGCAAGGTCGCGATAGGTCACGTCGAGGCTCGGATCGGCCTGGCGCAGGCGGGTGACGATGGCTGCCGAAACCTCGCGGCTGGCCGAGTTGTCGCCGAGGATGCTGGAGTCGAGATGAAGCAGTTTCATGGGAAGCCTCTCTGGTATATGTTTGATACTGAGGCTATGTACGAGCCTGCTTAAATCACGACAAGGAGGCACATTTTTGGAACAGGGGCACACGCATGTGACCGAGAATTGCCGCACGGTCGCGCCGGTTCTCGCCCGTATCGGCGACAAATGGAGCGTCCAGATCGTCCGTCTGCTCGGCGACGGGCCGCGGCGTTTCAACGAGATCAAGCGCATGGTCGACGGCATTTCGCAGCGCATGCTGACCCTGACCCTGCGCGGGCTCGAGCGCGACGGGCTGGTCAACCGCACCGTCTTCCCGACGATCCCGCCGCGCGTCGATTATGAACTGACCGGTCTCGGCCGCTCGCTCTGGCTGCCGGTCCAGGCGCTCGGCCTGTGGGCCTATGAGCACCATGGCGAGATCAGCCGGGCGCAGAAGGCTTTCGACAAGCGCGCCGGCATAGGCGAGGAGCAGCCGCGCAAGATCGCAGCAGTGGGCATGGCCGGGCGCTAGATCACGTCGCATTCGGACGGAAACGTCCGAATGCGAGCATTGCTCATGCGAAAAACCGGTAGCCACTTTTTTGCGCAGCGCTCTGGCGCGTCTTTTTTGTTAATCTTCGGTCAACCATGCAGCTTACGCTGTTGCGCCCGGATACAACGTCGAGATGTAATCGGGGAATCAGGCAACCCTCGATCGTTCCGGAGCTTCAGGCCGCATGTCCGATCCGATCATCGTCATCGCCCGGGCGCAGGTGCTGGCCGAGGCGCGCGCCACATTCACCGCCGCTGCGCATGATTGCATCATCGCCACCCGCCGCGAACAGGGCTGCCTTGCCTATGACATGCATGAGAGCCTCACCGAGCCCGGCCGTTTCCTGACCATCGAGCATTGGGAGACGCGCGCCGACATCGATCGGCACATGGCCGCGCCGCATCTCATCGCCTTCCTCAATGTCGCAGGGGCTTGCGTCAGCGCCCCTCCGGTGATCGAAGTGGTCGAACCGCGATCCATTGATCGCCTCTGATCCACCATCGTCACGGGTTTAACATCATGCTGCGTGCCACCTCCGTCGTTCGCAAGGCTGCAGTCAAAGCGGACAAGATCGTCGAGACGCTGACGCTCGACCATGAGGATCGCAACCGCCGCCGTCTCGCGCTCAAGGGCGATGGCGGGCTCGACATCCTGCTCGACCTGGACAAGCCGACCGCGCTTGGAGACGGTGACGCGGTCAGGCTCGAGGACGGCCGATTGGTCGTGATCAAGGCGGCGGCGCAAAGCCTGCTCGAGATCCGTGCCGAGAACCCGCTGCGCCTGATGCGGCTGGCCTGGCATATCGGCAACCGCCACACCCCGGCCGAGATCAGCGGCGACGCGATCTATATCGAGAACGACCATGTCCTGGCGGAGATGATCCGCGGCCAGGGCTGCGCCATGAACGCGGTGACGCGCCCCTTCCAGCCCGAACGCGGCGCCTATGACCACGGCCACGACCATCACGATCATGGGGACGATCACGGGCACGCCCATGCGGCGGATGCTTGCGGCTGCGGGCACGACCATCATGCCGGCCATGATCATGCCCATCACGACCATGAGCATCATGATCACGCCCACCATGATCACGGGCACGACCATGCGGGCCATGATCACAAGGCGCATGATCACAAGGCCCACGACCACAAGGCTCACGACAACAAGGCGCATGACCACGCCGCGCATGCTCACGGTGATGATTGCGGCTGCGGGCATGACCACGGCCACAAGCATGGCGCCGAACATGGTCACAAGGGCCACAGCCACGACCATTGAGCGCCGCTCATGTCGTCGGCCCATCTCCCGCTCATGGTCTGGCTGTCGCCGTCCTTCCCGGTCGGCGCCTTCGCCTATTCGCACGGGCTGGAATGGGCTTTCGAGGCGGGCGATCTTCATGACGCCGCGACGCTGCGGGACTGGCTCGAGGCCCTCGTCGTCCATGGCTCGCTGCGCAACGACCTGATCCTGTTCGCCAATACCTGCCGCATGGTGGAAACTGGCGACGATGCCGGCCTCATCGAGACCGCGGAGCTGGCCCTGGCGCTGGCCAATTCGGCCGAACGTCGGTTGGAAACGGTGACGCAGGGCAACGCCTTTATCGCAGCGGTGCGCGCCGCCTGGCCCTGCGAGGCGATCGAGCAGCTGCGCAGCATCTGGCAGGGCGATATCGCCTATCCCATCGCTGTCGGCGTGGCGGCCGCCGGCCATGACCTGCCGCTGCGGCCCTCGCTGGAGGCCTATGGGCTCGGCTTCGTCGCCAATCTCGTCTCGGCCTCGGTGCGCCTGAACATCGTCGGCCAGACCGATGGGCAGCGCATCACGGCCGGGTTGGTGCCGGCCTTGCATGAGGCGGCGGCGGAGGCAGAAGCCGCGACCCTCGACGATATCGGCGGCTGCGCCCTGCGCTCCGATCTCGCATCGCTGCGACATGAAACCCAGTATTCGCGGCTGTTCCGCTCGTGATCATGGCGGTCGCGACGGCTTTGGCGCTCGTTCTGGCCGTGATCGCAGGCTTGCATGTCTATTGGGGGCTGGGCGGCCTCTGGCCGGCCTCGACCGAGCAGGGCCTCGTCAGCACTGTCGTCGGCCATGCCAGGCTGAAGCGCATGCCGTCGCCGCTCCTGTCCATCGTTGTCGCTGCTGCGATTGCGGGCACGGCGCTCTGGCCCTTGCTGCTCGCCGGGGCTTTCGCAGGTGCGGCGCCCCGCCTGCTGATCATGGGCGCGGGCGTCGCGATCATGGCTGTGTTCTTGCTACGAGGGGTCGCAGGCTATGTGCCGGCCTGGCGGCGAAAGCATGCGCTCGAACCTTTCGCGACGCTCGACAGACGTTGCTATGCGCCTCTATGCCTCGTGATCGCCGCGGGCTACGCGGCTCTGCTCTTCGAAGGATTATGATCGGTGACACGCTCCCCCCACGGCCCCCTGCGCGTCGGCATCGGCGGCCCGGTCGGCTCCGGCAAGACCGCGCTGATGGAGGTGCTCTGCAAGCGCATGCGCGACACTTACGACCTCTGCGCCATCACCAACGACATCTACACCAAGGAGGATGCACGCCTGCTGACGGTGGCGGGCGCGCTGCCGCAAGAGCGCATCATGGGCGTCGAGACCGGTGGCTGCCCCCATACCGCGATCCGCGAGGACTGCTCGATCAACCTCGCCGCGGTCGAGGAGATGCGCGGCAAATTCCCCAATCTCGACATCATCCTGATCGAGTCCGGCGGCGACAATCTCGCCGCGACCTTCTCGCCCGAGCTCGCCGATCTGACGATCTACGTCATCGATGTCGCCGCCGGCGAGAAGATCCCGCGCAAGGGCGGGCCGGGCATCACCCGCTCGGACCTGCTCGTCATCAACAAGACCGATCTCGCCCCCCATGTCGGCGCGGATCTTGCGGTCATGGACCGGGATTCGCGGCTGATGCGCGGCAAGCGCCCTTTCGTCTTCACCAATACGAAGGCGGGCGAGGGCGTCGATGCCGTGGTCGACTTCATCGAGACCGCAGGCGGGCTCCGGGCTGCTCCTGCTGCGTGAGGCATCGCGGGCTGCTGGCCTGACTCTTGCTGGCTTTCCAGTCTGTCGACACCGGCGTAACACCTGTGGGTGGAATGCCGGCGCCTCCTTGCGGACCATGAGACCAGATCTGAAAATCCTGATCGTCGATGCCAATCCGGTGCGCGCAGCCATCATCGATGAGGGCCTGCGCGAGGCTGGCTTCACCGATCTCGTCCGCATCGGCGCGACCAACGGGCTCGTCGCGGCCATCGAATTGCATGACCCCGACGTAGTCGTCATCGACCTTGAGGATCCCAGCCGCGACGCGCTCGCCGACATGTTCCTGGTCAGCCGCCATGTCCGGCGGCCGATCACCATGTTCGTCGATCAGTCGGATTCGGCCTCGATCGAGGCTGCGGTCGAGGCCGGCGTCTCTGCCTATATCGTCGACGGGCTGAAGAAGGAGCGCATGCAGCCGATCCTGCAGACCTGCATCAGCCGCTTCAACGCCTTCCGCAAATTGCGCGAGGAGCTCGACGAGGCCCGCTCGCAGCTCGAGGACCGCAAGACGATCGACCGCGCCAAGGCCATCGTCATGCGCATGAAGGGCCTGCCCGAGGAAGAGGCCTATGCGCTCCTGCGGCGCACGGCGATGAACGAAAAGCGCAAGCTCGTCGACATTGCGCGCTCCATCATCACAGCCGCCGAGGTGCTGAAATGACCCTGCACTTACGCGTCGGCTTCATGCCGCTGGTCGATTGCGCTCTCGTCATCCTGGCGAAGGACGAGGGTTTTGCCGAGGCCGAGGGCCTCAATCTCGAGCTCGTGCGCGAGGTCTCCTGGTCGAACCTGCGCGACAAGCTCAATGTCAGGCTGTTCGACGCCGCCCATATGCTGGGGCCTGCCGCCATTGCCGCGACATTGGGCGTCGGCGGCGTCAAGGCGCCGATGGCGGCGCCGCTGGCGCTCAACCTCGATGGCGCGGCGATCACCTTCTCGGTGCGCCGCTATGAGGAGCTGGCGCGGCTCGCCGAGGGCGACATGGCCGACACCGCCATCTCCGCCCAGGCGCTTGCCGCCATGGTGGAGCGCCGCAAGGCCTCGGGCCTGCCGCCATTGACGCTTGCTGCAGTCTTCGGCTTCTCCAGCCATACCTATCTGCTCTGCGAATGGCTGGCCAAGGCCGGGCTCGTCCTCGGCCGGGATATTCGCTTCGAGGTCGTGCCGCCGCCGCAGACGGTGGAGGCGCTGACCAGCGGGAGGATCGACGGTTTCTGTGCGGGTGCGCCCTGGAACACGGCCGCCGTCGCCGCAGGCATCGGCGCCATGGTCCATTGCGGTGTCGATCTGCGCCGCAACTGCCCCGACAAGGTGCTGGCCTGGCGCGCCGACGATGCGGAACGGCGCGCGGCTGCGGTCTCGAAGCTCAATGCCGCGATCCTGCGGGCGAGCGACTGGGCCTGCCAGCCCGCTAATCTTGGCCGCCTCGCCATGCATCTGTCGAAGCCCGATCGGCTCGCGCTGCCCGCCGATATCCTGGAGCCGGTGCTGCATGGGGAGTTGCTGCAGGGAGCGGGGCGGCCGCCCCGCAAAGTCGAGCGCTTCATCCGCTTCGACCGCGAGGCGCTGCGCCCCGATCCCGAGCATGCCGACTGGATTCTCGCAGGCATGGGACAGGCCGGCCAGATCATCCGCAGCCCGGAGATGACCGAGCAGGCCAGGGCCGTCTTCCGGCCTGCTCTCTTTGCAGGCAGCGCCAGCCCTCCTTGAAGGTTTGCGCATTTTTTGTGCGACTGCGGTTGAATTGTGCGGCGCAATATAGGGCGCCGCAGCTGCGGCCGGCAGAGGGCCGTTACCTCTAAGCTATTGAAATTCTAAGAATTGCCCCGGTTTGAGCCGGTTGGCACGATCCTTGTTTGTGTTGATGTAACGCGGCCAAGGCTGCCCGCGCCCTATTTCAGATCGAAACGCACAGCAACGCCGCTGTCGAACGTGCCTCACCCGGGTGCTTTCGCGCGGCGTTTTTCGTTTTGGCGGCGCAGACGAGTTCGACCCAGACCCAAGCTTTCAGTTCAGCAGAGAGGCGATCGATGACCGAGACAGTCGAGACCAGGGTGAAGCCGGTAAAGGCCGGCGCCAGCCGCCGCCAGCTCCTTCAACTCTCCGGCGCGGCCGCCTTGCTCGCCGCTGCCAGAACCGCGCTGCCGTCGGGCGCCTTCGCCCAGACTGCGGGGCCGGAGCTCAAGGGCACGCGCCTCGGCTACATCGCCTTGACGGATGCAGCCCCCCTCGTTCTCGCCAAGGAGAAGGGCCTCTTCGCCAAATACGGCCTGCCCGACATGGACATCGCCAAGCAGGCCTCCTGGGGCGCGACGCGCGACAACATGGCGCTCGGCTTCAAGAACAACGGCATCGATGGCGGCCATATCCTGCGTCCGAAGACGCATCTCTACAGCACCGGCAAGGTGATGCAGAACGGCCAGCCTCTGCCGATGTACACGCTGCTGAACCTCAACGAGGACGGCCAGGCGATCTCGGTCTCGAACGAATACAAGGACCTCAACGTCCAGAAGGATGCCTCGCCGCTGAAGCTGGCCTTCGAGCGCAAGCGGGCGGCCGGCAAGGAACTCACCGCCGCGATGACCTTCCCGGGCGGCACCCATGATCTCTGGATCCGCTACTGGCTCGCCGCCGGCGGCATCGACCCCGACACCGACATCAAGGTCATCACCGTGCCGCCGCCGCAGATGGTGGCGAATATGAAGGTCGGCACGATGGACTGCTTCTGCGTCGGCGAGCCCTGGAACGAGCAGCTGGTCAACCAGAACATCGGCTACACCGCGCTGACCACCGGCGAACTCTGGTTCAAGCATCCCGAGAAGATCCTGGGCATGCGCGCCGATTTCGTCGACGCCAATCCCAAGGCGACGCAGGCCATCCTGATGGCGGTGATGGAAGCCCAGATCTGGGCCGACAAGATGGAGAACCGCCAGGAACTCGCCGAGATCGTCGGGCGCCGGCAATGGTTCAACGTCCCCGTCACCGACATCAACAAGCGCCTGCAGGGTGACATCAACTACGGCAATGGCCGCGAGGTGAAGGGCACCAACCTCTACATGAAGTTCTGGGGCCAGGGCGGCGAGGTCTCCCATCCCTTCAAGAGCCATGACAGCTGGTTCGTCACCGAGAACATCCGCTGGGGCAAGTTCGAGCCGACGATCGACATCAAGGCCCTGGTCGACAAGACCAACAGGGCCGATCTCTGGCGCGAGGCCGCCAAGACGCTCGGCGTCGCCGGGGCCCCGACCGCGGATTCGCGCGGCGTCGAGACCTTCTTCGACGGCGTGAAGTTCGATCCCGCCGCGCCGCTGGACTATCTCAAGGCGCTCAAGATCAAGCGGGTCGCCTGAACGATGCCCGCGATCCGCAGCATGATCAGCACGAGCGCTTCCCGTCATTGCGAGGAGCGTAGCAACGAAGCAATCCAGAGGACTGGGCCCTACGCCCCCCTGGATTGCTTCGCTGCGCTCGCAATGACGGCGGGGGCCTGATCGCATGGCCCAGCCGCTGGTCATCGTGGGGAAGGGCATGGCCGCGACGCGGCTGGTTGACGAGCTCAGCCAGCGCGCGCTCGGTCGCTATTCCATCGCGGTGATCGGCGCGGAAGGCCGGCTTGCCTATAACCGGGTGCTGCTCTCGCCATTGCTGGCGGGCGAGATCGCCGAGCCCGATATCGAGTTGAAGCCTGCCGCCTGGTGGCGCGCGCGCGGCGTCTCGATGATCTATGGCCGCAGCGTTGCCGGCATCGACCGTGCGGCCAGGACGGTCACGCTGGAGGACGGGCTGGCCCTGCCTTACGGCAAGCTCGTCCTCGCCACCGGCTCCAAGCCCCTGAAGCCGCCTTTCCCGGGCGGCGATCTGGCAGGCGTTGCGACCTTCCGCGACACCGCCGATGTCGGAATGATGCGGGCCTATGCTCAGCGCGGCGCGCGCATCGTCGTCATCGGCGGCGGCCTGCTCGGGCTCGAGGCCGCCTATGGTCTCTCAAAAGCCGGCGGTCAGAGGGCCGGCCAAGTCACGCTGCTGCATCTGGTCGACCGGTTGATGGAGCGCCAGCTCGATGCCGAGGGCGCCGGCCTGCTCGCGGCCGCGATCACGGCGCGCGGCATCGATGTCCGGTTGAGCAGCGCGACCAAGGGTTTTGTCGGCACGGACAAGGTCGAGGGCGTCGAGCTTCAGGACGGCACGATCATCCCGGCCGATCTCGTCGTCATCGCCATCGGCGTGCGCCCCAACATCGATCTCGCCAGGGCGGCGGGGCTCGCCGTCAATCGCGGCATCGTCGTCGACGATGCGATGGCGAGCGAGGACGCCAGTATCTTCGCGATCGGCGAATGCGCCGAGCATCGCGGCCAGGTCTATGGCCTCGTCGAGCCGGCCTATGAACAGGCGCGCGTGCTGGCGATGCGGCTCGCGGGCCAAAAATCCGCAGGGGTGGAGGCGGCTTACGCCGGCTCGCTGCTTGCGACCAATCTCAAGGTCAGCGGCGTCGGCGTCTTCTCCGCCGGCGAATTCGAGGCGGGCGAGGGCGCCGAGATCCTCGTGCTGCGCGATCCCAAGGCCGGCATCTACCGCAAATTCGTGCTGCGTGAGGGCAGGCTCGCGGGCTGCGTCCTCGTCGGCGATACGCAAGGCGCCCTGTTCTATCTCGGCCTGATCCGCTCGGGGCAGGAGATCTCGGCGATCCGTGCCGATCTGCCCTTCGGCGAGCCTTACTGCATCAGGGAGGCCGCCTGACATGCGCATCGACGACGCCGCGCTCGGCCCCGGCATTCCTGATCCCGCCATCCGCACCACCTGCCCTTATTGCGGGGTCGGCTGCGGCGTTCTGGCGACGCCGGATGGCAAGGGCGGAGCAGCGATTGCGGGCGATCCCGCCCACCCCGCCAATCTCGGCCGGCTCTGCTCGAAGGGCTCGGCGCTCGGTGAGACGCTCGGCCTGGGCAGCCGCGTGCTGCACCCGCTGAAGCGCAATGCGGCGGGCGGCTATGACCGCGTCACCTGGGAGCTCGCGCTCGATGCGGTTGCCGAGGGCTTCCGCTCGCTCATCAGGCGCGAGGGCCCCGAGGCTGTCGCCTTCTATCTCTCCGGCCAGCTCCTCACCGAGGATTATTACGTCGCCAACAAGCTGATGAAGGGCTTCATCGGCTCGCCCCACGTCGACACCAATTCGCGGCTGTGCATGTCCTCCACGGTCGCCGGCCACAAGCGCGTCTTCGGCTCCGACACGGTGCCGGGCAATTACGAAGACCTCGACAGTGCCGATCTGATCGTGCTGGTCGGCTCGAACACCGCCTGGTGCCACCCGGTGCTGTTCCGTCGCATCCAGCAGAACCGCAGCGAGCGCGGCGCCAAGGTCGTCGTCATCGACCCGCGCGTGACGGCCACCGCCGAGGATTGCGACCTCGTCCTGCAGCTCAAGCCGGGTTCCGACAGCGTCCTGTTCGCAGGGCTGCTCGTTCATCTCGCCGAACACAGCCTGACCGACGCGACCTATCTCGCGCGCCATGCCAGCGGTTTCGAGGCCGTGCTGGAGAATGCGCGCGGCATCGCGCCCGACATCGCCGCCGTCTCCGCGCGCACCGGCTTGAGCACGGCCGAGATCGCCGCCTTCTACGCGCTCTGGGCCGGCACGCCGGCCGTGGTCACGGCCTGGAGCCAGGGCGTCAACCAGTCGGCGCAGGGCACCGATAAGGTCGCCTCCATCCTGCATTGCCACCTCGCCACCGGCCGCATCGGCCGTCCCGGTGGCGGGCCGCTTTCGCTGACCGGCCAGCCAAACGCCATGGGCGGGCGCGAGGTCGGCGGGCTCGCCAATATGCTGGCTGCCCATATGGGCTACTCGGCCGTCGAGATCGACCGCGTCCGCCGCTTCTGGAACGCGCCCAGCATGGCGCAGCATGAGGGCTTGAAGGCCGTCGCCATGCTCGATGCGGTGGCAGACAAGCGCATCAAGGCGCTCTGGGTCATGGCGACCAACCCGGCCGTCTCCCTGCCGCGCGCCGACCATGTCATGGCGGCGCTGCGGGGGCTCGACCTCTTCGTCGTCTCCGAGAATGTGCTCTCCAACGACACGCTCGCCGCCAAGCCGCATGTCATCCTGCCGGCTGCAGCCTGGGGCGAAAAGGACGGCACGGTCACCAATTCCGAGCGCCGCATCTCGCGCCAGCGCGCCTTCCTGCCCCTGCCGGGCGAGGTCAGGCCGGATTGGTGGATCATCTGCGAGATCGCCAGGCGGCTGGGCTTCGCGGCCGGCTTCGGTTTCGCCGATGCCTCCGAAATCTATGCCGAGCATGCCGCGCTTTCCGCCTTCGAGAATGACGGCACCCGCGATTTCGACATCGGCGCCCATGCCGGTTTGACGAAGCGCGGCTATGACGCGCTCAGGCCGGTGCAATGGCCCGTGCCCGCCGGGCAATCGCAGGGCACGGCGCGCCTCTTCGCCAATGGTGGCTTCTTCACGCCCGACGGCCGCGCCCAGATGAAGCCGCTCGCCATGCCGGCGCTGGCGGCTGAGCCGAGCGAGGCTTTTCCGCTGCTGCTCAACACCGGCCGCGTCCGCGATCACTGGCATACCATGACGCGCACCGGCCTGAGCCCGCGCCTCTCGGCCCATGTCAGCGAGCCCAGTGTCCATGTGAATCCGGCGGATGCCGTCCGTTTCGGCCTGGAGGAGGGCGGTTTCGCCCGCATCGCGAACGCCCATGGCGCGGTCGTGCTCAAGGTCCTGCGCGACGAGGGCGTGCCGGCCGGCTCGCTCTTCGCGCCGATCCACTGGTCGGCCGAGACGGCGTCCGATGCGCGTATCGGCGCGGCCGTGCAGCCCTTCTGCGATCCCTATTCTGGCCAGCCCGAGATGAAGGCGACGCCCTCATCCGTTGCGCCGGTGAGCTATGCTTCGCAAGGCTTCGTGCTGTCGCGCGAGGCCTTCGCCCTGCCGGCAGGAAGCTGGTGGGCGAGTGTCGCGGTCGAAGGCGGGCAGGGCCGTCTGTTCGCGACCGACGCCTCGGTCGATGACCTGATGGCGGCCGTGCGCTCAGCCTTCGGTGAGGATGGCCTCACCGAGATGATCGACCGCCAGGGCGGGGCCTATCGTTGCGCCGTGACGCGTGACGGCAGGCTGATCGCTGCCCTCTTCGTCGGCCCCTCCGGGCGCGCGCCGCTCTGGGACACGGTCAAGCTCGCCTTCGCCGATGCCGGCCTCGCGCCGGAAAACCGGCTCGCACTGCTCGCCGGCCGCCGGCTCGATGGCGCGGCCGATCCCGGCCCCACGGTCTGCGCCTGTTTCGGCGTCGGCCTCAATGCGATCCGCGCGGCTTTCGCCAGCGGTGGTGCGATGACGCCCGAGGATATCGGCCGGCAGCTCAAGGCCGGCACGAATTGCGGCTCCTGCCTGCCGGAAATCCGGCGCATCGGCGCGCAGTCGCGCGAGACGGTGGCGGCATGACGGATGCGACGGACCAATTCAATCAGAGGAGTATCGGGATGGGTCAGACTGTCTTGAAGAATGCGACTGCGGGCGCGAAGGTCGTCGCGCTGGCGGCCGTGCAGGCCGAGGTGGTGACCCTGCCGGCGGTTGCGGGCAAGCCGCTGCGCGAGCGGCTCGGCGCCTGGCTCAAGGCGGTTCTCGTCAACATCCTGCCGCCGCTGATCACGGTCACGCTGATCCTGCTGGTCTGGCAGCTCACCGCGCATGGCCCGCAATCCTCGCTGCCGCCGCCGACCAAGATCTGGGCGGAAGCCAAGGACCTGATCACGGAACCGTTCTTCTGGAACGGCTCGCAGGATATCGGTCTCGGCTGGCGCATCCTGGTCTCGCTCCAGCGCGTCGCCATCGGCTTCAGCCTCGCGGCGGTCGTCGGCGTGCTGCTGGGGGCGCTCGTCGGCCAGTCGGTCTGGGCGATGCGGGGGCTCGATCCGGTCTTCCAGGTGCTGCGCACCGTGCCGCCGCTCGCCTGGCTGCCGCTCTCGCTGGCGGCGTTCCGTGACAGCCAGCCCTCGGCGATCTTCGTGATCTTCATCACCGCGATCTGGCCGGTGATCATCAACACGGCGGTCGGCATCCGCAACATCCCGCAGGATTACCGCAATGTCGCGCAGGTGCTGCGGCTGAACCAGATCGAGTTCTTCTTCAAGATCATGGTGCCCTCCGCCGCGCCCTACATCTTCACCGGGCTTCGCATCGGCGTCGGCCTGTCCTGGCTCGCCATCGTCGCGGCCGAGATGCTGACCGGCGGCGTCGGCATCGGCTTCTTCATCTGGGATGCGTGGAACTCCTCGCGTCTGTCCGACATCATCGTGGCGCTCATCTACATCGGCGTCGTCGGCTTCGTGCTCGATCGCTTCGTCGCCTTCGTCGGCACCATCGTCACCCGTGGCACCCTGACCAACTGAGGAGGATGCGATGAGCTATCTCAAGATCGACCATGTCGACAAACGCTTCCAGCGCGGCACCGCCACGACGGAGGTGCTCAAGGACATCAACCTCGTCATCGGGAAGGGCGAATATGTCTCGGTGATCGGCCATTCCGGCTGCGGCAAGTCGACCCTGCTCAACATCATCGCGGGTTTGACCCCGGTCAGCGCCGGCGCGGTGCTGCTGGAGGGCAAGGAGGTCAATTCGCCGGGGCCCGAGCGCGCCGTCGTCTTCCAGAACCATTCGCTGCTGCCCTGGCTCACCGTCTACGACAATGTCGCGCTCGCCGTGAACAAGGTCTTCGGCCGCCAGAAGAGCAAGGCCGAGCGGCATGACTGGATCATGCACAATCTCGACCTCGTCCAGATGGGCCACGCCAAGGACAAGCGCCCGGCCGAAATCTCGGGCGGCATGAAGCAGCGCGTCGGCATCGCCCGCGGGCTGGCGATGGAACCCAAGATCCTGCTGCTCGACGAACCCTTCGGCGCGCTCGACGCGCTGACCCGCGCCCATCTGCAGGATTCGATCATGCAGATCCATGCGGCGCTCGGAAACACCATGATCATGATCACCCATGACGTCGACGAAGCCGTGCTGCTCTCGGACCGGATCGTGATGATGACCAACGGCCCCTCGGCTCGCATCGGCGAGGTGCTCGACGTTCGGCTCGAGCGTCCGCGCAAGCGGCTCGATCTGGTCGCAGACCGCACCTACATCGCCGCCCGCGAGGCAGTCCTGAAATTCCTCTACGAGCGCCACCGCTTCGTCGAGGCGGCGTGATGATTGGTTTGATAAAAAGCGCAGCGCAGGCCGCTTCCTTCTCCCCTCGGGGGAGAAGGTGGCCCGGCGAAGCCGGGTCGGATGAGGGAAGGAACCGCGACGCGGCAAGACTTCCCTCATCCGTCAGCGCTTCGCGCTGCCACCTTCTCCCCACGCATGTCGGATGTTTCCGACATGCGCACTTGGGTGCCCATCTCGGGCAAGCCCGAGATGGGTGGGAGAAGGGAGGGAGCACGCCATGAGCGACGATTTCAGCCCGGACCAGAAGCGCTATCTCGAAGGCTTCATGAGCGGCATGCAGTCCGCGCGCGCGGCGCGTGGGCTTGGCCCGCTCGGCGGGGCTGCAGGTGCTGGCGCCGCAGCGCCGGCCGGCCCCGACAAGGAGCATCAGGAGGCGCAGGCGCGCATCGTCTCCGGCGGCGGCAAACTCGTTGATCAGGAGAAGTGGAAGGCGGCCGAGCACCCCTTCGACGCCTATGCCCGCTTCAAGGCGCAGGCCGAGGCCGGCACCTATCCCAAGCCTGAGGACAATTTCCGCTGGCGCTATCACGGCCTGTTCTACGTGGCTCCGGCGCAGAACAGCTATATGTGCCGCCTGCGCATTCCCAACGGCATCCTGAAGGCCTGGCAGTTCGAAGGCGTCGCCGATCTCGCGGAAAAGCTCTGCGGCCCCTATGCCCATGTCACCACCCGCGCCAATCTGCAGGTCCGCGAGATCAGCGCCGAGAATGCGCCGCTGCTGCTCGAAGGGCTCGCCGATCTCGGCCTCACCGCCAAGGGCTCCGGCGCCGACAACATCCGCAACGTCACCGGCTCGGCTACGGCCGGCATCGACCCGCTCGAACTGCTCGATACGCGTCCCCATGCCCGCGCCTGGCACCACCACATCCTGAACGACCGCTCGCTCTATGGCCTGCCGCGCAAGTTCAACGTCGCCTTTGACGGCGCGGGGTCGATCGCGACGCTGGAGGACACCAACGATATCGGCTTCCAGGCGATAGAACTGGGCGAAGGCGCCAGTTTCGAAGGCCAGCCCATCGAGCCCGGCATCTGGTATCGCCTGGCGCTGGGCGGCATCACCGGCCATCACGACCTCGCCCGCGACACCGGCGTCATCGTCGCGCCATCTGACGCCGTCGCTGTCGCCGACGCGATCGTGCGCGTCTTCATCGCCAATGGAAACCGCACCGACCGCAACAAGTCGCGCTTGAAATATGTGCTCGATGCCTGGGGCTTCGAGAAATTCCTCGCCGCGGTCGAGGACAAGCTCGGGCGCAAGCTGGTCCGGGTCGATGCGAGCCTGGTGAAGCCGCGCCCGGTCTATGACCGCCTCGCCCATATCGGCGTGCACAAGCAGGTCCAGGCCGGCTTGAACTGGGTCGGCGTGGCGCTGCCGGTCGGCAAGCTCACCGTGGCGCAGATGCGCGTCATCGCTTCGATCGCCAAGAGTTGCGGCGATGGCGATATCCGCCTGACCGTCTGGCAGAACCTGCTGATCTCGGGCGTGCCGGACGCGAAGGTCGAGGATGTCGTCGCCAATCTCCAGGCGATCGGCCTCTCCGCCGAAACCTCGATCCTGCGCGCGGGGCTGATCGCCTGCACGGGCGCGACGGGCTGCAAATTCGCCGCCGCCCACACCAAGGAGGATGCGCTCGCCATTGCCGCCCATTGCGAGCCGCGCATCACGCTGGAGACGCCGGTCAACATCCACCTGACCGGCTGCCACCACTCCTGCGCCCAGCATTATATCGGCGATATCGGCCTGATCGGCGCCAAGGTTCCGGTCAATGAAGAGGGCGACACCGTGCCCGGCTACGATCTGCTCGTGGGCGGCGGCTATGGCGTCGATGGCGGCATGGCGCGGCCCTTCCGCGAGAAGGTCAAGGCGGAGGATGCTCCGGCGCTGGTCGAGGCGGTCCTACGCACCTGGCAGGTTCATCGCGCCGCGCCCGACGAAAGCTTCGTCGCCTTCGCCCGCCGCCACGAGATCGAGGCGTTGCAGGCACTGGTCGCGCAAACCGGAGACGCGGCATGAGCCCGATTCTGCATAACCGTCATGGTCGGCCCTGTGCCGACCATCCACGTCTTCCGCCGTCGAACTCTATGATCAAGACGTGGATGCTCGCCACAAGGGCGAGCATGACGGGGAGGGGCACCTTATGACGCTCCAGTCCCCATCCCCCATCGTCCAGGTCCTGCCCGAGACCGCGCCGTTCTCCGAGGAGCAGCGCTCCTGGTTGAACGGCTTTTTCGCCGGCCTGCTTTCGCTCGACAATGCCGGCGTCACCGCGCTCTCGCCCGCCGAGAATGCCGCCGTGATGGGCGATGCCGATGACGGGGCGCCCTGGCACGACCCGGCAATGGAGATAGCGGAGCGCATGACGCTTGCCGAGGGCAAGCCTTTTCCGCGCAAGCTTTTTGCTGCCATGGCGCAGCAGGATTGCGGCCAGTGCGGCTATGTCTGCGAGACTTACTCCGCAGCGATCGCCTCCGGGCAGGAGCCGCGCCTGAACCTCTGCGCGCCCGGCGGCAAGGATACGCTGCGCATGCTGAAGACGCTGGTGGAGGAGGGCGGCGCGGTTCCCGCTGCATCAGCAGCCGAGGCGGCCCCGGTCGCGCCCGCCGGCCCGATCGGCCGTTCGCGCGAAAACCCGGCCATGGCGACCTTCCTCTCGCGCCGGAAACTCAATGGCGAGGGCTCGGAGAAGGAGACCTGGCATGTCGAGTTCGATCTCTCGGAATGCGGGCTCGACTACATCGTCGGCGACGCCTTCGGCATCGTCGCCCAGAACGATCCACGCTTGGCGGACGCGGTCATCGCGCTGCTCGGCGCGCGGCCGGATGCACCCGTCAACGGCAAGACGCTGCGTGAGGCGCTTGTCAGCGATTGCGCGCTCGGACCGGCGCCCGATGCGCTGTTCCAATTGATCTCCTATGTCACGGGTGGCGAAACCCGCGCCAAGGCCAAGCGCCTGGCGGCGGGCGAGGATCCCGATGGCGATCTCGACCGGCTCGACGTGCTCGGCACCTTGCACAAATTCGGCCAGGCGAAGCTCTCGGCCGAGGCCTTCTTCGAGGCGCTCGACCCGTTGCAGCCGCGGCTCTATTCGATCTCATCCTCGCATGTCGCCACGCCCGGCCGCATCACGCTGACGGTCGACACGGTGCGCTACAAGATCGGCACGCGCCCGCGCTGGGGCGTGGCCTCGACCTATCTCGCCGAGCGCGTCCAGCCCGGCGACAAGGTGCCGGTCTATGTCCAGCGGGCGCATGGCTTCGGCCTGCCGGAGAACCCGGCGACGCCTGTCATCATGTGCGGGCCCGGCACCGGCATCGCCCCGTTCCGCGCCTTCCTGCACGACCGCAGGGCGACGAAGGCGCCGGGCAAGAATTGGCTCTTCTTCGGCCATCAGCGCCGGGCCTCGGATTTCTTCTACGAGGACGAATTGAACGCGATGAAGCAGGAGGGCGTCCTCACCGGCCTGACCTTGGCCTGGTCGCGCGACGGCAAGGAGAAGATCTACGTTCAGGACCGCATGCGCGAGCGCGGCGCCGAGCTCTTCGCCTGGCTGGAGCAGGGCGCGCATTTCTATGTCTGCGGCGACGCCAAGCGCATGGCCAAGGATGTCGAGCGCGCGATGGTCGATGTCGTCGCCGAGCATGGCGGGCGCTCTGCCGACGAGGCCGTGGCCTATGTCGCCGCGCTGAAGAAGGCCGGGCGCTATCAGGCCGATGTTTATTGAAGCCAGGCGGACGCATCTTCGTCCCCCGATCCGCGCGCATCTGTGAACGGCCGTCTATGTGACGGCCGTTCACAGATGCGTGCAGCCCTGATTCCGGACAGGCGTGGTCGTCCTGGACAGGCGGCGGCGTGCAGTCGCGCGCCCTCCGATGGCCCCGGCGCTTCATCTTGCTCAACCCAAGATGGCGGCTCGTTTCCCTGCGCAAACAGCACGTTCCAGCATCCTGCTCTAACTCTTCGATGAGAGGCGGATTCAGATTTCAGCTGGGAACACAACGTGATCCCAGCTGAAATCATCCGGTTTTAAGCGCGGTGAATAAGCAGGCCGCGAGCATAATTGTAACAATGTAACGATTTGAATATCGTTCGAACTCGGCTCGCGAGTAATCGCCCTGGCAAAGCCCGTGTGGAAATCTCCGATTCGTTACGGAAACCGGGACATGCTCCTGACGATCCAAAATGGAACAGACAGGCTCTGCTTATGTTACGATAGCTAACGACCGTTCAATCAGGGGTCTATCTATCTTTGACCACCGATTTTAGCATTGTTCTAAAGTGGTGTTGTCGTGATTGATTCGAGACAGGGTAGCGGCGCAGATGCCGCGAAGCGCGTCGACACTGGATCGGGGGGTCCAATGCTGGCATTCTTCAACGAAGACGAGAGTTTCGGTGAAACCCTGCGTTTCATCGAGGAGCGGATTCCGCTTGGCATTTTCTCGATGGCGCTGCCGTCGCGCAAGGTGCGCTGGTCGGCCGGCATGTTCCGGTTGCTGGGCCTCGACCCGGCAACGCATCAGCCCTCCGAAGAGATGTTCCATGCGCTGATTCACCCGGCGGATTTCGGTCCGCGGGCCGAGATCGAACTGATCTTGCGCAACGCCATGCCGCTCCACCGCGATATTCGGATCCTCAACCCGAAAGGGCAGCTGCGCTGGGTGAGGGTCAATGCCGAGTTCCTGCTGGACGATCGCGGCAGGCCGCATCGCTTGATCGGCTCCTTCCTCGACATATCGGCCGAATACGAGGCGCGGCAGTTGATCAAGGCGAGCCAGCGGCGCTTCGATGCGATGGCGGCCGCCTGCACCCCAGTCTGGTGGAGCGCCGGGCCGGATGGGCGCATCGAATGGCTCGAGGGCTGGGAGGAGCTGACGGGGCAGGGTCTCGAACAGAGCCGTGATTGGGGCTGGGTCGAGATGCTCCACCCCGACGATGCGGAACGCGTCGTCGCCGAGCGCAAGAAGGCGCTCGCGGCCGGCGGAGTATGCGAGATCGATATGCGCGTTCGCTTGCTCAGCGGGAGCTATCGCTGGGTGCGCGCGCGCAGCATTCCTGTCCGTGACGAGGCCGGCGAGATCACCGAATGGGTCGGCGGCTGCATCGACATCCACGCCAGCAAGGAGGGGCCCGCGCCAGGCCGCGCGACAGGGGGGCTCAGCGGCGCCCAGATCCGCGGCGGGCGCGGTATTGTCAATTGGTCGGTCAAGCAGCTCTCGGAAGCGGCGGGCGTACCCGTCTCGACCATCCGAAGGATCGAGGAGTTCGACGGTTTTGTTGGCGCGCATGCGTGCGCGGTCGAAAAAATCCATCAAGCGCTCGTGCGTGCGGGGGCAAATTTTGTCACTCCGCCGGACGGCAAGCCGGCTGTGCGCCCGGCCTGAGGCCTGCGCGGTCCTGCTCGACCGTATTCCGAGCAAATTTCGCGCATTACGTGTATTTTCGACCAGACATTTAGCGCAAAAATTGCTCGAACCAGCCCCAAATGGACGGAGCGGGCTGCAAAGATGGTAAATAGCTCGTCAACGTCCTGAGCCTAGCCTGTTCTCGTAGGCTGCTGTCGTCTCAACAAAGCAGCCATTCGGGGGACTGACATGGCGACAAAATCCTTGGTGAAGCACCCTGGTGCTACGGAGGCGCGGTCGCATGGTGGCGAGGCCGGCGTTGCTGCCTGGCTGTCGGCGAATGCGACTATGGCGCATAACGAGCTGCACGGGCTGGCGATGCTGTCGCAGGCGCAATGCGAAACGGCGGACTATGTCGCCGAACTGGCGCAGTCTCTGGCGATCCTGACCGGCAAGAGCGGCCTGCGCTCCCTGGCGGATGTCCTGAACATCGTCGCTCGTGAGGCCGACGTGATGGCCAAGACGGGCTTTGCGATCCTTGACGAAGCGCGCGAGGAGCGGCAGCGCTCGGAGGCGGTTTAGCATAGCTTCGCGGGTCGGGGCGGGCTTTGCGCGCGATGGGCATAGCAGGGCTCAAACCCGGTAAAGCAGCCTCGGTGTCCGGTGGACTCCCCTGGCTTCGGCCCCGCCATCGGCTCGGCTCTATCGACGACAGCAACCGCCAGCCACAGGCTGGAGCGCGGCCGTTCAAATCCCTGCTGGTCCTGCGGGCGGATCTGCGCCCGCTCGGCCGCTCCCGGCACTGGCGCGGCCACCGCAGGCTGATCCGCCAGCGGGAACGCCGTTAGTGCATTTTCTGTTCAGCTTGCCCCTCATTGCGAGGAGCGTTAGCGACGAAGCAATCCAGGAGGGCTCGCTCTACGCCTCCTGGATTGCTTCGCTGCGCTCGCAATGACGGTGTAGCCCACTCCCGGAAGCCTCAATACCGCTTGGTCGAGAGCACGTCGAAGGTCTTGCCGATCGTCGCCAGGGCCTTGTCGTAATCGGCCAGCGACAGGCAGGCGATCAGCGCGTCGATGATGGCGAGCTGGGCGATGCGGCTGGTCATCGCCTCCGTGCGGAACTGGGTTTCGCGCGCCATGGTGTGCAGCACGATATCGGCATGGGCGAGCAGCGGCGACTTGCCGAAATTGGTGATGCAGATCGTCGTCGCGCCGGCCTCCTTGGCGAGCTTGGTCGCCGTCACGGTCTCATGCGTGCTGCCGGAATGGGAGATGGTGATGACAGCCACATCCGGCCCGGTCAGCGAGGCGCTGATCGCCTGGACATGGGAATCGACCACCACCTTGGCCTCGACGCCGATGCGCAGCAGGCGGTAATTCGCGTCCTCCGCGATCGGGGCGGCGCTGCCGATGCCGTAGAGCTCGACGCGTCGCGCTTTCAGGATCGCGGCGACGGCCCGCTCCATCGCGCCGGTGTCGAGCGCCTTCATGGTGTCGTGCAGCGCCTGGAGATCGCTGCGGAAGATCTTTTCGATCACCGTGCCGGTGTCGTCGCTGCGGGCAAGATCCTCATGGATGAACTGGACCGGCTGCACCAAATCGCGCGCCAGCGCGATCTTGACCTGCTGGAAGCCGCGCGCGCCGAGCTGCTGGCACAGCGAGATGACGCTGCCTTCGCTGGCGCCGGTGCGCTCGGCGACTTCCGTGACCGACATGTGCACCACCTCGCCGGCATGGGCGACGAAGAAATCGGCGATGCGGGCGGCGGTCGGCGGCAGGTTGGCGCGCAGCGCCTGCAGACGATCGAGCGCACCCTCCAACCCTTGGGATGATGGGCTCTTGCGGATCTCTGCAGATTTGGAGGCGGGCTGCTTTGCGGTGGTCATGCGCTCAAGGCCAATAGGCTGGCGCTCTCATGCTGGGGCGGGGCGCTTCCCAGAAGCGGGAACACCCCGTCGCGGATCTCGAAATAGCGCAGGCCGAAGCGCCGCGCACCCTCGCCGTCGGTCGCCGGATTGTCGCCGACCATCACGACGGCGCGCTTGGGCAATTTGAGCAGGGCAAGCCCGGCCTCGAACAAGGCGGGCTCGGGCTTGCCGATGACGCGGTGTGGCACCGGGCCGGTGCAGGCAAGCAGAGCCGCCAGCAGCGCGCCGGTCTCCGGCACGATCGCACCATCGGGGCCGGGATGGACGAGGTCGGGATTGGCGGCGACGAGCTCGGCGCCGTCGCGCACCGCATTGGCCGCGATCGTCAGGCGCTCATAGGAGAACTGCCGGTCGCGGCCGAGGAAGACGATGTCGGGTCGTGTCTGCACCGGCACGAGCCCCTGGTCGCGCGCATGGGCCATCAGGCTCTTGCTCGCCATCATATAGATGCGGGCGCGCGGCAGGCGCAGCGCGATCTCGTCGAGCGCTGTCGTTCCCGCAAGCACGATGCGGCGCTGAGCGACCGCCAGGCCAAGCCGCTTCAGGCCGCGCGACAGCTCCAGCGGCGTATGCTCGGCGTCGTTGGAGACGATGACGAAACGCCCCTCCAGCGCCTCGAGGAAGGCGCTCGCGCCCGGCAGCGCCTGCTGGCCGCGCACCAGGGTTCCGTCGAGATCGACGAGACAACCGTGAACATCCCGAAGCGAGCCCATCGCGCGAATCTCAAAATCTGCCAGCCGGATGTTTGAATCCATGAACTGAGATAAGCTCAGTGTCAAACTGGATACTTACTGAGCTAAGTTCATCGTCCTGTCATGAAGCGCTGCCACCACATTGCCATCGCATCAAGGGCCCAGGGCAGCAAAGCCTAGAGCGGAAGCCTGGCAATGAGCGCGATGTCCCGTGGCGACCCAGGCAGGGGGAAGACATGCTCGAATTCCTCACCGGCCGCGTGCTGCGGATGGCGATCACGCTCTGGGCGATCGTCTCGGTCGTCTTCCTCGCCACCCGCCTGACCGGCAATCCGATCGATTTCCTGATGCCGGAAGGGCTCGACGCCGCCTCGCGGCGCGAGATGATCGCCTATTGGGGGCTCGATCGCACGGTCGTCGAGCAATACTGGCTGTTCTGGCGCTCGCTGCTTTCGGGCGATTTCGGCCTCGGCCTGATGGAGCGGCGGCCCGTCGCGACGATCTTCACCGAGCGGCTCTGGCAGAGCGCCTCGCTCCTGGTCGCGACGCTGGCGCTGACCATCGGCGTCGGCGTGCCCGCCGGCATCCTGGCGGCGATCTGGCGCGGCCGGCCAGGCGGAAGCGGCGTGCTCTTCGCGGCTTTCCTGGGTTACGCCATCCCGAATTTCGTCCTCGCCATCCTGTTGCTGCTGATCTTCTCCTACACCCTGCACTGGCTGCCCAGCGCCGGCTCCGGCACGCTGCTGCATTACATCATGCCGACGGTCGCGCTTTCGGCCTATTTCGTCGCGGCGCTGGTGCGCTACACCCGCAACGCCATGCTCGATGTCCTCTCCGAGGACTATATGCGCACCGCCCGCGCCAAGGGCTTGTCCGAGCGCGCGATCATTCTTCAGCACGGCCTGCGCAATGCGCTGATCCCGGTCATCACCGTGCTCGGCCTGCAGATCACCACGCTGGTCTCGGGCGCGGTGGTGGTCGAGACCGTCTTCGCCTGGAACGGGGTCGGCGATCTCCTGGTCGGTGCGACGATCAAGCGCGACTACCCGGTGCTGCAATTCGGCGTCCTCGTCGTCGCGAGCGCGGTGATCCTCGTCAATCTCCTGGTCGATCTCACCTATGCGCTGGTCGATCCGCGCGTGCGCCTGGCTGGAGCCTGAGCGGTCATGACCGATATCCTCGATGCCAAGATCCTGGACGCCAATATCGCTTTTCCGCCGCAGCCCAAGCCGCGCGCGGAGCCCAAGCAGCGCGGGCGCTTCGCCCGGCCGGCGGGCGTGAGCGTTCTCGTTGTCGGCGCGGCGCTGCTGGCGCTCATCCTCGTCCTGCTCGCGCTGTTTGCGCCGGCGCTCGCGCCCTTCGAGCCCGACCAGCAGAAGCTGCTCGCCCGCTTACGCCCGCCGATCGGCTTCGAGCGCGCGAATCCGGCGCATTGGTTCGGCACCGACCAGCTCGGCCGCGACCTGCTCTCGCGCTGCCTCCATGGTCTCAGGCTGACACTGGCGCTGGCCCTGTTCGGCACGCTGATCGGGCTTTCGCTCGGGGTTTCGCTCGGGCTCGTCGCCGGCCTGTTCGGTGGCTGGGCCGATGCGCTGATCATGGGCTTCGTCGACATCATGCTGTCGCTGCCCTTCACGCTCGTCGCGCTCCTCGTCATCGCGCTGGCCGGGACCGATGTCGCGGTGCTGATCTGCGTGCTCGGCATCGCCTATTGGGCGCATTTCGCCCGGCTGGTGCGCGCCCAGGTGCTCGGCCTCAGGGAATTGCCTTTCGTCGAGGCGGCACGGGCGGCGGGCGCGACGCGCTGGCATATCGCCACCGTGCACATGATCCCCAACATCGTCTCGCCCATCGTGGTGATGGCGAGCCTGAACTTCTCCAACCTGATCCTGCTCGAATCCGCGCTCTCCTTCCTGGGCCTGGGCGTGCAGCCGCCGACCGCGACGCTCGGCTCCATGGTCGGGCAGGGGCGCGACTACATGGCCTCCGCATCCTGGATCGTGGCGGTGCCGGCGCTGCTGATCGTGTTCGTCAGCCTGGCCGCCATGCTGCTCGGCGACTTCCTGCGCGACCATCTCGACGTGCGCCTGCGTGAACGCTGATGGCCGTCTTCCACGCCTGCCTGCCACGCCTCTTCCTCTCTCGCTCGTCTCGAAAGGGCTGAAACCATGCTCAAGACCTTGCTGAAGACCGCGCTCGCTGCAGCGCTCGCCACCACTGCGCTCACCGGGCTTGCCGCCGCGCAGGAGCTCAAGGTCGGCGTGCAGAACATGGCGCCCTGGCTCGATCCCGGCCGCGATTTCTCCAATGTAGGCTCGCAATTCTACTTCAACGCCTTCGATCCGCTGATCGGCAAGGACGCCGCCCGCGCCGAGAGCGTCTGGCAGCCCGGCATCGCCACGAGCTGGAAGCAGGTTTCGCCGACGCAGATCGAATTGAAGATCCGCCAGGGCGTGACCTTCCACAATGGCGCCCCGATGACGGTGGAGGACGTGGTCTTCTCCTTCGACCGCATCATCAACTCGACCTTCCCGCCCTATACCGTGCGCAAGCGCGACACGCTGCCCAACATGGCCAAGGTCGAGGCAGTCGACGCCGAGACGGTGCGGATCACCGCCACCAAACCCGAACCGCTGTTCGAGACCCTGCTCAATGTGCAGCAGGGCATGATCGTGCCGAAGACATACGTCATGGCACTGACGGGCGATCCCAATGTCGCCGAGCCCAGTGATTTCGAGGCCTTTGCGCTCAAGCCCGTCGGCACCGGCCCCTACAAGATCACCGAATTCGTCCCCAATCAGAAGCTGGTCTATGAGCGCTATGACGGCTTCTGGGGCGAGAAGGCGCCGTTCCAGAAGGTCACGGTCCAGCGCATTCCGGAGCTCTCGGGCCGCCTGACCGCGCTGAAGAACGCCGAGGTCGACCTCATCACCAATATCCCGCCCGACCAGCTCGATCCGATCGCCTCTGATGCCAAGCTCAAGGTCGAGGGCATGCAGACGCCGCTCTTCCACGTCGTCATCTTCAACACCCAGAACCCGAAGATGGCCAATCCGAAGCTGCGCCAGGCGCTGTCCTACGCCATCGACCGCAAGACGCTGAACGAGGCGCTCTGGTTCGGCAAGGCGAAGGTGCCGAGCTCGCATACATTCGCGCAGTTCGGCCCGCTCTACATGCCCGAGCTCGACACCTTCGAATACGATCCCGCCAAGGCCAAGGCCCTGCTGAAGGAGGCGGGCTATGACGGTTTCCCGATCCGCTTCGACACCCAGGCCGCCTACTACACCAACGGTCTGCTCGCCGCGCAGGCGATCCAGGAGATGTGGGGCACTGTGGGCGTCAAGACCCAGCTCAACGTCACCGAGCAATGGACCGGCTCCGAGCCCGCGATGATGGCGCGCAACTGGTCGAACCCGATGTATTTCCCCGATCCCGCCGGCTCCTTCGGCATCATGTGGGCGCCGACCGGCAACTCCGCCTCGGAAGGCCGCTTCAAGGCCGACGAGGCCTATATCGCGCTGTGGGAGAAGTTCCGCTACTCGACCGATCTCGCAGAGCGCAAGCAGGCCTATGCCGGGCTGATGCAGATGATCAAGAACGACCCGCCGGTGCTGCCGCTCTACCAGCCCTACGAGTCCTACGGCATGAAGCGCTCGCTCGCCTGGCGGCCGCTGCCCGGGCACATCCCCTATGTGCTCGATTTCCGCGCCGGCCGCGTGACGCTGGCTGCCCGCTGATCACCGCCTGATACCGTCATTGCGAGGAGGCAAAGCCGACGAAGCAATCCAGGGACCGCCGAGCGAGCCCTCCTGGATTGCTTCGCGGAGCCTGTACTCGGGCTTGCCGAAGGCAAGACCCGGGTGCTCGCAATGACGGCTGCACCTTTCTCCCAGCCATCTCCAACCTTCCGAGCCCCGCCATGGCCAAAGCCCTTCGCCTCGCCTTCGTCGCCGATATCCACCACGGCGAGAACAGCTTCACCAAGATGGGCGCTCACGCCCTGCCGCTGATGGCCGAGTTCCGCCGCTTCGTCGCGCAGGCCAGGCCCGACGCCGTGATCGATCTCGGCGACCGCATCTCCGATTGCGACCATGCGACCGATCTGCGGCTGGAGCAGGAGGTCGCCGAGGCGTTCTCGGCCATCGCCGCGCCGCGCTTCCATCTCTGCGGCAACCATGACCGCGACCATCTCAGCGTCGCCGAGAACGAGGCGATCCTGGGCCAGAAGCTCGGACATCGCATCATCGATCTCGGCGATTGGCGGCTCGTGCTCTGGGCCGCGGATTCGAAGATCCACCGCCCCGGCGGCTTCGTGCTGCAGGAGGCCGATCTGCTCTGGCTCGCCGCGACCGTGAACGCCGCCGACCGCCCGCTCGCGATCATGAGCCATGTCCCGATCTCGGGTCATGGCCAGACGGGAAACTATTATTTCGAGCGCAATCCGGAATTCTCGACCTATCCCGGCGCGGAGCGGGCGCGCGCCGTGCTGCGGCAGGCGAAGGTCCCGGTCGTCTGCCTCTCCGGCCATGTCCATTGGAACACGCTGACGACAGTCGACGGCATTCCGCATCTGACGCTGCAATCGCTGACCGAGAGCTTCACCACCTTGCCGGAGCCGGCCGGCTCCTGGGGGCTGCTCGAACTGGACGAGACGATCACCTGGACCGTCCATGGCAAGGACCCGTTCTCGGCGCGGATCGAGGCGGCGGAAACCCTGCGGCGTTGGATGACACCGCTGCAGCCCTTCCACGAGCATCCCGAACTGCGCCTGCGCCATCTGGCGCTCGCGGCGGAATAGCCGGGTTACGGGCGAGGGGGCGCCTCGATCATCCCGCTGGGTTGGGTAGCTGCCTGGTTGCCTCTTGACGCGCGCGTTGAGCGAGGGCGCGCTGCACCCGATCCGCCCTGGGGCAGCGAGCAAGCCGGACCCCAAGGTCCCGCTCGCTCGCTGCCGGCGTCTTGGCTATTCGGCGCCGCCGGAGCGACCACATGCCCCTGGCCGCAGACGACCCCGGTTTACGAGAGCGGCATAGAGGCGGCCGCGGCGATGCTCCGGGCGAACCTGCCCGACATTCCCTCATAGGCGGTGTTCGTCATCGAGATGACGCTTCGCTTCCTGGCGAAGTCGATACCCCACCAATTGCCATAGGTTCCGCCCCAGGAAACCGACGCGTTGCTCCATTGGCTGCCGGTCGATGCGGGGTCGATCAGGACGGCGCCCAGCCAGGAAAACCCCCATCCCGGCCCCATCGCCTGAGCCTCCGCGCCAACTCTGGGCATCCTCGCCGCCTCACGCAGATCGTCGCCCAGGAAAGCGCCCGTGCGATAGGCCTCAAGTAGCGTCAGCACGTCGCGGGCGCGTCCGGCCATTCCGGCGCCGCCCGAGGCCCAGGCGGTCGCGTCTCGAATGCGCTCCGGATCGAAGCGAACGCCCGGCCCCTCAATGTAAGGCTGCGGCACCTCCACGCCGACGGTCATCCGCACCGGCGCCGGTTTGCCATCGTGATAGGGGACGGCAAGATCCTCTTCCGGCCAATGAAACGCCGCACTCAGTTGCAGCGGCTTGGAGACAAGCGTGCGGATGGCTTCGTCAACGCCGATGCCGGTGACAGCCTCGATCACGCCGCCCAGAACGTCGGTCGCAACGGAATAGCGCCAGCCTTCGCCGGGAATGCGATCCAGCGGCACGCTCGCGATGCGGGCGAGATTGGCTTCGAGCGAGCCCCGGCTCTCATCAAGGCCATCCGAAACCCCGGCGCGGGCATAGGGTCCATCCGCGGGTTGCTGGGAGCGGTAGTCCAGGCCGGCCGTATGCGCCATCAGATGACCGATCCTGATGTCGGCGATCGAGCCATCGGCGAGACGAGGCGCAAACCCCGGAAGATAGGTCGCCACCCTGTCTTCGGGCGACAAGCGGCCGGCTTCCATCAACTTCAGGATGGCCATCGTCGTGAAGGCCTTCGTCACAGAAGCGAAACGGAAGGGCGTCTCGAGCTGCATCTGCCGGCCCGTCTCGCGGTCGGCGTGGCCCGCTGCCCGCTCGTAGACGATCTTGCCATTCTCGGCGACGAGCACAACGCTTCCAGCGATGCGGCCCTCGGCAACTGCGTCCTCGATTGCAGCATCAAGCGCGTTCGCCAGGCTCAAGGTCTTTGAATCTTGCGTCTTTGAATCTTGCGTCTTTGAATTTTGGGTCATTGGGAACTCCTGTTCGGAAGGATGCTTTCCCAGATGCGCCATCTTGATCATGAAGTTGAGTTAGGCCATGCTTCATGGGTCTTGAAGCCAGGTTTAACGATGGGTCCCGACCTCTTCTCGCTGCTGCCTGCCTTTCGACTGGTCGCAACGACCGGTGGCTTCACCGCTGCCTCTGGTCGGTTGGGAATGACCCCGTCCGCGGTATCGCAGAAGATCCGGCAGATCGAAGCGCTTGTCGGAGCCCGGCTTTTCGAGCGCACCAGCCGCAGCGTCCGGCTGACTGAGGCGGGCCGCCTCCTCCTCCAAGATACGGACCGGGCTTTTGGCGACATCGCCGACGCGCTCGACCGGGTTCGAACCGTTGGGAAACGGCCGGCCGGCACCTTGCGGATCAATCTGTCGCGGCTGGCGGCCCAGCTCTGCATCTTGCCGCGGCTGGCTGCCTTCATACGGCACTACCCCGACATCGCGGTTGAGCTGGCAACGGACGATCGATTGACCGATATTGTTGCTGGCGGTTTCGACGCGGGCATCCGTTTCGCAGATACTCTGGAGATGGACATGATCGCTCGCGCCATCGGTCCACCTCTGCGCCGCCCGGTGCTGGCCTCGCGCTCCTACCTGGAAGCTGCGGGCATCCCCCAGCATCCCAACGACCTCGGACGTCACCAGCTCATCCGCTACAGGTTCCCGGGGAGCCAGCGATTGGAGCCGTTGACCTTCAATGTCGACGGTCAGGTATTTCGCCTCGATCCGCCAGCGCGGCTGGTGTTAGACGACAATCAGCATTTCGACTTTGCCGTTCGCGCGGGCCTGGGTATCGCTCAGCTCTTCAGAGCGGCGGAAAGCCCTGCCACCGAGACACCCGAACTGGTCGAGATTCTGACGCAGTTCGAGCCGCATCCCCTCCAGTTCCGGCTTTATTATCCCACGCGGAATCAGCCCCCGAAACTGCGGGCGTTTATCGAGTGGTTTTGCGGCTAGTTCGGGTACCCATGGGCAGTCGGGGACGTACGGCGCCGTCGAAAACCCTCTCGCCGACCACCCCTGAACCGAGAGACCTCCGATGACCGAGGCGATGATGAGCCTGCGCGAGAGCGCCGCCTCTAGGGCGGTTCTACGACTGGTATAATAAGTACAAATGCGTTACAGTTTGTAAGATAACGACGTTTTGGATCAATCGACAATGTTACGCATGTCGGAAACCAAAGCCGCTTTCCAGAGAGCCAATTTTGCAGGCGTGCGTAAACTCGCTGCTATCTTCATCTTGGCGCAGGCCTCGCTTGGTCTTGAGGCCAGAAGCGAGGCTCTGGCAGAAGTAAAGCAGCCTCCAAGCCTTACCATGCAATGCTGTGCTTTTGCCGACCTCTTATTCTGCAAAAGCTTTCTCGCTTGCAATCCACTGTCCCAACTCATTGAGAGTCGAAAGAAACTCGCCCATAGGTTTTCTGAGCGGGCGGTTTTGATCTACGATCAATCCTTCCTGCTCAACCGGGACAATCTGCATTCCAATTGGATGCCGGCTACGTCCATGCCGGCAGCAACCGTTCGTAGCGCTGGGCTGACAAAGCCATCGACAACCCGCGCCGGACTGATCATCGACAATGAGGCGGAACCGGAGTTCCCGATCATTCGTCAAGGCCAGGCAGTCTGGAGTGCTGATCTCGGCGGCGAAACTCAATTGGTGCGGGTCAGTATCCAGATCGATACGGCTGACCTGCGTGTCGACCTGGCATTCAAAGTCGATTCAAGTTCGAAAATTCTGGCGATCGAATTGGTTGCCTCGGCCCCCAAGATGGAGGGGCGCCTGGCGCTGACCGAGATGCCGCGCGCTCGGCGCTCGGGCGCCACGGAAGGCGAGCCGCTGCTAGGCCGCATAGCCCTGACATCCGCCGGGGCAGACAGGGTGGAGCTGTCCCCTGACCCTATCGATTTGGCCAATAATCAGCGCCGCATCGTGTCCGCGCCTTGGCTTGATTTTCGGCTGGTTGATCGGAACAACAAGGCTGTTGTTCTAACCGTCGAAAAGGGGAAGGCGTCTACAGAAATGCTGGCGGCGCTGCTAAAGAATTTTATAGGTAAATAGTATTTTATTTATCTGCAGAGCAAAATCTGTAGTTATAATTCACGTTACGAGATCAAAATTCTCGTCTGCTTCCAGATTAATGTAGCATCGATTCGTGAGGCTCATTTGGCCTCAAGGCGTGCTTTCTGGTAGCCATGCAGCCATGTGCCGCGAATTCCATAGGAAAGCAGCGGTTGCATGGATGCTTCCACGCTGGAATAAATGATCTTATTGTTGAGATTGTCGAGGTAATAATTCTGGTCCGTATCGGCCCTCATGACCAGGATCGCGTGATCCTGATGCAGCTTGATATGCTTGCCGATCAAAAGATGGAGGTCTGAACTGTCAACGCCAGAGGCTTTCAGCATCCACATTTTGACAATGGCGATATCCTCGCAGTCGCCGCGGCCTTTGTTCAGGGTCTCTGCCAATGTGGCCCAGTGGTCGAGCTCGCCGTAGTTTTCAATATCCGTCATATATTGGATCGTTTCGTTGACGAAACGATTGATGAGGCGAGCTTTGGCATTGCGATCCAGCCCGCGTGCTTCGCGGACAACCTCCCGAGCCCGCTGCAGGCGCGGATTGGGGCAGCCCTGGCGCAGCGTTTCACAGGGAGCCTTCAGGAGGTTGTCTCCCTGCTCCGCCAGGATTTGCTTCCATTTCCCGGCGTTGATCGAGTTCGAGACCGAGATCGCCACCGAGCCGAATACCTGCTTGGGAATGCCGTCCGAACTAACCGGAGGCTGCTGCTGAAGCATTCCTGGCAGATTTTGAAGGAAGGGCAGAAAGGGCTGGTACAAGACGCTGGCGAACTGAATGCCGGTGCTCTTCTGCCACTTGGGAGCCAGAAGCGGCGCATCGACAAGGTTGTCACTGGAGCCTGTTGTTTCAGGATCGCTCCAGGGTGTGGACAATGGCTGCATGGCATTGGCCTGCAACATGAAGCGCGTCAGGACTTTACCTGCTTCGGCTGTTCCATTTTCAGCGAGCAAGGCAGGCTTTTCGGAAAGATCAGCCGCGTCGATGCTGGCGCGCGTCGGCTGGCTTTGCATCGCAAGGGCGACGCCGACCAGTGTCAACGCTGCCCGGATACCTTGTCGCCAGTTCGACTGCATGATTGCCTCCCCTTGCAGACGCATTGGGAGGCCGCTCTCGTCGCTAGCGGGCTGCGGAAATACCTAAAATTTGAGAGATCGGGCTGCTGAAGTTCACCAAGGCAAACGGAATCTATTTGAATCGATCCAATTTGAGATAGGATCGATCACGTAGCGGAAACCATATCGGCCATGAGACTTCTCTCGCATCTCAACAGCTGGCTTACGGAGCCGACCACAGGCACCGGGCTTGGCGAAATCCAGCGTGGCGAGGCCGTGCCGCGACTGGCGAAGTTGGTAGTCCTTTTCGTTGGCTTGCTTATGCTGTTGCTGGGGCTCTGGGCCGGGCTGACCCAGCTCGAAGAGGTCACGCGCGGCTCCGGCCGAGTCATTCCGTCTAGCCGCGTACAAGTGATTCAGACGCCCGAGGCCGGCGTCGTCCGCGAAATCCCTGTCAGGCTTGGCCAGCGCATCCACCGTGGTGATCTGCTGATGCGCCTCGAGGATACGCCGAATGCCACGCGCGCCAACGAAGTCGAGGCACAGGCGCGCGCTCTCAGCGCCCAGATTGCGCGTCTGGAGATCGAGGCGTCAGGTCAGGATACACCTTATCAATGCCCGCCTCGCGTAGCAGAGACCGCGATCGCGGTCTGTGAGAACGAGGAGCGCCTGTTGGCGCTGCGCAAGGAAAACTTGAATACGCGGCTTGAAGTCTTTCGCCAGCGCGTCCAGCAGCGCCGCCAGGAGGTCGCCGAAACCGTCGCCAACATGAACCGCTTTGCCGAGGGCTTGAAGCTGTCCGAGCGCGAGATGCGGCTTGTCGGTCCGTTGGTGAGCCGCAATCTGGTTTCACAAATGGAATCGCTGCGCGTGGAGCGGCAGCTTGTCGAGTTCCGCGGCCAGGTTGCCACAGGAACCGAAACGCTCGTCAGGCTCAAATCGAACTTGTTGGAGGCAGAGCTGCAAGTTGATGAACAAGTCATCCAGTCCCGGCGCGAAGCGGCCGGTGAACTGACAACCCGCAAATCCGAATTCTCCGTGATCGATCAGACCTTGCGCGGTGCAGAGCAGCGTGTCGCGCGAACCGATATCAGGGCGCCGGTCGAGGGCATCATCAACGCCCTGCCGATCACGACGGTGGGGGCGTTCCTGAATGCCGGCGAGAAGGTGGTTGAAATCGTTCCGCTGGAGGACAAGCTGCTGGTCGAAGCGCGCATTCGCCCGTCCGATATCGCCTTCATCACGCTCAACCAGCGCGCCATAGTCAAGGTGACGGCGTACGACTTCTTTCAGTATGGCGGGCTGTCGGGCACAGTCGAACACGTTTCGGCGGACAGCCTCTATGACAGCAATGCCAAAGAGAATTTCTACGCCGTCATCGTCAGGACTGATGAAGCCGCGCTGAAGCGGGGCGGAGTCGAGTTTCCCATCATTCCGGGCATGATCACCGATGTCGACATCATCACCGGGCACAAGTCGATTCTGACCTATCTTCTGAAGCCGATCAACCGCGCCTGGCGCGAGGCTTTGCGTGAGCGCTGAGGCATTGCCGAGCGAAACCGGACTGACGACCGGCAGAGCGCTTGCCCGCCGAACGCGCATCCTGTCATTCGGGGGCAGGCGACACATCTTTGCCCTTGAGGAGCCGTTCTGGACCAGCCTTGAACAGATGGCCGCCCGGCAGTCGGTCAAGCTCAGTCAGCTGATCAGCATGGTGCTCGCCGAACATGCCGGAGAGAACCAGACCTCTCTCCTTCGCGCCGCCGTCGTCAGATGGCTCCTTGATGAATGCGACCGACACTATGCCATTCTGTTGTCGTCGATCCGCGGGATCCTGTCCGCCATTCCAGCACCAGCCGTCGCGATGACGGACAAGCAGCAGGTTATCGCGCAAAACCTGCCTTTCGCCCGTCTTCTCGATGAGCGCCTGCAAAGTGAAGGCGATACGAACCCGGAGCTGACGCTCAGGCTGAATGTGCCCCCGGCTCGGCTGATCGCACTGCTGACGGTCGACCCGCATCGCGCGATTGGCGTTCCCTTCACGCTTCGCTCCTCAATTCGGAAGATCAGCGGCATCATGAACACGTCCGTCATCGACCCCACGGGAGAAAAACCGGTATTCATGTGCGTTGTGCGCAGCGTCGAGGGCGTAAACTAGAGCGTTTTCGAGCGAAGTGGGCACCGGTTCGCGTGAAGTAAACGCGTCAAAACGACAGCCTCGAGGCTGCAAGGAACCATAGGGTCGATTGAGATAGGGTTGCGCGTCAATGGGGCCGCGCCCAAAAGCTTGGCTTTTGCGCAAGAGCGTCCTGCGATGCCGATCAGCCCGCCGCCGCGGCCGTCGTACTGGCAAGTCGCTGCAGCACAGCGTCCCGCGGGCCATCTGCGACCACCTGGCCGCCTTCAATAACCACGATCCTGTCGACCAGCGACAGGACGGCGTTGCGATGCGTGGTTACCACGAGCGTTGTTTCAGGGGTCAGCGACGTGCGCAGCCTTGCCACAAAGAGCCGCTCGGTCGCCATGTCCATCGAGCTGGTGGGATCGTCGAGGAACAGAACCTTGCCGCGGCGCAAGAAAGCCCGCGCCAGCGCCACCATATGACGTTGACCGCTTGAGAGGAGCCCGCCGCGTTCACCCACCGGCAGTGCGTAGCCTTGGGGATGGCGCGCCGCGAACTCGTCGACTCCAGCAAGTTTAGCAGCCGCTACCAGCTCCGCATCGGAGCTCTCAGGGCTGGCAAGCAATAGGTTTTCTCGCAGGGAGCCATGAAACAGATCGGCCTCCTGGCCGATGAAGTTGATCCGACGACGAATGACGTGCGGGTGATATTGCCGGATATCCACGCCATCGATGAGGATATCGCCGGCGGCGACGTCATAGAGGCGGATCAGCAAACGCCCCAGAGTCGTCTTGCCCACACCGACCCGACCCAGGATGGCGACCCGCTCGCCGGGCTTGATCGTCAGGTTGAAGCCTTCGAGAATGGCCTGTCCAGTCGGCTCGTAGCGGAAACCGACACGTCGGAATTCGATATGACCCATCTCGATATCGCGGGCGACAAGAAGCCGCTCGTCGACCCGTTCGTCGGGCAGGTTCATGACGTCGTCGAGCGAATCCAGCGCGGAGAAGGCCTGGCGCA
The DNA here is from genome assembly GCF_001741865.1 of Bosea vaviloviae. Lineage (NCBI taxonomy): Bacteria > Pseudomonadati > Pseudomonadota > Alphaproteobacteria > Hyphomicrobiales > Alloboseaceae > Allobosea > Allobosea vaviloviae. The sequence continues at coordinate 2,836,744 of NZ_CP017147.1, forward strand.
CGCGGGTGAGGCTGATGGCGAGCTGGCCGGCGGGGCCAACGGCACGCCCTGCCAGCATGGAACAGGCAATGATACCACCGACGGTAATCATGGACAGGTCGAAGAGATAGGCTCCGATCACGATGATGCTGACGGTCGTCAGGAACTGCATCGCATAGGCAATGGTCGCGGCGTAGGCCGATAGCCCCTTGATGCGCTCGGATGAGAACGAGGCCTCACGCGAGATCATGTCCCATTTTCGCAGCAGGACGCCCTCGGCGCCCAGGCTCTTGATGGTCTCGAGCCCCGAAAGCATCTCCACCATGAGAGAATGCCGTTGCGCTTGGGTATAGCGCGCGCGCGCCAGCTCATTGCCCATCAACTTCTGGATCACAAGACCGACGACGATCATGATCGCAAGAACCGCCACTGGTACAAAGGCCAGAGGCCAGGCTATCCAGGCAATGACGGCAACGAATATGATCGCAAAAAAGATGTCGATCAGGAAGACAATGGTGTTGGACGCAAAGAAATCCCGGATGAATTCATACTCATTCAACCGTTGCGTCATGGCGCCGGTCGTCGCCGCGCGCGATGCGAAGCGTGTATTGAGTACGCGCTCCATCATGCTGCTTGAGATGCTTAAATCGATACGGCGTGTGACGTAGTCGATCAGGTTTGTTCGGACGACCCGCAACACAAAATCGAACAGAAGCCCGATCATCACGCCGGCCGACAGCACCCATAATGTTGTGAAGGCCTTGTTGGGCAGGACCCGATCATAGACATTCATCGTAAAAAGCGGCGTGCTCAGTGCGAGCAGGTTCACGATGACCGTCGCTAAGAAGATGTAGCCATGCGTTCGCCAAAAGCGGGCAAGGTTGCCCCAAAACCAGTGCGGAGGCTGGTTTTCCGTGCCTTTCAGCCCAAGCCTTTGACCGCTCGGTCTCAGGGAGGCCAAGGTTTCCTGAAGCGACAGATCGACCAGGGTTTTGACGACGCAAGAGTTTTTGCGCTCCGGCAGATAGAGGTCGATCTCTCCGCCATCACGCATCTGCTCTATCAGGAGCGGGCGGCCATCCGGTCGCCATGCGATTGCTGGTGCATCTGCTGCGATGAGTTCGTTGATCGGCTGCTTGATCCAGGTCACGCCGATCTCGATCTTCGCGGCGGCGCGCACCATCAGGTCCTGCGTGAACCCTTCCGGATCGAGAGGGAGGCCTGCCATGAGAATGGCGTGCGAGTTCGGTCGCTCGAATAAAACGGCAGCCCTCTGCAGGCATAGGAATAGAAGGTCGTCAGATAACGGCGAAACCCCAGCAGGCTTAAGAGCGTCCTCTACAGCCGCTTCAAGAGATGACAAGGTCGCTTTCAATCAGATCTCGCTGCAAGCTCACTGGAGAGCCCCCTGGGGCAGCCAGGGCCGAGCACCGGGGGGAGGGGGAGAACGCTGCGGAAGCCGGGACGCGGACTCGGTTGGAGGCACGCCTGAGTCATCGCGCGCATAGGTCGTCGCATGCGCTGAGGGAGCGAGCCCCAGAGATTTAACCAGTTGTCCCGTTGACGCCAGGATCCGATACTCGGCGAATAGCGCCGATGTCCTTGCCGTCTCCAGCAGAACCTCAGCATTGTACCGAGTGTTCTGCGCATCGAGAAGGTCCAGAAGCGAGCGGCGGCCAACCGCGAATTGCTCATTGTAACCGGATACCACGCGATTGCCGGCGGAAAGCTGACGGTCCAAAGCCGACGAAAGTTCCAGCTGGCGCGACCTGCGATCGAAGGAGAGTTTGACCGCTTCACGAACTTCGCGAAGAACCTGGTCGCGGGCGAACTGGGCTTCGGAGACGCGTTTGGTCTGCTCCTGGATATTGGCCTCGTCGATCCCGCCATTATAGAGGTTCCAACGCATCACGGCGCGGCCCTGTGCGTCGTTGGTGCGCCCGGCGACGCCATCGACGTCCCGCCCGACGCGACCGCGGGCTTCGAGGAAGACCTCAGGCGCCAATTTTGCGCGAGCGGCGCGGACGAGGGCGTTGGCGGCATCGATCTCGGCATTCGAGATGCTCAAGCGCGGATTATTTCGGACCGCGAGGCCAAGTGCCACGTCAATCGATTTCGGCAACTTGGACGCAAGCGAGCCGGGCGTGGAGGGGCGCGACAGGTTTATCCCCACCAGGCGAGTAAACCTGATCTGAGCCGCGCTGAGCTCTTGCTTGGCTTCGATCAGTCGTGCCCGCGCTCCCAGGACGCGTTCTTCGCCTTGCCGCAGGTCAGCATCGGTCAATGATCCGCTCGATACGTTCGTGCGGATGCGTGAGAGCGTATCGCCCAAGAACGAGACGTTCTTCTCTGCGATGCCGACTAGGCGACGTTGCAGGATGCCTTCCATGTATTCACGGGTTACCTCGAGCGCGAGGAATTCGGAGCGCTCCCAAACCCGCGTAGCTGCGCCATCGACGCGCGAGGCCTGCCGCTCGACTTCGGCCGCCCGGCCACCGCCGTCAAAGATTTTCCAGGTTGCCGTAACTCCGGCTTCGACTGGCGAATAATTGGTCTGAGATGATACCCCTGACGTGACGGGCCGTTCCAGATCTCGCCGCCCGGCTGAAGTTTCGAGGTCGACCCGCGGCATGTATAAGCCGCGCGCCTGACGCAGCTCGAAGGAGATCGCCTCCTTGTTCTCGATGGCCTGGCTGATCTGCGGGTTCGTCTTGATCGTCAATGAAACGGCTTCGCGCAGAGACTGCGCCGGCGCTTCAAACGAGAAAGCCACGAGCGCCGAACATGCCAGGAATAGCTTGCGTCTCGCTTGTCCAGGCTTACGAACTGAATTCAACATATCCCCCGACCTATTTTTGCGCCGCACAAAGTTGCCCTTGGCTTATCTGGCGATAGTCACACGAGAATTGGTCTGAAATTTATAATTTTTCTAATTAAAATAAAATTACAGGCAAAATTTTTCACTCAGAATCTATTCATTCTGGCGTAATTGCATTCGCAATCACTGAGCCTTTCCACATTGACCTCCCCTCCAGAGAGATATCCGGACGCGATTCCGCATGTGATTCGGGCGAGGTCGGCCCATTTGATTTTTACGGATCGGCTATATTGAGTGCTGTCGCTTTCGTATACGGCGAGCGACGTCTCATAAAGCTCGTTAGTTTGAATACTCATCGCTTCCAGCGTCGGCAATGTAGCGATCGCCGACTGGCGACCTGCCGGACAAAATCGTAATACGCTGCGCATGGCTGGAGCATCTTTGGCAGGCCGATGAGAAGCGATATCCGCGGCCGTTGCTGCTCCTGACGCAAGAAGCGCCGAGAGAATTACGACTAAACCCCCGAATCTTACCATAAGAAACCTGCCTATCGGCCATGCAAAACGGTCATAAAAGTCGCACGAAGCCTGTCACAATTCAAGAGAGTGCCCCAGCGGTAACCACATCCAATCTCCATCCAGCGGAGAATTGACGCAGACCGTGACCGAATTGTCGCTATCGAAAGCGCGGTTCAACGCAACCGACAGCAACGGCTCTGGCGAGATCCCATCTTCGGGCGGCATCAGCCGCAGGGCAGCCAATGCGACGTCACCGGCTGGATCGACAAGCAGTTCGGCCAAGGCTGGGGCAGGCATATCCAAGCCTTGCACAGCCAAGCCTTGCACATCCAGGCCTTGCACATCCAGGCCTTGCACATCCAGGCCTTGCACATCCAGGCCTTGTATATCCAAGCCTTGCATGTCCAAGCCTTGGCTTCGCGCGGCTTCCATCACGACCGCAAGCGGCAACGGGTCCTCGACAATGTCGGCGAGGGAGAAGACTGCCGAAATGACCTCCGGCGTTGTGTCGTCAGCCGACATGCGCGTGCATCCTGACTGTTTTCACCGTGCTTGAGAGCACGATACCCACCTGATCGTTAGGTCACCGTAACATGAGGCTGGTTTTCGTCGAAGATGATTGCGACCTGACCCGCGCCGGGTGCCGCGGAAAACGTTGCGACTGTGACGAAGGCATTGCCCGCGCCAATGCCGTCAGCGTCGACCTGAAGCTGCGTACCGACAATGTTGGTCGCGGCGTCGGCCTGCGCTGCGTCCGTCGGCTTGTTGGCGCCAAGCGAGTTAAAGAGGCTCGAGAGATCGACCTTGTCGCCTTCGGCCAGATTATAGTCGGTTATCAGATCCGGCAGCGCTGCAGACAGTTTCGTTGGGTCGATGATGAAGATATCGGCGGCTGCGCCACCGGTGAGGGTGTTGAAGCCGGTTCCTCCCGAAAGCGTGTCGGTTCCGCCGCCACTCGACAGGATGTCATTCCCAGCCCCGCCTATGATGACGTCAGCGCCGGACGAGCCCGTCAGCAGATCATCAAAAGCAGATCCGATGACACCTTCTATGTTGCGATAGCTATCGGTTCCAAGCCCGGGAGCCGACGCGGCGGTCGCGCTGGAGCTCTGGACGATCGTGAAATTGACGGCCGAACTGGCATCGCTGAAGTCGATCAGGTCGATCCCGTTGCCGCCATCGATGATATCGTTGCCGGCTCCGCCGCGAAGCGTGTCGTTGCCATCGCCGCCGTTGAGAACGTCATTGCCGGCGCGGCCGATGATGATGTCATGACCTCCGCCACCTGACAGATTGTCATTCCCGGACGTGCCATAGATCTGGTCGGCGAGCGTGGCGTCGCCGCTGACCAGAATGCCGGCATCGCCAGGGTCGTTGTAGAAGAACTCGAACCTGGCGAGGCGTGCCTGGAAATTCCCGCCATTATTGTCAAAGTAATTCAGCGTCCAGCTATCGCCGGCGGCTGGAGGGTTCGCCGTAAGGAAAGCAGCGAGGGTCACCCCCGTGGCCACGCCCACTCCATTCAGCAGGAAGATATTGGAGTAGCTGACGGTGGCTTCCATCAGGCCGCTGGTTGCGTTGTAGAACCAGCTTTGCTCGAACGTTCCGGCGGTCGTATCGTCCTCGACGATGACAAATTTGTTCCCGCCGATCCAGAGCTCGACCTGAACCTCTCTCTCGCGCGCGCTGCCGGCGCTCCCGCCATCGGCAAAGGTGGTCGGGTTCTGTTCGTCTCCAGGGCCAGGGCCTCCAGGGACCGGCGTCACAATGGGGTTCTGCTGGAAATCGGTTGCGACCCTGATCGTCGCCCCCGAAAGGTTGGCCGTGATGCCATCCACGAAAGCCTGTGTCAGGGCGAGCGCGGATTGCTGGTTGTTGCCGGATGTCAGGGGCGAGTTCCCGTCTCCGACCTCGCTTGATGTCGCGGGCAGCCGGTTCGGCGCGACTTCGTGAACGGTGACGGAGTAGTTGACCGGCGTGGTTCCGTCCGTTGCCGAGAGCTGCAACACGGTCGTGGGCGTGTCGATCAGGCCCGCGGTCGGGCGATAGACGAGATCGTCGAGCAGGTTGATGCCGGCGCTGGGGTTGTAGAGCACCGTATTGGCCGCCAAGGCGACATAGCTGACGCCGTTGAAGTAAAATACGCCGGTCGGTGCGTTCGTCGCGGTGACGATGACATTCTCGACATCGACATCTGTCGGGATGCTCGCCAGCAGGGGATATCCGTTTGTGTAACCGGGCGTCTGCTGGGACGGGTCGCTCGACAGCCAAACCTGGGTGTTCGCGGCGACCGGCGCGTCGTTCTTTCCGTTGATCGTAATCGTCAACGTCGATGGCGATGGGTCGCCATCGCCATCCGCCATCACATAGGAGAACACCTCGGTTCGGGTCTCCCCGTCATCGAGCGTTTGAACGGCGTAGCTCGCATTGTTGAGGGTATAGCTGTAGGAGCCGTCGGCATTCAAGGTCAGCGAGCCATAAGTGCCGACCAGCGCAGTCCCCACCGTGCCCGCGGTTGCGCCGAATGAGACCGCGACCACCGACGCTCCATCAGCGCCTTTGGTGTCCGCAACGCCATCCGTTGCGTTGACGTCAGCTCCTCCCAGACCCGTCAGCACATTGCCGTCGGCGACAAGCGGCCCGTCCTCGGTGACGCTGTCGGTATCGGGACGGGCGGTTGGCCCGTCGTCGAGGAACTGCAGGGCAGCGCCGATCTGGGCTGTGGCCGTGGTGCTGTCATTGTCGCGATCGGTGATGGTCGCGGTCAGGGTGACCAGGCCCGCCGCCAGGCTGACGGGATCGTTGGGATTGGTCGCGTCGGGATGGCTCAGCGCGCGGATCTGGTCGAGCGTGACCTGGCCGGCTGCGTCGACCGTGACGGTGAAGACGAGCAGGTTGGAACCCGCGGTGCGGCCCTCGACCACGGTGCCGTTCAGCGAGAGCACGACGTTCTGGCCCGACGCGACGTCGATCAGGCCCGAGGCCGCCGCGGTGACGGCGAGCGCATAGGTGGTGGTGCCGGCGCCGTCGGCGCCATAGGCCGGGGTGAACAGCCCCGAGAACGAGGCCTGGGCGTCCGCCGCCAGATTGGTCTCGTCGACGACGAGGCTGGGCGCGACGACGGCGTTGCGCACGATCGAGGGCCCGTCGTCGAGGAACTGCAGGGCAGCGCCGATCTGGGCTGTGGCCGTGGTGCTGTCATTGTCGCGATCGGTGATGGTCGCGGTCAGGGTGACGAGGCCCGCCGCCAGGCTGACCGGGTCGTTGGGATTGGTCGCGTCGGGATGGCTCAGCGCGCGGATCTGGTCGAGCGTGACCTGGCCTGCGGCGTCGACCGTGACGGTGAAGACGAGCAGGTTGGAGCCGGCGGTGCGGCCCTCGACCACGGTGCCGTTCAGCGAGAGCACGACGTTCTGGCCCGACGCGACGTCGATCAGGCCCGAGGCCGCCGCGGTGACGGCGAGCGCATAGGTGGTGGTGCCGGCGCCGTCGGCGCCATAGGCCGGGGTGAACAGCCCCGAGAACGAGGCCTGGGCGTCCGCCGCCAGATTGGTCTCGTCGACGACGAGGCTGGGCGCGACGACGGCGTTGCGCACGATCGCGGGCCCGTCGTCGAGGAACTGCAGGGCAGCGCCGATCTGGGCTGTGGCCGTGGTGCTGTCATTGTCGCGATCGGTGATGGTCGCGGTCAGGGTGACGAGGCCCGCCGCCAGGCTGACCGGGTCGTTGGGATTGGTCGCGTCGGGATGGCTCAGCGCCCGGATCTGGTCGAGCGTGACCTGGCCGGCTGCGTCGACCGTGACGGTGAAGACGAGCAGGTTGGAGCCCGCGGTGCGGCCCTCGACCACGGTGCCGTTCAGCGAGAGCACGACGTTCTGGCCCGACGCGACGTCGATCAGGCCCGAGGCCGCCGCGGTGACGGCGAGCGCATAGGTGGTGGTGCCGGCGCCGTCGGCGCCATAGGCCGGGGTGAACAGCCCCGAGAACGAGGCCTGGGCGTCCGCCGCCAGATTGGTCTCGTCGACGACGAGGCTGGGCGCGACGACGGCGTTGCGCACGATCGCGGGACCGTCGTCGAGGAACTGCAGGGCAGCGCCGATCTGGGCTGTGGCCGTGGTGCTGTCATTGTCGCGATCGGTGATGGTCGCGGTCAGGGTGACCAGGCCCGCCGCCAGGCTGACGGGATCGTTGGGATTGGTCGCGTCGGGATGGCTCAGCGCGCGGATCTGGTCGAGCGTGACCTGGCCGGCTGCGTCGACCGTGACGGTGAAGACGAGCAGGTTGGAACCCGCGGTGCGGCCCTCGACCACGGTGCCGTTCAGCGAGAGCACGACGTTCTGGCCCGACGCGACGTCGATCAGGCCCGAGGCCGCCGCGGTGACGGCGAGCGCATAGGTGGTGGTGCCGGCGCCGTCGGCGCCATAGGCCGGGGTGAACAGCCCCGAGAACGAGGCCTGGGCGTCCGCCGCCAGATTGGTCTCGTCGACGACGAGGCTGGGCGCGACGACGGCGTTGCGCACGATCGCGGGACCGTCGTCGAGGAACTGCAGGGCAGCGCCGATCTGGGCTGTGGCCGTGGTGCTGTCATTGTCGCGATCGGTGATGGTCGCGGTCAGGGTGACCAGGCCCGCCGCCAGGCTGACGGGATCGTTGGGATTGGTCGCGTCGGGATGGCTGAGCGCCCGGATCTGGTCGAGCGTGACCTGGCCGGCTGCGTCGACCGTGACGGTGAAGACGAGCAGGTTGGAGCCCGCGGTGCGGCCCTCGACCACGGTGCCGTTCAGCGAGAGCACGACGTTCTGGCCCGACGCGACGTCGATCAGGCCCGAGGCCGCCGCGGTGACGGCGAGCGCATAGGTGGTGGTGCCGGCGCCGTCGGCGCCATAGGCCGGGGTGAACAGCCCCGAGAACGAGGCCTGGGCGTCCGCCGCCAGATTGGTCTCGTCGACGACGAGGCTGGGCGCGACGACGGCGTTGCGCACGATCGCGGGACCGTCGTCGAGGAACTGCAGGGCAGCGCCGATCTGGGCTGTGGCCGTGGTGCTGTCATTGTCGCGATCGGTGATGGTCGCGGTCAGGGTGACCAGGCCGGCCGCCAGGCTGACGGGATCGTTGGGATTGGTCGCGTCGGGATGGCTCAGCGCGCGGATCTGGTCGAGCGTGACCTGGCCGGCTGCGTCGACCGTGACGGTGAAGACGAGCAGGTTGGAACCCGCGGTGCGGCCCTCGACCACGGTGCCGTTCAGCGAGAGCACGACGTTCTGGCCCGACGCGACGTCGATCAGGCCCGAGGCCGCCGCGGTGACGGCGAGCGCATAGGTGGTGGTGCCGGCGCCGTCGGCGCCATAGGCCGGGGTGAACAGCCCCGAGAACGAGGCCTGGGCGTCCGCCGCCAGATTGGTCTCGTCGACGACGAGGCTGGGCGCGACGACGGCGTTGCGCACGATCGCGGGACCGTCGTCGAGGAACTGCAGGGCAGCGCCGATCTGGGCTGTGGCCGTGGTGCTGTCATTGTCGCGATCGGTGATGGTCGCGGTCAGGGTGACGAGGCCCGCCGCCAGGCTGACCGGGTCGTTGGGATTGGTCGCGTCGGGATGGCTCAGCGCGCGGATCTGGTCGAGCGTGACCTGGCCGGCGGCATCGACCGTGACGGTGAAGACGAGCAGGTTGGAACCCGCGGTGCGGCCCTCGACCACGGTGCCGTTCAGCGAGAGCACGACGTTCTGGCCCGACGCGACGTCGATCAGGCCCGAGGCCGCCGCGGTGACGGCGAGCGCATAGGTGGTGGTGCCGGCGCCGTCGGCGCCATAGGCCGGGGTGAACAGCCCCGAGAACGAGGCCTGGGCGTCCGCCGCCAGATTGGTCTCGTCGACGACGAGGCTGGGCGCGACGACGGCGTTGCGCACGATCGCGGGACCGTCGTCGAGGAACTGCAGGGCAGCGCCGATCTGGGCTGTGGCCGTGGTGCTGTCATTGTCGCGATCGGTGATGGTCGCGGTCAGGGTGACCAGGCCCGCCGCCAGGCTGACGGGATCGTTGGGATTGGTCGCGTCGGGATGGCTCAGCGCGCGGATCTGGTCGAGCGTGACCTGGCCGGCTGCGTCGACCGTGACGGTGAAGACGAGCAGGTTGGAACCCGCGGTGCGGCCCTCGACCACGGTGCCGTTCAGCGAGAGCACGACGTTCTGGCCCGACGCGACGTCGATCAGGCCCGAGGCCGCCGCGGTGACGGCGAGCGCATAGGTGGTGGTGCCGGCGCCGTCGGCGCCATAGGCCGGGGTGAACAGCCCCGAGAACGAGGCCTGGGCGTCCGCCGCCAGATTGGTCTCGTCGACGACGAGGCTGGGCGCGACGACGGCGTTGCGCACGATCGCGGGACCGTCGTCGAGGAACTGCAGGGCAGCGCCGATCTGGGCTGTGGCCGTGGTGCTGTCATTGTCGCGATCGGTGATGGTCGCGGTCAGGGTGACCAGGCCCGCCGCCAGGCTGACGGGATCGTTGGGATTGGTCGCGTCGGGATGGCTGAGCGCCCGGATCTGGTCGAGCGTGACCTGGCCGGCTGCGTCGACCGTGACGGTGAAGACGAGCAGGTTGGAGCCCGCGGTGCGGCCCTCGACCACGGTGCCGTTCAGCGAGAGCACGACGTTCTGGCCCGACGCGACGTCGATCAGGCCCGAGGCCGCCGCGGTGACGGCGAGCGCATAGGTGGTGGTGCCGGCGCCGTCGGCGCCATAGGCCGGGGTGAACAGCCCCGAGAACGAGGCCTGGGCGTCCGCCGCCAGATTGGTCTCGTCGACGACGAGGCTGGGCGCGACGACGGCGTTGCGCACGATCGCGGGACCGTCGTCGAGGAACTGCAGGGCAGCGCCGATCTGGGCTGTGGCCGTGGTGCTGTCATTGTCGCGATCGGTGATGGTCGCGGTCAGGGTGACCAGGCCCGCCGCCAGGCTGACGGGATCGTTGGGATTGGTCGCGTCGGGATGGCTGAGCGCCCGGATCTGGTCGAGCGTGACCTGGCCGGCTGCGTCGACCGTGACGGTGAAGACGAGCAGGTTGGAGCCCGCGGTGCGGCCCTCGACCACGGTGCCGTTCAGCGAGAGCACGACGTTCTGGCCCGACGCGACGTCGATCAGGCCCGAGGCCGCCGCGGTGACGGCGAGCGCATAGGTGGTGGTGCCGGCGCCGTCGGCGCCATAGGCCGGGGTGAACAGCCCCGAGAACGAGGCCTGGGCGTCCGCCGCCAGATTGGTCTCGTCGACGACGAGGCTGGGCGCGACGACGGCGTTGCGCACGATCGAGGGCCCGTCGTCGAGGAACTGCAGGGCAGCGCCGATCTGGGCTGTGGCCGTGGTGCTGTCATTGTCGCGATCGGTGATGGTCGCGGTCAGGGTGACGAGGCCCGCCGCCAGGCTGACGGGGTCGTTGGGGTTGGTCGCGTCGGGATGGCTCAGCGCGCGGATCTGGTCGAGCGTGACCTGGCCTGCGGCATCGACCGTGACGGTGAAGACGAGCAGGTTGGAGCCGGCGGTGCGGCCCTCGACCACGGTGCCGTTCAGCGAGAGCACGACGTTCTGGCCCGACGCGACGTCGATCAGGCCCGAGGCCGCCGCGGTGACGGCGAGCGCATAGGTGGTGGTGCCGGCGCCGTCGGCGCCATAGGCCGGGGTGAACAGCCCCGAGAACGAGGCCTGGGCGTCCGCCGCCAGATTGGTCTCGTCGACGACGAGGCTGGGCGCGACGACGGCGTTGCGCACGATCGCGGGCCCGTCGTCGAGGAACTGCAGGGCAGCGCCGATCTGGGCTGTGGCCGTGGTGCTGTCATTGTCGCGATCGGTGATGGTCGCGGTCAGGGTGACGAGGCCCGCCGCCAGGCTGACCGGGTCGTTGGGATTGGTCGCGTCGGGATGGCTCAGCGCGCGGATCTGGTCGAGCGTGACCTGGCCTGCGGCGTCGACCGTGACGGTGAAGACGAGCAGGTTGGAGCCGGCGGTGCGGCCCTCGACCACGGTGCCGTTCAGCGAGAGCACGACGTTCTGGCCCGACGCGACGTCGATCAGGCCCGAGGCCGCCGCGGTGACGGCGAGCGCATAGGTGGTGGTGCCGGCGCCGTCGGCGCCATAGGCCGGGGTGAACAGCCCCGAGAACGAGGCCTGGGCGTCCGCCGCCAGATTGGTCTCGTCGACGACGAGGCTGGGCGCGACGACGGCGTTGCGCACGATCGCGGGACCGTCGTCGAGGAACTGCAGGGCAGCGCCGATCTGGGCTGTGGCCGTGGTGCTGTCATTGTCGCGATCGGTGATGGTCGCGGTCAGGGTGACCAGGCCCGCCGCCAGGCTGACGGGATCGTTGGGATTGGTCGCGTCGGGATGGCTCAGCGCGCGGATCTGGTCGAGCGTGACCTGGCCGGCTGCGTCGACCGTGACGGTGAAGACGAGCAGGTTGGAACCCGCGGTGCGGCCCTCGACCACGGTGCCGTTCAGCGAGAGCACGACGTTCTGGCCCGACGCGACGTCGATCAGGCCCGAGGCCGCCGCGGTGACGGCGAGCGCATAGGTGGTGGTGCCGGCGCCGTCGGCGCCATAGGCCGGGGTGAACAGCCCCGAGAACGAGGCCTGGGCGTCCGCCGCCAGATTGGTCTCGTCGACGACGAGGCTGGGCGCGACGACGGCGTTGCGCACGATCGCGGGACCGTCGTCGAGGAACTGCAGGGCAGCGCCGATCTGGGCTGTGGCCGTGGTGCTGTCATTGTCGCGATCGGTGATGGTCGCGGTCAGGGTGACGAGGCCCGCCGCCAGGCTGACCGGGTCGTTGGGATTGGTCGCGTCGGGATGGCTCAGCGCGCGGATCTGGTCGAGCGTGACCTGGCCGGCGGCATCGACCGTGACGGTGAAGACGAGCAGGTTGGAACCCGCGGTGCGGCCCTCGACCACGGTGCCGTTCAGCGAGAGCACGACGTTCTGGCCCGACGCGACGTCGATCAGGCCCGAGGCCGCCGCGGTGACGGCGAGCGCATAGGTGGTGGTGCCGGCGCCGTCGGCGCCATAGGCCGGGGTGAACAGCCCCGAGAACGAGGCCTGGGCGTCCGCCGCCAGATTGGTCTCGTCGACGACGAGGCTGGGCGCGACGACGGCGTTGCGCACGATCGCGGGACCGTCGTCGAGGAACTGCAGGGCAGCGCCGATCTGGGCTGTGGCCGTGGTGCTGTCATTGTCGCGATCGGTGATGGTCGCGGTCAGGGTGACCAGGCCCGCCGCCAGGCTGACGGGATCGTTGGGATTGGTCGCGTCGGGATGGCTCAGCGCGCGGATCTGGTCGAGCGTGACCTGGCCGGCTGCGTCGACCGTGACGGTGAAGACGAGCAGGTTGGAACCCGCGGTGCGGCCCTCGACCACGGTGCCGTTCAGCGAGAGCACGACGTTCTGGCCCGACGCGACGTCGATCAGGCCCGAGGCCGCCGCGGTGACGGCGAGCGCATAGGTGGTGGTGCCGGCGCCGTCGGCGCCATAGGCCGGGGTGAACAGCCCCGAGAACGAGGCCTGGGCGTCCGCCGCCAGATTGGTCTCGTCGACGACGAGGCTGGGCGCGACGACGGCGTTGCGCACGATCGCGGGACCGTCGTCGAGGAACTGCAGGGCAGCGCCGATCTGGGCTGTGGCCGTGGTGCTGTCATTGTCGCGATCGGTGATGGTCGCGGTCAGGGTGACCAGGCCCGCCGCCAGGCTGACGGGATCGTTGGGATTGGTCGCGTCGGGATGGCTGAGCGCCCGGATCTGGTCGAGCGTGACCTGGCCGGCTGCGTCGACCGTGACGGTGAAGACGAGCAGGTTGGAGCCCGCGGTGCGGCCCTCGACCACGGTGCCGTTCAGCGAGAGCACGACGTTCTGGCCCGACGCGACGTCGATCAGGCCCGAGGCCGCCGCGGTGACGGCGAGCGCATAGGTGGTGGTGCCGGCGCCGTCGGCGCCATAGGCCGGGGTGAACAGCCCCGAGAACGAGGCCTGGGCGTCCGCCGCCAGATTGGTCTCGTCGACGACGAGGCTGGGCGCGACGACGGCGTTGCGCACGATCGCGGGACCGTCGTCGAGGAACTGCAGGGCAGCGCCGATCTGGGCTGTGGCCGTGGTGCTGTCATTGTCGCGATCGGTGATGGTCGCGGTCAGGGTGACCAGGCCCGCCGCCAGGCTGACGGGATCGTTGGGATTGGTCGCGTCGGGATGGCTGAGCGCCCGGATCTGGTCGAGCGTGACCTGGCCGGCTGCGTCGACCGTGACGGTGAAGACGAGCAGGTTGGAGCCCGCGGTGCGGCCCTCGACCACGGTGCCGTTCAGCGAGAGCACGACGTTCTGGCCCGACGCGACGTCGATCAGGCCCGAGGCCGCCGCGGTGACGGCGAGCGCATAGGTGGTGGTGCCGGCGCCGTCGGCGCCATAGGCCGGGGTGAACAGCCCCGAGAACGAGGCCTGGGCGTCCGCCGCCAGATTGGTCTCGTCGACGACGAGGCTGGGCGCGACGACGGCGTTGCGCACGATCGAGGGCCCGTCGTCGAGGAACTGCAGGGCAGCGCCGATCTGGGCTGTGGCCGTGGTGCTGTCATTGTCGCGATCGGTGATGGTCGCGGTCAGGGTGACGAGGCCCGCCGCCAGGCTGACGGGGTCGTTGGGGTTGGTCGCGTCGGGATGGCTCAGCGCGCGGATCTGGTCGAGCGTGACCTGGCCTGCGGCATCGACCGTGACGGTGAAGACGAGCAGGTTGGAGCCGGCGGTGCGGCCCTCGACCACGGTGCCGTTCAGCGAGAGCACGACGTTCTGGCCCGACGCGACGTCGATCAGGCCCGAGGCCGCCGCGGTGACGGCGAGCGCATAGGTGGTGGTGCCGGCGCCGTCGGCGCCATAGGCCGGGGTGAACAGCCCCGAGAACGAGGCCTGGGCGTCCGCCGCCAGATTGGTCTCGTCGACGACGAGGCTGGGCGCGACGACGGCGTTGCGCACGATCGCGGGCCCGTCGTCGAGGAACTGCAGGGCAGCGCCGATCTGGGCTGTGGCCGTGGTGCTGTCATTGTCGCGATCGGTGATGGTCGCGGTCAGGGTGACGAGGCCCGCCGCCAGGCTGACCGGGTCGTTGGGATTGGTCGCGTCGGGATGGCTCAGCGCGCGGATCTGGTCGAGCGTGACCTGGCCTGCGGCGTCGACCGTGACGGTGAAGACGAGCAGGTTGGAGCCGGCGGTGCGGCCCTCGACCACGGTGCCGTTCAGCGAGAGCACGACGTTCTGGCCCGACGCGACGTCGATCAGGCCCGAGGCCGCCGCGGTGACGGCGAGCGCATAGGTGGTGGTGCCGGCGCCGTCGGCGCCATAGGCCGGGGTGAACAGCCCCGAGAACGAGGCCTGGGCGTCCGCCGCCAGATTGGTCTCGTCGACGACGAGGCTGGGCGCGACGACGGCGTTGCGCACGATCGCGGGACCGTCGTCGAGGAACTGCAGGGCAGCGCCGATCTGGGCTGTGGCCGTGGTGCTGTCATTGTCGCGATCGGTGATGGTCGCGGTCAGGGTGACCAGGCCCGCCGCCAGGCTGACGGGATCGTTGGGATTGGTCGCGTCGGGATGGCTCAGCGCGCGGATCTGGTCGAGCGTGACCTGGCCGGCTGCGTCGACCGTGACGGTGAAGACGAGCAGGTTGGAACCCGCGGTGCGGCCCTCGACCACGGTGCCGTTCAGCGAGAGCACGACGTTCTGGCCCGACGCGACGTCGATCAGGCCCGAGGCCGCCGCGGTGACGGCGAGCGCATAGGTGGTGGTGCCGGCGCCGTCGGCGCCATAGGCCGGGGTGAACAGCCCCGAGAACGAGGCCTGGGCGTCCGCCGCCAGATTGGTCTCGTCGACGACGAGGCTGGGCGCGACGACGGCGTTGCGCACGATCGCGGGACCGTCGTCGAGGAACTGCAGGGCAGCGCCGATCTGGGCTGTGGCCGTGGTGCTGTCATTGTCGCGATCGGTGATGGTCGCGGTCAGGGTGACGAGGCCCGCCGCCAGGCTGACCGGGTCGTTGGGATTGGTCGCGTCGGGATGGCTCAGCGCGCGGATCTGGTCGAGCGTGACCTGGCCGGCGGCATCGACCGTGACGGTGAAGACGAGCAGGTTGGAACCCGCGGTGCGGCCCTCGACCACGGTGCCGTTCAGCGAGAGCACGACGTTCTGGCCCGACGCGACGTCGATCAGGCCCGAGGCCGCCGCGGTGACGGCGAGCGCATAGGTGGTGGTGCCGGCGCCGTCGGCGCCATAGGCCGGGGTGAACAGCCCCGAGAACGAGGCCTGGGCGTCCGCCGCCAGATTGGTCTCGTCGACGACGAGGCTGGGCGCGACGACGGCGTTGCGCACGATCGCGGGACCGTCGTCGAGGAACTGCAGGGCAGCGCCGATCTGGGCTGTGGCCGTGGTGCTGTCATTGTCGCGATCGGTGATGGTCGCGGTCAGGGTGACCAGGCCCGCCGCCAGGCTGACGGGATCGTTGGGATTGGTCGCGTCGGGATGGCTCAGCGCGCGGATCTGGTCGAGCGTGACCTGGCCGGCTGCGTCGACCGTGACGGTGAAGACGAGCAGGTTGGAACCCGCGGTGCGGCCCTCGACCACGGTGCCGTTCAGCGAGAGCACGACGTTCTGGCCCGACGCGACGTCGATCAGGCCCGAGGCCGCCGCGGTGACGGCGAGCGCATAGGTGGTGGTGCCGGCGCCGTCGGCGCCATAGGCCGGGGTGAACAGCCCCGAGAACGAGGCCTGGGCGTCCGCCGCCAGATTGGTCTCGTCGACGACGAGGCTGGGCGCGACGACGGCGTTGCGCACGATCGCGGGACCGTCGTCGAGGAACTGCAGGGCAGCGCCGATCTGGGCTGTGGCCGTGGTGCTGTCATTGTCGCGATCGGTGATGGTCGCGGTCAGGGTGACCAGGCCCGCCGCCAGGCTGACGGGATCGTTGGGATTGGTCGCGTCGGGATGGCTGAGCGCCCGGATCTGGTCGAGCGTGACCTGGCCGGCTGCGTCGACCGTGACGGTGAAGACGAGCAGGTTGGAGCCCGCGGTGCGGCCCTCGACCACGGTGCCGTTCAGCGAGAGCACGACGTTCTGGCCCGACGCGACGTCGATCAGGCCCGAGGCCGCCGCGGTGACGGCGAGCGCATAGGTGGTGGTGCCGGCGCCGTCGGCGCCATAGGCCGGGGTGAACAGCCCCGAGAACGAGGCCTGGGCGTCCGCCGCCAGATTGGTCTCGTCGACGACGAGGCTGGGCGCGACGACGGCGTTGCGCACGATCGCGGGACCGTCGTCGAGGAACTGCAGGGCAGCGCCGATCTGGGCTGTGGCCGTGGTGCTGTCATTGTCGCGATCGGTGATGGTCGCGGTCAGGGTGACCAGGCCCGCCGCCAGGCTGACGGGATCGTTGGGATTGGTCGCGTCGGGATGGCTGAGCGCCCGGATCTGGTCGAGCGTGACCTGGCCGGCTGCGTCGACCGTGACGGTGAAGACGAGCAGGTTGGAGCCCGCGGTGCGGCCCTCGACCACGGTGCCGTTCAGCGAGAGCACGACGTTCTGGCCCGACGCGACGTCGATCAGGCCCGAGGCCGCCGCGGTGACGGCGAGCGCATAGGTGGTGGTGCCGGCGCCGTCGGCGCCATAGGCCGGGGTGAACAGCCCCGAGAACGAGGCCTGGGCGTCCGCCGCCAGATTGGTCTCGTCGACGACGAGGCTGGGCGCGACGACGGCGTTGCGCACGATCGAGGGCCCGTCGTCGAGGAACTGCAGGGCAGCGCCGATCTGGGCTGTGGCCGTGGTGCTGTCATTGTCGCGATCGGTGATGGTCGCGGTCAGGGTGACGAGGCCCGCCGCCAGGCTGACGGGGTCGTTGGGGTTGGTCGCGTCGGGATGGCTCAGCGCGCGGATCTGGTCGAGCGTGACCTGGCCTGCGGCATCGACCGTGACGGTGAAGACGAGCAGGTTGGAGCCGGCGGTGCGGCCCTCGACCACGGTGCCGTTCAGCGAGAGCACGACGTTCTGGCCCGACGCGACGTCGATCAGGCCCGAGGCCGCCGCGGTGACGGCGAGCGCATAGGTGGTGGTGCCGGCGCCGTCGGCGCCATAGGCCGGGGTGAACAGCCCCGAGAACGAGGCCTGGGCGTCCGCCGCCAGATTGGTCTCGTCGACGACGAGGCTGGGCGCGACGACGGCGTTGCGCACGATCGCGGGCCCGTCGTCGAGGAACTGCAGGGCAGCGCCGATCTGGGCTGTGGCCGTGGTGCTGTCATTGTCGCGATCGGTGATGGTCGCGGTCAGGGTGACGAGGCCCGCCGCCAGGCTGACCGGGTCGTTGGGATTGGTCGCGTCGGGATGGCTCAGCGCGCGGATCTGGTCGAGCGTGACCTGGCCTGCGGCGTCGACCGTGACGGTGAAGACGAGCAGGTTGGAGCCGGCGGTGCGGCCCTCGACCACGGTGCCGTTCAGCGAGAGCACGACGTTCTGGCCCGACGCGACGTCGATCAGGCCCGAGGCCGCCGCGGTGACGGCGAGCGCATAGGTGGTGGTGCCGGCGCCGTCGGCGCCATAGGCCGGGGTGAACAGCCCCGAGAACGAGGCCTGGGCGTCCGCCGCCAGATTGGTCTCGTCGACGACGAGGCTGGGCGCGACGACGGCGTTGCGCACGATCGCGGGACCGTCGTCGAGGAACTGCAGGGCAGCGCCGATCTGGGCTGTGGCCGTGGTGCTGTCATTGTCGCGATCGGTGATGGTCGCGGTCAGGGTGACCAGGCCCGCCGCCAGGCTGACGGGATCGTTGGGATTGGTCGCGTCGGGATGGCTCAGCGCGCGGATCTGGTCGAGCGTGACCTGGCCGGCTGCGTCGACCGTGACGGTGAAGACGAGCAGGTTGGAACCCGCGGTGCGGCCCTCGACCACGGTGCCGTTCAGCGAGAGCACGACGTTCTGGCCCGACGCGACGTCGATCAGGCCCGAGGCCGCCGCGGTGACGGCGAGCGCATAGGTGGTGGTGCCGGCGCCGTCGGCGCCATAGGCCGGGGTGAACAGCCCCGAGAACGAGGCCTGGGCGTCCGCCGCCAGATTGGTCTCGTCGACGACGAGGCTGGGCGCGACGACGGCGTTGCGCACGATCGCGGGACCGTCGTCGAGGAACTGCAGGGCAGCGCCGATCTGGGCTGTGGCCGTGGTGCTGTCATTGTCGCGATCGGTGATGGTCGCGGTCAGGGTGACCAGGCCCGCCGCCAGGCTGACGGGATCGTTGGGATTGGTCGCGTCGGGATGGCTGAGCGCCCGGATCTGGTCGAGCGTGACCTGGCCGGCTGCGTCGACCGTGACGGTGAAGACGAGCAGGTTGGAGCCCGCGGTGCGGCCCTCGACCACGGTGCCGTTCAGCGAGAGCACGACGTTCTGGCCCGACGCGACGTCGATCAGGCCCGAGGCCGCCGCGGTGACGGCGAGCGCATAGGTGGTGGTGCCGGCGCCGTCGGCGCCATAGGCCGGGGTGAACAGCCCCGAGAACGAGGCCTGGGCGTCCGCCGCCAGATTGGTCTCGTCGACGACGAGGCTGGGCGCGACGACGGCGTTGCGCACGATCGCGGGACCGTCGTCGAGGAACTGCAGGGCAGCGCCGATCTGGGCTGTGGCCGTGGTGCTGTCATTGTCGCGATCGGTGATGGTCGCGGTCAGGGTGACCAGGCCGGCCGCCAGGCTGACGGGATCGTTGGGATTGGTCGCGTCGGGATGGCTCAGCGCGCGGATCTGGTCGAGCGTGACCTGGCCGGCTGCGTCGACCGTGACGGTGAAGACGAGCAGGTTGGAACCCGCGGTGCGGCCCTCGACCACGGTGCCGTTCAGCGAGAGCACGACGTTCTGGCCCGACGCGACGTCGATCAGGCCCGAGGCCGCCGCGGTGACGGCGAGCGCATAGGTGGTGGTGCCGGCGCCGTCGGCGCCATAGGCCGGGGTGAACAGCCCCGAGAACGAGGCCTGGGCGTCCGCCGCCAGATTGGTCTCGTCGACGACGAGGCTGGGCGCGACGACGGCGTTGCGCACGATCGCGGGACCGTCGTCGAGGAACTGCAGGGCAGCGCCGATCTGGGCTGTGGCCGTGGTGCTGTCATTGTCGCGATCGGTGATGGTCGCGGTCAGGGTGACCAGGCCCGCCGCCAGGCTGACGGGATCGTTGGGATTGGTCGCGTCGGGATGGCTGAGCGCCCGGATCTGGTCGAGCGTGACCTGGCCGGCTGCGTCGACCGTGACGGTGAAGACGAGCAGGTTGGAGCCCGCGGTGCGGCCCTCGACCACGGTGCCGTTCAGCGAGAGCACGACGTTCTGGCCCGACGCGACGTCGATCAGGCCCGAGGCCGCCGCGGTGACGGCGAGCGCATAGGTGGTGGTGCCGGCGCCGTCGGCGCCATAGGCCGGGGTGAACAGCCCCGAGAACGAGGCCTGGGCGTCCGCCGCCAGATTGGTCTCGTCGACGACGAGGCTGGGCGCGACGACGGCGTTGCGCACGATCGCGGGACCGTCGTCGAGGAACTGCAGGGCAGCGCCGATCTGGGCTGTGGCCGTGGTGCTGTCATTGTCGCGATCGGTGATGGTCGCGGTCAGGGTGACCAGGCCCGCCGCCAGGCTGACGGGATCGTTGGGATTGGTCGCGTCGGGATGGCTCAGCGCGCGGATCTGGTCGAGCGTGACCTGGCCGGCTGCGTCGACCGTGACGGTGAAGACGAGCAGGTTGGAACCCGCGGTGCGGCCCTCGACCACGGTGCCGTTCAGCGAGAGCACGACGTTCTGGCCCGACGCGACGTCGATCAGGCCCGAGGCCGCCGCGGTGACGGCGAGCGCATAGGTGGTGGTGCCGGCGCCGTCGGCGCCATAGGCCGGGGTGAACAGCCCCGAGAACGAGGCCTGGGCGTCCGCCGCCAGATTGGTCTCGTCGACGACGAGGCTGGGCGCGACGACGGCGTTGCGCACGATCGCGGGACCGTCGTCGAGGAACTGCAGGGCAGCGCCGATCTGGGCTGTGGCCGTGGTGCTGTCATTGTCGCGATCGGTGATGGTCGCGGTCAGGGTGACCAGGCCCGCCGCCAGGCTGACGGGATCGTTGGGATTGGTCGCGTCGGGATGGCTCAGCGCGCGGATCTGGTCGAGCGTGACCTGGCCGGCTGCGTCGACCGTGACGGTGAAGACGAGCAGGTTGGAACCCGCGGTGCGGCCCTCGACCACGGTGCCGTTCAGCGAGAGCACGACGTTCTGGCCCGACGCGACGTCGATCAGGCCCGAGGCCGCCGCGGTGACGGCGAGCGCATAGGTGGTGGTGCCGGCGCCGTCGGCGCCATAGGCCGGGGTGAACAGCCCCGAGAACGAGGCCTGGGCGTCCGCCGCCAGATTGGTCTCGTCGACGACGAGGCTGGGCGCGACGACGGCGCTCAGCACGACGGTGGGCGTGTCATCCTGAACCGAGATGGCGATAACCGCTTCGCTGGTTCCGACAGCGGTCGTTGCTATGACGCCGATCGTTCCCAGGTCGAGAATCTGCGCACCGTTGCCTGCTGGATCCGGCAGGCCGGTCAGCAGCGTGACCAGCACGACGACATCGCCGGTTGCCCCGGCAGGAATCGACTGACCCGAGATGATGTCCAGCCGGATGGCATCGACACCGTCGACACGGCCGACGAGCTGCACGTCGGAGATGCGAACCCAGGCAATATCATCGCCCGCTATGCCGTTCGTCTCGGTGCGCAGCCCATTGAGGTTGGAGCTGAAGGAAACGCCGGTGACAGGCGTTGCGCCGGCGGAGAAAGACAATGTGACGCGGGAGGTCTCACCGAGATTTTGTGGCTGCGTCCCGGTTGGGAGCGAGGACTCTTCCAGAAACGCGTTGGAACCGCCACCGTTCGACGGCCCGGTCGAGGCTCTCAGCCGCTGGCTGAGTTCCTCGCGATCGAGACTGCCAAAGGACAGGGCTGTCGGAGGCAGGAGGCCCGTCAAACCGAAGGCACTTCCAATACTGCCGGCCGGCACGCTGAAATTGCCGCCGGAGCTTCCGGTGGCCGCCTGAGCACCGGCTCCTGGACCGGCTCCGGGCGTCACGCCGGCACGTTCGAAGGCGGCGGCAAAGGCGCTCGCGGGGACTTCCACGTCGCCGATGATGATTGTCGGCATCGCCTTCGTCACATTAGGGATGACGACCGGCGCACCGCTCGGCTGGTTGAGGATCAAATCATCGCCACGGATCTGGATGTCGTCGAGTGACGCCCCTTGCGGGAGTCTGATCACGGGGGCGGGGGCCGGGACACCGGACTGTGGCGCGCCAGGCTGAAGCACCATGCCGGCCGGTGGATTACTTAAGGGAGCCTGTGCAGGCGTCGCCGGAGTCAGCGGAGGTGCCGTTGGTGCCTGAGCGATATCGTAGCGGCCTTGGTGCGGCGCAATGTTGTTTTCGACATCGCTAATACCTGACGTATCGGCGCGTTCATTCAACATGTTGGCGACGTCGAAGACATTAACCATGACTCAACCCCCTGTTAACGACTCGTTAATGATCGTTTCGGGGATTGCCGCAATATGGCCGGGCCGCTAGATGCATATCCGGCTATATACAGATGTAAATAATTTGAGATTTGTTGTTAATTTCCAACCATTTTCTTAAAAATTTCGTCAGATCGCGGGCCAGTTGGGTCGATGCCGCAACTGTCCGATGGCGGGCGGCAGGTCGTGAATCCGGATGCGCTACCCATCCGCGACCTCCAGATTCAACGGCGCAGTATCACGCTCGGCATCTCGCAATTGCGAGATGCCGAGCGTGATGACGTCATCCAGCAGCATCCGGCTTGAAGGGGAGGGCCACATCGCCGCTACGCCACAAGGCGCCGGCTCGAACTGGGTATCTAACGCTACGGCATGACCCAGCGTTAATTTTATCTTAACAACGCGACGGTGACGTGCTTTGTTGCCAAGGCGGCAATAATACGGGTGGCGTTAAGTCTGCAATAGAATGCGGCGAGACCACTCGGTTGAGGGGAGGCCGACAATGACCGTGCTTAACAACGGCGCAATTCTCGAAGCCACATCTGTTGGCTCGGGAACGGGGAATTACGACTCGTTTTTACGCTTGCAAGCGAATGGGACGGAGGAAGGATTCAATACCGATCAAGGCGGAAATGTCCTTGATAATAAATCATCATTCACCGACAGCCTATCGTTTGGCGGAATCGCGACGGTCACGATTGGCGGCATTGAATATATTGAATTCAGGCTTGACCTGAATGAGAGCGACAATGGCGGAAATCCGCAGATCAGCCTCAATGATTTCAAGATCTACATATCCGGCGCTCCTGCGACGCTATCTGATTTCAACAACACGACGGATAGCTTTGGCGCGGGTTTTACGCAGGTCTTCGATCTGGCGGGCACGCAGGCGCTCAATGACACCAACTCCGGCAGCGGAACTGACGATTATCGCGTTCTGATCCCGCTGAGCTCGTTCGAAGCGGCCGGGGCGACAGCTGCGTCCTATGTGACGCTTTATTCAAATCTGGGCGGGGCCGGCGTCAATGCGTCGAATGGCGGCTTCGAGGAGTGGAGAGTGCTTGCCAGCACCGCTTCCGTTGAGCCGGTGCCGGCAATCTCCATCGATAAATCCGGTCCGGCGACGATTGCCGAAGGCGGCGCGACGGCGACCTATACATTCGTCATCACGGCATCCGCCGCCAACGCCGCTACCGACCCGCTGACCATCGACAGCGTTGTCGATAACGTCTTCGGCAACCTGACGGCGGCTGCTCTTGCGGCGAATGGCGGAAATCCCATCGTGCTCGATCCGGGTGAAACATTCACCTTCACCTTCACGAGCCCAATTATTCTGCAGAACTCCGGCACGACACATACAAATGTCGTTACGGTAACGGCGCATGACGATGAAAACACTCCCGTCACCGATAACGACGACCATGTAATCTCGGTCACGGACCTCGACCCGACCGTCAAGGTCGTGAAGACGGCGAGCGTGAGCTCGATCGCGGAAGGTGTCGCGGCCTCGATCGTCTACAGCTACGCCGTGACGAATGAGAGCGCGGCCTCGACCGACCCGCTGCAGGTCCAGTCGTTGATCGACGACAATGCCACTGCGGGGACCGGCGACGACCTGACGCCGACCTATGTGAGCGGCGACGACAACGGCAACGGCCTGATCGAGAAGGGCGAAACCTGGCTCTACCAGGCGACGGTCAACGGCGTGGTGTTGAACGCCAATGAGGCGCGCACCAACACGGTCGAGGTCACGGCCACGGACGATGAGGGCAATGTCACCTCCGACACCGACGAGGCGACCGTCACGGGCTATGATACCGACCCGACCGTCAAGGTCGTGAAGACGGCGAGCGTGAGCTCGATCGCGGAAGGTGTCGCGGCCTCGATCGTCTACAGCTACGCCGTGACGAATGAGAGCGCGGCCTCGACCGACCCGCTGCAGGTCCAGTCGTTGATCGACGACAATGCCACTGCGGGGACCGGCGACGACCTGACGCCGACCTATGTGAGCGGCGACGACAACGGCAACGGCCTGATCGAGAAGGGCGAAACCTGGCTCTACCAGGCGACGGTCAACGGCGTGGTGTTGAACGCCAATGAGGCGCGCACCAACACGGTCGAGGTCACGGCCACGGACGATGAGGGCAATGTCACCTCCGACACCGACGAGGCGACCGTCACGGGCTATGATACCGACCCGACCGTCAAGGTCGTGAAGACGGCGAGCGTGAGCTCGATCGCGGAAGGTGTCGCGGCCTCGATCGTCTACAGCTACGCCGTGACGAATGAGAGCGCGGCCTCGACCGACCCGCTGCAGGTCCAGTCGTTGATCGACGACAATGCCACTGCGGGAACCGGCGACGACCTGACGCCGACCTATGTGAGCGGCGACGACAACGGCAACGGCCTGATCGAGAAGGGCGAAACCTGGCTCTACCAGGCGACGGTCAACGGCGTGGTGTTGAACGCCAATGAGGCGCGCACCAACACGGTCGAGGTCAAGGCCACGGACGACGAGGGCAATCTCACCTCCGACACCGACCAGGCGACCGTCACGGGCGCTAATGTCGCACCGGCGATCCATGTCGACAAAACCGTCTCGCCTGCGCTTGTTCAAGCGGGTTCGGCCTCGGTGGTTTATTCCTACGCCGTGACCAATACGAGCCCGGCCGGCGCCTATGATCCGCTGTCGAACATTGTCCTGAAAGACGACAATGGAACTGCCGCAAATCTGGCTGACGACTTCAATCCGACCTATGCGTCCGGCGATGATGGCGACGGTCTGCTGGAAGTCGGCGAGACCTGGCTCTATACGGCGACCAAGTCCGTGTCCTTGGCGCCGGGGGCTTCGCTGACCAACATCGTGACGGCCAGCGGCACGGATGACGAAGGATATAAGGCCTCGGACACGGACGATGCGACAGTGACCGCATTTGCCGGACCAGGTGTCCGCACGCCAGGGTTCTGGAGCAACCTCGGTCAGCAGTTCTGGGATGGGGTATCGAACAACCAGACCAAGATCGGCAACAGCTTCGCCTCCGGCGAGCTCACTTATGTCGTCGATACCAATAAAAGCGGCACCATAACCGCCAGCGATGTCCGCGCCTTGATGCTCGGCGACACGAATAAGAACGGCATAGCCGACTCCGGAGAGAACACCCTCCTGATATCGCTGAACGACGCGAAGTCGCTGATAAACGCCTCTGAGAAGCAGCAACAGGACGCCCGCTATATGCTGGCTCGTGATGCAGTTGCCACCTGGCTCAACTTTATGGCCGGAAATCCGAGCTCGGACGGCAATGCAGCCACGGTCGACCCCGCTCATCTGCTCGATGATGCCATTACCTGGCTGAATAAGACGAGCGGTAATGACGGCGATCTGGAACTGGCCGAGCTGACGGCGGCGACCAAGATCGCAACAAGTTCCGCGACCTGGCAAAGCCCGGCCTTCGGCATCGACCACGCTGCAAGCCTCCTGCATACGCAACTCGACGGCTATAACAATAACGGCAAGGTCTTTGGCGTGCAGTTCGCCAGTGACGGGGATCTGGTGATCTAAAGCGTTTTCGAGCGAAGCGGATACCGGTTCGCGCCAGGACAACGCGACAAAAGCAAAGAGCTGGAGCCGCTTCCGATCCAATTGGATCGGAAGCGGTTCTATTTGTGATATTGCCTTTAGGCCCTGTCCCGGGCTGAGTTCGCTCTGGCCGTTGGGGGGGGCTTGCCCGGCGGCGGCGAGAGGCCCGCATCGTCATCAGAGATCGAGAACGGGCGCCGGCGCTCCAGCGCGCGGCGCCTCTCGTCGGAATCCCGATAAGGAAATGCGATCGTCAGCGCTCCCTGAAGGCGCGGCTCAGCTGTGCTGAAAACGGCTTGATCAGGAACGCGATCGGGCTTCTCGCAACGGTTTCGATAAAGGCTTCGGCCTGCATCCCCGCGATAATCTTGATCGGCGCCAAACGGTCGAGTTCCGCTCGTGGAAGGTCGACCCGAACCGTATAGTAAGCAATGCCCTGGCGCTCATCACGCGTGACGTCGGCGCTGATCCGGGAGACGACCCCGTCAAGCTCGGGATTGCTGGCCTGGTTGCCCGCTTGCACTTTGATCCGCACGGACTGGCCAAGGCTGATCTGGTCGATGTCAGGCGGCGCCACTCTGGCCTCGAGCTGCAGGTCTTCTTCGCCCGGCACGATCAGCATCGCCGGTTCACCGGCTTGCAGCACGCCGCCAACCGTATGAACAGCGAGTTGATGCACGATGCCGGTACTGGGGGCGCGCAAGTCGATCCGCTTCAATTGATCCTGCGCAGCAGTCCGGCGCTCGACGAGCTCGCCCTCACGGCCCTGTATCTCGCGAAGGTCTTTCATGACTTCGGCGCGCTGATCCTCGTCTATCTGGATGATCTGGAGCTCGATCTCAGCGATCTTACCTTCGGTTTGAGCGATGCTGGCGATCAGTTGGCCCCTCTGCCCCTCGTTGCTGGCTTGGTCGCGCTGGAGCGCACTCAGCCGCGAGATCTGAATCAGCTTGCGATTATAGAGCTCCTCGACACCGACCAACTCCACGGCGATGATTTTAGCTTCGCGTTCTTTCGCGGCTTGCTGGGCCTTGAGCCCCTTGATCTCGTCGGCGAGCTGGGTCACGCGTTTACGTAATTGAGCGCGCTGGCCATCGCGTGCCGCTCGGCGGACCTCAAAAAGCCGTCTCTCGGCGGCGATCAGTTTGGTCATCTCCGGGGATGCGATGCGCGCGCCAAGGTCGGGGCCACCGGCCAGTACAAGGAGCGCGTCGCGTTCAGCCTCGAGCCTCCATGACTTGACCAGGAACTCATCCAATTGCTTGGAGACGATCTGCTCGTTCGCGCGTGCGATGGTTTCGTCGAGACGCAGGACGATATCACCGGCTTTTACATGCTGACCGTCACGCACGAGCAGTTCGCCCACGACCCCTCCCGTGGGGTGCTGGACCTTCTTGACGTCACTGGCGACGACGAACTGACCATTGGCCGCGACTGCGCCCTGGAGTGTCGACGTCATCGACCAGATGCCCAGCGCGCCGGCGAAGATGCAGATGCTGCTCACGCCAACCAGTTGAAGTCGGCGCAACGAATGAGCGTAATTCGCCGGTGTTGCTGTCGAGAGGTCGGGAATAAGGGGGGTGAAGGCCGTCATGCCGACACCAAACGATCCGACAGAAGCGGAGACGCCGGCGCGGGTTGCAGGATCGACGGCATCACTTCATCACGATTGAAGATCGCCGTCATGCGCCCGTCTTTGAGAATCGACACCAGGTTGACGGCGCCAAGCCCTGAGGGCCTGTGAGTGATGATGATGACGATACTGCCCCGGGTGCGCGCTGCATGGATCGCGCTGTTCAGGGCTTCGTCGCCCTCGCTGTCGAGGTTTGCATTCGGTTCGTCGAGAACGACGAGAAATGGGTTGCCATAGAGAGCGCGCGCCAGCGCTATGCGTTGGCGCTGGCCGCCGGACAGCGCGACGCCCGCTTCACCAATGCGGGTATCGTAGCCTTTTGGCAGCCCGAGGATGAGCGCGTGGGCGGCCGCCGCTTTGGCCGCGGTGACGATGGCCTCAGGGGTCGCTCCGGCAGAAAAGCGCGCAATATTCTCGGCGACCGTCCCATCGAAGAGTTCGACATCCTGCGGGAGGTATCCGACATGTTGCCCGAGCTGGTCACCCCATTGATCGAGCGCCGCGCCGTCGATGCGGACGCTGCCTTTCAGTGGTGGCCATACCCCCACAATGGCGCGCGCCAAGGTCGATTTACCCGATCCGGTCGTTCCCAGGATGCCCAACCCGTCGCCGGCTTTCAACAGCAGGGACACCGCGTTCAGGACCGGCTTGGATTGCCCCGGTGGAGCCACGTAGAGGTCCGATACCTGCAGATCCAGCGAGGGAACAGGCAGTGACAAGCGCGCCTGGGCGGGTGCGACAAAAGACAGGCTGCCTTCGAGCCGCCGCAAGCCTTGCCGCGCCGAAACGAAGCCTCTCCAATTGGCGACAGCATTCTCGATCGGTGAAAGAGCGCGCGACGTTAAAATGGATGCCGCGATAATGCTGCCAGCCGAAATTTCCCCCCGGATGGCCAGATATGCACCCAGGCCAAGCGATGCCGATTGAAGGATCTGCCGAAAGATCTTGGCGAATGCGCCGATGCCGTTGGTGACATCGCTGGCACGCAATGTCTCCGCCACATGTCGATTGCTGATCGCCGTATAGCGCCCCAGAAAGGCGCGACGCATGCCCAGCGCAGCAATGATCTCGGCGTTCCGGCGCGTCGACTCGACCAGATTCTGCCGGTGCGCGCCCACTTCGGCAAGCGCGCGGGTCGGCTGACGACTGCGCAGCTCGACCAGAAGCGTCAACGCCACGATCACAAGGGCGCCAAACACCGTCATATATCCAAGCCAGGGGTGAAGAAGAAATGTCACCACGAGGAAAATAGGCAGGAATGGCATATCGAAGAGGGCGATCGGTCCCATGCCGGATAGAAAGGCTCGAATCTGATCGAGATCCCTCACCGGTGTCATGACCTCGCTGCCACTCACGCCACGAAGGGGGAGTTCGGCAACGACTTGATAGACGCGCGGCGCGAGCAATTCGTTGAAGCGGGCCCCAATGCGAGCCAGCATCCGCGAGCGCACTCCATCGAGAACGCCTTGTAGAGAAAATGCCAAAATCGCTATTAGCGAAAGATATACGAGAGTCGCGGTTGATCTGCTGGTCAATACGCGATCGTATACCTGGAGCATATACATGGACCCGGTCAGGTAAAGAATATTAATGAAGCCGGAAAATAGAGCGACGCTTCCAAAGCTGGCCATGCAGATCCGCAAAGCGTTCTTGATTTCCGGATCAGATTTCTCCGATTGGGAGATTGTAGCCATAGATCCGCCCCTAAACCCTCAGTTCAGCGCGTTTACGCGCCTCACCGGATCGGCGGCGGCTCTTGATTTGGCGCTCGCCGACAATTTTCTTATTAACGTTTGGTAAACCTACTCCCTAATCGCTCTCCTGTCATGAGCGACGGATGCCAAGTGCAATAATTGCTTAACGGCCGGCAATTTGGAGGGGTGTCTTCGCGTGTTGGCGTCCACGCCGCATTGCACAGATGCGAACGGGCCCCTGTTTGCCACCGAGCAGCGTCAAGGTCGGGATCGACAGCAAGGCATATTTCGTTGGTGCTCTGAGCTCGTTGTGTCATAGGCAGTCCTGAAACGGAGACACAATGGCCGAGATAACGATCACGCTGCCCGACATCGCGACATGGACGAAAGCCGTCCTCGTCGAGGCTGGAATTCCAGCTGGTGCAAAATTTACGTCGGTTCGCTTCCTGAAAGGCGGCACGAAGATTGGCCAGTCGACAGGCATGTCGGACACCTTGATTGCCCGCCTGATGTGCATCAAGCGCGGCGGCGGCGTCACGGACGCCAAGATGAACAAGGTTCTGAGCGGCTATGTCTCGTGCACCTTGGTGGCGATGATCGACTGATTGTCGCTTTGCTGTCCGCCTCGTTGCATGAGGGCGAGCCATCTGCCCCGTGCAACCATCTGCCCAGTGATTGACAGTGGTCCAGGCCATCTCAATGCCGTAAGGCAGTCATGTCGCTCGCTGCTGGCCTGCTCTGGCCAGACTTGCGGCATCCTAGGTTGAGCTACCCAGCTCCCGACGGAAGGCGGCTCCGCAGTGATGCGGGGCCGTTTTCGTTCCGGCCCACAGCATGCAGCGAGGCGCGCTCGTTAAGTCAGTGGAAGCAGGCCGATGGCGGCGTCGATCGTGAGCGAGATCGCAACCGCCGCATCATGACGCGATCCGGGCGGAGGTGAACCATCTCGGAGAGATGGCGTAGCCGGGACATCATCCCATGATGAGGTCTCACAATGGAATTGTGATCACCCGGGTCCGGCACCACAATAGCGACATGCTCGAGGGCACGCCTGGGCTATCCGCCTTTGCACCTGGCCGGCTCCGGCTTCGAAAGGACCGATCGATGACGAAGGTTTGCAAATGGCTCGTCGCAGCCGCTCTGGTATTCGCCGCGACCGCGACGCCCGCGCTTGCGGGGGCAGATCGCTTCGTGGTGGACCTTGCAGCCGAGCCTTCGACGCTCGATCCGCAGGTTCAGTGGAATCCCGACAGCTACTATGTCTACCGCAACATCTTCGACAATCTCGTCACGCGCGACGATGCGGGGCAGATTGTCCCAGAGATCGCGACCGCCTGGCGCAACCTGTCCGACACGGAAATTCTGTTCACGCTGCGTGGGGACGTCACCTTTCATGACGGTTCCAAACTCACCGCCGAGGATGTTGCCTTCAGCATCAAGCGCATCACCGACAAGACCTTTGCCAGTCCGCAGCGCGGGCAGTTCGACAAGATCATCGAGGCGGTTCCGCTCTCGGCGACGGAGGTCAAGCTCGTCACCGACGGTCCCTATCCCGCTCTGCTCGCCCAGCTCGTGAAGCTCTCGATCGTGCCCAAGAAGGTCATCGACGAGGTCGGCAAGGACGCCTTCAATCTGAAGCCGGTCGGTAGCGGTCCCTATCGTTTTGAGAGCTGGCAACGCGGCGTCGCCGTCACGGTTAAGCGCAATGATGGCTATTGGGGCACAAAGGGTCCGTTTCCGACCGTGCTCTTCCGCGCGGTGCCGGATGGTGCGACACGCGTCGCCAACCTCCAGGCCGGCAGCTCCGACCTTGCCGTGGGGCTCGACAGCGACCAGCTTGCTCAATTTTCTGGCGCGCAACGGGTCAAGCCGCTGACGGCGCTGACCGAGCGCCTCGCCTATCTGCGCCTCAACCCGAACCGGCCGCCCTTCGACAATCCGAAGCTACGCGAAGCCGTGGCGCGCGCTGTCGACAAGCAGGGCATTATCGACGGCATTCTCAGCGGACAGGAGAAGCCGATCGCCCAGATGCTCACGCCGGCGCATTTCGGCTGGGCCGAGGGCATCACCGGCCCCGCTTACGATCCGGCGCGCGCCAAGGCGCTTGTCGCCGAGGCCGGGGCTGCCGCCAAGGTCTCGATTCCGCTCACCACCGCGCCGTTCTTCGATCAGCGCGTCGTCCAGGCGATCCAGCAGCAGCTGCGGGATGTCGGGCTCGACGTGACCATCGAGATGGTGGACACGCCGAGCTTCCTGCAGCGTACCCAGCGCGGCCCCGTCGACTCGCCCGTGCTGGCTATCAGCCGCTCGTCCTGTGCCTGCCAGGATGCAGACGGCGCGCTCTACCAGCTGTTCCATTCCGGCAATAGCTGGACCATCGTCGAGAACAGGCAAGTCGACGGGTTGCTCGACAGCGCCCGTGCGACGCTCGATCCGGCGGCACGGCTCGCCGATTACCGCAAAATTCACGAAACGGTTGCCGCAACGCTACCGGTCGTGCCGCTCTACCAGACCGTCGCGGGGTATGGCGCCGCCAAGCCGCTGCAGTTCATCCCGACGCCAAACGAAAGCCTGTTCCTCAACCGCATGCGCTGGGTGGACTGACCGGGGTTTCGAGTCGGCGCAAGCCGGCGCAGCGGAGCGTTCAGAGGGGAGGGAGTTCAATCTCCCTCCAAGGCCTTGCGATGATCGGACCGCTTCATACCTGTCAACAGGCGTATCCAGCGTCCGCTGCGCCCGGCTTGCGCATGGCACTGCGTCCTTTCAGGATGGAATGATGAGTTTCGGCCCGGCCTTGCAATCGATCGTGGGAGTTCGCTCCTTGATCCCGGACGACGCCTTCACGGCTGCCACCTTGGGCACCCGGAGGGAGGGCAGTGGCGTGGTCATTCGGGACAACGGGCTGGTGCTCACCATCGGCTACCTGATCACCGAGGCTGAGGACGTCTGGCTGACGACCCAGACCGGCCGCGTGGTTCCCGCGCATGCGCTTGCCTATGACCAGGAAACCGGCTTCGGCCTGGTGCAGGCGCTTGATCGGCTCGACCTGCCCGCCATGGAGTTCGGCGCCGCAACCCAGGCCGAAATCGGCGACCCCGTCGTCCTTGCCGATGGAATCGGCCAGGTGGTGCGGGCGAACATCGTGGCCAAGCAGGAATTCGCCGGCTACTGGGAGTATCTGCTGGATGAGGCGATCTTTACCGCCCCCGCGCATCCGTCATGGGGAGGCGCCGCGCTGATCGGAGCGGATGGCAAGCTTCTGGGCATCGGCTCGCTGCACCTGCAAATGGGCCGGGGCGAGGAGATCTCGGAGGTCAATATGATCGTGCCGATCGATCTGCTTCCGCCGATCCTGAACGATCTGCTCGCCCGGGGCGGCGTCGACAAGCCGCCGCGCCCCTGGCTCGGTGCGTTCTCGGCCGAGAGCAATGGCGAGGTCGTGGTGATGAGCGTGACCGAGGGAGGCCCCGCGGCCCAGGCCGGCATGCGTGCTGGCGACATCATCTCGGATGTTCGCGATGGCGAGATCGATGGCCTGGCCGATTTCTACCGGAAGCTATGGGCGAGCGGGCCGGCAGGATCGGAGGTTCCCATCAGGATCGTCCGCAATGGCCGTGAAACCTGGCTTCGCGTGAAGTCGGCCGACCGTGGCAGCTTTCTGAGAAAACCGCATCTTCAGTAAGCTGCAGGAGGGCCTTGCCGGGGCACTTTCTGTGACGAAAGGCGCGGGGAACCCTTCTCCTGTAAGGAGAAGGGCAGGGATGAGGTGTCGGCCCCTCGACCAGTAAAGCGCAAAGCCAACCGCACGCGGCGGTGAGGCCGCACCCTAGCGGATAACGGCCGACACCTCACCCTACCCTCTCCTTACAGGAGAGGGTTTCCTGTCGAGGTTCCCGCGCCCCGCCGAAAACGGTGATCCTTCAGATCGCCCCGGAATGACGGCGCAGCCTCAGCCATAAGTCAGTCTCAAAAGCCGTTGCTATTCAGACCGTTCATCGCGGACACGGACATCCGCATTGTCCCGGCAAGGATTTCGCCATGTTCAAGCACGGCGAGTTTGCCATGCTGCGCGAGATCGCTGCGATTATGCGCGTCGGGAACATGGCTGACCGGCTCGATACAGACAAAATCGCGATCCTGTCCGACATAGAGATGCAGGTTTGAAAAGGCCTCCTCGCCACGGACCCTGATCGAGAGGCCCGCGCCTGGCCGTTCCAGCTCGACCAGCCGCGGCTCCCAACCGGAATAGTGAGCATCGAAGCCAGCGACATCCGCGAGCGCGATGCCTGCGCCGAGATCAGGCGCGGTTTGCGCCGGCACGAAGCGCAAGGGCAGGTATCGCTCGTCGGATTGCGAGCGTCGGGTGGCTTGGAAGCGCAGCCTCGCGCCAGCCTCCAGCAGGAAAAAGGGATGCAAGCCGATGCCGAAGGGCATTGCCGCGCCGCGATTGGTCACAGCAAGTCGCAGCGCCAGGCCCTGGGCGTCGATGACGATGTCCTGCACCAGATCATAGGCGAAAACATCGCCGCGGTGGCGATGCAACAGGCTGATCGCGCCTTCCCCCTGGGACAGGATCTCAAAGGCTGCGAAGCGCGAGAACCCGTGGATCGCACATCCGTCTTGAGGCCGATTGATCGGCAGCGCGTAGTCGCGGCCCGCATGGCTGAAGCTGCCGCCGTCGATGCGATTGGCGAAGGGCGCCATCGGAAAGCAGCCGACGGGCGAGGGTTCGCCTGGGATCAGCGCCGTGTCGTCGCAGCCGCGCAGAATATCGATCAGCCGGCCGTCGCGGCGCCGCCAGCCCAGAGCCGTGAGGTTGGCGCCGTAATCCGGATTGACGGCGAGTTCATAGCCATGGGCCGAAAGCGTGATCCGCGACACGTCGCTCTCCCAGCTCAGCTATGCCGGCTATAGCCGATGCCGCAATGAGAACCGCCCTGGAAGCGGCGGGTGACCTCGTCGCCTTGCTCCGGCGCGACCTGGTCGGCGAAGTCCTCGGCGTTGTCCTGCGGCGCGAAGCCGATCCGGTGCGCATCGTCGCCTGTCCACCAGCGGCGCGTATTGGCCGAGATGCCCCATACGACGGCGTAGCCGACCTCCGGCGCCGCCAGAGCGGCAAGCACGAGCCGGACGAGATCGGGATAGGACAGCCAGGTTGCGAGGTTTCGCGTTTCCAGCGGCTTGGGCAGGCAGGAGCCGATGCGCAGCTGGACGCTCTCGATGCCATGCTTGTCATGGTAGAGCCGGCCCAGTGCCTCCGCATAGACCTTGGAGACCCCATAATGCCCATCGGGCCGGTAGGGGTCGGTGATCGCAAGCGGTTGCTGCGTGCGCGGATAGAAGCCGATCGCATGGTTTGAACTGGCGAAGATCACGCGCGCCCGGCGCTCGCGCGCCAGCTCAAAAACATTCAGCGTGCCCCAGATATTGACCCTCAGGATCGCCTCGGGGTCCTTCTCGGTGTTGATGCCGCCGAAATGCACGATGTCGGTCACGTCGTCGGGGCAAGCGGCCGCAAGAGCTGCCTTGTCGGTGATGTCGGCGGCCGCAAAGCGCGCTCCACCAGGCATCGGATCGGGAAAGGGCAGGAGGTCGTTGAGGCGCAGCCGGTGGCCGGCGGCGGCGAGGCCAGGCGTGAGCACGCGTCCCAAGGTGCCGGACGCTCCCGTCAGCAGCACATGGCCGGCCTCCGTTGGGCGATGCTGTGATGCCGCGGCCATCGTCAAAGCCCTTTCATCCGCGCAATCGGCACGCCGGCGACGGGCGTTTCCGCGATGAACAGGTCGCCATCGCCCGGGCCGGGCAGGGGGCCGATGCTGAGCGACGTCACCGCCAGCTGCCGCAATCCCGGTCCACAGAAGCCCGGCATGGTTGGCGCCTTGCAGGGCACGCGGTGGCGCGAGACCAGCGTCCCATCCGGGGCGAAGCGATTGAGCATGCCGGCAGAGACCCCGGCGCTCCAGTAATGCGCCTCTACATCGCAGGCGCCGCCATCGGGTCTCCCGGTTGCGTCGTCCAGCGTCGCGAAGCGGCGCTTGCCGGATAATTCGCCGGTCTGCGGGTCGAAATCATAGGCGTCGATGGTCGGGCCGCGTGAATCGCTGTGATAGAGGACGCGCCCATCCGGCGACCAGGCGAGGCCGTTCGAGACCTTGATCCCTCCGAAAAGCGCCTTGACCGCACCATTGGCCGAGACCTGGTAGAACACACCGAGCGGCTCCTTCTCGGGGCGATCATCCATGCTGCCGAGATAGAAACGGCCGTCAGGCCCGACCTTGCCGTCATTGAGGCGGTTGGTCTCAGGCTCGGGCGTCCCGGCAAAGGGGCTGAGGGTGCCGCTATCGGGGTCGAACAGCGCGATCCCGCGCCCGAGCGCCACGATCAATCGACCGCTCTCGGTGAGGCCGAAGGACCCGACCGGCTGCTCGAAGCTCCAGCTCGCTTTGCGCGTGCCGTCCAGCGCGATGCTGTGGATCGCCGGTGCCAGCACGTCGCAGATGAAGAGGATTTCGCGTCGCTCGTCCCAAAGCGGACATTCGCCGACGCGACAGCCGAGGGCAGAGAGTGTGCGGAAGGCGATCACAGATCGGCCCGCCTTGTCTTCTGGACGATCGCATCGGGATGTTCGAGCACGTAGGGGCTGAGTTCGAGGCCGAGCCCCGCGCCTGCGAAGGGATAGAGATGCCCGTCCTCGATGCGCGGCATCACCGTGACAAGGTCACGATACCAGGAGCTGTAATAGGCCCTGACCGATTCCTGGAAGATGGCATTGGGGAGGTTCATGGCGAGATGGATCGAGGCGGCGAAGACGACCGGGCCGGTGCAGTCATGCGGTGCGACCGGGCGCTGGAACGCTTCGGCCATCGTGCCGATCTTCTTGGCCTCGCTCAACCCGCCGCACCATGACACATCGAGCATGACGTAGTCGGCGGCTCCCTTGCGCAGCAATTCGAGAAACTGCGACCGGGTTGCGACGGTTTCGCTGGCGCAGACCGGCAGGCCGGAACGCTGCGCGTAGATGGCGAGCGCGTCCGGATCCTGCATCTTGATCGGATCCTCGGCCCAGAACGGCCGGAATTCCTGCAGGCCGCGAGCGATCGCCAGTGCCGATGGCAGGTCCCACATCGAATGCAGCTCGACCATCACCTCCATCTTGTCGCCCACAGTGTCGCGGATCTGGCGGAAGGGCAGAAGCGCCTTGTCGAGATCGGCCCGGTGGATGAAGTTGCCGCCGCTTTCGACCGCGTAAGGGTCGAAGGGCCAGATCTTCATCGCCGTGATGCCTT
Source organism: Bosea vaviloviae (assembly GCF_001741865.1). Lineage (NCBI taxonomy): Bacteria > Pseudomonadati > Pseudomonadota > Alphaproteobacteria > Hyphomicrobiales > Alloboseaceae > Allobosea > Allobosea vaviloviae. Next base: position 2,872,800 of record NZ_CP017147.1, read on the forward strand.
CCTCCAGCAGGCTCTGCGCCAGCGCGCCGGCATCGCGATGGAAGGCGATCTGGTCCTCATAGGGACCTTCTGCCGCATGGTCGCTGGCACCGATGTAACGGCGCGCACCGCTCTTGTTGTAGGTGTATCCGGCGCAGGTGTTGTAGGTGCGGATGCGCTGTCGCGAGAGGCCGCCGAGCAACTGGTGGATCGGCTGGTTCGTCGCCTTGCCGAAGAGGTCCCAGAGCGCGATGTCGACGGCGGACGCCGCACGCATCTCGACGCCCGAGGAGCGGAAGCCGACATAGGTCTCGATCAGCAGCTTGGAGATCGCGTCGATCTCCAGCGGGTCGCGGCCGATCAGGAGCGGCGCGACGTCCGAGTGCAGATAGCGCGCGACCGCATCCGCGCCACGGAAGGTCTCGCCGAGGCCGATCAACCCCTCATCGGTATGGATCTGCAGCCACAGGATGTTCTTGAGGTAGGGGAGCTGAATGGTTTCGAGCGCAGTGATTTTCATGGGCCGGTATCCGTGAGAATGCAGGCGAGGTTGGCGCGGAGACGCAACCTCGCGACGGTGTCAGGGCGTGTGCCTCTCAAGGCGCCGTTCAGGACGACCGGCAGCCGTGACGGGGATGCAGTGACGGGCATAAGGCCACGCGCGGGATGCGATTGCGGAGAGGCGCCCGCTGCGACAGCGGACGCTCCATGGCGAGGCAAGAGATTACCGTCACGCAGGACTTGGCCGTCACACAAGACACGGCTGTCATGCGAGATGCGGCCGTTATTTGGAGCCGATTTCTTCATCCCAGCGCCGGAAGGCCTGGACGAGCTGAACGGGCTCGAGCGGCAGTTCCTTCGGATTGTCGGCGATCAGCTTCTCGTATTCCGGCCGGCCATACTCGGCGAGCGCGTCCTGGCTTGCCTTGGGCGCCATCGAGAGCGGCACGTCCTTCACCGCCGGGCCGGGATAGAAATAGCCTTCGTCATAGGCGTAGGCCTGCTGATCTTTCTTGAGCATGTGGGAGATCAGGTCGACCAGGATCGGAATGCGCTCCGCCGGGAGGCCCTTCGGGATGCTGAGATAATGGGCGTCCACCACCCAGCGGAACCCCTTGAGGGTCTGGATCTTGGCGTCCTTCGGCACGATGCCGAGCACACGCGGATTGATGTCCCATCCCGTCGTGGTGACGATCATGTCGCGCGTGCCGTCGCCGAATTCCTTCATCACGGCTCCGGTCCCGGTCGGGTAATACTCGATCTGCTTGTGCAGCTCCTTCAGATAGGCCCAGGTCTTGTCCCAGCCTTTGACCGGATCCTTCGGGTCGGTGTCCCCAAGCAGATAGGGCAGCCCCATCAGGAAGGTCCGCCCGGGTCCGGAATTGGCGGGGCGCGCATAGATGAACTTCTTGGGGTTCTGCTTGGCCCAGTCGAGCAGTTCCTCGGCCGTGGTCGGCGGCGTCTTGACGCGCGCTGGCGCATATTCCAGCAGCGGACCGGACGGATAGTAGCTGATGACGACGCCGCGGCCCTTGGCCAGGGACTGCATGCGCCAGGCGGGGTCGAGATAGATCGATTGGAGATCGGGCAGGTTCTTCGCCTGCTGGCCGATGAGATCGTAGTAGATGTCGTCGGCGAGGCCGGCGGAGAGCGCGTCGGGGCCGATGATCACAAGATCGATGTCGACGCGGTTTGCGCCCTGCTGGGCCTTGATCTTGCTCGGAAGCTCGGGCGCCGGAGCCTTGGTGAAGGCGATGCGGGAGACGAGTTCCGGATTGGCCTTGCGGTAGTTTTCGAAGGCCGGCTGCGTGAGGGCAAGGTTGCCGGCAGCGTCGATCACGTTCAGCAGCAGCGGGGATTTTGGCTTCACCACCTGGGCTGCCGCGGGATGCACAGAAAGCCCGCCGAGCCCGGCCATGCCAAGCCCTGATACGCCAAGTGCGCCGCCGATCAGATGCCGTCTCGAAATGTCATGCGTCATGTTTCCACCCTTTCTGGAACATCGGAGAATTGGTCCGCGGGCGTTGGCTCGTCCGTCGGGGGCCCATGATGGGCTTCTCGTTTTCGTTGCCAGAGCAGGATGCGAAAAAGTGGGAACCGGTTTTTCGCGTTGATCCTGCTCTCACGTCTCTATGCCGCCAGCCTTTCCCTCAGTGGCGAATGGCGTTGATGTCCGCGACGGCTGACGCCATCGCCCGAGGCCAATGAGGCCGAGGTTCCGGCAAGCGTCCTTCCGACCCGGCCCAGGCTCATTGCCTGTCTCCCAGCCGGGCGCGACCGAAAACCGTCTCGATATGACGCTGTCCGGATCGGACGATGTGATCCCGCATGATCCGTTCGGCAGAATCGGGGTCCCCCAGCGCGATCGCCTCGAGAATGGCGCGGTGCTCGGCGAAGGCGCGGCCGCGCTCATCGGCGTCCTGGAGCAGGCCGACGCGCGTCGTATGATCGTAGATCTGCTGCCGGCTCTGGAGACGGCGCAGATACCCGCAGCCCGAGGCCTCATGGATCTGGCCATGGAAGAGCTCGTTGAGCTCGATCAGCCTTTCGACATCGCCTTTTCGCGTCGCGGTCTCCATATCGGCGACCTGAGCCCGCAAGACGTCGACATCCCCAAGCGAGGCGCGTTTGGCCGCCATGCGCGCGATCATGCTCTCAAGAGCGGCGCGGGCGAGCGACATCTCCTCGGCCTGCTGTGGGCCATAGGTCACGAAAACGCCGCGCCGCGGTTCTGTCCGCACCAGGCCCTCGGTCTCAAGCTGTCGCAAGGCCTCCTTCAGCGGCGTGGTGCTGACACCGAGATCGCGCGCAAGATCGCGCTCGTTCAGGCGTTCCTCGTCGACGAGCCGGCCGGCAATGATCGCCTTGCGCAGATTCTCGTGAACATGGTCGCGCAGATTGATCAGGAAGATCGGTTGCACCGGAGTGACGCGCTCGCCGTGATCCATGCTGGCCTCCGCGATCGTACCGCCCGGTGGTTTCTAATATGAGATATCTGATATTTCAACAGCGACCAAAGACAAATAGCGCTCCGCTCGCAACAGCGGGCAAAGCCGCGATTTGCCGACTGCGGCTCTGCTCTAAGGCATCGCTTGAGAATTGAGCCCTCATCCTGAGATGCCATTCCCCGGGATTGGCTCCTCAGACCTGACCTGAAATGAACCGAGCGATATCAATAGCTTCCGATCGCTCGTTATCACCCGCTCCGTCCTCCTGGACAAGCCGCGCAGCGGCGCAGCTCCGGATCCATCGGAGGGCCAATCCTTTGACGGGTCTGGCCCTACGATGGATCCCGGGCCGAAGCTTCGCTTCGCCCAGGATGACGGCGCATAGGTGATTAAGACAGAGCCATTGAAATCACTGGCTTCATTTGAAGCCAGGCTCCTCAGGATCAGGGCTGAGGGGGCTCAAACGACCTCAAGGCGTTTTCGAGCGAAGTGGACACCGGTTCGCGTGAAGAAAGCGCCTTAAAACGAGGAGGAGGAGCCGTTGAACGATCCAATTGGATCGGAACGTGCTAGGCGCATTGTCCCCGCGAATCCGACTGCTGGAGCAGGATTCCAGCGAAGAAATCCTCGAGTGCACGGAATCCATTCAGCGGCATGACCTGCGCGATATATTGGTCTGGCCTGACGATCACCAGGCAACCATGCTCGCGGTCGATGCCGCGCAGGTCGAAGATGTCGTGACCGCCGCGAAAATCGGGGCAGAACACCTTCTCGTAGTCGACCAGGTCGAGGCGGCCCTTGCGGGGCAGGAGCGGGCCAGGCAGCGTCTCCACGGCGACGTCGCGATGCGCCTGCTGGAGGATCGCGCGAAGGTCGATGACCGCATCGATATCGTCGCCCGGCCGCCTATGCCGGCGGATGGGCGATGAAGGCGAGGCCGCCAGGAACTCGCAAAGCGCCCGCAGCCGCGAGGTTGCCGAGGACGGATCGGCCCTGTCAGCGAATGCATAGAGGCGCCAGCGGCCATCGGCCTCGGCGACATGGCCGAGCTGGGCCGGCTTGGCGTCGCCAAGGCGCACCACCGGCGCGGAATGGAAGCGCGTGCCGATCGGAAACCCCGTCGCCAGGCCGGCATGGCTCGGCTCGCCGGTCAGCACGGAGGCAGCGTAGCGGGTCGCGGTTCCCGCCGTGTAGCGGCCATGCCGGACGAAATACGCTTCGACCGCCTTGGGATCGACGCCATCCCCGGTCTCGGAGGTTTTCAGCGGCGCGCTCAGCATCTTCGCCCATTCGCGATCGAAATCGATCAGCTCCCTGGCGATGGCCTGGCGTTCAGCCGAGTAGCTGTGCAGCAGTTCCGGCCGGCATTGCCCGCGCAGGACCGCGGCCAGCTTCCAGCCCAGGTTGAAGCTGTCCTGCATCGAGACGTTCATGCCCTGGCCGGCTTTCGGGCTGTGGGTATGGCAGGCATCGCCGGCGATGAAGACGGCGGGCAGGCGCTGCTCCACCTCATCGGCCGGCACATCGTCGAACTTGTCACAAAGACGCTGGCCGATCTCGTAGACCGACCACCAGGCGACCTCTTTCACCTCGAATGTATAGGGCCGCAGGATCCGCTGTGCTGCGGCGATGAGATGCTCCACCCCGATATTGCGGCTCGCCACCCGCTCGTTCTCGTTGAGCTTGTCGAGTTCGACATAGATCCGGATCAGATAGCCGCCCTCGCGGGGGATGATCAGGATGGTGCCTTCACTGGCGGACTGAACCAGCGCCTTCAGCCGGACATCCGGAAAATCGGTGACGGCGAGCACGTCCATGACGCCCCAGGCCTGCTGGGCGGAATCGCCATGCAGCCTGCGCCCTATCGACTTGCGCACGGCGCTGCGCGCGCCGTCGCAGCCGACGACATAGCGCGCCTTAATCGTCTCGATTTCTCCCTCATGCGCCTGATCGAGCCGCTCCAGCTGCACGGTCACGCGATGCGTTGGAACGCCGCTATCGGCCGTGGGACTTGAGTCGATCTGCAGGTCGAGCAGGCGCCTGGAATAATCCGGCTCCAGCCGGCCAGGCGAGCGCCGCATCACGTCGAGGAAGAAATCATGCACCCGCGCCTGATTCAGGATCACATGTGGGAATTCGGAGAGCCCATCCTCGACATCCTGGATCCTGCCGCTGCGGATGATGCGCTCCGGCCGGGTTGCGTCGGGTTTCCAGAACGCCGTTTCGTTGACCCAGTAGCTCTCCTTGAGGACACGCTCGGAGAAGCCGAAGGCGTCGAACATCTCGATCGTGCGGCAGGCGATGCCATCGGCCTGCCCCAATTCCAGAGGCCCGGGCTTCTGCTCGACTATCCGCGTCGTGATCGCGGGGAAGGCGGCCAATTGCGCAGCCAGCGTCAAGCCTGCCGGGCCGCAGCCGACGATGAGGACGTCGACCTCACCCGGCAAGGAAGCGCTCGTCGAGCAAGCGCTGGTCGAGGCAGCCACGAGATCGCTGGCTGGCTCGCAGATGGCGGGATCACCGGTTCGAAAACCGTTGAGATGAAATTGCATGGAGGCCCCCTTCAAACGAGGCGGAATGATCGAGGCGCTTGGTTGGACCGGACGCTGTCAGCGCCGGCGGGCACGGGCCTGTTCGAGCCACATCTCCCAGGGGCGATGGACCTGCGCCTCAATGCTTGCGACGCAGGCGCGGCTTTCGCCTTCGGTGAGATAGGTGACCTCGCCGAGCTGCATCGCCTGGAGCTGATAGCGTGCGTTGAGCTCGGCATAGACGGCCCGGTAGACCGCCTGCTTGATCGAGCCGCCGACCACGGTCGAGCCGTGGCCGCGCATCAAGACGATGTCGTGGCCGTCGAAATGCTCGGCAAGCGCGCGGCCGAGATGATTGCTGCTGATCAGCAGATCGGTCGCGTCGCCCCCGGCCTCGCGGATCTCGAAGACGGGCGCGCCCTGGCCGACGAAGCCGGCCATGTGGAACATCGCCTTGAGCCTTGTGCCCTTGACGACGCTGAGCGGCACGATCGAATGCGAGTGGCTGTGAACCACGGCCATCACGTCAGGACGCTTGCGGAAGATCTCGGCGTGGATGAAGCGTTCGAGATAGACCTTGCGGCCGGCAGCGTTCACCGCCTCGCCATCGAGCGTGAATTCGACGATGTCTTCGGCCGCGACCCGGCTCGGCGCCATGTTGCGGGCGAGCAGGAAGCGATCGGGCCGGCCGTCATGGCGCACGCTGATATGGCCGAACGCATCGACGACGCCCTGATCGAACAGGATGTGGTTGGCCGCGATGAGGTCCTCGACGATCTCCGGGGAGGGCGCGACCGAGGCTGTGGCCGTGTCGGCCAGGTCGACGGCGATGGGGTGGTTGCCATGGTCCGAGGTGCACATAAGTCGGTCTCTCCTCGCCTTGATCGCAGCGTTCTATAGGCCAGCCAGCGGCACGGCAGTCGCTCCGCCGTGCCAGCGCGGGCGATCGGAAGGGATCGATGAGGATGCGAAGCTGCATGCGGCGCCGCGGATTCCCGAAGCCGGAAATCGCTGGGCCATCCTCCCCATCTACTCGATCTCTAACGGATCGTCCGTATACTGATTAACAGGATACGCGCAGATTTTTCACTGTCAACCGGCCGGCGGCATCGCGCCGTTCGGCCCGGGCAGGGCAGGGGGCGCGATTGGATGGTCGAGATACGGGGCCGCTTTGGACTGTTGCGCGCGCGTCGATGCCGGACGTCGCTTTGGCAGCACGGCGGCGGGAGCGCTGAGGTTGGTTTGGAGACTACGCGAGCCCTCATCCTGAGGGGCCATTCCGGCAGGAATGGCGTCTCGAAGGATGCTCCAGGAGGCTCCCGAACCATCTGGAGCATCCTTCGAGACGGCCCTTTCGGGCCTCCTCAGGATGAGGGCTGGAGTTTCTAAACAGGGCTCTGAGGTCAGTTTGACCGCTTACGGAATGAAAGCATACGATCTATAGCGGAAACCGGACATCTGGCCGGGCAATATTCGCCTGTGCCGGCTGATGAACAACCTAAAGCACGGACATTCGAGCGGCGAGACCTGCTGCTGTTTCACTAGGGCAAAGCGACGATGTCGATGGATGATATCTATCTCAAACCTGGCCATCTCATTCGGCGCGCGCAGCAGATTGCCGTCTCGATCTTTCTCGAGGAATGCGCGCCGGTCGATCTGACGCCTGTCCAGTACGCAGCTTTGGTCACGGTGCGCGAGAACCCCGGCATCGACGCGACCCGCCTGTCGGCGCTTGTCGCCTTCGACCGTTCGACGCTCGGCAATGTGCTGGAGCGGATGGAGGCGAAGGAGCTGATCCTGCGCTCGGGCAGCAAGGACGACAAGCGCATCAAGGTGCTGCATCTCTCGCCAAAGGGCGAGCGCGTCCTGAGGGATGCCGAGCCGCTGGCGCAGCGTGCCCAGGAGCGCATCCTCGCTCCGCTCCTGCCCGCGGATCGCGAGGTCTTCATGCGGATGCTCGCGCAGCTCGTCGAGCTCAACAATGACGCCTCGCGCGTGCCGCTGCGGCTTGCTGCGGTGCGCCCTCCCGACGCGGCCTGACGGCCCCGCCTTTCCCGAGATCGAGATTGCGGTCGAGGCCGTTTCACGAGCCGGGGTTCGTGAGCGTGTGGTTTGACAGGGTTGAGATGTGGTGCATACTGATAATGAGTATGCGTTCTTATCTCGTGAAGCGCCCTGAGGGAGCCGGCAGTTCCTAGCGCTGCCGGGCCCGCCCCGCGACGAGATCCTGATCGCAGACCGCCTTTCGACCTGAAGCGAGAACCGCCACCAAGGCGGCCGTATCTGGAGGAAACCCTGGTGATCATCACACGACGTGCGGCCCTGATGGGGCTCGCGGGCAGCGCGCTCGCGCCCCGAACCAGCTTTGCTCAACGCAAGATCGTGAGGCTCGTCGTGCCCGCCGCCGCGGGTGGCGCCATCGACGTCATCGGGCGGCTCTACGCCCAGCGCATCGCCCCTGCGCTCGACGAATCCTGGGTGGTCGAGAACAAGGCCGGCGCCAGCAACACGCTCGGTGCGACCGACGTCGCGAGGTCGGCGCCCGACGGCACGACCTATCTGACCAATGCCGACATCCACATCATGGCGAAACATGTGATGCGCAACGTGTCCTATGATCCGCTGACGGATTTCACGCCGATCTCGCGCTTCGCGACCTCGCCGATGGTGCTGATCGGTTCGAGCAAGACGCCGCAGACCATGCCGGCGCTGATCGCCGATATGAAGGCGAGGCCCAATGAGTACAGCTTCGCCAATTCGGCGCTGGGCAGCATGGGCCACCTCGCCACCGAGAGCTTCAAGCGCCGCACCGGCACCAGCGCGGAGCTGGTCAATTATCGTGGCACGGCTCCGGCGATCACCGATGTGGTCGCCGCCCAGGTGCAGTTGATGGTCGCTCCGCTCGGCTCGGCCCTGCCGTTCATCAGCGATGGCAAGGTGCGCGCCTTCGCGATCATGGGTGCGCAACGCAGCAAGCTCCTGCCGAACGTGCCAACCGCTGGCGAGCTCGGGCTGGCTGATTTCGACTTCACGCTCTGGTACGGCCTATGGGGGCCGAAGGGCCTGCCGGCCGCTACGGTGCAGCGCGTCAACGTGACGGTGCAGGCGGCGTCAAAAGATCGCGAGATCGTCGACAAGCTGACCGCACTCGGCGCCGAAGCCGTGACGGAGGACGCGGCGAGCTTCGCGCGCTTCATCGCAGCCGAGACCTTGCGTGCCAACCGCGTCGTCGAAGAGGCGGGGATCAAGCCGGGCGGCTGACGGACGTTCGGCGGCAGCGGTTCGGTCGACCTCATTCGCATGCCGGCGCAGCGTAGCCTGCGCCGGGTGCGGCTTCCGGGACGGTCAGCTTCCAGGCCGTCCAGCTTGCGCTCCCGCCAGCGCGCCGCAAGTCGCCCATGCTGCCTCTCGGAAACTCCGTTCCCCACCAGCCCGGCACTTGGCGTGGCCAGCAGGTCTTGGCTGGCTGGCAGGTCTTGAGACCCACGCCATTGGACACAGCCTGTGACGATAGGTTATTGCCATCAACGATTGTCTAGCGGCGGTTGAGGGTATGTTTTGGACGCTCTGGTTCTGCTCGGCCTCGTAGTCCTCGGCTTCCTCATCGCCGTCCCGTGGGCGGCCTTCTCCGCAAGCGGACGAGCCAATAACGCGCTTGCACTTATTGCGAGGCAGCAGGCTGAAATCGACGACCTGCGATCTGCGGTAGCCGCGCTTCGCAGAACCCTTGTGGAGCATAGCCAGCCAGAAGCCGACAGCGAACGCGTTGCCACACAGTGGTCCGCGCACGATACGGCTTCGCCCGCGGATGCTGTCGTTCAGGCTGAGGCCACCCTGCAATCGGCGCCGGATATTCCGCCAGAACCCGTCGACACTCCCCCGCCGCCACTCGACGCAGTTGAGGCGCCGTCGCCCCCTGTGGAAGAGATCGAGCCGCTTGCCGAGGCGGCCCGCGATGCCGAGATCGAGCTGGAGGTGTCCCCCCAGACCTTCGAAGCACAGACCTTCGAAGCACAGGTCGAGCCCTCAGCATCACCGCCAGCGGCTGCAACCACTGAGGCGCCGTTACCTCCGCCAGCCGCTCCTCGCCGCGATTTCGAAGAGGCGATCGGCTCGCGTTGGGCGGTTTGGGTGGGTGGTATCGCACTCGCCTTCGGCGGACTCTTCCTGGTTCGATACTCAATCGAGGCCGGTGTCTTCGGCCCTGGCGTGCGCCTGTTGATGGGCGCGGCCTTTTCGCTTCTCGCAGCCGCTGCCAGTGAATATCTGAGGCGGACCGATCGGATCGCCGATCTCGGCCCTGTCTCAGCGGCATTCGGACGTTTGGGCGGCGCCAACATCCCCGGCGTTCTCGCCGGCGTCAGCGTGCTCAGCGGGTTCGGCGTCGTCTTTGCGGCGCATGCGATCTATGGCTTCATCGGGCCTGGTATCGCCTTCGCGTTGATGGGGCTGATCGGCCTGGCCACGCTTGCGGCATCTCTGGTCCATGGCCCAGTCCTTGGACTATTCGGCCTGGTAGGCTCCTATGCGACGCCCATGCTGGTCGCCAGCACCGCGCCGAGCTACGCGTCGCTAGCCATCTTCATCGCCTTCGTCACGACGACCGCCTTCCTTCTGCATGCGTGGCGGCCGAGTCGGGTGGTCACGCTGGGCGCCGTTGCGGGGCACGGCATCTGGACCCTGCTGATCGCACTGGCGGGTCACAATCCGGCATGGGCCTCCTTCCTGCTGATTGTCGGCGCATCGTTCGCGCTCGCCCTGCTAAAGGAATGGCCCGCGCTCAGGGGCCGAGCAGCCCAGGGCGTTTGGACCGTTTTGGGCTTCGACGCGATCGGCCTGATCGCCATCGCCGTTCCGCTGGTTCTGTCCGGGGTCATATGGACAGCCGCTGGTGGTCCCGTGCCGCTCCACGCAGCCATTCTGATATCGGTGCTGGTCGCAGTGCTCTCATCTGTGCGGCACCGTGACCTTGCGCCGCTGGCGCCTCTGGCTGCGGCCGCAGCGGCGGGAATGGTCTTGCTCTGGCCGAGCCGGGAGGCCGCCTTCGGCATCTCGCCACATCTCATCCTCGATCTCATCAGGCTGAGTTTCACAGGCAACGCTGGTCCGGGAATCGGATGGACCGCTGCCTTGATGGCTGTGATCGTCGCCGGGCTTCCCTTCCATGCCCTGCTGACGCGCAAGGGCTCCGGCGCAGGCGGGTTCATCATCCGCGGCTGCCTTGCCTTCGCCTCGGCGCTTGGACCGATCTGTTTGCTGCTGGCGGCAGCCCTGCGCAGCAACGGCTTTGAGCGCTCGACCGGCTTCGCTGCGCTGGCGCTCTTGCTGTCGCTGGCGCTGTTTGGCGCTTCGGAAGTGTTGCTGCCCGTCGAACGACGCAACACGCGGTCACGGACAAACCCGCTCGCCTTCATCGGCTCGGCTGCCTATGCCGCCGGCGGCGCGATAGCGCTCGGCATGGCCGTCGCTTTTGCGCTGCGCGAGACCTGGCTTGTGGTCGGGCTGGCCATCGCCGCGGCAGGCGTTGCCATCATCGCCAGCCTGCGCCCGATACCGTTGCTGCGCAGCATGTCGGCCGCTTTGGCGACGGCCGCATTCGCGCGCCTGGTCTGGCAGCCGATCGTCACCGAGATGGGCTCCTGGCCCATCGTCAACTGGGTGATCCCCGCCTATGCCGGTCCGGCGCTGTGCTTCGCTGTCGGCGCTCTCGCGCTGCGCGCAAAGCAGGACCGGCCCCGCAGCGTGCACGAGGCTTTGGCCGTTGTCTTCGGTGCGGCCTTCGTCTTGCTCGAAATCCGGCAGGTCTTCGCGGGGCCGGATCTCGTGCCGAACATCGCGCTGATCACAGGCCATTATGCAGAGGGGCTACGAAACAGGCTCTTCGAGGAAGCCGTGATGCATGTCGTGGCGATCGGCCTCATCGGGGCAGGATTGCAGCTCCTTGCCCGCCGCCTGGCCGGACGCATCTTCAGCCCGGCTGCAGACATCGCTGCCGCCGCCCTGATCGTGCTGAGCCTCGCTGGGCTTTGTGGCCTGCTCAATCCGCTCTTCGATGGTACGCAGGTGCTCGGGCCGCCCGTCTTCAACCGGCTCATGCTCTACGTGCTGGCCGGCCTGTCTCTGGGCGCGCTGGGCTTCGTGCTCGATCGAGATGAAGCACGCTCGCGCATCGGCGAAAGTCTCACGGCCTGTGCAGCCGTATTGGTTTCACTCGGGGCCATCCTCATCGTCCGGCACGCCTTTGCTGGCCCGCAAATGGCTCCGCGATCCGTTGAGACCGTCGGCTTCGTCGAGGCGGTCATCGTGACGCTGATGCTGCTCGCCCTGACTGCCGCCGCGCGGATCTGGCACACAGCCGCGAGCAGCCGCGTGACCGAATATGCGATGCGCGCGCTGGCCTTCCTGGCGATCGGATGGGCGACGCTCGCGCTGGGCATCCTGCGCAATCCGATGATCGACCACAGCGGCGTCTCCGGCCCGATCATCTTCAATCGAATCCTATGGGGATATGGCGCAGCGACCCTTGCTTTCGCCGGCCTTGCCTTCTGGACGCGCTCCGCCCGTCCAGCAATCAGTCAAGCCTTCGCCAAGACCGCGATCGGCGGGGCGGTGCTGTGCGCCTTCCTGCTTTTGAGACATGGCTTCCACGGGCCACTGCTCGTCTCCGAGGTGCCGGTGACGCTGGCCGAAGCCGGTTGGTACGCGTCTCTCGGCTTCATCGCGGCCATTGCCATCATGATAGCCGGTTCGGTCAGGCTGTTCGGCCGCTCGGTCAAAGCACGCGCGGAAAGCGTGGCTATTGCCTCCTGCACCGCCTTCGGTCTTCTCTCGGGACTGCTCGCCAATCCGCTCCTGACGGAGGCGCCCTTGGCCGGGCCGATCATCCTCGACAATGCCTTGGTCGGCTATCTCATGCCGTCACTTCTCGCCTTCACTGCCGCGCGCTGGACACGCGAATACATCACAGCCCCGCTGGCCAGGCGCATCTTTGGCGCAGCCGCGATCATGGGCAGCCTGATCTACCTGCTGATCGAGGTGCGGCGCTGGTTCGTCGGCCCCGACCTGCTGCTCCATGGCGGAAGCGCAGCCGAACTCTACGCCTACTCGGCGGCGCTCCTGCTCTATGGCGTCGCCCTGCTGGCACTCGGCTTCCGGCTGCAATCGAAAGACCTCAGGCTGGCTTCCCTCGCGGTCGTCACCGTGGCGATCTGCAAAGCCTTCCTCGTCGATATGTCGGGATTGGAAGGCCTCTTGCGGGCACTGTCTTTCATCGGCCTGGGAGCCTGCCTCGTCGGGATCGGGCTCGCCTATCAGCGCTTGCTGCGGCGCGAATTTGCGCAGCAGGAGAAGGCCGCAGGCGACGCCTCGGTCTCAGCATAACCTTGGGCGCTTCGGAGCAGACGAAGCTTGGCACGCCGAAAGGAGATCATGCGCGCCGTTTCCAGAATCTAGGCAGACGCATCCATGACCGGGCCTTCATGCCTTCGGTCGAGCGCGGATGGCGGCCACTTCAGCAGCGCGGCGCGACCGGCCTCGGTGAGCGCGTAGACTCCGCGATCGGCGCGTTCGAACCAGCCATAGACATTGCGATGCAGGATCTTCTGGGCGTCTGGGCAGGACGGCTTGAGATCGCGTGGCCGCAGCGGCGTCGCCATCATCGCCGCGGCGCAGGCGAGCGCCTGTTGCCGATAGGCGGTCATGATGGGCATTTTCGTGCCGCCGCCCGCGACCGGATCTCCCTGGCGCCGTTTGTGTTCCTCCACGAGCTTCGAGCGGCGCTTGGGATCCTTGCGCGGCGTCGGCGCCGCCGGGGAGACCAGCACATCGACGCGCCCGAAGGAGGAGACACCGAGCAGCCCGAAGCCGAGGCGCCGGCACAGGTTGCGGTACCTGGCATCGCTCTCGCGTCCCTTGCCCCCGGCCGACAGGCGGGCGGCCAGCCAGATCTCGTCACCGACGCTCATCCGATCCACGCCTTGCAGGACAAGCTCGAGGTTGAAGCTCAGCTTCAGCTCCCCGATCACGACGACAGACGGGTCTCCTTCCTTGAGCCCGACAAGGTCGCATCGCCCGATCTCGCCCTTCACGGCATAGCCGAGGTTTTCAAGGAAGCGCTTGACCGGCAAATAGAGGGTCGTCTCCAACGCGAAATCTCCGGATGCAGCCAAACGCCACTCCCGGAATCGGCTGTCGGGCGATGGGCGGCTGTCGCGACTATGCGGCGGCAGTCGTTTCGGAATGACAAATGGCCCTGAGGCCGCAATTGCAAGCTGCGGGATTGTCCTAGAGCCGGATGACGTTGCGCCCGTCGAGCTTGGCGCCTCGCCCTTTCTTGCCGGCGCTCAGGCCTTGCGCGCTTCCAGCGCCTCAATGCTCGCTTGGCCGTGGGATGCAAGCCAGCGACTGTTGTCGCTCCAGCTCCGCCGGCGAGCGGGCCGACGGTGACAGGATCGGTTATGGAAACCTCCGGAGATCCGAGAAAGCCCCGTCGGGAGCGGCTAACCGTTCCGCCGGTGCCTGACGTAGCGGCATGGGAGCCTTTGAGCGGGCTCGCGGCATCTTGGCGTCAGGCTTCAGCAACTCCAAACCTGCCGCGCTATCGAGGTCGCTCCCCTCAGCACCGTCGGTCCCGGGCCACCTCCCAATATCTGCAATTGGCGCAGAGCTGAACTCAATGACCATTACCGACCAGCGTCTTCGTAAGCGCGCCAACTGACCGCTGCTCGGGGCGGTAGCGGATTTCGATGAGATGGCGAGACATGCTGACGGGTAGAAGGGCGACGAGGATATGAAACAGCGAGAGCACGAGTTTTTTGGGCAGTGAGAAGTATTCTTGAGCGACGACCCCGATCAAGCGGGGAAGTTGAAAATAACGATTGGCGTCTCCGTTGATCGAGGCAAGGATCAGCTTCTTCTCCAGATAAAAGAACGTTCGCTTGGCATCGAGCTGCCGCGATTTCGAATCCTTGGGCATGATCATGTTGAGATGGTCGATCAGGTGCTCGAAGCGCTTCATGTGCTGTTCGATCTTGTCAGTGTCGATCGTGCGGCCCACGCCCGACATGTTGCGGGTGTGGACACGGTAAAGCCCGAGCTCCACCGGGAGAGATACGATCTCGCCGAAGAAGGGGGCGGCGAGAATGATGATTCCGTCAACCGCATCGTCATAATCGGCGTCGCGCAGCAATTCGCAGAGATCGCGCCTGAACACGTTCCCGGAGGTCGGCGGGCTGACATAGACGCCTGTCCTGCGAACACGCTCCCTAAGGTTGCCGGGCTCCCGAATCAGCTCGGGCTCGGGAACCGCCGAGCCCAGGGAGGTGCTGCCGCCGTCGACGCGGCTCAGGCAGAATTGCACCTTTGCGATCGACGGTTGCAGATATGGGACGATCGTATCGAGTGCGCCCGGAACCAACTCGTCGTCGGCATCGAGGAACAACACGAATGGCGCCGTCGTCTGGTCGAGACCAAAGGCGCAGGCCCGGCGCTGGCCGCTATTCTCGATCCGGTAGGCGGTGACCCCCGTCCGGCTGATCACCTCCCATGAGGCGTCCGTCGAGCCGTCATCTATGACGACGAGTTCGCAATCGCTGCGGTTCTGCGCAACTACGCTGCGGATCGCGCGCTCGACATATTCGGCGTAGTTGTAGCAGTTGACGATCACCGCGATCTTGAACATCGAGCCGGTCATGCGCCGCTCCGCTAAAGCTTCGATCCCGGCGCCGTTCGCAGTAGTGGCATGGTGTGCGCCACCGGACGTCAAGCATCCCTTGGCGCAGACATTGCAAGAGCTGTACCGCAGAGCTGACCAGCCGGCGGGCTTGGGTCGATGGCAATTCGGGAGCGCGATGTCGGGCAGGAAGACCAGGCTTCTCTACATCGTGCCGCCGACCCGGTCGTTCGCGGGTATTGAGCGCGTCACCGACTCGATTTGCGCGGCATTGGCCACCAACTATGAGCAGGATCTCGAAGTCTCCGTCCTCTACACCTCTCCCTTCGAGCAGATCATCGGCCAGCAGCGGCCATACGACGTCATTCTGAGCTTCTCCAAGGGACGGCTCGATCTGCTGCGTCGGGTCCGGCGAACGATCGCCAATGGGCAATTCGACCTCGTGATCGTGCCGCAGGTCGAGCCGACGGCGGTGTTCTGGCTCTGCTGCCTAGGCATCCGGCGCCGCTTCATCCTCCATCTCCACGGAAATCCCAGGCTCGAGCGGCGCTCGCTCAAGGCGAGCCTGCTGTTCGAGGCGATGCGGTTTCTGGTACTGCCGCGTCTCGCGCGCGTCTTCGGCACGTCGCCGCGCCAGCTCGAAGCCTTCCAGACCGACTACCCGAGCAGGGTCGAACATGTCTGGGTGCCCAATCCGGTGCGCTCGTTTGACATGTCGGCGCTAGCGCCATCCCCGGGCAATCCGATCCGCTTCGTCACAGTCGGCCGCTTCGCTTATCAGAAGGGCTACGACATCCTGCTGCGCGCCTTCGCGGCCTTCTGCGAGAAACGCGAGGACGCCGAGCTGGTTCTCGTCGGCTATGGCGAAGAGGAGCCGACGATCCGTGCCTTGATCGACGAACTTGGCCTTGCCGGTAAAGTGACGATCGAACATCAACCCGAGAGCCCGGCGATCCCGCTCTCGCGCAGCGACATCTATCTCTCGGGTGCACGCTGGGAAGGCTGGTCGCTCGCCATTTGCGAGGCGCTGCGGTTCGGGTTGCCTGTAGTCGCCTTCGACTGCGAGTTTGGACCGAGCGACATCATTATCGATGAGCGGATCGGCCGGCTCGTCGCGCTGGGGGATATGGCCGGCTTCGTCGCTGCGATGGTGTACTACCACGACCATGCCGTGTCCGAGCGCCGCCATGCGCAGTATCGGGCCGCCTACATCGATCGCTTCAGCCTCGACAAGGTTGTGCATGCGCATGCGCGAGCCCTGCTCGCGGCCGACGGGCGCGTCGAGCGGCAGTCGCTCAACACAGTGAACGCCGAACTCGCCGGAGCATCCTGACGAGGGAGCGGTTGCTGCTCACACCCGGCGATAGATGTCCCCAGCGAGATGAACTGTTTCGGAAAAGCTTCCCGCGAGGCGGGCCAAAGGCGCGATCCTGCTCCGCCACAGAGCACGATGGGTTCAATCGTATCGGCGATATTCGGTGGAGGGCGCGGCGGCGACTATCGACGCCTGCGTAAAGGGGAGCTTCACAAGGCCCTCACAGATGGTTTGAGCCGCTCCAAACCAGAGACGAGCAGCAGGCCGAGGCCAAGTCCAACGGCCTTGACCAAGACGTCGTGCAAGGTGCCGTGGCGTGTCGGTACCCAAGCTTGGGCGAACTCCAGCGTGACGACCGCGGCAAGACCGATGGTGAAGATCGCAATCCGTTGCCGAGGATAGCCGAGTGCGAACGCCGCCGCAGCGGCCAGGAAGGCAAGACTGCGCTCGACATCGGGCATCAGCCACGGCACCGATGGCCGCTGCTCGACGCCAGACACCGTCGCATAGACGATGACGCTCAGGAGCATCCAGGCGGAGAAGCGGGAGAGACGCCTGATCGCCGCTATCCGCGCCCGCACCATGCGCAGAAACCACTGCAATCCGCCCGAGCCTGCCCACTGGCGCAGCGCGCCGCCAACGCCCGAATCCTCGATCTCGACGCGCCAGGCGGTGAGCATCGACGTTTGCGCCTGCAATTGCTCCAGCCGGCCGAAGGCCGCCATCATCTGCGCCTCTGCCTCGACCAGGTTGGCTTCGTCGGCCGGCTCACGGTCAAAATAGATGCCGTCCTCATTGCCCATCAGCGCTGCCGCGCGGGTGCGGGCCTCGTCGAGCCGGTCCGATAGCCCGGTGCGTTCGCGTTCGATCCCGGCAAGGACCTGCCCGAGTTGCCGGTACAGCGGTCCGAGCCTGTCGAGATCCGTCTGGCGGTCTCGATGCGAACTACGAAACCGCGCCGGAAGCATCATTGCCCCGTCTCCCATCGCAATGGCTGGCGGCGGTCCAAAGCGCGATTGCGCCAACCACCCTTGCGGGGATGATCAGCAATTCATGTGCCAGGAAATCGGTCGCGCGGCCGATCAACGCCGCGGGCGGGGCCCGAGGATATCGAGGACGCCGCGTGGCCGTTGCTCGTCGCTCGTCACGGCCCGAGACCTGAGGGCGGTTAGAACGACAGCCAAAACAGCGACGATTGCGCTGGCGACAACGGCGGTGGCGATCAACGCCACCAGCAAGCCGTGAGCCCACATCAGCCAGAGGGTCAGTGCACCGCTGGCAAAAGCCGCGAAGAATAAGACGATCAGCATCACTCGTGCTTTCGCGGCTCGCTATCGGCCAGTGACTATAGCTTCGCTTCTCTGCCCGCGAAAGGCTTCAGGGGCGCAAGGGATATCCACGAGACTGAGCCGTCATGGTTAAGAGTGCGCTAACGCTCCGCGCTGAACTGGCAAAGGATTTGCTTGGGAGCAGTCGAAGTCTCTGCAGTGGAGTATTTCGTGAGGCATCTCATCCTCCCTAACCGTCTTTTGCTGAAGTGCGCCCGAGCCTCTGGCCGAGCGCTCGCGCTGCTAGTTGCGGCGCTGCCCCTGGTTCTCGCCACTGGTGGCGACCTGCAGGTCAGCGCAAGCGAGTTCGAGTACCGTGTCGCCGCGCAGGATCGGCTGAAGATCAAGGTGTCGGAATGGCGGCCGAACTCACGCGAGCTTTTTGAATGGTCGGCGCTCAGCGGCGAGTTCGCCATCAGTGCGAGCGGCATGCTCTCGCTGCCTGTCGTGGGTACTTTCTCGGTTGATGGAAAGGCGCCCGCCGAGATTGCTGCGCTGATATCAGAACGGCTGAAGGGCACCGCCGGGCTTGTGAATGCACCGGCGGCCGCCGTCGAGATCGCGCAGTACCGGCCGATCTACGTGGTCGGGACGGTCGAGAAGCCCGGGGAATACGCCTTCCGGCCGACGATGACCGCGCTGCAGGCGGTCGCCATTGCCGGCGGATTCCAGCGCATGGAGCTCGCGCTTGGCCGCTTCGAGCGCGAGACAATCGTTGCCGAAGGTGAAATCAATGTGCAGCAGACACAATTGCTCGCCATGCAAGTGCGTCGTGACAGGCTTCTGGCAGAGGCACGCAAGGCCGAGGCGATCACCTTCTCGGATGACATCCGCCGGAGTTTGAACGACGGCGCCGCTCAGGCGATGCGCGAGGAAAGTGCGTTGTTCGCCTCGCGTCGCAAGGCTGCCCGGTCACAGGGTGATCTCCTGCAGCAAATGCGCTCCCTGCTTGAAGAGGAATTGCGCACGCTCGACGCCAAGGCCGTGACACAGCAGCGTCAGCAGGATCTTGTTCGGCGCGAACTCAACAATATCAACGGTCTGATCAGCAAGGGGCTGGCAGTGAGCCCGCGCCAACTCGCCGTCGAACAGAATCTCGCGCAATCCGAGAGTCAGGCGCTTGACCTGATGCTCGCAACGGCCCGGGCAAAACAGGAGATCAGCCGGATCGATCGCATGCTGTCTGATTTCGAGAACCAGCGGGAGATCGATATCGGGCGCGAATTGCGCGAAACGCAACTGTCGCTCAAGCAGACGGACGACAGAATCATCGCGCTACGCGCGCTTATCCACGAATCGACCGCGCTCGCGCCGAGATTGCAGAACCAGCAGGAAAAACAGCTCGCGCGCATGCGCTTCAGCGTTCAGCGACGCCAAGGTGGCACGGTCAACGAAATCGCGATCGAGGAGACGTCGCCGATCCTGCCCGGAGATATCGTCAGGGTGGAACGGGCCTCGCTGCAATCGATCATCTCGTCGCTGCCGCCAACCGCTGCGGGTGCGCAGAACTAGCATATCGCGGACATCAACAGTCGATCTGCGATCGGCTGTACCCGGGCTCCCCCGTCCATATGGAGGTTGGCCTATGCTGTCATTCGAGCGGCCTGCTCGTATTTTTCTCGCGGATGAACACCCGATCTTCTTGGCGGGGTTGCGATTTTGCCTGGCTGAGCAACCTCATATCGACGTGATAGGGGAAGCTCATTCGTCGGCCCATCTCGCACAAGTCATCGAGAAGGCCGCTCCCGATGTCGCGGTCGTGAGTGAGAGTTTCAACGGCGTCTCGGTGGCCGAGGGCATTTTGACTGATCTTCCATCGCAACGGGTGCTCATCATTGCGGAAGAACTCGATAATACCCGGGCTCACCAGTTGCTGGGTTTGGGTGCGCGCGGCTATGTCCTGAAACAGTCGCCCGGCTCCGTCATATGCAAGGCGATCGCAACAATCCTTCGCGGCGGCCACTTTCTTGATGCCGCCGATGCCGTGCAGACTCCAGCGGGGAGGCGGCGCGGATCGGCCCTGACCGATAGGGAGCAAGAAATTCTACGCTTGATCGCCTTGGGGTTCAGTATTCGTGAAGCGGCCGAGCGCATCGGTATTACCACCAAATCGGCCGAAACCTACAAGGCGCGTGCGAGCAATAAGCTGAGCATCGATAGCCGCCAACAGATCGTGCGGTACGCCATCACCAAAGGCTGGTTTCAGTAGCCCGATCAAATAATTCCCTCAGATTGATCAGGACGTTCTCGTCGAACCTCCATCTGCGTCACCGGGACGCAGCCGCAGACCTGTTCACGTTAGATGGCCCGTTCGCCGAGATGCCGTGGAAAGGGGCAGAATCGCATGGAGTTTGTCAGGAAAATTACTGACAAAGCCCAAGTCATAGTCGATTCTAAAGCGTCATGAACAAACATGCTGCAGTGCAAAAAATCCTATTGTTATGTATTCGTGTCTGGTTAATATTCTATTAAGATACGGTTTAGGCGTAGGGTGCAGCAATGGAGCGATTCCCGGACTCTCAAAATTTGCCGGCGTCCTTCTCTCTATCTATGCGTGCATTGCGAAGCGAATACAGGTCGACGAGTGTTTCAGTAAAGCGGCTATTCGATCTTGCGGCAGGTGTGACTCTGCTCTTCCTGCTGGCGCCGCTTATGCTGCTGATCGCCGGCTTGATCAGGGCAGGCGACGGCGGTCCGGCGTTCTTCCGGCAGGCAAGAATCGGCCGCAGTGGCAAGAGTTTCCACTGCTGGAAGTTTCGCACCATGGCCAGTGACGCGGATGAAGCTCTCCAGCGTCTGCTCGCTTCCGATCCGGCCGCAGCGCGGGAGTGGGCTGAAAGTCAGAAGCTGACCCGTGATCCGCGGATCACGCCTGTCGGCGTGTTCCTGCGGCGCTCGAGTCTCGACGAGCTGCCGCAACTCTTCAACATCGTCTCCGGCGATATGAGCTTCGTCGGACCGCGCCCGATCGTGGCGGCTGAGCGCGAGCGCTACGGCGAGGCCTTCAGCCATTGCTTCTCGGTCCCGCCGGGGCTCACCGGCCTCTGGCAGATCAGCGGCCGCAGCGACTGCTCCTATGCCACCCGTATCTCGCTCGACAGCCAATATGCCTCGGACTGGCATCTTCTACTCGACGCCAAAATCCTGGTGAAGACGGTGCCTGCGGTGCTGATGCAGAAGGGCAGTCGGTAGGGGCGGTCCCGAGCCACGAGCCTGCCAAGCAAATTCACGCCCAAACCAAGTCGGTTCCCTGGAGTTTATCGGGCCATGAAAGTCGCAATCGTTCATTACTGGCTTGTTGGGATGCGCGGCGGCGAGAAAGTGATCGAGGCGCTGTGCCGGATGTATCCGGACGCCGACGTGTTCACCCATGTCTACGTGCCCGACGCAGTCTCCGCCGAAATCCGGCGCCACAAGGTGACGACGAGCTTCATCGGCCGGCTGCCGCGCGCAGCGAAGCTCTATCAGCGCTATTTGCCGCTTATGCCTTTGGCGCTCGAACAGCTCGACCTGCGCGGCTACGACCTGATCATCTCCAGCGAGTCCGGACCGGCCAAGGGCATCGTGCCACCGCCGGGCGCCATGCACATCTGCTATTGCCATTCGCCGATGCGTTACATCTGGAACATGTTCCACGAATACAGGAATCGTTCCGGGCCGATCACACGTTTCGTCATGCCGGTGCTGGCACATTACATACGCAACTGGGACAGCGTCTCGGCCAATCGCGTCGATCACTTTGTCGCCAACTCCGAGACGGTCGCCGCCCGGCTCCACCGCTACTATCGCCGCGCCTCGACCGTGATCCATCCCCCGGTCGACGTCGATGCGTTTGAAGTGCTCCCGAACGGCTTCATCGAGGATTATTGCCTGATGGTCGGTGAGCTCGTCGGCTACAAGCGGCCAGAGCTCGCGGTCGAAGCCTTCAATCGCACGGGCCGGCGCCTGGTGGTGATCGGTGGCGGCGAGATGCTGGCCGAACTGCGCCGCATCGCCAAGCCGAACGTGACCGTGCTCGGGCCACAGCCTTTCAGCGTGCTGCGCTACCATTATTCGCGCTGCCGAGCCCTGATCTTCCCCGGCGAGGAAGACTTCGGAATCGTGCCGGTCGAAGCCATGGCGAGCGGGCGGCCGGTGATCGCCTTCCGCCGCGGTGGCGCAACGGAGACGGTGATCGACGGCATGAGCGGCGTCTTCTTCGATGAACAGAGCGTCGACGCGCTCATAGACGCCGAGGAGCGAGCGCGGGCGATCACCTGGCAGCCGCGCGAGATCGCAGCCTATGCGCGCAATTTCTCGACGGCGGTCTTCGAGAAGCAGATGGGGCTCCACATCAACCAGCTGCTCAAACCGCTGGCCGGGACGATCTCGATGAACATGCCGACGGCGCAGCAACGCCCAGCCCTGGTCCAGAGTTTGGCGTGATCGACGCTGCCCCTTGCGATATCCGGAAAGAATCCAATGCAGACGATTTACCAGAGTGAAGTCTACGCCGATTTGAATCCGAGCTGGCACGAAGAAGATTCGCCGTGGAAGGCACGACAGATCGAGACCATCCTGCGCAAGAACGCGATCAGCTTCGATAAGGCGTGCGAGGTCGGCTGCGGGACCGGCGAGATCCTGTTCAACCTGGCGAAGGCCTTCCCGACGGCGCGTTTCCACGGTTACGAAATCTCGCCGCACGCCTATCAGCGCGCCAAGTACAAGGAGACCGACAAGGTCACCTTCTCACTCGGAGATTTCACGGCAGAGGGCACGTCGGATTACGATCTGCTCGTGATTGCCGACGTGATCGAGCATGTCGAGGACTACATCGCCTTCATCAAGGCGCTGCGCGGCAAAGGCCGCTACAAGGTCTTCCACATCCCGCTCGATCTCTCCGTGCAGTCACTGCTGCGCGGCTGGCCGATTACCAAGCTGCGCGAAAATGTCGGTCACCTGCACTACTTCTTCAAGGAGACCGCGCTCGCGACCCTGGCCGATTGCGGCTACAAAGTCGTCGACCACGCCTATACGGCGAGCCGACTGGAGTTGCCGAACCAGACGCTGAGCAGCCGATTGATGCGCTTGCCGCGCCGGTTCTGCTTCTCGCTCAACCCCGATCTGACGGTGCGCGCGCTCGGCGGCTATTCGCTGCTGGTATTGGCCGAATGACCATGGCCGGCGGGCACGACCGGAGCGGAGGCGGGCGGCGGTCACCGCTGCGAAAGGCGCGGGCGCCATGAGCATCGAGCCGATCGGGGTGATGACCCTCCTCATCGGACTGGTCTGCCTGATGCTGGGCACGGGCGCGCTCGTCCACGGGCTGGCGATCGTGGCAGTCCTCGGGGCGGCCGCAGCCATGCTCATCGGCGCCGCCAACATCCAGCCCGGGCATGTGATGCTGGTGTTTCTTGCCTTTGGCGTCCTCAGTCACCGCCGCGAGGCCGTTGCCGCCATCCGTGCGCTGCATCCAAACGAACCCGGCTTCTGGTTCACCTGCCTTGTCGCCTATGGCGTCGCCAGCGCCTTCCTGATGCCGCGCGTCCTCGCCGGTATGACCGAGATCATCCCGCTCGGCACCACCGCCTTCGACGACACGGGCTCGACCGTACCGCTGGCGCCGGTCTCCAGCAATGTCACGCAGAGCCTTTATCTCTCCACTACCCTGCTTTGCCTGGTCACACTGACGGCCGTTGCCGCGACGCGTGAGGGCTTCTCGGCCGTCTTCAACGCGCTTCTCGCCTGCTGCGTCGCCAACACTGCCTTCGCCATCCTCGATGTCGCGACCTACGCCACCGGAACGCAAGACCTCCTCGGCTTCATCCGCAATGCCCGCTATACGCTGCACACCGACTCCGAGATCGCCGGCATGAAGCGGATCGTCGGCTCGTATACCGAGGCCTCGGTCTTCGCGCGCTCGACGCTCGGCGTGCTCGGCTTCACCGGAACCTTGTGGCTCTGCGGCGTGCGCCCGGCGCTCACCGGCACGATCGCCACGATGTCGCTCGTCCTGATCGTCCTGTCGACCTCCTCGACCGGACTAGCTGGCGCGCCGATGATGCTGCTCTTGCTTTACGGCTTTGCCTTCGCCCGGCTCGTCCAGGGCAATGCCAGGCGCCAAGCCGCGATGTTCGCCCTCGGTGCGCCGGTCATTGGGCTGGCAGTGGTCATGTTGCTCCTGCTCGATCCGGAGGTAACTGCGAAAGTCTACGGCTATGTCGATCTCGTCGTACTCAACAAGGCGAGTTCCGATTCCGGCGTGGAGCGCAGCTCCTGGAATGTCGTCTCCTTCCAGAACTTTCTAGACAGCTGGGGGCTCGGCGTCGGGCTCGGCACTGCCCGTGCATCGAGCTTCGCCGTCGCGCTGCTCGCGAGCGTCGGGATCCCCGGCGCGTTCTTTTACGCGGTCTTCGTCTTCGAATGCTTCGCGCGTCCGCGTGGCCAGCCGGGGAGCCTGGAGGCCGACATCGCGGTTGCCGCGCGCAACGGCTACGCCGGCCTGCTCATCGGCGACCTCCTCGTCGGCCCGATCATCGATCAAGGCTTCTTCTTCTGCATGCTGGCCGCGGTGGCCGCGGCGATCAGGCCGCGAGCCTCGCGCGTCCCCAGGCCTGTCCCTTTGGTCTCCGGAGCGAGGCTATGACAGAGAGCTTCGCGGTGAACGGCCGCTTCCTGTCGCAGGACATGACCGGCGTCCAGCGCTACGCACGCAACGTCGTCGCGGCGCTCGATGCGAGCCTCTTGGCGGCCGGCCAAAAAGCCACCTTGATCGCGCCACCGGGCGCCGATGCCATGGCGCTGCAGGCGATCGACATCGTCCGCAGCGGGCGATTGAGCGGGCATGGCTGGGAGCAGATCGAACTGCCGCGGCTTTGGCCGGGGCGGCTCCTCAACCTCTGCAACACCGCGCCGGCAATGAAGGGCGACCAGATCGTCTGCATCCACGACGCCAACGTCTTCACCGCGCCTGAGAGCTATGGCCGCGGCTTTCGCACAGCATACCGGGCATTGCAGCCGCTGCTGGCGCGCCGCAGCGCGCGGATCGCCACCGTCTCGCAGGCCTCGGCCCGGCAGTTGGCGCGGCATCTGCCGCTTCGCGCCGCCGATATCGCAGTGCTTCCGAATGGCCACGAGCATGCGCTGGCCTGGGATCCTGCCAAGTCGGATCGGGCTCAGGGGCTGCTGGCGGCGCGAGCCGATGCCGAGCGGCCCTTCGTCCTCGCTTTGGGCTCGCGTGGGCTCCACAAAAACCTCGCCCTCCTGGTCAAGATCGCGCCGCACCTGGCCGATCTTGGCCTCGACGTCGTCATCGCTGGAGGCAGCGGCGGCATCTTCGCGGAGGAGCAGCTTCCGCACGCCGCCAATGTCAGGCTGCTGGGGCGGGTCAGCGACGACGACCTCGCCTTCCTGCTCGAGCGCGCGCTCTGTCTCGCCTTCCCGTCCTGGACCGAGGGGTTCGGCCTGCCGATCCTCGAGGCGATGGCGCGGGGCTGTCCGGTCGTCTCGTCCGATCGCGCCAGCATGCCGGAGGTCTGCGGCGATGCCGCATTGCTCGCATCGCCCGCCGACCCGGCCGCGTGGGTCGGGCATGTCAGGATGCTGGCGGAGTCGGCCGCTCTGCGGCAGGAATTGAGCGAGCGCGGCCGCGGGCGCCTGCCGCTGTTCTCCTGGCGCAGCACCGCCGAGGGCTATCTGGATCTGACGCAGTCGCCGAAACTACGCCGCGCTGCGCCGACGGTGCCCGCAACTCCAGCCCCGCGCATCGCGGCTGTGATTGCCACCCGTGGCCGGCCGGAGGTGGCGACGGAGACGGTCCTGCACCTGCTCGCCCATCAGAAGCTGAAGCCCGACAGCATCATCGTCTCCTGCATCGATCCGGCCGATGCCGGCGGCCTGCAGGGCCGCAACGATGTCGTGGTGCTGACCGGGCCTGCCGGGCTGGCGGCCCAGCGCAACACGGCGCTTGCGCATCTGCCACGCGGCACCGAGATCGTTGCCTTCTTCGACGACGACTTCGTCGCCCATGAGGACTGGCTGGCCACGGCGGCGCAGACGTTCCGCGACGAAGCCGGCATCGACGCCTTCACCGGCCGGGTCCTGGCCGATGGCGCGACCGGCCCCGGCATCTCGCTTGCAGAGGCGATGAGGCTGGTTGCCGCCCCGCCGCCGAGTGACTGGTCCTGGATCGAGCCTTACAGCCCATACGGATGCAACATGGCCTTTCGCCTCGCTAGTATCGGAGACCTGCGCTTCGACGAGCGGCTGGTGCTCTATGGCTGGCTCGAGGACCGTGATTTCGCGGCGGCTTTGGCACGGCAGGGCGGTGGGCGTCTGGTCAAGTCCGCCGGCGCGATAGGCGTCCACATGGGCGTCAAGGGCGGCCGCATGGCGGGCGAACGCTTCGGTTACTCGCAGATCGTCAATCCGCTCTACATGCTGCGCAAGGGCACGATGACGCTTGGCCAGGTCGCCGACCATCTCTTCCGGAACATGTCGAGCAATCTCGGACGCTCGCTGCGCCCCGAGCCGTTCATCGATCGTCGCGGCCGTCTCAGGGGCAACCTGCTCGGGATCGCCGACATCCTGCGCGGTCGCTTGCAGCCTGAGCGCGCCGCCGCCTTGCAGCCGAGGGGAAAATTCAGATGATGTTGGGAAAGCCAGGCGCATCCGGCGCGTCATTCCGGATCCTGCCCCAGCAGGATCCCCTCACGTCACAGAGTAATGATGGCCCGGTCGCCGTGCTTCGCACGATCGGTGCCGCTGGCCTGCGTCACAAGGGCAGGCTGGCGATCTGGGTCGCACTCTGTCTTGCGGCGGCGGCGGCCTATGTTCGAACGACGCCACCGAGCTACACGGCGGCTGCAACCGTACTGCTCGAGCCGCGGCGGCAGGTTCCGAGTGCGGCGCGCGAGATCGCCGCACCGAGTTCGCTCGACCTGAACGCTGCCGACAGCGAACTGCAGGTGATCCGCTCAGAGCGCCTGTTGAGCACGGTCTTCGATGCGCTGGCCTTGAGCGACCATCCGGAGCTGGGTCCGCGACCCCCGGGGTTGCTGCAGATGCTGACCAGCCGAGCCAGTGATTCCCTTCGCAGTGTCTGGACCACATTGACCGGCGCGGCTCAGGCGGGCGCGGAAGCCTCGCTTCGCGTCGATCCGCGGCGCAACGCCTTCGAGAACTTCGCGCGGCGCTTCTCGGCGCGGCGCATCGGCCAGTCCTATGTGCTCGAGATCAGCTATTCGTCGGCCGATCCAGAGCTGCCGGCCCGGGTCGCGAACGCGGCCGCTTCCGCCTATCTCCTACAATCGGTCGCGTTCAAGGCCGATGCCGCACGCAGCGGCGCCGAATTCCTTCAAGGCCGGCTCGATGCGCTCTCGACCCAGGTCGGAGCGGCTGCGGCCGCGGTGAAGGCCGGCGCGCTGCCGGCGCAGCCGATCCCGGATGCCGATGCACGGATCATCGGCGCGGCTCAGGCGCCGCTCGGCCCGTCCTCTCCGCGCGGCAGCCTGATCTTGGCGTTCGCAGGCGTTTTCGGGCTGCTCGGCGGCGTGTTCGTCGCGGCGCTGGCCTCGGTCTTCGATCGCCGCGTCCGCCGTCCCCAGGATCTCCTGCGTGAAACCGGCCTGTCCTGCCTCGCCGTCATCCCCGAGATCGCTGGTAGGCGCCAGCAGGGGAGCGCCTCGGCCTCGGACGGCGCGATGCTGATGGCGCGCGAGCATGCCGGCTTCTTCACGGCAGGAATCCGCGATCTGGGAACGGCGATCGAGATCGCCTGGGCCACGAGGCGTTCCGAGGGCAGCCCAGTCGTGGCGATCGGCTCCTGGCGACCGGGCGCCGGCGCTACGCTATTGACGATGAACCTGGCCCAGCTGCTCCATCATCGTGGCCGGCGGGTTAGCGTTTTCAGCGCCGATGCATCTTCGGCGCGTGGAGAGGGCGGTGGCCCCGCCGGACCATCACTGACCGACGTGATCGCCTCCGGCAGTACGGTGCAGGCCGTGTTTGCCAATATTGACGGGGTCCGCCTGCTTCCTATCCGCTCAGCAACGCCGCAGCTGAACCGCTTCGTCGACTTCCGCGATGCGCGTGCGGGGCTGGTCATCACGCAGGCAAGGCAGCGTGGCGAGGTGCTGATCGATTTGCCGCCACTCGGCGAGTCCTCCGATGCGGTTGCGCTCGCCACCCATGCTGACATCGTCGTCCTTGTCGCCGCCGAGGGCGCGACGAGCTATGACGAATTGAACGACGCCCTCGGTGTCCTCCAGCGCGCCGGCATCACGGTCATCGGCACCGTGATCAATCGTGGCAAGTCGTGACGCGACTGTGGGCGGCCGCAGCACATCGCCGCGGTTCTTCGGCCCAGTCTGAGACTAACTTCGTCGCGACAAGGCGAAGTCTTCTCAGCCGGCTGCGCCATGGACATTGCGGCGCCCGGCCTTGAATTCCCTCAGTCGTCCGCGCAGTTGGCCGAGCAAGCCGAGAAACGGTCGCTCGAGCCAGCGCTCGGCAGCATGGGCCGTGGCGAACATCAGTACGAGGCTTCCCGTCAGAAGGCCGGCACGCGCGGAAATATGCAGGTTTGTGCGCATGTAAGCTTCCGCCACGATCGTATAAATGAATGGCACATGGATCAGGTACAGCGGGAACGAGATCGCGCCGAGATATCGCCCGATCCGGCCCGAGAGAGCCGCTGCCAGCCGGCGCGAGCGGAGGCAGCCGTAGACGATCAGCGTCGCGGCGATCGGATAGAGCAGGCCGCCCTTCTTATCTGGCTTCAAGGCTTCCGGCAGCCAGTCCAGGCCGAGCAGCTGCGCCGCATCGCCGCTCTGCGAGCCGATCACGAGACCGAGAAGCATGGCGAAGATTGGCAGGGCCGATGGTAATCGTCCTGAAGCCCAGGCCTCGCGCAGAATGATGCCGAGTGGAAAGCAGACATAGTCGTAGCGCCGCAGCGCGATGAAGATCACGGCGCTGCCGAGCGTGATCGCGAGCCGGAACCGCGGTCTTGCAAAAGCGCAGGCCGCGAAGCACAGGATCGAGCCCAGCAGCTCGGGCCGCATCGTCCACAGGACATTGTTGAAGAACGAGCCGCCGCTCAGGAAGACCCCGGCCATGCCGTTGGAGATCGCCGCCGCCGGACCAGGGATCGATCCCTGATAGGTCCACCCGAGCCAGCGGCTGCCGGTGAGCGTGGCGAGTTGCGTTGCAGAGGTCGGGAAAACGCTCAGCAAGAGCCAGGCCGCAAGCGTGCTGGCCGTCGCCGGGATCGCGAGCCGCATATAGCGGATCGGGACGTCGATCCATATCGGGTCGGATTTGCGCAGCGTCGCGTTGGTCAGGACGAAGCCGCTCAGGACGAAGAACACCGACACCGCGAAGGTGCCGTTCCAGGCAACGGCAAGGGGCGTATAGGCGAGCCAATGCGCGCCAGGCTGCTGTTCCGGCACCAGCCACGGGGTCAGGGCCGACATCAGATGGAAGATCACGACCGCGACTGCCGCAACCCCGCGCAACCCGTCTAGATGGTCAAGTCTCTGGGTCACGAGCGTCTCCAGGCTTGTCGGCCCCAATCCGTGAGCGCCACCAACGGTCAGAGAGCTCCAGGCGCCCGGCGCCGATCGCGAGCCACATGCCGCAGGCGAGCAGGGTCAGCCCGTAGAGCAATGCGCCGAGTGCCGCGACGAGTGCGAGTTCGGCCGGCGCCAGCAGGTGCCAAGGGGGGAGGATGCCACGCAGGCCGAGCACGCCGGCCGTCATCACGGCCCCCGCAACGGCAATCTTCCAGAGATTGAGGAGCTGCTCGGCGATACCGATAGCGAGCAGATTGCGGAGCCAGCGCAGAAAGAAAGCCGCCATGATCGCAGCCGCGACGAGCCGAGCGGCCGCCATGCCGACGGCGCCCCATTGCAGGAAGCCGATGATCACGGCGGGAGTGCGAATGGCGAGATCATAGAGATTGAGCCGGAAGATCACCTCGGGCCGGCCGAGCGCCAGGCTCAGCGAATACAGCGTCTGGAAATAGGGCGTCGCCATCACCGAGAGCGACAGCAGGCTCAGCAGCCAATCGGCGCCATGCCATTTCGGGCCGAGCAGGACCTCGACGATCAGATCCGACGTCAGTGCGATTCCCAGGCTGCAAGGCACTGAAGCGAGCATGCTGAAGCGTGCCGCCTTGAGGAAGGCGAGCCGCAGACGCTGATCCTCCGCCTTGATCCGGGCGAACGCGGCCATGATTGGTTGCAGCGCCGGCCCGATCAGGCTCTGGGTCGGCATGACCGACAGGTCGGCCGCGACGGCATAGCGGCCGAGCGTCTCCTTGGCGCCGCCGAGCCCGAGCAGGATGCGATCGAACTGCCAGTTCACCGCTGAGGCGAACTGGGCGCAGGTAAACCAGCCAACGAAACCGGCAAAATCCGCCAGTCGGGACAGCGACAGAGCCGGCCGATAGGGCGCGAGCAGGTAGGAGATTGCGCAGCTGAAGACGGGTGCGGCGACAAAATTTACGACGAGGGCCCAATAGCTACCGCCGAACAGCAGCGTCGCGATGGCGAGACAGAAGGCTGCGAGCTTGCCACCGGTCTCAAGCAGGAAATTGCGCAGGAAGCCGAGCTCGCGGATGAACATGACGAGGCCGGGGCTGGCGAGACCGCGCGCGATCGGCGCGAAGGCGAGCGCGAGAATGACCGGGACGAGCTGCGGATCGCCGTTGATCCACGCGAATGGCCAGGCGACGGCGAGCAGTACCAGGGAAATTGCGAGGCCGCGTAGGGCGCCGAGCGTGAAGCCGGTGTCGAGATGCGCCTTGTCGACATGAGGTAGGCGGACCAGCGCCTGCGTCACCGGAATCTCGAGCACCATGTCGACGATCGCGACGC
The DNA here is from genome assembly GCF_001741865.1 of Bosea vaviloviae. NCBI lineage: Bacteria > Pseudomonadati > Pseudomonadota > Alphaproteobacteria > Hyphomicrobiales > Alloboseaceae > Allobosea > Allobosea vaviloviae. The sequence continues at coordinate 2,903,428 of NZ_CP017147.1, forward strand.
AGGACAAGGCGAGCGCCATCAGACCGAAATCCGCCGGCGTCAGCATCCTCGCCATGATCAATAGCGTGAAGAAGTCGATGAATCGGCCGAGGAAGCGTGATGCTACCAGCCAGCCAGCGCCCTGGAAGGCCTTCATCGCCAACATGGCAATCCGTCCTCAACGTGCAGCACGCGTAGCCACAAATCTCGGCCTGCGGCGAGCGCTCTGGGAAGAGCCTGGATCGCACGGCATCCCATCAGCGGTGGAAGCCGGTGGAGAGCCCGCGCAGCGCATGAAAGGCTTCGATCGCCGTTAGCAACGGCAAGCGCGAGCGCGGAAAGGCTCGCACGATCGCGCCTTCGCGCCAAAGCTGAGTGCGGATAGATGCCAGACGGGACAGCGCGCTGCCCGGCAGCGCGACGCCATCTCCGACAGTGCCGGCCCGGCCGAAATCCACGGAGCGCTCGCCGATAGCCAGCGCCGCGAGGTCGGCCTCGACCGGCCAGGTGACGGCCTGCCTGAGCCGCGGCCAGGCGCGGGCCGCATCGGCCATGATCGCCGTTCCGCCGTCGACGTCGTCGATATAGGCGAGGGCACCGGACAGAAGAGGATTGCCGGCGGCAGGATCGACGGCCCCAAAGGCAATGTCGCCGGAGTTGCAGATGATCGCGCCGTCTGCGCCTTCGGCGAAGGATCGTACAGACGCAATCGCCGGCTCGAACAGGCTCTCGATTAATTGCCAATAGCGCAGCACCGTCGACCGGACAGCGAGGGGGCTGTAGCGGCTGCGCTCGACGGCAAGCCCGACGACGCGCGGAAAATGCTCTTCACTGAGACCCTTGTAGTTGCAGCGCGCGAGCTGGATGGTCTCGAAGCTCAAATCCGGCAGGCCAACTGCGAGCAGGCGTTGGGTGCTGCCGTACAGCCCCGTGTCGCACAGGATGATCCGCTTTGCGCCGCAGCTGGCTGCGGAAAGATGGCGTTGGAAGAGAGCGTTCTGCCTATCGATGTCGGCGGTGACGGCTGCACCGGCCGGCCTGTCGAGCATGGCGAAGAAGCGCTCTGGCACGAATCGTTCGTTCCATGACTCGAGCAGCTCATAGCGACTGCCACCCAACGCGGTGGCGACGTCGGCGAAGCTGCTGCCGCGGAATTCGCGCCCGAGTTCGTCGAGCGCCGCCGGGCTGCGGACCATGACGGCCGCTCTTGCCGCAACCAGGCGCGAAATCATCAGGTTCTCGCGGGGCATTGCGAGCGGCAGGTTCAGCCGCTCGGCGACCCGCTCGAACGCCGCCCGGATGCCGAGCCCGCCGCGCGCGCAGAACAGCAGGGCCGCGTCGCCGCGCTTGCGGGCCTCGTCGGCGTAGAGCCAGATAGCCAGGCAGAACTCGGCCACGATCGGGCCGAGCACCTCGCGCCCGAACGTATGGGGATCGCGAGCATGCCCCGCTGGCGTGCCGGCATGGGCCCGTCGCCTTCGGATGATGCGGCCGAGCTCGTTCGCCCCGCCGTGGAGGCGCGACAGATGACGCTTCAGCTTCGGGCGCGGGACGTGGAGCGTGCGCAGGCCAAGTGAGGACGGTACGGCGTGGTCGGCGAGCCGATCGTCGCCGACATGTAAGGTCCGCCCGGCATCGACCCCTTCCGCTGCGAGGACGGCATGGAAGAGCTCGCCACGCCGCTTGGTCAGGCCGAGATCGGCACTGGAATAAATCCGGTCGAGTAGCTCTGGGCCATGAAGATGGCTGACCAACGCGTCGAGCACCGAAGTCGGCAGTCCGATGTCGCTGATCGCGATGACGCGCCGGCCTTCTCCGCGGCAGCGGCGCAGCAGTGCTGCGAGTTGCAGGTTAGGGTGTAGCGACGCCTTTTCAATGTCGAGCTCGATCGCGAGCCGCGCCTCGCACAGCGCCGCCATTCGCGTCTTCGGCAAGCCGAGAATGGCGAGCTGGCGCGCGATGACGTCGCGCAGCATGACCTCGCCGTCGTGCTCCGCCATGTCGAGCGCGCGATAGGCCAGCCGCTGCGCCTCCAGACGGGCTTCGACCAGCCAGCGCTCCGAAACCGGCAGGCCCTGTTCGGCCAGCCTGCGAGCGAATGTGCGCTCACCGCCGACGATACGAGCGCGCTCCGAGCGCAGCGTGCGCAACAGCAAGGTGTCGAACAGGTCGGTCGAGACCAGCTCGATCCCCTCCAACAGCTCCGCCTCGTTTGGATGTGGCCAGCCCGGCATCATACGCTCCGTGCTCAGACGCAATGGTTGACGCTGTCGTGACGAGCCGACAGCTGCATGCGAAAACGCATGCCTTACGCAGATGAAGCAGGGACCGTGCCAGTTCAGGATGGTTACTGCGGCCCATCGAGAGCGCGATTGCTTATTCTGATTGCATTCGCCGCACGATTGAGCGGGAAAGGTCGCGGTGTGCCCGCGAGTTTTGCTTTCGGCTGATCTTGAGGGGGGCTAGCCTTCTTTCACACCCGATCAATGAGGCTCGGCAATGGAAGAGGTGATCCAGCAGATCGAGGATGCCGACAGCACGGCTGCCGAGCGCTGCGACGTCATTGTCCTGGGCGCGGGCGTCTCCGGCCTGGTCTCGGCCTCGGTGCTCGCACAGCAGGGCTGCAGGCGGATCGTCGTCATCGACGAATATCCGCACATCGGCGGCAATCACATCAACTGGTCGTCGGGTGACTACACCTTCGACATCGGTAGCCTGATCTTCCAGGACGACTCGCCGCTGCTGCAGCATTTCCCGGAACTGCTGCCACTTTACGTGCCTATCCAGCCGCGCTGGGCAAGGCTGAATCCGCAGCGCCTCATCACCGCATATCCGATTTCGGTAAAGGACGACATCCTGCGCGCCGGGCCGCTCGAGGTCGCTCGCATCTTGGCATCGGCGGCCTATGCCCGCCTTTTCAAACGGCGCATGCGCAACGCCCGCGAATTTGCCCGCCATTGGATTGGGGCCCGGCTGCTGCAGCGCTCGGGCCTCGACGCCTACATGACCCGATTCTACGGCATTGCTTCCGATCAGATCGGCATCGAACTGGCGCGCAAGCGCATGCAATGGATCAGCGAGCACGCTTCGCTGCGCGCCATGCTCGGCCGCCTGCGCCGAACGAAGCCGTCGCCGCCGAGCAATTGCCAGCTGGCCCGCCCGCGCGAAGGCTTCGAGGCGCTCTACGCCACTGCGGCCGCGACGCTATCGGCGCGTGGCGTCAGCTTCCTGATGGGGGCAAAGCTCGACCGGATCGAGAAACTCGACAATCGTTTCGTCCTGTTCCGCGAGGGGCGGGCGATCGTCGCCGATCGCGTCGTTTCGACGATTCCGATCCCGCAACTGCAGGCGCTCTGCAACCTGCCGGTCTCGCAGCAGCTCGAGACGATCACGCTGCTGGCGCTCTATTTCAGCTTCGACGGCGCGCGCGGATTCGATGAGGAGATCATCTACAATTTCTCCTATGACGGCGCCTGGAAGCGCCTGACGATGTATTCCGATTTCTACGGTCGCGCGCAGGGGCGCGAGTATTTCGGCGTCGAGGTGATCGCCAACCATATCGGCAAGTCAGTCGCCCAGGCCGAGGCGGATTTCCGCGCGCATGTCGCGGCGAACGGACTCTTTTGTGGCGATCTCAGGCTCGAAGGCAGCCAACTCCTCGACAACGCCTATCCGATCTATCGCAATGGAGCAGACGAGAGCGCTGCCGAAGCGGTCAAGGCCCTGAAAGCCTTCGGGATCGAATCCCTGGGGCGCCAGGGCGGTTTCAATTACCAGCCGACGGCAAGGGTCTCGACGATAGAGGCCGAAGCGGCGCTGCGGGGCGTTCCCGCGGTCTCGGCACAGTAAATGCAGGGCCGTCGCGCCCAGCGGCGCAGAGGCGCGAGCGCAGGCGAGTTGGCGGTCCGAGCATCGTGATGGGCCCATGCGTATCCTCCATTTGCTGAATCACACGACGCAGTCGAACGGCCATGTCCACGCGGCGGTCGACCTTGCCTGCGAGCAGAGCCGGCTCGGCCATATCGTCGCTGTGGCCAGCAGCGGTGGCGATTTCGATGCGCTGCTCGCCCGCAATGGCGTCAAGGTTTTCACGATCGACCATCGGCGCAAGGCAGCGACACTGTTGCGGTCCGCCTGGGCGCTGCGGCGACTGGTCGGCAGGTTCAGCGCTGACATCATCCATGCCCATATGATGACCAGCGCCGTGCTTGCCTGGCCGATCTGCAAGCTCGCCGGTATCCCGCTGGTCGCGACGGTTCACAATGAATTCGAGAAGAGCGCGATTCTTATGGGGCTCGGGACCCGTGTCATCGCGGTCAGCGCCGCGGTCGGCACATCGATGCGCCGGCGCGGCATCCCGGCCGCCAAGCTGCGCGTCATTCTCAACGGCACCATCGGCTCGGCTCGCGTGGCAAACCGCGAGACCACGCCGATCGCGCTCGCCTCACCAAGCTTCCTCTTCGTCGGCGGGCTGCACCCGCGCAAGGGATTGGCCGATCTTTTCGTCGCCTTCGATCTGGTCCATCGCCGGCATCCGCAGGCGCGCCTGCACATCGTCGGCGATGGACCCTACGCGCAGACCTACCGCGACATGGTCGACGGTTTGTCCTGCCGCGAGGCCGTGCGCTTCGAAGGTAGCAAGGTCGATCCTTTCCCCTGGATGCGCGGCGCCGATATCTTTGTGTTGCCCTCTCATGCCGATCCCGCGCCGCTTGTCCTGCCGGAGGCGAGGGAGGCGGGCTGCGCCATCGTAGCGACGCAGGTTGATGGCATTCCCGAATTGCTGGAGGGCGGGGAAGCGGGCGTGCTGGTTCCGGCCCGCGATCCCGATGCGCTTGCCGCTGCGCTGTCCGAGCTGATCGCAACCCCTGACGCGATCAGTCATTGGCGCGAGCGAAGCCAGTTCCGGATCGACCATCTGAGGATCGCCCGCGTCGCCCGCGAGACGCTCGACCTCTACGACGAGGCGGTCGTGCAGCTCGGCCGGAGGGCCGGCTCGGCGCTGCCCCATACGAATTGAAGACGCGGGAGCTGCTTGCGGCAGTCCTGGCAGCCACATGGAGATGAGCGATGCCGATCATGCCGTCTCGCCGGATGTTCCTGCGCGCAGCCGCGGCTCTCGCGACAGCGGCAGGCGCCCGTCCCATTTCGGCGGACGCACAGCAGAATGCGCCGGATCCGACGCTCGGCCGCACGCTCGTCTTCGATGAATCCTTCGCCAGCCTCGATCCGGCCATCTGGCAGGCCGGCCCCAAGGCGACCACCCATGAACCTGGATTCTATGGTCGCTCGGCCTTCAGTCGGCGCGGCGGCGAGGAGGGTTTCGACCCCTATGCGATCGTCGCCGATCCGCTTGCCTCCGGAGGTCACGCCCTCGAGATTTCGGCCCGCTATCTCGGGCGGACGATGAACGTGCCGGCCTATTACGGCAACGCGCTGCCGGAGTTCCAGTGGATTTCCGGCAATCTCCAGACGGCACGCAGGGACGGCACCATCCTGCGAGGCTGGCGTAACGGCTATTTCGAGGCGCGGATGTGGTTCCCGGCGCATCCGCTGAGCTTCCCGGCCTTCTGGCTGATGAACGGCCGCAGCATCCTCTTCCCGAAGACCAGCGTCGAAATCGACATCGTCGAGCACAAGGGCTGGGAGCATAGGCTGTACGGCGCCTATCTGCACGAATGGGGGCAGCCCGGCGAGCGGCACGAGGGGGTCGGCGTCCCCACGGAGGTCGATCTCACCAGCGGCTATTTCCGCTATGGCGGGCTGATCGACGGTGATCGTTGCGTGCTCTATTTCGAGCGCAAGCCGATCCGTGATCCGAAGACCGGCGCCGCGCTCGAGTGGCGGATCGGGCGTGCGAGCGAGATCGATGCGCAGGGCGACGTTTTTTGGCCCCTGATTACGCTCGCCTTGCGATCCGACGTCCCATTTCCGCAGCCACTCAGACCAGAAGATCAGCAGGCTCGGCTGCGGGTCGACTATGTCCGTGTCTACGGTAGCTAACTGGATTGCCCAGCCAATGTCCGCTTTCGGGCGGACACGGAACCTCGGCAAGTGCGAAGACCTCACCTCAAGATTTGCAGGGCCTTTCCGTCTCCTGGAAGCCTTGGCCGGGCCCCCAATCGCGCCGCAACTCCTATGCCGATCGAAGGATGCTCCAGGAGGCTCCCGTGCAAGCTGGAACGCCTTCGAGACTAAGCCCGCAGCGCTCCTCAGGATGAGGGCTGGCGTTTCCAAACCGGCTCTTGGATGCAAACCGGCTCTTGGATGAAAGCAGGATCGATGCGAAAATCGGTTCTCAGTTTTTCGCGTCCTGCTCCAGCTTTGGCCAGTTGGCGTCGGCCCGGGCGATGTAGGTCTGTGTTTTTGCCAGCCAGGTCTTGCGGACGCCGAGGTCGTAGTTGAGGTAGAGCCTGCCATTCACGATCGACCAGGCCTCGGGCTCGATCTTGACGAGATAGCCCCGCGAGGTGCCATAGGCGCAAAAGCCGCCATAGGCCGGCAGGTAGCGCTGCGGATCGGCCTCGAACAGGGCCTTGTGCTCGGCGCTGGCGAAGCGCCAGGTGGCACCGCCATGGCTCGCCGAGAATTCCGGCTTGCCGAGGCGCGGGGCGCCATTGCGGAAATAGGCGACGGGATCATAGCCGCGGATCGCGATGCCATCGCTTGAGCCCAGCGTATTGACCGACTGGCCGGCATCGGCCCAGCTGCCGGTTGTCGCCAACGGCACCACTGCAAGGCCGAGCAGTCGAATGAAATTGCGCCTGTCGAGCATGGCGTCTCTCCCTGTCCTGCCGGTGTTCAGGCCCTGCGCGCTTCCAGCGCCTCGAAGACATAGGCCGCGAGGTAGCCGTAGATCGCGTGGCCAATGAGGCTCATGACGGAGAGGCGCGGCACGTCGTTGAGCAGGACATGCTGGCCGGCAAGCGGCGCGAAGAAGCCGAGCGCTATGAAATAGGTGATCACGCCCCAGATCCAGCCATCGGCCGGCATGCCGAAGCTCTTCACCCAGCGGGTCAGCCCGTAATAGCCGAGCGGGTAGAGCAGGAAGCCGGTGGTGAAGTGCAGCAGCTTGGCCGCCGGCGTCGAGATGGTGAGGCCGAGCTGATGCGCGAAGAGCGACTTGACCAGCTCCGGCGGCTCCAGCGGATATTCGGCGAACCAGGCGGTCGGCACGGCCGAGAACAGCTCCCAGAAGCCGAGTGCGGCAAAGCCGCCGAGAGCAAGGTTGAGGACGGTGCGCGTCGAAGGCAGGGCAAAGTCGCGGGTCATGATGGCGGTGGTCATGGCATGGGGTCCTGTCGTCAGGGATCCAAGGGGTTCAAGAGGTCCAAGGGGGGCCAAGGGATCAATGAGCAATGGCGAGGGGTGTCGCGGCGATAGCGAGTGCTGCGGTCCGGCTCGATGGCCGCTGCCGCAGCTGCACCAGCCTGCGGGCGGCGTAGAGGTTCAAACCGCCGCGCCGGGCGAGGCGTTCGCCGAGGACCTGGTTGGCTCGGTCATGGCAGCCGGAGCGGATCAGGCTTTCGATATGGGCTTGCTCGAACAGGTCGCGCTGGGCGTGGCTGCCGCCGATGGCGACAAGCCCGTTGCGGGCGCAGCCGAGCAGGCGGGAGGCCTCGGCATAGTCGCCCTCATGGAAGGCGATCAGGCCGAAAGCCGCGAGCGCGCCGTTGCGGGCGGCTTCGCGCCGTTCGCCGCTCGAATGGGCATGGCAATCCTCGACCAGCCCGCGCGCGATGGTTTCGGCCGCGTCATGCTGGCCGGCGCCGAGCAGCGCGAGCGCGTAGTGCAGGTCGGCGAAGACGAGGCGGCCGTCATGAACGCGGCCTTCGGCCTTGGCTGCGAGCTCCTCCCAGCGTGAGCCGACATCGACACCGGCATAGTCGAGCCTGGCCAGCAGCGAGGCGCCGTTGGCGATGTCGCGGTAATCGTCGGTCTGCTCGCCGCGGATGTCTTCGTCATAAAGGCGCAGCACTTCGGCAGTCTCGCCGCGCTCCAGCCGGAACAGAGCGAGGTGCCAGACGATATGGAAGCGCAGATTGTTGGCATGAGCCCAGTTGCGGCTGTCGCCGAGCCAGGCGACGCCTTCCTCAGTGCGGCCGGTCATCTCCAGCACATGCGCCACGGCATGGCGGCCCCAGGCGTCGCGCGGGCTCAAGGCGACCGCGCGACGCCCAGCGCGCTCGGCCTCGGCATAGAAGCCCTGCTCTTCGAGCGCGAAAGCGTAGCAGCCATTGACATAGCCGCTGAGCGGATGGCTCTCCGCGAAGCCGGGCACGACGCGGCGCAGGCTCGCGAGCATCTCGGCCTGGTCGCCGAGCATGAAGCGCAGGCCATGCGAGAGCTTCAGCGCCAGCACGTCGAACGGATGGCTGTCGAGGATGGCCTCCAGGCGTTGCGCCGCCTGGCGTGGCGCGTCTGCGAGCCAGAGCGCCAGCGCCTCGGTGACCATGCGCTCGCGCCGCGTCGCCTGGCGCTGCACCATGGCGGTTTGGGCCTTCGCCAGGCAGTCACGGGCCGCACCGAGCAGTTCGGGCCGCGCCAGCGAGAGCAGCATCAGGCCCTTGGCTGCATGGGCGAGCGCGAAACCGGGATCGGCGTCGAGGGTGCGAGCGAGATGCTCGGGCGTCGCCGCGGCATGCGCCAGCAGGGCCTCCAGCGTGTCGTTCCAGGCCAGCCGGGCAGCGTCGTTCGCGACGGTGATGCGGTCGCCCGAAAGGTCATGACAGGAGAGATCGTGATACATAAGGCTGCTCCATTGCCGCGCCCGAACAGGGCGCTCATCGGGGAGTTCGCAGGCGGCCGTTCAAACGCAGATCAACTCGCTTCACGGACCCGTGTTGGCAGGCCCGCGGCCGGCTCGTCCCGCCGCAATGGCTCTGGCTTGGGCTCTGGCTTGGGCTCCCGCTTCGGCTCCGGCTTGGGCGCCGGCCCGGCCCAGGGCAGGCTCTTGAACCAGCCGACGATGACGGCGACAGCGAGGATCAGCGCGAAGCCTGCAAGGTTGAGCAGCGCGACGCTGGCCTCGCCGCGCCCCAGCCAGTCGGCGGCCGTGCCGGCGAGGCGCGCCAGCACGACGCTGGCGAGGAAAGTCGCCAGCGACTGCCGGCCGATCAGGATCAGGAGATGGCCCGCGCCGCTGTCGAGCCGCTGGCGCCAGGGGTCGATCAGGCTCAGCACGAGATAGGCCAGAGCCAGGAAGTGCAGCACGCGCAGGATATGCAGGTTGCTCTTCTCGGCTTCGGGGATGATCAGCTCGCGCAGGGCCTGTGCTGCGGGCCAATGCTCCAGGATGCCCCAGAAGGAGAGCGGCACGCAGAGCAGGACGAAGCCGGCGGCGGCCAGCATCAGCCGCCTATCGCCGAGCCGCGGTGTCGGCAGCCATTTCATGCCGATGAAGAAGCCGATGAAGAAGACGAGCTGCCAGGCGAAGGGGTTGAGGAACCAGCCGGCTCCGTTCCAGGGATTGCCGGGCAGGTTGAGACCCTCGCTCCAGACCATCGCGTAGAGCAGTCCGGCCATCAGGAAGGGCAGGGCGGCGTGGAGGCGCCGGAGCGCCATCGCGACCGGCACCAGCGCCAGGATGACGAGGTACATCGGCAGGATGTCGAGATAGTCGGGTTGCCAGGTCAGGGTGGCCAGGCCGAAGAGCGCGGTCTCCGCCTCGCTCAGCAGCGGCGGGAATTGCCTGGCGAGCTCGGCCAGGCCGAAGGCGCGGTCGAACAGGCCTGCGAGCGCGATCAGCGCCAGCACGAGGCCGAGCTGCGCCCAATAGACCTGCCAGATCCGGTAGGCGATGCGCGCCGTGCCGAGCAGGAGGCCGCGCCGGACGAAGACGCTGCCGAAGGCGAGCGCACTGGCGATGCCGGAACAGAAGACGAAGAGCTCCGCGCCGGAGGAAAAGCCGAAGCGCGCCGGGATGAAGGCGTTCCAGCTGTTCTCCGGCAGATGGGCCACGAAGATGATCAGCATGGTCAGGCCGCGGAAGAAGTCGAGCCGCTCGTCGCGCGGCCGCTTCGTCCCGCGCAGGGAGGGCCCGGTGGCGTTGGCGCTGTCTGGCGAAGTCGTCGGTCGGCTCATGCAGGGTCTCCGGCGGGCCGCGTCAGTGGCTGCACGAGAGAGATCGCGCCAGCCGGCGCTGCGGTTACATCTTCACGGAAATGTGAGCCTGGCGCCGGTGCTCGCCGGCGGCGCCTCGGGCGGCATGATCAGCCTCCAGGCGCGCTCGACCCAAGTGGCGGCGGCGATGTGGCCGCCAGTATGCCGGCAGAGTTCGAGCCGCGCCGGGCCGGCGCAGCCGCTCGCCAAGCGACAGGTGAGCTGCGGCGGATCGGCTGGCGCTTCTATGGCCGCAGCCAGGGATGCCGTGCAGCCTCCCGGCGCCAGGATCGCCAGGCTCTTGAAGACATCGCCTCGCCTGTAGCCGGACCGCAAGCTGCGCCCGGCCAGCGGCACGGTGGTGTCGCTGACGCCATGGACATGGATCAGGTTTGGGCGCGGACCGGCGCAACCGCGTGGCAGCGGCTCCCAGAATGCGCCGGCGATCGGCGCGAACCCGGCAAAGCGCGCCGGCATCCGGCAGGCCAGATACCAGACCATCGAGCCGCCTTGCGAGAAGCCGCTTGCCATGATGCGGCCGGGGTCGACCGGGAAGCGCTGTGCGACATCGTCAAGAACGCGGCCGACATAGGCGAACTCGTCGCGGTGATGGCCGGGCGAACCGGGATAGGACCAGGTGCGGGCCATGCCGTCCGCCGCGATCAGTGCGACGCCGAGGCGTTGCGCTACGGCGACGAGCCCCTGATCGGCGATCGTTTCGTCGGCCGAGCCCTGATAGCCGTGGAAATACAGGATCGCGCCGCTGCGCTCCCCGGCCGGCGCCGGCTGCGGCAGGATGATGCGGTAAGAACCGCCTTCGACCGGACAACCGCCCTCGGCCGGACAGGAATCAACAGCTTTGCGATCGGCCGGATTCTGTGCCGGCGCGGGGCCGGTCAGGGCCAAGGCGGCGGCAAAGATGGCGGCGGCAAGCGCCACCACCCACCAGGCAAGACGCTGTCTCGTTGCCAAATTCCTTGCAGCCAAATCCCGCGCGGTCATCTCCGAGGCTCCTGTGCATGCGCGCCCACACAGCGCCTCCCGCAGGCGCGAGCCTATAGGGTAGGTCAGCGGGGTTCATCGCCAGGTCACGGGCTTGTGAGCCCTGTGCCGGCATGCGACGGACTAAGCCGGTTTCCGCCTCGCATCCCGGAAAAGCGCATCGCCTTGTCGCTCGCCGAACTCGAAACGCAGCTGTGCCCCGTCTTCCTGGCTGCCCTGGCCGGCGATGCCGCGGCCTATCGGCTCTTCCTCGACACGATCAGCCTGCGTCTGCGCGGCTATCTGCGCCAGATGCTGGCGCGCGCCGGCCGCAGCGAGCCGAGCGAGGCCGAGGACGTGCTGCAGGAGACCTTGCTGGCCCTGCATCTCTCCCGCCACACCTATGATCCTGCGAGCCCGGTGACGGCCTGGGCGCATGCGATCGCGCGCTACAAGCTCGTCGACCATCTGCGCCGCAGCGGCCGTCACGCCGCAAACCTGCCGATCGACGAGGAGGCGTTTCAATTGGCCGCGCCCGACAGCGCTGCCCCCGATGCCAGGCTCGATCTGGAACGCGCGATGCAGGCTCTGCCGGACCGCACGCGCGCTCTGATAGACCGGGTCAAGCTTCAAGGGACAAGCGTGGCCGAGGCTGCCAATGCCGCGGGAATGACCGAGACGGCGGCCAAGGTCGCGATCCATCGCGGCTTGCAGGCCATGGCCAAGTTCCTGTCGAAGCGCGGGACAGGACCGGCATGAGCCCGATGCGAGATCGATGCACCGTAACCTTTCGCCGGTTTGCAGCGAATTCCCTCCTGAACCGAACGCACCCGCAAGATCAGAACCGACAAGATCAGCCATGCAGACCCAAGACCTGCAGACCCAAGACCTGCAGACCCAAGACCTGCAGACCCAAGACCTGCAAACCCAAGACCTGCAAACCCAAGATCAGACATGCAAACCAATGACCTGATCTCCCTCATGACCGCGAGCCACCAGCCGGTGAACACCGGTTGGCTGAGGCGCGCGACCGGTATCGCCGCGCTCGCAGCGCTTGCGGTCACGGTTGGGCTTGTCCTCATCACGCTCGGCACGCGGCCCGATCTCGCCCGCGCCTGGATGACGCTTCCAGTCATCGCCAAGGCCGTTTTCGGCGCCAGCGTCGCGACCATCGCGCTCGTGCTGTTCCAGCGGAGCCTGCGTCCCGGGCTGAAGGCGGCGCGGCTTCTGCCGATGGTCGCGCTTCCGCTGCTGCTGGTGGCTGCCTGGGCCCTGCTGACCCTGACCCAGGCGCCGGTCGAGCACTGGAGCGCGCTGGTCTTCGGCCGTTATTGGCGCGCTTGCCTCATCGCCGTGCCGCTCTATGCGCTGTGTCCTCTTATCGTCCTGCTGCTGCTGGCGCGCCGGGGCGCCCCGACGGACGGGCGTCTCACCGGCGCCTGCGCCGGCCTTGCCTCGGCCGGCCTCGCAGCGGTGGCGTACAGCCTGCATTGCCCCGACGACACGGCGCCATTCCTGGCGACCTGGTACACGCTCGCCATCGTGATCGTGACCTGCCTGGGCGCATTCACCTTCCCGCGCTTGATACGGTGGTGAGCTCACATCGAGCCGCCAGCTTCGGCCTGCGGTTGCGAGTTCGGAAGTCTCAGTCGCGATGTCGCGACCCACGCCGCTTTGCAGATGGCGGTGCTTTGGGCGCTCGAGCAGCTCGATCGCCCAAAGGGTGTTTCGCTGCCGGCTTCCGCGCCCATGAACAGCAGGGGTTTCCGGGCGAGAGGCCGCCGAACTTTTGCGGCAGGCGCGCGTTTTCAGGCAGTCCCCGTTCTCAAGCGGAAGCCGCCCCGACCATGACGACGATTTCGACGACGGCCATTCACCTCGACGAACGCGAGGGCGTACCCAATAATCCGCGCTTGCCCGCGATCCATTATGACGCCGCATTTCGCGATGACAGCGCCGATCTCGCGACGGCCATGGAGACCCGCTTCGAGGAGAATGGCTGGCCGGCGCAGTGGCGAAACGGGATTTACGATTTTCACCATTATCACACGCAGGGACATGAGGTTCTCGGCATCGCAGCCGGTTCAGCCGAGCTCGTCCTCGGCGGCCCAAAGGGTCGAAACCTCGCAGTCCGCGCCGGGGATGTGCTGCTGCTGCCGGCTGGCATCGCGCATTGCCGCGTCAAGGCCTCCAGCGATTTTCTCGTGATCGGAGCCTATCCGCCCGGTCAGAGCGGCGACATCGTTCGCAGCGCGCCAACCGCAGGGATTCGCGAGGCGATCGCGCAATTGCCGTTCCCGGCGCGCGATCCGGTCTACGGGCAGGATGGTCCGCTGACGCAGCATTGGGCGGACCGCTTGTAGTCGGCGCATCGAGCCCGATCAGGAGCACCGGCATGGCAGCGCATACAGGCTCGCGCAGGGTGATCTACGCGGCGCTGGCCGGAAACCTTCTCATCGCGCTGACGAAGTTCGGCGCAGCAGCCTATACCGGCAGCTCCGCGATGCTGTCCGAGGGCATCCATTCCCTCGTGGACACCGGCAATGGTTTGCTCCTGCTCTATGGCTTGAGGCGGGCCGCGCGCCCGCCCGACCCCTTGCATCCGCTGGGCCACGGCCGCGAACTCTATTTCTGGAGCTTCATCGTCGCTCTGCTGGTCTTTGCCGTGGGTGCCGGCGTGTCATTTTACGAGGGTGTCATCCATATCCTCGAGCCGCACCACGCGACTGACCTCCTCGTCAATTATGGTGTGCTCGGCATGTCGGTCGCGTTCGAAGGCTATTCCTGGACCATAGCCCTGCGCGAATTTCGGCTGACGAAGGGCGATGTCGGCTATCTCGACGCCGTCCGGCAGAGCAAGGATCCCAGCGTCTTCACGGTGCTCTTTGAAGACACTGCTGCCCTGATTGGCCTCGCCATCGCGTTCATCGGCATCTCGGCGGCCGCTTATTTCGATGCCCCGATCCTGGACGGCGTCGCGTCGCTTGGGATCGCTGCAGTTCTGGGCACGACCGCGATCTTTCTCGCCCGCGAGAGCAAAGCGCTTTTGCTGGGCGAGGCTGCCATGCCGGAGGTCCAGCAAGCCATCCTGGCGATCGCGCGCGCCGACGAAGCCGTCAGGTCGGTCAACGGCATGACCACGGTCCATCTCGGCCCGCATGACATCGTCGTCGCGCTCAGCCTGGAGTTCGAGGACGACCTGACCACGGCCGAGATCGAGGCCAGCGTCGCAAGGATCGAAAAGCTGATCCGGAGCGCCGAACCGGCCGTCACGTCGGTCTCGTTCAAGCCTCAGGACATGCCGGGTCGGCGCGAACGGTCGCGCGGCGGCTCCGCAACCGCCTAGAGCCGTTTCGCGCGACGTAGACACCGGTTCGCTTGGAGAAACCGCGATAAACGAGGAGCTGGAGCCTCACCGCTGGTTCGTCGTCGACTTCGCGCCGCGCTCGGCCTGTTCGACGTCGGCGATGAACCCTTTTCTCTCCACGAACGCTGCAAAGCGCTCGACCCAGCCATCGAACAGCTTCATGACTTCGGGCTCGTCTTTGAGATCGCTTGCCTGGCTGTCGGCATAGATCTGTCCGACGCCGATATCGGCGTGCTGCCACAAGCCATCCGGGACTTCGATCCCCGAATACCTGCATTGCCAGACCACGCCCTGATAGGCATTGCGTTCGTCCGAAAACGGCTCGTCCTGCGGGTCGAACCACGCCTTGTCGCGAAGAAGCTTCGGGCGTCCGTCTTCGCCGATGTCGGCGGCCCCCAGGTCGCCATAGCAGAAGAACGCCGCAGTCCGGCCTTGCAGGTGGTTCTTGCTCAGTTGCGCCCACAACGCCGATCGCTCGAGCTGTTGAGCGAGCAGGGTGTTCTTCTTATCGATGAGATCGGGACGGGGATTTCCGCCATTCATGCAGACCAGCCGATCGAACAGGAGCTTGAAATTGGTGGTCGGCGCGTACCAGTTGATGGGACCGATGAAGGCCCAGGCATCGGCCCGGGCCAGACGCTCATAGAGATGCAGGTCCCAGAGCAGATCGGGCTGGGTGGTGCTGTCCGGCCCGTAGCAGTTACATGGCCAGACACACAGAGCCATTGATGAACTGACGCAGGCGTTGCACGCTTGAATCTTCGGCTTCCCATGCTCATTGCCGATATCCTCGTGATCGACCTGCCAACCGATCGGGAGCCGCCCGACCATGCGGTGCATCAGTGCACGGGCCTTGGAATCGAGTCCGGGGCAGCTGTTCAAACGCCGCTGCGAGCCGGCAATGACAAGGACGCGAAGCGGGCGATCATCCGAGTGGGCCGGTTCATTATAGCCAGCACTGCTTTCGCTCATGTTTGAATGCCTCCTCGTGAAAGCATCAACGCGCGGCAAGCGTTCCGGTGCCAAAGCTCGCCCATGGGATGCAGATGCGCTCGACCGGTGGTTCGCCCAAACCCGGCATTCCTTCCCAGCCTATGTCCATGGTGCATGCCGACCATGAAGCTTAGCCGTCGGATGCGTGGAATTATCATTAAATTTGAATAGGTTATGTAGAGACGCCAGCGCAGGCTGTTGCTCAACGGCAGCCGGAACCGCAGCCGTCCGCCGTCGTTGATTCTGCGTGGAGCATGAGCGTCCACGGTCTAAAAACCCCCAATGATGGAGTGAGCAATGGCTAATCAGTCAGGCCGCGGCTTTGCCGGCATGGATGATGACAAGCAGCGCGATATCGCCAGCAAGGGCGGGCAGGCCGTGCCTGCCGAGAAGCGCAGCTTCTCGCAGGATCACGATCTGGCCTCCGAGGCTGGAAAGCGTGGCGGCGAAAACAGTCAAGGTGGACGCCAGCACAGCGCGTCCGATTCCGACCGGCGTCAGCAGGGTTCATCTGACGGCCACCGTGGTGGATCCGGCAACTTTGCCGAAGACCGCGAGCGAGCCTCGGAAGCCGGACGAAAGGGCGGCCAGCACTAAGGCCGGCTTTGCCACCGTCCCCGCGGGGACGGTGGCTTTCTCATGCCCCGGGCCATGAGCCGAGCACAGTCTCGACATCGGTTATCGCAAGCTGATGGCTCAAGCGGCTTTCAAACATAGCGATCAGGGCGTCATGCCCCTCATTCGAGGAACTGCAGACGGCATCGCGCACGACCACGACAAAATAACCGAGGTCGATCGCTCCGAGAACCGTCGACAGCACGCACACATCTGTTTCCGCGCCGGAAACCACGAGAGTGTCCGCTGATCGCTGGGCAAGGATGTGGCCCAGCCGTCGCCCCGCAAACGCGGAATAGACTGGTTTGTCGAGCACAAGGGCTGGCGGGGCGAAGCGCGCGAGGGCCGGCATTAAATCGAGCAGCCGGTTGTCGAGGCGGGCGCGCGTCGCGTTCGCCCACTCCTCATAATAGCCCCTCCACGCGCCATGCCCATCGGCGGCCGTATTGGGCGGGATGAACCTCGTGAAGATCGTCCGGCTGGGATCGCGCTCAACCAACGCGGCGCAGTTCGGAAGGACCCGTGACATCCACGGTGTCGGCCAAGGGCCGTCATCGGAAAACAGCATCTGCATATCGATGCACAGATGCACCGATCGCGGGGAGAGCCTCAGATTTTGGGACTGCTGCATTGACCAGCGAAGCGAGCTCACCATCGAAACGGTGGCCGCTTCAGTCCTTTTTGAGCTTGCCGATATTGCCCGGCAATCCGGACACCGACATGTCATCGGGGCGATTCAGTCCCGCGACCGGTTCAGGGCCATGAGAATTTTCGCCCTTGTGCGCTTCGTCCCATTGCCGCAGCTCGGCGACCAACGTCGCCAATTCCTGTGCGGCCGGCGAGCCTTCCGGTGCATCGCTCAAGGCGTTGGCGCGGGCGGCGGCCGCTTCATATTCGGCCTTGTTTGCAATCATGGCACAGCTCCCCATGCGTGATCCACGGTCAACCGACGGCGGGGGCTCCTGTTCCCGAAGAGACCGCGGATCAGCGCCAAGGGCGGGTCCGCGCGGCAGTTCGCGGTCGCCCAAGACTTCGCGCGCCCAAGACTTCGCGGTCGCAAAAGACTTCGCGCTCGCACAGATCAGGACGAGCGTTGGCGGGACGTAAGCCCGCCTCCCGAACCTCGACGAAAACGAGAAGGCCCTCGGTCGAGGCTCGTTTGATGCCATGAGGTCCTGGCCTCGCCTGCCTCCGGTGATGTCGCAGATGAGCGGCGCGAGGACACTCTGCCGGCATGATCGCGGGAACAGATCCGCCTTGCCGTCGTCTTACCTATTGATCGAAGGATTGCACATCGGTCGAAGGATTGCAGCGAGAGCTTACAATGTTGAAGCAGATCGAGGCGGGTTCACTCTCTATCGCCTATGACGAGAGCGGCGATGCATCGGGCTGGCCGGTCGTGCTCTTGCACGGCTTTCCCTACGATATCCTGGCGTATGAAAACGTTTCCCCGCTGCTGGTCGCACGAGGTGCCCGTGTCATCGTGCCTTATTTGCGCGGCTACGGGCCAACGCGTTTCCTTTCCGATTCGACGCTGCGTTCGGGGGAACAGGCAGTGTTGGGTAACGATCTGCGTCTCCTGCTCGATGCGCTCAAGCTCGAGAAAGCCATCCTCGGCGGCTTCGATTGGGGCGGACGCGCCGCCTGTATCGTCGCCGCACTTTGGCCGGAACGCTGCGCCGGCCTCGTGACCGCGAACGGCTACAGTATCCAGAACATCGCAAAATCCCTGGAGCCATCGGCGCCGGAGCGGGAATATGCTCATTGGTACCAATATTATTTCCACAACGAGCGCGGCCGCGCTGGTCTCACGCAAAATCGGCGCGAGATCTGTCGCCTTCTGTGGACCCTGTGGTCGCCAGAGTGGCGCTTCGGGGCCGAGACCTTCGAGCGCAGCGCGTTGGCCTTCGATAACCCGGATTTTGTGGAGGTGGTGATCCACTCCTACCGCCATCGCTACGGCTTGGTGATTGGAGATGCTTCCGTCGCCGGGATCGAACAGGCGCTCGCTGCGCAGCCTGTGATCGCGGTGCCGGCCATTGTGCTCGAAGGTGAAGCTGACACCGTCGATCCGGCGCTCGGCGCCGACGGGCATCGTCGGCATTTCCTGGGGCATTTCGCCCACCGTCTCCTGCCCCATATCGGCCATAACATACCCCAGGAGGCGCCAGAGCCCTTCGCCGAGGCGATCGTTGCCCTTCATGCGCAGTGCTAGGAAACACATCGGTTCGCCTCAGGTCTTCGCCCGCTCAGAAGCAAAGGACCATCGCCATGCAGAACTTACCAGAATTGCAGAGCTTGCCAGAATTCCTGACCATCACGCGGGCCTACCCAAGCTTTGAAGACGCGAGAAATGTCGTCGTGCGATTGGTGGAAGCCGGCATCCCTCCCGATCGGATAGGGCTGCTGGGCCACCAGACCGGCGGGGACGACAACGCGGCCGCAGGAGCAGGAGTTGGTGGCGCCGCAGGAGCCGCAACCGGCTTCGTCATGGCCCTTGGGTCGCTTACGCTGCCTGGTCTTGGTCCGATCGTTGCGGCTGGATGGTTCCTGTCCGGAGCGGTGGCAGGGGCGCTCGCCGGAGGTGTCATCGGCGCGCTGATCGATGCCGGCTTGCCAGCGGAGGAGGCTGAAGCCCGCGCCGCCGAGCACAGGCTTGGCGAGTCGGTGCTTTCCGTTCGCGCCGCAGGATCTGAGATCGAGCGAGCCATGACAATTATGGACGCCGCTTTGCCTATCCGCCGCGAGCATGGCGATACAGAGTTGCCCGCCGCGCTGGAGCCTGACGAGCCGCACGGCAGAGCCGATGACCTGTCGAAGGCCGTTTCGTGAGGCAGTCCCACACTTCGGCGCAGTCCAAACCGGCGGACCCGTGCGCATCTCACACTCTGCCCTCGGCCATGCTGCAGCCTGCAGCAAATTCAGCCGGCTGAGCGAACAGACCCGAACTCGGCCGGTCTGGTCTGACTGAGCAGGGATTTGCGGGCGCTGAACCCGCGAGGGTCGATGAACGCCGTTCTTGGCTAGTCGTTCCTCACGACGCGTTTTGGAGGATCCGATGAAGGCCGGCCCACCGGTCTTTCTCGTCGCCCGGCTGCTCGCCGATGAAAGCGAGGGCGGGGTCGGCGCAGGTCCTTCCCGACGACGAGGCGCCCGGAGCAGTGCTGCAGACAAGCCGCGCGCCCCGCGCCTCGTTCAGCGCTTCGTGACCGATCCCGGGGTCGCCTCGCCAAGACCGTGCGCCTGCGACGTTCGGCTCAGGCGGCGCGCCTTTCCGCTTGCGGACTCCAGTCCAGCTTCAGCATTCGCATCAGCGTTGCCGCATCGTCCGGGGCATGGAGCTTGTCGGTATTGTCGAAGAACAGGAACACGTCGCGCGGCCGAGCGGGCGCGGCGTCGGCATCGCCGGCGAACTCTCCGTCGCGCATGTCGGTCCCACGCGCCCAGGCCGCGACCCGCGCGGCCCAGCGCTCCAGCTCCGGCTTCTCGTAGCGTGACCGATAGAGTTCCGCCGAGCCGTGCAGGCGGCAGTAGACGAAGTCGGCGGTCAGATCCATCAGGCGGGGCCAGTCGACCGTGTCGGCGCAAACCAGCGCAACCCCACGATCGCGCAGCAGTTCGACGAAGGCCGGATCGCGAAAGCTGTCATGGCGAACCTCGATCGCGTGGCGCATCGGCCGCTTCGCATCCGCATGTATCCAGGCTCGCCCTTCCACCCGTTTGTCATGCTGTCGCGCGAGTGCCGCTGCCGCCTGCGTGTCCTTGGGCAGAAGCGCGAGGAAATCCTTCATGAGGGCCGGATCGAAGCGGAAGCTCGGCGGAAACTGCCAGAGCAGCGGTCCGAGCTTCGGTCCCAGCCGCAGCAGGGCGGATGCGAGGAAGTTGGCGAGCGGCGTCTCGACGTCCCTGAGGCGGCGCATATGGGTGATGAAGCGCGAGCCCTTGACGGCAAAGACGAACCTCTCAGGTGTCGCCTCCACCCAACGCGCGAAGGCATCCGGCTTCTGAAGTCCATAGAAGGTGGCGTTGATCTCCAAGGCCGGGAACTGTCCGGCTGCGAAGGCCAGCTCGTTCTTCTGGGTCAGGCCTTCGGGGTAGAAGTGTCCGCGCCATGGCGTATAGGTCCAGCCCGACACTCCGATACGGACGGTCCCGCCGACCCGGCCTCGTCCACGCATTTGCCTACCCATCGCCGTGCCTTCCGCACATGGAGAAGCGGCCGGCAGCCTGGGCCTTGCCGCTCTCTTGGCCTTATTGCTCTCCAGGCCTTACCGCTCTCGATCAGGAGTGAGCGCGATGCTCGGCGTTCTTCTTGCGGGTGGCCGCCGCCTTCCGCGCCGATGCGGAGCGGGCTTCGGCCGAGCGCGAGGCCGCAGCCTTGCCGCCTTTCTCTCCACCCTTATGCGCGGCGGGGTGGCCGGTTTGCGTGCCCCGTCCGGAACCGCCGGCCTTCTTGCCGCCACCATCGTCCTTGTTGACGGTTGCCCAGGCCCGACGCTCGGCTTCCTGCTCCGAAACGCCCCGCTTTTCATAGCCTTCGGCGATGTGATCGGCCTTACGCTCCTGCTTGTCGGTGTACTTGGATCTGTCACCACGTGGCATGTGCACCTCCTCGTGCTTCCTGCGCAGCAGAACGGAGGCGTTGCCTTCAGGTTCCAAAGATGGTTGCGCGGTGGTGTGGATCGCCGCGGCTAAGAGCTGCTGCGGCGATCCGCAGAGGTCTCATCCGGCGCGACGGATGTCCTCGCGCTTCGGCAGCGTCCAGTTCGGCCTCGGGAAATGGCAGGTGTAGCCGCCGGGATAGCGCTCCAGGTAATCCTGATGCTCCGGCTCGGCCTCCCAGAAATCGCCGACCGGGGTCACTTCGGTCACGACCTTGCCGGGCCAGATCCCCGACGCGTCGACGTCGGCAATGGTATCCTCGGCAACACGCTTCTGCTCGTCGCTCGCATAGAAGATCGCCGAGCGGTAGCTCGCGCCGATATCGTTGCCCTGGCGGTCGCGTGTTGAGGGGTCGTGAATCTGGAAAAAGAATTCGAGCAGGTCGCGGTAGCTGATCTTGGCCGGATCGAACACGATCTCGATCGCCTCGGCATGATCGCCGTGATTGCGGTAGGTGGCGTTGGGCACCTCGCCACCCGAATAGCCGACACGGGTGGAGATCACGCCCGGCTTGCGGCGGATCAGATCCTGCATGCCCCAAAAGCAACCACCGGCAAGCACTGCGCGTTCCGTTGTCATGGCTTTGGACCTCCTGATTTTGGGTTCGTCCGAATATAGGCATTGTCGAACTGGATGTCAGATATGGAGGCTCAGGCGGATGGCGGTGAGATTTCTCTTCGACGGTCCCGACCAGGCGGAACGAACCGTCCTGCTTGCACACGGCGCCGGCGGGGCGATGGATTCGCCCTCGCTGACCGCGACGGCGAAGGCCTTGGCGGGAGCGGGCTTTCGTGTGGCTCGCTTCGAGTTCGACTATATGGCCGGCCGACGGATGGAGGCGGGCCGCAAGCCGCCGCCGCGAGCGGAAAAGCTCAATCCGGAATACATCGCCGCGATTGACGCGCTCGATGCGAAGGGGCCGCTCATCATCGGCGGCAAGTCGATGGGCGGCCGCGTCGCCAGCATGGTCGCAAACGACCTCTTCGCCTCCGGCCGAGTCCGAGGCCTGCTATGTCTCGGCTATCCCTTTCATCCGCCGGCAAAGCCCGAGCAGTTGCGTACGGCGCACCTTGTCGACCTGAAGATCCCGACGCTGATCGTGCAAGGCACGCGCGACCAATTCGGCATGCGGGAGGAGGTGTCCGCTTACACGCTGTCACCGGCCATCGAAATTTTGTGGCTCGAGGACGGCGACCACGATCTGAAGCCGCGGAAATCCGTTTCCGGCTTTTCTGCCGCCGACCATCTGAAGACCATGGCCGAGGCGGTTTCGGCCTGGGCCGAGAGGATCGCGAGCTGAGACGGGACGATGAAAATCGCCACCTTCAACGTCAACGGCATCAACGGACGCTTGCCGGTGCTCCTGCGGTGGCTGGACGAGGCGCAGCCGGACGTCGTTTGCCTGCAGGAGTTGAAGGCGCCCGATGGCCGTTTTCCGGTCGGCGAGATCGAAAAGGCCGGCTACGGGGCGATCTGGCATGGCCAGAAAAGTTGGAACGGCGTTGCGATCCTGGCGCGCGGTACGGAGCCGATCGAAACCCGCCGAGGCCTGCCCGGTGACCCCGAGGATAGCCAGAGCCGCTATATCGAGGCGGCTGTCGACGGAATGATCATCGCCTGCCTGTATTTGCCGAACGGCAATCCCGCGCCCGGGCCGAAGTTCGAATACAAGCTGCGATGGTTCCAGCGGCTCACCGGCTATGCGGCGGAGCTTCTCGCGCTCGATGTGCCTGTCATCCTCGCCGGCGATTACAATGTGATGCCGACCGAGCTCGACGTCTACAGGCCGGAGCGATGGGTGGACGATGCGCTGTTTCGGCCAGAGGTGCGGGAGGCGTTTCGTGCCTTGGCCGAGCAAGGCTGGACGGACGCGCTGCGCACGCTCCACCCCGGCGAGCGCATCTACACCTTCTGGGACTATTTCCGGAATGCCTGGGGCCGCAATGCCGGCCTTCGCCTCGATCATCTCCTGCTCAACTCGATGGTGGCGCAGCGGCTCGTCGCAGCCGATGTCGATCGCGACGTTCGAGGCTGGGAAAAAGCGAGCGACCACGCGCCGGTCTGGATCGAACTCTCGGACTTGGACCGGCCGACGCGACGCCGGCTTCGTTCATAGCGTCATGGCCGTGGGCGCCCCTGTGATGATCCGGGCGCCCGCAGATGGAACACGCAAAACCGGGACGCGTTGAGGACTTGCGCAGAGGATGGGACGTTGGCGGGCAAGCTGCAGGCATATCGCGCCAAGCGCGATTTTGAGAAGACCAGGGAGCCCGGCGATGACGCCCCGGTGGCCTCGTCGGATCGCTTGCGCTTCGTCATTCAAAAACATGACGCCACCAGGCTGCACTATGACCTGCGTCTCGAGCTCGATGGCGTCTTCAAATCCTGGGCGGTGACGAAGGGTCCATCGCTCGATCCTCACGACAAGCGCCTTGCTGTCGAAGTCGAAGATCACCCTCTCGCCTATGGCGACTTCGAGGGAACGATCCCCAAGGGCGAATATGGCGGGGGCACCGTCCAGCTCTGGGATCGTGGCTTCTGGAAACCTGAGGGGAAACTCAGTGCCCACAGGCAATTCGAGAAAGGCGACCTGAAATTCACGCTCGAAGGCGACAGGCTCCACGGCAGCTTCGTCCTCGTCCGAATGCGAAACGATCGGGACGGCGGCAAGCGGACCAATTGGCTCCTCATCAAGCATCGCGACGAGCATGCGATTGATGGCAATGGCGAAGCGGTTCTGAAAACCGACACTTCGGTGGCATCTGGCCGGACGATGGCTGCGATAGCGGCGGGTAAAGGACGCTCTCCCAAGCCCTTTTTGCTCGCCGAAAGCGTTCTGGCTCCGGATGCGGAATGGGACAGCCGGAAAAGGCTCGCGGCCAAAAGACTCGCAGCTAAGCCGAGGCGCGGTGAGGCGACATCGCCTCGCAAACGCGAAGCGCGCGCCGCCGAGATGCCGTCCTTCATCGCGCCGCAACTCTCCAGAAGCGTCGAGCGCCCAGCCAATGGAGACGACTGG
Organism: Bosea vaviloviae; assembly: GCF_001741865.1. Classification (NCBI taxonomy): domain Bacteria; kingdom Pseudomonadati; phylum Pseudomonadota; class Alphaproteobacteria; order Hyphomicrobiales; family Alloboseaceae; genus Allobosea; species Allobosea vaviloviae. Next base: position 2,927,145 of record NZ_CP017147.1, read on the forward strand.
GTCCACGAGATCAAATTCGACGGTTACCGCATCCAGATGCGGATCGAAGCCGGCAAGGTCACGCTGAAGACGCGCAAAGGCCTCGACTGGACCGCGAAGTTCCGCGCGATCGCGAAGGCCGCCGAGGGGTTTCCGAACGCCATCATCGATGGCGAGATCGTCGCATTTGATAGCCGGGGCTCACCTGATTTTGCGGCGCTTCAAGCCGCGATTTCCGAAGGCAAGACGCAGGATCTCGTCTTTTTCGCTTTCGACATGCTCTTCGACGCCGAGATCGATCTGCGCAAGCAGACGCTCCGGGAGCGAAAAGAGCAGCTGAAGGCCTATCTCGACGCACACGCCGACGGTGTCGTTCTTCGCTATGTCGAGCATTTCGAGACCGGCGGCGATGCCGTGCTGAGGTCGGCCTGTAAATTGTCGCTGGAGGGCATCGTCTCGAAGGCCGTCGATGCGCCCTATGTCTCGGGCCGCAGCGACACCTGGACCAAGGCCAAATGTCGCGCCGGGCACGAGGTCGTCATCGGCGGCTGGTCGACCACGGCCGGCAGGTTCAGATCATTGCTCGTCGGCGTCAATCGCGGCTCCCATTTCGTCTATATCGGCCGGGTCGGCACCGGCTACAGCGCCTCCAAGGTCGAACGATTGCTGCCGCGATTGAAGGCGGTCGCCGCGAAGACGTCACCCTTCACGGGCGCCGGAGCGCCGAAACGCGAGCCTGGCGTGACCTGGCTGAAGCCCGAGCTCGTCGCCGAGATCGAGTTCGCCGGCTGGACCGGCGACGGCATGGTGCGACAGGCGGCCTTCAAGGGACTGCGCGAGGACAAGCCCGCCGAAGAGGTCGAAACCGAACTTCCAGCCGATCCGGAGGAGACCGCTACGCCTGAGCCTCGTCCCGCCCGCTCTCGCGACCGCGGCGGCAAGGTCGATGTCATGGGCGTCGGCATCAGCCATCCCGACAAGGCTTTGTGGCCAAATGCGGGGGATGATCGCCCCGTTTCGAAGCAGGATCTGGCCGAGTATTTTGCGGCGGTAGGCGAGTGGATGTTGCCGCACATCAAGGGGCGCCCCTGCTCGCTCGTACGCGCGCCCGACGGGATCGACGGCGAGATGTTCTTCCAGCGCCATGCCGGCATGGGCACGTCGAACCTGTTCGAACTCGTCCGCGTCTTCGGCGACAAGAAGCCCTATCTTCAGATCGATCGGATCGAGGCCCTGGCCGCTGCAGCCCAGATCGGAGGCATCGAGCTTCACCCCTGGAACTGCGCACCCGGCGATCCGGAGGTTCCAGGGCGCCTCGTCTTCGACCTCGATCCGGGACCGGGCGTCAGTTTTGGCGACGTGATCGATGCGGCCAAGCAGATGCGCGAGAGGTTGGAGGCGCTCGGCCTCACCAGTTTCTGCAAGACGACCGGCGGCAAGGGCTTGCACGTCGTCGCGCCACTGGCGCCCGGCAAGCGCAGCAAGGTCGACTGGCCGGCTGCGAAGGATTTCGCGCGTCGCGTCTGTGCGGATTTGGCCAGCGAGGAACCCTCGCGCTACGTCGTCAACATGGCCAAGCGCCTGCGCAACGGCCGCATCTTCCTCGACTACCTCCGCAACGACCGGATGGCGACGGCGGTTGCGCCGCTCTCGCCACGGGCGCGACCCGGTGCGCATGCCTCGATGCCGCTGACCTGGTCTCAGGTCAAATCCGGTCTCGATCCCAGTCGTTTCACAGTGAGGACCCTGCCTGGCCTGCTCAAGAAGACGGGGGCCTGGGAGGGGTATGACGACGCGGCCGGCTCGATCGCGGATGCGATCAAAAAGCTGGGAAAGCGAGCCGAGGCAGCCTGATCGCTTTGGGTCGCCTGCGGAACGATCGGCCCTGGCACCGCGTTCACGCGGATAATCGGGAGAATGTGACCATGGCGCCGCGGACATTCTGGAAGGGCTATCTGAAGCTGTCCCTCGTGACGTGCCCCGTGGCGATGATGCCCGCGCACTCCGAAAGCGAGAAGGTGCGGTTCCACACGATCAACCGAAAGACGGGAAACCGAATCCAGAGCCGGTTCATCGATGCGGTTACGGGCAAGCCCGTCACCGATGACGACGAGGTCAAAGGCTATCCCAAGGGTGACGACGAATATGTCATGCTGGAAGATGACGAACTCGATGCGGTGGCGCTGGAGAGCACCCGGACGATCGATATCGAGACCTTCGCACCCCGCTCGTCGGTCGGCTGGATCTGGTACGACACGCCGCACTACCTCGTTCCCGATGCCAAGGTCGGCGAAGAAGCCTTCTCGGTCATTCGCGAGGCCATGAAACGAACCAAGACGGTCGGGATTTCGCGAGTGGTTCTTTACCGTCGCGAACGGGCCGTGCTCCTCGACGCCCGCGACAACGGCATCGTGCTGTGGACGCTGCGCTATGGCGATGAGGTCAGGCCGGAGAAGGACTATTTCGGCGGGATCGAAAAGGCCGAGCCGGACGCCGACCTGCGTCCCCTGATGGACAAGCTGATCAAGACGCGCACCAGAGACTGGTCGCCGGAGCTTGCCACCGATCCCGTGCAGGCCGAATTGCTCAGCATCATCAAGGCCAAGCAAAAGGGTCGCAAACCCGCCAAGGCGGCGCCCCGTCAAGCCTCCGAGAGCAACGTCGTCAGCATCATGGATGCGCTGAAGAAGAGCCTCGAACCCAGGCGAAAATGAGAAACGGCGCAAGTAGGCAACGGCGCAAGTAGGCAACGGCGCAAGTAAGCAACGCGAAAGTGATCAACTCGCTTTTTTGCGTGGCGCCTCCGTTGCTGCAGGCTTCGACCTTGTCGCGGCCTTGCTGCCCGCCCCCTTTGCGCTTTGGCGCAATGCCTCCAGCAGGTTGACGACCTTGGTCGGTTCGGGCCGCTTCTGCGGCTTGAGCTTGCGCCCTTCGATCTTCGCCTGGACGAGTTCGGCCAAAGCGGATTCATAGCGGTCGTCGAACGACTTCGGATCGAACTTGCCGGCCTTCGTCTTGATGATGTGCTCGGCGAGTTCGAGCATCTCGTCATCGATCTTGATCGCCGGAACATCGCTGAATGCGTCCGCGGCTGAGCGAACCTCGTAGTCGAAGTTCAATGTCGTCGCGATCAAGCCGTCGCCATGCGGGCGGATCAGGATTGAGCGCATTCGGCGGAAGATCACCGTCCGGGCGAGGGCGGCCGACTGGCGGCTCTTCATCCCCTCGCGGATCAGCGTAAAGGCATCGGAGGCGACAGGGGTGCTCGGCGAGACATAGTAGGGCTTGTCGAAGAAAAGGTCATCGATCTCGTCGCAGGGCAGGAAGGTTTCGACGGTGAGGGTCTTGTCGCTTTCGGGAACGGCGGCGGCGATTTCTTCCGGCTCGAGGATGACATAGTCGCCATCGCCCTTGTCGTAGCCCTTGACCTGATCCTCGGTTTCCACGGGTTTGCCCGAGACCTCGTCGATGAACTGGCGGTGCACGCGGTTGCCGGTCTTGCGGTTCAGGGTATGGAACGAGATGCGCTCGGCCGTCGACGCCGCCGTGTACAACGACACCGGGCAGGTCATCTCGGCGATCTTCAGAACGCCCTTCCAGACAGCGCGCGGAGCCATGGACGTCCTCCCGGGATGCATCGGTGACGCTTTTCACGGAAGGAACGAAGCGGCGCTGCCGATGGTTCCAGGACAGCGCGAAGCTGGCCGGACAATCGCCACGATTGCCTCGGGTTTGATCCGCGTGAAATCGCTGCAGCCGCCACAAAACGGATTGAACCTCGGGCTGCCGTGCCTATCTCGTTGGTCGAGCCGAAAAACCGAGGTGAACCATGGCGAGCGGCTGGGCTCCGGATGGAGCCGTTCAGGACCAGATCGACGACAGCATCACCGACGCGGTGCGTTTAGCGAGGGCGCGTCTGCCAACCGGACCGGGCGAGATTCACTGTCAGGATTGCGGAGACGAAATCCCTGAAGCCCGGCGCAAGGCGATGCCCGGGGCGCGCAGCTGCGTGGCCTGTCAGTCCAGCCACGATGCAAAGCCCGTTATGAGCGGGTATAATCGTCGCGGCAGCAAGGACAGCCAGCTCAAATGATCACTCGCGCCCTGTTGAACGGGCGCGGCGGGCATTCCTGAGCGTTTGTGTGATGACGTCCGGTTATCTCGACGACCACGACCTGACCCCGCTGCCGGCCGCGTTCTTTGATCGGGCGGCGCCCGAGCTCGCAATGCGCTTGATCGGGGTCTCGATTTTTGTCGATGGGGTTGGCGGCGTGATCGTCGAAACCGAAGCCTATACGCGCGACGACCCGGCTTCGCACAGCTTTCGCGGGCCGACCCTGCGCAACGCTGCCATGTTCGGCCCTGCGGGGACGGCATACATCTACCGTTCCTATGGCCTCCATTGGTGTTTCAACATCGTGGCGAGTGGCGGTGGCGCCGTCCTGCTCCGCGCGCTCGAACCTACCGCCGGCTTTGACATCATGCTCCAAAGGCGCGGTGGAGCATCGGCCCTGTGCAGCGGTCCCGGCCGGCTGGCTCAGGCGCTGGCCATCGACGCCAGCCATGACGCTCTGCCGGTCGATCAAAAGCCCTTCTCGTTCAGCGATCGAAGCTGTGAACCGAACCTCACCGTCGGTCCGCGCATCGGGATCAGCCAGGCCCGTGAAAAGCCATGGCGATTTGGCCTGCAGGGGTCTCCTCATTTGAGCAGACGCTTTCCGGTAAGCAGACGCTTGCCCGTTCCTTAGCGCTTCGCCCCGACATCTGCCCGCCAGCCACACCCATTTGCCGAGGGAGCGCAGGGCCGGCCGCTGCCGCCAATGCGGCGTCCTCTTCGGGGCGCTCCCAACCAAAAACGCTGCGCCCGCCATAGTCGGCCGAACGTCGACGCTCCTCGGTCACGTACTCACACAGAGTCGGTCCCGTGGCGACACGCTCCAGCCGCCGGCTCTCAAGGTCGAGACGAGCCATCGCAGCCAGGCGGTCGTCCTGTCCGAGCTTTGCTCGACCTATCGCGGACTTCAGCACCGCGATCGTTTGATCGTAGACCTTGGTCGGCACGGCGAAAGGCTGCCGGTCCTTGCCGCCATGGGCGAGCGAAAAGCGCGCCGGATCAGTGAAGCGGCAAGGGCTGCCGTGGACGATTTCGGCCACCATCGCCAGCGACCGGACGGTCCGTGCGCCGATGCCGGGAACGAGCAGCAGTTCCGAGAAATCGGCGGGCGCGCGGTCGGCTGCCGCCGCGAGCGCCCCATGCAGGCGCCGCATGATCACGTCCTTGGGCCTGACGTCGTGATGCGCGGGCATGACCAGATGAGGCAATGCGAGCTGGGCAGGCGATTTGGCAGGAGGCGCCCGATCACGCTGCAACGCCGTGAGCTCCCGGACGACGCCGTCGGGCCCGATCTCCCGCAGCAACTCGATCTGGCCGTTGCGGGACGCGGCCGCCCTGACGTCGGTCAGGTTGATGATCCTGCCCTGATTCTGGCCGTCGATCGCGGCATGCGGCGCGTCGATGAAGCTGCCGAGCCCCTCGGACTGCCAGTGATAGCGACGGGCAAGACCACTGTCGCCGTTCATGCCTTGCTGCACGACAACCCACTGGCCCTCATCGGTGACGAAGAAGCCGTGGAGATAAAGATCGAAACCATCCTGCACCGCGGCGCTGTCGACCTTTGCAACGAGGCGGCTCGCTGTGGCCAGTGCGTGCCCGTCGAACCCGGCCCTGGAGCCGATCCGCTCAAGTTCGGCCGGGGTCTGCCGCGAATGACTGCCGCGCCCGCCGCAGACATGCAGGCCGAGCTCGCCCGAGAGCGGTGTCAGGCCGCGCTTGAGCGCGCCGATGACGCTCGTGGTGATGCCCGAGGAGTGCCAATCCATCCCCATCACCGCGCCGAACGACTGGAACCAGAATGGATTTGCGAGACGGCGCAGCAGCTCGTCGCGGCCATAATGATGGATGATCGCCTCACAGATGACGGCGCCGAGCCGGCTCATACGCTGTCCCAGCCAGGCTGGGACACGGCCGTGATGCAGGGGCAGGTCAGCGCTGCCGGATCGGCGCGTCATATCGGGCGCTCACGAACGAAACGGGAACCTTTCCTATAGCGCGATCCCGCCGACGCTGCCAGCGGCACCCATGCCGGGGAGGGCGCCGAGTTCTCGATCGGCCGGGGCGGCGAGCGCAATGAGAGCGTCTATGAGGTCGTCGAGGCGACACCGCCTCGTTGGCTGCACAAGCCCGTTAGCGTGGAGAGAGGATCACGATAAGGCGAACCAATTCGCGGTCGGACCGAGATTGTGAACCGGGCAGAGGCCGATGAGGCCCGACATCCCCCAGGAGTGATGGATGTGACCACAGAGGTGAAGCCGCGGCTTCGCGGTCTCCACGGCTTCCCGGATCGAGCGGCTTCCCTCATGGGCCCCGGTGGTCTGCACGTCGGCGACCCCGAACGGCGGCGAATGCGTCACAAGGATCGCGCCTTTCGGGCACTTCGTAAGCGCCTTGGCGGCTTCGACCTCACCCAAGCTCTGGTTCCACGGCTCATTCCTCCCCGGCGGGGTCTCGAAGCCCAGACCGAAGAACGCAATCCCCGCAATGGTCACCCCCTCGCCGTGGAGCACATGGATCGCGTCACGGCCGCGGCAGGCGTCCTGCAATTCGGCCAGGCTGTCGTGATTGCCCGCGACGAAGATCGTCGGAACGGTGATGGTGCGGAGCACATCGATCGTCTCGGAGAGCCCCACGCCCTTGGTGGCGAAATCGCCGGCGCCGACGACAATGTCGGCCTCACGCGAGGCTTGCAGGATCTCCTGCGCGATGTCCTTGTTTCGGTGAAGGTCGCTGAAGGCCAGGATCCGCATGGACCACCTCATTCTGGATTTCGGAAAAGCGGCATGTTCAAGCTTCCATCAGCCTGGCGGACAGGAATTCGATGAAGCGCTGGGTCTTGGCTGGAATAAGGCGGGTTTCGGTGACGGCGTGAATCGTGACCGACGACCCCTGCCATTCCGGCAGGATGCGCCGGAGCCGGCCGGCGGCCAAATCTTCCGCGACGATCCTCTCGGGAAGCAGGGCGATGCCCTGATGGTTGATCGCCAGGGTTCGGATCATGCCGACGCTGTTGAGCGTGAAGCGGCCGCGAACGCCGATATCGACCTGGTTCATCCCCTGCTGCAAGGTCCAGCTCGGGAACCGCGGCATGCAGATGCATTCATGCTCCGCCAAGCCTGCCGGTATCGCGGGCTCGCCTGACGCTTCGATATAGCCGGGAGACGCATAGAGGTGGCGCGAATGCCGCCCGATCAGGCGCGCGATCAGACCGGAATCGTCCAGCTTGCCCATGCGGATCGCCACATCGAACGGCTCGGTCACCAGATCGACACGGCGCGGGGTCAGGTCGAATTCGAACGTGATGCCGGGATAGCTTTGGGCGAAATCGACGATGATCGGCGTGAGGTACAGCGTGGCGAAGTCGACCGGGAGCGAAACCCGCAGGACACCGCTCGGCTGCTCCAGCATCGCGCCGAGCTGCTCATGCGCGAGCCGCGCCTCGTCGACGATCCGCTTGCTTCGCTCATAATAGAGCTGGCCGGCCTCGGTGAGCTCGATCTTGCGCGTCGTGCGATGCAGGAGCCTCAAGCCGATCGCCTTCTCCAGCGCGCTGATACGCCGCGACAGCGTGGAGTTTGGCATGCCGAGAGCCTCGGCTGCCTTCCGGAAGCTCCTGGTTCTCGCCACCTCGACGAACAGCGCCATGTCGTTCAAATGGCTCACTCGATTGCTCCATATATGGAACTCTTATTTCGATCTATCCGGATTTATCCCGAGATTGGAATAGTGGACAAGGCCTCCAGCAAATGGAGATTCCAATGGATTCGCTATTCACCCCTGTCCGCGTCGGCCGCTACACGCTGCCGAACCGCCTCGTCATGGCCCCGATGACCCGCAGCCGCGCCGGCTTCGACGGCACGCCGGGCGAACTCGCCACTGAATATTATGCCCAGCGCGCCGGCGTCGGCCTGATCGTTACCGAAGGCACCCAGCCCTCGGATGACGCTCAAGGCTATCTCACCACTCCCGGCATCTACACGCCCGCCCAAATCGCCGGCTGGCGGAAGATCACCTCCGCCGTGCACGACAAAGGCGGCCATATCTTCATCCAGCTCATGCATGCCGGGCGTATGTCGCATCCCGACAACACGCCGCATCATCGCCAGGGCGTCGCGCCGTCTGCGATCGCGCCGGGGACGGGAATGTTCACGGCGACCGGGATGCAGGACATCCCGACGCCGCGCGCCCTAACGGCCGAGGAGGTACGCCAGACCGTCGCCGATTTCCGCCATGCCGCCCGCTCGGCGATCGAGGCCGGCGCCGACGGCATCGAGATTCACGGCGCGAACGCCTACCTCGTCCAGCAGTTCTTCGCACCGAGCGCCAATACGCGCACGGATGAATATGGCGGCCCCATCGAGAACCGCGCCCGCTTCGCCATCGCGGTCGCCACGGCGATCGCCGAGGAGATCGGCGCGGACCGCACCGCGATCCGCCTGTCCCCCGGTACGGCCATGTGGGGGATCGACGAAGGCGCCGAAGGACCGGACCTCTACCGCCACCTCGTCGCCGAACTCGATAAGCTCGGGCTCGCCTATCTGCACATCATGCATCAGGGCAACGAGCCGTTGCTGGCCGATATTCGCACGCTCTGGCACCAATCGCTGATCCTCAACCGGCCGGGTCGTCCGCACGACCAGATCGGCGCCGATCTGGCTTCGGGGTCGGCCGATCTGGAGGCCTATGGCCAGCTGGTCCTCGCCAATCCGGACTTCGTCGTGCGGCTGAAGGCCAATGCGGCGATGAACGAGGCCGACCAAAACACCTTCTTCGGCGGCGCCGCGCGAGGCTACGTCGATTACCCCGCCCTGAGCGCCTGAGCCGATACCAGCTCATGACCGGAGATTTTAAATTGACCCAATCACCGCATTCCTCGATCGCCTCGGATAAGACGGCGCTTGCCGATACCGCAGGTTCAAGCGCGACAGCGAGCAGGAAGGTCCTGGTCGTCGGCGCAACAGGATTTCTCGGAGCCAAGATTCTCCGCAACCTGGCGCATGATGCGAATGCGGCCGTCGTTGCGATGTCGCGTAAGGGCGCGCCCTCAAATGAGAGCGCCGATATCGAATGGGTGCGCGGCGACATGATGGATCCAGCGTCATTGGATCGTGCGCTGCGAGGTGTGGACGTCGTCGTCAGCTCGGCTAACAGTTACATGAAGGGAAGCCTCGACACGGACTTCCAGGGCAACAAGAATCTTATAGAAGCGGCAACAAGAGCCAATATTGGCCGATTTGTCTTTCTCAGCATCGTCAGCAGCGAGGCTGCGTCAGCAGTGCCGCATTTCCACGCCAAGAAAGTGGCTGAGGATCTGATCAAGGCCTCTGGGGTCCCTTACGTATTTGTCCGCGCACCTACATTTCTCGATCAAAGCTCAGACCTCATTGCGAAGGGTGCGAAAGCTGGCCGGTTCCTGGCGCTGGGCGATAAGACCACGAGATGGTCCTATGTTCTGACAGATGATCTGGCCTCCTATCTCGCCAAAGCCGCGACGTTTCCTGGTCGTGAGATCAACAACCAAACCATCGATGTCGGCTGGCGCGATGGCCCCAGGAGCCAGCAAGAGATCGCCGATCTCGTCTCCGAGGTTATAAAGAAACGCCTCACGGTGCGGGTTATGCCCTGGCTGGTTTTCCGCTTGCTCGCACGCCCGGTAAAGCTGTTTTCCGAGCTTGGGCACGATCTGATCCAGATGTTCCTGTTCTTCAAGAAGGGCGTCTATGTTTCGAATATTGCGAAACAAGAGCACTTCTTTGGACCGGCCCCTACGTCCCGAGATGCGATCACGCGATGGGCGAAAGGTCAGCATCTCATTGCGTGATGCATAATGAATGGCGTTTCAAAAGGAGCGAGATGGGGCGCCTGTTCTTCTGAGTGGTGGTGTTGATGCGGGCCGCGATACCGGCCTGGCCGGTCTTGCGGGGTCGGCGGGGAAGGTAGAGCTCGCCCTGTATAGGGCGGCGCTCGCGCTATGCACCCGCACCCTGCGCCGCGCGGTCGCGGCCCAAGCGAATGAGACGCTCGCGATCGAGAGACGCCCTGTTACGCTTGCTGAGCTACACGTGCCGCGTTGCGTTACACTGGCCCAGCTGCCGCGCGAGCAATTCAAACGTGCGACCCTGGAGCGCAAAGGGCCTTGCCGAGCTCGCACATGTCGTCGATATGAGGGGCAATGAGTGCCCCGCTTGTTTCCAGGCGCGGATGCGTGACGCGTGCGGAGCCTCGCCACGATCAACCCGGCGCTCGGCCCCAGTGGCACGCGAAACGCCGCATATGCACTGATCTAAACGAGAAAAATGCAGGACTATCAAATACATAGATTCGCCGTGGCGCCGATGATGGACTGGACTGATCGGCATTGCCGCATCATCCATCGCCTGATGTCGCGTCGCGCCCGGCTCTATACCGAGATGGTGACGGCGCAGGCCGTGATCCGGGGCGATCGCCAGCGCCTGATCGGTTTCGACGATTTCGAGCATCCGGTCGCGCTCCAGCTCGGTGGCAATGATCCCGTCCTGCTGGCTGAAGCGGCGCGGATCGGCGCCGATTTCGGCTATGACGAGATCAATCTGAATTGCGGCTGCCCCTCGGACCGCGTCCAGGGCGGCGCCTTCGGGGCCTGCCTGATGCGCGAGCCGGCGCTCGTCGGCGATTGCGTCGCGGCGATGAAGGCGGCCGTCTCGATCCCTGTGACGGTGAAATGCCGCATCGGCGTCGACGATCAGGATCCGGAAGAGGCACTCGATGCGCTGACTGCGGCGGTGCGCGCGACTGGCGTCGACGCCTTGACCGTCCATGCCCGCAAAGCCTGGCTCCAGGGGCTCTCGCCGAAGGAGAACCGCGAGGTGCCGCCGCTCGACTATGAGCGCGCCTACAGGCTGAAGGAAGCCAATCCCGACCTCGCCATCACGATCAATGGCGGCATCCGCGCGCCGGAGGAGTGGAGCCGCCATCTCGCCCATCTCGACGGCGTCATGATCGGCCGCGAGGCCTATCAGAACCCCGAGATCCTGCTTCAGGTCGATCCGCTGCTCTTCGGCGAGGCCGCGCCGGTCGCGGACGCCTTCGCGATGCTGGAGGCGCTGGAGCCGCATATCGCGGCGCATCTCGAGCGGGGCGGGCGGCTGCATGCCTTCACGCGCCATCTCGTCGGGCTGTTCCCGGGCCAGCGCGGTGCGCGCCTGTTCCGCCGCCATCTTGCCGAGCATTGCGTTTCCGCGGAAGCGGGGCTTGCCGATCTGCGCGCGGCGGCAGCCCATGTTTCGCGTTATGAGGATGCGACTGTCGCGGCTGCCTAGAGTAATTCCCGATCCAATTGGATCGGAAATTACTCTGTCTCTTCGTTTGACGCGTTTTCTTCACGCGAACCGGTGGCCACTTCGCTCGAAAACGCTTTTGGGAATTGTTCATGCCGGATATCCCGCCCCCGCAGGAGGAGATGGCCCGGCGGATTGCCGACAGCTTCGCCAAGCAGGCCTTCATGACCACGCTCGGGGCGCGCTTGGTGCGTATCAGCGCCGGCGAGATCGAGATCGACTTGCCGGTCTCGACGCATCTGACCCAGCAGCACGGCTTCGTCCATGCCGGTGCGGTCGCGAGCATCGCCAATTCCGCCGCAGGCTATGCGGCGCTGACGACGATGCCGGCGGGGGTGGGCGTGCTGACGGCCGAGTTCAAGATCAACCTGCTTGCGCCGGCCGCCGGCGAGCGCCTGCTTGCCAAAGGCAAGGTGATCAAGGCCGGGCGCACCTTGACGCTCGCCATGGCCGAGGTTTTTGCGATCTCGGGCGGCGTCCCCAAGCTCTGTGCCATGCTGACCGCGACCTGCATGACGATCGCCGGGCGCGAGGGCGTGTCCGACTAGAGCAATGTCTGAATCAACTTGATCAGAAACTGCTCTATCTCTTTGTTTAAATACGTTTTATTCGCGCGAACCGGTGCGCGCTTCGCTCGAAAGCGCGCTGGAGCAGCTTCTGAATCAACTTAATCGGAAACTGCTCCAGCTCTTTGTTTCAATGTGCTTTTTCCCGCGAACCGGTGTCCGCTTCGGCGAGGCCCCGTGAACCCCGGCGAACGCTGGAGTTCATCGTCAAACCGCTCAAGGATCAGATCGCCAAGGCCTTCAAGGAGACAAGGCCTTCAAGGAGACAAGGCCTTCAAGGAGACAAGGCCTTCAGGGCGACAAGGTCTTCAGGGCGAGGTGAGTGGCGGGCGGAGTGGATGCTTTAGCGGCTATTGGGATTATCGTGTGGAGACACGCTTCATGATCCCGCTTCCTTTTGGTGCCGCACCGCGAGGATTGTTACAGCGTCGCTGTCAACACGATAGCGAACCACATATCCGCTATCCCCAAAATCGATGAGCCATTCCCGGTATTGCTCGGGTAGATCCTCGACAAGCCGGCCCATGCGAGGATGCGTGCCGAGTGCTTGCGTGCCTGCGATGATCGTCTCGCCCGCCCGTTTGGCGGCTGATGGGTCCTTGGAGCGAAGGAAGGCGCGCAGTCGCTCGAGATCGCGAACCGCTGCAGGCGCGAAAACTACTCGTGGCATACCGGCGTGGGCAGTTCGTTTTCAGACCCCCAACTCGACAACCACTTTTCGACCTCATCAGCCGTTGCGCGCAAGCCGGTGGCTTGAAATTCCTCCCAGGCCTTAACTGTGTCTTGTCGCAACGCTTCGTGCTTCTCTTCACGCGCCACGTACTGCTCAATTGCCTCGCGCATGATCCAATGAGACGTGCGCCGACGCGCCGCGGCCAGGTTCTGCACACGGCCCTTCAGTTCATCGTCAAGCTTGATGGATGTGACCGCTGCCATCTACCTACCCCACATGGAAAAGGTAATACCCGAAACTACCATACCCGCTTCTCGCCCTGCCGTCCATGAAGAGCGCCCACACGCCTGTGCGCTATCCGAAATGTGTCGGCGCGCTCGGCCCGGCCTGCTGGCGGCTTCCAAGGGGTAGATCGGTCGCCGCGGGCTACATGCCGGTGGCCGATCGATGAGCGATATCGCGGGCCGGCGATCTCGCTCCTGCTCAGCGCTTCTGATTGTAAACGTCGAGGCAGACCGCACCCAGCAGGACGAGGCCCTTGATCACCTGCTGATAGTCGATGCCGATGCCCAGGATCGACATGCCGTTGTTCATCACGCCCATGATCAGCGCACCGATCACCGCCCCCGAGACACGCCCGACTCCGCCATAGGCCGAGGCGCCGCCGATGAAGCAGGCCGCGATCACGTCAAGCTCGAAGCCCAGCCCCGCCTTTGGCGTCGCCGTGTTGAGCCGCGCCGCGAAGACGAGGCCGGCGAGCGCCGCGAGAACGCCCATGTTGACGAAGGTCAGGAAGGTCAGCCATTCCGTGCGCACGCCCGAAAGCTTGGCGGCGCGCGCATTGCCGCCGACCGCATAGATCTGCCGGCCGATGCTGGTGCGCGTCGTCACGAAGGCATAGAGCGCGATCAGCACCCCCATCACCACGAGCACGTTCGGCAGGCCGCGATAGGAGGCGATGAGATAGGTCGCGTAGAGGATGATCGCGGAGAAGGCGAGGTTCTTGGCGATGAAGAGGCCCTGCGGCTCGACCGGGACGCCATGGCTCTGCTGGCGCATGCGGCTCTTGAGATTGAGCACCACGAGCAGGATCGCCAGCGCAGCCCCGATCGCCAGAGAGGTCGGGTAGAGCGCGCCGGCTTCGGGCATCAGCTCGGGGATGAAGCCCGAGGACAGCTTCTGGAAGGTCGCCGGGAACGGCCCCAGCGACTGGCCTTGCAGGATCGCCAGCGCCAGCCCCTTGAAGACGAGCATGCCGGCCAGCGTCACGATGAAGGACGGGATCTTGAAATAGGCGACCCAATAGCCTTGCGCCGCGCCGATCAGCGCGCCCAGCGCCAGGCAGATCAGGGCGGCGGGCACGAAATGCATCTCGTAGCGCACCATCAGCACGGCGGCGACCGCGCCGACCGCGCCCGCCACCGAACCGACCGACAGGTCGATATGGCCGGTGACGATGACGAGCAGCATCCCCAGCGCCATGATGACGATGAAGCTGTTCTGAAGCACGAGATTGGTCAGGTTCAGCGGCCGCAGCAGCGTGCCCCCCGTCATGACCTGGAAGAACAGCATGATCGCTACCAGCGACATCAGCATGCCGTAGTCGCGCAGGCCCGTCTTCAGGTGGTGGCCCGCCGGACGCACAGGTGTTTCGCTCAAGGTTTTGCCGCTCAAGGTTTCGCCGCTCATGCTCTGGCCTCCCCGTTGCGCATGATGGCGCGCATGATCTTTTCCTGGCTTGCATCCTGCGCCGAGAATTCGCCGACGAAAGCGCCCTCGTTCATCACGCAGATGCGGTCGCAGATGCCCAGCAGTTCCGGCATTTCCGACGAGATCACGATGACACCGCGCCCGGAATCCGCCAGCTCGTTGATGATGCAGTAGATTTCATATTTGGCGCCGATGTCGATGCCGCGCGTCGGCTCGTCCAGGATCAGGACCTTGGGCTCGGTGAAGAGCCATTTCGACAGCACGACCTTCTGCTGGTTGCCGCCCGAAAGCTGGCCGGTCTCCTGGTAGACGCTGGCGCTGCGGATCCCCATGCGCGAGCGATAGCCGGTCGCCACCTTGAGCTCGGCCATGTCGTCGATGATGCCGCCGGGAGCGACCGCCGGCAGGTTGGCCAGCGTCATGTTCTTGCGGATGTCCTCGGCCAGGATGAGCCCAAGCTCCTTGCGGTCTTCGGTGACATAGGCGAGCCCGGCATTGACGGCGCGCCGCACGGTGGACAGATCGACCTCGCGACCCTCCAGCCTGGCGCGGCCGCTGATATGGCGCCCATAGGAGCGGCCAAACACGCTCATCGCGAATTCGGTCCGGCCCGCGCCCATCAACCCGGCGATGCCGACGATCTCGCCGCGCCGGACCTGGAAATCCACGCCCTTGATCACGCGGCGCCCGGCATCCTGCGGATGGAACACCGTCCAGCCCTCGACCTCGAAGATCACCTCGCCGATCTTCTCTTGGCCTATCTTGGGCTCGCGCTTGGGATAGCGATGCTCGAGATCGCGATCGACCATGCTGCGGATGATGCGGTCTTCCTCGACCGGGCCGGCGCGGCAGTCGAGCGTGTCGACGGTGCGCCCGTCGCGCAGCACGGTGATATGGTCGGCGACGCGCGCGACCTCGTTGAGCTTGTGCGAGATCAGGATCGAGGAGATGCCCTGTGCCCTGAGCTCGACCAGGAGGTCGAGCAGCGCTTCGCTGTCGCGCTCGTTGAGGCTCGCGGTCGGCTCGTCCAGGATCAGCAACCTGACATCCTTGGACAGCGCCTTGGCGATCTCGACGAGCTGCTGCTTGCCGACGCCGAGATCGATGACACGGGTGTCGGGCGCCTCGTTCAGGCCGACCTTGGCCAGCAGCGCCAGGGCGCCGCGATAGACCGCGCCCCGGTCGATCACCCCGAACTTGGTGGGTGGGTTGGCCAGGTAGATGTTCTCGGCGATGGACAGGAGCGGGATCAGCGCCAGCTCCTGATGGATGATGATGATGCCGAGCGCCTCGGATTCGGTGATGTCCCGGAAGCGCCGCTCCTCGCCATCGAAGACGATGGCCCCGTCATAGGAACCGTGCGGGTAGACGCCGCTCAGCACCTTCATCAGGGTCGATTTGCCGGCGCCGTTCTCGCCGACGACAGCGTGGATCTCGCCCGGTTCAACCGAAAACGAAACCTCGCTCAGGGCCTTGACGCCAGCGAACGCCTTGCTGATGCCGCGCATGGCCAGGATCGGATTCATTTGATCTGCTCCGCGACCGGATGGATCGACGGCCCCGCCTCGAGCCGGATGATTTCAGATGGGATCACCAAGTGATCCCATCTGAAATCTGAATCCGTCTCTCATCCCGGGAGTGAGAGCAGGATCGATGCGAAAAACCGGTTCCCACTTTTTCGCATCCTGCCCTAGGGCGGGGCCGCGTGCGATGGTGCCGCGTTACTTGATCTGCCCGGCCTTGTAGTAGCCCGAGGCGATCAGGATCGCTTCCCAGTTCGACTTGTCGACCGCGACCGGGGTGAGCAGATAGGACGGCACGGTCTTGCGGCCATTGGTGTAGGTCTTGGTGTCGTTGACCGGCACCTCCTTGCCGCTGAGCATGGCATCAACCATGTCGGCGGTGACCTTGGCGAGCTCGCGGGTGTCCTTGAAGATGGTCGAATACTGCTCGCCGGCGAGGATCGACTTGACCGAGGGAACCTCCGCGTCCTGGCCCGAAACCAGCGGCATCTTCATCGAGCCCGAGCCGTAGCCGACGCCCTTCAGCGAGGACAGGATGCCGATCGAGATGCCGTCATAGGGCGAGAGCACGGCGTCGATGCGCTTGTTGTTGTAGAAGGCGCTGAGCAGGTTATCCATGCGCGCCTGGGCCGTTGCGCCGTCCCAGCGCAGGGTCGAGACCTTGTCCATGCCCATCTGGCCGCTCGCCACCACGATTTGCTTGGAGTCGATGAAGGGCTTCAGCACCGACATCGCCCCGTCATAGAAGAAATACGCGTTGTTATCGTCCGGTGAGCCACCGAAGAGCTCGATGTTGAACGGCCCCTTCGCCTCGGGCAGGCCAAGCCCCTTCACCAACGTCTGCGCCTGCAGGACGCCGACCTTGAAGTTGTCGAACGTCGCATAATAATCGACATTCGGTGAGTTCCGGATCAGGCGGTCATAGGCGATCACCTTGGTGCCGGCGGCGGCCGCCTGCTGCAGGATGTCGGACAGGGTGGTGCCGTCGATGGCGGCGATCACCAGGACCTTCGCCCCCTTGGTGACCATGTTCTCGATCTGCGAGAGCTGGTTGGGGATCTCGTCCTCGGCATATTGCAGATCGGTATTGTAGCCGCGTTCCTTCAGCACCTTCACGATGTTGTCGCCGTCGGCGATCCAGCGGGCTGATGATTTCGTCGGCATGGCGATGCCGACGGTGGGCTTGGATTGCGCCAGCGCGGGCCCGGCAAAGGCGAGCGCGCCCAGCGCGAGAGCCGACAGTAGCTTGGTGATCCCGGATGTCATCGTTTTCTCCCTTGGTTGTGAATATTGGGCTGAACATTCATCGCCGCCTGGACGCGGTCTTGGTTGATAAGAGACTGTCAGTGCGCTCCCAGCCTGACCCGCGGCTCCGCCTTTCCGACCGCGCCGGGGCTGAACACGAATGTCGCGCCGCCCTGCGGATCGGCGGCACGGGTGGCCTCATCCTGCCCCTCCCACGCGCTGGTGACCAGAAGCCGATCGAAGGCTTTGCCGACGAAGACCGGGCAGCTCGGCTGGCGCGCCGGCACGGCAAGGCTGCGGATCGTTTCGCCTGCATCGGTCAGGACATCGATACGCGCCCCGCCCCAGCGGGCGATCCAGATCAGCCCCTCGCGGTCGATCACGGCACCGTCGAGCCCTTTGCCGTCATCGGACAGGGCAAGCGAGGAAGGCGCCTCGCGCGGCAGCCCCGTCACCGGGTCCAGCGGCACACGGTAAAGCTCGTTTTGCGCCGTGTCGGCGAAAAACCCTTGCCGGCCGTCAGCCGAGAAGCAGATCGCGTTGGGGATCGTCAGCCCGGAAAATAGCAGCACGACCTCGCCGCCCGACAGTGCATAGATCGAGGCGGCGCCGGCCTTTGCGCTCTTGCTCATCATGCTGAACCAGAACGCGCCGCCGGGATGCGCACGCGCATCGTTGGAGCGTGTCGCGCGGTTGTCCGCCTCGACGGCACGAAACAGCGTCATTGCGCCGCCCCGGCGCGAACGCAGATGCAGCCCGCTCTCGGTCGAGACGATCTGGCGCTCGTCGTCGACCAAGGCCAGCGCCGAGGCCATCAGCGGGAGATCGTGTGAGATCACCGAGCCGGTTCCCAGATCAGCCTCGAACAGCTTGCGCCCCAGGATGTCGAACCAGAACGCGGTGTCGGTCGCGGCGTCATAGGCGGGGCCTTCGCCGAGATGGCAGCGTGTTTCGCCCAGCAGCACGGGAGCGGGCAGGACTGCCTGGGTGACTGCCTGCGCCGCGCTCACCATGTGAAGGCCTCCATGCTGCGACGCTGCCCGAGCAGGAAGGCGTCGGCCACGAGTTGCAGCGGCGCCAGGTCGACATCGCTCTCACGCCCGCCGACGAGATCGACGAAACGGCGATAGAGTGCCGGATATTCCGCCTCCGCCTCGTCGACGAGCGGGCGGCCGTCATGGTCGAGCTTCGCGCCGCCGGCTGACAGCATCAGCGTTCCGCCTTCCGTCTCGATGCGCATGTCCCAGCTTTGCGGTCCGGTCTGCAGGAAATCGAACTCCGCCCGGATCGACAAGCCGGCCTCGTCGGCAAGATCGAGTTCGGCTGCGATCGGCGCCGCGCGATCGGCGGGAAAGGCGAGCCCGGCACCCCGGAGAAAGATCGGGCGCGGCAGGATGCGGGTCAGGATCGACAGCGCGTTGATCCCGGGATCGAACACGCCGAGCCCGCCGGCCTCGAAAATCCAGTCCTGACCGGGATGCCAGACCCGGACATCTTCGCGCCAGTCGATCTTGACCGACAAGGGCCGGTTCGCGGCGAGAAAGGCGCGTGCCGGCTCGACTGCCGGGGCATGGCGGGAATGCCAGGTTGCAAACAGCGTCAGGCCCTTGTCGCGCGCGCTGGCGATCAGCGGAGCAAGCTCGCTGACGGTCGCGCCCGGCGGCTTCTCCAGCATGACATGCTTGCCCGCCGCCAGGGCGAGCGCGGCCTGGGCTCGTCGCACTTGCGGCGGCGTGCACAGCGCCACCGCATCGACCGCGACATCGGAGGCGAACAGCGCCTCAAGGCTCTCAAAACAGGGCACGCCGTCCAGCCTCGCATTGCGGCTGACAACCGCCGCGATCGCGATGTCGGGCAGGCCCGCCACCGCGGGCAGATGCTGGTCGCGGGCGATCTTGCCCAATCCGACGATGGCGAGGCGCAGCATGCTCATTGGCTCCAGCGCAGAACCGCGGCGTCGAGGCTTTTGGCGATCTCGATCAGCCCTGCCTGCGTCTTGGGATGCGGCAATTCGAGCGGATGACGCAAAGCGGCCGAGCCGATGATCCCGCCCTGCTTCATCAGGATCTTCGCAGCCGACAGGCCGGTCTGGCGGTTCTCGTAGTTGATCAGCGGCAGCCAGCGCGCATAGGCGGCCATGGCCTCGTCGCGGCGCCCGGCGAAATAGGGATCGACGATCTGGCGGATGCCGTCGGGATAGCCGCCGCCGGTCATCGCGCCGGTCGCACCCGCATCGAGATCGGCCATCAGCGTGATCGCCTCCTCGCCGTCCCACGGTCCCTCGATCGCCTTGCCCCCGAGTTCGAGCAGCGTGCGCAGCTTGGCCGCGGCCTGGGCGACCTCGATCTTGAAATACGAGACGTTCTCGATCTCGCCGGCGAGCTTCGCCAGGAAGGCGGGCGAGAGCGGCGTGCCGGCCACCGGCGCGTCCTGGATCATGATCGGGATCGAGATCGCATCCGAGACGCGACGGAAGAAGGCTTCGATCGCCGCCTCGCCGACCCGGAAGGTCGCGCCGTGATAGGGCGGCATGATCATCACCATGGCCGCGCCCTTGTCCTGCGCGCGGCGCGAACGCTCGGCGCAGACCGCGCTGCTGAAATGCGTCGTCGTCACGATGACCGGCACCCGGCCAGCGACATGGTCGAGCGCTACATCCATCACCGTGTCGCGCTCGGCATCGGTCAGCACGAACTGCTCGGAGAAGTTCGCCAGAATGCACAGCCCGTCCGAGCCGGCCTCGATCATGAAGTCCAGGCAGCGGCGCTGGCCTTCCAGATCGAGCGTACCGTCATCGTGGAAGATGGTCGGCACGACGGGGAAGACGCCGCGATAGGGTCTGGTCGCTGCAGGCATGGCGGTGCTCAATCCTTGTCTGTGAGAAGGCGGGAAGGGGCGATAAGGCGATGCGCTCCGGGGAGCCGTTCGGAGGGTTCGGTTCTCGCTGCACCGTGGCGGCGCAATCCGTTGAAGATGACACCCACCATGGCGTCGGCTGCACCCTCGACGTCGCGGGCAGCGATGGCGTCGACGATCTTCCGATGCGTCATGATGACGATGTCCCGCTCGGGTTCCTCGACCGGCGCGCTCAGCAGGAAGGACGCCCGCAGCGCACGTCGATGACGCCGCCGACCGAGCGCATGAACGGATTGCCCGAAGCATTGGCGACCGCGACATGGAGCGCGAGATCGGCATTGGCGAAGGCCACGGAATCGGATGGCTCGCGCTGCATCGCGGCCAGGCCCGCGCGCATCGCGGCGAGATCGGCTTCGGTTCTGCGCTCCGCGGCCAGGGCCGCCGCACGAGGCTCGACCGCCAGCCGGATTTCGGCGAGATCGTCCAGGAAGCGGCGGTCTATGCCGGCCTGGAGGTGCCAGGCGAGCAGGTCGCCGTCGAACATGTTCCAGGCGGCGCGCTCGCGCACCACCGTGCCGACCCTTGCCTTGGTGGTGAGCAGGCCCTTGGCGACGAGCGTCTTGACGCTTTCGCGCAGCACCGGGCGCGAGACGCCGAAGCGCAGCATCAGCTCGGCATCGCCGGCGAGCTTGGAGCCTTCCTTGGCGCGGCCGGCGATGATGTCGATCGCGATCATCCGCGCCACCTCGGCGTGATTGGAGTGCTCCCGCCGTTCGGGAACCGCGACGATTCCGGGTTTCATGGCGTGGTCCCTTTTGCAGCGGCGCCCCGCACGGAGCGGCGGGCCAGCGCCAGCGTCGCCTGCTGGAAAGCGATGAAGGCAAACAGCAGGACCCCGGTGACGATCTTGGTCCACCAGCTCGACAAGGTGCCGTCGAAATTGATGTAGGTCTGGATCAGGCCCTGCATCAGAACGCCCAGGAACGTTCCCGCCATGAAGCCGTACCCGCCCGTCAGCAGCGTGCCGCCGATCACCACGGCAGCGATCGTGTCGAGCTCGACACCGACCGCCGAAAGCGAATAGCCCGACGAGGTGTAGAGCGAGAACACGATGCCCGACAGCCCCGCCAGGAAGCTCGACAGGGCATAGATCGCGACCGTGTGCCGCCCCACCGAGATCCCCATCAGCCCGGTCGAGACCCGATTTCCGCCGAGCGCATAGACGTTCGTGCCGAAACGCGTGAGATGGAGCAGGACGCCGCCGGCCAGGAAGACCGCGAGCATGATCAGCCCGACCACGCTCAGCCGGCCGCCGCCGGGCAGGCGCAGCGCGAAATCGGAAATCGCGCCATAGAGCGGCGCGGTGACCGGGATCGACTCGGTCGAGAGCAGGAAGCTCGCGCCGCGCGCCAGGAACATGCCCGCCAGCGTCACGATGAACGGCGGCATCTCGAAGCCCTGGATGAGCGCACCCATCGTGGCGCCAAACAGCGTCGCGACCAGCAGCACGAGCATGAAGGCCAGCAGCGGGGGAATGTTCCATGTCCCGATCGCCAGGGCGAGGAAGACCGTCGTGAACCCCACGACCGAACCGACCGACAGGTCGATGCCGCCCGAGATGATCACGAAGGTCATGCCGACCGCCAGGATGCCGAGGAAGGCGTTGTCGGTCAAAAGATCCGCGATCACGCGCGTCGACAGGAAGGCGGGGAACTGGAGCGCGCAGATGGCATAGCCGAGCGCGAAGACGGCGGCGGTGACGATGACCGGGAGATAGCGCGTCATGCCGATCTCCGGGCCAGCAGCACGCCGATGGCGGACAGGCGCGGCGATTGCGCCAGCAGCACCACCAGGACGACGACCGCCTTCACCACGAGGTTGAATTCGGGCTTGAAGCCGGCCAGCAGGATGCCGGTGTTCATCGCCTGGATGATCAGCGCGCCCAGCACCGCCAGAGCGAGGCTGAAGCGGCCGCCCAAGAGCGAGCTGCCGGCGATCACGACCGCCAGGATGGCGTCGAGCTCGAGCCAGAGCCCGGCATTGTTGGCGTCCGCGCCCAGGATGTCGGCGGCGGAGACGATCCCGGCCAGGGAGGCGCAGAAACCGCTCCAGACATAGACCGCAATGGTGGTCATGCGCGTCTCGATGCCGGCGAGCGCGCTGGCTCGGGCATTGGCGCCGGTCGCCTCGATCAGGAGCCCGAGCGCGCTGCCGCGGACGACGAGCGCCGCCACCGCCAGCACCGATGCGGTCAGCACCACCGGGACCGGCAGTCCCAGGATCGAACCGCCGCCGAACCAGGCGAGGCCGGGCGAGGTGAAGGTGACGATCCTGCCCTCGGTGATCAGCTGCGCGACGCCTCGGCCGGCGACCATCAGGATCAGCGTCGCGACGATCGGCTGGATGCCGAGCACGGCGACGAGGATGCCGTTCCAGAGCCCGCACAGCAGCCCCGCGCCCAGCGCCGCCAGCAGGACGACGGGCAGCGGCTGCGTGTCGGCCAGCGTCGCCGCGAGAGCGCCTGAAATCGCCATCACCGCGCCGACCGAGAGATCGATCCCCCTGGTCGCCACGACCAGCACCATGCCCAGGGAGAGGAGCGCCACGGGCGCCCCGCGGTTGAACACATCGATGAGGCTGCCGAACAGGCGACCATCCTGCAGCCTGAGGTCGAAGAACTGCGGCGAAACGGCGAAATTGATCAGCAGCACCAAGATGAAAGCTGCGATTTGCGGCAGGCCCTTGCGGGGCAGGGTGAAGCTCATCGGATCCGCTTCCTCACGCCGCCAGCGGGGGCGCGTCGGCCGCGATCGCCTGCAGGATCGCGGTGACGTTCACCGCCTCGCCCTCCAGCGCGGCGATCTGCCTGCGGTCGCGCATCACGACGACCCGATCGGCATAGCTCACGATCTCCTCCAGCTCGGACGAGATCACGACGAGGGCGAGGCCCTCAGTGCAGAGCTGCCGGATCAGGCGGATGATCTCGGCATGGGCGCCGACATCGATGCCGCGCGTCGGTTCGTCGAGAATGAGCAGGCGCGGCTGCGTCGCCAGCCAGCGCGCCAGCAGGGCCTTTTGCTGGTTGCCGCCCGAAAGCAGCCCGATCGGCCGCTCGGGGTCGGGCGGGCGGATGTCGAGCATGGTGATGAAGCGCCGCGCGATCTCGTCCTGCTCCCGCCGCGAGAGCGGATGCAGCGCGCCGCGCCGCGCCTGGACGGCCAGGACGATGTTCTCGCGCACCGTGAGTTCGGCGACGATGCCTTCGGTCTTGCGCTCCTCCGGACAATAGCCGAAGCCCTGCGCGATCGCGTCGCGCGGCGACGCCAGGCGCACGCTGCGGCCGTCGATGGTGAGGCGGCCGCTATCGGCGGCTTCCACCCCGAACAGCAGGCGTGCCGTCTCCGTGCGCCCCGAGCCGAGCAAGCCGGCAAGCCCGACCACCTCGCCACTTGCCAGGACGAGGTCGAAAGGCGCGACATAGCCGGCCTTGCCGAAACCCTCGAACCGGATCGCGCCGCCCGCTGCGGGCGCAGCCTCGGCGGCGTCCTTGGCCGGATGCTCCGCGGTGGCTTCGCTGAGCTCGCGGCCCAGCATCATCCTGATCAGCTCCATGCGCGGCAGCGCTGCTGTCTCGCGCTCGCCGACGAGCTTGCCGTTCCGCAGCACCGTGATGCGGTCGCTGATCGCATAGACCTGGTCGAGGAAATGGGTGACGAAGAGGATGCCGAGGCCCCGGCCGGCGAGACCGCGCATGACGCGGAACAGGATCTCGACCTCATGAGCGTCGAGGCTGGCTGTCGGCTCGTCGAGGATCAGGATCCGTGCCGACATGTCGACGGCGCGCGCGATCGCCACCAGATGCTGCACGGCGACCGAATACTCGCCCAGTGGCGCGGCGACATCGATATCGAGGTCGAAATCACGCAGCAGGGCCGCCGCGCGGCGGCGCATCTCGCTTTCCCGCACGAGGCCCAAGCGCATCGGCTGGCGTCCGAGGAACAGGTTTTGCGCGACCGAGAGGTTGGGTAGCAAGCTGACCTCCTGGTAGACGGTCGCGATGCCGGCTTGCAGCGCCTCCTGCGCCGAACGGGGCGCGATCTCGGCGCCCTCCAGCGTCACGGTTCCCGCGTCGCGCGCGATGACGCCGGTGACCGCCTTTATGAAGGTCGACTTGCCCGCGCCGTTCTCGCCGAGCAGGGCATGGATTTCGCCATGCCGGAGCGTGACGTCGATACCGGCGAGCGCGGGAAACCCTGCGAAAGTCTTCGAGAGCCCGCGTACGGCCAGGAGCGGCGCGGCCTCGGTCGGGGGCAGGGGGCGGGTCGGGGATAAGGACATGGGCACGAACTCCACGCAGGCCGCGCCGATGGCGCGGCCGTGGGAACAAGCTCGGGAGAGCGCGCGCGCCCTCAGAGCCTGTTTTTGAAACGCGCTCCGGTGAGTCGGCTGGCGCGGATTTCGAGAACCGGAGCGCAGCGGACTTCATGTCCGTGAGCACCGGAAGCGCAGAAAGCCGCGTCAGACGGCCGCCGGAGTAGAGTTTCGGGACAGGCTCTCAGTAGCCGAGGCCCTTTTTGGAGTCGTAGACCTTCTGCGGATCGTCGGCTGCGGTGTAGAGCCTGGATTCGGTCTGGATCCATTTGGGCGGGACGGTGCCCTTGCTCTTGTAGGCGGTCAGCGCGTCGAAGGCGGGGCCGGCCATGTCGGGCGTCAATTCGACCGTGGCATTGGCCTCGCCGGCCGCGATCGCCTTGAAGATGTCGGGCACCGCGTCGATCGAGATGGTCAGCACATCCTTGCCCGGCTTCAGGCCGGCTTCCTTCATGGCCTGGATCGCGCCGACCATCATGTCGTCATTATGCGCATAGACGGCGCAGATCGACTTGCCGCCGCCCTCGGCCTTGATGAAGCTCTCCATCACCTCCTTGCCCTTGGCGCGGGTGAAGTCGCCGGTCTGGCTGCGCACGACCTTGATGTTGGAGGCTGAGGCGATCGCCGTGTCGAAGCCCTTCTTGCGGTTGGTCGCGACGCTGGCGCCGACCGTGCCTTGCAGCTCGACGACGTTGCAGGGCTTGGAGCCGACAGTCTTGGCGAGCCATTTGCCGGCGACCTCGCCCTCATGGACGCTGTCGGAGGTCACGGCGGTCAGATAAAGCTCCTTGCCCGCCGGATCGATGTCGCGATCGAGCAGGATGACCGGGATCTTGGCTTCCTTGGCTTCCTTCAGCACGGAATCCCAGCCGCTCGCGACGACGGGAGCGAGGAAGATCGCGTCGACGCCCTGCGCGACGAAGGAGCGGATCGCCTTGATCTGGTTCTCCTGCTTCTGCTGCGCATCGGCGATCTTGAGCGTGATGTTGCGTTTCTTGGCCTCGCTCTTGGAGACCGAGGTCTCGGCTGCGCGCCAGCCCGATTCCGAGCCGATCTGTGAAAAGCCGACAGTGAGTTCCGCCGCACTGGCGGCATTGAGACCGCCGGCCAGCATGGTCGCGGCAAGCAGCGTGGTCATGGATGAAAGACGGCGCATGAGCTTCTCCCGGAACATTATCAATCGAGGCGCCTCTACGTGCGCAGCCTCGTTCTACCGGGGTCTTTTGAACCTGTAAATAGTCATACTATCTTACTAATGGGCAGCTTCATGCAGGAGCCGCTCAGGCCGTGAAGCGATAGAGCGTGCGATGTCGGTAGATCATGCCCGGCGTCAGCCTGGCCGATGGGAAATCGGGACGATTGGGTGCGTCGGGCCAGATCTGCGGTTCCAGGCAAAAGGCGTCGGCCTGGCGGTGGAGCCTGCCATGCTTTCCCGCCACGCTGCCGTCGAGAAAATTGCCGGAATAGAGCTGCAGGCCGGGCTGATCGGTATGGAGCTCCATGATCCGCCCGGAGCGGGGCGCCTCGACGCGAGCAGCCAAACGCAAGGCATCTGTCGGCAAATCATCTGTCGGCAAGCCATCCGCAGGAACCAGGCAGAAATTATGGTCGTAGCCGCGGCCGCGCCGCAGCTGTTCGTCGGAATGCCGGATGCGCGCGCCGATCGGATGCGCCTCGCGGAAATCGAACGGCGTGCCAGTGACGCCTCGCGGCGGCTCCTGCAACGGGATTGCGGTCTCGTCCACCGCAAGGAAATGATCGGCGGCGATCTGCAGCCGGTGCTGCAGGATATCGCCTGCCGCCGCGCCGTCGAGATTGAAGAAGCTGTGATTGGTCAGGTTGACCACCGTCGCCCGGTCGCTCGTCGCGGTGATGTCGAGCAGGAGTTCGCCTGGGGCCGGCAGGCTGTAGCGCAACCGGGTCTCGACCGTGCCGGGATAACCTTCCTCGCCATCGGGGCTGCGGCAGGCCAGCGTCAGCGTGGGAACCGGTCCATCCTCTGCCGAGACGATCCTCCATGCCTTGCGGCTGAAGCCATTGATGCCGCCATGCAGCGCATTGGGGCCATTGTTGCGGGCAAGCGAAACCTCCGTCCCGTCGATGACGAAGCGGCCGCCCGCAATGCGGTTGGCGTAGCGCCCGACCGTCATGCCGAAATAGCAGCCGAGCCGGGTATAGGGCTCAAGCGCATCGAAGCCGAGAACGACGTCGTCGACCGCCCCTGCGCTATCCGCCACCAGCAGCGCCTGGAGAGCGCCGCCATAGCTGATGATGCGCGCCGTCAGCCCGCCATCCCGCCTGAGCGTGACGCGCTCGATGGCGGTGCCATCAGGCAGATGTCCGAAGATCTCGCGTTCGACCGGCATACGTCTCTCTGGTTGGCGCTCTTCGCAGATGTCGGCAAGCAGGTGCCGGCAAGCCAATGTCGGCAAGTCAATGTCGGCAAGTCGAGGCTTACCGTCGTTACCGAAGTCTGCCGCCACAGCGGCGCGATGTACACCGTTCTGATATCCGCCGGCTCGCATCCGCAGGACCGAAACCTCCGCAGCCGCTCAGCCGGTTCGCCGCCGGGGCATCGCGGCGGCCTGATCGGTCCGGTCTTCGATCAGGCTGATCAGGTACTGCGCTGCGCCTTCACCGCCCGAAGCGGGAAGATGCCGGATTGCCGCGACACGCTCGCCATTGCCGGGCGTCGTTATCGTCCGGATCGCGACCGCGGCGGCCTTGACGGGCGGGGCCTTGCTGGCGCCCTCGATCGCCTCGGCGGTCTCCTCGCCGAAGACATCGCGTGCCGTTCGTCCGACAATGGCGGCGCGCGGCAGGCCGAACAGGGTTTCCGCGGCCCGGTTGACGAGCAGATAGCGATGGCTGAGCGCGTCCTTGGCCAGGATGGCCTCGTGCACATTCTCGACGATCGTTCCCAACAAGCGCTCCATGCGCTCCAGCGTCTGCTGCAGCTGCTGCTGTTTGGTGAAGTCCTCATGGGTCGCGACCCAGCCGCCATCGGGTGTCGGCTGCTCGAACACGCGGATCCTGCGGCCGTCTTTCAAATCGACATGGCTTACCGACGGTTGGCCGAGTGCGATCCGGGTCAGGATCGTTTTGACGTAAGTTTTGGTGTCTCCGGAAAACAGGCCGGATTCGGCGCGGTATCGCAATATGTCGCGAAGATTGCAGCTCGAAGCCATGATCTCTTTCGGCAGATTATACATCTTCCGGTAGGATTCGTTCATGAGAATGACGTTCGCGTGCACATCAAGCATGATCAGGCCCTGGGCCATATTATTGATCGCCGCGATGAGATGGACCTTGTTCTCTTCGAGGTGATCGCGTTCCCGCGAAGTCGCCAGTTCGCTCTTCTGGAGCTCGCGGTTTCGCTCGGTCGTGCTCTGCAGTTGCTGGACAGCCAAGGCGAGTTTGCCGATTTCATCCTTTCTGGTGGCGTGCGGGATCGACGCCAGAATCTTGCCGGAGGCGATGCTGTCGGTTGCCGATGTGATGGCGAGCAGTGGCTCGATCACCGAGGCCTTGAACAGAGAGGCCGTCAGCCAGGTCAGGGCGATGGCGCCGATGCCGAGGATCATCAGCAATATGGTCGTGAACTCGACCTGCTCTCCCAGCTTGGCGTTGGCGTGGGCGCGCTTGAAGTAGACCGTCGCGAGAGCCGCGAGATCCTCGTTGAGTGCGATGCGCACCTTGCGGTTCGCGTCGTTGTCTCCCCATTCGCGGCCCGCAGCCTGGCTGATGACGTTCGCGCGCCGCACGAGCTCTGCGCGGAAACGGATAAACTCGGAGACACGGGTCTTGAAGGCCGCGAAGAGTTCCGTGTCGTCATCGCGAACGATCTGCTGCCATTGATCCATGACCTCGGCCAATTCGCGGTTTCGCCGCAGGAGTGCGTCGCCATAGCGTTTCACAGTCGCCATATCGCTCGACATGTAGATGCCGCGCGATTCCATGACGACGGCGAAGATCAGGCCGTTGACCTTTTCGACGTTGGTGGCAGCCTGCGACGAGACGTCAAGTTGCCTGTGATAGGCGGATTGTTCGCGGACCGAATAAACGGAAAGCGCGACCAGCATCAAAATCAGGATTAATAAACCGGCAAAGGCAGCATAAAATTTTACCTTAATACTGGTTTCATGCAGGCTGTATGGTAGTTTATGCGTTAATGCAGCCATTAAATCTGCCTTTTGCCACCCCTAATTCGAGGTTTGTAGCGTAGAGTATTGAATTTTTCTTTCGCTTCAACGTTTTGAGGTTTGTGCGATTGAGCGCCTTCCGAGCTGGACCTTGAGCTTAAAAAACGTGACTCCGGTCGGTTTCCATCGCGGCGGAATAACCTTGCATTTCAGGAATTCATATCCGTAAATGCAAGGATGATCGCGCGCAGAATTTTTCCTGAGTTGGTCGAATTGATCGATAGCTATCCGGCGGTGGCTCTTCTGGGACCGCGCCAGGTCGGAAAGACCACGTTGGCTCACGCGATCGCGGATCAGCGGCCGTCGAATTACCTCGACCTCGAATCCGAGGCCGATCGAGCGAAACTGTCGGAGCCAGAGCTATATTTCGCGCAACACGATGAGAAGCTCGTTATTCTCGACGAGGTTCATCGCTTACCTGACCTGTTTCAGAATCTGCGCGGCATCATCGATCGTAGCCGGCGAGCTGGACGTAGGACGGGCCGGTTTCTCCTGTTGGGTTCAGCCTCGATCGAACTGATGAAGCAGTCGGGAGAGAGCCTCGCGGGTCGCATCGCTTATTTGGAGCTGGGACCTTTGAACGGTCTTGAGGTTCAGGCTGACCAGATCAATCAGCTCTGGGTGCGTGGTGGATTTCCAGACAGCTATCTCGCGTCTAGCGACAGAACCAGCGCAAGGTGGCGCCAGGATTTCATTCGGACCTATCTTGAGCGCGACATTCCCCAGTTGGGGCCGCGGATACCAGCGGAAACGCTCAGGCGGTTCTGGACAATGCTGGCGTATCATCAGTCGGGGCTCCTCAACGCCGCCGAGTTTGCCAGATCCCTTGGTGTCGACGGTAAAACCGTCGCAGGTTACCTGGATCTCATGGTCGACCTGCTGCTCGTGAGACGGCTTGAACCGTGGCACGCCAATTCTGGCAAGCGCCTTGTGAAATCTCCACGAGCCTATGTGCGAGACAGTGGGCTTTGCCACACGCTGCTTGGCCTTGCGACGCTTGACGATGTTCTTGGCCACCCGGTGGCGGGGCCCAGCTGGGAAGGCTTTGTGATCGAAACTTTGATCACGGCCGCACCCTCCGGGACCCGGGCGAATTTCTATCGGACGTCAGCAGGTGCTGAAATTGACCTCTTGCTGACACTGCCAGGCAGGCGCCCTTGGGCGATTGAGATCAAGAGGAGCCTGGCGCCCAAAGTAGAAAGAGGCTTTCATCACGCTTGTGAGGATATAGATCCCGAGCGGCGCATCGTTGTCTATCCCGGCGTCGAGCGATATCCGCTCAAGGATGGGATCGAGGCAATGCCCCTTGCCTTGGCTGGGCGGGAAATTATGCAAACGTAATGCTAGAGTATTTCCGCGTTCCTCCGAATCGCGGAAATGCTATAGTTCCTTGTTTTAACGCGTTTTCTTCACGCGAACCGGTGTCCGCTTCGCTCGAAAACGCTCTAGCAGGCTGCTGCAGAAGTCTCTGGCGGGATCGTCTTGGAGATGATTCACTCTGTCTGAGGCAGATGCGGGGTCTTGCGATGCGGGGACGTGAGGATCGGTCGGATAGCCTGTTCAGCTACATCCGGCTGGAAGAGCGGGTTCCTGCGGATCATCCGCTGCGAGCGATCCGGGCTTTGGCGGACGAGGTTCTGGCGGGTCTGAACGGTCGCTTCGAGACGCTGTATTCGCAGATGGGTCGGCCCTCGATCCCACCGGAGATGCTGCTGCGCGCGACGCTGCTGCAGGCGTTCTTCTCGGTTCGCTCCGAGCGGATGCTGATGGAGCAGATCGACTACAATCTGCTGTTCCGGTGGTTCGTCGGGCTTGAGATGGATGCCGCGGTCTGGCACCCGACGGTGTTCACGCACAACCGCGACCGGCTTCTGGAAGCGGATGTGGCCCACGCCTTCCTGTCGGGGCTGCTGGCTTTGCGTCAGGTGAAGCAGCTCCTGTCGAGCGACCACTTCTCCGTCGATGGCACGCTGATCGATGCCTGGGCCTCGATGAAGAGCTTCCGGCGCAAGGACGGCTCGGACGAGCCGCCTGGGCCTGGCCGCAACGGCGAGCGCAACTTCCGCAAGGAAAAGCGCTCGAATGTAACCCATGCCTCGACCACCGATCCCGATGCCCGGCTCTATCGCAAGAGCGACGGGCACGAGAGCCGGCTGTGCTTCATAGGCCATGCGCTGATGGAGAACCGCCATGGCCTCGTGGTGGACGCGACGCTGACCCACGCCACCGGCACGGCCGAGCGCGAGGCAACGCTTGCGATGCTCGACCGGCGCGAAAGCCGGCATCGGATCACGTTGGGAGCCGACAAGGCCTACGATGTCGAGGCCTTCGTGGGCGACCTGCGGGCGCGCCAGGTGACGCCGCACATCGCCATCAACGGCGCGGTGTCCAAGACCGGCAAGGTGCGCAAGACCGCCATCGACGGCCGCATCACCCGCCATCCCGGCTACGCGATCAGCCAGCGTTGCCGCAAGCGCATCGAGGAGGTCTTCGGCTGGATCAAGACCCAAGCCGGGCTGGCCAAGGTCAAGGTCCGGTCCCGGACCAAGGCCGAGGCGGTCTTCACCTTCGCAGTTGCCGCCTACAACCTCGTCCGCATCCCCAAGCTTCTAGCCCAGGCGACCGCATGAAGGGCAGCGCCAAGCGGACCAAGCCACGCTCCGGCAGCAGCATCCACCAGAAGACAAGCCGCCGACGCTTCCCAGCTGCGCCAGTCACTGCCAAAACAGCAAAGACCATCTAAACCAAGAGCCAGAACAGACTTCTTCAGCAGCCTGCTAGACCCACCCGCCATCCACGACATAATGCTGCGCGGTGCAGGCTGACGCTTCATCCGATGCGAGGAATATGGTGAATTTCGCCAATTCGTCCGGCGTCAGCCGGCGCTTGAGACATTGCCGCCGCATCAGCTCGGCCTCGCTCTCCGGTGTCAGCCATTTCTCGATCTGTCGCTCCGTCATGATCCAGCCGGGCGCGATGGCGTTCACGCGAATGTTGTAGGCGCCGTAATCCCGTGCCAGCGAGCGGGTGAGACCGATCACGCCGGATTTGCTGGCGGTGTAGGCGGCCATGCCGCCTTGACCCGCCATCCAGGAGGTCGATCCGAAGTTGATGATGGCGCCGCCATTGGCGGCCTTCATGTCCGGCAGCACCGCTTGCGCCGCGAAGAACTGGTGCTTCAGATTGACCGCAATCCGATCGTCCCAATACTCCGGCGTGACCTCCTCGGTCGCATGCCGCTCATCATGGGCCGCATTGTTCACGAGGATTTCAATCGGCCCATGGAGCGCGCGCGCCTGTTCGATGCCGGCCCTCAGTGCCGGGATGTCGGTCAGGTCGACAGGCTGGAAATGCGCCGCCAATCCAGCCGCGCGCAGGTCCCGCGCCAGCGCCTCGCCGGTGTCGCGCATGATGTCGAACAGCACCACGGTGGATCCCTGCTCGGCAAATCGGCGCGAGATCGCCGCACCGATGCCTGAAGCGCCGCCTGTGACCAGAACCACCTTGCCGGCAAGATCGCGATATAGGGCAGCCATCATCAACTCCGACATGCATTGGCGCTGACCGCGCGGCCCGGTTCCGCCGTGAACGGCCAGTCAGTTGCAAAACGAACGAAAGCATTCGGCGAGCGGTCATGCAACGCATTTTCTGAGTTGCGTACCTCAAAATTTGAGTTAGGTTGGCGTCAACCCGCAGACAGACGGGACTGGGAGGATGCGATGCGATTTCTCACGAGGCTGGCGCTCGCCGCCGCAGGATTGACCTTGGCCGCCGGCGCAGCCGCCGCGCAGACCACCGTCCGCTGGCTCCATGTCGAGCAGAACCCCGCCCAGGTAAAAGTCTGGGAGGAGGTCGCCCGGCGCTTCGAGGCCAAGAATGCCGGCGTCAAGGTCGAGATGCAGTTTCTGGAGAACGAAGCCTACAAGGCCAAGCTCCCGACCCTGCTGCAGTCGCGGGACCGGCCGCACATCCTCTATTCCTGGGCCGGCGGCGTGCTCAAGGCGCAGGTCGATGCAGGCGTGCTGGAGGACATCACGAAGAGCGTCGGCGCCTACAAGGACAATCTGTCGGCGGGCGCGGTCGAGGCCTTCACGGTTGACGGCAAACTCTACGGTCTGCCCCACAACGTCTCGCAGGTCGGGTTCATGTACAATAAGGACCTCTTCGCGAAGGCCAATCTCGACGGCGGCGCGATCAAGACCTGGGACGACCTCCTGGCCGCGGTGAAGACGCTCAAGGCTGCCGGTGTCACGCCGATCGCCGTCGGCGGGCAGGACAAGTGGCCGCTGCATTTCTACTGGACGCATCTCGCCGTCCGGCTCGGCGGCAAGCCGGCTTTCGAGGCCGCGCTCAAGGGCCAGAATGGCGGTTTTGAGGGCGAGACCTTCCAGAAGGCAGGCGAGCTGATGAAGCAGCTCGTCGATCTCGAACCGTTCCAGAACGGCTTCCTCGGTTTCAAGAACCAGCAGGCGCTCGGCTTCTTCGGCGACGGCAAGGCCGCGATGAATCTCGCGATCTCGCATCAATCCACGACGCAGCGAGCCCTGGCCGCCGACAAGAAGGGCATCGCCGAGGACAGGTTGGGCTGGTTTGACTTCCCCGTGCCCGCCGGTGCCAAGGGCCGGCCGTCCGACACGCTTGGCGGCGTCAATGGCTGGATCATCACCAAGGGCGCGCCGAAGGAGGCCGTCGAATTCGTCAAGTTCTTCATCTCGGACGAGGTCCAGCGCGAGCTCGCCAAGCAGAACTTCATCATCCCGACCTTCAAGGGGGCGGAAGCGGCCCTGAGCGCCGCCTTCATGCAGAACGTGGCCAGGAACATCGCCGCGTCCCAATACCACCAGAACTTCTACGATCAGGATCTCGGCCCCTCGGTCGGCCGAGTGGTGAATGACGCGACGGCGGAGATCGCCGGCGGCTCGATGACGCCGAAACAGGCCGCCAAGGCGATCCAGGACGCCTTCAAGCAAGGCAATTGAGCAAGCAAGGCAATTGAGATCTGCCCCGGGCGCGTCAACCTGCGAGCGACACCGATGTCTCATTACAGCGGAGCAGCCGTCATGAGCGGCAAGCCTGCAGCCTCCGGTGCTCGCCGGAGAGCGGCGAGCGACGGGCGCCTCGCCTCGCTCCTGCTGTTCCTGCCGCCGGCACTGCTGCTGTTCACCGTGTTCGTGGTGCTGCCGATTGGCGAGGCAGCCTGGTATTCCGGATTCAACTGGAACGGGTTTGGCAGCCCGACGCGCTGGATCGGCTTCGACAATTACCGCTTCGTCTTCGATTCGCGCGGCTTCGGCACGGCGTTTCGCAACAACCTGCTGATCATCGCGGTGTCGCTGGTGATCCAGCTGCCTCTGGCCCTGACGCTGGCTCTCATGCTCGCCGACAAGTTTCGCGGCTCGGTGGCGCTGCGAATGCTGTTCTTCCTGCCCTATGTGCTGGCCGAGGTCGCGACCGGCCTGATCTTCAGCTTCATCTATGACGGCAATTATGGGCTTCTCGCATCCATCTACAGGACGTTCGGGGCCGAGGCGCCGCATCTGCTCGCCAGCACGCAGACCTCGATGCTGGCCATCCTGGTCGTCGTCGTCTGGAAGTATTTCGGCTTCCACATGATGCTGTTCATCGCCGCGCTGCAGGGCATGGACCGAAATCTGGTCGAGGCGGCGCGGATCGACGGCGCCTCGCGCTGGCAGGTGCTGCGCTATGTGGTGATCCCGCTGCTTTACCCGACGATCCGCCTCTCGGTGTTCTTCGCCGTCGTCGGCTCACTGCAGCTCTTCGACCTCGTGATGCCGCTGACCCGGGGCGGGCCGGCCGACTCCTCCAACACGATGGTCAGTTTCCTTTACATCCACGGTGTCTCGCGCATGCGCGTCGGCTATGGCAGCGCCATCGGCGTGATCCTGTTCGTGATCTGCGTCACCTTCGCCATCACCTATAAACGCTGGTTCATGCGCGATGAATGACACGTCCATCGCTGGCCGCCGGCCGCTCGATCTCGTCCTGGTCTACAAGGTGCTGTTCCTCGCGCTGGTGGCGGCATTCGTCGCCGTGCCGCTGCTGGCAACCTTGCTCGGCGGCTTCAAGACGCTGGGCGAGCTGCGCACCAATCCGTTCGGCCTGCCGCAGACCTGGGAGTGGCAGAACTACACGGACATCCTGTTATCCAAACGCTACTGGCAGTTGCTGTGGAACTCGTTCGTGATCGGGAGCTTCACCGTCGTCCTGACGCTGATCGTGGCCTCGATGGCGGCCTTCGCCTTCGCTCACATCCATTTCTTCGGCAGCTCCATGCTGCTGAGCTATCTCACCATGGGACTGTTGTTCCCGGCCGCCACCGCGATCCTGCCGCTCTTCATCAAGGTTCGCGATCTCGGCCTGCTGGACAATTATTTCGGCGTTATTCTGCCTCAGGTCGCCTTCAGCCTGGCCATGAGCATCCTGCTCCTGCGGCGCTTCTTCAAGGATCTGCCCCACGAGTTGCTGGAGGCTGCGCTCGTTGATGGTTGCAGCTACTTCGCCTTCTTCCGTCACGTCACGCTGCCTCTGTCGCGACCGATTCTCGCGACCGTCGGCACCATCACCTTCGTCCACAGCTGGAACAGCTACCTGATGCCTCTGGTGATGCTGAATTCCGAGCAGCTTTATCCCTGGCCGCTCGGCATCATGATCTACCAGGGCGAATTCTCGTCGGAATGGCACCTGATCCTGGCGTTCATCACGCTGACGCTGCTGCCGACGATCCTGCTCTTCATCTTTGCTCAGAAACACATCGTCGCGGGCCTCACCGCCGGCGCGGTCAAGGGCTGAGCGCGTCTCGAACAACCGGCCTCGGACATCAGCTATGGAGACAAGAATGCGCAAAGTCGGAATCGGCATTATTGGCTGCGGCAACATCAGCACGAAATATCTTGAGGCGATGCGGCAGTTTCCGATGGTGGAGCTCAAGGCCGTCGCAGATATGCGCAGCGCCGCGGCGGAGAAGCGTGGCGCCGAGTTCGGCGTACCCGGGCTGCGCGTGGGCGAACTCCTCAAGCGCGACGACGTCGAGATCGTCGTCAACCTGACCGTGCCGCTCGCCCATACCGATGTCAGCCTCGCGGTGCTCAATGCCGGCAAGCATGTCCACTCCGAGAAGCCGCTTGGCATCAACACGGTCGAGGCCCGCAAGGTCATGGATCTCGCCGCCCAGAAAGATCTGCGCGTCGGCTGCGCGCCGGACACGTTCCTCGGCGGTGGCCACCAGACCGCGCGGAAGCTGATCGACGACGGCGCGATCGGCACGCCGGTGGCCGGCAGCGCCTTTTTCGGCTGCCCCGGCCATGAGAGCTGGCATCCGGCGCCGGGTTTCTACTATCTGCGCGGCGGCGGCCCGATGCTCGACATGGGGCCCTACTACATCACCGATCTGGTGCAGTTGCTGGGGCCGGTGGCCGGCGTGATGGGGTCGACGGCGCGGCCGCGCTCCGAGAGGCGCGTCACCAGCCAGCCGATGAACGGCGCGCTGATCCCGGTCGAGGTCGAAACCCATGTCGCCGGGACGCTGGAGTTCGAGAGCGGTGCCGTGGTCTCGATCACGATGAGCTTCGACGTGCCTCAGCACAGCCATTCGCCGATCGAGATACATGGTGACAAGGCAAGCCTGCTGGTGCCCGATCCGAACAAATTCGGCGGCGAGGTCAAGATCGCCAAGCCGCGGGGCAGTTGGGAATCGGTTGCCCTTTCGCATGGCCATACCGATGGCGAGTTCCGCTCGATCGGCGTTGCCGACATGGCTGCCGCGATCATTGCAGGCCGCCCGCATCGCGCCAGCGGCGCACTCGCCTTCCACGTCCTCGAGGTGATGGAGGCATTCCAGAAATCGGCCGACGAGGGGCGCCGGATCAACATCGAGAGCCGTGTCGAGAGACCTGCTCCCCTGCCTGCCGGGCGCACGACCGGCCAGATCGACTGAACGAAGCTAGAGGATGACGAGAATGCGCAAGGCGATGATCGTATGGGGCGGCTGGGCGGGTCACGATCCCGATCTCTGCGCTTCGATGATGAGGGGCTGGCTGAAGGCTGAAGGGTTCGAGGTGCGCGTCGAGACCTCGACGGAGGTCTTCCTCGATCCCGCGATCCGCGATCTCTCCCTGATCGTGCCGATTTACACGATGTCGAAGATCGAGAAGCCGGAGGCGCTGGCGCTGTGCGATGCCGTCCGCGGCGGCGTCGGGCTGGCCGGCCACCATGGCGGCATGGGCGATGCGTTCCGCGATTCTGTGGACTACCAGTTCATGTGCGGCGGCCAGTGGGTTGCCCATCCCGGCAACATCATCGACTACAAGGTCGATATTACGAGGCCCGATGACCCGATCATGGCTGGCATCTCCGGTTTCGAGCACCGTTCGGAGCAGTACTACATGCATGTCGACCCCGCCAACGAGGTCTTGGCGACGACGCGGTTCAGCGGCGAGCATGCCTCCTGGATCGACGGCGTCGAGATGCCGGTCGTATGGAAGAAGCGCTATGGGCAGGGCCGCGTGTTCTACTGCTCGCTGGGTCACCGCGCCTATGAGCTGGATATACCGGAGATACGCACCATGCTGACGCGCGGGATGCTCTGGGCGGCGCGATAATGGGGGCTGGAGACGCAGGGATCATCGGCGCAGGGGTCGTCGGCCGGGCGACGCTGGAGCGGGCGACATTGGAGGATGTCGCGCGCGCCGCGGGCGTGTCGCTCGCGACCGCGGACCGCGTCGTCAACCGCCGCGACGGCGTGCGCGACAAGACGATCGCGCGGGTCGAGGCGGCCGTCTCGAGGCTCGGCTACCGGGCCGATCCCGCCGCGGCCCGTCTCGCCCGCAATCAGAACTTCCGCTTCCTCTTCGTGCTGCCCAGCGGAGCCAACAGCTTCATGACCATGTTGGGCGAGCAGGTCGCGCGCACCGCCGAGTGGCTCGCCGCCCAGCGCGCCTTCATCGATGTGGAGCATGTCGACGTCTTTGATGCCGATGCGCTGGCGCGCGTCCTCGAGGGCGTCTTGCCCGGCTATCACGGCGTTGCGACGATCGCGCTCGATCATCCGCGCGTGCGCGCCGCCATCGACGATCTCACCGATCGCGGCGTCCCCGTCGTCACGCTGGTCTCCGATGTGCCGAGCGCGCGGCGCCTGCATTATGTCGGCATCGACAATCCCGCGGCGGGACGCACGGCGGCGACGCTGATGGGCCGCTTCCTGCAAGGCCGCCACGGCGTCGTCGCGGTGGTCGCCGGTTCGCTTTCGCTGCGCGACCATGCCGAGCGCCTCTATGGCTTCAATCAGGTCATGGCGCGCGAATTTCCTGATCTGATCATGCTCCCAGTGGTACAAGGGCGCGACGACAACGAGCAAACGCTGGCAGCGACAGCGGCCCTGTTACGGCAGCATGCTGATCTCGTCGGTCTCTATAATGCGGGCGCCGGCAACCGTGGCATCGCAGCAGCGCTGCAGCAGGCCGGTCGTGCCCAGGAGATCGTCTGGATCGCTCATGAATTGACGCCGCATACACGCCGCTTCCTGCTGCACGGCGACATCGACGCGATCATCAGCCAGGATCCAGGTCACGAAGCGCGCTCGGCGGCGCGCGTGCTGCTGGCATATTGCTCAGGCGATCGGCTGGTGGCGGATCAGGAACGCATCGGGATCGACATCTTCCTGCGGGACAATCTGCCTTGATCTTGGTGTTCTCGTGGGCGCCCCGGAAGAGATGTCCGAGCGCGCCATTGGGATGGCGCGGGCATGAAGGATCAATGGCTCGTCCGACTGGACGCGGTTGAGACCGCACCGCGGCTGGCAGCATCGATCACTCATATCCCGCCAGGAGGTGGGGCGGGTAGAGTTCCTCCAGCGATTGGATTTCCTCTCCGCTCAGCCTGACGTCCAGGGCGGCGAGCGCATCCTCGAGCTGGTGCATCTTGGTCGCACCGACGAGCGGGGACGTGACGCCTTTCTTGTGAAGCAGCCAAGCCAGCGCGATCTGCGCGCGTGGAATGCCGCGCGCCTCCGCGATCTCGCCAACGCGGCCGACGACCATGCGGTCCGCCTCCTGGGCCTTCGCGTAGAAGGCCTTCCCGACCTCATCGGCTGCGGCGCGGGCCGTGGACGGCGTATCCTCCCAGGGGCGGGTCAGCCGCCCTCGCGCAAGAGGCGACCATGGCACGACGGCTATCCCTTCCGAGATGCAGAGCGGGAGCATCTCCCTTTCCTCCTCGCGATAGAGCAGATTCAGGTGGTTCTGCATCGAGACGAAGCGCGCCCAGCCGTTCTGGCGCTGCAGCCCCAGCGCCTTCATGAACTGCCAAGCGTACATCGAGGATGCGCCGATATAGCGAGCCTTGCCTGCGCGAACGACATCGTGGAG
The DNA here is from genome assembly GCF_001741865.1 of Bosea vaviloviae. NCBI lineage: Bacteria > Pseudomonadati > Pseudomonadota > Alphaproteobacteria > Hyphomicrobiales > Alloboseaceae > Allobosea > Allobosea vaviloviae. The sequence continues at coordinate 2,966,082 of NZ_CP017147.1, forward strand.
CGCCTCCAGCGTCTCCTCGATCGGTGTCTCATAGTCCCAGCGGTGGATCTGGTAGAGATCGATGTAGTCGGTGCCCAAGCGCTGCAAGCTGGCATCGACCTCCGAGAAGATCGCCTTTCGCGACAGGCCGAGCCCGTTGGCATCGGACCGCATGCGACCATACGCCTTCGTCGCGATGACGGCGGCGTCCCGGGTCGTGAACTCTCGGATGGCGCGGCCTAGCACCTCCTCGCTCGCGCCGTCCGAGTAGACGTTGGCGGTGTCGAAGAAGTTGATGCCAGCCTCGACCGCCCGTCGGAAGAACGGCTGTCCCTCGGACTCGGTCATGACCCAGCTATGATTGCCCTTGGACGGATCTCCATAGCTCATGCAGCCCAGGGCGATCCGGGAGACTTTCAGCCCGGTGCTTCCCAGATTTCGGTATTCCATTTGGCTGCGGCCCCTTTTCAATCATGCAGATCCGACATTCAGTCGGCGAATATGGCCTGATCCATGACCTTCGGATCTCGCGGCATGAGCGGCGCGAAATCCATCCGGTCGAGGATATCGCGACGGACATCGATACCAGGCGCGACCTCGTCGAGCCGCAGCCCCTCATCCGTCAGCCTGAAGACCGCTCGCTCGGTGACGAAAACGGCCTCATGCCCGCGCTTCAGGGCCTGGCGACCAGAATATGTGATCTGCTCGACCTTGCTCACGAGCTTGCGCACGCTGCCGTGACTGTGGATGGAGAGCTTTCCGTCGCCGATGGCGACCTTCCCGCCCTTGGCGTCGAAGGTGCCGCAGAACACCACCTTCTTGGCGTTTTGGGCGATGTCCATGAACCCCCCTGGCCCAACGGTCAGACCGCCCAATTTGGAGACGTTGACGTCACCGACCGCATCGAGCTCGCCGAAGCCCAGGAAGGCGGTATCGAGACCGCCTCCTGCGTAGAAGTCGAACTGCGACGGCCCGTCGATCATCGCCGAGGCGCTTCGCGCGAACCCGAACAGCAGCCCGACGAGGAGTGCGCCGCCATAGGTGCCGTGCTCGATGGTCTGGTAGTAACGCCCGACCTCGCCCCGCTCGGCGACCATCTTGGCGACACCTTCACCGATGCCGACGCCGAAGTTGATGACATCGCCGTCTTTGAGCTCCTGATAGGCGCGCCGCGCGATCAACGTGCGGACGTTCAGCGGCTCGGGCGGGTCGATGATGACCGGCCCGCGCCTCTCCCCGGAGATCAGGGGATCGTAAGGCAGATCATAGCTCATGCGTTGATCAGGATCGACCACGACCGCGTCGACGATGGCGCCTGGAACGCGCACGGAGCGGGCTGGAAGCGAATTCAGGTCGACCGCCGTGCGGACCTGCGCGATGACGATTCCGCCGGAGTTATGGGCCGCGAGCGCGGCCGCGTAGACATCCACGTTCGCAGCCTCCTGATCCAGGCTGATATTGCCATCGGGATCCCCGAAAGAGCCGCGGATGATGGCGACGTTGATCGGGAACGACTTGTACCAGAGGAGTTCCTGGCCGCCGATCGTGACGACCTCGACGAGGTCCTCCCTGGCGGCGCTGTTCATCTTGCCGCCTTGGTGGCGTGGATCAACGAAGGTGCCAAGGCCGACATGGCTGAAGAGGCCAGGTCGCTTGCCGCCGATCTCGCGGTATAACTGCATGACGCAGCCGCTCGGAAGGACGTAGGCTTCGATCTTATCGTCCCGGGCCATCTCTTGCATCTTGGGCGACCAAACCCAGTGTCCGCCGATCACGCGCTTCACCAGGCCCTCATGGGCAAAGTGATTCATCCCCTCGCTCTTCTTATCGCCGATGCCGAGCGCGTGGACGACGTTCAGGTTACGCGGATAGCCGGTCGACAGGAACCGCCGCGACACCGCGCGAAACGTATGCGTGGCCTCCATGAGGCCACCGCCGCCGCCCACGAGTGCGACCGTGTCGCCATCCTTGATCAGCCCGACGGCGGCTTCGGCGGTCATGAATTTGTTGCGGGTCATTGGACGGCCTCTCGGCTCTCCGCCGACTGTCTCGGCACCATGAGACGATGCTCACCCTCTTGAACGACCTCGCCGCGCTGGTTGATCAGTTCGATCGCGATGAACAGGATGCCCATGTCGCTCCGGCTTTTCGGGATGCGCATGTCGGCCACCTTGAACTTCACCTGCAGGGTGTCGCCGATCTGGATCGGCTTCTTGAAGTTCCAGGTCCAGCCCAGGGCGATGCCGTCTCTGAAGAACCCTGACTGGACCTTGAGCCCGTCGGTCAGGGAAAGGCCCATGAGACCATGGGCGATACGGCCACCGAATACCGTCGACTGCGCGTAGACCTCGTCCATGTGGACGGGCGAGAAGTCCCCGGCCACGCCGGCATAGGCGAGAACGTGTCCTTCGGTAACAGTCACGCGGGGAGTCAGTTGCTCGTCCCCCACCTTGATCTCGTCATAGAGTTTGCCGGGAAGCATGATGATGTCCTCGCGATGCGTCGTCGTCGTGCGGCTGTTGCGCGACTGGCCTGGCGTCTTTGAAACGGGTTGGGTCAGTGATGGAGCAGTTGGCCGAGGAAGGCCTGTGTCCGCGGATTCTTCGGGTTGGCGAAGAAGGGGCCGGGCTTGTCGCTTTCGATGATCTCGCCGCGGTCCATGAAAATGACCCGGTCCGCGACGCTTCGGGCAAAGCCCATTTCATGCGTGACGCACAGCATCGTCATGCCGTCCTCGGCGAGACCGACCATGGTGTCGAGCACTTCCTTGACCATCTCGGGGTCGAGCGCCGAGGTCGGCTCGTCGAACAGCATCACCTTGGGGTTCATGCAGAGTGCACGCGCGATGGCGACGCGCTGCTGCTGCCCGCCGGACAGTTCGGCGGGATATTTCTCCGCCTGCTCTGCGATGCGCACGCGCTCCAGATAGGTCATCGCGAGTTCAGCGGCGCGATCCCTGGCGATGCCGCGCACCCTCATCGGGGCGAGCATGCAGTTCTGCTTCACCGTGAGATGCGGGAAGAGGTTGAACTGCTGGAACACCATGCCGACTTCGCCGCGCACGGCGTCGATACTCTTCTCGCCTTCGCCGAGGTCGAAACCGTCCACGACGATGCGACCGCCCTGGTAGCGCTCGAGGCTGTTGATGCAGCGTATCAGGGTCGACTTGCCCGACCCCGACGGGCCGCAGATGACGATCCGCTCTCCCCGCTGAACATCGAGGTCGATGTCCTTGAGGGCGTGGAAGCTATCGTACCACTTCTGCAAGCCGGAGATGGCGATGATCGGCGATTGCTCTGCAGCAGGCGCTGTCTCGGTTGAGCCACAAGGCGCTAGGTTCATGTCGCTGCTCTCAAAAACACGCGGGAGGGACGGCGGGCGGCAGGTCGCCGCCCGCCATGGCCATCACTTCACCATCGAGATCGGCAGGGCGGCTTCGCCTTCCCCCGTGGTCGGCATCGCGGCGAGTTCGCCTCCGATCCACTTCTTGTAGAGGGCCTTGATCTCACCGCTTTCGACCTTGCGCGCCACGAAATCGCTGAGGTAATTGGCCCATTCGCGCGAGGCCGGTCGAACCGCGAAAGCATTGAACGCGCGAGCGACGACGAACTTCTCCTCGTATTTTCCGGGACCGGCGACCTGCGCGATGTTGGGCACCTGGGTCGCCGCACCGCCGATGACGTCGACCTGTCCGGCGATCAGCGCCTGGACGGTGCTGGCGTCATCATCGAACCTCTGAATGACCGTTCCGGCAGGTGCGGCCTTGGTCACCGCGATGTCCTGCGGCGTGCCGCGGGGAACGCCGACGCGAAGCCCCTTGAGATCATCCCAGCCTTTGATGTTCGCTCCGGTCTTGCCGATGTAGATCGTGTCGTTCGTCGTGTAGGGGCGTGCGAAGAGCACGACCTTCTGCCGGTCGGCGAAGATGCCCATGACGGCTGCCAGAACGTCCACCTGTCCGGTCAGGAGGGCGGCGACGCGGTTGCTCGACGTCACCGGCGTGACCTCGACCTTCACACCGAGATCCTTGGCCAGCATCTCGCCGAGCTCGATGTCGAAACCGGTGAGCTTGCCGGCGCCGTCGGTGAAGCCCCACGGAACCTGCGCTACCTGGGATCCGATCTTGAGCACGCCGCCCTTCTTGATGGAATCGACGGTCTGCGCGGCGGCATTGCCGAGGCTGAGCGGAGCGACCGCCAAGGCGAACGCCGCGCCCAAGAGCGCACCGCGAATGCGAGAGATCATTTGCATGTTTCCTCCTCCTGCGGATCATTCCGCCTTGTTGATTTAGGTTTTTACTTGAAATCTCTTCTCGATCTTCATGCTGAAGCGCGAGAGCGGAAAGCATATGATGAAATAGACGATCGCTGCGAAGCCGTAGGCCAATAGAGGCTTGTAGGTCGTACTTGCTATCATCTGAGCCGATCGCGACAGCTCGACGAATCCGACGATCGCCGCGAGGGACGTTCCTTTGATGAGCTGAACGAGGAAGCTCACTGTCGGGGCGATCGAGATCCGCATCGCCTGCGGAAGGACGACGTCCTGCATCCGGTTGAAGTAGCTGAGGCCAAGCGCCTTGGCGGCCTCGGTCTGGCCCTTCGGGACGGCCTGGATCGAGCCGCGCCAGATCTCCCCGAGGAAGGCGCTCGCGTGGAGGGTCAGGCCGATGCTGACGGCCGTCCAGGGGCCGACCTTGTAGCCGAACACGGGCAGGCCGTAGAACACGAGGAAGAGCTGCATCAGCAGCGGCGTGCCCTGGAAGAAGTCGATATAGCCGCTGGCGATCCGCTGCAGCCAGGATCTCTCGGAGGTCCGCATCAGGGCGATGGCGAGGCCAACGATGCCACCGCCCGCGAAGGCCACCAGCGACAGCATGACCGTCGACTGGACGCCGGCCAGGATCGACAGGATCTCGGAGAGGCCGAATTGCCTGATCATGACGCCTCACTTCACCGGATAGGAGAAGTAGGCGCGATCGACAGCCTTGAAGATGTGAGCGAAGCCCAGCGCCATCACCAGGTACAGGACCGTGGTCACGACATAGATCTCGAAGCTCCTGAAGGTCAGCGTATCGATCGACTGGGCTATCGAGGTCAGTTCTTCCGCCGAGATCGACGAGACGATGCTCGTGGTGAGGAGCGCGAGCACGAACTGGCCGGAGAGGGCCGGGAAGATGATCCGAAGCGCCGGCTTGAGGACGATGTAGCGGTAGACCTGCAGCCGCTTGAGCCCAAGCGCGGCGCCGGCTTCGAACTGTCCGCGCGAGATCGCGTCGATGCCGCCGCGAATGACCTCGGCCGAGAAGGCGCCGCAGTTCAGGCTCAAGGCGAGCACGGCGGCGCTCCACGGCTGGAAGCTGATGCCTATCGCCGGCAGACCGAAATAGATGAAGAAGACCTGGACGAGAAAGGGCGTGTTGCGGATCGCCTCGACATAGGTCGTGGCGGCGAGGCGCACCCAGGCGATCGGGCTCTGCTTGGCGAGCGCAGTCACGATGCCGATCGAGAGGCCCGCCAGAATGGCGATCGTCGATAGCAGGACCGTCAGCCAGCACCCGCGCAGGAACTGCTCCCAATACGGCAGGAGCACCGAGAAATCGAATTCGTAGGTCATGCTTCCTCCAGGCGCCCCCTCTTTGCGTGGGGATCGTTGTTCTTATGGAATGCGGAAAAACTCCCGGTAGAGTTCCACTTGGTTGGTCAGCATGTGGATGCCCGGGTGTGTCGGGAGCCCGATCTCAGCCGCCGCTTTGAGCAGGCGTGTTTCCGCCGGTTTCATGATGATGTCGGCGACGACGGCGGTCGCAGACAGCAAGGCCGGGTCGAACGGCAGCGGATCGGTTTCCACCAGGCCAAGCGGCGTCGCGTTGACGACGATATCGCTCCGAGAATCCGGAGCTGCCGCCAACGAAATCCGGCCGGGCCACTTTTTCGACAAGCGATCGACAAGACGTCCGGCGCGCTCGGCGGAGAGGTCGGTCACATGGAGCCGCCGGGCTCCGGCGATCATCAAAGCCGCGGCCACGGACACGCCGGCGCCACCGGCACCGACAAGGCTGACGACCTTTCCAGAGGGGTCATGACCAGCGCCTTGCAGGCCGCGCACGAACCCTGCGCCGTCGAAATTGTCGCCGCGCCATGAGCCATCGGGTTCACGGCGCAGCGCGTTAGCCGATCCGGCAAGTGTCACCGCCTCGCTGGCAGCGTCGATCTGAGAGCAGACGGCAAACTTGTGGGGCACTGTCACCAGGATGCCGTCGAGGTTGGCGATCTGTTTCAGCCCGGCAAGAACGATCGAGAGGTGCTCCGGCTTCACCTCGACCGCGGTGAGAACGGCGTCGCAGCCCCGATCGAGGAACAGCGGGTTCATCAATTCGGGAGCCATGACCTGCGCGACAGGATCCCCGATCACGGCGAACAACCTCGTCGCGCCCGAAGGGCAGGGGATGCTGGAACGGCCCGTCAGCGCGTTCACTGCTGTCTCGCATCTGATTGGAAAATTGTTGTCACAGACCATCGCCGTCAGAACTGGAATTAATTCCATTGTGAACATCATTCCATATTTGTCAACGCGCGTGACACTGCGTTCCAATTGGAATATGTTCCACTGTGGAATGGAGGTGCCGATGGACAGGGCTGTCGCAATCGTCGAGCTATTGTCGCGGCATGCGTCCGGCCTGCCCTTGATGACGATTGCCGATGACCTCGCCATTCCTCGGAGCGCGACGCATCGCCTGCTCGGCGACCTGCGTGATGAGGGATATGTCAGGCAGGATTACGAAGGTGGCGCCTATCGCCTGACCGCGAAGATCGTCGCGCTGGGATTCACCTATTTATCGGCGGCCGGGGCAACCAGCCGGGTCCAGCCCGTACTTGACCGCCTGGCTGAAGAGACCGGTGAGCTCGTCACGTTAGCGGTCATCGACGCCGGGCGGCTGATAAGGCTGGCGAAGGCTCAAGGCGCCCGAAGGGGCCTGCTCTACAATCCGGATGAAGGGGCGGAGGTCTATCTCGCAGCGACGTCCAACGGCCATGCCTGGCTGTCGTGTCTCGACGATGAAGAGGTCTTGCAACTCGTCGCGAAGCAGGGATTCAAACGAGAGGGCTACGGCCCCAACGCGCCGCGCTCGCTGAAGGAGCTCCTAGACTTCGTCGAACGAGCTCGCGCCGCCGGCTGCGCCAAGATCTTCGAGACGTATGAGGCAGGTACCGCGGCGGTGGCTGTCCCGATCTTCCGAGCTGACGGGGCCGTGCCCATCGGCACCGTCAGCGTCGCGGGACCCTGCATCCGCATGACTGAGAGCATGATGGATCGCATCACTCCGGCTCTCGTCGATGCGGCGAGGGAGATCGGACAGAAGGGCGCTGGCCTCCCTATCTTCGATCGAGCGGAGCACTAGGATGTCGAGCCGGATCCGCGCCCTGGCCATCCTGGAGCTTCTCGCCCAATTCCCCTCAGGCCTTGCCCTGCGGGACATCGCGGCGCGTCTTGCAATTCCTGTATCTGCTACGGACCGGCTTCTCGCCGGCCTCGCCGATGGCGACTTTGTCACCATCGATCAAGGCTCCGGTCTGATCCGACTTCGCGTCAGGCTCGCTGCGCTCGGCCTCGCTTATCTCGGAGCAAGCGGGATCACGGATCTCGTACAGCCCATTCTCGACGATCTCGCCAAGCGGACCGGGGAACTCGTCAGGCTCGCCGTTGTCGAAGGTGATCGCCTGACATGGGTTGCAAAGTCGCAGAGCACCCGGAGCGGCCTGTTCTATACGCCCGATACCGGTACGGAGGTGTATCTTCCCGCGACGGCCAACGGCCAGGCCTGGCTCGCCTGCCTGCCGAATTCCGAGGTTCAGCGCCTTGTCGAGAAGCAAGGCATAAAGACGTCTGGTGTTGGTCCCAACGCTCCCAACGATATCGTTTCCCTGCGTTCCCAAGTCGAGATAGCGCGGGCACAGAACTTCGCCACCGTGACCGAAGCCTACGAGATCGGAACATCCGCCATTGCCACTGCGATACGGCGAAGAGGGCAGGGCACGCCCGTCGGTACGGTCAGCGTGGCCGGTCCTACGATCCGCATGACGGCCTCGAGGATGGCAGAGATCAGCCCGTGGCTTCTGTCCAGCGCGGAGGAGTTGGGAGCGGCTTCTGCTTCCTCCCCGCTCTTCGCCTTCCCCTGAAGCTTATCTGGACGCTGACCTGCAGCATCCAGACTTCCTGCCGTGGCCGCCCATCGCGAGGCTTGACGGCGCCGTGTCACGTGTCTAAACTTAACTCAATGGTTAAGTTTCAAGAGGCGCAGCTCGACCGCACCTTCTCCGCTCTGTCCGATCCGACGCGGCGGGCGCTGCTGGCGCGTCTTGACGGTGAGGACGGGCTCTCGATCAGCGACCTGGCGCGACCTTTTCCGGTCTCGCTGCCGGCGATCATGAAGCATCTCGACGTGCTCTCCGACGCCGGGCTGGTCACGCGCTCGAAGCAGGGGCGCACGGTGTCGTGCCGCCTCAACGCGGAACCGATGGAGGAGGCGATGGGCTGGCTCGCGCGCTACCAACGGTTCTGGACACAGCGCCTCGACGCGCTGGAGGCGATGCTGAACGCACAGCGCCAGGGTCAGGATCTGAAAGACAAGATCTGAAAGACGACGCCCGAACAAGGGCGGCGCCTGAAACAAGAAACGCGCCGGGAGGCGATGCGATGGACGCTCGAGCCAAAACCAATCCGATCAAGACCACTCCGAGCCTGACGATGAAGCGGCGCTTGAACGCGAGCCCCGCCGAGGTCTATCGGGCCTGGACCGACCCCAAGCTGCTGACGCGCTGGTTCGGGCCGGAAAACGTCGAGACGCTGGAGGCCGAGCTCGATGTCCGGGTCGGCGGCGTCTACCGCATCGTGATGCTGGAAAACACCGGCGAGCGGCACCAGGTTTCGGGCGCCTATCACGAGGTCGTCGAGAACGAGCGGCTGGTCTTCAGCTGGTCCTGGGTGACGACGCCCGAGCGCGTCTCGCGCGTCACGGTCACATTGAAGCCCGATGGCGCGATCACCATCCTGACGCTGCTGCATGAGCAGCTCTTCGACGAGCAGGCGGTCAAGGGCCACACCCATGGCTGGACCGGCTCGATGGCCAAGCTGGAGGCGCTGTTCGCCTGATCGCGCATGCGATCGGGAACAGCTTGGGGGAAAACCGACCGGGTCATGTTCCGTCGACAACAATGTCCCGTCGACAGAACGCCCGGCCCAACACGGAGACGAGACGATGCAACATCAAGTCGTATCCCGCGATGAATGGCTCTTAGCCCGCAAGACCCATCTCGCCCACGAAAAGGCGTTCACTCGGCAGCGCGATGCCTTGAGCGCCGAGCGGCGCGCCTTGCCCTGGGTCAGGGTCGACAAGGACTATGTCTTCGAGGGGCGCGATGGCCGCCTGACGCTGGCGGATCTGTTCGGCGAAAACAGCCAGCTCGTGATCTATCATTTCATGTTCGGGCCGGGCTGGACGGAGGGCTGCTCGGGCTGCTCCTTCGTCTCCGACCATTTCGACGGTGCCAATCTTCATCTGAAGCACCATGACGTCAGCCTGGTGGCGGTCTCGCGCGCGCCCTTCGCCGAGTTCCAGGCCTTCAAGCGGCGCATGGGGTGGGATTTCGACTGGGTCTCCTCGGCCGGCAGCGACTTCAACTACGATTTCCACGTCTCGCCGAGCCCAGCCGAACAGGCCGCCGGCCGCTATGAATACAATTACGAGACGCGTGACGGGGAGGGCGGCGAGATGCCTGGCTTCTCGGTGTTCTATCGCAACGAGCAGGGCGAGATCTTCCATACCTACTCGTCCTATGAGCGCGGCTGCGACCTGCTCGTCGGCGCCTATAACTTCCTCGACATGACGCCGAAGGGCCGCAATGAGGACGAGATCATGGACTGGATGCGCCATCATGATCGCTACGAGGACAAACCCGCCGCGAAGGGGACCCCCGAGCCGGCGACCGCGAGCGCCTGCTGCAGCTGACCGGCCGCATGAGATATCCCGCAGCCCTCATCCCGAGGAGCGGGCGCGGCCTGCGTCTCGAAGGATGCTCCAGCTTGCAGGCGAGCCTCCTGGAGCATGCTGCTTACGCTCGGAAACGCCGCGTCATCCTGGACAAGCGGCGAAGCCGCGCAGCTCCGGGATCCATCGGAGGGCTCAGCACTCTACGATGGATCCCGGGACATCGCTGCGCGAAGCCCAGGACGACGGCGCGGTTGCGAGCCTAAGCAGCCTGCTCCAGGCGAATGGCTCCTCAGGATGAGGGCTGGAGTTTCCAAATGGGCTCTGAGCCCGTGCCGCGGCGTTTTGGCGCCCGCTTCATCGAGTGTGGCGCTGGCTGCCGGTTCTTTCCAACCGGTCTCGAACTAACCCGCCTCGAACCTATGGGAGTGAAACCATGATGTATGTGCAGGGATTCGTCGTCGCCGTTCCGGCCGCGAACAAGGAGGCCTATCGCAAGCATGCCGCTGAGGCCGCCCCGATCTTCAGGGAGTTCGGCGCGACCCGCATCGTCGAGGCCTGGGGCGACGACGTCCCCGACGGCAAGCTGACCGACTTCAAGGGCGCGGTGCAGGCGACGCCAGACGAGGTCGTCGTCTTCTCCTGGCTCGAATTTCCCGACAAGGCTGCCGCCGACGCCGCAAATGAGAAGATGATGAGCGACCCGCGCATGGAGGAGATGGGCGCGTCCATGCCCTTCGACGGCAAGCGCATGATCCATGGCGGCTTCGCCTCGCTCGCCCAGCAGGGCGCCCGCGGTGGCATGGCCTATGTCGACGGCATGGTCGCCGCGGTTCCGGCCGACAAGAAGGAGGCCTATCGCGACTTCGCCAGGGATCATGGCGCGGTTTTATGCGAACACGGCGCCACCCGCGTCGTCGACAGCTGGGGCGAGGATGTCCCCGACGGCAAGCTCACCGATTTCAAGCGGGCGGTGAAGGCGACGGGTGACGAGAAGGTGGTTTATTCCTGGATCGAGTGGCCCTCAAAAGAGGTCCGCGATGCCGGCTGGCAGAAGGTCATGGCCGATCCGCGGATGCAGCGCGAGATGCCCTTCGACGGCAAGCGCTTGATCCATGGCGGCTTCGCGCCGATCCTCGACGCCTGAGGCCGACGCCTTCGGCGGGGCGCGGGGAACCCCTCTCCCGCATCGAAGTCGGGTTTACCCGACTTCGACACTCTGAGTGCTGAACCCGGGTATACCCGGGTTCAGTGAGAGGGGCAGGGGTGAGGGTGTGCCCTCTCAGTAGAAGGCGCAGCGGCGCGGTTGCGCCCCAACAATCAGCGGCAGGCCCTCATCCCTGCCCTTCTCCCATCCGGGAGAAGGGTTCCCCGCGACGCCTCTCGACGAGGTGCGCAGCCTGGAGAATAACGCCATCGGTCATTGCTGAAGGCCGTCAGTGAAAGGCCATCCGCTTGGCTGCCGGAATGACGGAGAAGCCCCGGAGCGGCACGCCCTGGGGCTCCTCCATGAGTGACATCAGGCTGATTCAGCCCGGCCCGGCGCCCTGCGTGCCGAGATAGACCGCGTAGATCGACTGGCTTGCGGCCATGAACAGCCGGTTGCGCTTGGGGCCGCCGAAGCAGATGTTGCCGCAGATTTCCGGCAACCGGATGCGGCCGATCAATTTGCCCTCGGGGTTGAACACCGTGACGCCGTTATAGCCGACGGCGCGGCCGGCATTGGACGAGGCCCAGAGATTGCCCTCGACATCGCAGCGCAAGCCGTCCGGCCCGCAATTGATGCCGTCGATCACGCAATTCGAGAACAGCTTCTGGTTCGAGAGCTTGTTGTCGGCGCCGACATCGAAGACATGGATGTCGCCCTTGCCGCCCGGCCCGGTGTCGCCCGGTCCCTTGCCGGTCGAGGCGACGTAGAGCTTCTTGTAATCGGGCGAGAAGCACAGGCCGTTGGGGTCGGGCACCTGCTGCTCGGTGACCACGAGGTCGATGCGCCCGCTCGGGTCCATCCTGTAGCAGTTCGTCGGCAGTTCGCGCTTGGCGAGGCCCACCCCCGGCGGCTGGCCGAGTCGCGGATTGATCTTGCCATTGGCGTTGCTCGGGCCGCCGGCCGCGTCCGGTGCGCCCTCATAGAGCTGGCCGCCATAGGGCGGGTCGGTGAACCAGTAGCTGCCGTCGGGATGAGCGACGATGTCGTTGGGCGAGTTCAGCTTCTTGCCTTGGAAAGCGTCGGCCAGCACGGTGGCCGAGCCGTCGAGCTCATAGCGCACGACGCGGCGGTTGAGATGCTCGCAGGAGAGCTGCCGGCCCTGGAAGTCGAAGCTGTTGCCGTTGCTGTTGCCCGAGGGCGTGCGGAAGACGCTGACATGCCCGTCATCCTCGATCCAGCGCAGTTGCCGGTTGTTGGGAATGTCGCTCCAGACCAGGTAGCGCCCCTGCGCGTTCCAGGCCGGCCCTTCCAGCCAGAGCCCGCCGGTCCAGAGCCGCTTGATGGCGCTGTTGGGCTGCGCCAGGCCGTTGAAGGAGGGATCGACCGCGATGATGTCGGGGTCCCAGAAATAGGTCGTAGGCGCGCCGCGCGGGCTGAAATCGCGCGGCGGGTTGGTGACGGTGGTCGGCGGTGCGGCGGGGGTGGCTGCAGTCTGCGCCAGAACGGGGCCGGCTGCCGCGGCGAGCACGCCGGCGCCGGTCGCTCTGATCAGGGCTCGCCGCGAAAGCGCGCCTTGCTGGGATGTCGCTTCATAGGGGTCTGTCATCATAACCTCCCTCAATTTTTATTGATTGAAACGATTTAGTCCGGGTGCTGCGCGCCCTCTCCGAGTGGCCTCCGATCCTTTCCGATGATGGGTTGCAGCGGCGTCGATTTCAAACGTTTAGAACATCGCTCCTGCGAAGGACGCAGGTCTCAGGATCGGCCGCACAGTTGCGCGCGGTCGAGCCCCCGTGGCAAGGGGGCTGCCTTGCCGCAGCCGCATGGGAAGAGCCCCGCCACGGTCCGGCTCTTGCTTGCCTGGCTCCTGTCCAGTCCATCCTGCCTTGGCATGCCGGCTCTGCCGCAGGCGCCTTGCCGTCGCGGACGAAATCGCCCACAGGATGCGCCTGAAAATCACCGGGCTCATCCCATGTTTGCTGGAATACCGATCGGCGATCTCGTCTTCCTCGCCGTCTCGCTCATCGTCGCAGGCGCCTTCACCGGCGTGCTCGCGGGTCTTTTCGGTGTCGGCGGCGGCGCGGTCATCGTACCCGTGCTCTACGAGGTCTTCCGCGTCATCGGCGTGCCCGAAGAGGTGCGCATGCCGCTTTGCGTCGGCACCTCGCTCGCCATCATCATTCCGACCTCGATCCGCTCCTTCAACGCCCATCGCGCCAAGGGGCTGGTCGATCTCGACATCCTCAAGGTCTGGGCCGTGCCGGTCGTGCTCGGCGTCCTCCTCGGCAGCTATGTCGCCCGCTTCGCGCCGCCTGATCTGTTCAAGATCGTCTTCGTCGTCGTCGCGGTTGCCAGCGCCATGCGCTTGCTCTTCGCTTCGGATCGCTGGCAGCTCGGCTCCGAGATGCCGGGCCGGCCGTTGATGACGGTCTATGGCGGCATCATCGGCGTGCTCTCGGCCCTGATGGGCATCGGCGGCGGCCAATTGTCGAGCCTGTTCATGACCTTCTATGGCCGCCCGATCCACCAGGCCGTTGCGACCTCCTCGGGGCTGGGCGTCCTGATCTCGATCCCCGGCGCGCTCGGCTTCATCTATGCCGGCTGGCCGAAGATGGACCTGCTGCCGCCGCTCTCGCTCGGCTATGTCTCCTTCATCGGTTTCCTGCTCTTCATCCCGACCTCGATCTGGACGGCCCCGATCGGCGCGCGCCTGGCGCATAGGCTCTCGAAGCGCAAGCTGGAGGTGGCCTTCGGGCTGTTCCTGCTGGTCATCGCCTCGCGCTTCCTCTGGTCGCTGCTTGTCTGAAGGGGCAAGTTCTGAAGGGGCAAGTGATGGAGGGAGGCAAGTGATGGCAGCCCAGACCCGGAAAATCTGCATTCGCCATCTCACGCAAGCCGACCATCCGGCGCTGGTGGCGCTGATGGTCGAGATGCAGGGGCATTACCGCGTGCCGTGCCCGGAGCCGGCGCAGATCCTGGCCGGCATCGCGTCACCGCCTGCCGGCGTCGAGCTTCTGATCGCTGGGGATGGCGCGGCGCTGCTCGGCTTCGCCGCGGCGGCGGCGATCTATCCCGGACCCGGCCTGACCTCGGGCTTCTTCCTGAAGGAGCTTTACGTGGCGCGTGAGGCGCGCGGGGCCGGCATCGGCCGCGCCCTCATGCGCGCGCTTGCCGACCTCGCCTTGGCGCGCGGCCATAAGCGTCTCGACTGGACGGCGGACGCCGCCAATCCCGAATTGCTGCGCTTCTATGAGAGCCTGGGCGCGGTCGCGCAGCGGGAGAAAATCTTCTACCGGCTGGCGGGCGAAGCGCTCGTCGCAACAGCGGCAGGGTCGGAATAAGCCCGCTCGGCGCCGCACCCGTCATTGCGAGGAGCGAAGCGACGAAGCAATCCAGGAGGACTGGGTAAGACGCGTCGCCAGTCCCCCTGGATTGCTTCGCTGAGCCTGTACTCGGGCTTGCCGAAGGCAAGACCGGGTGCTCGCAATGACGGGCCGCGGGTGTTCAGTTTCGATCGACTTGCGCCCGCATGCGTTCCGGCAGCAGCGCCATCACCGCCAGCCGCTCGGCCTCGCTCATGCCAGCCCATTGCGCGATTCCGGGAGCGTCCGGCCGCAGCCCTGGCAGAGCTTGCTGGCGGGGTCGATCACGCAGATCTTGATGCAGGGACTCGATATGACTGGACTCGACGCAGTGGTCACAGCTTGGCCGCCCCCAGCATGAGTGCGAAGCCGAGATAGATCGCGATTTCGGAGAGCTGCTGCATCGCGCCGACGATATCGCCGGTCTGCCCGCCGATCAGGCGGCGGCAGAGCCGCTTGAAGACTATCCCGGTGCCGAAGCTGAGGAACCAGCCGAGCACCAGGCCGAAGGGGGGCGGGGAAAGCGAGGTGTCGAGAACGATCGCAAAGGCAGCCGACAGGCAAAATGCGATCAAGGCCGTGCGTCCCGTCGGCCGGCCGACCGCCACTGATGTGCCCTCCATGCGCGCCGGTTTCTCGGTCGCGAGCAGATAGATGCCCTCCGCGCGCGACCAGGGCGCGGCGATGAGGACAGCGCCGGCCGCCGCCCAGGGGCCCGCCGCCGCCAGGATCGCGGCCAGCGCGGTGACCCGCAGCAGCAGCGACAAGCTCAGCGCCATCGCCCCAAAAGTGCCGACGCGGCTGTCCTTCATGATCTCCAGGCGCCGTTCCGGGGTATGTCCGCCGAACAGCCCGTCAGCGGCGTCGGCGAGACCGTCCTCATGGAAGGCCCCGGTGGTGAGCACGAGCGCGGTGACGGCGAGCACGGCTGAAAGCGTCGGGTTGATGCCGGCAAGGCCCGCGCCCAGCAGGATCAGCGCGGCGGGCAGCGCGATGAGGAGGGCGGCGAGCGGCAGGGCGCGCGGTACCAGCCGGAAGTCCGGCATGGCGTGGACCTCGCCTTCGCTCGCCAGGCGCGGAAACGGCAGCCGCGAATAGAAGCGCACGCAGATCGCGGTTGCCGCCAGCCAGCCCGGCCAAGTCGGCTCGTCCTGCAATGACGGCTCGTCCTGAAATGTCGGCTCGTCTTGCGGGGTGTTTGTGCTCTCGGCCTGCGTCTCGCTCATGCTGTTTCGCTCATGCCGTCCCGTTGTCCTCGATTGTCTTCATGCGTGCGAGCCTATAGCAGCAGCGGCGAGCCGGCCGCCATGGCGAAGCGCCCGGTGCCCATCTCCGCATCGCCCGACGAGACGCCCATGCCCGCTTCCGGCTTGCCCTTCGACGATATCCGCCAGCTCATTGCCGCCATGCCCGGCCCCGACATGGCTGCGGCCAATGCGGTGCGTGCCCGCGACAAGGAGCTGACCAAGCCCGCCGGCAGCCTCGGCCGCATGGAGGAGATTGCCGAATGGCTCGCCGCCTGGCAGGCCAAGCCGATTCCGCGCGTCGACCGGCCGCTGGTCTGCGTCTTCGCCGGCAATCATGGCGTCGTGGCCCAGGGCGTCTCCGCCTTTCCGCAGGCGGTCACGCGCCAGATGCTGGAGAATTTCGCCGCCGGCGGCGCGGCGATCAACCAGATCTGCGCGGCCTTCGATATCGGCTTCAAGGTCTTCGACCTGGCGCTCGACCTGCCGACCGGCGATTTCACGCAAGGGGACGCGCTTGATGAGCGCGCCTGCGTCGCCACCATGGCCTTCGGCATGGAGGCGCTCGCGGGCGGGGCTGATCTGCTTTGTCTTGGCGAGATGGGCATCGGCAACACCACCTCGGCAGCTGCGATTTACGCCGCGCTCTATGGCGGCGATGCCGCGATCTGGTGCGGCCGCGGCACCGGCGTCGATGATGCGGGTCTGAAGCGCAAGGTCGCCGCCGTCGAGGCGGGGCTCGCCCTGCACGCCGCCCATCTCAGCGACCCGCTCGAGGTCCTGCGCCGCTTCGGCGGGCGCGAGATCGCGGCGATCTGCGGTGCCATCATCGCCGCGCGCTCGCAGCGTATCCCGGTCATTCTCGACGGCTATGTCGTCACCGCCGCCGCTGCGATCCTGCACGCGCTGGAGCCGTCATCGATCGACCATTGCCTCGCCGGCCATCTCTCGGCCGAGGGCGCGCATGCGCAGGTCCTGGCCCGGCTCGGCAAGCAGCCGCTTTTGGCGCTCGACATGCGGCTGGGCGAGGGCACGGGCGCTGCGCTCGCCGCCTCGCTGGTCAAGGCCGCCGCCGCGATCCATTCCGGCATGGCGACCTTCGCTCAGGCTGGTGTGGCGGGGAAGGGGACGGCGGAGGCCTGAGCGCCGTTTGGCAATTTCGCGAGCCCTCATCCTGAGAGACGGGGCCGCATCGTCATTGCGAGCGCAGCGAAGCAATCCAGGGAGGCGTAGAGCGAGCCCTCCTGGATTGCTTCGTCGCTGACGCTCCTCGCAATGACGGGACACGCCGCCAGTGCCACAGCCTTAGCTTCACAGCCCTCACCCAGAGGAGCCGTCGTCAGGCGCGTCTCCATCGCCGCCTTGCGTCAGCGCCTGCCGCAGGAAGTCGCAGAGCGCCCGCATGGCGGGGCTGGCCCGGCCAGGCGCCATGTGCAGCGCGATCTCGGAGGCCGGCAGGGCCGGCAAGCCGTCGGCCGTGTCGAGCAGGCGCAAGCCCGGCCGCGCCGTGCCGGCCTTGACGATGGTCAGGGCGGCGCCCGAAGCCGCCATGGCCTCGACCGCGCCGATGCTGGAGCTGCTGAACAGGATGCGCCAGCTCAGCCCCGCCGCGTTCAGGGCAGCGAGCCCCCATTCCCGGTACATGTTGGGCGCGCTGAGCAGAGCAAGCTTGAGGGGCTGTTCCAGTGACAGGCCATGTTCCAGCGACAGGCCATGCCGGTCGGAGCAGGCCCAGAGCGTCCGTTCGCTGCGCAGCACCTCGCCGCGCCCGTCGCCCTGCTTCTGGGTCGTGAGCACGAGGTCGAACTCTTCGCCGAGCCTGGTCAGCAGGTCCCGGGTGAAGCCGGTCGTGACCTCGAGCTCGACATCGGGATGGGAGCGCACGAAGCGGGCGAGCGTCTCCGGCAGCACGATCGTGGCATAGTCGTCCATCACCGCCAGCCGCACCGGCCCGCTCACGCTCTGCGCATCGGCGACGTCGAGCGCCTCGTCATGCAGCGCCACGATGCGGCGCGCATAACCCAGGAAATCCTCGCCGGCGCGCGTCAGCGCCACTTCATGGGGCGAGCGCTGCAGCAAGGTGTGGCCGACCAGCTCCTCCAGCCGGCGCACCTGCGAACTGATCGTCGACTGGCTGCGGAACAGCGCAGCCGCCGCCCGCGTAAAACTGCCCTTCTCGGCGATGGTCACCAGGCAGCGCATCAGGTCGATGTCGATGTTGCGGATCATGCGGTGTCTTCCCGACGCGCCTGCCGTCGAAACCTCCGGCCATGCCTGGTTATGCCAACTCCGGCGGGCCGTCTCCAGCTCCCTGCGATAGCGACTTGCGATCGGCCGCACCGATCCTGGAAATCGAAGAATTCAATTTTGCCGGCGGCGGCGCAGCGATTAGAGCAGGATGCGAAAAAGTGGAGACCGGTTTTTCGCGTCGATCCTGCTCTCACTCTTTGATGAGTGCCGGCGATTGTTTTGACGTCCAGTCTCCCGGGCGGAGAGGGTGAATCATGCCGAAGCTGAGATCCGACACCACCACCAAGGGCCGCAACATGGCCGGCGCGCGCGGCCTGTGGCGCGCCACGGGCATGAAGGACAGCGATTTCGGCAAGCCGATCATCGCCGTGGTCAACTCCTTCACCCAGTTCGTGCCGGGCCATGTCCATCTCAAGGATCTCGGCCAGCTCGTCGCCCGCGAGATCGAGCAGGCCGGCGGCGTCGCCAAGGAGTTCAACACCATCGCGGTCGATGACGGCATCGCGATGGGCCATGACGGCATGCTCTACAGCCTGCCCTCGCGCGAGATCATCGCCGACAGCGTCGAGTACATGGTCAACGCCCATTGCGCCGACGCGATGGTCTGCATCTCGAACTGCGACAAGATCACGCCCGGCATGCTGATGGCGGCGATGCGGCTCAACATCCCCGCCGTCTTCGTCTCCGGCGGGCCGATGGAAGCGGGCAAGTACATCGCCGAGGGCGTGCTCAAGAAGGTCGACCTCGTCGATGCGATGGTCGCCGCCGCCGACAGCAAATATTCCGACAGCGAAGTCGATGTGATCGAGCGCTCCGCCTGCCCGACCTGCGGCTCCTGCTCGGGCATGTTCACCGCCAATTCGATGAACTGCCTGACCGAGGCGCTGGGGCTGGCGCTGCCGGGCAACGGCTCGGTGCTGGCGACGCATGCCGACCGCAAGCGCCTCTTCGTCGAGGCCGGGCACCTGATCGTCGACATCGCCCGGCGCTGGTACGAGCAGGACGATGCGAGCGTGCTGCCGCGCAACGTCGCGAGCTTCAAGGCCTTCGAGAACGCGATGACGCTCGACATCGCCATGGGCGGCTCGACCAATACGGTGCTGCATCTGCTCGCCGCCGCCCATGAGGCCGAGATCGCTTTCACCATGGCCGATATCGACCGCTTGTCGCGGCGTGTGCCCGTGCTGTGCAAGGTCGCGCCCTCGGTCGCCAACGTCCATATGGAGGATGTCCACCGCGCCGGCGGCATCATGGCGATCCTCGGCGAGCTCGAGCGCGCCGGGCTGATCGACACCTCGCTGCCGACGGTCCATGCGGCGACGATGGCTGAGGCCCTGTCGCGCTGGGACATCACCCGGACGCAGAGCGAGGCAGTGCGCTCATTCTACAGCGCAGCGCCGGGCGGCGTGCCGACGCAGGTCGCCTTCAGCCAGGAGCGCCGCTTCGAGGAGCTCGATCTCGATCGCGCCGGCGGCGTCATCCGCGACAAGGATCATGCCCATTCCAGGGATGGCGGGCTCGCCGTGCTCTCCGGGAACATCGCGCTCGACGGCTGCATCGTGAAGACGGCCGGCGTCGACGCCTCGATCCTGAGCTTTTCCGGGCCGGCGGTGATCTTCGAGAGCCAGGACGCCGCCGTCGAGGGCATTCTCAACCGCAAGGTCCGGGAGGGCGACGTCGTCGTCATTCGCTATGAGGGGCCGCGCGGCGGGCCGGGCATGCAGGAAATGCTCTATCCGACGAGCTATCTGAGATCGAAGGGGCTCGGCAAGGCCTGCGCGCTGGTCACCGATGGGCGCTTTTCGGGCGGCTCGTCCGGCCTCTCGATCGGCCATGTCTCGCCTGAAGCCGCGGAGGGCGGCGCGATCGGTCTCGTCGAAAACGGCGACATCATCGCGATCGATATCCCCAACCGCGGCATCAGCCTGCAGGTTTCGCAGGAGGAGCTGGCGCGCCGGCGCGCCGCGATGGAGGCCAAGGGCAAGGACGCCTGGAAGCCCGCCGCGCCGCGCAAGCGCAAGATCACGACCGCGCTCAAGGCCTATGCCGCGATGACGACGAGCGCAGCCAAAGGTGCGGTCCGGGTCGTGGATTGAGTGGGGGGAGGGGCGAGTGGCGAATGGCGAGTAGCGAATGGTGAGAGTGGCTCTATTCGCTACTCGCTCCTTCAGGCGAAATAGCGAGTAGCGAGTAGCGAGTAGCGAATAGTGAGAGTGGTTCTATTCGCCACTCGCCATTCGCTACTCGCCCCTCTCCCCTCAAGCCGCCCGCGTCGTCGGTTCCGGCAGGGCCGCCAGCGTATCCATCACCCGCTCGGCCGGGAGCGTGATCGTCACTTCGGTTCCGGCGCGCGGCTTCGATTTCAGGTGGAAGCCGCCGCTATGCAGGTCGATCAGCCCCTTCACGATCGGCAGGCCGAGGCCTGAGCCCTGCTCGGCCGTCTTGATCGCCAGCGAGCCGCGCCCGAAGGTCTGCAGCACGATCGGGATTTCATCCTCCGGGATGCCCGGTCCCGTATCGGTGATCGAGACATATTGCCCGCCATTGGCGGTCCAGCCGACCTTGATCGAGATCTCGCCGCCCTGCGGGGTGAACTTGATCGCGTTGGAGAGGATGTTCAGCACCACCTGCCGGATCGCCCGCTCATCGGCCCAGACCTTGGGCAGATGCGGCTCGATCGCCTCGCGGATCGTCTGGCCCTTGGCCTTGGCGCGCAGGTTCAGCATGTGGCGGCAATCATCGGCGATGGCGGCGAGCGAGAGCGCCTCCTCGTTCAGCTCGTATTTGCCGGCCTCGATGCGCGAGAGATCGAGGATCTCGTTGATCAGTTCGAGCAGATGCTGGCCCGAACCGTGGATGTCGGCGGAATATTCCTTGTAGGCGGCATTGGCGTGCCCGCCGAACACCTCGTTCTTCATCACCTCCGAGAAGCCCAGGATCGCGTTGAGCGGCGTGCGCAACTCATGGCTCATCGTGGCCAGGAAGCGCGATTTGGCGAGATTGGCTTCCTCCGCCTTGCGCCTGGCCTCGTCGGAATTGGCGGTCGCGGTTTCCAGCTCCGCGATCAGCGCGTCCTTTTCGGCGCGGAATTCGATGGTCGAGACCGAGCTGGCATAGAGCCGGTTCGCCAGGAAGATGAAGAAGAACTGGGCGGAAGCCGCCATCAGCGCCATCGTCACGCTGTCGATGTCGCTGCGGCCCCAGAAGAACAGGCCGATGCCGACGGTGATCGGGAGCAATCCGGCATAGACCGCGATCGGAATCGAGGCCGACAGCATCACGGTCAGCGCGCTGACGATCAGCAGGGTCGTGGTGACGAAGACCTTGGCGCCCGGCGCGCTGCTCTGCGCGAACAGCAACAGGATCAGGGACCAGGTGAAGCCATGGACCCCTTCTGCCAGGGCGAAGAGACGGCGCCACAGCCCGATCCGGACATCGCCGGTCTCCTGCGCCAGGAAACGCCGACACAGGATCACGATGACCAGGGAGCTGAGGATGACGGCGCCGACCCAGGGCGCGACCCTGGAGATCGGTGTCCACAGGCAGGCCGCCGCCGCGATGCAAAGCGCCAGCACCAGCGTGCCGACCGTGCCGTTCATGCGGTATTGCGCGAACAGGCGCAGCAATTCGTAGTCGAAGGCGCGCTCGAGGCCGGTCGAGGAGGTCAGCCGCTCGCGCACCGACTTGACCTCGCGCGTGACGAGCTTGCGGCGCGCCAATGCGTTCGGGTCGGGCCCACGCCCGCGTTGCACCTGTTCAGCCGTGACTTCCGCCATGATCGAAGCAAAAATGTCCTCGCCCGGCAGCGCAGGATGCACCGCCGGCTCGCCATCATGGTCGGTAAATCGTTAAGCTCTTCCTGATGGCGCGCTTCGGATTCGGTCGTTTCAGGTCAGGCCCCTTCGGCTGGCGGCGCGTCAGCCGGCTGGTCGATCTCGTGGTCGCCCTTGGAATCCTTGGTTTATTGGCGATAGCGGGCGCCGTGCTGCAATATCGGCTCGGGCCTGCGCGCATGCTGACCGGCGCGGCGCAGGCGATCGACGGCGATTCGCTGCGGCTGAACGGCGAGGAATTGCGCCTGGAAGGGCTGGATGCGCCCGAATATCGCCAGAGCTGCACGACCAAGGCGGGCAGGCCGGTCGATTGCGGACGTACAGCGCGCCGCGCTTTGTCTGATTTGCTGGAGCGTGGCCTCGTCACCTGCGAGATCGGCAAGATCGATCGCTATGGCCGCGGCCTCGCTCATTGCCGTGTCGGCGAGATCGACATCAACGCCGAGCTGGTGCGGCAGGGCCAGGCGGTCGCCTATGGCGGCTACCGCAGCGAGGAAGAGCAGGCGAGGGCGGCCGGGCGCGGGCTCTGGGCGCTCGACTTCGAGCGGCCCGAGACCTGGCGACGGGAACATCCGCGTTAGGTGTGATGACTTGATCTGGGCTTGCCCCATGACTGTCCAGTTCGCCGCGAGCGCCCGATCGAAAAGCTCCTTTCATTGAAGGCTTTCCAGCGGGCGGTGACGAATGAGACAGGCGCGGGGAACCCTTCTCCCGTGTGGGAGAAGGGCAGGGATGAGGGCAGGCCAGACAACCAGATCGCGCAAGCGGTTCCGCATCATGTCCTGCGCTTTCAGGATGAAGCCCGCGCTGCGGCGCGGTTCGCGCCTCAACAATCAGCGGCACACCCTCATCCCTGCCCTTCTCCCATCCGGGAGAAGGGTTCCCCGCGCCCTTCATCGGGCACTTCGCTTCATCACGCCCGCGACGGGAGAGCCGTGCATGATCCGCTCAGGGGCCATCTCGTGATGGAAGGGCTCCCTTTGACCAAGCCTCCTCCGGCCCGAGATTCTCGGGGCAAGCCCGAGAACGACGCGCTAGGATGGATCCCTGTGTCTGCGCGGAGCTGCGTCCTTGGGCCGGCAAGGCTCCATCCTCTAAACAGGGTACACTCTCTTCTTTTAGGCAACCCGTTCGCATCCAACCTGTTCGAATCATCGTGAGGCAAGACGCATGTATGACCGCTTCTCCGCACTTCGCATGATCGACCTCTGGCTGGCGGAGGACATTGGCTTCTTCGACCTGACGGCCCAGCTGATGATCGATCCGAAAGCCCGGGCCACCTTTCACATGAATGCGCGCGAGCCGATCACGGTCGCCGGCATAGAGGTCGCCGCCGCCGTCTTCACGCGCTACGAGCCGTCCTGCCAGATCGAGCTGAAGGTCGAGGACGGACAAGCCGTCGACAAGGGCGCGGTGCTGATGATCGTCAGCGGGCCGGCCCAGGCTCTGCTCACCGCCGAGCGCGTGGCGCTCAACATTGTCCAGCGTCTGTCGGGCATCGCGACCGAGACCGCGAAATATGCCTCCGCCATCGCCCACACCAAGGCGCGGCTGCTCGATACCCGCAAGACGACGCCGGGCCTGCGGATGCTGGAGAAGCATGCCTCCGCCTGCGGCGGTGCGCTCAATCACCGGCTCGGCCTCGACAATGGCGTGATGCTCAAGGACAACCACATCGCGGTCTGTGGCAGCATCTCCGAGGCGGTTCGCCGGGCGAAGCTGAAGGTTCCGGCGCTGACCAAGATCGAGGTCGAATGCGACCGGCTGGAGCAGGTCCGCGAGGCTCTGGCGGCAGGCGCCGATGTGATCATGCTCGACAACATGGCGATCCCTGCGATGCGCGAGGCCGTCCTCTTCGTCGCTGGCCGGGCGGCGCTGGAGGCCTCGGGCGGGATCAGGCTCGATACGATCGCCGCGATCGCCGAGACCGGCGTCGACTACGTCTCGACGAGCCGGCCGCTGCAGTCGGCGCCGGCGGTCGATATCGGCCTCGACGAGCCGCGCTGACGAGGCAGGCGGACGAAACCCGATGAAACCCGGCATTCTCTTCGTCATTGTTGGTGCGAGCGGTGTCGGGAAGGACACGCTGATCGCCGGCGCGATGACCACTCTTTCGGCGTCAGGTCTTGCCGCACCAGCTCTTGCCGCGCCAGCTCTTGCAGCGTCAGGCCGCTATGTCGCCTGCCGGCGGGTCATCACGCGTGCGGAAGGGCCGGGCGAGGATCACGAGCCCGTCTCTCCCCAAGAATTCGAACGCCATGCCGCGGCCGGCGGCTTCCTGCATCGCTGGCAGGCGCATGGGCTGAATTATGGGCTGCCGATTGAGCTGCGCGCCGAGCTGGAGGCCGGGCGCCATGTCGTCGCCAATGGCTCGCGCGGGGCATTGGCGGGGCTCATGGACATCGTGCCGCGCCTCGTCGTCATCGAGATCACGGCGCCACGCGCAAGATTGCGGGAGCGCCTCCTGGCGCGTGGCCGCGAGAGCGCCGCCGAGATCGAGCTGCGCCTCGACCGCAGCCCCGATCCGCTGCCGGACGGGATCGAGCTCCTGACGGTCGCCAACGATGCGAGTGTCGAGGCCGGGATCGAAAAACTTGTCGCGGCGATCGAGACCGCCGCCGCGCGCATGGCGCTGCGCCGCATGCCGATCCATGCGGGGCGCACGAACATGGCCTTCCTGCCGCTGGACAGCAGCGCGGTGCCGGCCGCGACCTATGCGGGCAGCGGGCGCATCGAGCTCATGGCCGGCGGGCGCAGCGTGCGGGCCGCGGTCAGCATGGTCGAGCCGGGCACGCTTCTCGGTGATGACGAGATCGGCCTCTCGGTCGAGGCCTTCGCTGCGCTCGCGCTGCCGGAGGGCCACAGGGTCTCGATCAGGCGGACGCCGACACCCGGCAGCCGCGCGCTGCTCTGCCGCAAGATCGATGGCGGGCGCCTCTGCGCCGACGAATACGAGACGCTGTTCCGCGACATCGTCGAGGATCGCTATCCCGAGAGTGAGGTCTCGGCCTTCCTGGTCAAGACGATCCAGAACCTCGACGATGTCGAGGTCGTCGCTGTGGCGCAGGCGCGCTGCCGCTTCATGGCCAGGATCGCCTGGGACGCGCCGATCGTCGTCGACAAGCATTCGCTCGGCGGCATTCCCGGCAGCCGCATCACCCTGATCGTGGTCCCGATCGTCGCCGCCCACGGGCTGCTGATGCCGAAGACCTCGTCGCGCGCCATCACCTCGGCATCGGGCACGGCCGATGCGATGGAAGCCGCCTGCCGGGTCGACCTGAATGCTGCCGATGTCGCCCGCGTCGTGCGTCAGACCGGCGCCTGCATCGCCTGGAACGGCCGGCTCAACCATTCCGCGCTCGACGACGTGGTCAATGCGATCACGCGGCCGCTCGGCCTCGACAGCAACCGCTGGTCGGTCGCCTCGATCATGTCGAAGAAGTGGACCTCGGGATCGACCCATGTCGCGGTCGATTGTCCCTATGGCCCCAACGCCAAGCTGAAGACCCTGGCTGATGCCCGGGAACTCTGCCGCGTCTTCGAGCTGGTCGGCGTCGGGCTTGGCCTCACGGTGCGGGCGCTGGGCACTGACGGCAGCAGTGCGATCGGCCGCGGCATCGGGCCCGCTCTGGAGCTGCGCGATGTCGGCCTGGTGCTGGATTGCGACCCGGCGGCGCCCAGTGACCTGCGCGAGAAGGCCCTGACCTTCGCCGCAGAGATCCTGTCCTTCGATCCCGCGATCGGCGATTCCACACGCGGACGGGCGCGCGCCGAGGCGCTGCTGGCGTCGGGCGCGGCACGCGAGCGCTTCGACCGCATCGTAGCGGCGCAGGGACGCACGGCCCGGACCGAGCCGGGACCCCTGACCCATATCGTGCGGGCCGCGCAGGCGGGCCACGTCACCGCCATCGACGGCTGGCAATTGGCCGGCGTCGCGCGCAGCGCCGGCGCGCCGGCGGTCAAGGCCGCAGGCATCGATCTTGCGACCTCGGTCGGACAGCGCGTCGCGGCAGGCGGGGCGCTCTACACCATTCACGCGACGGGAGCGGCCGATCTGGACGCGGCCATCGAATTGTCGTCGAGACGATCGGGCATCACGCTGAGCGAGGTTTTCGAGACGGTCTGAGCACCGCCGGGCTTGGCTATCCACGAGTCTTGGCTATCAACTGCGGCCGCGTCCTCCCCTTCGGAGCACGGGCGGCGATTTTCGGGAGAAATCGTATGGCTTTCAGGACACGCAGGAGCGCTCGATCCCTGGTGGCGGCGTTCGCCTTCGCTGCGACCTCGATCTTGTCCGGCCCGGCTGGCGCGGTCGAAATCTCGATCACGCAATGGGGCGCGAGCCTCTATGGCGCTCCGGTGGCTGTTGCAATCGAGCAGGGCGATTTCAAGAAGGCCGGCATCGACGTGACCGGCGTGATCGGTTCGGGTGGCGGCGGCACCAGCGTTCGCAACATCCTGGCGAGCGATGTGCCCTATGGCGAGGTCGCCACGGCCGCTGCCCTGGCGGCCGCCAGGCAGGGGCTGCCGATCGTGCTGATCCATTCCGGCACCCGCACGGTCGCCGAGGCCAGCCTCGTGACGATGCCGAACTCGGAGATCAAGAGCCTCGAGGACCTCGTCGGCAAGAAGGTCGCGATCACCTCGCCGAAATCGACCTCCGAAATGGTCTTCCTGATGGAGCTGGCGGCGAAGGGCATCGACGCCTCGAAGATCCAGCGCATCGCGTCGGGCGGCTATACGCAGGGGCTGACCATGCTGGAGCAGGGAGCCGTCTCGGCCGCCGTCCTGATCGAGCCGCTCTCGATCCTGCGCAAGGATCGCTACCGCACGGTGATCGCGGCCAAGGGCTTGCTGCCGGCGATGACGACCTCGGTCGGCATCACCACCCGCGACTTCGCCAAGGCCAAGCCCGAGCAGCTGAAGGCCCTGATCGCCGGCCGCCGCATGGGCGTGCAGGCGATCTACCGCGCGCCGGAAGCCGCCTCCGACATGGTCGCCAAGCAGTTCAACATGGATCCGGGCCTGGCCAAGGTTGCGATGCTGAACATGATCGAGCCGCAGATGTGGAGCGAGGGCGCCTTCAGCATGGCCGAGCTGAACCGGATCGGCGAGGGCCTCAAGCTCGTCGGCGAAATCTCCGCCTTGCCGGATTGGGGGGCGCTGATCGACCGCTCCTTCCTGCCGGCCGACCTCAAGGCCGACCAATGACGGTCGTCGCCATGGCGTCACGCGACGCGCCGAAAGCCGCAGCCGAGCCGCCGGCCGCGAGCCTCAAGGGCGTGACGCGCCATTACCGGTTTCCCGGCGGCGGCAAGACGCTGCATGCGCTGGGGCCGATCGATCTCGACCTCCGGCAGGGCGAGTTCTTCTCGGTCGTCGGCCCGTCGGGCTGTGGAAAATCGACGCTGCTCGACGTGCTGGCGGGGCTGAGCCCGCCCAGCGATGGCACGGCGAGCTTCGAGGGCAAGCCGATCGCCGGCGTGCCCGACGGCATCGGCGTCGTCTTCCAGGAGGACGCCTCGTTTCCCTGGCTGACGGTCGAGGCCAATGTCGCCTTCGGCCTGAAGCGGGCCGGAATCGGCCAGGCCGAGATCGACCGCCGGGTCGATTACGCCGTCGGCTTCATGGGCCTGCGCGATTTCCGGCAATCCTATCCGGCGCAGCTCTCGGGCGGCATGCGTCAGCGCGTCTGCATCGCACGCACGCTCGTGCTGCAGCCGCGGCTGATCCTGCTCGACGAGCCTTTCGGCGCGCTCGACCAGCAGACCCGGCTGATCATGGGCGACGAATTGCTGCGGCTCTGGCGCGAGACCAAGGCGACCGTGCTGCTGATCACGCATTCGCTCGACGAGGCCGCGATGCTGGCCGATCGCGTCGGGGTGATGTCGGCGCGGCCGGGCCTGTTCATCGACATCATCGAGACCGGCTGGCCAAGCGACCGCGACAGCCGGATCGTCGCCGATCCGCGCTTCGGTGAGATGACCGGCCGAATCTGGGAGAAGCTGCGAGCCGAGACGATGAAGCACATGCAGACGCAAGGCGCCGGACCGCGATGAAATATCGCGCGCTCGTCACCCTGGCCGTCGTGCTGGCCTGCGTGCTGGCGCTGGAACTGGCCTGCGCCTTGGGCTGGGTCGCCAGGACCGTGATCATCCCGCCCAGCGAGATGGTCGGCAGCCTCAGCGACATCCTGTGGTCGGGCGAGTTCAACCGCGCGATTCTCCTGACCCTGACCAATGTGATGATCTCGGTCGTGATCTCGATTGCGGCGGGGTTCGTGCTGGGCGTGGCGATCCACGCCAGCGATTTTCTGCGGCGCGCGGTCGAGCCCTATCTCGCGAGCTATTACGCCGTGCCGACCTTCATCTTCTATCCGGTCTTCATCGTGCTGTTTGGCGTCAACAGCGCCGCCATCATCGCCATCGCCGTGCTGCTCTCGATCGTGGCGATGATCACCGCCACAATGAACGGCCTCGACCGGATTCCGACCGTGCTGCTGCGCACCGCCCGGATCATGCGCCTGTCGCCGGTCAAGACCGCGCTCATGATCCAGCTGCCGGCGGCGGCGCCGTATTTCTTCACCGGGGCGCGATTGAGCGTGGCCTACTCCTTCATCGGCGTCATCGCCTCGGAGTTCATCCTCTCGGGCGACGGGCTCGGCTACGCCATCGCCTATGCCTACAATAATTTTGAAAACCGGCAGATGTACGGGCTGATGCTGCTGATCGTGATCGCGGTCACGCTCGTCAATATGACGCTCGACAGGCTCGACCGCCGCCTGCAATCGCGCCTGCGCCGCTGAGGTCCAAGATGCCGAGCAAAGCCATGCCGAGCAAAACTCTGCCAGGTGAAGCCTTGCGAAACGTCGTGCCGCCGATCGTGCTGGCCCTGGTCCTGATCCTGTGCTGGCAGGGTCTGCACCTCGCCACCGCATCGGGCGCGATCAGTTCGCCCGCCGCGACCTTGGCGCGGCTCGTCGTACTGATGGGGAGCGGCCGCTTCTGGCTCGACGTCGTCGAGACCGGCACGGCCTTCGCCTGGGCGCTGGTGCTGTCGATCGTGCTCGGCATCGGGCTCGGCGTCGTGCTCGCTTTGCTGCGGCCGGTCGGCGAGGTGATGGAACCGATCCTGGTGACGTTCTACTCGCTGCCGAAGGTGACGCTTTATCCGCTGGTCCTGCTGATCTTCGGGCTCGGCATGCCGGCGAAGGTCGCCTTCGGCATCATGCATGGGCTCGTGCCGATCACGCTCCTGACGCGCAACGCCATCACCCAGTTGAAGCCGGTCTATCTGCGCACGGCCAAGGTGATGCGGCTCAGTGCGTTCGAAGTGGTGCGATCAGTCGTGCTGCCGGCGATCATTCCCGAACTCGTCGCCGGCATCCGGATCGGTTTCTCGCTGAGCCTGCTCGGCGTCCTGATCGGTGAGATGTTCGCCTCGAAGCGCGGCCTGGGCTTCACCGCCGTCAACGCGATGGGCCTGGGCGACCTCGACACGATCATGGCGATCGGCGTGTTCCTGGCGCTTTTCGCGGTGCTGGCGAATGGCGGGCTCCTGTCGCTGGAGCGCGCCATTCGCCACCGCTCGGCCGGCCGCTAGAGCGGGCTGCGAAAAAGCGGCAGCCGGTTTTTCGCGCGAGCAATGCTCTCAGGGAGGATTTAGCCTGAGCCACACCGTCATTGCGAGGAGCGGAGCGACGAAGCAATCCAGGGCGGCAGAGCGAGCCTTCCTGGATTGCTTCGCTTCGCTCGCAATGACGGCCTGGCGAAAACGCTCTGGCGACGTATGCCTGAGCTGTTGGCGTTGCGGGCCGATCACGCCCAGCGGTGCGGTCAGCATCGCCATCGCCATCATCGAGAACGCGCGCACCCGGAGCATGATGGCGATCAAGGCGCCAAATAATCACTGACGGTATCCCACGCAACTTTCTGCAAAAATCGGGCTGATTCCTCGCCTAAATCGGCTGTATAACTGATTCCGACCGGACTTTTCTTGAAGATTGCAGCATAAATAGTCAAGGCAGCCAGATAGGTTCCCGCCATGGTCGGATGCCGCTTGTCGGCAATGTACAGGCGGATATCGGGGCGCTCTTTGACAGATCTGGCGAATGCCAGCCCTGCAGGAATAACCAGGGCCTTGTTCTCATTTCCGATGCGGGTGTAGGCTTCGGCGAGTTGTTCAGTCATCTCCGGCTTATCAAGATAGGCCCATGACATGAAGAAAACCGGCTCCGAGCCATTTTTTCTTGCAGTCTCCGCGTGTATTTTTGCGTATTCGTAGAATATGCCTTGCAGCCTCGGATGAACCGGGCATTGGCTACAATCCATCATAATCGCCAGGTCGAATAGGCGGTTCGGCTGGTTGAATGTCACAACATTATTGTCGTCTATCGTGTAGCGCCCCACCGCATCAGGGCGGAAATACGAGCCAACATCGTGCCAATCGAAGCCGGAGCCACTTATTGTCACGAGTGTCGAGCGTAGTTTGTATTTAGGGTCGGCAGATGCGAGGATTCTTGCAACCATGCCACTGATGCCGTTGTTGAAATAAAAGAAACTATTTCCGATATAGATGATCGATTCCGGACGTTCGGTTCCAGTGCTCCGAATTGTAGCTTTCGTCTGCGCGACACTTGCAGAATTTGCCAGAGCAAGAACAACAAAGCCGAATAAAATTTGTATAATCGAATTTGTAAGGCGTTTCATCGTCAGACACCCCTGGTGGATAAATCTACGGCTGAGCAATGTCATCTGGCTCGATTTACTGGCTTGGATTATCGACGAACCAAACTCCACCACGGAACCCTACTCGGCAGCCAGTGCCGGTCGCAGTTCTGGTTCCCCCGTTGAAACCTCATGGTTCCCGTCCGCCGTCGGCTTGATCCGGAACCATGTGGCATAGAGGGCCGGCAGGAAGAGCAGGATGAGCACGGTCCCGGCCGCCGTGCCGCCGATCAGCGTGTAGGCCATTGATCCCCAGAACACCGAATGGGTGAGTGGAATGAAGGCCAGGACCGCTGCCAGCGCGGTCAGGATGACCGGCCGCGTCCGCTGCACCGTCGCCTCGATCACGGCGTGATAATCGTCGAGGCCGGCCACCTGGTTTTCCTGGATCTGTTCGGTCAGGATCAGCGTGTTGCGCATCAGGATGCCCGCCAGTCCGATCAGGCCCAGTATGGCATTGAAGCCGAAGGGCTGGTCGAAGGCGATCAGCATCGGAACCACCCCGGCAAGCCCGAGCGGCGCCGTCAGCATGACCATGGTCATCGTCGAGAGGCTGCGGACCTGCAGGATGATGACGATCAGCATGGCGGCGATCATCACCGGGAAGATCTTGGCGAGCGCATCGTTGGCCTTGATCGATTCCTCGATGTTGCCGGCCATCTCGATGCGGTAGCCGACCGGGAGCGAAGCGATCAGGGGCTGCAGGGCCTTCATGACCTGCTTCGAGACCTCCGGGGGCTGGGTCGCCTCGTTGATGTCGGAGCGGATCGTGATGATCGGCGTGCGATCGCGGCGTTTGAGGATCGGCTCCTCGAACCGGATTTCGGAGCGCCCGATCTGATCGAGCGGTACCTGACGGCCATCCCGGCTCATCAGCGAGAAATCGGCCAGCCTTGCCGGGTCCAAACGGTTCTCGCCGGCGCTGCGGGCGACGACCGGCACGTTGCGAATATTTTCGCGAACCTGCGTCACCGGGATACCGCTGACCAGCATCTGCATCTGCTGGCCTGCCTCTGCCGGCGACAGCCCGATCAGATTGAGCCTGTCCTGGTCGGGAATGTAACGCAGCACGGGAGAACGGTTGCCCCAGTCCCGGTTCGCCTGCCGAACATCGGCGACGCCCCTCATCAGGCCGAGGGCTTTTTCGGAGATCTGGTAAAGCTGCGCCGGATCGGGCCCCATGACGCGGAATTCGACGGGGAACGGCGTGTAGGGTCCGAACACGAGCTGCGTGACGCGGATGAAGGCTTCGGGCGCGAGGCCCTCCGATATCGCATCGCGCAGCCGATGCTTCAGCGTCTCGCGCGCTTCGGCATTCGCGGTCAGCACGACGAGCTTGGCAAAGGCCGGGTCCGGCAGTTCCGGCGCCATGGCGAAGAAGAAGCGCGGCGCGCCCTGGCCGACATAGCTCGTGACGATCTTCGCCTCGGCCTGATCCTTCAGCCAACGTTCGACTTTTGCGACCGCGGCCGTCGTCGTTTCGATGCTGGTACCTTCCGGCATGCGGACCTCGACCAGCACCTCCGGGCGATCGGATGTCGGGAAGAACTGCTGTTTCACCGCGCCCATGCCGAGCCCGGAGAGGCCCATGGCGACCACGACGACGGCGCAGGTCACGAACTTGTGGCGCACGGTGAACTTGATGACGCTGCGCAGGCGCCGATAGTTCGGCGTGTTGTAGATGGCGTGATGGCCACCCTCGACCGGCTTGATGTCCGGCAGCATCTTGACGCCGAGATAGGGGGTGAAGACCACCGCGACGATCCACGAGACGATCAGCGCGAAGCCGACGACCCAGAAGATATTGCCGGCATATTCGCCGGCGCTCGAACTGGCGAAGCCGACTGGCATCAGGCCGATGATCGTGACCAGCGTGCCCGAAAACATCGGCGCTGCGGTGTGGCTCCAGGCGTAGGCAGCCGCCTTGATCCGGTCCATGCCTTCTTCCATCTTCACCACCATCACCTCGATGGCGATGATGGCGTCGTCGACCAGCAGCCCCAGCGCGAGGATCAGCGCGCCGAGCGTGATGCGATCGAAGAAGCGGCCGGTTTCCAGCATGATGAGGAAGACGACGGCAAGGGTGAGCGGCACCGCGAGCGCGACGACGATGCCGACGCGCCAGCCCAGGGCGACAAGGCTCACGAACAGCACGACGCCGAGCGCCATCGCGAATTTCAGCATGAACTCGCTGACCGCGGCTTCGATGTTGACGGCCTGGTCACTGACTTTCGCGAGCGTCATGCCGAGCGGAAGCCGCTCGGCGATCGCGCTCGATCGCGCTTCGAGCGCCTTGCCCAGTTCCAGCCCGTTCCAGCCCAGCTGCATCACCGCGCCGAGCATGATGGCGGGTTCGCCGTCATGGCGGATGATGTAGGTCTCCGGGTCCTGATAGCCGCGGCGGACATCCGCAACATCGGAGAGTTTCAGCGTCCGTCCGCCGGCGGCGATCGGCGTGTCGGCGATCGCCTGGATGCTGTCATAGGCGCCGTCGAACCGGACGAAGACCTGCGGGCCGCGCGTGTCGATGGAGCCCGCCGGCGTGACGGTATTCTGGCGTTGCAGCGCACTGGCGATGTCGCGTGCGGACACGCCGAGGGTTGCGAGCTTGGTATAGGAGAACTCGACGAAGATCTGTTCGGGCCGCTCGCCGAGAATGTTGATCTTCTTGACGCCGGGCACATGCAGAAGGTCCTGACGGATGACCTCGGCCTGACGCGCCAGTTCGCGCATCGGCATGCCCTTGGCTTTGAGCGCGTAGAGGCCGAAGCTGACATCGGAGAATTCGTCGTTGACGAAGGGTCCGAGCACGCCCGGGGGCAGGTTGCGGGCCTCGTCTCCCAGCTTCTTGCGGGCCTGATAGAACTCCTGTTCGACGGCCGAGGGAGGCGTGCTGTCCTTCAACGTGATCGTGAGAAAGGCGAAGCCGGGACGCGCTATGGTTTCGACGCGATCGTAATATGTCAGCTCCTGGATACGTTTCTCGAGCGGCTCGGAGACGAGGTCTTGCATCTCGCGGGCGGTCGCGCCGGGCCATGCGACGGTGACCGTCAGGCTCTTGATCGTAAAGGACGGATCCTCCGCCCGTCCCAGCTTGACGAATGCGTAGAGGCCCGCGGCCGCCAGCAGAATGATGAAGAACAGGGTGACGGCTCGCTCGCGAACCGCGATCGCTGAAAGATTGAAGCTCATCGGCTCGCCGCCTGTGCCTGAACACCGGTCCGGACGGCGGCGCCGTCCGTCAGAAGATGAGCACCGAGCGAAACGACCGGCTCGCCGGCCCTCAGTCCGGAGATCACGGCAGTCTCGCTGGTCACGCGCACCAGCCTGACGGGGCGAAACCTCACCGTCGAGGTCGCTTCATCCATCAGCCAGACACCGGTTTTCTGGCCGTCATCCAGGACCGCTCCGAGCGGCACTTCCATCTCCGGCTGGCTCGCCTGGTTTGCCAGCCGGATGGTCACGGTTGCCCCGAGCGGTGCTGCCGCGCCCTCGCCATCAAGCACATAGCGCGCTTCATAGGTGCGGGTCTGGGCATCCGCGGAATCCGACAATTGCCGGAGCGTGGCGGCGTAGCGGCGAGCCTCGCTGCCATAGAGGCTGGCCACGGCCGCCGAGCCGATGGCCGGCCTGATCGTCTCGGGCAGTGCGACGACTGCCTCGCGAGGGCCGGCCTGGGCCAGCCTGATGACGGTCTGGCCGGCGGTGACGACCTGTCCCGGCTCACCGAGGGTTTCGACAACCGTGCCATCGGCATCGGCGACCAGAAGGGAATAGCTCGATCCGTTTTCCGCGACCTTCTCGTCCGCTTCCGCGGCGGCGAGCTGCGCTGAGGCTGTGTCCAGCGCCGCCTTTGCCTGTTCGTAGCGTTGCGGGCTCGCAGCGAACCCGTCCTTGACCAGAACGGCGTAGCGTTTTTCGTCAGCCCTCGCCTGAACCAGGACGGCGCGCGCCGCCGCAGCGGCATTGCGTTTTGCGGTGAGCGCGAGCCGCAGGTCGGTCTCGTCGATCCGCATCAGCGCCTGGCCGACTGTCACGGCCTGGCCGGAATTCACGAGCCGTTCGACGATCTTGCCGGCAACGCGGAAGCCGAGATTGCTCTGGACCCTGGGAGCGATGACGCCGGTGAAGCGGCGTTCGGCTTCGGCGACAGGTGTTGCCGCAACCAGCCTGACGATCGGAGCATGCTGCCGCGGGTCGCTCACGGCAGAAGCCTTCTGCGGGCGCGCCGAGAGCACGACGAACGCTGCCACCACTGCGGCTGCGAGCACAACGCTCCCTGCGACGATCACCGATCTCTTTCTCTTGCCCATCGCCTGCTTGCCCATAGCCTTCTTGCTCATCGCCCGCTTGCCAATTAGATTGCGTTCGAACTCTATATCGATTATAGATGTCGAACGCAATCTAATTATGGAGATCGGCAATGCGGGTCAGTCGTGTTCAGGCGCAGGAAAACCGGCAAGCGGTGATCGATGCGGCAAGTCGGCTTTTCCGGGAGCATGGATTTGACGGCATCGGCCTGAAGGATCTGATGGCCGGTGCCGGGCTGACGCAGGGCGCCTTCTACAAGCAGTTCGAATCCAAGGACGACCTGGCCGCGCAGGCCTCCAGGCGCGCCTTGGAGAGCGCCTTGGGCAGATGGTCGGCCGCTGCCGGGGCCAACCCTGAAGACCCGCTATCGGCCGTGGTCGAATTCTATCTCAGCATGGGTCATTGCGCCGAGAAGACGGATGGCTGCCCGGTCGTCGCGCTGGGTTCCGATGCCGCCAGGCAGGGCCCCGACGTGAAGGCGTCATTCGAGGCCGGGATCAAGGACTATCTCGACATGATGGCTGGCTGGGTCGGCAAGCCGGCCGACGACAAGTCGACCGACGACAAGCTGGCCGAGGGCGGCGAGCCGGACGGCAAGGCCATGGCCATTCTCTCGACGATGGTCGGAGCGGTGCTCCTCGCACGCGCCGTCAACGACGAGCAGATGTCGAAGCGGTTCCTGCAGGCTGCTGCCGAGAGCGTGCTGCCGCAATCGTCCACGGGCGCCGCACAGCCGGGACGGCGCCAATGACGATGTCTTGGGTTAAGGCGCGCAGCGCAATTGCCGCAATCCCTGAGAGTCCATTTTGGAAATTTCAGCCCTCATCCTGAGGAGCCTGGCCTGAAAGAGACGATTTCCATGAACACAATCAGTCCCGGCGTCGCCGTGGTGACGGGGGCATCCTCCGGCATCGGCTGCGCGACGGCCAAAGCCTTGCAGGGTGCGGGTTATCGCGTCTTCGGAACCAGCCGTGGTGCAGCCTCCGAAAGCCTCGCAGCCTCCGATAACCTCGAGGGCGTCACCATGCTGGCCTGCGACGTGACCGATGACGAGTCCGTGGCGAAGCTGATCAATGAGGTGCTGGCCAGGGCCGGACGCATCGACCTGCTGGTCAACAATGCCGGCATCGGGCTGCTCGGCGGCGCGGAGGAATCCTCGATCGCGCAGGCGCAGGCGCTGTTTGATGTGAACGTCTTCGGTGTCCTGCGCGTCACCAACGCCGTGCTGCCGGTGATGCGCCGTCAAAGGCTGGGCAGGATCGTCAATCTGAGTTCGCTGCTGGGCCTGATTCCGGCGCCTTATTCGGCGCTCTATGCGGCCACCAAACATGCCGTTGAAGGCTATTCCGAATCGCTCGACCACGAGCTGCGCGGATTTGGTATTCGGGTCGTGCTGGTCGAGCCGGCCTATACAAGGACGTCGTTTGAAGAGAATCTCGTCAGGCCCGACCGGCTATTGGAGATCTACGACGCTGCGCGGGACGGCATGAACACGATCATGCGGACAGCGATCGAAGCCGGCGATCAGCCTGAGGTCGTCGCAAGGACGATCCTCGAAGCCGCGACCGCTTCTGCTCCGAAGCGGCGCTATGCGGCGGGAAAAATGGCGCGCCAGGTCAGCTTGCTGCGCCGTTTCGTCCCCGAATTCGCCTTCGACAAAAGCCTGCGCAAGCAGAACGGGTTGTCGGCCTGATGGCGGGCCTTCAGCCATTTTTGCGCAAGGACATGGCTTGAAGATCGACATCATCGGCGCCGCTTTGGCGCGAAAGCTTGCGGCCGGCGGCCCAGACCAGAGCCTGGCTGGCATTGGTCATCCGGACCGGCCGGTCGAGATGGTCGGCGTGGACGAACAAGGTCGTCGGTGTACAGCGTTCCGCCGACGCTCGCCTGCGACAGGCACTCAACCACGCTCCAGTTGCACTCATCATTTGACGATGCATTGTAAACTGCATTTAAATACTACTTTAAAGACAATTCACTAGATCTCCACTTAGACAAAGTGCCGTATAATTTTATGCGATCAGTTTCTATCAGATACGATATACGTTTTTCAATCATATCGAAAAATTCTGAGTTTGTATTACTAAATTTCTCGCCAACTAAATATATTATCATAGCTGTTTTCAAAGATTCTTTAGAAAGAAACGAAATAATTGCCTCATCCAAATCTGCATCACTAACCATTGTCATTGACTCCAATGCATTTATCTCAATCGATGGCATTTCCGCCACAGCGTTCGCTGACATGACCTTTTGCGCATCCAGCTATAGTTCGGTGACCACCTGTAACTCGACGATCTCGCATATAAGGCGGCTTGCTTAGCTCATTTTGACAAACACGCTCGGCGATTTCCCATTCTCTCCTACAATCCGGCGTATCTTCTCTCCGTGGACCAGAGCTTCCGCCTCCACCGCCAAAGGTCCGTCGACAGAAATCGTAGATCTGTTGGGCAACAATCGCGTCGGCGCCAGCTGCTGCTCCAATGGCCGCGATACCCGTAGGAGTGACGAGGGCACCCGCAAACAGCCCCTTCCGATCGGTCAGCATCATCGGCGATCCGTTAAGCATAGACGGAAGGGCCATCGACGTTACCGAGCGGGTCGGTCTGGAGGTATCGCCCGGTGGTTGGGTCGTAGGTACGGTGCCAGTTATAGTGCAGGCCGGTCTCGAGCTGGAACCATTGCCCGGGGAAGCGGGCGTCGAGCGTGGCGGCGCCGGTGATCGAGACGACCTCGCCATAGGGCTTGTAGACGGCGTCCCAGACCAGGGCCTGGCTGGCATTGGTCATTCGGACCGGCCGGTCGAGATGGTCGGCATGGACGAACAAGGTCGTCGGTGTCGCCGTATCGACATCGGCCACCACCGCCAGCGGGATCGCGCGTTGGGCAATGCCGCGCCTGGGCCCGTTCAGCGAAGGCAGTTGCGCGCGGGCTGACGGGTCGTTGTCGTTCTCGGCCGAGCCGAGCTTGCCGGAGGGGCCTGACGCCGCGTTGTCGTTGGCGGGACGCTGCGTTGGGCCTGTGTCGGAGCCGAGGTCGTCGACCTCGAGCCAGACATACTCCCGGATCGTCGCTCCAGAGGCCGGCCTGCTGCGTTGTGCGAAAAACGCCAGGCCGACGCGCCTTGCGTATCGGTGACGATGTTGCCCGCCCCGTCATGGCCGCGAGGGACTACGCAAGCCATGTCGGGAGCATGAGGGGGTGAGCCAATTGGGCGGCACGAGCCCAGCGAGATCGGACCAGCAGGCCTAGGCAAGGAGGGCTGCGAGTGCGACCCAAACGGGTCTGTCGTCCAGCTCCGCGACAACGCAATGGAGATTAGAATAGATCAAAACAAATAATTCTGTAAAATTATAGTCAA
This sequence comes from Bosea vaviloviae, assembly GCF_001741865.1. Taxonomy (NCBI): domain Bacteria; kingdom Pseudomonadati; phylum Pseudomonadota; class Alphaproteobacteria; order Hyphomicrobiales; family Alloboseaceae; genus Allobosea; species Allobosea vaviloviae. Next base: position 3,004,283 of record NZ_CP017147.1, read on the forward strand.
TCAACCTTTCTAGCAATGGACGATTCCGTGAATGTAAAAATCATCTGAGCGACTCCCGGTCGTCTCAAATTCACAAGCTTCAAATGGCCAGATCTGCCAGTTGACTCCATAAATGTATCAAATTCCACCTCATTCTCAGAGTGCTTTATGTTCGATATAACATACTCTTCACCGTCAACGTGGTCGAATCCCTTAATTTTCAGAGTCCCGCCTGACATCGATATGACATACTCAGATCGGGCATCATCATCCTCCGATCTCCAGCGACCAAGAAGAGGATTCGGGAAATTAAGATGTATCAAGTCAGCCATTTTTATCTCTACTTTTTATCTCTAGATTCATCGAATCCAGGGGGTTTCTGCTTGCTGATTTGCTTGCCCGTTTGAGGATCTTTTACGATAACTTTATTTGGGTCGCTTGGATCGGGGCGCATGTGCTTGAAGGGGTTTTTGGTACCATAAATGCTGCCAGCATAATTACGTTCACCTTTACCCATGCAGAAGTCGATGATCTGCTTGGCCGCCAGCGCACCTAATCCCGCTACTGCGCCAACAGCGACCGCGCCGGCAGGCGTCGCAGCAAGTACAGGCAGCACGAATAGCCCCTCTTGATCGGTCCACATCATTGGCGATCCGCTGGCGTATGCATAGACGGAAGGCCCATCGACGTTACCGAGCGGGTCGGTCTGGAGGTATCGTCCTGTTGTTGGGTCGTATGTGCGGTGCCAGTTGTAGTGCAGGCCGGTCTCAAGCTGGAACCACTGGCCGGGGAAGCGGGCGTCGAGCGTGGCTGCACCGGTGATCGAGACGACCTCGCCATAGGGCTTGTAGACGGCGTCCCAGACCAGGGCCTGGCTGGCATTGGTCATCCGGACCGGCCGGTCGAGATGGTCGGCATGGACGAACAAGGTCGTCGGGCTGGCGGTGTCGACATCGGCCACCACCGCCAGCGGGACCGCGCGCTGGGCAATGCCGCGCCTGGGCCCGTTCAGCGAAGGCAGCTGCGTGCGCGCTGACGGGTCATTGTCGTTCTCAGCCGAGCCGAGCTTGGAGCCCGACGCCGCATTGTCGTTGGCCGGCCGCGAGGTCGGGCCTGTGTCGGAGCCGAGGTCGTCGACCTCGAGCCAGACATATTCCCGGATCGTCGCGCCAGAGGCCGCATTCGCCTCCGCCAGGAGATGGCCGGCGGTGTCGTAGATCAGATGCGTCGTGCCAGACGGCGTCGTGTTGGTCACCGCCCGGATCGCCAGCCGCTCCAGCCCGTCATAGGTGTAGGCGCCCTTCAGCGTTCCACCCACGCTCGCCTGCGACAGACGCCCCGCCGCGTTGTGCGTGAAGGTCCAGGCCGCGCTGCCGCGCGTATCGGTTGCGATGTTGCCCGCCCCGTCATGGCCGAAGGTCCGCGTCACCGTTCCATCCGTCGTAACCTGCACGATCCGGTTCGAGGTCGCCTCATAGCCATCACCCGATCGATCTCGTGCAAAGCCGCCCGCCGCCAACATGCCGATAATAGTAACTTAAAGCGGCCTTTCTGCATAGAACGAATATATAAACAGAAGCGCGTTCTTTTCGGAGTCTGTCAATTTTAAATCATCTTCATTTTGTGCCAAACGAAACTTCCGATCGAGTCCCAACATCTCATTGTAAATGGCCACCGGGAGCGGCGCTAAAGAATCTACGAAGCAATCGACAGATCCAGTCCCCATTTTTCCAAGGCCAGTTGTTCTGTCAATCTGGACATATTTCTGATTTGTGACAGTTCTGGACTCAATATATTTTTCATTAAGCCCAGTTACCAAACAAATCAAACTGGCGTCATTGCTTGTTTTAGCGTGAAATATGTCGCCAACAACAATTCTATCAAGTAATTTTCTTTGACTGTTCGACATTTTATTTTCCTATCAGATACGGCGCTAGAATCTTGACTTGATCTGATCCGGAATCATCCTCTATACCGAGAATCTTTACGGCGCATGGTCTGCAGACAATTCTGTCGCCGATACAATGCGTCCCGCTCATACCACGTGATCCTCCACTGCGGCAGTCGCCGCCTGTACACCGCAGGGCTCCACTACTACTCGCTAACCCCTCGCGATCGGTCAGCATCATTGGCGATCCGCTTGCGTAAGCATAGACGCTCGGGCCATCGACGTTACCGAGGGGGTCGGTCTGGAGGTATCGTCCTGTTGTTGGGTCGTAATGGCGGTGCCAGTTATAGTGCAGGCCGGTCTCGAGCTGGAACCATTGTCCGGGGAAGCGGGCGTCGAGCGTGGCAGCGCCGGTGATCGAGACGACCTCGCCATAGGGCTTGTAGACGGCGTCCCAGACCAGGGCCTGGCTGGCATTGGTCATCCGGACCGGCCGGTCGAGATGGTCGGCATGGACGAACAAGGTCGTCGGTGTCGCCGTATCGACATCGGCCACCACCGCCAGCGGGATCGCGCGTTGGGCAATGCCGCGCCTGGGCCCGTTCAGCGAAGGCAGTTGCGCGCGGGCTGACGGGTCGTTGTCGTTCTCGGCCGAGCCGAGCTTGCCGGAGGGGCCTGACGCCGCGTTGTCGTTGGCGGGACGCTGCGTTGGGCCTGTGTCGGAGCCGAGGTCGTCGACCTCGAGCCAGACATATTCCCGGATCGTCGCGCCAGAGGCCGCATTCGCCTCAGCCAGGAGATGGCCGGCGGTGTCGTAGATCAGATGCGTCGTGCCAGACGGCGTCGTGTTGGTCACAGCCCGGATCGCCAGCCGCTCCAGCCCGTCATAGGTGTAGGCGCCCTTGACGCTGCCGCCCACGCTCGCCTGCGACAAACGACCCGCCGCGTTGTGCGTGAAGCTCCAGGCCGAGGCGCCTTGCGTGTCGGTGATGAGGTTGCCCGCCCCGTCATGGCCGAAGGTCCGCGTCACCGTTCCATTCGTCTCGACCTGCACGATCCGGTTCGAGGTCGCCTCATAGCCCGTCACCTTCGTCGTCGTGGTGGCGCCCTGCGTCAGGATCTCATGCGTCCGGTTGCCGCCCGCGCCATAATAATAGGTCAGATCGCCCCACACACCCGTCGCGTTCTGCAGGCGCCGCGCCGGCGAATAATAGAAGCCCTGATGCGGCGGCGGCGAGACGTCGTCGTAATTGTAGATATTGGTCAGGTTCAGGCCATTATCGGTGCGGTCATGGAAGCGCTTGATCGTCGCCACGCTGGTCGCCGTGTTCTCGACCAGGAGCAGGTTGAGCTGGTCGTCGGCGGTGAAGGTGCGCCACAGGCTCAAGCCGTTGCCATAGCTCAGCGACTGCAGGTCCCCAAAAGGCTGGTAGGCGACGCCCGACGCCAGCACCGCGCTCGCCGCCGCCGCGTTTTGCTTCGTCGTGACGCCGCCGACCCGGCCCGTCGCGTCGCGGACGACAGCGACGATGCGGCCCGAGGGATAGGTGATCTGCGTCACCTTGTCGGCGAGGTTGTAGGCGTAAGCAACGACATAGCTCTTGCCGGCGATGACCCGGGTTTCCGAGGTGACGTTGCCGCGCGCGTCATAAACCCAAGCCGTCGTGCCGGAGGCGTCGCTCATCCCGGTCAAGCGGCCCTTGCCCTTGTTGCCGCCGGTGACGTCGTCATAGCTCCAGGTCACGTTCAGCCCCGTCGCTGACGGGAAGGAGCGCGCGGTGATGCGCCCGGCATTGTCGAAAGCCTGGTTCATCACCACGCCGCGGCCATCGGTCTTCTGCGTGATCAGGCCGCGCGCGTCGCGCTGGTAGACAACCGTGCCGCTATCGGGAGAAGCTGCCTGGATCACCTCGCCAAAACCGTTGCGCACATAAGCCGTGGTGACGTTGCGGGCATCCTTGTAGGAGGTGATGACATCGACGCCGTTGCGCGTCACCTCGACCTTCTGGCTCTCCTCATCCGTCTCGCTGATCAATCGGTTCAGCGCGTCAAAGCCGTAATTGTACAGGTTCGAGCGCGGATCGGTCACCGCGACCAGATTGTCCGTCCGGTCATAGCCGAACTGCCAGGTGCTGCTGCCCGCGCCGATCGCGCGCAGGAGCCGGCCAAGCTCGTCAAAGGTCTGCGTGCGCGCGAAGCTCGTGCTCGCATCGGCCTTCTTGCGCGTGATCGAGGTCGCCCCGCCCATCGCGTCGCGGACATAATTGGTGGTCTCGCCCGCATTGTTCGTCACCGTCGTCAGCCGGCGCGCATCGTCATAGCTGAAGGACTGCCAGCTGCTATCGGCCTGCGTGATCTTGGTGACCTGGCCGGCGCCGTCATAGACGATCGTCGTGACCGCGGCGGAGCCGGTCGAATCCGCGGTCACCGTCAGGAGGCGGCCGCGCCCGTCATAGCCCAGCGCCGTCTTCACCCCATTGGCATCGGTCACCAGCGTCGGCTGGCCCCGGTCATTGACCGTGTCGACCGTCGTGACCTGCCCGAGCTCGTTCGTGACCGTCTGAACGAAGCCCTGCGCGTCGTAGGTGTAGGAGACCGTGTCGCCCGTTCCCGCCAGCGGCCCGTCCACCGAAGCGAGCAAGCCTGTCGTCCCGTAAGTATACGCCCAGACCCGCATCTGCCCGCCGGTCGCGTACGGCACCGTCTGCGTCGTCGTGTCCGTCAACGTCCGCGAGGTCAATTGACCCGACGCGTTCCAGACATAGTCCGTCGTCAGGCCGGGGTCGACAACCTGGGAGGGCACACGCCAGGTCGCGTTCCAGGTGATGGTCGAGGTTGCAGCCGAAGCGGTTCCCGAGCCCCGTGTGATCGAGGTCGGCTGGCCGATCGTGTCGTTGACATAGGTTGTCACCCGCCCTTCGGCATCCGTCACCGAGGCCATGAAGTCGTTCGCATCATAGCTGCGGGTCGTGTTCGACAGAGGGCAGTTGGTCGAGGGCTGCCCGACCAGCGAGGAGACCAGCTTGTTGCCCTGGCTCGTGGTCGAATAGGTGATCACCTCCTGCTTGCCGAGCGGATTGGTGACCGTCGTCGTGCCCGAGCCATAGCTGAAGCTGTACTGATCGACGCTGCCGGCATGGACGCTGGAGGTCGCGCGCCCCTGCGCATCATAGCCCCAGGTCGCGTAGCGAATGCCGCGCTCGTCGGTCGTGCCGGTCAGCGCGAATTTATTGTTCGTATCCTCATAGTGATAGGTGATGGTCTCGTTGTTCTGCGGCGGGAAGATCACCTTCTCCAGAACCACCGTGCCCTTCGCCACGTCAGCGGGCACGCCGCCGGGATAATAGGGCGCCAGCAAAGCCGTGTCCGTGCGCGCCAGATACTCGTATCTGACCACCGTTGCGCCGTTGACCTTCACCTCGCTGAGATGCGCCTGGGCGTCATAGACGAAACTCATCGCCCGGCCGCGATTATCCGTCACGCCCGTGTTCACCCCAGCAGCGTCATAGACCAGCGTCTGAACATAGCCGCCGATCCTGCGGATGCTAAGTAACCGTCCGCTGGTGCCATCGAAGACATAAATGACGCCATCCGCAGTGGTCAGCTCAAACTGCGTCCCGGTTTTGGACAAACTTTCCCGGACACCCTTGCGACCGGCGGAAAAAAACGTTCCCGACGAGTCCACATAAGCTGGGCTCCAGATGTCGCCGGACGTGTTGTAGAAAACCAGCTCCTGGCCGTCGGGAAACGTGATGTTGGCGTTGGCCTGGCTCCCGCTGAACCTGAAAACTGCTTCGAAATTCGACCTCCAGCCGCGGCCCAAGGCGCCAAAGCGTGATGATTTCAGCCGCCGGATGCCATTCTGCGAATAGAAGCGCTCAAGCCGAAAATCGTCGCTCCCGCCAAAGGAGAAATCGACATACTCCTCGCGCTTGAAGCCACTGAGACCATCGATCGGGTTGCCGCGACATTGCCGTTCGTTTTCAGGAATGGGGCGTTTGCAACTGTCGTCGATGCGAATTTCAGGTGCATCGCAAACCAGATCGGCTCCCCCACCTCGATAGCCGATATAGCCAAGCCCAGGGGAATAGGTCAGGTAAAAATGCGCGCTGATGTAGCCGTTGAATTGCTCGCAGCCAGTAAACAAGTTGGCGTCGTTGCCATGGATCGCCTTGGCCTGCGCAATACCCAGTGAACAGCCGTCGCTGCCCGAGAGGATTACACCCCCGCTGAGATAAGTCTCCCAATGCTCGGCGCGGGATGGCGGCGCATTCAAAATGCTGAGCGCCACGATCAGTCCCACGCCGACCAGGAGGTTGCGAAAGCCTCTGGCGCCGCTGCGCAGCGGGCCGGTCAGCCAATGTCCCATCAGATTGCGAACACGCATACTTGGCTCCGGCGCGGCTGAAATCGACAAGACGAAGTCCGCGAAAAATTGCGGGACTACGAATTTAAAATACGTAGAATTGGATATACTAGCCAGAACTACAGATAACTTGCGGTGTATCCATAAAACTTCTCGGCATTGTACCTCAGTGTATCCGATAAAATTGTGCGGAACACAGAAAGTCGTCCAATAATGACCATTAAAAACAACCGATGCGTGTGATGTCAACGCTTGTAGTGAGGCAATGCGCGTAATTTTATATGCAGCATGCGCATGAGCGGGCCGTGCAGAAAGCGCTTGTCACAGAATGCGCGCCAGCGCGTTTTCGAGCGAAGTGGATACCGGTTCGCGTGAAGAAAATCCGTCAAAACAAAAAGCCGAGGCCCGCTTTCACGCGTCGCCCATGATCGCCATCGCCAAACATCGATCATGAAATGGCGTCATCCTGTTGACCGCTAAGGCCTCGCCATGGTCGGGTCGGCCCGCAAAAGGGAGGGGTCTTCGATGAAGCTCTATGATGGCGGGCGGGCGCCCAATCCACGGCGGGTGCGGATCTTCTTCGCCGAGAAGGGCATAGCCCTGCCCGAGCTGGTGCCGGTGGATATCGCCAAGAGGGAGCATAGAAGCGAAAGCTTCACGCGCCTCAACCCGCTGCAGCGGCTGCCGGTGCTCGAACTCGACGACGGCACCGCGCTCGCCGAGACCATTGCGATCTGCCGCTATATCGAGAGCCTCCACCCGCAACCGCCGCTGTTCGGGGTCGATCCGAAGCAGCAGGCGCTGGCCGAGATGTGGAATCGCCGGGTCGAGCTCGGCCTGTTCAACAGCGTCTCCGCCGTCTTCCGCCACAGCCACCCCTCCATGGCGGAGCTGGAAGAGCAAGTTCCCGAATGGGCCGAGGCCAATCGCGAGCAGATCGAGGACCATCTCTGGATCCTCGAGCTCCAGCTTGCCGGCAACCGCTTCGTCTGCGGTGAAAACCTGACCGTGGCGGACATCACGGCCGGCATCGCGATCGATTTCATGAAGCCCTCGCGTATTTCGCTGCCCGAGGATTTCGTCCATATCCGCCGCTGGCACGCCGAAATCTCGGCTCGCCCGAGTTGGAAGGCCTGAATGCGCGCGATTGTCGTCTCGGGGTTGGCAGGGTTGGCGCTGGCAACATTGGCGCTGGCATCTCTGGCGCTGGTATCACCGGTTTCCGCCGCCGAGCGACTGAGCGGCGAGGCGATCAAGCGCGCCTTCGAGGGCAACACGGTCAGCGGCCGCTATACCAATGGCGGCTTCTTCACCGAATATCATGACACGGATGGCCGCGCGCTTGGCCATAATGGCTGGCAGCCCAACAAGGACGCCTGCTGGATCACCAAGGAGGATCAGGTCTGCTATTATTACGGCCCGCCGACCGACCGCACGGTGCATTGCTTCACGGTCGAGGCCACCGAGAAGCTCTATGTGCTGCGCAACGTCTCCAACGGCCAGATCAATGCCTTTGCGACGGTCGAACTCGGCAATCCGCGCAAGCACAGCGACAATGGCGCGCCCTGGTATTGCGACGGGTTGATCTCGCGCGCGCCGGCCCTGCCGATGTCGCGGCGCAGGTTCGCGTCCCGATGATGCGGCGGCTCGCCTGCGCTGTCCTGGCTGTGGCCTTGTCGATTCCAGCCGGTGCCGTCGGCCATGCCGCCGAGCGCCTGAGCGGCGACGCCATCCGCAAGGCCTTCGAGGGCAATACGGTGAGCGGCCGCTATTCCAACAACAACCTGCCCTTCAGCGAGTTCCACCACCCCGATGGCCGCGCCAGCGGCCACAATCGCAATGTCGCCAATACGGATGCCTGCTGGATCACCACGGCGGATGCGGTCTGCTACTATTATGGACCGACCGAGACGCGCCGGACCTATTGCTTCACGGTGGAGCTGAGCGGCCGGCTCTATGTGCTGCGCAGCCGGTCGAGCGGGCGCATCAACGGCGTCGCCACCATCGAGCCCGGGGATCCGCATGGCTTCAGTGCCGGGGCCGCGCAATGGACCTGCGACGGGCTGATTTCGCGCGCGCCCGGCCGGTCCCACGTGGCGCGACGGTGACACTTGGCGCGACGGTGAGCCTGGCGGAGCCGCTCGACGCGGTGCTGCGGGATCTGCGCGCCTGCCGGATCTGCCGCGACGCGCCGCTTTATCCACCGCCTTTGCCGCATGAGCCGCGCCCGGTCATCCAGGCGAGCGCGACGGCGCGGCTCTGCATCGCCGGGCAAGCGCCGGGCACGCGCGTCCATGCCAGCGGCAGGCCCTTCACCGATCCCTCCGGCGTTCGCTTGCGCAACTGGCTCGGGCTCGACGAGGCCGTCTTCTACGATGAGGAGAGGGTCGCGATCGTGCCGATGGGACATTGCTTCCCCGGTCTCGACGCCAAGGGCGGCGACCGTCCGCCGCGCCGCGAATGCGCGCCGCATTGGCGCAGCCTAGTCCTCGCGGCGCTGCCGGAGATCGAGCTGGTGCTGGCGATCGGTCGCTATGCCCAGGCCTGGCATCTGGGGCCGAGCCAGGGTGCCACGCTGTCCCAGACGATGGCGAGCTGGCGCGAGATCCTGGAGCGGCCGGTCATGCCGCGCGTGCTGCCTTTGCCGCATCCCTCCTGGCGCAACAATGCCTGGCTGACGCGCAACCCCTGGTTCGAGGCGGAACTGGTGCCGGTCCTGCGCGCCGAGATCGCGCGGCTGGTCTCTAAGAGTTATACTGACGGCCTTCAGCGCTGAGCGCTGGCGTTAGTCTCCGCCGTCATTCCGGGACATGGCGTCAGCCAATGACGCGAAAGAATATGGGCCCGGAACCCAGAACCGCTGTGTGTCGTCGTGAAGCGAGCCGGCTCCCAGTGCCTTCTCAAGCAGCGGCATCGGTTCTGGGTTCCGGGCTCGATCCTTCGGATCGCCCCGGAATGACGGCGGAGTCTCAGCCATAAGTCAGCGTCAAAGGCCGCTGGTAATAGAGCAGGATGCGTCGGTGTCCCCGCCAGCTCAGCGATAGCCGTAAGTGTAGCCGTCGAGCCCGCGGTCGACGCGGCCCCTGGCCTGGATGACGGTGCTGACCGGGCCCAGGGTCGTCTGGTCGCGGGTTTCGAGACGCACGCCGGCCTGTGCCGCCGAGCCGGTCCGGCCACCCGTGCGGACGCCGTATTCGACGGCGACCGAGCCGCCGAGACGCACGCAGGCCGTGCTGCCTTCCATGCGCACGAAGCCCGGGCCGTATTCGGGGCAGGGGCGGGCGGTCGTGGCGGGTTTCCAGGGCGTCGCCTTGGTGGTCGTCTTGCTTTGCCCGGGAATCGGCTCGCCGATGACCTGCGCCATGGCGGGACCAGCCGCGACCGCGAGCGTCGCGAATGTAAGGAATCGGATCAGCACGGTCGGGACCTTCGAATGCGCCATGCGACGATGGTAACGACAGAATTCCGGCGAAGCCATGGCCGCGGGCCTTGGGCGAGACAGTTTGGACATGTGAGCCCTGGCCGCCCACCCCGTCATTGCGAGGAGCGTGAGCGACGAAGCAATCCAGGAGGGCTCGCTCTACGCCTCCCCGGATTGCTTCGCTGCGCTCGCAATGACGGCTTGGGCGTTATGGACAGGGCTCCAGCGCCCTTCTGAACCATCCTTCGAGACGCCGCTTATGCGGCTCCTCAGGATGAGGGCACGCGGAGTTTCCAAGCCGGCGTCCAAGGAAAAACCCCGGCCTTGCGACCGGGGTTCGACAGGCATCGAGTTGGCCAGAAAACTGGCCGGTCGCTCTCTTCAGAGCTGATTGGCCGCGCGCGCGCGGATCAGGAAATTGTCATAGGAATATTCGGCGATCTGGAACCAGAGATACTGGTCGCCGCGGAAGGCGGACATCGCCTCGTAGATCTTCTTGAAATCTGCGTTCTTGGCCGAGGTCTCGGCATAGACCTCCTTCGAGGCCTTGAGGCAGGCTTCCAGGATCTCCTGGGAGAAGGGCCGCAACTGCGCGCCCGCACCGACGAGCCGCTTCAGCGCGGCCGGGTTGCGCGCGTCGTATTTGGCCTGCATGTCGATATTGGCGAGTGCCGCAGCCGTGGTCAGGATCGATTTGTAGACCTTCGGCAAGGCGTCCCATTTCGCCGTGTTGATGAAGAAATGCAGCGCCGCGCCGCCCTCCCACCAGCCCGGATAGTAATAAAATGGCGCGACCTTGTTGAAGCCGAGCTTCTCGTCATCGGCGGGGCCGACCCATTCGGCCGCGTCGATCGTGCCCTTTTCCAGCGCCGGATAGATGTCGCCGCCGGCGATCTGCTGCGGCACCACGCCGAGCTTGCTCATCACCTGCCCGGCGAAGCCGCCGATGCGCATCTTGACGCCCTGCATGTCGGCGACGGTCTTGATCTCCTTGCGGAACCAACCGCCCATCTGGCAGCCGGTATTGCCGCCGGGCAGCGCGTAGATGTTGGCCTTCTTGTAGAACTCGTTGAGCAGCTCCATGCCGCCGCCATGGTAGAACCAGGCGTTCTGCTGGCGGGCGTTGAGGCCGAAGGGCACGGCGGTGCCGAAGGCGTAGGTCGGATCCTTGCCGACATAGTAATAGGACGCGGTGTGGCACATCTCGACGGTACCGTTGGTGACGGCGTCGGCGGCCTGCAGCCCGGGCACGATCTCGCCGGCGGAGAAGACCTGGATCTGGAACTTGCCGTCGGTTGCCTCGGAGACGGCCTTGGCCAGGATTTCCGAAGCGCCGTAGATCGTATCGAGCGATTTCGGGAAGGATGAGGTGACGCGCCACTTCACCTCGGGCATCGCTTGCGCGATGGCCGGGCTCGCGATCACGCCGGCGGCTGCGCCGGCTCCTGCAGCCTTCAGAAAATAGCGACGCTTCATCTGGACTTGTCCTCCCTCAAAGACGGTGCGCGTGCCGGGTTGGTCCAGTCTTCGCGTTCCCACAAACAAAGCAGGTCTTTTCGCTAGTGCAAGCGAAAAAGCATGGCGAGCATGCAAAAATGACATGGCTGCTTTAAAATCCACTACCTTTGCGCGCAAGACTCTGCATTTCCGGCAGGGCAGGGCCAATCCACGCGTCGGCGCGATCAAGGAACATGAAAAAAGCCCGGCAACCTGCCGGGCTTTAAGGGTGAATCGTCGTCGACGTCGGAAAGGCCGGGCTGGAGCGCGGCCATCGCCAAGCAGGAACGCCGCGCCGGAGCGCGACGCTGGCCTCAGCGGGAGCGCGTGCGCACCTGGAAAACGTCGAAGGTCAGTTCCGCGACCTGCCACCAGAGATAATGGTCTCCGCGGAAAGCGGCCATCGATTCGATCGCTTTCTTGAAGTCGGGGTTCTTCGCCGAGATCTCGGCATAGAGCTCGTTCGAGGCCTTGAGACAGGCTTCCAGGATCTCCTGGGAGAACGGCCGCAATTGCGTGCCGGCACCGACAAGGCGCTTCAGCGCGGCTGGATTCTGCACGTCGTATTTCGCCGCCATCTGGGTGTTGGCATAGGTGCAGGCGGCGGTCAGCGCGGCCTGGTAGGCTTTGGGCAGCGCGTTCCATTTTTCGAGATTGACGAAGGCGTGGACGGTCGGTCCGCCTTCCCAGAAGCCCGGATAATAATAGTACGGCGCGACCTTGGCGAAGCCGAGCTTCTCGTCGTCATAGGGGCCGACCCATTCGGCGCCGTCGATCGTGCCCTTTTCCAGCGCCGGATAGATGTCGCCGCCACCGATCTGCTGCGGCACCACGCCAAGCTTCTGCAGCACCTGCCCGGCGATGCCGCCGATGCGCATCTTGATGCCCTGCATATCGGCGACGGTCTTGATCTCCTTGCGGAACCAGCCGCCCATCTGCGCGCCGGTGTTGCCGCAGGGCAGGCCGTAGATATTGAACTTCTTGTAGAACTCGTTGAACAGCTCGTTGCCGCCGCCCTGGTACAGCCAGGCGTTCTGGCCCCGCGCATTGAGGCCGAACGGCACCGAGGCCGCGATCGCGAAGGTCGGATCCTTGCCGACATAGTAGTACGACACCGTGTGGCACATCTCGACGGTGTTGTTGGTCACGGCGTCGGCGGCCTGCAGCGCGGGCACGATTTCGCCGGCGGCGAAGACCTGGATCTGGAATTTGCCGTCGGTCAGGTCGGAGACCATCTTGGCCATGACCTCGGCGCCGCCATAGATCGTGTCGAGCGACTTCGGGAAGCTCGACGCCAGGCGCCATTTCACTTCGGGGTTGGACTGTGCGACGGCCGGCATGGCGACCGCCGCGGCGGCGGCGCCGGCAGTGGCGGTCTGGATGAATTGACGACGCTTCATTGGGACATTTCCTCCGGGATTTCAGCAAAATGATGCGCAGACGGGTTTGCTCCCATCCTGCGGTGTTTCAGGACAATGATGGCTGGCGGCAGCAATCATCAAGGCCGGGCGCATTGTTCTTTGGTGCAACGCGCTCTTATGTGCGGCCTTATACTTGCACGTTTTTCTCGCACATCTCCCCAAACATCCCGTAACCGTCGAGCAATCCTGTGGGCTCGACAATTGCGCCTGGAACATGGCACGGCTGCGCCGGGAGCGCATGAAACTTTTCTCGCATGCGGTCAACCTCCGCGCGATCTCAGGCGGATGAAATTGCGAAAGGCGCGCAAGATGGACCAGGACAAATTGGACCAGGACAAGCTAGCCAGCCTGAGGGCGCGCTATGCCGGCGCGAGCGGGGCCGATATCCACGATCCGCGCTTCGCCAAGGTCGCTGCCGACCAGTTCAAGGGCGACAGGCGCAAATGGCCCTTCTCCGACGTCGCGACCTTCATCAGCGCGCCCTATAGGCCCGATGCGTTGAGCCTGCCCGATCTCGGTGGCCTCGATGTCGCGATCATCGGCCTGCCGATGGATCTCGGCGTCACCAACCGCGCCGGCACGCGGCTTGGGCCCCGCGCCGTGCGCGCCATCGAGCGCATGGGCCCGATGGACCATGTCCTGGGCACGGCCCCCTTCGGCATGCTGAAAGTGGCCGATATCGGCGACGTGCCGTTCCGCTCGCGCTATTCGCTCGAAAGCTGCCATGAGGACATCGAGGCGACCTTCAAGACCATCGTCGCAGCCGGCGTCTCGCCGCTCGCGGTCGGCGGCGATCATTCGATCACCTATCCGATCATGCGGGCGGTCGGCGAGAAGCGCCCGGTCGGCATGGTCCATATCGACGCCCATTGCGACACGTCGGGACCCTATGAGGGCTCGAAATTCCACCATGGCGGCCCGTTCCGGCAGGCGGTGCTCGACGGTGTGCTCGATCCCAGCCGCGTGATCCAGATCGGCATCCGCGGCGGGGCCGAGTACCTCTGGGAGTTTTCCTATGAGAGCGGCATGACCGTGATCCATGCCGATGAAGTCGACGCGCTCGGGCTCGACGCGGTCATCGCCAAGGCGCTTGCCGTCATCGGCGACGGGCCGACTTACGTCTCCTTCGATGTCGATTCGCTCGATCCGGCGTTTGCGCCGGGCACCGGCACGCCCGAGGTCGGCGGACTCACCCCGCGCGAGGCGCTCGCCATCCTGCGCGGGCTGAAGGGCTCAAACATCGTCGCGGCCGACGTGGTCGAGGTCGCGCCGCAATATGATGCGACCTCCAACACGGCCCAATGCGCGGCGCAGGTGCTCTTCACCGAATTGTGCCTGATCGCGGAAGCCCGCGCTCTGGGCAAGGGCAGGCCGTGAAGCGCAAGACGCTGACGCTCGACGCGATCGACCGCCGGATCGTCGCGGTCCTGCGCGGGGAGGGGCGCATCACCAACCAGGCCCTCTCCGAGCGGGTCGGGCTCTCCGCCCGGCCCTGCCTCGAGCGCGTGCGCAAGCTGGAGGCGTCCGGCCTGATCCGGGGCTATGGCGCGCGTCTCGCGCCCGAGCTTGCCGGCCACGCCATCGTCGCCTTCGCGCAGATCTCTTTGCGCGACCACTCGGTCGGTCGGCGCGAGCGCGTCGAGAAGGTGCTGAAGAGCTGTCCCGACGTGATCGAGGTTCAGGTCGTCAGCGGCGAGGCCGACTATCTCGCCCGCATCGTCGCGGGCTCGCTGGCCGATTATGAAGAATTGACCGGCGCCTGGCTCGCCGACGCGCAGCTCGGCGTGGCCAGGATCGCCACCAGCTTCGCGCTCAAGGCGCTGAAGGAGTTCGAGGGCTATCCGCTGGGCGAGGAGTAGCTTGCTTTCGCGCGAGGTCGACGCCGGCTCGCATCAAGACGACGCGTCAGAACAAGGCGCTGGAGCTTTCTGTCTTGGCAGGGAAACACGCCGTCATTCCGGGGCGATCCGAAGGATCGAGCCCGGAACCCAGAACCGATGCCGCTGCTTGAGAAGGGGTAGTCGGTTCGCTTCACGAGGACGCACATCGGTTCTGGGTTCCGGGCCCATGGCTGCGCCACGTCCCGGAATGACGGTGGAGCCTCAGCCATAAATCGGTCTCAAAGGCCGTTGGTCTAACGCTGCACCGGCCGTGCCTGCGCGACGGAGCGAGATGAGATGATGAGAGGCGCGATGAGAGCGAAATTGGCTTACCCTATCAAACTCTTGGTGTTCGCCTCGCTGCTGGGCGCGCCCGGCTGGAAGGCGTTGGCGGAGGTGCCGGCATCGGGGCCGGCCCAGTTGAATGCGGCTTTTTCCGCCATGGACGCGCTGACGCGCCAGAGACGGGCGAGCGGGACCCTGCCGCGCTGGAGCGATCCCGCGGACGCCAAGGTGCTGGCTGCGTTGTGGAACGCCCCAGCCATCCTCGGCCGACCACCTTATGCATCGAACGACATTCCCCTGCTGCTCGACATCCTGGGGAAGGAAACCCAGGTTATGAAGACCTATGCGCTGTTCTCCGCCGATCCGGCCCGGCAGCCAGACACTGCGCGCAATGCGATGATCTTCCAGGATGAGATCACCCGTTCGCACGCCTTCCTGATCAAGGTCATTGCCGCTGCAATGCCCGCCGTGGCCGATTTCATCACGCGGCTGAAGCCGGAGGAGATGAACGATGCGCGCCGCCAGGGGCTGCGCACGATGCGCCTGGGCCTCCTGGAGATCGTCAACGCGGCAACGCTTGCGCTCCGCAGCCCTGGCTTGACCCCGGAGAATCAGCTCGTCCTTGTAAATGGCCTTGCCGAGAATGCTGCCGCGCTGGCCAAGGGAACGACGCGCGGCGACCGCCTCGCACTCGTCGCAACAGTCCAGTCCGCGCTCCCGGCGCTCGCTCCCACCGCGCAGGCGCCGCTGAAGGATTTCGTCGCGGCGCTGTCGCTCAATTCATGCGAGGGGCTCTGCGGGCTGGAATGAGCGCCGCAAGCCGACAGGGCGGTGCCTTTGTCGCTTGCGCCGCCGGTGCGAGCGAGCCTGCCAATCACGCCCTCGCCTGCGTCGCGGCGAGATGCCGCCGCAGCATCTCGCGCAGCTCTGCGACCGCAGGGTCACGAATGGCGAGATCATCGTCGGCGCGCAGCATCGCCGCCATGCGGATCATGTGCAGGATCAGCGCGGCCAGGGGCGCGAGCCGTTCGCGCGGCACCGGCGGCGCGATCGTCTGCAGCAGGCCGGCAATGCGGCCGCGCAGCCGCGCCCGCGCCTGCTTCTTGACCGCCGGATCGAGGCTGCGGCGCTCGCCCAGTACGAGGAAGGCCGGATTGGCCTCGAGATAGACCAGCAGGCGCTGGAACAAGTCGTCGATGATCCGCTCGCTCGCCGCGCCTTGTTCGCTGGCGGCGCCTGGCTCGCTAGCCGCACCTTGCGCCTCGGCAGCGAGACTGTCGAAGACCGCGGCAAGGCTGTCGAGATGGCGGGCGTGCAGCGCCGCCGCCAGATGCTCCTTGGTCGGGAAAAACTGATAGAGCGAGCCGATCGAGGCCTTGGCGCGCCGCGCGATCTCGGCCGTGGTCGCGGCCTCGTACCCAGCCTCCGCGAACACGGCGGATGCGGCGTCGAGCAGGGTCGAGACGCGCTGCACGCCGCGGCCGCGGCTGGGCGTCTTGGTGATCTTGGCAGTCTTGCTCGCGCCTGCGCTTGACTTTTGTGAGTCCATTCTCATAAATCTTAAATGTGAGGATTGTCTCATATTGACGAGCGCCGCCTGGCTCAAGCCTGCAACTGGCCCGAATCTGCCCGGCGCGACGCCCCGGCTTCCGGAGACCACCATGACCTTTCATCTCGACCCTGGCAAAACCGCCCTCATTCTCATCGATGTCCAGAACGGCACGCTCGCCATGCCGCTGGCGCCCTATGACCGCGCCACGCTCATCGCGGCGACGCAGCGGCTCGGACAAGCCTTCCTGGCCGCCGGAGCGCCGATCGTGACCGTGACGATCGCATTCTCGCAGGACGGCGGCGACCGGCTCGCGCAGGCTGTCGACATGCCCATGCAATTGCCGGCTGGCGGGCCTCCTCCCGGCTGGTCGGAACTGGCGCCCGAGATCGCCGCGCTTCCAGCCACGGTCAGTATCGTCAAGCGCCAATGGAGCGCGTTCTTCGGCACCGAGCTCGACCTGCAACTGCGGCGGCGTGGCGTCAGCAGCATCGTGATCGGCGGTATCGCCACCAATTTCGGGGTCGAATCGACGGCGCGGGATGGCTGGCAGCATGGTTACGCCGTCATCGTCGCGGAGGACGCATCGACCTCGCTGGGCGCCGAGATGCATGAATTCGCCCTGACGAAGACGCTGCCGCGCGTTTCGCGCATCCGCAGCAGCGCCGACATCATCGCCGCGCTCGGGCACAAGGGTTGAGAGCGTTTGGAAACACCGCGAAGACCCGGAATCCGAAGCGCGTCATGGTCGGGCTTGACCTACTGCTGTCCGGTTGGGGTTTTGGCCCCTAGGCGGATCCTGCACGGCTCTCCCCTGGCGGGCGAAGGTGACGCGAAGCGCCGGATGAAGGGCGCGGGGAACCCTTCTCCCATCCGGGAGAGGGGTTCCCCGCGCCTGTCTCATTCGTTCCCGCTCGCTGGAAAGCTTTCAACGAACGGAGCTTTTCAATCGGGCGCTCGCGGCGAACCGGACAGTCGTGGGACAAGCCCGAGAATGACGGTCTATGACGGATTCTGGATCAGCGCCGCGCCGCCAGCCAGATCACATGCCGTGCGCCGCTGCGGCCCTTATGGGCCCGCACCATCTTCTCCTCGACCGAGAAACCTGCTTGCCGCAGCCTTTGCGTGAAGCGGCGGTCCGGCCCTTGCGACCAGACGGCGAGCACGCCGCCGGGGCGTAAGGCCTGGCGCGCGACATGCAGGCCCGCATCGCTGTAGAGCCCGTCATTGGCCGGTATGGTCAGCCCTTCCGGGCCATTGTCGACATCGAGCAGGATGGCGTCGTAGCGCGCCGGCGCGGCGGCGATCGCAGCGCCGACATCAGTGACCGTCACGCTGACGCGGGGATCGTCGAGACAGCCCGCGAAGACCTCCGCCATCGGCCCCTTCGCCCAGGCGACGACCTCGGGCACCAGTTCGGCCAGCTCGACCCTGGCTCCGGGGCCCAGAACCTCAAGCGCGGCGCGCAGCGTGAAGCCCATGCCGAGCCCGCCGATCAGGACCTGGGGCTGCGGCGCTTCTCGCAACGTTGCGCAGGCAAGCGTGGCGAGCGCTTCCTCGGAGCCGCTGAGCCGGCTGTTCATCAATTCGTTCGTGCCGAGCATGATCGAGAACTCGCTGCCGCGCCGTTTCAGCCTGAGCTCGCCCTGGCCGGGCAATTTCGCGCTGTCGATCAGGGTCCAGGGGATCACGGGCAGGGTCTCACGGTAAAGGTCTCGCGGCTGGGCAGGAGGCGGGTCGCCGGCACGGCTATAGCCTTGTCGCGGCGTGGCGGCGAGCCTGGCCACCCGGTTCTGTCGCGTGAACGACAGATTCGGCTGCATCCCCCCTGCTTCCCGGGCATGTTCGGCTGCTCCTGCGGGCCTATCCTCGGGGCTTGCAAGGGAGAGCCGTCATGAACGCCATCGACCGGGAACAGGCCGTCTGCGCGCAGAATTATGCGCCGCTGCCGATCATGCTCTCTCATGGCGAGGGCGTCTGGCTGACCGATACCGCCGGCGTGCGCCGCCTCGACATGATGAGCGGCTACTCCGCCGTCAGCCTCGGTCATGGCCATCCGCGCATCCTGAAGGTGCTCTCCGAACAGGCGCGCAAGCTCGCGGTCACCAGCCGCGCCTTCCACACCGAGCCGCTCGGCCCGTTCCTGGCCAAGCTCTGCGCGGTCTCCGGGCAGGAGATGGCGCTGCCGATGAACACCGGCGCGGAGGCCGTCGAGACCGCGATCAAGGCGGCGCGGCGCTGGGGCCATCGCGTCAAGCGCATTCCAGACGGTGCAGCCGAGATCATCGTCGCGGCCGGCAACTTCCACGGCCGCACCACGACCATCGTCGGCTTCTCCTCGGAGGAGAGCTATCGCGACGGTTTTGGTCCGTTCGCGCCGGGCTTCGTCACCGTGCCCTTCGGCGATGAGGCGGCGATAGCGGACGCGATCACGCCCAACACCGCTGCGATCCTGATCGAGCCGATCCAGGGCGAGGCCGGCATCGTCGTGCCGCCGCCCGGCTATCTGCGGGCGCTGCGTGCGCTCTGCGACCGGCACAATGTCCTGCTCATCCTCGACGAGGTCCAGTCGGGGCTCGGCCGCACCGGGCGTTGGTTCGCGCATCAGCATGAGGGCATCCGCGCTGACGGGCTGATCGTCGGCAAGGCGCTGGGCGGCGGGGTCTACCCCGTCTCGGCCTTCCTTGCCTCGCGGGCGGTGATGAGCCTGTTCGAGCCCGGCTCGCATGGCTCGACTTTCGGGGGCAATGCGCTCGCCGCCGCGATCGGGCTGGAGGCCTTGATCGTGATCGAGGAGGAGCGCCTGGTCGAGCGCTCGGCCGAGCAGGGCGCCTATATGAAGGCGCGGCTCGAGGCGATGACTGGCCGCCTGGCCCGCTCCGTGCGCGGCCTCGGCCTTTGGGTCGGCGTCGAGATCGATCCCAGGGTCGCGTCCGCCAAGGCGCTGGTCAAAACCCTGGCCGCGGCCGGGGTGCTGACCAAGGAGACGCATGAAACCGTCATCCGCTTCGCCCCGCCTCTGACCATCACGCGCGCCGAGCTCGACTGGGGGCTCGCCCGCTGTGAGGCGGTGTTCAAGGAGGCGGCAGCCTCCGGAGCCAGGGCGGCCTGAGCGCCGATTGGGTGGCCGCGAACGGCTCCATGACGAACCGTCATGGAGCCTCGCAATCCTCTCATGCGATGCCCCTCTACCTTGGGGAGAAGAGCAGGGTGACGGGTCGGCCATTTTACGTGTTGGCTGTGACCTGATCGCTGCTCCCTCGTCATTGCGAGCGTAGCGAAGCAATCCAGGAGGGCTCGCTCTATGTCCCCTGGATTGCTTTGCTACGCTCGCAATGACGGCAAGGTCGTCAGGCTACTGGTCCAACGGCCTACACCTCACCCTGTCCTCTCCTTACAGGAGAGGGTTCTCCGTCGAGGTTTCGGTGTCATTCAAAATGGGCGCGGGGGCACATCCCCATCATGCGATAAAGGCATGGCTCGTCCCGCCATTGCCTGTTGATCCGGCGCAGGCAGCATGGGTAACACTCATGTTGCGCTGCAGCGCGATTGCTGCGCTGCCGGTATTGGGAAGGGACGACATCCATGACGGCCGCGACCGAGACGCGCCATGCCGAGATCACCGTGGCGGTACGCCAGCCGTCGACGCATCTGGCGCTCGTCCTGTTCGCGCTCGCCATGGGCGGATTCGCCATCGGCACGACCGAATTCGCCGCGATGAGCCTGCTGCCCTTCTTCTCCAGGGGGCTGGGCATCGACGAGCCCATGGCCGGGCATGTGATCAGCGCCTATGCGCTGGGCGTCGTCGTCGGTGCGCCGATCATCGCGGTGCTGGCGGCGCGGATCACGCGCCGCACCCTTCTGATCGGCCTGATGAGCGTCTTCGCCGTCGCCAATCTGCTGAGCGCGCTGGCGCCGAGCTTTGGCTGGATGCTCGCCTTCCGCTTCCTCAGCGGCCTGCCGCATGGCGCCTATTTCGGCGTGGCGGCGCTGGTCGCCGCCTCGCTCTCCCCGCCCAACCGGCGCGCCCAGGCGGTGGCGCGCGTGATGCTGGGCTTAACCATCGCCACCATCCTCGGCGTGCCCATCGCCAACTGGATGGGTCAGGCTCTCGGCTGGCGCTGGGGCTTCGGCATCGTGGCGCTGCTGGCGGTCGCGACCGCGCTCCTGGTCTATGCCTTCGTGCCGCGCGATCGCTTGCAGCCGGGCGCCAGCCCCTTGCGCGAGCTCGGCGCACTGAAGCGCCGGCAGGTCTGGCTGACGCTCGGCATCGGCGCGATCGGTTTCGGCGGCATGTTCGCGGTCTACACCTATGTCGCCTCGACCTTGCTGGAGGTGACGCAGGTTTCGCCGGCGCTGCTGCCGATGGTGCTCGCCATCTTCGGGCTCGGCCTGACGGCGGGCACGCTCGTCGGCGGCTGGGCGGCGGACAAGGCGACCATGCCGGCTGCAGGCGCGATGCTGCTGTGGAGCGCCGGTTCGCTGGCGCTCTTTCCGTTCGCCGCCGGCAACATCTGGGCGATCTCGCTGGTGGTCTTTCTGATCGGCTGCGGCGGCGGGCTCGGCATCGTGCTGCAGACCCGGTTGATGGACGTGGCCGAGGATGCGCAGACGCTTGCGGCCGCGCTCAACCACAGCGCCTTCAACACCGCCAATGCGCTCGGTCCCTGGCTCGGCGGCATGGCGATCGCGGCCGGTTATGGCTGGACTTCGACGGGCTGGGTCGGCGTCGCGCTGGCGCTGGGCGGGCTTTTGGTCTGGCTGATCGCGCTCCTCGACGACCGTCTCAGTGCGGCCGCGCGCCGCTCCCGCGCCCATCGCATCGGCTGAAGCAGCAGGCCGCTTTTCGCAGGGTGGCTGATTTTCCCAATGAAAACAGAGGATTGATCTGCGGAATAATTGGGCGCGCCGGCTCATAAAAGGCGCGCATGCCCACTTGCGGCAAGGATGCAAGATCGCCCAATCTATGAGCACAAGCCGGACCAGGGAACTCGAAACGCCCGGCCGGCCGAACCTGTGGGAGGTCCTATGAAAGGTTTCGTTCGTTTCATTGCCGCGGCCGCGTTGACGGTCGTCGGCGCGACCGGCGCTCTGGCGCAAGCCAAGGAGTGGAAGGAGATCCGGATCGGCACCGAAGGCGCCTATCCCCCCTTCAACAACCTCAACGCCAAGAAGGAGCTGGAAGGCTTCGAGATCGATTACGGCAATCTTCTCTGCGAGAAGATGAAGGTGAAGTGCAGCTGGGTCGTCCAGGACTGGGACGGCATCATCCCGGCGCTGCTCGCCAGCAAATACGACATCATCATCGCCGGCATGAACGCCACCGACGAGCGCAAGAAGCGCGTCGATTTCACCTCGGTCTACACCAAGACCCCGATCTGGATCATCGGACCGAAGACCACGACCTCGACCGACGTCTCGCCGGCCGCGCTCAAGGGCAAGGCGATCGGCGTCCAGGGCTCGACCGTCCACGCCAACTTCGTCGAGAAGATCTACAAGGACTCGACCGCGCGCCCCTATCCGACGCAGGAGGAGGCCAACCTCGATCTGCTCAGCGGCCGGCTCGACTACATCATCGCCGACTCGCTCTCGCTCGAGGATTTCCTCAACGGCAAGGGCAAGGATTGCTGCAAGCAGATCGGTGTGATCGAGCGTGATCCCGCGATTCATGGCGCCGGCGTCGCCGGTGCGGTGCGCAAGGAAGACACCGCGCTGAAGGAGATGTTCAACAAGGCGATCGCCGAATCGCTTGCCGACGGCTCGCACAAGAAGATCGCCGACAAGTATTTCAAGATCCCGATCCTCTGACAAAACCTCAGGCCGACCGATCCTCTGATCGGGCCAGCTTGATCGACCGGCGCGGGTTCTCCGCGCCGGCTCGCACCTTCAGCCCCGAGCACCGGCTGCTTCATGTTCGATAAGTTTGCTTTGCTCGGCTTCGGCCCCGGCGGCTGGGGTCTTGCCCTGCTCCAGGGCGCCGGCATCACCATCTCGATCGCGCTCGCGACGCTGCCCTTCGGCCTGGCGCTCGGCCTGATCGTCGCTCTCGGCAAGCGCTCGCAGAAAACCATTCCGCGCTGGCTGGCGACGGTCTATGCCACGGTCTTCCGCGGCGTGCCCGAACTGCTGACGCTCTACATCATCTATTTCGGCATCCAGGTGGTGCTGCAGGAGGTCTGGCAGCGGCTCGGCCTTCCCGGCAATTTCTCGATGCCGCCCTTCGTTGCAGGCATGGTCGCGCTCGGCGTCGTGCTCTCGGCCTTCTCCAGCGAAGTCTGGGTCGGCGCGTTGAACTCGATCCAGAAGGGCCAGCGCGAGGCCGCAGCCGCACTCGGGCTATCCAGGAGCCAGGCCTTTCGCCTGATCGTGTTTCCGCAGCTCATCCGGGTCGCGCTGCCCGGGCTCGGCAACAACTGGATGGTGCTGCTGAAGGAGACCTCGCTGGTCTCGGTCATCACCTTGCCGGACATCATGTTCATCACCACGCGCGCCAATGTCACGACCAAGGAGCCGTTCCTGTTCTTCGGCGCGGCGATGCTGATCTATCTCGCCTTTTCGCTGGCCTCGGCCTGGGGCGTGGCGAAATTGGAGGCCCGCAGCAATCGCGGCCTCGCCGCCTTCGGGGGGGCGACACGATGAACTGGTGCGAATATCCCGGCTGGCTCCTCGGCAGTGAGGTCTTCCAGACCTATGGCTGCCGCATGGCCGGCGGCCTCTGGGTCACCATCGAACTGGTCGTCATCTCCGTCGTGATCGGCTTCATGCTGGCTGTCGGGCTCGCCATTGCGAGGCTTTACGGGCCGCGCTGGGCGCAGATGTCGATCAACGGCTACACCACCTTCTTCCGGGGTACCCCGCTGCTCTGCCAGCTCTTCCTGATCTATTACGGCCTCGGCCAGTTCCGCCTGTTCTGGCAGGATATCGGGCTGTGGTGGTTCTTCCGGGAGCCGTTCTATTGCGCGCTCTTCACCTTCACCATCAACACCGCCGCCTATCAGGCCGAGATCCTGCGCGGCGCCATCCAGTCGATCCCGCGCGGCCAGTTCGAGGGCGCGCTGTCGCTGGGCCTGCATCGCTGGGCGACCTTGCGCCATGTCATCATGCCCCAGGCGATGATCCTGGGATTGCGCCCGCTCGGCAACGAATTGATCGTGATGATCAAGTCGAGCGCGGTCGCCTCGCTGGTGACGCTCTACGATCTGATGGGCGCGACCAAGCTCGCCTTCGCGCGCTCCTTCGACCTGACGATCTATCTCTATGCGGCGCTGATCTATCTCGTGCTGGTCGAGGTGATCAGGCGCGTCTGGGACAGGGTCGAAATCAGGCTGACGCGGCATATGGCGCTGCGCTGACAGGGCGCCGCGAGGTCGTCAACCCGGCAATGTCAGGACCAAGGGCCCGTTCGTCGTCGCGACGACCGTATGCTCGTACTGGACCGTCGGCGCGCGCGGCTCGCCATAGAGCGTCCAGGGGTCGCCGCCGCTCTGCGCCCAGTTCGCGCCCAGCGACAGGAACGGCTCGACCGTGAACACCAGGCCGTTATGCATCAGGCGGCGCTCCGAGCGCTCCGGCCAGGTCGCGATCTCGGTCGGCTCCTCATGCAGCGAGCGGCCGACGCCATGGCTCGCCAGGTTGCGGACCAGCGTATAGCCGTTCTTTTCGGCAAAGCGGCCGACGGCCTGCCCGATGCCGGCGAGCGGCTTGCCGGCGCCGACCTGCCCGAGCCCGGCCCAGAGCGCGCGGCGGCCGTCGCGGCACAGCCGCTCGGTCCGGCGCGAGACCGGGGGCACCGCGAAGGACGCGCCCGTATCGGAGAAGAAGCCGTTCCTCTCGGCGGAGACGTCGATATTGACGAGATCACCGGCTGCGATCCGGCGCGGGCCGGGAATGCCGTGGGCGATCTCCTCGTTCACGCTGATGCAGGTCGCGCCGGGAAAGCTGTAGGCGAGCTCCGGAGCCGGGCGGGCACCGGCGTTTTCCAGCGCCGCGCGGCCGATCTGGTCGAGCTCCGCCGTCGTCATGCCGGGTTCGAGAGCCTTGCCCATCGCCGCCAGGGTATTGGCGACGATGCGGCTGATCTCCCGCAATTCCTTCAGATCGTCATCATTGGATATCGTCATGGCCGCATGCCCTATCCGGTCCGGCGGCGGGCGACAACATCGGCTGCCACGCTCCATGCATGAGCGGGGTACGGGCGAGCCGCTTTTCAGCCGGCCTGCCACAGGCTAAGTCCGTTGCGGCATTTCAAGAAAAGCAGTGGAGCGAAACATGACCAAAGTCGCCTTCCTCGGTCTCGGCGTGATGGGCTATCCCATGGCCGGCCATCTCAAGGCCAAGGGCCACGAGGTCACGGTCTACAACCGTAATCCAACGAGGGCGCAGGCCTGGGTCTCGCAGCATGCCGGCATCAGCGCCGCAACCCCGGCCGATGCCGCCAAGGGCCAGGAGATCGTCTTCTCCTGCGTCGGCAATGACGATGATCTGCGTTCGGTGACATTGGGCGAGGGCGGCGCCTTCTCCGGCATGGAGAAGGGCGCGATCTTCGTCGACCATACAACGGCTTCCGCCGGCGTCGCCCGCGAGCTCGACGAGGCTGCGACCGCGGCCGGCTTCGGCTTCATCGATGCACCGGTCTCGGGCGGCCAGGCCGGCGCCGAGAACGGCGTGCTGACGGTGATGTGCGGCGGCGAGCCGGCGGTCTATGCCCGCGCCGAGCCGGTGATCGCGAGCTTCGCGCGCATGTGCAAGCTGATGGGCCCGGCCGGCTCCGGCCAGCTCACCAAGATGGTCAACCAGATCTGCATCGCCGGTCTCGTCCAGGGCCTGTCGGAGGGTGTCCATTTCGCCAAGCGCGCCGGGCTCGATGTCGAGGCCATGCTGGAGGTGATCTCCAAGGGCGCGGCCGGCTCCTGGCAGATGGAGAACCGCGGCAAGACCATGAATGCCGGCAAGTTCGATTTCGGCTTCGCCGTCGACTGGATGCGCAAGGATCTCGGCATCGTGCTGGAGGAGGCTCGCCGCAACGGCGCGCAGCTCCCCGTCACCGCGCTGGTCGACCAGTTCTACGCCGAAGTCCAGAAGATGGGCGGAAGGCGCTGGGACACGTCGAGCCTGATCGCGCGGCTCGAAGACTGAGCCCGTTCAGCTTTCCGGCGGCCGGCGTGCGGCGGCTTCACGCAGGAACGCCACGAGCGCATGCACCGCCGGCGCCGGATGCGGGGTCGGCGTCGTCAGCAGGAAGATGCGGTCGCCGGGGCCGAGCACGTCGTAGTCCGGCAGCAGCCGCAGGAGTTTGCCCTCGGCGATAGGCGCGTCGGCCATATAGTCCGGCAGCAGTCCGATACCGGCTCCGGCCAGCACAGTGTCGCGCATGAACAGGAAATCCTCCGCCTGCAGCCGCGGCTGGACGACGATTGTCTCGACCACGCCGCGACGCGAGAGCCGGATGGCATAGTCGCGGCCGGTCGGCGGCGGCGTGACGACCGGCAGGCGCCGCAACATGTCGGGGCCGCCGGTCCCGAATGCGGCCGCGATCTCGGGCGCCGCGCATAGGCGCCAGGCGACGCGCCCGAGCTCACGCGCCACCACCGTCTCGGGCGGCTGCGCCAGAACCCGGACGGCGACGTCGATATTGTCGGCGACGAGATCGTCGATGCGGTTGCTGAAGGTCACCTTGAGCGTGATCTCAGGCTGTGCCTGCAGGAAGTCGAGCAGCATGGGCGCCAGCGTGAGCCGCCCGAGCCCGGTCGGCACGCTGACCCTGACATGCCCGCGCGGGCTGTGCCTGTGCCCGGCGATCGCGGCCAGCGCTGCTCCCGCATCCTCGCGCAGGCGTAGCGCGTGCTCATAGGCGGTCCGGCCGGCATCGGTCAGGTCGACGCGCCGGGTCGTGCGCCGCATCAGCTGCGCGCCGATCTGGCTCTCCAAGGTCTTCAAGCGCTGGCTGACGCGCGAGCGGGAGAGGCCGAGCCGGCGCGCCGCCTCGCTGAGATTGGGCGTCTCGACGATCTCGGCGAAGAGCAGGAGGAGATTGAGATCCATCTGATTGTCGCGAAATCCAGAACAGTCATGTCGACAGGCCGGGGATTGTAGACGTTCAGGCACGGGTTACAATTGCCGGCAGAAGGGCGCCCGAATGCCCCCCGCGAGGAAACATCTGTGCCGGCCGAACTGATCTTCGAATCCCGCCGCATTCCAGGCGATGAGCTGGCGGCGCGTGGCGCGCGTCTCGCCGGCGGTCTGGCGGATCTCGGCCTGCGCGAGGGGGACGTCGTCGCCGTCCTGCTGCGCAACGATCCCGCCTATGCCGACATCATCCAGGCCTGCCGTATCGGCGGCTTCGTCTATTGCCCGGTCAACTGGCATTTCGCAGCAGCCGAGATCGGCTTCCTGCTGGAGGACAGCGGCGCAAAGGCCCTGATCGGGCACGCCGACCTTCTGGCGGCCGCCACTGACGCAATTCCGGTCGGATTGCCCGTGCTGTCGCTCGGCCCGGCCAGTGACTACGAAAGCTGGCTTGCCGCGCAGCCGCCCTATGCCGGGCCTCTCGTCTCGCCGCGCGGTCACATGGCCTACACCTCCGGCACGACCGGGCGGCCCAAGGGCGTGGTGCGCGATGCGGTGCCGCTGGCCGAGGTCGCCGCTTACCAGCGCCGCACCATGGCGGTGGTCGAGGCGAGCTTCGGTATCGTGCCCGGCGTGCGGGCCTTGATGCCGGCGCCGCTCTATCACAGTGCGCCGAGCTTGTTCGCGCAGATGACGCTGCTGGCGGGCGAGCTCTTCGTGCTGATGCCGCGCTTCCGTGAGGAGGAGTTGCTGGCGCTGATCGAGAGGCATCGGATCGAGACGGTCTATCTCGTGCCGGTGATGTATGTCCGGCTGCTGAAGCTGCCGCTGGAGCTGCGCAGCCGCTACGACCTGTCGAGCCTGCGCTTCGTCGCCTCGACCGGCGCGCCCTGCGCGCCTGCTTTGAAGCGCGCCATGATCGACTGGCTCGGACCGATCGTGAACGAGACCTATGCCTCGAGCGAGACCGGCATGATCACTGCCATAACGGCGCGCGAGGCGCTGGAGCGGCCGGGTAGCAGCGGGCGCCCCTTCGGCGAGGCCAGGATCGCGATCCTCGACGACCAGGGCGAAGCGCTGCCCGCAGGCGAGATCGGCCTCATCCATGTCCGCCAGCCGGCCTATCCCGACTTCACCTATAAGAACCAGCCGCAGGCACGGGCCAAGGCCGAACGCGACGGGCTGATCACGCTCGGCGACATGGGTTATCTCGACCGCGACGGCTATCTCTATGTCTGCGACCGGGCCTCCGACATGGTCATTTCCGGCGGGGTCAACATCTATCCCGCCGAGATCGAGCATGCGCTGGTGCGCTGCGAGGGCGTGCTGGATTGCGCCGTCTTCGGCATTCCCGACGAGGAATATGGCGAGCAGCTCCTAGCGTTGGTCCAGCCCCAGCCCGGCCACGCACTGGGCCCGGCGGCGCTGGCCGCGGCGCTGCGCGGCGAGATCGCCGGCTACAAGGTGCCGCGCCGGATCGAGATCGTGTCCGCGCTGCCGCGCGACGACAACGGCAAGATCGCCAAGAAGAAGCTGCGCGAGCCGTATTGGGCTGGAAGTGGCCGGCGCATCTGAACGATCGCTGGAAAAGGAGGATGCCATGGGATTGCCTGCCATCGCGCGCCGCACGGTCTGTGCCGGCCTCATCGCGCTCAGTGCGATGCAGGCGCACGCCGCCGACTATCCGCTACGTCCGATCCGCCTGGTCGTGCCCTATCCGGCCGGCGGCGCCACCGACCAGCTCGCGCGCAGCCTCGCCGAGAGCATGGGCCGCGATCTCGGCCAACCCGTCGTGGTCGAGAACAAGCCCGGCGCCAACACCAATCTCGGCGCCGAGGCCGTGGCGCGGGCCGAGCCCGACGGCTACACGCTGCTGATCGGCAGCGGTGCCAATCTCGTGCTCAACCCGCTGCTCTACAAGAAGCTGGGCTTCGACCCCGGCCGCGACCTGCGCCCGCTCGGCCTGCTCGCCGAGATCCCGCTTGTCGTGGTCACGCATAAATCGGTGCCGGCGACATCGCTGACCGAGCTCGTCGCATATGCCAAGGCCAATCCCGGCAAGCTCAACTTCGCCTCCGTCGGCGTCGGCAATCCCCTGCATCTCGCCGCCGAGCGCTTCATGGTGGCGTCGGGCACGCGCATGACCCATGTGCCCTATCGCGGCAGCGCGCCGGCGCTGCAGGATCTGCTCGGCGGCCAGGTCCAGCTGATGTTCGACACGGCCAGCACGTCGCTGCCGCAGATCCAGGCCGGCGCGCTGAACGGTCTGGCGGTGGCCGCGACGACGCGGCTCGCGGCGCTGCCCGACATGCCGACCGTGACCGAAGCCGGCTATCCCGGCCAGGAATCGATCGTCTGGTTCGCGCTCGCCGTGCCGCGCGCGACGCCCGACGCGATCGCGCAGCGACTCCAGCGCAGCCTGACGGGCTTCTATGCCGATGCAACGTTGAAAACGAGCCTGGAAAAGCAGGGCTGGATGATGCAGCGCGCGATGAGCGCAGCCGAGATCGCCGCTTATCTCGACGCCGACCGCAAGCGCTGGGCCCAGATCATCGCCGACAACAAGATCACGCTCGACTGACGCCGCGTTGGCGGATCGGACGCATGCTTCGCTCCGCCCGTCATTGCGAGCGAAGCGAAGCAATCCAGAGGACCGGGCTCCACGTCCCCATGGATTGCTTCGTCGCTGCGCTCCTCGCAATGACGATCAAGAAAAAGGCCCCGGATCGCTCCGGGGCCTTCCACGTTTTGAGGGCCGCGCCTTTGTAAAGCGCTGTTCGCCTCAGTTCAGGTTGAGCTTCGGCGGGGCGTTGAGGTCGAGCCCCGGAAGGCCGCCGGAGCCGCCGAGGCCCGGGATCTGGATCGAGTCGAACTGCTTGTCGATCGACTTCTGGTCGAGCTGCACGGCCGACGCCTTGTAGTGCATCACCATGCTCGGGAAGATCACCACAAGCGCGACCATGATGCACTGGATCACCACGAAGGGCACGGCCCCCCAGTAGATCTGCGCGGTGGTGACCGGATCCATCATCTTGGCGGTCACCTTGTCGCGATAGGGGTTCTTCGGCGCCACCGAGCGCAGGAAGAACAGCGCGAAGCCGAAGGGCGGGTGCATGAACGAGGTCTGCATGTTCACGCCCAGGATGACGCCGAACCAGATCAGGTCGATGCCGAGCTTCTCTGCCGCGGGGCCCAGCAGCGGCACCACGATGAAGGCGAGCTCGAAGAAGTCGAGGAAGAAGGCGAGCAGGAACACCATCACGTTGACGACGATCAGGAAGCCCGTCGCGCCGCCCGGCAGGCCGACCAGCAGATGCTCGACCCAGACATGGCCGTTGACGCCGTAGAAGGTCAGCGAGAACACGCGCGCGCCGACCAGGATGAACAGCACGAAGGCCGAGAGCTTGGCGGTCGATTCGGTCGCCTGCTTGAGCAGGTCGAAGGACATGCGCCGCTTGCCATAAGCGAGCAGGATCGCGCCGGCCGCGCCCATCGCGCCACCTTCGGTCGGGGTCGCGAGGCCGATGAAGATCGTGCCGAGCACCAGGAAGATCAGCGCCAGCGGCGGCACCATCACGAACACGACCTGTTCGGTCATGCGCGAGAGCAGGCCCAGGCCCAGCCATTTATTGGCGAGCGCGATCACGAAGGACACGCCCACCGCGATCGACATGGTCAGCACCACGAAGTCGGCGCCGGCGCCGACAGCGGTGAAGTACTTCATATAGGCGATGGCGATGCCGAAGGAGAGGATCGTCACCACCAGCAGCGAGCGCCGGCGCGTCTGGCCGTCGGAGTCGCGCAGCGTCTGCGCCTCCGGCGGCAGGCCGGGCGCGCGGTCGGGATAGACGATCGTCACCAGGAAGACATAGCCGGCATAGAGCCCGGCGAGCACGAGGCCGGGAATGAAGGCGCCCTCATACATGTCGCCGACCGAGCGGCCGAGCTGGTCGGCGAGCACGATCAGCACGAGCGAGGGCGGGATGATCTGCGCCAGCGTGCCCGAGGCCGCGATGACGCCCGAGGCGAGGCGACGATCATAGCCGTAGCGCAGCATGATCGGCAGCGAGATCAGGCCCATCGAGATGACGGAGGCCGCGACCACGCCGGTGGTGGCAGCGAGAAGCGCGCCGACGAAGATGACCGCATAGGCGAGGCCGCCGCGGATCGGCCCAAACAATTGGCCGATCGTGTCGAGCAGGTCTTCCGCCATGCCGGAGCGCTCCAGCACCAGCCCCATGAAGGTGAAGAACGGGATCGCCAGCAGCACGTCGTTGTTCATCGTGCCGTAGATGCGTTCCGGCAGCGCCTGCAGGAAGTTCTCCTGGAACAGCCCGAGCTCGATGCCGACGATGGCGAAGAACAGGCCATTGGCGGCGAGCGCGAAGGCGACGGGGTAGCCGAGCAGCAGGAACAGCACGAGCGCCGCGAACATCACCGGCGCCATGTTGACGCGCAGGAAGTCGCCGAAGCCGGCCGCCTGGGCGTCACCGGTATGGAGGCTGAAGAAGGCGGTGACGGTGAGCGCGACCAGAAGGCCGGCGCCGCGCGCGAGGCGGGATGCGGTCATGGAAGGGGTCCGGACGTCTCTGGAGGTGTCTGCGCGGCCAGGGTTGTTCACGAAGCCGAGTTTCTTCCCGAAGCCGAGGTTCTTCACGAAGCCAAGGTTCTTCACGAAGTGAGGCCTTGAGCCTTGGCCTGGTCGAGCAGGCGTTGGGCTTCGGCCTCGGCCGCGGCGGCGTGGCCGCGCAAGGTCTCGTCGTCTTCGAGATCTCCCCGCATGATCGCGATCTGCTTGATGATCTCGGAGACGCCCTGGAAGGCGAGCATCACGAAGCCGATGAACAAGAGCCCCTTGGCCGGCCATTGCGGCAGGCCGCCGGCCGAGAGCGATTGCTCGCCGATCACATAGGAACGGGTGAAGAAGGGCCAGGAGTGGTAGATCATCAGCACGCAGAACGGCATCAGGAACAGCGTGTGGCCGATCAGGTCGATCCAGCGCTGCACGCTCTTGGGCAGCTGGCTGTTCACGATGTCGATGCGGATATGCTCCTTCACCTGCAGCGTCCAGGAGGCGCAGAGCAGGAAGACCGCGCCGAACAGCATCCATTGCAGTTCGAGCCAGGCATTGGACGAGACGTTGAAGAGCTTGCGGACGATCGCATTGACCGTCGCGACGATGACCGCGAGCAGGATCAGCCAGGCTATCTTCCTGCCGATCTGGCCGTTGATCGTGTCGATCACGCGGCTGACCTTGAGTAGTCCTTCCACGTCCATCCTCCTGAAGCGCGCAGCGTCCCGCCTGTGTCCCGCTTATGGCGGGTATGCAGCGCTGTTATATCAAGGTCCAGGGCAGTACAAGATTGTGCGGCGCAGTTGGCGGGGTTTCCCACTAAAGGATCGTTCGCATCAATCTTGCGCGATCCTGTTGAAGCGCAACGCGAATAACCCCGCCGCCATCATCAGCCACATCATCACGACGAGCGCCTGCGGCCAAAGTGTAACGAGCCAGCTGATGAGAATGGTTGTCAGCGCGCTGGAGCCGAGCTGGATCGCGCCCATCAGCCCCGCCGCCGAGCCCGCCAGTTCGGGCCTGGCCGAGAGCGCCTCGGCCGTCGCGCCGGGAATCGTCAGCCCGTTGCCCGCTGCGTTGAAGGCCAGCGGCAGGAACAAGGCGAGCGGCGTCCAGACCGGGCTCAGCGAGAGCGCCAGCGCCACGGTCATGGCCGCAAACGAGATGATCAGCCCGTTCCGGATCAAGCGCTTCGTGCCGAGCTTCACGGCCAGGCGCGACATCGCGAAATTGCCGGCCATGTAGCCGAGGGCGTTCAGGATGAAATAGGCGCCATAGGCGTCTGGCCCATGCCCCATCGTCTCGACCACGATGAAGGGGGCTGCAGCCACGAAGCCGAAGAAGGACGCCGAGGTCATCGACAGCGCGACCACATTGACGACGAAGCCGCGGTCGCCGATCAGCAGCGGGAAGGCGCGGAAGACGCCGAGCAGCGGGCTGCGCTGGCCGAGATTGGGCGCGGTCTCCGGCAGGCGGGCTATCGTCAGCAGCAGCACGCCGGCCCCGAATGCCGTCATGAACCAGAAGATCATGCGCCAGCCGAACCAGGTTTCGATATGGCCGCCGAGATAGGGCGCGAGCATCGGCGCCACCACCATCACCATGGTGACGCTGGCGATCTGGCTTGCCGCCTCGTCGCGGCTGGCGCTGTCGCGGATGATGGCGCGCGACAAGGCGAAGACCGAGCCTGAGCCCGCACCTTCGAGCACACGCGCCAGCAGCAGCATGTCCGTCGAATGCGAAAGGGCGCCGAGCACGGAGCCGAGCAGGAACAGCGCGATGCCGGCATTGACGCAAGGCCGGCGGCCGAACCTGTCCGAGAGCGGCCCGATGACGAGCTGCATCAGCGCGACCGCGACGAGGAACAGCGTCAGCGTGAGCTGGATGGTGGCGTAGCTCGCGGTGAAATGCCGGGCGAGCGCCGGCGTCGAAGGGGCGAGCAGGTTGAGCGCGATCGGCTGCAGCGTCGAGATCGCCACCAGCACGGTCAGCGTCGGCTTGGCACGTATGGCGGCGGCGTTCATTCGGCTCTGGCGATCTTGAGGTTGGAATCGGGGCGCACCCGCTGCCGGTGCATGGTGTAGAGCCCGCTGCCGACGATGAGCGCGATGCCGGCGAAGGCGAGGGGGTCTGGAACCTCGCCCCAGCCGAGATAGCCGATGATGACGGCGAAGATCACCGCCGAATAGCGGAAGCCCGAGATGACGCCGACATCGGCGTCGCGGAAGGCGCTGATGATGAAGAAGCTGGCGGTCGAGATCAGCACGGCCGCGACCGCGACATAAATCGTCTCGCGCCGCCAGACCGGCTCCCAATCCTCAGTGATGCCGTAGCCCAGGGCGATGAGCCCGACGATCGTCATCGTGGTGAAGGAGACCACGGTCGAGGGAATGTCCTTGTCGATCCTGCGGGTCAGGAGGTCGCGGAAGCCGACGAGCAGGGCGCTGAACAAGGCGACGATCGCAGCCGGGTTGAAGCCTTCCGCCGTCGGCCTGACGACGATCAGCACGCCGCAGAAACCGACGGTGACGGCGGCCGTCCGCCGCCAGCCGACCTTTTCGATGCCCATCAGCACGGCGAGCACGACGATGATCAGCGGCGAGGCCATGCCGACGGCGGTGATGTTGGCGAGCGGCAACCGGCCGAGCGCCCAGACGAGGGACAGAGCGCCGCAGGCCTCGATCACGCCGCGCAGCAGCACCACGGGGCGCAGCGCCAGCATCAACCTGTCGCCCTCGCGGAAGGCGAACACCAAGGCGAGCCCCGCCAGCATCGCGAAGACGGTGCGCAATGCGATCGCCTGGCCGGCGGGATAGGCTTCGCGCGCCAGTTTCATCAGCGCGTCATTGCAGACGAAGAGCGACATCGCCGTCAGCATGGCGATGATGCCGCGGCGGTTTGTGGCTGCACTGGCCAAGGCTGGCTTCCGTTGCGCGGTTGTCGCTCAGGCCGCGAGGCGGTCGAGCGAGAACGGCGTGAGGTCGAAGGCCGATTGGCCGGAGGTGGAGAGATCGGCGAGGATCTCGCCGATCGCGCTGGCGAATTTGAAGCCGTGGCCGGAGCAGCAGGAGGCGAAGACGGCCTGCGGCACGCCCGGTACCGCATCGATGATGAAATCCTCGTCGGGCGAGACGGTGTAGACGCAGCCCTTGAGGGTCAGCGGGTCGCCGGCGGCGTCGGGGATGTAGCGTCGCAGGCATTCGCGGATCAGCGCGACCTGGCGCGGGCTCGGCGTGCGGTCGTCGTCGCGCGGATCCATCGGCTCCCGGCCGAAATGCGGGCCGCCGAGCTTGAAGCCCGGATGCTCGTAGAGGGGGAAGCCGTAGAACGCGCCTTCCTCGACGCTGAGGATGAACACCGGAAAGGCGCCCTCGCGAAACAGCTCCGGCCGGCGCGTGGTGAACCAGCCGATTGCCTGGCGCACGGTCGAGACCTTGCTGGCGAGCGCCGGCACGGCGTCTGCGATCCAGCCGCCCGAGGTGATCACCAATCGCCCGGCCGAGTAAGTGCCGCGCTCGGTGCGTACCACGACACCGCCTTGCGCGGTCGGGGCCCAGTCGAGCATCGGCTCGCCGGTGCGGATCTCGGCGCCGCGCGCTTGCGCCAGGCCGACATGGGCATAGATCGCCTTTTCCGAGGCGACGAAGCCGCCATCGGGCTGCCACAGGCCGACATGGCCCTCCGGCAGCTGGAAGGCGGGGAAACGCCGGGCGATCTCCCGGCCATCGAGCCGCTCATGGACGAGCCCGTGGTCGAGGCAGGATTGCAGCGACGATTCGACCGGCCCGGCACCCTCCGGCGCGAGATCGATCGAGCCGGTGACGTGCAGGAGCTTCATTCCCGCCTCGTCTCCGGTGGTGCGCCACAATTCATGGGCGCGCCGCACGATCGGCACGTAATGCGAGCCTTCGAAATAGGCGAGGCGGATGATGCGATTGAGCCCGTGCGAGGAGCCCATGGCATGGCCGAGGTCGAAGCGTTCGAGGCCGAGCACCTTGAGGCCGCGCTTGGCGAGGTGCCAGCAGGCGGCCGAGCCCATGGCCCCGACACCGGCGACGATGACATCGTAGCTATGGCTCGTCATGGCAAGGACTCGGGCAAAAAGGCACGGGCAAAGGCTCGGGCAAGGACTGGGCTCTGGCGGCGGCAGGCGAGGCGGGCGCAGAGCTTTACCGTCCGCTTTCCCCAGGGTCCATGCCCAGAAGGTCTAGCCTGCTCTGCGGCCCGCGCCGGTGAAGCTTTGTTAATGATGTCGGCTGATAAAAGATCGCTTTCTCCATGACTTCAGGATTGGCTGATGCTCGGCAAGGTTCGGCGCTGGTTAGGCAGTCGAAACCACGTGGCGGCCGGGCAGGGTCCCGCCATGGGCGAAGCGCTGTCGGTACCTGCCAGCGAGGCCCCGCTTGAGGGCACCGCCGACGACGGTGCGCTGCACGAGGCCGTCAGCACGCTGGAGCAGGATGTCGTGGCGGCGATGCGCCGCCTGACCGGCGGTCTTGGCGAGGCCGAGCAGTTCTCCGCCCATGCCGAGGGGCGCTCGCGCGAGATCCATGACAGCATCGTGGCGCTACGTTCCGCGACCTTGACTGCCAGCATCAATTCGACCTCGCTGGCGACTGCGACGCAGCAGGTCTCGGACGCGGCCGAGCATGTCGGCGCGACCATGATCAGCGCCCGCGACAGGCTCGACGCCGCCGCCACGCGCGCCGGCGAGGCGACGGAGATGATGACCGGGCTCGCCGTCGCCACGGTCGAGATCCGCAGCATCGTCGATTCCATCGCCGAGATCGCCAGGCAGACCAATCTGCTCGCGCTCAACGCCACGATCGAGGCTGCGCGCGCCGGGGAGGCCGGGCGCGGCTTCGGCGTCGTGGCGCAGGAGGTCAAGACGCTCTCGGTCGAGGTGCGCGAGGCGGTCGACCATATCCGCCGTCGCGTCGACAACCTCGCCCAGACGGCGCAGGGCTCGGCCGCGATCGTCAACGACGCGCTCACCATGGTGCGCGACGTCAACCCGGTGATCGCCTCCATCGGCGGGGCTGCGCAGGAACAGGCTGCGGCTGCGGCCGAACTCTCCCGCAGCGCCGGCGAGACGGCGCGCTTCGTCGAGACCGTGCTGCACCGTGTCGACGAGATCGACCGCGTCGCGCTCTCGTCCGCCGACGACAGCGCCCGGGCACGCAGCTCCCTGTCCGATGGCGTGCGCCAGGCCGACAACATGCTGCGGCGCTTCATCCCGACCTTGCGGCACGCCGCCTTCGCCGACCGCCGCCAGCATGACCGCTTTCCCGCCGAGCACCGCGCCGAGCTCAGCCTCGGCGCGCAACACATTGTCAGCCAGACCATCGATCTCGGCTTCGGTGGAGCGCTGCTTGCAAGCGTCGCCCAGGCGCCGCGGCTGGGCGTCAGGGGCACGATCAGGATCGATGAGCTTCCGCCGCTGGCCTGCCGCCTGATGGCGACGAGCGAACTCGGCCTGCATATCGCCTTCGAGCCGGGCGCGGTCGAGGCGAATGCGCCATTGCGGGCGCTGCTTGGCGAGATCGAGCACTCATACAGGCCCTTGATCGTGGCGGCGCAGGGTTTCGCCGACGACATCGCCGGGGCCATGCTGCAGGCGCTGCGGGCGCGCCGGCTGAGCGAGGACGAACTCTTCGACATCAACTACCGGCTGCTGCCCGAGACCGATCCGCCGCAATACGCCAACCTCGCCTTGCCGACGCTCGAGGAGACCCTGCCGCCGCTGCTGGCGAAGACCCTGGCGAGTGACCCCCGCCTGGTCTTTGCCCTGGCGATCGACCGCAACGGCTATATACCGGTCCACAACGCAGCCTTCGCGCAGCCGCAACGCCCAGGCGATCTGGTCTGGAACATCGCCCATAGCCGCAACCGGCGCATCTTCGACGACCGGGCCGGCATCATGGCGGCGCGCTCGGTGCGCCCCTTCCTGGTCCAGTCCTATCGGCGCGACATGGGCGGCGGCGTCACCGTCTTGATGCGCGAAGTCGATGCGCCGCTCCGCATCAATGGCCGCCACTGGGGCGGCGTGCGCATGGCGTATCGGATGTGAATGCGGCTAAAGCCGTTTGCTAGAGCCGGTCCCAGGCGAAGGGGATGTTGAGCGCCCGCAAGGCCTGCTGCCAGAGCGAGCTTGCCTGTTCGAGCCGGGCCGCATCGTAGACGCCCTGGACCTGGTGCACCTGCAGGCGCCATGAGGCGCCATCAGTGTCGGTCCAGGTCTTGCCGACGAGCCGGCGCAGACGCTCCGGGTCGCGCGCGCCGGGGCTGTTGCCGAAGACGCTGAATTGCGGCGAGTTCTGCAGCATGTCGGAGACCAGCAGCAGCGCCCGGTCTCCGCTCGGCACGCGGTTCTCGCGGCGCGCCAGCACGTCGCCGATCGCCTCGACGATCGGCGACTGGTTGCCCTTGGCCGGCTGGGCCAGCACCGTCAGCGCCTCGTCGAGCGGGCGGCCGAATTTCTCGACCCATCTGACATAGTCGCGGCGTGGATTGCCGATCAGCTCGCTGACCGTGCGGCCCGGATTGCACAGCGCCAGCAGTGGCGGGAAATTCGGCTCGAACACGTCCTTGAAGACATAGATCGACATCAACCGGTCGGCCGGCAGCGCCTCGCCGACCTCCTTGACCAGTTTCTTCAAGCGCGCCGCCTGGATGTCGCTCCAGGGGTCGGTCTTGTCGACGAGGATCAGCGTGTGCCCGACCGGCCCGCTCTTCTGGCAGAGCGTTTCGGCGTCGCGCGGCGGCCCGCTGAGCAGTTTTGGGGCGGCGAAGAAACCGGCGAGCGAGAGGCCGGCCAGGATGGTGGCGGTGATCGCCCAATGTTCGCTTTTCATGCCTTATCGCAGCTCGGCTCAGCGCGGCGTCGCGGAAAATTCCGCATGGATCGTCTTGCGGTTGGCCTCGTCGCGTTCATAGGCCTCGCGCCCGGCCTCGACCGCGCGTGTCTTCAGGCGCTCGATCTCGCCGGCGAGGTCGACCCCGCGCACCAGCGCCAGCTGGTCCTTGAGCTTGGCCTCGATCAGCGCCGGCATGTTGGCGAACTGGCGCTCGACATCCTCGATCAGCGCCCGCAGCCTGGCATGGTCGACGAGCTCGGCTGGCTGGTCGATCTCGGGCAGGTTGATGCCTTGCGAGAAATAGGCCGGCGGCAGATCGGTGCGCACCCTGAGATTGGCCTCGCGATACTGCATCACGG
This sequence comes from Bosea vaviloviae, assembly GCF_001741865.1. NCBI lineage: Bacteria > Pseudomonadati > Pseudomonadota > Alphaproteobacteria > Hyphomicrobiales > Alloboseaceae > Allobosea > Allobosea vaviloviae. The sequence goes on from NZ_CP017147.1 coordinate 3,042,423, forward strand.
CGGCGTCCTTTGCGGCGCGCAATTGCGCGACGCGAGTGAGATAATGGTCGCGGATCTGGTCGGCGCTGGCCTTGGCGAGCTGCAGCCGGCTGATCTCGCGCTGGCAATCCTCGCGGAACCCCTCGACCTGGCCGCGGATCTGTTCGAGTTCGGGCGCGAGCTCGGTGTCGAGCCGGCGGCGCTCCCGCTCCACCGCCTCCCAGCGCTGCCGCCAGCGCTTATAGGCGAAGGCGTGGCCGGGATAGCTGCCGAAGGCCGAATAACCCTTGGAGGCGGAGAGGAAGGCGATCAGGCAGCCGATCAGCACGAGCGCGATCGATTTGAGCTCGTAGACGCCGAGCGGGTTCGCCAGCATATGCGGCACCACCTGCTGCGAGGCGGCGTCGGGATTGGCGATCAGCAATTCGCGGTAATGCCCGACGGCGAGGTTGAACAGCACGATCAGCGCGATCATCCCGGCATAGGCCGGCAGCGCCCAGAACAGATGCGAGGCCTTGACGTGCTGGCAATAGCGCGCCGGCCACAAGCCCATGACGAAGCCGAGCGAGATGTTCAGCGCCGAGATGATCACGGCGGTCGCCGCCCCGCCGATCAAGCCGAAATCGCTGGCATCGGCGAAGAAATTGCCGTTGAGCAGGCTCTCGATCGCCAGCGGCACCACCAGGAAGGCAAGGATGAACTGCCATTTGTCCAGCTTCGGGTCGCTGCTGCGCTGGTTCACATAGTTGAAGTACTCATATTCGCGCTTGGCCTTCAGCGCGTCGAACACCGTCTGCTCGAGCTCGCCGCCATGCTTGTTCAGCAGCGCCCGCATGCCGGATTCGATGCGCCTGATCCGGGTCTCGTAGCGCTCCGCCGTCAGCGCCTCGCGCTTGCCGATGACCTCGGCATGGAGCGCGCCAAGCTTTGCCGTCGCCTCCTGCCGGATGCCGTTGAAAAGCTCGGTGACGCGGGCGAGCAGGCCGAGCTCGGTCTGCGAGGGCAAAGCGGAATGAGCCGGCGGGTTGTTGGCGAGCGCGTCGCCGGCGCCGCGCAGGCCGGCCTGCACCGTCTCGGCCAGATGATAGCCGGAAATCGGCGGCACGCCTGTGCCGTTGCCGCGATCATCCGTCATGAGAAGCTCGCGCCAGATAGCCCCTGACATCGACGATGTCGGCGTGGAAATCGCGGAAGCGCGGAAAGGCCGGGCGTCGATAGGCCCGGTCGAACCAGAGCGCCGCCAGAATCAGGATCGGCGTGGCGATGAAAAGCGCGGAGTGGCCGGGCAGCGAGGCCGAGCCGGCAGCCACCGCCGCAAGCGCCAGGGCCGCGACGCCCGCAACGACGAGAGCAAGCATCGTTAGCAGCGCGCCGATCCGGTGGCGGCCGGTGTCGTAGGACAGGCGCAGCAAAGCTTGCAGCCCCGTCAAGGCGCTGGCGGCGCATAGTTCCAGCACGATGAGGAAGGTGAAGACCGCGGCGATGCCGGGGCCGATCGCCGTGGTCACTGCGGGCCGCAAGGTCGAGAACACCGTTTTCGCCGAGAAACCAGCGAATGCCAGGCAGAAATACAGGACGCCGGTCAGCAGCAAGGCGGGGAAGCGGACATCGCGCCACAGCCTGATCGCCGCCAGCACGAGCCTCACGAAGAAGGTGTCCTGCACCAGGCGGAACGCGGCGCGCGGGAACGCCTTGATCCGGGAATGGACACGACTCAGCATGAAACGCCTGCAACCGGAACGGGCCAAAACGTTAGCCCAACCGGCTATCGGGTCAAGTTGTAACGAATTGGGGACGTGGGTCAGCTCGCGTTCCTGCCGCACTCAAAACCGTCACGCGCCAGGCTGCGGCCTTGGCTTGCTCTCCTCAAGCAGCCAGGCGCGAAAGAGCGAGACCTCTGGGCGTGTCCGCGCCAGTTTCGGCGTCAACAGGTAGAAAGCCCGCTCCGAGACGAGGCGGATATCGGTTCCGAAGGGGGCTATGAGCCGGTGCTGCGCGATGTCGTCTGCGACCAGGGCGAAGGGAGCGAGCGCAATGCCCTGGCCATCGAGCGCCGCCCCCAGGGCCAGCGCGGTCTGGCTGAAGCGCTTGCCGGCTGTGAGGGGCGCCTGGGCGTTGGCCAGCTCCAGCCAGAGCGGCCAGGCGTCATGGGCGTCGTGCAGCAGCGTTGTCGTCAGGAGATCGGCCGGCGTCGCCAGCGTCGCGGCGAGCGTCGGGCTGCAGACCGGAAACAGATCATCGGCGAGCAGCCGCTCGGCCTCAAGCGCGCGATCGAAGGGCGGCGCCGAGAGCCGCACGGCGAGATCGGGCAGGCCGGGCCCGCCTAGCCGCTCCGTCGCTTCCGATGCCAGCACGCGCACCTCGACATCGGGGGCGAGCGCGGAGAAGCTGCCAAGTCGCGGGATCAGCCATCTCGCCGCGAAGGACGGCGTCACCGTCACCGTGACGCCGCGCCGCTCCCGCTCCTGCGTCGGTTCGATCGCAGCCATCGCGCCCGCGATCAAGGCGAAGGCGCGGCGGATCTGCGGATGGAAGGCGCGCCCTGTCGGCGTCAGCGCCAGGCCGCGCGGCTCGCGCTCGAACAGCGGCACGCCGAGGCTGGCCTCCAGGGCTCGGATCTGCTGCGCGACGGCGCCATGCGTCACGTTCAGCTCCTCGGCGGCGAGCCTGAAGTTGAGATGGCGCGCGGCGGCGTCGAAAGCGCGCAGGGTTGCGAGGGGAGGCATTCGCTGCATAGCGGGGGTGTAGCAGCGCTACAGGGTCCCTGCACGGGAAATCGATGGTTCGAGGCGGCGCCGAACCTTATGAATGAGGGCAATCAATCAGGAAAAGAGCGCGCTATGACGAAGAAAGTGGCGATCATCACGGCCGGCGGTAGCGGCATGGGCGCAAGCGCCGCGCGTCGGCTCGCGAAGGACGGCTTTGCGGTGGCGATCCTGTCCTCGTCCGGCAAGGGCGAGGCGCTGGCCAAGGAGCTCGGCGGTATCGGCATCACCGGCTCGAACCAGTCCAATGACGACATCAAGCGCCTGGTCGATACGGTCTTCGAGCGCTGGGGCAGGGTCGACGTCCTGGTCAACAGCGCCGGGCACGGGCCACGTGCGCCCATCCTGGAGATCCCGGACGAAGACTGGCAGCGCGGCATGGAGGTCTATTTCCTCAGCGCGGTGCGGCCGGCGCGGCTGGTGACGCCGATCATGCAGGCGCAGCGCTCGGGCTCGATCATCAACATCTCGACGGCCTGGGCCTTCGAGCCCGCCGCGATGTTCCCGACCTCGGCGGTGTTCAGGGCAGGCCTTGCCTCCTTCACCAAGATTTTTGCGGACACATACGCGCCCGACAACATCCGCATGAACAATGTGCTGCCCGGCTGGATCGACAGCCTGCCGGCGACGGATGAGCGCCGTCAGAGCGTGCCCCTGCAGCGCTATGGGCGTGCCGACGAGATCGCCGGGACGATCGCCTTCCTGGCCTCGGACGACGCTGGCTACATCACCGGGCAGAACGTCCGCGTCGACGGCGGCATAACCCGGTCGGTCTGACGGGCCGGGCGGGTGGTTTCAGAGCCGGTTTCAATGGTTCTGTCCTGACCGCCTACGCGCCGTCATTCCGGGCGTAGCTCTCGGGTCCGATCTTCGATCGGCACAAGGATAAACTCCAACCCGGGATCCATTCCTGAGCCTCGACAAGCCGCGCGCGGGGAACCCCTCTCCTGTAAGGAGAGGGGCAGGGGTGAGGTGTAGGCCCCCGGACCAGTTGCGTGACACCTTACCGTCATTGCGAGCGCAGCGAAGCAATCCAGGGGGCGTAGTGCGAACCCTCCTGGATTGCTTCGCTGCGCTCGCAATGACGAGGGAGCGGCGGTCGGACCACGGCCAAAGCGTCCAACGGCCGACCCCTCACCCTGCCCTCTCCCTACGGGAGAGGGTTCCCCGCGCTTGTCTCGGCAAGCAAAATTCATTCGGCCCGAGTGGATGTTCCAGGTGGTTCGGGAGCCTCCTGGAGCATCCTTCGAGACTAAGCCTGCGGCGCTCCTCAGCATGAGGGCTTGCGGAATGTCCAAACCGGCTCTCAGCCGCCGGTGACGCTCATATGGCGGCCGACGGCGGGTTTTGCGCGGCGTCGGTCGATGATGAAATCGTGGCCCTTGGGCTTGCGCGAGATCGCCTCTTCCATGGCGCGGTGGAGGCCGGCATCGTCGGGCGAGGCGCGTAAGGGTGCGCGCAGATCGGCGGCGTCCTCCTGGCCCAAGCACATATAGAGCGTGCCGGTGCAGGTCAGGCGCACCCGGTTGCAGCTCTCGCAGAAATTATGCGTCATCGGCGTGATGAAGCCGACGAGCCCGCCGGTCTCCTTGACGCGGACATAGCGCGCCGGCCCGCCGGTCCGGTAGGGATCCTCGATAAGCGAATAGTTGTCGAGCAAGCGCGCCCTGACGACCGAGAGCGGCAGGAACTGGTCGATCCGCCCGGGCTCGATCTCGCCGAGCGGCATCACCTCGATCAGGGTCAGGTCCATGCCCAGCCCGTGCGCCCAGGTCATCAAACCCTCGATCTCGTCCTCATTGACGCCCTTGAGCGCGACCGCGTTGATCTTGACCCGCAGGCCCGCCTTGCGCGCCGCCTCGATGCCGCCAAGCACCTTGTCGAGATCGCCCCAGCGCGTGATCTTGCGGAACTTGTCGGGGTCGAGCGTGTCGAGCGAGACATTGATCCGGCGCACGCCGTAATCGGCCAGCTCCTGCGCATAGCGGTCGAGCAGCGAGCCGTTGGTGGTCAGCGTCAATTCTTCGAGCGCACCGGTGGTGAGGTGGCGCGAGAGCGAGCGGAACAGGCTCATCACGTCGCGCCGCACCAGGGGCTCGCCGCCGGTGAGCCTGAGCTTGCGCGTGCCGCGCGCGATGAAGGCGGTGGCGACGCGGTCGATCTCCTCCAGCGTCAGCAGGTCGCGCTTGGGCAGGAAGGTCATGTCCTCGGACATGCAGTAGACGCAGCGGAAATCGCAGCGATCCGTCACCGAGATGCGCAGATAGGAGATGTCGCGGCCGAACGGATCGACCAGCGGCGCACGCGCGAGCTGCTCAATCGCATCGGGCTTGGCGATCATATCGGGCTTGATGTCGTCGAGGAGCACTCTGCTTCATCCCTCAAAACGGCCGGCCCGCATGCGAGCAGGTGCATGGCGGTGGCCGTACCGCTATATCCGGTGAGACATTGGCATTGCGGCGGCCAAGGTCAAGCGCGGCCATCGTCGCACAGGCCACGGGAGTGAACACAACCATGTCAGCATGGCCGACCGAGATCCGCCTCGCCAAGGATCGCCGCACCCTCCATGTCGCCTTCGAGGACGGCGCGGCCTACGCGCTGCCGGCCGAATTGCTGCGGGTGGAAAGCCCCTCCGCTGAGGTCCAGGGCCATGGGCCAACGCAGAAGAAGACCGTTCCGGGCAAGGCCGAGGTCGAGATCATTGGCGTCGAGCCCGTCGGCCATTACGCCGTAAAACTCACCTTCGACGACATGCACGACACCGGCATCTATGCCTGGGACTATCTGCGCGAGCTCGGCGAGCATGGCGAGGCGAAGATGCAGGCCTATCTCGACGCGCTGGCGGAGCAGGGGCTGTCGCGCGAGCGGGTGAGGCGAGGGTAGGCAGGGAGACCCTGGACGCCTCTGGCCGTGAGCTGACCGCTGCTCCCTCGTCATTGCGAGCGCAGCGAAGCAATCCAGGGCCGTCGAGCGAGCCCTCCTGGATTGCTTCGCTGCGCTCGCAATGACGGCAAGGTTGTGCGCGTCTAGTTCAGGAAAAGCGGCCGGCGCTTCAGTCGCCGCCTGCGCTCGATTGCTTACCTGCCGAGGCCGGCTTCCTCGATCTGGCGGGCGACGCTTCCCGTCACCAGATCGATACCGGTTCGATACTGGCTCGGCATCCAGCGCTCCTTCGCCGGGCCGGCGGTGAGATCCATCTCCGTCGCAATGCGGCGTGTCAGAGGGGCTCTTGCATAGGCATCGATCACGCTTTTCAGGAGGCGCGGGGTTGGATTGCTCATATCCGCTCCCTCGTCCGAGCGCTTCACTTGCGTCAGTTCCGCGACTGCGTCCGGCACCAGGCAATCGAGCTTGACGGTGGCGTGGAAGCGGTCCCCGGCCGGCTCGCTGCCGACCCTGCTGCCGACGGCCGTGCAGCGGACGCGTCTCGAGGTCTCGACGATGAATCTGGCCATCAATCGCTTCAGCTCGCTCCCCGAGGGATCGGTCTTCACGGTCAAGGTCGCCATTCGCTTGAGCTGCCACGCGATCGGGTCGTTGAACATCGTCATGTCGATGTAATCCCGGCCCTCGGATTCCGGCCGCAGTTCCTTGTTCAAGCGCATGGCCTTGTTCAGGCGCAAGGCGCTGGCGCGATCGAAATTGAGCCAGGTGCGATAATAGAGTTCCGCGGTCTGCTCGAGCGTCGGCTCGGAGGCCTTGGCGGGGAGGGCGCCCTGATATCCGGTCAGGGCCGCGATAAGCAGGACGGCTGAAGGAAGGCCGGTTTTTCTCATATCTGATGCGTCGGTTCTGATGCGTCGGTTCTCGTCGGATGATGCCCGAAGCGTCGCAGAACGGCAGCCCTGCGACAAGCTTCTGGAGCTGCCATGGCGCGGCCTGACGGCCCGCCTCATGCGCTGGGCGCAGGTCTGCCGGCTCGCGGCCGCTTGGCAAGGAGCGTGAACAGCGCCGGTGTTCGGCTTGACGACGGTTCCATGGAAAATAACAATCAAATGAAATAATCCGCCTAGGGAGCACGGGCATGGTCAACCAGAATTCCGCGCGAGGGCTTTTCCTCGCGGCGGTCGCGCTCTTCTTCATGCTGAATGCGCTGCGCTATCCGCTTGGTGATCTGGCCCATGCTGGCCCCGGGCTCTTCCCGCTCCTGCTGAGCGGCCCGCTGCTCGCCATCGCCTTGCTGATGATCCTGCAGGCGCGCCTGGCCGCTCCCGTGCCGCTCAGCTTCAACCTCAAGAACATCGCGCTGATCATGCTCGGGCTGGTGGCCTTCGTCATGGGGGCCCAGCTCGCCAACGCCGCCTTGGGGATCGTCCTGATGGTCTTCATCGCCGGCTTTGCGGCGGCGACCTATTCCTGGACGCGCAACCTCAAGATCGCGCTCGGCCTCATCGTCGTGGCCTATGGCTTCGAGCATTTCCTCGGCCTCAATCTGAGGCTCTTCTGATGGAAATCCTGCATAATCTCGCCTTCGGCTTCGAGCATGCGCTGACGCCGGAGAACCTGCTCTATTGCGCCGTCGGCTGCGTGGTCGGCACGCTGGTCGGCCTGCTGCCGGGGCTGGGGCCATTGGCGACGATCAGCCTGCTCCTGCCATTGACCTATTCGCTGCCGACCGGCGGCGCGCTGATCATGCTCGCGGGCATCTATTACGGCGCCCAATATGGCGACAGCGTCAGCGCCATCACCATGAAGATCCCCCATGCCAGCAGCATCGTGGCCTGCATCGACGGCTACCAGATGACGCTGAAGGGCAAGACCGGCCTTGCCCTCTTCACCGCCGGCGTCTCGAGTTTCATCGGCGGGACGGTGGCGATCCTCGTGCTGGCGAGCCTTGCGCCGACGCTGGGCCAGGTCGCCCTGCTGTTCGGCCCCACCGATTATTGCGCGCTGATGCTGGTCGGCTTCGTCTGCGTCAGCTTCATCACCACCGGCAGCCTGCTGAACGGGCTGGCGATGTGCCTGCTCGGGGTGTTGCTGGGGCAGGTCGGCACCGATCTGGAGACCGGCCTGGAGCGCTTCACCTTCGGGCTGCCCTCGCTCACCGACGGCGTCAGCCTCGTCAGCCTGGCGCTGGGCTGCTTCGGCATCGCCGAGATCACCAAGAACCTCGATGCGCGCGAGGAGCGCACCCCCTTCAACGGCAAGATCCACCTGATGCCGACCTGGCCGGAGTTCAAGCGCATTATCCCGAGCGCGCTGCGCGGCAGCATCGTCGGCTCCTTCCTTGGCATCCTGCCGGGCGGCGGCCCGGTGATCGCGCAATTCGCCGCCTATGCCCTCGACAAGAAAGTCAGCAAATACAAGGACGAGATCGGCTCCGGCGCGATCGAGGGCGTCGCGGGACAGGCGGCGGCCGACGAGGCGGCGGCTCGCACCAGCTTCATTCCTCTGATGAGCATCGGCATCCCCGAGAACGCCGTCATGGCGCTGATGATGGCGGCTTTCATCATCAAGGGGATTCAGCCGGGCCCGAACATGATCGCCAAGCATCCCGACCTGTTCTGGGGCCTCGTCGCCAGCATGTGGGTCGGAAACTGCTTCCTGCTGATCTTGAACGTGCCGCTGGTGCGGTTCTGGCTCTCGGTCTTCAAGATACCCTACAACGTGCTGTTCCCGTCGATCCTGTTCTTCTGTTGCATCGGCACGTTCAGCGTCAACAACAGCCTCAACGACATCTTCACGACGGCGGCGTTCGGCCTGATCGGCTACACCATGATGCGCCTGTCGCTCGATCCGGCGCCGATGATGCTCGGCTTCATCCTCGGGCCGATGCTGGAAGAGTATTTCCGCCGCGCAATGATCATCAGCCGGGGCAGCTTCACGACCTTCTTCGTGCATCCGATCAGCGCGACGCTGCTCTGCCTGATCGGGCTGTTCTTCGCCCTTCAGCTGTTCCTGGCGTTCCGAGCCAGGCGGACGGTGGCGGTCGCAGCGCCCGCCGCATCGGGGTGAGCGCTGGTGGCTCCACGTCCGCTGTACGCGTCGCGTTACCCGTCATTGCGAGGAGCGTCAGCGACGAAGCAATCCAGGGGGACGTGGAGCCAGACCTTCTGGATTGCTTCGCTTCGCTCGCAATGACGGTTCGGGCTGCGTGGAAAACACTCCAGACGCGCGACGGCGATCCCGCTGCCCATCAGGACAAACGCAAAGGCCGGCGTCACCGCCGGCCTTTGCTTTGGAAACGGGCTTCTTTCGAGACCCGGTGTGTCTCTTGCCGCTCAGCGGGCGACGACGACCCGGGTGCCGACCTTGGCGCGCTCATAGAGGTCGATGACGTCCTCGTTCAGCATGCGGATGCAGCCGGAGGAGACCGCCTGGCCGATCGTCTCCGGCTCGTTCGAGCCGTGGATGCGGTACAGCGTCGAGCCGAGATACATGGCACGCGCGCCAAGCGGGTTCTCCGGGCCGCCGGGCATGAAGCGCGGCAGGTCGGGGCGGCGCTTCAGCATCTGCGAGGGCGGCGTCCAGCTCGGCCATTCCGCCTTGCGGGTGATGCTCTGCGAGCCGGCCCAGTCGAAGCCGGGGCGGCCGACGCCGACGCCGTAGCGCATCGCCTTGCCGTCGGGCATCACATAGTAAAGCCGGCGCTCGCTGGTGTTGATCACGATGGTGCCGGGGCGCTGCTTGCCGTCATAGGAGACGAGCTCGCGCGGGATCGCGGTCGCCTGCGCCTTGGCCGGGTCGGCGGTCTGCATCAGCGGCTGGCGCGTCAGCGGGTCGATCTCATAGGCATGGGCGGAGGTGGCAGCCGCGAGCAGGCCAAGCCCGGCAAGCGTGGCCATACGGAAGAAACGGTTCATCGGGACCTCGGACGGATGGCGGGGAGCGCTAGAGCAGGATGCGAAAAAGTGGGAACCGGTTTTTCGCATCGATCCTGCTCTCACTTTTAGATGAGAGACGGATTCAGATTTCAAATGGGATCACTTCGTGATTCCATTTGAAATCATCCGGCTCTCGGCTCGAAGTTGACCCAAATGTGTCAACATCTCCTCAATTTTCTGTCAGAGCGGCTCGGTCGGCGCAATTGCGCCACCATCACATCGGTGCGAGGTCAGGGGCTTTGACGCGCTCCGTTGCGCGTGAGCAACAGGCCGCAAGTCGGCTCAGCTCTCGCCTCAGCTTTTCAGCACCACGCAGGCGCCCCGGTTGTCCTGGATGCGCCGGCACAGGGCGGTGGCTTGCGCCCGAGTCGCTGCCGGCAATCTGACCCGGTAGAAGGCGCGCGTGCCCCGGCTGCGCAGCCTTGTGCCGATCACCATCGGGGAGAGATCGGCAAGGATGGCGCGATGCCGGGCGCTCGCCCGTTGAAAGGCTGAAAGCGCGCGCGCCTTCGAGAAATTGGCCGCGAGCTGCACGCCCCAGGGCGCGAAGGGCGCCTCCGCGATGGCAAGCGCGCCGCGTCCCGCGCGGATCAGCGCGACCGTGGTCAGGCACGGCGCCTGGCTGTCCGGGCTTGCTGGCCGGGCGGGGCGGGTTTCGCCCTCGGCCGCCGCCCGCGCGTCCTCGGACCAGGCCTCGGCGGTCGCGCCGGTGATCGAGAGGACGTAGTTTTCGGTCTCGGCGGGCAGGAAGCCGCGTCCCGCGATCCAGATCGAGACGCGGGTGGGGCCGCCATTATAGGCTGCTGCCGCCAGCCCCCAATTGCCGAAGCGCTGGCGCAGATCGCTGAGGAAATGCGCCGCCTTGGGCACGGCCTGCTCGGGGTCGAACGGGTCGGCGAGCCCGCGCTCGCGCGCCGTGCCGGGCATGAACTGTGCCACGCCCTGCGCGCCGGCCGGGCTGGTGACGGTTGGGCGAAAACTCGATTCCTGGAAGATCAACCGCGTCAGGAAGCCGGCGGGAACGGCCTGCGCCGCCGCGGCATCGTCGATCAGGCGACAGAGCGCGGCATCGATGCCCGAGGAGGGTGGCTCCTGCGCCAAAATAGGCGAGCCACCCAGCAGGGCAAGCATCAGGCCGGGCAGGAGTAAGCCGGGCAGGAATAAGCCGGGGACGAGCCATGGCCGCCTTGTCATGCCGCGCACCATCTCCATTCCTGCGCTGACTCAGGCGGAACGCTTGGCTGCGACCGCGGTGATCTCGATCGCATAGCCCGGCGAGGCCAGCTCCGCCTGCACCGTCGCCCGCGCCGGGGCATTGCCGGGCGCGACCCAGGCGTCCCAGACCGCGTTCATCTCACCGATCGCCTTGATATTGGTCAGGAAGATCTGGACGCTGAGGATGCGCTCCTTGCCGCTGCCGGCAGCCTCCAGCGTTTCCTCCAGCAAAGCGAGAACCTCCTGCGTCTGCTCCGTGAGCGAGGCGCCTTGCGTCTTCTCCGCGCAGTGCCCGGCCAGGAAGACGATGCCGTTGAAGGCGGCGGAATCGCACCAGCGCGGCGTCAACCCGGTCCGTTCGATGGTCATGTCTTCAATTCCTCATCCTGGATCACGTCCGAATCCGAAAAGTGCGATCGATCCTAAAAAGCCGTGAGCGTTGCTCTCGTCGGTCCAAGCGCCTGCTTACCCTCAATGTCGCGCAGCCGACAGGCCCCGATGTCGCGGCGTCCACAAAGGGGAGGGCTGCGCCTTGCCGGGTGGCACCGCCGCACCCTACTCAAGCGGGATGACAAGAGCCGCCTTGCACTGGTTCCGGGACGATCTGAGGCTCGCCGATAATCCGGGGCTCGCCGCCGCGACCGCTCATGGCCCGACCCTGTGCCTCTATATCCTCGACGAGGGCGGCGAGCGCCGTCGCCTCGGTGGCGCCTCGCGATGGTGGCTGGCGCAATCGCTGCGCGCGCTCTCCGCCTCTCTTCGCGAGAGGGGCGCCGAACTCGTGGTGATGCGCGCAGATCCCGCCGATCTCCTGCCGAAGCTCGTGGCGGAGGCCGGAATCGATCTCGTGACCTGGAGCCGACGCTATGAGGCGGCCGCGATCGCGCTCGATCGCGATCTAAAGGAGACGCTGGTCGGCGCGGGCGTCACCGTGCGCAGCTTCAACAGCCATCTCCTCAACGAGCCCTGGCAGGTGTCGAGCAAGCTCGGCGAGCCTATGAAGGTGTTCACGCCCTATTGGCGCGCGGCGCGTGCCAAGGGCGAGCCGGCTGCGCCAGAGCCCGCGCCGCAGCGCATTTTGCCCCTGCCGCTCCCGCGCGCGCTCGCAAGGGCGGCGGTCGACCTCACCGATCTTGCGCTCGAGCCTGCCAGGCCGGACTGGGCCGGCGGCCTGCGCGCCGAATGGACGCCAGGAGAGGCGGGCGCGGCCGAGCGGCTGGGTGATTTTCTCTCCGGCTCGCTCGGGGGCTATGGCGAAGGGCGCAACCGGCCTGATTGTGTCTCGACATCGCGGCTTTCGCCGCATCTGCGCTTCGGCGAGATCGGCCCCCGCCAGATCTGGCATGCCTGCCAGACGGCGTCAGCGGCCGGCATGGCGGCGGGCGGCGCGTCCGATATCGACAAGTTCCTCTCGGAAATCGGCTGGCGCGAGTTCTCCTACCATCTGTTGTTCTACAATCCCGAGCTTGCGACGAAGAACTACAATGCCCGCTTCGACGCCTTTCCCTGGGCCCCGGAGACGCAGGCGCTGAAGCGCTGGCAGCGTGGCCAGACCGGCTATCCGCTGGTCGATGCCGGCATGCGCGAGCTCTGGGCGACCGGCTGGATGCATAACCGGGTGCGCATGGTCGTGGCCTCCTTCCTGATCAAGCATCTGCTGATCGACTGGAGGCAGGGCGAGGACTGGTTCTGGGATACGCTTGTCGATGCCGACCCGGCCAGCAACGCCGCAAGCTGGCAATGGGTCGCGGGCTCGGGCGCGGATGCGGCGCCCTATTACCGCATCTTCAACCCGGTGACGCAGGGCGAGAAATTCGATCCCAGAGGCGATTATGTGCGCCGCTGGGTGCCCGAACTCGCTGATCTCGACGACGCCGCCATCCACACGCCTTGGCAGGCCAGTGCCTCGGCCCTGCGCGATGCCGGTGTTAGCCTGGGCGAAACCTATCCGATGCCCGTCATCGACCTCGCCTTCGGACGCCAGCGCGCGCTCGACGCGCTGGCTTCGGTGTCCGGCGAGACCGTCTTAAGTCGCTAGCCGCTACTGAATGCCGCCGCGCTTGGGGCCGAAGCCCTCGATGAAACAGCTACAGGGGGCGTTGACCGGCCCGGGCCGCGTCTCGCAGGAGCCGCGCGAGGTCACGCACATTTCGCCGAAGCGGCGCTGGCGATAGCCGCGATCATCGTCATAGCGCGGCCGCCGGCGCTCATATTCCCAGTCGCGCGGCGGCGGCGGCCGGTCGTAATCGTAGCGCGGCGGGGGCGGGCGGCCATAGGGGTCGTAATACTGCGCCTGGGCGGCGGTTCCCGACAGGGCGGCCAGCCCCGCCAAGGCGACCAACGCAAAAATCCTCGACATGGCGAACTCCCTTCCCGATTGCCGTGACCGGCCGTGAGGCCGAACAAAGGCGCAAACTGCACGCCAGGACATGAACACAGCCTGACGGGTGATGTTCCGTGTGGTGAGGGATGCTGCGGCTAGACCAGACTACGGCTCTGCCGTATAAGATCGCATGCATACCGTCTTGCTGACTTCGGTATTTCGGCGGCGACGACGTGCCGCTCTTCCTGCTGGCGCTGATCGACAAGGGCAAGCGCGCCAATAGCGGAACGACCTCGCGAAGCTGCTGCCGAAGATCGCGGAAGCCTACAGAGCTCAAGCGCAGACAGGAGGCCAGTGACATGACGAAGTTCGGCCAGGACTTGATCGAGAGCGCCAACGAGGCGCTGGCAATTGCGCAAGGCAAGGCGAAGCCGGCCCGTACGATTACGGTGGAGACGGTCGACGTAGCCGCGATCCGCAAGCGGCTCGGGCTGTCTCAGGATGCCTTTGCGAAGAAATTCGGCTTGAGCGTCGCGACGCTCCGCGATTGGGAGCAGGGCCGGCGGCAGATGGACCGCACGGCCCAAGCCTTCCTCAAGGTGATCGACCGGGCGCCGGAGGCGGTGGAGAAGGCGCTGAAGGCGGCCTGACCCTCACCGCCACACCGGCAAGAGCCGCAGCCGGTGCGGTGATCGCGGTCATCTTCGACGTGGCCAACGACCCCGGTCCGCAAATGGATCCGCGGAGTCGCGCGCATCGAATGGATCGTGGATCGAGGTGTGAGAAATGAACCGTTGGACTGCCGCGTCTATGTGACGGCTGAGCTTGCTGGCTTGGCTGCCGCAGCTTTTTCGTTGACTGAAAGAGCTTCGCACATTGCGGCTGTGGCCCTGCGGGACGAGACTAGGGCCGGGCAAAAGACCGGACGTACTTCGCCAGCTGCGATACGGTCCAAATGGCTGTACGGGTCCGAAAGACGCTAGCAGCCAATTTCCTTTGCGATGGAAGGCCACTCATCTGAAAGAATGAGCTTTGCGAAGTTGACCGGAATGCACGCTTCTGCGGCCACTACATCAAGGGTTTTTGCCCCAGATTTGATCTCAGCAATGCCTGTCTCCCGAGCGTGCTCGGGAAGGAGGAGGGGCAAGCATTGATACAGCGCAAGCTTATCCTTGGTTGCCATGATGTCGAAAACATCAAAATCTTCGCCGGACATAGGGCCAAGAAGCCGGTCGATTAAGCCGTCGATTTCTTCAGAAGTATTTGTCTTCTCAACTTCGCTGTCACAAATATGGACCATTTCCTTGCAGCAAATAATCCGCTGCCAGGCAGTGCTTAGTCCGCCGCAGTAAACGATAAGAGATACATTCTCGTAATCACCATACAATTTCGGCCTGTACCGGTATTGATAGTAGACTCCTCTTAATATTTGAGGGTCCATTTCGTTATCGAGGCAGAATACGATCCTATCCTGAATGCCCATCGCAATGAGTTCTGCGCGAACAGCCGGTATTTCAACAGGAAACTGCTGAAGCGCAGAAACGCGTTGGATCAGTGATCGCAGACGGGAGACAGGCTTCGCGTTCATTTCGAATCAACAAAAAAGGGCCCTTGAAGGGGCCCTTTTAGTGTGTGTTCTATACAAATGCCAGCCGGCAAATTCGTGCAATAACAACCTTTTAGCGGGTTGCCATGGGAGGAGCATCAACAAGTCCGCGCGCAAAAGCACGCTTGACAGCCTCTTTGGCTGCGCCTTCGACCTGCTCGCGACGCAAACCGCGCCCGGTCCCGACAATAAACTTCACATTCAGCAGCTCGCGACCTCCCTCATTAAGGGAAGAATGGAGCGTCTCCACTCTTGCGGTTTCCATTTGTTCTCTCCTGGCAAAAAGGCGCTTGACTTTTAAAAAGCGCGTTCTCGTGTCACACACATAAGGCCATCACAGATTTTTAGCTAGCGGTTTTTTATGAAAGTTCATTAATATAAAGGCAAAAATCAACATAAAAAGAACGAGAAAACTCAATTAAATCAGATACTTAAATCATTAACGCTGGCTCATACCAAAAAAATTTGCACGCGTCAAGAGAAAGAAATTATCCACATCATCAAGCTAGCTATTTTGAAACTTATGCAAATAGCGAATGTTCCGCGCCTACGGTCTAAAGCAAATATCTGGATAGCCTCTTCCCCCGCGAGCCGGACGGATCTCCCGCTTTAGCCAGGGTACGTCCAGGTTCGCAGCGATCTCAGCGTTGTGCCGTGCTCTGCCTGCCTGTCCCTGGCATTGCCGATGATGACGTCGCACCGGGTCATTGCGCCGCCTCCGCGAGCGGGCCTGCGAAGAACGCAAGCCCGCCGTTGACGGCGTTTCAGGCGGCCGCCGCGTTCAGCCGCATGTCATGGGCGAAATCGGCGGCGTCTGCGGCGCTGCAATCCTCGCGCTCTTCGATGTGGTTCTGATAGGCCCTGCGGATGCGAGACTGGCCCCGGGGGCGGGCGAGATCGCCGGCAACCCACTCGGTCACCCCCATGACCAGCCACGGCATGGTCTGGCTGCGCCTGCTGGCGATGATGTCGATGACGGTGAAGTCGACGCCGTCCTGCGTCTTGATCTCGATCAGGTCGACGCCGCCGATGCAGACATCGCCATGATCGAAATCGCAATCCTCGAACGGGAATGTCGCGGCGCTGGCGCTCATCCGGGTCTCTCCTGCGATGAGGGTATGATGCAAAATGCATCGTAATAGGTCAATACGTATCGTATCGTCGTCGCTGCGATTTATTTTGAGGAGGCAGCCGATTTACGACTCGACTTCAGGTTGCCGGGCTGGCTTAAATGAGAACATTAAGGGAACAAAAGAGGGTTCGGCCATGAGCAGCGTTTGCCGGGGGATGTCGCGAGATAAGCCCGGCCTGGCCGATTTTGCTGCGCTCTATATCCGCTGCGACGATTGCGGCAACGAGAAGCGCATGACGCCGCAGGTGCTGGCCCGCTTCGTCGATCGCGGCATTCATTGCGCGGATGAGCTCAGGTCGAAATTGACCTGCTCGGTCTGCCGTGCAGGCGGCGGGCGCGGCAAGAACGTCGCGCTTATCCCGGCGTTCAGATGGGGGTAGGGGGCATCCGAGCGAAGTGGGCTGCGAGATCCGAAGCGCGTCATGGTCGGGCTTGACCCATGGCTGTTCGGTTCGCCGCGAGCGCTCGATCGAAAAGTTCGGTTCATTGCAGGCTTTTCAGCGGGCGGAGACGGGTGGGACAGGCGCGGGGAACCCCTCTCCCGGATGGGAGAGGGGCAGGGGTGAGGGTGTGCCCTTTCAGTAGAAGGCGCTGCGGCTCAGCCTCGCCCCAACAATCAGCGGCGGGCCCTCATCCCTGCCCTTCTCCCATCCGGGAGAAGGGTTCCCCGCGCCCTTCATCCGGCGCTTCGCTTCATCTCGCCCGCAAGAGGGGAGCCGCGCATGATCCGCTCATGGGTCAAGCCTGACCATGACACGCTCCGTAGTCCCAAGCTTTCGCGGAGTCTGTCCTCGGGCCAACCGAAGGTCGGACCTAAGGGCCGCTTGTCCGCGATGAGCGCCGCGTTTCCGAGCATAAACAGCGCGCTCCAAGCTCCCTCACTCACCCCTGAGTTCCCGCTCCGGGATGACGCGCAGGATCTGCTTGATCGCGTTGGCATCGAATTCGAGCCGGCCGGCGGGGTTGAACTGCTCGACCGTGACCCTGCCGGAATTCATCGAGACCAGGCGCTTGATGAAGGATTTGCCGGGGCGGCCGTCCTCGGCCGGCTTCAATTCGATGACGACATAGTCCCGGATCGCGGGCTTGCGCTTCTCGACATAGACGCGCTCGCCATCCTCATATTTCGGCGCCATGCTGTCATTGGAGACGCGCAGCGCGAAGACGTCCTTGCGGTCCAGGATGCCGATGGGCCGCTTGACCATGTCGATCACCTGGCCGTTCATCTCGAAGGCGTCGTCATCGCTGGCGAAGCCGCCGACCGTGATGCCGAGTTCCTGGATGTCGCTGGGTCCATGGGTTTTCGGCAGCGCAGCCTGGCCCTCGAAGACCGCATTGGGCTCGGCCAGATAGCCGCGCGGCGGCGCGGGCCTTGGGGCCACGATATGGCCGTCAGCGCCGCTGGGCGCCTCGCCATCGCCGAACAGGATCCAGCCCGCCTTGACGCGGAAGGCGCTGGCATATTTCTCCGCCACGGGCTGCTTGATGCCGCGCCCGCCATTCTCATGCGCGCGATAAGTGACCTCGTTCCAGCCGAAGGCCTGCGCGGCCTCGGTCGGGTTGGGGAAGCCCCTCAGCTCCCGGGCTTGTCGCAGGCGATTGGCTGGTGTGTCCATTGCTCCTGTATCGCACGCTTCACGATACGTTTCATCTTGACCTTATACGATACGATATGTATCGTCCAGCATCATGAGCGCCACCATCATCCCCTTCGCCGCGGCTGCGGCCGCGGCTCGTCTCTGCCGCCAGGCGCGGCTCAGGCGTGCGCAAGAGCTGCGTGCGCAAGAGCTGCGTGCGCAAGAACTGCGCGAGCAAGAGCTGATCGAGGCCGCTGAAGCCGAACGCGACAAGGTGCCAGCCCTGTCGGGGCCGATCATGCGCTCGCCCGCGCCTATCCGTGATCGGGACAGCCAATGAGCCGCTGGTATCGCGCCTATGCCGGCACGGTGAAGGACGACAAGCTGGCCGAGGTCGCGGTCATCGCGGCCTGCTCGCGCTCCGTTGCCATCGCGGTCTGGCACGCGCTGCTTGAAAGCGCCGCCGAGACCGATGCAGGCGGCCGCTTCGAGACGACGCCGCGCCGCGTCGCCGCCGCCCTGTGCGAGCCTGCCGGCACGATCGCGGCGACCTTCGCCGCGATGGCCGAGATCGGCATGATCGCGGGCGATGCGGTGAGCGCCTGGAAAACCCGCCAATATGAGAGCGACAAGAGCACGGAGCGCTCGCGCAAGCACCGTGAGGCCAAGAACCGGGAAGCCAAACGCAGCGGCGAGGCTGCGTTGCCGGGACGTTGCGCGACGCCCCCAGAGTCAGAGGCAGAGTCAGATTCAGACGACGATTCCGCTGGCGCGGCATCGTCTGCGCCGCGCGCGCCGGATCTCGATCTGATCGAAGCAGAACGGCGCTGCTGCGAGGCCGCGGGCTCGGAGAGGCTCGGATCCTTCGCGCCGATCGCCGAATTGCTGCATCGCCAGGCCGATCTCGAGCGCGACATCCTGCCGGTCATCCGGGCCCGGCCTGCGTCGGGCGGCCGGGTCAGCTCGTGGAAATTCTACGGTCCGATCATCACCGAGGCGCTGCAGAAACGCAGCCCGGCACCAGCGAGCCAGGGGCCGCCAAAGGTGTTCGTCGTCAAGGGCACGGCGGAATGGCGCGAGCGTGTAGCAGCCGGCCACAAGCCGGGGATGACGACGCAGGACCCCAGGACCAAGGCCGAGGGCTGGTATTTCCCGGCCCCTGAAAGGCAGGGCCAGGCAGCAAAAGACATGGCAGAAAAGGACAAGGCAGCATGAGCAGGCCCGGAAAGAAGCGCGCAATGGTCTTGCGCGAGCCCAATGGACGCCCGCAGCGACCGACCGCCGCCGAGCGGCAGGCGGCGCGCCTCAAACGCGAGCAGGGCGAGCGGGCGACCGTGCTGGCCCAGCCGCATCGCCGGGGCAATCAGGACCAGCTCTGCGCCTCGCCGCTCGGCCGGCATGTGCTCGATTGCCGCCTGCGCCGCGAACTCTACGACGCCGGCGAGGAATATACCGAGACGACGCGGCGCTGGCGGGCGGCCAAGGGCGTGCCGGTCGGCCTCATCGTGGTCGGGGTGGGTTCGGGGCGGGAGTTGTCGGATGAGGTGATCCTGCGCCTCCAGTCGCGCCTCAACGCCATGCGCAAGGCCGTCATCGACGGGGCAGGGGAGGCGACGCTCCAGGCGCTCGACCGCGTCGCCCTCGACCACGAGACGATTCCCGGCGCGGTCGGCTTCCGCGTCACGGCCGCGCTGCTCATCCTCGCCGAGTATCTCGGGTTGGTCCCCCGCAATGCCCATCCGTATCGGTGAGGGCGGTCATGCCAGCAATCTGGATCACGCCAGCAATCGCGTCGGCACGCCGAGCGCTGGGCCGGCCTCAGTGAGCCGCTGGTCGAGCGTGTGCACGGTGGCGCCATGCTCCGATGCGATGGCGAGATGCAGCGCGTCGCCTGCGCGAAGCCCCAGCGCATGCTGATCGGCAAACTTCGCCGCCGTTCGGAACTGCCCGCCCGTCACGGCGAGCACGGTGAAGCTCTCGCTGACCAGCTTGTTGAACATGGCGAGCGCGGCCGCGCGCTGCTCCAGGCTGATCTGTCGCGTCCGCACTTTGATCGCCATGGCCGAGGACATCTCGGTGACGGTCCAGTCGCTGACCAGAAGCTGCGCCGGATCCTGCGCCGCCAGCCAGGCTTGCACCCGCGGCGTCATCGCCTCGTTGGAGAGCGCCGCCACGATCAGCGATGTGTCCAAGTAAAGCATCAGTAGCGGTCGCCATCCCGCATCGACCGCACCAGATCGGCGGCGCTCTGGGACTGCGCCGGCATGGTCACTGTGAGCGCTGCGAGCAGGGCGGCATCGATCGGCTTGCGCGGCCTGGCCAGGGCGGTGAGCCGGGCAACCGGCTTGCCGCGCCGGGTGATCTCGATCGAAGCGCCGGCCTCGACCCGGTCGACCAGCTCGCTCAGATGGGCCTTGGCATCGGCCAGATTGATCGCGTTCATGTCAGGCTCCTGCAAGTCGCGCTCATGACTATGTAGATGGTCATATAGCGTGTCGCGCGTAAGAGTTCCAGCGCGGCCACCATGCCTACGCAAGGCCAAACGTCTTGTAGGGAAACACACCGTCATCCCGGACAAGCGGCCCCGCCGCACAGGGATCCATCGTAGAGCGTCATTCTCAGGCTTGACCCACGACTGTCCGGTTCGCCGCGAGCGCTCGATCGAAAAGCTCCGTTCATCGCAGGCTTTCCAGCGGGCGGTGTCGTATGAGACAGGCGCGGGGAACCCTTCTCCCGGATGGGAGAAGGGCAGGGATGAGGGCCTGCCGCTGATTGTTGGGGCGAGACTGAGCCGCAGTGCCGGCTTCATCCTGAAAGCACAGGAGGCGATGCGGAGCCGCTTGCGCGATCTGGTTATCTGGCCTGCCCTCATCCCTGCCCTTCTCCCACACGGGAGAAGCGTTCCCCGCGCCCTTCATCCGGGACTTCGCGGAGTTTCCAAACGGGCCCTGAGAGCCAAGATCTCGCAACGTTCAAGGCCTTGCGAGCCCCCAGCACATCGACAGTTCAGCCGAGAGAGGAATGCGCCATGCAATCCGTCGTCTACACGACGATGCCCCGCATCGATCGGGCCCCGATCGAGCGCGCTAAACGGATCAACGTCGCCGATCTGCATGATGGGTCCAGGAACCCGATTGACTCCTGCTCATTTCTGATAACACTTAAGTAAATGCTACAGTATCAAACCAAGCCGCTCGACCTCGCCTTCCAGGCCCTGTCCGATCCCGGACGCCGCGCCATGGTCGAGCGGCTGTGTCTTGGTCCAGCCTCCGTCAGCGAGCTCGCCAAGCCCCTGCCGATGACCCTGTCGGCCGTGGTCCAGCACCTGAAGGTTCTGGAGGAGGCCGGGCTGGTGAAGAGCCAGAAGCTGGGCCGCGTGCGCACCTGCAGCCTGGAGCTCAAGGCCATGAGGCAGGTCGAAGGCTGGATCGCCGAGCGCAAGCGCTTCTGGGAACAGCAATACGATCAACTGGAGGCCTATCTGGCCCAAACCGCTCCAGAGGAGGACAAATGACCATCACCAACGCCACATTCACCATCGAGCGCGTCCTGAATGCCTCGCCCGCGCGGGTCTTTGCGGCCTATGGCAGCCTCGAGGCCAAGAGCACCTGGTTCAGGGCGCCGTCGGACATCGAAACCCTGAATCGCGACTTCGATTTCCGCGTCGGCGGCAAGGAACGGTTCCACGCCCGCTGGCCCAGCGGCATGATCACCGATTTCCAGGCGACCTATCACGACATCGTCGAGAATGAGCGGATCATCCTCGTCTACGACATGTTCCACAACGGCGATAAGCTGTCGGTGTCGCTGCTGACGCTCGAACTCAGGGGTGAGGGCGACCGGACCCGGCTGATCCACACCGAACAGGGCTCCTATCTGACCGGCGGCATCGAGGCGGTGCAGGGGCGCGAGCACGGCACGACCTGGCATATCGACAACCTGGTCGCGGTCATCGAGGGGCGCGAACCGAGGGCCTTCTCATGACGCTCGAACTCTTCGCCCATCCGTTCTCGTCATATTGCCAGAAGGCGCTCATCGCCTTCTACGAAAACGAGGTGCCGTTCACCTACCGGATGCTGGAAGACGCCGGCGTGGGCGAGGAGCTCGCATCGCTATGGCCGATGAAGCGCTTCCCGATCCTGCGCGACGACAGCCGCGTCGTGCTGGAGGCCTCCGTCGTCATCGAATATCTGGAGCTGCATCATCCAGGGCCGGTGAAGCTGATCCCCGCGGATCCCGACCTCGTCCTCGAGGCGCGCATGCTCGACCGCTTCTTCGACAATTACGTCATGACGCCCCAGGGCAAGTTCGTCCACGACGCGCTGCGCCCGCCCGAAAGCCGCGACCCTTATGGCGTCGAGGATGCGCGCAAGATGCTGGACACCAGCTATGCCTGGCTCGACCAGCGCATGCAGGGGCGCAGCTGGGCGGTGGGCGAGACCTTCAGCCTCGCCGACTGCGCCGCCGCGCCGTCGCTGTTCTATGCCGACTGGACGTACCGAATCCCTGCGCATTTCAGCCATCTCCTGGCCTACCGCGCGCGCCTGCTGCAGCGGCCGTCCTTCGCCCGCGCGGTGGAGGAGGCGCGGCGCTTCCGCCACTACTTCCCGCTCGGCGCCCCGGATCGGGACTAGGCGCAGCTGCCTGCGTCAGCATCTGGGCTGGCCAAGCCAAAGGCTCCGGTGGGGCCCGGTGAACGGGGTCTTCGATATCCTGAGAGCCTGGCCTGAAATGAAACGCGCGATATCAGGGGCTTCCGATCGCTTGCCATCACCCGCGCCGTCATCCTGGACAAGCTGCGTGAGCGGCGCAGCTCCGGGATCCATCGGAGGGCTCCGGAACTCTACGATGGATCCCGGGCCGAAGCTGCGCTTCGCCCAGGATGACGGCGCAGAGGTGGTCAAGACAACCACCATTCCACAAGGCTGCCATTCCATCGGCGCAGGCCGCTGTCGCGATGGGCAAACGATCTGCTGCAACGGCAATTATCTGCAGCAATTCCTGCTCGACACGGTCGCGATACAGGACCCGCCGCGAGGTCGCCGAACACTATGATCGCAGCGGAAGCGAGGCCGATCGCTTCGCCAGTCGGGAGCAGCGATGATGGATGTCATCAAGCCTAAATACGTGACCTTCGATTGCCACGGGACCCTGATCTATTTCGCGATGGCGGATGCCGCGCGCGCGCTTTACGGCGCAAAGCTGGACGAGCCCGCTTTGCGCAAGCTCATCGATGATTTCTCGGCCTACCGCCTCGATGAGGTGATGGGTGACTGGAAGCCTTATGAGGCGATCGTCTACAACGCTCTCGAGCAGACCTGCCGTCGCAACGGCGTCGCGTTCCACCCCGAAGATGCGCGCTGGGTCTATGAGCAGGTCCCCAGCTGGGGGCCGCACGCGGATGTGCCCGCCGGCCTAGCCAAGGTGGCCAAGGAGATCCCCCTCGTCATCCTCTCCAACGCGATGGACGACCAGATTCCGCACAATGTCGCCCGGCTCGGCGCGCCCTTCCACGCTGTCTACACGGCGCAGCAGGCAGGGGCGTACAAGCCGCGCTTCAAGGCCTTCGAATACATGTTGGACAAGCTCGGCTGCGGACCCGAGGATATCTGCCACGTCTCCTCCTCGTTCCGCTACGACCTGATGTCGGCGCATGACCTCGGCATCAAACACAAGGTCTGGGTTAATCGCGGCCACGAGCCGCCAAACCCCTATTACGGCTATGTCGAGATCCGGGACATTGGCGGTCTGCCGGGGGTGTTTGGCCTCTGAAGCCAGGAACGGGGCCATTCAATGAACGGGGCCATTCAGTCCCTTGTCCTGATTGCGGCGGTATCCGTCACGATGCCGCCGTCGGAATCGCCACGGAGCGTGATCCCGACGAGGCACCGTCAATCCGCTGAGTAGAAATCCAGCGCGGTTTTCGATCTGAGTGAAACACAGGCCGTCATTGCGAGAAGCGAAGCGACGAAGCAATCCAGGAGGACGTAGAGCGCTGCCGTTCCTGGATTGCTTCGCGGAGCCTGTACTCGGGCTTGCCGAAGGCAAGACCCGGGTGCTCGCAATGACGGTTCAGTCAGATTGAAAACCGCTCTAGCGCTTCGGCATTATATTTCGCAGCGGGATGGTCCGCGTCTCGAAAGGTTTCCTCAGGACGATCCTGGTGGAGAATTTGATGATGCCGACATCAAGCTCCAGCATGTCATCTCTGATCGCGCTGAAGCGCGACATGCTCTCGACGATGATCTTCAGGATATAATCGCAGCCACCGCTGACATTGTAGCATTCGGTGATTTCCGGCAGTTTCTCGGCCGCCTCCTCGAACACGCGAAAGCTGTCGCGCCGGTGCTCGCTGATGGTGATCTCGCTGAAAACCGTGATGAAACTGCCCAGCTTTTCAAGGGCGATATTGGCGTCATAGCCCCGGATGACCCCGGCTTCATGAAGACGTTTCACCCGGGCGAGGCAGGGACTCGGCGAGAGGCCCACGGCAGCCGACAGCTCGACATTCGAACAATGGCCGTTTCGCTGGATATAATCGAGCAGCTTGATGTCGAGCCAATCGAGTGAAACCGCCGTTTCCATGCGCTGACGTCCGTCCGGGATCGTGAACCGCGCTGCCCAGGCGCTGCTTTTTTGCCGCCTCTAACCCCTGCGAGCCGCGCCGATCAGCCGACCGCAGGGGGCGAGCGATGCTGGGGGTGTTCGACCGGCTGCGCAAGTGTCGGGTGCCCGGCATGATCCTCGTGAGAGGCTGGCCTGACATGCAGCCAAGGATTTCAATGGCTCTGCCTTGATCACTAACGCGCCGTCATTCCGGACGCAGCCCCCGGGTCCGATCTTCGATCGGCCCAAGGACAGGCTCCGCGGAGATCCGGAACCCATCGTAGAGTTTCGGAGCCCTCGGATGGATTCCGGAGCTGCGCCGCTGACGCGGCTTGTCCGGAATGACGATGCGGGTGATGGCAAGCGATAGGAACCTCCTGATATCGCTCGATTCATTTTGGGTCGGCCTCTGAGGACAAAGCGCTTGAGATCGGCGCAGCGACGACGCCGATCATAGCCTGGCGCAGCCCGCTATGGGGCAGCAGCACCCAGCGCGTCCTGGAGCGCCTGGAGGAAGCGGTCGACATGGGCCGCCTCGCAGATCAGCGGCGGGCGCACCTTGAGCGTGTCTTCATTCGCCCCGGTCGTGCTGATCAGGACGCCGTCATCGCGCAGGGCATTGACGATAGTCAAAGCCATGGCGCGGCGCTGGGCGGCGGCCATGCCCTCGAGGCCGATATCGATGCCGAAGAACAGGCCGGCATGGCGCACGGCCCGGATGCCCGCCAAGCGGCCTGCAAGCTGCTCCAGCCCGGCGTTCAGGCGCGCGCCCATGGCCAGCGCGTTCTCAAGGATCCGGTCTCTTTGCAGAATCGTCAGGACTGCATCGGCAGTGGCGATGCCGACGGTATTTCCGGCGAATGTATTCGAGTACCGGGCCGTGGCGCCGAAACGGTCCATCGCCGCATGACGCCCGACGACCGCGCCGATCGGGAAGCCGTTGCCCATGGGCTTGCCAAGCGTGGCGAGGTCAGGCGCGATGCCATGCCGCTCGAAGCCCCACATATGCGTGCCGGTGCGTCCGAAACCCGGCTGAACCTCGTCGGCGATGAAAAGACCGCCGGCCTCGCGCACCGCTGCGACCGCGCCGGCGATGAAGCCGGGAGGATCGACCCAGACGCCGTCGCTGGAAAAGATGCTGTCGATCAGCAGCGCCGCAACGCCGATGCCGCGCCGGTTCAGATCCTTGATCGCGGCCCGAACCTGCGCTTCGAAGAACGCGGCTGCCTGCGCCTCCGGCACGCCTGCGGGGCCGGGCAGGTCTACCATGCGCAGGGAGGGGCTGAGCTGCACGGCCTCGCCGAGATTGGGCGAGACCATTGCCACCGCCGCGCTCGTGCCGTGATAGGCGTAGGACGAGACGATCACGCCCTCATTCCCGTTGACGAGCCTGGCGATCCTGAGCGCGAGGTCGTTGGATTCGCTTCCCGTGCAGGTGAAGACGACCCGGTCGAGCTCCCCGGGAAAGGTGGCGACGAGCCGCTCGGCATAGTCGACCAGCTGCGGTTCGAGATAGCGCGTATTCGCGCTGATCCGGCCGGCTTGCGCCGCCATGGCCGCATTCACCTCCGGGTGGCAATGACCCAACGAGGGAACATTGTTGTAGAAATCGAGATAGGCGCGGCCATCGGGATCGTAGAGCCACATCCCTTCACCGCGAACGAAGTGAACCGGCCGGCGATATTGCAGGCGGTAGGACGAGCCGAGCACCGCGTCGCGGCGGGCGATCAGGGCCGCATCGCGCGGCGCGATATCGGCCTCACCCGGCCTGTAGCGGTTGGGCATGAGATCGACGGATATGAGATCGACGGACATGAGCTTCAACCTGTTCGACAGAAATGCGGGGGCAATTCGGGGTGAGGCGCCTGGCGACGCCTGCATAGGCACAATCGCGGCAATCTACGACATCGCTGCCGCTGCCATGACGGCTGCCCGCTCCCTGGCGGGATCGAGCGGGGCGAGGATGGCCAGGCCCCGTTCGGCCCGGGGGACGTTCTTCTTGATGTAGTCGGCATTCCCGGGAAACAGGTGCGCGCGCCAGTAATTGATCAGGATCAGGGCGCTCTGGCGCGCTCGCATCAGCCCGACGAGCAATCCCGCTTCATCGGACGAAAGCGGCAGCACCGCGGCATAACCGGCAATCAGATGCTCCGCGCCGCCGAGCGGCAGAGCAGGGTCGCTCACCAGGTGGCCCGCCGCGATGGCGAGGTCCTGGATCCTGGGGCCCCAGCAGCCATCGCCGAAATCGATGAAGGCGATGCCAGCCTCGCTCACCAGCGTGTTGAACGGGCTCGGGTCGTTATGAGCGATCTGCCAGGGCACGCTGCCGATCGCGGGCGCGATCTCGCGTTCGAAAGCGCGCATCGAGCGGGCAACCGCTTCGGCGACCGGCCCGGGCGGCAGATAGCGCTGCAGCTCCATCAAGCGCGGCCAGCATCTGACATGCCAGAGGACAGGCCGATGCATCGCCGGCAGCTCGCGCCGGCTCAAGGCGAGATCGAGCCGTCCCAGGGCGCAGCCGACATCGCGGAGCAACCGCGGCGACCGCGCCACCCTATGCATGGGGGTGCCCTCCACGCGGGTCTGCAGATAGCCGCAGACGCCGTCATGCGCGAACATCAGCCCGCCGCCGCTGGTCGGCAGGACAAGGGGCGCGACGAACCCGGTCGCGCCTGCGACAGTGGCGATCGCGGCGGACTGGAAACGGAAGCTTTCGACCGCCTCGGGCCGCCGCGACGTCTTGAGGATCAGGCGCCGACCATCGGGAAGCGAAACCTCGGCCGTGCATTCGACTTCGGACGACAAGGTTTTGATCTCGCCGGACAGGCCATAGTGCCGCGCCAGCAGATCCACCAGCACGCCATCCGCGACAACGCTCGGCGGCGCCGCCAGCACCGCCGCGGCATCGCGAAAATAGGCGTCCTGCGCGACGGGGGAGGTCAAGGGGGTCTCCCACGCCGTGCCGGCCGACAGGATGGACCGGCCGGTGTCGCCAGCAAGACCGGCATCGTCATCGACACTCAAAACCGCTCTCCGCAATGGGCCGCGATCGACGATCGGGCGCTCCGTCCTCGCATCGATATGCCCGGTGGCCCGATGAGATTAGACTTGGAACGGCGCGTAAGATCGGCGGCCGCCTGCCATTGCAAGCAGAAGATGTCGCGTTTTTCACAACCTTCGGCAGAAGATTTGGAGAGCTTCGGGAATGGCGATGGCCGGGGTTTTGAGCGCCGGTGAAGGCGCTTTTCCGGGGATTTGGAGGGGAGTTTAACAGCGGGGCGATCCGGCCGATCGCTTTCGGGCAAGTCATCGCCCGAGCGGGACGTCATCGCGCGCGCCGGTCGGCGGGCGGGTAGAGCGCGGGGCTCATGGCCGCAGATAAGCGGGGAGGGGCCGGCACGCACCCGTCCGATCTTCGGATCGGCTAGCGCGGGCGCGCAGCCCCCGCCGTCTCAGGGCGCGTCAGCCCCTCCTCATCTCCCGCCCCCCTCACTGCCCCGCCTTGTGCACATCCGTCGCCAGCGTCAGCTCATCGATCCTGGGGGCGTAGCGCAGCCTGCGCTGCGTCGCCCAGATGTTCTTGAAATGATAGAGCGGGATGATCGCGACGTCGCTGGAGACGAGCTTCACCGCGTCCAGCACCAGTTTTTCGCGCCTGGCCTCGTCGACTTCGCTGATCGCCGCGGTGGTGAGCGCGTCGAGCGCGGGGTTTGAATACTGCGCCCAGTTATAGAGGCCCCAGCCGGTCTGCTGGCTGCGGGTCGCGAGCAGGTCGCGCAGCAGGCCCGTACCCTCCATCGAGTTGTTGCTCCAGCTGCCGAGATAAGCGGAGAACTGGCTCTTGGCGCCGCGCGTGGAGTAGACGCTGAAGGGCATCGCATCGATCGCGACCTCGACGCCGATGCGGCTCCACATCTGCGCCAGCGCCTGGGCGACCTCGACGCTGTAGGGCGTGCGGTCATTGGCGGTCGAGAGCGTCAGCCGGAAGCCGTCGGGGAAGCCGGCCTCGCCCAGGAGTTTCTTGGCCTTCTGCACGTCATAGGCCGGGACCGGCGTCTTGGCGTCGTATCCGGGGATGCCGGCCGGCAGCCACTGGCCGGTCGGGGTCGCCGTGCCCAGCACCACGCGCTCGGTGATCCCGGCGCGGTTGATCGCAAGCGAGAGCGCCTCGCGCACCTTCTGTTTCGTCAATGGCGAGGGCTCGATCTTGACGCCCTTCTTGTCCAGCACCGCGGGCGCGTCGGGCGCCGGCTGGATCATCGGCACGACATAGTTGACGCGCATGCCGGCGATCTCGGCGACCTTGACCTTGTCGGAGGATTGCAGGCGCGGCAGGTCGCTGGCCGAGGGCTGGTCGATCACGTCGATATCGCCCGCCAAAAGGGCTGCGGTGCGCACGGCGACATTGGGGATCAGCCGCAGCGTCACGCTCGTCCAGTCGGGCTTCTTCCCCCACCACGTGTCGTTGCCGACGAGTTCGATGCGCTCGCCCGGCTGATAGGCCGAGAACTTGAACGGGCCGGTGCCGATCGCGGCCTTGCCGCTGTTGTAGTCGGCCGTGGTCGCGTCCTGCCCGGCATGGCGCGAGACGATGGCAAGCCGCGTCAGGTCGCTCGGCAGATTGGGGATCGGCGTCGCGGTGGTCAGGCGGATCAGCAGCGGGCCCGCCACCTCGACGGCGGTGATCGGCCGGATGATGCCGGCAAAGCCGCCGAGATTATTGGGCACGTCGAGCGCCCGTTTCAGCGTGAAGGCGACGTCGTCGGCGGTGAACGGCTTGCCGTCATGCCAGGTCACGCCCTCGCGCAGGGTGAACTCCCAGATCGTCGGCGAGACCGCGCGCCAGGCCGTCGCCAGCCCCGGCGCAAGCTTGCCATCGGCCAGGCGGTCGACCAGCCGGTCGAAGATGTGGAAGGCGACGAGGTTGTTGGGGGTGGTCGAGTAGAAATGCGGATCGAGCGAATTGACGGAGCCGCCGAGCCCGATGGTCAGCTTCTCCGCCTGGGCCGGAACGGCGCCGAGTGCAGCGATGCCGAGAGAGACGGCGAACGCGCCGGCAAGGCGCGGCATCCGCAGCGTCAGAGAAGAAGCCATGGCCATCCCCTTTATTATTGTATGTCAATAACTAATATTTGAAGACAATTTCTGTGGACTGTCAAGGTAGCGCTGGAGGCGGGCGGCGGACGGGTTGCTCTCCCTCGTGGCCGAGATGAAGCGAAGTGCCGGATGAAGGGCGCGGGGAACCCTTCTCCCGTGTGGGAGAAGGGCAGGGATGAGGGCCCGCCGTTGATTATTGAGGCGCAACGGAGCCGCCGCGCCTTCTCCTGAATGGGCACAGCCTCATCCCTGTCCTTCTCACTGAACTCGGGCTTGCTCGAGTTCAGCACCCAAAGTGTCGAAGTCGGGTGGGCTCGGCTTCGATGAGGGAGACGGGTTTCCCGCGCCTCTTCGCCAGTCCATCATCACCGCCATGACGACCGAGCAACGCCGCTTCGCCAGACGCCAGCGGGCGCAGGCAACCGAGCCCGAGGACATCGTTTGGGGCCTGCTGCGCAACCGGCGTCTCGACGGCCTCAAGTTCCGCCGGCAGGTGCCGCTGCTCGGCTACACCGTCGATTTCCTCGGCGTGGAGCGCAGGTTGAT
Source organism: Bosea vaviloviae (assembly GCF_001741865.1). Taxonomy (NCBI): domain Bacteria; kingdom Pseudomonadati; phylum Pseudomonadota; class Alphaproteobacteria; order Hyphomicrobiales; family Alloboseaceae; genus Allobosea; species Allobosea vaviloviae. The sequence goes on from NZ_CP017147.1 coordinate 3,072,093, forward strand.
CGTCGAGATCGATGGCCGGCAGCATGATTGGGAACGCGACTACGATGTGGCCCGCACGCAGGAGATTGAGCACCACGGCTTCACCCTGCTGCGTTTCAGCAATGCGCAGGTTCGCGATGAGCGCGACGCAGTTGTGGCAGCGATCCGCAAGGCCTTGGGCTGACCGGGGTCTCCTCCCCGATGAGGGCCCGCGCCCAAACCAAAAAGGCGCTGCGGCATAGTTGCGCCCCAACAATCAGCGGCACACCCTCACCCCTGCCCCTCTCCCTGAACCCGGGTATACCCGGGTTCAGCACTTGGAGTGTCGAACTCGGGTAGACCCGACTTCGATGCGGGAGAGGGGTTCCCCGCGCTTGTCCGATCCGTCCCCGCCCGCTGGAAAGCCCGCGATGAACGGAGCTTTTCGATTGGGCGCTCGCGGCGAACCGGACCGCAGTGGGCCGCTTGTCCGGAATGACGCGGTGGTTCCGAGGGTGAACGGCCTGCGCCGGGAGGCGCTGTCTGGAACCTCCCGAGCCCTCAGGAGATCAGCGTCTCGGTCGCGCGGGTTGCGGCTGCGGCGACTAGCGGTGCGAGCTGCGCGATGGCGGCCTGGCGCTCGAAGCGCGTCGTCAGGGTCGAGAGATTGATCGCGCCGACGGCGCGGCCGGCCCGGTCATGCACGGCGGCCGAGACCGAGATCGAGCCCTGCTCCATGTTCTTCTCGGTGACAGCGAAACCGGCTGTTTTCACCGCCTCGAGCAGCCGCATCATCTCGGCTGCATTCTTGGCCTGCGTGCGCGAAGGCACCGAGTCATGCGAGGCGTTCCAGATCTTCTCGATATGGGCCGGGGCGGAATGCCCGAGCAGCACCTGGCCGGAGGAGGAGGACAGCGCCGGGAAACGGGTGCCGACCGGCAGGTTGATCGAGGAGATATGGGTGCTGGGAAGCGTGGCGATGATGACGATCTCGGCGCGGTCGACTTCGACCCAGGAGATCGTCTCGCGCGTGCGTTCGGCCAGTTCGCGCATGGCGGGATAGGCGGCGTCGAGCGCCAGGTTCGAGGACACCGCGCTCTGGGCGAAGCGGAAGACCTTTCGGGCGAGCGTATAGCGCTTGGTCTGCTCGTCCCGGTCGAGATAGCCGAGCCGTTCGAGCGTGTAGATGAAGCGCTGCGAGGCGCTGCGGCCAAGCCCGGTGCGAATGGCGATGTCGGACAGGCTCAAGCTCGCCGTGGTCTTGTCGAAGGTCTCCAGCACCTTCATCGCCTTGCCGACCGAGGCGACGAAGAGGCGCTCATCGATCTCGCCTGCGACCGGGCCGGCATCGCCGCGCGGCAAGGCCGTGCTTGGTTTCGTCGTTGCGTCCGGCATGCGCCTTCATGCTTTCCTGTCGATAAGGGGCAGCGTTAGCATCTTTGTGCGGCTGCTAAAACCCGGCGATTCAGCCCCGGAATGCGCCCTCAAAGCGTGCCTTGAGCAGGTTTTTCTGGATCTTCCCGAGCGTGTTGCGCGGCATCTCCGCGACCAGCTCGATGCGCTTGGGCACCTTGTATCCGGCAAGCGAGCGCTTGAGCGCGGCGATCGCGGCGCTCGTATCGAAACCCTCGGCCCCGCCCGCGAGCTGCACCACCGCCAGCACCGCCTCGCCGAAATCGGCATGGGGCACGCCGATGACGGCGCTCTCCGCGACGCCGTCCAGCGCATTGACGGCGGCCTCGACCTCCCTGGGATAGACGTTGAGCCCGCCCGAGATGATCAGATCGGCGCCGCGCCCGAGCACGCTGACATAGCCTTGCGCATCGAGCCGGCCGAAATCGCCTGTTCGAAACCAGCCGTCCCGGAAAGCCTGCGCCGTCTTTTCCGGGTCCTGCCAATAGCCGAGGAACGGGTAGGGCTGGCGCAGTTCGATCATGCCGACGGTTCCCGCCGGCACGAGCTCGCCCTGCTCGTCGACGATGCGGATCGCCGAGCCCGGCAGCGGTTTGCCGGAGGTGTCGGGCCGGCGGCTGCCGCCGAGCCGGTTCGAGGTCGCGATCAGCACTTCGGTCAGGCCGTAGCGGTCGAGCAGGCGATGGCCGGTGCGCGCGGCGAAGGCCTCGAACGCGTCCGGCCGCATCGGCGCCGAGCCGGTCACGAACAGGCGCATCCCGGCGCAGAGCGCCCGGTCGAAGCGCGGATCGGCCATCAGCCTGGCGTAATAGGTCGGCACGCCCGCAAAGATCGTCGCGCGCGGCAGCGCGGCCAGCACGCTTCCGGCCTCGAATTTCGGCAGCAGGATCATCGCGGCCCCGCCCGCCAGAGCCGGCGTCGTCGTGCCGAACAGGCCATAGGCCATCGGATTGGCGTGGAGCAGCGTATCGGTCTCGGTGATGCCCCAGCAGGAGGCGAGCGAACGCGCATTCCAGATCACGGAGCCAGCCGAGAGCAGCGCGCCCTTCGGCCGCCCGGTCGTGCCGGAGGTGTAGACCATGGCATTGGGATCGGACGGCGCGACGCTCTGGAGCGCGCTCTCGCCCGGCATCGTTTCGCTTCGCTCGATAAGGCTGCCGCTGCCGCCGGCATCAAGGGTCAAGTGCCTGCAGCCGGCGGCGCGGACGACGCTCTCACGCGTGGGGTCGCAGATCACCAGTTTTGGCCTGGCATCGCCCAGGATATGGCCGATCTCGGCATCGGTCAGGCCGATATGCACGGGCACATAGACCGCGCCGAGCCGGCAGGCCGCGAGATAGAGCAGCACGGCCTCGGGCGATTTCTCGAGGATGCCAGCGACGAAATCAGCCTTGCCGACCCCCTCGCTCGCCAGCAGGCCGGCATAGCGGGCCGTGACGATGGACACCTCGCCAAAGCGGATGACGCGTCCGTCCGCGTTTTCCATGAAGACGCGGTTCGGGTCGCGCGCCGGATCGATCAGGGCAGCGAAGACATTCGCGTCGTCGGGCACGGTGATGGCGGGCATTGTGGTGGTAGACATGGCGTCGTCTTCCTGATCCGCAGGGCTCGGAGCCCGTCTAGAAATTCCGGCCCTCAAAGGCCTAGCCCCCCAGCGACAACCGCGCCGTCATCCCGGGTCTCCCGGAGCCTGCCATCAGGCCGGCTGAAAGCCGGACCCGGTGGGTCGCCCGGGATGACGCGCCCTTTTCCCTTCTCCCCTCGCGGGCGAGATGAAGCGAAATCCCGGATGAAGGGCGCGGGGAACCCTTCTCCCGTGTGGGAGAAGGGCAGGGATGAGGGCCCGCCGCTGATTGTTGGGACGCAACGGAGCCGCGCAGCCTTCTATTGAAAGGGCACACCCTCACCCCTACCCCTCTCCCATCCGGGAGAGGGGTTCCCGCGCCTGTCTCATTCGACCTTGCCCACTGGAAAGCCGTCAATGAACAGGACTTTTCGATCGGGTGCTCGCGGCGAACCGGACAGTCGTGGGTCAAGCCCGACCATGACGCGCGTCGGATTCCAGGGCTCAGCCGCATATCCAAACGAACCCTCAGCGGCCGCTGAAAACGGGCTTGCGCTTCTGCGCGAAGGCGAGCGAGCCCTCGCGATAATCGGCGCTGCGGTCGGCCATGTCGGAGAGGGCGGCGATTTCGCCCGCGACCTCTGGAAGCCTTCCCTGCAGCATCGCATCGCAGGCGAGCTTGGCGGCCCGGATCGAGAGCGGCGCATTGGCGATCATCGGCTCGGCCATGCGCAGCGCCGCCTCGACGACATCGCCCGCGACGACCTCCGAGACCAGGCCGCAGGCCTGGGCCGCGCGAGCATCGATAAGCTCGCCGGTGTAGAGCATGCGCCTGGCCATGCCGATGCCGGCGGTGGCGGCGAGAAGCTGGGTCGAGTCGGCCGGGTAGACCAGCCCGAGCTTGGCCGGCGGCACGCCGAAGCGTGCCGTGGCGTCGGCGAGCCGGAAATCGGTCCGCAGCGCCAGCGTGCAGCCGCCGCCTACGCAGGGGCCGCTGACGGCCGCGATCACCGGCACCAGTGAGGCGGAGACGGCGGCATAGCAGGCCATGATCGCATCCCAATAGGCCTGCCGCGCCGGGGGATCGTCGCGAACCGCGGCAAAGGCGCCGATCTCGTCGCCGGCGCAGAACGCACCGCCGCGGCCGGTCAGGATGATGGCGCGGATCGAGGGATCGGAGCGCAATTCGACGAAGCTGTCCCCGAGCGCCTGCCAGGCCGCGCTGTTCAGGGCATTGCGCTTGGCGGGGCGATTGATCGCGACGATGGCGACGCTGCCACGACGCTCGCGCTCGATATCGGTCATGGCGCTTGCTCCGTAGATATTGCTATATAATAATCATTATTATGAATGGCGCGACAGCCTGTCAACCGCCACCGGGATACCGGCCGCTTGACAGGGGCGCGAGCGAATATCAATATTCAATTATCATTATTGTATATCGATATATGATCGCGCGGACCGCCTCATGCAGACCCAGACCTTGCAGACGAACGAGATCACCATCAGCCAGCTCTGGGACCGGCGCGCCGCCAGCGACCCGGGCCATGTCTATTGCCGCTTCGGGCAGGAGAGCTGGACGATCGGCCGGCTCGACGCCGCCATCAATCGTCTGGCCAATGCGCTGCTCGCAACCGGCCTGAAGCAGGGCGACCGCGTCGCGGTGATGCTGCCGAGCCATCCCGAGCACATCATCGTCATCTTCGCGCTGGCCAAGGCCGGGCTCCTGCGCATCCCCGTCAACACCCATCTCAAGGGGGCGGCGCTCGACTTCGTCTTCGACCGCTTCGAGCCGCATGCGCTGATCGCAGACGCGGCCTATGCCGAGCCGCTCGCGCCGGTCCTTGGGCGGTTGCCGGAGCTTCCGGTGTTCTGGCGCGGCGGCGAGGGCGCGCAAAGCCTGGCCAACCTGTTCGAGCGCGGCAGCCCCTTGCCGCCCCCGGTGACGGTCGCGGCCGACGACATCATCGCGATCACCCCGAGTTCCGGCACCACCGGCGAGCCGAAAGGCGTGCTCAAGACGGACCGCAGCCTGCGCGCCGGCCCGATGGGCACGCTCGCCTTGACCGGCGCGAGCGCGGGCGACGTCTTCCTGCTCTGGGAGCCGCTGCATCACGGCGCCGGCGTCGCGGTGCTGATCGCGGCGTTGATGCAGCCGATCACGCTCGCCATGGTCGAGAAGTTCAGCGCCTCGCAATTCTGGGAGCAGGTGCGCCGCTTCGAGGTGACCCATATCCATTATCTCGGCGGCGTGCTGCCGCTGCTGCTGAAGCAGCCGGCAAGCCCTGGTGACCGCGACCACAAGGTCAGGATGGCCTGGGGCGGCGGCTGCCCGCTCGATGTCTGGCGCGCTTTCGAGGAGCGCTTCGGGGTTTCGCTTTATGAGGGCTACGGCCTCTCGGAGATGACGACCTTCGTCACGATCAACCCGGAGGGCCGGCTCGGCTCCTGCGGCAGGCCCTTGCCCTTCTATGAGGTGCGCCTGCTCGATGAGGCGGGCGCCGAGGTCGCGGTCGGCGAGCCCGGCGAGATCGTGGTGTTGCCGCGCGATCCCGGCCTCGCCTTCAAGGGCTATTTCCGCATGGAAGAGGCGGGTGCCGCGCTCGTCAAGGATGGCTGGTTCTCGACCGGTGACCTCGCCCGCAGGGACGAGGATGGCTTCCTGTTCTATTGCGGGCGCAAGAAGGACAGCGTCAGGCGGCGCGGCGTCAACATCTCGGCCTGGGAGGTCGAGCGCGTCGTCCTGACCCATGACGAGATCGAGGAATGCGCCCTGATCGGCGTCCCCAGCGAAATGGGCGACGACGACCTCAAGCTCTTCATCCGGCCTGCGCCCGGTCGCGCGCTCGACCCCGCCGGCCTCGTCGCATGGTGCGAGCAGCGGCTGCCCTATTTCCAGATTCCACGCTATATCGAGGGCATCGACGAATTCCCGAAGACGCCGACGCAGCGCATCAAGAAGAGCGAGCTGAGCCGCAGCGTCGCCGGGTGCTTCGACCGCGAAGGCGCCGGCTCCAAGCTCGGCAGGTAGCGGGGGAACGATGGCCGGATGGTTCCTTCAGCGCCTGCTCCAGGCCGGGTTCGTCGTGCTGGCGATGACGGTGATCGTCTTCATCGGCATCAGCGTCATCGGCGACCCTGTCGCGGTGCTGATCTCGCCCGATGCCGACCAGGCCGAACGAATGCGCGCGATCACGGCCTTCGGGCTCGATCGCCCACTCTGGGCGCAATACCTGTCCTTCCTGAACGGGGCGCTGCATGGCGATCTCGGCCGCAGCTTCGTCTATAACGAGCCCGCCCTGAAGATCATCCTGCAGCGCATGCCGGCGACGCTCGAACTCGCCGTTTGCGCCATGCTGCTGGCGACCTTCATCGGCATTCCGCTGGGTCTTTATGCCGGCCTCAAGCCCAACGCGCCGCTGGCGCGGGTGATCATGACCGGCTCGATCCTCGGCTTTTCGCTGCCGGGCTTCTGGGTCGGCCTGCTGCTGATCATGGTCTTTGCGGTGCAGCTCGGCTGGCTGCCCTCGGGCGGGCGCGGCGAGACCAGGGTATTCCTCGGCATCGGCTGGTCCTTCCTGACGCTCGACGGTCTGCAACATCTCGTGCTGCCGGCGCTCAACCTGGCGCTGTTCAAGATTTCGCTGGTGATGCGGCTGGTGCGGGCCGAGACCCGCGAGGTCATCCCCCAGGACTTCATCCGCACGGCGCGCGCCAAGGGCCTGCCCGAGGGCCGGGTGATCTTCCGGCACCTGTTGAAGAACATCATGATCCCGGTCGTCACCATCATCGGGCTCGAATTCGGCTCGGTGATCGCCTTTTCCGTGGTCACGGAGACGATCTTCGCCTGGCCCGGCATGGGCAAGCTGATCATCGACAGCATCCATGTGTTGGATCGGCCGATGATCGTCGCCTATCTCATGATCATCGTGCTGATGTTCGTGATCATCAACCTCCTCGTCGACTGCCTCTACACGGCGCTCGATCCGCGCGTCAGGATGGGCAAATGACCGCGCCGGCCTCGAGCGCAGAGATTGCGAGCCCGCCGCGTGCGACGCCGCTGCGCCGCTTCCTGCGCGCCTTCGCCTCGTCGCGCCTGGCCATGGCCGGCCTCGTCGCCTTCGCCGCGATCGTGCTCGCCGCGCTGCTGGCGCCCTGGATCTCGCCGCAGAACCCCTATGACCTGATGCAGCTCGACATCCTGGACGGGCGCCTGCCGCCGGGTGCGGTCTCTGGCGCGGGCGCGATCTCGGGCACCGGCATGACCTTTTGGCTGGGCACCGACGACCAGGGCCGCGACATGCTCTCGGCGATTCTCTACGGGCTGCGGATCTCACTTGTCGTCGGCATCTCATCGGCCCTGCTGGCGGCGGCTATCGGCACGACGCTGGGACTGTTTGCCGCCTATGCCGGCGGACGCATCGAAACCGCGCTGATGCGGCTGGTCGATCTGCAGCTCTCCTTTCCGACGATCCTGATCGCGCTGATGATCCTCGCCTTCCTCGGCAAGGGCATCGCCAATGTCGTGCTCGCGCTCGTCATCGTGGAATGGGCGGTCTATGCCCGCACCGCCCGCGCCAGCGCGCTGATCGAAAGCCGCAAGGAGTATATCGAGGCGGCCCGCGCCATGGGTGCGCGGCCGATGCGCATCCTGCTGCGCCATCTCCTGCCGAACTGCCTGCCGCCGCTGATGGTGATCGCCACCGTGCAGATCGCGCGCGCCATCGCGCTGGAGGCGACGCTCTCCTTCCTCGGGCTCGGCGTGCCCGTGACCGAGCCGAGCCTGGGCATGCTGATCGCCAATGGCTACCAGTACATGCTGTCGGGCAAGTTCTGGATCAGCTTCTATCCCGGCCTCGCCTTGCTCGCGACCGTGGTCGCGATCAACCTGATCGGCGACCATCTGCGCGACGTCCTCAACCCGCGCCGGCAGGTCGATTGAGGGGCGGGGTGGCTGAAAGGGCAGGGCGGCTCGGTCGTCATATCCCGACGGCTTGCGTCCGGCTTTGCGCGTCGGCGCTGCCCCCGCCGGGACAGGCGCACGGCTGAAGCGGGATCGCGCCTGCCGGCTCATGGGGCGCAGGTCGGAACCCCGCCGTTCAGACATTGCGCTGCACGCCAGAGCGGGCGAGCACGCCGGGCTTCAGGCGCTCGTTTGGGCCGTAATCTTCGGCTGGATGGAAATAGAGCCGGGGCGTCTGGTCGATCGTCAACAATCGCTCGCGATAGGCTGCAAGTTGGGCGGCGCGGCCGGCCTCAATGAGGCGTCCCGGCATATAGGCGAGATAGGGCGGCAGGACGTCGAAACCGGTATAGCGCAGCAGCCCGTTATGGATCGGCCAGAGCACGGACAGGATATCGCCGTCGATGCCGTCAGGCGCATAGGTGTCGGCAGAGGTGCCCGTCGTGGCGCAGACCATCGCCAGTTTTCCCGCGAACATGCCGGTATCGTATTTCCTGCCCGGCATATAGGCGAAGCCGCGCGCGAAGACGCGGTCGGCCCAGCCTTTCAGAATGGCGGGCATGCCGAACCACCACACAGGGAACTGCAGGATCAAGAGATCGGCGCGCTGAAGCTTGGCCTGTTCGGCTGCGATGTCGCCGGCGATGTTGCCGGTCTCCATCGCATGGGTCTGCTCGCGGGCGATGCTGAGACGGCTTGGGTCGGAGCGCTCGCCGGTGAAATCGGAGGGCCCCGTCACGGCATTGAAATTCATGGCGTAGAGATCGGAAACCTCGACTTGGTGGCCGGCCTGGCTCAGCACCTCCACGGCCAGATTGCGCATGGCCCCGTTGAAGGATGTCGGTTCGGGATGGGCGTAGACGATCAGGATGTTCATCGGCGGACCCTTGGGAGGAGCGGGGGCAGGCTGGAGCGTTTTCGAGCGAAGTGGGGCCCGGGATGCATTTCTGGACCTCTACAGGTAGCGCTCGGGGAACCCTCTCCTGCATCGAAGTCGGGTCTACCCGACTTCGACACTCTGGGTGCTGAACTCGGGCAAGCCCGAGTTCAGTGAGAGGGGCAGGGGTGAGGTGTCGGCCCCTGGACCAGTTGCGTGATGTCCTTGCCGTCATTGCGAGCGCAGCGAAGCAATCTAGGAGGGCTCGCTCTACGTCGCCTGGATTGCTTCGCTGCGCTCGCAATGACGGTGGGCAGCAATGACGATCGAGCAGCGGTGAGGTCACAACCAAAGCGTCAAACGGCCGACCCCTCACCCTGCCCTCTCCCTCCGGGAGAGGGTTCCCCGCGCTTGCCTCGGCTCGGGAATGGATTCCGGATCGGCGCCGCCGACGCCGCTTGTCCGGGATGACGCGCTCTGTGACAACGACAAGCTGGCGAGATCAGCTATGCCGGTTTTCGATCGCTCCGGATCGTCTCGGTCGGGACGTCCTGGTCCGGTATGCGGCCCGACCAGATGCCTTGTGCCACGAGGCTTTCAATCGTGGTCGTGATGACCTGGCCGGCGAAACGCGCCAGGCGCGATGTCGGCCGGTCCATCGGAAACGCCATGACCAGGCGGCGCGTCGGCACCGGCTCGACGAGCGGCGCGGCGCAGAGGCGGCCTTCGCGCAATTCCTCATGGATCGGTGCCAGCGGCAGCACGGTCATGCCATGGCCGCTCCGCACCAGCCCCTTGAGCGTGGCATAGCTGTCGGCCTCGACCTTGATGTCGAGCGCAAAGCCGCGCTCCTGCGCGCAGCGCTCGACGATCTCGCGCAGCCCGTGCCCACGGCTCGGCAGCAGCAGCCGCTGATGCTCCAATTGAGCAAAGTCGACACGGCTGTCGGGAGACAAGCCGGCGCCGGGAGGGCTGATCAGGAACAGCGTCTCGTCCAGCAAGGGGCGGATGCGAAGCGTGCGCGCGGATTTCGGATCGTAGAGGATGGCGGCATCGACCTCGCCGCGGTGAAGCCAGTCGAGAAGATAGCCGGAATAGGCGCTGACGATGCGCAAGGTCGCCTCCGGATGCGCTTCGCGAAACGCCGAAACCAGCGGCTCGGACAGGATGTCGGAGGCCGTCGGCGGCATCCCGATCGAGACATGGCCGCGCAACGGGGCGTTCTCGTCGGAGACGACGGCGCGGATCTCCTCCATCTCCGCCATGATGCGCAGGGCGTGGCGCAGCACATCCTGGCCTGCCTCGGTAACGATCATGCCGCGCCCGTGCCGGTCGAACAGGCGCGTTTCCAACTCGTCTTCCAGAAGCCTGATCTGCCGGCTCAGCGCCGGCTGGGCGATATGCAGCCGGTCCGCTGCCTTGGAGAGGCTGCCGAGTTCGGCGACATGGATCAGGGTGCGGAGCTGGTTGATATCCATGCTATAGAATATCGCTATAGCTGATCGCGAAAAAGGGTCGATGTCGGAATAATTTGGGCATGGCTATATCGGCGGAGATTTCCCGCTGAGGAGCCGCGCCGTGGTTGCCGTCGACGTTCTCGCCGAGCCCCTTCGTTCCGAGACCCGAGACCTGTCGGTCGATTGGCCGGTCGCGCTCTATGAGACGCTGAAGGCGGCCGGGATCAGCCACATCTCCTATGTGCCCGATGCCGGGCACGCGACATTGATCGAGCTGTTCAATGCCGATCCCGAAGTCGTCACCAATGTGCTGACGACCGAGGAGGAAGGGGTCGCGATTGCGGCCGGCAGCTGGCTCGGCGGCAAGCGCAGCGTCCTCTTGATGCAGTCCTCGGGTGTCGGGAACTGCATCAACATGCTCTCGCTGCCGGTCCAGGCGCGCTTTCCGTTCCTGACCCTGGTGACGATGCGCGGCGAATGGGCCGAGTTCAATCCCTGGCAGGTCCCGATGGGACAGGCGACGCAAGCCGCGCTGGAAGCGATCGGCGTGACCGTCCTGCGTGCCGAGACCGGCGCCGATCTGGTCGAGACCGTAGCCCAGGCCGCGACGATGGCTTTCGAGGCCGACCAGCAGATCGCCGTGCTGATCGGGCAGCGCCTCCTCGGCAAGAAGAAGTGGTGAATCCGATGACGCTTCTCACCATGGCAGCTCCGACAATGGACCGCCGCGTCGCGGTGAAGACGCTGCTCGATGCGCGTGACGGCGCGCTTGTCGTCACCGGGCTGGGCTCGCCGAGCTATGACGTTCACGCTGCAGGCGACCGCGACGACAACTATTATCTCTGGGGCGCGATGGGCGGGGCTGCGCTGGTCGGTCTCGGCATCGCCCAGGCCCAGCCGGAGAAGCGGGTGATGGTCATCACCGGCGATGGCGAGCAGCTCATGGCCTTCGGCGCGCTGGCGACGATCGCCGTGGCCAAGCCTAAAAACCTCGATGTGATCGTGCTCGACAACCAGCATTTCGGTGAAACCGGCATGCAGGCGAGCCATACCGGGCGCGGCATCGCCTTCGACCAGATCGCGGTCGCCTGCGGCTTCACCGAGACCGCCGAATTGCGCACGCTCGCGCAGGTGGATCGGCTCTGCGACAGCCTGAGGCAGCCCAGCGCCGGACCGCGTCTGTTCGTTCTCAAGGTCGCGGCCGAAAACCTGCCCCGTTCCTTGCCGCCGCGCGATGCGGTGCATGTCAAGAACCGGTTCCGCAGGCATCTCGGCTTTGAGCCCTGCTAAGGGCCGGTTTGGAAACTCTGAGAGCCCTCATCCTAAACTCCAGCCCTCATCCTGAGAGACTGGCCTGAAATGAACCCAAAGATTTCAATGGCTCTGTCTTCGCCACCAACGCACCGTCATTCCGGACGCAGCGAAGCGGAGATCCGGAATCCATCGTAGAGCTCCGGTGGCCTCCGATGGATTCCGGATCTGCGCCGCTTGCGCGGCTTGTCCGGAATGACGGCGCGGCTGATGGCAAGCGATCGGAGGTTCTGGATATCGCTCGATTCATTTCAGGTCAGCCTCTGAGGCGCCGCGCAGCGGCGTCTCGAAGGATGCGGGCTGGAATTTCCACACGAGCCCTGAAGCCCGCTGCCGCTGACCTGTCGCTGCTCAGCTTCGACAGGAACCGCTGCATGAGACCGCCGTTTCCTGGAGACGGCCGCTTATTGAAGGACGCAGAGAATGAGACTGGTGGGAAAGACTGCCGTCGTGACCGGCGCCGCGCGCGGCATCGGGCGCGCCTGCGCCGAGCGTTTGCTGGCGGAGGGAGCCAGGGTCGTCATCGCCGATATCGACAGCGTCCGGCTCGCTGAAACCGCAGCGGCTTTGGGCAACACTGATACCGTGCTCGCGGTGGTCACGGATGTCAGCGACAAGGCTCAGGTCGAGGCCCTGATCGCAGCCGCGGTAAGCCAATTCGGCCGGGTCGATATCATGCTCAACAATGCCGGCATCGCCATGGTGCAGGGCTTCCTCGACGTGACCAAGGCCGATTACGACAAGGTTCTCGGCATCAATCTGGAAGGTGCCTTCTGGGGCACGCAGGCCGCGGCGCGCCAGATGATCGCGCAAGGACAAAGCGGGGGCGGGCAGGGCGGCGTCATCATCAACATGTCCTCGATCAATTCGGGCCTCGCCAATCCCAATGTGGCGACCTACGCCATCACCAAGGGCGGCATGAACCAGATCACCAGCACGGCTGCGGTCGCTTTCGCCAGGGACGGCATCCGTGTGGTCGGTGTCGGGCCGGGCACGATCGACACCGAGATGATCCGGGGTGACTTCGTCGCCAGCGCGACCGATCGCACGATCATCGCGCGCACACCGCTGGGCCGTTACGGCACGGCCGCCGAAATCGCTGCGGTCGTGGCGTTCCTCGCCAGCGACGACGCCTCCTACATCACCGGCGAGACGATCTACCCGGACGGCGGACGGCGTGTCCTGAACTACGTCATGCCCGAACATGTCGTGCCCGAGCAGGAGGCCGTTTCATGAGCCTCTTCGACAAGCTGCACCATATCTGCATCGTCGTTGCCGATATCGACAAGGCGCAGGCCTATTACGAAGCGATCGGCATCGGGCCGTGGCAGGATTACCCGCCCTTGGCTGAATACAAGGAGCTCTCCGTTCCCAACGTCGAGGCCTTCAGGGAGCTGAAATACCGCTTCTGCAATCTCCCGACCGTGCAGATGCAGCTCTGCGAGCCGCCGCAGAAGCCCTGTCCCCAGCGCGAATTTCTCGACACCAAGGGCGAGGGCGTCTTCCATATCGGTTTCGAGGTCGCCGATGCCGACACGGCCGAAGCCGAAGGCAAGGCTGCCGGCATGGGCGTGCTCTCGAAGGGACGCCGCGATAATGGGACCGGCTTCACCTATTACGACAGCGCCGCCTCCGCCGGCGTCGTCCTGCTCTCGCGGGCGACCAACCCGACGACGTGAGGCGCGCGATCGCGCTGAACGCCTGAGCCGGGCGAGGGCTATTGAAGCGATCTGCAACTCTGCTGATCGATGGCAGTCGTTCGGCCGGCGCCTGCTCTGGACGCGATCCATTGATCACCGTTGCAATGGAAATTCGTACGCATTAAATACGTACATGATAGGCTGACGTGGCACGTGGCCATAGGCTGTCACAACTGGAATCGGGGACAGGCCATGGCACGCACCGCCCTTGACGACACAAATCGGATGAACCTCCGCATCAAGCCGGACGCGAAGGCGCGGCTGATGCGTGCGGCTGCTCTGCGCCATACCGATCTGACCAGTTTCGTCACCCAGTCCGCCCTGCGCGCGGCCGATGCCGTCATCGCTGAAGCCGATGTGACCAAGGTGTCGGAGCGTGACTTTTTTCGGATCCTGGAATTGCTGGACAACCCGCCAAAGCCGAATGCGAGGTTGAAAGCCGCCGCCGCCGCCTTGCCGAAGTCCCTGTGAGCCTTCCCGCCTGGCATGAGGAGCCGATCACGAAGGCGCATGATCGAAAGGCCTTCGACTGCGGTGTGAGCGAGCTGAATAGGTTCCTCGAGCGGTTTGCCCGGCAAGGGCATGAGCACAACGCCGTGAAGACGTTTTGCGCAATCGCGGACGACACACCCAACAAGGTCCTGGGGTTCTATAGCCTTACCCCAACCTCGATCGCATACGAGGCGGTTCCCCCTGCCATGACCAGGGGGCTGGCCCGCCATAGGGTGGCTGGCTTCCTGCTCGCGCGGCTTGCCGTCGACAAGACCGTCGGCGGCCAAGGCCTCGGCGGGCAGCTCCTCCTTGCGGCGGCTTTGCGTTGCCTGCGGGTGACGGTGGAAGTCGGCGGAGTTTTGCTGATCATCGACGCCAAAGATGACCGCGCCGCGCAATGGTATTGCAGCTTTGGCGCGGAGCGAGCCGCCGACCAGCCGCTCACTCTGGTTGCGCCACTGACCACCTTCGCTGAAGCGCTTCGCGAAACAGGGCACCTTTAGAGCATCGGCCCCGTGGGGGCCGGTTTTCGGGACGAGCCGATGCAAGACTGCGGACGCGGCGAGGCTTCAGCAGGCCTTGAAGGGACGTGCCCGAACCTTGCGCAAGGACCTCGCCACCGGCCAACCGAGAGAGCGCGGGGAACCCTTCTCCTGTAAGGAGAAGGGCAGGGATGAGGTGTCGGCCCCTGGACCAGTAAAGCGTAAAGCCAACCGCATGCGGTGGTGAGGGCTCGGCCGCTCCGGATAACGGCCGACACCTCACCCTGCCCTCTCCTTACAGGAGAGGGTTCCGCCGCGAGGTTCGCTTGCAATGACGGCCCGGGCGGTGTGGACAGGGCTCCAGCGACCTTCCGAACCATCCTTCGAGACGCCGCTTACATGCCTCCTCAGGATGAGGGCTCAAGTCCCAAACAATGTCTCGGCTCAGAAGCTGACCCTCAACTGGGCTGTGCCGCCGATGCGGCGGGTCTTTGCCGCGAGTTCGGAGTCGAGGCGCATGCCGAGGCTGACGCTGGGGCTGAGCTTGATGTCGGCCCCTGCCGAGAGCAGGGCGGCGTTGCGCTCGGGCCTAGCGCCTGTGATGCTGAAGCTGGCGCCGGCAAGCCCGTTGATCGAGGCGGTGAGGTCTGCGTCGCGCTGGTAGTAGCGCGCCCAGGCGGCGCGGACGAAGCCGGTGACCGGGGTCGCGCCGAGCATCAGCGTGGCGTCGAGCTGCAGGCCGAGCTCGCTGCGGCTGGTCATGTCGGAACGCCTCGCCAGCGTCAGCATGCCCGCCGTCGCGCCGGCCCTGTCGCGCTCGACCGCGGCGGGGCTCTTGGCCTGCACCGCCTGGAAGGCGGCGAAGGGCGCGACAGTGAACCCACCCCAACCCGCCATCGGGACAATCGCCACCGGGAGACTGGCCTCGATCCGCCCGCTCCACGCCTGCGTGACGTAAGATGCGGCGACGCCGCTGCGGGCGAGGGCGGGAATAGCGCGGTTGGTATCGGTGTCGAGCCTGGCATAGCCCAGCGCCGCGCCGAGATGGACCGGGCCGAGGACGGTGCGGCCATAGAGGCCGGCCTGGAAGACATCGGCCTGCGCCTTGCCGAACCCGCCCGCAAGCGAGGCGCGCGACTGGCCGCCCGAGACCGCGGCGCCCACCACCGTGTTGCTGCCCAGCCGGATATCGGCGCCGACAGCGAGATGGCCGTCGGAGAGGCTACGGTTCGCCGAGCCCACGGCCCTGTCGCCGTCGCTGCGCCCGGTCGAGCCGAAGCTCGCGCCCCAGAGCGAGAAGCGCGCCGGATCGAGGCTCGCCCGTACTGGCCCGTCCTGTCTTGAGGGCAGGTCGGCTGTGAAGCCGGCCGCGCCGCCAGGGCCGTTCGCGAGCCGCCCGGTGGCGGATCCGTCGAGCATGGTGCGCAGGAACTGCCCCGCCGCGCTGTTGGCCATTGCGGGCGCGGCGGTGTGGGCCTCGCCGGAGAGCTGGTTCACGGCGCCGGGAATGGCGGCGGCCGGCAGGTTGTAGATCGCAAACAGCACAGACGGATCGGCGCCGTTGGCCACTGCCGCGTCGATGCCCCGTGCCACGGCATAGGCATTGGTCGAGCGGCCCAGGCCTGGTTGACCTGAGCCTGGTAGGCCCGCGCCAGGACCCGGGGCTGGCGTCGGGGTGGGATCGGCAACGATCGGCGCCAGCGGCTTTGACGTCAGGGTCAGCTGCACCTGCGTCGCGGTATAGGCGATGCTCGTGGTGACGCCGTCGCCGAAGACGCCTGTCGTGTCGACCGGGCTGAAGCTGCCGGTCCGCCCGCCTGCCGCCGAGAGCAGCGTATAGGGCGCGGAGAAGAGGTAAGCGCCGCCCAGTGGCATGAGCCGCAGCGTGCCGGCGAGCGAGGCGGTGCCGGTGACATTGATCCGGTCGGAGACCGCGCCCTGGATCTCGGCAACATAAGTCGAGCCCGCCCCCAGCACGAGATTGCCGTTCACCGTCAGCGTACCCGGCGAGTTGCCCGGCGAGACCGTGCCGTTCACGGTCAGCGAGGGCAGCTGGCCCGAGCCGCCGATCGAGGCGCCGGCTGCCACGGTGACGCTGGACGATGCGAGGATGGAGCCGTTGACGATGAGCGTGCCGCCAGTGATGGCGGTCGCGCCGGTATAGCTGCTGACGCCCGACAGGGTCTGCGTGCCGGCGGCGAGCGTCAGCCCGCCACTGCCGGCGATCGCGCCGGAAAATATGGTGGATGCGGCGTTGGCGAGGGTCAATCGCCCGGCACCGAGCGCCACATTGCCCGCCCCGGCGAGCGAGGCGATGGCCTGATCGAAGCCGTTGGCGTCGAGGCTGGCTCCCGTCGCGATCGTGACCGTGCTCGCGGCGCTGAACCGGTTGGCGGCATTCGCCCGCAGCGTGCCGGCATTGACCGCGGTCGCGCCGAGATAGCTTGCCGCGCCCGCCAGCGTGGTGACGCCGGTGCCGTTCTGCTGCAGCGCGCCGGTGCCCGAGATGTCGCCAGGCAGCGTCAGCGCATCCGTGCGGTTGACGGCAAGGATCGCGTTGTTGGTGATATCGCCGATCATCGAGCCGGTGGTGCCGCCATTGCCGAGCTGCAAGGTGCCGGCGTTGATCGTGGTGGTGCCGGTATAGCTGTTGGCGCCGGTGAGGATGAGCGTGCCGCTGCCGTTCTGCTGCAGCGCGCCGGTGCCCGAGATGTCGCCGGACAGCGTCAGCGCGTCCGTGCGGTTGACGGCAAGGATCGCGTTATTGGTGACATCGCCGACAATCGAACCAGTGGTGCCACTATTGCCGATCTGCAAGGTGCCGGCGCTGATGGTGGTGCCGCCGGTATAGAGGTTGGTGCCGGTCAGGATGAGCGTGCCGCTGCCGTTCTGATGCAATGCGCCGGTGCCGGACACGATATTGGCGAATGTCACCATGTCCGAGCGGTTGATCGCAAGGATTGCATTGTCGGTGATATCGCCGATAATCGAGCCGGTGGTGCCGCCATCGCCGAGCTGCAAGGTGCCGGCATTGATCGTGGTGCCGCCATCATAGCTGTTGGCGCCGGTCAGGATGAGCGTGCCGGCGCCCTGCTTGGTCAGGCCGATGCCGGCGCCCGCGATGGTCGAGCCGATCGTCGCCGTGACGCCTGCATCGGTCGTGATGAAACTCTTGCTCGGATCGCTGAAGGGATCGCCGGTCATGGTCAGGGTTCCGCCGGTCAGCGAATAGCCGTCGACCGTGAATTGCAGGCCCTGGATGTTCTGCGTGCCAGCGAGGGTGACCGTGCCCGCCAGCCCTGCGAAAATGCCGACGCCGCCACGCCACTGATCGTTGATTTGCGCGCCAGGTTGCGAGGTCATGTTGGTGTTGGCGGTGCTCCACGTGCCGGTACCGCCATTGACGGCTCCGTTGCCGGTCGCATCAGTGCCGTCCCAGAATTGAACAATCTGGCCGGCCCCGGCCAGCAGCACGTTCAGCTGGTTCGGGATCGTCGCGTAGATCGTATTGTTCAACGCGCCGGAATTGACGGTGTCGTACGCCCCGGAGATCGTTCCAGCCACCTGGTAAAGCCGGTACCAGCCTGCCGTGGTCGAGACGAGGTTGAGCGTGCCGCCCATCGACAGATTGCCGCCGACATTCACAAGATCATTGCTCGCGCCGCCAACGATACCCGACTGACCAAGCTCGAACGTGCTGATCGCGCCACTGTTCTGAACCAGATTGCCGCTGATGGTCAGCGTCCCCGGGCTGAAGCCCGCGGACAGGACGCCGCCTGCATTGACCGCGACATTGCCGCCGACCGTGCCGGTTCCGCCCAGCGTGCCGCCATTGTTGACGTTGACGGCGGCTGCGCCGTTGCCGAGCGTTCCACCGGCGCCCATCAGCAGCCTGCCGGAATTGACATTGACCGTGCCTGTGAACGCCGAGCTGTTCCCGGTCAGGATCTCGGTGCCGGCCGTCAGCGTCAGCCCGCCACTTCCATTGATGGCGCCGCCAAACGTGCCTGACGCGTTCGACAGCGTCAGCGTCCGGGAGCCGAGCGCCACGGTGCCGCCGCTGCCGGCCAGCGACTTGATCGTCGCGCCGCCGCCTGCCGAAGCGGAAATATTGAAGGATCCGCCTGTTGCCAGGTTCACGCCGCTTGAACTTGCGGTGCTGCCTGTGCCGCTCAGGGCTAGGGTGCCACCATTAATGAAGGTCGCGCCAGTATAAGTGTTGGTGCCAGCCAGGGTCTCCGTCCCCGCCGTCAGCGTCAGCCCGCCGCTTCCGCTGATGGCACCCGCGAATGTGCCGGAGCCGTTCGACAGCGTAAGGGTTTTCGACCCAAGGCCAACAGTCCCGGCGCCGGCCAACGATGTGATGCTCGCGCCAACGCCGGTTAAAAACGAAATGTCGAACCCGCCGCCGGCTGCGATCGTAACGCCGCTGGAGGCCGCGATGCTGCCGCCATCAACCAGCGCCAGGAAACCACCGTTAACGGTGGTCGCGCCCGTATAGCTGTTGCTCCCGCCCAGGCCCTGGGTCCCTGTCATGTGCGTCATGCCGCCACTTCCATTAATCGTGCCGTGAAACACGTTCAGAAGGGTGTTCGACAACGTCAGTGAGTTCGCGCCCAGCGTCACGGTGCCGCCGGTTCCATCTAGCGTTCTGATGGTCACGCCTGGGTCGGTCGAAGCAGAAATGTCGAAGACCCCGCCTGAACTGAGGGTCACGCCCGCCGAAGCTATAATGCTGCCGCCTCCGACCAGCGCCAACGTGCCACCATTGATGGTGGTCGCGCCGGTATAGCCATTGCTCCCGGTCAAGATTTGCGTTCCTGCCGCCAGCGTCAGACCGCCGCTACCGTTGATCGCGCCGCCGAACGTGCCGGAGGCGTTCGACAATGTCAGTGTCTTGGTGTCGAGCGTCACGGTCCCGCCCGCGCCGGCCAGCGACCGGATACTGGTGCCAGTCGCCGTCAAGGCCGAAATATCGAAGGACGCGCCTGGCGCGAGAGTCACGCCACTGGAAGCTGCAATGTCGCCGCGCTCACCCAGTGCCAAAGTCCCGCCATTAATGGTGGTCCTCCCGGTGTAACCGTTGATATAGGTCAGCGATTCCGTTCCGGCAGCGAGCGTCAGGCCACCGCTTCCATTGATTGCGCCAAGAAATGTGCCAGAAGCGGCGCTTAGAACGAGCGTATTGGATCCGAGAGTGACGACGGCGCCGAAGAATGGCCAAGTTTCGGTCGTAAGAGATCTGATTGTTACATTTGGTCCATTCGCGCCAGAAATATCAAACCTTCCGCTGTTGAGAAGATATACGGCGCTTGAATTTGATATACTACCTGCACCACTTAATAGTAGCGTGCTACTGCCGTCCACGGTTGTCAGCCCCGTGTATCCGTTTGACCCTGTCAGGGTCTGGCTCGTGGAGCTGAACCTTAACAAAAGACCGCCACTTCCACTGATATCGCCGCCAAATGAGTTAGAGTTACCTAGAATTGCATAAGTATTAGATCCAAGCAATACGCTTCCGCCATTACCTGATAGCACAGATCTGGTTGCGTTGACGTTCGTTGAATCAGAGATATCGAACGTGGCGCCACTCACCAAATTGAGAGTTCCGCTAATTAGCTGTCCGTTTCCGCTCAATGCTAAGGTGCTGCCAGACGCTATTGATACGCTGTTGGCGAAAGCGAGGCCGGTCAATGTTAGTCGGCCAACTCCGTTCTGAATGATTGAGCTTGAAGACGCCTCGATCCGATTGGCGAGAGTGACGTCGGTGGATTGATTGAACGCTAAGCTGCCGTTGACAGCAATGTTTCCGGTGAGAACCCAGCCAGCCTGGAGGTTCAGCGAATTTGTGCCTCCCGTGAAGTTGATGGCGTTGTTGCCGGCTATGGTCCCGCTATTGGTGATGGTCAGGCCGCTGCCGACAATGCCGTCACCACCACGGCCGCCGCCGTTGCCTGCGATCGTTCCGCTGTTGTTGATGATCAGCCCATTGACGCTGGCGACGACGCCGTCACCGCCGCGACCGACATTGCCGAAAATGTTGCCTGTGGAGCCGGTGGACGTGTTCCCGCCATCGCCGCCCGTGATGGTGCCGGAATTTGTTAATACGGCACCTGAAACCGCGATAACGACGCCCGCCCCACCATCACCGCCGTTGCCTGCAAAGCCCCCGATGACAATGCCGGGCTGCGCGGAGTTGCCTCCGTCCCCACCCGTTCCACCGGCGCCGCCGGTGATCACCGATGCGTTCGAAATGACGTTCGCTCCCCCGATCGCAAGGAGGCCCGTTCCGCCGCTACCACCGCCGCCGCCGCCGCCGCCCGGATTGCCGCCAGCAATCGCCGTTCCGCCGCTGCCGCCAGCACCTCCGTTCTGACCCGTTAATGGGGCGACAACATTCTCTGGCCCGGCCGTAATCTGCCCGTTGGCGCCACCGCCACCGCCGCCACCGCCGCCAGGCCCGACGCCGGGTGTGCCTATGCCTCCATCCGCACCAGCCGCGCCGCCGGCGCCGCCGGGTACGGCATTGCCTGCGCCACCGTTACCCCCAGCACCTCCGCCTGCGCCGCCGCCGCCGCCGCCGCCGCCTCCGGCGGAATCGTCGCAACCATTCGGGCCCGCTTGGCCGTCACCACCACCACCGACGGCACATCCAGACACGGAAGCGCCGCCATTACCGCCAGCTGCCACTGCCGGAACGGAGCCGAGGGTCAACCCGATGATCGGGACGAGCGACATGAGGCTGAAGAGCGCGGTGGCGGCAAGCAGGCCGCGGCGGCGTTCCGAGACATTCAGGGCGCGACGATCGCTGCGCGAAAAAATGCGGCTAGAAGAGACCAGAATACAGACCAAGACAAAGTTCCCCGCAGCCCAGATATCGCGTTTGAAGGTCCCGGCCTTTGCAGCGCCGGTCGTGCGTGGACCCGTTAAGCGGGGCTACGGTTTCAGGAGGGCCGCGACGCGCTTCATGGCGAGGCGGGCAGGGCGACATGACCCCTGCGCGCAGATAGGCAGAGGTGGCGGCGCCCGTCCTGAAACCCGAACGAAAAACATCCGAAATTTACCCGAAACCTAACGGGCGAAAACGCTCTAACGGCCGATCTCGGCCCAGCCCATCCGGTGCAGCGGGGCCAGCACCGCCGTCTCGAAACGGGCGCGATAGGCGGGCTCATCCGACATGCCAAGCGCCCGCAGCGGACGCACCAGGAGCGCCAGATCCCGCTGCCGCAGATTGGCATCAAGCGCCTGCGCCTCGGCCAGGCGACCGGCGGCATTCAGCGCAACCAGGCGATAAAAAAGTCGTTCCTCAGTTGGGAAACTGAGCGCGGTCGATGTCAAAAAATCATCGGCTGCCTCGCTCGGCTGCCCCGTCATCAGCTTCGCCAAGCCGAGAAGGACCCGCCAGCCTGCCGAGAACTGGTGAAGAGGGCTTTCCTGCAATGCGGCGCGCAGCGGCGGCAGGGCGGCTTCGGCGTCGCCCAGCATCAGATGCATGATACCGGCATTGGCACGGTCCACGACTCGGATGGGGTCTGCGCCAGCCCGCTCGTAGAAAACCATCGCTTCGGCGAAGCGGCGCTGCTGCCGCAGGACGGCCGCCTGGGCCGCCAGGGAAAGGGACGCCTCAGGCCTTGCCGCCATCGCCAGGGCGGCCAGGCGCTCCGCCTCGCGCAAGTCCAGCTCCGGGTCCCGACTGGCACCGGTGGTGCGCAGATTCGTATGGACGAAGACCGCCTCGGACGCCGCTTCAACCAGGCGCGGTTCGACCGCGAGCGCGCGCAGGAACAGCGGCAGGCTCGCACGCAGGCGTTCCTCATACGTCCCGTTGCCCTGCTGGGCGTTGCGCCCTTCCGCCAGCAGTCGCCGCGCTTCTTCCCAAGGGGAGGGCTCCGCAGATGCCACGACGGATGGCGCTACTGGCTCAGGCAGGCGGTTTGCGCCGATCCAGGTGGTGGCCGAAAACACGAGACCCAAGCCTCCCGCGACAAGGGCGAAGCCAGCCACGACAAGGGCGGCCCAGGCCAGGCGGCTGCGCGGCCGACTGCCAGCCTGCAGCGCTGCTTCCGAGCCGGGCGGCATTGCGGCATTGGGGCCGGCACCCGGGGTGAGCCGCGCTGACGGATCGGCGGCTGGCGCAACCGGGCGCAACCGGGTCGCCATCACATAGCCCCGCCTTGCATGGGTCTGAAGCATGCCGGCCTGGGTGGTTCCCAGCGCGCGCCGGATTTCCGAAACGCATTGCGTCAAGCTGTCGTCCGAGACGGCAACATCGCCCCAGACGGCGGTGAGCAAGGCGTCACGCGACACGATCTCGCCGGCATGTGCGAGCAGATGCGCGAGCACCGCCGTGGTCTTGGGCCGCAGCACCACCTCCCGCGCCTCGGCAGTCAGTACGCCGCGCGCGAGGTCGAGGACGAAGCCATCGAAGGCGAGGAGGGGGCGCGGCGATTCCAGTTGGTCAGTCCCCGCCAAAACAGAATCCCCGCAGCCCAAGGCGGCCGAGCAGGGGAGCTTGCGGTCATTCCGTGCCGATCTGACAACGCCTCATCGACGAGTCGGATGCCAATTCTGACGGTTCTTGCGTCTTGGTTGCCAAATCTGTCCACGCACCGCGAAATCTGTCTATGCTGCGGGTGCGCGCGGCTGACGCGGCCGAGATGGGAACAGATCGATGGCCGTGCCCGTGATCGATCCAGCGCTGCTGGCGATGTTCGATGTCGTCCGGGCAAGGCATCCGGGAGATCTGGACGGCCGGTTGCGCGTCACCGAGCGCGTCGCCAAATCGGACCGCATCTACACTTACCAACTCCAGAACCGCGCGCTGTGGCGCGCGACGTTCGATAAGCCGATTTTTACGCTCGCGACCCGTGCCGCCGGCTCGATCCTGGCAAGCTACGCCGATAGCAGCTTCGCAACGGATGTCTCGGTCGATGGCGACGACGGCGACCTGTTTTGCTTCACGACGATGCTCAGCGGCCAAATCACATTGGCCAAGAAGGGCAACTCCACGACGGCCCTGGCCGGTCGCGGCCTTGTCTGGAGACCCGGCCCCGGCGGCCGGCTCCTGATCAGCGATGACAACGCGCGCACGAATGTCTTCTTCAAGGTCGCCGATGTCGAGGACGCGCTGGAGCACCTGCTCGATCAGCGCCTGCGGCAGCCGCTCGAATTCGGGCCCGATCTCGATTGGAGCCGCGGGCTGGCAGTCAGCCTGAAGCGCCAGCTCGATTTTGTCATGGACGAGTTTCAGCGACCCGACGGTGTGGCCAGCAACCCCGTCGCATTGGCGTCCTTGACCGATCTGCTCGTCGCGCTGGTGCTCCGCGGCGCGCCGCACAACTATCTCGATCAGTTGGACAGGGGCGCGTCCGCCGTCGTCCCGGCCTATATCCGGCGCGCGGAGGATTTCATGCGTGCAAATGGCGCGGAGCCGATCCGCATGCCCCAGGTCGCCGCCGCTGCCGGATGCAGCGTGCGAACCTTGGGCCATGTCTTCAAGCATTTCCGCGGCAGCACGCCGCTTGGCGTGCTGCACGCCATCCGGCTTGAGCTGGCGCGTGACGATCTGGTTCTTGGTGCATCCGGACTTGCTATATCCGGTCTTGGCGCATCCTGCGTCTCGGTGGCCACGGTCGCGCGCCGCTACGGTTTCACCAATGCGTCCCGCTTCGCCGCCGCCTTTCGCCGCCGTTTCGGCGAGACGCCGTCTGAAGCAGTACGACGCTCAGCGCGCTCCCCCCGTTGAGCCGCCGCTGGCGCGGCTCCTCAGGACGAGGGCTCACATGTCGAAGCCGGCTCTCACGCCAACGGGTTTTCCATCTGGCCTGACCCGTCATTGCGAGCGCAGAGAAGCAATCCAGGAGGGCTCGCTCTACGTCTTCTGGATTGCTTCGCTGCGCTCGCAATGACGGCGGAGAATAACGCCGGCGCGCCGCCTTACGCCGCCAGGACGACGACCTTCGTCTTCACCGGCGTGCGGTTATAGAGGTGGATCATGTCCTGGCTGAGCAGGCCGACACAGCCGCTGGTGATGCCCGAGCCGATCGTTTCCGGGTCGCTTGAGGCATAGATCGTGTAGAGCGTGTAGGCGCCGTTCTGGTAGAGATGGAGCGTGCGGGCGCCGAGCGGGTTGTCGAGGCCGCCGGGCATGCCGCGGGCGTATTGCGCAGCTTCCGGCTGGCGCTTGATCATCTCCTTGGGCGGGGTCCAGGTCGCCCATTCGGACTTGCGCCCGACATAGGCGGCACCGCTCCAGCGGAAGCCGTCGCGGCCGACATTGGCGCCATAGCGGGTGGCGGAGCCGTCATCCTCGATGCGGTAGACATAGTAATTGCCGGGATCGACGATGATCGTGCCGGGCGCTTCCTTGGTCTCGTAGCGCACGGTGCGGCGGAAATATTGCGGATCGACCTTGCTGACATCGACCGCGGGAATCGGGAATTTCTCCTCCGGCACCGGCCCGTAGACCTTCTGCGCCTCGGCGAGGCTCATGCCGTCGGTCGTGGCGCAGCCGGCGAGCCCGAGCGCGCTAAGGCCGGCGGCAGAGCCGGCCAGAAAGGAGCGGCGGCTGAGAAGCCCCGCCCGAAGCTCGAGCCGAGCGCTCGCCTCCATCTCGCCGGCATCGGTCGAACCGGCCAGAAACGAATTGCCACCGTCCATGATCATGATTTTGGAGTTTCCCATATCCTCGCCGGACGAGAGCATCATCCGGCATAGATCCGTCAAGCGTCTTGGACCCGTCAAGCGTCTTGCGCGGAGCGGAGATTGTCTTGCCGGGCGGAGAGTGCCGTCACGGGGCGCGGCTGGCAAGTCCGGTGAAACGCTTCGCGGTTCTTCGTCGATGAACCGGGATCAGGGCCCGACGAGTTGCCCGCCATCGACCACGATGGTCTGGGCGGTGACCCAGCTGGCTTTGGCCGAAGCGAGGAAGAGCACGACTTCGGCGACCTCCTCCGGCTTGCCCATCCGGCCGAACGGGATGGTAGCCAGCGTCGTCTGATAGAGTTCGGGGTTGGAGGTCCTGCGGTCTTCCCAGCTGCCGCCCGGAAACTCGATCGAACCGGGCGCGACGCCGTTCACCCGGATGCCCTGCCGCGACAGCATCTTCGCCTGGCTCGCCGTGTAGTGCATCACGGCGGCCTTGACGGCGCCGTAAGGCGCCGAACGCGACGAGGCCCGCAGGGCCGAGATCGACGAGACGTTGACGATCGACGAACCCGGTTTCATGTGGGGGATCGCGGCATGGCTGCCGCGGACAACCGCCATCATGTCGATCGTGAGCGAGGCTGCCCAGCCCGCCTCGTCATCGGAATGGCCAAAGCCCGAGGCGTTGTTGACGAGGACGTCCAGCCCGCCCAGCGCCTGCACCGCTTCGGGCACATAGGCCTCGATCGCAGCCGCATCGGCGAGGTCGACGCTCGCCGCGTGAGCGGTGACGCCGAGCGCCTCGAGCTCCCGGCGCGTCGCTTCGAGTGGTCCTGCGCCCCGCGCACAGATCGAAACGGAGGCGCCTGATGCCGCGAAGCCGAGCGCAATGGAGCGTCCGATGCCACGGCTGCCGCCCATCACGATCACGCGTTTGCCGGTGAATTCCTTGCCGGTGAGTTCCTGGGCCATGCGGGCATGTCCTTCCTGCGATTCTATTGCATCATTGCGTGCCGGCGCCTTTATAGCGGCGCTGAGGGGCCTGGTTTCAACCCCTGACAGCATGCAGACGCCCCCGCGTTGGCGTGCCCCGGCCCGGCCGGTCCCGCCGGCGCAAGTCCGGCGTCATCGCCCAATCCTAGAGCCGGTCGAGCACG
Organism: Bosea vaviloviae; assembly: GCF_001741865.1. Taxonomy (NCBI): domain Bacteria; kingdom Pseudomonadati; phylum Pseudomonadota; class Alphaproteobacteria; order Hyphomicrobiales; family Alloboseaceae; genus Allobosea; species Allobosea vaviloviae. The sequence goes on from NZ_CP017147.1 coordinate 3,098,111, forward strand.
GCCCGCTTGAAGGCGAAGCGTTCGGCCTTGAAATCGATGCCGTAGCTTGCGGCGAAGGGCGGCTGCGGGTGGCATGACAGCGTCACGATGACGACGTTCTCGCGGCGATTGACGTAGAGCGTCTGGCCGGCGAAGCCGGAGGCGACCATGGCGCCGTCGGGGTCGATCCACCAGCTATAGCCATAGCCATCGGCCCCGTAGCTGTTTGTCGCCGGATCCAGCGCGAAGACGCGCGAGCCCGCGGCATCGAGCCATCCGTCGGGGAGGATGGGCTCGCCGGCGATGACGCCGCCGCCGAGCAGGAAGAGGCCGAAGCGGCCGAAATCCCGGAGCGCCATGCCGGCGCGGCTGCCGCCGATCTCCTGCCCGCCCTCCGATTCCAGCGTATAGAAGGCGTCGAACTCCATGCCGAAGCGCGACCAGATCTTGCGCGACATGTAGTCCGCCAGGGTCTGTCCGGTCGCCGCCGAAAGCAGCGCGCCCAGCACATAGGTGTCGCCGGTGTTGTAGTTGAACCGGCTGCCTGGCGGATGCAGGCCGCGCACGCCGCCCATCATGGCCAGCACGCCGCCGGGCACCTTGTCGCCCAGCGATTTGCTGTAGCGGTTCACATGCGAGGTGCGGTCGGTGTAGTCCTCGTTCCAGTCGACGCCCGACGACATGGTGATGAGGCTGCGGACGCTGACCGCATCATAGGCGCTGCCGCCCAGCGCCGGCAGATAGCGCGAGACCGCGTCATCGAGGCTGGCGATTGCGCCGTCCTTGAGGGCCGCGCCCACCAGCGTCGAGGTCAGCGACTTGATCATCGACATCGACGACCAGCGCAGATGCTCCTCAAGTCCGAGCCCGTAGCGCTCGAGCCGGATGCTGTCGCCCTGCAGCACCAGAAGCCCGGCGATATGGGTGCGGTGGATATAGTCCTCGACCCCGAAAAGCGCGCCGCCGCGCTCATAGTCCGGCGCGATCTCCGGGCCGCGCGCCAGGGGAAAGGCAGCCTCGCCCCGCGCGATCGCCCGCGTCGCGAAGATGCGGTCGACATTGCGGTAGGCATAGGCCTGCCAGCTCGGCGAGAGCAGCAGGAAGTCCTCGCCGCGGGGAAGATACTGGCGCGGCTGCGCGGGGTCAGTGCTCATCTGCGGGGCAACTCCCATGAAACAGCGGCAGGCCCCTAGAGACCGTTGGTGATTCACTCATCCTGCAGCCCTCATCCCGAGGAGCTGCGAAGCAGCGTCTTGAAGGATGAGGCTTGGAGGTTTCTAGACAATCTCCTGGCGCATGCCGTTCATCCTCGGAACCACGCCGTCATCCCGGACAAGCGGCGAAGCCGCGCAGCGCCGGGATCCATCGGAGAGCGCCATTCTCGGGCTTGCCCCGAGAATCTCATGACCAGCTAGCTGAAGTCAGAGATGGTTGGGTCAAGCCCCCCGACTGTCCGGTTCGCCGCGTGCGTCTGATCGAAAAGCTCCATTCATTGAAGGCTTTCCAGCGGGCGGGGACGAATGAGGTAGGCGCGGGGAACCCCTCTCCCGGATGGGAGAGGGGCAGGGGTGAGGGTGTGCCCTTTCAGTAGAAGGCGCTGCGGCTCCGTTGCGCCTCAATAACGAGCGGCGGGCCCTCATCCTGTCCTGCCTGGATAGATTGGTGACAGACGAGCCCGGATAGAAGGGTGACAGTTTTTCCCTGGATAGTTGGGAGGGCTGGACCATGCCGTGGCGAGAGAGCTGTGCCATGGACGAACGGGTGCGTTTCATAGCCGACTGGCTGGCGGGCGACGTGTCGATGACCGAGCTTTGCGAGGTTTACGGGATCAGTCGCAAAGCTGGGTACAAGTGGCGGGCGCGCTATGAGGCTGAGGGCGCGTCGGGGCTTGCGAACCGGTCATCGGCGCCGCTTGCGCACGGGCTGGCGACGCCTGCGCCGTTGGTGGAGAAGATCCTGGACCTGCGACGGGCGCGGCCGAGCTGGGGTCCGCGCAAGATCGTGGCTAAGCTTGAGCAGCTGCATCCGGACTTGTCCTGGCCATCGCATTCGACGGCGCACGAGATCCTCAAGCGCCAGGGCCTGATATCGGGCCGCCGCCTCCGACGCCGTCCCCCGCCCCGGCTGGGCGCGCTGACCACACCCGAGCGGCCGAACCACGTCTGGGCTGTGGACCACAAGGGTTGGGTCACCCTGGGCGACGGCGAGCGCTGCGAGCCGCTGACCCTGGCCGACAGCTACAGCCGCTTCGTCCTGGCGGTCTCGGCGGGCGACGGCGTCCACACCGCCCAGGCCAAGCCGGTCATGCAACGCGCCTTCCAGGTCTATGGCCTGCCCGAGGTCATCCGTTCCGACAACGGCCCGCCCTTCGCCTCCACCAGCGCCTCCGGGCTCAGCGCCCTGTCGGCCTGGTGGATCAAGCTGGGCATCCAGCCCGAGCGCACCCGGCCCGGTTCTCCTCAGGAAAATGGCCGCCTCGAACGCTTCCATCTCACCCTGCTGGAAGCCATGCGGCCCGCTTCACTCAACCGCGCCGCCCAGGCTCAGCGCCTGGAAGCCTTCCGACGCGACTACAACCACGAACGGCCCCATCAGGCCCTTGGCCAGAAGCCCCCCGCCAGCTTCTACAATCCTTCGCCCCGGTCCATGCCCGACAAACTTCCCCAACCCGACTACCCGTCCGATCGAACCATCCGCAGGGTGCGTAGCAACGGCGAGATCAAGATCGAGGGCCGCCTCGTACAGATCTGCTCCGCCCTCAAAGGTGAGCCCGTAGCCCTCGAAGCGACAGAGCACGGCTGGTGCGTCTGGTTCTACAAACAACCCATCGGCCTCATCGACCACCAAGGCCAGAAACTGTCACCAATCTACCCAGGCTAAATTGTAACCAACCTATCCGCTGGACAATCCCTGCCCTTCTCCCACACGGGAGAAGGGTTCCCCGCGCCCTTCATCCGGCACTTCGCGTCACCTTCGCCCGTGAGGGGAGAGTCGTGCATGATCTGCTCAGGGGCCAAACCCCCAACCGGACAGCAGTAGGTCAAGCGCGACCATGACGCGCTTCGGATGCCTGTGTCTCAGCAGCGCTTATCCTCGGGCCGATCGAAGATCGGACCCGAGGGCTACGGCGGCGTGATTTGGAAGATGAACAGAGCGCTACAACTCTTTGTTTCAACGCGTTTTCCTGACGCAAACCGGTCTCCGCCTCGCGCAAAAACGCCCTCGGCATGGGAACATTTATCGCCTCTTAACCCTGCCCAACTAGGCCTGTGGGCGGTCAGTAAATCTCCAAAACCTGCGGTATCAGATGCCTGAGTTCGACGTTGACAGCCTGCCGCAGGATGCCGTTTCCGAGCGATTTCCCGCGTCCCGCATCGATCGGCCGGTCGGTCCTGAGGCGCGTGAAAAGGCCGAAATCAAAACATTGCCGGCTGTTCCGGCACCCAACCGGCTCAGGCGCGGAAACCCGGTCCTGAAGGCGGCGCCAGCGCAAGGGGCCCCGGCATATGGGGGCCACGCATACGGAGTCCAAGCACACGGGGCCGGCCAAGCTATGATTGCGGCATCCGCTGGCATCGACAATCCGGCCGGGATTCCCAAATCGGAGCCGAGCCAATCGAAGCGCAGCGAGGTGCGCTATTGGCGCACGCCGGACCGCCTGCTGAAGCAGCCGGCCGAGCCGGAGATGCTTCCCCTGGCGGTGCCGGAGGCCGATCACGCACTTCATGATGGCGAGGCCTTGCGTGACGGCGAGGCCGAAGCTGCTGCGGTGCGGGATGATGCAGCCCCGGCGGCTGATGGCGCGGCCTCGACGCCCTTCGCCTTGATCTCCGATCACGCCTTCTGGGAGTTTTTGCCCGAAAGCGGTCCGCGGGATGTCGAAGCCGAGCGGCTTGTCGACAAGATCGAGCCCGCCATTGCAGGCGCAGCGCTCTTCGGGCTCGCCGAGGCGGCCCCTATCGCTCCCCGCAAGGGCGTCGCTGTTCCCGTAGCGTTGTCTGTTCCCGTAACCCTGCCAACCCTGCCGGCAGCCGATCCCGCCGAGCGCTGGACGAGCGCGAGCCAGGCCTACACAGTGAGCGTCAAGCTATCGCCGCGGTCACGCTCCGATGCCGGCCAGGGCAGGGGCCCTGCGGCCACTTCACCTGTCACGTCACGTGCCGTCCCGCTTGCCTTGGACGCCTCATCCGCCACTGATGCCATCCCCGCTGCTGGCCGCGGGATCGTCGTCACGCGCAAGACCCGCGAAACCGGGGTGGCGCAGGCAGCCAAGCCTTCTCGCGTCGAGCCGTCTCGTATCGAGCCGTCTCGCATGGAGCCGTCTCGCATTGAGTCTCCCCGCATCGTTCCAACCCGCCTTGTTGCGCAGACGCGTTCGCAGCCCGTGCAGCCGGCAGTCTTCGAGCTGCCGCCGATCACGATTCTGGCGGAGCCGCCGCGGACATTCGAAGCCACCGTTCCCACCGAAATCCTGCAGCAGAATGCCGGGTTTCTCGAGGGCGTGCTCGAGGATTTCAACGTCCGTGGCGAAATCGTCCAGGCCTGCCCCGGCCCGGTGGTGACGCTTTACGAGCTTGAGCCGGCGCCGGGGACCAAATCCTCGCGGGTGATTGCGCTGGCTGACGACATCGCCCGCTCGATGAGCGCGATCGCAGCCCGCGTCGCCGTGGTCCAGGGCAAGAACGCCATCGGCATCGAACTGCCCAACGCCAAGCGCGAGACCGTCTTCCTGCGCGAATTGTTGGCCAGCCAGGATTTCGAGAGCTCCAAGCACAAGCTCGCCTTGGGGCTGGGCAAGACCATCGGCGGCGAGCCGGTGATCGTCGATCTCGCCCGGATGCCGCATCTGCTCGTCGCCGGCACCACCGGCTCGGGCAAGTCGGTGGCGATCAACACCATGATCCTGTCGCTGCTCTACCGGCTGAAGCCGGAGGAGTGCCGCCTGATCATGGTCGATCCCAAGATGCTCGAACTCTCCGTCTATGACGGCATTCCCCATCTGCTCACCCCCGTCGTCACCGACCCGAAGAAGGCGGTCGTGGCGCTGAAATGGGCGGTGCGCGAGATGGAGGAGCGCTACAAGAAGATGTCGAAGGTCTCGGTGCGCAACATCGACGGCTTCAACGCCCGCGTCGGCGAGGCCAAGGCCGCCGGCGAGGTCATCACCCGCACCGTGCAGACCGGCTTCGACAAGCATTCCGGCGAGGCGATCTATGAGGAGGAGGTCATGGACCTCGAGCCTCTGCCCTATATCGTCGTCATCGTCGACGAGATGGCCGATCTGATGATGGTCGCCGGCAAGGAGATCGAGGGCACGATCCAGCGGCTGGCCCAGATGGCGCGCGCGGCCGGCATCCATGTCGTGCTGGCGACGCAGCGCCCCTCCGTCGACGTCATCACCGGCACGATCAAGGCGAACTTCCCGACCCGGATCTCCTTCCAGGTCACCTCCAAGATCGACTCGCGCACGATTCTCGGCGAGCAGGGCGCCGAGCAGCTGCTCGGCCAGGGCGACATGCTCTACATGGCCGGTGGCGGGCGCATCACCCGCGTTCACGGTCCTTTTGTCTCCGACGCCGAGGTCGAGAAGGTCGTCGCCCACCTGAAGACGCAAGGCCGCCCGCAATATCTCGAAGCCGTCACCTCCGAGGAGGAGGAGGGCTCAGCTGAGGGCGAGGACGGCGCCGTCTTCGACAAGAGCGCGATGGGCCAGGCCGAGAGCGACGACCCTTACGACCAGGCGGTGGCGGTGGTGCTGCGCGACAAGAAGGCCTCGACCTCCTATATCCAGCGCCGCCTCCAGATCGGCTACAACCGCGCCGCCTCGATCATGGAGCGGATGGAGAACGAAGGCATCGTCGGCCCCGCCAACCATGCCGGAAAACGTGAGATCCTGGTCGAAACCGGACGCGCCCGCGAAGACGAGGATTGAACGACGCGTTGCGGCCTCAAATTACCATGGGAGCGCTGCGACAGCGGGGCTGTGATCGCAGGCCGTTCATCCCCCGCTCTTTCCTTGTCCTCTCGCGTGGAGAAGGGAAAGCACGCACAGACAGGCGCGGGGAACCCTCTCCTGTAAGGAGAGGGCAGGGTGAGGTGTCGGCCGTTTGACGCTTTGGCCGTGACCTCACCGCTGCTCCATCGTCATTGCGAGCGCAGCGAAGCAATCCATGTGTGGACGGCCCCTTATTTGCAAGATGGAAGCTGTGGTTGGTCTGGTCGCTTGCGGTCATGTGTCCGGCCTGTTTGTGCGGGGTTTCCGCTGGCCAAGATGGTTTCCGCGGCGAGGGAGCCAAACAGGATAGCGACCTGTGACGGCCACTGGATTGCGCGGCATCGCCCTCGTCGAGGATCGACCGATCCCACCATCTGCTCCTTGTCTTGCAAGCTCGGCTCGCCGGCGCGGCGGAGGTTGGTGTCCGCGCCGGGATCTCGGTCAGGCAGCGGCCGGGCAGGCCTCTGGCCGCGCGTCGCTCGTGCGATAGCGTCCGCCCCTCGCCAGGAGGGCCCAGGCGATGCGGGCGAGCTTGTTGGCGAGTGCGATCGCGGCGAGCTTGGGTGGCTTGCGGGCGAGCAGGCTCGTGAGCCAGGGCATCGGCCGCCGGGCCTTGCCGCGCCGCACCTGCCAGACGACCGCCGTCGCGCCGACCACGAGGAGGCTGCGCAAGGTCTCGTCGCCGGCCCGCGTGATCCGGCCGAGGCGGGTTTTGCCGGCGGTCGAGTGGTCCTTCGGCGTCAGTCCGATCCAGGCCGCGAAATCCCGCCCCGACCGGAAGGCTTCGGGATGGGGCGTCTTCATCACGAGCGTGGTGGCGATGATCGGGCCGATCCCCGGCACCTCGGCCAGCCGGCGCGAGGCCTCGTTCGCAAGATGCCAGGCCTTCAGCCGCACCTCGATGGCACAAAGGCGCTCTTCGAGCTCGGCGAGTTCGAGGGCGAGCTCGGCGAACATCTCTCGGGCCAGGGGCGGGATCTCCGGATCGTCCTGCACCGTCTCCAGGAGCGGGCGCACATGCGCGGCGCCTTTGGCTCCCACATGGCCGAACTCGGCCCCATAGCCCCGGATCGTGTTGGCGAGCTGCGTCCGCCGCCGCCCCAGCCGTTCCCGCATCCCGGCCAACATCAGGTCGGCCTGCTGCCCGGCGCTCTTCATCGGCACGAAGCGCATGCTCGGCCGCCCGGCCGCCTCGCACAAGGCCTCCGCATCGGCCGCGTCGTTCTTGCCACGCTTCACATAGGGCTTGGCGAGCTGCGGCGCGATCAGCCGCACATCGTGACCCATCGCCGTCAGCACCCTGGCCCAGTGATGCGAGGCCCCGCACGCCTCCAGGACCACCAACGTCGGCGGAAGACGGGCGAAGAACGCCTCCATCGCCGACCGGCTCAGCTTGCGCTTCAGCACCACTCGCTCCGCCGCGTCGACCCCGTGCAGTTGAAAAAGACGCTTCGACGTATCCAACCCAATGCGTATAACCTGATCCATGGACGGCCTCCTCAGATGGTGTTTCGACAACCTCATCTTGGCACACAGATGCCGATCGGGGGCCGTCCACCCCAACAGGAGGGCTCGCTCTACGTCCTCTGGATTGCTTCGCTACGCTCGCAATGACGGCAAGGACATCACGCAACTGGTCCAGGGGCCTACACCTCACCCCTGCCCCTCTCCTTACAGGAGAGGGGTTCCCCGCGCCGCCATTACCAATTCCATTACGGTGACAGTTTACTAATTACTCCGCACTGCTAGCGTGCGCGCATGACCCGTCTCGCCCGCCTCGTGGTTCCCAGTCTTGCCCATCATGTCACGCAGCGCGGGAACCGGCGCGAGCGCGTGTTCTTCGGGGACGACGACTACGAGGCCTATATCGGGCTCCTGAAGGCCTATGCGCCCAAATCCGGTACGCGGCTGATCGCCTGGTGCCTGATGCCGAACCACGTCCATCTCCTGGCTGTTCCCGAGACGCCCGATGGCCTGCGCGCTCTGCTCGGCGAGACGCATCGCCGCTACACGGCGCGGATCAATGCCCGCAACCGCTGGACCGGGCACCTCTGGGGCGCTTCGACATTACGGTGACAGTTTACTAATTACTCCGCACTGCTAGCGTGCGCGCATGACCCGTCTCGCCCGCCTCGTGGTTCCCAGCCTTGCCCATCATGTCACGCAGCGCGGGAACCGGCGCGAGCGCGTGTTCTTCGGGGACGACGACTACGAGGCCTATATCGGGCTCCTGAAGGCCTATGCGCCCAAATCCGGTACGCGGCTGATCGCCTGGTGCCTGATGCCGAACCACGTCCATCTCCTGGCTGTTCCCGAGACGCCCGATGGCCTGCGCGCTCTGCTCGGCGAGACGCATCGGCGCTACACGGCGCGGATCAATGCCCGCAACCGCTCATTACGGTGACAGTTTACTAATTACTCCGCACTGCTAGCGTGCGCGCATGACCCGTCTCGCCCGCCTCGTGGTTCCCAGCCTTGCCCATCATGTCACGCAGCGCGGGAACCGGCGCGAGCGCGTGTTCTTCGGGGACGACGACTACGAGGCCTATATCGGGCTCCTGAAGGCCTATGCGCCCAAATCCGGTACGCGGCTGATCGCCTGGTGCCTGATGCCGAACCACGTCCATCTCCTGGCTGTTCCCGAGACGCCCGATGGCCTGCGCGCTCTGCTCGGCGAGACGCATCGGCGCTACACGGCGCGGATCAATGCCCGCAACCGCTGGACCGGGCACCTCTGGCAGGGGCGCTTCGGTTCGGTCGTCATGGACGAGGGCCACCTTGCCCATGCTGTGCGCTATGTCAGCCTCAATCCGGTGCGGGCCCGCCTCGTCGCCCGGGCTGAAGAATGGCCGTGGTCGAGCGTCCGCGCCCATCTGAGCGGGCATGCCGATGGCCTGACCGATCTCGGGCCGGTGCTGGAGCGCTTTCCCGATTTCGCCAGTCTGCTGGAGACAGAAGAGGACGCGGCTGCGGCCAATGCCCTTCGCCTGGCGGAGACGACCGGCCGTCCATTGGGCGCGCCGTCGTGGATCGCTACGCTTGAAACGGCAGCCGGCCGCGCGCTTGCGCCGCAAAAGCGCGGGCCCAAGCCAAAATTAAGTAAACTGTCCCCGTAATTCCAAATTAAGTAAACTGTCGCCGTAATTCCGGGCCCAAGCCAAAATTAAGTAAACTGTCGCCGTAATTCGGTCTGCTGTTCGAACAGGCCGATCATCTTCCACGCTCGATCGGCCGCTTGGTGGATTTGCCGGATAAACCTGCCTCCACTTCAGCGCGCATTGCGGGCGATGCAGCGCCAGCCTGACCCTATCCGCGAGTTCGCTAAACTTTTGCACCGCGGCATAAACCACCGCATTGCAGCATGTTATCTGCCGTGGCCCTTGCTTGACATGTTTAGTGATTGGCGATCTACTAAACAAATCGCTGAACTCGGACGACTCGTTCCGAGGCGGCGTGAGGAAACGTCCCGCGTCGGCCGTGCCCCTTCTTCCGGCTGTGCCCTTCGCGGTCGCGCAGGTTCGCCCGTCACCCCAATGACGGCTGGTGACGGCATGCCAAGGGAGGGACAACATGAACACAATCAGGACATGGATGCTTGCCGCGACCATCGCCGGGAGCGCAGCGCTGGCTGCCCCCGCCGCTCAGGCGCAGGGCAAGTCGCTGACGTTGTGCTGGGCGGCCTGGGATCCGGCCAATGCGCTGGTCGAACTTTCCAAGGACTTCACCGCCAAGACCAATATCGCCATGAAGTTCGAGTTCGTGCCCTGGCCGAACTTCGCCGACCGGATGCTCAACGAGCTCAATTCGAAGGGCAAGCTCTGCGACCTGATCATCGGCGACTCGCAATGGATCGGCGGCTCCGCCGAGAACAAGCACTATGTGAAGCTGAACGACTTCTTCGCCAAGGAAGGCATCAAGATCGATGACTTCATGCCCGCGACCGTCGCCGGCTATGCCGAATGGCCCAAGGGCACGCCGAACTACTGGGCGCTGCCGGCGATGGGAGACGCGCTCGGCTGGACCTATCGCAAGGACTGGTTCGCCAAGCCGGCGCTGCAGGCCGAATTCAAGGCCAAGTATAATCGCGATCTCGCCGCGCCCAAGACGCAGACCGAGCTGAAGCAGATCGCCGAGTTCTTCCAGGGCCGCGACGTCGATGGCAAGAAGGTCTATGGCGCGGCGATCTTCACCGAGCGCGGCTCGGAAGGCATCACCATGGGCGTCGCCAACGCGCTCTATCCCTTCGGCTTCAAATACCAGGACCCGAAGAAGCCCTATGCCATGGCCGGCTTCGTCAACTCCGACGACGCGGTGAAGGGCCTGGAGTTCTACAAGTCCCTGTACAAGTGCTGCACCCCGCCGGGTTACTCCAACGCCTATATGCAGGAGGGGCTCGACGCCTTCAAATCCGGGCAGGCGGCCCTGCAGATGAACTGGTTCGCGTTCTTCCCCGGCCTGTTCAAGGATCCCAATGTCGGCGGCGACAAGATCGGCTTCTTCGTCAATCCGGCCGAGAAGGAGACGGGTTCGCAACTCGGCGGGCAGGGCCTTTCGGTGGTGTCCTATTCGGCCAACCAGGCCGAGGCGCTGGCCTATATCAAATGGTTCGCCTCGCTCGACGTGCAGAAGAAATGGTGGGAGCTCGGCGGCTATACCTGCCACAAGGGCGTGCTGAACGATCCCGGCTTCGCCAAGTCCACGCCCTTCGCCGCCGATTTCCTCGTCGCCATGGGGCAGGTCGTCGATTTCTGGGCTGAGCCCTCCTACGCGCAGCTGATGCAGGCGGAGCAGGCGCGCATCCACGACTACGTGGTCGCGGACAAGGGCACGGCCAAGCAGGCGCTCGACCTGCTGATCCAGGACTGGACCAAGGTCTTCAAGGAAGACGGCAAGCTCTGAGGCGGGACTGCCCAGGACACAAGCCCACGACACAAGCCAAGGGCTGCGCCTTCTGAAGGCGCAGCCAGCCCCCGATTTTGCCTGCAAACGGTGCTTGAGCCATGAATGCGAGCGACATCAGCGGTATCAGGAGCGCCAAGGCGATGCGCGCGCCCTCTGTCCCGATAGTCCATCAGGTCCGCGGTCTCTCGGACCGGACCATCGCCTGGCTGTTCATCGCGCCGACGATGATCCTGCTGCTGGCGATCAATCTGTTTCCGCTGATCTGGACGATCCAGCTCTCCTTCACGAATTACCGCGCCAACCGCCCGTTCGCGCCGCTGCGCAATGTCGGGATCGAGCACTACCAGACCATCCTGTCCGATCCTGAAATCTGGCAGCGCATGCAGGCCACCGCGCATTTCGTGTTCTGGACGATCCTGCTGCAGACCGTGATCGGCTTCGCGCTGGCTTATCTGATCGATCGCAAGTTCCGCGGCCACGGCTTCTGGACCACGCTGATCCTGATCCCGATGATGCTGTCGCCGGCCGTGGTCGGCAATTTCTGGACCTTCCTGTACCAGCCGCAGATCGGCCTGTTCAACTACGTGGTCTCGTTCTTCTCCGGGCTTGCGCCTTCGTCCTTCCAGATGCTCGGCGACGTCACCTTGAGCCCCTGGGCGATCATCATCGTCGATACCTGGATGTGGACGCCTTATGTGATGCTGATCTGCCTTGCCGGCCTGCGCTCGATCCCGGACTACATCTACGAGGCGGCCGAGGTCGACCGGGCCAGCAACTGGCGGCAGTTCATCTCGATCACGCTGCCGATGTGCCTGCCCTTCATCATGCTGGCGGTGCTGTTCCGCGGCATCGAGAACTTCAAGATGTTCGACATGGTCAACCTCCTGACCTCGGGCGGGCCGGGCTCGACCACCGAACTCGCCTCCATCACGCTCAAGCGCGCCGCCTTCGAGGCCTGGCGCACCGGCTATTCCTCGGCCTTTGCGATCATCCTGTTCGTCACCGTGTTCGGGCTGGCGAACATCTATGTGAAGGCACTGAACAAGGTGAAGGCACGATGAGCGGCGCGACCTCCACCGCCCATTCCGTCGTTGCGCCAAGCGGCCGGGTCAAGCTGCTCGCCGGCGCGATCGTGGTGCTCTACGCGCTGGTGGCGCTCGTGCCGCTGATCTGGATCGGCCTGACCAGCATCAAGACGCCGCCGGACTCGATCTCCTACCCGCCGAAGGTCGTGCCCTTCCTGCACTTCGAGCCTTCGATCGAAGGCTATTGCAATCTGTTCAACGCCCGCTCGCGCCAGACGGCGGACTATCTCGCCTCGCTCCCGCCGGCGAAGTCCGACTGCGAAGCGATCACGCGTTCGCGCAGCATGGTGGTGGTCGGCCCGTCCAATTACGTGCCGCGCTTCGTCAATTCGCTGATCATCGCCTTCGGCTCGACGCTGCTCTCGGTGGGGCTGGGCACCTGCGCGGCCTATGCCTTCTCGCGCTTCAAGGTGCCTTTGAAGGACGATCTGCTGTTCTTCATCCTGTCGACGCGGATGATGCCGCCCATCGCCGTCGCGATCCCGATCTTCCTGATGTACCGCGAGCTCGGCCTCTCCGACACGCGGCTCGGGATGATCCTGCTCTACACCTCGGTCAACGTCTCGCTGGCGGTCTGGCTGCTCAAGGGCTTCATCGACGAGATCCCGCGCGAATATGAGGAGGCGGCGATGATCGACGGCTATACCCGGCTGCAGGCCTTCCGCAAGGTCGTGCTGCCGCAGGCCACGACCGGCATCGTCGCGACCGCGATCTTCTGCCTGATCTTCGCCTGGAACGAATATGCCTTCGCGGTGCTGCTGACCTCCGGCACGGCCCAGACCGCGCCGCCCTTCATCCCGATCATCATCGGCGAGGGCGGGCAGGACTGGCCGGCAGTCGCGGCCGGGACGACGCTGTTCCTGATCCCGATCCTGGTTTTCACGGTGCTGCTGCGCAAGCACCTGCTGCGCGGCATCACGTTTGGGGCGGTGCGCAAATGAACCTGCACGCGACTCATCCTCGGGAGCCTGAACCCGCGCCGGCATCGCGCTGGCCCAAGCCGCTGCGGCGCGGGCCGATGGAGACGCTGGCGACGGTGCTGATCGCGGCCGGCGTGCTGATGCTGCTGCAACCCTTCTCGCTGACGCTCTACGGCTATTCCTTCGTCACCACGCTCATCGGCGTGGTGATGTTTACCTTCGTCACCAAATTCCCGGAGTAAGCCATGGCCGAAATCCGGGTCGACAATCTGGTCAAGCGGTTCGGCGCCTTCACGGCGGTGCGGGATACGAGCTTCACGGTCGAGAACGGCGATTTCTTCTGCCTGCTCGGGCCGTCCGGCTGCGGCAAGACGACGACGCTGCGCATGGTCGCCGGGCTCGAACTGCCCTCGTCGGGCTCGATCCGGCTCGACGGCGAGGAGGTCACGTTCAAGCGGGCGCGCGAACGCGACATCGCCATGGTGTTCCAGCTCTTCGCGCTCTACCCGCATATGAACGTGCGCAGGAACATCTCCTTCCCGCTGGTCTCGATGGGCGTGCCGAAGGCCGAGACGCGGCGGCGGGTGGAGGAGGCGGCGCGAACCTTGCGCATCGAGCATCTCTTGGACAAGCCGGTCTCGGGGCTCTCGGGCGGCGACCGGCAGCGGGTCGCGCTCGGGCGCGCCATCGTACGCGAGCCGAAGGCCTTCATGATGGACGAGCCGCTCGGCGCGCTCGATGCCGAGTTCCGCCATCTGATGTGTGGCGAGCTGCGCGCGCTGCACGACCGGCTGAAGGCGACCACCGTCTATGTCACCCATGATCAGCTCGAGGCCATGTCGATGGCCGACAAGATCGCGGTGATGAATGACGGCGTGATCGAGCAGCTCGGCTCGCCACAGGAGATATACGACCGGCCGAACTCGATGTTCGTCGGGGATTTCATCGGCTCGCCCGCGATGAATTTCATCCATTTCGAGGGAACGGCAATGGCAGGCTCGGCCTCGGTCACGATCGACGCCGCCGCGATCGCTCTGCCCGAGCTGCGCGAGAGCCGCGCATCCGGGCCGCTGGCGCTGGGCGTTCGGCCCGAACAGGTCATCATCGGCGATCCCGGTCGGCCGGGCGGCGCCATTCCCGCCGAAATCTTCGGCGCCGAATATCTCGGCACGACCCAGATCGTCACGCTCGCCACGCCCCGCGGCACGCTCAAGGCGCGTCTGCCTGCCCATGTTCGGGCGGCGGCCGGCGACCGGGTCAGCCTTTCGTTCCGGCCGGAGCGGCTCTCGCTGTTCGATGCCGCGACGGGCAAGGCGATCCGCTCCGTGCTGCATGAGGCGGTCACGACGAGGCGCGCCCATGGCTGAGATCACGCTGGCGCAGGTCTCCAAGCGGTTCGGCCCGGTGACGGCCGTGGCCGAGCTGTCGCTCGCCATCGCCGATGGCGAGTTCATCGTGCTGCTGGGGCCGACGGGCGCGGGCAAGACGACGGCCTTACGCCTCGTGGCCGGGCTGGAGACCCCGGATGCGGGCCGGGTCTTCATCGGCGGCGTCGATGTCACGGGCCTGCCGCCGGCGGCCCGCGACGTCACCTTCGTGTTCCAGCAATATTCGCTCTATCCGCATCTCAGCGTCTTCGACAATCTCGCCTTCCCCCTGCGCTCGCCGACGCGGCGCACGCCGGAAGACGAGGTCCGGCGCGCTGTGCACGAGGTGGCGCGGCTGCTCAGGATCGAGGACAAGCTGGGCAGCCGCGCGACGCAGCTGTCCGGTGGCCAGATGCAGCGCGTCGCGATCGGTCGTGCGCTGGTGCGCCGCCCGTCCGTTTACCTGATGGACGAACCGCTTTCCTCGCTCGACGCCAAGCTGCGCTCGGAACTGCGCATCGAGCTGAAGCGCATCCAGCAGGATCTCGGCGCGACCATGCTCTACGTCACGCATGATCAGACCGAGGCGATGACGCTGGCCTCGCGCATCGGCGTGATCAACCAGGGCCGGCTCGTGCAGATCGGCACGCCGCGCAGCATCTATGAGGATCCCGCCGACATCTATGTCGCCACCCGCCTCGGCAGTCCCGGCATCAACCTGCTGCCACGCGCGCTCTTCCCCGCATTGGAGGCGCCGAGCGCCACGGCCACCATCGGCGTGCGTACGGAACACCTCGCCATTGCCAAGGCGAACACCGGTGCGGTGACAGGCAAGGTGAACTGGATCGAGCGGCTCGGCGACCAGAACCATCTGCATATCGATGTGAACCGGCAGCAGATCGTCAGCCTGGTCGATCCCGATGAAGGGCTCGATGTCGGCGACGAGGTGGCCGTGACCCTGCGCAAGCCCCTGTTCTTCGCCGCCGACGGCCAGCGGGTGAGGTGAACCATGGATGAGGCGCTGAAGAAAAAGCTGATCGAGGCGATGGCCGGGACGGTCGTGGCGCATGCCGACGAATTGACGGCGCTCGACCAGGCCATCGGCGACGGTGATCACGGCCTGAACATGAAGCGCGGTTTCGAGGCGGTACTGGCGGAGACGGACACGATCGTCGCAAAGCCGTTGCCCGACGCATTGAAGGCGATCGGCACGACGCTGGTCATGAAGGTCGGCGGCGCGTCGGGACCGCTCTACGGAACCTTGTTCATGGCGCTCGGCAAGGAGCTCCCGCCCGATCCGACGATCGCGGATGTGGCGCAGGCGCTGGCCGCCGCGATCGAGGCGGTGAAGGCGCGCGGCAAGTCCGATCTCGGGCAGAAGACCATGCTCGACGTGCTGGCACCCCTGCAGGCCGCGCTCGCCGCCGGCGGTGCCGATCTCGCTGCGCGCCTGCCTGCGGTCGCCGACGAGGCTGCCGCCGCCACCGTGCCGCTCAAGGCCATTCGCGGGCGCGCCTCGTTTCTGGGCGAGCGCTCGATCGGCCATATGGACCCGGGCGCGCGCTCGTCAGCGCTGCTCGCAACGGCAATCTGCAACGCCATCGGAGCCTGAACCATGCCAGCCAGCAAAAATGTCGGCATCGTCATCGTGTCGCACTCGGCCAAGGTCGCCGAAGGTGCCGCCGACATGGTGCGCCAGATGGTCGGCGACAACGTCCCCCTCGCTGCGGCCGGGGGCAATGCCGAGGGCGGCTTGGGCACGGATGTCGCCGCCATCATGGCGGCCATCGACAGGGCGTGGTCGGAGGCCGGCGTCGCCATCCTGGTCGATCTCGGCGGGGCCGAGACCAACAGCGAGATGGCGGTGGAAATGATGCCGGAGGAGCGGCGCGAGCGCATCGTCATCTGTAATGCTCCGATCGTCGAAGGCGCCGTGATGGCCGCGACCGAGGCGTCCGGCGGCTCGCCGCTGGCGGTCGTGCGGGCAACCGCGGAGGAGCTGATCTCGGCATGAACGATGCGTCGACCGAAGGTAGCGAGAGGATGATCGGGATGCAGGAGGTGACGGCCAGCGCCTTGCTCACCAACAAGGTCGGGCTCCATGCCCGCCCGTCGGTGAAGCTCACCCAGCTTGCCAAGCGCTTCGCGTCCCGCATCGAGGTGGCGACCAGCGCGGCCGGTCCGTGGACCGATGCGAAGAGCCCGGTGAAGATCATGCGCGTCAAGGCATCCCAGGGCGAGGTCCTGCATTTCAAGGCCAGCGGTGCGGATGCAACAGCCGCCATCACCGCACTGGTCGATATCGTCACGCGCAAATTCGATGAGGAGTGAGCCGTGATGGAACGGCGTCTACCTGGTCTCGCCGCCTCCAGCGGGCTCGCCTTCGGGCCGGCCGTGACGTTTCGCGCGGTCGGTGAGCTCAGGCGCGCGAAGGGGAGCGTCGCAACTGAAAAACAGGCGCTGGCGGACGCGGTCGCCGCCGCCCTGCAGGCTGTCACAGCCCTGGCCGGGAGCCTCGAGGGCGAAGCCGCCGACATCGTCGGCTTTCAGGTGGCGCTGCTCGAGGATGATGCCCTGACCGAGAGCGCCTATGCCGCGATCGACCGCGGCATGCCCGCGGACATGGCGTGGCGACAGGCCATGGCGGAGGAGATCGCCGGATATGACATCTCCGAGGATTTGTATTTCCGGGCCCGTTCGGCCGATCTCGCCGACATCTGCGACCGGGTGCTGCGCCAGCTCTTCGATCTGCCCGAGCTGGCGGGTGCGCCACCGGGCGCCGTCATCCTGGCACAGGATCTGCCCCCCTCCGCCTTCCTCGGCATCGACTGGTCGCGCGGTGGCGGCATCGTGCTCGGCTCGGGGAGCCCGTCCAGCCATGTCGCCATGTTGGCGCGCGGACGCAGCGTGCCGATGGTGGTCGGCATCGGCTCCGAATGGGAGGCGGTGTCCGGCACGGTTATCGTCGACGGCGTGGCGGGGCTCGTCCTGACCGGCCCGTCGCAGGAGAGCATCGCGCGCGCGCAGAGACAGGCGAGCGAACTCGGTCGCCTGCGCGACCAGGCGGAGGCGCGCAAGTCGCAACCCGCGCTGACCAAGGACGGTACCCGGATCGCCGTGATGGTCAATGTCGCCGGCCTTGCCGATGTCGCTGCGTTGCCGCCGGAGGCATGCGACGGAATCGGCCTGACCCGCACGGAGTTTCTCGTCGAGCAGAGCCTCCGGGACGAGACCGCCCAGTTCGGGGCTTATGCCGGCCTGCTGCGCTGGGCGGCGGGCCGACCCGTGACGATCCGCACGCTCGACGCCGGCGGCGACAAGCCTATTGCCGGTTACACGCTTGCTGGCGAAGCCAATCCCTTCCTGGGGCTGCGCGGCATCAGGCTGTCGCTGCGTCATCCCGAGATCTTCCGCGTGCAGCTGCGCGCCCTGGCGCGCGCGGCCGCCATCGGTCCGCTCAAGATCATGCTGCCGATGGTGACGACGGCACACGAGCTGGAGCAGACGCGAGCGCTGCTCGACGCGGTGCTGGTGGATCTTGCCGCCGAAGGCATGCCGCATGCCATGCCGGCACTTGGCATCATGGTCGAGGTTCCGGCAGCCGCGATGGCGGTCGCGCGCTTCGACGCGGCCTTCTATTCGATCGGCTCGAATGATCTGACGCAATACGCCACCGCCGCTGCGCGCGACGGGCTGGAGGTCGCGAGCTATGCCGACGTCCTGCATCCGGGCGTGCTTGCGATGATCGCCCATGTTGCGCGCCATGGCGCTAAGACTGGCCGCGAGGTCAGCCTGTGTGGCGATGCTGGCGGCGAGCCGCGCGCCATCGCAGCGCTGCTGCGCGCCGGCATCCGCACCGTATCGGTCTCTCCCGGCCTGCTGGCGCTCGCCAAGGACGCCATCCGCGGCGTCGATCTCTCCGCACCGGACGAAGCCGCATGACCAGTCCCGAGGCCGCCCCGACCGAGCCATCGCCGCTGGCCGCCTATAAGGCGATCCTGCGCGCGGTGATCGAGAACCGTCCGTCCGGGACGAGGCAGCGGCTGGCGGAGGCCCTGGGCAAGAACCGCAGCTTCATTTCGCAGATCATCAGCCCCGCCTATGCCACACCGGTGCCGGTGCAGCATCTGGAGACGATCTTCCACCTCTGCCACTTCGCGCCGTCGGAACGGCAGGCTTTCCTGAATGCCTATCGCGCCGCCCATCCTGGGCGCCTGGAGGTGGTCGATGCCACGCGGCCGATGCGCCGGCTGGTGGTCGAGCTGCCGGATTTCGGCAGCCCCGACCTGAATGCGCGGGCCGACCATATCGTGCTGGGGGTCGCGCGCGGGCTGGTGTCGCTGATCCCGGCCGCCGCCGAAGACGAAGCCGATACGCAGGGAGGAGCCCCATGAAGAAGCTGATCAATGCGGTCGACAGCATCCTGTCGGAAAGCCTCCAGGGCCTGGAGGCGATCCATGGCGACATCCTGGCGCTGGGCGATGGCGGCGCCTTCGTTCGCCGCAAAGCGCTGACACCGGGCAAGGTCGCGCTGATCTCGGGCGGCGGCTCCGGCCACGAACCCCTGCATGCGGGCTTCGTCGGGGTCGGCATGCTCGACGCAGCCTGTCCAGGCCAGGTCTTCACCTCGCCGACGCCCGACCAGATGCTCGCCGCGGTGAACGCCGTCGGCACGGCTGCCGGCTCGCTCTTCATCGTCAAGAACTATGAGGGCGACGTGATGAATTTCGAGATGGCGGCCGAGATGGCCGCGACTCCGGTGGCGACGATCATCACCGATGACGACGTTGCCGTTCCCAAATCGACCTGGTCGACCGGCCGGCGCGGCGTTGCCGGCACGCTGATCGTCGAGAAGATGGTCGGCGCGGCCGCCGAGCAGGGCCGCGAGCTCGGCGCGCTGAAGTCCCTGGGCGAGGAGGTCAACCGGCGCACCCGCTCGATGGGCGTGGCGCTCAGCTCCTGCACCGTGCCTGCGGCAGGAAAGCCGACCTTCACCCTCGCTGAGGACGAGATGGAAATGGGCGTCGGCATCCATGGCGAGCCGGGCCGCAGACGCGTGAAACTCGCATCCGCCGACGCCATCGCAGAGGAGATGATGGGCGCGATCCTCGACGACCTGTCGGTGACGAGCGGCACGCCTTGCCTGCTGCTGGTCAACGGCTTCGGCGGCACGCCCGCCATGGAGCTCTATCTGATGGCCCATGCTGCCAAACGCGTGATGGCAGGGCGGGGTCTCGCCCTCGCGCGCGGGCTGGTGGGATCCTATGTCACCTCGCTCGACATGGCGGGGTGTTCGTTGACGGTCACGGCGTTGGACGACAGCTTGACCGCGCTCTGGGACGCGCCGGTCCATACGGCTGCGCTGCGATGGGGCTAAGCCCCCGCAACCTTTGAATGTCAGCTATCGGCGCGGGGGCCAATGTCGGGTCGCGGTGTTTCGCAGGCTTTCAGGCAAGTCTGCTTTCAGGCAAGTCTTCGCGCGAGCAGGACGTCATGGCGTACGCTGACCGATGGGCGGATCGGGCGTGGGGCTCGCGGTCATTGCGGCTCCTGGCGCGCTACGATGGCCCACGTCTCTGAGCCCAGTCCGTCAGCTAACTCCATTTTAGGCGTTTGGGGCCGGCTACCGAGCCATCTTGTATAAGCGACTCGTATTCCAGAGGTTAAGTCGCTAGTTTAGCAGATGTGAGGTTGCGTAGCGATGAGGTGGTGTCATGCCGAACGCCGACGCCGTGATGATCTCGTCTTATGAAGAGCGGAAGGCTGCTGTGCTGCGAGCTGCACAGCTGATCTCATCATCGAGGGCTTCTGATGGTGAGCGGGAATTCGAGATGCTGACCGAGGCTATCGCGGACTTCGATATCCGTCAGGAAGCTCTCGGCTTCATTGAGCTCCCGCCGGCTTTCATGCGGTTCCTGTCCAGTGGGCATCAGGGTCGGGTTTCGAGCAGCCGTCGCTGAGACGAAAAGGGCCGTTCGGCAGGCAGCGCGCTAGGCTCCCTGGAAGAGATCGCCATGCAGATCTCGGTGCCGGTCATGCTTGGAGCACCGGGCGGATCGTCTAACCCAAACAGAGGCAAATCGGTCCTCTGAACCTGTCTGCTGGACGAGAAGCGGGCTCTCCGCCTCGCAATCTTCAGCCCATCGACAGCACCTGCGCGGATGTGATCTTGGGCCGCAAACCGGCGCTGGAGAGGGCATGCGCATATCGGTTGGAATGACGCTCGCGCTGGGGCGTATTGCTCAACATTTCACCGATATTTGCCTAAATAACTGCCCCATTCTGCCCTGCATTCTGAAAAATCGTCGAATTTGAAACCGTTGCGTTCGCCCCAGGTTTGGCATGGATCTTGTTAGGCTTTGGTATTCCGCTGCAATGAGGCAGCGCCACCTCTGAAGCTCGACTGCGCAGCGTTGCGCGATCCAGCCAGGATCTCTCTTACATTCTGGATTTCCATGACCAAGCAGTCGCTTGTAGTGGTGGGCAACGGCATGGCGCCGGGGCGGGCGCTGGAGAAACGCTTCGAGGCCGCGCCCGGCGCGCCGACGACTTCCCGCTCCGCGGCGCTCGCGTCGTTCAAGCGCCGGGCGGCGGCATCGCCGTGTTCAAGGCGGCCGACGGGGCGATATTCGCGCTGCGCGACCGCTTCCCGCACAAGGGCGGACCGTTGAGCCAGGGTATCGCCCACGGCCATGGCGTGACCTGCCCGCTGCACAACTGGGTGATCAGCCTGCAGACCGGCGAGGCCCAGGGCGCCGACAAGGGCTGCGTCCCGAAGATCCCAATCAGGATCGAGGGCGGCACGGTCCTGATACCGGCCGCCTTGCTGGTGCCGGCCGCCGCCTGAACGGCGCGCAAGCGGCGCCATCCCATCGAATTCTCGTCGGCGGTGCCGGCGCACCGTCTCACACAACGCTTCTGGGGAGCATTCATGTCCTATCTCGTTCCGTCCGAATTCGTGACCAAGATGGTCGATGCCGGCGAATCCAAGATCTTCATGTCGACGCGCGACACGATCATCCGCGCCTATATGGCCGGCGCGATCCTGGCGCTCGCCGCCTGGTTCGCCATTACAATCATCGTCCAAACCGGCATCCCGCTCGTTGGAGCCATCCTGTTTCCGGTCGGCTTCTGCATGCTCTATCTGTTCGGCTTCGACCTGCTGACCGGCGTGTTCGTCCTGTGCCCGCTTGCCTTGATCGACAAGCGGCCGGGCGTGACCCTGAAAGGTGTGCTGCGCAATTGGGGGCTCGTATTCCTCGGCAACTTCGGCGGCGCCTTCACCGTCGCGGTGATGGCGGCGATCGTCACCACCTTTGGCTTCTCCAAGGAGCCCGACAAGGTCGGTGTCATGCTGGGCCACATCGGCGAAGGCCGCACGCTGGGCTACGCCTCGGCCGGCGCCGCCGGCATGCTGACGTTGTTCGTCCGCGGCATGCTCTGCAACTGGATGGTCTCGGCCGGCGTGGTCGGTGCCATGATCTCGACCACCGTTACGGGCAAGGTGGTCGCGATGTGGATGCCGATCATGCTGTTCTTCTTCATGACTTTCGAACATTCGATCGTGAACATGTTCCTGTTCCCCACGGGCCTGCTGCTGGGCGGGAAGTTCACGTGGTTCGATTATATCTTCTGGAACGAAATCCCGACCGTGGTCGGCAATCTCGTCGGCGGCCTCGCCTTCACCGGGCTGACGCTTTACGCCACGCACATCCGCACCGCGCCGAAGCGTTCCTTCGAATGAGTGCCGCGCCGGGCCTCGCCACCCTGCGGCGGGGCCCTGCCGGTATGGCAAGCGATGTCGCATAAACTGACGATCTCGGTCGGCCAGCATTCCGATAGGGGACGCAAGGAGACCAATCAGGACTTCCATGGCGCCCTGATCCCGGAGGAGCCGCTGCTCGGCCTCAAGGGCATCGCGGTCGCGCTGGCCGATGGCATCAGCAGCAGCAGCGTCAGCCGGATCGCCGCCGAATCCGCGATCAAGAGCTTCCTGACCGACTATTACTGCACCTCCGAGGCCTGGTCGGTGAAGACCTCGGCGCAGCGCGTCATCGCCGCGACCAATTCCTGGCTGCACGCGCAGACACGCCGCAGCCAGCATGCCTATGAGCGCGACAAGGGCTATGTCTGCACGCTCTCGGTGCTGGTCCTGAAAGGGAGCAGCGCCCACATCTTCCATATCGGCGATTCCCGCATCTACCGCCTGTCCGGCCAGTCGCTCGAGCAGCTCACCGAGGATCACCGCGTCAGCGTCTCGGCCGAGCAGAGCTATCTGTCGCGGGCGCTCGGCGCCAATCCGCAGGTCGAGATCGACTATCAGACGTTGCCTCTGGCGAAGGGCGACGTCTTCGTGCTGGCGACGGACGGCGTCTACGAGCATGTCGGCCCGCGCTTCGTCACCGACACGCTGGCGGCGCAAAGCGAGGCACTCGACGAAGCGGCGCGGCTGATCGCAACGGAAGCTCATGCGAGAGGCAGCGCCGACAATCTGACCGTCCAGATCGTGCGGATCGACGAATTGCCGTCAGCCGATGCCAGCGACGCTCTGGGTCGGCAGGTCGAGCTGCCGCTGCCACCGCTGCTGGAGCCGCGGATGACCTTCGACGGTTACCGCATCGTCCGGCAGCTGCACGCCAGCAGCCGCAGCCATATCTATCTCGCCGTCGACCTCGATGACGAGAGTCTGGTGGCACTGAAGATTCCGTCGATCGATCTGCGCGGCGATGAGGGCTATCTCAGGCGCTTCATGCTTGAGGAATGGGTGGCGCGCCGCCTCGACAGTGCCCATGTGCTGAAGCCGCGCAATCAGTCGCGGGCGCGCGGCTATCTCTATGTCGCGACCGAGTTCGTCGAGGGCCGGACGCTGGCGCAATGGATGATCGACAATCCGAGGCCGGCGCTCGAGACGGTGCGTGGCATCGTCGAGCAGATCGGCCGGGGCCTGCTCGCCTTCCACCGCAAGGAGATGCTGCATCAGGACCTGCGGCCGGCCAACATCATGATCGATGCGACCGGCACGGTGAAGATCATCGATTTCGGCTCGACGCGGGTCGCAGGCGTGGCCGAGGCGAGCCCGGCAGGGGCGGAGGCGATCCTCGGTACGGCGCAGTATATGGCGCCGGAATACCTCCTCGGCGAAGGCGGCTCGCCGCGTTCCGACCTCTATTCGCTCGGTGTCATCGCTTATGAGATGCTGACCGGGCGTTTGCCCTACGGTGCCGAGATGGCCAAGACCAGGACCCGGTCGCAGCAGCGCAAGGTGCTGTACGCGACGGCTCTCGACGAGAGCCGCGAAACTCCAGCCTGGATCGATGCTGCGCTCAGGAAGGCGGTGGATCCCGATCCGGCCAAGCGCTACGGCCTGCTCTCGGAATTCGTCTACGACCTGCGCAATCCGAACCGGGCTCTCATGTCCGTGGAACCGACGCCGCTCGTCCAGAAAAACCCGCTTCGGTTCTGGAAACTGTGCTCGCTCGCTCTCGCCGTTCTGGTCATTTACCTGCTCAGTCAGCAAGTCCCTGGCCGGCCATGAGAATCAATCGGAGTGGGGCACTCCGAAGAACGGTCCCGTCAGCGACCATGGGACACTGAAGCCTCCTGCACCAACCGCCTTTGCACTGCCGCCTTTGCCGATTTGTGATCGCTTGAGGAGCGCCAATGGTGCCGGTGGGATCGGATGGAGGCCCAACGTCAGCGCTTGGCGCAATTCACCGGGACGTCCGACTGGCGTTTATGGGCGCAATCATCGGCAACGATGGGCGGTTGGCCCTGTCCGAGCACGGATGGCGCGGTTTGAGCGCGCCTGCTCACCGTCGTCACTGACCGAGCTTGATGTTGTTGGCTCTGATGACAGGACCCCAGCGCTCCAGTTCGGTGTCGAGGAGCGCACGGAAGTCCTGGGACGCGTTGCCGACCGGCTCCATGTACTGGACCTTCAACTTCTCGCGGATCGCAGGTTCAGCCAGGACTTGGCGGGCTTCTCGTTCCAGCTTCGCCAGGATCGCGGGGCTCGTCCTGGCCGGTGCGACCAGCCCGATCCAGCTGTCGACCTCCACCCCGGCGATTCCTGCCTCGGCCAGCGTCGGCAAATCCGGCAGGAGGGCGGAGCGTCGTGCGGCTGTGACGGCCAGAAGCACGATTTGACCGGTTTCGGCCTGCGGCATGACAGAGGACGCCGGCAAAACCGCAATCTGCACATCGCCACGGATCAAGGCGGTCACTGCCGCAGGCGAGCCGTTATAGGGGACATGGACCGGCCTGGCATTGCTATTAAGGGCGATCGCCTCCACCGCCAGATGAGACAGCGACCCGTTTCCGATCGAGCCGAAGTTCAGCTTGCTCGCATCCCGCTTCAGGAGTGCGATCAACGCCTCCGTGTTTGTGACGCCGAGATCCTTGCTGACGACCAGCACGCTGGGCTGTGACGCCAAGACCGTCACCGGCGCGAGTTCGGTCTTGGGGTCGTAGGTCATCTTGGCAAACAGCAGCGGGTTGAGGGCAAGCGGCCCGACGATGCTGACGCCGATGGTGTGTCCGTCCGGCTCGGCGCGCGCGACGCTTGCGGTTCCGAGATTGCCGCTCGCTCCCGGCTTGTTCTCGATCACGAAGGGCTGCCCGAGCTTGGCCTGGAGGCGCTCGGCCACCATGCGCGCGGCAATATCGGGGGTGGACCCCGCCGCGAAGGGCACGATGACCGTCACCTGCCGGCTCGGCCAATCCTGTGATGTCGCGGGGGACGCATACAGCATGGCTGCGGCGGCGAAGGCCCGGAGCGTGTGCACGAGCAACCTCGCTGGCACGGCCGTGATGCAGGAAGAGGCGTTGTCTCGCCCGAGTTGCTCCTGACTGATGGCTTTCGGCTGCATTGCATCCTCCCGGTTTTGTCTTGTTTGTTTTGTTTGTCGTGTTGTGCGCGGGTCAGACCCTTCGCGGTCAGGCGGTCGCGACCGGCGGCGGCATATCTGCCGGGTCGAGCAGCGCGTCCTGGCCGGCGAGGATACGGCGCACCTCAGCAGGCTCGGCGCGTCCGTCCCGAGCGAAGCACGCCGCCGCCACGCCCGCCGCCTGGCCGGTGGCGAAGGCTGTGCCCATCACGCGCAGGGAGGCGCCGGCCTCACGATCCGCGTCCGCGGTGCGCCCGGCGGCGAACAGGTTCGGCGTGTCGGCGCTCATCAGGCAGCCGAGCGGGATATCGTAAGTGCCGCGGTCCGGCGGGTAGATGAAGCTGCTCTCGAGCGTCTCGCGATCGTGCCACTCGACCCCCCAGGAGCCGAGCGCGATGCAATCGGCAACGCGCCGCCCTTCGGTGACGTGCTGCCAGGTGAGCTGCTGGGCGCTGTTGATGTGCCGGCTCTCGCGCGTGCCGAAGTCAGGTCCTGTCGAGGAGAGGTAGGCGCGCTCCCAGCCCGGCAGCTTGCGCAGGACTTCCAGATAGGTCCAGGCCTGGGCACGCCCGCCCATCTCGGCACGCGTCATGCTGCGCGCGTCCCGGGCGTCATAATCCTCGCTGGCGAGGTAGGCGACGACGTCGCCCGACAGCGGCAGTCGGGCGATCACGCTCTTGCTTTTGGTCAGCCCGGCGACGCCGCGGTCCCGGGCCGCCGCGATGACGGCGGTGACGCTCGCGGCCGACACGTCCGCATCGGGCGAAACGCCACCGAAGCGGGTGCCGAGCGTGCCCAGGTTGACCGCGCCGTTGTTGCCGTAGCGGGTCGATGCGCCGGCGAAGAAGGCCAGGTCGCAATCGCCGCTCGCATCGACGAAGGCGTGGGCCTCCGCCGCGTGCACGCCTGAATGGTCGGCGTAGTGGACCCGCGTTACCACGTTCTCTTCGCGGTCCGCCCCCGAGACGAAGGCGTGGAGCAGCACATCCACCCCGGCCTCCCGACAGACCTCGTCGAGCGCGCGCTTGACGGCCTCGGGATCGAAGATGACGAATACGCCGCGATGTCGCGTCGGAGGCGTCACCGCGCCCCAGCGGCGCAGCTTGGCCATGACCTGCTCGGCGACCCCGGCGACGGATTGCCGGGGCGGCTCGGCCAATGTGTAGAGCCCGCAATAGGTCAGCACGTTGCGCATCGTGGCGGCCCCGCCCAGGCAGCCGGCGGCCTCGATCAACCCGACGCGCGCGCCCGCTTTCGCGGCGCCGACGGCCGCACCGACTCCCCCGGAGCCGCCGCCCACGACGATGACGTCATACCGTTCTGGCTTCATGTTCGTTCCTTTCCTTGTCTGGTGCCCAGCGGCTTGCGCCGGCAGCCGCCCGTTCGTGTCGGCCACTCACGGCAGAGTTCCGGGCAGCTTCGCGACGTCAGCACCGGCAGCCAGTTGCGGTTCGAGATACGAAACTCATCGCTAACGAGCGGGCATGACCCGGTGCGATGCCGCCGGGATTCCCGAAAGGCTGCACATGAGTTGCTCAATCGGCAAGAATTCGGCGTCTCACCTTCTGCCGATGACGCTATCTGCCTCGGTGCGGTTCAAAAAGCGCCTTGTGTACGATCCAGAATTCGTGAATCGTGAATAATGAGCATGATCGAGAATATGCGGGCGCTGATCACGATCGCTCGCAGAGGCAGCTTCGTTGCCGCGGCCGAAGCGCTCGATCTTTCGCCCTCGGTTTTGACGAAGCGAGTCATGCAGCTCGAAGCCGCCGTCAATGCGCGGCTGCTTGACCGCACCACGCGCAGCGTCGGCCTCACCGCCGATGGCGAGTACCACCTCAAGCGCATCACGGATGCCGTCAACCTGCATGACGAGGCGGTCGCCGCCATGCGCAAGGGAGCGGCTCAGCTGGAAGGCACCATCCGCATCAAGCTGCCGACGACCCAGGGCTTCCTGCACCTCAGCGGTGTGGTTCAGCAGTTTGTCCAGGCGCATCCCTCGCTGAACGTCGAGGTTCTCCTCATGGACGGCCCGTTCAACCCCGCAACCGAGGGGTTCGACATCGCCATCAGCGCCTTTCCCCTCAGTTTCGACGGCGTCATCGACACCTTCCTTTGGCCGGTGAGGAGGAGCCTCATCGCAAGCCCCGATTACATCGGGTCGCGCGGCTGCCCGGAGGATCCGCGCCAGCTGCAAAGCCATGATTGTCTTGTCTATCAGCCGACGGGAGCCAATTGGCCGTTCATGGGCCCCGAGGGCAGGATCAGCGTCGCTGTCAGGGCGCGCGTCTCCAGCAACGACATGCTTCTGCTTCTGAACGGAGCGAAAGCCGGCCTCGGCATCGGAATGATCAGCAGGTATGTGTCGTCCGCAGCGATCGCCGCCGGCGAAGTGGTCGAAATCCTCGAGGGCTATGCCGTTCCCGATCTCTGGATAAAAGCAATGGTGCCGTCCGAACGGGCCATGGTGCCGCGCGTGCAGCACCTGCTCGCGTTCCTTCGCGAAAGGGCGCCGTTCTTTGGCCAGGGTCGTTGAGCCAATCTGTCGGCGCGCCAAGCGGACTGCCAGACAGCAGACGCTTTGGATTTCGGGACAGGGCGGAGGCTGTGTGGAAACCGCCTTCGGCGTCGTGCGCCGATGGGCGCATTCATCCGCAAGGATGGGCGGTTGGCCTTGATGTCCAAGTCTTTCTTGATGTCCAAGTCTTTCTTGATGTCCGAGTCTTCGCGGCTCTGCCGGAGCGATTGACCGAAGCGCTCAAGGCTCGCCGCCAGCGGTGTCGTCCCCGCGCCGGGATGCTGGGGCAGGGCGTATACCCCGCCCGGTGCGCATAAGCGAGGTCGGCGACCTCCATGTATCCGTGGGGCAAGCCGCGTCACATCCGGCTGCACGAAGCCCAGCGCCCCAGTCGATACGGGCGGACCGATGCGGGTTCTCCGCGGTTGACCCGCTAGCGATTGAGCTCCCTGAAGCGCGGATCCTGGTCGAGCAGCTCGACCAGCAACTCGGTGAGGACCCGAATCTTCCGCTCGGGATGCTGGCCCGGCGGGCGCACGACATAGGCGCCTGATGGCGGCAGCGGGTAGCGAGGCATGACCGGAACAAGCGCACCGGAGGCCACATGCTCGTGGATAATGCAGTCGGGAAGCTGGGCGATGCCTAGTCCTGCTACGGCGGCGACGGCGAGCGCCGTGCCGTTATCGGCCTTGAACTGTCCTCGGGGCTGGATCGTGACGATGTCGTCGCCGTCCATGAACCGCCAGGTTTCGGTACCTTGCATGAGGACTTGGTGAGAAAGGAGATCACCCGGCGCCTCCGGCGAACCATGGGCCTTGATATAGTCCGGGCTCGCGACCAGCGTTCCTCGGATCGGCCCGACGCGCCTGGCGACCAAGCTGGAATCCCGCAGGGTGCCAACCCGGATCGCGCAATCGAAGCCCTCCGCAACGAGATCGACAAAGCGATCGCTATAGGAAGCGTGGATGTGGAGTTGCGGGTGCCGTCGCGACATCTCCGCGAGCATGGGCGTAAAATGCGTCGGGCCGAATGTGAGCGGCATGGCGATCCGCAGACGACCGCGGAGGTCGCCGTCCGGTACGATCGTTTCCCTGGCGGTGTCGATCTCGAGGCAAGCTCTGGCTGCATAATCTCGGAACAACGCCCCGGCTTCCGTCAGCGCGGCGCCGCGGGTGGTTCGCGCGACAAGCTGCACGCCGATATCGGCTTCGAGGCGGATCAGTCGTCGGCTGACGATGGATTTGGAGAGGCCAAGCCGGCGCGCGGCGGCTGAAACGCCCCCGGCATCCGCAACCTCGACGAATGTCTGCAGATCCTCGATGTCCATGTCGACGTTCCCCATTATGCGACACAGCTTCGCGCTTGGCGGCACTACCGTAACGCTTGAAGGAACGCCAAAACAAGGCGGCGTGCTCTCGCTTGGGCCCGCGCTCCGTTCACTGACGACAGCAGAAAAGGATAGTCATGACCTTTCGCAACGGCCTGAAGTCGCTCCTTCGCCCAGAAGATTCGGTCCTCGTATTGATCGACCACCAGCCCTACCAGCTCACAAACGTGAACAGCCACGACCCGCATATGGCGGTCAACAACGCTACGGGCCTGGCGAAGGCCGCCAAGGCATATGCCGTCCCGACGATCCTCACGAGCGTGCTCGCTGACCGAGGCGGGGCCATCTTTCCGCAGATAACCAACGTCTTCCCCGGCCAGGAGGTGATCGACCGGATGCTGATCAACACCTGGGAAGACCAGAAGGTCGTCGACGCGGTCAAGAAGACCGGCCGCAAGCAGTTGGTCATCGCCGGTCTGTTCACGGAGATCTGTGTTGCCATGCCGGCGATTCAGGCTGCCGGCGAAGGCTGGGACGTGACGGTGATCACGGACGCCTGCGGCGGCGTGTCGGTCGAAGCCCATCAGGTGGCTATCCAGCGCATGATCGCGGCGGGCTGCAACATGATGACGTGGATGGCGCTCGCGTGCGAATGGCAGCGCGACTATACGAAGGTCGGGACACTCCCTGCGCTGGTCGAGATCCTCAAGGATCACGTGGCCGGCAGCGGCATGGCGTATCTGTGGGAGCAGCAACTGCTCAACACGCCGGTGCCGAGCGCCGCTGGCTGACGTGGCCTGGTGGCGAGCAGCAACCAGATGCCCTGCGAGACGATGGATCCGGTGTCGCGGCTCGCCATCCCCTCCGTGCCAAGCCCCGTGAAGCTCCGGCGATCCAGCCGGCGCTTTCGCCAAAGCCTGAAACAATTGTCGCCGCGAAAGTGGACCATCGCTTTCGCGGCAGCAACGCTGCCTGTTATTGCGGACGCCCAGACAGGCACGGATATCGGGCGCGCGCCGACTCTGACGATCGAGCGATATCCGGAGAACTGGTCCTATCTCGCAGACCCGACGCAGCGGACGGGCCAGTGGACGGAGCCATTCAAGTACATTTCCTTGAGCGCGGATGGATCGAGCTATGTCACGACAGGCCTCGAAGTCCGATCGCGCTACGAGGGCTATGCCAATGTGCGCTGGGGTGCGGCGCCGGACGATGGCTATGTCTGGCATCGTTTCATGCCCTATGCGGATTTTCATGCGGGTAGGCTGCGCTTGTTCGCACAGCCCATCGTCTCCGGGATATCGGGCGTTCGCCGCGCCAAGAGGCCTGTCGATACGACCGGCGCCGATATGCTGCAGGCCTTTATCGAGGTGGAAACGGATGTCTCGGAGGAGACCGCGCTGCGGGCGTCGGCAGGCCGCAAGCTCGTCTCACTGGGCGCGGGACGCTTCGTCGACACGCGCTATGGCCCCAACATTCCGCAGGCGTTCGACGGCGTCGACATGTCTCTGACAGCCAAGTCCTGGCAGGTGACGGCGCTCTATTTTCGCCCGGTGGACAACCGGCTTGACGATTTCGACGATCGGACGTCGACCCAGAAGTCCTTATGGGGCGTCTATGCGACGCGATGGCTGGGAGATGGTCGGGCGAACGGCTTCGACCTCTATTATCTCGGGCTGCGGGACCGGAATGCGGTCTACGATCAGGGCACCGGTAGAGAGCTGGTCCACACCATCGGAACCCGCATATTCGGAGATACCGGCAGCACGTACTGGAACCTTGAGGGCGCCTTTCAGCGAGGCAGGTTCGCAGGCCACCGGAGGGTGGGCTGGGGCATCGGTGGCGAGATCGGCCACCGGTTCTCGCAGGTCCCGTTGCAGCCCGATCTCAGGCTCACCGCGGACGTGATCTCGGGAGACGATGATCCGGACGATCCAGAGCTCGGAACGCTCAATCCGCTCTTTCCCAGGGGCAAGTACTTTGCCTCCCAGTCGCCGATCGGACAGCGCAACCTGATTCATGTGCGGCCTTCCCTTACGGTCCGCCCGCACAGGGACGTCGAGCTGTCGCTGTCGGGTACGGCCTATTGGCGACAGAGCACCGGGGACGGAATTTATGCAATCTCGGGTGCGCTCGTCCGCAGCGGCAAGGACAGCGATGCGCGCTTCATCGGAACGCAGGCCGAGATCGCCATAGCGTGGCAGGCAACACCTGAGCTGAACCTCGCGGCTTCGGTCGGAATCTTCGATCCGGGAGCGTTCACTCGAGAGACGGGGCCGGCGCAGGTCATAAAACTGGTGGGCGTCATGGCGAATTACCGGTTCTGACCATGGGATCGCTCGCCGCTTCCCAACCCATCTCCCCACTTCGCGCCGCCAAATGAGCTCGCAAGGATCGCCCATGGAAATCGGTATCGACAGTTTCGCCGCCATCCTCCCGGACCCCACGACAGGCAAGCTTCCCTCGCCGAGCGATCGCATGGCCGATCTCCTCGACGAGGTCGAGGTCGCCGACCGGGCCGGGCTCGATGTCTTCGGCATCGGCGAGCACCATCGCGCCGAGTTCCTGGATTCCGCGCCGGCGATCATCCTGGCCGCCGCCGCCGCCCGCACCAGCCGGATCCGGTTGACGAGCGCGGTGACGGTGCTGAGCGCCGCCGACCCGGTACGGATCTTTCAGGAGTTCGCGACGCTGGACCTGATCGCCAGGGGGCGGGCCGAGATCATCGTCGGCCGAGGCTCATTCGGCGAGGCGTATCCGCTGTTCGGTATGGACCCGCGGGACTACGACGAACTCTTCGCAGAGAAGCTCGATCTGCTCCTGAAGCTCAACGAGACGACCTATCCGATCTGGAAAGGTCGCTTCCGCGCGGCGCTGGAGGGCCAGGGTGTCTACCCGCGTCCCCACCAGGCGCGCCTGCCGCTCTGGGTCGGTGTCGGCGGCACGCCGCAATCCTTCGCTCGCGCCGGCAGGCTCGGCCTGCCGTTGATGGTGGCGATCATCGGCGGCACCTTCGAGCGCTTTCGCCCGCTCGTCGAGCTCTATCGCGAATCCGGCCTGGGCGCCGGGCATGCTCCCGAGACGCTCAAGGTGGGTGTCCACGCGATGGGCTTCGTCGGCGAGACCGACGCGGCGGCCAGGGAAGCGTTCTTCCCCGGCTGGGCGCATCTGACGGGAAGGATCGGCCGCGAGCGCGGCTGGCCGCCGCCGTCGCGCCAGCAGTTCGACGCCATGGCGAGCCCGGACGGCGCGTTCCTGATCGGCGATCCACAGACGGTCGCGGCGAAGATGCTTCATGCCACCGAAGTGCTCGGCGGCGTCTCGCGCATCACCTTCCAGATGAGCACCGCCTCGCTCGAAACGGCAGCGATGAAGCGCTCGATCGAGCTTCTGGGAACCGAGGTCGCGCCAATCGTCAGGGTGGCAGTGCAACCCGCCACTTCAGCACACGACATCGGAAAGAGCAGCTGATGGCTGAAGCGAGCTTGGGGCAACTGATCGCGCTAGCAACCAGATCAAGGAGTTAAAACATCAATGCCTACGCTTTACTATGCAGTTGGTGCCTGCTCGCTGGCTCCTCACATCGCCCTCGAATGGATCGGTAAGCCCTATGAAGCGGTCAAGGTGCAATATGGCTCCGACGAACTGCTTGCGGTGAACCCCGCCGGCGCAGTGCCGACGCTTCGCGAGGATGACGGCTGGCTTCTGACGCAAGCCGGTGCCATCTTGGACTATCTGGCGCACAAACACCCGGAGGCCATGCTTGCCGGCGGCAACGACCTGCGCGCCAAAGCCGAGGCGCATCGCTGGTCCGCATTCCTGACGTCGGACGTTCACGCCGCCTTCTGGCCAATCTTCATGCCGTCTCGCTACACGACCGACACCAACGATGCCGCACGCAAGGCCGTGTCGGCAGCCGGGCAGCAACTGGTGGCCAAGCAATTTGCCATGCTCGACCGGCACCTCGACGGACGCGAATATATCCTCGACGGCGGACGCTCGGTCATCGATGCGTATGCGTTTCCAATGATGCGGTGGGCAAAGAAGCTGCTGCCTGGCCAACTGAACGAGTACCCCAACGTCCAGGCCCTGCATGACAGGATTGCTGCCGATCCGGCGGTGCAGAGGGTGCTGGCGCGCGAGCACGCCCCTGGCCACGAGAAGCGAGCGGACTGACGAGACGATGGCGGCCACCTGATTTCAGTGGCCGCTTGCCAGGGATGCTCGGCCCGCGGTCGCGCGCTTGGGTATGCGGTCGACCATATGCTCACTCCCGCCTGCTCACGCGCGATCAGACGCCCGACTATGCAGCGGAGGGCGGATGTCGTCGTTCGCCAATGACGTCAGTCAATGATATCGGCGCCTTCTGCCTTCAAACGGGCGAGACCGTCCTTCATCTCCTGTAGTCGCTCAGGCGGGTGACCTTGCCAATTCGTCACTTCGGCAATGACGCGTAGCGGGTCGCGAGAGCGATATGACAAACTCGGGTTACCAGGGAACTTTTTGTCCGTGAGATTGGGATCGTCCTCGACCGGCCCGGTTGGTTCCACGACATAAATCCGTTCTTTTCCACTGCCCGCGGCCAACTCGGCGCCCCAGATCGCAGCATCCAGCGTGCCCGCGAAATAGACCCAGGATAGCGGTGCGGCCTCGGTAAAATTGGACCGGTGGCCGACGGCGATCAGGTCTCCGGGTGTCATGTCGGCCTTGGTTCCGTGGAAGAACGACTGCGAAAACATGCTGGCAATCGCTGACATAGTCGCCGCTCCTTTGCTGTGCATCGAAGGTTGTCATGCGAGAGGCGGTAATCGCCTGCGGTTCAACAATCAAACACACGCCGAGGTGATCCGTCCTCCTCTGTCTACTCGGCCCTCGAGACGAACGGCGGTGACGCGTCGGCGGCCGACGACTGGTGCCTATGCCGGGTGCGCCCGCTTCAGGGGAGCCACTCAATGGCCGCAGATGGCGCGATTCACCGGGACGTCCGACGGCGTTTATGGGCGCATTCATCCGCAACCATGGGCGGTTGGCCCTGTCCGAGCCGGATGGCGCGCGAAGGCTCCAAAGGCTGCGCGGCTCCAAGACTGCGCGACTCCAAGACTGCGCGGCTTTACGACGTCGCGGCTCTACCGGAGCGATTGACCGAAGCGCTCGAGGCTCGCCGCCAGCGGCGTCGTGCCCGCGCCGGGATGCTGGGGCAGGGCGTAGACGCCGCCTTCAACGCGGATCGGTTCCTCGAAATGGTCCTTTATCCAGGGAATGTATTCGAGGATCGTCGAGGCCGGGTGCCAGTAGGACAGGTGGACATGGACCTGGCTCATCTCGCCGGCATGCGGCACGACCGGGAGCCGGTGCGCATAAGCGAGGTCGGCGACCTGGATGTATTCCGTGATCCCGGCAAGCCGCGTCACATCCGGCTGCACGAAGCTGAGCGCGCCGGCCGAGAGGAAGGCCTTGAAGGCGTCGAGCGTATAGAGCTGCTCGCCGAGCGCGACGGGAATGGAGGTCGCCCTTGCCAGCGCGGCATGGCTGGCGACGTCGTCATACCAGAGCGGCTCCTCGAACCAGAAGATGTCGAGCGGCGTGGCCTGCGCGCAGAAGCGCAGGCAGGTCGGCAGGTCCCATTTTCCGTTGCCGTCGATCGCGATGCGCACGGACGGGCCGACCGCCGCGCGCACCGCGGCGAGCCGGTCGATATCCGTCGTCGGATCGTCATGGCCGACCTTGAGCTTGATGCGGGTGAAGCCGTCGACCTCGACGGCACGCTGCGAACCCGCGACCAATTCGTCCTGGGTGAAGGACAGCCAGCCGATATCGGTGTTGTAGCCTTCGAGCCTCTGCGTGCCTTGCCCGCCCAGGAACTTCCAGAGCGGCATCTGCGCCTTCTTGGCCGCGAGATCCCAGAGCGCGACATCGACTGCAGCCAACGCAAGATGCGTGATGCCGGCGCGTCCGACCCATTGCAGGGCGGGATGGCGCGCGAGCTTGGTCCAGAGCCGCGTGCGGTCGTTCGCATCCTCTCCGATCAACAGCGGCGCATAGCAGTCCGAGATGCAGCTGGTGATCAGCCTGTCCGAGGCCAGGTGGGAATGCGTCCCGGTAAAGCCGTAGCCCTCCAGCCCGTCATCGGTGCGGATGCGGGTTCCCACCACGCCCCAATGCGTGACACTGTGCGTGGAGTCGGAAATCGAGCTCTGCGTCAGCGGCAGATGCATGATGAACGGTTCGACGGCGACGATCTTCATCCTGTTCCTGTCCTGTGATTGCTTGGGCCATGACGTCCTGGCCCATGATCTCGAATTCGGCGCAGGCGGCAGCGACGACCCCTTGAGTCTGTTTCGAAACTCGCTCCGGTGAATCGGCTGGCGCGGATTTCGGGAACCGGAGCGCAGCGGACTTCATGTCCGTGAGCACCGGAAGCGCAGAAAGCCGCGTCAGACGGCCTCCGGAGTAGAGTTTCGGGGCAGGGCTCTCAGCGGGTCATCCCCATGAAGCGGGGCAGCCACAGCGTCAGCTCGGGAATGAAGGTGATCGCAAACAGCGCCGCAAAGAGCGGGATCAGCCAGGGCAGGATCGCCATGGTGGTTCGCTCGACGGACAGTCCCGCGACGCGCGAGAGCACGAACAGCACCATGCCGAGCGGTGGATGCAGCAGCCCGATCATCAGATTAAGCGTCATGATCAGCCCGAAATGGATCGGATCGACGCCGAGCTTGAGCGCGATCGGCAACAGGATCGGCACGACGATGGTGATGGCGGCGATGGTGTCGAGGAAGCAGCCGATGAACAGCAGCAGCAGGTTCACCAGGATCAGGAACACCCATTTGTTCTGGGTCAGGCCGAGGATGAGATCCGACAGGATCTGCGCCGTCTGCGAAACCGTCAGCAGCCAGGCGAAGATCGAGGCCGCGGTCACGATGAACAGCACGGAGGCCGTGGTCTCGATCGTGTCGAAGGTCGCCTTGGTCAGGCTGCGCATCGTCATCGAGCGATAGCGGACGAGGCCCAGGAACAGCGACCAGATCACCGCCGCGGCGGCGGCTTCCGTCGGCGTAAACCAGCCCAGCGTCATGCCGCCGATCAGGATGACCGGCGTCATCAGCGCCATCACGGCCGAGAAGTCGAAATAATAGTCCAGCGCCAGCAGCACGGCGAGCGCCAGCCCGATGGCGAGGTTCACGGACAGGCCCATCCAGACCAGCCCATAGGCGAGGATGGGAAAGCCGAACACGACGGCGACTTCGATGCCGGCCGTGCCGAGGTCGCGCAGGGAGAATTTGGCGTCGGAGCCCCAGCTGTAGATGCGCGCGAAGATCGCGACGGTGGCCATCATGAACAGCGTCATCACCACGCCGGGGATGACGCCGCCGAGAAAGAGTGCGCCGATCGAGGTGTTCGACATCATGCCGTAGATCACGAAAGGCAGCGAGGGCGGGATGATCGGCCCCAGCGTCGCCGAGGCGGCGGTGACGCCGACCGCGACCTCGGTCGAGTAGCCATGGTCCTTCATCGCCTTGATCTCGATCGTGCCGATGCCGGCGGCGTCCGCGATCGCGGTGCCCGACATGCCCGAGAAGATCACCGAGCCGATGATGTTCACCTGTGCGAGACCGCCACGCATCCAGCCGACGAGCGAGACGGCGAAGGCGTAGATGCGCCCGGTCACGCCGGCGATGTTCATCAGGTTGCCGGCCAGGATGAAGAACGGCACGGCCAGCAGCGGGAAGCTCTCGACGCCGGCGATCATGCGCTGGGCCAGGATGACGTCGGGCACCGTGCCGGAGATCAGGATAAAGGCCAGCGAGGCGACGGCCATCGCGATCGCGACGGGTACGCCGAGGACCATCAGGCCGAGAAAGGAGCCGAGGAGAATGAGCATGGCGGCCTCAGGCTTCCGAACCGTCGAAGGCGGACGGTCTTTCGAGAACGGAATAGCCGCGCTGCCAGTTGAGCCAGGCGACATGGACGGAGCGCAGCGTCATCAGCGCGAAGGCGAGGACGACGGCATAGAACACCACCGATTTCGGGAACTGGATCGTGGTCATCATCTCGTCGGGGATCAGCGACGCGTAGCGATGCATCAGCACGGTCGCATAGGCGAAGAAGCCGATGCGGACGATGTCGACGAAGCTGGCGAGCACGCGCCCCGCGCGTGGTGAGAGATAGCGGTAGAGGAAATCCACCTGGATATGGCGCGAGGCGCGCACGCACAGCGACGCGCCCAAGAAGACCACGACGATCAGGGCGTAGATCGCGATCTCCTCCGTCCAGGCGAAGCTGTCGTTGAGGACATAGCGGGTGAAGAACTGCAGGATGACGCAGCCGACCATCACCCAGAAGGCGGCGAGCGTGATCCAGTCCTCGATGCCGTAGCCGCTGAGATCGGCGGGCGGGGGCGCCTCGTCGAAGACATGGGCGAGCTCGTCGCCGGTGACCTTGGTGTGGATTTCGGGCGTCGTTGTCATGGACGGGTCCAGCGGCGGGTTGGGGCGACGGGTGAGGCGAAGTGCCGGATGAAGGGCGCGGGGAACCCTTTTCCCGGATGGGAGAAGGGCAGGGATGAGGGCCTGCCGCTGATTATCGAGGCGCGACCGCGCCGCAGCGCCGGCTTCACCCTGAAAGCGCAGGAGAGGCTGAGGAGCCGCTTGCGCGATCTGGTTGTCTGGCCTGCCCTCACCCCTGCCCCTCTCACTGGCCTCGGGCTTGCCCGAGTCCAGAACTTAAGTGTCGAAGTCGGGTGAACCCGACTTCGACGCGGGAGAGGGGTTCCCCGCGTCTGTCTCATTGCGTCCCCGCCCGCTGGATGCCTTCAACGAACGGGGCTTTTCAATCGGGCGCTCGCGGCGGACCGGACAGTCGGGGGCTTTTTCCGACCATGACGGGACGACGCGATGCCAGTCGCTGGAGCTCAGGAGCCCTGGCCGTCCTTGATCGCCTGGATCTTTTCCCAGTCGGCCTTGCGGTAGCCGAACTGCTCGAAGGTGACGTTCTTCTGGACGTTGGCGAGGAACTCGGCCTTGTCGATCTCGGTGACCGCAATGCCCTTGTCCTTGAAGAACTGCACCAGCTTGATCTCGTCGGCCTGGATCTTCTTGGTGGTGCGCGCGGCCGCCTCCTGGGCGACGTCGTTGAAGATCTTGCGGTCTTCCGGCGAGAGCTTGTCCCAGAGCTGCTTGGAGGCGACCGTGTTGAGGTGGTCGACGATATGGCCGGTCAGGATGATGTTCTTCTGCACTTCGTAGAACTTCTTGGCCTCGATGGTGTTGAGCGGGTTCTCCTGCGCCTCGACCGTACCGTTCTGCAGCGCGAGATAGACTTCGGCGAAGGCGATCGGCGTGGTGTTCGCGCCGCAGGCGCGCGGCATGGCGAGATAGGCCGGCACGTCGGGCACGCGGATCTTGAGGCCCTTCATGTCGGCGCAGGATTTGATCGGCCGGTTGGAGGTGGTGTGGCGCGTGCCGTAATAGCTCACGGCCAGGATCTGGTGGCCGCTCTTCTCCTGATAGCCCTTGGCCATCTCGGCGAAGACGTCGCTTTTGACATAGGCGAGCAGATGGTCGGGCCCGCGGAAGGTGAAGGGGTAGTAGGTCACGCCGATCGGCGGGTAGGCGCGGGCTGCGAAGCTGGAGCCCGAGATGATCATGTCGACGGTGCCGAGCGTCAGGCCCTGGTTGATGTCGGTTTCCTTGCCGAGCTGCGAGGCCGGATAGACGGTGATCTCGTAGCGGCCATTGGTGCGCTTCTTGATCTCGTCGGCTGCCCAGACGGACTCGGTGTGGAAGGGCTCGGAGGTCTCATAGACATGGGCCCATTTCAGCTTGGTCTGGGCCTGCACGGGTGCGTTGAGCAGGCCGATGCCGGCGGCGAGCGCGGCAATGGTGACGAAGGTCTTCATGGTGGCGTTCTCCCTGGGTCGCTTGCGAACGAGTTGCGTCATTTCTGCCGTGGCGGACGCGCGCTGACGCTCGCTCGTCCGCTTGAGGTCTGGTTCTCGGAGACTTGCTTCTCGGAGACTTGGTTCTCGAAGGCCTGGTTCTCGGAGCTCTGGCCGTCGCCAAAGCTGCGCGAGAAACGCGCCTGCGAATTCTGGATGTGCCGGCGCATGGCGCGGCCGGCTGCCGCGCCATCGCCGGCGGCGAGCGCGTCGCGGACGAGGCCGTGCTCGGCCCAGGTTTCGCGCCATGACTGCTCGTCTTCGAAATAGCGGGCCAGCCGCGCAAAATACGGGTTGATCCGCTGATCGAAGAGTTCGCCGACGCAGCGCACCAGCACGCCGTTGCCCAGCGTGCCGGCGATCGTGAGATGGAACGCCCGGTCGAGCCGGATCAGTTCGTCGCTGCTGAGGCCGCCAGCGCCCATCCGGAGCAGGATCGCATCGAGCGCGGCGATGTCGCCGGGCGCGATGACTTTCGCCGCCTCCCGGCAGATGCCGCTCTCGATGAGCTCGCGGGCCTTGAGCAACTCGAAGGGGCCTTCGCCCTCGGGCTGGGCCGCCTTGCGGTGCGAGCTGGCGGGCTGATCGAGCACATAGATGCCCGAGCCCATCTTGATCCGCACGATCCCCTCGACCTCGAGCGCGATCAGCGCCTCGCGAACCGAGGGGCGGGAGACCCCGAGCTTTTCGGCGAGTTCGCGCTCGGGCGGGAGGCGCGAGCCCACGCCGAATTCGCGCCGCTCGATCAGCCCGCGCAGCTGATCGGCGATCTGGCGATACAGGCGCGGCGACTCGACCACTTCGAGCGGCAAAAACTCTCTCCCGGCGTTTCCTGGTCCCGACATTGCGGGGATTTTGGCCAGTTGGTCAGGCCAATTCGCGCCAAGTGACCATTCGTTAGCTCGTGTGTCAAGGCCACGGAGCCGAGCCGCTGGGGCATTTTCGAGCGAAGTGGACACCGGTTCGCGTGAAGAAAACGCGTCAAAACGAAGATCAGGAGCAATTGAACGATCCGATCGGATCGGCGATTGCTCTGGCTGCATGATTTCGATGCCGAAGCTCAGCCCGCTCCAAGAAAATTGTACCCCAACGTCAATTGCACTCCCAGATAGGTCATGCCAGTTTTTGCGTTCATCGAAGGGGGAGTGGATGAGCAACGTTTTCGTCAGCGAACAGTCGGTGAGTGGTGCGCCATTTCGTGTCGGCGCCGTACTCGACAAGACTTTCACGGTTTTCACGCGCCAGTTCGGCAAGTTCATTCTGCTGGCGCTCATTCCGATGGCACCCTTGCTGCTGCTGGGCTTGCTCATGGGGGCCGGAAGCGGCGCGGGAGTCGGCCTTGCGGTTGCCGCGGGCGTCACAGCGATCGCGACCCTCGTGCTGCAGGTCATGGCGCAGGCGACGAGCCTCTACGGCGCTTTTCAGGAGATGCGCGGTCAACCCTTCACGATCGGCCAGTCCCTCCAGATCGGACTGGCCCAGACCATTCCAGTGATCGGTGTCTCGTTACTAAGCGGCCTCGCGGCCGGTCTTGGCATTATGCTTTTTGTCATACCGGGCGTCATCGTCATGTGCATGCTGAGCGCCGCTATTCCGGCCTGTGTGATCGAGAAAACAGGCGTCATGGCAAGCCTGCGCCGAAGCATGGCGCTGACCAAGGGCTATCGCTGGCAGGTTTTCGGGCTGCTGATGCTCTCCTTTGTGATCGCCTTCATCGGAGGTTTCGTGCTCGCACGGATCGCCAGTGGCGGCTTGGTGGGCGAGCTTCTGAGCTTCGCCTGGCAGGTCATCGCCACCGCCTTCGGCGCGGTTCTTGCCGCTGTGATCTATCATGATCTGCGCGCGGCAAAGGAAGGCATCGACCTCGACAAGCTGGCGAATATCTTCGACTGAGGCTGCGTCTCAATCGGCTATCGGGATTATCGCCCGGGGTGTCGTGTGCGACGGATCCCCGGGCAGTCCGGAAACGGCATGGCTCTTGCTCGGCGCGGACGCCTTAGCTATATTCTTAGCTAAGGAGATGCCGATGGCCCAGTTCTCGGTTCACGATGCCAAGACCAACCTGTCCAAGCTGATCGCAGACGCGCTTGAGGGTGCGGATGTCGTCATTGCCCGTGGCAGCGTGCCGGTGGTGCGTCTGGTGCCGGTCGCGCCACGCGGCAAGCGGCGCTTTGGAGCGCTCAAGGGAAAGATCGCCGTCGATGGGCGCTTTGACGAGCCGCTGCCCGAGACTGAACTCGGGGGCTGGAATCTCAGTTGAGGCTGCTGCTCGATACCCATGCCCTGATCTGGTGGCTGGCGGGTGATGAGACGCTGAGCCGCCCTGCGCGCGAGGCGATAGGGGACGAGGTCAACAGCATCGCCGTCAGCGCTGCCTCGGCCATGGAGATCGCCACCAAATTCCGGATCGGCAAGCTCCCGGATGCGGCGCTGCTGGCGCAGGATTTCGAGGCGATCATCGCCGATCAGGGCTTTGCCGAACTGGCGATCACCGTCCGCCATGCCCGGCTGGCCGGTGAGATGAACATTGCGCATAAGGACCCGTTCGACCGCTTGCTCATTGCCCAGGCTCAATCCGAGGACATGGTGCTGATTTCGAACGAAGCCCTCTTCGACGGCTTCGCAGTCAAACGCCTCTGGTAGCGGGCTTCCGATCCCACACGATAATCGCGGCAGCCCTCAATCGACCGAACCTTGCGCCTGCCGCGATCGCGGCGGCGCCTGTCTGGCGACGGCGATATCCGTCTTGTCGGCGCGCCTGTGACCAAACAGCTGCTCGCGCTCCAGATGCGCGCGCTCGGCGGTGTAGAACTCTTGCAGGAACGTCAATGTATCTGCGGGCGATACCGGCTCGCTCCAACCGATCTTGCGGCAGATCTTGCCGCAAACCTGCTGCTGAATGGCGTAGGTATCGGGCGAACCTGGGCGGCGCAGCAATTCCTCCAGGACATGGAGCTCGAAGGCTCCATAAGCGTCGAGCTGGCTGCGCGTGAAGACATAATGCGCCTGCGTCCGCGCCAGTTCGGCGAGCAAGGCGCGCTGGGGGACGGAAATCACCATCGTTCCCGCGATGAGGTCGCCGGCCCGCAAACGGTCGCGATTGAAGAATGGCAGAGCCGAGATCAGGACAACCCAACCGAAAAAGGCGGCTCCGGTCCAGAAGCCGTTGCCCGCAGCCATGACCGGCATCGTCAGGAAGAGGCCGAGCGGCAGGAATATCTCGACCTCTCGCGTCAGGTTGCGCGCGATGATCGCGCCTGGCAGCAAAGGGCCGCCATTGCGGTCGATGACCCTGAGATGAGCGATGCGCTTGCCCGGCGTCGCGCCTTGGGTGACCAGCTCGAAATGGATGAAATAGAGGTTGCGCAGCAGAAACCCGAGAAACAGCACGATCGTCGTTGCGACCGGGCCGCTCATCTGCTCGAGGAACAGCAGACCCAGGATCAGGAAGAGCAGAATCGTCGCCAGCATCCAGAACAGGAAGTCGATCAGGAAAGCAGTGAGGCGCTCGCCGGGATTGGCAATGTCGACCTCCAGCATCACGCCCTCGGGGCTGACGATGTCGCGGCGGTTGCGCGTGACGCCATCGAGGAAGCGATTGATCCGGTCAAGTCTCTGGGCCATGGCTCACATATCGGCGGTTGGAGAGGAAGTAAGCAGTCCAGAGCACGCCCGTCGCCGCGCCGATGGCCAGGCGCGCCGGCGTATCGGCGATCAGCTGTCGGAAGCCGCCTTCGATGAGGCCTGCCACGAACAGCATCAGCACGGCCCCGCCGGCCAGGCCAGCGGCAGCCCGTCCACTCTGCGCCAGGCTGTCGAGGCGTGAATGGCGGCCGGGAAAGAGGATTTTTTCGGCGATGACCAGCCCGCCGGCCCCGCACAGGATCAGCGCGCCGATCTCCGTGACGCCATGGATCGAGATCCAGCCGACGAAATCGTAGAGCAGGCCGCGATTATGATGCAATGCGAGGAACGCCCCGATTATCACCCCTTGATAGGCCAGCAACAGCAATGTCGGCACACCGCCGAGAATGCCGAGCCCGAAGGTCATGAGGCCGATCGTGGTGTTGTGCCGGAACAGGAAATTGGCGAAGACGACGAAAGATTCGACGAAGCCCGGCCAGGGAGCGAAGATCTCCGTGTCGCGCAATTGTTTGGCGGTATTGCCTGGCCCGCGCCCGCCCGCCATCGCCTCAGGCACCAAGGCGCTGAACCAGCTCTCATTGGGTGCGACGAGCATGAAGCCGATGACGAGGCCGGCAATGATTGCAAGCGTCGCCAGCAGGATGTGCCAGCCGGCGGCCCGTACCG
Source organism: Bosea vaviloviae (assembly GCF_001741865.1). Taxonomy (NCBI): domain Bacteria; kingdom Pseudomonadati; phylum Pseudomonadota; class Alphaproteobacteria; order Hyphomicrobiales; family Alloboseaceae; genus Allobosea; species Allobosea vaviloviae. The sequence goes on from NZ_CP017147.1 coordinate 3,141,335, forward strand.
CCGCGGGAAATCCACGCCGCAGGAAGCCAAGCAGGGTTTCCAGCGTGCCGACGCGCGGTCCGTAGACGATGAGGAAGGCCCGCAGCACCAAGCCTTCGAGATAGAGCACCAGATTGCGATCGAGCGCGATGGAACGCGCGACCGAGAGCGAGGACGCAGCCATGCGATAGAGCTGTGGCAACTGCTGCAACTCGTCATCCGAGAGCCGTGTGATGCCCTTCTTCTCGGCGCGCGCGATCAGGCCTTCCAGCGTCCGCCAGGCCGGTTCCCGGCTCCTGCGGAAGTCAGCGCTGCGCAGCGAGACCTTGGGGACGAGCGCGGGCAGGGCGTCGTCGGATATCAGGCTCGTCTCTATAGCAGCCCCCTCTGCTTGATCATGAGATAGCGATTGACCAGGCCGACCGCCAAGCCGCGCGGCGGCACCTCCAGGCAATGCACGCCCATGCGCATGAGGCGCTCCAGGACGACAGCCCGTTCACGCAGCATGTCATGCGCGATGACGGCCTCCGCGGCGGTCCGGAAATGCTCGGGCCTGGCGTCGATGATGCCGGGCAGAAGCGGGTCGCGCAGGGTGACAAAGATCACAGCATGACGATTGGCCATGCGCTGCAGGCTTTCAAGCAGCAATTCAGCCGTTGTCGTGTCGATGAATTCGGTGAACAGCACCACGAGCGCGCGCCGCTTCAACCGGGCATTGAGCTCGGCAAGCCCAAGGGTGAAGTTGGTCTCCTCGACCTGATAGCCCAGCTGGCCGGATGCGTTCTGCAGCCTGGTGAAATAGGGCATGCCGCGCGAGGGCTGCATGAACTGCCGCACATGCCCATCGAAGCCGAAGCTGCCGACATGGTCGCCGCTGCGCAGCGAAATCCAGCCGAGCAGGAGGCCGGCATGGATAGCGTGGTCGAGCCGTGGCAAGCCTTCGATCGGCTCGGCCATCAGATAGCCGGTGTCGAAAGCAAGCACGATCTGATGATTGCGCTCGACGCTGAACTCCTTCGAGAGCAGTTTCAGATGCTTGGCCGAGCGCTTCCAGTCGATGAAGCGATTGTCGAAACCTGATGCATGGTCGCGCAGGGCCTCGAATTCGGTGCCCTCGCCCTTCTGTTGCTGGACCTTGATCCCGTCGACCGCGTCGCGGCTGAAGAACTGGATCGCGGCCGAGGCGATGCCGCGGATATCCGGCAGCACGGTGATCGTCTTTGCCAGCGCGACCCGTCGCGTCCGTACCGCCAGAGCCAGCGGGCCTTGCCAACGCAGCCAGATGGCATCGACAATGATCTGACCACGCCGTTTCGGCGCGACCTGCAGGCTGGCGAGTCCTGGCTCACCAGGCTTGGCGACAAGGCGCTGCGACTGCGGCGGCTCGACCTCGCCGCGCTGTTCTGCCAGGGCGTCAAAAGCGACCGGCCGCGAGGCATGCTTGAGGGCAACGCTCAGTCGAATGGCGCCCATCGTTCCGATGAAGAGGCGCGCCGGCACCTCGCAAGCGATATCGAGACGGGCGAAGCGAATGCAGAGCAGTGCATCGACTCCGATGAGCACCAGGACGAAGAGACCGATATCGAGCGAGATCGGCCAGAGCGCGGGATCCCAGGCCAACAGGACAAGCGCCAGCGGTATGGTCGCGCCGAAGAGCAGGACAGCCCGAAGGGTCGGCCGGATCATCGTGGAACGGCGACCTGATCGAGAATCTCGCCGATAACCTGGTCGCTGATCAGCCCTTCGATTTCGGCATTCGGCGCCAGCACGATCCGGTGACGCAGCAATGGCACTGCCAGCTGCTTCACATCGTCGGGAATGACGAATTCGCGCCCTTGCGTCGTTGCCCTTGCCCGGCTGGCGGAGGCCAGCATCGTTGCCGCGCGCGTCGAGGCCCCCGTCTCGATTGCCGGGTGGTTGCGCGTCGCGCGGATGATGTCGACGATATAGGCGACGAGCGGCTCGCCGAGCTTGATCTGACCGACGAGCATTCTTGCAGCGACCAGCTGATCGCCGGAGATGACAGGCATCAGCCCGAAATCCGCGAGTTTGGGCATGGCGACGCGCTGGCCGTGCCGGGTGACGACGTCGCGCTCCTCCTCCTTGCTCGGATAGGTCAGGTTGATCTTGAAGAGGAAGCGGTCGAGCTGCGCTTCGGGCAGGGGATAGGTTCCCTGCTGCTCGATCGGGTTTTGCGTCGCGACGACCATGAAGGCTTCGCCGAGGTCATAGGTGACCCCGTCGACCGTGACATTGCGTTCGTTCATCGCCTGCAGGAGCGCGGCCTGCGTCTTCGGCGGCGTCCGGTTGATCTCGTCGGCGAGGAGGATGTCGGTGAAGATCGGCCCGCGCGTCAGGATGAAGCTGCTGGTCTGGAAATTGAAGAGATTGGTGCCGAGCAAGTCACCGGGCATCATGTCGGGCGTGAACTGGATACGGCCGAATTTCAGCGCAAGACCCGCAGCGAAGGACTGAGCCAGCAAGGTTTTTGCCGTTCCCGGTACGCCTTCCAGCAGGATATGGCCACCGCAGAGGAGGCTGGTCAGCATCAGTTCGATGACCTCGTCCTGGCCGATGACGGCCTTGCGGATCTCGGCCCTTATCCCTTCAGTGATCGCCGAGACGTCCCGGAATTCCATTCAGCATATCCTTCCGCCATTGGTGAATCGCACGTGCCTGTGCCAGCAGCGTACCGAGATCGCCGGGCTTTGCCGCGGCGATATGCGTCACGGCCTCCGGCGCGGCCAGGCCGCGCGCCTTGGCCGTCTTGTCCAGCCAGCCGGCGAGCTGCGCCTCGTTCAATTGACGCGGTGCGCCCAGCGCTCGGCCGGTGTCCTGCAGCATCATGCCGACATAGCGCCGCAGCATCGCGGGATGATGACCGGCATGGTCGATCAGGGACGCCGTATTGACGATCAGTTCGCGCTTGCCGGCGTCGAGCCGGCGCGCCGGGGCTTGCGGCGTGCCGAAGCGGCCCACCGCCGCCATCAAGAGCAGCGCCACACCGACGACGATCTGCGCGAGAACCAGGTTGAAGGGAAATTCATGAAGGAATTTCAGGAGATTGGGGGGCGCGGTCAGGAAGCCATGGATCGTCTCGTCAAAAACGAGAGGGCCGTCTTTTCCGGCAAGAAGCCGCTCGATGATATCCTTGGCGAAGACAGCGTTGTTGCCTGCGCCGATTCCGTGATTTTCGATCGGATCGGGATCGGACAGCACCCAGATCAGGCGTTGCCCGTCACGCAGCTCGCCGAGCAGGACACCGTCCGAAGCGGCAATAAGCGGCTTCAACCGCGAGTTCTTGATGAGCTGGACCTGCCCGCTGAGGGCCGGGTCTGGAGCCGCAATCAGCTTTTCATAGGATGACGGCGCGGCGACGCGAATGACGTCGCCTCGACCGACGACCGCGCTCAGCACGGCCTCTGCCTGGATCGCCGGCACGAGTTCGGCTGCGCTTATCCAGTCCGTCCGGCGCTCGTCACGGCGCGTGTTCCATTTCGGCAGCACCACCAGGAGGGTCTTGGCGCCCGCCAGCTTGCTGCGGTTCTCGTCACCGACGAGACTCATAGTGGGTTCAGCCAGAACAAGCACACCGTCGCTCCCGAGCGCAGCCAGGGAATGATGTTCGCTGCGTACAGCCCTGTGGCCGAGCTGTTTGACCATCTCGAACAGACCGAGATGGCCGACGGCTGAACGGGAAAAGCTGTTGGAGCCGGCGAGATTGCCCGTGGCGCGACGTTCGCCCGCGCCGGTCAGGAGCAGGGAGGCGGCAAACAGCGCACAAAATGCAGCCGCAAGCGCGGCCACGATCCTGGGCTGAAAGGTCGGTGCGCTCACGCCGCAATGACCGTTGGGAGGGATTGTTTCAAAACGTCGAAGCGTGTCCGGCAGTCGATATAATCCTCATGACTTGCGCTGCGGCCGCCATAATAGGTCCGCTCGACCGACTGGACGACGCCGCTCAGCGCGTCGCGGCCCAGATCGGGCAGTTGCACGCGCCGCAGGATCTCGCGGCTGGTGAGCGATACGGCGAAGCTCACGCCCAAACCGCGACGGATTTCAGTCAGGCTCTTCAGCAAGAGCAGGTGCATGGCCTCGCCATAACGCCCCTGCCGCGCGAGATCGTCGGCTTCGATCTGGGCATCCTCCATGCGGCCCGACGACCCGGCGGTCTGGAGGGCCTCGTCCCGCGTCACGATCTTCCGCGACCGGCTGAAGACCGGGAGGCTGTCGCGCAATGACCAGAGCGTCACCAGCACGCCAAGGATGATCATCCCCCACAGCAGCACGCGTAGCATGTCCGGAGGGAGATCGAAGCTCAGCCAATCGAGCCAACTGGCCGGCCTGACTGTCTCGCCAGGCATTGTCGTCTGCAAATCCCAGCGGCGAATGACCGAATGCAAGATACCGCGCACATCCGAAGACGCCGATATGGCGCTGTCGGAAGGCACGAGCAAAACGATGCTAGGTAACAGGGCAGTGATTTTCACGATCTCTGGATGTTCCCGCGCCTGATCATCTCCCACTATGGCGTGGAATATTCGCGCGCGCGAGAGGCGCTGATGCAATGCTGTGTCGTGTCTCAGTTGAGAATGAGGGCTGGAATTTCCAAACAGCTCTTAGGCGCTGCCGATCAGCGTTCCGGTCTGCTTGTCGAAGAGACGCAAAGCTGCCGTCTGGGCTCCGAAGGCTACCGTCTCGCCGGGCCTGAACGACGCTGTCGCGGGCGCGCGCGCCACCACGCTGCCCTGCGGCAGGTCCAGCAGCACGAAGGTCTCCGGGCCATGCGGCTCGCAGACCCGCACCTTGCCTTCGATGCGGATGGGGAAGGGGGCCTCGCCGGCGGAGAGCAGCTGCAACTCCTGCGGCCTGATGCCGAGGATGACGGCCTGGCCGGGCTGGAGCGGCGGCAGCCCGGTGACGCGGGAGAGATCGACCGCGGCGCCGTTGGCCCCAACTGCGAGCCCGCCATCCGCCGCGACGGCGTCGATCATGTTCATCTCGGGCGTGCCGATGAAGCGCGCGGTGAAGATGTCCGCCGGCCGGTTGTAGAGCTCCATCGGCGAACCGACCTGCAGGATGGAGCCGTCGCGCATCACGACGATGCGGTCGGCCAGCGACATCGCCTCGACCTGGTCATGCGTGACGAAGACGATGGTGCTGCCCAGGCGCTGGTGCAGCTGCTTGATTTCCAGGCGCATCTGCCCGCGCAATTGGGCGTCGAGATTGGACAGCGGCTCGTCGAACAGGAAGGCCACGGGATCGCGCACCATGGCGCGGCCGATGGCGACGCGCTGCCTCTGCCCGCCCGATAGCGCGGCCGGCCGCCGGTCGAGATAAGGTTCGAGGCTGAGCGTGCGGGCGGTCTCGCGAATGCGGGCCTGCTTCTGCGCCTTGGAGAGCTTGGATGTGTAGAGCCCGAAGCCGATATTCTGCGCCACCGTCAGATGCGGGTAGATCGCGTAGTTCTGGAACACCATCGCAATGTTGCGGTGCTTCGGCTCGTGGTCGTTGACCACCTCGCCGCCAATGCGCAGCGTGCCGCCCGAAATCGGCTCCAGCCCCGCGATCATCCGCAGCGTCGTCGATTTGCCGCAGCCGGAGGGGCCGACAAGAACGACGAATTCGCCGTCCTCGATGGTGAGGTCGATGCCGCGGACGGTGGTGATGGTGCCGTAGCGCTTGACGATCTGTTGCAGCTCGATGCGTGCCATCATGCACACTCCGCAATCTCAGGGATGCGACGGTCGAGCTCGGCTGCGGCTTGCGCCTCGCGCGCTGCGATCTGTTGGGCTTTTGTCTCGAAACCCGCCAAGGCCGCGCGATAACCGTCGAGCGCGCGGTCGAGCACTGCGGGAGCCGGGCCGCCGAAACGGTCCCGGACCGCGACGAAATGCTCGGGCGAGACCATTCGCGCGAATTCGGCGGCATTGGCGGCCGGTGAGCGGCCGACATGATGCTCAAAAGCCGTCTTGAAGGCGCTAAAGCCGTCTGTGGGAAGGTCGCCCGCCATCGCCACGACGGCACGCGCGACATCGGCGGCGATCTCGTGGCCGAGCCGGAAAGACAAGCCTTCGCTACGCACCAGCCAATCCGCCAACTCCGTGATCGTGGCGCAGGACCGGCTGAGATTGACGGCGACCCGGTCGGGGTCGATCCGCCCCGCCTCGATCGTCGCGGTCATCAGGTCGAGCACGCGCAAGCCCGCGTCTACAGCCTGATAGCCCATCTCATGGGTTTCGGCCTCGCTGTCGGTCATGTCCGTGAAGGGCGTGTTGTGCATCACGTCGACGACGGCGCGCGCCCGGCCGCAGGTCTGGCTCGCGAGATGGCGCAGATGCTCGAACGGCACCGGATTGCGCTTCTGTGGCATGATCGAGGAGATCTGCACGAAGGCGTTGGGCAGATAGAGCTGGCCGACCTCGAAGCTCGACCAGAACTGGAAATCCTGGATCGGCCGGCCAAGATGCAGGAACAGGAGCCCGATGGCGCTGTAGGTCGAGGTCAGGTAGTCGGTGGCGGCGATGCAGGAATAGGCGTTCTGCAGCGGCGCGGCGAAGCCGAGCAGCCAGGCCACGCGATGCCGGTCGATCGGGAAGCCGGAGGTCGTGATCGCGGCCGCGCCCATCGGGCTCAGATCGACGATCGCGCGTGCCGCCTCGATCCGCTCGATATCGCGGATCAGCACCTCGATGATCGCGCCGAGATAGTGGCCGTAGGTCGTGGGCTGGGCCGGCTGTCCATGGGTATAGGCCACGATCAGGACGTCGCGGTCGCGCGTCGCCACCGCGATCAGCCCCGCCAGCAGGCGGCGGCATGCGGCGAGCAGGCCGTCGATGCGCGGCTTCAGGCCGAGCTTGAGAAAACAGTGGTCGATGTCGTTGCGCGAGCGGGCCGTGTGCAGCCGGCCGCCGATATCGGCCCCAGTGCGCTGCTTGAGCTCGCGCTCCATGTAGAAGAAGTAGTCCTCGACATCGCCGCCATAGGCGAGGGCAGCCGGGTCGATCTCCCGCTCCATCGCCTGCAGCGCGCGCGCGATCGCCGCGCCCTGGCCGGCATCGAGGATGCCGGTTTCGACCAGCATGACCAGATGCGCGCGATCGATGCGGCGCAGCGCCTCGGCATGGAAATGGCGGGCGCCGTCGAAGAGCGGCTTCAGCACCGTCTCGCGATAGACCGGATCGGGAAAGCGCGAGCGGTCGTTGACCTGCAGTGAACCCATGGATCAGCCCTTGACTCCGGCGAGCATGACGCCGCGCACGATGTAGCGTTGGAAGAACAGGAAGATCGCCAGGGTCGGCAGGGTGGCGAGCGCTGCGCCCGTCATGATCAGCTCCCACTGGATCGACTGCTCGACTGCGAAGCTGGAGAGGCCGACCGGCAGCGTGTAGAGCGAGGGATCGGTCGTCACGATCAGCGGCCAGAAGAAGGCCGTCCAGTTGCCGAGGAAGGTGAAGATCGCCAGCGCCGACAGGGCGGGCGTGACCAGCGGCAGCGCCACCTTCCACCAGATCGCAAACTCGTTGAGCCCGTCGACCCGCGCCGCCTCGAGGAAGTCGTTCGGCACGGTCTCGAAGAACTGCCGCATCAGGAAGACGCCGAAGGCGGTGACGAGGCCCGGGAACATGATGCCCAGATAGCTGTCGATCCAGCCGAGCTTGCTCGCCATCAGATACCACGGGATGACCAGCATCTCGGTCGGGATCATCAGAGTCGACAGGATCGCCAGGAAGACGAGGCGCCGGCCCGGAAACGTGAATTTGGCGAGCGTGTAGGCGACGAGGCTGTCGAAGAACAGGCAGGACAGGGTGACGACCGTGGCGATGATCGTCGAGTTCGCGAACCAGCGCATGAAGCGCCCGTCGGACAGCACCTTGACGTAGTTGGCAAGCGTCGGCTGGTCCGGGATCAGGCGCAGATCGTAGACATGGCCGGCCGATTTCAGCGAGGTCGAGAACATGAAGAGCAGCGGCGTGATCATGACCACGCCGCCGAGGAACAGGACCGTCCAGGCGACGATGCGGCCGGGGCGCACGCTGCCATAGGCCGATAGGGGCTGCGTCTGCGCGCTCATCTCAGCGGTTCCTCAGGATCCAGAGCTGCGCCATCGAGATCGAGAACAGGATCACGAACAGCACCACGGTCTGCGCCGCGGCATAGCCCATCTGGTAGGAGGAAAAGGCGGTCTGATAGATCATCAGCACCAGCGGCTTGGTCGAATTCAGCGGCCCGCCGGGATCGTTGCTGGTCATGTTGTAGACCTGGTCGAAGATCCGCAGGAACCCGATCGACGAGAACACGACCAGGAACACCGTCGTCGGCTTCAGCAGCGGAATGGTGATGCGCCGCAGGATCGCGCCTTCGCCCAGCCCGTCGATGCGCGCGGCTTCGTAATAGCTCGTCGGGATGGCGCGCAGGCCCGCCATGAAGATGATGATCTGGAAGCCGAGATGCGCCCAGATCGCGGTCAGCATGATCGCCGGCAAGGCCTGGTCGACCGAGCGCAGAAAGGGCTGGGCCGGGATGCCGAGCGAGCCCAGGATGCTGTTGATCACGCCGATCGGCGGGGGCTGGTAGAACCAGCGCCAGACCCAAGCCATCGCCGCGGCCGTCGTCAGATAGGGCAGGAAATAAAGCGCGCGGATCAGCCCGTGCAGGACGGTGACGCGGTCGAGATAATAGGCGATGGCGAAGGACAGGACGATCGCGATCGGCGTGCCGAAGACGAGATAGGCGAAGGTGTTGGCGAATACCTGCCAGAAAACCGGGTCGGCGAAGAGCTTGCGGTAATTGTCGAGCCCGATGAAGCGGGCTTCGTTGAGCAGGTCCCAGTCGGTCAGCGAGAGATAGAACCCCTCCAGCGTCGGGTAGAAGCGAACGGCGGCGAAGAACAGGACGGGCAGGGCCAGGAAGGTCCAGGCCCAGACGATCTGCTTCGTCGCGATCGACAACCTTCCCCAGGGGCCACTGAGGCCGGCGCTCCGGGGCGATGTCAGCGCGGTCATGCGCGATCCTCCTGTTCGCTCGCGGCCCCTCACTTGCCCTTGAACTTGTCGAGGATCGCCTGCTCCCGCGTGGCGGCCGCTGCGAGCGCCTCCGTGATCGGCGTATTCTTCAGGAGCACGGTGTTGATCATGTCGATCGAGACCTGGCGCTGGGCCGCCTCGTCGACCATCGGCGGCGTCGCGGCATAATCCAGGCCGCGGATGAACGGGCCGTAGATCGGGTCCTTGATGTTGGCCTCCGTCAGCGCCACCGCGCGGCGGGCCGGCAATTCGCCGACCTTGTCGAGCCAGATCGTCATCGCCTTTTCCGATGAGATGAAAGCCAGGAACTTCTCGGCCGCAGCGAGCTTTTCGCCGGTCGCCGAAGCGCCGATGGCGTTGGCGAAATAACTGCCGAAATTCGCCTTCCTGCCGTCCTGCGTCGGCAGCTCCGCGACACCCCATTTGAAGCCCTGGATCGTCTTGTAGGAGGCGATGCGGAACGTGCCGTCGACCACCATGCCGGCCAGCCCGCCGCGGAAGGCGGCCTGGCCCTCATCCATGAAGCCTTCCTGCCCGACGCGATGGAGCTTCTGCAGCCCGGTGTAGAATTCGAGCGATCTGGCGCCGGCCTCGCTGTTGTAGGCGACCTTGCTGCCATCGGCGCTGTAGGATTCGCCGCCATATTGGCGCAGCAGGATCTCGCGCCACCAGTTGTGGTCCTGGCGTGCGATATCGAGCGCCATGCCGACCTGCTGGAAGTTGCCTGCCGCATCGCGCTTGGTGATCGCCTTGGCTGCCGCCACCAATTCGTCCAGCGTCTGCGGCGGCTTGTCCGGATCGAGCCCCGCCTTCTGGAACAGGTCCTTGTTGTAGAACAGCGCCATGCTGCGCACCGCCGTCGGCAGGCCATAATACTGCCCGCCGCGCTTCATCGCCGAGACGATCGGGAAGAAGTCGCGCTCGATCTCGGCATCCTTGAAGCTGGCCTTCGGCAGCGGCTGCACCAGCTTGCCGGCGATGAACGTGTCCAGCCAGCCATAGAACAGCTGCATGACGTCGGGCCCGCGGCCCGCCGCCTTCGCCGCGATCAGGCGCGTCTGATAATCGGCATAGGGGAAGGTAACCTGCTTGACGGTGATCCCCGGATTTTCGGCCTCGAACTGCTTGATCACCTCGCTCATCGCCTGGACGCGGGTGTCGAAGACATATTGCCAGTACTGGATCTCGACCGCTCGGGCGCCGACCGAGCCCGAGGACAGGATGCCGAGCGCGATAGCCGCGGCAAGCAGCTGCCGGCGTAGCGCCAAGCGGGCGATCGTCGCAAACCTCATCAGAATTCCTCCCGAGCTTCACTGTTGACCAGTGTATTGTGCAAGCGCTTGCATGCTAGGACGCCGATAGCATTTGTCAATCGGGGTCGCGGTGGGCTAGATTTATCGTGGAATGCAGGGATTTGGCCTCTCGGCGCCCAGCCTCGCGATGACGGAAAGCAAGCGCTTGCATAACGATGCCGCCGACCTGAAGAGCCTGGCGCTTGCGCTCGGCCTCTCGCAATCGACCATCAGCCGCGCCCTGCGCGCGCATCCCGGCATCCCCGAAGCGACGCGCCGCCGCGTGGTCGCGGCGGCCGACGCTGCGGGCTATCGTCCCAATGCGCGCGCGCGCAGCCTCGCGACGGGCCGGACGGAGACCATCGGCCTGGTCTTCCCGCTCCAGCGCCTCCAGCTCCCGGAAACCAACTTCGTCGATGTCCTGGCCGGAATCTCGACGGCCGTGACCGCGCGCAACTACAACCTGCTGCTGTCGCCTTTCGAGGATGACGAGGCCGGCGTCCTGCGCAAGCTCGCCTCGTCAAAATCGGTCGACGGCGTGATCATCACCCGCCCCCTGGTCAGGGATCCGCGCATCGCCCTGCTCAATGCCTTGCGCCTGCCCTTCGTGGTCCATGGCCGCACGGAGGCGCAGGAGCCCTTCTCCTTTGTCGATACCGACAACGACAACGCCTTCGAGCGATTGACGAATCTGCTGCTCGATTACGGCCATCGCCACATCGTCGTGATCAACGGTCTCGCCCAGTTTCGCTATGTCGCCGCGAGGGCTGCCGCCTTCGAGCGGGCTTTCGCCGCGCGCGGGCTTGCAGCGCCGCTCGACGCCATCGAGTTCGTCTCCATGACCGAGGCGACCGGCTACGAGACCGCGATGCGGCGGCTGGCGGATCCCGAGCCGCCCACGGCCTTCCTGTGCGGCTCGGTGTTTCAGGCGCGCGGTGTCTATCGCGCGCTCGCCCAGCACGGGCTGGCGGTCGGGCGGGATATCTCCGTCGCCTGCCATGACGACGGCGTCAGGGGCTGCAGCGCCATGGATCTCTCGCCGCCTCTCACCGCCACGGCGACGTCGATCCGGGGCGCCGGCGAGGAGATCGCGCTGATCCTGATCGACCTGATCGAGCGGAAGGCGACCGCACCCGTGCAGAAAATCCTGCCCTTCGAGCTCGTCCTGCGCAATTCGGTCGGGCTTGCGAAGCCGAGCGCGTGACAGGCATGAGCGCGACATCAAATTGGCATGAGCGAGGCGAGGCGGAAGTCTGCTTCTTGGCAGAAGCGCAAGGTCCGCTTCTGGCGCTTTAAGGCAGCGGTAGGATCGACATTTGAATCGCTGCGGCCGGCGGCGCTAACGCGGCAGGCCAGCTGGCAGCAGGGTCCGATGCCAAAGTGGGGGACACAGCCTCGAAGGCTCCCAGGACCTTCTGTTAACGGGCCAATCGAGGTGCCGGTCGATGCTCATGACAAAGCCGCCGCGACTGTCATTCACGCTGCACTTGCCGAATTCAGCGCTCACAACGTCGATAAGGGCAGAAAGCCGCTGCGGAAGAGCTCGGAGAAGCGGTATCCATGCGACGCGCTACGAACGCCCTGTAAATTGTTCCCGTCGCTTCGGTCCTCGCGCCAACTTGGCCAAAAATCTGTCGCGACATAAGATTTATCGGACAGGGCAACATCGCAGATTGATCATCTCGGTGGCGGGATGACCGATTCTCTCTCGATGAGGCGCGTTTGCAGAATGATGCGCTGGCCGGCGGTGGTATCCCCGCGGGCGCGCCGCACGAGGGCCGCAGCGCTTTCCGCGCCCAGTTCGTAGCACGGCTGCGCGATGACCGTAATCGACGGCGTCGTAACACTGGTCCAGTCCGCATCATGGAAGGCGATGAGAGACAGATCGCGCGGAATGACGATACCCAGTGTGCGCAACGCCTTGAACAGCTCGAGCGCCACCACGTTGTCGGATGCGATGAGCGCGGTCGGCCGGTCCGGTAGCGCCATCAGATCGGCGACGATCTTGAGCCCGCCGCCCAGCCGGTTCACGCCGAGGCGGACATAGCGTTCGCAGCCTTCGCCGCCCGCCTGCGCGGCGGCCTCGAGAAAGCCTTCGATGCGGTCGCGTACCGTGGACAGATGAAGCTGGTGCGGGCCGCGATACACCGGATCGTCGCAGGCTGTCGCCGACACGTAGCCGATGCGCCGGTGCCCGGCTTCGGTGAGCCGTCGCGCCACGGCGGCGCCGGCGGCGCGGTCGTCAGCGACCACGGTGTCGACGCTCATCGAAGGGATGTAGCGGTCCAGCAGCACAATCGGACGCCCGCTAGCTTCCACGGCACGCAAGTGTTCCGTGTCATGCACGCTGGCAGGTGTGACGATCAACCCGTCGACCCGCTTGCCCAGCAGCATGCGTATGGCGTCTCGCTCGCGTTCGACGTCTTCGCCCGAATTGGCGAGGATGACGTCGAAGCCCTCGGCCCGAGCCACGTCGCTGATGCCGCGCACCGCCAAGCCGAAATAGGGGTTCTCCACGTCGGCGACGACGACACCGATAGCGCGCGAGCGGCCTGTCGTCATGCTGCGGGCGACTTCATTTGGCCGGTAGTTGAGGCTCTGGGCGGCGGTCATCACCTTGTCCCGAACCGCTGGACTGGTGACGCTGTAGCCGCCGAGCACGCGCGCCGCGGTCGCCTTGGAGACGCCGGCCTCGCGCGCGACATCCTGCACGGTTGCATCCCGGGGCTTTGATGATGATTCGCTCATGAGGTCTGCCTAGTCCCGCAACCCGAAGCTCGCAACACGAGACGCCGGTGATTGACAAATGAGACCGGTCTCATTTAGACTTTCAGCATCGTTGAGGGCAATACACCATGGTGCGGAAGCTGAAATGGGGCGTGCTCGGCGCGGCGAACATCGCGCGCAAGCATGTCATTCCCGCCATGCTGGCGAGTGAGCGTTGCGAGCTCGCCGCCATCGCCTCGCGTGACGAGGAACGCGCCCGCGCCACAGCCCATGATTTCGGCATTCCCACGGCTTATGGATCCTATGAGGCCCTGCTTGCGGACCAGGCCGTTGAGGCGATCTACAATCCGCTGCCCAACCATCTGCACGCGCCCTGGACGATCAAGGCGCTGGAGGCCGGTAAGCACGTGCTGTGCGAAAAGCCGATCGCGCTCGACGCCGCCGAGGCCCGCGAGATCGCCGCCGCCGCCGAGCGCACGGGCCGGCTGGTCATGGAAGCCTTCATGGTGCGCTTTCACCCGCAGTGGCGGCAGGCGCGCGAAATCGCAGTAGGCGGGCGCATCGGCGAGGTGCGCGCGATACAGACGATCTTCTCCTATTACCTGACCGACCCCGCCAATGTCCGCAACCAGCGCGACATAGGCGGCGGCGGTCTCTATGACGTCGGCTGCTACGCCATCAATACTGCGCGATATATCTTCGCTGCGGAGCCGGAGCGGGTCATCGCGCTGGTGACCACCGATCCGATCTTGGGCACCGACTGCGTCACCAGTGGCCTGCTTTCGTTTTCCGAGGGACGGCAGCTCGCCTTCACATGCGCCACGCAGCTCGTGCCATGCCAGCGTGTACAGATCCTCGGAACGCGTGGCCGCATCGAGATCGAAATTCCCTTCAACGCGCCCAAGGCCGCCGATACGGCGGTCATCGTCGATGACGGCAGCGACCTCGCGGGCCGTGGCCGGGAACGGATCGTTGTTCCTGCTTGCGACCAGTATGTGCTGCAATGCGACGCCTTTTCGCGCGCCGTGCTCGGCGAGGAGCCGCTCGCGGCGACGATGGCGGACGCAGTGGCGAACATGCGGACGATCGACGCTCTCTTCCGCTCGGCGCGCTCTGGCACCTGGGAAGCGCCGTGAGGCGTCTCGCCATCCCCCCTCGTCTCAAGGAGAGAAAAGCCTCGTGAGACCGTCCTCAGACTGCCCGAGCGTCGTGATCATCGGAGGGGGGATCTTCGGCGTCTCCACGGCGCTGCATCTCGTCCGCCAAGGATCGCGCGTCACGCTCGTCACCGAGGGCGTCCTCGGCAGCGGCGCTTCGGGCCGCTCGCTTTCGTGGCTCAACTCGGCTCGTTTTCGATCGGCCGCCTATCACCGCCTTCGGATGGTCGGCATCGATCGCTATCGCACGCTCGCGGCACGGCATCCGCAAGCCCCGTGGCTGCGCTTCGACGGTGGTCTCACTTGGGACGCTGATGATGAGTCGAATGCGATGGACGCCGCTGAAGCGCATGAACGCAGCATCGGTTACGATGTGATGCGTCTAGCGCCGGAAGAGGTTGCTGCCGTCACGCTTGGCGTCGATGCGCGGGCGATCACGCGGCAGGGTGCACTGTTCAATCCTGGCGAGGGCTGGGTCGATCTCGCCGCGCTGATCGGTCTCCTCGCCGCGGAGCTTCGTATGCGGGGCGGCGAGATCGTCGAGAACGCAGGCGTCGCATCGGTGCTCGTCCGCAACGGCCTCGCCCGCGGCGCGAAGGCTGCCGACGGCCGTCTGTTCGAAGCCGATGCCTGCCTGATCGCAACCGGTCCCGGCGCGCCCGCCATGGCCGCCGATCTCGGGGTGGAGATTCCTGACGCGTCGCCGATCGGGCTTCTGGTCAAGACCGCACCTGTGGAGACCGCGCTCCGTGCCGTGCTGAACACGCCGCGCGTGGCCGTGCGCCCGACGCCCGACGGTGCCTTGGTGCTCGACTCCGCCTGGTCCGAGGCCGAGATGCGCGGCAACGCCGACGGGAGCTTCGAGGTGAGCCCGGACACGATCGACGGCCTGCTGCGGGAGGCCTCCGCCGTGCTGGCCGGAAATCCGAGGCTGGCCTTCGGCTCTTATGGCGCAGGTCGGAAGCCCATCCCGGGAGACGGAGAGCCGGTCTTCGGCGCGCTGGACGGGATCGGCTCCTGTTTCGTCGCCTTCAGTCACAGCGGCGCAACGCTGGGGCTGATCGCGGGCGAGCTTCTGGCGGACGAGATCGTCAATGGCCGCCGCAGCCCGCTGCTGGCCGACTTCCGCCCGGGCCGCTTCCAGACCGCTGCCCGAACCTTGGTCGACGCCTGATGCCACGCGTCGCCCGACCGACCCGCAGCGCCGAGATCTGCCGAGAGAAAGGGCCGCGAATCCGCGCCCGTCGCTAACTACGAGCTGGCCCACAAAAAGCAAAAGAGGAGCGGGAATGATGACGCAACTTTCGTTCAAGAACGCGATGGCATCACTTTTGGTGTTAGCGTCCATGCTGTGGGGCGTGGCCGCCGCACAGGCCCAATCCCTGCCGCCGCTGCCCAAGGCGGTCAAGGATGCCGGGGTGCTCCGCATCGGCGTGCGCTGCGACGCGCCGCCCTTCGGCCAGTCGGCCACCGACGGCAAGCCGGTCGGCATCGAGATCGACATCGCAAAGCAGCTCGCCGTCTATGCGCTCGGCTCGGCCGACAAGGCGGAACTGACCTGCGTCGCAACGGATGCGCGCATCCCCTCGCTGACCGGCCGCAAGATCGATCTGCTCGTGGCGACGCTGGGCCGCACCCCGCCCCGTGAGCAGGTGATCGATTATTCGACGATCTACTACTGGGGCAGCAGCAACGTCGCCGTGCTGAAGGACAGCCCCGTGCAGAGCCTTGCCGAGCTGAAGGGCAAGTCGATCCTGATCGTGAAGGGCGGCAACCAGATCAACTGGCTGCGCAACAACATTCCGGACGTTCAGTTCGTGCAGCTCAACAACGCCTCGGACAGCCTGCAGGCCCTGTTCCAGGGACGTGCGGACGCTTACGTCACCGACGGCACCACGATGGCGCTGCTGCTGGGCAACTCTCCTAATCTGCGCGTGCTCAAGGGCGAGGTCGATCTCGGCTTCAACGGCGTCGGCATTCGCAAGGGCGAGCCCGAGATGAAGGCCTTTGTCGATGCCGCTCTCGCACGGATGAAGGACGAAGGCCTGCTCTCGAAGTCGGTGAAGGCCCATGTCGCCGACGCCAGTCTGCAAGCGCAGATGATCCGCTCCTTCGAGACCCCGCCACCGTCGAACTGACGGCAGGCGCGCCGGCGGGCGGACCATCGCCGGCGCGCCGTTTGCCGGTCCTCCTGGGGAAGCACCATGGACCTCGACTATATCCTCGGCGCGCTCCCGGATCTGATGAAGGGTCTGAAAATGACCCTGATGGTCAGCGCGCTGTCGATCAGCCTGTCGCTCGTTTTCGGAGCGCTGGGGGCCGCCTTGCGTACCAGCAGCAACGCGCTTCTTCGGAATTTGGTCGTCGGCTATGTGGAATTCGTGCGGGGCACGCCGCTGCTCGTGCAGATCTTCTTCGTCTTCTTCGGCCTGCCCAGCCTCGGCATCCGCTTCTCGGTATTCTGGTCCGGCGTCATCGCCCTGACGGTCTGGGCCACGGCGTTCCAGATCGAGAATGCCCGCGCAGGGCTCGCCTCGGTGGCGCCGGGCATTCGCGATGCGTCCCTCGCACTGGGTCTGAAGCGCTGGCAGCACGCGATCCTCGTTGTCTTGCCGATCGCCGCCCGGGCCGCCCTGCCGCCTGCCATGAACACCGTCGTCTCGACCTTCAAGAATTCGGCCTACCTGCAGACGATCGGACTCGTGGAGCTGACCTTCGTCGCCGTCGATCGCATCGCCTATGATTTCCGGGCGGTCGAGATGTTCGCGACGATCTGCGTGATCTACCTGTTTTGCGTCTTCGTTCTGGCGGGGCTGGCCAAGCTGGTCGAGCACCGGCTCGATCGTCCTTTCGCGGAACGCTGACCATGCTGCTCCTGGAGTTCCGGAATTTTCTGCTGGCGGGCTTCGTCAACACGCTGCTGCTGTCGCTCGTGCTCACGGCGGGCGCCACCCTATGCGCCGTCCTGTTCACGGTCGCGCTGTCGACGCGCTCGACGGTCTTGACCGGCTTCGTCTACGGCCTCGTCGAGTGCCTGCGCGACGTCCCGCTGATGGTCACCGTGCTGCTGGCTTATTTCGTGCTGCCGAAGGCCGGCATCTCGCTCAATCCCTTCTGGTCGAGCGCGCTCAGCATCTCGCTTTGGGGCGGCGCCAATGGCGCGCATATCATCCGCGCCGGCCTGACCGCCGTTCCGAAAGGGCAGCGCGAGGCCGCCGACGCATTCGGCCTGCGTGGTTGGCGCAAGCTCGTTCTGGTCGTCCTCCCGCAGGCGATGCCTGTGATCATCCCTCCCTATGTCGGCCTGGTGACGGGCCTCGTGCAGGCGAGCTCGCTCGGCGCGGTGATCGGAGTGGAGGAGGTCTTTCGCGCTGGTCAGGTCATCATCGAGCAGACCACGCTCACGCGGGGCGGCAGTCCAGCCTATCTCGTGTACGGCTTTCTGCTCGTCATCTATTTCGTGCTGTGCTGGCTGATTTCTCTGGTCGGGCGTCGCTGCGAGCAATACTTCACCCGGCATTTGACGGTAGCCGATGAAGCCTCCCCTCTGCCGCGAGGTACGACACAAGTCGTGCCTGCCTGATGTCGACGGCAGTGGAGCTGTTTGCCACCGTATCGCGCATCTACCTGAAGGCGTTCCATATCCTGATCCGTCCACGGGACGTCTGCTTGATGGTAGTGAGCGAATGTCCGGAATTGGCGAAATCGAGACGATAGCAGGCCGCGTGTTTGCCTGCGTCGCGTAAGCCTCAGCCTGGCGCTGGAGCGGCCTGGGGGAGGGGGGAACGCCGCCACATCCCGCGCGGCTCGGCGCCTCCCTGCCCGGAACGCCGTCCCATTGGGATTTTGGCGACGAAGCCCGCATCACGTGGCGGCGAGACGGTCGTGCTGCAGGCGATAGACGCCGCTCAGGATGTCCGGAGCCCCGAGTTCGGCGAAGATCGCGGGAGGCAGATGCATTGCCAGGACCTCGTCCACCGCTTCCCGGGTCGCCCCTTCGACGATGACGACCCAGCGCGGTACCATATTAGCGGCGCGCCCGCGTTGCTCGGCCGTCTTGAGGTTGCTGGCGCCCTCGTCGGCCCGGCAGAGATGTGCCGCACAGATGGCGGGCGCCTTCACGATCTCGGGCAGGACGGCGTTCGAGAGCGTCTCCAGGATGGTTGCATCGTGCTTGGGGTCGCAGTCGAAGCGGATGGTGCCGATGACGCCGCCCGACCCTGCGCCGAGAGAAAGCTCGACATCGCACAGCGACCGTGAGGTGTTCAGGAAATGCTTGACCGAGCGCGTGGTCCATTCGGTTGGGCTGTTTAGACGAGCCAGATATTCCGGCGCGGTCAGCACGGCGCGATCTTGGACCTCGTAGAGCGTGAAATAGTCCGGCGTTCCCGACAGCGCGATATAGCGGCGGCCGCGCAGGAAGCCGGTCG
The DNA here is from genome assembly GCF_001741865.1 of Bosea vaviloviae. Classification (NCBI taxonomy): domain Bacteria; kingdom Pseudomonadati; phylum Pseudomonadota; class Alphaproteobacteria; order Hyphomicrobiales; family Alloboseaceae; genus Allobosea; species Allobosea vaviloviae. The sequence goes on from NZ_CP017147.1 coordinate 3,159,946, forward strand.
TGCCGACACGTTCAGGAATATGTTCCCGATCGTGCCATTCATAGAAATTGGCGCGTCCTTCGTCGGTGATATCGTTCCAAATCGCGATAACACCTGACCCTGACAAAGACATGGGCTTTTCCTTTTCATTTGATGCATTTCGGTTCGCCCGCGATCGGCCGCTTTCCCTGAGTGGGGGCGGGAGAGCACAAGGCGGGCGGTGACGGTGTCTACTGCCGATGATCGACGATCTCGAACGCGCCGCGCTGGGCGGCGGAGCGGTAGCCCGCCTCGACGACGGCGACCGCGTGCTCTGCCTCGCGCAGGCCGGCGACTGGAGCCCGCCCGGCGGCCAGATCGAACCAACTCCGTCTCAGGAACGCCGAATAAAATGCATCGGTGTTGTATTCGACCGTGGTGGACCGCCCCTGCGGCCGATCACGGTCCTTAACGTAGAACTGGTCGGCATATCCGCGGATGTAAGACGCTGTGTGCGAGATCGAGAACGCGAAATCCCGCTGGTCTTCGGCCGTAGACGGATACATGTAGCCGGTCTCGATCACGGCGATTTGGCCCGCCGCGTTCGTGCAGGTGAAGACGGATTGCTCCTCGACGGTCACATCGGGCCGGTGCGCGCGCATCGCGGCTGAAACGGCAGTGATCGGGCTGCCCGTCAGGGCGGCGACAAGATCAATGAAGTGCACCCCGACATTCAGCGTGGACCCGCCACCCGCCTGACGCTTGTCGAGCATCCAGCCGCAGCCCCCCTTCTCGTAACGGCCGACCGGGCCGACGATGAAGCGGAACGAAAGATGCTGGAAGCCTTCCGGCGTCAGCCCCTCGGCAGGCGACAGGCGCTCCGCCAGATCGCTAACCCGCATGATGAAGGGCACGCTGACATAGACCCTGCGTTCCTCCGACAGCCGCCTGATCCGCCGAACTTCCTGCAGATCGAGTCCGCAGGGCTTCTCGATCAGGAAGGGAACGCCGCGAAGGATCAGACGCTCGGCCAGCGCCGCCATCTCGGAATGGCGGCTGAATACTAGAGCGAAATCGAAGTCCTGTTCGAGAAGAGCCTCGTTGGACCCGTAGAGTTTGCAATGTAACTGCTCCGCAAACCGTGTGCCGGCGAAATTCGCGGAATCGGAGATGCCGACGATTTCGATCCCCGGATCGGCCAGAGCGGCGAGATAGAGCGGAAAATGCCAGTGGCTTACGTCGAAAACGGCGATTTTCATGAGAAGCTCCTAGACGGATGCGATGACCGCGCCGATCAATCCATGTACGAGCCGCCGTTCACGCTCAAAGTCTCGCCGAAGATGTAGCTCGCGTCGTCCGACACCAGGAACGCGACCGCGCGCCCAATTTCCTCGGGGCGCCCGAGCCGGCCGGCGGGAATGCGGGAGATGGTCGTCGCCTTCATGTCGGCGCTCATCTCCGAGGTCAGTTCGGTCGCGAACAGGCCCGGCGCGATGGCGTTGACGTTGATCTCGAACGGAGCCGCGTAGAGCGCGAGGGATTTCGTCAGGCCGATGATGCCAGCCTTTGCTGCGGTGTAATGCGCGTTGCCGATGAAGTCGCCGCGTTTTCCGGCGACCGAGCTGATGTTGACGATCTTGCCGGATTTGCGCGCCTTCATCGAAGCTAGGACCGCCTGGCAGCAGTTGAACGACCCCTTGAGATGGATGTCGAGCATTCGATCCCACTTCTCAGAGGTGATCTCCGGAAAGGGGACGAAGTCGCCGATGCCGGCATTGTTGATCAGGATATCGACCCGGCCATGTTCGGCGAGGATCCGACCGAAGGCAGCCTCAACCTCGGTCGTCTGAGAGACGTCGAAGGCGATAGCGCTGGCCTGGCCGCCCTGTCCGCGGATGATCTCGACAGCTTCCTCGGCCGGCTCGAGCGAGCGGTCGTTGACGATCACATGAGCTCCACGTTCGGCGAGAACGGAGGCAATCGCGCGTCCCAGGCCGCGGCCCGCGCCCGTCACGACGGCGATCTTGTCGGACAGCTCCCGCCGATTTGACGTCATGACCTTCTCCGGTGTTGATGCAAGCGTCGATCCGGCCGCAGATGGTTTGCAGTTTGACACGCGCCGTGCTAGTGGAACGACGTTCCAGAAGCGTCGATAGCGTGGTGATATGCGCCTTGTCAAATCCCTCGTCGAGCGCTGCTTCGACCTCATCACCCTGCTCACCGAGCATGCCGGTGCGATGCCCCTGGGCGAGATCAGCCGGCGGCTCGACGTGCCCAAGAGCGCAGCCCACCGGCTTTTGGCGACCCTCTGCGAGCTGGGCTGGGCGGAGCAGGACCCCGATAGCGGCTTCTATCGCCTATCGTTGCGCCTGGCCGTGATCGGTCAGCGCCTGCTGGTTGGCACGCGGATCCCCGATATCTGTCAGCCGATCCTCGATCGGCTCGCCAACACGACGGAAGGCCTGGGCCGGATCGCCATCGTCACCCCGGATGGCCTAACCTGGATCGCGCATTCGCAGGGCGCCCGTTCGGGCCTGATCTACCAGCCGGAACTTGTCGCCAGGGTGCCGCTGCACACGACCGCCAACGGAAAGGCCTGGCTGACCACGCTCGACCGGAACGAAGCGTTGGCCCGCGCCGTTGCCAGCGGTCTCGGCGATACCTCCATCGGCGGCCCCCGCGCGATCACGACAAAAACCACGTTCTCGGCGGCTCTGGACGAAACGGAGGAACGCGGCTGGGCCGTCGCGCTCGAAGAGGCGGAAGCCGGCGTGGCGGCGATCGCGGCTGTCATTCGAGTCGGCGAGCAGGTCGTCGGGACCGTCAGCGTGGCGGGCCCGATCCACCGGTTTTCGCCGGTCATGCATCCGCAGGTGGCGGAGAAGGTCAAGTCGGCGGCCCAGGAGCTGTCGGCTCTTTGGCCCTATCGGATCGCCGCGCCGCTTCGCCCGGCGACGACCGCAAGAGCCGCGACCTCATAAGCCCGCCGATCAGTCGCAGGACGATGGCTGCCGCGGCAGCCCGTCGCAGAGTTGACACCGAGTTCACTATCGGAATACCGTTCCATTAACAAATGTCCTTGGGCAAGCCGAGGCAGGTTGCGGCCGCTCAGGCGGCAGGGGAGCGCTCGATGGCCAATGTAGAACTCAGATCTGTTCGCAAGGCCTATGGCGCCGCAGCTGTGCTCCATGGCGTCTCTGTCGATATCAACGAAGGCGAGTTCGTCACGCTGGTCGGCCCCTCCGGATGCGGGAAATCGACCCTACTGCGCATGATCGCAGGCCTGGAAGGCATTACCGGCGGGGAGATCCGTATCGGCGGGCGCGCGGTGAACAACGTTCCTCCCAAGGAGCGGGATATTGCCATGGTGTTCCAGAACTACGCGCTCTATCCCCATATGACAGTTGCCGAGAATATGGGTTTCTCCCTGAAGCTGAAGAAGGCTCCGCGCGAAGAGCGCGAGGCGCAGGTACGCCGAGCGGCCGAAATCCTCAGCCTTTCCAAGCTGCTCGATCGCTATCCCCGTCAGCTTTCGGGCGGACAGAGGCAGCGCGTGGCGATGGGCCGCGCGATCGTCCGAAGCCCGCAGGTCTTCCTCTTCGACGAGCCGCTCTCCAATCTTGACGCGAAGCTGCGCGTGCAGATGCGCACCGAGATCAAGGAGTTGCACCAGCGCCTCAAGACCACGACGGTCTATGTGACCCACGACCAGATCGAGGCCATGACCATGGCCGACAAGATCGTGGCGATGCACGATGGGACCGTCGAGCAGGTGGGGGCACCGCTCGAACTCTACGACAAGCCCACCAACATGTTCGTGGCTGGCTTCATCGGCTCGCCTGCGATCAACTTCCTCAAAGGGCGTCGCGAACAGGACCGCTTCCTGCTCGATGGCGGGTTTTCCCTGCCCCTGCCGCCGCAGTCGGACCACCTGCCTTCAGATGATATCGTCTACGGGGTTCGCCCGGAGCATTTCGTGCCAAGCGCGGAGGGCTTGCCGCTGACCGTCGCGGTCGTCGAGCCGACGGGCTCCGAGACGCAGGTGATCGCGCGGCACGGGTCGCAGAGCATCGTCTGCCTGTTCCGCGATCGCGCCCTGCCCGAGGTGGGCGAGACCATCCGGGTCATGCCCGATGTCTCCCGCATCCACCTGTTCAAGGAAAGCGACGGCCGACGCCTGTCCTGAGCCGCCGGGACAGTCCGCCCCGCGGCGCGGGCGCGCGCATCGCCATCCAGCACAGACGGAACGATCATGTCAGAGACCGCCATCCAGGCAGAGACCCTTAAGGCACGAAGCGGACCTCGTTTGACCGTGGCACCATACGTTTGGTTCGGGCCGGCCATCCTGATCCTGTTCCTCGTCACCCTTTATCCGTCGATCTTCGTGACTTGGCTGAGCTTCCAAAAGACCCGCTATTACGAACTGGTCGGGTTTGTCGGGCTAGCCAACTACGCCGAGGTCCTGGGGTCGTCCGCCTTCTGGGACACGACCTTCGTCTCGATGACCTATGTCGTGGGATCGCTGGCCGGGGCCCTCATCCTGGGCATGGCGGCGGCCCTCGTGCTGAACGACGCCGGGCGGACCGGATCGGTGCTGCGCGTCTTCATCCTGTTTCCGTGGACCTTGTCGATGTCGGTGGTCGGGAGCATCTGGCTTTGGCTGCTCAATCCCTCCTTCGGCCCCATTCCCTATCTGATGCAGACGCTGGGACTGGATCCGGGCCTGATGCTGGGCGATCCGGGGCTCGCGCTGCCGCTCATCATCTTCGTGACCGCATGGTGGTCATTCCCCTACGTCATGGTGATGGCGACCGCCGCAATGCAGTCGATCCCAAAGGAACTCTATGAGGCCGTGGAGATCGACGGCGGTGGACCTTGGATCAAGTTTCGCTACGTCACGCTGACGCAGATCCTGCCGACGCTGGGCAGCACCGCGCTCACGCTGTCGATCATGTACCTGACCTTGATGACTCTCATCATCGTCATGACCGGCGGTGGCCCGCTGGGCTCCACGACGACACTGAGTTTCGAGGCGTTCCGAGGCACCATCCAGGCGGTGAATATCGGCCCCACGGCGGTCGTGTCGATCGTCGTCCTTTTGATCAATGTCGCCCTGGGTGCGCTCTATACGCGGCTCTCTGGCCGCGTCACCGGCTAGAAGGTCCAGAACATGAGCGCTGCAATGTCCGACGATCGCCCCTCCGGGAGGCTCTTTGGGATCCTGGCATCCCTGCTGTTTGCAGTCATCGTACTGGGCCCGGTGGCTTGGGCGCTCGCAACGTCCTTCAAAACGGAAGTGGAGGCCGTCGCCGTACCGCCGACCCTGTGGCCGCGCATGGCGACGCTTGAGAACTACATCAAGGTCTTCCGCGACCAGTCCTTCTTCCAGGATTTCTGGAATTCAGTCGCCTATGCTGTCGGCGCCGTGGCGCTCGCTCTGCTCGTCGGCATTCCAGCCGGATATGCGGCCGCGCGCTTCACCTTCCCGGGCAAGAAGCTCCTGATGCTCGTCATCCTGGCGACATCGATGGTGCCCGGCGTCGCGCTCCTGGTGCCCACCTATTACCTGCTCGATTCAGTTGGACTCCTCAACAGCGGCATCGTCGTCACCATCATCCTGTCGGCGCGCATCATTCCCCAGACGGTCTGGTTCATCGCCAATTTCGTCGAAGCGGTCCCGGTCGAGATTGAGGAATCGGCGTTCATGGACGGCGCGACACGGTTCCAGATCATCTGGAGCCTTATCCTGCCGCTGATCCGGCCGGGCATCGCCGCCGTCGCGACCATCGGCATCGTGACCACCTGGAACGACTACATCACGGTGGCGGTCTTCGCGCCCGAAGTCGCCAAGCGCACGCTTCAGGTCGCGCTGGTCAATCAGGTCTTCGACGCGATCGGCATCTCCTGGTCGTACATGATGGCGTTCGTGATGATTGCGTCGATGCCGGTCATCCTGATGTTCGGCTTCGTCCAGAAATGGTTCATTTCAGGTCTTACCGCGGGCGCCGTCAAAGGCTGATTAAACAGTCGCGAAGAAGTGAATTTCAACGACAACAACAAGGAGAGGAAGTTATGTCGATCAAATCAAACTTCGGTTTCACCACAGCAACGCTGGCCTTGACGGTTTTCACCGGGTTCTTCGTATCGTCTATCGAGCTTGCTCGGGCCCAACAGACGGAAATCGTCTACTCGACGTTTCTCGACCCCAATAATACCAACGATCCGCGCGCAGCGGCGCAGTCCAAGATGGTCCAGGCGTTCGAGAGCAAGTATCCTGACATCAAGATCAAGTTGTTTGTCGATCCCACCGGGCAGTCGGTCGCTCGCTCGATCAAGTCGCGCAGCGAGACCCCCGACGTCGTGCGCATCGTAGGCTTCGGCATCGCCGAGTTCGCGGCGACCGGCAACCTCGTCCAGCTCGACGACCTGGTGAAGAGGGACAACCTCCCAAACGAGGATTGGCTGCTTCCGCTCTCTAGCGCGCAGGTCGACGGAAAACTGTTCAGCCTGCCGCAGGACTTCCGCATCCCGATCCTGTTCTATCGGAAGGGCGCACTGCAGGAGGCCGGCATAACCCCCCCCAAGACCTGGGACGAGGTCTGCGCGGCCGGTCCCAAATTCAAGCAGGCCAGCGTCATCTCGTTTGCCGTGCCGCTGGGCGCCACGGGCGGCCTCGGCGGCGCCCAGGGCCTCGGTGAGTTCTTCCTCAGCACGATGCTGCCGGGTGGAAACGGCCAGTATTTCGCGGCGGACGGTAAAATCGCCTTCACGAAGGACTCCTTCATCCGCGCCGCTCAGACCGTCAAGGACCTCTACACCAAGTGCAAGGTCACGCAGCTCCGCAGCGCACAGATGGGCATCAACGAGGTGCATGACGGCATCCGGTCGAGCACGATCGCGATGACGAATTTTGGACTGTACCGGTTCAAGACCATTCAGCAGCAAGGTGGCGGCGACGACCTGGGATGGGCACCTGCGCCAGCCTTCTCCGAGACGGACAAGGAGACGGTCTATAGCTACCATATCGCCATGAACAAGCAGTCCAAGAAGCAGGACGTGGCTTGGACCTTCATCAAGTTCATGGTCTCGCCCGAAGCACAGGCGCTCGCGGCCGAGGGCGGCGAGGTCGTTTCCAGGAAGTCCGCGTACGCCGCGCCCTATTTCAAGACCGAGGGCGCGAAGAACCAGGCGCAGTGGGCCGAGCTGATCTCAAAGCGTGGTCGGACGGTGCAGTACACGCCGATCCTGTCGACCTTCCACACCATCGTCGGTGAAGCGTTCCAAAAGATGGTGCTGCGGGACGAGACGCCCGACAACGCCTATGCCGAAGTCGTGAAGCGCTACGACGAAGCTCTCACCAAGTCGCGCTGAGCTTGCGGGTCGAGCGACGATGGCGGAACGGCGCGTCCTCCGTTCCGCCCTCCCCAACGAATGGAACACCATTATGAAACTACTACGGTATGGACCGGCCGGAGCGGAAAGGCCTGCTCTGCTGGAACAGGACGGCACGGTCCGCGATCTCAGCGAAATCATCGCCGATGTCGACGCGACGAGCGTGACGCCCGAGGTTCTGAGCCGGATCGCTGATCGCGATCCCAAGACCTTGCCGGTCGTGGCCCAGCCGGGCCGGATCGGCCCCTGCATCGACGGCGTTGGCAAGTTCATCTGCATCGGCCTCAACTACATCGACCATGCCCGGGAGACCGGCAACGAGGCGCCGATCGAGCCTGTTGTCTTTATGAAGGCGACCAGCGCCATCGTCGGGCCAGACGACGACATCGTCCAGCCCCGCGGCTCGACCAAGCTGGATTGGGAGGTCGAACTCGGGGTCGTCATCGGCACGAAGGCGAAATACGTCGCCGAAGACCGGGCCCTGGCGCATGTCGCGGGCTACTTCCTCGCCAACGACGTGTCCGAGCGGGCGTTCCAGACCGAGGGGACGGGCCAGTGGACGAAGGGCAAGAGCTGCGACACCTTCGGGCCGATCGGTCCCTGGCTCGTCACCGCCGACGAGATCTCGGACCCGCAGAACCTCCGGCTCTGGCTCGAGGTCGACGGGGTCAGGCGCCAGGACGGAACGACTGCGAACATGATCTTTAGCGTGGCGCGGATCGTGAGCTATCTCAGCGGGCTGATGACGCTGCATCCCGGCGACGTGATCATAACCGGCACACCGGCCGGCGTCGGACAGGGCATGAAGCCGCCGGTCTATTTGCGTCCGGGCCAGATCGTCACGCTCGGCATCGAGGGGCTGGGCGAGCAGCACCAGACCGTGGTCGCCGACGCCACCTGACACGGCGGGCGGCCGGCGGTTTCGAGACGGCCGCAGCGTCGCTCCTGAGACCATCGACCGTCTGCCGAGCTTGAACCGGGCCCGTTCGCGGCCCTTCGACGACGAGGCCATGATGACCCCCGAGCCAACGCTCGCCGACGATACCGAAGCGCTTGCCGCCGCGCTGGTCTGCGCCCATGCTACCGGGACACGCGTCGCCTGCGCAGGGCTCCCCGTACCGGCTGACGCGAGCCGGGCCATGGCCGTCCAGGCCCTCGTGCAGGGTCGATTGGGCTTGGCCGTGGGTGGCTGGAAAGTGGCACTGGGGCCGGAGCAGGTGCCGATTGCCGCTCCGCTGCTCGATCTCCATACCGCATCGTCCAAGATCGATCTGTTCCCCGGATGCGTGATCGAGGTCGAGTTGGCCGTGCGGCTCGGCAGGAACCTGCCGCCACGCAAGACCGGCGCCTATGAGCGCTCCGACATCCTCGCCGCGATCGAGAGCGTGGTTTTGGGCATCGAAGTGATCGGTGGACGGTTCGACGACGCGGCGAACGTACCCTTCCTGTCATTCCTGGCGGATCATCTCGGCAATCGGGGCTATGTCGTCGGTGAGGCCCTGCCGGTCTCAACCCTCGATATGCTGGCCGATATGACCTGCGCGGCATCGCTTAACGGCGACTCCATCCATTGCGCGCCGGCCATTCATCCCGCCGGCGATCCGCTCTTGCCCCTGCTGGCCTATGCGAACCGGCAAAGCGACGGTGTCGGCGGCTTGCAGGCGGGCCAGATCGTTACCACCGGCAGCCTGTGCGGCGTCCTGCCGATCCGCGCCGCCGGACGGCTCAAGGCGCGGCTGGACCAGATCGCCACGGTATCCGTTGACTTCGTCGCTCGCTCGCCAGCCTAAACCGGTTTGGCCCTTTGCGGGCTCTGAGAACGTCCGCTCTCAGGCGAGGCTCATGCACGGCCGGCAAGCGCGACGATTTCGACCAGGACCACGAAGTCTGGGCGGCCGAGCGCGGGCTCAAGGTGCCCGGCAACGCAACGTTCTACCTCCAGTTCGGCACGCTTGCGGTCCGCCGATATTGCGAGGAGCGCGGCTATCTCGCGGCCTTCCGGCAAGTGGGAGCGGAGCTTCTGAACCCAGCATGCGGGCGTGCGCTCAATGCGGGCTCGGCGCGTCGTCAGGCTGCGACGAGATCATGATCAGTGCGATCAATCGCAATTTTCCGGGCCGATCCGGCCGGGGGAAGGTCTGGCTGGCAAGCCCCGCGACCGTGGCTGCGAGCGCGATCGCCGGCGAGATCATGTCTTTCGCCGAGCTCAAGGAACTGCATTGCCAGGCCGTATGAATGTACCTCTCGCTGACGGTGACGCTGCGTTGAGGCTCTGATGTTGGTTCGCCGGTTCCAAGGCGGAAGCTCGTCGAGACACTTCTGCGGATGCGGATGATCCCAACGAGAACGTCGGCGAGCACTTCGTGCATGGTCGCAGGTGGGCCGAAGCGCTGCTCCGACCGCACCTTCTGCGCAGCGGGTTGCGCGCCCCGCTCTACCTCTCGCAAGTGAAGCTCGTCGCTCGGTCGGGGTCGCCGCCTTGATATCGGGGGTAGCTGGGGTATTCGCAGAGTGGGCGGGTCCGGCCCGGCTTGAAATGCGTATCGGTCATGACCGGGGTTGTCGGCGGAACGCCACCGGCGGCCCACGCATCCAGTGCGCCGAGAGTGTCCCAACTCGGATTGAAGGAGATTCCAAAGCCGCTATGGGCAGTGCCGGGCAACTCGTAGAATCGCAAGAACTGGGAGACCGCCTGATTGCCCATGGTGGCGACGAGGCGCTCGTAATAGTCGACTGACGCCTGAGGCGGCACGATTTGATCGGCGAGACCATGCATCAGGAGGATCTTGCCACCGCGGTTTTGGAAGCTGGAGAGATTTGTGCCGCTCATGTCGAGCAATCCGGCGAGCATGCTCAAGCGCTCCTGCCATTCGCCTGGTTTCTCCGGGTCGATGTTCTGCCAGCTTCCCTGCGGGTTTCTCGTGACGAAAAAGCGCGCGTACTGGTCGGCGAAAGCATGAAGGAACGGCATGCCGGGAGCAGCGGGGTAGGCCGGGGCAACCTTGCCGAGCCCCTGCGCCAGAACGCCTTTGGCAAGGTCGTCCGTCTCCTGCGACCCCAGGTCCACGCCCCAGACGTAGAACCCCGGATAGCCCTTTTCCCCACTCGCGAGCGGTGCGTCGAGTTTTAAGGGAGAGCCCATGACTTTGAGGGCACCAATCTGGACGTCCGACAGGCAACTGTCGCGGTCGACGGCACCCTCCAGACAGCGCAACGGTCTGCCGTTGACGGTGGCCTTGTCGGGGTCGAAGGTCTGCTGGCATGCGCGGGCATTGGAGATCACTCCATCGCGGATGCCATCCAGCTCGTCGCAAGTCTCCAACGCAGCGTCCAGGACGACCTTGCGCTGGGACATCGACAGATAGGCGCCGGGCGCGGCGAAGGCGCGCGCGATGCGACCGAACTGGAGATGGGCCGTGCCAATGTTCGTCGCGGGCCAGAACACCATGGCGCCGTCGAGGTCGTCAGGATATCTCTGGATGAGGCCCAGCGCCTCCTTGCCTCCGTTGGAACTGCCATGGAAGTAGAGCTTCTCGTGCGGCCGCCCGTAACGGAGCTTGATCAGGTGCGCGGCGACATCTCGCGTCTTCTTGAGGGCGTCGAAAGCGTAATTCCTCAGGGCCTCCTCATTGAGGGCAAAATCGCCACGGTTCGCGCCCTCGTGGCCGGAATCTCCGCCGAAGGTGACAAAGCCACGCGCGAGCGGGATCGGGACGTCCGGCGGCTGCAAGCGCAGGGTTCCGCTGGTGCTGAGGATCACGCCGTTGTAGCCGCCCCCGCCATACATCAGCGCCTTGCCGTTCCAACGCTCTGGAAAATTGACCTCGACTTTGATCGGCGGTGCCTTCGGATCGACGGAGGCAATCTCGACCAGTACGCGGCAGAATGCGCCGACCGCCTTGGCGCCTGTGCCGGAAGCCGGCTGCGCTGCCACCGACGTGACCTTGGCACCGCTCGTTGCCTGCGGCGTGACACTCGCCGGGATGGAAAGCCCGGCGAATTCGTCACAGGCTATTGGCTTCGTGTCGGCTGCAGGAGTTGGCGGGACCTGAGCGATCGAGGGCGATCCCGCTATCGACGCCACGAAGACGGCAGCGTGAGGCAGCAGTCTATGATATCGCGACATGGCATCCCTTTTCCCCGCTAGCGGTGTGTGGCCGGAGGTCAAGCCGACCGATGGTATCAGTCGCTCACGTCACTCCATTTCAGCCGGATCGCGTACCGCACGATCCGGGCTGCTGGCTCACTCGATCGATATCCCGTTCTCTTTCACCACCGCGGCCCATTTGGTGATCTCCCGCCCGATGAACTGCGCGTAATCCTCCGGACTCCCGCCGCCGGCCACATAGCCGCCTGCCGCAAAGCGCTGCTTGATTTTGTCCTCCTTGAGGACCTCGTTGGCGAGCCTGTTCAACGTGTCCACGATCGAGCGCGGTGTCCTGGCGGGCGCCGACAACCCGAACCAGCCCTGCGCTTCAAACCCCGGGAAACCACTCTCGGCAACGGTCGGCACATCGGGGTAGAGGGGGCTGCGGCTGGAACTCGTCACGGCAAGCGCACGGATTTTTCCGCCCTGGATATGAGGAAGCGGAATATCGGCGTTGACGATGCCTACCGAAACATGCCCCCCGAGTACGTCGGTGACGAGCGGAGCTGCTCCGCGATAAGGGACATGCCGCGCCTTGATTTTCGCGGCGCCCTCGAGCATCGCCAGAGACAGATGCCCCGATGACCCGGCCCCGGGGCTTGCGAAGGCGAGATCGCCACCGGGTCGGCGGGCTCCGGCGATGAGTTCCTCCAGCGTTCGTATCGGCGAGTTTGCCGGGACGATGATGACGTTTGGTGTCAAGGCCAACAGGCAGATGTGTTCGAAATCCTTGGTCGAATCGTAGGGCATCCGGGCATAGAGCGAGTGGTTCATGGCGTTCTGGCCATTGCCGGACACAAGGATAGTGTAGCCGTCGGGCTCTGCCTTCGCGACCGCCGCGGCGGCGATGTTGCCGTTCGCGCCAGGCCGGTTCTCGACCACGAAGCCTTGGCGCAGGCGCTCGGCAAAGCGTTCGGCGAATAGTCGCGCCACGACGTCGGTGCTGCCGCCCGCCGGGAACGGCACGACAAAAGTCGATGCGCGCTCTGGCCACTCCGCAGCGTTTGCCCCTCCTGTCGCGGCGACGGCGACAAGGGAAAGCATGAAGGTCCGCCTCCTCATGAGCATTCGCTCCTCCCATTTCTCTTTTTTTGATGGAGCTGCCACCGCTGTCGGTCAGCGGCAGATCCATGTTTCGCTTCGCCAGGGCTCCAAACGTGACGCATCGAGGTCGAGCCCCGTTCCAGGAAGATCGGGAATTTCAAGCGTCCCGGTCGCCGTGGGCCTGACCGCGCCCTGGAGTGAGAGAAGCGGATTGTCGGAGATATCGACCTCCACATAGGGGTAAGGCGCCGGACCTCCACCGCGCCGCGCTGGAAGCAGGCTGGAGACCTGCAGCGCCGCCTGGTGATTGACGATCGTGCCGAAAACATGGGGCATGATCGGGAGGTCGAAGGCCGCCGCCAACGCTGCGATCCGCAGGAAGCCGGTATAGCCACCACAGACCGTGAGATCGGGCTGGAGAATGGACATCGAGCCCGCCACGAGGACATCCCGGAATGCCCCGGCGCTGGCGAGTGCTTCCCCCCCGGCCACGGCCGTCGAAACCGCCTTGGCGACCTCGGCATATCCCGCGATGTCTTCCGGCCCCACCGGCTCCTCGATCCAGAGCAGATCGGAAGCTTCCATCTGGCGAGCCGAGGCGATGGCAGCGCGAGCCGTGTAGGCCTGGTTGATGTCGACCATGAGCCCGATCTCCGGGCCAACCAGCTTGCGCATCTGCGCCAGCATCGCACCGTCGGCTCGCGGAGAGACACCCGCGCGCGGCTTCAACGCGCGATAGCCTTCCTTCAGAGCGCGTTCGACCGCCTCGGCGTAGTGTCCGTAGGGGTCGTTCCCTTCCGTGATGAACGGGCCGCTGCCATAGGCGAACACCTCGCTGCGAAGCCCGCCACCCAACAAGGCGGCGACGCTGACGCCGCGTTCTTGCGCAGCGAGGTCGCACAGCGCCATATCGAGCGCGGAGATCGCCATCATGGCAGGTCCGCGGCGATCATAGCCCAGGTTGGCGACCATATTCTCCCAAAGCGCGCAGTAGCGCGCCGGCGCTTCCCCGATGACGACCTGCGCATAACGTGAGCGAATGAGAGCGGCCGCCGCGTCCGGAGACGAGAACACCTCGCCCCAACCGCTTTTGCCGGTATCCGTGACGACTTCCAGCAGAAGGAAATCACGGCGGCGGATCATGGTCCGGGCGTTGCCGATCGCCGGCGCTGGAACGAAGCCGACATGATGGCCGCGGATCTCGGTGACTCTCATCGGGTTCCCACTCGCGCGAACGATCGGGAGCGATCTTGACGCTGAAGGGTTCATGCATACCAATACAAAGATCGCCTGACTTAATGTCCGTGGATTATGACATTCGACTCCCGTGAACTCTCAGTGCTTCGTGCCGTGATCGAGAAGGGCAGCGTCACAGCGGCAGCCGTGGCGCTGAACGTGTCGCAGCCGGCCGTGAGCCGTACGCTGCAACAGATCGAGGAGCGCATCGGCATCGTCCTGTTCAGGCGCGAAAAGCAACGACTGTATCCGACGCGGGAGACGGAACTGCTCTACGCAGATGTCGTGCAGGCCGTCTCTGCCATCGAGACCGTTGCGCGGCGTGCCCGCGATCTCAGGGAGGGCCGGACAGGCGCGCTGAGGATTGCCACGATTGCCGCGTTCGCGAACTCGATCCTGCCTTATGCCATTTCGCGGCTCCGAAGCAGAAAGCCCGGCGTCGAGTTCGTCGTCGAGATCCTGACGGCACGTGACGTCGCCCAACGTGTGGCCAGCTTCAAGAGCGAACTCGGACTGCTCATCGACGCGGCGGCGGTTTCGGGAATCCTCCTGGAGGATCTGTGCACTTCGCGCTTTGGCTGCGTCCTGCCGAGCGGCCACGCTTTGGCGCAAAAGCCGTACCTCACGATCGACGATCTGTCGCCGCAGCCCATCATCTGCCTCGACCGGATGTTGCCGCTCGGAGCGCTTGCGCACCGAATCTTCGAGCGAGCCGACCTCCAGCTGCGGCCCGCCGTCGAGGTCTCACAATCGAACATCGCATGCGTGCTCGTTGAGGCTGGCGCCGGCATCGCCCTGATCGACAAGCTTGGCGTCCTGGGCCGGTCGGGCGCCGATAAGCTGGCTTTCGTCCCGTTCTTCCCCACGGAGACGATTGTCGGACGGCTCGCGCTTCCCGTCGGAGCGGCCCAGAGCGCTTCATCGCTGGAATTCTGCGCAGCACTGCGAGAGGTCGTGGCCGAGCTGGCGGCGATAGACAGCGGCTTCTCGACGCCGGCGCTGCTGGCCTGAGCCCAAACCTTACGAGGTGGCTTTCGCACGATGGCGGGCGAATTGGGCCGTCGAGGCGGATACGCGTATAGTCAGGTTACGCCCGATCGCAGGTCAGGGAATCGTGTCGGTGCCTTCGAATCTCGGCTGTTCGGTGTCGGGCCGCAGATCGGCTACCTGTTTCCGGTGGGCAAGTTGCACCGCCGACAGATCTTCGGCGCCGGCTCATCCGAGCACCGAGGCCAGGAATTCGCGCGTGCGCGGCTGCTCGGGCGCGCTGAAGATGCGCTCGGGCTCGCCCTGTTCGCAGATCCGGCCCTTGTCGAAGAAGCAGACCCGGTCGGAGACCTCGCGGGCGAAGCGCATTTCGTGGGTGACGAGCAGCATGGTGAGGTCGTGCTCGCTGGCCAGCCCGCGGATGACCGAGAGCACCTCGCCGACGAGCTGCGGGTCGAGCGCCGAAGTCGGCTCGTCGAAGAGCAGCACGCGCGGGCGCATGGCCAGCGCGCGGGCAATGGCGACGCGCTGTTGCTGGCCACCGGAAAGTTGCGCCGGATAGTGGTCCTTCTTGTCGGCGAGGCCGACCATGGCGAGCAGGTCGACGGCCCGGCATTCGGCCTCACCGCGCGGCAGCCCGAGCACGCGCAGCGGCGCCTCCACGACATTGCGCAGCACGGTCATATGCGGGAACAGGTTGAAGCTCTGGAAGACCATGCCGACATGGCTGCGGATCTGGCGCAGATGCCCGTCAGACGCCTTGAACGGGGCATGGCCGCCCTCCTCGTGATAAGGCATTCCGGCGAGCGTCAGCCGCCCCTCCTGGAAGGGCTCCAGCGTCATCAGGATGCGCAGCACCGTCGACTTGCCCGAGCCCGACGGGCCGATCAACGTGACCTTCTCGCCGCGGGCGACGCTGAAGTTGAAATCGTCGAGGACGGTCAAGGCGCCGAAGCGCTTGGTCACGCCGGCGAACTCGATGATGGGCGGCTGTGGGTCGATGGCAACCTTGGCTGTCTCGGTCATCGCAGCGGGATCCCTGCTTTCGGCAGCGCTTTCTGCAGCCGGTGCAGGCCGGCCGAGCAGATCAGCGTGAGGAGGAGGAAGATCACGCCGACCAGCGTCAGCGGGACGAGGTATTCAAAGGTGCGCTCGCCGATCATGTTGGCGAGCCCCATCATCTCGAGCACGGTGACGACGGAGAGCACCGGCGTCTCCTTGAACATGGCGACGAGATAGTTGCCCATCGCCGGCAGGATGCGCGGCACGATCTGTGGCACGACGATGTCGCGATAGGTCTGCAGCCGGGAGAGATTCAGCGCGGTCGCCGCCTCCCACTGCCCGCGCGGTACGGCTTCGATGCCGCCGCGATAGACCTCCGAGGTATAGGCCGAATATTGCAGCCCGAGCGCGAGTGCCCCGGTGAGGAAGGCCGGCAGCGTGATGCCGTAATCCGGCAGGACGTAGTAGAGGAAGAAAAGCTGCACCAGCAGCGGCGTATCGCGCAGGAATTCGACGAAGACGGCCGTCGTCCAGGATACGGCCGCGAGCCGGCTGCGGCGCAGCAGCGCGAAGACGAGGCCGAGCACCAGCGCGATCGCAAAGCCGGCCGCGGCCGCCTGCAGCGTCACGGTCAGCCCGATCAGGATGATCGGCAGGATCGAAGACGCGTAGGTCAGCGGCGTCGTCGTATCCCATTCGAAGCCGTACATCATGCCATCAGCCTCACGAATGCGCTGCGCGCGGGAAGGCCGCGCCGCGCCGGACCCATCGCTCGATCAGCCGCATGACCAGCATCAGCACCAGCGACATCGCGAAATAGCCGACGAGCGTCAGGCTGTAGACGCCGGCGCTGTCGAGGGTGAGGTTGCGGATCGACTGCGCCCGGAAGGTCAAATCGGCGATCGAGATCAGCGAGACCAGCGACGAGAGCTTCAGCGTCTCGATGGCGAGATTGCCGAAGGCCGGCATCATCTCGACCAGCGCCTGCGGCAGGGAGATACGGAGAAGCGTCTGGGCGCGGCCGAAATTCAGCGCCCGCGCCGCCTCGTGCTGCTGAACGGAGACCGATTGCAGCGCCCCGCGCACGATTTCGGAGCCATAGGCGCCGACATGCAGGGAGAGCACGAGAATGCCGGTGGCAACCGGCTCGAAGCTGATGCCGACGAGCGGCAGGGCGTAGTAGAACCAGAACAGCTGGACGAGCAGCGAGGTGCCGCGGAAGAGCTCGGTATAACAGAGCGCAACCGTGGACAGCACACGCCCGCCCTCGACCCGGGCAATGCCGGCCACGAAGGCGGCGACAGCGCCGATCGCGATCGCCGACAGCGTGATCGCGGCGGTGACGAGCGCGCCGCGCGACAGCGCAGGCAGGTAGGACAGCCACTCCATCCGGCAAACTCCCGCGAGAGCGTCGAAACAGGCGTAGAGTTCCGCCCGCCACTCGGGCGGGCGGAACGATCTCGGCTAGCGCCTTACTTGCCGGCGCAGAGGTCCTCGACCTTGCGCTCCGCTGCCGCCTTGATGCTGGCCTCGGACAGCCCGTAATTGCCGAGGATCTTCTTGTACTCGTCGCTCTTGCGGAACTCGACGAGGGCGGCGTTGAAGGCGTCGCGCAGGTCCTTGTCCTCAGGTCGGAAGGCGAAGCCGCCGAAATTGCGGACCGGCTTGCCGTTGACCACCGGGTCGGTGAAGGGCGCGACCTGCTCGACATTGGCCTGGCCCTTGGCGAGCGAGGCGACGGTGAGCTCGGTCGCGGCATAGGCGTCGGCGCGGCTCTGCACGGTCGCCAGCGCGTCGGCATTGGCGGTGATGAAGATCACCTGGCTGTCTTTGACGCCGACGGCACGGAGGAAGTCGATATTGTTCGCGCCGGAGACGATCGCGACCTTCAGCGACGGGTCCTTGGCGATGTCGGCATAGGTTGTGAGCTTCTTCGGATTGCCCTTCTTCACCAGCAGACCCTCGCCATAGGAGGAGTTCGGCTCGCTGAAGGAAACCTGCTTGCAGCGCTCCGGCGAGATGTTCTGCTCGGCGGCGACGAAATCGAAGCGCTTGGCCTTGAGGCCGGGGATCAGCGTGCCGAACGGCGTGACCGACCAGTTGGCTTCGGCGACGCCGAGCTTCTTCAGCACCGCATTGGCGACGTCGGGCCCGATGCCTGCCGAGGTGCCGTCATCCTTCATGTAGGAATAGGGCACCTCATTGGCGGTCGCGACACGGATATAACCCTGGTCCTTGACGTCCTTGAGAGTGGTGGCGCCGGCGGCGGCAAGACCGATGGCGAGCGCGGTAGTGGAAAGTCCCGCAATCCTTAGAAACGGCATATGCATTCTCCTCTGGTTGATGTTTCTCCGCTTGCCGATTGCTTCGGCTTACCTGGCGTCTTTGCGCCGGCGGATTGGCTTGGACCGGTCGCCCGGCCGAACGGGTCAGGGCGCCTCCGTCAGCACGGCGAGGACGGAGAGGCAGTCGCCCGTCTTGATCAGCCCGGGGACGTGGCGCGCGGCGAGGACGCCGTCCATGGCCGCCCGGTACTCGGCCGGGGCGAGCCCGGTCTTTCCAACGGGGTAAACCCGGGCGACCACCTCGCCAGCTCGCACGGGCTCGCCGAGATCGCGCGCGAAGGCGATGAGCCCGTCTTCTTCGGCGAAGGCGAAGCAATCGCTGGAGGGCATGTCGAGCCAGCGGGTCGGCGCCGTCTCGGGCGCTCCGGCGAGGATGCCGGCATGCTTCAGGAGATTGGCGGCGCCGCGCCTGGCGATGCCGATGCTGCGGGCGCTCGCCGTTCCGGCGCCGCCAAGCTCGGTCGTGACGAAGACCTTGCCCAACGCCTCGACGGTGGTGTCGAGCATGCCGACGGCGTCGATCTCGAGCATCTTCATCGAATAGGGAGCGGAGAAGGCGGCGACCGCCGCAAAGCAGCGCGCCTCCTGCGTCTTGTCCGGCAAGTCATGCGCCGCGGCATAAGGCAGGAAGTCGAGCGTCTTCCCGCCGGAATGGAAGTCGAGCACGACATCGGCGAGGGGCACGAGATGGCGCGTGACGTAGTCGGCGATCTTCTCGGTGACGCTGCCATCCGGCCGGCCGGGAAAGCTGCGGTTGAGATTGCCCTTGTCGATCGGCGAGGTGCGCGTGCCGGCCCGGAAGGCCGGATAGTTCAGCGCCGGCACGATGATCACCCGGCCCGTAAGCGTCGCCGGGTCCAGCGTACGCGCCAGCTCGAACAGCGCGGCGGGCCCTTCATATTCGTCGCCATGGTTGGCGCCGGTCAAAAGCGCGGTCGGGCCAGCGCCATTCGCGACGACGCAGATCGGGATCATCACCGAGCCCCAGGCGCTGTCGTCGCGGCTATAGGGCAGGCGCAGATGGCCATGCTGGACGCCTTGCGCCGACAGATCGATCGTGGGGGTCACCGGCGATGGGCGGGGAGAGGCAGTCAGCATGCGCTCAACCCTTGACGAAGAGCTGGCGCGGCACGTTCGACAGGCATTCGACGCCGGTCTGCGTGATCGCGATGCTTTCGGTGATCTCGAGCCCCATGTCCTCGAGCCAGAGGCCGGTCATGAAATGGAAGGTCATGCCGGGCTTGAGCTCGGTCCGGTCGCCGGGCCGCAGGCTCATGGTGCGCTCACCCCAATCGGGCGGATACGACAGGCCGATCGGATAGCCGGTACGGTTGTCCTTGCTGATCCCATAGGTCTTCAGCACCGCGAAGAAGGCGTTGGCGATGTCCTCGCAGGTGTTGCCCGGCTTTGCCGCGGCGAGCCCGGCTTCCATGCCTTCGAGCGTCGCCTTCTCGGCGTCGAGGAAGGCCTGCGTCGGCTTGCCGAGGAAGACGGTGCGCGAGAGCGGGCAGTGGTAGCGTTTATAGGCGCCGGCGATTTCGAAGAAGGTGCCTTCGCCTGATCGCATCGGCTTGTCGTCCCAGGTCAGGTGCGGCGCTGAGGCGTCGGCGCCCGAAGGCAGCAGCGGCACGATCGCTGGATAGTCGCCGCCGAATTCGGGCGTGCCGCGGATGCCGGCGTCGTAGATCTCGGCGACGAGATCGCATTTGCGCATGCCGGGCTCGACCACCTCGACGATGCGCTGGTGCATGAGCTCGACGATGCGGCCGGCCTTGCGCATGTAGTCGAGCTCGGTCTTGCTCTTGACCGCGCGCTGCCAGTTCACCAGCCCGCCGGCGTCCTTGAAACGGGCATTCGGCAGGTGCGTCCGCAGCGAAGCGAAGGCCGCCGCCGAGAAATAGTAATTGTCCATCTCGACCGCGATCGGGAGCGTGCCCCAGCCGCGCTCGGTGATGATCTGCGCCAGCAGGTCCATCGGATGGCGCTCGGTCGACTGAACATACTGGTCGGGATAGCCGATGATGTTGTCATGGCTGAGATAGGCGGTGCGCTTCGCGCCGTTCGCATCTTGCTTGCGGCCGTACCAGATCGGCTCGCCCGTGGGCGGCACGAGCACGCATTGGTGGACGTAGAAAGACCAGCCATCATAGCCGGTGAGCCAGTGCATATTGGACGGGTCGGTCACGATCATCAGCTCGACGCCGGCCCGCTCCATGGCGGTACGGGTCTTGGCGAGGCGCTCGGCATACTCCTCGCGCGTGAAATTCAGGGTCACGGTCACGCGGCGTCTCCCGCTTCGGCTTTGGTGTCGATGCTGTGTCCGGCGCCGGTACCGCGGGCGCGGGAGGCGGCGAGATTGGCGATCGCCGTATCCTGCACGCCGGTGCCGGTCAGGTCCGCCAGGGTGATCTCGTCAGCGCGTGTCCGGCCGGCGCGCTTGCCGGCGATGACCTCTCCGAGCTCCGCGAACGACTGGTCGGCGGTGGCAGCGCCGGTGCGGATCGCGGAGGCGAGCTCGCCGAGGCGGCGCGTCTGGCTGAGACGGTCGGCGACATAGGTGACGCGGGCAAAGACGGCCGGGTCGATCTCGTTCTTGTGCTCGCTGTCGGAGCCCATCGCGGTGATGTGCTGGCCGGGCTCGAGCCAGCCAGCCACCAGGATCGGCTGCTCTGCCGGCGTCGTGGTGACGATGACATCGGCGCCTCGCACCGCAGCCTGGGGATCGGGGAGGGCGGTGACGGGAATGCGGAGCTTGCGGGATAGCTCGCTTGCGGCTTCGTTCGCCTTGTGCTGATCGCGCGCCCAGATCCGCGCCTCGCGGATCGGCCGCACCAGTGCCAGCGCTTCGAGTTGGAGCCTAGCCTGCATTCCCGCGCCGAAGATGGTGGCGACCGCCGCATCCGGCCGGGCAAGGTGACGTGCCGCGACGGCGCCGGCCGCTGCCGTCCGCACATCGGTGAGATAGCCATTATCCAGCAGCAGCGCCTCGACGAGGCCAGTCCTGGCGCTGAACAGGATCATCAACCCGTTCAGGCTGGCCAGGCCGAGCTTGGGGTTGTCGAAAAAGCCGGGGCTGACCTTGATGGCGAAACCGTCGAGGCCCGGCACATAAGCCGTCTTCACATCGACCTCACCGCGATAGTCGGGGATGTCGAGCCGCAGAATCGGCGGCATGGCGACGGCCTTGGTCGCGAGCGCCAAAAACGCCTCCTCGACACAGGCGACCGCGCTCAGGTCGAGCCTGACGACACGGCGCAGCTCCGCCTCGGTGAGGACGAGCATGCGGCTCATGCGTTGGCTCCGGAGACGATGCGCCGGTGGACGGTGTCGTCGATATTGCGTCCCGAAACGATGATCGCCGTCGGCCCTTGCGGGTTGGCCTTTCCGGCGAGCAGCGCCGCGATACCAACCGCGCCGGCGCCTTCGACGATCTCGCCTTCCTCGCGCGCGGCATGACGGATGCCGGCGGCGATCTCTGCCTCGCTCAGCAGCACGACTCCATCGAGCAGGTCGCGGCATAGCGCGAAGGTGACCTGGTTGGCGACGCCGATACCGCCACCGAGCGAATCCGCCAGCGTTTCCTCTTCGACCACCGCGACGGGCCGGCCGGCCGCGATCGCCGCGGCCATGGCGGCGCCGCGCTCCATCGAGACACCGATGATCCTTGCGGACGGTCGCAGCGCCTTGACCGCGACCGCAATGCCGGCCGCAAGCCCGCCGCCCGAGAGCGGGACCAGCACGCAGGCGAGCGAGGGCAGATCCTCGATCAGCTCGAGGCCGATCGTACCCTGGCCGGCGACGACGTCGGGATCGTCAAAGGGCGGGATTGGCGTGAGCCCGTCCGCGACGACCAGCCGCTCGACCTCGGCCTGTGCATCGTCCTGCGAGCGGCCGACAATGCGGACCCGCGCGCCCAGCGAGCGGATCGCCTCGACCTTGTTGGCCGGCACCAGCGCCGACATGCAGATCGTGGCGCCAAGGCCGAGCTGCCGGGCGGTATAGGCGACGGCGCGGCCGTGATTGCCGGTGGACGCGGTCACAAGCCCGCGTCGACGCTGTGCTTCACCCAGCGCCAGCACAGCGTTCATCGCGCCGCGAAGCTTGAAGGCGCCGATCGGCTGACGCGTTTCGAGTTTGAGATGGACGGGCTGGCCGCACAGGCGGCTCAGCGAGGGCGAGCCGACCAGCGGCGTGCGCTCAACCTTGCCGGTTATGCGCGCTGCAGCCACTTCGATATCGGGCAAGCCGACTGACGTCGGCGCTGCGGCCGGTCGCTCTGCTTCGGCAGTGGCAAGATGCGGTTTGATCACCGTCATTCCCCTCTCGCTTGTCATGCTGCGAGGGGCAGAAATTCAAGTCAATTATTATATTGTCATGATCCAATCGCGACGCAAACGCGCCGAATGCCACGACGGCGCGGAAGGCCACCGCCGTCCTGCGCTACGCGCGTCTCAACCGATCGCGCCGATGTCGAAGACCGGCGGGAGCTGCTCGAAGGTCTGGCGTACGTCCGCGAGTGTCCGGGCCAGCAGTTCATGGCTCATTCGCCCGCCGAGGCAGATGCGGATGCCGCCGCCATGGCCGGTGCCGGCCACAAAGGGATCGGACGGCGTCACGGCGATGCGCCTGTCGGCAAGCGAGCGCACCAGGCTGTCCTCGGTCCAATGCGCCGGCACCTTGAGCCAGGCGCAGAGTGAGAGCGGATGGGTCGAGGCGACGTGAGCCCCTAGCGTCTCCGCGACGATGCGCTGGCGCGCCTTTGCCTCCTCGCGCTGGACGGCGAGCAGCCTTTGCGCGGTGCCGTCCTCGACCCAGCGCGTCGCGATCTCGGCCGGCAGATAGGTGCCGCTCCAGCTTGTCACGCGCAGGATCGAGGTGGCGCGGATCGAGTATTGCGGCGGCACGACCAGATAACCGACGCGCAGGCCGGTCAGCACCGCCTTGGTGAAGCTGGTGAGGAAGAAGCCGAGCTCGGGCAGCATCGCGGCGATCGACGGCAACGGCTCCTCGATGAGTGGCTTGTAGACCTCGTCCTCGACGACGAAGGCACCATGACGCTGCGCGATCTCGGCGATGGTGCGGCGACGTTCGGGTCCGGCGACATGGCTTGTCGGGTTGTTCAGCGTCGGGATCAGGACGAGCGCACGCACACCGCCGGCACGGCAGGCGGCATCGAAGGCATCAGGGCGAATGCCCTCCTCGTCGGTCGGCAAGCCCTTCAGGCTGAAGCCGAGGATGTTGGCGAGGCCGATGACGCCGTGATCGGTCAGATTCTCGGTCAGCACGACATCGCCGGCCCGGACCACGCAAGCCAGCGCCAGGAAGAGCGCATGCGCTGCGCCATTGGTGATCAGGATGCGCTCGACGGCCGTTTCGACGCCGAGCGGCGCAAGCCAGTGGCGGGCGGCCTCGCGATGGCGGTCGAGGCCGGCGATCGGACGGCAAGGCCGCATGAAGGCACCGTTGTCGTCCTCAGCCAGCGCCGCCAACGCCTGGCGCGAGGCTGTCTCATGCGCCTCGAGATAGACACCCCGCACGATCGAAAGATCGACGACCTCTGTCGGGCTGCGGTCGAGCATGAGCCGCCCCGCCTGCTCGGTGACGCGGCTCTTCACGAAGGTCCCGCGCCCGACTTCGCCACTGAGGTAGCCGAGGCGCTCGGCTTCCTTGTAGCTGAGGCTGACGGTCTGCACGGAGATGCCGAGTTCGCGGGCAAGGTCGCGATGGGTCGGCATCCGGTCCATCGGCTTCAGCACGCCGGAATTGATGTCGGCGATGATGCGCTCGGTCAGCGCGGCATGCTTGGTCTCGCCCTTCTGCTTCGTCAGGGCCGGCTGCCACGCGACGGCCTTCTCCAGAGCCGAAGAGAGCCTGTTGCTCGAAGGGCGTTCGGCTTGACGGAGCATAGATTGTCTCGTTCTTAAGACGCAGCATTCATGACATTATGCACGCGCGGCCGGCGAAGATGAAGCGCGATCCCGTCGACCTCAAGATCGTCGCCGCCCTGCAGCGCGACGGCCGCATGACCAAGCTCAAGCTCGCCGAGACGGTGGCGCTGTCGCCCGCTGCCTGTTGGGAGCGGCTGCGCCGGATGGAAGCAGCCGGCGTGATCAAGGGCCACGAGATTGGGACCGCGCGGGAGCGGGTAGCGCCGCTGCGCAGCCTGAGCTTTCGGCCTGCCTCTGATTTTTAGAACCCCGCTTGCAGAAATTGACATCGACAGCACGTCGAACCGCGGAGCAATTGAATTCCCCTGCGCGATGCACGCCGCATCACCGGGTACGGCCTGTGTCGGTCCTGCCGGGGGGTATTTTCTTGCGAAAATCGAGTGTATTATAATAATTATAAAGTAATAGTTGCCAATTCAGCACATTAAGATTGAATCAAGTTCTAGATATACAGGTGATATTGACGAAAATTACTCGCGGGAACGATAAGCGGCGAGACTATTGCCACTTTGCAGGCGCGCCCGGCGCGCCTTGTTCCCGAGAGACTGTCATGAAGCTCAACGACGTTCCGCTCACCGATGTCGCCGCCTCGCGCTGTGGCCGAGGCCGCTACCGCTGCCGGACGCGCGGATTGGTGTCGGTGCTTCTGGGGAGCGTGGGCTTCTGTCTCGCCACGGCTGCTGCCACGGCCCAGGAGCGGAGCGGCGGTCCGCTGCAGCTTGACGAGATCGTCGTGGACGGCCCGGCGAAACCGGGCGCGGTTCCGCCGGCTTTTGCCGGAGGGCAGGTGGCGCAGGGCGGGCGGCTTGGCCTGCTCGGCAATGCCGAAACCCTCAAATCACCCTTCAATATGACGAGCTATACGGCCGGGCTGATCGCAAATCTGCAGGCTTCGACAGTCGCCGATGCGCTGATCCTGGACCCTTCGGTGCGCAGCTCGCATCCGACCGGCGGCATCGTCGAATCCTTCAACATCCGCGGCTTCCCGGTGGGGGAGGGCAATAGCGGCGAGATCGCCTTCGATGGCGTCTTCGGCGTGGCGCCGAACTACCGCGTCTTCACCGACTACGCCGAGCGCATCGAGGTCCTCAAAGGGCCTGCCGCGGCGTTGTCGGGCATTGCGCCCAATGGTGGCATCGGCGGCGTCATCAACATCGTGCCCAAGCGCGCGGAAGCCGATCTGACGCGTGTGGGAACGGAGTTTTCCTCGAAAGCCTATGGCGGCGCCAGCTTTGACATCGCTCGGCGCTATGGAGCGGCGCGCGAATTCGGTGTGCGCGCCAATGGCAGCCTGCGCGGCGGCGACACCGCGATCGACAACCAGCGCAACACCACGGGGATCGGCTCCCTGGCGCTGGACTATCAGGGCGAGCGTTTCCGAAGCTGGGTTTACGTGCTGGCGCAGCGCGACAGCTGGGATGCGCCTTCGCGCCCCTACAGGATGAGCGCGGGCATTCCGGTTCCAAAGGCGCCCAATGGCGCCCGCAACATGATCCAGCCCTGGGAGTTCTCGCAGGTCGACGATAGTTCGGCGCTGATCAAGAACGAGTACGACCTCACCGACAACGTGACGCTGTTCGCCAATGCCGGCGGCTCACGGACGCGGGTCAACCGCTTCTTTGCCAATTCGCCCTTGCCCACGATTCTCAATCTGAATGGCGACACCACCCAGGCGCCGCAATATTTCGACATGACGATCGCTCGGCAGACCTATGATGCCGGTTTCCGCGCCCGTTTCGATACAGGCTTCGTCAAGCATGCGCTGACTTTCCAGGCCTCCTACTACCGCGAGGACACTGATCGGGCCCTGACCGCTGGGCGGGCCTTCGCCTCGAACATCTACGCTCCGGCGCTGACGGCACCGCAATTCGCGACGCGCGCACCCCGCATCAGGCTCTCGGACAGCGACCTGACGAGCGTCGCGCTCGCCGACACGCTGTCGGTGCTGGACGAGCGTGTCGCTCTGACGCTCGGCGTGCGCCGGCAGTCCGTCCAATCCACCAATTATGCTACGACAAACGGGGCGGTCACGTCGTCCTATGACGAGAGCGCCACAACCCCTTTGGTCGGGCTCGTCCTGCGACCGCACCAGAATCTGTCGCTCTATGCCAATTATGTGGAAGGGCTGAGCCGCGGCGACATTGCCCCCAACACCGCCAGCAATGCCGGAGAGACCTTCGCCCCCTATCGGACGAAGCAGTACGAGGCCGGCGCGAAGCTGCAATATGGCAGCTTCGGCGCGACGCTTGCCGGCTTCCAGATCACCAAGCCGAGCGGGGAGCTCAACGGCAATCTGTTCGTCGTCGGTGGCGAGCAGCGCGTTCGCGGGCTCGAGTTCAATATTTACGGCGAGGTCGCGGCGGGGCTGCGGCTCCTGGGCGGGCTTGCCTTGCTCGATGGAAAACTGACCAAGACGGCAGTCGCGGCCAATCGCGGCAACGATCCGATCGGCGTGCCGCCCGCACAGTTCAATCTCGGCGCCGAATGGGACCTGCCCTGGCTCAAGGGCCTGACGCTGACGGGCACGCTGGTCTACACCAGCAAGCAGTATATCGATGCCGCCAACACCCAATCCCTGCCGGACTGGGCGCGGGTCGATATCGGGGCGCGCTACGCCACCGAGATCGCCGGCCGCAAGACGACCTTCCGAGCCTCCGTCCAGAACGTCACGGCCGAGAAATACTGGTCGAGCGTCGCTTCATTCGGGACCTTCTATCTCGGCGCGCCGCGGACCTATCGCCTGTCCATGTCGGTCGACCTGTGAGGCTGACGGGCCTCGCTTTTGGCCGGCAGATAGGCCTGCGGGGCCGCGTAGCCCGGGCCGCGCTGATGGCGCGGTCCATCCTGCTGTCGCTGAGCGTCATCCTCTGCAGCGCGGCGGCTCGCGCAGAGCAGGCCACGGTGACGGATGTGCTTGGGCGCCGCGTCAAAGTGGCGGTGCCGGTCGAGCGGGTTCTCCTCGGCGAGGGGCGGCAGATTCACATCGTCGCCGCGCTTGATCGCGAGGCACCCTTCCGCCGCGTGATCGGCTGGGGGGACGACCTCGAAAAGGCCGACCCCGACACCTACCGGGCCTACCTCGCCCGCTATCCCGAGGTCGCGGCATTGCCCAAATTCGGCTCGGCGAGCCAGGGCGGCTTCGATATCGAAAAGGCCATCTCGCTGAAGCCGGACGTGGTCTTTCTGAATGTCGAGGCGCAGCGCGCCGGGGAGGAGATGCAGCTCATCGAAAAGCTCGCCGCCGTCGGCGTGCCGGTCGTCTATATCGATTTTCGCCATGCGCCGTTCCGGAACACCGAACCGTCGATGCGATTGATGGGGCAGCTCTTTGGCCGGTCGGAGGTCGCGGAGGCGTTGATCGCCTTTCGCGCGAGCGAGATCGCGCGGGTGACCGAGCGGCTGGCCAAGGCGCAGGACCTGAAGACGCCCGAGCTCAGGCGGCCGCTGGTGATGCTCGACCGGATACCCGGCTATTCCGACGATTGCTGCATGACCTTCGGCCCTGAGAACTTCGGCAAGATGGTCGAGATCGCCGGCGGGACGAATCTCGGAAGCGAATTGCTGTCGGGGACATTCGGGACGATCAATCCGGAAACGATCGTCGCCCGCAATCCCGAGGTCGTCATCGCGACCGGCGGCAATTGGGGCGCGCTTGCTCCCGGGGGAGGCTGGGTCGGCCTGGGGCCGGGAGCCGATCTCGTGGAGGCCAAGCGCAAGCTCGCGGCACTTGCCAGGCGTCCCGCCTTCGCCCAGACGGCGGCCGTCGCGAATGGTCGCGTCTATGCCATCTGGCATCAGTTCTACAACAACCCCTACCAGTTCGTGGCGATCCAGCGGATCGCAGGCTGGCTCCATCCCGCGCTCTTCGCCGATCTCGATCCGGAGGAGACATTGCGCCAACTCCATGAGCGCTTCCTGCCGCTGCCCTATCGTCCCGGCTACTGGGTTGGACTCGATGAGCGGCGAAAGGGCGACAAGCCTGCACCGTGAAGCGCAGCGGCGCGCGCTGGCTTGCTGGCGGCGTCAGCCGGGCTTGCGGGCAGAGACCAGGAAACGGTCCTGGCTGGCACGTTCCAGCCGCTTGTGCAGCGGCATGAAGCGGCCTTGCGCGCGATGGATCGCATGCAGGTCGCGATCGATCGCGATGCCGACGAAGCCTGCCTCGCCGAGCAGCCGGGCGACCTCTTCGGGCCGGCAGCCCTGCGAGAAATAGACCCGCGAGACGATGTCGGCGTGCATAGCGGCGTGCGCCGCCGGCGGCGGCAGCTTCGCGAAGCGCCTGGCGATTCCGGCGAGCAGGCGCAGCGGCCTGCCATTGCCCGGACGCGGATTGGTCATGTCGACATCGACGATCGCGACCCTGCCGCCGGGCTTGAGGACACGCAGCCACTCGCGGAAGGAGGCGGGCGGGTCCGGCAGCGTCCAGACCAGATGGCGCGTCGCCACCACGTCATAGCTGTCATCGGCCTCGAGCGTGTCCTCGGCGTCGCCGGCATAAAGCCGGATCGGCTTGCCCGCGGTCTTGGCGCGGGCCCGGGCGAGCATCGCCTCGGAGAGGTCGAGCCCCGTCACGCTATAGCCGAGCTCCGCCAGCAACAGCGATATCACGCCTGTTCCGCTGGCGAGGTCGAGGGCTCTTCCGCCACTTGCCTCGCCGAGATGGCGCGCGAACAGCGCAAGCCAGGCTCGCCGCTCATCGGCCGAGAAGATCTCGTGGCCGGGCTGGCTGTCGAAATTTTCCGAGCGCATCGACCAGTAGTCGCGGATCTCGTCTTTCAGGCTGAGATTATGATGCAAGGCCGTCATGGCTGGGTGCCCGTCACGTCGATGCCGGTTTGCAGAGCACGAAAGCAGTGGCCCGGGCAAGCGTGGTTGCGGCCCAGGGCTGTCCGGTTGGGGGGCTGAGCGGATCATGCACAGCTCCTCCCTCGCGGGTGAGATGGAAGCGAAGCGCCGGATGAAGCGCGCGGGGAACCCTTCTCCTGTAAGGAGAAGGGCAGGGATGAGGTGTCGGCCCCTGGGCCAGTAAAGCGCAAAGCCAACCGCGCGCGGCGGTGAGGGCTCGTCCCCTCCGGATAACGGCCGACACCTCACCCTGCCCTCTCCTTACAGGAGAGGGTTCTCCGGCGCGGTTCCCGCGTCATTCGATTTCGATGCGGGAGAGGGGTCCCCCGCGCTTGTCTCATTCGTCACCGCCCGCTCGAAAGCCTGCGATGAACGGAGCTTTCGATCGGGCGCTCGCGGCGAACCAGGCAAGCGCGGAATCTGGCGGGAGCAGGCAGAGATTCTACTGTTCCGGGTCGTAATCATATCTTTGTTTAGACCAATTCAAAAAGATAAACCTTGACCCTATACGAGCCCAGACATACGAGCCCGACACTTCCTCGAAGGGCTTTTCTGATGTTTTCTCTCCGCAATATTCTTGGAGCTGTCGGCCTTGCAGCAGTGCTGCTGGTCGCGATCAAGCCGGCGCAGGCGGAGAAGGTCGCGGTCACGGACGTGCTCGGCCGCAAGGTCGAGGTCGAGACGCCGGTGCGGCGCGTGATCCTGGGCGAGGGGCGGCAGATGTATTTCGTCGCCGCGCTGGATCGCGACGAGCCGTTCAAGCGCGTCATCGCCTGGCGCGACGACCTGCCGAAGGCCGACCCCGACAGCTACAAGGCCTATCTCGCGCGCTATCCCGGGATCGCGAAGCTCCCGACCTTCGGCGGCATGAAGGAGGGCGCCTTCGACATCGAGCAGGCGATCGCTCTCAAGCCCGACGTGCTCTTCCTCAATGTCGAGGCGAAGATCGCCAGCGACGAGGCGAGCCTGGTCGAGAAGCTCGCCGCGGTCGGCATCCCGGTGGTCTATGTCGATTTCCGCGAGAAGCCGTTCCAGAACACCGAGCCCTCGATGCGATTGATCGGCAAGCTCTTCGGCAAGGAGGCGATCGCCGAGGACTTCGTCTCCTTCCGCGCCGCCGAGATCGCCCGCATCACCGAGCGGCTGGCCAAGGCGCAAAACCTGAAGAAGCCCGTCGTGATGATCGAGCGCGCCGGCGGTTATTCCGACGATTGCTGCATGTCCTTCGGCAACGAGAATTTCGGCAAGATGGTCGAGATCGCGGGCGGCAGGAATCTCGCCGCCGACCTGATCCCCGGCACCTTCGGAACCGTCAACCCGGAAGCGGTCGTCGCGGCCAATCCCGAGGTGGTGATCGTGACCGGGGGCAATTGGAGCGCCTATGTGCCCAACGGCGCCTGGGTCGGGCTCGGGCCGGGCAGCGATCTTCCCGAAGCGCGCCGCCGGCTTGCCGCGCTCGCCAAGCGCCCTGCCTTCGCGCAGACGCAAGCCGTCAGGAACGGGCGTGTCCACGCGATCTGGCACCAGTTCTACAACAGCCCCTATCAGTTCGTGGCGATCCAGGAGATCGCGACATGGCTGCATCCCGAGCTGTTCAAGGACATCGATGCCGAGGCGACGCTGAAGACGCTGCATGAGCGCTTCCTGCCGCTGCCTTATGAGCCCGGCTACTGGGTCACGGTCGAGAGCAGGCCGGGGCAATGACCGCAACCGTCGCCCGGGACGCGGTGCAGGCGCGCTTCGCCTATCGCGCCCTGACATTCCGCCGGCGCCTGATCCTGCTGGGGCTGTTCGGGCTGCTGCTGGCGAGCTTCATCGTCGACCTGATGCTGGGCCCGGCGCGTTACAGCGCCAGCCAGGTGCTCGAGGCGCTGTTTGATCCCGCGGGCGTGCCGGCTGCGCTGCGGGTGGTGATCTGGGATATCCGGCTGCCGGTCGCGCTGATGGCGGTCGTCACCGGCGCGTCGCTCGCGGTGGCGGGCGCGCAGATGCAGACCATCCTGAACAACCCGCTCGCCAGCCCCTTCACGCTCGGCATCTCGGCGGCGGCGAGCTTTGGCGCTGCGCTCGCGCTCGTCTTCGGCGTCGGCCTGCTGCCGATCGCGGCCGACTATATCGTCTCGATCAACGCCTTCATCGTGGCGATGGGCGCAGCGCTGCTGATCCATGTTCTCAGCCAATCGCGCGGCGTCACCACCGAGACCGTGATCCTGCTCGGCATCGCGCTGGTCTTCACCTTCAACGCATTGCTCGCCTTGCTGCAATTCTTCGCCTCCGAGCAGGCGCTTGGCGCAGTGGTGTTCTGGATGATGGGCTCGCTGACCAAGGCGAGCTGGAACAAGCTCGCCATCACCACCGGCGTGCTGGCCCTGAGCCTGCCCTTCTTCTTCCACCGTGCCTGGGCGCTGACGACGCTCAGGCTCGGCGACGACAAGGCGGCGAGCTTCGGCATCAACGTCAAGCGGCTGCGACTCGAGATCATGCTGCTTGTCAGCCTGCTCGCCGCGGTGCCGGTCTCCTTCGTCGGCACGATCGGCTTCATCGGCCTTGTCGGCCCTCATATCGCGCGCATGGTGATCGGCGAGGACCAGCGCTTCTTCGTGCCGGCCTCGGCGCTGGCGGGAGCGGCGATCCTCTCGGCCTCCTCGGTCGTCTCGAAATCACTGATCCCGGGCCTGATCTTCCCGATCAGCATCGTGACCGCGCTGATCGGCGTGCCGTTCTTCTTCAGCCTGATCATGACGAGCAGGAAGCGGTCATGGTGAGCCTCAGGCTCGACGGCGTCGGCGTCTCCTATGGCCGCCGCAGCGTCCTGGAAGGGATCACGACGCCTGTGCTTGCGGGCGGCGAAGTCGTCGCCGTGGTCGGGCCCAACGCGGCCGGCAAGTCGAGCCTGTTCCGGCGCATCGCCGGGCTGATTTCCGGTGTCGGCGAGGTCGCGATCGAGGGCAAGAGCGCGGTCGCGGGACGCAGCCGGCCAAACGCCTGCTACCTGCCTCAGGACACGGCGGTGAATGCCGTGCTCACCGTCTACGAGTCGATCCTGCTCGCCTTCAAGCAGGGCGGCTCCTGGTCGGTCAGCGACGATGAATTGAAGCGTATCGACACGGTGCTGCGCGAACTCGAGATCGAGGACCTGGCCTTCCGCGGGCTGGGCGAACTCTCGGGCGGCCAGCGCCAGCTCGTCTCGATTGCCCAGACGCTGGCGCGCGAGCCCGACATCCTGCTGCTCGACGAGCCGACCAGCGCGCTCGATCTCCACCGCCAGTTCGAGGTTCTCTCACTGGTGCAGCGGCTGGCCCGCGAGCGCGGCATGCTGGTGCTGATCTCGATCCACGACCTCAATCAGGCGCTGCGCTTCGCCGACCGCATCATGGTGCTGGCACGGTCGCGGCTGGTGGCGCTGGGAACCCCGCGCGAGATCGTGACACCGGCGCTGCTCGCCGATGTCTATGGCGTGCGCGCCCGCGTCGAGATGCTGGAGGGCGAACAGCCTTATGTCGTCGTCGAGGGGGCCGTGGCGCGCGCGGCCTGAACCCGGCCGTCAGTGCTGCCTCGAGCTGTCCAGCCAGAGGCTGACCTGGAATGAACCCAATGATGTCAATGGCTCAGCCTTGATCATCTACGCGCCGTCATTCCGGACGCAGCGAAGCGGAGATCCGGAATCCATCGTAGAGTTCGGTGGCCTCCGATGGATTCCGGATCTGCGCCGCTGACGCGGCTTGTCCGGAATGACGGCGCGGGTGATGGCAAACGATCGGAGACCCTCGATATCGCTCGATTCATTCCCGACCAGGCTCTCAGGATGAGGGCTCGGGAGGTTTCCAGGCAGCCCCTTGGATTTGCGGCAAAGACCTTCAGCTCGTCTGTTTCCATCTGACGCTGAAGCTTGATCGCGCGGCGTGTCGGATCTATCTATCGAGCGTCGGGGCGTCGCAGGCTCCCGGCGCCTCAAGACGGTTCCCCGTCCAAGTCCTGCTCGCGGTCGGCGCGTTCGCGCGCGGCCGGAGCACGATTGAATGGGAGCCGTTTTTCATGTCCGAATCCAGAACTCACCTTGGCCGCGTCGCCATTCTGTGGCGGGGTGATGAAGCGGAACGCCGCAGCGCCACGCTGGCGACCAGCCGGTTCAAGGCCGTATTCGCGGCGCTCGCCGATGTCGGCGTCAAGGCAGAACCCGTCATCTACGAGGACGAATGCCTGGATGCCGTTCGGGCAGAGCTCGCCAGGTTCGATGGCGTGCTCGTCTGGGTCAATCCGATCCATGAGGGGCGAAACCGCTCAAACCTCGACGGGCTGCTGCGCGAGGTCGCAGCGCGTGGCGTCTGGGTGAGCGCTCATCCCGATGTCATCCTCACGATGGGCGTCAAGGAGGTCCTCCATCGAACCAGGATGATGAGCTGGGGTGGCGACACGGCGCTTTATCGAACCGCCGAGGCGATGCGCGCCGAATTTCCGGGGCGGCTTGCCGCTGGGCCGCGCGTGATCAAGCGCAATCGCGGCAATGGCGGCCAAGGCGTGTGGAAGGTCGAGATGCTGGCCAGTCGAGTCGATCGGCCGATGGCGCGCGTGCTGGACGCCACCAAGGATGTGCCGGAGGAGCTGGCGCTGGATGCGTTTCTGGAACGCTGCGTCGCGTATTTCGACGACGGCTGTGTGATCGATCAGCTTTTCCAGGCGCGTCTGAGCGAAGGCGTGGTGCGTTGTTATATGGCAGGCGAGCGCGGCTTCGGGCATCAGAAGGTCAAGGCCTTGGTGGCGGCGCCAGCGGCGCGCGCGCAGGCCGGGCCGCGGCTCTACACATCCAATGCCGAGCCGCGCTTTCAGCGTCTGCGCCGCTTGATGGAAGACGAGTGGACGCCACAGCTCACCACTTTGCTGGGCATCCAGCAGTGCGACCTGCCGATGATCTGGGACGCGGACTTCATGCTCGGTCCGCCCGGGGACGACGGTGCCGATGCTTACGTGCTTGGCGAGATCAACGTCAGTTCGGTGTTCCCGATCCCCGACGAGGCGCCTGCCGAGATCGCCAGCCGCGTCGCCGATCGGCTACGATCGAAGCTCTGAACGGGAAGGGCCGGCGGTTGTGACCGCTGGCGAGGTGGCGCGGCTCCCGCGCGGGGGGCCTTTCGGGCGATGAGCCCAAGCCCGCTCCGAGCCCAAGCCCGCTCCGAGCCCAAGTCCGCTCCGAGCCCAAGTCCGCTCCGAACCCAAGTCCGCCCTGAGCCCAAATCCGCTCTGAGCCAAAAGTCCGCACCTGGCGCGAGGGGGCGCGCCTGGGCGCGGTTTCGAGCGGTTCGACGTCACCGTTCATGCAGAAATCGGTGTCGAGTGTCGCTTCACGAGATCGTTCGAGACCGTGTCGATGATCTCGCCGGACAGCGTCGGATCCGGCACGGCGCGGGAGAGCACGACCGATCCGATCATCTCGGCAAGAACGGCGATCGCTGTACTGCGCTTGGCGACCGGGTCGCCTCCTGGCACGAGCCTGGTGAGAAGCGCGATATAATTGCTGACGATATTGCCGAAGAACGCCCGCAGCGCCGGGTCGTCATGTCGTGCCGCATCGCCAGCCAGCGCCGCAAGGCTGCACCCGTGCCCCGGATCATCCCGGTGATCGTCGGAGACGTAGTGGCGCACGAGCGTCTGCAGCGGATCATCGCTGGCGGCAATACGGCGCGCCAGATCCGCGCTCATATCGTCATAGGCCCGCTTGACCGCCTGAACGACGAGGTCGTCCTTCGACTTGAACTGCCGATAGAAAGCTCCGTGGGTGAGCCCGGCCGCTTTCATCAGGTCGGCAAGGCCGATCCCGTCGATTCCGCGTTCGCGGAAGAGCTTTGCGGCGGTGTCGATCACGCGCTCGCGATTCTGCTCGACCGTTTCCTTGCTTACCTTCACGACCGCATTCCTCATCAATGGTGCTGATCACATATCAGACCGGGGTGCCTCTTTTCGCCAGGTCTCGGTGTCCGCCCCAAACGCTGGTCCTTGACAATGATTATGATCATAATCATAACTGGCAATGATTACGAGCGTAATCATTATCTTTCGTTGAAGAGGGAATTTGGGATGGCACAGGGTCAATCGCGCATGGCGGGTGAAAAGGTCGCGCTGATCACAGGCGCTTCGGGGGGCATCGGGCTTGCGGCCGGGGTCGCGCTCATCCGCGCGGGCTACCGGGTGTTCGGCACCAGCCGCCAGGCCGCGCCCAATGAGGTGCGCCAGGGCATTCATATGCTGCGCTGCGACGTCACCGACGACGAGTCGGTCAAGCTCTTGGTCAAGGAGGTCATCGGGCTTGCAGGCCGGATCGACGTGCTCGTCAACAATGCCGGCCGCAGCCTGATCGGCGCCGCCGAGGAATCATCGATCGGCCAGGCCCAGAATCTGTTCGACATCAATGTCTACGGCATCCTCCGCACGACCAAGGAGGTGCTGCCCATCATGCGCAAGCAGGGCAAGGGCCGGATCATCAACATCAGTTCGGTCGCCGGTTTCCTGCCAGGTCCCTATACGGCGCTCTACAACGCCACCAAACACGCCGTCGAAGGCTATTCCGAGTCGCTCGATCACGAGCTTCGTACGCTCGGAATTCGTGTGTCCCTGGTCGAGCCCGCCTTCACCCGCACCGCGCTGGAAGACAACGGGGACAAGCCCGACCAAATCCTGAGCGTCTACGACAAAGGACGCGCGGCAGCGAATGCGACATGGCGCAACGGCATCGCGAATGGTGACCCGGTGGAAGCCGTGGCGGAGAAAGTGGTGCTGGCCGCCACCGACAAGGAGCCGAGCCTTCGGTACACACCCGGGACAATGGCGGGCCGTCTGCGCCTCATGCGGCGCTTCATCCCCGAGAAGATCTTCGAGAAGAGCTTCCGCAAGCAGATGGGCGTGATCGATTGATCCCTCACATCGCGGCACAGTCAAGCAAACCGGCATGTCCCATTAGCTGAGGAGCGAAAGCATGAAATACTACCTCTGCAAGTATATTCCGCCCCGCGCGGACTTTCTGGCGACGATGACCGCCGATGAGAAAGACTGGATGAAGCAGCACGGGGCCTTCCTGGATGCCCTGCTCGAAAAGGGCCAGATCGTCGCGCACGGCCCCGTGATGGACCCGAATGGTGGTTACGGGGTGTCGCTCTACCAGATCACTGACGATCTGGAGATCGAGGCGATCACCTCGCAAGACCCCATCGTCAGGAATGGCGCCGGTCACTACGAGCATCATCCGATGCTTCATCTGAAAGCGCGCGGCTGACCTCCCATTCGGCCCCTTTTCGCAACACGCGACCCAAGAGAACATCCAAGAGAACATCCATGACGACAGCACTCATTACTGGCGCTTCGAGCGGCATCGGCGCAGTCTATGCACGCCGCCTGGCCGCACGCGGCCACGACCTTGTCATCGTCGCTCGCACTGCCGACAGGCTCAACGCCCTCGCGGCCGAATTGCGCAAAGCACATGGCGTCGCGA
This sequence comes from Bosea vaviloviae, assembly GCF_001741865.1. NCBI lineage: Bacteria > Pseudomonadati > Pseudomonadota > Alphaproteobacteria > Hyphomicrobiales > Alloboseaceae > Allobosea > Allobosea vaviloviae. The sequence goes on from NZ_CP017147.1 coordinate 3,196,330, forward strand.
TCGAGGTGATCACGGCCGACCTGATCGAGGGTCCGCAACTCGAACCGGTCCTCCAGCGCCTTCGTTCCGACCCGCCGATCGATATTCTCGTCAACAACGCCGGCGCCGGCCTGATCGGCGATTTCGCGACGGCCGATCCTGCGGAGATGTACAAGCTGCTGCGGCTGAACGTCCTCGTGCCGACCTTGCTCACCTCTGCCGTCATCGACGGCATGGTCGAACGGGGCAATGGTGCGATCATCAATATCGCATCGGTGCTGGCTCTGATTCCGGAATACGCAAGGGGCATCTACCCAGCGACAAAATCCTATCTGATGACGCTTTCGCAGGGGCTGGCCGCCGAAATGGCGTCGAAGGGCGTCTATGTGCAGGCTGTGCTGCCCGCGGCTACACGCACGGAAATTTACGAACGGGCCGGTGGCGACATCAGCAAGGTTCCCGACGTCATGGAGGTCGAGGACCTCGTCGACGCGGCTCTGGTCGGCTTCGATCGTCGGGAACTGGTCACGATCCCGCCGGTGCCCGACGCCGCGGCATGGGAGGCCTTTGAGCAGGCGCGTGGCGTTCTGGCGTCAGGCTTCAGCAACTCCAAACCGGCCGCGCGCTATCGAGGCTGAAGCCATCCTGACTGTCCGGTCCCGGGTCATGTCCCAATATCCGCTCCTGGCGCCGAGCCGGAACGATGGGCCGCCGCCAAAGCAAGCCACCGACATAGGTGGAAGGTGGGCATGCTCCGGCAGCAATGTGGCCGCCAGACGCGACGAGCCTCAACCGCGCCGCGCCGCCTCGATCGCGGCGACGTCGATTTTCCCCATGGTCATCATGGCATCGAAGGCGCGCTTGGCCTCGTCGCCGCCAGCCGCCAGGGCGTCGATCAGGACGCGCGGCGTGATTTGCCAGGAAATCCCCCACTTGTCCTTGCACCAGCTGCAGGCGCTCTCCTGGCCGCCATTGCCGACGATGGCATTCCAGTAGCGGTCGGTCTCCTCCTGATCGTCGGTGGCGATCTGGAACGAGAAGGCTTCGTCAGGCTTGAACGCGGGACCGCCATTGAGGCCGACGCAAGCGACGCCGGCAACCGTGAATTCGACCGTCAGCACGTCGCCCGCCTTGCCGGAGGGGTAGTCGCTGGGTGCGCGGTGGACGGCGCCCACCGCGCTATTGGGAAAGGTCGCCGCGTAGAAGCGGGCCGCAGCCTCAGCGTCCTTATCGAACCAGAGACAGATCGTGTTCTTTGCCATGACGCGTCCTTTCGCTGTGAAGCCGAATTCCGGCCCTATATCCCCATCAGCCGTCTTCTTAAGTCAGAGCATTTCCGCGTTTCTCCGAAGCGCGGAAATGTCTATCTCCTTGTTTTGTCGCATTTTCCTGGCGCGAACCGGTGTCCACTTCGCTTGAAAATGCTCTCGCTAGCCAGGCGCATGTCTCCACCCAGGCGCCGTCTTGTCCGGGCAACTCCTTCACGCCGTGGCGAGTTGCAGCGGCGATTTTGCCGGGAACGGCCTGAAGGTGGCCAGCACCAGCGTTGCCGCCAGACCCAGGCCCCAGGACGCGACGTATAGCGGCGCATAGCTCCCGAAATTGTCGTAGATCAAGCCGCCGAGCACAGGCCCCGTCGACATGCCGAGGCTGCCGGCCATCGCGGTTCCACCGATGATCGTGCCCATCATCCTCTGCGGGAAATTCTCGCGGATGATCACGGCGTAGAGCGGCATCGTGCCGGCGTAGATGAAGCCGACCAGAACGGCCACCGCATAGAAGCTGCCGAGTTGGCCTGCGAAGGCATAGGCGAGCACGCCGAAGGCCTGGGCCAGCAGCCCGGCGACAAGGACGCGCTGCGCCCCGAGCCGGTCCCCCGCGAGGCCGAAGCCGATGCGGCCGAACATGCCGGCCAAGCCTTCGACGCTATAGATCGAGACGGCCGCGACCATGGGGATGCCGCAGGTCACGGCATAGGCCACGGTATGGAAGATCGGCCCGGAATGCGTGGCGCAGCAGAAGAAATTCGCCAGCATCAGGGTGATGAATTGCGGCGAGCGCACCGCTTGGCCGACCGTCATGCCAGGCTCGGCCGCGTCGGTGGAGGTCTGGGCCGGCTCATCGTCCTGCACCGGCGGCCGGCGCACCAGCAGCGCAGCCGGGATCATCAGCGCAGCCGCGATGCCGGCCATGATCAGCATGGCGCCACGCCAGTGGTGGACCGTGACCAGCCAGGCCGCGAGCGGGGCCATGGTCATCGGGGCCATGCCCATGCCCGCGGAAACCAGCGAGACCGCCAGGCCGCGCTGCGTATCGAACCAGCCGGTGACGCAGGCCATCATCGGCGCAAAGACGGCCGCTGTCGCCGCCCCGACCAGCAGGCCGAACAGCAATTGGAATTCGATCAGCGAATCTGCCCGGCTGGCGAGGGCAAGGCTCACTGCGAGCACGATCGATCCGGTCAGGACCACGGGGCGCGGCCCGAACCTGTCGGAGAGGCCGCCCCAGACCATGCTGGCGGCTGCCATGGCGAGAAAGCCGATCGTCATGGCGGTGGAAATGCCGGTAACCGACCAGCCTGTGTCCTGCGCCATCGGCCGCAGGAAGACGGGCAGCGAGAACATGGCCCCGACCGCGGCGCAGCCGAGCAATCCACCGGCGGCAACGATCACCCATCGATAAGGACGGTCCATCCTGATCTCCTGACTACGGATAACGGGTCGGTCCTGGCGGCATGCGCCAGCCCTGGCATCGCGCCGCGCCTGTCGCAGGCGTCAGCCCTGCGGCTTCCAATCGGCGGACGGAATGGTGTTGACCATCCAGGGGATGCCGAACTTGTCGACCAGCGAGCCGAAGCCCGGCGACCAGAAGGTCTCGCCGAAAGGCATGACCGCCTTGCCGCCCGCCGACAGCTGCTCGAACCGGCGCTGGCCTTGCGCCTTGTCCGTGCTGTGCAGGGTGACGTCGAAGCCGTTCTTCGGTTTCTCGATGTTGGGCGCCCAGGCGGCATCCATATCGGCGCCCATCAGGGCCTGATCACCGACCTCCAGCCAGCAATGCATCAGCCAGCTCTTATACTTCTCGTCGGTGATCGGCATGCCGGGAGGCGCGTCGCCATAAGAAATTGCGGCGGTGATCTTGCCGCCGAGAACCGCCGCGTAGAACTCGAACGCCTCGCGGCATTGCCCCTGAAAGCTCAAGCTGGTCACGATCTTCATGGTCTTCTCCCTGTTTGATCCAAGCCCCTGTTCGATCCGGGGCCTGGTTCGATCCAAATCCCTCTCCGACCCCGATGCCGATCGGCACGGGCATCGATCGATGCTCGCTTTATTTAGTTGATATCAACCTATATAGTGCCCCGATGTCAACCGGTCTGATGTGCGCTGAAACCGAACCCTCCTTTGAAACGACGCTTCTGGTGCGCGATGCCTGCCTGTGCCTCCATGCACAACGGGCAGCCCGCGCGCTCGCGCGACGCTTCGATCTGGCGCTGAAGCCTGTCGGCATCAGCAGCGGCCAATTCTCGCTCCTGATGTCGCTGAACCGTCCCAAGCCGCCAAGCCTTGGCAGTGTCGCCTCCTTGCTGGCGATGGACCGGACGACGCTGACCGCGAACCTCAAGCCGCTGGAGCGCCGCGAACTCGTCGAGACCAGCCATGACGGGGCGGACCGGCGGGTCCGCCTCCTGTCTCTGACACCGGCCGGCAGGGCTGTGCTGACCGAAGCCGTGCCAATCTGGAAGCAGCTCCACGCGGCCATCGAAGCCGATTTGTCAGATCCGGCCCATCTGCGTTCCGATCTGGTTCTGCTCTCGCGATGACGAGTGCCTGCTCCCTGGCGATGAGCCACGTTCAGCCTTTAGGGGAGCGAATTTTCGGAACAGGCACCGTCTGTGCTGGTTTAGACGGAATCAGTCCGAGAGGTCGTTGTCATGCAACAGCACGCGATCGTTCATCGATACGCAGAGATCGGCGGTCACAACCTGTTTATTCGCGAAGCTGGCCCGGAGGATGCTCCGGCCGTGCTTCTGCTGCACGGCTATCCGTGCTCATCCTTTCAGTTTCGGCGCCTGATGCCGGCTCTGGCCGATCGCTGGCGCACCATCGCCTTCGATTGGCCAGGCTTCGGCTATAGCGAGACGCCGGACCCGGCCGGGTTCGGATATGATTTCGACGCCTTTGCCGACGTGCTCGCAGATGTGACGGATGCGCTCGGCCTGGAACGCTATGGCGTCTGGCTCCACGATTACGGATCGCAGATCGGTCTCCGGCACGCCGCCGCGCATCCTGACAGGATCGCCGCGCTCATCATCCAGAACGGCGACATCTACGAAGACGTTCTTGGCCCGAAATACGAGACGATCAAGGCTTGGTGGGCTGACAAATCTGACGAGAAGCACCGCCCGCTCGAACAGGCGGTCAGCGAGGAGGGGTTCCGCAAGGAGTTTGTCGGCGAGGTCTCGAAAGAGGTCGCGAGCCGGGTTCCGCCCGACCTCTGGAAGCTACACTGGCCGTTGATGGACAGCCCTGTGCGAAAGGCTGTGTCGATCGGGCTGATGGAAAAGCTCGAACAGAACCTTGAATGGTTTCCGCGCTACCAATCCTATCTGCGCGAGCATCAGCCGCCGACGCTGATCGTGTGGGGGCCGGAGGATGGCTACATGCCGGCCGAGTCAGCCCGCGCCTATCACCGCGACCTGCCAGACGCCGAACTGCATCTCATCGACGATGCCGGCCACTGGCTGCTGGAAACGCATTTTGAGCAAGCCCTGCCGCTCGTCCGCAATTTCCTGGAGCGGACGCTGCGCTGATCGCCCACGCGCTGAGATTGACCAGAAGGAGGGCATCATGGCGACGAAGCCGACCAGCGCGCGAATCTGGCGCGGTCGCACCCGTAAAGACGGCGCGGACAGCTACGAGCAAATTCGCCGCCATCGCTAGAGCAATGTCCAACCCGACTGGATCGCTCAATTGCTCTAGATCTTTGTTTTAACGCGTTTTCCCGCCGCGATCCGGTGTCCACTTCACGCGAAAAAGCTCTAGTATGGATGGCGCGAATGCCGGAGATGTCCCGGCGGAGCGGGAGCAGATCATGACCGAGCGATTTGAACGGCATCGCCAGCCCTGGACCTATGAGGAACTCGAGAAGCTGAAGTTGCTCGCCAGGAAGGGCATGGCACTGAAGGCAATTTCGAAAGCGATGACCCGCAGCGAGGAATCCATCAAGGACCGTGCCAAACTCGATGGCATCGGGATCGCCAAGCTCCGTTAGAGCGTTTTCGAGCAGCGCAAGCGCGACGAGAGCGGCAAGTCGTTCGCTCACCTGCGCCGTGTAAGCCTCAGCTTGGCGCAGGAGCAGCCTGGGGGAGGGGGCATCGCCGCCACCACGGATTGAAGTTCGGTGACGAAGCGGCCACGGCCGGATTGCGCCGCTCGCCGCTGCGACAGCTGAAATCTCCGCTTTCTCAGGGGCGCCTAGCTGCCGCTCATGGCCCGTTTCTGACGTTTGGAACGCCTGCTTCTGGGCAGCCCGCTGGGGCTGGCGGTCAAGCAGCCGAAGGTAGCCAAAGCGAGCTTAGGTAGCGTCCGCGTCCTGGACGCTAATGACACTGGCTCAAATGACGACATTGGCTCAAATGACGTACATTGGGCCGAGAGCGGAAGAGCGCACCGCTCTCCAAGATGGCAGCCGCACACTACAGCGACACGTGGTTTAATGAGCCTACGAATGCGAAGAGCTTTGGACGACGACGTCGCAATTGAGGATAGAGTCGTACAGATGGGTCCAGGGATTGCCGCTCTCCCCGAGCGGCTCCTGCTAGCTCATGCACGCGGCGAAGTGCTGTTCATTTGTGGCGCAGGTATATCGCGTCCTGCTGGGCTTCCCGACTTTCGTCAACTTGTCCTGGACGTTTACGCAACACTTGATGCGTCTACGCACAGCGTATTGGCAGGACTGCCATCGGGAGCTTGCAACCAGTGGCAGACCAACTGCGGGGGTTTGACCGATCGGCAGACTGCCGAAGTGAAGCGGTTCATCGTCGGCGACTATGATGTTGTCCTCGGCATGCTTGAACGCCGACTCGACGATCAAACACGTGGCGATAGCCAGGTTAGGCGGAGGGTTTCGACCATCCTGCGTTCAGATGCGGCAAGCCCAACCGCGATCCACAAGGCGCTCATAGCCCTTGCCGAACGCGGCGGCGCGAAAACCATCGTGACAACAAACTTTGATCGGCTGCTTCAAGTTGCTGCCCAACGCCTTCGGTCGCCCGTTGAGACTTACTCTCTCGGCTCGATCCCAAGGCCATCGCGGCATTCGGAGTTCTCGGGTGTGCTTCATATCCATGGCGTGCTCGACAAGAGCCCGGCGAGAACTGCGGAGCTTGTTCTATCGGATCAGGATTTCGGCGAGTTCTATTTGCGCCGCCGCGTTGTTCCCGATTTCATCTACGATGCTGCGCGCCTGTATCATCTGGTGCTGGTCGGCTATAGCGCCAATGATCCGCCTATGCGTTATCTGCTCAATGCGGTCGCAGCGGACGGCAAGCGTTTTGACGATTTGAAAGAGCGTTTCACTTTTTTCGGCTCAAACTCGCCGGACGCAGTCGCACTTGCAGACTGGAATGGGCGCGGCATCACACCGATCCACTACGACTCAGCAAACGGCCACGACGCGTTGAGGGCAACCCTGGAACGATGGGCAGCTTTGTCCGCGATCAATGGGAAGAAAGAAATTGTCGATGCCGAACTGCGAAGAATTGTAAAAACATCGTGGTCTGTGGCCAAGGAATCCGACCGCGACCTCTTCGACCATTTCTTTCGAAGAAGCAACGCAAGTGAACGGGTGCGTTTGTCGGCGCTGATTTCGGACGCGAGGGCTGAGATCGAGTGGCTTGATGCGGTCGTAAAGATTTGCGCTGAACCCGCGCGGCGACGGATGCCATGATCCGGCCCTGGGCTTATTTTGACCCGCAAGACCGCGAGACGTTTCGGACGGTAATCGCCTTTCTGAATAAGCGCGTTGCTGAGCAAGGAACGATCGATTGGGCGCTGAAGCTCAAGCCCGGGCAGAGGATCGAGCGTATCGCGGTTGAGGAATTATTGACCGGCCCGGGTGCGCGCGATCTTGCAGAACCGTGGGCCTCGGCTTGGCGGCTCATCGAAGAAAGCTGGTCAGCGCCTCAATCCGAAGGCCGCAACGGAACTGCCATTTACGGCATTCAGGAGCGACTACGGGCGGGCGATCGGTCCGGTTCGGCGGTTGCCGCCATTGTTGATCTAGTTGCGCCGCGCCTCAAAGTCGAGCCAATTGGCGCGTGGCGATGGAACTACACTAAGAGGCCGCGCAAGCCGAAGGCTGTCGAGCATATCCTGTCCGCCGGCCTGACGAGCGGAGGTCTGATTGATCTGAACGTGCTCGAACTGGCAAACCTCAATGATATCGCTTTTCTGACATCGCTGGCTAATGCGTTGGAAGCCGCTGTCAATCACGGCCTCGATATTGCTCGCAGGCTGGGCTGGGATGGACAAAGGCGCCTGTGGCAACTTGGCGACCTACGACGCGCGTACTACGTGGCTGATGCTCCAAGAGCGCGCGAGGATGGTGACCCAGACGTATATCATCATGGCATCGCGCCATCAGTGAAACTGCTACATGCCGTCGTCGCTAGAATTTCGGAGCTTGATCTCGCAGATGCACGGAGTTTTGCTCGGCGCTGGAGGCTGAATAGCTCGCCGGTGCATCTTCGCTTGTGGGCTGCGATGTCTCGGAACGAACAGATTACGTCCGCTGATGAGGTGTCGGCCTTCCTCGTAGCGCTCGATCAGGATCGGTTTTGGGATGTGGACGGCTTCCCGGAGATCACTGAGCTTCGAGCCGTCCGGTTCGGCGATATTAACGCAGGAGCGCAAAAATTCATCGTAGCTCGGATTCAGAAAGGCCCTCCACGGGATCATTGGCCGAAGAAGATTGATCCTGCGGATGTAAAGAATGCGCGACTGTATTGGTCCTTTCGGGAACTACGGCGCATCGAAGTCGGCGGCGGTGCCCTGCCGGATGGAGCCAAGGCTTGGCTTGATGCGCAGTCGGCGCAATTCGCTGAACTTGCGGAGATGACGATCGATGAAGGTTTCTCCGAAGAGGTCACCGTCACTCGTCGTGAAGCGAAGCCGGATACGAAATTCGACACCCTTTCAGGCGTCGAACGGCTGAGGGCGCTCGACGCCGCTTTGGGAACTGGGCGTCGCGGCTGGGATGATGACCCCGCCGAACGCGCCAACGAGTGGATCAACCAGCAGGGCAATGCCGACAAGGTGCTTGCTGACTTCGAGACCACCAACAACGGTGGCGACGACTTCCCGAAGGTCTGGAACCGCTTTGGCTGGGCGCACAGGCCACGCCAGCAGGATAGGCAAGCAGCGCAGGATGGGGATCTGGGCGAAGAGGCTGGCAGCGTTCTTGGCCTGCTGTCTCAGCTCTCCGACGCATCGTTTTCGAATGCGATTGAGGGTATTTGCGCCTGGCTGGATGCCTGGAAGAAGCACGCCGTCAAGCTACCGCTCGCCTTGCCGATCTGGCTTCGTCTCTGGCCAATCGCTGTAGAAGTCACGAACCTGAGGCCCGAAAGAACCGAAGATGAAGACCTGAGTGTCTTTCGCAACGATGAACGTGATGAACTCGACCAAATAGCGAGCGAAGCACTAAACACCCCGGCCGGGAAGCTTGTCGGCGTGTTTTTCGCTGCATGCCCGAGCCTGTCGCCCGAAGCGCAAGCTTTTCACGCAGGTTCGATGGAAAGGCAGATGCGCGACATCGTAATTGCTGCGGAAGGACGCAGCGGGCTGATCGCCAAACACCGGTTGATCGAGGCGTTGCCCTATTTTCTTCGCGCTGATCCCGATTGGGCAAAGGAACATCTCATCGCGCCGTTGCTCAAGGATGACGGCGCCGCGTTGGCGCTCTGGCGAGCCGTTGCAAGGCGCACGCACTTCACTAAAGTTTTGGGAAGTATAGGCGCGGCGATGGCCGAACGCGCCAATGATCCGCGACTGGGCCGGGACACGCGTCGTCGGCTTGTTTTCAGTCTAGTAGTCGAATCCCTTCATGCATTCCGCGAGGGCCGTGCGCCTGCGGTGCCGAACCAACGTATTCAACAGATGCTGCGAACGCTAGATGATGAAGTACGCGCATCAGCGGCGAATGCGATCCAGCAATTCGTTCGTGAATTCTCCGCGAAGGCTGCAACCAACGCACCAGAGGATGGCGAAGAGCAAGAAGAACCAGCATCTGCAGCGGCTCTCTTCCGAGCGGCAGCAGCGCCGTTCCTTCGTGAGGTTTGGCCGCAGGAGCGATCACTGGCGACGCCCGGGGTCAGCAGTGCGCTTGCTGACCTTCCGGCGACCGCAGGCGAGGCATTTGCCGAAGCCGTGGACGCAATCGCCCGCTTTCTTGTTCCGTTCGAGTGCTGGTCGATGGTCGACTATGGCCTCTATGGCGATGAGGGCAAAGCAAAGAAGCTCGCGGTCATCAATGACGAAGCGAAGGCGCGGGCTCTCCTGAAACTGCTTGATCTCACAGTCGGCAATTCAGAAGGCGCCGTTATTCCTCACGATCTCACGGATGCATTGGACCAGATTTCAAAGGTTGATCCTGGACTTTCTACCACGGCCACCTGTCGTCGACTGGCTACAGCGGCTCGCCGTTAGCGCAAAGCCGAACGTTCGTTGCTAGGCAGAAGGCCAACTTCCGCTCCTGGCGCAATCGAGACGACAGCAGGCAGCGTGTTCACCTGCTTCGCGTAAGCCTCAGCTTGGCGCAGGAGCGGCCTGGGTGTTCATCGCTGCCACCACGGATTGAAGTTCGGTGACGAAGCCGGCCACGGCCGGATTGCGCCGCTCGCCGCTGCGACAGCCGAGACGCAAATCTCCGCTTTCCCAGGGGCGCCTAGCTGCCGCTCATGGCCCCAAGCCGACATCGGGAACGTCAGCTTCTAGCCAGCCTGGGCGAGGGCAAGGCGGCGGGGCCGAAGCTGGCGCGGCGAGTTAGCGCCGGCACGTAACTCCCCAGCAGCACGATCACCGCCACGAGATTGACTTCCAAAAGCCTGATCCGATCAGCTTGCGGCAGGCTGCGGCGGGCGCAGCATCGGCGTCAGGACCGGCGACGATCCGGTCTGGATGGTTCCAAGAATTTCGAACCCGTGTCGCTGATAGAGCGGGATGTTCCGCGGATTCGACGATTCCAGATAGGCTGCGGCTCCCTCGCGGTCGCAGCGTGCGAGCGCATGACGCATGAGCGCGCTGCCGATTCCCTGACCCTGCCGCGCTGGGTCGGCGCCGATCAGCGGCAGATACCAGTGTGGGACCTTTGGATGGTAGCGCTCCATCGCTTCGAATATCGCGTCGACATCGGGCAAGATAGCTGGATCGGCGTTCTTCCGGATGAGGCGTCCGAGCGTCTCGATGTCGGGCTCTACGCCGGGTGGCAGCCACAGCGCTGCGGCGCCGAAATCGTCGCTCACGTAGGCGCTATCGCTATCGTAGGCGGCAGCGCCAAACGCGCGGATTAGGTCGGGCATCACCGCGAGATAGGTCTGGGCCTCTCCCAATGACCAGCGCGTCATCGGATCGGTCGCGAAGGCGAGGACGATGACCGCCGAAACGGCGCTCTCCTCGTCGCGGGATGCGGAACGGACAGCAATGGACGTCATGGGATGTCCGGATGTTTGCGGTGGGCTTCAGCGGATATGGGATCGTCGGTGCGCCGACGCCACCCCGTGTTTGCCAACGTCTGCTTTCCTACAGTGCTGCAATGTCTGCAGATGGCGCCAGCGAGACGCATGCTCCAAGGCCATGTTTTCAAGCGAAGTGGGCACCGGTTCGCATGAAGCAACGCGTCAAAACAATGATCTGGAGCATTTGCACGATCCAATTGGATCAGACATTGCTCTGGCTTTGGCGATCGAGCGGAGTAGGACAAGCGTATGAGCAAGGGGCGGGTCGCGGTTATCGGCACGGGCGGCACGATCGGTGCGGTCGGACGGGATGTCTTCGACCTCCACGACTACGATGCCAACGGCGTCATCCTCGATGCCGCGCAATTGCTGGAAGCCTTGCCCCGCAGGGAGGATGACCCCGTCTGTTATGCGGTTCCGTTCAGCGCCGTGCCGAGCACGCGCATCGGCTTCGCGGAATGGCGCGGGCTTGCCCAGCTCTGTGCCAGGCTCGTCGCGGACGATCCGGAGCTGACGGGGATCGTGATCACGCATGGCACCTCGACCCTGGAAGAGACGGCGTACTTCCTCAATCTCACCCTCACAGTGGCGATCCCGGTTGTCCTGGTCGGGTCGATGCGCCCGTCGAACGGCCTGTCGAGCGATGGGGCGTTGAACCTGCGAAACGGCATCCGCGTCGCGGCCTGCCCGGAGGCTGTCGGTCTCGGCGTGCTCGTCGTCCTGAACGACGAGATCCATTCGGCCAGGGACGTGACCAAATGCTCCAACTCTCGCGTGCAAGCCTTCCAGTCTCCTGTCCATGGACTTCTGGGGCAGGTCGATTCGGACCGGATCGCGTTTTACCGCCGCCCGTTGCGCGCGCACGCCCCCGATACGGAATTTGAGATCGAGCCGATGGAGGCCTTGCCGCGTGTCGACATCCTCTATGCCTATGTCGGCGGGGACGATGTGCTGGCCCGTGCCGCGATCGGGGCCGGAGCCAGGGGCATCGTCTCGGCGGGCTTCGCCCCCGGAGCAACCACTCAGGCGGAGAAGGCAGCGCTACGCGAGGCTGCCGCGAATGGCATCATCATCGTCCAATCCTCACGCGCAGGGGCCGGGCGTGTCCCCGAGACCAGCGGGCTTGCAACAAGCGGCTTCCTCAGTGCCGATGACCTGACCCCGCAAAAGGCGCGCATCCTGCTGGCGCTCGCATTGACGCGATCGGATGACGTCAACGCGATCGAGGGGATGTTCCGGCGTTACTGACGGGCTTTGAGCGCTGAGCGCCGGCGTTGTTCGCTGCGTGGGTCGGTATCGATGGCCGTCGGCCTCATCCGTGATGGTCGGGCTTTCCCTATTCTCGCTTTACGTGTCGCTTACGATTTTGAGCGCATAAGTTGAGTTGTACGGGATGACTCTCTCATTTGGAGAGGGCTTCTCCTGTTCGCCCGGTTGCAGACGCACCGGCTCCATGATGAGGTAGGCTACGATGTCCGGTCGCCGCGCGCTCGCATCGCTCCCGTTCCGCGGTCCGATCTAGATGTCGCAGCTCGAGCCGCAAGCGTTCGCCGCAGCGCGCCCTTTGCACAAGGGCGCAGTCAGGCCGATGAGGCCCGCAGACATCGCTGCGGTCGCTCAGCTGTTTCTGAAGATCTTCAGAAAAACCGATAAGCCGCCGGACGCGGACCTTCAGGACTATCTGCGAACGCTGTTGCTGGCGTCTCCTTCCTATACTGAAGCGACGGGCACGCAGGTCTACGAGCAGCAGGACGGTTTTATCCGGAGCGCGCTGCTGGCCGTGCCGATGCGTTTCACCGCCTATGGGGACATCCTGCCCGGGAGGCTTCTCGGCGTCTTCATGACCGACGGCCAAAAAGAAGCAGCCGGAGCGGCGCAACTTGTCCTCGCCTTGCGGCCCAGGCGCACCGACTTCGCCTTTTGCGACAGCGCATCGCCGACGAGCTGCAACCATCTTCTCGCCATCGGGGGCAAGCCGATTCCCTTGCAGAACCTTGAATGGGCGCGCAGCTTCCGTCCCGTCGGGGTATTGGCGGCGCGCTTCGGCGAGCGCCTTCTGCGCGGCAAGGCTTCTGGCGGCAAGGCTTCTGGCAGCAAGGGCAAGATCCTTGGCGGCATGGTTTCTGGTCTGTCCGCTCTGGCGCGCCCTCTCGACGGCGTACTGCGTCGCCTGCTGCCAGGGGAGGCTGAGCAAGCCGGCGCTGCGCGCGTCGTGGAGATGCCCATACCAAGCTTCCTCATGCAGGCGCCGCGACTCGTCGCTCACTACGCGGTGCGGCCTCTCTGGACAGAGGAGGAGCTCTCCTGGGTGGTTTCACTGGCTGCGCAGAACACCCGGCTCGGAGCCTTCACGATCCGCTCCGTCATCGACCGCACCGACGCGATCATCGGCTGCTTCGTGTATTACGCCGCGCCGGGGCGAACCGCGCATGTCCTCAACGTCCTGTCGCTCCCCGGACAGGAGCCCACCGTCTTGAACGCGATGTTTCGCCATCTCGACGATACCGGCCATGTCGAAGCCCGCGGCCGTGCGCAATCCGCCTTGATGGTCGGGCTCTCCCTGCAGCGCTGGCTCGTCTTCCGGCACCGGGCCTTCACCTTTGCGCTGACGAAGCTTCCCGAGATCAACGACGCCGTCATGCGCGGCGATATCTATATCGGCGGCCTCGCTGGCGAGGACTGGAGCCGGCTCCTCAGCGATTTCGATTAGAGCATTGCGCGAAAAAGTGGATGCCGGTTTTTCGCGTGAGCAATGCTCTAGACTTTAGGAATCGATCACGTTTTTCGCATTCGGACGATTCCGTCCGAATGCGACGTGATCTCGGGCGGACGCGATGACGGTATCGGTTATCCTTAAGACACTGAACGAGGAGGCGAGAATTGGCGCCGCCATCGAAAGCGTCTTGGCGGCGCTCGAAGGGATCGGCGGCGAGATCACCGTGGCCGATGGCGGCTCGCGCGATCGCACGCTCGCTGTCGCCGAAAACTATCCCGTCCGTGTCGTCCAGCTCGAACCGACCATCTCCCCGAGCTGCGGGATCGGCCCCCAGCTCGGCTTCCAGCACAGCCGCGAGCCGTTCATCTGCCTGATGGACGGCGACATGCTGCTCGATCCCGGCTTCCTTCCCGAGGCGCTGTCCTACCTCTCGGCCAATCCCCGTGCCGCCGGCGTGACCGGCCATGTCGAGGAGATGAACCAGACCAGCCTCGAATATGTCAGGCGCGGGCGCAGGGCGCCGCCGGAGAACCGCAGCGGGCCGATCGACCGCATGAATGGCGGTGGCCTTTATCGCAGGGAGGCGGTCGAGCAGGCCGGCTATCTGTCGGACCGCAATCTGCACGGATATGAGGAATTCGACCTGGGCATGAGATTGCGGGCGCGGGGCTGGACCCTGCATCGTCTCGACCGCCGTTTCGTGCGTCATTTCGGACATGCGCTCAACGCCTATACGCTGCTCGTGCGGCGTTGGAAGTCGGGCTATCTGCGCGGGATCGGAGAGTTGCTGCGCGGGGCGCTCGGGAAGCCGCACTGGCGGCAACTGGTTCAGGACCTGCCCGAGCTGAAGCTCTGGGCCATCGTCTATCTCTGGCTGATCGCAATGATCGCGCTGCCGCTCGCGCTGCCGAGCCCGGCCTTGGGACTTGCGGTGGACGTCGTCCTGACAGCCGGTATCGTCGGCGTGATGAGCCTCCGGCAGCGGAGCCTGTCACTGGGCCTCTATGCGGTCGTCGCCTGGCTGTTCCACGCCGCTGCATTGCCGCTCGGCTTCTTCCAGGCGCGCAAAGCCCCGGAAGCCTGGATCGAGAGCCGGATCGTCAAGGATATCTAGCAGGCTTCTGCAGCAGCCTGCGCCCGCACCCTGTTTATGCTCGGAACCGCCGCGTCATCCTGGACAAGCGGCGAAGCCGCGCAGCTCCGGGATCCATCGTAGAGCCAGACTCCTCAAAGGATTGGCCCTACGATGGATCCCGGGCCTCCGCTTCGCTACCCCAGGATGACGGAGTGGTTCCGAGGATGAGCAGCATCCTGCGCTAGGGACTTGCCCGGGCGGGCTCATCCGCCTGCAAGCGGCTGCGCCGCACGAAGCTGAGCAGCACGAGCCACGCGGCCACGACGATGGCGCCTTCGATCACGTAAAGCGCGATGAAGGTGCCGACCGGGGCTGCGAGCCAGGTCGCCACCGCGAGGAGGGCGCTGCCCAGCAGGTTGGCTCCGTTCAGGATCCAGGCTCTCGCATCCTGCCGCCCCGAGGCGCCGAGCAAGTCGATCGCGGCCGCCCAGGCGCCGACGAGGACGATGGTGCCGGAAAGGCAGCGCACGAAGAACGAAAGATCGTGATAGTCGCGGCCAAACAACGCCGGAAGCTTGGGCGCCAGCATGAACAGGATGAGGAATGTCGTCAGGCTGAGGGCAAGCGCCGCGATCAGGGCCCGTTTTGCCATGGGCAAGGCGAGGTACAGGCCGTCGCGGCTCTCCCTTGCAAGGCGCGGATAGATCAGCCGGTTCAAGGCATCGATCGAGAGATAGCTGCTGTCTACGATCCGCCTGGCCACGCCATAGCTTCCCACCGTCTCGATCGGCGTGAAGAGGCCGATCACGAGCAGGTCGACATTCGAGCGGACGGCCCGCATCACGAATTGCGAGCTGAACAGGATGCCGGCCCGCAGCTCCTCGCGCAGGATCGTGAGCCGGGGCCGGCCGAGGGGGCGCAGCCATGCGGCTCCGACCAGGGCGAAGAGAAGATTCCCGCCGCACTGCCAGACAGCCCATTCCGACAGGCTCGATACCTGGAACAGCATGCAGGCAAGCGCCGCGGTGGCCATGCGCCCAAAAGCGAAGCCGACGACCGCGCGATTGGCCGCATCAAGCCGGCCGAGGCCGAGGAATGCGGTTTCGACGAGAAGGATCACCCTTACGAGAACGACATTGCCCAGGAACAGCAGCGCCAGGGTCGTCGTGTCCACGGAGGGGCCGGAACTCATATGGACCCAGGAACTCATATGGGACCAGGAACTGATGTGGGCCCAGGATGACATCGCCGCGACGCCGCCGATGACGAGCACGGCTCCGCTCAGGCCGATCAGAACAAGGTTGTGACCGAGCAGACTCGTATAGCTCGCGGGCTCGCGCGAGACCCTGCGAAGCAGGCAGTCGGAGGCGCCGAGGCCGCAAATCTGAACCGCAATGGCGGTTACGGCCGAAATCTGCACGAAGAGACCGAACTCGATCGGCCCCAGCGAGCGCGCCAGAATGGCGAAGGTCACGAGCTGTGAAAGGGCGGCTGATGCCAAGGATCCGCTCGACAGCAAATAGCTGATGAGGACTGGACGGGCGAGCCGGATTCTCCGGCCGGCATCCTTCAGGCCTTTTGCCAAGAAAAACCCCCATTCAGACTGAAAGCATAGGTTGAATTTTACAATCAAGAGTCGATCTAAATGCCTCGAACGCAGATACTTGATTGAATGGACGTGTCCGAAAAATAGGTCAATTCTATGATGATATATTATAGGAGTACTTTATTTAAAATTCGTGATCTGTGTTTATACGCTGCTATGCGCTTGCCTATTAAGGTTAATTTTTAGTTACCATAGCTATCATAGGTTGCATCAACTTGCCCAAAGAAGGTTACATCAACCCATGGGTGAGATCACAAAAATTCCGTGGATCCGGGGGGGCATAGGGCCCCGAGCGCGGCCGCATGCCTTGTTCCGCTCCTCCGCGCGAGAGGTGGGGCGAGTTCGCGGGGCAAGATGCGTGTCGTCGGCGGCTGCCATCACCTCAAGCGACGCCGGCATGTCTTTCGACGCCGGCATGGCTTTCGACGCCGGCATGTCTTTCTCGATCTCGCGACCTGGTCCGCGCGGCGCGAACCGAACTCCAAGATCTCCAAGATCTCCAAGAACTCCACGATCTTCAAGCCAGGCGTACCCTCTTACTGACGCGGGTCGACATGTATTTCTCAGCTGACGATAGCAAGATGCAGCGCGAGGGTGGCGCCCCTTATCGACGGACCGTCGAATTGGTGCCGCTGCCCGTCCGCGCGATCAGCGCCGCCCAGATTCTGGGCTGGCTGCTGCGCGGCTGGCTTTGGCTGGTGATTGCAGCACTCCTGGGCGCCGTCGCGGCGGTCGGCGGCGCACAGCTCCTGACACCACGCTTCACGGCGACGACGGAGCTGACGATCGCGCCATCCAATCTGCTGATCGCGCCCAACGATCTCTACGCAACGAATATTCAGAGCGACAGCCAGATCCTGGATGTCGAGAGCAAGATGAGGATGATTTCCTCGGGAAACGTCTTGCGCCGGGTCGTCAATCAGCTCGATCTGAAGAACGATCCCGAATTCGCGAGTAAAACGTCGCTGCTCCGCTTCTGGGAAGCTTTCGATCCAGCTCCGCCATCCACCGGGGTGTCGGACCTCGCCAGCACCCTGGCCAGACGCATGACCATTGTCCGGCAGGAGCGTTCCTATGTCGTGTCCCTGTCGATCTGGGCGAGTGAAGCGGCCATGTCGGCGCGGCTCGCCAATGCCGTTGCCGAAGCCTTCCGCGACGAAGTCGTGCGGGCCGATGCCGAGCGCGTCGGGCGGGCGGCGCAAGGGCTGACCGCCCGGGTCGGCGAGATCAAGGCCGCGGCGGCCGAGGCGGAAGATCGGGTCGAAGCCTTCCGCCTCGCCCATGGCCTGCAGCAGGGCGCCTCCAAGCAGCCGCTCGGTGCGGAAGCCCTGGAGCGGATGAGCGCCAAGCTGATCGATGCCAAGGCGCGGCTGGCCGAGGCGGAGGCGCGCAACAACGAGGTCTCGCGCGCGCTCTCGGAGCATGGCGCGCAGGCAGGCGCCGTCCAGTCGCAGGCGCTGAGCGGATTATTCACCGAGGAGGCCACCTTGCGCCGGCAAATTGCGGCGCTGTCCAGGACCTTGGGGCCGCGCCATCCCTCGCTCGGAAACCTGCTGGCCGAGGCCGATGCCATGAGCAAGGCGATCAGGTCGGAGATCGAGCGGCTTCGGCGCGCGGCCCGCAGCGAGGTCGATCAGGCCAGGGCGGCGCTCGCTGCGCTGAACGGGGAGACGCGCACCTTGCGCGGGAACGTCTCCGTCGACGACCAGGCCCAGGTGAAACTGCGGGAACTCGAGCGCGAGGCAAGCGCCAAGACCGCGCTTTACCAGACCTTTCTGACGCGGGCAGGCGAGGCCGCGCAGCGACAGCAGATCGACGCGACGGATGTCCGCGTGATCACGCTTGCGACCGCTCCGTTGCAGCCGCGCTGGCCGCCCCGCCCCATCATCGCGGCTGCAGCAGGCATGGCGTTGGGCCTCCTTCTCGCCGCGGGCCTGCTCCTGGGCCTCGGCTATCTCCGCGAATTTCGGTCCGGCGGGAGGGCCGCGACATGACCCTGACGAACCATAAGCACGAGAGCGCGAGCGAGGGTTTCGCAGGGGCGCTGCTCTTCACGGCGACGCTGCTGTTCTACCTGGTCACGCTGACGCCGTTCATCGACCTGTCGGCGGCCGATGCGAGCGCAGCCGCCACCGGCAAGTCGAACATGATCAATCAGCTCGTCTATCTCGGGCTGACGGCGGCCCTGTGGTGGACCGTCTTGAATTCGCCGGCTCGCCAGCTGGTCGGGCGCCCGCGCACCATCCTGGTCGCGCTGCTCGTCTGGTTCGGGATCGTTTCGGCGCTCTCGCTGCATCCCGACCTGGCGCTCAAGCGCGTCTTCCTGGCAACGCTCACGATCGCGAATGGCAGCGTCCTGCTGCTGCTGCCGCGCTCCGAGCGCCAGTTCGCCGGCATGCTCACGCTCGGCTGCCTCGGCACCCTGGGGCTTGCCTATCTCGGCGTCGCCCTGCTGCCCCATTTTTCGATCCATCAGGCCAGCGAGATCCGCGAGCCGATGAATGCCGGCCTCTGGCGGGGCCATTTCGCGCACAAGAATGTCGCGGCCGCGGCAATGGTGCTCATAAGCTTCGTCGGACTCTATCTGTTCAGCACCGGCCGCAGGCTCGTCGGCGCTGCGATGACGCTGCTGGCGGTGGTTTTCCTGACCCAGACCGGCGGAAAATCCGCCAGCGCGGCACTGCCCGGCATTCTCGCCTTCGCCTGGATTTTCGAGCGCTGGCGAGCCGTTCGCGCCCCTATGGTGATTCTGGGGATCGCTGCCTTCAACATCCTCACGATCGGCTGCGCGGTCTCGCCCGCCATGCGCGATCTGGTCGCGCATCTCGGCATCGACCCGACCTTCACCAACCGCATCGACATCTGGAAGATCGGCGCCACGGCCGTCATGGACAACCCGCTGACCGGCTACGGCTTCCAGCTGTTCTGGCAGACCGCCGACATGGTCCACAAGGGCGGCTCGGCGACGAGCTGGGCATACGCCGCCTTCAATGGTCACAATGCCTATCTCGACGCGGCGGTCACCACGGGCATTCCCGGTCTGGTCCTGACCCTGGTCTGGGTCGTCTGGGTGCCGCTGCGCGACATAGCCCGGGCTGAGGCCTCGGCAAACGATCCCGCATTGACGCGCCTCTTCGTGCGAATCTGGCTCTATGGGATCGTGATGGCTTGCGTCGAGAGCCTGTTCTTCCAGTCAGGCAGCCTCTGGTTCATGCTGGTCGTGGCGATCTTCGGCCTCCACCTCCAGGCCCGCGCGCACGAAATCCGGGGGGCGGCCCATCAATCGCGCAGCATGGAGCCGGCCCATGCGTAGCGCTGTCACGGTTCCTGCCCCGCTGGAACGCACCGCCCTTCTGCCGTCACTGCTCGACCGGTTCGCCGGCCGCCTGGAGAACAGGCTGATCCGGGCCGCGCCATGGCAGGTCATGCAGGTTCCGACACGAGAGCCGATCGTGTCCTTCACCTTCGACGACGTGCCCGATTCCGCCCTCCGGGCGGGCGCGGCGATCCTCGAAGCCGAGGGTGCGCGCGGCACATTCTATATTTCCGGAGGCCTGCAGGGGCGGGTCGAGCCCAATCGCACCCTGATCGACCTGGCGGGCTGCAAGGAGCTCGCGGCGCGGGGTCACGAGATCGGCTGCCATACCTATGCGCATCGGGATTTGCGGCATGTCGACAGCAAGTCCCTGACCGAAGACCTCGACCGCAATGCGCGCTATCTCGACGCGGCCGATCCGCGGCAGGGGCGGCGCAATTTCGCCTATCCCTACAACAGCGGCTCCTTCGGGAAACGGGATGCCCTGGCCCGCGCCTTCCGCACCTGCCGCGCCGGAGGCGAGGGGATCAATCGCGGCCCGACGGACCCGACCTTCCTGCGGGCGGTCGAGATCCGGCAGCCGCAGCAATCCGTGCTGGGGCTGGCCCGCTGGATCGACGCGCTGGCCGCCCAGCCGGGCTGGCTGATCTTCTTCACACACGACATCTCACCGACGCCGACCCCCTATGGCTGCACGGCCACCGGCTTCCGGTTTCTGCTCGGATATGCGCGCGCCCGCGGCTGCCGGGTGCTGCCCGTCGACGCGGCACTCGACCAGATGGGCTTCCGGGAGCAGGCGAGATGACGCGCCCCCAACGGCTCCTGGCCATCAACAATTACTTCTATCGGCGCGGCGGCGCCGAGAGCGTTTTCCTCGACCATATCGACATGTTCGAGGCGGCCGGCTGGGACGTGGTGCCCTTCGCGATGCAGCATCCCGCCAACCTGCCGAGTGCCTGGTCCGACTATTTCGTCTCCGAGATCGAATATGGTGGGGCCGGCGGGCCGGTCACGAAAGCCAGGCAGGCCGCCAAGGTCATCTTTTCGCTGGAGGCTCGCCGGAAGATCCGCGAGCTGGTCAGGCGCGCACCGCCAGCGGTGGCGCACGCCCACAACGTCTACCATCACATATCGCCGTCGATCTTCGGCGCCCTCAAGGCCGAGGGCGTGCCGCTGGTCATGACGGCACACGATCTGAAGGTCGCCTGCCCGGCCTATAAGATGCTGAGCGGGGGCCGCGTCTGCGAGCGCTGCCATGGCGGTCGCATCCACAATGTCCTGCTCCATCGCTGCGTCAAGGATTCGGCCGTGGTGAGCGGGCTCGTCTTGATGGAGACCCTGGTTCACCGAAGCCTTGGCCTCTATCGCGACACGATCGATCGTCTCATCGCCCCGAGCCGCTTCTACCGCGACAAGCTGGTCGCCTGGGGATGGGACGCAAACCGGATCGCCTATATCCCGAACTGCATCGATGCGAGCCAGTTCACGCCCCCGTCCGACGAAGGCGACTACTTCGTCTATGCGGGACGGCTCGCCCCGGAGAAGGGGCTGGCGACGCTCGTGCACGCCGCCGCGCTGTCGCGTCAGCGGCTGGTCCTGGCCGGTGGTGGTCCCGAGGAGCAGGCCTTGCGCCGCCTCGCGCAGGATCTTGGCGCCGATGTGGCCTTCACCGGACATCTCGACAAGCCGGAGCTGAAGCGGCTGATCGGCGAAGCGCGCGCGCTGGTTCTCCCTTCCGAATGGTACGAGAACGCGCCCGTCAGCATCCTCGAGGCCTACGCGCTCGGGCGCCCGGTCATCGGCACGCGGATCGGAGGCATTCCGGAACTCGTCGCCCATAACCAGACCGGCGTCCTGGTCGAGCCGGGCAACCCCTCGATGCTGGCCGATGCGCTCGTCAGCGTTGCGAACCTTTCCCCGACCGCGCGCGCCGGGCTGGGCGCGACCGGCCGCGACTGGGTGCGCCGGGAGTTCTCGCCCGAGCTGTATCGCGAC
The DNA here is from genome assembly GCF_001741865.1 of Bosea vaviloviae. Taxonomy (NCBI): domain Bacteria; kingdom Pseudomonadati; phylum Pseudomonadota; class Alphaproteobacteria; order Hyphomicrobiales; family Alloboseaceae; genus Allobosea; species Allobosea vaviloviae. The sequence continues at coordinate 3,217,752 of NZ_CP017147.1, forward strand.
CGCACCATGGACCTCTACGAGGCGCTCGGCTGATGTACACCTTGATCCCACCCATCGGCGCTGACCCGCCCGAAAGAAAAGTCATTTTCGTCGGCCTGCGCGGCGTCCCTGAGATTCAAGGCGGGGTCGAAACCCACGTCGCCGCGATATCGGCGCGGCTCGCCGAGCGCGGCTGGCAGGTCGAAGTGCTCGGTCGCGCGCCGTATCTCGCGTCGCAACAGCCCTATATCTGGAAAGGCGTCACCGTGACGCCGGTCTGGGCGCCCCGTTCGAAGAGCTTCGAGGCGCTGGCGCACACCGCCTTGGGCCTCATCGTCGCGGCGCGGCGACACCCCGATCTCGTGCATATCCATGCGATCGGACCGGCCTTGCTGACCCCGCTCGCGCGCCTGCTCGGCCTTCACGTCGTGGTGACGCATCACGGCTTCGATTACGACCGCCAGAAATGGGGGCGCTTCGCCAAATCCATCTTGCGGACGGGCGAGGCGATGGGAATGCTGTTTTCCCACGCCAATATCGGCGTGTCGAAGGCGATCGTCGACACCGTCCGCCGCAAATTCAGCGTCGGCGCGATCTTCATCCCCAACGGCGTCGAAAACCCGCCTCCGAAACCGGGCACCTCTTACCTCGACGGTATTCAGGTCACGCCGCAGCGCTATATCCTGAGCGTCGGCAGGATTGTCGAAGAGAAGCGCCATCTCGACCTGATCAATGCCTTCGCGCGGCTGAACGACCCCGGCCTCAAGCTCGTCATCGCCGGCGCGGCCGATCATGCGGGGCCCTATCAGCGCGAGGTCGAGGCCGCGGCCGCAGCGACGCCCAGCGTGGTGATGACGGGCTTCCAGCGCGGTCAAGCCCTGTTCCAGCTTTATCGGCACGCGGCACTGTTTGTTCTCCCCTCGAGCCATGAAGGCATGCCGATGGTGCTGCTCGAGGCGCTCAGCTACGGGGTGCCCTGCCTGGCGAGCGATATCGATGCGAATCTCGCGCTCGATCTCGGGGCGGAGAATTATTTCCCGCTGGGCGCGGTCGATGCGCTTGCGGCAGCGATGCGGGCGAAACTCGCCGCGCGCGACCCCGCGCAAAGCGCAGAGCGCGCGGCCCGGACCATCGATTCCTTCGGATGGGGCACGATCGTCGATCGCACCATGGACGTCTACGAGAATGCGCTTCTCGGCTGGCGGCCAGGCAGCGTGCGTCACGACGGCGCCGGCCCCGCAAAGCGAGCTGAACTTGGAGGCCGGCGATGAGACTTATCCTGCGAAACCTCGAAATGGCGATACTGGGCCTCGGCTTTCTCGGCCTGGCCTGGGGCAAGAGCAAGCTGCACGGCTACACCACGCCGAACGGCACCGCGAAATCGGATGTCTCGGGGCAGATCGACTATCTCATCGATATTTTCGGCTCGTTCCGCCGCTTCATGCCGCCGCAGTTCGACCTGCGCGACAAGGACGTGCTGGAGCTGAGCCCCGGCGGGTCGCGCGGGAACGGCGTGCTCTTTCTCGCGCTCGGGGCGCGGTCCTATCACGCCATCGATGTGTTCGCCCTCGCCGAGGGCGAGGATCCCGCCTTCTACGAGCAGCTGCTCGATCGCTTCCGCGAAGGCCGCGAGGCCGACCGGGAGCGCGCCTTGGCGATCGCCAGCACGCCGGGTGCGCGCGAATTCGGCTATGCCGTCGGGCGCGATTTCGACATCCCGCGCCTGGCCGAGGGGCGCAGCTTCGACCTGATCGTCAGCTGCGCCGCATTCGAGCACTATGATAGTCCCGCTATCGCCATTGCCGGCCTGACGCAGGTCGCAAGGCCCGGTTGCGAGACGGTCCACATCATCGATCTGCAGACGCATTCCCGTTGGATCCGCGAGCAGGATCCAAACAACATCTATCGCTATCCCGAGGCGATCTACCGGCTCTTCCGGTTTCCCGGGCAGCCGAACCGGCAACGTCCCGCCGATTATGTCGGGAGCTTCGAGGCCGAAGGCTGGAGCGATGTCAGCTTCGTGCCGTCGCGAACGGTCGATCCCGCTCTGCGCGACGCGTCCCTGCGCGGCCTGTCGGCACGCTTTGCGGGCCAAGCCGATATGACCGTCCTCGATGGCGCCTTGCGGGCGGGTTATCCGGAACGAGGTGACAACCGGAAGAAGCGCCTCGTGACGACCCGCCGCGCCATTCTCGGTGGCATTGTCGGCATCGCGACGCTCGCCTCCTTCGGGAGGGAGAAGGCCGCAAGTGGACCGGGCGCCGAGATCCCGCTGTTTCGCCGCGGCATCGGCGTCTCGCACGCTTTGGGATGGGCCGACGTCGAAGCCGACGGCTCCTATGGGGATGCGCCTTTCTCGGCGCCGCGCTTTCGCTTCGATCCGGCGCAGAGGCTGGCGATCCGTGCCGCGGGTTTCGATTTCGTGCGGCTGGCAGTCGATGTCGGTCCCTTTCTGGCCTTCCACGGTGCGGCTCGCGATCAACTCGACGAGCGTCTCATCGGCATTGTCGGAGAGCTGCTCGATGCCGATCTCGGCGTGATCGTCGACCTGCATCCCAGCGCGATGAATCCGGTTTACCGGCCGGCCGCGCTGACCGCAGGCGTCGATACGCCCAACTTCCAGGCCGTGCTCGCCCTGCAGCAGCGTCTGGCCGCCCGTCTGTGGCAGCTCGTGGAGGGCAGGGCGGGAGCGCCGAGGCTCGCTTTCGAGCTGATGAACGAGCCGGAGGTGCCGCAGGCGACCTGGCAACCGATGCTCGAGGCGTCTTACAGGGCTGCTCGCAGCGGCTCGGCGCAATTGCCGCTCGTGCTGGGCGGCGGCTCGATGAATGCCCCGGCAGCGCTGGCTGAAATCGATATGCGCCCCTTCGCAGGCGATGCGCGCCTGATCTACACCTATCACGACTACTCGCCCTGGCAGTTCACCCACCAAGGGGTGCGCGGTAGTCCAGCCTATGCACTGGACGCGATCGCCTATCCGGCGCCGCCATCGGCGCAGGCGATGATCGCAGCGACCCAGCGACGCATGACCGCGCTTGGTCTCGACGGCGCCGCGCTGGCGCAGGCGCGGGAGGCGAAGCGGACGCTCGCGCGCTATGTCGGTTTCGATCGATCGGCCCTCGAGAGAACCTTTCAACAGGTGAGCGCCTGGCGCATCGCGCAGCGCCTGCCCGCCCATGCCGTCCTGCTCGGCGAGTTCGGGGTCCACAGGACACCCTATCAGGGCACCCCCGAGGGATCGGCCGCACGCGAGACCTGGCTGCGCCACATGCGCGAGCTTGCCGAGGCGCAGGGCTTCGCCTGGGCGTGCTGGACCTATGCGGGGACGGGCGGGTTCGCGCTCGCCGAGAACGAGACCGGTCCAGGCTTCGACGCGGCGACCCGCCGCGCGCTGGGCCTCCTCCCGCTATGAGCCTCGGCATGCCCCGACAGCGCTACGCCAATCTCGACGGGTTGAGGGCCATCGCGGCGCTCGGCGTCATGGTCGAGCACCTGTTCGGCGATCTGCTCAGGCAAGCCCCGTCTGCCTCGGGCCCGGTCGGCACGCTCGCCGAGACGGTCGTCCAGAATCTGAGCCTGGGCCGGTTCGGCGTGGCGCTGTTCTTCCTGATCAGCGGTTTCGTCGTGCCGTTCAGCATCGACGGCGAGCGGCCGCTCCGCCATTTCGCCGTCTCGCGGCTGTTTCGGCTCTATCCCGCGCTGTGGCTGGCGCTGATGGTGCTCGTGACGATGGGCTGGTTCTCCGGGGAGACGCCACGGGCGGCGACCGTGCTGGCCAACATGACCATGGCGCCGTCGCTCTTCGGCCAGCCCTGGCTCTCGCCGATCTATTGGACCTTGTTCATCGAGCTGCTCTTCTATGCACTCGCTGCGCTGTTGTTCTGGGCGGGGAGGTTGCGGGATGTCGGTGTTCTGCTCATCCTGAGCCTGGCCCTGATCGCCGCGACGGTCCTGCCCGTCCAGCTGCGCATGCACGGTCTCGTCAACCTGCCGATCCAGTATCTCGGCATGCATCTGTCGTTCCTGTTCCTGGGCCTGCTGCTGCGGCTATGGCTCGCCGAAGGGGTGCGCGGCGCGCGCCTCTCGGTGCTGGTTCTCGGTCTCGTGCAGCTCGCTGCGCTGCTGTCGGTCTCGCAATTGTCCCTGGCGCGCGGCGACAATTTCATCATGGAGGGGCTCACGCCCGTCCTGAGCGCCTATGTGCTCGCCTTCGCGGTCTTCCTCGCCGCGGTCGGGCTGGGTCGGCCGCGTTCCGCCCTGCTCGCGCGGATCGGGCTGATCAGCTATTCGATGTATCTGTTCCATGGGCCGGTCAACGCGCTCGTCTATCGCGTCCTGCCCTTGACCGGAGAGCGCGGCGACATCGCCACGATGCTGCTCTGCATCGGCTTGACCTTGATGGTCTCCTGGCTTGTCTACCGAACGGTCGAACGCCCGATGATCACGCTCGGGCGTAAGGTATCGTCGAAGCGCAACGCGTCCCTCGTCCCGTCTTCGAGGCCTGCATAAGCGGTTCGCAGGCTGTCCGGGATATCGCAAACGCAGCCATGGGGCAGGGGCCGCCTGAAGCCTTGGGCCGCCGCGCGCGCCACGGCTTACGCCGCGCGGCGCTTGCACGAAATCTGCACAACAATCCTGAAATCCTGATCCTGGCCCCGGCCGGCGCTGCAAGCGGCGGGCGCATGACTGCGGCATGGCAGAGATCATCGCTCCCCGCGCTTTCACCTCCAGCTTGCCGCGCCGGCTGGCCCGGGACGGCTGGTGGCTTGTGGCGAGCGTGCCCTCTGCCGACGCCACGATTTCCGTCTTTCCCGCTCCGCCGCGCCGCTCCCGCGCGCCGCAACCCGCCCTCAGCGAGGCCCCAGACCCATGCCCACCTCCGTCCCCGTCTCAAACTCCATCCCGATCCCGGCAGAGATGACGGCGCGCCCGTCGACTGCCCGGCCAAGGCGCTGGCTGCAAGCCCGGCTCGGGCTCGCCGCCGGCCTCGTGCTCCTGGCCGATCTCCTGTTCTACGGCCATGCGCTCGGCATCTCGCTCGCCTATTTCCTCGTGGTGCTGGCGGCTGCCTCGCTCCTGGCGAATCCGGTCAGGGCCGGGGGCCGCAGCCGCGCGCTGGCGCTGCTGTTGCTGGGGGCAGGGCTGCTAGCCATCGTCGAGGCGGTCGATCTGCTGTCCGCATCGCTGGCGATCCTCTCGACAGCGATCTTTGCCGTGATGATGAGCCAGCAACGGCAGGCCTGCTGGCAGGAGCAGATGCGGGAGGCAAGGCGGATGCTGCTGGCCGGCGCCTTCCGGCTGCTGGGCGATATCGGACGCGTCAGCCGTCTCTCGGCGCTGCGCGGGAAAGCCCCGGGCGGGCTCAGCTGGGTGACGAGCTGGATCATCCCGCTGATCTTCCTCAGCGTCTTCGCGACGCTGTTTGCCTCCGCCAATCCGCTCCTGGAAAGCTGGCTGAGGCGGATCGACCTGCGTCTTCTCCTCAACCTGCTCTCGCCATGGCGTATCCTGTTCTGGCTCCTGATCCTGTGCCTGATCTGGCCGATGCTGCATGTCCGGGCGGCCCGCAAGCGCAAGGCGGCGCAAGAGCAGGCGGCACAAGAACTGGCGGCGCAGGAGGTGGCGGCGCCGGCCCTCAAGGCGCTCGCGCCCGATCCCTACGGGCTGTTCGGAGACGCGGCGATCCTGCGTTCGCTGGTCCTGTTCAACGCGCTGTTTGCGGTGCAGACCTGCCTCGACATCGCCTATCTCTGGGGCGGCGTGGCGCTGCCCAACGGCATGAGCTATGCGGCCTATGCCCATCGCGGCGCCTATCCGCTCGTCGTCACCGCGCTGCTGGCGGCCGTTTTCGTCATGATCGCGATGCGCCCGTCCGGCCCTTCCGAGCGCAGAAGCGCGATCCGGCCGCTGGTGCTCGCCTGGGTCGGCCAGAACATCATGCTGATGGTCTCGTCGCTGCTGCGCCTCGACCTTTATGTCGCCGCCTATTCGCTGACCTGGCTGCGCCTCGCCGCCTTCATCTGGATGCTGCTCGTCGCCATCGGCCTGGTGCTGATCGTCATCCAGATCAGCGGCCGTAAATCGACCAACTGGCTCGTCTCGGCCAATGCCGCCACGCTGGCGCTGACCCTCTACGGCTTCTGCTTCGTCAACACGCCAGCCGTGATCGCGAACTATAATTTCCGCCATTCCCAGGAATTGCGCGGCACAGGCCCTCGTCTCGACGTCCTCTATCTGACCTCGCTCGGTCCCCAGGCCATCCCCGCGCTCGACCGCTACGCGCCGCGCATCGCAGCCGTCGAGCGGGCCATTCCGGGCTCGTCCTGGAGCTGGAACGTGAACAGGCTACCGGGCATTCGCGACCGCATGACGGGCGAGCATCTCGCGGAACAGGGGGATTGGCGGGCCTGGGGCTTTCGCGCGTGGCGCCTGTCGCGATACTTGGCTAACACTCCCGATGCCCCTTTCGGGGTCAACCGCAGCCCGGCCACGCCCGGCCAGTGACAGGCACGCGACAATGGCGCCCCGCATACTCGTGGTCGATGACGACAGCCATATCCGCGAGGTCATCTGTTTCGCGCTCGAGAAGGCCGGCATGGCGACGGTGATTGCGCGTGACGGCGTACAGGCTCTGGAGAGCTTCAGGCGGCAGCCCGCCGACCTCGTCATTCTCGACATCGGCATGCCGGAGATGGACGGGCTCGAGGTCTGCCGGCAATTGCGCAAAACCTCGGACGCGCCGATCCTGTTTTTGTCGGCGCGGGACGAGGAGATCGACCGGGTCCTGGGTCTCGAAATCGGCGGTGACGACTATGTCACCAAGCCGTTCAGTCCGCGCGAGCTGGTGGCCCGCGTCAGCGTGATCCTGAAACGCACGCGCCCCGACAGGGCCGTCGCTGCGGCAGCGGCGGAGCCGCTGTCGCGCGGCGCGCTGCAGCTTGACCCGGAAGCCCATCTGGCAAGCTTCGCGGGCAAGGCGCTGGCGCTGACGGGCATCGAGTTCTCGATCCTGAAGGCCTTTGCCGCGCGCCCCCGCCAAGTCTTCAGCCGCGAGCAGATCCTGGCAAGCGCCTATGCCGGGGCCGTCCATGTCGCGGACCGGACGATCGACAGCCATATCCGCAACATCCGCGCCAAGCTCGCGGCTGTGGGCTGCGACAGCGCCATCGACACCGTGCACGGGGTCGGCTTCCGGCTCGGGCGCTGCGAGGCGGCGCCGTGAAGACGAGGGCGTTGAAGAAGCCTGCCACGCCTGCGGCCCAGGTCGCCTCGAAATGGCGGCCCAATCTCAGCCTCATCGTCTTCCTGATGCTGACGGCGGTGCTGGCGCTGCCCTTCATCGGCCTGTTCTTCTTCCGCATCTACGAAAACCAGCTGGTTCATCAGACCGAGGCCGAGCTGATCGCGCAAAGCGTGGTCCTCGCCGCCGTGATCCGGCAGGATTTCGAGAGCAACCTGCCCACTGAGGCCGCATTGGGGGCGCAGGCTCCAGCCGAGCCGGCCTCGGCTCGCGACGAGCCGTTCAGGCCGATCCTGCCCAGGCTCGACCTGACGCGCGACGGCATGCTCGGCCGCAGGCCCGATGCTGAGCCTGCAGCCCAGCCCGCCAGCGCGGCCTTCAGGGTGGCGGGCGCGCGCTTGTCGCCGCTCCTGGCGGAAACGCAGAGCGTCACGCTGGCGGGCTTCCGCCTGCTCGATCCGTGGGGGGTGGTGATCGCCGGGCGCGAGGAGACCGGCCTGTCGCTGGCCCATGTCGAGGAGATCGGGCAAGCGCTGCAGGGGCGCTTCACCACGACGCTTCGCCAGCGTGTCTCGAAGAATGCACCGCCGCCGCTCTACTCGCTCAGCCGCGGCACCAGCATCCGCATCTTCGCGGCGACGCCGATCATCCTGCGCGGCCGCGTCGCCGGCGTGCTCTACGCCTCGCGCACGCCCAGCAACGTCTTCCGCCATCTCTATGAGGAGCGCGGCAAGGTCGTGCTTGCCGGCCTGTCCGTCGCCGCGCTGACGCTACTGATCGGCCTTGCCTTTCACCGCACCATCACTCGCCCGGTGCATGAACTGATCGCCCGCACGGTCGCGATCGGCCATGGCGACCGCGCCGCCATGCGCCCGTTGAGCAATCACGGCACTGCCGAGTTCGCAAAGCTGTCGCAGAGCTTCCTCGACATGGCCGGCAATCTGAACAACCGCTCCGACTTCATCGCGACCTTCGCGGCGCATGTCTCGCATGAGCTGAAATCGCCCCTGACCTCGATCGAGGGGGCGGCCGAATTGCTGCGCGACGATATCGCCGGCGACGGCCGCGCGATGAGCGATGCGGAACGCCGCCGCTTCCTCGGCAACATCATCACCGACACGCATCGCCTGACCGCGATCACCAACCGCCTGCGCGAGCTTGCCCGCGCCGAAAGCACCCCGACCGGAGGTGCGACCAGCCTCTCGCCCGCCATCGCCGCTCTCCAACGGGATGTCCCCGAACTCGCCATTCGCGCGGAGGGGGATATCGATGGCTCGATCCGCATCTCCGCCGAGAATCTGCGCATCATCCTGTCCCATCTCACCGACAATGCGCTGCGTCATGGCGCGACCGAGCTTGCCATCAGCGCGACGGCCGAGGCGGACCGGCTCCACCTCACCATCTCCGACAATGGCAGCGGCGTCTCGCCGAACAACCGGGCGCGGATCTTCGACAGCTTCTTCACCACGCGCCGCGACAGCGGCGGAACCGGCATGGGGCTCGCCATCGTCCGCGCGATGCTCAACGCGCACAGCGGGTCGATCGAATGTCTCGACCCTGAGGCCGGTGCTGCCTTCAGGCTGGCCTTCCAGCGCGCCGCCGAAGGCGGCAGCGATGCTTGAAGGGAGCCTGCATGGCTGAAACGAGCCCGCCTAAAACGCGTGCGCGCTCACGCTGGATCACGATCGCCTTCTGCGTCGCGATCATCGTCTCGGGCCTGCTGCTGCGGCGTTTCGGCCCCGGTCTCGGTCTGCCCTTCATCGTGGTGAAATATGGCGGCTCGCTGCTCTGGGGCACGATGGTCTATGCGCTGCTGGCCAGCACCGCCGTACGACGACCGGCTGCGCAGCTTGCAGCTCTTGCCGCCTTGATCGCGCTCAGCGTCGAGCTGTTTCGCCTCTGGCACACGCCCTGGCTCGACGCCTTCAGGCTGACGACGCCAGGCGCGCTCTTGCTCGGGCGCGTCTTCTCGCCATGGAACCTCGTGGCCTATGCGGTCGGGATAGGGCTGGGCTGGGGGGCTGACCGTCTTCTGCGACGAGCGGGCTCAGCATCCCCGGGGAATGTGAGCCGTTGACGGCCGATTGCGGCCCGTTGCGGGCATTGAGTGCGGTCAGGACGGGTGCGGACCGCGAAGCAATGGGGCCGAATGGTTTTGCCTTCCCTGGGCGGAATTGGTATTCAGAATAGGTATTTCAGAGCTCAAAGGAGACCCCGCACAAACCCAAGTCACGCAAGCCGACCACCGCGTGCCGTAACCACAAGCCCTCCGGTCTTACCGCCGCAATTGCTGTCGCCGTTTGTCTTTGGACGAGCGGACTGGAGTTGAACGGTAAGGTGCACATCAAAAACGCAACGGAGATCACTATGGAAGCATCTAAACACGCTACGACGAGCAAACCCACGGTTCCGGGGGTATCTGCGAAAGCAGGGGATTGCGGCACGTAGGTCGGACTGCGCCTTGGAGCGGCTTATCCGCGAGGTGAACCGTGAGGTGTCGTCAAGGCGGCACCGCCCCCACCAAATTCACGGCCGTGGCGCAAGCCGGGGCCGTTCTACTTCTTCGTCCTTACCAATACGGGTAGATTAAGCACTAGGTGACCCAGCGCTTTGCCGGCAGACATTTCGGACAGATTAGACACGGCCGTGTTTTTTGGACGCAGAAGAGCAGGCACATTCCGCTGCGACTGATGCCGACGCCCGCGACCTTTCACTCCGCGTTGAGCGTATCGCCGACGCGCCTAGCCGCGGTCGCCGCCGCGAAGTCCTCTGAGCAGCGACTGACTTCCGCTTTCCACCCTTTGCTGACGCTCGGAGTGTCAGCTTTCGGGCAATCTGGTTTGCGAGCCGGCGGCTGAGCAAACTAAGTCGGAAGTCGACGTCTGGAGTGTTTGCATTAGGTCGGTAGAGGTTCGGGGGCGACGCAGCTGGCCGTAGTCGACCTTCGACGCTTAAGATGTCCCGTGCCTATTTGAAGTGAACGCCGTCAGACGGGGGTTCTTCGCGGAAGCTAGCAAGGTTTGTTCCGGGGTGATGATCTGCCACACGCGGTGGTCTGGTGTGTAGGCTTCATGTTGATAGCTGGACCAAAAGCTTGTTAACGGTCGTGAACTGCCTGACAGTCGCGTGTGGCTGATGGTGGCTATGCGGGCTTGAAACATTTGAACTTGGGCCACGACTTTAAGACGCCCGGCATACTGCGCGCCGGTTTCGACTACCAGGATCTCATCAGCATCCAGCTGCTGATCCGGTACTTCCGCGAGCCTTCGCTCTACGACTGGATCAAAGTCGAGGCGACCGAGGCTGAATTTCAGTCGATCGACGATATTGTCGCTCGACGGCCGGACGGGCGCTTCGAGCTGCGGCAAGTCAAGTTCACTCCTGATCCGACGGAGACGGCGGTCGCGCTGGACTGGGATTGGCTGCTAGCGAAAAAAACGCCGAAAACGCGTTCATTAATACAAAAATGGCTCCCGACCACGATCCTGCACTTGGATCACGGGACCTTGGCATCCGCTAGCCTGCACACGGACCGACGCCCCGGCGGCACCTTCGCCGAGGCACTGGATGACGTTTTGGTGGTCTACGACAGGATTCCGCACGTTGTCCTGAGCCGAATTCACGAGCAGCTTGGCAACGAGACCGACGCTCGGCGCTTCTTCGAGGTCTTCGAGTTTCACCACTCGGAAGATGTTCTGGAGGACTTGGAGTATCGCCTTAAGGCCGTGCTCGTCCCGTCCGATACCAATGAAACTGGATGGTTGAGCCTGCGAAAGGCAGTTTGGACTTGGGCGACACAGAAGGATCGACCTGGTCCGGGCGGGAAGATTCGCCACTTGGACCTCAGGCAGATCATCGCCCGCAAACCCACGCCCATCCCCCAGGACTTTCGTGTGCCCGCCGGTTACTCCCCGCCGGACAAGGCGTTCGATAATAGCTTCCGGGATCGCGTCCGCAACAATGACGGCGTGCATGTCCTGTGGGGGCCGCCTGGGCGTGGCAAGAGCACTTACCTCAGTCACCTAGTCGACCAGAAGCGCCCAGGCAATGAGGTCTGGATCCGGCACCATTACTTCCTCAGCCTGACAGATTCGAGCCATGGTCGTTTCTACTTTACCGAAATAGCCCACTCGCTTTGCGACCAACTGCAGACAGCTGGAGAGGAGGGGTCGGCTCGCCTCGACCTGTCCAGCGTCATCGCGAAACGGGCGGGCGAACTCGCGGCCAAAGGTGGTCGGTTGATCATCGTCATCGATGGCCTTGATCACGTGTGGCGCGAGCGTCGGTCCCTTGAGCAGATGGTGCAGCTGTTCGATCATCTTCTGCCGTTGCCGCCGAACGTTTCCCTTATCGTCGGCAGCCAGAAAGTGCCGGATGCGCAATTGCCGCCTCGGCTGCTGAAGATCGCGCCCAAGAGCAAATGGCTGGAACTGCCTCTTATGTCGCCGGATGTCGTGCATGGTTGGCTCCAAGGCCAGGCAAAGACCCGGCACCTCGTTATCGGGTCGGATGACGAGGCCCGGAGGGAGCGATCGGGCAAGAAGGCTCTCGCAATAACCCTTCGGAATTTGTCGCTGGCCTTTCACCGCGCCTCGCGCGGTCTTCCCTTGCATCTGATCTATGCGCTGGAAACCTTGGTGCGGCGGGGAGGGGCAGTGACGGCCAGCGACGTCGATGCGCTGCCGGCCTGCCCCGATGGCGACATTCGTACATATTATCAGGGGCTATGGACGCGCATTAGTCCGCTGGCGCGCGAGCTCCTGCATGTGTTGGCCGGGCTTCAGTTCGCGCTTCCGCCTAGCGGCCTCTGGCAGTGCTTTGGCCGAGCACCGGACGTCGAAGCGGCGATCGACGAGATCGACCATCTGATGGAGCGCCGCCGGACCGGCGTCATACCGTTTCACGGCAGCATTTTCGCTTTCGTTCGCGAGCTTGCAGACCATGACGGCATCTGGGGGCAACGGGGGGGCGACGTCGTGACTTGGCTCGAAACAATGGCGCCGCCTTACTGGCGCTGGGCCTGGCTTTGGGTGACCAAGGGCCAGCTTGGCGATGTCGGAGGCCTCAAGTCAGGCCCGGACCGCGCATGGGTCATCGACGCCATGGCCCGTGGCTACCCCCTCGAACAGATCACCCTGATCCTTTCTCGGGCAGAGGATGCGGCCTTCGAAGCTTTCGATCTTTGCAGGACCTTCGAACTGCGCAGCCTCGCCACCCGTGTCGACAACGCCGTCGAATTTCAGATCCACGACTTCGGCCCGTTCTTCGAAACGGCTGCCGCGGTCACCGAAGATGATTTCCCGCGCCTGGTGATTGAAGACGATGTCACCAGTCTGCCTCCGGGATTGATGATGCCTGGCCTGCGCAGCATCGATCCGGCCAAGCGTCCAGACCTGGCCGGGAAGGTCCTGGACGACCTCCAACGGCGGATGCGTGATCAGATGGAGGAGCGACGCTATTCGAGCACTCCAAGTGATTGGCGCACCGATGCTGTTAGAGTTCTGGCTTGGACGCCAGCCCCCGAGTTGGATCGCCTGCGGAAGTACGCCGCACAATTTCGCGACGGCGAGGCGCTCGTTACCGCGTTCGCACGGGAATGTCTGTTCGGCGATAAGTCTACGCTCCTTATTCCCCTAAGTCGCGCCCCGCTTAACAGGGCGCTGGCCCGGGAGGTCGTCGCGGCGTTCTGCTTGGAGGGCCTAGCGCCAGATGGCAATCAATTGCCTTCCGAATTGTTGGCCCATCCACTAGGGCAGGCGTTCGGCGCGCTCTGTGGGTCGGATGTTCAGACCGAATCGTCCCTGGATCTCGACCTACTGCTGGGAAATCGTGACTACGATAAGCGATTCACCGGGACGCGGGCTGGGCTACACAACCTCTTCTTTGCCACCTTCGCCAGCGTCTGCGGATCCGCGGGCGTCGCGCCGTCCCTGACGGTTTCCCCTAGTCTCCAGGATGATTGGGTCGCGTCGGCGGCTGCTGAGATCGTCGACATCGCGAGCGAGTTGGCCCGGGCCTGGACCGACGAAAAGATCCCGCCCACCGCGCGCCGGCTTTATGAAGCTATCGGTCTCGCGCAACCTCGACATCGCGGCTTCGTAACCGACTTGCATTTCAACGATGCGCGGCTGGCGGTGATGGATATCGCTATCGACTTGCAGACGTTGGCTCTGGCGCAAGCCGCTACTCAACGCATCGACACCGACGATCTTTTGGCGATCTCGGCCTCGCCGTGGTGGCTTGCGGAGTTGTGGCTGGGAGCCTTCAGCGAGCGCCGGCTTCCCTTCCACACTGAAGCGGCCGCGGCGAGGCTTGTGGCAATTATAGACCAAGGCATCGCCAGCGCCGTCACGCAGTTTGACGAACGGTCCAGACTGGCAGCGGACCTTGCCCGATTCGCCCACGACAATGGTCTGGTGGAACAGGCACGCTCGGCGCTTCGCAGGGCGGCCTCGTGCATGATCGGCTACAACTGGCACAAGGATATGTTCGCCTTCGAAGTTTTGGACGCCATCGAACACGTGTCGGAGGTGGTGCCCGCTTTCGCCCTCGAGCTGCTGCTGCGCTTGGCACCGGTCTATGATTCCCTGAGCGATTTCACCGATGGCGATGAGACCCGCCACGCTCGGGGAACTTTCTACGAGCTAATTGCGCGCCTCGATGTTGATCGTGTTGCTGTGTTGCATGGCCATCTGATCGACGCCGAGAATTGGCATTTGGCTGATCAGGTCGTTCATTCGGCGGCGCAAGCCTTGCCCAACACCTCCACGACGGTCGCGCTTCTACGGACATTCGTAGAACCTGGCGGGCGCCAGATCGCGCAAGCTTTTGCGGATCAGCACGGGCTAACCGACCTTTCTGGGCACTTAAATCGTGCGATTGGGACAAGCCAACCCAATCTGGCCGTTCCTGCTCCGTCGCCCCCGAAATTGCGGCGCGGCCTCAAGCAAGGACGCCCGCCTCGTGTCGCCGACTATCCCGCCGAGCAGCTGGGCAAGTTGGTGACCGCGATCCGTCGCGCCAATTTAGACTACACGCTCGAACGCGATTTGATCGTCAAATGGCTGCAGCATTGGGAGAAGCAGGGGCAGGCCAAGGCCGCTTTGAAGGCGCTGGAAAACCAACTGGATAGTGGCGGTTTCGATACGATGGTAGGGCGCACGCTCGATGCGGCCTACGCGGTCGCCCGCAGGGCGCTTGGCCGGTCTGCGGCCTATCCCTGGATTGTCCGGGCCCATAAGCACCAGTATGGCTGGTATCGGTATATGACCGACTCCAAGGCCAACCTAGCCCGTTTGGACACCGTGGCCAAAGACTATCCGGCGCGGTGGAAAGATTTCATCATCGACGCGTCCGTCGGCATTCCGATTGGCCTTGGCGAAGCGCCAAGCCGATCGCTCGGGATCGGTCGCCTTGTCTATTTCCTGGTCAAGGTCGGCCAGACAAAGATGGCGATCGACTATGTCTTGACCCTGGTCAAGATCCTTGAGGCCGAGGTCTCTGACTTGCCTTTGCCCGCGGCGAAATGGGCGGCATGATCTCGGCGGCCAGGTTTCTTGCCAATCGCCTCGGCGCACCCGATCCTCGCATCCGGGCTGAAGCCGCCAAGTCCATCGCGAGAGCTATCAAGGAAGGTGATAGCGTGGTGAAATCCGCTTTCCTGGACTGGATCGCGAGTAGAGAACTCGAAAGTGAGGCTGCGTCGAGCCTAGCGATAATCCTTGCCTTTGACCTTGGAGCTTACTTCACACCCGCAGAAGTGGACGCCGTGAACGGCGCGCCATCGATCCTCTCCCAGATCCTGATGGGGCAAGTGTTTCCGGGGCAGGACCTGCGAGGGCGGCGGCTTGGCTACGCGCCGCTCGACGCCAAGCCGGACGACGATCTGGCGACCTACTTCAACTCCAAGGATCGCCAGTTCATCGCGCCGATTTTCACGACGAACCTGCGGGGGCTCGGCCGAGGCGGCGAAATGCTGCTCGATCGGTGGCGCACAGAGTGGTGCTGGCTGCAGGCCACGCGCCGGGAGCCGTTCTCAGACCTTCCTCGCGTGCTGTGGGGCAACGCACCGCTATCCAACTATGTGGATTTCCAAGCTCGCCAGACCGAGATGTTCCTGTCGGCCTATCTTCGCGCTTTAGCCTTTGGCGCGGAGCAACTTGGGCTGCCCGTTGGCAGAGCCAAGGATTTGGCTCTTGATGGGTTGGCGCTAAACGCCGGTCTAGGCGTTGTCGAGCCGTTAGCGCGTCCGTCATGGAGCGTCGGCGTGAGCATTGCTTTGTTGAAGGGAGATGGGGCGATCTGCGCCCAAGCACTTTGGGCGGCGGCCCAGGCCTCGGCACCCGAGGGTCATGTCGCAATCTCATTGAGAACCATCGATCACAACGAGCTTGGTTATTCCGATATTACGATCTTCCGGACGCTACACGCCGACGACAAGCAGCCAAAAACGGGGCCCTGTGAACAGGAATTTTCTCCTTCTGGCATCCTTGTTCGCGGGGTCGTGGGCGGACTTACCGGCACCCCTGACTCCATCACAAGGCTGGGAAAAGAGCCGGTGATGGCGCTGTCGACCTGCCTGCACCCAACGCACTACGGCCGACTTCACATGGACTTCTTCCCAAACGGGATTCAGTTAGCCCATCCCGATCTCCTAGGGGCCGGAATTATAATCGCCGATCAAGATGGGATTCACTTTGTCGACCAAGATGTTCGACTATCGACCTGGCGTTATTGGAACGCGGACTGGCAGCCGACGCGCGATCGGCATTTACGCCGGCTGGGAGGCTTAATTACGACCGTGAATGAGGCTCGGCTAAGCGCCTATCTCACCCATCGCGGCGCACCTACCGGCCTTTATTGTGAGATTGCCCAGGGCGTCAGGGGCGCGACTTACGAGGATTTGACCCGGAACGTCGAGCATCTCTGGCTCTAGGTCCTGAAGCAAGGCGCGCACCGAATAATTGGCCCGGCCGTGACGTGGGCCGTAAGCAAGGGGGCAACTTTGGCCGTGACGCACCCCGCTGCATAGGTCCGCTGTCGGGCAATCATCCAACGTCAGCTCTTGGCGCCCGGCTGCCTCGAGGCGTCCAGCCGCTGCTAACGACCAGACTGGATGGGAAGCGGTCGTTAGCACCATCGACGCAAACGGCTAGTCTACGCCCGGACCAGACTGCTGCCATACCGGGCCTTGCACGGAAAAGCGGCACTCGGCGAATCCAGCGGCTGTCACAAATATCGGGCTTGGTCACCGCCCCGCGAACGATGGCGGGGTTTGGGTAGCGAAACTGTGTTAAAAGACGGGCGCTGCGCGAGCCACCACCTTGGGTGCGGCACTTACCGATAGGAGGCAATGATGTCCGGGCTGGATCCGTCCCATATCATGCAAGTCGGGTTGGGGTTCTTTGCGTCGAAGACACTGCTTTCGGCCGTCGAGCTGGAACTCTTCACCAAGCTCGCCAGGCAGCCGATGACGGGCAAGGAGATCGCCGCGGCATTGCAACTCAATCCACGCGCCATACCGGACCTCCCCGACGCGTTAGTGGCCCTCAAGTTTCTCCAACGTGAAGGCGACGGTCCCGACGCGCGCTACTCGAATACGCCCGAGAGCGCCTTTTTTCTGGACCGAGACAGCCCTGGCTACATCGGCGGTATCCTCGAGATGGCGAATGCTCGCCTGTACCGATTCTGGGCGGACCTCACCGAAGCTCTCAAGACAGGGATGCCGCAAAACGAAACCAAGCACTCCGGCGAGCCAATGTTCACGAAGCTTTACGCGGACCCGGCGCGCCTTGAGCAGTTTATGAACGCCATGTCGGGAATCTCGGCCGGAAACTTCAAAGAATTTGCCCAGAAATTCGACTTCTCCACGTTCAAGACTCTTTGCGATGTCGGTGGTGCGACCGGGCAGCTTTCCTGCATGGTCGCCGCAGCGCATCCGCACATGCGTTGCACCAGCTTCGATCTCCCGGAAGTCGTGCCGATAGCCACACGCAAAATTCAGCAGGCGGGCCTGACCGACCGGGTAACGGCTGTCGGTGGCAACTTCTTCGCCGATCCATTGCCCAAGGCGGACGTCATCACCATGGGGATGATCCTGCACGACTGGAACCTTGAGACGAAGAAGCTGCTCATTCGGAAGGCGTATGATGCCTTGCCCCCGGGCGGTGCATTTGTGGTTATCGAAGCGCTCATCGACGATGCAAGACGCGAGAATGCATTCGGTCTGATGATGTCTCTCAACATGCTGATCGAATTTGGCGACGCCTTCGATTACTCGGGATCCGACTTTGCGGACTGGTGTCGTGAGGTTGGATTCCGGGACTTCAGGATCATCCCGCTGGCGGGTCCGTCGAGCGCTGCGGTCGCCTACAAGTAGCGCGATTGCGATTTGAGATCGTCGCCCTGGCCCTTGATATTGGCCACGCTGACGTTGCCCCCTTTTTTATCCAGCGCTGAATTCGTTTCCGGCGGTTGCGGAGCCCGTTTGGGCTGGTGAAGCGACGGGCTCTGGCGCTGTGCTTGTCGCATAGCGCGGCGCCAGGGCCCGGGCGCAGGGTGAAGGTCGAGGCGAAGGCCGCGGGCGTCTGCCAGCCGAGCCGGGAGTGAGGGCGTTGGGTGTTGTAGTCGGTGCGCCACTTGGCCAAGGCGGTCCGTGCCTGTGCCAGGGACGAGAAGACGGTCTCGTTCAGCAGTTCGTCGCGCAGGCGGCCGTTGAAGCTTTCGATGAAGCCGTTCTGCATCGGCTTGCCGGGCGCGATGTCGTGCCATTCGATGCGAGCCTGAAGCACGGTCCGCATACAAGCGTGCTTTCGACGCTCAATTGGCGGTATTCGACGCCGCATCAACGAGCTGATCGCTGATTACGCCCCCTGCACCGCTTCGACGATGCTTACGTCGGAGCTGGTGGGGATCACCCGCGTCAGGCGGAAGCTGGCCTTGGCGAGGAGCTGGCGGTATTCCTCCTCCGTCCGCTCCTGGCCGCCGGGCAGCACCAGCATCACCATGTCGAGCACCTTCCCGGGATGGGGTGTGTCGCCGGCGGGTAACACCATCTCCACCAGCAGGAGCCTCCCGTCGGGCGGCATGGCCTTGCGAACTTGGCCGAGGATGGTGAGGCA
Organism: Bosea vaviloviae; assembly: GCF_001741865.1. Classification (NCBI taxonomy): domain Bacteria; kingdom Pseudomonadati; phylum Pseudomonadota; class Alphaproteobacteria; order Hyphomicrobiales; family Alloboseaceae; genus Allobosea; species Allobosea vaviloviae. Next base: position 3,236,091 of record NZ_CP017147.1, read on the forward strand.
CTGCTCCTCGCTCCAGTCGTGGATGACGTGGGACAGTACATAAGCGTCGCCGCCAGTGGGAACCGTCTCGAAGAAGTCGCCGGCCTCGATCGCCACGCGCGCCTGCACGCGCCGCGCTGCCAGCAGGGCCGGCGCGTCGGCCACCACATGGGGCCGGTCGAACAGGATGCCGCGCGGCCCCTCGTGCCGCGCCAGGATCGCTGCGAGCAGGTTGCCGGTGGCGCCTCCAACGTCGACGACGGTGCCGAAGGCCGAAAAGTCATAAGCCTCCGCGACAGCAGGCGGCTCTCGGCCATGGAAGCCGATCATCGTCTCGCTGAACAGCGAGGCCTCGTCCGGATGCCGGCCGAGATAGTCGAAGACCGGCGTGCCGTGGGTCTTCTCGAACGCCGTCCTGCCGGTCTGCAGCGAATAGACGATCTCGTCGAAGGCCCCCGCGAACCAGGGGCTGCCGGCGGTGAGAATGGTGGCCCGCGCCGAACCGGGGGCGCCCGTCTTCAGCGCCTCCCCCAGGGCCGTCAGGGCAAAGCGCTGCCCGGCCTGCTCGGCAAACAGGCCCAGGCTGGCGAGGCAGCGCATGAAGCGATGGAGCGAGGGCGCATGGAGGCCGAGCGGGCCGGCGAGGTCCTCGGCACTGCGAGGGCAGGTGGCCAGGTGATCGGCCACGTCCAGCCTCGCCGCCGCATAGACCAGGCGCGAGACCCAGGCGGCCGTCGCCATCTGAATCAGAGCGACATGCGGGGGAGGCTCCTGCGGTGCCGCAGGAGCCGCAAGGGTCGACACGGCGTGGGGCGTGTCCATGATGCTCTCCAGAATGGCCAACGATGGACTGGAACTGTAACTTTAGATAGCACGGCCGGCCAACGCTGGCACGACATTGGTGAGGTTGGAGTAATCGGCTCGCCTTCCTCTGCGGCACTAGTGCAGTGGGAACTACGTACGATCGGCGGCCTTGAGGGTGAAGTTGTGATTGCGGCCTCTGGCCTGCGAACGTCGGCTTCCGGACGGTCGATCAAGGTCGGCTTTTGGCGCATCGAGCCCTGCCCCTACAGGGTCGGCGATCCCTCGAACTCTCCGGACTTCAAGGGCGACTGGCTAAGGCGAATGAGGAGTATCGCGCCCTTGTCGCGGAAAGCTGTCGGTTGCGGCAATGAAGAAGGTCTGGCCGCCGCCATCCAACCGCGGCGGTGCTGCTTCTAGGCGACGAACATCCTCGACATCTGCGCCGCGGGGGCCTTGCCGCGCCTCAAGAACTAATCGCTCGACACTTTCGGCTGGACCGGAAAGCGCTGCTTCCACCGTGCCGTCTACGCAGTTACGCACCCAACCGCTTACGCCAGCTGTGAGGGCGCGGCGGCGGAACCATTGCCGGTAGCCAACTCCCTGGACCCGTCCGGAAATGCTGATGTGCAGCTCCATTCGATCCTGCTTTTCCGTCAAGAAATCGCTTCACGAATTCTAACACCCAGTCTTGACCACTCTCAAGGCGCGCTCGTTTGGATGTCCGCTTCAGGCTGGCGGGCCAATGTCCGCTAATGGCGCTTCGCCGGCATAGGCAAGTCATCGATCGAGCGGGAAGATCGGCCCGCGGACGCGGCGTCGAGGCAAGGTGGCCCCTTGCGGCCTCCACGAGAACCGACCATCCAACAGGCTCGCTTGCAAGCCGGCACGCGTTGCGCCGGCAGGGAGGCTTACCGCTTCCGGGAACCCTGCGGGCGTTGTGGCACGATGAAGCCTCCGGATTGATGGGCCCACAGCTCGGCGTAGAGCCCGCCGCGATCGAGCAACTCCGCATGGGAGCCTTGATCGACGATGCGCCCGCCATCCATCACCACAGGCCGGTCCCTGAGTTGCAGCGTGGAGAGGCGATGCGCGATCGCGATGACGGTCTTCCCGCGCATGAGATCAGAGAGCGCATCCTGGATCGCGGCCTCAACCTGCTCGCTCGAAGGTAACCGTGTGCTGCAGGGGATCGGCGGATGTCAGCTTGACCCGGATCCGATCGCCCGGCTTGCCGCCTTGCCCGTGAACCCGCGCGACCACGGGCAACTCGCAGAGCTGGATGCGCAGGCCGTGCTCGTCCGCATCGGTCACCACTGCCTCGAACGTGGTTCCTTCGCTGCCCTGAAGCATCAGGGCTTCGGCGAGGTCGATCACGTTTCGGTCGATTTGCCCGTCGCGCGCATCGGCCCTGGCCATCACCGCGGGCAATTGCTCGAATGCGGCCGATACCGCCGGCGGCACCGGCTGGCCGTTCGCGACCGCGAGCGCAGCGCGCACCACATAGCGATCTGCGAGGCGGCGCAGCGGTGCCGAAGCGTGCGCATAGGTCGCCGCCATCGGCGCATGCCAGGGCACGATGCCGTCGCGATAAGGAACATAGTTTGCACCGCCGCTGGCCCTGCGCACCGCCAGCATGAAGGCGGCGTGGCTGCTGTCGGTGGGATTCAACGTCTTCTCGAACTGGACGAGCGACTGCATGTCCGGCCATGACAATCCCAGGGCACGCGCGGTCTGGCGCAGGCGCTGGACGGCCTTTTGATCCGGCTCCGGCATGACCCGGAACAGGCCGGTCCGGGCCGCCAGCAGCGCGGCCGCGATTGCGACATTGCTGGCCAGAGACAGGGCGGCGTTCTGCTCCTCGGCGCGCAGGCGCGGGCGGAAGAGCAATTGGTAGCGGCCGTCGCCGAGAGCGTCGACCTCCTGTTCCGGCGGGTCTACGCGCGCTGCGCCGCGCCGGCTCTCGGCAGCCTCGATACGGCGGGCGAACTCATCGAAATCAACAGGCAGATCGGCCGCCTTGACCCCGTCATAGGCGAGCTTGGCGGTGCTGCGGATGACGGCCCGTTCGGCGCCGTCGAGATGGGCATTGCCAGCGGCGTCGATCCGGGTGGTGAAGATCACGGCCGGGCGCAGGACAGCGGGCAGGAGGCTCGCTGCGCCCTCGGCGAGAACCGGCGGATACAGCCCGGCCTTGCCGTCCGGCAGATAGAGCGTCGCGCCGCGCTGCCAGGCTTCCCGGTCGACCACGTCGCCATCGTCGACGAACCAGGCGACATCGGCGATGGCGTAATGCAGCAGCAGATCGCTGCCGCTGCGCTCGATCGTGAAGGCTTGGTCGAGATCGGTTGAGGTCGCGGGGTCGAGCGTGACGAAAGGCCGGTCCGTGCGATCGACATGCGCGGTCGGCGCGCGATGGGCAGCCGTTTCCGCAGCCGCAAGGACCGCGGGCGGAAACTGCGCGGGCACGCCGAATTGCCGACGTATCGCCGCCATCCCGCCGATCAGCGCATTGGTGGAATCAATGAGGGTCTTCATCCTGCTCCGCGAGACCTCTGTCCGTTGTCGAGCTGCTGCGAAGCAGCCAGCGCGAAGGTTCGCAGACTGTTATAGTTGCAACCGTTCAGGCTTCACATGCAACGATCGTGACCGGCGATGCACCTCTGACTGGATCGGGTCGGGAGCCGAAGTCAGGAGAGCCCCTTGGCAACGTCCGTTTTCGGGCAATCGTCCAATGTCTGCTCCTGGCGCTTCGCCGGCATAGGCAAGTCATCGATCGAGCGGGAAGATCGGCCCGCGGACGCGGCGTCGAGGCAAGGTGGCCCCTTGCGGCCTCCACGAGAACCGACCATCCAACAGGCTCGCTTGCAAGCCGCCAGGCGTTGCGCCGGCAGGGAGGCTCACCGCTTCCGGGAACCCTGCGGGCGTTGTGGCACGATGAAGCCTCCGGATTGATGCGCCCACAGCTCGGCGTAGAGGCCGCCGCGATCGAGCAACTCCGCATGGGAGCCTTGATCGACAATGCGCCCGCCATCCATCACCACAAGCCGATCCATGAGTTGCAGCGTGGAGAGGCGATGCGCGATGGCGATGACGGTCTTCCCGCGCATCAGATCGGAGAGCGCATCCTGGATCGCGGCCTCGACCTGCGAGTCGAGGGATGACGTCGCCTCGTCGAGCAGGAGAATCGGGGCGTCCTTCAGGATCACCCGCGCGATGGCGATGCGCTGGCGCTGTCCGCCGGAGAGCTTGACGCCGCGCTCGCCGACGAAGGCCTCGAAACCTTGGCGCCCCTTGCTGTCGACCAGTCTGTCGATGAAGCCGTCGGCCTGCGCCTTGCGGGCCGCGTCGCGCATCATCTCGTCATCGGCGTCGTGGCGGGCGTAGAGGATGTTCTCGCCGATGGAGCGGTGCAGGAGCGAGGAATCCTGAGCCACCAATGCGATCCGGGCGCGCAGCGTTTCCTCGGTGACGCCGGCGATGTCCTGACCGTCGATCAGGATGCGGCCCGATTGCGGTTCGTAGAAGCGCAGCAGCAGATTGACGAGCGTGGACTTTCCCGCGCCCGAGCGCCCGACCAAGCCGACCTTTTCGCCGGCGCCGACGGTCAGGGATAGCCCGTCCACCACGCGGTGCGGCTGCGTGTAGTGAAAATGCAGATCCTCGAACCGGATCTCGCCATGGGGAGCCGCGAGCGGACGCGCGTCAGGCCGGTCGAGCTGGCTCAGTGGCTGCGCGATCGTCTTCATGCCTTCCTGGACGACACCGATATTTTCGAAAATGCCTGAGATTTCGAACGCCACCCAATTTGACATGGCGATGATCTGGGTTGTCAGGAGAACGGCGGTCGTCAGCGTGCCCGCATCGACGCGTCCCAGCGAGAAAAGCCAGACGCCGATACCGCCCGTCGTCGCCAGCAGGATCGCGTTGAGGCAGACCAGGCAGAACACATAGACGGTATTCAGACGCTGCTGGCGGGCGAAAGCGGCCTGGAAGCGCTGGAAGCCGTCGCGCATATAGGTGTCGTCATCGCTCCGGCGCCCGAACAGCTTGACGGTCATCATATTGGTGAAGGTGTCGACGATCTTGCCGGTGATGGCCGAGCGCATCTCCGAGGTCTCGCGCGAGCGGACCTGCACCTTCGGCAGCGTGTATGCGAGGAGCGCGCCGTAGAACAGAAACCAGGCCATCATCGGTGCGGCCAGGCGAATGTCCTGCGTGCCGAGAAGACCGATCGCGGTCGCGCCGAAAATCAGGATCTGCCAGACCGCGCGTACCAAGGAGACGATGGTATCGCGCAGCGGCCGGCCCGTCTGCGTGACCCGGCTGGCCAAGCGCCCGGCGAAGTCGTCATGAAAGAAGGCGAGCGGCTGGCGGACGACGTGCCAGTAATTCTGCCAGTGAATCAGCGTCGTGAAAGAGACGGCGATCGAGTGGTTCACGAGCAGGCGAAACAGGATCGTGCCCAGCGGCCGCACCACGAGTACGATCGTCGCCATGATCAGGAGCAGATGGCCGGCAGCGTCGAAAACGCGCTCGCGCGGTACCGACGACAGGATGGAGACGAGGCGCCCGATCAGATAAGGCACCACGGCGTCAACGACGGCAAGCGCAAAGCCGAGCATGAACAGCGCCGCGAACAGGCCCTTCGCCTGGCGGATGAAATGCCAATAGAACCTTCGTAGTCCGCTGGGAGGCTCGCCCGGAGGCGATGCTGTCGAATCAACGAGAGTGTCGAAGAAGCTGAACATCAGTCCTTATGGTTGCCAGACTGTCGGCGTGGCAACCGCGAATGGTCGCGGTCAGAGGCGGGCTCTAGACTGATCGACCGCGTTTCCACCTGGCCACGAGCGCCGTTTCCGTTTCCATTGGATCGTTCAACAGCTCCTGTGCTTTGTTCTAACGCGTTGTCCTCATGCGAACCGGTGTCCATTTCGCGCGAAAACGCTCCAGCTGGCGATGCCTTATCGTGGCTGAAGGCAAAAAAGCTCGAAATCGCAGGGGTAGGCTTGGTCTACCCCTGCGCTTCATTTCAGACAACGAAAGGCAATTCGTTTCCTTTATTGTCGAGAGATCAGCTTTACGGCGATCGACTACTTGGCACCCAATGTCGATTTCAGGAAAGCCTGGACCGCTGACGTGACGGCCTGCGCGGCCTCGGGATCGAATCCGACGGTCGGGCCTATGCTCACGCATTCATCATTGTAGCTGAACGGCTTCTGGGTCGCGTCATTCACGAGAACCGCATTTGCGTCTTCGCGAATCTTGCAGGCGCGAACGGATTGGTCGGCTTTGGTGGGCGCAGGCGGATTGGCGCCATACGGATTGTCGAAGCCGTGCGGCGCATTGGGATACTCTGTCAGCTGGATATCGGCGCCAGCCTGCTTGAGCCGCTCGACATAGGCCTTGCAGGGGGCAACCGGATTATAGTTGTCCGGCGTGCCATGAAAAATGCGGATCGGGCGCGCGGAAACCTTGCCGTCGTCGCGATAGGTCGTGCCGCAATCGGGATAAAACACGACATAGGACGCGAAATTGACACCGCTTTTGTTCCATAGCTTCTGAAAGCGATCGACGCTCGAATAGAGCGCCGCCTGTCCGCCGCGGGAAAAACCCATCATCACGATCCGCTCGGGGTCGATGCGAGGATGTTTGGCCAAAATATCGAGCGACCTGTAGATATCGAGGACGAAGTTCAGGCGCCCGAGCGCGGCCTGCTTGTCGCCGACGCCGGAGAAGCCCCGGCCGGTCACGCCGTCGATGACAAAGGTCGCGATTCCGGCGCCATTGAGGACGCGTTTCCAATATTGAATATTGCCCCCGATCCCGCCTGAGCCGTGCATCAAGACGGCGACGGGGAGGCGGCCGGTCCCCGGCGCCAGGCTCAATTCGCCGGTGACGACGGCTGGCTTGGCGTTGGAATCACCCGACAGGAACTGGCTGTCGGACAAGGTGAGCGTCGGGATCGCGTAAATTTCTGCCCGCGCCGGCAGATCCTTCGGGACTGGGCCTTGCGCCAGAGCGGCGCCGCCGAGCCCGCACAGAGACATCGCTATGCCAGCAAAAAATGACCGATAGCTCATTTAATCCTCCCTGAGTCATTGTTGACGGCTGGCTGTGTCGCCTGTCGCCCCTGCTCTTTAGTCAGTGCAAATTGAACCAGTTGGTACATTTGTCAATTCGTCGCTTGCATGGAGAGTTTTGGCTAGCCAGCGACGGTATCCGCACGAGTTGCTGGACGCCTTTGAGCGCGGAAAGGCTCGCCCGGGATGGAACCGGTGTCCACTTCGCTTGGAACCACGCCGTCCGGAATGGCGTCTCGAGGGATGCTCCGGCAGGCTCCGGTGATGGCTCTGTCCCGACCACCCACGCGACGTCATCCCGGGCGTAGCGAAGCGCAGACCCGGGATCCATGCCGGAGCACTGCCTGGTTAGGCTCCGGCATGGATCGGATCGGCGCAGCTTCGCCGCTTGTCCGGGATGACGGCGTGTTTCCTTGCCAAGACAGCAAGCTCCGGATCTTTGTTTCAGCGCGCTGTCTTCACGCGAACCGGTTGCCGCTTCGCGTGAATGCGCTCTGGCATCGATCATCTATGTGCGGTCGCCGTGCATGACACTGGCAAGGTATTTCGCCGGCGGCTTGCCCAGCGCCTTCTTGAACATGGTGATGAAGGCCGCGACGGATTCGTAGCCCAGCTCGGCCGAAACCTGCTGGACTGTCGCGCCATTGGACAGTTCCCTGATGGCGACGATCAGGTGCAGCTGTTGCCGCCAGCGCCCGAAGCTCAACCCTGTCTCCTTGATCACCAGGCGGCTCAGGCTGCTCTCGCTGAGCGCGACGCGACTGGCCCATGCGCTTAAGCCGGTCCGGTCGGCAGGGTTTGCGGCCAAGGCATCGGCAATCCGGCGCAGGCGCGGTTCCGACGAGATCGGCAGATAGAGCTGCTGGACAGGCATGCGCGGCAATTCGGCGAGCAGCAGCCTGGCCAGAAGCGCGTCGGCGTCATGTGTATCGGAACGTTCGGACAGCGCGACGATCAGCTCGCGCAACAAGGGCGAGATCGAAATGGTGCAGCATCGCGCCGGGAGATCGGCCGCGCCAGCTTCGATATAAACGAAGAACAGCTTCGCATTGGCGGTCGCGATATTGCTGTGTTCCGTGCCGCCTGGAATCCAGACCGCGCAATGCGTCGGCACCATCCATAAGCCGCTGGGAACGCGACAGGTTACGCCCTCAGTCAGCGCAAAAACCAGCTGGCCCTTGCGGTGCTGGTGAGCGGCGACCTCCGTTCCCGTTTCGCTGACATCGACGCGCACCGCAATCGCCGGAGCGACGGCTCCGTCCACATCGAAATCCGGCCATGGATAGTGAAGCGGCTGCCGCATGGATTGACCGGTTTTGATAATCAATTGGCAGAATATCTAAATTCCTGCATGGCCAAAAGGGCTAAACCTCGCTGATGCGCGGCCTGGGGGTAGTGCGCGAAAAACTGGGGTACCGGTTTTCCGCATTCGGACGGTTCCGCCCCGAATGCGACGTGATCGAGAGCATTGACGAGGAGTTGACCGATGGCGAACGTCGTTATCGTGGCGGGCGGCTGGCATGGCGGCTGCGAGATCACGCCTTTCGCGCGCAGGCTGCGTGCACTTGGACATGAGGTGTTTACGCCGACACTCACCGGATTGGGCGAACGGGTGCACCTCGCGGCGGCGCGACCCAACCTCGACACACATATTCTCGATGTGGCCAATCTGCTCGAATTCGAGGATCTGTCCGATGTCGTTCTGTGCGCGCACAGCTATGGTGGGATGGTGATAACAGGGGTGGCGGATCGCATGCCCGAGCGCGTAGCCGCGCTCGTCTACATCGACGCGCTGGTGCCCGAGGATGGCGAGTCCTGGTGGGGCCTGGTAAATGACCACTTCCGGGCGATCGCCATTGAGGGGGCCGACGAGGACGGCCTTGGTGTTCGACCGCCCGCGCATATGGACCCGCGTTGCCGGCCGCATCCGATGGCGTCATTTCTCCAGAAGATCCGATTGACCGGGCGCGGGAAAGGGGTTCGCGAGAAGCTCTTTATCTACGCCACCGGCTGGGCCGACAGCCCGTTCCCTGCAACGGTCGAGCGCCTCAGAAAGCTCGCGGACTGGCGGATCGAAGAGATGCCCACCAGGCACAACGTCATCGCCGCGGCGCCTGACCAGTTCCTGGCAATCCTGACCCGGCTCGAGGCAATGCAATAATCGGCACGCCCCTCGACCGCGTCATGGCCAGCTGATTTCCACGCGCCGCCGGGCCCACACATCTCGCGGAACGCCGCCTTCTTTCAAAGGGTGCGGAACAGATCGAGCCGACTCCAGTTCCACTGCAATCAGTGCCGCGGCCCAAGCAGTGCCGTAGCCCAAGGCCGGAGATGCCCTCGTTTGCGTTCGCGCGGGCGGCGGCATCCGCGACGACCAATCCCAACCAGAGGAGGTGGCGATGAGAGTCAGTGAAGCAATGACCCCGGACGTCTACGTTGCCAGTGCCAACGAAACGATCCAGGAGGCCGCGCGGATGATGGCGGGCCTCGATGCCGGCGTATTACCTGTCGGTGATCACGACCGCCTGGTCGGCATGATCACCGATCGCGACATCGCGATACGCGGCGTCGCCGAGGGCAAGGGCCCCGACGCCAAGGTCCGCGACGTGATGACGGTCGACGTCAAATATTGCTTTGAGGATCAGGACCTCGACGAGGTCACTCGCAATATGGGCGACATCCAGGTCCGGCGCTTGCCGGTCGTCGATCGATCCAAGCGCCTGGTCGGCATCGTCTCGCTTGGCGATGTCGCGATTGTGGATGGCAACGGCAAGGCCGGTGAGGCTTTGAGCGGCATTTCCCGGCCAGGCGGGAAGCACAGCCAGACGCGCTGAGCCGGAACCGCCGGGGCAGGGGGGCAACCCGCTTCCCGCGCGCCTGGACAGGGCGGCGGGTTATACGCTGAAGGGCTTATGCGCAACTGAGGTCCGGCCTCCTTTCGGAGCGCCGGGCCGATAACCACCGGGCGGTCGACCGCCGCGCCGCGCGCAGCGATCAGTCGCTTGTGTTCCCCCAGTCGTTTGTGTTCCCGGCGGCCAGCCGGGGCGATCAATAACCCAGCAGCGCGACTGCCAGCCACGCGACCGTGGCCAGGACGAGCCCGCCGACCAGAACGACCAGGACCGGCCGCCCGAGAAAGCCTTGACGAGCTTCCACGGGCGTTTCGACAGCCGGATCTTCTGTCGAATGGCTATCGGCTCGCATCGGAGGAATTGGATCGCCGCCTTTCGCGACGGATTGCATCCGCGCCCGTCGCTCGGCCTCGGTTTCCATGACCTGTCCCCTTACATGGCCTATCCCCTCAGATGACCTATTCGCTCACGAGACGACCCCGGACAGATCATGCGGGGTGCGATAGGGGCCGGCGCTCTCGTCAAAGCGCTTCCAGCCCTCCCGCTCATACTCTTGGCGGCGCGCTTCGGCATCGACCGAACCAGCGCCATCCATGATCTTCTCGATGACGAAGGCGTGCGAATCCGATGTTCGGACCGAAACGACCACACCACCGCGACGGATGGTCTCGGCAAAATAATGAGCCTCGTTATCATCCAGGCCGGTGCTGCTCATTGCTCCGATCAGATTGCCCGCTGCGACGCCGGCGGTTGCACCCACCGCCATGCTGCTGAGAATCCAGCCTGCCGCAAAAGCGGGGCCCACACCGGGGATTGGCAGGGCCGCCAAGCTCCCGAGCAGCCCGGCGCCGCCTCCGACGACGCCGCCGACTTCGCCCCCATGCTTGGCATCCTCCTCCACCTGCTCCGGGCGGTAGCCGATGATGCTGATATCCTCGGATTGGACCCCTGCCGCTTCGAGCCGCGAAACAGCGGTCTCGGCGTCGGCGATGTCATCATAGGACCGTGTGATGGTGCGTGCCATGAAGCTGCTCCTTCGCTGGGATGCACTTCGAAACGAACCAATTCCCGCGCATCTTGTTCCCGAAGGGCATCTTGCTTCCCGAAGACAGAACGCGCGGCGGTTCCATCACTCGCCTCCGGGAACATGCAGAGCCCGCGGTCGGTTGCGTGGAGGGCCAGCCGGGAGCCAGCTGATGGGCAGGCAAGCAGGCACAGCGAAATGGTCGGGCGACGCTCACCGAGCACAGCCATGCGCTCGATCTCGAACCCGATATGACGCGTTTCCTGACGCGAACCGGTGTCCGCTTCGCTCGAAAACGCTCTAATGTTTCGATTTATGTTCGGGCTTGCCCTTGCGCTTGGTCGAAGCCATTTTTTCGAGCTCGCTCTCGCTCATCGATGTCTCCATCGATTTCGAAGCGCCTTTGAGTTCGTTCTTCGCCATGTCTCCGCGCTTCGCCGCGAGCGCGGCACCGGCGGCCTTTTGCTGGGCAGCTGATTTTGCAGGCATCTCGACCTCCTTCATTTGGACGAGCGGGTGACGGCCTCGATTTTGTTGCCGTCGGGATCGAATACGAAGGCACCGTAGTAGTGAGCATCGTATTCGGGACGCAGGCCGGGCGGTCCGGCATCGGAGCCGCCATGGGCCAAAGCAATGTCATGAAACGCATCGACGACATCGCGGCCGCCGGCCAGGAAGGCGATATGAGTTCCATTGCCGACGGAGGCATGCTTCCCGTCATGCGGCGTTTCCACGGAGAATAGGATGGCGCTTACGCCGTAATCCGCCGAATGGGCGCTGCTGTTGATCAGCCGCAATCCGAGGCGATCGAGAACGGCATCGTAGAAGATGCGTGCGCGGACGATGTCGTTCGTTCCAACCGAGACATGGTCGATCATCCCGCCTCCTTCCCCGCGAGCACATCGCGATATTCGGGATGGCGCCGCACCCAATCGGCCAGGAAGGAACAGGCGGGCACGATACGTTCGTCGTTGCTGCGCGCAAATTCGAAAATGCCTGCGGCCAGTTCGGACCCGATGCCTTGTCCGCGAAGCGTGGGCGGAACTTCGGTATGCGAGATGACGAGGTAGCCGTTCGCGCGCCGGTAGGTTGCGAAGGCCTCGCCGCCGCGAACGCGCATCACGAAACGGTTGCGTTCGGGTTCGTCGCGGATCAATGGCGCGGTTGGGCTTGTTGCATGCGTGTTCATGGCACCTCCACAAAACGTACCCCGGCGTTGAACCGTCAGCTCGGCCCGGAGTTCCATGCCTGGCCCCGGCGGGGCAGTCCGAGTTCCTGCAGCTGCCAGAGCCTTTTCGAGCGAAGTCGATACCGGTCCGCGTGAAGAAAACGCGTCAGAATAAAGAGCTAGAGAGGCCGTAGACTGCTAGCCAGCGCCGTGACGACTGTCCCAGCCGCGAACGGCCTCGTTCAACGCCTCGAGCTCCGCCTCCTCGCTCTGCGAGCGCTGGGACCTGTTCAGGGCCTTGATGCGCCTGAGCGCCAACGCATAATCTTCCGAGGTCTCGATCGTGATTCTCGTAGGAGCTTCCGATGCGCGCTCGGCAGGATCATGTTGCACGTGCGTTTTCATGACGATCTCCAAAAACACCAAACGGACAAGGCGGGGGCTTCGTTCCATAGTGACCTCGCGCAGGCCGGCTTTTTGCCGCGCTACAGTCTGCCTGGCAGGGGGGGCCGCGAATGAAGCCGTTATCCGGCGCGTACACGGTCGCGATGCCGTGGTACGAGGAGGAGGATTTCGCGCGGCTCTGGTCGCTTGCTCATGATCGCGGCGAGATTTCGCCCGACTATGCCACGTGGCATCGCAATGCCCGCCGCGTTCTGGCTGAGGCTCTTGCCGCCGGGAAAGCGATCGAAGTCGTCACGATCAAGCCTGACGCCTATCTGGCGTGGTTGGGCTCGGCTCCCAACACCGCGGCGGCCAGGCTCCGCTATGTCGAGGAGGTCGCGGCAGGCATGGTCAGTCGGGCAGGCTTGCTCGGTTAGGTACTGCCGGATGCGAGAGCCTCAGCCATAACGCGCCAGCGCCGCCCGATGCGGGCCGGGGCAGGGGAACCCGACCCATGACGAGCGGTTCTTCCCTTGAGGAGGATCGCTCCATGACGAAGACGCCACATCGCGCCACCGATGCGCCGGCGCCCTACAAGACACCGCAACGCCCCGGACAGTCCGGTGAGGATGCTGAACGGCGAGCCGGGCCGAGCCCGCGCTCGGTGAACCCCACCGGACCGCACGCGCCCTATGATCCAAACGACTCCGAGGGCACTGCTGCCGAAAAGCATTGGACCGAACCCGTATCCGAACCGATGAAAAAGCCGCCCGCCAAGCCCGGCCTTGGCGAAAACTTTGCGGTCATCGACAGCAGCGGAAAAGCTAGCGGCGAGCCGGACGGCAGATGACCGATAGGAGTGGAATAGCCGCGCCCGCCGGCCTGCCGGCAGAGCTTACGAGGCGAAGGCCATGCGCGCGGCGGCCTGGCGCACTGGGGCCGCCCTGGTTGCGAGATCGCCCGCCTGCCGGCCGCCCATGGCCTCCGTGAAGCTTTCGATCGGCTGCGGCTTGCCGAAGAGATAGCCTTGCAGCTCCTCGCAGTCTTCGCCGACCAGGAAGCGCATCTGGCCGGCGGTCTCGACACCCTCCGCCACGATGCTGATACCGAGGCTGCGTCCCAGGCCCAGCACGGCGCGCACGATGACCGCGGCCTGCGGGCTGGTTTCGACCTGCCCGACGAAGGAGCGGTCGATCTTGATCTTGTCGAAGGGGAAGGCCTGCAAGGTCGCCAGCGAAGCGTAGCCCGTTCCGAAATCGTCCATCGCGATGCTGATGCCCAGCGCCTTCAGCCGCAGCAGGATCGAGAGCGCGCGATTCATATCGGCGAAGATCGCCGTCTCCGTGATTTCGATCTCCAGGCGGTTCGGCGACAGGCCGGTCTCGGCCAGGATTGCGAAGATGAGCTCGGGAAGATCGCCCTGCTGGAACTCGCGGGGAGACAGGTTGACCGCGACCTTGAGCGGCTGCGTCCAGCGCGCCGCCTCGCTGCAGGCGCTCCGCAGGACCCATTCCCCGAGCGCCGATATGAGGCCGGTCTCCTCGGCCAGCGGGATGAACTCGCCGGGCGGTATGAGGCCGCGCACCGGATGCCGCCAGCGCGCGAGCGCCTCAAAGCCTATGAGCTTGCGGCTGCTGGCCTTCACTTGCGGCTGATAGTGGAGTTCCAGCTTCCCGTCCGCGAGCGCCGTCCTGAGATCGCGTTCGAGTTCGCGCCGCCGTGTCATTGCCTCGTCCATCGCCGCGTCGAACATGCGATAGCAGTTACGCCCCTCCGCCTTCGCCTGGTAAAGCGCGAGATCGGCCCGGCTGAACAGAAGCGTCTCGACCAGGCCGTGCTGCGGCGCCCGCGCGATCCCGATGCTGAGGCCGACCTCGATGGTCTGTCCGCCCAAGGAGAACGGCTTGCCCACGACTGAAATCAGCTCCTCGGCCAGGCGGCGCAAGCTTTCATCGCTCGGGTCGCTCCTGACCAGAATGGCGAACTCGTCGCCGCCCATGCGCGCCACGGTGTCGGCCGGATGCATGTGCCCGGCGATCCTGCCGGCGACACGCTTCAGCAGTTCATCGCCGGCCATGTGGCCGACCGTATCATTAACGGTCTTGAAGCGGTCGAGATCCAGGCACATCACCGCGCAGCCGCTGCCGGCATGGGCGACCTGCCGCAAGGCCAGGCGCAACAGCTCGTAGAAGCGGGTCCGGTTGGTCAGGCCGGTCAGCCCGTCATGGCGCGCCATATGGGCGATCTGCTGTTCGGCGAGCTTGCGCGCTGCGATGTCGATATGCGTGCCGACGATACGCTGGGGCAGGTTCTCGGCGTCGCGCTCCACGACCTTGCCGCGCGCGTGCACCCAGCCCCAACTGCCGTCCTTGCGGCGCAGTCGATACTCGCACTCATAGACCGGCGAGCGGCCGTCGAAATGCGCCTGCAGGAGCTCCTGGGCCCTCAGCGCGTCTTGTGGATGGAGCAGGCCTCGCCAGGTTCCGACAAGGCCCTCGAGCTCTCCGGGCTCGTAGCCCAGCATCGTCAGCCAGCGCTCGGAGTACCAGGCCTGGCCGGTCGCGATATTCCAGTCCCACAGGCCGTCGCTTCCCGCATCCAAAGCTCGAGCCAGGCGCTCCTCGCTGACGCGCAGCGCCGCGCCATGCGAGGCAAGCGCGCGGTTGGCGCGCCTGAGGCGGTCGGCGAACAAGCTGAGCGCCGAGAACGCCAGGATCGTCAGCATCACGGCCGCTACGCCGGCCGCCAGCGCCCCGCGCGCCAGTTCGTCGTCGGGAGCGGCGATCACGGGGTCCGGCACCGCTTGCACGGCGCCCATCGAGACGAAGTGCAGGGTTGCGATAGCCCCAGTCAGAAGCGTCGCGGCAACGGCGCGGGGGTAGCGGGTCGGGCGGCGGATGAACACGAACAGCGCCGCGCAGGTCAGCACGGCAGCCGATGCCAGCGCCGCCGCGACGAGCGCCTCGTCCCAGATGAAACGGCCGGGAATGCGAACGCCCGCCATTCCGGTGAAATGCATCGCGGCGATGCCCATGGTCAGCACGAGTCCGCTGGCGACAATGGCGACGGGTCCGGCGGCG
Organism: Bosea vaviloviae; assembly: GCF_001741865.1. Classification (NCBI taxonomy): domain Bacteria; kingdom Pseudomonadati; phylum Pseudomonadota; class Alphaproteobacteria; order Hyphomicrobiales; family Alloboseaceae; genus Allobosea; species Allobosea vaviloviae. The sequence goes on from NZ_CP017147.1 coordinate 3,251,462, forward strand.
CCCCGGATCAGGCTCGCGGCGCAAAAAGCCGTCGCGATGGCGACGCCCAGCGAGGCCAGCGTCAGGCGCACATCATAGCCGATGCTGAGCGGCGGCTCGTAGCCGAGCATGGCGATGAAATGCGTGCTCCAGATGCCTGAGCCGGCCGCAGCGCCCGTGGCGACGAGCCAGATGGCGGCAGTCCAGCCCGCGCTTTCGCGGGCCTGTTTGAGCAGGCCGAACGTTGCATGGCATGACACCCAGCAGACCAGCGCCGACAAGGGCAGAACCCAGGCGGCATGCTCCTCCGTCAAGCACGTCAGTGTTCGATACATGGCACCTGCGCAATTCTGACGATCGTTCCGGTCGTATAGGGCAGAATGCGAACCACATCGTGCCAAGGAACGCTAAAATTGGAGACGATCGTCGCGGACATCATTCAGGCTGTGGCGGCATGCGATGAGGGCGTTTAGGCGGTGACGTCATGCAGCAGCTCACTCCGCAGGGCAGGGCGCCGGCCATGCCATCCACGCAACGACGAATCTCCACACGCTAAGCATCCAGGCTCGCCTGCAAGCCGTTGCCGGCAGGCTACCCTTCCATGCCAAATCGCAAGATCGGTCGAGCGCGGCATCTCCGGAAGGGCCTAGCTGGCGCCGCCACGGAGGAAGAGACCAAGAGACGATGACGGCGGCACTTGAAAACGACCATGCCCGCAAAAACTACCATGCCCGGATGCAGCGGGTGCTGGACCATATAGACCGGCATCTGGACGACGATCTGGGCCTGGACGCGTTGAGCGGCGTCGCGGCGTTCTCGAAATACCATTTCCACCGGCAGTTCATGTCCACCTTCGGGGTGTCCGTGCATCGCTATGTCCAGCTTGCCCGAATGAAGCGCGCTTCGTACCGGCTGGCCTACAGGGACGCCCAAAGCGTCACGGACATAGCGATGGATGCCGGCTACGATGCGCCCGATGCCTTCGCCCGCGCCTTTCGGCAACGGTTCCGGCAATCGCCGTCGTCGTTTCGGAAATCTCCCGACTGGGAGCCGTGGCTTGCGGCCTTCGGGCCTTTCGACGATGCCAGGAGCAAGCTCATGCAGACGACATTTACCGCTGACGACGTGACGATCCGCGATGTGCCCACAACACGGGTGGGGATCATGGAGCATCGGGGCGACCCGGCGACGCTGGGCGCCACCATCCAGCGCTTCATCGCCTGGCGTAAGGCCGCTGGCCTGCACCCCGGGACAAGTCCGACCTTCAATGTCTGGCGTTCCGAAAGGCGCCCCGCTTCTCCTGCCGACTACAGCAACGACCTGTGTGCCGGGACCGACCGGCCGATCGAGGCGCATGGCGAGCAGATCAAAGCCGGCGAGATCCCTGGCGGGCGCTGCGCGGTGCTGCGCGTTATCGGTAACACCCATAATCTGGAGCCCGCCGCGCTCTATTTGTATCGCGATTGGCTCCCAGTCAGCGGCGAGGAAGCCCGCGACTTCCCGATCTATTGCCAGCGGCTGAGCCTCTTCCCGGAGGTGCCGGAGCATGAGGCGGTTGCGGAGCTGTTTTTGCCGCTGAAATAGCGCGCTTGCGACGGCGGTCTGATCGGCGGATGCGCGCTGACTGCCGCGGCGCTCACGCAAGCCAGGGTGCCGGCCCTCGCATGGGCCTTCGCCGGAATGATGCTGATCGGCACGGGGGCCGCGCTGTCGCATCCGCAACTCTCCGGGGCGCTCGCGCCGCCGGAGGCCAGCGGCATGGCATCGGCCGTCACCGTCATCGCGAGACAGGCCGGCTTTGCGATGGGCGTTGCCACGCTTGGGGCGCTTACGCCATCCGACCTTGTCGCTGCCGGCTTCGTCTGGCCCTTCGGCCTTGCCGCTGTCGCCTCGGTGTGCGGCGTGCTGGCCTGCCTTCTGCTCCCGGCTTCATTGAACAGACGGCACAGGGCCGGAGCCTGACGCCGGCGTCTTCTTGATGCCGGCGTCCTGGCGTCGAGCCGATATCGGCAACCGGTGCAAAGATCATCCCGGTGCCGTCACGGCATCTCCTGTGGCAGTGCAAATGGTCCAGCCCCGGTGGATGCCGGTGCATCGACGGCGGCGCCTGATGCGTCCTGCTTCGGCAGTCGCCAGCCCTTGACCAGGCCATAGATCGCCGGGATCACCAGCAGCGTGAGCACGGTCGAGGAGACCATGCCGCCGATCATCGGCGTGGCGATGCGCTGCATCACCTCCGAGCCGGTGCCGGTATTCCAGAGGATCGGCAGGAGGCCCGCCATGATCGCGACCACGGTCATGATCTTGGGTCGCACGCGTTCGACCGCGCCCAGCATGATCGCGTCGTGCAAGTCGGTTCGCGTGAACGGCCTGCCTTCCGCAGCGCGACGCAGCTTCACCTCCGCCAAGGCATGGTCGAGATAGATCAGCATGATGACGCCGGTCTCGGCGGCGACCCCAGCAAGCGCGATGAAGCCGACCGCGACCGCGACCGACAGGTTGAAACCCTGCCACCAGAGCAGCCAGACCCCACCGACCAGCGCGAAGGGCAGCGAGAGCATGACGATGAAGGTCTCGGTCAGCCTGCGGAAATTCAGGTAGAGCAGCAGGAATATGATCGCGAGCGTCAGCGGCACGACGATCTTCAGCCGCGCCTCGGCCCGTTCGAGATATTCGAACTGCCCGCTCCAGGCGACGCGATATCCCGCCGGCAGCTTCACCGACTGCGCGATCGCAGCTTGCGCCCCGCCGACATAGCCGGCGAGATCGCGCCCGGCGATATCGACGAAGATGTAGGTCGCAAGCTCGCCGTTCTCGGTGCGGATCGTGGTCGCGCCGCGCTTGCGCTCGAGTTTTGCAACCTCGCCAAGCGGCACGCTGGCGCCGGATACCGTCGCGACCTGCACCTCGCGCGCGATCACCTGCGGGTCGGAGCGCAGGTCGCGCGGGTAGCGGATCGTGACGCCGTAGCGCTCGCGGCCCTCGACCATGGTTGTGACGGTCTCGCCCCCCATCGCCATCACGACCGCGTTCTGGACATCGCCGACCGAGAGCCCGTAGCGCCCGAGCGCGATGCGGTCGGGGACGATGTCGAGGAAGTAGCCGCCGATGACGCGTTCGGCATAGGCGCTGCTCGTGCCCGGCACGGTCTTCAGCACGGTTTCGATCTGGCGCGCGATCCCTTCCATCCCGACGAGATCGGTGCCGAAGACCTTGACGCCGATCGGGGTGCGGATGCCGGTCGCCAGCATGTCGATGCGGGCGCGGATCGGCTGCGTCCAGGCATTGGAGACGCCGGGAAACTGCAAGGCCCTGTCCATCTCGGCTTTCAGGCTGTCGATGGTGACGCCCACGCGCCATTCGGCTTTGGGTTTCAGGTTGATGATGGTCTCGAACATCTCGATCGGCGCCGGGTCGGTCGCGGTCTGGGCTCGACCAGCCTTGCCATAGACCGAGGCGACCTCCGGGAAGGAGCGGATGATCTGGTTCTGGGTCTGGAGCAGCTCGGCAGCCTTGGTCACGGAGAGGCCCGGCAAGGTCGTCGGCATATACATCAGCGTGCCCTCGTTCAGCGTCGGCATGAACTCTAAGCCGAGCTGCCGTGCCGGCCAGAGGCTGACGCCGAGCACGGCGAGCGCCAGCAGGATCGTCAGGGTCTTGGCCGCGAGTACGCCATGGATGAGCGGGCGATAGAGCCCGATCAGTACCCGATTGATCGGGTTCTTGCGCTCGGGAATGATCCTGCCCCTGACGAAGACGACCATCAGCGCCGGCACCAATGTCACCGACAGAAGGGCGGCCGCTGCCATGGCGAAGGTCTTGGTGTAGGCGAGCGGCCCGAACAGCCGACCTTCCTCCGCTTCCAGCGTGAAGATCGGCAGGAAGGAGACGGTGATCACGAGCAGGCTGAAGAACAGCGCCGGCCCGACCTCGCTCGCGGCTTCGATCAGGATATCGATGCGCGGCTTGTTCGGCGGTGCCCGTTCCAAATGCTTGTGCGCGTTCTCGATCATGACGATGGCGGCGTCGATCATGGCCCCGACCGCGATCGCGATGCCGCCGAGGCTCATGATGTTGGAGCCCAGGCCCAGCGCTTTCATCGCGGCGAAGGCCATCAGGATGCCGACCGGCAGCATCAGGATCGCCACCAGGGCGCTGCGCAGATGCAGCAGGAAGACGACGCAGACCAGCCCAACGATGAGGCTCTCCTCGATCAGCGTGCCCTTCAACGTCGCGATTGCCCGCTCGATCAGCTGCGAGCGGTCATAGACCGGCACGATCTCAGTACCGCCCGGCAGGCCAGGTGCGATCTCGGCAAGGCGCTCCTTGACGCGCCCGATCACCCCGAGCGCGTTGGCGCCGAAGCGCTGCAAGACGATGCCGCTGGCGACCTCGCCCTCGCCGTTGAGTTCGGTGATGCCGCGCCGTTCGTCGGGGCCGAGTTCGACGCGCGCGACATCTGAGAGGCGAAGCGGCGCACCGCGCTCGCTGCGCAGCACGATGTGCTCGATATCGGCGGGTGATTGCAGATAGCCGCGCCCGCGCACCATGAACTCGAACTCGGCGAGTTCGACGGTGCGTCCGCCGACATCCCCATTGCTGTTGCGGACGGCCTCGCGCAGCTGAGCCAGCGAGACGCCCTGGGCTCGCAGCCGCACCGGATCGACCACGATCGCATATTGCTTGACGAAGCCGCCGACGCTGGCGACCTCAGCTACCCCCTCCGCGCGCGAGGCGGCGAAGCGCACCACCCAATCCTGCGTCGAGCGCAGCTCGGCCAGCGTCATCTCCTTGGCGATGACGGCATATTGATAGACCCAGCCGACGCCGGTCGCGTCTGGTCCCAATGTGGGGGTGACGCCGGCCGGCAGGCGGCGCGCGGCGGCGTTGAGATATTCGAGCACGCGCGAGCGCGCCCAATAGGGGTCGGTGCCGTCCTCGAAGATGACATAGACGAAGGAGACGCCGAAGAAGGAGAAGCCGCGCACGACGCGGGCTTTCGGCACCGTCAGCATCGAGGTCGTCAGCGGATAGGTGACCTGATCCTCGATCACCTGCGGCGCCTGGCCGGGATACTCGGTGTAGACGATGACCTGAACGTCGGAGAGATCGGGAATGGCGTCGAGCGGCAGCGTCTTCACCGCATGGACGCCGGCCGCGACCGCAAACGCGGTGCCGACGAAGACGAGGACGAGATTGCGCGCCGACCAGGCGATCAGGCGGGCGATCATGGCTTGACCTCGAAAGGCCTGGTCTCGGTGGGCCCGAGCCCGCTCAGCGCCGCCCTGAGATTGCTTTCGGCGTCGATCAGGAAATTGGCGGAGAGGACGACGCGGTCACCCTCCGCAATGCCCTCGCTGATTGCGACCATGCCGTCGCCACGCTGGCCGAGCTTGACCTCGCGCGGCTCGAAGCGGCCTTCGCCGCGATCGAGGATGACGATGCGGCGCGTGCCGGTGTCGATCACGGCGCTGTCGGGGACAGCGAGTGCGGGGGCCGCAGCGCCGGAGCCGATCTCGACATCGGCATACATGTTCGGCAGCAGCATGCCCTCGCGATTGGCGAGCTCAATGCGAACCTTGGTGGTGCGTGTCGCCTCCACGACCTGCGGATAGATCAGGCCGACCTTGCCCTCGAAGACGGTTCCGGGCCGCCCACGCAGCCGGATCGTCGCTGGCGCGCCGATGCGGATAGCGGCGAGATCGCCTTCAGGAACATCGGCGATGACCCAGATGATCGAGAGGTCGGCGAGCCGGAACAGGCTGTCGCCGGCCGCCGTCTTCATGCCATCGACGACGTTTCGCTCCAGCACGATGCCGTCGCGTGGAGCCGGCCAGTTGATCGTCAGCGGCACCTTCCGACTACGCTCGATCTCGGCGACGATCTCGGGAGGGACGCCGAGGTTTTCAAGCCGCTGCCTTGCCCCGCCTTCCGGGACACCGCGCGCGGCGGCATTGAGTTCGGTCAGGAACTGCGCACCCGCTGCCGTGATCTCGGGCGAATAGATCCTGACCAGCCGATCGCCTTTGGCGACGCGGTCCCCGGTCGTGACGGTTGCGACCTCCTGGATGAAGGCATCCGAACGCGTCGTGACGACGGCGATGCGGCGCTCGTCGAGCTGCACCGTGCCGGGTACCCGGATCGGCCGCGTGATGAGCTGGCGGCTGACGCGCTCCGAGCGGACGCCGCTGCGCTGGACGCGCCCCGGCGAGAGCTTGATCACTGTCTCGTCGACATCCTCGCCGGCATAGACCGGGAGGTAATCCATCCCCATCCCATCCTTCTTGGGTACAAGCGAGGTATCCGCCAGCCCCATCGGATTGCGGTAATAGAGCAGCTTGCGCTCGCCATTTGCCTTGGCGGCCGGCGCTGTTGCCGGCTCGTCGAAGCCGATGTCCTGGCTGGCGCGGACGGCCCGGTACGCCCTGCCATCTTCCGTTCGGCGCGGCTCTGCCGAATAGAGCGGCTTCCCGTCGGGATCCCGATAGTAGATCACCACACCCGTTCCGGCAGGCTCCCCCGCCACGCGCGTTCCTTCCCTACCCAGCCATTCGCTGGGGCCAGGCACCGGAAGACCCCGGTGCCCGGCCCAATAGCCTGCGCCCCCCGCCGCCATGATGACGGCGAGAGCGAGGCCCGTGAGGGCAATGCGGTTCATGGCACGGCCTTGAGGGTCAGCTTGTTCTCGAGCGTGCCGGTCTCGCCCTGGATCTTGGCGCCGAGCGAAAGGCGCCAGCCGCCCGCCATGGTCAGATTGGTCTTGAACCGATAGGAGCCCGGCTCGCTCATGGGCAAGGCTTCGAGCGGCGTGGCCATCATCGCCATGCCGTCCGGTTCCATGTCGAGGCGTTTGCTGAAGATCACCGCGTCAGGCACCGGCTTGCCCGAGCGCCTGTCGATGAGTTGCACGGTGACGATGACACCGTTGCCCTGCTTCAGTTCATCCTGGGTCAGGCGAAACGCGTAGTCCTTGATATCGGCCCGCACCGGGTGCGCATTGAACGCCAAGGTCGCAAGCGAAAGCGCGGCGGCGAGCGCGCGCGGTAGGTTCACAGAGGTCATGATTGAAATCCCGAATGGATCAGGCCGCCGCGCTTGCGCACGGCCAAACCATGTGGCGAAAGCCACGGCTCACCGACCGCGCCGGACCATCCGCGCGGCCGGAGCCGGCGCTCAAGCGCCGGCGATGCCTTGGGTTCGGGGAGGTCGTGCCGGCGGCTCGAACGGCCGCGAGGCCTGCGCGGCATCGTCGCCGGTCATTTCAAGCGCGACGATGATCGGTTGGGCGAGCGTGGCAAAAGCCTTCATCGGCTCGCTGGCAAAGCATTTGGCCAGGCAGAAGGTGAGGGCCGGGCAGCTTGTCTTGCAGTCCAGCGGCCCAGCTTGATCGGGCGGGCAGCATGGCATGTCGGACGCCATCGGCATTGTCGCCTCGACCTCCACGCGGCCATAGCCGGCCTTGGCCGGGCTGACGAAAGCCGTCAGGACGCTGGCCGTGACGAACAGGGCCAGAACCAGACAATGCGCGAGGAGCCGGAGCTTCATGGGGCGATGAATGCCATATGCGAGCGGCCCGCGGAAGCTCGGCGACTTCAAGAGATCGTCAGCCGCTCATGGCGTGATCGATCCCAGGAGTTGAGAGCATTGCTCCCACGAAAAGCCGTTGCCTGGTTTTTCGCGCAATGCTCCGGAGCGTTTTCGAGCGAAGCGGACGCCGGTTCGCGTGAAGAAAGCGCGTTAAAACAAGGCGTTAAAACAAAGAGCTGCAGCAGTCTCCGATCCAGTTGAATCAAAAACTGATCCGAGGCCTGCGCCCCGGGCGCAAGCGTCAGGCGCGTTGTTCCTTGCCGCCTTGGCTGTCGCGGCGCGTCGCGGCGATTTCGAGCATGACGACCTTGCAGGCCTTTTCCAGCGCGGTCGGGCAGCGCTCGACGCCGCGCGGCACGAGGATGAACTCGCCTTCCTCGATCACCTCGTCGCGGTCGCGGAACTTCATCAGCAGCCGGCCCTGATGGACGAAGAAGACCTCGTCCTCCCGGCTGTTGAAATGCCAGCCGGTCTCGCCCTCCAGCGTCGCCAGCCTGATCCGCGGATTATTGACCGAAGCGGCGAGGCGAGGGGGCCAGGCGTCGGAAAAGCGCCGCTCGGAAAAGCGCCCGAAAGCGTGGGTCAGGTTGTCCTTGTGAAACGGCGAGATGTGCCGGTTGAGCTGCGCGACATCGCGGATGATCGTGGCCAGCTGGCGCGGCACATCCGTGCCGTCGGCCGGATATTTCCCGTCGAGAGCGGCTGTGCCGATGGTGAAGCCGGCCGCGCCGGCCTGTTTCAGGGCGGCGATCTGGCCCGGCGTGTCGATCGATCCGGCGACATAGACGGGCTTGGACACCGCGCCGCAGACGGCCGCGATCAGCGCCGGCACGTTCTGATGCGAGCGATAGGCCAGGAGATCGAGCCCATGCACGCCCTCGCGCGCGGCGAGCGCCTGCGCGCTGGTGACGATCTCGTCGATCGTGCCCTCGAGAACGCTGGGATGTCCGGAGATCGTGCCGGGGAAGGGGCAGTACTGGATCGTCGTGTCGGCAATGATCGGCAGCACGTCGTCGACCCGCGTGCCGCCGAGCAGATTGTCGATGCCGATCTCGACGGCGGCTTTAGCCGATGCGATCTCGCTGTCGCGATCAAGCGAGACCACCTCGAGATAGGAGGTCGCGCCGCCCGCCCTGATCGCGGTCTTGAGCGCCTTCAGCGCGTCGAGCGGCAGGCCGATATCCTTGAAGCCGATATGCCTGACGCCAAGCGCCAGCGCGGTTTGAAGCTGCTCCATCGCGTCGCTGACCGTGCGGTCGTTGCGTGTGAGCATGAAAATGAAGCGAAGGCCCATCAGGACACCTGTTCCGTTCCGTTCGCCCAGTCGTGGGGCAGCCAACCATCATGCTTAGCGAGCCTGCCTTCGCGACTATGCCGGCTCGGTCCATGAGTTTGGCGACCTTTGCGAGTTTGGCATGCTCTGCGCGTTTCGCAACCGCTGGGCGCTTGGCGGGGCTGCATTGGGCGCTCTTTCAGCAGGTCCAGCACCCGCCCTATCAATGAGGCTGAGCTTTCCTCCCCGTTCGCCCATCTCGCCCGTTCTCTCATCTCTCCCGTTCTCCTTTGGCCGGTACCTGATGAACTCTCGCGTTTCCCCTGCTGACCTTTCCCCTGGCGGCGCTGCCGCGGCTTCGGTCGAGATCGGCCAGCGCGTGCCGCGCCGGGAGGACGCGATCCTCGTGCAGGGGCAGGGGCGCTATACCGATGATCTCAGCGTCGAGCGGCAGCTCTTCGCGGCCTTCGTGCGCAGCCCGCATGCGCATGGCGATCTGAAGGCGGTGGATACGGCAGAGGCGCGCGCGATGAAGGGCGTCGTCGCGATCTATACCGCAGCCGACCTCGAAGGGCAGGGCTACGCCGCCATCATGGCGCCCAATGACCTGCCGGCCCGCGATGGCACGGCGATGCGAAAGCCCCGGCGGGCGGCGCTGGCGGAAGGCAGGGTCCGCTTCGTCGGCGACCCCGTCGCGGTCGTCGTCGCGCGTACAGCTGATCAGGCCCGCAACGCCGCCGAAGCGGTCAGGCTCGACATCGATATCTTGCCCGCCGTCATCGAGGCCGAGGCGGCGCTTAAGCCCGAGGCGCCGCAGCTCTATGACGACGTCGCCGGCAATCTGATCCTCGATTTCCACTCCGGCGACGCTGGTAAGGTCACGGCTGCCTTCGCTGGGGCCGCGCATGTCGCCCGGTTGCGGATCGTCAACAACCGCGTCGTCGTCAACCCGATCGAGCCGCGCGCGGCGATTGCGAGCTTTGACGGAAAATCGAAGCGCTACACGCTGCACGCGCCGAGCCAGGGCGCTTTCGGCATGCGCAACAGCCTGGCTGCGGCTATGGGCGTGAAGCCGGCAGCGATGCGCCTGGTCACCGGCCATGTCGGCGGCTCTTTCGGCATGAAGGCCTCGGTCTTTCCCGAATATGTCGTGCTCCTGCACGCCGCCCGCATGCTGAAGCGGCCGGTCAGATGGACCGATCAGCGCTCGGAGAGCTTCGTCTCGGATCACCATGGCCGCGACATGGTCTTCGAGGCCGAATTGGCCCTGGACGCGCGCGGGCGCTTCCTCGCCACGCGCTTCACCGGCGTCGCCAATATGGGCGCCTATGTCACGCCCGCCGGGCCGCTGATGGCGACGCTGAATATCGGCAAGAACTCGGTCGGCATGTACAGGACCCCGCTCGTCGAGGTTAAGACGCGTTGCGCGGTGACCAACACGGCGCCGATCGGCGCCTATCGCGGCGCCGGCCGCCCGGAAGGCAACTACCTGATGGAGCGGCTGATCGATAAGGCCGCCCGCGGCATGGGGATCGACCGGGCGAGCCTGAGGCGGCGCAACCTGGTTCCGCCCGCGAGGCTGCCCTGGGCGACGCCGGTGGGCACGGTCTATGACAGCGGCGATTTCCCGGCGCTGTTCGAGCGGGCGCTCGAAGCCTCCGACTGGAAGGGCTATGCCGGGCGACTGAAGACAAGCCGGAAAGCCGGGCTGCTGCGCGGGCGCGGTATCGGCTGTTATCTTGAGGTCACGGCGCCACCGACCAATGAAATGGGCGGCATCCATTTCGAGCCGGATGGCAGCGTCACCATCGTCACCGGCACGCTGGATTACGGCCAGGGCCATTGGACGCCTTTCTCCCAATTGCTCACCAGCCAGCTCGGCATTCCCTTCGACAAGATCAAGCTCGTGCAGGGCGACAGCGACAGGCTGGTCGCGGGCGGCGGCACAGGCGGCTCGAAATCGCTGATGGCGAGCGGCTCGGCGATCATCGAGGCGAGCGATCTCGTCATCGAAAAGGGCAAGCTCGTCGCCGGCCATGTCCTGGAGGCCGATACCGCCGATATCGCCTTCGCTGCCGGCCGGTTCAGCGTGGTCGGCACCGACCGCGCGATCGGCATCATGGAGCTGGCGGCGCGGCTGCGGGCCGGAACCGCGCTCGCGCCGGGACTGCCGCAGTCGCTCGACGTCGATCATGTCTTCAAATCGGCGCCCTCTGCCTATCCCAATGGCTGCCATGTCGCCGAGGTCGAGATCGATCCTGAGACCGGGCATGTCGCGATCGCGCGCTATGTCATGGTCAATGATTTCGGCACCGTGGTGAACCCGATGATCGTCGAGGGCCAGCTCCATGGCGGCGTCGTCCAGGGCATCGGCCAGGCCCTGTTCGAGCGCACCGTCTATGACGATAGCGGCCAGCTGATGAGCGGCTCCTATATGGACTACGCCTTGCCCCGGGCGGCGGATGTGCCGTTCTTCACCTTCGTCAGCCAGGGCGTGCCGACGCTGAACAACCGGGTCGGCGCCAAGGGCTGCGGCGAGGCGGGGTGCGCCGGCTCGCTGCCCTCGGTGATGAACGCGGTTGTCGATGCGCTGGCGCCCCATGGCGTCACGCATCTCGACATGCCGGCGACGCCCCAGGCGGTCTGGCGGGCGATCCGGGCGGGAGCCGACCAGATCGGCCGAGGGGCGGGGCCGACCTGACGGTGACGCGCGACGGCGTCTCTCATGAACCGGTCTCATAAGCCCGATCGCGTGACGGCGGCTAATCACCCGGACCAAGCCGCCTTATCGTCAAGGCGTCATGTCCCCAGACGTGATGTCTTCCATGGTTCAACAAGGTGAGGATCCAGATCATGAAGATCGCTATCGTGCTGTCCGCTCTTGCCCTCTCCGCCTCCTCCGCGATGGCGTGTTCGCTTGGCAAGACCGACACGCAGGCTTCGCTGCACAGCGACCGCCAGCAGGCGACGGCTGCCTCTCAGGCCGAGCAGGTGACCGTTGTCGCCAAAAATGCCTCCGGGACGAATGCCGCCGAGACCGCCGCGACCGCGACGGAGTAACCGTCGCAACCGAAGGCGTCGCCCGCCGGGCGGCGCCTTTTGCATGCAGAGCCTTCGGATAACGGCGCCGCCTCAAAGGCCGCGCCGCGCTTCGATCATCATGCGGACGGCTTCGCGCAGGTTCTGGCGCGAGGCGTCGCGCGAATAGAACATGTGGCCGCCTGGGAAGAGTTCGAGCTTGACCCGCGCCTCGTCGCCGAGCGGCGGCAGCTGATCGAGCAGGAGCTTGCTTTCGAAATAGGGCGTGACGAGATCGGTCATGCCATGCGCCACGATGACCTGCAGACGCGGATCGAGCGCCAGCGCGCTGCGCAGCTCCCGCATCGTTTCCCGGTCTCCCCGGCCTTGCCCATAGCTCCAGCGCCGTGAGACGTCCTCGTTGAGCAGGAAATAGCGGCCGTCGGGCTGCCATTTCAGCTCGTCGGCGTAGAGGCGCAGCATCGCGCCGGTCAGCGGGGCGGTGATGGCCTCCAACACCGCATCGGGCGCCTGGGTCCGGGCCGCGTCAGGGTCGGGGTCGAGAGCAAACACCGCCCCGTCATAGGGGCTGCCGACCAGTTGCCGATCGCGGCCGATCTCTCTCAGGAATGTGCCCGTGTCGATCTTTCCACCGAGCCGTTCGACAAGCATCCGGTCAAGCCCCGTCAACGCGGTGACCCTCTCGATGATCCGCTGCACCGCCGCCTTGTCGCGCGGCCCCTTCAACAAATCCGCGAGATAGTCGCCGGCGGCATAGCTCTCGGTCTCCAGGAGCGCCCGGCGCGACAGGCGGCCTTCGTGTTCGAGTCGGGTAGCTGCCAGCGACGGGAGCTGAACCGCCCAGCGCAGCGGCGATCCACGGGCATCGCGCTGATAGGTGAAGTCGAGCACGGGCGAGAGCAGCAGCATGCCCGACAGCCCGACCCCGTCGGATGTCTGCAACTCGCTGACGATCTTGGGCGCGCGAAAGCCGCCATAGCTTTCGCCGACGATGAATTTGGGCGAGCCGAGGCGGTCGTTGAGCCGCAGCCAGTTCGCGATGAAGCGCGCCAGCGACTTGTAGTCGCCTTCGGCCGACCAGAGCAGGCCGCGCGCATCGTCATTGCCGGGCGCGAACCGGCTGAAGCCCGCACCGACGGGGTCGATGAAGACGAGGTCGGTGAAATCCAGCCAGGTCTCGGCATTGGCGACGAGGTCGGTGGGAGAGGAGGGCGTGTCGCCCTGCCGGCCGAAGGGCAGGCGCCTGGGGCCCATGAGGCCGAGATGGAGATAGGCCGAGGCTGCGCCCGGCCCGCCATTGACGGCAAAGGTGACGGGACGCTCGGCCGCGACAGCTGCGCCTTCGCGGTCGAGCGCGTAGGAGACATAGGCGATCTCTGCCAGCAGCCGGCCGGATTGGTCGCGCACCGGCAGCGCTCCGGCCGTTGCCGTGTACTGCAGGGTCCGGCCGGGCAAATCGATCGTGTGGCGGGTCACGGACGGGGATGGCAAGGACTGGGACGGCAAGGCCGTGCCGGCAGCCCCCGACGATGCCGGAACCGCCTGCGATGGGCCGCCGCCTCGCGTCGCCCCGGCCCCTTGCGCAAAAACGCCTTCCGACTGGACCCAGGCGAAACTGGCGATCCAACCAGCGAAAGCGAGGCGGCGGAGGAAAGATGTCATGCAAGACCTCTGTAGCGCGCGATGAGTGTAACCGAGGGAAGGGGCGTTCGCCCGCGCCGCCGTTTCACGAAGCCGTCAGCGCTGCCTCGCCTTCGGGCAAGGGCGTTTCCCGCGCCCGCGCCGGATGCCTCATCTGCCCGGCGGTCATTTCCGGTACTCATCGTCCGTGACCTTCTCCAGCCAGTCGACATTCCGGCCATCGCGCATATTGGTGATGGCGATGTGTCTCATGCTGTTGGTCGCGGTGGCGCCATGCCAATGCTTCACACCGGGCGGTGTCCAGATTACGTCGCCGGGCTTGACTTCGCGCTTCTCGCCACCCTCCTCCTGAACCCATCCCGTGCCGTCGGTGACGATCAGCACCTGCCCGGCGGGATGGCTGTGCCAGTCGGAGCGGGCGCCGGGAGAGAACGAGACGTGGCCGCCCACATGCGTGCTTCCGCTTGGCGCGTAGAGCGGATCGACGACGACGGAGCCGGTGAAATTCTGGGCCGGCCCCTGAGCCGAAGCGCGCGAGCCGTTACGGGAGATCACCGAGCTTTCGCTATACGCAGGCGCGGCCGCGCCGACAGCGAGCGAGACAACGCACCACATGAGCGGCTTCATGAGCAGGGTCCTTTCCAGGTCGATCGGTTCCATCGATTTGGGCTGCGCAGGTTCCGCGGTTAAGGGCGCCGGGCAGGAAGGGCCTATGAGGCCCGCTCATGAAACCCTTGCTGACGGACCGGGTTGCTCCGCCCCGCCCTGGGCGGCGCAGGCTTGGGATCAGCGCGGGGCGATCCGGATCGTCACGTCGAGCGGCCCCGGTCCTGCCAGGGCCTCGACGCCATCCTTGATCGTTCCCAGCCTGACGAGGCTGGGGGAGTAGTCGAAATCCCGATAGAAGATCGCGAGATTCCGCCATGGTGCGGAATACGCGATGTCGCCGGGCGAGGGATCGAAGCCCGGCGCACTGCCTGCCGTCGAGAGCTTGCCAGGCAGGTGGCGACCTTCTCGGTCCGCGCATAGTCCTTCGGCGTCGCCCTCAGAGGCAGCAGGGCCGCGAAATCCCACGCCGCGGCGCTGTCGTCGAGCGTCGCGGAGAGCGTCCTGCCGTTGATAGCGTCGCCGTCGATGATGAGATGGATCGTCATGAGCGCTGCATGTGAACCCGACGCTTCATGCGCCGTACTGATCGTCCGAAACCTTCTCCAGCCAATCGACGGCCTTGCCGTCGAGCTGCTCCTGGATGGCGAGATGGGTCATCGCGGTCGTCGGCGATGCGCCATGCCAATGGCGTTCGCCCGGCGGAAACCAGACGACGTCGCCGGGCCGGATCTCCTCGATCGGCCCGCCCTCGCGCTGCACCCGCCCGAAGCCTTCCGTCACGATCAATGTCTGGCCGAGCGGATGAGTGTGCCAGGCCGTCCGGGCGCCGGGCTCGAAGGTGACGCGTGCGCCCGAGACCCGGGCCGGCGACGGGGCCGAGAACAGCGGGTCGACGCGAACGGTTCCGGTGAAGTAGTCGCTCGGGCCCTTGCCGGAGGGCTGGGAGCCTATTTTCCTGATGTCCATGGTGACCTCTTCCGTACAGTGCGTCTGTCCGCATCCAGCCAAACCGACGATGCGGGCATCAGATTCGCGGCGATGGGCGACCATATCGATGACCGGCCGGCGCGCGCCGCTCGCAGGCCGGGGCCATAGGATCAACCTGTCGTCGATATGGTACTCACGGAGCCCCGGGATAAGGCGGGCGAGATCGGATGGGCCTAGAAACGACCTTCATCAATGCCGTCTCGCCTGCAAGAGCGCGAAGCGGCCTTGCGCCCGCCGCTATCGGGCTCGATGACAGGCAAGCAATGAGAAGGGTTCATGAATGTCGCGCGAGAACATCAACGACTTGCTGGCCTTCCTCGCAGTCGCGCGCGAAAAGAGCTTCACCCGGGCCGCCGCCAAGATCGGCGTCTCGCAATCGGCGCTCAGCCACACCGTCAAGCATCTCGAGCAGCGGCTGGGCGTGCGCCTGCTGACGCGTTCGACGCGCAGCGTCTCGCCGACCCAGGCCGGGCAGCATCTCTTGCTGAATGTCGGGCCGCGTTTCGAGGAGATCGAGGCGGAGCTCGCCTTTCTCAGCGAGTTCAGGGACAAGCCGGCCGGCTCCATCCGGATTTCCGCGTCGGACGTCGCGATCGACACGGTGATCTGGGAGAAGCTCGTCCCGTTCCTGAGCGCCTATCCCGACATCAAGGTCGAGCTCGTCAGCGATTACGGCCTGGCCGATATCGTCGCAGAAGGCTTCGAGGCCGGCGTCCGCATGGGCGAGCAGGTCGCCAAGGACATGATTTCGGTGCGGATCGGCCCCGATATCCGCTTCGCCGTCGTTGCCGCGCCGAGCTATCTCGCCGATCGTACGACGCCCGAGGCGCCGCAGGACCTCGTCGGGCATTGCTGCATCAACCTGCGCCTGCCGACCTATGGCGGGCTCTATGCCTGGGAATTCGAAAAGGAGGGTCGCGAGGTCCGGGTCCGGGTCGAGGGGCAGCTGATCTTCAACAGCATCTTCCAGAATCTGAAGGCCAGCGTCGCCGGGTTCGGCATCGCCCATATGCCGGAAGAAATCGCCGAGCCCTATCTCGCCGATGGACGCCTGGTGCGTCTGCTCGGCGACTGGTGCCCGGTCTGGCAGGGCTACCACATCTATTAT
This sequence comes from Bosea vaviloviae, assembly GCF_001741865.1. Lineage (NCBI taxonomy): Bacteria > Pseudomonadati > Pseudomonadota > Alphaproteobacteria > Hyphomicrobiales > Alloboseaceae > Allobosea > Allobosea vaviloviae. The sequence goes on from NZ_CP017147.1 coordinate 3,267,685, forward strand.
CCGAGCCGGCGCCAAGCCTCGCCGGCCTTCTCGCTGCTGATCGATGCGCTGCGCCATCGCAGGTAGCGCGGCGCCCGACGCAGCCTCCCGACTACTTCTTGCGGGACTCGAAAACGGTCTTCGCCACAGGCACGGTCGAGAAGGCGTTCGGCCAGCCGGCATAGAAGGCGATGTGCGAGATCACCTCGGACGCCTGCTCCTGCGTCAGGCCGTTATCCATGGCCCGGCCGAGATGGTAGGGAATCTGAGCGACCTGTCCGCCGGCGATCAAGGAGCTGACCGTCACCAGGCTGCGGTCGCGCGGCGCAAGATCGGGCCGCAGCCACAAATCGTTGAACAGCAGCCTGCCGGTGTCGTTCACCAGCCCTTGTGAAATCGGGCCGACATCTGCCTGGACGCGGGTCGCCCGGTTCTGCTCGCTGGCCTGGTCGAGCGGGAGCGGCGTCGGCGAGGCGGGGGGAAGTTGGTCGGGCCGCACGCCGCGCTGTGCGAAGATGTCCTTGGCCACCGCCACGGCCGCAGTCGCGTTGCCCCAGCCCGAATAGAAGGCGAGATGCGTGATGATCTCGGAAATTTCAGCCGGCTTCACGCCATTGTCGAGGGCCAGCGCAAGATGGAACGGCATCTCGATCGTCTGGCTGCGCGCGATCAGCACCGACAGTGTGACGATGCTGCGGTCGCGCGGACTTAAGCCCGGACGCTTCCAGAGATCGCCGAGCAGATTGTCCTGCGTGTATTTGTCCAGGGCGGGCGCGACGGAACGGACATCCGCAGAGGACAGGATGCTGGCCGGCGTCGAGGCGCGCGCCGGGCCGGAGCCGGTTTCGGCGATGGCAGCCGTCAACGTACCCAGCGAGATCAGAGCCGCACTGACGAGCTTCATGTCATGTTCCTTCCGATGATTCGATGACGGCGCCGACTGCCGTGCGAGCTTGCGCCGTGAGATCTTGCCAACGCGTCGCCCATGTCGGCCCCCAATTTGGCATCGCCCGAGCCCGGGTTTTAGGAGGCCTTTGGCGATAGGGCTCAGCAGCAGGATTCATGAATGGCGGCGTCGATCCAGCCCATCTCATTGATGAGGGCAATCGCTAGGCCCTAGCCGTGACGGCCGGCTAATCGGGGCCGCTCGGCCGACTTATCGTCCGTGCTCATCAAAACGACGGCAGGGATCGGTTCCGTGGACGGGTATTTCCAAGGCAAGGTTGTGCTGGTGACGGGCGCTGCCTCCGGCATGGGGCTGGCGACGGCGCGCGCCTTCGCCGAGGCCGGCGCGGCCGTGGCGCTGGCCGACATTCATGCGGATGCGGTCCGCTCAGCCGCCGGGACATTGACCGCCGCCGGGCATCGCGCCGTCGCTATCCCTTGCGACGTTTCCGATCTCGCCGCGGTCGCGGACATGGTCGCGCAGACCGTCGCGAGCTTCGGCCGTCTCGACGCCGCCTTCAACAATGCCGGCATCCAGAGCCCCGTCGCCGAGACCGCCGATGCGGACCCGGCCGATTGCGCCCGCGTCATCGGCGTCAACCTGACCGGGGTCTGGAACTGCATGAAACACGAGCTGATCCAGATGCGAAAGCAGGGCAGCGGCGCGATCGTCAACAACTCGTCGCTCGGCGGGCTCGTCGGCATCGGCGAACGCGGCATCTACCACGCCTCCAAGCACGGCGTCGTCGGGCTGACCAAGAGCGCCGGGCTCGAATATGCGGCTCGGGGTATCCGGATCAACGCGGTCTGTCCGGGCATCATCGAGACCCCGATGGTTACAGTCATGCTGGAGACCCAGGCCGACGCCATGGCGGAGATGATGAAGGAGGTCCCGATCGGCCGGCTTGGCCGCCCCGAGGAGATCGCCGATGCGGTGCTCTGGCTCTGCAGCCCGGCCTCCAGCTTCGTGATCGGTCACGCCTTGCCGGTCGATGGCGGCTACACCGTCCGCTGAATGCGAAACGGCAGCTTGAACGCGAGACGGCTGGTCGACGGCCTGTGCCGGCGAGCCCGTCTGAGATCGATGCGACCGACTGTCCTGCCGAGGAGGCAATGATGAGCATCAAAGATGTATCGATGGCGGCTGCGATCAGCATTGGCGCCCTGATCGGCGGTCATGCCTCCGCTCAGGACATGCCGACTGGCGTCGTCGTGCGGATCGCCGAGCTCGATATCGATCCCGCCAGGCTGGACGACTACAAAGCGGCCGTCAGGGAGGAGATGGCGGATGCCGTTCGGCTCGAACCGGGCGTGCTGGCGATCTATTCGGTGGCCGAAAAGGATAATCCGGCGCGGCTGCGGTTCTTCGAAATCTACGCCAGCGACGAGGCCTACAGATCACATCTCGAATCGCCCCACTTCAAGAAATACGTCGCCGTGACCCAGCCGATGATCACGGCGCGCAAGCTGATCGAGACCATTCCGGTCCAGTTGAGCGCGAAATCGAGATGAACCGGCGCCGGCCTGCGTCGCCCGAACCCGCCGGCCCATGGCAGCGCGATGTCCCACAGTTCGAGGCGCGATGATGCAGCTCAGGAGCAAGCGATGAAGACCCCTCTCATATTGTCCGTCGCCGTGACGGCGGCGATCTCTGGCGCGACGATCTTGGGCGCGGCTGCGCTTCATGCGCAGACGGGCGCGAGAGCGCCGCTGCCGGCCTTCTACATGGCGGATTTCGAACTGACCGATCCGGAGGGCATCAAGCCCTATAGCGCGCAAGTGGCGTCGACCTTCGAACCGTTCGGTGGCCGCTTCATCGTGCGCGGCGGGCGAACCGCCAATCTGGAGGGCGAACCGTCGAAAGGCCGCCTCGTCGTCATCGCCTTCGACAGCATGGAAAAGGCCCAGGCCTGGTATGATTCTCCCGCCTATCGTGCGCTGAGGCCCATCCGCCAGAACTCCGGCCGGTCGCATACTTTCATCATCGAGGGCTCGGGCAGTTGACGCCGTTCATGCGTCGCGCACCGCCTGCTCAAGGGGCCAGGCTCATGACACGCCGATGCAAGCTCAAAGCGCCGGAATGGCTCCTCAGGATGAGGCCGAGTGAATCTCAAACGATCTCTCAGCATAGCCGCCGGCGCTGCCGGCCGGTCTTCGGGATTGCGCCCTATCGCGTCGCGGCCTCGGCGGCCAGCAGGGCAAGCGCCCGCTCCGCACGCGAACAGCCGGCGCTAGCGCGCACGCCGTCATAGCAGGCCTTGAGCCGGCCGCTCGCATAGGCGTTGACGACGATCTCGTGGACATAGCTCTTGCGCACCACCGCCGGCGTGTTGGCGAGCCGCCCCGAGACCTCGCGCATGACCAGGGCAAGCTCGCGCTTCTGGTCGCCCGGCGCGGCCCCGTTCCCGCTTGCGAGCAGAAATTCCGCCGCAGCGGCATTGCCGGCGAGCATGCGCAGATCCTTGCTGCTGACGGAGCAACCCGAAACGCGGCGGAGATAGGCGTTGATCTCGCCGGCGCGAATTGGCGAGACGCTGCCATCGTCGCCACGATATTGCAGCAGCCGACGCCCCGGCAACGTCATGATGCGCTCGAGCGCGCGCGCCAGGGTCGCATCCTCGAAGGCGCAGGCGACCTGCACCCCGCTCTTGCCCCGGAACACCAGCGCGATCCGCCGGCGGGTCAACTCGACATGGCGCTTGAGCAGGGTCGAGGCGCCAAAGCTGCCATTGGCCGTGGCGTAAGCCTCGTTGCCGACCCGGATATGACAACGATCGATGATGGCGACCGCGCAGGCCAGCGCCTTGTCCCGCCCGAGCCCGCGCGTCCTCAGGTCGCGCGCGACGCTCGCGCGCAGCTTCGGCAGCGCACCGAGGATGCCAAGCAGCCGCTTCAATTTGCGGCGCTCGCGCCGCTTCTCCCAGGCGGGATGATAGCGATGCTGGACGCGCCCGGCCTCGTCCCTGCCGATGGCCTGCAAATGGGCCTGCGGGTCGGCTGCGATGCGGACATCCTCATAGGCGGGCGGCACCGCCAGCGAGCGAATGCGGGCGAGCGTGCCGGCATCCCGGATCGCGCACCCTGCCGCATCGCGATAGCTGAAACCCTTGCCGCGTCGCAGGCGGCGGATCGTCAGCTCGTCCGCCGCGACCTTGTGCAATCGCGTGCCTGGCTGTCGAGCTTCGCCCATGACCCTTCGCCTATGACCCTTCGCTTGAAACGCTCCACGCGCGACGCGGAGCCATTATGCCGCCTCCCGCCGCGAGGGCTTGCCGCCACGCCGGGACGGAGCTTTCCGGGACAGCTTTTGCCGGGACAGGTCCTTCCGCGACAGATCCTGCCGGGACAGCTCATCGGCGCGATTGAGATCGTCCTGCGTGAACACCGGAATCGGGTCCGTCAGAATGGCGCTGAGCACGGCGCCATCCAGCTGGCCGTTGGCGATGACGAAGGCGAGCGCCTCGCGCGTCTCACGTTCGGCGCGAAGCTGCGCAGCCAGCGCCGCGATCAACCTGTCCTTCGCCGTCCGATGCATGACGCCACTCCCGCGCAACCCTCGCCCCATCAACGTGCCGGGCACAGGGCTGTTCCCGGGCGAGTGGTGAAGGTGAACCGCCGCGACTCATGATCCAAAGTCTTCGGCATCCAAAGTCTTCGGAGCTGTTGTGTCGAGCGGAGGGGCTAGCGGGGTCATGCCCATAAATCGATCGCGCCGGATTTGTCTTCAGTTACCAAGTCTTCAGAGCCAAGTCTTCCGAGCCAAGTCTTCAGCTGACAAATCTTCAGTGCCAAAGGCTCTTCAGGGCCAAAGGCGCGATGAAACCCAAATCCCTCAGGGAGCTTGAACACGCTGACAAACCGGCCGTGTCGCTTACCTAGCGAAACAAAGCCAGGAGAATAATGAGCGGCAGGGGAACCCCCAACATCCAAAGTAATATGCCGCGTCCCATGATCGGGCCTCCCGTTTTATGTCTCCGCTTTGTGCCTGATGAACCCCCGACCTTTCCGAGGGTTCCACTGTTCCTAGTGGAACCATGTCACTACCGATCTCGTTCTACAGACGTCACATGTGTGACGATGGAGGGCATCATGGACGGCATCATTTATCTCGTCGGGCTCATCGTGGTCGTCTTGGCGATCCTTTCGTTCCTCGGCTTGCGATAAGGGGCAGTATCATGTCGATGGGCACAACTGACGTCGTCGTCGTCTCCCCAACGACCGCCAAGAGCGGTGCGGACGGCTCTTATCTCGAATGGAGCGCCATTTTCGGTGGCGCGGTTCTTTCAGCGGCCATCACCACGGTCATGGCCGCTTTCGGCTCAGCGCTGGGCCTGTCACTGATCTCAGCCGATACGACGCGCTCCTCCAGCCTGGTGGCCCTTACCGTCGCCGCAGGCCTTTGGACCATCTGGATCACCGTGTCGGCATGCTATGCCGGCGGCTATCTCGCCGGCCGCATGCGCCGCCCGGCCGGCGATGCCAGCGACCATGAACGCCATGTCCGGGACGGTGCGCACGGGTTGATCGTATGGGCTGCCGGGGCACTGCTGGTGACGATGATAGCAAGCTCGTCGCTCTTGGGTGCAGCCAAGACGGCAGTGACTGGCGCGGCCGCGGCTGCCGGGGGAGCAGCCACGCTGATCAACCAGCAGGCCGACCCGCTGGGCTCGGCACTGGACTCGGTGATGAGATCCACGGGAACGACGCCCCCGACCGCGAGCGAGCGTGAGGAAGCATCACGGATCCTCATAACTGGACTCCGTTCGGGAAAGCTCGAACAGGCGGATCGCGACTACCTCGCCACGCGCGTCGCTGCCCGGATGAATATCCCGCAGCCCGAGGCCCAGAAGCGCGTCGATGATGCCTTCGCCAAGCTTGAACAGGCCAAGGAAGCGGCCAAGCAGGCCGCCGAGCGTGCGCGCAAGACGGCGGTCATCACCGCCTTCCTGACTGCAGCCGTGTTGATGCTTGGCGCTGCCGCGGCCTGGCTGGCTGCCCAGCTGGGCGGAAAGCATCGGGACGAGGAAATCGATCTTAGCGCCTTGTTCGGCGGGCGTTGACCGGAGCACTCCAAAGTCAACTCCGCCATATGGTCTCTACAGCACCAGGCCGAATACGATATTCGGCCTGGTGCTGTAGTCCAAATCTCGACGACGTCTCGACTTCCCTTCCCGAAGACCAGATTCCCCTTTCGAAGATCAAGGCGGACAAGAACGCTCCGACCCTGGCGTGTCGGCGCTGATAAAGCGGAGCAACTCCGCAGCCAGCCTGTCAGGCGCTTCTTCAGCCATATGATGCCCGCTATCGATGCCATGGCCGCGGAGGTCCGGTGCCCAGGGCCTCCAGATCGCCAGTACATCACCGTATAGCTCCTCCAGATCGTCGCGCAGCGACCAGAGGCTCAACACCGGGCATCGCAGGAACTTCCCTTGGCGGCGATCCTCTTCGTCATGCAGGCGATCAATGCCGAGGCCTGCTCGATAGTCTTCGATCATGCCATGCACCGTCCGGGGGTCGTGGATAGCGCGTTGGAAGTCAGCAAAATTCTCGATGCCCATGGCCTCCGCCGAGCCGCCATACCAAGCGTCCGGATCGGCGAGAACGGCGCGCTCTGGCTTGTCTGGCTGCGCAAAGAAGAACCAATGCCACCATTGGCGGGCAAATCGTTCGGTGCAGCGGTCCAGGGCCTCGATAATCGGGACGGCATCGAGAATGGCGAGATGGTTGACCGAATCCGGGTGGTCCATGGCTGTGCGGAAAGCGGTGTACGCGCCGCGATCGTGGCCAACCAGAGCAAAGCGGTCAAAGCCCAATGCCCTCATCAAGGCGATGCAATCGCGAGCCTTGGCGCGCTTTGACGAGCCGGAATGATCGACGCTATCGGGAGGTTTGTCCGACTGGCCAAAACCTCTCAAATCCGGGCAAACGACCGTGTGGGTCCGCGCGAGGATGGGCGCGACACGATGCCAAGTCGTGTGAGTGCGGGGATGTCCGTGCAAGAGCAGCACGGGTGGTCCGGCGCCGCCGTGGCGGACGCGCAGTGTCGCTTCGGGCGTTTCAATAAAGTCGAGTTGAAAATTCTCGAACACAATCACCCCCGGTTTTGCGCTGAGACATGAACGGCGCTCGGGAGCGCGCGTTCCAAAATTTCTGGCCTCGCCCAAGTTTCTGGCCTCGCCCAAGTTTCTGGCCTCGCCCAAGTTTTTGATCTCGCCCAAGTTTTTGAATTCGCCAGGGAATGGGAACGCAAGCGTCAGCTCGACAGTTCTCCTCGTCGGAATGCCAAACGGAGAGAAAACCATGGCAAACGTAGCTGATGGCAGTCTGGCCAAGGAGCGGGCGCTGTCTTGGCGAGGTTTTCGAGGCGCTGCCCTCTTCAAGCAACTTGGCCCTGGATTGGTCACCGGCGCGGCGGACGACGACCCCAGCGGCATCGCGACCTATTCACAGGCCGGAGCCCAGTTTGGCTTCAACATGCTCTGGACGATGGCCCTGACTTATCCGCTCATGTCCGCCGTCCAGCTTGTCAGCGCGCAAATCGGACGGGTCACTGGATGCGGGCTTGCGCAGAACCTTGGCCGGATCCTGCCTAAGTCAGTCGTCCTGGTCCTGGTCGGCCTGCTTTTCATCGCCAATACGATCAATATCGGCGCTAACCTTGCAGCCATGGGCGCTGCCGGTAACCTCGCCTTCGGCGGGCCAGCTCTCATCTACACCCTTGCGCTCGCACTCCTGTCGCTGGGCCTTCAACTCTTCGTCCCTTACGAGCGCTACGCGGTCTATCTCAAATGGCTGACACTCGTCCTGCTGGCCTATGTTGCGGTCTTGTTTGCAGCGAAGGTCGACTGGCCGGCCGTCGCCTGGGGCTTTTTAGCACCAGAGCTTTCGTTCAAAAGCGACACCGTGGCGATGGTCGTGGCGATCTTTGGCACAACGATCAGCCCCTATCTGATGTTTTGGCAAACCAGCCAAGAGGTCGAGGAGATCGAGCGGAAGCCTGTCGATGAACCGCTGCGGAAAGCACCCGATCAAGCAGATCGCCAGCTTGCGCGGATGCGGTTCGATACCTTCGTTGGAATGGCCGTTTCGAATCTCGTCGCCATCGCGATCATGATCAGCACGGCGGCGACTCTCAACGTTCAGGGAAAGACAGAAATCAGCAGCGCAGCCGAGGCAGCCGAAGCGCTTCGGCCTATCGCAGGCGACTTCGCTTTCATGTTGTTCAGCCTCGGCATCATTGGAACTGGCCTGCTGTCCCTGCCGGTTCTCGCCGGCTCGGCAGCCTATGCCTTGGGGGAGTCGCAAGGGTGGGAATGTGGATTGGAGAACAAACCCTGGGAGGCCAGAGGTTTCTATAGCGTCATCGGCATGGCGACCGTGCTTGGCCTTCTGATAGGCTTCTCTCCGATTGATCCGATCAAGGCGCTGTTCTGGAGCGCTGTCGTCAATGGTTTTGTCGCGGTGCCTGTCATGGCCTCAATGATGTGGGTTGCGACGCAACGGGACAATATGGGGCGCTTCGTCGCAAACATGCCGATCCGCATTCTGGGATGGGCAGCCACTGCGATGATGGCCCTCGCCGCAGCGAGCATGCTTGTCGTTTGACGTATCGCTGGCGGCATGAATGCTATCCGCGACGAGGGCCCCCAAATGGGTAGCGCGGGCCGAAAGGTTGTCTCTTTTCGAACGACAGGTTTCTTTATCATCAGCCTAACCGAGAACGACGATCCGTCTGGTGCGCCTCGGGGCTGGAAGCGATGAAGGAGCTCGGCATGCGGGATGCGCAGATATCGGCGATGGCGATGGACATAGCAGGGCGTCAAGAGCAGCTTGACCGAAAGCTGCTCGAACCGGAGCCGAACCCTCGATCCCCGTCACCCGTTCTTCCTCGCAACATCCTCGTCCAGGATATTCTCGAGGCGCTGCCGGAGGCCGTCTACACGACCGACGAGAACGGGCGGATCACCTTCTACAACGCGGCTGCCGCTGAACTCTGGGGTGTCCATCCCGAATTGGGCAGAAGCGAATTCTGCGGTTCCTGGAAGCTCTATTGGCCCGACGGCAGTTTGCTGCCCCATGACGAATGCCCGATGGCCATCGCGCTCAGAGAGCGACGCCCCATCCGAGGCATGGAGGCCGTCGCCGAACGCCCTGATGGCAGCCGCATTCCCTTCCTCGCCTTTCCGACCCCTCTCTTCGATGCCGAGGGAAGCCTGATCGGCGCGGTCAACATGCTGGTCGACCTCACCACCCGTGCCGCCACCGACGAGGCGGCTCAGCGCTATGCCGCGATCGTCGAGTTTTCCGACGACGCGATCCTCGCCAAGGATTTGAATGGCATAATCATCAACTGGAACCATGGGGCGGAACGGCTGTTCGGCTACACCGCCGAGGAGGCCGTCGGCAAACCGGTGCTTATGCTCATCCCCGTCGAGCGCCACGACGAAGAACCGGAGATCCTGTCCCGCATCAGGCGCGGAGAGCGTATCGATCACTACGAGACGGTCCGCAGGCGCAAGGATGGCAGCCTGATCGAGATTTCCTTATCCGTTTCCCCCATCACCACTCGCGATGGCCGCGTCATCGGCGCCTCAAAGATCGCCCGCGATATCACGGAGCGAAGGCGCGCCGAGCAACAGCAGCATCTCCTCATCAAGGAGATGGATCATCGTATCAAAAACCTGTTCACGCTCGCCGGAAGCGTCGTGAAACTGAGCGCGCGTTCGGCAAGTACGCCGGCAGAACTTGCAAGCGCCGTTTCGGCGCGCCTGAATGCGCTGGCCCAAGCCCACGCTCTCACCATCCCCCGAACCTCCGAAGCCAACAGCCGGATTGAGCAGGCAACGACGTTGCATACGCTGCTTCGAACCATCCTGGCGCCCTATGATGCCGTTTCCGGCGAGCATGGATCGCGTGCCGCAATCCGCGGCCCGGACATCGCGCTCGCCGGGGCTGCCGTGACGAGTTTTGCCTTGTTGCTGCATGAGTTCGCGACCAACGCCGCCAAATATGGGGCGCTGTCGTCCCCCGAAGGCCGCGTGGACATCGTCTGCAAGGAGGAGGGTGACCAATTCACCCTTGCCTGGACCGAAAGCGGTGGGCCAGCCGTGGAGCAATCGAGCGATGGCGACGGTTTCGGCACTCTTCTCGCAAGGGCCACCGTAAAGGGGCAACTTGGCGGGGAGATCGTTCGCGACTGGAGGCCGGATGGATTGTCAATTCGCCTGACCGTCGCCCGTGATCGCCTGGGCATGTAGCTCAGCCGATGGCATGAGCCGGTCGATTGTCGCGGCATGCGGGGAGGGCACGTCGTCAACGCGAGCCGGTCAGGCCGCAGGTTGATGCAGGAATACATAAATCATACTGTAGTATGATTAATTGATCTTTTTATACCAAAGGGTGCCGAGTAGCCCCGCCAAGAAGCACAAAGAGAACCTTGAGCTTTAGCACCACAACCCAATCGGCGCCCGCCGAACCTGAGCGCTCAGTCTTTATCGTTCACGGACGAGATCCCCACCCGCGCGAGGCCGTGGCAAGGTTTCTGGAGCGCATCGGCTTCAGTGTTATCATCTTGCACGAACAAGCAAACGGCGGGCATACGATAATCGAGAAGTTCGAGAAGCACGGCAAAGTTGGTTTCGCTGTCGTACCGTTGACCCCTGACGATATAGGTGGTCTCCAAGGAGAGCGGCAGCACCCCCGCGCTCGGCAGAACGTAATCCTTGAACTCGGCTACTTCATTGGCCGGCTGGGTCGCAATCGCGTGGTCGCTCTGAAATCGGGCGACATTGAACTTCCTTCTGACTTTTTCGGTGTCGCTTATCAGGAATTCGATCCAGCCGGCGCATGGCAGCGGGCTTTGGCATCGGAACTCCAAGAGGCCGGTTACGACATCGAATGGAATGTTGTGATGGGAAAGCGCTAGCTGCTTGACCGGCGCTAACCATCATTTTGCTGCTGAGAAAGCGGTAATTCCTCGGCCTTGCGGGCACGCCTGCGCGGTCTGTGACAGCGGTGGGTCGCCCATCCGGCAATCGGTGGGGTTGGCGGAAGGGTCCGCCACTCGCCGATGCATCGATTTTGCTAAGTAAATCTAACGTCGTAAATCGTTACCAGTATAGCAGTTCGGCGTTGCAGGAGCAAGCTTCCTAATACCTCTTGCCAGGCCGTGCTCAGTCCTTTCTGAAGTGGAGCGGCTAGAAGCTGCTGATCTTTTGCCGTGACTGATTGCAAGTCCACCCAATTTGCGCTCTATTGTGAGCGCTACGCGGTTTTGGGCTTGGGGGATGCGCTTGTTCCGGTCAATGGCTAGTATGCTGCTTGCGCTGAGCCAGCGCTTGATGACGCTTGCTGAGTTGGCAAGAGATGATCGAAGTGGTACTGCAATTGGCTTCGCTATCGCGCTCCCAATAGCTGGAGCGCTAATTTATTACCTGTTCGGAATTACCGTAACTCTATTTGCCATTCCTATTGCAATTTTGCTGTCTGGTGCTGGGTCGGTCCTCTCATATGGAAGGGCTCGGCAATTACTATTTGCATATATCGCCGCTAGATTGGCATTGATTTCAGCTCGAATGTTTTTTTCAGATGCGCGGAGTAGAATTTCGATCGAAAAGGCCATGATTGGCCGCACTCAAGGTCAGTTTTATTTGGCGATCCTGTTGCTTTTGATTGGATTGGGTGTCGCGATTTTCGTTTCGAGTGTAGCAGAGATTGTGACTTGTGTCACCGCCATCGGCGTAATCATAGCTTACCGTGCCGTTTCATACTGGCGAATATCTCGAGGTTATTTTGGCGCGCAGGCCGCCGAGGTTTTGGAGATCATTTCCTTTTTGTCCCGGTCTTCCGTAGACGGCGGGCTACCGCCTGGCGCGGCTATATCGCAGTCGAAGAAGATTGAAAGTACTACCGGCTCGGTGGTCAGCGGATACGCAGGGGCACCCTCGTGAGCGAGCCAGTTTCTCATTTGATGCGCCAACTCCTGAAAGCGCTTGGAGCAAACTACCCAATTCGCATTGCCTGCGCCGTTGGCTTGAGCCAAATGGCGGGCCTCCTTAGTCGTGCCTGGCATCTTGTAGATCCGTCTTCGCAATTCGCTAATTTGGCGGTCGCAACTTCCTTTTGGACCTACCTCGCTATCTTTTTGCCTCTTTGCTTTGTGTCCATTCTGCTCCGCGGGAACGGGGCGCCGGAAGCTGCTATAGAGCAGGTCAATACGATTGAGATGATCATGCGGCGCAGCAGGCTGTCCCAAGCTCAATGCGGACTAATCTGGCGATCGCTACTGGAGAAATACGTCAGCGCAGCGAGGCCCGATCTCGCAGTCAAGCCAAATCTGGTGGACGCCTATAAGGAAGTCGAGGTGGAGATCGCCGCTGACGTACCGCCCAAATAGGCCCCGGCCATGCCATGGCCCTCTGGCGCCGCATGACTTGCCTCTGCATGGATCGTGCGGCCGCAATCCGCGACGCTTCACGGCAAGCTGATCGACGCTCCCGACATCACGGCTCGCAGATATCGCCCTCAGGCGCCTCGGCGGTTGCGGGTCGTTGACCAGCCCAGGTCAACAGCGCGTCGAGTGCAGGGCATAGGGCTTGCCCCCAGTCGGTCAGCGCATATTCGACCTTCGGCGGCACCTGATGATGGACGATGCGACGAACGATGCCGTCCTGCTCCATCTGGCGAAGCTGCTGGATCAGCATCTTCTGCGATACCGCCGGGATCGCCCGTTCAAGCTCCGAGAAGCGCTGAACCCGTCCCCCGAACAGATGGAAGAGAATGGTCAGCTTCCAGCGCCCTTCGAGCAGCTTCAGCGCCTGCTCGACGCCCTCAGCCGCCGTTTCGCGCGTATAGACCGCAGGACTTAGCTTACTTTCAGGTGAGTACCTTACTTTTTCGTCGGTTCTTGTCATTTGGTCAGGTTAGGGCGAACTCTTTCGGGATGCAACGCCATCGCCGCGATGGCGCCGATGACCACGAAGGGAAAACCAATGTCCGTTTCCTTGCCAAAACCCATTGCCGCTTATTTCGCAGCCGACCGTACGGAGCGCGCCGGCGTCGCCGACTGTTTCACCGAGGCTGGCATCGTGAAGGACGAGGGAAAGACCCATGCTGGCCGCGAGGCGATCCGCCGCTGGAAGACGCAGGCCTCCACCAAATACACCTATGTCAGCGAGCCCTTCGCTATTGAACAGGATCAGGGCCGGGCTATCGTCACCAGCCGGGTGACCGGAAACTTCCCCGGCAGCCCTGTCGATCTACGCTACAGCTTCGTCCTCGAAGCCGGCAAGATCGCCAGCCTGGAGATCGGGCTATGAGCTTCGACCTCGATTTGAAGGGGCGCCGTGCCCTGGTGACGGGCGGCACGAAAGGCGTCGGCGCGGCCGTCGTCGATGTGCTGGGGAAAGCCGGGGTTCGGATCGCGACGACCGCGCGTGTCGTCCCCGAAACATCCCCCTCCGGCATCTCCTATATCGCCGCCGATCTCACCACGGCCGAGGGTTGCGCGCATGTCGCGAGCTGTGTCCTCGACCAGCTCGGCGGTGTCGATATCATCGTCAATGTCGTCGGTGGATCAGCTGCGCCGCCTGGTGGCTTCGCGGTCATCGACGACATGATCTGGGAACGGGAGTTGAACCTGAACCTGATGTCGGCGGTTCGGATCGATCGCGCCCTGCTGCCGTCGATGATCGCTCAGGGATCGGGCGTCATCATCCATGTGACGTCGATCCAGCATCAATTGCCGCTGCCGCAATCGACCACCGCTTATGCCGCGGCCAAGGCAGCGCTCTCCACTTATAGCAAAAGCCTCTCCAAGGAGGTCACGCCGAAAGGCGTGCGCGTGGTCCGTGTCTCGCCGGGCTGGGTCGAGACGGAGGCTGCGGTCACTTTTGTCGAGCGGTTGGCGGCTGAGGCCGGCACGGATTACGAAGGCGGCAAGGCCATCGTCATGCAAGGGCTCGGCGGTATTCCCCTCGGCCGACCGGCACGTCCATCTGAGGTTGGCGACCTCATCGCATTCCTTGCCTCGCCGCGCGCTAGCGCCATCACCGGCACGGAATTCGTCATCGACGGCGGAACCGTGCCGACAGCCTGAACCTCGGGCCGGAGGGGGCTCGATCAGTGATCTGTCATGGCGTGGCATCGGCGAAGCCGGCGGGCGGAGAGCACCGTTCGTGCTCCCTCCGTGGTCAAGCTACATTGGCGCCCGAACGGCCGCTCTTCAAGCGTCGCACAGGTGGCGCGGCCGTCAGGCTGTGGGTGCTTCCAGCCCTTGCGTCAGGCCTGCGTGGCCTTTGGCAATCCAGCCTTGACGGTCTGAAAAACCGAAGGCAGGTCAGTAATTTCCGCCACTTGGAAGTACACCAGACAGCATCCGTGCGAGCATCGCCTGTTACGGTGCGGCAATCTGGCGTTGAGATAATGCCGGCCCGGATGTTAAGGCATTCGTCATATGTGACGGCGTGAATGAAACGCCTTGGCATACCGGAAGGTCAAATTTGAAATTTTTACGTATCCTTATCGGCGTCGTTCTGCTGCTTGGCGGCCTCTTTGTGCTGGTTGGCGAATATTTCGCGGGAACCTCGGCCGATGCGACGATCAATGCCCGGATCAACGTGATCCGCGCGCCGATCGAGGGACAGGTCAGCCTTGCCGTCAGGAGCATCGGCGCGCGGGTGAATGCCGGCGAACTGGTCGCCGACATCGCCGATGAGCGCTTCGACACCGCCCGCCTGCTCGATCTCGAACGCGACCGCGACAACCAGCAGATCGAGCTCAGGCGCGTGGCCACGCAAAAGACCGCTCTGAGCCAGGCGCGGGCCGGGTTTGCGACGCAGCTCGCCGATTATCAAAAGGGGCGCGTCAGCCAGATCGAGGCGCGCATTGCCGAGGGCAGGGCGGCCCAGGACGCCGCGCTCGCACGCCTGCGCGAGGCCGACGGGTCCTTGAAGCGCGCGAATGATCTGAGCAGTCGCGGCGTGCAGACCGCGGCCAATCTGGAACGCGCCCGCGCCGCCCAGGACGTCGCCCAGCAGGATCTCGAAAGCGCCCGGCAGCGCAGCAACTATCTCGCCACCGAGCTGGCTTCGGCCCGCGGCGGCGTCTTCATCGGCGATTCCTACAATGACGCGCCATTCTCCTCGCAGCGTGTCCGCGAGCTCGACCTGCGTCTCGCCGAGCTCGCCGCCGAACAGGAGCAGATCGAAGCCCGGGCCGCGCAGTTCGAGCGCCAGATCAGGGCCGAGCGGGTTCGCGTCAGCCGCCTGACCTCGGCGACGCTCAACGCCCGCGTCGCCGGCATGGCCTGGGACTTCCTGGTCGATGACGGCGAATATGCGCGCCGCGGCCAGGATCTGGTGAAGCTCGTCGATTGCCGAAGCCTGGTCGTGACCGCAAGCGTGACGGAAGCGCTCTATGACAGCCTCTCGATCGGGACGGCCGTGCAGTTCCGCCTGTTCGGCGACGATCGCATCTTCGGTGGCACGATCACGCGCCTGGGCGGCTCGGGCGCTGCGACCCTCTACGCCAATCTGGCGGTGGGGCCGAGCGCCGAGCATCTGGAGCGCTTCGATGTGACGATCAACGTGCCTGAGCTTGCCAGCCAGCCCGACCTCTCCTGTGCGATCGGCCGGACGGGGCGCGTCATCTTCACGAGCGGGCCGCTGGCGACGCTGCGTCGCTTCCTGACCCGCTACGGGGTCTGATGCTCGCCCTGCCGCCCTTGCTGGCGGCGTTTGCCGGCGCGGCCGTGGTCGTCGGCCTGCGCCTGCTGCTGCTGCCTTTGCTCGATCCCAGGCGCTGGTACTGGCGCGCGCTCCTGCTCGGCGCCGCGATGCTGCTGGCCTGGCGCTATGTGATCTGGCGCCTCACGGCCACGGTCGCGCCGCTCGCCTGGAATGTCGATGCCGTGCTGAGCTGGTCCTTCGCGCTGCTGGAGGCGCTCACCGTCCTGTCCTCGACCATCGCCTTCTTCATCCTGTCGCGGGTGAAGGAGCGCAGCAGCGAGGCCGACCGCAACAAGGGCTGGTGGCAGCCGGCCCCGGCGCCGCGCGTCGACATCCTCATCGCGACCTATAACGAACAGCTCGAGGTGCTGGAGCGCACGATTATCGGCGCCAAGGCCATCATGTATCCCAATCTGGGGATCTTCATCCTGGATGACGGCCGGCGCCCCTGGCTGCGGGAGCTCTGCGAGCGCCACCGCATCGGCTATTTCATTCGCCCCGACAATGCCCATGCCAAGGCCGGCAACATCAACCATGCTCTGGCGCAGCGGGCCGGCGATGCCGATCCGCCCGATTTCGTTGCGGTGCTCGACGCCGATTTCGTGCCGCATACCGATTTCGTCGAACGGGCCCTGGCGCTGTTCCACGATCGCGCGACGGGCCTTGTCCAGACGCCGCAGCACTTCTTCAACCCCGACCCGATCCAGCACAATCTCGGCATCAGCTCGGCCTATCCCGACGAGCAGCGGCATTTCTTCGACAATGTCGAGCCGGCCCGCGATGCCTGGGGGATCGCCGTCTGCTGCGGCACCTCCTCGATGGTCAGGGTCGAGGCCCTCGAGGCGATCGGCGGCTTTCCGACGGAAAGCGTCACCGAGGATTTCCTGCTGACCCTGCGGCTGGCCGAAAATGGCTGGAAGACCGTCTATCTCAACGAGCCCTTGACCGAAGGTCTCGCCCCGGAGGGGCTGCGCGAGTATATCGTCCAGCGCGGCCGCTGGTGCCTGGGCATGATGCAGATCGTGCGCAACGTCTATAACCCGTTCGGCGGCCACAAGCTCAGCCTCATCCACCGGCTGAGTGTGTTCGACTCGCTGCTCTACTGGACCACGACCTTCCCCTTCCGCCTCGCCAGCATCATCGGCCCGCTGCTCTACTGGTGGTTCGGCGTCACGATCGTCAACGCCTCGGTCACCGACATCGTCGTTTATTACGTGCCCTATTACATCGCCGTCATGGCGGTGCTGAACTGGCTCTCGAAGGGGCTGTTCATCCCGATCGTCAATGACGTCGCCCAGCTCATGGCCGCCTGGCCGATCACGCGCGCCTGCGCGCTTGGGCTGCTGACGCCCGGGCCGCACAGCTTCTCCGTGACGGCGAAGGGCGGCGACCGCACCAAGGTGATCGTGCAATGGCCGATGATGCGGCCCTTCATCGTGTTCTTCGGGCTCACCGTCGGTGGCCTCGTCATGAATCTGAGCTCCGACTTTCTGGTCAACAACGCCGCCCGCGCCGGCGACGGCATGGTCGTGGTGATGTTCTGGACGGTCTACAACCTGCTTGTCCTGCTGGTGGCGATCGCGGCCTGCATCGAGCAGCCGCGCCCGGACCGTCCGATGCGCCAGATCATCGAGCCGGTGACCCTCACCGTCGCCGGCGAGGCGCATCGCGGCTGGCTGGTCAATCTCGGCGTCGGCGGCGCCAGGATCAGCGGCCCCTCCGGCCTGTCCGTGGGGGCGCAGGGCAGCCTGCGCCTGCCGATCATCGGGGAGATCGCGGCGCGCGTCATCGCGCCGACGCTGGATGGCTACCGCATCAGGCTCACCCCCAGCGAGGAGCAGCGCGAGCGGATCATCGCGCGGTTGCATACCGCCGCAGTGCCGCCCGGCACCGGCAAGGGCGATATCGGCCAGATGATCCGCGAGCTCGCCCGCGCCTTGACGCGATGAAGGAGAACACGATGGCAAGCGGTCGATTGAGCCTGCGCTCCATGGTCTTTGGCGGCGGCGCCGTGTTGATGCTCATGCCCGCTATTATCGCGGGCACGTTCTACACCGGCGCCTTGCAGCGGCGCGCCGAGACGCTGCTCGTCGAGAGGCTGAAGGCGCGCGGCGAACTGAGTGCGAGCCTGCTCGGCCGGCGCCTCAACCAGCTTTGGCAGGAGGTCAGCGCGCTCTCGAAGATCATCGATGTCGACGCCCCCGCGAAAAGCCGCGACAGCCTCAACCTCATCAGCCAGCTCGATACGCGCTATTCCTGGATCGGGGTCGCCGATGTGGCCGGCACCGTGCTCATCGCGTCGCGCGGCATGCTCGAAGGGCAAAGCGTCGCCGAGCGGCCCTGGTTTCGCCGCGGCCTCAGAGGGCCCACCGCGGTCGATGTCCACCAGGCGCAGATGCTGGCGAAGCTGATGCCGGCCGCGGCGGAGCCGTATCACTTCATCGACATGGCGGCGCCGATCCAGAAATCGAACGCCGTGATCGGTGTCGTCGGCGCCCATCTCGACTGGCGCTGGGTCGTCGACAGCCTGAACAATCTGCAGGCACCCGGGATCGAGCTTCTCCTGCTCTCGCGCGAGCGGACGGTGCTTTACGGCCCGGCCAGCCTGATCGACAAGCCCCTGAATATCGGGGCCGCCCAGGCCGCCAACCGCGTGACCCTGGCCGTTCTGGACGAACGCTGGTCCGACGGAAAGGACTATGTGACGGTCGTGGTTCCATCGATCTCATACGGGGACCTGCCCGGCTTCGGCTGGTCTCTTCTCGTGCGGCAGAACCTGGACGAGGCGCTTGCCACGACGCGCGAGCTGGTTCGCACCTTCTGGCTGATGCTCGGCGCGGGCGCGATCGTGGCGCTGGCGCTGCTCTACCTCGGCTCGCACTGGATCACGACGCCGCTGCGCCGGCTCGCCAGCTCGTCGGAAGCCATCGTCGCGGATGGCGAGCAAACCATACCCTATCTCGAGACCCGCTATGCCGAAGCCGCGCGCCTGAGCCACGCGCTGGTCAGGCTCCAATCCAAGATCTCGCGCCGATGAAGATGTGGCGCAGCTGATCGCCCGGCCCGACTTTCAGGATGAAGCTGTGGGATATCTCAAACAGAGAGATTTCCAAGAGCCCGGCAGAAGAAAGCGGCCCGCGCCTCCTGAGAAGACGCGGGCCGCACATTATGAGGCTAGATCGAGCTAGATCGGGCCGCCATAGGGCGCGGCGCTCTCGTCGAAGCGCCGCCAGCCCTCACGCTCATATTCCGCCCGCCGCGTGACGGGGTCGATCGGCCCCGCGCCATCCATGATCGCCTCGACCTCGGCGGCGCGGACGTCGGCGACGCGCACGGACACGATCGAGCCGCCACGGCGCACGGTTTCGGCGTAATAATGAGCATCGCGCTCGCTGACGCCGGCGCTGGTCATGGCCCCGACCAATCCGCCCACCGCCGCGCCGGCGACGACGCCTGCGGCCGTGCTCGCCAGCCAGCCTGCGGCGACGAGTGGACCGATGCCGGGAATGGCGATCATCCCGAGGCCGGCGAGAAGCCCGGCCGCGCCGCCGGCGACGCCGCCGATACCGGCGCCCTCCTCGGCATTGCTGTCGTCGACATCGTTGCGCTGGCTGAGGATGCTGATGTTCTCGGACGCAATGCCGACTGCCTCCAGACGCGCGACGACGGCGCTGGCATCGTCAAAGTGATCATAGGAACGGGTAATCGTGCGTGTCATCGGAACTCTCCTTTCTAGTGGTCAGTTGCGAACGATGTTGCCTTGATAATCGAGGCTGACACTGACGGGGTGGCCGGCATGGGTGGCCTTGCCCCGCCATATCCCCTTATCGTCCTTCTTGAGGTCGCTGACGGCGGTATAGCCGTTGGCTTCGAGGCGGCTCTTCGCCTGGGCCTCGGTGAAGCTGTTCGCACCTGATTGCGGCGCGCTTGTTTCAGCGGGGGCCTTGGGGGCGGGGGCCGGTGCAGTCGTCTGTGCCGTCGATGTCTGAACCATGGCGCCAGCCGTCGTCAGGGCGCAGAAAACCGACGCGAGAATTACGCGTTTCATGTGAATCTCCATAGGTTGAGCGGCGCTTTGCCTATGCTTAAGCAACCAGTCTCCACCGAACAGGTTCCATCGTTTTTTATGCCGGCACGGCTAGGGCGTCGCTCTCACGCCTGCGGACGAATGAGCGTCAGGCCGCTCTCCGGATCGTAAACCTTGCGCAGGTAAACCGGGGCTTCAGTGATCACGAGTTCCAGGGTCGGGCGCACATGGGCCTTCATGAGATGCCCGGCAAGCGCCGTCCCATCGCGCTTGCCGACGACAAGATGAATGTGAAGCGCCCGGCTGCCGTCCGGCGCCATGGCGACGTCGCCTGTCAGCGAAGCCACTTCGACCTGCTCGCTCACCGGATTGTCGATATACTCTTTCCGTTCCCAGTCGAAATAAGCGAGGGCTGCGTCGCTCAACGCACCGATAGCGGAGAACTGCGCTGCCGTGACCTGCTCGCGATCGGCAAAATCCTGCAGGCAGCTCATGACTTCGTCGCCGGTTTCCATGACGAGCGCGAAGGTTCTCTGTCCGCCGCTATCTTGATTGAGGAGTTTGCTCTGCACGGTTCACCTCCGTTGCAATCGCCTCGTCACGAACCGGGCAAGGCGCCCCCTGGTTCCACATCACAGGAGCGGGCTGCATCACAGGATCGGCTTGCCGCCGGTGACCGCGATCGTCGCCCCCGACACATAGCTCGACAGTGGGTCGGCCAGCATCACGTAAGCTGTCGCCAGCTCGGCGGGCTGGCCCGGCCGCTTCATCGGCACCTGCTTGCCGAAATTCTTCACCGCTTCTTCGGGCAGGGTCGATGGAATGAGCGGCGTCCAGATCGGGCCAGGCGCAACCGCATTGGCGCGAATGCCCTTTTCGGCAAGAAGCTGCGCGAGGCCGGCGGTGAAATTCTGGATCGCGCCCTTGGTCGTCGCATAGGCCAGCAAGGACGGATTGGGCACGTCGGAATTGATGGACGCTGTGTTGATGATCGCGCTGCCAGGCCCCATGTGAGGAACGGCCGCCTTCGTCAGATAGAACATGGCGTGGATATTGACCCTGAAGGTCAGCTCCCACTCCTCATCAGAGATCTCGGCGATATCCTTGAAGCTGGCCTGATGGGCGGCATTGTTGACGAGGATATCGACGCCGCCGAGATCCGACACCGCCTTGGCGATGATCGCCTGGCAATGGGCCGCGTCCTGAATATCACCGGACATCAGGACAACCTTCCGCCCGGCCTGTTCGACGAGTTGTGCTGTCTGCAGTGCGTCCTCGTGCTCACATAGATAGGCGATCAGGACATCGGCGCCTTCCCGCGCAAAAGCGAGCGCGACCGCGCGACCGATGCCGCTGTCGCCGCCGGTAATGATCGCCTTCTTGCCCAGGAGACGCCCGGAGCCTTGATAGGATACCTCGCCGTGATCGGGCGTCGGGTGCATTTTGTTCGTCATCCCGGGCATGGTCTGTGGCTGGGACGGAAAGGGTGGTTGCGGATGCTGCGTCATGACGTGGTTCCTCCTGCACGCGAATCCCCCGCACCTGTTTTCTAACCGCTGCGGATCGCAGCGGTTCCCGGGACAAGCCGCGTCTGCACAAGCTGGGAGGGCTCAGGGATGGCCTGTAGTCAGCGGGCGCTCGAACGCGAGGCTGCGCTCGGCAAGGGCCATGGCGCACGAACCCCTTGGAGCCGGAACGCCGCCGGCCAGCTGCCCCGGCAGTGCCTGTCTCAAGCCGATGCAAATCCAATCGGAACGCGGGGATGGAACGACAATGTCCTCTCGCGGTTGACCGGATTGATCCGCAATGAGGTTCTGCCATGCCAGCAAAATCGAAAGCACAGCAAAGGCCGCCGGCGCGACACGCGATGCCACACGCGGCGACATCGGGAACAGAACAGCACGACAATATGCGCGGCCATTACCGCCGATTTGCGGTGGAGCTGACGCTCGATTTCATTGCCATGTACGTTGTGATGTATGCGATGATCGCGACGCTCCGTCATTTTCATTTCAATCTCAACAACGTCTACATGACCTTGATGATGCTGGCGCCGATGTCGATCATCATGCTCGTCTCGATGCGCTCGATGTTTCCGTCACGGCGGCTCAACTTGCTGATCGGCGCTGGCGCGATCGCGATCTTCCTCGCTAGCTTCGCCGCTATGCGAACCCAGGCCGGGGTCGACAATGCCGACTTCCTGCGCGCGATGATCCCGCATCATTCGGGCGCGATCCTGATGTGCGAGCAAGCCTCGATCACCGATGTCGAGATCACCGCGCTCTGTCGCGAGATCGTCGCCTCGCAGCAGAAGGAGATCGCCCAGATGGAAGCGATACTCGCCCGCTACTGATCGCCATCGACCGCACAGGCACGACACTCCCAGGTCGATCTCCGGGCCTCAAAGTCGCGGCAACCGTGCTCCTACTTGGCTTTCCAGATGGACCGTGCCCTGGCGGAGGCCGACATCGCACGCGGTCGCGTCTACCTCACCAATGCCGTCAAGCATTCTAAATTCGAGCAACGTGGCAAGCGCCGCATTCACCAGCGGCCGACGGCAGGCGAAGTCAGGCATTACCGCTGGTGGCTCATCAAGGAGCTGGAGTTCGTGCAGCCGGAGGTCGTGGTCGCGCTTGGCGCCACGGCTGTGTTGGCCTTGGCGGGCAAGGCGCTACCGATCAGTCGGAACCGGGGTGAAGCGCAATTCGATGGCCATCGTGGCTATATCACCGTGCACCCCTCCTATCTCCTGCGCCTGCCGGACGAAGACGCCAGGCGGCGGGCCTATGACGAATTCGTCTTGGACCTGAAGCGTATCCGCGCCTTGTCCGAGCAAGACGACCCGGCCCTGGCCAGGGGCTGAGCCGCAAGAGACTGCTTTTCCAACTCCTGAATTGGCCAACTCAATTTCTGGGTGAAGTCACTTTCTGGGCAAAGTCATTTGGAGCGCAGTTCAAAATCACCGGGAGCGCAGCTGATGCAACGAGATGTTCTGATCGTGGGCGGCGGGCCGGCAGGCTTGTCGGCGGCACTCATCCTGGCGCGGGCGCGCCGCCGTCCTGGTCTGCGACACCGGCTTGCAGCGAAATCGGACTTCAAGGCGGCTCGGGGGCTTTCTGACGCGCGACGGCATTAATCCTACGGATTTCCTGCACTTGGCGACGGACGAGCTGCGGTCCTACGAAACCGTCGAACTGCGCGAGAATACGGAGATCGTCACTGCGGAGCGAGGTCGATCGGGCTTTCGGCTCGGCAGCAAAAGCGGCGAGACCTTTTTCGGTCGCAAGGTCCTCGTCGCCACCGGCGTTACCGATGCCTTGCCTGCCGTTGCAGGCATCGACCGCTTCCATGGTCGCGGCGTATGGCATTGCCCCTATTGCGACGGCTACGAGCAACGGGATCAGCGGATCGCCGTGTATGGCCGCTCCAAGGCAGCCTTAGCACTCGCCCTGGAACTGACCGGTTGGTCGCCACATCTCACGCTCGTCAGCGACGGTGCCTGCGAATTGTAGCCGGCCGAACGGCGACGCCTGGCAAGGAGCAAGATCTCCCTCCGAGAGGAACCGATCGCGCGGCTCGATGGCAGCGCCGAACGCCTTGGAGCGGATTGTTTTCGAGTCCGGCGAGGTCCTGCCGACCGATGCACTGTTTTTCCGATCCGATGGGACGGCGAATGTCGAGATTGCCCGGCGCCTCGGCGTCGACGCCGGCCGGGGCAAATCGGTGAGGACCGGCGGTTATGGAAAAACCGGCGTGCCCGGCGTGTTTGTCGCCGGCGACGTGTCACGTCATGTGCAGTTTTCCATCGTCGCAGCCGGAGAAGGAGCCGCAGCGGCCTTCGCGATCAACAGCGAGCTGTTGAAGGAAGACCTTGCCGGATTTTCGGCCAACTCCACCGAGTCGCCCAAGTCCACCGAGGCGCCCAAGTCCACCGAGGCGACCAAGTCCATCGAGGCGACCACCGCGCCTGATGCGGCGTTGGGCGCTCATCCTTCCCAGGGGGACGGTTCCTAGAGCGATGTCTTCGAACCGATGTCTTGGGACCGATTTCTTTGGAACCGATGCCCGCCGGCTCAGTTGCACCGAGAATTCCGTTCAAGGGTCCCGCCGTCTCGATCCGGGCAGCCGCGGTCCTCCGGACCATGCGACGGCCGGCGAGGGCAATCCGCAAGACGGCGCGATGAAGAGTTCTCCGCAATCGGCCGTTGGAGAGAATGCTGGAGCATTTTCATGGCGCATCTCGTCGAACCGCCACACCAGGTTTCGCTCGCCGATTACGAGAGCATCGCGCAACTCAGCAGCGCCGTGCGCGAGCTGCGTCAGGAAGCGGAGAGCCTGCTTCCCGTGCTGGACGGCCACCGGGTGTGGATGGTGAACAGCACCAGCCAGGGCGGCGGCGTGGCCGAGCTGTTGCCGCCGCTGCTGTCGCTGATGCGTGAACTCGGCGTCGACGCCAATTGGCTGGTGATGGAGAGCGATGATCCCGCGTTCTTTCGGCTGACCAAGCGGCTGCATAACCTGATCCACGGCCAGCGAGATGCGAATCTGGGAGCTGCGGACCGCGAGCTCTATGGCCAGGTGAGCAGCGACACCGCTGAGATGATCGCGCGCCATATCTCGCCGGGAGATGTGCTCGTCGTCCACGACCCGCAGCCGATGGGGGCGGGCGCTATGCTGAGGAAAAAGATGGATATCGAGGCGATCTGGCGCTGCCATATCGGCCTCGATCGGGAGACGCCGGAGACCCGCGCAGCCTGGGCATTCCTCGATGAATACGGATCCGCCTACGACCATGCGGTGTTCACGGCGCCAGAATACATCCCCGGCTGTCTCGCCGGCCGGGCAACGATCATCCATCCCGCCATCGACCCGCTCAGCCATAAGAACCGAGAGCTATCGGTCCACAAGCTGGTCGGGATATTGGCCGCCGGCGCCCTGATCGCGGCGCCCGGCCCGATGCCGACGCCGCCATTCCCCCAACTGGCGGAGCGGCTTCAGCGCGACGAGACCTGGGCGCCTGCCACGGAGCCGGAGGACATCGGGCTTCTCCATCGGCCGATCGTGACCCAGATTTCACGCTGGGACCGGCTCAAAGGCTTCCTCCCGCTGATGCAGGGCTTCGCCATCCTGAAGCGCGAGCTGAGACAGAAATCCAATCTGGACGAAGACCACCGACGATCCCTGCAATTGGCGCGGCTGATCCTGGCGGGGCCCGATCCAGCATCGATCGAGGACGATCCGGAGGGTAAGGAGGTGCTGGCGGAACTTCGCAAGGCCTATGCAGGTTTGGAGCCGGATCTCCAGGACGACATCGCGATCATCCTGCTGCCGATGAGCTCGGCGAAGCACAACGCGCTGCTCGTCAATGCACTGCAGCGCTGCTCGGACATCGTGGCGCAGAACTCCCTGCAGGAGGGCTTCGGGTTGACCGCGACGGAAGCCATGTGGAAGCACGCCGCCATCATGGGTTCGCAGGCCGCTGGGCTTCGGCAACAGATTCGCCCGGGCTTGGACGGCTGTCTGGTGGCGAATCCGGAAGATCCGCGCGAGATCGCGGCGACGCTCGACGACCTGCTGCGGGATCCGGGGAAGCGTGAGATGCTCGGCCGGAGCGCCCAGCAGCGTGTCCATGACGAATTTCTGGTCTTTACGCAGGTCCGCCGCTGGCTCGTCTTGATCGCCAACGCGATCAAGACCCATTGGCCGTCAACGGGTGATCCAATCCGTCATCCGAGCACGTTTTTCCGCAATGCTCCAAGAGGCGAAACCTGAACCCGCAACGCTGGTAATTGTTCAGTGAAAATGACCACGCTTTGCCCCGGCCTGCCCGAAAGAGGCCGCGTCCGGAACGTCCGGAGCCGGCCGGATGGAGACTGCGGCCCAGACCATGAGAGCCAGGGCCAGAACGATCCCCAGCCAGAGTAGGCGTTCCACTGTCATCTTGCGACCGTCATCTGGCAACTCTGACCTCGCGGCACAGCAGCCGCTCATCCCGATGCCCCATTGATGCGGCTTACCTAAGGGCATGACTCGGCGTAAATTGATCGAACGCAGCGGGAGCGGTTATGTTCGGCCGGAATCGATGCCGCGCAGAGTTCGCGCCAGGCAGGCTTGACGCCAGGCGGACTCGGCGCCATTTCGTCGGAGCAGGGGGGCCACCATGCCGTTTCGGTCCATTGTCGCGACTCCGGAAGAACTCGCAGAGATCGTGGACGCGTTCGAGAAGGCCTGGCGCGAGATCGAAGCGAGAGACACGATTCCCCCGCTGAGCGTGCCCGCTGAGCGCGAGCGTCTCGGCTACATCGTCGCCGGGCTTTGGAACGCAAACACCCCCGAGCAGCTGGCTGAACTCGCTGAACTCGCCGTTCGACATTTCGATGCGACGGCGGTTCAGATCGCCGTGCTGGCGAACATCGCTCAACCGCCCGATCCCTGAGCTTCTGTTCGGGCATTTCAGCCCTCATCCCGAGGAGCCGCGAAGCGGCGTCTCGAAGGATGCTCCAGATGGTTCGGGAGGCTCCTGAAGCATCCTTCGAGATGCCATTCCTGACGGAATGGCTCGGGATTTTGCGGGCATGGCGAGCCCCTGACCGAGCCTGCCGGGACGGCGTTTTGCTGATCAACCGGCGAAGTCTCCAGACGTTCCCGCGGTCATTGAAGATGCGCTTTCAAGGCTCGATTCGACGCCCGCCCGATGCGGTTCCGTAGAATCAATCCACGTCTTAACCAATGTTAATGCCGCCACCGCCGCGCCCTGCTTTTTTCGTCCTCGAGGGCGAAAAGGGAGGCAGATATGCAACGCGTTGACCTCACAACCGTGCTTGTCGTGCCGTGGTATGAGCGCAAGGATTTCGAGAGAATGCGCCTGATGAGCCCAAGCGATGGCTTGAGCCGAAGCGACGGTTTGCCGATCAGCTATGAGGCATGGCTCGACAGTGCTTTTCGCGATATGCGCCAATTACTGGCGAGGGGCTGTGCCCTGAAAATCGTCACCGTTCATCTCGACGACTATTTGACCTGGCTCGCGAGCGAAGCAGAGGCCGATACGGCGGCGATGCGCAGCCGGTATGTCAGGGAGCTGTCGACGATCGGGAGCCGGTTGGACGGCCCGGTGATGCGCAACGATGCATCCTGGTCGGGTTTTCTGCCTCATTGAGTTTCCGGCCTGGGACTTGCCGCTTTGGAACTTGCCGCTTTGGAACTTGCCGCCTTGGGACTTGCCGCCCTGGTTTTCTGGGGCAGTCACGCGATCGCCCATCGGCGTGCGTTTTCCGCGCCGAGGTCGCGGCGAACACAGCGCTCGACCGGCGACGCTGCGGGGGCAGCATGAGAGCGGCCGTTCGAAAACAAGAGCAGACATATCATTTGATCACTTTATGAAGCGATCATCTGTTAGAGTGACGCTATCGCTGGAGGGCTATTCGGGCTCCAGTGGCTGAGAGATTTCAAGCGCTCCCGCCCCCTCGAACGGCGCGGTGAGCGAATTGTCCGATTCTCATCAAGTGCTGCAGCTGTTGCTGCGCAAACTCGAATTGCGTGCTCCGCTGGAGGACGCCGACCGTGTGGCGTTCCTGGGGCTGCCTTCGCGTGTTCAGAAAGTCGAACCGAGCGTCTATCTGGTCCGGGAGGGGGATCGGCCCGACCATTCCTGCGTGATCCTGCAAGGGTTTGCCCTTCGGCATAAAACCACCGAAACTGGGGAACGGCAGATCCTCAGCTTCCATCTCGATGGCGATTTCGTCGATCTCGAAGGCGCGCTGCTGAATGTTGCAGACCACAATGTCCAGACGCTGACACGCTGTGACATCGCCTTCATCCCCCGCAGCGCCGTCCGCGAACTCATCCTAGCTCGCCCCACCATCGGGATGGCGATGTGGGTCGACACCTTGATCGATGCATCCGTATTCCGGGAATGGATCTTGAATGTCGGGAAACGCGACGGGTTCGCCCGGGTCGCGCATCTGCTGTGCGAGATCGGGCGCCGGCTCGAGGTTGCCGGCCTCGCCAATTCGCGAGGCTTCGATCTGCCGATGACTCAAGAGCAGCTTGCGGATGCGACCGGGATGTCCGTGGTCCATGTCAGTCGCGTGCTCAAGCGGCTAGCCGGCAAGCAGCTGATCAAGCGCGAAAAACGGTCCGTGCAAATTCCCGATTGGGAGCGGCTGCGCAAAGCCGCCGGCTTCAGCGAGTTGTATCTTCACCTCGATCAGGTGGCGCGGGGGAGCAAGGCGGATCGCAGTCTTTGAAGTCGCTGCCTTGGAAATCGCCGTCTTTGAAATCGCAGTCCTTGAAATCGTCGGACACGGGATCGGTCGCGTCGCTTGCCCACGCCCCCGTGAGCGTGAGGGTCGCGCTGTAGACGAGATCGCCCTTGTCGTTTCTCACCCGCACCACGAAGCGCCGGCGGTCACCATCGGGAATTGAATCGCTGGCCATGTCGGGCAGCGCGGCCAAGGCAATCCGTCGGGCTGCCTGGGGATCGGGTGCCTCGAAACCTTCGCTGTCGACGAAGGCGAATTCGCCATCGGCTGTGTCGACGAAATAGCGTGGCATGTCGTTTCAACGCTCGTCGTGTTGATACTCGTTGTTTCAAGACGCGGCGGATGTCTTTGTTCCCGTGAAGAGCATCAACCATCGGGCCGGCGACTGCATTATCAAATGTCTGGCTGGGGTCGCGCCATCCCGGCCTGCACCCGCAAATGGTGCTCGGCATGCTGATAATAGCCTTCGGCCTTGATCCGATCGCCGATGAGCGCCTCTCTGCGCGCCAGTGCCAGGTAGCGCTCGTAAGTGCGCCTTGCGCTTTGAAGACTTGCACTTTGGCGATTTGCGGTTTGAAGGGCCGCCGATTGCGCGCGTTCGGTCCGCGCAGCAGGTCGGAGAGGGAGAGCGGCCAGCGATGATTGTCGAGTGCGGTGCATTCTCATGAGGTCCTCATCCCAGGATTTCCGCCACGATCCTGCGCAGCTCCGCGCGAGTGAGACCGCAGGGCTCAGGCTTCCAGTTCGAATCGGATTGTCGCGGCGCGGCATTTGCCGCCGTCGTCAGGTCGGGGCGTGAAGACCCGGTTGCGGCTTTGGTTTCGGAAATGTCTTGCCGCATGGAAATGGCTTGTTGCGTCGAAGTGTCTTGTTGCGTGTAAGTGTCTTGCATAGGGATCCATTGGCCACGGGGCTGAGCCCCGCAGCGGTTTTTGCTTTAAGGAAATCGGGGCCGCATCCGGGCAATGGTCAAACATTCCAGCGAATGCTTGGAACGCGGGTGCTTGGGAATGCGGCTGCTTGGCTCGGCGCTTGATCAGCGCATTCGGAGCCGGCCGAACGAAGCATCGTCGACCGCGCTGATATAGCGGCACAATGTGGCGAATTCAGGTGCGTCGAGGCGATGGCGACGTTCCGGTCTTTGGACGGCCGAGCAGTTCGAGCGCCGAAAGCAGCGCCATCTGCAATGCGGCGTGGGTCAAGACATCGGGACTAAGGCTGCCGAACTCGCAGTGCCGGTGGATGCGAGAGCCGTCGGGCAGGCCGGCCGTGACATGCAGGCGCCCCAGAGGATTGCCGTTCTCGTCGGGTTCGCTTCCGGTGACGCCCGTCAACGCAATCGCGAGGTCGGCCCCGCTTCGCTCCAACGCATTGGCGACCATCGCGCGGGCGACGGCTTCGGACACTGTCGTGAAATCCGCTATGATTTGGCGCTGGACGCCGAGAAGCCGCATCTTCGCCTGTTTGCTGTAGACGACGAAGCCACCCTCCAGAACCTTGGCGGCGCCCGGAACCTCCGAAATCAGATGCGCCAGCTTCCCGGCGGTGCAGGATTCGGCTGTGACCAGGACCTTCCGCGCCACGATCATCCGCGACACCAACAGTTCAGCCAGGCTCGGCGCGGGCGGTACCTCCGGACCCGGTAAACCGACGACGGTCTCGTCCGCGGCAGCCGAGCGCGCCTCAGGACCTGGATTGGCGTTCGCGCACATGATGATGGTCCCTCTGCTGACGGGCATAGTCGCTGTCGATTTCGTCGATAAGGCGATCGGCATCGGAGCGGTCTACGGCTCGCAGGATCGCATCGACCTTGGCTTCAAGCCGATCGTCGCCCTCCTTCGACTGAGGAGAGCCGACATGAAGCAGCAGGGCCAGGCCGCCGACTTGCCAGATCAGCTGCAGAAACTCGGACTGCCAGTTTTCGAGGGTATCGCGCATCATCTCGACGACGTAGCCGGAAACGACGATCGGCTGCTGGTGAGACTGCTGCTCCTGAACATAGGCAAACCAGCCGAACAGCCAATGGCCGGCCAGGCTGATCAGGAAAAACCCGCCGGTGACCCAGGCGAAACCGTATCGTGACCACATCGTTGGCTGCATCTGCCTGCCTTCGCAAATGGGGCGCTCATCTCAACCTGCGACGGCCGCTCATGGTTCCGCATTCGGCGCTGTTCGCGAAGGCTCGTCCGCGTCGGCTTTCGACTTTGGAACCGTGCGTGTCGGTGGCCGTTGCTCCTGCAAATGGCCAAAAATGGTCAGGGAAAAACGGCTGGGACAGGAGCCGGACATGACAGCATACGAACAGATCGGGACCGGACGGGAACTCGCTTTGGTGATGGCCGCCCGATTTCCTCACGAGGACTGGATCGCCGACCTGGCGAACCAGGCGGGCAAGAGCCGCGATTTCATCGAGTGGCATCTCCAGGAGGATCTGGAGCCGCCGACCGAGATCCTGGCGGCGGCAGGCGCGCTGCTGAACGCGCGCGATCGTCATGCAAGTGATCGTCATGCAAGTGATCGTCATGCAGGTGATCATCATGACGACGAGGTCGGACAAACGCCGGCGGGCATCCCGCTTCTGAGCGGGGACGACCTGCCTTTTTCCGGCTTGCCCGGAAATTTGGGGAAGCTGCGCAAAAGCTGACGCGGCGCGCTGGCGTGGCGATAGCTGGTGGGGGAGAGCTGGGGAGAGCGGAGAGCCCCGTTGAGGCTCGCTCAGCCCTCATCCCGCAAACCTCGTCCCGAGAGCCTGGCATCATGAAGCCAATGATTTCAATGGCTCTGTCTTGACCACCTCCGCGCCGTCATCCTGGGCGAAGCGAAGCTTCGGCCCGGGATCCATCGCGGTCTCTGGGGCGCTCGCCCGACGCCTTGTTGTCAACGACGGCTCTTCGGGGCAGCGTGCGGGGATCGGGAGCCTGGCCATGACCGTCACCATCACCGCCTTTGAACGATCCCCCGATCGCGGCAGGGGGCTGGCGCGGGACATGCGCGTGCGCTGGGCGCTTGAGGAAGTTGGCCAGGCCTACGATGTCCGGCTGCTGTCGTTCGGCGCGATGAAGCAGCCTGCGCATCTTGCGCTGCATCCTTTCGGGCAGATCCCGACCTATGAGGAGGGCGATCTCGCTCTGTTCGAGTCGGGCGCGATCGTGTTCCACATCGCCGAACGGCATGCGGGCCTGCTGCCCGACGATGCGAATGCCCGGGCGCGCGCGATCGCCTGGATGTTTGCCGCGCTCAACACGCTGGAGCCGCCGATCTTCGAGCGTGCGCTTGCCACGATCTTCGAGCGCGACGAGCCCTGGTACGCGCAGCGCCTGCGGGCGCTCGAGGACAGCATCGGGAAACGGCTGGGCGCGCTGTCCAGCCGCCTTGGCGATGCCGAATGGCTCGATGGCGCCTTCAGCGCCGGCGACCTGCTGATGGTGACGGTGCTGCGCCGGCTGCAGGGATCGGGCCTGCTGGAGGATTATCCAAACCTCTCCGCCTATGTCGCTCGGGCCGAAGCGCGGCCGGCCTATCAACGTGCCTTCGATGCGCAGCTGGCGGTATTCACCGCTGCATCGACCGGCTGATAGAGATCCGCCGAGCTTGATGAGCAGTTCTGGCGCGCGCCAATCGCAAACGCCCGCGACGGCTCGACTCCGGCCCTGGCGCGGCTTGCAGGCCGCAGCTCCGCGTCCCGCCGGCGCGGCGCAACTCCGTCGCCTGTCGCTCCACTGTGATCTATTTGCTGCTTTGTAAACTTTCTGTTCGGTTTGTTGCTGGTGCAGCCTTGAGGGGCGGGCTCGAATCCCTGCAATATTGCAACCAGGAGTATTCCGTTTCCCCTGGAGAGCCTTTCATGAAAGCGGGTCTGGGCCGGCGCGCCGGGTATACCGCGCGGGCGAGGCTTCTCGCGGGCGCGTCCTGCGTCGCCATCGCCTGCTGGCTGCCGGCGCAGGCCATGGCCGCGAGCTATCTGGTCAGCACCGATGCCGAGCTGCGCGCCGCCATTACCGCCGCCAATGGCGACGGCGACCCGAGCTCGACGATCACGCTGACGAGCAGCTTCGCCGTGTCGGTCGGCGCGCTTCCGACAGCCAGCAAGCCCATCACCATCGATACGGGGAGCTTCACCCTCTCGGGCGCCGACACCGGCGGCGCCGGCGGCACGACCTTCATCTTCGGCCTGGGCGGCGAGACGACTTTGCGCGGCACCGTTGTCGGCGACGATTCCGGCCCGGCTCTCAATGCCTCCGGCGGCTCGGGCCTGCTCGTCAGCGACCAGGCTTCCGTCGTCAACAGAGGCTCGATCACCGGCGGCACCGGCGGCGGGCTTGGAGGGGCCGGAGGCATCGGCGCCGAACTCTCCAATCTCGCGACACTGGTCAACTACGGAACCGTCACCGGCGGCGTCGGGGCGCTTGCCGGCCAGAACGGGGGAACCGGCGCCCAGGTCTTAGCCGGCAGCTCGCTGGTCAATAACGGGACGATCCAGGGCGGCGCCAGCCTGGCTGGGGCCGGCGGCATTGGCGTCTTTATCGGTTCGCTTGGCTTCACCGCGAGCTTGACCAACAACGGCGTGATCCGTGGCGGTTCCGGCGCCACGGGCGGCATCGGTGTCCTGGTGCGCACCGGAACCGGCACGCTCATCAATACCGGCACGATCGAGGGCGGAAACGGCGCGCTCGCGATCACCACGAATCTGGTGGCGACAAACCTCGCTATCGTCAACAGCGGCACGATCCGGGCCGGCACCGGCCAGACCGATGCGATTGGGCTGGGCGCGGGCTCGACGGGCTTCATCGACCTGGAGCTCCAGGCTGGCTCGCTGATCCAGGGCAACGTGGTCGCGAACTCGACCGGGCTTCTCGACACCTTGCGCCTCGGCGGCACGGCGAATGCCAGCTTCGACGTCTCGACCATCGGTCCCATCGCGCAATACCGCAACTTCGACGCCTTTATAAAGACGGGCACCAGCACCTGGACCCTGACCGGGACGGCCACCACCGCGATGCCCTTGTCGGTCCAGCAAGGTACGCTGCTGGTCAGCGGTTCGACGCTCGGCCCCATGGGCGTGCTTACCGGCGCGACGCTCGGCGGCAGCGGCACCATCGGCGGCGCCGTCACGATCGACAGTGGTGGCACGCTGGCGCCGGGCGCCGCCGGGGCGGCGCCCGGCATATTGACGATCAACGGCAACCTGACCCTGAACAGCGGCGCGTTGCTCGCTTATAAGCTCGGCCAGGCCGGCGTTGCCGGCGGTGCGCTCAACGACCTGACCAATGTCAACGGCAACCTCAGCCTCGACGGAACCCTGAACGTCACGGCCTCCGGGGGCGGTTCGTTCGATCCGGGTATCTACCGCATCTTCAACTATACCGGCACGCTCAGCGGCGGCCTCGCGGTCGGCAGCATGCCGACGCCCGATTTCTCCGTGCAGACCGCGGTTCCGGGCCAGGTCAACCTGGTCAACACGGCCGGCCTGACGCTCAGCTTCTGGGACGGCCCGGGCACGCCGGGCGACGGCGTCATCAGCGGCAGCAGCGGGACCTGGCAGGCCTCGGGCGACAGCAACTGGACCAATCGGCAGGGCCTGTCGAACGCGGCCTTCGCCGCAGGCTCCTTCGCCGTCTTCCAGGGCACCACCGGCCCCTCCGTCATCACGGTCGACACGACGCTGGGGCCGGTCACCAGCTCGGGCATGCAGTTCGCCAGCGGCGGCTACACCATCCAGGGCGGCGACATCACCCTGACCGGCGCGCAGGCGGTGATCCGCGTCGGCGACGGCACCAAGAATGGCGAGCTCACCCAGGCCACGATCGCTTCCAACCTCATCGGCAGTGCCCAGCTGATGAAGTCCGATCTTGGTATTCTCAACCTCACCGGGACGAACAGCTATACCGGCGGCACGGTGGTCTCGGCTGGCATCCTGGTGCTCGGCGATGGCGCCACCAGCGGCTCGATCATCGGCGATGTCGTCAACAACGCCAGATTGTCGTTCTTCCGCTCGGACGCCGTCACCTTCGGCGGCGCGATCTCGGGCCGCGGCCTGGTGGAGAAGCTGGGCACCGGGTCGCTCACCCTGACTGGCGTCAACAGCTACACGGGTGGCACCGCGATCGCCGCCGGCACGCTGATCGGCCAGGCCACGAGCTTCGGCAGCGGCCGGATCTCCAACCTTGGCGCGCTGATCATCGACCAGCCGACCGACGCGACCTTCGCCAACATAATGACCGGCAACGGCTCCTTCATCAAGCGCGGCGCCGGCAACCTCAACGTCACCGGCCTCAGCATCTTCGGCGGCCCGACCACGGTCGAGGCGGGCAAGCTCTCGGTCAACGGCACGCTTCTGCTTGCGACGGTCACCGTGCTCTCGGGGGCTACGCTCGGCGGCTCCGGCGCGGTCGGCGCCGCCACGATCCAGTCCGGCGCGACGATCGCGCCCGGTAACTCGATCGGCACCTTGACCGTCACCGGCAACCTCGTGCTGGCGGCGGGCTCGACCTATGAGGTCGAGGTCGCCGGCAACGGCACCTCCGACCGGATCGCGGTCTCAGGCAGCGCCACGGTGACCGGCAGCCAGGTCGGCGTCACCGCGCTCGACCCGCAGACGAGCTATATCAGCGGCCAGCGCTACACCATCATCACCGCGACCGGCGGGATCGTCGGCGCGGTTGCAGGCGCGGTCTCGCGCTCGGCCTTCCTCGATCTCACCATTGATCCGCAGCCCAACCGGGTCGACCTCGTCATCCAGGTCAAGGGCGCGCCGTCCGTGACGCCTCCCGATCCCGCCGGCCCTCCCGTCACGCCGCCGGGCACCACTCCCGTGACGCCGCCCGCCAGCCCGCCGCCGGCGATTTTCGAGACCGTGGCGCAGACGCGCAACCAGTTCGCGACCGCAGGCGGGCTCGACACGCTGCCGCAGGTCGGCAGGACATTGGCGCTCTACAACAGCCTCTTGATGCTCGACGCTGTTTCCGCCCGCGCCGCCTTCGACGCGCTCTCGGGCGAGATCCATGCCTCGGCCAAGAGCGCGCTGGTCGATGAGAGCTGGCTCCTGCGCAACGCCGCCAATGACCGGTTGCGCGCCGCCTTCGGCACGGTCGGGGCCCAGCCAATGGCGACGCTGAATTACGGCTTCACCGCCGACCTCGCCCTGAGCGTGAAGGGGCCGATGCCGACGCTGAACGCCGACCGCTTCGCGGTCTGGGGCCAGGGCTATGGCGCGTGGGGCCGCAGCGACAGTGACGGCAACGCCGCCAAGCTGACGCGCTCGACCGGCGGCTTCCTGCTCGGCGCCGATGCCGCCCTGTTCGACACGCTGCGCCTGGGCGTGATCGCCGGCTATAGCCGCAGCAGCTTCGACGTGAATGCAAGGCGCTCCTCGGGCGAGAGCGACAATTATCATCTCGGCCTCTACGCCGGCGGCCAATGGGGCGCTCTCGGCCTGCGCACCGGTGCGAGCTACACCTGGCACGAGATCGCGACCCGCCGCACCGTCGCCTTCTCCGGCTTCGGCGACAGCCTCAGGAGCGACTATACCGCCGGCACGGCGCAGCTCTTCGGCGAACTCGGCTACCGCATCGACCTTGGGCGGGTCGCATTCGAGCCCTTCGCGGGGCTGGCCTATGTCAATCTGCATACGGACGGCTTTACCGAGACCGGCGGCGCGGCGGCGCTGAGCGCGCGCGGCGACGACACCAGCCTCGGCTATTCCACGCTGGGCCTGCGCGCCTCGACCAGCCTCAACCTGCAGGGCATCCTGGCCTCGCGGGGCGTGGATCTGACCCTGCGCGGCGGGCTCGCCTGGCGCCACGCCTTCGGCGAGGTCAACCCGAATGCGACGCTCGCCTTCTCCGGCGCGAGCGCCTTCACCGTCGCCGGCGTCCCGATCGCCCGGGACGCCGCCATCGTCGAAGCCGGGCTCGACCTCGCCATCGGCAAGAGCGCCACGCTCGGCCTGTCCTATACCGGCCAGCTCGCCCAGGACACGCAGGACCACGCCTTCAAGGGCGTGCTGGCGGTGAGGTTCTGAGGGCGCGGGCTCAGACTCGGGCAAGCAGGGCTGAGAACCTCCGGGGGAGGGCGACCCGGCCCCGGCGCGGCTATACGCGCCGCAGCTCCGTTTGCGGGCGATGGGCCAATCTCTGGCCCGCCTTCCATCGCCGGACAGCTCGCAATCCGGCAAGTTTCCTGTCGTTTTCCTGCTGATTGAGCGGGCCCCGTTTGCACGCGATCGCCGGAGTGGGCCATCGTGACGCTGACGAACCGGCGACACTGAAGAACCGGGGGGACATTGACCTATCAGAACGCGCTCTTATATAGCTAGACAGTCTAGCTAGAAATGCTTGCTAGCCAGAAATACTTGCTAGCCAGGAGTGCTTGAACATGGAATGGCCGCTCCAGGACGCCAAGAACCAGTTCTCCAAGGTGGTGCGGAAAGCCCGGCTCGAAGGCCCGCAGATCGTCACCTTGCGCGGCGAACGAGCCGCTGTGGTGCTCTCGGCCACCGACTACGATGCGCTGCGCGCCGGGCGGCCGACCCTGGTTGACGATCTGCTCTCCGGCCCGGCCTGGGACGACGCATTCGCCGAGGCGGTGACGCGGCGCGCCAAGACTCCGAGCCGCGACGCGGCGTTCTGATGTATCTCGTCGACACCAACATCATCTCGGAGGCTAGGCGCGGCTCGCCGCCGGCACTGACCTGGCTGCGCTCGGTCGCTCCCGGCAGTGTCCACCTCAGCACGCTCACGCTCGGCGAGATCATGCTCGGCATCGCTTTGAAGCAAAGGTCGGATCCGAAGGCGGCCGGCCATCTTGCCGAGTGGCTACGCCGGATCCGTCATGATCATGCCGATCGCATCCTGCCGGTGACGGACCAGATCTCGGTCGAATGGGGCCGCATCGCCGCGATCCGGCCGCGCGGCGACGTCGATGGGTTGATCGCGGCCACGGCGATCGTGCATGATCTCATCCTCGTGACCCGCAATGTCGTGGATTTCGACGATACGGGCGTGTCCGTGATCAATCCTTGGGACCTTGCTTGACGCCGCCGGCGCCTGGTCTCCCAATCCGCGAGCCCGCCTCCAGGACGCTCCGATTTGGCGTGACGCCGACTTGGGCGTGACGCCGACTTGGACGAGGGGCCGACTTGGGCGAGGAGGCCGCGGTAGCGCCTTCGCGCCCGCGCCGCGAGGCCCTGAAAGCACGGGCTTCAGAGCTGACCGCCGGGCCAGGGCGGGCGAAGTCGCGCGGCAACCAAATTGCACATGGCCCTTGCGGGCATGTCCGACCAGATTGGCCTAGGCGTTGACCGAAACGGCGAGGGCACCGGTCCCGATCGCGATGTGAGGCTGGGCGATGCCGACGGCATAGAGCAAAAGCGGCGTCGCCCGGATCGACCCGCTGCCGCCGACACGGCCAAGCCTGAACCCGACCAGGCTGCCCGAACCGATCGCAATCAGGATCTGCGCCGTCATCACCGGCTCCCGCCGGGCTGCCGCGCTGCAAGGCGGTCATGGAGCGTCATTCCCGCGAGCATGGCCGCGACGAAGAGCATGACCGGGGCGAGCCCGAGCGAGAGCGCGGCCAGCGCCGGGCCGGGGCACAGGCCCGCCAGGCCCCAGCCGAGCCCGAAGATCGCCGAGCCCAGGATCAGGCGTTTGTCGATCGGCGTCGTCGCGGGCAGGTGGAATGCGGAAGCGAAGGCGGGCCGCTGCAGATGGCGGCGCAGAACCATGGCCGCGAAGGCGACAGCGACGGCTCCGCCCAGGACGAAGGCGAGGCTGGGATCCCAATCGCCGGCGACATCGAGGAAGCCGCGCACGCGAGCGGGATCGAGCATGCCCGACAGCGACAGGCCGAGCCCGAACACGGCGCCGGCAAGCAGCGCGACGAGAACTTGCAGCGCGACGAGGATTTGCGCGGACGAAATCCGAGCCGGGCGCATCATGGCGCAACCAGCCTCATCAGGGTGACGGTTGCGACGCCGGTCGCGAGGAAGGTGGCGACCGCGGCGAGCGAGCGCGGCGACAGCCTTGCAAGCCCGACCACGCCATGCCCGCTGGTGCAGCCCGAGCCCATCCGGCTGCCGAAGCCGACCAGCAGCCCGGCGATCGTGATGACCGGCAGGGAGGCCGTGATCGTCACGGAGGGCCACGCACCCGACCCGAGCCGATAGAGCGGCGGGCCGATCATGAGCCCGATGACGAAGGCGGCGTTGGGGAGCATCTGCGTGCCTTGCGCCAGCCGGCCGAGAATGCCGCTGATGCCGGCGACGCGGCCGTTCAGCAGCAGCAGCATGCTGGCGGAAAGGCCGATCAGCATGCCGCCGATGAGAGACGGCCAGTAGGCGGTCATGGCACGGGCTCCTGGGCGCAGAAGATGGCATGAAGCGCGGCGACAAGGCTCGCCGCCTTCTGTTCGGTCAACCGGTAGAAGATCTGCCGGGCCTCGCGCCGGGTCTCGACGATGCCGGCTTCGCGCAGCACCGTAAGCTGCTGCGAGAGCGTCGGCTGGTGGATGTCCAGCATCTCTTCGAGCCGGCCGACGGAATACTCGCCCTCAACCAGCGTGCAGACGATCATCAGCCGGTTGGGATGGGCGAGCGTCTTGAGCAGGAAGGCGACCTCCGTCGCGCGGCTCGCCAGCTCCGCCCGATTGATCGGAGCCTGTGTCATGGGAGCCTGTGTCATGGGCGCCTGCGTCATCGATGCCTGATTCATCGATGCCTGCGTCATGGCGCCGCCTCGTCCCGGGCCGCTCCGGCCAAGGCATTGAGCGGGATCTTGAGATAGCGCCGGCCGTTCGCCTCCGGCTCGGGCAAGCGGCCGCCGCGAATGTTCACCTGCAGCGCATGCAGGATGAGCTTGGGCATGGGCAGCGTTTTGTCGCGGGCCTGACGCAGGGCGACGAACGAGGCCTCGTCCTGCCCAGTGACATGCGGGTTCGTCAGCTTCTGCAGGCCGACCGTGCTTTCCCAGCGTGGCGCGCGGCCATGGGGCTGATAATCATGCCCGGTGAACAGTCTCGTCCCGTTGGGCAGCGCGAGAATGGCCTGGATCGAGGCCCAGAGCGCGCTGGCGCTGCCACCGGGGAAATCGGCCCGCGCGGTGCCGGAATCGGGCATGAACAGCGTGTCGTGGACGAAGGCGGCATCGCCGACGACATAGCTGATCGAGGCCAGCGTGTGCCCGGGCGAAAACAGCACGGAGGCCTCCAGCGAGCCGAGACTGAACCGCTCGCCATCGGCAAAGAGCCGGTCCCATTGCGAGCCGTCGGTGGCGAGGTCCGGGAGGTTGTAGAGACCCTTCCAGAGTCTCTGCACGGCGACGACCTGCGCGCCGATCGCGGTCTGCGCAGCGGTCTTGCCCTTGAGATACTGCGCGGCGGAGAAGTGATCGGCATGGGGGTGGGTGTCGAGGATCCATTCCACGCGCAGGCCCTGCTCATGGATGAAGGCGAGGATGAGGTCGGCCTGAGCAGTGGTGGTCGCGCCGGATTTCTCGTCATAGTCGAGAACGGGATCGATGATGGCGCAGGCCTTCGTCGCAGGATCGGTGACGACGTACTGGATGCTGCCGGTCATGGGCTCGTAGAAGCCCGTGACCTGTGGCGCCCGGGCCGCGCGACGGTCGAGCCAGGCCTTGGCACCGGAGAGGTCGAAGCCGAGCTTCTGGCCGAAACCGATCACCGCATCGGTCGACATGCGACCGTCGAGGACTTCGCCCAGCACATGAAGCGTCAGCGCGCGGGTGCCGCTCTTGCAATGGGCGAATACTGGCCCCGATGCCTGCGCGAGCGCCGCACGGAAGGCTGTCACATCGGCCTCGGTGATGGTCGGGCCGGTCACCGGGATGAAGCTGTAGGCCAGCCCGGCCTCGCCGGCCGCCTTCTTCTCGGCAGCCGAGCCCGGCTGCCCCGCCTCCTCGCCATCGGGCCGATCGTTGATGACGGCCTTGAAGCCTTGCGCGGCAAGGGCCGCGAAGTCAGCCATTGCGGGCTGGCCGGCGACCGAAAGCGCTTCCGAAATTTTGACGGGGTGCATGACCGGCCTCCAAGACGGGGCTGATATTCAAGGCTGGTTGATATTCAATATATATTTTCATATAATATATATTGAAAAGGTGCAAGCCTCGGGACCGTCTGTGGCCGGCTCCGTCGAATTCCGCCCGATGTCCCGGCCATCAGCGCTTGCGGACGCCCCAGGTAATCGGGCGGTTGGCCGGCCAGGAGACGTAGCCCTCGACGCGCGGATGCACCGCCTCGATGATCGGCGAGAAGTAGAGCCCGACGATCGGTACATCGGCCTGGACCTTGGCGTGGAGCGCAGCGAAGAGCTTGCCTCGCACAGCCGGGTCGTCGGTCGTATCGAGCTGCCCGAGCAGGGCGACCGCGTCGGGATCGCCATATTGCGCGGTCTTGAACCGGGTCTTGTCGCCGACGAAGGCGGCATACATCAGGGCCGGATCGAAGCGGCCGGAATAGCCGAAGGACTGCATCTGGAAACGGCCGTTGAGATAGTTCGACAGTTGCGTCGCCCAGTCGATGACCTCGAGCTTCACGGCAAAGCCGGCGCCCGCCAGCATCTGCTCGATCATCACCGAATTCTGATACATGCTCTGATACTGCTTGTTGGTCTGGAGGCGCAGCGGTTCGCCCT
This sequence comes from Bosea vaviloviae, assembly GCF_001741865.1. NCBI lineage: Bacteria > Pseudomonadati > Pseudomonadota > Alphaproteobacteria > Hyphomicrobiales > Alloboseaceae > Allobosea > Allobosea vaviloviae. Next base: position 3,308,269 of record NZ_CP017147.1, read on the forward strand.
TGTAGCCGGCCTCCTTCAGCAGCGCCCTGGCGCGCGCCGGGTCATAGGCCGGCCAGGCCGCGAAGCCTGCATTGTAGAAGGCGGTCGAGCTGCTCACCGCCGAGGCGTTGGCCGGGGCCATGCCGAGCGTCTGGGCTTCGGCGATCTGCTTCAGGTCGATGGCATGCGCGATCGCCTGCCGGATCTTGACGTTCGACAGCAGCGGATCGTCGGTCTGCAGCAAAAGCGCCGACCAGCCGAGCCCCGGCGTGCTGAGGACGCGCATGCCGCGCTGCTTCATCGTCTCGATCTGGTCGGGTTCGATGTCGTGCAGGATATCAACGGCGCCAGTCAGCAGCGCCGCTTCACGCGCGCTCGGATCGGGAATCACCTGGAACAGGACCTGCTCGACCAGCATGTCGCGGGCGCCGGAAAAGCCGTTGGCGGGTGCGGCACTGCCGCGATACTCGGCGAATTTGTCGAGCAGGACATATTCGGCGCGCCGCCATTCCCGCAGCTTGAGCGGGCCGGAGCCGATCGGTCTGGACCATTTGCCCTCAGTGTCGACGCTGTCGGGATGCATCGCCAGCACATGGCATTGGATGTTGGCGAGCTGCTTCAGGAAGATCGCGCTCGCCCGGTCGAGCTTGAACACGACGGTCTGCGGATCCGGGGTTTCGACCGCCACGACCTTGGCGCCGGACTGGCCGTTGAAGACAGGCCGGCAGGTCCAGGCAGAGGACTGGTTGAGGCGATCCCAGGACCATTTCATCTCGGCCGAGGTCACCGGCTTGCCATTGTGGAAGGTCGCCGGGCGCAGCTTGAAGGTATAGCTCCGGCCCTCATCGGAGAGCGTCCAACTTTCGGCCAGCGCCGGCCCGACATCAAGGTCGGTCTTATAGGCGACGAGCCCCTCAAAGAGCTGGTGGATCACCGTGTCGGTGTTGGTGTCGCGGTTGACGCCCGGCTCCAGGCTGCGGATATCGGCGTTGAGCGCCACGGCGAGCCGGCTGGTCGTCGGGGCCGATTGGGCGAAGGCCGATCCGGTGGCCAATGCGGCGACAAGGGCCAATCCGACGACAAGAACTTGGCAGGTACTGCGTCGCATGGCCGGTCTCCTTCAAGAGTTTAAGCGAAAGCGTTTTCGAGCGAAGTGGTCACCGGTTCCCCCGCGACAAACGCGAAGCGTTTGCGCGGAGAAAACGCGGCAAAACAAAGCTCTGGAGCTGTTGACTGATCCGTTTGGATCGGAAACGGCTCCACGAATACGCATCATGGCTCCGGCATCGCCTCGGCAAGGAAATCGGTGACCGCCGGCAGCAGCCCGGCATGGCGATGGGCAACGCCCTGCACGATGTCGTGGCGCACGGCGATGCCGTGGTTTTCGAAGCTCGCTTTGAGGGCGCGCATGCGCTCGGGCCGGTTCATGCCGGCGATCTCGCCATCGGGGCGCCATAGGGGTGAGCCTTTGGCCAGCGTGATCTCCCAGGTCTCGGTATCGTCGCCGCCGATGACCATCTGGACCGCGACCCGGCGCATCGCCTCAAGATCGATCGGCCGGCCCATCACGGCCTCGAAATCGCGCACGCCGACCCAGAAATCATGCTCGAAATCGAGCAGCGTCACGATGCCCGGCGCGCCGACCGACACCGCCGAGAGGCGCTTGGGGTGCAGATAGAGGAAGCGGTGCGCGAAATGCCCGCCGCCGGAAAAGCCGAAGAGCGCGAAACGATCGCCGGCGATCCGGTAGCGCGCCTGCACCTCTTCGACCATGGCGAGCAGGATCGCGTCGTAGCGCACCGCTGAGGGCGTCATCAGCTTGTAGGAGGAGAGCTCGCCCGGGCTGGTGATGCCTGCAGGAAACAGCGGCGCCAGCACGATGCAGCGGTTCCGTTCGGCGAAGGGGATGAAATCGTCGCGATAGGCGACCATGTCGCGCATCGTGCCGTGGACCGAGACCAGGAGCCGGTAGCGCTCCGTGCCGGCCTCGTCGTAATCCTCCGGCACATAGGCGCACCAGCTGAAGCGCGGATCGGCCTGGCAGGCGTGGATCGTGGTGCGGCCGAAATCATAGGCCGAGAGCTTGACGCCGTGGCGCCTGACGAAGGCCATCAGAACGTTCCTGTCGGGTTTGGATCGCGCGGCGTCGCCCGGGGCAGATGCGCCTCGATGATGGCGCCGACGCGGAAGCAGAGATCCTCGCGGAAGCGCCCGGCGACGATCTGGACGCCGGCCGGGATCCCGCCTTGCGCAGCGGTCGGCACCGCAAGACCGGGCAGGCCGAGCACCGAAATCGCCATGAGCGGGCTCTGCGCCGCCAGCACGCGGGTGGTCTCAGCGACATCCCTGAGGTCGAAGCCGACAGGGAAGGGCGGTGCATAGGAGCACGGCATCACCACGACCGGATAGTCTTCGAAGAAGAGCTGCCAGTTGCGCAAGGCGAGCGCGCGCTCACCGAGCGCAGCCAGCGTGTCGGCCGCGCTGTAGCGGGGAAAGGCTTCGTCCCAGAGCGCAAGCGCGCGACGGATGCCCTCATCGCCGTTCTGTTCGATCAGCGGCTGCAGGTTCGCCATCACATCGGCCGTGGCGAGCTTGCCCCAGAGCTCACCGATGCCGGCCAGGTCCGGCGGCTCGATCTCCTCGACGATGACGCCGGCGGCCGCGAGCGCGCGGCCGGCGCTGAGCACTGCTTCGGTCACGCTCGGATCGACCACGGCACCTTTCGGCCGGGCCACCAAGGCGACGCGCAGGGGGCCGCGCATGGACCCAAACGGCGCCGGCACGACACAGCGCGGATCACGCGGGCTCGGCTGCGCCATTGCCTCGAAAGCGATTTCGCAATCGCGCACGCTGCGCGTCAGTGGGCCCTGGACTGCCATGAGCTGCGAGGAGATCGCGGCCAGCCCTTTGGCGGTCGCGTTGCTCGACGGCACCCGGCCATAGCTCGGCCGCAGGCCGACGAGCCCGCAGCAATAGGCGGGATAGCGCACCGATCCGGCGATGTCGTTGCCATGTGCGATCGGCCCGATGCCCGCGGCCACCGCAGCGGCTGCGCCGCCGCTCGATCCACCGGGCGTGATGCCGGCATGCCATGGGTTGAGCGTCGCGCCATGCAGCGCGTTCTCGGTGTGCCAGCGCATCGAATAGCAGGGCGTATTGGTGCGCCCGATGATCACGGCGCCCGCAGCGCGGAGATTGGCGACGACCGGGTTGTCGCTCTCGGCGACGAGATCGCGATAAGCCTCGACGCCGCCATCGGTCGGATGGCCCTTCTGGTCGATATTGCATTTGACCGTGACGGGAATGCCGTGGAGCGGCGCGAGCGCCTCGCCGCGCCCCCTCATCGCATCGGCGGCGTCGGCGTCAGCGAGCGCCTCGGCATCGAAGCGGCGGATCACGGCGTTGAGCGTGCCGTTGACCGCATCCATGCGGGCAAGGCAGGAGACGACCGCCTCGCGGCTCGACACCAGGCCGAGAGCGATCAATCGCGCAAGTTCGTGAGCCTCGAGCCGCCACAGGGCGTCCGCATCGATCCGGTCGGCAGGCGATACCGCTGGGGTCTGGGGCGGCGGCATCATGGGCTCCGGTTGCAGGTGCTCCTGGGGAGGCCAGGTAACGGCTTCCTATGGAGGTCGAGAATATGTATTTTGTCAAACCATGAGACATAAAAAAAACGCACCGACCGCGCCGACTTCCGAGCATCCGAGCAAGCTGCAGCGCGACCTGCTGCCGCGTATTCTCGAGATGATCCGGCAAGACGAGCTGCTTCCGGGCCAGCGCCTGCCGGAAGCTGCCTTCGCGCGGCGCCTCCAGGTCTCGCGCACGCCGGTGCGTGCCGCGCTGCGCCATCTCGCGGAGCGTGGCGTCATCGCCGCCTTGCCCAATGGCGGCCATGCCCTGTCGCGGCCGGCCAGCGAGATCGCCGAGAGCGACTACGCCGCGGCCTCAGCCGATCTCGACGCCTATTGCGTCGCTATCGCCAGGGATCGTGTCGCTGGCACGCTGCCGTCGCAGGCTTCCGAAGCCGACATGATGCGGCGCTATGACATCGGTCGGCCGCTGCTGCTGCGCGTTCTGAACAAGCTGGCCGGAGTCGGGCTGGTCGAGCGCCGGCCGGGCCATGGCTGGCATTTTTCACCGCTGAACGACGATGCCGCGATCATTGAAAGCTATGCCTTCCGCCGCATCATCGAGCCGGCGGCCCTGCTCGAAGCGGGCTTTGCGCCCGATCCGGCCTGGCTCGCGGAGATGCGCCGGCGCCATGAGGCGATGCTGGCGCGGCCCTGGAGCGAGACCGCGAGCATCGCGCTGTTCGAGATGAATTGCGAATTCCATGAAGGGCTGATCGCCGCCTGCGGCAACCGCTATCTGCTGCTTGCCCTGCAGCAGCAGAGCCGGTTGCGGCGTTATGCGAATTATTCCTGGCGCTACGGGCCCGAGCGCGTCGCGGTCTCCTGCCGCGAGCATCTCGAGATCATCGCCCGGCTTGAGGCCGGGGAGCGCGAGATCGCGGCTGTCCTGCTGCGTCGCCATCTCGACCGCGCCCGCGAGGTCAGCCTCTCCCCGCGCGCCGCCAGCCCATATTAGCAGGCCGTAATATGCATTTCATGATGTCATAACGCTATGTGCGTCATGTTTCTTCATTGCCGCTCGGGCTCTCATCCAGGACCGATCGACATTCATGATTTCGTGCGGGGGCGTTACATCCGCGAGGACTTCTTCGTTTCCCGATCCTTCCGCAATCTCGACGATTTGAACGCGCTACTCCGCGATTGTCTCGACACGGTCGCCAACCGGGGCCGCCACCTTGGCTCGAGGCCAGCTGGGTCGAGGCTTGCTTGATCGCCCGGCGACACGGTAATTGCCGCCGGGCGATCGACGCGAGATCAGTCGAACCAAATATTGCGACCGATCGTCTGGAGGGTCAATCGATGACCTGGACGACGCGACGCGTGCGTGGATCGACTAGGACGGTGCGATTGTTGACGACCGTGTAGCGATACTGGGTCGCGCCGTATTCGGCCGGCACCTCGTAGTAGGTGACGCCGTCGTTCGGCAGTTCGACGCCGACCGACAGGGGCTGCGCGTAGGTATAGGATGGCCGCTTCTGGGTCACGACATATTGCTGGAAGCGCGGTGTGTTGTCGCCGATGATCGCGCCGACGACAGCTCCACCAACGCCCCCGACAACCGCGCCGACCGGGCCGCCGACGATGGCGCCACCGACAGCGCCGGTGGCTGCGCCGGCAGCAACGCCGCCCTGAGCGCCCTGGGGATTCTGGGCGAAGGCTGTGGCGGGAATGAATGCGAGCGCGCTGATAATGGCCAGTTTCGTGAGCATGGATTTACCCTCCAATGGCTCGGCGTGGAGGCAATCCCCACGATCAAGGCATTGCAAAATAAACATCCACCCAATCGCAATGTTCCATGAGACGGATTAAAATTACAATTGAATCAATGGCTTATATGAATATTTATTCAGGATTGCAGTTTGGGGAACAAGGCATGATCGGGGAACCCACAAGATCAGTCGATGAAACGCACGAACACGCCTGGCTTCACGAGGTCAGCCAGTTCCTCGGCATCCCAGTTGGTGAGCCTGACGCACCCGTGCGATGTCGTTTTGCTAACCTGCGACGGTTCGGGAGTTCCGTGTATTCCAAAGGTTGGCTTCGACAGCGCGATCCAGACGGTGCCGACCGGGCCATTAGGGCCTGGCGGGAGGACGAGGGTTTCGGTGTTTTTGCCCTGCTGAAAGTTCTTTTCGGGGTTGTAGGTGTAGTTCGGGTTCCTTGCGATCCTTTCGATGGTATGTTCGCCCGAGGGCGAAGGCGTGTTTTGGCTACCGATCGTTGCGGGGTAACTCGCCAGAACTTGATCGCCCGCGCCGTAGACCAAAACCATCCCCGAGCTTTTGACCGCGTCAATGCGTAGGGCGCTGCCCTTCTCGAGCGAGCGTTTGGCTGATGCCACCAGGATCACTGGGCCTGCCTCGGAGAACGCTTCTCCGGGGTTGAGCGCATTGAGGAGTTTCTCACTCATATGAAAGCGCTCGCCGAGCATCTCCCCAGGGCTGGTGTAGGACAGGCGCTTCATCTTGGCCTGTTTGGCGTAATCACGCGGGATCTCGTCGGTGAAATCGTAAGCGGCGTCCTTTTCGGAAAGCTTGTATTCGGCGACCACATCGGTCGCGGTCTCGCCGCCCAGTGTCAGCCATGTCAGCGCGTCGATCTCCCCGCCTTCGCCGAGTTTTTCCTGCCGACGGAACTGCGCCACTGCCTTGCGAAAATTTTCGCCATCGCCGCCGTCGATTACGCCAGGCGATATGCTGCGTCGGCTGAGAAGAACCTGCGCTTTGACGATGAATGGATCAGGCCCGGCTTGGGGCTCCAGGCGCCGATCCGTGAAAAGCGCGCCGTTGATTTGGTCGGCCGTGAGAGCGCCGCTCGACGGGGCTCCGAAACCGAGCGCCGTTACCACAATCGCAATGCGCAGACTGGCGCTGTTCATTGATCTGATACCTTCACGACGCGCCCGTTTGATAGGTCGCGATCATCGCGCGAACGGTGATGGTAGGACCACCCGCACTTTGCGCGCAGCGAGGGCGGTGGTCGACGTTACCGTCAAGCTCGGCGCGATGGCCGGGCGATCGGCCGATGGCGAGGGCACCACGGCGAGGACAGGCTGGTCGATCAAAAGCACTGAGACCCGCATTGCCTGATCGATGGGCCGATTGGCCTGAGAAGCTGCGGCAGCCGAAAAGCCGACGATCGAAACGACGGCCAAGATAACAGTTTGAATTTTCATGATTTTAACCCATTCACCAACTTGCGAGGAGAACCGCGAAGAGGCGTAAAAGTTCCGGCGTCGGCAGCCGGCCGGTCTGGCTGACTGCCCTCGGAAAATTCGCGCGGGAACATCGATGATCACCTGCCGTTCAGCAGGAGAGGCGCAGGCGACTGTGCCTAGCTGTGCAATGGGGGGCCTACCGATGACGCTTCCGGCCAAGCTTGATCCGACCCAGGAACTAAAGCCGCTCGGGCCTCATGGCACCGGGTTAGGGACCTTCGGCGTGATCGCGTTGATTGTCACCGCGCTTTACGTCGGTCGCGACGTCTTCGTCCCAGTCGCCCTGGCGATCCTGTTCAGCTTCGTGTTGGCTCCGTTGGTCAAAGTCCTGCGGCGCCTGAAAATTCCGCGCTCGCTCGCCGTCATAACCATCGTCGTCGTCGCGTTTGCAGGGGTCAGTGCGCTGGCAATGATGATGGCGACGCAGGCGACGCAATTGGCCTCCGATCTCCCGCGGTACCAGTACACGATCCGCGAAAAAATATCGTCGCTGCGCGGTTCGGGCCCCGGCGGCGGCGTCCTGTCACGGGCCGCCGACGTCCTTCAGGAACTCGGGAAGGAGCTTGATAAGGCGCCCGAACAGCCGGTCCCCGAGGCTTTTGGAGCGCCAAAGGCTCCTCCTGAACAGCGCCCCATTCCCGTCGAGGTCCATCAGCCCAATCCTGGCGCGCTTCAGACGCTTCGGGCGTTTCTGGTCCCGTTGATTCACCCTTTGGCGACGACGGGCATCGTGGTGATTTTTGTCATCTTCATCTTGCTTCAGCGCGAGGATCTCCGGAATCGATTCATTCGGCTGACCGGCGCCTATGATCTGCAAAAGACCACGGCTGCACTCGATGATGCGGCGTCGCGCTTGAGCCGGCTTTTTTTGACCCAGCTTGCCGTGAACGCTGGTTTCGGGCTCGTCATTGGTCTTGGTCTCTGGGCGATCGGCGTGCCGAGCCCCGCGCTATGGGGCATCCTGACGGCGATCTTGAGATTTATTCCCTATATCGGCGCGATCTTCTCCGCCGCCTTTCCTCTGACGATCGCGGCGGCCGTCGATCCAGGCTGGACGATGCTGCTCTGGACCGCAGCCTTGTTTCTGATCGCCGAGCCGGTCGCGGGGCATGTGATCGAGCCGCTAATTTATGGACAGTCGACAGGAATGTCCCCCGTTGCAATCGTCGTCGCCGCGACGTTCTGGACATGGCTGTGGGGACCGATCGGCCTCGTTCTCGCGACGCCTCTAACGGTCTGCCTGGTTGTACTTGGTCGGCACGTCGAGCGGCTCGAGTTCCTCGACGTCCTTCTTGGCGACCGTCCAGCCCTGTCGGCGTCAGAAATCTTCTATCAGCGTATCCTGGCTGGCGATCCCGCCGAGGCAGCCGACAAGGCCGAACAGGTTTTGAAGGAGCGATCGCTGTCGGCCTACTATGAGACCGTTGCGGTGGAGGGATTGCGACTGGCCTCCGCGGATGCCCTCCGCGGCGTCCTTGACGATGCCCGAATGGCAGGCATCCTCGAAGCCGTTCGCGAGGTCGTCGACGATCTTGCCGATCACGACGACATGAAGCCACAAAACGGAAAAACCCCGACGGACGCCGAGACCGAAGCAACCATCACCGAGACAAACGAGATGCAGGGCACGGCGGACCTGCAGGTTCTGGCTCCCGAAGACCTGGCCGAAACCTACAGGATGCCGCAGCCGGTGCTGTTTATAGCAGGGCAAAACCAGCTCGACGAAGCCATCGCAGTGATGCTGGCACAAGTCATCGAGAAGCATGGGGTCTCAACGCGTATCGAACCTTCCACTAGCTTGTCGACGCGCAATATTTTCACGCTCAGCACCGATGGTGTGGCGCTTGTCTGCCTTTGTTATCTCAACGGCAATAGTATTGCGAACATGCGATATGCGGTAAAGCGCCTTCGGCGGAAGATGCCGGCCGCGACGATCATGATCGTGGCGCTAACGCTTGCGCCGAACGAGACTGGCGACCAGCTCATGGATGCGGCAAAGCCCGATCGCGTCGCCGTCACCTTCCGCGAGGCGGTTCGATATTGTCTGGAGGACGCGACGGCTGGTTCTGCCGCGCCTGTACGGACGCTTCACGTCCTCGAATCTGCAGGCCAAACCTGACCCGGTCATCTGAGGTTCATTCCTGGCCGGATTACCTGACTCTGCTGTCGGTTATGACGGTCCGCTTTCGAGATCCATATCTCACGCTTGATGGCAGTCTTTGAGATGCGGCAGGATGAGAAACGAGATTTGCCGTATACCCGGCACATTGTGCGGCCGACCTGGATGTAGTTTCTGCATGCCTCACTCGCCTTAAGGAGCCGTGGTCAATGCCTTGCGACACGCCCAAGGCATAGAGAGCCTCGATACCGTATAGAGTTCAGTGCACCCGCAACCTTTCCAATCGAGGCTCACTGTGCCGTTTAGCCACTGGACATCAGATAGCCTGCGCCGAGCCATCCAGGCTGCGGGCGTCGCTCTGTGGTCATGGAACGTCGCGGAAGACACGTTCGTCATGGACGAACAGGGCTTCGGGATGTGGTGCGTGGAGCAGACAGATGACCTGAAGTTCGAGGACTTGTCGGCGCGCATCCACCCAGCGGATCGCGACCGTGTCCGTGCTGCTTTCACTGCGACGCGCGGCGTCGAGGGCGCTTACGAAACCGACTTCCGCATCATGGTCGGCGACGACATACGCTGGATTTCCGCACGCGGCCTAGGCAACGATTCCGGCATGCATGAGGGTCATTTGTACGGGATCTTCCTGGACGTGACCGGCCGCAAGCAGGCCGAGGAGGGCCATGAGCTTCTCGCCGGCGAGATGAGCCATCGGGTCAAGAATCTGTTGGCGATCGCATCGGGACTGACTCAGATCGCCTCCCGGTCGTCGAGCACGGCCGCCGAGATGGCCAAGGACCTGACGACCCGCCTGACGTCGCTGGGCAGGGCCCACGATCTGGTGCGTCCGCTTCCCGGCCATCAGGGCACCGCAGCCCTGCTCGGCGACCTGCTGTCGATCCTGCTGTCGCCATATGAGGACATGGGCGCATTCAGCGGTCGAATCCGTGTCGCGGTTCCCCGCATGGGCGTCGGCGAGGGCGCGGCGACCACGCTGGCGCTCGTCATCCACGAATTGGCCACCAACTCAGTGAAGTACGGCGCATTGTCGTCCGACGAGGGAACGCTGGACGTATCCGGCTCGCTGGAGGGCGACGACATCAAGATCGTCTGGATGGAGCGGGGCGGCCCCAGCGTCGAGCCGTCGAAGGTCAGCGGTTACGGCAGCAGGCTGGTTGCCCGCAGCGTCAATGGGCAGCTCAACGGAGTGATCGACTACGCATGGGAACCGGAGGGGCTCATCGTGACGCTGACACTCAGGGTCGCGAAGCTGGCCAACTAATCGACTGCGGCCAGCACCTTTAGTCGGTCGTCCTCCGCATATGGCTTCCTGACGAACACGATCTTCTCTGGCATGTCGGCGACCAACGGCGAGACGCGACCCGACGCCAGGATGAGCACGGTGGGCGGCATCGCCTGCGGACATCATGATCAACTGAATAGCGCTGGGAGGCTGTTAGGGTCTTGCGGCCTCCGAATGTCGGGCTTGTCCTGACCGAGAGGAGAGACGATGCGGAGGCGGGGGAGATATTTTTGATCGACGGGACTGTATGATGCATGCGGTTCAACGGAACGAACCGGACGGCTCAGGGTTGAAGCGCTGCCGGGGAGGCGACGTCATGCCGAAAGCGATTTCCACCGATGGTGCCTTGGATGGCGGGGACAATGATGCCAAGCCCGTGCCCACACGATTCCGGCCGCTGCATGGCTTTCTAAAGTTGATCGTCGAGACTGACTCGTCTCGCTCGGTGCTCAGCCGCTTCCGAGCCGGGACGATCCTTCTCGCGCTACTCGCAGCATTTGGAGGCGTTGGGTACTTCCTGCCGGCTTTCCTCTCCCGATATTTTTGATGTCCTCGTTTCGCCAGATCAGCGCCTGCCTTCGTCAGAGGTCGCTGCCCAACAGCGTATACCGAGACCATCTATCTCGGGCGCTTCTAGCGGGTTGGAGATGATCTATGCTGGCACCGCGCAACACCAATTTTCGGCTCCGAGTGAGGGCCTGCCCGCCTGTGGCGTACGCAAAGGGGAAGCTGTCTAGGCCATGGAATCGCGAGCTAGTCAGGCGCTGGTTGGACTGTTCACCCTCGCGGTTCTGGCTGCGCTATTCGGGTTCGTTTATTGGTTCAGTAGCGGCGGCGGCGCCGATAAGACGGAAGTTCGCCTTCTCTTCAACGACAAAGTCTCGGGCCTTGGGCGGGGTACCAACGTGCTTTTCAACGGCCTGCGCGTCGGCGAGGTGACGCAAATCAGCCTCCAGCCTGACGATCCGCGCCAAATCTATGCTGTGATCAAGGTCGCCCAGTCGACACCACTGCGCGCCGATACCCGCGCCCGCATTGAGGCTCAGGGTTTTGCCGGTGTCGTCGCCGTGCAGCTTCTCGGCGGCGACCCCAATTCGCCGGTTTTGATCGCACAAGCGGGTGAGCCCCTTCCGACCATAACCGCCGAACGCTCCGAAGATATCCTCGAGACGGCTCGCACCATCGCCAAGCGCGTCGACGACGCTCTTGGCGGCATCGAGGGGCTAGTCAAGGAAAATGCGGGCTCGATCAGCGAAACGATTAGGAACGCGGAACAATTCGCGACTGCACTCGCCGATAGTTCCGGCGGCGTCGACAAGTTGATGAAGAGCATTGGCGCAGTCGCCGAGTTCACTGCTCCGCTTACGCAGAAGCTAGGCGCGTTCAGCCAGGAGCTAACCGAGACCATCCGCTCGGTGGATCAACAGAATATCAAGTCGGTCGTCGAAAACGTTGAGGAGTTCACCGCGACGCTGGGAGGCGCAAGTAGTGATGTCGGCAAGAGAGTGAAGGATGTCGCCTCAATTGCCGAAAAGCTCAACAGGGCCGCTGATCACGTAGAGGACGTGCTGAAGGGGGCGCAGGCCTTCCTGAACACGGCCGCGGGCCAGGACGGCCGCAATGCCTTCTCCGATATCCGCGATGTCGCGAAGTCGATCCGCGTGCTTGCCGACAACCTCGACAAGCGTACGGCAGAGATTACCGCTGAAATTAGCCGCTTAACGGGTGCTGGTCTGAGGAGTGTTGAAACCTTGACGACCGATGGCCGGCGCGCGCTAACAGGCTTTAGCCGCACCTTACGGGCAGTTGAACGGGACCCACAGCGTCTAATTTTTGGCAGTAAACCCCAGCTCCCTCAATACAATGGAGCCCGGTAGCTCTGACAGCCTGCGCTGCATCAGCCTTTACCGTGATGGGGAGCCGACCGAACTACGGTTACCATCGCCTCAACCGTACCCGCGATTCCTGCGTGCGGGATCGTCTCCTTCCCGCCCGTGCGTCAGAAACAACGAAATGGCCTGCTGCCGGTTTCGTGGACACCGAGATTGGGTGTTTCATGAAGCAGACGGTGGCAGATGAAAGACATCGTGCCATCTCCCAAAGAAGGGCAATTTATGCAGGCGGTCCGTCTTGCGCCATGGATCGTTTCCGGTCGCGGCGACGGCACGCCGCCAATGTCCGAGTGGGGCGGTTTTCGACGCTGCTTGCGCAACGCGGGTCCCTTTCAGGCACTGAGGCAGTATCCGCTCCTGGCGTGCTGCTGTGCCAGAAGCGGCCCCTGGGAAGGTCCGGTTGCCGGCCTTCCCCGAAACAGGCATGTAACGCTCCATGGTTGATGAAGCTGTCTCAGGTGATGCGTTGCTCTGGCACTGGTCCGGGCGTGCAAATGAGATCACATGGACTGTTCCGGCATCCCTGGAGAGCGTCGCGGATGCGTCGCGGCTCCGAAACGGCGATGCGCAGGTCCGGCTTCCTGATCGGACGATTGCGACGCTCAGCCAGCTCGCGCAGTCCGCAGCCCGGGACAACTCGGTCTTTGCCGGCCATATCGCTGCCGGTCCTCCCTTTCTCGCGCTCGACGGCGCTGCGGTGTTTGGCCGGTGGATCGGCCCGCTCGAAGCGGCGGGCGCGGTGTTTCCCGACGAGCCCGCCCGCGATGGCCGATCCGATGCATTGAGCCGCGCCTTGATCGAAGGCATGGAAGCCCTGCCGGAAGCCTTCGTGCTCTATGATGCGGAAGACCGGATGCTGATCTGCAATGCGCAGTACAAGCGCCTCTACCCCGCGGTCGCCGATCTCATGAAGCCAGGGCTCTATTTCCCGGATCTGGTGCGCGAAAGCGTGCGCCGTGGCGTCTTCAAGATCAGCGATGACGAGGACAACTGGGTCGAGCGCCGCATCTCCTTCCACAGGACCGGTATCGGCTTCTTCGAGCAGCAGCTCGCCGATGGGCGCTGGATCCAGGTCAGCGAAAGGCGCACCCCCTCTGGCGGCACGACCAGCATCCGCGCCGACATCACCGTGCTCAAGGCGCGCGAGCGCGATCTCAGGGCCGCCCGCGCCAGGGCCGAGGCGGAGATCGCCATGCGCACCCAATTCATCACCAAGGTCGGGCACGAACTGCGCAATCCGCTGAACGTGATCTACGGCATCGCGCAACTCCTGGCCGAGGAGACGATGCCGAAGCGGCACCAGGCGATGATCCAGAACCTTGTCGGCGCATCCCGCGCGATGCGCGATGTCCTGAACGACATCCTCGACATCGCAAGCATCACCTCGGGCCGCGTCGCCATCCAGTGCGAGATCGTCGAAAGTCATCCTTTGCTTCAGGAGATCGCCGGCCTTGCGCGGACCATGGCGAAGCAGAAGGGCCTGACCTTCCATGCCCGCATCAGCCCCGACACATTGATGCCGGTCTGGTCGGATCCCCGGCGTCTGCGGCAGATCTTCTTCAATCTGCTGAGCAATGCGTTCAAATACACCTCGTCCGGCGCGATCTCGCTGCGGGCATCCGTCCGCCACAACGCCCGCGGCGGCCCGGTTCTGCGCGTCACCATCACCGATTCCGGTCCCGGCATCGACAAGGATCGCTCGCGCCGCCCCTTTGCGGCCTATGGCAGGCACAAGGACCATGTCGCCTCGGGAATCGAAGGCCTTGGATTGGGATTGGCGATCAGCGAGGAACTGGCGGAGGCCATCGGCGCCCAGCTGGGGCTGGCGCCCGGCCGCCATCGCGGGACGCGGGCCTGGGTCGATGTCCCCCTCGCCAGCCTCGGCGAAATGCACCAGCCGAAGACGCCAATCGCTTCGGACGCCAACATCCGCGCCGGCGGCCCGCCGCTCGATGTCCTGGTCGTCGATGACGAGCCGATCAACCTGATCGTCGCCGAGGCGCTGCTGAAAAAGCTCGGTCACAGGGTGACGACCGCGCTCGACGGCCGCGCGGGCATCGCCGCCTTGGAGCAGCGTTCCTATGACGCGGTCCTTCTCGACATCTCGATGCAGGACATGTCCGGCATCGATGTCGCCCGGTGGATCGTCAATGCGCGGCCGGCAGTGGGCCGGCCAGCCATCATCGCCATGACCGGAAACGTGCTGCCCGCCGACATCGAGACCTATTACGCGGCAGGCTTCACCGGCTTCGTCGAGAAGCCCGTCGGCCTGGAGCAATTGGCGGAAACGCTGACGGCAACGCGCGATTTCGCGCAGGGTATCGGCGTGCTGCAGCCGAAGGATCGCCTGCGCTTTTCCGAGCGGGCGGACAGCCTCGGCGATTTCGACACCTCCAGCCTCGACCGCATGGTCGGAGATATCGGGCCGGAGAATGTCCAGGCGATCGTCGTCGCGGGCACGGCGACCTTCCGGCAGGCCGCCGAGGCGCTGGCGCAACCCTCGGGCGATGCGGGCGAACTCGGAAAGCTGATGCACAAGGTTCACGCAGCCGCCGGCCTTTTCGGCTTCCACGAGCTGTCGGACAGAACCCTGCGCCCCATCGCGGACGCAGACGGCGTCCTATCGCAACGCCAGAGCCGGCTTCTGATCGACTGCCTCACCGACGCGATCGCGCGGATGGTGGACTATGCGTCGCGTCTCGATGAACGCCCAGTGCTTCCAGCCTGAAGCCGCGGCGTGGTTTCGAGCTTGTAGCCATAGCCGCGGACCGTCTTCAGCAAGGCGGCGTCGAGCCCGGCCTCGGCCAGCTTTCTGCGCAGGCGCGAAATCCTGATGTCGATGGCGCGCTCGGTTTCCGGCGCATCGCCACTGGTTACGGCATCGATCATCTGGGCGCGCGTCAGAACGCGATCCGGGCTTCGCGCCAGCACGGCCAGCATCGCGAATTCGACCGCGCTCAGATCGATCCGGTCGCCGGCGCCGTTGAGCAGGGTGCGGCCCGCCAGATCGAGCTCCCCGCCGGCGCAACCCAGACGTATGGCGGGATTTTTGTCCTGCCGCTCGCCGCGGCGCAGGATGTTGTTGAGACGCAGCACGAGCTCGCGCGGCTCGAACGGCTTGGTGATGAAGTCATCCGCGCCGATTTCCAGCGCCAGCAGCCGGTCTTCCGCACCATGGCGCCCCGTAACCACGACGATCGGGATAGACGACCGCGCCCGCACCATGCGCGTCAGCACGATGCCGTCCTCGTCAGGCAGGTTGAGATCGATGATGACGGCGTCCCAGCTCTCGCGATCCAGCCGCTTCAGCCCAGCCTCCGCCGAGCCCACTCTCTCGGTGAGGTAGCTCGCCGTCTTGAAATAGGCGGCGAGAAGAATGCCGAAGGTGTCGTCATCCTCGATGAGCAGCAGTCGCTTGATCGTACGCCTCCCGTTTTGGGCGCTGCGAGGCTGAAACAATCGTGAAGCAATTACAACGCATTCGTGAAGCGCGCCACGGTTAGCTTGCAGGTTCACACCCCGAAGGGTGAAGGAATGCGGGCCGCCGACAGCGGCCCCAGTCAAGGGGAATAACCGTGTCGGATCATCATCTTGCGGCGGACGGTCTCGACCGTCGGCGCCTTCTTGGGCTTGGGTCGGCCGCCGCCCTGGGCGCGATGCTGCCCACGCCTTCGCAGGCGCAGAGCGGCGATCTGGTCGTCTCGAACTGGGGCGGCGACTGGAACGAACGCATCGTGAAGGGGTTTGAGGCTCCGGCCTTCGGTTCCTCGCCGCTGCGCATCGTCCATGACCTCGCGCCGGTGCCAGAGCGCAAGGCCAAGCTCCTCGCCGAGCGCCGGCTGCCGCGCGGCACTGTCGACGTGACCTGGCTCAGCGATGCCGACGCCTATGAAATGAACGCGCAGGGCGCGCTCGAGACGCTCGACGTCTCGCGTATCCCGAGCCATGGCAGCATCAATGAGAAGTTCCGGCTGCCCTATCTCGTGCCCTGCATCTATGGCGGCGTGGTGATCCTCTACAATCCCGCCAAGATCCCCGTGCCTCCGACAAGCTTCGCGGATCTGTGGAACCCGAAATATGCCGGCCGCGTCGGGCTGATGGACCAGATCTACTTCAACTACATCTATGCCGCCGCGCTCTCCCATGGCGGCTCGATGGGCGATGTCGGCAAAGCCTTCCCGGCGCTGCTCGATATGAAGAAGGCGGTCCAACCCCGGCTCTATCCCTCGCACCAGGCTCTCGCCGCCGCCTTCAAGGATGAGGAGATCTGGATCTCGGCCAATTACAGCGCCCGCGCGGTGCAATGGGAGGTCGAAGGCCTGCCGATCCGCTGGTCCTACCCCCGGGAAGGCGCGGTCTTCGTCTCGTTCGGAGCCGGCATTCCCAAGCGCGCCCGCAATGTCGACGGTGCCTATAAATATCTCGACGCGATGCTGCAGCCCAAGCCGATGGGCGCGATCGCGGAGGCGACCTCCTATTCAGTGGCGACCGGCAACGCCGAACTCGCCCCCGATATGCGCAAGCGCCTCGAATTCACGCCCGAGCAGATCGCCAAGCTGAACTTCGTCGATTACCCCTACGCCGCGAAAAGCGATCCGAAATGGGTCGAATGGTGGAACAAGGAGTTCAAGGCTTGACCCTGGCCTTGGACACCTCTGCGCCGAGCCTTTCGCGGCGCCCCGCCCGCCGGTTCAGTGCCGGCTGGCTCCTGCTCCCGAGCCTGACCCTGGTGCTGGCAGGCCTTGTCCTGCCCCTCGTCATGATGGGGCGGACGAGCCTGGCGGTGTTCGATCCCGGCCAGGTCGCCAACGAGGGGCTGACGCTGGAGAACTACACGCGCTTCTTCGGCGATCCGTTCTATCTGTGGATTCTCGCGCGCACCTTGACGGTCGCGGCCTCCTGCACATTGGTCTGCCTGGTGCTGGGCCTGCCCGCGGCCTACATCCTGACGCGCCTGACGAGCCCGGGCCTGAAGACCGCGCTGATCCTGGCGACGATCATCCCGCTGTTGATGGGCAATGCCGTGCGCGCCGCCGGCTGGATGGTGCTGCTCTCGGATCGTGGACTGGTCAATTCGGCGCTGCTTTACACCGGCATCATCGTCGAGCCTGTCCGCATTCTCTATACGGGCACCGCGGTCGTGATCGGCCTCATCGCCGTGCTCCTGCCCTTCATGATCATCTCGCTGCAGAGCGTCTTCGAGGGCATCGGCGAAATCTACGAGGAGGCGGCGCTCAGCCTCGGCGCCCGGCCCTGGGCGATGTTCTTTCGCGTGCTGCTGCCGCTGGCGATGCCCGGCATCTTCTCCGGCTGCCTGCTCTGCTTCGTACTGGCCGTGAACGCCTATGCGACGCCCGTGCTGATCGGCGGCCCGTCCTTCCAAATGATGGCGCCGAAGGTCTATGAGCAGGCCATCAAGGTCTATAACTGGCCTTTCGCGGCGAGCCTCGCCTTCATCCTGATGGGCGTCACCTTCGCGCTGACCGTGCTGTCGAGCGTCACGCTGCGCAAGCGCTACGGGATGGTGTGACGATGCGGCGCGCCACTCCGGCAAGGTTCGACAGCTTTCGTCCCGCCATGATCCTCGGCTCCGCCATCGCCTTCGTGGCGGTGCTGGCGCCGCTCGTCGCGGTGATCTGGGTCAGCTTCTTCAAGAACAAGATCATCGGCTTTCCGCCGAGCGGCTACACGCTCGATTGGTATCTTGCCGCCTGGGAGATGACCCGGTTTCGCGACGGCTTCGTCACCAGCCTGCAGCTCGGCATGGTGGCGACGCTGGTCAGCCTGCTGGTCGGCGTTCCCGCCTCCGTCGTGCTGGCGCGGGGCGATTTCCCCGGGCGGGAAGCGATCCAGGCCTTGCTGCTTGCGCCGTTGATCGTGCCGGGCATCGTCGCGGGCGCCGCCTTCTACATGTTCCTGATCGAGATCGAGGTCGTGACCGGCGTCCAGATCGCGATGACCTTTTCGGGCCTCGCGATCGCCCACAGCCTCATCGCTCTGCCCTGGACGGTCAGGCTCGTCACGGCCTCGCTGCTGGGAGCCGACCGCCAGCTCGAGGAAGCGGCGCTCACCATGGGAGCCCGGCCGCTCAAAGCCTTCTGGCGCGTGACCTGGCCGGTGATCCGGCCCGGTGTCGTGGCGGGCGGGCTGTTCTCCTTCGTGGTCTCCTTCGTCGACCTCGAGAAGTCCCTGTTCCTGGTGGGGCCCGGCACCACCACGCTGCCCATCGCCATCGTGAACTATCTGGAGTGGAGCATCGATCCCACGATCGCGGCCGTCGCCACCGTCCAGATCGTCCTCATCGCGGCCGGGCTCGTGGTCACGGACCGCTATTTCAAGCTCACGCGCGCATTCTGAGAAAGCGTCGATGTCAAAGATCACACTTCGCGACCTAACCAAGCGCTATGGCAGCCTGACCACGGTCGACAAGGTCTCGCTCGAGATCGCGCAGGGCGAGTTCATCGCCTTCCTCGGCCCCTCCGGCTGCGGCAAGACGACGACGCTGCGCATGATCGCGGGCCTCGCCTTCGCCAGCGAGGGCAGCATCCATTTCGGCGACCGCGACGTCACGGTCCTGCCGCCCTATCTGCGCGATGCCGGCCTGGTCTTCCAGGGCTACGCGCTCTTCCCGCATATGAGCGTCGCCCAGAACGTCGCCTTCGGGCTGGAGATGCGCAAGGTCGGCCGCGAGGAGACGCAAGCGCGCGTCATCGAGGCCTTGTCCCTCGTCAAGCTCGATCATCTGGCGGACAGGCTTCCCAAGCAGCTCTCCGGCGGCCAGCAGCAGCGCGTCGCTCTGGCGCGCGCCATCGTCTACCAGCCGGAAGTCCTGCTCCTCGACGAGCCTCTGTCGGCGCTGGACGCCAGGCTGAGGCACGAGGTCAGGACCGACCTGCGGCGTCTCCAGTCGAAGCTCGGTCTCACCACCATCTTCGTCACGCATGACCAGGACGAGGCGATGAGCGTGGCCGACAGGATCGTGGTGATGTCGGCCGGCAAGGTCGAGCAGATCGGCACGCCTCACGAGATCTATGAGGCGCCGGCGAGCCGCTTCGTCGCCGAGTTCATCGGCCTGGCGAATTTCATGGAGGGCGACCTGGCCGCACCGGACCGCTTCCGCGCCAGCAGCGGCGAAACACTGACCATCACGGCCGATGCGCGTCGCGCCGGCGCCTCGACCATCGCGATCCGCCCCGAACGGATCAGCCTGCACCGGCCCGCCGTGGCTGTTCTCGCGGATAACCAGATGGCCGCGACCGTCGAGGCGGTCTCCTATCGCGGGGCGCTGACCGAATTCATCGTCCGCAGCGATGCCGGCCAGCGCCTGATCGCCCACAAGCAGAACCAGGATATCGCGCAGAGCGAGCTTCCCCGGCCAGGCGACCGTGTGGTCGCGGCCTGGTCGGCGGCGGCGACCCGCGCCTTCTGAGACTTTGCGGGACCGGCAGGGATGACGGGCGCGCGGCGAGGGGCTGCGCCCGAACGAGGATGCGCGCGCAAGACGCGTACTGGGACGAAACCGCTTCGAGGCGCGTGATGACCGAGCGACATGACGGATACTGCACGCTTTGCCGCTCGCGCTGCGGCTCGGTGACTCTCACCGAGAACGGCCGGATGGTCGGGGTCGAGCCTCGCCCTGGCCATCCCACGGGCGGCGCCCTGTGCGCCAAGGGCCGCGCGGCGCCTGAAATGGTCCACAGCCCGCTGCGCCTGACCACGCCGCTGCGCCGCATCGGCAGGAAGGATGGCGGCACGCCGCAATGGGCGCCGATCAGCTGGGACGAAGCGCTCGACGAGATTGCAGCGCGCCTGCTGTCGATCCGCGCGGAATCGGGCGCGGAGGCCGTCGCCTTCGCCATGACGACCTTCAGCGGCACCCCGATCGTCGACAGCTATGATTGGGTCGAGCGCTTCATCCGCTGTTTCGGCAGCCCCAACCTGATCTATGCGGTCGAGGTCTGCGGCTGGCACAAGGACTATGCGCATGCGCTGACATTCGGCCGCGGCCTCGGCATTCCGCAATATGAGCGCGCCGATGTGATCGTCCTCTGGGGCCACAACCCGGCCCGAACCTGGCTGGCGCAGGCGAGCCGGGTTGCGGAGGCGCGCAGCCGAGGCGCCAGGGTCGTCGTCATCGACCCCAAGCCGGACGGCTCCGGCCAGCAGGCCGATCTTTGGCTGCGGATGCGGCCGGGCGCCGATGCCGCCCTTGCCATGGGCGCCATTCGCCATCTGATCGAGACGCGCAGCTATGACGCCGATTTCGTGCGGAACTGGACGAATGCGCCGCTTCTGGTCGATCGCGCCTCGGGCCGTTTCCTGCGCGCATCCGAGATCATCGTGGGCGCGCCGGATGGCTTCGTCATCCTCGACAAGGCGGGCAAGCCCGCCTGCTACGATACCCGACAGGCGTTTCCCGATGGCACGGGCATCCAGCTCGACGCCGCAGCGAGATTGCAGGCGCTCGACGGCCGCGTGATCGACGCCTCGACCGTCTTCCACCTGCTTGCCGAACGGGCGCGCGGCTACACGCTTGCCCGCGTGGCGGAGCTGACCTGGATCGCCGAGGCCGAGATCGCCGCCTTCCATGCCCTGCTCGAAGACGCGCCTCGCCTCGCCTATTACAGCTGGACCGGTGTCGGCCAGCACAGCAATGCGACGATGACCGAGCGGGCGATCGCCACCCTCTTCGCGCTGACCGGCTCCTGCGATCGCGAAGGCGGCAATATCTGGCCGGTGCCGCCGCCGGCCAATGCGATCAACGATCTGTCGCTGCTGCCGCCGGGGCAGAAGGAGAAGGCGCTCGGCCTCGACGAATTGCCGCTGGGACCGCCGGCGCGCGGCTGGATCACCGCGCGCGACTTCAGCCGCGCCGTGCTTCAAGGCGAGCCCTATCCTGTGCGCGCCCTGATGAGCTTCGGCACGAATTTCGCCGTCTCGCAGGCCGATACGAGCCGCAACCTTGCGGCGCTGCGGGCGCTCGAATTCCATGTCCACGCCGACATGTTCATGAATCCGACCGCCGAATGCGCCGACATCGTCTTGCCGGTGAGCATGCCGTGGGAGCGCGAGGCGTTGCGCATCGGTTTCGAGATCACGCAGGAAGCCGTCGAGACGGTGCAGTTCCGGCGCCAGATGCTGCCGCGGTTCGCGCAGTCCCGCGCCGATTACGAGATCGTCATGGCGCTGGCGACACGCATGGGCCTGACTGAGAGCTTCTTCGGCGGAGACATCGTCGCCGGCTGGAACCACCAGCTCGCGCCGCTTGGCGTCACGGTCGACGAATTGCGCGCCTTGCCTGATGGCAAGCGCTTTCCCCAGCCCTTCCACTACCGCAAATTCGCCGATCTCGGGGAGGGCGCGGTGCAGGGCTTCGCCACCCCGACCCGCCGCGTCGAGCTCTATTCCGAGCTGATGCATGAGCATGGCTACGATCCGCTTGCCGATTTCGTCTCAGCCGATGACGGGTCTGCCGGAACGAGTCCTTTGCCGTTGCTGCTGACGACCGCCAAGAGCGGCTGGTTCGTGCATAGCTCGCATCGCCATATCGCTTCGCTGCGGCGCAAGGCGCCCGATCCTTCGGTCGAGATCGGTCCGGGCCTGGCGCGGGCCCGCGGGCTGTCCCAGGGAGACTGGGCCGTGGTCGAGACGCGCATCGGCGGCGCGACCTTGCGCGTCCGCATCAACACGGCGCTCGACGACCGGACGGTCGTGGCGGAATTCGGCTGGTGGGAGGCCTGCGTGCCGCTGGGGCTCGGCGGCGGCGCGATCACCGGCCCGGACACGACGAATATCAACGCAGCCCTGGGAGATGCGCAGCGCGACCCCGTCAGCGGATCGGTGCCGTTGCGCGCCGTCGGATGTGACATCCAGCCTCATCCCTCCGCCAATCTGGGACGCTGGACCGGCGCGCGTCGTTTCAGGGTTGCCTCGGCACAGCCGGAAGGCATCGACGCCATCGCGCTGTCACTCGCACCATGCGACGATCGCGGCCTGCCCGATTTCGTGCCCGGCCAGCATGTCCTCATCCGCCTGCCGGACAACCCGCTGGCGCGCGCCTATTCGCTGACGGGCCCGGCAAACCGCCCGGACGAACTTTCGATCGCGGTGCGCCGCGGCGCGCAGACCACAGGCGCCGCCTCGCTCTCGCAGGCCCTCCAGCATCTGCGCGTCGGCGACGAATTGCTGGTCGAGGCGCCAGCCGGTGTCTTCACGCTGCCCGTCACCAGTACGCGCCCTGTCATTCTGATCGCGGGCGGGATCGGCATCACGCCTTTCGTCGGCTATCTCGAGGCTGTGGCGGCCACGAGGCCCAGGCCATCTCACGAGATCCATCTCCTGCATGGCTGCCGCAGCGGCGCCGAGCATCACCTCGCCGGGCGCCTCGACGAACTCGCGCAAGAGCTGGAGGCGCTTCATCGCGTGACGGCCTATTCGCAGCCAAGTGACGAGGACCGGCTGGCGAAGCGCTTCGACCGGGAGGGGCGGCTGGACCTGAGCGGCCTTGCAGATCTCGTCCCGCAGCGGCCGCTCGCCTATCTGTGCGGCTCGCCGGGCTTCAACACGGCGATGACGGGTGCGCTGCTGCAGCTGGGCCTGCCGCGCTTCGACATCTTCACCGAGGCTTTTTCTGCGCCGGGAGAGATGCGCGCCCGGTTGGAACCGCAGACCGTGACGATCGCGGGAACGGGGGAAACCTTCCTCTGGACGCCCGCCGCCGGCCCCATCCTCGATGCCGCGCTCGCGGCCGGCCTGTCGCTGCCGAGCGGCTGCCGGGTCGGCCAATGCGAAAGCTGCTCGGTTCGTGTCGTCGAGGGGCGCTTCGCCCATATGGTCGATTTCGACGGCGAGCCCGATCAATGCCTGACCTGCCAGGCCGTTCCGCTCTCCGCTCTCACAATCGCGTTCTGAGCTCGGCTCGCTGCCACGACCGGGCGCCCCCGTGACGACGGCATGTCGAGCCTGGCTCGGTTTGGAGCATTTTCGAGGGAAGTAGAGACCTGTTAGCGTGAAGACAACGCGTCAAAACAGAGCTGGGGCAGATTTCGATAATCCAACCCAAAGACAAGCCGGATGGAGGTGGGAACGCGTTCGTCGCAGACAGCGATCATGGCGCTGCTTCAGCAGGCAGTTGGGGCGGATCATGGGCGGAGATGAAGTGGCTTGCGCCCGACCAGCTTCTGGTCCGCTACGCCGCGAATTCCCGTGTCTGCCACGCCGTGGTCAGGGGTCACCCCCGAGTTGCAGCAGGCCCTTATTAGGTCGTGAACTCATAAAAGGAGAGCGACTGCGATGCGGCAGATTGCAGAACTTGCCGGATAGCGGCACGATAATCTCTATGCCGAGGTATGAACCACTTAACACGGGCGTTCCGCTCCAGGCGAGCGCTAGCGACCTGATCGCCTTTCAATGGCAAACGGATGGCATAGCTGCCGACTTCCTTTTACCCGGTGACGATGCACATTTGCTGCGTGTCTCGTTCGACCGCCCATGCATCGTGCGGCTACTGGACGAGATGGCTTTAAGCACGGAGGAAGACGAGACGGCGAACGAAGGTCTGGTTCCTGAGCACTTCGCTTATCGACTGGAGGGAGCGCGGTTTGCTCGCGTCCAGTCCGAAGCATGGAAGGCTAGCGGGCCGACAGCCCATTATCAGTTTGTGACCGGCTGGGGTTGCATGGATGTGTTGAGCGCCGGTTCCCCCTCTTTTTCGGTCGTAGCTCGGTCAGGCTGATTTTGTGCCTTGCCCTAGCGGCAACCGACCTTTTCTGTTTCGCAGCCAATCCCGTTCATCGTTACATGTGCGGGCGGATAGCTAAATTCATGAGTTTTCTTATCCGTTGCCGCATCGATTATGGCGACGGCCACCAGTGCAGCAAGACCAGCGTTGCTCCCCGCTCTCAACCGGTCAGAGGTGGTCTTGTCGAAAGGTTGAACAGTCACGAAACTTGGCTTGTGGCGAGCCGTATGGCAGCGAACCGAAATCAGGCGCGAAGCATAGCCATAGTCCGGCACCCTGACCTCTGCCGGGGTTTTCAGCGACGCCCGATAGCCCTCGCTCTCCACCCCGCAGTCGATACCTTCGATCTCCATGCTTGTGGCGAAGGGCTCGTCGGCTTTCTGGACATATTCATAGCTGCGCACAATCAAGACCTGCTGCCCCTTGAGCGGCGGAATGTCCTGCCCGGCCTTGCGCTGAGCGGCCAGCACATCGCCGAAGGCCGCGCCCTCCTTGGTCGTCGGCGTCACCGAGACGCTCATGGCGATGGGTTTCGCCGTTTGGCAGCCGCCCAGGGCGGCGGCGAGAACCAGGCCGATAGCGCAGGAACGGAAACGCGAATTCATCAGAGATACCAGAGTTCAAGCCTGCCTTTCGGCAGCGGAGGATGAACGCTTTATGTCAGCCCTGACGCGGCGGCAATCGGCATCGCTGAAAATGCGTGGAAAGATTCCCGATAGTTGAGTGTGCGGTTTCAAGCTTCAGCGGGATGCCCTGTCGCCTGGATGAGAGGGGCGCGCCATGACTGCGATCCGTCCCCTGCATTCCGTCTTAGGATCAGCGTTCCGAGCCGGGGTCGTTCGGCGCCCTGCGCGCGACGGTGGAGCACAGGGTCCAGGTCCGCTTTCGGCCGATTGTGTTGAAGAAGTCGGCGCTGGGGTCGGCTGCCGATTGATGCTGAACGGGTCGCTGAGAGGGCGTTCGCCCTCATGCCGCCAGGGGCGGTGCTCCGGCCGGCATCAGCTTCGCCATTTTCCTGAGGTTCTGGGCGGTGGCTGCGAGGAGGAACTCGTCGCGGGCGCCGCATGGTCCTCGCAAGCGCAGGCGATCGAGTTTGAGGATGCGCTTCAGGTGCGCGAACAGCATCTCGACCTTCTTCCGCTCTCGTCGCGAGGTTACGTATGCATCGGTGGCGGCGATGTCGCGCGCCATGTCGCGGGCGCCTTCGTGGATGGAGCGGAGGATCTTGCGAGCAGGATCTTTCGGACAGCACTTTGGCTTCAGGGAACAGGCGTCGCAGTCGCTCTTGATCGCCCGGTAGCGCATGAGGCCTTCAGGATCGATACCGTCGCGCGGCACCGCGAAGGGCCGTCGGAACTGCCGCAACTCCTTGCCGTCCGGGCAGATGTAGAGATCGCGATCGTGATCATAGGCGAAGTCGGAGCGGCTGAATGTGCCGTCCCGGCGCGTGGATTTGTCGAACACCGGGATATGCGGCTCGATACCGCGCTCGTGCACCAGCCAGGCCAGGTTCTCGGCCGAGCCATAAGCGGCGTCTGCGACCAGCTTCTCAGGCCATGTGCCGAACCTGTCCTGCGTGCGACCGATCATGGTTCGCGCGGCGCCGACCTCGGCCTGCCGCACTGCCGTGGTCGCCTCGACATCCATGATGACGGCATGCTTCAGATCGATCAGGTAGTTCGTTGCATAGGCAAAGAAGGCCTGCCCGCCATGGGCGGCCGTCCAGCGCGCGGCAGGATCAGCCGGCGAGATGAACTTGGGCACGACCGGCGTCGCCGCGCCGAAGGCGGCATCGTCAAGCACGGTCAGATACTCGCGCACCGCATGGTTGGCGGTCTCGGGCGCCAACCCGTCCTTGCCGGGCACGCCGTTCTGGCGATTGGCGTCGGCCTTGATCAGGCTGGCATCGACGGCAAACCCCTCGCCACCAACCAGCCCCTCCGCCATGCAGCGCCTGACCGTCGTCTCGAACACCTCGCGCAACAGATCGCTGTCGCGGAAGCGACCGTGCCGGTTCTTTGAGAAGGTGGAATGGTCGGGCACATCCCCCTCCAGACCGAGCCGGCAGAACCAGCGATAGGCCAGGTTCAGATGGACCTCGTCGCAGAGTCTGCGCTCGGAGCGGATGCCGAAGCAGTAGCCGACGATCAGCATTCGGATCATCAACTCGGGATCGATCGAGGGCCGGCCGGTGTCGCTGTAGAACGGGCGCAAATGCGCCCGAATGCCGGACAGATCGACAAAGAGATCGATGGCGCGCAGCAGGTGATGCGCAGGGACGTGCCGTTCCAGGCTGAACTCGTAGAACAGTGCCTCCTGCGCAACCGTCCGCTCGCCCATCATCGCGCCGCCCTCCGCAGCGACGACTGAATCAGAACCTCAAGCTCCCAGCAACACCGACTTCTTCAACACAATCGGCCCAAGGCGGACATCTGGTCTAGGCGGCCCATCTCTCCATCTCGTGCAAAGCCTTCAGTCCGGGATAGTCTCGCTTATCCGGGTAGAGATGGCGGTGATAGGCGTTCCAGTAGCTAGTTGCGCGCACGCGAAGCATCCGAAACTGAGTCCGGTTCTCTCGGACAAGATTTGCATAGAGCGCCCGATTCAACCCCGGTAGGCCGTCGTGAATGACTTCGACAATCTCATGCACATAGTCGGCAAGAAGCGTCGCAACATAGGGGGGTGCCCAAGCGTTGTTGATGCCAAGAAGTGAAGCAACGGCGTGTTGACGCAAGTACCCGTCGGTCGCACGGGAAACCAAGCACAGCGCTGGCTGGGGCAGGCTGGCCATCGCCATGTCGGTCGCAGACAGTCTGAGAAAGCGCAGGCGAATAGGAATCCGAACGTTCTGCCCTAAGACATCAAATTCCGAAAATTCCGATGACCGCTTGCGGTCGGCGTCATCCACAAACGGAGCGAGATGAGAAATGGCCTGTTCTGCCAAAGCACGATTGGCTACCGGAAATGCTGCGCGTGCAGCCTGCGTGAATGGCTTCGGCGAGTTCTGCTCCATAACAGAGCACATCCTAGCGCGGTGCAGCCGACGTCCGCAAACTACCGATTGTGTTGAAGAAGTCGGTGTTGCTGGGAGCTTGAGGTTCTGATTCAGTCGTCGCTGCGGAGGGCGGCGCGATGATGGGCGAGCGGACGGTTGCGCAGGAGGCACTGTTCTACGAGTTCAGCCTGGAACGGCACGTCCCTGCGCATCACCTGCTGCGCGCCATCGATCTCTTTGTCGATCTGTCCGGCATTCGGGCGCATTTGCGCCCGTTCTACAGCGACACCGGCCGGCCCTCGATCGATCCCGAGTTGATGATCCGAATGCTGATCGTCGGCTACTGCTTCGGCATCCGCTCCGAGCGCAGACTCTGCGACGAGGTCCATCTGAACCTGGCCTATCGCTGGTTCTGCCGGCTCGGTCTGGAGGGGGATGTGCCCGACCATTCCACCTTCTCAAAGAACCGGCACGGTCGCTTCCGCGACAGCGATCTGTTGCGCGAGGTGTTCGAGACGACGGTCAGGCGCTGCATGGCGGAGGGGCTGGTTGGTGGCGAGGGGTTTGCCGTCGATGCCAGCCTGATCAAGGCCGACGCCAATCGCCAGAACGGCGTGCCCGGCAAGGACGGGTTGGCGCCCGAGACCGCCAACCATGCGGTGCGCGAGTATCTGACCGTGCTTGACGATGCCGCCTTCGGCGCGGCGACGCCGGTCGTGCCCAAGTTCATCTCGCCGGCTGATCCTGCCGCGCGCTGGACGGCCGCCCATGGCGGGCAGGCCTTCTTTGCCTATGCAACGAACTACCTGATCGATCTGAAGCATGCCGTCATCATGGATGTCGAGGCGACCACGGCAGTGCGGCAGGCCGAGGTCGGCGCCGCGCGAACCATGATCGGTCGCACGCAGGACAGGTTCGGCACATGGCCTGAGAAGCTGGTCGCAGACGCCGCTTATGGCTCGGCCGAGAACCTGGCCTGGCTGGTGCACGAGCGCGGTATCGAGCCGCATATCCCGGTGTTCGACAAATCCACGCGCCGGGACGGCACATTCAGCCGCTCCGACTTCGCCTATGATCACGATCGCGATCTCTACATCTGCCCGGACGGCAAGGAGTTGCGGCAGTTCCGACGGCCCTTCGCGGTGCCGCGCGACGGTATCGATCCTGAAGGCCTCATGCGCTACCGGGCGATCAAGAGCGACTGCGACGCCTGTTCCCTGAAGCCAAAGTGCTGTCCGAAAGATCCTGCTCGCAAGATCCTCCGCTCCATCCACGAAGGCGCCCGCGACATGGCGCGCGACATCGCCGCCACCGATGCATACGTAACCTCGCGACGAGAGCGGAAGAAGGTCGAGATGCTGTTCGCGCACCTGAAGCGCATCCTCAAACTCGATCGCCTGCGCTTGCGAGGACCATGCGGCGCCCGCGACGAGTTCCTCCTCGCAGCCACCGCCCAGAACCTCAGGAAAATGGCGAAGCTGATGCCGGCCGGAGCACCGCCCCTGGCGGCATGAGGGCGAACGCCCTCTCAGCGACCCGTTCAGCATCAATCGGCAGCCGACCCCAGCGCCGACTTCTTCAACACAATCTACCCTTTCCAGACATCGGCCCCGCCCGCTTTCCGGCAGGTTGCCGTTATGCGAAAACGGGACGAATTGACCAAGCAAAAAGCCCCTGATCCAACGCGGCCAAATCCAGCTCGGGTAGGCCGCCGGATCGCCTCGGGACACGGGATTACATCTCCTTGACAGCCAGCGACCGTATCGTCCTCTCCAGCGACCACGCCGCCATTCAGCTGCGGCAGGCCATTGCCATTCATCTCGCGGCGCAAGGCTGGGTGGTGGTCGACATCGGACCGACGACGCCGGAGAGCACACCTTACCCTCAGCACGGCGAAGCGGCGGCGCGGCGCGTCGCCTCCGGCGATTGCCGGCTCGGCATCATCCTGTGCGGCACCGGCCAGGGCATCATGATGGCGGCCAACAAGGTCAAGGGCATCCGCTGCGGCGTCTGCGCCGACACATTCTCTGCCCGCATGATCCGCCAGCACAACGATGCCAACATGCTGTCGCTCGGCGCGCGCGTGGTGGGCGAGGGGCTGGCGCTCGATATCGTCGATGCGTTCCTGAGCGCCCGGTTCGAGGGCGGCCGGCATGCGACGCGGATGGAGATGATCGGGGCGCTGGAGGAGTAGCGCCGGTCCTTTGCGTCTTGTGTTCCTCGCGTCTTGTTTGAGAGCCAGAGCTTGCTTGTCTTGGCTTTGAAACACACGGTCATCCCGGGCGTAGCGAAGCGGAGACCCGGGATCCATGCCGGAGCGCTGCCTAGTTAGGCTCCGGAATGGATCCCTGTGTGTTTGGTGTGTGTCATGATTGGAGCGGGCGGGAAGCCGTTGGATCCCAGGTGGTGAACACCGTGTTCCGGCTCGGCTCCCGCCCGCCTTTGCAGACCCCATCCTGAACAGTTGACCGAGGCCGCTTGCACCGGACCTCGCAGCACAGGGACAGGCACCATGACCATACACCCCTGCTTCATCGGTTGCGATATCGCCAAAAGCCATCTCGACCTGTTCGATGAGACGAGCGGGACGAGCCTTCGGATCGCCAATACGAGCGAGGCGATCGCGGCCTGGCTGTCATCTCTCGACGCCCAGGCCTGCTTCATCGCCTTCGAGGCGACCGGCCCCTATGACCGCATGCTGCGCCAGGCCCTGGAGCAGGCGGGCTGCCGCTTCGCCCGGATCAACCCGGGGCGCGCCCGCGACTTCGCCCGCGCCACCGGCCGCCTGGCCAAGACCGATACGATCGACGCCGAGATGCTCGCGGCGATGGCGCGCGCCCTCGCGCTCATGCCCGACCCGGCTTGCGACCCTGCCCGCAACGCTCTGGCGCAGCTTCACAAACGCCGCGACCAGCTCGTCGAGATGCGCGCCGCCGAGCGCGTCCGCCACAGCGAAGGACAAGATCCCTCCGGCAGTCTGGCCCGTCATCTCGCCTGGCTCGACGCCGAGATCGTCACGCTCGAGCGCCTCGTCAATGAAGCCCTGCAGGCCGACGAGACGCTGGCCAGGGCGCAAGCCCTGCTGCGCTCGGCCCCTGGCGTGGGACCCGTCACCGCCGCCACCCTCATCGCCCTGATGCCCGAGCTCGGACACGTCTCGCCAAAGGCCGTCGCCGCACTCGCCGGCCTCGCCCCCTTCAATAACGACAGCGGGCGCAGGCGCGGACAGCGCATGATCAAGGGCGGAAGGCGGCGCGTCCGCAAAGCCCTCTACATGGCAGCCCTCGCAGCCATCCGGACATCGTCGCGCTTCAAGACCTTCTACGACGCCATCCGCGCCCGAAGCGGCGCCGCCAAGGTCGCCATCATCGCCGTCGCAAGAAAGCTCCTCGTAACCCTCAACGCCATGCTCAAAACCCGCACCGCATTCCAATCATGACCACCAAACAACACAGTTGCCGGATCGGCGCGGCTTCGCCGCTTGTCCGGGATGACGCCATGTTTCCGAGTATAGACAGCATGTTCCAGGGCCATTGAACGATCCAATTGGATCGGACATCGCGCTAGCGATTCCGGTTGCTGCGGACATGGTCGACCAGGGCCCTGAGCTTGGGCGCCATGTTCGGGCGGTTGGGGTAGTACAGGAAGAAGCCCGGGAAGAACGGGCAATACGCCTCGAGCAGGGGCACGAGCGTGCCTTGCGCGATCGAGGTGCGAAACGACTCCTCCAATCCGATGGTGATGCCGCCGCCCGAGGTCGCCATTGCGATCATCAGCGCCATGTCGTTGGTGGTGATCTCCGGCTTCACATCGACCGCGAAGTCGCGCCCGGCCTCGGTGAACTCCCAGCGATAGGGAGCCACCCGCGGCGCGGGGCGCCAGCCGATGCAGCGATGCGCCGTGAGCTCGCTGGGGTGGGCGGGCTTGCCCTTGCGCGCGAGATAGGAGGGGGCTGCGACCGGGATCTGCCGTTGCGGGCCCGAGACCGCTGTCGCGATCATGTCCTGCTCGATGACCTCGCCCAGGCGCACGCCCGCGTCGTAGCCGCCAGCGACGATGTCGATCTCCTCATCCGTCACCAGCACATCGAGCTCGACCTCCGGGCAGGCCTCGGTGAAGCCCGCCAGCAATGGACCCGAGAGGAAGCTCTCGGCGATGGAGGAAACCGCAAGCCGCAACTGGCCGCGCGGCCCCGCGCCGAGGTGATGGGTCGCCTCCGTCGCGGCGCGGATCTCGGCGAGGGGCGGGGCGATCTCGGCGCGGAGCCGCTCGCCGGCTTCGGTCAGGCCGACGCTGCGGGTCGTGCGGTGGACAAGGGCGATGCCCATCTCGTCTTCCAGCCGCCTGATCGCTTGGCTGACGGCCGAGCGGGTGACGCCGAGGCGGTCCGCCGCTGCGCGGAAATTCCGTTCCTCGGCGACCAGGACGAAGGTCGCGAGCGCATTGATGTCGATTGTCATTGGTTAGGGTTTCTAACCAGGTTGTCGCCTCTTGGCCAGATACCGGCGACAGCCGGGAGCGTCCATCTTTCCGGTCACTGGCCTGGCGCCACCAGCTGAGCCGCACGAGAGGAAGGGAAACATGGCCATGGACAAGACCGTTTTGATAACCGGGGCCTCGAGCGGCATCGGCGCGGGCATCGCCCGCGAGCTTGCAACGGCGGGAGCCCGCCTGATGCTGGGCGCGCGCCGGGTCGAGCGTCTCGAAGAGCTCGCCGGCGAGTTGCGGCAGCTGGGCGCCGAGGTCGAGTATGGCCGCCTCGACGTGACGCGCCGCGACGAGGTCGCCGGCTTCGCTGAGGCCGCCCGCCGGCATTTCGGGCGGATCGACGCCATCGTCAACAATGCCGGCGTGATGCCGCTTTCGCCGCTCGCCTCACGGAAGGTCGAGGAGTGGGATCGCATGGTGGATGTCAACATCAAGGGCGTCCTGTACGGGATCGCCGCCGTCCTGCCGGAGATGACGGCCAGGGGCTCTGGCCACATCGTCAATATCGCCTCGATCGGCGCGCTCAGCGTCTCCCCGACGGCGGCGGTCTACTGCGCCACGAAATATGCGGTGCGGGCGATTTCGGACGGGCTGCGCCAGGAGCGCAGCGATATCAGGGTCACCTGCATCCATCCCGGCGTCGTCGAAAGCGAACTCGCCGACACCATCACCGATGCCGCGGCGGCCGAGGCGATGCGGAGTTATCGAGCGATCGCGCTCCAGCCGGACGCCATCGGCCGGGCCGTCCGCTACGCGCTGGAGCAGCCCGGGGACGTCGACGTCAACGAAATCGTCGTCCGTGCGACCAGGGCGCCGCACTGATGCGCGCTCCGCTCACCCTCGTCGCGGTGGGTCTCTCTGCGGCGCTCGCAACCATCGTCCTTGCGGAGAGCCCCATGGCCCAAGCCGGCCACCCCTATGTCGGGATGTGGACGACCGACGACAACCGGATCCGCCATGAATTGCTGCCCGGCGGCCGTTATGTCGAGGCGCGCGGGAGCCGCGAAGGCGCTTATCGCGGGCGCTATGAAGTGACCGGCAGCCGCATCGCCTATTGGGACGACACCGGTTTCACTGCCGATGGCGAGTTCGTCGATGCCGATACACTGCATCATGCCGGAATGATCCTGCGTCGCCGTGAGCGGTCGTCGACCATGACGGCCCCGTAAGGCCAACGGGCTTTGACACCGGCTTATCGCCGCGTTTGTGCCGTCATTCCGGGGCGATCCGAAGGATCGAGCCCGAAACCCAGAACCGATGCCGCTGCTCGAGACGGCACGGGTCGCCCGCCCGCTTTTCCTGGACCTGCGGGCCGCTCTCACCACCAACCCCTGAGAAGGAGACCTTCGATGACCTCCGACACTCTGCCCAATCGATCCGCGACCACTATCCGGCGCCTCGGCCTGGCGGCACTCGTCGCGACCGCCGTCGCAGCGACGGCCGCCATGCCGGCGCGGGCGGACATCTCCGCCACCGCCCGCAACGAGGCGATCGTGCGCGATGCGTTTCAGCGCTGGGCCGGCGGGGACAATGTGTTCCAGCAGCTCCTCGCGCCCGATGTCGTCTGGACGATACCGGGTTCGGGTCCGGTCGCGGGCACCTATCGCGGCCTCCGGGATTTCGTCGAAAGGGCCTCCGCGCCGCTGATGAGCCGCCTCGCAACCCGGCTTGTTCCCGAGGTGCGGCACATCTGGGCCGTCGGAGACCGGGTGACGGTGCGTTTCAATGCCAGCGCCACGACGACCGGCGGGCGCCCCTATCGAAACCAGTTCGTCTGGCTGTTCCGCATGAAGGACGGCAAGGTCGCGGAGGCCGAAGCCTTCCTCGATCTCGTCGCCTATCAGGAGGTCGTCGACACCAACACACCGCTTCAACGATAGGGAGCGGCCGCTTCAACGCAGATGAGTTCCGCTTATCTCGGAACCGCGCCGTCATCCCGGGTGTAGCCCTCAGGTCCGATCTTCGATCGGTCCAAGGATAAACTCCGCGCGGACCCGGGATCGATGCCGGAGCGCGTCATGGTCGGGCTTGTCCCGACCATCTCGTGAGGGGGGCGTCTGCCTTTGCTGACGCCTCTTCCGGCACGAGATTCTCGGGTCTGCGCTTTGCTCCGCCCGAGAATGACGCGCGGCATCGTCATGGTCGCCCTTGTGGCGGCCGTCCACGTCTTTGCCGGTGAAGGCTTGTGTTCAAGACGTGGATGCTCGGGACAAGCCCGAGCATGACGTGCGGCGCGAGGGCAGCGCGCGACCTTCCTGCAACCTTCCGAACCTCTGCAAACGGGGCGCGCCGCTCTTCCTCGATCCGTGGGGGCGGTTCCGGCGGGGCCTGTTCTCAATTAAATGAGAATTTCTTCAAAATGACTGTTGACAATGGTCCTATGATAGGTCTAATGTCTCAATAGCACTGTGAATTCCTGTGCCTGCCGCCCGCAGCGTCCCGCTTGCGGGCTTTTTCGTGTCAGGCCGGGCGCAACCGAAGCCTTCAGTTCAAAGATCCAGACATGGCCCGAGGCGTTGCAAGGACGAGCCGCAAGGCCGGTGCGGCGGCTCGCCCGACCGAGGCAGGGCCGGCCGCTGAGGGTGGTCTTACGCCGCTCGCCTATATGCTCACCATGCTTCGCGACGAGAGCCTCGAGCCCAAGGCTCGGTTCGAGATCGCCAAGGCAGCAGCCCCTTATGTCCATGCCAAGCTTGCAGCGATCGAACACAGCGGCGGCATCGCGCTCAGCCATGAAGACGCGCTCGCCGAACTCGATGATGAGCCCCGAGACGGTGGGGCCCAAGACTGTGGGGCCCAAGACGATGAGCCCCAAGGAGATGAGCCCGAAGGAGAGGGCGATCCGCCGGAGGCTGCGGGCTGAGTTCGAGCCTTATGCGGAGAAGGCGCTGCGGATCCGAACCAAGACCGGTGCGATCGCGCCGCTCCAGCTCAACCAGGCGCAGCGATACCTTCATGGCCGCCTCGAGGCGCAGCGGGCGCGCACCGGCAAGGTCCGCGCGCTGGTGCTCAAGGGCCGCCAGCAAGGCATTTCGACCTATATCGGCGGGCGCTATTACTGGCGCGCCAGTCACGCGCGCGGCATCAGGGTGTTCATCCTGACGCATGAGCGCGAGGCGACGAACAATCTGTTCGGCATGGTCGAGCGCTATCACCAGCACTGCCCGCGGCTCCTCAAGCCTGAGACCGGCGCGGCCAATGCGAGGGAGCTTTCCTTCTCCAGGCTGGAGAGCGGCTATGCCGTCGGCACGGCCGGCGCCAGGGCGGTCGGCCGCTCGCAGACGGTGCAGCTCTTCCATGGCTCGGAGGTCGCGTTCTGGCCCAATGCCGCGACTCATTTTGCCGGTGTGGTCCAGGCCATCCCCGATCTGCCGGGAACCGAGATCGTGCTGGAAAGCACGGCAAACGGCGTCGGCGGCGAGTTCCATGAGCGCTGGCAGCAGGCAGAGGCCGGCATCGGCGATTACGAGGCGATCTTCATCCCCTGGTTCTGGCAGGACGAGTATCGCCGGCCGGTTCCCGCTGGCTTTGCGCTCGATGAGGACGAGCAGGCTTATGCCGGGGCGCACGGCCTGACGCTTGAGCAGATGGCCTGGCGCCGCGCCAAGATCGCCGAATTGAAGGACGAATTGCTGTTCAAGCAGGAATATCCGGCAACCGCGGCTGAGGCCTTCCAGCTCACCGGCCATGACAGCTTCATCAAGTCGGAGGCCGTGCTGCGCGCCCGTAAAGCGCGCTGCGAGGGCATCGGGCCGCTGGTCATCGGCGCCGATCCCGCGCGCTTCGGCGATGACCGCTTTTCGCTGGCCTGGCGCCGGGGCCGCAAGGTCAGCAAGACCGAGAGCAAGGCGAAGATCGGTGTCGTCGCTGGGGCGAACTGGATCAGGCAGGTGATCGACCTGGACAAGCCGGCAAGGGTGTTTGTCGATGTCGGCGGCGTCGGCGCCGGCGTTGTCGACATCCTGCAATCCTGGGGCGCGCCCTATGACGCGGTCGTCGTGCCCGTGAATTTCGGCTCCGAGCCGCAGGAGCCGGTCGAATTGCTGCCGGATGGCACGAAGAAGCCGGGCCCGCGCAACCGCCGGGCCGAGATGTGGAAGCGCTCGCGCGACTGGCTCGACGAGCCCGGCGGCGCCGACATCCCGGACCAGGACGGTTTGCAGGCCGATGCCTGCGGGCCGTCCTACCATTACGACGCGAACCAGCGCCTGCTCCTGGAAAGCAAAGAGCATATGCGGGCGCGCGGGATCAGGTCGCCGGATGACTGGGACGCCATCGCATTGACCTTCGCCGAGCCTGTCAGGGATCGGCAGCTCCGGGAGCGCCGCCCGCGAAGCTCGCGCGGACGCGGCGCCTGGATGGGCGGATAGGACCAGACATGATCGCTCAAGACGATGACAACGCTAAGGCCCCGGCCTCTGCGACCGAGGACCTGCTGCCCCAGGCGGCAAAACGCTGGTCGGCAGGCTATGAAGCCGAGCGCGAGAACATCAGCCAGGCCTATGAGGATCTGCGCTTCCGCGCCGGCGACCAATGGCCGAAGGAGGCGATCGCCCAGCGTGAGGCCGACCAGGCCCCGTGCCTGACGATCAACCGCATTCCGCAATTCGTGCGCCAGGTCACGGGCGATATTCGCCAGGGTCGACCCTCGATCAAGGTGGTTCCGGTCGATGATGGCGGCGACGAGGCGGCGGCCGAGCTGCGCGCCGGCATCATCCGCTATATCGAGAACCGCTGCGATGCGCCCGGCACCTATTTTTCCGCCGCCGACAGCCAGGTCAACAGCGGCATCGGCCATTGGCGCGTCATCACCGAATATGCCTCGCAGACCACCTTCAACCAGGAGATCGGCATCCAGCTGGTGCAGGACGGCGTCTCCGTCATCTGGGATCCCGATGCGGTCGATCTCACCCGCAAGGATGCGATGTGGTGCTTCGTGCCTGTCGATATCGCGCTGGATGCCTACAAGGAGAAATACCCGGACGCGCCGGTCACCGATTTCAGCCCGGAGAGCGAAGGGCATTTCGAGGGCTGGGTCACGACTAACACGGTGCGCGTCGCCGAATATTTCTACAAGAAGCCGGCGAGGATCACGCTTGCCCTGACCGCCGACGGCGCGATCCGCGATGTCACCGAGGCGCCGGCCGAGGAGCTGGCCGAGCTTGCGCGGCAAGGCGCCCGCATCGAGGAGCGCGACAGCTTCAAGGTCTATCGCTGCCTGATCACGCAAGGCCACATCCTGGAAAAGCCGGCGCTCTGGCCCGGCCGCTATATCCCGATCGTGCCCTTGCTCGGCGAGGAAATCCGGATCGGGCCGCGCGTCATCCGCCACGGCATCGTGCGATTTGCCCGCGATCCGCAGCGCATGTTCAACTATTTCGCCTCGAAACAGGCCGAGGTCATTGCGCTCCAGCCCAAGGCGCCCTGGCTCGGCACCGAGCGGAATTTCGAGGAGTACGAGGACGAGTGGGAGAACGCCAACACCGAGTCCAGGCCCTATCTGCGCTACACGCCAGATCCGTCGAACGGCAATGCCGCGCCGCAGCGCGTGCAGCCGCCGGTGTCGTCGCAGGGCGTCTCGGAAGGGCTTCAGCTCGCGGCCGAGAACATGATGGCGGTGATCGGCATCCACCAGGCCGGGCTCGGCGAGGCCTCGAACGAGAAGAGCGGCAGGGCGATCCTCGCCCGCCAGCGCGAGGGCGATGTCGGCACCTTCGTCTATCTCGACAATTTCGCCCGCGCGGTCCGCCACACCGGCGTGATCCTGCTCGATCTGATCCCGCATATCTACGACACCGAGCGCACCATCCGCATCGTCGGCGAAGACGGCAGGATGACACCGCTGCGCGTCAACCAGGCTGTCGGCATGGTCGTCAGCGGGGAGGGCGACGGTGGCGAGGGCGATGATGGCGAGACGGCCACCGCCCAGAAGCTCAACGACCTGTCCATCGGCGCCTATGACGTGGTGATCGAGCAGGGGCCGTCCTACTCGACCAAGCGCGAGGAGGCCAAGGACGGCATGGCGACCCTCGTCCAGGCCGTGCCCAGCACCTTCGGGCTGATCGGCGATCTCTATGTCCAGGCGCAGGACTGGCCGATGAAGGACCAGATCGCCAAGCGCCTGAAAATGGGCCTGCCGCCCGCCATCCAGCAGATGGAGGCTCAAGGGTCGGGCGAACAGCCGTCACCGCAGCCGCCGCAGCCCTCGCCGGAGGCGATCGCAGCGCAGCAGTAGGCGCAAGCTCAGGGCGCGCGCATCCAGATGGACGGCGCCAAGACGCAGTCGCAGATCGCGACCGAGGAACAGCAGCGCCGGATCGACCTCGCGAGGGCGCAAAGCGACCTCACTGACGCGGAGAATGCGAGGGCGATTGCGGCGCGGGAGGCTTCGGACAGGTCTCGCAAGGCCGAGGCGGAGATCGCGCTGATCGAGGCGAGGCGAGCTCTCGCCCTGGCGCAGATCAGCGCGCTCGGGCGCGGCGCGGGCAATGCGGAGGCGAGGGCGGACACGGAGATGGCGATGGCGATGGCGCAGCACGGTGCCGCCTTGCGCGAGGCGCAGGCCTTGGCCACCGAGGCGCAAGCCTTGGCCGCTGATGCTGATGGCCTTCAGCGCTGAGCGACGGCGTTATTCTCTGCCGTCATTGCGAGCGCAGCGAAGCAATCCAGAGGCTTGCGCGAGCCCTCCTGGATTGCTTCGTCGCTGACGCTCCTCGCAATGACGGGGGTGGGCGACCGGTGCCTTCCCAAGCAGCGGCATCGGTTCTGGGTTCCGCGCTCGGATCGCCCCGGAATGACGGCGGAGCCGACCCCGAGGCACTAGCCCCGGACACCGACTAAACAGGACTTCACGCCAGGCCGGCGCATGAGGCGCAGGCCGCGATGATGAGCAAGCCGCCTCTCCGGGCGGCTTTTTCTATGGATGCACCATGATCGATTGGGATGACGACCTGACCAACGGGCAGGCGAGCGGAAGCGCGCCAGCCGACGGAGAACAGTCTGAGGACGGCAACACGGCGAAAGCCGCGGAGGCGTCCGAAACAGGGACTGACGAGCAGGACGGCGCTGACGGGCAACAGCCGGAAGGTGCTGGCGAAGAGGAAGAGCAGGACAAGCCGAAGAAGCGCCGCTCCGGCGTCGAACGGCTGAAGCGGGAGCGCGATGCGCTTCGCAACGAGGTCGAGCTTCTGCGCAGTCGCACCCCGGTGGTCGACGACGGCGCGGCGATCGACGGACTCGTCCGAAGGGAAATCGGCGACCCGCCTGGGGAAGACGAGTTCAGGGGCGATTGGTTCGCTTACGAGCGAGCGCTGACCGCCTATGAGGCAGAACGCAGGATCGTCACCCGCGAGGTGAAGGCGCTGGCAAGCCAGGTCGCCTCTCATTCCGCCGAGCGGATGAGCGATCTTGTCGAGGATTTCAATGATCGCGTCACTGATGCGGTCAAGGTGATCCCCGATTTCCTCGATGTCGTCGGCAAGACGAATGACAGGACGCACCCGGTCTCCCCCATCGTCGGGCAGCTCATTCTCGAAAGCGAGAAGGGCGCGCTGCTGCAATACCACTTCGCCAGGAATCCCGCCGATCTGCGCCGCCTCAACGGATTGTCGCCGCTCGGCGCCGCCCGTGAAATGGGCAAGATCGAGGCTCGCCTGTCCCTGGCCAAGCCCACCACCGCAACCAGAGCCCCACCGCCCGTAACCGCCCCCAAAGGCGGCGCCAGCCCATCGAGCCAGGAGGCCCGCATGGAGGCGTATCTCAAGCGGCAATACGGCGACCGGGCATAACTTTCAGGAACAGCCAACATGGCAAACACCACGCTTACCCCCGCCATCGTCGCCAAAACGGCGGTGCGCATTCTCGAAAACGAGCTCGTCATGGCCGGCATGGTCTATCGCGGCTATGAGGACGAGTTCGACAAGAAGCTGAACGGCTACTCCGCCGGCGACACCATCACCATCCGCAAGCCGACCGACTTCACCGTGCGTGACGGCGCCGTGATGGCGAGCCAGGACGTAACGGAAGGGCGGACCACGATCACGGTCGACAAGCAGAAGGGTGTCGATTTCGCCTTCACCTCGAAAGAGCTGACGCTGAATATCGACGAGCTTGCCGAGCGCGTCATCAAGCCGGCCATGGTCCAGCTCGCCAATCAGATCGACCTCGACGTGATGGCGGAATACCGGAACGTGCCCAACTGGGTCGGCACGCCGGGCCAGACCGTGGATGCGTTTGCCGACTTCGCCAAGGCGCCGACGCGGATGGATCTCGGCGCCGTGCCGCAGGACATGCGCTCCGGCGTGCTGAGCCCGACCGATTACTGGGCGATGGCCGGTTCGCAGACGGCGCTCTACATGCAGAACGTCGCGCAGGGCGCCTATCGCAAGGGCCGCATCGGCGAGATCGGCGGCATCGACACCTATATGTCGCAAAACGTGCCGACGCATATTGTCGGCCCGCTCGGCGGCGCGCCGCTGGTCAATGGTGGGGCGCAGGGCGTGACCTATGCCGCGGTCAAGGACATCGGCAGCCAGTCCCTGGTCACCGATGGCTGGACGGCTGCGGCCGCCGCCCGCGTCAAGGCCGGCGACGTGTTCACCATCGCCGGGGTCTTCGACGTGAACCCGGTGACCAAGGCGACCTTGCCGCATCTGAAGATGTTCGTCGTCAAGGCGGACGCGTCCTCGGATGCCTCGGGCAATGCGACGCTGACGATCTCGCCGCCGATCATCACCTCGGGTGCGTTCCAGACGGTCTCGGCGGTGCCGGCGGACAATGCGGCGATGGCGTTTTTCGGTGCTGCCGGCACCGGTTATGCCCAGAATCTCGTCTTCCACAAGAATGCGTTCGCCCTGGTCGTGGTGCCACTGGTGAAGCCGCCGGGCGCCGTCGATGTCTCGCGCGAGACCTACAAGAACATCAATGCGCGCGTGATCCCGGTCTATGACGGCACCACCGACAAATCGGCCTGGCGTCTCGACATCCTCTACGGTGTCAAGACGGTCGACCCGCGCCTGGCGGTCCGCCTGTCGGGCAGCTGAGCGCGCTGACGCCGGCAATAGGAGGGGCGGTCTTCGGGCCGCCTCTTTTCGTTGGCGGGGAAGGCCGTTGGCATGAGACCCGGCTTGGCCATGTGAGCCCTCATCCTGAGGAGCCGCGAAGCGGCGTCTCGAAGGATGGTCCAGACGGAAGCACCTGCGCCGCTATCTGGCCGAGTTCGATTTCCGCTACAGCAAAGCTCGGCATTGGGGATAGTGAGCGCGCCGAAATTGCGCTGAAGGGTGTCGTCGGGAAGCGGCTCACCTATCAAACAGCTTGTTAAGCGCCGCTAACGTGCTTAGATTCGGGGCCAGGCCTCCAAAGTCCGAATACGCTGGCTAGACCAGCCGTGCCGAGGCTAGCCCTCGGCTAGGGCTTTGGGGGACCTGCTCACTTTCGTGGCGTGGTGCCAGACTGTCAGGAAACGTGCGCTAAAAGCGGTATCTGCCGCCCATGAGTGGCGGCCTGATGCGCGCAGAACGAATTCCGCCAATTCGCCTTTGGGCGACGTATGCTTCACATCGTTCCGTTTGGCCGCTATTGCGCCGACGATCACGTCGGCCATCTGGATAATCCCGACGTTTTGCGACCTGACCGGCTCAATCGTCCGAACGCAGTTCGGCTTAGTATTATACTTTTTGTAGGCCGCAGCGCACAGTTCGTTCCGCATCCTGCAAATATCGTCCGAGTCGTTACCAGCGTCTAGTCGGATATGTATTTGCCTTCTCTGGCCGTAAAAATTACAAATACGGTGCAAAAAGAGCTGATAATACATCCTATTCACGCTGGTGTCGTGGTTTTCGCCTTTGATTTGGCGATGATTATAGCCGCCAAATTTGGCGATTATAATATGGAGTGCGGCCTGCCGCTTGTTGATTAGATCGAATGCGTATCGAACCAAGGCTTCGTATGCAGCCCGCTTATGGCCGCCTCGATAGTCTGACCAGTGAAATTCTGACCTTATGCCCGCATCGTCGCGAAGCGTTGCTATCGCATCCTCGATCTCATTGATACGATTGCCGCTGACGGCAAAGCCACCAGCCACCATGTAGGCGCTCTGCTTTGAGCTGGCGTCCCCGTAGAATGAGAGGGCAGGTAGGTGGTCCGGCGGGTTGGGAACATCCATGGTGATGACGATACCTCGCAGCGGCAGAAATTTGAAATGGCGGCCTGCGAACTCGGTTGTGACGAAAGCGAGGAGCGATTTGAGCTATTCTCGGCAAGATCGTGAAGCACAAGCCCCCGCCTGACGATAAGCCCGCCAAACCCGCAATCAAGAAACCCGGCCGTTGAGCCGGGCTTCTTGATTCAGGAGGTCAGCATGCCCGCATTCAATCCGTCGCGTGATATCGCGGCGTATCTGCACGATCTGTCCGAACTAGGCCGGCGCTATGGCTTCGCCCTAGCCGGCGAGCCGCAGATTTTCATAATGCAGCGCGAAGACTTGGATTTCGACTATTCGCTATCCGAAGATAGTGTTCTTACGCTTGGGTCAGCGCTTCGGAATGCGGACGCTGATGCCAGAGCCGGGTCCGGGCGGGACGCCAAGAGCAGGCTCGACGCCGATGCTGCCGCGTAGATCAATCAGTAGCGTTGCTGGGTCTACCAGCAACCCAATCTTTTCCTCGGATTCCGGGCGCGGGTTCATCACGCGCTTGGCGCGGTAGACTTGCAGGCGGGGTATCTCGTTCTGGATGGCTTTTCGGCTAAGCCCCCGCGCGTAGTATCTGTTGAACTCGCTTTCAGCCAAAACTTCAGCGGCGTTATTGGGCACCTTGGCCGAGATCACCCGGCCGGTCGCAAGTCGCCGCTGAGTTGTTTGGTTCAAGGCCCCGGGGACTCTCAGTTGACGGGCCAATGAATCGTCCGAGCCGGAGCGTGCGGCTTCTGTGATGTAATCAGGCCAATTGCCCTGCGACCGCTGACCTAGATACGAGCTGCGGTAGATCTTATCGGACGCAATATCTATCTCGATTTCCTCGACCATCAAGCGCCGAGTTTCCTCATCGAGGTCTTCATAGTTGAGACCCATTTCCATCCCCCCGCGCTGATCGCGCGAGGAGATCACACCACGCGACTCAACCTAGAGTCGAGTCCCGCTGCGCGCCATCCGTAAGATTGGTGCGTCAAGTATATAATCACCTTTCTATTCGCGAGGCATGGGTCATGAGCCAGACCAAAGCCGATCTCGTTCGCGAGGTGCTCGGAGAGCTGTTCTCGCTTGCCTCGGGGCAGGTGCCGGACGCTGAGGATACCGCCTTCGTCGAGCAGCGCATCGACCCAGTGCTGGCGGCGCTCGCCAAGCGCAACATCATCTACATCCCCGATGCCGAGGAGATCGACGACGAGGTTTTCGACGCGCTCGTGGCCTATCTCGCGCAGATCTGCGGCCCGAAATTCGGCCGGCCGCGCGACCTTGTCGCCAAGCAGCTTGCCGAGGCCGAACTGCGCACCATCCAGCGCATCGGCAGCGGAACCGGCCGGATGCTGCGCATCGAGCGCGCGCTTGTGCCCCGCCGCCGTCATGGGGGCATTGTCTGATGCCGCCGCTTCCCTTTCCCAAATCCTCGACGCCGGGCGTTCGGCCGGGCGAGGGCGAGGGCCGCTATGTCAATTGCTATCCGGTGCAGGAGGGGGATCGCTCCTATGTGCGCCGTGTCCCGGGGCTGACCCGGAGCGTGGCGACAGGGAAAACCGGCATCCGTGGCATGCTCGATGTCAACGGCGTCAGCTATGTCGTGTTCACCGGCTCTGTCGTCACGGTTGCCGCTGACGGCACTGTCACGACGCTGACGGGCACCATTCCGGGTTCCGATGGCGTCATGCTGGCGCGCAACAACAAGGTCACGTCAGGCGTCTCGACGCCCGATATCGTCGCGGTGTGCGAGGGCGGCGGCGCCTATGTCCTGACCGCGACGACGGTCAGCGCCTATCCCGATGCCGACCTGCCGGCGACGGTCAACAGCGTCGATTTCCTGGGCGGCTATTTCCTGTTTTCGATCCCGGATGGCAGGCTCTTCGCCTCGGAGCTCAATGCGACCGCGATTAACGCGTTGAGCTTCACCACGGCGGAAAGCCGCTCGGATGGTTTGCGCAGGGTCGCGGTTCAGGGCTCGCTGGCCTATGGCTTCGGCGGCTCCACCATCGAGCCCTACCAGAATGTCGGAACCTCGCCATTCCCGCTGCAAAGGGCGGCGACCGTGCCGCCCGTCGGTATCCTGACCACCATGGCTGTCGCCGGGTTTCAGGAGACCTGGAACGGGCCGATTTATTTCGTCGCCTCGGACAGGACGGTCAAGGCGCTGTCGGGCTATGAGACGGCGACAATCTCCACCCCAGACGTCGACCGTTTCATCGCAGCCTCCAGCGCAGCCACGGTCGCGGTCGATGTCTTTGTCTGGCAGGG
Source organism: Bosea vaviloviae (assembly GCF_001741865.1). Taxonomy (NCBI): domain Bacteria; kingdom Pseudomonadati; phylum Pseudomonadota; class Alphaproteobacteria; order Hyphomicrobiales; family Alloboseaceae; genus Allobosea; species Allobosea vaviloviae. The sequence continues at coordinate 3,352,076 of NZ_CP017147.1, forward strand.
GCGGCAGTTCGTCGCCGTGTCCAGCGATAGCGGGAGCTGGATATACGACACGGTCGAGCGCTCCTGGCATGAACGCCTGAGCAGCGGGGCCGGCCGCTGGCGCGCGACGCGCTCGATCTACAGCAACGCGCAATGGCTGTTCGGGGATATGCTGTCGGGCGATCTCCTGACGCTGTCGACCACGCTGACGGAGAACGGGGCTGCGCTCAGTGGCCTCATTCAGTCGGGGCCGCTGAAGGACTTCCCGGCCCGTGTCGCGGCGAGGCTCTCTGCCGACTTCACTGAGGCCCAGATCACGATCCACGTCTCCTGGTCGCATGATGGCGGCAAGAGCTGGAGCTCGGAGCTTCAGCGCTCGCTTGCTGATGCCGACAGATGGCCGGTCAGCGTCGCCAATCTCGGGCTTTCGACGCAGGCCGGCCTCATCCTCCGCTTCCGCTGGGAGGGGGCGGCCGATTTCTCGTTCCTCGGCGCGACAGCCGATCGTCTCGATTTGAGGGCCGCCTGATGGCCGATTTCGACCCGCTGACCGTTCCCGCCGTCATGCCGATGGCGGTTCGGCGCATCAATGAGCAAGGTTTTCCCAGGCAGGCGCTGCTCGATTACGAACAGGCGCTGCAAGCCTGGATGAAGTCGAACGTCGCCAACACCAACACGCGGCTCAATCTCGTCTCGGAAGAGGTCGATGGCGCTTATGCTGCGGTCGCGACGGAGGCGATCGCGCGCGCGGCAGGCGATTCCGCGCTGGCGGCCGAGCTCACCACGCTTGAGACGACGGTCGGCGACAATACGGCGCAACTCGATATCCTCAGCGCCTCCATCGACGGCATCGCCGTCAAATATGCCGTCACGGGCACGATCAACGGCGTCACCGGCGGCTTTGTCCTGACCGGCATTCAACAGCTCGGGGGTGGTGCATCCTATCTGCTGGAGATCACCAGCGATGTCGTCATCAACGGCAACCTGCTGGTCACCGGCACGGTCGAGACGGTCGCGGTCGCCAGCCACGCCATCAGCCAGGTCGCTTTTTCCGCCAGCGGTGGCATCAATACGGGCGTCGGGATCACCGTGCGGGCCGGCGCCACGGTGGCGATCACCGCCTCGTTCAACGGCTTGGCCGGTTCCTATTTCCCGCTCTCGGCATCGCCGGGCACGGTCTATGTCGAGCGCGACGGCGTCCTGATCGGTTCCGTGGCGACGAATTTCGAGGCGTCGGGCTCCGGCTCGTCGGCCGGCATTTCCTTCCTCCAGACCACGGTTCTCTGCCAGGACAGCCCCGGCGGCGGCTACCACGACTATATCGTCTATTCCGGCAACGGTGCCGGCGTCGGCGGCGTCGCCATCCTGGTTCAGGAGTTGGCGCGATGACCGTGGGGCCTGCTGTCGCCTTTGTGCGCTATGACGAGACCGGAGCGGTGACGGAATGGGGCCGCATGGCGCTCGGTGTGATCGAGCGGCAGAGACAGGCCGGCGCGCGGATCATCGCGGGCGGCGGCGGCCCGGATTTCTATGTCGACCTCGAGACGCGCGAGGTCCGGCCCAAGCAGGACAATCCGGCCTGGCTCGACGGCATGACGCTGCGCGACGTGCCCGTGCCGGCAACGATCGTCATCGGGCGCACGGCCTATGAGGGCGAGGATGCGGTCGTGGAGCTGGAATTCTCGCTGCCGGGAACCTACGCAATCGAGGTCCGGTCCCTCCGCCAACTCACCAAGACATTCGAGGTGAAGACATCCGAGGTGACGACGTGAAGATCGTGCACCGCGACGATTACCGCGCCCGCAGGGCTGCGGACTACCCACCCTTGACCGAGCTTGCCGACGCCCTGGTTCACCAGCAGGCCGGAGATGGCTCGAAGCTATGCGCCTATCTCGACGCCTGCCGGGCGGTCAAGGCGCGCTATCCGAAGCCGGATCCGGCAGCCCCCAAATCGTCAGAATCCAAGACAACCTGACGCCCTTCAGCGCTGAGCGATGGCGTTACTCTCTCCCGTCATCCCCCGCGCCGTCATTCCGGGGCAGGCCGCAGGCCTGAACCCAGAACCGATGCGCGTCCTCGTGAAGCGCGCCGGCAACCCCCTCCCAAGCAGCGGCATCGGTTCTGGGTTCCGGGTTCGATCCTTCGGATCGCCCCGGAATGACGGCGGAGCTTCAGCCATAAGCCGGTCTCAAAACCCGTTGGCATAAGGAAACCATCATGGCTTCAGTTTTTTCAGGCCGCGCCGGGCGACTGGCGGGAATATGGGCGGCTGACCAGGCCCAGAACAATTACAACCAGCAGCAGGGCACGCTTGCCGAGGGGCGCGACAACTCGCTCTCCGCAATCGATTCCGGGCGGACATCGAGCCTGGCGGCGCTGGGGCAGGGCTATGGCGCCGCCGTTCCCGAATACCAGGCGGCGATCGAGCGCTTCAACCCCTGGACTGAGGCCGGCAAGAGCGCTCTGACGACCTATCAGAACAGCCTCGGGCAGAACGGCGCCGAGGGCAATGCGGCCGCGGTCGCGCAGTTCCAGGCCTCGCCCGGCTACCAGTACCAGCTCGACCAGGCGACGGATGCGGTCGCGCGCAAGGCCTCGGCGCTCGGTGCGCTCGGCTCCGGCAACACCATGCAGGCGATCACTGACCGCGCCTCGAACCTCGCCAATCAAGAATATGGCGGCTGGCAGGACAGGCTCAACGGCCTGTCGAATACCGGCCTGCAGGCCAGCGGCCAGCAGGCGAACATCCAGCAGGGCCTCGGCAATCTCTATGCCCAGCAGGGGCGCGACCAATCGAATGTCTACAGCGACGCGGCGGGCAAGGAGGCCGGGATCCATACCGGCTATGCCAACGCGAATGCGGGCGCGCTCGGCAATCTCGGCCAGACCATCATCGGCGCCGGCACCGGCGCGCTGATGGCGGGCCAGACCGCGGCCCAGAACCGGCTCAATTTCGGGATGAATCTCGGCAAAACGGCCGTGAGCCTGCTCGCCGCCCCGATGACGGGCGGGCTTAGCCTTATGGGCCTCGGCGGCGGTCTTGGCGGCAACCTTGGCACGACGCCCGGCGCTGGAGGGCTCTACTGATGGCACAGCCTTGGAATCTCGGACCTCCGGTCGTCGATTTCTCTCCGCTCTCGCAGCTGGGCGAAGCCTATAACAGCGCCCTCGACCAGTCGCGCAAGCGCCAGGGCCTGGCCAATCTCGGCCAGGGCCTGGACGGTTCGCCCGAGGGCTATCTGAAGGCCGCCCGGGGCCTGTTCGCGGCCGGCGACGCCAGGGGCGCGGCGAATTTCCTGGCGCTCAGTGAGAAGGCGAGGGCGCGCACGCAAACAAGCGATGAGGAGGCGAGCAGCCTCATTGCGCCGGGCCCAGCCGTTGCGGACGAACCGCAGGCCGCGCTCGCGCCAGCCACGCCCTCAGTCCCGGCGCAGCGGGCGTTCAATCGCCCGGTTCAACTGGCAGAGACTGAAGCAGATACGCAGCGGCTCGAAGCCGAGATGGAGCAGCGCAACCGGTTCGGCTATGGCAACCCCGCTTTGCCGGCGGGCATGCGCAATAATAATCCCGGCAACATCAAATATGCGGGGAACACCGCCTTTCCCGGCGTTGTCGGGCCGTCCCGGAATACCGACCAGGGCGACCCGCAAAGCGTGTTCAACTCGCCCGAGGCCGGCATGTCCGCCGCTTACGGCCTGGCCCTGCGCAAATACCAGGGCGGCAAGCGCACGGCCGATGAGCTGATCGCCGGCCGCAACGGCTGGACGCCGGGCAACAGCGCAGCCGCCGCCAACATCGCGCGCGCCATGGGCCTTGCCCCGGATCAGGATCTCGAGCTCGCCAATCCGCAGCGGGCGCGGGCCTTCATGCAGGCGCTGATCGCGCAGGAGCATGGCGCGGCCGGCGCTCGCTATCCCGCCGACATGATCCGGTCCGCGGTGAACGGGGGGCTGGGGGCCGGGCAGCCTGGACAGGGGCAGGAGCAGGGGCCCCGCGCCCAGCCGCAGGCTCGTGAAGGCTCACGCGCCCGCATGCCGGACGGCACGATCATCACTTTGCGCAACAATCAGTGGGAGCCGGAATAGTGGCTGAGCTTCGTCCTTACGAGCCGAGCTGGGGTGACCGGCTTGGCCAACTGCTCATGGGCGATGGGCGGGTCTCGCCCGTGCGCCGCCGCTTCGTCTCGGGCCTGCTCGGCTCGACGGGGCAAGAGCAGGATGCGAAAAAGTGGGCACCGGTTTTTCGCAATCGATCCTGCTCTCACTCTTAGATGAGAGACGGATTCAGATTTCAGATGGGATCACTTCGTGAGCCCATCTGAAATCATCCGGCTCTCGGGCAGACCGGCATGTCGCTCATCGACCTGACGCCGCTGGCTGTGCCGCTCTCCGCCAATCAGGCGTACCGGGACTACCAGGAGGGGAATTACGCAGGCGCCGGGCTGAACACGCTCGGGGCCGTTCTAGGTGCGACGTCGGCACTCGCAGCGCTTGGAAAAGGGACGAAAAGCCTAGCGTCCAGAAGCGTTTCGTTGTATGATCCTCCGGTCAAACCGCCGCGGCCTTTCGCTGCCGATTACCCCGCCGGAGCCCCCGTCGATGCAACCGGAAAACTCACGCAAGATCTGGACGGAAGGCCGCTTACCGCAAGATATGTCGCCGGCCGAAATTTCGTTGGCGAGGGCGATACCGGGATTCCAGCGTCTGCATATGACGCCATCGGAAAGGAAGGAACGGGCAGATTCCCTCAGGATGTTGCGGCGCGCGCGATCGGAGGGGATGCGGGACGGTACGTGGTAACGAGAAACCGGCTCTCAGGGAAGGTTGTCGACCGCGCGATCTTCATAGACAAGAACCTCGATCCCGATACGTATTCCCGCGTCCTTGCGCATGAGATCGGGCATGCTGTTGATGAACTGGCCGGGACCATCCCGAGCACGAATGTCAAACGCCAGCTTGCGCGGGTCTACAACGATCTGAGCATGCCACCGACCGACCCTCTACGAGCCGCAGACCACCGCCGGTAAGTATGCGCAGACGGTGGGCGAGTTCATCCCCGGTGCCGGACGCTCGCTCGCCAATCAGCTGCGCTATACTGTCGCCCCTGGTATCGCCAGTGAGCGGGCGGGGCAGGCGACGGAGGGAACGCCTCTTGAACCGTTTGCGCGCGGAGGCGCGGCAGTGGTGACTGGAGGTCTTGCTGCTCTCGCGACTCGCCCCGCCACAGCGACGACCCTTTCCGCCGGTCTGCGCGGCGTCGATGAGGCGACCATTACAGCCGCCGGGCAGCTCATGCAGGCGGCTCAAGCGCGCGGCATCGCCTTGACGTGGCCGGAAGCCATCGCGCAGGCATCCAATGGCGGCGGCAGAGGTCTCATGAACCTTCAGCGCTTCACCGAGGACTCCGTCGGTGGGGCCGATATCATGGGCAACTTCATGGCCCGGCGCCCCGCGCAGGTCGAGGCGGCGAGCCGGCAGGCATTTGATACCATCGCCCCGCAATCCCAGGCGCCCTCGACCCTCGGTCCCGCCATCGGCCGTGCAGCCGATGATACGATTCAAGAGGCAACCGGAATCATAGACCGCGCGACGAGCCCGGCTGCGGCCATGCAGCCTGCGCAGATCGGCTCATATGAGGCCGCACTGGCTCGGCAGGAGGCCTTGCGCCAGCGCTATCTCGAGCCGCTGATGGCTGGCCCGCTTGGGAAGGTTGCCAAGCGCGACATCGAAACGCGCGAGGCGATCGCGGTGCTGTTCCCGAAGGACCCTCTGGCGGGGAGCGCTCGGGAAATCATGGATACCGTCGGGGCTTTGACGCAGCGAAACGCCATGGCCGCGCGCCAGCTCGTCCGCGCTCATGTCGAGGGCGTGTTCAATAATGCGACCCGGACGATTCAAGCCAAGCCGAACCAGTTCGTAGGGCCGGACTTCGTCGACGCGCTGAAGGGAAACTCGCAGCAGGCGCAAAACCTCGCAGCTGCGATCCAGGGCGTCGGCGGCCCGCAACTCCTGCAGGGCTTCGACGAGTTCCTGAAGATCCTGAGCGCAACCGGCCAGCGCCTGCGCCCCGGCTCGCAAGGCCCCTTCGACAAGCAGATGAACGATACCTTGAAGGGCGGCGGGGGGATCGGAGACGCTACAGAGATGCTGGTGGCCGGCCGCATCAAATGGCCGAAGAAGGCCACGGAAATCTATGAGCGGTGGCAGTTGGGGCAGAATACGGAAGAGATCGCCCGGCTCATCACCGACCCGGCGGGAATCGAGACGTTCAGGCGGCTGGCGAAGGCCGCGCCCGGTTCCACCCAGGCTCAGGTTCTCGCTATCCGGCTGGCTGCCATGGCCGCGCAGGCCATTGCGGCCGCGCAACCACGAAAATAGGCTCATGCTGAGATGACCGCACCGGTGCAGGCCGCAGAGTTGCCGATCGGGACGCCTTTGATCTTCGACCACGCCCAACCCGTGGTGATCCGGGTCGCCAGGCCGAAACAGGCGAATCCAAAATGCCCTCACCGTTCATTTAGCGATCCTGCCGCAGGTGCGTGAGGGAGCCGGGGGGGCGGGGGCTTTCCGCAATCCTCTCGACCTCTGGTTCTGGCGCAGCAGACGCGTTTGACTTCCGAACGGTGAAGCTGTGCCATAACGCCAAGGCGGTGGCCCAGATTAGTCCAAGAAGCGCGAATACAACAACTGGACCGAACAAGTTCGAGCGGACGTCACCTGTCCGGTATAGCGAGAGCACGCTGGCGGCGAAGGCAGCAACGACGACAGCCAGGAGCAGGCTCGCAAAAACCCGGCGCCCCCAGCGCCCGATGCCTCGAAAATGCAAAGGGGCATCCCGGAAGACCATAACTGCGGCGGTATAGGCGGCGGCCACCATAACCGAAACCAGAACAAACGCCCCGACGTGCGGTTCCTCGCCTGTTTTGGCGGCGATCGAGGCCAGCAGCCAGAACGTTCCGCAGAAGAGTCCCGCCTGCGGCAGATACCAGATCAGCAATCGTTTCATCTCAGGAGAATACCATGTCAGTGCGCCTCACCCTCAGGCTTCACTGCGAGCAGGACTACGTCATCGACTGCACTGCGGAGGGCCTGCAAGGCGTTGCGATTGTCTTGGAGCTGGCAGACGATGTGAACGGAGGGGGCGACACCGCCACCCTTGAGAGCAACGGGCCGGTTCATTGCCAAGATGAGGTGATAGATACCCCCGTCATGGCGGATACCGGTTATGCCGTCGAAGGGCAGGAACGGGGTGCCATTATCGATCGCAAGCGGGGCAGCCTCAGCGCCCTTGGCAGGAACTTCGCTCAAGAAAGCTACTCCGAATTCACGGGCTTCAGGCAAGCCGGCTGATCCTGCCGCAAGGTAGGGCGCGGAGTCCACGGCAAACGCCACCAATTCCCCGGCTGTTTCAGTCAATCCAAGCCCACCCCAAGCCGCCCTCACCGGGCGGCTTTTTCCATGAGGAGCCGCCATGGCCGGCGCTGCCTATCAGGTCAATGTTTCCGCGACCGATGACGAGACCTTCGCATTCACCTGCGAGTGGACGCTCGCGGACGGTTCCGATTTCCCATGGGCGGACTATGCTTACGCCTATGAGCTGAAGCGCGAGAGGCGCCCGGTCCTCTCGCTGACCAGCAGTGACGGCCTGGCTGTCGACGCGAGCGAAAACACCATCACCTTTCAGCCGCCTGAGGCGATGCGCCTTTGCGCCGGTCGATACCGGCATGGCTGCCGCATCACCCACACCGCGACCGGCAAGACGATCCAGGTCTTCGACGGTTTTGTCACCATTACCGAGGGGAATTTCTGATGCCCGATGTCAGCATTGTCGCGCGAGGGCCGTCCTCGCTGAAAATGCGGTTTCGCCCCGGCCTTGTCGGGCCGCCCCTGGCTGAAGACGACTTCGCCACGCAAGCAGAGGCGGAAGCCGGGACCGATGCCGAGAAGGTCATGTCCCCGCTGCGGGCGGCTCAGCAGACGACGGCCCGACTAGCCAGCCAAGCGGTCGCGGAGGCCGGCGCGGACAACGACAAACTGATGTCGTCGCTGCGGACGGCTCAGCAGACGACGGCCCGGCTCGCTAGTCAGGCAGTCGCCGAGGCTGGAACAGACAACGATAAGCTGACGTCGCCGCTGCGGACGAAGCAGCAGATCGATGCTCGACTGGCGGTCGATGCGGATTCCGAGGCACTGACGGACACAGCAAAGCTGATGGTCCCCGCGCAAGTGCGCGTCGCAATTGAGCGGGCCGAATTCAGCTACGAGGATATGGCGCACCCGGCGACGCTGAGCGATATCATCCAGCGGACGGGGAGCACGCCTCTTTTCGAAGGCGCCGCCGCAGCAGATGCCAATCATGCCTCCGCGATCAATTCCTGTATTGACCGCGTCATCACGAATGGCGGTGGTATCGCATGGCTCCCGCCAATTGCTCCGGGGGTGGATTGGAAAATTGGCGGTCCTATCTACGGCCACAAGACAGGCGTGACTGGATCGCGCGTGAAGATCCAAGGCGTCGGTCAGCAGGCTAGGCTTAAAGTCACAGCTGCTGGTGGTGATGTGTTCGTTGTCGGGGACGGCACAAATCCGGTCTACTACGTCTACCTTCGCGATCTATACATCTACCGGGATTCCCAGCCATCCGGCCAACGAGACGTTGTTTTCACGCACGCCAATATCTGCGAGGTGCACAATTTCATCTCGGATGGATCAGTCGAAGGTGTCAGAGTCGAGCATGGCAATTCGATTTATTTCAACCGTTGCCACATCAATATGCCCTATGCTGTCACCGGCATAGGCGCTCGTGTCGTTAGCAGTCCAGCGACGGCTTATCGAACCGATATCGTCGTCTTTGACGAGTTTACGGTGCAGGCAAACTGCGCGGGCTCTCACGGCCTCGTCATTAGCGGCCGTGTGGCCGGCGTGCATACGAACGGATTTTATGCGCTCGGTGTGAAACGCGGCCTTCAAATGATTTCCACCTCGACGGCGCTGGCTGATTTGCCGTCATTTTGCGCCTTCTACAAGTTCGAGGTTGACCGCGCGACGGAAGCCGCCGCGGTGTTGGATCGCGGCTTCCGTACCGAGTTCCACCGTTGCGATATCAGCAACACCTCTGGTGCGGTTGGGCAGGGAGGCGCGGACACCGCAGCCGTGTTTGTGGGAGAGAATATGCTCGACACCAAGTTTATTGGCGGTCGGATCACCAATTGCCAGCGTCAGGCTGTGGACGAAAGTGGCAAGCGGACGCAATACATTGGCACCACATTCAGCGACATGTCGAAAGCGGGAGCAGGCAGCTACTCAGCTGTTCTCCTTAATCCGACCGCGCGCGGCTTCAAATTCATCGGGTGCGATTTCGATTGTTCTAGCCGGGCAGCGTATGCACTCAGCATCAACGCCGCTGCGAAAAACGGGATCATCAAGGATAACACTTATCGCGACGTGGTTACGGCCTTCAACACCGGGACTGGGACCAATGTCACCATGGCGGACAATGTGAACGATACTTGAAGCGGCGTCCCAAGAGCGCTACGCAGAGGGGGCACTCGATGGATTGAGGAGTATGCTGCAAACACACCGTTGCCCGATGCGGATTTCTACCGATCGCAATCGCCCCGATTTTTCCATGGCCTGCATTCCTTCGAGCCGTGGCTGAATGGAAAATCGCTGGATGGGTGCGTCTTTCTGGACGAGGAGACCGGCCTCGCGCGCACCGAGATTAAAGACGATGATGGCGCGACCGTCGTCCAGAAGCTTCGCGGTGTTGCGGAGCTGCACCCTCGCCGGAAGCTGAGGCTGGTACGGAGCTGACCATGGACCAGCGTTCGCGCTTTTGAGTCGGATCAATCTAGCAAATCACAAACGCTCACGATACGAACGATCGAGCAGGATCGTACCGAGAGCGTGTGCAGATGGCGAATAAGTTTCTGACCCGAGAGCAGGCACCTAAAACGATAAGCTGCAAACTCTGCGGGAATCCATCAGAGCTTCAGTTCGGCCTTCCCTACAACAAACGCGCCAACCACCCTATTCCTGATGAGCCGGATGATTGCTGGTATTATCAGTGCTCTCACTGCAATTTTCTATTCACGCCGGCGCTGGACGAAAACGACCACACCGAGATCTACGACGACACCTACTGGAACAATCAGGATCCTGACTGGTATGGCCGCGTCACCGAGACATTTCGCCTGGTCGCTCTAGCCAACGAGCTTTTGCATAAACGCCTCGACGAGATCGAGATCCTTGATTTCGGCTGCGGCATCGGCGGCTTCCTGGATATGAGCCACCGCAGCCTTGGCCTGAAGACCTGGGGAACGGACATCATCCCGCCAAAGGTCGGCAAGGAGTGGTTCCTGCCGGATCTCGGAGACAAGAAGTTCGATGTCATCACCGCCTGCGAGGTGGTCGAGCATCTACCGGATCCGCGGAAGATTTTCGATTTCATCCGGGCTCATCTCAAGTCACCGGGCGTCTTCGCTTTCCAGACCGCTCAATGGGATCCCGCGTCCCTCGATCGCGACTGGTGGTATCTCGGCCCTCACAACGGGCACATCAGCCTCTACAGCCGAGAGGGCCTGACGCATGTCTTCAACGACATGGGCGGCGTCGACCGGCGGTTGTGGAACAACTATGCCGGGCTCCAAGCTTGGCTTTTCAAGTAGCGTTCAGGCGGCGCGGCAGCATCAAATTTTGATGCCGTCGGCGAACACATGGCCGCACAATCCGCATGGCTGGCATTCGGCCATGCGGCCAGAACAACGGCAGGCTGCTGTTCTGGACGTTTTGAGCAACCAATTTGCTCTAGCAGGCTGCTGCAGAAGTCTCTGGCGGGATCGTCTTGGAGATGATTCACTCTGTCTGAGGCAGATGCGGGGTCTTGCGATGCGGGGACGTGAGGATCGGTCGGATAGCCTGTTCAGCTACATCCGGCTGGAAGAGCGGGTTCCTGCGGATCATCCGCTGCGAGCGATCCGGGCTTTGGCGGACGAGGTTCTGGCGGGTCTGAACGGTCGCTTCGAGACGCTGTATTCGCAGATGGGTCGGCCCTCGATCCCACCGGAGATGCTGCTGCGCGCGACGCTGCTGCAGGCGTTCTTCTCGGTTCGCTCCGAGCGGATGCTGATGGAGCAGATCGACTACAATCTGCTGTTCCGGTGGTTCGTCGGGCTTGAGATGGATGCCGCGGTCTGGCACCCGACGGTGTTCACGCACAACCGCGACCGGCTTCTGGAAGCGGATGTGGCCCACGCCTTCCTGTCGGGGCTGCTGGCTTTGCGTCAGGTGAAGCAGCTCCTGTCGAGCGACCACTTCTCCGTCGATGGCACGCTGATCGATGCCTGGGCCTCGATGAAGAGCTTCCGGCGCAAGGACGGCTCGGACGAGCCGCCTGGGCCTGGCCGCAACGGCGAGCGCAACTTCCGCAAGGAAAAGCGCTCGAATGTAACCCATGCCTCGACCACCGATCCCGATGCCCGGCTCTATCGCAAGAGCGACGGGCACGAGAGCCGGCTGTGCTTCATAGGCCATGCGCTGATGGAGAACCGCCATGGCCTCGTGGTGGACGCGACGCTGACCCACGCCACCGGCACGGCCGAGCGCGAGGCAACGCTTGCGATGCTCGACCGGCGCGAAAGCCGGCATCGGATCACGTTGGGAGCCGACAAGGCCTACGATGTCGAGGCCTTCGTGGGCGACCTGCGGGCGCGCCAGGTGACGCCGCACATCGCCATCAACGGCGCGGTGTCCAAGACCGGCAAGGTGCGCAAGACCGCCATCGACGGCCGCATCACCCGCCATCCCGGCTACGCGATCAGCCAGCGTTGCCGCAAGCGCATCGAGGAGGTCTTCGGCTGGATCAAGACCCAGGCCGGGCTGGCCAAGGTCAAGGTCCGGTCCCGGACCAAGGCCGAGGCGGTCTTCACCTTCGCAGTTGCCGCCTACAACCTCGTCCGCATCCCCAAGCTTCTAGCCCAGGCGACCGCATGAAGGGCAGCGCCAAGCGGACCAAACCACGCTCCGGCAGCAGCATCCACCAGAAGACAAGCCGCCGACGCTTCCCAGCTGCGCCAGTCGCTGCCAAAACAGCAAAGATCATCTAAACCAAGAGCCAGAACAGACTTCTTCAGCAGCCTGCTAGGCATGGCTTTCCAAATAGAGCGTTTCAGGTAGTTAGGTAGCATCAAATTTTGATGCTACCGGGGAACGTATGTCTACAACCGCCTTGATGGCCTTAGTCGGCATCCAACGATCCGGAACGAACTACGTCAGCAACCTGGCCAGGGAGCGGTTCGGGATCGATGTCACGACGCAGTCGGGCGTCTGGAAACATGCCTTCGTCAGCGAGTGCGCTGACGAGATGGAGGGCAAGCGGTTTCTGGTCGTCACGCGTCATCCGGTGATGTGGCTGCAGAGTTGCCTGCTTCATTCGCCGCGCGACTTGGTCACCCGGCGCCCTGAGTTCTTCAGGGATGGGCTGGATAGCCCCACATCTTTCGCCGACGTGTATTCGCACTACTATAGCGGATGGAGCGCTGTCTGCGCTGCCGGACATGGATCGCTTGTGTCCTATGAGGCAACGCTCGATGGCGGTGCCGATTATCTCGGCCGCATCATCGGAGCGGGAACGGCAAGTGAATGCCGCGGGCACGTCGCTTCGGTTCCGATGTCGCTGGCTTTCGCGCCGGAAGATGTCGAAGCTTACCGTCGGCTGGAGTGCTCGCTGGACAAGAGCATCGTTCTGGACTTCTGGTCCCGGCTCGACCCGGCATTGCCTGCGGAGCTTGGCTACGATCTGGAGAAGATCAGCTTCGTCGCCACCAGATCGGCTCGCAGTCTCGGATATCAGTTCCTGCAAGACCCGGGCAGGATCAGCGAGGCTGAGTTCCAGCAATTGCTGCTGGAGACCGATGGCCGGTTCGCCAATGACGGGCCGATTTTGGACATGCTTTCGGTCGAGCAGGCTCGGCGTAGCAACCAGGATTCAGCCTTGTTCCTCGGCTGCAAGGCGATACTGGCCTATCAGGGGGCGATGAACCGGTTCGCAATGGACAGCGGAGCTCACACCCCGCAGGTCGCGGCGATCGACCGGTTGATAGAGCACCTATCGTTGCGCCGTGCTCAAACGCTCCAGAACACGATCGACCATTTCACCGCTCGCATCACTGATGGCGACCTGACGGCAACGCAGGATTCCGAATCCTGCTTCTATTTGAGCGATTGCTATTACAAGGCTCGAGACCTCAATAAGGCGATCGAGTATGGCCGGCGCGCGGTCGAGCCGGCCTCGGCCCCCGACGCGGGAACCCGCGTCGTCATCCCGTGGCTGTATCATCATCTTGGGAGCCTTTTGGCCGAAGCGGGACTGCACGAAGAAGCCGTCGCAAACTTCGCACGCGCGGCTGAGCTCGAGCCTCGGGAATATCGCTATCCGATGCATGCGAGCCATTCTCACATGGCCCTGGGCGACTACGATGCAGCCATCCGAACCGCGCAATCGGCTTTGGCCTTAAATCAGAAGTTGCCCGACATCCGGCTGTTGCTGGCGGAATGCTACCATCAGAAGGCTGCGGTTTTGGTTGGCACCGGCGATCTGGCGGAAGCTACACGCTACAGCAGGCTCTCTGCCGAAACCGCGCCCGAGCGGCCGGGATACTCCTATTTCTTGGGCGAGATTGAATATCGCCTGGGTAATGACGAAGCGGCTATCCGGGCGGCCGAGGTGGCGACAAGCTGCCAGCCCGCCGAGGCTTGGCATTTTCACTTCCTCGGCCGGCTACATTTGAAAGTCGGCAACCATGCCAAGGCTGCCCTGGCATTCGCCAACGCTCGAAAGCTGGAGCCTGAAAATCTAGAGCATGCGCGTGGCGCTGAGGACGCGGCACGGCTGAGCGGGATGGTGGTTTAGGCGCGCCTATCCCTAGTCAATCCTAGCCGCCTCCGGGCGGCTAATTGCAGACCGTCTGCAACTGGTTGAAGACCATCTGAGACCGGCAGTTTGCCTGAAGCCGTTGCGACTGCGGGTAGATCGGCTGATAGGTGGATTGGAATTGCATTTGCGGAGCCACCGGCGCGGGTGATGAAGCTGGCGCGCTCTCCAATGCGGCAATGGCGGCGACTGTTTGAACCGCTCTGGCGTGCCGTTTCGCGGCAATTTCATTTATTTTTTGCGACAAAGTATAACGGTATTCGTCGATCGTGATTTCGCCCTTATCCACTCGCGCGCCCTGAAGTCTAGCAAAATAAGATTCTTCGGCGGCGAATGTATCATTTGGCAGACTCGCAATTCTGGCGCTTGTTACGCGGGCAACCATCTGGCCGAATGTAATATTATTGGCGCCGTAATCGGCTTCTGCTGAGGCGAGTACGGCGGCGTATGCATCGGATCTTTCATGCGCCTGCTGTTTGGACTCGGTTTCTGCGGACGAGACACAGCCGCCCGTGAAGGCCAGCAGCAGAGCGATCGTAGTGAAGCGTTTCATTTTGCAATTCTGCCAGTCCGCCTAACGCCCGTCTACGGCGATAACTGCCGTAACCATGGCTGTTTCAGCCAGCTCAAGCCGTTCCTCACCGGGCGGACTTTTTTGTCGCCAGCCTGGCGACTGCTCCCTTCAAAACATCACAGGTGATCCATGACGACGCAGAATTTTGCGGCGGCGCTGAAGCGCGTCCTCGTTCATGAGGGCGGCAAGGTCGACCATCCCAGGGATCCGGGCGGCCGGACCAACCAGGGCGTGATCCAGCGCGTCTATGACGGCTATCGCGCCCGCAAGGGGCGCCCGAAGCACGACGTCTATCTGATGGAGACGACCGAGCGCGACGAGATCTATCGCGCGCAATATTGGGATGCCGTGCGCGGTGACGATCTGCCGGCCGGCATTGACTATGTCGTCTTCGACGGCGCTGTAAACTCCGGGCCGGCGCAGAGCGTGAAGTGGCTGCAACGCGCGCTCGGAGGCGTGAAGGTCGATGGCGAATTCGGCGAGGCGACGCTAGCGGCCGTGGCGGCGCATCCCGATCATGACGCGCTGATCGCCGCCATCTGCGCGCGCCGCATGGCCTTCCTCAAGGCGCTGCGCAACTGGTCGACCTTCGGCAGGGGCTGGACGTCGCGCGTCTCCGGCGTGCGCGCCATTGGCCAGGCCTGGGCCTCGGGCAGCGTCGGGCCGGTGCTCGCCCATGCCGAGGGTGGCAACGCCAAGGCGACGATCGGACAGGCCGTGCCCGCCGCCTCGCCCGCCGTCGGCGATGTCGCGATCGGTGGCGGCGTCGCGACCGGCGGCCTCGGCGGCGCGCTGCAGCAGGCGCAGGACGCGCTCTCGCCGCTCGCTGGCAACAGCGCGCTCATCGGCAATATCGTCGCGGCGCTCGTCGTCACCGGCGCTGTCATCACGATTGGCGGCATCCTCTACCGGCTCTGGGCGCGGCGGAAGGCGGCGGCGCAGGCTGACGCGCTCGACCTCGCGGTGCCGGCGTGAGCCCGCTGCTTTCCGCCCTGGCTGCGGCCCGCAGCGTGCCCTGGCAGGCCTGGGGCATCGCCGCGCTTCTGCTCGGCATCGGCCTCTATGGCTGCGACCAGCGCCGCAAAGGGCAGGCCGATGCGGCGGCCGAGATCATGAAATCAAACGACACGCTGAGGGGGAAGGCCGATGACGCGGCGCGCACTGTCGAGAATTGCACTGGCGTCTGGGATCGCGCTCGCGGCCTCTGCCTGCCAGACGGTGCCGGTCGATAGGCCCTGCGGCGTGATCACCGACAGCCTGATGTCGGTGCGCGGCGCTATGCCTGCCGACACACGCCGCATCGACATCCATTTCGAGCGTGGCGTCGCCGCCGGCTGCTGGGGGCGGAAATGATCATCCCGGCTGCGGGAGCCTGTGCCGATGACGACTGACACTCCAAATTATGATCGCCGACTCGGCAAGGTCGAGACAGATATCCAACTGCTTGGCGCGAACCTCGAGAACCTCGGCCAGGATCTGAAGAGCTTCCGAAGGGAATGGTCGGAGAAGGCCGAGGAGGACCGCGCCGCGCACAAATCAGCGCGCCTGACCATGCCGCAGATCGTCGGCATGATCGGCACGGCGGTGGTGGTGACCTCGGTCCTGTTCGGCGGGCTGATTTTTCTCGTCAACGGGCAGATCGCCACGGTGCGGCTCGATCTCGCCTCTCAGCTCGCGCAGGTGACGCTCTCGGTGCGCGGGCAGGGCGATGCCATCACCGCCCTGAACACGGCCCAGCAGCAGGCGCAGCGCGACATGGCCGCAGATCGGGTCAAGCTCGGCCTGGTCGAGCAGAGCGCGGCCATGAGCGGCCGCTTCGTCGACCAGGCGCAAAGTTTCGATGCGGTCATGGCGCGCCATGAGGAGCGCCTCCGCTCGCAGGACGAGCGGATGCGGGCGCTGGAACAGCTGCTGCGCGAACTGGCGGCGCGAAGGCCGGCGCCGCCCTGATCGGAATGGCGGGCCTTGAGTGCAGATCGCCGGAGGGCGCCTGGCTTGAGAGCGTGCGGGGGCCTCAGGTTTTACTTCAGCGGAGCCTGATCTTGAACGCTGTGGAACGTAATCGACCTGGAAAAGTTCTTTATCAGGAGGTTCGCCATGTTTTACAATAGAACTCCCCGTGATTTAGCAGGATCAGCGCCGGTCAAATCTGTCTTGACCGGTGAATTAATCTCGAACGCGTCTGAGGAATTTCGCCATGAACGCGAAGTTGAATTTCTCTGTTCGCTTTCGCCCGATTGTCTGGAAAATATCCTGACCGGTTTTGGGCGCAGGGCAAGCCACCGCAGCATCACGGCGATCAGAGGGCCAGCCGAGGTCAGGTTCCTGCGAAGCCAGATCATCCTGTTCCGGCTTCGCAGCGATGCGGTTCCCGCGCTCGTCCGATAAGCCTCGCCGATTGAGCCGTCCTTCCCTCGGGGCAGGTGGCTCTTTTTTCATTGCAACAAGGCACTTGTTTCGTTGCAACAAGGACTTGCGGCGCGCGTAGCGGCTCCTAAATTTCCCTCGTCGTTGTCAATCCGGGGGAAAGAGAATGCCCTTTTCGTCGTTGCGAGACCCAGCCGACCTGGCCCGAGCCTGTGCCGTGATGGAGGCCGCGTGGAACGAGCTCAAGGATGCCATCCCTGAGCCGGAGCGCGATGGCGAACGCACAAGGCTTGCCTATCTCGTCGCGAACCTTGCGCCATTGGCGCTCGATGAGGATGACCTCAAGAAGAACGTCCTGCACCAGTTCGGGCTGCGCGCCTCGCAGACCAGCGGTCGCTGCGGCGTTTTCGAGCGAAGTGGACACCGGTTCGCGTGAAGAAAACGCTTTAGTACGTGAGCTGGAGCGGTTGAACGATCCAATGGAAACGGACGTTGCTCTGGACGGCTGCCCGCATGCCCGGTTTCGCTTCGGCGAGCCGGGCTTTTTCGTTCAGCCGCGCTTCCTGATCTCGCTCAACCGCTGGATCTGCGCCCGCAGCGCCACGACCGCCGCCTCTCCGCGAACGCCCTTGATGCCGCGCGCATCGCGATCGGTCGACCCGGTTACGCCGTCCAGCATCGCGTTGCGCTTCGGGAGCGGCAGGCTGAGCAGATACGCGACCTCGCATTCGAGCCGCCATTCCTCGGACGCTGTCGAAACCTCGCGGCCGGCGAGATCGGACCAGGTGAATGACGGGGCAGGCATAGGCACAGGCGAATCTCCTTGAGGGTGGGAGACCTTACCTCCTGCGTGCCTGCCCGGCATCTGTCGGGGCGGCTGGTGATCCGCCGGGCGATGGCTTTCGCCTGCCGGAAGGGGAGGTCAGATGATCGTCGCCGCGCAATCTCCTTGGTCGAGTATTCCTTCCCATACCGCGGAGTTCTTACCTAAGGTTGCGTTAACAATCCGGGTTGTGCACACTGGCATTCCCTGCGGGCGCCACCCGATTTGCGGAAGCCGCCTTGCCGGAACTTAAGCATGGGGGGATGTGATGGCCTGGGTTGATGGCGCCCGTCCGGCGGCTGCGGCGGCTGATCTTCCAAAGCAGTGGCAGACGCCGCCGGGGACGACGGTCATCGTCACCCGCAACACAGGCGCCGGGCTGCGCATCGGCGTCGCGGGGGCGGGTTTTGTCGCCTCATATCGCGCCAACGCAGTGGCGGCCTGGTCAAATCCGCCAGACTCATCCCTGGATTTCAGGGTCTACATCGAAATCGGCACGCAGCATCAAAGGCATGCTGGCGTACCCACTCTCAATGCCGGGCCGATGCCCTCTGGAAAATGCATCATCATCAGCGGAGCTCAAGCCGCACCTCTGAACAGCGGTATAGGCCCGGTCCTGGTCTATGCCCTGGCGGTCTATGCAAGACGGCATGGCATCACCTGGATTCGAACGGGAACCACCGCCAATGCCTGGTGGTTCCATTTTCTCGGCGGCGATCCTTTGAATCCCGGCGGCGACTTCAACACCACGGCCAATGTGGAGCAGTGGAGCGGCGCCCGCGCGGCCCAGCAGGGTTGGGCCATTGCGCCGGTCACGAACCATCACTGGTGACGCTCGGGTGACGTCCGAGTGGGGGGGGGGCGCAATGACTGAAAGAAAATGGTGGGCGACACAGGGATCGAACCTGTGACCACTCCCGTGTGAAGGGAGTGCTCTACCGCTGAGCTAGTCGCCCGCACCGGCGCTTCTCCTAGTCGGCGCGCGCCGTGGCGTCAAGAATGAGCGGCGTCAAGAAATGCTTGGCGTCATGAATGCATGGGCACGCGGCCGAGCGCTCGTTCACCCAGCAGTTGCCGCACCGCGTCGGGCAGGGCGTCAAAATGCTGGATCACGAGATCGGGCTCCAGCGTCTCGATCGCGACGTCGGTATAGCCGAAGGGCACGCAGATGCAGGGAATGCCGGCGGCCTTGGCCGTGGCGATGTCGGTGCGCGAATCGCCGATCATCACGGCCCGCCCCGGATCGGCCTTGGCAGCCTCGATCGTCAGGGTCAGATGGCGCGGATCGGGCTTGTGGAAGGGGAAGCTGTCGCGCCCGGCGATGGCGGCGAAACGCCCGGTAATGCCAAAATGATCAAGGATCAGTCGGGTATGCAGGATCGGCTTGTTGGTGCAGACCGCGAACACATAGCCCTCGGTGGCAAGCGTATCCATCGCCTCCAGCACGCCGTCGAAGAGATGGCTGTTGGAGGCGGTGTCCTGCGCATAGATCAGCAGGAAATCCTCGAACAGGCGCTCCAGCGTCGCCTCATCGAGCGGGCGGCCGGAGACGCGGAAGCCGCGCTCGATCAGGGCCCGGGCCCCGGCGCCGACCAGCTCGCGGGCGCGATCGAGCGGCAGGGCTGGCAGGTCCTCGCGCACCAGAATGAGGTTGAGCGTGCGCATGATGTCGGGCGCGGTCTCGGCGAGCGTGCCGTCGAGATCGAACACGACGATGGCGGGCAGACTCATGGGCAAGTCTCTCTCATGGGTGTGTGTCTCATGGGCGAGGCTCTCTCATCGGCAAGCCTCTCCGGGCGGGGTGCGCGGGGGTATAAAGCCTCTTAGCCCGCTTAAGGCTGCTTCGGAAAGGCTGCGCGCCGCACTGCTGCCGCTCTGTCGGCAAAAGCTTCATCGATGGTGATATCGTCTCGCCGATTCGCTGGAAGGAATGCTGCGGTGTCGAACTCCCTGGAAAAGCTGGTGCGCCTCGTGGCGGCCTCTGGCCTGTGCATCGCGGCGGTCGGCCCGGCCATCGCGGCCCCCTTCGAATTCGCACCGGCGCCGCAGACCGATCTCAACCGCGTCTACCGTATCGACAAGGCCACCGGCGAGGTCGGGGCCTGTCAGTTCCAGCTCAAGGAAGGCGGCGTCGGCATGACGATCTGCTTTGCGGCGGGCGAGGGGGCCGGGCCCCAGGCGCCCAGCGACTACCAACTCGTGCCGTCGCGGCACGAGCGCGAGGGCGGCATCTTCCGCGTCAACATCCGCACCGGCGAGATGAGCGTCTGCTACGTCTTCGACGACAAGGTGGTCTGCACGCCCCAGGCGAAATAACGGCCCCAGGCGAAACATTCCGCCCAGGCGAAATAACCCGCTATTTTCCGGCCTGTATTGAGCCGATGATATCGGCGCCATGCGGCATTGACCGTCGGCATGTGCCGTCGCGCCGTGCTAAACGAACGGCTCCCGTGATCTTCCCTCGAGATTTGTCATGCTCAAGCTCAACGACCCGTCGCTCCTGAAGTCGCAGTGCTATGTCGATGGCGCCTGGATCGGCGAGGGCGTCGACGCGGTCGACAACCCGGCGACGGGCGTGGTGCTGGCCAAGGTGCCGCGCTTCGGCGCAGCCGAGACGACTGCTGCCGTCGAGGCGGCCTCGCGCGCCTTCAAGCCCTGGGCGAAGAAATCGGCCAAGGAGCGCTCGGTCATTCTGCGCAAATGGTTCGACCTGATCATGGCGAACCAGGAAGACCTCGCCCAGATCATGACCGCCGAGCAGGGCAAGCCGATCACGGAAGCCCGCGGCGAGGTCGCCTACGCCGCTTCCTTCGTCGAGTTCTACGCGGAGGAAGCCAAGCGCATCTATGGCGAGACCATTCCCTCGCCCTTCCCGAATTCGCGCATCATCATCCAGAAGCAGCCCGTCGGCGTCTGCGCCGCGATCACGCCCTGGAACTTCCCAGCCGCGATGATCACGCGCAAATGCTCGCCTGGCCTCGCTGCCGGCTGCACCTTCGTGGTCAAGCCCGCGCCCGATACGCCGCTGACCGCGCTGGCGCTGGCCGAGCTCGCCGAGCGCGCGGGCATTCCCGCTGGCGTCCTCAACATCGTCACCGGCGATGCCAAGGCGATCGGCGGCGTCATGACCTCGCACCCCGCCGTGCGCTTCATCGGCTTCACCGGCTCGACGCCTGTCGGCAAGCTTCTGATGCAGCAAGCCGCCTCGACGGTGAAGAAGGTCGGGCTGGAACTGGGCGGCAACGCACCCTTCATCGTCTTCGACGACGCCGATATCGACGCCGCCGTCCAGGGCGCGATCGCAGCCAAGTACCGCAACATGGGCCAGACCTGCGTCTGCACCAATCGCCTCTTCGTCCAGGACGGCGTCCATGACGAGTTCGTCGCGAAATTCGCCGGCGAGGTCGCCAAGATGAAGGTCGGCAACGGCGTCGAGGTCGGCGTCGTGCAGGGCCCGCTGATCAATGAGCGCGCGGTCGAGAAGGTCGAGCGCCACGTCGCCGACGCCGTCGCCCATGGCGCCAAGGTCGTCGTCGGTGGCAAGCGCCATGCGCTTGGCCGCACCTTCTACGAGCCGACGGTGCTTTCGGGCGTCACCACCAAGATGCTGGTGACCAATGAGGAGACTTTTGGCCCGGTCGCCCCGGTCTATCGCTTCAAGACCGAGGACGAGGTCGTGGCGATGGCCAACGACACGCCCTTCGGCCTGGCCGCCTATTTCTACTCCAAGGATCTCGGCCGCGCCTTCCGCGTCGCCGAGGAGCTCGAATACGGCATGGTCGGCATCAACTCGGCCATGCTCGGCACCGAGGTCGCCCCCTTCGGCGGCGTCAAGGAATCGGGGCTCGGCCGCGAGGGCTCGCTCCATGGCATGGATGAGTTCGTCGAGATCAAATACATGCTGATGGGCGGGCTGGGCGTTTGACCGCCGATGATCTGAAGAAGCTGGCGGCGGCGCGGGCGCTCGAGCTCGTGCGCCCCGGCATGCGCCTGGGCCTGGGCACGGGCTCGACGGCGAAGCATTTCGTCGATCTGCTCGGCCAGCGCGTCGCTGCGGGGCTCGACGTGATCTGCGTCGCGACCTCGGAGGCGACGCAGGCGCAGGCGCTTGCGCTCGCCATTCCGATGTCGACTCTGGACGAGACGCCGGAACTCGATCTCACGGTCGATGGGGCCGACGAGATCGATTCCGCCCTGCGCCTGATCAAGGGCGGCGGCGCGGCGCATCTGCGCGAGAAGATCGTCGCGGCCGCCTCCGCTCGGATGATCGTCATCGCCGATGACAGCAAGCTGGTCGAGCGGCTCGGCCGCTTTCCGCTGCCGATCGAGGTCGTGCCTTTCGGCCTGGAGGCGACGCGCCGCGCCGTGGCTGCCGCCATCGCCGGCTGCGGCTCTGCCGGAGAACTTGTGCTGCGCAAGCGGCCCGATGGTGCGAGGCTCGTCACCGATAACGGCAACTACATCCTGGACGCTCATCTGGGAGCGATCGCGCAGCCCGAGGCTTTGGCGCTCGCGCTCGGCCAGGTTCCCGGCGTCGTCGAGCACGGGCTCTTCATCGGCCTGGCATCGGGCGCCATCCTGGCGGGCGCCGACGGCTTGCGCCTGCTTGGCGCGACCGGGTGATTCCCAATTGGTGCAAACCACGCTAGATCACGTTTCTCGCATTCGGATGGAACCGCCCGAATGCGAGAAACGTGATTGATTCCTGGAGTTGAGAGCATTGCTCACGCGAAAAACCGATACCCATTTTTTCGCGTATTGCTCTAAAGATCGCTCTGAAACCGAAACGGCCCGCCGCGGCCGCCTGCGCACCGGGCCGTTGTCCGGCCGCATGACGAAGGACCACTGCATGATCCGTCACTCTCTCGCCAGCGCGGCTCTTGGTCTCGCCCTGATCCTGTCGGCGCCGGCTTTCGCGCAGACGGCGGCCCCGGCTATCACGCCCAGCCACCTTCAGCTGGCGCGTGAAGCCGCCGAGCTCACCGGCATCTCCTCGTCGCTGGAGTCGATCTACACCGAGTTCAGCGAGCGCACGAAGCAGCTCGTCGGCACGACCCGCCCCGAGATGAAGAAGGACATGGACGCGGTCATCGAGGCGCTGAAGCCGGAGGCTGACGCCAAGCGGGCGGAGATCATGGTCTCGGCGTCGGAGATTTTTGCCCGGAAGATCAACGAAGCCGATCTCAAGGAGGTCGTCGCCTTCTTCAAATCGCCGGTCGGCCAGCGCTACAACGCGGCGCGCGCCAAGGCGATCGACGAGATCTACGTGGTGCTGGAGCCCTGGAGCATCAACACCAGCAATTTCCTGTTCGACCGCTTCACCCAGGAAATGCGCAAGCGCGGCCACCAGATGTAAGGGCGCGCCACTTGCGATGCGCTCGTCAGAAAAAGGCCGTCCGCTGGTGCGGGCGGCCTTCTTGCTAAAGCGTTTTCGAGCGAAGTGGATACCGGTTCCCTCGCGACAAACGCGAAGCGTTTGCGCGGAGAAAACGCGTTAAACCAAAGGGCTAGAGCAAATGAACGATCCAATCAGATCGGAAATTGCTCTAGAGCATCGCGCGAAAAAATGAGTGCCGGTTTTTCGTGGGGAGCAATGCTCTGAACTCTGGGAAGCGATCAGGTTTTTTGCATTCGGGCGATTCCGTCCGAATGCGGTGTGATCTAAGGACCCGCTTCAGTTGAGCGGGCCGCGTCCGCCGATTGTGTCCGCGCTCGGGTCGGACAGCCTCACGCCGCTGGCGCGGTTGACCATCACCGTCACGATCCAAAGCGCGATGCCGATGCCGATCAGCACCCCAGCGATCTGGTATTGAACCGGATCGCGCCCGGTCCACGGCCCGGCGAAGAAGGCGCAGGCGAGCGCGCCCAGCACCGGCAGCACGGTCGGCGTCCGGAAATGATCGTGCTCCACCGTGTCTTTGCGCAGGATCAGCACGGCGACGTTGACGATGGTGAAGACGCAGAGCAGCAGCAGCGCCGTCGTGCCGCCGAGCGCCGGCACCTCGCCGACGAAGGTGATCAGCGCGAAGGCGAGCAGTGTGGTGAAGCCGATCGCGATATAGGGCGTGCGCCGCGTTGCATGCACCTTGCCGAGCAGGGGCGGCAGCACATGCTCGCGGCTCATGCCATAGACCAGCCGGCTCGCCATCAGCATGTTGATCAGCGCGCTGTTGGCGACCGCGAACATGGTGATGAAGCCGAAGATCCAGAGGGGGAAGTTCGGTGCGCCGGCCTGCACCACCTTGAGCAGCGGCGTCTCGCCCTCGCCGAGCTGCTCGGGCGACACCAGCGTGATCGCCGAGATCGAGACCAGCACATAGATGACGCCGGTGATCACCAGCCCCGTCAGCAACACCTTGGGGAAGATCCGTGTCGGCTCCTTGCACTCCTCGGCCATATTGACTGAATCCTCGAAGCCGACCATGGCGAAGAAGGCGAGCGTGGTCGCCGCGACCACCGGCCAGAACGCGCCGCTGTCGCCCGTGGTCTTGAATTCGAGTACGCGCGAGACATCGCCCTGGCCGGCCATGATCGCCATCAGGCCGATGGTAATGATGATCAGCAGCCCGGTCAGCTCGACGCAGGTCAGGACGACATTGGCCTTCACGCTCTCACCGACGCCGCGCAGGTTCACAGCAGCGACCAGAGCCATGAAGCCGAGCCCGATCAGAGTGATGCCCACACCGCTCGACAGGCCGAGCCCGAAGGCGTTGGACATGTTCGCCGCGAAAGCGCGCGAGGCGGTCGAGGCCGATGTGATGCCCGAGCACATCACCGCGAAGGCGACGATGAAGGTGATGAAATGGATTCCGAAGGCCTTGTGCGTATAGAGCGCCGCGCCCGCCGCCTTGGGATATTTGGTGACGAGTTCAAGATAGCTGAAGGCCGTCACCATCGCCACGATGAAGGCGACGAGGAAGGGAAGCCAGACCACGCCACCGACCTGTTTGGCGACCTGGCCGGTCAGTGCATAGATGCCGGTGCCGAGAATGTCACCGACGATGAAGAGCAGGAGCAGCCAGGGGCCCATGACGCGGTGCAGGCTGGGCTCGGCGGCGGGTGCGGCGGAAGCTGGAAGCGTTGTGTCGCTCATGATGATCCTCGCTCGACGGGCCGCGATGCGGCTGATGAAGGGGAGAGCAAATTCACGCCACATTTGTTCAGGCGCAACAACAATGCACGCTGTCGTTGCGTGAAAATGGTTTGATTGCAAATCTCGGCGGTTAGTCTGTGCCGCAGGCGGCGATCACCTCTTCTAGGATCGCATTGAGATCACCGGGGCGCTCCAGCGGCACGTAGTGGCCACATCCCGGGATGACATGAACCTGTCCATGCAGCGCCGAGGCGGCTTGCGCCTTGCTCACGTCGATGCCGGGAGCGATATCATCCGCGCCCGTCACGACGATGACCGGGTGAGGAAACGTCGAAATGAGCTGGTCTCGGCTGGGTCGGCTATGGAACGCGGTTATGCCGCGCGCAATATCCGGCGGCGACTGGCGCAGCAAGATCCGCTTCCCTTCATCGAAGGCGCGGGCATTGGCCGAGGGTGAAAACAAGGGAGCCCAGAAAATCTCCTAAGCCTCCTCCAATCCCTTGTCCTGGAGCGTCCTCAGCGCCGAGGCATGAAAGGCTGGGTCCGGCCGATGCCTGGCCTTGGTTCCGATGAGGACGAGAGCAGCAATGCGATCGGGCGCGATCGCAGCCAGCTCGAGCGCGCAAGAGCCCCCAATCGAGCAGCCCACGACGATAAGCCGATTGCCTTTCGCGAGATTCAGAGCTGCGGCTGCCCAGGCTTGGATGCTGTCGCCAAAGGGATAGAGCGTCGGCGCGTAGGTGAAGCCCGACAAGAGCTGCTCCTGCTCTGCCCACATCGAGCCATCAAGGGGCAGGGCATGCAGCAGGAGCAGTTCCGGCTTGTCCCTTATGGTCATGCCATTCGATGCCTACAGGATCGGCCGTGCAACGCGGCTTTCGCGAAAGCTGATCAACGACATCGATCTGAATCGTTGGAGCGATAGCGTTATTCGGCGAATGATCTTGCTCAGTCCTCCGAGGCCTTGAACCTGTTCAGTCCGCTCATCACGAAGGGCGCGATCAGCCCGATGAAGGCCAGGCTCAGAAGGATGGCGGAGCCGGGGTTCTCCAGCAGGATCATCGGATCGCCGAGGCTGATCTGCAAAGCGCGCCTGAGCTGAGCCTCCGCCATCGGCCCCAGGATCAGCCCAACCACCATCGGCGCGACGGGATAGTCGTAGCGGCGCATCAGGAACCCAAGAAACCCGAAGACGAACAGCATCGAGAGCTCGACCACCGAGGCCTTGACCGCAAGCGTGCCCATCGCCGCGAAGACGAGGATGCCGGCATAGAGCCAGGGCTGCGGGATCGCCAGCAGGCGGACCCAGAGCCCGATCAGCGGCAGGTTGATGATCACCAGCATGGCGTTGGCGATGAAGAGCGAGGCGATCAGCCCCCAGACCAGGTCCGGCCGCTCGGCGAAGAGCAGCGGGCCCGGGTTCAGGCCGTATTGCTGGAAGCCCGCCAGCATGATCGCCGCCGTCGCCGAGGTCGGCAGGCCCAGCGTCAGCAGCGGCACGAGCGTGCCCGCGGCCGAGGCGTTGTTGGCCGCTTCCGGCCCCGCCACGCCCTCGATCGCGCCGTTGCCGAATTCGCCGGGATATTTGCAGAGCTTCCGCTCGGTCGAATAGCTCAGGAAGGTCGGCACTTCCGCCCCGCCCGCCGGCAACGCGCCGATCGGGAAGCCGAAGGCGGTGCCACGCAGCCAGGGCGCCCAGGAGCGCTTCCAGTCTTCCTTCGTCATCCAGAGCGAGCCCTTGATCGGCACGATCTCTTCGGGGTCGCGGAAGCGCTTGGAGGCGACATAGAGTGCCTCGCCGACCGCGAAGAGGCCGACCGCCAGCGTCGTCACCTCGACCCCATCGAGCAGTTCGGGCACGCCGAAGGTCAGGCGCGCCTGGCCGGTCAATTTATCGATGCCGACCAGCCCGAGCGTCACGCCGATCGCGAGGCTGGTCAGCCCGCGCAGGGGCGAGTCGCCGAAGGTCGCCGACACTGTGACGAAGGCCAGGATCATCAGGCCGAAATAATCCCACGGCCCGAACTTGACCGCGATGTCGACGAGCCAGGGCGCGAGGAAGGCAAGTCCCAGCGTCGCAATCGTGCCCGCGACGAAGGAGCCGATTGCGGCGGTGGCGAGTGCCGGCCCGCCGCGGCCGGCCTTGGCCATTTTCGAGCCTTCGAGCGCAGTCGCCAGCGAGGCGCTTTCGCCCGGCGCGTTGATCAGGATCGCCGTGGTCGAGCCGCCATACATGCCGCCGTAATAGATGCCGGCGAACATGATCATCGAGCCGGCGGGGTCGAGCTTGAAGGTGACGGGCAGGAGCAGCGCGACCGTCAGGGCCGGCCCGATGCCCGGCAGCACGCCGACGGCGGTGCCGAGAAACACGCCGACCAGGGCGAAGAGCAGCTTGGAGGGCTCGAGCGCGACGGAGAAGCCGTGCATCAGCGAGGCGAAGGTATCCATTGTGCCGGGCCTCTCAGAACAGGTTTTCGAGGGGGCCGGACGGCAGCGTCAGCTGCAGCAGCTTCGAGAACAGCAGGAAGATCGACAGACCCAGCACGGCGCCGATGCCGAAATCGATCGCCAGCGCCTGACGTCCGAAGGAGCGGGCGGTGCAGGAGAACACGATCGCGGTCGCA
The DNA here is from genome assembly GCF_001741865.1 of Bosea vaviloviae. Lineage (NCBI taxonomy): Bacteria > Pseudomonadati > Pseudomonadota > Alphaproteobacteria > Hyphomicrobiales > Alloboseaceae > Allobosea > Allobosea vaviloviae. The sequence continues at coordinate 3,379,465 of NZ_CP017147.1, forward strand.
ATGATGAAGCCGCCGCCGAGCCCGATGCAGGCGATCAGGCCGATCAGCCCGCCGGTCAGCCAGAGGATGGCGTTGCGGTCGACCGCTTCCGGCTTGGGAAGGCCTTCGCGGAAGGCGACGACGACATGCGACAGACCCAGAATGGCCAGTACGGCGCTGACCAGATAGGGCATGGCCGTGGGGCCGAGGCCATAGGTCGAGACGATGGTCTGCGAGCGGGCGTCGTAGAACACGAATGCCGCAGCGATGAGCAGCAGGGCCGCGACGACGAGGGCAGGCCGGTCGACCCGGCTTGTGGTGACATCCTGGTTCATTCCAACCCTCTCGCCTTGCGCGCTCTCGTCTTGCGCGCTCTTGCCTCGCGGCTTCGCCGGTTGATCCGGCGTTGATCCGTAAACAAAGGGGCCGCTTGCACGGCCCCTTCGTCAAGTGGTTTTGCAGATAGGTCTTACTTTACCAGGCCGACATCCTTGAGCACCTTGGTGACGCGGGCGTCCTCGTCCTTCAGGAAGGTCTCGAAGGCAGCGCCGCCGAGATAGGCGTCGTCCCAGCCGCGCGCCTTGAGGACCTCGGCCCATTCCTTGGTCTTGACCATCTTCTCGATCGCGTCCGAGAGAACCTTGCGCTGCTCGGGCGTGATGCCGGCCGGCGCCATCACCGAGCGCCAGTTCAGCACTTCGAGATTGACGCCGCCCTCTTTCAGCGTCGGGGCATCGGGAGCGTTGGGCAGGCGCGAGCCCGAGCTGACGCCGATCACGCGCAGCTTGCCGGCCTTGATCTGGCCTTCGAACTCGCCATAGCCGGAGATGCCGGCCGTGACGCGCCCGCCCAGCATCGCAGCCAGTGCCTCGCCGCCGCCGGAGAACGGGATGTAGTTGACCTTGGTCGCGTCGGCGCCGACGGCGCCGGCGAAGAGTGCCGCCATGATGTGGTCGACGCCGCCGGCCGAGCCGCCGGCCCAGGTCACCTTGGCCGGATCGGCCTTGACGCGGTCGGCCAGGTCCTTGGCGTTCTTGATCGGCGAATCCGTCGGCACGACGATGACCTCGGCCTCGGCGGTGATCCGCGCGATCGGCGTGATCTGCGACAGGTTCACCGGCGACTTGTTCAGCAGGATGGCGCCGACCATGACGAAGCCGTTGACCATCAGTTGCGAGCCGTCGCCCTTGGCGCCGTTGACGAACTGGGCAAGCCCGATCGTGCCGCCGGCGCCGTTGACGTTGTTGACCTGCACGCTCTTGGCGATGCCAGACGCCGTCAGCACCTGCTGCATCGAGCGGGCGGTTCCGTCCCAGCCGCCGCCGGGCGCGGCAGGCGCCATGATCTTCAGTTCGAGCTGGGCGAAAGCGGCCGTCGACAGGCCAGCCAAGGCCACGGCAGTGACAGCGCCGCGCTTCAGAATGGATCTCAGCATGGGTTTCCTCCGCTCGCGGGTTTCCCGCAGATTTTATCTTGAACGATCCGCAGTGACACTTTGACACTTCCAGCGTCAATTGCACGTGATTGCATAATACAATCTCATAAATTGCCGCGCGCAACCCTCGGGGAACGGCTTGCCGCAGCGACCCCAACTGATGGCTGGATCGCTGCGGCAAGCCGCTAGCTGGGGCCGAATGACTTGATCTGGAGCAGCCTCGTCATTCCGGCGCGCTTGCGAGTGAGGTTCCGGCATGGATCCTTGTGTCTCCTTGCAGTCGTCACGGATGACGGCGCGCTTCGAGACGAAATTCCGCGAAAAAACGGGTACCGGTTTTCCGCAGGAGCAATGCTCTAGGCGGACCAGCCGCGATCGCGTAATCGCTTGCCGATGAGCCGATCGATCTTGTCTCCGACATCTCAAGAGCCCGCGCCGCAAGAGCCCGCGGCGAACGAAGCCGTGCCAGCTGGCCATGCCGCGTTGGCCCTGAATATCGCCAGCGCGCTTCTCATCATGCTCCCGCCGGTGATGTGGGCGGCCAACCGCTCCGCACCGCTGCTGCTCTCGCTGGCCGCGCTGGCGGTCCTTGCTGCCGAGGCCTTGGCCGGGCGCCTGCCGGCCCGGCTGAAGCAGGCGCGCGCACTCCTGGTGCAGCCCCTGGCCTTGGTGCTGCTCGGCTTCCTCGGCTGGGCCCTGGTGACGCTGCTGTGGAGCCATCTCCCGCGCACCGGGCTCGCCATGTATGGCGAGCTGGTCCTGTCGCTGGCGTCTGGCTTCGTCGTCGCCCTGTGCTGGCCGCAGACGGCGCCTGCACGCGCCAGGCGGGCGCTGGGCTGGTCGCTGGCACTGACCGGCATCCTGGTCCTGGGCGAATTGCGCCTCGGGCCGGGCCTGCGTGACGCTCTGGGGCTTCGGAGCCAGCTCTTTATCTTCAATCGGCCGCTCCTGACCTGCCTGCTCCTGCTGGCCCCGGCGGTCTACGGCCTTTGGGCTGGCCCCGGAGCCGGGCGCGGCGGTCGGGCGCTTGCCGGACTAGCGGCCGTCTTCGTCACCGCCGCGATCATGGCCGGCGAGAGCGGCGCGGCCAAGCTCGGGCTGATGCTGATGGCCGCAACCTGGCTCGTCGCGCTGGCCTTGCCGCGCCTGGCGCTGGCCGGTGTGGCGCTTGCCTTCGTCGCCATGATGGCGGTCGCGCCCGTGCTCGGCCCGCTCGCCGACCGCATCCTGCCAGTTGGCGTCTACGAGCAGCTTGCCCGCGCCCATGCGCGCGACCGCGTCGACATCTGGCTCAGCTTCGGCGAGGCGATCAGGGCGCGCCCGCTGACCGGCTTCGGTTTTGGAACCTCGGCAGCCTTGCGCACCCATCCGGCCGCGGCCGCGGTCTCCGAGCCGCACCGCCTGCTGCTCGATGTCGGCCATCCCCATAACGCCTTCCTGCAGGTCTGGGTCGAGACCGGCCTGACCGGCGTCCTGCTGATCTGCGCTGCGGGGCTCGTATTCCTGGGACGCCTTCGCCATATGCCGGCCCGGGTTCTCAGCCCCCGCCTTGCGGTTGTCGCTGCGGCGCTGGGTGTGGCCTCGGTCGGCCATGGCGCCTGGCAGGGCTGGTGGATCGCGGCTCTTGGCGCAACGGCGATCTGGTTCATGAGCATCAGGCAAAACGATGCCGGGCGAAACGATGCCAGCCGAAATGATACGGAGACAAGCCGATGAGTGAATTCGACGTCGATCTCTTCGTCATCGGGGCGGGCTCCGGCGGCACGCGCGCTGCCCGCATCGCCTCTGGCCACGGCGCCAAGGTGATGATCGCGGAGGAGGACCGCATCGGCGGCACCTGCGTCATTCGCGGCTGCGTGCCCAAGAAGCTTTTCGTCTATGCCAGCCGCTTCGCTGATGATTTTGAGGATGCCGCCGGCTTCGGCTGGAACATTCCCAAGCCGAGCTTCGACTGGCCGACCCTGCGCGGTGCCGTGGCGGGCGAGGTCACGCGGCTGTCGGGCCTCTACCGCAAGGGCCTGGAGGGCGCCAAGGTCGCGATTCGCGAGGAGCGCGCCGTCGTCGAGGGGCCCCATAGCCTGCGCCTGGTGAAGAGCGGCGAGACCATCCGCGCCCGCCATATCCTGGTCGCGACCGGCGGCTATCCCGCTTTCGATCCGCCGATCCCCGGCGGCGAGCTCGGCATCTCCTCGAACGAGATCTTCCATCTGCCGAGCCTGCCCAAGCGCATGCTGGTCGTCGGTGGCGGCTATATCGCGCTCGAATTCGCCAGCGTCTTCGCGCGGCTCGGCGTCGCGGTGACGCTGCTGCATCGCGGCGACAACATCCTGCGCGGCTTCGACGAGGACATCCGCACCCGCCTGCGCGATGCGCTGGAGCATGCCGGCATCACGCTGCGGCTCGGCTGCACCATCGACAGGATCGAATTGCTGCCGGATGGCGTGCGCCGCGCCCATTGCGCCAAGGGCAGCCCGATCGACGCCGAGGTGGTGCTGGTCGCGACCGGTCGCCGGCCCAACACGGTCGGGCTCGGGCTGGAGACCGCCGGCGTCAAGCTAGGCCCCGTCGGCGAGATCATGGTCGACGAGAATTCCGCCTCCAGCGTGCCCTCGATCCACGCCGTCGGCGACGTCACCAACCGCGTCAATCTGACCCCGGTGGCGATCCGGGAGGGCCACGCCTTCGCCGACACGACCTTCGGCGGCAAGCCCTGGCACATGGAGCACAACCTCGTGGCCTCGGCCGTCTTCACCACGCCGGAGATCGGCACGGTCGGCTTGACCGAGAACCAGGCCTTCGCGGCCGGCTACGAGCTGCGGGTCTTCGAATCGGCTTTTCGGCCGATGAAGGCGACGATCTCGGGCCGGCAGGAGCGGATCTACATGAAGCTTATGGTCGACGCGAAGACGGACAGGATGCTCGGCGTCCACATCCTCGGCCATGACGCCGGCGAGATCATCCAGGCTGTCGCCATCGCGGTGACGATGGGCGCGACCAAGGCCGATTTCGACCGCACCATTGCGCTCCATCCCAGTGCTGCGGAGGAACTCGTGACGATGCGGACGGCGCGGGCGGGGTAGCGGTCAGGGCAGCACGGGCACGCCGAGCGATCGGGCGGCGGCCGCCAGGTCTCGGTCGCGCGTCGCCAGCGTTGCCCCCATGCGCAGCGCCAGTTCTAGAGAGGCTGCGTCATAGCTCGTCAGGCGGTGGGCGCGCGCGAGATTTTGCGTCTCGCGCCAGGCGCGGCCCGCGGTCTCCGCATCCGTGACCAGCGCCAATTGGCCGAGCAGTTCCAGGCGCTCGGAGACCGCGGCGGCGCTGAGGCGGCCCTTCCGCTCGGCCTGCAACAGGATGTTGCCGATTTCCAGCGCGAACAGGCCGGGCACGATCGCTCCGCTTTGGCGAACCCGTTCCGCGATCGCATCGCTCTCCGGGGACGCCTCGTCCTCGAAACACCATGCGAGCGCGATCGAAGCGTCGATGACGAGCGTCACCGCCGCCCCTCGTCCCGCAAATCCTTCCAGGATAGCCCGCCGAGCGTCGTTCTGCCGCGCAGCGCTTTCAATCTGGCGAAGGCCTCGTCGCGGCGCGATTGATCGATATCGCCCGCGCCGGTCAGCCGCGCGATCGGTTTGCCATGCTTGGTGATGACCACCTCCTCGCCGGCGGCGACCCGTTCGAGCAGCGCCGAGAGATGAGTCTTGGCCTCAAAAGCGCCAATCGTGACCATGGCGAATTTCCCACCTGATTTTCAAACTAGATGAAAAGGTAGGTCGGTTTGGCCGGCGGGGAAAGAACTGTGACGATGGGCGTGACCAAGGCCGATTTCGACCGCACGGTTGCGCTGCATCTCTGCAGCGGAAGAGCACGTCCGCCGCGGGTTATTTGCTGAGCCCCTTCTTGGCGAGCCAGTCCTGGATCAGCTGCGCGACCTCCAGATTGTTCTTGTCGAGCATCATCATGTGGGAGTTTCCCTTGATGCCCACAGTCGGGAGATTGACGACGTCGACCGAGCCGCCGGCAGCCCTGATCTTGTCGCCGAAATCGGTTCCCGCCTTGCGGATCGCCGGCCAGCGCGCGTCCTGCTCGACATAATCGCCATAGACCATCAGCACGGGGATGTTCTTCAGGAGATCGGCCTTGGCTGGGTCGCCCAGGCCCGCCGGCTCGACTGCGATCAGCGCCTTGACCTTGTCGGGGCGCGCCTGCGCCACCTTGAAGCCGAACTGCCCGGCCTGGCTGTGGAAGGCGATCACGCAGGGACAGACCTTGTCGACCTCGGCGATATAGGCATCGATGATCATCTGGTCGGTGGAGGTCCAGCGCGGCACGATCTGCTTGACGAAATTGTCGTAGCCATCGGCCGGGAACTGGCTCCCAGTGAGATATTTCCGCTTGGCGGGATCGCCATTATAGCTGCCCGCGCCGTCGCCGATGCGGAAGCGCTCGAACGGGTTCGCTGTGGTCAGGAAGACGGGCTCGCCTGGAATGACGTCGGGATACATCGCCCAGCCCGAACGGCCGCGCTCGACCGCGTCGGAGTTGTAGACCGCCCAGCCCTTGCGCAGGAAGAACTCGAGCCAGCCCTGCCGCCCGTCCGGCGTCGTCTCGTAATTGACGCCGGTCATGCCGCCGCCATGCCAGAGCAGGAGAGGGGCGGCGCCGCGCTCGTTCTGCGGCAGGAAATACTGCACATACATCTGGCCGGTCTGGTAGGTGCCGTTCGGATCGACCTTGGCCGGAACGCCGCCGGGCGTGAAGGTCACCTCCTTGACCGGCCGGCCTGAAATCTCGACCAGCTTGCCGCCGACATGGAACGAGCCCATGCCGCGTAGCGACAGGGCTTCCTCTGCGAAAGCACTGGAGAGTGTGGCGGCGAAAAATGCCCCCACCATTGCGAAGCACCGAAAGCCCATCTGCGTTTCCCTGCCAGTTTCTCTTTCTATCTTGGGGCGAACGCTAGAGCCGGATGATTTCAGATGGAATCACAAAGTGATGCCATCTGAAATCTGAATCCGTCTCGCATCCAAGAGTGAGAGCAGGATCGATCGCCCGGGCCACAAAGCAGGCGCCAATAGATGGCGAAGGGCTGGCGGCGCAGGCCAGGCGACGCCACATCGACCTGCTGACGCAACGGCTGTTTTGGATTATAGAATGGCCCTGCCGAATTCTAGAAAGGAGATGCTGACATGGGTTTGAGCATCAAGAACGAGGCCGTCGAGACGCTGGCGCGCGATCTGGCTCGCCGGCACGGCACGGGTGTGACCGAGATCATCCGCCTGGCGCTGGTGGAAAAAGCCGAACGCGACGTTCCAGAAAAGACGCTTTGGGAGAAGCTGGCTCCGATTCATGAAGAGTTGAGAAAGGCCGGTAAAACGGGATTGGTGGCCGACCGCGCGTTTTATGACGACTTGAACGGCGAGTCAGAGCGGCCGTGATCGTTGTTGATGCCTCGGCGATGGCCGCGATCCTGGGACGAGAGAGCGACGGCGAGGCGCTCGCGCAGAGGCTGGAGAATTGGCCGCGTGGGCCTGAATTGCGGCATGCCTCGACCGTTACACTCTGGGAGGCTGCCTCTGCCGTTGCGCGTCTCCACCGGGTGAGCCGCGACCGTGCTTTCGAACTGGTCACGATTTTCTGTGAGTTGACGATGGTGACGCCGATCGCGCCCGACGCCGAGATCACGGCGGGGGCCGTGGCTGCGGCCGAGCGTTACGGCCTCGGCGGCGGCCGCCCCGGCATCCTCAATCTCGGCGCTTGCTTCTCCTACGCGACGGCCAGGCATCTCAAGGCGCGGTTGCTGTTTAAGGGCGACGATTTCAGCCGCACCGATATTGAGGCTGCCTGAGCGGCAGGCGTCCATCTCTTCCTGCCAGCTCCGCATGATTCAAACTCTGAAGCCGTTGAAGCGATCGTCGATGTCGTTGAATCGCCATCTCAGCGGCTTGAATCAGCGTCTCAACCGCCGGATTCAGGATGTGAGCCGAACGCGCCATCGTGTTGCGAAGATTCACGCTTCCGCCTTCGGCCGGGCAAAGGCCGCGCGGCCTTTCCGCGCCAAGCGGCGTCGTCATGGTGGTCAGCTTGCGATGATCGGTGTATAGGCCCCGCTTCGCGCTGAGATGAGGTTAACCGCCGCGCGATCGCAAGCAGGAGCAAGACAAATGTCGGAGCGTTGGACGCCCGAGAGCTGGAGGGCCAAGCCCGTTCAGCAGATGCCGGAATACCCGGATCAGGCAGCCTTGAAGGCGGTTGAGCAGCAGCTCGCCGGCTTTCCGCCGCTCGTTTTTGCGGGTGAGGCGCGCAAGTTGAAGAAGGCTCTCGCGAAAGTCGCAAGCGGCGAGGCCTTCCTCCTTCAGGGCGGGGATTGTGCGGAGAGCTTCGCCGAGCACTCCGCCGACAACATTCGCGATTTCTTCCGGCTCTTCCTGCAGATGGCGGTGGTGCTCACCTTCGCTGGCGGCTCGCCGGTGGTGAAGGTCGGGCGCATCGCCGGCCAGTTCGCCAAGCCGCGTTCGGCTGGAACGGAGACGATCGGCGGCGTCGAACTGCCGAGCTACAAGGGCGACATCGTCAACGACATCGAGTTCACGCCCGACGCGCGCATCCCCGATCCGCGCCGCCAGCTCGAGGCCTACAGACAGTCGGCGGCGACGCTGAACCTGATCCGCGCCTTCGCGACCGGCGGCTACGCCAATCTCGACAATGCGCATCGCTGGATGCTCGGCTTCGTCAAGGATGCGCCGGCCTCGTCGCGCTACAACGAGGTGGCCGAGCGCATCACCGAGTCGCTCGACTTCATGCGCGCCATCGGCATCGATCCCGAGACGCATCCCGAGATGCGCACGACGGATTTCTACACCAGCCATGAGGCGCTGCTGCTCGGCTACGAGCAGGCGATGACGCGCACCGACTCGACCACGGGCGAGTACTACGACACCTCCGGCCACATGGTCTGGATCGGCGACCGCACGCGCCAGCTCGACCATGCCCATGTCGAGTTCTTCCGCGGCATCCGCAATCCGATCGGCCTGAAATGCGGGCCGTCCACGACCGTCGACGGCTTGCTGAAGCTGATCGATGTCCTGGACCCGCAAAACCAGCCGGGCCGTCTGACGCTGATCGCCCGCTTCGGCGCCGACAAGGTCTTCGACAACCTGCCGGCTTTGGTGCGCGCCACCAAGCGGGAAGGGCGCAATGTCGTCTGGTCCTGCGACCCGATGCACGGCAACACGGTCAAGGCGGCGAGCGGCTACAAGACGCGGCCCTTCGACCTGATCATGACCGAGGTGAAGAACTTCTTTGCCGTCCACCAGGCCGAGGGCACCCATGCCGGCGGTCTGCATCTGGAGATGACCGGCAAGAACGTCACCGAATGCACCGGCGGCGCGCGCGGCATGACCGATGCGGATCTCAACGACCGCTACCACACGGTCTGCGACCCGCGCCTCAACGCCGAGCAGGCGCTGGAACTCGCCTTCCTCGTTGCCGAGCTGGTCAAGCGCGAGCGCTCGGGCCGGGTGCGCCCGGAGGTCGAGGCGGCCGAGTAAAGACGACAACCGCAGCCCGGTGTCAGCCGGGCTGCGGCGCATCCATCCAGTTCGCCATGACGAGCGGTGCGGTGATCCGCGAGAAGTGCCGGGTGTTGTTGGTCACCAGCACAGCGCCGGCCGCGATCGCATGGGCCGCGACCATCATGTCGAGTTCGCCGATCGGCTGACCGGTGCTGGCGAGCTGGTGGCGTATCTCGGAATAATGGTCGGCAGCCGCGGCATCCCAAGGCAGAGAAGGGACCATGTCCAGGAAACGCCGCACGACCAGGTGCAGGCGATGGTCCAAGGGCAGGCGTTTCAGCCCGTAAAGCAATTCGGCCCTCGTCACCGCCGAGATGCAGAGTTTCGAGGATGGGATCGCCGAGAGGATGGCAGCCGCGTTCGGCAAGCGGCCCTTGATGATGTAGCTCGACATATCCGTGTCGAGCATATGCAGCAGGCTCACGCCTCATCCTCGAAGATCTTGCGATGTTTGGGGGCGGTATTCAGCGGTCGCTCGGCCATGAAGGCGTCCGTGCCCTTGATTTCGCCGGTGAGCTCGCAGAACTCGGCCCAGTCACGTGCAGCGGGGCGGCTGGAGAGGATCACGTCGCCGGTTCGCTCGTCGCGGCTGACATAGACCTGCGTGCCGGAGAAGCGGAATTCCGCAGGCAGCCGGACGGCCTGGCTGGCGCCGTTCTGAAACAGTTTCGCGGTGCGGATGTCCGACATATGGCATCTCCCGAGAGTATATGCAGAGATATATACTCTCGGCGAGACGCTGCTGCAAGCTGGCTGCGGTTCTCAGAATTTGAGAGCGGCCGCGACGCGGGCAGTGTTCACGTTCACTGTGACGCCCTCGACATTGTTGAAGCGCGTGAAGAGATATTCGCCGCGAACGACGATGTTGTCGGCCAGGGCGGCCTCGACGCCACCGCCGACGCTCATGCCGTAGCCCCAGACGTCTTTTTTCGGACCACCAGCGATGCGTGGATAGCCGAAATAGCTGGTCGTGCTGGTGGTCGATGGGCGCCAGTCGGCAGCCACGGCGACATTGGTGTCGAACCGGCCGGCAGCAGCGCCAATCGTGAAATACGGCATCAATCGGCCATAGGCGTAACCCAGCCGGAGGCGAGCGTTGACATAGTCGTTCAGCCTGGCTTCCTGAATCGAAGCAACGATTGCGGGGCCGCTTGAGAGCAGGCGGCCTTCGAGAGTCGAAGCGGTGGTGTTTTGATCGATCCGCGAATATTCGGCTTCGAAGCCGATGACGGCCTCACCGAAAGCCATGTTGTAACCGGCAAAACCGCCAAAGGTGATGCCCCTGTCATCACGCGGCGAAGTCCGGACCAATTCGCCCGGCGACATTTCGTTCAGCGCTGTAGTGGCGTTGAACAAGCCATTCGCGAGGTCCATCACGCCGCGATCGGTCCTGAAGCGTGTCTGGGTCTGACCGGCAAAGCCGCCGACATAGAATCCGGTCCAGTTGAAGGTGCCGGATTCGAAATCGCGCGGCGGCGCGTCCTCGGTCTGCTGCGAGCCGCGCAGGACCGGGTAATCCGCGCCCAAGGCGGCCCGGTCCACGACCAGAACGAGGCCGGCAACTGCTACGCCGGTGAGAATGAGGGAGCGGATGCGCATGAGGTTTCTCCAAACCGGCCGGTCATCGTCACTGTCCGACACGCCGCCATTCATGCCCGATTAACCCTAACGGGCAGTTAAGCCCGGGCCACACGCATTGCTGGCTTTGGGGCGCCGCGCTACAGGCAAAGTCATGACTGCGACCTCTCTTCGTCTTGCGCTTGCGCAACTCAACCCGACCATCGGCGACATCTGCGGCAATGCCGACAAGGTCCGCGCCGCCCGCCGCGCCGCAGGCGATGCCGGCGCCGAGCTCTTGATGCTGCCGGAGCTCTTTCTCTGCGGTTATCCGCCGGAGGACCTGGTTCTGAAGCCGGCCTTCCAGGATGCCTGCCGCAAGGCCTGCGAGGCACTCGCGCGCGAGACTGGGGATGGTGGCCCGGCCGTGCTCCTGGGCCTGCCCTGGGCTGAGGGCGGCAAGCTCTACAACGCCTATGCGCTGCTCGATGGCGGCCTGATCCAGTCGGTGCGCTTCAAGGTGGCGCTGCCCGATTATGGCGTCTTCGACGATTCCCGCGTGTTTTCGCCCGGTCCGCTGCCCGGCCCGGTGGTGTTCCGCGACAAGGTTCGGCTGGGCCTGCCGATCTGCGAGGACATCTGGAGCGAGGAGGTGGTCGAGTGCCTGGCCGAGACCGGGGCCGAGATCCTGCTCGCGCCCAATGGCTCGCCCTATCGCCGCGATGTCGGCGATGAACGCATGAATATCGCGGTCGCGCGCGTGGTCGAATCCGGCCTGCCGCTGGTCTATCTCAACCAGCTCGGCGGCCAGGACGAGCTCGTCTTCGACGGCGCCTCCTTCGTGCTCGCTGCCGACAGGACGCTGGCGCATCAACTGCCGGCCTTCCGCGAGGCGCTCGTCGTCACCGAGTGGGCGCGCGAGGCCGGGCAATGGCGCGCCCAGCCGGGCGAGATCGCGGCGATCGAGAGCGGCGACGAGGCGGATTACGGGGCTTGCGTGCTGGGCCTGCGCGACTATGCCGGCAAGACCGGGTTCACCGGCGTCGTGCTCGGCCTCTCCGGTGGCCTCGACTCCGCGCTTTGCGCGGCGATCGCCGTCGATGCGCTCGGGCCCAGGCGCGTCACTTGCGTGATGATGCCCTCCCGCTTCACCGCCCAGCAGAGCCTGGATGATGCGCAGGCCTGCGCCAGGGCGCTCAGTGTCCGCTATGAGACGCTGCCGATCGCGGCGCCGGTCGCGGGCTTCGAGGCGGCGCTGGCCGGGCTCTTCGCGGGCACGCAGCGTGACGTCACGGAGGAGAACCTGCAGAGCCGGACGCGCGGCACGCTCCTGATGGCGCTCTCCAACAAATTCGGCTGGATGCTGGTGACGACCGGCAACAAATCCGAGATGTCCTGCGGCTATGCCACGCTCTATGGCGACATGAATGGCGGCTTCAACCCGATCAAGGACGTCTACAAGACGCAAGCCTTCCGCCTCGCACAGCTGCGCAACCACTGGAAGCCGGCGGGCGCGCTTGGTCCTGATGGCGTCGTCATCCCCGAGAGCATCATCGCCCGGCCGCCCAGCGCCGAATTGCGCGAGGACCAGACCGACCAGGATGCGCTGCCGCCCTATGAGGTGCTCGACGCCATCCTCGCCTGCCTGATCGAGCGCGAGATGCGCGTCGCCGACATCGTCGCGCTCGGCCATGAGCGTGAAACCGTCGTCGCGGTCGAGCGCCTGCTGCATCGTGCCGAATACAAGCGCCGCCAGGCCGCGCCGGGCGTGAAGGTCACCGGCCGCAATCTCGGTCGCGACCGCCGCTACCCGATCGTCAACGTTTTTCGCGACCCGGGCGAGGGCGCCTACGAGCCTGATGCGACGCTGGTGAAGGGGGTGGGCAAGCCGGGCGGGGAGAGCTTCGACTTCTGAGCGAAGGCCAATTCCATCGTCATTGCGAGCGCAGCGAAGCAATCCAGAGCGGCAGCGCTCGACGTTCCCCTGGATTGCTTCGCTGCTCTCGCAATGACGGTGAGCGATTCAATGCACCGGCGACGCCCCTGCATCGCCACCCTTATCGTGCTGACCAAAGCGGTCGACCATGGTCGCGCTGGCTTCGTTGAGGCCGATCACGGTGACCAACGCTCCGTTGCGGCGGAACCGCAGGACCGCCTTGTCGAGTGCCGCGATCGCCGAGATGTCCCAGAAATGCGCATGGGTCAGGTCGATCGTCACGCGCTCCGGCCGCTCGTCGAAGGCGAAGCCCGCAAGGAAGCTCTCGGTCGAGGTAAAGAAGATCTGACCCCGGACGGTGTAGTCGCACTTCTTCCCGTCGGGGCTTTCGCGCTTATCGACGGCGACGAGCCGCGCGACCTTGCCGGCGAAGAACACGCCTGACAGCAGAACGCCGACGAGCACGCCCTTGGCGAGATCATGCGTGGCGACGACTGTCGTGACTGTCGCCAGCATGACGATGGAGGATGGCAGCGGGTTGAGGCGCAGATCGAGGATGGAGCGCCATGAGAAGGTGCCGATCGAGACCATGATCATCACGGCGACGAGCGCGGCCATCGGGATGATCCGCACGAGGTCGTCGAGCACGACGATCAGGAACAGCAGGAAGGCTCCGGCGACGAAGGTCGAGAGCCGGCCGCGCCCGCCCGACGTCACATTGATCACGGATTGTCCGATCATGGCGCAGCCGCCCATGCCGCCGATCAGCGCCGAGGCGATGTTGCTTGCGCCCTGTCCGTAGCATTCCTGGCTCTTGTTGCTGCCGGTCTCGGTCATGTCGTCGACGATCTGCGCCGTCAGCAGCGATTCCAGGAGCCCGACCGCGGCGAGCGCGACCGAATAAGGGAAGATGATCTTCAGCGTCTCAAAGGTCAGCGGAACCTGCGGCAGCGCGAAGACGGGCAGGGTCGAAGGCAGTTCGCCGAGATCGCCGACCGTCCGCAGGTTCAGCCCGAAGCCCCATGCGACCGCCGTCAGCACGGCGATGGCGACGAGCGGCGAAGGGATTGCCTTGGTCAGATAAGGCAGGAGATAGATGATCGCGAGGCCGGCCGCGATCATCGCATAGGTCAGCGTCGGCACGCCGATCAGTTCGGGCAACTGCGCCATGAAGATCAGGATGGCGAGCGCATTGACGAAGCCGGTGATGACCGAGCGCGAGACGAAACTCATCAGCCGCCCGAGCCTGAGCGCTCCGGCGCCGAGCTGGATCAGCCCCATCAGGATCGTTGCCGCGAAGAGATATTGCAGGCCGTGCTCCTTCACCAACGTGACCATCAGCACGGCCGTGGCGGCGGTAGCGGCCGAGATCATGCCGGGGCGTCCGCCGACGAAGGCGGAGACACAGGCGATGGCGAAGGAGGCGTAGAGCCCGATCTTGGGATCGACGCCGGCGATGACTGAAAAGCCGATCGCTTCCGGGATCAGCGCGAGAGCGACGACGATGCCCGACAGGATGTCGGCCCGGATGTTGGAGAACCATTCACGGCGATAGGCAGTCATTTTTGACATTGCGAAACCCACGAGCAATCAGCGCCTGCGCGATGCGCAGGATCAGGCTTGATCGACATTTGGGTTGTCCGGCGGATCGGCGGCCGGAAGAGCCACCCGGAATTTCACCGGGTCCATTCGAATGACATCTTCTAGCCACGAGTCCTGCTGCGCCGCAACAGGAATTGCTGCGGAGGCGATCGGCGCGCAACCGCGACGATCACTGGGCGCGGCGATCACTCGGCGATTGTCCGCCCCCGTCAAACGCGCCATAAGCCGCGCATGACCTCTCCGCTCGTCCGCACCGCACCGTCTCCGACCGGCTTCCTGCATATCGGCAATGTCCGGTCGATCATGTTCAACTGGCTGTTCGCGCGCCGTTATAGTGGGCGCTTCCTGCTGCGCTATGACGATACCGATCTGGCGCGTTCGAAGCCGGAATTCGCTGATGCGATCGCGGAAGACCTGGCCTGGCTCGGCGTCGTGCCCGACTTCGTCATCAAACAGTCGGACCGGTTGGCGATCTATGACGCGGCAGCTGCCCGCCTGCGCGAGGCCGGCCGGCTCTACCCCTGCTACGAGACAGCCGACGAGCTCGACCGCCGCCGCAAGCGCCAGCTCGCGCGTGGCCTGCCGCCGGTCTATGACCGCGCCGCGCTGAAATTGACGGCCGAAGACAGGGCGCAGCTCGAGGCCGAGGGCCGCAAGCCGCATTGGCGCTTCCTGCTGGAGCCGCGCGTCGTCGCCTGGAACGATCTCATCCGGGGCGAGGCCCATGTCGATTGCGCCTCGCTGTCGGACCAGGTGCTGATCCGCGAGGATGGCAGCTATCTCTATCATCTGCCTTCCGTCGTCGACGATGCCGAGACCGGCGTGACCCATGTCATCCGCGGCGAGGACCACGTCACCAACACGGCGGTGCAGATCCAGATCTTCGAGGCGCTGGGCGCAGCCCTGCCGTTCTTCGGCCACCACAATCTGCTGACGACGGCGAGCGGGGAGGGGCTGTCGAAGCGGCTCGGCCATCTCTCGCTGCGCGGCCTGCGCGAAAGCGGCGTCGAGGCCTTGGCCGTTGCGGCGCTCGCCGTGCTCGTCGGCTCCTCGGATGCGGTCAGGCCGGTCGCCAGCCTGGATGAGCTCGCTGGCCTGGTCGAGCTCGCCCATGTCTCGCGCGCCCCGGCCAAGTTCGACGAGCATGAGCTGGAGGCGCTGAGCGCCCGCACGCTCCACCAGCTGCCTTATGACGCCGTGGCTGAGAGGCTGGCGGTACTGGGCGTGCCCGCGACCGAGCCTTTCTGGCTCGCGGTCCGTGGCAATCTCGGCAAGCTCGATGATGTGAAGGCCTGGTGGCAGGTCGTCGAAGGGCCGCTGCACCCGGTCGTCACCGACCCCGCCTTTGCCGCAGCGGCGGCTTCCGTGCTGCCGGCCGAGCCTTTCGACGCGACGAGCTGGAAGAGCTGGACGCAGGCCGTCGCGGCCGCGACCGGCGCCAAGGGCAAGGCCCTGTTCATGCCGCTGCGCCTGGCCTTGACCGGGCTGGAGCACGGCCCGGAGCTGGCAGCCCTGTTGCCGCTGATCGGGCGGGAAAAGGCGCTGAAGCGCCTCGCTGGCGAGACGGCCTGAGCCAAGCCGTCATTGCGAGAAGCGAAGCGACGAAGCAATCCAGGGAGCGTAGAGTTCTGCCGCTCCTGGATTGCTTCGCTTCGCTCGCAATGACGTTTGCGGGAGGCGGTGCCTCAATCGTGCCGGTGCATCGCCGAATCGTGCTTGGTGTCGCGCATCGTCGTGTAGACCAGCAGCGACAGGAAGATCACACCGGCGAGATAGTAGTAGAACCACTGCTCGTGGCCGAGCGTCTTGAACCAGAGCGCGATCGCCGGAGCCGTACCGCCGAAGATCGAGACTGTCAGCGCATAAGGCACAGCGACGCCTGTCGCGCGGATCGAGGTCGGGAACAACTCGGCCTTCACCACGGCGTTGATCGAGGTGTAGCCGGCGACGAAGACCCAGGCGCCGGAGATCAGCAGGAAGGCGATCCAGGGCGACTTCGTCCCGGCGAGCGCGGTCAGGATCGGCACCGTCAGCAGCGTGCCGGCGACGCCGAAGAAGATCAGCATCGGCTTGCGGCCGATCCGGTCCGAGATCGCGCCATAGATCGGCTGCAGGGCGGCGGCGAAGATCAGCGAGCCGGCGATGACATAGGTCGTGGTCAGGTCGTCGAGGCCCACCGTCTGCTTCACGAAGGTCTGCATATAGGTGGTGAAGGTGTAGAAGGCGGCGGTGCCGCCGGCGGTGAGGCCGACCACGATCGCGACCTCGCGCGGATAGCGCAGCAGCCCGCGGATCGAGCTTTCGCGCTTCTTGCCCTTCAGCGCCTCGAAGCTCTCGGTCTCGTGCATGTGGCGGCGCATGAACATGGCGATGATGGCGAGCGCCGCGCCGATGACGAAGGGGATGCGCCAGCCCCATTCGACCAGCTGCTCATGCGTCAGGAAGACGTTCTGGAGCAGCAACAGCACCAGGATGGCGGTGAGCTGCCCGCCGATCAGCGTGACGTATTGGAAGCTCGAATAGAAACCGCGATGCTCGGGGTCGGCGACCTCGGTGAGATAGGTCGCGCTGGCGCCGTATTCACCGCCCAGGCTCAGGCCCTCGACGATGCGGGCGAAGGCGAGCAAAGCGGGCGCGGCGAAGCCGATCGAGGCATAGGTCGGCGTCACCGCGATGATCAACGAGCCGAAGCACATCAGCACGACCGAGACGGTCAGCGAGAGCCGGCGGCCATAGCGGTCGGCGAGATGGCCGAACAGCCAGCCGCCGATCGGGCGCACGATGAAGCCGGCGGCAAACAGGGTCGCGGCGTTGAGCTGCTGCACGACCGGGTCGCTGGATGGGAAGAAATGCGGCGCAAAATACAGCGCAAAGGCCGTATAGGCGTAAAAGTCGTACCATTCGACCAGGTTGCCGACCGAGCCCATGAAGATCGCCTTCAGGCGGCGTTTGGCGTCGTTGAATTCGATCGGATGGGGATGGGCGGGAATGGCGTCGTCTGACATGGCGGGCCTCTGAGCCTTTTTGGGGACGGAGGCAGCCTCGCATCGTCGGAGGGACGGATGCGTCATTCTACGGCCAGGCGGCGTCCCCGTTATGAGGGATGGCCCTTTAATGCGCGCCGGCTGGCCATGCGTCCAGTGCCGGGCTACCCGGCTGGCGGCGTAGCGTCATGGTTTCTGTGCATGGAGCCCTGACGGAATCGTCCGAGAGCGACGTGATCGATTCTAAAAACTGAGAGCATTGCCCACGCGAAAAACCAGTACTCAGCTTTTCGCGTGAGCAATGCTCTATTGCCGCGTCGCCGAGGGGCCGAGATTGGGCGCAAGATTCGGCGCGACGATCCGCACCGTGCGCTTCTCGCCGGTGACGCTCTTCGTCTCGCTCTTCACCCCGTCGCCCTTGGGGAGGACCTTTTCGCCGACCGTATCGGGACCGACGCCGGCCGATTCCGTGCCCGCCGTCGGCGAGTTCTCGGAGGGCATGGGCTTCTCGTCGGCGACATCGGGAACGGCGGCGGGCTGCACGGTCGCGGGTGTGGCACCCCGGCGCTTGGGATCGACCTTGGGATCTGCCTTGGGATCGGCCTTGGGCCGCGACAATTCGGCGGCGCGCTGCTCGGTGACGATGACGTCGCCTTTGCGCTTGTCGAGCAGGTATTCGGCGTCCTTCAGCGCTTGCGCCCAGCTCTGGCCCTGGCCGCGGCAGGTGCAGGCGGCGTCAAAACTGCGCTGGTATTTTCCGGCGTTCGCCAGCGAGGTATAGGGCTGGCCGGTGCTGCGGGAGACTGCGTTCTGGATATCGCCGCCGCTCGTCATGCCGAAGGCGGTGGTTTCCGTGCCCGGGCACAGCGCCTGGCACATCTCGTCGCCGCCGCCGCCGGCATTATTGGCGAGCGGGAAGAAGAAGCCGTCGCAGCTGCGCACGCAGACGGTGTAGGCGCCGCCCATGCGCGGCTTCTCCGGCTCCAGCGGCTGCTCGGGCTGGAGCTCGGGCAAGGTCGTATCGATCTCGCCCCGGCGCGGTTCGAGCCCGAAGATGGTCTCGAAGAAGCCGCGCTGCTGCGGCCGGCAGTTATTGTCGATCGCCGCAGCGAGCTGGGCCCGGCGCTGCTCGCTACCGCCGCCCTCGGCCTGGCGCTGAGCCGCGCCATATTGCGCCTGCAACTGGCCGATCTGCGAGCGCAGCAGGCCACATTGCGGCGGCGGTCCCTCGCCGAAGAAGGAGAAGCTGCGGTCGCAGCCCATGCTGCGGTATTGGCTGGTCACCTGCGCAAGCTGCGCGCCGGCGCGCTGGGCGGCCTGGGCGGAGCGCGGATCGCCGCCACGCTGACCCTGCAGGCTGGCGAGCTCGGAGCGCCAGGCATTGCATGCCGGCGATTGCGCGAAAGCCGCGCCACCCAGGCTCGCCAGCGCCACCAGCACGGCGCCGAAGCGTCGGAAAAACGGAACTGTCATCGCGGGTCGGGCCACATCACCTGTTTTGCTGGTCCAGGCGCTTGCCGCGCCGATTGCTCACGCGCGAGAACACCTGCCAAACGCGACGGAACTAAGGACGGCGCCTGCGGCGACCTGGCGCGGATTCGCTGGGAGCCGTAGCTCGCACTCGCATGCCATATTTGCCTGCGAGCGGCAATCGGCTGTGATTTTGGGCATTCAGCCGTGCGCAGCGTCCGATCGGGCACGCGGATCAGGGATGCTCCTCGGCGGGAAAATCGGGCTGCGCCTCGGGGCGCGCCAGGCGGAAGGCGTCGATGGGCGTGCAAAGCTGCTCCACCTGCAGCAGCAACGGGTAGGCGGAGAGGTCGCAATGCAGGCGGCGAGCGGCGCCGAGCTGCGGAATGAGGTGAAGCTCGGCCCAACCCGGCCTCTCGCCGAAGCAGAACGGCCATTGCCGCGTCCGTTGCGCCAGCGTCGTTTCAAGCGCTCCGAAACCCAGCGCCAGCCAATGTTGCACCCAGCGGGTGACGCCGGCCTCGTCGGCATTCATCTCGGCTTGCAGGACGCGGCGGACGCGCTGAACGGTGAGCGGGTGCATTTCGGAGGCGATGAGCGCGCCGAAGGCGCGGGCTTGCGCGCGGGTGACGGGCTGGGACGGCAGGAGGCGGGGAGCGGGAAACATGCTCTCGATGTAGTCGAGGATCGCCGAGGATTGGGCGATGATCTGACCGTCGACATCCAGGGCCGGCAGCAATCCTTGCGGGTTCAGGCGTAGATATTCGCCCGGCGCGAGGGAGTTCACCGGGACATAGCTGTAGTCCAGGCCTTTGAGGCCGAGCGCGATGCGGACACGCTCCCCGGCCGAATTCTGCCAACGCGATACGAGACGCATCCCGAAACCTCCCGCTGCCGGTCGCTCCCTGCCGTCCGTTTTCGTCCTTGCCGTCAGGCCTCGTCGCCGCGATAGCCGCCGGCGAGATGGCGGCCGCGTTCGGTCAGGGTCGAGAGCACGCGCTCGAACACCTTCAATTCTTCGGGAGCGATGCCTTCCGTCCAGCGCGCCTGCAAGGCGAGCGCCAGCGGCACGATCTGACCGTAGATTCGTACGCCTGCCGCGGTTAGCGCCACGAAGGATTCGCGCCGGTCCTGGCGGTTCTCGGCGCGCGAGACCAGGCCGCGCTTCTCCAGTTCGCCGACGGCGCGTGAGACCTTGGTCTTGTGCATCTCGGCGAGCTCGCCGATGTCGCGCGAGGTCAGCTTGCCGAACTCACCGAGCTGCGCGATGACCCGCCATTGCGGGATGTCGATGCCGAAATGCGCGCCGATGATCCGCCCGAGCGCCCGGCTGCCGAGCAGGCCGACGACGTTGAGCCGATAGGGCAGGAATTGCTCCAGGCGGAGCAGGGGATCAGCGGCGGATGGAGGATTTTTCGTCGACATCGATTTTTACGTCCGGCGGCTTCAGTTTGCACGGTATGATGCGGGCTCATGGTCCCGGAGCCTAGGCCCCGGGCAGGCGGCAGCGGCATCGCCTTTGGATTTTTGAGCCCTCATCCTGACGAGCAGGGATGAGGTGTAGGCTGTTGGACCAGTTGCCTGACGATCTTGCCGTCATTGCGAGCGCAGTGAAGCAATCCACAGGACATAGAGCGAGCCCTCCTGGATTACTTCGCTGCGCTCGCAATGACGATGGAGCAGCGGCCGGGTCGCGGCTGGGCTTGCAGCTTCCCGGCGTTTGGGGTTGTCTCTCCGGCAAGGGGCATAAGGAGGGCGTTGTGGCGGTCCGAGCGAAGGCGCCGGCCAGGCGGGCTCGTTCCGGCAGCGGACTGGCCGCGCGTCGCGAGCCGGAACGCTCCGCCGAGGGCGGCGCCATGATGCAGCGCTGGGCTCGCCATTGGTTGCGCAGCTGCCGCGACATGCCCAAGCGTGCCCTTCGCCTGATCAACGACGCACGGGCCGAACCCGAGAAGCAGGTCCACGCTTTCCGCCGCCTGATGAAGGCATGGCGCTCCCTGCTGAAGCTCGCGCCGGACTCGCTGGCCGAGGAGGCCAGGGCGGTGCGCGCCGAGATCAGGGCGCTGCGCCGGGATTTCGGCGCCGCACGCGATGCCGTCGTCCTGGCCAGGACCCTTGAGGACGCGCTGGGGAAGAGCCTCTTCGAGCGTCTGCCGAAACCGGAGGGCGAGGCCGGGTCGCCGGCTCCGTCCGATCTGCGACCGCGACTGGAGGCCGCTCGCATCAAGCTGGGCCGGCTCTCCGTCGAGATGGCGCGCTGGTCGGTGGCGGGGGAGGGCGGCGCCTTTCTGCTGAAGGGCTTCGAACGCTCCTGCCGCAAGACGCGTCGGCGCCTGCATCGCGATCCACTCCGGATGAGTTTGAAGCGCCTGCATGCGTCGCGGACGGCGATCGTCGATCTCGCCTATCAGCTCCAGTTCTTTCGCCCCGCCAAGGTGGCGGGGCCCGCGCTGCGGGGCGAATTGGCGGAGCGCCTGCGTTCGCATCTCGGCGCCGTCGTCGATCTCGATCTCGCCCACAGATACCTGAACACGTTGATGCCGGCCGGGCGCAGGGCAAAGGCTGGGCACAAGAAGGCCGAGCACAGAATCGCCCGGCGCATCGTCAAGCGGCGCGGGAAGGCGGCGCGGCTGGCGCACCGGCTGCTCGATGAGCAGCCGAAGACCCTGCGCGCCCGCCTCGGCGAGATGATGGCGCTTCGCGAGCCACGCCGGGTCAAGCTGATGTGACCCCAAGCTGATGTGACTCGACGCCTCAGCGCGCCCTCAGCCGGTTCATGAACGAGTCGTAGGACAACTCCGCCACTTGCCACCAGAGCAGGTTCTCGCCACGGAAGGCGACCATGGAATCGTAGCCCTTCTTGAAGTCCGGGCTCTTGGCCGAGGTCTCGGCGTAGTATTCCTCGGCGGCCTTGAGAGCGGCCTCCATCACCGGCATCGGGAACGCCTTCAACTGCGCGCCTTGCGCCACCAGGCGGCGCAGGCCGCCGGGGTTCACGAAGTCGTATTTCGCCAGCATCCAGTTATTGGCCGCCTCGCAGGCGTTCTGGACGATCGCCTGATAATGCTTGGGCAGCTTGGCCCAGGCCTCCTTGCCGATGATCAGGTGCAGCATCGCGCCGCCCTCCCACCAGCCGGGATAGTAGTAATATTTCGCGACCCGGATGAAGCCGAGCTTCTCATCGTCATAGGGGCCGACGAACTCGGCCGCATCGATGGTGCCGCGCTCCAGCGCCGGATAGACGTCGCCGGGCGCGATCTGGGTCGGAACCACGCCGAGCTTGGCCAAGACCGCGCCGCCCATGCCGCCGATGCGGAACTTCAGGCCCTTGAGGTCGTCGAGCCCGGTCAGCTCCTTGCGGAAGAAACCGCCCATCTGGCAGCCGGAATTGCCACAGGGGATCGAATAGGCGTTGAAGCGGTCGAGCACGCCGTTCACGATCTGCTCGCCGCCGCCGAAATACCACCAGCTATGCTGCTGGCGCGCGTTCAGCCCGAAGGGGATGCCGGTGCCGAGCCCCAGCGTCGGATCCTTGCCGATGTAGAAATAGGTCGGCGAATGCGCGCATTCGACCGTGCCGGAGGAGACGGCGTCGAGCGCCTGCAGGCCGGGCACGATCTCGCCAGGCGCAAAAACCTGGATCTCGAACTTGCCGTCCGTGGCGTCGCTGACGAATTTCGAGAACTGCTGGGCGGTGCCGTAAATCGTATCGAGCGACTTCGGAAAACTCGACGTCAACCGCCATTTCACCTCGGGGGCCGACTGCGCGATCGCAGGCATCGCGACCGGGGTCGCAGCGGCGGCGAGAGCCCCTGTTTTCAAAAAGTCGCGACGTTTCATATGGTCACCTCCCAAAAAGCGTGTTGCGCTCTTTCTGGCGCGTCCGGGGAGGAATGGAAAGACATGAAACTCGCGTCACTTATGCACGGCCGGGATGGCCGACTCGTCGTGGTCTCGAAAGACCTCACCCGGGCCACCGATGCCTTCCCCGTCGTGCCGACCCTGCAGGCGGCGCTCGACGATTGGGATCGCTACGCTCCGCGCCTCGCCGATCTGGCGGAGACGCTGGAACATGGTTCGGTCCCGTCCTTCCGCTTCCACGAGCATGATTGCGCGGCCCCGCTGCCGCGCGCCTATCAGTGGCTCGACGCCTCGGCCTATGTGAACCATGTCGAACTGGTCCGGAAGGCGCGGGGCGCCGAGATGCCGGAAAGCTTCTGGACCGACCCCTTGATGTATCAGGGCGGCAGCGATTCCAATCTCGGGCCGCGCCAGGCGATCCGCGCCCGCAGCGAGGTCGACGGCATCGATTTCGAGGCCGAGATCGCGGTCGTCACCGGTGACGTGCCGATGGGCGTCTCGTCCGCCCAGGCCCTCAATCATATCCGCCTGATCATGCTTGCAAACGATGTGAGCCTGCGGAATCAGGTTGCGAACGAATTGGCGAAAGGCTTTGGATTCGTTCAGTCAAAGCCGCCGACCGCCTTTTCCCCGGTCGCCGTGACGCCGGGTGAACTGGGTGCGAGCTGGGCCGGCGGCAAGCTGCATCTGCCGCTGCTGACGCAGCTCAACGGCAAGCCCTTCGGCAGACCGGAAGCCGGCATCGACATGACCTTCGATTTCGGCACGCTGATCGCCCATGCGGCGCGCACCCGCCCGTTGGCCGCCGGCACGATCATCGGCTCGGGCACGGTCTCGAACCGCGGCACAGAGGGCGGTCCGGGCAAGCCTTTGGCGGAGGGTGGACTCGGCTATGCCTGCATCGCCGAGCAGCGCATGGTCGAGACGATTGCGCGCGGCGCGCCGACGACGCCGTTCCTGCGCTTCGGCGACAGCATCCGCATCGAGATGAAGACCGCCGCCGGCCATTCGATCTTCGGGGCGATCGAACAGGAGATCCTGCCTCACGCCGAGTGATGGGCTGCGCCAAGCCCGGTGGCCCAAGGAGAGGCGTTTCAGGCGGCGTGCAGCTGGACGGCTGAATAGTCCTGCTGCGTCTCGGCCTTGGAGAGGTCGTGCGCTGCCTGAAGATTGAGCCAGAAGCGCGGATCGGTCTGGAAATAGCGCCCCAGCCGGATCGCGGTATCGGCCGAGACGTCCCGGCGCTCGCGCAGCAACTCGCTGACGCGGTTGCCGGGAACGCCGAGCGCCTTCGCCAATTGCCTTGCGCTCATGCCGAGCGGGGCGAGATAGTCCTCACGCAGGATCTCGCCGGGATGGGTGCGGATGCGTGGCATCGCTAGCTCCTCAATGATAATCGACGATCTCGACCGCCGTCGGCTGCCTCTCGGCTCGCGAAGCACCTTTAATACCACATGAAATAGAGGCCCTGTCCGAAAACCGGTTTCCAGGCTTCGGCTTGATGTTCTAGGCTTTGTTCGCAACCCGCTTGCCGCGAGAGTCCTGCCTGCCATGATCGAATCCGTGCCGCTCTACCCGACCACCATCCCGCTGGCCTTTTTCGTCTGGGGCCCGGCGCTGGTGATGCTGCTGTACTGGCTGGTTGGCGTCTGGGCGAGCCGGCAGGGCGTGGCGCGCCTGCTCGAGAGCGACTGGAACGGCTTCACCGTGACCGATGTCGAGAAGCTCTTCGCCGCCTATGGCGATGAGCGCCGCGCGAAATACCGCCATCGCGTGCTGCCCGCCGATGTCGCCGTCGCCTTCGTCTATGCGATCGTCGGCGCGGTCATCATCGCCGGGCTGTGCATGCGCGGGCAGCCCTGGTGGGGCGCGGCGCTGTGCGGCGGCGGCTGGTTGCTCGGCGGGCTCTGCGACGTCGCCGAGAATTTCGGCATTGCGCGCCTGCTCGACAAATATCCCAAGGTCGAGGCCGGCGATGTCGCCTTCGCCAGCGGGACCACGCGATTGAAATTGGTGCTGTTCTCGCTCGGCATCGTCGGCGCGCTCGTGGCGGCCTATCTGGTGTTCAAGCCGCTGGCGGCGTGACCATGCCGGGCTTGCATGTCCCGGCCTGCCGGGCGGAGATCATCGCGTAGCGTAGGGCGACGCTGACGAGCTACGGCGTCAGTCAATAGGGCTCGCGCTTTTGCTCGCGGGGGCGCTCCAGGCGCAGGCGGGTCGCGACGACCGGCGGTGCGCCGATCAGTGTCATGACCTGCCTCGGTGCCGGCTTGAAGCCGAGTTTCGCCGCCAGCCGCAGCGAAGCTAGATTTTGCGGGTGCGTGACGATGACGATCTCCGGCAGGGCCAGCGTCTCGAAGCCGTGGCGGAGCAGGCGGGAAACGGCCTCGAAACCATGGCCCTGGCCCCAATGGCGGGCCGCGAAGCGGTAGCTGAGCTGGACCTGCTGCTGCGCCTCGCCATCGGGGATGAGCCCGACATAGCCGATGAGTGCACCTGGTTCCGTCGCGGGAAAGACGGACCAGTAGCCGAGCCCGCGTGCGATATGGCTGAAGCTGCGTGCCGCGATGCCGTCCCGGCTCATCGCCGGATCGCCGAGCGGCGCGATATAGCGCATCACCTCGGGATCGGCATTCATCGTGGCGATGGCGTCGAGATCGGCCAGTTGCCGTGGCCGCAGCGCCAGCTGCGCGGTCTTCAATTCTGGCAGTCCCGTCATGGTCATGTCGCGGTTCTCGCAGGGCGCGATCTCGGCTGAGCCGTCGCCGCCTTAGAGCAATCGGTTTTCGCATCGATCCGGCTCTGGTGCGGCAGGGCGCGATATCCCATATCCTGCCAGCCGCCATGCGGAAAAGCCTCGGGAGAGAGAGAATGCGGTTTCGTCGTCACGTCCTTGTCGCTTTGGCGGCGTTGTCGCTTGCCGGGGCGGCGCTTTCGCCGGCCCAGGCGCAGGAAGACCTGATCTTCCGCAAGTCGACCGTCTGGAAGATGCTGACGCCCGACGACAAGCTCGCCGTCTACGGCGTCGACGATCCCGTCGTCGAGGGCGTTGCCTGCCACTATACCGTGCCCGAGAAGGGCGGCGTCGCCGGCATGTTCGGCGTCGCTGAGCAGGTCTCGGACATCTCGCTTGCCTGCCGGCAGATCGGCCCGATCAAGTTCAAGGACAAATCCGAGCAGGGCGATGTCGTCTTCCGCGAGCGCCGCTCGTTGATCTGGAAGAAGATGCAGATCGTGCGCGGCTGCGACGCCAAGCGCAATGTGCTGATCTACATGGTCTATACCGACAAGCTAATCGAGGGCTCCCCGCAGAACTCGACCTCGACCGTGCCGATCATGCCCTGGGGCGCGAATGGCGATGCGCCGAAATGCGCCGAATGGGTGAAGTGAGGGGCGAGGTGGAAGCAACGGCGCCACGCCGCTTCGTCTTGCAGGTCCGTGATTCCCGGACCTGTTGTCCCATCCTAGAAGCCCAGATCCAGTGCGACGATCTCGCCCGACTTCGCGTCGTGCTGGGCCCGGATCTGGGTGATGATCATGAGCTTGAACGCGGATATGAACTCGACAGCGGACAGCTCTCGGCAATCTCGCGAGCGTTCGACTGTCCATTTCCAACGGACATGGGCACCGTCTCGCTAGTTCCTTGGAACTCTCTTCGCGACGTGCCTTACCTCATTCACACCGGTTTCGAACTGGCGTTGATGCTGGACGGGCGAAAACCTCTCGCTGTCTTCAGCGACGCCTATCCCAGTGCCTTTCTTGACGAGTTTCTCGCGCCTTTTGGCCCATTCGTTGAGCAAGGACGCCTCCTGCGGCGCACCATCGACCACCCGTTCCCGTCGCCGAAGCGAGGTGTCGTAGATAGTCAGCCTCTCGATGGGATACGTCGCGTGTACTTTGCCTTGCCGGGGCAGGAATGGCGCATCAATGCCTATATCGAGATGTGGCAGAGCGCCGAAAAATCGGGATGGAGCGAAGCGTCGGAGCGCCGCCAAGGGACACTGCTGGGTTACACGGATTGGCAGTGCGATTGGTGGGCGAAGAACAGGCCAGGCAGCCTTAGCCGCAGACGATGACCAGCGGCTGCTCGGGCTCGGCCGTCACGGTCGCCTTGGCGAGCGTGCCGGTGAAATCCTCGCGATCGGCGAGGCCGAAGCTGGTCGCCATCTTGAAGCCCTTGGCCTCGCACCAGGCATTGGCGACGATCTTGCCGCATTCGGCTTTGGACGAGATGCAGTCGGCGACGCCGTAGCCGTCGCTGGCGGGGATCAGGAAGGTGCGCTGGTCGCTGGCGGCCGCGACAGTCTTGGTCGAGGGCAGGATCGACAGGGACAGGCCCGCGCCGATGATTCCGAAGAGGCCGACAAGAGCGATGGCGCGGCGCATTTCAGATATTCCTCGTGACCCGGTCGGGCGCTCAACCCTCAAATCGTGAGGATGGTTCCAATCGGTTAAATTTGGATGAACTCGCGCCAGCCATGGTGCAGCGCAACAAGTGGGGCGCCCTCTTGACGCAAAGCTCGCATGCAGGCAATCAGTTTTTTATGACGCGAGCCGCCAACCCGATTTGCATTATTTGCCGCTAGCTTTCGCTGGCCGGCTGCTCACGTCCTCGTCCTGAAACGGAAAGACAGACAGCGCCCCGGCCAGCGGCCAGGATATGCTCGTCTCCATGCCTTCCGCCGTTTCGCCAGGACACTCTCCGATGTCGCCGATCTTGAGGCTCTACAACACGCTGACGCGGACGAAGGAGGTTTTCGCTCCGATCGATCCCGACAATGTCCGCATGTATGTCTGCGGCCCGACGGTCTATGACTATGCCCATATCGGCAATGCCCGCCCGGTCATCGTCTTCGACGTGCTCTACCGGCTGCTGCGGCATCTCTATGGCGCGAACCATGTCACCTATGCCCGCAACCTCACCGACGTCGACGACAAGATCAACGCGCGGGCGGCCCGCGACTATCCCGGCCTGCCGCTGAACCAGGCGATCGCGAAGGTTACGCAAGCGACCACGGCGCAGTTTCATGCCGATATCGGCGCGCTCGGCAACCTGCCGCCCGACGCCGAGCCACGTGCGACCGACCATATCGAGGAGATGAAGGCGATCATCGAGCGCCTCATCGCGCGCGGCGTCGCCTATGTCGCAGAAGAGCATGTGCTGTTCCATGTGCCCGCCGTCGAACATCTCAAGGCCGCGCCGAAATACGGTTCGCTGGCGCGCCGGCCGCTCGACGAGATGATCGCCGGGGCACGGGTGGACGTTGCTCCGTACAAAAGAGATCCGATGGATTTCGTGCTGTGGAAGCCGAGCCGCGAAGGGATCGATCCCGGCTGGCCATCGCCGGCCGGCATCGCCACGCCCGGCCGCCCCGGCTGGCATATCGAATGCTCGGCCATGTCGATGGCAAAGCTGCTCTCGCCTTTCGGCGGCGGGCTTGCCTGCGACGACCCGGCCAAAAACCTCTTCGACATCCATGGCGGCGGCATCGACCTCGTCTTCCCGCATCATGAGAACGAGATCGCCCAATCCTGCTGCGCCTTTGGCGGCGTCGACGGGGCAGGGCGCATGGCCAATATCTGGATGCATAACGGCTTCCTGCAGGTCGAGGGCGAGAAGATGTCGAAATCGCTCGGCAACTTCGTCACCATCAACGAATTGCTGGAGACCGAGGTCTTTGGCGGGCGGACATGGCCGGGCGAAGTGCTGCGCCTTGCCATGCTGAAGACGCATTACCGCCAGCCGATCGACTGGACGGTGAAGGCGCTGGAGGAGGCGGAGAAGACGCTTGCCGAATGGTCGGATGTCGCCGGCGATGCGGAGGTCGGATCGCCTTCGCAAGCCTTCCTGGACGCGTTGGCGGATGATCTGAACATCGCCAAGGCGCTGGCCGAGCTGCATGCGCTTCGCAAAGCAGGCGAGCTGTCTCGGCTGCGCGGAGGACTGTCGCTGCTCGGCATCGGCCTGCGTTCCCAGAGCAACGCGCTGGACAACGCAACGCTTCGTGCTGCTGTCGACATGCAGATCGCCGCTCGTCTCGAAGCCCGCCGCGCCAAGAACTTCGCCGAATCCGACCGCATTCGCGACGCGCTTCTGGCGCAAGGCATCCAGCTCAAAGATGGCAAGGACCCCGCCACCGGCGAGCCGACGACGACATGGGACGTGAAACGATGAACCGCGCCGACACCCCGAAGATCCGCCCAGCCGGCGCTCTGTCCGTTGCCATGAAGCTCGTCATGCTCGCCATGGTGATGCCGCGCGTGCTGCGCTTCAAACTGAGGCGGGGGCGATGAGCGCTGCCCGCATCCATCTCTTCGACACCACGTTGCGCGACGGCGCGCAGACGACGGGCGTCGATTTCTCGCTCGACGACAAGCGCAGCGTCGCCGCCATGCTCGACAAGCTCGGCATCGACTATGTCGAAGGCGGCTATCCCGGCGCCAATCCGCTGGATACGGCGTTTTTCGCGCAGAAGCCGACGACGCAGGCCAAATTCGCCGCCTTCGGTATGACCAAGCGCGCCGGCCGCTCGGCTGCCAATGATCCCGGCATCGCGGCGCTGCTGGAGGCCAAGGCCGACGCCATCGTCTTCGTCGCCAAGGCCTGGGACTACCATGTCCATGTCGCGCTCGAGATCCCGCTCGAAGACAACCTCATCGGCATCGCTGAGAGCGTCGAAGCCGCCAGGGCTGCCGGACGCGAGGTGATGCTCGATTGCGAGCACTTCTTCGACGGCTACAAGGCCAACCCCGATTATGCGCTCTCCTGCGCCCGCACGGCCTATGAGGCCGGGGCGCGCTGGGTCGTGCTCTGCGACACCAATGGCGGCACGCTGCCCGACGAGATTTCGGCGATCGTCGCCGAGGTGACGAAAACCATTCCCGGCGACCATCTCGGCATCCACGCCCATGACGATTGCGGCTGCGCGGTGGCCAATTCGCTGGCTGCGGTCGAGGCCGGTGCGCGCCAGATCCAGGGCACGCTGAACGGGCTCGGCGAGCGCTGCGGCAATGCCAATCTGGTGACGCTGATCGGCGCGCTGAAGCTAAAGGAGCGCTATCGCGAGCGCTTCGCCATCGCTGTCGACGCGACCAGGCTCGGCGAGCTCACACATGTCTCGCGCGCGCTCGACGAGATGCTGAACCGGGCGCCCAATCGCCATGCGCCCTTCGTCGGGGCGTCCGCCTTCACCACCAAGGCCGGCATCCATGCCTCGGCCGTGCTGAAGGACCCGCGCACCTATGAGCATGTCCCGCCCGAGGCGATCGGCAATCTGCGCAAGGTTCTGATTTCGGACCAGGGCGGGAAATCCAACCTCGTCGCCGAGCTGGAGCGCATCGGCGTGACGCTCGGCCGCGACGATCCGCGCCTTGGCCGGGTGCTCGACGAGGTCAAGGAGAAGGAGGCGCAAGGCTACGCCTTTGAGGGCGCCGACGCTTCCTTCTTCCTGCTCGCCAAGCGCATCATGGGCGAGTTGCCGGCCTATTTCGAGATCGAGCGCTTCACCG
Organism: Bosea vaviloviae; assembly: GCF_001741865.1. NCBI lineage: Bacteria > Pseudomonadati > Pseudomonadota > Alphaproteobacteria > Hyphomicrobiales > Alloboseaceae > Allobosea > Allobosea vaviloviae. The sequence continues at coordinate 3,409,372 of NZ_CP017147.1, forward strand.
CCAATGTCGAGCGCCGCCATAATGCGCTGGGCGAGCTCGTCACCTTCTCCGAGGCGATCGTGAAGGTGAAGGTCGGTGAGGAGGTGCTGATCTCGGTCGCCGAGAGCGCGCTCGGCCCGGTCAACGCGCTCGACCTGGCGCTGCGCAAGGATCTCGGCCGCTATCAGTCATTGATCGAGGGCCTGCGCCTCGTCGACTACAAGGTCCGGGTCTTCCAGGGCGGCACCGACGCGGTCACCCGGGTGCTGATCGAGTCGGCCGACGAGACCGGTGCGCGGTGGACCACGGTCGGCGTCAGCGCCAACATCATCGACGCCTCGTTCCAGGCGCTGGTGGACTCGATCACCTACAAGCTGATGCGCGAGGGCGCGACGGCGTAGAAGCCGAATGAGGCGGAAGCGCCACCTCCGTCATGGTCGGGCTTGTCCCGACCATCCACGTCTTCCTCTATCGCATTCGGTGTTCAAGACGTGGATGCTCGGCACAAGGCCGAGCATGACGTTGCGGGCGAAGCAGCCTCACTCCGTCAGGCGGATGACCCGATCCTTGCACAGATCCATGCTCTCGCCGTCACTCTCGGCGTCGTCGCCGAAGCGGGCGAGCACGTAGTAGTTGCAGCCCAAGGGCTTGTTGAGCTTGACCGCCGTGCTCTTGCCCGGCTCCAGCGGCTTGGCGAGCTTGCCGACGAGGCGCGACTGGTCGCCGGTGGTGGCGATCTCGAAGGTCGTCAGCGGCGAGGCGCGCATATTGGTGATCTTGATCTGCGCCGGCGGTTTGGCCTTTTGCGCGGCGGCGGGAGCGGCCGCGAGCATCAGCCCGGCGCAGAGGCCGGCAGCCGCGGTGGCGATAACGCGTTGGAACTTCATCATTGTTTCGTCCCCATTAGCAAAGCTTTGGCGTTCTCCGCCGATATCTGACACCGGGCTTTGGACGAGAACAAGGCAGCAAGCCGACGCAATCGGAACCTTGCGCGACATGGGCATGCATTGCCGCGCGAATGCGCCTATATCACCCGGCCAACTGGAATCGTTTCAAGATGTCTGCGCCAGCCGTGTCCAACCCGCCGCCGAGTTTCGCCCGCTCGGCCGTGCTCCAGCCCGGCTCCGGCTTCGTCGCGACCTTCCGCGCGCTCTGGCCCTATCTCTGGCCGGCCGACCGCGCCGACCTGCGCAAGCGCGTCGTGCTCGCCTTCGCCTTGCTGGTCGCAGGCCGCATCGTGCTGATGGGCGTGCCCTTCGCCTTCAAATGGACGACGGACGCGCTTGCCAATACGCCGACCAGCCTGGAGCGCTGGTTGCCCTGGCTCGTCGGAGCGCCCCTGGCGCTGACGGTTGTCTACGGGCTTGCCCGCGTCGGCTCGGCCGCCTTCATCCAATTGCGCGATGCGCTGTTTGCGCCGGTCTTCATGCATGCGGTGCGCACGCTGGCGCTGCAGACCTTCGGCCATCTGCATTATCTCTCGCTGCGCTTCCATCTCGAGCGCAAGACCGGCGGCCTGACCCGGGTTCTGGAGCGCGGACGCAACGGCATCGAGGAGATGGTCCGGCTCGGCCTCAACCAGCTCGTGCCGGTGGTGATCGAGCTCGTGCTGATCATCGCCGTGCTCCTGGTGATGTTCGACTGGGTCTATGTCGTCGTGCTGGTCGTGATGGTGACGACCTATATGACCTACACCATCAAGGCGACGGAGTGGCGCATCGCCATCCGCTCGCAGATGAACGAGTCCGACACCGACGCCAATTCCAAGGCGATCGACTCGCTGCTGAACTACGAGACGGTGAAGTATTTCGGCGCCGAAGCCCGCGAGACGGCCCGCTACGACCTCTCCATGGCGCGCTATGAGCGCAACTCGATCAAGGCCTACACCTCGCTCGCCTGGCTCAATTTCGGTCAGGCCGCGATCTTCGCCGCCGGGCTGACGATCTCGATGGTGATGGCGGTGCAGGGCTTTCGCGCCGGCACCCATACGGTCGGCGATTTCGTGCTGATCAACGCCATGCTGATCCAGCTCTACCAGCCGCTGAATTTCATGGGCACCGTCTATCGCGAGATCAAGCAGGCGACGCTCGACATCGAGCAGATGTTCTCGCTGATCGGTAAGGATCCCGAGATCCAGGACAAGCCGGGTTCGCTGCCGCTGCGGGTCGATGCCGGCGAGGTCCGCTTCGAGGACGTCCATTTCGCCTATATCCCGGAGCGGCCGATCCTGAAGGGCATCTCTTTCACCGTGCCGCCGGGCAAGACCATCGCGATCGTCGGACCGTCAGGCGCCGGCAAGTCGACGATCTCGCGGTTGCTGTTCCGCTTCTATGAGCCGAATTCCGGCCGCATCCTGATCGACGGGCAGCCGATCGCGGATGTCCAGCAAGTCAGCCTGCGCGCCGCCATCGGCATGGTTCCGCAGGACACCGTGCTGTTCAACGACACCATCGAATACAACATCCGCTACGGCCGGCCCGAGGCGAGCGAGGCTGAAGTCGAGGAAGCGGCGCGGCTCGCCCAGATCGACCGCTTCATCAAATCCCTGCCGGAGGGCTACGCCACCTCGGTCGGCGAGCGCGGCCTGAAGCTCTCGGGCGGCGAGAAGCAGCGCGTCGCGATTGCCCGCACCATCCTCAAGGGCCCGCCCGTGCTGGTTCTGGACGAGGCGACCTCGGCGCTCGATTCCTTCACCGAGAAGGAGATCCAGGATGCGCTCGACCGGGTCAGCGAGGGCCGCACCACGCTGGTCATCGCCCACCGGCTCTCGACCGTGATCAATGCCGACGAGATCATCGTGCTCGACAAGGGCCTGATCGTCGAGCGCGGCAGCCATCCGCAACTGCTTGCGGCCGATGGCGTCTATGCGGCGCTCTGGAACCGCCAGCGCCAGGTCGACGAGGCCAAGGCGACGCTGCAGCGCGCGACCGCGGAGGAAGCGCCGAGCGTCAGGGTCAGCCTGACGGAGTGAGCTCAGGCAGCGCTTGCGGACGATCGAGGAGATGGGCCATCATTCGGGATGATCGTCGCCGGTCTCTCAGGCTCGGCGGGCTGGCGATCTGGATTCCGCTGGAGCGCGATAGCAACGCGAGCGAGACATGGCCGAACCGAAGACCCCCAAGGAAGGCGGGCCGGTGAACCGCTCGGCCTCCAACGCGTCGACCCTCGCCGGCTATGAGGACTGTGCCATCGACTATGCGCAAACGACTGCGCCACGGCCGGAGGCGAGTGATCAACCGGGGCTCGTCGAGCTGCTGAAGCTCGTCGAACCGGAAAGCCGCCTGCTCGAGATCGGCTCCGGCCCGGGCTGGGACGCCGATTGGCTCGAGGAAAGAGGGCTCGTTGTCAGACGCACCGACGCCGCGGAGTCCTTCCTGCATTTTCAGGCGTCGCGCGGTCGCCATGCCGAGCGCCTTGATGTGATCCGTGATCTGCTGGGCGGCCCCTATGACGGGGTCGTGGCGCTCTACGTGCTCCAGCATGTCGAGCGTGACTTGCTGCCTACGGTCTTCGCCAGGATCGCCCAGGCGATCAGCGACGGCGGCGTCTTCCTGCTCGGACTCCGGGAGGGGGAGGGCGAGAGCGTCGAAATCGGCTCGAAGGGCGACGCGTACTATGTCGCCTTGTGGCCGCGCTCCGAGATCGTTGCCCTTCTGGCCGCGCTCGGCCTCGTCCTGCACTGGTCGCACTCGTTCGAGGGCCGCGAAGGCCGCTGGATGACCGGGCTGTTCAGGAAGGCTTCGCACTGACCGGCTTCTGTTGCGCAACGGTACGGCGGCCGGAGCATGCAGAGCGCCTAGAGCATTTCCGCGTTTCTGCGAATCGCGGAAATGCTCTACCTCCTTGTTTTATCGCATTGTCTTCACGCGAACCGGTATCCACTTCGCTCGAAAATGCTCTAGCGGCGGCGGGGGCCTCCAGTTGAGAAAGCTTCCATAATATCGCTCGCCAGGGCGGCCCCGGATTTGGCAGGATGGCGTATTGCGGTTGAAGCGGGGGCTTCCAATGTTCGATCCGACCAGTTTCGTAGGCTTTCACACCTGGCTCAGCATCATCGCCATCCTGACGGGCATTCCCGTCGCGAGCGGCCTGCTCAAGGGCCACACCGTTCCGCGCTGGACCGGCGTCTACCTCGCCACCGCCTTCGCCACGAGCGCGACGGGCTACGGTTTTCCCTTCACCGGCGTATTGCCCTCCCATATCGTCGGCGCGATCTCGCTCGTGCTGCTGATCGTGGCGGGTTTCGCGCTTTATGGTCGCGGCCTCGCTGATGGCTGGCGGCGGATTTATGCGATCACCGCGATGCTGGCGCTTTATCTGCTCGTCTTCGTCGCGGTCGCGCAGGCCTTCCTCAAGGTGCCGGCGCTGCGCGCGCTGGCGCCGACGCAAGGCGAGCCGCCCTTCGCCATTGCGCAAGGCGTGGTGCTGGTCGTCTTCGCCGTGCTGACCTGGCTCGCCTCAAGGCGCTTCACCAGCGTCCACGCGGCGGCCTAGGGGCGCATTCGCCTACACGCGGAACCACACCGTCATCCTGGGCGACCGAAGGTCGTCCCGGGATCCATCGTAGGGCCTAAACGCTCTACGATGGATCCCGGAGCTGCGCCGCGGAGCCTGTCCTTGGGCCGGCCGAAGGCCGGACCCGAGGGCGGCTTGTCCAGGATGACGCGGTGGTTCCGAGCACGGGCTGCAAACAGACTCTCAGGCGCGAGGCGCCGCAGTCATCAGCAAGGGCTGTTTCGGCCGTAAGGTGACCTTCAAGGTCGGCTCGGGCGGCTCCTGCGTCAGCGGCTCGAGCCTGATCGCTCGCAGCAGCACGGCCAGGATCGCGACCGCCTCCATGGTGGCAAAGGCGCTGCCGATGCAGGTGCGCGGGCCGGCCCCGAAAGGCAGATAGGCGTAGCGATGGCGGGCGCGCACCGCATCGGGCGCGAAGCGGGCGGGGTCGAAGAGATCGGGCTGGTCCCAGAGCTGCTCATGCCGATGCACCGCCTGGATCGGCACATAAAGCACCATGCCCTGCTTCAGCGCGATGCCGCCCAGCTGGAAGGGCTCCTCGACCTGCCGGGTGACGACCGGCGCGGGCGGGTAGAGCCGCATCGCCTCCTGGAAGACGGCCTTGGTCAAAGGCAGCGCCATGACATGCTCCGGCTGCAGCGCGCCACCGCCCGTCACCGCCTCGATCTCCGCCAGAACGGCATCCTCGACCGCACGGTTCTGGGTCAGGAGGTGGAAGGTCCAGGCCAGGCCGAGCGCGGTCGTCTCATGGCCGGCGGTGACGAAGGTCAGGAGGTTGTCGACGATCTCGGCGTCGCTCATCGCGCGGCCGGATTCGGGGTCGGCGCTGGCGAGCAGCATGTCGATGAGGTCGTTGCGATGCTCGCCGCTGGCGCGCCGCTTGGCGACCATCGCGCCCAGGGTCTCGCGCAGATAAGCGACGGAGGCGAAGGCGCGCCGGCGACCGGGATAGGGCAGCCATTCCGGCGCGCGGAACAGGCTGTAGGCGAACATGTAGTTCGTCGGTTCGAGATAATCGGTGATGGCGCTCTCGACCTTGACGGTGTCGAAATCGCCGCTGCCCGAAAGCATCGTCTCGACGATGATGGCGAAGGTGGTGTGCATCATCTCGTGACCGATATCGAGTGGCCCCGCCTTGCCGAGCCAGCCGTCGCGCGTCGCCTCGGCGGCTGCGATCATCGCCGGCAGGAAGCCGGTCAGGCTGTCATGCTGGAAGCCCGCCGCGACCGCGCGACGCTGCCAGCGCCAATGCGCGCCGTCGGCCGTCAGCAGGCCCTGGCCGAGCGCGGGGGCCAGCACGCGGCGCAAGGTGTCGCCCTTGCCGAGCGCGCCTGCATTGCGCAGCAGCGCCTCCTGGATCAACGCGGGGTCGCAGATATAAAGGCTGTCTTGCTCGGCGACGCGCGAGAGCACGAGCTTTTCCGAGAAGGCCTCCGGCGGTATCGCCTCGAGCGGGTTGCGCAGCAGCGAGGTCAGCACGGAGAGCGAGGAGCGCCGGCTCCGGAACGGGATTTCGGGGGCGATCTCGGCGGAGGCGGCGGCCATCATGGTCAAGGCTTCGGTCTCCCGGTTCATGCTCCACCACGCGCCGGCATTGTGCCTGCGAATATGGCGAATGAACAACCGGGGTGCTCTCTTTCCTTCTCTCGGGCTTGCCCGAGATGGGCAACCCTAAGTGTCAAAGCCGGCAACAGCCGGCTTTGATGGGGGAGAAGGGCGCGGGGAACCCTTCTCCTGTAAGGAGAAGGGCAGGGATGAGGTGTCGGCCCCTGGACCAGCGGGGTGCAGGCCTCACCGCAGCGGACACGAGCCTCATGCGGAAAGCGGCCTTCACCTCACTTTGCCTTCTCCTTGCAGGAGTGGGATCTCCGTCGCGGTTCCCGCGCCCTCTCGAATCCGGGCGATGACCACGTCGCGGTCGTTGAGCACCGTTTCATTGCCGAAGCGGATCACCATGAAGCCATGGCGCTCGATCTCCTCTGAGCGCGCCGCGTCGTAGTCGCGTTCGACATCATGCTGCCTGCCGTCGAGTTCGACGACGAGCTTGCGCTCGAAACAGAGGAAATCGACGGTGTAGCCGAGCAGCGGCGCCTGACGTCGGAACTTGAGACCGTCGAGACGACGCGCGCGGCAGATCCCAGAGGATGTCTTCCGGCTTCGTCGATTGCCGGCGGAGTGTCCTTGCGAAACTCTGTTGTTCCGTCGCCATCGCGCCTCACCGTCCAACGGCCTACACCTCACCCCTGCCCCTCTCCTTACAGGAGAGGGGTTCCCCGCGCCCTTTCCGTCGTGCTCGAGCATGACGCAGCCGCTTGATCACCCTCAGCCCAACAGGTCCAACCGGTAGCGCAGTTTCGTCCGTTCGCCGCTGGCATGGCTGACATAGTCCTCCGGCACCGCGACGCTCTCGACCAGTACGCAGCCGAGCTTTTCCAGCGTGCGTCTTGAAGCGACATTGTCGGGCGTCGTGGTGAACCAGAGCTCATTGAGGCCATGGGCACGTGCGGCCGGCACGAGCGCGCGGACCGCCTTTGCGGCGAGCCCGCGCCCGCGAAAACCGGGCTCCACGGAGAAGCCGATCTGGCCGGAGAGATGGGTCAGGAGATGCGTGGTCGCCGGCCGCAGGCTGATCGTGCCGGCGACCATGCCGTCGACCAGCATGTCGAAGCGGAAGGTGCGCACGCCCCAGGGCGAGGTCTCGGCCGGGTAGACATGGCTGAGCCGCAAGCTGACCTCCGCGAAGGCCAGCCCGGAGGGGAGGGCGTCATCTGCATCGACGGTGGAGCCAGGCCGGATCATGGGCGCTCTCCTCTCCCCGAGCGATCGTCGCAAGGCTAGAGCAATTTCCGATCCAATTGGATCGTTAAATTGCTCTAGCGCTTTGTTTTAACGCGTTTTCTCCGCGCAAACGCTTCGCGTTTGTCGCGAGCGAACCGGTAGCCACTTCGCTCGAAAACGCTCTAGCCCATGCTCACCGCGTCGCGACGAAGAACAATCGCGGGAAGGGCAGGAGCACGCTGCCATCCGGCAGAGCAGGGTAGGCCTGCGCGATCACAGCCGTGTAACGTTCGAGGAAGCCCGCCCGCTGCGTCGCGTCGAGCGGATCGAGGAAGGGGCGCAGCGCCGTGCCCTTGAACCATTCGACGATCGCCGGCGGACCGCCCACCAGGGGATGGTGATAGGTGGTGCGCCAGATGTCGACCCCGGAGGCGGCTTCGCGCAGGAGGCGATAGTACCCGTCGGCGCTCTGGCGGCTGCCGCGCGCCTTGGAGGCGTTCGTCAGCTCCGCGGCCCAGGGGCCGTCGGCTGCCGTCTCGCGCATCAGGATATGGGCCGGCTCATCCAAATTGTCGGGCATCTGCACGGCAAGGCAGCCGCCGCTCTTCAGCTTGGCGATGAGCGCCGGCAGCAGCGCGCGATGGTCCGGCACCCATTGCAGCGCGGCATTGGACAGGATCACGTCGAAAGGGCCCGGATTCTCCCAGCTGGCGATGTCGGCGATCTCGAAGCCGGTGTCGGGCATGCGCTTGCGGGCGGCCTCGATCATGTCGGGCGAGGAATCCATGCCGATCACCGTAGCGTCAGGGAAGCGCTGCTTGAGCAGTTCCGTCGAATTGCCGGGGCCGCAGCCGATATCGGCCGCGGATGCGACGTCGTCGCCTGGAAGCTGGGCGAGCAGGTCCCGGATCGGGCGGTTCCGTTCGGCTTCGAACTTGCTGTATTGCGTGGCGGACCAGCTCATCTGCATCTCCATGGCCGCGTCTTGCGGCCGCATCGGATCGGGTTCGGGCGTCAGTGCGAACGGCGCGGAGGTTACGCCCGCGACCCGAGGCCTTCCAGCCCGGATGGCGCGGGCCTGCCAAGCGCTGTCACCGCCAAGCGCCGTCCACTGCAAAGTGCCGTCCAGCGCCAAGCGCCGTCCAGCACAATCCCCAAAGGGCAGCGCGCGCGGCGATGGCGCTTGCGCCGACGCATGGCGGGCCATAGGCATGAACTCCGAGCAAGGCCGGGCTTCGAGCGAGGCTGGGCTCCGAGCAAGGCCGTGAGGTGGACGAGATGTGGAAGCGCCTGCGCCCGATGGGGGTGCTTCTCGTCTCTTGCCTGACAGCGGGTCCGCTTGCCGCCGAGCCGGCGCAGAGCTGGGCGCTATGGGTCGTCAAGCCGGACAGGCCGGGCCATCTCGAAAGCTGCGCCTCGCTCAGGACGGTTTCCGCGCTCTCGGCCTCCACCATGCTGCCGGGCGGCCGCACGCCCTTGCGGCTCGAACAGCCGCTCTCGATCCGCTGGCAGGGCGGCTATCTCGCGCAACCGGGCTGGCAGGGCGAGCACGCGACTGAGCGCTGGAACGCCTTCGATTCCTGCTTCCTGCTGAGCGTGCGCGGCGCGGTCGTCGCGGCCGGAGCCGTGCTTCGGCAGGAATCGGCCAGGCTGCTCAGGTTCGACACGCTGGTGATCCAGAGCGACAAGGCCGGAGCACCGCTCAGCCTCTCGTTGCTGCCGGCCTTCCCGGCCGAGATCGCGCAGCCGGTCTCCCCGGCCTGGAGCCAGGCGTTGACCCCGCTCAGCAAAGCCTCGGCCCCGGTCTCACGATGAGGCTTTCCATGGTCAGGCGGGGAGCGCTGTTGCTGGGCATCATTGCCCTGCTGTCCCAGGCGATCGGGGCTGCCCAGGCGCGCTTCAATCTGCGCCTCGCCAAGCAGGCGCTGGTCGATCTTGTCGGGAATTGCCCGGCAAGGTGATGGCGCGATTGCGGGCCTCTTCCCCCCGCGCGCCGAACCCCTTAGATCACGTCGCATTCGGACGATTCCGTCCGAATGCGAACAACCTGATCGATTCTAAAAAATGAGAGCATTGCTCCTGCGAAAAAACCGGTACCCACTTTTTCGCGCAATGCTCTAAACCAGCGCCACGCTCTGCGCCCGAGTTTCGCCGCAGAAAGCCGCCACATCCGCGCCTGCCGGCGCCAACTAAAGCCAACGGAACCAGATCCATGTCGCTCGTCGATTCCGTCCGCAAGGTGATCGTGCCCATCCACAAGGAGGGCTATGTCTTCATCGCCATCGGCCTCGTGGCGACGATCGTGCTCGCCAATCTCTGGTCGCCCTTCGGCTGGATCGGCGCGATCATCACGATCTGGATCTGCTATTTCTTCCGCGATCCGATCCGGATCACGCCGCAGCGCGAGGGGTTGGTGATCTCGCCGGCCGATGGCCGCATCAGCCAGATCGCCTCGGCCCTGCCGCCGCCGGAGCTGAACCTGCCGGCCGAGCCGATGACGCGCGTCTCGATCTTCATGAACGTCTTCGACTGCCATGTGAACCGCGCGCCCGTCCCGGGTCGCATCGTCAAGATGGCCTATACGCCGGGCCTCTTTCTCAACGCCGAGCTCGACAAGGCGAGCGACGACAATGAGCGCAACGCGCTCGCCATCGAGACGCCGGCCGGGATCGTCGGCGTCGTCCAGATCGCCGGGCTGATCGCGCGCCGCATCGTGCCCTTCGTCAAGGAGGGCGACACGATCGCGACCGGCGAGCGCTTCGGCCTGATCCGCTTCGGTTCGCGCGTCGACGTCTATCTGCCCACAAGCGTGATCCCGCTGGTCGGAGAGGGCCAGACCGCGATCGCCGGCGAGACGGTGCTGGCCGATATGAGCGGCAACGAGGCGGTGAAGCGGACGTTCCGGGGGATTTAACGCGGCTCGAAAGGGCGCGGGGAACCCTCTCCCGTAGGGAGAGGGCAGGGTGAGGGGTCGGCCGTCGGACGCTTTGGCCGTGACGTCACCACAGCCGCGCTGTGAGGTTTCCACTCGACTGGTCTAGGGGCCGACACCTCACCCCTGCCCCTCTCCTTACAGGAGAGGGGTTCCCCGCGCCTCATGCTGCCGCCGTGGTAGCCAATCCTCCGCCTAGCCTCCGCCTTCAAAACCGCGTATTCCCGCTCCCATGAGCGACCTGTTCCCCCCCTTCGAGCCCGAGCGCGTCGAATCCAAGCGCGCCCGTTTCAAGCCGATCCCGTTCCGGCTGATCGCGCCCAATGTCGTGACGCTGCTGGCCTTGTGCCTGGGCCTCACCGCGATGCGCATGGTCGTCGAGGGCAAGCTCGAGATTGCGACCGTCTGCATCCTGATCGCGGCGGCGCTCGACGGCGTCGATGGCCGCCTGGCGCGCATGCTGAAGGGCACCTCGCGCTTCGGCGCCGAGCTCGATTCGCTCTCCGATTTCGTCAATTTCGGCGTCGCCACCGGCTATGTGCTGTGGATCTTCGTGCTGCACGATCTGAAATCCTTCGGCTGGATCATCGTGCTGACGCTGGCTTGCGCCATGGCGCTGAGGCTCGCACGCTTCAACGTGATGATCGACGATCCCAACCGGCCCGACTGGCAGAAGAACTTCTTCGTCGGCATGCCGGCGCCCGCCGGCGCGATCACCGCCATGCTGCCGCTCTATCTGCAGTTCATCGGCCTGCCGGTGGCGGAATATGGCGCGCCATTCGTCGGTCTCTACATCCTGTTCATCGCCTTCCTGACGATCTCGCGCATCCCCTGCTATGCCGGCAAGACGCTGGGCACGCGCGTGCCGCGCGACAAGGTGCTGCCGATCTTCGTGGCGGTCGTCGTCGTGGCGGGGCTGCTCTTCGCCTATCCCTTCGAGATGCTGGCGCTGATCGTGGTCGCCTATCTCGCGCTGCTTCCGCTCAGCGTGGCGCGCTATCGCAAGCTCGAGCGCCAGCATGCGGCCGGGATCGCCGGGCCGGCCGTCGCGGCGGACGTGCCGGCTGACGGCGTCTGATTCCGGGCGGACGAGTACCCGCGCCGTTATTCCGGGCGTAGCGCCGGGATCCAAAGCGCGTCATGGTCGGGCTTGACCCGACCATCTCTTAAACCAGAGTGCGCTGGTCATGAGATTCTCAGGGCGCAAGCCGAGAATGACGCCCTGCGATGAATTCCGGCGCGGATTCTCCGTTCATCCTCAGCGCTTGCGCGCGCGGCCCGTGAGCCTGCTCGCATTGGCGCGGGTGCGCTTGGCGAAGGGCTCCAGCGAGCTGTTGGCGACCTTGGCGACGGCCTCGGTGAAATCGACCTGCGCCAGCGGGTTGAGCGCAAGACCCCACCAGAACATCGCCGCCGCCTGGGAGGCGGCAAGCCCGCTCTCCATCACGGCCGAGACCTTTTCGCTGAGCGCCTTGGCCGCCTCGCGCTGGCCATGGCTGTCGCCGAGGGCGCCCTTGAGCAGGATCGGCATCCGCATGGCGATGGTCAGCCCGGCATCGGCCTGCATCGTCAGCATCTTGGTGGCAAGCGCCTGCGCTTCCACCCCCGCTTTTGCTACGGCGGACGGATGCTTGCTCGATATTGCCATAAGGGAGTGACTCCGGAACGCGGGACGCACAGCCCGCTTGGTCGCGTAGTGTGGTGCCTTACGCGCCATTGTGCAATGCGGCATGGCCCCGTAGTCCCGCCTATAATATGCGCAGGATGAATGGCTGGAGTGAAACGCGCCCGGCCGCTTGCGCTGAGTGCATTGCGCCGGCGACGGATTTATCCGCCGCGAAAAATGCTCTAGAGCCTTAGCGACAAGCGCGCCGCCCGTTGCGCGCCCCCAATTCATCGAGCCGCCTTGTGAGCTTCTTCGCCTCTCCCAAACATCCCGGCTGGCGGCCCATGCTGGTTCTGGCCTCGGCCTCGCCGCGCCGGCTCGCGCTGCTGGAGCAGGCCGGCCTCAAGCCCGATGCGCTGCTGCCGGCCGATCTCGACGAGACCCCGCTCAAGGGCGAGCGCCCGCGCGACCTCTCGCGCCGGCTCGCTCGCGAGAAGGCGGAAGCGGCGCGCGAGGGCGCCAAGAGCAGGGCCGATCTCGAAGGCTGCTACATCGTCGCAGCCGACACCGTGGTCGCGGTCGGCCGACGCATCCTGCCCAAGGCCGAGATCGTCGACGAGGCGGCCGCCTGCCTGCGCCTGCTCTCAGGCCGCGCGCACCGGGTCTATACCGGGGTCGCGGTGGTTGCTCCCAACGGCACGATCCGCGACCGCATCGTCGAGACGCGGCTGCGCTTCAAGCGGCTCTCCAATGAGGATCTGGAGATGTATCTCGCCTCGGGCGAATGGCGCGGCAAGGCAGGCGGCTATGCCATCCAGGGCATCGCCGGCTCCTTCGTCATCAAGCTCGTCGGCTCCTATACCGGCGTCGTCGGCCTGCCGCTCTACGAGACGGTCAATTTGCTCGGCGGCGAGGGCTTTCCGGTGCGGTTCGGCTGGATGAATGTCGGGTAGGGGGCTGTCGCGACTTGGGTCGCGAGCGCCGGGCAATGCCGTTGACCAGGGGACGAATTCCCATCATCCTGGCGGCCCATGAGCTTCAATCGCCGCCCTGCTGAGATCCTCCGACGCCGACGCTGCATCACCGTGCAGCGTGGCGTGTCGATTCTGCGACGAGGTTTCCGGGGACATTAGGCTCCGTCACGTCCCGGGATTTTCCGCAACCTGCCCACCTTTCGGTCGGCGGGTTTTTTGTTGTCTGACATCGCCGAACCCGAAATCGTCGAATCCCTGGAGCAGATATGTCCTCAGCGCCCGCCTCGCCAAGCATCACATTTCGGCCCGCCTCCCAGGAGGATTGCGCTCATCTGGCGCTGCTGGCGGATATGGCGACGCGCCGCCTGACCTCCTTCCTATGGGGCCAGATGGCCGATCCCGGCCGGTCTGCTTTCGAGGTCGGTCGCGGCGTCATCCGCAATGATGAGACGCACTTCACGCATTTCAGCAACTGGCGCGTCGCCGAGCATGAGGGGCGGATCGCAGGGGCATTGAACGGATATGTCATCCCTGCGCCAACCAGCCCCGCAGCGCCTTCCGCGGAGGTCGTGCGGGCGCTGAACGAGCTGAAGGCCATGGCCGCCGGGACCTGGTACATTTCGGCTGCGGCGATCTATCCCGAGCATCAGGGCAAGGGCTTTGGAAAATCCCTTCTCACTGAGGCCGAAACCATCGCGCGGGCGGCTGGGAAAGATCGGCTGACGCTGATGGTCGGCAGCTTCAACCCGAGAGCCCATGGGCTTTATCGGCAGGCAGGCTTCAGCGAGTGGGACAGGCGCCCCTTTTCTGCTTTTCCGGGATCGGATGAGCCCGGGGAGTGGATTTTGATGGTCAAGGATCTGATCTGAGGATCACGAGCCTTACCATTTGAAGCTCGTACGTTATGACGAAGCGGTTCCAAGCTTTTATGCGACAGTCCGACAGATCAATCGATCACGTCGTCAAGACGCGCCTGCGCTTCAAGCGGCTCTCCAACGAGGATCTGGAGATGTATCTCGCCTCGGGCGAATGGCGCGGCATCGCCGGCTCCTTCGTCATCAAGCTCGCCGGCCCTTATACCGGCGTCGTCGGCCTGCCGCTCTACGAGACGGTCAACCTGCTCGGCGGCGAGGGCTTTCCGATCCGATTCGGCTGGATGAATATGGGGTGAGGAGCAGCGGCAGGAGCGGGTTTGTGATCCTTCGGGGCGTCGTTGCAATGTTTGCAAGCCTGCTCGCCACGCTCGGTGCCGGGCAGGCGGCCGGCGCCGATCGCTGCCGCTTCGTTGTCGATGAGCGCAGTCATATCGACGGCCCCTGCAAGATCGAGCGGCACCGTGGCGGTGGCTTCGGCATCGAGGCGATGCGCCGCAGCCGCGCCTTCGCCGTCGTCTATGTCGCGCCCAGCGGGGCGGCGCGGGCCTATTGGAATGGGCTCAGCGGTGCGCGCAAAGCCGATGTCGATCTCGGTGACGTCGAGCGGGCAGGGGCGTGCTGGAGCAATGCACGCGCCATGATCTGCGCTTGGGCCGATCGAGCTTGGGCCGATCGACCGCAGGGCTCGTCTGTAAAGCCGTTTGAGGAGCGGGCGAGGACGCGATGAGCGGCTGTCTGGCGAAAGCGCTCCCTTTCCTGGCCTGGCTGCTGTCGGGTTGCGCCTTGATCGTCTGGATACTGGGGACCCCCGGTGTTTCCGGCACGCCCTTCGCCAATGGCTGGGCCATCGGCTTCGTCGCTTCATTGGGCTATCTCTGCGGCTATCCGATACTGCTTCTGTCGGCCGCGCTGCTGCGCCGAAGGCCCGCATCCGCGCTCACCGCCGCTCGCATGATCTGGTATGCGATGGCCGGTTGGGTCGTGGCGATGACGGTATCGCTCGCGATGATGGCAGGTTGAACGCGGTCTCCTTTTGCAGCAGCCGCTTGCCACGCAACCCCGAACGTCGGAGTCTTGCGCCGCAAGCGCGCCGGCCTGACAAGGCGCGCCTCCAGGAGGATTGCGCATGACGGGACGTCTCAGGGGCAAGGTCGCGATCGTGGCCGGTGCGGGCTCGATCGGGCCGGGCTGGGGCAATGGCAAGGCGACCGCGACGATCTTCGCCCGCGAGGGCGCGAAAGTGATCTGCGCCGACATCAACCGCGACGCGGCCGAGGAAACCGCCGCCATCATCCAGAACGAGGGCGGCCAGGCCTTTGCCGTGCAGACCGATGTGACCAGCGCCGATGCGGTCGCCGATCTCGTCGCCCGCGCGCTTGGCCGCTATGGCCGCATCGACATCCTCGACAACAATGTCGGCATCGCCGAGGTCGGCAGCGTCGTCGACCTGCCCGAGGAGGTCTGGGACCGCGTCTTCAAGGTCAACCTCACCGGCGCCTTCCTGGCGATGAAGCATGTCATCCCGGTGATGCAGCGCCAGTTCGAGGAGAGCGGCGAGGGCGGCTCGATCATCAACATCTCGTCGATCGCCTCGATTCGCCATACCGGCGTGCCCTATGCCAGCTATTCCGCGACCAAAGCGGCGCTGAACCAGCTCACCCGCACCACCGCCGCGCAATTCGCGCCCCAGAAGATCCGCGTCAACGCGATCCTGCCCGGCTTGATGAAGACGCCGATGGTCGAGTATTCCGCCGGCCTCGCCCAGGTCTATGGCGATGGCGACATCGATGCGATGTGGGCGGCGCGCGATGCGCAGGTGCCGATGGGCCATATGGGCGAGGCCTGGGACGTGGCTTACGCCGCGCTGTTTCTCGCCAGCGACGAAGCGCGCTATGTCACCGGCCTCGAACTCGTCGTCGATGGAGGAATCACGCTCAAATATGGCTGACAATGAAAACGCTGCGCCGCCCGCCGCCAGACCCTGCCCGATCTGCGGCAAGCCGCGGGTCGCCCAATACAAGCCCTTCTGCTCGTCCCGCTGCGCCGATATCGACCTCGGCCGCTGGCTGAAGGGCAGCTATGTGATTCCAGGCGCGCCCGTCGACGAGGCCGAGGCCGACAAGCCTGGCCGCGGGAGCGACGACGAGGATTGAGTGGGTTTGGCAACACCCTGAGCCCTCATCCTGAGGAGCCATTCCCTTGGGAATGGCGTCTCGAAGGATGCTCCAGGAGGCTCCGGTGCGGGCTGGACCATCCTTCGAGATGCCGCGTGCCGCGGCTCCTCAGGATGAGGGCTGGAATTTCCAAACGGTTTTTGAGAGGTTTTGGCGGGAAAGCCGCCGCGGAAGGGGGCCGGAAAGCGCCCTTTTGCGATAGCGATGGAAAGCTTGCGCAAGCGACTGGACAGCCGCGAGCCCGGCCATTATACCGCCTCCACCAACAGGGACGGGCGCTTGCCCATCCCCGGCGCCCAGATAGCTCAGTTGGTAGAGCATGCGACTGAAAATCGCAGTGTCGCTGGTTCGATTCCAGCTCTGGGCACCACTCCCCTTCTAAGGGGTTGATCAGCAAAGAAATTCAGTAAATCAGAGACTTGCAGGCACCCGAGTGATACAATCGGGTGATCTGAATGGTTCTCACGATGGCGTGCCCGTTCAAGCATCCCAAGACAGACGTCTACCCGTCACTGAACAAGAGGATCAGCGACCCCTCATCGCCCTCTCAACGCCAGCCTCCATGTCCGCCGCGTTCATCGCTGGCGTAAGTTCGATGGCGGCATTGAGGTTCAGAAAGAATGTTTCGGCCACCGACGGGATATCGGTCGATTTAGCAAGATCAAAGAAGAAGTATCCCGTGCGCAATCCGGCATCTGCCACAAAATATGCAGCTTCAGGTTCGAATTCCAACATAAACTCTTTCACGGTCTTCCGGAGAGTGCCGTCGACAATGCTCTTGTTTCCTGTCTCGACCGGGATCGACACCTTTAGCATCATACGCATAGTGTCCTCCATTGCTCATCGGAATTCCCAGATGCCCCCCTTGGAAGGGGGGCACCGCTAGGCTTTTCAATCAACCCTGCTGACGGTTAACTTCCTTGTCAGCCTGGGCTGCGGCGCTTCCATGCTGTTGCGCCTTTGCCTCACAGCTCTGGGCCATCTGAGCTTGCTCAGCACCCTTTCTGGCATCACCGCTCTCAAACATTCGAGCAGCCTCACGATGACATTGGGCTGCTTTTTCAAGCTGCTCTGCCGCCGCGATGTGGTCACGCGAACCTTTATAGGTTGAGCTTGCCATTGTCGGAGCCTCCGGTTCTGCCCCCAGCAAGGAAAAGCTTGGTCCCGTTCCAAGGCCAAAGTGCGGCGCTCGCCGAGGCCCTGATCAGCGTTGAAACCCGTAGCGGCACGACGGCCTGAGGTGTAGCAGGACACCTTGGGTTGCCCGGCACGTGCCAAAGGAAAAGCCCGCCATTGCTGACGGGCTCTTGCGGTGGACATGAAGGGGGGCCAGATGTCAGGAGTGGCCGAAAGTCGGCGATAGTAGCTCACGCTGAAGCGCAGTGCTTGCCGATCATCGCCTTACGCACCGCTTCTGTCTCGCCTTTAAGCCTCGCCACTTCAGGGGCCACGTTCTGTCCGCTCATGGAGGCGGTGGGAAGACCGAGCAAGATAACTCCTACAGTGTCCCCGGTTCTGGCGTTTTCTTGAAGCTGCGAGGTGCGGGCCAGCGCGGCGCTGAGCCTGACCGTTTCCTCCGCAAGGTCTTTGCAGGCCCAACTGCGATAGCCAACCTCGCTGACATAAGAGGGGGCTATTGACTCGGGGGAGGCTGCGCAGCCCATCAGGACGAGACCTAGTCCCGCCATTACCACGATGCGTTTCAAGTTAGCCCCCGCTTAGTCTCGAGCTGGAAGAGGTGACCAGCACTGCGGCCTGTGAGTATCGGGAAGTCCGCCCGCTGTCCAAGAGTTGTCGATCTTCTGCCGAGTATTCTGTGGACCGCCTCCTAGATCATGCCGTCGCTGCGATTTCCTTCTGAGCTTTTAGGATGCGATGGACGCTGGCCTTGCCAATTCCAAGCCGCCTCGCGATCTCAGACAGACTCACGTCCTGCCCTGCCAGTTCGGCAACCTGCTCACTTTTGGCCTTCGCCGTAGGAGCCCGACCCTTGTACTTCCCGGCCGCCTTCGCCTTGGCGATCCCCTCGCGCTGCCGCTCAAGCATGATCTCTCGCTCGAACTGAGCCACGCTCCCGAGCACGTTGAGCATAAGCCGGCCGGTGGGCGAGCCCGTGTCCAAGTTCATGGACAGGATGTGGAGGGACGCGCCTTTCCCATCGATGACCTTCAAGAGGTCCATCAGATGCGCCATCGACCGCGCGAGGCGATCTAGCTTCGTCACTACGAGGGCGTCGCCTGGACGAAGGTTGTCGAGAGCGCGGGCAAGCTCCTGCCGCTCCCCAACATCCACTGATGAGACTTGCTCGACATAGGTCCGTTCGCACCCTGCCGCCGCAAGGTCGAGCAGTTGCGCTTCCAGGCCCGCTGTCTGATCGAGGGTCGAGGTCCGGGCGTATCCGATGAGCATGGCACTCTCCAAAGAGCTATCGTTCCGATAGGCTCCTAGAGTTGGCGCTGAATATCAATGGACCATTTGTGTGGAACGCAAGGCCCGTGTTCTGGAACGGACCACATGAGCCTGCCCTATCGGATCATTGCGGCCGCTTAAGCGGGGACAAATCGCCGGCGTCAGTTGAAGCCCACTGTTGAGTTCTAGAAGATAGGAGTCTGGGGGACGAAACATGAGCCACGATCCGAGCGAGCTGTGGAAGCAAATCGTCAAGTACGCATCTGTCGCGAACGGAACGGCACCTCACTCTTGCGCTCAGTTCGATAGGTAAAACGCCCGTGGTCCAGCTCAGTCCGACCATCGGCAAGTTCCCCATCTGGTGCTTTTTTATTGGCCTTGTAGCTAGTGGGCTTCAACTCATCGCTAGCTATGCCTACGCGGTGGAGAGCAGGCGTATGGAGGCCGATGAACAAGTCCAAAAGCTGTATGAAAAGACGGAGCGAAGCTTCACCCCCGCTGTTGCTCAAGGCGATCTGAGCGCACGAGCGGCAAGCATCAGGGGAGAGCTGCAACACCTCAAGGATCAACTCAGAGAAATTGATTTCGGCCAGCCTCGGGGCTTCCGTGACGGAGTGCGAAATGCTCAGGAATGGCTCTTGTGGGCGGCCTATGGCTTCTTCGTAATCGGTCTGGCTTCGGTAGTTTGGTCAACCTAGGCGGCAAGCCTTACCAGTTACCTGTACGCTCTCGATCCGTAGCAGCAAGAGGCCCTCCAGGACCCCGGTAGATACTTGATGTCTCCTACTGGAAACGCGAGGGGGCCTCGGGGGGAAATCGGGAAGCGGCCGGAGATAGGAGGGCTGAAAGATTTCTTCGCGTGGATATCCCGATCTGCAAATCAGGAGCGGCTTGTAGCCAGAGCGATTGCCATGATGTTCTTCAGAATAGCCGCTGGACGATGAGTGCATTTAGATGACGACGTGGAAGGATTTAAAGGACCAGCCGATTTACATTCTTGGACTGACGATCCTTGCCTCGGTCAGCGCAACAGCAGCCTTCTATGAGAAGTTCCTTGTTCCGGCACGCGATCCTAACGCCATTCAACGTGCCACGATCCTTCAAAGCCAGCTTGATACGTCGCAGAGATTAGTGGCTGAAATCCAGCCCCTGCAACAGCGGCTCCACAAAGCCGAAGCTGATTTCGCCGACCGTTCGGCGAAGCTGGAAGCTGAGGTTAAGGTGGCAAAAGAGGCCGCTGTAAAAGCCCTCGCGGAGGCAAAAGCGCGAATACAAGATGCCGAATGGGCAAATACGTTTGCGATAGGTTCCTCCTATCCGGTCGGGCTGGAACGTGTAGGCGTCGGCGAGACGGCTGAGAGGCTGGCAGCCGCTTTTCCGGGAAAGGCAATCGACAGAACAAAAGAAAGCTATCACTCCATCGACCAGACTGGCCATGCTGTCTTTGACAGAGTTACATTCTATTTCGATGACGGATCAAAGGATAAGAGGATTACGCATATATCTTATTGGAGCAGAGCTTTAGACGGGCGTTCGAAAGACGATGACTGGTTATCGACACGTTTGGCCGTTTCACTAGGGCCTCCAAAAGTGTGGGGTCAGGGTTATTACAGTTGGGAACCAAAGGGGCCGGTCCACACTTTCGTCCGCCTTGGCCAGCTACTGATTATGCGAGCAGGACTTCGGCCAAATGGTTGGCCAAAGGTCGTGAGGTAAGAGGCGTTTCCTGCACCGACGAAAGGCCGGCAGTGGAGGCCGATTAGTGCGTCAATGCCGAGCCGCTGCCGCTCCCTGCATCTCCACCTCAAGGCTCATCAACTGCCCGAATAGCGGCACTTCCCGCAAATCCTCATCGACCCCCCAGCCGGAAGGCCTCTTCTGTTTCCCGCTCTCCAAACCCCCCAACCATGTGAGGGGCGCAACACGCGGGACGCCGTGCCGAACTCTGCAAGGTCATGGTGGGAACCTCCGGCATACCTGATAGCGACCTACAGGAAACGCGAGGGGGCCACAGGGGGGAATGGGAGCGTAGCCGGAGAGGGGAGGGCTTTCAGATTTTCGCGGCTGATTTTCCGGACGCATATGATGACCCCGCGCGATAGAGCTGAGCCGTTCCTAGCTTAACTTGTTGGCTGTTGATGGAGGAGCCAAACTACTTATCCAGAGGCTGCATCCTGTTGTATAACGAGCCATGACAAGCGAGCAGAGCTACCTACCGTTTTCGCAGCGTACTGGCCTCGCGCCGATCCCACCGCAGCTACAAATGGGTGACGTCTCTGCCGAACTTCGACGCCTGTTAGACTATTTCATAGGTTTGGAAATCGACCGCGAGGCTGTCTCCGGATATGAGCGCACCTATTTCCATGGCAAATGGGAGCGCGTCGCGATGGATTTCCACGTTCTGTTTCTGCAGAAGGATGCGGATGACTACGAGAATAGTGCCTATGATCTACGGAATACCTTAAAGGCTTTTACTAGTAGGGCGAGTATCGGCCCTCTGTTCGATCTTGTCGAGTTCTTTGTTCGGCATAAGGGGTGCAGTGCAGAGTTGAAGTCGGAGCTAGCCAGCGCGTTTATCATGGCTAAGTCTGCGTATCGTATCGTTGACGGCCAAATCATCGCTATCGGAGTGGCGGAACAGGGTGCCGCATTCGAGGCGGCGTTGGCTGATGCCGAAGCGAGCGGTGCTGAAGCTGCCCGAAAGCATCTCACTGCGGCGGGTCTTGCTCTTCGGAACGCAGATTGGGCAGGCAGCGTGCGGGAGAGCATTCACGCGGTCGAAGCCATGGCGCTTCGCCTGGCTCCAGACGCATCAGTCCTCGGTCCTGCGCTGATTGCTTTGGAAAGACGCGGCCGTTTGCATGGCGGCCTGAAGAATGCGTTCAACTCGCTTTACGGCTATACGAGCGACGAAAAAGGCGTCCGTCATGCGCTAGTTCTTGGAAACGAGGCCCGCGTCGATGAGGCTGACGCATTATTCATGCTCGGCGCGTGCGCTTCCTTTGTATCTTACCTCATAGCTCGGGGAACACAGGAGGGGGATCGCACTCAAGGGGGCGACAGGTGACACAAGGCGGTGATACAAAGTCCTCCCTATCGGGACCTCTAGTGCCTTTGATTTCATTGAGTTTTTCGCGCTGAATGGCCGGTCCAGCTCTGGGCACCATTCCCCCTCTAAGGGGTTGATCAGTAAGCAAAGCCGTTCAATCAATAACTTGCAGTGGCTTTCGCGGAGCCTGGCAGGTGCCCCCTAACGCGACCTGCCGAACAGTTCGCTCGCGCCGTCTAAAGCTCCTGCCGCTAACAGCCCCAGGCCCGCCCCAACAAACCATGGTGAAGTAGCTAAGATGCCAACAACGACGCAGCTCAACGCGATGAACGGAAAGCGATAGACGCCCGATGCTGTGTTCAGAAACTCATTGAGTCCACAAAGCGCAACTCCGATCCAGAACACCCAAGCCACGTCCGTGTAGAAGCCCAACGCGCCGACAAGAGCGCCCCCGAAAGGAAGAAGCAGAGTGATCGCTGACATGGATATATTCCCCCGCGACCACTGAGCCCGTCCGTTTCAGCAGTGCAAGAGGTTGCATCAGCTTGCGGCTTGCATTTCCTTCCGGGCCTTCAGGATGCGGTGCACGCTCGCCTTACCAATCCCGAGCCGCCTCGCGATCTCAGACAGACTCACGTCCTGCCCTATTGGACCATCGTAACTCCACAGGGTCTTCCCGGATGTGACTGGCAACTTGCCGGCTGCTTCCGGATGGTGAAGTGTCTGTAGGTCGTGGGGGCGGACTGCATGCGAGCACTGCTGAAGGCCCATCCGTGGATCGTGAGCTTCCTTGCGGTATGGGCGGGCATCATGAGCGCCAACCTCATGAGGCCGTATCCACGCCTCTTCTGGACCATCGTCGCGATTGAGGCCGGCGCGGTGCTGGCTTACTTCGTGTGGCTCTTCTGGCCTCCGCCACGCGTTGGCAAATCCCCTGAGGCGAGGCCGAGGCCGCTCTTTGAAGATGAGCGTCCCGAGCGCCGCATCACTACACCGGCGAAACATGGGAAAGGCCAGGAATAGCCGATAGCTCTCCAGGCTAGGCCAGTACCGACCCTCTCCGCAACGCTCTGCAAGCTCCCGACCTGTAGCGGCAAGGGGCCTTCAGGTGACCGGCAGGGTACGCGATAATGATGGAAGAAGCCGAACAGGTCGACGCGTGCACGTCGCATCCCAAGACAGGCGTCTACTGGTTTCAAGGCGGTGCCGAAGGACCTTCAGGAGGCCCTTGGCAAGCGCGAAGAGAAGCGCGCGCTTCGCGCGAAGGACCCTGTGGAGGCCCGACGGCTCATGCGAGGGGGGGCGACTAAGGGGACGTGACGATTGCCGCCATGGCGCTCGCTCTGGCGACGTTCCCGAAGCAGGTCCGCTTGGCAGCGCCAGCAGCCGGAAACCTGCAGGAGGACGTAGGGTATCTGAAGTGGCGAGCGGGCCTGTGGCGCTGAGATCCGTAGGGGGAATTACATCTGCGAAAGCTGATGAGCGTATAAAGCTATGTTCCTGTTCGCTCGTTCGCAAAGCGTCATGAGCGTAGTTCTGGTTATTCTGCTTCTCTCGCGATGCTGTCAAAAACAGCGGCAGCGGCGAACCCAGCAAATCCCCCCGCGTAGAAGATCATTTCATATAGCGTTCCGTGCGGTTTAACGGGAATGACGCTCCCAAACATGAGGAATACGGTAATCGATCCGCTTATGGTCCCACAAAATAACAGAAAAATCGTTCGGAGAAGCGGATTTGGTACAAAAATATGCGCCAACGGTAGGACAAATACAGTCGTCGGAACCGCCAACGCAATCGGCCACCATCAGACAAATTTGAATCCAATTGCCATAAATATAATATTAACGGGAGAAAAAGCTGCCAGCATGAATATTCCGACAACACCGCCGACAATTGTGGATATTAGTACCGCAAAGAACGCGACCATTGTCCCTGAAATCTATTTGAGGGCGATTTTATATCATCGTCGACCCGGCAGTAGAATTGCAATGTCGATCTTAGGTCATGCTTAGCAGCCCCAGCTGCTCGGCAGCTTCAGGCGGAAGTCGAGTAGCCTGGAGAGCCAAACGGGTCTGTAGCCGCCAGCCCCGCCCGCCTTCACGCGGTGGTAACCATATAAGGCCATGTCTCTCCTCAGCCTTTGCCGAGAGATACCCGATGCTGAGCCGCCGATCGTTTAACCTGTTCACCCTGTCCGTTGGCGCGACCGGCCTGGCAGGCTGTGGGACCGGCAGCATCGTTGCCCTTCCCGACATGTCGGTGGGCAAGCCGAGCCCCAAGACCCGTACGCTGGCGCGCCCGAACTATGCCGAGGTCTACACCGCCTATCCAGGCGAGCGCTTTCCGGTTCCTGCGGTCAATTCCGGCGAGATTGATCCGCAATATCTTCGCCAGACCGTCGAGTTCAGCCGGGATCATGCTCCGGGATCGATCGTTGTCGATCCTGCATCCTACCATCTGTATTTCGTTGAATCGCCGGGGATCGCGACCCGTTATGGGGTTGGTGTCGGCCGCGAGGGGTTCGGTTGGTCCGGCGCGGCGAAGATCAATATGAAGCGCGACTGGCCAGACTGGGTGCCGCCTCATGAAATGGTCGAGCGCGACCCGGAAATCAAAGCCAAGCTCGAAAGGACGCCCCGAGGCCTCGGCGTGCTCGGCGGCCCGAAAAGCCCGCTAGGCGCGCGCGCAATGTATCTGTTCGATGCCAATGGCGATCTCGGTTACCGCATTCACGGAACCCTCGAGCCTTATACTGTGGGCACCAACGTGTCGTCCGGCTGCGTTCGGATGATAAACCAGGACATCATTCACTTGTATGCGCGGGTGTCGCTGGGCACGCCTGTAACCGTGTTGCCGGCATAGACGCGTCGGACGACCGGGGTTTGAGCTGCGCGAACAGCATCTCGACCGTCTTCCGCGCGCTATGCCGGAATCTTGCCGTGTAGCTTGATCTCCTTCAGCACCAGATTGGTGCGAACATGGGCAATGCCCGGCAGGCGGAAGAGAAACTGCTCGAGAAAGACGTTGTAGTCGTCCTTGTCGCGGCAGACGACGCGTAGGTGATAGTCCGCCTCGCCGGTGGTCGAAAAACATTCCACCACTTCGGGCTGCTGGGCGACGCGCGCGATGAAATTGGACACGTGATCGGCTTCGTGGCGCAGCAGCGTCACATGCACGATCGCGCTGAAGCCAAATCCTGCCCTCTCGGCGTCGACGATCGCCATGTAGCCCGCGATCACGCCGGCCTCCTCCAGTATCCGCACCCGGCGCCAGCAAGCGGAGGCGGACATGCCGGCCTGATCAGCCAGATCCTGATTGGAGACGCGTGCATCGGACTGCAGGATCTGCAGCAGCCTGCTGTCCTGGGCGCCGAGTTCGATCCTAGCCATTCTGGAAATTTCCACCGGTGTTGCGGCAATTTTCGGTAGGATAAACCGAATTACAGGCAAAGCCTACAAAGTGAGACAGGATTTTCCAGAGAATTCTGGTTGAATCGACCGCAACAACGCATGCGGGAGGTTTCGCCCATGGCTTACGATGTCCCGGTTGGCGACTACGCGCTTGGCGACCGTTACGCGAAGAGCTCCGGCCGCGTCTTCATGACCGGAACCCAGGCGCTGGTGCGCATCGCGCTCGACCAGGCGCGGCGCGACAAGGCCGGCGGCCTCGACACGGCTGGCTTCATCTCCGGCTATCGCGGCTCGCCGCTCGGCGGTGTCGATCTGGAGTTGTGGCGCGCCAAGGACCTGACCGCGCAGCACAACATCGCGTTCCTGCCGGCGGTGAACGAGGACCTTGCCGCGACCGCCGTGCTCGGCTCGCAGCAGGTCGAGACGAACCCCGACAAGCAGGTCGAGGGCGTCTTTGCGATGTGGTACGGCAAGGGGCCGGGCGTCGACCGCGCCGGCGACGCGCTCAAGCACGGCAACGCCTATGGCTCCTCGCCACATGGGGGCGTTCTCGTCGTGGCGGGCGACGATCATGGCTGCGTCTCGTCCTCCATGCCGCATCAGTCCGACGTTGCCTTCATGGCCTGGTTCATGCCGACGCTGAATCCGGCCTCGATCGGCGAGTACCTGGCTTTCGGCGAATATGGCTACGCGCTGTCGCGCTATTCGGGCATGTGGGTCGGCTTCAAGGCGATCTCGGAAACCGTCGAAAGTGGCCAATCGGTCGAGATTCCGCCGCCGCGCGATTTCAACGCGCCCGCCTACACGCCGCCCGCAACCGGCCTGCATTATCGCTGGCCCGATTTGCCCGGGCCGCAGATCGAGGAGCGGATGGAGGCGAAGAAGATGGCCGTGTTCGCCTTCGCCGAGGCCAATCCGATCGACCGCCGCATCTACGACATTCCCGACGCCAGCTTCGGCATCGTCACCACCGGCAAAGGCCATCTCGACCTGATGGAGGCGCTGCGCCTGCTCGGCGTCGACGAGGCGGCCTGCCGAAAGCTCGGGATCGACATCTACAAAGTCGGGATGGTCTGGCCGCTGGCGCGCCGCGATGCGCTCGATTTCGTGCGCGGCAAGACCGAGATCCTCGTCGTCGAGGAAAAGCGCGGCATCATCGAAAGTCAGCTCAAGGAGTATTTCTACGACTATCCCGGCCACAAGCCCCACGCCATGGTCGGCAAGCGCGACGAGGACGGCAACCGGCTGATCTCCTGGATCGGCGAATTGTCGCCGATCATGCTGGCGCCGATCGTCGCGCGGCGCCTGGACGCGCTGTTTCCCGATCTGCGTCTGTCCGAGCGGGCGGCGAGCCTGATGCCCGAGGCCGATCGCGTCATCCAAGTGCCGGGCGCGACGCGCACGCCCTATTTCTGCTCGGGCTGCCCGCACAACAGCTCGACCAAGGTGCCGGAAGGCTCCAAGGCGTTGGCGGGCATCGGCTGCCATTTCATGGCGAGCTGGATGGACCGCGAGACGACCTCGCTGATCCAGATGGGGGGCGAGGGCGTGAACTGGGCGGCTTCGTCGCTGTTCACCGGCAAGGGGCACATCTTCCAGAATCTCGGCGAGGGGACCTATTACCATTCTGGGTCGATGGCGATTCGCCAGGCGATCGCGGCCAAAGCCAACATCACCTACAAGATCCTCTACAATGACGCCGTGGCGATGACCGGGGGCCAGCCGGTCGACGGGCCGATCAGCGTGCAGGCGATTGCGCAGGAGGTTCGCGCCGAAGGTGTCGAGCGTCTCGCGCTGGTGTCGGACCAGCCCGAGAAATTCTCAAGCCGCGACCTGCCCGCCGGTGTCACCATTCATCACCGCCGCGAGCTCGACGCCGTGCAGCGCGAGTTGCGCAACGTCAAGGGCGTCTCGGTGCTGATCTATGAACAGGCCTGCGCCACCGAAAAGCGCCGTCGCCGCAAGCGCGGCACGATGGAGGACCCAAAGCGCTTCGCCTACATCAACGATCTCGTCTGCGAAGGCTGTGGCGATTGTTCGGTCGAGTCGAACTGCCTCAGCGTCGAGCCGAAGGAGACGCCGTTCGGGCGCAAGCGCAAGATCAACCTGTCGAACTGCAACAAGGATTTCTCCTGCCTGAACGGCTTCTGCCCGAGCTTCGTCACGGTCGAAGGCGCCACGCGTCGCAAGAAAACCGTGCTGGAGGACGATTTCGTGGCCCGTGCCGCCAGCCTCCCGGCGCCGACGCCGGTGTCGCTCGACGAGCCGTTCGATCTTCTGGTCACCGGCGTCGGTGGCACCGGCGTCGTCACGATCGGCGCGCTGATCGCGATGGCGGCGCATCTCGAGGGCAAGGGCAGCTCGGTGCTCGATTTCACCGGCTTCGCGCAGAAGTTCGGGCCGGTCCTGTCCTTTATCCGTCTGGCCGGCACGCCATCGACCATCAACCAGGTCCGGATCGACAACGGCGCCGCTGATGCCTTGATCGGCTGCGACATCGTCGTGTCCTCCTCGCCGAAAGCGTCGGCGACCTATCGGCGCGGCATGCGAGCGGTCGTCAATCTTGCCGAGATGCCGACCGGCGACATCGTCCGCATCCGCGATGCCGATCTCGCCTCGCGCCGCCGGCTGCGTGAAATCGAGACCGTGGCGGGAGCTGGAAACGTCAACGCTTTCGATGCCAACGCCATGGCGGAAAAGCGTTTCGGCGATGCCGTCTTCGCCAATGTCATCATGCTGGGGCATGCCTGGCAGCAAGGGCTGGTGCCTGTCTCGCATGCCGCGCTTGATCGCGCCATCGCGCTCAACGGGGTCTCGGTCGAGAAGAACCGGCAGGCGTTCGCGGTGGGGCGTCTGGCCTTCGCCGATCCGGACTTCAACGGCAGGGAGGAAGCGATCGGCCCCGAGTCGCTCGACGAGGTGATCGCGCGCCGCGCCGAATTTCTCGTCGGCTATCAGGACGAAGCGTGGTCGCGACGCTACCGCGACGCCGTCGCGCGTGTCCGGGTTGCGGAGGCGCCCTTCAACTCCACCGCACTGACCGAGGCGGTGGCGCGCTCGCTCTTCAAGCTGATGTCGTACAAGGACGAATACGAGGTCGCGCGGCTGCATATGCAGAGCGGGTTTCTCGACGAGCTGAAGCGCGAGTTCGAAGGCGACTTCTCCGTGAACTACCACCTCGCGCCGCCTCTGCTCGCGAGCGGCAGGGATGCAAGGGGCCGGCCGCTCAAGCGCCAGTTCGGCCAGTGGATCCAGACGCCGCTGCGTGCGCTGGCTCGCTTCAAGCGGCTGCGGGGCACCGCCTTCGACCTGTTCGGCTATACCGCCGAACGCAGGATGGAGCGGGGCCTTATCGGCTGGTACGAAGACATCGTCGCGCAGCTGCTGCAGCGCCTGCCGCAGCAGGGGCCAGCGGGGGCAGCCGAGATCGCCACGGCGCCGATGGACATCCGCGGCTATGGCCCGGTGAAGGACAAGGCGGTCGAGCAGGTCAAGGCGCGCATGACCGCGTTGCTTGCACGTCCGCTGCCGCCGGCCGCGAATGGTGGGGTGCGCCGGGTTGCCGGGGGGTAGTGCATTTTCGAGCGAAGTGGACATCGGTTCCCTCGCGACAAACGCGAAGCGTTTGCGCGGAGAAAATGCGATAAAACAAGGAGCTAGAGCCTTTTCGCGATTCGGAGACACGCGGAAAGACCCTAGCCCGGGCGCTTGATGCGGCTCATAGTCCCCGCGCATAAACTGGGGGGAATGGGCGTGAAACTCTGGACGGTTCTGCCGACGCTGCTGGCTCTGACGCTGGCGACCTACTCCCCCGTTCGTGCGGAGACCTGCGCGACCCAAGACGGGAAGGTCGCTCCGGAGTGTAGGTGCCCTTCCCAAACGAAGCGGGTCTCGAGTGGCGCGCTCTGCAGCGTGCAGAGGCCGGAGGACCGGGCGGCTGGTTTGCCATCCTGCTTTGAACAATATCAGTGCAGGCCCATCGCGGCGGCCGTGCGCTCGTCGCGAACCATGATGATTTTCATGGACTGGGGCTTGGCGACTGTGTCGCCCTCCGCCGGGCAGATCATCGCGGCCATCCGCGAAAGCGCAACCCCGACTTCTCGCATAACCATCTCGGGTCACACCGACAGGTCGGAAGAGCGCCCCGCCCAATTGGCTCGGGCACGCGCAGAGGCTGTTCGCGACGCGCTGATTGCGGCGGGCGTGCCGGGCCGCAGCATCGTTCGCCTGGAAGCCGCCGGCACCCGCGGACTGCCCGTTGCCACCTCGGCAGGCGAGCGGGAGCCTCGCAATCGCTTTGTCTCCGTGACGATCCGTTAGGCTTGTGCCGTTAGCGGCCGCCATCGCAGCGCCTGCCCAAGCACCCCCATTGACCGAAGCCGTCGCCCAGGCGCAGCGTCGCGCCCGCTGCCAACAAACCCGTGAGGACAGAGCATGGAACGCCTGCACAAGGGTGCCTGCCATTGCGGGGCGATCGCTGTGGAGTTGAGGACGCCGCGCGCTCCGGCCGAGCAGGTCATCGGCGCCTGCCAGTGCTCCTTCTGCCGCAAGCACAATGCCCGCACCTTCTCCGACCCGAAATCGAGCGCCACGCTGACGGCGCGCGAGCCCGAGCAGTTGCAGCTTTACGCCTTCGGTCTGAGCACCTCCGAGGTGGTGATCTGCAGGCGTTGCGGGGTCTATGTCGCGATGCTGATGACGGATCAGGGCGAGGCCTGGACCACGCTCAATATCGACGTGCTCGACGAGCGCGCGGCCTTCACCCGGCCGGCCGAGCCCAGGGACTTCAGCGCCGAGGCCGTCGAAGGGCGCATCGCGCGGCGCAAGGCGCGCTGGATACCGACAAAGCTTGTCGGCTGGCCGGCGGGGCGCTGAGGGGCGCGCGGGCTGTATTCCACCACGGTGGGGGTGGCGTGACATGAAACGAGCGATCGCAGGAGGCCTCGAATCGCTTGCCATCACCCGCGCCGTCATCCCGGACGCAGCCCTCGGGTCCGATCTTCGATCGGCCCAAGGATAAACTCCGCGGAGATCCGGGATCCATTCCGGAGCGCTTGCAGGAGAGGTTCCGGCATGGATCCCGGGTCTCCTTGCAGTCGCCCGGGATGACGGCGCGTTTCCCGAAATTCCAACCGACTGAAATCCTTGCTCACATGATTGGCCGGCTTCTGGGGAACGCCCAAGAAACGTCTCATGACGATGCGGATACAAAGAGAGTATTTTGATTTTGTCGAAATAAACTGCAGAATATCTAGAGATTGTACTGCTAAAGCCAAGAGATATTCTCGAACTTTAACAGTTGTGTCCGAATTCTGGCACGGCTATGACGCTACGATACCTTGTCATTCAGTTTTTATTCACTTTTGGATTGTTAAACCTACCTTACACGTGATGGAGGGTGCCATGGGCGCGCTAACTCGAATCGGTATCGCTGGTCTCCTGGCGGTCGGTATCTCTGCAGCCTCTCTGCCGCTGTCGACGGCCGCACAGGCCCGTGACGGCTTTAACGGCGCCTTGTTCGGCGGCATGGCGGCGGGCGCTCTCGTCGGCGGCGCGCTCGCCGGAGCCGGGCGCTATGCTCCGCCGCCGCCCTATTACGGACCCGCCCCCGTCTATGCCGGGCCGCGCTATTATGAGTCCGACTGCTATGTCACACGGCGCCCGGTCTATAACAGCTGGGGCGATTTCGTCGGCTATAACCGCGTCCGCGAGTGCGACTGACGCGCGAGTGCTACTGACGCGCGAGTGCTACTGACGCGCGAGTGCTACTGACGCGCGAGTGCTACTGACGCGAAGGCCGGCCGGCTCTCCTGAGCCGGGGACAGGCGCGTTTCGCCGGTGACAGGCCGGGCGAGATGCGCGATGTTGCCCGGCATGATCCGAGTCGCCGCCCTTATCACTGTTGCCATCACCGGTCTCGCCGGCGAGGCGCTAGCCGCCGGAGCGTGCCGGCCAACGCTTGACGGCAAGGACCGCATCGAGCGAAGCGGCGCCTGCCCCAGCGGCTATTATGTGCGCGGCGCCTGCTGCGAATCCTTCCAGGCCAGCTCCCAGCGGGCTGCGCCGACGCTCGGCAAGAAGACCTGCCCAGCCGGCACTGTTGCGAGCCTCGGGACCTGCGTCGCCGCCAAGTGAGGCGTTCCAGTGAGAGGCTGCCGGGCGGTGCGTCAGATCGTTTTCCGCACAGCCCAAAACGTCATTGCGAGCGCAGCGAAGCAATCCAGGGGACGTAGAGCGAGCCCTCCTGGATTGCTTCGTCGCTTGCGCTCCTCGCAATGACGGGGGCAGCGTGACGGAAAAACAGCTTAGCCCCGCCAATCAGCCGTCATTCGAGGAATTCAATTCGTCCGGCGTCAGGCCCTCATCGTCGCTGCCGAGGCCCGCGGCCTGCCGCAACGCATCGTTGATACGGTCCTGCCAACCGGGACCGCCATTCTGGAAATGCTCCAGCACTTCGCTGTCGATCCGCAGCGAGACCAGCTCCCGGGCTCCGGGAATGGCGGGCCGCTTCACGGCCGGGGCGGGGACTTTCGGTGGGGCCGGCTTGAACAAGGCTTCGGCCTTGTCCCGGAGATTGACCGGCCGGCGGGGTCTATCTTGGCTCATGAGAGGCCTTGGCGTTGTGCATGGATCGTCGCGGCGACATCCGGCCGACTCACCAGGCAAAGCGAGGTGGTCGAACGTGTCCAAGCAAAGGCTAGTGATTGCCGCGACCGCTGTACAGGACGGGAGCCGTTTTCGCCGGGAGCCGCGAGCCTGGCTCAGACCGAGGCGTCCACCACTTCGCCGAGGCCCGGCACGGCGCTTCTCTCTTGCGCCTCCTCGGCCGGCTTCGCCTGCTCGGCACTCTTGTTCGCCTCAGTCGCCTGCTTGAGCTGGGCTGCGCGCTGCTCGGCTGCCCGCAAGGCCCGCTCGGCCTGCTGCCCGGCGGCGCGGTCCTGCTGCAGCGTCTGGTCGTCGGCCTTGTCCTTCTCGTCGGCGGCGAGCTTCGCCGAGGCCGTGGCAAGTGCCGCCGAGGCCAGGGCTGCCGCGGCGTCGGCCTGGGCGAGGGCGGAGGTATTGTCGCTGCCGAGCGACGCCGTGCTGATGACCGACGCGGCATTGACGCCTGATATGCTGCTCATGACCGGCTCCAGAGCGCGCACCGCGCGTGCGATTCGCTAGGAGCTTGCCGGGCGAGTTGTTCCGGATTGTTTCTGCTGCGGTGCCACTGGCACTCCGGAGCCGGGCAGGGCGGCCGTTTGCGCGGGGCGGTTTCTTGGGGCCGCTCGCCCCTGATTCATCGGCTCACAGCAAAACCCACGCAAATCTCCACGGGACGGCTTGTCAAAGCGCGCGGCAATCGGGCATAGAGCGCGTAACGGAGACGTGGCCGAGAGGCTGAAGGCACTCGTTTGCTAAATGAGCATACCCCACAAGGGTATCGAGGGTTCGAATCCCTCCGTCTCCGCCATTTCCTTGATCTCACGCCAGTTCGCTTCGTTCACGGCTCCGATGGGGTGGCCTTTCGGCCGCTCGCGCTCCCGGCGCCGAGTTCGAACATCCGTTCTCCCTCACCGTCACTTTCCAAGCTTTTGAATTCGTCGACCGATCCAAGTCGATTCCACGTCGCTCTTCTCGCAATCCTGTCAGGTTCGACATGGGAGCACGACTCGAATCGAGCTGGGAAGAGACGCATTTTTGCAGCTCGCCCAACATGAACCACCCCGGCGGGATAGATCGGCGGGGCGGTCAATCTCCAGGCCGCTCGGTCGATAAATCGCGATGGCCCGGCGATCTCTATCGCTAAGCGAGCATGAACGGCCGTCGGGCTGAAGCGTTCGCTGCGTTGCAACGGCCATGTCCTCGATCCATGCTGCCGAACTCTATCCATATGCGCGGTGACGCGGGAGCCTGAGGCGCGAAAGGGAGCAGTCCTATGAAGCTGGGCTGGCAGCCAAGGAAATGGCTGGAGAAGAAGGCCAAACGAGGCCGCAAGGGTTATCCTGTCGGCACGATCGCCTTCTATGGCCCCGACGACCGCCGCGCCACGAAAGTGGCCGTCAGCGTCGTGCCGGGACCGGAGCGCGACCCGTCCGAACTGCGTCGATGGTTTGCCGATCTTGGCGACGTACGGACGGACGAAACGGTCCTTCGCGAGATCGCCACGTTCCTGCGCGGTCACGAGGTGCGATCGGTGGTGATGGCGGACGGAATCCTGGGCTGTCCCCATGAGGAGGGGATAGACTATGCTAACGGCGGAACTTGCCCGCATTGTCCATACTGGGCAGGGCGAGACCGTTGGGCCGGCCAGCTTGAATCGCGTTGATGCACGGCGAGTTACGTTCAATAATCTCGGTCAAAGGGCGATGGGGCGGGCGTAGCGCCCGTCTTCATCGTACGTGGTCCGCCACTTCCTTGATCTCGCACCAGTTCGCTTCGTTCCCGGCTCCGATGAGGCGGCCTGAAGCGGGTCTATAACCGCTTGAGCACATAGCCAGCCGCCTCGCGGTCCCAGGTTCCGGCCCTTGGGCCATGCTCGCGCAGCGTGAATTTCTGCGCCTTGCCGTTCTCGGTCGTCGGCAAGGTCTCGACGAAGTCGATGAAGCGCGGCATGGCGAAATAGGCCAAATGTGGCTCGCAATAGCTGATGAGGTCGAGCACGTTCAGGCCGCTTCCTCCGCCTCGACGAGCGCAACGATGTCGCCGATTCCCCAAAGCCGATCCCAAACGCCCGCCGCCATGGCTGCGAACATCCGCAGCATCGAATGGATGCGCACGAAGTTGCGATACATCCTATGCAGAGCGACGGCGAAGACGTGGTTCTCGACCGTCTTGGAGCAGCCGTGGTCATCGTCCATCTCCAAGACGTCAGCATCCCTCGTCATCCTCCCGGCTGCCTCGTCCGGCAGTAATCCCATCGGATTAGTTCGAACGAACTGAATCGTTCGCTCGAATAGAATAAAGTCAAAACAATACCGCATGTTATTGCTTAAGATACCGGATTGGCCTTCTTCCGAAATCTAAAGCAGGCCATCCCGAAATGCATCTTTTTTTGCGCTGGGTGGCCGCTAGACCTCCCGGGCGGGAGGTACGTCATGCGCTACCTGCAGAACAAGATCCTTATTGCGGGACTTCTTGCGACTACGTCGACCTTTGCTTACGCGCAAGGGGCCAAGCCATGGCCGCAGTACCACGCGGGCTCCGCGATCGACGGCAGTCCGACAACGAGGCCCCACAGCGCTTGCGAACGCAAGCTCATCAGAGACAACTGGCTGTGGGGTAGAGACAACTGGCTGTGGGAATGCGATCCGGCGGCACCCGGCAACCCATTCCGCCAGAGCACAGTCCCAGCGGCAGCGCCCGGGCCAACCCTGGCAGATGCAGGTGGGGTACGATACTACAACGCCGTATCCCCAAATGGCCGCAGAACGCGGGCGCCGAGCCGGGAGTGCATCGTCGTACAATACGACCGCGACCTGCTGTGGACATGCCCGCCGCTGACAACCGCGTCAATCGGCGCGCCTGCGCCCGCGCCTCAGGGCGCCACTGCCGGCAATGTCCAGTATTACAGTGCGGTTTCCGCCAATGGCAGGCGCATGCGCGCACCCAATGCAGCGTGCAGCCTGATTCAGCAGGGCGGCAGTCAATATTGGATGTGCCCGCCCTTGACGACGGGAGCCTTGTCCTCGGGCGGCCCGAGCGGCGCCGCAAGCCCCGAAGGCAACGGAGGCGAGGGCTCTAGCGGCGGTTCTGGAAGCGCCTCCAATGGCGGGGCGAGCGGCAATTCCGGCGGCGGCGCCCAAGGTGGCGGCGCCCAAGGTGGTGGCGCCCAAGGTGGTGGCGCCCAAGGTGGTGGCGGCCAGGGTGGCGGCGGCCAAGGCGGCGGCGGTCAGGGCGGCGGTGGCCAAGGCGGTGGCGGTCAGGGCGGTGGCCAAGGTGGTGGCGGCCAAGGCGGCGGTGGCCAGGGAGGCGGCGGCCAGGGTGGCGGTGGCCAAGGTGGCGGCGGCCATGGCGGTGGCGGTGGCCAAGGTGGCGGCGGCCATGGCGGTGGCGGTGGCCAAGGTGGCGGCGGCCATGGCGGTGGCGGTGGCCAAGGTGGCGGCGGCCATGGCGGTGGCGGTGGCCAAGGTGGCGGCGGCCATGGCGGTGGCGGTGGCCACGGCGGCGGCGGCCATGGCGGTGGCGGTGGCCACGGTGGCGGCGGTCATGGCGGAGGCGGTGGCCACGGCGGCGGCGGCCATGGCGGTGGCGGTGGCCACGGTGGCGGCGGTCATGGCGGAGGCGGTGGCCACGGTGGCGGCGGTCATGGCGGTGGCGGTGGTCACGGCGGCGGCGGTCATGGCGGTGGTGGTGGCCACGGCGGTGGCGGCGGTCACGGCGACGGCGGAGGTCATGGCGGCGGCGGTAACGGTGGCGGTGGCCACGGTGGCGGCGGTCATGGCGGTGGTGGTGGCCACGGTGGCGGTGGGCACGGCGGTGGCGGCGGCGGTGGCGGCGGTCAGGGTGGCGGCGGTCATGGCGGTGGTGGTGGCCACGGTGGCGGTGGGCACGGCGGTGGCGGCGGCGGTGGCGGCGGTCAGGGCGGCGGCGGTCATGGCGGTGGTGGTGGCCACGGTGGCGGCGGCCACGGCGGTGGCGGCGGTCACGGCGACGGCGGCGGTCATGGCGGCGGCGGTAACGGTGGCGGTGGCCACGGTGGCGGCGGTCATGGCGGTGGCGGTGGTCACGGCGGCGGCGGTCATGGCGGTGGTGGTGGCCACGGTGGCGGTGGGCACGGCGGTGGCGGTGGCCATGGCGGCGGCGGTCATGGCGGTGGTGGCGGCCATGGCGGCGGCGGTCACGGCGGTGGCGGCGGCCATGGCGGCGGCGGCCAAGGTGGCGGTGGCCAAGGTGGTGGTGGCGGCGGCGGCGGCCAGGGTGGCGGCGGCCAGGGCGGTGGCGGTGGCGGCGGTCACGGCGGTGGCGGCAGTCGCTGAAAGCTGCAACTGCATCCGGTCAGGCTGTGTACCAGCCTGACCGGATTGCGCGCTCCAATCACGCAGGCTGATCCCAGTCCCGGCCGGCAGCCGACGCAGACCAAGGCGAGCACGTCCTCAGATGTCCCCCGAAACAGGCATCCTCGACGATCAGGCCACTCAGGGCCGATGCGGGCGCCGTGTTGCAGCGGCTACGGTGATCGTACCGCCATCGATCGACTCCCAGGCGCGCGGATTGGCTTGCGACATGCGGGTGAAGAACAGGTGTCCGGTTTGCGACCAGGGCAGGACGCGGGAGGTCTTGTTGTCGAGAACGAGATCCCCCTCGGAGGTCGTTGCCATCAGCACCGCGTGCCCCTCGCCGGCGGACGTACCGACGACCGCGATCAACAGGGCCGACGATGGCCAGCCACGCTCGATCAGCAGCTTGCGCTTCAGCAGCGCGAAATCCTCGCAATCACCGCGCCCGTCGGTCGGGATGCTCCAGACATCCTCGCGGCCATAATGATCCCGGTCGGATACCTCGGATATCGTGGAGTTCACCCGCGCATTGACCTCCTGAAGGTCGCGCTGGTGTTCCGGTGTCAGCTGAACCTGCCGCGTCAGGGCGCCGGACCGGCGGCATTCCGCCGGGTTGTTGGCGCAGAACGTCAGGAATGCCGGCGGTGGCGAGGCCGGCCCGCGGGTCCTGGCCGCGAGCTGATCAGCCAGGGCAGAACCTGGCAGGGTTCCGGCGAATAGAGCGACACCGAGTGTCCATGTCGCGATTGAGGCAAAGGTCGTCATAGCCGAAACCACGTTGTCATGGTCCACCTTGCGGGTTGCGAGATCGCGGGAAGGCTGCTGAAGGATGGGGGCCTTTGCTTAAGAAAGAAGGCAATTCTGTGATGAGAATTCGCGGGAGATTCGCCCCCGCAGCCTAGTGCTTTGCGCAATTCGGGCTCGCCCGCCAAGGCTGAAAACACCGCCGTCAACAGTGCGGTCCGCGGCGCAGCATCGCGCGCCGGGTGAGGCATTTGCGTCAACGCACGGGTTTCGTTCGCCAAAATGGCGGGCTCGCCGAAGGCGGGCCCTCAGCCGCGAACCTCGGACGGTACCGGAGTGATCGTAGGCGTTGCAGTCCGGCCGGCGATCGCTCGCCCCCAACGCGTCCTGACGCGAGTTATTTCAGGCGGCTGCAATTCGCCCCCATTCGCTCCTGCCTTCACAGTCCGCGCAAGGCAGGAGACGGCGATCCGGGGCGGGATATCGGGCGAGCATCGCATGCAAGGGTCGGCAACACGGCCGCGATGTGGTCGCCCAAAGCTCTCGCGGCGGATGGTGGCCGCAGCTCCGCGAACTCCAGCGCGATCCCGATCGCGGGAAGCGCCGGCAATCCTGCCGAGACGATGTACAGATCCGGCGGAACTGCGGTTCGAGTCAGAACGCTGATGGCGTGACCTGATCGGGCAATGGCGATGAGACCGGCGAGGCTGTTGCTCGCAAAGGCCACCCTGTAGCGACGGCCGGCCGCTTCCATGGCGTCGCAGGCCGCGCGATAATCCAGTGTCATGGGCGCCGAAAGCGCCAGTGGCAGGACGGCCTGGTCAAGCAGGTCCGGCTCCGCTGCGTTTGCGACCCAGACGAAGTTTTCTCTCCGGATGACCTCGGCGCCGGCGGGATCGGGAAGGGAGACGAGCGCCATCTCGATCTGGCGCCGATGGAGCAGCGGGCGCAGCTCCGAGGTCGGCGCACAGACCATGCGCAACTCGACATCGGGATGCAGGGCGCAAAACTCCCGCAGCAGGTCCGGCAGAAACGCGATCGAGTAGTCCTCGGGACAGCCGAGGCTGACCGAGCCCTTGAGGCCGGTTCCGCGCATGTCGGCGAGGATCTCGTCATGCTTGGCCAAAAGGGATTCGGCATGGGCGAGCAGCTTGTCTCCCGCTGTGGTCAAGCGCACGCCCGAGCCGCTGCGGTGCAGGAGAGCTTGGCCTGTCAGCGCTTCCAGGCGCTGCATCTGCATGCTCAACGCCGACTGTGTCCGTCCGACCTGCGTTGAGGCGACACTGATCGAGCCCGTGCGCGCGATGACGGCGAAGTTCCGGAGCAATGCGAGGTCGAGCGTGCGCATGGCTATCAATTTAATCGATATCCGCTTGAAAGAGTATCAATTTGCGCAGTGCAACAGGCGCAACTAGCCTTTGGACACTCCCGCTTCCGAGGTGCCCCATGTCGCTGAACGCCGATCCCGCATTCTGGGCCGCCGCACACACGCATCTGACCCGCTATGGGCCCGATTTCGAAGCGATCATCGTCGAGCGGGCCGAGGGCAGTTTTGTCTATGATGCCGATGACCGCGCCATCCTGGACTTCACCTCGGGCCAGATGAGCGCCGTCCTCGGCCATACCCATCCCGACATCGTCGCGACGGTGGACCGGCAGATGCGATCCGTGGCGCACCTCTTCAGCGGGATGCTGTCGCGCCCGGTCGTCGATCTGGCCTCGCGTCTTGCCGCGCTCGCTCCCGGTCTCGACCGGGTGCAGCTCCTCACCACCGGGGCGGAATCGAACGAAGCGGCTATTCGCATGGCGAAGCTGGTGACCGGCGGATACGAGGTCGTCGCCTTCGCACAGAGTTGGCACGGCATGACGGGCGCTGCGGCTGCGGCAACCTACAGCGCCGGCAGGCGGGGCTACGGACCGGTCGCGCCCGGCTCCTTCGTCATCCCTGCGCCGAACGCCTATCGCCCGCGCTTCACGCATCCCGACGGCTCCAATGATTGGCAGGCCGAACTCGACGACGCCTTCGCGCTGATCGACAGGCAGTCGACCGGCAACCTCGCCGCGTTCATCGCCGAACCGATCTTGTCGAGCGGCGGCATTCTCGAACTCCCGCTGGGTTATCTCGCTGCGCTCAAGCGCAAATGCGAGGAGCGGGGCATGTTGCTGATCCTCGACGAGGCCCAGACCGGGATCGCCCGGACGGGCAACATGTTCGCGTTCCAGCGCGACGGCGTCACGCCCGATATTCTGACGCTGTCGAAGACGCTCGGCGCCGGCCTGCCGCTCGCGGCGGTGATGACGTCGCAGGCGATCGAGGAGAAGGCGCATGAGCGCGGCTTCCTGTTCTACACGACCCATGTCTCCGATCCGCTCCCGGCCGCCGTCGGCGTGACGGTCCTCGACGTGGTCGAGCGCGACGGCTTGGTCGAGCAGGCCGTCGCGCGCGGCGAGCGGCTCCGCAATGGCCTTCTGTCGCTTCAGCAGAGGTTCGAATGCGTCGGGGATGTGCGCGGGCGGGGCCTCCTTCTCGGGCTCGAGATCGTGACCGATCGGCAGAGCAAGGCGCCGGGCTTCGAACTCGGGGCCAGGATCATGGAGGAGGCCATGCGCCAGGGCCTCAGCATGAACATCGTCAAGCTTCCCGGCATGGGAGGCGTCTTTCGGATCGCGCCGCCGCTGACCGTCTCAGACGCCGAGATCGACCGCGGCCTGGCGATCATGTCGGACGCGATCGACAGCGCGATCGCCACGAACTGACCCTGGCGACGAGCGATTTCAACCTGAACCGATCAGGCCGCGTCCTTGCGATGGCCGAAGGCCTTTATGTCTGCGCTTCCTTGCACAGCCGGGCGAGCAGCTGCTGAAAGGCCTCGTCCCTGCGCCGGCCGGGGACGGTCACGAGATGCCCGTGCTGGGCAGTCGGTGTCTTCAGTTCGCAGGCAAATGCTGATGGAATAGGTCGCAAAACCTATTCATGAAATTCTGCGAATTGATCGACGGGTACACGCTCGCTGACCAAAGTATTCTCAGGCGCTTCGGGGTCGGAGTTGCCGAGCGCCATTCCCGACAACAGAATATGCGTGTCTGGGATGCCGAGCTGTTGGTGCACGACTTGTCCATACTCGCACCAGGCTTGC
Organism: Bosea vaviloviae; assembly: GCF_001741865.1. Lineage (NCBI taxonomy): Bacteria > Pseudomonadati > Pseudomonadota > Alphaproteobacteria > Hyphomicrobiales > Alloboseaceae > Allobosea > Allobosea vaviloviae. The sequence goes on from NZ_CP017147.1 coordinate 3,448,933, forward strand.
TGCGGGCAGGTCTCAAGGCCATGGGCGCGCGCAAGAACCATCACGTTCTGCATGAACATTCCGCAGTCGAGCCATGAACCGTGGAGTAGATATTTCTCCATCGTGAAGAATAATCCGACGGGTGCGCCGAAGAATTCGAAATTCTGCAGCATGACCCGCTTGCGGTTCGCGTAATCGCTCCGCTCGATGCCATGGAGTTTGTATAATTCGTAGCCGACCTGCCTCCGCCGCGAGAGATAGGGCTCCATCACGGGGGAGGGGGCATAGGCGTACTCGTCGGAGCGATCGCCTGCCTCGGCCGCGGCCAGGACCGCGCGCGACAATCGCTCTCGCGCCGTGCCGGTGACGACATGCACATGCCAGGGCTGGAAGTTGGTGCCCGACGGCGCGCGCGACGCCCCGGAGAGAATTGCCCTGACAACAGCCGGCGAGACCGGCGTCGAAAGAAATCGTCGCACTGAGCGTCGGTTGACGACCGCTTCGACCACCGCCGAATTCGGGTCACGCCCGGCATCGGCGGCGACATCCCGGGATGCGGAGAGCGGGGCTGCCTCGGATTGCGAGTATTCGGTCGTCATGTCAGCGAGCCTCGGCGACGAGGTCAGCCAACTGCTCCCGGCGCTGCTGGCGAAGCAGGAAGCGCTGCACTTTCCCGCTTGGCGTCTTGGGCAGCGCATCGATGAAATGCACGTGTCTCGGGAATGCATGCGCGGCGTAGCGGGTCTTGACCCAGTTCTGGATGTTTTTCGCCTGCTCCGGAGATGGCGCCTCGCCGCCCCGCAGGACGACGAAAGCCTCCAGGACTTCACCCCTGGTGCTGTCGGGCACCGCGACAACCGCGCATTCGCTGACGGCGGGGTTCGTCACGATGACGGATTCGATCTCGAACGGACCGATCCGATACCCCGCCATGATGATCACATCATCGTCGCGCGAGGAGAAATGGTAGTAACCGTCCTGGTCGCGACGGCCGGCGTCGCCCGTCAGATACCAGCGGCCGTCGCCTGCAAATTTTTCCGCGCTTTTCAGCGGGTCGTCGATATATCCGGAAAACCAGGCCAGCGGACTGTCCTTGACCTCGATCGCCACGCGCCCGAGCTCTCCATCCTCCGCCGGAGCGTCCTCTTGTTCCTTCAAGACGAGCGCCGACCAGCCGGGGAGCGGCTTGCCCATGGAGCCCGGCCTGAGCGGAGCCGCGAGATCCGGATGATGGTGATTGTTGAGCAACATGCCGGCTTCGGTCTGGCCGTAATGATCATGCACGAGCACGCCCAAAGCGCTGGCTGCCCACTCATTGACCTCCGGCGTGAGAGGCTCTCCGGCGCTCGACGCGCAACGCAGCTTGGTGATCTTGGGCGCGGGCCCGGCGAAGCTGCGCAGCGAGCGGTAAACCGTGGGCGCCGCCGCAAAATTCGTGACGCCGTATTGCGCCAGGATTTCGAATGTCGTCCCGGCATCGAAGCCGGCTTGCTGCAGCAGGCTCGGCACTCCGGTCGTCAAGGAGCCGAGCACGCCGAAATACAGCCCATAAGCCCAGCCGGGATCCGCCGCGCACCAGTAGAGGTCGTCGCTGCGCAGAGCGAGCCCGAACTCGGCATAGGCCTGGAAGCCGGCGAGCGCTTTGGTCGGCACCACCACGCCTTTCGGCGTTCCGGTCGTGCCTGAGGTGTAGATCTGGATGATGGGAGCATCGCCCCCGAGCGCGGCCGCAGCCATTCCGGGGGATTGCGCTTCCAGCAGCGCGGTGAACCGCAATGCGCCGGGAAGGGCCGTTCCAGCCTCCGCCGTCGTTACCACCTGCCAGGGCGGATCAGCGGGAATGTCATCCCCCGGGAGCAGCTTCTGCTGCTGGGCGGTGTCGCAGATAACGGCTTTTGCTCCGCTTCCGATGAGCCGGAAAGCGATGGCTGGAGGAGCGAAGGCCGTGAAGATCGGCACATGGACCGCGCCGAGCCGCCAGATGCCCATCAGCGCGATGAGGTAGTCCGCCCCTTTGCCCATCAAGGTGGCGACCCGGTCGCCGGGGCCGATGCCGAGATCCGCAAGGGCCGCAGTGAACCTCTCGGATTGGGCTCGCAGCGCTCCATAGCTCAGGTCCGAGGCTTCAAGATCCGCGCCGATGATCCTGTAGGCCAAGGCGTCCGGCGAGCGGCGGTCGCAAAGCAGCTCCGCAACGCTGGCATTGGGATCGCTATAGATGGCGACGAGCTCTCGAATACGGGACAGGGCGGAAGCGTGTTGTCGTGCCGGCATGCGAACTGCTCCTCGGCATGCATTGCTGCAATGATGCGGTTTGGGCCTGGCGCGGGTGCCTGGGAGGTCACGAGAGCAGGAAGAGCGTCTCGGGCGCGCCAGCTCGGCGGGAGTTAGCCGATGCCAGCTCGGAGTGGCGTGGCGGCTCGAATTTCGCTTCTTTCAGAATCACGCTTCTTCTCCCTAGATATAATTATTGGACAATTCGCGCATTGCGGCAGCATCTGTCGATTTTATTGACGTGAAAGTAGAATCATGATTCTACTTTGTCAAGCTGGAGGGCGCGGGCATGGCGCGAGTTGGCGCGTAGCATCGGGAACCCAAACCGGCGCATCCGATCGGCGACGCGCCTCGTGGCCGGGCATCCGCCTTTTGCGGTGTCGGGCGCAGGCAAGATCAGGGCGCGCGAAGGCTTGGCGCGCGGGTGAGAAGACCGATCAAACCGGACCGATAAGGCGACGCCCGATGAAGCCACCCTGGAGAGCGCCGGCTCACGGTGGAATTGAGCATGAAGATGATCGATAAGGGCGCTCCGGCCCTGCAGCCGCCTGCAGGCTCTTTCTCGGTTACGAGCCCATCTCGAACAGGATAGCGATGCCACGTCCAAGCCAATCAGGCCGCAGCCCCCGCATCCGGACGCCGGCTGTCGACAAGCGCGCCTTGATCCTGCGCGCGGCGCGTCAACTCGTGACCCGCGTCGGTTTTCGCGAGGCGCAGATGAATGCGGTCGCAGAGGAGGCCGGCGTGGCCTTGGCGACGCTGTATCGGAACTTCCCGTCCAAGGCGGCTCTCATGGTCGAGGTCGTCGCCTCGGTGTCTCAGCGTGAGGTTGATGCTGCGGCGGGATTGGCCATGGGGGGCGGTACGGCGGCCAAGCGCCTGACCGCCTCCGCCTGGCTCTTCGCCAGCCGCGCCCTGATCGGCCGCAGGCTTGCGCATGCGCTCGTGGCAGAGCCCGTCGAGCCTGAAATCGAAGCCGCACGCCTCACATATCGGCGAAAACTTGCGCGCGTCTTCGAGATGATCATCGAACAAGGCATACGCGATAGCGAGTTTCCGGCACAGGACGTCCAGGCTTCCGCGGCCTGCATCGTCGGCTCGCTCTTCGAGGGCTTGGTCGGCCCCTTGGCCTCGGACAGCCTGTCCACGGATGTGGAGCGTCAAAACCAGGCAAAAGCGATTGTCGGCTTCTGCTTGCGCGGCGTCAGCGGCAGGATTGAGAGCCTGCCATTGGACGATCTTCGCGGCCAAGGTTGAGTGGAGGTCATACTAGGTTGTGGTCCCGGAATGAGATGGCGCGGGTTGATCTTGAAGACTGACCGGTCCTTGGTCCAGGCGTCGCAGATAGCCTGGTAGGGCGTTCGCCATCGCAGGGCCTTGAGATGCTTGGCGAAGTTATAGGCGGTGAAATTCTTGTCGTGGGTGTTGACCGCCCTGAACTTGCTGCCGTCGATGGCGAGTGCCTGGCTTAACCCCGACGCGCTTCACGCGATCCTTGCTTCGCGCGCGGCGGAACTCGACCCAAACGGCGCGATTGCGGGTATCGCCTGATCAGCGCGAATTCGGGCTGGAATCTTTTGACGACCATTTCAACGCCACGAACATTCATGGTCAAAGCCGTGAACCGGCCCTTCTGTTGATACAAACCGCGTCGGGCGCGTCCCTGGCCGATTTGAGGCGTCAGCGGCTTGGCGGCGCGCTCGAGCCGCGCGCTACCAGCTCGGGCTGGGTCACGATCTGCGTGATCGCGTCTCGGGCGCCGGTGATGATGTCGAGCAATAGCTGGCCGGTGCGCTCGCCCATCTCGCGGTGGCTGATGCGGATCGTCGAGAGTGAAGGGCTCACCATGTCGACGAGGGGCATGTCGTTGTGACCGATCACCGAGACGTCGTCCGGACAGCGCCGGCCCTGTTCGCGCAGCATCTCGTAGACGCCTAGCGCCAGCAGGTCGTTGGCTGCAACGACGGCCGTCATGTCCGGGCGCCGTTTCAGGAGCTCGCGGGCGGCCGGCAGTCCGGCTTCACGGGTGAAGGCCGTCGCTTCCACGATGGCGTCGCTGCCCACCGGGAGACCGGCAGCTGCCATCGCCTCGATGAAGCCGCGGCGGCGCAGCGAGCCGGTCGAGAGCGATTGCGGGCCGGCGACATGGACGATGGCGCGATGGCCGAGCCCAACCAGATGCTCGACGGCGAGCCGCATGCCGGCGATATCGTCGGAGACCACAGAGGGGACACGCGCGGCCGCCTCGGCGCGGTTGACCAGCACCACTGGCACCTGCCAGCGCAGGCACCGCTCGACGGCATCGTCCTTGAGCGAAACATTGGCGAGGACGAGTCCGTCGACGCGGCGGGCAACCAGCATCTGCAGGATGTCGGGCTGGATGGGCCGGTCCGGCGGCTGGTCGACGACGATCAAGGCGTAGCCACGCGCGGCCAGCACCCGCTCGAGCCCGCTGATGATCGGCGAGAACACCGGATTGGCGATGTCGGGAACGATGATGCCGACGAGATGGGAGCGCCCGCTACGCAGGCTGGCCGCCGCCGTATCGGGCCGGTATCCGAGCCGTTCCGCCGCCTCGAGGACGCGCTGCACGATCGATGGGCCGAGTCGGTCGCGCTGAGACGGATCGAGCGCGCGCGAGACCGTCGAGGGGTGAACACCGACCTCGCGCGCCACGTCCTTGATTGTCGCCAACCCCGCCATGTCCCGCTTGTAGCCGCTGCGCTTGACGGCTGCAATCGCGTCGATTAAGCATGCGCAATCGATTGTGCAATCGATTGCGCATGCTTAATCGACGCCATCGGGTGGCCGGCCCCTTCACGGGAAGCCGGGGTCGGCAGTCGTTTCGGTGGAGTGGAGGCTCGATGATCATCGCGCGTCAGGAGGATGTGACCGAGGCCGTGCTCGTCGCCATGGACGGAGCCGAAGATGCGCGTCTGCGCCACGTCATGGCAGCCTTCATCCGCCATCTGCACGCCTTCGCGCGTGAGGTTTTGCTGACCGAGGCCGAGTTCGAATACGCGATCGGCACGCTCAACCGCATTGGCCAGGCGACGAACGAAAGCCACAACGAGGGCGTTCTGTTTTCGGATGCGCTCGGCCTGTCGACGCTGGTCTGCCTGCTGAACAACGGCCAGAACGGCGCGACCGAAACGGCCGCGGCCCTGCTCGGCCCGTTCTGGCGGGCGAATGCGCCGCTGACCGAGAATGGCGGCTCGATCGTTCGTTCGCCGACGCCGGGTCCACCGCTCTTCGTCGATTGCCGAATCCGCGATGCGCGTGGCCTGCCGCTTGCGGGTGTGCGCGTCGATGTCTGGCAGGCCTCGCCCGCCGGCATGTACGAAAACCAGGACGAGACCCAGGCCGATATGAACCTGCGCGGCGTCTTCGAGACCAACGCGGAGGGGCGCTTCGCCTTCCGCTCGGTCAAGCCCGCCGGCTATCCCGTGCCGACCCATGGGCCGACCGGCGAGATGCTGGCGGCACAGAAGCGCCATCCCTATCGCCCGGCGCATCTGCATGTGCTGGCCTTCAAGCCCGGCTTCAAGACGCTGATAACCCAGGTCTTCGTCGACGACGACGAGCATCTCGAAAGCGACGTCGTCTTCGGCGTGACGCAGGCGCTGATCGGCGATTTCCGCAAGGGAGAGGGGCCGGCGCCGGCTGCCGACGTCGCGGGCGAGTGGTTCAGCCTCGCCTACACCTTCGTGATGGAGCCGGGCGAAGCCGTGCTCCCGCAGCCTCCAATCAAGTGAGTCAGGGCCGATGACGCAAATTCTCTCTGGCAAGGTCGCTGTGGTCATCGGCGGATCGGGCGGCATCGGTGCCGCGGCGGCCAGGGCGCTCGCGGCCGAGGGTGCGACGCTGGTCGTGACCTGGCGCTCCGACGAGGCTGCGGCGAGGGCCGTCATCGCCGGCCTCCCGGGCTCCGGCCACATGGCGCGACACTCTGCCGTCGAGGACAGCGCGACACTGGTCGCGCTCGCGGCCGATGTCGGGGGCGCGCTCGGGCGCTGCGACATCCTCGTCAACAGCGCCGGCTACACGAAGCCGATTCCGATTGCCGATCTCGATGCGCTGACCGACGAATTCATCGACGACATGTTCAGGGTGAACTGGCGCGGCCAGTTCGCCGCGATCCGCGCCTTCGCGCCGCTGCTGAAGGCATCCGGCGACGGGCTCGTGGTCAACGTCTCCTCCATCGCGGGGCTGAATGGCGTCGGCTCCAACCTCGCCTATGCCGCGATCAAGGCCGGCATCGACACGATGACGAAGTCGCTGGCGCGGGTGCTGGCCCCTGCGATCCGGATGATGTCGGTTTCGCCGGGCGTCGTCGCGACCGATTTCGTGCCGGGCCGCGATGCGGCGGCCCTGGAGAAGGTTGCCTCGACAATACCGCTGAGGCGCGTTGCGACCGCCGAAGACGTCGCGCGCGCCATCGCAGCCTGCGCGACGCATCTGACCTATTCGACCGGATCGATCCTGATCGTCGACGGCGGCAGGGCGTTGTGAGGCGATGACGATGCGCGCCATGCTCGACAAGGTCGTCATCACCTGCGCGGTTACCGGCAACCTGACGCGTCCGGATCAGACCCCGCATCTGCCGGTCACGCCCGAGGAGATCGCCGACGCTTGCCTGGGGGCGGCGGAGGCAGGGGCGGCGATCGCCCACATCCACGTCCGCGAACCCGGCTCCGGCACGCCGTCGATGAAACTGGAGTACTATCAGGACGTCGTCGCGCGCATCCGAGCGCGCAACCGCGCGCTGATCCTGAACATCACTACCGGTCCGGGCGGGCGCTTCGTGCCCTCGCAGGACGATCCCAAGATCGCGGCCGCCGGCACCACGCTGATGAATCCGGAGCAGCGCGTCGCCCATATCGCGGCGCTGAGGCCCGACATCTGCACGCTCGACCTCAACACGATGAATTCGGGCGGGCAGGTCGTCATCAACACGCCCGGCAATGTCCGGCGCATGGCCAAGGTCATTCGCGAGGCCGGCGTGAAACCCGAGATCGAACTGTTCGACTCCGGCGACATCGCCCTGCTGCATGATCTGCTGGCCGACGGCACCCTGACGGGGCCGGCGCTCACCTCCTTCGTGATGGGCGTGAAATACGGCTTCCAGGCCTCGCCCGAGACCGTGCTCTACGCGCGCGGCCTGCTGCCGGCCGGCGCCCATTTCACCGCGATCGGGATCGGCCGCTCGACCTTTCCGATGGTCGCCCAGTCGGTGCTGGCCGGTGGTCATGCCCGTACCGGGCTCGAGGACGCCGTCTACATCGACCGCGGCACGCTCGCGCCTTCCAACGCCGCAATGGTCGAAAAGGCGCGGCTGATCATCGAACAGCTCGGTGCCCAGATCGCGACGCCGGCACAGGCGCGGGCGCTCTTCGACCTGCCATTGGCCGGGTCCGAGCCGGGACGGACGCCCGCATGACACGCAGACAAGCGAGAGATTGGGCAAGCGAGAGATTGGAAATGAACGCACCGGCAAAGATGACCTCGATCATGGCGACGACGGTCCGGCTGCTGGCCAAGGCCGACGGGATCGAGGCGGTTGCGCCTGTGATCGAGCGGCGCTCGCTGGCTCCTGCGCAGGCCGGCGACGCGATCGTCGAGATCAGGGCGGCGGCTGTGAACCCGTCCGACGCCAAGGCCGCGATCGGGATGATGCCCTACGCCATCTTCCCGCGCACACCGGGGCGTGATTTCGCGGGCATCGTCGTTGACGGGCCCGCCGCTCTGATCGGCAAGGAGGTGTTCGGTTCCTCCGGTGATCTCGGCATCCGGCGCGACGGCACCCACGCATCCCATCTCGTGGTCGAGGCGGAAGCGTTGATCGAGAAGCCGGCCGGGATCACGCTTGCCGAGGCGGCCGGCATCGGTGTTCCCTTCGTCACCGCGCAGGAGGGCTTTCGCCGTTGCGGAATGCCGAAACCCGGCGAGACGGTCCTGATTCTTGGATTGAACGGGAAGGTCGGTCAGGCGGCGGCGCAGATCGCCTCCTGGCAGGGCGCTCGCGTCATCGGCGTGGTCCGCAAGGATGAACCCTATGCCGGCCACGCCCAAGGCGCCGTCACGGTGATCGATTCAAGTCGGGAGGACGTTGCCGGCACGGTCCGCGAACTCACTGGCGGCAAGGGTGCCGACATCGTCTACAACACGGTCGGCGAGCCCTACTACGAGGCCGGCACGAAAGCGCTCGCGATCCTCGGTCGGCAGATTTTCATCGCCGCCCTGAAGCAGACGGTTCCGTTCGACATCTTCGCCTTCTATCGCGGCCGGCACATTTATGTCGGCGTCGACACCCTCTCCCTATCCTCGGTCGCAACGGCCGACATCCTGCGCGACCTTGTTCCGGGCTTCGCCACCGGCGCGCTGCGACCGTTCCCGATCCCTCCCGGCGCGACCTATCCGCTCGCGCGCGCTCGTGACGCCTATATCGCGGTACTCGGTTCCTCGCGCGACCGCCTCGTCCTCCTGCCGAACGGATGATCGCCATGCACGTCGTGCGACTGAACGATGCCCCGCGCTACGAGGCGCCTGGCCACAGCGACATGCGGATGTTCCGGCTGCAGGGCCGCGAGGCCGGGCCTGCCGACGTGATGTGGCTGGGAATGAGCCAGATCCTGCCGGGCGGTGGCATCGCCCCTTCGGCCTCTCCGGAGGAGAAATTCTACCTCGTGCTCGAGGGCGAAGTGACCTTCGAGACGCCGGACGGTGTCGTCATGCTCGGGGTCTGGGATTCCTGTCGCATCGCCCCCAACGAAACGCGCGCCTTGCGCAACGAGGCCAAACGTCCGGCCACGGTTCTGCTCGCCATGCCGCTGCCCAACACCGCCAGAGGCTGAAGGCCCGGCTTGTCCACAGGGAGGAACGTCGATGGATCGCCGTCAGTTCATCATCCGAGCCGGCCTTGCTGCCGGTACAGCGCTTGGCGCCCGCAGCGCCTTCGCTCAGAGCTATCCCCATCAACTCGTGCGGCTCGTGGTACCGTTTTCAGCGGGCAGCATGACCGACATTCTCGCGCGCGCGGTCGCCGAGAGGCTTTCGCCGAAATGGAAGCAACAGGTGATCGTCGAGAACAGGCCGGGTATCGCCGGGACCAGCAGCGTCTCGCGCGGCCCGGCCGATGGTTCGCAACTCCTGCTGACTTCGAACGGTCACAGCGTCATCGGCGTCGTCAACAAGAATGTCGGCTTCGACCCGGTCAAGGATTTCGCCGGGATCGGCCGGGTCGCGACCACGCCCTTACTCCTGATCGTGCCGCCCAATGCGCCCTTCAGGACATTGGCCGAGTTCATCGCGACCGCCAGGGCAAAGCCCGGCGATCTGAGCTACGGCTCGGCCGGCCTCGGAAGCACGACGGGAATCGCCGCCGAACTGTTCAAGCAACTGACCAACACGCAGATGGTGCTGGTGCCGCATCGCGGCCAGCCGGAGTCCCAGATCAGCGTGATGCGTGGCGATACCGCCATGGCCTTCACCTTCTTCACCGTCGGCGGCGACCTGATCCAGTCCGGCCAGCTGCGCGCGCTGGCCGTCACAGGGGGCTCGCGCCTTCCGCAGCTCCCGGATGTGCCGACCTTCGCGGAGGCGGGGCTGCCGAGCTTCGTCTACGATAGCTGGTTTGGACTGCTCGCACCCGCGGCCTTGTCGCGCCCAATCATCGGCCAGATCGGCAGGGACGTCACCGAGGTCATGGCCGATCCCGCAACCGTCGGGCGCTTCGCGGCGCTCGGCGTCGAGATCACGACCTCGACGCCCGACGCCTTCGATGCGGAACTGCGCCGCGATGCCGAGCGCTACGGCAAGCTCGTCGCGGCCGCCGGCGGCTGAGCCGAACCTTCGCGGACCTTGCGCCAGGGAGCGCCAGGCGCGGCCAAACCGAAGCGAGTATCGAGGGGAGACACGCCGTGAGCCAACCAATACCTGACCGCCGCGACCTGCTGCTGGGCGCCGCCGCCGCGCTCGCCGTGGCCGCCGCTCCGATGCCCGAGGTTTACGCACAGGCGCGCAGCGACCGGGCGCTGCTGTTTCGTAACGCCACGCTCGTCACCATGGAGGCCGAGGATGGCGGCGTCCGCGCAGGCGATCTGATGGTGCGCGAGGGACGGATAGCCGCGATCGGCGAACGGCTGGAGGCGGGCGACGCCGAGGTCGTCGAGGCGCAGGGCAACATCCTGATCCCCGGCCTGATCAACAGCCACATCCATCTCGGGCAGGCGATCATTCGTGGCCTGTCCGCGGACCATACGCTCGGCCAGTACTTCCAGGTCGTGGTCGGCCGCTACAGCCCGAAGCTGAGCGCGCAGGACCTCGCCGCCAGCGACTATGCCGGCGCGCTCGAACAGCTCGAGGCTGGCGTCACCACGATCTTCGACTGGAGCCGCGAAGTGTTGACGCCGGCCCATGCGGACGCGGCCATCGACGCCATGCGCCGCTCGGGCATCCGCGCCTTTCTGGGCTACGCGATTCCCGGCGCGGCGCAGGGCGGCGAGGCAGTAAAGGCCGACATCCGCCGCGTGCTGGCGGGTCCGCTCGCCAGCCGCGAGGGGCGCGTACGTCTGGCGCTCGGCATTCGCGGTCCCGACTCGTCTTCGCCGGAGGATACGCTCAGCGACTTCACGCTCGCCCGCGAGCTCGACCTGCTGCACCAGTTCCATATTGGCGCCTGGCTCTACGCAGCGCGCCGCCCGCGCGCGGTCGCGCAGCTCACCGCCGACAAGCTGCTTTCGGCCAAGTCGATCCTGGTCCACGCCAACGATCTCGACGAGGACGAGTACCGCATCGTGTCAGACGCCGGCGCCAAGGTCGTGGTGACGCCGGAGGTCGAGATGCTGATGGGCCATGGCCAGCCTGCGACCGGGCGCGTGCTGCGCAATGGCGGCCGGCCGGGCCTGGGCGTCGATGTCGTCACCGGTATCGGCGGCGACATGTTCACGCAGATGCGCAGCGCGCTCAGCGCGCAGCGGCTGGCAGACAATCTCGCGGCCCAGCAGAAGAAGGAGCCGCTGAAGGCGGTGACGCTGACGACGCGGCAGGTGCTGGCGGCCGCCACCATCGATGGCGCGCGCCTGCTCGGGATCGAGTCCGAGACCGGATCGCTCAGGGCCGGCAAGCGCGCCGACATCGTCATGCTGAAGGGGCGCGGCCTCGCCAACACGCCGATCCATGATCCGGTCGCGGCGGTGGTGATGCAGGGCCATGTCGGCCTCGTCGACACCGTGCTGGTCGATGGCGAACCAATCAAGCGCGATGGGCGCTTCATCGGGCGCGACATCGCCAAGGCTGCAAGCGACCTGCAACGCCAGGCCAGCGACCTGATGAAGCGCTGAACAGATCGACAACCAAAACAAGACAGGGAGAACGCAACTTGACCAAGGAATGGAGCCTCACCAAGCGCTCGGCGCTCGCAGTTTGCGCGCTGATGCTCGGTTGCGCCGGCGCGCTGGCGCAGGACGCAAGACCGATCAGGCTCGTCGCCTTCGCCGGCGCATCGAACTGGCCGATCTGGATCGGCCAGCAGAAGGGCTTCTTCGCGGCAGAGAAGCTCCAGGCGTCGCTCGAGATCACGCCGAACTCGCGCCAGATGGCGGCGGACGTCTTCAGCGGCAAGTTCGACGTCGCCCTGACAGCGATCGACAACGTCGTCGCCTATGTCGAGGGCCAGGGCGAGGCGCAGTTGCCGGGGCCCGCGGATTTCGTGGCCTTCATGGGCGTCGATGACGGCATGCTCTCGCTGATGGCGGTGCCGGGTACAAGATCCGTCAACGACCTCAAGGGCAAGGAGCTGTCGGTCGACGCGCTGACGACGGGATTCGCCTTCGTGCTGCGCGACGCCTTGATGAAATCGGGCATCGGAGCCGACGAGGTCAAGTTCGTCGCCGTCGGCGGTGGAGCCCAGCGGCTGGCGGCCCTGCGCGAACAGAAACAGACCGCTACGCTGCTCAATTCGCCGCTCGACCTGATCGCGGAGAGCGCAGGCTCGGTGCGGCTGGCCGAGATGCACGCGCTGATCGGCCCCTATCAGGGCATTTCGGGCATGGCGCGCCGCGCCTGGCTCACCGAAAACCGGGATACGGCCAAGGCGTTCGTGCGCGCCTTCCATGCCTCGGTGGCCTGGCTCGTCGATCCGGCAAGCAAGGATGAGGCGATCGCGATCCTGCGCGAGCGCGTGCAGGGCACGTCGCCGGAGCTGGCGCAGAGAATCCATGCCCGGCTCACCCATCCCGAGCGCGGCATCAAGCGCGACGCGGCGATCGACATCGAGGGTCTGCGCACGGTCCTGCGCCTGCGCTCGACCTACGCGGCCGCCGGGCGAACCCTCAGCGATCCGTCACGTTACCTCGATTCAGCCCTGCTCGGCGAAGCCCTCGCCCGACGCTAGTCTCAACTCCTGATAGTGCCGACTTGGAAATGGGTTCCTGCGCGGCCCGCCATGTCCTTGATCTCACGCCGGTTCGCTATGCTTACGGCCTTGCATTGCGCCCGGGGCTCACTCCGTGTCGAGCCATCCGGGCACTCCAGCTCGATCAGGCGCCTCCGGCGCCTGATCAGATGCCGAGCGCGCAGCCGTCCTTGCGCGGGTCGGAGCCGCCAAGCAGCGTGCCGTTCTCCCAATCGATCCAGATCGCCTGGGCGCCGCCGATCGGCGTCTTGGCGGGCTGAACCTTGAAGCCCCGGCTTTCGAGCGCAGGGCCGCAGGACGCTAGCAACCGGCCTTCGAGCTCGACGGTTGCGGTGCCCGGCAGCGGGAACAGCCGCGGCAGGTCGATCGCGCTCTGCAGGTCGAGGCCGTGGTCGAACAGCTTCGACAGGAAATGGGCATGGCCCATCGCCTGATAATGGCCGCCCATCACGCCGAAGGACAGGCAGACCCGGCCATCCTGCGCGAGCATGGCGGGGATGATCGTGTGCATCGGACGCTTGCCTGGGCCGACCGCGTTCGGGTGGTCCTGTTCGAGCACGAAGCTCTGGCCGCGATTATGGAGAAGCACGCCCGATTTCGGCGTCAGCAACCCGCTGCCATAGGGATGGAAGATCGAGTTGATGAAGCTGACCGCATTGCGGTCCTTGTCGACGACGCTGATGTAGACCGTGTCGCGATGCTCGGCGCCACCTGTGAGGGCCGGCAGCGGCGCGGTCGCGCGCGCCGGGTCGATCCGGGCGGCGAGCTCATCGGCAAGCGCGTCCGAGAGCAGATAGTCGACCGGCACATGGCTGAGCGCCATGTCGGCGACGAACTGGTCGCGCGCGGCATAGGCCAGGCGCGTCGCCTCGACCTCGATATGCAGGTTCTCCACGGCGAGCGGATCGGGCTTCGGCGTGAAGCGCTCCAGGATCTTCATGATCATCAGGGCGACGATGCCCTGGCCGTTGGGCGGGATCTCGTAGACCGTTCGACCGCGGAACTGCGTGCTGATCGGCGTGACATATTCGCCGGCGGCCGTGGCGAAATCCTCCAGCGTGTGCAGGCCTCCAGCCGCCTTGAGATAGTCGACCGTCTCGGCGGCGATCTCGCCGCGATAGAAGGCATCGCGCCCCTCGCGGCCGATCGCCTCCAGCGTCGTGGCCAAAGCCGGCTGGTGCTGGACCGTGCCGGCCGCCGGCGCCTCGCTCCCGACGAGGAAGGTCGCGGCCGCATTGGCATCCTGCCGCAGCAGGTCGCGCTGGTTGCCGAGATCATAGGCGACGCGCGGCGTGATCGCGTAACCGTCGCGGGCGAGCTTGACCGCCGGCTGCAGGATCTCGGCGAGCGGCATCCGGCCATGATCCTTGACCAGCCGCGTCCAGGCGTCGACGGCGCCCGGTACCGTCACGGCATGGGGCGAGTGCCGTTCGATCGTGGTGATTCCGGCTGCGCGGTACCAGTCGAGTGTGGCGGTGGCGGGCGTGCGGCCCGAGCCGTTATAGCCGCGGATATCGGTGCTGCCGCCTTTCGAGATCAGGGCGAAACAGTCGCCGCCAATGCCGGTCGAGCCTGCCTCGACGACGCATTGCACGGCGCAGGCGCCGACGGCCGCATCGACCGCATTGCCGCCGGCGCGCAGGATATCGATGGCGACGAGCGTCGCCGCCGGATGCGAGGTGGCGGCCATGGCCTCGCGGCCAATAGTGAGGGAACGTCCGGGAAGCTCGAAATCACGCATGGCAGGCCTGATCTTGGTTGGCCGCAGGCATGGGCGCCGACGGCGGTGGGTTCATCATTGCGGGCTCGCCCGGAAGGCAGCGTTGCTGCCGTCCGGGCCTGCGTTGTCAGCCCTTGCGCAGATTGGTGAAGACGGGAACGCCGTTCAGCATGCCGGTCAAGCTCTTGCGATAGGCGACGGGCTGGAAATACTGCCCCGCCGGGACATAGGGCACGTCCTGCATCGCCTGCAGTTCGATCTCGCGGGCGATCGCTTTCTGCTCTGCGAGAGTACCCGCCTCGAGCCAGCGGGCGCGCAGCGCCTCGATCTGCGGGCTTTCGGGCCAGCCGGGGCCGGCTTTGGGACCATTGCCGCGCAAGGGCGAGCTCGTCGCCGGCGAGCCGAGATCGAGTCCCGACCAGTAGGTGACGTAGCAGCTCCAGCCACCCTGCTCGATCGGGTTGCGGTTGGTGATGCGCTGCAGAACCGTGCCCCAGTCGGCCGCGAGGAAGTCGACATTCGCACCGATCTGACGCAAGGCGTCGGCCGCAACATCGCAAACCAGCGAGATGCGCGGCACGTCCTGGGCCGCGAGGAAGACGATGCGCTCGCCCTTATAGCCCGCGTCAGTCAGCTCCTGCTTGAGCTTTCCGAAATCCTTCGGCCCTTTCAGTGCCGAGGCCACAGCGTCCGACGCCATCGGCGAGTTGCTGGGAAAGAAACCCATGCTGCTGCGCTCGACCTTGGGATCGCCGCCGCAGACTGCGTCCATGCAGGCCTGCTGGTCGAGGGCCTTGAGGATCACGCGTCGGATGGCCGGGTTGTTGAACGGCGCCTGGGTATGGTTGAGGCGCAATTGGCCGGCCATGCCGCTCGCATCCTTGACCTCGACGACGATGTTGGGGTCCTTCCGCAGCAGCGGCAGCAGGTCGATCAGCGGCTGCTCGATCCAGTCCACAGCTCCGGTCTGGAGCGCCGAGACCGCGGTCGCGGCGTCCGGCATGACATTGAACTCGACGCGGTCGAGATAGGGCGTGCGCGGCCCCGCGGTGAAGCTCGGCGTGCCGCTGGCGCGCGGCACATAGCCTTGATGACGGGCATAGACATGGCGGGCGCCCGAGACGCGCTCCTCCTTGACATAGCGGAACGGGCCCGAGCCGATCGCCTCCGGGATCTGCTTGAACGGGTCGGTCTCGGCCAGGCGCTCGGGCATGATCGCGGCGACCAGCGCGCTCGGGCGCGCCAGCGCGGCCGGCAGCAGCGGGAACGGCTTCTTGAGCCGGAAGACGATGGTGCGGTCGTCGGGTGCCGAGAGCTCGTCGGTCACCGCCATCAGCGCCTGGCCGAAGGCGTCGCGCGCGCCCCAGCGCTTGATCGAGGCGACGGCGTCGCGCGCCAGCACCTTGGCTCCGTCATGGAAGACCAGGCCCGGCCGCAGCGTCAGGGTCCAGCGCTTGCCGTCATCATCGACGATGTGGCCCTCGACCATTTGCGGGTGCGGCTGTAGGGTCTCGTCGAGGCCGTAGAGCGTGTCCCAGACCAGGAGCGCATGGGTGCGGGTCGAATAGCCGGTCGTCCAGATCGGGTCGATGATCGCGACGTCGGAATAGGGCACGAAGCGCAGGGTCTTGGCCTCCTGCGCAAGCGCGACATGCGGCGCCGCGGGCAGGAAGGTTGCGGCGGCGGAGGCTTTCAGAAACTGGCGTCTGTCCATGTCATTCCCCTGTTATTGATGTCTTGTGCTCGGCGTGCAGGCCGCTGCGGACCCTTGTCGCGCCTGAAATCGGATCGCCTTGGCGCATCCCTCCCGATGCTTGGCTAAGGCAGTTTTGGCTAAGGCAGTTGCAGTGCGCTCGAAGCCACTTGGCCGGCGCGGCGCGGCGTGCCGGTCGCGAGATTGCCGCTGCGCAGGAACTCGGCGAGGCGCAGCGCCGTGCGCATGACGTGGTCGCGCATGGTCTGCTCGGCGAAGGCGGCATCGCCGGTCTTCATCGCCTCGACCACGACATCCTGGGTCTGGGTGGCGGTGCGCGGCCGGTCGATATGGTGGAGCCAGACGCGCATATAGGGCTCGACGGCGATATGCAGCGCCGAGATCTGCCGCACGAGCTTCGGCCGGCCGCTGAGCCCGCAGATATATTCGTGGAAGGCCTGGTGATGGCTCAGCCAATCGCCGCCGCCGGCTTCGCCGCTGCGCTCCATCCGCTGCATGAAGCTGTCGAGTTCGGCCAGCACCGCGGCATCGACGCGCGGCATGGCGAGGCGGACCGCCAGCCCCTCGAGCACCGAGCGCATCTCGAAGGTCTCGAAGATCTCGTCGATGGTCAGGCCGGACACCACACAGCCGCGGTTGGGCCGGATCATGACGAGCCCTTCATTGGCGAGGCGCTGGAACGCTTCGCGCACCGGCATGCGGCTCATCGCCAGCTCCTGCGCGATCGTCTCCGGGATCAGCCGCTCGCCCGGCTGATAACGCCCGACGCGGATGGCCTGGAGAATCGCGCGATAGGCCTCCTCCTGCGCCGTGGCGGCCGAAGGTGTCCGTCCAAAGCTCATGTCCGTCCAAAGCTCATGGACTGGCTCCCTGCGAGAGCGCCGCCAACGGTGGTGGCGCTCGATTGCATCACTGTATCCAGTGATGCAATCGAAGGCGAAAGAACGCAAGCACCCAACCTGCTGCAATGCTGCTCAAGAGCGCTTGAACTTTTGGCCGATCTGTTTGGGCTGCCTTCAGCGCGAGCAGTCGGCAACCGCTTGCGCCGTGTACTCGCCAGTTGCGGGGCGGGGGCATGTTCGCTGCGGCCGTTGACGAGTCTCACATCACGCACTATTTGAAGTTACATGAAGCGAGATAGTCGATTGTCAGGTGTGCTCCACGTGCTGTTGCACATGGCGGAGCAGGATGGCCCGGTGACGTCAGACGTGCTGGCGAGAGCGATGGGCACCAATCCGGTCGTGGTCCGCAGGGTCATGGCCGGCTTGCGCGAGCAGGGCTATGTGCGCTCGGAGAAGGGGCATGGCGGCGGTTGGACGATCGCGCGGGATCTGGCCGAGATCACGCTGCGCGATATCTATGATGCGCTTGGCCGCCCCACGCTGCTGGCGATGGGCAACCGCACGGAGGCGCCGGGCTGCCTTGTCGAGCAGGCTGTCAATGCAGCCCTCGACACGGCCTTTCGAGACGCGGAGGCGCTTCTGCTGTCCCGCCTGGGCGACGTCACGCTCGCCGCGCTGAGCGCCGATTTCCACGTCCGTCTGACCGCGCGCTCGGGTTCCTTCCGAACGGAGGTCGATCATGCCCACTAAGGCTGGCGCCCAGCACTTCTTGGACGTCTTCTCCGATCCGGAGCGCGTCGCCCGCTATGCGGATGGTCCCCGTCGCTATGTGCCCGGTCTCGCCGATCTTCACCGCATGACCGGGATACTGCTCGCGGAGCGCGCGCCGCGAGATGCCAGGGTTCTCGTCCTGGGGGCAGGCGGCGGGCTGGAGCTGAAGGCTCTGGCGGAGGCCCATCCGGAATGGAGCTTCGTCGGCGTCGACCCATCCGCGGAAATGCTGGGGTTGGCGGCCCATACGCTTGGTCCGCTGGGCGCGCGCGTGGAGCTGGTTCAGGGCTATATCGAGGATGCGCCGGCAGGGCCGTTCGACGCGGCGACCTGCTTGCTGACGCTGCATTTCCTCGCTTCCGACGAGCGGCGGCGGACGGCGAGCGATGTGCGACGCCGGCTCAAGCCGGGCGCACCGTTCGTGGCGGCCCATGGCAGTTTTCCGCAAGGGCAGGGACAAGGACAACGGCAAGACGAGCGGGCGCTCTGGTTGTCGCGCTATGCGGCCTTCGCGATCGCATCGGGTGTCGACCCCGACCAGGCGAATGCAGCCCGAACGGCGATCGACACCAGCGTGAGCATGCTCAGCCCGGAGCAGGACGAGGCGATCCTGCGCGAGGCCGGTTTCGCGGATGTGACGCTGTTCTTTGCCGCCTTCACATGGCGCGGCTGGATCGCGCATGCGTGACGATGAGCGATGCCCGTGGGTGTGGTGTTTGGATCCTGTTGCTTATGCATCGGAGCCACACCGTCATTCCGGGCGTAGCCATCGGGTCCGATCGTCGATCGGCCCAAGGACAGGCTCCGCGCAGACCCTGGATCCATCCTGAACCTCGACAAGCAAGGCGCGGGGAACCCCTCTCCTGTAAGGAGAGGGGCAGGGGTGAGGTGTAGGCCCCTGGACCAGTTGCGTGACAACCTTGCCGTCATTGCGAGCGCAGCGAAGCAATCCAGGGGACGTAGAGCGAGCCCTCCTGTTGGGGTGGACGGCCCCCGATCGGCATCTGTGTGCCAAGATGAGGTTGTCGAAACACCATCTGAGGAGGCCGTCCATGGATCAGGTTATACGCATTGGGTTGGATACGTCGAAGCGTCTTTTTCAACTGCACGGGGTCGACGCGGCGGAGCGAGTGGTGCTGAAGCGCAAGCTGAGCCGGTCGGCGATGGAGGCGTTCTTCGCCCGTCTTCCGCCGACGTTGGTGGTCCTGGAGGCGTGCGGGGCCTCGCATCACTGGGCCAGGGTGCTGACGGCGATGGGTCACGATGTGCGGCTGATCGCGCCGCAGCTCGCCAAGCCCTATGTGAAGCGTGGCAAGAACGACGCGGCCGATGCGGAGGCCTTGTGCGAGGCGGCCGGGCGGCCGAGCATGCGCTTCGTGCCGATGAAGAGCGCCGGGCAGCAGGCCGACCTGATGTTGGCCGGGATGCGGGAACGGCTGGGGCGGCGGCGGACGCAGCTCGCCAACACGATCCGGGGCTATGGGGCCGAGTTCGGCCATGTGGGAGCCAAAGGCGCCGCGCATGTGCGCCCGCTCCTGGAGACGGTGCAGGACGATCCGGAGATCCCGCCCCTGGCCCGAGAGATGTTCGCCGAGCTCGCCCTCGAACTCGCCGAGCTCGAAGAGCGCCTTTGTGCCATCGAGGTGCGGCTGAAGGCCTGGCATCTTGCGAACGAGGCCTCGCGCCGGCTGGCCGAGGTGCCGGGGATCGGCCCGATCATCGCCACCACGCTCGTGATGAAGACGCCCCATCCCGAAGCCTTCCGGTCGGGGCGGGATTTCGCGGCCTGGATCGGACTGACGCCGAAGGACCACTCGACCGCCGGCAAAACCCGCCTCGGCCGGATCACGCGGGCCGGCGACGAGACCTTGCGCAGCCTCCTCGTGGTCGGCGCGACGGCGGTCGTCTGGCAGGTGCGGCGCGGCAAGGCCCGGCGGCCGATGCCCTGGCTCACGAGCCTGCTCGCCCGCAAGCCACCCAAGCTCGCCGCGATCGCACTCGCCAACAAGCTCGCCCGCATCGCCTGGGCCCTCCTGGCGAGGGGCGGACGCTATCGCACGAGCGACGCGCGGCCAGAGGCCTGCCCGGCCGCTGCCTGACCGAGATCCCGGCGCGGACACCAACCTCCGCCGCGCCGGCGAGCCGAGCTTGCAAGACAAGGAGCAGATGGTGGGATCGGTCGATCCTCGACGAGGGCGATGCCGCGCAATCCAGTGGCCGTCACAGGTCGCTATCCTGTTTGGCTCCCTCGCCGCGGAAACCATCTTGGCCAGCGGAAACCCCGCACAAACAGGCCGGACACATGACCGCAAGCGACCAGACCAACCACAGCTTCCATCTTGCAAATAAGGGGCCGTCCACACATGGATTGCTTCGCTGCGCTCGCAATGACGATGGGCAGCAGTGAGGTCACGGCCAAAGCGTCAAACGGCCGACACCTCTCCCTGCCCTCTCCTTACAGGAGAGGGTTCCCCGCGCTTGTCTCGGCGAGAAAAGGGTTATTCGGCAAGAGATGTTCGGCTCACGCTTGCAAGGTGTCAGACGGCGCTCCGCCCAGGATGACGGCGCGGTTCCGAGGATAAACAATATCGAGACGCTCACGCCGCCCTGACGAAGCAGGCGGCCTGGGTTCCAGACTGCGCGTCTTTCAGGGCAGGGCGCGCCGTCGCACAGATATCGACGCGGATCGGGCAGCGGCTGATGAAGGGGCAGCCCGGGGGCGGCGAGAGCGGGCTCGGCAGGTCGCCGGTCAGGATGATCTTTTCGCGGCGGCGCTGCAGGACCGGGTCCGGCAGCGGGATCGCCGAGAGCAGCGCCTGCGTATAGGGGTGCCGCGGCGCCTCGAACATCGCGTCGATCGGCCCACTTTCCGCAACCGTGCCGAGATAGAGCACCATCGCCTCGTCGGCGATGTGACGCACCACCGAGAGATCATGCGAGATGAAGAGATAGGCGAGATCGAGCTCGCGCTGCAGCTCCAGCAACAGGTTCAGGACCTGCGAGCGGATCGAGACGTCGAGCGCCGAAACCGGCTCGTCGAGGATCAGGAGGCGCGGCGACAAGGCGAGCGCGCGCGCGATGACGACGCGCTGGCGCTGGCCGCCCGAAAGCGCGCTCGGCAGGCGCTCGCTGAAGGCCGCGGGCAGGCCGACCCGGTCGAGCAACTCGAACACCCGTTTGCGCCGGTCGTTGCGCGACCAGCCGGCAATGGCGAGCGGCTCGGCGATGCTGTCGCAGATACTCATCTTCGGGTCGAGCGCGGCGCTGGGATCCTGGAAGACGATCTGGATCTCCTGCGCCAAGGCCGCCCTGTCGCTGCCTTTCAGCCCGGTGACGTCGCGCCCGTCGAACAGGATCGTGCCGCCGGTCGCCTGCTCCAGCCCGATCACGGCATAGGCCGTGGTCGACTTGCCGCAGCCGGATTCGCCGACCAGCGCGAGCGTGCGGCCGGCATGGACGTCGAAGGAGACGCCGTCCACCGCCTTGACCACGCCGCCGCGCGCGCCGACGCCCTGGCGCAGCTTGAAATGGACCTTGAGGTCGCGGACCTGCAGCAGCGGCGCGCTCATGCCAAGGCCTCGACACGGGCCGAATGCCAGCAGGCTGCAGCATGGCCGGCCTCGACCAGCGCCAGAGGCGGCGGCTCAAGGCAGGCCTCGTCGGCGAGCGGGCAGCGCGTGCGGAAGCGGCAGCCTTCTGGCCAGGCGCCGGCGCTCGGAACCATGCCCTCGATGGTGCGAAGCATCGCCTTGCGCTGCCCCTGCAAGGTCGGGATCGTCGCCAGCAGCAGCTTGGTATAGGGGTGGCGCGGCGCGGCGAAGATCGGCTCGACCGGCCCGCTCTCGACGATGCGGCCGCCATACATCACGCAGACATCGTCGGCGAGATCGGCGACGACGCCCATGTCATGGGTGATCAGCACGATCGCGGTGCCGACCTCCTCGCGCAGGCGGCGCATCAGATCGAGGATCTGCGCCTGGATCGTCACGTCGAGCGCGGTCGTCGGCTCGTCGGCGATCAGCAGGGCCGGGCGGCAGATCAGGGCCGAGGCGATCATGATGCGCTGGCACATGCCGCCGGAGAGCTCGAACGGATATTGCCGCGCCCGCCTCGCCGCATCGGGAATGCCGACACGGGTCATCATCGCGATGGCCTCCGTGCGCGCGACTTTCCCCGGGAGACCGCGATGCAGGATCAGCGCCTCCTCGACCTGCTCGCCGACGCGCATCAGCGGGTTCAGCGAAGCGACCGGCTCCTGGAAGATGATCGTCGCCTCATTGCCCCGCACCTCCGACAGGGCGGCCTCGCCAAGGCCGGCTAGGTCGCGCCCGTTCAAGCGGATCGCGCCCTGCTTGATCCGTGCCGCCTTCGGCAACAGGCCGAGCACGGAGAGCGCCGTCAGGCTCTTGCCGCAGCCGGATTCGCCGACGATGGCGAGGATGCGGCCAGAGCCGACCGCAAGCGAGACATGGTCGACGATGCGGTTGCCGTCGATCTCGATGACGAGCTCGTCGATCGCCAGGACGGGGGCGTCGATCGTCATCATGCCGTCGCCGCGACCACGGCGGCCCAGGGGCTGGTCGGATGAGCCATGCCGATGAAGCCGCCGTCCGGAGCCGCCATCACGGCCGATGGAATCGAGAAATTCACTGGATAGAGCGTGTCCTCGACGATCTCGATGGGGAAGGCGGTTGCGACGGTCGCGGCGACATCGGCTTCGGCGCGCGCGTCGATCTTGATGCGCGGCGTCGAGGCGTCGATGCGCGGGCGATGGAAAACCTCCTCGAGCGAGAGGCCGAAATCGGCAAGGCCGGAGATCAATTGCAGCACTGTGGGGAAGATGGTGCGCCCGCCCGCAGCCCCGATGGCGAGCACTGGGCGGCCGTTCCGGCTCAGCACAAGCGGGCACATATTGGCGAGCGGCTTTTGGCCGGCCGCGATGCTGTTGGGCTGGCCGGGGCGAGGATCGAACCACATCATGCCGTTGTTCATGAAGATGCCGGCATTGGGCAGCGCGACCTTGGCCCCAAACCGCGAGAGCAGCGTGTTGGTCAAGGAGACCATGGTGCCGTCGCGATCGACCACGCTGACATGGGAGGTGCAGCCGGCCTGCGGCGTCGCGGCATGGCCGAGCGTGGTCAGGCGCGTCGCATAGGCCTCGCGGATGGCGCTGGCGTAGAGCAGGGCGGTCTGGGCCGGCGTGGTCTCGCGCGAGAGCGGGCCGCTTTCGAGCCTGTTGGCTGCGTCGAGAAAGCTCGGCCCGCCGCTCAGGCCGGGAAGTGCCGCAATGTCGAAATCGCGATAGCGGCCGGCGAGCGCCGGCGCCCAGGCGACCTCATAGGCGGCAAGATCGCCGGCGCGGATCGGCGAGCCGCCGGCTTCGAGATCGGCCGCGATCATGCGGGCGCTCTCGCCCTCATAGAAGTCACGCGCGCCGGCCTTGGCCAGCCGTCGCAGCAAGGCGGCCTTGCGCGCCATCGGCTTGAACCGCCGCGTATCGGCCCCGGCCTTGGGCGGGTGCCCGTCATCCAATAGCAGCGCCGCTGAAGCCGGATCACGGGAGAGGCCCGCAGCGTCGATCGCGATGCAGAGCGCCGCGAACCAGTCGATCTCGAGGCCACGCTCGGCATGTTCGATCGCCGGCTGCAGCGCCTCCTCCCAGGAGAGCGTGCCATGGCGTGCGAGCGCGGCTTCAAAGCCGGCGATCGCGCCGGGAACGCAGATCGCGCCATAACCGGAGACATTGCGCTCGTCGATGACGGCCGGCCAGGCGAACCAGTTGCCGCTCTGACCGTCGGTCAGCGGATAATCGGCCGGATCGAGCCCGGCCGCAGTGCGGACGTTGAAGTCGAGGGTCTCGGTCGCGCCCGTCCGGCCATCGGCATGGACGAGAAAGCCGCCGCCGCCGACCCCTGACAGCCAGGGCTCGACGGTGCTCAGCACCAGCGCGGTGACGATCGCCGCATCCATCGCATTGCCGCCGCGCGAGAGCACGGCGGCTCCGGCCTCGGCCGCGTGACGGTTCTGGGCGGCGACGAGTCCATGGGGCGAATGGACGGCGGGCCTCTGGACGGTGAAGGTCTGCATCAGCGCGGGGCCTTGAAGCGAAGCGGGCCGCTGGGCTCGGGCAGCCGCAGCGTCACGCTGAAGCGCTCGGCATTGGCGCTCGCGGCATGATGGGCGGCGAGCTCGCCGACGGTGGCGATCCAGACCCCTTCCGAGGTGGTGACGGCGTCGAGCAGTTTTTCCAGCATCCGGACCCGGCCGGCCCGGCCGGAGATCCAGTCATGGATCGTCAGCATCATCATCCGGCCCTCTCGGTGCAGCACCTGCCATTCGTCGAGCCAGGCTTCGAGGATGCCGCCTTGCGGGGAGGGCGGGGCGCGGTCGGTCGGGCTGCCGGTGAAGCGGAAATAGATCGCGTCGTCGACCGCCCAGAGCACCGGCACCTGGGTGACGCCGTCGATCGTATAGGGATGGTCGAAGCCCATCAGCGAGGAATCGTAGAGCCCGCGCCGCTTCACCTCCGCCAGCATGGCCGGCGTCATCTCCCAGGCCGGCGAGCGGAAGCCTTTCGGCACGATACCGGCTTGGGCTTTGAACAGGGCAAGCGATTCATCGAGCGCGCGGGCGAATTCGTCCGGGCCCGCCTCGGTCGCGATCTCATGGAAATAGCCGTGCAGGCCGACCTCGTGGCCGCGTTCGACGAAGGCCGGCAGCAATTCGGGATGGTTTTTCGCCACCAGGCCCGGCACGAACATCGTCGCCTTGATGCTGTAGCGATCGAGCAGATCGAGGATGCGCCAGATGCCGATGCGCGGGCCGAACAGCCGCTGCTCGATCTGCCCGAGCGTGGCGGGGGCGTCGGGAGCCAGGTTCCATTGATAGGGGCTCTCTGCATCGACATCGATGCTGAAGCAGAAGGCGCTGGTTTTGCCGGCAGGCCAGTCATAGCCGGCGCGGGGGAAGGTCGCGGGGGTCATCGACGCCTCCTTCAAAGCGCGCTCTTCTTGTCCTGATGCACCGCGAGCGAGCCGATCGAATTGCCGCCATCGACCGTCAGCGTCGCGCCGGTGACGTAGGATGAGAGATCGCTGGCGAGATAGAGCAAGGCGTTGCCGACATCCTCGCGCGAGGATGGCCGGCCGAGCGGGATCTGCGAGATCGTGCTCTGGATATGCGCCTCGGTCAGGCCGCTGACCTTGCTGCCGGCGGCGAAGCCCGGTTCGAGCGCATTCGAGCGGATGCCGTACTCGGCGAGCTCGACGCCAAAACCCTTGGTCAATCGGTCGAGTGCCGTCTTGGAGGTCGAATAGACCGCGGCTGTGCGGCGCATCTTGCGCGAGGCTCCCGAGGAGATGTTGATGATCGAGCCCTTGACGCCCTTGCGCACCATCTGCGTCGCGATCTCGCGGGTCAGGATGAAGGGCGCACGCAGATTGACCGAGAAGATCCGGTCGAACTCCTCCGTCGAAGTGTCGAGCAGGAAGCCGCTGGGATAGATCCCGGCATTGTTGACGAGGATGTCGACCGCGCCCCAGCGCTGGCCGATCTCGTTGGCGAGTGCCTTGATCGAGGCCTCGTCGGTCAGGTCGGCGGGCTTGGTGAAGCTGTCGGGACCAAGGTTAAGCGATGCAGCCAAGGCGTCGAGCTCGCCGGCTTTCGCGTCGGTCAGAGCGAGCGTCGCGCCGGCCTCGTGCAACGTCTCAGCGATCCAGCGCCCGATCACGCCGCAGGCACCGGTGACGAGCGCGCGCTTTCCCTTGATGTCGTCGAACATGGTCATGGTCCTCAAAGTTCGAATGGTTGGCGCATTCTCAGCGGAAACGGGGGTCGAGGCGGTCGCGCACGGCGTCGCCGGTCAGGTTGACGGCAAGCACGAGCACGAACAGGCAAAGCCCCGGCAGGGTCGCTGCCCACCAGGCGGTGGCGACGTAGTTGCGGCCAGTCGAAAGCATTGCGCCCCAGCTCGCCGTCGGGGGCTGGACGCCCAGGCCCAGGAAGGAAAGCCCGGCCTCGAACAGCACCATCAGCCCGAATTCGAGCGTCGCGACGACCGAAACCGCGCCGATGATGTTGGGCAGGAGATGGCGGAAGAGGACGCGCGGTGCGCTGGCGCCCATCAGCGCCGCAAGCCGGACATAAGGCATGGTCGCGATCGAGAGCGTCTGGCTATAGGCGACGCGGGCGTAGCGCGGCCAGCGCGTCAAGGCGAGCACCAGGACGACATTGACGAGGCTCGGCCCCAGCACCGCGACGGTGATGATCGCCAGCAGCACGGCCGGGATCGAGAGGAAGACGTCGACGACGCGCATCACCGCGACCTCGATCCAGCCGCGCCGGTAGCCCGCGATCATGCCGAGCGTGGTGCCGACCGTGCCCGACAGGATGACCGAGGCGAAGGCGACGATCAGCGAGACGCGCGCGCCATGGATGATGCGACTGAGCAGGTCGCGGCCGAGCTCGTCGCTGCCGAGCCAGTAATGGAAGCTGCGCGAGATCGTGCCCGGCGGCTTCAGGCGCCCGGTCAGGTTCTGGGCATTGGGATCATAGGGTGCGAGCCAGGGCGCCAGGATCGCGGCCAGCGCCACCAGAGCGACGATCGCCAGCGGCCACCAGCGCCAGAGCTGGCGCTTGCGGCGCGCAGGCGAGGCGGCAACAGCGCTCATCGCCCGCCATCCAGCACGATGCGCGGATCGACCAGGCTGTAGAGCAGGTCCGAGATCAGGTTCAATGCCACGGTGACGAAGGCGCCCATCAGCACGACGCCCTGCACGATCATGAAATCGCGCGCCAGGATCGCCTGCACGGTGACCTGCCCGATGCCGGGCCAGGCGAAGACCGTTTCGACGATGACGGCGCCGGCGAGCAGGTTCGAGATTTCGAGCGCTGCGACCGTGATCAGCGGGATCGAGGCGTTGCGGGCGATGTGGCGGACGAGCAGGCGCCCGGTGCGGACGCCGCGCGAGCGGGCGGTGCGGGCATAATCCTTCGACAATTCGTCGAGCAGGGCCGAGCGCGTGATCCGCGCGAAGGTCGCCATCGAGAGCAGGCCGAGCGCGAAGGACGGCATCACCAGATGCGAGAGGTCGCCGGTCGAGGAGGGCGGCAGCCAGCCGAGCAGCACCGAGAAGACCAGGATCATCAGGATGCCGCTCCAGAAGGTCGGCATGCTCTGGGCTGCGAGCACGAAGCCGGCCGCGAGCTTGGCGATCGCCTTGTCGCGGAAGACCGCGAGCAGGATGCCGATCGGCACGCCGATGCCGCAGGCAACGAGGAGCGCGCCCGCCGCCAGCATCAGCGTATAGGGCAGGCGCGAGGCGATGATCGTCATCACCGGCACGCGTTGCACGACGGACTGACCGAGGTCGAAGCGGGCGAGATCGGCGAGGAAGTCGAGATACTGGACCGGCAGCGGCCGGTCGAAGCCCATCGCATGGCGCAGCGCATCGACATCGGCCTTGGTCGCGGTCTCCGGCACCAGCAGATAGGTCGGGTCGCCGGTCAGGCGCTGGACGAAGAAGATCAGCGTCACCACCCCGATGATGGTGGCGAGTGCCTGTCCGGCACGCCTGAGCAGGAAGCCTTGCATGAAGCCTCAGTCCGTCCAGCTCATGCGGTTGAGGAACATGCTTTCATTCGGCGTCGGCTTGAACTGCAGGTTCTTGGTCGCGCCGTAGATCACGGCCGCCTGATAGAGCGGTACCAGCGGGGCTTCCGCGGCGATGATCTCGTGAACCTGCTTGTAGGCGGCAAGCCGCTTGTCCTTGTCGAGCGTCTGGCGCGCCTCTTCGAGCAGGCTGTCGGCCTTGGAGTTGCGATAGGCCGACCAGCCGCTGCTCTTGTGGATCAGCGGGAAGAGCACGCCGTCTGCATCCTGGCAGGCGCAGGACCAGCGGCCGAAGCTCAGCGTCGAGGTCGCCTCGGGCCCGGCCTGCGAGCGCTTGAGGTAGCTCGCCATGTCCGACATCGCGATCTTGACGTTGAGACCGGCATCGTTGAGCTGCTGCTGGATCGCCTGGACGATGCGCTGGTCGAAGACGGGCGCGGTCGAGAGCTCGATCTCGGCTTTCGCCGCCGGGCCGGCCTCCGCGACCAGGGCCTTGGCCTTGGCGAGGTCGTAGCTTGGCCCCTTCAGGCCCTCGATCCAGCCGAAGCTGACCGGAGTCAGCAATTGCGAGACCGGCTTGTCGAAGCCGCCGAGCAGGCCGTCGACCAGCCCTTCCTTGTCGATGGCATAGGCCGCCGCCAGCCTGAGCTTGACGTTGTCGAAGGGCGGCTTGACCGTGTTGAGGCGCAGATAGGCGACGCGCTCGGTCAGGCCGATCAGGGCCTTGGCCCTGGTCGCGGATTTGAGCTGGCCGGCCTGGTCTGAATCGAGCGTCACGCCGAGATCGCTGGTCCCGGCCTGCAGATTGGCGAGCCGCGTCGCCCCGTCCGGCACGGCGCGGAAGATCACGGCCGGGAAGGGGCCCTTGTCGCCCCAATAGGCGTCGTTGCGCACAAGCGAGACCTGCACGCCGCGCTGCCAGGCCTCGAATTTATAGGGCCCGCTGCCGACGGGCTTCAGGTTGAAGGCGTCCTTGCCAACCGCCTCGACGATGGCCTTCGGTACGATCGAGAGCTTGACCAGCTGGGCGAGCAGGGCCGGATAGGCGCCGTTGGTGGTGAGCTTGACCTTGCTCGGCGAGAGCGCGGTCGCGTCGGTGATCTTGTCGAACTGGCCGAGCTGCGGGCTGCCGAATTTCGGATCGGTGATGCGCTTGACGCTGTAGGCGACGTCATCGGCCGTCAGCTTCGAGCCGTCATGGAAGGTGATGTCGGGCCGCAGCTCGAACTCGATCTCGGTGTCGGAGAGATATTTCCAGCTGGCTGCGACCTGCGGGACGATCTCGCCCTTGTCGTCGCGGGTAACGAGATTGTCGAAGATATTGCGGTAGACATAGTAGCTGTCGGGGTTCCACTGCACCTGTGGATCGAGCGAAGACGGCTCGTTGACGAGGTCGACGACGAGCCGCTCCTTCGAGGCCTGGGCCGGAGCAGCGCCGAATGCGAGCGTGGCTGCGAGCACGGCGACCAAGGCGGCCGCGACATGAGTGGTCCGCGAGAGAATGCTCATCACTGCTGCTCCTTCGAGAGGGGGATCGGGAGAGGGATCGGAGTGTCCGTGGTTGCGGTCGTGGGCCGCGCCCTGCGCCGGCGCGCCGAGCGGGCCGCCGGCTGCGCCAATCGCGACGACACCGCCAGGAAACCATGGGCGAGGGCACCGGCGAAGCGCTCGTTCTCCTGCGTGATCGCGAAGCGGGCGGCGTCCGCATCGCCCGCGATCAGCGCGGCCGCAAGCGCGCGCCGGTCGGGCGGCGCGACGAGGTGGCCGGCGAGATCGAGCAGGCGCAGGATGCGGTCGGCATGGTCCCAGATCTCCCCGAGCCAGCGCCGGGCGAAGCTGCCGGTACTGCTGACAAGCAGATCACGCAGTTGCCGCTCGGCCAGACGCGCGGTCGCCAACGCGGCGGGCTCGCTGCGGCCAAAGACCGATTCCATCACGCCGAGCAGCGAAATCAGCAGGTCGCGTGCCTGCCCATTGAGGCGCTGCGCCGCGAGCGACGGCTCCAGCCTGCGGCGGCCGTCCAGCATCGCCTCGATCAGCGCGCCGTCCACCGGGGCGATGCGCCAGCCCTGCCTGGCGTGCCGGCTGACGAAGCCCTCGCCCGACAAGGCGGTCAGCGCGACGCGGATGCCGGCGCGACCGAGGCTGAAGCGCTCGGCCAGGGCAGCCTCATGGATGAAATCACCCGGTGCGAGTTCGCAGGCGATCACCGCCTTGCGCAGACGCCGGGTCGCGACATCCATCCGCGCCTCAGTGGCGGGCAGGGTGGCAGACGGGGCGAAGGGCGAGGAGGTGTCGAGCATGGCCGGCAATCTGGAATGGTTTGTGAGATTTCACAAGTGATTTGTGACATCTTATCGCGAGGAGCGCTTGGCCCGTAACCTCACCGCTGCTCCCTCGTCATTGCGAGCGCAGCGACGCAATCCAGAAGGGCTCGCTCGACGTCCCCCCGGATTGCTTCGCGGCGCTCGCAATGACGGCCGAAGAGGGTTGAGGAACATCTCAGAGAGCGCTCCAAGACCCCGTTTCGCGGCGGCGGCCGCGCCGGTCTGTCCTGCGCCGGAACGGCGGGGCGCCGCCAGCTCTGCGGGCCGTGCGATCCCGCCGTCGCAATGCTTGCCTTGGACGCAAGGATTCTTTGACCTTTCCTTACGTCGCACTATGATTTTCCCGTCGAGCCGTACGATACTTGCGTAGGATTACGGCCGGGCTTTGTGTGAACGGGAAACTGCGCGTGCCGTCGCTTACGCTGTCGATACAGAACATGGACAGGCTGCCCGATGGCGGCCCGCTCCAGATCACCATCAAGGGCCAGCGCGGGCTTGATATCGGCCGCGACCAGTATCTCGACTGGACCTTGCCCGACCCTGGCCGGATCGTCTCCAGTCGGCACTGCGAGGTGCGTTTCCGCGACGGCGCCTATTGGCTGCACGACGTGTCGAGCAACGGCACCTTCGTCAATGGCAGCGAATTGCGGATGTCGGGGCCGCACCGCCTCAAGGATGGCGACCGGCTCGAGATCGGCCACTACATCATCGGGGCGAGCGTCGACAGCGAAGGCGCGTCGGAGACGGCGCCCGAGCCTGCCGCGCCATCCTCCGCCCGGCCGGACGAGATGTGGGAGAGCGCCTCGACGGCGCCGCCGATCCCGGCCTCAGAGCTCAGGCCGCCGCGCCCGGCGGCCGAGCAGAACGACTTGATGAACTGGTATGTCGATATCCCGGAGATCGACGAGCCGGCACGCAGCAACGAACCGGCCTGGCTGCCGCCGGACCGGAGCACCGCCTCTGCCCCTGCTGCGCCTCCGCCTGTTCCGCCGCCGGCACCGAACGCTGATGCGCCGGGCTTCGAGGCCTTGCCACCGATGACCGCGCCGCTGCCGGCGCCGCGCGGCGACTGGTCGATCCACCCCATTCCCGATACGCCCGAGCCGGCACAGCCTTCGCCCGAGCCCGTGCCGTTGGGCGGTTACATGACCTCGCCGCCGGCCGCGATCCTGGCCGCCAAACCCGCGCGCCCGGCCGCCGCCGCCGTCGCCGCGGCTCCCGAGCCGCCGCCGGCTGCTCCGCCGACCCCGGTCAAGGCTCCGGCCCAGGCCCAGATCGGCAATCAGCTCGCAGCAAGGATGGCGCGCGGCGCCGGCGTCAGCGAGGAGATCTTCAACCGCCGTTCGCCCGAGGAGATGGCCGAACTCGCCGGCCTGCTGCTGCGGATCACCTGCGAGAACGTCAAGCAGATGCTGCAGGCGCGGGCCGAGACCAAGGGCCTCGTGCGCAGCACCAACCAGACCATGATCCAGGCGCTGGAGAACAATCCGCTCAAATTCTCGCCGACTGTCGAGGACGCGCTGCGGATCATGTTCGGTCCCAGCACGACGAGCTATCTCGACGCCAGGCGGGCGCTCGAAGACAGCTTCAGGGATCTGAAGACCCATCAGATGAACACCTACTCCGCCATGCAGCAGGCGCTGAAGATGGTGGTCGCGGATCTGGACCCCGCTATCATCGAAGCGGCTACGGACAAGGAAGGCGGGCTCGGCGGCCTGATGAGCTCGCGCAAGGCCAAGCTCTGGGACCATTTCGTCACGCGCTGGAAGGCCAAGACCGAGCGCCACGATAACGGCCTGGTCGATGCCTTTATGCTGTATTTTTCGGAATGCTACGACAGGCTGGCGAGCAAGCTGCGCTCCTGAGCTGCCTTGCGGGCCTGCTCGGCGCGATCTAGAGTTTCCTCTAGGTCATCAACAGGGGGTGAGCCATGCCGACCGGACCGGCTGCCCGCGTATTCGATCCCGTGCTGCACCCGCTGCCGCCGATCCTGCAACCAGGGCCGGGTAGCGCCAATGTCCTGATCGGCGGCCGGCCGGCCTGGCGCGGCATCGGCGGGTCCGGTGCGGCTGCTGTGAAGGCCGCAAAGCAGGCGTCTGATGCCACGCTCAAGGCGGCGGAGACCGCCAAGGTGGCTGCGGCGGGCACGCCCGGTGCCCCGGCAGCGATTTTGGCCGAGGAGACCGCCAAGACGGCGGCGTCCACTGCGATGAGCGCAACCATCACCGGCGCGGCTGCAGGCGGCGGCGGGGTCGACATCCATATCTGCGCCACGCCCCTGCCGGTCCCGCCGCATGGGCCCGGCGTCGTTGTCGATGGCTCGACGACGGTGATGATCAACGGCCTGCCGGCATGCCGCATGGGCGACACCATCGTCGAGGCGCTCGGGCCGCCCAACAAGATCATGATGGGCTGCCCGACGGTGATTATCGGCGGCTGAGCGCCCGTTTGGACATTCCAGTGCTCATTCCCAGGCGTAGCCCTCGGGTCCGGCCTTCCGCTGGTCCAAGGACGCAGCTCCGCGCAGACCCAGGATCCATCGTAGAGCGTCATTCTCGGGCTTGACCCACGGCTGTCCGGTTCGCCGCGAGCGCCCGATTGAAAAGCTCCGTTCATTGAAGGCTTTCCAGCGGGCGGTGACGAATGAGACAGGCGCGGGAACCCTTCTCCCATCCGGGAGAAGGGTTCCCCGCGCCCTTCATCCGGCACTTCGCTTTCTCGCCCGCGAGGGGAGAGCGGTGCCTGATCCGCTCTACGCGACCTCATAGGCGAACTGCCCCTCCGCGATCGCGACCTTGGCGCTCTTCACGTCGGTTTTCTCGATCGCCTTGTTGAGGAAGGCGCGCGAGAGCGCTGGCAGCAGCGTGTTGGTGATGATGTTGTCGATCATGCGCCCGCCGGAATCCGGATCGTTGCAGCGGGAGACGATGTGGTCGACCACCGCTTGATCGTAGAGGAACGCGGCGTTGTGGTTCTCGCGGATGCGCTTGCCGATACGGTCGAGCTGGAGGCGCACGATGCCGCCCAGCATGTCGGGCGAGAGCGGGTAATAGGGGATCGTGACGAGGCGGCCGATCAGGGCCGGCGGGAAGACCTGCAGCAGCGACGGGCGCAGCGCCGCCGAAAGCGTCTCGGCATCGGGCTTGGCGGCGGGGTCGCGCGCCATGTCCATGATGACATCGGTGCCGACATTCGAGGTCAGGATGATCAGCGTGTTCTTGAAATCGATCCGGCGGCCGGTGCCGTCCTCCATCTGGCCCTTGTCGAAGACCTGGAAGAACAGCTCATGCACATCCGGGTGCGCCTTCTCGACTTCGTCGAGCAGCACCACCGAATAGGGCTTGCGGCGCACGGCCTCGGTCAGGCGGCCGCCCTCGCCATAGCCGACATAACCGGGAGGCGCGCCTTTGAGCGTCGAGACCGTGTGCGCCTCCTGGAACTCGCTCATATTGATGGTGATGATGTTCTGCTCGCCGCCATAGAGCGCCTCCGCCAGCGCCAGCGCCGTCTCGGTCTTGCCGACGCCTGAGGGTCCGCAGAGCATGAACACGCCGATCGGCTTGTTGGGGTTGTCGAGCTTGGCGCGGTTGGTCTCGATGCGCTTGGCGATCATCGCCAGCCCATGGGCCTGGCCGACGACGCGCTTGTTCAGGGTCTCGGCCAGGTTGAGGATGGTCTCGATCTCGTCCTTGACCATCCGGCCGACGGGAATGCCGGTCCAGTCCGAGACGATCGCGGCGACAGCCTGCTCGTCGACATGGGCGTAGATCTTGCGCTCGTCGGGGTTCAAGGATTCGAGCGAAGCGTTCCGGTCCTTCAGCGCGGCGAAATCGGCTTCCGCATCGGCAGGAGCCGCTTCCGCATCCTCGCCGATCGGTGCGGCGGCGGGTGCTGTGTCGTCATTGGCGGCGTCATCATTGGCAGCGGCGTCATTGTCGGCGTCCGTGCCGGTGGCGGGAGCGGCCTTGGCCGCTGCTGCCTTGTCGGCTGCAGTCTTGGCGATCTTCGCGCGCAGCGCCTTGATCTCGTCGACGATCGCCTTCTCGGAGGCCCATTCGGCTTCGAGTTTTGCCAGCTTCTCCTGCAGCGTCGCGGTCTCGACCGCGATCTCGGCGAGGCGCTCGCCGGCGTCGGTGCCGATGTCGCGATCGGTTTCCAGCGCGGTCTTTTCCTTGTCGAGCGCGGCAATGGCGATGCGCGTATCCTCGATCGAGGCCGGCGTCGTCGTCTGGCTGATCGCGACGCGGGCGCAGGCCGTGTCGAGCAGGCTCACCGCCTTGTCGGGCAATTGCCGCGCCGGGATGTAGCGATGCGACAGGCTCACCGCCGCGACGATCGCCGCATCCGAGATGCGCACGCCATGGTGCTTCTCCATCGGCCCGAGAATGCCGCGCAGCATGGTGCAGCAGCGGGCGATGTCGGGCTCGTCGATCTGCACGGGCTGGAAGCGCCGCGTCAGCGCCGGATCCTTCTCGAAATAGAGCCGGTACTCGGCCCAGGTCGTCGCCGCGATGGTGCGCAAGGTGCCGCGCGCCAGGGCCGGCTTCAGCAGGTTGGCGGCATCGCCCGTGCCGGCGGCTCCGCCCGCGCCGATCAGCGTATGCGCCTCGTCGATGAACAGGATCACCGGCGTCGGCGAGGATTGCACCTCGTCGATGACCGAGCGCAGGCGCTGCTCGAACTCGCCCTTCATCGAGGCGCCGGCCTGCATCAGGCCGATATCGAGCGAGCACAATCTGACGCCGCGCAAAGGCGGCGGCACGTCGCCCGACGCGATGCGCTGGGCAAAGCCCTCGACCACGGCGGTCTTGCCGACGCCGGCCTCGCCGGTGAGGATCGGGTTGTTCTGGCGCCGGCGCATCAGCACGTCGATGATCTGGCGGATCTCGTCGTCGCGGCCGGTGATCGGGTCCATCGTCCCCGATGCCGCCTTGGCGGTGAGGTCGATCGAGAAGCGGTCGAGCGCGGTCGAACCTCTGGCTCCGGGCGCGGCCTCCGCGCCCGGCGTGCCGGCCGCGCGCAATCCCGAGCCGTCCATCGGCTGCAGCGATTCCTCGTCCGACTGGGCCCAGACGGTACGGTGCTCGCCGGCCAGCGTGTCGACCGGGATTTTCGCGAATTCCTTGGAGGCGTCGACCAAGGCGCGGCGGACATCGAGCGATTTCAGCGCCGCGACCAGGACATGGCCGGAGCGGATCTGGGTCTCGCCGAAGAACAGTGTCGCATAGTGCCAGCCGCGATCGAGCAGGTCGGTGACCTGGTTCGAGACGCCGGGCATCTCGGTTTCGTTGCGCTTGAAGCCGTTCACGACCGCGCCGATCTCGGTGAGCATGCGGGCGCGGTCGAGCTTGTAATGGTCGATGGTGATCGCGATGTCGGATTTATCGTTCTGGAGCAGGTGAAGCAGCCAGTGCGCCACCTCGACATTGCGGTTGCCGCTGCGCTTGGCCCCGCGCAGCGCCTGGATGAAGGCGTCGTAGCCCAGGCGGTTGAGCTTGCCGGTAATGGCCTCCAGACTGATCTCGCTCATGACGGCCCCTTCGTCTTGTTGGTTTTCTGCGGTTTTTTCGACTGCGGGGCGGTCTTCTGCCCCGGTTGGAAGCGCGCATCGCAGCGGATCTCGTCGGCATCCACATCGCGTTTCGGCGAGAGCCATGAGGTCCAGCCGAGCTGTCCCGAGCGCGACAGGCGCATCGGCTCGATCTTGCTGGCGGGGATGGAGAGTTCGATATCCCAGGTGATCTCGTGGCCGACGACGAAGAAGATCGCGTCGTTCAGGACCTGGCAGATGTCGCCGCTCGGCAGGAAGCGCCGGTATTCGTCGAGGTCGGCGGTATGCAGACGCACCACGATCTTGTCCTCGATGCTGAAGACGCCGGCGCCGATCAACATGTCGACGCCGAGCCGGGCATGGCGGCCGCCAAGGCTGGAGCGGTCGCTTTCCTCGAACTCGATCTTCATGCCGACGAATTCGTCGATCTCGACCTTGAGATCGAACATGCCCTCGAGAAAGCCGCGCAGGCGCGCCGCCGATTTCGCCTGTGCGCCGAGCAGGCCGGAAAAGCTGGCCTTGAGCGCATCCGGGGTGGCGTCGAGGCCACGATAGGGCGCGCTGCCCAGCCCGATGCCGGAGCCGACGAAATCGAAGAAGCGGTCATGGTCGAGGCTGTCATGCTGGGCGACGGGCCTGGCGTCGGCCCAGCTGCGGAAGAACAATTGCAGGAAGCGGTTCTGGAACAGGTCGAGAAAGCGCGGAAAGGCGTCGTCGCCAGCGATGAGCCAGGCATGGACTTCCTCGGTCGTGGCATAGGGCAGGGCGCCTTGCGGGCCGAGCAGGCCGAGGAACTTGACCAGGATGCGCATGCGCCCGGTCGCGTCCGCCCCGGCCTTGGCCAGGGTCGAAGCCGGGAAATCCATATAGGGGTCTTGGCCCAGCGCGACATAGTCCTCGCGCGTCGCGCTGGAATCGCCGATGCGGGGTTGCTTGGGATTGGCGCGCTCCAGCCGCCGCAGCGTCTCGTAGAAATCGAAGCGCCAGGGCTCCTGGGTCAGATCCTCGAGGAAGCTCACAGCACCCTCCTCGATCCGGCGCGAGGCGGCCAGCGCGCGATCTCGCCGCGCTCGACCGTGCGGATCACGGTCTGGGTGAAGTGGTTCATGCCGGCATATTCGGCGAAGAAGCGGTCGAGGATGGCTCCTAGCAGGAAGGCGCCCGAGCCCTCGAAGGCCTTCTCGTCCAGCGTCACGGTGACCTCGGTGCCGCGCGCCGCGCCCAGCCCCGCGCGATGGCGCACGCGCCTGACCACGGGGCGGCTGTCAAGCGAACGCGTCCCGCGGATACGCCGTTCGGTGGCGGCGTCCGCGAGGTCGGCGAAGAGGGCGAGCGTCTCGCGCAGCGCCCGCCCGTCCTTGCCGCCGCCGCGCTCGAGCAGGCCGAGATGGTTGAGGCTGAGCATGTTGATCAAGCGCCAGGTCACGGTCCCGGTATGGGCGGTCTCGCCGCGGCTGCGCAGATAGGAGGCGACGGGCTCGCGCGGCGGCGTCGGCCCCGCCGTGCAGACGATGTCGAGCGTCTGGTCCTCGGGCAGGCGGAAATCGGCGCCGCTGCTGCCGACCGGCAATTGCTCGGCCAGATGCCGGTTGCTGCAGAAGGCGCGGATGCTGAGCTCGACGACGCGCGCGACGAGATCCGTGCCCGGCTTCTCGGTCAGCGAGATGAACATGTCCGTGCCGATATAGTCTGAGGCCGCGCCGCGCTGCTTCTCCTCGATCGAGCGGCGCCGGGGCAGGCGGCGGATGGTGTAGAACAGCCCGGATTCATCGCCACTTTCGAGCGAGGAGGAGTAGAGCGGGCGCACCGGCACCTTCTCCCGCCCGCCGGCGAAATGCGCGAAGACCTCGACGATGCGGTGCGGTTCGAATTCGAGATAGCGGCTGCGGTCCGGCACGACATGGTGCTCGTGGACATTGGTCTTCATCGGAATGCGGTCAGTGCCCATCTCGAACAGGTTCACCGCGGGGCTGGTGTAGAGCGAGAAGGCGTTGCCATCGACGATGCTGCCGAGCCGCGGGCTCGCCTCGTCGAAGACCATGACGATCTCGATGTTGCGCGCCGCGAGCGACGGGCGGGCGGCTTTCAGCCCACCCAGCGTGAAGCCGAGGAATTTGCGCGGGAACATGAAATATTCACGCAGCAGGTCGAAGCCCCGGAAGATCCGGGCGTCATGCGGCAACAGCGCCTCCTCCTCATCCATGCCGATCTGCCGCAGGCAATCCTGCGGCAAGGGCACGGCGACCGGATCCCCGAACGGGTCGAGATAGCGCAGGAACACGCCGATGCAGCGCGCCATGATGTGCTCATAGAGCACGTGGGCGTCCGGCTCCGCGCCGGTGAGATAGAAGGGCAGCGTCTCGAG
The DNA here is from genome assembly GCF_001741865.1 of Bosea vaviloviae. Classification (NCBI taxonomy): domain Bacteria; kingdom Pseudomonadati; phylum Pseudomonadota; class Alphaproteobacteria; order Hyphomicrobiales; family Alloboseaceae; genus Allobosea; species Allobosea vaviloviae. The sequence goes on from NZ_CP017147.1 coordinate 3,486,500, forward strand.
CTTCGTGCCGGAAAACCAGCATTCGGGCTTCGCCTTGGCCTCAGTGTCGGAAGGTTCGTCGTCGCGGCGTGGCGTGGTGCGGTGGGTCAGGCCGATGCGCAGGCCTGCCAGCGCCCGCCGGTCGATCGGGATGCCAAGGCCCTGCAGGGCGGCGGGCGTGGCGAAATACTCCGCGCCGGTGATCTCGAAGGGCCAGAGCGTGACATCGGAAGCGAGCCGATAGCGGCAGGCGACGCGGCGGCCGCGCTGCTGATAGGTCGCGTCGATATAGCTGCCCTTCGCGATGGCCTTGCCTTCGCGCAGTGCCGTGTCGCCGAAGGCGGGCTGGAAACGGGCCAGGATGCAGGACGGCGTCGGCGCCAGATAATTCGGCACCAGCTGTTCGAGCAGATTGGAGGTGAATTCGGGGAATTCATGCTTGAGCTTGAGCTGTACGCGCGCCGCGAGAAAGGCGGTGCCCTCCAGCAGCCCGGACACCATCGGGTCGATGCGGTCACGCACCAGGCCGCCGAGGCGGTCGGCAATGCCGGGATATTCGTCGCCGAACTCCTTGGCCTGCTGGTAGAGCAGATCCAGTTCGCGGTTGTAGAGATCGAGGAATTCGCGATCCATGGCTAGGCTGTCGTATCGAAACGCGGAAGCCGATCCCTGGGCGACATCATGCCCTCATGCTGCGATGAGCGCCGGAGCGGGCCGGGATGATGTCTGAGGGCGTCATGCGCATATTCCCGAAGGTCGAAACGAACTCACTTGCCGGTAACCTGAATGGATAGGCGCTGCCCTAGAGGCGGCTGACCATGATCTTGCCCGAGCCCGCCTGCATCTCGGCGAAGAACTCGACGGGGACATTGACCGGGTCCGCCACCATGTCGGCGCGCACGATGAAGCGGATCGCCAGTTCATGCACCGCGATCGACGTGTCGCGCTCGACATGCAGCGACTGCCGGACGAGCCGCGGCTCATAGAGCAGCAGCGCGTCCTTGATCTCCTGGTCGATATTCTCGATGCCCGCCTCGTCGATCGTGCGATGCGAGATGTCGGGCAGGCCGTAATTGAGAATCGACCGGCGAACGGCCTCGTTGGGACCGAAATCGAAGGATGATTCCAGGTTGACGGTGTTCAAGAGCGTGCCGAGATCGCGCGACAATTCGCTGCGCAACCGGCTTTCCGAGATCGCGGCGCGGCCGGTCACGAGCCGCCCGGCCAGGACGCGTTCACCGGCCTCATCGCGCAGATCGACGGCCTTCCTGGTGTCCTTTGCCTCCGCTGCGGCGCGAAAGGCCGACATCAGCGGAATCCGCAGGCTGACCGATTTCTTGCGACTCATCACGACGAGCCCCCGCGCGTCTCAGGTGGCCGCGGGCCGCGGCATCTGTCATCGACTCCGGCCGGCCAGGCCGGAGCTGGCATCGCGGCGGCTTCGGTCAGGCCGTGGCGTTCTCGGCAATGTTATAGCTGAATTCAGTCTTTGCGTCCTTACCGCCCGATGCAGCCTGCGGCGTATACTCGATCTTGAATTTGGCAAAGTTGAGCGTGAAGCTCACCATCGCGTCCTGCGATGAACTGCTCAGCTGGACCGAACTGACGAGCACGTCCTCCATCGTCAATTTGATAAATTCCACCTGCTCCTTACCGCCGGCCCTTCGCTGCGTCAGCGTGCATTTCTTGTGGTGGACGCCCGTTCCAGAGCTCTGCATCAGAATGGGAGCTGCCTTGTCCATCGTCATCATGAACGAGGCGTCCGAGAACGAAGCCTTGCCTGTTCCCGCTCCAGTACCTCTATGAGCGCTGCCGGCGTTGGAGACGCCCCAACTCCAGCTTTGGATCTCAAGTTCGCCCTTGTGCCCCTTGTCGGCCGACTCGCCGTCGACTTTGTCGGATTCGATCTTGAGAAAGATGTCTTCGGCCATAATAATTCCTCCAGTTTTCTATCAGGACATTCACTAGGACTCGCCGAGATTTCCGGTGCCGTGCTTCTCTACGCAAACTGAGTTTTTCTGGCCGCTCGGCCAGCGGGAGGGGGATATATTCGTCGTAGCTCAGGATTTCTGCGGAAGTCGCGAGACCAGACTCAGGCTCACATCCATGCCCTCGAGCTGATAATGGGGGCGCAATAGGAAGCGGGCCGAGTAGTAGCCGGGGTTTTCCTCATCGGGACGAATCTGCACGCTGGCCGCGGCCAGCGGCTTGCGCGCCTTGGTCTGTTCGGTCGATGTCGCCGGCGCACCATCGACATATTGATTGATCCAGTCCTGCAGCCACAGGGTGAGCTGCTCTTCTTCCATCGTCGCGCCGATCTTGTCGCGCACCATGCATTTCAGATAATGCGCGAAACGCGAGACCGCGAACATGTATGGCAGGCGCGAGCGAAGGTTCGACGACGCCGTCGCATCGACGTTGTTGTCGTATTTCTTCGGCTTGTAGAGCGACTGCGCGCCGATGAAGGCTGCCTTGTCGGAATTCTTCCTGTGGATCAGCGGGATCAGGCCGGCCTTGGCGAGCTCGGCCTCGCGCCGGTCGCTGATCGCGATTTCGGTGGGGCATTTCAGGTCGATGCCGCCATCATCGCTCGGGAAGGTGTGCGTCGGCAGGTTGACGACTTCGCCGCCCGACTGGACGCCGCGAATGCGCGTGCACCAGCCCCATTCCTTGAAGGCCCGGTTGATGTTCACCGCCATCGCATAGGAGGCGTTCATCCAGGCATAGTTCGAACCGGTATGGCCGTCGGTGTCCTCCTCGAAGCCGAATTCCTCGACCGGCTCGGATTTCGCGCCATAGGGCAGGCGAGACAGCACGCGCGGCATGCACAGGCCAGCATAGCAGGAATCGTCGGAATCCCGCAGCGAGCGCCAGGCGGCGTAATCGGGCGTCTCGAAGATTTTGCCGAGATCGCGCGGATTGGCGAGCTCGTTCCACGAATCCATGCCCATCAATGTCGGGCCGGCGGCCGCGAAGAATGGCGCATGCGCGGAGGCCGCGACCTTGCTGATGTCGCGCAGCAGCTGCACGTCCTGCGGTAGATGGCTGAAATAATAGTCGCCGATCAGGCAGCCATAGGGCTCGCCGCCGAGCTGGCCGAATTCATGCTCGTAGACTTTCTTGAACAGCGGGCTCTGGTCCCATTTCGCGCCGGGATAGAGCTTCAGCGTGCGCGACAACTCGTTCTTCGAGATGTTCATCACGCGGATCTTGAGCGTAACGTCCGTCTCGGTGTTCATCACGAGATAGTTCAGCCCGCGCCAGGCGCTCTCGATCTGCTGGAATTCCGGCGCGTGGATGATCGCGTTGACCTGCTCGGAGAGCTTCTTGTCGAGCTGCGCGATCATCTCCTCGATCGTGTCGAGAACGTCGTCCTTGACCAGCGACTGATCGGCCAGCGCCTGCTGGACCAGCGTCGAGACCGCGTTCTCGACCTCGGTCGCGGCGCGTTCGCTGCGCGGTTTGAAGCTCTGCTTCAACAGCGAGGCGAACTCATCGACATCGCGCGTTTCGGTCTGCCCGGTCTGGGTAGCGGATTTGAGCTCGGTAGCCATGATTACCGTTCCAAAAAGCGAAGTGGCGCGTCGTAGGCGTGCCTAGGATTGGGCGTGCCTAGGATTTTGAACGTGCTTAGGATTTCTCGTCTTCGGAGGCTGGTTTGGTGCGCTCGCTCAGCGCCGCCATCAGTTTCGGATCGCTCAGCAATTCACGCAGCTTGGCTTCCGCGCCGGCTTTCCCGTCCATGTAGCTCTTGAGGTTGGCGAGTTGCTCGCGCGCCTCCAGCAGCTTGGCGACGGCCGGCACCTGACGCGCCACGGCGGCGGGGCTGAAATCGGCCATCTTCGAGAAACGCAGCGCGACCTGGAGCTTTTCGCCCGATGGCGTCTCGCCGAGCTTGTTGTCGACCCGGAAGGTGACGCCGGGCTCGATCGCCGCCATGCGGTTCTCGAAGTTGTCCATGTCGATGTCGAGGAAACCGCGATCCGCCACATCGGGTTTTTCTGCGCCGGCATAGTTTCCGGACAGATCCGCCATTACGCCCATGACGAACGGAATCTCGATCTTACGGTTGGCGTCGTACGGGTCATCGTAACTGATGTGAACCCGAGGCGCTCGGTTTCGTCGGATGAACTTCTGGCCGCTGTCGGACATGTCAACCCCCGAGGCTGCTTCGCTATGGAAATGAAGCAGCAACACTACATTTCAAAACGGCCGTTAGGTCAACTCCATGATCAACTTTCATCCAGGTTCCGAAATGCGCGCTCCGGTAGCATTTCTCTTAAAAGTGACATGAAATCGCGTTCGGCCATCGAACGAGCACGCTCGCACAGCAAGGGAATGGCGCTTGACGGTTCGCGTGCGCGCAGATGCGTCGCGACTTGCTGAAGGATGTCGAGCGCTTCGCGCCGGCTGCCTGCCGCAGGCGGATCGGCCTCCTCGGCGGCCGTCTCGCTGTCGTTTCCCGCCTCGACCAAGGTGGCCAGGCGCTCGATCGGGAGATCGAAGACCATGCGGCCGCCGACATTGATGGTCGCATCGCCGGCATGCTCGGGAACTAGGAGCTGAACGCTTTCAGCGAGCCCCTTGCCGACGAGCTGGCGCGCCTGGGCGACCAGGAGAAGCGCCGGGCTCGATGGCTCGCGGGTCCGGAAGTAGAGCTCGGCGACGAGCAGGGCGCGGCGGACGCCGGCCGACGTGTCGAGCGGCATGGCGGGCGTGGGGCCCGCGGCGTCCGGGGCTGCGCCGTTTGCCTCCGCGCTGCCCGTGGCCTGCGGCGCCAGCGCGGCGCCCGGATCGCGCTTGACGATGGCGCCGTCGAGCGCGGCTTTGATCTTGTCGAGCGTGGGCTTGAGTCTTCCGAGGCTGAGGCTGCCGGCATTCTGCTCCTCGACGCAGGCTTCCATCTCGGCCAGCGCGGCTAGCGCCGCGACGACCAGGTCGCGGTTCTGGATCAGCCCGGCCATGTCGCCGTCGCTGAAGGCCGTTTCCACCGCCTGCAGATCCGGCGCCGGCTCGCCCTCGCGGGCGGTGGCCTCGCCCTGCGCGATCTGGACCATCCGGTAGTTGACCGGTCCGATGCGCCGGCTGACCGTCAACGGCGCGTGCAGCAAGGGCATGATGATGCTCGTCGTGTCGTCGAGCGATTCGATGACCACGATGCGCAGGCCGAAATCGCCCTCCTCGGCGGCGGGGTGGACATGCTCCCAGCGCGCGCGCAGCAAGGCCGCCATCGCCGTCAGGGCCGCGACGAAGCCGCCGAGCTCGCGGTTGAGGATGCGCAGCTTCGCGAGCAGGACGAGCAGGCGCAGATCGCGGGTGCGCCCCAGCAGGGCCTCGACGGCGCTGCTTTCTTTCGTCAGGTCGTTCTTGGCGCGATCGAAGTCGAAGAAGGATTTCTCCGGGAGCAGACCCTCTGCCCGCGCGACGAACAGGCTGTAATCGGGGTCGTAGGCGAGGTCGAGGTCGGGGCCGCAGGGTGCGTCCTCCTCGATCGCTTCGCCCAGGGCCGTGGCGAGGTCCACTGTCATCCCGATCTCCCCGATCCTTGTCCCTAAGCCGGTCGCCCTGCCGCATCGGCGTTCCTGATCATGCCGTAGCGTCGATATGTGACAAGGCGTCCATGAGCGCCTTGTTTCCCACGCGTTGCGCGATCTTACAATGATCACCTGGCTTTATGGTGGATCGAGATCAATCGCGTCTCGGCTAAGAACCAGGATGAATTGCGGTGTCATGCCGGTTGAATTGACGGGAGCATCGGATTGCTTTTGGTCAGCCGGTCTCTGTGCTAGACCATCACGCTGGCGGACTATAGGTTTCGCCTGGTTAGCGACCGCCATATTGGACATGCGAGCCGTCATGAGCCGACATCCTAGCCAGGCCAACCGACCTGCGATCCTGAAGACGCCGTTCGGCGGTGATGTCCTGGTCTTCCATCGGCTCGACGCCAATGAGGGGCTGAGCGAGCTGTTCGAATATCGTATCGAGGCCTTGAGCACGAAGGACAATCTGGACTTCGACACTGCGCTCGGCCAGCAATGCCATCTTGAGATCAATGTTGCCGAGTACAAAGGCAGTATCGTAACGCGCAAGAAGAAGCGTTACTTCAGCGGCATCCTGGTCGAGGCGCAATGGCTCGGCATGCAGGAGGATTTATATCTCTACCGCCTGACGTTGCGGCCCTGGCTCTGGTTGCTGGGGCAGACCGCCAATTGCAAGATCTTCCACAACCAGATGGTCGACAAGATCATCGAGAAGGTCCTGCGCGACGGACAGCTGGGCGAGCTCAGGCTCGACATCAAATCCTATCCGAAACTCGAATACTGCGTTCAGTATCGGGAGACGAACCTCGCCTTCGTCAACAGGCTGATGGAGGAATACGGCATCTGCTACTATTTCGAGCATGAGGCCGGGAGCCATCGGCTGGTGCTGGCCGATCAGGCGTCGTCGCATAAGCCGATCCAGGGGACGGAAACCATTCCGTTCCGGCCGTCGCAGGAGGCCAACAACCGGCACGAGTTCGAGCATATCGAGCATTGGATGGTCGAGCGCCGTTTCCGCACCGGCAAGATCACCTTTCGCGACTATAATTACGAGAAGCCCGACGCGGACATGCAGGCGGAGGAGCAGACCTCGGAAACCTATCAGCACTCCAAGCTGGAGGTTTACGACTATCCCGGCCGCTATCTCAAGAATGGCGACGGCAAGACGCTGGCCAAGGTCAAGCTCGAATCAGAACAGGCCGCGGACCGGCGCCGGATTGCCTCTGGCGATGCCGTGACGCTCTATCCCGGCGGCTTGACCACGCTGGAGCGCCATCGCGCCGACAGCGAGAACAAGCAGTTCCTCGTCGTCAGGGCGACGCATTCCTTCGTCTCTCTGCAAGCCTATCGCTCCGGCACGAATGGCGGCGAGCACGACTATTCCGGGCAATACGAGTTCCAGCTCGCCGACCGGCCGTTCAAGCCGCCGCAGCTCACGGACAAGCCGACGATCTTCGGCCCGCAGACGGCGCGCGTCGTCGGCGAGAAGGGCGAGGAAATCGATGTCGACGATCAGGGCCGCATCCTCGTCAAATTCCATTGGGATCGCGACGACGAGCATCTCTACCGGGTCCGCGTCGCGCAGGTCTGGGCCGGAGATTCCTGGGGCGGTTCCTTCATCCCGCGCATCGACCAGGAGGTGATCGTCGAGTTCCTGGAGGGCGACATCGACCGCCCGCTGGTCGTCGGCACCGTCTATAACGGTAAGCACAAGATGCCGTTCGGCACCAAGGCCAACAAGAACATCAACGGCATCAAATCGGACACGACGACGGGCGGCAATGGCTATAACCAGCTGACTTTCGACGACACCAAGAAGGCCGAAAAGGTCGAATTCCGCGCCGAGAAGTTTCTCGACACACTGGTCCGGGACACCGAGACCCGCAATATCGGCGAGGATTTTTCGAGCGAAAAAGGCGAGGCCTCGCGCAACATCACTCTCAAGAAGGGCGATGACAACCTCAAGGTCGAGACCGGCAACCAGGTTGTCGATGTCAATAAGGAAATCCTGATCAAGGCGGGCCAGAAGATCACGCTCAAGGTGGGTGGTTCGACGATCGTGATGGACCAACAGAGCATCACCTTGAAAGCGATCACCATCAAAGTCGAGGCTTCTGCGGATCTCGACATGAAAGGCACGACGACGCAGCTCAAGGGCAGCGCGGTCCTGACGATCACGGGCGGCTTGGTGAAGATCAACTAACGCCATGCGCCAAGACCGCTTTCTCACAGCGCGCGATGTCTTCGAGGCTTTTCCGACTGCGGGAGAGGATATCGAGGCTGCCCCCAGTGACGCCACACCGCACGATTTCCTCGTCGGGCTGATCGACAGCAAGACGCCGGAGGACGCGATCAGCTTCTGCGCCTATCTCCTGCCGAGGCGCGAGGCGGTCTGGTGGGGCTGCTCCTGCGTGCGCGGGCTCGCCGATGAGCGCGAGCGCCAGCAGATCGAGCAGAACCGGGCTTTCCAGGCCGCTGAACTCTGGGTCAAGGATCCGCAGCAGTCGCGCCGGATCGAGGCCCTGCGCATTGGCTTTGCCGGCGTGCGTGCCGACGCCAGCACCTGGCTAGCACTGGGCGCCGCCTGGTCCGGCGGCGATATGGCCGACAACCCCCACGTTCCGGTGATAGCCCCGTCGCATCTGACGGCCAAGGCGATCCGCGCGGCAGTCCTGATCGCCCTGGCTCGGAACGCGACTCAGGAGCGCCGCGCCAGGCTGACGATCTGCATCGACCATGGCTTGAAGCTCCTGCAACGCCGCCCGGGCTGACGCGGGAAGCGGAGGCGGCAGGCGAGGAGAGTGCCAAGAATGGCCTGAATCCGGCTTCGATCCGATCTTTCCAACAGAGTTTGGACATTCTTCACCCGTTCGGTGGAACCTTCCGGATGTTGGCGCATTGGCACAATCATGATATGGTGCTTTCGTACAGAATGGAGCAAGGCGATGACCTTCGGCCTTTCGACTGCGCGATCCATGGCTTTCGGAACGGCGCTCGCACTCACCGGGCTGACGCCTGCATTGGCGCAGGACGTGATCGTCCCCGGCGCTTTTCTGGTCTCGGAAGTGCAAGACGAGCCGCATCTGGTCGTCGCGCCGTTGCCGCCTTTGCGTAATGCGGAGACGCGTCCCCGGACCGTGCGCTCGGCGTCGGTCAGGCCGGTGCGCGCCGCCCTGGCGCCCCAGCGCGTGGCTTATGCCGAGACGGCGCGGCCGCCGCGTCGTGCCGAGGCCTATACCTCTTTCTCCGCGCGGCCCAGTCTGATCTGGATCGGCAACGTCTACTGAACCTCCCGCGACGGACGCCATCGACAAGCGAGTGATACGAGCGACGCAAGACTTGCGTCGCTCGATTGCGTTCGGGCGCCCCCTCTCGTTCCGGGCTTAGAGCCCGATTGGAAACTCCGCGAGCCCTCATCCTGAGGAGCATGCTCCAGGAGGCTCCCCTGCAAGCTGGAGCATCCTTCGAGACGCCGCGTGCGGCGGCTCCTCAGAGCCTGCCGGAAATGAAACGAGCGATATCAAGGACCTCCGTTCGCTGCCATCACCCGCACCGTCATTCCGGACAAGCCGCGCCAGCGGCGCAGCTCCGGAATCCATCGGAGGGCTCCGGAACTCTACGATGGATTCCGGATCTCCGCTTTGCTGCGTCCGGAATGACGGCGCAGAGGTGGTCAAGGCAGAGCCATTGAAATCCTTGATTCCATTTCAGGTCAGGCTCTCGGGGTGAGGGCTGGAGCTCCAGACAGATGAGGCTCTAGAGCGTTTTCGAGCGAAGTGGACACCGGTTCGCGTGAAGAAAACGCGTTAAAACAAGGAGCTAGAGTATTTCCGCGGTTCGGAGAAACGCGGAAATACTCTAGAACCCCAATCCGAGACCTGGCGTGACGCGCCTGGGTGCGGCTGCCGCGGGCGCCGCCGCAGCGGCAGGGGCGGCCCGAGCCGGCTTGGTTTCGGCGGCGCGCTCGCGCTGGGGTTGCTGGGCCCGCTGCACCGGCTCGGTGCGCTGCGGGCGACGCACGATGGCAGGGGCCTGCTTGCCCGGCGCAGGGGCGACATTGGTCGGGGGACAGGTTGGGGCAGGCCGCTCGCGCAGATCGAGCAGTTGCTCGGGCGTGATCGCGGCTGGTTCGGGCGCCGCGCCGATGCGCTGGCGGTAGACGCGCAGCGCTTCGCGCGTCGCGACATTGAGATTGCCGCTGATCCGGCCGGCATAGCAGCCGATCCGCGTCAATTCCTCCTGCGTTTCGCGCGCCAGCGCTGCGGGGTCGGTCGGGACCGGGCGCGGCGGCCGCGGATCGGCCAAGGGCTTGGGGGTGAGCAGGGTGGGATCCGCCAGGGCGACCTGCATGCCCTGTTCCCGGGCGGCGGCGTTGCGCTGCTCGACCTCTTCGATGGATTGGCGCGGCGCGGTCACGCCGGCGCGGCGCATGGCCTCGGCCTCTTCTGTCAGCCAGCGCGCCTGCGCCTGTTCGAGCGCGATGCGCTGGCGGTCGGTGATCTGCGCATCCTCTGCGGTGGCCCGCGTTTCCGCGGTGGCGCTGTCGATCTTGCGCTTCGCCTCCTCGTCGGCGCGCAAGGCGGCGACACGGTTGGCCTCCGCGTCGGCAGTTGCCCTGGCGCTTTGCTCCTCGGCGAAGCGGCGGGCCTCCGCAGCCTGAAGCTCGGCCTGTTTGCGCATCTCCTCCGCGGCCTTGGCCTCCGCGATTTTGCGCGCGTCTTCAGCCGTCTTGGCCTCTGCGGCGAGGCGCTTATCCTCGATCGCCTTTGCCTGGGCTTGCTTGCGCGCCTCTTCGGCGGCCTTCGCCTCGGCTATCTTGCGGGCGTCCTCGGCCGCCTTGGCTTCAGCCGCCTGCCGGCGCTCCTCTGCGAGCTTGGCGGCCTGGGCCTGCTTGCGCGCGTCTTCCTCGGCCTTGGCCTCGGCGAGCTTGCGAGCGTTCTCCGCCGCTTTCGCTTCCGCGGCGAGGCGGCGTTCCTCGGCAGCCTTGGCGAGAGCCTGCTTGCGGGTCTCCTCCTCAGCCTTGGCTTCAGCGAGCTTGCGGGCGTCCTCGGCCGCTTTCGCTTCAGCCGCGAGGCGCTTGTCCTCGGCTGCCTTGGCGAGTGCCTGCTTGCGGGTCTCCGCCTCAGCCTTGGCCTCGGCGAGCTTGCGCGCCTCTTCGGCCGCTTTCGCCTCGGCCGCGAGGCGCTTGTCCTCGGCCGCCTTGGCGAGGGCCTGTTTGCGCGCCTCCTCCGCGGCCTTGGCCTCGGCGAGCTTGCGGGCGTCCTCGGCCGCTTTCGCTTCGGCTGCGATCCGGCGTTCCTCGGCGGCCTTGGCGTCGGCCGCGCGGCGCGCTTCCTCGGCGGCCTTTGCTTCCGCGACCTTCGCCTCGGCCGCGAGCCTGCGATCCTCGGTGACCTTCGCCTCGGTCAAGCGGCGCACATCGTCGGCAGTCTTGGCCTCAGCGAGCTTGCGTGCATCCTCAACCGCTCTCACTTCGGCGGCGATCCGGCGTTCCTCCGCAGCTTTGGCCTCCGCCAGCTTGCGAGCCTCCTCGGCGGCTTTCGCCTCCGCGACGCGGCGCGCGTCCTCGGCCGCCTTCGCCTCGGCGAGCTTGCGCGCATCGTCAGCGGCTTTGGCCTCCGCGACGCGACGCTCTTCTGCGGCCTTCGCTTCTGCCGCACGGCGCGCATCGTCCGCCGCCTTCGCCTCTGCGAGCTTGCGCGCATCGTCAGCGGCTTTGGCATCCGCGACGCGGCGCTCTTCGGCGGCCTTGGCTTCCGCCGCACGGCGCGCATCTTCCGCCGCCTTCGCCTCGGCGAGCTTGCGCGCATCGTCAGCGGCTTTGGCCTCCGCGACACGGCGCTCTTCGGCGGCTTTGGCCTCAGTGACCCGGCGCGCCTCCTCGGCCGCCCTGGCTTCCGCCAGTTTGCGGGCGTCGTCGGCAGCCTTGTCGGCGGCAGCTCTGGCCTCGGCCTGGCGACGCGTCTCTTCGAGCTCGCGCGCCAGCTTCTCGCTCGCCGCCTTCTCCTGCTGGGCACGCTCTTGCGCTGCACGCTGCTCCTGCTCGGCGCGCTCCTGGATCTGCCGGGCGCGCGCATCCTCGCTGGCGCGCCGCGCCGCCTGGGCGGCAAGCGCCTCCTCATCGGCCAGGCGCGCCGGGCCGGTACTGGCGATCTGGGCCGGGGTGCCGCCGCCCTTCAGCAGGTCGGTGCCGAAATAGAGCCCGCCGCCGAGCAGCGCGACGGCACCGAGGCCGGCCGCGATCGCCATGCCCGTCTTGCCGCTGCCGCCACCTGCCGTCGTGGCTTTGGCCTTGGCCGGCTTGCCGACAGCAGGTTGCCAGGCCGCGACCTCCGCCATCGTCGCCGGGCGGTTCTCCGGCAGGGGCTGCAGCATCTTTTCGAGCAGCGGCCGGAAGCGCGGATCGATCTTCGACAGGTCGGGCACGACACGGCGTTTGTCGATCACCTCGACCTGCGAGCCGTTCATGTCGATGGGGCGGCCCTGGAGGCACTCCGCCAGGACCAGGCCGAAGCTGTAGATGTCCGATTTCGGGGTGACGTCACCGCCGAACAGGCCAAGCTGCTCGGGCGAGACATAGTTGTACTTGCCGGCGAAGCCGCTGCCGATGATCGTCTGCTCGCCGGCCCGCGTCGAGCGCGCGATGCCGAAATCGAGGATCTTGGCCAAGGCCACATCGGCCCCGGGCAGGATGACGTTGTCGGGGGCGACGTCGCGATGGATGATGCCGAGCTTGTGGGCCGAATGCAGGCCGGACGCGATCCGCTGCTGCAGGATGCAGGTGTCCTCGAAGGACAATGGTCCGCGGACGAGATGGTCCTTCAGCGAGGTGCCGTCGACAAACTCCATCGCCAGATAGGCGCGGCCGAGCTGCGGATCGATCGAGAACAGATAATAACGGACGATCGCCTCGTGCTGCAGGTTGTGCAGCGAGGAGGCTTCCTTGCGGAACAAAGCGAGCGCGCTTTCGTTCTCGGCGAGATCGGAGCGGATCATCTTGATCGCCACCGCATCGCCGGTCTGGATGGCGTAGCCCTTGTAGATCTCGCCCATGCCGCCGGCGGCGATGGGGTGGTCGATCCGATAGATCCCGTTCAGCGTCGTCCCGACGGCGACGCGGGCGCGCGGAATGATGACGGTGGCGCCGTTGTCGCTCATGGCGCGCGGCCTTCGCCGGAGCCGGCGGCCGACAGGGCGCGGACAAGGCGACGGCAAGGCCGCCACGTCTCCGTCATCCCTGTTTCATGCCGCCGCATCGCTTCAGGCCCCGCGCCCGTCGGCGTCGCTTCTGGCCGGCGAGGGGGAGACTGGCGCTTCCGCGTCCTTCGGCTCGCAGGCCACGACGATCACCGTGACGTTGTCGCTCGCGCCGCGCGCAAGAGTGAGCTGGACCAGATGGTCGCAGGCCGCCTGCGGTGCGCGCCCGGCCACGCCGGCCAGGATTTCGGCATCCGAGACATGGCCGGTCAGGCCATCGCTGCATAGCACGAAAACGTCCCCATCTTCCACCACGCCCTGAATCAGGTCGAGATCGGGGAGGTCGCTCACGCCGATGGCACGGGTGATGATGTTGCGCCCCGGCCAGCGCTTGGCTTCCTCCGGGGTCAACTGGCCCTGGTCGACGAGGTCCTGCACCTCGGTATGGTCGCGCGAGACCTGCGACAGCCTGCCTTGCCTGACGCGGTAGGTCCGGCTGTCGCCGGCCCAGCAGCAGGCGAAGAAGCGCTCATAGATCAGGAGCGCGACGACGGTGGTGCCGAAGGTCGTGAGGCCGCGTTCCTCGCCGGCCTTGCGCAGGCCGATATTGGCCTGCAGCACCCGGTCCTGGAACCGCGCGAGAAGGTCCGCCGGCGAGGCCGCCTGGCCGATCGTGCGCAGCGCCTCGACGACGGTGGAGGAGGCGAGCTTGCCGGCCTCATAGCCGCCCATGCCGTCGGCGACGCACCAGAGGCCGGCATCGGCGTGAACGATGTAGCTGTCCTCGTTCTCGCTGCGCACCTTGCCGACATCGGTGGTCGCTCCGGTCTCGAAGCGGAAGCTCGCCTGCTGGTCGAGCGCGCCGGCAAGCATGGCGAGCGGATCGTTGCTCGCGCGCATGGACGGGGGCGGAAGGGTGCTGTCCATCAGGGCTCGACTCCGATCCTGGCCGGTTGTGCGCTCTCGTCAGCGCCGCCGCTTTCCGGACTGACGGCCGGCCCCGTCAGCAGCAACGTGAATTGCTGCGCCTCCGGCAGCCGCTCGGCACAGAGCGCAAGCGCCGGAAACCGATCGCCGCCGATGCTCCACCACCAGGAGCCGGCAGCTTGGCGGGCGGCTTTGTCCGACCGTTCGAGCCGCGCCAGCAAGGCCGGAATCTCGGTCGTGGCGTCGTCGCTCACGCCGAGCAGCCCCCGATTGGAGGCGACGATCGCAGGCAGCGTGTCGCGCGCGACGCTCTCGGGCAAGGGCAGGCTTTCGAGCGCGGCCAGTGTCGTCTCATAGACGGCGTCGGGCTCCAGCGTATCGAGCAGGAAGGCTTCCGCGCTCTCGAACCAGGCGGCCTGCGCGTTCTCGGTCGGCGCGGCGAAGGCCTGCCCTTCCGGCGCCATCGCCAGCACAGCGAGCGGAAAATAGCGGCCGACGCCGTCGAGCGAAGGCATGAAGGCGCCGAGTACCTCGCTGCCGAGATGCGAGCGGCCGAGCCAGAAGCGCCAGATCGGCGCGCTGAGATAGGCCTCCTTCCAGCCCGGCCCGAGCGCCTGGATGCTGGCCGCCATGCCGCCCTGCAGCCAGATCTCCCAGAAGCGCAGGAGTTCGCGCGGCATGTTCACCGCGATGAAATCGCGCTTGGCCGGTAGCTTGCCGAAAAGGGCGCAGTGCATCCTGCCTCAGCCTCCCGGACATCTGAATTCCCGCAGGGCCGGCAATGTCAGCGGGTTCTTCAGGGACGATACATTGATCTGGTAGGAAATCGACTGGCCGCCGACGGAGTAGCTGGCGACCAGGGCTTCGCCGCGCTTCGTCACCGAGCCGAGATCGAGGAAGCGGAAGAAGGCCCAGGGGCCGCGCTTTTCCGGCCCGAAGACGGGTGGGCTGCTGGTCACGCCGCCAAACAGCCCCGTGCTCGTCGTCTGGCTCGAAATCACCGTGCGGTCGAGCCCGGCGGGGCCTGGCCAGACCACTGGCGTCGGCCCGCCGCCGGCCTGCGCCACCACGGCGACGCCGCTGATGTCGAGCTTGATCGTCGGCGCGGAGCCGGAACTCGCCGCCGGCTGCGGCGTGATCGCCATGGTGAAGGACGGCATGTTGCCGCCGGTGCCGAAGAACGCGTCCTTGATGTCGGTGGCGCGCTGGAACTCCTTGAGCGCGGCGGGCGGCAGCGAGCGCGCCACGCTGATGTTCTGCTTGAAGGCCCATTCGGGCTTGGACGTATCGACCAGCGGCGCGAGATTGGTGGTGTAGAACTTGTCCATGATGCCGCCCGTGCCGAAGAGCCGGCCGAAATCGGCCAGCGGCACGTCGCGGTCGCTGCCGCGCGCGAAGGGGTAGCGGTTGGTGACGATCAGGTTGCAGGTCGCGGTGACCTGCGAGCGCAGATCCTGCAGGAGCTGCGAGACGGAACTGCCGGTCAATTCATTCTCGAAGCTCGTGGCGGCGGTCTGGATCAGGTTGGAGAAGGGCTGCGGGATCAGGTTGGCGCTGTTGCGCAAAGTCTGGATCTGCGCGGGCAAGGTGGCGTTGACCTGCGGCGCCAGCGCCGGGTTGGTCGCGAGCAGGCGCAGATTCTGGTTCACCTCGGAGAAGGCGAGCAGCACCTGGTCGATCGGCCGGCGGCCCTGCTCGCCCTCGAATAATTGGTGGAACGGCTTGAAGGCCGCCTCGATGGTCGCGCCCGGGGCCTGTTCGCCGCTGGCGGTGTTGGGCTTCTCCATCGCCTTGAGCGCGATATCCATGCGCGAGAGCGTCGTCGAGGAGCTGCCCGTGCTGACGCCGAGCCGTTGCGCCAGGTTCTGCGCCTGCTGGGCCTGGCTCAAGGAGCCGGCCGCCGATTGCGTGGCGGCCTGCCCGGCCGGGGCCGGGCGCTCGCGGGTGAGCTTGGTCTCGTCGCGGATCGATTCCAGCACCTGCTTCAGGGGCGAGGTGACGGCCGAGGCCGCGCTCAGCGCCGGATATTGCGGCTTGTTGGCAAGCAGCGGCCGGAAGCGCAGCGCCGCCATCGTGCCCTGCCAGGAGGCGATGAAATCCTTGGCGTAGAGCTCCAGCAAGGCGCGCGGCAGCGCCTCGTACTGATCCGAGACGGCGGTCTGGTCGCCAGCCGTGCCCAGCACCCAGCGCTCCTCCTCGATCTGCTTGGCGACGTCGCGCAGGCGGCCGATGAAGCCTTCATGGAAGCCGGCATAGGTATAGAAGAACGGGACGCGGACATTCTCGAGCTCGCCGCCGCGGGGCCCTTCGAAGACGAGCTTGGCATCGGCGCCGCCCTTGGTGGCCGCCGTCCAGTCGGGCTTGCCTGGCGAGGCGCGCGCCTGGACGCGCAGCAATTGATAGGCGCGCTCGGCCAGGCTCAACCGGGCCAGCGTCTTCTGCGCCTCCTCGATCAACGGCTCGTTGAGCGTCAGCGTGCCGGCGCCGCCGGAATCGGGCAGGCGCAGCATCGCCGTCAGGTGCTGGCTGAGCTCCTCGCGCAGGCGCGCATTGGCGGCGCCCTGATAGAGGTTGTCGACCCAGTCGCGCCGCATCCACAGCAGGATCAGATCCTCGTCCATCTTCTGACGGCCGCCGAGGATGAGATAGACCTTGAGCGCCTCGTAGATGAAATCGGGCCGCGAGCGGTTGGCCTCGATCAGCTCTTCCATGCGGAAGATCAGGCGCGAGCGCAGCAGGCGCTCCAGCCCGGTCTTGTAGACCGCCTCCGAGGACGAGCCGATCCGGTCCCATTGGCTCAGGCCGAAAGTCGCCCGCATGGGCGGCGAGACGCCCGTCTGCGCATAGCCGGCTGGCAGGGCGCGCAGCGCGTCGAGCAGCGGCACGACCTTCTCCAGGTCGCGGTCGGCGACGGTCGGCTCCTGGATGATCGGGGCCGCGGTCGCTACGAAGGTCTTGGTCTGGTCGTTGGTGTCGGCAATCAGATCGACATTGCGGTTGTAGCTCGTCCACCACGCCGCCGCCCCACCCAGCGTCACCAGAGCGAGCACGCTATAGGCGGCCGCCTTCAAGGCGAAGGCGCGCCGCACCGCCCTGCGATCGGTCGAGACCCAGGCGGATTCGCCGATCACCACCTTGGTGATCAGATCGGTGAGGAAGAAGCTCTTGCCCGAGCCCGACATCGCCGCGGCCGCGACCTGGTTCGCGCCGAAATTGCGCGCCATCGCGCCGATCAGCTGGTCGATCGGCGTGCCCTGCTGCGTGCCCGAGGTGAAATAGAAGCCGCGCAAGGTCGCGCGCGAATGATAGCGCGTCGGTTCGAAGATGCGGTTGAGGAACTCGATGATCGGGTTCTTCACCGCCGCCATCTGGGTCGGGAAGCCGAAGATCTGCACGCGGGCGCTGGGCGTGGGCTCTTCCTGGAGCCGGTCGGGCAATTCGGAGTTGAGGCGCTCCACCAGCGCGTCGAACTCGTCGGGCACCTCGCTGATCATGTTCAGCGTCTTGTCGTCGGTCTGGAAGGTATGGCCCCAGACCACGCGCCGCGAGGCCTCGTTCAGATGCTGGAAATACTCCATGAACCCGGAGACGAGGTCCATCTTGGTGAACAGCGCATAGACCGGGAAATCGACCTTGAGATTGTCGTGCAACTCGGTCAATCGCGCCCGGATCGCATCGGAATGGGCGTTGAGTTCGGCCGGCGACGCGGTCAGCACATCCTCGATGCTGATCGCCAGCATGACGCCGTTGATCGGCTGGTTCGGCCGGTTCTTCTTGAGCAGGTCGAGGAAGGAGAGCCAGCTCTTGCGGTCGGCCGAGGCGTCGGAATCCTGCGTGGTGTAGCGGCCGGCCGTGTCGATCAGCACGGCGTCGTCGGTGAACCACCAGTCGCAATAGCGGGTGCCGCCGACGCCGGCGACGGCGGAGGGCGCGCCGCCCTTGGCGAGCGGGAACTTCAGCCCCGAATTGACCAGGGCCGTGGTCTTGCCGGAGCCCGGCGGGCCGATCAGCACATACCAGGGCAGCTCGTAGAGATAAGTCGCGCTCGAGCCCGCGGATTTCTTCAGCGTCAGCAGCGCGTCGGCCATGCGCTCGCCGAGCACGTCGCCATCGCCTTCGTCGATGGCGGCATCGGCCAGGCCCTGCTCGAGCGCCGCAGCCTCGCGCCTGCGCCGGATGATGCCCCAGACCAGCAGGCCGAACACGACGAGCGAGACCACCGCGATGATGGCGAAGCGCACCCATTCGGAATCGAACGGATAGATCCCGGCGACCGAGATCAACGGGCTGGCGAACCAGACCAGCGCGCCGAAGGCGGCCAGCCCGATCAGACTGATGATGATGCGCAACCAGATTGCCAGGGTCACGAGCGCCTCCGCCTCAGGTCAGCGTTCATGCGGGATCTGCACGTCGACGCGCCGGTTGCGCGCGCGACCTTCGATCGTATCGTTCGAGGCGATCGGGGCGGTGTCGCCCTTGCCGTCGGCGAGGATACGCTTCTTGTCGCTGAGATCCTCGGTGAGGAGGGCCCCGACGGCTTTGGCGCGCTCGACCGACAATTCGTAGTTGTTGGCGAAGCGCACCGTCTTGATCGGCGTGTTGTCGGAATGGCCGGTGACCTTGATCTGGCCGGGCTCCTTCTCCAGCGTCTGTGCGATGCGCTTGGCGAGCGGGCGGAAGGCGTCGATCACCGTCGCCTTGCCGGGCTCGAAGGAGGCGAAGCTGTTGACGCGCACGATGATGCCGGTCGAGACGGAATCCACCGCCAGCTTCTGCTCGCCGATCTCGGTCGCCAGCGCCGCGCGGATGCGTTCGAGCTGGGTTGTCTTGATCGGCGGCGGAGGCGTGGGCTTCACCGGCTGGACGACGCGCCGCTCGATCGAGACGTCGGTCGTCGGGAAGATGCGGCCGACATCGTCGATCACCGCGTCGCTGCCGGAGCTCAAAAGCGAACGCAGGGTCAGGTACATCGCGAGCAGCAGGACGCCCGCAAGCGAGGCCATCGCCCAGAACGGGATGCGCACGGTCGTGCCGCGTGCCGTCATGTCCTGGCCCTGCCAGCGCGGCGAGAGCTCCTGATTGACGCGCTGCTTCACGCGCCGCAGCGTCTCGTAGAGATTGCGCTGGATCGTCTGCAAGGTCGCCGGGCCGCCGGCCGAGGTCCGGTGCACGCCCTGGAAACCCAGCGCCAGGCAGGCATGCTGCAGCTCCAGCACATTGTAGTTCAGGATCGGGTCTTGCTTGGCCCGGTCGAGCTCCTCGAAGAAGCGGATGCCGCCGGTGCGCTCGCCGAAGAAGCGGCTCAGCATGCTGTACTGCGTCCAGAGCTGGCGATCCTGCGCCGGGATGTTCTGGACGATGTCGTCGGCAGTGGCGCAGAGCGTGTACTTCGCCTGCTTGGCCTGGTCCTGGCCGATGCCGGCGCCGGTGACGTCGGCCTCGAAGCGCTGGATCGCGCCGGCGACCTGGTCCATCAACTGGCTGAACGAGGCATAGGCCAGGGCCACGCGCAGGCGTCCGAGGATCGAGAGGATCGGCGCGGCCGCGCTCATGATCGGATTGTCATTGGGCGCCACCGGCATCTCGCGCGGCGCGACCTGGGGCACGGAGCCCGGTGCTTGCGGCTGCGGCACGGGCTGGGGCGGGGGAGCGTAGCTCTGCGCCGGGGGCGGCTGGTAGGGCGGCGGGGCCGGCTGCGGATAGCTCTGGCCCGGCGCATCGGCCCAGGCGTCCTGCGCGGCGGCGTTGGGGTCTGCCTGCGGATAGCTCGGCGGCGGCTGGTAGCCCGAGGCCGGATGATAGGAGGCGGGGGGAGGCGGATAGGCTGACGGCGTGAACGGGCCCGGCTGCTCGGGTTGCTGGGTCGGCGGGCTCGGCGCGAGCGGGCGCCTGCCACCGGGATTGGGCCGCACGACCGTGCGCTCATTGGGGTTGTAGGCAGGTTCGAACGGGTCTTTGGGCTCGGTCATCGCCTGTCTCCGAGGATCGCCCAGAGATCGAGCTGCAGTTCCGGCCAGTCGCCCGAGAAATGCAGGCCGATCGCGTTTGCCGTGCTGAATTCAGGCCAGAGTGGAGAGTTCTTGTCCAGCAGGAAGTAGACATGGTCCGCGACCGCGCGGATCTGCGACGGCGGGGTCGGAATGTGATTGAGCCCGACGCCCGGCAGATGGGCGTTGACGATGTCGTTCATCTTCGTATTCGGGCCGATCTTGAAGAGCTGCGGGAATTGCAGCTGGATCTCGATCAGGGGCCGGCGCGCCGCGACTTCCAGCACGAAATTGGCGTTGCGGAACAGGCTGCGGTCGCGGATCGTCGAGACGAAGGCGTTGGGCGCGCGCTCGATCAGTTCGAGCCGGATGGCGCGGCGGCCGAGCCTGGCGCTGAGGAAATCCTGCAGGTCGCGCAGGATCGGCTCGAAGACGAGCTCGAGATTGTCGTGGTCGTAGCGCGGATAGGTCCGCGTCCGGCGCTCCGGCGTGGCGAAGGTCGCGAGTTCACCGACCATCCGCACGAACTCCTCATAGAGCCGCTCGGGATGGATATAGCGCGAATGCCGGAAATGCTGCAGCACCGGCAGGTGCCGGTTGAGCAGCTGCAGCACGAAGAAGTCGGCGCTCTGCAGGCCGCCGCCGGCGGTCGGGTCCGCCGCATAGCGCGCCAACTCCTCGAGCTTGGCCTCGATCCAGCCGATGGCGCGGTCGATCCAGCCGTCGATCGCGGGATAGGCCGAGGTGATCAGCACCGGTGGGACGAACTTGTCGTCGAAGACGATGGTCTTGTCGCGCACCTCGACGATGCGAGCGATCGGCATGCTGACATAGCCGGGCTTGGCGGTCTTGCGCAGATCGAAGCCGAGCCGGGGATAGGCGACGTCGATCTCCTCCTCGACGCGCATGGCGGCAGTCGAGTCGATCAGCGTCTCGCTGGCGGTGACATAGCGACTGGCGGTGGCGCTCGTCGGCTCGTCGACCTCGCGCGTATTGGCCGCCGCGACCGGCATGGTCAGCCAGAGCAATTGCTTGGCGGCGGCATCCGGCACGTCGATGGGCGCGGGCAGGGGGCTGTGGGCGGGAATGTCGAAGGGCGTGCCGTCGGGCAGGATGCCCGAGGCGCGACGCAGGCCGAAGCGGCTCTGCTGGGCGAGGTCGCGGTCGATTTCCAGGGTCGAAAAGCCCCAGGGGTAAGGCGTGATGAAGCGCGTGCGCGCATCGACGAGGTTTTCGAGATAGCGGTCCGCCTGCTGCAGATGATGCGGCCGCAGAAAAAGTCCTTCGCCCCAGACGACCTTACTGTTCCAAGACATCGCCGAGCCTTCGAGCCATCGTCATGATTCCAGATCAAGGCGTAAGCGGCGCATCCCGCTTCGTCACGCAGCCGGCAAACTTTGTTTCAGCCACGCTCACGCATCGTAACGTGGCGCAACGGGGCGGAACAAGCACGAAAGCGCCGCGTGCCTAATCTTGACCACGGCTAGTCCCAGTGCGCTCATGCGGCCGGTGCTGTGGGGGGCGGCAGCGGCGCCGTGATCTTGACGCGCCAGGTGCCGGCCTCGTCGGCGAAAGCGGCATAGGTCAGGCGCTCCCAGCCGCGCTTTTCGCGGGCGAAAAAGGCCGCGAGCTTGGCGACGCAGACGCGGATCGCCTCTGTCGCGGGGATTTCTGCCCCCGCGACGTCCGGGTTGACGATGGTCACGATCTGCCCATCGCCATCGAGCTTGCGCGGCTCGACCGAAAGCAGGAAAGCGTCCCATTCGTCAGGCACGATCTCGAACAACGCGTCGAGGATCTCGCGGTCGAGGGCGGATTGTTCGGGAGGCAGGGTCGAGGTCATGGCAGGGCTCCTTGCGGCGGAAGGCGATGAGAGGCCAAGAGATTCTAGGTCCATTCAGAGGTTTTTCTCCTGTAGTGCCCTGAATTCATTCGCATATCTGACGTGCCTCTCGGCGTTGCACGTGACTTGGTCCTTAATCCCCGGCGCCGGATCATGCCGCTCCGGGCCGCCTCGCATGCCGGGGGATCACGGTGATGTCGCAAGGTGATGACAAGGCTGACTCTCATCAAAGAGAGCAGGATCGATGTGAAAAGCCGGTTCCCACTTTTCGCATCCTGCTCCAGAGAAAGATTGCTGGCTTCGAGTGTTTCAACGGGACGCCTGTCATGTCAATTACGTAATTGATTGACAATTCGCGCCCCGAATCGACAATCGTCGATATCTCGGCGAGGCTATTGCGGCAGATTGCCTTTGCGTTGCGTGAAGTCAAAGATCATTCTGTGTAAGGAACTAGGCCGCACCTCCCTTTCGGTAGGTGGTGGGGCGCCCGGCCTGAAGCGTCGTTGCAGCGTTGACTTTCGCCCGGCTCGGCAGAGAATCGCGCGCGCCGTTTTCCAGGACTTGCTTGGATTCCAGGACATGCTTGGAGGAGCCCGGCCTTGAGTTCCGCCCCGTCCAAACCGCAGACAGCGGCCGAGCGCGTTGCTGCCCGGATGAAGGCGGCAAAGGCCGCGGAGGCAAGAGCTGCCGCCGAGGCGAAGGCTGCTGCCGCCGAGGCGAAGGCCCAGGCGCAGCTGCGCAAGGCCGAACCCGCGACCGAGGGCGACGGCAAAACGGACAAGGCCGGCAAGCGCGACAAGGCGGTAAAGCTCTCGCGACCGGGCCGTCCGCGCTGGACCATGACGGTTGGGCCGGCGACGATCGCGCTTGTCCTCGTCGCCTTCGCCCTGCTGGCCGGCTGGGGTGCGATCGCGACCAGCGCCCTGATCTTCGGCGACAAGCTCTCGGCCCGCCTCGTCGCACAGCAGAGCGACATGCAGTTTGCCTATGAGCAGAAGCTCGTGGTCTTCCGCACCCAGCTCGACCGGTTCGCCCGGCAGACCCGATTGGAGCGTGACGGCGTCGAGGGGCGTATCGCCGACCTGATGCTGCGCCAGGCGGCGCTGGAGGCGCGCCAGGCGATGCTGACCGCGCTGGCCGACCAGACCCGCGTGCCCGACGGCGCGAGCCCGGTGAAGTTCGGCGAGGCCGGCGGGGCGCCGATCAAGGCGGCCTCGGTGCAGCGCGCCGCGCCGCGATCGACCTTCACCATCCTCGATCCGAGCTATCCCGCACCCGAGCGCGTGACCTATCTCGAACATGCGATCGACCGTTTCGAGAAGGTGCAGCTGGGTTCGCTCAACGGCCTGACGCAGCGCTCGCAATCGACCCTGCTGCAATTGCGCTCGGCCTTCTCCGAGGTCGGGCTCGACGCCGAGAAATTCGTGCCGACCGCAGCGCTCGTGCGCGGGCAGGTCGCCAATCTGCTGCCGGAGACCAAGGATTTCGGCGGCGGTCCCTTCGAGAGCAATGTCGCGCAGATCAGGCGCACGCTTTCAGTCCTGGGCCGGCTCAGGACGGCTGCGAACGCGGTACCGTTCTTCCGGCCGATCGCGGGCAGCGCCGGGTTGATGACCAGCTCCTATGGCTCGCGCTCCGATCCGTTCACCGGTGAGGCGCGTTTCCATGCCGGTACGGATTTCCGTTCGCCGATCGGCGTTCCCGTCCATGCCGGTGGATCAGGCGTCGTGCAGACGGCGGGCATCGGCGGCGGCTACGGCAATCTCGTCGTCATCGACCATGGCAACGGCATCACCACACGCTACGGCCATTTGTCGGCGATCAACGTCACTGTGGGCCAGCCCGTCGCGCTCGGCACGGTGGTCGGGCTGGTCGGCAGCACCGGGCGCTCGACGGGCCCGCATCTGCATTACGAGACGCGCATCAATGGCGAGCCCAGCGATCCCACCCATTTCATCCGCGTGGGCGAACGGATCTACGCGACTCAATAGGTGTGAGCGCCGGATGCCTGGCGCATTGGCATAAAAATCGGCCCCGGACAGGATCCGGGGCCGAGCTGTTTCGCGTGATGGCTCTGTTCAGCTCTTGAGCTTGGTGTTGCACTGGCTCCAGTAGCCGCCGCCCTTCTCGATCCATTTCAGCTCGCCATTGGCATTGGCCGTCTTGTTGGCGTTGTACTGGTCGACGCAGGTCTTCAACCGGGCCTTGCCGGGCGATTCCTCGGAGTATTTCGGCGCGACGGCCCTGGGGAAGACCGCAGCCTTGGCGCGGGCGGGCGCTGCCGCCGGCTTCTGCCCAGGCGCCGTTGCGGCGGGCGTGGCCGCCGGCGCCGGTGCGGGGTCCGTCACGGCTGCTGCGGCATCGTTGTCGGAGGCGTCGTCGTCGCCGCATTGGGCCTTGCGGAAATCGTTCCACTTCTGGCCCTTCAGCGTATTGGCCTTCTTGGCATCCTGATACTTCGTGCTGCATTCCTTCATCGTCAGCGCCGAGGCCGGCGTGGCGAAGACGGCTGCGACGGCGATGGCGGAAGCAGATGCGACTATCAAAGTCCTCAGCATTGCGTTCTCCCTAGCATGGCCCAGAGCGGGAACTTGATTCAAATCCTAATTGCGCCCCGTTTCAAGCCCCGTTGTCGGATGAGCAGCCATGGCTTAGCGGTTGGAATGACGGCGTTTCCCAGTTGGGGCGCGCCATGCGGGCATGATGATCACGGAGTGCGTTTCCAATGAACGACCAGCCACTCTGGGCCCTGACCGCCGGGCAACTCGCGCAGGCTTTCGCGGCGGGTAGCGCCACGCCGGTCCAGGCGTTGGAAGCGGTCCTGGCGCGCCATGACGCGGTCAATCCGCGTCTCAACGCTGTCGTCACGCTCGACCGGGCGGGCGCGCAGGTGGCGGCGCAGGCCAGCGCCGGTCGCTGGGCGCGCGGCGAGGCGCTCGGGCTGCTCGACGGCGTTCCGCTGACGATCAAGGACAACATCCTGACTGCCGGGCTGCGCAGCACCTGGGGCAGCGCCTGCTATGCCGATTTCGTGCCGGAGCTCGACGAGACGCCGGTCGCTCGTCTGCGCGCGGCCGGCGCCGTCATCCTCGGCAAGACCAATGTGCCTGAGTTCACCGTGCAGGGCGTCACCGACAACGCGCTCTTCGGCCCGACGCGCAACCCGTGGAACCCGGGCCTGACGCCTGGCGGGTCGAGCGGCGGGGCGGTTGCGGCCGTGGCGTCGGGCATCGGGCCGCTGGCGCTGTGCACCGATGGCGGCGGCTCGATCCGCCGGCCGGCGGCGCATGCGGGGCTGGTCGGCCTCAAGCCCTCGCGCGGGCTGGTGCCGCGCCGGCATGGCTTTCCCGCGATCCTCGACAATTTCGAGGTGGTGGGGCCGATCGGGCGCTGCGTCGGCGATGTCCGCGCGATGCTGCGCATCATCGCCGGCGCAGAGGCGGCGGCTGCGCCGCCCACCGCAAAACGGATAGCCTTCATTCCACGCTTTGGCGAGGCGCCGGTCGATCCGGCGATCGCTGCGAGCGTCGCTGAAGCGGCCGAGCGCTTCGCCGGACTCGGCCATGCCGTCGAGCGCCTGGACGATTACACCCTGGTCGAGCCGGTCAACGCGATCTGGTCGATCGTCAGCGAAACCGGCGTGGCCTGGTTGCTCGACGCACATCTCGGGCTCGGGCGGGACGCACCCGTACAGCCCGGGATTGCCGCCATGGCCGAACGCGGCCGTGGCCATTCGGCCAGCGATTATCTCGGCATGCTGCGGACGCTCGAGGCGGCCGGCGAGGCGTTCGACGCGCTCTTCTCCCGCTTCGACCTGCTGCTGATGCCGGCGACGGCGGCGCAACCCTGGCCGGTCGGCCAGACGCACCCCGATGTAATCGACGGTCAATTGGTCGGTCCGCGCGGCCACGCGGTCTTCACCGCCTTCGCCAATGCGCTGGGCCTGCCGGGGCTGACCTTGCCGGGCAAGCCGGACCGGGACGGCATGCCGATCGGCTTCCAGCTGATCGGGCCGCAAGGCAGCGACGATCGCCTGCTGGCGCTGGGGGCGGCCTATGAGCAGGCGTTCGGCGGCTTTCCGATGCCGGTGCTGTCGGGAGATGAGGGCTAACGCAGCCTGTCTGTTCTCGGAACCGCTGCGTCATCCTGGGCGAGCGAAGCTCGTCTCAGGGATCCATCGGAGAGCGCAGTGCCCTCCGATGGATCCCGGAGCTGCGCGGCTTCGCCGCTTGTCCAGGATGACGCGGTGTTGCTGCTTGAGCGAAGGCTAGCCTTCGCCGCCATAGCGCCGGCGCAGATGCGCCTTGAACACGCCGGCGTCGAGCGGGCGGCCGGTGGCGTGGGTCAGCAGTTCGTCGGTCTCGTAGAGGCTGGCCTGGCTATGGATGTGGCTGCGCAGCCAGCCGACCAGGGGCGAGAAGTCGCCGCGCCCGATCGAGGGCAGGATCTCGGGCTCGGCCTTGCAGGCGGCCTCGAAAATCTGCGCCGCCGTCATCGCGCCCAGCGTATAGGTCGGGAAATAGCCCCAGCCGCCGCTGGGCCAATGCACGTCCTGCAGGCAGCCGCGCCGGTCGTCGGGCGGCGTCACGCCGAGCAGCGCCTTCATGCCGGCGTTCCAGGCGAAGGGCAGTTCCGAGAGCGGCATCTCGTCGGCGATCAGCGCCTTCTCCAGCCGGTAGCGCAGGATGACATGGGCCGGATAGGTCACCTCGTCGGCATCGACGCGGATGAAGCCGGCCTCGACCCTGGTGTAGCGCGCCAGCAAGGCCTCCTGCTCCCAGGCCAGGCCTGAGCCGCCAAAAGCCTCGCGCATCAAGGGCGCGGCGAAGCGGATGAACGCGGCGGAGCGGCAGGCCTGCATCTCGACCAGGAGCGACTGGCTTTCATGCAGGCTCATGCCGCGCGCCTGACCGACAGGCTGGCTCATATAGGCTTGCGGCCGGCCCTGCTCGTAGAGCGCATGGCCGGTCTCGTGCAGCACGCCCATCAAGGCCTTGGCGAAATCGCTCTCGTCATAGCGCGTGGTGATGCGGACATCGTTGTCGGCCCCGCCGCAGAACGGGTGCGTGGAGACGTCGAGCCGGCCGCGCTCGAAATCATAGCCCAGCGCCGCCATCATCTTGAGGCCGAGCGCCCGCTGCTTCTCGATCGCGAAAGGGCCCTGCGGCTCCGGCGTTTTGGGCCGGCGGGCCTGGAGCGCCAGGACCTCCTGCGTGAAGCCGGGCAGGAAGGTGGCGAGATCGTCGAACAAGGCGTCGATCTTCTCCGAGCGCCCGCCGGGCTCGTAGTCGTTCAAGAGCGCGTCATAGGGGGAAAGACCGAGCTTTTCGCCCTTCGCCTGGCCGATCTGGCGCTGCAGGTTCAAGACCTCGCTCAGGAACGGCAGAAGCCCGGCGAAATCGGAATCCGTGCGCGCCTGCCGCCAACGCATCTCGCAGACCGAGATCGCCTTGCTCGACGCCTCCACCAGATCGGCGGGAAGCGCGGTCTGAACCGTCCAGAGCCGCCGGATCTCGCGCAGATTGGCGCGCTCCCAGGGGCCGAGGCCGTCATCGGCCTCGGCAGCGCCCAGCCAGTCCCCGATGCGCGGCTCGACCGCCATGCCATGGCGCAGCACGTCGAGCAGCGCCATGCTCTCGGCCCGCGTCGCCGCTGCCCCGGTCGGCATCATCGCGGCATTGTCCCAGCTCAGGATGCCGATGGCGTTGGACAATGCGGCGACGCGGCCGAAATGATTGGCAAGCTCGGAATAGGCGGTCATTGGGGAGTTCTCTCGAGAAAGGCGGATGCGCTCAGCCGAACAGGTTGCGGAGTTGGCGCGGCTGCGAGCGCAGATATTGCGAGGGCGGCTTCACGGTTGCGCCGAGCTGGGCGGCGGCGTGCCAAGGCCAGCGCGGGTCGTAGAGCATGCCGCGCGCCAAAGCGACGAAGTCGGCGTCGCCCGTGCCGATGATCGCCTCGGCCTGGTCGGCTTCCGTGATCAGCCCGACCGCCATGGTCGGCAGGCCGGTCGCCTGCTTCACGGCGCGCGCCATCGGCACCTGGTAGCTCGGGCCGAGTGGGATTTTCTGCGCGGCCGAGAGGCCGCCGCCGGAGACGTCGATGAAGCTGCAGCCGCGCGCCTGCAAGGCGGAGGCGAAGGTGAGCGTCTGTTCGATATCCCAGCCGCCCTCGACCCAATCCGTGCCGGAGACGCGGATCCCGACGGGAAAGGAAGACGGCACCGCCGCCTTGACCGCCTCGAACACCGCGAGCGGGAAGCGCATGCGGTTCTCCAGCGAGCCGCCATAGGCGTCCTCGCGCCGGTTGGAGAGCGGCGACAGGAACTGGTGCAGCAGATAGCCATGGGCCCCGTGCAGCTCGATTGCATCGAGGCCGAGCCTGACCGAGCGCTTGGCGGCAAGCGCGAAGCTCTCGACGAGCCGGGCGATCTCATCGGCTGTCAGGGCGTGGGGAGCCCGGGCGTGGCCCTCAAAAGCCACGGCCGAGGGGGCGAGCGTCTGCCAGCCGCCCTGGTCGAGGCCGAGCTGGCCACCGCCGGCCCATGGCTGCGCCACCGAGGCCTTGCGGCCGGCATGGCCGAGCTGGATGCCGATCGGCATGTCGGAATGCGCGCGCACGGCGGCGAGCGCCTTCGCCAGGGCGGCTTCGGTCTCATCCGACCAGAGGCCGAGATCGAACGGGCTGATCCGTCCTTCCGGCTCGACTGCCGTCGCTTCGAGAAAGAGCAGCCCGGCGCCCGACAGAGCGAGATGGCCGAGATGGATGATGTGCCAGTCGGTCGCGCGGCCGTCCTCGGCAGAATACTGGCACATCGGGGCAATGACGATGCGGTTGGCGAGGGTGAGTTCGCCGAGCGTGTAGGGGCTGAAGAGCTGGCTCATCGTGGTGGGGTCGCCTTGAATGGAGCAGGGCTTGGAATGGAGCAGAGTCCGTTTGCGTCTCCGCCAAGTCTAGCCGCAGCGCAGCATGCCTGGCCATGCGCAAGCCTGCACGCGACGGGCGCTGCAAACGCAAGCGACCGCCCGGCCCGGAAGGCGCTTCTCAATCCAGGATCGAGCCGAGGATCTTCTCCAGCGCGTGCAGCCGATAGGGCTTTCTCAGCAGCGCGGTGCGGGCCGCGCCCTCGAAACCCTCGACCTGATCGCGGCCGGTGGCGAAGATGATGGCGAGCTCGGGCTTCAAGGCGCGCAGGCGGTGCGCCAGTTCACTGCCCGAAATATCGGGCAGGCCGATATCCGTAAGCAGGATGTCGACGTTGCGACCCGTCGCGATCTCGAGCGCCTTCAGCCCGTTCTCCGCCTCGATGGCGACATGGCCGAGATCCTGGACCATATCGGCGGTGTCCATGCGGATGATGGCGTCGTCCTCGCAGACGAGCACGGTCAGGTTGCTCCGCCGCGCCGGTTCGGGCACCGGGGCGGCCGCAGCCTGCAAAGCCGCCTTCTGCGCCGCGCTTTTCGGCTGGGGCCGGACGGTCTCATAGGACGGGGTCTTGCCGTCCTGCACCAGGACCTGGCGGATCTTCCGCGCCAGCGCCTCGCGCCCATAGGGCTTCGAGAGCAGGCTGACGCCCTCGTCCAGCCGACCGCCATGGACGATCGAGTTCTCGGTATAGCCGGAGGTGAACAGGACGCTGAGCTGGGGCAGCCGCTCCTTGGCCTTGCGCGCCAGCTCCGGGCTCTTCAGCGGGCCGGGCATGACCACATCGGTGAAGAGCAGGTCGATCGCGACCCCGCTCTCTATGACCGCGAGCGCACTCTGGGCGTCGGGCGCCTTCAGCACGCGATAGCCGAGCTCGCCCAGCAGCGCGATCACGGTCTCGCGCACCGCCTCGTCATCCTCGACGACGAGGATGGTCTCGCTGCCGCCGGTGACCGGGCCGGCCTCCTTCTCGACCAGCATGTCCTCGGCCTGGAGCGAGCGCGGCAGATAGAGCTTGATCGTCGTGCCCTGGCCGGGCTCGCTATAGACCTTCACATGGCCGCCGGACTGCTTGACGAAGCCATAGACCATGGACAGCCCGAGCCCGGTGCCCTTGCCCTGCGGCTTGGTCGAGAAGAACGGCTCGAAGATCTGGTCCATCACCTCGCGGCTCATGCCAGAGCCGGTGTCGGAGACCGAGATCTGGACATATTGCCCCGCCGTGACGTCGCGATGGGCGCCGCTATAGGCGTCGTCGAGGGAGGCGTTGCCGGCCTCGATCGTCAATCGGCCCTGGCCATCCATGGCGTCGCGCGAGTTGATCGCGAGGTTGAGGATGGCATTCTCGACATTGGCCGGGTCGACCAGCGTGTGCCACAGCCCGCCGGCGACGATGCTCTCGATCTCGATCGCGTCGCCCAGCGTGCGCCGCAGCAGGTCGTCCATGTCCCGGATCAGGCGGCCGACATTGACGACCTTGGGCTCCAGCGGCTGGCGGCGGCCGAAGGCGAGCAGCTGAGCTGCGAGCTTGGAGCCGCGCGCGACGCCCGCCATGGCGTTGTCGACGCGTTTTTCGGCCTTCTCGTCGCCGGCGATTTCCCGCGACAGCAATTGCAGGTTGCCGCTGATGACCTGCAGCAGATTGTTGAAGTCGTGGGCGATGCCGCCGGTCAGGTTGCCGATGGCTTCCATCTTCTGGCTGTGGCGCAGCGCCTCCTCGGCCTTGGCGAGTTCTGCGGTGCGGGCGGCGACGCGCTCCTCCAGCGTATCGGCGAGGTCCGCGAGCGCGGCTTCCGCCGTCTTCTGCGCGTCGATGTCGGTGTTGGTGCCGACCCAGCGCGTGATCGCGCCGCGCTCGTCATGGGCGGGCACGGCGCGAGCGATGTGCCAGCGGAATGTGCCGTCCTGGCGGCGAAGCCTGAATTCTGTCTCGTAGGGAATACCGTCGCGCCGCGCATTCTCCCATGAGGCGGCGGCGCTCGCCGCATCCTCGGGATGGACCACCGCCATCCAGGCTTCGCCGTCGAGCGTGCCCGGGGCCGCTCCGGTGAAGGCGTAGATGCGCTCGTTGAACCAGTCGAGCTGTCCATCGGGCCTGGCGGTCCAGACATGGTTCGGCATGGATTGCGAGAGCGTGCGGAAGCGCGCCTCGCTTTCCCTGAGTGCGGCTTCCGCCTGCTTGCGCCCGGTGATGTCGAGGAACAGCACCGAGAAGCGGTCCGGCCCGATGCGCCTTGCCCGCGCCTCGAACCAGCGATGCTTCATCGACGGAACATTGATCTCGTAGCGCGCCGGCTTGCCGGTCTCGAGCACGATGGCATAGGTCGTGATCAGCTCCGGCGGCAGGTTCGGGATGATCTCGCTGACATTGCGGCCGATCGCATCGACCATCCTGACGTCGGTGCGCGCCTCGAAGGCGGGATTCATCTCGACGAAGCGGAAATCGACCATCGTCCCGGCGGCGTCGCGCACCGCCTCGGCGATGAAGAACCCCTCCTGCATCTGCTCGAACAGATTGCGCCAGCGCGCCTCGCTGGCGCGCAGCGCCTCCTCGGCCGCCTTGCGCGGCGTGATGTCGAAGCAGACGCCGACGAAACGGCGCTGCCCGCTCTCGGGCGTCGAGACCGCCTCGCCCTGTCGCGCGATCCAGCGGGTCTCGCCGGTGGCGGGGTCGAAGCGGCGATATTCCGTATAGGCGAGGGGATTGGCCTCGGTCAGGCGCTCCGGCCCCGACAAGGCGCGATCATCGGGATGCAGCAGGCTGACGAGCAGATCGTCGGTGACTTGGACATCCGGCGGCATGCCCCAGATGCGACGATATTCGTCGGAGACGTCGAGCAGGCCGCTTTCGGGATACCATTCGAAGACGCCGACGCCGCCGGCCTCCTGCGCGATCTTGAGCCGCTGTTCGGTGCGGACCCGCTCGGTGATCTCGATGACCACGGCGAAGACGCCGGCCGGGCTGCCGTCCTCGCCGAGGATCGGCATGTAGTCGAGGTCGAGCCAGCAATCCTCCGGCACGCCGCGGCGGTTCATGGCGAGGCGCTGCTCGCGCAGCGAGAGCGTGCCGCCGGCGAGCACGGTGTCGAGCACGCGGGCGTTGAGTTCGGCCGCTTCCGGCCAGCCCTCCTGCACCTTGGCACCGAGCAGGGCAGGGTGTCGTTCGCCGGCAAAGGCGGCATAGCCGTCATTGTAGATCAGCGTACCGTCTGGCCCCCACAGCATCATGACCGGCAGCGGCGAGCTGAGCGCCAGCGCCGTCGTGGTGCGCAGGCTCTGCGGCCAGCTCTCGATCGGCCCCAACGGCGTCCGCGACCAGTCGAATTGCCGGATGAGCGCGCCGATCTCGCCGCCATTCTCCAGGAAACCGTAGGGGGCGTGCGGAGCCAGCATGAGGCGCTCTGGTGGATGAAGCCTCTGACATGTGGCCGGGATCGCAGAAGACGGCAAGCGCAAAGGCGCGATCGGTCGCGCCCCGCCTGTCCAGGCGTCGAAAAGAGCTAGGAAACCAGGGGCTACGGCGCCTGGAACGCGCCGATCATGTAGCTTTCATTGCCGATTTCGGTGACACGGCCCTTCACCTCATAGCTTGCGAGATCGACGATCCAGACGATGCTGGAGTTCGGTTTGCCCTTGGGTGCGCCTGTGATCGCGGCGTATTTGCCGTCGGGCGTGATCGCGATGCCGCGCGGGCGCGAGGGCTCGCCGCCCGGCGTCTTCAGTTCGATCCGCCGGATCGTCGCGGGCACACCCGCGATCGCCTTGGCGACATCGATGATGTCGATGTTGTTGGCGCGGAAATGCGTCGAGAGGATGCGCTTTCCGTCCGGCAGGAAGGCGGCCACGAACGGCCGGGTCGGCGTGGCCTTGTCGTCGGTGCCGACCAGGACGCGCGCGACCTCGGCCTTGGCGGGGTCGGACAAGGCTTTCTCGACATCGATGATCGAGACCGTGTTGCCTGGGATGTCGGTCTGGGCGCTTTCGCGGGAGGCGTGGGCGACCAGCTTGCCGTCCGGGCTCACCGAAATGCCAAAGCCGCCGGCCTGCACCGGGATGCGCGCAAGCTCCGCGCCGGCCGCACCAGTGATCGCTTTCTGCAGGCTCATCACCGTGATGTCGTCGGTGCCGCCATTGGCCCCGAAGATCGTGCCGCCGCCGAGCGGGCTGATCGTCACGCCATTGGTGTCGGGGAAGCAGCCGAATTTCGGGTCCGGCGCGCGATGCGGCACCGGATCGGGCGGGCAGGGGAAGCCGGGCTTGCCATAGGCCTGCTCGACCCTACGGATCACCGTGTTGGTGGCGAGGTCGACGATGCTGAGATGCCGGCCGCCATCCTCGTCGCCTTCGCGCTCGGCATGGGCAAGCACCGCGTGCTTGCCGTCCGCCGCTATCGCGAAGCCGGTCGGCCCGAAGCCTTCCGTTTCGATATAGCCCGCGACGGCGGCGAGCGTGCCGTTGCTGGCCGGATCGAGCCCTTTGATCAGGTCGATGACGGTCACCGTCCCGGCGTGGCCGTGCTGGAAGGCGGCCGCAGCTGCGGGCGTCGAGCGGCCGGAATGGTTGACGACATAGGCGCGCTTGTTGTCGGGCGCGATCGCGATGGAGATAGGCTGGCCGCTCGAAATCACCGTCTTGCCATCGACCACGATATCGGGCGTGACGCGCAAGCGGTTCACCACCGCCTTCGGCGTGCCGTCATTGGCGGGGTCGATCGCTTTGTCGAGATCGATCACCAGCACGACATTGTCCCAGCGGCCGCTCGCTAAAAAGTAGTCCTTCGCCATGGTTTGATGCGCATGTCCCATCGAGCAGAGCAGGATCGCGCTGCCCAGAAGTGTCGTCCGTAGAGCAATTTTCGATCCGACTGGATCGCAAAACTGCTCTACGTCTTTGTTTTGACGCGCTTTCTTCACGCGAACCGGTGTCCACTTCGCTCGAAAACGCTTTAGCATGGTCGTTCCTCCCGTTGGATCGCCCGTTTGCCGGGTCGTTGATCAGCTTGGCTGGTTGGCTTTGTCCTCCAGGGCCTCGGCGAGCACGCGCGCGACATGCATCGCCTCGCGGCCCGCGCCGTCATGGATCTGGTGGCGGCAGCTCGTGCCGTCGGCGACGATGAGATCGCCCGCGCCGGCCTTGCGCACGGCCGGCAGCAAGGCGAGCTCGCCCATGGCGAAGGAGACGTCGATCGTCGCCGCGCCATAGCCGAAGGCGCCCGACATGCCGCAGCAGCTCGATTCGATCGGGCGGACATCGAGGCCGGGAATGGCGCGCAAGGTCGCCTCGACCGCGCCCATCACCGCGAAAGCCTTCTGGTGGCAGTGGCCGTGCAGATGCGCGATGCGGCCGGCCTGGTCCTTGAGGGGTAGGGTGGTGGTCCCCGCCTTGAGGTCGGCGGCCAGAAGCTCTTCGAGCAGGAAGGCAGCGCTCGCCACCGGCTCGGCTTCCGCCTTGGGCAAAATCGCCGAAAACTCATCGCGGAAGGTCAGCAGGCAGGAGGGTTCAAGGCCGACGATGCGCGCGCCCCTGGCGACGAAGGGCGTGAGCGCTTCGAGCGTCCGTTTCGCCTCAACGCGCGCCTCGTCGACGAGCCCGGCCGAGAGGAAGGTGCGCCCGCAGCAGAGCGGCCGGCCGCCATCCCTGGGCTCGACCTTGTGCAGGCGATAGCCGCCAGCCGCCAGCACGCGCTCGGCGGCTTCGAGGTTCTCGCGTTCGAAATAGCGGTTGAAGCTGTCGCCGAAGAGCACGAGGTCGCGGCCGTCGCCCTTCACGTCGCCCGGTGTCGCAGTTCGGCCGGCTTGCGCCCAGGGCCTGCGCCAGACCGGCAGCGAGCGCCGCGCGCTGAAGCCGAGCCAGCGCTCGGAGAGCCGTGCCAGCAGCGGAATGCGGTCGCGCAGGTTGATCAGGGCTGAGAGCTTGGCCGCATAAGGCGCATAGCGCGGCAGAAAGGCGATCAGGCGCTCCTTCAGCGGCAGGCCGTGGCGCCGGTGATAATGGTGCAGGAACTCGATCTTCATGCGCGCCATGTCGACGCCGGTCGGGCAGTCGCGCTTGCAGCCCTTGCAGGAGACGCAGAGATCGAGCGTCTGCTTCATCTCCGGCGAGGTGAAGGCGTCCGGCCCGAGCTGGCCGGAGATGGCGAGCCTGAGCGTATTGGCCCGCCCGCGCGTCAGATGGGTCTCGTCCTGCGTGGCGCGCCAGGAGGGGCACATCGTGCCGCCGGTCATCTTCCGGCAGGTGCCGTTGTTGTTGCACATCTCGACGGCGCCACCGAGCCCGCCCCAGTCGGACCAATCGAGCGCCGTTTCAGCCGGGATCGGCGTGGCGTAGCCAGGCGCGAAGCGCATCAGGCTGCGATCATCCATCCTGAGCGGGCGCACGATCTTGCCGGGGTTCAAACGGTTGTCGGGATCGAAGCCGTCCTTGACCTGCTCGAAGGCGCGGGTAAGCGGGCCGCCGAACATCGGCTCGACGAATTCCGAGCGCGAAATGCCGTCGCCATGCTCGCCGGAATAGGAGCCTTTGAAGCGGCGCACCAATTCGCAAGCCTCCTCGGCGATGCCGCGCATCGCCTTGACCCCGGCCTCGTCCTTCATGTTGAGGATCGGGCGGACATGCAGGCAGCCGACCGAGGCATGGGCATACCAGGTGCCGCGTGTGCCATGCCGCTCGAACAGCGCGGTGACGGCGTCGGTGTAGTCGGCGAGATGTTCCAGCGGGACGGCACAATCCTCGATGAAGGAGACCGGCTTCCCGTCGCCCTTCATCGACATCATGATGTTGAGGCAGGCCTCGCGCACCTCCCAGACCGGTTTCTGCCTGGAGGGCTCGACCACCTCGACGACGGCCTCGGCAAAGCCGTGGTCGGCCATGCACTGGTCGAGGCGCTTGAGGTCGTGCCTGAGCGCAGCGAGATCATCGCCGGCGAATTCGACCAGCAGCAGGCAGTTCGGCTGGCCCCTGGTGATGTCGGCGAGCGTGCGCACGAAGAGCGGGATGTCGGCGCCGAGCACGAGCACATTGTTGTCGACGAGCTCGACCGCGACCGGGCCGAGCGCCACGATATGGCGCGTCGTCTCCATCGCCGAACGGAAGCTCGGGAAATGGCAGACGCCCATGACGCGATGCGCCGGCAGCGGCGAGAGCTTCAGCGTCGCCTCGGTGGTGATGGCGAGCGTGCCCTCCGAGCCGACCAGCAGATGCGAGAGGTTCGGCCGGGCGGGCAGGAGCTCGTCGAGATTATAACCGCCGACCCGGCGCTGCACCTTGGGGAAGATCGCCTCGATCTCGGCCCGGTGCCCGTCGGCCAGCTTGAGCATCCGCGTCATCAGATCGCGCGCCCTGATCGACTGATTGTCGCCAGCTAGACGATCGCCCAGCGCGAAGGGCTCGCCGTCGTGGAACAGCGCCTTCATGGCGATGACATTGTCGACCGTCTTGCCATAGCGCAGCGAGCGCGCGCCCGAGGAGTTGTTGCCGGTCATCCCGCCGATGGTGCAGCGGCTCGCCGTCGAGGGCTCCACAGGGAAGAACAGCCCGTCCTTCCGGACATGCGCGTTGAGCGCCTCCAGCACGAGGCCGGGCGCGACCGAGATCGTGCCGGCCGCCGGGTCATAATCGCGGATGCCGTTGAAATGCCGGCTCATATCGAGGATCAGCGCATCGCCGATCGGCTGGCCGTTCTGCGAGGTGCCGCCGCCGCGCGCGATCACCGGCACGCCGTGCTCGGCGGCGATCGTCAGCGCGGCCGCGATATCGGTTTCCGATTTCGGGAAGACCACGCCCTGCGGGACGATCTGGTAGATCGAGGCGTCGGTGGCGTAGCGCCCGCGCGTGAAGGCGTCGAAGCGCACCTCGCCTTCCAGCG
The DNA here is from genome assembly GCF_001741865.1 of Bosea vaviloviae. NCBI lineage: Bacteria > Pseudomonadati > Pseudomonadota > Alphaproteobacteria > Hyphomicrobiales > Alloboseaceae > Allobosea > Allobosea vaviloviae. Next base: position 3,522,761 of record NZ_CP017147.1, read on the forward strand.
TCCGGGCGAGACGGCGTTCGAGGCCGAGATTGCGGGAATGGGCTTTGGCGAGCGCTGCTTGCGTCATTGTGGTGTCTCGGCCTCGCCGGTAGCGATCGTCATTGCGAGCACCCGGGTCTTGCCTTCGGCAAGCCCAAGTACAGGCTCCGCGAAGCAATCCAGAACGGCTCGCTCCACGGCTCCTGGATTGCTTCGCTTCGCTCGCAATGACGGACCCATCCTATTCGGCCGCCTTCGCTTCGACAGCCCGCCCGCGCCGCCGCAATGCGCCGATCCCGTCCATGACCGGCCCCCAGAGCAGCAGGAACAGCGCCAGCCCGACCAACGTCGTCACCAGCCCGTTGGCGGCGAAGACCTTGAGGCTGCCGCCCGAGCCGAGCAGCGCCTGGCGGAACGAGTCCTCGGCCCTGTCGCCGAGCACCAGCGCCAATACGAGAGGCGCGAGCGGGTAGTCGAGCTTCTTGAAGACATAACCGACGAGGCCGAAGCCCAGCATCAGCCAGATGTCGAAGATCGAGTTCGAGATCGTGTAGGCGCCGATGGCGCAGACGATCAGGATCACCGGCGCGACATAAGAAAACGGGATGCGCATGATCGCTGCGAATAGCGGTACGGTCGCCAGCACGATGATAAGCCCGGCGAGATTGCCGAGATACATCGAGGCGATCAGCCCCCAGACGAACTGCTTCTGCTCGACGAAGAGCAGCGGCCCCGGCTGCAGCCCCCAGACCAGCAGGCCGCCGAGCAGGACGGCAGCCGTCGCCGAGCCTGGAATGCCGAGCGCCAGCATCGGCAGGAGCGCGCTGGTGCCCGCCGCATGGGCTGCGGTTTCGGGCGCAAGCACGCCTTCGATATTGCCCTTGCCGAAGCTGTCGGGCTGCCGCGAGAAGCGCTTGGCGAGACCGTAGCCCATGAAGGAGGCGGCGATCGCCCCGCCCGGCGTCACGCCCATCCACATGCCGACGATGGCGGAGCGCAGCAGCGTCGCCCAATAGCGCGGCAGCCCGGCCCAGGTGCGCAGCACCACCTTGAGGTCGATCTTGGCCTGCTTGCCCTTGAAGACCAGGCCCTCCTCGACGGTCAGCATGATTTCGCTGACGCCGAACAGGCCGATCACCACGACGAGGAAATCGAAGCCGCGCATCAATTCGGTCGACCCGAACGTCATGCGTAGATCGCCCGAGATCGAATCGAGCCCGACCGCCGCGAGCAGGAAGCCGATGCAGAGCGAGGCTAGGATCTTGGCGCGGTTCTCGCGGCCCATGCCGATGAAGGAGCAGAAGGTCAGAAGGAACACGGCGAAGAACTCGGCCGGCCCGAATCTGAGCGCGAAGGAGGCGACGAGCGGCGCCACGAAGGTGATCAGGATCACGCCCGAGAGCGCGCCGATGAAGGAGGCGGTGAAGGCGGCCGTCAGCGCCTCCGCGGCCTTGCCTTGCACGGCCATCGGGTAGCCGTCGAAGGTCGTCGCGACCGACCAGGCCTCGCCCGGGATGTTGAACAGGATCGAGGTGATCGCTCCGCCGAACAGCGCGCCCCAATAGATCGAGGAGAGCAGGATGATCGCCGAGGTCGGGTCCATGCCGAAGGTCAGCGGCAGCAGGATCGCGACGCCGTTGGGCCCGCCCAGACCGGGCAGCACGCCGACGATGATGCCGAGCACGACGCCGATCACCATGAAGCCGACATTGTGCCAGGAAAGCGCCACCTGGAAGCCGGCCATCAGGGAGGAGAAATCGTCCATCGCTTGTCCCTAGCGTTTTCTAGTAGCCGAGCAGGGCCTCTAACGGGCCTTTCGGCAGCGGTACGCGAAACTGCAGCTCGAACACCCAGAAGCAGGCGAGCGGCACGAGGATCGCCGTCAGCACGACCGCCCACCAGCGCGAGGTCGCGACGATGCTCATGAAGACGAGGATGAAGATGCCCGCGGCGACATAGAGGCCGAGCGGCTGGATCAGCGCCACGAACAGCACCAGCGGCGCGAACACCCGCGCGACCTGGCCGAGCTGCTCATAGCTGACGAAGACGCGGTTCTCGGTGCGGAAGGACTGCACCAGGATGAAGAGCGAGGCGGCCAGGAAGATCCAGCCGACACGCGCCGGGAAAAAGCCGTTCTGCGGACCATTGTCCCAGCCCGCGCCGCGGCCATAGGAATCGTAGAGCACGAGCAGGCCGAGCCCGATCAGGAGGAGCGCCGTGGTGATCTCGACCGGGCGGCGGGAGAGGCCGCGCGTTGGCTCGTCTGGTTTAGTGACGTTCGACATCAATCACCTCCCACGCCGTCCTCCTGGACAAGCGGCCTTCGGGTCCGGCCTTGGGCCGGCCCAAGGACAGGCTCTGCCGCGCAGCTCCGGGATCCATCGGAGAGCTCCGGAGCCCTCCGATGGATCCCGGGACGACCTTCGGTCGCCCAGGATGACGGAGCGCATTGTCGTTGGGCGAAAGCGTCATTGGGCCAGTCTTCACTTGGGGCCAAGCCTCACTTGGCCATGAAGCCGGCATCGCTCATCAGCTTGGCGTGCTTGCCCTCGTCGAGCTTGAGGAACTGCACGAAGGCGTCACCGTCGCGATAATCGGGAACGAGCGCGTTGCGCGCCAGATACTCCTTCCATTCCGCGTTCTGCGAGACCTTCTTGAACAGCTCGACATAGAAGGCCTGCTGCTCCTTCGTCACCTTGCCGGGCATGAACATGCCGCGCAGCATCTGGTAGCTGACGTTGAGCCCCTGCGAGGCGCAGGTCGGGATGTCGGCCCAGGACAGGCCGTCCGCGACCTTCTCGCTATAGGCCATCTTCTGTTCGGCGAAGACGCAGAGCGGCCTAGTCGCCCCGCCGCGCCAGTTCGCCAGATCCTCGGCCGGGTTGTTGGTGTTGGCATCGACATGATTGCCCGAAAGCTGGGTCGAGGCCTGGCCGCCGCTGGTATAGGGAATATAGGCGAATTTGACGCCGCCGGTCTTCTCCATGCCGAAGACGAGCAAATTGTCCTCGCGCTTGGACGAGGTGCCGCCGATCTTGAGCGGCTCGGGCGCCGCCTTGGCCGCCGCCATGAAATCGGCTGCGGTCTTGTAGGGGGATTTCGCATTGACCCAGAGCAGGAAGGAATCCTGCGCCATCATCGCGACCGGCGTGTAGTCCTGCCAGTTCAGCGGCAGCTTGGTCGCCATCGGCGTCATGAAGATGCCGCTCGAGGTGGTGATCAGCTTGTGCGGGTCGCCGGCCGATTTCTGGATGTCGAGCATGCCCTCGGCGCCGCCGGCGGCCGGCTTGTTGACGACGATGATCGGCTGGGTGGTGAGCTGGTTCTTCTGGATGATGCCCTGGATCGTGCGGGCCATCTGGTCGGAGGCGCCGCCGGCCGAGAAGGGCACGACGATCTCGATCGCCTTGGTCGGCTCCCAGGCGGCTGCGGGCGCGACGCCGGCAAGTAACGCCGACGCGGTAAGCAACGCGGATACGGCGAGCCAATGCTGCTTCATGATCCTCAACCTCCCTTAAGTCGCGCTCTGACGGCGTCGTGAGGGGAGCCTAGAACCAAAAAAATCTGCATTCAATCTGAAAATTACAACGACGCAAAATGACCACCAACCGTCATTGCGAGCGCGGCGAAGCAATCCAGCCTTCGCGCGCCACGTCCTCCTGGATTGCTTCGCGGAGCCTGTGCTCGGGCTTGCCCAAGGCAAGACCCGGGTGCTCGCAATGACGAAGGGTTGCTAAGCGATCTCCGCCTGCGCCGCCTTGCGCTTGTTGCGCAGGTGCTGGAACAGGATGTCGCTGAGTTCGCTGCCGGCGCGCCGGCGCAGCGCGTCCAGGATCGCCTCATGCTCGCGCATCGCCTCGCCCCAGCGATCGCGCTCTTTGGCGAGATTCGCCGAATAGCGCACGCGGCGGATACGCCCGGCGAAGCTGGCATAGGTCGTGCTCAGCGTCGCATTGCCGGCCGCCTCGACGATCATGCGATGGATCGCCTGGTTGCACTGGAAGTAGCCATGCATCTCGCGTCGCAGGTAGAAGCGGTACATTTCATGGTGTGTTTGCTCGATTTCTGCCACTTCTGCGTCCGAAATGCGCTCGCAGGCCAGGCGTCCGGCCAATGCCTCCAGCCCGCCCATCACGTCGAAGAGCTCGCGCAGATCCTCAGCGCTCAACTCGCGCACGCGCGCGCCGCGGTTGGGCAGCAGGTCGATCAGCCCTTCGGCGGCGAGCACTTTCAACGCTTCGCGCAAGGGCGTGCGCGAGATGCCGAAGCGGTCGCAGAGCAGGCGTTCGGGAATGCGCGCACCATCGGCGAGATTGCCTTCGACGATATAGTCGCGCAGCGCCGTCACTAGCCCGTCATGCAGCGAGACCGCCGCCCGGGGCGCCTCGGCGGCGGGCGTGTCGCGCAGCTCGGTCGCCGAAATCTCCATGATTCCCAGGTCCGGAATTGTACTCGTCATAGCTATTGGGTACGCGAAGCTTGCTCGGCTGTCGAGATGATCGGCGCCTAGTTTGAGTTCCAATAGACGATTGCATTCTCAAAAAATGAATGCAAAAAATCGGCTATGAAGAACGCGCAGTCGAAACGCGCGCCAAGAACGCGCACCGAGGAGGACACGCCATGGCAACGCAGCAGGGTCGACATTTCCTGCATATTCCGGGGCCGAGCCCGATCCCAGATCGTGTCCTGCGCGCCATGGACATGCCGATCATCGACCATCGCAGCGCCGAATTCGCCAGGCTCGGCAAGACGGTGCTGGAGGGCTGCAAGGCCGTCTTCAAGACTGCGCAGCCGGTGGTGATCTATCCATCCTCGGGCACCGGCGCCTGGGAGGCCGCGATCGTCAATACGCTTTCATCAGGCGATACCGTGCTGATGGCGGAGACCGGCCATTTCGCCACGCTCTGGCGCCAGATCGCGGCGCGTTTCGGCATCAATGTCGATTTCATCCCGGGCGATTGGCGGCGCGGGGCCGATCCGGCTGCGATCGAGGCGAGGCTCGTCGCGGACAAGGCCCGCGCCATCAAGGCCGTGATGGTCGTCCATAACGAGACCTCGACCGGCTCGACGAGCCGGATTGCCGAGATCCGCAAGGCAATTGATGCTGCCGGTCACCCGGCCCTGTTCATGGTCGACACCATCTCTTCGCTCGCCTCGGTCGATTATCGCCATGACGAATGGCAGGTCGACGTCACCGTCTCCGGCTCGCAGAAGGGGTTGATGCTGCCGCCGGGGCTGAGCTTCAACGCGATCTCCGAGAAGGCGATGGCCGCCTCGAAAACCAACAAGTTGCCGCGCTCCTATTGGGACTGGCAGGAGATGGTGAAGATCAACGCCAACGGCTTCTTCCCCTACACCCCGGCGACGAACCTGCTCTATGGGCTACGCGAGGCGCTCGCGATGCTGCAGGAGGAGGGGCTGGACACTGTCTTCTCCCGGCATCAGCGTCTTGCCGCCGCGACGCGCGCCGCCGTCAAGGCCTGGGGGCTGGAGGTGCTCTGCGAGAACCCGGCCGAGCAGTCGCCGGTGCTGACTGCCGTGATGATGCCGCCGAGCCACAGCGCCGACCGCTACCGCAAGATCACGCTGGAGAAATACAACATCTCGCTCGGCTCCGGGCTCGGCAAGGTTGCGGACAAGGTCTTCCGCATCGGCCATCTCGGCGAATGCAACGAACTCATGCTGCTGGGCGCGCTGTCGGGCGTCGAGATGGGGCTGGCGGCGGCCGGCGTGCCGCATCGCAGCGGCGGCGTCATGGCGGCAATGGCCGCGCTCGAGGCGCGCGACGACGGCAATCAGGCGTCGGTCGCGGCAGTGGCCTGAAGGCTGGTCGAGGCCCGCGACGCGTCGCCGTCGCGGGGCGGCCGCTGTAGTGCTAAGCTTCGCGCGTCACCTCCGGCGTGGGGCTTGAAAACGATGCAGGACAGCCACCACGTGCTCTTCACGAGCCCGGCCGAATTCATCGACAGCGATCACCGCAATGTGATCGCGCAGGCGCAGGGTCTCACAGTGGGGGTCGCCGAGCCGGCGGCCCAGGCGCGCCTGCTCTATGCTGCGGTGCGGGATGAGATCCGCTACGATCCCTATCGCGACTATCTCGACCCCGACAGCTATCGCGCCAGCGCCGTGCTTGCGGCCGGCACGGGCTATTGTGTCGGCAAGGCGGCGCTCTTTGCCGCGCTGTGCCGCGCGCTCGGCATCCCGGCGCGAATCGGCCTCGCCGACGTCATGAACCATCTCGCCACGCCGCGCCTGCTGGAGGCTGTCGGCACCAATATCTTCGCCTATCACGGCTATGCCGAGGTTTTTCTCGGTGGCCGCTGGCTGAAAGCCTCGCCGACCTTCAATGCGAGCCTGTGCACGAAGCTCGGCGTTGCGCCGCTGCCTTTCGACGGCCGGCATGACGCGCTGCTCCAGAGTTTTGACGGGCAGGGCCGCGAATTCATGGCCTATATCGCCGATCACGGCGCCTTCTTTGACGTGCCGGTGAAATTCCTGATCATCGAAATGACGCGGCTCTATCCGAAACTCTGCATTCCCGGCGGCCTGCGCGGCGCCTCGATGGAGCAGGAAGCGAAGGCCTGAGCGCGCAGAAGCGCGGTCAAAAAATGCCGCCCAGTGGCCAACGCCAGATTGCGCTCGGGAAATTGTGCAACTGCGAAGGCGATCCAGAAATCGCCGCAATCGCCGCTCATATCGTAAGCAGGCTTATGATATGAGGCACGGCAGATGAAGCGCCCCCTGAAGCGTGAATTGACGTTCCAATTGGTCGAGACCGCGCGGCTCCTGCGGGCCTATGTCGACCAGCGCGCCCATCAGCATGGCACGACCCGCGCGCAATGGGGCGTGCTCGGGCGCCTGCGCCGCCAGGAAGGCCTCAACCAGGCCGCTCTGGCCGAGCAGCTTGACGTCCAGCCGATCTCGGTGGGGCGGCTGCTCGACCGGCTGGAGCAGCAGAAACTGGTCGAACGCCGGCCAGACCCGAACGATCGACGCGCCTACCTCCTGCATCTGACGCCCGATGGACGCGCGCTGGTCGATGATCTCGACACGGTGCGCGGCGAGATCGCCGGCGAAGTGCTGGATGGCGTCGAGGAGGCAGCGATCATCACGACGCTGGAGACGCTTGCCGCGGTGAGCGAACGCATCCGCCTGCACAAACAAGAACGCCTGACACAGCTTGCGGCGAATCTCGCCGACAGCGCCGCTTGATCCCCCGGAGCCACTCACCGATGCAGCGCAAGACCCTTTTCTCGATTGCTCTCCTGGCCACGGTCGCGGTTTCGACCGGCGCCTGGTTCACGACGTCTCGTGGCGCCGTCGATCCCGGTGACGGTGCGCGTTCGGCCCGTGCCGGGCGCAACGGCGAGGGCGCTCCTGTCGCCGTGGTGACGGCGCTGGCCGAGCGGGCCAATATGCCGGTGCGCAAGCGCGCCATCGGTTTCATCGAGACGCCGGCCAGCGTCGTGGTGAAGTCGCGGCTCGACAGCCAGCTCATGGAGCAGCACGTCGTCGACGGCCAGTTCGTCAAGGCTGGCGACCTGCTCTTCACCCTCGACGACCGCGACCTCAAGGCGCAGATCGAGAAGGACGAGGCGGCGATCGCCCGCGATCAGGCGGTCCATAAGCGCACCGAGGCCGACCTCGCGCGCTATCAGCAACTGCTCGTCAAGAATGCCGGCACGCAGCAATCGGTCGACCAGGCGACGGCCGATGAGCGCTCGGCTGCCGCGACCATCCTCTCCGACAAGGCGACGCTCGACGCCGACAAGCTCAAGCTCGGCTACACCCGCATCCTGGCGCCAATCGACGGCCGGGCCGGCGCGGTCCAGGTCACGCCGGGCAATCTCGTCGGAGCCAACAGCACCGGTCTGGGCCTCGTCACCTTGACCCAGATGAAGCCGCTGCGGGTCACCTTCACCTTGCCCGAGCGCGACCTGTCGGTGCTGCAGCGGGCGCTCGGCTCCGGCCGCGCCGTTCCCGTGACGGCGAGCGTGCCCGATTCCGGCAAGCCGTCCGCTCAGGGAACCCTGAACTTCGTCGATTCCACTGTCGACATGACCTCGGGCACGATCACGGCCAAGGGCTCCTTCAGCAATGACGACCTCGCGCTCTGGCCCGGCCAGTATGTCGATGTCGAGATCGCCGCCGACACCCTGATGGGCACGACGGTCGTTCCCACCGTCGCCGTCCAGACCGGCCAGAAGGGCGCCTATGTCTATGTCGCCAAGGCCGACCAGACGGCCGAGCTGCGCCAGATCAAGGTGGCGCTGAGCGATGGCGACCGTACGGCGCTGAGCGAGGGGCTCGAGCCCGGCGAGCGCGTCGTCACCGACGGCCAGATGCGGCTCAAGACGGGCGTGCGCATTCGTGAGCGCGCCGCCAAGGACAGCGCGCCGGCCGATCCGGCCGCGCAGGGCACGCCCATCGCGCAGGGAGCCAAGTCGTGAACATCTCCGGCTTCTGCATCCGCCACCCGGTGGCGACGATCCTGATGTCGGCTTCGCTCGTGCTGGCGGGGCTGTTTGCCTATCGCTTCCTGCCGGTGGCGGCCCTGCCGCGGGCGGAATTCCCGGTGGTGAACGTCTCCGCGCAATTGCCCGGCGCCTCGCCCGACACCATGGCGACCTCGGTTGCGACGCCGCTCGTCAAGCAGTTCGCCACTATCGCCGGCATCGATTCGATCGCGACGACGAACGCCCAGGGGTCGACCTCGATCGCGATCCAGTTCGTGCTGAACCGCAATATCGATGCGGCCGCCGCCGACGTGCAGGCCGCCATCACCCGCGCCCAGAAGCAGCTTCCGCTCGAGATGACGACGCCGCCGAGCTATCGCAAGGTGAACCCGGCCGATGCGCCGATCATCCTGATGGCGCTGAAGAGCGATGTCGTGCCGCTCTCGCAGCTCGATGCCTTCGCCCAGCAGGTCATCTCGCCGGCGCTCTCGACGGTCGATGGCGTCGCGCAGGTTCTGATCTTCGGCAGCCAGAAATACGCAGTCCGCATCCAGATCGACCCGATCGCGCTGGCCGCGCGCGGCATCGGCGTCGACGACCTGCAGGCGGCGATCACCGCGACCAACGCCAACACGCCCGTCGGAACGCTGCAGAACACCAGCCAGCAGCTCACCATCCAGGCCCGCACCCAGCTGGCCGACGCCGCGCAGTTCGCCAACGTCATCATCGCGACCCGCAACGGCAAGCCGGTGCGCCTGGGCGATGTCGCCAAGGTCATCGACTCCGTCGAGAATTCGCTGACATCGAGCGCCTATGACGGCATGCCCGCTGTGGTTCTCGCCGTGCAGCGCCAGCCCGATGCCAACACCGTCGAGGTCGTCGACAAGGTCAAGGCGATGCTACCGGCCTTCTCGGAGCAACTGCCGGCTGCGGCTTCGCTATCCCTGCTGAACGACCGCTCGGTCTCGATCCGCATGGCCGTGGACGACGTCCAGTTCACCTTGCTGCTGACGATTGGCCTCGTGGTGATGGTGATCTTCGCCTTCCTGCGCCGCCTCGCCGCGACCTTCATCCCTGCCGTGGCGGTGCCGATCTCGATCATCGCGACGCTTGCGGCGATGTATGCCTTCGGTTTCTCGATCGACAACATCTCGCTGCTCGGCCTGACGCTCTCGGTCGGCCTCGTCGTCGACGACGCCATCGTGATGCTGGAGAACATCGTCCGCCATATGGAGGAGGACGGGATCCCGGCCTATGAGGCGGCGCTCAAGGGCGCGGGCGAGATCGGCTTCACCATCATCTCGATCTCGCTCTCGCTGGTCGCGGTCTTCATCCCGGTTCTGCTGATGGGCGGCGTCATCGGCCGCATCTTCAACGAATTCGCGGTGGTCGTGACGGTCTCGATCCTGGCCTCGGCCTTCGTCTCGCTGACGCTGACGCCGATGCTGTGCTCGCGGTTGCTGAGCGGCTATTCGGAGCACCACAAGGAAAACGCCTTCGGACGCGTGCTCGAGGCGGGGTTCGACGGCATCCTGCGTGGCTATGACCGGGCGCTGACGGTGTGCCTGCGTTTCCAGCCGGTGATGCTGCTGGCCTTCTTCGGAACGCTTGCTCTCAGTGTCTGGCTGCTCCAGAGCGCGCCCAAGGGCTTCTTCCCCCAGGAGGATATCGGCCAGCTCCAGGTCGCGACCGAGGCGCGCCAGGACGTCTCCTTCCCGGCCATGCAGGCGCTCCAGGCGCAGGTGGCGGATGTGTTCAGCCGCTCGCCTTTCGTCGCCCATGTCGCCTCCACGGTCGGCGGCAGCAGCGGCAATGCCGGGGCCCTCAATGCCGGCCGCCTCTTTGTCGAGCTGAAGCCTCAGAACGAGCGGCCGCCGCTACCGGCGGTGCTTGCCGGCCTGCGTCGCGATCTCGCGCCGATCGCCGGTATCACCGCCTATATGACGCCGGTCCAGAACCTCAACATCGGAGCGCGCGCCTCCAAGAGCCAGTATCAGCTCGTCGTGCAGGGGCTTGACCAGGGCCTGATGAACGAATGGTCGCTGAAGCTCGCCGACGCGATGGCGCGTGATCCCGCGACCTTCATCGACGTCACCACCGATCTGCAGAACAGCGCGGCGGAAGCGACGCTGGTGATCGACCGCGACAAGGCCAACCAGCTCAAGATCGGCTCCGACATCCTGCGCTCGACGCTCTATTCCGGCTTCGGCGTGCGTCAGGTCTCGACCATCTACACCACCGGCGACAGCTATCAGGTCATCGTCGAGTTCGATCCCAAGGGCGGCTGGTCGGCCGACAAGCTCGACCAGATCCGCATCCGCGCCAGCAATGGCAATCTGGTGCCGCTCAGCGCCTTCGCGCGTGTCGAGCGCACGACGGGCCTGCTCACCGTCAACCAGCTCGGCCAGCTCCCGGCCGTGACGATCTCCTACAACCTGCCGGCGGGCGTCGCGCTCGGCGACAGCGTCACCAAGATCGAGGCGCTGAAGGCCGAGATCAACCTGCCGAAATCGCTCTCGACGACGCTGGCCGGCACGGCCAAGACCTTCCAGGATTCGCTCGCCAATCAGGGCCTGCTGATCGCGGGTGCCATCCTGACGATCTATATCGTGCTCGGCATCCTCTATGAGAGCTTCATCCATCCGCTGACGATCCTGACCGGGCTGCCCTCGGCCGCGATCGGCGCGCTGGGTGCGCTCAGGCTCTTCGGGCTCGATCTCTCGGTCATCGCCATCATCGGCCTCCTGATGCTGATCGGCATCGTCAAGAAGAACGCGATCATGATGATCGACGTGGCGCTCGTGCTGAAACGCGAGGGCAAGACGCCGCAGGACGCGATCCACCAGGCCTGCGTGATGCGGTTCCGGCCGATCCTGATGACGACGCTCGCGGCCTTGATGGGCACGCTGCCGATCGCGCTCGGCGCCGGCGCCAGCGCCGAGCTGCGCCAGCCGCTCGGCATCGCCGTGGTCGGTGGGCTGATGATCTCGCAGGTGCTGACGCTGTTCATCACCCCGGTGCTGTTCCTCTACATGGAGCGGCTCTCGAACGGGCTCGACTGGCTGTTCACGCGCAAGAAGAAGCTGGGAGAGGCGGCCGCGCACGCCCATCCCGCTCCGGCGGAGTAGGAGTGGGGGCTCCGCGTTTCAGCCCACCGAATGTGATGTGGCGCGCACCGCCTCCAGACGAGGCTCGTCTGCGCCGTCGGCGGGCAGCAGCCAGCCCTTATAGTGCGTCAGCAGCCCGATGAAGGGCAGCGTCAGCTTCACGTCGAAGCGGAAGCGCCCCTCAGTGTCGGCATATTCCAGCGCGTCTGACTTCGGCAGCAGGAACGCGGGCAGGGGCAGGCCCAGGCAACGCAGGCTTGCGACGGGAAGCGCGAGCCCGCCATCGCGCGCGGCCGGGTCGAGCCTGAAGGATAATGGCCCGAACGCCTCGAAAAGCGCGCCCTTGGCATCCGTCGAGAGCCGCGACGAGAACCGAGCCCCGCCGAAGTTTCGCGTCCAGAGCTCGGCCGGGCCGGAGGGGGAGGCGATGCGCTCGATGGAGAAGGTGAGCGGGATGTCCCGGCCGGCAGGCGGCAGGCCGATGATCTTGCGCAGCAGCCGGGCGATGAAGCCGTCGCCGGTCTCGATCTCGGAACGGCCATGCCAGACCGGCGGGCCGTTTTTGCCATGCAGAGCCTGGAGCGGCGCGGCCAGCGCCGCGAAGGCCGTCTCGCCGAGGGCGGCCTCGAAGACCGCTTCGCCATGACTTGTCGTCTGGCGATGCGTGCTGATCGCATAGGGCGTCATTTCAGCCGCGATGGCGGCGAGCGTCAGTGCACCGGCTGCCGGCCGCGCTCCGGGCGCGATCTGCCCTGCGAGCAAGGCGCGCAATGCGGCCGCAGCGGGCAGCGTCGGGACATGCGGCCCATCGCCTTGCTCGGCCAGCAGAGACCAGCGCGCCGTCCGCAATTCGCCGTTCGCATCGAGCCCCGTCGCCTCGACCAGCATGCCGCCGCGATCGGAGGTCGGCAGCCGCGTCAGCCTGCGCCCCGCCAGCAGGGCCGGGATCAATGGCTTCAATTCGCCGAGCCAGCCGCGCTTGCGCAATCGCGCCAGCATGCCGATGCCGAACTGCTCGATCGGCGATTCGAGGCCGGCCTGGAAGGCGATGCGCGAGCGCACATCGAGCCGCGGGCCGAGCCATTGCGCATCGACCGTCTCGACGGCCGCGACCCGGCGCGAGCCGAGACCCGGCATCGCCACCCGCCGCCCATCGACCCAGCCATGCGTCTCCTGGAGTTCGCCTTCGCACCAGATCGGAATAGGCCTGCCGGCATAGCTCAGGATCGCGGCGATCACCGCCTCGCCGACCTCGCTGCGCCCGCCGGGCGTGATCGTGATGTCGAGCGTGTCGATGCGCCGCCAGCCTTCGGTCAACGCTGTCACAGCAGCCGAGGACAAGGCTGGCGTCGAGCTCGCACCGGCGAGCGCGACGAGCCCGCGCTCGTGGGCGAGGCCGTCCAGCGCCGGGCCGAAACCGAGGATGTAGTCGCGCGCATCGGCGAGATCGACGACATGGGCGCCGGCCGTCAGCGCGGCACGCGGAACGTCATAGCTTGCTCCCTGGAACGGCCCGGAGGCGTCGATGACCAGCCAGGGCGAGAGTATCGCCAACGCCGAGTCGAGATCGCGCCGGTGGTCGAGGCCGATGCCCAGGATGGTCGTCGTCGCGGCGGTCGCGATGCTGTCGGCGAGCGCGCGCGCTTTGGCTTGGCTGCGCGAGGTGATGGTGAGGTCGAGCCCGTCCATGCCGGCAAGATGCCGGGCGAGCCTTTGCCCGAAGACGCCGGTTCCGCCGATCAGCAGCACGCGTTTGGTCGTCATGATGCCTCGGGCAGGCTGAAGCGGTGGCGCTGGGCCGGATCGGGCATCTCGCAGGAGCTCTTCTGGCCGAACAGGCGATAGCGGTTGCGTGCGATGCGGTCATAAAGCCAGTCGCGCAGGGCGCGCGGCAAGAATTGCCCCGCCAGCAGCAGCCGCGCCGGGCCGCCGAGATGCCTGATCAAAGCGAGCACGCCGTCAGATTTCGGCAAGGCGACGCTGTTCTCGATGAACAGGAAGCTTTCGGGGGCGTCGGGATCGATGCCATGGGCCAGCGCCAGTTCGCGCCCTTCGCGCGACTGGATCGCGACGAAGCGCATCGCCTGGTCGCGCTCATGCTGCAAAGCGTAGCGCACGCCGCCCGAGCAGAGCACGCAGACGCCGTCATAGAGCCAGATCAGCGGGGTGTTCCCAGGAGGCTGGCTCATGAATGCTGGTCCCGGTAATGCCCGGTCTGATCAAGCAATTCGCCGAAGAGCGGGTGGGCGAGGTGCAGCGTGAAGGCGAAGGCGCCGGGGCCGGTCTCGGCATGGCTGACGGTCAGCGCGCCGGGCGAGAGCCAGGCGGGCAAGGGCAGCCGGAAACGGCCGAGCTGGAGGTTGTAGCCGGCGCTGCGAAACAGCAGCGTCCCGCCTTCGACATGGAGCGTCAGCGCCATCGCGATGCCGAAGCCGATATACTCCTCCAGCCCGGTCGGGCCCGAGAAGCGCTTGGCGGAATGGATGACCTGCGGAAAGCCGGCCTGCTTGGCGTAAAGCCGGGTCCAGACCTGGCCGCCGGTCGTGGCATCCTCGGTCACGGTGACGACGCTGGCGACGTCCGTATCCAAGCAGATCGGCAAGGGCGCGCCGATCAGGCGCAGCGCCTGCGACAGGATGCGCCCGGCCCGGTTCATGCGCAGCTCGGTGATCCGCCCGACATAGGCCGCGGCGGCGTTGCCGCTCAAGCGCTTGGAGAAGCGGCGCTGGACGTCGGCGGGAAGGTCGCTCCATGACCGGGTGCCTAGCAGGGCGCGGAAGCGCAGATCGGTAAGGGCGGGCGTCGTGGCATGCCCGGCGGGCTCTTGTGTCTGCCTGTGTGCATGAGCCGACATGGTGGCTTGCTCCAGCTCTTTGTTTCAACGCGTTGTCTTCACGCGAACCAGTATCCGCTTCGCTCGAAAACGCTCCAAACCCGCCCGTTTCAGCCCTTTCCTCCGGGGAGGAAGGAGGCGATCTTCGATCCCAGCCGGATCAGCATGTCGCGCTTGCCCTGCGGGATCGACAGCATCTGGCCGTACCAGCGGTCGAGCGCGGCGGTGAACTCCAGCATGTCGTGCAGGCGTTGCCGCGCGACCGGGGTGACCTTTGGGTCATGGTCTGCCTTCTCGACGCAATTGCGCAGCGCCGTCAGCGCCGGGTCGATCTCGCGCTGCTTGCGGCCGGCCGCGATGCGCGCCGCGATCTCCCAGACATTGGTCTCGGCCTCGAAATGGTCGCGCCGGTCCTGCCGCATGGGCACGCGCCGGATCAGGTTCCAGCCCAGCAATTCCTTGATCGAGTTGGAGACGTTGGAACGGGCCATGTCGAGGCTCTCGGCAATGTCCTCGGCGGTCAGCGGCCGCTCGGCCAGATAGAGGAAGGCGTGGATCTGGCTGATCGAGCGGTTGACGCCCCACTGTCCGCCGAGATCGCCCCATTGCAGGATGAAGGCCTCGAGCGGTTCGGGGAGTTCTTCTCTCGTGTCTGTGATTTCTGTCATGACAGAAATATAAGACAAGGCGCCGGCCGGCGCAAGCCTCTCCTCGGGAGCTATTCGGCGGCCGGCTTCTGATAGGGCGCCTTGACCCCTTGCTCGGCGAAGGTCGAGCGGTTGGCGCCCTGGCGCTTCTTGATCTCGGCGCGGGCGATGGTGCGCAGATGCACCTCGTCGGGGCCGTCGATGAAGCGCAGCGCCCGGCCCCAGGAGTAGATGAAGGCCAGCGGCGTGTCGTTGGAGAGCCCGCCGGCGCCGAAGACCTGCATGGCGCGGTCGGCGATCCGGGTCTGGAGCCGGGTCGCGGCGACCTTGATGGCGGAGACCTCGACACGCGCGGCTTTGTTGCCGTGAGTGTCCATCATCCAGGCGGCGCGCAGGCAGAGCAGCCGGGCCTGGTCGATCTCCATGCGCCCCTCGGCGATCCAGTCCTGCACATTGGCATAGTCGGCGAGCTGGCGGCTGAAGGCTTTTCGCTGCAGCGCGCGCTCGATCATCAGTTCGAGCGCGACCTCGCATTGGCCGATCGAGCGCATGCAATGGTGGATGCGGCCGGGTCCGAGCCGCGCCTGCGCCAGCGCGAAGCCCGCGCCTTCCTCGCCCAGGATATTGGCGGCGGGCACGCGGACATGGTCGAAATCGGTCTCGGTGTGCCCCTCGGGAGAGAAATGGTTCAGCAGCGGCAGGTTGCGCATCACGGTGAGGCCGGGTGCATCCATCGGCACGATCACCATGGAATGGCGCTTATGCGGATCGGCCTCGGGGCGCGTATCCGAGAGCCCCATCACGATGCAGAATTTGACGTTGGGATGCAGCGCCCCGGTCGTCCACCATTTCCGGCCGGTGATGACGTAGTCGTCGCCGTCGCGGATGATCGTGGTCTGCAGGTTGGTCGGGTCCGACGAGGCGACGCCGGGCTCGGTAATGCCGACGCAGGAGCGGATCTCGCCATTCATCAGTGGCACGAGCCAGCGCGAGCGCTGCTCGGGCGTTGCGAACATGTGCAGGATTTCCATGTTCCCGGTGTCGGGTGCGTTGCAGTTGAACACCTCCGAGGACCAGTAGATCCGCCCCATGATCTCGGCGAGCGGTGCATATTCGAGATTGCTTAGCCTTGTGCCGGGCTCGTCCGCCTTCAAGGCGGGCAGGAACAGGTTCCACAGGCCGGCCGCCTTGGCCTTGGCCTTCAAGCCATCGATCAGCGCCATCGGATAGCGCCCGGCCTCGACCTCATCTTTCCAGGCGGCATCGGCCGGCTGGACATGGGCATCCATGAAATCCTGGAGCTTTGCCCGCAGGGCCTCGACCTTGTCGGAATAGGCGAAATCCATGGCGGTCCTCGTTCAGCTTTTGTCGTTGATCACGGCGTCAGCCCGCAGCGCGAAACTCTCCGCCATCGCGCCGACCGCGACCGCATTCTCCGCCGCCGCATTGCCCGATTTCGCGCGGGCCGCGATACCGTCGAGAATGACGGCGAAACGAAACAGCGAGAAGGCGAGGTGGAAGCGCCCGGGCCCACTAGTGCGCCCGGCGGCGGCGCAATAGCGCTCAAGATATTCTGCCTGCGTCGGGATGCCGAGCGCCGCGCGGTCGAGCCCGACAATGCCGGCATACATCGTCGGCGTCGAATGCCAGGGCAGGCAGGAGAAGGCGACATCCGAGAGCGGGTGCCCGAGCGTCGCGAGCTCCCAGTCCAGCACGGCGACGATCTGCGGCCGGTCGGGTGCGAACATCAGATTGCCGAGCCGGAAATCGCCATGGACGATCGTCGTGTCCGCACTCTCGTCGAGATTCTCGCTCAGCCAGTCGATGGCGCGCTCGATCGCCGGGATGGGCCGAGTCTTGGTCTCGCGCCATTGTCCGCCCCAGCGCCTGAGCTGGCGGGCATAATAGTTCCCGGGCTTGCCGAAATCGGCGAGGCCAGCCGCCTGCCAGTCGAAGCGATGCAGCGCGGCCAGCGTATCGGCCATGGCGAAATACAGGGCGCGGCGATCATCGCTGGAAACGCCGGGCAAGGCGGTGTCGTGGAAGACGCGGCCCTCCAGCCGCTCCATCAGATAGAAGGGCGTGCCGACGACATCATCCTGCTCGTGCAGCAGCAGCACCGGCGGCACGGGGACATGCGAGCCTGCCAGCGCCGTGAGGATGCGGTACTCGCGCTCGACCGCATGCGCCGAGGGCAGCAATGGCCCCGGCGGCTTCTTTCGCAGCACCAGCCGCGTGCCGGCATCCGGATAGGACAGGAAGAAGGTCGGGTTCGACTGGCCGCCGCTGATCCGCTCCAGCGCCATCGCGCCGCCGGTCCGGCCGGGCAGGGCGGAGCGCAGGAAGGCGTCGAGCCGCGCGGGGTCGAATTCCAGGGCTGCCGAGGTTGGGCCGGTCGTCATGCCCGGCATCATCGTGAGGCCGGAGGGGGAGGTCAACGCGACGATCGGCGCAGGCCGGGTTTCAAATTCTGGCGCCGCCGATCTCTGCCGCCATCTTCTCGGCGATCATCACCGTGCTGAGATGCGTGTTGGCGCGCACCACCTCCGGCATGATCGAGGCGTCGATCACCCTCAGGCCCGTGCAGCCGATCACGCGGCAATGCGGATCGACGACGCTGCGGGAATCATCCGCTGCGCCCATCCGGCAGGTGCCGCTGGCGTGCTGCGCGTCCGAGCATTCCTCGAACAGCCAGGCGTCGAGCTCTGCCGCATCGAATGGCTGCTCGATCGAGCGTCCAGACAGCCCGTATTCGACGCGCGAGGCGATCGCCTTCACCGCCTCCGTCGCGGCCAGCGCCTCGGCCCGGCGCACGCCGTCGCGCATGCGGATGAGGTCGCGCTCGTCGGACAGCATGCGCTCATCCACTTGCGGGTCGATGCCCGGATCCGTCGTGGTGATGCGGACGCGGCCCTGGCTGAAGGCCTGGTAGACGGAGACGGCGAGCCGCCCGAGCGTGAGGTCGCCGCCGCCGAAGGAGGCGAGGTTGCCGGCGATCACGATCATGTCGTTCTCGCCCGCGCCGCCGAGGCCCGAGCCGTAGCGCAGGCAGCAATTGGTGTGGCGGTGCATCGGCGTGTCGACCATCGCGGTCTCCCTGAGGCGCAGGAACAGCGGTAGGATCGGGTGGTCGAGCAGGTTCTCGCCGACCGGCAGATCGGCGATGACGGGGATGCCGAGCGAAGCCGAGAGTGCGGCCGGCCCGATGCCGGAGCGCTGCAGGATGGCGGGCGAATGGATCGCCCCCGCACAGAGAATGACCTCGCGGGTGGCGCGCGGCGAGAAGCTCTCGCCGTTGAGGCGGACCTCGACGCCGCTGACATGCGGGCGATTGCCCTCGACCTTGAGCCGGGAGACCAGGGCGTTGCCGATGATGGTCAGGTTGGCGCGCCCGCGCGCCGGCTCCAGATAGCCGTCATTGGTCGAGACGCGGATGCCGTTGCTGCTGTTGATCGCATAGGGAGAGGCGCCCGTGCCTTCCGGCGCGTTGTGGTCCTCGCACCAGCCATAGCCGAGAGCCAGCGAAGCCTCCTTCAGCGCGCGGTCGACCCGCCCCCATTGCGCCTCGGGCGCGCGATAGACCGGGATCGGCCCGCTATCGCCATGCCAGGGCGCATCGCCGAAATTCACATCGGTTTCGAGCCGGTTGAAGGAGGGCAGGACATCGGCCCAGCCCCAACTGGTGCAGCCTTGCGCCGCCCAGCGCTCGAAATCATCCGGCACGCCGCGAATCGCGATCTGCCCATTGATGGTCGATGAGCCGCCGACAGCCCGCCCGCGCCAGAGCAGCTTGGGTTCCTGCCGCTCCGTCCGGCGCGCCATCAGTTGCGGCCAGCGATAATCGTCGTCGGCGATCGCCCGCATCGGATTGGGGATGCGGATATGCTCCGGCGTCTCCGCCGTGCGGAAATCGCGCCCCGCTTCGAGCAGCAGCACGCGGACCGCCGGATTCTCGCTCAACCGCGCGGCCATGACCGCGCCGGCCGAGCCCGCACCGATGATGATGTAGTCGTAGTCGCTCTCGATCATGGAGACTCCGCGAAGGACGCGTCGCGGAGGATAGAGCATTGTCGAGCGAAGTGGACACCGGTTCTCCCGCGCAAACGCGAAGCGTTTGCGCGGGGAAAATGCGATAAAACAAAGAGCTAGAGAATTTCCGCGATTCGGAGGAACGCGGACATTGTCTAGCCTCAGGCCGCACGCAGGTTCGACAGGAAATGCGTGACGAGGTCGCTGATCATCCCGGCCGAGGCCTCGACCTGGACGGCGGCGCTGTCGAGCTCGATCGACATCTTGGTGACGTCGCCGATCGACATCCGCGCGGCCTGGGCCGAGAGCAGGCCTTCCTCCGTCCTGGTGGCGGCTTCCTGCGTGTTGACGGCCATCTCGTTCGTGGCGGCCGATTGCTGCTGGACCGTCTGGGCGATCGAGGCAGACGATTCCTCCAGCCGGGCGATGGTCAGGCTGATCGAGTTCACATGGCTGACGCAGGATTCGGTCGCTGACTGCACTTGCGCGATCTGCGTCGAGATCTCGGCGGTGGCGCTGGCGGTCTGGTGCGCCAGCGATTTGACCTCGCCGGCGACGACCGCGAAGCCCTTGCCGGCCTCGCCGGCGCGCGCCGCCTCGATGGTGGCGTTCAAGGCGAGCAGGTTGGTCTTGGTCGCGATCTGCTGGATCAGGGTCACGATCGAGCCGATGCGACCGGCAGCCTCCGCCAGCACGGCGATCGACGCGGTAACCTCGCGCGTATCGGCGACGGCCTGGCCGGTGATCGAGAAGCTCTGCTGCGCCTCGCTGCTGACATGGTCGAGCGCCTGCACCAGATCATTCGTCGCCGTGACCGTGCTGGTGATGCGCTGGGTGCAGTCGCGCGCCGCATCCTCCGCAAGCGTGGCTTCCCGGTCCGCCTGGCCGCTGCGGTAATGGCTGGTCGCGGCGTAGTTCCTCAAGGTGGTGGCGGCCGTCTTCAGGCTCTCCGACAGCTGGACGATGTTGTTCTGGAAGGACGAGGCGGCCAGATGGAGCTGGTTCTCGCGCTGCGTCAGGTTGATGCGGCTCGCCCGTTGATGACAGGAGGTCGCGGCGATGGCGTCGCAGAGGATCAGCCGGGTCAGGGCAGCGCATTCCTCGATCGCCTTGCGGCTGCTGAAGCGCCGGCGGCGACCGATTTCCTTGAAGAGCGGATCGATCAATCGCAGCGTCGTACCCAGCCGCGTGCGGATGCCCAGGGCGTCGCCGAACTCGGTCAGGGCCGCCTTGTTCAGGGAGGCGACGTAATCCTCGCCGAATTCGCCGCCGAACAAGGTCTTGAGATGCTGTTCCTCGGCCTGGACGACCGCCTGGCGGTGCTCGGCGACATGGGGCTTCATATCGGCGACCGAGCGCTCGAGATGGTCGCAATAGGCGTGGCAGGCATCGCCGGCCTTGGCAGAGAGTGTCGGCAGCAGGGAGCGGGCGATCACACGGGCCTGGTCGTCGACGCCGGATGCAAGCAGGAGACGCTCGACGGCTGTGCCGGTGATGGCGACAGGCTTCACTCCCGATGAATCGGTTTTCGGATTACGGTCCAAGGAATGCTGCAGCCTGAAAGTTTGACCCCGCTCAGACAATCCCATCAAAGTCTTAATGAATCCCGGAACTTGCCTGCACGTATTTTAAGCTGCGTCGTGCCTATGAATGAACCTGTGGCCCTGGGCGGGAACTCCATCTGACGCAAGAGCAGGATGCGAAAAGTGGGTGCCGGTTTTTCGCATTGATCCGGCTCTAGGACCGCGGCGTCTCGATCCCCGGAATGCCGCCGATCTCGTGGGCGAGGAAGTCGACCAGCAGCCGGACCCGGGCGATGCCGGCGCGCTCGGGAACGATCAGCAGGCTCAGCGGCACGAAAGGCAGCGTATAGTCGGGCAGGATCGCCTCGAGCCGGCCGGCCGCCAGGAGATCGCCGACCAGCCATTGATGGGTCGGGCCGATGCCGCGCCCGGCGGCCAGGGCCTCGCGCGCGGCAAGCCCGTGGTCGACCCGGAAACGCCCACTGAGGGGCACGACATGGCGCGCGCCGTCCGGCCCTTGCAGGGTCAGCGTGTCGCTGCCCGCCACATTCGACATCCGGATGCCTTCATGGCCGGAGAGATCCCGCGGGGTCGTCGGCCGCCCGCGCGCCGCCAGGTAATCCGGCGCCGCCACCAGCAGGCGCCGGCATTGGCCGAGAACCCTGAGCTTCATCGAGCTGTCGCTGAGCGGGCCCAGGCGCAGCGCGATATCGACGCCTTCCCGGACAAGGTCGACGCGTTCGTCGGTGAGGCTGAGATCGACCCCGATCTCGGGATAACGATCCTGGAACGCGAAGATCAGTCGGCTGGCGTGCAGGACCCCGAACGCCGCGGTGCAGGAGATCCGGATCGTGCCGACCGGTGCGCCGCGCGTGCCCCGCGCCTCGTCGCCGGCCTGCTCGACCAGGCGCAGGATCTGGATGCAGTCGGCATAGTAGCGGCCGCCTTCATCGGTCATCGTAACGCGCCGGGTGGTCCGGCTGAGCAGCGGCACGCCGACGGCCTCTTCGAGCTCGCGCAGATGCCGGGTGATCGTCGACTGCCCGACCCCGAGCTCGCGCGCGACCGCCGACAGGCTGCCGCGCTCGGCGACGCGGACGAAGCTGCGCATGCGTTCGAGCGTGACGTCAGATCTATCCATAATCCGGCATAATCTTATGCATTGCCAACATCTAACGGAACGCATGGGCTCTGGCTACTTGAATGCCAATCAACCCACCGGGATCGCTGAACCATGAAAATCCTGTTTGTCTTCGCCCATCCAGAGCCGCGTTCGCTCAACGGCGCGTTGCGCGACGTCGCCATCGAGGAGCTTAAGGCCCAGGGCCATGAGGTGCGGATTTCAGACCTTTACGCCGACGGCTGGAAATCCGAGGTAGACCGTGCCGACTTCCCCTCGCTGGCGCCGGACGGACGGTTCATACCGGTCGCGGCGTCCAAAAAGGCCTTCGACACCAACACGTTGACTGACGATGTCAAAGCCGAAATCGAGAAGCTCCTGTGGGCCGATACCTTGATCCTCCAATTTCCCCTTTGGTGGTTCGCCATGCCGGCGATCCTCAAGGGCTGGGTCGACCGGGTGTTCGCCTACGGCTTTGCCTATGGCGTCGGCGAGCACAGCGATCAGCGATGGGGTGACCGCTACGGCGAGGGAACCCTCGCGGGGAAACGCGCAATGTTGGTCGTGACCGCCGGCGGTTGGGAGGAGCATTACGCCCCCCGCGGGATCAACGGGCCGATCGACGATCTGCTGTTCCCGATCAATCACGGGATCCTCTATTATCCGGGGTACGACGTGCTCCCGCCGTTCGTGGCCTACAGAGTCGATCGTTTCGATGAGGCCGGCTTCGAGCCCGTTGCCGAGCGCCTGCGCGAGAGGATGCGGACACTCGCGACCACCCCAACCATCCGCTATCGGCCGCAGAATGGCGGCGACTATCTGGTCCCGAGCATGCAGCTGCGCCCCGAGCTGAGCGAGCCGGATGCGACGGGCTTCGCGCTGCATCTGAATGGCGCGGGCGCAGCTGGCTAAAGCATCGGCCCGAAAAGTGTGAACCGGTTTTCGGGACAAGCCGATGCAAAATCAAAACCCTCCAGCATCAGACCGAACGCGATATTCGGTCTGATGCTGGAGGGTTGCTTGTACCGGCGCCGTGAAGGCCCGCAGGCCTACGCGGCATCGAGCCCGTAGAGTGAGTGCAGCGTGCGCACCGCAAGCTCGGTATAGGCGGCGTCGATCAGCACCGAGAACTTGATCTCGGAGGTCGTGATCGCGCGGATGTTGATGCCCTTCTCGGCCAGGGCCCGGAAGGCGCGCGCGGCGACGCCGGCATGGCTGCGCATGCCGACGCCGATCGCCGAGATCTTGACCACATCGGTCGCGCCTTGCAGCGACTGATAGGCGATGTCGGCGTGCCGGCTTTCCAGCAGCGTCTTCGCCCGCTCGTAATCGGCGGTCGGCACGGTGAAGGTGATGTCGGTCGTCGCCTGATCGTCGGAGACGACCTGGATGATCATGTCGACATTGATGTTGGCATCGGCGAGCGGGCCGAAGATCGCCGCCGCCACGCCGGGCTTGTCGGCGACGCGCCGGAGCGTGAGCTGGGCTTCGTCGCGCGAAAACGCGATGCCGGTGACGATCTGCTGTTCCACGATGTCGTCCTCGTCGCAGATAAGAGTACCAGATTTCGGATTGTCGGGGTCGTCAAATGAGGAGCGCACATAGGTCGGCACGCGCTGGACCATGGCGATCTCGACCGAGCGCACCTGCAGCACTTTGGAGCCGAGCGAGGCCATCTCCAGCATCTCCTCGAAGGAGACCTTGTCCATGCGCCGGGCCTTGGGCACGACGCGCGGATCGGTGGTGTAGACGCCGTCGACATCGGTGTAGATGTCGCAGCGATCGGCCTTCAGCCCGGCCGCGAGCGCAACCGCGCTGGTGTCGGAGCCGCCGCGTCCCAGCGTGACGATACGGTTGCTCAAGGCGTGCACGCCCTGGAAGCCGGAGCAGACCGCGATCTCGCGATTGCGGTCGAAGCCGGCGAGGATGCCGGCGGGCTCGACCGCCTCGATCCGCGAGGAGCCATGCGCGTCCGAGCCGTAGATCGGAATCTGCCAGCCCTGCCAGGAGCGGGCGGGCAGGCCGAGCTCCTGCAGCACCATCGCCATCAGGCCCGAGGTCACCTGCTCGCCCGAGGCGACGACGACATCGTACTCAGCCTGATCGTAGAGCGCCGAGGCTTCCTTGCTCCAGCCGACCAATTCGTTGGTCTTGCCGGACATCGCCGAGACCACGACCGCGACCTGATGGCCGGCGTCGAACTCGCGTTTCACATGGCGGGCGGCGTTCTTGATGCGCTCGACAGTGGCGACGGAGGTTCCGCCGAATTTCATCACCAGACGGGCCATGGCGGTCCAGAGGCTCTCAAATCAACAGTCCCGGACGAGCCGGGACGAAAGGTCACCCTCGCGCCCTACGCGAGGCCGGTGTAGATGACGGGCGGCGGCCGGACTGTCAATGCGATGCGGGTCAGCTTCTGATTAGAGGAAGGAACAAGGCCATGGCGGCGACGGCTCAGCGCGACGGCTCGACGATCGACCCTGCCGAGGTCGCGCGTTTCGAGGCCATCGCCAAGACCTGGTGGGATCCGAAAGGCCCCATGGCGGTGCTGCACAAGTTCAATCCGGTGCGATTGGGCTTCGTTCGCGACCTGGCCTGTGCGCAGTTCTCGCGTGATCCCAAGACGCTGACGGCGCTGGACGGCCTGACCCTGGTCGATATCGGCTGCGGCGGCGGCGTGCTCTCCGAGCCCCTGGCGCGGCTGGGCGCACAAGTGACCGGGCTCGATCCGGCGCCGACCAACATCACCGTGGCGCGCGCCCATGCCGGGAAGAGCGGGCTGGCGATCGACTATCGCCAGGAGACGATTGAGGCGCTGGTTGCGCAGGGCCGAACCTTCGACATCGTGCTGGCGATGGAGGTCGTCGAGCATGTCGCCGATGTCGATGCTTTTGTGGCGGCCTGCTGCCAGGCGGTGAAACCCGGCGGCCTCCTGGTGATGGCGACGCTGAACCGCACGCTCAAATCCTACGCGCTCGCCATCGTCGGTGCGGAATATGTGCTGCGCTGGCTGCCGCGCGGCACGCATGACTGGAACAAGTTCGTGACGCCCGACGAGCTTGGCGCGGCGATCGAGGCCGGTGGGCTCGATCTCGGCGAGAGCACTGGCGTGGTCTACAACCCGCTCGCCGACCGCTGGTCGGCCGCGCGCGACACCGACGTCAACTACATGCTGGCGGCCTACAAACCGGCCTGACGGGTTTCCCGGGACCTACTGCCTGTCCTCGGAACCACTGCGTCGTCCCGGGGGCGGCTTGTCCGGAATGACGGTCTGGTTCCGAGGCAAGGTAGAAAACATTACATCCAGCGGCGTAGCACGCCGCCGATCAGCAGCAGCGCCATGCCCGCGCAGGTGGAGACGATGGCGGCCGTGGCCTGCGGGCTGGTGCCGATCGCATAGCCCAGGCGCTTCCAGACCAGCGCGCCGATGAAGGCGCCGATGAGCAGGATCACCGCGTTGAAGAAAACGCCGAAGCCGCCATCGCCGAGAATGGCGTCGGCGATCCAGGCCAGCGCGAAGGCCGCAGTGACGATGATGGCGATCAGGACGAGCATTTGCGGCATCGCCATATCGGGCAGGCCGAGCATCAGAGAATAAGCGCGCATCGCGGGGGGAATCCTGTCGGCAGGCGGCAGATGCTAGAGCATCGGCCCGAAAAGTGGGAACCGGTTTTCGGACCAAGCCGATGCAAGATCAAAGCGAGCATCGGCCCGAAAAGTGGGAACCGGTTTTCGGAACAAGCCGATGCAAGATCAAAACAAGCATCGGCCCGAAAAGTGGGAACCGGTTTTCGGAACAAGCCGATGCCAAATCAAAGCGCTACCGCATCAGACCGCATATCGTATTTGGTCTGATGCGGTAGCATGCGGCAAGCGGAGGGCGCCGGTGAAAATGCGGTTCGTTTTTGCGCTGCAGTATAATTCCTTAGGGGGATGGCGCAGCGCAGCATGACGCGGCATCATCACCTGCCTAGCCATAGGGAGCAGTCGAGCGCGCGCGATAAGCCGCCGGCGAACAAGAACAGGGAGACGACGATGTCCAAGCCGCAGGCCGCGCTCAAGGATCTCTACGAACTGAACGAACTGCCGCCGCTCGGCCATGTACCGGCCAACATGTACGCCTGGACGATCCGGCGCGAGCGCCACGGCCCGCCGATCGAGAGCTTCCAGATCGAGGTGATCCCGACCTGGGCGATCGGCGAGGAGGAGGTGCTGCTGCTCGTGATGGCCGGCGGCGTCAACTATAACGGCATCTGGGCGGGGCTGGGCCAGCCGATCTCGCCCTTCGACGTCCACAAGGGCTCGCTGCATGTCGCGGGTTCGGATTGCTCCGGCATCGTCTGGGCTGTCGGCACCAAGGTGAAGCGCTGGAAGGTCGGCGACGAGGTCATTGTCCATTGCAACCAGGATGATGGCGACGACGAGGAGTGCAATGGCGGCGACCCGATGTTCTCCTCATCCCAGCGCATCTGGGGTTATGAGACGCCGGATGGCTCCTTCGCCCAGTTCTGCCGGGTGCAGTCGCGCCAGCTGATGCAGAAGCCGAAGCATTTGGCCTGGGAGGAGGCCGCCTGCTACACGCTGACGCTGGCGACCGCTTATCGCATGCTCTTCGGCCACGCTCCCCACACCATCAAGCCCGGCGACAATGTGCTGATCTGGGGTGCGTCGGGTGGTCTCGGCGTCTTCGGCGTGCAGCTTTGTGCGGCGTCCGGCGCCAACCCGATCGGCGTGATCTCCGACGAGAGCAAGCGCGACTACGTGCTCGGCCTCGGCGCCAAGGGCGTGATCAACCGCAAGGATTTCAACTGCTGGGGCCAGATGCCCACGGTCAACAGCCCCGAATACAACGACTGGACCAAGGAGGCCCGCAAGTTCGGCAAGGCGATCTGGGACATCACGGGCAAGAAGGATGTCGATATCGTCTTCGAGCATCCCGGCGAGGCGACTTTCCCGGTCTCATGTCTCGTCGCCAAGCGCGGCGGCATGATCGTGTTCTGTGCCGGTACCTCGGGCTTCAACATAACCTTCGATGCCCGCTATGTCTGGATGCGGCAGAAGCGCGTGCAGGGCTCGCATTTCGCCCATCTCAAACAGGCGAGTGCGGCGAACCAGTTTGTGCTCGACCGCCGCGTCGACCCTTGCATGTCCGAGGTCTTCCCCTGGGACAAGATCCCGCTCGCCCATCAGAAGATGTGGAAGAACGAGCATGCGCCGGGCAATATGGCGGTGCTGGTGACAGCGCCGCGCACGGGCCTGCGGACCTATGAGGATGTGGCGGAGGCGCTGGCGGGGTGAGCTTGACGGCGCGGGCAGAGGGCGGCCAGAGCGTCAGGCGCGCTTCCTGCTCCCGGTCTCACCGCACTCCCAATCCTAGCGCACGACCAATTCTAGCGCACACCCAATTCTACCGCACGCCCAAGCGTCGGCAGCCCCAGAGGCTGACCAGGCTGATGAAGATGATCGCGGTCAGGTAGAGCCCGGCATTGGTCGGGTTGCCGGAGCGGCCGAGACGGCGCTGGGCTTTTTTGCAGGAGGCGAATAGCGCGGCGCATCAGTCCGCACATGGCTTATGCGCGTCCACATGGGGCGACAGGCCGGGCCGTCCGCTTTACAGGCTGGCATCCGAAAGCCGGTTCCCATGCTCGATTCCGCCCTGTTCCTGCGGTTCACGCCCGTCATCTTCACCTTCCTCTGGTCGTCAGGCTGGGTCGTCGCCGGCTATTCGGCGCTCTATGCGGATGCGCTGACCTTCCTGGCCATTCGCTTCGCCTGCGCCGGCGTGCTGCTTGCGGGGCTCGCCTTCGCGCTGCGCGCGCCCTGGCCCAAGGGCCGGCGCGCCATCATCGACTGCATCGTCACCGGTGTCCTGCTGCACGCAGCCTATCTCGGTGGCCTGTGGTGGGCGATCCGCAACGGTCTGCCGACCGGCATTTCCGGCCTGATCGCGGGCCTCCAGCCGATTTTGACCGCGCTGTTCGCGCCGGCGCTCGTAGGCGAGCGGATATCGCCGATCCGCTGGGTCGGCATCCTCTGCGGCTTCCTCGGTATCGCGCTGGTGCTCGAGCCCAAGCTTGTCGGTGTCGAACCCGCGGCACTTTTGGGCATCGTGCTGCCGGTTGCAATCAATGTCCTCGCCATGCTCGCGGTGACCTTCGGCTCCTTCTACCAGAAGGCCCGCATCGTCTCGGGCGATCTGCGCACGGTCACGGCCATGCAATACGGCACCGCCTTCATCGTGACGCTGCCCTTCGCCTGGGCGCTGGAGCCGATGCGCATCGAGTGGAACCTCACCATGATCCTGGTGCTGGCCTGGTCGGTGCTGGCGCTCTCGCTCGGCGGCGTCGGGCTCTATCTGATGATGATCCGGCGCGGCGCGATCTCGCGCGTCTCGACCTTCCTCTATCTCGTGCCGGTTCTGGTCGCGGGCGAAGCCTGGATTCTTTTCGGCGAGGCGCTGTCGCCGGTTCAGATCGCCGGCGTGGTGGTGACGGTTGTGGGCGTCGTGCTGGCGAGCCGAAAGTAATCCACCGTCATTGCGAGCGCAGCGAAGCAATCCAGGGGGACAGGGTTCAGTCCCCCTGGATTGCTTCGTCGCTGTCGCTCCTCGCAATGACGTTTTGCGCCCAAAGAGGCATTTCTGATTTTGGAAAACTCGCCCTATGCTGCGTCGCAACAAAGGGAGAGAAATCATGAGCGCGAACGCTGCCGCCGCATCCGGAATGCCTGACAGCGCGATCAACCTGATCGCCGCGGCCTTGCCCGGCTTCGAGACGCTGTTGGAGCAGGCGATCGCAGCGGTGCGCCAGAAGGTCACGATCGACGGCAAGATTTCCGCGGCGAAGCTCGAAGCCGAACAGCACGCCGCTCACGGTCTCTCCTGGCTTGCGACCTATGTCATGGCGCTGCGCGAGATGAAGGCCTATGGCGAGCGCCTCCAGGCCGAGGGCCGCTACGGTGCGACCGAGGACTACGCCATCCGCATCGGCGCCGGCGAATATGCCGCGCAGATCTTCGGCGGCATCCCGATGAGCCAAGGCGAGATTGTGCGGCTTGGCGCGCTCGGGCTCCCGGCCAAGGCGATCACTGCTGCCCGTTCGGACGCGGCCGAGACGCTGATCGCGGAAGGCAATACGCCTGAGAACCGCGCCCGCCTCGTGTCGCTCTTCAGCCAGGACCATGGCTTGATCAGCGTCGGCGATCCCGGCCTCGACGAGACGCTTGAGGCGATCCGCAGCGAGATGCGCCGCTTCTGCGCCGCCGAAGTGACGCCCCACGCCCATGAATGGCACCTCGAGAACGACTACATCCCGATGCCGGTGGTCGAGAAGATGGCCGAGCTCGGTGTCTTCGGCCTGACCATCCCCGAGGAATTCGGCGGCATGGGCCTCTCCAAGGTCTCGATGTGCGTCGTCTCGGAGGAGTTGTCTCGCGGCTATATCGGCGTCGGTTCGCTCGGCACGCGGTCCGAGATCGCGGCCGAACTCATCCTCTGCGGCGGCACGGACGCACAGAAGCAGAAGTGGCTGCCCAAGCTCGCTGCCGGCGAGGTGCTGCCGACGGCCGTCTTCACCGAACCCAACACCGGCTCGGACCTTGCCAGCCTGCGCACCAAGGCGGTGAAGCATGGCCAGGGGGATGCGGCCGTCTGGAAGGTCTCAGGCAACAAGACCTGGATCACTCATCCCGTCCGCGCCGACATCATGACGCTGCTGGTGCGCACCGACCCGGATGCGGCCGGCTATCGCGGCCTCTCCATGCTGATCGCCGAGAAACCGCGCGGTACGGACGAAGACCCGTTCCCGGTTGCAGGCCTGACCGGCGGCGAGATCGAGGTGCTCGGCTATCGCGGCATGAAGGAGTACGAGCTCGCCTTCGACGGCTTCGAGGTCAAGGCGGAAAACCTGCTCGGCGGCGTCGAAGGACAGGGCTTCAAGCAGCTCATGCAGACTTTCGAGGCCGCTCGCATCCAGACGGCGGCGCGGGCCGTCGGCGTCGCCCAATCGGCCTTCGATCTCGGCCTGAAATACGCCCAGGACCGCATCCAGTTCGGCAAGCCGTTGATCGCCTTCCCGCGCGTCGCCGACAAGCTCGCCATGATGGCGGTCGAGATCCTGATCGCCCGCCAGCTCACCTATTTCGCTGCGCGCGAGAAGGACGCCGAGCGCCGCTGCGATCTCGAGGCCGGCATGGCCAAGCTGCTGGGCGCTCGCGTCGCCTGGGCCGCAGCCGACAACGCGCTGCAGATCCATGGCGGCAACGGTTTCGCGCTGGAATATCCGATCAGCCGCGTGCTCTGCGACGCGCGCATCCTCAACATCTTCGAGGGCGCGGCGGAGATCCAGGCGCAGGTGATCGCGCGCAGGCTGGTGGAGGGGTGAGGGGGCTGGAACCGGTTTCTTTTCCGGCGCAGCCTCTGAAAGAAGCTCCTTGACGCGTCAGCTTCGCGCCACCGCCTCGCTGCCTGCCAACACAGGCGCCGGCGCGTTCGCTGCGGCATAGCGCTTCGCCAGCACGGCGCAAGCAATGAGCTGGATCTGGTGGAACAGCATCAGCGGCAGCACGATCAGGCCCACCGACTGGCCGGCGAAGAGGATGCTCGCCATCGGCAGGCCGCTCGCGAGGCTCTTCTTCGAGCCGCAGAAGACGATGGTGATCTCGTCGGGCCGGGAGAAGCCGAGCGCGCGCGACAGCAGGCGGGTGCCGGCGAGCACGGTCGCGAGCAGAAGCACATTGACCAGGACGAGCGCGCCGAGCTGCTCCAGATCGAGCTGGTGCCAGATGCCCTGGGTCACGCCCTCGCTGAAGGCGGTGTAGACGACGAGCAGGATCGAGCCGCGATCGACGAAGCCGAGCATGCGCTTGTGGCTGGCGATCCAGCCGCCGATCCAGGGCCGCAGCAGCTGGCCGGCGGCGAAGGGCAGCAGCAATTGCACCAGGATGTCGCCGACAGCGCCGGCCTGGTAGCCGTGCCCCTGCGTGGTCAGGAGCAGCGCCGCCAGCAGCGGCGTGATCACGATGCCGATGAGGTTGGAGGCCGAGGCCGCGCAGAGCGCGGCTGGAACATTGCCGCCGGCGATCGAGGTGAAGGCGATCGAGGACTGCACGGTGGAGGGCAGCACCGAGAGGAAGATCAGTCCCGCCCACAGCCCGGGCGTCAGCAGGGACGGCATCAGCAGGCGCAGGAGCAGGGCGATCGCCGGGAAAGCGAGGAAGGTCGCCGCCAGCACGAGGCTGTGCAGCCGCCAGTGGCGCAAGCCCTCCAGCGCCGCGCTGGGCGCAAGCCGCGTGCCATAGAGGAAGAACAGCAGGCCGATGGCGAGGTTGGTGACGAGGCCGATGACATGGGCACCCTCGCCATGGGCCGGCAGGACGGAGGCGAAGGCGACCGTGCCGAGCAGCGCCATGATGTAGGGATCTGGCGCGAAGCGGGCGAGCAGGGATCGCATCGGGAGCACTCCTTGATTGAGGGCCGCTATATCCCGCATTTCGGCTTATGACGGAACGCCACATGATATGCTAATTGTCATTACGTTTCGCAATGAAAGGCGCCAGCCATGCCGCACCCTTTCGACCCTGTCCTGCTGCGCAGCTTCATTACGGTGGTGGAGGAGGGCGGCTTCACCCGGGCCGCTGCGCGCCTCAATCTCGGCCAGCCGACGGTCAGCCACCATGTCCGAAGGTTGGAGCTTGCGGCCGGTCGCAAACTCCTGAACCGCGACACGCATTCGCTGGAAACGACCGTCGACGGCGATGCGATGCTGGGCTTCGCCCGCCGCATCCTCGATGCCGATGCGCGGGCGCGGAGCTACTTCACCGGTGCCAAGACGCGCGAGAGGCTGCGTTTCGGCGCTTCGGAGGATTTCGTGCTCTCGGGCCTGCCCAATTTGCTGCGCGACTTCGTGCGCGGTCATCCCCTCGTCGATCTCGAACTGACCGTGGGATTGAGCGAGACGCTCTACGAGACGCTGGATCACGGTGCGCTCGACCTGATCTTCTGCAAGCGCCGCGAGGGTGATGCCCGTGGCCGCTCGGTGCTGCGTGACGATCTCGCCTGGGTCGGGGCTGGTCAGGCGCTCGATCCGAAGCAGCCCGTGCCGCTTGTGCTCTACCCGCCGCCCAGCGTCACCCGCGAGATCGCTATCGCGACGCTCGATCGGGCCGGCCGTTCCTGGCGCATCGCCTGCACCTCCGGCAGCCTGAGTGGGCTCGGCGCCGCTGTCTTCGCTGGCCTGGGCGTCATGCCGCATTCGCGCCGATTGATGCCACAGGGCCTCACCGACATATCGGCGGCGAGCGGCCTGCCGGCGCTTGGCCAAGTCGAGTTCGTGGTGGTCGGCTCGGCGCGCGTCCTGCGCGGCCCGGCGGCTGCTCTCGCTGATGCCCTGGTCGAGAGCCGGGGCAGGCTGACCCGGATGCGCCTGATGGCAGCAGTCAATGTCGCGGGCGGTGTTTGACGCCCCGCTCCTGGTTGGCGCACTGAGCCGGCCCCGCGCTGTTCGATTCCGATGATTTAGCTTGAACCTCGCCGTCATTGCGAGCGCAGCGAAGCAATCCAGGAGGTCTCGCTCTACGTCCCCTGGATTGCTTCGCGGAGCCTGTACTCGGGCTTGCCGAAGGCAAGACCCGGGTGCTCGCAATGACGATTCAGGCTGTGCGGAAAGCGGTCT
Source organism: Bosea vaviloviae (assembly GCF_001741865.1). Classification (NCBI taxonomy): domain Bacteria; kingdom Pseudomonadati; phylum Pseudomonadota; class Alphaproteobacteria; order Hyphomicrobiales; family Alloboseaceae; genus Allobosea; species Allobosea vaviloviae. Next base: position 3,555,125 of record NZ_CP017147.1, read on the forward strand.
ACCGCTTCAGCCCTAGCACGACCGCGGCGGGATCGATGGCGAAGCCCATCGCCTGATAGCCTGTCCGGTTGGGGTGGAGCTTGTCGCCCGGCCCGCCCGTCGTCGCCTCCGGCACGAAGGCGGGTTTGAGGCCACCGGTCGCGGGATCGAGCGTCGCCGCGTCGAAATCGACCACGGCGTCGAAGCTGCCGGGGCTGCGGATGAAGGCGTTCAGGGCCTTGCGCTTCTCATCCTGCTCGGGGTGGCCATGGGCCGGGCTCGTGCTGCCGAGGGCCGATACGACCGTTGCCCCTACGGTACGGATGCCGCGCGCCCGCAGCTTGGCGATGCCGTCGCGCATGGCGTTCTGAACGGGTTCAGCCGCTGCGTTGCCGTTCTTGCTGAAATCATTGATGCCTTCCAGCCAGATCAGGCTGGTGACGCCCGAAAGCGAGAGCACGTCGCGCTCCAGCCGCTGGGTGGCCGCCGGGCCGCCCGGAAAGGGCTTGGTTGGGGAATACTCGGCCGGTCCCGCGATCTGGTTGCCGCCGATGCCGGCATTCACCACGGCGACGCGGTTGACGCCGAAATGTTGGGAGAGGCGGCGCGCCAGCACGTCGGGCCAGCGATCGTCGCCATTCATGGTCGAGGCCGTGCCGTCCGTGATCGAATCGCCGAAGGCGACGACCACCGGCGTGTCGGCCGGCGCCTGCATGTCGAGCGCATCGACGAAGAACCAGGAGGCGGTGGGGTTGATGAAGGCGTCCTCGCCTTCCTCCGAACCCTTTGCCCCAGTGCGCGGCGCTGTGACATAGGAGGTCTGCAGCGCCTTGGCATGCCAGGTCATCGGGCCGCTTTCGCCCGCGACATGCAGGGAGACCGCGAGCTTGCGGCCCTGCAGCAGCGGCGAGGCCGGATCGCTCGCGAAGGGCAGATCGACCGGGTCGCTCCAGGCCGACGCACCGGGCTCGAGCGTCAAGGAGGCTTTGCCGGCGAAGGTCGCGGGCCGGTTGCTGCCGGGAACAAGCGCGGCCGAGCCGAGCTGCAGCCCGACATGGACATCATCGAAGGTCACGGGTCTCGTGCCGAAGGCATTGGTCAGGCGGATCCGGGCCTGTCGCCCCCACAGGCTCGGGCGCAGGATCAGGCGAAAGCTCTGGTCGTTCGCGCCCGCGGCCGGATCGGGAAAGGCGAAGCGCTGGTCGGGTTGGGCTGAAGGATTCCCGATGGGGTAGGGCCCTTGCGCGGAGGCAGTCCAACTCGTCTTCCAGGCAAGAGTGCCCGATTGCGCCATGGCGTCGCCCGCCAGTCCCGATAGAAGCGTCATGATGGCCAAGATGATCCGCAGCATGTGGTCCTCCCGATTTTTTCGAGAGCATGCTGGCTCGCAGGAGATGCGGCAAGTCCTTGGGCTCAGAAGTGCTTGGGCCCACAAGTCCTTGGGCTCATCCGAGCAGTAGCGTGCCGCGCGCTCTGCGGCGTGCCGCGCGTGAGCTAGCGGGACAACACCCCAACCTACTCTCACGGCCAGTTCAGCCGGACCTCGACGACGACCGGCTTCACCGCCCGCATCCGTGCATCGGCCGAACTGAACGGCCTGTCGCCCGAAATCGCCTCCATGGCCAGGAAGCCGGGCTCGGGATCAAACCGGAGCGACAATTCGCAGCCACCGTCGGGCTTGGAAAGGCGGCCGCCTTTCCAGTCCCCGGCATGGCCGCCCCGGTCCCAGCCGAAGCCCAGAATCTCGAAGGGGCGGCCATTCGCGGCTTCGACCTCGGCAAGCGTCATGCCCTGGCGGATCGGAGGCTGCACGCCGGGCACGTCGATGCGCCAGATGGCGCCCAGTGGGATGCTGATCGAGGCAGGCCGGCTGCGCGCCTTGCTCTCGTGCCAGAGCACCTGGAGCCGCCGTTTCGGGTCGCGCGGATAGACGATCGTTCCCGCTTCGGTCATGCCCTCGCCGACATCGATCTCGGCGCGCGCGACATTCTGCTGTCCGAACGCCTTGACCAGCGCCGCCTCGTTGGCAGCGCGGGCGAAAGGGCCGATGCAACTCAGCACCTCGGGCTGCTGGGCAGCGCAGGTCGCCGCGAGAGGCAGGCAGAACGAGAGCGCGGCGGCAAAAGCCCTCACGCTCAGCCCCTCAACCGCCACTTCGCAAAGCCCTCGCCGCCATCGCCCGCAGCCTCGGCCTTCAGCCCCGCGGGCAGCTTTCCGGCGGCAGCCGGCGAGGTGACGAAGGTGGCGTTGACCCCGGCCGGCAAGGGCGCGATCGCCCAGTTGCCATCGGCCTTGGGATCGATCGTCTTCTTCTCCAGGATGTAGCGCACGACCACGTCGCGGTTGAGGTCGGGCGCCTCCAGCACCACGGTCGTCCTGGTGCCCGGGAAATTGCCGCCGCCCGAGGCGCGGTAATTATTGGTGACGACGATGAACTCGGCTGCCTCGTCGATTGGCTTGCCCTGGAAGGCGAGGTCGACGATGCGGTGGGCATCGGGCGCGACGAGCTTGCCGTCGCCGTCATAGCGCGAGGCCTTGGTGACATCGATGTGATAGGTCACGCCGTCGATCACATCGAAATTGAAGGCCGGGAAACCCTCGTTGATCAGCGGCTGCTCCTCGGTCCTGGCGGGGTCGATGCGGTTGAAGATGCCGGCCGAGCGCTCCAGCCATTCGCGCACCTGCGCACCGGTGATTTTCACGATCTGCACCGTGTTCGGGTAGAGATAGATGTCGGCGATGTTCTTGAGCGCCAATGGCCCGGCGGCAATGTCGGTGAAGAAGGCCGGCCCCGCCCGCCCGCCGGATTTGAACGGCGCGGCGGCCGAGAGGATCGGCAGCGCCTTCATCGGCGTCTGCGCCATCAGCCCCTTGGCATAGGCCGCCTGGGCGTCGGTGACGATCTGGATCGAGGGATCGTCGGTGACCAGCGCGAAGAAGCTGTTGATCGGGCTCAGGGTCGCGCCCACCGGCTCGCGCATATAGCTCAGCGTCGCCTCATGGTCGGTCTTCACCGAGGCGAGAATGGCGGCGTCGGTTGCGGCCTTGGGCACGATCTTGCGGTCGGGCGTGCGCTCGTAGATCGGCCGCGGCTCGACCTTGAAATCGGCGATCTGCCAGCGCTCGCCGCGCTTTTCGAGATCGAGGTCGATGATGCCGAGATGCGAACCCCAGAAGCCGGGCTGGCAAGCCGGCTTGCCGTGCAGCGAACCCTTGACGTTGTCGACGCCGGCAATGCCGTCGAAGGCCTTGCCGCCGGGGAAGACCAGATGCTGGTGGCCGGTCAGGACGACGTCGATGCCGTCGAGCTTGGCCAGATGCAGCGCCGCATTCTCCTCCATGCCCTTGCGTTCGCCGCCGGCGATGCCGGAATGGCAGAGCGCCACGACGATGTCGGGCGTGGCCTTCAGCAACTCCGGCAGATGCTTCGTCGCCGCATTGATGATGTCGCCCGCGACCAGCTTGCCGTCGAGATTGGCCTTGTCCCATTGCATGATCTGCGGCGGCACGAAGCCGATCACGCCGATCTTGAGGACGTGCTGGGCGCCGGATTCGTCCTCGAAGCTTTGCTCGAACAAGCGCCAGGGATCGACCATCGGATAGCCGCTGGTCATCTCGATATTGGCGCAGACCAGCGGGAACTCGGCCTTGGCGATGCCGTTGTCGAGGAATTCGAGCCCGTAATTGAACTCGTGATTGCCGAAGGTGCCGCAGGTATAGGGCAGGGCGTTCATGGCGGCGAGCATGGGGTGGGTGTCGCCGGCCTTCAGCCCCTTCTTGTAGGCGATGTAGTCGCCGAGCGATGAACCCTGCAGGAAGTCGCCATTGTCGAACAGCATGCTGTTCTTGACCTCGGCCTGGGCCGCCTTGATCAGGTTCGCGGTCTTGGCAAGGCCGACCGTGTCGTCGGCTGCATCGCGGAAATAGTCGTAAGGCACGACATTGACGTGGAGATCGGTCGTCTCGAGCAGGCGCAGTTTCATCCGTGCGGGAGCTTGGGCGGTGGCGATCGTGGGCAGGGCGGCGCTTGCGGCTATCGCTGCTCCCGCCTTCAGCGTGTCACGGCGGTTGAATTGCGTTTCGCCTGACATAGCTGGCTCCTGATCTCGTTGGGCGGACGAGAAGCTAGCATTGCGGCGCTGGCGTGACACGTGGAAGATGACGCTGTTCCGGCCGGAAGGCGGCAATTCGACAAGGCGCGCGATGATCCTGATTGGCCAGTATGATTCCCCGTTCGTGCGGCGCGTTGCCATTGCATTGAAGCTCTACGGCCTGCCCTTCGAGCATCGGCCCTGGTCGGTCTTCGGCGACGCCGACAAGATCCGCAGCTATAACCCGTTGACGCGCGTGCCGACGCTGGTTCTGGACGATGGCGCGGTGCTGGTCGACAGCCCGAGCGCGATCGATTTCCTCGACGGTCTCGTGCCGGCCGAGCGCGCGCTGTTCCCGCGGCAGGAGCCGGCCCGGCATCGCGCTGTGAGGGTCGCGGCGCTCGCCATGGGGCTCGCCGACAAGGCCGTCAGCCTGTTCTACGAGCAGCGGCTGCACCGGGAGATCTCGGATCTCTGGGCCGACAGGTGCCGCGTCCAGATCCTCGCCGTTCTCGGCGTCCTCGAAACCGATCGCGCCGGCCGAGCGGGCGAATACTGGCTCAGTGGCGGGATCGGCCATGCCGATATCGCCGTTGCGGTCGCGCTGCGTTTTCTGGGCGAGGCGCATCCGGGGCTGGTGTCCTGGGCCGAATACCCAGCGCTCGCCGCCCATGCCGACCGGCACGAAGCCCTGCCGCTGTTCCAGGAGATCTCCCAGCCCTTCATTCCGCCGTCCTGAGATGCGTCAGCCCGCCCGGCTGACGCCTTCCATGCGCAGGCGCCCGTCCGCGCCTTCCGTCCAGGCCTTGATCGCGCCATCGGGCAGCCGCCTGGCCTTCACCTTGAAGGGCTCGCCCGCGATCAGGGGGCTGACGCCGCGATAGTCGAACTTGATCGGCTCGCCGGCCGAGAGCGTCGCGATGATGTTGAGCATCAGCGTCGCCTGGATCGGCCCATGCACGACGAGGCCGGCATAGCCTTCCTCGCTCGTGACATAGGGCAGGTCGTAATGGATCCGGTGGCTGTTGAAGGTGATCGCCGAATAGCGGAACAGGAAGACCGGGCTCGACGCGACCTCCCAGGCGAGATCGGCGGCTTCCGGCTCGGCTAGGGCAGGCGTCTCGATTGGGGCGGGCGCAGCCGCCGGATCGCCCGGTTTTGCCGCCTCGCGATAGACGATATCGTGGCGCTCGCGCAGCGCCACGCCGCGCTCCGTGACGATCTCATGATCGACCGCGACGAAGCAGAGCGGCCCGGTGCGGCCTTCCTTGAAGCTGACATCGGCGATGCTGGAGCGGCGCGTCACCAGATCGCCTTCGCACAAGGGGGCCAGCGTCTCGATCGTCCCGCCGGCCCACATCCGGCGCGGCAATGGCACGGGCGGCAGGAATTCGCCCTTGGCGGCGTGACCGTCGCTGCCGATCGCGTTCATCGGCGAGATCGGCGGCGCCAGGCACCAATGCAGGGCGAGCGGCGCCTCGCCCTCGGGATAGGGCGCCAGATGCGGCGCGAAGGTCGCGGCGAAGCTTTGCACGAGACGTGGCGTCACGATGTCGGAGGCCTCCATCGACTTGCCGATCCAGGATTTGAGGTGGGTGATGTTCATAGCGCGTCCTTGGATGTATGGGCGCGGGGAACCCTCTCCCGTAGGGAGAGGGCAGGGTGAGGGGTCGGCCCTTTGACCAGCCAAGCGACGGTCTCACCGCGGACGGCTCAAGCCAACGATATCTGGCCTACACCTCACCCCTGCCCCTCTCCTTACAGGAGAGGGGTTCCCCGCGCCCTTCCTCAAAACAGGTTTCAATACGACCTGGGCATGCCCAGCACATGCTCGGCGAGATAAGACAGGATCAGATTGGTCGAGATCGGCGCGACCTGGTAGAGGCGGGTCTCGCGGAACTTGCGCTCGATGTCGTATTCCTCGGCGAAGCCGAAGCCGCCATGGGTCTGGATACAGGCATTGGCCGCCTCAAAAGAGGCGTCCGCCGCCAGCATCTTGGCCATGTTGGCTTCCGCCCCGCAGTTTTCGCCAGCCTCATAGAGCCTGACCGCCTCGCGCACCATCAATTCGGCGGCGCGCATATTGGCGTAGGCCCTGGCGATCGGGAACTGGACGCCCTGGTTCTGGCCGATCGGCCGGCCGAAGACCTGGCGCTCTTTGGCGTAGCCGGAGGCCTTCTCGATGAACCATTTGGCGTCGCCGACGCATTCGGCGGCGATCAGGATGCGCTCGGCGTTCATGCCCGACAGGATGTAGCGGAAACCCTTGCCCTCCTCGCCGATCAGGTTTTCCGCCGGCACGCGGACATTGTCGAAGAACACCTCGGTGGTGGCGTGGTTCATCATCGTGCGGATCGGCCGGATGGTCAGGCCGGCCTTCGAGGCCTCGCGCATGTCGAGCACGAAGACGGAGAGACCTTCGGTGCGCTTGGCGACCTCCTCGCGCGGCGTGGTGCGGGCGAGCAGCAGCATCAGGTCCGATTGCGCCGCCCGGCTCGTCCAGATCTTCTGGCCGTTGACGACGTAATGGTCGCCCTCGCGTCGCGCAGTCGTGCGCAGCGACGTCGTGTCGGTGCCGCTCGTCGGTTCGGTGACGCCGAAGGCCTGCAAGCGCAATTCACCCGAGGCGATCCCAGGCAGATAGCTCTGCTTCTGCCCAAGTGAGCCGTGCCTGAGCAACGTGCCCATGATGTACATCTGCGCATGGCAGGCGGCGCCGTTGCAGCCCTGGCGCTGGATCTCCTCCATGATCACGGTGGCGGCCGAGAGCGAGAGGCCCGCCCCGCCATACTCCTCCGGGATCAGCGCCGAGAGAAAGCCACTCTGCGTCAGCGCAGCGACGAACTCTGTCGGATAGGCCATCTCGCGGTCGAGCTTGCGCCAGTATTCGCCGGGAAAGCCGGCGCAGAGTTTTGCGACGGCGTCGCGGATATCGGTGTGATTGGGAGTGTGTTGCATGGTCTTCGTGGCTCGTCTCGCTGCTGTGTCTGACCAACCTCCGCGTCATCCCGGACAAGCGGCCCTCGGGTCCGGCCTTCGGCCGGCCCAAGGACGCAGCTCCGCCGCGCCGATCCGGGATCCATCGTAGAGCCAGACCCGTCAAAGGATTGGCCCTACGATGGATCCCGGGTCTGCGCTGCGCTTGCCCGGGATGACGGCGAGGTTCCTGAACCATGCGACGGGCCCCCGAACTCGGCCCTCAACGCCTCGTCATGCTCGCCGAGCGCCGGCACGCGCCGCATCGCGATGCGCTCGCCATCGACGATTACCGGCGGCGCCAGCACCTCGACGGGGCCAGCCGGCGTCTCCACCGTCAGCGTGGTCGCCGCAACATGTGTGATCAGGTCTCCGACGCTGGAGACCGTGCCATAGGCGATGGCGTGGCGGTCGAGCGCGGCTGCGACCTCGGCGAAGGGCCGCGCGCTCAGGATCGCCCCGATCGCCGCATCGAGCGCCTTGCGCTCGCGCACGCGCAGCACATTGCTGGCGTAACGCGGATCGCTCGCCAGTGCCTCGCTGCCCAGCACCTCGCGCGCCAGGATCTGCCATTCGCGCTCGCTCTGGATCGAGATCAGGATGTTGCCGTCGGCAGTGGCGAAGACGCCATAAGGCGCGATCGAGGGATGGGCGAGACCGACGCGCGGCGGCTCGATGCCGCCATAGCGGCGCGTCAGATAAGGCACGTTCATCAGGTCGCCGAGCGTGTCGAACAGCGAGAGCTGGATCGCCGAGCCCTGGCCGGTCCGCGCCCGCCGCAGCAGGGCTTCCAGGATCGCCGCATAGGCGGCTTGGCCCGTCGCGATGTCGGCGATCGAGACGCCGATGCGGGAGGGGCCGGAATCCTCGGTTCCGGTGATGGCCGAAAGACCCGATTCCGCCTGCACCAGCAGGTCATAGGCCTTGCGGCTGTGATGCGGCGTGCCGGGCGCGTAGCCGGAGATGTCGCAGGTTATCAGCTTGGAATAGCGCTGGCGCAATTCGGTCGCGCCCAAGCCCAGACGCGTCGTCGCGCCGGGCGCGAGGTTCTGGATGAAGACATCGGCTTCAGCCAGCATGGCCTCGACCATGGCGCGGTCGTCCGGCTGCTTCAGGTCGACCCGGCAGGATTCTTTGCCGCGATTGATCCAGACGAAATAGGAGGAGAGCCCGCGGGCGTAGTCGTCATAGCCGCGCGCGAAATCGCCCTCGGCCCGCTCCAGCTTGATGACGCGCGCCCCCGCATCGGCGAGCTTGCAGGTTGCTGTGGGCACCGCCACCGCCTGCTCCAGCGCCACTACCAGAATTCCATCGAGAGCATTCGTCATCGTTGAGCCGGCCTGTCTTTGATACGGCCGAAAGCGACCATCTCGACGTCGCAAGTCAAATAGCGTTTTGCGATGGGGACCATAGCGAAAACCGGGCGGGCGGCGGTGTTCTATAGGTTCTCGCTATGGCCTTCATCGCTTTATCCTACTTGTGGCTTTACCTCGCCCATGCGCCCCTTCGACCTAGGCAACGCGCCGGCAAGAGCGCGTTCCACGAGGAATTCAGGGAGAAGAAACATGGTCAGGACGAAGCTGGCGGCTGCGCTGTTTGCGGCAACGGCGCTGCTGGGATTGCCGGCCGCCGCGCAGGAGAAGCCCAAGGAGCTGGTCGTGGGCATCGCGACCTTCCTGTCGGGGCCGGCCTCGGTGTTCGGCGTACCCGGCAAGGCCGCGGCAGATCTGTTCTTCGAGGAGATCAACGCCAAGGGCGGCATTTTGGGCGTGCCGGTGAAGCCGGTTTATGTCGATGAGGGCGCCGGCACCAACCAGCTGATCTCCGAATATCGCCGCGTCGTGCAGGATCAGGGCGCGCAAATCATGCTGGGCGCGATCTCGTCGGGCTCCTGCAATGCGCTCGCCCCCGTCGCCGAGGACCTCAAGGTCGTCAATGTGATGTGGGATTGCGGCACTCAGACCATCTTCGAAGAGGGCAAGTGGAAATACTCGGTCCGCACCCAAGGCCATGCGGGCGCCGAGATGATGGCGACGCTGCTCTACCTGATGAAGGTGAAGCCCGACTTCAAGACGGTGGCGGTGGTCAACCAGGACTATGCCTGGGGCCGTGAATCCTGGGCCTTGCTCCAGGCCGGGCTCAAGGCGCTGAAGCCCGATGTGAAGATCGTCGCCGAGCTCTTCCCGAAATTCGGCGCGCCCGATTTCTCGACCGAGATCACCAGGCTTTCGGCGCTGCGGCCCGATGTCGTGATCTCGACCTCCTGGGGCGGCGATCTCGACACCTTCGTGCAGCAGGCGGCGGCGCGCGGGCTGCTGAAGCAGTCGACCTTCGTGCTGCCTTTGGCCGAAAGCTCGCTGGAGCGTCTCGGCGCCGTCCTGCCGGAGGGCGTCATCGTCGGCTCGCGCGGCGACCACTATTTCCTGCATCCGAAATACAAGAACACAGCCGAGATGCAGTCTTTCGTGAAGGCCTACAAGGCCAAGACCGGCGCCTATCCGATCTATCCGACCTTCCATATGAACCAGGCCGTGACCGGGTTGGTGAAGGCCTATGAGAAGGCCGGAGCCGCGGCTGGCGGCAAATGGCCGAGCAAGGAGCAGGTCATCGCAGCCTTCGAAGGGCTGGAGTTCAAGTCGCTGACCGGCACCATCACGATCCGCTCCGACCATCAGGGGCTGGAGGACCAGATGCTCGGCACGACCAAGCGCGTGCCGGAATACCCCTTCGCGGTCTACGACAAGATCGCGCTCTACCCCGGCAAGCTGGTGACCACGCCGCTCGGCGAGAAGTCGCTGGACTGGTTCGCCAAGGTCAAGCCGGAGCTGGTCAACGACAAGTCGATCGAGACGTTCGACTACGTGAAGTGACGGCCTCGCTCTGAACCCTTCCCGTCATTGCGAGCACCCGGGTCTTGCCTTCGGCAAGCCCGAGTACAGGCTCCGCGAAGCAATCCAGAGGTCTCGCTCGACGCCCCTGGATTGCTTCGTCGCTTTGCTCCTCGCAAAGACGGCGAGAGCTTGAATCGAAAACCCAAGAACGATCCCTAAATGCCTCCAGAAATGATCCTTCTCGCCGCGCTCGACGGCCTGGCCTATGGCTCGCTGATCTTCCTGGTCGCGGTCGGGCTGTCGCTGATCTTCGGTGTGCTCGGCGTGCTCAACGTCGCCCACGGCTCGTTCTATGCGATCGGCGCTTATGTCGCGGCCTCGGCCGTGCTGGCGGCGGCCGGGATGGGACTGCCGACCTGGCTGGCCTTCCCCCTGTTCCTGATCTCGGCCGTTCTCGTCGGCGTGGTCGTCGGCGGCACGGTCGAGGCGCTGCTGCTGCGGCGCATCTACGGCAAGGAGGAGGTGCTGCAGCTCCTCGTCACCTTCGCCGTCTTCATGATCCTGGAGGATGCGCAGAAGGTCGTCTTCGGCACACAGCCGCTCTTCGCCAATGCGCCGATGAACTGGCTCGGCACCGTCGAGGTCTTCGGCATCTTCTACACCAGCTATCAGCTCATCCTGATCCCGCTGGTGGCGCTTGTCGTGCTGCTGGGCCTGCGCTGGTTTCTGCGCCGGACGAGTTTCGGGCGCGCCATCATCGCGGTGACGCAGGACCGCGAGGCGGCGATGGCGATGGGCATCGACGCGACCCGGATCTACCTCTTCACCTTCATCATCGGCGCGAGCCTGGCGGCACTCGGCGGGGCGCTGTCCTCGGCCACGACCTCGCTGACGCCCGGCATCGGTTCAGGGATGATCGTGCTATCCTTCGCGGTCGCGGCCACGGCCGGGCTCGGTCGCATCGAGGGCGCGGCGGTGGCGGCGCTGATGATCGGGCTCGGGCGCTCCGCCGCAGTCTATTTCGCGCCGGAATTCGACGTGCTGATCCCCTATCTCATCATGGTCGTCGTGCTGCTGATCAAGCCGGAAGGCCTCTTCACCACCGTGCAGACGAGGAAGGTCTGATGTCGCGCCAATATCTCATCGGCGCGGGGCTCCTGATCGCGCTCGTCGCCTTCCCGCTGCTCTCCCCCTGGTCGACGGTGATCCTGACGGTCGCGCTCTGCGAGGGGCTGGCGGCGCTCGGCATCCTGGTGCTGCTGCGCGCCGGCCAGGTCTCCTTCGGCCATGGGCTCTATTTCGCCTTCAGCGCCTATGTCGTCGCCTTCATGGCCGCAGCCCATCTCGGCCATGAAGTGCTGCTGCTGGTGCCGATCGCGACCGCCGCCTCGGGACTTGTCGCGGCGCTGGTCGGCCTCTTCATCGTGCGCTACCGGGCGATCTTCTTCGGCATGCTGAACCTCGCCATCTCGATGGTGTTCTTCTCGCTGCTGGAGAAGCTGTTCTCGATCACCGGCGGAGCCGACGGCAAGCGCGTGCCGCGCCCGACGCTTCTGGGCATGACGCTGGAGCGCGAGAGCTTCGAGTTCTGGATGTTCTACATCACCCTGGCGCTGGCCGCGGTCGCCGCGCTGTTCGTGGCGCGCTATCTCGCCTCGCCCGGCGGCAAGGCGCTGGAGGCGATCAAGTCGAACGAGACCAGGCTCGAATATCTCGGCGTCTCCAGCCGCAAGGTGCTCTATGGCGCCTATCTGCTCTCAGGGCTGCTGGCGGGGCTGGGCGGGGCGATCATCGCGCTGGTCTCCGGGCATGTCACGCCGGAGCTGGCCTATTGGATACGCTCGGGCGAGTTCGTCTTCATCGCCATCCTCGGCGGGGTCGGTGGCGTCGCCGGCCCGTTCCTGGGCGCGCTGATGTTCCAGATCATCCGCGGCTATGCGGCGGTCTATGCGCCCGAGACCTGGCACGCCGTGCTCGGCATCATGCTGCTCGTGATCATCTTCTTCGCCCCGAGCGGGCTCTACGGGCTGATCGCGGGCCGCAAGCGCGCCTCCGGGGAGGCCGCGCGATGAGTGAGTTCATCCTCGAAGCCCGCGACCTTGAACTGCGCTTCGGCGGCGTGCAGGCCGCCAATAGCGCGAGCCTTCAGGTCCGGGCCAATGAGCGCATCGCCATCATCGGCCCCAACGGCGCCGGCAAGACCACCTTCATCAATCTCTGCACCGGCTACATCAAGCCGCAGTCGGGCAGGGTCATCTTCGCAGGCCAGGATATCACCGCGCTCTCGCCGCGCGCGATCACCCGGCTCGGCATCGGCCGCTCCTTCCAGATCCCGCAGCTCTTCCTCGAGAACACGGTGATCGAGAACCTGCTGCTGGCGCTGAGCGCCCGCGAGGGCAGCTGGTCGCCTTTCCTCAAGCTCACGAAGCATCCCAAGATCGATGAGATGTGGGCGCTGCTCGAGATCGTCGGGCTGAAGGACACCGGCCACCGCATCGTGCGCGAATTGCCTGAGGGCATGCGCAAGCTGATCGATATCGCGCTCGCGCTCGCATTGGAGCCGAATCTGATCTTCATGGACGAACCGACCAGCGGCGTCTCCAGCCATGAGAAATTCCAGGTCATGGATACGTTGACCCGCGCGCTCGACGCCCGCGCAACCACCGCGATCTTCGTCGAGCACGACATGGATGTGGTCGCGCGCTACGCCAATCGCGTCGCCGTCTGGTCGGGCGGCAGGATCGCGCTGGAAGGCTCGCCCGAGGAGATCCTGAACCATCCGGACGTGCGCGAGAGCGTGATCGGGGAGGTCGTCTGATCATGCCGCGCACCAAGGACATCCTGGAGATCAAGGGCCTCTCGGCCGAGATCGAGGGCGTGCAGGTCTTGCGCAAGGTCGATTTCGCCCTGGCCGAGGGCGCGACGGTCGCCCTGATCGGCCGCAACGGCGCCGGCAAGACCAGCCTGCTGCGCGCGATCATGGGCTTCATGAAGGTCACGGCAGGCGCGATCGCCTTTGACGGCAGGCCGCTGCTGGAGGTGAAGCCGCATGAGCGGCCGCGGCTGGGCATCGGCTATGCGCCCGAAGATCGCCGCCTGTTCTCGACCTTCACCATCGAGGAGAATATCCGCCTGCCGGCCGAGGTGATGAAGCTCGGCGCGCCCGAGATCGCGCGGCGGCTCGACGGTATCTACGCCGTGCTGCCGGAACTGGCGGATCTACGCCATCGCCCCGCGGCAGGCCTCTCCGGCGGGCAGGGCAAGATGGCGGCGCTGGCGCGCGCGCTGATGATCGGTAACCGGGTGATCCTGCTCGACGAGCCGTTTCAGGGGCTGGCCCCGGTGCTGGCCAACCGCTATGCCGCTGCCCTGCGCACCCTGCGCGACAGCCATCCCGAGATCGCCTTGCTGATCACCGAATCCAACCCCAGCCTGCTGCGCAATTTCGCCGAGCGCGCCTATGCGATCGAGCGCGGCGAGGTCACCGAAGTCGAGGGCGGGCTCGCGGCAAGTTCGCTGGCAGCGGCGGGGATGCGTTGAGACGCGCCGGCGCCGTCATTGCGAGCGCAGCGAAGCAATCCAGGAGGGGCCGCGCTGCGTCCCCCTGGATTGCTTCGTCGCTTTGCTCCTCGCAATGACGCTGACGCAAAGACGGAACAGGAGAAACGCCCATGAATCAGCACTTCATCAACGGCCGCTATGTCGCTGGCCAGACGGGCGAAACCATCGCCAAGCTGGCGCCCGCGACGGGCGAGGAATTCACCCGCATCGCCTGCGGCAACGCCGCTGACATCGACGCCGCGGTCAAGGCCGCCCACGCCGCCTTCGACGGCGCCTGGGGCAAGCTGACGGCAGCCGAGCGCGGCCGCTTGATCTCCAAGCTCGGGCTCAAGCTGCAGGACTATTTCGAGGAGCTCGCCAAGCTCGAGGCGCGCGACACCGGCAAGCCGATGGCGCAGGCCAGGGCCGATATCGACGCGACCGCCCGCTATTTCGAGTTCTATGGCGGCGCTGCCGACAAGGTGCATGGCCACGTCATTCCGTTCCTGAACGGCTACAGCGTCAGCGTGGTGCATGAGCCGCATGGCGTCACCGGCCATATCCTGCCCTGGAACTACCCGGCGCAGATGTTCGGCCGCTCGCTCACCGCCTCTCTCGCCATGGGCAATGCGGTCGTGCTGAAGCCGGCCGAGGATGCCTGCGCCACGGCCTTTCGCCTTGCCGAACTCGCGAGCGAGGTCGGCTTCCCGGACGGTGCGATCAACGTCGTCGCGGGGCGCGGCCATGAGGCCGGCGCGGCGCTCTGCTCGCATCCGGGCATCGCCTTCATGTCCTTCACCGGCTCGCCCGAGGTCGGCAAGATGGTGCAGCACGCCTGCGCCGACCACTTGATCCCCTGCACGCTCGAACTCGGCGGCAAATCGCCCCAGATCGTCTTCGACGACGCCGATTTCGATGCAGCCGTGCCGATCGTCTGTAAGGCGATCGTCCAGAACACCGGGCAGACCTGCTCGGCCGGCAGCCGCGTGCTGGTGCAGAAGAGCGTCTATGACGAGTTCGTCGGCGCGGTCGCCAAGCAGTTCTCGAAGCTGCGCGCCGGCACGCCGGAGATGGATCTCGATTGCGGGCCGGTGATCAACGCCAAGCAGCGCGGTCGCGTGCAGAGCTTCATCGACCAGGCGCGCGAGCAGGGCATCCCGGTGCTGGCCGAGGGCCAGATCGCCCAGGGCGTGCCCAATGGCGGCTTCTACGTCGCGCCGACCCTGTTCGGCCAGGTGCCGCGCGGCAACCGGCTGGAGCAGGAGGAGGTCTTCGGCCCGGTGCTGTCCGCCTTCTCCTTCGAGGATGAGGAGGACGCCATCAAGCTGGCCAATTCGACCGATTACGGCCTCGTCGCCGCGGTCTGGACCAGGGATGGCGGCCGCCAGCAGCGCGTCTCGCGGCGCGTCCGGGCAGGGCAGGTCTTCATCAATGGCTACGGCGCCGGCGGCGGCATCGAACTGCCTTTCGGCGGCACCGGCAAGAGCGGCCATGGCCGCGAGAAGGGCTTCATCGCGCTGGAGGAGTTCGCGGTGACCAAGACGATCGTGCACAAGCACGGCTAGATGTGAGCTTGCAGGTCGAGGGCGAGAGCTACTAAACGGCGAGAGAGGCGGCGCAGGGGGCGGAAAACGCGACCTTGCGCCGGCTCGCCGTCAGAGCAACCATTGCCAGAATCATGAATCGACCCGCAGGCGATACCCTCGACATCCTCGAAAGCCTCTTTGCACCGTTGCAGGGGCGGCGGATGCTCGACATCGGCTGCGGTGGCGGCCATCTCATGCAGGGCCTCGTCGAACGCGGCGCGCGTGTTGCCGGGATCGACATCGACGAGACTGCGGTGGAGGCGGCGCGCCGTGCGGTGCCGACAGCCTATGTGCAGAAGGCCGGCGCCGAGCAGCTGCCCTTCAACGACGCGAGCATCCATGTCGCGGTCTTCCTCAACAGCCTGCACCATCTGCCGGTGCCCAACATGCTGCTTGCGCTGGAAGAGGCGGCCCGCGTTGTCGGCAAGGGCGGCAGCGTCGTCGTCATCGAGCCCTTGTCCGAGGGCACGTTCTACGATGCGTTGCGGCTGATCGAGGACGAGACGGTGGTGCGCCAGGCCGCGCAGGACGCGATCATCCGCGCCGGGCGGCGCGGCATCCTGAGCGAGTGCCGCTGCATGGAGTACGACCGCGTCGAGGCCTTTGCCGATGCCTCGGCCTTCATCGAGCGCGCCGTCGGCGTCGATACGACGCGCCAGGATCGGGCCAGGGAGGCGCTGGGGAAGATGCTGGCCCGGTTCGAGACGCTCTCGGAGCGGGACGTGCGCGGCTATCTGCTGCGCCAGCCCCTGCGGCTGCACCATCTCAAGGTGCCGGTCGGCCCGCCACCGGTCGTCAACCCGCTCACATACGGATGACGTGCCGGATCGTGCGCCCTTCGTTCAGCGCATCGAACCCTTCATTGATGCCGTCGAGCCCGCTGGTGCTGGTCAGCAGCTTGTCGACCGGCAGCTTGCCGCGCAGGTAAAGCTCGATGAACCGCGGGATGTCGCGCACGGGGATGCAGGAGCCCACATAGGACCCCTTCAGCGTGCGCTCCTCGCCGACGAGCCTGACGGGCGAAAGCGAGAGCGTATGTGCCGGGTTGGCGAGGCCAGCCGTCGTGGTCGTGCCGCCGCGCCTGGTGATCTGATAGGCGAGGTCGAGCGCCTTGACCGAGCCCGCCATCTCTAGCCCATGATCGACGCCGCCCTTGGTCGCCGCCCGGATCGCCTCGACCACGCCGGGATCGCCGGCGTTGAACGTATCGGTCGCGCCCAGTTCGCGCGCGATTGCGAGCTTGTCCTGCGCGAGATCGACCGCGATGACGCGCGAGGCGCCGCAGGCTGCCGCCCCCATCAGCGCGCTCAGGCCCACCCCGCCGAGGCCGACGACGGCGACGGTTTCGCCGGCGCGGATCTTTGCCGTGTTCACCGCTGCGCCGACGCCGGTCAGCACGGCGCAGCCGAACAAGGCCGCGATCTCATGGGGGATGTCGGCCTCGATCTTGACCAGCGAATGGCGCGAGATCACGGCGTATTCGGCAAAGGCGGAGACGCCGACATGGTGATGCACCGGCTTGCCCCCCGCGGAGAGCCTTCGCCCGCCGCCGATCAATTCGCCGATGCCGTTGGCGGCATTGCCGGGCTCGCACAGGGCAGGGCGCCCCTCGCTGCAAGGGGAGCAATGCCCGCAGGAGGGCACGAAGACCATGATGACGCGGTCGCCCTGCTTGAGGTCCTGCACACCCGGGCCGGTCCCGACCACCTCGCCCGCCGCCTCATGGCCGAGCACCATCGGCACGGGGCGAGGGCGGTTGCCGTCGATCACCGAGAGGTCGGAGTGGCATAAGCCCGCCGCGCGCACCCTGACCAGCACCTCGCCGGGGCCGGGCGGCGCGAGCTCGACCTCATCGATCGACATCGGCTTGCTCAGCGCATAGGGCGCGGCGACAGGGCTGGCATTCAGGACGGCGGCACGGATTTTCAAAGGCGTGTTTCCTCGGATTTTGCAGTGTCTGGCCTGCGGTTCTACTGGCCGTCATTGCGAGGAGCGAAGCGACGAAGCAATCCAGGAGGACGTAGAGTACTGCCGCTCCTGGATTGCTTCGCTGCGCTCGCAATGACGGCTTCGGCTCTCGGTTGCGAAATTCGGGTGGCCGCTGGCGTCTGTCAAAGACGAAAACGCGATCAGCCATATAAGGCGGGCGGATCGCCATCCTCGCCCAGCGTCGCCGTCCAGCTCTCGTCGCTGACGAGCCCGCGCAGGATCTCCCAGGAGAGCTGACCGATGGCGCGCGCCGCCGCCGGCATCGGCCGCTCGGTCGAATAGGCGAGATAGACCTTGCGGTAGAGCGAGGGCTGCTCGATGCGCCAGGTCTGGAAGAGGCCTGCCTTCTCCTGCGCACGGACCGCCATGCGCGGCAGGATGCCGTAACCCAGGCCGCGCTCGGCCAGCCGCTTGATCTGCGTATAGGATTCGATCTCGATCGCGGGCTGGATCGTGGCGCCGACGCCGGCGGCCGCCTCGTCGATCTGGTCGCGCAGGCCATGGCCGATCCCGGGCAGGATGAGGTCGACAGCCGCCGCCTCGGCGAGCGTCACCGTGCCGCCGGGCGGCGTCTTCACCGCGTCGAGCGCGGGCGGGCCGAACAGGCAGAGCTCCTCGGTCAGGATATGATGGATGCCGAGCCCCTTCGGATCCGAGATCGCATAGATCACGGCGAGATCGACCTCGCCCCGGCGCAGCCAGTCGAGCACGAAGCCGCTCATCGCCTCGGCGATGCGGATGCGCACGGCAGGATAACGCTCGCGCGCCGCCTGGATCAGGGGCACGCTGAACTGCTCGCTGACCGTGCCGGGCAGGCCGATGCGGACCTCGCCGCCGGGCGCGGCGGCCTCACCGCGGACGCTGTCGCGCAATTCGGCGAACTCCGCCAGGATCGCCCGGGCGCGCAGCAGGAGCCGCTCGCCGGCCTCCGTCGGCAGCACGCCGCGCGTGCCGCGATGCAGCAGCGCAACGCCGAGCTCGTCTTCCATATGGCGCAGATGCTGGCTCAACGCCGGCTGCGCCACGCGCAACTTGGTGGCGGCCTTCGAGAACGAGCCCTGTTCGACGATCGCGGTGAAATAGCGAAGCTGGCGCAAATCCATCGCTGGGTTTCTCAGTTTCTGGCCGGCCGCTGAGGCCTCCCTGACGTTGGTAGCGTCGCCCGCACGCGATGGCCAGAGCGGGCCTGGCGCAGCGGCATGCGTCTCCCGGGTCGATTCCCGAAATCGGAACGATCACAGGCGTTTGGTGCGATCGCTTGAATCAGTTTGCGCGCCAGGGGAACCTCTCCGGCCCCAGCTTTCGCTTATGCCGGATAGAGCGAAGGGATATTGGTCACGCCCTTGGGGCAGGTGCATCCTCCGGCGCGAGGCAGGGCTTTCGAGAGGTATGGGTTTGCAACAAGGCCGCTCCAGGCCACCCGGTCTCCGTCGACAAGAATGCCAGCGGTAACGCTGGAACCGTTTCACTCAGGAGGAAGCGCAATGTCCGAGGATACGATCATGCATCCCCATTCCAGCATCGCCCATGCCAGCCGCCGCGGATTTCTCGGTGGCGCCGCCGCGCTTGCTGCGGGCGCCACGCTTCCGCTCGGAGGCGCGGCCCTGGCCAAGGCGCCGCTGTCCAACACCCAGTCCGGCTATTTCTACCGCTTCATGCTGGGCACGGCCGAGGTCACGGTCGTCTCCGACGGGCCGCTGCCGCTGGGCGATCCCGGCGCGAGCTTCCTCGGCGTGCCCAAGGAAACCGTCTACGGCATGCTGGAGAACAACTTCCTGGCCAAGGACAATGTCGTCCTCGAGCAGAACGTCCCGATCGTGAATTTCGGCGACAGGCTCGTCATGTTCGACACCGGCATGGGCTTCTCCAAGGCCTTCGGCCCGACCACGGGCCGCCTGCTGAAGAGCATGGCGGAAGCCGGCATCAAGCCGGAGGATATCGACGCCATCGTCATCAGCCACGCCCATATCGACCATATCGGCGGCATCTCCTCCCAGGACGGCAAGCCGCATTTCCCGAACGCGCAGATCTATATCAGCCAGATCGACTATGATTTCTGGCTCGACGATGCGCGGCTCGGCACGCCGTTCAAGGCCTTCGGCGAGCATGCCCGCGCCAATCTCAGGCCGGTCAAGGACCGCATCGTCTTCTTCAAGGACGGCCAGGAATTCCTGCCGGGCGTGCAGGCGATCGCGGCTCCCGGCCACTCGCCGGGGCACCACATCTTCAGGGTGGCGTCCTCAGGCAAATCCTTCGCCTTCCTCGGCGATCTGACCCATCACGCGATCCTGCTGACCGAGAAGCCCCGGCTTGAATTCGCCTATGATTTCGACCCGAAACAGGCGGTGGAATCGCGCGTGAAGCTGCTCACCATCCTGGCCGACGAGAAGACGCCGGTGATGTCCTACCACTTCGCCTGGCCGGGCTTCGGCAACCTCGCCAAGGCCGGCGACGGCTTCCGCTACTATCCGACGCCGATGCAGATGCTGCGGGGGTAACGGTGCGGAACCCGTCATTGCGAGCGAAGCGAAGCAATCCAGAGGACAGGGCTCAGTCCCCCTGGATTGCTTCGTCGCTGCGCTCCTCGCAATGACGGTAGCACCTCAATCCCTCAACGGCCGCGGCACCGTCACGGGCCGCGCCTCTCTCGCCTGCGAGGCGAGGCGGACGGCTGCGTTCACCGCGCCGAAGCCCGCATAGCCGCCGCGCCGCTCGACGATCTCGAAGAAGAAGCGCTGCGCGAAGACATGGGTGTAGACCTGCAGGAACTCGGCCTCGCCGTCGCGGTCATAGAGGATGTGGTGATCGCGCAAGGCGTCGATGAAATCCGGATCGAGCCCGTGCCGCGCCTCCAGATCCTCGTAATAGTTCTCGGGAATGTCGAGGAAGGAGAGGCCCGCAGCGCGCATCGCCGTCACCGCCGCGAAGATGTCGGGCGCGCTGAAGGCGATATGCTGCACGCCCGAGCCGAAATGCTCGGAGACGAAGCGCGAGGACAGGGTCCGCGTCGCCTGAGAGCCATTGAGCACGAAGCGCAATGAGCCGTCGGCGCTGACGATCGGGCGGCTCTCGACGAGGCCGGCAGGATCGGCGATCGCGGTTTGCGGGATGCGCTCGAGATGGAAGAGCGAGGTGTAGAACAAGAGCCAGGACAGCATCTCCTCATAGTCCATCGACTGGGAGATGTGATCGACGCTTTGCAGGAGGGCGGGCGCAGGCGCGGCGCCATCGGGCCTGGCGACGAAGTCCTTCTCCCAGATATGGGCGAGCTCGCCAGTGGCCTGGGTGAAATAGATCAATGAACCGCCGACGCCGCGAATGGCGGGGATATGCATCTCACCGGGGCCGACGGGCTGCTCGAAGGCCGTGATCTTTAAATCCCGCGCCCGGGCCATGGTCTGCTCGACATTGTCGACGCGCAGGCAGATCGCGCAGACGCCGGGCCCATGCATGATCGCATGCGACTGGGCAAAACCGTCCTTCTCGGTGTTGAGCACGAGGTTGATGCCGCCCTGGCTCCAGCGCGTCACCATCTTGCTGCGATGCGTGCCGGTCTGCTGGAAGCCCAGCGCCTTGAACAGCGCGGCGAGATCGGCGGCCGTATCCTCGTCCAGCGCGAATTCGAGGAACTCGACGCCCTCGACATGCGCGCGCGGCGGCAGATGCGGCGTGGTCTGGTCGGCGAGCGCGATCAGCGAGCGCATGCCGTCGGTCGCGAGCCGGCGGGCCGAGCCCGCCCGGAACTGGTCGTTGAAGATCTCGTGCGAGAGCGGCCCGGAATAGCCTGTCGCCTCGACCGCCCTGACGAAATCGGCGACGGCAAGATCGCCCTGGCCGGGAAAGCAGCGGAAATGCCGGCTCCAGCTCAGCACATCCATGTCGAGCTTGGGCGCATCGGCGAGCTGGACGAGGAAGATGCGGTCGCCGGGGATCGAGGCGATCGGCTCCACCGGCGAGTTGCGCGCCAGCGTGTGGAAGGAATCGAGGATCAGCCCGATGCGCGCGTGACCGGCGCGGCGCACAATCTCCCAGGCGTCGCGATAGTCGTTGACGTGGCGGCCCCAGGCCAGCGCCTCGAAGCCGACGCGCACGCCGAATTTCGCCGCGAGCTCGCCGAGTTCACGCAGATCGGTCGCTGCCCGGTCGATGCCGCCGAGCGATTGCGGCGAGACATTCGAGCAGATCAGCATCAGCTCGGCACCGAGCTCGTTCATGATCGCGAATTTGCGCTCCGCCCGGGCGAAGGTTCGCGCCCGCAGCGGCTCGGGCATGCCCTCGAAGTCGCGGAAAGGCTGGAAGGCCGAGATCGTAAGGCCGAGATCGGTGATCATCTTGCCGACGTCGCGCGGGCTGCCGTCAAAGGTCAGGAAATCGTTCTCGAAGACCTCGACCGCGTCGAACCCGGCTGCGGCGATGGCCTGTAGTTTCTCCGTGAGATCGCCGCTGAGCGAGACGGTCGCGATCGAGGTCGGGTTCATGCCGCTTACGCCCTTGCCTGGTGGTCGATGGTGACGAGGCTTCCACGCCGCGCAGCCTCACTGATGGCCTCGACGACCGCAAGCGTGCGGGCGGCGTCAGCGGCGCTGGTGATGGGCTGCTCGGTGCCCCGGATCACGGCGCAGAAATGCCTGAGCTGCTCAGCCAGAGGCTCAACGGGCGCGACCGCGCGGCTTTCCCTAAGCAAAGGCTCCCACCAGCCCTGCTTGCCCTCATAGCGCCAGAGCTCGAGCTTCGGCAGCGACAGCGAGCCCTCGCTGCCGGCGATCAGATAGCAATGCCCGTCGCGCTGGGGATAGGCCTTGTTCTCGCCCGATGAGAGCTCCCAGCTCCAGGGCGCGGGCGTTGCGTCCGAGACGGTTGCCGTACCGAGCGCGCCGTTAGTGAAGCGGAAGGTGAGGGCGGCGGTGTCCTCCACTGCAAAGCCGCGCGTGGCGTTCGAATTCATGGCCTGCACCGCGTCGATCTCGCCGCAGATGAAGCGCAGATTATCGATGTCGTGGATCAGGTTGATCAGCACCGGGCCGCCCCCGGCTTCGCGCCGCCAGGCGACGTCGAAATAATCGTCAGGCTTGCGGATCAGGAACAGCGAGTTGACCGCGACCAGCCGGCCGATGCCGCCGTCCTGGACGATTTTGCGCGCTGCCTTGACGATCGGGTTGTGGCGGCGGTGATGGCCGGCGAGGACCGGTATGCCGGTGCGGGCCTGTGCCTCGACCAGCTTCTGCGCTGAAGCCACGCTCTCAGCCAGCGGCTTCTCGACCAACACCGGAACGCCGGCTTCGAGGCAGGCGAGCGCGCCCGGCACATGCAAGACATTGGGTGTGGCGATGATCGCGCCATCGGGCGTCATCGCCGCCAGCATCGCCTCGGGTGAGGCAAACCAGGGCGTGCCGCGCTCGGCCGCGAGCGCCCGAGCTTCGTCTGTCGGATCGCAGATCGCGGCGCAGGCGCAGTCCGGGGATGTGTCGAGCCGCTGCAGATGGGCGAGCCCGATGAGGCCCGCGCCGATGAGGGCGATGTTCAGCTTGGCGCTCATGCCGCCTCCGTCATCGCGCCGCCGAGGAAGAGCTGGCCGACGCGCGGATCGGCCAGGATCTCGGCCGCTGGTCCCTGCATGCGGGTCTGGCCGAGTTCGAGCACCAGGCCCTCATCGGAGATCTCCAGCGCCGAGCGGGCGTTCTGCTCGACCATCAGGATCGTCACGCCCTTGGCGCGCAGATCCTTCAGAATGCCGAAGGTCTCCTTCACCAGCATCGGCGAAAGGCCGATCGAGGGTTCGTCGATCAGCACCAGCTTGGGATCGAGCAGGAGGCCACGCACGATCTCGAGCTGCTTCTGCTCGCCGCCGGAGAGGGTCGAGGCCTGGTTGTCGGCCTTGCGCCGCAAGGCCGGAAAACGGTCGAGCGCGGCCTCCAGGCGCTTGGGCATGTCGGTGATATCAGAGCCGGCGGCGACGGCGCCCAATTCGATATTGTGGCGCACCGAGAGCTCGGGGAATATGTTGCGGCCTTGCGGCACATAGCAGATGCCGGCTTCCAGCAGCTTGCGCTGGTTCCAGTTGGTGATGTCGGCGCCTTCCAGACGAATCTGGCCCTCGCGCACCTTGAGCAGGCCGAAGATCGCCTTGAACACGGTCGATTTGCCGGCGCCGTTGGGGCCTATCACGGTGGTGATCGCGGCACGCGGGATCTTGAAACTCGTGCCGTTCAGGATGGTCATGGCGCCATAGCCGCCGACCACGCCGTCGAGTTCGAGGATGGGTGTGCTCATGACGCTCTCCTCAATGCCCCAGATAGGCTTCGATGACCGCCGGATTGGCCCTGACCTGCGCCGGCGTGCCCTCGGCCAGCACCTTGCCTTCGGCCAGCACGATCACCCGCGAGCACAGCGACATCACGAAATCCATGTTGTGCTCGATCACCACGAAGGTTGCGCCCTGTTCGGCGTTGATGGCGCGCAGCCGCTCCTTGAGATCTCCCAGCATGGTCAGGTTGACGCCGCCGGCCGGCTCGTCGAGCAGCACGAGACGCGGGCCGGCCATGAAGGCCATTGCCGCGTCGAGCAGCTTCTGCTGGCCGTAGGACAGCCCGCCCGCCTTCTCGTCGATGAGATGGCCGAGCTTGAAGAAGCTGATCATCTGGTCGGCCTTCCTGGACAGCCCCGCATCGCGCGACCCGAAGAAGCGCGACAGCATCGAGCCTTCATGCTCCTGGCCGGCGAGGATCAGGTTCTCGCGCACCGAGAGCTCGGGGAAGACCTGCAGCAGCTGGAAGGTGCGGCTGACGCCGCGCCGGTTGAGCTCGGAGGGACGCAGATTGGTGACGTCCCGGCCGTCGAGCTTGACCGAACCTTCGCTCGGCTCGAGCTGGCCGAGGATGCAGTTGAACAGGGTCGACTTGCCGCAGCCATTGGGGCCGATGATGCCGAGGATCTCGCCCTCATTGACCGAGAAGGAGACCCCATTGACGGCCTTGATGCCGCCGAAGGCCTTGTGGAGGTTGGTGACTTCGAGAACCTTGTTGGCTTCGAGAATCTGGGCCATCAGCGCGCTCCCGCCTTGCCGCTAAGCTTCGCCCAGCCGCGCTCCAGCAGCCCGCTCACCCCTTGCGGGCAGGCGATCAGCAGCAGCATGACGATGGTCGCGAAGATGATGAGATAGAGCGAGCCGGCGAAGCGCAGCCATTCCGGCAGCACGACGCCGAGCAGCGCGCCAATGAAGGGGCCGAGCAGATAGCCCGAGCCGCCCGCCACCACCATCAGCAGCAGGAAGAAGCTCTGCGACAGCGAGAAGGGCGAGGGGTCGATGAACTCGACCAGCGGCGCGTAGAGCACGCCGGCAAAGCCCGCATAGGCCGAGCCGATGGCGAAGGCGAGCAGCGTGTACATTCGCGTGTCGACGCCAAGGCTTGCCGCCCGGATCGGGTTCTCGCGCAAGGCGGTGAAGGCGCGGCCCCAGGGGCTGCGGATCATCCACCACAGCACGACCGCGAGGATGAAGGTGACGACGACGACGAAGCGGTGGAATTCGAGCGCGCCGAACAGCTTGATGCCGAGGAACTCCGGCCGGTTGATGTTGGAGATGCCGAAGACGCCGCCGGTGAGCCATTGCTCGTTGCGCATGATCAGCCAGATCAGCGTCGAGAAGGCGAGCGTGACGAAGGCGAGGTAATGCGCCTTGACCCTGAGCGCCGGAAAGCCGAGCACGAGGCCGACAGCGAAGGTCAGGAGCCCCGACAGCGCGAAGGCGGCATACCAGGAGACGCCGTATTTCGTGGTCAGGATCGCCGTCGTGTAGGCGCCCAACCCCATGAAGGCGGCCTGTGCCAGCGATTTGAGGCCGGCATAGCCCAGCGTCAGGTTCAGCCCCATCACCGCGACGCTCATCACCAGCCAGAGCGAGAGCACATAGGTGCCGTAGCGCCCCATGCCGACCGGGGCGAACCAGAGGATGACGGCGCCCGCTATCAGCGTGAGCAGCGAGCCGTCGACGAAGGCGGGCAGGGAGAGGCGGCTGCGCTGCGGCAGGCTCTCATGCTGCAGGCTCTCATGGGTTGCGGGCGCGGTCATACGCGACGCTCCTCTTTGCGGCCCATCAGGCCTTCCGGCTTGAGCAGGATGACGACGACGAGCAGGACGAGCGGCACGGCGAGCCGGTACTGCGTCGAGATGTAGGCGGCGGCCATGCTGTCGACGATGCCGACGATCAAACCGCCGACGAGCGCGCCGCGGACCTGGTTGAAGCCGCCGACGATCGCCGCGATGAAGGCGAACAGGCCGATGACCTCGCCATTGGAGAATTTCGCCAGATAGATCGGCGAGATCAGCACCGAGGCGACGACGGCGAGCGCGGCGTTGATGACGAAAGTCAGCAGCACCATGCGCTCCACGGGGATGCCGAGAATGCGCGCGACCGTCGGGTTCTGTGCCGTCGCCTGCATCTGGCGGCCGAGGCGGGTTCCGCCGACGAACCATTGCAGCGCCCAGATCACCGCGAAGGCGACCGCGATGATCGCCAGATGCTGCAGCGAGATCGAAGCGCCGAAGACCGAGATGGTTTGCGAGGGCACGAAGGAGGGGAAGTTCTGCGCCTCGGCCGAGAAGCCATCCTTGGCGCCTTCCTTCATGATGATCGACAGCGCCATGGTGGCGATCGCGAGCGGCAGCACGCCGTGCTTGATCATCGGATCGACCACGGTGAGCTTGAAGCCGACGCCGAAGACCAGAAGGAAGGCGGCGATGCCGATCAGCGCGCCAAGCCAGATCGGCGCGCCGAACAGCTTGATCGCGAGCAGGACGAGCACGGCCGGCAGCATGACGAACTCGCCCTGGGCGAAGTTGATCGTCTGCGAGGTCTGCCAGACCAGCGTGAAGCCGATGGCGGCGAGCGCATAGATCGCGCCCGTTGCGATGCCGGCGATGAGATAGGCGATGAATTCGGCCATGGCTTGGTGCCCTGCGATGGAGCGTCATGGTCGGGCCTGACCCGACCATCTCTGGATGAAGGCAGGCTCGTCGCCCTCACCGTCATTGCGAGGAGCGAAGCGACGAAGCAATCCAGGGGGAGGCGGAGCGCTGCCGCTCCAGGATTGCTTCGGCTCACGCTCGCAATGACGGGAGCGCGCTCGCGCCTTACGGCTTGAGCTTCGGCAAGGTGGCGGTGATCACCTGCTTGCCGTTGATCACCTCGGCGAGGAAGCTTTCGCGGTCGAGGTCGCCATTCTGCTCGATCGTGGTCTCCATCAGGATCCCGGGCTCCTCGGAGGGCTTGATCGTCGCGCCGCGCAGCGTGTCGGCGACGCCCTTCTTGTCGAACTTCTTCTGCTTCTCGGTCGCCCATTTGACCATGTAGACGGCCATATAGCCCTTCAGGCCGTTATGGTCGGGGGTGTAGTTGAATTTGGCGATGAACTTCTTGCCGAACTCCTGGAAGGCCGGGATCGGCGCCTCGATCGAGAGCCCGACATGGCCCTTGACGCCGTTGGCGGCTTCGCCCGCGAGCTCGATCACCTTGGAGCCGAGCAGGGTGGTCTCGCCGATCAGCGGTTTGGTGATGCCCTGCTGCTTGGCAGCGCGCAGGAAGCGGGCGCTCTCCTCTTCGTTGAGATAGACGAAGACGGCGTCGGCATTGGCGTTCTTGATCTTGATCGCGTCGGCGGCGAAGTCGGCCTGGCCCTGTTCGGTGGCGACATCGACGGCGACCTTGATGCCGGCCTTTTCAAGCTCGGGGATGATGGCGTCGCGCCCGCCCTTGCCGAAATCGTTATTGACCCAGACGACGGCGACGGAGCCTGCCTTGACGGTGTTCTTCAGGTAATTGGCGATCTTGGGCATCGCTGCAGTCTGGCTGAGCGAGGTCCGGAACAGGTACTGGTTGCCCTGCTTGGTCAGGCCGGCCGCCTCGCCGCCGACGATCTGGGCGATTTCGGCGCGCTGGGCGATCTGCATGGAGGCGCCGATGGGGCCGGAGAAGACCGGGCCGAGCACCGCATACGTGCCCTCATCAATGGCGCGCTGCACGGCGGCCCGGGTGTTCCCGGGATTGCTCTGCGTGTCGTAATGCACGATCTCGATCTGCTTGCCGAGAATGCCGCCCTTGGCGTTGATCTCGGCGACGGCAAGGTCGATGCCGCTCTTCCAGTTGGTGCCCGAGGTCGCGCCCGCGCCCGAGAGCTCAACGACGTCGACGAGCTTGACCTTGTCCTGCGCCAGGGCCGGGACCGAAAGGCCCGCCGTCAGCGTCGCTGCGATGATCCAATGCGATGTCATGGGTATTTCCTCCACATTCTTAGCTTCGTTTCTTGGCTTGGTTTCTTGTCTCGCCCGGTTGCTCCGGGTCGTCTTCAGGCTGCGCGGTGGGTGGCCTCCTGCGCCGCCAGGGTTTCGTCGAAAGCCAGAGCGATCGCGCTATGCGATGGCGCCTGGCCGGTAAACAGCGCGAAGGCGTCGATGGCCTGGTTGATGCTGAGCTCGCGCCCCGTCATCACCGTCGCGCCGGCGCTTTGAGCGGCTTTCAGCAGCGGTGTCCAGAGCGGATGATAGACCGCGTCGGCAACCCATTGAGACCTGTCGATGAGCCCGGTGGGGACAGGCGTGTCGCGGTTCGGCAGCATGCCGATCGGCGTGCCGTTGACGATGCCCGCCGCATCGCTGACGGCGGCCTCCACGCTGGCTGCGATCTCGACGGTTACGTGCTGGCCAAGTTGCGCCGCCAGCGCCGCGGATTTGGCCGGGTCGAGATCGAACAGGCGCAGTGCCTTGACGCCACAGGAGGCGAGCGCGAAGCCGATGGCCTTGCCGACGCCGCCGGTTCCGATGATCGCGACGGGCCCGTCGCCATCCCTGCGCTTCAGCGCGCGATAGGCCGTGGCGAAGCCGCTGGCGTCGGTGTTGTAGCCCGTGAGCAGGCCGTCCCGCGCCACGATCGTGTTGACCGCGCCCATGGCGGCGGCCTCGGGCGCAAGCGCGTCGAGCAGCGGGATGACCGCTTCCTTATAGGGGAAGGTGATGTTGAGGCCGGAAAAGCCGAGCCGGCGTACGCCGTCCAGGATTACAGCGAGATCAGCCTCTTTGGCCCCGGCGATGTCGATGAGGTGGTAATGCAGCACGAAGCCGGCGGCGCGCGCGGCAGCCTCGTGCATCGCGGGCGCGGCGGAATGCGCGATCGGCGAGCCGATCAGCCCGAGCAGCACGCGCTTCGTGCGGTTGGCTATGGGAAAAGCCGGCATATCCGTCCCTCTCGGCTCGCTCGTCATCTCAGCGGGCATTGCCGAGCGTCACATAGCCCGATTTGACGGGATAACGCGATAACCAATCCATCGCCATTACCTAACCTGATGTTATTTTCGGCAGGGGCGATTGGGCGGCCAATTGCGCCCGCGGCGTCACCACCGCGTTCATCTCCTCGCGCAGCAGCGCCACAAAAGTTTCCGCATAGAGCGAGAGTGCCTTGTCGTTTTTCACAGCGACATAGGTCTGGAACTGCGTCGGCTCGGCGATCGGAATCGTGGTGATGCCCTGCATCGAGCCATGCGCCACGGTGAACTGGTCGATCACCGCGATGCCGAGGCCGGCGCGCACCAGCGAGCACACCGTCGTGCCGAAGCGCGCCTTGATGACCATGTCATAGGCCAGGCCTTGTCGCTTGAAGATCTCGGCCATGACCCGGCCATAGGGGTCGTTGGGGTCGATGCCGATCAGCGGGTGCTGCACGATCTCGGCGGCGGAGATCGACGCCCGGCCGGCGAGTGCATGCCCGTCTGGTACGATGCAGAGCAATTCGCCCTGGCTCAGCGGCACGAAATCGATGCCGGGATGGTCGAGCTTGTAGCTCATCGCCGCGATCTCGCCCTTGCCGAGCAGGAGATAGTCGAGCGCCTCCTCGATCTTCAGGATGTTGATGTCGAGCCTGAGATCGGGATGCTTGCGCCGCAGCCGCTCGATCGCGCGCGGCACCATGACATGGCAGATGCTCGGCACCGAGCCGATCCTGAGCTCGATGCCGCCGCCGCGCTCGATGCGCGCAAGCGTGTAATGCAGGTCGTCGACCTTCTTATAGACGCCGTTGATCTGCTCGAAGATGTCGTTGGCCTCGGGCGTCGGCACATAGCGCCCATGCCGGCGCTCGAACAGCTTGAGCCTGAGCGTGCGCTCGGTGTGCTTCATCAAGCGGCTGATGCCGGGCGCCGAGACATTGAGGAGTTTTGCCGCGCCCGAGATCGTGCCGGTGATCATGATGGCGCGGATCACCTCGATCTGGCGCAAGGTCAGCATGAATGGCGGTTCCCTCGAAGGTCTTGTTTTGTGGACAGCGGAGGCGAGGGAGGGGGTGGAGTCAAGCGGGAGGGTGTTTGAGTTTGAACCTCTCGTTCCGACCCTTGGCCGACATTGCCGGCGGGGCGTCGGAACACCCGGAATCGGCCCATTGCTGACATCGGGAACGTCTGCTTCCGGGCGTTGCGGTTAGATGTCGTGTGGCAAAGCGGATTTCGAGGATGTGCTCGTTGATTTCTGACTTGAGTTGCGCGGGCGGGCGGTCGGAGATGTCGATGGCGTTTGTATCTTGGCGGATTTCGAAATTTCGGCGCCATGAGCCTTCTTCGAGTTCAATAGGTCACCGACACGACAATCGTGTCGCTGTAGAGCCCGGGCGACGGGGTCGCTTGTACGGGCACGCGCCCATAGACCGTGGCGGTCTGGGCCACCCCGTTTCCTGTTGCCGAAAGCGTATCGGTACCCAGCGTCTGGCCAAAGGCCTGTGTTCGGGCCGCATTCCGATAGAGGCCGTATGTTACGATCTCGGCTGCCTTGGTCATGCGCCGCAAGGTCGGGTTGGTCGCTCCCGAGAGGCCGCCATCGAGGCCGATCTGGTACGACGTCCCATTGGTGCAAGTCGGAGCCAGCGTCGTGCTCGCATCCTGCTGGGCGCTGAGGACGCCAAATGAGCCGAAGCTCAGATTGTTGGTGGTGACGCGGCAGGTCGCGGGCACATTGGCTGTGACCGCGAAGCTCGTCGTCTGCGAGTTCGTCAGCAGGTTGCACCCGAGCAGGTAGGACAGAAGCGCATAGCGGATCCGCGCATCGGTTCCGGTGAAGCTGCTGGAATAGGATAGCGGGGCGACGGTCGCCTGGCCGCTGTAGACGCGGCCAAAGATCGTCTGGCTGCGGCTGCCGCTGCCGCCTGCCGACAGGACGATATTGAAGCCCACCGGCGAGGCGCTCCCCCCCGGCCAGGCACCGGAGCCCCATGGCGATCCGGCGGAAGCATCGCTGAAGAGCCCATAGCGAAGCTGGTTGGCACCATTCAGCATGAAGCGATTGGCGGCGCTGGTACCTCCACCCGAACCCGGCCCGAGGTCGAGACAGACCCCGACCGTCGAGAACGCAAGCCCAGTACACGATACCGTCGCCGTCGCGCTGGCATCCACCTGCGCATTGGCGGTCACGTCGATATCGCCGAAGGCCAGCGGCGTGATGCTCAACGAGCAGGACTGCGCCACAGCCGGAGCCTCGATCGACAGCAGGGCCAGCACGGCGACTGCCGGCAGGGCCAGACAACGCCGGAAGAAGCGTCTTATCGACATGACACGGGCCCCAGCGTGACCTGCGTGGCTTGACGCGGTTCGAAGGAAAAACGGGCCCGGCATTCGCCCTTATCGAGCTGGACCACGATGTCGTTGCCGGGCCCTAGATTCTCGACGAAGGCGCGACCGTCATAGCCAACGACGAATTCGGGTGCCGCCGCCGTCCCGCGCAGCCCGGGCTGAAGCGCGCCGCTCAGGCCTGCCCGGAGCGGCTTGCCGTCGGCGCCATGCAGGATGACGATCGCCGCGTTCGAGGCCGATCTGACACCGAAATCGACCACGACCCCGGCGCGGTCTGTCGGGGCCAGGACCTCCAGCGTCGTCTCGGCGAGCGAGGTCACGGGGAGCCCGCGAGGATCGATCGAAACCTTGTTGGACTGGTAGGATCGCAAGGTCGGAATCAGCGCGTTGCCGCTGGCGTTGGTGCGCGCGACGACGCGGTTCTCGTAAAGGACATCAACGTCGGGAGCTCCCGCCTTGGCAACCGCGAAGGCATCGTCGATGCGATTGCCCAGGAACAGATCGCCGCCGGCCAGCACGATGGAACCGTCGAGCTGGGCCGTTCCCGAGAGCCGATCGCTGGCCTGCGTCACGCCGGCTTCGATCTGGCCATAATTGCCGCGATAAGCGAGCGATGCCGAGCGTCGCTGCTGGCCGCCCTGGCCCTCGACATCGCGCACGCGCCAGCCGACGCTGCCGACCTCCTGCCGGAGCGGCTTGCTGACATCGGCCGCGAGCGCCCAGTGTGTGCCGGAGCGGCTCGTGCCTGTCGACGCGGTGATGTCGGCGCCGAAGGGGAAGGACAAGCCGGCGAAAATGCCGGCCGAGCGGCGATCGTCCAGATCGGTGAAAACCGTCGCGTAGAACGACCCGCCTTGCGGCAGCGCACGGGTATAGCTCGCATTGACGACGCGGTTCGAGCGTCCGACAGCCGGCTTCACATGCGCGAAGCCGAAGCTGATGCCGCCGCCCAGCATGGGCACGGGAAAGCCGACCGAGAGCCGGTCGAGCGCGCGCGGCGGCAGCAGGAGGCGCCCCCATGTGACGGCGTCCGCTGCCGGGGTTCCAGCCGTCGCGACATAGCCCGCCAGGCCGTTCGCGCCGGGAAGGGCGGCGACCGGCGGCACCGTGACCGAGGCGAGGTCGCGATACGCGCCGAGGCTCCGCTGCGATGAGGCCAGGAATGAGACACCCCAAAGCTGCGTCTCAAAGGAAAGATATGCCTGGCCACCCGTGGCACCACCCTGCCAACTGCCCGCTCCGGCCGCGCTGATAAGGCCGAACCGGCCGAGACCGAACACGCCGCCGAGGCTCGCCGTGCCCAGCCCGTGCGTCGCCTCGGCATGAGCCAGCACCGTGACATTGTCGCTGACCCCGTAGCGGGCGCTACCGGAGCCGGCGATGTCGCCGCCATAGATGCTCGACCGCAGCCCGTATTGCAGCCGGGGCGCGCCGATCTCGGCGGAGAAGTCGAACAGGCCTGGGCGCAGCAGCTTGCTCGAGACGATGAAGGGCAGGTTCGCCTCGGTCTGCTGGCCCGACGCATCCCGCACGACGACATTCGCATTGCCGTTTCCCGACAGGATCGGGATGTTGGTGATGCGAAACGGACCGCTGCCGACATCCTGGGAGACCGTCTTGGTGCCGTTGACGAAGACATCGACGGTCGAGGGAACGGCTGCGCTGCCGGTGACGCTGGGTAGGGGCAAGGTGATCAGGTCCGGCCGCAACCCGAAATTGCGCTGGATCTGCAGCCCGCCCATGCGGATCGGCCGGGTCCAGGCCAGGCCGCCCGAGATCATGTCGCCGGCACGGTAAGTCAGCATGGCGCCGGGATCGGAATAGCTCCAGCTCGTTTCCAGCCGCAGCGCCTCTGTGCGCCCGCCGTCGAGCGACTGGTCGCTGACGATGCCCGTCTGTGACAGAACGCCGAACGGGCTGAAGACACGCGCATCGAGGCTCGCCGAAAGACTAGGATAGCGCCAGAAACTGCCGAGTTGCTTGCCCTCGGAACTGCCGAACAGTGTGTAGTTCAGCACGGCGCCGGTCCCGGCAGAACCGGCCGTCGGCGAAGGGACGTCCCTGGCTGCCGCGTCATAGGTCTTGGGCAGCCGGCCCGCCTGCGGCAGTCGGATATCGATCCTCTGGGCCGCCTCATCATAACGATAGGTCAAAGCGGGGATCGCGGAGAGGGGCACATCCTCATCCCGCTGGAATGCCTGGGGCACCCTGATGCCAAGTTCCTCGAGTTCCTTGCGGCGGGCCGAGACCTCGCCGTTTCCGCCCTGGTGAAAGGCTCCGATCAGCCCGATCGCCTGCCCGTCGAGGAGAACGTCGAGATGCAAGCTGCGTTCGGGGCGGCCATCGCCGGCTCGCCCTTCCGCAGCCCAGCAGGCATGACCGAACATCAGCAGAAGCACCGCCAACGCCCTACCGTGCCGTTTGCACGGGGAATGTCGCATTGAACGGACCAGTTTCGGTCATGCCGGAGATGGTGACGTTTGCACCGGATTTCGTCGGGCGCGCCGGCGCGGCGATATCCCACCGCATCGAAGACCTGCCGAGGGAATACCCGAGCAGCCCCTTGCCCGCCGACAGCACCTGTCCCGACGCATCGCGCAGGGTTACGGCGGACAGGCGAACGCGGGTGTCACCGCTGTTGACAGCAGCCAGCGTCATGCCCCGGCCGTGCTGGCCGGCGCTCCAGCTTATGGCGGGAAGCGAGGCCGACTTTCCCGTGAAGAAGACGGGCACGACATGGCGCATGACCAGCGCAACGGTCCCCGAGGCGCGCTTGGGTTTGGGCAACTCGTCGATGACGAGCCGGTAGGCCTCCTCCTTGCCCGGCGGCCGGCTGGCGACACGGATCACGCGCACCGTGTAGTCTTGGCGTGAACGCAGATCGACCAAGGGCGGGCTGGCGACGACATCGTTGGTCGGCTCGAGCCGCTCGACACCGTTCTCCTGTGTCCAACGGAAGATTCGGAGCTGCGCGGTGATCGGCTCGACATCGGTGTTTCGCAGCGTGATCGTGGCGGTGGTCGCTGGCGCCGGCAGATCGAGCAGCACCGGCGCGACCTGCAGCGAGGCGGCGCTCGCCTGTCCCGCGAGGCTGGCCGCCAGGACGACGAGGGCGGACATGGTCTTCATCGCGTGTTTCCTTTCGAACTGGGGGCAAGAATCTGCCGGGCGACCCGCTCGGCGGCCTCCATCATTGCGAAGCGATCGGTTGCGTTGGGTTCTGCTGCGATGCCGCGGCTCACGCGGCGGCGCGGTTAGCGTCTCAGTAGGTGACCGTCACCGTGATCGTGTCGGAATAGAGTGCGGGGCCCGGCGTGGTCTGGACAGGCACCCGGCCATAGACCGTGAAGCTCTGTCCGGAGCCGTTTCCGGTTCCCGCGACCGTATCGGTTCCGATCGTCTCGCCCCAGTTCAGGGTCCGGCCGGCGTCGCGAAACAACGAGTAGTTCACCAGTCCCCCGGTGCCGCTCATCTGACGTGTCGTGACGCTCGCGCCGTTCACGCCCTGGTTGAGGCCGATCGTATAGGGCGTCGTGTTCGTGCACTGGACGGAGATTG
Source organism: Bosea vaviloviae (assembly GCF_001741865.1). Taxonomy (NCBI): domain Bacteria; kingdom Pseudomonadati; phylum Pseudomonadota; class Alphaproteobacteria; order Hyphomicrobiales; family Alloboseaceae; genus Allobosea; species Allobosea vaviloviae. The sequence goes on from NZ_CP017147.1 coordinate 3,589,276, forward strand.
TGCTCGTCGTGTCGATATTGGCAGCGAGGACGCCGACATTGCCGAAAATAAGGTCCGTCGCGCTCGCAACGACGCATGCGGCCTGTATATTAATCTGTACTTGAAAGTTCCCGACTGCCGTTGCGGCTCTAGAATGAGACGAACACACCACGCAAAAAAACGCAGCGATGGCGATTTTTGGCAAAATCATGGTGAAGTCTCTTTCGATACTTACGATCATAGATTCCTACGGATGAAGGCTAGGACGGGATGGTTAATGCATCGTGAAAATTCAACTGAAAGTTGATTATTACAACCTAAAGAGGGGGTTATAAGTTGACTTCGCGCAGGTCGATGGCTTCGCGTTCGAACCTCACCTGAAAGACCGGGTCGCCATATCGCGGCGCAGCCCCTGACGTCGGCCGGGCGAGAAGCAGCAGGCCTCCCATATGTACCTGCCCTCCCATACGTACTTGCCAAGTTGCGACAAGGCTTGACGAAGCGCCGGAATCAAGCCGGGTTCGGTCTCACCTCGTTCAGGATGAACGCATGGCCGAAACAGAGGGCTCGGGCATGGCGGATGTTCATGCCGGCTGGTTGGGCTGGCGCACGAGGTCGCAGGCTTCCTAAGCAGCGATCTTCGATTGCCCAACGGATCGAGGCTGCGCTCGCGGTTCAAGGCAGCGACAGCTGCGTGGATGGCACGATCGAGAGCCAGTGCGTCGTTGAAGGTCTGTTGGGCGAGATGATGGGCCTTGAGATCGTGCAGACAACCTCGATGTCGTTGAGTTCGGGTGCGTATTTAACGCGGAAATGCTCTAGAATTGCCTTCGTTTCACAGGGATATTCTGCGCTGTAGGCTGGTCCGGCTGAGCGCTTCGCTCGTCTGTTCTAATTTGGTCGTCCTTGCCATCGAGAAGAATACGCTCAGCGGCTCCGTCAAGATCCTCGTACTGCCCGCTCTTGAGAGACCAGAGGAAAGCGGCGAGGGCTGCGCCTCCGAGCAGCAGAGCCAGGGGCACGAGGAATACGAGGCTGCTCATCGTCCCGGCTCCGGTGCCGGTCCGAGCCTCGCCTTGGTCGGCAACCGCCTTATCGAGCGACGCGGACTGGCGTATTCGACGTTGAGGCGTAGCGCATTGGCGACGACGAGAACGGAGGAGAGCGACATGGCGAGCGCTGCGATCAGTGGAGTGACATAGCCAGCGATGGCGATCGGCAACGCAACGGCGTTGTAGAGGATAGCGAGCGCGAAATTCTGCCGTACGAGCCGGCCAGCCGCGCGCGAAACGGAGAGCGCTGCGGGGACCGCATCCAGACCATCCCGCAGGAAAACGAAATCCGCCGCGTTGCGGCCGATATCGGCCGCCGACGCGGGCGCCATCGACACATATGCGGCGGCAAGTGCCGGGGCATCGTTGAGCCCGTCCCCGACCATCAACACCTTGCGCTCTTGCGCGCCCAGTGCAGCAAGCCGTTCGACCTTCTCGGATGGCAGGAGGCCTGCCGCGACATCATCGATCCCAAGTCGGGCGGCCATGGCCTGCACCGCGATGGGCGTGTCGCCGGAAAGCAGCGCGATTTGTATGCTTTCGGCGCGCAGGGCATCGACGGCAGCGCGCGCCCGCGGGCGCAAGCTCTCCTCGAAAGTGAAGCGGGCGAGGCGTTCGCCGTCGCGGCCGAGCCCTGTGCCGTCGTCATGATCATCCTCGTGCCCTGTCTGCGTATCGGCAACCGCCCATTTAGTCCTTCCAAGACGATAGAGCTGGCCGTCGACCCGGGCCTCGATGCCGAGGCCGGCGTGCTCACGGACCTCGGAGATCGCTATGCCGCCCTGCGGTGCCGCAGCCGCGATGGCACGCGAGCGCGGATGACTGGAGCGGCGGGCGATCTCCGCGGCGATAGCCAGGACAGCCGGAGGGATCGCATCAGCGTTGACGAGGCGGGGCACGCCGAAGGTCAGGGTGCCCGTCTTGTCGAAGGCGACGGTATCGATCTCGGCCATCCGTTCGATGGCGGACCCGTCCTTGACCATGATGCCGTTCTCGAACAGCCGCCGCGACGCCACGACTTGTACGATCGGAACAGCAAGGCCGAGCGCGCAGGGGCAGGTGATGATCAGCACGGCGATGGCGATCGTGATCGCGTGGTGCCAGTCGCCACTCACCGCCATCCAGCCGAGGAAGGTGAGGAGCGCCGCGGCATGGACGACCGGGGAATAGAGCGCGGCAGCGCGGTCGGCGAGGCGACGATAGCCGGCGCGTCCGCCTTCGGCCGCCTCCATCAATCGCACCATCTCGGCGAGAAACGAGTCATCCGCCCTGGCGGTCGCGACAATGGTCAGCGGACCGGAGAGGTTGAGCGTTCCCGCACGCACGGCTGCCCCCGCCGCGACGGAGCGCGGCGCGCTCTCGCCGGTTACGACGGCGCAGTCGAGTTCGGAGACTCCCGCCTCGACCACGCCATCGATCGGGATTCGGTCGCCTGCGGTCAGTGCGATGCGCATGCCGGGCTCGATCTCGGCAAGCGGAAGATAGTCGCGGTTGCCATCAGCGCGTAGCACGGTGGCGCCGCGCGGGGACAGGCGCATCAAGCCCAGTACCGCGGCGCGCGCCTTTTCGCGCATCAGATGGTCGAGGGTCCGCCCGATCAGGAGGAAGAAGATCAGAGAGGTTGCTGCGTCGAAATAGGCGTGCGGGCCGTCATGGAGGGTGTCGTAGAGGCTGAGGCCAAAGGCGAGGCAGATACCGATCGAAATCGGCACGTCCATATTGGTGCGGCCATACCGCAGCACCGACCAGGCCGAAGCGAAGAAGACGCGGCCGGAATAGATGAGGCAAGGCAGCGCCAGCGCGGCCGAAATCCAGTGGAAGGCGCTGCGGGTCTCTGGTTCGGCTCCAGACCAGACCGAGACCGAGAGCAGCATGATATTCATCGAGCAGAAGCCGGCGACCGCCAAAGCCCGCACGAGCCGGGCGCGTTCAGGATCGGCGCGATCTGTTTCGGTCTCGAAGAGGTGGCCGGGATAGCCGAGTGACGCCAGTGCGGCCAGGAGGTCGGGCGGTTCTTCGCCGCGCCATTTCACGGCCACGCGCTTTGTCGAGAGATTGACGCGGGCATGGATGACGCCGGCGATACGCATAAGCCCGGTCTCGACCGCGTGGATGCAGGCGGCGCAGTGGACGCCGGGCACCGAGAAATCGGTCTGCTTCAGACCGTCGCCGAGTTCACGGCTGGCAAGCCGGATCTCCTGCCGTGCCGCCGAGCCGTCGAACGCCGCATGCGGGTCGAACGGCGGCGCACAGCAGCTCATTTGATCGCCCGATAGCTGTGCCAGGTCGCGTGGCCAAGCAGCGGGAAGACGACGATGAGCCCTAGAAGACCGGTCGCCAGGCTGACGAGGAAAAGTGCGAGCACGATCGCGCCCCAGGCGAGCATGACCGGCAGGTTGTTCCAAACCAAGGAGATGCTCGTGCCCATCGCCGTGAAGGCATCGACCCGTTCGTCGAGCAGCATCGGAATCGCGAAGATGCTGATTGCGAAGGAGAAGGCTGCAAATAGGCCGCCCGCCACCGTGCCGACCAGCAGCATCGCCCAGCCTTCCGGTGTCGAGACCAGCATGGTGAGGACATCCTTGAGGCCCGGGAAAGGCCGCAAGCCGAAAAACAGCGCATAGATGATCACGGCAGCGCGCATCCAGACCAGCATAAGCAGGCACAGGATTGCACCGGTGTACCAGACCTGCCCGCCGGACGACGCCTTGACGAAGATCATGCGCAGGAGGCTGACGGGCTGGCCCGCCTCGATCGCGCGGCTCTTTTGATATAGGCCGATCGCAAGGAGCGGTCCGACCACCATGAAGCCCGCCAGCGCCGGCAGCAGGATGTAGTCGAGCTCGTAGCGGAACAAGCCCCAGACGATGCCTAGGGAGACGAGGAATACTGCGCCTCCGTAGAGGAGGCTCGGCACGGGGCTGTGGCGGAGATCACGCCAGCCTGCTGCCAGCCAGGACAAGGCTGCGCCCGCCGGGAGATTGCGCCGCCGCTGCACCGATAGGGGGAGAGGAATGTCGTGGCCGTTCTCGATCGTGCCCATGAGCCCCGCTCCTTCAGCAAACCGCTCGGGCGGCGCGGAACTTTCCTGCTTCGCCCGCAGATTTCGCATGCGGCACGCATTCAGGCTGCGAACCGATGGCGACATAGACCAGATGCGCATTGGCAAGGATCAGCAGCGCCGCCAGCGCTGCCGCGAGCCCCAGCCACAGCACTTTGCCATTGATGCGGCGTCGCGCCACGGTTTCAGCCCGCGCCGTCACCGCCCGGCTCCCTGAAGCGAGGCCGCATAAAGCGCCAGCACCTTGATATCGGTGGGCGAGAGCCGACTTTCCCAGCTCGGCATTTGGCCTTGGCGTCCATAGAGGACGCTGTTCATGACCGATTGCGGGTCCCCGCCATATATCCAGTTGGCGTCGGTCAGATCGGGCGCGCCGAGATCCTGTTTCCCCTTGCCGTCCTGGCCATGGCAGGCAACGCAACTCGCTGCAAACACCTCCTTGCCGGCGGGCAGGCGCGCCAGCTCGGTAGCGGCCAGCTTCTGCCCGGAAAGCGAGAGGACGAAGGTAGCGACGTTTGACAGCTGCTCGCGGTCGAGCACGCTACCGAAGGCTATCATCTGCGCAGCGCGCGTCTGCTTGCTCGTCCCGTTGATACCGACGCGGATGGTCTCGGCGATGACCTCTGGACTGCCACCCCAGAGCCACGAGCCCGTGGCGAGATTGGGGAAGCCAGGGCCGCCCTTGCCCTCGCTGCCGTGGCAGACGGCGCAATTGTCGCCGAACAATGTCCGTCCGCTATCGCGGACATGCGTCATCAACGCAGGGTCGGCCGCGATCTCAGCGTAGGAGGCATTGGCGACGCGGTTGGTCCAAATCGTTCGTCCCGCGGCCGCATCGCGGACCTGCTGTGTCACGACCTCGCGTTGATTGATGCCGAGGAGCCCCTTCGTATAAGTCCAACCGAGCGGCCAGGCCGGCATCAATAGCCAATAGATCACGGCAAACAGCGTCGTCGCAGCCAGGAAAAACAGCACCACGCGCGGGATCGGCGTGTCGAGTTCCTCGATGCCGTTCCATTCATGGCCGGTCGTCAACTGTCCCGAGATGGGGTCCCGCTTCGCATGGTCCATTCCTCAGCTCCCCGGCCTGTCGTCTTTGTCGAAGATGCTGTTTTTCGCGCGGTCGAAGCGCTTCCGGTTTGATGGCCAGAACGCGTAGATCAGCACGCCGGCCGCGAGCGCGATCAGGTAAAACAACCCCCAGCTCTTGGCGAAGCCGACGAGCGTCTGATGGTCGAGATCCATCTGCATCACCTTTCCGCCGCAGCGCTCTGGCGATGGGCGGCATCCGTCAGCCGGCCAAGCACCTGGAGGTAGGCGACGACGGCGTCCATCTCGGTCAGGCGTCCAGGCTCTCCGTCAAAGGCCCGGCTGTTGGTGGCATCGCCGTATCGCTCGCTCACGCCGCCGGCATAGGGGCTTTCCGGGCTGGCCTGGCCATAGGCGTCGGCGGTCGCATTCGCGATCATCGCGTCGCTATAGGGCACGCCGACGACACGCTGCGCGGCAAGATGCTTCCCGAGATCCCCGGTCTGCAAATCGTTGCGCATCAGCCAGCCATATTTCGGCATGACCGATTGCGGCACCACGTTGCGCGGGTTGATCAGGTGCGCGACATGCCAGGCGTCGGAGTATTTGCCGCCGATGCGAGCCAGATCCGGGCCGGTGCGCTTCGAGCCCCACAGCATGGGATGGTCGTATTTCGACTCGACCGCGAGCGAATACGGCCCATAGCGTTCGACCTCGTCGCGCAGCGTGCGGATCATCTGGCTGTGGCAGGCATAACACCCCTCACGGATGTAGATATTGCGGCCGGCCAGCTCGAGCGGCGTGTAGACACGCATGTCCGGCGCGCTCTCGACCGTCTCGTGGATGGTGAATAGCGGCGCGATCTCGACGAAGCCGCCGATCGCCGAGACGCCGATGATGGCCAGCACGAAGCCAATGGCACTGCGTTCGAGCTTGCGATGGAAGAATTCGGCCATGATCTTACTCTCCGGGCTGCAGCGCAGGTGTGGCGCCCTGCAGGGCAGGCTGGTCGGCCTCGGAGCCTTGCGTCGCAGTCCGCATGCGCGACATCCGGATCGTCATCCAGACATTGTAGGAGGCGACGATCGCACCGGTCAGGAACAGCAGCCCGCCGACCATTCGCGATATATAGTAGGGATGCATGGCGACGACGCTGTCGGTGAAGGAATAGGCGAGCGTGCCGCTGTCGTTATAGGTCCGCCACATCAGGCCCTGGATGATGCCGGAGTTCCACATCGCGAAGACGTAGATGACGGTGCCGGCCAGGGCGAGCCAGAAATGGACCTCGACCAGCTTGGGCGAATACATCCGCTCGACCTTCCACATCGAAGGTACCAGGGCGTAGAACGAACCGAAGGTGATCATCGCCACCCAACCGAGCGCACCGACATGGACATGGCCAACCGTCCAGTCGGTGTAGTGCGACAGCGAGTTGACCGCCCGGATCGCCATGAACGAGCCCTCGAACGTCACCAGGCCGTAGAAGATGGCAGCGACCATCATGAAGCGCAGGGTCGCGTCGTCGCGCACCTTGTGCCACGCGCCGTTTAGCGTCAGCAGCGCGTTGCCGGCCGAGGCCCAGGACGGCACGAGCAGCACGACCGAGAAGGTCATGCCCAGCGTCTGCACCCATTGCGGCAGGGCCGTATAGTGAAGGTGGTGCGAGCCCGCCCACATGTACATGAAGGTGATGCCCCAGAAGCTGATGATCGACAGCCTATAGGAGTAGATCGGCCGCCCGGCTCGCTTGGGCAGGTAGTAATACATCATCCCGAGGAAGCCCGCGGTCAGGAAGAACGCCACCGCGTTATGGCCGTACCACCATTGCGTCATCGCATCCTGGACGCCCGAGAAGAGCGAATAGCTCTTGGCATGGCCGAAGGAGACCGGAATGGCCAGGTTGTTGACGATATGCAGTACCGCCACGACCAGGATGAAGGCCATGTAGTACCAGTTGGCCACATAGATATGCGGTTCCTTCCGCCGCTGCAGCGTACGGATGTAGATCAGGAAATACGTAACCCAGACGATGACAAGCCAGATGTCGGCATACCATTCGGGTTCGGCATATTCCTTGGACTGGGTCAGCCCCATCAGATAGCCGCTCGCGGCCAGCACGCAGAACAGGTTGTACCCCAGCAGCACGAACCACGGGCTGAACTGATCGGGCAGGCGGGCTCGCGTGGTCCGCTGCAGCACATGGAAGGAGGTCGCGATCAGCGCGTTGCCGCCAAAGCCGAAGATCACGCCCGAGGTGTGGATCGGACGAAGGCGCCCGAAGCTCGCCCAGGCCGCATCGAAGGTCAGGTCAGGCCAAGCAAGGAGCGCAGCGACCCAGACCCCGAAGAACATGCCGACGACGGCCCAGGCCAGCGAGAGCACGATCCCGACCTTGGTTGGGTCATCGTAATAGCGCGTCAGACGCTCATCCGAGGGCTCCGGCTCGAAATACTTCGAGAGCACCAGGAAGACGCCGCCGAGTCCGGCCAGGAGGACGATAACGCCATGAACCCCCAACGGGTCGTCGTGCCCGGCGATCGCCATTGCCAGCCCGCAGAGCGCGACGAGCAATGACACTGTGATGGCATTTTGGCGTTCAGCGATAGTCAGCTCAGCAACCATTCGCTCGACCTTTCGTCGTCACGCAGATTCTCTCGCGACGCTCAGAGATCAGGAGGCTTAATTCAGGGCCACGTCAACCAGCGAATATTTGTCGAAAACTGCCATGTGAGCAGCTGCTGCTTTAAAGGAATTATCCGTCAACATACGGCTGCCGATGTGAAATTTGATTGCATGTCCATCAGCACGGGATTTCCCGAAGCCGAGTCAAGCTCGCTGGTTCAGAACAGCCTCTAGCCCTGCTCGCCGGCTGCGCCCTTGGTCCGCACCACCGAAACCGAGCAATGCGCCTCCGCGACGACCTTGGTCGAAACACTGCCGAGATGGCGGCGCAGCGCCGAAGAGGAGCGGGCGCCGATGACGATGTGGTCGATCTGGTTGTGCTCGGCATAGCGCAGGATCGCATCGGCGGCGCTTACAGCCTCGATGACGTGATAGCTGACGCGCTCCTCGCTCAGATGCAGCGGCCGCGCCCAGTCCTTCAGCGCGACCAGCCGCCTGACGTAGATCGAGCGGCCTTTGGAGTCGGCGTATTGGGTTTCCTTGACCAGATCCGTCTTGATCACGGTCAGGCAGGCGAGCCAGGAATCGGGCCGCGCCGCGAGAAGCCGCTGGGTCTCGGCCAATATCGCCGCCGCCAGCGGGTCGGCTCCGTCCGACAGATCGACGGCGGTGAGCACGATCGAAGGTCCGGCCCGGCGACGACCTTCCGCCGCCGTTCCGACCAGCACGGCTTCGCTGGGACGGTGGAACAGCTGCTTCAGCCAGCCGAGAATTCCGCCTGGTCGGGCGCGGTTTGAGCGCGGCAGCACGACCTGCTCGGGGTTGCGCAGATCGAAGATGAGCTTGGCGGCGTCGGCGTAGCGCCGGCCGCGATCGACCTCGAGGCAGTGCGCTACGATCGCTTCGAGCCAGGCCGGGATGTCGGGCCTGATCGCGCGCATGGGGCGTGGTGCATGGTAGAGGCGCCGCTTCATGCCGGCGGTGGTCGAGGGCCTTCCGAAGGGCTCTTCGCCCGTCGCAAGCTGGTAAAGAATGCAGCCGAGCGCGAAGAGATCGCTGGCGGGGTCGGTTCTGTCGCCCAGCACCTGTTCGGGGGCGATATAGGCGGGCGTGCCCATCGGCACCGCGCTTTCCTCGCCGAGCAGATCCGGCAGATCGGCGTGTCGCGCCAGCCCGAAATCCAGCAGCACCGCGCCGCGTTCCCCCAGGATGACGTTCTGCGGCTTGAGGTCGAGATGGACGACGCCCTGGCGATGGAGATCCGTGAGCGCCGTGCCGATCGCGATGCCGATCCGCGCCACCTCCTCAGTGGCAAGCGGTGCGGCCTCGGCGCGTTTCGCCAAGCTTACGCCCGCGACGAACTCCATGGCGAGATAGGGCCGCTCAGCGAGATCGCCGGAGGCGATGAAGCGCGGCACATGTGGGCCGGAGAGCCGCTTCAGGATCATCTCCTCGACCTCGTAGCCGATGATCACCGAAACGTCCTGCCCGGGATCGAGGAACGGGATCTTGAGGATGAGGGGGACGTCGAAATCCGCGTGCCGTGCCCGCCACAGTGACGCCATGCCGCCGGAGGGAAGCGGCTCGATCAGTTCGAAGCCGTCGATCTTGGCGCCGGTGTTGGGTCGTTCCACGGCGTCCTCCCTCCTCATCGACCGATCAGCAGGCGCAGACCCAGCCAGCTGGAGAGGCCGAGCCTCTTGATCTTGGCCGCTGTCGCCTCGCTGTCATAGGGCACGCGCCGCATCGTCACGCTGGCCTCCTCCAGATCCAGCAGCGCGAAGCACGACGCTGGATTGCCGTCGCGCGGCTGGCCGACGGCCCCTGTGACGATGACGTGCCGGTGCCGGGCCAAGAGCGGCGCGGCGACTTCGTCGCGTGGGACGAACATCGTCGGTCGCCGGTTCGGGTGGCTATAGAACACGGTTGGCTGGTGCGTATGTCCGCAGCAGATCAGCGCCTCCGTGCTCGCTGCCAGGCAGCGCATCGCCGCTTCGGGATTGGAGATATAGTCCCAGCTCTCGGGCCGGTGGGCGCTGGCATGGACCCATTGGCAGCCGAAGCGCGTGATCGACAGCGGCAGCGCCGCGAGGAAGGCGCGGTGGTCGTCGTTCAGCCGCGTGCGGGTCCAGCGTATCGCTTCGCGCGCATTCGGCGTCAGCCTGTCCCTGTCGGAGCGCGCGGCCTCGTCATGGTTGCCGAGCAGGCAGAGCGCGCCGTCGGAGACGAGCCGCGCCACTGTCTCGACCGCGAATTCGGGATCGGGCCCGTAACCGACCAGATCGCCAAGGACAACGATCTGGTCCGGCGCCAGCTCCTCGACAAACTCGAGCACCGCCTCCAGCGCTTCGCGATTGGCATGGATGTCGGAGAGCACCGCGATGCGCATGGTCGGGTGGTGTTAGCATCGATGCGAGCCGGGCGTCGAATGGGCTTAAGTCGGTCTTGATTCGGGCGCGAAGGCGGTCCGCGCCCCACCGCTGTCGGGGCGGGCTGGATTCTGCCTGATCAAAACACGTCGGCGACGCGCAGCCTGGTCGATTCCATATGCCGGCCGATGACGTCGAGAAGCGCGTCTGCGTCGCGCTTCAAGAGCGCCGCCATCATCTCCTCATGCTCGGCGACGGCGCCGGCCCATTTCTGCGGCCCTTCATTGCCGATGAAGCGCAAGCGCTTGATCCGGGCCTGCAGCGTCTCGTGCATTTCCATCAGCACGGGGTTGCCAGAGGCGGCGACGATGGCGCTGTGGATCGCCTGGTTGAGCTTGAAATATTCGAGCCGGTTGTTGGATTTGTAGAGCGCGAGCATTCGCTCGTGCAGCAGGTTGATCGCTTGAATCGTCGCGTCGCTGGCTAGCTCGCAGGCCATGCGGCCGCCGAGCTGTTCCAGCGTCTTCAGCACCTGCAGGATCTGCGCGAGATCCTTGGCGGTGAATTTGCGCACGATCGCGCCCTTGGCCGGCAGGATCTCGACGAGCCCCTCGCTGGCGAGCGTCTTGATCGCCTCGCGCAAAGGCGTGCGCGAAACTCCGAGCTGCGCGCCGAGCTGGCCCTCATTGATGCGCTGGCCAGGTTCGAGCCTGCCTTCGATGATCATGTCGCGAAGGCGCTCCAGCACCTCCTCATGCAAGGTGCGGCGCGTGATCCTCGGATACTCGGCCACCGCTTCGCTCATCGTGCTGCCATTGCTCCTGTGCTCGCGCCGTTTACGGCATGGCCTCCCTGCGCTGTCAAACCGGCATCTCTTGCTTTGCCTGCGAACTCTGCCTTGTCCGCGAACAGGCCATCCTGCCGCCGGCGCATCGCGAGCAAGTCTGAATCAGTGGCGATTTCGACATCGCCCAGCGTGATCGCCTGGCCGGCCCTGACGGGGGCCACGAGCTTGCGGTCGGCGACGAGATAGAACGGGGCAGGGCGGTCTTCGGCGAGGGCTGTGGCAGGACGGACCTCTGCGCCCACGCCCTCGATGCTGTGATGGTGCCCGCCCATGGTCAGCACCGTGCCGGCCGCAAGATCGCGCTGCGCCACGGCGACGAGGTCCTGGCGCGGGCGGTAGTCGTCGCCATAGCCGGAGCGGCCGAGGCCTGCGGCGTCGAGGATGGAGGTGGCGACCTCCACCCCCAGCAGATGGCGCGGCAGATAGAGCATCGCGGTCTTAGCTGTGCGGCTGACGACATGGCCCTTGCCGGCCAGCATCTCCCAGGTCTCGGCGTTCTCGCAGGCGATGACGACGAAGACGCCGCCGGCGAAGCTCGCTTCCTCGGCCAGACGCAGATGGTGGAACACGTCGATTCGCCGCGTCCCCGAAAGCAGGCCGCCCTGCGTCGCTTGCGAAAACAGGTCGGCGATCTCCGGGATGCGCGCCGGCGGGGCATGGAAAGCGGCGTTGTCGGCGACGAGGTCGGTCGCATTGGCGACGAGCGTCATCTCGCAGAGATCGGGAACGGCCCGTAGCGGGAAGGCCTGGCCGAGGATGCGCGCGCGTTCCGCGGCGGTGCCGACGATCGAGCGCTCGCCCGGCAGCCAGTGCTCGCGCAGTTCCGGCAGCAGTTTGGTTGCGCCATTGCAGCTGACGGACCCGGTCGCCGCGTCGAAGACGAAGTCATATTCGCTCGATTTGCCCGCCGCGATCAGCTCCAGCCCCAGAACCTCGGCCCAGCTCACCAGCGCGATCAACAGGCTGGGCTGGTCGCCGTCGACGGGGGTGACGACCACGCCCTTGTCGCGGCCGAGGCGGGCAAGGCCGGGTCCGACCACGCTGTCGGCCTCCTTGGAGACGAGCGCGACATGCCGGCCGGCCTCGATCGCCATCAGGCTGTGGCGGGTGGCCGCCTCGGGGCCGCCCGTCGCCTCGACCAGCATCGCGAAGGGCAGGTCGATGACGCTCTCCAGCCGCCCCGCCGCGACATGGCGGCCAGCCGCCCAGGCCGCGCGCGCTTCAGTCGCCGTCTCGCAGAGCGCGATCTCGCTTGCCGCGATCCCGGCCGCGGCAAAGGCGCGCCCGGCCGCTTCCGCCGTCATGTCGACGGCGATGCGGGCATTGACCAGCGCGATCCGGCGCGCCTGGGCAAGGTAGCTGCGGCCGAAGCCGCCGCTGCCAATCAGGCAGGTCTCGATCGGCTGCGTGATGCCGGCGTAATGCGCGTGGAAATTCATCGTGGTCTTGTTTCCCTTGGGCGGCGCCGTCATCCGGCCGGGCCGGTTCGCGCCTTTCGATGTCTGTCTACAGCAAGGAGAATATGCTGCATACAGCATACTTGAAGCGAAGAGGGGGGCGTGCTAGCCAGAGCCCAACAAGACGAAGCTGGAGACTATCTCATGGAAAGCCGTGCGAATGGCGCGCTGCCGGTGATCGCGGTCGCGATGGGCGACCCCTCCGGCATCAGCCCTGAACTCACCGCCCGCATCCTGGTCGAGCCCGATCTGCGTCATGCCGCCCGCTATGTTGTGTTCGGCGACAAGCGCCTGCTCGATCTCGGAGCGCAGGATGGCAAGGTCGATCCGGCTGTCCAGCTGATCCGCGACGGCGACGCCATTCCCGCAGGCTCGGACGCTCCGGTCTTCATCGATCTCGCCAACCACGATCCGGCCGATCTGGAGCGCGGCAAGGCGACGCTCGCCGGCGGCAAGGCCGCGACCGGGAATTTCCGCCGCGCGCTGCAATTCGCGGCCTCGGGGCAGGCCGATGCGGTCTTCTTCACGCCCTTCAACAAGGCGGCGATGCGCTTTGCCTATCCCGGCTATGACGACGAGATCCGCTTCGTGCGCGACGCGATCGGTTTCGAGGGCGCGGCGAGCGAGTTCAACATCCTGGACAAGCTCTGGAACGCCCGCGTCACCTCGCATATTCCGCTCTCCGAGGTCGCGCAGAACATCACCCAGGAGCGTATCCTGCGGGCCTTGACGCTGGCCGATGCCAATCTGCGCGCCGCCGGCTTCAACCCGCCGCGCATCGCGGTCGCGGGCATCAATCCCCATGCCGGCGATGGCGGCAATTTCGGCCGTGACGAGATCGAGACGATCGAGCCGGCGGTCAAGGCCGCCAAGGCGCAAGGCTTCACCGTCGAGGGGCCGTTCCCCTCCGACACCGTGTTCCTGCGTGCGAAGAACGGTGATTTCGACGCCGTTTTGACGATGTATCATGACCAGGGTCAGATCGCGATGAAGCTGATCGGCTTCGACCGTGGCGTTACCCTGATCGGCGGCTTCCCCTTCCCGATCTGCACGCCTGCCCACGGCACGGCCTACGAGATCGCGGGCAAGGGCATCGCCAATCTCGGCGCCACCCGCGCCGCGCTCTCGCTCGCCATCAAGATGGCGCAGGACGGAAAGGCGAGGGCCCAAGCCGCCGCTTGACGAGACGGCCGCCTGACGAGACCGCGGCCTGACAAGATCATTCACTGAGGGCGGCCGCCTCAAGAGCCGCCCCGAAACGCAAACATCAGGGAGACGACCATGACATCGTTCAGCATCAAAGCCGTGCTCGCGGGCGCCTTCGCGCTCAGCGGGATCAGCGCGGCACAGGCCTGGCAGCCGACCAAGCCCATTGAATTCGTCGTGACCTCGGGCGCCGGCGGTGGCACCGACAATTTCGCCCGCGTCATCCAGTCGATCATCACCAAGCACAAGCTGGTCGACCAGCCGATCGTGGTGGTGAACAAGGGCGGCGGCTCCGGCGCCGAAGGCTATGTCTACGGCAAGGGCGCCAAGGGCGATCCCAACCGCGTCATCTTCGGCACCAACAACGCCTATCTGCTGCCTTACGTCGCCAAGCTCGGCTACAAATTCACCGACCTGACGCCGGTTGCGGCGCTGGCGCTCGACGAGTTCCTGCTCTGGGTCAACGGCAGCGCGCCCTATGCCGATGCCAAGAGCTATCTCGATGCGGTCAAGGCCAAGCCGATGGGCTTCAAGATGGGCGGCAGCCAGTCCAAGGACACCGACCAGACGCTGACCTCAATGATCCAGGAAGCGGGGGGCGTGAAATGGATCTATGTGCCGTTCCAGGGCGGCAGCGCCGCGGCGGTGCAGCTCGCCGGCGGCCATATCGATTCCAACGTCAACAACCCCAATGAGAATATCGGCCAGTGGAAGGCCGGCCAAGTGAAGCCGCTTTGCGTCTTCTCGCCGGTGCGGCTCGCCAAGAGCGATCCGGTCTTCGAGGGCAAGGGCTGGGGCGACATCCCGACCTGCAAGGAGGCCGGCCTGCCGCTGGAGACCTTCCAGATGCCCCGCACCGTCTGGCTGCCGGCCGAGGTTCCCGCTGACGCGGTCGCCTTCTACGCCGATCTCCTGGAGAAGGTCAGCAAGACGCCGGAATGGCAGGAGTTCGTCGCCCGCACGGCGCAGACCAGCCGCTTCATGAAGGGCAAGGAACTCGCCGATTTCGTCACCAAGGACGACGCCGCCAGCCGCAAGGTCTTCGAGAGCGAAGGCTGGGTGGTGAAGTAGGGCGGCCGTGCCGCCTCGTCATTGCGAGGAGCGTGGCGACGAAGCAAACCAGGGGGACTGCGTGAGACCTCCTGGATTGCTTCGCTTCGCTCGCAATGACGCCTCCCGCCCCGACAGGAGAACAGCCGCATGATCACTCGCTTCTGGGCCGAGACCGCCACCGCTTTGGCGACCATGGCTTTCGGTCTCGTCATCGTCAAAGGCGCGCTCGAATTCGGCATCGGCTGGGATTCGTCGGGCCCGCAGCCGGGCGCGTTTCCCTTCTATGTCGGCGCGCTCGTCGCGCTGGCGAGCCTCGGCACGCTCGGACTGACGGTCGGCAAGCAATTCGCCGGCGACCTGGCGTTGCGCAAGAGCGTCCTCGATCATGAACAGGCCCGGCGCGTCGCTTCGTTCCTGCTGCCGATGGCGGGCTTCGTCATCCTCAGCGTCACGCTCGGCATGTATGCGGCGACGATCCTCTATCTCGTCTTCACCATGCGTTTCCAGGGTCGCTATGGCTGGCCGGCGACGCTGGTGACGGCGCTGGGAACCGCAGCTTTCTTCTATTTCGCGCTCGAGAAATTCTTCCAGATCGGCCTGCTCAAGGGCCCGCTCGAGCCTCTCATCGGCCTGTGATCGGCTCGCAACGGAAAACGGTGCCGTAAGCCATGGATAATGTCGCCAACCTGATGCACGGCTTTTCGGTCGCGCTCACGACCCACCACATCCTGCTGATGTTCGCGGGCGTGCTCCTGGGCGTGCTCGTCGGCGTCCTGCCGGGGCTGGGCGCGCCCAATGGCGTGTCGCTGCTCCTGCCGCTGACCTTCTCGATGGATCCGGTCTCGGCCATCATCCTTCTGACCTCGCTCTATTGGGGCGCGCTGTTTGGCGGCTCGACCACATCGATCCTGTTCAACATCCCGGGCGAGCCGTCCTCCGTCGCGACGACTTTCGACGGCCACCCCATGGCCAAGCAGGGCAAGGCGACCGAGGCGCTTGCCTTCGCCTTCCTCTCGGCCGGTTTCGGGGCGCTTGCCGGCGTCATCCTGATCACGCTGCTCTCGGGCTGGGTCGCGAAATTCGCGCTGCGCTTTTCCTCTCCTGAGTATTTCGCGGTCTATTTCATGACCTTCGCCAGCTTCATCGGGCTTGGCGGCGCCTCGCCGCTGAAGACCATCGTCTCGATGGGCATCGGCTTCACGCTTGCGGCCATCGGCATGGATTCGGTCTCCGGCAATGTCCGGCTGACCTATGATTTCGACGTCCTGCTCGCCGGTGTCAGCTTCCTGATCGCGGTGATCGGCCTGTTCGGCATCGGCGAATTGCTGCTGACGATGGAGGAGGGCCTGAAATTCGACGGCATCGCCGCCAAAGTGCGCGTCAGTGATGTGCTGACGACCGCCGCCAAGCTGCCGCGCTATTGGCTTGCCTTGCTGCGTTCGAGCCTGATCGGCATCTGGATGGGCATCACGCCGGGCGGGCCGACGGCGGCCTCCTTCATGAGCTACGCCATGGCCAAGCGCTCCTCGCGCCATCCCGAAACCTTCGGCAAGGGCGATCCCGAGGGCGTGATCGCGCCCGAGACGGCCGACCATGCGGCGGGCTCGGCGGCGATGCTGCCGATGCTGGCGCTTGGCATTCCAGGCTCCGCGACGGCCGCCGTGATGATGGGCGGCTTGATGATCTGGGGGCTCAACCCAGGCCCGACGCTGTTCACCGACCGGCCGGACTTCGTCTGGGGCCTGATCGCCTCGATGTATCTCGGCAATGTCGTCGCGGTCGTCGTGGTGCTGGCGACGGTGCCGCTCTTCGCCTCGATCCTGCGTATCCCGTTCTCGATCATCGGGCCGGTGATCGTGGTGATCTGCTTCATCGGCGCCTACACCGCCGCGAGCAAGGAGTTCGACATCTGGCTGGCGCTGGTCTTCGGCCTCGTCGGCTATGTCTTCAAGAAGCTCGACTACCCGATCGCGCCGCTCGTGCTTGCCATGGTCATCGGCGACAAGGCCGAGGACGCCTTCCGCCAGTCGATGATCTTTTCGCAGGGCTCGCTCAAGATCTTCTGGGCGAACCCGCTGGTCGCGACGCTGATGACGATCGGTCTCGCGCTGTTGTTCATGCCGCTTCTGGGTGGCGTCACGCGTCGCCTCCGCGGCCGCTTGGTCGCCGGCTCGGCGAAAGGCTGAGCGCTCGTATCATGATGCCAAGAGCCGGATGATTTCAGATGGAATCACGAAGTGATCCCATCTGAAATCTGAATCCGTCTCTCATCAAAAGTGAGAGCAGGATCAATGCGAAAAACCGGTTCCCACTTTTTCGCATCCTGCTCTGGCCTTGTCTCCCGTTTTGTAACGCGTTACGGTCGGACGTCGAGTTCGGGGACGGTCCCATGGCGGCGGCTGCAGAACGGATGCGCGATATGCGCCGGCGACGGCGCGAGCAGGGGGTGCGCGAGGTGCGCCTTCTTCTCCCCGACATGCGCTCTGCCGAGGTACGGGCGCGGATCGCCCGCCAATCCGCTGCACTCGATCCTGCCGACGAGGCCGAGGCTCTCACCTGGATCGAATCGGTCTCAGAGTTCGACAATCCCGATCCCTCGGACGAGCAGTGAGGCGCGGCGATATCGTCATCGTTTCTGCCTCGGGCGACTACGGCAAGCCGAGGCCTGCTGTCGTCATCCAGTCCGATGGCATGCCTCGAAACCACCCTTCAGTGGTGGTTTGCCAAATGACCACGACGTTGAGCGAAGCGTCGGACTTCCGCATTACGCTCGATCCGACGGCCGCCAACGGCCTGCGTTTGAAGTCTCAGATCATGGCTGACAAGCCAACCACCGTGAAAGCCGAACGCATCGCGCGCTCGGTCGGTCGATTGACGGCGGATGAGCTTTTACGCCTGGACCGCGCCGTGGCCGCTGTTCTCGGTTTTGCCGATTGACCATTCCGCTTCCACGAAGGACGACACAGCATCACCGGAACCCTATAGAGGCATCCCGCCCGGGCGCCGCTGTTGAGCGTGGACGCGACCGCCGACTGAAGAGGACCGCATTGACGACGCCGTGCTGGCGCTGCTGCTGCTCGGACTTCACCAGAGCGACAGCGCCTGGAAGTCGTTTGACTGGGGCGCCATGGATCGCTTGCACGCAAAGGGGCTGATCTCGAACCCGGTGGGCCAGGCCAAATCGGTCGTCTTCAGCGAGGTCGGCCTGCGTCTGGCGGAGTCGTTGCACAGCAAACTGTTCGGCAAGGGCGAAACCCGGAAATCCTGAGCCGTGGCGGGCGCGGATTCCTCCGACCCGCGCGAAGATGCTCATGCAGACCCGCAAGGGCCTGATCGAATTGGCACGGGAGCTCGACCCGCTGGCGCTGCGCTGGGGGAAGTAGGGGCGCCGCTCTTCCCGTCATTGCGAGCGTAGCGAAGCAATCCAGGGGCGGCCGCGCGAGCCCTCCTGGATTGCTTCGCTACGCTCGCAATGACGACAGGGGCCGTCGCCGAGGCTAATTCAAAACGCCCCGATGCCGCCGGAGGGCGGGGGCAGGTTGCCTCGCCTGTCTTTCGTGATGAGATCCGGCGTCACCAGAAGCTCCTGGCTGAGCCAGGCGAGATAGGCTGAAAGCAACTGCACGATAATGCGCATCGACCGCCTCCCTAATTCACGGAAGCGACTTTATCACGAAGCTGGGCCTATGCCCTTGAAATTTCGACAGGTCTGCATTGCGTGACGCAGGGGAACGATGGCCGCCTCACACCTTCGACCACACCGCCAGCTCATACCCATCGGGATCGGCGAAATGGAAGCGCCGGCCGCCGGGGAAATCGAACACCGGCTTGACGATGCGCCCGCCTGCCGCCTCGATGCCGGCCTGCGTCGCGGCAAGGTCGTCGGCATAGAGGATGACCAGCGGCCCGCCCGGGTTCGGCGTCCCTTGCGTGGTGAAGCCGCCTTCGAGCCGGCCATCAGTGAAGGCGCAATAGTCCGGCCCGTAATCGGTCATCCTCCAGCCGAAGGCCTTTTCGTAGAAGGCGCGCGCCCGCGCGAGATCGGCGACATTGAATTCGACATAGTCGATGCGCCGGTCGTTCTCAGAAGCCGTCATGGTGATGTCCTCCTGTGATTGCCGGGTAAAATCGGTGATGCGCGTCAGCTCGGCCGCAAAGGACCGGCAGCTCATGGCAGCAGGTCGTGTCGCGATGCGGGTTGTCCAGACGGCTCCTGCTACTGTAGCAGTTTGGCAAGCGCGAGGCCGTCCATGCTGCATGGGCGGGAGATGATCGTCACCAAGCCGACAGACAAGCCGACAGGGAAGAGACGAAAATGCCGACCACGACCGAAACCTTGCGCGACGCGCTGGTCGCCGCCCGCCGCGGCAAGAGCCTGATCGAGATGGCGAGCCAGCCCGTGCCGGCTTCCTTCAGCGAGGGGCTGGGCGTGCAGGCAGAGATCGCCAAGGTGCTGAAGCAGCCGGAAGCCGGCTGGAAAGTCGCGATCGCCGAGGACGGGTTGCCGGTCGCGGGCATCATGCCCGGCCCCTATCTCAAGCCCGGCGATGTCTATGAGGGCGCGATCGGCGCCGAATTGCGCGTCGAGATCGAGATCGCCCTGCGGCTCGCCAGCGACGTGCCGTTCCGCCCGAACCAGCCCTATTCGCGCGCCGAATTGCTCGGCCATTGCGACAAGGCCTATCTCGGCATCGAGATCGTCGAGAGCCGCCTCGCCAACTGGACGGGCGTTCCCTTCGCGCTCTGGCTGGCCGATGCGCTCGGTCATGGCGGCTACCTGATCGGCCCCGAACTCGACATCAAGACGCTCGACGATCCGACCGCGCTCGGCTGCTTCATCTCGCTCAACGGCGTCACGATCTATGACAAGCCGGCGGTGCATGCGAATGGCGATCCGATGGCGCCTTTCCTCGCCTGGGCGAACCGCAAGCAGGATTTCATGGGCGGCTTGCGCGCCGGCCAGATCGTCACCACCGGCAGCCTCTGCGGCGGCGTGCTCTCTCCCGGAAAGGGCGAGATCGTGACGAAGTTGAGCCCGCTGGCGACAGTATCTCTGACGCTGCGTTAGGCTTTCAATTCGGGACCAGCCTTTAAACTCAGGATATTGCCGGTGATCGCCAGATCATCGGCAATGTTTCCATCATTTTCAGAACACAGTTCGACCTTATTCGTTGTGTGCTGGTGGCGTCATTGGGAGGGCGGATGCGGTTGTGGCGGAGGGTGTCCCGCAATGTCGCGGGTGGAGGCGTCTGCGCTTTCGCCGCGATGCTTGGTGGACAGTCCACGCCGGCCGAGGCCTTCGATTTCTCGTCGCTGGACGTCTTTGGCCTGTTCGGTTCCAAGGAGCAGCCTCCCGCGGTCAGCACCAGCACGCTGCCCTATCAGCTCAGCTTCGATCTCGGGGACGCCGCTGACGCCAAGGCGCTGACGCGCACCCTGCAGGACGCCTCGCTGCTCTATCGCCTGCGCCAGGACGCACCGCCTGATGGCGAGACCCTGGCGCGGCGCATGGCCGCCGATCTCAACCCGCTGGTCGATGCGCTCTGGTCGCAGGGCTATTTCAATGCCGAGGTCGCGATCGCCGTCGACGGTGTCGCGCTGAAGCCGGGCGTGGAGCCCGGCGCAGCCCTGGTGCGCGCCGCCGAGACGCATCGCAATCGCGAGCCGGTTCCGATCACGGTCCGGATCCAGCCCGGCCCGGTCTTCGGATTGCGCAATGTTGCCGTCGTCGAGCGCGGGGAGGGCGCCCCGGTCATCGCCGACCCGGCCAAGGTCTCCAAGCTCAAGCCCGGCGATGCCGCGACCTCGGGCGCGCTGCGCGCGGCGCAGGCTGCGCTTGTCGACCATCTGCGCAACCAGTCGCGCCCGCTCGCCAAGGTGGTCGAGATGCGGCCTGTGGTCGACCATGCCGCGCGGATCATGGATGTGACCTATGTCGTCGAGCCCGGCCCGCTTGCTGGCTTCGGCGCCGTCACGATCGGCGAGACCGGGGATATCCCGCCCGCCGTGGTGCGCTCCTTCATCTATCTCGAACCGGGCGACCCCTATTCGCCCAAGGCGCTGGCGGATACGCGCAAATCGGTCGCGACAATTCCCGCCATAGGCTCGGTGCGCATCCGCGAGGCGGACAAGCTCGATGCCGCCGGCAATCTGCCTGTTTTCGTCGATGTCACCGAGCGGCCCAAGCGCCTGATCGGCTTCTCCGCCCGCTACTCCACCATCGATGGCCCGGCGGTGAAGACCTATTGGGAGCATCGCAACCTGTTCGGCGGAGCGGAGCGGTTGCGTCTCGAGGGTGACATCTTCCTTGCGCCGCGCATCAATGGCACCAAGATCAGCAGCTTCGACGATTTCGAGCGCTCCGATCTCGGCGGGCGCTTCACGGTCAGCTTCATGAAGCCGGCGCTGTGGGGCACGCGCTATGACTGGCTCGTCGACGGTACGGGCGCGCGTGAGCGCGTCGGCACCAACCGCTATGGCGGCTACACTGCGCGCTACGCCAATGTGACGACCGCGATCCGCCGGCGCTTCAGCGACACCTTCTCGGTCCAGGCCGGGCTGGAGGTCGAGCGCGGCCAGACCAGCGACGTGCTCGGGCAGGTCGACTACACCCTGGTCGGCATTCCGCTCTCGGTGAAGTACGATTCGACCGACAGCCTGCTCGACGCGACGCGCGGCATCCGGGCCACGGCCTCGGTCACGCCCTATCCGAGCTTCCTCGGCTCCACCGTCAATGTCGTGCAGTCGAAGGCCGCGGTCTCCGGCTATTACGCAATCGACGAGGACGCCCGCTATGTGCTCGCCGGCCGCGTCGGGCTGGGCTCGATCGCCGGCGAAAAGCTCGCGGACATCCCGGCGACGCGGCGTTTCTATGCCGGTGGCGGCGGCTCGGTACGCGGCTATGCCTATCGCACGCTCTCGCCGCTTGGACCGCTCGGGCAATTGACCGGCGGGCGCAGCCTGTTCGAGGCCTCGGTCGAGGCCCGCATCAAGGTCACCGACACGATCGGCCTGGTGCCGTTCTTCGATGCCGGCATGGCCTTCGAATCCAGCATCCCGAACTTCAAGCAGGAGCTGCAATATTCGGCCGGCCTCGGCCTGCGCTATTACACGCCGATCGGCCCGATCAGGCTCGACGTCGCAGCCCCCCTCAACGCGCGCAAGGGCGACAAGCCGGTCGCGATCTATATCAGCATCGGGCAGGCCTTCTGATGGCGCGGCTCCTGACCCTTCCGCGCCTGGCGCTCTCGGCTTTCGTGCTGCTGGCGGGGCTGCTCGCCTCGGCTCATTTCGGCGGCTTCGCCCAGAATGCCCAGAGCGATCGCGGCGTCGTCGCCGATCTGATCTCGCGGGCGCTGTCGAGCGACACCAGCCAGGTCTCGATCGGCGCGGTCGACGGCGCGCTCTCCTCCGACGTCACGATCCGCGACATCGTGCTGTCTGATCGCGACGGTCCCTGGCTTCGGCTCGACCGCGCCCGGTTGATCTGGACCCGCTCGGCGCTGCTGCTGCGACGGCTCGAGGTCAACCGGCTCGAGATCGGCAGGCTCGAAATCTTGCGCAAGCCCGTGCCGCAGCCGGGAGCGGCGCCCGCCAACGACCAGCCGATTCTGCCGGAGCTGCCGCTCAAGGTCATCGTCACCGCGTTCCAGCTCGGCGAACTCTCGCTCGGTGAGCCGGTCCTCGGCACGGCCGCGCGCCTTGGCGCAACCGGCTCGGCGACGCTGGGCGCGCCGGCTGAGGGGCTCGATCTCAGGCTCGAGGCGCGCCGGCTCGATCGGGCTGGCGTGTTCACCGTGCGGCTCGGCTTCATCCCACAATCGACCCGGCTTCAGCTCGCGGTGAAGATCGACGAGCCCGAGGGCGGACTGATCGCCCATGTCGCCGGTTTGCCGGGCCAGCCGCCGGTCAAGCTCGACCTCAATGGCGACGGCCCGCTCGACGCCTTCAGGTCCAACCTGGTTTTCACCGCCGGCGAGACCATCGGCGCCCAGGGCTCGGCCAATCTGTCCCGCGTCGGTGCGGGACGCGATCTGGCGCTGGCGCTCGATGCGCGCATCGAAGGGCTGATGCCGGCCCCCGCCGCGCCGGTCTTCGCCGGCTCGACGCGGCTCGATGGTGCGGTCGGTTTCAGCGACGATGGCGGCGTCGACATCCGCAATCTGGCGCTGGTCTCGGCGCTCGCCCGGCTCGACGTGCTCGGACGCTACGCTCCCGACAAGACGCTCGATCTGCGCCTCACGGCGACCGCGCGCCCCAATCTCGAAGGCCGCACCGTCGCCTCGGGCGCCGAGATCGCCAAGCTCGCTTTCGAGGCGACGGTCAAAGGCCCGGTCGCGGGCCCGCGCATCGTCGCGACATTGGAAGCTGAGGACGCCAAGCTCCCGACCGGCACGCTCGGCAAGCTCGCCGCCCGCTTCACCGCGACGCCGACCGGGACGATCGGCGAGGCGGGGACCAAGGTCGCGCTGGTCTCCGATGGCGAGGCGACGGGCGTTGCGCTGAGCGATCCGAAGCTGGCGCGCATCGTCGGCGAGCGCGTCGTTTTCAGCTTGCGCGGCACCGGCAATGACGACGCGACCGCCGATTTCGAGACATTGCGGCTGGCCATGTCGGGCGTCGACGTCGATTACAAGGGCAAGCTCGGTCAGGCCCGCATGCTCGGCCAGGCGAAGCTGCTCCTGCCCGATTTGTCGCGCCTGAGCGGGTTTGCCGGGCGGGCATTGGCGGGCCGCGCCGATGTCACGGCAGATCTCGACGCGACGCCGCGCACACATACTTATGGCGTGGTGCTGAATGGCCGCGCCGACCGGCTCGCCACTGGCGACGCCGTGCTCGACCGCCTGCTGGCCGGCAATCTGGCGCTCGCCGGCCAGATCAAGGCGCTCGCCTCCGATGTTACGGTTACGGGCCTGCGCCTCACCGGGCAACATGCGGCCCTGACCGCCGATGGCGGGGTCGGGCACGAGCGCTCGGATCTGCGCATCGCCCTGGCGCTGCCCGATCTGAAGCGCGCTGATCCGCGCCTGTCCGGGCGCGGCGAGGCGACCGCGCAACTGACCGGCCCGCTCGATAAGCTCGACGCCACGGCCCGCCTCGCCGTCACCAACGCCACCGCGCTCGCCCGGCCGATTCCGCGCCTGGCGATCGATGCCACGATCCGCGATCTGCAAGGCGCGCTCGACACGACGCTCGCGCTCGATGGCGAGGTCGACAACAAGCCCGCAACCGGTCGCGTCCGGCTCGCGCGCGGCCCCGATGATGGCTGGAACCTCTCGAGCCTGGATCTCGGCATCGGCTCGGTCAGGCTGAACGGCGCGCTGACGCTCGATCCCGCCAGCCGCGCCGCCGGCCGGTTGACGCTCGCCGCGCGCAATCTCGACGATCTCTCGGCGCTGGCGCTGACCAAGCTCGGCGGTCAGCTTAACGCCGATATCACGCTGGCGGTGGTCGAGGGCCGGCAGAATCTCGATCTGACCGCGCGGGCTGCGAAACTCGCCGGCCCTTCGCTCGCGATCGACAAGCTCGATGTCACAGCTGCCGCCCGCGACGTTTTCGGCAAACCGCAGCTCGATGCCGCGCTCGCGATCGACAGGGCGGTCCTGGCCGGCGAGCCGGTGAGCTCGATCCGCTTCGATTCGAAGGGGGCGCCCGAGGCCAGCGCCTTCACCCTGAGCGCGGCTGCACGCGGCTTCGCCTTGAATGGAGCGGGCCGGCTCGTCCCGGCCGACCCGCTGCGGTTGGAACTGGCCTCCTTCGAGGCGCGCCGCGACGGGCGGCGCATCGCGCTCAGCCAGCCGGCCAGGCTGAGCTTCCCAACCGGGGGCGTCGAGATCGCCGATCTGGCGCTGGCGATCGATCGCGGGCGCCTGACGCTCGACGGCCGCGCCGGCGAGACGCTCGATCTGCGGCTGACCGCCCGCGACGTGCCGCTTTCGGCCGCGCGCATCGCTGCTCCCAATCTGGATTTGGCGGGAACGCTCAATGCCGAGGCGCAGGTGAAAGGCCGGCCGGATGCGCTGACCGGTCCCTGGCAGTTGCGCGTCGCGGGACTGGCGACGCCGGAAACCCGCAGCGCCGGCCTGCCGCCGATCGCGATCGACGGCAATGGCCAGCTCGTTGGCAATCGCACCAGCGTCAATGCGACGCTGAATGCCGGGAAGCTCGCGAATCTGAGCCTGCGCGGTTCCGCGCCGCTCGGTGCTGCCGGTGCACTCGATCTCACGGCGCAGGGCACGGTCGACGCCGCGCTCGCCAATCCGATGATCGCGGCTCAGGGCCAGCGGCTGACCGGGGCGATGGCGCTCGACATGCGGGCAGTGGGGACGGCCGCCGCCCCGCGTCTCAGCGGCACGGCGAGCTTCGCCAGGGGCAGCTTCACCGACGCCTTGCAGGGCATGCGCCTGACCGGGATCGAGGCGCGCATCGCGGCGACCGGCGAGAACCTGACGATCGAGCGCGCCGTCGCCGCCACCGCCAATGGCGGCACGCTCTCGGCCAGCGGGCAGGTCAGGCTCGATCCGGCGGCCGGCTTTCCGGGCCAATTGCGCATCCAGGGCCAGCGCGCCCAGCTCGTCGCCAACGGCATCGTCACGGCCGTCGCCGATCTCGGCCTCGATATCGCCGGGCCGCTGGCGCAGCGCCCGCGCATCGGTGGGCGGGTCGATGTCGTCTCGCTCGATGTCGCGGTGCCGGATCGTTTGCCGGCCTCGCTGCGGCCGGTGGACGGCATCAAGCACATCAAGGCGACGGGCACCGCGGCCGCGCGTCTCGCCGCAGCTCGCAAGGCCAAACCGGTCGGGAAGGGCAGGGGCCGGCCGGCGCCCGCTTTTGACGCTGCGCTGGCGCTGGTGGTCTCCGCGCCGAATCGCGTCTTCATCCGGGGGCGCGGCATCGATGCCGAACTCGGCGGAGAGATGCGCGTCGGTGGCTCGCTGGCTGCTCCCGCGCTCGATGGCGGCTTCGATCTCAGGCGCGGCCGCCTCAGCGTGCTGAGTCAGCGCCTCGATTTCAGCCGTGGCCGCTTGAGCTTCACTGGCGGCACGATTCCCGAGCTCGATTTCGTCGCCGAGACGCGCGCATCGGACGTCACGGCCAGGATCCTGATCACGGGCCCGGCCGACCAGCCGGCCTTCGCCTTCACCTCGCAGCCCGAGCTGCCGCAGGACGAGGTGCTGTCGCGCATCCTGTTCGCCCGCGCCTCGGGCTCGCTCTCGGCCTTCCAGGCACTGCAACTCGCGCAGACGGCTGCCCAGTTCGCTGGCGGCGGCGGCGACGATTCCTTCGAGCGGCTGCGCAAATCGCTCGGCGTCGACAATCTCGACATCCAGGTCGGGGCGGGCGGGCCGACGATCGGCGCCTCCCGCTATATCGGCAACAACGTCTCGATCGGCGTGAAGGCCGGCGCCAAGCCCGAAGATAGCGGCGTTTCGATCGGGATCGACGTCACCCGCCGCCTCAAGGTCCAGGCCGAGACCAGGGCCGACGGCTCTGCTGCGGTCGGCGTTGGGGCGGAGTGGGAATACTGAGCGCCCTTGGGTGCCGTCATGGTCGACGTAAAGGGCGCGGGGAACCCTTCTCCCGGATGGGAGAAGGGCAGGGATGAGGGTGTGCCGTTGATTGTTGGAACGCCAACGGTCCACCATCTGCCACGATGACGACCGAACAACGCCGCTTCGCCAGACGCCTGCGCGCGCAGGCGACCGAGCCCGAGGACATCGTCTGGGGCTTGCTGCGCAACCGCCGTCTCGATGGTCTCAAGTTCCGCCGGCAGGTGCCGCTGCTCGGCTACACCGTGGATTTCCTCTGCGTGGAGCGCAGGCTGATCGTCGAGATCGATGGCCGGCAGCATAATTGGGAACGCGACTACGATACGACCCGCACGCAGGAGATTGAGCGCCATGGCTGCACCCTGCTGCGTTTCAGCAATGCGCAGGTTCGCGATGACCGCGACGCAGTCGTGGCGGCCATCCGTCAGGCTGTGGGCTGACCGGAGAGCTCCATTCTCCTCCCTGATGGGGGGCACGCGGCCAAACCAAAAGGCGCTGCGGCGCAGTCTCGCCCTCGTGATCTGCGGCACACCCTCACCCCTGCCCCTCTCCCATCCGGGAGAGGGGTTCCCCGCGCCTGCTGGACTTCGGGAGAAGGGAGAATCGCGCCGGGCCGGCGACCGGGAATCACCGCCAGCCCTCCCCGAATGGCCTCGCCGCCACCGGGAATGCGATTCTACCCGCGGAGACCGCTCGAAAGGCCCATCCGGGCGAGCGCGGTTAAGAGCTGGTAAATTTCGGCCCTCAAAGCGTGGCGCTCCTGCAACACCGGGTTCCAAAGCACCCCCCCGGACCTCTCGGCGGCGTGATCGAGGTTGATCGGCAATCCGGCATTCGTATGGTGAACCTGCGTCGGGACATTCCCGGTCGCTGTTTTTCGTCTTCGCCTCTGAATGGTTCAGGGACGCGGGCGAAAGGCCGGGAATAGGTAAGCTGGCGGTTTGGTCTCCTGGGGCCTGCTGCCGAGAAAGCGAACCGAAGCCCGAGGGTCTCGAAACTCATTTTGGAGGTTACCAATGAAGCTCGTTAAGAGCCTCCTCCTCGGTTCTGCCGCCGGTATCGCCGCGGTTGCCGGGGCTCAGGCCGCCGATCTTCCCTCGCGGAAGGCCGCTCCGGTCGAATACGTTCGTGTCTGCTCCACCTACGGCGCGGGCTTCTTCTACATCCCGGGCACGGAAACCTGCCTGCGCGTTGGTGGTCGTGTTCGCGCTGAATACAGCGTTGGCGAGCGCTTCAACCGCGGCCAGGACGGCTACGGCTTCCGCGCTCGTGGTCGTCTGAACATCGACGCCCGCACCGCGACCGCCTATGGCACGCTGCGCACCTTCGTTCGCTTCGAGATGACCAACTCGAACGGCGTCTACGGCCAGTCCTTCAACGGCAACGGCGTCTGGGCCGGCGCTGCTCGTGGCGGCGTTTCTGGTGTGCCCGGTACCGGCAACGGCCAGGCGAGCTACAGCCTCGACAAGGCCTTCATCCAGTTCGGCCCGATCACCGCTGGTCGCGCTCAGTCGTTCTTCGACTTCTACGCTGACGACCTGAACTACGGCGTCATCCGTGGTTCGGACCAGGCTCTGAACCTGTTGGCCTACACCGCGACCTTCGGTGGCGGCATCTCGGCGACGGTGTCGCTGGAAGATCGCTCGGAGCGTGAGCAGGTCGGTGGCATCACCACCAACATCGCTGGCGTTTCCACTGCGACCCTCGGCGGCCAGACCATCCCGGACGTTGTTGGTAACATCAACATCACCCAGGGCTGGGGTTCGGCTCAGCTGTCGGGCGCGCTGCTTCAGCGTGGCACGACTGGCCCGATCGGCACCACCGGCATCGGCACGGGCACCAACCTGTCGAACGACGACCAGTACGGCTTCGCCGTTCAGGGCGGCGTCAAGATCAACCTGCCGATGCTCGCCGCTGGCGACTATCTCTGGTTGCAGGCTGCTTACGCTGAGGGTGGCCTGTCCTACCTCGGCTACGGCGGCGCTGGCACCGGTTCGACCTGGGGCGGCTCCAGCCGCGCTGGCCGTCTCAACGTCAACAACTCCGACGTTGTTCTCGACGCCATCGGCAAGGCTCACCTGACCAAGGGCTACGCCCTGACCGCAGGTCTGCTGCACTACTGGACCCCCACGATCCGCCAGGGTCTCTATGGTTCGTACTCCAAGCTGGACTACAGCGCGGCTGTTTCGACCCTCGACCCGAGCGAAATCCGCGTCGGCACCAACCTGATCTGGTCGCCGGTCGCCGGCCTCGACATCGGTGTGGAAGTCCTCTACGCCCGCGTCGAAACCCGCCGCAGCGTGACTGCCTTCACCGCCGACCAGAATATTGTTGGCCGCGCGATCAAGTCCGACGACACCTTCCAGGGTCGTCTGCGCATCCAGCGCGATTTCTGATCGGTTTTCCGATTGGATCGAGAAGCCCCGGGGAAACCCGGGGCTTTTTTATTGGCTGGAGCAGGATGAAACGTGGGAACCGGTTTCTCGCATCCTGGCGAGGGCGCGCCGCTCCGAACCGGGTCGGCCATGCGCGGGGAGGGGTTGGCCTCTGCGCCTTGCCGTCATTGCGAGCGCAGCGAAGCAATCTAGGAGGGCTCGCTCTACGTCCTCTGGATTGCTTCGCTTCGCTCGCAATGACGAGGGAGCAGTGTCGCATTCGGACGATGCCACCCGGATGCGACGTGATCTAAGGCGGCTTAGGGCGACGCGCTTGACAGAACTTCACGATCCGGCCTGACTTGGGGCAAGATCTATCGTGCGCAATCGAAGCGTGTGGGGCCGGGCTGGCTGCGGGGATTTCGGGAATGGGGCAACCGCTGCGTTGGCTTTGGGGTTTGGCGCCGCTCGCCTTGCTCTGGGGCATGGGCAACCTCGCTCTCGACGATGCCATTCAGCGCGATGTCGGCAACCGCGCGATGCTGGCCGCAAGTTCGGCGGCGGGGCAGGCGCCCGGGGCGCGGCCGGTCGTGGCGCAAGTCGTCGGCCGCGATGTCTCGATCGGCGGCGAGGCGCTCTCTGCTGATGGCGCGGCCAAGGCCATGGCGCAGCTTCGTTCGGAATTCGGCGTGCGCCGCGCGCTCGGCGGCTTGTCACAGGCCGTGGCGCAGCGGCCCTATAGCTGGTCTGCGACGCGCCGGGGCGGCGTGGTCACGCTCAGCGGCTCCGTGCCCGATGAAGCCGCGGCCACGGCCAATGTCGCAGCGGCCGGCGCCGCTTTGCCCGGTCTGCGGATCGAGGATCGTCAAAGCCTCGCCTTCGGTGCTCCCTCAGGCTTTGCCGACATGACCAAGGCCGTGCTCGCGGAGTTGCCGAAGCTGTCTTCCGGCAAGGTCGCGCTGGATGACGGCCGCTTCTGCATTGAGGGCAGCGCCAATACGCCTGACGCCTTCCTGGCCCTGAAGAGCGCTTTGCCCAATCTGGCGAAAGGCGGCTTCCAGCCCGTCGATTGTGCGCTCGAGCCGCCGCTGGTCGCGCCCTATCGCTGGAGCGCGGACCGCGCGGCCGATGGTGCTGTGACGGTCACCGGTTTTTATCCGTCCGAGGATGTCCGGCGTCAGCTCCAGGCGCTGTTGCGCCGCAGCTTTCCCGAGCCGACGCCGCTCAACGACCTGACCAAGCCGGCCCTCGGCGCGCCCGCTGCCTTTCTCGCCAAGGTGACGCGCGCGATCGGCGATCTCGCCCGCCTGCGCAGCGGAAAGGCCGAACTCGTTGGAGACGCTTATGAATTGACCGGTGTTGGCCCCGATAGTTTCGAAGCCTGCCAGGCCTTGCGGCTGCTCGTCGCCCAGCTTGATGGGCCCGATTCCGTCGCCAAGGCGACGATCGCCTGCCCACCCGCACCGCCGCCTGCGCCGCTTCCGGTCCCGGCGCTTCCCGTTCCGGCCGAGTCCACACTGACGCCTGGGGCGACAAGCTCGCCGCTGGCCTCGACAGCCGGCGCTGTCCAAGGATCGGCCCAAGGGACGGCCCAAGAGACGGCCCAAGAGACGGCACAAGGATCGGCTCAGCCTGCGACCGTTGCGCCTCCCGTACTGGCTCCGGCTCCCGTCATATTACGTTGGCAGGCTGAGAAGACCGAGCAAGGCCTGGTCGTCGCCGGCCTGGTGCGCGATGAGGCCGCTCGCGCGGCCTTGCGCGCCGCTTCCGGTCTGGCGAATGCGGGCCCGCTCGATGACCGCACGACAGTGGAGCCCAATCTCGTGGCAACGCCGGACTACGCTTCCGCGACGCGCTTCGCCTTCGAGCTTCTGGGCAGCATGACGCGCGGCACGGTCTCGCTCGATCGTTCGGAGCTCGCTTTGTCCGGCGAGGTCGCGGATGAGGCGGGCTTGCGCGCCCTGGAGGCGGCGCTGGCCCAGCGACCGATTCCTGCCGGCCTCAGCCTCAAGGCCGGGACCGCTGGTGGCGCCTTCGCGGTCAGGCCCTATGGGCTGCGGCTCGCCGTCGATAAATCCGGCGTCTCGATGACGGGATATCTGCCTGACGCGCGCTCCCGCGAGGATCTGCTGGCGCTGGTCGAGGCATCGTCGCTGCGCGGCAAGGTCAGCGACTCGACCACGCTCCTGCCGGGCGCGCCCACGGGCTTCACTGCGGCGGCGTATGTCGCGCTGGTCAACCTGCTGCGGCTCGATCTCGGCTCGGCCAGCCTCAGCGAAGACGGTGCCGTCATCCAGGGTTTGACTTGCCGTGACCTGATCAAGAGCGAGGTCGAGACCAGCGCGGCCACCGCGCCGGGGCCTCTCAAGGTTTCCGCCTCCGTCGGCTTGCGCCAGACCGGTTGCCTCATCGACCCGCCCAACACTTGCCAGAACGAGTTGGACGCCTTGACCAAGCGCAACACCGTGCTGTTCGGGCAAGGCACCGCCGTGGTCCCGCTCGACCCCACGACCGAACGGGTCGTCAATGAGGCCTTCGCCATCCTGAAACAGTGCCCGGCCTCGCGCATCATCATCGAGGGGCACGCCAATCGCGACGGCGAGTGGCGCGGCTTCAACAATCTCGAGCTGTCCGAGCGCCGGGCCTTGCGCGTGCGCGACGAGCTCGTCCGGCGCGGCATCGACCCGGCTCAACTGACTGTTGCCGGCTTCGGCACGGACAGACCGCTGGTGCCTCACGGCGTCCCCGATGCGCGGGTGATGAACCGGCGCGTTCAGTTCACGGTCGCGAAATAGAGGCTGTTAGAGCGTTTTCGAGCGAAGTGGATACCGGTTCGCGTGAAGAAAACGCGTTAAAACAAGGAGCTAGAGCAATCGAGCGATCCAATTGGATCGCTCAATTGCTCCAGTGACTATGGGGCGTCGCTATGCTGTATCTCGCCACGCAATTCGCCTGGTTCCTGCTCGCGGCCTTCGCGCTCGGCCTCGTCATGGGCTGGATCAGCTATGACGGTGGCAAGCTCTGGAACCGCAAGCTGAGCTATCTCCTGGGCGTCTGGCTCGTCGTCGCCGCCTTGACCTGGTCGCAGACGCTGAACGGCGTGCCGGCGCTGTGGCTCGAGAGCGCGCTGCTCTTCGTCGCGATCTATGTCGCGGGTTGCTCGCTCGCCAGTGTCCTGCGCTCGGCGCGGGAGCCGCGGGCTACCGTGGCGGCAGCCCCGCGCGATTTTGGCGAGATGCCCAATCTCGACATGCCCAAATTCGACATGCCCATGCTCGGTGGCGCGAATGTCGCGCCCGTGTCGGTGCCGGACGACGCCACGCTTATCGTGCCCGCGAAACCGGTCGTCGATGATGGCAAGACTGTCCTGGGCGGCAAGACTGTCCTGGGCGGCAAGACTGTCCTGGGCGGCAAGACTGTCCCGGGCGGCAAGACGGATGACGGCAAGACTGTCGTGAAGGGCATCAAATCGATCCGCGAGGCCAATAAGGGCGTGCCGAAGGTCGAGGGCGAGGACGCCATTCCCGGAGAGCGCCCCGTCGGCCTCGCCGCCGCGCGCGCCGGGAGCCCCGACGACCTCAAACTGATCAAGGGCATCGGCCGGCAGAACGAGGGCCGATTGCACGGCCTCGGTATCTGGCATTTCGACCAGATCGCCGCCTGGAGCGCGCAGAACATCGAATGGGTCGGCAGCTATCTCGCCTTTCCCGGCCGGATCGAGCGCGAGGATTGGGTCGCGCAGGCCAAGGCATTGGCGCAGGGCGCCGAGACCGCCTTCGCCAAGCGCGTCAAGGCGGGCGAAGTCTCCTCCTCCCGCGACGACGGCTCGCATGGTCAGGGCAATGTCGCGGCGCTATCCGATGACGGGTTCGAAGGCGAGCGGCCGAAGAACCTCCTGACGCAAGCCCGCGACGGCAAGGCCGATGATCTGACGCTGATCAAGGGGATCGGCCCCGCCATTACGGCTGATCTCAACCGTCTCGGCATCTGGCATTTCGACCAGATCGCGGCGCTGCGCGATCCGGAGATGCGCTATATCTCGGCCTTCGCCGGTGTCCCAGGCAAGGGGCTCGCGGAGAACTGGCGCGAGGACGCCGATATCCTCAGCCATGGCGGCGAGACCGCGCATTCGCGAGCGGCCAAGGCTGGGCGGACGCCGTCTGGACGCTGATTTCAGCGGCTGCTTTGAAATCCATCGAGCGATATCAAGGACCTCCGATCGCTCGCCATCACCCGCATCCGCGAGGCAGCCGGAACCGTGACGGAGAACCCTCTCCTGTAAGGAGAGGGTTCTGCCGCGAGGTTCGTTCAAGCCGCCAGCCGCTCGGCCCGGTTGATCAGTTTTCCGATCCGCCGAACCATGTCCTTGGCGCCGAGCAGCGGGGCATGACCCTGTCCCGGCGCGACGAAGATCTCGCAGTCGGGATGGCGTTCGCCCATCTCTTTGAGGGTCTTTTCGGCCAGAAGATCCGAATTTTCGCCGCGGATCGCGAGCAGCGGCACGCCGTTCAGCCCGGCGAAATAGGTCCACAGCACCGGCAGCGGCGCTTCGAGGTCAAGCTCCTCCAGAACTTTCATCAGATTGGGGTCGTAGTCCGGGACGAGCCGGCCATCGCGCTCGGTCCAGGTGCGGCGCGCCATCATCTCCCACTCCGCCTCGCCGAAGCGCGGAAACTGCTGGTCCGAGAGGCGCTTGAGGATTTCCGCTCCCTCGCTGAAGCTGCGCGGCAGCGGCAGCTTTCCGACATAGCCTCGGATTCTGAGCAGGCCGCGCGCATCGATCACCGGGCCGACATCGTTGAGCACGGCCCCCTTGATCACGGCTGGCCGCGCCGCCGCCAGCGCCATGGTCAGGAGCCCGCCGCGCGAGGTGCCGACGAAGACGGCGCTCTCGATGCCGGCGGCGGTCAGCACCTGCATCAGATCGTCGAGCTCGACGCGGATATCGTAGTTCTTCCAAATCTTGTCGTAGTCCGAGCGCCCACGCCCGCGATAATCGAGCGCCAGCACGCGCCGGGGCTTCTCCGCATCCTGCGACAGCGCGAGCGCAAGCTCGTGGAAATCGGCAGCGGTGCGGGCAAAACCCGGCAGGCAGACGATGGGTAAGGCCCGCGAGGCGAGGGGGCCATAATCGCGCGCATGCAGCTTCAGCCCGTCGCGGGCGCCGATGAACAGCGATGAGAAATCGGCTTGGGTGGTCATATCGTCTCTCAGTAGGCCCGGTCGTCGCCAGCTAATCACGGATTCCCTTGCGTTCAAACGCTCGGGAGACATGCGCTGCCCGGTCTTGCGCCGGATGGCCGAGCGCGCGATGCCGAATGGCGCATCCAAACGCCGGACGAGATGATGACGACGCCACCGCCCGAATCGACGCAGAAATTCGATCCCGGCCGGGCCGCCGAATATCAGGTCCAGAGCCGCATTGCCCTGGCCGGCTACGATGCCTGCCATGAACTCTCCGCCTGCATGCTCGCGGCGACGCTGGGGTCGGGCAGGCCGGCGCAAGTGCTGGTCGTGGGCGCGGGCGGCGGCGCGCAGGAGATCGTTTCCGCCGGCGCGCTGGAGCCGCAATGGCGCTTCACCGCCGTCGATCCGTCGCAACCCATGCTGGATCTGGCGCTGGCGCGGTTGCGCGAGCACGAATTGCTGGAGCGGACCGAGATGCGTCTCGGCTATGTCGAGGATCTGGCTTTGGAGCCGCGCTTCGACGCCGCCACGCTGATCGGCGTGCTGCACCATCTGCCGGGCGATGCCGCCAAGCGCGATATCCTCGATGCTGTCGCCGCGCGATTGAAGCCGGGTGCGCCCCTCATTCTCGCCGGAAATCGCTATGCCTATGCGAGCGAGCCGCTTCTGCTCGCGGCCTGGGGCGAGCGCTGGCGCATGTTTGGCGCAGCCCCCGACGAGGTCCGGGCGAAGCTAGGCAAGATTCTGCAGGGCGCCGATCCGCCCCGTTCGGAGGCCGAAGTCGCTGGCCTGCTCGGCGAGGCGGGGTTCGACGCGCCGAACTGGTTCTTCTCCAGCCTGTTCTGGGGTGCCTGTATCGCGCGCAAGCGGGCATAAGTGGCGCTGCTAGTCATTCCGTTTGCCGCCACGCTTCAGGTCGTAATCGATCAGATAGGCGGTGCGCTGGTCGAGCCGCTGGCGGTAGACTTGCAGGTTCTCCATCACCCGCTGCACATAATTGCGCGTCTCATAGAAGGGGATGCGCTCGACCCAGTCGACGGCGTCGACCTGCGGGTCGCGCGGATCGCCATAGGCGGCGATCCATTTCTTCACATTGCCCGAACCGGCATTATAGGCCGCGAAGGTCAGGATGTAGGAGCCGCGCCAGTCCCTCAGCAGGTCGTTGAGATGGGCCGCGCCCATCTGGGCCGAATAGAGCGCATCGCGCCCCAAGCGTGGCCAGTCGAAGGGCAGGTTGGCTCGCCTTGCCGTTTCGCGCGCGGTCGCGGGCATCATTTGCATCAATCCGCGCGCGCCGGCATGCGATTCCGCCGCAGGGTCGAAGGCGCTTTCCTGGCGGGCGATGGCGTGGACGATGGCGCGCTCCATCGGATCGCCCAACACCGGAAAATCCGGCACGCCGAAGGTCGGAAACGCCGCGCTGTCGAGCGGAAAGCCGCGTTGCAGGGCCTGCTTGCCGATCACGAGCAGCGATTTCGCATCGCCCTCGCGCCTGGCGATCAAAGCCACGGCCTCCAGCGCCGGCGTGGTGTAGAGCCGTTGCGCGAGGTCGCCGAGCATGATCATGGCAAGGTCGCGCGCGCCGATCCGATAGAGCAATTGTACGCCCTGATGCCCCGGCAGGGGGCCGAGGGCTGCTGAAGCCGCGCGACGCAGCGGCAGGTCGGGCAGGCTGAGACGGGCGCGGGCGAGCTGGCCGTAATAGGCGATGGGATGTTCGGCTGCGCGCTCATAGGCAACACGTGATACATCCTCCTTGCCCAGCGCCTCGGCGGCGCGGCCCTCCCAATAGGCGGCACGCGAAACCGAAATCGGCGTCTCCGCCAGCTTGCCTGCCTCGACGAAATGCTTCAGCGCGGTCGCGGCATCGTTGCGGAAGCGCAGGGCGATGAAGCCGGCATGCCATTCGGCGTCGATGCGCGCGACCGGGCCCTCGGCGCCATGTCCGGCTACGACCTCGTAAGCCGTCGCGGCGTCGCCGGCATCGAGCAGCTTGCGCGCGATCAAGCGGCGCTCCGTCCACCATTCGTCGCCATCGCCGAGCAGATTGGGGTCGCGCGGAACCTTGGCGAGCGCCTTGGCGGCGTCGGCCGGCTTGTCCGCTCGTCTCGCCTGCTGCGCCTGCAGGAAGGCAAACGAGATGTCGCTCTTCAATGAGGCAGGCACGGAGGCGATCAGGGATGCCGGGAGCGGGCGCTTTTCCCGGGCGCTGGCAAGCCTGACGCGGGCAAGGACGACATAATCCGCCGATACGCGGGCGGCGTTGCGCATCGCCGCCATTGTGTTCTCGCGAAAGAGATAGCGCTCGGTGCGCAGCCTATGGTCGTTGCGGGTCAGGATGTCGCCGAATTCGGCGAGCACCACGGTCTCCAGCGGCTGGCCGAGATGGTCCTGCCGCCAGAGCTGGCGGATCAGCGCGGCCGCGTCGTCGCTCTGTCCTTGTGCCTTGAGCGCCAGCGCCAGCGCCACGCGTCCGGCCGGGCCGACCGGTCGCTGCGCATAGAAGAAGGCGCGGATCGTGGCCGCGTCCTTCTTCTCGGCGATCAGCGCCTCCTCGGCGCGGCGGCGGAACTGCGTCGTGGCGGGATAATTGGGGTAGGCCTGGAGAAAGGCGTTGAGCCGCGAGAACGGGATCGCGTTAGCGCCTGAGCGGATCGCGACCCATTCGAGCAGGGCCTTGGCCGTGCGGTCGTCGATTATGGCTGCGATCGTGTCTCCCTCGGGCAGCGCGCCGCGTCGATAGGCGGCGACAGCCGCCTTCACGGCATCCAGCCCGGCGCTGGCCTCGAATCGCAATTGCGCATCGGGGTAGGGCGGCAGCGCGGCCGTGGTCTCGACATCGACAGCAAGCAGGCGCGGTTGTTGCGCGCGCAGCTCGCCATCGTCGCCGGCCAGCACCACTGTCGCGGGGAACAGAGTCGCAAAGATCAGCCAGGCCAGTCGCCTGCCGACAGAGTGCTTGCGGACAGAGCGCGGGCAGGCGGGAGGCGAGGCCATCGCAGGCTCCTTGAAGGGGCGCTTGATCTGCGATGGTGGGCGATGGCGGTTTATGAAGCCTTAACCATGAGGACCACGCTTTTTGATGGGTTGCCGGCTTTGCCTGTGGCGGCTGAGGGTTTATGTCTGTCGGCCCTTCGATTGGACTTCCGCGTCAGGACGCCGCGCTCATGACCAAGCACACTGCCTTTACCGGTTCGCTGCCCGCGCTGGTGACGCCGTTCAAAGCCGGCAAGATCGACGAGGAGGCGCTGCGCGCGCTGGTCGAATGGCAAATCGAGAGCGGCAGCTCGGGCCTCGTGCCCGTTGGCACGACCGGCGAGAGCCCGACGCTCTCCCATGACGAACACAAGCGCGTCGTCGAGGTCGTCGTCGCGCAGGCCAAGGGCCGCGTGCCGGTGATCGCGGGTGCGGGCTCCAACAACACGCATGAGGCGATCGACCTCGCCGTCCATGCCGAGAAGGCCGGCGCCGACGCCGTGCTGGTGGTGACGCCCTATTACAACAAGCCGACCCAGGAGGGCATGTATCAGCACTTCAAGGCGGTGAACGATGCCATCGGTATTCCGATCATCATCTACAACATCCCGCCGCGCTCGGTGGTCGACATGTCGGTCGAGACCATGGCGCGGCTCTACGAGCTGAAGCATATCGCCGGCGTCAAGGACGCGACCGCCAATCTCGCCCGCGTCTCGCAGCAGCGCCACGCCATGGGGGCTGACTTCATCCAGCTCTCGGGCGAGGACATGACGGCGCTGGCCTATATGGCGGCCGGCGGCCATGGCTGCATTTCGGTCGTCGCCAATGTCGCGCCCAAGCTCTGCGCCGATCTGATGGTGGCGGCGTTGAAGGGCGATTATGCCGGCGCGCTGAAGATCCAGGATCGGCTCGTGCCGCTGCATGACGCCGTCTTCAAGGAACCGGGTCTGGCCGGCGCCAAGCATGGCCTGAAGTTGCTCGGCCGCATCGAGGAAGAGATCCGCCTGCCACTGCTGCCGGTGACGGCGCCAACGGGCAAGATCATTCGCGACGCCATGGTGTTCGCCGGGCTCCTGAATGCCTAAATAGAGCAATCGCGCTCGACGGGTTCCCCGGCGAGCGTCGGGAGAAAGCCATGTACGAGCCGAGTCATTTCAAGGTCGAGGACCGCGACGCGCTTTTCGCGGTCATGCGCAAGCATCCGCTTGCAGGCCAGCTCAAGCTCGGCGTTCTCAATGATTTGAGCGCGGATCCTGAATCGGAATCGCAAGCAATGGCTTCTCTGGTCGAGGCGCATGCGCTAGGCCAAGGCGCATGAACAAGCCCGATCCCGATCGCTACAAGCTCGCCGCCGACAACCGCAAAGCGCGCTACAATTACGAGATCATCGAGACGCTCGAAGCCGGCATCGCCCTGCAGGGCACCGAGATCAAGTCGTTGCGCGGCGGCAGGGCGACGATCGGCGAGAGCTATGCCGGGCCGATGGGCACGGAGCTCTTCCTGTTCAACGCCCATATCCCGGAATATCTCGAAGCCAATCGCTTCAACCATAATGTCCGCCGGCCGCGTAAGCTCCTGCTGCACCGCCGCCAGATCAACAAGCTGATGGGCGCGATCCAGCGCGACGGCTACACGGTCATCCCGCTCAAGGTCTATTTCAACGAGAAGGGCCGGGCGAAGGTCGAGCTCGGCCTGGGGCGCGGCAAGAAGCTGCACGACAAGCGCGAGACCGAGAAGAATCGCGACTGGAACCGCGACAAGGCCCGAATCATGAAGGCGGGCGGGTAAACCCTTCTCCCACCCATCTCGGGCTTGCCCGAGATGGGCAACTCAAAGTGTCAAAGTCGGCAACAGCCGACTTTGATGGGGGAGAAGGTGTCTGCGAAGCAGACGGATGAGGGAAGGGCTGCGCAAGCGGCCCTTTTCTAGTTTTGGGTTGAGGCTCATCCCTCATCCGTCAGCGCTTCGCGCAGCCACCTTCTCCCCATCCATGTCGGATGTTTCCGACATGGACCTCGTACTTACCAAGATCGGGCAAGCCCGATCTTGGTGGGGAGAAGGAAGAAGCCTTCACCCCTCGACGGTCTCGTCGCCCTGGCGGATGCCGTAGCGCCGCTCCAGGCCGGGGTTGCCTGGCGTTCCAGGCGCGCTCGGCCCGCGCGCGGAACGCTCCGACGGGTCGCGCCCGATCTTCTGCATCAATTGAGCGAGATCGAGGAAATCGTCGCATTGCCGGCGCAGTTCGTCAGAGACCATCGGCGGGTTGGTCGCGATGGTGGAGACCACGGAGACCTTCACGCCCTTGCGCTGCACCGCCTCGACCAAGGGCCGGAAATCGCCATCGCCCGAGAAAAGGTAGATCTGGTCGAGATGCGGCGCGAGCTCGAGCATCTCGATCGCCAGCTCGATGTCCATATTGCCCTTCACCCGGCGACGGCCGGTGGCGTCGGTGAACTCCTTGGCCGCCTTGGTGATGACGCGGTAGCCATTGTAGTCGAGCCAGTCGACCAGCGGGCGGATCGAGGAATACTCCTCGCTCTCCACGAGCGTGGTGAAATAGAAGGCGCGGATCAGGTTGCCGCGCCCCTGGAACTCCTTGAGAAGGCGGCGATAATCCATGTCGAAGCCGAGCTGCTTCGAGGTTGCGTAGAGATTGGCGCCGTCGATGAAAAGCGCGATACGCGGGTCGGCTGCCATGGCAATGACTCCTGCCTGAAATGTCTTTGAATGTTCAGAATTGAAATAAATCGCGGTCTAACAATGTCGAACCACGGCTGATTTGCCGGCAATTTATAATCTGTCATGTGGCGTCTCGCCGCAGCCCGGCGAGGCGCAATATCAGGCGCTCAGGCCGCGGCTTCCCGGCTTCACTGCGGGAATGGCGGCAAGCTCCGGCGGCAGCGCGTCGGGCGCATAGTCGGGAACGTCGAGCTTCATCAGGCTGACCAGTTGGACGCCAAGATCGGCGCGGCCGGCCGACCGGTCGACGAGACAGGCCGCACCCAGGATCGTGCCAGGTTCGCCCGCGATCGAGGCCAGGCATTCGCGCGAGGAGAGCCCGGTCGTGACGATATCCTCGACCATGACGACGCGCGCGCCCTTGGGGATGGAGAAGCTGCGCCGCAGCTTGAACTGGCCGTCCTCGCGCTCGACGAAGATCGCCTTGGCCTTCAGATGGCGCGCTGTCTCGTAACCCGGCACAATGCCACCCACCGCCGGCGAGACGACGTAGTCGACCGTGCCGAAAGCGGCTTCGATCTTGGCGGCGAGCGCCTTGCACAGCCGCTCCGTCCGCACCGGATCCTGGAAGATGAACATCTTCTGCAGGTAGACCGCGCTGCGCCGGCCCGAGGACAAGATGAAATGCCCGTCGAGCAACGCGCCGGCATCACGGAATTCGGCCAGAACGTCGTCGTCGGTCATCGCTCGCGCCTCGCTGAAAAAACCCCGCGCGTCTTTGCGTCGGATCGGGCGCGGTTGCAAGGCGCGCCGCGCTGTCTTTACACATATTGCGCGATGCCGGCTCCGAACGACCAGTTCTCGCGGGCCGTTTCGACCAGGTTGATGAAGATGTCGTCGGGGCGCAGCCCTGGCTCGCGGCGCAGATTCTCGACGATTTTGGCGAACAGCGCTTTCTTCTGCGTCACGCCGCGCGAGCTTGAGATCGTGAGCTGGATGATCACCAGCGCATCCGAGCGGTTGAAGCCGAAATAATTCGCGGCATAGATGAACTCGTCGGCCTCATGCTGGTGGATCACGGCGAAGAGGTCGTCTTCTGGCACCTCGAAGGTCTCGCGCAAGGCGCTGTAGACGCCGTGGACGATGGCTGCAGGCTCGGAGGCCGGGCGGCCGCGTCTCATGGAAATACGGATCAGGGGCATGGCTCTGGTTCCTGTAAAGGCGGCGCGGTTGCGTCGTGACAGGAAGCTAGGCTTGTCGATTAAATCTGAAAACCGTATCTATATAGATATCAAAGATATGGATTTATGATGATATGAGTCTCTCCCTCGACATCGACGCCGTCGCCGCCTTCCTCGGCGCTGCAGAATTCCGCAGCTTCACCCGCGCGGCGCAGGCGTTAGGCACCACGCAATCCCTCGTCAGCGTCCGGGTGAAGCGCCTGGAGGAGATGCTCGGCCGCCTCTTGCTGCAGCGGCATCCGCGCCTGGTGCGGCTCACTGCCGAGGGCGAGCGCTTCCTGCCCGCCGCGCGCGATCTGATGGCGGCGCATGAGCGGGCACGCGAGGCTTTCTCGGATGCGCGTCAACGTATCGCGATCGGTATCAGCGAGCAGGCGGTCGGCCCCGATGTGCCGGTCCTGCTCGCCCGGCTTGCCGGCCACGATCCGCGCTGGCTGATCAGCCTGCGCATCGCGGCCTCGGCCGTGCTGGAGGAGGCTTTCGAGCGCGGCGAGCTCGATGTCGTGGTGCTGCGCCGCCTCGGCCCGGGCCGGACGGGGGAGGTGCTGCGGCGGGACGCCTTCGGCTGGTTTGCGGCGCCCACATTGATGCGCCAGCCGGACGAGCCCGTGCCGGTCGTCTCGCTGATGGCGGAATGCGGTTTGCGGCGGCACGCGACTGAGGTGCTCGACCACGCCGGCATCGCCTGGCGCGAGGCCTTCATCGGTGGCGGGATGGCGGCGGTGTTCGCCGCCGTTGTGGGCGGGCTCGGCGTATCGCCCCTGGCCGCGCGGATCGCGCCGCAAGGCGCGGTCGATGTCGGGCTGGAGTGGGGGCTGCCCGAACTCGGCGGTTCCGAGGTGGTCCTGCGCAGCAATGTCGCGACGCCGAAGGGGCATGCCTTCGTCAGGGAACTGGCGGCAGCCTTTCGCGAGCGGTGAACGATCCAATTGGATCGGAAACGGCTCTAGGAAAACCTCAGCCCTTCGGAAACTCCAGCCCCATCTCGCGATAGCGCTCCGGATCGTCGCTCCAGTTCTCGCGTACCTTTACGAACAGGAAGAGATGCACCTTGGCCTCTGCGGCTTCGGAAATCTCGACGCGCGCCTTCTGGCCGATCGCCTTGATGGTCTGGCCGCCTTCGCCGAGCACGATCTTCCGCTGGCCCTCGCGCTCGACATAGATCGTCTGCTCGATGCGTACGGAGCCGTCGGGCCTCTGCTGCCAGCTCTCGGTCTCGACCGTGGAGCGATAGGGCAGTTCGTCATGCAGCCGCTCGAAGATCTTCTCGCGCGTGATCTCGGCGGCGAGGAAGCGCAGGGGCGCATCCGAGATCTGGTCTTCCGGATAGAGCCAGGGGCCGAGCGGCAGCCGCGTTTCCAGCCAGGCCAGGACGTCCTTGACGC
Source organism: Bosea vaviloviae (assembly GCF_001741865.1). Classification (NCBI taxonomy): domain Bacteria; kingdom Pseudomonadati; phylum Pseudomonadota; class Alphaproteobacteria; order Hyphomicrobiales; family Alloboseaceae; genus Allobosea; species Allobosea vaviloviae. The sequence continues at coordinate 3,631,343 of NZ_CP017147.1, forward strand.
CGTAGCCGGTCAGCGCCGCGATCATGAAAGTGGCCTCGAACCGGCCCAGCTCGTTCACCTGGGTGGTGATCTGGAGCAGCTTTTCCTTCGCCACCAGGTCGATCTTGTTGAGGATCAGGAACTTCGGCTGCTTCAGCTCGGCGAGCTTCTCCAGCAGGCGGGTGTTCTCCTCATTGTCGAAACGCTCGACATCGATCAGCACGCCGATCAGGTCGGCATCGGTCGCGCCGCCCCAGGCGCTCGTCACCATGGCGCGGTCGAGCCGGCGCTTGGGCGCGAAGATGCCGGGCGTGTCGACGAAGATCACCTGCGCCACGCCCGACAGCGCGATGCCGCGCACCTGCGTACGCGTCGTCTGCACCTTGCGCGAGACGATCGAGACCTTTGCGCCGACGAGCTGGTTGAGCAGCGTCGACTTGCCGGCATTGGGCGCGCCGATCAACGCCACAAACCCGCAGCGTGTGGGCCGAGTCTCTTGGAGAGGTTTCTCCTGGGGGGGGTGTCCCGCCTCAGCCATTGTCGTTCTCCATGGTTTCGCTCCAGAGGCTTTCGCGCCTCAGGAAGGCCTCTGCCGCCGCCTGCTCGGCCAGCCGCTTGGACGGGCCCTGCGCTTCGGCGTCGTCCAGGCCGGTGATGCGTACGGCGACGCGGAAGACCGGGGCGTGGTCCGGTCCCGTGCGGCCGCGTTCGCTATAGGTCGGCGTCGGGTAGCCCTGGCCCTGCGCCCATTCCTGCAGCGCCGTCTTGGCGTCGCGCAAGGGGCGGACCGGCTTCAGCAGGCGCTCGCCGAAGGCGCGCTCGACGAGAACGCGCGCCGCCTCGTAGCCTCCATCGATGAACGCCGCCCCGATGATCGCCTCGCAGGCATCGGCCAGGATCGCCTTGTTCTTGCGCGCCCCGCCGAGGATCTCACCCTCGCCGAGCCGCATGAACTGGCCCAGATCCCAGGCGAGCGCCACCTCGGCGCAGGTCTCCTTTCGCACGAGATCGGCCAGCCGGCGCGACATGTCGCCTTCCTCGGCGAGAGGGTAACGCCGAAACAGCATGTCGGCTACGCTCAGGCCCAGGACGCGGTCGCCGAGGAACTCCAGGCGCTGATAGCTGCCCAGGCGCGGCCCGTCGGCGCTCATATGGGTCAGCGCCGTGGTCAGCAGCGTGCGATCGGCGAAGACATGGCCGAGCGCCGTCTCCAGCTTCGCCAGGTCTGGCGTCTTGCGCCCGCCTTCTCCCGGCTTGCTCACTTGATCGCGCTGAACAGGCGGTTCCAGCGAACCGTCCAGGGCCATTCCCAGACGCGCCAGGCCGAGGCGCCGTCCTCGATCGAGAAGAAGATGATCTCGGCGCGGCCGACGAAGTTCTCGAAGGGCACGAAGCCGACGCTGCGGTCGCGCGAGTCGAGCGAATTGTCGCGGTTGTCGCCCATCATGAAGAAATGCCCCGGCGGCACCAGGAAGACGGGGGTGTTGTCGAAGGTGCCGGTGTCGCCCTCGCGCTCGATGATCTCGTGGCTGACCCCATTGGGCAAGGTCTCGCGATACTGGATGACCGGCGTGCTGCGGCCCCAATTATCGGTGGAGACGTAGTCAGCGATGCGCTCGCGCTTCACCGGCACATTGTTGATGTGCAGGATGCCGTTGATCATCTGGATGCGGTCACCCGGCAGGCCGATGACGCGCTTGATGTAGTCGGTGGAATTGTCGGTCGGAAGCTTGAACACGGCGATGTCGCCGCGCTTGGGCTCGGCCGCCCAGACGCGTCCGTCGAACAGCGGCGGGCTGAACGGAACCGAATGCTTGGAGTAGCCGTAGGTATATTTCGAGACAAACAGATAATCGCCGATCAGCAGGGTCGGGATCAACGAGCCGGACGGAATGTTGAACGGCTGGAACAGCAGCGTGCGGATGACGAGTGCGATCAGCAGCGCCTGGACGACGACCTTGATCGTCTCGAGAACGCCGCCTTCGTCCTTGGCGCCCTTGTCTCGGGCTGCTTTGCTCTTGATGTCGGCGTCGTTGGCCACGCGGGCGCTCCTGGTTCGACTTATAGTGCGCGGTCTAGCGGAATGTTGCGCTGCGGACAACGGCGAGCCGCCAAGGCTCCGCATATCCGCCAGATCACGTCGCCTTCGGACGGCATCGTCCGAAGGCGACGTGATCGATTCCAAAAGGTGAGAGCATTGCTCTGGCTCGCAGTGAGAGCCAATAACGGCTATTCGGCGGCGCGCCGTGCAATGACTGCATTGGCGGGGCCTGTCGGCTCGACGGACATGGTCTCGGCGCGCAGGCGTGGCAGTGAGCGGGGATGCTCGCGCTGCAGGAAGGCGATCAGCTTCTCGCGCACCTCGCAGCGCAGATCGAAGGCGCGTGGCGAGGTGCCGGCGCTGACCAGGATGCGGACCTCCATCGTCGATTGCCGGAAGTCCGTCACCTGCACATTGACCACCCGCCGGTCCCACAGCTTCGAGCCGTTGGCGATCTCCTCGACCTTGGCGCGCAGCGCGTCGATCGGCGTCTCGTAGTCGAGATAGAGCATCACGGTGCCGATCAGCGCGGCATTGTCGCGCGTCCAGTTCTGGAACGGCTTCTCGATGAAATAGCTCAGCGGCAGGATCATCCGGCGCCAGTCCCAGAGCCGCATGACGACATAGGTCGAGGTGATCTCCTCGACATTGCCCCATTCGCCCTCGACCAGCAGGGCATCGTCGATGCGGATCGGCTGCGTCACGGCGAGCTGGATGCCGGCGAAGATGTTCTTCAAAACGGGTTGGAGCGCCAGGCCGACGACGATGCCGGCCGCGCCCGCCGAGGCGAGCAGGCTGACCCCGTATTGCCTGACGCCGTCGAAGGTCATCAGCGCGGCCGAGAGCGCCACGATGACGATCGTGATGTCGCCGACGCGCTGGAGGATGCGGGTCTGCGTCACATGCTTGCGCGCCAGGAGATTGTCGTCGGCATCGAGCTTGAAGCGGCGCAGATAGACCGTCGTCCAGACATGCAGCGCGGTCTTGGCGATCCAGCCCACCAGCGCCACGAAGCAGACCAGCAGGATCTGGCGGATCAGCACCGCTTGCCCATTGCTCAGCGGGGAGACGCTCGCGGCAAAGCCGAGTGCGACCGTTATCACGGCGAAACGTGTCGGCCCATGCGTGCGCGAGACCAGCGAGCGCCAGAACAGGTCCATCCCGCTGACCAGCCGCGTCAGGATGGCGAAGGCAGTCCTATGCGCCAGCAGGGCCAGCGCCACCGCAAGGGTGAAGGCCCCGAGGCTGATCAGCCAGGACGGCAGAAACGAAAGCGGCATGCCGAGCCAGGTATTGCCGAGCCAGGTACTGCTGAGCCAAATCGCGGCTTGGTCCATTCTCGCGGCTTGGTCCATTCACCCCCCTGTGAAGCGGCAAATCGCTGGTCCGTCGCTGCTGCAACGCAGCACGGTTCGGGAAGTTCAAACTCCGCTTTTGACGCAGGGCAGGGGCCAAACTGCGTCGATTGACCGCACCAACCCTAGGATGCAGCATGCTGGCCACTGATTCTTGGGGGAAATGCCATGAGTACGAAGAAATATGTAGCTGAGGCGATAGGCACGTTCTGGCTGACATTCGCGGGCTGCGGCAGCGCCGTCATTGCCGCCGGGTTTCCACAGGTCGGGATCGGGTTGCTTGGCGTCTCGCTCGCCTTCGGCCTCACGGTCGTGACCATGGCCTATGCTGTCGGCCATATCTCCGGCGGCCATTTCAACCCTGCTGTCACGATCGGGCTCGCGGCCGGCGGGCGCTTTCCGGCAAGCCAGATCCCGCCCTATGTCATCGCCCAGGTGGTCGGCGGCATCGCAGCGGCGGCGCTGCTTTACGTGATCGCCAGCGGCGCGCCGGGCTTTGATGTCTCGAAGGGCTTTGCCTCCAACGGCTATGCCGACCATTCGCCGGGCAAATACAGCCTGGTTGCGGCGCTGGTGGCCGAATTCGTCCTGACGGCGGTCTTCCTCTTCGTGATCTTCGGCGCGACCAGCAAGCAGGCTCCCGCCGGCTTCGCACCGCTCGCGATCGGCCTGGCGCTGACGCTGATCCATCTGGTCAGCATCCCGGTGACCAACACCTCGGTGAACCCGGCGCGCAGCACGGGGCCGGCCTTGTTCGTCGGCGGATGGGCTTTGTCCCAGCTTTGGCTGTTCTGGGTCGCGCCGATCCTCGGCGGCGCCTTCGGCGGCATCCTCTATCGCTGGTTGAACGACGAGAAGTGACGAGCGACTGGTCCTGACGCCCCTACAGCATCAGACCGAGTATCGTATCGGTCCGATGCTGTAGGGTTTTGATTCTGCATCGGCTTGTTCCGAAAACCGGTTCCCACTTTTCGAGCCGATGCACTCGGTCACGTCGTATTCGGACGGCATCGTCCGAATACGAAAAACGTGACCGATCCTAAAAGTTGAGAGCATTGCTCTTGCGAAAAACCGGTACCCACTTTTTCGCGCAATGCTCTGCTTCAGGACCACGCCACCCAGCGGCCGTGGAAATCGGCCCGGGCGATCTCGCGATCCGTGCCGGTCGGCCAGGTGGTCAGCGTCACGGCGGCGCCCTCCTTCCTGCCGTCGGCCTCCATGCGGAGCCAGGCGAGGGGGCGTTCCAGACTGGCGGCTTCGCCAGCCTTCCGCATTGCACCCGTGATACGCTCTTTCGTTGCCTCGGGCATGTATTGCCACATGATGCTGTGCATCAGCACACGCGTCAGGCCTGCCTCGGTCGGCTCCGCGAGACGCGCCTCGACCCAGGTTGCGGCGTCCCCCTGTTCGACCCGCCACGGCATCCCCGCGGCGAAATCGAAGGCCGCTTCGGTCGTTTCCACCCGCGCGCTCTGGTCTGGCCAGATATAGGACAGTACCCGCTGCCGGTCGCGGTCCGAGGCCGCGTCGAGCGGGTTGAGATCGCAGGCGCGCCGCGTCACGACCGCGAGCGGCGTCGTAAGCTCGGGCGCGCTACCGCGCCATTCGCTGCAGATCACGACACCGGAGCCGGCTTGGCCGTAAGCGGCCGTTCCCAGTTCGTAACGATAGTGCTCGAAGCCGAGATTGAGCCCGGCGCTCGCGCCGATCTCGAGCAGGCTCAGCGGCAGGCCGAATTCGCGCGCGATGGTCAGCCCGCCGCCGAGCAGGGCGGAGCTGCGCCGGACTTCGTTGGTCTGCGGAGCGCTGTCGAGATAATCGTGCAGGAAGGCGTCATGGCTGACGATCGTTCGCGCCAAGGCGTGCCAGAGCGCTTCGCGATCGCCCTGCTTGGGAGGATAGACCTCCTGCAAGGCCGGAACCTGTCCGCTCCGCGCCAGCGCGTTGAAGGCGCCAGCTGCCCGCAGCGCCAGCGCATCGGCCCGGGCATGGCCCGGCCAGTTCAGCACGCGCCGGCCAAAACGGCTGGAATGGTCGAGGCGGCTGCCTAGCAGATCGCAGAGCTCGGCTGTGAAGGGTGAGCCGAGCTCGCGGCAATATCCGGCCTGATCGTGGAAATTGCGCCTGGCCTCGTTGGCGTCCGACGCCTCCATCGGCGAAGACGGTTGCATCGGCGTCCTTTCAGGCGGAGTTCGCGGCCTTCGCACGGGCCTCGATCACGACGAAGGCCTGGGCCATTGGCGGGTCGTCGGTCAGTGAGACATGGATGACCGCCTCATGACCCGGCGGCGTCATCGCCAGGAGCCGCTCGGCCGCGCCGCCGGTCAGGCGCAATGTCGGCCGCCCGCCGGGAAGGTTGATAACCTCCATGTCGCGCCAGAATACGCCGGCCCGCATCCCGGTTCCCAGCGCCTTGGAGCAGGCTTCCTTCGCGGCGAAGCGGCGCGCATAGGACGCGGCCCGCGTCGCGCGCCGATCCGATTTCAGGCGCTCACCCTCGGTGAAGACGCGATGGGTGAAGCGCTCGCCGAACCGGGCGAGCGATTGCTCGATGCGGGTGATGTCGCAGAGGTCGGAGCCGATACCGAGGATCATGTCTCGGATTTAGAGCAGGACGCGAAAAAGTGGAAACCGGTTTTTCGCATTGGTCCTGCTCTCACTCTTAGATGAGAGACGGATTCAGACTTCGGATGGGATCACTTCGTGAGCCCATCCGAAATCATCCGGCTCTCGCAGGACGCGAAAAAGTGGAAACCGGTTTTTCGCATTGATCCGTCTCTAGCCGTCAAAGGCGACGCCGAGCGAACCGAGGGCCTGCCAATAATCGGGATAGGTCTTGGCGACGCAGCCCGCATCCAGAATGGTGATGCCGTGCAGCTTCAATCCGGCCAGGGCAAAGCTCATCGCGATGCGGTGATCGGCATAAGTGTCGATCGATGCCGGCAGGGTCCGTCCGGCCAGTGTCGGATCGGACGCGACGAGCAGATCGTCACCATCTTCACGGCCGAGGCCGGGCAGAATCCGGGACAGGCCGACGGCGAGCGCAGCCACCCGATCGCATTCCTTGACGCGAAGATTGCCGATGCCGGTGAAGCGTACCGGCGTCTCGTTGAAAGCGGCGAGCACCGCCAGTGTCGGCACGGCATCCTGCATCTGCGATCCGTCGATGATCGCGGGAAGGCGAGGGAAGCTGGCAATGACGTCGTAAGCCCGGGCATCCGGCTGCGTGAAGGCTGAGGCTGTCATTCCGAGGTCTATCGCACCGCCGGTCAGCGCTTCGGCTGCCCAGAGATAGGTTGCCGCCGAGGCATCGGGTTCAATCGCGAAATCCGCCGCGCGGTAGCCGGTCGGCGCGACCCGCCAGCTGGAGGCGTCGGGGCGGTCGGTATGCGCGCCGAAAGCCGCCATCGCTGCAAGCGTCAACTCGATATAGCCGCGTGCGCCGATGTCGTCGCCGGCCAGCACGACATCGACAGGGCCCGAGCCGCAGGCGGCCAGCATCAGGAGCGCGGACACATACTGGCTGGAAAGGCCGCCATCGATCTCGACGCGACCAGCTTTGAAACCGCCCGTGCCGCGAATCGTGACAGGCGGGCAGCCGGTCTCCGAGGTCGCGTCGATGCCCAGCGAGCGCAGTGCGGTCAGGAGCGGCTTGATCGGCCGCTTGCGCATATGCTCGTCGCCGTCGATCACGACCTGCCCGTCGATCAGGGCCGTGGCCGCTGCCAGAAACCGCGTCGCCGTGCCGGCATTGCCAAGGAAGAGCGGCGCGGCGGGCTCCCGCAGCCGGCCGTCTCCGGTCACGGTGAAGCTCGTCTCGTCGGGCTCCGCGATCGTGACCCCCATGGCGCGCAAGGCTTCGGCCATATAGCGCGTGTCATCGCTCTTGAGCGCGCCTGTGAGATGGCTGGTTCCTTTCGCCAGGGCAGCCAGTAGCAAGGCGCGATTCGTGATCGACTTCGAGCCAGGCGGGGCGACGCGACCGCGCAAGGGATGGCTCGGCGGAATGATCGTGAGGCTCTGCCTGTCCCGATCGGTCATCGTTTTCGCTTTCTCGATCCCCGAAACATGCCAGGGCGCTTTCTGTCGGGGCGTCGTCTTGCTCAGATCCTGGCGCGACCTTGGTCCATCGCCTGCAGCATCCGCGCGATCGCCTGCTCGAAGCCGATGAAGATCGCTTCGCCGACGAGGAAATGGCCGATGTTGAATTCGACGAAGCCCGGCACGCCGGCAAGAATGCGGGCCGTCTCGTAGTCGAGCCCGTGCCCGGCATGGACTTCGAGCCCGAGCGTCGCGGCAAGGGCCGCCCCCTTGGCGAGGCGCTGGAACTCGGCTTCCGCCTTGGCCGTCTCGCCATCCTGGACGGCATGGCACCAGCTGCCGGTATGCAGCTCGACGACCGGCGCGCCGAGCGCTGCGGCCATCGCGATCGGCGCCTCGTCGGCCTCGATGAAGAGCGAGACGCGGCAGCCCGCAGCCTTGAGGCGAGCGATCTGCGGGGTCAGCGCGGCGCGCTGGCCGACAACGTCGAGCCCGCCCTCGGTGGTGCGCTCCTCGCGCTTCTCCGGTACGAGACAGGCCGCATGCGGCTTGAGGCGCTCCGCCAGCGCGACCATCTCGTCAGTCGCCGCCATCTCGAAATTCAACGGTTTGGTCAGCTCGGCCATCAGCCGTTCGATGTCGGCATCGCGGATATGGCGGCGGTCCTCGCGCAGATGCGCGGTGATCCCGTCGGCTCCGGCGGCTATGGCGAGGTGCGCGGCGCGCACCGGATCGGGCAGGGCGCCGCCGCGGGCATTGCGCACCGTCGCGACGTGATCGATGTTCACGCCCAGCCGCAGTCGGTTCGTCGTCATCGCCGTCCCTCGCTCTTATCGCGCGTGGCTCTTGTCGCGCGTGCATAGACGCGAGGGGCCCGCGGCTCAAGGCAAGGAATGTGATCGGCGCGGCCAGTTTCGCTGATGAGTCCGATGCCGCTGCTCTTGTTGGCGATTTGGTAACCGCATCCGCAAGCGCAGCTCGCACGCCATGGCCCGTTAAAGGCAATCGTAAAGGGCCAGGATTATGGTCCGAGTCCGATCAGACCAGCGAAAAGGCAGCCGTGAGCGTGCAGCTTGCAGTAAAGACCGTACAATTCGGAACCGATCTCGCGGCCGACCGGCGCGACGCCAACCAGCCGCCCGATCGCGCGTTGGGCCGCGTCGTGTCCTGCGACGGCTCGCGCGCGACGATCGCGAGCATGGTTTCCGGAGACAGCGCGGTCGGGCCCGATTCCTGGACGATCGGCAAGATGATCTCGATCAGCCTGGGGCATACCCGCACCGTCGGGCTTGTCTACGAGATGTCGGCGGTCAAGACGGTCTGGGATGAGACCTCCGACAACGCCATTCATGTCCAGGTCGAGCTCTTGGGCGAAGTCTCGGACATCGATGGCGAGGCGCCGCGCTTCCAGAGCGGCATCAGTAGCTATCCGCCGATCGGCGCGATCGCCCATCGCATCCGCGCGGGCGATCTCGCTCTGGTCCATGATCTCGGCACGCGCTCGGGCGTGGCCATCGGCCATCTGACGCAGGATTCGACCATCCCCGCGACGGTTTGCATCGAGGACATGCTGTCGCGTCATTTCGCCGTCCTCGGCACGACCGGCGTCGGCAAGTCGAGCGCAGTCTCCCTGCTGCTGCGCAAGGCGGTGGCCGCCCGTCCGCGCCTGCGCGTGCTGATCCTCGATCCGCACAACGAATACGCCCATGCCTTTCCCGACAAGGCGCTGACGATCGACAGCGAGGGGCTCGATCTGCCGTTCTGGATGTTCAGGCTCGAAGAGCTCGGCGACGTCGTCTTCCGCGGCCGCCCGCAGCTCGATGAGGAAGCCGACATCCTGCGCGAGGTCATCGCCACGGCGCGCGAACGCTACCGCGCGCCCTCGCCACTGGATATCGCGCGTGATCTCGGCACATCGCTGCTCAAGCGCCCGCTCGACATGGGCGGCCCGCGCGATCCGGGGGAGGCGACGGGCAACGCGCTCGACGCGCCGACACCCTACCGGATGAAGGACGCCTTCACGGTCATCGACGAACTGATCGGCCTGCATGAATTGCGCTGGCCACGGGCATCGCTGCGCTCGCTGAGGGTGCGTCTCGAGGCGCTCCACAGGGATCCGCGCTACCGCTTCATGTTCGCCCGCGCCAACATGATCGAGACCATGGCGCCGATCGTCAGCCAGATCTTCCGCGTGCCGCATTACGGGCGGCCGATCACCGCTTTCCAGCTTGCCGGCTTGCCGTCCGAGGTCGTCAATGCCGTCGCCTCGGTGCTGTCACGCCTGGCCTTCGACCTCGCGGTGGCGAGCCACGGCGCCTATGAAGTCCTCGTCCTGTGCGAGGAGGCGCATCGCTATGTGCCGTCCGACCCGGCGCTCGGTTTCGCGCCGACACGGCAGGCCATTGCCCGCATCGCCAAGGAAGGCCGCAAATATGGCTGCTATCTCGGCGTCGTGACGCAGCGGCCCGGCGAACTCGATCCGACGATCCTGTCGCAATGCTCGACGATCTTCGCAATGCGCCTGTCGAACGAGCGCGACCAGCAGATCATCCGCTCGGCGATCTCGGACGCTTCGGCGAGCACGATCAACTTCCTGTCCTCGATCGGCAACCGCGAGGCGATTGCCTTCGGAGAAGGCGTCGCCACGACGATGCGGCTGCGCTTCGCCCAGCTCGACAGGCATGAATTGCCGGCGATGGCGGGCGGGCATGCGCCTGGCGCGGCTGCGCGCGAGCCCAGCCTCGACGACATGGTCAGGCGGATGCGCGGCAGCTGAGGCGAAAGCCGGACGGGCTGTGCCAGCAAAATCTTGCAATCGGCGCGCATTGGCTGTATGGCCGGGCCACATCATCTTCCCCTGCATCGCTAAGATCAGAAGGAGCCGCGCCATGGCTCGCGTAACCGTTGAAGACTGCATCGACAAGGTCGACAACCGCTTCGAGCTGGTGCTGCTCGCCAGCCACCGCGCGCGGATGATCCAATCCGGATCGTCGATCCTGGTTCCCCGCGACAACGACAAGAACCCGGTCGTCGCGCTGCGCGAGATCGCCGACGAGAAGCTGAAGCCCGAGGATCTGAAGGAAGACCTGATCCACTCGCTGCAGAAGCATGTCGAGGTCGACGAGCCGGAGGCCGAGACCGTGCCGCTGCTGACGACCTCGGTGCCGAACGCCTCGACGCCCGATTCCGAGGTCCAGTTCGACCGCATGAGCGAGGACGACCTGCTGCGCGGCCTCGACGGACTCGTGCCGCCGACCGAGAGCGCCGACGACGAGGACTGATCGTCACGCAAAATCTTCATTGCGTTTGCTAAAGCCCGGCCTTGCCGGGCTTTTTCATGCCCGCCACACAGGAATCCGCCTTGCCGCCTTCCCCGCCCGCGCCGATATTGATTGATCGAATGAGAAGCAGGCAAGCAGTCTCGCTACGCAGATACAGAGGGCCCGCATGGGCATGATGCGGCAATACGAGCTCGTTGACCGGGTCAGGAGCTACAACCCCAATACCGACGAAGACCTGCTCAACCGGGCCTATGTCTACGCCATGCGGGCGCATGGCACGCAGAAACGCGCCTCGGGTGACCCGTTCTTCGCCCACCCGCTCGAAGTCGCAGCTCTCCTGACCGATCTCAAGCTCGACGATGCGACCATCGTCGCAGCCGTCCTGCACGACACGGTCGAGGATACCGCCGCCACGCTCGAAGAGATCGAGAGCATGTTTGGGCCCGATATCCGCCGGCTGGTGGACGGGCTGACCAAGATCAAGAAGCTCGACCTCGTCTCCAAGAAGGCGGCGCAGGGCGAGAATTTCCGCAAGCTCCTGCTCGCCATCGTCGACGATGTCCGCGTGCTGCTGGTCAAGCTCGCCGACCGGCTCCACAACATGCGCACCTTGCATTTCGTCGCGCCCGAGAAGCGCCTGCGCATCGCCGAGGAAACCGCCGAGATCTACGCTCCGCTCGCCGGGCGCATGGGCATGCAGGAGCTGCGCGAGGAGCTGGAGGAGCTGGCTTTCCGCCACATCAAGCCCGAGGCGCACGCCACCGTCACCAAGCGGCTGGAGGAGGTGACCGAGCGCGAGGGCAAGGTCATCGGCATCATCGAAAAGGATCTGAAGGAGAAGCTCGCCGCGCGCGGCATCCAGGCGCAGGTCTCAGGCAGGCGCAAGCGGCCCTATTCGATCTGGAAGAAGATGGAGCGCAAATCCGTCTCCTTCGAGCAGCTCTCCGACATTTTCGGCTTTCGCGTGATCGTGGATTCGGCGGAGGATTGCTACCGCGTGCTCGGAATCGTGCACATGACCTGGCCGATGGTGCCCGGCCGCTACAAGGATTACATCTCGACGCCCAAGCAGAACGACTACCGCTCGATCCACACCACCGTGGTCGGACCGGGCCACAGCCGCGTCGAACTGCAGATCCGCACCGACACCATGGACCGCATCGCCGAATTCGGCATCGCCGCGCATGCGCATTACAAGGACGGTCGCACCACCGAATTGACCCAGTTCGCCGATGAGAGCCGGGCCTATCAATGGCTCCGGCGCACGGTCGATCTGCTGGCCGAGGGCGACAGCCCGGAGGAGTTCCTGGAGCACACCAAGCTCGAGCTCTTCCACGACCAGGTCTTCTGCTTCACGCCCAAGGGCCGCTTGATCGCTTTGCCGCGGGGCGCGACGCCGATCGATTTCGCCTATGCCGTCCACACCGATGTCGGCAACAGCGCGGTCGGCGCCAAGATCAATGGCCGCATCGCCCCGCTCCTGACCGAGCTGCAGAATGGCGACGAGGTCGAGATCACCCGCGCCGAGGGGCAGGCGCCGCCGGCTGCCTGGGAATCGCTCGTCGTCACCGGCAAGGCCCGCGCCGCCATCCGCCGCGCCACGCGCGCGGCCGTGCGCCGGCAATATGCCGGGCTTGGCCGGCAGATCCTGGAGCGTGCCTTCACCCGCGCCGAACGGCCGTTCTCCGACGACAAGCTGAAAGCCTCGCTGAAGCGGCTGGCCCGCACCGCCGTCGACGACGTGCTGGCGGCCGTCGGGCGCGGCGAGATGTATTCCGGCGATGTGGTCAAGGCGGTCTATCCCGATCTCGAGCTCGAAAAGCGCGGCGCGCCCGAGACGAAATCGGCCGGCGCGACCACAGGCAACGGCAAGGGCTGGTTCGAGCTGCGCAAGGGCGACAACCTCAAATTCAAGCTGCCGGGCGAGGCGCCCGACGCCGACAGCACCGCCATCCCGATCCGCGGACTCGGCGGCGATCTGCCGGTGCGCTTCGCGCCCGATGGCGGCGCCGTACCAGGAGACCGCATCGTCGGCATCCTGACGCCGGGTGAGGGGGTGACGATCTACCCGATCCAGTCGACCGCGCTCGCCGCCTTCGACAACGAGCCCGAGCGTTGGCTCGATGTGCGCTGGGATCTCGACGACAAGGCGCCGCAGCGCTTTCCGGCCCGCATCAAGCTGAACTCGATCAACGAGCCCGGCTCGCTCGCCCAGATCACCACGACGATCGCCGAGCATGACGGCAATATCGACGCGGTCGCGATGGTGCGCCCGAATGCGGACTTCACCGATGTGACGATCGATCTGACGGTCTGGGACCTGAAGCATCTCAGCGCCATCATCAGCGAATTGCGCGAGAAGCGGGTGATCAGCCGGGTCGAGCGTGTGGTGGGGTAGAGCGTTTTCGAGCGGCTTGAAGCGTCATTGCGAGCACCCGGGTCTTGCCTTCGGCAAGCCCGAGTACAGGCTCCGCGAAGCAATCCTGGGGGACGTCGAGCTCTGCCACCCCTGGATTGCTTCGTCGCTTTGCTCCTCGCAATGACGGCCTGCGGTCGCGCCGGATGACGGAGCCTCGTTCTTAGCCTTGCCGGTGCTGAGCTGGATGCTCGCTCTCAATGCGCGAAGAAGTGCATGCCGCCATCGACCGGGATGACGGCGCCGGTGATGTAGCGCGCCTGCGGCGAGGCCAGGAAGGCCACGAGATGCCCGATATCCTCGGGCTCGCCGAAATAGCCGGCCGGGATGTTGCGGGCGATGAAGGCCTGGCGGGCTTCCTGCGTGGGGTGCAGCCTGGTGAGGATCTGCTCGCTGTTGATCCGGCCGGGCGGGATCGTGTTGATGGTGACGCCCTCGGCGGCGACATCGCAGGACAGCCCCTTCGCCCAGAGATGCAGCGCGGCCTTGGCCGCGCTCGCCGCGTTCAGGCTGCGCGGCTCCATCGAGCCGCTGATGTTGACGATCCGGCCCCAGCGCCGCGCCCGCATCGCCGGCAGCACGGCTTCGGTCAAGCGCCGCGCGGCCGTGAAGTTGAGGGCGAAGGCCTCGTCCCAGGCGGCATCGGCGGCATCGGTCGCGATCGGCCTGGAACCGCCGGCACTGTTGGCCAGAATGTCGATCCGGCCGAGCGCGGCTGTCGCCTCGCTGACGATACGGGCGACATCGCCGGCATCCGTGATATCGCCGAGCACGATCACCGGAGGCCGCCCGCCGGCAGCCGTAATCTCCTGCACCAGCTTTTCCAGGAGCTCGCCGCGCCGCGCCGTCACGGCGACATGGGCGCCTTCCCTGGCGAGCACGCGGGCGATTCCGGCGCCGATGCCCGAGCTTGCCCCGGTGACGAGAGCGGTTCGTGAAGCGAGATCGAGATCCATGATCAATCCTCTAGCTGTGACGGTGGGCGCCATCTGAACATCCGCAATGCCCGACGGGCCGGTGTCGGGCAATTGGCCGGTCATGCGTCGCGGCGCTGGCGTCGAACCCGAGGCGCTAGGGTTGGGCCCTTGTCGTGGCCATTGCGCGTACAGATTTGCTGGAAACTCTCGCGCATCCTGCTCTAACTGCGCCGATGGAATGGACCGACGAAGGTACGATCATCGGGCAGCGCCAGCATGGCGAGAGCTCCGTGATCCTGGAGGTGATGACGCTCGCACATGGCCGCCATCTCGGCCTCGTGCGCGGCGGCCGCTCGTCGAAGGTGCAGGCCTCGCTCCAGCCCGGCAACGCCGTCTCGCTGACCTGGCGGGCGCGGCTCGACGAACATCTCGGCGAGTACAAGGTCGAGCTGCTGAAATCGCATGCGGCGCGATTGATCGAGGCGCCGGTCGCGCTCTACGGGCTGGCGACGGTCGCGGCGCTGCTGCGCCTGCTGCCGGAGCGCGATCCTCATCCGGCGCTGCATGAGGGGCTCGCCGTCCTGATCCAGCATCTCGACGAACCGCGCCTGGCGCCGGCGCTGGTGGTGCGTTTCGAGGTGGCGATGTTGTCGGAGCTGGGATTTGGCCTCGATCTCACGCGCTGCGCCGTGACGGGAGCTATGGACGATCTCAGCCATGTCTCGCCGAAATCCGGCAAGGCGGTCAGCAGCCGGGCGGCCGAGCCCTATCGCGATCGCCTGCTCGCGCTTCCAGCCTTCCTCTGGGAGGGGCAGGGCGCTCGCGCGCCGACTGCGACCGACATCGCGGCGGGCTTCGCGCTGACCGGCTTCTTCCTGCGCCGCCATCTCTACGAGCCGCGCGGGCTGGCCGAGCCGGCCGAGCGGGCGCGACTGGTCGAACTGGCGACGAAAATCCACTGATTTTTCCGCGTTTGTGGGCCTGTGTGCTTGGCGAAGCCTGTACGCAGCCGGCATCGTCGTGCGAAGTGATTCGCGCTGTTTCCCTCAACCCGTATCCTTCGAAACGCCGCTTGCGCGGCTCCTCAGGATGAGGGCTGTGGAATGGACTGCGCCGAGAGTTGGTAAGGTATTCCCATGGGCAAGCCTGTCGAGCCGCCGCCGGAGGATGAATCCGAGCGCATCGATCTGAAGACCGCGCTGGAAGAGCGCTATCTCGCCTATGCGCTCTCCACCATCATGCATCGCGCCCTGCCGGATGCGCGCGACGGTCTGAAGCCGGTCCATCGCCGCATCCTGCACGCCATGCGGCTGCTCCGGCTCGACCCCGGCCAGGTCCACAAGAAATGCGCCCGTATCGTCGGCGACGTCATCGGTAAGTTCCACCCGCATGGCGATCAGTCGGTCTATGACGCGCTGGTGCGTCTCGCCCAGGATTTCGCCCAGCGCTATCCGCTCGTCGATGGGCAGGGCAATTTCGGCAATATCGACGGCGATAACGCCGCCGCCTATCGTTATACCGAAGCGCGCATGACCGAGGTCGCGCGCCTCCTGCTCGACGGCATCGAGGAGGACGCGGTCGACTTCCGCGAGACTTACAACGGGGAGGATGAGGAGCCCATCGTCCTCCCCGCCGCCTTCCCGAATCTGCTCGCCAATGGTTCGCAAGGCATCGCGGTCGGCATGGCGACCTCGATCCCGCCGCACAACGCCGCCGAACTCTGCGACGCCGCGCTCTATCTGATCCAGCACCCGGAAACCTCTTCCGAACAATTGATGACCTTCGTGCAGGGGCCGGATTTCCCGACCGGCGGCATCATCGTCGAGACCCGGGCCTCGATGGCCGAGACCTACCGCACCGGGCGCGGCGCCTTCCGCACCCGGGCGCGCTGGGTCAAGGAGGATCTGGAGCGCGGCGCCTGGCAGGTCGTCGTCACCGAGATTCCCTACATGGTCCAGAAGGGCCGGCTAATCGAGAAGATCGCCGAGCTGCTCAACGACAAGAAGCTGCCTCTGGTCGCCGACCTGCGTGACGAGTCGGCGGAGGACATCCGCGTCGTCATCGAGCCGCGCGCCCGCAATGTCGATCCCAATCTGATGATGGAATCGCTCTTCCGGCTCTCGGAGCTGGAGGCGCGCATCTCGATGAACATGAACGTGCTGACCGGCGGGGTGGTGCCGCGCGTGCTCGGCCTCAATGAGGCCCTGCGCGCCTGGCTCGACCATCGCCGCGAGGTGCTGCTGCGCCGCTCGCGCTTCCGGCTCGGCCAGATCGACAAGCGGCTGGAGATCCTGCGCGGCCTCTTGATCGTCTATCTCGACCTCGATCGGGTCATCAAGATCATCCGCGAGGAGGATGAGCCCAAGGTCGAGCTGATGCGATTCTTCGAGCTGTCCGAGCTCCAGGCCAACGCCATTCTCGACACCCGGCTGCGTTCGCTGCGTAAGCTGGAGGAGATGCAGCTCAAGACAGAGCTCGACGAATTGACCAAGGAGAAGGGCCAGATCGAGGAGCTGCTGGGATCGGAGCCGGTCCAGTGGAAGCTCATCCAGCACGACATCCGCGAGGTGAAGAAGATCTTCGGCCCCGAGACGGTGATCGGAAAGCGCCGCACCTCCTTCGCCGATATGCCCGACACGACCGATGTCGACCTGACCCAGGCCATGGTCGAGCGCGAGCCGGTGACGGTGGTGATCTCGAAGAAGGGCTGGATCCGGGCGCTGAAGGGCCATGTCCAGGATCAGTCGACGCTGACTTTCAAGGGCGATGACGGGCTGAAGACGGCCTTCTTCACGGAGACGACGGCCAAGCTCCTGGTGCTGGCCTCGAACGGCAAGGTCTTCACCCTGGAGGCGTCCAAGCTTCCCGGAGGGCGCGGCTTCGGTGATCCGATCCGCCTGATGATCGAGCTCGAGGAGACCGCCGAAATCGTCTCGGCCTTCCCGTATCGGCCGGGGCTGAAGCTCCTGATGGTGACGACGGATGGGCGCGGCTTCGTCGCCTCGACCGACGATGTCGTGGCCAACACCCGCAAGGGTCGGCAGGTGCTCAATGTCGAGACGCCGGTGCTTGCCCTGCTCGCCGTGCCGGCGGAGGGCGACCATGTCGCGATCATCGGCGAGAACCGCAAGCTCAACTGCTTCCCGATTTCGGAAGTGGCCGAGATGGCGCGCGGCAAGGGCGTGCGCCTGCAGCGCTACAAGGACGGCGGCGTCTCCGACGCCAAGGTCTTCAAGCTGGCGGACGGCTTGACCTGGCGCGACACCTCGGGCCGGACCTGGACCGTGGCGCAGAGCGAGCTGATGGAATGGCTCGGCCACCGCGGCGAATCCGGCCGCCTGCCGCCAAAAGGCTTCGCCAAGAACAACAAGTTCGGGGGGTAGAGGACGACGCGAGGAACCGCGGGGAACCCTCTCCCGTAGGGAGAGGGCAGGGTGAGGGGTCGGCCGTTTGACGCTTTGGCTGTGACCTCACCGCTGTTCCGTCGTCATTGCGAGCGAAGCGAAGCAATCTAAGGGCCGTAGAGCGAGCCTTCCTGGATTGCTTCGCTTCGCTCGCAATGACGGTAAGGTCGTCACGCAACTGGTCCAGGGGCCTACACCTCACCCCTGCCCCTCTCCTTACAGGAGAGGGGTTCCCCGCGCTCTTCTTGGAAATCTCAGATCTTTCAAGCGTTTACAGTCGTCTGCGGAATCAGCTCCACAACCGCTTGAATCAAAATCTCAGCGGATCGCCTGCCCGACGACACCGACTTCGAGCCCCAGCGTCAGATTATTCGTCACCGCCCATTCGGCTCCGACATAGGCCTCGGGCCTGAGCGCGATATCCGAGCGCGAGAACGGGGCCGACCAGGGCGAGCCTCCGAAGCGCAGCGTCTCGTTGGCGGCCGACATGCCGACCTTGGTGTAGAGCAGGACGTCGGGCGTCGCGAGCACGCCGGCCTTGATCTGGAAGGCGCCGGCGAAGTCGCGGGTATAGGCGACATTGCCGAAGCTCGGCGTGCCGTAGCCGCCGATCGCGGGCATGTATTGCAGCGCGCCGACGATGCCGTAGACGAAATTGCCGTCGCGGCGCATCGTCCCGGCCTCGAGCCCGAAGGTCGGGCCGGCCGAGGTGCCTAGCCGCTTCGAGCTCGTCACCTGGAAACCGCTGGAGATGCGGGCATAGTTGCCCTCCCATTTCACGCCGCCGGGCGCGAGCGTCGGCTCCGACCAGGCGAAGGAGGGCAGGGCGTCAAAAGTGCTGAAGGGCAGGAAGACCTGCGCCTGGGCGCCCGCCGCGCTCAAGGCGAGCGCGCATAACGCGCCGGAGAGAAGCGAACATCTCACGTCGAAGGCATCCTCGCGACCAACCGTGGAACAGATACCAGAAAGGGCGGCGATTGTCGCGGTTTTGTGGCCGGTCGCCTGCCGGCTGCGTTTCAGGCCAGTTTCAGCCTGAGCTTGAGGAAACGCAGCGTGCGCTCCGCCGTCGCCGAATCGAGCTTCATATAGCTCTTCAGGTCGTCTTCGGCGGCCTTCCTGGCGAAGATCAGGCGCAACGCGCGTAGCGTCAGGATCGCCTCAAAAGCGGGCGCGCCGAGGTTCAGGGCGCGGCACAGCACCGCAATGCCGCTGACGTCGCGCTGCATCAGGATTCGCAGCGACTGCTCGATGCTGATCTCGCCGACCTGCGCGAAGACTTGCGCCAGATGATAGGCGCGATCCTCCTCGGCGAGCATGATGACGACATCGTCGAGCGCGCGCTTCTCGGCGGCGAGATCGACCAGCAGCAATTTCACTTCCATCCGATGCTGGCGCGCCTGCCGCGCGAGCGTCACGGCCTCGTCATTGGGCTTGGACCAGAGCCCATTCTCGTCGCTGAGCTCCTCGACGATGCGCATCACGCGGCTGGCCCGGCTCGGGCTCAGATTGGAGCGTGTCGAGAGGGCAAGGCCGATTCCGGCATCGCCGGCGCCGCGCTCGATCAGGCGTTCGAAGCCCTTGTCGGAAAGGTTGGCGCCTTCATTGCCGCTGACGGTCTCGAGCACGGTCCGATCGCCGCGTTCGACCAGGATGTCGGTCACGCTTTCCGACAGCCGGCCGCGCTCGGCGATGGCGGCGAGGTGGCGCTGCGACTGGCTGACGGCGATGGCGGCGAGATCGGCGTCGGTCAGCACCGGCGAGAGCTTCAGCACGAGGCGCGCGACCTCGCTGTCGGGGTCGCCGGCCAGCGAGGTTGCGACCTCGCGCGGCAGGCTCTCCATTTCCGCGACCTGCTCGGCATAGTGCTTGCGGCCGTCGCCTTCGAGGCGGGGCAGCGTGTGCAGCGCGATCTGGCCGTAATGCTCCTTGGCGATCTCGGTCGGCTCGTCGTCGAGCAGGAACAGGTCCGTGACGGCGTTCAGCAGCTGCCGGCGCGAATCCGACGACATGTCGGCCGGCATCTGGGTCAGGAAACGCAGCATCGGATCCTCGGGATGATTGACGTTTCGGCAAAATGCCGCACCAGCACTTGCTTTACTCTTAAGCGGGCCGCTCGTTTCGCGAGTATCGCCGTGAAATCGATGAGTTTTCCGTGTGCTTGCCAAGCTCCTCTCGCGAAAACATCGCAAGAAGAGCGCCAATACAACTTCAGGTTGAGTTTCTTCTTGAAAGCAGGCGGTCGAGGAGCAGCATCGCGATCAGCGATGCGCCGACAAGCGGGAAGATCACGCCGCCGATCGCCAGGATGGCGAAGACGCCGTAGAGCGTTCCCGGCCGGGCCGGCAGCGGTGGCACGCCGAGGCGCCCAGCCGGGCGGCGCTTCCACCACATGACGCCGGCCGAGACCGAGAGCAGGATGATCGCGATGCAGGCCGCGAGCATCAGGAGCTGGTTCGCCAGCCCGAACTCCTGGCCCATATGGACGTTGATGCCCCATTCCAGCGCCTTGCCGAAGAGGCCGTAATCGGCATAGCCCATATCGATCAATGGCTCGCCGCTATATTGGTCGAGATGGACCACGCGCTGGCGCGACAGGTCGTTGGGATAGACCGAGCCGGTGTAGACGCCCTTGGGGCCGGAGGGCAGGTTCACGGCATATCCGGGTGCGAGGCGAAGCGCATCGAAGCGCGCAATGGCGGCGTCGAGGCCGATCGCCTGCCCGGGATTTGCGCTCGATTCCGGCATCTTCGCCTGTTCGAGCGACCAGGCGGTCGGGCCATGCTGGTGCAGGGGATCGTCCGACATCGGCACCGCGACGCGCACGCCGGCCGGATAGCCGAAATTGTTGCCATTGGCCCATTCATTGACCTTGGCGCCCCAGAACACCGACCAGGGCATGCCTGAGATCGCGAGAAAAACGATGAGGACCCCGGCGAAGATGCCGGTGATGGCGTGGAGATCGCGCCAGAACACGCGCTGGCGCGGCTGTCCCCGCACCGTGACCACGCCTCCGCCGCCTCTGCGCGGCCACCACAGATAGACGCCGGTCGCGACCAGCAGGATCGACCAGCCGCCGACGATCTCGATCACGCCGTTCGCGACCGGCCCGAAATAGGCCAGGCTGTGCAGCTGCCGCACCACCCACATCACGGTTCCCCGGTCACTGAGCGTGCCGAGCACGCGGGCGTCGTAGGGGTCGACATAGACGACCTGTCGCGCGCCGGCCGCATCGCGGATGGTGACCTCGGCCGAGGCGGACGCAGATTCAGGGGGAACGTATTTGACGGCTCGGCCCGGAACGCTCGCTACGGCCTGGGCGACGATCTCGCTCGGTTTGCGCGGCGCCTCCGCGCGCCGCTCGACCTGCTTCAGATCGCGATGGATCAGCCCGTCGAGATCATGGTGGAAGAGATAGAGCCCGCCCGTCACGGCGAGCAAGATGAGGAAGGGCAGCGTCATCAGTCCGGCATAGAAATGCCAGCGCCAGACGGCGCGATAGAAGGAAGCGGCGCGGTCGGCGGCGCGCATGGGCGCGGCCTCCGCCGTGGAAACGGTGGTCATGGAAGGGATCCTGAGCTGGAGACGAACGGGCTGGTTCAGCTCAGGACGGGTGGGGCGCGCGCGCCCAGGGGGTAGAGGAGCGCGGCGCGCAACGGCGCGGTCGGGCGGCGCTCTGCCGTTTCCACCGCAGCGAAGCGGTTGATGCGTGCGGGCAGGGCGATGGCAGCGGGCGCAGGCAGCGCGCCCGCGAACGAGGCGCAGCCCATGACGCAGCAATCGGGCGTCGGAGCCGGGATGCCCGGACTCTCTTGCGTGACCGTGGAGCCCGGCGTGCAGAGAACATGCGTCAGCTTGTTCGCGGGCGAGGCGGCCAGACCAGCCCCGATCGCATAGAGCACGCCTTGCAGGATGAGCGCATAAGCCAGGACCAG
This sequence comes from Bosea vaviloviae, assembly GCF_001741865.1. Classification (NCBI taxonomy): domain Bacteria; kingdom Pseudomonadati; phylum Pseudomonadota; class Alphaproteobacteria; order Hyphomicrobiales; family Alloboseaceae; genus Allobosea; species Allobosea vaviloviae. The sequence goes on from NZ_CP017147.1 coordinate 3,652,709, forward strand.
CGCAACTGCGCTGCGTCCCAGCCTGATCCTGTCGATCATCCCGCCCATAGCCACCGGCTAAGGCGGGTCATCCGTTTGGTCAATCGCCAATCCGGCGACCGCCTGCCATCATCCGCGCCGTCGTTCCCGACGAGCCGCATCTGCGCCCGAAATGACGGCGCGTAGATGATCAGGACCGCCGCTGGCCACCGGTCTGAAGCTCGATCGTCTTGCTCGTCCCGTCCCCCGAGAGCTTGGCCTTCATGCGGGTGAAGCGCATGCCGCGCTCGGCCGCGGCCGAGTCGATCTGGGCGTAGTGACGCAGGTCGTCCTCGATGCGTTTGTTGGCGAACATCAATCGCCGCGCCCGCAGGGCCAGGATCGCCGCAAAGGCGGGATAGCCGACATCCAGCGCGCGGCAGGCCAGGGCAATGCCGTTGGTGTCCCGGCGCAACAGGGTTCGAAGCGCATGCTCGACCGCGATCTCCGCCTCCCGAGCGATGACCTGGGCGAGATGATAGGCGCGATCTTCCTCTGCGAGCATGAGCAGCACGTCGTCCAGCAAGCGCGTCTTTTCTGCCAGATCCGTCAGGAGGCCGGTCACCTCGATCCGCTGCTGGCGAGCCTGCTGGGCGATGGCGCCGGCCTCGCTATTCGCGTTAGTGCCGCCCGCGTCTTCACCGCCGAGCTCGGCGAGGATGCGCATCACGCGCTCGGCGCGCTCCTGCGTGAGATCCGAGCGGACCGCGACCGTCCGGTTAATCTCCGGCTCCTCGCGGCCGCGCTCCAGCAGATGCTCGAAGCCGTTGTCGGAGAATTGCGCGCCCTCATTACCGCCAACCGTCTTCAGCACGCCGTTGTCGCCGCGCTCGACCAGGATATCGGTCACTTTTTCCGACAGGCGCGCACGTTCGGCGATTGCGGTGAGGTGGTCCTGCGATTGGTTCAGGGCGATGGCGGCGAGGTCGCGATCGGTCAGGACCGGCGAAAGCCGCAGGACGAGGCGCGCAACCTCGCTATCGGGGTCGCCGGCCAGGGCATTGGCGACGCTGCGCGGCAGGTTCGGTTCCGCCGCGACCTCGTCCGCATAGGTCTGGCGTGCTCGCCTGTTGATGTGCCCCAGCGACGAGAGCGCGATCTCGCCATAGTGATATTTCGACGTCACCGTCGGGTCAGGATCGTAGAAAAACAGCTTCGTGACCACGTGGAGCAGCCGACGGCGCGACTCCGACGAGGTTTCACTTGCGAGTTTGTACAAGGAGTCCAGCATGACGCCCCCAAGCCGTTACCAGAGCATGCCAAGCTTGCGCGAAGCTTGCCTCATTGTGGCTCAAGGCGCTTCCCGCGCAACAATTGCCCCATATTGGCGTGAACAAAACCTCTCGCTGCGGCGGCCGGAGCGTTTTCGAGCGAAGTGGACGCCGGTTCCCTCGCGACAAACGCGAAGCGTTTGCGCGGAGAAAACGCGTTAAAATGAAAGGCCGGAGCCATTCCCGACCCAGCTGGATCGGGAATGGCTCCGGCGAGGGCAGGCGCCGTCAGCCAGCCGGCAGGCAGGACGGGCCGAGCGGCTCGAAGCTCTTATAGGTCAGGATGAATTCCTGATGCCCGAGTTCCTCCGACTTGGTGCGCGCACCCTGGCCCAATGAGACCACGAGGTCGCGGATTTCCGTGCCGATCTGATCGAGCCCGGCGCGCCCCTCGAGAATGCGGCCGGCATCGACATCCATGTCGTCTTGCATGCGCCGATAGGTCTCGGGATTGGCGCAGATTTTCACGACGGGCGAAATCGCCGAGCCGACGACCGAGCCGCGCCCCGTCACGAACAGCACGCAATGCGCGCCGCAGGCGATCAGCTCCGCGATCTCGGCATTGTCGTTTATGTTGGGGAAGCCGAAGCGCACCTCGCCATCGGGCACGACATCGAGCAGATACAAGCCCCCGCGCGGCGGGATGTCGCCGGGCTTGAGCAGGCCGGAAATGGCTGATGCCCCCGATTTGGCATAGGCGCCCATCGATTTCTCCTCGATGGTCGAGAGCCCACCCTCGGCATTGCCGGCGGCAAAGGAGCCATAGCCCAGCGTGGCGTAATAGCGCGCCGCCTTGGCGACGGACTGCTCCAGAATCCGGCCGAGCTCGGGCGTGATCGCGCGCGCCGCCATGATGTGCTCGCAGCCGATCAATTCGCCGGTTTCTTCAAAAATGCAGGCAGCGCCCTCGGTGATGAGCTGATCGAAGGCGCGCCCCGCCGCCGGGTTTCCGGTGATGCCGGAAGTGCCGTCGGAGCCGCCGCAAACCGTGCCGATAATGAGCTCGGAGACCGCCATCGGCACGGTTTCCTGCCGGTCGAGCACGGCGCGCTGCGTCTCGACCCAGGCGCGCCCCTCCTTGATCGAGGCGCGGGTGCCGCCGGTGCCCTGGATGATGATCGTCTTCACCGGCCGGCCCGAGGCCGCGACGACGCGCTCGAGTGCATATTTGTTGAAGCTCTCGCAGCCGAGCGAGACCATCAGCACCGCCCCGACATTGGGGTGGGTGCAGAGCCGCTCCATCATCTTTTCGGCATAGGCATTGGGATAGCAGCCGGGAAAGCCGATGACGTGGACGTCGTTCTCGCGCCAGGGCAGGGCAATCTCACGGGCGACATGATGGGCGCATTCGACGAGATAGGCGACCGCGACGGTGTTGCGGATGCCCTTGCGCCCGTCTGAGCGCAGATAGCCGGCAAGCTCGGTCATGCGTTCATCCCCGTCTTGCGTTCGTCGTCCTTGCGTTCGTCTTGCTGGCGCTCGTCTTCGAGATGATAGGTCGGCGTGTAATCGCTCTTGATGTTCTGGACATGGACATGGCAACCCGCCGCGATCGCGACCGTGGCGACGCCGATCGGCGCGCCATATTTCAGGATCTTCTCGCCAGGCGCGATCGCCCATCGCGCGATCTTGTGGGCGAGCGGGATGTCGCGGTCGAGGGCTGCCTTGCCTGCGCCGGTCTCGATCGCCTCGCCTGCGGGCAGCCGCATCCGCGCGACGAAGACGTTGTCTCGCGGGTCGAGCAGGATCAGGCGCGGATCATGCGTGCTGATCGGACCTTGTGTGCTCATCAGAATTTGCGTGCTCATCAGAATTTGCCGAACTGCAGATAAGCGGCTTGCGGGTCGGTGCCGGCCAGGATCGCGGTGCGGACCTTGTTCTCGGTCGAGATCGCGGCTTCGGACTTGTCCAGAACCTCCTCGATCACCTCGATGGGAATCCGCACCACGCCGTCGCGGTCGCCGAGGATGTAGTCGCCCGGCCGGATCCAGACGGTGCCGATCTTGATCGGTTCGTCGATCGTCTTGGGCAGCCAGAAACCGACGATGTCGCGTGGTGTATAGGCCTTGAAATAGGCCTGGAAGCCCATCTCGATCATGAATTCGGTGTCGCGCGAGAGGCCGTCGATGACGCAGCCGCGCACGCCCTTGTTCTTCAGCGTCTCGGCCGAGAGCTCGCCCATCAGCGCAACCTCCTCGGTGTTGGGCTGGCAGACCCAGACATGGCCGGGCCTGGCGGCCGAGAGCAGGCCGGTCCAGCCGAGCAGGGTCTCATGCGCATCGAACTCGCCGGTCTTGCCTTCGACGGTGAAGGCGGGGCCCGCCAGCTTGGTTCCAGGCAGGAGCGGGCGCAGTTCCGGCGGCAGGGTGAAATCGGTCAGCCCCATGGCGCGCATCACGTCATGGATGATGCCGGTGTAGCAGCGCTCGAGCCGCAGGGTCAGGTCTTCGCTCATGGTTCCTCCGCGCTGGTCTCTGCATGCGACGAATGCGTCGCCCGGACCGGTTGGCGTCAGAGTGCGGGCAGGGCAGGGCCGCCGCAAGCGCGTTTTTCGCGCGGCGCGAATGCGTTTCAATCGGTTTAGGTCAGAATTAGTCGACGCGTTCCCAGCCCAAGGGAGACAGGCGTTCCTGGGGCAAGAAGCGGGCCTTGTAGGCCATCTTGGGCGAGCCCTCGACCCAATAGCCGAGATAGACATAGGGCAGGCCGAGCTTGCGGGCCCGCTCGATATGGTCGAGCACCATATAGGTGCCGAGCGAACGCGCCTCCAGATTGGGGTCGAACACCGAATAGACCATCGAGAGCCCGTCGCTCAGCGTGTCGGTCAGCGCCATCGCGAAGAGATCGCCCTGGCCGCGGCCGGTGAAGCCGCTATCGGGACCGCGCCGACGATATTCGATCAGCGATGTCTCGACATGGCTGTCCTCGACCATCATCGCGAAATCTAGCGCCGACATCGTCGCCATGCCGCCCTCGGGGTGGCGTTCGTCGAGATAGGAGCGGAACAGCGAATAATGCTCGGAGCGCGGCTGCGGCGGCAGCACCTGGCCGACCAGGTCGCTGTTGCGCGAGGCCACCTTGCGGAAGCCGCGCGATGGGCGGAAGTCGTCGACGCAGACCCGCACCGAGACGCAGGCCCGGCAGGTCTCGCAAGCCGGGCGATAGGCGATGCTTTGCGAGCGCCGGAAGCCGCCCTGGCTCAGCACGTCGTTGAGGTCGCGCGCACGCGCGCCCACGAGATGCGTGAACACTTTGCGCTCCTCGCGCCCCGGCAAATAGGGGCACGTGGTCGGCGACGTCAGGTAAAATTGCGGGGCATCCCGCAACGGGCGCGTCACGTCTCGAACCTTCGAACCTGCTGCTGCCTGCAAACTCTAGATCATGTTCCCGCTGTGTGGAAATGGGAACGTCGGGTGAACAGGGTTGGCTCGGTCGGGCTGTTTGGCCAGGTGCGGGGCATTTTCGCTCAAAGTTTGGGCGGCGGCTCGATTCGAGCCCGATGGGAGGTCGCGCGACTCGCGTCGCGGTTGCGTCTTGCCTGGCAGGGGGGCATTTTCGTGCCTGGCCCCATGCAGGCCGCCCTGACCGCGAGGTGATCGCGATGACAATCGAGAAAGTCTCGCTGACCGAGGAAAAAGAAACCCTCCTCATCACGCTCTACAGCAAGGCCGGAGAGAGCCTTCTGCCGGATTCCCTGTTGCAGGATCGCTTCGCAGCCGAGGCCGTCAGCAAGATCGATTATGACTTCGCGAAGCTGAAGATCGACCGCGATCTGATGATCGGCGTGGCGATGCGCGCTCATATCCTCGACGGCTGGACCCGCGATTTCATCGCGCGCCATCCCGACGCGACCGTGTTGCATCTCGGTTGCGGGCTGGACAGCCGGATCTTCCGGATCGATCCGCCGCCGGGCATCCGCTGGTTCGATGTCGATTATCCCGAAGTCGTCGCATTGCGCCGGCGCCTCTACCCGGAGCGCGAAGGCTACAGCCTGATCGGCGCCTCGGTGACGGACCCGGCCTGGCTCGGCGAGGTGCCGGCGGACCGCCCGGCACTGATCCTCGCCGAGGGACTTCTGCCTTATATCGCCGAGGAGGAGGTGCCGCGTCTGCTCCGCAGGCTGACCGAGCATGTCGCGAGCGGCGAACTCGCCTTCGACGGCTATAGCTGGCTTGGCCTCTGGTTCATCGGGAACCAGCCTTCGGTCAGGGCGACCGGCGCAACGCTGCATTGGGCGCTCGACGATCCGCGCGAGCTTCAGGCGCAGGTTCCGCGCCTGGAGCTGATGACCGTATTGATGGCTTATGATCCAGATGGCTACGATCCGCAGCAGCTCGCCAGGATGTCATGGCCGGCACGCCTGGCGGTGAGCGTCTTCACCGCGATCGCACCCCTGGCGAGACTAGGCCGGCTCCTGCGATACCGTTTCTGACGTTTGTCGTCTTGTAACGTTCGTCATCTCGGCTCGGAAACGCGCCGTCATCCGGGGCGAAGCACAGCTTCGTCCCGGGATCCATCATAGCGAGCTGCGCCCTACGATGGATCCCGGAGCTGCGCCGCTTGTGCGGCTTGTCCAGGATGACGCTTGGTTCCATGCTGAGACGGCATGGTGCCCACTTTGCTCGAAAATACGGTGAAGGCGCTCAGCCGCGCACGACGACCAGCCCCGTCAGCAGGTCATGCCCGAAGCGCCGGTCGGCGCGCACGAAGCCGCAGCCGATATCGAGCAGCCACAGCGCGACCGTTCCGGCCGCGACATAGAACAGCAGCGCATGCACCGCCGCGGCCACCCCATCGGGCCGCCCGCCATTGGCGGTCTCGACCTTGAGGCCTGCCATGCGCATGCCCCAGGTCGCCTGGCGCGGGCCGCCGATGGTCAGCGCGGCGTAGCCGAGCGCCGTTGCGACGGTCGCGATCGGGATCAGGAGCCAGGTCGCGCCGAAGGTGACGATGCCCAGGATCCCGAGCAGCACGATGATCAGCGAGCCCAAGAAGAACAGGATGATGATATCGCCGATCCAGGCGAAGAGCCGCGAGCTCAGCACGCCGCTGACGTCCTGGAACGGGCGCGGATCGATCGGCGTGATCGGGGATTGGCCGTAGCGCGGGTCGCTCATCGAAAGGGTCGTCCTGCTTCGGGCGCGGGGGGAAACTTAAAAAAAGCCGCGCCGTTCCCCACAATGTTTGATCAGCGTCCTGGTTCCGCAAGGCCACGCGGCAAAACCCGGTGCGGCGCGAAGCCATTGGCGCGCAGCATCGCTTCGATCGCCTGCGAATGCGCGGCTCCGCGCGTCTCCACCGTGACGTCGAGGCTCACGCCCTTGGCGGGAACGTCGAGGAAGAGCCGGCCATGGCTGACCTCCAGGATATTGGCGCCCTGATCGCCGAGCAGGCTCGCGACCTTGCCGAGCAGGCCCGGTCGGTCGCTGGTGGTGAGGCGGAAGGCGACGATGCGGTCCTCGCGCTCCAATTCGCGCACCATGATCGCCGCCAGCAGGCGGGTGTCGATATTGCCGCCGCAGAGCACGAGCCCGACCTTGCGGCCAGCATAACGCTGCGGCTCCTTCAGCATGGCGGCGAGGCCGGCCGCGCCCGCACCTTCGGCCAGCGTGTGCTGGAGGCAGGCATAGGCGTTGACGGCGCGCTCGATCAGATCCTCGCTGACCAGGACGATGTCGGAAACCAGGCTGGAGACGATCGGCAGCGTCTGCACGCCGACCGTCTTGACCGCGATGCCCTCGGCCAATGTCGCGCCGCCGATCGCCAGATCCTCGGCGTTCACGGCGTTGAAGAAGGAGGGGTAGAGCGCCGCTTCCACGCCGATCAGCTCGATCTCGGGCTTCAGCGCCTTGGCGGCCACGGCATTGCCCGCCATCAGCCCGCCGCCGCCGAGCGGAATGATCAGCACGTCGAGATCGGGGTCGTCGTCGAGCATCTCCTGGGCGATCGTGCCCTGGCCTGCCATCACCGCGGGGTCGTCATAGGGGTGGACGAAGACGAGGCCCTCGGCATTGGCCAGTTCGCGTGCCTTTTGCGCGGATTCGTAAAGCGTCTCGCCATAGAGCACGACGCGCGCGCCATGCGAGCGCGTGTTCTCGACCTTCACCAGGGGCGTCGTCTCGGGCATCACGATCGTCGCCGGGATGCCGAAGCGGCGGGCGTGATAGGCCACCGCCTGCGCATGGTTGCCGGCCGACATGGCGATGACGCCGCGCGCGGTCTCGTCTTCGTCGAGGCTGAGCAGCTTGTTGACCGCGCCGCGCTCCTTGAAGGAGGCCGTCGCCTGCATGTTCTCGTGCTTGACCAGGATGGTTGCGCCGGTGAGCTCGGAGAGGCGCGGCGCCGGCACCAGCGGCGTGCGCAGGACATGCCCTTCGATGCGCCTTGCCGCAGCCTCGATATCCTGCGGCGTGATCGCGAAGGGCTCGTTCGGCTTTGCCTGCAGGGTCATGCGTGTGCTCCGTTCAGACATGTCGTGGCGCCAGCGCGCCGTCGCCGAAAAAGCCGCCGGGACGCAGGATCAGAACCACGGCGAGCAGGGCGTAGACGGCGATGTCGCGTTGTTCGAGCGGCATGGTCGAGGACCAGATCACCTCGAAGATCGCGATGCAAATTCCGCCGAGCGCCGCGCCCGCGACGGAGCCGATGCCGCCGAGAATGGCGGCAACCAGCGCCTTCAGCCCCAGGGTGAACCCGCCGGCAAAACCCATGCCGCCATAGACCGCGGTCACGGTCACGCCGGCGATGCCGCAGGCGGCGCAGGCCAGGATCAGGGCCTTGTCGTGGACTGCGCGCGCGTCGACCCCGAACAGGGCAGCCGTGCGGGCGTCGTCCGAGACCGCCCGCCAGGCCCGGCCATAGGCCGAGAGCCTGATCAGCAGCACGAGGCCAAGCGCGGTTGCCAGGCCGATCAGGCCCAGCACGAGGCCGAGCGGCGTCATCGTGACGACGAAGCTGCCCGCTTTGGCCAGCGACCAGGGTTCGTTGAAGACCGGCGGCAGCCAGCGCAGTTCCGGCCCCTGCGCGAGCCGCAGATATTCCGACAGCGCAATGGCGAGGCCGATCGTGGCGATCAGCATCTGCTGGCCCGTGGCGCGTGCGAGCGGGCGCAGGATGAAGCGTCCCATGGCGAAGCCGTGAAAGGCGCAGACTGCGATCGCGACCGCAAATGCGATGGCGAGCCCGGAGGCCGGCGTCGACAATGACAGCGAGAGGATCAGTGCGACGCCGACCACGCTCGCCAATGCGCCCAGCGCCCCGAACTCGCCGAAGCTCAGGATAATGCGCCCGGTCAGCCCGTAGATCAGCGCATAGGCCGAAGCGAGGAGCGTGTAGATCGCGGCCGCGGGCAGGGCGCTCAGGCCCTGCTGCAGGCCATAGGCCAGAGCGGGTGCGATCTCTGGTAGATCCTCCTTGCGCGGCGCTCCGGGGTCGATCGGCGGCTCGGCGCGGTCCTCGAGATAGAAGCGCCGCAGCAGATAGAAGCTGGCGTCGCTCATCGGCCGGCCGTCGGAGGCGATGCCGATCAAGGCGCCGCGCCGGAGGCCCGCGCCTTCGCCGGCGAAGAGACAGTCGATGCTGCGGCGGCGCGCGGCGCCGCTCCCGATTTGAGCCCGGTAGAGGATGCGCAGGGCGTTGGGGCGCGGGCCCGCGGCGGTACCGTCGATCGCGATCTCCGTGCCAGTCGGGTTCAGCGGCGGGATCGCCTCGCGGCAGAGGCGCTGCTGGTCGGTGTCGAAGCTCTCGCTGCAGCCAGCGAGGGTCAGGACGAGCAGAATCGGCAGGAGGAAAGGGCGCATGTCGCGCCACGCTAGAGCAGGCCAGCCACTGGTGTCATCCCGGGCGCATTGCGGCGCGAAGTGCCGCGATGCAGATACGGGATCGTCGCCGGAACAGGGCACCTTCTCGCCACGCGGTCCCGCATCTGCGCAGCAGCACTGCGTGCCGCAGCGCGTGCGGGATGACACCCTGCGTCGGCTCAGCCGCCGGCCTTCAGGATCTCCGCCACCCGCGGCGCGAAATAGGTCAGCACCCCGTCGGCGCCCGCGCGCTTGAAGGCCGTCAGGCTCTCCAGCATCGCCTTGTCGCCATCGAGCCAGCCATTCAGGGAGGCTGCCATGATCATCGCGTACTCGCCCGACACCTGATAGGCGAAGGTCGGCACGCGGAAATGGTCCTTCACCCGCGCGATGATGTCGAGATAGGGCAGGCCCGGCTTGATCATCACCATGTCGGCGCCTTCTTCGAGATCGAGCGCGACCTCGGCGATCGCCTCGTCGGAATTGGCCGGGTCCATCTGATAGGTGCGCTTGTCGCCGATCAGCGTGGCGTTGGTGCCGATCGCGTCGCGGAACGGCCCATAATAGGCCGAGGCGTATTTTGCCGCATAGGACATGATCTGCACCTCCTCATGGCCGGAGGCGTCGAGCGCGGCGCGGATCGCGGCGACGCGTCCATCCATCATGTCGGAGGGCGCGATCACATCGGCGCCGGCATCGGCCAGGGCGAGCGCCTGCTGCGTCAGGATGTGGACGCTGGCGTCGTTCAGGATCCTCTCGCCTTCCATCACGCCGTCATGGCCATGGGAGGTGTAGGGGTCGAGCGCCGCATCGCAGATGATGCCGATCTGCGGCACCTCCGCCTTGATGGCGCGCACGGCGCGGCACATCAGATTGCGCGTGTTCAGCGCCTCGGTCGCGGTCGCGTCGCGCAGGCTCTTCTCGACGAAGGGGAAGGGCGCGATCGCGGGAATGCCGAGGCTTGCCGCGTGAGCGGCCTGGCGCACCGCCTCCTCGATGTTGAGCCGGTCGACACCCGGCATCCAGGCGATCGCGCTGCGCGCCTGCGACGAATCGATCAGGAACAGCGGCCAGATCAGGTCGTTGGTGGTCAGCACGGTTTCGCGCACCAGCCGGCGCGACCAATCCGCCTTGCGGTTGCGCCGCATGCGCCGCGTCAAGCCAAGCGAGTCGGCCCTTTGCGCGGACGCCTCGTCCTGCCGCGCCTGCGGGGCGGGAAACGGCTGCACAACCCGGAATGCCATGGAACTTCTCTCCGCCCCGCCGAGCGCGGGATGTTCTATTTGATCCGACTTTAGCACATCGGAACGGTTCCAAAACAGGGTGGTGGTCGCAAGGCCAGGATGCGCCGGGCGCGGCTGCGCGTTGACAAGTCCGCCCGGCGCAGCCCAGAACCGCCGCGAACGCGCAAGGGATGACTGCCGCATGTCGCAGGACGCCGAGATCATCTGCGAGGTGCGCGGCGCGGCCGGCGTCGTCGTCCTCAATCGCCCCAAGGCGCTGAACGCGCTGAGCCTCGGCATGGTGCGCAAGCTCGCTCGTGCGCTCGCTGCCTGGGAGCGCGATCCGCAGGTGACGCGCGTCGTGGTGACCAGCGTCAGCGAGAAGGCTTTCTCCGCCGGCGGTGACATCAGGCATCTGCACGACCTCGGCCGTGAAGGACGCCATGCCGAGATGCTGACCTTCTGGCGCGAGGAGTACATCCTCAACGCCCGCATCAAGAGCTATCCGAAGCCCTATGTCTCCCTGATCGACGGCATCGTCATGGGCGGCGGTGTCGGCATCTCGCTGCATGGCAGCCACCGCATCGCCGGGGAACGCTATCTCTTCGCCATGCCGGAGGTCGGCATCGGCTTCTTCCCCGATGTCGGGGCGACCTATGCGCTGCCGCGGCTGCCGGGTGCGAGCGGCATCTATCTGGCGCTGACGGGGGATCGCGTCGGCGCGGCCGATGCGCTGGCGCTCGGCCTCGCCACCCACGCCGTGCCGAGCGCAGGGATGGCCGAACTGGCGGATGCGCTGACGAAGCCCGGCGCGCTCGATGAGATCCTCGCCGGCTTCGCCTCCGATCCGGGGCCGGCCAAGCTCGCGGCTGACCGGGCGATCATCGCCGACTGCTTCGGCGCCCCGGATCTCGCCGCGATCCGCGCGAAGCTGACTGCCGCCGCCGCGGGCGGCAGCGCCTTCGCCGCCAAGGTCCAGCAGACGCTCGCCACCAAATCGCCGACCAGCATCGCGCTCGCCTTCGAGCAGATGCGGCGCGGGACCGCTCTCGATTTCGCCCAGGCGATGCAGACCGAGTTCCGCATCGTCTCGCGGATCGTGCGCGGCCATGACTTCTATGAAGGCGTGCGCGCGGTCGTGGTCGACAAGGACCATGCGCCGGTCTGGGAGCCGGCTTCGCTGGAGGCGGTCTCGCCGTCTGCGATCGAGGCCTATTTCGCGCCGCTCGGCGCGGACGAACTTGAGCTGGAATCCTGAGGATGGGCTTGGGCGGCGATGGCGAGCCAATGCTCGGCGCGCAAGCGACGTCGGTGGCGGGCGTGCGCGCCCGGGCTACGCGCTGGCGGCTCGTGCTCGTCTGGCTCCTGCGCCTGCTCTCGGTAGCCTGGATGGCCAAGGGGTTGCTCGCCTGGGCCGTGATCTTCGGCGTGGGCATCGAGGAGATGCCGTTCGAGGCGAGGCTGCTCAGCTTCCAGGCGATCATCGTCTATTTCGCGGTGATCGATCTCGTTGCCGCCGTCGGCCTCTGGCTGACCAGCACATGGGGCGGCGTGCTCTGGCTGTTGGCGGCGATCAGCCAGCTCCTGCTCGGCTTCTTCTTCCCGCGGCTATTGCCGATGACGACGCCGATGATCAGCACCTATGTCGCGCTGGTCCTGGCCTATTTCCTGGCGACCTGGCTCGCCGAGAACGAGAATTCCTGAGCGGGTTGAAACGATCGACTCCGTCGAGTCATGGTAACAAACGCTTTAGCTTAAGCCTTTCTAGCTTCACTTTGGATTCACCGAAACGGCTAAATCTCTGATTCATCCTGATATTTAAACTCGTTTTCATTCGTGCCGCCTATGGTGTTCTTCAGAAGCGGACCGGGAGAAAAATCTCGGCCGATAGACAACAGGCGAGATATACCATGAAAGCGAGCGTAAAGACTGCGGCTGTTGCCACGGCCGGCGATGTTGATCTCAAGGTGAAGCCTCTCTACCTTGAGTCCCTCACCCTAGTGGAGCGGCTGCACCGCCGCCTGCTCGACGTCATCAAGGATGAATTCGAGCGCCGCAACCGTGATGACGTCAACAGCGTCCAGGCACTGCTGCTCTACAATATCGGCGATGCCGAGCTGAGCGCCAGCGAACTCAGGACTCGCGGCTATTATCTCGGCTCGAACGTCTCCTACAACGTCAAGAAGTTGGTCGAGCTGGGCTATCTGCACCATGCCCGCTCGCGGATCGACCGGCGGTCGGTTCGGATCAGCCTCACCGAGAAGGGCACGGAAGTGCACAATCTCGTGAAGGGCGTCTACGACAAGCATGTTCAGACGGTGGAGCAGATCGGTGGCATCGCCTCGGACGACTTCGAGCGCATGAACAACGCACTGCTCCGGTTGGAGCGCTTCTGGACCGACCAGATCCGCTACAAGCTCTGAAGAAAACGCGGCAACCGGCCCTTAAGCGGGCCGTTTTCCGCCTGAGCGCCTCGATATCGCTCCGGCCTCGACCGTGCCGGAGCCGCCCCAGCGCAGGCAGATCTGTTGCGCCAGGGACACGGCGCCCGATCCTCTTCGCCGAATACTGGTCATGCACGTCACTGAATGTAGCCATGCCCTAAAAATGCCTCGCTCATCACAAGACGTTAACCGTGGTAAGAGAGCGTAGTTCATAGAACCGGCGCTCGCCAATGGCGGGCGGCTTCTGTGCTGCGCTTGCGCTTCTGTCCAGCGCTGGTCCGGGCCGTGATGAGGATGAGGGATACGATGTCGAATTTGAGCCTGACCCGCCGCGAGACCGTGCTCGCGTTGCTTTCGGGCGCTGCGACGACCGCAGCCTTGCCAGCCTTCGCCCAGCAGGCGGAATGGCGTCAGAACTATGATTCCGGGGCACGCAACGCCGTCGCCCGCTCCCATACCCCGATGCTCTCGCCGGAATCGCTGCAGGCGACTGAAGCTGCGATCGTCGCCTATCGCGAACTCGCTTCCCGCGGCGGCTGGCCGATGCTCCAGCTCACCGACAAGATGAGCGTCGGCTCGAGCGGTCCTGGCGTCGTCGCATTGCGGCAGCGCCTGGTGGTCACTGGCGATCTCAACGCCAATGCCGGCACCAGCAACGTCTATGATTCCTATGTCGAGGCCGGCGTACGCAACTTCCAGGCTCGGGTCGGGCTTTCCACTACCGGCGCCATCACCCGCGCCACGGTGGCCGCACTCAACGTGCCGATCGAGCGGCGCATCCGCCAGCTCGAGACCAATGTGGTCCGGCTGCGCACCTGGTCGGGCAATCTCGGCAACCGCTATGTCGTGGCCAATATCCCGGCCGCGCTGGTCGAGACGGTCGAGAACGGCGTCGTCGCGACCCGCCACGCCGCCGGCGTCGGCAAGATCGACCGGCAGTCGCCGCTGCTCCAGACCAAGATCCCCGAGATCAACTTCAACCCGACCTGGACCGTGCCTGCTTCGATCATCCGCAAGGATCTGATCCCGAAGATGCGCAAGGAGCCTGGCTATCTGACCGAGAGCAAGATCCGCATCATCGGCCCCAATGGCGAGATCCCGCCCGAGCGCGTCAATTGGAACTCCGACGAGGCGACGCGCTACACCTTCCGGCAGGACCCCGGCGGCGACTTCAATTCGCTCGGCGTCGTCCGCATCAACATTCCAAGCCCCTATGGCGTCTATATGCATGACACGCCGGCGAAGGGCATCTTCGGCGACGATTTCCGCTTCGTCTCGTCCGGCTGCATGCGCGTCCAGAACGTGCGCGACTATGTCGGCTGGCTGCTCAAGGACACTCCCGGCTGGGATCGCGCCAAGATCGACCAGGTGATCCAGTCCGGCGAGCGCATCAATGCGCGGATCAGCAATCCGGTGCCATGCTACTGGGTCTATGTCACCGCCTGGGCGACGCCCGATGGCGGCGTGCAGTTCCGCGACGACATCTACAACAAGGACGGCCTCGGACCTGCCCCGGTGGCGCAGCTTCACGGCGACCAGGACATCTGAGGCAGGATATCTGAGGTCACCGCGCCTGAGAGATCGCCTTTCCTGATCTGAAAAGCCCCGGACCGAACAGTCCGGGGCTTTTTCGTTTGTCGGGGCCGTGGGCTTGCGAGGGCGTGCTGCCTTGGCTCGGAAACACCCCCGTCATTCCGGGGCGATCCGCAGGATCGAGCCTGGAACCCAGAACCGACGCGGCTGCCTGAGAAGGCACGGGGCAGCCGCGTCGGTTCTGGGTTCCGGGCTCACGCCTTCGGCGGCCCCGGAATGACGGCAGAGAATAGCGCCGTCAGTCATCGCTGACGGCCGTCAACATTAAGTGCTGGTACCGCGCCCTGCGAGCTTGAGCACGAAGGCTCCCGCCAGCGCCGAGATGACCGAGCCGAGCAGCACGCCGATCTTGGTGGCGTCGCCGAGTTCGGGATTGCCGGGGAAGGCCAGCGCCCCGATGAACAGGCTCATGGTGAAGCCGATGCCGCAGAGCAGGGCGACGCCGTAGAGCTGCACGAAATTTGCCTTGGCCGGCAGCGCACCGAGCCCGGCTTTCACGGCCGCCCAGGCGAAGCCGAAGACGCCGATCTGCTTGCCGAGGAACAGGCCGAGAGCGATGCCCAGCGGCACTGGCGCCAGCGCGCTCGCCGGCGTCATCCCCGTGAAAGAGACGCCGGCATTGGCGAAACCGAAGATCGGCACGATCAGATAGGACACCCAAGGGTGCAGGCCGTGCTCGAGCATGTGCAGCGGCGAATGCTCGGGCTCGTCGCTGTCGGAGCCGTCGCCGATCGGGATGGTGAGCGCCAGGGCGACGCCGGCCAGCGTGGCGTGGATGCCCGACTTCAGCACGAAGAACCAGAGCAGGGCGCCAATAGTGAGATAGACCGGCAGGCGCGTCACGTTCAGGCGATTGAGGACGATGAGCCCGGCAATGCACAAAGCCGCCAGCCCCAGCATCGGCAGCGACAGGTCGCTGGTATAGAACAGCGCGATGATCGCGACCGCGCCGAGATCGTCGAGGATCGCCAGCGCCGTCAGGAAGACTTTGAGCGAGACCGGCACGCGCGGGCCGAGCAAGGCCAGCACGCCGAGCGCAAAGGCGATGTCGGTCGCGGCGGGAATGGCCCAGCCGCGCATCGCGACCGCATCGCCGCGCGTCAAAGCGAGATAGATCAGCGCCGGGACGACCATGCCGCCCAGCGCCGCGATGCCGGGCAGGGCCCTGCGCGACCAGGAGGAGAGCTGCCCCTCCAGGAATTCGCGCTTGATCTCCAGCCCGACGAGCAGGAAGAACACGGCCATCAGCGCGTCATTGACCCAGTGCAGCACGCTCAGGCCCCCGACATAGGTGGAGAGCGCGCCGAAATAAGCCGGCGCGGCCGGGGAGTTCGCGATGACGAGGGCAAGCGCCGCCACCACCATCAGCAGGACACCGCCTGCCGCTTCGCTCGCGAGAAAGGCGCTCAGCGGGGAGCGCCGGGCGGGCGCGGAAGAGCTGTGGGCTGTATCCGGGGTCACTGTCGGCGGGGCTCCTAGGCTCGGGTCACCTCCCTTCTGAAGGGTGCACGCGCTGATGTCACCCCGCAGCGCGCTTAGGAGAGTCCCTCTGCCGCGGCAGAGAGCCACGGCAGGGAACTCGCCGCGCGCCGCCCGATCTTCGACTGCGCTCAGCGCGAGACCGGCATCTGCGGCGATGTGACAGCCGACCGCAGGCGCAGCCAGCTTAGCCCTCCTGCCGCTGCCGCCGTGATCGCCATTGCCAGGAGGAGCGAAGCGGCGCCGTGGAACAGTCCGTCAAAACCGTAGCGCGCGATCAGCGGCGTGCTCAGGAGCGGCGAGCAGAACTGGCCGATGAAGACGGAGGCGGTCAGCAGCCCGCCTGCCAGCCCTCTGCGCCGGATCGGCGCGAGACCCAGCGCCAGCGCGATGAAGCAGGGCGAGACCAGAGCGTAGCCTGCGCCGATCGCCGCGGTTGCCGCGAAGGAGGAGGCTGTCAGGGTGAAGGGTAGCAGCATGAAGCCCAGCGCCATCGCGGCGTAGCCCATGGCAAAAATGCCGACATGGCCGATCGCGCGCTGGATCCGCGGGTAGAGCAGCGCAAAACTGCCGCCCGACAGCATCAGGACGGCCAGCGCCGCGCCGGTCATGGCCGCGCTGTTATAGCCTCGCTCCTCCAGGAAGAACGACAATTGGGTCGGCATGACGAAGAAGATCATGTTGGTCAGCGCCTGCAAGAGAACCAGTAAGGCGAGGCGCGTGCGCCAGGGCGGATGTCCTGGGGCGCTGTCCGCCGGTTTGGCGTCGATGGATTGCGCTGATCGGGGCGGGTCGACGATCGCGATCCACATCAGCGGCAGGAAGGCGGCGGCGAGGCCATAGATGGCGAAAGGCAGGCGCGGCGAGAGCGTCGCGACCCAGCCCGCAAGCGAGATGAAGAGCAGGCCGCCGAAATTGCGCGCCGAAATCTGCAGGCCGGTCAGCGCATTGCGGTCCTTTCCCGTGAAATAGTCCCCGACCAGCGCGGTTTGCGCCGTCATGATCAGGGCGACCGCGACGCCGAGCACGAGGCGGCTGGCGAAGATCGTCGGGAGATCCGGCAGGACGAGACCGGCGCATCCGGCGATCACGAACAGGATCGTGCCGGAGAGCAGCATCGCGCGCCGTCCGAACCGGTCGGCCACCAGCCCGGCGAGCGGCGCGCAGAGGGCGACGCTGAGCGCCGGCGCCGGCACCAGCAGCCGCGTCAGCATCGCGGCGTTCGGATCGCCCGAGAACAGCCGCTCGAGCCCGGGCAGGGCCGGGCTGATCGTGGCATTGGCCATCGTGGTGAGCGATGCCGCCATCAGCAGCGCAATGGTGCGCCGGTCCCGCCATATCGGGTTCGACGGCGTGGCTCGACAATCCTGCATGGTTTTTTCCTCTTGCTGAAATCCTGCGTTCGGGAGAGCCTACAAGTTCAAGTCAACTTGAGGTCAAGCATGCCGATTCTGGATATCGGGGAAGTGGCCCAACGCTCGGGCGTGCCGGCCTCGACGCTGCGCTATTACGAGGAGATCGGCCTGATCGGTTCGCTCGGACGGCGCGGGTTGCGCCGGCAATTCGATGCCGACGTGCTCCTCAGGTTGTCGCTCATCAGCCTAGGCAAGGCGGCGGGCTTCTCGCTGGTCGAGATCGCGGGCCTGTTCGGACAGGACGGCCGGCCCGATCTCCCCCGGGCCCGGTTTCATGCCAAGGCAGACGAATTGCAGCGCCAGATCGTCGATCTCAGCGCCCTGCGTGACATGCTGCGCCATATCGCCGATTGCCCCGCGCCGACGCATCTGGAATGCCCGACCTTCCGCGGGCTCCTGAAGTCGGCCTCGCGGGGGACGCTGGTCCACCACCCTTCCCTTGGGGAGCCGGGGAAAGGGCTGAAGCCGTCGCGGCGGCGCTGACATCCCGGCGGGCAGCGATTGGCCATCCTTTTAGCCGCACCATCTATCGCTTGGACAGATTTCCACCCCATGATACGGGACGCGGCAACGGGACCGGGCCGTGAGCGGCCACCTTTTTCAGCAGGAGCCGGATATGACCGAAGCCGCGAGCGACAAGCATCTCTCGAACTCCTTCTTCGCTGCCTCGCTTGCTGATAGCGACCCCGAGATCGCCCGCGCCATCGAGCTCGAGCTCGGTCGCCAGCGTGACGAGATCGAGCTGATCGCCTCGGAGAACATCGTCTCGCGCGCCGTGCTGGAGGCGCAGGGCTCGGTGATGACCAACAAATACGCCGAGGGCTATGTCGGCCGGCGCTATTATGGCGGTTGCCAGTTCGTCGACATCGCCGAGAAGCTCGCGATCGAGCGCGCCTGCCGGCTGTTCGATTGCCAGTTCGCCAATGTCCAGCCCAACTCCGGCAGCCAGGCCAACCAGGCCGTGTTCATGGCGCTGCTGCAGCCCGGCGACACCTTCATGGGCCTCGACCTCGCCGCCGGTGGCCATCTCACTCACGGCGCGCCTGTCAACCAGTCCGGAAAATGGTTCAAGGTCGTGCCCTATGGCGTCTGCGTCGTCGACCAGACGATCGACTACGATGCGATGGAGCGCCTCGCCGTCGAGAACAAGCCGAAGCTGATCGTCGCCGGCGGCTCGGCCTATGCCCGGCACTGGGATTTTGCCCGCTTCCGCGAGATCGCCGACAAGGTCGGCGCCTATTTCATGGTCGACATCGCCCATTTCGCCGGGCTGGTCGCGGGTGGCGCGCATCCTTCGCCATTCCCGCACGCCCATGTCGTCACCACCACCACGCACAAGACCCTGCGCGGCCCGCGCGGCGGCATGGTGCTGACCAATGACGAGGCGATCGCCAAGAAGATCAACTCGGCCGTCTTCCCCGGCATCCAGGGCGGGCCCTTGATGCATGTCATCGCCGCCAAGGCGGTCTCCTTCCAGGAGGCGCTGCAGCCCGAGTTCAAGATCTACGCTCGCGCCGTGGTCGAGAACGCCAAGGCGCTGGCCGAAACCTTGAAGACCAAGGGCTTCGACCTCGTCACCGGCGGCACCGACAACCATCTGATGCTGGTCGATCTGCGCTCCAAGAAGGTCACCGGCAAGGCGGCCGAGGCCGCTCTCGGCCGCGCCCACATCACCTGCAACAAGAACGGCATTCCCTTCGACCCGGAGAAGCCGATGGTGACCTCGGGCATTCGCCTGGGCACGCCGGCCGCAACCTCGCGCGGCTTCGGCGTCGCCGAGTTCAAGAAGGTCGGCGAACTGATCGCAGAGGTGCTGGATGGCCTGGCGATCAATGGTGAGGCCGGCAACGGTGCGGTCGAAGAGGCCGTCAAGGCCAAGGCGCACGAGCTGACCGCGCGCTTCCCGATCTATTGAAAGGGCCGCCTCGTCGTCACTAGATCATGGTATGATCCGAAGGATTAGGAGCCGGGCACAACCATGACGACGATCACGATCGAGGAGTTGCGCAAGCTTGCCGCCGCCGGAGCCGTGTCCCTTCCGTCCCAGAACGCCGCGGACACGGCCGGTGGCGCTGTGGTGAATTCTGACCGCGCTGCCCGCGTCGCGGAGCTGTTGAAGACCGTCCGCGACTTGACCAAGGACCGTTCGCCTGAAGAGACCGCGGCGCTTGAGCGTTGGCTGGAAGAACGCGACGCGTGAAGCCTCCTTCGCCCGTTCTGATCGTCGATGCGAATATCATCTTGAGCTGTGCGCTTGGTCTGCGTGGCGGGGATGTCCTGAATTTCGTCGGCTCGCGGCGCCTGCTGACGATGTCGCAGTATGGCGTGAAAGAAGTCGAGAACTGGTCGCATGATCGTGACTTCGCTGGCACCGGCTGGCCGTCATGGTCGAGTGCCAACCTGCGGGCCGCACTGGTGCGCGAAACCATCAAGCCCATCTGAAAGCACGCCATGCGCTGTCCCTATTGCGGCTCTCTCGACACGCAGGTGAAGGACTCCCGTCCAACCGACGATCACGCCTCGATCCGTCGTCGTCGCGTCTGCCCTGATTGCGGCGGGCGCTTCACCACCTTCGAGCGCGTGCAATTGCGCGAACTCGTCGTGGTCAAGCGCTCGGGCCGGCGCACCGCCTTCGACCGCGACAAATTGCAGACCTCGATCGAGGTCGCGCTGCGCAAGCGCCCGGTCGCGCCGGAGCGGATCGAGCGCATGGTCAACGGCATCGTGCGCCAGCTCGAAAGCTCCGGCGAGGGCGAGATCCCGAGCTCGACCGTCGGCGAATTGGTGATGGAAGGGCTGAAATCGCTCGACGACGTCGCCTATGTCCGCTTCGCCTCGGTCTACCGCAATTTCCGCGAAGCCCGCGATTTCGAGGAGATCCTGGGCCAGCTCAGCGCCGATGACGAGGACGGCGCGAGTGCGCCGCCGCCTGCCCGCAACGATGACTGAGCAGGCTGCGATCGACCGCGCCTTCATGCGTCAGGCGCTGGATTTCGGCGCGCGCGGGCAGGGCACGACATCAACCAATCCTTGCGTCGGCGCCATCGTCACGCAGGACACCGCGGATGGTCCCGTGATCGTGGCCCGCGGCCACACCCAACCTGGCGGCCGGCCGCATGGCGAGGCGAACGCCTTCGACCGCGCCGGGCCGAACGCCGCGGCGGGCGGCACGCTCTATGTCACGCTCGAGCCCTGTTCACACCGCACCATCCGCGCCGCGACACCTTGCGTCGAGCGCTCGATCCTGGCCGGCGTGAAGCGCGTCGTGGCGGCCATGGCCGATCCCAATCCACGGTTTCGCGGGCTCGGTTTCGCATTGCTGCGGACGGCTGGCATCAGCGTCACCACGGGCGTGCTGGAGGCCAAGGCTCAACGGATCCATCGCGGCTATGTCCTGCGGGTGACGCAAGGGCGCCCCATGGTGACGTTCAAGGTCGCTCGTACCAGGGACGGCTATGCCGGCGGGGCGGCGGGCACGCGCATCGCCGTATCCTGCCCTGCGGCGTCGGCCTGGGTCCATCTCCAGCGGGCGCATTACGATGCGATCATGCTCGGCATCGGTTCGGTGCTCGTCGATGATCCGCTGCTGACCGTGCGCCTGCCCGGCATGGCGGGTCGCTCACCGATCAGGATCGTGCTGGATTCGCAGCTTCGGCTGCCGCTGTCGTCCCAGCTCGTCGCCACAGTGGGCGAGGTGCCGGTCTGGGTCGTGGCGACCGAGGCTGCTCCCATCGAGCGTGAACGGGCGCTGGTCGCGGCCGGCGTCGAGGTCATGCGCGTCTCGGCCGGTGCGGACGGCCATCTCGATCTGACGGAGATGCTCCAATTGCTGGGAGCGCGCGGCATCAACCGCGTCTTTTCCGAGGGTGGGCCCACCATCGGCGAGAAACTCGCCCTTGCCGGTTTCGCCGATGAGGTCATTGTCTCGACATCTCCGAAAGTGCTGGGCCACCCCGGCATCGTTGCCGTGCGTCCGGGCCTTGCGGCGATGCTGGCGAACCCCGATCTCTACCGACTTGCCGATAGCGGCCTGATCGGCCACGACCATTTCGAGAATTTTGTGAGGACCGCCTGATGTTCACCGGCATCGTCACCGCCATCGGCACCGTCGTGGAAGCTGAGGCCAAGGGGCCCAGCCTGAAGCGGCTTGCCATCGCCAGCCCCTATGACGCTGCCGGCATCGAGATCGGTGCTTCGATCGCCTGCGCCGGCGTCTGCCTGACGGTCACGGGCCTGCGGCCGCGCAGCGATGGCGAGCCCGGCTGCATCTTCCAGGTCGAGGCGGCGGCGGAGACACTCTCCAAGACACTGGTCGGCGACTGGGCGCCCGGCACGCGGGTCAATCTCGAGCGCTCGCTCAAGGTCGGCGACGAGCTCGGCGGCCATCTCGTCACCGGCCATGTCGATGGCGTCGCCACGATCCTGAAGATCGATCCGATCGAGGCCAATCCCGACGAACAATGGGGCGCGACGGCGCGTTTCCATATCCGCGCGCCGCAAGGGCTCGCTCCCTTCATCGCGACCAAGGGCTCGATCTGCCTCGACGGCACCTCGCTCACGGTCAACAGCGTCGAGGACGATGTCTTCACCGTGCTGCTGATTCCGCACTCCTTCAGCGTCACCACCTGGGGGCAGCGCAAGGCGGGCGATCCGATCCATCTCGAGGTCGATCTGATGGCGCGCTACGCTGCGCGGCTTGCAGAGGCGCGCCCGCAGGGCTAAGAGCCGGTCTCAACACAGCCCTCATCCTGAGGAGCCGCGCAGCGGCGTCTCGAAGGATGCTCCAGAGCGTACTGGACCATCCTTCGAGACGCCATTTCTGACGAAACGGCTCCTCAGGATGAGGGCTGCGAGTGCTTTGGGCTTTTCGCGCCAGGCGCTCTTCGCCTTCAAGAGGATAAACAACCATGGCCGGACCCCGGCAAATCTCGGCCGACAAGGCCGCAACTCCTGCCGTCTCGCTGGACGGCGCCCGCGTGCTCGTGATCGAGGCGCGTTTCTACGAGAAGCTCGCCAACGAATTGCTCGAAGGCGCCCTTGCCGTGCTCGACAAGGCCGATTGCCGTGTCGACGTCGTCACCGTGCCGGGCGCGCTCGAAATTCCGTCCGCCATCATCATCGGCCTGCGCGCTGCTGATGAGGCTGTCGACCCCTATGAGGCGGTCGTGGCGCTGGGCACCGTCATTCGCGGCGAGACCGGCCATTACGACATCGTCGCCGGCGAAAGCTCGCGCGCCCTGATGGACATCTCCGTGGCCTTCGCTCTGCCGCTGGGCAACGGCATCCTGACCGTCGAGAACGAGGCGCAGGCCTGGGCGCGCGCCAACCGCTCCGAGATGGACAAGGGCGGCGGTGCGGCTGAAGCGGCGCTCGCGGTGCTGCGCTACAAGCGCTCCCTGGCGGAGCAATCCAAATGAGCCGGGCCGAGATGCGACGAGGCGCGCGGCTTTCCGTCGTGCAGGCGCTCTACGAGATGGAGATCGGCGGGCGCGGCGTGATCGAGGCCATGGCCGAGTTCGAGGCCTTCTGGATCGGCAAGGAGGTCGAGGAGATCGAACTGCCCAAGGCCGAGCTGGCTTTCTTCCGCGACCTGCTCGGCGGCGTGGTCCGCGAGCAGCGCCTGGTCGATCGCTCGGTCGACGAGGTGCTCGCCTCCGGCTGGCCGCTGAAGCGCGTCGAGGCGGTGGTGCGCGCCGTGCTGCGCGCCGGCGCCTATGAGCTCGCCTTCCGCAAGGATGTGCCGGCGCGTGCGGTGATCTCGGAATATGTCGCGGTCGCGCGCGCCTTCTATGAGGGCGAGGAGATCGGCATGATCAACGCCGTGCTCGACAAGATGGCCCGCGACTTCCGCGCCGACGAGTTCGATCAGCCGGCGGCGTGATCTCGCACTGACGGGTAGGGTCGTAGGATGCAGTCGCGAGGACGGCCTTGAGCGATACAACCAGACCCGGCGAATTCGAGTTGATCGCCCGTTATTTCGCGCCCATCGCGGGAGCAGGCGGGCTCGGCCTCGTCGATGATGCCGGCTTGCTCAAGCCGGCGCGCGGCTATGAGACGGTGGTGACGACCGACGCGCTGGTCGCCGGCGAGCATTTCTTCGCCGATGATCCCGCGGCCTCGATCGCGCGCAAGGCGCTCGCGGTGAACCTCTCCGACCTCGCAGCCAAGGGCGCCAAGCCCGAAGGCTTCGTGCTGAGCCTGGCTTTGCCGCATGGCTGGACCGAAGCCTGGCTCGCGGACTTCGCGCAGGGGCTCGCACGGATCGCGGGAGAGGGGGCTTGCCCGCTCATCGGCGGCGACACGGTCTCGACGCCTGGACCCTTGATCCTCTCGATCACCGCCTTCGGCAGCGTTCCGGCCGGCCGGATGGTGCCGCGCTCGGGCGCCAAGCCTGGGGACGTCATCCTGGTCTCCGGCACGATCGGTGACGGGGCGCTCGGGCTTCAGGCGCATGGGCCGGGCAAGCTAGCTTGGGTCGCCCGGCTCAGCGAGGAGCATCGCCATTTCCTCGCCGACCGCTATCTGCATCCGCAACCGCGGCTGGCATTGGCCACTGCGCTGCAGGTCCATGCTTCGGCGGCGATGGATGTGTCCGATGGGCTTGTCGGCGACCTTGCCAAGCTGCTCAAGGCCTCGAAAGCAGGCGCCGAGATCGATCTCGACATGGTCCCGCTCTCGGCTGCGGCCCGCGCCGCGATCATGGCCGATCCCGCTCTGGCGGAACTGGCGTGGACGGGCGGGGACGATTACGAAATTCTCTGCACGGCATCTGAAAGAGAATATCTTTCCCTGATCGTTGCGGCGGAGGCTGCGGGCGTCGCGCTCGTCGCGATCGGCCGGGTGACGGACGAAGGCGCGGTGAACTATCGCGAAAAGGGCAGGGCGCGAAGCTTCGCGCAGGGCTCCTTCGCTCATTTTTAAAAAGGCGGCCGTTGCAAGCGCTGCCATGGCTAGGGCGGCGCATCAATGAACCAGCACGTTCCCCTCAGTGACGGCGACGCCCTCGCCAAGCGCAACACCCTGGTGCTGGCTTTTGCGCAGGCGCTCGGCGGCGCCAATCCGGCGATCGTGATCTCGCTGGGCGGCATCGTCGGGGCAAGCCTCGTCGCCGACAAGACCTTCGCCACCGTGCCGGTCAGCCTGCTGCAGCTCGGCATCGCCACCGGCGTCATTCCAGCCGCCATCCTGATGCGCCGGCTCGGCCGGCGCGGCGGCTACCTCATCGGCACGCTGATCGGTGCGGCGGGCGGAAGCCTTGCAGCTGCGGGGGCGACCGAACGCCTGTTCTGGCTGTTCTGCCTCGGCACCTTCACCTGCGGTCTCTACGGCTCCTTCGTCCAGAGCTACCGCTTCGCCGCCGCCGATACGGCGAGCGAGAGCTTCAAGCCGCGCGCCATCTCCTGGGTGATGGTCGGCGGCATTGCGGCGGGCGTCATCGGCCCGCAATCGGTCTATTGGACGCGCGATCTGACACCATCAGCGCCTTTCGCTGCAAGTTTCCTGGCGCAAGGCTGTCTGGCGCTGATCGCCATGCTGGTGGTGATGCGGCTGCGCGCGCCGCCGGTCGCCGCCGCCGCCAAGACCGGTGGCCGCCCGCTTGGTGAGATCATGCGCCAGCCGCGCTTCATCGCCTCGGTCACCGCTGCGCTTGTCGCCTACGGCCTGATGAGCTTCGTCATGACTGCGGCGCCGCTCGCCATGGTCGCCTGCGGCCACTCGGTCGGCGATGCCGCGCTCGGCATCCAATGGCATGTGCTCTCGATGTTCGGGCCGAGCTTCTTCACCGGCAGGCTGATAGCCCGTTTCGGCAAGGAAAAGATCACGGCGATCGGGCTCCTGCTGACGGCGCTGGCCGCGATCGTCGGCCTGACCGGCCTGAGCGTCGCGCATTTCTGGGGCGCGCTGGTCCTGCTTGGCCTTGGCTGGAATTTCGGCTTCATCGGCGCGACCGCATTGGTCACCGACTGCTACCGGCCGGAGGAACGGGTGAAGGTTCAGGCGGCGAATGACTTCCTGGTCTTCGGCTCGGTCGCGATTGCCTCGTTCTCGTCGGGCGGCCTGCTCAACGCCGGTGGCTGGGACAGCGTCAACTGGCTCGTCTTCCCGCCGGTCGCGGTTGCGCTGGTGCTGGTCGCCTGGCAGGGCTTGTCGCGGCGGGCCGTGCCGGCCTGAGCCTTGCGGTGCTGAATCTTGCCCGCTTGAGTCTTGCCGGCGAGAATCTTGCCGCGACGCGACGGTTGTCGATCTGGAGAAGAATGATGCGCCCCCACCAGTTTCCTGTCGCCGCCGGGCATATTCCTCCCGGAGCGATCGGCCATAATCGCGGCGTGGTCCGCCAAAACTATGCCTTCATGCCGCCCGAGGGCGTGCTGGTCAGCCGCCTGCCGCAATTCGAGCGCACCATCGGCCGCATCCTGACCGCCCCCGTGATGGGCGCGCGCTTCGCGCAATATGTGCTGGAGATCGAGCCCGGCGGCGGCACGCGCCAGCCCTTCCGCGAGGACGGTATCCAGCATTTCTACTATGTCCTGTCCGGGCAGGTGCAGTTTGCGGTCGATAGCGACCCCGCCCAGGCCTTGACCTCAGGCGGCTTCGCCTATGTCCCGGCCGGAGTTGCCTTCTCCTTGCGCAATGAGGGGCCTGAGCCGGCACGCGTGCTGGCCTTGCGCAAGCGCTATGAAGCGATCGACCTGTCGGCGCCGGAGCCGATCGTCTCGCATCGCGACGCCGTGCCGGTTACCAATCACACCGGGCTGGAGGGGCGCGGCTTCCAGTTCCTGCTGCCCTATGGCGACATGCGCTTCGACTTCGAGATGAACCTGATGTGGTTCAAGCCGGGCACATGTTTCCCCGATGTCGAAACCCATGTGATGGAGCACGGGCTCTATATGCTGGAGGGGCAGGGGCTCTATTTCCTCGGCACGGAGTGGCACGAGATCTGGGCGCAGGATTTCATCTGGATGGGCGGCTACTGCCCGCAGCAATTCTACCCGGCTGGCTTCGGCGACGCCTGCTATCTGCTCTACAAGAACGTCAATCGCGACGTCGCGTTATGACCGGTTCCGCCCTGGCGTAACGACCGCTCGGGCGGATGAACTTTTCGGGAGATGGCTGCTCGCTCGATCAGGGTGGGATATCCTGAGCCGCGGAGGATCGGACTGACTTGCCGAGCGGGGCGAGATCTGCCGAACGGGGCAAGATCAGCGGAGTTGATGCGATGTCCAGCAAGGCGTCCGGACAATTGGCGACAACCGGCAAAACGCCCCTGCTGGCGGGCGGCAACCCTCAGATTGTGAAGGGCGAGGGCGACGCTCCCGTCCAGGCCTATATCGCGGCCATGCCGGGTTGGAAGCGCGATATCGGACACCGCCTCGACGCGCTTATCGCTCGTACCGTCCCCGATCTGCGCAAGGCAGTGAAATGGAACTCGCCGCTATACGGCGTCGAGGGGCAGGGCTGGTTCCTCGGGGTCCATTGCTTCACGAAATACGTCAAAGTGGCTTTCTTCCGTGGGGCGGCGCTGCATCCTGTTCCGCCTGGAGCGTCCAAGAGCCAGGACACGCGCTATCTCGACATCCGGGAGGGCGACCAGCTCGATGAGGCTCAGCTCATCGACTGGGTGCAGCAGGCCAGCCGATTGCCCGGCGAGCGCATGTGAACGACCAGAGCGTTCTCGAGCGAAGTGGACCCCGGTTCCCTCGCGACAAACGCGAAGCGTTTGCGCGGAGAAAACGCGCTAAAACAAAGAGCTGGAGCGGCTGAACGATCCGATCGGATCGGAACCCGTCCTTGTGCCGGCTGACGTGTCGGGAACCGCCCCAGAGCCGGATGATGTCAGATGGCATCACAGAGTGATCCCATCTGAAATCTGAATCCGTCTCTCATCAAAGAGTTAGAGCGGGTTTTGGCCCATCGTCGGAGACAAGGCCGGCCTCGGCTTTCCGCCTTTCTCCGGACCTGTTTTGGTCCAAGCGTCGGCAAGCTTTCGAACTGGACCAAAACGCAATCACAGGGTTTGCGATTCTGTCGGAAACTTGGCACAAATTCGACTGACACTGGCGAGACCCATGCGGGGCCTGAGTCCTTAGGCCTCGCATTTTCATGAGTCAGGCGTCCAAGAACGTTAAGGGGAGCGCAAAGCCTCTCCGCGGGTCGAGAAGCTCAAGGTCAGGAAACCAATGTCAGCTCTGCTTACAATCATAGTCTTAAGTGCGCTGTCGATCGCATATGGCGTCTGGGCCTATGGCGACGTGATGAAGCGCGATGCCGGCAACCAGCGCATGCAGGAGATTTCCGCTGCGGTCGCCGAGGGCGCGCAGGCCTATCTCAAGCGCCAATACATGACCATCGCGATCGTCGGCGTCGTGCTCTTCGCGGTGCTGGCCTATCTGCTCGGACAATGGGTCGCGATCGGCTTCCTGATCGGCGCGGTGCTTTCGGGCCTCGCCGGCTTCATCGGCATGAACGTCTCTGTCCGGGCCAATGTCCGCACGGCGCAGGCGGCGATGCAGTCGCTGGGCGACGGCCTCGACGTCGCCTTCAAGGCGGGCGCTGTCACCGGCATGCTTGTGGCGGGCCTCGCGCTGCTCGGCGTGGCGGTCTATTACGGCGTCCTGACCTCGTTCCTCGGCTTCACCCCATCGAGCCGCACCGTCATCGACTCGCTCGTCGCGCTCGGTTTCGGCGCCTCGCTGATCTCGATCTTCGCCCGTCTCGGCGGCGGCATCTTCACCAAGGGCGCCGATGTCGGCGCCGACCTCGTCGGCAAGGTCGAGGCCGGAATCCCCGAGGACGACCCGCGCAACCCCGCCACCATTGCCGACAATGTCGGCGACAATGTCGGCGACTGCGCCGGCATGGCGGCCGACTTGTTCGAGACCTATGCGGTGACGCTGGTCGCGACCATGGTTCTCGCCGCGATCTTCTTCGCGGGACAGGCGACGCTGGGCACCATGATGCTCTACCCGATGGCGATCGGCGCATCCTGCATCGTCACCTCGATCATCGGCACCTTCTTCGTCAAGCTCGGCGCCAACCAGTCGATCATGGGCGCGCTCTACAAGGGCTTCATCGCAGCCGGCGTGCTCTCGATCGGCGCGATCGCGGCGGTCAACTACCTGATGTTCGGCGGCTTCTCGGCCTCGTTCACCACGGTGCAGGGCGTCACCTTCACTTCGGGCGGCCTCTTCGGTTGCGCGCTGGTCGGCCTGGCGGTGACGCTGCTCATCGTCGTCATCACCGAATACTACACCGGCACCGGCAAGCGCCCGGTCGTCTCGATTGCGCAGGCCTCGGTGACCGGCCACGGCACCAACGTCATCCAGGGCCTCGCGGTCTCCTTGGAATCGACCGCGCTGCCGACCATCGTGATCATCGCCGGCATCATCGTTTCCTATGGCTTGGCCGGCTTGTTCGGCATCGCCATCGCCACCACGGCCATGCTGGCGCTGGCTGGCGTGGTCGTGGCGCTCGACGCCTTCGGCCCGGTCACCGACAATGCCGGCGGTATCGCCGAAATGGCGGGCCTGCCCAAGGAGGTGCGCCACTCCACCGACGCCCTCGACGCTGTCGGCAACACCACCAAGGCGATCACCAAGGGCTATGCGATCGGCTCCGCCGGCCTCGGCGCCCTGGTGCTGTTTGCCGCTTACACCTCCGACCTCAACTTCTTCATCGGCGAGGCCAACAAGGCGGGCTCGACGACGTTCCAGTACTTCAAGGGCGTCACCGTCGATTTCTCGCTGTCGAACCCCTATGTCGTCGTCGGCCTGCTGCTCGGCGGCCTGATCCCCTTCCTCTTTGCCGGCATGGGCATGACCGCGGTCGGCCGCGCCGCCGGCTCGGTGGTGGAGGAGGTCAGGCGTCAGTTCAAGGAGAAGCCCGGCATCATGGACGGCACCGAGCGGCCCGATTATGCGCGCGCCGTCGACCTGCTGACCAAGGCTGCGATCAAGGAGATGATCGTGCCCTCGCTACTGCCTGTGCTCGCGCCGATCGTGACCTTCTTCGCGATCAACGCCATCGCCGGAAAGAACCAGGCCTTCGCCTCCGTCGGCGCGATGCTGATGGGCGTCATCGTCACCGGTATTTTCGTCGCCATCTCGATGACCTCGGGCGGCGGCGCCTGGGACAACGCCAAGAAGTCCTTCGAGGACGGTTTTGTCGACAAGGACGGCGTGCGCCACATGAAGGGCTCCGAGGCGCACAAGGCCTCAGTGACCGGCGACACCGTCGGCGACCCCTACAAGGACACGGCGGGCCCCGCCGTGAACCCGGCGATCAAGATCACCAACATCATCGCATTGCTGCTGCTGGCGATCCTGGCGCATTCCTGAGCGGTTGCGCATTGCGCAACGAAATGGACCCCGCGGAGCGATCCGCGGGGTTTTTCATTGTTTGACCGGGCTCAGGCGGGAGGCGGCTTGCACGAAACCGGAGGCAATAATAGATATGGGTTCGGGCAAACGTCGGAGGATCTCATGGCCGTCAGTGCGGAACTGGGACACCGCCTTGAAGGCATCGTCGAGACGCTCGTCGCCTCGGGGCGGTACAATTCGAAGAGCGAAGTGCTGCGGGAAGGTGTCCGCCTCGTCGAGGAGCGTGAGAAACGCCTGATGGCACTCGATCAGGCGCTTGAGGCCGGCTTGGTCGAGGCGGATGCCGGCCATCTGATCGCGGGCGGCGATGTCTTTGCCGAGTTGCGCGCCCGCTACGACGGCGAGAGCGGCAAACCGGAGTGAAGCTTGGTTCACGCCGACGGCGCGCCGGGACCTTCAGGAGATCGGCGACGACATTGCTCGCGACAGTCGGCGATGGATGTTGCGCTTTGTGACAGCGCTTGAGCAATTTTGCGCAAGGCTGGTGTCGCAACCCGAGCGGTATCCAATTCTGCCACGCCATGCCGCCCGCAATGTTCGGCGTGCGCCTCATCGGGATTATCTGATCTTCTATCGGATTGGAGAGACAAACCTCGAAATCCTGCGCGTGCTCCATGCGGCGCGCGACGTCGACGTGATCGCCGAGAGTCTGTAGGGGGCGTCCGCGGACAAAAATATTCGCGCTATATCAAAGGCTTGGATTCGTGTGCTGAATCGAATTCTCGCCTACCTGAATCAATCGGTGAAGCTACGGTCCTAACCGTAGCGTTCCTGCAAGTTCCGGGATGCCGGCTGTGACATGGTCCCTCCAACCAAGGAGAGAGCCATGACGCCGCAAGCCCTGACCACCCCTGCTGCCGAGGCGAACCGCGCCACCGAGCTCGTCTTGCTGCTGGTTCTCGCCACGCTCTGGGGCGGCTCCTACAGCTTCATCAAGATCGGCGTGGAGACGATCCCGCCCTTGACCCTGATCGCGGCGCGCACGCTGATTGCCGGTGCGATCCTGCTCGCCATCATCCGCTGGCGGGGTGTGAAGCTACCGCGCGATGTCGCGAGTTGGCGGCGCTTCCTGGTGCAGGCCTGCCTCAACAGCGTCGTGCCCTTCACGCTGATCGCCTGGGCCGAGCGCAGCGTCGATGCCGGCCTCGCCTCGATCCTGAACGGAACCACGCCCGTCTTCGTTTTCCTGATCGGGCTGGTGCTCGCGCCGGGCAAGCGTCCGGACACGCGCAAGGCGCTGGGCGTTCTGGCAGGCGTGGCCGGGATCAGCCTGATCGTCGGCGTCCAGGCCTTTGCCGGTTTGGGCAGCGCCGTCGTGCCGCAACTGGCGATCGTGCTGGCGACCATGTGTTACGCCTGCGCCGCGCTGTTTGGCCGGAATTTCGGCGGCATGGATCCGCTCCTGCCGGCCGCCGGCTCCATGTTGATGGGCGCTGCCGTGCTACTGCCATTCGCACTTGTCATCGACCGGCCCTGGACGCTGGCGCCCTCCCACGAGTCGCTCATGGCGCTGCTTGCGCTTGCGGTGTTCTCGACGGCGCTCGCTTTCGCGATCTATTTCCGCCTGATCCGGACGCTCGGCGCGGTCGGGACCACGGCCGTGTCCTATCTGCGCGTGCCGATCGGGGTTGCCATCGGCATCCTGTTCCTCGGCGAGAGCTTGAGCCCGACAGTCTGGGCGGGGCTCGCTCTGGTCGTGCTCGGGGTCGCCGCGATGACGCTGCCCGAGCGAAAGCCGGCGGTTCGCGCCTGAATGAGGCAAATGCGCCTCAAAGAAAGACCTGCGCCCTAAAGAAAAACCCGCGGCGACGGCCGCGGGTTTTGTGTTTCGTCAGACCGTTTGGACTGTCACGCACCGAATGGCGCGAATTTGGTGACGCCCTTGAAGAGGTTGCGCAGGAAGCTCTGCTCCTCGCCGCCGGTCGGGGTGGTGCGGCTGATGAAGTCGAAGGGCACGCCGTCCTGCAGGCCGTAATTGGCGATACGCTCGACCTTGAAGGCCTTGTTGAAATAGATCACCAGCACCTTCTGGTCGACCACGCTCAGATCCTGGAACTGGAAGCGCCGGCGCACCGTCTGGCTGATGTAGTAGAAGGTCCGGTTGCCGACCGTGGAGGTGGTCGATGGCGTGCCGAGCGCCGTCAGCACGGCCTGTACGTCCATGCCCGGTTTGATCTGGGCGATGAGGGCGTCATCCATGACGAAGCCGCGCGTATATTCCTCATTGAGGCCCGCAGAGGTCGGGAGCATGAAGCCGCCGGCGTCCGGGCCGCAGCCCGCCAATGCCAGGGACGATGTCGCAAGGATGCCGAGCAGGGCCGCGCGGCGATTGGTGAGGGTCATTGGGACTCAAATCCAGGCCGTGGCGTCAAGGGCGAAAGCCCAAGCCGCTTGTCAAATGGGTAAGGCTTGGCGTAACGCCCGAGCATGGCTTTGGCAAGGCAAGGACCCGCTTGGGACCTTCGCAAGGAGATGGCTGCGTAATGTTCGGCCTATTCGGCAAGCGTGAAGCCCGGCTCGCACCGGTGAACGCCTTGTTCGCGCGCGTCGCCGAGGCGTCGCGGCGGCCGGCCTTCTATATCGAAGGCGGCATTCCCGACACTTTCGAGGGGCGCTTCGAATCGCTGACGCTGCACACCTTCCTGGTGCTGCGCCGCCTGCGTGAATTGCCGGCGCCGGCCGCCGATCTGGCGCAGGATTTCGTCGATGCCTGCTTTGCCTATCTCGAACTCGGATTCCGCAATGGCGGCATCAGCGACATCGCGGTGCCCAAGCGGATGAAGAAGATCGCCCAGAGTTTCTTCGGCCGGATCAAGGCCTATGAAGCAGCCCTGGTCTCGGCGGAGCCGGAGGCGCTGACCGAAGCGCTGCGCCGCAATGCGAGCCAGGGCGAGGGCGCCGCGATCCTGGCGGATTATATGAGACAGGCGCAGGTGCGGCTCTCGAGCCGCGCGCTCGATGCGATCCTGAGCGAGCCCGAGCTGTTTCCGGCCCTGGCGCAGTTGGAGCAAAGCCATGTCGCCTGATCCGCAAAAGAGCTTGCCCCTGAGCCAACCCATTCGCGTCGAGGGCATCAAGCTGCGCCCCGGCGACGTCACGGTCTCCGCTCCAGCCGATGCCTTGCCGCGCATCGCCGCCGCGCTCGATCTGGCCTCGCTGGAGGCATTGGAGGCGCGCTACACGCTTTCGCGCAATGGCGAGAAGGTCAAACTCGAGGGCACGATCCAGGCGAAGGCGCACCAGATCTGCGTGGTCACGCTCGAGTCCTTCCCGGTCGCGATCACGGTTCCGGTGAAGCTCGATTTCGCGCCGGAGGAAGAGGCGCGGGCGGCTGCAAGGCGCGGCGATGCCGGCGATGAAGACAAGATCGACATCGAGGTCAGGCTGAACGAGGCCGATCCGCCGGAGCCCATCCTCGACGGCGTCATCGATCTGGGCGCGGTCACGCTGGAATTCCTGGCGCTGGCACTCGATCCCTATCCGCGCAAGCCCGGCGTGAGCTTCGACGCGGCGCCAGCCGGTCCCCGCCTCGAATCGCCTTTTGCGGTGCTGGCCAAGCTGAAACGCGAACAATGAGGCGGGCAGGAGCCTTCGCGGCGGCTTGCAGCGGCGGCTCAAGTCGCTATTGTCCGGCCCGCAACGCGCTGCCTCCAGAAGAAGGGCGGCCGCTCCCAGGATCCACCATCACCTCATGACACGTCCGGTTACAATCGCGCTCGATGCGATGGGCGGAGACCACGGCCCATCCGTGGTCATTCCCGGCGCTGCCTTGACGCTGGAGCGGCGTCCCGATGCGCGTTTCGTGATCTTCGGCGACCAGGCGCAGGTCATGCCCTTGCTCGACGCGCATCCCAGGCTCAAGGCGGTCACCACCTTCCACCACACGGATGTGTCGGTGAAGATGGACGACAAGCCGAGTCAGGCGCTGCGCTATGGTCGCTACAAATCCTCGATGTGGCGTGCCATCGACGCGACCAAGATCGGCGAGGCCGATGTCACGATCTCGGCCGGCAACACCGGCGCGCTGATGGCGATGTCGAAATTCTGCCTGAAGTCGATGCCGCAGGTCGACCGCCCGGCGATCGCATGCCTGTGGCCGACTGTGCGCGGTGAGAGCATCGTGCTCGATGTCGGCGCCACGATCGGCGCCGATGCCCGCCACCTCGTCGATCTCGCGGTGATGGGCGCTGCCATGGCCCGCGTCGTCTTCGATATCGACCGCCCGACGGTCGGCCTGCTCAATGTCGGCGTCGAGGAGATCAAGGGCGTCGAGGCGGTGAAGGAAGCCGGCCGCATCCTGCGCGAGAGCAACCTGCCGCATCTGGCCTATCATGGCTTCGTCGAGGGCGACGATCTCGGCAAAGGCACGGTCGACGTCGTGGTCACCGAGGGCTTCACCGGCAATATCGCGCTGAAGACGGCCGAGGGCACTGCGCGCCAGATCAGCTCCTATCTGCGCGCGGCGATGAGCCATTCGCTGATGGCCAAGATCGGCTATCTCTTCGCGCGCAGCGCCTTTGCCGCGCTCAGGGACAAGATGGATCCGCGCAAGGTCAATGGCGGCGTCTTCCTCGGGCTCGAAGGCATCGTCATCAAGAGCCATGGCGGCACCGACGCCATCGGCTTCGCCAGCGCGGCCGAATTGGGCTATGAAATGGCTCGCGAGAACCTGATGGCGAAGGTCCGCGAGATGGTGGCCGCGACTGCGCGGCCGGAGGCGGCGGCGCAGCAGGCCGCCACCGCCGAATAGGGAACAGCTTTCTTGTCCATTCTGCGCTCCATTCTGTGCGGCTGCGGCTCCTATCTGCCACAACGCATCGTCACCAACGCCGAGCTGGCACAGCGCGTCGACACGACCGATGAGTGGATCGTGCAGCGCACCGGCATCCGCCAGCGCCATGTCGCGGCCGATGACGAGGCGACCTCGGCGCTGGCCCTGAAGGCGGCGCAGGCTGCACTCGCTGACGCCGGCATGGACGCCTCCGAGATCGACCTGATCATCGTCGCGACCGCGACGCCCGATCACACCTTTCCCGCGACCGCGACGCAGGTCCAGGCCGCGCTCGGCATCAATGGCGGCGTCGCCTTCGATCTCCAGGCCGTCTGCTCGGGCTTCGTCTTCGCGCTCGCGACGGCCGACAAGTTCCTGTCCACGGGCGCCGCCAAGGCCGCACTCGTCATCGGCGCGGAGACCTTCTCGCGCATCCTCGACTGGGAGGACCGCACCACTTGCGTCCTCTTCGGCGATGGCGCCGGCGCGGTCGTGCTGAAAGCGGGGCCCGGCGAGGGCACGCTCGCCGATCGCGGCGTGCTGGCGACCCATATCCGCTCGGATGGCCGCTACAAGGACAAGCTCTATGTCGATGGCGGCGCGGGTTCGACCAAGACCGTCGGCTTCCTGCGCATGGAGGGCAAGGAGGTCTTCCGCCACGCCGTCGTCAATCTGGCGGAGACGGTCCGGCACACCTTCGAGGAGACGGGGCTGACTGGCGCCGATATCGACTGGTTCGTGCCGCATCAGGCCAATCGTCGCATCATCGACGCCACCGCCCACAAGCTCGGCATCGACCATGAGCGCGTCGTCGTCACCGTTGACCGGCATGGCAACACCTCGGCGGCCTCGATTCCGCTGGCGCTTGCCGAAGCGCATCACGATGGCCGCATCAAGCGCGGACAGCTCGTCCTGATCGAGGCCATGGGCGGCGGTTTCACCTGGGGGTCAGCCTTGATCCGGTGGTGAAGCACGACGCGGGAAATCCGTCAGATTATGACGGATTTACTTGGTTTTTCTAACGAATTTCCAAAATTTGGGTGAGTTGGCGGGTGTTCTAGGATTGACCGGCGCAGCCGGGACGCCTAGCGTCCGCCATCCATATTGGCGAAGGGCAGGCGGCATGCCCGCTGGCCGACATAACGCCTTGGAGGATATGAATGGCGGGGCAAACGGTTACTCGCGCCGATCTGTGCGAGGCTGTCTATCAGAAGATCGGTCTGTCGCGGACGGAGTCGTCGAAGCTCGTCGAGGCGGTGCTGGACGAAATCTGTGACGCGGTCGCGCGCGGCGAGAACGTCAAGTTATCCTCTTTCGGATCCTTCGTCGTGCGAGACAAGGGCGAGCGAATCGGGCGTAATCCGAAGACGGGAGTCGAAGTCCCGATTGAGCCGCGTCGCGTCATGGTGTTCAAGCCTTCGAATGTGATGAAGGCGCGCATCAACGGACAGTTGGGTGAGGGCGAAGACGAGTGAGCCTGGAGTTCCACACCGGCGATGAGGCCGACATGGACACCAAGAGCGTAGATGCCTTCCGGACGATCAGCGAGGTCGCAGAAGACCTCGACATTCCTCAACATGTGCTGCGTTTCTGGGAAACGCGCTTCACGCAGATCAAGCCGCTCAAGCGCGGCGGTGGGCGGCGCTATTATCGTCCCGACGACGTCGCGCTGCTGAAGGGCATTCGCCGCCTGCTTTACGGCGAAGGCTACACCATCAAGGGGCTGCAGCGCATCCTCAAGGAGCAGGGGCCGCGCCATGTCCAGGCGATTGGCCGCGGCGCGCCGGTCGGCCCACCGGGGCCGGAGCGGGCATCTGCGCCAGCGACAGGGATGCAGGGCGATGCCGGGGCGGTTCATGCCATGGCCGCCTATCCGCAGGAGGGCGAGCCGCATCAGGAGTTCGCGCCGCAGCATTCGCGTCCGGTTCCGCCTGAGGGCCTCGACGATCTGACAGTGCTGTCAGCTGTCTTGACCGAGCTCGGCGAGTGCCAGCGCATCCTGCGCAGCGTCCTGGCGCCTCAGCCTGTTCCCGACGGCGCCTGACGCGGCTGGAGCAGTTCCCGATCCCATTGGATCGTTCAACAGCTCCAGCTCGTTGTTCTAACGCGCTGTCTTCACGAGAGCCGGTGTCGACTTCGCTGGAAAACGCTCTGGAGCATCGGCCTGAAAAGTGGGAACCGGTTTTCGGGACAAGCCGATGCAATCAAAATCCTACAGCATCAGGTAACAGGCGGCTCCTCTTTCGGGCGCGGCCTGTCGACTTCGCGGCGGTGTGAGGAAACGCCGCGTCGCTTGTCGGAGCGCCCCGCAGCGCCGGATTTGTGCAACGGGATCAATGTGGCGATGACCGGGCTGGGATAGTGTTCCAGCGTCGAGCCTGTCGCCGCATCGACGCCCATTCCGATGAGCCCGCCGATCACGACGTTGCCGGCAAAACCGGCCACGCCGGCTCCTGCGACGCGTGTCGCAACCGGGATCTGCATGGCCTCATAGCCGGGCTTGCTGAAACTGACGGTGAACTCGGCTTTGCGGCTGACCTCCCAGGTGCATGGTGTCGCCGGGCAGGCATGTCCGAGCGATGTCCGAGCCTCGGCTTCGGACGGTATGCTGTTGACGGTGATCTGGTCTGTCGTGCCGCGTGTTACGGTCGCGCAGCCGCCCAGGGCGCCCGCGATTGCGGCCACCACGAAAATTCGAAGATTCAATATCTTAGCCCCCAGCCAGTAACGCGGGCTGGCCTAACGTCATTGCTGCCGGGCGGCAACCTCTCCGTGTATAGAAGCTGTGTTTATCGCGCATAAGGCCATGTTGCGGCGTCGGCTTGATATTCAGAAGTCGCGCTATAGATCGGTGCCCAGGACGACCTCGGAGAAAGCCTCTCCCATCATCAGGCGTGGACGACCTCGCCCTTCTGCAAAGGAGCGCCGTTGTGGCTTGGCTCTATCTCTTCGTCGCCGGCCTGTTCGAAGTCGGCTGGGCGATTGGTCTCAAATACACGCAAGGCTTCACGCGGCTGGTTCCCAGCGTGCTGACGCTCGCCAGCATGGTGGTGAGCCTGGGCCTGCTCGGACTTGCGCTGAAAAGCCTGCCGCTCGGCACAGCCTATGCGATCTGGACCGGCGTCGGCACGATCGGCACTGCCGTGCTCGGCATCGTCCTCCTGGGCGAGCCGGCGGGCGCGCTGCGCCTCGCCTGCATCGGCCTGATCGTCACGGGCATCGTCGGTCTGAAGCTCGTCTCCTGAGCGGGCGCGGCCCGGGCCGGCGAGCGCACAGGCGTTGATGGCCACATCAGCGCCTGTGGAACGATCAGCGCCTGCGGAAGGCCTCGGGCCAATAGCCGCCACGCTCCAGCGCGACGATCAGCACGATGACGAGGAGCGTTACGGCCAAGGTCACGAGCTTGGCGTTCCAGGGCGTGCCGCGGCCGATCAGCCAGATCAAGGTCATGCCGATCAGGAGAGGGATGATCATGTCCATGGCGGGATCATAGAGCGTGACGACTTGATTTTGAACCACCGCCGTCATTCCGGGGCTTCGCGTTAGCGAAGAGCCCGGAATCCAGAGCCGATGCGGGTTCTCCATAACGCGCTCGCATGGCGAGCCTCAACAATCGAGCGCATCGGTTCTGGGTTCCGGGCTCAGGCCTGCGGCCTGCCCCGGAATGACGGCGTGGTTCCCGCTAAGTTCATCAGGCGTTAGCCCGACTGACAAAGCATGTTCTCCTTCAGCGAATACCGCTTCGGTTGGAACAGTCGCCGTCCAGGCACGTTCCAAGACTGGGGAAGCGCATCGCCGCTAGAGCCGGATGATGTCAGATGGGAATCACGGAGTGATCCCAGCTGACATCTGAATCCGTCTCTCATCTAAGAATTAGAGCAGGATCAATGCGAAAACCGGTTCTCACTTTTCGCATCCTGCTCTAGGCGATGCCGGCCTGTCACAGCAACATCCCGCGACAGGAGAGTTCAATGGGTTTATTTTCCAAGGATATCAAAACGATGGATGATCTTTTCATCCATCAGCTTCAGGATATCTACTATGCTGAAAAGACGAGCTACAAATCCCTGCCAAAGTTGATCGCAAAGGCGACTGATCCGGCACTCAAGCTGAGCCTGGAGACCCATCGCAGGGAAACCGAGGGGCATATTGCGCGGCTGGAGCAGGTCTTCAAGCAGCACGGCGCGGAGGCCAAGGCCATCAACTGTCCCGCCATCGATGGCATCATCGAGGAAGCCAACGAGCTCACCGGCGATGTCCAAAACGGGCCGGTGCTCGACGCCGCGATCATCGCGGCCGCCCAGGCCGTGGAACACTACGAGATCACCCGCTACGGCACGCTGACGGCATGGGCGAAGCAGCTCGGTCGCGTGGATTGCGCGGCTTTGCTGCAGCAGAATCTCGACGAGGAATTCGCTGCCGACGGCAAACTCTCCATGCTCGCCGAAGGGGGCGTGAATCGCAGGGCTGCGGCCTGATCGCGTGCCGATTCCTCAGCTCTTCGGACGCCCGCGACGGGAGGCCGCCGCGGGCGTGTGATTTTGCGGGAATGTCGCGGCAAGCCGGTCGAGACCGGCATCCCGCCCCAGCCGTGTCCGGCCTCAGCCCTGCCGAGGCGAGATCGCCTTGTCGCCCTCGATCAGCGGTTTCATCCGGCTAAGTTCGCCGGCGATGAAGTCCATGAACAGCCTGACCCTGGGCGAATGCCTGAGGTCGGGATGGGTCAGGAGCCAGAGATCGGCGGCAAAGCCTGGATCGGGCGCCGCCAGCCGCGTCAGCCCCGGTCTGGTATCGGCGATGAAGCAGGGCACGAAGCCGATGCC
Organism: Bosea vaviloviae; assembly: GCF_001741865.1. Classification (NCBI taxonomy): domain Bacteria; kingdom Pseudomonadati; phylum Pseudomonadota; class Alphaproteobacteria; order Hyphomicrobiales; family Alloboseaceae; genus Allobosea; species Allobosea vaviloviae. Next base: position 3,691,922 of record NZ_CP017147.1, read on the forward strand.
GATGCCCGCCTCGACCGCCTCCGCCAGGCCCAGCACTGTGTTGACCTTGTAGACGATGCGCTCCGGCGCGACATGCTGGTTCAGATAGCGCACGGCCTTCAGTCCCGTGAACTGGTCACCGAGCGAAATCCAGTTGTGGGCCCACAGGCTCTCGATTGCGATATCGGCAGCTTCCGGGAAATCGGCGATGCGGCCATAGAGCGCCCAGGCGATGCGGGCGGCGCGGCGGCCGACCAGGGTCTCGGGCGGGTTGTCGGTCGCGCGGATCGCCACATCGGCGTCGCGCTTGGACAGGTTCAGCGACTGGTTGCCGAGCAGAATGTCGAGCCGGATATCGGGGCATTGCCCGAGAAAGGCAGCGAAGACCGGCGTCAGCAGATCGACCAGCAGCGTGTCGTTGGTGGTGACGCGCAATTCGCCGGCGGGCTTGATCTCCTGTCCGGCGAGCCGGCGCGCAAAGGCGGTGATGTCCTCGTCGACGCGCTCGGCGAGCGTCGTCATCTCGTCGCCGGCGGGCGTCGCGACATAGCCGCTGCGATGGCGCTCGAACAGCTTGAGGCCGAGTGCCTCCTCGATCTGCCCGAGCCGGCGGAACACCGTCGAATGGTTCAATCCGAGCACTGTGGCGGCGGCCGGTAGCGCGCGCGTATCCGCGATCGCCTTGATCAGTCGAAAGTCGTCCCAGGCCAAGGTCTTCGCGGTTGTGGTCTTCGCGGTCGTGTTCATGCACGCACTCTCCGCCATGGCTTCGCCGCCATCAAGGCGACGGGGCTAGAGGTTGTTATGGACTATGGGGACGATTTGATGAGGTCAAAACGACGGAGATGGGAGGAGCATTGCGCAGGCGATACCGTTGGTATCGGCAAGCGATGCGACGCTGCAGCTCCGTCGTTTTGACCTCACCCGCAGGGCGCGGCGCTTTTGCGCGACTGCGGCGTCGTTCTTCGTAGCAAACCGGAAGGTTTGCGTCCTCGAACTTCTGGCATTCGCGCAAAAGCGCCAGCGTCAAATCATCCCCATAGTCCATAACAACCTCTGGGATGACGGCGAAGGAGTGTGGGGTAGAAGCCTTGAACGCCGCTCAGGCCGAGGCGGTCGCGCCGTTCCAGCTCAGGCGGGCGGGCTTCAGGGCCAGCCCGCCATCGCCGATCAGGCCATGGGCCAGCGCGGCCAGCGCCAGGAAGGCGGGATATTCCCAGCCGCCATTGGGGGCGTTGAAGACCCAGCCATTGGGGGCATGGACCATCAGGGCGCCGAGCAGGACCGGCAGCAGCAGGATCGAGACATAGCGACCATAGAAGCCGGTGAGGATGGCGAGGCCGCCGAGAAGCTCGGCCAGAATGATCGGCCAGGCGAGGACGGCGGGCAGGCCGACCTGGCCGAGGAAGCCGGCGAAGCCTGCGGGAGTGAAGATCACGAGCTTGAGATAGGCGTGAGCGATGAACATCAGGCCGAGCGCGACGCGCAGGCCGAGAGCGCCATAGGGAGCGAAGCGGTTGTCGATCATGGGGGCAATCTCCGATGGGGCCGGGCTGGCCTCTGTCCGAAAGACTGATCTGACCGAGACGCAATGCAAATTGTGAGATACCAAGATCGACATTGCACCAACGCAATGTATGCGCTCTGGCGCTTTGAGCTCGCCCGACCAATCTTTGGAGGCAACGGAGCACCTGCTCCTTCAGCCCGGTTTGGGAGGAGTTGTCATCATGCAGATCAACGGCATCCACCACGTCACCGCGATTTCCGGTCCGGCGCGCCGCAATCTCGACTTCTATGGTCGGGTGCTCGGCCTGCGTCTGGTCAAGAAGACCGTCAATTTCGACGATCCCGGCACCTATCACCTCTATTACGGCGATGTCGCCGGGGCGCCCGGCACGATCCTGACATTCTTCCCCTGGGAGCATGCCGCGCCCGGCCGGCTCGGCGTCGGTGAGACGCAGGAGACGGTGTTTCGGGTTCCCGAAGGTGCGATCGGCTATTGGGCGCATCGCTTCATCGAACACGCTGTGCCCCATGATGTGCCGGTGAAGCGCTTCGGCGAGAGCGTGCTGGCGTTCCGCGATCCCGATGGGATGCGGCTGGCGCTGGTCGGTCTGCCGGGTATCGAGCGTGAGGCGGCCTGGGACGGCGGCGATGTTCCAGCCGAGAATGCGATCCGCGGTTTCCATAGCGTCAGCCTGCTGCTCGAAGACGCTGCGCCCACCGCTGCGATCCTGGGCGACGTGCTCGGGTTCAAGGAGATCGGGCGCGAGGACACGCTGATCCGCTACCGGGCGGAGGGCGCGGCCCTTCGTATTGCGGGACTTGGCACCATCGTCGATCTGCGGGTCGCAGGCGGCTTCCTGCCGGCCCGGCAGGGCGCAGGCTCGGTCCACCATGTCGCCTTCCGCGCCGCAGACGATGCAGCGCAGGAGGACATGGTGCGCCGTCTCGCGGAGAACCATGGCATCCGCGCCACCGAGCAGAGGGACCGGAACTATTTCCGCTCCGTCTACTTCCGCGAGCCCGGTCGCGTTCTCTTCGAGATCGCGACCGATGCGCCGGGCTTTGCCGTCGACGAGCCGGCGGCGACGCTCGGCCAGGCACTGAAGCTCCCTGCCGGGCTCGAGGCGCAGCGGGCGCGCATCGAGGCGCTGCTGCCGGAACTCGGCTGAGATCGCGCCGCCCTGCCTGGCTTTCGAGCCGGGCAGGGGCGTGCCAAGCCGCCCGAGCCATGTCGCCCAAGCCATGTCGCCTATGAACAGGAGAACCATGATGGACGCTGTCGCGACCACGGATTTCATTCACGTCTTCGAGCCGGGCGCTGAGGCATCGCGCCCGCCGCTGCTGCTGCTCCATGGCACAGGTGGCAATGAGCGCGACCTGCTGCCGCTCGGGCGCATGGTCGCGCCGGGTGTGAGCCTGCTCTCGCCGCGCGGCAAGGTTTTGGAAGGGGCGATGCCGCGCTTCTTCCGGCGCCTGGCGGAAGGCGTCTTCGACGAGGCCGACCTTACCGCGCGCACGCATGAGCTGGCGGATTTCGTCGCGGAATCCCGCAAGCGCTACGATCTGCCGGCGCCGGTCGCGCTCGGCTTCTCCAATGGCGCCAATATCGCCGCCAGCCTGTTGCTGCTGCGTCCGGAGGTTCTGGCCGGAGCTGCGCTGCTGCGCGCGATGTCGCCCTTCCGGCTGCCGCCCAAGGCCGATCTCGCCGGCAAGCGCGTTCTGATCCTGTCGGGTGCGCTCGATCCGATCATTCCAGCGCAGGATGCGGAGCGTCTGGCGCAAACCTTGTCCGCAGGCGGAGGGCTAGTCGACCACCGCATCCTGCCGACAGGCCATGGCCTGTCGCAAGGCGATGTCGGCCTGCTGCGTGGTTGGCTGGATCAGGCTTGAATCTCAAACCTAATCCAGGGTGGGTGCTTACGCCTCGGCTACGGCCTTGCGTTTGGTGGGCTTGGCCTTCACGACGGGAGGAGCGGGCGGCTCGGCCGCCTGCTTCGCCAGCCTGAGCGCGCGCAGCGTCTCGATCTTCTTGCGGGAGGCGGCTTCCTCGGCCGCGATCCGCCCGCTCGATTTCTGCTTCTCGCGCGGCGCTTCCTGAACGCTGTGCACGTCGTGCCAGGCGCGTGGTCCGCGATCTTCGCGTGGTCCGCGATCTTCCCCTGCCATTGTTTCTTCCCCTATGTCACGCCACGTCCGTCACAAGGCAGCCTACGCGTGAAATGGGGCGGATACGAGCCGGGATTATCCGCCTGTTCGGCCAAGGCGCTGGGCGATAAGGCACCGGGCGATAAGCCGCTGGGCGATCAATCGAGCAATGGCAGGATGATGATCGTGGCGAAGACGATCACGACAAGCGCCCGCAGCAGGATGGCGCTCTGGCTCGAGACCTGATTTTCCACCGAACGCGAGAAAGCATGCATGAGTACATCACCGGCAACGCGACAAAGCTGACGTTGGGGTAGAGCTGGGGCGATTGCAAGGAAGATTAGCCGGGCATGTGGATAACTTGCCGGCCGGGGGCGCCGGGCAAGCAGGTTTGCCACTGGGGGCCGCTGAAAGGGGGCCATAGCCGGTTGGCGCGCCTCGGGGCACGGGAGGCGGAATATGCATGATAGCGCCGGAAATCTGAGGTTGAAGGCTCGGCGTTTGTCTATTCCGCGAGCATTTGCTCAAGAGGTACTGTGAAATATGCATTTAGTTTAACCAATCACGCCGAGACGGCTGGCGCCGGCTGAGCAAGTTCGGTATGAGTGATTACCTCGCCTGTTCAAGCAGGCGCTAGGTGAAGCGTCCCATACTCAAGCAACCTTGGTGTCCGTTCAATGCAGTTGCGTGCTCGGTCTCAGTTGATTGGCATGGTTGTGGCCTTGTCTGCACTCACGGCGTCGCAGGCACAGGCCGGCTTGCTCGAAATGCTGTTCGGCGCTCCGGTTCCGCAGCGGCAAGAGATCGCGCCGCTGGAGATGACGATCCGGCCGACGAAGAAGCCGACATCGAAACCGAAGATCCCGCGTGTCTCGATGGACGACGACGGCGATTCCAAGCGGTTTCTGCAGGTCTCGATCGACCCCGTCAGCAATCCCGACTGGTACCTCACCGATCCGACCTTGCGCCGGGGCGATATCGTCGTCCTGTCGAACAAGGTGCTGGTCTACGCCGGCGGCAGGAGCATGCGGCGATTGGCGGATTTCGACGATCTGCAGGGAACGCGGCTGGTGTCGAGCCGGGATCGCGAACGCATCAAGCTCCTGACCGAATTCTCCGGCAGGGCGATGCCGAAATTCAAGATCGTGCCCGAGTTCGCCAGCACGCCAGCCTCCCTGAGCGCCCAGGCCGAGCGCAAGGTCAACGTCATTATGCCGTAGGGGACCGGCTGCGTTTAGTCGTTTCCCGGTGCCTTCTGAACCACTGCATCATTCCGGGACTACGCGAGGCGTAGCGCCCAGCCCCGATGAACACCGCGTCATCCGTCATGGTCGGGCTTGTCCCGACCATCCACGTCTTCGTTTGTCGAGGCCTGTGTTCAAGATGTGGATGCTCGCCACGAGGGCGAGCATGACGAACTGGAGCAGCTTCGTGTTCATGAGGCAGGCTCAGGTCTGTGGCGCGCCCCGGAATGACGGTGCGTTTCAGAGCTAGGATGAGCGAGCCGGAGTAGCACAAGCGCCTAGCGCAATCCTGCCGGTCTCTCTGTCGCTAAGCTCGGGGATTGCTCGCCGGGGAGGCGAACTGGCCGGCGGCGCGCAAGGCGGTGCCCGGTCGAGCCATCATCGACAATAAAGAAAAATGGTCGGAGCGAGAGGATTCGAACCTTATATGCGATGCGTTCGTTCAGTGTCCAATAGCTGGTCATTAGTGGCCGGATCGTCGAAGGCGGCCCGCTGCAAGGCCGGGCAGCCGAAAGACGGGTTCCGGCAAGCCACCGCCAGTAAGCACCGGGCGCAGTAGCGCCATCCGTCCTCAGTCAGAGAAATGCGACTGCGAAAGCCCATATTGCGTGGTGATGCCGTGCCAACGCATGGATGATGTCGGCGGCGGAGTGAAAGCGACGGATTTCGAGGGACGCATCGGCATCGGAGGGGACGGCCGCCGAGGCATCAGGACACTCCGTATTCCGCGATCCCAAAGGAATGGACAGGACTGCCTCCAAGCTAGACTGGAGCTCTTGGCGTTAGCAGGCCAAATACCGCGTGCCACCGAGGTGGCCGTCTAATCGCAGCTCAAAGATCAAGCCCTTTTTGCGCACCTAGAACCGGCTCGCCCAATCACCATGATCGTGCCGGTAGCGCCTCTTCCCGCGCGGAAGGCCTGTGCAGGCTCTGTTTTAGCCGGATGGCACTGACCGCTTCGGCGACAAAGGCGCGGATCAGCGGCAGCCGCTTCGAGCTTCGCGACCAGAGGATACCGACATCGCGTGTCGGTGCTCCGCTCGCCTTGATCCGGCGCACATTGGCGCCTTCTGGCCAGGGTGGTAGCCAGTCCGGGATGAGCGAAACGCCGAGGCCGCGGCTGACCAGGACCGTGATCGCCTCGAGCGAATCGAGTTCATATTGCTCGCGCGGCCGGATCTTCAGCTTGCGCAGGTGCAGATCGACGATGCGACCGCCCCAGTGGTTGCGATCATAGCGGATGAAGGGCTGGTGCTTCAGGATCGCGCGCGAGTCGGTCTCGGTAACGCTCAGCGGCGTGATGACCAGCAGCTCCTCCTGGCGCAACAGGAGCCAGTCCAGGGCCTTGGGGAGCGCGAAGTGAGGCTGCACCATGATTGCCGCGTCGAGCTCACCGTCGATGATGCAGGAATAGAGGTCGCCGGACATCCCCGGCAGGATGTAGAGTTCGATCCCGGGCCGGTTCTGCCGCAACTGCACGAGCAGGTCGGGGAGCAGGCCGGTCAGGGCGGAGTTGATCACGCCGACGCGTAGCAAGCCGGTTTCAAGGTCGGAAGCGGCGGCAGCCTTGATGTCGTCGGCAACAGCGAGCATGTGCTCGACCTCAGCGAGGATGGCAGCTCCAGCCGGTGTCGGCTGCATCGTATGGCCGGAACGCTGGATGAGCGGCCGTCCGATCTCGTCTTCCAACGCTTTGATCCGCTGGATGACCGCCGATGGCGTGATGTTGAGCCGCCTTGCCGCCTCGGAGAGCGAACCGGTCTGCACGACACTCAGGAAGGTTTGGAGAAAGCGCGTCTCCACTATCAGTTTCCCTGAATGTCGAAGGTAGGAAAACACATATTCCCTCGCACCGCGCCGGCGTCAATGATCATGTGCTGCAGTGCCGCGGGTGACGATTTCGTCGATTGGGCGTCGTGGCGCAGCTCCTCGATCAGGGTATAGCAATATGAGCGTTTTCGATCGCCCTTTCGATCCTAAGCAGGACACGGCGCTCGTGACCGGCGCCGGTAACGGCATTGGCCGCGCCATCGCGCAGGCCTTGGTCGCGGAAGGCGTACGCACCGTGTTCGCCGATCTGAGTGAGGATAAAGTCGAGGCTGCGATCGCGGGCTCGATCCGGCCGGAGCTCGCCGTGCCGTGGGTTGGTGACCTCGCCGTCCGCGAGGGCTGCGATGCGCTGCTCGCCCGTGCCCGCAGTACGCTCGGAACCGTCAGCCATTTCGTCCATAGCGCCGCGCCGCCGCGGCGCGAGACGGATCACGCGCTGGCTGTGTCGGATGATACCTGGGAATACATGCGCGCCGTGAACGTGGACGCAGGCTTTCACCTTGCCCGCGAGATCGCGCGCTCGTTGATCGCGGAGCGCAAGCCGGGCTCGTTCCTGCTGCTGACCTCGCTGCATGCCGCGACGCCGCGCAATCTGCCCCACTACAGTACGTCGAAGGCGGCGCTGGCCATGTTGGTCAAGGAACTTGCCAAGACGCTGGGCCGCTTCGGCATCAGGGTCAACGCACTGGTGCCGGGTGCAATCGCAGCTGGAGGATTCGTGGCCGATCCCTCGCTGACCCGGCATATTCCGCTTGGGCGGCTCGGACGCAGCGAGGATCTCGCGCCGATGGCGCTCGCAGTCCTGTCGAACCGCCTGTCCGCCTATGTCACCGGCTCGGCTTTCGTCGTCGATGGCGGCCTGTCGCTGACCAACTGGTTCGACCCGCCAGCGCTCGACGAGTTCTAGGCCGCCCAGGACATCATCAAGGAGGTCGCCATGGCCGACTCGCCACAGATCACCACCCGTTCCGACGGGCTGCTCGCCAACAGCGCCGGCAACTACGCCATTCTGCCGAGCGGCGTGGCCTATTGCTCCGGCATCCTTCCCGATCAGGGATATGAGGTGGTACGCGCGGAGCTCCAGAACTGGGTGCCGCTCGAGCAGGCCTATGATTTCATCGCAAGCCATCTGAAGAGTGTCGGCCGGCCGGTCCAGGCCTTCGGCGGGATCGAGCTGCGGGTGCCAGAACCGCTGACCTTCGACAACTGGTCGAGCTTCAACGTGCCCTACCTCGCGAAGCTGCACGAATGGGGCCTGCTCTTTGGCGACTATAGCTGCGTCTGCCGCTCGAACATCGCGCTGGATTTGCATCCGCCTGGGGCGACGGCGATGTGCGCCTTCAGCTACACGGTGCCCACAACCGCGAAGGCGGCCACCTTCCTGTTGTCCGGCCAGGCCGATATCGGGGCGGACGGCAAGATCATCGCCGAGGGCGATACAAGTCCCGCAGCGATGCAGCGGCGCACCCGCTTCACCATCGACACGGTCGGAGCGACGCTGGCAAAGCTCGGGCACTCGTGGAGCGAGACCACGCGCATCGCGCTCTTCCATGCGCACGAGATCCCTGAGCTGTGGGGGGCTGCCCTGCTCGGTGCACTCGGCGAGCCGATCCGCCGTGGCGTACTGGTCTATCGAGCGCGCCCCCCGATCGCCGGTGGCGAGGTCGAGCTTGAGGCGCGCGCGATCCGGCAGGAGCTCAGCCTGCCCAATCGCTAGGGGCGGTGAGAGCGGCGGGCTGCGCTGCGCTATGCCAAAGCTGATAGTTTTTCTATCTTTCGAAAGCACTGAAACCCGTATTCCCTTTCGCCCGAAAGGGCGCATGCTGTCAGCAAATGAGACATGTGGCGCCGAGCCGATCTGGCTGACGGTATGGCGCGCACGCTGATGGAGGGCGGTACGATGCACGGCGCCACTGCAACATTCCCAACCGCACCAGGGCTGGGCGTTCGGCTCGCGCGGCGCATGTCGGCGGTCCAGCCGTCTCCCACCATCGCGATCACGCAACTCGCCAACGAACTGCGACGCCAGGGCAAGGACGTGATCGGCCTTTCGCAGGGCGAGCCGGATTTCGACACGCCCGCCCACGTCAAGGAGGCGGCCAAGGCCGCGATTGACGCCGGGCAGACCAAATACACCGATGTCGACGGGACGCCCGAGCTGAAGCGCGCGATCGTCGCCAAATTCGAGCGCGAGAACGGCCTGCGCTACGAGCCGTCGCAAATCAGCGTCGGCACCGGCGGCAAGCAGGTCCTCTACAACGCGCTCTGCGCCACGCTAGACGAGGGCGACGAGGTCATCATCCCGGCGCCGTACTGGGTCTCCTATCCCGACATGGTCCGGCTTGCCGGCGGCAAGCCTGTCACGGTGGCTTGCGGCGAGGCCGACGGTTTCAAGCTGACCTCCGAGGCGCTGCGTTCGGCGATCACCCCACGCACGAAATGGCTGGTGCTGAATTCGCCGAGCAACCCGACCGGTTCTGGCTATTCCGCCGCCGAGCTGCGCGCGCTCGCCGACGTCCTGCTCGACCATCCGCAGGTGATGGTGCTCACCGACGATATGTACGAGCACCTCCGCTATGACGGCTGGGAATTCGCCACCATCGCCGCCGTCGAGCTGGCCCTGTTCGACCGCGTGCTGACCTGCAACGGCGTCTCGAAGGCCTATGCGATGACCGGCTGGCGCATCGGCTATGCCGGTGGTCCGACCAGGCTGATCAAGGCCATGGCGACGATCCAGTCGCAGAGCACGACCAATCCGAGCTCGGTGTCGCAGGCCGCCGCCGTCGCGGCCCTCAGCGGCCCGCTCGACTTCCTGGCCGAGCGCAATGCGGTGTTCCAGCAGCGGCGCGACCTTTGCCTCGCGGCCTTCAACGGTATCCCGGGCCTGAGCTGCCGCGCACCGGACGGTGCATTCTACCTGTTTCCGTCCTGCGCTGGCCTGATCGGCCGCATGCGACCGGATGGGCGAAAGATCGAGACGGATGTCGACTTTGCCACCTTCCTGCTCGAGGAGGCCAATGTCGCTGTCGTGCCAGGCTCGGCTTTCGGGCTCGCCCCGTTCTTTCGAATCTCCTTCGCCACGGCCACCGAGCGCCTGAGCTCCGCCTGCGAGCGCATCGCCGATGCCTGCAGCCGGCTCGGCTGAAGCTGATCGCAAATACAGGAGAAGACCGATGGATCTCGGCATCAAGGGGAAGACAGCGCTGGTGCTGGGCGCTGGCGGCGGACTCGGCGGCGCGATCGCGACGGCGCTGGCGCGGGAGGGCGTGCGTGTCGCGCTCGGCGACATCGACCCGGCGGCGCTCGAGCGCACGGCCACTGCGATCGAGGCTGAGGGTGGCACGGCCCTGACGCTGGCCTGGGATCTGGCCGATCTCTCAATCATTGAGGACCGTATCGCTACCATCGAGGCCGAACTCGGCCCTGTCGACATCCTCGTCAACAACACCGGCGGCCCGCCGCCGACCCCCGCCTCCGGCCAACCGAGCGAACTCTGGGCCAAGCATTTCCAGGCGATGGTGCTTTCGGTGATCGCGCTGACCGACCGGGTCCTGCCCAGCATGCGCGAGCGCAACTGGGGCCGGATCATCACTTCGACCTCCTCGGGCGTTGTGGCGCCCATCCCCAATCTCGGTATCTCGAACGCCTTGCGGCTGTCGCTTGTCGGCTGGTCGAAGACGCTGGCGCGGGAGGTCGGCGCCGACGGCGTCACCGCCAATATCGTGCTGCCCGGCCGGATCGCGACGTCGCGCATCAGCTTCCTCGATGAGCAGAAGGCCAAGCGCGAGAACCGCAGCGTCGAAGCCGTCGCTGCGGAGAGCACCGGCGCGATTGCGCTCGGCCGCTATGGCCGGCCGGAGGAGTATGGCGATGTCGTCGCTTTCCTGGCCAGCGAACGCGCCGCCTACCTGACCGGCAGCGTCATCCGCGTCGACGGCGGCCTAATCGCCAGCATCTGATCCTTCCTTCCCATCCTTCAGCAGCGAGAACTTCCGATGACCACCGATGCGAACATCGTCGAAATCCTGTCCAAGGTGACGACGGCAACCCTGACGACGATCCTGCTCAAGAAGGGCTTGCGCAATGTCTGGCTGCGCGGAACGAAGCCGCTGAAGCCAGGCCAGCCGCGCCTCGTCGGGCGTGCCTTCACCTTGCGCTTCGTGCCGGCCCGCGAGGATCTCGCCACGCCCGAATCCTGGTCTTCGCCGAGATCGACCCGCGCCGCGATCGAGGCGATGCCGGATGGCTGCATCGCCGTGGTCGACGCCATGGGCGTCACCGATGCAGGCATCTTCGGCGACATCCTCTGCGCGCGCATGGCCAAGAAGGGCGTGGCCGCGCTGATCACCGACGGCGTCGTGCGCGATGTCGCCGGCGTGCTCGGCACCGGCCTGCCGGTCTGGTGCCAGGGCGCAGCCGCGCCGCCGTCGGTCGCGGGGCTGACCTTCGTCAACTGGCAGGAGCCGATCGCCTGTGGCGGCGTCGCCGTCTATCCCGACGACATCATCGTTGTCGATGACGATGGCGCGGTCCTGATCCCCGCCGCTCTGATCGACGCCGTGCTCGAAGCCGCCCCCGAACAGGAGCGTCTGGAAGCCTGGATCATGCAGGAGATTGAGGCCGGCGCCGCTCTGCCGGGGCTCTATCCGCCCAACGCCGAGAACAAGGCCCGCTACGAGGCCAGCAAGGCCAAGAGCTGAGACGTCGCACGAGGGGTGGCGCCGGTCGCCGCCCGCCATGCTGCCTCAAGTCCGGATCACATAGTCCTTGCGGGTCGTTTCGATGACGTCCCAGGCCCCCTTGAAGCCGGCGCGCAAGACGAAGCTGTCGCCGGTCCGGACGATATGGGGTTCACCCCCGTCCTCGGTCACGACCGAGACGCCGGACAGGATGCGGCAATACTCCCAATGCGGGTTCTCGAAGCGCCACTTGCCAGGTGTCGCCTCCCAGATCCCGCAAGAGAGGCCCCCGTCGGCCTCGTCCCGTGTCCATGATCTGAAACGGGGAGCGCCGGAGACCACGCTGCCCTCATCGGGGCCGTACTCCTCCGGCTCGACGCCCTCGATGCCCAGTGCGAGGAATTTCGCCATGTCCTTATCCTTGTCGGTTCCATCAGGAAAAGCCGCTTTTCGTCGTCGGCGCCGTTGCGCTGTCCGTTATGGCTGGTTCCGGCCGGGCAGCATCGCCATGGCGATTTCAGCGACGCGGTCGAGCTCTTTGTGGTTGGCGCCATCGCGCGCCTGGAGCGACATGCCTTCCAGCATCGTGTTGAGCGCTGCCGCCAGGCCTTCCACATCCGTATCGGTGGGCAATTGTCCATCGGCAACGGCCCGCCTGACGCGGGTAAGAAAGCAGTCCCTGCCTTCCCTACGCAGAGTCCGAAGCGCATCGTTCACTTCCTGCCCCTCAGCCGAGACGTTTGTCGCGGCCAGGATGACGAGGCATCCGCAAGGCGCCTCCTGCGAGGTCAGGATTCCGGCGGCCTCTCGGAAGAAGCCAGCCATCGCCACGTACACGTCCGGCCCGTCCTCCATGCGTTGCCATGTGGCGTCCCAGTAGACGCGCTCGTAATGCTGGACGGCCTCCATGAACAACTGGGCCTTGTTGCCGAAGGCCGCATAGAGGCTGGGCGGATTGATCTCCATGGCCGCGCAGAGTTCGGCGATCGTCGCGGGCTCATAGCCCCGTCGCCAGAACACTCCCAAGGCACGGTTAAGCGCCGCGTCCCGGTCGAACGTGCGCGGTTTTCCTTTGCTCCGATGGGGCGTGATCGTCGTGTGTTGCGGCATTGGCGGTCCGTTTTGTCTCCCTGATCGGGCGCAAGGGGGGTTGACAGTCTGTAGTAACCGCTACAGATACTGCGCTCTGTAATGTTCACTACAAACATGGATTGCCGAAGCCGACATGGCAAGGCGTCCGGGTATGAGAGCCACAATGACCCATTTGTTCGATCTTCTGACACTGCGGGGTACGACCCTGCGCAACCGCGTCGCGGTCTCTCCCATGTGCCAGTACCAGGCGACCGACGGCTTCGCCGACGACTACCACGTCGTCCACTATGGCCGGTTCGCACTGGGCGGGTTCGGCCTCGTGATGGTCGAGGCCACTGGGGTCTCGCCCGAGGCCCGCATTACCCATGGCGATCTCGGCCTGTGGGACGACGCCCACATTCCCGGACTGTCGCGCATCGCAGCCTTTCTCAAGGCCAAGGGTGCGGTTCCCGGCATCCAGATCGGCCATGCCGGACCCAAGGCCTCGCTGCTGCGTCCCTGGCACGGCAACACGCCTGTTCTCGACACCCCGCTGATCGCGGGCGAGAAAAGGTGGCAGACCGTTTCCCCGACTGCACGCCCAGCGGCCGAAGGGTGGCCGACGCCAGTCGCACTGGATGACGACGGCATCGCCAAGGTGAAGCGTGACTTCGCCAACGCGGCCGAACGCGCCCTGCAGGCCGGCTTCGAGGTCCTGGAGCTTCATTGTGCACACGGCTTCCTGCTGAACGCCTTCCTGTCGCCCCTGACCAATAAGCGTAGGGACGCCTATGGCGGCAGCCTTGAAAACCGGATGCGTCTGCCACTCGAGATCGCCCGCGAGCTACGCGCGATCTGGCCGCAGAACCGTCCTCTTTTCGTCCGTATCTCGGCGGTGGACGGCAGCCGCGACGGCTGGACCGTTGAGGATTCCGTCGTCTTCTCCCGCGAACTGGCCAAGGCCGGCGTCGACGTGATCGACAACTCCTCGGGCGGGTTCGGGGTCTTCGACTATCCGAATGGCTATGGGTTCCAGACGCCCTTCGCCGCACGCGTGCGCCAGGGCGCGGACATCAAGACCATGGCGGTAGGCCTGATCGTCGATCCCCGCCAGGCCGAGGCGGTGATCGCCAACGGCCACGCCGACATCGTGGCCCTGGGCCATGCCGCGCTCAACGATCCGGGTTTCGCCTTCCGCGCCGAGCAGGCGCTTGGCGCTGCCAAACCCGAGGAGCCCTTCGCAGGTTGGCCCCCGCAACTGGGCTGGTGGCTCGATCACCGAGCCAAGCGCCTTGCTGCGCTTGGCCCCTGGGCTCCGGCGCAAACCGCCGCCTGAATCTTCTTACTCCACCACCGGCGCAGAGCCGGGGTCATCCCAGAAAAGGACATAAATCATGTCGAAACCTACCTATGTAGACGACTACGCCCTCATCACCGCTGCCCTGAACAAATACAATGACGGCGTGGCCCAAGCCTCCAGCGCCATCATGAAGCCCGCCTTCGCTGAGGTGGCCACCATGTTCGGCGTCGAGAACGGCAAGCTCTCGGGCGGCCCGATCTCGAGCCTCTTTGACGGCATCGACACCGCCTTCAAGGCTTCGCCCGAAGCTCGCGCCGTGATCGCCCGCGTCGACATCATCGGAACGGCCGCCAGCGCGCGCGTCGATACCAACGACGCCTCGGGCTTCTGCTTCACGGACTTCTTCCACCTGCTGAAAGTCGATGGCGACTGGACCATCGTCAGCAAGATCTACCACACCCACCAACGCCCTTAAGCCAAGTAAACTTAGAAACTGCCGGTGGCGGCCATAGTCCGTCACCGCAGTTGCGGCCAATTTCGGCCGTCCATTTCCGCCCTCCGGAGCCTGGTGCAGACGCAACCGAGCGCTGCGCTCCGCCGTGTCTACCTTGGAGCCTGCCATGGACGCCTTCACCGAGATGAACCGCCGCAGGATCATTGTGTCTGTCGGTGCACTGATGACCGGAGTCGCAACTGCATCATCGACAACTTCGGTCGGCCAACAACTTCCCCACCCGGGAGCATCCGAGAAAACAGCACACGAACGGAACCATGACATTGCCGATCCGACCTATGTCGACGAGTACAACGCCATCGTCGCGGTGCTGAGCCAGTACAACGACGGCGGCAAGAAGGCCGACAGCGCCGTGATGAAGCCGGCTTTCAGTGACAAGGCGACGATCTTCGGTATCGAGGACGGCAAGCTTGCCGGTGGCCCGATACAGGGATTGTTCGATACGATCGACAGCGCCTTCCGGCCATCGCCCGAGGCCAAAGCGGCCGTCGTCCGCATCGACATCGTCGGCACGGCCGCCAGCGCCCGCATCGATACCGACAACATCTCCGGCTACCGCTTCACCGACTTCTTCAACATGCTGAAGGTCGACGGCAAATGGACCGTGGTCAGTAAGATCTACCACACTCATCCAAACGCCTGAGCGAGCCCGAAGAAGCCGGCCCGGCATCGGGCTGAGAAAACCAAGGAGAGAGCCATGGCCAAGGTCTTCATCATCGGAGCGGCCGGTAAGGTTGCGCGTCGCCTATCCCGCCAATTGGCGCAGCGCGGCCACCACCCGGTCGCCCTGCATCGCAAGCCCGAACAGGCGAGCGAGCTCGCCGGGCTCGGCGCGACACCCGTCGCCGGTGACCTGACGAAGCTGATAGCGGACGAACTCGCGGGGTTGATGAAGGGCAATGACGTCGTCGTCTTCTCGGCCGGCGCCGGCGGCGTCGGCATGGACGTGACCAACGCGATCGATGGTCGCGGGCTGGAACTCGCGGTCGCGGCGGCGCAGATCGCCGGCATTACGAGGTTCCTGCTTGTTTCAGCGTTCCCCGACGCCTTGCGCGACGAGAAGCGCTCGGAGGGTTTCGAGAACTATATCCGCGTCAAGAGGCTCGCCGACGCGCATCTGGTCGCGACGGATCTCGATTGGGTGATCGTGCGGCCGGGAACGCTGTCCGATGGTCCCGGCACCGGCAAGGTCAGCGCCGATTTGGCTATTCCCTATGGCGATGTCCCCCGCGATGATGTCGCCGCAACGCTCGTCCAGATCATCGAGCAGCCGACGGTTAGTCGGATCATCATCGAGCTGACGGCCGGCGAGACCCCGATCGGCAAGGCGATCGAGCGGCTCGCGCGCCGATAAGGCAGATTGGATGGAAGGTGGACCGGCATGAGACTGCTCGTGGTGGGCGCAAGCGGCCTGGTTGGCAGCCATGTCTTGCGACTGGCGTTGGCCGATGACCGGATCGATCAGGTGATCGCCCCGGTTCGGCGTGCGTTGCCCGAGCATTCTAAGCTGCTCGCGCCGGTTGTCGATTTCGAGGTCTTGCCCGAAGAGGCGCTCTGGTGGACTGCGGATGCTGTCGTCTGCGCGCTCGGTACGACCTTGCGGGCGGCTGGTTCGCGCGAGGCTTTCTACCGCGTCGATCACGACTATCCGCTGGCCGCCGCCCGACTCGCCCGGGCGCGTGGCACGCCGACCTTACCTTCCCGGCCGCCGAAGCACGTCGGATCCTGACACGTCTGGAGTTCCACTACACCCCCAGGCACGCCAGTTGGCTCAACATGGTCGAGATCGAGATCGGCATCATGCGGCGCCAATGCATCGACCGCCGCATCGAAAGCCGCACCAAGCTCGAAACCGAGGTGCGGGCTTGGCAACGCCGCCGAACCGCAAGCGGCGAGCGAATCCGCTGGATGTTCTCTACAGATCAGGCCCGCCTGAAGATGGCTAAATCCTATCCAACACCCTCGCTCAACGAGTCATAATCACTGGGACGCGACACTAGCGCAATCCTGCCGGTCTCTCTGCCGCTAAGCTCGGGGATTGCTCGCCGGGGAGGCGAACTGGCCGGCCGCGCAAGGCGGTGCCCGGTCGAGCCATCATCGACAATAAAGAAAAATGGTCGGAGCGAGAGGATTCGAACCTCCGACCCCTTGTCCCCCAGACAAGTGCGCTAACCGGGCTGCGCTACGCTCCGACGGCTCGGCTTATAGTAGCGGGTTCTCGCGGATGCAATGCGCTTCGACACATTGTCGGTGACTCCGTGAAAGGAGCGTTCGAGCGCCCCGAAGCGGCACATGGCCGGCCGCGTGTCGTTAACCTTCGATTAAGGCTTCGGTTGCGGGCCGGGGCCTGTTTCCGCATCGTATCCGTGGGACGGGGGTCCCGCAGGCGGAGATGACCATGTCACTGGCGACTGCCATAGTGGAGCGGAGCAAGGTCTCCGTGCCGGCTCTTGCGAAGCCACTGGGCTCGATCGAGACCTTCTTCCGCGATCTCGCCCCGGACTGGCATTCGCAATGGGCCTGGGACCATTACGAATCGACGATTCTCGATCTCTCCAGCCAGTTCGGCCTGCGCCGGGTCTGCGAGATCGGCGGCGGGCGTGATCCGCTGTTCTCGACCGCCCAGGCGGCGCGCCACGGCATCGACCTCATCGTCAACGACATCGATGCGGGCGAGTTGGCGCTGACGCCGGCCGGTCTCAGGACGGCGCGATTCGACATCGCCGGCGATCTCTCCGAACCGGACGTCACGCGCGGCGGCTATGACCTCATGGTCTCGCGCATGGTCTTCGAGCATGTTGATGACGTCGAGCGCGCCTGGACCAACATCCATGACCTGCTGGCGCCGGGCGGCGTCGCGCTCGCCTTCTTCCCGACGCTGTGGGCGCCGGTCTTCGCGATCAACCACATCCTGCCCGAGAAGCTCTCACGCGCGATAGTGCATGCGCTCTATCCGGCGCGGCGTGATGGCGGCGGCGATCCGAAATTTCCGGCCTTCTACGACTGGTGCCGCGGCAGCAGGCGCCAGCTCGGGCCGATGCTGAATCGCGCCGGCTTCAGCGACGTCCATATCCAGCGCTTCTGGGGGCACGGCTATTTCGACCGCATGCCCGGGCTGAAGCAGGCCGACCATGTCTTCAACGCGCTGGCGGCGAAGACCGGCTGGGATTTCGTGACGACCTACGCCTATGTCGTGGTGCGCAAGGACCGGGTTTAGCCTCGCTACGCTCGCGCTACGCTCGTGCTCGGCGTCGGCAGCGCGGCCAGCCCCCAGATCAGCCCGAGCATCAGATAGACGTGACGCCAGTGGTCTGTGTCGATCTGCACGCCCTGCAGGATCGTGATGAACAGCACGGACCAGAGCACGATAGCGTGGTTCTGCCAGGGGGTGCGCTTGAAGACGAGCGCCCAGCCGACATGGCAAGTCGCGGCCATCAGGGCGAGCCAGGCGCAGCCACCGAGCCAGCCATAGGAGGCGAAGGCGTTGATGTAGACGTTGTGCGGGTCCTCCGGGAAGAACCAGCGGAAGCGCAGCGGCCCGAAGCCGTTGGGCTCGCCGAGCAGGAGCGGGATCGAACGCAGCTGGTTGCCGAAACGTCCGGTGACGCCCTGGTCATAGCTCTGGTCCAGGCTGGCGCGGACCTCGAAGACGCTGCGAATGTTCTCGAACGAGAGCGCGATCAGCAACGCCATCACCACCAGGACGAGCGCGGCCGCCGTCAAGAAGACGATGCGCATGCGCCGCGAAGCGCTGGGCGAGGTCAAGAAGGTCAAAAGCACCATCAGCAGGGCAGACGCCACGAGGTTGCCCCAGGCGCCGCGCGAAAATGTCAGAAACAGCGCCGCCAGCGGCAGGCTCATCACGACCAGGCCGCGCATCAGCCCGAGCCGGCCTATCAGGATATGCTGCAGGGCAAAGATGATCGGCACCACGAGGAAGGGGCCGAGCACGTTTGGGTCCTTGAACGTGCCCGAGGCGCGGCCATAAAGCGTGAAGGCGTCGCCCAGCCCTGCTATGTTGAAGTAGCCGAGAGTCCCCGCAAGCCCGGCGCACCAGGCGGCGAAGACGTAGCCGCGCCGCAGCGTCTCCAGCCGGGCGATGGTATCGTCGGCCATGATCGCGGCCAGGAAGATCGCGGTGATCATCAGATAAACCGAGACCGCCGTGAAGCGGACCGAGGCCGGCTCGTCCATCCAGGGAATGAGGGAGAAGGCGCCGCCGATATTGTAGAGCAACAGCAGGCACAAAAGCGGGACCAGCTTTTGCGAGAAGCGGATTCCGGTCAGTACGAAGACGAACACCGCCAGCAGGAAGATCAATTCGTAGGGCGATGGCTCGATCAGCGCGAATCCGCTCGACGCCGTCAGGAGCCAGAGCACGCCGCGCTTGATCGCGGCATAGGAGATCCTCAGGCCGCCGCGACGGCCGGCATCAGGCCCGTCCCTTTCCGCGAGCGCGCTCAATAGGCGTTCTCGTTCTTGGTCAGCAGCGAGAGCGGCGTCTTCACCAGGATGTAGAGGTCGAGCAGCACCGACCAGTTCTCGATGTAATAGAGATCGTGCTCGACGCGGCGCTGGATCTTGTCTTCGGTGTCGGTCTCGCCGCGCCAGCCATTGACCTGGGCCCAGCCGGTGATGCCGGGCTTGACCTTGTGGCGGGCGAAGTAGCCGTCGACGACCTGCTCATAGGCGCGGTTCGAGGCGGTGGCGTGGATCGCATGCGGGCGCGGCCCCACCAGCGAGAGATCGCCCTTCAGGACGACGTTGAGGAGCTGCGGCAACTCGTCGATCGAGGTCTTGCGGATGAAACGGCCGACGCGGGTGACGCGCGGATCGTCCTTGGTGACCTGCTTGGCGGCGGCAAAATCGCTCATCTCATGGTAGAGCGAGCGGAATTTGAGGACTTCGATCAACTCGTTGTTGAAGCCGTAGCGCTTCTGCTTGAACAGGATCGGCCCCTTCGAATCGAGCTTGATCGCGATTGCGGTCGCGAGCATCAGCGGCGCGAGCGCGATCAAGGCGAGCGTGCCGACGATCTTGTCGAAGACGAATTTGACGACGATGTCCCAGTCGGCGATCGGCCGGTCGAACACGTCGAGCACGGGCACGGCGCCGATATAGGAATAGGAGCGTGGCCGGAACCGGAGCTTGGACATATGCGCGGAGAGGCGGATGTCGATCGGCAGCACCCAGAGCTTGCGCAGCATGGTGAGCAGCCGCGCCTCGGCCGAGATCGGCAGGGTGAAGATCACCAGGTCGAGCTTGGTGCGGCGCGCGAACTCGACGAGATCGTCGATCGTGCCGAGCTTGGGGTAGCCGGCGACGAGATCAGGCGAACGGTCGTCATTGCGGTCGTCGAAGACGCCGCAGACGCGCAAGCCGGTGTCGCGCTGCGCTTCCAGCGCGTGGATCAAGGCCTCGCCCGCCTCGCCGCCGCCGACGATCGCCGTGCGCCGCTCCAGCCGGCCCGAGCGCGTGAGCTGGCGCACGCTCAGCGTCACGACCAGCCGCTCGCCGAGCAGCGCGGCAAGGCCGCCCGCATAGAACCCGACCAGCCAGATGCGTGAGACCTGGTCGCCGATCTTGAGGAAGAAGAAGGTTGCCAGCGCGATCATGAACAAGGTCGTCCAACCGGTCACCAGCCTGACCGCCATGGCGACGAAATTTCTGAGCGCGCCGACATGGTAGAGCTGCAGCGCCTGAAAGGAGGCGAGCGCTCCGATCGCCAGCGCCGGAATCGTGACCTGATAGGGCAGGGTGTTGTCGATATTCCCCGCCACATAGAGCCAGTAGACCAGCCCACCCACGCCGACGACGGCCAGCACGTCGAAGAGCCGGACGAAGCCCTCGATCATCACGGGTGAGAGCGTCGGCTTGACCGGCATCGCGGCGATGCGCTCGGCCAGCGGGTGGAAGGCGCGCGTCGCGCCGCTCTTGGACGGGCCGAACGCCTCGGATGTCGCAGCCGCGGCCGCGTCGACCTTGATCAGATCGCGAACATCGAAAGCGCCCATGACATGCCATCCCGATCCGGCCGGCAAGCCAAGGCTTCCGGTCTTCTTACCCTGCATCTAACGGAAAATGTTCACGGAAGGCTTAATCGGACCCGTCGTTCTTGCGGAGGATTCGCAAGGAAATTGGCGGGAAACGCCGCGTCGGTGAACTCCGTTCCGGCGGTTCTGAGCCTCGCAAAAACGCGAAATCGAAAAGGCTGATTTTCGCTTGGCCGATCAAGGTATTAATCCAGCTTCTTGGCTGTCGTTTTTGATGCGTTTTGCTGCATAAAAGTTGTTTCAAGTTGACAAAAAGCAACGTTGCGGGCATATCTGACTGCGATGAGTGTCTGAGAAGCACATTTCTGGGCGGGTTATGAAAATGGCTTTTGGCTGTTTTCGAGATGCCGCTGTGCTGCTTTCGCGGTGTTCCCGCTGAAGGCTTTCAATCCTGATGCCGTCTTTCAAAACTCGAACTTTTGCCTAGCTGCCTTGCGTCGCCCCCGCGACGTCCAGCGCCGGCTTCGCCCGTGTGCAACATGTCTTTTCATTGGTTGGTTCTGCTCGCGGCGATCGCCGTCGAGATCGTCGCGACGGCCGCGTTGAAGTCGGTCGTCTCGGCGCCGTTCATGGTCACCCTCCTGCCGCTCATCCTGATCGGCCTGTCCTTCACCCTGCTCAGCGTGGCGCTGCGCGTCATTCCGTTGGCCGTCGCCTATGCGGTCTGGGAGGGGCTCGGCATCGTCGGCATCGCGGCTGCCGGCCATCTGCTCTTCGGCGAGCATCTCACGCCGACGCGGATCGTGGCGCTTTGCGCCATCATCGCCGGCATCGTGCTGCTCGAGCGCGGCGTCGGCGGCGAGGCGGAGGAGCGTGAGGGGAGGCTGGCATGACCACGCCCCTTCTGCCGCAAGGCCTGGCCATCGCCTGGCTGGTGCTGGCGGTCCTGCTCGAAGTCTCCGGCACGTATCTGCTCAAGCTCTCCGACGGTATGAAACGCTGGCTCACCGGCGGCGTCGGCATCCTGCTCGTGGTCGGGGCCTTCGCTGCCTTGGCTCAGGCGATAAAGGGCATGGATCTGTCCGTCGCCTATGCCGTCTGGGGTGGGGCGGGGCTGGTGATCACCGCGATCGTCGGCATGCTCGCCTTTGGCCAGCGCATCCGGCCTTCAGGTTGGGCCGGGATCGCGCTCGTCATCGCCGGCGTCGTGGCGCTCAAGCTGCTGTGACGCGGGCGGCAATCGCGTCGCGATAGGCGGCGATCACGCCGTCGGTCATGGCGTCGAGGCGGAAATTCTGGCGGACATGCTCGGCGAGGTCGGCGGCTTGTGCCTGGCGCTCGGCGTCGGGTGTCGCCAGGATCGAACGAATGGCCTCCGTGAGGATCACGGGATCGTTGGTCTTGATCAACCGATGCCTGTGGCGCGGGCCGTAGATTTCGTTGATGCCGCCGACATCGGTCGAGATCAAGGGCTGGGCCGCAGCCGCCGCCTCCAGGATGACATAGGGCAGCGATTCCGCCCGCGACGGGATCACCATCACGCGGGCCTTCGAGAGCGCCCTGCGGATCGGTCCCGGCGGCTCGAAGACGCATTGTTCCGCGATGCCTCGATCGATCGTCATCTTGCGCAGCTCGGCCTCGTCTGGCCCCGAGCCGACGATCAGGATACGCGGCGTCAGCGCGTCCCGGCTCTTCAGCAAAGTGAGCGCGTCGATCAGCGTGTCGACGCCCTTGGCCGAGCGCAACTCGCCGAGATAGAGCAGGTCGAACGTCGCCTGGGAATGGTCGATCGGCTCGAACTCGGCCTCGGAGATGCCGTTCAGCACGATGCGGTGGTCGGTTCGCGGCATGTGCCCGACATAAGCCTCGAAGCGCCCGGCGATGAAGCGGCTCTCGAACAGGAACATGTCGGTCGCGCCTTCGAGCAAGCGCTCGACGGCCATGTAGATCTTATGCTCGGTCCCGCCAGGCTTGTAGTTGAAGCTGCCGCCATGGGGCGTATAGGCCGTGGCATAGCTCCGGCCCGGGCTGAACAGGGCGGGAATGCGCCCATACACCCCGCCCTTCGAGCCGTGGCAATGGACGATATCGGGCCTCAACGCCTTGCGGACCGAGACCTCGCTCATCTGCGCCTTCGCGTCGGTCAGGCTCGGATAGCGCGACATCGGCACGCGGGTCACGCCGAGCGAAAGCTGGGGCGAAAGCTCGCGGAAGACCTCGTCGGCGCGGGTGCCGCCCGTGGTGGCGTCGCAGAAGATGCCGACATGGTGGCCGCGCTCGACCTGGCCGCGAGCAAGATCGAGCACATGCCGGAACAGGCCGCCGAGCGGCGCGCGGAAGACATGGAGAATGCGCAGCGGCTGCGCCAGCGTGTTGTCCGTCATCGGAAGCGCCTCGGACGGATCAGAACCAGCGTTCCTTGATGACGATCGTATCGCCCGGCTGCACGGCGTAGGTGATCGGCACCGTCGCGGTCACCAATTGGCCGTCGACCTGTCGCGTCACCTCGGCCGAGGAGCGCTGACCGCGCGGCGTGAAGCCGCCGGCGATTGCGACCGCCGTCTGCACCGTCATGCCGTTGACGTAAGGAAATTGGCCGGAACTGGTGACTTCGCCCAGGACAAAGAACGGGCGGTAGGTGTCGACCTCGACCGAAACCTTGGGCTCACGCAGATAGCCGCGTCGCAGCCGGCCCTCGATCGCCTTTTCCAACTGCTGGGTGGTGTGCCCTTGCGCGTCGATCGTGTCGATCAGCGGCATCGAGATGCGGCCTGCGCCGTCGACTGCGTAGATGTTCGAGAGATTGTCCTGCCCGAAGACGATGATGCGCAGGCGGTCGCCGCTGGCCAGCCGATAGGGGCCGCTCGGCTGGGCGACGGCGTAATCGGCATCGACATAGCGCGGTGCGCAAGCGGTCGCGGTCATTGCGATAGCCAGAGCGAGAGGGGCGAGATGGCGACTCATCACGAGCGATACCCATGCGGAAACTGAAATCAGGACTAGGCCGATATGGTTAAGAAAGCCTGATGATGAACAAGGTTTGGCTGTCCGTTCCGGGCTTTAACTCGACACTAACCTTACTGGGCTTTGATGGTGGTCGCGTTCTCTCCGGAGCGCCGCGAAGTATCCGTGAAGGGAAGCGTCATGACAGCTCAGACCGAGAGCCAAGCGCGAACCGAGAGCTATGGACGTGATGCCGGCGAGGCGCGCGGCGACATGCTCGATCTGGCGGCGCTGTGGACGGCGATCAAGCGTCGCAAATTCTGGGTCATCGCTCCGACGGTGGCGGCGCTCGGCCTGTCCTTCGTTGCGGTCAATCTCGTCCCCGCACGCTACACCGGCGAGGCGCGCATCCTTCTGGAGAACCGCGACAGCTTCTATACGCGGCCGGGGCAGAGCGCCGGCGAAAGCTCGGGCCAGCAATTCGACAGCGAAGGCGTGCAGAGCCAGGTCCAGGTCATCATGTCGCGTGACTTGGCGCGTGAGGCGATCAAGCGCATCGGCCTCGTCGGCAATTCCGAGTTCGATGCGGGCGCAGGCGCGCTGAGCGCGCTGAAGAAGATCGGCGTGATGATCGGAATCGGCGGCCATCCGGCCGATCGTTCGCCGGAGGAGCGTGTCCTCGAGAAATATTATGACCGCTTGCTGGTCTATCCCGTCGGTCGCTCGCGCATCGTCTCGGTCGAGTTCACCTCGCGTGATCCCGAGCTCGCGGCCAAGGGCGCCAACACCATCGCCAGCACTTATCTGGAGACGCAGGAGGCGGCGAAGCAGGACACGGCGCGCAGCGCCTCCTCCTGGCTCTCGACCACGATCGATCCCTTGCGCAAGCGCCTCGCCGAGGCCGAGGCCAAGGTCGAGGAATACCGCTCGCGAAATGGCCTGCTGGTCGGCGCCAACAACACCACGATCACCTCCCAGCAGCTCACCGACCTCTCGGCTCAGCTTTCTGCCGCCCGCAGCCAGCAGGCCGAGGCGCAGGCCAAGGCCGGCCTGATCCGCGACGCGATCAAGCAGGGCCGCACCTTCGAAATCCCCGATGTCGCCAATAACGAACTGGTGCGCCGCCTGATCGAGCAGCGCGTCAACCTGCGTGCCCAGATCGCGCTCGAATCGCGCAACCTTCTCTCCGAGCATCCGCGGATCAAGGAGTTGAACGCTCAGCTCGCCGATCTCGAGGGCCAGCTCCGTGCTGCCTCGGAGCGCGCGGTGCGCACCCTGGAGAACGAGGCCAAGATCGCCGGCCAGCGTGTCGAGAGCTTCACCGCCGCCCTCGATGGCCAGAAGAAGAACGTCTCAAGCGCCAATGACAGCGAGGTGCAGTTGCGCGCCCTGGAGCGCGAGGCCCGCACGCTGCGCGACCAGCTCGAGCAGTATATGCAGCGCTACCGCGAGGCGATGGCGCGCGACACCCAGAACGCCGCCCCGGCCGATGCCCGCATCATCTCGCGCGCCGTCGAGCCGACCGAGCCGTCCTTCCCCAAGAAGATCCCGACCATGGTCGTGGCGACGCTGGCGACCTTCATGATCGCGCTGGCCGCAGTCGCCTCGCGCGAATTGCTCAACGGGCAGGCCGGTGCGCCGTCCGGCAAGCCGCAGCGCGCTCCGGGTTGGGTGGGCGGCGGCGCGACCGCTCGCACCGACCCGCGCCGCGAGCGCGTCGCGGGGCTGCTCACTCATACCGGCCGGCTCGGCCAGATCACGCTCGACCTTGAGCGACCGGAAGAGACGCTGGCCGATCTCGCCGAGCGGATCGACGAGCCGCCGCGCGGCATGGCTCCCATGGTCGTGGTGCTGGATGGCGGCGGCGACGGCGCGACGACGGCGCGCGACCTGGCCGAGCTTTTGTCCCAGCGCTGCCGCTGCATCATCATCGATCTTGTCGTCGACGAGGATCTCAGCCGGCCCGGCTTCTCGGAACTGCTCGCCGGCGAGGCATTGTTCTCCGATATCATCACGCGCGCCGAGGGCTCGCGGCTGCACCGCATCGGACCCGGCCATGCCGGCCGTGACGCGGTTCTGGCGGCGCCCGACCTTGTCGAGGTCGCGCTGGATGCGCTCTGCGAGACCTATGACTGGGTGCTGGTGGCGGCAGCCTCAAGCGACGACAGCGCCGTTCTGGCGCCGATCGCCGGGCGCGCCCAGGGCGGGCTCGTCATGGCCGGCCAGGTCGGCAACGGCCACGCGGTCGAGGCGGCCTATCGCCTCTCGGATCTGACGAAGGCGCCGGTCGCGCTCGTGCTCGATGCGCCCGTGAACTTCGCCGGCGCGATGGCGATGACGCGCCAGCACGACGAGGAGCCGGCCTGAGGTTTACGCATCTCGGATCAGGGATCCATCGTAGAGAGTCATTCTCGGGCTTGCCCCGAGAAACGCATGACCAGATTGTGCTGGTTCAAGAGATGATCGGGTCAAGCCCGACCATGACGGCGTGGTTTCGAACCTCGACGACAATCTCCGAGGGCCTATTCCTCGCTCGCGCTGCGACCTCGGTTCAGCCAGCCGGAGGCGCGTTGCGCCAGTTTCAGCAGCACAGGCGAACTCTTGACCCGGCGCTTGAGCGCGCGCTTGGCCCGAGCCACGCCGGCGAAGGCGCGTCCCTTCACTGTGAGCGGCAGGAAGGTGTCGACCAGCTCGTCGCGATCATCGCAGATCGTCGTTTTGTAGCGCGCCTCGCCGACACCGAGATCGAAGACGCTGATGCCGGCATTGCCTTTCAGCTTGATCAGATCGACCAGCAGGATCTCGCCGGGGCTGGTCTTGGCGATCTCGCTGTCCATGTCGAAAGAGGTCGCCATCCCGGAGAAGCGCTGGCCCTGCACCGCGCCGACATAGGTCGCGACCGAATGGCCCTCGACATCGAGCGAGTAGAGTTCGAGCGCCGGCGCGACCGCGCCTCCCGTTGCGGCGGCGCGCTGCAGGAAGGAGCGCATCGCCGGATCGGCAAAAGGATCGGGCACGCCCATGGCCCTGAAGCGCGCGGCCTTCTGGATCAGGAAGGCGTGGATGACGCTGTTGATCTCGGCCTCGCTTTGCGCCTTGACCAGTCGCGACGCGCCGAAGCTGGCGAAGCGGTTGCGCTTGTTCTTGAGCTTCTTATGCGCGTGGCTGCTCATGGCGCGCCGCAGCGCACCGTCGGAATCGCCCGGCGTGAGCGCGAGCTTATAGGCGCCGCTCGGGCTCGGCCCGGCCGCGAGCAGGGCCGTCGGGTTCGCTATGCCCTGCCACAGGGTCGGCTGGTTGACGAAGACGAAAGCGTCGAGCCCGCCTATCGCCGCCCCGATCTCGTCGAGCATCCGATGCGTCGTCCCGGCATCGAGGGCTGCGGCGAAATCGGGCGCGTAGAGGCCCATATGATAGTTGGCGTGCTTGCCGCCGATGAATTCGGCGAAGCGGATGCCGTTGCGGCGCGTGATGACCAGCGGCAGGATCGCGATGGCCTGGGCGAGCGCATCGCGCAGCACGGCATAGCGGAAATCCATGCCATGGGCCGCGCCGACCGTCTCGGTGAAGGGCTGCACCCAGCCATAGGCCTGATAGGGCGTCACCAGCGCATGCATCTCCAGCGCGCGCCAATCGGCTTCGATCGCGACGATGTCGGAGGCAATCGCGAGCGAGCGCCAGGGCCGGGCACTGAGCGCGCTGCGGTTCTCGGTGAGGGACAAGGCCGAAGGGCGTTCGGCGAGTGCGGACATGCTCAGGCGGCCTCTGCGGGCAAATGATGCGCCCTTTTAACCCGCTATTGTGAACAGACCGGTCAAGCTCGCGTGAGCCGGCCGCGAGATCGGTGAACAGCGTTACCGAGCGGTTGCTAGAGCAGGATGCGAAAAAGTGGGTACCGGTTTTTCGCAATCGATCCTGCTCTCACTCTTAGATGAGAGCATTTTCGAGCCAAGTGGACACCGGTTCGCGTAAAGACAATGCGATAAAACAAGGAGGTAGGGCATTTCCGCGAGGAGAAACGCGGAAAAGCTCTAGGGATAAGCGATGACTCTGCGCCACAAAGCCTTCTCGGCCGTGTTCAAGGCGATCGCGCTGACCCGTGCCGACCGCTGGGGCAGGGGCCTTGCGCAAGGCGCGGGCGTGATCCTGACCTTGCACCATGTCCGGCCGGCTTCCACGGCGGGATTCCAGCCCAACCGCCTGCTGGAGATCACGCCGGCGTTTCTCGACCTGACCCTGACGCTGATCAGGGCCGAAGGCTATGACCTCGTCTCGCTCGACGAGGCGGTGGCGCGCCTGACCAGCAACAGGCAGAGCCGCTTCTTCGTCGCGCTGACCTTCGATGACGGCTATCGCGACAATCTCGACCATGCCTGGCCGGTGCTGGCGAAGCATGAGGCGCCCTGGACATTGTTCGTGACGCCGGGCTTCGCCGACCGCAGCGCGCGGCTCTGGTGGCTCGAGCTGGAGGAGGCGATCCGCGCCCTGCCGCGCGTCGCGGTGGAGCTGCCCGATGGCGGCTTTGCTGCCCGCACCGAAACCGATACCGAGAAGCTGCAGGCCTTCACCGCGCTCTATTGGCGGCTGCGCAAACAGCCGGAATCGATTCTGCTCGCTGTGATTTCCGCCCTGACGCAACAGGCCGGCATCGACCCGGCAGCACTTGTCGAGCGCGAATGCCTGCCCTGGGAGACGCTGCGCGCCGTCTCGGGCGCGCCCGGCGTGACGATCGGCGCCCATACGCTCAGTCACCCGATGCTGGCGAAACACGAGACCGGGATCGCCCTTAGCGAGATCGTCGAGAGCAAGGCGCGGCTGGAGGCGGAGCTCGGCATTCCGATCCATCACTTCGCCTATCCCGTGGGAGACCCGACCTCGGCAGGACCCCGCGAGTTCAAGATGACGGCGAAGGCGGGGTTCGCCAGCGCCGTGACGACGCGGCCGGGCCATCTCTTCGATGCGCATGCGCGCCATCTCCACGCCTTGCCCCGCGTCTCGCTCAACGGTCATCACCAGAGCGAGGAGGCGGTGCGGGCGCTGCTCTCGGGGTTGCCCTTCCTGCTGTGGAACCGGGGGCGGCGGGTGAATGTGGGGTAGCTCGCTTCCCTTCTCCCCATCAAAGTCGGCTGTTGCCGACTTTGACACTTAGGCTGCCCATCTCGGGCAAGCCCGAGATGGGTGGGAGAAGGTGGGCCGGCGAAGCCGGGTCGGATGAGGGAAGGAAGCGAGCCGGAACAAGACTTCCCTCATCCGTCAGTGCTACGCGCTGCCACCTTCTCCCCCGAGGGGAGAAGGGAAAACGCGCTGCGGCACAGCCTCGCTCCAACAATCAGCGGCACACCCTCACCCCTGCCGCCCTCCTTACAGGAGAGGGGTTCTCTGCGCCCTTCACCTCTCGTCCTTGCGCTCCATCCAGCGGATCAGCGGCAGCAGCGGCAGGACCCAGGCGAGGCCGAGCGCGATATAGGCGATCGTCTGCACCAGCTTCGGCGCCTCGGTGATGCGGCCCTGCGCCAGCGCCATGGCGACGAGCGCGTAGATGCAGACGAAGGCGAGGATCGCGACGGTGCCGATCAGTTTGCGGTGGCTCTGGGTCATGCTTCGTCTCCGGCCCTGCAAGCCGTCGGCTGCGGCAATGCGGGCGTTGTCGGGTCTATCTTGCGGGTCTATCTGTCACCCGCGCGCCGGATTGTGAAGCGCGGCATTGACGAGCGAAGGCGCAGCTTCCGTGACGATCGCCCTGGACCAGCCCGTTTCGCAGACCCGCAGCAGCACAAGCCATGCCGGCATCCGCCGCTGGCTCTGGATCGTGGCCGCGCTCGTCTTCGTCATGGTCATCGTCGGCGGCGCGACGCGGTTGACGGGCTCGGGCCTCTCGATCACCGAATGGAAGCCGATCACCGGCGCGCTGCCGCCGCTCTCGGAGGCCGCCTGGGCGGCCGAGTTCGAGAAATATCGCGCCAGCCCGCAATACCAGCTTCTCAATGCCGGCATGGCGCTGGCTGAGTTCAAGTTCATCTATTGGTGGGAATGGGGCCATCGCCAGCTCGGCCGCTTCATCGGCCTGGTCTATCTCGCCGGTTTCCTGGTCGTGGCGCTGCGCCGCCTGCTGCCCTGGCGGCGGACGCTGACCCTCTTCGGCATGGGCCTGCTGCTGGGCCTGCAGGGCGCGATCGGCTGGATCATGGTGGCCTCGGGGTTAGAGCCCGGCATGGTCGCCGTCGCGCCGGTGAAACTGACGCTTCATCTCACTTTCGCCGGGCTGTTCTTCGCCTCGGTCATCGCCTTCGCGACCTCACTGACACCGCCGCGGCGCATCGAGCCGAGGCGGGGACGGGCCGTCGCCTGGCTACTCCTGGCGCTGCTCTTCCTGCAGATCGCGCTCGGCGGGCTTGTGGCGGGCGCGCGCGCGGGCTTCACCCTCAACACCTGGCCATTGATGGACGGCGCGCTCGTGCCGCCGGCCTCGATGCTGTTCGCGCAGAACCCGTTCTGGGAAAACTTCGTCGACAATGTCGCTCTGGTGCAGTTCAACCACCGCCTCGGCGCCTATCTCCTGCTCGCGGTCGCGCTCTGGCACATGCTCTGGCTGCGCCGCGTCATGCCGGGCTCGGGCGCGGCCAAGCGCGCGACCGCGATCTCGGGCCTCGTCCTGGCGCAGTCGGCGCTCGGCATCGTGACCTTGCTGCTGGTCGTGCCGTTATGGGCGGGGCTCGCGCATCAGGCGCTCGGCTTCACCGTGCTCGCCATGGGCGTGGTGCATCTGACGCGGACGGAGGGGGCGGCAGTAGGCAGTAGGCAGTAGGCAGTGGGCAGTGGGGAAGGGGCTGGAAACCGACTGCCGACTGCCTATTCCCGACTGCCGAGACTCAGCCCAGCGCCTGATCGAGATCGTCGATCAGATCGACGACATCCTCCAGTCCGATCGAGAGCCGCACCACCTCCGGTCCGGCGCCCGAGGCCGTCTTCTGCGCGTCGGTGAGCTGGCGATGGGTGGTCGAGGCCGGGTGGATCACCAGCGAGCGGGTGTCGCCGATATTGGCGAGATGCGAGAACAGCTTGAGGTCCGTGACCAGCTTGACGCCGGCCTCGTAGCCGCCCTTGAGGCCGATGGTCATGACCGCGCCGCCGCCCTTGGGCGAATAGCGCTGGGCGAGCTCGTAATATTGATTGCCGGGCAGGCTGGCATAGCTGACCCATTCCACCGCCGGATGGCTCGACAGATGTTTGGCGACGGCCAGAGCGTTCTCGCAATGGCGCTGCATGCGCAGCGGCAGGGTCTCGATGCCGGTCAGGATCAGGAAGGCGTTGAACGGCGAGAGCGCCGGACCCATGTCGCGCAGGCCGAGCACGCGGGTCGCGATGGCGAAGGCGAAATTGCCGAAGGTCTCGCCCAGCACCATGCCGTTATATTCAGGTCTGGGCTTGGACAGCATCGGGTAGCGGTCGTCGCCGACCCAGTTGAACGAGCCGCCATCGACGATGATGCCGCCGACGGAATTACCGTGCCCGCCCAGGAACTTGGTGGCGGAGTGCACGACGATGTCGGCGCCATGCTCGAAGGGGCGGATCAGATAGGGGCTCGCCATCGTGTTGTCGACGATGAGCGGGATGTTGTGCTTTTTGGCGATGGCCGCGATGCCGGCGATGTCGACCACGACGCCGCCGGGATTGGCTATCGATTCGATGAAGATCGCCTTGGTCTTGGGTGTCACTGCGGCGGCAAAGCTCTCAAGATCGTCGGAATCGGCCCAGATCACGCCCCAGCCGAAGTTCTTGTAGGAGTGGTTGAACTGGTTGATCGAGCCGCCATAGAGCTTCTTGGCGGCGACGAACTCGTCGCCCGGCTGCAGCAGCGCGTGGAAGGTCAGGAACTCGGCGGCGTGGCCCGAGGCAACGGCGAGTGCCGCCGTGCCGCCTTCGAGCGCGGCCACGCGCTCCTCCAGCACCGCATTGGTCGGGTTGCCGATGCGGCTGTAGATATTGCCGAAGGCCTGCAAGCCGAAGAGCGAGGCAGCGTGATCGACATCGTCGAAGACGAAGCTGGTGGTCTGGTAGATCGGCGTGGCGCGCGCGCCGGTGGCTGCGTCAGGGGCCGCGCCCGCATGGATGGCAAGCGTGTGGAAACCCGGTGCGCGGTCGGTCATGGCGTGCTCCCTGAAGACTTCTGAATTCGAGACGGCGCGTTCGTTTTAAAGAACGGCCTCGACGGCGTCAATTCAGAGGCCGGGTGCTCAAGGGCGGGCTGCGAGCTGTGGCCCGATACGCTCCGGCCTGATGCCGAGGCGGACGATGCGCGCCCTCCCGCACCAGCAGGAAGCCGAGCATCATCCCGGCCGGGCCGCCGCCGCCGATGCAGCAGGTGGTGGTTCGTTCGTTCAACACGAGCTCCTCCGGTGGCGTGTCGTGGCTGCCTGGCAGACGACCGCTCCGTCGAGAGAATTTTCGCGCTTCTCCGAAACGAGGAAATGCTCTAGATCCTTGTTTTAACGCGTTTTCTTCACGCGAGCCGGTGTCCACTTCGCTCGAAAACGCTCTGGTCAAGAAGGCCGCCCGCGATCGGCTTGTTCGCAATCATAGTGGCTGGGATAAAAGCGCGCATGTTCGCACACAGGCCAAGCCTCCTGATTCCGCCTCGGGCACGGCGTTGACAGTCCGGACGAGCCGGCCGAATTTGTGCAGCGCAAGGTTATGGGGTGATGGCGATGGCTGGTCGGTGTGCAATCGCGGCAGCGGGTCTCCTCGCCAGTTTTTTCGTTCTCACAAGCCCCGCTCGGGCGATCTGGCTTTCGGAGAGCGGCTCGGTTGCCACGTTGAGCGGTCCGTTCGTGGTCGGCGACGAGACGATCTTCAAGGCTTTTCTCGACAAGCCGCGCTCCCAGCCGATCCGCGTGCTCTATCTGTCGAGCGGCGGCGGCAAGATCGATCCTGCCATGGCGATCGGCCGGATGGTACGCAAGGCCGGCATTGCGACGGTGGTCGACGCCGACAGTGCCAACTGCGCCAGCGCCTGCACCTATGTCTTCGTCGCTGGCGTGCGCCGCCATTACGTCAATGGCGGCAATGTGACCGAGGGCATGACCGCCCGCAACGGGTTGGGCTTCCATCCTGTCCACCGCGACGGTGGGCGCATCGGGGGCAAGACGTTCAGTGACAAAGGTAGCGAGCGCGTGCGCGCCTATTATGCGCAGATGGGCACGCCGCGCGCCGCCGAGCTGATGGACAAGGCGGCGCTCGACACCTTCTACCGCCCGAACGGGCAGACGGCGCTGACGCTGCGTATCGCGACGAGCTTGTCAGCGCCCTGAGCGCCGACGCTCGACCCGCTCGATCCCGTCACGTCCCCGGCCGGTGGATCGTCAGCTTCTGAAAACCCTTGCCGGCGAGCACCGGCTTCTTCGAGGAGAGTATCCGCGAATTGATGCCCTGCCAGCCGATCTCGCCGGAGAGCCGGCCATATTCGATCTTGGGGCAGCGATTCATGATCACGGTGACGCCCTTCGCCTCGGCCCGCGCGGCGGCCTCGTCATTGCGCACCGAAAGCTGCATCCAGATGACCTTGGGCAGAGGATCGAGCGTCAGAGCCTCGTCGGTGATCGGTCCGGCGGCTTCCGAATTGCGGAAGATCTCGACCATGTCGATCGCGCCGGGGATGTCTTTCAGCGAGCCATAGACGGTCTTGCCGAGCAGCGTCTGTCCGGCGAGGCCGGGATTGACGGGGATGACGTCATAATCGCGATCGAGCAGGTATTTCGTCACGATCCAGCTCGGCCGCGCCTCGTTGCCGGAGGCTCCGACCAGCGCGATGCGCTTTACGCTCTTGAGGATGTCGCGGATCAGGCTGTCGGGGTAGGCGTCGTGAGTCATGAAGAGGATCCAGCAGGTGGGCAAGCGCGGTTCTACACCTGCGCTGGCGGAGCGTCGATCTCGAAGCGCGAGCGGCTCTTCCACGAGAAAATCCCTTGGAAACGACAGATTCGGCTGTGCAGCACTGCCGCAGCGGCTGGAGCCGCGGGTCCGCCGTGCTAGATTCCAGAACTCGACCCGCCGCTCCGGAACTCCATGCGCGTCCTGCTCGTCCTGATCGCTTTCGGCATGATCGCTGTGCCCGCTCTGCTGGCGCTGTCGCGCGAGGACGCATCGCGTGGCCGGCGCATTGGCAGCGCGCTGGTGATTGTTCTGGCGCCGGCCATCGCGCTTGGGATGATCCATGGCGTGCCGGAGCTCAATGGCCGGGCGCTGGACTATCCCATCGCCTGGACGACGCTGCGGCTGGTGCTGTCCGCGCTCGCGCTGATCCTGCCCTGGTGCCTCTATGTCTGGCTTGCCGGCCCGCGCCGCTGAGCCCTTTCGAGATCGCTGACATGACCGAACCCGCCGACACCCCGACGATCGACCACGCCTTCACGGGCGACAGGCGCGGGGCCGCGCATGACCCGACCTATGCCGGGGCGCTCTCCTTCATGCGCCGCCGCTACAGCAAGGATTTCACCGGCTGCGACCTGGTGATCTGGGGCGTGCCTTTCGACCTTGCCGTCTCGAACCGGCCGGGCACGCGCTTCGGCCCGCAAGCCCTGCGCCGCGTCAGCGCGATCTTTGACGGTGATGCGCAATATCCCTCGCGCATCGACCCGTTCGAGCATCTTTCAGCTGTCGATTACGGCGATTGCCTGCTGCCGCGCAGCGATCTCCAGGGCTGCGCCAAGGCGATCGAGGAGGGGGCCGCCAAGATCATCGCCAGCGGCGCCCATCTCGTCACGCTCGGCGGCGACCATTTCATCACCTTGCCGCTGCTGCGCGCCCATGTCGCCCGCCATGGCAAGCTCGCTCTGGTGCAGTTCGATGCGCATCAGGACACCTGGGATGACGGCATCGGCGCGATCAGCCACGGCACCTTCGTGCTGGAGGCGGTGCGCGAGGGGCTGATCGATGTCGAGCGCTCGATCCAGATCGGCATCCGCACGGTCGCGCCGCGCGATTGCGGCATCGCGGTCATCGACGGCTATGCCGCGCAGGCGCTCGGCGTGGACGGCGTCGTTGCGCGCATCAGGCAGCGGGTGGGGCACGGCCCGGCCTATCTCACCTTCGACATTGACGGGCTCGACCCCGCCTTCGCGCCGGGCACCGGCACGCCGGTGGCGGGCGGGCTCTCCTCGGCGCAGGGGCTGGGCATGGTCTGGGGCATCCGCGACCTCGATTTCCGCGGCATGGACGTGGTCGAGGTCTCGCCTCCCTATGACCATGCCGACGCGACCGCGATCGCCGGCGCGGCCGTGGCGCAGCATTACATCCAAGCGCTGGCGCTGAAGAAGATGGGGTGAGGTGGTTGAATCGGTTTGGCAGCGCGGCAGTGCAACCGATTCAAATCATTGAGATAGGCCCTCTCGTCATGCTCGGCCTTGTGCCGAGCATCCACGTCTTGGACGTCGAGATCGACAAAGGAAGGCGTGGATGGTCGGGACAAGCCCGACCATGACGATGGAGCGTTGGCCTGCGTCGTGATTGACACCGCAGCCTCCCTCCATCATATCCCTCCGTATGATCACGAACCTGATCCGACGTCGCCCGACCATGGCCGCCCCTGCGCGACCGCGATGACGCTCGGCTGCTAGTCCGATTGTCCGTGACCGCGCCATGAGCGCGGTTTTTTTATGTCTGAAGCCGACGAAGCAACCTGCTTTCGCACCCATCGGGGGTCCAGATGAGCCAGAACCTGAAATCCATCTTCATCGACGGCGAGGCCGGCACCACGGGGCTCGGCATCCGCGACAGGCTCGCGGCCCTGCCCGAGGTCGTGGTCAAGAGCATCGCTGCCGACAAGCGCAAGGATCCCGCCGCGCGCAAGGAGATGATGGCGGGCGTCGATCTCGTCGTGCTCTGCCTGCCCGATGATGCGGCCAGGGAATCGGTCGCGCTCGCTGACGAACTCGGCAGCGACGCGCCCAAGATCGTCGATGCGGCGACGGCCCATCGCGTCGCGCCGGACTGGGTCTATGGCTTCGCCGAGATGGCGCCCGGCCATGCCGAGAAGATCGCCAACGCCAACCGCGTCTCCAATCCCGGCTGCTATCCGACCGGTGCGATCGCGCTGTTGCGGCCGCTGGTCGATGCCGGCCTGCTGGCGCAGGATCACCCCATTACGGTCAATGCGGTGTCGGGCTATTCCGGCGGCGGCAAGAGCATGATCGAGGCCCATGAAGCCGGCGCCGCTCCGGCCTTCGAGCTCTACGGGCTTGGCCTGCATCACAAGCATCTGCCGGAATTGCAGCTCTATTCGCGCCTGACGCGGCGGCCGATCTTCGTGCCCTCGGTCGGGAATTTCCGGCAGGGCATGCTAGTCTCGATCCCGCTGCATCTCGACATGCTGCCGGGCAAGCCGACGACCGCCGCGCTCGAGGCCGCGCTGACCGCGCACTATGCCGGCTCGACCTATGTCAGCGTCGTGCCGAGCGCTCAGGCCGGTGGCAAGCTGGAGCCGGAATCGCTCAACGACACCAACCGGCTCGAACTGCGCGTCTTCGGCGATGACGCACTGGGGCAGGCGGTGCTGGTTGCCAACCTCGACAATCTGGGCAAGGGCGCGTCGGGTGCGGCGGTGCAGAACATCCGGCTGATGCTGGGGCTCGCTGAGGGCTGACATCCGGCCTTCACGGAAACGTGAAGGGGCGCTTGTTCCAGCACAAGGCAGTTTTCGCGGCGCGTCGTAGCATAAGGGCAGATGCGCGCCGCGAAGGCGCGGCGAAAGGATGAGCTCTTGCCGACGGTCGCGTCCCAGGAAAGCCAACTCATCGACGAAAACCAACTGATCGACCGTATCTATGAGGCGGCCATCGTCTCGGAGGGATGGCCGGAGGTCTTGCGGGCGACGGCCGAACTCGCCGGCTGTCGCGAGGCGCTGTTCGGCACGATACTGAACGCAGAGGCGCGCCTGACGGCGTCGAGCGCGGCCTTCGAGAATACCTATAACGACATCATGCTGCGCCTGCCCGTGCCGGTGAACCAGCGCAGTTTGCGGCTTCTCGCCAACCGGCATGCGGGCTTCATCACCGACACGGATGTGTTCACGACTGAGGAGATCGCCACCGAGCCGCTCTATCAGGAGATGCTGATCCCTTCGGGCTATGGCTCGGCCGTGGCGACGGCGATCGCCTGTCCCTCGGGTGATGTGATCGTCGTCCATTGCGAGCGCGGCTTCGACGAAGGCACGGTGGAGCCCGAGGCGGTCGCCTCGCTCAACCGGTTGCGGCCGCATTTCGCCCGCGCCGGCCTGCTGGCGCGGCGTCTCGGGCTGGAGCGGGCGAGGGCTGCCGCCCAGGCGCTCGAAATGATGGGTTTGCCTGGCGCCGTGCTGGGACCGGGCGGGCGCATTCTCAGCGCCAACAGCCTGCTGACCGCGCTGATGCCGACGGTCTTCCGCGACCGGCCGGCGCGGCTCGGGATCGTCGATGCCGCCGCCGACCGCATGCTGGAGACGGCCATGGCGGCGCTCGCCTATCAGGCTCATGACGCGGCGGTGCGTTCGATCGCGATCCCGGCGGGGCAGGGGCACCCGCCCATCGTCGTGCATCTCTCGCCTGTGACAGGCCGGGCGCGCGACGTGTTCACCCTGGCGAGCGCGATCCTGGTCGCGACGCCGGTGCTGCCCCATCGCGTTCCGGGCGCTGATCTCATCGAGGGGCTGTTCGACCTGACGCCGGCGGAGGCGAAGCTCGCGGCGATGATCGCCGCCGGGCATGCGCCCCGGCAGGCGGCGCAGCGACTGGGCGTGACGGAGGGCACCGCGCGTACGACGCTCAAGCGCGTCCTCGCCAAGACCGGGGTTCACCGCCAGTCGGATCTCGTCGGCATGCTTCAGGGCGCGGCGAAGCTCGGCTGACTGCCGATGTGGCAGGATGCCCCCATTTGGGGGGTGCGCGGATCGCGGCGGCGTGAAATCTCTGGAAACATATGCGGCCGGTTGGCTGCAGTTCGGGGCGCCGTCACTCCGGCGGACCGCTTCCGGTGAGCGCTCATGGCAGAATGAGGGCCGTTCGCCGGTTGAAGCTTACGCCACCATGACCGGGTCAAGCGGTCATGGTGGCGCTTTTTTTTAAAGCTCTCAGGCAGCCTTGAACGGCACGAAGTTCTGCTTCTGCGTACCCAGCCCGTCGATGCCGAGCGTGACGACCTCGCCGCCCTTCAGGAAGCGCGGCGGCTTGAAGCCGAGGCCGACGCCGGGAGGCGTACCGGTGGTGATGACGTCGCCGGCATCCAGGCGCATGAACTGGCTGATGTAATGCACCAGATAGGCGGCGCCGAAGATCATCGTCTTGGTCGAACCGTTCTGGACGCGCTCGCCATCGACCTCGAGCCACATGCCGAGATTTTGCACCTCAGTGATCTCGTCTGGCGTCACCAGCCAGGGGCCGAGCGGTCCGAAGGTCGGGCAGCCCTTGCCCTTGGCCCATTGCCCGCCGCGCTCGGCCTGGAACTCGCGCTCCGAGACGTCGTTGCAGACGCAGAAGCCGGCGATCGCGGCCATGGCGTCCTTTTCGTCGATATAGGAGCCGCCGTCGCCGATGACGATGGCGAGCTCGACCTCCCAATCGGTCTTCACCGAGGCCTTCGGGATCATCACGTCGTCATAGGGGCCGACGATGCAGTTCGGCGCCTTGTTGAACAGGATCGGCTCCTTGGGGATCGCGGCGCCGGTCTCGGCGGCGTGATCGGCGAAGTTGAGGCCGACGGCGATGAAATTATGCACGTCGCCGACGCAGGCGCCGATTCGCGGCGAACCCTGGACGAGCGGCAGCGATTCGGGATCGAGCGCCTTGAGCTTGGCGAGTGAGGCCGAGCCGAGCGTCTTGCCGGCGAGATCCGGAATGACGCTGGAGAGGTCGCGCAAGCCTCCCTTGGCGTCGAGAAGAGCCGGCTTTTCCTGGCCAAAAGCGCCGTATCGCAGCAGTTTCATGGTGTTTCCCCCTGTTTCAATCGATCTAATTCGGGTGGCGCGCACCTGAGCGGATGGGGCGCGCAATGACAAGTGAGTTCCCGCGCATGACGCGGCTGCGTCTGGATAGCCATGAGATTGTTGCGCCGATGCAACGTATCCCGCGAAAGCAACATGCCCGGCAATCGGGCTGCCTTGCATGGATTTTAGCCGGGTGCGTCGAAATCGACGATAGTTCGCATGTAAACGATCGTTTTGCCCGTGCCGTTTCGCGACGATGCGAGAAATCGGCAGGTTTTTAGCGATTTTTCGGCCTGCCGCTTCGGAAACAAGCGAAGTTGCGGCGTTTTCAGGGCGCTTGCGGCGGGATTGCGGCGAAACCGGCCTCGCGTCATGGTGGTGTCAGCGAGGCGCTTCGACCTCGAAAGAATGCAATCAAAGGGATGGATTAGGATGAAGAGCACCGTTCGCCTCATCGCCGCGGCAACCGTTTCGGCAGCTGCTCTTCTCGCGGCCGGCTCCGCCTCCGCCAGCTCCTTCGCCATCCGCAGCGGCCAGAGCGCCGAAGGGCTCGGCATGGCCTATGCCGGCGCCGCCTCGGGCGGCATCGGCATGGGGTCGATGGCCTGGAACCCGGCCACGATCACCATGTTCCCCGGCCGCAACAGCAACTGGAACTTCACCTATCTCAACGCGAATGCCGACTATCAGCCGACCGCGGCCACGCGCCTGGGTTCGCCGCTCGGCCCGCTGAACCCGATCCAGAACGGCACCGGCAATCTCGGCGGCGACGGCGCCTTCATCCCCGCCTCTTACAGCGCCTGGCAGCTCACCGACCGCTTCTGGCTCGGCGTGACCACCGGCGCGCCCTATGGCCTGCGCTCCAAGCCCGACCAGCAGGTCAATGCCGGACAGGTCTATGGCCGCTCGGCCAAGGTGCAGACGATCAACGTCTCGCCGACCATCGGCTATCAGGTGAACGACTGGATCTCGGTTGGCGCCGCGGTGCAGGTCCAGTATTTCAACGCCGCGCTGAAGCAGGCCTCGGGCGTCGGGCCGACGGCGGCGCCGGTGATCATCGAGGGCGATACGATCGATTTCGGCTATCGCTTCGGTATCACCTTGACGCCGTTCCAAGGGACCGCGATCGGCCTGGCCTATCGCTCCGAGGTGCGCCAGACGCTTGAAGGCACGTTCCGCACGCCGCTCGCGGTCATTCCGGTCAAGGCGAATCTCAACCTGCCCGATTCGGTCGTGTTGGGCGTGTCGCAGGTGATCAATGATCAGTGGCAGGTCCATGCCGGCGTGGAATGGACGAATTGGAGCCGCTTCCGCAACATTCCGATCGTGAGCCAGCTGAACGGCGCGCCGGTCACCAGCCTGAACTTCCAATATGACGATGCCTGGTATTTCTCGCTGGGCGCGGAATACAAGTACAGCAGCGCGCTGACGCTGCGCGCCGGTGTCGGCTACGAGCTCTCGGCCGTGAACGACCGCAACCGCACGATCTTCATCGCCGATAATGATCGCCTCTGGCTCTCCGCCGGCTTGAGCTATCAGTTCAACGACAAGCTCAAGCTCGATCTCGGCTACACCTATATCGATGTGAAGAAGGCGAGCGTGAACTACAACGGCAGCCATCCGCAGCAGGCCGCCGTGTTCTACACCGCCGAGGCCAAGCCCTCGATCCACATCGCCTCGGTCGGCCTGACCTATCGCTGGGATAACCCGGCCGAGACGGTCCCGGTGCGCCCGGTCGTTCGCAAGAACTGAGCGGAGCTTCCGCACAAAGGAAAAGCCGGCCTTCGGGCCGGCTTTTTTGTTTGTGAGCTTTTTGTTTGTGAGCCTGGGGCGAGCGCGGGGCTGTGAAGGCTCTTCGCGGATTGGCCGCGGTCATAGCGGCGGCCACCTATGGTCACGGTTCCTGCGGATCGGCTGGAGCAACCGCAAGACCGTCGATGCCGCTGCGCGCGACGGAGCCCGCCAGAAAACCGCTTGAGCGCATCTCACTGAGGGCCGCGTTGACCAACTGAAGCCGATCCTGATGATCGATCGGTACGGCTACGGCTTGCGGCACACCGTAAAAATTGTCGTCGAGCATTCGTAGGCCGGGAACGCCCTGCGTCGCGCTGGAGAGCCGCTGTCGCCCACCCGCGAAGGCAATCACCTCCCCGTTCCGAAGCCACTGGACAGCGTCTCGCAAGGTATAGTCGGGCGTCTCTCGCACCTTCGCTGCGATCAGCCGCCCTTTCAGCCACACGCCGACACTGTCATCGGTGTTCACCCCGATCACCTGAGTGGGGCGGTCAAGCTCCTTCACGGACCGGAGCGGGGAATCTGCACTCACAAGCGCGCTTTGCTGCACCAGCATGTATGTCCGGGAGTAGAGCACAATGCCAGTGCGCGCCGGGTTCGGAGCGACAAATCCGATGTCGACCTGGCCGCTTCTGACCGCCTCAAGCACGGCGGCGGCCGTCGGGAGGGGCGCGATGCTGACCGGCACGTCCGCCCGGCGGCCCAGTTCGCGCGTGATGTCGGCGATCACACCCGAAATTGTGCCGGTTGCCGGGTCGAGGCGAGCCTGCGCGACGTTCGTACCGATATATCCAACGCGCAGCGTACCGCTCGGCGCCAGCACTGGGTCGGCAGCCTGCACCGGACAGGCGAGCAAGACCGCAATGAGCGTCAGCAGGGCATAGCGCATAGGAAACCTCGGCATGAGAAACCCCGGCATGTAAAACCTCGGCCCATTGTTAAGCGTTAGGGTATCGTGGTCACAACCTTATCCGCTCCGGCGAAAAGCGAAATGCGCCGGCGAAAACACCTCAAGCGTTTTCGAACGAAGCGGATACCGGTTCGCGTGAAGAAGACGCATTAAAACAATGACATGGAGCAATTGAACGATCCAATTGGATCGGACATTGCTCTAGCCAGCCCGCGAAACACGGCGCGTATTCCGGGCCAGTTCGAGAGCAGGCTGGCGCGAGCCCAGATGTCCGCAACGCATCCGCCAGCGCCTTGAGCTTGCCGTCGCCGGGCTGGCGTGCGGGCGCGCGCTTTGGCGCCTTGGAGTATGGTTCAGCCTTCCCGCTCGATGCGTTCGGGGTGGAGAGGCAGTGCTAGCGTCGCGGCGAAGCAGGCCGCCAGCATCAAGCTGGATCCGATGAGGCAGGCGTATAGCCCTCCTGCCTGATAGAGCAGCCCCGACAGCAATGTGCCTGTGAAACGCCCGAGCGCGTTGGCCGCATAGTAGAAACCGACATCCTCGGCCGATTTCTCCGATCCGGCATAGGCCAGGATCAGGTAGGAGTGGACCGACGAGTTCACCGCGAAGGCGAATCCGAACAGGCTGAGGCCCACGACCAGGACTAGGTCGGGCCGCAAGCCCGAGTCGCTTGCGAGGAGCCCGGCGATAGCG
Organism: Bosea vaviloviae; assembly: GCF_001741865.1. Classification (NCBI taxonomy): domain Bacteria; kingdom Pseudomonadati; phylum Pseudomonadota; class Alphaproteobacteria; order Hyphomicrobiales; family Alloboseaceae; genus Allobosea; species Allobosea vaviloviae. The sequence goes on from NZ_CP017147.1 coordinate 3,733,473, forward strand.
AAGGGGACGGCCGCCAGCGCCAGCGACCAGAGCCGTGCGGCGAGGACCTCGGAGGACAGTCCGTCGGCGCTGCGCCGGACTAAGGCGGGCGCGGCCGCCTGAACCAGTCCATAGCCAATGGTCCAGATCGCCAGAAAGGTGCCGACCATGGTGAAGGTCCAGCCCGAGGCGTAGAGGAAGACCGGCACACCCACGACGAACCAGACGTCCCGCGCTCCGAACAATGCGACGCGCGCGATCGCCAGCAGGTTGACGCCTCGGTTCTTGGCGAACAGCTCGCGGGCGCTCCTGCTGGCCTTGGCCTTGCCCATCATCGCCGGCAACGACGTGACCACGCCCAGCAGGATCAGCGCGAGCATGGCGGCCATCGCCCATAGCGCACCCCTGAACCCCAGCGCCTCCAGAAGTAACCCGCCGAGGAAGAAGCCGATGCCCTTCATTGCGTTCTTCGAGCCGGTGAACCAGGCCACCCAGCGAAACAGCCGGCCCTCTGCGTCCTCGGCCTTCGCTGCCGCTTCCGCGATCTTGATCGCCGATTTCGAGGCTGTCTTGGTCAAGTCCTTGGCAACGCCACAGATGCCTTGTGCGAGGACGACCCAGGCCACGGAGGCTGCAGCTGTCCAGTCCGGCGATAGCGCCGAAAGCAGCAGGAAGCCGAATATTTGTGTCGTCAGCCCGACCGTCAGCATGCGGGTGATGCCATACCGCGCAGCAAGCCAGCCGCCGATCAGGTTGGCGGCGATACCGGCCGCCTCGTAGAGAAGGAACAGGAAGGCCAGCATGAACGGCGAATAGCCAAGCCGGAAGAAGTGCAGCAGCACGAGCATCCGCAACGCGCCGTCGGTCAGGGTAAAGCCCCAATAGGCCGCTGTGACGATGGTGTAGTTGCGCGAGCCTTGGCCCGCGCTCGGATTCTGCACGACCTCAGATCCCGACCTGTTCGAGGTGGCAGGCGAGATCGACCATGCGGCAGGCATAGCCCATCTCGTTGTCGTACCAGGCATACACCTTCAACATCGTCCCGTCGGTGACGAGCGTCGACAGACCGTCGATGATCGAGGAGCGCGTGTCGCGCTGATAGTCGATCGAGACCAGCGGCCGCGCCTCGAAGCCCAGGATGCCGGCGAGCGGCCCCTTCGCAGCAGCCTTGAACAGCTCGTTGACCTCAGCGGCCGTCGTCGGGCGCTCCAGTTCGAAGACGCAATCGGTCAGTGAGGCGTTGAGCACCGGCGCACGAACGGCGTGGCCGTCGAGCTTTCCCTTGAGCTCAGGATAGATCAGCGCGATCGCGGTGGCGCTGCCGGTCGTCGTCGGCTGGAGCGAGAGCATGGCGGAGCGGGCGCGGCGCAGATCCTTGTGCGGTGCATCGACGACAACGTTCGTGTTCGTCGGGTCGTGGATCGTGGTGATCTGGCCGTGGCGGATACGCAGGTTCTCATGAACGACCTTCACCACCGGGGCGAGGCAGTTGGTGGTGCAGGAAGCGGCAGTCACGATCGGATGCAAATCGGGCTTGTAGAGATGCTCGTTGATGCCGATGACTACGTTGAGGACCGACGCGTCCTTCACTGGTGCCGCCACGATGACGCGCTTGGCACCGCGCTTCAGATGGCCCTCGATCGTAGCAGGCATTAAAAATTTGCCAGTACATTCGAGCACGACATCGACGCCGAGGTCGCCCCAAGGGATATCTCCGGGCGCAGCGTGAGCCGAGAAACCCATCCGGCGCTCGCCGATGCGGATTCCGCCCTCGCTCTCTGGGCCTATGTCGGCGCGCCAACGGCCCTGCATGCTGTCGAATTCCAGCAAATGGGCCGTCGCCAACGCTCCGCCCTTGATCTCGTTGAGATGCACGACGTCGAGTCGATTGCCGGCACGCGGATCGTCGCCCTGGCGCTCGGCGGCGCCGAGAGCTGCCCTCAGGGCCAGGCGCCCGATGCGCCCCATGCCGTTGATGCCGACCCGCATGATCCATGCTCCCTACGATGATCCTGAACGGTCCATCGCCTGAATGAAGACTATATGTCAATATGTCGGTTGACTCCGACATATCGCTCGGGCAGCATTTATGTCGATCGTAACCGACATAACGAGATTTCCCCATGGAAACGGCTCCCCTGAAGGTCCTCTTCATCTGCAAGGGCAACCACGCCCGCTCGATCATGGCGGAATCCATCATGCGGCGGCTCGCCGGCGACAAGTTCATGGTCTTTAGCGCCGGAAGCCAACCGCAGCCGGAGGTCAGCCCATTTGCCGCTCGGCTGCTGAAATCTTTGAATCACGATATGGCGGGCCTGCATCCCAAGAGCTGGAACGAGTTCGCCCAAGCTGGCTCGCCAGAGCTCGACTTCGTCTTCACCTTGTCCGAGACCGCAGCCAACGCGGTGCCGCCCGCTTGGCCCGGCAACCCGTTGGCTGCGCTCTGGACGCTGCCCGATCCTGCTGCCTTCCAAGGAGATGATGTGCAGAAGGCGCTTGCCTTCGCGGACGCCTACCGCATGCTCAGTAATCGGATCTCGATCTTTTCCAGCTTGCCGCTGTCAACGCTGCAAGGCATGGCGCTGCAGCACCGTCTCGACGCAATCGGGAAGGACATGGGCAGAAGGGACGACGCGGCGTGACGCCAGGACTTGACGCATCGAGGCTGGATTCTCCCGACGCAGTGGCGCTGCTCGGCGCGCTGGCGCAGCCGACGCGGCTGGAGATCTTCCGCCTGCTCATGCGGTACAGCCCGCATGGGCTTGCCGCCGGAGACATCGGTCGGCTGCTGGCCGTGGCGCACAACACCCTGTCGGCCCATCTGGGTGCGCTCGAACAGGTCGGACTGCTGGCGTCGCGGCGGGAAGGCCGCCACATCATTTTCGCCGCTCAGGCCCCGCGCGCTGACGCGCTGCTCGCCTTCCTCTCCGACGCCTGCTGCAGCGAGAGGCCAGTGGGATGTGCGCCCGTTTCGCTATCCGTCCCGGCTCGCCGCGAGTTTGTTGCCAGCGAACGCCCCTTGCGCGTGCTCGTGGTCTGCACGGGTAATTCGGCCCGCTCGATCATGGCTGAGGCGGTGCTGAACCGAGAAGGGCTCGGGCGGATCCAGGCCTATTCCGCCGGTAGCCGTCCGCAGGAGATGCCTCATCCGCTGGCTCTCGGCCTGCTTGACGACCTCGGTTATGAGGTCTCGGCGATGCGCTCGAAGTCTTGGGACGAGTTCTTTGGTCCTGCCGCCCCTGAACTCGATCTCGTCATCACGGTCTGCGATGACGCGGCCGAAGAGACCTGCCCAGCCTTCCCTGGCGTGCCGATGCGGGTGCATTGGGGACTGGACGATCCTGCGTCGGTCGCGGGCCCGCAAGCGGCCAAACGTGCCGCCTTCCTGCAGAGCTATCGCGACCTGGCCGCTCGCGTCACGGCCTTCGTGAACTTGCCATTCGAGGAGATGCCGCTGCGCGAGCTGGAGCCTGTTCTGACCGCCATCGGCCGAATGGACGGCGCGACCGACAAGTCGCTTGAGCAGGCCGCGTGATATCGACAGGTGCCTTTGCAGCGGACATCTTGAACTTCAGCTGAGGGTCGCAAGCCGTCCGTCCCGCCCCAAATTCCCGTCTAAGCCTTCATCTTCACATAGGTTCCCGGGGCCTCGCCGAGCGCCTCGAGCTTGCCGTCGCCGGGCTGGCGCGCGGGCACGCGCTTTGGCGCCTGCGCCTCGATCCAGGCGAACCAGTGCGGCCACCAGGAGCCGGGATGCTCGGCCGCCGCCGCGATCCAGTCCTCGTAGCGCCCCAGAGCCGCGCCGCCGGTCCAGTACTGATATTTGACCTTGGCGGGCGGGTTGACCACGCCGGCGATATGACCCGAACCCGCCACGACATAATCGACAGGGCCGCCGAAGCATTGCGAGCCGAGGAAGACCGACGGCGCCGGGGCGATATGGTCCTCGCGCGCGGCCAGATTATAGATCGGGATCGTCACCTTCTTCAGGTCGAGCGTCGTGCCGCCGATGCGCATCTCGCCCTTTGAGAGCTTGTTCTCAAGATAGCAGTTGCGCAGGTAGAAGGAGTGGTTGGCGGCCGGCATCCGGGTCGAATCGGCGTTCCAGTAGAGCAGGTCGAAGGCGGTCGGGGCCTTGCCCTTGAGATAGTTGTTGATCGCATAGGACCAGATCAGGTCGTTGGGCCGCAGCATGTTGAAGGCGCCGGCCATGCGCGAGCCGTCGAGATAGCCGCTCTTGGCCATCTTCTCCTCGACCGCGCGAATCTGGTCCTCGTCGACGAAGACGGATAATTCGCCGGCCTTGGAGAAATCCACCTGCGTCGTGAAGAAGGTGGCGCTGTCGATGCGCTTGTCTTTTGCTGCCGCCATATAGGCCAAGGAGACGCCGAGCAGCGTGCCGCCGACGCAATAGCCGATCGTGGTGACGCGCTTCTCGCCCGTCGCCTGTTCGATGGCGTCGAGCGCCGCGAACACGCCCTCGCGCATATAGCTCTCGAAATCCTTGCTGGCGTGGCGCTCGTCGGGGTTGACCCAGGAGATGCAGAAAACGGTGAGCCCCTGCGATACGCACCAGCGGATGAAGCTCTTCTCGGCGTTGAGGTCGAGGATGTAGAACTTGTTGATCCAGGGCGGCACGATCAGGAGCGGGCGCTTCAGCACCTGCTCGGTTGCGGGCGCGTACTGGATCAGCTCCATGATCTCGTTGCGGAAGATCACCTTGCCCGGCGTGGTGGCGATGTTGACGCCGACCTCGAAGGCATGCGCGTCCGACTGGCGGATCTTGAGCTCGCCCTTGCCGGCCTCGATGTCCTCGGCCAGCATCTTCATGCCGCGCACGAGATTGTCGCCGTTCTGCCGCAGCGTCTCGCGCAGCAATTCCGGATTGGTCGCCACGAAGTTCGAGGGCGAGAGCGCGCCGGCGATCTGCTTGACGTAGAAACGCGCCTTCTCGCGCGTATGCGGGTCGATGTCCTCGGTGCGCTCGACCATGTCCTCGGCCCAGCGCGAGCCGATGAGATAGGCCTGCTTGACGAAATCGAACATCGGATGCGCCGACCAGTCGGGGTCGTTGAAGCGCGCGTCGCGCTTGTCGGGCTGCGCCACGGGCTCCGCCGCCTCGCCGCTGACGCGCTTCAGCGTGGCGCTCCACAGGTTGAGGAAGTCGGCGGTGATCGAGGCCTGTGCCTCCATGATCTTGCGCGGATCGCTGACCCAGCGCTCGGCGACTCGGCCAAGCGTCTTGACCATCTCGCTGACCTCTTCCGTCGGGCCGGTATTGGCCTCGCCACGCTCGATCGGCTTCAGATAGGCGGCGGTGACCTTGCCGTATTCCTCGACCAGGCGGCCCATATTCTGCGTGAATTGGTCGAAGTCGGGCGCTAGGGTCTCCGGCGCGGCATCGGGCGAACCGGCGTCCAGTCTCGGCTTGTCGTCCTTCGGCCGATTCATGGCGCTTCTTCTCCCGTCGCTTTATTCTGCGGGGCAGCTTAACACTCCCCATTTTGGTCCCATTAAGGACGTAGCCGATATGATTGACAAACAAAAATCGACAACGCGCCGGAACCGCTCATGCTGCTCGATCCGCCCAAGCTCTTCGCTGCGCCCATGACGAAATCGATGATCATGCTGCTGGGGCCGGCCATGCTTGCCCTGTCGCTGGCAGGCTGCGCGGGCGAGGGAGCGGTCAAGACGGTCGCCGAAGTCGCCGGAATGGCCACGACCCCGCAGGAGGCCAAGAGCTTCGTGCAGCAGAGCCGCCCTGTCGATCCGGCATATATCCCGATCAACAAGACGATCGCCGTCAATCCTTTATGTGCAAGCCCGACTCCGCCGCCGGCCTATACGCCGACGGGGCAGGCCGCCCGTTTCACGGCTCCAGTACCTGATCTGAAGCCGACCGACCCTTGCAAGCGGCGCGCCGAGTTCAAGCAGATCGAGAGCCAGCTCGAGGCCAGGCGAATGGCCAATGATGCGGCAGGTTCCCAGGCCGTCTCGCTCGGCAAGGCCTTGCCGGCACCGGCTCCCGCTGCGGCGCAGCCAACGAACTGAGTCGGCATCGGCCGGGAAAACCGGCTTTTCCGGAGCGTTCGATTGATTCTTGCGTTTTTAGGGCTGCCCTGACCGAAGATGCGGTGCTAAGCACCCTTGGCGCAAGGATGATGACTTGCGCGCATCATAAGTCCGCCGTCCTGGCGAGGGATCTGTTCGATATGGCCGATTTTCATCGCATCAAGCGCTTGCCGCCTTACGTTTTCGAACAGGTCAACAAGATCAAGGCAGCCGAGCGCGCCAAGGGCGTCGATATCGTCGATCTCGGCATGGGCAATCCCGACCTGCCGGCCCCAAGGCACGTCATCGAGAAGCTGGTCGAGACCGCCGGCAAGCCGCGCACCGACCGTTATTCGGCCTCCAAGGGCATCGGCGGCCTGCGTCGTGCCCAGGCGCATTATTACGAGCGGCGCTTCGGCGTGAAGCTGAACCCGGACACGCAAGTCGTCGCGACGCTCGGCTCCAAGGAAGGCTTCGCCAATATGGCGCAGGCCATCACCGGCCCGGGTGACGTCGTGCTGGTGCCGAATCCGAGCTATCCGATCCACGCCTTCGGCTTCCTGATGGCGGGCGGCGTCATCCGCTCGGTGCCGGCCGAGCCGACGCCGGCGTTCTTCCCGGCGCTGGAGCGGGCGATCATCCACTCGGTGCCGAAGCCGATCGCGCTCGTCACCTGCTATCCAGCGAATCCGACGGCCTTCACCGCCTCGCTCGATTTCTATCGCGATCTCGTCGCCTTCGCGAAGAAGCACGAGCTGATCCTGCTCTCCGACCTCGCCTATGCCGAGGTCTATTTCGACGACAACAACCCGCCGCCCTCGATGCTGCAGGTGCCGGGTGCGATGGATGTGACGGTCGAGTTCACCTCGATGTCCAAGACCTTCTCGATGGCGGGCTGGCGCATGGGCTTCGCCGTCGGCAATGAGCGGCTGCTGGCTGCGCTCGCACGCGTAAAATCCTATCTCGACTATGGCGCCTATACGCCGATCCAGGTCGCGGCGGCGGCCGCCCTGAACGGCCCCGACGATTGCATCCGCGAGATGCGCGAGATCTACCGCAAGCGCCGCGACGCGCTGGTCGAGAGTTTCAGTAAGGCTGGCTGGGATGTGCCCGTGCCGCAGGCCTCGATGTTCGCCTGGGTGCCGATTCCGGAGAAGTTCCGCCATCTCGGCTCGCTGGAGTTCTCGAAGCTCTTGATCGAGAAGGCCGAGGTTGCGGTCGCGCCGGGTATCGGCTTCGGCGAGCATGGCGACGATTTCGTCCGCATCGCCATTGTCGAGAACGAACAGCGCATCCGCCAGGCGGCCCGCAATGTCGGCCGTTTCCTCAAGACGGCGGACCAGACCCTGCACAACGTCATCCAGATGCCGAAGGCGGGGTGAGGGCGTAAGCTCACGGCTGCTTCCACCCGCGCCGTCATTCCGGACAAGCCGCGTCAGCGGCGCTGCTCCGGAATCCATCGAAGCGCGTCATAGTCGGGCTTGACCCGCCCATCTCTGATTTCAGCTGGCTAGTCACGAGATTCTCGGGGCAAGCCCGAGAATGACGCGCTTCGAGTTCCGGGTCTGTGCAGGGTTTAACCTTGGGCCGGCCAAAGGCCGGACCCGGTGGCTGCGCCCGGGATGACGGGGAGGGTGTCAGAGGGGCCGTAAGGACTGGACCGCGTCGCCCAAACATGGGAACCCCTTGGTCGCGGACATTCTCGTCCGGACTTGGACTGAGGCACGCGAGATGTTCAGCAAAGGCCGTCTGATCGGCATCGGCTTCGGCCTGTTCGCGTTGATCTGCCTCGTCGCCACCTTTGATTATTCGCGCGGGCGACTGCCCCAGACGGATTCGCCGCTGGTCGCCGATGTGCTGGCCGCGACGATCGCGCGCGATTGCGGCCGGGACGCCACCGAGATTGTCACCCGCTATATCCCCCTGGGCACCGAACAGGCGCAGGCCGAGCGTATTCTGGAAACCGTGACCATCGTGCCGCCGAAGCCCTGGTTCTGGCGCCCCATGATCGAGAACTCGACGGCCTGGGACGGAGCTTCGGTCGAGGCGCTGCGGACGATCAAGGCCACGGCCTTCGGCAACAACCTGCTGCGGATCCATCTGAGCTTCGCGGAGAAGAAGGTGAAGCGGATTGCAGCCGAGGTGGTCTGCCGCTTCGAGTGAGCGGCTCTCCAGAGCGTTTTCAAGCGCAGTGGGCACCGGTTCCCTCGCGACAAACGCGAAGCGTTTGCGCGGAGAAAACGCGTCTAAACAAGAGTCATTGAACGATCCAGTTGGATCGGAAATTACGCCAAGGAGAACGTCCTTTGACGATCGTGGTTCAGCGAGAAAGTCCGGATCAGCCGAGCGTCGTTGATTTCCTCGGGAAGGCGGATGAGCGTTCCTCGGCGCTCTATCCATCGCAGAACCGGGTCGGATCGCCCCTGGCCGCGCTGCTGGCGGATAATATTCGTTTTTTCGTCGCAAGGGCGAATGGCAAGGCGTTGGGATGCGGCGGCTATGCCGTCCTTCCGGATGGCTCGGCCGAAATGAAGCGCCTGTTCGTCGATCCCGATTCGAGAGGGCAGGGCGTCGGTTTCCGGCTCGTCCAGGCGATTGAGGCTGCTGCTGTGCAGGATGGTGTCCGGCAGATATTCCTGGAGACGGGCGTCAAGTCACATGAGGCCTTGGGCCTCTACCGGCGCATCGGTTTCAAGCAGTGCGGACCGTTCGGTTCCTATGCCAACGACCCGTTGAGCATCTTCATGGTCAAACCGCTCGAGCCGGCGTGAATGGTCGGTGATCCCGACCCTCGCCGTTGACTCGCGCCTCCCCTCATGCGACCCCGCGCCTATGATCAATGCGCCCCTCTCGACCGCTTCCCAGCCATTGCGCATCGGGCTCGCCGGGCTCGGCACCGTCGGCGCCTCCGTGCTGCGCATCCTGCGCCGGCAGGAGAATGCGCTCGCCGCCCGCTGCGGCCGCGCCATTCGCGTCACCGCCGTCTCGGCGCGCGACAGGACCCGGGATCGCGGCGTCGATCTTGCCGGCCTGACCTGGTTCGACGATCCCGTCGCGCTGGCGAAATCCTCCGAGATCGATTGCCTGGTCGAGCTCGTCGGCGGCTCGGACGGCCCGGCCAAGGCTGCGGTCGAGGCCGCGCTCGCCTCCGGCAAATCGGTCGTCACGGCCAATAAGGCGCTGCTCGCTCATCATGGCGTGGCGCTGGCGACGCTCGCCGAGGAGCAGGGCGTGGCGCTGGCCTTCGAGGCCTCCTCCGCCGGCGGCATCCCGGTGGTGAAGACGCTGCGCGAGGCTCTGTCGGGCAACAATGTCACGCGGCTCTATGGCATCCTGAACGGCACCTGCAACTACATCCTCTCGCGCATGGAGATAGAGGGGCTGACCTTCGAGGCCTGCCTCGCCGACGCCCAGCGCCTGGGCTATGCCGAGGCCGACCCGACCTTTGATGTCGAGGGCTACGATACCGCCCATAAGCTCGCCATCCTGACCAGCCTCGCATTCGGGACGAAGATCGACGCCGAAGCGATTCATGTCGAAGGCATTTCCTCGATCGCCCCGCTCGACCTGAAGATGGCCGACGAGCTCGGCTACCGGATCAAGCTGCTCGGCGTCGCCGAGCGCACCAAGACCGGCATCGAACAGCGCGTGCACCCGACCATGGTGCCGAAATCCTCGGCCATCGCGCAGGTGATGGGCGTGACCAACGCCGTCACCATCGACGCCGATGCGGTCCGCGAGATCACCCTGGTCGGTCCCGGCGCCGGCGGCGACCCGACAGCCTCGGCCGTCGTCGCCGATATCGCCGACGTCGCGCGCGGCACGGCGGGCCTGCCTTTCGGCCTGCCCGTGGCGCGGTTGGAAACGCCAACCCGCGCGCCGATGCAGCGGCATGAGGGCGGCTATTACGTCCGGCTGGCCGTGCTCGACCATCCCGGAGCGGCGGCTGCGATCGCGACCCGCATGGCGGAAGCCGACATCTCGCTCGAAAGCATCGTCCAGCGCCGTTCGGAGAGCGCCGCCGCGCGCGATCCCTCCGGGCGTTCCGGCGCGCCGGTCCCGGTCGTGCTCATCACTTACGCCACCAGCGAATCCGCGATCCGGGCGGCGTTGGAAAAGGTTTCTGCCGACGGCCATATCGCGGAACCGCCGCAAGTCATCCGTATAGAGCGCGAGTAGCGAATGGTGAGTGGCGAGTAGAGTTCCATTCGCCACTCGCTATTCGCCATTCGCCCCCAAGGGAGCCATCCATGTCCGAAGATCTCCGTATTTCCCCGAACCAGATCATCGAGCGCTATCTCTCGATGGAGCTGGTCCGCGTCACCGAGCGCGCCGCCGTCTCGGCCGCGCGCCTGCGCGGTCACGGCAACGAGAAGGCGGCGGACCAGGCGGCGGTCGACGCCATGCGCCGCGAGCTCAACCGCCTGCCGATCGACGGTGAGATCGTCATCGGCGAGGGCGAGCGCGACGAGGCGCCGATGCTCTTCATCGGCGAGAAGGTCGGCACCAGGCAGGGCCCCAAGGTCCACATCGCCGTCGATCCGCTCGAGGGCACGACGCTCTGCGCCAAGGACATGCCCGATTCCATCGCCGTGATGGCGATGGCCGAGGCCGGCAAGCTGCTCAACGCGCCTGACGTCTACATGGACAAGATCGCGATCGGCCCGGGCTATGCCCGCGGCGTGGTCGATCTCGACGCTTCCGCGACCGACAACATCTATGCGCTGGCCAAGGCCAAGGGCGTCAAGCCGAGCGAGATCTCGACCCTGATCATGGACCGCCCGCGCCATGCCAAGCTGATCGAGGAGGTTCGCAAGACCGGCTGCTCGATCCGCCTGATCACCGATGGCGACGTCGCCGGCGTGATCTACTGCACCGAGCCGGAGAAGACCGGTATCGACCTCTATCTCGGCATCGGTGGCGCGCCCGAGGGCGTGCTGGCGGCAGCCGCGCTGCGCTGCGTCGGCGGCCAGATGCAGGGCCGCCTCATCCTCGACACCGAGGAGAAGCGCGCCCGTGCCCTCACCATGGGCATCACCGATCCGAACCGGAAATACAGCATGGAGGAGATGGCCTCGGGCGATACCATCGTTTGCGCCACCGGCGTCACCAATGGCGGCATGCTGAAGGGCGTCAGGTTCGGCAAGGACGTCATCGAGACCGAGACGATCGTCTATCGCTCGATCACCGGCACCGTGCGCCGGATCTATGGCGAGCACCGTCAGTTCGAGAAATTCAAGCTGGATTGAGCCTGAGGGGCGAGAGCCTCGTCGGACCCTCCAGAGCGTTTTCGAGCGAAGTGGATACCGGTTCGCGTGAAGAAAACGCGTTAAGACAAAGAGCTGGAGCAATTGAACGATCCAATCGGATCGGAAATTGCTCCAGAGCGTTTTCGAGCGAAGTGGATACCGGTTCGCGTGAAGAAAACGCGTTAAAACAAAGGGATAGAGCAGTTTGACGATCTAACTAGATCGTCAAATTGCTGTGGAGAGCCATGCCGCGCCCGACGCCGTCTTCCGCGCTCAACCGCCTCCGCGTGCTCGATCTCTCGCGCGTCCGGGCGGGGCCGACCTGCGTACGGGTCTTCGCGGATTTCGGCGCCGATGTGATCAAGGTCGAGAGCCCGCCGGGCTTCGACCCCAATGAGAACATGAGCGGGCCGCGGCATGGCTATGACATGCAGAACCTGCATCGCAACAAGCGCTCGCTGACCCTCAATCTGAAGACGGAAGGCGGCGCGGCGGTCCTGCGCAAGCTGATCGAGAGCGCCGACCTCCTGGTCGAGAACTTCCGGCCCGATGTGAAGGAGCGGCTCGGCCTCGATTTCGAGGCGCTGCACGCCCTCAATCCGCGCCTGATCCTGGTCTCGATCTCGGGCTTCGGCCAGAGCGGGCCGTACCGGACGCGCGCGGGCTTCGACCAGATCGCCCAGGGCATGGGCGGGATGATGTCGGTGACGGGTCTGCCCGGCCAGGGCCCGGTGCGCGCCGGCATCGCGGTCGCCGATTCCGCCGCCGGGCTTTATGGCGCGATCGGCGCGCTGGTGGCGCTGCAGGAGCGCGCGGTCTCCGGCAAGGGCCAATGGGTCCAGACTTCGCTGCTCGAAGCCCAGATCGCGATGATGGATTTCCAGGCGGCGCGCTTCCTGGTCGAGGGCCAGGTGCCGCCGCAGGCCGGCAACGACCATCCCTATTCGACGCCGATGGGCGTCTATGCGACGCGCGACGGCCACATCAATATCGGCGTCGGTGCTGAAGGGCATTGGCGCTCCTTCTGCGGTGCGATCGACCGCCCCGACCTCGCTGCCGATCCGCGCTACGACAATATGGAGAAGCGGTTCAAAGCGCGGCCCGAATTGCGCGTGCTGATCGAGGCTATCCTGACCACGCAGGACAGCACCCATTGGCTGGCAGCCTTCGAGGCGGCGGCCGTGCCGGCCGGGCCGATCTATGCGGTCGATGCGATGTTCGACGATCCCCAGGTCCAGCATCTCGCCATTGCGCAGCCGGTCTCGCATCCGGTGCTCGGCGATATCCGCGTCATCGGCGAGCCCGTCGGCTTGTCGCGCACGCCGGCTTCCGTGGCGACGGCGACGCCAGAGGCCGGCGAGCACAATGCCGAGATCCTGGGCGAGCTCGGCTATGACGAGGCGGCGATCACGCGTTTGAGGGATAGCGGCGCGATCTGAAAGGAGCCTTGAGAGCATGGACGACGAGATTCTCTACACCGTTGCGGACGGCATCGGCACGATCACGCTCAACCGCCCCCAGGCCCGCAACGCGCTGACCTTCGCGATGTATGAGCGGCTTGCCGAGATCTGTGGCGATCTTCCCGGCCATGGCGACCCGAAAGTGCTCGTCTTCACCGGCGCGGGCGAGAAGGCTTTTGCCGCCGGAACCGACATCACGCAGTTCCGCGCCTTCAATACGCCAGACGATGCGCTGGCCTATGAGAGCCGGATCGACCGCATCATCACGGCGATCGAAAGCTGCCCCATCCCGACCATCGCTGCGATCTCGGGCGCGGTCACGGGTGGCGGCGCCAGCATCGCCTGCGCCTGCGACATCCGGATCGCGACGCAATCGGCCCGCTTCGGCTTTCCGGTGGCGCGCACGCTCGGCAATTGCCTGTCGATGAGCAACTACGCCAGGCTCGCGACGCTGCTCGGCCCGGCTCGCGTCAAGGACATCGTCTTCACCGCGCGCTTGATCGAGGCCGAGGAGGGGCAGCGCATCGGGCTCTATAATGAGCTCGTCACTGATCATGCGGCGCTCCTCCTCCGGATGCGCGAACTGGCGACCACGATCGCCGGCCATGCGCCCTTGACGATGCGCGCGACCAAGGAAGCGCTGCGCCGCATCGCCAAGGCCAATGGCCACCCTCAAGGCGATGACCTCGTCCTGATGTGCTATATGAGCGCCGATTTCCGCGAGGGCATGGAAGCCTTTCTGGGCAAGCGCGCGCCGCATTGGCAGGGCAAGTGAGCCGGACGAAACGGCGGCCAGGGACGCCTGTTTGGGCTCGGAACCACGGCGTCATTCCGGGGCAACGCGAAGCGTAGAGCCCGGAACCCAGAACCGACGGAGCGGGGAGGCAGGCTCCGTCATCGGCAGCGCTCATGTCGTCGCCACCTGCGGTTCTGGGTTCCGGGCTCGATCCTTCGGATCGCCCCGGAATGACGGCGTGGTTCCGAGTCTAAACGGCGTGCTCTATCCCACCGCCTGCGCCGCGGCGCGCCCGGCGGTTCGGCCGGAGAACAGGCAGCCGCCGAGGAAGGTGCCTTCGAGGGCGCGATAGCCATGCAGGCCGCCGCCGCCGAAGCCGGCGGCTTCTCCGGCCGCGTAGAGCCCGGGCACCGGCTCGCCCGTCCCATCCAGCACGCGCGCGGACAAATCCGTCATCAGGCCACCCAGCGATTTGCGGGTCAGGATGTTGAGCCTGACGGCGATCAGCGGGCCATGCGCCGGATCGAGGACGCGATGCGGTTTTGCGGTCCGGATCAGGCGGTCGCCGAGATAGGCGCGGGCGCCGCGCAGCGCCGTGACCTGCAGATCCTTGCCGAAGGGGTTGTCGAGCGTGCGGTCGCGCGCCTCGATCTCGGCCCTGAGCCTGATCTCATCGATCAGCGCCTCGCCGGCAAGCGCGTTCATGCGCGCGACCAGCCGGGAGAAATCGTTCTCGACGATGAAATCCTCGCCCTTGTCCATGAAGGCCTGGACGGGGGCCGGCACGCCGCCGCCCGCCCGTCCCAGCACCTGGAGCCAGCTCTTAGCCGTGAGGTCGGGATTCTGCTCGGAACCGGAGAGCGCGAACTCCTTGGCGATGATGCTGCGGTTCAGCACGAACCAGGAATAGTCGTAGCCCGTCGTCATGATGTGCTCGAGCGTGCCGAGCGTGTCGAAACCGGGAAACAGCGGTACTGGCAGGCGGTTGCCGCGCGCATCGAACCAGAGCGAGGAGGGGCCGGGCAGGATGCGGATGCCGTGTCGCGGCCAGAACGGCGCCCAATTGGCGATGCCCTCGACATAGTGCCACATCCGGTCGCCATTGATCAGCCGGCCGCCCGCCGCCTCCGCGATCGCCAGCATCGCGCCGTCGACATGGTCCGGCACGCCTGAGAGCAGGCGCTGTGGCGGTGCGCCCAAGCGCTGCGGCCAGCTCGCCCGGACGAGATCGTGATTGCCGCCGATACCGCCAGAGGTGACGATCACGGCCTGCGCCTTGAGCGCGAAAGCCCCGACCGCGTCGCGCGAACTCTTCGCTCCGCGCTCGACCGGGCTCGCCTCCAGAATCTCGCCCTCGACGCCATCGACCGCGCCGGCGCTGCGGGACAGCGCGGTGACGCGGTGGCGAAAGCGCAATTCGATCAAGCCCCGGGCCTGCGCCTCCTTCAATCGGCGCAGGAACGGCTCCAGCACGCCGGGCCCCGTACCCCAGGTGACATGGAAGCGCGGTACCGAATTGCCATGGCCGCTGGCGAGATAGCCGCCGCGCTCGGCCCAGCCGACGACCGGGAACCAGCGCATGCCCATCTTGTGCAGCCAGGCGCGCTTCTCCCCAGTGGCGAAGTCGAGATAGGCCTGTGCCCAGCGCTGCGGCCAGTCGTCCTCTGTGCGGTCGAACCCGGCCGAGCCGAACCAGTCTTGTGCCGCGAGTTCGCGCGAATCGCGGATGCGCAGGCGGCGCTGCTCGGGCGTGTCGACCATGAACAATCCGCCGAGCGACCAGAAGGCCTGCCCGCCGAGCGATTGCTCGGGCTCCTGATCGAGCAGGATGACCTTTCGGCCGGCGTCGGCGAGCTCCGTTGCGGCCACGAGCCCGGCGAGGCCGGCTCCGATGATGATGACGTCCGCGTCTTGTCCCATGCGTCCTGCCCCGCGCCCGCTGCCCTTTCCCGGCTGCTTGCCGCGCAGTATGGCGATCCCCCAAAGCTCGGCAAGGCAGGCAGCGGTTCATGTAGCGGTTGACGAACGCGCCTGCCTGCGCGACGCCCTTAGGCCATGAGTCTCATTCCCCAGCGCCTTTTCCTCGGCGTGTCCCACTCCGTGCTCGGCCGGCCCTGGCGCGACAGGCTGGACGCCGCGGGGCTCGGCCGCGCCGAGGCCCTGGCGCAGCTCGAAGGCATTCCCGATACCTTGTCGCGCCTGCTCGCCGGGCGCGGTGTTGAGCCCAGCGAGGCCTTGCGCTTCCTCGAGCCCCGCCTGCGCGACCTCCTGCCCGATCCCGCGACATTGACCGATATGGAAGCCGCCGCCGCCCGCCTCGCCGAGGCGGCGCAGCGGCGCGAGAAGGTCGCGATCTTCGGCGATTACGATGTCGACGGCGCCTGCTCGGCGGCCCTGCTTGCGGGCTTCCTGCGACAGGCCGGCGCGCAGCCGCGCATCCATATCCCCGATCGCTTGATCGAGGGCTATGGCCCCAACAGCGACGCCATCCGCACACTGGCAGGCGAAGGCGCGACGCTGCTGGTCACGGTCGATTGCGGCACGACCAGCCATGAGCCGCTGGCCGAGGCGCAAAGACTCGGGCTGGATGTCGTTGTCCTCGACCACCATCAGGCGCCCGAGCTGCTTCCGCCCGTCGCCGCGCTGGTCAATCCCAACCGGCAGGACGATCTCTCCGGGCTCGGTCATCTCTGCGCGGCAGGCGTCGTCTTCCTGACGCTCGTCGCCCTCAGCCGGACGCTGCGGCGGCAAGGCTTCTGGACGGGGCGGGCGGAGGGCGAGCCCGATCTGCTGGCGGCGCTCGATCTCGTGGCTCTGGCGACGGTGGCCGATGTCGTGCCGCTCAAGGGCCTGAACCGCGCCTTCGTGCGCCAGGGCATCGCCATATTGCGGGGGCGGACGCGGCCGGGACTGGCTGCGCTGATGGATGTCGCGGGTCTCGATGGCCCGGTGCAGCCCTGGCATCTCGGCTTTCTGCTCGGCCCGCGCATCAATGCCGGCGGGCGCATCGGCGATGCGGCGCTGGGGGCGAGGCTCCTGCTGACCGAAGACGAGATCGAGGCGCGCAGCATCGCCACCGAACTCAACCGGCTGAACCAGGAACGTCAGGAGATCGAGCGCCAGGCGGTTCTGGAAGCCACCGCGCAGGCCGATCATGCGCTGATGAGCCTGCCCGACCAGCCCGTGCTGATGGCGGCGTCCGGCGATTGGCATCCCGGCATCGTCGGCCTCGTCGCGGCGCGGCTGAAGGAGCGCTTCCGGCGTCCCGCTTTCGCGCTCGCTTTGAACGGGCAGGGCGGCGCGACGGGGTCGGGCCGTTCGGTCGCCGGCGTCGATCTGGGCCGGGCCGTGCGCGAGGCGGTCGAGGCCGGGCTCGCGGTCAAGGGCGGCGGCCATGCGATGGCAGCCGGCGTAACGCTGGCTGCCGGGCAGGCTCCTGCGTTCCAGGCTTTCCTGGCCGAGCGGCTGGCCGCGCAAGTCGCGGCGGCTGATGAGGCCGAGGCGCTGCTGATCGATGCGGCGTTGAGCGCGGGCGGCGCCAATCCACGCCTGCTCGCCGAGATCGACAAGGCGGGGCCCTTTGGCGCGGGCAGTCCCGAGCCGGTTTTCGTCTTTCCCGCGCATCGCCTGGTCGAGGCGGTCGAGATCGGCAGCGGCGGCCATGTCCGCATCAAGCTCAAGAGCGGCGATGGCGCGACCGTGGGCGGCATCGCCTTCCGTGTGGCGCAGGAGCCACTGGGACGCGCCTTGCTGGCGGCGCGCGGCGAGAGCGTCCATCTCGCCGCGACGCTGACGCTGAATCGCTGGGGCGGCCGCGAGAGCGCCGAGCTACGTGTCCTCGACATGGCGCGTCCGGGCTGATCGCGGTGGCTCGAGAGCATTGGCCCCACTGGGAACCGCTTTTGGAAAGGTCGATGCAAGACGAAAACCTCAAAGCATCGGACGAAATACGATATTTGGCGGCAGGAACCGGTGGCGGCGAGTCTGTCCGGACTTTCCCCGGATATCGTCAAACTGGAGCTTGCAGAGGGCGCGCCCTGCCACTATACCTCGCCCCGCTTCTCGACGGGCAGCCGTCGATTCAGAGGCCCGCGACCTTCGTCTATCGGTTAGGACACCAGCCTTTCACGCTGGGGAGACGGGTTCGACTCCCGTAGGTCGCGCCACCCTTTCATGGGTGGTGCAACTGGTTGAAAATAAACGATAATATGATATGGAAAATCGAGGGTGTCCCCCACGATGTCACCCATTTGTGTCCCCCGTGAATTCTATTCGGACCAGACTCGCGAAGGCCCGATCAGGCACGTCACGTGAGCCGGCAGGTTGTCGGGCACCGCCGGGACCTTCAGGAGGACCTATGGTAGCCTGAGGTGGTGAACGGGTCTGTAGCCCTGTGACCCGTAGCGGAAAAGCGCCTGTGAAAGCAGGAAGAGCAGGTGGCTTCTTCAACTTCCGCAATGAGTGGGAAGCGGCCTTTACGATGTCTGATACACAACGTGGTGGACGGTATGCGATACTCCAGATCGGAGAGGGCGAATGCTGCGATACTGTTTAATCCCAGCCGTTGTCTTTGCCATTGCGTTGGAGAGTCAGCCAGCTCACGCCTGTCGGGTTCCTGCTCAACTTAAGTTTTTCGATATCAACCATGCGGATGTGGTTGTGATTGGTCGAATTTCTAACTATAGAATTATCCGTCCTTCGCAGTTACGTAAATTCTTCGAGGACGTTGACAGGCATTTGAGTGATTATGCACGTTTCGACGTGGAAGTAGAGGAACTATTGGTCGGAAAATCATCAGGTATTTTATCGGTAATTTGGGATAACTCTAATTTTGTAAAACCTGAAGCGATGGCCTCGGGACCGTTTCTGATCGCGTTGAGTGACCCGAATTCCAGCATGCCGCCGTTCCGTGGATCAAGCGCTGTCATATCGCCCCGCCAAGGGCCCAGTCTTCTAACCGTTCTCCAAGCGCCTTGCTCAAGCGCATTTATATTTGAAAGCACGAGCGACAAAGCGCGCGCGGCGTTAAGGGCCTTGGGCGCTCAGCCAAAATAGTCGATGTCCGAGAAGGGGCGGGAGCGGTCAAGTTAGCCAAACTTCCTCGCGCTCCATAGCTCCCCCCAACCTACGCCTTGGACACCTTCCGGTTGCTGTCCTCGTCAAGCTGCGCTTCACCTCGCTGCACTGGCTCTGAACGCTGCAATCGCTCCCCGGCACACGTCACTCGGATACGCTCCGCGGTATGTCCGAAGATTCTGCGGATTTCCGGGGCGGAGCCGGATCGCGCCAATAAGCCGACATTGGAAGAGCCCCCCCGAAGCGGACAAGGAGCACGAGAAGGGCATTGGCAGCGGCAGCTCGTTCCACGCGGATGTAGGAGGATTTCAATGCGGACTGGAGGCCCGCCCAACGGCTGGCCGATGCTAGCGCATTTTCGAGTTGCAGAAGGCAGGCGCCGAAGGGCGCCTGCCTTCCGAAGTCAGCGGCGCAGCCGCGTCCAAACACCATCGCGGATCTCGCGTGCCTTGAGCGAGCAATCCTTGACCGGCCTGAACCTGGCCTTCAAGGCTTCCGGCGGGTTGATCGCTGGATTGTCGCGAAGGTCCGCTTTGAGCAACTCCTCGGCGCCTTTGATGGCATTGTTGTAGCCGCTGAAATTCGAGGCCTCGGCGGCGTTCTTCGGGACCATCATCCAGTTGAGGAAGATCTTGGCGCTCTCGGGGTTGGATGCACCCTTGGGAACAGCAAAATTGTCGCCCCAAAGATTCATCCCCTCCGTCGGATAGACGAAGACGGCGGTCGGGAGCTTGGCACGCGAACGGTGCGACGCGCCGTTCCACTGCTGGTGCATGATGACTTCGCCGGCCGCGACGCGGTCGATCGTGCCGGTCGAGGAATAGATCTTGATATGCGGCTTCTGCTTTTCAAGCAGCGTCAGGATTTTCTGGCCGTCTGCGGGATCTTCGCTGCAGGTGTCGAGCCCAAGATAGAGCGCGGCCGCGCTGTAGACCTCGCCCTGATCGTTGAGCACAGCAATCTGACCCGAGAGCTCGGGCCGCGGCTCGAAGAATTCCTTCCAGCTCTCGGTCAGCTTGCCGCCCGGCACCTTGGCGGAATCATAAGTGAATCCGGTCGAACCCCAGAGATAAGGCACCGAATATTCGCGGCCGGGGTCGGTGGCGGGCCGGTCGTGAGGCGCGGCGACGTTGCCGAAATTCGGCATTTTTGCCGCATCGACCTTCAGCAGGAGCCCGGACTTGATCATCGTCGCCAGGATGGAATTGCTGGGAACGACGATGTCGTAACCGCCGCCGCCGGCCTGCAGCTTGGCGAGCATCGTGTCGTTGCTGTCGTAGACGTCGAGGCTGACCTTGATGCCGGTCTCCGCCTCGAAGCGCTTGATCAGATCGGGCGGCACGTAATTGGCCCAGCTGTAGAGCAGGAGCTGCTTCGACTGGGCGAGCGCGGCGGCGGGCGTGGCCGCGATCGCGAGCGCTGCGAGAACCGCGCGGAATCGGGTGGCTATCATCATGAATTCTTATCTCCCCTTGTTTGGTTGGCAGGCGTGGTTCCACTTCGGAAGACGATGGCGACGACCACGACCGAAGCCAGCAACAGGAGTGTCGACAGCGCATTGACCTCCGGCGTGATGCCGGTGCGGATCATCCCGTAGATGTAGACGGGCAGCGTCGTGGCGCCGGGACCGGCGACGAAATAGGTGATGACGAAATCGCCGAGCGAGCTGATGAAGGCGAGCAGCGCTCCGGCGAAGATGCCCGGAGCGAGCAAAGGCAGTTCGATGCGCATAAAGCGTCGCCATGCGGGCGCGTAGAGATCGCTCGCTGCCTCCCCGAGTGCAGGGTCTAGCGCAGCCAGGCGCGAACGGATCGGATAATAGGCGAACGGGATGCAGAAGACCGTATGCGCGAGAATGACCGACATCAGCCCCAACCTCACCCCCACGAGCACGAAGAGCATGAGCAGCGCAACCGCGGTGACGATTTCGGGGATGAGCAGCGGTAGGCCGAGCAGGCCCTCGACAGCGGTGCGGACGCGGCCGCCTGAACGCGCGATACCGAGCGCGGCGGACGTCGCGGCAGCGGTGGCAAGGATGGTCGCGGCCGCCGCCACCGTCAGCGAATTGCCGATGGCGATGAGCATTGTGTCGTTGCCGAGCGCCTGAGCGTACCAGTGCAGGCTGAAGCCGGTCCAGATCGTCGTCATGTCGCTCGCATTGAACGAGAGCACCACGAGCACGATGATCGGCACGTAGAGGAAGAGCATCGCCAGCGCGGAGAGGACTGCGGTGCCGGGAAGGCGGAGAGGATGCCGGGTCTCGTTCATGATGCAAGCCGCTCCCGCCGCTTCACGCTGGCCAGCAGTGCCAGCGAAACCAGGAGAACCAATACGAGAACGAGCGCCAGCGCGGCGCCGAACGGCCAGTTGCGCGAGGCGCCGAACTGGGCCTGGATCAGGTTTCCGATCATCAGCGACTTACCGCCCCCCAGCAGTTCCGGGCTGACATAAGCCCCCAGGCAGGGCACGAAGACGAGGATGGCGCCAGCGGCAATGCCGGGCGCCGCCAGCGGCAGGACCACGCGCGAGAGCACGCGCCAGCGATCCGCGCCGAGGTCGAAGGCTGCCTCGATCAAACGCCGGTCGATGCGCTCGAGCGCGACATAGATCGGCAGAATCATGAAGGGCAGGAAGGAATAGGTCAGGCCGATCCCTGTCGCGAGCGGCGTGTAAAGGATGTCGAGCGGCGGCGTGACGAGCCCGGTTGTCGCGAGTGCGCTGTCGAGCGGGCCGCCATTGCGCAGGATCAGGATCCACGCAAAATTCCGGACCAGCAGGTTCGTCCAGAACGGGACGGTTACGAGGAACAGCATCAGGGCCGCGCGGCGCGGCGTCAGGCTCGCCATGTAGAGAGCCGTCGGGATTCCCAGCGCCAGCGTGACCGCCGTGGTGATGGCCGCAAGCCGGAACGAGCGCAGGATGATCGCGATATAGTCGCTGTTGAAGGCGATCTGTCCCGCCAGATCCCGCTCGAACAGCAGCTTCTCATAAGCGATGGCCGTGTGCTGGCCCCAATTGACGCCTCCGAAGGCGCCGCGCTCTAGGGTCGAGACATAAAGCATCAGGCCGACCGGCACGAGCATGAACACGATCAGGAAGAGTGCAGCCGGCGCCGTCAGCAGCCCAGGAGAGGTCCGGATCGCACTCATGCCGGGAAGACCCGGACTGCGTCGGCGGGAAAGGCGAACCCCGTGGCCGTGCCGATCAGTCCTGCTGCCGCGATGCTGCCGGGCAGGCGCGCCCGCAATTCGCCCCCGCCCGCAAGCGCGGCATGCACGACGAGGTCGCTGCCGCGATAAACCGCCGTCTCCACGGTACCGTGCAACAGGCCGGGCTCGGCCGCGCCGAGCGTGATGCGCTCGGGCCGGACGACCAGCACGGCCTTTGCTCCCTCAGTCAGCCCTTGCGCCTCGGCGACGGGCATGACGGCCTCGCCGGAGCCGATCGCGAAGCGCCCGCCTGCGCCGCTGCGTCCGAGGCAGGTCGCATTCCAGAAATTCGCCTCGCCGATGAACTCGGCGACGAAGAGATTGGTCGGCCTGTCATAGAGGCTTTCCGGCGAGCCGACCTGCATGACCACGCCGTCGCGCATCACCGCCAGGCGATCGGACATGGCGAGCGCCTCTTCCTGGTCGTGCGTCACGAACACGAAGGTGATACCCGTTTCGGTCTGGAGCCGCTTGAGTTCGATCTGCATCTCGCGCCGCAACTTGAGATCGAGGGCAGACAACGGTTCGTCGAGCAGCAGCACCTTCGGCGCCGGAGCCAAAGCGCGCGCCAGCGCGACGCGCTGCTGCTGGCCCCCGGAGAGCTGGGCCGGACGACGCTCGCCCATCCCGTCGAGGCGGACCAGACGCAGCATCTCCGCGACGCGGGACTTGACGGTGTCGCGCGGCTGCCCGAGCATTTCGAGCCCGAAACCGATATTCTCCGCCACGCTCATATGCGGAAAAAGCGCATAGCTCTGGAAGACGGTGTTGATCGGCCGCAGATTTGGCGGGGTCTGGCCCAGGAGCTTACCGTCCAGGCTGATCTGCCCGGAATCGGGCATGCCGAACCCTGCGATCAGCCGCAGCAGCGTGGTTTTGCCGCAGCCGGACGGGCCGAGCAGCGTGAAGAACTCGTTGCGGCGAATGTCGAGCGAGACGCCGGCCAGTGCCGGCTGGGCCGCGCCTGAATACCGCTTCGAGACCTCGGAGATGGCGACGATGGTGTCGTTCATGGTGCGCTTTCGGTCACGGCTGGCCTCCCGCCTTGCGAGCGCGAGGGCGCTTGAACCAATCCTCGAACTGATGGCGCCAGTAGATGAATTGGAACGCGGCGCGGCCGTAGGTGCCGCCGGCGAAGGGCAGCCCGAACGGCGCGAAATGGCGATGGCGGTCGTCGCCCTCGGCAATGGCCGACGCGATCAACTCGCCTGCGAGCGTGGTATTGACGAGGCCGAGCCCACCAAAGCAGGCGGCGGCCCAGAGGCCCTCCGCGAGAGGCCCGATGACGGGCATTCTGTGCCGGGCGATTGGTATCAGCCCGGACCAGGCGCTTTCGATCTCGAGATCGGCCAGTTGCGGATAGATTCGCGCAATGTCGCGCTTCAAAAGGCCGCGCAATGTCTCCGGTGCATATTCGAAGGCACTGGCCCTGCCGCCCCAGAGCAGGCGGCCGTCGGGCAGCACGCGATAGTAATCCGTCGCGACGCGCGTATCGGACACCGCGAAGCCGGTGCGGATGGCATCACTGAGCTGCTTGGATGCGGGCTTCGTGGCGACGACGAAGGATGCGACCGGCACCGTGGCGAGCCCCAGGCCGGTATGCAGCATTCCCTGATGCGCGCCGCCGGCCAGCACGACATGACGCGCCATTACCGAGCCGGACCGGGCGACGACCTTCCGCGCAGCGCCGGCCGCCTCGATCGCGACGACCTCCGCCCCCTCGTGAAGTCGTGCGCCCGCCGCGGCAGCGGCATGCGCCATCCCGCGCGCCAGATTGAGGGGCTGGATTTGCAGGGAAGCCGGATTGAGGAAACCGTCGGCATAGGCCTCCGTCGCCAGCAAACCGCGAAGCTCCCCTGGGGGTAGATGGACGAGACCCGCTGCGAAATGCTCGTTCATCCAGCCGACACGCTCACCCAGCGTGTCGGGCTGCCAGGCCATGCGGCAGCGCAAGGCGCCGTGGCCCTGCAAGGTGTCGGGGCCGAGCGTTTCCGCGCGGCGGCCGACGACCGAGAGCGCCTCCGCGCTCAGGCGCCAGAGTGCAGCGGCGTCGGATATCCCACGCTGCGCGACCAGGTCCCGCATCGACAGCGGATAGCCAGCGCTGGCGAAGCCGCCATTGCGGCCCGACGCACCCCAGCCCATGCGGTTGGCTTCAAGCAGCACGACCGATCGTCCACGCTCGGCAAGACCCAACGCCGTCGCCAGGCCGGCCAATCCCCCGCCGATCACGCAGGTCTCGGCCTCGCAGTCGCCGTCGAGGGCCGGCCAATGGGCGTCATCGCTCCGGGTGGCGGCGTAGTGCGTCTCCGGATAGGGCAGCAAGTTCAGTACCCTCCGCCGGAAATCAGACGGGCGGCGGCAACCGCCATGGGCGCGAATTTGGCTCGGACCTCGTTTTCGTCATGGTCGGCGAGTGCCATGGCGATGTGAACGGCGCCGCGCGGCCGGCCCTGCATGTCGACGACCGGTGCGGCGACCACGATCTCGCCCATCAGCGCTTCCTGTATGCAGACGGCAAAGCCGTCCCGCCCGGCCCGCGCGATCTGCGC
This sequence comes from Bosea vaviloviae, assembly GCF_001741865.1. Classification (NCBI taxonomy): domain Bacteria; kingdom Pseudomonadati; phylum Pseudomonadota; class Alphaproteobacteria; order Hyphomicrobiales; family Alloboseaceae; genus Allobosea; species Allobosea vaviloviae. The sequence goes on from NZ_CP017147.1 coordinate 3,757,785, forward strand.
CATCACGGCCTCGACATCGGTGATGGTGTGTGGCGTTAGCGGCTTGCGCGGGCTGCGGTCGACCAGCGCGCGCGCCTCTTCCTTCGGCAGCAGCGACAGCATCGCCCGACCGCCCGAGGAGCAGAACGCCGGGATGCGACGTCCGATCACCGTGGCGCCGAACGCCTCGCGCTGGCTCTGGAGCCGCACGACATACACGATATCGAAGCCGTCCAGCAGGCTCAGATCGACCCGCTTTTGGCAGGATTGCCTGAGGTCGGCGAGATAGGGCGTCGCCAGCTCGACCAGCGGATCGGTGCGCAGATATGCATGCGCCAGCCCGAGCACGCGCCGCGACAATCTGAATCGCCGCGTCGTGGGGTTCTTTTCGAGATAGCCCAGAGCATGCAGCGTAAAGGCGAAACGCTGCGCGGCGCTCTTGTCCAGTCCTGTCTTCGCCGCGATCTCCGTCACACCGACATCGCGCCGCTCGTTGCCGACCGCTTCAAGCACGGCGAAGCCGCGCTCGAGCGAGGTCACGAAAAGCGAATTCGCCTGCGCTGGGGGCTCCGTCCCAATGGAGACAGAAGGATCCTTGCTGATCGCCAATTTGCCCCTCACAGCGCTAAGCCCAGGAAACGCTATGACGCAGCGTCGTCGATTGCAATACAATTCAAAGTATCGCCTGGCGACACAATTTGACGGCGATGCTGCTGTGCAGGATCTCTACTGACCTCGCCTGCGTTCGATTGGAGGCGTCAATTCAGTGCCATGCTCACAGGGGGCGCTCATCGATGCGAGCCTTGCTGATCGGGCGCAGTGCATTGTTCCAGCCGCCCGACTACGCATTCCCGAAATCGGACGCCGCCGATGTCGGCTGTGGGTCGCGAGCCCGGCTGTTGGCTGAGCCAGAAAGCGCACGGGCGGCGCGATCTCGATCCGACTGGAGAAATTATATCAGTACCGCAAACGGGTAGGCGTTCGCGGTTCTATCCTGAGTGGCGCGCTATTTCACAAGCAAAGATTCGAACTGTCTCCGCTCAACCCGCGTGACCACTCATCATGTGGTCAGCCAGGCTGTAGCAGTGGCTCGCCTGATAGGCGTTCCGGCCCCGGTTCATATGCGTCAGGTTGAATGCCCGGATGGCCTGCAACGAACGGCGCGCCGCGAGGAATTTGCTGATCGAGGAGAGGCCGCGGACCTTGACGCCGAAAATGTCCTCGCCACGGGGGAAGACATAGCTGACGTCTTCCGGCGTCGTCACGCAGCGCTCGAGGAAAGCTTGATCCACCTGGCCCTGATCGAGCGAATGGTCGCTGGTGAAATCGGAAAGATGCACCAGAAATAGCGCGCGGATGCCCTCGCCATCCGCATAGAGCGAGAAAAGCTCCATCCAGCTCGCATTGACGCGAATGAGCGCCTTGCCCGGTGTCGATGGCAGGCAGGAAACCGACCAGTAATGCCGCTCGGTCCGGCTCGGGATCGGGATGCAGTCGCGGCCATATTGCCGGAGAATGTCCAGGACCTCTTGCGCCTGGGGCCGGCGCAGCAGCTTCTCGAACCGCGCGATGTATTTGAGACGCAGCTCCAGCGACTCCGAGCGCCCATCGGCATCGCGCAGGGTCGTCTTGCCCTGCATCCAATCGCGCTGCTGCTGGAGATCCAGAAATCGGCGCAGACCGGTGGTGCTTGGGCGGTGGGTCGCGCTCATATCAGGTACCATGTCGGCCCAGTCGGTTCGGATGGGCTATCGGCAATGCGATCAACAGACGGCCCGAATATCACGATGCTCCGGAGCTGAGGTAGTTCTCAGTTTTATCTGCATTGCGACGCCACCTTTTCATGGCAGGAGCAGCCGGCTGGATCGCGGCGCGGGCCGACCTCGCGCGCAAGATGAACGACATGCTGGTGCAGACCTACACGGTGATCCCGCTCGTGGATCGCGGCAATATTTCGGGCGCGGCCAAATCGCTCGACGGGGTTTCGATGAACCCCTGGGACAGCGAGCTGTGGGACGTGGCCGGCTGGTCGCGAGCCAGGTGAGGGCGGCTGCCACCCGCCATCCTGGGTCTTCCGGGGGATGCCCGATCGGATGTCCGGATATCGTGAGACGAACACCGCTACGCCCAGAGCGTTTTCGGGTGAAGCGGGCACCGGTTCGCGTGAAGAAAGTGCATTGTAACAAAGAGATGGAGCTGTTTAACGATACGATTTGATCGGAAATTTCTCTAGCGTCGCGTCTTCATAGTGTAAGAGTACTTAGGCCATCGACGAAATGAAGGCTTCCCCAACTAGCGATTGCGTTTGATCTGCGGCAGACTGAGTAGCATCTGTTGTTGTCATCAATTGTCAATTCCCCTGCGTAAGCGTAGCGTGAATCAAGCCGCTTCCATCCGACCTGATGGAAGGGTGCTCGATATCTTCCAATTGAGGAGGATGCCATGGGACGCAAGTTCATCGACTGCCGCGAATTCCCGAGCGAGATGAAGTGCTCGGTCGCGATTACCGCCGATACCGAGGGCGAACTCCTGGAGGTGGCTGTGCAGCATGCCGTCGCTGTGCACGGGCATCAGGACACGCCCGAGCTGCGGGATCAAATCAAAGGCGCCATCAAAGACGGCACGCCGTCCGAAGAGGCACCGGGTCGCGCCGCCTGATCGGCAAGTCCTGATCGGCGAGCACCGTCGCCCTCATCTCATCCTGCCTGCTGCTCCGAGGTGGTCGGGAGCAGGGCTGCGGTGATGATGATCTCGATCAGGTCGCCATCGGGCATCACCGACTGCACGAAGGAGCGCACGGGCCCGTAGCCGGCTGGCATCCAGCTCGACCAGGCTTCGTCGAAGGCGGGCTTGTTGTCGTGATCGGTCACCACGATCTCCGCCTTGACGATGCGCGTGCGGTCGAGGCCGGCATCCCTGAGATAGACCTCGAGGACCCCCAGCGCGCCCAGCGTTTGCGCCCGGATATCCTGCGTGCGGTCAGGCGAGGTCGCGACCGCCCAGAGGAAGCCGCCTCCGCCCGGCAGATGGTAGATCGCCACGGCCGATTTGGTGGGAAGCGTCTTGTTGGGGATGCGGGTGATGTCGGTCGCGGTCATGTTTCGCTCTTGGGGAGTCAATCTTGGGGCGGTCGATCATGGGGCGTATCTGCATATCGGCGCAGGGGTGCAGGACGCCAGCGATTTCAGGGGCGTGTCCGAGCCGATTGCTGGCCTCAAGATCGGTCGCCACAAGCGGTCGGCGCGCCCATGAACGCGCTCACGCCGCGCTGCCGCCATGGCTGGTGGAGGCAAGGAAGGCCTGGAGGCGGGAATGCGCGAAGGTGCTGGTGAGCTCGGCCGGCTTGCCGCGCGTGAGCACCGCACCGCGCTCCATGACCCAGATCTCGCCGGCTTCCCTCAGGCGCTCATGATGTCCATGCCGGGCAGCAGCTGTCGAAGGGCTCATGCGAGATGGCGCCGGCCTCCCGCTCAGCTAAGGTAGCGCTTGAACCAGCCTATCGTCCGGTCCCAGGCCAATTTGGCGTTCGTCTCGTCATAGCGCGGGGTCGAGTCGTTGTGGAAGCCGTGATTGGCGCCAGGATAGATGTACGCTTCATAGGTCTTGCCGCCCGCCTTCAGTGCCGTTTCATAGGCTGGCCAGCCCGCATTGATGCCGGTGTCGAGCTCACCATAATGGATCAGGAGAGGTGCCTTGATGCGTGCCACATCCTCGGCGCGGGGCTGGCGACCATAGAACGGCACGGCGGCGCCAAGCTCCGGATAAGCGACGGCGGCCGCATTGGCCACGCCACCACCATAGCAGAAGCCCGTGATGCCGACCTTGCCGGTGCTTTGATCGCTCTTCATAAGGAATTCGATGGCTGCGAAGAAGTCGTTCATCAGCTTCTCGGGACTGACCTGCTGCTGCAGCTGGCGGCCCTTGTCGTCATTGCCGGGATAGCCGCCGACGGAACTCAGCCCGTCCGGAGCAAGGGCAATGAAGCCGGCCTTTGCGATCCGGCGGGCGACATCCTCGATATAGGGGTTCAAGCCACGGTTCTCGTGCACGACCACCACCGCGGGGACGCGGCTGGTGGCTTTCGCCGGGGCCACCCAGTACCCTCGCACATCGCCATGGCCCTTCGGAGAGGGGTAGGTGATATAGCTGGCGACGATATCGGGATCGGTGAACGAGATTTGTTGCGCAAGCGCGTAGTCGGGGCTCATCGAGGCCAGAATTGAGGCGGCCGTCATGCTGCCCACGGCGAATTTGCCGGCGCGATCCAAGAACTCGCGCTTGGTAATTTTTCCGTGAGCATAAAAATCGTAGAGCTCAAGCAGCTCTTGCGGAAAATCCTTGGCGGTCAGGCGCTGCACGGCACTTCCCCCTTTTTTGTCTATGGCATCAAGCGATCGATCCTAACCCCACGCCAATCTTGTCTTCAACATTCCGTTGCCGCAGCTGAAGGATCGCCAGTCCATTCAGCCGCAATCGGTCGCCGTCACGCGGCGCTGCCGCCATGGCTGGTGGAGGCGAGAAAAGCCTGGAGGCGGGAATGCGCGAAGGTGCTGGTGAGCTCGGCCGGCTTGCCGCGCTCGAGCACCGCGCCGCCTTCCATGAACCAGATCTCGTCGGCCACCTCGCGGGCAAAACCCATCTCATGGGTGACGCAGATCATGGTCATGCCGCTGGCCGCGAGCTGCTTCATGGCGGCGAGGACTTCGCCGACCATTTCCGGATCGAGCGCCGAGGTCGGCTCGTCGAACAGCATGACCTGCGGATCCATGGCGAGCGAGCGGGCGATGGCGACGCGCTGGCGCTGGCCGCCCGACAGCCGGCCCGGCATCTCCTCGGCCTTCTCGGCCAAGCCGACGCGGGCGAGCTCGGCCAGGCCCCGTTCGCGCGCTTCCGCCTTGCCCATCCCACGCAATTTGGTCAGGCCGAGCGTGATGTTGCCGATCGCGGAGAGATGCGGGAACAGGTTGTAGGCCTGGAAGACGAAGCCGACGCGCTGGCGTAAGCGATTGATGTCGACACCGCGGGAGGCGATGTCGGTGCCGTCGACCAGCACGCGGCCGCCCTGGATCGTCTCCAGCCGCGTCACGGTGCGGATCAGGGTCGATTTGCCGGAGCCGGAGGGGCCGACCAGCACCTTGACCTCGCCGCGGCCGACCTCGCCGGAGACACCAGTGAGCGCCTGCATCGGCCCGAACCATTTATCGACATTCTCGAACCGGATCATGGTTTGCCTCATGCCGCGACGATGACGCCGGGCGCCCCGCCGCGCCCTGACGAGGTGCGCCGCTCGATGAAGCGGGCGAGCGAGGTCAAGGCGAAGCACAGCACGAAATAGGTCAGCGCCAGGATGCCATAGACCTCGAAGGGCTGGGTCAGCAGCACATTGTTCACCTGGCTCGCCGCGAAGGTCACCTCATGGGCGCTGATGACGTAGCCGAGCGAGGTTTCCTTGATGGTCGAGACGAACTGGCTGACCATGCTCGGCAGCATGTTGTGCAGCGCCTGCGGCAGCACGACCTTGAAGGTAGTCGGCCAATAGCGCAGGCCGAGCGACTTGGCGGCCTCGACCTGGCCCGCAGGCAGGCCCTCGATGCCGGCGCGGATGATCTCCGAGAGATAGGCCGCCTCATAGACCACCAGCGCGATGACGAGCGTCTCGACCCCGCCGACCGCGCGTCCGATCACCAGCGGCGAGACGAAATAGGTCCAGAAGATGAACATGATCAGCGGCAGGCCGCGCACCGTGTGCACGATCGCGGTGGCCGGCAGGCGCAGCCAGCGATAGGGGCTGAGCCGGGCGAGCGCCAGTGCGATGGCGAAGGGAAAGCACAGGGCGAGCGCCGTTGCCGCCATGAACAGCGTCATGGTCAGGCCGCCGATTGGCCCGTGCGGATACTGGCCGACGAGGAAGAGCAGCCAGTTGTTCTCGAGGATCTCCAGCATCAGCGCGTCTCAAGCTTGAGGCGGCGATCCGAATAGGAACCCAGCGCCATGATGCCGAAGGAGATCGCCAGATAGATCGCGGTGGCGACCGCGAAGGCCTCGAAGGTCTTGAAGGTGTAGCTCTCGACCTCACGCGTGCGATAGGTCAGTTCGCCTACGCCGATCGCCATGGCGAGGCTGGTGTTCTTGAACAGCAGCAGGGTCTGGTTGATCAAGGGCGGGATCGCGATCCGCATCGCCTGCGGCAGCACGACATAGCCCATCGCGCCGAGATAACCGAAGCCGATCGAGCGCGCCGCCTCGTATTGCGCCTTGGGGATCGAGCGGATGCCGCTGCGGATGTCCTCGGCGATATAGGCTGCCGAGGCGAGCCCGAGTGCGATCGCCGCCAGCAGGAACTCGCCGTGATGGGCGTTGATCCATTGCCGGGCCGGGCGCGGCAGCAGTGAGGGGACGCCGAAATACCAGATGAGGATCTGCACCAGCAGCGGCACGTTGCGGTGATACTCGACATAGAGCGCAACGAACCAGCCGAGCGGCGGCAGCGGGATCATCCTGATCAGGGTGAGGATGATCCCCATCGCCATGGCAAGGCACCAGGCGACGCAGGTCAAGGCGAGCGTGGTCGCGACGCCGATCACGAACCAGTCGAGATACTGGCCGCTGAGCACGCCACGCAGGTCGAAAACATATCCCATCGCGCGCCGCCCCCGGCAGCCGGGCCTTAAGCCCCTTTGGAAATTTGAGCCCTCATCCAGAGGAGCCGCGTAAGCGGCGTCTCGAAGGATGCTCCAGATGGTTCGGGAGCCTCCTGGAGCATCCTTCGAGACGCCATTCCCAAGGGAATGGCTCCTCAGGATGAGGGCTCAGGAGGCTTCCAAACAGTCCCTTAGGCCCTCAGCCCTTGATCTCTTCGATCGGGAAATCGCGCTTGATGTCGAAGGCGGTGCCGGCGCCCAGCCATTTCGAGAAGACCGCGTCGATCTCGCCGGAGCTGGCGAGCTTCGTCAGGACGCCGTTGACCTGGTCCTTGAAGGCGGTTTCGCCACGACGCAGGCCCAGACCCCAGGGTTCGACGAAGAGCGACTTCTCGATCACCACCATCGGCGTCTTGGCCTGGCTCTGCTGGCGCAGCTTCACCAGGATCAATTCGGAGGCGCAGAAGGCGTCGACCTTATCCTGAATCAAAGCAAGATAGGCCGAGGAGGTGTCCTGGAAGGTCACCGTCTCCGCCGTCGGGATCAGGCGGCGCACGCCCTGTTCCGAAGAAGAGCCCTTGATCGCGGTGATCTTCTTGCCGGCGAGTTTTTCGATCGTGGTGATGCCCGATTCCTTGGTGACCATCAGCTTCTGCTGGCTGACGAAATAGGAATAGGAGAAGTCGATCTGCTGGGCGCGCTCGGGCGTATAGCCGAGATTGGCGGCGAGAATGTCGACGCGGCCCTGCGTCAGCTCGGGAATGCGGGCCTCCACCGCGATCGGCTTCAGTTCGAGCGTCACGCCGAGCGAATCCGCGACCTTCTGGCAGATATCGACATCGTAGCCGACGATCTGGCGGGTTTGCGGGTGCTGGAAGGAGAAGGGCTCCGCCGTGCCGAGCGTGCCGCAGATCAGCTTTCCGCGCGCCTTGATGTCGGCGAGCTGGTCGGCCTTGGCCTCGGTCGTGGCGATGCCGGCGGCAAGGGCGGCAAGGGCGGCAAGGCCCGGGATCGAAATCAGCTTCATGGTCTAGTCCCCTGTTTTTATGATCGTTGCAATGCGTCGCTGGCGCGCTTCATCCGCGCGCAGGCCTCCTCGATCGCGTCGAGAGATGTCGCGATCGACAGGCGCAGATAGGGCGAAAGCCCATAGGCCGAACCGTCAAGCATGGCGACGCCGGCCTCCTCCAGGAAATAAAGCGCGACATCGAGATCGCTCTTCAGTTCATGGCCCTCAGCCGTCCTCCTGCCGATCAGCCCGGCGCAGGACGGGTAGACATAGAAGGCGCCGTCGGGCGTGAGGCAGGTGATGCCGTCGATCGCGTTGAGCAGCGCGACCGCCCGGTCGCGGCGAGCCCGATAGGCGAGGCGGGCTTCACCGACGAAGCTCTGGTCGCCTTCGAGCGCGGCTGCAGCCGCTGCCATGCTCGGGGCGGCCGCCGCCGAGGTGGTCTGCGACTGGATGACGTTCATCGCCGTCACCAGCGGTTTCGGGCCAGCGCCATAGCCGATGCGGAAGCCGGTCATGGCGTAGGTCTTGGAGACGCCGTTGACCAGGAGCGTGCGCTCGCGCAGCCCGGGCGCGATCGCCACGGGGCAGACCGGCTCGCCGCCATCGAAGCGGATATGCTCGTAGATGTCGTCGGTCATCAGCGCCACATGGGGATGGCGCAGCAGCACCTCGGTCAGCGCCGTCATCTCGTTGGCCGAGTAGAAGGCGCCTGTCGGGTTCGAGGGCGTATTCAGCAGGAGCCAGCGCGTCTTCGGCGTGATCGCGGCCTCAAATGCCTCCGGCGTCAGCTTGAAACCGGAGTTTTCCCCGCAGGCCACGATCACCGGCGTGCCGTCGCAGGCCAGCACCATGTCGGGATAGGACACCCAATAGGGCGCGGGCACGATGACCTCGTCGCCTTCGCCCAGTGTCGCTGCGAGCGCGTTGAAGATGATCTGCTTGGCGCCGCTGCCGACGACGATCTGGTCGAGGGGGTAGCTTACGCCGTTCTCGCGCTCGAACTTCGCGGCGATCGCCTTGCGCAGTCGCAGCGTGCCGTTGACCGGGGAGTAGCGGGTCTCTCCGGCCGCCATCGCGGCAGTCGCCGCCTGCTGGATGTGGAGAGGCGTGTCGAAATCGGGCTCGCCGGTGGTGAGGTCGATGATGTCGCGGCCCTGCGCCCGCAACTCTTGCGCGCGCATGCGCGCGACCATGCTCGGCGAAGGCTTGATGCGCTGGACGCGCGCCGAGAGCGGGATGGCGGTCACGCTCATGACGCGGCCTTTTCGACGATCCCGGTATAGGGCTTGTCGAGGCGGCCCTCGGCGATGTCGGTGAGCGCGCCGGCTTCGCGCGCCTCCTGCTGGCGCACCAGCGCCAGCAATTCCTCGGCATCAGTGCGGTCGAAGGTCACGATGCCGTCGGCGTCGCCGACCACGACATCGCCCGGCATCACCACCATGCCGTCGATTGCGACCGGCACGTTGATCTCGCCGGGCCCGGTCTTGTAGGGGCCGCGATGAGTGACGCTGCGCGCATAGCAGGGAAAATCGGCCTCGACGAAAGCCGCGACATCGCGGATCGCGCCGTCGATGACGAAGCCGGCGACGCCCATCGCCTTGGCGCGGCTCATCATGATCTCGCCGACCAGCGCCTGGATCTCGTCGCCGCCGCCATCGACGACCAGAACGTCGCCGGGACGCAGCAATTCGTAGGCCTTGTGCAGGGTCTGGTTGTCGCCGGGGCGCGTCTTTACCGTCACCGCGGTGCCGACCAGATGGCCCGAGCGGTGATAGGGCTTGAGGCTCTTCGTGCCGTGCAGCCGGTTCATATTGTCGGAAATGACCGCGACGGCGGCGCCGCGAAAGGCGTCGAGAATGGCAGCCGGAACGGCAGGGGCGCTCGGGTTGGTGCGGTGGCCGATCAGCGGCATGGTTTTGAACCTGCGTCAGACAAATGGTTTCGACGACAACCAATATGTGACGTCGCAATAATGACAGAAAGCGAATATTATTCGCGGAAGCGATCGCTTTTCTTCATTAAGAGGAGCCGCCAATCGCGCGATTGCGAGGTCCCCATGCCAGCCAGCCTGAAGCAGCTCGAGGCTTTCTATTGGACTGCGACGCTGGGCGGCTTCACCGAAGCGGCTCAACGCCTCAACCTGGCTCAGTCCACGATCTCGAAACGGATCCTGGAGCTCGAAGCCGTCACCAGCGGGCCGCTGTTCGATCGCGCCAGCCACGCCTTGCGCTTGACCCGGGCGGGGGAGGCGAGTCTGCCGATCGCGGCTGAGATGCTGGCGCTGGAGCTGCGCTTCCGCGAGGCGGCCGGCGGCCCGGCGAGCTTCTCTGGCCCCTTCCGCTTCGGCGCCACCGAGCTCGTCGCGCTGACCTGGTTGCCGAAGCTCGTCGTCGCGATGAAGCGCGATTATCCAAACCTCATCCCAGTGCCGGAGGTGGCGGCGAGCGTCGACCTGTTCGGCAAGCTGGTGACGAACGAACTCGACCTCGTGATCGGGCTCGATCCGCCGCAGACGCCCGAACTCACCGCGGCGCCGCTGCAGGCGGTTCAGCTCGAATGGGTCTCGGCGCCGGGCTTCGGTCCGGCCGAGGACTGCATCCCGCTGGGCGAGATGGCGAAGTATCCTATCCTGAGCCAGACGCAGGGCTCCGGCCTGCAGCGGCTGGTGCTCGACTGGGCGCTGGCGAACGGCCTGCAGATCAACCGTGTCGTCCAGTGCAACAGCCTGAACGTGCTCGCCGGACTCGCGGCCTCGGGGCTGGGCGTCACCTTCCTGACCGCGAGCTATTTCGCGCCCGAGATCAGGAGCGGTCTTTTGCGCGTGATCAGGACGGAGCCTGCAATTCCCCCGATCCGCTATTTCGCCGTGCACCGCGCCCGGGACCTGTCGCCGCTCGCGGCCCGGGTGGCCGCCATCGCGCAGCAATGCTGCGATTTCTCGGCGCGCAGCCTGCCGGAGCGAGAAAGCGCCTCAGTGGCCTGAGCTTGATCGGGGCGGGCGGTCCTGAACCGGCCCGCTCCGGCAAATCCATTAGAGCCGGATGCGAAAACCGGCTCCCAGCTTTTCGCATCCGGCTCTAGGCGATCGCCACGCTTTTCACGGTCACGGACGGGACGCTGAGCTGTTGTCTGACATCCGCCAACTGTTCCATAGTCAGCTCGGGAGGCCGCCCGAGACGCACGCCGCGCCATCTTGCCGAGGCGAGAGTACAACGAGCTACGACCGCATGCCGCGATCGGAAACAGGGTTCAAGAAAATAATGAAGACCAAAAATGCAATGACAAGTTGGCTGTAAGGCGTAATTTGTCAATAATTGGGCTCATCGAGGGTTTTTTCTCGGACCTTGAATCAGTAGTTTTACGCGCATGGCGGAGATTTTGGCGAGTGCCGTACATAAGACGCGTGGGTATTTCGATCACCGCAGCGGCGGTATTACTTTTCTCTTCCCAAGGCGCTTCTTATAGCCAAGGGAATTTATCAGTGATTCAAATTGGTGATTTAATTTTCGAGATTCCTATTAAGGTGGACTTATCCCCTTCAAGAACTTCACAAACGGTGAAATTTGATTACAACGCCGTAGTGAGAACGGACGTACCCAAAGCAAGACAGGTCGATGCGGTATTCATCAAACTTGAGAATATTTTACCTGAATTTATTCCCGGCGTGACCTTTTCGATAAGGGCGGATAGTCAAGCAGTTATTCTAGATAATTTTTGTAGAAGCAGAAATCGAATCGGAGAAGCACCAAATACCGAGAATTTGGTCCGTGTAGATGGCGATTTTTACGTATTTCACGAGAAGCTCGTAGCTGGCGAAGTTTACATGAGTTCAGGTAAGATTTTTGCTTTTGGTGCCCCGGCAACTGCTTGGCGTAGGTTGGGGAAATCCGTTCGGCGGGTTGGGGTGGAGGAAGAAAAATTTTACTTCAAGGTGGCGCTCGCAGAAAATGTTTCCGTTTCTTTAAATATTGGAACAGAGGTTGTTCCGAGAGATAAGCTAACGAAGATGTTATTTGATCTTCAGATCAAGTTAAAATCTTGGGTAAGTTACCCTAGCAAAGCACACTTTCGATGGTATCACGAAAGAGCTGGATGCTAATTCGGTATACCAAACGCTGAGGTGGAGCGGTGGCAGAGTTTATTTTTTAGTGTAGCCCAGATCGATGAAATACAGCGGCTATTTGATCTGGCGGACTACCCGGCCTGCCGGAGCGTGAAAGCGCCTCAGCGGCCTGAGCCTGACCGGGGCGGTCCTGCCGGCCCGCCCCGGCAAACCCATCAGGCAACCGCGCGCGCGTCCTCAGGAGCCACGCGCGGCAGGTCCGTGAAGCGCGCCACGACATCCTCATAGGCGCGGTAGATATCGGCTGCGCCTTGTCCGCTCTCCGAGGGCGGGTTCTTGATGACGTGGAAGATCTGGTGCTTGACGAAATAGCGCCAGGTCACCGGCACTTCTGCGAGGATGCGCGTGAGCGCCGCATAGCGCCCCCGCGTCCAGATCGTCTCAAAAGCGATCCGGCCCGGCCCGTAGCCGAACTCCGCGCTGTCGGCTTCTCCCGCCATTTGCGCGCGGAGCGTGACGGTGGCGGTGTCATCGAGCGCGAAGTCCGGGCCGATGACGACGCCGTAGTCGAGGCGCGCCCGCTCCACCGAGACCAGCCCGCGCTTCACATCGGTCAGGACATCGGCCACCGGGCGCTCCAGCGGCGAGCCGTAGCCGCCGGCGCCCGGCCCCTGGATCAGGATGATGTCGCCGGGATCGCAAGGGACGATGTCCTGCGAGCCGAGATCGACCGCCTTCGGCGTGCCGGGGTTCTTGATGAAGCGCGAGACGGCGCCTGAACGCCCGCCGACCAGCCCCCAGGCCGAGAAGACCGAGCGGTCGCGGTTGCGCGCGGTCACCAGGGATTGCGGTGCGTCGAGCTGGAACTCCATCTCCAGCCCGGTGCCGCCACGGCGCCGGCCGGGGCCGCCGGAATCCGGCACCAGCCCGTAGCGGCGGATCTTGATCGGGATTTCCGCCTCGCTGATCTCGACGGGCGTGTTCTTCAGGAAGGAGAGGTTGGCGCCGCTGCCTTCGGCCCCGTCCCCAAAGGCGCTGCCGCCGGCGCCGCCGCCGACCGGGCCGATCGAGGCCATGATCGGCTGGCCGGATCTGGTGCTGGTCTTGACGTTCATGATGCTGACGGCGCTGCCCGGCGAGGCCGGCAGCCGCTCCGGCACGGCGCGGCAGAAGGCGCCGATGGTGACCGTCTGCGCCAGGTTGCAGAGCAGGCTGCGCATGCCGACGGCCGCCGGCTTGACCGCGTTTACCACCGTGCCCTCGGGCAGGACGGCCCGGGTCGGGCGCATCAGCCCGGCATTCAGCATCATCGTCGGGTCGAGGCAGTAGAGCGCATAGACCGTTCCGACCGTCACCAGCGAATGGCGCTCCTGGCCGCCTGTCGGCATGTTGAGCGAGGAGGCGAGCTGGGGATCGCTGCCGGTGAAATCGACGGTCAGCGTATCGCCATGGACCTTGAGCGTCACCGCGACGCGCACGGGATAGCCGCCCGTCTGGTCCTCATCGGCATAGTCGGCGAAGAAATACTCGCCATCGGGAATCTGCGCGATCACGGCGCGCGCCTGGCTCTCGGCATAGTCGAGCAACTGCTCGAGCCCGGTGACGAAGTCCTCCTTGCCGAAGCGGTCGAGGATCTCGTGGATCTTGCGCTCGCCGACATTGATGCAGGCGATCTGGGCGTTGAGATCGCCCCAGTTCTGCTCGGGCAGGCGCACGTTGTGGGCGATGATGGCGAGCAGATCTTGGTTCAGCACGCCGGCGCGCATCAGGCGCATCGGCGGAATCCGCAGACCCTCCTGCTGGATCTCGGTCAAGGTGCGCGAGAGCGTCGCCGGTACGGCGCCGCCGACATCGGTGTTGTGGATGTGGTTGCCGACAAAGGCGACGATCTCGCCGTCGCGGAAGACCGGCTTCCACATGTGGAGGTCGGGCGTATGCGTCGCGACATTGCCGGTATAGGGGTCGCTGGTGACGTAGATATCGCCCTCTTCATAGTCGAAGAGCGAGATCACGCCGCCATAGTCCAGGCCGGTGTACCAGGTCGCCCCAAAAGTCTTGGGCGAGGCGACGGTCAGCCCGTCCCGGGTCAGGACCTGGCAGGAAAAATCCTCCGTCTCCTTCACGAAGGTCGAATAGGCGGTGCGCATCAGCGTCCAGCCCATGCTCTCGGCGGCAGCCGCGCAGTAATTGGCGAGAACCTGCAGCGTGGTGTTGTCGAGCTTCACGATGCGATCTCCGAAACGATGCGAAGGTTGGCGTATTCATCGACGCGCACAGTCAGGCCGGGCGGCACGATCGTGGTGCAGTCGTCCTGGGTTATGACGGCGGGACCGGCGAAGCGCTGGCCGGGCTTGAGATCGTTGCGGTTGAACACCGCGATCGAGCGATAGGCGCCGTCGAGCCAGGCCTCGGCATGGCCGAGCGGCGTCGCCGGTTCGGAGACGGCCTCAACGCGGCGGAACTCGGGCTTGGTGGTCTTGCCTGAGATCACGAGGCGCAGCGAGATCACCTGGACGGCGGCCGTGGGATCGGCATGGCCATAGACGCGCTCATGTTCGGCATGGAAGGCGGCAGCGAGCGCCTTCGTGTCTCCCGCGGCGACGGCTGTGGCGTCGAGAGGCGTGTCGAGTTCGAAGGACTGGCCGCGATAGCGCATCTCGGCGGAATAGGTCAGCCGGTGCTCGCCGGAATAGCCCTGGTCGATATGCAGCCAGGAGAGCGCCTTCGCCTTCAACCCCTCGAACTCGTCGCGGATGACCACGCCGGTGGCCGGGGCGAGATCGGCATAGAGCGTCTTGATGAAGTCGCTCTTGATGTCGGCGATCAGGCCGCCCAGCGCCGAGAGCACGCCAGGCGTCGGCGGCACCACCGTCTCGCGCATGTTGAGTTCGCGGGCGAGGAAGGAGGCCATCATCGGGCCAGCCCCGCCGAAGGCGAGGCAGGAGAAATCGCGCGGGTCGATGCCGAAACGCGAGACCAGCGCGCTGACATCCGAATACATCCCGGAGACGGCGATGCGGATGATCGCCTCCGCCGTCTCCTCGATGCTGCGGCCGAGCTTTTCGGCAAGCTTGCCGACAACCGCGCGGGCCTTGTCGCGGTCGATCGTCACGGCGGAATAGCCGATCTCCGAAAGACCGACGAGACCGAGCGCGGCAAAAGCGTCGGTGATCGTGGCGCGCATGCCGCCGCGGCCATAGCAGGCCGGTCCCGGCCGCGAGCCGGCGCTCTCGGGCCCGACCTTGAGCACGCCTTGCGCATCGACCCAGGCGATCGAGCCGCCGCCTTCGCCGATCGAGCTCACCGAAACGGACGGAATGTGGATCTGGAACTCGCCGATCTGCTCGCCGACGCCATATTGCGGCTGGCCGTCGATGATGATCGCGACATCCGCCGAGGTGCCGCCGATGTCGAGGCTCATGCAGTGCTTGATGCCGCAGACCTCCGCGACATAAGCCGCGCCGATCACGCCCGAGGCCGTGCCGGACAGGATCATCTGCACGCACTCGCTCTTGCCCTGTTCGGCGGTCATCACGCCGCCATTCGATTTGGTCAGGCGCGGATCGACCGTGACGCCGGCATTCTTCAACGCGGCTTGCAGCGAGCCGAGATAATGCGCGACGCGCGGCTGCACATAGGCGCCGATCGCCGCCGTGATGGTGCGCTCGTACTCGCGGATGATCGGCCAGGTTTCGCTGGAGAGAAATACCGGGACCTCAGGCGCCAGGCGCTCGACGAGCGCCTTGACGGCGCGCTCATGGCCGGCGTTGCGATAGGAATGCAGCAGCGAGACAACGATGCCCTCCGCGCCTGCCGCCTGGGCCCCGGCCACGGCGCGGGCGACGCTGGCCTCGTCGAGCGCCGTTTCCTCGCTCCCGTCCGCCTTCATGCGGCCCACGATGCCGAAAACGCGGTCGCGCGGGATCAATGGCTCCGGCCGCTTCGAGAGCAGGTTGTACATGTTCGGGATCTTGAGGCGGGCGACCTCCAGCACATCCCGGAAATGCTCGGTGGTGAACAGGGCAAGCTTCAGCCCCTTGCGCTGGATCACCGTGTTGATGCCAACGGTCGTGCCATGGGTGAAATAGGTGATGTCGCCGGGCTTGATGCCGTAGCGCTCGCCGACGAGCCTGATGCCTTCGAGCACCTCCGCGCCCGGTTCGTCTGGCCGAGAGAACACCTTCAGCGTCTTGAGGCTCTGCGTATTCTCGTCGAACAGCGCGAAATCCGTGAACGATCCGCCGATATCGACGCCGACCCGATAACCCATTGAAACCTCCAGAGCCTGTCCCCCAGCTTCCGCTGGCAGCGCGCATGCGAATAGGTTTTTTCGCGTGTGCGATGGGATGGGGGGCACGCGCCAGCCGCATGCCGGCACAAACGCGGCAGCGCGGTCGGGGCTGGCCGGGAGCGGGCGCGGAGGACACCGCGCCGCACGCTCACCTCAGAGGTCGACGAGAACCCAGAGCACCACGGCATTGGTGGGGCCCTTCGAGGTCCAGGTGTGCTCGGTCGTGGCGTCGTAATAGACCGAGTCGCCCTTGTTCAGTTCCAGCGGCTCGTAGAGACGGCTGTGCACGACGAGCGTGCCTTCCTGCACCATCACGAAGATCTCCGCCTCCGACTTGGCCCAGGCCGGATATTCGTCGGGGGAGCGCGCCGTCACCGTGGTCAGGATCGGGGTGGCGCGCTTGTTCTTCAGGTCGGCGCAGAGCAGCACATTGTTGCAGGTGCCGGTCGTATGCCGGCTGCCCGCGCCGGCGCGGCTGATGCTGCGCCGGCCGCCGAAGGCGCCGACGCTGTTGTCCTGGTCGGTCAGCAGGGTGACGAGCTCGACGCCGAGCCCCTGCGCGATCCTCTGCATGGTCGAGATCGTCGGCGACAATTCGTTGCGTTCGATCTTCGAGAACGCCGATGCCGAGACACCGGTCAGCGTGCTGACCTCCTGGAGCGTCAGCCCCCGGCTCTTGCGCAGCTTCAGCAGGTGGGCGCCGATATCGACCGCGGATCTGAGGTCATCCCCGGTCCGGGCGGAATCGCGCTCGCCATACTCGGTCGCTTCGCGAACGGCATCGCCCCGTTCAGCCAGCGAGATTTCCGGCATGCTGCTTCTCCCTCAGCGATCCAGTGCAACCAGTGAGAGCACCTCATAGTCTGCAGCTTAGGCCAAGGGAAGCGCGCTGTCTGCCCGCTTTCGACATAAAATGTCGTATAAGACATTTTTCTATTTTCATATTGACAGCCACAGGATCGTCGATGAGGCTGCGTTTCCGACAGCGCGCCGGCAAAACTTCTTCGGGGCCGGCATGGCGCCGGTTCCGGATGCGAAGGCGGCAGAGCTAGGCGCAAGGATCAAGTCGGATGACACTCACCCAAGATCATTTGAGCGGCCTCTACACCGCGATCGTCACCCCGCTGACGCAGGACGGGGCGGTCGATATCAAAGGGCTGCAGGCACTCGTTCGCTTCCAGCTCGCCGCCGGAGCCCAGGGCATCGTGCCGATCGGCGGCACCGGCGAATATCCCGCATTTTCCCGCAGCGAGCGCCGCGACATCGTGGCCGCTTGCGTCGAGGCGGCTGACGGCAAGCCGGTCATCCCCGGCGTGCTCTCGACCGGCTTCGAGGACGCGCTGGAAGCCGGACGCGACTTCGCCGCCGCCGGCGCCGCCGCGGTGATGACCGTGACGCCCTATTATGCCCCGGGCACCCAGGAGGGCATGCGCGCCTATTTCCGCCGCTACCGCGACGCGCTCGATCTGCCGGTGATGCTCTATCAGATCCCGCGCCGCACCACGGTCGCGGCCTTTGCCGACACGGTGCAGGCCATGGCCGAGGACCGCTCGATCATCGGCATGAAGTACTCCTCCTATGACATGCCGGACTTCATCCGCACGGTGAAATATGCCGGCGACAAGATCGCGATCCTGAGCGGTGAGGAGCCGCTCTTCGCCACCCATATCGCGCTCGGCGCCAAAGGCGGTGTCCTCGCCTCCGCCTCGATCTATCCGAAGATCTGGATCGAGATCTTCGAGCTCGCCCGGCAGGGCAAGCTCAAGGAGGCCCTCAAGCTTCAGGACAAGATCGATCCGGTCACCGACGCGATCTATATCGAGACCAATCCCGGCCCGCTGAAGACCTATATGGAGCTCGCCGGCATGTCTGTCGGCGGTGTGCGCCTGCCGCTGCTGGGCCCGAGCCCGGAGACGCTGGCGAAGCTGAAGGTCGCCGCGCAAGGCGCCAAAGCCATCAACCTCGCCTGATCCTGGAAGGGCCCTGTCGTGCTCGAGCAGTTGCGCGCCATCGTCGGAGACAAGGGCTTGATCACCGATCCCGGTGAGATGGAGCCCTGGATCACCGATTGGCGCCAGCGTCGGCGCGGGCAGGCGCTTTGCGTGGTGTCCCCGGCGACGACGGCCGAGGTTTCGGCCGTGGTTGCGCTCTGCGCCGCTGAGGGCCAGCCGGTCTTTCCTGTCGGCGGCAATACAGGCTTGTGCTTCGGCGCGGTGCCGGAGAGCGACCGGCAGGGCAAGATCGGGGTCGTGCTCTCGCTGCGCCGGCTCAACCGCATCCGCGCGGTCGACCAGGCGACGGGGATCGCCACCGTCGACGCCGGCGTCGTCCTCGGGGATCTGCATGAGGCGGCCGTGAGGGCAGGGCGTCAGTTCCCGCTGCATCTCGGCAGCGAAGGCAGCGCCCAGATCGGCGGCCTGATCTCGACCAATGCCGGCGGGACGGGCGTCGTGCGCTACGGGCCGATGCGCGATCTCGTCGCCGGGCTCGAGATCGTGCTCGCCGACGGGCGCGTGCTCTGTGACCTCGCGGGCCTGCGCAAGGACAATACCGGCTACATGCTGCGCCATCTCTTCATCGGCGCGGAAGGCACGCTCGGCATCATCACCGGGGCGGCGCTCAGGCTCCACCCCCAGACGCCGAACACCGCCCATGCCTGGGTTTCGGTCGTCGATCCGGCGGCGGCGGTTTCGCTGCTGACGGCGCTGCAGGGCCGCGCCGGCTCCTATATCCAAGCCTTCGAATTGGTCTCGGCCTCGCAGTTCGAACTGGTGCGCCGGCATGAAGAGCGGGTGCGCATTCCCTTCGCCGAGATCCCGGCCTGGTCGCTGCTCATCGAGCTCGGCAGCGAGGACGCGACGACCGCGCTGAATGGGATCCTGGAAGAGGTGCTGGGCGCCGCCCTGGAGAGCGGTGGCATCATTGATGCGATCATGGCTGCATCCGAACAGCAGGCCGCCGATTTCTGGCATGTCCGCCATTCCGTTTCGGAGGCGAACAAGAAGGAAGGCATCGGCATCGTCCATGACGTGGCGGTGCGGACCTCGGACGCTGCCGCCTTCATCGCGGCTGCCGACAAGGTCGCCGCCGAGCGTTTTCCGCAGGCGGTGACGCAGGTCGTCTGCCACCTTGGCGACGGCAATGTGCACTACATCCTGATGTTCCAGCGCGAATTCTGGAACAGCCTGGCGGATGAGGATGCCTTCGCGCTCGAGGTCGAGCGGGCGATCCATGATGCGGCTGCGGTTTTTGAGGGCACCTTCAGCGCCGAGCATGGCGTCGGCCGCAAGCTCACGCAGGAGCTGGAGCGGCTCGCCGATCCGCTTCGCTACGAATTGATGGGGCGGGTCAAAGCGTTGTTCGACCCGCAGAATCTGATGAACCCCGGCGTCCTCCTCACGGCGAAGGCCGTGTGAGGAAGCCGGGGGACGATCCGCTGTCGCCTTCGATGAGGGGGGCGCAGGACGGAAGGCCCGCCAACGCAAGCGGGTGCCTGCCTCATCGGTTTCGAGGCTTGTTTTCAACAATCGGGAGAATCGACATGATTGCACGCAGGGATCTCGCAGGCCTGATCGGGGCCGGCGCCGTGGCAGCCACCGCACTGTCGCTGGCATCCAGCAGCGCCAGCGCCCAGAGCGCGTCGCAGAACACTTTCGACCGAGTCATGGCCAAGAAGAAGCTGCGCCTCGGCGCTGTGACCTCCAGCGCCCCCTGGTTCATGAAGGATCCAGCGACGGGCAAATGGGCCGGCCATTTCTACACGATCGGCGCGGCGCTCGCGGCCGATATGGAGGTCGAGCTGGAACTCGTCGAGACGACCTGGGGCAACGCCGTCCTCGATCTCCAGGCCGACAAGATCGACATCATGTTCGGCCTCAACCCCACGCCAAAGCGGGCCATGGCGGTTGATTTCTCCGGTACTGTTTACGACAGCGCGCTGGTCGTCATCGCCAAGCCGGGGTTCGAGCCCAAGAGCTGGGCCGACATGAACAAGCCCGAGATCAAGATTTCAGTTGATGTCGGTTCGGCACACGACCAGATCGCGTCGCGCCTGTGCCCAAAGGCGCAGATCACACGCTTCAAGACCATCAGCGAGGCCATGCTGGCGCTGCGCAGCGGCCGTGTCGATGCGCAGTGCATCTTCTGGATGGGCGGCGTACGGGCCGTGAAGGCCGATGCCGCTCTCGGCAAGGTGATCGTGCCTCAGCCCTTCTTCGGCTCGACCTCGAATGCCGCGTTCCGTCGGGAACCAGATAAGACCTGGCGCGACTTCGTCAACACCTGGATCGTCTACGCGCGCGGCCTCGGGCTGGTTCGCGAAGCCGTCGTCTCCAGCCTCGAGCAGGTCGGCGTGATGCCGGACGATCTGCCCCCGGGCATCACGCTCTGAATGTCGCCCGGCTCCCCGCGGTTCGTTCGGGGAGCCGCAGGCCACCATTCTCGTGGAATGGCGCCGCATAGCGGGCCGAGAGCTGCGCCGTAGCAGGTTGGGCATGGGTTACTGAGCATGATGGGTTACACTTGGCATTTTGACGTCATCTGGGGCTATCGCTGGCTCTTCCTGACCGGGACAGCGGTGACAATTGGATTGACGATCGCGATCGTCGTGCTCGGCATGGCGGTCGGGCTTGTCGCCGGGATCGCCCAAATCTCGCGCTCGCCGGTGCTGCGCTGGCTGTCCTGGGCCTATATCGAGATGTTCCGGCTGACGCCGCTGCTCGTGCTGCTGCTATGGTTCTACTACGCGCTGCCGATCCTGACCGGCATCAAGCTCGACGCGCTCACCGCCGCGATCGTGACGCTCTCGCTCTATGGCGGTTCCTTTTACGCGGAGGTGATCCGGGGCGGCATCGTCTCGATCGAGCCCGGGCAGAGCGAGGCCGGGCTCGCGCTGGGCATGACGCCGGCGCGGGTGATGCGGCGCATCGTGCTGCCTCAGGCGATCAAGCGCATGATCCCGCCGCTGATGAACCAGTCGATCATCCAGTTCAAGAACACCTCGCTGGTCTCCGTGCTGGCGGTGCCCGATCTGCTCTATCAAGGTCAGGTCGCGGCAATGGACACCTATCGCGCGCTCGAGGTCTACACCGTCGTCGCCGCGATCTATGTCGTCGTGCTTTTGCCGCTGACGGCGATCGTCAAGCGCGCGGAAAAGCAACTCGCGCAGAGCAACTGAGGCCACGACGATGAACCCCAAGATCGAGGTCTCCGGCCTGCGCAAGAGCTTCGGCGCCCTGACCGTGCTGCGCGACATCAACCTCACCGTCGAGCCCGGCGCGGTGGTCGCGCTGATCGGCCCGTCGGGCTCGGGCAAGTCGACCCTGCTGCGCTGCCTGAACCTGCTGGTGATCCCCGAGGGCGGCAAGGTCCGGATCGGCGAGAGCAGCTTCTCCTTCGGCGACAGCTCGAAGCTGCCGGGCGTGCGCGAGCAGGCCCGCTTCCGCTCCAACACCGGCATGGTGTTCCAGCACTTCAACCTGTTCCCGCATATGAGCGTCCTCCAGAACGTCATGGAGGGGCCGCTCTCGGTGAAGAATATGCCGAAGGCCGAGGCCCAGGCGCTGGCGCGCCGGCTGCTCGCCAAGGTCGGCCTGAGCGACAAGGTCGATGTCTTCCCCAACAAGCTCTCGGGCGGCCAGAAGCAGCGCGTCGCGATTGCTCGCGCGCTCGCCATGGAGCCGGAGGTGATGCTGTTCGACGAGGCGACCTCGGCGCTTGATCCCGAGCTCGTCGGCGAGGTCCTGGGCGTGATGCGCGATCTCGCCGCCGAGGGGATGACCATGATCATCGTCACCCATGAGATGGGTTTTGCGCGCGAGGTCGCCGACCGCGTCATCTTCATGCGCGACGGCGTGATCGTCGAGGAAGGTCCGGCGCGCGAGGTCATCGAGAACCCGGTGCAGGACGCGACCCGCGCTTTCCTCAGCCATTTCCACAATCGCGGCTGAGCGGATCAGGGCGATGGCACGCGAGGCTTCCCAGACCGTCGCCGTCATCGGCGCCGGTATCATTGGCCTCTGCGCGGCGCTGGAGATCCAGCGCTGCGGGCACAGGGTCGTTCTGATCGAGCCCGAGGAGCCGGGCGGCCGGCAGGCGGCGTCCTATGGCAACGGCACCTGGCTCAGCCCGGCTTCGATCATGCCGATCTCCGTTCCGGGCCTCTGGCGCAAGGTTCCAGGTTTCCTGCTCGACCCGACCGGCCCCTTCGTGATCCGCTGGCGCGACCTGCCGGGGCTCGCCGGCTGGCTCCTCCGCTTCATCCTCGCCGGGCGCAGCTGGGCGCAGATCGAGGCCTGCGTCGCCGCGCGCTACCCGCTCTGCAAGGACACGGTCACCGACCATGCCGCATTGGCGGGGGAGGCCGGTGTGCCGCAATTGATCCGCAGGGAGGGGCTGATCTTCGTCTATCGCGATCGCACCGAATTCCTGACGGAAGCCCGCGAATGGGAGATGCGCGCGGCGCTTGGCGTGCGCTTCTCGCTGATCGAAGAGGATGAACTGCGCCGCCTGCTGCCGCAACTCGGGGCAGCCTATCGCTTTGGCGCAAGACTCGACGATGGCGGCCAGGTCGCCGATCCCGGCGCCTATTGCCGGGCCCTGGCCGAATTGGCGCTGCATCGCGGGGCGACGCGCGTCACGGCCCGCGCGACAGGCTTCACCATCACCAGCGGCCGCTTGCGCGCCGTCGAGACCGATCGCGGTCCCGTTGCCTGCGACCGCGCCGTGATCGCGGCCGGCATCGGTTCGCGCGATCTCGCCCGCCAGGCCGGCGACGCCGTGCCATTGATCTCGGAGCGCGGCTATCACGTCGTGATCCCCGATCCGGGCGTGGAGCTCGCTGCCGGGCTGATGCCCTCCGACGGCAAGATGGGCGTGGTCTCCACGCCGCAGGGCCTGAGGCTCGCGGGGCAAGTCGAGCTTGCCTCCGTCTCGACGCCGCCAGACTGGCGCCGCGCCGATATCCTGCTCGGCTTCGCCCGCGCCATGTTTCCCGCGCTCGCCGAGCGGTTCGAGGGCGCCGAGATCGACCGCTGGATGGGCCATCGTCCCTCGACGCCGGACGGGCTGCCTTGTATCGGAGCGGCATCGGCATGCCCGGATGTGGTCCACGCCTTCGGCCATGCCCATACCGGGCTGATCCAGGCTCCGGCCACGGCGAAGCTGGTCGCGGCTCTGATCGACGGACGCATCCCGCCCTTCGATCCGTCTCCTTATTCGGCAAAGAGGTTCGGCTGATGGGCAATGAGTTGCTCTATCTCTCGCGCGGCGATGTCCAGGCGCTTGCCATCGCGCCGTCGGAGGCGCGCGAGGCCGTGCTGCAGGCCTTCCGCGACCATGCCGCCGGGCTGAACCAGAGTCTGCCGAAGAGCGCGCTGGGTCTCGGCCCCGGCCACGGTTTCCAGGCGATGACGGCGGCCTCCTCGGCGCAGTCCATCGCGACGCTGAAATGGGTGTCGATGGCGCCCGTGCCGCCCAAAAGTCCGGTGCTGGGCATCCAAGTACCGGGCATCAATGCGCTGATCTGCGTCAGCGATTATGCGAGTGGGGCGCCGATCGCGGTGCTCGACGGTGACGAGATCACGTTGATCCGCACCGCTGCCTTGTCGGCGGCTGCGGCATCCAGGCTCGCTCCGCCGGCGCCGCGCACGATCGGTTTCGTCGGCTGCGGGCTGCAGGCGCATGCCCATCTCGCCGCCTTTCTCGATCTCTATCCAGGTCTCACCTCTGCGCTGCTGTTCAGCCGCAGCCGCGCCTCGGCGGAGAGCCTCGCCGAAGCCGCTTCCGTCCGCGGCCTCGCAGCGGAGGTGGTCGACGATGCGGATCTGCTGCTCGCGCGAAGCGACATCGTGATCTCCATGGTGCCGGGCGCGCCGGGTTTGCAGCCCTTCCTCGATGTCAACAGGATGAAGCCGATCTCCTTCGCCTCGGCTGTCGATATCGGCCGAAGCTGGCGTCCGGAAACGCTGCCATCCTTCGACGTGCTCGTGACCGACAGCCTCGCCCAGTCGAGCGCGCCCTATGACGTCGATGGGCAGCCGGTGACGACCGTCCGCTTCCAGCATGATCTCGTCGAGTTCGCTGATGCGCCGCATCCGACTGCTGCCGAGCGCCGTTCGTTTTTCTGCTTCCGCGGCTTTGCCCTGGCCGATCTCGCGCTTGCGCATCTGGTCGTCGCCAAGGCGCGCGCTGCGGGCATCGGCGTCAAGCTGCCGCGATGACCAAGCCTGCCTTTGCCGATCTCCTGAATGTCGAGGATGCGCGCCGGGCAGCCAAGCGCCGCCTGCCGCATGGCCTGTTCGAATATATCGACCGCGGCAGCGAGGACGAGCTCTCGATCTCCGGCAACCGGCAGCAGCTCGATGCGATCCGGCTTGCTCCCTCGGTGCTGGTCGACGTCTCGCAGCGTTCGGCCAAGGCGGAGATCCTCGGCCATTCGCAGCCGCTTCCGCTGGTGATTGCGCCCACCGCCATGGCGGGGCTGGTCTGGCGTGATGGCGAGATCGCGCTCGCCAAGGCGGCGGCGCGCGCCGGCATCCCTTTCTGCGTCTCGACCCAGTCGATCACCTCGGTTGAGCGCATCGCGGCGGAATCGGGCGCTAAGCTCTGGTTCCAGCTCTATGTCTGGAAGAACCGCCAGCGCACGCTGGCGCTCATCGACCGCGCCTGGGCGGCCGGGGTGGAAACGCTGGTGCTGACGGTCGACACCGCCGTCGGGCCCAACCGCGAGTATAATCTGCGCAACGGCTTCGGCATCCCGCTCAAGGCCTCGGTGCGCGCCGGCATCGACCTGATGCTGCATCCGCGCTGGACGGCCTCGGTGATGCTGCGTTCGCTGATCGCCTCGGGCGTGCCGACCTATGCGCATTATCCCGACGAGTTCCGCACCAGGCTCGGGAGGAGCTCGCTCTCCGACGAGCTGAGCCTCGCCACCGATGTGACCTGGGAGGATGTCCGCCTGCTGCGCCAGCGCTGGAAGGGCAAGCTCATCCTCAAGGGTATCTTGCGCGTCGACGATGCGCTGACCGCGCTCTCCCATGGTGTCGATGCGATCGTGGTCTCGAACCATGGTGCGCGTAATCTCGACTGCGCGCCCGGCCCGACCGAGGTCCTGCCCGCCATCGTCGCGGCGATCGGGGGCCGCATGGAGATCCTGGCCGATAGCGGCGTGCGCCGCGGCGCCGATATCGCCCGCTTCCTGGCGCTGGGTGCAAGCGGCGTCCTGATCGGCCGCGCGACGCTCTACGGCGTCGCGATCGGGGGCGCGGATGGGGCAGGGCGCGTCCTCGATCTCCTGAGCTATGAACTCAATGTGACGATGGGCATGCTCGGCGCGCGTAATCTGGCCGATCTGCGCCGCTGCTGAACCTGCTGCCGACGCGTGCCGCAACGATCCCTGCACGGACCATCATTGCATACAAGACGGGGGCTTCCCGAGGCGCTAGGAACACACCATAGCGCGAGGAAAACTATGATCTTTCTGTACAAGTCCGAGGCGGTGCGCGGCAATCACTGGAAGGCCGTCTTCGAGGAGCGCGAGCCCGACCTGCCGTTCCGGATCTGGCCGGATGTCGGCGATCCCGCGCTGGTCAAATACATGGCGGTCTGGCTGCCGCCCGACGACATCGCGACCGGTTACCCCAATCTCGAGGTGCTGTTCTCGGTCGGCGCGGGCGTCGACCAGTTGAATCTCGATTTGGTGCCGCCCAACGTCAAGGTGGTCAGGATGCTCGACCCGAGCGTGCCGCAGATCATGGCCGAGTTCGTCACGACCGCGGTGCTGTCCCTGCATTGCGATGTCCTGACCCATATGGACCAGCAGCAGCGCGGGCTCTGGAATCCTTTGCTGCCCGAGATGGCGGGGAGCAGGCGGGTGGGCGTGCTCGGGCTTGGCCAGCTGGGCAGCCTGGCGTGCAAGAAGCTGGCTTATGCCGGCTTCAAGGTCGCCGGCTGGAGCCGGTCGCGGCATGAGATCGAAGGCATCGAGACCTTCTCCGGGGAGGGCGAGTTCGATGCCTTCCTCGGCCGCACCGATATCCTGGTCTGCCTCCTGCCATTGACGGCGGAGACCCAGGGCATCCTGAACGGCGAGCTCTTTGCCAAGCTGCCGCGCGGCGCCATGCTGGTGAATGTCGGGCGCGGCGGCCATCTCGATCAGGACGCCTTGCTGGCGGCGCTGGACAGCGGGCAGATTTCCGGCGCGGTGCTCGACGTCACCGATCCCGAGCCGCTGCCGCCCGATCACCCGATGTGGACGCATCCGCGCATCCTGCTGACGCCGCATATCGCGAGCTCGGCGCAGCCGGGGACCTCCGTGGAGGTCATCCTCAGGAATCTCGATTTGCTGAGGGCCGGCAAGGAGCCGATCGGCCTGATCGATCGCCAGCGCGGCTATTAGGGCGTGCTGGTTATGCTCTGAAACACACCGTCATTCCGGGCGCAGCCCTTGGGTCCGATCTTCGATCGGCCCAAGGATAAACTCCGCGGAGGCCCGGGATTCCATAGGCGTCATGGTCGGGCTTGACCCGACCATCTCGTAAACCAGAGCACTCTGGTCAGGAGATTCTCGGGTCAAGCCCGAGAAAGACGGCCTATGATGGTTCTGTGGCCAGCCACCCAGCCTAGTGGCTTCGCGAAGCCAATGTCGCGTTGAGGTCGCTCGTCGCCTGCAAGGCGCGGCGACGCACCAGCAACTGGTCGAGAAGCCGCAGGCCCTCGGGCCAGCCGCCATGGCCGCTGGCGACGTTGATATGGCCCGCATCGCCGGCATCGACGAAGGCAGCCTCCCACATATTGGCGATCACATGGGCGCGGTCCTGCGCCATATAGGGGTCGGTTCGGCTGGCGACGACGATCGCCGGGAAGCTGAAGGGCTCGTCGGGCAGCGGCCCGAACGAGGCGATGCCGCGAATGCGCGAAATCCGCAATTCCGGATCGGCGGGGGCGACCAGAAGCGCACCGCCGATCGCCAGTTCCGGATGGCGCGCGGCGAGATGGGCGATCAGGGTCGCGCCGAGGCTGTGGCCGACGAGGATCGCACCCGGGCGCCGCGCGACATGGCTGCGAAGCGCCGCGATCCATTCGTCGAGATCGGGCGCGTCCCAGTCGCGCTGCTGGACACGCTCGACATGGTCGAGCTCGGTTTCCCAGCGGCTTTGCCAGTGTGCGGGCTCCGAATTGTAGAGGCCGGGCACGATGAGGACTGTCATGACGGTTGTTCCCTAGGCCTAGAGCCGGATGATTTCAGATCGGATCACCAAGTGATCCGATCTGAAATCTGAATCCGTCTCTCATCAAAGAGTTGGAGCAGGATGCGAAAAAGCGGGAACCGGTTTTTCGCATCCTGCTCCAACGATCATCGGGGGCGGGGCATGACGGGTCAACGAAACGTGTTGGCAAATTCCGATGGGTTGGTGGGACACCAAGCGCGCCGAAGGCGCGCTTGGGAGAAGCCTGTTCCGATCGCGGCGGCAGGGGAGGAAACTGCCTAGAATCGAGGCGGCCCTCACTCGGCAGCGGCGGGCCAGCTCCGGCGGAACTGGGCCGCGCGGTGACGGTCGGGCAGACGCGGCGCCCCAAACAGCTTCTGCCGCAGCGGCCCCTCCTCATAGGCGGTCTTGTAGAGCCCCCGGTTCTGCAACTCCGGAACCACGAGGTCGACGAAGGCCTCGACACTTTCGGGCGTGACGGTGCGGGTCAGGTTGAAGCCGTCGACATCGGCCTCCTCGACCCAGGCGGCGAGCTGGTCTGCGACCTGGGACGGGCTGCCGACGATCGGCTGGTTGCGGCTGCCGAGCTTCATCTGCTCGCGCAGCGCGCGCACCGTCCAGACCTTGTCCGGGCTGCGCTTGGTGATCGCCTCCAGCGCCGAGTTGTTGGCGTCGTTCTTGACGAAGCTGATCGGCTCGTCGGGGTCGTAAGCCGCGAAATCCAGCCCGACCGAGGCCGAGAAATGGGCGAGCCCGCCCTCTGCGCTGGCATGCTCGCGATATTCGGCGAAGAGATCCTGTGCCTCGGCTTCGGTCGGGGCGACGATCACGGTCACGCCGACGAAGGCCTTGACGTCGTCGGGCCTGCGCCCGGCTGCCACGGCCTTGCGGCGGATATCCTCGACCACCGAGCGGGTGATCGCCCGGCTCGGGCCGTTGACGAAGACGCATTCGGCATGCTCGCCAGCAAAGCGCCGGCCGCGGTCGGAGGAGCCGGCCTGATAGAGCAGGGGCGTGCGCTGCGGCGAGGGCTCGCTAAGATGGATGCCGTCGACCTGATAATGCGGACCGCGATGGCTGATGCGGTGGACCTTGGACGGATTGGTGAAGATCCGGCGCTCGCGGTCACGCAGCACCGCGTCATCCTCCCAGCTTCCTTCCCAGAGCTTGTAGACCACCTCCATGAACTCGTCGGCGACGTCGTAGCGCCCGTCATGGTTCTGGAGCTTGTCCTGGCCGAGGCCACGGGCGGCGCTGTCGAGATAGCCGGTGACGATGTTCCAGCCGATCCGGCCCTTGGTCAGGTGGTCGAGCGTCGAGAAGCGCCGCGCGAACAGATAGGGCTGCTCATAGGTCAGGTTGACGGTGATGCCGAAGCCGAGATGCTCCGTCACCGCCGCCATGATCGGGGCGAGCAGGATCGGGTCGTTGAGCGGTGTCTGCGCCCCGGTGATCAGCGCCGTCTCCGGGCCGCCCTTATAGACGTCGTAGAGGCCGATGATGTCGGCGATGAAGAGCCCGTCGAACAGGCCGCGCTCCAGCGTGCGCGCCAGATGCTGCCAATAGGCGATGTCGGTGTAGTCCGCCGAGCGGTCGCGCGGATGCGTCCACATGCCATGCGAAATATGCCCGACGCAGTTCATGTCGAAGGCGTTGAGCCGGATCTGCTTGCGGGCCTGGCTCATTCGGCGGCTTCCTTGATGGGGTGCTCGGCGATGCCGACGCTCCAGACGCGGTCGGGCAGCTTTCCGTTGACGAGATAGTCGCCGACGATGCGGGCACGGTAGACGAGCGGGTTGTGCGAGAGGATGGTGCGGGCATTGCGCCAGTGCCGGTCGAGCGCGGTCTCGTGGCGCACCGCCGAAGCGCCCAGCGCATCGAACAATCGCGAGGCTGAGCGGAGCACGATGTCGCCGATCGCGATCTGCGCCTGGTTGACCTCGATCTCCAGCGCCTGCGCGGCAGTGACCGCCGCTTCGCGATCGGCCCCCGCTGTTGCGACCTGCGCGGCGGCGAAGCCCGGCGCGGTCGCCAGAACCAGCGCCTCGGCGGCATAGGCGGCGGCACCGAGCTCGCCGATGACCTGCTTCAATTGCGGATCATCCTTGGCGAGGTCGCTATTGCCATGGCTGTAGACGCGCGTCCGGGCGCGCAGCTGGGCTGCTGTGTCGGTGACGATCGCGCGGGCGATGCCGGCAAGCGTCGCGAGCAGCACGACCTGGTAGATCGCGGTGAGATAGGGCGCGCGCTCCTCGCGTGTCCTGATCGCATGCGGCTCGACCGGGACATTGGCGAAGACGCCGGTGCCGGTGCCCGTCAACTTCTGGCCGAAGCCGTCCCAATCGTCGCTGATCGTGATGCCGGGATGGTGGCGCGCGGTCAGCGCCGAGACATGGGCCTCGTCGCTGCGGCGGGCCGAGACGTCGATCCAGTCGGCGAAGATGCTGCCGGTGGTGTAGAATTTCGTGCCGTTCAGCAGCCACTGCCCGTCGACCTGCTGGAGGCTGGTCGAGCGCTTGTCCAGAATGGCGCCATCGGGCTCGGTCGAGGCATTGCCGATGATGTCGCCCTTGCCGAAGCGTGTGAGCCAGATCGCGCGCGACTGCGGATCGGCGTCGCTCAGCCTGTCCTCGACGATGGCGATATGGCCGCGGAACAGATGCGCGACATTGGAATCGGCGGCGGCGAGCTCGATCAGCAGGCGCAGGAAACCGGCATGGTTGAGCCCATAGCCGCCGAATTCTACGGGTACGCGCAGTGCGCCGAAACGCTGCTGCTTCAGCCAGCCGACCTCCTCGAAGGGAGGCGGCGCTCATGCTCGCGCGCGACGGCGCCTTCGGCGATCCGGGCGAAGATCGGCCGAAACAGCGCGGCCGCCGTCTCGAAGTCGCCAACGCTGCTTTTGTCTGGCTTCGCGGCTTTGCCCGGGTTTGCGGAAACAAGGGTCAAGGGTTCGGTCATCGGATGTCCTTCGCGGTGTTGCGAAACGTGGGCGGGCTCAGGCTGTGCGGCAGGCCGTCACCGCCTGAGCCTCGGGTTGAGAGCCTGGTTCAGGGCGTCGCCGAGCAGGTTCAGGGCGAGCACGGTGACCATGATCGCGAGGCCGGGAATGGCGGTCTGGTACCAGGCCGTGCGCAAGGCATCGCGGCCGGCGCCGATCATCGTGCCCCAGCTGACATGGTTGGGGTCGCCGAGGCCGAGGAAGGACAGGCCCGCCTCCGAGAGGATCGCGGTCGCGACCAGGATCGAGGCCGCCACGATGACCGGCGTCATCGCGTTCGGGATGATGTGAACCACCAGGATACGCCAGTCCCGCATGCCCATGGCGACCAGCGCCTGGACGAAATCGCGGTCGCGCAGCGTCATCACCTCGGCTCGCGTCAGGCGGGCGATGCCGGGCCAGGCCGTGACGCCGAGCGCCAGGATGATCGTGAAGATCGATGGGTTGAGCACCGCGACCAGCACGATCGCCAGCAGGAAGGCCGGCATCGTCTGGAAGAGCTCGGTCACCCGCATCACGACATCGTCGATCCAGCCGCCGTAATAGCCGGCGATGGCGCCAAGCGAGACGCCGATGCCAAGCGCGATGGCGGCGGCGATCGCTCCCACCATCAGCGAGACGGAGGCGCCGTGGAACAGCCCGGCCGCGATATCGCGCCCCATCAGGTCGGTGCCGAGCGGATAGTCGGGGTCGGTTGCCGGCCAGGTGAAGGGGGCGGCGACCATGTCGAAGGGGTCGCCGGGGAAGAGCAGCGGCGCCGTCACGGCGGCCGCCAGCACGCCGATGACGACCAGGCTGCCCGCGATGCCGGCAGGCGAGGAGAGCAGCGTGCGCAGGATCGAGGGCCGGCTCATGCGCTCACCGCGATGCGCGGGTCGAGCCAGGCATAGAGCAGGTCGACCGTCAGGTTGACGGCCACCACGACGAAGGAGCTGAGCAGCATGATCGAGAGCAGCAGGTTGAGGTCGCGATTGCTGACCGCCTCGAAGGCGAGCCGGCCCATGCCAGGCCAGGCGAACACCGTCTCGACGACAACTGAGCCGCCGAGCAGGGAGCCGGCCTGGAGGCCGACCATGGTGACGAGCGGCAGGAGCGCGTTGCGGAAGCCGTGCCGAAGCGCGATGCGCCCTTCGCTCAGGCCCTTGGCGCGGGCCGTGCGGATATAGTCCTGGCTCATCGCCTCGATCATCGAGGCGCGGGTCATGCGGGCATAGATCGCGACGAAGAACAGCGCCAGGGTCGTCGCGGGCAAAACGAGATGGCGCAGCCGGTCGCCCCAGAGGACGAGCCCCCGCAGCGGAACCTGCGTCACCTCCTGGAAGCCGCCTGTCGGCAGCCATTGCAGGTGGACGCCGAAGAGCACGACCAGCATCAGCCCGACCCAGAAGAGCGGAGCCGAATAGGCGATCGTCGACAGGACCGAGACCAGGCTGTCGACGATCCCTCCAGGCCGGCGCGAAGCCAGGAGGCCAAGCGCCGTGCCGATCACGACGGCGAGGACAAGGCTCGTCAGCGCCAGCAGCAGCGTGCCGCCCAGGCGCTCGGTGATCAGGGTCGCGACCGGCACGCCGTAGCGATGGGAGAAGCCGAAATCGAGCGTCAGGACGTTCTTGAGATAGACGCCGAGCTGGGTCAGCACCGGCAGGTCGAGCCCGAAGGCCTTGCGCAGTTCGGCGACATAGCCGGCATCGGCCGCGGCGCCGCCCTGTTCGCTCGCCAGCACGTCAGCGAGATCGCCGGGCGCAAGCTGGAGCAGGAAGAAATTGAAGGCGATGATCCCGAGGATCAGCGGCACTGCCAGCAGCAGCCGCCGTGTGAGGTAGGGCAACATGCGTGGGTTCCTGAGGGTTCGCTCACTCGGACGCGAAATAGACGCCGGCGAAATTGTCCGCCCGCTGGTTGGGCGTGTCCGTCAGGCCGCGGAGCCGGCTGTCATAGACGGAGAACCAGTCGACCTCGAAAAGCGGGATCAAGGGGAGGTCGCGCTGCACGATGCGCTGGAGCGTGTTGTAGTCCTCGACCCGCTTCTGCGGATCGACCTGCGTCTGCGCATCCTCCAGCGCCGCGTCGAGCTCGTCATTCTTGTATTCGGAGACGACGGTCCAGGCCGTGCCGGGCTGGCGCGCCTTCGACCAGAAGCGCGTCTCGATGCCCATCTGCGGGTCGGCGCCGGAGCCGCCCCAGGAGCTGATCAGATCGAAATTATAGTCGGTGAAGACGCTCTTCAGCCAGGTGGTGAGGTCCTGGCTGCCGAGCGTCACGTCGATGCCGACGCGGCGCAGCGCCTGGCGCACGAACTCGCCGGTGCGGCGGTAGTCGTCGCCATAGGGGATGAAGTCGTGGGTCAGCTTGAAGCGGAAGCCGTCGGCCTTGCGCGGGAAGCCGGCCTCGTCGAGCAATTGCTCGGCCTTTTTGGGGTCGAACGGATATTGCTGCAGCCCTTCGCTCAGGTGGAACGGCTTGAGCGCGGAGGGGATTGGGCTGATCGCGGGCTTGCCATAGCCGCCCCAGACCGTCTTCAGCAGCAGGCCGCGATCGATCGCATGGGCGATCGCCTGGCGCACCTTGAGATGCTGCAGATAATGGTTCTTGTGGTTGGGCTCCAGCCAGAACCAGGTCGGTGAGAACTCGTAGCCGCGCGTATCGACGACGAACTTGCCGGTCTTCTTCAGGCGCTCCGCATCGGCGAAGGTGATCGGATGCTGCTGGCCGAACTGGACCGCGCCGGTCTCGAAGGCGGCGGCGCGCCCGGCTGCGTCCGGGATCACCTTGAAGACGATCCGGTCGAGATAGGGCTTGCCGGCCTCCCAGTAGTTCGGGTTGCGGTCGAGCGCGATATGGCTGCCGCGGACATATTCGGTGAAGCGGAAGGGCCCGGTGCCGATCGGCTTGGCGTTCCAAGCGTTGGAGCGGATGTCCGTGCCCTCATAGAGATGCTTCGGCAGCAGCCAGAGCGCCTGGGAATTGAGGTTGCGGTAGATCACCGGGGTCGGCTGCGAGAGCGTCAGCACGACGGTGTAGTCGTCCGGCGTCTCGACCTTGGCGAGCGTCTTGAAGATGCGCTTGCCGGTCGAGGAGTATTTCAGCAGGCCTTCCTCGATCGAGAACTTCACATCCGCTGCGGTGAAGGGCTCGCCGTCATGCCAGGTCACGCCCTTGCGCAGCTTGAAGGCGAGCGTCAGCCCGTCCTTCGAGAAATCCCAGCTTTCGGCGAGCTTGGGGACGATCGTCCCGTCGCTGGCGTAGTCGACGAGCCCGTCATTGATCTTGGTGGCGACGAGGACGATCGGCGTCGCCGTGTTCAGGAGCGGCGACAGGATCGGCGGCTCGGGATGAACGATCGCGCTCAGCGTGCCGCCATAGGCGGGCGTGTCCTTCTGCTGCGCTCCGGCCTGGCCCGCCATCGCCAGCGCCGCCGTCACCATCAGGGCCTGGATCAACCTCGACATCTCGATCTCCCGCATCGGGCCCAGCCGGGCCGCAAACTAGATATCGATATTGTCTATTGAATTTATAGATTATGTCAACGCGACGCGGCCTTGGTGATTGCCGCCGTCCCCAGGCCGGGACGGCCAGGATTTTCGCATTCGACTATGCAGTCGTCCTGCGCATGCACGAACACAGGTGCGAGCTGACCGGGCTCAGGGCAGGAGACGAGGGCGCCAATGCGCCCTCGATCCGCACAATTCAGGCGGCTGTCCGAACACTGTGCTCCGCCACCTGCCGTGCCGTCGCATATCTCGCGACAGCCTCTTTCTCGCGCTGCAGCAGCGCCTTCTTGCGGTAGACACCCCAGCGATATCCCGAGATCGAGCCGTCCTTCCTAAGGACGCGATGACAAGGCACCAGGATTGCGATCGGGTTGTTGGCGATCGCCTTGGTGACGTCCCGTGCGTCGCGCGTGCCGAGGAGCGCGGCCAAGGCTCCGTAATGGGTGGTCTCACCCATCGCGATATCCCGGAGCATCTGCCAGACATTGATTTCGTAGGGCGTCCCCCGCAGATCGAGCGGGATGTCCGGGGTGAGGCTCGGATGCTCGACCAATTGCGCCATCGCGCCGATCAGCTCGGCCAGGCCGCTTGCGTCGCTGACGATCTCGGCGTCCGGGAAGCGCGCATGCAGCGCCGCCTCCATGGCCGGGCGCTGGTTGGCGAATTCGAAAGCGACCAGGCCCTTGGTCGAGACCGCGACCAGAACGTCGCCCAGGCTGCTTTTGCCCCATGCAAAGCGGATGATGTCGCGCATGGCTGCCTCCTATCAGTTCCGATTGCTGATCCCTGAGATAGGAGGCGTAGGCACCGTCCTCCACCCGATTCCTGCGCAAGAAGGGTGCCTGTCGAGGCTCGCACGGCCGATGGCGGCAGCGGCGCCCGACATGCTAGGGAGGGCCGGATGGATGCCCGCATCCAGGATATCTTGATGAGGACTGGCGATGTTTGAAGCGCTCGCGATCGCGACCGACGACAAGGCGGAATTCTATCGCGAATTGTCGCAGCAGCTCGAAGCTCTGCTGGCGGGGGAGGGCGATGCGATCGCCAGCGCCGCCAATACCTCGGCGTTGCTTTTCCAGATGATGCCGGGCCTCAACTGGGCCGGCTTCTACATCATGCGCGACGGCGAGCTCGTGCTCGGGCCGTTCCAGGGC
The DNA here is from genome assembly GCF_001741865.1 of Bosea vaviloviae. Taxonomy (NCBI): domain Bacteria; kingdom Pseudomonadati; phylum Pseudomonadota; class Alphaproteobacteria; order Hyphomicrobiales; family Alloboseaceae; genus Allobosea; species Allobosea vaviloviae. The sequence goes on from NZ_CP017147.1 coordinate 3,792,624, forward strand.
AAGCCGGCCTGCGTGCGCATTCCGGTCGGGCGCGGCGTCTGCGGTGCGGCAGTCGAGCGTCGGCAGTCGATGCTGGTCGAGGATGTTCATGCCTTTCCCGGCCATATCGCCTGCGATGCGGCCTCCCGCTCCGAGCTGGTCGTGCCCTTGCTCCGCGACGGCAAGGTGGTCGGGGTGATCGACCTCGACAGCCCGCAGCCGGCCTGGTTCGACGAGGCCGATCAGGCGGGTATCGAAGCCATCGCCTCGATCTATCTCGCGGCGAGCGCTCCGATCGCGCCGTAGACAGCCTCTTGGGATGTGGAACGGATGCCGTTCCCCGAGGCTGCTCTGACATGGCGGCATGGGGCCATGTCTGAATCCGGGCCGATCCGGCCGTGACAACCATCCGGCATCTGCGTACGTTGTAACCGTCGGAACACAGCGCGAAGCGCGTGCGGACAGATCGCGGACCGATCCTCGCCGCTTCGGCTGGCGGGACCGAACCGCGCGCCATCGTTTGGCCGTAGGGAACGCCAAGCTGTCGAGACCTGACCGACCGGTCGCCTTTCGCCCGCCCGCAATCATTGCCGGCCCGGGCGGTTCTTAGGCGGTCGGGAATAGCCACCTGCTGAGATCAGCCTTCGGAGAACGCATCATGTCGCACGCCTTGCAATTCTACATCGATGGTCAGTGGGTGGCTCCCTCGGGGAACAAGACGCTCGACGTGATCGACCCTTCGACGGAGGAGGCCTTCGCCACGATCGCGCTCGGCGAGCAAGCCGATGTCGACAAGGCGGTCGCTGCTGCCCGCGCCGCCTTTCCGGCCTTCGCCGCGACCTCCCGCGCCGAGCGCCTGGCGCTGATGCGCCGCCTGGCCGAGGCCTATAAGGCGCGCTATGCGGATATCGCCGACGCGCTCTCGCGCGAGATGGGCGCGCCGAAGGAGCTGGCCCACCGCGCGCAAGCCGGCATGGGCACCGCCCATCTGGCGAAAATGATCGAGACGCTGGAGAGCTTCGAATTCGAGGAGCTGCGCGGCACGACCCTGATCGCCAAGGAGCCGATCGGCGTCGTCGGCATGATCACGCCGTGGAACTGGCCGCTGAACCAGATCATGTGCAAGGTCGCGCCAGCTCTCGCCGCCGGCTGCACCATGGTGTTGAAGCCCAGCGAAATTGCCCCGATCAACGCCATCATCTTCGCCGAGGTCATGCATGAGGCCGGCGTGCCGAAGGGCGTGTTCAACCTCGTCAATGGCGACGGGCCGACGGTAGGCGAGGCGATCTCGCGCCATCCCGGCGTCGACATGGTCTCCTTCACCGGTTCGACCCGCGCCGGCATCCTCGTCGCGAAGGCGGCGGCCGATACGGTCAAACGCGTGCATCAGGAGCTCGGCGGCAAGTCGGCCAACATCATCCTGGACGATGCCGACCTGCAGAAATCGGTGAAGCTCGGCGTCGAAAGCGTCATGCGCAACTCTGGCCAATCCTGCAACGCACCGACCCGGATGTTCGTACCGGAGAGGCTGCATGAGGAAGCGCTCGCCATCGCCAAGCAGGTTGCCGAGCCGCTCAAGGTGGGTGCTCCCTCGGCGGACGGCGTCTTCCTCGGCCCCGTCGTCAGCGAGGTGCAGTACGAGAAGATCCAACGCCTGATCGAGGCCGGCATCAAGGAAGGCGCGACGTTGGTCACCGGTGGACCGGGGCGTCCGGAAGGGCTGAACCGCGGCTACTATGTCCGCCCGACGGTCTTCGGCGGCGTCACCGACGAGATGGCGATCGCGCGCGAGGAGATCTTCGGCCCCGTGCTCTCGATCCTGCCTTATGGCAGCGAGGATGAGGTGATCGAGCGGGCGAACGACACGCCTTACGGCCTGGCCTCCTATGTCCAGTCCGGCTCGCTCGATCGCGCCCGCAAGGTTGCGGCCAAGATGCGCAGCGGCAATGTCTACATCAACTACCCGGCCTGGGACGCAGGCGCGCCGTTCGGCGGCTACAAGCAGTCCGGCAATGGCCGCGAATATGCCGGCTTCGGCCTCGAGGAGTTCCTCGAGATCAAGGGCACTGTCGGCTTCGAGGCAGCCTGAGAACGCTCACCCTGCGGCGGAGGCGTTTCGCCCCCGCCGCATCGGGCCGACGCGAAGGTTCATGCTTCCGAAGCTCCATGCCTCCGAAGCACCATGCCGGAGCCGCAATCGGTTGAGACAAGCAAGCCGCGCCGGGGGCGACGGCCGACGACATGCCTGTGACAGCCAGGATGGCGTGTGACAGCCAGGATGTGCCCATGCTTGTGTTTCCGATCGGTTCCGCGCTTTGCGCCCTGGCCTGCATGTTGGTGCATTACGAGTTGCTGCGGCTGCTCTCCTGCAGCGCGCCCAAGCTCTCGATCGCGCCGCGACAGAGGATCATCTACGTCGTTGCCGGCGCGCTCGGCAGCCATGTCGTCCAGATCACTTTGTTCGCGCTCATGCTGTGGGTGCTCTCCAGCAGCGCCCGGACGCAGATATTCGGGGCCGGGATTCCCGGCTCGTTCAAGCAATCCCTGTATGTCTCGTTCGAATCCTATGCGGCGCTCGGGAGCAATGAGACGTTCCTCTACGCGCCGCTGCGCCTGTTCACGGGCGTCGAGGGGCTTTCGGGCCTCGTCTTCATCGGCTGGACATCGGCCTTCACCTATTGGTGCATGACCCAGTTCTGGAACGACCATTGAGGCGTGGCGGCCGGAGAAGTCTGTTTTGGATCGGGTATTCGGGGCAGGGATTCCCGGCTCGTTCAAGCAATCCCTCTATGTCTCGTTCGAATCCTATGCGGCGCGCCACTTCGGTACAGATTTGCGAACTCCCTGCACAAAGGCGCGGCCATGCTTAATGACCTGCGCCAGGATGTTCGTGTTTCCGAAGAGACGGACGATTCCTACGCCACTTCGACCCGATCGAGCACCGCCCTAAGAGAGCCCTTTCTGAACGGAACTGGCCCGCTCTTGCACGAATACGGATACCGGGACGCACGAGGGCAATATGGAATTTGAAAGCCCCCCCGCCAGCACCTCGGCTGAATGCCCGGTGTTCGTCACGGCTCTTAGCGGCCAATCAAACTCGTTCGACATGGCTGCATGGTCGGCATGGCCAGCCGACTGCCGGCTCAGTCTACACGGGTGCTTGTGCAACAAGGACTGGCTTGATCCTGGACGGATCGTCATCGCCTTGTGCTGACAGGCTGTGGGGCCGGCCGGCGATGGCACGCTGCGCAAGCTCAGGAGCCGGAACTATGGCGTCCATTCGCAAAACGCGCGCCATGACAAGTCGTCCAGCTATATTGCGACCGAACACAGAGATATGTAACAAGCTTTAATTTATATATGACGAGCACAAATTCAGGCATGTCTAAAATTATACAATTAGCTTTTCTAATATTGCCATCATATAAATGTAACGGACGAAATACAAGTCTTGATACATCATAAATTTATCGATTGACTCTATCAAACGTCGTATTCAAGATAGAAAGCCTCTATCAACGAGAGTTTATCTCAAGTTAATACATTAATATCGAATTTATGACACAGTAAGACTACTGCGGTACTTGCCCAGATTCAGGCACGTCATAGCCCTCAAAGGAATAGACGCTGAGTCTGTTGCGCAGGGTTCGCACTGATATGCAGAGTACATGGGCTGCGCGCGTTCGGTTGCCGTTTTTGTTCCTCAACGTGGCCAATATCAGGTCACGTTCAACGTCTGCAACGGCATGCCCGACAAGACTATTAATAGCGTGCAGATCGAGGTTGAAATCGTGCATCTCATTGTCCTTCGTGGGCCTACGCGAACCCCCCAGTTCACCTCGTGGATACTGATGAAGAAGAAACAATAGTTACGTTGGATTAAGAGATAGAGGCACTGGGCCCGGTATCGTTTGGAACGACAAAAAGAATCGCTTTAAGTGTGTAACCCCTCATAACACAACCCTTAATTGCGGCATAGCCTCCCAACGTAACCGAAATCCATGCTGGATGGCGCGTCGCTTTCGAGACCCCGCCATAGAGCCGCCTCGGTTTGGCGATGAGTTCGTACCTGCGATCGACGGGCGACGGGCAGCTGGCTGGTGACAATGATCAAGCGCCTTGTATCGGTCCCCGACGATTTCGAGGTCGCGTCGCTGGTCGGCATTGAGAGGCTCGGGTCACCGCGTCGATCGTGGCACAGATGGCGCCATTTCGATGGTCACCTTGACGCCGACGACGTCGATCTCGATCGCGGCAGCGCGGTGCCTTTGCGCACGTCGCTTGGGACATGGAGATCGCGATGGCGCATCATCTCCGCCACCGCCGCGCCAACACGAAGGCCGGGAGCGTTTCCACCGCCTTGCGCGCCTCGCGCCGCCAGGTCGGCGCCATCCCGAAGGTTGAGCTCGTCGGTTCAGGGAGGCGGCTTTCTTGTCCTACCCTCAAGCAGCCTCCGTGCGGCCGGATTCGCGATGAAGCAGCGCAGGGATATCGGCGGCGGGGACGGCCTTACTGAACAGGTAGCCTTGCCCCTCTGTGCAGCCATTGGCTACCAGATAGGCCAACTGCGCTGCGTCTTCGACGCCTTCGGCCGTGGTCGTCAAGCCAAATCCTTGCGCAAGGCCAAGGATAGCGCGAACGATCACCCGGCTGTCGGCGCTGTCGTCCAGATGCGACACGAAGCTGCGGTCGATCTTGATCTTGTCGAGACGAAACGAAAGCAGCTGGCTAAGAGTGGCATAACCCGTTCCGAAATCATCGAGCGCGATGCGGACGCCGGCCTGCCGTAGTTCATCAATCACGGCTTTCGCAACCCCGCGATTGTCCATGAACGCGCTCTCGGTGATTTCAAGCTCCAGGCGGCGCGGGCTGAACCCCGTTTCCCCAAGGATCGCTAGAATGCGCAGTCCAAGCGTGGGATCGCGCAATTGAATGGGCGAAACATTGAAAGCAAGCGTGAAGGTCCCGGGCCACGCGTTGGCATCGAAACATGCGCGGCGAAAAAGCTGATCTCCAAGCGCGTGGATGAGGCCAGTTTCTTCTGCGATCGGGACAAACACGTCGGGCGGAATACACCCCAAAGTCCGGTTTTTCCAACGCGCCAGGGCCTCGAACCCGATGATGCGCTCACCCTTGAGTGAAACCAACGGCTGGTAGTGCGGCTCGATAATGTCGGCCGCGATCGCGCTTCGAAGCTCTCGCTCGATTTGGATACGCCGCTCGACATGCGTGTCCATCTCTGGTTCGAAGAATCGAACACACGACCTGCCGTCGCCTCTTGCGCGACAGAGCGCACGAACTGCGCGCCTGACCAATTCGTTGCAATTGACGCCGTCACTCGGAGCGATGGCGATACCAATCCCAACGCCAAGCTCGGCTGACACTTTCTCGATCGCGAAAGCCTCGGCAGCAGCCGCCACGATACGGCTCGCCAGATTCGTGGGACCGTCGAGGGAGCGTATATCCGACATGATAATCCCGAATTCGTCCTCTCCAATCCTTGCCAGCATGCCATCTGCGCGCAAGACCCCGGTGACTCTGTTGGCAAATTCGCCCAGTGCCTTGTCCCCTGCTACGTGGCCATGCGTGTCTTTGATCCGCTTAAAGCCATCAAGGCCAAGCATGAGAACAGCCACCTGGCGCGCGTCGCTGACGGCGCTGAGACATGCATGAAGTTTTTCATCGAACAGGCGACGGTTGGGCAGCCCGGTCAGGGGATCGTGCCGCGCCAGATCGCGCGCTTCTCGTTCTGCAATGGTCCGTGCTTTGACTTCGTAGACGAGATCTCGATAACGGCGAAGGGTATAGATCATCAGGCCAATGCTCAGGGCGAACGCGACGAAAATAATGTCGTCGATCTCCGCGTGCTCCCTTCCTAGCTGAAACAAGCGAGGGCCAAGCTCATAGGCATTTGCCAGGACCGAAGCGAGGACGGTGCCTCCGAAAAGAGCAACGGAATCCCTTGTGGCAGAGCTGCGCCAGGCGAACCAAACGGCGCGGAATACGCGCGATCGTAGGGTTGTCAAATTCTTCACAGTCGCCCCTCGCTGACACCGGTTGTTTCAGCGCTCTTAGTTGGAAACATAGACGTTAATTAAGTGGCAGATGACGCGCGCGGATTGTCGGAACTTGTATTCCACTGCTGAGGCCGCGACGGGAACTTGCCCGCCCGGCTCGCGAATAGTCATTCCCGGCGAGTGGTTTGCGATCGATCGGCTCGCGCGTTATCGCGATCAACGCCAGGATGCAGACCGTAAAGATACAGCTCTACATTTTGACGCTCCAGGTGTGAGATTGGCTTTAGCATCGGGAGGTCGATACATGCCTGGAACCATAGAGGACCTGGCGTGTTGTAATCGATACCGTGAGTCGTTTGCCGACATCTTCCGATCTTCTGCGCGGCATTTGTGGCCGTCTCTAGCACCCGGCCGTCCCGATCCAATTGTAGCCGTGCGCCCCCCGAAATTCGTCCCGATTCCGCTGCGTTCTCGCGGCCGGGGCGTCACCCGACGGTCCATGAACGACCGCAGGTACATTCGTTGGAGACAGCATATGCATATGAGCACCAGTATTGCGGTGCACGAGCCGCCCACCGCGCTCCGGCTGGTGACGCAGGCTTATGCGAGCCTCCTCCTTATTGCCTTCGCCCTGATGCCCGCCCAGTTCATCGCCTATCTGTATTTCTACCAGGCTCCCACGCTAAAATTCGAAGATCACCTGTTCCACGAAATCGCGATCGCCGTCGCCACTCTCGAAGGGCTGTTCGTCACATATGTGACGTGGCGTTGTTACCTGTTTTCAGGCGAACCCCTGTTACGCTGGATGACGCTGGGCTTTCTGGGCTTCGTGCTGATCTATGCGCCGCACGGCGCTTTCACGGGGATGGCGCACCAGAATATGTGGCTGTTTCTGCTCTATGGACCGGCGTCGCGCCTCGCCATGTCGATCCTGCTCTTCGTTGGGCTGCTCTCCTACAACCGGCCACCAGACGACGTCGAGAAACGTTCGAGTGCGCGCGCATGGCTGATCTGGATTGGCTTGTTCCTGGTGGTGGATCTGGCCGTGGCCTTGGTCGCCTACTCCGCCTATGCGGGCCATCCTGCGGTCCGCATGGCAATGGAGGGCGGCGCACTGGTCCTCTGCGCGCTGAACGTCGCGGTCATGCTATCGCGCCAAATTCATTCGCCTCTCATGGTGATTTTCGGGATTTCGGTCACGTGGTTCGCGCTATCGTCGCTCGCATTCATGGTGGCGGGACCATGGAATCATCTGTGGTGGCTCGCCCACGCGATCTTTGCCGGCGGGTTCTTCCTGCTCAGTTTTGGCGTTATCCAGGCTTTTCGCACGACGCGATCGTTCTCGACCATCTACAGCCAGGAAGAATTGATGGCCCGCCTGGCCGAAGCAATGGCCGACACTCAAACTGCGCTCCAGGAGGTGCAACGGAGCAATCGAAAGTTGGAACTTGTTGCCGCCACCGACCCGCTGACCGGTGCCGGAAATCGGCGCCATTTCATCGAGTGCATCGGCGCCGAGATCGCGCGGGCCAAGCGAAGCGGGGCTCCATTATCTCTACTGTCGCTCGACCTCGACCATTTCAAGGACATCAATGACTCTCGTGGTCACATCGTCGGTGATGAGGTTCTGTGCGAATTCGTGCGAAAGTGTCTTGAGGCGATCCGCCCTTACGACTCCGTCGCGCGCGTGGGTGGTGAAGAATTCATGGTGTTATTGCCGGGCGCGACGCTCGACGCGGCTTGCGCGGTTGGCGAGCGTCTTCGATCGGCCATCCAGGGCAGCGTGTTTGATGCCGGAAATCGACCGTCGATCGGCGTCACCATCAGTATTGGAGCGGCGGAGTTTGGACGCGATGGAGCCACCCTTGACGAATTTTTGAGTGTCGCTGACAAGCGGCTTTATCGCGCAAAACATGAAGGTCGCAATTGTGTGATCGCCGCATAGACCGTCGTTCGTTGGCGTGATCCCGCGTTGTTCATAGATAATTATATAGATATTTCAATAATATAAGAGTTCGGAGTTTTGTCCTGAATGGCGCGCCATTTTCCGTCACTCCAGAACAAAGATGAGCACCAGGGCCCGAATCTGTCCCCCTAGGGACCGTCTCCTTCCGTGCGACGAATGGCGACGTTTGACTTGAGACCGAAACTCGGCGCTTCCGGTCGATCGAAGGAAGACCGCAATGTAGGGTCGCGGCATGCAGAGTGTTGATCTCAATAACCTTGATTTCAATGCTAAAGGGTATTGCCATTCCCGCCGATCGGATGCGAGCTAGGGATGTACTGGACTGTTCAGGAGGCTTCTAAGGGATGACCCCCGAAGAAAACAAGCAGTTGGTTCGAAACTTCGTAGATATTGTCATCAATAATAGAAATCTTGATGCCGCCGGCGATTATATGGCGGAGGACATGGTCGAGTTGGTTCCGTTTCCTGGGCAAGGTCCTGGCCTTGCCGGGTTGAGGGACGTGCTTCGCGGAATGTTCGCTGCATTTCCGGATATGCACTGGACCATCGAGGAGCAGATCGCGGAAGGCACCAGTGTGTTGACCCGTTTTACATGGACAGGCACGCATAACGGCGAATTCTTTGGCGTCCCCGCTTCGGGCCGTAAAGTGTCGGTGTGGGGGATGGTGATTGATAGTTTGGAGCACGGCAAAATCAAGCGCTCGCGTATCCTGATGGACGCGCTTGGTCTCATGCAGCAGATCGGTGGCTAGCGGAAAGCGCGAGTTCCTTACCAGCCGACCGGGTCGCTTCCGAGTGAGCCCAGCGGGGAACGCATTGGGCCGAACAGACGGAGCGCTTGGCTGCTTGGTCCGGCTCGAATAACGCGACCTCTCCGTGGCATACGTTGGTCGAGGGCAGCTCGGACGGTGCCGTCCGGATGCGACGTGATCCAAGCTGTCTCAGGGCCCGTCGACCCAGGTCAGGCCCTTGTAGTTGAAGCCCTCCTCGAGCGTCGGCTTGACGATCTCGAAATAGGGCGAGATGTCGAAATCGGCGGGCGCGTAGAGGCTGTGATGTCGGATATGCATCAGTTCCTGACGGCGCCAGCTGCTGATGCCGCGCTTCACCGCGGCGCCCTGCTCGATGCGTGGCAGGATGGGGTAGCCGATGTGCCCGAACGCCTCGGCTAGCAAGGTCGAGCAGATCGCCCGGGTCGGCTCTCCCGATCCGAGCGCGATCATGCGCCGCCGCCAGCGCGAGGGGACGGGCAGTGTCGGCAGCAGATAGCGGGCGAGGTCGACGATGTTGCGCATGTCGTAGCGGATGCCGAGGCGCGAGATCATGAAGTTGATCAGTTCGTCGCGATCGCCGTCGGTCAGCCCCACCGGCCGGCAGATGCGGGTGTGGAACCGCGCCAGGCTCGAGAGCGGAACCGACCTGCAGCCCGCGTCGAGGACGACTTCGATCAATGTGTGGCGCTCACTGCCGTCATCGGGCGCCCCAAGCACGTCCCCGACATAAAGCGCGGCATGCGACCAGGTCGAACGGGTCAGGTATTTGACCGCCGTGGCGATCCTGCTGGAGCCGGCGACCAGGATGACGTCGCCCGGCCGCAATGTGCGCCGTAAAGCATCGGGATCCGAGGGGATGAAATCTTCCTGACCGGGCGCCTCGCGCAGCAGCACGCCGGCCAGTTTGTGTCCGAGCCAATCGAGAGCCGTGTTGGATTGCCTCATCGCAGTGTCGCCTTGCGCCATGCGTCTCGGGTAGATTTCGTCCGGCAGCGCTGGTCCCGTCGGTGACCAGAGCGCTTTCGAGCGAAGTGGATACCGGCTCGCATGAAGAAAACACGTTAAAACAATGATCTAAAGCAATTTCTGATCAAGCCGGATCGGAAATTGCTCTAGTTCTCTATGGGGCCACACCATCCCGGCAGATAGCTGGCCTCCTGGCTGCGCGCGAGGTCGAGCGCCTTGACCACCGCCGCTTCGAATGCGCTCACGACGCGTTTGCGCGAGATGCGCCGCCGCAGGAAGTCGGCCCAGAGGAACTCGGAGAACGGCGTCACATCCTTGGCGAAGCCGCCGGCGCGTCGGAGTTCTCCGGCGAGTGACCGGTAGGGGTCGTCCTTGAGGTCGGAGACCCGTTTGGGGATGTCGTCGACGCTGCGGCGCAGGCCCTCGGTGTCGTAAGGATGGGTCCAGGCACGGTGCTCGCAGACCGTCCAGAAGCTTTGCCTGGTCAGGCTCGACAGATCGGACACCACATTGACGAGCACCTCCTCGACACCTTCCTCGTGAAGCGCACGCACCAGGTGATGATGGTCGAGGACGTAGAAGCGCTCCTTGGGGCCCTTGAGCACAGGGATCATGTGCTTGCCCAGGAATTCCTGCGCATGCACGCCGTGCTTCTCGCGCCAAAGCCGGCGCTTGGCCTCGACCTCGCGCAGGCCGACCGTCATCTGGGTCGGCCGGAGTTCGCTGATCCGCACGGGGTGAAGGATGGGCTCTCGTATCGTCATCGGGGTCACCTCGCATGGGGGCGGCGGCTTCATCGGGCGGCGGATTTCGGTGTGTATGGACGATCGGGAGGAGATCGGCCGGTCTTGAGGGTATTCCATGGTGCGCATGGATAAGACGGGAAATGAATAGGACGGGAAAAAGCCACATCTGTGGCTAGGTTGGCCCGTGCCGAGTCGGCTGGAGGTCGGCGCTGGCAATGGGGATAGCCGCTCGGCGTTTGCCCAACTGGTGTATCGTCGCAGTGGAGATCCGAATGGTGACGGTGCGTCGATGAACCAGAAGCCTGTGTTCCCGAAGCTGTCCTCTGACAGCGAGGCACCTGCGGCTCCCGTGCGGAGATCGCGCCTGCGCTCGCCCGTCATCTGGCTGCTCCTCCTGCTCGTTGCCGGCGGCGCACTCTGGTGGAGCCGGCGACAAGCCGCCGAGGCGCCGCCGGCGCGCGGCGGCCGCACGGCCGTGCCGATGTCGATCGTCCCGGAAATCGTTAGGAAGGGCGATATCGCGATCAATCTCGACGCGCTGGGAACCGTCACCTCGCTGGCGACCGTCTCGGTCCGGTCGCAGATCAGCGGGCAACTGGTCCGGATCGATTTCAAGGAAGGGCAGGACGTCAAGAAGGGCGATCTGCTCGCCGAGATCGACACGCGCCCCTATGAGGCGGTCCTGGCGCAGATGAAGGGGCAATTGGCGCGCGACGAAGCCCTGCTCAAGGGCGCGCAGGTCGATATGGCGCGCTATCAGGGCCTGTCCGCCCAGAACGCCGTTTCCCGCCAGACGCTCGATACCCAGACCGCGCTGGTCGCCCAGTACGAGGGAACGGTGGCTGCCGACCGCGCCCAGGTCAACGCGGCCGAGGTCAACCTGCAATATTGCCGGATCGTCGCGCCGGCGGATGGCCGCGTCGGCCTGCGTCAGGTCGATCAGGGCAATTACGTCACCCCCGGGGACACCAACGGCCTCGTGGTGATCACCCAACTGGCGCCGATCAGCGTCCTCTTCACGATGCCGGAGGATAATCTGCAGGCGATCTCGGCGCGCTTGAGGAGCGGTGCGACGCTGCCGGTCACGGCTTTTGACCGCGCCGGCGCCAAGAAGATCGCCGAGGGCGTCCTGCAGACCTTCGACAGCCAGATCGATTCCACCACAGGAACGATCAAGCTGCGCGCGCAGTTCGGCAACGAGGCCAGGACGCTCTATCCGAACCAGTTCGTGAATATCCGCCTGCTGGTCGACACGCATAAGGACGTCACGCTGATGCCGACGGCCGGCGTGCAGCGCGGCGTGCCTGGAACCTTCGTCTATCTCGTCAATGCCGACTCCACCGTTTCCGTCCGCAAGGTCGAGCTCGGGATCAGCGATGGCGAGCATGTCGAGGTTCGCTCCGGGCTGAACCCGGGCGACGCCATCGTCATCGATGGCGCCGACAAGCTGCGCGACGGCGCACGGATCAGCGTACGTTCGGAAAGCGGCGCAAGCCCGGCGCAGCCAGAGCAACCGGCAGGCGGCAGGCGGCGGCAGAATGGCGGCCGCCAGCCATGAGCCCGTCGCGGCCCTTCATCCTGCGGCCGGTCGCGACCACATTGCTGATGGTCGCGATCATGCTGTCGGGCATCCTGGCTTTCCGCTTCCTGCCGGTCGCGGCCCTGCCTGAAGTCGACTACCCGACCATACAGGTTCAGACCTTCTATCCGGGCGCGAGCCCCGATGTGATGACCTCCTCGGTCACGGCGCCGCTCGAGGTCCAGTTCGGCCAGATGCCGAACCTCAACCAGATGAGCTCGGTCAGCTCCGGTGGCGCATCCGTCATCACTTTGCAGTTCGGGCTCAACATCACGCTCGACGTCGCCGAGCAGGAGGTCCAGGCCGCGATCAACGCTGCCGGGAACCTGTTGCCCTCGGACCTGCCGGCGCCGCCGATCTATGCCAAGGTCAACCCGGCCGATGCGCCGATCCTGACCCTGGGGCTGACCTCGGCGACCATGCCGCTGACACAAGTGCAGGATTTCGCCGATACGCGGCTGGCCCAGAAGATCTCGCAGCTGCCAGGCGTCGGGCTGGTCAGCATCAGCGGGGGGCAGCGGCCGGCGGTGCGCATCCGCGCCGATATCCGCAAGCTCGCGGCCTATGGCCTGAACATCGACGACCTGCGCAGCACGCTCGGCAACGCCAATGTCAACACGCCCAAGGGCAGCTTCGACGGCCCCTTGCGCGCCTCGACGATCAACGCCAACGACCAGATCAGAACCGCCAATGGCTACAGATCGCTGATCGTCGCCTACAAGAACGGCGCGGCGGTTCGGCTCAGCGACATCGGCGAGGTCGCCGACGGTTCGGAAAACGACAAGCTCGGCGCCTGGATGAATGCGTCGCCGGCCATCATCCTGAACATCCAGCGGCAACCCGGCGCCAATGTCATCTCGGTGGTGGAGGGCATCAAGGCGCTCCTGCCACAGCTCAAGGCGTCGCTGCCGGCCGCGATCGACATGGCCGTGCTCACCGACCGCACCATCACCATCCGCGCCTCGGTGCGGGACGTGGAATACGAATTGACGCTGGCGGTGATCCTCGTCGTGCTGGTGATCTTCGTCTTCCTGCGCAGCACGCGCGCGACCTTGATCCCGAGCCTGTCGGTTCCACTGTCGCTCGTCGGCACGCTGGGCGTGATGTATTTGAGCGGCTTCAGCCTCAACAACCTGACCTTGATGGCGCTGACCATCTCGACCGGTTTCGTCGTCGACGACGCCATCGTCGTGATCGAGAACATCTCGCGCTACATCGAAGAGGGCGACACGCCGCTCGACGCCTCCCTGCGCGGTTCGGAACAGATCGGCTTCACCATCATCTCGCTGACTGTGTCGCTGATCGCCGTGCTGATCCCGCTGCTGTTCATGGGCGATGTCGTCGGCCGGCTGTTCCGGGAGTTCGCGATCACGCTTGCCGTCACGATCCTGATTTCTGCCGTGGTTTCGCTGACCCTGGTGCCGATGGCCTGCGCGAAGCTGCTGAAGGCGGCGACCGAGACCCATGAGAACGGCTTCCAGCGCTGGAGCCGCGAGGCCTTCGACGGCATCATCGCGGTCTATGCCCGCATGCTGAACTGGGTGCTCGATCGCCAGACTTTGGTGCTGCTGGTGGCCCTGGCGACCTTCGGGCTGACGGGCCTGCTCTATGTGGTCATCCCGAAAGGCTTCTTCCCGCTGCAGGACACCGGCGTCATCCAGGCGATCTCGGAGGCGCCGCAATCGGTGTCCTATGCCGCGATGGCCAAGCGGCAGCAGGCGCTGGCGAGCGAGATCCTGAAGGATCGCGATGTCGAGAGCCTGTCCTCCTTCATCGGCGTGGACGGAACCAACAGCACGCTCAACAGCGGCCGCATCCTGATCAATCTCAAGCCGCATGAGGAGCGGACATCCAACATCGCCGCGGTGATGCAGCGCCTGCAGGAGCGCACCGCCTCCCTTCCGGGCATTACGCTCTATATGCAGCCGGTGCAGGACCTGACCGGCGAGGGCACGGTCAGCCGGATGCAGTATCAATTCATCCTGCAGGATGCGAGCGCCGACCAGCTCGCGGAATGGACGCCCAAGCTGGTCGACAAGCTGAAGGAGCTTCCGCAACTGGCTGATGTCGCAAGCGACATCTCGGCCCGCGGGCTCGCCGTCTTCGTCGACATCGACCGCGACCAGGCGGCTCGCTTCGGCATCACGCCGGCGACGATCGACAACGCGCTCTACGACTCCTTCGGCCAGCGCATCGTCTCGACGATCTTCACCAATTCCAACCAGTACCGCGTCATCCTCGAGGCCGATCCGCAGCTCCAGAAGTCGCTGCGCTCGCTCTCGGCGATCCACCTGCCGTCCTCGGTCGGTGGAGGGCCGGTGCCGCTCGACGTGGTCGCAAGGATCCGCGAGGGCACGGCGCCGCTCCAGGTCTCGCATCTCGGTCAGTTCCCGTCCGCCACCGTCTCGTTCAACCTGGCGCCGGGCGCTTCGCTCGGCGAAGCCGTGACCGCGATCAAGCAGGCGGAGGCCGAGATCGGCCTGCCCGAGAGCGTGGTCAGCAGCTTCCAGGGCGCGGCCCAGGCCTTCCAGTCCTCGCTCTCGAACCAGATCTGGCTGATCCTGGCGGCGATCGTGACGGTCTATATCGTGCTGGGCATCCTCTATGAGAGCTTCATCCATCCGCTGACGATCCTCTCGACCTTGCCGTCGGCGGGCATTGGCGCGCTCCTGGCGCTGATGGCGGCTGGGCAGGAGCTCACGATCGTCGCGATCATCGGCATCATCCTCTTGATCGGCATCGTGAAGAAGAACGCGATCATGATGATCGACTTCGCGCTCGACGCCGAGCGGAACGAGGGCAAGACGCCGCGCGAGGCGATCTACCAGGCCTGCCTGCTGCGTTTCCGGCCGATCCTGATGACCACGATGGCGGCGGTGCTGGGCGCGCTGCCGCTGATGCTGGGAACCGGCGCCGGGTCGGAGCTCAGGCATCCCCTTGGCATCTCCATCGTCGGCGGCCTGCTCGTCAGCCAGGTCCTGACCTTGTTCACGACGCCGGTGATCTATCTCTGGTTCGACCGCCTCGCGGTGCGTTTCGCCGGGCGCGAGCCCGGCATCAGCCCGGCACGAGAGACGAGCTAGGCCATGAGCCTGTCCAGCGTCTTCATCCGCCGCCCCGTCGCCACGACGCTGCTGACCTTCTGGCTCGCCGCGGCGGGCGCGGTCGCGTTCTTCCAGCTGCCGGTCTCGCCGCTGCCGGAGGTCGACTTCCCGACGATCTCGGTGCAGGCCTCATTGCCCGGCGGCAGCCCGCAGGATGTCGCGACGACGGTCGCGAGCCCGCTCGAACGCCATCTCGGGCAGATCGCCGACGTCTCGGAGATGACCTCGTCGAGCAGCGTCGGATCGGCGCGTATCACCCTGCAATTCGGGCTCAATCGCGACATCAACGGCGCGGCGCGCGACGTCCAGGCCGCGATCAATGCCGCCCGCGCCGACCTGCCGACGAGCCTGAGGGCCAATCCGACCTATCGCAAGGTCAATCCCGCCGACGCCCCGATCCTCATCCTCACCTTGACCTCGGACACGCTGACGCGCGGGGCGCTCTACGACGCCGCATCGACCGTGCTGGCGCAGAAATTGTCGCAGGTCGAAGGCATCGGCGAGGCCGTCGTCGGCGGCGGCTCGTTGCCGGCGGTGCGCGTCGAGCTCATTCCCCAGGCGCTCTACAAATACGGCATCGGCCTGGAGGATGTCCGCGCCGCGATCGCCAGCGCCAATGCCCATAGCCCGAAGGGCGCGATCGATGTCGGCGATCGGCGCTATCAGATCTATGCCAGCGATCAGGCGGAGAAGGCGGCGCAATACAGATCATTGACGATCGCCTATCGCAACGGCGCCCCGGTGCGCCTCTCTGATGTCGGCGAGGTGGTGGATTCCGTCGAGAACCTGCGCAATTCGGGCCTCGCCAATGGCAAGCCCAGCGTTCTCGTCATCCTGTTCAGGCAGCCGAATGCGAACATCATCGGCGTGGTCGATCGTGTGAAGGCGCTGCTGCCGACCTTGCGTGCCTCGGTCTCGCCGGCGATCGACATTGAGCCGGCTGTCGATCGATCGACGACGATCCGCGCCTCCCTGCACGATGTCGAGCGAACCCTGGTGATCGCGATCCTGCTCGTCATCGCGGTGGTTTTCCTCTTCCTGCGGGACTGGCGCGCGACGCTGGTTCCGATCGTTGCCGTCTCGGTGTCGCTGATCGCGACATTCGCGGCCATGTGGCTGATGGGCTACAGCCTCAACAACCTGTCGCTGATGGCGCTCACCGTCGCGACCGGCTTCGTCGTCGACGACTGCATCGTGGTGCTGGAGAACATCACGCGCCATATCGAGGACGGCATGGCGCCGCGCGACGCCGCCCTCAAGGGCGCCCAGGAGGTCGGCTTCACCGTTTTGTCGATGAGCGTGTCGCTCGTCGCCGTCTTCATCCCCATCCTGCTGATGGGCGGCATCGTCGGTCGCCTGTTCCGCGAATTCGCGATGACGACCTCGCTGGCGATCATGATCTCGCTGGCGATCTCGCTGGCAACGACGCCGATGATGTGCGCGGTGCTACTGCGCAAGCAGACTGGCGAGCGCCATGGGCGGCTCTATCGCGGCAGCGAGCGGGTCTTCGAATGGATGCTCGACGGCTACCGGAGCAGCCTCTCCTTGGCGCTGCGCCATCCCCGCGCGATCATGCTGATTTTCGCCTCGGTCGTAGGCCTGAACGTCTATCTCTACGACATCATCCCGAAGGGCTTCTTTCCGCAGCAGGACACCGGGCGGATCGTCGGTGCGATCCAGGCCGACCAGAGCATCTCCTTCCAGCTCATGCAGCAGAAGCTCGCGCAGTTCGTCTCCATCGTCAGGCAGGATCCGGCGGTTGACACCACCGTCGGCTTCACCGGCGGCGGGCAGACCAATTCCGGCAATGTCTTCATGTCGCTGAAGCCCATGGCCGAGCGCAAGATCTCGGCCGATCAGGTGATCGCCCGCCTACGGCGGGAGCTTTCGGCCGTGCCCGGCGCGACCCTGTTCCTGCAAGCCGTGCAGGATATCCGCGTCGGTGGCCGCGCCGGCAACGCGCAATATCAATACACGCTGCAGGGCTCGACCCTCGAAGAGCTCTATGAATGGGCCCCGAAGATCACGGCCGCGCTGCAGGGCCAGCCCAACCTTGCCGACGTCAACAGCGACCAGCAGAACAAGGGGCTGCAATCCAACCTGGTCGTCGACCGCGACACGGCTGCCCGCCTGGGCATCTCGATGAGCCAGATCAACAACACGCTCTATGACGCCTTCGGCCAGCGCCAGGTCTCGACGATCTTCGTCGCCCGCAACCAGTATCATGTGATCATGGAGGTCGCGCCGCGCTTCTGGCAGAATCCGGAGACGCTGAAGAACGTCTTTATCAGCACCTCCGGCGGGTCGGTCGGCGGTTCGCTGGCGACCAATGCGGTCTCGGGAACGGTGGCAGGGCCGGGGCAATCGGCCTCGGCGAACTCCGCCAGCGCCAATGCCGCCCGCAACCTCGCGACGAATTCCATCGGCCAGACTGGGCGCGGCACCGCCTCGAGCGGCTCGGCCGTCAGCACCTCCAGCGAAACCATGGTGCCGCTATCGACGCTGGCGCGGTTCGAGCAGGGCTCGACCCCCTTGTCCGTGAACCATCAGGGCCTGTTCGTCGCCAGCACCATCTCGTTCAACCTGCCGCCGAACGTCCCGCTGAGCGCGGCGGTCGAGACGATCGACGCGACGATGAACCGTATCGGCGTGCCCGCCACGATCCGGGGCAGCTTCCAGGGTACGGCCCGGGCCTTCCAGGATTCGCTGAGCAACCAGCCTTATCTCATCCTCGCCGCCCTGATCACGATCTATCTCGTGCTCGGCGTGCTCTATGAGAGCTATGTTCACCCGCTGACGATCCTCTCGACCTTGCCGTCGGCCGGCGTGGGAGCCTTGCTCGCCTTGATGGCGTTCAACACGGAGTTCAGCATCATGGCGCTGATCGGCGTCATCCTGCTGATCGGCATCGTCAAGAAGAACGCGATCATGATGATCGACTTCGCGCTCGACGCTCAGCGCACCCGCGGCCTGTCCGCGTTCGATGCGATCCATGAAGCCTGCCTGCTGCGCTTCCGGCCGATCATGATGACGACCATGGCGGCCATGCTCGGCGCCTTGCCGCTCGCGATCGGCCTGGGGGAGGGCAGCGAGCTCAGGCAGCCGCTCGGCATCGCGATCGTCGGCGGTCTCATCCTGAGCCAAGTCCTGACGCTCTATACGACGCCGGTGATCTATCTCTACGCCGACAGGTTCCGCGCCTGGTGCCAGCGCCTTAAAGGCGGCAGCAAAACGCCGGCTTCACCCGGTGCTGCCTCATGAGCGAGGCTTCTTTCCAGGCAAGGCAAGATTTTCAGGGACGGCAAGACTTGCAGGATCGGCAAGAGGGCTGCTTGCGGCCGGCCGAATGCTGTACGAAGACGATGATCGAACCCGAACCTTGCGGCCGAGAGCGGCATTCTGGTGCGGCGGACGCAAGTGCGGGCGAGGTGCGGAATGCGTGATGGTGTTGCGTTCGGGCGGGCTGCTTCCGCTCCGAAGATCGGCGTCATGCCTGGCCTCGCGCCGTTGGCCGCACTCATCCTGATCGGGATGGGGCTGTCCGGCTGCATCCTCGGGAGCGAGCGGCCCGCCACCAATCTCGAAGTGCCGGCAAGCTATCGCGAGGCGCCGCGCGCGCCCGGCAGCGCCGTGCCGGCGCTCGACTGGTGGCGCGGCTTTCGCTCGACGGAGCTGACGCGCCTGATCGAAACGGCACAAGCCGCCAATCTCGATATCGCCGTGGCCGTGGCCCAGATCCTCCAGGCCGATGCGCAGGCCGGGATTGCGGGCGCTCCCCTGCTGCCCACGCTGACGGGGAGCGGAACCGCCGAGCGGCTGCGCTCGGCAACGTCGTCGAGCAGTAGCAGCAGCGCAGGCTCGCGCTCGACCTCGCAGTTCAACGCCGGCCTCACGGCGAGCTACATGATCGATTTCTGGGGCAAGAACCGCGCGACGCTCTATGCGGCGGAGGAGAGCGCGACCGCGGCACGCTACAATCGCGACGTGGTGGCGCTGACCGCGACCGCGACCGTCGCCAACACCTATTTCGAGCTCCTGACGGCGCAGGACCGCCTCCGCATCGCGCGCCGCAACGCGGCCTCGGCCGAGCGCATCCTGGTCCTGATCAAGCAGCAATTCACCGCGGGAACCGCATCGCAGCTCGAAGTGTCGCAGCAGGAGACCTTGGTTGCGACCCAGCGCGCCTCGATTCCTCCGCTGGAAATCACCTTGCGCCAGAACAGCGCCACGCTGGCCTTGCTGGTCGCCCGGGCGCCTGCGAAGTTCACGGTGACTGGCGGAAGCCTCGCCAGTCTCGCGGTTCCGCGCGTCACGCCGGGCATTCCCTCGGAGCTCTTGCGGCAGCGGCCTGACATCATGCAGGCGGAGGCGCAGCTTGCAGGCTCCAATTTCAGCGTCGAGTCGGCGCGCGCCGCCTTCTTCCCGCAGATCCAGCTGACGGCCGATACCGGCTTCCAGAGCAAGGCCTTGTCGTCGCTGTTTGGACCCGGCGCGTGGTACTACACCCTCGCGGCGAGCCTGACCCAGCCGATCCTCGACGGCAATCTGTTGAAGAGCCAGCTGGAGCAGGCGCAAGGGGTCCAGCTCGAAAATCTGCAAGCCTACCGCAAGGCGGTCCTGTCGGCCTTCACCGATGTCGAGAAGGCCCTCGTCGCGCTTCAGCAGACGAGCTTGCAGGAGCGTTTGCAGAGCGAGGTCGTCGCCAGCTCGCGCCGGGCCTTCGAGGTGGCGGAAACCCAGCTGCGCGGCGGCACCGTCAACCTGGTCAGCGTGCTTCAGGTCCAGCAGACCTTCTTCACGGCCGAGGACAACTTGGCGCAGGTCCGCCTGACGCGCTTCCAGGCGGCGGCGAGCCTGTTCCAGGCCCTGGGCGGTGGCTGGACGCGGACCCCAAGGCCTGCGGAGCCGAGGCGGTTCTGAACGTCACGGCTTCAAACCGGGCCGCGCGCGACGCGCCAGGCCGGCATGTTATGATCTATGTGTGAACACATGGCGGAAGTGATTGTTCCGGCATGCATTTTCGCCGTTCTCAACGAATTGAAACGCCGGCGGCGCAGCCCATCTCTTGGGATGAGGAACGCTGCGGCGCTGGGGCTTCGGTCGGAGATACCGATAGGGGCCGAGATTGCGCATTCGTTCAGGCGTTCCCTTTTTGGAGGTAACGTCATGCGTGGTTTCATCATTGCCGCGGGCTTCGCCGCCCTGTCCTTCATGACGCCGGCGCAAGCCAGCGCGCCTTGGGAAGCGGCCTGCGCCTACAAGATGCCTTCGGGCATTCCCGGACAAGGCTGGACCAACATCGCCGATGACTGCACGCGGCTGGTGTTCTGCCAGAAGATGGAGAATCAAGGCGCCGCGGATCTCTCCCAGATGGGCTGCTTCGGCTTTACGCCGGAACTGACTATGCCGAGCAAGCACGGGCGCAGCCACGGCTGAACGTTGCCGTGCATCTCGATTAGCCTGTCCGGGTTGAGCTCCACGGGCTTTCCAGATCGATGCAAAATCAAGGTCCTGCAGCATCAGACCGAATACGATCTTTGGCCTGATGCTGTGCCGGCTTACTTTTTCCCATTTTCGATGCACTGGAGATGGCGGGCGTAAGAGCCCGCGCCGGTGTCGGCGTCATAGGCGACGTTGTGACATTCGGTCTTGCGCGTCGCCGAGGTGGAGGCCCAGATTTTCTCGAGCTTCGAATAGGCGGCGGATTCCTTCTCGCCGCATTTCATGTCTTTTTCGAAGTCTCCGCCGGAAAGTTTTCGGCAAAATGTATCATAATTATATATATCGGGAGAGCCTGGGCATGTACATTGCTCGTAGTCAGGCTGGTGAAAACAATGACAGATAGCATTGCTATAAAAGGCATTTTATTCAAGATAGGCTCCCAAAGAATGATCTGAAAGCATGAAAACATCTTGCGATGTGGCTTTCAGAGGGGCGTTATCCGAGGGATAAAACCGTGTCAAGCTTGGCGTTGTTTGCAGAATATGAAGGACATGGCGAGATCAAAAGGGGGCGAGCTCGGAGGCGAACTTCGCCACGCGTTCCGGCGCGCCTGGCATGACGCCCGCGAGCTTTCCAGGCGGATGTCCGACCGGGTCGAGCATCCGCCTGGAGACTTTCAGTTGCTTCAAGCCTTCGGCAGCGGGAAGGCCATGAACAGCGCGCCCTGCGCGGTCTTGATCTTGAGCAGGACGGCCTTCTTGCCGTCCTGAGCGGCGCTCGCAATGCCGGCCTTGACCTCCGCCGGCTGAGTGACGCTCCTGCCGGCGACCTCGAGGATCACGTCGCCCTTGCTCAGTCCCTTGCTCGCGGCCGGGCCGTTGGGGTCGACGCGCGTGATCATGACGCCTTGCCCGGCGGCACCATGGGATGGCTTGGCCGGAGCGAGCAGGACGCCGAGGACCGAGGCGCCGCCATGCGGCTCCTCGACGGTTTCAGCGACCTTCTCGGTCTTCAGCGGGGCGAGCGCCACGTTCAGGGCCAGCTCCTTGCCGGAGCGCAGAACGGCGATCTCCGCCTTGTCGCCTGGCTTCAGCGCACCGACACGGCGCGTCAGGTCGCGATCGTCCTTGACGGGCTGGCCGTTGAGCTTGGTGATGACGTCGCCCGATTTGACCCCGGCATCCGCCGCCGGCGTGCCGGGCAGGGCGCCGTCGACCAGCGCTCCCGAGGCGTCGTCGAGGCCGAGGCTGTCGGCGATGTCGCGCGTCACCGGCTGGATCTGCACGCCGAGATAGCCACGCTGAACGGCGCCGCCCTGTTGAAGAGCTGCGACGACCGTCGAGACCGTGTCGGCGGGAATGGCGAAGGCCAGGCCGACGCTGCCCCCGGACGGTGAATAGATCGCGGTGTTGACGCCGACGACCTCGCCCTTGAGGTTGAAGGTCGGTCCGCCGGAATTGCCCTTGTTGATCGGGGCATCGATCTGCAGGAAATCGTCATAGGGGCCGTTGCCGATGTCGCGGCCGCGCGCGGAGACGATTCCGGAGGTGACGGTGCCGCCGAGCCCGAACGGGTTGCCGATCGCCACGACCCAGTCGCCGACCTTCGGCGTGTCCCTCGCCAGCGAGACATAAGGATAGTCACCCGGCGCGAGCACCTTCAGCAGCGCGAGATCGGTCTTCGGATCGGTGCCGATGACCTTGGCCTCGAGCACCTTGCCGTCTTCCGTCGTGACGGTGACGACCTTGCCGTGCTCGACGACATGGTTGTTGGTGACGACATAGCCATCCGCCGAGACGAAGAAGCCGGAGCCCTGCGCCATGCCTTGCCGGGGCGGCTGCCGTTGCTGCGCGCCGCCATTCTTTTCGAGGCGCTTGAACAGCTCCTTGAGCTGAGGCGGCAGCTTGTCGAGCTCGTGGGAGACCTCGCTTCCACTGTCGGACATGTTCTCGATCAGGACCCGCACCGAGACCACGGCGGGCTTCACGCGCTCGACCACGGGGGAGAAGGACGGCACCGCCTGCGCCTGCAGGTCCGAGGTCACGACCGCTGCGGCGCGCGCTGGATTGGTATAGGCGATCATCGCGCCGCCGACGGTGCCCGAGGCGACCAGCGCCAGGGCGGCAACCGAAGCGAACAGGCGCCGGCGACGCCGATTGGGGAAAGGCTCAGCCAGATCCGACATCGGAACACTCCGTTGGCCAGGCCGCCCATATGCGGCCCACCCTCGAAGGCTAAGCCTTCCGAGGTGCAGGCGATCTCACCGGCGCATTACGGTTCTTTCACGTTGCGGCGGCGGCCGGATTCCGCCGCTCTCCAGCTGAAGTTCCGTACGGCCCTGCCTATGAGGGCGGCCAAGGCCTCTCTGACGGTGCCTGGGCGAACAGCTAGTCGCCGCCACCGCCGCCGCAGCCGCCGCCATCGCCTCCACCGCTGTCACTGCCGCTGTCGGTATCCGACCCGCTGCTACGGCTGCTGTCGCTGAGGCCGTCCGTCCCACCGTCGTAGGAGCTGTCGGAAAAGTCGCCGCCGCATTGCGAACCGGCGTCGCCGTTGCGGCGCAGCTGCGCGCAATCGGGATAGTAGCGATAGCCGCCCGGAATGTTCAGCTTCACGTCCAGCGCGAAGAGCAGCGGCAGTCGCGACGGGTTCGTGGGATTGATGCCATCCTCGCGGCAGCACAGGAGCCAGACACGGCGCAGGCCGGTATTGTCCCGCTTACGGCCCTCAGCCAGAGCGACCGCCGGCGTATGGTGCAGAAACCCGCCAAAAGCCTGACGGCAGAAATCCTGATAGGCGCGGGTGTAGAGGATGAACTCGTGCCACAGATCGTCCGCCACCTGCGAGGGCATGGCGACATGAAGCTGCCCGCTGTTGAGATAGGCGAGAAAGAATTGCCGCAGGCCTTGGGCGACGAGGGCCGTCTCCTTGCGGGTAAAGCTGGGGTGATGGGCTGCGAGCTTGTCGAGCAGGCCTGGCGGCCAGCTGTAGTTGCGAATGAACTCGGCCCGCTGCAGGCGGCGATGGGCTGGCCAGATCACCAGCCCGACAACCAGAACGCCGCCCAGCGCCAGGCTCAGCGCGCCACTCAACCAAGCTGTCATCATCGCTCCCCCCGCCACGACCCGCCGCGGGAGATCAGATCACGAGTGCAGGGTTGATGCATCCCCATACGGCAGGCAGCGGCTGCCGATCCTTATCAGTCCGGCGCGATCTTCGTCGGGTCGAAACGCTTCTTCAGCCCGTCCCAGCAATCGATGTCGTTGGTCTGCAAGGTCGCGGGCTTGGAGGCGAACTGCGTCAGCTTCTGCGGGAAGCTGCGCTCGAACGTGAAGGCCGGCGTATTGGTGAGCTTGACCGGCTTCTGCTAGAGCATTTTCGAGCGAAGTGGACACCGGTTCGCGTGAAGACAATGCGATAAAACAAGGAGGTAGAGCATTCCCGCGATTCGGAGAAACGCGGAAATGCTCTAGGCATTGCGAGAAACGGATGACGATCGAGACCTTGCCCCGTCCCCGCCTGCTGCGCTGCGGCGATGCCGCCATCTCGGTCGAATTCGGGGATGCGATCGATCCCACGGTCAATGCGCGCGTGCTGGCGCTCGATGCGGCGCTCTCCGCCGAGCCGCAGCCCGGCCTGCTTGAGACCGTGCCGACCTATTGCTCGCTGCTGATCCATCTCGATCCGCTCAGCACCGATTTCCGAGCCTTGTCGGAGCGCATTCTCGCTCTCAGCGAGAGGCCGGTCGCGGCAGGTGGCAAGGTGCGGCGCTGGCGCGTACCGGTCGTCTATGGCGGCGATTTCGGCATGGACCTCGACGATCTGGCGGCGCGCCATGGCATCAGTGGGGAGGCGCTGGTCGCACGCCACGCGGCCGCGACCTATGTCGTCGCGATGATCGGCTTCATGCCGGGCTTTGCCTATCTCAGCGGGCTCGATCCGGCGCTCGCCACCCCACGCCGGCTCGAACCGCGCATGAAGACGCCGGCGCAGTCGGTCTCCATCGGCGGGGCGCAGGGCGCGATCTCCACCGTCGAGGGGCCAAGCGGCTGGCATATGATCGGCCGAACGCCGGCGCGCGGCTTCATGCCGGGACGCGATCCGGTCTTCACCTACGCGCCGGGCGACGAGATTCGCTTCGAGCGGATTGCTCCCGGCGAATGGGCCGGGCTCGATGCGCTGGCGGCCTCCGGAGCTTCCGTCGCCCGCTGCGAGGCGCCATGAGCGCGCTCATCGTCAAGGCCTGCGGTCCCGCGACCTCGATCCAGGATCGCGGCCGCTTCGGCTATCAGCGCTTCGGCGTTTCGCCTGCGGGCGCGATGGATCGCTTCCATCTGGCCGCGGCGAACCTGTTTGTGGCAGCCGAGGCCGGCGCCGCGGCGCTGGAGCTGGGCCCGGGCGGCGCTCGCCTGACGGCCGAGGGCGACATCACGGTCGCACTCGCCGGCCCGGCCTGCACGCTTGAGGTGGATGGCCGCCAGGTCGCTCCCTTCACGGCGGTGCGCGTCGCCGATGGCGGCACGGTCGTGGCGCGCCCGGCGCCAGGTGCGGCCTATGCCTATCTCGGTGTCGAGGGCGGCATCGCGACCGCGCCGGACATGGGCAGCCGCTCGATGCATCGCCGCTCGGGTATCGGCGGCGAACCGCTCGCGGTCGGTGCGCGTATTCCGGCGACGCCGGGCGGGCGCGAGGCGGTGCTGCTCTGCCTCCCGGAGCTTCCACGCGGCGAGACGGGGCCGATCCGCATCCTGCCCGGCCCGCAGGACGATCATTTCGGCGCCGAGGCCTTGGCGATCCTGACCAGCGCCGGCTACCGCCTCAGCGGGCAGGCGGACCGGATGGGCGTGCGCCTGGACGGGCCGACGCTGCCGCATCGCGGCGGCTACAACATCGTCTCGGACGGCATCGTCGACGGCTCGATCCAGGTGCCGGGCGACGGCCGGCCGATCGTGCTGCTGCGCGATCGCCAGACCACTGGCGGCTACCCCAAGATCGCAACCATCATCAGCGCCGATATCGGCCGCTTCGCGCAGATCCCGCCAGGCGAGCCGGTGCGTTTCGAGATCGTGACCTTCGAGCAGGCGATCGAGGCGGCGCGCCGGCTTCAGGCCATGATCGAGGGCCTTGCCTCCGCGCTCGTCCCGCTGGCCGCGCCGCTGACGAGCGAAAGGCTGCTCGGGCTCAACCTGATCGGCGGCGTCACCAGCGCGACGGAGGCGATCGGCGTTTGAGGGTCAGGATGCGGTGTGGCGCGCCACCGTCACGCCTGCCGCTTCGAGCTGGTTGCGCAGCGTTCGGGCGAGGGCGACGGCATGGGGATTGTCGCCATGCACGCAGATCGAGTCGATGCCGACCTTGAGCGTCTTGCCGCTCACCGACACCACCGCGCCGGCATCGAGCATGCGCATGACGTGTCGGCACGCTTCCTCGGGATCGTGGATCACCGCGCCGGGCTTGGCGCGATCCGTGAGATTAAAGCTGTCGTCATAGGTCCGGTCGGCATAGATCTCCCGGAAATAGGCCAGGCCGAGCTTTTCGGCCGCCCGTTCCGTCGCCATTCCCGGCATCACCAGGAAGAGCGCGTCGGGGTCGGCCGCCTTGATGCCGCGCGCGACGGCGAGCGCCAGCGCGTCGTCGTCATTGCAGATGTTGCCGAGCGCGCCATGCGTCTTCACATGGGTCATCGGATAGCCGGTCAATGCCGCGACCGCTTTGAACGCGCCGACCTGATAGGCGACGAGGTTCTCGACCTCCCGCTCGGTCAGGCCCGGCAGGCGGCGCCGGCCGAAGCCGATCAGATCGGCAAAGCCAGGATGGGCGCCGATCGCGACATGCTTGCCGCGCGCGAGCTCGGCGGTCTTTCGCATGATCTCGGGGTCGCCGGCATGAAAACCGCATGCGACATTGGCCGTGGTGACGATGTCGAACATCGCCGCATCGTCTCCCATGGTCCAGGGACCGAAGCTTTCGCCGACATCCGCGTTGAGATCGATGTTCATCCGAGATCCTGAATCACTGAAAACGCCCCTTAGAGCACGCGCCGGTGCGGCTCTTGGGACCGCAAGGCCAATGGCCGTGGGCCGCAAGGCGGCTGGCCTGGGCAAGTCTTAGTGGAGCGTGGGCCTGGCTGCCAGCCTGTCGCGCCGTTCCGCCGAGGACTCGATCCCGATGTTGCGAGTGTCGCGGGCTGGCGCATGCCGGACGCGCAGTTCGGCTCCGAAAAACTGCCCTTGCTGCAGCACCTCGCTCGCACGGTGGAGCGCGGCAAGTTCGACATGATCCTGCTCAGGCACTCATGCCCCGCGAATTGAGGCCGGGAATCTTAGGATTTATTCAACTTTGAAGGCAGATGCTCCTTGGGAGGCTTCGACAAGAGCCAAAATTATGTGAGCTGGGTTGAACCCGGCTCTGAGCCGAGTGTGTCCTATGTCCAGAAGCACAAATCATGTTGCTGAGGCAGCGCGGCTTCCCGAAGATCATGGTACGATGAATGCCCAGCTGGTGGCGGCGCTCTACGCCACGCCCGGGCCTATTCTTATCGGTTCGATCACGGTTACATTGGTCATGCTGGGAGCGGGCCTGCTCGCCGGCCATGATCCCGTATTCTATGGCCTGGCCGTCCTGATGGCTTGCCTCGGATTGTTCCGGTTCGCTTCCCACAGACTGTATGAGCGGGCGCATGCCGTAGCTGGCGCACCCTTCGACGCGGCCCGTTTCGAGCGGCTTGCGATGATTGGGGCCTGGGGAACGGCCGCGCTCATTGCCGGATTCAGCTGCTACGCCCTGTGGCGCTATCCGAGCCAGCCGGTCGCCGTTCTGGCGATCGCGCAGTCGATCGGCTATCTGGCGGGGATATCGGGGCGCAACACCTCGCGCCCCCTGATCACGAAGATCCAGGTCCTGATCTCCGGCGCGCCCTTCACCTGCGCATTGGCTGCGACCTTGGAGCCGGCCTATGTCCTGATCGCGCTAACGGTCGCGCTGACGACGATTTTGACCTTCTCCAGCACGCAGATCATTCACGAGATGTTCGTGTCCCGCCATCGCACGATGGAGGAGCTCGAGATCCTGGCCAATCGCGACACGCTGACGAATCTGGACAACCGGCGCTCAATTCTGCTCAAGATCGAGAACCAGCTGGCACGCAAACAGGAGATGGCGCTCCTGTCGGTCGATGTCGATGATTTCAAGAGCATCAACGACACCTATGGGCACGATGTCGGGGATGCATTGCTTCTCTCGATCAGCGAGACCCTGGCGTCTTGCCTTGGCCCTGGCGATATCGCCGCGCGGATGGGCGGTGACGAGTTCATGGTCGCCACGTCGCGCGGGAGCGCTGAGGCGGTCGAGCTCGCGCGCCGCATCCTGACGCGGATCGGCTCCCAGAGGCGGATCAAGGGACGCAGCATCGCCGCGACCGTCAGCGTCGGCGTCGTCGTTGCCGAGGCTGGCCTGGCTGTCGAACAGGCCCTCAAGCGTGCCGACATCGCGCTCTACAAGGCCAAGTCGGATGGCCGGAACCATTTGGTCGTCTATACGCCGGAGCTGAGCGTCGAGCACGATGAACACCTGGCCTTCGAGGTCGATCTGCGGGATGCGATGCGCGCCGGGCAATTCCAGCTCGTCTACCAGCCGATCTACAACCCGCGCTCCGGCAGCGTCACGCTGGTCGAGGCTCTGCTGCGCTGGGATCATCCGCAGCGCGGAGTGGTCAGCCCCGCGACCTTCGTTCCCGTGGCCGAGCGCACCGGGTTGATCAAGGTCTTGGGCACCTGGGCGATCGAAACCGCAGTGCGCGCCGCCCTGGCCTGGCCGCGCAATGTCGGCGTCAGCGTCAACGTCTCCGCGCGGCAGTTCGAGAGCGATCACGACCTCGTCGCGATCGTCGCCGCCATCCTGCGCAAGACGGGCCTGCCGCCGCGTCGCCTGACGCTCGAGATCACGGAATCGACGCTCATCGAGGATGCGCCGCACATCATCGAGAGCCTGAAGAAGCTGCGAGCCATGGGCGTCAGGATCGCGCTCGACGATTTCGGGACCGGCTACTCGTCCTTGAGCTATCTGGCCAAATTGCCGATCGATATCATCAAGATCGACAAGACCTTCAGCCATGAGATCGATTCGTCGGTCAAGGTGAACGCGCTGATGACCGCGATCACCGACCTGGCTCATAAGCTTGGGCTGTCGATCATCGTCGAAGGCATCGAAACGGCGGCGCAGCTTGCCGTGATGCGCCGTTTCAGCTTGCATGGGATACAGGGATTCATCCTCGCGAAACCGATGTCCGACGAGGCTTTGCTCGCCATCATCAAGGATCGCGTGGCCTCCGACAGGATGAGCCTTGTCGGGGACCTCACGGCGCCCGCTGCGGTTGCCGTGAGGAAGCGGCCAGAAGTTGCTTGAGCGCGTCCCCGCGGTAATAGAGCCGGAACGGGAGCGAGGCGCCATGCAGAGGCCGAATTATCCAAGCGGCAAGGACCTGCTTGGCGCCGATTCCGTGTCGCGCGACGATCTCGATGATATCTTCGCGCGTGCCGAGCGCTTCCTGGCGGAAGAGGATGAAGAGGACTCGCCTGGCGACCAGCCGGCCCGGCTTCATCTCATAAGGCGGCGGCCAAAGGTGATCGCGACCCTGTTCGACCAGCGCAGCACGCGGACGCGGCTGGGCTTTCAGGCCGCAGCCTTGCGCCTGGGTCACCAATCGCTCGACGTCTACGATACCGATCGCAGCCGGATGGGCAGCGCGACAGGGGAAACGCTCGACGATCATATCCGCACCGTGGAGGCTTATAGCGACCTGATCGTGGTGCGCTCGCATACCGAGAGCCTGCCATATCAGATCGGGCGGTTGAGCTATCTGCCGGTCGTCAATGCCGGCAACGGCGCTGACGAGCACCCGACCCAGGCGTTGATCGATCTCTTCGCCATCCGCAAATTGCGCGGGGACGTCAAAGACCTGTCGATTGCCTTGTCGAGCGATACGCGTGCGCGCTTTGCCCTGTCCTTCGTGAAAATGCTGCGCCTCTCCCCGCCTCGGCGCTTCACGCTCTGCTCCCTGCCGGACGTGCCGATCAATCCGCCGATGCGCGAAGCGATCGCGCTGCTGGCGAGCCTGGGCTGCAAGGTCTCCTTCGTTCATGACGTCAGGGACACCCTGGAGCATGACGTCCTGATCATTCAGATGCAGGATATGAGCCGCTTCGCGCATGCGTCCCTGGGCAGCGAGGCGATCGACAAGGAAATCGAGACGGAACCCTTCACGCTGACCGCCAAGAAGATCCTCGATGCGAAATCCGACACCCTGATCCTGAACCCTCTCCCGCGTTTCGCCGAGCTCGACGTGTCATGCGACGCGCTGCCGAATGCGGGTTATTTTCGACAGGTCAAATTGTCCTTGCCGGTGAGGATGGCCATCCTGGAGCGAATGCTTCTGGGTATTCCATGGACCGGTTGACGCGCCGTTTCCTGGCATTCTCGGTTTGGATGCTGGCCTATTTCCTGGCCTATATCGCGGTGGCGATAGCCATTCGCTATCTGTCGCATTCCTTTCGCATCGTCGAGATCGCGGCGATCCGCTCCGCCGGCTCGCTCATCCTTGCCGGATTCTTCGTCTTCAGAAGCAAGGCGGTCTTGCACCAACTGGCCGGCATGCAGTTCGGCTATCATGTCCAGCGCAGCTTGATTCACCTGATCGGGTCGTTGGCGTTGATCTGGAGCCTGGCCAATCTTCCCCTGGGCTTCATCGCGACGATCGAGTTCTCGGGGCCTCTCTTCGCGGCGATGCTGGGCCTCGTGGTCGCAGGATTGATCCCGGGACCCGTCGCCTGCCTGGGATTGTCGCTCATCGCCGTTGGAAGCGCCTATCTGCTGTTCTCGCAGGGCGTGTCGCATGATCCGCGCCTGCTGATTCCGGTCGGTGCAGTTGCCCTGCTGACGATCACGAATTTGATGCTGGCCCGGCTGGCCGAGAGCAAGAGCGTGGTCCTGATCGTGTTCGTCATGCATGCCGTGCAGCTTCCGGTTTATCTGTGCGCGCTCCTGATTGGCCTCGACGTGGGGGGAACCGCTCAGCCGCGCGACGTCCACCTCGAGGACGTGCTCGGAGTTTCGCTGGCGGTTGCTGTGCTGATGCTTGCCGGCTTTGTCACGCAGACGGCGCTGGCGAACGCATCGCGTTATGGCTCCGCGCTGCAACTCTGCGCCGCCGACACGCTGCGCGTACCGTTCCTGACGCTCATCGGTTATTTCGTCTTCAAGGAGATGCTGAGCGAGAGCATCGTCCTGCCCGGATTGCTCGTCGTGGCGGGAGCGATCATCACCAGCCTGCCGCAAACGCGCGCTCGAAGCCGGCAAGGCTGAGCTCACGCCGCCGGCAAGCTCGCGATAGTGAGCTGTTGCCATGTCACATTCTTGACATGGCCGCGCCGCCGCCGTCATGGTGCGCTCGTTCCCAGGGGGGCCTCGCTAGGAGGCTGAGATTCCGCCGGCTCGAACCCGTTTCGAGCAACGCGGTGACCCTCC
The DNA here is from genome assembly GCF_001741865.1 of Bosea vaviloviae. Lineage (NCBI taxonomy): Bacteria > Pseudomonadati > Pseudomonadota > Alphaproteobacteria > Hyphomicrobiales > Alloboseaceae > Allobosea > Allobosea vaviloviae. The sequence goes on from NZ_CP017147.1 coordinate 3,823,717, forward strand.
GAACCTGATCCGGCTCATACCGGCGTAGGGATGCGGGACATAGGGCGGCAAGCCGCTCCTTTTCCATGCTCGCGCCATTGGCCGGACAGCGGGTCGCAGACCGGAAACGTGCCGGCTTGCGCCTTGATGTCTCGGAAGGTGTGCATGGACGTGACGGAAACGCAGATCATTGCGGCCCTGCTGGAGTTCTTCGACAGGCAGGACACGACGGACGAGGATTTCGACCGGCTGGCGCTGCTTATCTTCGCCTACCAGTTCGAGAACAATCAGCCCTATCGCCGCTTCGCCGCGGCGCGAGGCAGGACGCCGCTTGCCGTCCGGGGCTGGCGCGACATCCCCGCCGTCCCGATCGATGCCTTCAAGGATCTGACGCTGAGCTGCCGCCCCACGGAGGAGATCGAGCACGTCTTCATGACGAGCGGCACGACCCGTGGCGGGCAGCGGGGCCGCAGCTATCACCCGACGCTGGCCGTCTATGACCGCTCGATGATCCTGAATTTCCGGCAGCGCTTCATGCAAGGGCTGGAGCGGATCCGCATGGGTATTCTGTTTCCCGACGAGCAGGCGATGCCGAATTCGTCGCTGGCGCATTACCTCGCTTTGGCGCGGCGCGAATGCGGGACGCCCGACAGCGAAGGCTTCATCGACGAGGCAGGCCTCGCCACGGCGCGCCTGCTCGCGGCGCTGGAGCGCGCTGAGGCGAGGGACGAGCCTTACGCGTTGCTGGGTGCCAGCTTCAGCTTCGTGCACCTGCTCGACGAATTGCAGCGGCGGGGTCGGCACTTTGCGCTGCCGCCGGGTAGCCGCATCCTCGACACTGGCGGCTTCAAGGGGCAGTCGCGCGAACTGGCGGCGGACGAGTTCTACGACGCTCTGTCGGCTGCGCTCGGCGTGCCCCGGGATCGCTGCATCAACATGTACGGCATGACCGAACTCGGCACCCAGTTCTATGATTGGGGCAATGAGACCTGTCCGCCGGTGAAATCGGGCCCGCACTGGATCCGCAGCCGGGTGGTGAACCCGCTGACGGGCCAGGATGTGCCCGCAGGCGAGACCGGCGTGCTGGTCCATCACGATCTCGCCCATTTCAACTCGGTCTCGGCGATCCTGACCGAGGATGCCGGCGTCGTCGTCCCCGGAGGTTTCCGTCTGCTGGGGCGCGTCGATGGCGCCGATTCCAAGGGCTGCTCCGTGGCGGTCGAGGAATTCCTGAAAGCGGCCCGTGGCTGAGGTCATGACCGAGTTCGCGGGGCATCTACCTGGCTTGTCGGCCGGCGAGGTGGAGTGGAAGACGCTTCATTTCAGCGCTTGGGGCGAGGCCGCGGAGATCCGCGTACCCGTGCTGAGCGAAGCGCAAGGCACTGCGCTGGCGGGGCGCGTGCGCGACAATGCCCGCGCCTATCTCAAGACCCTGCGCATCGCCGAGATCACCGCGATCATCGACCAGGCGATCGCGCGATTGCTCGATCGGAACGATCCCTGGCGGCAAAAGGCCGAAAGACTGCTGCCGATCGTGACTGGCTATGATCCCGAGATGGTCCGGCTCGGCCTGACCGGCTATCTGAAGACCTTCCGGCAGCCGCAGCTCAAGCGCTTCCTGGCCGAGGATTTCGCCGATCCGCAGATCCTCGACGATTTCCAGACCAGGCCGAAGGGCGGCTTTGCCAAGGCGTTCGGGCCGGACCTGCTGCTGCATGTCTGGGCCGGCAATGTTCCGGGCCTGCCGCTCTGGAGCTTGATATCCGGCCTGCTGGTCAAGGCCGGAAGCATCGGCAAGGTCGCCACCGCCGAGCCGCTGCTGGCGGGCTGGTTTGCTCGCATCCTGGCCGAGATCGATCCGCGCCTGGGCGAATGCCTCGCCGTGGTCTGGTGGAAGGGCGGCGACGAGGCAGGCGAGCGCGTCTGGCTGGCGCAGGCCGACGCCATCGTCGCCTATGGCGGCAATGATGCGCTGAAGGCAATCCGGGACCGCGCTCCCGTCACTGCCCGTTACCTGCCGCATGGCCACAAGTTCGGCTTCGGCATGGTCGCGCGCGCGGCGTTGGATACGCGCAAGGCCGGCGCGCTCGCCCGTCAGGCCGCCTATGACGTGATGCGCTACGATCAGCAGGGCTGCTATTCCCCGCAGATGCTTTTCGTCGAGCGCGGCGGGCGCGTCTCGCCGCGCGAGTTCTCCGCCTATGTTGCCCATGAACTGGCGAGTTTCGCCCGCAAGCATCCGCGCCGCGCGCTCTCGATCGAGGAGGCTGCCGGCGTCGCGTCCTGGCGCGGCGCGCAGGAGCTTCGTAGCCTTGGCGGCGACTGCGACCTTCTGGGCGATCCCGCCGACGACTGGAGCATCGTCCATGTCGAGGACGCGCAGGCGCTGGCCCCCAGCGGCCTGAACCGGACGCTCTCCATCGTCGCCGTCGACAGGCTCGACGATGTCGTCAGCCTGATCGCCCCCTTCCGGTCCTTCCTCCAAAGCGTCGGGATCGCGGCGGAACCCGATGATCTGTTCCGGCTCGCCGGTCTGCTCGGGCAGGTCGGCGTGACGCGCATCTGCGCGCTGGGCTCGATGACCGCGCCCGAGGCCGGCTGGCACAATGACGGGCGCTTCAACCTGCTCGACCTCGTCACCATGACCGAGATCGAGCATGCGGCGGAAGCCGCCGCCGACGGGTTCGCGCCTTATGTCGATTGAGCCGCACAGCGAAGGCTTCGTCGCCATCGACAAGGCAAGCTATGGCTATGGCGACTGGCCCGCTATCGTCGATCAGGTCGACTGGACGATCCCGCGCGGCGCGATCCATTGCCTGGTCGGGCGCAGCGGCTGCGGCAAGACGACCCTGCTGAAGCTCGCTGCCGGCCTGCTGCTGCCCGATGAGGGGATCGTCAGGATCGATGGCGCCGCCCTGCGCGAGCCGGGGCCGCAGATCGGCTTCGTTTTCCAGGCTCCGACCCTGCTGGACTGGGCGAGCGTAATCGACAATGTGCTCTTGCCGATCTCGCTGAAGCGCCGCCCGCGCGCGACGGACCGGGAGGCGGCGCTCGATCTGCTGAAACTGGTTTCGCTGGACGGCTATGCGCAGCGCTACCCGAGCGAATTGTCGGGCGGGCAGCAAAGCCGCGTCGCGGTTGCGCGCGCGCTGGTCACCCAGCCGGCGGTGCTGCTGCTCGACGAGCCTTTCGCCGCGTTGGACGCGCTGACCCGCGAGGAATTGCAGGACGACCTCCTGAGGCTCTGCGCCCTGCACGGAACGACAGTACTGTTCGTGACCCATGACATCACCGAGGCCGTCTATCTGGCCGACCGCGTCGCGGTGATGGCGGCGGGGCGCTTGCACCATCAGATCACCGTGGAATTGCCCCGGCCGCGCCATCGCGAATTGCGCTACGGCCAGGCCTTCAATGCGCTCTGCCGCGAGTTGCGGCAGGCGATGGATCTGGCGCCATGATCGCGCGCCTGTCCTCTGCCTTGTTGCTGCTGGCCCTGCTCGCCGGCTGGGAGCTCTATTGCCGGTTTGCCGGCGTGCCGGCGCTGATCGTGCCGCCGCCCTCGGTCGTGCTGGCGACGCTGTGGAGCGAGATCGCCAGCGGGCGCCTGCTGCCGCATCTGCGGATCACGGCGACCGAGATGGCGCTGGGCCTCGCCTTGGGCTGCGCGGTCGGGCTTGTGGCCGGGGTCGTGCTGGCGGAGGTCGGCTTCCTGCGCCGCCTGCTGCATCCCTATATCGTTGCCAGCCAGGTCGTTCCCAAGCTCGCGCTCGGCCCGCTCTTCATCATCTGGTTCGGTTTCGGCATGACCTCGACGGTCGTGATCACCGCCCTGATCTGCTTCTTCCCGCTGATGGAGAACACCATGACCGGCCTGAGCCAGGTCGATCCGGCGCGGCGGGAACTCTTCCGCATGCTGGGTGCGACGCGTCTCCAGACCTTGCTGCGGCTGAAGCTGCCGAGCGCCTTGCCGGTGATCATGGCGGGCGTCCGCGTCGCTGTCGTGCTGGCGCTGGTCGGCGCGGTCGTCGGCGAGTTCATCGGGGGCAGGGCTGGGCTCGGCGCCTCCATCATCGCCGCCCAGAGCGTGATGGATTCAAGCCTGATGTTCGCGCTCTTCATCGTGATCACGCTCATGGGCATGCTGTTCTACCAGGCCGCGATCTGGCTCGAGAGCCTGCTGCTTCGCCATCATCTGAAAGGATAGTCCATGTTCAGCCCATCACGTCGCAGCACTGCCCTGGCGCTGGCTTTCACAGCCATGCTGGGCTGTGCCAGCCGGGCGCAAACCCTGGACACGGTCACCGTCGCCGGCTGGAGCCAGCCGATCAGCGAGATCACCAATCTGCTCGCCGAGCCCGACAAGGGCTTCTTCAAGGCGAAGGGGATCGCGCTGGACTATGTGCCGGGCACGGGCGGCGGCTCCGCCATCCAGACCATGCTGACCGGCAAGGCCGACATCGCCTTCACCGATCCGGCCTCGCTCTATCTCGCCCTCGACAAGGGCGAGAAGCTGGTGGCGATCTACAACATCTATCCGCAGAACGTCTTCAACGTGGTCGCTCCCAAGAGCGCCGGCATCAAAAGGCCCGCGGATCTGAAGGGCAAGCGCATCGGCGTCTACAGCCTGTCGAGCGGCACGCGCCAGAACCTGCAGGTGCTGCTGCAGCAGGTCGGCCTGACCGAGAACGACGTGACCATCGAGGTCACGGGCCTGCTGAACTTCGCGCCGCTGATCCAGGGGCAGGTCGACGCCACCGCCGCGACGGATACGGGTCTCTTGGTCGGCCGGATGAAGGGTTTGCCCGAGGTCGACGTCATCGAGGTCAAGGACCATCTCAACCTGCCCAGCGATATCTTCGTGGTGACGCAGGCGACCTATGAGGCGAAGAAGCCGCTGCTGAAGCGCTTCCTTGCCGCCTATCGCGAGAGCGCCGCCTGGATGATCGCCAAGCCCGAGGAGGCTGCGAAGATCGCCGTCACCCGCGCCATCAACGGCCGCGACGAGGCGCTCAATCTGGAGATCATCAAGCTGCGCAACCTCTCCACCGTCTCCCCGACCACTGACAGCAAGGGGCTGGGCCATTTCGACCCCGAGCCGATGCAGAAGGGGGCCGATACCTTCAGGCAGCTCGGCCTGATCGCCAGGCCGATCGATATGGCCGCAGTGGTGAAATCGGACCTGATTCCTTGATTTTGCAGGTTCGCCCGAAACACGCCGTCGTCCCGGGCGGAGCGAAGCGCAGAGCCGGGACCCATGCCGGAACCGTTCAGGAATGGGTCCCGGGTTTCCCTTCGGTCGCCCGGGACGACGCAGTGTTTCCCATGCGAGCATTACGAGCTAACGGCGGACAGACATCATGAATTTCCGCGACAGGACCATCATCGTCACGGGTGCGAGCCGGGGCATCGGGGCTGCGCTTGCAAAAGCCTTCGCCGCCGAGGGCGGACTCGTCGTCGTCAACTATCTCAGCAATGAGGCGGCAGCGCTGCAGGTCGTCGAGGCTTGCCGGGCGCTGGGCGGGCAGGCCCTGGCGATCGCGGCCGATGTAACCTCGGAGGCCGAGGTCGCGGCGATGATGGCGCGCATCGCCGACGAGGTCGGCAAGGTCGACGCCGTCGTCAACAACGCTTTCGCACCCTATGTCTTCGATCCCGATGACCGGACGCGCTTCTGGGACACACCCTGGTCGGCCTATCAGGCGCAATTCGATGGCGCGCTGAAGGCGACCTATAATCTCTGCCAGGCCGTGCTGCCCCTAATGAAGCAGCGATTGAGAGGCAGCATCGTCAACATGACGAGCGATCTCGTCGCGCGCCCGAGCATTCCCTATCACGACTACACCACGGCGAAATCGGCCCTGATCGGCTTCAGCCGGACCCTTGCCGCCGAGCTCGGTCCCCTGGGGATCCGGGTCAATTGCGTCGCGCCCGGATTGGTCTATCCGACCGATGCCAGCCGCGCGACCAAGGAGGAGGTGAGGGAGGCTCTCATCGCCCAGACGCCCCTGCGCCGGATCGCGACGCCCGAGGATATCACCGGCCCCGTCCTCTTCCTCGCCTCGGACTGGAGCGGCTTCGTCACCGGGCAGACGCTCCATGTCGATGGCGGGTTGGTAATGACCTAAAGCGCCGCCGCTTGCGCATCCCTGATCGCCCGCCAGACGCGGGCAGGGGTTGCGGGCATGTCGAGATGCGTCACGCCGAGCGGGCGCAGCGCGTCGAGGACGGCATTCATCACCGTCTGCGGCGCGCCGATGCAGCCGGCCTGGCCCGAGCCTTTCGCACCCAGCGGATTGGCTTTCGTCGGCACCTCGACCATCTCCAGATCGAAAAACGGAATGTCGTCGGCGCGCGGCATGGCGTAGTCCATGAAGGTCGCGCTGAGGAGCTGGCCGGAATCGGGATCGTAGACCGCTTCCTCGAGCAGCGCCTGCCCGATGCCTTGCGCCAGCCCGCCATGGACTTGGGATTCCGTCAGCAGCGGATTGACCAGCCGGCCGTAGTCGTCGACGGCGACATAGCGCTCCAGCGATACGGCTCCCGTTTCGGGATCGACCTCGACCTCGGCGACCTGCGCGCCGTTGGGAAAGGTGATGACGTCGCAGATATTGTCGCCATGGCTGCTCAGGGCCGCGCCGTTGCTCTCCGCGGCATGCCGGGCAATGGTGAAGAGATCGACCTCCTGCGCCAGGCCGTCGGCCCCTGCCACGGTGCGAAAGCGGCCGTCGCCGAAGGCCAGTTCGCCCGCCCCGACCTGCAGCAGTTGCGCAGCGACCGGGAGCGCCCTGGCGATCAGATCGTCTGCCGCCATCAGCAATGCCGTCCCGCCCAGATGCAGGGAGCGCGCCCCGCCATGGCCACCGCCGCGCGGCACCAGGGCGGTATCGCCCTGCACCAGCTGGAAGGTCTCGATAGGCAATCCCAGCCGCTGCGCTGCGACCTGCGCGAAGCTTGTCTCATGGCCCTGGCCGTTGGATTGCGTGCCGACCGCCATGTCGATCGCGCCGTCGCGCCGCACGGTCAGCCAGGCCTCTTCATTGGGCTGGCCGCGCGACGTCTCCAGAAAGCAGCCGATGCCGAAGCCGCGCAGCTTGCCGCGCTTCTTCGCCTCGCGTTTGCGCCTGGCGAAGCCGGCACGGTCGGCCGCCGCCAGGACCCGGTCGAGATTTGCCGCGAACGCCCCGCAATCGATCACGGTGCCGAAGGCGCTGCGATGGGGAAAGTGCCGGATGAAGTTGCGCCGGCGCAATTCCGCCGGATCGATCGCGAGCTGGTGCGCGGCCGTATCGATCAGGCGCTCCAGCAGATAATTGGCCTCCGGCTTGCCGGCGCCGCGATAGGCGTCGATCGGCACCGTGTTGGTGAAGGCGCCGCGCACATCCATCGTCATGGCCGGGATGTCGTAGAGCCCGCCCATCGCGGTCGAGGGCGCATTGGTCGAGCTTCCCGGGCCGAGCGAGGAGACATAGGCGCCGAGATTGCTGAGTGTCTCCACCGCCAGCGCCAGGAAACGGCCCTTGGCGTCGAGTGCGAGCCGCGCCTTGGTGAGGTTGTCGCGGCCATGCACGCCGCTGGTGAACTCGTCGAGGCGGTCGGCCGTCCAGTGCACCGGTCGCGCGAGCTTGCGCGCCGCCCACAACACCAGGGCATATTCGGGATAGGTGACGTTCTTCATGCCGAAGCCGCCGCCGACATCGGGGCAAGAGACCTCGATCCTGTCGAGGGGCAGGCCGAAGACGCCCTCAGCCAGCTCGCGGCGGATGGCGTGCACCGAGGCGCCGCTGATCGCCAGCCTATAGACCCCGCTCGCCGGATCGAAGCGGCCGAGTGCGATGCGCGGCTCCATGGCGGCCGCGACGATGCGGTTGTTGACGAGGTCGCAGGAGGCGACATGGGCGGCGCCGGCAAAGGCTTTCGCGACCGCCTCCCGGTCGCCGCGCTCGAAGCGGAAGGCCAGGTTGCCCGGGGCTTTCGGCCAGATCTGCGCGGCCTGCGGGTCCAGCGCACCGCGCAGTTCCGTCACCGAGGGCAGGATGTCGTAGTTGACGATGACCTGCTCGCAGGCGTCGCGCGCGGCCTCGCGGCTTTCGGCGACGACGAAGGCGACGAGATCGCCGACATGGCGCACTCGCTCGCGCGCCAATGGAAAACGCGGCGGCACGATCAGCGGATCGACGGTCTTGACCACGATGTAGCAGGGCAGGGGGTGAAGCCCGTCGAGATCGTCGGCGGTGTAGATGCCCCGCACGCCGGGCATATCTGCGGCCGCGGTCGTATCGATCGAGAGGATGCGGGCATGGGCATGGGGCGAGCGCACCATGGCGGCGAAGAGTTCGCCCGGAACGAGATGGTCGTCGAGATAACGGCCCGCGCCGGTGAGAAAGCGCTGATCCTCGCGTCGCCGTAACGAGCGCGGGTCATCTGGCGCGGCGACCCTGCGCATGGTGTCTGGGGCGATCAGGCCGTCATTCATATCGCTTCGCTCTCGCCTTAATGCCGCGCGCGGCTTGGTCGCGGCCATCGCAGCCACTCGGATGCAACCGCTTTGCCATCCGGGTGGCTGACACCAACGGGAAACTAGGAGGTCGGCTCGGCTGCCGCATCCCGGAGGGCGTCGATGTGCAGGGCGGCCGCCTTCATGGCCTTGCTTTCGATGGCCCGATAATGCGCCACGATCTCGCGGCCCATCGGCGTCAGATGCGCGCCGCCACCCTTGGCGCCGCCAGGCGCGGCCTCGACGAGCGGCTGACGGAACATCCGGTTGAGATTGTCCACCAGCAGCCAGGCCCGGCGGTAGGACATCGCCATGGCGCGTCCGGCGCCCGAGATCGAACCCGATGCCTCGATCGCCTCCAAGAGCTCGACCTTGCCCGGCCCGAGCCGGCCGATCGGCACGAGGTCGATCCTGATGCTGATCAGGGCGGAGGGCTTTTGCCGGGCGGTCTCGGACATGTCGGCATCCTGTTGCTTCCACCCGTTCTAAACAGGTTTTTGCCGGACCGCACCGACAGCTTCCGATCGTGCCGCACCGACTCCGCCTTTCAGGAAGGGAGGCGAGCCCTGTATCGACAGGAACATAGCCCAGGCTGCGTAAGGTGCCTCGCAGCGGGGCGGAGCCTCAACCCGTCTCGACGGAAACGCTCTTGATCACCGCATAGACCTGGCTGCCTTGCCTCAGCGCCAAGGCCGCCACGGATTTCGTGGTCAGGCGCGCCAGCAGGCTCTCGCCATTGCAGTCGATGACCAGCTCGATCGCCGCACCCTCGCGCCTCCGGCCGATCTCGGCGATCGTGCCCGGCAGGATGTTGAGCGCGCTCACGCCGGTCGGCGGCGTCAGGCTGATCAGGACGTCGCTGGCGAGAATGCGAACCCGGACATGTCCGCCGATCGGCAAGGCGCTGCGCGAAACCTGCAACAGGCCGGCCTGGGTCCTCAGGCTGGTGAGATGGTACTCGGTATCGTGGCTGACGATCTCCGCCTCCAGGATGGAGCCGGCCTCGGCCGCACCCGACAAGGCGGCGACGTCCAGCCGCGACATCACCTCTGCCGTCGGGCCGCAGGCCTTGACGGCGCCCTGATCGACCACGACCAGCGTCGTCGCCAGCCGCGCCACTTCCGCGACCGAATGCGAGACATAGATGATGGGAATGCCGATCTCGTCGCGCAGCCGCTCGATATAGGGCAGGATTTCCGCCTTGCGCGCCTCGTCGAGCGAGGCCAGCGGCTCATCCATCAAGAGCAGGCGGGGATTGGCCAGCAAGGCGCGGCCGATCGCGATGCGCTGCTTCTCACCCCCCGACAGGCCGGCCGGCCTGCGTTCGAGCAGATGGCCGATTCCGAGCAGGTCCAGCACGGTCGCAAAGGCGATGCTGTCGCGCCCTTCGCGCGGCGCGAACCAGCGCCCGAACAGCAGGTTCTGGCGCACCGTCAGATGGGGGAAGAGCCGTGCCTCCTGGAAGACATAGCCGATCCGCCGACGATGCTTGGGCACGAAAACGCCGTGCTTGGTATCGACCAGCACCTCGCCATCGACGAGGACGCGCCCGCGCGCCGGGCGGATCAGGCCGCCGATGACGTTGACGAGCGAGGTCTTGCCGGAGCCCGAGCGGCCAAACAGCGCCGTCAAGCGCCCGTTGGAGGTGAAGTTGGCGTCGAGCTTGAACTCGCCCAGATGGTGCTCGACCGCGATCTCGATGAGCGGGCTCATTCGACCGCGATCCTGCGCCCGACGAAGCGCGCCATCCATTCCGAGACGACCAGCGCCGCGACCGAGATCGCGATCGAGATCAGCGTCAGGCGCGTCGCACCGGCCTCGCCGCCGGGTACCTGGGTGAAGGTGTAGATCGCCGAGGGCAAGGTCTGCGTCTCGCCGGGGATGTTGGAGACGAAGGTGATGGTCGCGCCGAATTCGCCCATCGCCTTGGCGAAGCACAAGATCATGCCGACGACGATGCCGGGCAGGCAAAGCGGCAGCGTGACGACGAGGAAGACCCAGATGGGGCTGGCGCCGAGCGTGCCGGCTGCGTCCTCCAGCTTGCGGTCGACCGCCTCGATCGAGAGGCGGATGGCGCGCACCATCAGGGGAAAGCCCATGACCGCGGCGGCCAGCACCGCGCCCGTCCAGCGGAAGGAGAGCACGATGCCGAAATAATCATAGAGAAACTGCCCGATCGGCCCGCGCCGGCCAAAGCCGATCAGCAGGAGATAGCCGGTCACGACCGGTGGCATGATCAACGGCAGATGGACGGCCGCATCGAGCAGAGACTTGCCCCAGAAGCGGCCGCGCGCGAGCAGGAAGGCGACGCCGAGCCCGAGCGGCAGGCTCGCGAGCATCGCGGTCGTCGCGACGGTCAGGCTCAGGCGGACCGCCGTCCATTCCTCGGGAGAAAGCCAGTCGCTCACGAGGCGTTGGCGGGCCTGTTCAGCACGGTGAAGCCCTGCTTCTCGAAGGCAGCCTTCGGCCCGGCTCCGCGCAGATAGGTCAGAAAGCCCTGCGCGTCAGGATTGGTCGCGTCCTTCGTCACCGCGACGGGATAGATGATCGGCGGGTGCGAATCCTCCGGAAAGACCGCCGCGACCTTGACCTTGGGTTCGGCGGCGGCATCGGTGGCGTAGACGATGCCGAGCGGCGCCTCGCCCCGCGACACCAGGAGCAGGGCGGCGCGGACATTGTCCGCCTGCGCGATCTTGTCCTTGACCTTGTCCCAGCCGCCGAGCTTCTCCAGCGCCGCCTTGCCGTATTTGCCGGCCGGCACCGACTCGACATTGCCCATGGCGAGGCGGCCGGAGCCGAGTGCGGCGCTCAGGTCGACACCGGGTGTCAGGGCGACCTGCGCCGTCGAATCCGAGGGCGCGACCAGCACGATCCGGTTGGCCAGCAGGCTGACCCGCGTCTCCGGCGTGATCAGGTTCTTGCTCGCGGCATAGTCCATCCAGTCGAGATCGGCCGAGAGGAAGAGATCGGCCGGGGCGCCCTGTTCGAGCTGCTTGGCGAGCGAATTGCTGGCCGCATAGGAAATTTTTGGAGCCGGTTTGCCGGTTTCCTTCACCCAGGCGGCGGCGGCCTCGTCGAGTGCGTTCTTCAGGCTCGCCGCCGCGAAGATGACGAGTTCCTTGGTCTGGGCCTGCGCGGTCGCGACGTTTGCGGAGAAACCGAACAGGAGCGCGGCAGCGACGCCCATCACAAATCGGCGGTTCGTCGTCATGAGCGTTCACCCTCGTCGCGTTTGCTTTCGTTCTGTTTGATTGAATATAACGGCTGCCGCAACAGGTCGAGCCCAACATTGCCGTGAGCTCGGCATGCCACCCTATTCCAAGGCCATGCGGCCCGTTCGTTTCAGGAGAAAACCCGTGAAGATCAGCGCCCGCAACCAGCTCAAAGGCACCATCGTCGAGATCACCAAGGGCGCGACGACCGCCCATGTCCGGCTCGATGTCGGCGGCACGATCGTGACATCGGCCATCACCAACGCAGCGGTGGAGGAGCTCAAGCTTGCTGTCGGGCAGCAGGCCTATGCCGTGGTCAAGGCGTCCGACGTGATGATCGCGATCGACTGAAGCCAGTAACCGCTCGGCCGGGCGGGAGTTTTTACCCGGCCAGAACTTTCGGCAGCCACAGCACGATCTCGGGATAGATCGTCAAGAGCAGGGTGAACAGGATCAGGATGACCAGATAGGGGAAGGTTACCTTGGCGATGTAGCCGAGGCCGTCCCCGGTCAGGCCCTGGATCACAAACAGGTTGAACCCGACCGGCGGCGTGATCTGCGCCATCTCCACCACCAGCACCATGAAGACGCCGAACCAGATCGGATCGAACCCCGCCTGCTTCACGATCGGCAGCACGATCGGCAGCGTCATCACGATCATCGAGAAGCCGTCGAGGAAGCAGCCGAGCACGATATAGAAGGCGATCAGCGCGACGATCAGCATGAAGGGCGTGAGATTCAGCCCCTTGACGAAGGCGGCGACCGCCTGGGGAATGCCGAGGAAGGCGGCGGCATTGCCCAGGATCGAGGCGCCCAGCACGATCAGCGCGATCATCGAGCAGGTGATCACCGAGCCGATCAGGATGCCCTTGATCGCCTCGAAATTCAGCGAGCCCTGGAAGGCGGTGACGAGCGCCGCACCGAGCACACCGACGGCGGCGGCCTCGGACGGTGTCGCGATGCCGCCATACATCGAGCCGAGCACGCACAGGATCAGGAACAGCGCCGGGGCCAGATCGCGCAGGGCGGAAAAGCGCTCGCGCCAGCTCAGATTGCGCAGATCGTTCTCGGCCTGGGGCACGAGGTCGCCACGCAGCGTGGTGTGGATCATCACCCAGGCCATAAAGGTGCCGGCGAGCAGGAAGCCCGGGATGAAGCCGGCGGTGAACAGCTTCAGGATCGAAACGTCGCCGAGCACGCCATAGATGATCATGATGTTGGAGGGCGGGATCAGGAAGCCGAGCGTGCCGGCTCCCGCCAGCGAGCCGATGGCGATGTCCTTCGAGTAGCCGCGCTTGAGCAATTCGGTGAGCGCGATACGCCCGACGACCTGGGTGGTCGCAGCCGAGGAGCCCGAGATTGCAGCGAAGATGGTGCAGCCGAAAATGTTCACATGCAGCAGGCGCCCGGGCAGCAAGCCGGCCCAGGGCGCCAGCCCCTTGAACAGCGAGCGCGACAGATGGGTGCGGAACAGCAATTCGCCCATCAGGATGAAGAGCGGCAGCGCCAGCAATTCCTGCGTGGTCAGGATGTTCCAGGCATATTGCGGCAGGAGCCGGTCGAGCGGCATCGAGCGGAACAGGAAGAGCAGCACCGTTCCGGTCAGCGCGAGCGTCAGACCGATCCACAACCCGCAGGCCAGCAGGCTGAACAGGATCGCGAACATGACGATGACTTCGATGGACATGGGCGTAATCCCGACCGGCGCACCGGTCTGCGAGTAGGGGAAGGGCGCTGTGGAGAGGCGATGCTCAGTCCGCGGGGGACGCGGCCTTCATCGAGTGGTCTTCCAGCGGCAGGCCAAGGGCTGCCTGGATGACGCGCGCGAGATATTGCAGGGTCAAAAGCAGCATGCCGAAGGTCACCACGGCCTGGGGAAACCAGACCGGCGTGTCGCTCGAGACCGAGGTCTGGCCTCGGCTGAACGAGCCCCAGGAGAAGCGCACCATCGCGTAGGTCAGGAAGCTCATGAAGGCGAAGCCGAGCAGCGCCGCCAGGACCTCCAGCGGTCGCCGCAGGGCCGGTGGCGCCTTGCCGATCAGCAGGGTGACGCGGACATGGCCTCCCGCGCGCAGCGTCATGGCGGCCCCGAAGGTGAAAGAGGCCGCCATCAGATAGGAGGAATACTCCCACGCGACCGGGATGGAGGCGGGGAAGAAGGGCAGGAAGTTCGACAGGAAGCGGGTGCCGATCTCGCACAGCATGAGCAATGTCAGCGCCAGCAGGCAGCCGCCGCCGATCCAGCCGTCGAGGCGGCTGAGCCGGTCGATTCCGTCGAGCACGGCGCGCAGGGCCGCCGGAACGGCGACCGCTTGCGGTTCGGCAAACCTTGGCGGTTCGGAGGGGGAGGCGTTGGTCACGAGCCGCGCTTCATCTCGGTGAGATAGGCCTTCACCGGCTTGTCGGCGGCGGGAACGCGCTTGAGGAAGGCGTCGAGCAGCGGCGCGGTCTTGGCGCGCAGATCGGCCATCATCGGCGCCGGCACCGGCACGATCTCCATGCCGCCCTCGGTCAGTCGCTTCAGGCTGTCGGTATCGGCCTTGACCGAGGCCGCCCAGAAATCGGGCTCGAGCTTGGCGGCGATCTCTTCCATCGCCTTGCGTTCTTCGGGCTTCAGCTTCTTCCAGCTGTCGAGATTGATCGTGACCATCTCGGACGACCAGACATGGTTGGTCGGCAGCAGGTATTTCAGGAACTCCCAGAACTTGCCGTCGACGCCCGACACCGCCGAGGTCGAGACGCCCGCGACCACGCCCGAGGCCAGCGCCGGCACAGTCTCGCCCCAGGGGATCAGGACCGGCGACATGCCCACCGCGTTGAGCATGTCGACGGCGTTCTTGTCGGGCACGCGGATCTTGATGCTCTTCAGCATCTCGACCGTGGTCGCCTTGGCCTTGAGCTGCAGATACTGCGTCGGCCAGGGCACGATGAAGAGGATCTTCTGGTTGTTGCGCTCGGCGATCTTGTCATATTCGGGCCGCACATATTTGTGCAGGATCTTGAGCTCCTCGGGCGTGCCGACGAGGAAGGGCACGCTTTCCACGCCCATGAACGGTTCGTCGCCGACCTGCTGGATGTTGAGGATATCGGCCATCGGCACGATGCCGTCGCGCACGGCGCGCAGATGCTCAGGCCCCTTGAAACCGAGCTGGCCACCGGCCTTGACCAGAATATCGACGCTGCCATTCGTCGCCTTCTTCACCTCCTCGGCGTAGCGCATGGCGTTTTGCGTGTGGAAATTGCTTTCGGGCCAGACGGTCGAGAGGTCGAGCTTGGTTTGCGCGGCAGCAGGCTGGGCCAGCATGCCGAGCAATCCCATTCCCAGCAGAAACGCGCGCCGCGCGATGCGATGGTCCGCCATGATCCGTAAGCCCTTCCGATGAAGTCGTTTGTCGATGATTGAAAGCAAATCCCCGGCCAAGAGGGGCCGGGGTGACGGCTGGTCAGCTTGCGCTGACCAACTCTTCCTCGATGTCGCGGCGCAGCAGGGCCGGGTCGCGTTCGGCCGGGTCGCCGATGCCGGCGCCGCCCGGCGTCAGGACGACCAGCCGGTCGCCGGCCGGAATTTCCTGAAAGCCCTTGCCCCTGAGCTTCTTGCCGGATTTGAGCCCGACATAGCCGGCGGCTCCGTTTCCGCCGCCATCGCGTCCGCGCGGCGGATGGTCGATCCGGTCGAAGGCCGCCAGGATCTCGAAGGAGGCGTCGACCCCGCTCTCGATCTCGATGATCTGGCCGTGGCCGCCGCGCGTGCGGCCATTGCCGCCGCTGTCGGGGCGCAGCTCCTTCTTCCAGAAGATCAGGGGCGTCTGCGTCTCGGCGATCTCGACCGGCGTGCCGCGCACGCCGCTGGGATAGGCGGTGGCCGAGAGCCCGTCCTTGTCGAAGCGCGCGCCGGTGCCGCCATTGCTAGTGACAGCCATGGCGAAACCGTAATTGCCTTGCGCGCCGGCATGCGTCCGGCCGCGCACGTTCAGATTCCACAGGCAGGAGGTGCCCTCGGCCGGCACGCGCTCCGGGATGACCTGGCGCAGGCAGCCGAAGACGACGTCGGGCAGCATCTGGCCGATGACATGGCGCGAGGACACGGCTGCCGGTTTGGGTGCGTTCAGGATCGAGCCCGATGGCGCGGAAACGGTCAGCGGGCCCAGTGAGCCGGCATTGTTGGGGATTTGGGCGGCGACGACGCAGCCCAACCCGAAGACGGTATAAGCGGTGGTATAGGAATGCGGCACGTTGATGCCGCGCTGCGCCTGCGGCGAGGTGCCAGTGAAATCGACATGGATGCCGTCATCCGAGATGGTCAGCTTGGCGGCGAGCGTGACCGGTACGTCATAGCCGTCGACGACCATCTCGTTGCGCCAGGTGCCTTTCGGCAGCTTGACGATCTCGGCCAGCACGGCTTCGCGTGAGCGCGCGCAGATATGGTCGGCGAGTTCGTCGAGCGTCTCGATGCCGAACTCGTCCATCATTTCGACCAGGCGTTTCGCGCCCATGTCGTTGCAGGCGGCGAGCGAATAGGTGTCGCCTTCGGTATCGACGGGCTGGCGCGTATTGGCGCGGATGATCGCCATGACGTTCTGGTCGACCTTGCCGGCATCGATCAGTTTCAGCATCGGCAGATAGAGCCCCTCCATGAAGACGTCGGTGGCGTCGGGCCCGAAGCCGATGCCGCCGATATCCATCAGATGGCTGGTGCAGGAAAACAGCGCGACCGGCTTGCCGTTTCTGAAGGCGGGCGTCGTCACGACGAAGTCGTTGAGATGGCCGGTACCCATCCAGGGATCGTTGGTGATGTAGGCGTCGCCTTCCTTCATCGTCTCGATCGGGAAATGGCGGATGAAGTGCTTCACCGATTCCGCCATGGAGTTGACGTGGCCCGGCGTGCCGGTGACGCCCTGGGCCAGCATCCGGCCCTGCAGGTCGAAGACGCCGGCGGAGATGTCGCCGCATTCGCGCACGATCGGCGAAAACGCGGTGCGCATCAGGATCTGGCCCTGTTCCTCCACCACCGCGATCAGGCGGTTCCACATGATCTGGAGATCGATCAGGCTGATCTTGTCGGTCTGACTCATCTGATCTCTCCTCACGCGGCTTCGCGGTCCAGAATCTGGCGGTCGAGAATTTTGCGGTCCATCACGATGCAGCCGATGGCGTCGATATGCGCGTCGAAGCTCATCGACACGAAGGTCGAGGTCTCGTCCTCGGCGATGATGGCGGGGCCGGCGATCGAAGCGCCCGGCATCATCGCCTCGCGCCGGTAGAGCGGGATCATGATGCTGGCGCCGGCCTTGCCGTCATGGAAGGAGCGGCTGCCGGAAGCCTCCGGCGCTGCCGAACTCGCGACACGCGGCGCCACTTCGGGCTTCGGAGGCTGCGTCGTGACCAGAACCGACCAGCTCAGGATCTCGATCGCGGCTCCGGGAATGGGCCGCGCGAACAGGGCGGCGTAATCGGCCTCGAAAGCGCTCCGCAGCGGGGGAATATCCTGCTCGCCCAGCACGCCGGAGGGCAAGGTCACGGTGATCTCATGGCCCTGGCCGACATAGCGCATGAAGGCGACGCGGCGCGCGATCACGGGTTCGCCGCGCGCACCGGGCTCGACCAAGGCGCGTGCTTCCAGCTCCATCTCCGAGAGAAGATCCGAGACCAGCGCCCCGTCAAAGGCGTCGAGCCTGACATGGCGGCTCCTGACCAGTTCATAGGAGACCGGCGCGGCGAGGAAGCCGACAGCCGAGCCGACACCGGCATTGGGCGGCACGATGACGCGCTTGACGCCGATCTTCTCGGCCACGCGCGCGGCATGCAGCGGGGCCGCCCCGCCGAAGGCGATCAGCGTGTGATCGCCGACGACCGCGCCGCGCTCGACCGCATGCACGCGGGCCGCGCTCGCCATGTTCTCGCAGACCATTTCATGCACGGCATAGGCGGCAGTTTCGGCATCGAGCCCGAGCGGCTCGCCGATATCGGCCAGGAGCGCCTTGCGCGACAAGTCCGGGTCGAGCGGGATGGTGCCGCCGGCGAAGGAGGCTGGGTCGATCATACCGAGCACGACATCGGCGTCGGTGACGGCAGGATGCGTGCCGCCGCGTCCATAGCAGGCGGGACCGGGCTCGGAGGAGGCGCTTTCGGGCCCGACCGTGACGCGCTTCAACGCATCGATCCGCGCGATCGAGCCGCCACCGGCGCCGATCTCGACCATCTCGATCACCGGAATGCGCACGGGAAGCCCCGAGCCCTTGAGGAAGCGGGCAGCGCGGTCGACCTCGAAGATGCGCGAGGATTGCGGCTCGAATTTCTCGATCAGGCAGATCTTTGCCGTGGTGCCGCCCATGTCGAAGGAGAGCACCTTGCTCTCGCCGAGCTGGGCTGCGGTCAGCGCGGCGAATATCGCCCCGCCGGCGGGCCCGGATTCGACGAGGCGCACCGGGAAGCGCTGCGCAGTCTCGATCGAGGTCAGGCCGCCGCCCGAGGTCACCAGGTAGATCGCGCCACGGAACTGCTCCTGCGCCAGCCCCTCGGCCATGCGGGCGAGGTAGCCCGCCATCAGCGGCTGGACATAGGCGTTGGCGATGGCCGTCGAGGTGCGTTCATATTCACGCACCTCCGGGCAGACCTCGCTGGAGAGCGTGATGCCGAGCTCCGGCATCGCAGCTTTCAGCAGCGCGCCGGTGCGGCGCTCATGCTCGGCATTGGCATAGGAATGCAGGAAGGCGATGGCGACGCTCTCGACACCGGCCGCCTTGAGTTTCGGCACGAGCGCGGCGATCGCCGCCTCATCCAGCGGCAGGCGGACCTTGCCGTGCACATCGACGCGCTCGGGTAGCGTGAAGCGCAGGGCGCGCTGCACCAGTGGGCGCGGCTTCTCGATCGAGAGATCATACTGGTCGTAGCGGCTTTCCGTGCCGATCTCGATGATGTCGCGAAAGCCCTCGGTCGCGATCAGGGCGGTTTTCGCGCCGCGGCGCTCGATGATGGCGTTGGTCGCCAGGGTGGTGCCATGGACGAAGACATCGATGTCGGACATGTGCATCCGCGCATCCGAGAGAATCAACCGCATGCCGTCGAGCACGCCTTCCTCCGGCCGCGACGGCGTCGTCAGGACCTTGCGCGTCATCCGCCCGGCTTCGGTCTCCAGCACCACATCCGTGAAGGTGCCGCCGATATCGACCGCGAGTCTGACGTGCTGGTTCGGTGCCATATCGATGTGTCTCCGTCGGATCGCCAGCGGTCAGCGTCTGATCCGCAGCAGGCACTATGCAAGAAGCGGGGGCAAGAGCATGCGCGGTATGCATGGGGCATCTAACGTCAGGGGCGACATGCTGGAGATTCGCAGGTCATAGTTGCAGACCCGAGGCATCGCTATCCGAGGCATGGCTCTTGCCTGCGTGGCCCGTCGTCGACGAGAGGTCCTTCCCTTGACTGAACCCTGTGAACTCAGCGCCGTAGAGGCTCGCGCCTTGATCGGAACCAAGAAGCTGTCGGCGAGCGAATTGCTCGAAAGCTGTATCGCCCGCATCGATGCGGTCGACCCGGCCGTCAACGCGATGGTGGCGCGTGACGACGAGCGGGCGCGCAAGGCGGCAAAGCTCGCCGATGAGGCGACGATGCGCGGCGACCGGCTCGGCGCGCTGCACGGGCTGCCGCTCGGCGTGAAGGATCTCGAGAACGTCGCCGGCCTGCGCACCACCTATGGCAGTCCGCTCTTTGCGGATCATGTGCCGACCGAAGACCAGTTGATCGTCGCCAACACCCGCAAGGCCGGTGCGATCGTTCTGGGCAAGACCAACACGCCGGAATGGGGCGCCGGCGCCAACACCCGCAACGCTGTCTATGGCGCGACCGGCAACCCCTTCGACCCCTCCAAATGCGCCGCCGGCTCCTCGGGTGGCTCGGGCGTCGCGCTGGCGACGAACATGGTGCCGATCGCGACCGGCTCCGACACTGGCGGCTCGCTGCGCAACCCGGCCGCCTATAACGGCATCGTCGGCTTCAGGCCCTCGCCGGGGCTGGTGCCGAGCGAGAAGCGGCCGCTGGGCTGGAATCCGTTGAGCGTGCTTGGGCCGATGGCGCGCACCGTGCCCGATCTGTGCCTGCTGCTCTCGACCATGGTCTCGGATGACGCCGCGGATCCGCTGGCCACGACGATCCATGGCAGGACAGTGCGCCGTCCTGAGGATTTCGCCAGGCCGGGAACGATCGATCTCGCCTCGCTCAAGGTGGCGCTGACGCCGGATTTCGGCTTCGCACCGACCGAGCGCCATATCCGCGAGGTCTTCGCCGAGAAGACCGGCGCTTTCAGCCATCTCTTCGCACAGGTCGAGGCGGCGACGCCCGATTGCACCGGCGCCGACGAGACCTTCGAGGTGCTGCGCTCGGTCGCGTTCCTTGCCGGCATGTATGAGCGCGTCCGCGACACGCCCGAACTCGTCGGCCCCAATGTCCGCGCCAATGTCGAGGAGGGGCTGCGCTACAGCGCGCTCGACGTCACCCGTGCCCTGAAGCAGCAGACCGTGCTCTACAAGAACTGGCAGGGCTTCTTCGAGGATTACGACGTCATCCTCTCGCCGGCCGTCACCTTGAGCCCGCGGCCCTGGTCGGAGCTCTACCCGGCCGAGATCGACGGCACACCGACCCGGACCTATTTCCACTGGCTCGCCATGGCCTATGCCGTCACCAATGTCGGCCATCCCGCGATTTCGCTGCCGGTCGGGCTCGACCGCAACGGCATGCCGTTCGGCCTGCAGATCGTCGGCCCGCGCGGCGGCGACGCCAAGGTGCTGGCCGTGGCGGCCGCGCTCGAGGCGGCCCTGGCGGGCGATACGCTGACGGCGCGCCCGGTGCCCGACATCGCCAAACTGACGGCCGCGCCGAAGCTGAGCGACAGCCCGGGCTTCCTGGGCTTCGATTAAGCTTCGGGCTTCGATTGAGGTTATTGGGCTTCGATTAAGCAAAGCCGGTATATGCCGGCGCAAATCCACAAAGCTGCAAAATCATAATGAGGGGTACAGTAATGAAGCGTCGTACATTCCTGAAAGGCGCGACCGCCCTGGCACTGGCCGGGCCGGCCATGACAGGGCGCGCCTTCGCGCAGGCCGGGACAACTTTGAAGTTCGCGCCGCAGGCCAATCTGACCGCTCTCGATCCGATCTGGACGACGGCGACCGTGACCAATAATCACGGCTACTACGTTTACGACACGCTCTATAGCCACGACCTCGACACGAAGCCGCAGCCGCAAATGGCTGAGGGGCATGAGATTTCGGCCGACGGCAAGGTCTGGAAGATCAAGCTGCGCGAAGGCCTCGTCTTCCATGACGGCGCGCCGGTGAAACCGGCCGACTGCATCCAGAGCCTGAAGCGCTGGGCACAGCGCGACTCTTACGCCCAGCTCCTGGCCAAGGTGGTCGAGAGCATGACGGCGCTGGACGAGCGCAGCTTCGAGATCAAGCTGACGCGGCCTTTCCCGATGATGCTCGACCTGCTCGCCAAGGCGGACTCGCCCCTCTTCATCATGCCCGAGCGCCTGGCCGTGACCGATGCGAACAAGCAGGTCACCGAAATGGTCGGCTCCGGTCCTTATCGCTTCGTGCCGGGCGAATTCGTCTCGGGCAGCAAGGTCGTCTACGAGAAGTTCGAGGCCTATAAGCCCCGTAGCGAGCCGCCGAGCCGCGGCGCCGGCGGCAAGATCGCGAATTTCAAGCGGATCGAATGGCAGATCCTGCCCGACCCTGCGACAGCGGCGAACGCGCTGATCAAGGGCGAGATCGACTGGTGGGAGCGCCCGCTCTCCGATCTCCAGCCGATGCTGGCGAAGGTCCCGGAGGTCATCCGCGAGGTGACGGACGAGGCCGGGCGCGGTGCGATCATGCGCATGAACCACCTTCAGCCGCCCTTCAACAATCCCAAGGTGCGCGCTGCCGTGCGCATGGCGGTGAACCAGGAAGACTATATGCGCGCCGCCCAGGGCGACGACAGCTCGCTCTGGCAGACCTCGCGCAATCTCTGGTGGCGCGGCACGCCCTATTACGACGGCGAGCATGAGGACCTGATGCCGCAGAGCCTCGACAAGGCCAAGGCGGCGCTGAAGGAGTCCGGCTATAACGGCGAGAAGGTCGTCATCATCAACCCGACCGATTTCCCCGATATCGGGCCGCTCGGCGACGTCACCGCCGAACTGCTCAAGCAGCTCGGCATGAATGTCGAGTTCGTGGCAAGCGATTGGGGCACGGTGATCCAGCGCCGCAACAGCCGCGAGCCGGTCGAGAAGGGCGGCTGGAGCATCTTCCACACCACGGGCTCGACCATGGCCTGGGCCAGCCCGGCGCAATCCTTCCTGGTGCGCGGGCAGGGGGCGAAGGGCTGGTTCGGCTGGTATGACAGCGCCAAGGCCGAGGCGCTGGCGGAAGAGTGGCTCTACGCCCCCGACGAAGCCGCGCAGAAGAAGGCCGCCGCCCAGCTCGGCCGCCTCGCGCTCGAGGAGACCGCGACGGTCCCGCTCGGCAGGTTCATGATCCGGACGGCCTATCGCAAGAACCTGACCGGCATGCTGAAAGGCTCGGCGCCTTACCCCTGGGGCCTGAAGCGCGCCTGATCTGTGCGGAAGAGCTAGCGTCGTCCCGGGCGGTCGCTAGCTAGCCGTCCGAGACGATCGAGATTTTGGGCTCGGGGCTCCAAGCCCCGAGCCTTCACTGTTTGGACGCCATCGCCGCCGGCCAGGGCGAGATCCCGTCGCTGCAGCCCTCCGCTCCGTCCTTGTCGACGCGGATGATGTCGCGGCTGGTCGGGTGCGACCGCAACGTCCCGCCTTTTGGCCTGGAGATCGTCGGCCCGCGCGGCGGCGCGCCAAAATGCTTGCTGTCGTTGCGGCACTCGAGTCACTCTCGGCCGGCGATCCATGGGCCGTGCTCCTCACACCTGACATCGCCAGATTGAAGGCGGCGCCGAAGCTCAAGGACAGCCCGAACGTCCTCGGCTTCGACTGGAGCGATTTCGAGCGAAGTGGACACCGGTTCGCTCGAAATCGCTCCAGGTTCTGGATTCCGAACTCAGGCCTACGGCCAGCTCCGGAATGACGTAGTGTTTTCATCGAAGGCCAACCATAAAAGGGGAGAGACCATATGAAGCGCCGTCAGTTCCTGCAGGGCACGGCAGCCGCCGCCCTGTTCACTCCAACGCTGGCCCGCGAGGCCCTGGCTCAATCGTCGAGCCCGACCGTGCTCAAGATGGCGCCGCAGGCGAACCTCACCTCGCTCGATCCGATCTGGACGACCGCAACCGTCACCAATAATCACGCCTACTACGTCTACGACACGCTTTATGGCGGCGATCTCGACCTGAAGCCGCAGCCGCAAATGGCCGAGGGGCACGAGATCTCGGCCGACGGCAAGGTCTGGAAGATCAAGCTGCGCGAGGGCCTTGCCTTCCATGACGGCCAGCCGGTCCGGCCCGCAGACTGCATCGAGAGCCTGAAGCGCTGGGGCCAGCGCGATCCTTACGGCCAGTTGCTGCTCAAGGCGGTCGAGGCCTGGGGCGCGCCGGATGAGCGCACCCTGGAGATCAAGCTGACCCGGCCCTTCCCGATGATGCTCGATTGCCTGGCCAAGGCCGACAATGCACCCTTCATCATGCCGGAACGCCTGGCCAAGACCGACGCGACCAAGCAGGTCACCGAGATGGTCGGGTCGGGCCCCTACAAGTTCGTCGCCAGCGAGTATGTCTCCGGCAGCCGCGTCGTCTATGAGAAGAACGAGGCCTACAAGCCGCGAACTGAGCCGCCAAGCCGCAATGCCGGTGGCAAGATCGCGCATTTCAAGCGGATCGAATGGCCGATCCTGCCCGATCCGGCGACCGCTGCCTCAGCGCTGACCAAGGGCGAGATCGACTGGTGGGAGCGTCCGCTCGCCGATCTTCAGCCCCTGCTCGCGAAAAGCCCCGACATCACCCGTGAGGTCATCGACAAGAACGGCCGCGGCTCGATCATGCGGCTGAACCATCTCCAGCCGCCCTTCAACAATCCCAAGGTGCGCGCCGCCGTGCGCATGGCGGTGAACCAGGAAGACTATATGCGCGCCAGCCAGGGCGACGACACCACTGTCTGGCAGGTCTGCCGGAACCTGTGGTGGCGCGGCACGCCCTATTACACCGGCGAGCTTGAGGACCTGATGCCGCAGAGCCTGGAAAAGGCCAAGGCGGCGCTGAAGGAGTCCGGCTATAACGGCGAGAAGGTTGTCATCATCAACCCGACCGACTTCCCCGATATCGGCCCGCTCGGCGACGTCACCTACGAGTTGCTCAAGTCGCTCGGCATGAATGTCGAGTTCGCGGCGAGCGACTGGGGCACCGTGATCCAGCGCCGCAATAGCCGCGAGCCGGTCGAGAAGGGCGGCTGGAGCATCTTCCACACCACCGGAGCGGCGGTCGGCTGGGGGAATCCGGCCCTGTCAAATCTCGTTCGCGGTCCTGGCGAGAAGGGCTGGTTCGGCTGGTGGACCAATGCCAAGGCCGAGGAACTGGCCGAGGAATGGCTCTACGCGCCGGACCAAGCCAAGCAGAAGCAGATCGCGGTCACGCTCGGCCGGCTGGCGCTGGAGGAATGCGCCACCATCCCGCTCGGCCAGTTCGTCATCAAGACAGCCTATCGCAAGAACCTGACCGGCATGCTTCCGGGCTCGGCGCCATACCCCTGGGGGCTGAAGCGCGTCTGATCGGCGCGGAGGCGCCTGCACCATCCCGGGCAACTTGCTGTCGTCCGGGATGGTCAGAGTCTTGGGTCTCGGGGCTCCGAGATCCTGTCCTCAGTGTTTCGCCGCCACGGCCGCCGACCAGGGCGAGATCACGTCGCTGCAGCCTTCCGCGCCGTCCTTGTCGACGCGGATGATGTTGGGGCAGGCGAAGTTGATCGGCAGCACGCCATGCTCCACCACTGCGAGCGGACCGGCGGCCTCCAGCGCCGCCAGCGTCTCGTCGGGCAGGCGGTAATCGGCGCTGGTTGAGTCGGGGCCGGAGACGTCGATGCGCGGGGTATGGGCGGCATCAGTGATCTCCATGCCGCAATCCAGCGTCCAGGCCAGCATCTGGTAGACGCTGGCGAGAATCCGCCGACCGCCCGAGGAGCCCGCCGCCAGGCGCGGCCAGCTGCCATCCTTCGGCGTCACGATGACCGGGCACATGTTGCAGAGCGGCCTGGCCCCAGGCGCGATCGCATTGGCGCTGCCGGGGCGCGGGTCGAACCACATCATGCCGTTGTTCATCAGCACGCCGGTGCCGGGCAGCACGACGCGGCTGCCCATCGAGGAGAGCAGCGTCGTCGTCACCGAAACGAGATTGCCCTCGCCGTCGACGACGGTGAGATGCGTCGTGCAGGTGTCGCCGGGTTCGGTCGCGGCCTTCGCCGCCCCCAGCCCTTCGAGCCGGCTCGCATAGGCCTGGCGCATCACTCGTGACAACGTCGCGAACCAGTTGGCATCGGGGCCCTCGGAAGAGGGCGCGCTGTCCGCCATGCCCTCGACCACGGCTGCGAGCGTCGGCGCGGCGGTCAGCCCGCCGGCGGTGTGCAGGAGATGCGTGCCGCGCCAGGCGATCACCGGGGCCTCGCGCAGGACCGCCTTGCAATTGGCGAGGTCCTCCGCATCGACCACGCCGCCCAGCGCCTTGATATCGGCGGCGAGCCGGGTCGCCAGTTCGCCATGGTAGAAATCATCCAACCCCGCCTCGGCCAGGCGCTCCAGCGTCGATGCGAGATTGCCGAGCCGGAAGAAGCCCGGCATGCCCTGATAGGGCGGCACCGGCGGCAGGCCGCCGGGCAGATAGATGCGCGCGCTCTCCTCATAGAGCCGCAGCACCGAGGCCGAGGAGGAGACCTTGAGCGTGGTGTACCAGTCCTGCGCGAGGCCGCGCTTGGCCAGCGCGATCGCCGGCGCCAGCAGATCCGCGACCGGCAGGGCAGTACCGAAAGCCTCCTTCAGCTTGGCGTAGCCCGCGACCGAGGAGGGGATGCAGAAGGAGAGCGGCCCGTGAATGTTCACGTCGCCCACCACCTCCGGCCAGGTGAAGAGGTCCTTCTTCATCGCGCCGGTCAGGGGGTAGTCGGCCGGGTCGGCGCGGCGCGGTGCGACGGGGCCGAAATCGACGACCTGCGCCCGCGTCTCGTTGGCCTTCAGTACCAGCGCGAAGCCGATGCCGCCGAGCCCGCTGTTCCAGGGCTCCACCGCTGCGAGTGCAAAGCAGGCCGCTACCGCCGCATCGGCCGCATTGCCGCCAGCCTCCAGGATCGCGACGCCGGCCTTGGCCGCCTCGCGGTTCTGCGACACGACGATGCCGTGGCCGCCTTTCGCCGTCGGCTTGGTCAGGGTCCAGTTCTGGGTGCGGTAAGGCTGCGTGCGGGTCGATACAGGCGTGGACATCGGCGTCTCTCTGGTTTGGCGTGCCGGCATAGTGGCACGCCGGCAAAGCCAGCGTCGAATGCGTCCTGCGCAGATGGGCGGCATGTTTCGTGCTTGGCGGCAGGGTCTTAGCGACGGGACCGATTTAGCCAGTGAGCCATGCTGCAATTTGTCCTGACGAGCCCGCTTGATCCGCAGAAGGGGCTGCAGAGCCAGATCCAGGAGCGGCTCGTCGCTGCGATCCTGGCGGGCGGCCTGCCGTTGCACGAGCCCTTGCCGGCCTCCCGTATTCTCGCCCGGACACTCGACGTCTCGCGCAACACGATCACACTGGTCTATGAGCGGCTGGCCGAGGACGGTTACCTCAAGGCGGTCAATCGGCGCGGCTATTTCGTCAACGACCGTTATCTGCGCGAGCAGCTCAATGTGCCCGTCGACGAGCATGCGGGCAGGGCGCTGCTCCGCTCTGACGAGCCGGTGGATTTCGCCCGCCGCCTACGCCGCCCGCTCGTCGAACAGGCCAATATCGTCAAGCCGGCGAACTGGCGCGAATTTCCCTACCCTTTCGTCTACGGCCAGCTCAGCCCGGACAAGATCTCGCTCAGCCGCTGGCGTGACTGTGTCAGGCTCGCAGGCACAGTCCGCCACAGCCATGACTGGATGGGCGACCTGATCGACAATGACGATCCGATCCTGATCGAGCAGATCACGCGCCGCATGCTGCCGCAGCGCGGCTTCAGGGCCGATCCCGGCAGCATCCTCGTCACGGTCGGGGCGCAGAACGCGCTGTTCCTCATCGCCATGCTGCTCTGCGGGCCGGGAACGCGCGTCGCGATCGAGGAGCCGGGCTATGTCGATGCCCGCAACATGTTCCTGGCGCTGGGCGCAACGCTCGAGCCGCATCCGGTCGATGCCAACGGCATGCGCATCAGCGAGGCGCTGGCCGGCGCCGATCTCGTCTATGTCACGCCTGGCCATCAGTCGCCGACCAATGTGACGATGAGCGTGGAGCGCCGTCTGTCGCTGGTCGCGGCGGCCGAGCGGCACGACTTCCTGATCGTCGAGGATGATTACGAGCACGAGCTCAACTTCGTCGGCGCGCAACGCGCCTCGCTGAAGAGCTTCGATCGGTCAGGCCGGGTGCTGCATGTCGGCAGCCTGTCGAAGCCGCTTTTCCCCGGCCTGCGGCTCGGCTTCATCGTCGCCGCGCCGGCTTTGATCCGCGAATTGCGGGCGCTGCGGCGCTTGATGTATCGCCACCCCTCGGCGCTCGACCAGCGCGCCATGGCGCTGTTCCTGGCCGAGGGCCATTACGACGCGCATATCCGCCGCCAGCGCAAGGAGCTCGCCGCCAGATGGGGGCTGATGCTGCGCGAGATCGACCGGCAATTGCCCGGCTGCGACGTCACCATGACGACAGGCGGCTCGGGCCTCTGGCTGACGCTGCCGCGCGGCGTCAGGGCGCAGGATCTCCAGCAGCGCGCTGCGCAGCTTGGCGTGCTGATCGAGGCCGGCGACGTGCATTATCTGAGCGAGAACCGGCCGGGAAACCGCATCCGCATGGGTTATGGCGCAATCGCGCAGGACAGGATCGCGCCGGGGATTGCGCTGCTGGCAAAAGCGCTGGGCAGGTTGGTGGATGATGTCGGGAAGCAAGCCTGAGCTTGCCGCTGCCCCTCAAGCCGCCATCAGTTCGCCGCGCCCCAGCACCTTGCGCAGGATGTCGGTCATCGCGCCGATCTCGTCCTCGGTCGTGACCAGCGCCGGCGCGAAGATCAGCGCGTCGCCGGTCGCCTTGACAT
The DNA here is from genome assembly GCF_001741865.1 of Bosea vaviloviae. Lineage (NCBI taxonomy): Bacteria > Pseudomonadati > Pseudomonadota > Alphaproteobacteria > Hyphomicrobiales > Alloboseaceae > Allobosea > Allobosea vaviloviae. Next base: position 3,851,585 of record NZ_CP017147.1, read on the forward strand.
GCAGCCCCTCCTTGAAGAGCAGGCGCTGCACGAGCGAGCCCTTTTCGCCGGGCGTCTTGCCGGGCGTGAGCTGGATGCCCGAGATCATGCCGTAGCCGCGCAGGTCGTGGACCTGGGCCAGGTTACGCAAGCTGAAGACGGCGTCGAGGAAGGCATCGGACATCGCCTGGCCACGCGCGAACAGGCCGTCATCGCGGTAGATGTTCAGCGAGGCGAGCGCGGCCGCGCAGGCCACGGGATGGGCGGAATAGGTGTAGCCATGCATCAGTTCGGGCCGGTCGGCCTTGATCGAATCGATCACGGCCTGCTGGATCTCGGTCTTGACCGCGACCGCGCTCATCGGGATCGCGCCATTGGTCAGCGCCTTGGCCATGGTCAGCACGTCGGGCGTCACGCCGAACTCCTGCGAGGCGAAGGCGGCGCCGGTCCGGCCGAAGCCGGTGATGACCTCGTCGAAGACCAGCAGGATGCCATGCTTGTCGGCGATAGCGCGCAGGCGCTGGAGATAGCCTTTGGGCGGTACGATGGTGCCGATCGAGCCGGCGATCGGCTCGACGAAGACGGCCGCGATCGTCTCGCCGCCATAGGTCTTGCAGAGCTCTTCGAGATCGTCGGCGAGCCAGGCGCCGTCATCGGGCTGGCCGCGGGTAAAACGCTGCTCGTCGCTCCAGGTGTGGCGCATATGGACGACATCGCAGGTCACGCTGGAGAATTCGCGGCGGTTGCCGACCATGCCGGCAAGCGAGGTGCCGCCGAGATTGACGCCGTGATAGCCCCAGGCGCGCGAGACGAAGCGCGTGCGCTGGGCCTCGCCCTTGGCACGGTGATAGGCAAGGCAGATCTTCATCGCGGTGTCGACGGCTTCCGAGCCCGAGGAGCCGAAGAAGACCCGGTCGAGGCCCTTCGGCAGGATACCGGAGAGCCGCTCCGCCAACTCGAAGGAGATCGGCGCGGCGCGCTGGAAATGCGGGGAATAGTCGAGCTCCAGCAATTGCGCGTGCACCGCCTCGGCGATTTCGCGCCGGCCATGGCCGGCGGCACAGCAGAACAGCCCCGACGCGCCGTCGAGGATCTCGCGGCCCTCCGGCGTCCAGTAGCGCACGCCCGAGGCCTTGGCGAAGAGCTGCGGCTCGGCATGGAACAGCTTGTTGTTGGTGAAAGGGAGCCAGTGATGGTCCATGTTGAGGGGCTGCTGGTCCATGGCCGTCTCCTGAATGCCTTCGCCTCTGGGTCGTGCTGCTTTAGTCGCGCGGGCCGGGCTGATCGTAGAGCCACGCGTGACATTCGTTAGGTCCAGCGCCGAAGGCGCGAGGTCATCGCCTTGTCACGGGGGGCGTTCCTCCTGCAAAGCTGCGTGAGTTCTGAAAGGCGCACGAGGACGGCGATGGCCAAGACGATTCTGATTTCGGGTGCGACGGCAGGCTTCGGCGCAGCAACCGCGCGCCGCTTCGTTCAGGCCGGCTGGCACGTCATCGGCACGGGCCGGCGCGCTGAACGGCTAGACGCGCTGAAAGCCGAACTCGGTGAGGCCTTCCATGGCGCCGCCTTCGACATCACCGACGAGGCGGCGATGCTGGTGGCGCTCGCGGCCCTGCCCGAAGGTTTCAAGGGCATCGACGTGCTGGTCAACAATGCCGGCCTTGCGCTCGGCACCAAGCCGGCGCCGCAATCCGCGCTCTCCGACTGGACGACGATGATCGGCACCAATGTCACCGGTCTCGTGACGCTGACGCATCACCTGCTGCCGGGGCTGGTCGAGCGCAAGGGCGCGATCGTCAACATCGCCTCGGTCGCGGCGAACTGGCCCTATTCCGGCGGCAACGTCTATGGCGCCACGAAAGCCTTCGTGCAGCAGTTCTCGCTCGGGCTGCGCTCCGACCTGCACGGCAAGGGCGTGCGCGTGACCTCGATCGAGCCCGGCCTGTGCGAGAGCGAGTTCACACTGGTGCGCAATGGCGGTGACCAGAAAGCCTATGACGCGCTCTATGGCGGAGCCAATGCATTGCAGCCGCACGATATCGCCGAGACGATCTTCTGGGTCGCGACGCAGCCGGCCCATGTCAACGTCAATAGCCTCGAGATCATGCCGGTGAGCCAGTCCTTCGCCGGCTTCCAGGTTCATCGGGAGGCGTGATGGCGACCTTCGATCTCGCCATCGTCGGCGCCGGCATCGTCGGGCTCGGCCATGCCTTGGCAGCCGCCAGGCGCGGCAAGCGGGTCGTCGTGATCGATCGCGATGCGCAGGCCAATGGCGCCTCGGTGCGCAATTTCGGCTTCGTCACGGTGACGGGGCAGGGCGCCGGCGATTGCTGGAGCCTTGCCCGGCGTGCCCGCGACGTCTGGGTCGAGATCGCGGATGCCGCCGGCATCGACATCCTCCAGCGCGGGCTTGTCCTGGCCGGACGCCTGCCGGAATCGGAGGCCGTGATCGAGGCCTTCCTGGCGAGCGAGATGGGGGAGGGCTGCGAACGCCTCGGCGCCGGGCAGGCGCTTTCGCATGTGCCCTGCCTGAGGCCCGAGGCGGCGCGCTTCGCCTTGTACAGCCCCCATGAGGTGCGCGTGGAGTCACGCCAGGCGGTGCCGCTGGTCGCGCGCTTCCTCACGGAGCGCCATGGCGTCGAATTCCGCTGGGGCACGAGCGTCGTCGCGGTCGAGGCCCCGCGCCTGATCACCGCCGATGGCGGCGTCATCGAGGCCGAAGCCGTGATCATCTGCCCCGGCGACGAGTTCACGGCCCTGTTCCCGGAGCGGATCGCGGCCTATGGCGTGACCCGCTGCAAGCTGCAGATGATGCGGGTGCGGCCGGCGACGCCAGTTAGCCTGGGGACTGCGGTCATGTCCGATCTCGGGCTCGGTCGTTATCTCGGCTATGCCGAATTGCCTGAGGCCGAGCCGTTGAAGCGGCGCCTGGACGCCGAGATGGTGGCCCATCGCGAAAACGGCATCCACCTGATCGTGACCCAGTCGGCCGATGGCTCGCTGGTCGTCGGCGACAGCCATCATTATGCCGCGACGCCCGACCCCTTCGGCTCCGACGAGGTCGACCAGCTCATCCTCGACGAGTTCGACGCGGTGCTCGATCTGCCGGGTCGAACCGTGACCGAGCGCTGGATCGGCACCTATGCCTCGGCTTCCGGCCGCTGGCGCTTTACTGACAAGCCGTCCGATTCCGTCCGTATCGTCGTCGTCACCAGCGGCTGCGGTGCCTCGACGGCCTTCGGGATCGGCGAGGAAACCATCGGTGAACTCTATGGGCGGCAAGAACTCTACGGGCAGCACGGGTGATCTCGGCATGAGCAAGTTCAAGGCGGTGGTGTTCGACTGGGCCGGCACCATGATCGATTTCGGCTCCTTTGCGCCGATGGGGGCCTTTGTCGACACCTTCGCCAAATTCGGCGTTGCGGTGACGATCCCCGATGCCCGCAAGCCGATGGGCCTGCCCAAGCGCTTACATATCGCCGCGATGCTGGCGGAGCCGCATATCGCCGAAGGCTGGCGGATCGCGCAGGGCGGGCTGCCCGATGAGGCCACGATCGACGCCGTCTACAAGCTCTTCGTCCCCCTCAATGAGGAGGTGGTGAGCAATTACTGCACGCTCATTCCCGGCGCGCTCGAAACCGCCAATCATATCCGCGCCAAGGGCATGAAGATCGGCTCGACCACGGGCTATACCCGCTCGATCATGCAGCGCGTGCTGCCGCTGGCCGCCGCGCAGGGCTACGCGCCCGACAATCTCGTCTGCGCCGACGATCTGCCGCTGGGACGGCCGACCGCAATCGGGATGTATAAATGCTTCCTCGATCTGATGGTCCATCCCGCCTCGGCCGTGATCAAGGTCGACGATACCGAGCCCGGCATTGCCGAGGGCGTCGAGGCCGGTTGCGTCACGGTCGGGTTGACCCTGTCGGGCAATGAGGCTGGCCTGACGCCGGACGAACTCGCGGCGCTCTCGGCTGCGGAGCGGCAGGCGCTGCATGAACGCGTCGCCGCCAAGCTGATCGCGGCCGGTGCGGACTATGTCATCGGCACCGTCGCCGAATTGCCGGCCCTGATCGACCGGCTGGAGGATGACCGCTGAGAGATGGCGACGGCATGAAGCCCAACCTCCTCCTGATCACCGCCGACCAATGGCGCGGCGACTGCCTCTCGGCCGTCGGCCACCCCTGCGTGCGGACGCCGAATATCGATGCTCTGGCCGCCGAGGGCGTGCTGTTCGCGCGGCATTATGCAGGAGCCGCGCCCTGCTCACCGGCGCGTGCGGCGCTCTATACCGGTCTTTACCAGATGAACCATCGCGTCTGCCGCAATGGCTCGCCCTTGGACGACCGCTTCGACAACCTCGCCCGGCTGGGGCGCAGGGCGGGCTATGACCCGACGCTGTTCGGTTATACCGACGTCTCGCTCGATCCCCGGACCCTGCCGCCGGGCGATCCGCATCTGACGACCTATGAAGGCGTGCTGCCGGGCTTTTCCGTGCGTGAATTGCTGCCCGAGCACGAAAAGCCCTGGCTGTCCTGGCTCCGCTCGCGTGGGCATGAGACGGCGACCGATCGCGGCGTGCATGCGCCGGCAGGGCAGGGAGCCGAGATCGGCAACGCGCCTCCGGCCTATGGCCGGGACGAAACCCAGACCGCTTATCTCACGGATGCCTTCCTGCGCTGGCGTTCCGAGCAGGATGCGCCCTGGTTTGCGCATCTCTCCTTCCTGAGGCCGCATCCGCCCTTCGTCGTGCCGGCGCCCTACAACACGATGTTCGCCGCGCAGGACGGGCCGGATTTCGTCCGTGCGGCCGACCGCGCAACCGAGGCGGCACTCCACCCTTATCTTGCCTTCCAGATCGCGCAGAACACGCAATCCGGCTTCGTTCAAGGCGCGAGCGGACGCGTCCAGGACTGGAGCGCCGAGGAACTCGCGACGCTGCGCGCCACCTATTTCGGCATGATCGCCGAGGTCGACGCCCAGCTCGGCCGGATCTTCACCGCGCTTCGCGGCAATGGCGAATGGCAGAACACCATCATCATCTTCTGCTCCGACCATGGCGAGATGGCCGGCGACCACTGGCTGCTCGGCAAGGGCGGCTTCTTTGAAGGCAGCTACCATATCCCGCTGGTGATCCGCGATCCGGCCCAAGCTGCGCATGCCGGCCGTAGGATCGAGCAGTTCACCTCGGCTGCCGACATCATGCCGACTTTGGCCGAGCGGCTCGATCAAGCGCCCTTGAACCATCAGGACGGGCGCTCGCTGCTGCCGTTCCTGGCGGGGCGGGCGCCTGCTTCCTGGCGTGAGGCGGCCTTCTGGGAGTTCGATTTCCGCGACATCGAAAACGGTGTGGCGGAGCGCCATTTCAGCCTCGGCTCCAACGCCTGCAACCTCTCCGTCATTCGCGACGAGGCCTATAAATACGTCCATTTCGCCGGGTTGCCGCCGCTGCTCTTCGACCTGAAGAGCGACCCGGCCGAAACGCGCGATCTCGCATCCGACCCGGCCCATCTCGCGGTCAGGCTGCATTATGCGGAGAAGCTGCTCGCGCTTAAGGCGCGGCATCTCGACCAGACGCTGGCTTATACGCATCTCTCCAGTCGCGGTCCGCTCACGAAACCCTTCGACGCCTGAGGCTCCGGCGCAGTGTCGCCGAGTTGTTGCAATCGCGCGGCAAGTCCATGGCCGAGGAATCCCATGGCCGGAGAAGCTGGACCCATAGAATTCGACCTGTGGCTCTAATCTTGCTTGGCACTCCCCCATAACAATCCAGGGGCGCGCCGGTTTGAAGCCGGCTTCCGATCAGAAGCAGCGCAACGCAATCACAGGGGATCACGATGTCCAATAAGCCTGGAACCGCCTTCGCCCGCCGTGACGTCCTCAAGCTTGCTGCCATGGCCGGCGTCGCCATGCCGGCCCTCATCAGCCGTGGCGCTCTCGCCTCCTCGGGCGAGATCAACATCATGATGTGGTCGGATTATCTGCCGGAGAGTTTCGTCAAGGGCTTTACCGAGAAGACCGGCATCAAGGTCAACTTCACCGGCATCGGCTCGAATGACGACATCCTCAACAAGATGAAGGCGTCGAACGGGCAGGGTTTCGACATCGTCACCCCGACGGTGAACCGCAGCCCGCTCTGGAAGGATCTCGGCCTGCTGATGCCCTTCGACATGAAGAAGGTCGCGATCGCCAAGGTGAACCCGGCCATGGCGCTGGGCGAGACGCATTGGAACTTCGCCGGCAAGGGCAGCCATTGGCTGCCGCATATCTGGGGCACCGAGGGCGTCTCCTGGCGCACCGACAAGTTCACGCCCGCTGGCACCGCGCCGAGCTATTACGACGTCTGGGACGACGCCAATGCCGGCAAGACGATGGGGCGCGGCCATTCGATGATCCTCGGCCTCGGTCTGGGCATGGAGCGTCGTGGCGAATTGGCGCCGGGCTCGGTCTGGGAGGCCTACAAGACGCCCGAGAAGATGACGGAGGTCTGGACCAAGCTGACCGAGGTTGCGATCAAGAAGAAGAAGAACATCAAGCTGGTCTGGAACGATGCCGACGCCCAGAAGAACGGCCTGCTCAATGAGGGCGTCATCGTCGGCCAGACCTGGGACGGCCCGCCGATCGCGCTCAAGACCGCAGGCGAGCCGGTGATGTATCGCGCGCCGGTCGAGGGTGCGATGGCCTGGGTCGACGGCCTCTCCTTGCCGATCGGCGCCAAGAACATCGATCAGATCTACGCCTTCATCGACGCTTGCTACGATGCCAAGCTCGCTGGCGAGGCGATCAAGACCCATGGCTACAACTCGCCGGTCGTTGGTGCCGACAAGTTCGGTGGCGAGGTCTACGCCAAGAATTTCGCCGACGCCTATCCCGGTGACTCGCTGGCCAAGTTGAACCCCTGGCCGGCCGAGGCGCCCTGGTATGCCTCCAAGCGCTCGGAATTCACCAACAAGTTCATGAGCGCCTGAACCGTCGCCGACACGATTGCCTTTGCAACTGCCGCACCGTCATCCCGGATCTTCGCTTCGCTGCGTCCGGGATGACGGTGCGGCGAAACGGAAGGGGTGTGTCCAGGTAAATGGACGCCAACCTTCGACGATTTCTCATCCAGGACCAGCATGAACACCAGGGACGTCGTCCTCGAACACGTATCGATCCGCTTCGGAAACTACAGGGCCGTCGAGAACGCCCATCTCGCGATCAAGGGCGGCGAATTTTTCTCGTTCCTCGGGCCGTCGGGCTGCGGCAAGACCACCTTGCTGCGCTGCATCTCGGGCTTCGTCCAGCCGAGCGAGGGTCGCGTGCTGATCGGCGGCAAGGATATGAGGAATGTCGGCCCCAACAAGCGGCCGACCGCGTTGATCTTCCAGAATCTCGCGCTTTTTCCCCTGCTCTCGGTCGCCGAGAACATCGCCTTTCCGCTCGAGGTGCGTGGCGTCGGGCGGAAAGACCGCCGCAAGCGCGCCGATGAATTGCTCGAGATGATCGCGCTGCCCGGCACCGGCGACAAGAAGGTGCATGAGCTCTCGGGCGGCCAGCGCCAGCGTGTCGCGATCGCCCGCGCGCTTGCAGCCGAGCCCGACATCCTGTTGCTCGACGAACCGCTCTCGGCGCTCGACCTCAAGCTGCGCCAGCATATGCGCACCGAATTGCGCGCCATCCAGCAGCGCGTCGGCCTGACCTTCATCTACATCACTCATGACCAGGGCGAGGCCCTGACCATGTCGGACCAGGTGGCGGTGATGAATGCCGGTGTGGTCGAGCAGGTCGGCGATCCGCAGACGATCTACAACCGGCCCAAAACCCCTTTCGTTGCGTCATTCGTCGGCGAGACCAATGCGATTCCCGGCGCCGTCATGAGCCAGCAGGGCGCATTGGTGACGCTCGACACTGCGCTCGGCCCGCTGACCGGGCAGTCGGCGGGCGGACGCGACTATCAGGCCGGCGAGCGTTGCACCTTGTTCGTCAGGCCCGAGCAGCTCGCCCTTGCCGATGCGACCCCCGCGACGAATGCGATCGCCGCCAAGCGCGTCAACGAGGAGTTCGAGGGTTCTATCCGCACGCTCTACCTCAGCGCCAACGGGCTCGATCTCAGGCTTTACCGCATGAATGCCGATACCTCCGGGCCGGAGCTCGCAACTGACGGCGCGGCCAGCGTCTGGTTCCGCCCCGAGCATGCGACGGTTCTTCCCGTCGATCCGTCGCGGAGCGGCTGAGGTCATGGCAGCGCTTCGTCAACTCTGGAGCACCATCACTGACCGGCACGGGCTGGGCGTCGCGGTCTTCATCGGCGTCGCGGTGCTGTTCTGGGTGCTGGTCCTGATCGTGCTGCCGCAGCTGGCGATGTTCGACGTCTCGCTGCGCCACAACCTGCCGCGACCCGAGATTGGCGGGCCGGCCGATGTCTACACCTTGAAGAACTACAGTTATTTCCTGTTCGGCAATGGCGCGCTGAACACGCTCGACATCGGCGTGCTGGTCAAGACCTTGATCGCCGCCGTCATCGTCACCCTGCTCGACATCGTCATCTGCTACCCGATCGCCTTCATCCTCGCCCATTCCGCCACCGGCGTCGCGGCGCGGATGATGGTCATCGGCCTGATCGTGCCCTTCTGGATCAACGACATCCTGCGCGCCTTCGCCTTCCGCATCCTGTTCGGAGCGACAGGCGTCATCAACGGCATCGGCCAGGCGCTGGGCCTGTGGTCGAGCCCGATCGACTTCATCCGGGCCGATGTCGCGCTCTATGCCGGGCTTGCCTACACCTACACCTTGCTGATGGTGTTCTCGATCTACAACGCGGTCGAGACGCTCGACCGTAACCAGATCGAGGCGGCGCGCGACATGGGCGCAAGCTGGTGGCGGGTGCATTGGCGCGTGGTGCTGCCGGTCGCCAAGCCCGGCATCGCATCCGGCGCGACCATGGTCTTCATGCTGACGGCGGGCGCGCTGGCGGCCCCGCAGATCCTCGGCGGGCCGTCGAACCTCTGGTTCACCCAGATCATCTATCAATGGTTCAACGATGCCGGCGACTGGCAGCGCGGTTCCGCCTACGCCACCATCCTGCTCGGCGTCTGCCTCGCCTTCGTCTTCCTGATGATGCGCGTCTTCAAGGTCTCGATCGGAGCGATCGGGCGATGACGACGCGTGGCATGGGCGGCGGCCTCTTCGCATTCAGCTACGCGCTGTTGTTCTTCCTGTTCCTGTTCGGCCCGCTGATCATCATGGTGATCACGGCCTTCAACTCCTCGGCCTTCCCCAGGGTGGTGCCGTGGGAGTGCTTCACCACCGACTGGTTCGGTGTGCTGGTGCGCAATGAGCGATTGATGAGCGGGCTGTGGACCAGCCTCGCGATCGGCATCGCGGTGGTCGCGATCGCGGTGCCGTTCGGGCTGGCGGGCGCGCTTGCTCTCGCCGATATCGGCCCGCGTCTGCGGGCCGGGCTCTATGCCGTGCTGATCACGCCGATCCTGATCCCCGGCGTCGTGCTCGGCATCTCGACCATCGTCTTCTGGAGTTTTGTCGGGCGCGGGGTCGGCGCCAGCTACGATACGGTCTTCTACAACGGCTTCTTCCTGACGCTGCTCGGGCAGGTCGCCTTCATCGCCTCCTATGCCATGCTGGTCCTCAACGCCCGGCTTCAGCGCTTCGATCCGACGCTGACCGAAGCCGCGCTCGATCTCGGCGCGACGCCGGGCCAGGCCTTCCGCAAGATCCTGCTGCCCTTCATGAAGCCGGCGCTCGGCTCGGCCGCCTTCATCACCTTCCTGGCCTCGTTCGAGAACTACAACACCACCGTCTTCACCATCCTGTCGGGCAACACCTTCACCACGGCGCTGGCCTCGAAGGTCAGGCTCGGCACCGACCCTTCGCTCTCGGCGCTCGCCGTCATCATCATCGCGGTGACGCTGATCGGGGCTATGGTCAGCGAGGCCCATACCCGTCGCCAGGAGCTTCTGCGCAGCGGCAAGGCCGGCCAGTCCCGGCTCTACGCCAACCCGCTCTCGCGCCTGCTGACGCATCCGGGCGCGATCCTCGTTCTGCTCGTCGGCGTGACGGGCTTCATCGCCTGGTCGGCAAGCCGCGTCGACGCGGATTTCTGCCGCGCCGCGATCCTGCAGGAGAAGCAGCAAGTGCAGGAAAGGCTGATGCAGGAGCAGCGCAACCGCATCCAGCAGCAGGCCCCGGCGCAGCCGGCAATGCCGTCGCCCTCCAACAACCCGTCACCCTTCGGCGGCGCGTTCAATCCGAATTCGCTGGCGCCGCCGGCCCAGCCTGCGCCTCCCGCCGCGCCGCCGCCGTCGAACAATCCCTCGCCCTTCGGTGGAGCCTTCAACCCGAACTCGCTTGCCCCCAAGCAATGACGGTGGGTTTCAGAGGACAGACAGCAAGACTTAAGCGGCGGTTTGAGGTCTGAGCCCTCATCCTGAGGAGCCACGCTATCCCTTGGGAATGGCTCCTCAGAGCCTGTCTTGAAATAAACCAAGTGATATCAGTAGCTTCCGATCGCTTGCCATCCCCCGCGCCGTCATCCTGGACAAGTGGCGCAGCCGCGCAGCTCCGGGATCCATCGGAGAGCTCCGGAGCCCTCCGATGGATCCCGGGCCGAAGCTTCGCTTCGCCCAGGATGACAGCGCGTAGGTGATCAAGACAGAGCCATTGAAATCATTGGCTTCAGGCCAGGCTCCCGGTGAAAATATGGCCGGGACGAGCGCCTTCCAACGCGTTCCCCGATTCAAGCGACTCGCCTTCGCGCGGAGCACGTTCTATATAAGAACAAAGAGAGAACATGCATCCCGATGAACCCGAACCCCGCCCCTCTCGCCCTAGCCGATCTGCGGCGCAGCCTTGCCGAAGCGGCGCTGCGCACCGCGCCGGCTGCGGTCGGGCGTGTGAGCTTCGGAGCGCCTGCTCTTGATGAGCCGCTGGGTGGAGGCATCGCGCGCGCGGCGCTGCATGAGGTTTACGCGCCGGGAACGGCGGACCTCGCTGCGGCGACGGGTTTTGCCGTGGGGCTGACGATCCGGGCGGCGCAGATGCGCCCGGTCCTCTGGGTCAGGCAGGATGTTCTCGATGCCGAGACCGGGCGTTTGCACCCGCCGGGGCTGGCCGAGCTCGGTCTCGACCCGGCGCGCATCCTTCTGGTGCGGGCGCGCGATGCGCAGGACGTGCTGCGGGCCGGCGCGGAGGCCGCGCGCTGTTCGGCGCTGGGGGCGGTGCTGATCGAGCCCTGGGGTGAGCCGCGCCTGTTCGATCTGACTGCGAGCCGACGATTGGCGCTGGCGGCGGAGGGGGCCGGCGTCACGACGGTGCTGCTGCGTGCGAGCGCCCGGCAGGATGCCAGCGCCGCCCGGACCCGCTGGTTGGTGCGCGCCCTGCCGTCGCGGGCCCTGGAGGCCAATGCGCCGGGCGATCCGGCTTTCAGTCTCAGGCTGCTGCGCGATCGCGGCGGCCTGGGCGAGCGTGAGTGGCGTGTGGAGTGGAACCGTGACCGACAATCTTTCCATGAGAGAGCCGCCTTCCAAGAGAGACCCGCCTTCCATGAGAGAGCCGGCAGCCAGGGAAGAGCACAGGATGCCGCGCCGCTATCTCGCCCTCTGGTTCCCCTTCCTGCCGACGGACCGGCTGCGGAGGGAGCGCGGGGTCCCGGCTTCCGGCGGGCGGGGTGAATCGCCGCTGGTCGTGGTCGAGACGGTGCGCAACGCGCTCCGGCTGGTCGATTGCGACCAGAACGCCGTCAGGCTCGGGCTCACGCGAGGGCTGACGCTCGCCGATGCGCGCGCCCGGATTCCGGACCTCATCGTGATCGAGGCCGAGCCGCAGGCCGATCAGCGCCTGATCGAGCGGCTGGCCGCCTTCTGCGACCGCTTCACGCCGCTAGTAGCACTCGACCCGCCTCATGGCCTGCTGCTCGACATCACCGGCTGCACCCATCTCTTCGGCGGCGAGGCGGCGCTTCGGGCCATGATCGCCGAACGGTTGCGGGCAGGCGGGCTCCATCAGCGCAGCGCGATCGCCGGAACGCCGGAGGCGGCGCATGCGCTCTCCCGTTTCGGCGCGGGCGGCATCGTGCCGCCAGGCGAAGACGAGGCCATGATCCGCCCGTTGCCGGTCGCGGCATTGGAGATCGGCGCCGAGACCGTCATCGCCTTGTCCCGGGCCGGGCTGAAATCGGTGGGTGACCTGGCCGAGCGGCCCTCCATGGTCCTGTCCGCCCGTTTCGGCGAGGATCTGGCGATCCGGCTCAGGCGTACGCTGGGCCGGGAGGATGTCCGGATCACGCCGCTGCGCCCGGCACCCACTTGCATGGTCGAGCGGCATTTCGCCGAGCCCCTGCTGGACATGCAGGGGCTGGAGGCGGTGGTGACGCGATTGATCGCGGAGGCTACCCGCCTGTTGGAGCAGCGTGGCGAGGGTGGGCGCGCCTTCGAGGTCAGCCTCTTCCGTACGGACGGCGCGGTCAGGCGGTTGGGCATCGAGACCGGCCGGCCCTCGCGCGACGCCGACGCGATCCTCAGGCTCTACCGCGAACGCATCGACACGCTGGCGGACCCGCTTGACCCGGGCTTCGGCTTCGACGCGATCCGCCTCGCCATCCCGGCCTGCGAGCCGCTGAACACGCATCAGCCCAGCCTGGACGGGCGCGCCGTCGAGGACGAGGCGGTGGCCGAGCTCCTCGACCGCCTGGTCACCCGTTTCGGCCGCGACCGTGTGCTGCGGTTTGCCGCGCGGGACACGCATGACCCGCGTCGTGAGGCGAGGGCGGTTCCGGTCGCCGCGTCCGCGTCAGCGATCGCCTGGCCCATGCCCGAACCCAACGAGCCGCCGACGCGTCCGCTCCAGCTCTTCGAGCCGCCGCAGCCGATCGAGACCTTGGCCGAGGTGCCGGACGGGCCGCCCTTGCGTTTCCGCTGGCGGCGCGTGCTGCACGAGATCGCCCGCGCCGAGGGGCCAGAGCGCATCGCGCCGGAATGGTGGCGCGACGGGCCAGCCGAGCCGGCGCGCGACTATTACCGTGTCGAGGACGCGCAAGGGCGCCGCTTCTGGCTCTTCCGCGCCGGGCTCTATGAGCGCGAGAACGAGATGCCGCGCTGGTTCCTGCACGGGCTTTTCGCGTGAGAAACTTGGCATGAATCAACCTCTGAACGCTTACGCGGAACTCGTTGCTGCAACGAACTTTTCCTTCCTGCGCGGCGCCTCGCCCGGTCCCAATCTGGTGCTGAGCGCCCTGCTGCTCGGCCATGCCGGCATCGGCATCGCCGACCGCAACACGGTCGCGGGCGTGGTGCGCGCCTTCAGTGCCCTTGCCTATCTGCGCGAGCATGGTTTGCCGGAGCCCGAGAAGATCCGCGAAGGCGGCAGCCCGGGCGAATTTATCTGGGTCGAGAACCCGACCTTCGCCGATCTGCCCTTCACCGGACCGCGGCTCCAGAGCATGGCCAGGGCCTTCAAGCTCGCGGTCGGCAGCCGGCTCGTCTTCGCCGACGGCACGCCCGACATCGTCGTCTACCCCGCCAATCGCGCCGGCTGGGGAAGGCTCTGCCGCCTGCTCAGCCAGGGCAATCTGAAGGCACGGAAGGGCGACTGCATCCTGCATCTCGACGATCTGCTCTCGGATGCGCGCGACCTGCTGCTCATCGTCATTCCGGGCAAGCGCCATGACGCTCTGCCCGCGCTGCTCGCCCGCCTGGACGAGGCCGCGCCCGGCGCGGTCTGGCTGGCGGCCAGCATGCATCGCAAGGGCGACGATCGCCGCCGTCTCGCCCGGTTGAAGTCGATTGCGGCTGCGACCCGCACGCCGCTGCTGGCCACCAATGACGTGCTCTACGATGCCCCCGAGCAGCGCGATCTGCAGGACCTGCTGACCTGCATCCGCGAGGGCGTCGCTATCGACCAGGCGGGCCGCTTGCTCGAGGCCAATGCCGAGCGTCATCTCAAGGCCGGGCAGGAGATGGCGCGGCTTTTCCGCGATGCGCCCGATGCGATCGCGGAGACGCGCCATCTGCTCGGCCGCATCGAGTTCGACCTGGGCGAGCTCACCTATGAATATCCCGACGAGCCGGTGCAGCCGGGCTGGACGGCGCAGGGCTGGCTTACGGAGCTGGTCCGCAAGCGCTCGCAGATGCGCTATCCCGATGGCGTGCCCGCGAAGGTGCAGGCGCTGCTCGACCAGGAACTCGTCCTGATCGGGAAGCTCGAATATGCCCGCTATTTCCTGACAATCCGCCAGATCGTCGAATTCGCCGACAGCCGGGGCATCCTCTGCCAGGGCAGGGGCTCGGCCGCCAATTCCGCCGTCTGCTATGTGCTCGGCATCACGGCGGTCGATCCGGCCGAGAACGACGTGCTCTTCGCCCGTTTTATCTCCGAGGAGCGCCGCGAGCCCCCCGATATCGATGTCGATTTCGAGCATGAGCGGCGCGAGGAGGTGATCCAGTGGATCTACGGGAAATACGGCCGCCACCGCGCCGGCATCGCCGCGACCGTGATCCGTTACCGGCCGCGCAGCGCCATCCGCGATGTCGGCAAGGCGCTGGGCCTGACCGAGGATGTCACCGCCCGGCTCGCCGACACGCAATGGGGTAGCTGGGGCACCGAGATCGGCGACAATCATGTCCGCCAGGCCGGGCTCGATCCGACGAACCCGACGATCCTGCGCGCGGTCGGCTTCGCGCTCAGGCTGCTCGGCTTCCCGCGCCATCTCTCGCAGCATGTCGGCGGCTTCGTGCTGGCGCGCGGCCGCCTCGACGAGATGGTGCCGATCGGCAATGCCGCGATGGACGACCGCACCTTCATCGAATGGAACAAGGACGACATCGACGCGCTGCGCCTGATGAAGGTCGATGTGCTGGCGCTCGGTATGCTGACCTGCATCCGAAAAGCCTTCGACCTGCTGCGCGAGCATGAGGGCAAGGATTTGGGGCTGGCCGATGTCCCCAATGACGACGAAGCGACCTACGACATGCTCTGCGAGGGCAAGTCGCTCGGCGTCTTCCAGGTCGAGAGCCGGGCGCAGATGAATATGCTGCCGCGTCTGAAGCCGCGCGTCTTCTACGATCTCGTCATCCAGGTCGCGATCGTCCGGCCGGGCCCGATCCAGGGCAACATGGTCCACCCCTATCTCAAGCGACGGGCTGGGCTGGAAGAGGTGGTCTATCCTTCACCGTCGCCCGAGCATGGCCTGCCCGACGAACTCGTCGAAGTGCTCAAGAAGACCTGCGGCGTGCCGCTCTTTCAAGAGCAGGCGATGAAGCTCGCCATGGTGGCGGCGAAATTCAGCGATCCCGAGGCCAACCGCCTGCGCCGCGCCATGGCGACCTTCCGCAATCTCGGCACGATCGGTCAGTTCGAGGAGATGATGGTCGGGCGCATGGTCGCGCGCGGCTATGAGCGCGATTTCGCCCAGCGCTGCTTCGACCAGATCAAGGGCTTCGGCAGTTACGGCTTTCCCGAGAGCCACGCCGCCTCCTTCGCCAAGCTGGTCTACATTTCCTCCTGGCTGAAATGCCACCACCCCGCGATCTTCGCCTGCGCGCTGCTGAATTCGCAGCCGATGGGGTTTTACGCGCCGGCGCAGATCGTCCGCGAGGCGCAGGAGAATGGCGGCGTGGAGGCGCGCGCCATCGACGTGAACTTCAGTGGCTGGGACAACGGGTTGGAGCGGCAATCGGCAGTCGGCAGTGGGCAGTCGAAAGAAACGAACCCGATGTCGTTCCCAACTACTGCCGACTGCCTACTGCCGACTGCCCCTTACACCTTCGCGCTCCGCCTCGGCTTCCGCCAGATCGACGGCTTCCAGGAGGAATGGGGATTGCGCATCACCAAGGCCCGCGGCGAAGGCTATGCCGACGTCGAAAACCTCGCCCGCCGCGCCAGGTTGCCGGCCCGCGCCATGCGCCTGCTCGCCGATGCCGACGCCTTCCGCTCGCTCGGGCTCGACCGACGCGAGGCGCTCTGGGCCGTGCGCCGCCTGCCCGATGACGAGACGCTTCCCCTGTTCGCCGCAGTGCAGGCGCATGAGCTGGGCGAAGAGCCCGCCATGGCGCTGCCCGTCATGCCGTTGCCCGAGCACATCGTCGCCGACTACCAGACGGCGCGCCTCTCGCTGAAGGGCCATCCGATGGGCATGCTGCGGCCGCTCTTCAGGCGGGAGGGCGTGCTGAGCTGCGCGCAGACCGAGGCGAAGCCGGACGCCGCCTGGGCGCGCACCGC
The DNA here is from genome assembly GCF_001741865.1 of Bosea vaviloviae. Lineage (NCBI taxonomy): Bacteria > Pseudomonadati > Pseudomonadota > Alphaproteobacteria > Hyphomicrobiales > Alloboseaceae > Allobosea > Allobosea vaviloviae. Next base: position 3,867,776 of record NZ_CP017147.1, read on the forward strand.
CGGCGTCGTGCTGGTGCGCCAGCGCCCGGGCAAGGGCAACGCCGTCTTCATCACGCTGGAGGATGAGACCGGCATCACCAATGTCGTGCTTTGGGCGCGGCTGTTCGAGCGCTTTCGCCGCGAGGTCATGGGCGCGCGGCTGCTGCTGGTCGAGGGCCGGGTGCAGAAGAGCCCGGAAGGCGTGACGCATCTGATGGCGCAGCGCGTGATCGACCGCACCGCCGACCTACTGAGCCTCTCGGATACGCATCGCACTGAGAGCGCCGCAACACTGACCGACGAACTTCTGCCCCCGCAAATTCCGCGCGGCCGCCATCCGCGCAATGTCCGCATCCTGCCGAAATCGCGGGATTTCCATTAAATCCGGATTCTGCCTATTTTAGCGGCAAGAGCGACTGCGTGCCTTTTAGGCAAATCTTTGCACGACGGTTGCCTCAGTAAAGATCGCGGCGGTGCATGGCGTTGCTCTGCCGCGCCGCACTGGCACAGCCTTTGCTCAGGCTTCTTCGAAATCATCCATTTCGGAGTTAGCCGATGATCCGTTCCGCTCTCGCCTTGTCTTTTGCCGCAGGGCTCCTGCTCGCGGCGCAATCGGCTTCCGCCCAGGGCACGCTGCGGATCGGCATGACGGCCTCCGACATCCCGCTGACCACCGGCCAGACCGACCAGGGCGGCGAGGGCATGCGCTTCATGGGCTATACGGTCTATGACGGGCTGATCAACTGGGACCTGAGCAAAGCCGACAAGGCCTCCGATCTCGTGCCCGGCCTCGCCACGAGCTGGGCCGTCGATGCCGCCGACAAGACCAAATGGACCTTCGTGCTGCGCGAGGGCGCGAAGTTCCATGACGGCTCGGAATTCACCGCCGACGCCGTTGTCTGGAACCTCGACAAGCTCCTGAAGAACGACGCTCCGCAATTCGACCAGCGCCAGGCTGCGCAGGGCCGTTCGCGCATCCCGGCTGTCGGCACCTACAAGGTGATCGACAAATACAAAGTCGAGATCGTCACCAAGACGCCCGATGCGACGCTGCCCTATCAGATCGCCTGGATCATGATGTCCTCGCCGGCGCAATGGGAGAAGCTCGGCAAGAGCTGGGACGCCTTCGCCAAGACGCCTTCGGGCACCGGCCCCTGGCAGCTCACCGCCTTCCAGCCGCGCGAGCGCGCCGAGCTTTCGCCGTTCCCCGGCTATTGGGACAAGGCGCGTGTGCCCAAGCTCGACAAGCTCGTGCTGCTGCCGCTGCCGGAGCCCAATGCCCGCGCCGCCGCCCTGAGGGCGGGGCAGGTCGACTGGATCGAGGCGCCGTCGCCCGATCTCGTGCCCTCGCTCAAGAGCGCCGGCTTCCAGATCGTCACCAATGCCTATCCGCATAACTGGACCTGGCATCTCTCCCGCGCCGAAGGCTCGCCCTGGAACGACATCCGCATCCGCAAGGCGGCCAATCTGGCGGTCGACCGCGAGGGGCTGAAGGAATTGCTCGGCGGCATGATGATCCCGGCCGAGGGCTTCTATCCGCCCGGCCATCAATGGTTCGGCAATCCCAGCTTCAAGCTGAAATACGATCCCGAGGCGGCCAAGAAGCTGCTCGCCGAGGCCGGCTATTCGCCTGCCAAGCCCGTGCAGACCAAGATCCTGATCGCGCCCTCTGGCTCCGGCCAGATGCAGCCCTTGCCGATGAACGAGTTCGTCCAGCAGAACCTCGCCGAGGTCGGCATCAAGATCGATTTCGAAGTCGTCGAATGGAACACGCTGATCAACATCTGGCGCGCCGGCGCCAAGCATGAATCCTCGCGCCAGGCGACGGGCATGAACTACACATATTTCATCCAGGATCCATTCACCGGCCTGATTCGGCATCTGCAGTGCAATCTGCAGCCGCCGGCGGGCACCAATTGGGGCTATTACTGCGACCCCGCGATGGACAAGCTCTTCGAGCAGGTCCGCAACACCTTCGACCCGGCCGAGCAAACCAAGGTGCTGCAGAAGATCCATGAGAAATATGTCGATGAAGCGCTGTTCCTGATGGTGACGCATGACGTCAACCCGCGCGCCCTGAGCCCCAAGGTGAAGGGCTTCATTCAGGCCCAGAACTGGTTCCAGGACTTCTCGCCGATCTCGATGGCGAAGTGAGGCGGAGAATGGCTCGCATCGCCGCGGAGACAGCACGACAGAAGCCGTCATGGTCGGGCAAGTTTCGACGGAGACCGACATATGTCGGTCATCCGTCATGGTCGGGCTTGTCCCGACCATCCACGTCTTCGCTGGTCGAGGATCGCGTTCAAGACGTGGATGCTCGCCACAAGGGCGAGCATGACGGCCGCGGAGTCGGATTGCTATCAGGTTGGGCTGTGGCAACCCCATGCTGAGCTATCTCGCCAAGCGTATCCTCTATGTGCTTCCGGTCGCGTTCGGCGTCAGCGTGTTCTGCTTCCTGCTGGTTCATATCGCGCCCGGCGATCCGCTGACTGCGGTGCTGCCGCCGGACGCCTCGCAGGCGATGCAGGACGAGTTGCGCAAGATCTACGGTTTCGACCGGCCGCTGCCGATCCAGTTCGGCCTCTGGTTGCTGAAGGCGCTGCAGGGCGATCTCGGCACCTCGATCGCCACGGGCAGGCCGGTGGCGGCCGAGGTCTGGCGCGCGGTCGGCAACACGCTGCTGATCGCGGTGCTGGCGACGGTGATCGGCTTCCTGCTCGGCTCGTTCTTTGGCTTCGTTGCGGGCTATTTCCGCGGCTCCTTCCTCGACAAATTCGCTTCGATGCTGGCGGTGCTCGGCGTCTCCGTGCCGCATTACTGGCTCGGCATGGTGATGGTGATCGTGTTCTCGGTGCAGCTCGGCTGGCTGCCGCCGGGTGGGGCGGGGCCGGGCGGTTCGGCCGCCTGGATCTGGGATTGGGAGCATGTCAGCTACATGATCCTGCCCGCCATCACGATGTCGGTGATCCCGATGGGCATCATCGCCCGCACCGTGCGCGCGCTCGTCGCTGACATCCTGAACCAGGAATTCGTCCCGGCCCTTCGCGCCAAGGGGCTGATGGATTTCGGCGTGTTCAAGCATGTCGTGAAGAATGCGGCCCCCACTGCGCTCGCCGTGATGGGGCTCCAGCTCGGCTATCTGCTCGGCGGCTCGATCCTGATCGAGACCGTGTTCTCCTGGCCCGGCACCGGCTTCCTGCTCGGCAACGCGATCTTCCAGCGCGATCTGCCGCTGCTGCAGGGCACGATCCTGGTGCTCGCGATGTTCTTCGTGGGCCTGAATCTGCTCGTCGACATCCTGCAAGGGCTGCTCGATCCGCGCGTGCGGAGGCGCTGAGATGACCACGCTCACCGAGGCCGCTACCCCCGCCGTAGCCCCGCTGGCCAAATCGCCGGGCTATTGGGCCGGCGTCTTCAGGCGCTTCAAGACCGACAAGGTCGCGGTCGGCGCCGGCATCGTCGTCCTGCTAATCATCCTGATGGCGGTTTTCGCCGACTATATCGCGCCCGCCGATCCGACGCGCTCCTCGATGCTGCGGCGGCTGCGCCCGATCGGCACGCCGGGCTATCCGCTCGGCGCCGACGAGCTTGGCCGCGACATGCTCTCGCGATTGATCTTCGGCGCCAGGCTCTCGCTCTTCATGGGCGTGGTGCCGGTCTTCATCGCCTTTGTCTTCGGCTCGCTGATCGGCGTCGCGGCCGGCTTCTTCGGCGGCAAGTTCAACACCATCACCATGCGCACGGTCGACGTGTTCTACGCCTTTCCCTCTGTGCTGCTGGCGATTGCGCTCTCGGGCGCGATGGGGGCCGGCATCACCAATTCGCTGCTGTCGCTGACCATCGTCTTCATCCCGCCGATCGCGCGCATCGCCGAGAGCGTGACGACGCAGGTGCGCGGCATGGATTACGTCGAGGCCGCGCGCGCCAGCGGAGCCGGGGCCTTCACGATCATCCGCGTGCATGTGCTCGGCAATGTGCTGGGGCCGATCTTCGTCTATGCCACCAGCCTGATCTCGGTCTCGATGATCCTGGCCTCGGGCCTGTCGTTCCTGGGGCTCGGCACCAAGCCGCCGACGCCGGAATGGGGGCTGATGCTGAACACGCTGCGCACCGCGATCTATGTCCAGCCCTGGGTCGCGGCCCTGCCGGGCGCGGCGATCTTCATCACCTCGATCTCGTTCAACCTGCTCTCGGACGGCTTGCGCTCGGCGATGGATGTGAAGGGCTGATCATGGCTGAGAACCCGACCCTGGACGAACGCGACCGCGGCGGCGCCGGAACCCCGCTGCTCGAGGCGCGGACCCTGACCAAGCATTTCCCGCTCGGCCGCGGTGCGGTGGTGCGCGCGGTCGATGGCGTCGATTTCGCTGTGCTCAAGGGCGAGACGCTCGGCGTCGTCGGCGAATCCGGCTGCGGCAAATCGACGACGGCGCGCGTGGTGATGCAGCTCATCGCCCAGGACAAGGGCGAGATGCTGTTCGACGGCGAGATCGTCGGCGGGCTCTCGCTCAGCCTGAAGGAATATCGTCGTCAGGCCCAGATGGTCTTCCAGGACAGCTACGCCTCGCTCAACCCGCGCCTGACCATCGAGGATTCGATCGCCTTCGGGCCGACGGTGCATGGCGTCTCGAAGCAAGCCGCAATCCTGCGCGCCCGCGATCTCCTGGTTCGCGTCGGGCTCGATCCCGCGCGCTTTGCCGCGCGCTACCCTCATGAGCTGTCCGGCGGGCAGCGCCAGCGCGTCAACATCGCGCGCGCGCTCGCACTGGGCCCGCGCCTCGTCATCCTCGACGAGGCGGTCTCGGCGCTCGACAAATCGGTCGAGGCGCAGGTGCTGAACCTGCTCGCCGATCTGCGCGAGGAGTTCGGCCTGACCTACATCTTCATCTCGCACGACCTCAATGTCGTCCGCTTCATCAGCGACCGCGTCATGGTGATGTATCTCGGCGAGGTGGTCGAGATCGGCCCGGTCGACGAGCTCTATGACGATCCGCGCCACCCCTATACCCGCGCGCTGCTCTCGGCGATGCCCTCGATGGACCCGGACAACCGGACGATGGAAGCGCCGCTTGCCGGCGATCCGCCCAACCCGATCAATCCGCCCGAAGGCTGCCGCTTCCATCCGCGCTGCCCGCAAGCCCAGACCGTCTGCGCCAAGGTCAAGCCAGTTCTGGCGCGCACTGGGGAGGGAGCGCGACAGGCGGCCTGCCACATGGAGGTCGCGGGCTCAGGCCACAGCCGCGCGCCCAGCCTGGAGGCGGCGGCATGAGCCAGCCTCTCGTCGAAATGCAGAATGTCACGGTGCGCTTTCGCGGCGCCCAGACCGTCCACGCGGTCAACGGCGTTTCGCTGACGCTGGAGCACGGCAAGGTGCTTGGCATTCTAGGCGAGTCGGGTTCGGGCAAGAGTGTGACGCTGAAGACCCTGCTGCGGCTCCTGCCCGAGAGCCGTACCGATATCGGCGGCACCGTCCGGGTCGATGGCCGTGATGTGTTGGCGCTGAACCCGCAGGATCTGTCGGATTATCGCGGCGCCGTCACCTCGATGATCTTCCAGGACCCGGCGCTGGCGCTCGATCCGGTCTATACGGTCGGCGAACAGATCGCCGAGGCGATCGTCCGGCATGAGAAGATCGGCAAGAAGGCGGCGATGGCGCGCGCGCTCGAATTGCTCGAGCTCGTCCGCATTCCCTCGCCGGCGCGACGGCTCAAGGCCTATCCGCACGAGATGTCCGGCGGCATGCGCCAGCGCGCCATGATCGCGCTCGCGCTCGCCGCCCGTCCCAAGCTGCTGCTGGCCGACGAGCCGACGACGGCGCTCGACGCCACCGTGCAGATCCAGATCCTGCTGCTGTTGCGCCAGCTCCAGCGCGACCTCAACATGGGCATGCTCTTCGTCACCCACGATATCGGCGTCGCGGTCGAGGTCTCGGATCGGCTCGCGGTGATGTATGCCGGTCAGATCGTCGAGACCGGCACGGTGCGCGAACTGATCCGCGATCCGCAGCACCCCTATACCAAGGGTCTTCTCGCGGCGAATTTGCACGGCGCCCGGAAGGGCGAGCGGCTGGAGGCGATCCCCGGCGCGCCGCCGGCGCTGAACGAGCCGCCATCCTCCTGCTCCTTCGCGCCGCGCTGCAAGCATGTCCAGGAGCGCTGCCACGCTACCCTGCCGCCGGTCGTGACGCTGGGCGAGGGGCGCGTGGTGCGCTGCGTCCTGGCCGAGGACGCGCTGGCTCCGGCCTGACGCGCGCGGCTTTCAGGCGGCTTCCGCGGCCGCCGCGGCTGTGGCACGGGCTCCTGCGCGATCGCCGAGTGCGCCGAAATTCCCCAGGCTGATCAGATGGGCATAGATCGGCGCGAGATAGCCCTTGCGGCGCAGATCGGCCAGAACGTCGTCGGGCAAGGCGTTGAAGCGCTCTTCGCTGACGGCGAGGAAGCCGCTGAAGCTCGAACTCACACCCGTGGGTGAGCGGATATCGATATTGACCGTCTGGAACAGGTCGAGGGCTTTCAGTTCGGCGGTGAAGACGCCTGTCGCCTTGGCCGCATCGGCATATTCGCCGACGAAGGTGACGGCGCGCTGCAGCATCTCGCTTGGCTCGCCGGCTTCGTTGAAAAGGCGCTCGCCGGCCTGGTCCTGCAGGCCGGTATAGCCGCCATCAAGGCAGATCACCTGCTGCTCCTGCGAAACCTCGCCGCCGATGAACGGATAGCGGCGCAGATAGGCCGGCGCGTGCGCACCGTTCCAGCGTCCGCTCGCTTCGACGAAATCGTTCTCGCCGCTGCGCATCCCGACCATGAACAAGGGCGAGACGCTGCCGGCTTCTTCCAGGAACAGGATCGGCATGTCGCGGCAGCCGAGCACGAATTCCGCCATCAGAGCCGGCACGACATGGCTGCCGGCCGCGAAGGCGTAACCGCGCTCTGCCGGAGCGATCCGCGCATCGCGGTGGATATTGCGATCGAGTACGACGATGCTTGTATAGAAGAGGGGCAATGGCGCCATGGTGCGGCTCTTATCCTGGAGAGACGGGACGGGTTCTCGTGACGGCCTTGGAGCGTGATGCCGGCCCGAAGCTTCGCAGCGGCGACCAGCGGGAGGCGTTTCCGTTGTCACGATCTAAGTTACTGATCTAGATGGTCTTTCGCAAGGTCAGTCGGAAATAGAGTTCGTGCTCGCGCTGCACGACCGAGACCCGCTCCAGCGGGCGCGCGATACCGCCTTCCAGCGTCGCCCAATCGGTCGGCCGCCAGGCGAGGCCGGCGCCGACGGAGGTCGCGCGCATGCTCGTAGGCACTGTCCCATAAGTGATGCCGTGATCGAGGAAGACGAAGGCGTCCAAGGTCTTCAGCGGCTCGGGCAGCACATAATGCAGCTCGGCCTGGCCGTAAAACCCTGAATCGCCGAAGGCGGCGCCAATCGGATAGCCGCGCACCGTGGTCGGGCCGCCGATCTGGAAGATCTGGTCGCCGGGAAGCTGCTTGTCATTCGTATATTGCCAGGCGCCGATGAGCGAAGCGTAGATATCGTCGTTCAGGCGCGCGATCGTCGAGGTATTTCCGGTCCAGAGCGTCAGATTGCGCTTGGCCTGACCGATCTTGTCTTCGAAAGCGACCCGGGAGAGCGTCGGAGAGGTCGTATGCATGAAGCCCGGCAGCGACACGGTGAGCGAAAGTCCGCCGGACGCCTTGGTGTTGCTGCTATGCGCCGTCGTGATGTCGATCTGCTTGCTGCTGCTGATCCCGCTGCCGATGCTCGCGACAGCCTGCAGCAGCACTGCGTCGGTTGCGAAAATGGGCTGAGAGAGGTTGAGCGCGCGGCTTTCCGAGATGCCCTCGGGCCGTAGCTCCTTGATCGCTCCGGTCACGATATGGAAGGCCGAGCGCGTATAGCTGATGCCCAGCCGCGTGCCGAAGGGCGAGATCGGGATGCTGTAGCTGCCGCTTCCGAGGATGCTGCCGCGCGAACGCGAACCGTAAAAGACCAGCCTGTCGTCGAGGCCGAGCAGGCCGTGATTCTTCAGGAACAGCACGCCCTGATAGCGGCCGGTCGATTTCACCGCCTGATTGTCATAGGAGATCTGGGCGAGGTTGCGAGGCGGTTCGGTCGCCGCCAATTCGATATCGGTCAGGCCGAACTCGCCACCCGCCCGCAGCTGAGCCCGCAACTGCACCTCGTTGATGCGGTTGAAGATCGAGACCTGGCGGTTCAGCGTCGGCGTATCCACCACGCTCTGCGGCGCGATCGGCATCTGCGATTCGAGATACCATGGCCTGGTCTGAACTGCACCAGTGACGTTGATCTTGCCGACGCGACCCTCGATGAGCCCGACCTTGAGCACGCCGCCATCGAGCTTCTGCGGCGGCAGGATGGCGCTGGCGGTGACCTGCCCCTTCTCGGCGTAGAGATCGTTGACCTCCTGGACGAGCTTCCCGATCTCGGCCAGGTCGACCTTGCGGCCGAGATAGCGGGCACGCAGCGCATCGAGCTCGGCTCCGCTCAGGAAGGCGGATGTGTCGAAGTCGATGCGCTTCAGGACGATCGTCGTCCCGCCCGCGGGAAAGCTCAGCTTCGGCAGGGGCGGCGGCGCCACGACGCCGGGGCCGCTTTGGCGCGGCGGGGTGGTCTGGCGTTCGATTTCCAGGCGCTGGCGCTCGGCTTCCGTCTCGATCGTGCGAGGCGCGATCTGCGCCAGTGCAAGGCTCGGAAGTCCTAGTCCAAGCAGGGCGGCCAGGAGCGGAGCGACAGCGCGGGCGGCTTCGCGCCGGCGCTGTTCGCGAGGATATCTCGTCAAGGCTGGGCCCCGTCGCTTCCGAACTGGCCGAGATTCACCCGCGGGCCACTGCCTTCGCTGAGGCTGGCGGTCGTCTCGGGATCGGTGCTGCGCCAGCGGCCGTCAGCGCCCAAGACGAAGCCGCGCGCGATGTCGCCGAAGCTCGGTCCCGCCGGCGCGATGACGCCGAGCCGGGCCATGTCACGCACCAGCGAGACGCCATCCGCTGTATCGACATTCGCGATAGTGCTGTCGAAGCGCACGATATAGGCGTTCGACGACAATTGGTTGCCGTTGACGGAGATGAAGAAGGTCCGGTCCTTCTGGTAGAGCTGCACATCGAAACCGCGAACTGGCGCGATGCTGCGATTATTGGCTAGGACGGTCATTCCGGGTGTGGTCAAGCGTAGAGCTCCCGGAACGAAATTGGCAGCGAGGTCGAAGCGGCTGGCGCTCGTCGTTATGGCTGCATCTGTAACTTCTATCCGGTTGGCGCGGAAGCGCAATGCGTCGATCGTAAGGGCGGCGGACCTCGCCGTCCGCTCCCGCAGACCCGCGATATCGAGCACGAGCGGAGCGCCCGAGCCGCCGGGCAATTGCACGATGCTGGAGGCGATGTCCGTCCCCAGGATGGTGATGCTGTCGCCCGCGCCGAAGCGACCGAGGCGAACATCGTCGGGCGCGGAGAATTCCGCGTTGCGCGCCGCGCCGACGCCGAGCCGGATCGAGCCGCTGCCGCCGAGACCGGCCCGCGCGAGGAGCGCATCGGTGGCGACGATGCTGTCGCCGTCGATATCGCCGGCGCTGTCGAGGCTGGCGGAACGGCCGGCGTCGAGTGCGCCGAACCTGATCGCCTGCCCGGAGATGGCGATATCCTCACCCGCCTGCGCGGTGGTGATGGTGACGCCGGCGCGGGTCGAATTCAGCAGGAGCGAGCCACCTGCCGTCAGGCTTTCAAAGCGCAAGGCCTCTGCGGCCGTGAGCGTGACGTCGTCGTGAGCGACGAGCGTCTGGATATCGATGCCCGCGCCCGAGGAGGTGGCAGTGACGGAGCCGGCGCTGCGTGCGATGCCGACGGTGATGGCGCCGGGCGCCTGCAGCAGGAGCGCGGCGGAGGCATTGAGCGTTCCGGCGCGGATCGTGCCGAATTCGGATGCGACGGAGAGATCGCCCGATTGCGTCAGCACGCTGCCGAGCGTGACCCCGCCGCGACCATTCACGTTCGCGCTTTCGCCTGCGGTGAGTGCGGTGAGGGCGATGATATTGCCGGAGACGGCCGTTGCGCCGCCGCTGCGCAGGTCATTGATCGTCACGGTCCCTGCCGCCACAAGATCGGCGCGACCGTCGGCGCGCAGGGTTGCGGCGGTGATGCCGTCTGCCGTCGAGCGCAGCGACAGGTTGCCCGAACTCGTCACGCTGGTGAGGGTCAGCATGTTCGCAGCGCTGAGCGTGGCGTCGCCGCCGGTCGCAAGCGTGCCGATCGTCAACCCGGCGCGCGTCGAAACGCTCGTTCCGCTCCCGCTGCTGGCCGTCTGGACGACGATCGCACCTGCTGCGTCGAGTGCGATCGCACCTGCCGCTTCCAGCGAGGTAGCCGTGATGCCGGCAGTGAGCGATGTCGCGACGATATCACCGGCCCGCGTTGTGAGCGTGCCCAGGTTGATCGCGCCAGCGGCCGAGAGCCTGGCGGTGTCGCCTGTCGTCGCGGTCGCGAGGTCTATCGTCGCATTCCGCGAAGAGAGCGTGGCTGCACCGCCGGCGCTCAAGTTGGAAACGATGAGCGCGCCAGCTGCATCCAGATGCGTGACGCCGCCGCTGGTCAGCGAGCCGATTTCCAGGGCGCCGAGTTGGGTGGTGGCCGTGGCGTCGCCGCCGCTCGCAACCGTGTCGATGCGCAGCGTGGCGGCGCTCAGGGTCGTCGAGCCGAAGGCCTGGATGGTCGTGGCGGTCAGGCGGCCGCCCGTCGATGTCGCGAGGAGGTCTCCTGCCGTCGTGGTTGCCGTGCCCAGCGCAATGGCGCCGGCGGCCTGCAGGGTTGCGGTCGCGCCCGCGTTCAGCGTCGCGATCGTCAGCCTGCCCGTTGTCGAGTGGATGCTGGCCTGGCCGTCGCTTGTCAGCGTCGTTCCGGAAATGTCGCCGAAGGCGGCCAGATCCTGCCCGGCTGCCGAAACCAGGGTCGCAGCCGAGATGCCGGCATGGCTCGATGTGACGCGGATGGCGCCGCTGCTCGTCTCGACCCTGCCCAGCGTGACCGCATCATGCGCCGCGAGAGCCGTTTCGCCTGCCGCGGTGAGCGTGGTGATGTCGATCGTGCTGCCCGAGGAGGTGGCGTTCGTGGCATCGCCACTGGTCAGCGTCGCCACCGTGATCGCGCCTGGGGCGGTGAGGGTGGCTGCTCCAGCTGCCGCCAGCGTGGTCGCGGTGATCCCGGCATTGGCCGAGGACACGGCAAGATCGCCGGCTGTCGTCCGCGCCGTTCCCAGGGTGACGGCGCCGGAGGCAGCGAGCGCTGTCGTTCCGCCAGCTGTGAGCGTGGTGATGCCGAGCGTCCCGCCCGAAGAGTTCGCGCTCGTGCCATTGCCGCTGGTCAACGTCGTGACGCGGATCGCGCCTGGAGCGGTGAGTGTCGCCGCACCAGCCGCATCCAGCGTGGTCGCGGCGATCGTGCCGGTGGTCGAGGAGACGGACAGATCGCCGGCTGTCGTCCGGGCGGTTCCCAAGGTGACGGTTGTCGCGCCGCTGAGTGTGGCTGTGCCACCCGATGTCAGCGCCGCGAGATCGAGCGCCCCGCCGGACGAGGTGACGGACGCCGTGCCTCCGGTGGTGAAGGATGTCGTGACCGAGATCGCCCCAGTGGCGGTCAGCGTCGCATTGCGGGCCACAGCGAGCGTGGCGGCGGCGATCCCGGCGTTCGTCGAGGAGATGAAGAGATCTCCGGCTGTCGTCTGAGCCGAGCCGAGCGTGACGGCGCCGAAGGCCGCCAGCGTCGCGGTTCCGCCGGCCGTGAGCGTGGTGATGCCGAGTGTCCCGCCCGAGGAGGTTGCGCTGGTGCCACTGCCGCTCGTCAATGTCGCGACAGTGATCGCGCCGGGAGCGGTGAGCGTGGCTGCGTCGGCCGCATCGAGTGTGGTTGCGATGATCCCGGCCGTCGCCGAGGACACAGCCAGATCGCCGGCAGTCGTCCGCACGGTCCCCAGCGTGACGACAGTTGCTCCGCTGAGCGTGGCGGACCCGGCAGATGTCATAGCCGCGAGATCGAGGGCTCCGGCAGACGAGGTGACGGAGGCCGTGCCGCCGGTGGTCAGCGACGTCGTGATCGAGATAGTCCCGGCAGCGATCAGCGTTGCGTTGCGGGCGACATCGAGCGTGGCGGCCGTAATCCCGGCGGTCGTCGAAGTGACGAAGAGATCGCCGCTGGTGATCTGAGCAGAGCCGATGGTGACGGCGCCCGAGGCCGACAGGGCGGTCGTCGCATCCGCCGTCAAGGTCGTGATGTCGAGCGTTCCGCCCGACGAGGCCGCGCTCGTGCTGCCACTGCTGGTCAGCGTCGTGACGGTGATTGCACCTGGAGCGGTGAGGCTGGCTGCTCCGGCCGTCTCCAGGGTGGTCGCGGTGATGCCGGCATTGATCGAGGAGACGGACAGATCGCCAGCGGTGGTCCGCGCCGACCCAAGCGTGACGGCAGTCGCACCGTTGAGCGTGGCGGATCCGCCGGATGTCACGGCCGCGAGATCGAGCGAACCGGCCGACGAGGTGACGGAGGCCGTGCCGCCAGTGGTCAGCGATGTCGTGACCGAGATCCCCCCGGTCGCGGTCAGGATCGCGTTTCGGGCAGCATTGAGCGTGGCGGCCGTGATCGCGGCATTCGTCGAGGAGGCCAGGATATCTCCGGTCGTCGTCTGCGCCGAGCCGAGCGTGACTGTGCCGGAGGCGGCGAGCGTGCTCGATCCGCCAGCGGTCAGCGTGGTGACAGCGAGCGTGCTGCTCGACGAGGTCGCATTCGTGCCGCCGCCGCTGGTCAGCGTCGCCACGGTGATCGCGCCGGGAGCGGTGAGCGTGGCCGCGCCGGCGGAATGCAGGGTGGTGGCGTTGATGCCGCCGGATGTCGACACGAGGGCGAGATCGCCTGCAGTCGTCGTTGCCGATGTCACGCCGAGCGCATTCGCCGCGCTCAGGGTTGTGGCTCCGCCCGAGCTGAGGGTGCCGATCGTCAGCATCCCGGCTGTCGAGGTCACGCTGGCCGCCCCGCCGCTGGTCAGCGCATCGACAGTGAGGTTGCCCGCCGCGAGCAGGCCGGCGGGGCCGGTGTCGGCCGTCAGCGCCGTGACGCGCGCCGTCGTGGCGGTCTTGAGGTAGACGCCGCCCTGCAGGCTGCTGGCCGACAGGCTCGGTGCGTCGAAGCTCACCGGCGCCAGGCTGCTGCCGATGCCGCTGCCGGCATTGAGCGCGATCACGCCGCCGGCCTGGCCAGCGCCGAGATTTACGACGCTGTCGCCATTGCCGGCGATAGTTCCCGCAGCCGAAACGGCGATGGAGGCGGTGCCGGCGGGGGCGATGAGCGTGCTCGTGACCCGCCCGAGCGTCACATCGCTGAGCGAGGTGAGCGTGATCCGCCCGCCGGATTGCACGGTCGCGCCAGTGGCCATGCTGATCGCGCCGGCGGTGATGGAGAGCGGCCCGGTGGTCGCCGACAGGCTGCGCAGGATTCGCACCTCGGCGTCGGCTGCGAGCGAGAGCCCAGCATTGGCCGTCAGAGCGCCGATCCGCAGCGCGACGGCGGATTGGCTGGCGAGCGTCGGCGTCGAGAGCGTGGCCGAGCCGCCGATCTGGCCGGAGACCTCGCCATCGCCGGCGGCCTGGACCGCGAATGGCGTGACGGCGCTGCCGACATTGGCGGACGCGTTGAGCACGATGGTGGAAGCCGAGATCGCGACGCCCGGCAGGTAGCTCTGGATCGAGCCGCTGACGGCCGTGAGCGAGGCCGTACCGGAGGCGAAGATGCGGCCGATCTGGGCGTTGCCGGCTGCGGCGACGAGATAGGCGTCGCCCGCGCCGGCCGAGGCCGAGACCAGCCGTCCGCCGATCTGGTAGGTCAGCGGCATTGCGGCCGAGCCGATGCCGCCGCCGGCTCCGGTCAGGATCAGGTCGGTTCCGGCCTGGATCTGGACCGCGTTGAGCGGCGTCGTGCTGTTCGGCGCGGTCGCGACGGTGATCCCTTGCGGGGCTTGCAGGTTGATCGCGCCGGTGGCGGTGACGCGTCCGAGATTGAGCGAGCCGCCGCCCGACTGCGCGCCGGTCGTCGCCTGGACATAGATGTCGCCCTGGGCCGTGCCGGAGAATGTACCGGTCGCGCTGATGAAGAGCGGAGCGGTCTGGCTGATGTCGACCGAGGTCAGCGTCACGCCGATCGGCACGGCGTGGATGTCGGAGACCGCGACGCGCTGGCCGCTTCCGTTCGTGCCGAAGAGCTTGACCGACCCCGGCGTGGTGGCGACCGCAAGCGCCTGGAGCTGGCTCGTGGTCAGCGTGCCGTTGCGGATGGTGTCGAGGCCGACGCTGACGTCGGGCGCCAGCGAGCCGATGCTGCCGCCGATGTTCAGGCTCACGTCGCGGCCGACGATGATTGCCGTGCCGTTGCCGACGACACCCGATGCCGGCTGCAGCGCCGCCTGGTCGATCGCGGCGACGAGCTGGCCGGTTTGCCAGACGGCGTTGGCGGTGATGGAGGAGGCGAGCCCGCTCACGGCGCCCGGCGAGGCGGTGGTGAAGCTGAAATTGCTTTCGAGCGTGTTCTCCTGGAAGCGCGCCAGCGTGTTCCAGTTCGCGCCATAGGCCTTCTCGAATACGCTGGCATAGCTCGCATAACGGTCCGCGACATAGGCGGGGACGCTCATCCCGGCGGCGTCGGCGAGCGGCTGGTAGAGCGCGGTGGCGGCGGCGTCGAGCGTGAAGACGCCGTTGGTGACGCTGCCGTTGCGGATCAGGCTGGAATAGAGCGTGTAGGTCTGGGTGACGTTGCGCTCGAACACGGCGACGCTGGCGAGCGCCGCGGCGTCGGCGCCGTCGGCCTGGGTCAGCTTGAGCTTGCTCTTGATCGTCGAGAGCTGCTCGGTCGAGAGCGACTGCGCTGCCGTCTGGGCATTGGCCGCCTTGAGCGTGCCGGCGGCCACGTCGACGCGGACATTGCCGCCGGTGCTGGCGATCAGCCCGACGCGCAGATTGCCCGAGAGCTGCTTGATGCCGATATCGCCCTGCGCCGAGATGTTGACCACGCCGCCGGTCTGGCTGCCATTGGCCAGCGTCGTCGCCATCGCCTGCATGCGCAGCGGGGTATTGATGCCGCCGACGGCGCCGTTCCGGCTGCTGATCGTGATGTTGTTGCCGAGCAGATGGGTGTAGTTCGGATCGGCCCAGCTTGCGACCTCGAGCCCGCCGGTGGCGCGGAGATTGATGTCGCCATAGCGGCCGGAGGCGGCGTCGAGATCGGCGTTGAGGCGCCAGATCTTGGCGTCGGAATCGATGTTGAGATTGATGCCGCCGGCCCCGGAATAGGCCGCTACGGCCGCGCCCGCCGTCAGCGTCGCCTGGATCGGCGCGGCGACCGTGCCGACGGAATCGCGCCCGGTCAGGGTCAGGTGGTTGCTGAGGATCGAGACGTTGGGCGCCTGGGTGAAGCTGCCGACCGAGGCCGTGATCGTCGTTGCGCCGCTCGGGTTGATGATATTGCCCTGCTGACGGATCGACGTGTTCGAGGTGATGGTGACGAGGCCGCTCGCATTGCCGGCGAAGCTGACGGCGAACGGGTTGTCGGCCTTCACCGAAGCCGTCACCTGAAGCCAGGCGTCGATGACGTAGTTGTAGTTCCAGTAGGTGTTGGCGGTCGAGCCCGGCACCTGGCGGAAATCGCGGCTGCAGAGGCTCGGATTGCCGCCGTTGCAGTGTTCGTAGCCCTGCATTGCGTTGGCGAGCGTCGTGACGCCGCCTTGCAGGGTCTCGAAGAAGACAGGGTCGCTGATGTAGTAGTACTGGTTATTGGTGAGGCGGCCCTGTGCCGTGCTCGTCACGTTCCAATAGTCGGGGCCCGATGAGGTGCCGTCGCCCCAGATGCCGGTGGCCGGAGCCGCAACAAACTGCCACGGATTATTGGACGACCCCGAAGAATAGCGCCAGACGCCCTGCGCATTCGGATCGTTGATGGTGAGGCCGTCCTTGTGGACCCATAGCTGCTGCGTCCACTCGTAGCGCGTGCCCGCGACGGGGTTGTAGCTCGTGCTGTCGCCGGCGATGAAGGAGAAAGGCGTCGTGGCGCCGACGCCGCTCAGGATCGGCTGCGCGCCGTTCACGGTCTTGTAAATCGCGATGCCGGAGCCCGGCGTATAGGCGTAGACGGTTGTGTTCGGCCCGTTCTGGATCAGCCGGTCGACGATCGTGATCTTGCTCGTGCTGGCGTTGGCGCCGCTGGCCGTGCCGGTGTTGATGCGGTTGGTGACGAGTTCCAGGCCGCTGTTGTTGACGATGTCGACATGGCCGAAGCCGCCATTGATCTTGATGCGGCCGAGCGCGTTCGTGCTGATGATCTGGCCGTCGAGCAGGACCGAGCCGCCGCCCGAGGAGGCGTTGACGTCGCTGATGTTGAGCTGGCCGGTGCGGATGTCGTAGCTGACCGGGATCAGCTTGTCGCCGCTGTTGAGGACGCTGTAGGAGCCGGCCGCGCTGCCGTAGTTGATCAGGCGCGTATCGTTGGTGAGATCGACCACAGGCGCGCCGTAGCCATAGGTGTTGTAGTTGAAGATCGCGAAGCCGAGCGCCTGGATCAGGTTATCGCCCAGAACGACCGACTGGTTGGTGACGCGCCCGGCCTCGATCGAGGCGTTGACGTTGATGATCGTGGCCTTGATCGCGACCTGCGCGCCGTAGATCTGCGTGCCGCCGCCCTGCGCCTGGACGTTCGGCTGGTAATATTTCGGCACGACCGGGATCTGGGCGAAGTAGATGCCGTTGCCGAAATCGTAGCCGCCCTGGCAGTTGTAGCCGGTCGCACCATAGCCGATGCAGTTGCCGTAGAGGATGGTGCTGTAGCGCATCCCCGGATCCCCGCCATCCTCGATCCGGTGATAGAGATTGTAGTTCAGGCTGCCGCCGGAGCCGAAATAGAGCGTGTTGCCGATCGCGTTGATCGTGTCGTTGATGACGTAGCTCTGCGACGCCGCACCGGGCGTGGCGCCGGGATAGGTGATCGCGTGGTTCCACTCGGCCTGCGGCGAGGCGCCGGCATTGTACATGCCGTTGGGGCCGTTCGAGGAGATCGCGACGGCGCCATTGGGCACCGTGACGTTGAACTGCAGCGAGTCGATGCGCTGGCCCGAGAAGCCGAATGAGCCCTGCGTATTGTTGATCGAGACCAGGCCACCGAGATTGCTGATGTCGCCGGCGATCATCAGCGCCGGCCCGTAGCCGCCGATATCGTCGCGGGTATAGGCGTTGTTGATGATGACGCTGGCCGTGCCGTTGGCATTGAACCTGGTCTGGGTAAGCCCGGCCTGGCCCTGGGCTGCGCCGGTGAACAGGATCTGCCCGGTCGAGAGGTCGGGGATATAGGCGCCGGCGTCGAGGATCAGATAGGCGGCGCTGTTGTTGACGACCTTGATCGTCGGCCCGCCATTGGCGGTCAGCGAGCCATTGCCCTGGATGGTGTCGCCATTGACGAAGACGTTGCCGCCGGCCGCATAGAGCTGGCTGATCCGGTAGGCCCGAACCAGCCCCGAGGAGATGCCTCCGACCAGTGTGTCGGCGACTGCGGTGTCGTCGATCGTTCCGTTGGTCGTGGTGTAGTTGGCGCGGACATAGGCCACCGCGTCGAACGCGTCGTCGCGGCTGACCACGACCGGCGCGCCGCCGGCCTTCACATAGACGGTCGGCGTCGCGCCGAGATCGCAGATCGACAGGCCGCCGGTGCCGCAGCCGATGATGATCTCCTGCTCGTGGAACACGCCGCCGACGGCGCGGCCGTTCATCACCACCGTCGAGGTCGCCGAGGCGCCCGGGCTCTCGTCGCGCTGCGTCACCGGAATGAAATAGAGCTGGAAGCCGTGGCCGGCGCCGTCGGCATTGGGCGTCACTATGCCGTTATAGGCGCCGAGCGTGACATTCTGGGCGCTGAGCAGCGCCGCCCCGGTGTTGACGTTCAGTTGCGCCCGGTTCTGCAGGTCGGTCGAGGCGTCGGCGTCGGGCACCGCGATCACGCCGCGCACATAGCCGATCGCCGTGGCGTCGCCCAGGATCGAGGTCATGAACAGGCCCGAGGCGTCGCGCCCGGCGGTGATGTTGACGTTGTCGAGGCCGGTCAGCGTGCTGTTGGCGCCGATCGTGACGGTCTGGTTGGTGATGATGTCGGTATCGGCCTCGGCGACGCCGACGGCGGCGAGGCCATAGGTCGTGACGAGCGCGTTCGTCTTGACCGTCGCGGTGGTGTAGGTGCCGATATTGATCGTGCCGGAGGAGGTCAGCGTGACGCCTGTTCCGAGCGTGACCTCGTTGTCGACATCGCGGGCGCGGTATTGCGAGGTGACGCCGGCGCCTTGCAGCGCACCGCCGGTGGTCAGCGTCACCGTGTCGTTGGCGTTCAGTTCGGTGATCGCCTGGATCGCGATCGGGCCGGGCGAGGAGACGGCGCTGCCGCCGCTGGTGAAGTTGGCGTTGTCGCCGATCACGACCTTCGACCAGCCGTCCACGTCGGTCGTCGATTTCGCGCCGACGCCGTTGATGCCGCCGCCCGCGCCGGCGCTGATCGTGTCGCCGAGCGCGAGCTGGGTGAAGATGTTGCGACTCTCGAGCTCGATGCCCTGGACGCAGGTGGTGACGTAGCAGCCGTTGGTACCGTTGCCGAGCGCAACGAAGATGGCGGACGCGCCGATGTCGACCTTCACATGGGAGGTCGCGTCGTGACTGGCCAGCGAGGCGCTGGCGCCCAGCGCGGCCGCTTGTGTCGCATCGACCCGGTTGGCGTATTGGTCGGTGTGGCTCGCATTGACCAGGATGGTGTTGGCCCCGATCTGCGTACGCGCGCCGATGCTAGCCGTGACCGTGGCGGTGTTGGCGGTATCGGCCGAGGCGCCGGCACCGGAGATCAGTCCGCCGCTGCCCGATGTGGCGCTGGCGATCTGCGTGTCGCTGCCCGCTGCAATCAGGCTGAAGCTCGTCGCGCTGTTGCCCAGCAGGCGGGCGTCGTCGCCGAGCGTCGCGCTCGTCGTCGCCGTCGAGCTCGCCTTGGCCAGTACGGCGCCGATCGAGTATTTGCCGGCGATCGAGAAGCCGGTCGCCGAGGCGATCTGGCGCGTCGTATTGGTCGCGTTGATCGCGACGGTGCCGGCCGGCAGCCGGACATTGTTGCCCGCCGAGGCGGTGACCGTGGAGGTGTTGACGGCCTGCGCGTCCGAGCCGACGGCGCTGGCATAGTAGGATCCAGAGCCGGAGAAGGACCAGGCGGCGGCTCCGGTGCCGCCGCGGCTGAACGTGCTGGTCGCGCCGGGCGAGCCGCCGATCGAGGTCACGGGCGTGCCGAAGATCGTGCTGGTCGCCAGGATCGAGAGGCTGCCGGCGGTGAGCGCGCGCTGGGCGGCGGCTCCGCCATCCATCGCCGCGATCACGGTCTGGTTGGTGGTGGCGCGCGAGATCGCCGCGCCTACGGCGAGCCCGCCCGTCACCGAGACGCCATAGGCGGCGGCCTTGGCGTCGGGCGTCGCGGTCGCGGTCACGCGGATCGCCCCGGTCCCGACATTGACGCTGGCATTGTCGCCGAGATGAGCCTCGACGCGCGAGGAATCGCTGGCGCGGGCGTCGGCGCCCGTGCCGGCGACCAGCAAGCCGCCTGCGCCGGCGGTCGCCGAGGCATAGGAGATGCCGGCGCTGCTGGCATCGACCGTGAGCGATGTTCCGCCCGAGAGCGTGGTGTTGGCCGCGACATTCGACGTCGCCGTGCCGTCGAGGCTGCTTTTGGCGATCGAGATGCCGAGCGCGCCGCCGCCCGCCGCCGCCGCGCCGAGCGCGTCGGCGCGCGAGCCTTGCGTCGCCGACGTGCCGACCGTCGTCGCGCCGGTGACCGTGAGCGTGCCGCCGAGCCTGGCCGTGATGGTGTTCGAAACCGCGCCCTGCGCCACCGCCGCGCCGGCGGAAGCCGTGCCCGAGCCCGCGCCGGCCTTGACGTCGATCCTGGACGCCACGCCGCCGGCGCCATCGATGGCCGAGGCGTTGACCGTGATCGAACCCGTCGTCACCGTCGCCTGGTCGAGCCGGGCGCCGACATTGTCGGCGACCGTGGTGTAGCCGAGCGCCGCGCCAACGCCGATGCCGCCGACGCCGATGCCGAGCGCGGTGTTCTCGGTCGAGGTCTTCGAGGTCGAGGTGACCGAGACCGAGCTGGCGGTGATCGACCCGCCGAGCGCGGTCGCGCCGGTCTGCGCACCGCTCGAATCGAGCAGGGCCGTGGCGCTGATCGCGCTCGGTGTCGCTGTGCGGGCGCGGTTGCTGGTGAACCAGGCATATTGCGAGGCGGCGTATGCACTCACTTCGCTGAAGGTCGCCGTGCGGCCGAGCTCGGCGTCGGCGGCGGCCTGATAGACGGCTGCGCTCGACCCGCGCAGCGAGTAGAGCCCGTTCACCGGGACACCATTGGCGAGCAGCGTGGCATAGGCTGCGTCGGCGGCGATCTTGACCTGCGCGTCGGTGAGGTTCGGCGTCGCCACCTCGAGAACCTGCCGATAGGAGTTCAGACCGGCGTCGCCGATGACATATTGCAGCTTGGCCGCCTGCAGCGCGGTGTAGCGCGCCGCTGCATAGTCGCGCACCTGCTGGTCGGTCGCTGTCGGCACGAAGAGCGCGATGGCGGCGTTGGAGCGCAGCGCCTGCACGCCGCTGGCGGTCAGGGTCAGCACGCCGTTGACGACGGTGCCGTTCTGGATCAGCGCCAGATATTCGGCATTGGCCGTGGTGCGCAGCTGGTCGTCGGTCGCGCCCGAGGCGTAGGCGCCGCGCAGCGTGCGATAGGTCGCAAGCCCGCTGGTGCTCAGCGTGAAGCCGGGATCGACGGCGGTGAGCTGGTTGACGCGCGAGAGCGTGCCGTCGCCGTTGATATTGAGATCCGCGCCGGCCGGCGCGCCCGTGCCGACCGAGATGACGTTGACGGCCGCACCGAGCCCGATCGAGCCGCCCTGGCCGATGGTGAAGGCGTTGGCATCGACGCTGCGGTCGCTCACGGCCTGGACCACGACCGCGCCGGTCGTCGAGACCGTGCTGCCGGAGAGGTCTGCAAGCACGCTCGAGTCGAGGCTCGCGACATTGGTCGCGGAACCGAGGCCGACGCCGGCGCCGCCGATGGCGGCCACGCCCGTCTCCGGCGTGATCGTCGTGGTCTCGCGTGCGATCACGTTGAGCGAGCCGTCGATGCTCTGGCCGGCCAGGCTCTGGATCGGCGTCGGCGCCTGCCTCGATACGACACCGTAGAGCCCGGCGCGCGTCGTGTTGGCGACGTCGATCAGGTTGACCATGCCGGCGATGCCGACCAGGCCCGCGGCCGAGCCGCCGGCCGCAAGCGCGGTGAAGCTGTTGGTGCTGGTCGCCAGCACGTCGAGCCGGCCGTTCAGGTTGAGCGTCGTGACATTGGCGCCGCCGCCGATCGTCGCCAGCGTGGTGCTCTGGCTGCGGGCCACGACGAAGGCGCTGCCGAGCGCGACGCCGCCGCCGGAGCCGACGCCGGCGACACCGTAGAAGCCGTTCACGCTGTCGGCGGTGACGCGCAGCGAGGCTGCGTTGAGGATGCCCTGGTCGATGTTCGCGGTCGTGACCGCCTCGAAACTGTTGACGAGGCCGGTCGCCGCCGCGCCGGCGACGCCGGCCGAAAAGCCGATCGTCTTGCCGGTCGAGGCTTGCGAGGACACCGCCGCGACCTCGACCGCGCCGACGCCGCCGAGCCCGGCCTGGCTGGTCGCGATCGTGCCCGTGGTCGAGTTGGTCAGCGCGGCGCTCGTCTGGCGCTTCAGCGTGGTCTGCGCGTCGGCGCCGGCACCGGCCGCACCGCCGATCGCGCCGACGACGATGTAGCTGCCGGCATAGGAATGGCTGGCGGCGTCGACCACGATCGCGGTTGGGTTCTGGCCGCCGTTCAGCCGCGTGTCGATCGTGCTGCCGTCGATCGTGGCCGAGGTCGTTCCACCGAGCGAGTTGCGGATGGTGACGTAGCCGACCGCGCCGCTGATCGGGTAGACCGCGATGCCGGCGGTGACGGCATTGGCCATCACAGCCTGCTGCGAGGTCGCGATCACGGCCAGACCGCGCAGGCTGCGCTGGGCCATCGCCAGGTCGGGCAGGCTGGTCGAGGGGCCGGTCGGGCTGGACAGGCTCGGTGGGCTGACGACCGCGCCACTGGCGAAGCTCAGCGACCCGGTGCCGTTGACGCGCGCATCGACCGAGCTGCTCTCGCTGATCGAGGCAATGGTGCTGCCGCCGATCGTGTTGCTCACGATCGAAAGGCCGCCGGCGACGCTGGGCGAGCCGCCGGCCGCGCCAAGCGCGCCCGCCGAGACCGCGATGCCGTCACGATTGGTCGCGATCACGCCGACATTGTTCTCGGCGATGATGTCGGCGCGCTTCACGGTCGCGGCGACGTCGGTCGCGACGCTGCTGGTGGCGACCGAGCCGGCAAGGCCGACCTGGCGCGAGATCGCGATGCCGATCGACAAGGTCGAGATCGTGCCGGCCGACTGGCTCTGGACCAGCAGATCGCGCGAGGCGCGCAGGCGCGCATCCTCGATCGTCGAACTGACGCTGTTTTCAATGCTGTTCTCGACGACGGAGAGGCCGACCGCGGCCGAGCCGAAGCCGAGGCCGAGCGAGCCGGCCGTGCCGCGGATGGTGGCGGTCGTGCTGCCGTTCAGCAGGATGTCGCGGGCCGTGATGATCGTGCCCGTGCCGGTGATCCCGGCACGCACGACATTATCGACCGACTGCAGCGCCACCGAGGCGACGCCGGCGAACTGGCCGCTGGCCCCGCCGAGCCCGATCGCGACGCCGGTGATGCTCGCGCCGTCCTGGGCCCGCACCGAGACGTCGCCGGTCGCCGTCAGGATGACGTCGTCGATCGTGGCGATGTGGGACTGCGCCACCTCGTTGCTGAGCAAGGAGATGCCGACATTGTTGCGGCCCACTTGCGCAGAGCCGGTCACGGCGACGATCGCCGCCCCGTTCGGGTTGGGGTCGCCGCCATTGGCGGCGGAGCCGCTGAAATCGACCTGCGCCTGATCGGCCTGCGCGAAGGTCTGGCGGCCGGCGATGATGGCGTTGAAGGTCACGTCGCGGCTGCTGTCTGCCGTGACGACGACGTCGCCGCCGATCGTGATCGTCGGCGGCGCACCGGCCGTGCCGCTGATCTGCGCCTTCGTGCTCGTCTTGACGTTGTTGAAGACGAAGGCGCCCGACAGGCCGTTGCCGCCGAGGCCGACGGTAATCGCGCCCGATGCGATCCGGCTCGAATTCGAGGCGACGACGTTCAGGCCGTTGAGATTGACCAGGCTGGAGTTTCGGATGGTCGCGCTGACCGCGTCCTCCCCGCTCGGATCGCCGATGCTGGCATAGCTCAGCGACAGGCCGACGCCCGACTGCGCGCCGAGATAGGCGGAGCCGCCGCCGATGCCGATATCGGTGGTCTGATAGGCGTTGACGCTCGCGATCTTCGAGACCGACGTCGTGGAATCGCCGGTGATGGCGGAGTTGGCGATCAAGGCCGAGACGCGGTTGGTGACCAGCCCGACCGCCGCGGAGATCGCGGCCGCGCCATTGCCGCCGGCCGAGACCGCGAGGCCGACGCCGACGATCGTCGCCCGGCCGCCCGCGATCGCCTGGACGTCGGTGTCGCGGACGCCGGTCAAGGTTGAACCGCCGATCCGCGCATCGGTGCTGTTGTCGAGGACGCCGATCGCGACCGCGCCGGCGATCGCTCCGCTGGCGCCCGACGTGCCGGCAAGGTTCGCCGCCGCCGCGCCCGAGCCGACCTCGATGATCGTCGAGTTCAGCGCCCTGACCGAGGTTTTCAGTCCGGCGTTGTCCTTCTTCTGCAACCGCGCGCCGTCGATCCAGGCCGAGGTGCCCATCGTGGTCAGCGCCACGGCGGCCGTGCCGGAGGCCGAGAGGCTGGGGCCGCTGCTGCTCGTCTTCGCGAAGCTCGCCATCGCGTCGCGGACCACCTTGCTCGTACCGGGTGGCAGGGTGATCGCGACCGTTCCGTCGGCGACCGCCGCGGCGACGGATGCCGCCGTGATGCGGCCGGTCGTCGCGGCTTCGACGGCGATCGAGCCCGTCGTGATCAGCCCTTGCGGCGCGATCCCAGCGAGCCTGTCGTCCGAGAGGTCGTCGGAGTTATCGCCGACATAGGCGCGCGTGACGCTTCCCGCGTCGAGCACCGCCACCGAGATGCCGACGCCGTTGCCGCCACCGAGCACCAGCGCGCCGCTGAGCGCGAAGACCGAGACGAACTGGTCGGCTTTGACGGAGACGGTGTTGGCGGTGACGCTCGCCGCGTTGCTGATCGAAGCCAGCGTCTGGTTCTGGATGCCCGACAGCGAAACCATGCCGCTGAGCACGATCGACCCGGACGAGCGTCCGGACGTCGTCGCGATCACGAACATCTTGTCCGAGGTGTTGGCGGTGACCGAGAGATCGGTGGCGGTGATCGTCGCGCCGGCGGCGACGGCCGCCACCGTCTTGCTGCTGCGGCCGATGTCGAGCAGGCCGCCGCCCGCCGCCGAGCCGGTGCCGCCATTGACACCGCCGGAGAAGCCGAAATTGCCGCCGACATCGATCGAATGCTGGTCGGTGTCGGCAACGATGCTGACGCCCTGGCTCCAGTTCTGGACATAGTTGCTGGCAAGGTCGGTCGACCACGCGCCTATCCCCGTGGTCTGGTTCAGCGTCGCGCCGCTGGCGACATAGGCGGATGTGTTGTTGCTGACGCGGAAATAGTCGATCGCGCCGGCCAGGCCGAGATCGGTCGATGACGAGGAGGCGTTGGCGTAGCTCGTCAGGATGTTGTTGACGATGCCGAGATTGCCGTTGAGATGCGAGAAGACCTCGCCGAGCCCGGACCAGTTCGTCCAGGTGTTCGAGATCGGGATCTCGTTGAGCGCCGCGACGCCGATCCGGCTGGCGTTGATCGTCACGCCTGAGCCGACCGTGGCGGTCGCGTCGTGCTTGAAGCTGCCGACCGCGATGCCGAAAGACAGCGAGATCTCGGCCTCCGGGTTGGTCGAGGACGGATCCGTGGAGTTCGAGTTCGTCGAACTGTCGGCGAGCAGGCGCAGGCCAAAATCGCGCTGGCGGGCTGCCACCACGACATTGCCCGAGGCATGGATCGTCGGCGCGGTGCCGCCGGGATCGGCCGCGATCGCGGCCTTGGCGCTCAGATTGCTGTCGGCGATGGTGAGGGCGCTGCCGACCCTGACCGGAACCGTCGATCCGGCAGTCGATAGCTTGCCGAGGAGCTGGCTGAGCAGCGTCGAGACCGTCGAGCCCGCCGGGCCGGCATTGAAGAGGGTGTTGTCGCCGACTGTGGTCGAGGAACTCGTCGCATTCTTCGTCGTGTCCGAAAGGGCCTGGACCGTGACGTTCTGGACCTTGTCGGCGCTCGTGCCCAGCGAGGCGCCGAGCAGCGCATCGGCTTCCGCCTTGTACTCGGAATAGGCGACGGCGATGCCGGCGACGCCACCCGAGGCCGCCACGGCCGTCGAGGAGGTCGAGAAGGAATTGGTGTTCTTGGCCGTGACGCTGACGGTTCCGAAGCCGCTGGTCGCCCCCGCGGTGACCGTCGCGCCGGAGTGGACCTTCGCGGCGGTGGTGACATCGACATAGCCATAGGCGACGGTCGCGGCGACCAGGCCGGTGCCGACCGAGATCGAGATGGCCGAGACAGCGAGCTTGACGTCGTTCTCGGCGTTGACGGTGAGGTTGCGGCCGACCTTGATCGTCGCGCCCGACGCGACGTCGGCGGTGACCGTTCCCATGATCTCGCCGATCGATACCGCCGCCGCGAACGGGTTTCCGCCGCTTAGCGTGATCGCGGGCAGCGAGGCCTCCTGCCGGGCCTTGGCGGTGATGCTGACGTCGCGCGTCGCCTCGATCGTCGCGTCGTCGACGACCCGGATGCGGCTCAGCACCTGGCTGCCGACATAGCCGCCGTTCAGGCCAAAGAGGATGCCGCCCACGCTCTGCGCCGCCAGCGCCAGCAGCGGCCCGGCGGAGGGATCGACATAGGAGGCGACGGCCGTCGCATCCGCCTTCAGCGAAATGTCTCGTCCCGTGATCGTGCCGTGAATGTCGATGGTCGAGGTCGCGCTGGCCATGCCGGCGATCCGGATGTCCGATGTCGTCGCGTCGAGCGTGACATCGCCGGCGGTATAGGCGCTGCCGGTGCTGACGCCGGCGAGCAGCGAGCCGAACACGCTGATATTGGGGGACGTCAGCAGGATCGAGCCGGAATTGCCGGTCGAGGGGTTCGCGGCTGAGAGCACGCCGCCATTGGCGGAACGGTTGAACTGGCGCGTGTCGATGACGCCGTCGGCGGCGATCGTGATGCTGTTGGTGGCCTGCAGCGACACATCCGTGCCGTTGGTGATCATGCTGGCGCTGCCGCCGGTCCCGATGATCAGGTCTGTCGGGTCGATATAGAGCAGGCCGGCCTTGCCCGAGCGGGAGGAAAGATCGACATCGACCGCGCCCAGCGTGACCGTCTTCGTCGCGCTGAGTTCGGTGAAGCCGCCATCGCCGGTCAGGCCGCCCTTGCCCCTGAAGATCGCGCCACTCTCGACATCGAGATTGGTGCCGGCGAAGACCTTGATCTCGCCGCCCTTGCCGGCGACGCCTTGCGCCGCGCTTGCCTCAAAGCGCGCTCCGCGGGCGATCGAGATCGCAGCGTCGGAAGTGATCGAGATCTTGCCGCCGTCGCCGGTGTTGACGGCGGCCTGGCCCGAGGTGGCGCTGCCCTGCGCAAGCCTGGCCGAGGGCGCTGCCCCCTGTGCGCTCAACCGCGCCGTCTGGGTGATCGTGGTGCCCCGGCCGGAACGCACCACGATCGAACCGGCGGAGCGCCGCGCCGTCGCATTGGCGCTCAGGGAGCCCGAAATGCTCGCCGTGCCTGCCGCGACGATCTCGATGCCGCCCCCGCGCCGCGCCACCATCGCGCCGCCATGGCGGATGCCGGAGGTGTTGACGCTGGCCGCGAAGGCGTTCTGGTGACGCCGCCTGCGTTCACCGATATCGATGGGGGCGGCATTGGCCGTGATCTGCCCGGCGACGCTGACGGAGCTGCCGTACAGCGTCACGCCGCGTTTGGCGTTGATACGGCCCTCGATCGAGATCGCGCCGTCGGGCGAGATCGGAATGTCGTTGGCTCTCAGCCTCGCGGCCATCGTCTCGTTGACGACGCCGTTGGGGCCGATCACCTGCTCGAGGAAGTCGCGCGTCGGCGTGTTGACTGTGAGCTGTCCGGTGTTGATCACTCCGGACGGCCCGACCGTGAAGCCGGCGGAGTCCGAGAAGTAGACGTGCCCGCCGATCTGGCCGTTCTTGTAGGAATTCAGGATGCCGTTGACGACGACGGGGCCGTTGCGGACGATATTGACCAGCGCACCGGTATTCTGCGGCAGGTGCATGTTGACGGTCGTGCCGCCCGCCTGCTCGAAGCGCGAGAACGAGTTGTAGCCGGCATTGCCGGACACCGTCTGGGTGGTGATCGTCGTGGTCGCGCCGCTGACGGAGACATTGGTCTGTGTCCGCCCGTCGGGCGTGATCACGTTCCGCGCGAAGGCCGGAGCGTTCCACAGCACCAGCGCCATGGCCTGGCCGACCAGGCAACGTTGGCGCAAATTCGCCAGCACGGACTTAGTAGGCACGGGCCTGGGCCGGACCGCGGGCGACGGCGTTGGGAGCATGACGTGCGGCAGCCGCGGCGAAGCGGTGCGACGGCGTGTGGTCTTGGAGCGTAGTGAGCGCAACGCGGAAGCCTCGGCCCGTCCGGCAAGACGGTGTTGTTTCGCCGGATTCCGAGTCGAGATGCTGGCGCCCGAATGCCGGCGCGGGTCGCGCCGGTCTCCGAATGCCCGTTTCCCCCTGGATCAGGCTTAACGACTCACTACCAGAGGCCGCTTGTCCTTGCGTCAGTGGAGGATGAATGCATTGCGAACCACAGTTCACATCACGCGTTCAGCAGGCGCCTAATGGCGGAAAACCGCCATCGTGGTTAGCGCAAGACGGGTTGGACGGGCCTCAGCCCCAAACTTCACGTGCCGTTTCCACGATCAGTTCGAGCTTCCGCCACTGCTCGTCCTCGGCCAGCGTATTGCCTTCCTCGGTCGAGGCGAAGCCGCATTGCGGGGACAGGCATAGCTGGTCGAGCGCGACGAATTTCGAGGCCTCGTCGATGCGGCGCTTGAGATCGTCCTTGCTCTCCAGCACGCCGGTTTTCGAGGTCACCAGCCCGAGCACGACATGCTTGCCCTTGGGCAGGAAGCGTAGGGGTTCGAAGCCGCCGGAGCGGTCATTGTCCCACTCCATGAAATAGCCGTCGACCGGCATGGTGTTGAACAGGAGTTCGGCGATCGGCTCGTAGCCGCCGGACGCGATGAAGGTCGAACGGAAATTGCCACGGCACAGATGCATGGTGATGGCGAGGTCTGCCGGCTTGTCCTTGAGCGCGGCCCGCACCATGGCGGCATAAATCTCGGGCTGATGCTCGGGGTCGTCGCCGCGGGCCCGCAGCATCTCGCGCTGGTCGGGGTCGCAGAGATAGGCAAACGAGATGTCGTCGAGCTGCAGATAGCGGCAGCCGGCATCGTAGAAAGCGTGGACGGCCTTGTTATAGGCCGCGCCGACATCGCCGTAGAACGCCTCCATCTGCGGGTAGATGCCCATATTGATCATCTTCCGGCCTCCCCGGTAGTGCAGCATGCTCGGGCCGGGAATGGTCATCTTCGGCGTCGAGCCCGGGGAGACATTGTCCCGCAGGAACTTGAAATGCTCGATCATCGGGTGGCCGCTGAAGCCGACTTTCCCAACGATGCGCAGCGATTTGGCGATGCCGACGCCGCCTTTGAAATTCATGCCTGAATCGGCGGTGATCGCCTCGATGCCGTCGAGCTCCTCCATGAAGTCGAAATGCCAATAGGCGCGGCGGAACTCGCCATCGGTGACGCCTTTCAGGCCGATCGCCTCTTGCTTGCCGATCAGCTTGCGGATCTCGGCATCCTCGATCGCCTTGAAGGCGGCGTCATCGAGCGCACCAGTGGCGTGCGCCTCGCGGGCCTGCTTGAGAGGGGCGGTGCGCAGCAGGCTGCCGACCATGTCGGCGCGGAAGGGTGGCTTGGTCCTGGTCGTCATGGTCTTGGTCCTCGGATCAGGCTTGGTTGTGGGCAGGTCTAGTTGTGGGCAGGTCTAGTTGCGGGATGCTGGTGACCGTCGCGAGCGGGCCGGCCGTTCGGCGACGGCGAGATGGGCGGACATGGCCGTCTCGTCAGCCAGGAGCGCCTCGGAGCGCGCGGCGTGGACGATGGCGCCCCGGTCGAGGATGATCGCCTCGTCGGTGAAAGGCAGGATCTTGCGCGCCTTCTGCTCGACCAGGATCGTGGTCAGGCCGTCCTCGCGGTTGAGCTGGGCGATCGCAGCCAGCAATTCATCGACGATGATCGGGGCGAGGCCCTCCAGCGGCTCGTCGAGCAGCAGCAGGTCGGGGTCGAGCATCAGGGCGCGCGCGACCGCCAGCATCTGCTGTTCGCCGCCGGAGAGCTGGTTGCCGAGATTGCGGCGGCGCTCGCCGAGACGTGGGAACAATGCATAGGCGCGAGCGACCGTCCAGGCTGTGCCGCGCTGAACCACGGTCAGGTTCTCCTCGACCGTGAGCGAGCGGAAGATGTTGCGCTCCTGCGGAACCCAGCCGATGCCGATCGCCGCACGCTTTTCGGGCGGCAAATGGGTGATGTCCTCGCCTTTGAAGCGGATGCGGCCGGAGACATGGCGGGTCAGCCCCATGATCGTGTCGATCAGCGTGGTCTTGCCGGTGCCGTTGCGCCCCAGCAGCGCCAGCGCCTTGCCGTCCGCGAGCCGCAGCGACAGCCCGTTGATGACGACCGCCTCGCGATAGCCGGCGACGAGGTCGTCGATTTCGAGCAGGCCGGAGATGTTTTGGGACTTAGATAAGAGAGTTTGGGGCTCAGACATGCGCGTCCTCCCCGAGATAGACGGCTTTCACGCGAGGGTCGGTCGAAATCTCCTCGACGCCGCCTTCCGCGAAGAGCTGACCCTGGACCAGGACCGAGATCCGGTCGGCGAAGGAGAAGACCAGCTCCATGTCGTGCTCGATCAGCAGGACGGTGACGTCCTGCGGCAGCGCCTCGACACTGTCGAGCACGTCGTGGCGTTCATCTTCGGGCACGCCGGCCGCCGGCTCGTCGAGCAGGAGCAGTTTCGGCTTGCAGGCCATGGCAAGCGCGATCTCGAGCAGCCGCTGCTTGCCATAGGGCAGCGTCGCGGTGCGCCAGGTCATCATCCCGCCGAGCTTCATGCGCGTGAGCAGCGCCTCGGCCTCGTCGACGACCGCGCTGTTCTGGCCGACGCGGCTCCACCAGCGCGCACCGGCGCCCTCGCGCTCGGCGATGGCGAGGCCGACGGTCTCGATCGGCGTGAGGTCGGCAAAAAGCTGGTTGATCTGGTAGGTCCGCGCCATGCCGCGCTTGACGCGACCTTGCTGGCTGAGGCGCGTCACGTCCTCGTCCAGCAGCCGGACCGTGCCGGAGGTCGCCGGCAACACGCCCGTGAGCAGGTTGATGAAGGTGGTCTTGCCGGCGCCGTTGGGGCCGATCAGCGCATGGCGCGCGCCCTTGGCGACGCAAAGCGAGATCTCGGAATTGGCCTTGAAGCCGCCGAAGGATTTGCTCAGGCCGAGGGTTTGGAGGGCAAGCGTTTGGAGGGCAAGCGTCTGAGTGGGAAGCGTCATGGCCGGCGCGCTCCCAGCAGCCTGAGCAGCGGGGCAAAAGGCCTGGCCAGCGTGGCCATCAAGCGGTCGCGGCCGATCAGCACGAGGATCACCAGGATGAAGCCCATCCAGAAGATCCAATAGGCCGGCGTCATCGCCGAGAGCGTGTCCTTCATCAGCTTGAAGGCGATCGCGCCGATCAGCCCGCCATAGAGATAGCCGGAGCCGCCGATGACGAGCACCAGCAACGCGTCGGCCGAGCGCGCGAAATCGAGCACCTCCAGCGAGACGAACTGCGTCGTCTGGGTGAGGAGCGCGCCCGCCATGCCGGCATAGATGGCGGCCAATGTGTAGATCGCGACGATGCGTCGGTTCGGCGCGATGCCGATCGTCGCCGCGCGCAGGCGGTTGTCCTTGAGCGCCTTCAGCGACAGGCCGAAAGGCGAATGCACGATCCGCCTTGCCAGCAGGAAGAGCAGGAATGTCGAGGTCAGGCTGTAGGTATAGGCCGTGGTGCCGGCGAAATCGAAATCGAAGCGCCCCAGGATCGGGCCGACCGAGACGCCGAGCAAGCCGTCCGCACCGCCGGTGATCCAGTCGAGCCGGTTGGCGAGTTCGTGGAAGATCAAGGCGACGCCGAGCGTCACCATCAGCCGGGTCAGATCGGTGCCGCGCAGGATCATGAAACTGGCGAGGAAGCCGACGAAACCGGCCGCCGCTCCGGACAGAAGCAGCCCCGTCACCGGCTCGGAAACGCCGTGCTTGGCCAGCAGTCCCGCCGCATAGGCCCCGACGCCGAAGAAGGCGGCATGGCCGAGCGAGACGATTCCGGCATAGCCCAGGATCAGGTCGAGCGAGAGCGCAAACAGCCCCAGGATCGCGATTTCGTTGAGCAGGAGATGGCGATTCGGAAACAGAAGAATCAATCCGAAGGCGCTGATCCAAAACAGGATTTCCGGCCAGCGCCAGGCTGCCTTCGCTTTCAGGAAGGTAGCGGGCGAGGGGGCTTGCGCCTCCGGTGGCCGGGTGCTGGGAGGTTTGCTGAGCATCTCAGCGCCCACGCGCGAACAGGCCCTGCGGCCTGAGCATCAGGACCGCGAGCATGATCGCATAGATGATGAAGGCTCCAAGCTGCGGCACGAGATATTTGCCCATCACGTCGGCGACGCCGAGCATGAGCGCCGCCAGCAGCGGCCCGGTCAGGCTCGAGGTGCCGCCAACCGTAACCACGATCAGGAAGTAGAGCATGAATTTGAGCGGGAAGGTCGGATCGAGCCCGACGATCTCGGCGCCCAGCGCGCCTCCCAGCCCCGCCAGCCCGGATCCGAAGGCAAACGTGATGGCGAAGACCTTGACCACCGGGATGCCAAGCCCGCGCGCCGCGCGCCGGTCATCGACGGCGGCCCGCAACTGGCTGCCGAAGCGCGTCTTCGCCAGCATCCATTGCAGGCCAAGCGCCATCAGGCCGCAGAGGATCACGATGAAGAGCCGGTAGATGCCGATGCCGACCCCGCCGATGAAGACGCGGCCCTGCAGATAGGCCGGCAGATGGATGCTCTGCTGCTGCGAGCCCATCAGATAGTCGGTCGCGGCGATCGACATGAAAACCAGGCCGATCGAGAACAGCACCTGGTCGAGATGGCTGCGCTCATACATGTGCCGATAGAGCGCGCGCTCGAAGACCAGTCCCAACGCTGCGCTGAACAGGAAGGCGAGCGGCAGGCAGAGCAGGAACGGCACACTGAGCCGGTTCATCAGGATCACGGTGGCGTAGCCGCCGGCCATGGCGAAGGCGCCATGCGCCAGGTTGACGAAGTTCATCAAGCCGAGCGTCACGGCCAGCCCCGCCGCCAGCACGAAGAGCAGCATGCCATAGGCGATCCCGTCGAACAGGATGGTCAGCAAGGAGGGCTCCGCTCTTGGGTTGTTGCCAGCGCTAGATCGTCATTGCGAGGAGCGCAGCGACGAAGCAATCCAGGGGGAGGTCGAGCACGGCCGCTCTGGATTGCTTCGCGGAGCCTGTACTCGGGCTTGCCGAAGGCAAGACCCGGGTGCTCGCAATGACGCTTGCGGTCTTGATGATCAGTGCCTCACTTCGCGGCCTTCACCGGGTCCGGCACGGCCTCGAAGGTCGCGAACTCGACATTGTAGAGTTCGCCATTCACCTTCTCGACCTTGCGGACATAGACGTTCTGGATGATGTCGCGCGTCTTGGGGTCGATCGAGATCGGCCCTCGCGGGCTGACCCAGCTCATGCCCTTCATCGCCTCGACCAGCTTGGTGCCGTCGGTGTCGCCATTGGTCTTCTTCAGCGCCTGGTAAATCAGGTGCATGCCGTCCCAGCCGCCCATCGCCATGAAATTGGGCCGCACATTGGCAGCCTTGCGGAAGGCCTCGACGAAGGCCTTGTTCTCGGGCGAGGGATGGGCCGCCGAATAGTGGTGCGTGGTGACGAGGCCGAGCGTGACGTCGCCCATGCTGTCGAGCGACTCGTCATCGGTGACGTCGCCGGTCGCGATCAGCCGAATGCCGGACTTGTCCAGGCCGCGCTCGACGAATTGCTTCATGAACTGCACGCCGAGGCCCGATGGCACGAAGACGAAGAGCGCATCGGGTTTGGCGTCCGTGACGCGCTGCAGGAAGGGCGAGAAATCGGGATTGCGCAGCGGGATTCGGATCTCGCCGGTGATCTCGCCGCCGGCGGCTGTCAGGCGCTCCTTGAAGGCCTTCTCAGCGTCGAGGCCCGGGCCGTAATCGGCGACCAGCGTCATCGCCTTCTTGATGCCGTTCTTTGAGGCCCAGTCGGCGATGCCGATTGTCACCTGCGGCAAGGTGAAGGAGGTTCGCACGATGAAGGGGGATTGTTCGGTGATCGAGGAGGTGCCTGCCGCCATGACGATCTGCGGCGTCTTCGACTGCGTCGCCAGCGGCGCGACCGCGAAGGCGAGCGGGGTCAGCCCGAAACCGGCCAGGAAGGAGACCTTGTCGTTGACCAGCAGCTCCTGCGCGATGCGGCGAGTAACGTCGGGCGTGCCGGTATCGTCCTTGATGATCAGTTCGATCGTCTTGCCCGCGACGCTTGCGCCGTTCTGGGCCATGTAGAGCTTCGCGGCAGCCTCGATCTGGCGGCCGATCGCCCCGGCGAAGGGGCCGGTCATCGGCAGGATCAGGCCGATCTTGACGGTCTGCTGTGCCTGCGCCTGTACCGGCGCGGAGGCGAGCATCAGAGCCGTGCCGCCCAGGGTCAGCAAGGCGCGGCGTGATAGTGCGGTTGTCGATTTCGGCATGATACCCCTCCCAAAACGTGCGATTACCGCACTATTATTTTGATTTCGCACAATTTTCTGCTGCCCGATGCCGTCTGTCAATCTGGTCGAAAGGCGATGCCGGCTGCAGCCTAGCACGCTCCCGCGCAACCTGGCACGCACCAGCGAAACGCGTCCCCGTCGTGTCTGCCCCGGCGAAGGCAGCCATTCCCTTGGCGAGGCCGAGCCGCTATCAGCGAGCCGACCGCGCGCGAATGCGTGCGCCCTGGAAACCGGACGGAGCACATCATGGATCTCGGCCTTCACGACAAGCGCGCGCTGGTGCTGGGCGCGAGCCGCGGCCTCGGCGCAGCCATCGCCCGGACGCTCGCGACGGAGGGGGCGACGGTGATCGCGGCCGCGCGCAATGTCGCCGCGACCAATGCCTGGATCGCCGACTGTCCCGCAGAGGTGCGCGGGCGCATCTCCGCCGCGAGCCTCGATCTGGCGGATATCGCCGCCGTCGACGCCTTTCTCGGTGAGCTCAATGGCACTGGGGGCGTCGACATCCTGATCGGCAATTCGGGCGGCCCGCCGCCGGCCGAGGCGCGCGAGGCCAAGCGCGAGGATTGGCTGAAGCATTTCGAGGGGATGGCGGCCAACCTCTTCCACCTCGCGCAGGGCCTTTTGCCCGGCATGACCGGCCGTGGTTTCGGCCGCATCGTCACCATCGCCTCGTCCGGCGTGGAGCAGCCGATCCCGCGTTTGGCGCTGTCGAACGGCATCCGCTCAGCGGTGATCGGCTGGTCGAAGACACTCTCAGCCGAAGTCGCCGCGCAAGGCGTCACGGTGAATGTCGTCCTGCCGGGGCGCATCCATACCGAGCGCGTCGACCAGCTCGACAAGGCCGCCGCCGACCGCACCGGCATCACGCCCGACGAGGCGGCCAAGGTCTCGCGCGCGACGATTCCCGTCGGGCGCTACGGCACGGCGCAGGAATTCGCTGATGTCGTCGCCTTCCTGGTCAGCACGCGGGCGAGCTATGTCACCGGCGCCAAGATCCGCATCGACGGCGGGGCGACGCGCGGGATTTGAAGTCCCGCACGGGCGCGAGCGGCCCGTTATTCCGCGGTGAAAACGGGCCGTTTGCCTCGCTGCGGAAGGTTTTTCTCCTTTTGAAGTGAAATAAGAAAAACCACGCTACTGCCTGTGAATTGATCATTCCGGCTTTCGGGACTAGGTGAAGCGTTCGATTTACCGAACGCTTCACCTAGCGAAAACCGATGTCCGCCGATCCTTTGAATGCGCCGGGCCTACCCGGTCAGATCACCGCTTCGGATGCCCAGACTGCCGGCA
This sequence comes from Bosea vaviloviae, assembly GCF_001741865.1. NCBI lineage: Bacteria > Pseudomonadati > Pseudomonadota > Alphaproteobacteria > Hyphomicrobiales > Alloboseaceae > Allobosea > Allobosea vaviloviae. Next base: position 3,903,138 of record NZ_CP017147.1, read on the forward strand.
CGTCGCTGGAGCAGCGGGCCCTTGCCTTGAACGAGGCGTTCGGCGCGGCGGATGTCGTCGCCCGGCTCACTGGCGCCGCGGCCACCGCGCATGGTCGCCTCGTCTTCACCACCAGCTTCGGTCTGGAGGACCAGGTCCTCACCCATTTCATCATCGCTGCCGGACTTCCGGTCGAGATCGTGACGCTCGACACCGACAGGCTGTTTCCGGAGGTCCATGCGCTCTGGAAAGAGACCGAAGCGCATTTCGGCGCCAGGATACTGCCGTTCTACCCGCGTCATGACGCGGTCGAAGGGTTTGTCAGCGCGCATGGCCTCAACGGCTTCTACACCTCGCGCGAGGCGCGCAAGGCCTGCTGCGACATTCGCAAGGTGGAGCCGCTCGGACGGGCGCTGGCCGGCGCCGACATCTGGATCACCGGCCTGCGCGCCGACCAGTCGGCCGCGCGCGGCGGCGTCCGCTTCGCCGAGGCCGAGGCGGCGAGGGGCCTGATCAAGCTCAGCCCATTGCTCGACTGGTCGCGCGACAGAACGCTCGCCTTCGCCAAGGCGAATGGCGTTCCGCTCAATCCGCTGCACGAGAAGGGGTTCGTCTCGATCGGTTGCCAACCCTGCACGCGCGCCATCCGCCCCGGCGAGCATGAGCGGGCCGGGCGCTGGTGGTGGGAGGATGATGCGGCCAAGGAATGCGGGCTCCATGTCGGGCCGGACGGGAAGCTGACGCGGGCGAAGCCCGCTTCGCTGGGGGCCAGCGCATGATCCAGCTCAGCCATCTCCAGAAGCTCGAAGCCGAGGCGATCTTCATCATCCGCGAAGTCGTGGCGACCTGCGACAAGCCGGTGCTGCTTTATTCGATCGGCAAGGATTCAGCCGTCCTGCTGCATCTCGCCATGAAGGCGTTCTATCCGGCCAAGCCGCCTTTCCCGCTGCTCCATGTCGATACGACCTGGAAGTTCCGCGAGATGGTCGCTTTCCGCGACGAGACCGCCGACCGGCTCGGGCTCGATCTCATCGTGCATGTCAACCAGGAGGGCGTGAAGGCCGGCATCGGCCCCTTCGCCTCGGGCTCGCGCATCCATACCGATGTGATGAAGACGCAAGGCCTGAAACAGGCGCTCGACCTGCACAAATTCGACGCGGCCTTCGGCGGCGCCCGGCGCGACGAGGAGAAGAGCCGCGCCAAGGAGCGTGTCTTCTCCCTGCGCTCGCCCGAGCATCGCTGGGACCCAAAGAACCAGCGGCCCGAGCCCTGGCAATTGTTCAACACCCGCAAGCACAAGGGCGAGAGTTTTCGCGTGTTCCCGCTCTCCAACTGGACCGAGCGCGACGTCTGGGACTACATCGCGCTCGAGAATATTCCGGTCGTGCCGCTTTATTTCGCCGCTCCGCGCCCGGTGGTGAAGCGCGACGGCGCCTGGATCATGCGCGACGACGAGCGCATGGAGCTCCTGCCAGGCGAGGTCGTCGAGAGCCGCATGGTCCGCTTCCGCACGCTCGGCTGCTATCCCCTGACGGGAGCGGTCGAGAGCGAAGCCGCGAGCCTGACCGAGATCATCGCCGAGATGCGCTCCTCGCGTTCGTCGGAGCGGCAGGGCCGCGTCATCGACCATGACGGCGCAGGCTCGATGGAGCAGAAGAAGCAGGAAGGCTATTTCTGATGACCGCGCTGGCCAAGGAGAAGCGGTCCTCGGGGCCTGCTGCCGGGCAGGTTCCTGCCAATGACTCGACCGGGCTCGAGGCCTCGGGCCAGCATTCCTTGCTGCGCTTCATCACCTGCGGGTCGGTCGATGACGGCAAGTCGACGCTGATTGGCCGGATGCTCTACGAGGCCGGCGCGGTGCTCGACGATCAGCTCGACACGCTCGACGCCGATTCCCGCAAATTCGGCACGCAAGGGACGCAGCCCGATTTCGCCTTGCTCGTCGACGGCCTGTCGGCCGAACGCGAGCAGGGCATCACCATCGATGTCGCCTATCGCTATTTCGCCACGGAGAAGCGCAGCTTCATCGTCGCCGACACGCCCGGCCACGAGCAATACACCCGCAACATGGCGACAGGCGCCTCGACCGCCGATCTCGCCATCATCCTGATCGATGCGCGCAAGGGCCTGCTGCCGCAGACGCGGCGGCATTCCTTCATCGTCTCGCTGGTCGGCGTCCGCCATGTCGTGGTCGCGGTCAACAAGATGGACCTCGTCGGCTATGACGAGACCGTCTTCCGCCGCATCGTCGAGGATTATCGCGAGGCGACGAAGTCGCTGGGCTTCGCCTCGGTCCGCTTCATCCCGGTCTCGGCGCGCGACGGCGAGAATGTGATGCGTCGCTCGCCCGCGATGCCCTGGCATGACGGCCCGGCGCTGCTGCCCCTGCTCGAAACCATCGCGGTCGCGCCGGAGCAGCACGGCGAAGAGGGCTTCGTGCTGCCGGTGCAATGGGTCAACCGGCCCAATCTCGATTTCCGCGGCTATGCCGGTCTGGCCGTGCGCGGTCGCGCGCGCGTCGGCGATGCCGTGACTGTCCTGCCCTCGGGTCGCGCGAGTCGCATCGCCCGTTTGATCGGCGCGGCAGGCGAGGCCAGCAACGCCGCCGTAGGCCTGGCGGTGACCGTGACGCTGGAAGACGATGTCGATGTCTCGCGCGGCGATGTCATCGTCGCTGCGTCTTCACCCGTGCCGGTCAGCCGCGAAGTGAAGGCGCGCCTGCTCTGGACCGGCGAGCGGGCTTTGCTGCAGGGCGGCCAGTTCCTGCTCAAGCTCGCGACGCAAAGCGCCAATGCGACGCTGGACGCGCTGCATCACAGCATCGATATCGAAGGTTTCCGTCCGGTGCCGGCCCAGAGCCTGCGCATGAACGGTATCGGCTTCGTTAGCTTGAAGCTCGACAAGCCCATTATCGCCCTGCCTTACCAGGAGAACCGTGAGCTTGGCGGCTTCATCCTGATCGACCGGATCAGCAACGAGACGGTCGCTTTCGGTTTCGTCGAGGCGGCTGCGGGCGCAGGCTCGGCCGGCGGTGCAGCGACCGGCCCGCTGGCGCGCCTGCGGCAGGCGCTCATCAAGACCGTCGGCCGTTCCGGCACGCCCGATCGCCGGTTGTGGCTGGCTGCGGTGAGCTGGCGGCTATTGAGCACCGCCGGGCTGTTCCTGGCGGCCTGGGCGGTAACCGAGCAGGTCGGCATATCTGGCGCGCTGGCGCTCGGAGATCTCGCCTTGCGGCCCTTGCTGCGCAAGCTCCATGCGCTGCTGTGGCGCGAGCGCGCAGGCTCGGCGTTGCAGGACGGCGCAGGTATCTGAGAGACGCAAGTATCTTGGAGACGCAAGTATCTAGGAGACGCCGACCGGCATTCTGCCGGCCGGAGTTGATCAGGCGATGGGGATCACGCCGCCTGCGAATAGCTGCTGGTTGCGGAGCTCGAGGCTCCCCACTGGTAGATGTTGCCATAGCTCTGCGAGGCGTTGAGGAACGCGGCGGGGGGCTGGGGCGGAGGCCCGCGCTTGTCCGACGCTTGCTGGAAGGCGGTCTGCTCGTCCTTGGAAATCGATCCGTTCTTGTCGGAATCGATTGCATCGAACAGCTTGCTCAGAAGATCGCTCGAAGCCGTCGTGTCGGAAGACAGCGCACTCAGGAATTCGTCCTTGGCGACGCTGCCATCGGAATTCGCATCGAGCTGCGAGAAGATGTCCTGATCGTCGGAATCCTCGCTGGAGGCGTCCTGCGGAGGAGGTGGCGGCGGCGGCGGTCCGGCGACCTTGAGCGTGTCCTGGAAGGCCTTGGTCTCGTCCTTCGAGATCGAACCGTCGGAGTTGGAGTCGATCGCGTCGAAGAGGTCGCCCAAGGCGCTGGTCGAGTCGCTCGTGCCCATGGAGAAGGCGTGGGTAAACTCGTCCTTGGCGATGCCGCCGTCGGAGTTCGCATCGATCTGCGAGAAGATATCCTGATCGTCGCTTGTCGTGCTGTCGCTGGCGCTGCTGGTCTGGCCGGATTGAAGTCCGAACAGGAACGACTGCAACTGCTGGCCTGCCTTTTCGGCCTTGGCCTTGAACGCATCCGACTCCGCCTTTGTAACCGAGCCGTCGCTATCGCTGTCGATCGCCTTGAAAAGCGCTTCGTTCTTGGCACTGTCAGCCCCCTTGGGAGCTCCGCTCTGGAACTCGTCGAGGCTGAGCGAGCCGCTGCTGTCGCCGTCTAACGTATCGAAGCTGGGTGGTTTCGGCGGAGGCGGACGAAAGCCGCCAACGCTGCCGATGCTGGACATGAAATGTCTCCATCACTGATTGCCGCCGGTCGACGGCGCAAACAGAGTCAAGGAGCAACTCATGCCGGATCGCTAAGCCTGTGCCATTGCGGAAAAGATCTTGGTTTCGATTGTTTTCGAAATGCAGGCTTCGAAACATATGGAAACATAATCGCCGCGCCGGGCCAGGCCTTCACGGGTCAGGCCTTCAGCGGCCGATGACCGCGGTCGCCTCGATCTCGATCAGGGCCTGCGGCTCGACCAGCGCCACCACCTGCACCACGGCCATGGCGGGGAAATGCCGGCCGAGCACCTCGCGATAGACCGGACCCATCTCCTTCAGGCTGGAGCGATAGGTCGCGATGTCGGTGACGTACCAGGTCAGCCGGACGATATCCTCGACCTGCCCGCCACCGGCCTCGACCACGGCCTTGATGTTGATCAGCGTCTGCCGAAGCTGCGGCAGGAAGCCCTGCGCGAAGATGCCGGCCGCGTCCCAGCCGACGAGCCCGCCGGTGACCAGGACGCGCCCCTCCGCGACCATGCCGTTGGCATAGCCGCGTGGCGTGGGCCAGCCCTCCGGCAGGATGGCGCGTTGTGTTGCAGCACTCGACATGGTGTCGCCTCGGTTGGGCCGTTCCGGCTCGTGTTTCGAAGAAGGGTCAGGCCTCGCTACGCGCGATTTCGCGCAATGCGAAGCGCTGCAGCTTGCCGGTCGGCGTTTTGGGCAGGGCCGTCACGAAGGCGACGGCACGCGGGTATTTATAGGGCGCGATATGCGCTTTCACGTGCTCCTGCAACGCCTTGACGAGGTTTGCGTTGCCCTCGAAGCCGTCGCGCAGCACGACATAGGCTTTGACGATCTGCCCCCGGTCCGGGCAGGGCGCGCCGACGACACCGCATTCGGCGACCGCAGGGTGCGTCAGGAGGCAGATTTCGACCTCGGGGCCGGCGATGTTGTAGCCGGCCGAGATGATCATGTCGTCGGAGCGGGCCTGATACCAGAAATAGCCGTCCGCATCGCGCAGATAGGTGTCGCCGGTGATGTTCCAGCCATCCAGCACATATCTGGCCTGGCGCGCATCGGCGAGGTAGCGGCAGCCTGTCGGGCCGCGCACCGCCAGCCGGCCGGGTGTGCCGTCGGGGCACTCGACGCCGGCCTCGTCGATGATCTTGGCCTCATAGCCGGGGACGGGGAGACCGGTCGCGCCCGGTCTGATTGTCTCGCGCGGTGCGCCGATGAAGATGTGCAGCATCTCGGTCGCGCCGATGCCATCCATCAGCGGCAGGCCGGTCTTGGCAGCCCAAGCCTCGAAAGTTGGCTTGGGCAGGGCCTCGCCAGCCGAGACGCAGATGCGCAGGCTGGAGATATCGCGCCCTTCGAGCCGGTCGAGCATGGCGCGATAGGCCGTCGGCGCCGTGAAGACGACGGAGGCCTTGTGACGCTCGATCGCGTCGATCAGATCGGGTGGACCGGCCTTCTCCGGCAGGATCATCGCCGCGCCGATCCGCATCGGGAAGAGCACGAGCCCGCCGAGCCCGAAGGTGAAGGCGAGCGGCGGCGAGCCGATGAAGCGATCGTCCGGATCGGCCTTGAGCACGCGGGCGCCATAGCAGTCGCAGATTGCCAGGATGTCGCGCTGGAAATGCATCGTGCCCTTGGGCTCGCCGGTGGTGCCGGAGGTGAAGCCGATCAGGCAGACATCGTCGTTTGCCGTGTCGGCGGCGGTGAAATCCTCATAACCGGGCTGGCGCATCAGCGTGTCGAGGCCACCAGTCGCGTCGTCGCCCCAGCTCACGATCCGTGTCAGCTCCGGCGCCTGGGCCTGGGCTGCCTCCAGATCGGCGAGCAAGCGATGGTCGCACAGCGCCAGCGAAATCTTCGCTTTGCGGATCGGATAGACCAGCTCACCCGCGCGCAGCATCGGCATGGTCGCGACCACGACGCCGCCGGCCTTCAGCACGGCGAGATAGCTTGCCACCATCATCGGCGTGTTGGCGGCGCGCAGCAGCACGCGGTTGCCCGCGACCATGCCGAGGTCTCGTATCAGCACATTGGCGATGCGGTTCACCTGTTCGGCGAGATCGGCATAGCTCCAGTGCAGATCGCCCGCGATGATCGCGGTCCGGCCGCCGCGCCCTTCGAAGACATGGCGGTCGAGCAGCTCCGTGACGACGTTGAGCCGTTCCGGATAGGTCAGCCCCGCTTCTGCCAGCCTGAGATCGGGCCAGCTCTCGCGCGGCGGCAGGTTGTCCCGCGCGAAACCGTCCTCATGTCCCGATCTCGTGAATCCGGTTGCTGTCATCTCGCCCCCCGCCTAGCGGCATGTGTCTTCAGCAGGTCGCGTGCGATCACGACCTTCTGGACCTCGCTGGCGCCCTCATAGATACGCAAGGCCCTGATTTCCCGGTACAACTCCTCCACCTTGACGCCCTTGGTCACACCGAGCCCGCCATGGATCTGGACGGCACGGTCGATGACGCGCTGGGCGTTCTCTGTTGCGACGAGTTTGGCGAGCGCCGCCTCGCGGGTGACGCGGGGTGCGCCGCGATCCTTGGTCCAGGCGGCGCGATAGACCAGCAGCGCTGCGGCATCGACCTCGGCCGCACTGTCGGCGATCGCGGCCTGCGACAATTGCAGGTCGCCGAGCGTGCCGCCGAACAGCTTGCGGCCATTGGCGTGCGAGACCGTCTCGTGCAGCGCCCGCCGTGCGAAACCGAGTGCGGCTGCGCCGACTGTCGAGCGGAAGATGTCGAGCGTCGCCATCGCGACCTTGAAACCGTCGCCGGGGCCGCCGATGCGGTTCTCGAGCGGGATGCGGCAGGCATCGAAGCTCAAGGTGGCGAGCGGGTGCGGCGCGATCACATCGATGCGCTCGGCAATGCTCAGGCCGGGCGTGTCCGCCTCGACCAGATAGGCCGAGAGGCCGCGCGCGCCGGGCGCCTCGCCGGAGCGGGCGAAGACGACATAGTGGTCGGCAATGCCGCCATTCGAGATCCAGGTTTTTTCGCCGTCGATCCGGATATGCGTGTTGCCGTCCGGCGTCGCGGTCGTCGCCATTGCGGCGACGTCGGAACCGGCCTCCTTTTCCGATAATGCGAAGGCGGCGATGCGCTTGCCGTCGCGGATGCCGGGCAGGATGCGCTGCTTCATCGCCTCTGAGCCCGCGAGCGTGATCGACCCCGTGCCAAGCCCCTGCATGGCGAAGGCGAAATCGGCGAGCCCGTCACGCGCCGCCAGGATCTCGCGGGCGAGGCAGAGTGTGCGGACGTCGAGCGTCTCGCTCAGGCCGCCATAGGCTGCCGGCACCACGGCCTTGAGGAAGCCCGCCTCGCCAAGTGCCTTGACGCGGGCTCCGCAGGCTACGTCGACATCGTCATGCGGCAAGCCGGGCAGGGTGGTGTCGGCCCAGGCCGAAAGCGCTTCGGCGAAGCGACGATGGCGATCCTCGAAGAAGGGCCAGTCGAGCGTGTCGGCCAGGATCGCCATGCCGAGAATGCCGCTGCCCGCCATCTCAATTCCCCTCGAAGACCGGCTTCTGCTTGTTGGCGAAGGCGTGGTAGGCGCGGGTGAAATCCTCGGTCTGCATGCACAAGGCCTGCGCCACGGCTTCTGCCTCGATCGCGCTCTCGACCGACATCGCCCATTCCATTTCGAGCATGCGCTTGGTCATGGCGTTGGCGAAGGTCGGCCCGTCCGCGAGCTCGGCTGCCAGGGCCTGGGCCTCAGCGAGCAGGTTCTCCTTGGTCACGAGCCGGTTGAGGAAGCCCCAGCGTTCGGCTTCCTCGCCCTTCAGCACGCGGCCGGTGTAGAGCAATTCGGCTGCGCGTCCCTGGCCGACGATGCGCGGCAGCATCGCGCAGGCGCCCATGTCGCAGCCGGCCAGGCCGACACGGTTGAACAGGAAGGCGATCTTGCTCTCGGCCGTGCCCAGCCGCAGATCGGACGCCATCGCCATGATCGCACCCGCGCCGGCGCAGATGCCGTCGATCGCGGCGATGACCGGCTGCGGGCAGGCGCGCATCGCCTTGACCAGTTCCCCGGTCATGCGGGTAAATTTCAGCAACTCCTTGGTCTCCATCGCGACCAGCGGCCCGATGATCTCGAAGACGTCGCCGCCGGAGGAGAAGTTGCCGCCGGCGCCGGTGACGACGATCGCCTTGACGTCTTCTTCCTTCTGCGCGGCCAGGAAGAAATCGGTGAGTTCGCGGTAGCTTGCGAAGGTCAGCGGATTCTTCTTCTCAGGTCGATTCAGCATCACCGTCGCGACCTTGCCGGCGACGTTCAGTTGGAAATGCGCCGGTGTGAAATTCGCCAGCGGCAAGGTCGTGGCGTTGGCGAGGCTCATGCCTTGTCTCCGTTGGCTGCCTTGTCTCCGTTGGCGCGCTGCGCGATGGCCGCATGCAGGGAGGTTTTTGTGCGGCCGAGCAGCCGGAACAGTTGCGTGGTCTCGGCATGGTCGAGCCCGGCAAAAAGCTCCGCGATCCAGCCCTCATGCCGCTCGGCCATCGCCTTGAAGGCTTTGCGCCCCTGCGCCGTCAGCGTCAGCACCTGCACGCGCCGGTCCTGCGCGGCGGCGCGCTTGTCGACGAGCCCGTCGGCCAGGAGCCCGGCGACGACGGCGGTGACATTGCCGTTCGAGACCATCAATCGCTGCGAGACCTCGCCGACGGTCATGCCGGTGGTCGATTTCTCGAGCTGCGCCATCAGGTCGAAGCGCGGCAGTGTCGTCTTGAACTCCTCGCGCAGGCGGTTGCGGATCTCGGTCTCGATCAGGGTCGAGCAGGTCAGCAGCCTGAGCCAGAGCCGTAATTCGTCCTTGTGATCGCCGGGGCGTTCGCTGGCCTTGGTCTCGCGGTCGAGCACGAGGCTGGGGGAGGGCGTTTCCATGGCCTAGAACTCCCCGCCATTGATCAGGATCGATTGTCCGGTGATGGATTGGCTGGCCGGCCCACAGAGATAGAGCACGGCGGCCGCGACCTCCTGCGGCGCGATCAAGCGCCCTTGCGGATTGTCCTTCACCAATTGCGCCAGCGCCTGCTCGTCTGTGAGGCCGGTCTTGGTGGTGATCGCGTTGATGCTGCCTGCGACCATGTCGGTGTCGGTGTAGCCCGGGCAGATCGCGTTGACCGTGACGCCGGCGCGCGCCGTTTCCAGCGCAAGCGAGCGCACCAGGCCGATCACGGCATGTTTGGCGGCGGCATAGGCGGAGACATAAGCGTAGCCGCGATGCCCGGCGGTCGAGGCGATCGCGATCAAGCGGCCGTTGCGGCGCTCCAGCATGCCGGGCAGCACCGCGTGGAAGGCATTGACCGTTCCGATCAGGTTGATCTCGTTCATGCGGCGGAAGCGCTCGGCATCGCTGCGTGTGAACGGCCCGGTCTCGACTGCGCCGGCATTGGCGATGACGATGTCGAAAGGCTGGATTTGCGCCAGGGCGGCAGCGGCGGCGGCAGTCGCTGCCTCGTCGCGGATATCGCAGGACATGAACGCGTCCGCGTCGCCGGCTTCGACCGCCTCTTGCAGAACCTTTGCGTCGCGCCCGATGATGCTGACGCGGGCGCCCTCGCGCTTCAGCGCGGCCGCGACGGCGCGCCCGATGCCGCGCCCACCGCCTGTCACCAGTGCATGCTGTCCTGCCAGACCCATCCTGAGCGACCTCCTGATGAATCAATATATTTTAGGTCTAAAGGAATTTGCAAGCGTCCTGATCGGGTTGGAGACTGGCGATGAAATCGCGTGGAAACTGCCATGGGTCGGCCGCGTGCGATCAAATATGACACCCGTCGTTCGATTTTAAGGCGAGCGAAATGAGCCTCTTGAGATAAAATTATTTCAGACCTAAAATAATTTCATAGCCCATTTTTCGGAGGTCATGATGCGCATCGCGGTTGTTGGTGGCGGACCCGCCGGGCTCTATTTCGCGCTCCTGATGAAGCGCGACTGGCCGCAGCTCGAGGTCACGGTCTTCGAGCGCAACCAGCCCGACGACACCTTCGGCTTCGGAGTCGTCTTCTCCGACCAGACGCTCGACACCTTCAAGGCTGCCGATGCGACGAGCTATGCCGCGATCCGCGACAATTTCGCATACTGGGACGATGTCGAGATCCATTTCAAGGACAACGTCCACCGCGTCTCCGGCAACGGCTTCTGCGGCTGCTCGCGCCGGTCCCTGCTCATGCTGGTGCAGGCTCGCGCCCGCGAACTCGGTGTCTCCCTTCGTTTCGGCGAGGAGGCTGCCGATATCGAGGTGCTGAAGCGCGACTTCGATCTCGTCGTCGCCGCCGACGGCATCAACAGCCTTATCCGCGAGGGTTGGCGCGAGCGCTTCCAGCCCGAGACCGACCTGCGGCCCAACATCTTCACCTGGATGGGATCGACCCGCCCCTTCGACGCCTTCAATTTCTTCTTCAAGGAAACCGAGTTCGGGCTCTTCATCGCCCATTGCTACCAATATGAGGTCGGCCGCTCGACCTGGGTGCTGGAGACCGACCCCGAGACCTTCGCCAAGGCGGGGCTCGACAAGCTGAGCGAAGCGGAATCGGCCGCCTTTCTCGAAGGCGTCTTCGCCGAGGAACTGCAGGGCCACAAACTGGTCACCAACCGCTCGCTCTGGCGAAATTTCCCGATGATCCGTTGCCGCAACTGGGTTTCGGAGAACGTCGTCCTGATCGGCGACGCCAAGGCGACGGCGCATTTCTCGATTGGCTCGGGCACCAAACTCGCGATGGAAGACGCGATCGCCCTGCACAAGGCCTTCGGCAAGGCGCAATTGAACGTCACTGAGGCGCTGAGCCTGTTCGAGCGCACGCGCCGCGAGGAGGTCGAGAAGACCCAGCACGCGGCCGATGTTTCTCTGGTCTGGTTCGAGCAGTTGCGCCGCTTCTGGGATTTCGACCCGCTGCGTTTCGCCTTCGGCCTGATGACGCGCTCCAAGGCGATCACCTATGACAATCTGGCCCTGCGCGCGCCGGGCTTCGTCGCGGCGATCGACAGGCTGGTCGCGCAGGAGCTCGGCCCGCTCGCCCGCACCCGCAAGGACGGAGCGCCCGTGCCGCCGGCCTTCCAGCCGCTCAAGCTGCGCGAGATGCAGGTCGAGAACCGCATGGTGCTCTCGCCGATGTGCCAGTATTCGGCTCGGGATGGCCTACCCAACGACTGGCACCTGATGCATTACGGCTCGCGCGCCATTGGCGGCCCTGGGCTGATCTTCACCGAGATGACCTGCGTGGCGGCCGATGCCCGCATCACCCCGGGCTGCGCCGGGCTCTATACCGATGCGCAGGAAGCTGCTTGGGCCCGGATCGTCGACTTCGTCCATGTCAATTCGGTGGCGAAGATCTGCCTCCAGCTCGGCCATGCCGGGCGCAAGGGCGCGACCAGATTGATGTGGGACGGCATGGACAAGCCGCTGGAGGAGGGCGCCTGGCCGATCATCTCGGCCTCGCCCTTGCCCTATTACCCCGAGAGCCAGACCCCGCGCGAGATGAGCCGCTCCGACATGGACCGGGTGAAGGCCGAGTTCGTCGCGGCAGCGCAGCGTGGCGAGCGCGCCGGCTTCGACATGCTGGAGCTGCACTGCGCCCATGGCTATCTGCTGGCGAGCTTCCTCTCGCCGCTGACCAATCACCGGACGGATGACTATGGCGGCTCGGTCGAGAACCGCCTGCGCTATCCGCTCGAGGTCTTCCGCGCCCTGCGCGAAGCCTGGCCACCGGAAAAGCCGATGTCGGTGCGCATCTCCGCGACCGACTGGAAGGCGGGCGGCGTGACCCCGCAGGACATGATCGCGATCTCCACGGCCTTCGCGGAGGAGGGCTGCGACCTCGTCGACGTCTCGACCGGGCAGACCGTCAACGACAGCCGCCCGATCTATGGCCGTATGTTCCAGACGCCGTTCTCCGACCAGATCCGCAACGAGGCCCGGGTCGCGACCATGTGCGTCGGCAACATCACCTCGGCCGACCAGGTCAACACCATCATCGCCTCGGGCCGCGCCGACCTTGTCGCGCTCGGCCGGCCGCATCTGGCCGATCCCTCCTTCGTGCTGCGCGCCGCCGCCTGGTATGGCGTCGATGTCGCCCAGCCGGTGCAATACCAGCCCGGCCAGGACCAGCTCATGCGCAACACCCCGCGCGAGCGTGAAGAAAGCGAGGCGCTGAAGCTCAAGGCCAAACCGAGCCGCCACGCGGTCTCGGTCTAATCAAGCGAGCCGAGCCGCCACGCGGTCTCGGTCTAATCAAGCGAGCCGAGCCGCCACGCGGTCTCGGTCTAATCAAGAGAGCCGAGCCGCCACGCAGTCTCGGCCTGAAGTCGGGCGCGGGGGGAACATCCGGTGTGCCCGCCTGTTTCTTGAGCATCACAGTCCCAGCCAGAAGGACCGACATGCTCGCCATCACCCGTTTGCTCGCCGCCGCGATAGCCGTCGCGACCGGCTCTTTCGCCGCGCTCGCCCAGGGGACGGTCACGCCGCCGCAAGCGCCCTCGGCCGTCGCACCGCAATCCAACAGCGGACTCGGTCCGGTGACGACGCATCCCTCGCAGGTCGACAAGGGCCAGAACATGATCCTGCCATCGGCGGGGAGTTCTGGACCGTCAGCCGCGCCGACCATGATCTATGATTGCAAGGCCAAGCCGCAGGACTGCACGACGCCCGCGACGCCTGCCGACAAGGCTACGGCTCCGCAAATCTCCGCTCCGCCTGCAACGACGCCCCCGTAGCGCAGGTTCCGCTTGCGCGGGTGCGTGGCGGCGGGAGTATTTTTCCCGGTTGATTGCGTGAATGCAAAGTCGACATTGGGCGATGGGGGCTTCCTCTGGCGGCGGGGGCCGCTATCTCAGGCGCAGACAGCGGGCCGATCCGGCCTTGCGCCCAATCATGAGGTTCCCGATGAAGCTCACCGGCATTCACCACGTCACCGCTATCTCGGCCGATGCGCCGGGCAACCGTCGCTTCTATGCCGAGACGCTGGGCATGCGGCTGGTCAAGAAGACGGTGAACCAGGACGACACCTCGGCCTATCACCTGTTCTATGCCGATGGCGCCGGCTCGCCTGGATCGGACCTGACCTTTTTCGACTGGCCTGCCTCACCGGCCCGGCGTGGCACGCATTCGATCAATCGCACCTCGCTGCGCGTCGCCAATGAGGCGTCGCTGGAATGGTGGCGCGAGCGTCTGACCAAGGCCGGGGTCAAGGTTTCAGACATCCGCGCGATCAATGGCCGCCCAGCCGTCGATTTCGAGGATCCGGAGGGCCAGCGCCTGACGCTGCTCGCAGATGGCGGCGAGATTCCCTTCATCGTCTGGGAGAAGAGCCCGGTTCCCGCCGAGCATCAGATTCGCGGGCTCGGGCCCGTCACCATCTCGGTGCCGAAGCTCGAGCGCACCGAGGTCGTGCTGACCCAGCTTCTCGGCCTGGAGCGGGTCGCGTCCTATCGCGACGCTGCCCATGCCAGCGGCGAGATCCATGTCTTCAAGATCGGGGAGGGTGGTCCGGCTGCCGAGCTGCATGTTGCAGTCGAGCCCGATGCGCCGCAGGCGCGCGAAGGGGCGGGCGGCGTGCATCACCTCGCGCTGCGCACGCCGACCTTCGCCGACTACGACGCCTGGGCGGAGCGCCTCAAGGAGGCGGGCTATCCCAATAGCGGCAAGGTCGACCGCTTCTACTTCCGCTCGCTCTATCTGCGCGAGCCGAACGGCATCCTGATCGAGATCGCGACCGACGAGCCCGGCTTCTCCGCCGACGAGCCGGCCGAGACGATGGGTGAGAAGCTCGCTCTGCCGCCCTTCCTGGAGCCGAAGCGGGCGCAGATCGAGGCCGGGCTGAAGCCGCTCTGAACGGCGGGGCGAGATTTAACACGCCGACCTATCAGGCGCGGCGGACCGGATCGGTCCGCCGCGTTTTTTTGTCGCAAATTGCCGCGTTGGATTCACCGGCAATTAACCACGCAGGACTTTAACTGAACTCAGTTGAGTTGCTGGCTTCCCTGCATGGACGATCAGCGCCTTTCTCGGCTCGTGCTCTTGTTCGAGCGCGGCGGAGAGCCGGCCGCGTTGGGTTTCGTTCACTGGGGCAAGCGGCGTGTTGCGTTGTTGAGTTGAGAGCGCCGCCCCCATGTCGGACCAAGGCTACAGGCCGCGTGCAGTCAGGTTGCGCTCTCGCGCCCGGCTGCGCCGCAAAGTGTTGCTCCAGCTTGCCTTCGTCGCGGCCACCACCGCACTGGGTTTCCTGGTGATGGATGGGTCGCAGGATAGGCCAGCGACCCATGATACGAGGCCCGTGCAGACAGCGGCTGCATCGCTGCAAAAGACTGAGGCAGCAAGAGTTTACAGCAATCTCCTGAACTCCGAATTCAAGCTCGGCCCTGCACCCACCACTTTGGGGCGCAGCGCGCCGCTGGATGCGGGTTTCCAGGTTAACACGCCGCTGCAGACGGCTTCGCTCGCGCCGGCCGTCCTGTCGCAACCCATTGTTTCGGCTTCGGCTGCGATCGTCCCGCGTGACGTGGACACGACCGGAAGCATCGCGCCTACGGCCTCTCCTTCGACCGGGTCGGTGTCGGACATTCTCAAGACCCCTTCAGCGCTCAGGCTCGCGCCCGGCGCGCCGCTGCCGATCGCACGGCCGTCTGAGCTCAAGCTTCCCGAGACCCGCGAGCCGCCGGCCATCGTGCTGCGCCAGCCGGCGCGCCGGCCCAAGGTCGCGGCCGCGCCTGCGCAAGCACCGGACAACCGTTCGTTCTTCGAAAAATTCTTTGGCGTCCCGCCTCAGCCAGCCGGGCCCGCTCTTGCCTACGCAGCGCCCGAAGATGATGTCGTCGACCGTTCACGCGGACGCCGGCTCAGCCCCGGCACGGCGCCGTCGTTCGGTTCGGCGCAGGCGACGGCGATCTACGACATC
Organism: Bosea vaviloviae; assembly: GCF_001741865.1. Classification (NCBI taxonomy): domain Bacteria; kingdom Pseudomonadati; phylum Pseudomonadota; class Alphaproteobacteria; order Hyphomicrobiales; family Alloboseaceae; genus Allobosea; species Allobosea vaviloviae. The sequence goes on from NZ_CP017147.1 coordinate 3,918,272, forward strand.
AGCGCGCGCACGGTCTACATGCCCAATGGCGATCGCCTGGAGGCGCATTCAGGTCTCGGCGACAAGATGGACGACCCTCGTTTCGTCCATGTCCGGATGCACGGCGCCACGCCGCCGCATACCTATGATCTGACCGAGCGCGAGGCGCTGTTCCATGGCGTGCGGGCGCTGCGTCTCAACCCCGTCGGCGGCAGCGGCGCGATCCATGGCCGCGCCGGCCTCCTGACCCACACCTATCTGCTCGGCCCCAACGGCGATTCGAATGGCTGCGTGTCGTTCAAGGACTACGACAAGTTCCTGCAGGCCTATCTGCGCGGCGAGGTGAAGCGCCTGGTCGTCGTGGCGAGCCGGTAGCTGACGTTCTGCGAGGAAGCCAGGCCGTCAGCTTCGCCCTCGGGTCCGACCTTTGGTCGGCCCAAGGATAAACTCCGCGAAGTGCCCGGAACCCAGAACCGATGCCCTCACAGCTGAAGCGCTGTCGTTCCAGCATCTTTCTGGTCACTATCATCGGTTCCGGGCTCAGGCCTGCGGCCTGCCCCGGAATGACGGTGTGGTCCGTCAGGCCTTGGCGGCCGCCTTCGGTTTCGCCGCTGCCTTGGCTGGCGCCTTTGCCTTTGCAGCGGCCTTGGGCTTGGCCGAGGATTTCGCGGCAGCCTTGGCCGGAGTCTTCGCCTTCGCCGCAGCCTTTGGCTTCCCGCCACCCTTGACGCCGCTGGCCTCAGCCTTGGTGTTGACGAGTTCGACCGCCTGTTCGAGCGTGATCGCCTCCTGCGTCATCGCCTTGGGCAGGGTCGCATTGACCTTGCCCCAGTTGACGTAAGGGCCGTATTTGCCGGCGCGGACGACGAGCTTGCCGCCGCCCGGGTGCTCACCGAGATCGCGCCCCGGCACGGCTGCGCCACGCCCGAAACGGCTGCCGCCGCCGCCACTCTCCTTGGCGACGATCAGGTCAATGGCGCGGTTGCCGCCGAGTTCGAGGATATCGTCGTCCTTGTCGATATTGGCGTAGGTCTTGCCGTGCTGGACGTAAGGCCCGTAGCGGCCGATTCCGACGAGGATCGGCTCGCCGCTCTCGGGATGCTTCGCGACCTCCCTTGGCAGCGCCAGCAACGCCAGCGCCTTCTCCAGCGTCACGCTGGCCGCGCTCATGCCCTTGGGCAGGCTGGAGCGCTTGGGCTTCTCACCCTCGCCAAGCTGGATATAGGGCCCGAAGCGGCCATCACGCAGCGTGACGTCGACCTCCGTGACCGGATCCTTGCCGAGGATGCGCACGCCCGGCGCACCTTGACCGCCCTCAGTGGTGGCTTCGCCATCAGCCGCGGAGACGGTCAGCGGCCGGGTGTAGCGGCACTCCGGATAGTTCGAACAGCCGACGAAGGCGCCGAACTTGCCGAGCTTGAGCGAGAGCGTACCGGTGCCGCAGACCTGGCAGGAGCGCGGATCGCCGCCATCCTCGCGCGCCGGGAAGACATGGGCGCCGAGCACGCCGTTCAGCGCCTCCAGCACCTCGGTGACGCGCAGATCCTTGGTCTCGCCGATCGATTTGGTGAACTCTTCCCAGAATTCGCGCAGCAGCACCTTCCAGTCGATCTCGGCGTTGGAGACCCGGTCGAGTTGCTCCTCGAGATTCGCCGTGAAATCGAACTCGACATAGCGCTTGAAGAAGCTCTCCAGGAACGCCGTCACCAGCATGCCCTTGTCCTCGGGGACGAGGCGTTTCTTGTCGATGCGGACATATTCGCGGTCGCGCAGGGTCGACAGCGTCGCGGCATAGGTCGAGGGGCGGCCGATGCCGAGCTCTTCCATGCGCTTGACGAGGCTGGCTTCCGAATAGCGCGGCGGCGGCTCGGTGAAGTGCTGGTCGGCCGCGATGGCGCGCTTCTCGAGCGGCTCGCCATTCTTCATCGCCGGCAGCTTCTTGGAGTCCTCGTCCTCCTCGTCGTCGCGGCTCTCCTGATAGAGCGTCAGGAAGCCGTCGAAGAGTACGACCTGGCCGGTGGCGCGCAGCTCCAGATTGCGCGCGCCGACCTTGGCCGCAATGTCGACCGTGGTGCGTTCGAGCGAGGCCGATTCCATCTGGCTGGCGATGGTACGCTTCCAGATCAGTTCGTAGAGCCGCGCCTGCTCGGGTTCGAGATGGCGCGCCACCATGGCCGGCAGACGGCCGAGATCAGTCGGCCGGATCGCCTCATGGGCCTCCTGCGCGTTCTTGGCCTTGACCGTGTATTTGCGCGGCACGCCGGGAACATAGGCGTCGCCGAACTCCTTGCCGATGACGCGCCGGGCGGCGGTGATGGCCGAGCCGTCCATGTCGACGCCGTCGGTTCGCATATAGGTGATGAGACCCACGGTCTCGCCGCCGATGTCGACGCCCTCATAGAGCCGCTGCGCCAGTTGCATCGTTCGCGCCGGGGCGAGGCCCAGCTTGCGCGAGGCCTCCTGCTGCAAGGTCGAGGTCTGGAAGGGCGGATAGGGGTGGCGCTTGACCGGCTTGGCCTCGACATTCGCCACGCTGAAGGCGGCGGTCTCCAGCGCCGCCTTGAAGGCGCGCGCCTCGTCGCCCGTGCCGATGTCGAGCCGGGTGATCTTCTTGCCGTCGGCACCGACGAGCCGCGCGTCGAAGACGCCGCCTGCGCTGGTGGCGAGTGTGGCCACCAGCGACCAGTATTCGCGTGCCCGGAAGGCCTCGATCTCGCGCTCGCGGTCGCAGACGATGCGCAGCGCGACCGACTGGACACGGCCGGCCGAGCGCGCGCCGGGCAATTTGCGCCAAAGCACGGGGGACAGGGTGAATCCGACGAGATAGTCGAGCGCTCGGCGCGCCAGATAGGCGTCGACCAGCGCCTGGTCGACCTGGCGCGGATTGGCGAGCGCCTTTTCCACGGCGTCCTTGGTCACGGCGTTGAAGGTGACGCGCTCGACGGGAATGCCCTTGAGCGCCCGCTTGGCGTTCAGCGCTTCCAGCACGTGCCAGGAGATGGCCTCGCCCTCGCGGTCCGGGTCGGTTGCGAGGATCAGCTTGTCGGCGCCCTTCAGCGCCTTGACGATCTCGGCGACCTGCTTGGCGCCGCGCCCCTCGATTTCCCACTTCATCGCGAAGTCCTGCTCGGGCTCGACGGAGCCGTCCTTGGCGGGCAGGTCGCGGATATGCCCGAACGAGGCGATGACCTCGTAATCCGAGCCGAGATACTTGTTGATCGTCTTGGCCTTGGCCGGCGACTCGACGACGAGGAGCTTCATGGTGCGTTTCAGTCTCAATGGGCGAAGGACGGGGCCGGGCAAAGCACAGGGAAAGCACGTTATGTGCCTGCCTGGCGAAGCTTGGCGCAGGGCGCGTTGATAGCGGTTCGGAAGGGCGCGCGAAAGTGGTTCACGCCGTTCTCTCTGTCAAACGCCGATTATGCTTTGCCCGGACGGGTGGAGGCCTTACCCGGGCGCTGACGTTCGACGATGATGAGCGGAGGATATCGTGTCTGTACACAGCTTGATCAAGCGCCGGACCGCGCAGGACATCCAGATACGCAAATCCGGCGAGCCGATCGTCTCCCTGACCGCCTATACCGCTGCGATGGCGGGCATCGTCGACGAGGTCGCCGATTTCATCCTGGTCGGCGATTCGTTGGGCATGGTGGTCTACGGGCTCGACAGCACCGTTCCGGTGACGCTGGAGATGATGATCCTGCATGGCCAGGCCGTGATGCGCGCGACGCGCCACGCCCTCATCGTGGTCGACATGCCCTTCGGCAGCTATGAGGAAAGCCGCGAGCAGGCCCTGCGCAACGCCGCCCGCATCCTCAAGGAGACCGGTTGCGGTGCGGTCAAACTCGAAGGCGGCGCGCGCATGGCGCAGACGATCCGCTTCCTGGTCGAGCGCGGTGTACCCGTGATGGGCCATATCGGGCTGACGCCGCAGGCCGTCAACACGCTCGGCGGCTTCAAGGCACAGGGCCGCAGCAAGGCGCAGTGGCCGGCCATTCTCGCAGATGCCGAGGCGGTCGCGCAGGCGGGCGCCTTCGCGATGGTGGTCGAGGCTGTCGCCGAACCGCTGGCCGCGCAGATCACTGAGGGGGTCGGCATCCCGACCATCGGCATCGGCGCGTCCGCGGCTTGCGACGGCCAGATCCTCGTCCTCGACGACATGCTCGGCCTGACCGGGCGCGTGCCGAAATTCGTGAAAACCTATGGCAATCTCGCCGCTGAGGTGAGGCAGGCGGTCACCGGCTATGCCGACGACGTCCGGGCCCGCCGATTCCCTGGGGCCGATCACGTCTACAGCGTGAAGGCGGAATGAGGCTCCAGAGCATTTTCGAGCGAAGTGGACACCGGTTCGCGTGAAGACAATGCGATAAGGCAAGGCGGTAGAGCATTTCCGCGCTTCGGAGAAACGCGGAAATGCTCTAGTTGCAGCCCTCGGGAAGCTCCGTCGCCCGCAGGCTTTCGGGGCCGCTTTTGGAGGAGTTGCCCATTGGATGCTTGACGTTCCAGCGGCCGGAGCCGTCGAGCTTCAATGTGCCTTTGCCGTCTTGCAATTCCAGCGCATAGCTGCCGCTGCCATAGAACTGGGCCCCGACCACCCGTCCGTTATAGGCGTAGGTTCCCGTCTTCTCGCCGTTCGGCGTGAATTGGAAATTGGCATTCGGCGAGGTTTTGACTGTGAATGCCTCTGCCGAATCGCAGACCTTGTCGGAGAATTTCAGGTCGTCGACCTGACCGGCGACGCTGAAGGCCAGGGCGCAGCGAACCTCGATTCCGAGTAGGCTCTCAGGCGTCGGGCCCGGGCTGCCGGAGGTGATCTTGGTTTTCTTCTGCTTCAGCACGCGCCGGATCTCGCCGGCCAGCACGTCGACCTGGGCTCGATAGGCCTTCACCTCGTCCTCGGCCTGTTCATAGGCATGGCGCTCGTTGAATGCGTAGAAGCCCAGTCGCTGGCATGTATCGCGATGTGCGGCCTCATGGACCTGAAGCGCCTTCGCAATCCCGTCGCAGACGCTTCCTTGTGTCGTGGCCTGCTTCATCGCGGCTTCGTTCTCGGGCGCACACAGATCCTTGCCGGCCTTGCGGTGTTTTTCCTCGATCTCGCGGCGCAGCGGAAGGTCGGGCTGAGTGTAGTCGTTCACCCATTTTGTTGCTTCCGGAATGCCTTCCTTCTCCCGGTTGTTGGCAGCGTTGTCGCGCAGCTGTGCTCCGCGCGGTACGAATTTGATCTCCTGCGGGGCCCCCGGCGTCGGCGGGGGGAGGCCATCCCGTGCGCTGCCCGGCGCTGGTTTCTCGCCCTTTCTGGGCGGAGCTTCGAAGGCCTCGTAATCCCGCCGTGCAGCGTTGACGGCGAAATCCTTCGGCGGGGCGCCGTATTTCTCGCGCAGATCGTGGGCCTTGGCGGCGTGCTTGTCGCGCAGGATCAGGGCAAGCTTCAATTCATTCTGCAAGGATTTCAGCCCTTCGCAGGTGCAGGCGGCGGCCTTTGCCTCGCTACCTGCCGTCACAAGGATCGCGCTCAGCAGCGCAAGCGCCGGCCGTTTCATGAAAACTCCCCTGTCTCAACGCTGGGCCCATCTGACATGACCTAACGGTAGACGACAATATGCAGCACCGCCTTGCGCGCGCCACGACTCGCGCCTAAACACCCGTCTTCAAATGACATCGCCAGCACCGCTCTACCCGCACCGCCACCTCCTCGGCATCGAGGGGTTGTCCCATCTGGACATCGAGGCGCTGTTGGACAGGGCCGACACCTATGTCGCGCTCTCCCGGCAGGTCGAAAAGAAGACGGCGACCCTGCGCGGCCGCACCCAGATCAACCTGTTCTTCGAGCCCTCGACCCGGACGCAGGCCTCCTTCGAGCTCGCCGGCAAGCGGCTCGGCGCCGACGTCATGAACATGTCGGTCGCCTCCTCTTCGGTGAAGAAGGGCGAGACGCTGATCGACACCGCAGCGACCTTGAACGCGATGCGGCCCGATATCCTGGTGGTGCGTCATCATGCGGCCGGTGCGGTCAATCTCTTGGCCCGCAAGGTCGATTGCTCCGTGGTCAATGCCGGCGACGGCGCCCATGAGCACCCGACGCAGGCGCTTCTCGACGCGCTCACCATCCGCCGCAACAAGGGCCGCATCGCCGGGCTGACGGTGGCGATCTGCGGCGACATCCTGCATTCGCGCGTCGCCCGCTCCAACATCATCCTGTTGAACGCGCTTGGCGCGAAAGTCCGTTTGATCGCACCTTCGACCCTGCTACCGGCCGGCATCGAGCGCATGGGCGTTACGGCCTTCACCGACATGAAGAAGGGGTTGGAAGGCGCTGACATCGTGATGATGCTGCGCCTGCAGCTCGAACGCATGCATGGCGCGTTCGTGCCGTCTCCAAAGGAGTATTTCCGCTATTTCGGCCTCGATCGCGACAAGCTCGATGCGGCTCAGCCGGACGCGCTCGTGATGCATCCAGGCCCGATGAACCGCGGTGTCGAGATCTCCTCCGAGGTCGCCGACGGCGCACAGTCATTGATCCGCGAACAGGTCGAGATGGGCGTCGCCGTCCGCATGGCCGTACTCGATGCGCTCGCCCAGCACCTGCCGAATGGCTGAGCGCAGTGGACTTCGCCCTTGCCCTGCTGCTGAAGCTGATGCGCCGGGTCCGATACGTCTTCGTGGCGCTCTATCTCGTCGTCTCGGCCGGGTTCCTCTACGCCGAGCCGCGCTCGGGCTGGACCTGGTTCATCGTCGTGGCGGGCGCCGTTTTATGTCTGGCGTTCTGGGGTCTGGTGGGCTTCTGGACTTATGCCTTCGCGCGCAGGCAGAGCCGTGACGGCAGGAATGGAACCGACCATGGCTGAACTTCAGGACATCGCGATCGTCAACGCCCGGCTTGTCGATCCGGCGACGGGACGCGACGAGCGCGGTTCGCTCCTCATCCGGTCGGGACTGATCGTGGATGTCGTCTGGGGCGGTGCGCCCCCGACCGTCGCGGAAGGCACGCATCTGATCGATGCCGGCGGCCTGGTTTTGGCGCCGGGGCTGGTCGATCTGCGCGCCTTTCTCGGCGAGCCGGGGGCCGAATTCCGCGAAACGCTCGGCACCGGCTCGCAAGCCGCCGCTGCGGGCGGCGTCACAACGGTGGTCTGCCGGCCCGATACCGATCCGCCGATCGACGACCCCGCGATCATCGACTTCATTAAGCGCCGCGCCCGCGACAAGGCGATCGTCAACGTCCTGCCGTCGGCCGCCCTGACCAAGGGTATGCTGGGCAAGGAGATCACCGAGTTCGGCCTGTTGCTGGAGGCCGGTGCCGTGGCGTTCGGCGATGGCGCCAAGGCGGTCCGCAATCCGCAATTGCTGCGTCGGGCGATGATTTACGCCCGCGATTTCGACGCGCTGTTGATGAACCATGTCGAGGATCCCGATCTGCGTGGTTCGGGCGTCATGAATGAGGGCGAATTCGCCAGCCGCAAGGGGCTGCCGGGCATCCCCCACGAGGCCGAGACCGTGATGCTGGAGCGCGACATCCGGCTCGCGCGGGCGACCGGCTCGCGCTACCACGCGGCGATGATTTCCTGCGCGGAATCGGTCGAGCTGGTGCGCCGGGCCAAGGCGTCGGGACTGCGCGTCACCTGCGGCGTCTCGATCAACAACCTGACGCTGAACGAGAACGATGTCGGGGACTATCGCACCTTCTGCAAGGTCTCCCCGCCGCTGCGCCATGAGCAGGAGCGCCTCGCCATGGTCGCGGCGCTGGCCGAGGGCGTCATCGACGTCGTGGTCTCCGATCATGATCCCCAGGACGTCGAGACCAAGCGCCAGCCCTTTGCGGAAGCCGCTGATGGCGCGCTCGGCATCGAGACCTTGCTGCCGGCCGCCCTGCGCATGGTCCATGCCGGGCAGATCGGCCTCGCCACGCTGCTGGCTTCGCTCTCGGCGCGGCCGGCCGGCTTGCTCGGCCTGCCCGGCGGCCGGCTTGCGGTGGGCGCGCCCGCAGACCTTGCTTTGTTCGATCCCGACGCCCCGCATGTCGTCGATAAGCGCAAGCTCAAATCGCGCGCCAAGAACTCGCCTTTCGACGAGGCCAAGCTCGAAGGGCTGGTGCGCACGACGCTGGTCGCGGGCAGGGTGGTCTATCACGACGACGCGGTCTAGATCACGTTTCCCGGGGTTGAGAGCATTGCTCCAGCGAAAAACCGGTACCCACTTTTTCGCGCAATGCTCTAAGCTCCCGCGTGCGGGCTGAGACGAGAGGGGTGGCATGCCGGACTGGATGAATTTGGGCCTGTCATGGCCCTCTGTTTGTGCGGCCCTCGCCATCGGCTATCTGCTCGGCTCGATTCCCTTCGGGATCATCCTGACGCGCCTGTCGGGCGGGCCGGATCTGCGAAGCATTGGCTCGGGCAATATCGGCGCGACCAATGTGCTGCGCACCGGCAACAAGAAGCTCGCGGCCCTGACGCTGGCCGGCGACATGCTCAAGGGCACGACGGCGGTGCTGCTCAGCGCCTATCTGGTCGGTGGCAAGAGCGCCGCCCTGCTGGCAGGGTTCGGAGCCTTTCTCGGCCATCTCTTCCCGGTCTGGCTGCGCTTTCGTGGCGGCAAGGGCGTCGCCACCTATCTCGGTATCCTGATCGGGCTGAAATGGCCGATTGCTGTCACTTTTGCCGCGATCTGGCTCAGCGTTGCCTATCTCAGCCGGTATTCCTCGGTCTCGGCGCTGCTGGCGAGCGTGCTGGCGCCGCTCCTGCTCTGGTTCTGGGCGCATGAGTATCAGATGGCGGCGGGGATGGCGCTGCTCACCGTGCTGCTCTGGTACATGCATCGGGAGAACATCGCGCGGCTGCTCGGCGGCCGCGAAGGCAAGATCGGTCAGAAGGGCTGAACGGGCATGGCTGGCGTCGCCCTCACCGATCGCCAGCGCCTGGATTGGCTGCGACTGATCCGCAGCGAAAGCGTCGGCCCGCGTACCTTCCGCGCCTTGATGAACCGCTTCGGCGGGGCGGCCGCAGCGCTTGAAGCCCTGCCGGATCTCGCACGGCAGTCCGGCCGCACACTGCGGCTCTGCACGCTGGCCGAGGCGGAGCGTGAGTTCGCCGCTCTACAGCATCAGGGCGGCCGTTTGATCGCCCTGGGCGAGGCGGCCTATCCGAAGCCCTTGCAGGCGATCGATTCGGCACCGCCCTTGCTGGCGGTGATCGGGGCGGCTGATGCCCTGCTGCGGCCTTGCGTTGCGCTCGTCGGCTCGCGCAACGCGTCTGCCGCCGGGCAGAAATTCACAGCCAGGCTGGCGCGCGATCTTGGAGAGGCGGGTTTCGTCGTGGTCTCGGGGCTGGCGCGCGGCATCGACACCGCAGCCCATGAAGCGAGCCTTGGGACTGGAACAATCGCCGTGCTGGCTGGCGGTCTCGACGAGGTCTATCCGCCGCAGAATCAGTCCTTGTTCCGGCGGCTTCTGGAGAGCGGCGCCGGGATCAGCGAGATGCCGATGGGCTGGGCTCCACGCGGGCGCGACTTTCCGCGCCGCAACCGGCTCGTCTCCGGGCTGTCGCTGGGAACCGTGGTGGTCGAAGCGGCACGCAAATCGGGCTCGCTGATCACGGCGCGCTTCGCCAATGAGCAAGGCCGGCAGGTTTTCGCGGTTCCCGGCTCGCCGCTCGACCCGCGCGCGGAAGGCGGTAACCACCTGATTCGCGAGGGCGCGACGCTTTGCGCGGAAGCCGCTCACGTCATCGAGGCACTGCTGCCGCTGGTCGAGTTCGAACAGGGGCTTGGCGGCCAGGGATTTGGCGGCCAGGGATTTGGCGGCGCCGGAGCCGTGATGCGGGATGGCGCGGGAGAGGCTCCGCCTCAGGCGCTGTGGGACGAGCTCGATCTGCCTGGGATTACGCCCGCGCCGAAGACGGAACTCCCGGCGGACACGGCTTGGCAGGACAAGGCTTGGCAGGACAAGGCTTGGCAGGACAAGGTCTTGCCGTCGGAGACGAGCGATCAGGGCATCAACCTGCTCGATCTGCTTGGCGCGGCGCCGATCTCGATCGACGATCTCGTTCGCGCCAGCGGCCGTTCCGCCCGCGACGTCAGCCGGGAGCTTCTGGAGCTGGAGCTTTCAGGCACGGTCTTGCGGCAGCCAGGCGGCTTGCTGACGCGCCTGATGCCCTGAGGTGGGATCGCCTGGCGCGGAACCGTCAGAGCAGGATGCGAAAAGTGGGAACCGGTTTTTCGCATCGATCCTGCTCTCATTTTTAGATGAGAGACGGTTTCAGACTTCAGACGGAATCACGCCGTGTTTCCGTCTGAAGTCATCCGGCTCTAGGGATTGGGGCGGCAACGCTCGGTCTGGTCGCTCGCCTCCTGGCGCGTCAGTTCGAGGAAATAGACCAGATGCCGCAGATCGGCGGCGCGCGCCATCGTGCCGAGTTCGATGAGCAGCAATTCGATATAGTGTGAGACCTCGAACTGGAGCTGGCGGCGCTGGGCGGCGCGGCCGTCGATCGCGCCGGCTGGCGCTGCGGCCATGGGGGGCGAAGCTTCGCCGCCCTTGCGCGGCTGGTTTCCGGGGAGGGCTTGGCCGGGTTCGGCAGCTGCAGTCACGTCAATGCCTCCATTGGGTGCAATATCGCGATAATGCAACCTGGAGTTTAAAAAAGATTGACTTGAGCTATCCCAGCCCCTTGCGGGGTCACATCAGGTTCGCGCCCGCCTCGCGCTTGAGCTGGATGGACGCTTCGAGCCGCGTCATGTCCAGGAAATAAGCGAGGCTCTCCATATCGGCGGATTTAGCCATCCGGAGCAGCTCGGCGCTCATGCGCTCGATGTAAAGCACGGTCGCCTGCTGCAATTCGGAGAGCTGTGGCTCTTCGGCGAGCATCACTGTAGGCGAGACGGAAGAGCTGGAGCGAGCTCCGTCGCGCACGGCGCTGCCGGAGCGTGGGAAGGTAACTCGTCGCGGTATCATGGGCTGAACTCCCGTGATCATGCGCGCGATGTCGCGCGACATCTGGGCCTCATCCATATTCGCGTCGTCTTATGAAGACGCAATCAATGCGTGTAAAATTCGATTTGACTGTCCTAAACGTAGCGGTGACCACTCAGGTGAGGATGAGCACCGCCAGCGGCAGGGTACCGAGCGCGAGCAAGGTCTGCATTGTCGTGATCTCGGCCATCAGCGGCGCGTCGCCGCCGAGGTCACGCGCCAGGAAATAGGCGGCCGTGGCGGTCGGGACGGCGGCGGCGACCACCGTCATCGTCAGGGCCGGTCCCGAGACGCCGAGCTGCCGGGCGAGCGTCCAGGCCAGCACCGGCATGACGACGAGCTTGAGCGCGATGGCCAGGCCATGAGCGAGCCGGGGCTTGGCGAGGCGGCCCAGATCGAGCCCGGCTCCGACCACCAGCAGCCCGATGCCGAGCGCCGCGCGGCCCAAAATGTCGACATAGGTCGCGACCGCGACCGGGAGCATCCACTGCAACTGATTGAGGATCAGCCCGAGCGCTGAGGACCAGATGAATGGGTTGAGCGCAACCGAGCGCACCGTTGCGCCTGGGCTCATCGGCTGTCCATTGGCGTAGCGCGCCAGCACGATCACGCACATCACGTTCAGCAGCGGGATCATCGCCGCGACCGCGATCGCCATCATCGTGGCGCCGTCGCGGCCTAGGAGCCCCGAGGCGAGCGCCAGGCCCACAAAAGTATTCCAGCGCACCGAGCCCTGGAAGATCGAGGTGAAGGCCGGTCCCTCGATCCCGAGACGCCGCAGCAGGGGGCGGCTCAACAGAAGCGCCGCGGCGACGCAGAGTATGGTCAGGATCAGGCTCAGGCCCATTGCCAGGACGGGCAGGCGGCTCAGATCGGCGACCGCCAAGGTATGGATCACGACTGCGGGGAACAGCACCTGATAGGTCAGCCGCTCGACGCCGCTCCAATGCGTCGCCGTGACGAAGCCCGCGGTCTTGAGGCCCCATCCTGTTGCGATCACCAGGAAGACGGCGACGAGGCTGTTGATCATCGGGCTCATGTCGCGGGCGGATCCAGATGGCGGCTGCCCGTCGCGGCGGGCTGGCGGCACCCGGAATCGGAACAAGCGGCCGAGACGCTCGTTGTTTAGACCGAGAGCATCGTCAAGGCGGGCCCTTCTCCTGTCATGGCGATGAGGCCCGGACAAGGGCGCAGAGGGATAGGTGGCCTGCTATCGCCGCAATACTGCCGCGATTGGTTCAGGTCGTGTTCAAGCCGGCGCAGGCATCTTGTGGATGCTGCTGCTGACCACCTCAGGAGATACCATCATGGCTTCCAAGAGGACTGTTTTCATTGCGGGCCTGACGGCCGCGGCCATTGCCGGGGCAGGGCTCGCGACGCCTGCCTTCGCAAGCGAGACGCGGCTGCGGGGCGATGCGCAGAGGCTCGACGCGGCCCCGGCGGAGTACAGCTATTATCGCGGCCATCGTCGCGGTTGGCATGGCGGGCGCGGTGCGGCTGTCGCTGGTGCGGTTGGCCTCGGCCTCCTCGGTGCCGCGGCGGTCGCCGCGAGCCGTCCGGCCTATGCCGATCCCTATTACGGCTATGACAATGGCTACGATTATGCCCCGCCCGCCCCGGTCTATTACGAGCCGGCCCCGGTCTACGAGGCTCCGCCGGTCTACGCCCCACGCTATCGCTACTATCAAGGCGGTTACGACTCGGGCTATCGCTCACGTAACGGAACGGTCGATCCGTCTCGCGGCGGTCGTTGACGCACATAGGCAGGCTCGGCCGGAAAGGCCGGGCCTGCCGACATCACTGGGGGAAATTTGATGTCTTACGATCGCAAGGCGATATGGCTTTGCCTTGGCTTGGTCGTGTCCGCCATTGGCGGAGCCGGCTCGGCCTCGGCCCAGTATAATCGCGGCTATGACCGCGATCCCGATTATGATCGGCGTGAGCGCTACGAGCGCCGGGACCGCTATGATCGGCGTGATGGTTACCGCCGCGATGATCGCGGAGGCTACGATCGTCGGGCGCGCGGTTATGATCAGGGAGCTGGACCGGGCAGGGGCAACAACAACCCGCGCGGGACCCAGCAGGATCTGATCAGGCGCGGGCTCCTCGGGCAGTAAATCAGGCTTTCCCGTCCGTCTAACGCGCCGCGTCGGCTCCATCCGGCGCGGCGTCGTCATGTTCGGGATCGCCCGGCTCCATGCGCATCAACCGGTCGAGCGCACCCTGCAGGATGTAGGCGGCAGCCATCTTGTCGACGACTTCGGCCCGCTTGGCGCGCGAGGCGTCGGCGAACAGCAAGGTGCGGGTGACGGCCATGGTCGACATGCGCTCGTCCCAATAGGCGACCGGCAGCGGCGTGAGCGGCGCCAGATTGCGCACGAAAGCACGCGTCGACTGAACGCGCGGCCCTTCCGAACCGTCCATGTTGAGCGGCAGGCCGATGATCAGCCCCGCCACGGCATGGTTCTGCGCGATCTTGATGAGGGCCGCCGCATCGAGCCCGAACTTGACCCGGCGGATCGTCTCCAGAGGCGTCGCGATCTGCCGTTCGACGTCGGACAAGGCGAGCCCGATCGTCTTGGTACCGAGATCGAGCCCGAGCAGCCGGGCATGGTCGGGCAGGTCAAGGAAGGTTTCGAGCGGCACGACATTGCTTGACATGCCAAGGCCGGTAGCACGCGCCGCCCATCGAGGCGAGCGGCGCGTGTTCGCGCGGCTCTCATCCAAGAGTGAGAGCAGGATCAATGCGAAAAACCGGTGCCCACTTTTCGCATCCTGCTCGAAAGCGTTTTTGAACGAAGCGGACGCCGGATTGCGTGAAGAAAGCGCGTTCCAACAAAGAGCTAGAGCCATTTCCGAGCCAATCGGATCGGAAATCGCTCAGTTCACATTCTGCGGCGTGACGCCGGCCGCTTGCAGTGAGGCCGCCCATTTCGCGATCTCCGCATTGAAGCGCTTCGCATGCGCCTCGCGGGTCCAGTCGCTCTCTGGGAAGGTCCGGGTGCCGGCAGATTTGAAGCGCTCGAGCACCGTGGGATCCTTGAGCGCTGCCCTGAGCGCGCCATTGAGCTTGTCGAGCACAGGGGCGGGCGTGCCCTTCGGGGCATAGAGTCCGTGCCAGATCGTCATTTCGAGGTCGGTGCCGCTCTCGCGCGCCGTCGGAGTATTGGGCAGGACATCGAGGCGTTCGGTCGAGGTCACGGCATAGGCGCGGATCTTGTCACCCTGGACCTGCGGCACGGCCGTGGTCGACTGATCGCAAAGCAGATCGACCTGTCCGGAGACAAGGTCGTTCATCGCCGGTCCGGTGCCACGATAGGCGACCTGCGCGAACTTCACGCCAAGCGCCTGGCCCAGCAGCACGGCGCAGAGATGCGCGTTCGAGCCGATGCCGGCATGAGCGATCGTCAGCTTCTCGGCCTGGAGCTTGGCATAGGGAAAGAACGCCTTGGCATCGACCGGCGGCAGGGCGAGCTTGCCTGCGAGCACCATCGGCCCGGTATTGATCAGGCCGACCGGCGCAAAGGCCGTGCGCGTGTCATAGGTCAGATTGCCGTAGAGCGCGGGCGCCGCGGCGAGCGCGAGATGGTGGATCAAGAGCGTATGCCCATCGGGCTCCGCCGATGCGAGGCGTCGCGCTCCTGCCGTGCCGCCGGCGCCGGCGACGTTCTCGACGAGGATCTGCTGACCGAGCGTGCGCCCCATATGGTCGCCGACGAGGCGGGCGATGACGTCACTGGGCCCCCCGGCGGCGAAGGGTACGATCAGGGCGATCGGCTTGCTGGGGAAGCTTTGCGCCCATGCCGGCATGGCAAGCCCCAGGGCCAATAGCGCCCCGAATGTGAGGCGTTTCATTGTGTTCGCTGGCATCCATTTCCTCCGGTTTTGAAACCGCTCTGCGGCGGCTTGGTGGGAAAGCGAGCGGATCGGACCTGGCGCGTCAGCGCAGGTCGGACAGGTAGTGGGCCTCCTTGGTCAGGCAGATGCTCAGGCGTCGCTCGACCGGCGAGCCATCAAGCGAAAAGGCAATGCGGTCGATCCGCAGGGCAGCTGTGCCGACGGGTGCAGCGAGCTGGCTGGCCTCGTCGGCGTCGAGCGCCACGGCCTTCAGGCGCTCCCGCGCATTGGCGATCGTCACGCCGTAGCGTGCGGCGAACAGGCTGTAGAGATTATTGGGGATCGGTCCCGCTTCCAGCCCCGGAAAGACACGCTGCGGCAAGGTCAGCGTCTCCAGGATGATGGGGACGGCATCGAGCGACCGCAGTCGACGAATACGGATGACGTCGGCTTCTCCGTCGAGATCGAGCGCCACGTATTCGGATTCATCGGCCTTGCCGGTCTCCACCCCCAGCACGGTGCTGTCGGGAAAGCGGCGCTCGCCATCGTCGTGAACCAGCTTGAAGAACTGGAACAGGATGCGCCGCTCGTCATGCTCGGCGACGAAGGTGCCGCGGCCCTGGCGGCGCACCAGCAGGTTCTCGGCAGCGAGCTCGTCGAGCGCCTTGCGGACCGTGCCCTGGCTGACGCCGATCTCGGTGGCGAGCTGCCCTTCGCTGGGCAGGCTTTCGCCCGGCGCCCAGACGCCATCCACGAGCCGCCTGACGAAGATCGCCTTGACCTGCCGATAGAGCGGCCGGAAGCCGAGCGGCTCGGCTGTGTCGGCGACATTGCGCCTGGGATTTTCCAGCTTGTGCACACTCATATGTCTTATATAAGACTTGGCGTCATTCAGGTCGAGCGCCGATTTGCCCGGCCGATCTGCGTCACTCCCGGAGGAGCCCCGAATGAGCAAGCCCCATCTCCTGGTCCATGAAAAGAAGGACACTGTCGGCGTCGTCGTCGTCGAAGGCCTCAAGGCCGGCACGGACATGCTCGGCGTCGTCACTCACGACAATTCCGATTTTCGCCTGACCGCCAAGATGGACATCCCGATCGGCCACAAGGTCGCGCTCAAGGACATCAAGGCAGGCGATACGATCTGGAAATACGGCCAGGACATCGGCAAGGCCGTCGCCGATGTGAAGCGGGGCGAGCACCTGCACGTCCACAACGCCAAGACCAAGCGTTGGTGAGACCAAACGCTGGTGAGACCAAGCGCTGATGGGGTTCTTGCGTCGCTGAAGGAAACCGGCGCAGGCGCCTGAAAAGAATCTGAAAAAGGGCTCCCGGCAAGGTCGAGCCCACAACGAATGGAGGAAACGCCATGTCGATCGTCGCCAATTTCGATCTCGTGAAGGGCAAGCTCGGTCGGATCAAGGGCCGCAAGATCGAGGCGCCCGAATTCAAGGCTCCGATGGTTCGGCGTCCGACCGGTCGCAGCCTCGATGCCTTCCATGGCTGGCGTCGCGAGAACGGCCGCGTCGGCGTGCGCAACCATGTGCTGCTGCTGCCGCTGGACGATCTCTCCAACGCCGCCTGCGAGGCCGTCGCCAACAACATCAAGGGCACGCTGGCGATCCCGCATGCCTATGGCCGCCTCCAGTTCGGCGAGGACCTCGACATCCATTTCCGCACCCTGATCGGCACCGGTGCGAATCCCAATGTCGCCGCGGTGGTCGTGATCGGCATCGAGGATGGTTGGACCAAGCGTGTCGTCGACGGCATCGCCGCCACCGGCAAGCCGGTCGTCGGCTTCGGTATCGAGGGCCATGGCGACATCGCCACCATCGCCAAGGCCTCCTATGTCGCCAAGGAGTTCGTGCAATGGGCGAGCGAATTGCAGCGCGAGAAATGCGGCATCGAGGAGCTCTGGGTCTCCACCAAATGCGGCGAGTCCGACACGACGACGGGGCTCTCCTCCTGCCCGACGGTCGGCAACATGTACGATAAATGGATCCCGCGCGGCATCCACGGCGTCTTCGGCGAAACCTCGGAGATCACCGGCGCCGAGCATCTCTGCAAGGCGAGGGCTGCGACGCCCGAGGTCGGCGAGCGCTGGTACAAGATGTGGAAGGCCTACCAGGACGACGTCATCGAGGCGCACAAGACCGACGACCTCTCGGACTCGCAGCCGACCAAGGGCAACATCGCCGGCGGCCTGACCACGATCGAGGAGAAGGCGCTCGGTAATCTCGAGAAGATCGGCCGCGAGTGCAACTACATCGACATCCTGCAGCCGGCCGAGGCCCCGTCCAAGGGGCCGGGGCTCTACTATATGGACACCTCATCGGCCGCGGCCGAATGCGTGACGCTGATGGCTGCGGGCGGCTATGTCGTGCACACCTTCCCGACCGGGCAGGGCAACGTCATCGGCAATCCGATCGTGCCGGTCATCAAGATCACCGGCAACCCGAAGACGATGCGCACCATGCCCGAGCATATCGATGTCGACGTCTCCGGCATCCTGCGCCGCGACCTCACCATTCCCCAGGCCGGCGATGCGCTGATCCAGAACATCGTGCGCACCGCCAATGGCCGCTTGACCGCGTCTGAAGCATTGGGGCATCGCGAATTCTCGATGACCAAGCTCTACCGCTCGGCCTGAGCGACTGCTATCAGCCGGAGCGGCGACGCGAGCCGTCGCTTCGGCCCTGTTTTTGCTGAAGCCATCTGCTGAAGCCCATTTGCCGAAGCCATCTCGACCAGACGAGTCGGAGCCGCGTTCTTGCCCGTTGCGACAACTTCACCGCTGAGCGCCTGGCGCCCCCTTCTCGACGGCATCGCGCTCTCGGTCGTCGTCGCGGTTGCCTCCGTGCTGGTCGAGCCGCTGCTCAAGGCTGCGGCCGGTGGCCGTGTCGGCGTCCCCGCCGTCGTGATTGCGCTGGTGATCGGCATGCTGCTGCATCCCTTGGCCAACACCGTCCGCTTCGAGCCGGGCATGACCTTCTGCGTCAAGAAGCTGCTGCGGTGGGCGATCGGGCTGCTGGGCCTGCGCGTCGCGCTTGGCGACATCATTGCGCTGGGGCTCTCGACCGCGCTGCTCATCATCGCCTCGATGATCGTGACTGTGATCTGCGGCTTCCTGCTGGCGCGCTGGCTCGGCCGCGAAGCCGGGGTCGGCGCGCTTGCCGGCGTTGCAACGGCGGTCTGCGGGGCGTCGGCTGCGCTCGCGACCGCGACCGTGGTGCCCGATTATCGCGGCAAGGCGGCCGATGTCGCCTTCACCGTCATCGCCATGAACGCCTTCGCGACGCTGGCGATGCTGGCTTATCCCTTGATCTGCGCCTGGCTCGATCTCTCGCCGATGCAGACCGGCATCATGCTGGGCGCGACCATCCATGACGTCGCCCAGGTCGTTGGCGCCGGCCAGGCGGTCTCGGACGAGGCGGCCAATGCGGCGATCATCGTCAAGCTGTTCCGGGTGTTCATGCTGCTGCCCGCGGTGCTGGCCGTGGGCTGGTGGATGGTGCGCGAGGGCGGGCATGCCGAGCATGCGAAGGTACCGGTCCCGGTCTTCGCGATCGTCTTCCTCGGCCTGTGCCTGCTCAACAGCCTGCTGACGACGCAACCGGCGCTGGCGAGCGTCTATCTGCCGCTGCGCGACGCCTTGCTCGAGGTTTCGCGCTGGGGCTTGCTCATCGCCATCGCGGCACTTGGGCTAGGCACCTCCATGGCGGCGATGGCCCGCCTCGGCTGGCGGCACCTCGTGCTTGTCACGGGCACGAGTCTCGTCATCCTGGTTATCGTCACCGGCGGCCTGCTGGCGCTGGGCTGATCGGGGAATTCGAAATGCGGATGGTGGCTTTAAGGCGACCATACCTTTCAACTCTTGAATAAGAGCCGGCCGGGACCCCATGGCAGACATCATCATCACCGAATTCATGGATGAGGCCGCCGTTGCGATGCTACGCGCGCGCTACGAGGTCCATCATGACCCCGAGCTTTTCGGCAAGCCGGACGAATTGGCGGAGCTGGTTGCGCAATCTCCCGCCTTGATCGTACGCAATCAGACGCAGGTGAGGGGGGGCGTGCTCACCGCAGCCAAGGCGCTCAAGGTCGTCGGGCGGCTCGGCGTCGGGCTCGACAATATCGACATGGAAGCCTGCACGGCGCGTGGCATCAAGGTTTTCCCAGCGACCGGCGCCAACAGCCTGTCCGTGGTCGAATACGTCATCGGCAGCGCGATGGTGCTGCTGCGTGGCGCCTATTTCGCCAATGCCGCGATGGTCGCCGGAGAATTTCCCAAGACCAAGCTGATCGGCCGCGAGATCGCCGGCAAACGGCTCGGCCTGGTCGGCTTCGGCGCGATCGCGCGCGATGCCGCCAACCACGCCCGCCTGCTCGGCATGAACGTCGTCGCCTACGATCCCTACGTGCCAGAGGACGATCCGGACTGGCAGGCGACCCAGCGTCTCGACCTCGATGCGGTCCTCTCCAGCGCGGATGTCATCAGTATCCATTTGCCGCTGACGCCGGAAACGCGCGGATTGATCGGCAAGGAGGCCTTCGCCCGGATGAAGCCGGACGCTGTGCTAGTCAATGCAGCGCGCGGCGGCGTCATGGATGAAGAGGCGCTGATCGCGGCGCTGAAGGGTGGCAAGCTCGGCGGCGCGGCGCTCGATGTCTTCGAGGAGGAGCCTTTGCGCGAGGGCGGGAAGCGCTTCGCCGGGACGCCCAATCTGATCCTGACGCCGCATATCGCGGGCAACACGGTCGAGTCGAATGGCCGCGTCTCCGGTCTCGTCGCCGAGCGCGTCATGGCCGCGCTGGAGGGCCGGATATGACAAAGCTGTCGTTCGAGGCGGTCGAAACCAGGCTCGCGGACCTGTTCGCGGCGGCCGGTGCATCTCCCGCCAATGCGGCCTCCGTCGCCTGGGCGCTCGTCATGGCCGAGGCTGATGGGCTCAAAGGCCATGGCCTGTCGCGCGTGCCGACCTATCTCGCCATGCTCAGATCCGGCAAGATCGACGGGCAAGCAGTGCCGGTCGCACGCCGGCCCAAGCCCGGCGTGCTGGCGATCGACGCCGGCCATGGCTTCGCCTATCCGGCGATCGACCTCGCCGTCATCGAATTGCCGGTACTCGCCCGCGAGCAGGGCGTGGCGATCGCCCCGATCCGGCGTTCGAACCATTGCGGCGCAGCAGGCCTCCATGTCGAGCGATTGGCCGAGCAGGGGCTCGTTGCACTGCTTTTCGCCAACACGCCGGCGGCGATCGCGCCTTGGGGCGGGGCGAAACCCGTCTTCGGCACCAATCCGATCGCCTTTGCCGCGCCGCTCGCCGGCCGCGATCCTCTGGTCATCGACATGGCTCTGTCGAAGGTCGCGCGCGGACCGATCGTGGCGGCCAGGCAGAAGGGCGAAGCCATTCCCGAAGGCTGGGCGCTCGACCCGGCGGGGAAGCCGACGACCGATGCTGCGGCTGCGCTCGCCGGCACCATGGTTCCGCTCGGCGACGCCAAGGGCGCGACGCTGGCGCTGATGGTCGAGATCCTCGCCGCCTCGCTGGTCGGCGCCCATTTCGCCTTCGAGGCCTCGTCCTTCCTCGACGACAAGGGCGGTCCGCCCGACACCGGCCAGCTTATCCTCGCGATCGACCCCTCCGCCATGGGCGGTCATTGGTTCGGCGAACGCATGCGGATGCTGGCGCATGCGATCGAGGACCAGGACGGCACAAGGCTGCCAGGCGTCAGGCGCTTGAATCTGCGTGCGAAGGCGAGGGCGGAAGGGATTGAGGTCGCTGAGGAATTGCTTCGCTAGTCGTGGCCGTTTCAGTCTTTTTCCTCGGCGATGGCGCCCTCAAGATCGCGGCCACCATAGAGGATCCGAAGGATGACGACCGACGAACCATCGATCCGAAAGGCGATCGTAACTCTGCGGTCGATTCCAAATGTCCGCAGACCTGTCATCAGATGGTCGCGACGTGTTCCGCGCTCTGGGAAGTCGGATAACGCGTCATAGCTCGATTGAATGCGCCGGACATAGGTAATCGCAATCGCCGGGCTCGCGCGCTCCGATATCCAATTGTAGATCGCTTTGAGGTCCTGCCTAGCGGCCGGCCGGACGACGATGTCAAACTTGCCCACGAGGCGGTGATACGCGCTGGCGGTGATATTCCTCAAGTTCCTCAAATACCTGCGCGGCTGGGATTGAGGGCCGTGGATCGGCCAGGGCCTCTTCGACCTTGGCCTTCAGGATCGCGTCGAATTCGCGTTCCTCGCGCTCCAAGGCTCGCAAGCCGGCGCGTAGGACCTCGCTTGCCGAAGCATAGGCCCCAGACTCGACACGCGCCTCCACCTTTGCCTGCATCTCGCCCAGCGTCACTGTCATGGGGCGACTGGTTCTGGCCATAGATTACTCCTTGCCCGCGAAATGTATGACACCGTCATGCTAGCGACAAGCGGGGTCACACGAAATCGAACCGGTCCACATCGACCAGCCCTTTATCGGTGATCTTGAGATGCGGGATCACCGGCAGCGTCAGGAAGGCTACTTGCAGGAAGGGCTCGGCTAGCACGACGCCGAGCGCCTTGGCAGCGGCGCGCAGATCCTCAAGCCCGTGCCTGACGACCTCGAAAGGCTGGTCGCTCATCAGGCCGGCGACAGGCAACGCCAGCTCGGCCGTCACGACACCTCTGTCGGCCACGGCGAAACCGCCACCGGTTTCGATCAATCGATTGGCAGCCGCGGCCATGGAGGCCTCGTCCACGCCGACGACGCAGAGATTATGGCTGTCATGGCCGACCGATGAGGCGATGGCGCCATGCTTCATGCCGAAGCCATGGACGAAGCCGGTGGCGATGCCGCCGGATTTGCCATGGCGTTCGATCACCGTGACCTTGACCGCGTCCTGCGCCAGATCGGGCAGCGCTTCGCCGTCGCGTGAGAGCAGGGCCATGCTCAGTCGCTCGGTGATGATGCGGCCGGGCACGACGCCGATCACCGGTGTTTCGCCCTTGCGAGCGATCGCCTTGAAATCCGCCGGTGTGAGCTGCCGATTTTTGACACTGCCGAGCCCGACAGGCGCGACCGGGATGCGATCTGCAAACAATGCGTCCTCGACCCGCCGGCCGCCGGCAAAGACGATCTTCGGGCGGCAGGTTGCGAGATCATCGAGCAGCACGATGTCGGCGCGTTTGCCCGGCCCGATGAAGCCGCGATCGAACAGTCCGAAATTCCGCGCGGCCGAGAGCGTCGCGACGCGGTACGTCGCCAGCATATCCGCGCCATGGGCGATGGCCGTGCGGATCATGTAGTCGAGATGGCCTTCCTCGGCGATGTCGAGCGGATTGCGGTCATCGGTGCAGAAGGCGAGGAAGGGCGAGGCGTCGCGGCTGATCAGCGGTATCAGCGCATGCAGGTCCTTCGAGACCGAGCCTTCGCGGATCAGGATGGCCATGCCCTTGGCGAGCTTTTCGCGGGCCTCGTCGGCGGTCGTGGTTTCGTGATCGGTGCGAATGCCGGCCGAGAGATAGCCGTTGAGGTCCATGCCCCGCACAAGCGGCGCGTGGCCGTCGATATGCCGGTGCGAAAAGGCCTCCAGCTTGGCCAGGCAGCCGGGATCGCGATGCAGCAGGCCGGGAAAATTCATGAACTCGGCCAGCCCGATCACCTTGGGATGGTCCATCAGGGCAACGAGATCGGCCGCCTCCAGCCTCGCGCCGGCGGTCTCCAGATGGGTCGCCGGCACACAGCTCGAAAGCTGGACGCGCAGATCCATGCGCATCGCCTCGGCGCAGGCCAGGAAATAGCTGATGCCCTCGACGCCCAACACATTGGCGATCTCATGGGGGTCGCAGATCGCGGTCGTCACGCCATGGGGCAGCACGCAGCGCTCGAATTCGAGCGGCGTCACCAGCGAGGATTCGACATGCAGATGCGTGTCGATGAAGCCCGGCACGGCGATGAGGCCGGTCGCATCGAACTCGACCTTGCCCTGATAGGAGCCGTAGGTGCCGACGATGGTGTCGCCGCAGAGCGCGATATCGGTCTCGACCAGCCCGCCCGTGACGAGGTCGAGGAGCCGCGCACCGCGGATGACGAGGTCGGCCGGCTCGTCGCCGCGTCCCTGGGCAATCCGGCGGGCGAGGGTTGCGGCGTCGGTCATGGCGCTGATTCCGTATGGCAGGGATGCGGAAGCCTGCACGCAGCCCGGCGGATTGTCGACTTGGAGGCGAGAGCCTCCCGGCCTAGATAGTCGAACGCCATTCCCTTTGCCCGGAGACCGCGATGAAACTCACCTGGTTCGGCCATTCCGCCTTTCGCCTCGATCTCGACGGGGCCTCGCTGCTGATCGACCCGTTCTTCACCGGCAATCCGGCCTTCGAAGGCGATGTCGCCGCGGCCTCCAAGGGGGTCAGCCACATCGTCATCACCCATGGCCACGGTGACCATATCGGCGATGCGCGTGCGATCGCCGAAGCGAATGGCGCGACTGTGATCACCAATTACGATCTGTGCATGTACCTCGCCTCCAAGGGACTCAAGAAATTCGAGCCGATGAACACCGGCGGGACGGTCGATCTTGGCGCCTTCAGCGTCAGCTTGGTGCGCGCCGACCATTCCGCAGGCTTGGTCGAGGCCGGCGTGATCTGTCCGCTCGGCAGCGCCAATGGCGCGGTCATCAAGGCCAAAGGCGAGAAGACGCTCTGGCATATGGGGGATACTGACATCTTCCCAGGCATGGACCTGATCAGCGAGATCCATGGCGTCGAGATCTGCATCTGCCCGATCGGCGACCGTTTCACCATGGGCGGAAAGACTGCGGCGCTCGCCATGACGCGCTTCGTTCGGCCC
Organism: Bosea vaviloviae; assembly: GCF_001741865.1. Classification (NCBI taxonomy): domain Bacteria; kingdom Pseudomonadati; phylum Pseudomonadota; class Alphaproteobacteria; order Hyphomicrobiales; family Alloboseaceae; genus Allobosea; species Allobosea vaviloviae. The sequence continues at coordinate 3,941,890 of NZ_CP017147.1, forward strand.
AAGGTCGCAATCCCTTGCCATTACGGCTCCTTCCCGATCATTGATCCTAACGCCGACGCCTTCGTCGCCGCATTGAAGGGCAGCGACGTGCAGGCGCTGGTGCCGAAGAAGGGCGAAGCGGTTTCGCTTTGATCAGTCAGTCATTACTGACTTACGTGTTTGACGCCCGCGCGCTATAGCGCGGGCAAATCATTTTTCAGGAGCCCGCCATGTCGGTCGACCTCGCCACCGTCAAGCGCGTCGCGCATCTCGCACGCATTGCCGTTCCGGAAGCCGATTTGCCCAAGCTGCAAGGCGAGCTCAACGCGATCCTCGGCTTCGTCGAGCAGTTGAACGAGGTCGATGTCGCGGGCGTCGAGCCGATGACCTCGGTGACGCCGATGGCGATGAAGCTGCGGGCCGACATCGTGAATGACGGCGAGATCGCCGACACGATCGTCGCCAACGCGCCAGCGTCCGAAGATAATTATTTCATGGTGCCGAAGGTGATCGAATAGGCGCGAGAAGCGCCTATTCGATCATCCTCGGGGGCGCGAAGCGCAACCCGGGGATCTCCTGACGTTTGCTGAACGGATATCCCACGTGACCGATCTCACCCGCCTGACCCTGACCGAGGCCCGCGATGGGCTGAAGGCGAAGACCTTTTCCGCAACCGAAATCACCAAGGCCCATATCGCCTCGGTCGAGAAGGCGCGCGCGCTCAACGCCTATGTGCTCGAGACGCCCGAGCATGCCCTGAAGCAGGCGGCGGCCTCGGACGCCAAGCTCGCGAAAGGCGAGGGCGGCCCGCTGGAAGGCCTGCCGCTCGGCATCAAGGATCTGTTCGCCACCAATGGTGTGCGGACCACGGCCGGCTCGAAGATTCTCGGTAACTTCGTGCCGGCCTATGAATCGACCGTGTCGAGCCAGCTTTGGCGCGACGGCGCGGTCATGCTCGGCAAGCTGAACAACGACGAATTCGCCATGGGTTCGTCGAACGAGACCTCGGCCTTCGGCCCCGTGGTCAATCCCTGGCGGCGCAAGGGCTCTAATGTCGGGGCAGGAGCGACGGGTGCGATCGAAGGCGCCCATCTCGTTCCCGGCGGCTCGTCCGGTGGCTCGGCTTCGGCCGTTGCGGCCGATCTCTGCCTGGCCGCGACCGCGACCGACACCGGCGGTTCGATCCGCCAGCCCGCCGCCTTCACCGGCACGGTCGGCATCAAGCCGACCTATGGCCGCTGCTCGCGCTGGGGCATCGTCGCCTTCGCCTCCTCGCTCGATCAGGCCGGGCCGATCGGCAAGACGGTGCGCGACTGCGCCGTGATGCTACGCTCCATGGCGGGCCATGATCCCAAGGACACCACCTCGGTCGATATGGCCGTGCCGGATTACGAGAAGGCAGTCGGCCGCTCCGTGAAAGGCATGAAGATCGGCATTCCCCGGGAGTATCGGCTCGAAGGGCTCAATTCCGAGATCGACGCGCTCTGGCAGAAGGGCATTGACTGGCTGAGGGCGGCCGGCGCCGAGATCGTCGAGATCTCGCTGCCGCATACGAAATACGCCTTGCCGGCCTATTACATCGTTGCCCCGGCCGAGGCCTCGTCCAATCTCGCGCGCTATGACGGCGTGCGCTACGGCCTGCGCCAGCAGGGCCGCGACATCGTCGAGATGTATGAGAAGACCCGCGCCGAAGGCTTCGGCGCCGAGGTCAAGCGCCGCATCATGATCGGCACCTATGTGCTCTCGGCCGGCTATTACGACGCCTATTACCTGCGTGCCCAGAAGGTCCGCACCCTGATCAAGCGCGATTTCGACCAGGCCTATGCGGCCGGCATCGACGCCGTGCTGACGCCGGCGACGCCGTCGGCGGCTTTCGGCATCGGCGAGAAGGGCTCGGCCGACCCGGTCGAGATGTATCTCAACGACATCTTCACGGTGACGGTGAACATGGCCGGCCTGCCCGGCATCGCCGTGCCGGCCGGGCTGGACAGCCAGGGTTTGCCGCTTGGCCTTCAGCTCATCGGCCGGCCCTTCGACGAGGAGACGCTGTTCTCGCTCGGGCAGGTGATCGAGGACGCGGCCGGGCGTTTCCCCGTGAGCGAGCGTTGGTGGGGCTGATGGGCGAGCGCGATTGTCTCGACCTTCCCGCTCTGGCGGGGCTGAGGCGGGAGATCGACGCCATCGATGCCGAGTTCGTCACGCTGCTGCGCCGGCGGCTCGACGTCGTCGAGCGCGTGCTGGTGGTCAAGCGGGGCGACGGCCTGCCGGCGAATATTCCCGCGCGGGTCGAGCAGGTGGTCGAGACCGTCAGGGAAAGGGCGCAGGAGGCGGGCCTTCCGCCGGAATTGGCCGAGACCCTGTGGCGGCCGCTGATCGGCTGGACCATCGCCTATGAGGAAGGTCGCCTGGCGCGGAACTGATCTAAAAATTCGGCACAGCCAGGGCCGGAAATTGAAAGGGCCTTCCGCGTTACGCGGAAGGCCCTTTTTCTGTCAGAGCAGGATGCGAAAAAGTGGGCACCGGTTTTTCGCATTGATCCTGCTCTCACTTTTAGATGAGAGACGGATTCAGATTTCAGCTGGGATCACTTCGTGAGCCCAGCTGAAATCATACGGCTCTAATGCGTGGGCTGTGCCGTGTGAGGCGTCGGGTCGATTGCCTTCTTCTTGCCGCGCAGCTCCGCCATCCAACGCACGATGACGTAGAAGGCCGGGGTGAAGATCAGGCCGAAGAAGGTCACGCCGATCATTCCCGAGAACACCGCCACGCCGAGCACCTGGCGCATCTCCGCGCCAGCGCCGATCGAGATCGTCAAGGGCAGCACGCCGAGGATGAAGGCGAGCGAGGTCATCAGGATCGGCCGCAACCGGGTCCTGGCCGCGGCGACCGCGGCCTCGCGCCGGCTCATGCCCTCGTCCTCGGCCTGCTTGGCGAATTCGACGATCAGGATCGCGTTCTTCGCGGCGAGGCCGACAAGCACGACGAGACCGATATCGACCAGAACGTTGCGGTCGAAGCCCTTGTAGCCGACGCCGACCATCGCCGCGAGAATACACATCGGCACGATCAGGATGACCGCGAGCGGCAAGGTCCAGCTCTCGTACAGCGCTGCCAGCAGCAGGAAGACGAAGACGACAGCGAGGCCGAAGGCGATGATCGCGGTATTGCCGGCGAGTTTCTCCTGCAGCGCGATCTCGGTCCATTCGAAGCCGAAGCCGGCCGGCAGCACTTGGCTCGCGATCTTCTCCACGGCTGCGATGCCCTGGCCCGTCGAGAAGCCGCGCGCCATCGACAGCTGCACCTCGGCTGCCGGGTAGAGGTTGTAGCGCGGCACGCGATAGGCGCCGGTCGTGTTCGAGAAGGTCGCGACCGAGCCGATCGGCACCATCTCGCCATCGGCATTGCGCGTCTTCAAGGCGGCGACGTCGCGGACGTCGAGCCGATAGGGGTTGTCGGCCTGCGCCGTCACCCGGAAGGTGCGGCCGAGGATGTTGAAGTCGTTGACGTAAGCCGAGCCCATATAGATCGAGAGGGTCTCGAACACACGGGTCACGGGCACACCGAGCATTTCCGCCTTGGTCCGGTCGATATCGGCAAAGATCTGCGGCGTCTTGGTCGAGAACAGGGTAAAGGGCTGCTGGATGCCCGGAGACTGCCCCGCAGTTCCTGCCACGGCCCAGGTCGCGCCTTCCAGCGCGGCGAGGCCGCGCCCGCCCTTGTCCTGGACGTAGCCCTTGAGACCGCCGCCATTGCCGATGCCGGGAACGGCCGGAGGCTCGATCACCAGGGAGAAGGCCTCGTTGATCTGGAACAGCTGGGTGCGCAGGTCGTTGAGGATGCCCTGGGTCGTCAGGCCGGCCTTGGCCCGTTCCCTGAAATCCGTAAGGGTGACGAAGGCGACGCCGGCATTGGGCGCCAAGGTGAAGGTCGCGCCATCAAGACCGGCAAACGCAACGGCATGGGCGACGCCGGGTCGCGACAGCAGCTTGTCGGTCGCCTTGCGGATGACCTCGTCCGTTCGCGGCAGGGAGGAGCCGGCAGGAAGCTGGAAGACGGCAATGAAGTAGCCGCGGTCGAGCTGCGGCACCAGGCCGGTCGGGATCGTATTGAGGCGCCACCCGGCGAGTGCGATCAGGGCTGCATAAACGATAAGCATCAGCACGCTGACGCGAATGAGACGCGAGGTCACCGCGCCATAGCCGCGCGAGAGCCAGTCGAAACCCTTGTTGAAATATTTGAAGAACCAGCGGATCGGCGCGCCGAGCGCTGCGAAGAATCCCTTCGGCTCCTCATGGCTGTGCGGCTTCAGCAGGATCGCCGACAAGGCCGGCGACAGCGTCAGCGAGACGAAGCACGAGATCATCGTCGAGGCCGCGATGGTCACCGCGAACTGCTGGTAGAACGTGCCTTGCAGGCCGGTGATGAAGGCGGTCGGGATGAACACGGCGCAGAGCACCAGCGCGATCGCGAGCAGGGCGCCGCCGACCTCGTCCATGGTCTTGTGTGCAGCGTCCTTGGCGCTCATCCCTTGCGCGAGATAACGCTCGACATTCTCGACGACGACGATCGCATCGTCGACGACGATGCCGATCGCCAGCACGAGCGCGAGCAGCGAGATCGTGTTGAACGAGATTCCGACCGCGCTCATGACCAGGAAGGTGCCGACCAGCGAAACCGGGATCGCGATGATCGGGATGATCGCGGCGCGCCAGGTCTGCAGGAACAGGATCACGACGATGACGACGAGCACAATCGCCTCGAGCAGCGTCTGCACGACCGCGGAGACGGATTCCCCGATGAACTCCGTTGGGTTGTAGACGATCTTGTATTCGAGGCCGCCCGGGAAGTCCTTCGACAGCGTCTGCATCGTCTTGATGAGGGATTCGGAGGCCGCCAGCGCGTTCGAGCCCGGACGCTGGAAGACACCGATCGCGACCGCTTCCTTGTTGTCGAGATAGGAGTTCGACAGGTAGTCCTGCGCACCGAGTTCGACGCGGGCGATGTCGCGGATGCGGATCGTGCCGGCATCGGCGTCGGAGCGCACGACGATGTCGTAGAACTCTTCGATGCTGGTGAGACGTCCGAGCGTGTTGACCGAGAGCTGGAAGGCGCCGTCCGACTTGGCCGGGGGCTGGTTGATCGCGCCCGCCGCGACCTGGATGTTGGCGGCGCGGATCGAGGCGACGACATCGCCGGCGGTCAAGTTGCGCGACGCGACCTTGGCCGGATCGAGCCAGACCCGCATCGAATAATCGCGCGCGCCGAAGACCTGGACGTCGCCGACGCCGTCGACGCGGGTCAGCACGTCCTTGACGTTCAGCGTGGTGTAGTTCGAGACGTATTGCTGGTCGCGCGAGCCGTCGGGCGACAGCATGTGGATGACCATCAGGAAGTCGGGAGAGGCCTTGCGGACCTGCAGGCCGAGCGTGCGCACATCCTGAGGCAGGCGCGGCTCGGCCGCGGAGACGCGGTTCTGCACCAGCACCTGGGCCTGGTCGACATCGGTGCCGGCCTTGAACACGACGCTGATCGTGACGCGCCCGTCGCCGGTCGATTGCGACGAAATATAGAGCATGTCGTCGACGCCGTTGACCTCCTGCTCGATCGGGGCCGCGACCGTCGAGGCGACGACTTCGGCCGAGGCGCCGGGATAGGTCGCGGTGATCGTGACGGTCGGCGGGGCGATCTCGGGATATTCGGCGATCGGCAGGCCGCGCTGGGCGATTGCGCCCGCGATGGTCAGAAGGATCGACAGCACGGTCGCGAAGATCGGCCGGTCGATGAAGAAATGCGCGAAACGGAACATGGGCGTTTCCTGGCCGGAAGGCAGGGCGGACGGCGAGGCGCCGTCCGTGGCTCAGATCGGGTAGCGAACGGTCAGTTCGTGCCGGTCGGCTTGATCTCGCCGGGTTGCGGCGTCACCGTCCCGCCCGGGCGCACCATCGGGTTGGCGAGGCCGCCGATGATGACCTGGTCGGTGGGAGCGAGGCCTTCGCGGATCACGCGTAGACCACCGCTGATCTGGCCGAGCACGACGGGCTTGGGCACGACCTTGTTCTCGGGGCCGATGGTCAGGACGATCTTGCTGGCCTGGTCGGAGACGATGACGGTGTCGGGCACGAGCAAGGCATCGGCCTCGCCGGCGAAGAGGCGCAGCCGCCCGAACGTGCCCGGCGTCAGGAACTGGTCCTTGTTCTCGAACACGGCGCGGCCGCGGATGGTGCCGGAGCGGGCGTTCAGAGCGTTGTCGACGAAGTCGATCTTGCCCCTGCGCTTCCACTCGCGCTCATCCGCCAGGCGCACTTCGGCCGGGCTGCCTTCTTCGCGGCTGGTGACCTTGCGCAGGTCCTTGGTCAGCCGCGAATAGCGCAGGTAATCGGCCTCCGAGGCATCGAAGACGAAGTTGATCGGGTCGACGGCGACGATCGTGGTCAAAAGCGTCGCGCCCGACTGTCCGCCGGCGACGAGGTTGCCCGGGTCGACGCGCCGGTTGGAGATGCGTCCGGCGAGGGGAGCGCGCACCTGGGTCCATTCGAGATTGAGCTCGGCCGTCTTGAGGTTGGCCTCGGCTCCCTGCAGGGTGCCGATCGCACTGTTGAGGTTGGCGCGGCGCTGGTCGATGTCGCGGGCCGTGATGGTCCGGTTCTGGGTCAGGCCCTCGGCGCGCTCGACCTCGTTCTGTGCCAGCTCGACCTGCGCCTTGGCGCGCGCCACATCGGCGCGCGAGACATCGACCGAGAGCCGGTAGGGACGCGGATCGATGGTGAAGAGCAGGTCGCCCTTCTTGACGAGATCGCCGTCACGGAAATGCAAGGAATCCAGGAAGCCCGAGACCCGGGCGCGAATTTCGACCTGCTCGCTTGCCTCGAAACGGCCGGTATACTCGTCCCAGTTGGTGACGCGCTTGGCGAGCGGAGCCGAGACCTGCACGGGCGGCGCCGGCGGCGCGCCCTGGGCGAGGGCCGCGGCGGCGACGAAAGTCAGCGCGGCGGAAGTGATGACGAGTCCGAAACCTGTGGCGCGGCGATATGTCATGGACGGACTCCGGATAGCAGGACCGGCGCAACCAGCGAGGGTTTCCGGATTTTGCTGCAAGAAGGGGATCGGGCTGACGATTGTCAAGATCGTTCACTCGACACTAAGGCAAACAGGGGCCAAATACGCCACAATACGGCCAAGTGGTGACAGGAGGGCAACAGCCGCTTGCCGGCCGCGCGCCGAAATCGTAACCCGTAGCCGAGATTTTCAAGTCGAAAGAGCCAAGATGAACGCGCATGTTCGCCCCGCCGACCCCAAGAAGCTGATCAAGGGAGCGACCGGCGATTGGGAAGTGGTGATCGGCATGGAGATCCATGCACAGGTAACCTCCAATGCGAAACTCTTCTCCGGCGCCTCCACGGCGTTCGGCGCCGAGCCGAACGAGCATGTCAGCCTCGTCGATGCCGCCATGCCGGGCATGCTGCCGGTCATCAATGCCGAGTGCATCCGCCAGGCCGTGCGCACCGGCTTGGGCCTCAACGCCCAGATCAACAACCGTTCGGTCTTCGACCGCAAGAACTACTTCTATCCCGATCTGCCGCAGGGTTACCAGATCAGCCAGTACAAAAGTCCGATTGTGGGTGAGGGCGAGATCGTCGTTGATCTGTCGCCGACCGAGCAGATCACGGTCGGCATCGAGCGCCTCCATTTGGAGCAGGACGCCGGCAAGTCGATCCATGACCAGCATCCGACGATGAGCTTCGTCGATCTCAATCGCTCGGGCGTGGCACTGATGGAGATCGTCTCGAAGCCGGATCTGCGCTCGGCCGAAGAGGCGCGCGCCTATGTCACCAAGCTGCGCACCATCATGCGTTATCTCGGCACCTGCGACGGCGACATGGAGAAGGGCAATCTGCGCGCCGACGTGAACGTCTCGGTCCGCAAGCCCGGCGCGGAGCTGGGTACGCGCTGCGAGATCAAGAACGTCAACTCGATCCGCTTCATCGGCCAGGCCGTCGAGGTCGAGGCGCGCCGCCAGATCGGCATCATCGAGGATGGCGGCAAGATCGACCAGGAGACGCGGCTCTATGATCCCGGCAAGGGTGAGACGCGCTCGATGCGCTCCAAGGAAGAGGCGCATGACTACCGCTATTTCCCGGATCCGGACCTGCTGCCGCTCGAATTCGACGACGCCTTCGTGGCGGAGCTGAAGAGCGTCCTTCCGGAATTGCCGGATGCCAAGAAGGCGCGCTTCATCGCGGAATACGGCCTCTCGCCCTATGACGCCGCGGTACTGGTCGCCGAGCGCGAGCAGGCGGACTATTTCGAGGCCGTGGCCAAAGGCCGCGACGGCAAGGCCGCCGCCAACTGGGTGATCAACGAACTGTTCGGCCGCTTGAACAAGGAGGGCCAGGATGTCGGCTCCTCGCCAGTCTCGGCTTCCCAGCTCGGCGGGCTGGTCGAGTTGATCGGCGAAGGCGTCATCTCGGGCCGGATCGCTAAGGACCTGTTCGAGATCCTCTGGTCCGAAGGTGGCGACCCGCGCACCATCGTCGAGGCGCGCGGCATGAAGCAGGTCACCGATACCGGCGCGATCGAGAAGGCGGTGGACGAGCTGATCGCCGCCAATCCCGACAAGGTCGAGCAGGTCAAGGCGAAGCCGACCATGCTGGGCTGGTTCGTCGGCCAGGCGATGAAAGCTTCGGGCGGAAAGGCCAACCCGCAGGCCCTGAACGAGATCCTGAAAGCCAAGCTGGGCATCGAGTGACGCCAGACGGTCTCATCATCCGCGACGCGCTGCCCGCCGATCTCCCGGCGGTGCGCGGTCTGCTGGTCGAGACCTGGCATGCGACCTATGACGGCATCTATGGCTGGCAGCGCGTCGCCGAGATCACCAATGCCTGGCATTCGCTGGAGAACCTCTCGGCCCAGCTCGGGCGCGAGAGCGGGGCCTTTCTCGTCGCCCTGGTCGGCGAGGAGATCATCGCAACCTCCTCGGCGCGGCTGGAGCGCGACCGCGCAGCGCTGCTGACGAGGCTCTATGTCCTCCCGAGCTATCAGGGCATCGGTGTTGGTCGCACGCTGCTGCAGGTGACGCTGGCCTGTTTTCCGCAGGCCCCGGTCGCGCGCTTGGAGGTCGAGAGCCAGAACGAGCCGGCCATCGCTTTCTACGAGCGCATGGGTTTTTTCCTGCAGCGCCAGGCCCGCTTCGACGGGCGCGAGGACACCCCGAACACACTGCTGATGGCGAAGCGGCTCTTCGCCGAGTGATAGCGCTCGCGGTCCGGCTGCTGGCGAATTTCTAGTGATGACGAGATGAAGGATCAGAGCATGAGCCGCAGCCCCATCGATCCCGCGGAGATCACGATCCGCGAGGCTGTGCGGGCCGATGCGCCCCGCATCGCCACCCTGATCATGCTGGGCGCGGCGCGGCAGGCCAAGAGCCCGGAGGAGATCGCCGTCGAGGTCGCTCATCCAGCTTACCTCGATGCTTTCGACGAGATCGCGGCCAGCCCTCACAACACATTATTCGTGGCGGAGCGGCTGGGGCGGGTCGTCGGCACCTTCCAGGTCACGCTGATCCCCGGGCTCGTCGCGCGCGGCCGCAAGCGGGCCAAGATTGAAAGCGTCCATGTCGCGCCCGAGAGCCGCAGCCTCGGCATCGGCGCCGTGATGATGCGCCACGCGCTCGCCTTCGCTGGGGAGAAGGGTGCGGGCCTCGTCGAGCTGACCTCCGACAAGGCTCGGACCGATGCGCATCGCTTCTACGTCAATCTCGGCTTCGTCCAGAGCCATGAAGGCTTCAAATTCGTGATCGCGCCGTAGCGGCCGGTCCGTGCCGCTTCAAAAGGCCTCGAGGTCTCAAAAGGCTTGCAGAATCCAGAGAAGCTGCATCGAGAGATGGAGCGCGGCCACGGCGATCTGCACGGATCGCCGTGCGACGAGGAAGCCTACGAGGCACAGGGCGAGGCCGATGGGAACCTGCAGCAGATAAGCGCTGCTCAACTGGTTCCAGCGCTCCGTGCCCTTGATCAGCGTATCCGTCACGTCGAGGGCAAAGGTCGCCGCCAGCAGGCTGAAGAACCAGCGGCGCCTTTTGATGAAGAAGTCCTCATAGCCCACATATTCCGAGATGTTGTCGGGAAAGAGCAGCGCCGCCAGCATGTAGAGGACGACGGCATAGCCGATGAGGAAGGTGAAGACGCCGAAATTCCAGACGGGAATCCGCGAGAGTGCGAATTCCCACCACCAGAACAGGATCAGTTCGAGCAGGATCGAGCCGGCCCAGAGCAGGTGGATCAGCGACAGGCGGTGGCGGGCGGGATGCTGGATGAAGCCGGCCGTACCGGTCAGCAGCCGGGTCACGCCGAGCCCGGTGACCATGCCCATGACAATCCGGACATGGGCGAAGAGTTCTTGCGACGGAACATTCTCCATGGGGCGTCCATAACCTGCTTGGCGCGGCGAGCCTAGAGTGTTTTCGAGCGAAGTGGATACCGGGTCGTATGAAGAAAGCGCGTTAGAACAATGACATAGAGCGAATTTCGACCAACTGGATCGGAAATTGCGCTCTTTCCTCGGCAAAGGAAACGGATGCTGGTCTTGGGGAGGAGGCTGCAAAGGCAAAGCGCTGCGGCCGTTCGAGCGCGAGTGCCGCCTTCCTCCGCGGTCTCGCCTTTCGCCCGCCCTCACGACATGGCGAGGCCGCTCAGGGCGCGGGGTCCGGTGCTTCCAGGACGGTGCGGGCGAGACTAGATCTGTCGCATCCAGCAACCGACGGGAAGCGCAGTATGGCACAAGTTCAGACCAATCCGATCGATCTCCACTACTGGCCGACGCCGAATGGCTGGAAGATCACCATCATGCTCGAGGAGTGCGGGCTGCCCTACACCGTCATTCCCGTGAACATCGGCAAGGGCGACCAGTTCAAGCCGGAATTCCTGGCGATCTCGCCCAACAACCGCATGCCCGCGATCGTCGATCCCGAGGGGCCGGATGGGAAGCCGATCTCGGTCTTCGAATCCGGAGCGATCCTGCAATATCTCGGTCGCAAGACCGGAAAGTTCTATCCCGCGGACGAGCGTGGCCGCGTCGCCGTCGATGAATGGCTGTTCTGGCAGATGGGCGGCTTTGGCCCGATGCTCGGCCAGACCCATCATTTCCGACTCTATGCGCCCGAGCAGCTGCCCTATGCCATCGAGCGCTATACCAATGAGGCGAACCGCCTCTACGGCGTCCTGAACAAGCGCCTCGCCGGTCGCGACTACATCACCGGCGATTATTCGATCGCCGACATGGCTTGCATCGGTTGGGCACGCGGTTGGGAGCGCCAGGGCCAGGACATCAAACAGTTTCCGCATGTCGAGCGCTGGATCGCGACGATGCTGGCACGCCCGGCCGTCGAACGTGGTCTTGCCGTCGCTTCGGAGCTGCGCAAGCCGCCGGAGCAGCGCACGCCCGAGGAGCACGCGATGCTATTCAACCAGAAGGCGCGCTGAACGCAGCCCCGCCGTCATGCTCGCCCTTGTGGCGAGCATCCACGTCTTGAACGTCGCGCTCCACAGATGAAGACGTGGATGGTCGGGACGAGCCCGACCATGACGAAAGCGGTGCGACGCCGGTCTATGGCCCGAAGACGACCTCCTTCGCGCGTCAGTTCGCCCGTGACCACTTCACCGAGCGGCAGATCAGCCCGCCGAGCACGCAGCCTGATGTCGTCAGCGCCTCGCCTGCCAACGTCATCGTGCCCGAATAGGTCTTGCCGTCCTCGGGGTTGAAGGCGCTGCCGCTCCACTTGCCGGCGCCGGCCGGCTTCATATCGTAGAAGATGCGCTGGCCGACCTTGGCAGGACCGTTGGGATCCTTGAGCCAAGCGATGGTGCCGCAAACCGCTTCACCGCATTTGGCGAAGCGGACGCGCGAGGCGCCGGTGTCGCGCAGCCATGTGCCGGTGACATCCTGGGCCATGGCAGGTGTCGCGCCCATTCCGATCAGAAGCCCAAGACCCAGAAGCGCAAGACCCAGAACCCCAAGACCCAGAAGCTTGGGGCGGCCTGCGATTGCATGCGTGTTCATGTCGATCCTCCCTTGTCCGACCAGCTATGCTGCATGGTTCAGATATGAACCATATCGGAGGCGCGACCCGTCTCCAAGCCTGCTTTAACGGGAGGATGAAGCGGGTAACCGCGCGCCAAGGTGAACGTCGCGTCAACGCGGCGAAGGCTGACCCAACGGGAGGATCTTGAAATCACGTGGCTTTTCGCGCGGCCAGCATGAATCGATCGTTGATTTAACCCGGCGATTACATCTCGTTGAGCTTCGATTCATCGCGATTTTTAGCGGCCTCTTTAAGGGCTGCGGCCAAATCTCACCGTCACAAGCCGCGGCCTTGGACGGGTGCTCGGCGCAACAGGACAAGAGGGTGGTTGTCATGGCACGCATGGAAATGAGCGCGATTCCCGCTTCGCTGGTGATCCCGACGGAAGCCTCCGCCGAGGCCTATTACGAACTTGGGCTGATGTATGCCGCAGGCCGCAATCAGCCGGTCGACCTCGTCGCGGCGCAGAAATGGTTCAACGTCGCCCTGGCGCGCGGTTGTGGCCGGGCGGCTGCCCATCGCCAGGAACTGGCGCTCGAATTGACCCGCGACGAGATCGCCGAGGCGCTGCGCGAGGCCCGCAGCTTCCTGACGCGCCACTAGCGTCCCGCTGAAACGCCCGGGAGCCTTGTGGGGCGGAGAGGCGGCCGCTATAAGCGCGCCGCATTCTCCAGAAATTCCCCAAGGATATATCGATGGCTGTCCAGCGTACCTTCTCCATTCTCAAGCCCGATGCGACGCGGCGCAATCTCACCGGCGCGGTCAACGCGGTCATCGAGAAGGCCGGCCTGCGCATCGTTGCGCAGAAGCGCATCCAGATGAGCAAGGCCCAGGCCGAGACCTTCTATGCGGTTCACTCGGCACGTCCGTTCTTCGGCGAGCTGGTCGAGTTCATGATCTCCGCCCCGGTCGTGGTGCAGGTTCTCGAAGGCGAGAACGCGATCGCGACCTATCGCGACGTGATGGGCGCCACCAACCCGGCCAATGCCGCCGAGGGCACGATCCGCAAGCTCTTCGCCCAGTCGGTCGGCGAGAACACCGTGCACGGCTCCGACGCGCCCGAGACGGCCGCGATCGAGATCGCGCAGTTCTTCGCCGGCAACGAGATCGTCGGCTGATCTCTCAAAATCCACGCCGTCGTCCTGGGCAAGCCGCGTAGCGGCGCCGTTTTTGGGATGACGGTGGGGTGCGTGATGTGCAGGCGGGCTCTCGAGCCCGCCTTTTTTTCACGCCACGCGGTGGTCGTGCAGGCAATGGCCGTGATCGGCGAGCGATTCGATCACCCGGCATTCGGCTACGCGGCCGTGCTGGCATTCGCCGACCATGCGCTGGAGCTCGCCGCGCAGTGATTGGAGCTGGGCGATGCGCCGCTCGACATCGGCGAGATGGCGTTGCGCGATGCTGTCGGCCCGGTCGCATGACGCCTGCGGCTCGGCCGCCATAGCCAGCAATTCGCGGATATCGTCGACGGCAAAGCCGAGATCGCGCGCATGCCGGATGAAGCGCAGGCGCTGCAGATGAGCGTCGCCATAGCTGCGGCGGTTGCTCTGCGTACGAACGGCGGCGGGCAGGAGCCCGATCTCCTCGTAGAAGCGGATGGTCGGAACCTTGACGCCTGTCGCCTCCGACAGCGCGCCGATCGGCATCTGTTCCATCGCGGCGGCCTCCTAATCCTCTAGAGACTAGAGGATATAGCGTATAGGCCTTGCCGATGAAACCCCGTGGCCTGATCCTGGCTCACGGGGTTCGGAGTTCGCGCTCAGAAGCCGAGATCGAAGGCGTAGCTCGCCGAGATGCCGAGCGTGATCGAGTCGCGCGAGCCATAGGTTCTCACGATCGGCGACTTGGCGGCATCGCCGACCAGGCGCTTGTACTCGATATAGGTCGTGGTTGAGAGACGCTCGGACCAGTTATAGGTCGCCTGCGCGATCGCGCCGTAGGAATGGACCCCGGCATTGTAGCGCTGCAGCAGCCCGCCGGTGCCGGCGACACCGGGATAGGAGCCGAAATAGGTCCGCAGATAGTCGGCGCCGACGATGCTCATGCGCGGGCCGGCACCGAACGACCATTGGCCGACCCTGGCGATGGCGTCGAGCTTGAGTTCAGCGACCAGCGCGTCATGGGCGATGAAGCCGCGCCGCAGATCGACGCGGGCGCGCAGCCAGGAGGCCGGGTAGAACTCGGCGAAGCCGCCGGCCTCGAAGCCGAATTTCGTATCGGGAACCGCGACCAGAGCGGGGTTGGTGCTGGCCTTGCGCTCCCAGAGCAGATTGCCGGAGAAGCCGATGCGCCAGCCCTTGCCGGAGAAGAAGCCGATCGAGAGCGCGTCATCCTCGGCCACCCACCAGGTGCTCTTCACGCCCTTGCCGAGCGAGATGATCGGGCGCGGCCGGAAGACGTAATTGTTGGAGCCTGAATAATCGGGCTGGTAGCGCAAGCCGGCTCCCAGCGTCAGATTCCAATGCTGCGCGGATTCAGGCGAGGTGAGGGTGCTGTAGTCGCTCGACTGCGCCAAAGCGCGCTGGCCGGACGAAAGGACGAGACAGGCCAGCAGGCCCGCCAGGAACGCAACGCAACGCATCGATGAGAACTCCGGCGCCGAGGCGCCTTTACCGAACACAACCTCACTCAACTTGACTCGTTAGTGTTAACCGCCGGTTGACGCTCGCGCGCCGGCTGCGTCGAGAGGTGCCGAGAAAGGCATGGCTGCCCGCGTCCGCCATTTCTCCTGCTCTGAACTTCGTCTAATAAGCAATTATGACCGAGCTTCCCCGCATCGCCCATCTGCCATCCGTTTGCCCGCATGACTGCCCTTCCGCCTGCTCTCTCGAGGTCGAGGTCATCGATGGGCGCAGCATCGGGCGGGTGCGCGGCAGCAAGCGCCAGAGCTACACGGACGGGGTGATCTGCGCCAAGGTCGCGCGCTATTCCGAGCGCATCCACCATCCCGACCGGCTGCTGCATCCGCTGCGCAGGACCGGGCCGAAGGGATCGGGCCAATTCGAGCGGATTTCCTGGGACGAGGCACTCGACGAGATCGCTCGCCGTTTCCTGGCGATCGAGCATGAGCACGGCGCGCAGGCCATCTGGCCCTATTACTATGCAGGCACGATGGGCCTCGTCATGCGCGACGGCATCAACCGCCTGCGCCACGCCAAGGGCTATTCCGGCCAGTATTCGACGATCTGCACCACCATGGCCTGGACCGGCTTCATCGCCGGCACGGGCCGCCTCGCGGGACCCGATCCGCGCGAGATGGCCAAGTCGGACTGCGTGGTGATCTGGGGCACCAACGCCGTGCATACCCAGGTCAATGTGATGCACCACGCCGTCAAGGCGCGGAAGACGCGCGGCGCCAAGATCGTCGCCATCGACATCTATCACAATGCCACGCTCGCCCAGGCAGACCTCGCTTTGGTGCTGCGGCCGGGCACGGATGCGGCGCTGGCCTGCGCGGTGATGCATGTCCTCTTCCGCGATGGCCATGCCGACCGCGACTATCTGGCGCAGCACACCGACGCTCCAGACGAGCTGGAAGCGCATCTCACCGACCGCACTCCGGAATGGGCGGCTGCCATCACCGGGCTCGAGGTCGCGCAGATCGAGGAGTTCGCGGCCCTCGTCGGCACGCGCAAGAAGAGCTTCTTCCGGCTGGGCTATGGCTTCGCGCGCCAGCGCAATGGTGCGGTCTCGATGCATGCGGCGCTGTCTGTGCCAACCGTTACAGGAGCCTGGCAATATGAGGGCGGCGGCGCCTTCCACAGCAACAGCGGCATCTACAAATGGCGCAAGAGCCTGATCGAAGGGCTCGACCTCATCGATCCGAAAATCCGCCAGCTCGATCAGTCGCAGATCGGCCGGGTGCTCACCGGCGATGCGCAGGCGCTGCGGCAGGGCGGGCCGGTCAAGGCGCTCTTCATCCAGAACACCAACCCGGTTTCGGTCGCGCCCGAGCAGGAGCTGGTCAAGCAGGGCTTTGGGCGCGACGACCTCTTCACCGTCGTCCATGAGCAGTTCATGACCGAGACGGCCGGGATGGCCGATATCGTGCTGCCGGCGACCCAGTTCATGGAGCATGACGACATCTATCAGGGCGGCGGCCACCAGCACATCATGTGGGGCGGCAAGCTGGTCGACCCGCCGGGCGAATGCCGCTCGAACCACGAGGTCATCTGCGCGCTCGCCGAGCGGCTCGGTGTGCAGCATCGCGGCTTCCAGATGTCGCCGCGCGAGATCGTCGACTGGACATTGCGCGAGAGCGGGCGCGGCACGCTCGACGAATTGATTGCCAATGATTTCCACGACGTACAGCCGGATTATCGCACGGCGCATTATCTCGACGGCTTCGGCTACCGCGACAAGAAATTCCGCTTCAAGCCCGATTGGCCGAAGGTGCCCAACGCCAATGCCGGTACGGTTGGCCCATACTTGCAGATGCCGACATTGCCCGACTACTGGGCCGTCATCGAGAATGCTGATGCCGAGCATCCCTTCCGCCTGGCGACGAGCCCGGCGCGCAGCTTCCTGAACTCGACCTTCACCGAGACCCCGGGCTCCCAGAAGAAGGAGGGGCGTCCAACCTTGATGCTGCATCCCGACGATGCGGAAAAGCTCGGCATCGCGGCCGATGACGAAGTCATGGTCGGCAACAGCCGCGGCAGCGTGTATCTCCATGCCGTGCTGTTCGAGGGCTTGGTGCGGGGTGTCGTCATCGCCGAGTCGATCTGGCCCAATGCGGCGCACAGGCATGGCCGTGGCATCAACACAATCACGGGGGCAGACGCCGTCGCGCCCTTCGGCGGCGCTGCTTTTCATGACGTGAAGGTGTGGATCAAGCGGGCGTGACCTTCCGCGCTCTTGACCTTTGCGAGGCGCTGTGAACCATCGCCGACGCGCGGGCGAGGCATGAATCATGCAATCAGGAGCCCGTTTTCTTAGGGCTTGTGAAATCATGATGATGCGGCGGATGGGTGCGGTCGTTTTGGCCGGTGGATTGTCTGTGCTGCTGGGCACGGTCGTACTGGCCGCGAGCAGCTCCGCGCCGCTCCCGCCGCCGGATCCGACGGCGAAGAACCTCACCCCCTATATGATCCAGCTGCGCGCCTTCGACGCTTGCCTGCACACCCAGTCGCAATTGCTGCAGACGACCCGCGAGGCGGTGCATACGCCGTGCAGCTGCTACGCCAAGGGCACGGTCAACGCCATGTCCAAGGACGAGATCCAGGCTTTTCGCGACACCGGCTATTTCAACGACACGGCGCGTGAGAAGGGTCTGGAGTTCCTCGACAAGTGCAAGCTCAAGCGGCCGCTTTGACGGCTGCGGCTTCCGGAAAGAAACGCGCCCTGATCCGCGCTTCGTAAGCGACGAGATTGGGGTGGCTTTCGACGACGCCACGAATGGCGGAGTCGAAGACCGGGCTGAGCGCCGACATCGTGAAGGCGCCCAGCACTGCGTCGGCCCCGCAAGGCGTGTCGCCGAGCAGGTACTGCCGCTCGCCCAGAATAGCGGCGATCGCGGCATAGGCGCGTCTGGTCAGGGCCAGCCGCTCCTCGGCGCTGTGCCGCCCGGTGCCCTGGCCGTCGAGATTGTTCCGCACCTTGCGTTTCACCATGGCGATGATCAACGGACGCAGCGGGGCTGGTATCGCCTTGAAGAAATGACGCGGACCGCGGTCGAAATTCCCGCTGTCGATCCAGCGCTCATGCACGACCATCCAGTAGAGCTGCTCTTCCAGCATCTTCTCGACGGCCCAGGCGATGCCGCGCTGCTCCGGCGTCAGGCCGGTGTCGAAATCGATGCCGTGCGCGCTTTCCAGGTGGAAGCGGATGAAGCTCGAATCGGGAATGGTGGCGCCGTCGTCGACGATCATCGGCAGCTTGCCTTTGGGTGCGCTGCGCATGTTCCCGGTCACGCGCTGGAACGGTAGCCCGGACATCTGCAGCAGGATCTCGGCCTTGATGCAGAACGGGCTCGGATCGGGCAGTCCGAAGCCCGGGCCGAAGCTGTGCAGGGTGATCATGTCGTGGTTTCCTCTTGGCATTCTTGCCGGCCTGGACGCTACTGCCACGCTCCTGACAGGATTCGTCAGCAGGCTGGGCCAATCTGAACCTGACGAAGCTCGGGTGGAAACTGAAGAACATGCAGCGCGCCGAACGATTGCTCGATCTGATCCAGAGCCTGCGCCGCCGGCGCCGGCCCGTGACGGCCGATACGCTCGCCGCCGAGCTCGATGTCTCGGTTCGCACGGTTTATCGCGACATCGCCGCGCTGATGCGCCAGGGCGTGCCGGTCCGGGGCGAGGCCGGCATCGGCTACGTCCTCGATGCCGGCTTCGACCTGCCGCCGCTGATGCTGTCGCCCGACGAGATCGAGGCGGTTCTCGTCGGCATGCGCTGGCTCAGCGAACGGGCCGACCCTGTTCTGGCGCGCGCGGCCGAGGATGTGGTCAGCAAGGTCGCAGCCGTGCTGCCGACGCATCTCAAGCCAATCCTGCTCGACGGCGCCTTGTTCGCCCCCGCCTATGGCTCGGAGAAGCCGGTCGACCAGGTCGATGTCGCCGGCGTCCGCGCCGCGATCCGGCAAGGCCGCAAGCTCTCGATCCGCTATCGCGACGAGGCCGGCCGGGAATCGCAGCGCATGATCTGGCCGATCGGCATGACTTTCTACGAGCGCGTGCGCATCGTCATCGCCTGGTGCGAATTGCGCGAGGCGTTCCGCCATTTCCGCACCGACCGCATCACCGACCTCACCTTGCGCGAGGAACGCTACCCGGCGCGGCGCGCTGACCTGTTGCGGCGCTGGCAGCAGCAGGAGGATGAG
The DNA here is from genome assembly GCF_001741865.1 of Bosea vaviloviae. NCBI lineage: Bacteria > Pseudomonadati > Pseudomonadota > Alphaproteobacteria > Hyphomicrobiales > Alloboseaceae > Allobosea > Allobosea vaviloviae. The sequence continues at coordinate 3,960,765 of NZ_CP017147.1, forward strand.
CGCGACAGGGCCGCTTGCGAGCAGCGCGAGGCGGCTCAGGCCCGCGCGATCGCGCCTGCGATCAGTGAGACACGGCCCGAGGCGACCTCGGCCAGCGCGCGCGGATAAAGCGTGTGCTCCTGCGCCAGCACGCGCTGGCTCAGGCTGTCCTCGTCGTCGCCCGGCAGCACGGGCACCTTGGCCTGGGCGATCACCGGCCCGGCATCGAGCTCGGGCACGACGAAATGCACGCTGCAGCCATGCTCCGTGACGCCCGCCTCGAGCGCCTGCCGGTGTGTTTGGATGCCCTTGAACAGGGGCAGCAGCGAAGGGTGGATGTTGATCAACCGCCCTTCCCAGCGCCGGACGAACCAGGGCGTCATGATCCGCATGAAGCCGGCCAATGCGATCAATTCGATCTGGTTGATGCGCAGGACCTCGTCCATGGCGCGCTCGAAGGCCTCGCGATCCCTGTTGAAGGCGCGGTGATCGACAGTCGCGGTCGCGATGCCCAGGGCGCTGGCGCGTTCGAGCCCGCCGGCGCCGGGGATGTTCGAGAGCACGAGCGCGATCTCGGCGGGGAAATCATCCGCCTGCGCGGCCTCGGCCAGCGACAGCATGTTGGAGCCGCGCCCGGAGATCAGGACCGCGGTGCGCTTGCGGGCGACAGACTTGCGGACGATCGGCGTGCTCACAGGGCGAGCTTGCCGCGATAGCTGACGGGCTCGTCGCCGGCGGCGAGCGAGACGACCTCGCCCAGCCGGATAGCGGGTTCGCCGGCGGCCTTCAGGGCAGCCTCGACCTCATCGGCCTTGGCGGCGTCGGCGGCGACGATCATGCCGATACCGCAATTGAAGGTACGCAGCATCTCGCGCTCGACGACGCCGCCGGTCGCCGCAAGCCAGGCGAAGACGGGTGGGACGGAGATGGCCGACAGATCGAGCGAGACGCCGAGCCCTTCGGGCAGGACGCGCGGAATATTGTCGGGAAAGCCGCCGCCGGTGATATGGGCGAGGGCCTTGATGCCGTCCGTCGCCTTCAACGCCGCGAGCAGGGTCTTCACATAGATCCGCGTCGGGGTCAGCAGCGCCTCGGCCAGGCTCTGGCCAGGAGCGAAGGGGGCGGGCGCGTCCCAGCCCAATCCCGCAAGCGCGACGATGCGGCGGACCAGCGAATAGCCGTTGGAATGCACGCCGGAGGAGGGCAGGCCGAAGACGACGTCGCCCGCCGTGAGATCGGCGCGCGGCAGCAGCGTTCCGCGCTCGGCCGCACCGACCGCGAAGCCCGCAAGGTCGTAATCCTTGTCGGCATACATGCCGGGCATCTCGGCGGTCTCGCCACCGATCAGCGCACAGCCCGCCTGCCGGCAGCCATCGGCGATGCCGCGCACGATCTCGACGCCGATCTTGGGGTCGAGCTTGCCGGTGGCGTAGTAGTCGAGGAAGAGCAGCGGCTCGGCGCCTTGCACGACAAGGTCGTTGACGCACATCGCGACGAGGTCGATGCCGATCGTCGCATGCAGCCCGCTCTCGATCGCGATCTTGACCTTGGTGCCGACGCCGTCATTGGCCGCGACCAGGATCGGATCCGTGAAGCCGGCGGCCTTGAGATCGAACAAGCCGCCGAAGCCGCCGATCTCGGCGTCGGCGCCGGGGCGGCGCGTCGAGCGCACGAGAGGCTTGATGGCGTCGACCATGGCGTTGCCGGCGTCGATGTCGACGCCTGCCTGCGCATAGGTCAGTCCGTTCGCGCCGGGCTTTGTCATGATCTGCGGCCTCATCCTGTTCGAGGCGAGCGATAGGCAAGCGCGGCGTCGCTTGCAAGCCGGGACAGCGCTTTCGCCCTTGCCGATCCACCGATTCGGGCTCTAGCGTTGCAGTCCCGCCTCCGCGAACCGCATCGCATGACGCTTCCCAACCTGATCACCATTGGCCGCCTCATCCTGGTGCCGCTCGTGATCGTCATGATCATCGATGCGCGCTGGCAGCTCGCCTTCATCATCTTCGTGGCGGCGGGCGTCTCGGACGCCGTCGACGGCTTCATCGCCAAGCGCTTCGACATGGCCAGTGAACTCGGCGCCTATCTCGACCCCGTGGCCGACAAGGCGCTGATCGTCTCGATCTACATCACCCTGGCCATGGTCGGGGCCATACCCTCCTGGCTCGTGATCCTGGTGGTGTCCCGCGACGTGATGATCGTCTCGGCCGTGATCCTGTCCTGGGTGATGGAGCGGCCGGTCGCAATCGCGCCCTTCGTCGTCAGCAAGCTCAATACCGCTGCGCAGATTGCTTTCGCGGCGCTGGTGCTGGGCTCGCGCGCCTTCGGTGTCGATCCGGGACAAGCCATGCAGCTCGGCCAGCTCCTGGTGGCGCTGTTGACGCTCGGCTCGATGACAGCCTATCTCACCTTCTGGTTGCGGCACATGGCAGCGTAAGGTTCTGGCGGCGTGAGGCTGCCGGCCGCGGCGAAGGGGAACGACGATCTCAGCCCCTAGAGCAGGATGCGAAAAAGTGGGAACCGGTTTTTCGCATCGATCCGGCTCTTGGAACTTTCATCTGCTTCGCCCATTTGTGCAGCGCATGATCGCCGACCCACAAAGCCTTGAGTCCGCTTCTGATCGACAAGTGAGAGCAGGATTCGTGAGAGCAGGACTCATGCGAAAGATCGGCTCCCACTTCTTCGCATCCTGCATGAGGGGCCTGGATCGATGAGCCTGCAACGTCAAATCGGCTTCTGGCTGGCCTCGCTCGTCGTGTTCGTGCTGCTGCTCGTGTTGCTGCGCGACGTGCTGCTGCCCTTCGTCGCGGCGCTGGCGCTCGCCTATCTGCTCGATCCCCTGGCCGACAGGCTGGAGAGGATGGGGATGGGCCGGCTCGCGGCGACGATCGTCATCCTCGTTGTCTTCCTGCTGGTCTTCGTGCTGGCGCTGGTGCTGCTCGCTCCGCTGCTCGGCCAGCAACTGGCCGGGCTGGTCCAGCGCCTGCCCGCCGATGCGGCGAAGCTCCAGGCGCTCGTGCTGGAGCGCGGCGCGCCCTGGCTCGAGCGGCTTGGCGGTGCCAAGCTCGCCACCGAGGCCCAGAGCTCGCTCGGCAATCTCGTCGGCGAGGGCACCAAATGGGCCGGCAGCGTGCTGCAGTCGCTCTGGACCGGCGGCACCGCCATCATCGGGGTGTTTTCGCTCTTGGTGCTGACGCCGGTGATCGCCTTCTATCTGCTCGTCGATTGGGATCGGATGTGCGCCACTGTCGATGGCTGGCTGCCGCTCGACCATCGCGAGACGATTCGCGGCCTGCTTCACGAGATGGACACTGCCATTGCCGGATTCCTGCGCGGGCAGGCGCTGGTCTGCCTGCTGCTGGGCATCTTTTACGCCGTGGGGCTGAGCCTGCTCGGCGTCAATTTCGGTGCGTTGATCGGCATCATCAGCGGTTTTCTCTCCTTCATCCCCTTCGTCGGCTCGCTGACCGGGCTCGTGCTCTCGGTCGGCGTCGCGATCGTGCAGTTTTGGCCCGACTGGACCCTGCCGCTGGCGACGCTCGCTGTCTTCGCGGCAGGCCAGTTCCTCGAAGGCAATATCTTCCAGCCGAAATTCGTCGGCGGCTCGATCGGTGTGCATCCGGTCTGGCTGATGTTCGCGCTGCTCGCCTTCGGCACGCTGTTCGGCTTCGTCGGCCTGCTGCTGGCAGTGCCGCTGGCGGCCGTCATCGGCGTGCTCTGCCGCTTTGCGCTCAGGCAATATCTCGCCAGCAACATCTATCACGGCGGCGACGCGACCAAGGCTGCGGAAGTCCGCATGCGCGCCGGGGCGGATCTCTGATCACCATGTCCGATCTGCCGAGCCGCCCCCGCCAGCTTGCGCTCGACTTGCCGGTCGACAGCCGCCACGGGATCGAGGATTTCCTGATCGGCCCCTCGAACGAGGCCGCCTATGGCCTGGTCGAGGCTTGGCCTAACTGGCCTGAATCCTGGCTGCGGCTCGTCGGGCCCGAGGGCGCCGGCAAGACCCATCTCGCCGCGATCTGGGCGAAGATCGCCCATGCCTGGACGGTTTCGGTCGCCGAGGTCACGCAGGACAGCGTCCCGCATCTGATCTCCGGCGGTGCGCTCGTGGTCGAGGATTGCGACCAGGGCCTCCGCGACGAGCCGGCGCTGTTCCACCTGATGAATGCGATGAAGGCGAAGGGCGGCTTCCTGCTGCTGACGGCGCGCAGTGCCCCCGATTTCTGGGGCCTGCGCGTGCCCGATCTGCTGTCGCGCCTGAGGCTGGCGCCGCAGGCGACGATCGCGCCGCCCGACGACGCGCTGCTGCGGGCGGTCCTGGTCAAGCTCTTCATCGACCGGCAGCTCATCATCGATGCCGGCATCATCGAGATGCTGGCGCTCAGGATGGAGCGCTCCTTCGCGGCGGCGCGCGCATTGGTCGACACGCTCGACCGGCTCTCGCTCGAACGCGGCCGGCGCGTCACCCGCGCGCTCGCGACCGAGGCGCTGGCTGCGCTGTTCCCGGCCTAAGAGCAGGATGCGAAAAAGTGGGAACCGGTTTTTCGCATTGATCCTGCTCTCACTCTTGATGAGAGACGGATTCAGATTTCAGCTGGGATCACGAAGTGATCCCAGCTGAAATCATCCGCTCTGGTAATCAGCCGCGCGGCGGGGCCAGCGATGGCTGCGAGACCAGCCGGGCATACATCGCCTCGGTCAGCAGATCATGGGCGCGCGCCGCGATGGCATCGAGCGAGGGCGTCTTGACGAACATGGCGGCCGCTTTCTCCGTCAGTTCCTCGCGCGTCGGCAGGACCGGCAGATGCAGTTGCGCCAGTGCCTCATGCGCCTGCTGCTGCATTTCGACCAGGCGATCTCCGGCGCGATGCTGCAGATCGGCCAGCGCTGTGCGCAGATCGGCCAGCGTCATGGTCGGCAGATGCAGATCCGAAAGGCTCGGCGTCGCGGCATAGGCCTCCCAGAAGGCTGCGATGGCGCGTTCCAACGGCACGGAGGCAGCCAGTCGCTCGGCCGAGCGCTCGATCACGCGCGGCGGCAGCGCCTGCGAGCGCTCGATGACCGCTTGCGGCGGCTCCTTCAGTTCCCAGACCACGCCGAGCTTCGAGAGCCCGAGGATGATGTAATAGGTCGGATCCCACTGCCACCAGCGAAAGCCCTGGCGCACGCTGTACTGATAGGCGTGATGGTTGTTGTGCCAGCCTTCGCCCATGGTGATGACCGCCAGCCACCAATTGTTGCGGCTCTCGTCGCCGGTGACATAGTCCTTGTCGCCATGCACATGCGCCAGGGAGTTGATGCAGAAGGTGGCGTGGAAGACGCAGACCGTCGACCAGAAGAAGCCGACGAACAGGCCGGCCCAGCCATCGATCGCAAAGCAGATCAAAGCGAGCAGGATCGCGGGCGCGATCTCGAAACGGTGCAGCAGGCGCAGTTCCGGGAACTTCGTCAGGTCCGTGATCGTCGACGGATCGAAGCGGTTATGGCCGCGGGCGAAGATCCAGCCGAGATGCGAATAAACGAAGGATGTCAGCACCGGCGAATGCACGTCATGCTCGGTGTCGGCGTAGCGGTGATGGTGCCTGTGCTTGGAGGCCCACCAGAGCACGCTCTTCTGCGCCGTCGACTGCGCCAGCAGCGCCAGCAGGAACTGTCCGAAGCGGCTGGTCTTGTAGGTCCGGTGCGAGAAATAGCGATGATAGCCGCCCGTCACCGCAAACATCCGCAGCCAGTACAGGCCGATCGCCAGCCCGACCGAGGTCCAGGTTACGCCGCTCCAGATCGCGCCCAGGCAGGCGAGATGCGCCAGCACGAAGGGGATGGCGGCGGGATAGACGATGTCGCCATCGTCGTGAGGGGTTTCGATCTGGGACAAGTCGTTTCTCTGATCTGAATGGCAGGCTGCAAGGGTGGCGCTGCAAGGGTGGCGCTGCGCGACAAGAACAGGACCGGCAAGGCTCGCGCAAGTGCGGCGTCTCGCGCAAGTGCGGCATCATGATCCAGCCATCGCCGCATTCAGCGGCTTCCTGCGCAAGCAAAGCCGGACAGCGAAGGCCGCGATCAGCACCGTGATGAAAGGCCAGTAGAGCGGGTCCATGACCGCGCGCTTGCCGAAGGTTACCATGAAGCTGAGCCAGATGTAATAAGCCCCGCACAGATGGAGCCAGCGCCAGGCTTTCGGACCGATCATGGCGGCGGTTCTGTCGAACGATGTTGCGGCCATGGCGAGGATGAAAAGATAGGCGAGCCCGCCCGAGATGAGTGTTCCCGTGCTGCTGAGCTGCTTGAACAAGGTCGGGGCCGTGCTGGCCAAGGCGATGATGGCAAACCCGTGCAGGCCATGGGACAAGGCGAAGGAAAGTCCGAGATAGCGCCGGTTCCGCCTTTGCCAGCGTGTCCAGATATTGGGGCAGGCCTGGAACAGGGCCGAGGCCGTGAAAGCCAGGCAGAACAACACCAGAGATGTCCGCGCCGTGATGCGGATGACCAGCCGGATGCCGTCGCTTCCGCCGGAAGAGGTGGCAAGCGCGGCAAGCAAGCCCAAAACGAGCCCGGATGCGAGCAGTCCCAGCAGGGGCCAGCCTTCCAGCAGGCCAGCCGGACATGATGGCTTCGGCTCGTTGCGTGCGATCGTCTCGTTGCGTGCAATGGTCATTGGTGCCGTTTGGTGAGAGGCGTGCGTCGCTATGAGCGACGATTGCACCGGCGGTCGCTGTAGGCAACGAATGTAATCGATGATTACATAATTGTGATGCGATGGCGCTTGGCCTGATTTGCAATGCGAAGAAGCCCGCGCTCAGCACTTTCGGAGCGGGTTTCCTCCTGTGCCGGCGGGTTTCCTCCTTCTCTGGAACGTGCACTAGCTTCGATCCATGAGCACCGTGAAACCGACTCGGACCGGAGACCGCGAGGCGGGTGAGGGCAGTCCGGCCTATCATCACGGCAATTTGCGCGAGGAGCTCGTCGAGCAGGCGCTCAAGCTGGCCGAAGAGGGGGGGCTCTCTGCGGTCAGTGTCCGGGCGGCAGCGCGATTGGCCGGGGTCTCGCCGGCCGCTCCGTTCCGCCACTTCCCGGACAAGATGACGCTGATGACGGCGGTGGCCGAGGAAGCGATGCGGCGCTTCAGGGCCGAAATCGCGCTGGCGCTGGCACAGGAGGTGGATGATGATCCGATGCTGCGCATACGCGCCATCGGGCGGGCTTATCTCGATTGGGCCAGACGCAATCCGACCCATTTCGAAATCATCTCGTCACGGCGCTCGATCGATTTCGAGGGCTCGCCGTCGCTGGGCCGGGAGAACGCCGAAATCCAGGCTCAGATCGAAGCCCTGTTGCTGGAGGCGGCGCAACGCGGGCTTCTGCGTTGCAACGACCGGCACCTGATCCAGATCGCGGCGCGTGCGTTGGTGTATGGTCTGGCGCGCATGCTGGTCGATGGCCATTTCCCGAGTTGGCAGGTCGCCGATGCGGACATCGAAGAGACCATGGCCAAGGTGCTCGATCTGTTCGTGGACGGGCTGATCAAGCCGCGGCCGGGTCCTGAGCCGTGATCTGCAAGGCGCGATGGACATGAAGGCCGGGATCGATTGTCATTGAACCGTCACGCTAGGGTGGCTTCAAGAGCGGCCGGGATCGAAGCGGCGGAACTGACGCGGCGAAATTGACGCGGCACGCGGCGGCAGGGGCAAAAGCGAAGCAGATGAACGCGCGAACGGCAGAAATCATGGATCTCGACATCCCCGCCATTGACGCCCACGGCGCTGATACCCCGCTGCGGCAATTGCCCACCCGCTTCATAAACCGCGAACTGTCCTGGCTGCAGTTCAACCGCCGCGTCATGGAAGAGGCCTCGAACCGCCATCACCCCCTGCTGGAGCAGCTGCGCTTCCTCTCGATCTCGGCCGCCAACCTCGATGAATTTTTCATGGTCCGCGTCTCGGGCCTGCGTGAACAGCTCAAGGCCGGCGTGGTCACGAAGAGCCAGGACGGCCTGACGCCGGCCGAGCAGCTCGCAGAACTGGGCAAGGCGGTCTCGGCGCTGACAGACGACCAGCAGGCGCGCTGGGTCGAGCTGAAGCGCGATCTGCACGAGAACAAGATTCACCTGCTCGGTCCCAACGAGGTCGGCAGGCAGGAGCGGGTCTGGCTGGAGGATTATTTTCTCCACTACATCTTTCCGGTGCTGACGCCGCTGGCGATCGACCCGGCGCACCCGTTCCCCTTCATCCCCAATCTCGGCTTCACGCTGGCGCTGGCACTGGAGAGAATCAGCGACGGGCGCCAGCTCGACGCGCTGATCCGCGTGCCGATCAAGATGGACCGCTTCATCGAATTGCCGGATCTCGGCCGCGAGGGGCTGCACCGCTTCATCACGCTGGAGGATGCGGTCTCGCTGTTCATCGGCAAGCTGTTCCCGGGCTATGACGTCAAGGGCACCGGCTCGTTCCGCGTCATCCGCGACACCGATCTCGACATCGAGGAGGAGGCCGAGGATCTGGTGCGCGTCTTCGAGACGATGCTGAAGCTGCGTCGGCGCGGCGTCGTCATCCGGCTCGAGGTCTCGACCGGCATGCCGGCGCATCTGCGCAAGCTGATCGTGCGCGAGCTCAAGGTCGACCACGACGAGATCGTCGATGTCGCCGGCATGATCGGCCTCAACGAGCTCTCGCAGCTTGTGGGCGTCGACCGCCCCGACCTCAAGTTCAAGCCCTACAATGCCCGCTTCCCCGAGCGCATTCGCGAACATGCCGGCGACTGCTTTGCCGCGATCCGCCAGAAGGACCTGATCGTCCACCATCCCTATGAGAGCTTCGACGTCGTCGTGCAGTTCCTGCAGCAGGCGGCGCGCGATCCCAGCGTGGTCGCGATCAAGCAGACGCTCTATCGCACCTCGTCGAACTCCCCGATCGTGCATGCCCTGGCCGAAGCGGCGGAGGCCGGCAAGTCGGTGACCGCTCTGGTCGAGCTCAAGGCGCGCTTCGACGAGGAGGCCAATATCCGCTGGGCCAAGGACCTGGAGCGCGCCGGCGTCCAGGTCGTCTACGGCTTCATCGAGCTCAAGACCCACGCCAAACTCTCGATGGTGGTGCGCCGCGAGGCCGGCCAGCTCGTGACCTATTGCCATATCGCGACCGGCAACTACCACCCGATCACGGCGCGCATCTACACCGACGTCTCCTTCTTCACCGCCGACCCGGTGATGTCGCAGGATGTCGCGCGCGTCTTCAACTTCATCACCGGCTATGCCGAGCCGGCCGAGCTGGAGAAGATGTCGGTGTCGCCAGTGGGGCTGAAGCAGCGCCTGCTCTCCGACATCGCCGAGGAGATCGCCCATGTGAAGGCCGGCCGCAAGGGCGCGATCTGGGGCAAGTGCAATTCGCTGGTCGATCCCGAGATCATCGACGCGCTCTATGATGCGAGCCAGGCCGGAGTCGAGATCGACTTCGTCGTGCGCGGCATCTGCTGCCTGAGGCCCGGCGTTCCCGGGCTGTCCGAGAACATCCGCGTCAAGTCGATCGTCGGCCGCTTCCTGGAGCACACCCGGGTCTACGCCTTCGGGGCAGGCCACGGCCTGCCTTCGGCCAAGGCCAAGCTCTACATCTCCTCGGCCGATCTGATGCCGCGCAATCTCGACCGTCGCGTCGAGGCGCTGACCCCGATTCTGAACGCCACGGTCCACCAGCAATTGCTCGAACAGATCATGCAGGCCAATTTCCTCGACAATGAACAGAGCTGGACGATCTTGCCCGATGGCGGTTCGCAACGCATTGTCCCGGCCCCGGGCGACGAGTCGTTCAACGCCCATAAATATTTCATGACCAATCCGAGCTTGTCCGGACGTGGAAAATCCCTCTCCAACTCCAGCCCCAGGAGCCTCCCCAAGCGGGCGGCCAAGAAGAGCTGAGATGACCGGTATGGGCCCCGTTGCGGGGCGGCTGAGCCTTGGCGAGACGATCGCCATCATCGACATCGGTTCGAACTCGGTTCGCCTCGTCGTCTATGAGATGCTGGCGCGCTCGCCCGCCCAGGTCTTCAACGAGAAGGAGATGGCGGGGCTCGGCCGGCAGGTCGCCACCACCGGCCGGCTCGCCACGGACGCGATGGATCGCGCGCTCGAGGCGCTGCTGCGCTTCCGCGTTCTCTGCGAGGCGATGCAGGTCGGCGAGATCCGCGTCATCGCCACCGCCGCCGCGCGTGAGGCCGCCAACGGGCCGGCCTTCCTCGCCAGGGCGGAGCAGGCGATCGGCCAGCGGATCGAACTGATCTCCGGCAGTCGTGAGGCTTATCTCTCCGGGCTTGGCGTGATTTCCGGATTCGCCGAGCCGCATGGTGTCGCCGGCGATCTCGGTGGCGGCTCGCTGGAACTTGTCGGGGTCGATGGCGACCGCGTCGGACCCGGCATCAGCCTGCCGATTGGAGGCCTCGCGCTGATGGACCAGGCGAAGGGCCAGATCAAGCTGGCCGAGAAGATCGTTCGCGAACAGCTCGACCACCACCCGCAATTGGCGGCGATGCGCGGCAAGGATTTTTTTGCTGTCGGCGGCACCTGGCGGGCGCTTGCGACCCTGCATCAGCGCCAGTCCGGCTACCCGCTCAGCGTCATGCATGGTTATACCGTGCCGGCCCGTGACGTTGCCGATTTCGCCCGATTGGTCGAGCGCGCCGACGCCTCCGTCCTGGAAGCGATCGACGCCGTCTCCTCCGCGCGCCGGCCGCTCCTGGCCTATGGCGCGCTCGTGCTCGATCTGCTGATCAAGCGAGGCCGCCCGCGCGCGGTGGTGATCTCGGCGAGCGGTGTGCGCGAGGGCCTGCTATACGACATGCTCCCGGAGGATGAGCGCCGGGTCGATCCGCTGCTGCGCGGCGCCCAGGACTACAACCAGTTGCGTGCCCGCGAACCGCGCCATGCCGCCGATTTGATCGAGTGGGTGCAGCGCCTGGTCGCGAGTGCCGGCTTTCCGGACGATCCCGCTGGTCGCCGCCTGCAGGACGCTGCCTGTCTGCTCTCCGATATCGGCTGGCGCGCCCACCCCGATTATCGCGGCGAGCAGAGCCTCAACGTGATCGCGCATGCCGCCTTCAGCGGCGTCGATCACGCCGGCCGCGCCTTCCTGGCGCTGACGGTGTTCCATCGCTATGCCGGTGCAAAGAGCGATTCTCCCGCTGCCGCCGGCTTGAGGCAGTTGCTGACGCCGCGCCTGCTGGAGCGCTCGCAGCTTCTCGCCAGCGCCTTCCGCGTCGCCTATCTGCTCTCGGCCGGGATGCCCGGCATCCTGCCGCGCGCGACGCTGGCCTGCGTCGACAGCCGGCTCGTCCTGCGCCTCTCCGGCGAACTCCATGCCTTGTCGAGCGAGCGCGTGACCGGCCGATTGAAGCAACTCGCCAAGCTGCTCGGCCGCGATCATGAGATCAGCCTCGGCTGACACCGCCTTCCAGGTTCAAGGCGCCGGGATCGCGTGCGCTGTCCGAGCTATCTGATCCGTCATTGCGATGAGCGTGAGCGACGAAGCAATCCAGGAGGACATAGAGCGAGACCTCCTGGATTGCTTCGCTTCGCTCGCAATGACGGTTCGGGCCGGATTGAAACGCTCTAAGCGACGGAAACCCGGCCGCGCACGATCCGGAGGCCCAGATTGCCGTTCTTGAGCGCGATCGCCTTCTCACCGAAGACCTCGCGCCGCCAGCCCTTCAGCGCCGGCACGTCGGCTTCATCGTCGAAGGAGATGGCCTCGAGGTCGTCGGAGGATGCGATGATTTTCGGCGCCACGCGCTCGGCATCCGCGACCGCCTTGAGCAGCACCTTGAGCAGATCGAGCACGGCGCCGTTCGTGGCGCGGCCGCGCTCCCGCTCCAGCCGGGGCAAGGTCTTGGGATCGAGCGCGAGCCCGCGCGTGACCGCCGCCAGCACCTCGCCGCCGGCGCGCGAGCGTTCGAAGCCGTTGGGCACCGAGCGCAGCTCCGCCAGCGCCTCGACCGAGACGGGCCCGCGCTGCACGATGTCCATCAGCGCATCGTCCTTGAGCACGCGCTGGCGCGGCACGTCGCGGCTCTGCGCCTCGCGCTCGCGCCAGGCGGCGAGCTCCATCAGCAGCGCCAGCTCCTTGGGCTTGCGGATCCGGCCCTTCAGGCGCTGCCAGGCGTTCTCCGGCTTGACCTCGTAAGTGCCGGGCGAGTTCAGGACCGCCATTTCCTCGGCGACCCAATTCTCGCGGCCGCTGGTTTTGATGTCGGCGTCGAGCGCGAGATAGATGTCGCGCAGATGGGTGACGTCGGATTCCGCATAGACCAATTGGGCGTCGCTGAGCGGACGGCGCGACCAGTCGGTGAAGCGCGAGGATTTGTCGATCCGCGCTTTGGCAAGGTCGTTGGCGAGCTGTTCGTAGCCCACCGAGTCGCCATAGCCGCAGACCATGGCGGCGACCTGCGTGTCGAAGAGCGGCTTGGGGATCAGCTTGCCGATGATCCAGACGATCTCGAGATCCTGCCGCGCCGCATGGAAGACCTTGACCACGGCCTCGTCAGTCATCAGCGCCAGGAAGGGCGCGAGATCGAGGCCGGGCGCGAGAGGATCGACCAACACGGCCTCGTCCGGCGAGGCGAGCTGGATCAGGCAGAGCTTGGGATAATAGGTCGTCTCCCGCAGGAACTCGGTGTCGACCGTGACGAAGGGATGCGTGGCCAGGCGCGCGCAGGCGTCGGCCAGATCCTGGGTGGTTGTGATGAGGCTCATGAGGTCGGCTCATAGCAGACAGAGTATCGCCATGTCGCGGGCGTTCTTGACAATCCGCGCCGCGGCGTGTGCTTACCCCCGAAACCGTGCGCGCGCCTGTGGCGGACGGCCTTGACCTCCGAAGAGACCAGTACCGTGACCTTGCATCGTTACCGTTCCCACACCTGCGGCGCCCTTCGCGAGAGCGACATCGGGACTCAGGTCCGCCTCTCCGGCTGGTGCCACCGCATCCGCGACCATGGCGGCGTGCTGTTCATCGATCTGCGTGATCATTACGGCATGACCCAGGTGGTCATCGATCCGGATTCGCCGGCCTTCGCCGATGCCGCTGCGGTGCGCTCGGAATGGGTCGTCCGCATAGACGGCAAGGTCAAGGCGCGCTTCACGGGCACTGAGAACGCCAATCTCGCGACCGGCGCGGTCGAGGTCTTCGCGACCGGTATCGAGGTGCTCGGCGCTTCCGGCGAATTGCCGTTGCCGGTCTTCGGCGATCTCGAATATCCCGAGGATACCCGACTGAAGTACCGCTTCCTCGATCTGCGCCGCGAAAAGCTCCACAACAACATCATGTTGCGGACGAAGGTGATCGACTCGCTGCGCAACCGGATGAAGACCTCCGGCTTCTCCGAATTCCAGACGCCGATCCTGACGGCGTCCTCGCCCGAGGGCGCGCGCGACTTCCTGGTGCCGAGCCGATTGCATCCCGGCAAATTCTACGCGCTGCCGCAGGCGCCGCAGCAGTACAAGCAGCTCCTGATGATGGCGGGCTTCGACCGCTATTTCCAGATCGCGCCCTGCTTCCGCGACGAGGACCCGCGCGCCGACCGCCTGCCGGGCGAGTTCTACCAGCTCGACGTCGAGATGAGCTTCGTCGAGCAGGACGACGTCTTCGCCACGATGGAGCCGGTGATCGCCGGCGTCTTCGAGGAGTTCGGCGGCGGCAAGTCGGTGACGAAGAACTGGCCGCGCATCCCCTATGCGGAAGCGATCAGCAAATATGGCTCCGACAAGCCGGATCTGCGCAACCCGCTGGTGATGCAGGACGTCTCCGCGCATTTCCGCGGCTCGGCCTTCAAGGTCTTCGCGCGCATCCTCGAGGATGAGAAGAACCAGGTCTGGGCGATTCCCGCGCCCGCCGGAGGCTCCAGGGCCTTCTGCGACCGGATGAACTCCTGGGCGCAGGGGGAAGGGCAGCCGGGTCTCGGCTACATCATGTGGCGCGAAGGCGCGGGCGCGGGCCCGATCGCCAACAATATCGGCCCCGAGCGGGTCGAGGCGATCCGGGTCGCGCTCGGCTTGAAGGATGGCGACGCGGCCTTCTTCGCCGCCGGCAACCCCGACAAGTTCTACAAATTCGCCGGAAACGCCCGCAACAAGGTCGGCCAGGAACTCGGCTTGATCGACGAGAACGCGTTTGCCTTCGCCTGGATCGTCGATTTCCCGATGTACGAGTACAACGAGGACGACAAGAAGGTCGATTTCTCGCACAACCCGTTCTCGATGCCCCAGGGCGGCCTCGAATCGCTGGAGAACGACGATCCGCTGGCGATCAAGGCCTTCCAGTACGATATCGCCTGCAACGGCTATGAGCTGGCCTCTGGCGGCATCCGCAACCATCGCCCCGAGGCGATGGTGAAGGCCTTCGAGATCGCCGGTTATGGCGAGGAGACGGTGATCGAGCGTTTTGGCGGCATGTATCGCGCCTTCCAATACGGCGCACCGCCCCATGGCGGCATGGCGGCGGGCATCGACCGCATCATCATGCTCTTGGCCGGCGCGACGAATCTGCGCGAGGTCGCGCTGTTCCCGATGAACCAGCAGGCCGTCGATCTGCTGATGGGCGCGCCGTCCGAAGCCTCGCCCAAGCAGCTGCGCGAGGCGCATCTGCGTGTGAACCTCACCGAAAAGAACGGCTGACCCTCGATGCCCGCCTCTGTCGTCGTGCGCCCGCTGGCGCTCGCCTGTCTGCTTGCGCTGCCGCTGGGGGCTTGCGTCCAGAGTTCGGCCAATCCGGGCGCGGGGAGGGGGGCGGAGCTGGCCAGCCTGGTCTCGCGCTCGATCGCCTGCCAGGCGGGCTACCCGCGCGCCAGCACGCTGGAGCGCTTCATCGCCTCCGAGCGCGAGCGCGGCGCAACGCCCGATCAGATTGCCAGCGCGCGCTCGGCCTATGTCACCGTCTCCGAGGCGGAGACGATCAACCAGGACATCCGTCCGCAGGCCTGCACGCCCGAGGAACGCGCCGCGCTCAAGGAGCGGATGGTGCGGGTCCGGGCAGGGCGCTTCGACGCGCTCTGAGCGGAGCTGCCCGATGTCCTTCGCCAAACCGTGCCTTGCGGGGCTGTCCCTGCTTGCTCTCGCCGCCTGTACCAGCACCATCACAGCCTTGCCCGGAACGCCCGAATATGCGGCGGCCCAGGTGTCGCGCGGCTATGATTGCGGGCTCAGAGTGGACCGGCAGGGCGTGCTGGCGCGGGTCGCACGCGAAGACCGTCAGCGCTTCCTTTCGACCTCGGCGAGCCTTGCGGTGAAATCCTACAAGGCGCCGCGCCGCTGCGAGGCGGTGGAGCGTCTTGTTGTGCAGCGCGAGCTGGCGCTCCTGACCCGGCGCTGAATTTCGCTTGCCTGCGGCCGCGCCTTGCGGCCAAACAGCCATCATGTCGCAGGCTTTCGCAGACTCCGTCACAGCTATCGTGGTCGCCTATGACAGCGCCCAGGTCCTGCCTGCCTGCCTGGCGGCGCTGGCGAGCGAGGGCGTACCGGCGATCGTGGTCGACAATGCCAGCCAGGACGAGACCCGCGCCATCGCGCAGGCGCAAGGCGCCCGGACGCTCGCCAACGCCTTGAACGAAGGCTATGGCCGCGCCAATAATCGCGGTGTCAACGCAGCCGAGACGCCCTACGTGCTGATCGTCAATCCCGATCTCGAGCTGCAGCACGGCGCGGTGGCGGCGCTGCTGGCGGCCGCGGAGCGCTACCCCGATGCCGGCATGCTCGCGCCGCGCATCGTCGAACCCTCCGGCCGCGTCTTCCTGCAGCCGCGCTCTTTGCTGTCGCCGCCCTATCTCAATCAGCCCGGTGACGCCGTTATCCCGGAAGGGGATGCCTGCCTGCCTTTCCTCTCGGGCGCTTGCCTCCTGATTCGCCGCGACGCCTTCCTGGCGCTGGGCGGCTTCGATCCGGCGATCTTCCTGTTCTATGAGGATGACGATCTCTGCCGCCGCATGCGCGACGCCGGCCGCAGCCTCGTCCATGTCGATTCGGCGGAAGCCCGGCATGGCCGGGGCCGCTCCAGCACACCCTCGCCGCAGCGCCGCCTCACGGCACGCTGGCACCTCGCCTGGTCGGAACGCTATGTCGCCAGCAAGTACGGCCTGCCGGCTCCAAGGTGGCTCAAGATTATAGAAAATTCCTTTAAAACAATCGGTTACGGACTGATCTTGAATCGAGACAAGATGTTTGCCCATGCCGGCTCCGTCGCTGGCGCGCTGGCCTGGCTGCGAGGCGCGAGCGCGCTCGCGCGGCAAGGGCTGGAGGCGAGGTCGTGACGTCCGCGCGCTTCCGTTGCGTTGGCGACGGGATGGTCTGCGGCTCGAATAATTTTGGAATCCTGCGCCTCGTCCTGGCGCTCGCCGTGGTCGTCTCGCACGCTTTCAGCGTAGCGACGGGCCATCTCGATGAGGAGCCGCTCATGCACGCCACCGGCTTCACGCTAGGCGAGCATGCGGTCAACGGCTTCTTCGCCATTTCCGGCTTCCTGGTGACGATGAGCTATGAACAGCGCGGCTGGCGCGATTATGGGCTGGCCCGCCTGCTCAGGATCGTGCCTGGCCTGATCGCGGCCACCCTGTTCGTTTCACTGGTCATCGGAACCGTGATGACACGCCTCGATTGGGCGTCCTATTTCGCGGATGGGCAGCTCTGGCGTTTCATCTGGGGCACACTGACCACCTTCAAGAGCGCGGCAGCGCTACCAGGCGTCTTCGACCAGAATCCGCTGTCCTTCCCGATGGGGACGGTCTGGACCCTGAAATATGAATGCCTCTGCTATCTCGGCGTCCTTGTCGCGGGTCTGGCCGGGTGGTTGTGTCGGCGCAGATGGGTGCTTTGCCTATGGGTCGTGCTGCTGGCCGCCGTCATCCTGCGCGAGGTCATCGCTCCCAATGGCGCCAAGGGTGTCGAGACCGGGTTGCGCTTGCCGCTGATCTTCGTGACCGGGGGCGTGATCTATCTCTGGCGCGAGCGCGTGCCGCTGTCCGTATGGGGGCTTTGCGGGCTTGCCGTCCTTGTCGCGCTGCTGGCGAGGACGCCGCTCTACAAGGCCGCTCTCTTCTCGGTCACGGCCTGGGGCGTGATCGTGCTGGCTCTCGCGCCGGCCCTGACAGCCTGGCGCAGCACCCCCGCGGCCGATGTCTCCTATGGCGTCTATCTCTATGGCTGGCCCGTACAGCAGGTCTTCTATGCGCTGTTTCCCGCGGCCGGCGCGCTGACCCTGCTCGCGCCTTCTTTGTTGCTGACCCTGCTCCTGGCTGCGGCGAGCTGGTACGTCGTCGAGAGACCGGCGCTCGGGCTCAAGCGTCGCCTGATCTACGGTTGATCTCGGCCACGAGGTCTTCGACCTGCCCGGACATCAGGAGCGGCAGCAGGTCGGCGACCTGGTCGCGGGGTAGGTCCCACCAGCGCGTCGCCAAGAGCGCTGCGACCTGCGTATCCTCAAAGCGCATCCTGACCACCCGCGCCGGATTGCCGGCGACGATGGCATAGGCGGGCACGTCGCGCGTCACCACGGCGCGCGCCGCCACCACCGCGCCATGGCCGATCGTGACGCCCGACATCACCATGCATTGCGAGCCGAGCCAGACATCGTGCCCGATGATGACGTCGCCGCGCGAGGTGTCGCTGCCGGTGATACCGGTTGCTTCCGGCCAGAGCCGGGGCAGGGCTGGAAAGGGATAGGTCGTTACCCAATCGAGCCGGTGATTGCCGCCGAGCATGATTTCGACGCCATCGGCAATCGAGCCGTAGCGGCCGATGCGCAGGCGAACGCCGCTCTCGGGAAAGCGCAGCTTCGGCCGGCCATAGGTATAGGCTCCGACCGCGATCTGGCTGGGCCGCCGCGCGATCAGCCGCGCCAGATGCAGCCGCGTCTGGTTGTCGGGGTTGACGTGGCGACGCAGGGCGCCGCGCAGCGCCGGGGCCAGGCCCGACCACCAGGCCGCGAGCCGGCCTGGCCGCCAGTCCTCGTCTTCCGGCGGCAGAATGCCGCCCAGAGCAGTTTCCGATCCGGTGGGATCGTTCAATTGCTCCAGGCTCTTGTTGGGACGCGTTTTCTTCACGCGAACCGGTGTCCGCTTCGCTGGAAACGCCTAGAGCAGGATGCGAAAAAGTGGGCACCGGTTTTTCGCATTGATCCTGCTCTAACTATTTGATGAGAGACGGATTCTGATTTCAGACGGAGTCACTTTGTGACGCCGTCTGAAATCATCCGGCTCTGGCTCACTCGGCATTGGCTTTGAGATCGATCTTGTCGAAGATCTCGGTCGGATCCGTGAGCGTGATCACATCGGCGAGGCCGAGCCCGCTGCCGGATTTCGCGCTGGCCTGGACGGTGAGCGTGCCGGGCTTGGCGACGAAGCGCGAGACCGCCGCCGTCAGCGTCTTGGCGGCGTCGGACGGGCCCAGGATGGCGGCAAGCCCGAGGCTCGCCATCATGGCGTATTCGCGGCGCAGATCCTCGGGCTTGCGCTTGGCCTTGCGCGCCTCATTGTCGAGCAGCTTCTCGAACAGCCCCTGATTCTGCAGCTTCGCCTCGACCAGGCGCGCGGTTGCGCCCAGCGCCGCGACCTGAGCCAAGGCGAGATCGCTCGAGAACAGATCCTTGGTGACGTTGCCCAGCGTGCCCTTGGCCTCGAGCTTGCCCATGCCGGCTCCGCCGAGCGAGATCGCGCGGATGGCGAGCTCGTTGCGCGCGGCCTCCCAGGCGAGATCGATCTTCGCCGAGAAGTCGAGCATGCGGTAGCCCATGGCGATCAGGTCGCGCGCGGCGGGATTGCCGCTCGTTTCCGTGACGGGGGCCAGCAGGTTGTCGATCGTCAGGCCCAGGCTGGTGGGAACGCCGTTGAGCTGTTCGCCGGCCTTCAGCTCGAAGGTCTTCAATCCGACCTTCAATGGCGCCAAAGCGGGCTGCCCGGGCTTGCCCGGTTGCGGCACATCGACCGAAAGCCCGTCCAGGCGGAACGTCCCGATGGTCGGGATGAATTTGCGGAAATCGATCGTGTCGATCTCGGCATCGGGTTTGGCGAGCAGCGCCTTCAATTCGCTGAGGACGGAGCCCATCGCGAAGCCGGAATGGCTCAGCGAATCGATCTGGCCCTTGGCGCCGCCGGCGGCGAACTGCAGGCCCTCGACGGCAAAGCCCGATTTCGCCGGCGCGTCCTCGCCGAAGGCGATCCGCGCGATCTTCATGTCGACGGTCTCGGATTTGGCACTGGGCGTCGCCGGCGTGACGACGGTCATCGCCATGTCGCGCGCCTCGCCGCTGCCATAGGAGAAATTGTCGTAGAGCGAGAGCAGGGACAGGCCCATGCGCCGGTCTTCCTCGCTCTTCAGCGATGGCGGCTTGGCGCCGGGTTCCTTGGCGGCTTTTGCCTGAGCCTCCGACATGGCCATGAGCCGCGTGAACACTTCGCCGAGCGGCTCGTCGCCGACCCTGGCGGCAAAACCGCGCCCCGTCGTCTTGCCGAGCGACATCTTGCCGGCAGCGCCCATGTCGAGCGTGTAGCCATCCTGCTCGAAGCGGCCGAATACCGGCAGCATCGCTTCAGTGACGCCCGGTTGCGCCTTCTCGGTCAGCACGCGCGCCATGTGCTTCAGGTCGAGCGCCTCGAAGCTGGTGCGGAGCAACTGGCCGCTGATGGAGGTCGGGCCGGCGCTTGCGCCACCAGCGATGGCCTTGGCCGCGTCGCCGAGCGCGCCGCCCGCGGACGGCGGCTTCGCGGGGCTTCCGCTGGCGGGAAGCGTTGCCGTAATCGTGCCGCTCGCTGCGGTGCCGCGACCGATCTTGCCGTCCTTCACATCGGAAAAGCGGACATCGCGATAGCGCGTGACCTGCTTTTGAGCGCCGACCGCCTGCTCGATGGTCAGCTCCGGGGCACTGATCTCGGCAGCGTTGAGCTTGCTCATCCGGGAGACGGCGCTTTCGCCTGTGCTGCCGTTGAACAGGGAGACGAAGGCCTCGCGCTCCAGCGCCGAGCCCTTCACGTCGATCTTGGGCACCGCGATCACCACGGCGCCGAAATCGAGCTTCAGCCCGTCGATCTGGAAATCGGCGGCCCGGGCCGGTTGCTGCGCGAGCGCGATGAGGATGGTGGCAAGAGCCGCGCTGCGGTAGCTCGTCAGCCGTTGGAGGGGCAAAGCGATCATGAAACTCTCCCGTTTGGGTGCGCGACCCTGCCGCAACGCCGCCAGGAAGGGAAGCGGGGCGACAGGCTGTGTGAGAGGAAATACTTGACCAATTCCGAGCTGTCGCCGGTATCTGTCGGAAATTCGCCATCTCCCGGGTCGAGAGAGGGCGTCGTTTGCCGCAGCCGGGGAGCACTAAGCCATGCGGGCCGCCTTGTCTTTCATTACTGCCTGCCTTGCCTGGGTCGCCCTGGCGACAGGGCCGTCTCCCGCCTTGGCGCAAGCCGCGGCTCCCGCAGCCGGACTCGAGCAGCTCGTCATCGTCAGCGGCGGCACGCGCCACGTTTTCCAGGTCGAGGTCATGCGCACGCCCGACCAGCGCGCCAAGGGGCTGATGTACCGCAACTACATGCCCGAGGATCGCGGCATGCTTTTCGATTTCGCCCGCACCGAGCCGGTCGCGATGTGGATGCAGAACACCTATATTCCGCTCGACATGCTTTTCATCCGCGCCAACGGCACGATCTCGCGCATCGCGGAGCGCACCGAGCCGATGTCGACCCGCACGATTCCCTCGGGCGAGCCGGTGCTCTCGGTGCTGGAGATCAATGGCGGCGTCGCCGAGAAACTCGGCATCAAGCCCGGCGACAAGGTCGAGCATGTCTTGTTCAAGCGCTGAGCGGTTTGCGCGCTGATGGGTTCAGCGCTTGATTCTTGTCATCGTTTGAATCTTGGCTTTCGCTTGCGGCGCAAGCCCGCGTCGTGATAGCCAACCGCGACGCGAGGAATGGCTCAGTCGGGGTATAGCGCAGCCCGGTAGCGCATCTGCTTTGGGAGCAGAGGGTCCCAGGTTCGAATCCTGGTGCCCCGACCAGCCTTCTCGTTTCGAAACGGTTCGCCGCAGGCGGGCCTGGGCAATTCTGGTGACGGCCGAGCGAGACCATGACCGCACGCATTTACCGCCCCGCCCGCACTGCGATGCAGTCCGGCACCGCCAAGACCGATCGCTGGTTGCTGGAATATGAGCCGGAGCGTCCGCGCGAGATCGAGCCGCTGATGGGCTGGACCTCGTCGGGCGACATGAAGAGCCAGCTCAAGCTCTGGTTCGACAGCGAGGCGGAAGCCGTCGCCTACGCCACGCGCAACGGCATCGCCTACCGGGTCGAGCAGCCCCATGAGGCCAAGCGCCGTTCAATGGCCTATGCCGATAATTTCAAGTTCAGCCGCGTCGGACAGTGGACGCACTGATCAATACGCGCCGCGTCCTGCGTGGCGCGCGAGCGAGATAGGCGAGGGCGCTTGCGCCGGAGCCCACGGGCCCGTAGCTCAGATGGATAGAGCAGCAGCCTTCTAAGCTGCTGGTCGCTGGTTCGAATCCAGCCGGGCTCGCCATTTCATTCGCCTTGCGCGAAAGCGCCGCGCCTTTGGTGCGCCAAGGCTTCAGATCTCGGGAATTGCCATGAGCGACGTCAAGGACAGCAACGGCACGGTGCTGAAGGATGGCGATTCCGTCACTTTGATCAAGGACCTCAAGGTCAAGGGAACCTCTGTCACGCTGAAGCGCGGCACACTGGTCAAGAACATCCGCCTGACGGACGATCCGGGCGAGATCGAGTGCAATGCCGAGAAAGTGAAGGGCCTCGTCCTGAAGACCGAGTTCCTCAAGCGTGCCTGAGCTTGGCTCTCACTCGTCCCGGCCCCAATTACGCAGGCGCTTGATCGCCGCCCGAAGATCGCACGGCCGCTGGCGCCACAAGCCGCGCGCCAGCCCGATCGCGAAAAACAGCCCGAAACTCGGCAATGCGATGGCCAGCGGCGCCGTCACCAGCCCCATGGCGCAGCCGCCGGAATCGCCTACGCCGCATTTCGGGTCGAAGATCATCGCGGCGATCACGAGCAGCAGGGCGATCAATGGCCCCAGCAGCAAGCCCCAGAGGCCGCTGCGTATCGCCCCGAGAAGAAGCCTGCCCATCGCCGTCTCCAATTGGAACCCAAGCTAGAGCATCGGCCCGAAAAGTGGGAACCGGTTTTCGGGACAAGCCGATGCAGGATCAAGGAGCATCGGCCCGAAAAGTGGGAACCGGTTTTCGGGACAAGCCGATGCATAGTCAAAGCTCTACAGCATGGGCCTGTCATGGCGTTTGGCTTGCAGCGCCGCGACAGGCGGCGTAAACCGCGCCGGTCATGGCTTTCGGGGCATGGCTCCGCCTTGATCGCGCCCGAAAGGCTCGTCATCCGGGCACGGCTCCGCTACGGGCTTTCGCTCGCGATGAGGGGCTGCCCACCGGCACGTCACGAGCGCGACCTCGGTCGCAAGGATCACCATGGTTTCGCTGACCCCTGCGATCGAGCGCATCACGAGCTTTGCTTCAACGAGCCATCTGCGCGCCTGTGCCCTGTTGTTCCTGCTGGCGCTCGCCGCCTTCCTGCCCGGCTTCAGCACACTCCAGCCGCTCGACCGCGACGAACCGCGCTTCGCGCAAGCCTCCAAGCAGATGCTGGAGAGCGGCGATTTCGTCGATATTCGCTTCCAGGCCGAGGCGCGTCACAAGAAGCCGGTCGGCATCTACTGGCTGCAGAGCGCGGCGGTCTCGGCCGGCGAGGCGCTCGGTGTGCCGCAGGCGCGGACCCAGATCTGGCTTTACCGCCTGCCCTCGCTGGTCGGTGCCGTGGCGGCGGTGCTCCTGACCTATTGGGCGCTGCTCGCTTTCGTCAGCCCGCCATTGGCCCTGCTTGGCGGGGCGTTGATGGCGGCCTGCGTGCTGCTCGGCGTCGAGGCGCGCATCGCCAAGACCGATGCGGTGCTGGCCGCCTGCGCGGTCGCGACCATGGGCGCGCTCGCGCGGACCTGGCTCGACTGGACGCGCTCGCTCGCCTTCGTGCCGAGCCGCTGGAACTGGCTCGTCTTCTGGGGCGCCACTGCGATCGGTTTGCTGATCAAGGGGCCGATCGTGCCGATGGTCTGGGGCCTCGCCATGATCGTGCTCTGCGTGAGCGAGCGTGGCGTCCGCTGGCTGAAGCCGCTGCGCTTCGGGCCGGGCCTGCTGCTCTGCCTCATCGTCGTGCTGCCCTGGTTCGTCGCCATTATGATGAAGACCGGCGGCTCCTTCTTCGCTGAGAGCGTCGGCCAGGACATGCTCGGCAAGGTCTCCGAGGGCCAGGAGAAGCATTGGGGGCCGCCTGGGCTCTATCTGCTGGTCTTCTTTGGCACCTATTGGCCGGCGGCGGCATTCGCGGCGATGGCGATCCCCTTCGCCTGGGTGCGCCGGCGCGAACCGCAGATCCTGTTCCTGCTGGCCTGGATCATCCCGTCCTGGATCGTCTTCGAGGCAGTGCCGACCAAGCTGCCGCATTATGTCCTGCCGCTCTATCCGGCCATCACCGCCCTGCTGCTGCTGGCGCTGGTCAATGGCGGCATTGACCGCTTCCGGCGTGGAGCCGTGGCGACCGCCGCGCTGGTGTTCCTGGTCCCGCTCGCGCTTGTCGGGGTAATCCTCTACGGCAACTGGACGCTCGACCAGGCCTTGCCTTATCTGGCGCTGCCGCTGCTTGCCTTGATGCTGCTCGTCGCCTGGCGCGTGGTTGCGGCCTTCCGTCGTGGCGATCTCGAAGGCGCGCTCTGGCGCTGCGTGCTGGCAAGCCTGCTGCTTGGTGCCGGCGTCTATGGTTTCGCGGTCGAAAGCCTGCATTCGTTGAAGCTCTCGCCGCGCCTGGCCGAGACCGTCGCCACGGCCGGTTGCACCGATCCCAAGGTCATCACGGCGGGTTATCGCGAGCCGAGCCTGGTCTTCCTGACCGGCACCGATCTCGCCATGGCGGCGGATGGCGCAGCAGTGGCATCCTTCCTGAATCAACCCGGCTGCCGCATCGCCTTCGTCGAGAAGCGCTTCGCGGCCGAGTTCCAGACGGCGATCTCCCAGGCCGGCCTGACGCCGCGTTTGCTGACCACGCTGAACGGTTTCAATCTCAATGGCGGCCGCCGGCTCGAGATCGCGGTGTTCGTGCGCCCGTGAGCCAGATGAATGTTCCTTGCCCCGCAGCCGCGCTTGACGCAGGTTGCGCGCCGTTTTCCCGGATGATGTCCCGTTGACCGACAGCCCCGCAGTTCCACCGCCGATCCTCAGCGTCGTCGTCCCCGTCCGCAACGAGGTCGGCAATGTCGGCCCCTTGCTGGCCGACATCGAGACCGCCTGCGCCACGATCGGTGGTTTCGAGGTGATCTTCGTCAATGACGGCTCGAGCGATGGCACCGCGCAGGCGCTGATGGGGCTGATAGTGAGCCGGCCCTGGCTGCGCGTCGTCACTCACGCACAGTCCTGCGGTCAGAGCGCGGCCGTGCGCAGCGGCGTACGCCATGCCCGCTCGGCGATCGTCGCGACGCTCGACGGCGATGGCCAGAACGACCCGGCTTTCCTGCCGCGCATGCTGGAGGCGCTGCAGCAGGCGGGTCTGCAGGCCGGGCTCGTGCAGGGGCAGCGCGTCGGGCGCAAGGACACCGGCTTCAAGAAGCTGCAATCGCGCATCGCCAACGGCGTGCGCGGGCGCATCCTCAAGGATGGCACGCGCGACACCGGCTGCGGTCTGAAATGCTTCCGCCGCGAGGCCTATCTCGCCTTGCCTTATTTTGATGCGCTGCATCGCTTCATGCCGGCGCTGATGGCGCGCGAGGGCTATGGCATCGTGCATGTCGAGGTCCGCGACCGGCCCCGGCTCACCGGCGTCTCGAATTACGGCTTCTTCGACCGGCTTTGGGTCGGTATTCTAGACCTTGCCGGCGTCTGGTGGTTGATCCGCCGGCGCAAGCGCATTCCTCAGATCGTGCCGGACACGCAATCATGATCATCTCGATCGGCCACGCCGTATCCGACTATATCTACGACGTCTTCGTGCTGAAGTTCGACTTCTGGCTCGCCTTCGGCATCATCGCGCAGTTGCTGTTCACGGCGCGTTTCCTGGTGCAGTGGCTCGCCAGCGAGCGCGAGGGCAATTCCGTGATGCCGCTCTCCTTCTGGTATTTCTCGATGGCCGGCGGCGCCATGACGCTGATCTACGGCATCGTCCGGCGCGAGCCGATCATCATCATGGGCCAGGCGCTGGCGGTGGTGATCTATGTGCGCAATCTCATGCTGATCTTCAGCAACCGCAAAAACCGCTCGGCCTCATAGAGCATTGCGCGAGAAAGTGGGTACCGGTTTTTCGCAGAAGCAATGCTCTAAACTCCAGGAAACGATCACCTCGCATCCGGACGCTACCGTCCGAATGCGAGGTGATCGAGCGTCAGGTCGTCGGGCGAAAACCCGTAGCGTGCCATCATGCTGCGGTGCCCGGCGCTGCCGAGCTGGCTGCGCAAGGCCTCATCGAAACGCCGCCTGAAACCAGCAGCCGATTTGGCGAAGGCAAAAGCGCCACGAGCCGGCATAGCGGCTCGTACCGTGACGACGGCAAGCCTGGGGTCGGGGTGGAGCGCGAGGTAGCCGCGATGCGCCATGGCGACGCTGGCATAGGCGTCGGCGCGTCCCGATCGCACCAAATCCACGGCATCCTCCTGCGTGGCGACCCGCAGGATGCGACCATCGGGGATGCCTGCTTTCAATCCGGTCTGTTCCTGGACCTGATCGGACACGACCGCGAGCCGTGAGCGCCCGTCGCGCGCCAGGGCTTCATAACATGTCAGACGCGCGCTATCCGCCTGCCTGGTCATCAGGCCGTCGGCCAGAGCCCAGACCGGATGGCTGAAATCAACGAGTTCCAGCCGCTCCTGCGAGATGAAGAGCGGGGTGGTGATCGTCCAGCGCCCGTCGACGAGGCCGGGCAACAGCTCGGCGAAGCTCGTCAGCCGCGTCTCGAACGAAGCGATGCCGAGCGCCTTGAGCACAGCCGTCACCAGTTCGACATCACTGCCTCCCGCCGTCCCGCCTTCCGTCGGAAAGCAGAAGGGCGGTTCGTCGAGATAGGCGAAGACGATCGGGCTCGATGGGTTGCCCGGCACGCCGTCAGCTCGCCGCACGCAGCCGGGCGAAACCGGCGTCGAGATCGGCCTTCAGATCCTCGATGTCCTCGAGCCCGATATGCAGGCGGACCGTCGGCCCCGCGAAGTTTGGCGTCGTCGCCGTGCGGTAGGGCTTGCAGTCGAAGGGCAAAGCGAGGCTCTCATAGCCGCCCCAGGACGCGCCCATGCCGAACAGGGTCAGGCCGTCCAGCATGGCGCCGACGGCCTTCATCGCCACGGGCTTCAACTCGATCGCAAACAGCGATGACGCGCCGGTGAAATCGCGCTTCCAGAGCGCGTGGCCGGGGTCGCTCGGCAGCGCCGGATGCAGCACCCGCGCCACTTCCGGGCGCTCGCTTAGCCACTGCGCCATGTCCAGGCCGGCCGGCATCTGCTCCTTCAGGCGAATATGCATGGTGCGGATGCCGCGCAACGTCAGGAAGGCGTCCTCGGGCGCGATGATGACGCCGAGCGTCTCCCAGCAGTCCCGGACCAGCTTGTATTGCTCGGGCGTGCGCGCCGAGACGGTGCCGATCAGCACGTCGGAGTGGCCGGCATAGTATTTCGTGCCGGCCTGTACCGAGATGTCGACGCCGAATTTGTGGCTGTCGAAGAACAGCGGCGTCGCCCAGGTGTTGTCCATCAGCACCAGCACGTCGCGGGCATGCGCGGCGTCCACGATGGCCGGAATGTCCTGCATCTCGAAGGTCTGCGAGCCCGGCGCCTCGGTCCAGACAGCCTTGGTGTTCGGCTTGAACAGCTTTGCGATATCGCCGCCGACGGCCGGATCGTAATAGCTGACCTCGATGCCCAGGCGCGGCAGCATCCTGTCGCAGAAATTGCGCGTCGGCCGGTAGACACTGTCGGTCACCAGAAGGTGATCGCCGGCCGAGAGCACCGCCAGCATCGGCAAGGTGCAGGCGAGCAGGCCTGAGGGGCAGACGACGACGCCCGCGCCGCCTTCCATGGTGTTCAGCGCCGCGATCAGTGCATCGATCGTCGGGTTGCCCTGCGTGCCATAGGTGTAGCGCGACTTCCGGGCGAGGAAATCCTCCATATTGGGATAGATCACCGTCGAGCCGCGTACGATCGCGGGATTGACGAAACCATAGCTATCGGCCGGATCGCGGCCTGCAAGGACGAGGCGGGTTTTCTCGCGCAGGCGCGCGAAGTCAGGCGGGGACAGCTTTTTCATGGATGGAATCGCAAGGCCGTTCTTTGGTTTCCGGTCAGGCTTGACCACCCTTCGAAACTTGCATGTGATGCGAAGGCGGGAAAGAGGCGTGCCGGATAGGGGCCGTTGCTTGACGCTCATGAGCGTCTCTGGCAATCGACCTTGGGGACGCCGCTTAATTCCTGTGCAATCAGAGCGGGCAAAATGCCTGCACGCGGCGAAGCCGATGACGGCCTGCCGGCCCGGCCGGACAGGAGACCTCAATGGGAGAGAGAGCAATGAAGAAATTTTTGGCAGCCGCGATCGCAGGGCTTGGGCTCGCGGTCACCGCCACAGCGGTTTCGGCGCAGGCGCCTGCGACCTTGGCCCAGGTCAAGTCGCGCAACATCCTCAACTGCGGTTCCAACACCGGTCTCGCCGGCTTCGGCGTGCCGGACGCCCAGGGCAACTGGGTCGGCCTCGATGTCGATTACTGCCGCGCTATCGCCGCGGCGATCTTCAACGATGCCAGCAAGGTCAAGTTCATCCCGCTTTCGGCGAAGGATCGCTTCACCGCGCTGCAGTCGGGCGAGGTCGATCTGCTCGTCCGCAACTCGACCTGGACGATGTCGCGCGACACCTCGCTCGGCCTGCTCTTCACCGGCGTGAACTACTATGACGGCCAGGGCTTCCTCGTCCGCAAGAAGCTTGGCGTCACCTCGGCGCTGCAGCTTTCGGGCGCCTCGGTCTGCACCCAGCAGGGCACCACGACCGAGCTGAACCTGGCCGACTTCTTTCGCGCCAACAACCTGAAATACGAAGTCGTCGCCTTCGCCTCGTCAGACGAGACGGTCAAGGCCTATGACGCCGGCCGCTGCGACGCCTTCACCACCGACGCCTCGGGCCTCTATGCCGAGCGCCTGAAGCTGACGGCGCCGGACGATCACATGGTCCTGCCCGAGATCATCTCGAAGGAGCCGCTCGGCCCGTCCGTCCGCAACACCGACGCGCAGTGGTTCAACCTGGTGAAGTGGGTGCACTACGCCATGCTGAACGCCGAGGAGCTCGGCGTGACCAAGGCCAATGTCGACGAGATGCTGAAGTCGCCCAATCCCGAGATCAAGCGTCTGCTCGGCGTCGAGGGCAAGTTCGGCGAAGGCGTCGGCCTCACCGCTGATTGGGCCTACCGCATCGTCAAGCTGGTCGGCAATTACGGCGAATCCTTCGAGAAGAACGTCGGCCAGGGCTCGCTGCTGAAGATCGCGCGTGGCCAGAATGGTCTCTGGACCAAGGGCGGCCTGCAATACGCCCCGCCGGTTCGCTGACATCAAACCAAATCCGGGCGCCGACATCGTTCGGCGCCCGGGCTGCTCACGCCCATGCCGAATAGGTCCTCATAAACCGCAGAATATGCGGCTCTGGGCGCTCAAAATACGCGAGAGCGGATGAACCGCTCCGGATAGGGGACTACCATGAAACGATTGCTCGTCGCGGCGCTCGCGCTTGCCACATTCCTTCCTGGCGTGGAACACGCCCAGGCCCAGACCTCATCGCTCGCAACGGTCAAGAACCGCGGCGAACTCATTTGCGGCGTCAGCCCGGGCTTGGCCGGCTTCGGCATCCCGGATGCGCAAGGAAACTGGGTCGGCCTCGATGTCGATCTGTGCCGCGCCATCGCAGCCGAGATCTTCAACGATGCCGGCAAGGTCAAGTTCGTTCCGCTGTCGTCGAAGGACCGCTTCACCGCGCTTCAATCGGGCGAGGTCGATCTGCTGTCGCGAACGAGCACCTGGACGATGGCGCGCGACACGGCGCTCGGCTTGAGCTTCTCGACCGTGAACTATTATGACGGCCAGGCCTTCCTGGTTCAGAAGAAGCTCGGCGTCCAATCCGCCCTGAAGCTCGATGGCGCATCGATCTGCCTGCAGCAGGGCACGACGACCGAGTTGAACGTCGCGGATTTCTTCCGCGCCAACAAGATCAAGTACGAGGTCGTCGCCTTCGACAAGGGTGACGAGGCGATCAAGGCCTTCGAATCCGGGCGCTGCGATGCGCTGACCGACGACTCCTCTGCGCTCTACGCGCTGCGCTTGAAGCTGACCGCGCCGGAGGATGCCGTCGTCCTCCCCGAGATCATCTCCAAGGAGCCGCTCGGCCCGGTCGTCCGCAGCAGCGACATGCAGTGGA
This sequence comes from Bosea vaviloviae, assembly GCF_001741865.1. Taxonomy (NCBI): domain Bacteria; kingdom Pseudomonadati; phylum Pseudomonadota; class Alphaproteobacteria; order Hyphomicrobiales; family Alloboseaceae; genus Allobosea; species Allobosea vaviloviae. Next base: position 3,990,201 of record NZ_CP017147.1, read on the forward strand.
TCAACCTGGTGAAATGGACGCATTTCGCGATGCTGAACGCGGAAGAGTTCGGCATCACCAAGGCGAATGTCGACGAGATGCTGAAATCGGCCAACCCCGAGATCCGGCGCCTGCTCGGCGTCGAAGGCAAGTTCGGCGAAGCGGTCGGCCTGAGCAACGATTGGGCCTACCGGGCCATCAAGCTCGTCGGCAATTACGGCGAGGCGTTCGAGCGCAATGTCGGCGCCGGTTCCGTGCTCAAAATTGCCCGTGGAAAGAATGCGCTGTGGACCAACGGGGGATTGCAGTACGCTCCTCCGATCCGTTGATCGAGTCAGCGGAGCGTCGGTTCTACCGGCGCTCCGTTCGCGGTTTGGTCGCGACGGCTTTATTTTGTGAGGGAAGGAGGGGAGGATACCGGGCGAGGATCGTTTGGTCCGGGACTTGCTACCATTTCGAGAACGGGAAGAACCCGTTCCGCCAACAGGGGAAACAACCATGAATAAATTTTACGCCGCCGCGATCGCCGCGGCAGCAACCATCGCTTGCGTCGGCGGAGCGCAAGCGCAGACCGGCACGCTTGCCCAGGTCAAGAGCCGAGGGATTCTCCATTGCGGTTCGGGGACGGGCCTTGCCGGCTTCGGTATTCCCGATGCCCAGGGTAACTGGACAGGCCTGGACGTCGATCTCTGCCGCGCGGTCGCGGCGGCGGTCTTCAACGATCCGCTGAAGGTCAAGTTCATCCCGCTCTCGGCCAAGGACCGGTTCACCTCGCTGCAATCGGGTGAGGTCGATCTGCTCTCGCGCACCACGACCTGGACGCTGTCGCGCGACACCTCGCTCGGGCTCAATTTCGCGGGCGTGAACTATTATGACGGCCAAGGCTTCCTGGTCCGCAAGAAACTCGGCGTCGACTCCGCGTTGAAGCTTGCCGGGGGATCCATCTGCACGCAGCAGGGCACGACCACGGAACTCAACCTTGCGGACTATTTCCGGTCCAACAAGATGAAGTACGAAGTCGTTGCCTTCGCGAGCAACACCGAGACCGTCAAGGCCTATGAGGCAGGCCGCTGCGACGCCTTCACCACGGACGCTTCGGGTCTTTATGCCGAGCGCCTGAACCTGACGACGCCTGCCGACCACATCGTCCTGCCTGAGATCATCTCGAAGGAGCCGCTCGGCCCCGTCGTTCGCCATGGTGACGACAACTGGCTCGACATCGTCAAATGGACTCACTTTGCCATGCTGAACGCCGAGGAACTCGGCATCACCAAGGCAAATGTCGACGAGATGCTGAAATCGGACAATCCCGAGATCAAGCGCTTCGTCGGCACCGAGGGCAAGTTCGGCGAACCGATGGGCCTGACCAATGACTGGGCCTACCGGATCATCAAGCATGTCGGCAATTACGGCGAGGTCTTCGAGAAGAATGTCGGCCAGGGCTCGCTCCTGAAGATCGCGCGCGGCCAGAACGCGCTCTGGACCAAGGGGGGGCTGCAATACGCTCCGCCGATCCGCTGAAGCATCGCGAGCGATACGGCGCCGGCCTCGTGCCGGCGCCGTATCGATCCCGGCCCCGCGCCGTCCGCTACGCATCGAAAGCGCATGGTCCGGGACTTGCTAAGCGTTTTAGGTACGGGCGTAAGCCCGCACCTAAAACAGGGGAACGCAATGAAAAAGGCCGTCACGTCAGCACTGGTGCTCGCATCGCTCGCTCTCGGTGCGGGGGTTGCCCAGGCCCAGACAGGGTTGCTTCCGCAGGTCAAGGCGAGGGGCGTCGTCACATGCGGCACGAGCCCGGGCCTCGCCGGTTTCGCGATGCCCGATGCGCAGGGCAATTATACAGGCATCGACGTCGATCTTTGCCGCGCCTTGGCGGCCGCGATCTTCAACGACCCGCAGAAGGTCAAGTTCGTACCGCTTTCGTCAAAGGACCGCTTCACGGCGCTTCAGGCCGGCGAGGTCGATCTGCTCTCGCGCACCACGACCTGGACCTTGTCGCGCGACACCTCGCTCGGCCTCAACTTCGCTGGGATCAATTATTTCGACGGCCAAGGCTTCATGGTCCGCAAGAAGCTCGGCGTCGATTCCGCGCTCAAGCTCGCCGGCGCCTCGGTCTGCGTCGCGCAAGGCACGACCACCGAGTTGAACCTCGCCGACTTCTTCCGCGCCAACAAGATGAAGTACGAGGTCGTGGCCTTCGGCAGCGGCGACGAGACGATCAAGGCCTATGAATCCGGCCGCTGCGACGCCTTCACCACGGACTCATCGGGTCTTTACGCCGAGCGCCTGAAGCTTCAGATTCCGACGGACCATATCGTGCTGCCCGAGATCATCTCGAAGGAGCCGCTCGGCCCGGTTGTCCGCCATGGCGACGACAATTGGCTCGATATCGTCAAATGGACGCATAACGCGATGGTGAACGCCGAGGAGCTTGGCATCACCAAGGCCAATGTCGATGAGATGCTGAAATCGGAGAACCCCGAGATCAAGCGCTTCGTCGGCACCGAGGGCAAGTTCGGCGAGCCGATGGGCTTGAGCAATGATTGGGCTTATCGCATCGTCAAACTTGTCGGGAACTATGGCGAGGTTTTCGAGAAGAATGTCGGCGCGAGCTCGCCGCTGAAGATCGCGCGCGGTCAGAACGCGCTGTGGACCAAAGGGGGGTTGCAATACGCGCCGCCGATCCGTTGAGGCGCTCTAGAGCAGGAAGCGAAAAAGTGGGAACCGGTTTTTCGCATCGATCCTGCTCTCACTCTTTGGTGAGAGACGGATTCAGATTTCAGATGGGATCACTGCGTGATTCCATCTGAAATCATCCGGCTCTAGAGCGAAGATCTGTAGCGCGACGATCTGAGATCAGAAGGAAACATCCGGCGGCGGTCCTAGTCGCCGCCGGTTCACCTGCCGCAATCAAAACAAAAAAGGGCGTAACACGTGTCGACCATTCCGACCGAGACGGTTCAGCCGGGCAAGGCCTCGCTGCTCTACGATCCGAAGATAAGGGGCTATGTCTATCAGGCGGCCTTGCTCGCCGTTGTCGGTTTCCTGCTCTATTCGGCCGCGTCGAACGCCATCACCAATCTGCGTGCGCAGAAGATCGCGTCCGGCTTCGGCTTCTGGCACAATGCCGCGGGCTTCGACGTCAACCAGAAGCTGATCCCGTTCAGCGCCTCCGGCTCGACCTATGGCGAGGCTTTCTATGTCGGCCTTCTGAACACGCTGCTGGTCGCCTCGATCGGCATCGTGCTGTCGACCTTCCTCGGTTTCTTCGTCGGCGTGGCGCGGCTCTCCAGCAATTGGGTGCTGTCGAAGCTCGCGATGATCTATGTCGAGGTCATCCGCAACCTGCCGCTGCTGCTGCAATTGTTCTTCTGGTACAATGCGGTGCTGAAGCCGCTGCCCAATCCGCGCCAGTCGATCGATCTGCACTTCTTTGGTCTGGGATGGCCGTCTCCGCTTTTGACCGGACTCATGGCCATCGCAGCCGGCCTCGCATGGCTGCTCTACAAAAGCAGTGACAGGCTGGCGAATTCAGACCGCGACCGTGGTTTGGTCAAGCTCGTCAGCGGCGTCGTTCTGACGGTCGCCACGGTCATTTGGCTCGTCTATAGCGGCATTCTGCACGTCGTTTCGAGCGGCTTCCTGCTCAACAATCGCGGCCTCTACCTTCCTGATCCTCAGCTCGGCCCCGGCGGCTCTCTCATCGTCTGGACGTTCCTGATCGGCATCGTCGCCTCGATCATCTTCCGCGTCTGGGCCCGCAAGCAGCAGGAGGCGACAGGCAAGCAGTATCCGGTGGGCTGGATCGCGCTCGGCTTGATCGTGGTGCTGCCGTTCTTCGTCTATCTCGTCACGGGCCGCCCGGTCTCGTTCATCTATCCGGAGATCGCCGGCTTCAACCTGCGCGGCGGCATCCAGATCTTCCCGGAATTCGTCGCGCTGTTGCTGGGCCTTACGACCTACACCGCCGGCTTCATCGCCGAGGTTGTGCGCGCCGGCATTCTCGCTGTCTCGAAAGGGCAGACCGAGGCTGCCAATGCGCTGGGGCTGCGCGCCGGGCCGACCTTGAAGCTCGTCGTCATCCCGCAGGCCATGCGGGTGATCATCCCGCCCCTGACATCGAACTACCTCAACCTGACCAAGAACTCCTCGCTGGCGGTCGCGATCGGTTATCCCGATCTCGTCCAGGTCTTCACCGGCACGGTGCTGAACCAGACCGGGCAGGCGGTCGAGGTGGTCGCGATCACCATGGCGGTCTATCTCACGATCTCGCTCGTCACCTCGTTTTTCATGAATATCTACAACAAGCGCATGGCGCTGGTGGAACGGTGAGGGCGCCACGATGACCGACGCAACGCTCGAAAACTCACCTTACGCCTTCGTCCGCAAGGAGACGCTGCCTCAGGAAACCGCGCCGCTTTCGGTCGCGGGGCCTCTCGCCTGGGTCCGCGCCAACCTGTTCTCCGGCCCGGTCAATTCGATCCTGACGCTGCTCTGCGTCTACATCGTCGTGACCACCGTGCCGGAGATGGTGCGGTTCTACTTCATCGACGCCGTCTGGAGCGGCACCAACCGCGACGCATGCCTGGCCGACAAGATCGGCCGGCCGGTCGGCGCGTGCTGGGCCTATATCGCCGACCGCTTCCAGTACTTCATCTACGGCTCCTATCCGGTGCCGCAACGCTGGCGCGTCAACATCGTTTTCGCGATGTTCGCGCTCGGCGTCGTCTGGCTGCTCTGGGAAAGGGCGCCGCTGAAGAAGGTCGGCCTGTTCTTCTTCTTCGTCATGCTGCCGATCGGCGCCTATGTGCTGCTGCTCGGCGGCCCCAATGCCGAAGGCTTCCTGCGCTGGCTGATCATCCTGACGCTGGTGCTGATGGTGGTCTATCTGGTGCTGTCCTTCGTGCCGGCCCTGGCGCGTTTCTGGATCGGCCCTGCCTTCCTGGCCGTCGAGGAGGCGCAGCCGCCCTGGAAGCGCTTCTATCGACCCAAGCGCCTGATCCTGCTGTCGCTGGTCGTCTTCGGCCTGATCGCGATCCTGGCCGATACGATCGGCCTGCCGCGTGTCGACACCGGGCTTTGGGGCGGCATGACGGTGACCTTCCTGATCGCGGCTGTCGGCATCGTCTTCTCGCTTCCGCTCGGTGTCATCCTGGCGCTGGGACGGCGCTCAAGGCTGCCGATCATCCAGCTGCTCTCGGTGATCTTCATCGAGTTCGTTCGTGGCGTGCCGCTGATCACGGTGCTGTTCATGGCCAACACCATGCTGCCGTTGTTCGTGCCGCAGGAATATTCGCCGGACAGGCTGCTGCGGCCGCTGGTCGGCGTCGCACTCTTCGCCGCCGCCTATATGGCGGAGGTTATTCGCGGTGGCCTGCAGGCCATGCCGAAGGGCCAGTATGAAGGAGCGATGTCGCTCGGCCTGGGCTATTGGCAGATGATGCGGCTGATCATCCTGCCCCAGGCGCTGCGCATCGTCATTCCGGGCATCGTCAATACGTTCATCGGGCTGTTCAAGGATACGACGCTGGTCACCATCGTCGGCATCTTCGACTTCCTGCGCACCATCGAAGCGACCCTGGTCGATCCGACCTGGGCGACGCCGACCACACGCGCGACAGGCTATGCCTTCGCCGCGATGTTCTATTTCCTGTGTTGCTGGGGCATGTCGCGCTACTCGATCTCGGTCGAGAAGCGGATGGCCGCCGGTCAAAAGCGCTGAAGGGACAAACCAACATGACCATGGCAGAAACGAATACCGCGAGCCGCCCCGCCGCGCTGAAGCAGACCTCGCTGAACACACCGACCGCGGTCGAGATGGTCGGCGTCAACAAGTGGTATGGCGAGTTTCACGTGCTGCGCGACATCAACCTGAAGGTCGAGCGCGGCGAGAAGCTGGTGATCTGCGGACCGTCGGGCTCCGGCAAGTCGACGATGATCCGCTGCATCAACCGCCTGGAAGAGCACCAGAAGGGCACGATCATCGTCGACGGCACCGAACTCACCAACGATCTGAAGAAGATCGACGAGATCCGCCGCGATGTCGGCATGGTGTTCCAGCACTTCAACCTGTTCCCGCATCTGACGATCCTCGAGAACCTGACGCTGGCGCCGATCTGGGTCCGCAAGATGCCCAAGAAGGACGCCGAGGAGATCGGGATGCACTATCTCAAGCGCGTCAAGATTCCCGAGCAGGCCGCAAAATATCCCGGCCAGCTCTCCGGTGGCCAGCAGCAGCGCGTCGCCATCGCGCGCTCGCTCTGCATGAGCCCCAAGATCATGCTGTTCGACGAGCCGACCTCGGCGCTCGATCCCGAGATGGTCAAGGAGGTGCTCGACACCATGGTCTCGCTCGCCGATGAGGGCATGACCATGCTCTGCGTCACCCACGAAATGGGCTTCGCCCGCCAGGTCGCCGACCGGGTCATCTTCATGGATGCCGGGCAGATCGTCGAAATGAACGAGCCCAACGCCTTCTTCAAGAACCCGCAGCATGAGCGCACCAAGCTCTTCCTGAGCCAGATTCTGCACTGATCTGCGTTGGATAAGATAACATGGCGCGCCGGACTGTCCGGCGCGCCATGTTATTGGTGATAGCATCCGGTCATCGCGCCGCCGACTCTGAGTCAGTTCGGACAAACAGCAGCCGCTGCGGAACAAAATACCTCCGCACTCTGTTTTCCTCTCGAAATGGAGGAAACAAGATGAAACGCTTCATCCCCGCTCTCATAGCCGCCACGCTGATGACCGGCAGCGCCTATGCCCAGTCCATCAGTGTCGGTCCCGGCGGCGTCGGTGTCGATACGCGCGGCCCGCGCGAGCGCGTCATCGAGCGCGAAGTTCGCCGTGATGACCGCGACGGTTACGATCGTCGCTCGGACCGTGGTTATCGACGCGACGATCGTCGCCGAGTCGAGTTCCGCGACCGCGAGCGCTGCCGCACGGTCATCACGCGCGAGGAGACGCGGCGTGGCGTGATCAAGACGAGGCAGCGCGTCTGCAGCTGATCGACGGTCCAGGTTCGGCGCAACCCGAATTGAAAGGCCGTCCCGCTCGCGCGGGGCGGCCCTTTTTACGCGCCGTTCGGCAGCCTATTTGCCGTCGCGCGCCTTGACTGCGGCGTCCGGGAAATCCGAGAACAGCCCGTCGATGCCGAGGTCGAAGAACGCCTTGTACTCGGCGCCCGGATCACCCTTGTAGTTCGAGGCCAGGCGCTTGGGCTCGCTGCGGAAGGTCCAGCTATGGACGAAGAGCCCGGCAGCGTGAGCATTCCTAACGACATCGGTCGCTGGCAGCAGCACGCGGTCGCGCTCGTCGATCACACCGTCCTTGTTCAGATCCTGAGGCTTGCCGTCATCGCCCAGGACCTGCTTGGCCGGCAGGATGTAGGGCTTCCACGGGGCGACGCCGTCGGCATAGGTCTTGATCTCCTTCAGCCCTTCAGCCGTGACGAGATCCTTGAAGCTGCGCTTGTCGCCGGTGACGACGAAATCATAGGGCTTGTCGAAGGGAGCGGCCAGAACGATGCCGCCATCCTTGTCGACATCGTCGGCATCGACGAGCTGGATCAGGCGCAGCTGCGTCTTGCCGCGGAGATATTTCAAATTCGCGGTCTCGAAGCTCTGGATGATCACGGGCGAGGATTTCTCGGTCCAGCCCGCAGCCTTGAGTGCATCGAGCAGGCGGTCCTCGAGCGGCAGGCCGATCGCGGCGTGGAAGATCGAATGCTTGGTCTCGGGATAGATGCCGATGACGCGCCCAAGCCGAGTGCTCTCGGTCTTGGCGAGGTCGATGATCTCCTGCAGCGTCGGAATCTCGTATTTGCCGTTATGGGACTGGTCGCGATCGGCGAAGGCCTGCTTGGCCCGCAGGGTCTTGATCTCGGCGAGCGTGAAGTCGCCGGCGAACCAGTCGGTGGTGTCGACGCCGTCGATCTTGCGCGTGGTCTTGCGGCTGGCGAATTCCGGCCTGGTCGCGACGTCGGTCGTGCCGCTCATGATCGGCTCGTGCCGGGCGACCAGCACGCCGTCCTTCGTCGCCACGAGATCGGGCTCGATGAAATCGGCGCCCTGTTCGATCGCGAGCTTGTAGGATTCGAGCGTATGCTCGGGCCGGTAGCCGCTGGCGCCGCGATGGCCGACGATCAGCGGTTTCTGGCCCGACAAGGTCGGAGTGACTGTCTGAGCCATGGCTTCGGCTGCGCCCAGCACGCTGCAGCTGAGGCCGGCCAGCATCGTGGCACAGAGCAGGGTCGCTTTCATCATCGGTTCGGTCCTTGGTCGCGTTATCGTTGGCGCGACCATGATCAGGCGATGTGACAGGCCGGTGAAGTCGAAGGGCCGGGTCTATTCGGCCGGGGCGACCTGCACTGGGGCGGCCGGATGGGCGCTGCGGCGATCCATGTCGGCGACCATCCGGCGCGCCATCGTGCTCGCAGTCTTCTCGAAGCAGAAGGGCAGGAAGGCATGGACGAAGGCGCAGAACGACGCCGCGAACATGCGCCCGGAATAGCGCATGGCGACGCCGAAATGCTCGCCATAGGTCTCGCCAACCGTCTCGGGATGCTGCGTGAAGAGTTTGACCAGGCTGGGTTGTGGCATCGCGTTCTCCCTCATTTACGGAAAGAGTGCCCATAGGGGAGGAAGAGCGCTTCCCAATTATCAGAAAGAAATCCAGGATATCGGGATCATGTCCCCATTATGAGGGAAAACTCAGGATGGCGTCCCAAAGTCAGGGCCTCGACCCATTCGATCTCGCCATCCTGCGTGAGCTGCAGCGCGATTCGACCCGCAGCATCGAGGATCTCGCCGCGCTGGTGAACCTCTCGCGCAACGCCTGCTGGCGCAGGATCAAGCTGCTGGAGGAGGCCGGCGTCATCCGCGCCCGCGTCGCGCTGGTCGAGGCGTCGAAGGTCAATGCCGGGCTGACGGTGCTGATCCGGATCAGGACGAGCCAGCACAGCGCGAAATGGGCGGAAGCATTCCGGGATACGGTCAGGGCCCTGCCGGAAATCGTCGGCGCCTATCGCACCTCGGGCGAGGTCGACTACATCCTGCGGGCTCGCGTGCCGGACGTCGCGGCCTATGACAGGCTCTATCAGCGTCTCATCGCCCGCGTCGACATGGTCGATGTCGCGGCGAGCTTCGTCATGGAGGAGATCAAGGACACGACCGAAGTGCCGCTCGGCTACGCCTGAGCGACACTTCGGCCGGCATTCGTCAGTAGCGGTTCTCGAGCGTCGTCTTGGCGTCGAGGCGCTTCTTGGCCGGCGGCGTCAAATCCGGCGGCGGCGTGGTGGCGCAGGCGGCGAGCGCCAGCGTCATGAGCGCAGCAAGGGTGAGGCGGCTGAGGCGGATCATCGGCGGTTCCATTCGGTGGGAGCGGATCGCTTCTTCTTTCCGCCGATGCTGACGCCTCGTCAAGCAAGCTGTTTTACCCTTGGACCAATCACAAATACGCGCGGGAAGGGGGCCTGCCGTCGATTCCGCATCGGCGGCAGGGCGCTCCTCGGGACGCGCGGGCTGGGATGGCTAGAAGGTCCGGTTTTCCATCCGGATGGTCGCATCCGGCGAGCTGGCCGAAGGCTTCATCGGCGTCGCCTGCGGCTGGCCTTGAGTGTTCGACGTGCTCGTAAATGACGGATTCGAGCCCATGCTGGCGTGGGCAATGTCGTTCTCGATGCACCCTGCCAGGGACAGGGCCAAAGTAGCCAGGATTGTGATAGGAATTATGCGGACCATGATCGTACCTCACGAAATACCGGCATTGCCGGTCTCGCCCCCGCCGCCTAATTGTGCCATCACCGCGTCAATATTGTGTCGCGCATGCCGGCACGACACGGATCCGAAATATGACGCCCGCCGCCCGCATCAGCGCCGCCATCGAGGTGCTGGACGACCTCATCCAGCGCCGCCGCCCAGCCTCCGACGCGCTGAAGGATTGGGGCCTTTCACGGCGTTTCGCCGGCTCCAAGGACCGTGCCGCGATCGCCTCGCTCGTCTATGACGCGCTGCGCCGCAGGGCCTCCTCGGCCTTCGCCATGGCGGCGGAGACGCCGCGCGCGCTGGTGCTCGGCATGCTCGCTGGCTTGCGCGGCCTCAGCGCCGAGGAGATCGCGCTGCTCTGCTCGGGCGAGAATCACGCGCCCATGCCGCTCGATGCCGAGGAGTGGGGAAGGCTCGCCGCCTTCTCGCTCGATGGCGCGCCCGACTGGATCGGCGCCGACGTTCCGGAATGGCTCTGGCCGGCTTTCGCTGCGGGCTTCGGTAGGGATGCGGTGGGCGAGGGCCAGGCGCTGGCCGGCCGCGCGCCGATCGACATCCGCGCCAATCGCCTGAAATCGAGCCGCGACGCGCTGATGGCGGATCTGTCGCATGCCTCGCCCGAACCCGGCGCCTGGTCGCCCGATGCGCTGCGCTTCCAACCCGGCCATGATGGGCGCGGACCGTCATTGCAGGCAGAACCGTCCTTCTTCGCCGGCGGCTTCGAGATCCAGGATGAGGGCTCGCAACTCGTCACCTTGCTGGCCGGCGCGCAGCCGGGCCAGACCGTGATCGATCTCTGCGCCGGGGCTGGCGGCAAGACCTTGGCGCTGGCGGCGCTGATGGGCAATCAGGGGCGTCTGTTCGCGACCGACCTGGACAGCCGCAGGCTTGCACCGCTGCATGAGCGGCTGGCGCGCTCGGGTGCGACCAATGTCGAGATCCGCATTCCGCGCAGCCGCGGTCACGAGCCCCTGATCGATCTCGCGGGACAGGTCGATCTCGCCTTGGTCGATGCACCCTGCACGGGCTCGGGCACCTGGCGGCGCAATCCCGATGCGAAATGGCGTGTACGGCCGGGTGCTCTGGCCGAGCGGGTCAAGGACCAGGCCGAGGTTCTGGCGCGCGCAGCACGGCTGCTGAAGCCGGGCGGACGCATCGCCTATATCACCTGCTCGATGCTGCCGGACGAGAACGACGAGGCCATCCGGGCTTTCCTCGCGCGGCATGCCGGTTTCGCGGCGGTGCCGCTTACGCAAGTGCTGGCCTCGACCGAGGGTGACTTTGGTTTGCTCGCCCGTTTCGCCACGGAATTCGGTCTGCAGCTCTCACCGCACCGCACCGGGACGGACGGATTCTACCTGGCTTGCACGCAACGCATTGCCTGAAGGCCAACAGAACGTTGCACGCTCGCGCGCGATCCATTAACCGAACGCGATGACGAGCGAAAAAATCCACGACTCCATTCTCATCATCGACTTCGGCAGCCAGGTGACGCAGCTGATCGCGCGTCGCGTGCGCGAGATCGGCGTCTATTGCGAGATCGCCCCGTTCCAGTCGGCATCGGAGGCCTTCCAGCGCCTCAAGCCCAAGGGCGTGATCTTCTCGGGCGGCCCGGCCTCCGTGCCGGATGAGGGCTCGCCCCGCGCGCCGCAGGAGGTGTTCTCGACCGGACTGCCGGTGCTCGGCATTTGCTACGGCCAGCAGACCATGGCGCATCAGCTCGGCGGCAAGGTCGAGAGCGGCCACGCAGCTGAATTCGGCCGCGCCGATGTCGAGATCATCACACCCTCGGCGCTGTTCGAGGGCATCTGGGAGGAGGGCGGTCGCTATCCCGTCTGGATGAGCCATGGCGATCGCGTCACGCAGCTGCCTGCGGGCTTCTCGGTCAAGGCGACCTCGGAGAACGCGCCCTATGCGGTGGCGAGCGACGAGGAGCGGCGCTTCTATTCGACCATGTTCCACCCCGAGGTGGTGCATACGCCGGACGGCGCCAAGCTGCTGCGCAACTTCGTCGTCACCATCTGCGGCTGCGTGCCGGACTGGAGCATGGCGGCCTATCGCGCCGAAACCATCGCCAAGATCAAGGCACAGGTCGGCAAGGGCCGCGTCATCTGCGGCCTCTCCGGCGGCGTCGACTCGGCGGTTGCAGCGGTGCTGATCCATGAGGCGATCGGCGATCAGCTCACCTGCGTCTTCGTCGATCACGGCCTGATGCGGATGAACGAGGCCGAAGAGGTCGTGCGCCTGTTCCGCGACAGCTACAACATCCCGCTCGTTCATGTTGAAGCCGAAGCGCTTTTCCTCTCCGAGCTCGCCAAATGCGGCGCCGATCCGGAAGCCAAGCGCAAGACCATCGGCCGGCTCTTCATCGAGGTCTTCGACGCGGAAGCGAAGAAGCTCGGCGGCGCCGATTTCCTGGCCCAGGGCACGCTTTATCCCGACGTGATCGAGAGCGTCTCGTTCTCCGGCGGCCCGTCCGTGACGATCAAGTCGCACCACAATGTCGGCGGCCTGCCCGAGCGCATGAAGATGAAGCTCGTCGAGCCGTTGCGCGAGCTCTTCAAGGACGAGGTCCGCGTGCTTGGCCGTGAGCTTGGCCTGCCGGAAGCCTTCGTCGGCCGCCATCCCTTCCCGGGGCCGGGCCTCGCCATCCGCTGCCCCGGCGAGATCACCAGGGAGAAGCTCGACATCCTGCGCAAGGCCGATGCGATCTATCTCGACGAGATCCGCAAGGCGGGCCTCTATGACGTGATCTGGCAGGCTTTCGCCGTGCTGCTGCCGGTGCGCACTGTCGGCGTGATGGGCGACTACCGCACCTATGACCACGTGCTGGCGCTGCGCGCCGTGACCTCGGTCGACGGCATGACGGCCGATTTCTATCCCTACGACATGGCCTTCCTCGGCCGCACCGCGACCCGCATCATCAACGAGGTCAAGGGCATCAACCGCGTCGTCTACGACGTGACCAGCAAGCCGCCCGGCACGATCGAGTGGGAGTGACGGGGAGTACCGTGGGTCGTATCGGATAGCAGAGGACACGTGAGCGAATCCTAGGCCATCGATAGCAGTCGACTAGATTCCAGGCGACCGGCAGATCTGCCGCTCTGTTGGGCATCTTCCGGCTCTTTGAATGGCGCCCATACGTCGTCAGGCCCACCCCAACCTTCGCGACTTTGTAGCCTTCACATATTCGGTCGCGCGCTGCTCGAAGACGTTAGCGCGCGCGACCAGTTCTCGGCGTCGATCACACGGTCATGGATCGATTACTGCTCCTTCTTGAACACATCCTGGAAGATGAGCTGGCCCCAAGCGCGGCCACGTGCGTGCACCAGCGCGCCACCCTCGTTGAGCTTGCCCAGCTTGATGGGTGCAAAGCCGAGTTGTTTGGCCAAAGCCGCCACGGGAGCGATCGCGTCCTCGTCGTCACCAGACAGAAAGACGACCCGGTGGCCGCCCTCGACGATTGGGTCGGTAGCCAGGGTGGCCGCAATCAGGTGATTGAACCCTTTCACGAGCTTGGCGCCGGTGAACGCCTTCGCGACGAAGGCGGAGGACGGGAGACCGCCCAGCTCTTCAGGCTCTGGAAACGCGTTCGTCGCGTCGATGATCGTCTTGCCTTCCCAGCTCGGCAGGGCCTTCGCAACCTCGCGATGCGCCCCGAACGGGACCGCCAGGATGATCGTGTCGGCCTCGAGAGCCTCCCGCAGCGGTTTGGCGACGACCCTGGGTCCAATCGCCCGAGCCTGCGGCGCCAACGCCTCGGGCGGCCGGCGGCTCGCGACGGTCACCGCGATGTTCTTACGGGCGAAGGCGTGGGCGAGGGCCTGGCCTATGCTACCGAATCCTATAATCGCGTAGCTCATGATACTTCTCCTATCCGTGTTGATATTGATTCCCCGGCCTTCAACGGCGCGGGGTTATCCGTTCTGCTGTGTGGAGATCTTTGGGTAGACGTCCCGCCGTGAACGACTTCCGCGCGGCCGGACTGAGCGTTCAGCGCGGAAGTCGTTCCACCATGGACATGCTAGTTCCCGCGGATCAGCCAGTTCCGGCGATCCGACGCGAATTCAGATGGCCGAGAAGCCGCCGTCGACAGACAGCTCCACCCCATTCACGAAGCTCGAATCGTCTGAAGCAAGAAACAGCGCGACCGCCGCAATTTCCTCAGGACGACCCATCTTTCCCCGCGGGATCAGGGATTCGAACATCTGCTTCGCATCCTCGGTGAGGACTTGGTCCTGCATCGGTGTGGCGATCGGCCCTGGGTGCAGCACGTTCACCCGGATATTCCTGCCCTTCAGCTCGTTGAGCCACCCGCGTGCGAATGCGTGCAACGCCGCCTTGCTCGCCGCATACACGCTGTAACCAGGAAAACCTTTCACCGAGGCAACCGACCCGGTCATGAAGATCGATCCGCCATCGTTGAACAGCGGCAACGCCTTCTGGACCGTGAACAGCGTGCCGCGCGTATTCAGGCCGAAGGTCGCATCGAAATGCTGCTCGGTAATCTCGCCCAGTGGGATGGCTTCGCCCGTGCCAGCGCTCGCGTACAGGACGTCGATCCTGCCTTTTTCCCGTTTGACCGTGTCGAACAGACGGTCGAGGTCGTCGAGATTGGCCGCGTCGCCGCGCACGCCGGTCACGTTCCGGCCGATCAGCTTGACGGCCTCGTCGAGCGCCTCCTGTCTCCGGCCCGTGATGAAGACATAGGCGCCTTCTTCAACGAACCGCTTGGCGCTCGCCAGCGCCATGCCGCTCGATCCACCCGTGATGACTGCAACCTTACCCTCAAGCTTTCCCATGACTTTTCCTTTCAGACTCCGTCTTTGGTCGTTCGGGGAAGACCCCCGAGACCGTGGAAATGGGTCCGCCGGCGTCGGGAGTTGAGTGCGGAAGCGCGCAGATCGGTGGTGCGAAATCCATCCGGACGGAGGACTGACACCAGCCGCGACGATCGGTATCCGCCGTTTCGGAGTTGGGCCACACTCATCGAAATAGGCTGTGATGACCGCCCGTACTGCTATTCGATGTGTTAGATACGGGTTTTGGAAGGCGCGCCGCGCGGTGCGGGATTGCACCATGATCGACTGGGATGACGTTCGCTATTTTCTTGCGGTCGCGCGCGGAGGCTCGGTGCGGGCTGCCGCTGAGCGCCTCGGTGTGAACCACTCGACCGTGCTGCGACGCATCGCCCAGCTCGAGGACCGCCTCGGGGCGCAGATGTTCGAAAAGCTGCCTTCGGGCTACCGCCTGACGGCTGCGGGCGAGGAGGTCGTCGAGCTCGCGAATCAGATGGAAGCCTCGTCGCACCAGCTGGAGACGCGCGTCTTCGGTCGCGACCAGAGCGCGCGCGGGCTTCTGCGGGTGACGCTGCCACCGTTCGTCGCGACACATCTGCTCATGCCGGATCTCGCCGATTTCGCGCGTCTGCATCCGGACATCGAGATGGAAATCTTGTCGTCCGGCGAGGTGGCGAATCTGACCAACCGAGAGGCCGATGTCGCGATCCGCATTGTCGCCGACCGCAAGACCCTGCCGCTCAATCTTCACGGCCTGAAGGGACCGGAGCTGTTCAGCAGCGTCTACATGTCTCGCGATCGACTAGCCGCGTGGCGTGCGGGCGCGTCTGATCCCATCCGCTGGATCGCCATAGACAATCATGCACTCCCGGTCTGGGCACGTGAAGGAGAGGTTCACACCACGGGAGTTCCCTTCAGGACCCCGGACGCCGAGACGCAGATCGTTGCAGTGCGGCAAGGGATCGGGATGACGAAACTGCCGTGCTTCGTCGGAGATGCCGACGCTCTATTGGTGAGGGCGCCGGGCATCGACCTGCCCATGCATGGGACGCTCTGGCTTCTCACGCAGGGGGAGACACGCAAGACGAAGCGCGTGCGGCTCTTCACCGAGTTCGTATCCCGCAGGCTCGCCGCCTACGCTCCGCTTCTCGCGGGGCTATCCATATCGCGCGACTGACGCCGGAAAACTGACCCTCGCGGAGGCTGCCCTGGGGAAACTTCCGAGCCCTACCTAGTCGGCGCCGTCGCTGTGCTGAGCACATCATACGCGCGGCTGAACGGTACTCCGCTCTGATACGAGGGCGATAACCCAGGTCCTTGCAGCGTCAGAAATGGGCTTTTGGCTGTAGCTTCAGCGTCGTTCGCGTCGAATCCGCCATCTTCGATAGCAGCCAGCCGGGATTGCCGAGGTTGAAATAGGTCTTCAGCAGAAAGCGCCAGAACAGACGCTGTGCGTTTGAGGAAGGCCCATGCTGCGCCAGTATTCTGGCGCACTCGGCCGTGGTTCGGCTGCCGTGGACCGCGCTGTTGTTCACTCCGGTTCGCCGGAAGCAAGCAATCGGCCGATCGATCCGGCCGTAGGGCTCCTTCGTCAGGGCGCGGCAGAACATCTCGTAATCGCCGGCGTCCTTGTAAGCGATGTCGAAACCGCCCAGTTCCTCGAAGAAGCCACGCGAGAAATAGGTCGCCATGTGCATGATGGGGTTCCAGCCCAGACAAACGAGCATTGCGGGCGTCACCCAGTTCGGAGGGGCCGCGAGCCCACCGAGGCTATGCCCTTTTGCATCGGTCCATCTGATGGCGCCGACGACCCAGCGCCGGCGGCTTTCGCGGTAAGCCTTCACCACTGCGACGGCTGCGCCCTCGAGCATCACGTCATCGGCGCCAAGAAAGCCCAACAACTCGCCGGACGAGTTGAAGGACCCCTTGTTGATGGCGTCGAAGATGCCGCTGTCCTTGCCCTGGAGCACGCGCAGCCCACAGCTGAGCGCGAGCTCGACGGTTCCGTCGGTACTGCCGCCGTCGACGATCACATGCTCGATCTCGATGTCGCGCGTCGCATTCGTGCGCGCGGATTCGATGCATTCCTTCAGATACTCGACGGCGTTCAGCGTCGGGGTGACGATTGTCACGATCATGGAACCGCCCTGCCGTTGTAGCCGGTCGGTTACGAGAGCTGGGGCGAGGGGACCGCTTCCGGTCTTGCGGCGATCATCGGCAAGGTCTCCTCCTCCGCCATGTCGCTCGCCATGTCGTCCTCCGCCACGACAGGAATCCGGGTTGCCGCGTTCTGCATGGCCCACATGGCCGCCTGGGTGCGGTTCCTGACACGCAACTTGCGCAAGATCGCCTTGACGTGAACCTTCACGGTCGCCTCGGCGATCTCGAGCTTGCGCGCGATGACCTTGTTGGATTCGCCCAGCATGAGCCCTTCCAGAATGCTGACCTCCCGGCCGGAAAGGCCCGAGAACGGAGACCCGTCGGCCCTGCGTTGCGCGCCTTGGAGGAGGCGCTGTGGCGCGATCGCGACTTCCGAGAGCTGTAACAGAAGCTCGGGTGGGAAGACGGCGCCATTCGCGATGACGACCTCCAGGGACATGATGAGATCCTGCGCGGAGATGGACTCGACGAGGTACCCCACCGCTCCCAGTTGCACGGCGCGGTGCATCAATTCGCGGCTGCCGCGCAGGGCAAGGGCCACGATCTTGGCGCTCTTGAACTGCCTCTTGATGTCGCCGACGATGGAGCAGGACATGTCGTCGATCACGACGATGAAGAGATCGGGTGATTTTTGACCGTTCTCGTGCCTATGAGGATCGAGGCTGGCGGTTCTTTGGCTCACTCGGAAACGCGCGCCGTTCAGTAACTGTGTAATTCCTTCCCGGAGCAGTGCGTTGTCGCTTAATACGGCGGTCTCGATGAGTTCAGACATCGTATTTCCCCATTACCCGACACAAAAACTGATACGATAAGGGCCGACTGAAACTACGGCGTATCCATTAATCTGTTCGAGGCATCCTGAGACAACATTCGCTCCTGATAACCAATTGGAGCACCAAACTGGCGCAAAATGGCGCATGCGTCAGAATACCATCGTTAATAATTAGTTCATTCGGATGTGTTCGTCCTGTCAGGAAAGTACGGTCCTCGTAAGGACAATCCTTACAACACAAGGCATGGTTGTTAGTGTCGAGGCTTGGTTTTGCCCTGGCGCGGCTTGCTTCGCGGCTCTGGATCGATCGCAGATGTTTGGATTAGATCTCTGGCAAGTACCGCAGCTTCCGTCCGATTCCGAACATTGAGGACACGCATCACCCCTGAGACATGGATCTTCGTGGTTGGCTCTGCGATGTGGAGCGCCTGGGCGATTTCACGGTTCGAAAGCCCGTCCGCCAGGAGCGTCAGGACATCTTTCTGTCGCGGCGTTAATCCGAACGTACTCTGCTGCACGCTGGAACGCCGTGGTGGTGCCTCGCGGGGACGATGGCTTTCCGCGGCCGAGCCGAACGGAGTCAGGGCGCGCGGGATCGAGAGGCGCCCGGCAAGGACATCCCTGACTGATTCAACGATCTCGTCATCCCGCTGCAGAGTTGAGAGGAAACCGTGGAAGCCTTCTGCGATATAGTGGAGAACCTGGTCGAAGGTGCCCTCGGTCGAGATGACGACATAGCGGGTCAGCCCAGAGGCGCGCTTGAAGTCCCAGATGACGTTGGGACTAGCCGACCCCATCAGGTTCAGGCTGACGAGCGCAAGATGGATGTGTTGTTCTCCTTGCAGGCCGCGCATCAGGCTGTCGAGATCGGTGGCCTCGAGAAATTCGGCATCTGGCAGCGCGGCCTGCAGGACGACGCGCAAACCTGTGCGGTAGAGTGCATGTTGGTCGGCAACGAGAATCCTGACCATGGTTCGCCGCCGATCCGGTCGCCCTTTGCAGTCGGGAGGCGCGGCAGTTGTTGACGCAGCTTCCGCTTGATTACAGGCGGCTATCGAGGCGCCAGCCCCCCAGTTCCCCATGCACTGTGGTAGCGGGAGCGGCCCTTCAAGTCGCTACGCCCTTCAGGAGAGGGGGCCGCATTGTGCGTGGCCATGATTTCTCGACGATGCCAAGCTGAGTACTCCGCACAGGTCTGAAATGCGACGGCTCGGAGCGCCGATGGCTTAGAGCAGGATGCGAAAAAGTGGGCACCGGTTTTTCGTATAGATCCCTGCTCTCACTTTTGGATGAGAGCCGGATGCGAAAAGTGGGAACCGGTTCTTGCATTGATCCGGCTCTGATCAGTGCCATCAGATATCGAGAATCCAGCCGTGGCTGGCGCCGTATCTGATGATGTCGAGGCGCGAGTGCAGCATCAGCTTCTTGCAGGCCCTGTACCGGTAGGTTTCGACCGATTTGATGCCAAGGCCAACGCGCCGGGCGATCTCCTTGTTGGAATGACCGACGGCCGCGAGGCGCAGGACCTGCAGTTCGCGGTTGGTCAATGTGCCGTTCGGAACGGCTGCGGGAGCTGGGCTGTAGGCATGGGAAAGCTTGCGAATCCATTCGGAGCGGAATTCTTCCAGCTCGGAATCGATATAGATGCCGCCGCTCAGCACCGTTCTGATGGCTTGGGTGACCTTGTCGCTCGACGAAGCCTTGAGGACGTAGCCGCGAATGCCGATCTTCATCGCCTTCTGTACGTAGCTCGACTCTTCATAATGGGTCAGCATCACGATCAGGGTCGCGGGGGCTCCTTCAAGAATGCGCTCGGCCAGTGTGAGGCCGCTCATGCCGGGCAGGCCCATATCGAGGATGACGATATCGGGGCTTTGGTCCCGGACGAGCGTGAGCGCCTGGGAGGCGGAGGTGGCTTGTCCCACGAATTCGAGATCTGGCAAGCCGAGTACGAGAGCCCGCAGGCCGGTCAGGATGATCGGGTGATCGTCAACCAGTATGATACGCGCCGTCATGGCGGGGCACCCTGCTGCGGTTCGGGCTTCAATGGTGCGACTGCCGTCACGATTGTGCCCTTACCGAAACGCGGACCGATCTGCAGCGTTCCACCAATGCTGTTCATGCGTTGCTGCATCCCGCGAAGCCCGATGCCCAAACTGCCGAATTCTCCCTGCGGCTGTGGTTCCGTCGACAGACCGACGCCATCATCGGCTATCGTGAGCGAGACCGATCTGCAGTTGAATTCCAGGACGATATCGATTTTCCGTGCGCCGAGCGCATGCTTGAGCGCGTTCGTCAGCGCCTCCTGGGCGACCCGGTACAGGTTGCTTTCGAGGGCGGCGGGAAGCGAGTCGGGCTCCGTTCCCTTCTTCTTGAAGGAAAGGTCGAGCCTGCCGTCTGTCGTGAACCAAACGGCAGTGATCTCGATGGCTCGGCTGAGACCGAGCTCCTCGACGATCCGCGGGCGACCACCGACGACGGCGTGATGGATTTTACGTCCAACCTCGGAGACATGCACGGCGAGGTCGTCGAGGCGGCTTCGCGCCGGGCCGCGGGCGGCGTCCCGCATACGTCTCAGTTCCACGAGAACGAGGGCCATCTCCTGGCCTGCGTGGTCATGAAGATCCTGGGCAATCCGCTCACGCTCATCAGCGCGGACATGTTTGATCTCGTCCTGCAGTTCCTGCTTCTGCGCTTCCGCGATGCGCAGCGCCTCGGCGACGAAACAATATTGCTCGACCAGCCGCAGGCGATCGCTGCGCAGTTCGTCGGCTTGCTCCATGGCAAAACGCCCGTGCCGTTCGGCCCTTGATCTCCTCATCTGCTCTGCGCGCGCTACAAGCCGTGCATCACGTACAGGGAGGAGGCGCAGCAGAAGGCTGGCCGGGCGGCTTTTGCGTCGCGGAACCAGAACGTTGCCAAAGCAGCGATAGTCGCGGGCACCGCCCTGTCCGTCGAAGCTGACCTTTTCGATCAAGGGCTGACGGGAGCCCGAGCAGCGAATGAGATAGGTTCGCAGGGTTTCGGCTCGGCTGGAGCAGATGTCGAAGAGCGACGATATCGACGTTTGGGGAGAGAGAGCCAGGTGCGCTGCACGATTCCGCGCATGGATGCTTCCGTCGCTGCAGACAACAAGAGACGGTTCGAGATAGGTTTCCAGGTCTAACTCAGTTCGAAGCTGCAGATGCATCATCGCGGAAGTATTCCCTCGTATCTGGATGCAGTTCCGTTCGCTTGAGGTGAAGCACGACGCGGCATGCGGGGGCTCCCCTGGCGATCGTCTGTTCGAGATCGACGGCTGCATAGCCGACCGCATTAGCGGTCATCACGCCGAAGATGTTCGACGTCATCATGCAGAGAGATGGGTGGTTGACGACTGCATTTCCCAGAGGGCACTTGCAATTGCCCAAGACGATATGGTCTTCGTCTTGTTCGATGATGAAGAATGCGCCGTCAGCGCGTTTGTTCAGGTCGATCAGAGCTGCAAGAAGCTGATCTCGGTTGAGGTTCTGAACGCCAAGCGCTGTCTTATACTGTTTCTCGATGTCCGATCCCAGCCGCGCAGCGATACTGCTGACATAGGCACAGGCATCTTCGGCCCCGACGATGGTTTCGAGCAAATCCGCCATGCCGGCGATCAGAGTGTCGAAAAAACGATGCCGGTCGAAATCGATGGCCGGCGAATCAATGCTGGGCGATGTCGCATTGGCAATGATTGGGGGCACGATGACTGGCCCTCCTGAGCAGATTGCTGGTCGGATAGAGGCGTTCGAGCGACGGAGTTCATGCAAGATCGATCATACGGCATGTATGAGCCGTGAATGTTTCCTTTCTCGGATAATTATACTTCCGTTGATCAACCTGTATCGGGTTGACGCAGTCCTCGTGTTCCTCGACGGCGACAGAAGGCGGGCAGAGAAAAGCGACAAAATTGGACATATACAATTATAGGTTGAAATCGAAATTCATGCTCTGAGAATTCAATAGCATTTAACCAGTCAATGTATCAAGGGTTGTTATCACATGTGCGCGATGCGTTAGGAAATTGGCGACCGGCTGTTTCGAAGCTGCGCCAGACGGCGCCTGAAACGGAAGAACTGATTAATTTAAATCTGTGACAGGTGCGTTCTGACCCGAGACAAAGGCTCCCTCCCGTTTCAGGAATACATTCACTTTATCATATAGTACCATATTGAACGAAATTTGCGTGCCCGAATTCAGATATAAATTTCGGAATAAAGATTGTTGAAAATTAATTTGAAAATAGAAATGTATTTTAATAAGCCAATTAAGTCAGAATAATTATCGGTAATTGTAAATATATCTGCAATTAAACGCAGAATTATTGGCTAAATTATCGAGCTTATTCGCGGTTAATTGGATCTTTATTTTAGATGCCGATGGACTGTGGTACAATAAGCCCTTTAATTGTCAGAAAATAGCGTGATAATATCAAGTATTTTCTCTGATTTCGCCATACCTTCCTAGGTAATCGACCGCCAGCGTTCACCGAGTACGGGAAACGAAATCGCGTGCGGCACGGTGCCGGCGCACGGCAGACCAGGCGTTTCAACGTTATGACCGACAGCGCTTGCATCACGACCCGACGGTCGAGGAGCCGGGCGCCTTGATCGAAAGACCTGCCTGAAGCCGCGGTGAAGCGACGAGCTTCCGAAGCCGCCGCCAGGCGAATGGCAAGAAGCTCTGTTGGGAATGGTCGACGGGCGTGTGCAGGATCAGACCGGGATCGATGAGCATCCTCGCGCCCGTGATAGCCGCAAGGCGGCGGTTGAAGACCAGGTGCTCGCAGATGCTGGGGCCGGGCTGGAGATAGCTTCCAAGGCGATAGGCATCCGCGCGGTAAAGGCACAAGCCGTTGAAGGTCGACGCGCATTCGATCTCGCGATCGTCTGTGAGCGCTCGCTGGTGCGGATAGATCCGCGAGCGAAAAAAACGATAATAGGCGAAGATGTTGCTCCGGCTTCCCGCCAGGTCTTCGAGCAGCGTGTCGAAGGATCTGTGATCGTCCTGAAACGCCAGGAGATCGTAGTAGTGGGGCCGCGACGTCGCTGAAACGCCGAAGATGCCTTGCCGCTCGAGTTTGGCTGCGGCCGCGAGCAGGGCGGCGATCGAGGGGGGCCTGGCGATGACGTTGTCGATGTCGAGGACGCAGACGAAGCGGGGCTCGAGCTTGGCAGCTTCGAACTCGCTCTTGAGCCGCTCGCGACCAAGAGCCATCCGCTTGAGCCGGTCCCGCTCCCCCGCCATGAAGGGGGTCGGCACCAAAACGATCCGCCCGCTGGCCTCTTCGCGCTGAAGCAGTTCCCGGGTTCCGTCGCGCGAGCCATTCTCGCCGATGAATGCGACGACGCTCAGCCCTTCCGAGCGAAGCGCTGCGAGCAGGTCCAGAAAGGACGGGATCGTCGCGGCACAATCCCTGGCCAGAGACAGAAAGACGAAAACGGGTCTCATCATGGCTTTCCCGTTCAGCTATCCGGGGCTTTGAGGGCGATCAGCGATTTCGCGAGGAACAGAACGTTTTCAGTCAGAACCCGCGCATCCGGAAAGAGTTCTGCCATCTGCGCCCGGTCGAGCATCGAGGTGCCTTCCACGATCTGCATGGCGTGGTCGAGCGAGGTGGCCTTCGCGTAGAAGCCGCGCGCCTTGCTCGACACCATCCGTCGCTGCACGGGCTGCGGCAGCCAATGCAGGATCGGCGCGTTGCTGTGAGGGTCCAGCGGGAACCAGAAGTTCGGGGTCTGCACGTAATAGCTCGGAGCCAGCCGCCTGATCTCGGCGGCAACGCGCTTCATGTCGTCCCAGCGGCCGACATGTTCGATCAGCGAATTGGAATGGACGAAGTCGAAGCTGAGATCCTCGAATTGCGCGACGTTGCGGGCATCTCCCTGGAGCACATGAAAGCGCGGATTGGGCGATTGCTCCTTGGCTTCGATGTTCAGGAGCCAGATCTCGACGCCAGAAGCCGGCATGTCGAACTGCCAGTAGTCGGCGTCGCCTCCCATGTCGAGAATCCGGCACGACCCTCGCGTCCTGATCACGGTCTCGATGAGCGGACGGATATAGGTCTTGAACCTTTCCTCGCGGAAATGCGCGCGCCGGAACGATTGCGGGATCATGTTCATGGGGTCTTAGCCTCGCGATGGCCATGCCGGTCCGGGGCTTGATTCTAGCGGCAATCCATCCCCAGGCGGCCGTCTTCGAGGACTAGGCGCATTGGGCTTGCGGACTACGCCGTTCTGGTGAGGTCGGCAGGGCACGGCTAGAGCGTTTCGAGCGAAGTGGATGCCGGTTCGCATGGAGAAAACGCGTCAAAACAAAGAGATAGAACTGTTGAACGATCCAATCTGATCGGAAACGGCTCTAATTCGGCCGGATGATCCGTCCGTTAGCCTCTTGGCCGAGAGTGCGGAACGCGTCATACGAAATCGGTTTTTGCCCCCAGATGAAGAGCGGGGCCTTGGTCGCCTGATGCAGCACATAGGTGTTGCGGTCGAAGTGATTGCCGCCCGTTTCGATGATCCCGAAATTCGGGTTCGACGCCGCGACATCGCTCACGCCGCCCGATAGGCCACTCGGCCCCTCATAGATCACTTCATTGTCGTGCACAGCATTGCCGACGGTTCTGTAGAGCGCCTTGGCACGACCGGCTTTTGCAGGCGGCTGATCGAGCCGCTCGCGGCCCTGATCGACGAGTACGATCCCGGCGCTGCCTTTGCTTACGGTGACCGTGTTGCCATAGACACGCACTCGCTCGGATGCCGCGATCTGGATGCCGGCGCCCCAGACCCAGAGGCTGCCCTGCTGGCCGCCACGCCCGGTCCCGTTGAGGCGAACGGTATTGTTGCGGATGATGGCGTCGAAGCTGATCTCGTAGAAGATTCCGGCGTCGGAATTCCGCTCGACGACATTGCCTTCGATCAGCACGCTGCGGCAATCGACATCGCACCAGAGCCCTGAGCCGTAGTTGTCATGCACCTGATTGCCGCGCAGCGTCAGGCGCTCGACCTTGCCCGCTTTGACGCCGCCAGCCTCCCAGGCGGCGTCGAAACCATAGACATTGTTCTCGTAGATCTCGTTGCCCTCGATCAGGACATCCGCGCCGTTGGGCGAGATCCCGAGCTGGCCGTTGTGATGAACCTTGTTGCCGCGCACGACGCTTCCTTCGCCGGTCGCGATTCCCGCTCCGCTGTTGAAGCGAACCTCGTTGTCTTCGATGAGCCAGCCTGTAGCGCGGGGATTCTCGTCGCCGAAAATCGCGCCATGCTGAGCCGGCGTCGCATACTTCTCCACGATCAAGCCTTTGACGGTGACGCCGCGTGCGCCGTCATTGCGGAAGGCGTAGGGCTGCAACGTTCTCTCCAGAGTGCGGCCGCGCGGATCATCAGCGAGGTAGGATCGCCCCGTCGCAGCATCGTCGAAGACGGTTCCCGGCCGCAGGCCAGCGAGGTCGGCAACCGGTTCGAGTGGCTGACCGTCGAGAAAGAAGCGCACCGGATCGTTGCAGCGCGGACGCGAGGCCAGGCAGGTGCCGAAGGCGGGACGACGCGGCCGTGCTGTTGCGGTGACCCAGAAGGCTCCCGACGGGCGCATATCCGTGACCAGCTCGGCTCCGTTCAGGATCGCACCTGGCTGGCCGATGAAGACCTGTCTGTCCTTCGGCGCGATGAGCTGAGCCCGATGCAGGCCGGGCGCGATGCAGAATGCCGCCCCCGGTGCCGCTTTGGCGACGAGCGCCTGAATGGTTGCACCGACAGGAACCTGAATCGCTCCGATCGGGCATATGGCGCGCTCAGTGGCCTCGGATGGGGGGCCGCCCAAACATGTCGCCGCCAGCAGCGCAGCCGCGCCGACGATGCGCGCTCCCGCGCCCGCTGCCCGTCGGGGTTGAGCGGGCGCGGCGACGATATGCAAGCCGCGATAGATCATCAGCGAGCCGAGGCCGACCCCGAACAGGATCCAGAACGGAATGCCCAGCATCGGTCCTTCGAGCGCGACGTCGAAGGATGCGTCGATGATGATCGAGGCAAGATAGCAGCTAAGGAAGATGAAAAAGCGCGACCAGTCGACATCGCCGCGCAAGCGTGCCAGGTGCGCGGCGCGCAGCAGGGCTGTCATCCAGCTGGCGCAGGTGAATAGCCAGAGCGCCAGGCCGGGCACCCCGCCTCTGGCGAGATAGGTCATATGGACGCTGTGAGGGCTGCGCAGCGTCGGGCCGCCGCGCTCGAGGCCGACCACGAACCCGTCTGCTTCCGCCAGGTTCACGCCGAAACCCTTGCCGGTCCAGAAGTAAGGGCCATGGAATGTATAGTTCCGGATGGCTTCCCACCAGTTCAGCCGCCACTGCTTGGTGCCGTCGAGATTGTTGGCCTCGCTTGGCGCGGCAATGCTCACGACATTCTCGACCAGGGCGCGGGCGCTGATCGGCCGCTCGCCCCGCGGGAGGTCGATCTCAAGATCGGCCATATAGGCCAGGCCCATGATCAGTACGATGCCGCTGCCAATGGTGATCAGGCGGCGCAGCTGGCCGCTCAGCACCATGGCCAGGACCAATGGCACCAGCAAGGCCAGCATGCCGCCACGGCTCTGACTGGCGATCAGCAGTGCCGCACCGAGCGCGGAAACGAGCCAGAAGCGCCTGACCTTGCAGAGACCGACGAGGACAAGCACGAGCGCGCCGCAGAGATGCGCTGCAAGCTCTCCCGAACGAACCGAAATGACCTCTACGTCCTGGCCGGGCAGCTTCGGAATCGAGCTGCCGAAAAACCTCGCTACGAGATAGAAGACGATGGCTATCGGGATGAGAACGCGGGCGTGCAGCCTGAAATAGCCGACGATCTGGGTGAGCCTGGCCGGGCGCTCCACCAGCAGCGCAGCGACGATGAAGGCAAACCCGGCATAAAGCGCGACCGCACCGTCTCGCGCTGCGTCGATGCCATAGGCCCCCAAGCCCTGCAGAGTGCGCAGCAGGACCCAGGCCATGAGCAGGGTCGCGCCGATGGCCGGCACTGTCGCCACAAGCACCATCGAGCAGCCCGAGGCAAGGAACGCGAGCAGGCCGAGAGCAAACAGGATCTCGCCGATGAAAAGCGGAGGCAGGCCGAGATAGGCGAAGCTCTTTCCGAAAACGACATATCCGGCAAAGCCAAGCGCCAGCGCGGGCAAATAGCGATCGGTCGCCCGCCGGTCGGCTGAGCCGTCTGCCAGTGCTGCCGACCTCCCTTTCATGATCCGTCCTCGCTCTGCGCGGCGACCAGCCGGCGAGCGGCGAGGGTATCGCGCGGCCGCTTCGAAGCAGGATGGGATTTGGAGGTAGCCATCCAGGCGAGGACGGCGCTTCAGCGCCTTCTGGGCAGTCCCTTTGCGCAGCGCTGTTGCCGCGGCAACGACGGTAAACTCGCATTGGCGAGAAGCGGCCGGACTGTCGTCCGTGGGCGTCAGCGGAGGCGGGATGAAACGCAGCACGCGGACAAGATCGGCGGGAGATTCACACTCTGGCCAGCTTCGGATCGAGTTGGCGCTCGAACAGGACATGCCGGGCGGCCAGGTGCTGAGCGGTGTCAAGGCGCGCTTTCGCCCGATACTCGGTCCCGTGCTGTCCTTTGGCGATCAGGCGCTCTCCAGCGCCTGCAATTTTCTGACGACCATCCTGCTCGCCCGGGCATTGGGCCTCGAGGCCTTCGGGGTGTACACAATGGTCTGGCTCGCGCTGTATTTCGCCATGAGCCTTCAGCTCGGCCTGATCGTCAGTCCCATGATGAGCATCGGGGCGAAAGAGGAGGGGGCTGAGGCGCAAGCCTACTACACCGTGGTCTTCCTGCATCAGGCCGGCTACGTCGCTGTCGCCACCCTTGCGATCTTTGCAGTCTTAACCTTCGCCGCGGGCGCGGTGCCGCCGCTCGCTGGCCTCGCATTGCCGGGTGCGATAGCCGCGGCTGCCTATCTGACACAGGATTTCCTGCGGCGTTATCTGTTCGCGCGCCGTCGGCCGGCGGGCATCCTGGTGATCGACACGGTCAATCAGGCGCTAAAGCTCGGTGCGCTCGCCGCTCTCTGGCACGCCGGGCTGATCAGCGTCGCGAATGCGCTATGGGCCGTCGCTGGCGCTGCCGCGGTCTCGGCAATCTGTGGCCTGTGCATGTCGGGGCCGTTTCGCTGGAAGCCGGAGGTCTTCACTGAAATCACGGGCCGGCAATGGCGATCGGCGCGGTGGCTCGTTCTCACCGGATCCGTGCAATGGGTGCTCAACTATAGCGGCCTGCTTGTGACGGCCGGACTCTTCGGCCCCAAGATCCTTGGCGCGCTAAGGGCGGCCCAGAGCCTGCTCGCGGTGTTGAATGTCGTGCGCGAGGCACTGGATAATATTGTTCCACCGCTGGCCGGAAAGGCCTTCGCGGAGGGCGGGCTGCCTGGTCTCAGGCAGACGCTCGGTCGCGCGATGCTGTTTGCGGTACTGACCGGCGCCTCGGCCGTGATAGGCCTTGGCCTATTTGGCCCCTGGCTGTTGCACCGGCTCTATGGCGGCGAGATACTAGAGTTCGACTGGGTGATCGTCTGGTATGCGTTCGCCTTCCCGATGGCGCTCATGACTCAGGCTCTGGGCTGCGCCTTCCGGGCGCTGGAGCGCACACGACCGATCTTCCTCGCAACGTTCGTGGGGGGCTGTTTCAATCTGCTTGCAGTCTATCCGGCTGCCGTCGCCTTCGGAGTGGCGGGGCTGATCGCGGTCACGCTCTTGTCGGAGCTGACCGTCGTGATCGTCCTGGCGATCCAGGTGGTACGGGTGCCGGATCTGCTGGCTGGCAAGCCCCATGAGCGCACTCGCTCTGCCGGCGGCAGGGCGGTTGCGGTGCCGCTGCCATGATGCCGATCCCGTCATCGCAGGTGCATCTCTGGTGCTGCCATATCGATCTCGGCAAGACAGAGACGCAGGAACGGCGCTGGGTCCTGTCCGATGACGAACGCGCCCGTGCCGACCGCTTCCATGATGCGAAGGCGCGGCTCGCATTCGCCGCGGCGCATAGCTGGCTGCGGCATGTTCTGGCCCTCTATACGCTTGCTTCGGCGTCGCAGCTCCGCTTCGTCGAGACGATGTTCGGCAAGCCGATGCTTGCGAACAGGCACGAGAGGCAGCCCATAGCCTTCAATCTCAGCCATTCCGGCGAGTTGGCCATCGTCGCGGTGACAGCCGGAATGCCGGTAGGCGTCGATATCGAGCGCATTCGGCCGGTCTCGGCCGAGGTCGCGGCAGGGTGCCTGGCGCCCGGCGAGATCGCGGGGCTCGCGGCGCTCGCGCCCGCGCTCCGCAACGAATGCTTCTTCCGCTGCTGGACGCGGAAGGAAGCCTGTCTGAAGGCGATCGGGATCGGCCTGAACGCGACGCCGTCGAGCTTCGAAGTCTCACTCGATCCGTTCGTGGCGCGGCTTGTGGCGGTCCATTCCGATCCGACCGAGGCCGACCGCTGGCAACTCGCCGACCTGCGGCCGGCGCCGGGCTATTGCGGCGCACTGGCGGCGCGGCACCGCGATTGGTCCGTGATCTGGATGGCTCGCCCGGCGCTGGCAAGTCGTGCCCCGCGCTGAGGTCAACCAGAGCAGGATGCGAAAAAGTGGGAGCCGGTTTTTCGCAATCGATCCTGCTCTAACTCTTTGGTGAGAGACGGATTCAGATTTCAGATGGGATCACTTCGTGAGCCCATCTGAAATCATCCGGCTCTATGGCGCGTCGTTTCAATGATGCGTTCGGCCATGATCCGCGAGCCGGCTTGCGAGAACGCACCCTCATGGCCTTCTCCCGGAATGGCGAAGCAGGGCGTGCCGGCGGCGAAACGGCCCGTCCAGCCAAGCGCCGGGTCGGGTGGCCAGCCGTCGGGGATCGCTTCGCTCCGGAAGAGCAGAATGCGGCCGTGATAGCTGGGTGGCGCGTAGCGTTGGACCAATGTCTCGAGTTCGTCCGTCGTGCGCCAGAACTGAGTTTCATCGGCCACTTCGTCGGCGGCTCTCCAGAAGAGCAGCCGTTTCGCCCGCCGCGCGGCGGCAGTCGATTGCAGCCAGAACGACATGCGCGTCACAAAGCTGCGCGCCCCCGCATGCCAGAACCGCCGGGCGAAGCGACCCGCGCGCCGCAGCTTGAAGAGCTGGCGCGCATGGTAGGGTTGCCGCAGGAAATAACCTGGAGCCCAACAGTCGATCAGAACGAGCAGGTCGACTTCGCGTCCGGTCGCCGCGAGTTGTCTGGCCACTTCACACGCGATCACGCCTGATCGGCAGAAGCCGGCGATCCGGTATCGTCCCTCGGCTCTGGTCGCGATGATCGCGTCGCAATAGGCGGCCGCCAGCTGTTCGATTGAGGCCGGTGCTGCGCCGTCCACGAGCGGGTCGAGCAGTTGCAGGGCGACAAAGGGCTGATCGGGGCCGAGCTCATGCGACAATGGCCGATACAGGCGCAGATTATGGGCCGTATGATTCAGCGCGAAGAGGGTCGGCTGCGTGCCGGTCTGCTGCAGCCAGGTCCGGTGCAGCGCTGTCGCGTCGACCACAGGCGGCGGAGCCGGCCCCGCCGAAAGCCAAAGCGGGGACGCGATCGGCAAGGAGGTTGGGATCGGGCGGGGCAATCGCTCGGTCGGGCTGGCGACCAAGGCTTCGGCAAGGCTTTCGTACCGCGCCACCAGCTCGCTTGCAGTCGCCTCGTCATAGAGATCGCGATGATATTCGCAGGTCAGGCGCCAGCCTTCTTCGCGCTCGACCAGGATGAAATTGAGGTCGTAGAGCGCTCCCGGCAGCGGTGAGGGAATCCCCGACAGCTGAAAGCTGTCATTCGCGAGCACGCCGATGAAAGCGCGTTGTACGATGAAGTTGACCGAGATTGGCGACCTGCTGGCGTCCCCGTTGGTCGGCAGCATCGGGACGATCTTGTCGAATGGCCATTGGTGGTGATCGACCGCTTCCTCAAATGTGTCGCGAGCGGCCCGGCAAAGGTCGAGAAAGCCCTGCTCGTCCGAGAGCTGCGTGCGCAGCACGAGCGTGTTGACGAACGGACCGACGATCGCTTCCAGCTCGACCTCGTCGCGGGCCGCCATCTGCGTGCTCAGAACGATGTCGGAGGCGCCCGTGCGCTGGTGCAGCAGCGCCAGGAGCACGGCATAGGCGGCAGCGAAGAACGTCGCGCCTTCGTTGCGCGCCAGCTCGGCGAGCTTCGCGGTCAAGGGGCGGGGCAGTAGCCTGGAGAGCGAGGCGCCGTTCGTGCTGCGCGTCGCAGGGCGCGGATGATCGGGCGGCACCTCGACGACGAGCGCGTTGACGAGCTTGTGCGCCCAATAGGCTTCCTCGCGTGCGAGCCCGCCGCCGGCAATTCCCTCATGGCTTCCCTCGGCGAAGTCGGAATACTGGAGCGTGAGATCGGGGAGGGCGGGTTTACGGCCGCGGCCGAGCGCCTGATAGGCGGACACGAAATCCTTGGCGATGATGCCCATCGACCAGCCGTCGCTGACGATGTGGTGGGCGATGACCAGGATCACGGCCTCGGCACGGCTCTTGCGCAGCAGCGTCGCTCGCAGGAGCGGGGCCTCGCTCAGATCGAAGCCCGTGCGCGCCTCGACCTGGGCAATGCGATCGGCCTCCGTGGTGCGATCGGCCTCCGGCAGGCCGGACAGGTCGATCTCGACCAGTTTGAAGGACACATGCTCCGCTATGGCCTGAACGGGGCGGCCATCCATGACCTGGATAGCCGTCCGGAGGCTTTCGTGCCGGTCCAGGATCGCCTGGAACGCATCCTGTGCGAGGGCGGCGTCGAGATGGCCGCGTATGCGCCATTTGACGACGATGTTGAGCGCGGGCGTACCCGGGTCCCTGCTGTCGAGCTGCCAGTAGCGCTCCTGTGCCGACGAGCACCGTGCCGTCATCACGATACGGTCGGGTTCGCGAATATGGATTTCGGGATCACGCGAGAACTGGTTTGCCATGGTTGTTCACCCACGCTCGCGCTGTGACACGGCGCCCGGTTCGCCTGGCTGCGCGGCGTCGCGCGCTTGCCGCCATGGCCGCTTCCAGAACGCGGGAGCGGCGGCCGGTTCGACGACGTCTTCAGCGGGAAGCGATGCCGCGACGCTGGCGATCGTCCGGTTACGGAAAAAATCCCGGGCCGCGAGCTTCAGGCCATCGCGTCGCGCCCGCCCCGTTATCTGGAAGATGCTGAGGGAATCGGCACCGAGATCGAACAGATCCTCGTCAACGCCGATATCCTCGCGTCTCAGCACGTCGCACCAGATGCGGGCCAGGGTTTCCTCGACGCGGGTGCGGGGCATGACCTTGCCGGTCTTTGGCGCCGCGATGTCGGCGTCGGGAGCGGGAAGCGCGGCGCGATCGAGCTTTCCGCTGGAGTTGAGAGGCAGTGCCGGCAGGCCGACCCAGGCCGTCGGCACCATGTAATCCGGCAGCTCCTGTGCCAGCACAGCCCGCAACTCGGTTGATGGCGGACTTTCAGCGCCAGTGACGTGATAGCAGACCAGCCGCGGCTCGTTTGGGACGTCTTCGCGCAGGATCACGGCCGAGACGAGGCCGGTCTTGCGCGCAAGGACAGCCTCGATTTCCCCAGGCTCGATCCGGTAGCCACGCAGCTTCACCTGATGGTCGAGGCGCCCCAGATGCTGGATGCGGCCATCGGCGAGGTATTTGGCGCGGTCGCCGGTGCGGTAGGCCCTGGCGCTGCTGTCCGGATCGACCGGGTTGGCGATGAAGCTCTTGGCCGTGAGCCTCGGGTTGTTGGCATAGCCGCGTGCCAGGCCCGCGCCCGCGATCAGCAGCTCGCCGGGAATGCCGACGCCGACGGGCTCGTCATTGTCATCGACAATGTAGAACTGCGTGTTGGCGATCGGCAGGCCGATGGTGATGACGTCGTCATCGGGTGCTATGCGAGCGACCGAAGACCAGATGGTGGTCTCGGTCGGTCCATACATGTTCCACAGCTCGCCGCCGCCTTCGAGCAGCTTGCGGGCGAGTTCGAGCGGCAGGGCTTCGCCGCCGCAGAGCATGCGGAAGCCCGGATGCGAGCGGAAGCCTGCTCCCAGCAGGAGCCGCCACGTCATCGGCGTCGCCTGCAGAACGGTGGCGCCGCTCTGTTCCAGCCGCGCCAGAAGTTCCGTTCCGTCCTTCGCCTCCTCGGCGGTCGCGATGGCAACCCGGCCGCCCCGGATCAGCGGCAGCAGCAGCTCCAGCGCCGCGATATCGAACGTCACCGTGGTGACGGCGAGCATGGTGTCTGTGCTGGCAAAGCCCGGCTCGTTTGCCATCGCAAACAGAAGGTTCGACAAGCCGCCATGAGTGACCTCGACGCCCTTTGGCGCTCCGGTGGAGCCAGAGGTATAGATCACATAGGCGAGGTGACCGGCCGAAACCGGCGCCGTCCTGATGCCGGCGAGCTTGCGATCGGTCTGGTCCACATCGATCGACATAATGCCTTCGTCAGGGTCGAGGACGGTCGTATCCGGCGGACCGGCGGTCAGAAGCGCAACGGCTTCCGAGTCCCTCAGGATCGTCAGGAGCCGGGCGCTGGGCATCATCGGGTCGAGCGGCACATAGGGGAAGCCGGCCTTGAGCGCACCCAGCATAGCGGCGACAAGCGCCGGGGAACGCGCGATCAGGAGCCCGACGCGGCTCTCTGGCGTGTCGATCCTTGCCATGAGCTCGGCCGCGATGCGGTTCGCCCACGCGTTCAGCTCGGAGTAGGACAGTTGCTCATCGCCGAATGACACAGCGATGGCGTCAGGCTGTTGCTGTGCCCGCTGCTCGAAGGCCGCAACAGTGCCCTCCTCGATCTGGAAGGCGACTTGCGTGTCGTTCAGATCCGAGACGAGACGCTGGCGTTCTCCGCCCTCGATCAGCGGCATCGTCGCTATGGTCATGTCGGGATTGGCAGCGAAAGCTGCGAGCAGCGTGCGGTAGTGCCCCAGCCAACGGTCGATGGTCGCAGCATCGAAGAGATCGGCGCCGTAGCAGCAGTCGATCCGCAGCCCGTCGTCGGATTCCCCAATGTTGAAGTAGATGTCGAAGGTGGAGAACGATTTGGGGTTCGGCTCCGCGCTGGCGCTGACACCGGGCCCGAAGTCGAGATTGCCTGCCAGGCGCTCGAGATTGAACTGCACCTCGACGAGTGGCAGCCGGCCCGAGACGGGCGGGACG
This sequence comes from Bosea vaviloviae, assembly GCF_001741865.1. Taxonomy (NCBI): domain Bacteria; kingdom Pseudomonadati; phylum Pseudomonadota; class Alphaproteobacteria; order Hyphomicrobiales; family Alloboseaceae; genus Allobosea; species Allobosea vaviloviae. The sequence goes on from NZ_CP017147.1 coordinate 4,023,872, forward strand.
CGCAGCCGCTTCAGAAGCGCGCCGAGCGTGAAGCTTTGATGGTCGTAGGCGTCGAGAATCAGGTGTCCGACCTTGTCGAGATGGGCCGAGAACGGCTCTGCCGGATCGATGGCGCCTCGGATCGGCAGGAAGTTGACGCAATGACCGACCGGCGTGGGACCCTCCAGCAGCGATTGCCCGGCGGCGGGAACGCCCACGACGAGGTCGCGCCCGCCCGAGAGCCGCAGCAGCAGGACCTGGAAAGCGGCGAAGAGCGTGGCGAACAGGGTTCTCCGGCGCTGCGCGCCGGCCGCCTTCACCTGACGATAGAGCTCCGCGTCGATGAAGCTCGTGCGCGTGCCGCCGCGGAAGCTGCGCGGCGCCTGCCGCGGCCGATCGGTCGGCAATTCGAGCGGGGCGGGAAGGTCCGAGAACGTCCCGGCCCAGTAGGTTCCGGCCTCATTGACGCGCGGGTCCTGGCGCGTCAGCTTCGCATATTCGGCGAAGGGCATCGGGGGCTTGAGGCCGCCGGCGCCGGAGCGATAGGCCGTGGCGATCTCGTCGAGCAGGACATTCGTCGACCAGCCATCGCAGACGATGTGATGCGCCGACAGGATCAGCACATGCCGGTCATCGCCGAGCCGGATGATCTCTGCTTCCGCCACCGGGCCCTGCACGAGATCATAGGGTCGGCCGGCATAGGCCTCGATCGTGGCGCGAAGGGCCTCTTGCGGATCGGGTTCGCCGCGCAGATCGCTCATGGTGACCGGAAAGCTGCCCGATGGCGCGATCTGCATCGTCTCGCCATCCCCGGAGAACCTGGCATGGAGGACAGGGTGCCGGGCAGCGACCTGCCTGACCGCCTCGGCGAGGCGGGGCGCGTCGATGTCGCCTTCGAGCGTCAGGCTGATGGATTCGTTGAAGGCGGCGCTGGCCTCGGCTCCGGTCTGAGCCGAAAGCCAGATTTCTGTCTGGGCCTCCGTGAGAGGAAACTCGCTCTCGGAAGGCGCGATGGGAAACTCCGCCGCGTGGCTTTCGACAGCGCCGCCAGGCAGCATCCCGTCCCGCCGCATGAGCTGGAGGCTTTCGCGGAAAGCCTGGACGATCGCGGCGATTTCGGCATCGCCGTGCTGCGTCGTCAGGAAGCACGGATAGTGCTCCTGGATGAAAATGCCACGGGCCCGCAGGTGATAATGCAGCAGGCTGCCCAGCCGGTGGTCGCGGCCCGGTTCGAAATAGAGAACGCTGCCATAACTTTCGATCGGTACGTCCCAGCCGACCTCCGCGAAGGCGCGCTTCAGATCCTCAGCCAGATGTTGCATGCGGTTGGTCAGCGCCTCCGTGAGCGCCGGCCCCTTGTCCTTGACATGCTTCAGCACGGCGACGGTCGCCGCCAGGGCGAGCGGGTGCCTGACGAAGGTTCCCGCGAAGAAGGTGACGCCGATCTCGGGCGCGCTGTCGTCGCCGAAACGCCAGGCGCCGCCGTCGAGCGCGTCCATGAAGCGTGGCGTCCCCGCCAGCAGTCCGACGGGCAGGCCGCCACCGACGACCTTTCCATAGGTGGATAGATCGGGACGGATCCCGAGCAGCGCCTGCACCCCGGCTGGATGGACCCTGAATCCGGTCACGACCTCATCGAAAACCAGCGCCGTGCCGGCCTGTTCGGTGATCGCGCGCAGCGCCTTGAGGAAGTCGGCGGGCAGGTATCCGGGCCGCCGACTCTGCACGGGTTCGACGAGAACGGCGGCAAGCTCGTGAGTGTGTTCGCGGAGCCAGGCGAGGCTTTCATCCGTGCCATAGTCCAGCACGGTCATGCGGCCGACGGCCTCCGCCGGGATGCCCGGCGCGGCGGGCACGGAGCGGCGCTGCTCGCCCGCGCCGACACCCCGGACCAAGACCTCGTCGAACTGGCCGTGATAGGCGCCCGCAAAAGCGACGATGCGATCGCGGCCGGTCACGGTGCGGGCAACGCGTATCGCGGCCATCACGGCTTCGGAGCCCGTATTGCAGAAGGCGACGCGGGCATGGCCGGTGAGATCGCAAAACAGCCTGGACGCCTCGTGCGCGAGCGGTGATTGCGGCCCAATGGCAAAGCCTTCGGCAAGCTGGGCCTGAACGGCCTCGACGACGAAATCTGGGGCGTGGCCAAAGGCGGTCTGGCCGTAGCCATTGACCAAGTCGATATAGACGTTGCCGTCGACATCCCAGATCTGGGCGCCCTTCGCCCGTGCGGCGACGATCGGATAGACCATCTCCTTCCAGTCCGCGGCGAAACCCGAGACGGTGCGCGGGTCGGCGAGCATCGGGCGATGCTCGTCCGCGAGCCGCTTCGAATTCGGGGTCTTGCCGACATAGAGCGCTGTCAGCTGGGCAATATGCGCGCGCTGCGCCTCGGTGAGCGCCTCATTGCCCGCGCGGATCAGCGGCCGGAGCCGTGTCGCCGGGCCGGCAGCGGCCGCCGCGTTCGGCGCAGCGGGAGCGGGAGCAATCGCTGATGAGGCCTGCAGGGGCGGTGCCGTCTTTGCGCTGGCAGGCACTGCCGCCTGGCCGCTCAAGACCTGCAACTGACGCTCCATCAAACGCGACATCGCGTCGAGTTGCTCGCGCATCAGCGCGTCGATAGCCGAGCCGTCTGGCCGGCTGACGTCGATGGCGGCAGCGGGCGGGGCAGCGGGCGAAGCAAGGGATGGGGCAGGGGATGGCGTAGCCTTCGCCGCAGCTTGCACGATGATGGCAGGCTGCGCGATGTCCTGCGGGTGAAGCGCGGCGATGTGGCGTGCTACATCGTCGACGCTTGGAAGATCGTCGAGAAGCTGCCGGAAGCGGATTTGTACGCCGAACGTCGTCTGCAGGCTCTGGGCAGCCTGTGTCAACAGCAGCGAGTCGAAGCCGAGCTCGAGGAAGCTCGCGCCGGTCTCGGCTTCGCCGAAGGCCCGGCCCGACAGGTTCTCGAAGATGGCGGCGACGCGGGTGCCGAGGCCCGAACGACCCAGGAGGAGGTCGACATCAGCTTGGCTGTCCATGGCCGGTTCCTGATCAGGTTGACCTTGATGAAGATTGTCGAGGGGGGAGACGGGTATGGCCGGCACGCCTCCGGTGGAGGCTGCGGGAGCCTCGACCCAGTGAGGGCTGCGCTCGAAAGGATAGCTCGGCAGGGAGACGCGTCTGCGGCTGCCTTCGCCGTGATAGGCAGTCCAATCCGGCGCGATGCCGGCGCTCCAGAGGCGCCCGAGAGCGGCCGCGAGCATCTCTCCGGCGTCGCCCTGCACTGCCGGCAGGCAGGAGATGGCGGCGCGGCCGGCGCCAGCCCCTTGCAGCGCGAAGCTCGCCAGCGCGGCACCGGGGCCGACCTCGAGCAGTACGGGAGACAACTCGCGCATCAGGGTGGCGATACCGTCGGCGAAGCGGACAGGCTCGCGGGCATGCCTGGCCCAATAGGACGGATCGGTCGCCTGTTCGGCGGTGATCCAATCGCCGCTGACACCCGAGACATAGGGCAGCTCGGGCGGATTGAGGCGGATGGCCGCGACCGCTTCGGTGAACGGCTCGATCAACGGGTCGATCATGCCGGAGTGGAACGCATGCGAGGTCAGCAGCCGGCGATGCGTCACCTCGCGCTGCGCAAGCTCCGCTTCCAGTGCCTCGATCGCCTCGAACGGACCGGCGAGCACGCTCATGCCGGGGGCGTTGACCGCCGCAACCGAGATGCCGTGACGAGCCAGCGCCGCAATCTCGGCATCGGGCAGGCGCACGGCCAGCATCGCCCCACCCGGCAGATCCTGCATCATGCGGCCGCGCGTCGCGACGACCGACAGGGCATCCTCGAGCGAGAAGACGCCGGCGAGGCAGGCCGCCGCGAACTCGCCGACGCTGTGGCCGATCATCGCGGCAGGACGCAGGCCCCAACTCGCCAGAAGCTGTGCGAGAGCATATTCGACAGTGAAGATCGCGGGCTGGGCGAGCACGGTCGCCGAGAGGCGCTCCGGATCGGCGCCGCCATTGCTCGGATAGAGCTGGCTGCGCAGATCGAAATCGAGCCGGGGCTTCAAGATCTCACAGCAAAGATCGACCGTCCGGCGATAGACCCGCTCTCCGGCATAGAGTTCTCGCGCCATCTGCGGGTATTGCGAGCCCTGTCCCGGGAACATGAAGACGAGGTCGCCTGAGCCGGTTACCGCTGCAATGCGTGCGGTATTCTGCTTGCGCAGCGCTTCGGCGGCCTCGCCATGGCTGCTGCCGGCCACGGCGGTGCGATGGGCGAAATGGCGCCGTCCCGTCTGCAAGGTGAAAGCGATGTCGGCGAGGCTCTGTTCGGGGTGTGCGTCGAGATGCTGCGCGAGCCGGTCCCGCGCCTGGCCGAGCGCCGCTGCACTCCGGGCCGAAATCGTCAGGATCTGGCTGCTGCGTGCCGGGGCTTCCGCTTCGGTCGCGGGCGCCTGCTCCAGCACGAGATGGACATTGGTCCCGCCGACACCGAAGGCGCTGACGCCCGCACGGCGCGGTCCTTCCCCGGCCGGCCAGTCCTGCTGGCGATCGGCGATGAAGAACGGGCTGTTCGGCAGATCGAGCGCAGGGTTGGGTTGCGTGACATGCAGGCTCGCCGGCAGCGTTCCGTTCGCGACCGCGAGCGTGGCCTTGATCAGGCCCGCGACACCGGCTGCCGCATCGAGATGGCCGATATTGGATTTGACGGAGCCCAGCGCACAGAAGCCGCGATCCTCTGTCGTCAAGCGGAAGGCGGAGGTCAGCCCGGCGACCTCGATCGGATCTCCCATCGGTGTGCCGGTGCCGTGGCATTCGACATAGCCTATGGAGCGCGCGTCGATATCGGCGGCAGCATGGGCCATGACGATCGCCCCCGCCTGACCGTCGACGCTCGGAGCCGTGAAGCCGACCTTGCCGGCGCCGTCATTATTGAGGCCGACGCCGCGGATGACGGCGTAGACGTGATCGCGGTCGGCGACGGCATCCTCCAGCCGTTTCAACGCCACAATGCCGGCGCCGCTGCCGAAGACCGTGCCATTGGCGCTACTGTCGAAAGCGCGGCAATGGCCGTCCGTCGAGACCATGCCGCCATCCTGGGCGAGATAGCCTCGCCGCTGCGGGAAGGTGATCGAGACGCCGCCCGCCAAGGCCATGTCGCAACCGTGGTTAAGCAGGCTCTGGACGGCCTGGGCGACGGCCAGAAGCGAGGTCGAGCAGGCCGATTGGACCGCGACGCAAGGGCCGGTGAGACCGAGCTTGTAGCCGATGCGCGTCGCGGTGAAATCCGAGGCGGAACCGACCAGCATCGAAAGGTTACCGACCTGAAAGCTCGACGTGTAGTCGGCGACGGCGGCGCGATCCTGAAACAGATTGTGCAGCAGATAGGTGCTGGATGTCGCGCCGGCGAAGACGCCGATGCACTGGCCGGGTCTGGCGGGATCGTAGCCCGCATCCTCGAGCGCTTCCCAGGCACATTCCAGCAGCAGGCGCTGTTGCGGATCGGTGACTGCGGCCTCGCGTGGCAGCATGCCGAAGAAGGGAGCGTCGAACAGTTCGACGCCTTCGAGGAGGGATCGGGCCGGGACATAGTTCGGCAGCGCGCGCGTCGCCGCATCGAAACTGTCCTCGAGCGCGGCGGGGTCGATCCGGGTGATGGATTCCACCCCGTTCAGAAGATTCTGCCAGAACGCACCGATATCGGCCGCGCCAGGAAAGCGACCGGCCATGCCGATGATCGCGATGGCGCCGCGGGGGAGGGGCTCACTCATGGGAACCGCCGGCCGGCGCGGTACCGAGCGACGATAGCGTCAGCCCGCGTGAGCGGAGACCACGTTCACGCGCTGCGGCGAGGGCGCCGAGCGTGCCGTGGCCGGCCGGTGTCAGGTGACCGGCCAGGGCGCGCAGGTTCGGGCGGCGGTACAGATCGATCAAGCCGAGCCCCGTCATGTCATGGGCCATGTCACGGACAAGGCGTCGGTGGAGTTCGGCCATCAGCAGCGAATTGCCGCCGAGATCGAAGAAATTGTCGTCAATGCCGACCTGGTCGATCTGGAGGACATCGGCGACGACCTCTGCGAGCTGCCGCTCCAGCGCGCTGCGCGGCGCGCAATAGGGCGCGGCAGTGTCCGGCCGCGACCGGTCCGGCTCGGGCAGCGCTGCCCGATCGAGCTTGCCGTTCACCGTCAGCGGAAGATGGGACACGAAGATGAAGGCCGTCGGCACCATGTGATCCGGCAGGATCGAGACGAGATGGGCTTTCAGCGCGACGGGCGAGGGACGTTCGCCGCCCTCCGTTACGAGGTAGCCGATGAGGCGATCATGCCCGCCGCTATTGGCGCGCAGCAGCACCGCAGCCTGCCTGACCGCGGGATGCGACAGGAGCGCCGTCTCGATCTCGCCGAGCTCGACACGGAAGCCGCGAATCTTGATCTGCTGGTCGGCCCGGCCGAGATACTCGTACTCGCTCTCGCCGGTCTGGCGGGCCAGGTCGCCCGAGCGGTAGAGCCGGGCGCCCGGCCTGTGGGGGTGCGGCACGAAGCGCGCGGAGGTGAGGTCGGGCCGGTTCAGATAGCCGCGTGCCAGCCCCGCTCCTGCGACGAAGATCTCGCCGATCTCGCCCGTGGGAACCGGCCGCATGGTGTCGCCGTCGAGCAGCAGAATGTCGAGGTCTGGAATCGCTCGGCCGATCGGGCTCGAGCGCCGCGTGGTTTCGGCCGGCGACAGGGGACGATAGGTGACGTGAACCGTGGTCTCGGTGATCCCGTACATATTGACGAGACGCGCGTGCTCGCCGCGCCGTTCGTACCAACCGGCCAGGCGCCTGGGGTCCAAAGCCTCGCCGCCGAAGATGACGAGTCTCAGCGCGAGCCGGTCGCGCCCCGAACGATCGCGATCGGCCTGGTCGAGGGCTGCGAACGCGGACGGCGTCTGGTTGAGGACCGTGACGCCTTCATCGGCGAGAAGGCATAGGAAGGCAGTGGGGTCGCGCGTCGTGCCTTCCGGCACGATCACGAGGCGCCCGCCATAGAGGAGTGCTCCCCAGATCTCCCAGACGGAGAAGTCGAACGATACGGAATGGAACAAGGTCCAGACATCGCCAGGGTGGAAGGCGAACCAGGCTTGCGTCGCGCTGAACAGCCGCGTGACGGCGGCGTGTTCGATGGCGACGCCTTTCGGGCGCCCGGTCGAGCCGGAGGTGTAGATCACATAGGCGAGGTCGCTGGCTGCCGGCAGATGGCGGGTCAGTAGATTCTTGGGCAGCGGATGCCTCGCCGCATCGGCGTCTGCGCGATCATGCGGATCGAGCCAGCGCCGGCCGGGCGGCAGCCAGCCGGCACAATCGGATGTCGCGACGATGATCGAGGCATCGGCGTCCTCGACCATGAAAGCAAGGCGTTCGCCGGGATAGGCGGGGTCGAGCGGCAGATAGGCGGCGCCGCTCTTCAGGATGGCGAGCATCGCCACGATCAGCTCGAGCGAGCGCGGAAGGCAGAGCCCGACGATGGCGCCAGGCTTGGCCCCCATCGCGACCAGCCGATCCGCCAGTTCGTCGGCGCGGCCGCCGAGTTCGGCATAGGAGAGGTTGGCCGAGCCGAGCGACAGCGCGACATGGTGCGGCTGTGCGGCGGCCCGAGCGGAGAACAGGGTGACGAGGGTCTCGGCTTCGACTGGGGCCGCAGCGCTTGCGGGCCTGTCGGATAACGGCGCTTGCGCCGGGATGGCCGCCTCAATGAGAGCGGCCTCGGCCGGTGCTTGCGCCTGGCCGCGATCCTGCGTGCGGCAGGGGGCGGTTCTGTCGAGGATCTTGGTCATGGAGGGAAGGCTATGCGCCAGGACCGCGCGACAAAATGGGAGCAGTTGGAGTAACACCATCTTCCCATAAGTCAGCGCGTTCCGCGCAACTGGACAGCGCCCGACGATCCCTATCGCGCAGGTCTCCGCAGAAGAGCGATGCTCGAAAGTGGCCGGCTCTACCGTTTCACGAGGCCTTCAACCGGAAATAGAGCCCCGAATAGGTCTCGACATGGCATTCCGGATGAAACGGTACATCCAGGCTGCGCGGCTTCTCCCATGAATCCACGAGCTGATAGCCGAGCGCGAGCATGCCGTTGATGAACCCGGCGCGTTCCGCCACGCTATAGGGGCAAAACGCCACTTGCCGTGCTCGCGTGATCACGGCCTGGATCGTCACGAAGGAGCGTCGCGCGTGAAGCGGCGTGCGTTGCACGATCACGTGCCGCGGGCGATCCGCCCATGCGCTCAACCTGTCTTGAAGATAGTTCTCGGACAGATATTGCAGCGAGCCTGCCGCGAGCAGGATATCCATCCCGCAACCTTCGTCGACGGCGTTGGTGAAGCGCAGGCGCTGGGCGGCTTCCTTGCCTGCGAGCGCCCGACCTGCCTCCGTGATCCGGGGGACATCGAAGACGGTCCAGCGAAAATCCTCCGGGAAGGCGAGATAGCGGTCGTATTGCCGGAAGGCGTGGCCGACATAACCACCGAGGTCGAGGAGCGTCCGGGCGCCTTCGTCCAGGGCTTCGCGCAACCAGAACAGGACCGGGTATTCGGTCGCCGGCATCGGCTCGAAGCCGCCAGCCGTCGTGGTGTAGTGGTCGATGTCTGCCATCGCGTCGTGGTCGAAGCCGGCCAGGCCCGGCGGAAGTGCAAGGCGGGCTGCCTCGAACCCCCCGTACACGCCGCTATAGCCGCAGTGATATTTGCCGGCTCGAAAGCGGGTCTGGTAGAGCCAGCGGCGCATCGCCGTACCGGCTGGAAGCCAGCGAACCGCCGGGAGCAGCCTTTGGTTCCAGGCCGCCATCGCCGTCATCCGTCACGCTCCCATCCCGGAGACCGGCACCCGGCGGATGTCGGAGATGATGGGCTCCGCTTCGCCCAGAGCGTTTTCGAGCGAAGTGGATGCCGGTTCGCGTGAAGAAAACGCGTCAAAACAAAGAGCTAGAGCAATTGAACAATCCAATCGGATCGGAAACTGCTCTCGGACGAAGACCGCGCCCTGGCCGCCTGCGTCCGCTCGCATCGTGATGGCGCGAGCGAACAGACGCATTGCGGGTTGAACGAAAAGAATCGTCAACGCGAGGAGGAACAGGATCACCGTCGCCCGCAGACGGGTCGGCTGCGGAGCGATGTGACGCGTTCGCGGCGCAGGTTGGAGCGCCGGCCGATCATGCGAGATGGAAAGGGGTGCAATCCGTCGTTGCGCCTGTCTGGCAGGCGCGCCGAACGCCGCCGTCATCAGTTCGACGCCGCCTTCGTCGACTGCCAGCCAATGCTTTGCGAAGGCCGAGTGCTGGACCGCTGGCAAGCCCACGCGGGAGCGCTCGCCGTCGCGGTCTTGCCGAGCAGGGTTCTCCGACATTGCCAAAGCGGCCTCCATGTGTGCGAAGATGCGCTCCCAATCGCCTGCGGCGGAATCACCGCCGGCTGCGGCGTTGGCTTCGAGATCCGCTGCAGGATTATAGCTTCGGTTCATCGCCTCATCTTCAGACCCAATGTTGGGCGGCGTCGACGCGAATGACGTCGTCTTCGCCGAGATAGCTTCCGTTCTGGACGCTGATGAGTTCAAGCGGCTCGATACCGCTGTTCTCCAGCTGATGGGCGGCTCCCAGCGGGATGAAGATGTGCTCGCTCCTGCCGAAGCGACCGATCGTCTCGTCGATGGTCACGGTGGCTGTGCCACGGACCACCACCCAGTGCTCGGATCGGAAGCGATGCTTCTGCAGCGACAGGCGCCCTCGGGGAGCGACGACGAGCCGCTTGACCTGGAAACCCTCGCCGGAATCGACGATCTGGTAGGAGCCCCAGGCATACTGAACGCTCGCATGTGTCTCGGCCTGGCTGCAGCCCTTGCTGCGAAGCAGCTCGACGACCTGCTTGACCTCCGCTGCGCGGTTGCGGTCGGCGACAAGAACGGCATCCCGGCTCGCGACGACGATGAGATCTTCCACGCCGAGGACGGACGTCATCGGCCCGTCGGTCGAGACCAGACAATTATGCGCATCGAACAGCTCGACATTGCCGCGGCGGGCATTCCCGCTGCCATCATGGTCGCTCAAGGCCCATAGGGCGTCCCAGTTCCCGACATCGGACCAGCCGCATGAGGTCGCGACGACAGCGGCTCGTTCCGTGCGCTCCATGACGGCGAAATCGATCGAACGTTTCTCAGCCTTCACGAAATCGGCCAGGGCCAGCGCGAACGCGCCATCCTCGTCTCGTCCGTTCGCGAGGGCGGCTTCGACCGCCTTCACTGTCGCCGGTTCGAAGGAGCGATATTCCTCGATCAGGGTTTTGGCGCCGAACAGGAAGTTGCCCGAGTTCCAGAGCCAGCCTTTGAGGAGGTATTCCGCGGCACGGTGTCCATCGGGTTTCTCAGCGAAGCGTTCGACACGTCGGGCTTCGCCCTCGAGAACGACCCCGGGCTCGATCCAGCCATACTCCGTGCAGGCATGGCGCGCCGTAATCCCGAACGTGACGAGGCGCCTGGCGCGGGCGGCGGACAGGCCGTTCGCGACGGCGCTCCGGAAAGCGGCTGGATCGGTAACGACATGGTCGGAGGCGACCACGAGGACGGTGGTGTCCGCGTCCTGGCTTGCCGCGACCATGCAACCGGCAAGGATGGCAGGCCCGGAGTCGCGCCGCTCGGGCTCGAGCACGATATCAGCCGAGGCGCTTATTTCAGCGAGCTGCTTCTCTGCCAGGACGCGATGAGTATGGTTGGTCAGGATGATCGGCCGGTCGAACAGCTTGTGGCGCAGCCGCAGGACGGTGTCCTGGAAGGTCGAGCGCTCACCGAGGAGCATGGCGAACTGCTTCGGGAGAGAGTTGCGGGATGTCGGCCATAGCATTGTCCCGGCGCCGCCGCACATGATGATCGGACGTATCTTCGAAGGCATGTGGGATCCTCTCGGCGGGGTGGCGACGTGGTCATTGCCGGCTGGCAAAGCCCGTGAGCGAGCGAATGCTCGTCTGAGTCTCGCCGGATTGCTTGCTTTCGATCGGCTCCCGCTTTGGAGTGATCTGGATGATGTCACCCGGCTGCAGGGAGGTTTCGAAACTCGCCTGGATCGTCGCCGGTGCGAGGCCGGTTTGGCGCGTGATCCGGAGGTCCCAGTCGGTCGCGGCGCCGGAGCCCTCGCTGGCGGCCAGCCTGCGGCGTCGGCTCTCGGCGATTTCGCGCGCGGTCGGAATGCTGCGCTCGACCTCCAGCATCTTCTGCCGTGTTTCCTGGAGCTCGAGGACGACGCGGCGCATATAGGTCGTGTCGAGCTCCCTCAGCCGGAGCGTCAGCTCGCCCAGTGCCGTTTCGTTCTTGGCGAGCTCGGCCTTGATGCGGGCGGCGTCGCTGCGCGTGCGGGCATGTTCACGCTCGCGCTCGACCTGAACGGTTCGCAGCGCATTGCCGGTCGCGGCGAGCTTGTTGTACTCGGACGACTGCTCTTGTGTCAGATCGACCTGGCGCCTGGCCAATTCGGCCTGCTCCGTCAAAGCGGTCTTTTCGGATGCGAGCCGTGCGACCTGCTGGCTCAGCAATTCGCGCTCGCCCTCGCGCGCACGGTGTTGGAAATCGAGGATTTCCTGCTCTCCAGCCATGATCTGGGCGCTGCCCGACGTCCGCGAAGCCAGCGGCGCGAGCTGCTTCACGCCGTCGCGCTCGGCCTCCAGCCGGAGCCGTCTCGCCGTCAGCGTCTGGAGCGATGTGCCGAGCAGCTGCTCGCGCTCGTCTGCAAGCAGGAGCTCGGACCTGAGAACGGCGAGCGACTCGTCGCCGACGCGATAGCCGCCGGCCAGCGCTATGGCTCCCAGGACGCTGAGGCCGTGCCGGAAAGGATAGGTCCCCGGCGAGCGAACCTCGCCCATGACGTAGACGGGCTTCAGTTCGGCGATCCGCAGGCTGACGACGGCGTCGCGAAGATAGCCATCCATGAGCGCACTGCGGATGCGTCCCTCCGCTTCGGGCGCGGTCAGTCCACCGATCCGGATGCGCCCAGCCAGGGGCATGTTCACCGCGCCTGCGCCATCGAGCACGAAGTCGCCGGAGAGATCCGACTGGCCGAAGACGGAGATCGTGACCTTGTCGCCGATCGAGAGCGTTTCGGCCGCTTCGCGTTCCGCCGCCGACGCGCTTGGCATCGTGAGGAAGCTTGGCCCCGTGAGGAAGCTTGGCGCCGCGAAGAACAGGTAGGCGAGCAGCGCCAGAAGGGAATACCGCAGGCCGCGTCGTCCCGACCTGCCGGGATGGGCGGGTGTTCCGGACGCGGGACGAGGTTCCCGTTGATCAGTTGAGGCGTGCAAGGTCAGCTCCGACCGTCCTGCCCAGGCAGATCTCAGGATGGGATGCTGGGCGGCGTCAGGATGTCAGGACTAGGCCCGCTTTCCGCGTTGCCATTCAGGCCAAGGCGCGTCGCCACAGGATTAATCCCAACGTGCTGTCCGGCCGTCGCCTTGGCGCCAGGGCATCATGCTGGGTCGTGGAAGTCCCACCAAGAGGATGACCCTCCCAAAGCGTCCTTTGAGAACGGAATGCTTACGGCAAAGCTGCGGGCTCGTTCCCGTGCACGACCCGGCGGAGTTCCGACATGCAGAAGCGTATTCTCGTCACAGGCGGCGCTGGTTTTCTCGGCTGCCATCTTTGCGAGCGCCTGGTCGCTCAAGGTCATCAAGTCCTGGCGGTCGACAATTACTATACAGGTCGCCGCGAAAATCTGAGCTCGCTTCTCGGTCAGCCTCAGTTCGAGGTGATGAGGCACGACGTGACCTTTCCGCTCTATCTTGAGGTCGACGAGATCTACAATCTCGCCTGTCCCGCTTCGCCGGTGCACTATCAGCGCGATCCCGTGCAGACCACGAAGACAAGCGTGCTCGGGGCGATCAACATGCTCGGCATGGCCAAGCGGCTTGGCATTCCGATTCTGCAGGCCTCGACCAGCGAGATCTATGGCGATCCCGACGTCCATCCCCAGGTCGAGAATTACCGTGGGCTCGTCAGCATCAGCGGACCGCGCGCCTGCTACGACGAGGGCAAACGCTGCGCTGAGACACTGTTCTACGATTACAACAGACGCCACGGCGTCGCGATCCGCGTTGCTCGCATCTTCAATACCTATGGCCCTCGCATGAACCTCGAAGACGGCCGCGTCGTCTCGAATTTCATTGTCCAGGCGCTGCGCAACGAACCGATCACGCTCTATGGAGACGGTCGGCAAACACGCGCCTTCTGCTTCGTCGACGATCTGGTCGAGGGGCTGATGCGCCTGATGAACGTTACCGAGCCACTGGACGGCGCGGTCAATCTCGGCAACCCGGTCGAGACATCCATGGCCGAAATCGCGAACCTGATCGTTTCGATGACGGGTTCGCGCTCTCAGATCGTCTTCAGGCCGCTGCCCCAGGACGATCCGCGTCAGCGCTGCCCCGACATCAGCAGAGCGCAGGAGCTGCTGCACTGGAGCCCCAGGGTCCCGCTGCGTGAGGGTCTCGAGCGCACGATCGCATATTTCGACGACGTGCTGTCGAAGATGCACGACCCGGTGCGGCGGGTCGAGGTTGCGAGGGCCAGCTGATGACATCGCAAACCCCTCTTCCTCACGCCCGCATCATGGGCGTGAATGTCAGCGCCATCACGATGGCGGACGCGCTGCACGCGATCGAAGACTGGATCGGCCGGAAGGCTCACCACTTCGTCTGCATTACCGGCGTCCATGGCGTGATCGAAAGCCAGTCGGATCCGGCGCTCATGGCAATCCATGAACATGCCGGGCTGGTTACGCCCGACGGGATGCCCCTGGTCTGGATGGCCCGCAAGCTCGGGCACCGGCATACGGAGAGAGTCTACGGCCCGGACCTGATGCTGCAGCTCTCCGCGTTGTCGGCGCAAAAGGGCTATCGCCAGTATTATTTCGGCGGCGCTCCGGGGCTTGCCGATCGCCTGCGCGACCGTCTCACGGCGCGTTTTCCAGGGCTTGCTGTCGCGGGCACCTTCTCGCCGCCATTTCGGCCGATCCCGGCCGATGAGGACGAGGAGATGGTGCGCATGATCAACGACGCCAGGCCCGATATCGTCTGGGTCGGGCTCAGTACCCCCAAGCAGGAATACTGGATGGCCCGACATGTCGGCCGGATCGATGCGCCCGTCATGATCGGTGTCGGGGCGGCTTTCGACTTCCTCGCCGGCACGAAGCGCCAGGCGCCGCTCTGGATGCAGCGAAACGGGCTCGAATGGCTGTTCCGCCTGGTGTCGGAGCCGCGGCGACTCTGGCGCCGCTACGGCAAGATCGTGCCGCAGTTCATGCTGGGAGCCGGCTTGCAGCTTCTCAGGGAGAAGACTGCGCCAACGGCTACCCACAAAAGAGAGACCGTCTCAAGAGAGGTATAATTCGATTTGGCGACTGCTGGAGCCGGATGATTTCAGATGAAATCACGAAATGATCCCACCTGAAATCTGAATCCGTCTCTCATCAAAGAGTTAGAGCAGGTTATAATACGAAAGACCGATTTCCGCTTTTTCGCATCCTGCTCTGGAAAAAATAAAAATCGCTATCCCTGAAGCTGAATTCTCAGTGGAGCAGTATAATGTCTCAGAAATCTGTCTTGGTCACTGGTGCAGGCGGCTTTATCGGCTTCCATCTGGTCAATTATTTGAAAGATCGTGGTTACAAGGTCCGGGCCGTCGACATCAAGGACCCGGAGTACCAGGTCAGCTCGGCGGACGAATTCCGGATCCTGGATCTCCGCGAGATCGAGGACTGCCGCGAGGCCGTTCACGGCGTGTCCGAGGTCTACAACCTCGCCGCGGATATGGGCGGCATCGGCTATATCTCCGGCGCGCACGCCTCGATTACCTACAACAACACGATGATCAGCGCTCAGATGCTCAAGGCCGCGCACGACGCCAAGGTCGAGCGCTTCCTGTTTTCGTCCTCGGCCTGCGTCTACCCGCAGCATCTCCAGGATGTGCCCTCGGTGGTGCCGCTGAAGGAAGAAGATGCGTTCCCGGCCGATCCGGAACCCGGATACGGGCTGGAGAAACTCTATACCGAGAAGCTGTGCCAGTACTTCACGGAAGACTACGGCTTCCAGACCCGGCTGGTCCGCTTCCACAATGTCTACGGACCGCTCGGCACCTATGACGGCGGCAAGGAAAAGGCACCCGCCGCCATCTGCCGCAAGATCGCGCAGGCGAACTCCGGCGATACGATCGAGGTCTGGGGAGACGGCAAGCAGACGCGCTCCTTCATGTACATCGACGATTGCGTCGAAGGGATCTATCGCATCATGCGGTCGGATTATTCCGGGCCGCTGAATCTCGGCACGGATGAGCTGGTCGACGTCAGCGGGCTCGTCGACATCATCGCCGAGATCGCCGGGAAGACGATCCTCAAGCGCTTCAACACCAATCGCCCGCAGGGCGTCCGCGGCCGCAACAGCGACAACACCCGTCTGCTCGATGTGCTGGGATGGGAGCCGCTCATCCATCTCAGGCAGGGGCTGATTCCGACCTATGCCTGGATCGAGGGGCAGGTGAAGGCGGGCGGAGCCGATCGTCAGGCTTTGATCGAGCCGATTCCGAGGGTTGCAGCCCAGTAGCGCGGCAGGTTCCGCCATCACGTGGCAGGGGAGTTCGCCATGCCGGACGTTGTCACCACCGTCGTCCCTTCCGCGATCGCCATCGCAAAGCCGGGCTATCAGCTTGGTGCCAATGTGGCTCCTGCAATGCGGCGGCAACTGGTTGCCGCTGCGCTGCTGGCGGGAGATCTCGTCGCGCTGACGATCGTCGCCGGCATCCTGCAGCTCGGCGCGGCCATAGTGGCGGCCGATACCAGAATCGCCATGGCGAGCCTGATGTTGGTCTGGATTCCGGCGCTGTGCGCGGCACAGGCCTGCTTTGGGCTGTACGGATCGGAGCGCGCCGAACCCGTCGACAGGCTGCGCCGGCGCACGCTCGGCAATGTCACGGCGGCAGCGGTGGTGATGATCTGGCTGATGATCGCAGCGCCGCCCTCCCATTTCTGGGGCTTCGTCGTCATCGGGGCGGCCTTGACCGTTATGCTCGGCTTCTATGTCGAGGCGCTCGTCAGGGGCGTATTGCTACGTCACTCGCTGTGGACCGCCCCCACCATCCTCTACGGAACGATGTCGGCCTGCGCGGCTCTCGCACGCAATCTGGTTTTGCGGCCGGAGCTGGGGCTGAGACCGGTCGCCATACTGACCGATGATGACGGCTATGTTCTGTCCGATGTCGGACAGATGGCGGATATTCCGATCATCACCTCCGGGCAGGCCAATGTCATCTCTTCGCGGATCGAGGTCGCTCTTTGCGCATCGGGCGATCTGCGTGGGGAAAAGGCTGACTGGCTTGCGCGCCTGCCCCTGCGCCAGATCTTCGTCGTTCACGATGCCTCGGCGCTTCAGGTCCTGAATCCACAATTGCGGGCGATGGGAGGGCTGCTCGGGCTCGAGCTGCGCAGCGCCATTCACATGCCACGCAACCTCCGCCTCAAGCGCCTTGCGGATCTCCTGGTGGCGATACCAC
Organism: Bosea vaviloviae; assembly: GCF_001741865.1. NCBI lineage: Bacteria > Pseudomonadati > Pseudomonadota > Alphaproteobacteria > Hyphomicrobiales > Alloboseaceae > Allobosea > Allobosea vaviloviae. Next base: position 4,040,382 of record NZ_CP017147.1, read on the forward strand.
TCGCTGTTCTGGCGCTGCCCGTGATCGTCCTGTTCGCGCTTGCCGTGAAGGCGGTCGATGGTGGTTCCGCCTTCTATGCGCAGCCACGGATCGGCCGGAACGGCCGCATCTTCAATGTCTACAAGCTTCGCAGCATGTATGCGGACGCCGAAGCGCGGCTGGCCGCGCATCTTGGCGCCGACAGCACGGCGCGGCAGGAATGGGAGCGGTTCTTCAAGCTGTCGAACGACCCTCGGATCCTGCCCGGGATCGGGCAGTTCATCCGCCGGTCCAGCGTCGATGAGCTGCCGCAGCTCTGGAACGTCCTGCGCGGCGAGATGAGCATCGTCGGACCGCGGCCGTTCCCGGCCTATCACAGCCAATGCTTCGACACCGCGTTCCAGGTCTTGCGGACGAGCGTACCACCTGGCCTGACGGGCTTGTGGCAGGTGACCGACCGCAGCGATGGCGACCTCGCGGTCCAGAAGCAGCAGGATAGCTTCTACATCCATAACTGGTCGTTCTGGCTGGACTTCTACGTCCTGCTCCAAACCGTTCCGGCAGTGCTGCTGGCGCGAGGTGCGAAGTAACGCACCGCAAGCGGTTTCGCGTTTGCGGAACGCCGGGGGCGCAGCCGATCGCGCCCCTCACTCAGATCAATCGAGATCAGCCGGGGCAAGCCATCATGGATTTCTTCAGCGAGATGCGAGGCCCTCGCCAGACGGCGACGTTGTCCAGCCACTATGATGCCGTGAGCTTCGATTTTCTTGCGATGCTTTGGCAGCGGCGCGGGCTGATCCTGTCGATGGCCTGCGGCAGCATGCTGCTTGCCGCTTTGGCCACGATGATTATGCCACCGCGCTACGTGGCCGATCTGGTGCTGCAGTTCGACTTCGCGCGTGAGGACGCCCCGAATGGCGGCGGCAAATCGAGCAGCGTCGCGCTCGAAGCCTCGACGCTCGTCGAAAGCGAGGCGCGGATCATCCGCTCGCTTGCGACGGCGCGCGCCGTCGCTTCGCGCATGGGGCTCGATAGTGAGCCCGAGAAGCCGGCCTCCTCCCTGTCAGGTCTGATGGCGGGCGCAGCCGAGATGATCTTTTCCTCGGCGGCTCGCAATCGAATCCGGGAGTTTCTGGGGCTTGGTGGCGCAGGCCCCATGACCGTGCCGGCGAGGCGCGACATCGTCGCGCAGAAACTGCTGTCGTCGCTGACGGTCAGCAACGATGCAAAGGCCTATCTGATCACCCTCAAATATCAGGATACCGATCCCGATCGCGCCGCGCGCATCGTCAATGCCTTCGGGATTGAGTATCTCAGGCGGAAAATGGAGGCCTCTGCGAGCGCCTCGCAGCGCTCCAGCCAGTGGTATGGCCTGCAGGCGCTGGAGGCGCGCGCCAACCTCGTCAGGATCGACAAGGAGATCGAGGACTTCCGTGTCCGGACCGGCTTCGTCGAGCTTGGCCAGGACGGGGCCGACATGCAGCAGCAGCAGCTTCGCGACATGCTGGCCCAGCTCAATGCCGCCTCGGTCACGCGGCTGGCGGAGGAGACGCGCCTGCATCGTGCGCAGGTATCGCTTGCTGCAGGTAATGTGCCGCAGGCGACGGATCTCGGCGGATCTCCAGTCGTTCAGGCGCTTCTGGATGAGGAAGGAAAGGCGCGCAGGGCTCTGGACGAGATGGTCAGCTCGACGGGAGATCGCCACCCCGCGGTCGCTCGGCTCAAGCTGACGCTCGCATCGGTGCAGGAGCGCCTGAAAAAGCAGCTGGCGCAGTCGGTCGCCAATATCGAAACCGATGTGCAGGCAGCCCATGCCGCCGAGGCTGCGCTGTCACAGCGCGTCGCGGCACTCCAGACGAAATCCATTGAGTCCAGAGGGCTGGAAGGTCAGCTGAAAACCCTGCAAGCCGAGGCGACGGCCGCGCGCGATCGGCTGAAGCAGCTCTCGGACGCACAGCAGCAGTCCAGCGCCGTGAGCGAACTGCGGCCTGTCGTGGCGCAAATCCTGGCTCCCGCCGAAGTTCCCTCGTTGCCGGCTTCCCCCAGCCAGGCGCTCGTGCTTGGCCTCGCTTTGATGGGCGGGCTCGCCGCCGGAGCATCGCTCTCCTATGCGCTGGAGAAGCGGGACCGCGGTTTCCGCAGCGAGAACGAGTTCGCTGCAGAGACCCGCGTCAACTGCGTCGGCCTTCTGCCCAATCTCGAGCACTATCCGAGCGGGCTGGAAAGTCTCGTCTTCGCCGAAGCGGTGCGATCGACGGTGGCCGGGATGTTCCCTCCCACCAACCCGCCGAAGGTCGTGCTGATCACGTCTTCGGCGCCCGGCGAGGGCAAGTCCTTCGTCGCCTCGGCCATGGCCCGCGTGCTCGCGAAGATGGGGCAGCGGGTTCTGGTGGTGGATGGCTCGCCCCGGCGCCTGCTGCTCGGCGAAAACTTCCCGCATGAAGCGCTGCTCGACCAGTGCCTGCCTCAGGCCGGCGACATCAGTGCCGCGGGTTCGACACCTGTCGCGACGGTCCGGCGAGCATCCGGCCTGCGGGACGGCCAGAACGTCTACTCGAATCCGGCGTTCGAGGCGATGCTGCGCGAGGCGCGGGCGAGATACGACATCATCCTGTTCGAGGTCGCGCCCGTACTGCTTTCGGCCGACAGCGCATTGCTGCGCGAGCACGCCGACACGGTGCTGCATGTCGTCAAATGGAATGATACGCGCAAGACGACTGTCGCGACGACGCTCGACCATCTCGCCCGGTTGGGGCTGGATGTCGGGGGCATCGTGCTCAACTGCGTCGATCTCGAGGAGCAGGGACGTTACAACGCCTCCGACCGTGGCCAGATCTACCGGGATTACAAATCCTTCTATCAGGCTTCGGCATGAGCCGGCGCTCGGGCCAACCAGGTCTGCGCTTGCGGGCAGGCACGGACTTCAGCTGTCGGGGTTGCGGTTCGCCTGCCGTTTCGCTGCCGCGCGACCTCTCGGCCCAGGGGCTCGTGGTCTGCGATCGCTGCGGGCGTCCCGTTGCGACTCTCGCCGCCTTCCGGGGCTATGTCGATCGCCTGGCGGCGGGCCCCGAATTCTGCGACCACCATCTGACGGGTTGTCATTCTGACGCTGCGGAACCTTCTTCATCCACAGCGTGATGGGCAATTCCGGAGGCTACAGTGCGTTGATATAGTGTGCCAATTTTGTACAATTAGTACTAACGAACTAATCCCCTATGATATAAATCCGACTTGCTGGGTAGAATAGCCTTGCTGCCCTGGGGTATCTAGAGGCGCGACCACACCTCAAGTGTTCTCGCCTTGAAAGGAGCCCCTTTATGGCTAATTTTTACGTTTCCTCAACAGGAAATGACAGCAACACCGGACTTGATTCATCATCGGCTTTCGCGACCTTGGAACGTGCCCAGGAGGCCATGCGGCAGAGCGGCGGTGCCGATACGGCCTACCTCGCTGGAGGTACCTATCATCTTGACAGCCCCCTCCACCTGACATCCGCCGATTCCGGTTCGTCCTTCGTGGGCATGGCCGGGCAGAATGCCGTGGTCAGCGGCGGCACGCCGGTGACCGGCTGGACCCAGGGTGCGAACGGCATCTGGTCGGCCCATGTCGACGATGCCCAGGTCTTGCAGCTGACCGTCAACGGTGTGCAGCAGGTCGAAAGTCGCTTTCCCAACGTGGATCCGTCCGATCCGATCCGGGGCGGCTGGCTCTGGGGGCAGGACCTGCCCAGTGGCGCCGATCCCTCCAAGTCGCTCGCCTTCAACCCGTCGGACTTCCCCGCTGGTCATGCGCCGCAGGTCGGAGAGACGGTGACGGTGTTCTCTGAGAACGGCTACGCCAACGATCACCTGACCATCGCGTCGGTCAACGGCAACGTGATGACCTTCACCTCCGCGGCCAATTACGATCTCGGTGCCGCGAGCCGCTTCTTCGTCTCCGAGCCGGTGCCCGATAGCGTGGGTGAGTGGTCCTTCGACAGCCAGACGGGCACCGTCCTGTTCAAGGCGCCCGCGGGCTTCACCGGCGAAGGCGCGGTGGCATCCTCGGATCACAGCTTGTTCGTCGTCGATGGCGCCAACGATGTCAGCATCAAGGGCCTGACCTTCACCGATACGGCTGCGGTTGCAGGCGACCCCGCTACTGCGGCGATCGAGGTGCATGACGCGACCGGGCTGACGGTGGAATCGAACCATTTCGTCAATGTCGGCGTCGGTGTGGTGCTGCATGGCGACAGCAGCGGAAACCTGATCTCGAGCAATACTTTCGAGCATATCTGGTCTAGCGCAATCGCGTTGAGCCCTGGGACCAGCGGCAACCAGATTTCGAATAACGTGATCGACCATTCGAACGAGGCCTTCGTTCAATTTGGCTCGATCGACATGCAGGAATCGGCGCACAACCAGATCGATCACAACACGATCACCAATGTGCCGCGCTTCGCGATTTCGGAAATCAATTACGACCCGAACCAAGTTTCGGGCGGAAATGTCATCGAATACAACAACATTAGCCATTCCGGTCAGCAGACGCCCGATGTCGGCGCCATCTACCTGTTCTCGCACGAGGATCCCGGCGCGCTGGGGGATACGATCCGATACAATCACATCGTCGATACCGGCGGCCTCAATACGCATGACGGCGGGTTCGTCGCCGGCAACGACATGAGCTCCGGCATCTATCTCGATAACCTCGCCAGCAACGCGCAGATATACGGCAATTTCGTTCAGGGAACGGCCTTCAGCGGCATTCTCATCCATGGCGGATCGGGCAACGAAATCCACGACAACACGCTGCTGGACAACGGCAAATATGGCATTTCGACCATCGGTGTGGACGGCTACACGATCACCGGTAACGAGACCTACGAGAACTTTATCCAGGTCTCGAAGGATGGCAGCAACACGATCGATACCGATCAGACCAATCCAAGCTTGATCCACAACAACGTCTACTACAATCCCGATGGCGCGGCGTTGACGGTGGCCGATGTCTCGCTGTCGAGCTTTCAGCAGCGCGGTGGCGATGTCGGCAGCGTCGTGACGACCCAAGCCGGCTTCACCGATGCCGCAACTGGCGACTACAGCTTCACGACTGGATCGGTCGCGCAGTCGCATGGCATCGAGACGGCTGCCTTCGGGTCTTCCGGCGCCACGATTGCGGATTCGGAGCCGGTCACCAGCACGCCTGTGACGGTCGAGCCGACGACGCCGGTAACGGCCGAACCGACGACGCCGGTTACGGAAACGCCGCCGGTCACGGCGGAGCCCGCGCTGCCAGAGCCGCCGGCTTCGCAAACGCCGGTCTCCAGCCCGATTGACGATCCGGACGTCATTTCGATCCCTGTGGTCGTACCGCCCGCGGAGGTCACCGCACCGGTTGCACCGTCGGCCCCGACAGCGCCGTCCGGTTCGAGTGGTCATCACGCCTCATGGGCCGACCATGGCGGTGGCCGCAACTGCTTCCAGGATATCCAGGCGCGCCACGACGACGACAACGACCGCCACCACCAGTCCTCGCACTGGCACTGGCACTAGTAGGTCGCGGGCCTAACCCATGGCGACGACCCGGTTCCAGCATTGGAGCCGGGTCGTCATTTATCCTCGAAGATCCCGCATCCACGATGATCTCGGCCGGCGATCATTCATCGCCTGTCGGGCGGGTATCCGCCTTGCTCCGTTCAGCCGAGCTTCGCGATCACTCTCAGGAACCCAACGACTATGCTTTCGCAAACGGTTCGCAATCTGACGCCTGCATTCGCTTCGCTTTTCGGGCTGTCTTTCGTGCTCAACCTGTTCGTCTTCGTTTCCCCCATTTATACGATGCAGATCTATGATCGGGTGCTGACAAGCCGGAATGGCACGACGTTGGTCATGCTGTCGCTGATCGTGCTTGTTCTGTTTGCAGCTTATGCTGCGCTCGAGCATTTCCGCAGCCGCGCGCTTGTTCAGCTCGGTCTATGCGTGGATCGGGCGCTGTCCGAACCGGCTTTCGAAGCTGCTTTTCGCGGCGCATTGGAAGCAAAGGGCTCGCAGCAGGTCGTGCCCATTCGTGACGTGGAGACCTTGCGCGCCACATTGTCGGGTAGCCTCGTACCCGCTCTTATGGATGCGCCTTGGGTCCCGATCTATCTTGCTCTCTGCTTCGTCCTTCATCCCGCGATCGGCGTCGTCGCTACGGTTGGAGCGGCCGCAATTCTCGGCGTGGCCCTGCTGAACGAGCGCATGACCAAGAATTCCTTGGTTCGCGCGTCTGAACTCGGTCACAGCGCGAGCGAGCGCCTCGCCGCGTCCCTCCGGAATGCCGAAGTCATCAAGGCGTTGGGGATGGGCCGGGCGATCCGCGGCGAGTGGCAGGACCGTCACGACAGCGCTCTCCAATATCACACCTTGGCGGCCAACCGGGGCGGGACGCTGCTGGCGATAACCAAGCTGTTGCGGCTTGCGCTCCAATGCGCGGTGCTTGGCGTGGGCGCCTATCTCGCCATCCATCAGAACATCGCGGCAGGCGTGATCTTCGCCGCCTCCCTGATCATGGGGCGGGCTCTGGCCCCGATCGAGGGCGCTGTTGGCCAGTGGAAGAGTTTCGTGTCTGCCCGCAGCGCCTTCCAGCGGCTCGGGACGACCTTGAAGACACCATCCGACAGCCGGAGCATGACGCTGCCGCATCCGGCCGGAACGCTGCGCGTCGAGGGCTTGAGCGTGCGCGCTCCCAACGGGCAAGCATTGCTCTTGCACAATGTCTCGTTCGAGGTGGAGCCCGGCGAGATTGCAGCGGTCATCGGGCTGACCGGCTCGGGGAAATCCTCGCTCGCCCGGGCTCTGGTCGGCGTCTGGCAGCCTGTTCAGGGCGTCGTCCGCCTCGACGGTACCGACATCAGCCATTTTTCCGATGACCAACGCGGCCGTGTCCTTGGCTACCTGCCGCAAGATGTCGAGCTGTTTGCTGGAAGCGTGCGCGACAACGTGACCCGCTTCGATCCCTCAGCCACTGACGATGCGGCCATCGCCGCCGCCTCGGCCGGGTCCGCGCACGAGCTTATCCAGAGTTTTCCGGATGGATATGCGACACAGATCGGTGACGACGGAGCGACCCTCTCCGGGGGGCAGCGGCAGCGGATCGGCCTGGCGCGTGCGCTCTACGGCCAGCCTGCGCTGGTCGTGCTCGACGAGCCGAACGCTAATCTGGATATGGATGGCGATGTTGCGCTTGGTCGCGCATTGTCGGGCCTGCGCGCCGCGGGCGCGATCGTCGTCGTGATCACGCACCGCCCGCAGCTTCTGTCGCAGGTCGACAAGATCATTCTCATGCAGAAGGGCCAGGCCGTCAGGGTCGGTCTGCGTGATGAAATCCTGCCAGTGCTGCTGCAGCCCGGCGCGGGGGCGAGCGTTCGGCCGCCACAGCGCGTTCAGGTGCGGAGCGGTGAGCCGATTTCGGTGGCAAGGTGGGGGCGGCGATGAAACTCACATTCAATTTTGCTAAAGGTCGCAATCCTGCGATAGGGCGTAATCTTGCGATCGGGCGCCAGCGCCTCGAGCCAGCGCTTGCCATTCTGAAGCGCTGGCTCCCGCCGGCCGGGGCCCCTGTCGAGGGGGGCGGCGATTGGCGCGCTCCGGTTCGGAAGGGCTACATCGTCGTTGCCGTCGTGCTGGGCGTGGGTGGGTTCTGGTCTGCGACCGCTCGCCTCGACAGCGCCGTAGTCGCTCATGGCAGCGTTGTCGTGGAAAGCGACCGCAAGGCGGTTCAGCATCTCGAGGGCGGTCTGGTCGAGGCCATCGTCGTGCGGGACGGCTCGGAGGTTCGAGCCGGAGAGGTCCTGCTCAGGCTCGATACGACGCATGCAGCTGCGCAGAAAAGCGTGGCGCGGCTTGGTGTATTGCAGGCATTGGGCGAGGAGGCGCGGTTTGCGGCCCAGATCGACCGGTCTGATCGCCTCGATTTTCCAAAGGAGCTGACAGATGCTGCAGAGACCGGGGAGGCGCGCCGCATCATTCTCGACCAGGAACGGCTCTTCAAGGAGCGCGCTTCGGCCCAGAAGCTGGAAGTCTCCATTCTGGGAGAGCGGCTGTCGCAGTCCCAGAAGCAGCGCGACTCGACCGAGGCACAGCGCGATTCCGCAGTCAGCCAGGCAGCCAGCATCAAAGACGAGCTCGCCAAGCTGCAGCCTCTGGCCGATCAGGGTTACATCGCGGCAACGCGCATCAACCCGTTGCGCCGGTCATTGACGGAGCTTCAGGGCCGTATCGGGTCGCTGGAGGCCGATCTGATGCGTTTCTCCGTCGCCAACGACGAAATCCGGCTGCAGACGAGCCAAATCGGCTTGCGCGCTGCCGAAGAGGCATCGACGAAGGTCGCGGAATGCCGGGTGAAGCTCGCCGATGCGCGCGAAAAGCTGCGGATGGCCGAGGATGTGCTGGCGCGTTCGGAGGTTCGCGCGCCGCGCGCAGGCCGGATCGTTGGCTCGAAGGTCCATACGGTGGGAGCGGTGGTCAAGCCCGGCGAGACCATGATGGAAATCGTGCCGCAGGACGACGAGCTCGTCGTCACCGCCAAGATTTCGCCCCTGGACGTGAACAACCTTCGCCCGGGCATGGCTGCGGAGGTGCGCCTGCCCTCGTTCAAGGGCCGGGCGACGCCCTTCACGGTCGGCGAGGTGAAATCCGTCGCAGCCGATACGCAGCGCGACGAGGTCTCGCAGCAGATGGCCTATGAGCTGCGCGTCAGCATCTCAGCATCGGGCTTCCCTCCGAAGATCCGTGCCAAGCTCAAGCCGGGCATGCCGGCCGACGTCTTCGTCCCGACCGGTGAACGAACGGCTCTAGCCTATCTGATGCAGCCCCTGCGGGATTCCATGCGTTCGGCCTTCAGGGAGGAATGAGCCCATGCCGCAGGGCCGAGCGCGCTCGTGGGGCATCGGTTGGTTCGGCGCGATCCGGGCCGCCAGACGGCCGGCCGCGAGCGCGGCGGACACGACGCAAACAGGGTAGCGCGATCCAAAACAGAGTACGACCGAATCGGGGCTATTGCCGGAAATGTGCCGTGCTAGATCAGCGTCTCCGAGGAGCTGATCCGCATGCGTCCAAAGATCATTCCTGTCGTCATGTGCGAAGGGGCCGGCATTGGTCTGTGGCCTGTCTCTCGCAACACGATGCCGAAGCAGTTCATTCCGCTTTTTGGCCGGGATTCCGCTTTTCAGCGCACGGCAAAACTCCTGTCCGACGCGCCTGTCTTTGACAGGCTCATTGTCGTCGCCAGCACGGAACACCGTTTCACCGTCGCCGATCAGTTGCAGGAGATCGGCGTGAAGGCCGAGATCGTGGTCGAGCCCGTCTGTCGCGGCTCCGCTTCCGCTGTGGCGATCGCGGCCGAGCTCGGTCTTGCCCGCGATGACGCTGCGCTCGTCGGCGTCTTCGCCGCCGACCATGTCGTGCAGGACGGCAGGCTTTTCGTCGAGACCTGCACCAGGGCCGCCGCCGTCGCAGTGCAAGGCGGCATCGTGACGATTGGAATACCGCCGGCCTATCCTGCAACGAGCTACGGCTATATCCGCCCCGGCTCGGAGATCACGGGTGGCGCGCATCAGGTCGAGGCGTTCGTCGAGGCGTCCGATGCGGTGCAGGCGGCGCGCTATCTGGCGGACGGCTATCTGTGGGATTCTGGCAACCTCATTTTCGACGCCGCGACGATGCGCGCCGAACTCGAGGCATTCGCGTCCGATGTCATGGTGTCAGTCGGCGAGGCTGTTGCGAAAGGCGGTCACGAGCTCGGATTCCTGACGCTCGAGCCGCGTGCTTTCGCCAAGACGCCGAAGGTTTCGATCACCGCCGTCATGGAGCAAACGCAGAAGGCATCCGTGATCGCCGGGCAGTTCGGCTGGTCGGATGTCGGGTGCTGGTCCGCGGTCTGGGAGCTTTCCAAGAAGGGGGTGAACGGCAATGTCGTCGAAGGGCGTGGCTATGTGTTCGATGGCGCCAACAACCTGCTGCGCTCCGAGGACGCTCTCCTCACTGTCGTGGGCGTCGACGACATCGCCGTCATCGCGACGCGCGATTCCATATTGGTGGTGCCGAAGGCGATGGCCGGCAAGGTGACCGACGTCGTGGCTCTGCTCACGGCAAATGGCGAGCCGGAAGCCGGCAGCCATCGCGAAATCCACCGGCCCTGGGGCAAATACCTTTCGATCGATCTCGACACGCGTCACCAGGTCAAGCGCATCACGGTCAAGCCCGGCGGAGTCCTATCCCTCCAGAAGCACTACCACCGAGCCGAGCACTGGGTCGTGGTGCGCGGAACGGCCGAAGTCACGCGCGATGACGAAACCATCATTGTGCACGAAAACGAGTCGATCTACCTGCCGATCGGCTGCGTCCACCGCATGGCAAATCCCGGCAAGATCCCGCTCGATATCATCGAAGTCCAGGTCGGTTCCTATCTTGGCGAAGACGACATCATCCGCATCGAGGATATTTACAAGCGATGCTGAGGTGAGGGGGGCGGGGCTTCTCTCTCGTGCGGGCTCGTGATGAGATTATCCGGCCCTGCCAGCTCTTTTGGACATTGCTTGCCTTCCGCGAGATGACCGGCAAGACAAAAGGGCCTGCCCAAAACTACTCTTCACCACGCCGTTGCAGTGCAAGCTGGTGGAGTTTGCGCGCCGAGGATGCGTCGGTTTCGCACTGATCGATCATCATCGCGAGCGCGGCCAGGACGATGTCCTTTTTCGAGGCGTCGGGGTGTTCGGCGCGAACTGCGTTGAACAGGTCCTTCGCATCTGAATAATGATGGGTGAGCCGAAGCAGCGTCGCATTCAAGCTCTTGCTCTTGGACGGCATGTCGGAGCCCTTCGTGCTACTAGAGCAACTTCCGATCCGATTGGATCGTTCAATTGCTCTAGTTCATTGTTTTAGCGCGTTTTCTTCATGCGAACTGGTATCCACTTCGCTTGAAAACGCTCTGGCTCGGCGCGCGGCGGTTGAGGAAGACCGTGCCTTTCGCCGCGTGACAACTCAGTTCGAACGCTCGTTTCGGGAGCTAGCCTTCGATGTCGTCGATCGTCAAGGCGGCGCCAACCTGCTCGATCGACATCGTCACATAGTGACAACGATAGTCGCCGGACTGTCATGGAACTCACCGACATCTTCGGGATCGAGCCAGCGGAGCAGACATGGACTATTTCAGGCGCTTCACCTTTTTGTTCGCGACGCCGAGTTTCGACGCGGAGGATCTCGAAGGCATAAGGTTCAACCAGATCGTCGATGAAATCGAGCGGTCCGGCTTCGAGGTCGTGAAAGCCCGCAAGCTCGAAGATGCCGAGATCGCCGTGCAGACCGATGCCGCCATCGGCTGCATGGTCGTCGACTGGGGCAAGAAGGGCCTTGAAGGCAAGACGGCGGCCCTGATCAATCTGATGCGCCGCCGCGGGCTGGACTTCCCGATCATCCTGCTGATCCGCCGCAAGCGCTTCGAGGATCTGCCCGTCGAGGTGCTCGACTTCATCGACGGCTATATCTTCCTGTCCGAGGAGACACCGCCCTTCATCGCCAAGAGCCTGATCAGCCGCTTGAAGCAATATGCCGAGACGCTGAAGACGCCCTTCTTCGGCGCACTGGTCGACTATGCCGAGGAGGGCAATCATCTTTGGACCTGCCCGGGACACAATGGCGGCGTGTTCTACAGCCGCAGCCCTATCGGCCGGGTCTTCATGGAGCATCTCGGCGAGGCCGTCTTCCGCGACGACCTCGACAATTCGGTGCTCGATCTCGGCGACCTCCTGACCCATGAGGGCCCGGCCCTGAAGGCGCAGAAGGAGGCCGCCCAGATTTTCGGGGCGGAGAAGACCTATTTCGTCCTCAACGGCACCTCGACCTCGAACAAGGTGGCGCTGGCTGCGCTCGTGACCGATGGCGACCTTGTCTTGTTCGACCGCAACAACCACAAGGCGGCCCATCATGGCGCGCTGATGATCGGCGGCGGCATCCCGGTCTATCTGCCGACGATCCGCAACGCCTGGGGGCTGATCGGCCCGATGCGCTGGGACGCCTTTGACGAGGAGGCGCTGCGCGAGCGCATCCGGACGCATCCGCTGGTCAAGGACCCCGACGCCTGGCAAAAGCCGCGCCCCTTCCGCGTCGCGGTGGTCGAGCAATGCACCTATGACGGCACGATCCACAGCGCCCAGATGATCCTGAAGCGCATCGGCCATCTCTGCGACTACATCCTGTTCGACGAGGCCTGGGCCGGCTTCATGAAGTTCCACCCGCTCTATGCCGGGCGCTTCGCCATGGGGCTTGCTGATCTGGGGCCAGACTCACCCGGCATCATCGCGACGCAGTCGACGCATAAGCAGCTGGCGAGCTTCTCCCAGGCTTCGCAGATCCACATGAAGGACCGGCATATCCGCGGCCAGAAGCGCCGAGTCGAGCACCGGCGCTTCAATGAGAGCTTCATGCAATATGCCTCGACCTCGCCCTTCTACCCGCTATTCGCCTCGCTCGACGTCGGCGCGCAGATGATGAAAGGGCGTTCCGGCGAAGTGCTGTGGGATGACACGATCCGGCTCGGCATCGAGCTGCGCAAGAAGATCCGCGCCGTGCGGCGCGAATTCGAGGAGAAGGAAATCCTGCCGGAGCGGCGCTGGTTCTTCGAGCCCTTCGTGCCCGACCGCGTGACGATCCCCGATGCGTCGCGCGAGGGGGCGGTCCATGACGTCGCCTGGGAAGCGGTCGGCACCGACCAGCTCGCCAGCGACCCCTCCTATTGGCAACTCGCTCCAGGCGCCGTCTGGCATGGTTTCTCCGGCCTGGAGCCGGGCTTTGCCATGACCGACCCCAACAAGCTGACGCTGCTCACGCCGGGCTTCGACCGCGCCACGGGCGGCTATGCCGAACATGGCATCCCGGCACCGGTCGTCGCCCAGTTCCTGCGCGAGAACCGGATCGTCGCTGAGAAAAACGACCTCAACTCGCTGCTCTTCCTGCTGACGCCGGGCGTCGAAGCCAGCAAGGCCGGCACGCTGATCAGCGGGCTCGTCGCCTTCAAGAAGCTGCACGACGACAATGCCCTGCTGGAAGACGCTATTCCGGAATTCTACCGGCGCCGGCCTTCACGCTATGCCGGCGTGCGCCTGCGCGATCTCTGTGGCCAGATGCACCGCTTCTTCCGCGAGGCCGATGTCAGCGCTTTGCAGGCGAGGCAATTCGCGGCCGAACATCTGCCGGAGATCGCCATGTCGCCCCATGATGCTGCGCGCTGCCTCGTACGCAACGATGTCGACTACCTGCCCATCGATGCCATCGCCGGGCGCATCGCCACGACGCCCTTCGTGGTCTATCCGCCCGGGATCGCGACGATCGTCCCCGGCGAGCGGCTGACCGAACGAGCCCAGCCGATGATCGACTATCTCAAGATGTTCGAGGCGAGCTTCAACGCCTTCCCCGGCTTCGACGTGGAGATCCAGGGCGTCTATCGCGAGGTCGATGCGGACGGACGCGTGCGGCTCCACACCTATGTCGTCAGCGAACAGGCTTAAGTCTAAGGGTAGCAACGCGCCATGGAGAGCCAAGTCCCAATCATCATTCGGCCGTCGCGCGATACCGATGTCGAGCCTATGCTGGCGATCTATCGCCGCCATATCAAGCGCGGCATCGAGGCCGGCGTCGAGGATACCGGCACGCCCCAGCCCGATGATCTGAAGGATCGGCGCAAGAACCTGCGCAACCGCCGGCTGCCGCATCTGGTGGCGACGCGTGGCGGCGAGATCGTCGGCTATGCCTATGTCGTACTGTTCCGCAAGCGGCCGGCTTATCGCTACACGGTCAAGCACTCGATCTATGTCCACGACGACCATCTCGGACGCGGCGTCGGGCGATTGCTGATGCAGGCCTTGATAGACGCCTGCGCCGCGGCGAGTTTTCGCCAGATGATCGGCTATATCGATGCCGAGAACACGGCCTCGCTGGCTCTGCACGAACGCTTCGGCTTCGTGAGGGTAGGGCTGCTGCCCGGCGTTGCCTATCGTTATGGCAAATGGTCCGACAGCGTCATGGTTCAGAGATCGCTGGGGGCTGGCGCGACGTCGCCGATTGCACCGAACCGTGGTCATCAAGCTGTCTAAACGTCGGGAAACACGTCCGGCGGCTCCAAAAAGGGGGCGGGCCTGAAGACGCCTATCGATCCGGCCGGCGCGGCCGGATCGATCACTCAGGTCGGCCCCGCAGTTCATGGCGGGAATGATCAGGCTCGTGACGACGCCATGTGTGATGCCCTGTCCTGAATCTCCCGTCGCGACGTAGCTGCGCTTGCTGCCGGGGTCGAGCCCGATATAAGCGCCGTAGTCGAGCGTATCCATCACCTGGCCGGACCAACGATGGGTCTCAGGCCCAGTCTCCGGAACGAGCGCCTTGATCCAGGCTTCCCGCGCTGCGAAGCGCTCCGTCGCGTTGTCCTCTTCGCCGGTCTTGTGATCTTCGCCGCCCACGATCAGGACGTCCTTGCCCTTCGAGCCAGCGGTCAAGCGCACGTAGTGATAGGGATCGAGCGTGTCCCAATACAGGGCGTCCGCAAGAAGGCCGCGTTCGATCTCAAACGCCATCGCGTAGGTGCGATAGGGCGCCTGTTTCGTGTGATAGGCGAACCGCGCGTGGATGGGCGAATTCGTGGCGACCACGACATGGCTTGCCGAGACCTCATGGCCGCCGGCGACAATCAGACGAACGCCGTCATCAGTTTCGACGATCTCTTCGACGGCCGGTGCGGAGGTTCGGGAAATTTCGCCAATGACCGCGAGCGCGCCTCGGAGGCCGGCCGCAAGGGCGGTCAGCATTGAGATGCGACATCGGTTCTGACAACCGGCGGTCGCCGCTCTCCAGCGGCGGCCGCCTCTGCTGAACGGATCTGTCGTGGCTTCGTCGTCGAACTTCCTCCTGACGGCGCAAAATCATCTCACATGGAGTTGCCGCGCTCAAAAAAAGGGAACGTCTTCCGGTCTGGTCGGTTCTTCAGCGATAGGGCCTTCGCGAGCAAGGAGAAGGCGAACAACTCGCGGAACCAGATCGCCTGGGCGGCGGAACCCGCACGCACGATGATCGACGCTGCCGCGAGCTGAGGCCGCCCCGCAACCCTGAACAGGGAGGAGAAAATGAGCAAGAAGACATTGCCGGTCCCCCCGGCAAACCGCAGCGACAAGGGGCCCGGCGGCGACAAGGCCGCGCCGGTCACCGGGCAGATGGAGGAGCGCCAGGCCCGGAAATCCGAGCAGGACGCGCACAACGCCAACATCAAGCAGAACACCACCCATCAGGGCTACCAACAGGACCGTTGAGGAGGCCGATCATGTCGACATCGACCAAGACGCCCGCCAGCATCAGGCAAGGCGGTCCGGGCGCCTCGCACGAGAACGCCAAGCAACCCCTCGATCCCAAGAAACCGGCGCCCCGTGCCGACGGCCCCCGCCACAGCAAGGTCTCTGGCGGCGGCGGCGAAAGCGATCGCCATCACAGCCATGAACCCGAGCGGAAAGGCGGGGGTTCGCACCCGGCGCGCGGATAGGGAGCCAATCCGACCGGGACGAAGCATGACAAGACGCTCAAGCCGACCGATGCGATAACAAAGGCAATCCGATGATCGGCGGCAGCAAGGGTGCGTCCGCAGGTCGGACTCGACGATCTCGCCGAATTCGACAATCGCAACGATGGAAGGCGAGGGCGCAAGTGACGCCAACGCCCAGGGCGGCGTCGGCAAGGTGGTGAGCCCCGCGTCGCTGCTCGCCAAATCCTCCGCGAACCTCGCCGTGTTCCGGCGTAAAAAACGCTCTTCGTTTCGAACGTTTCGAGCTCTCGACGGTGTTGCCAAGCCCAGGGATTGGCTGATCATCGGCGGTGCCGGACGCGCCGGCGCTCTCTTTCCCGCTAAGCGACGGTGCCGCCGATCTTCTTCCGAGCCGACCGGGCACGTTTTTCAAAACTGCGCCGCAGCTTCTCGAGCTTCTCCTGATCCATCTCCTCGAGATCGAGCAGTTCTTCGCGCGCCCTCCAGCTTGGAGATCAGCTCGTCCAGCTTGATTTGCATCGCGGCGGAATCGCCGTTCTGGCTGCTTTGAATGACAAAGACCATCAGGAAGGTGACTATCGTCGTCGAGGTGTTGATCACGAGCTGCCAGGTATCGTTGAAGCCGAAGATCGGCCCTGACAAAGCCCAGACAACGATGATGGCGAGTGCGATGAAGAAGGTCGCCGGCTTGCCGCTCCGGAGCGCGATCGCATGCGCCAGCCGCGTAAAGAGCGCCGCTCCTTTGGCGCTCTGCCGGATTACCCGATCATGGGAGCTGGACATGAGTGCCCCCGGTATGAGTGCATTGGCTAGGGCGCGCTGCCCGATGAACAGCCCTGACGACAATCGGTCAGGGCTGTTGCAATCCATTGCCGCCTAGGCGGCTTTGGCGAGAGCCGCCTTGTTGACAGAGCCGACGCCGAGCTTGGTCAGAAGCTCGTCAGTCCTGGTCTCCTCGGCGAGGGTCTGATCGAGAAGCGAGACCGCGTCCTTCATACCGAGCTGTTGAGCCCAGGCCTTGAGCGTGCCGTATCGCGCGATCTCATAGTGCTCGACGGACTGGGCAGAGGCCAGCAACCCGGCGTCGAGAGCGGGGCTGCCTTCATAATCCTCCATCACCGCCTTGCCTTCCTCGACGATTCCCAGGATCGCCTCGCAGGTCTTGCCGCGCGCCGCCTTGCCCGCGATCTCGAAGACCTGCGCCAGGCGTTCGACATGAGTCTCGGTCTCGTCGCGGTGTTTCTCGAACGCCGCTTTCAATTCCTTGGAGTTCGCGGCTTTGGCCATCTTGGGAAGCGCCCGGAGAATCTGTTTCTCGGCATAATAGACGTCCTTGAGGGCGTCGATGAACATGTCGTTGAGGGTCTTGTCGTTGAGGGTCTTGGACTCGGCCATGGTACTCTCCGTTGACAGGTTGATGGTCCCTCGACAGCCGCTCCCGAGCGGCCGCCGTCGACCGAATTCGAACTGATCGCAAAACAGGCACCGGTACCGACCGGAGAACGCGAACGGCAGTGGGTTGTTCATTCAGCGCGTATGATTTTTCGCCGGAACAGCCTCAGGCATCAGCCAAGGAGGCGAAGAAGGCGCAAAATCCCGGCAAGCCAGTGTGCCGGGGGCTCACACGCCCAGGCGTCCCGACCAGCCCGGTCGCGACAATGAGGTGCCCGCCTTGTTGCCCGATGCCATCTCCCGTCATGAACGGCGGCTAGGTGTCTGGTGCGGCCAACCTCCATTTCCGCGGGGCATCTGAACCCAAAACCCCCTTTCGTGCGTTGAGGGTAATATCGACCGAGGCCGCGATGCGTCGCAGGGCCGCATAGGCTTGTGGCGAGGTTGCCGAAGAACTGGAGCAATGGCGCCCCGCCAACATCATCACGCACCATTTTGACCGATCGGAAGGCGGAGAGCCCAATGATTCGGACGATCATCCGCTCCTATGAGCACTATGAGGACGCAAGAAATGTCGTTGTCCGGTTGGAGCAGGCAGGGGTCGCCGCTGTCGATGTCAGCCTCATTGGCCGGCAGGCGACCGGCGATGACAACGCTGCGGAAGGCGCGGGGCTCGGCGGCGCTATCGGCGGTGGCGCGGGTTTCCTGGCAGGGCTGGGAATCATCGCACTGCCTGGCATCGGACCCGTGGTCGCAGCGGGCTGGCTTGTGAGCACGCTGACTGGCGCGGCCGCTGGCGCGCTAGCCGGTGGTCTGATCGGGGCCTTGTCCGATGCCGGCGTTGAGATACGGGACGCCCACTACTATACCGAAACCGTCCGACGTGGCGGGGCGATTGTTTCCGTTCGCGTTGCGGACAAGTCGGCGTCCCCGGTCGAGAAGATTATGAACGCGGGGCGGCCGATCGACGCGGAAAGCCGGCGAGCGGCCTACGAACGCGAGGGCTGGACCGCATTCGACGAGCGGGCAGGGCCATATCGACCGGCATCATGGTCGGATTTGACTTGACCAAAGGCGAGAGCATCCGCCGGGCGGCTGTTTCGGCGGAACTAATCTGATCATGCAGTGTTAGCGATTGGGCCGGCGGGGCAGGTATGAGGTGATGGCCCGAGCATGTGATCGCGCTGCTGCGCGCGTCCGGAGGTCTGGCAATGAAGACGCTATGTCTCGCCTTGTTTTGTTCTGCGATGATTGCCGGAGGTGCCGTGGCGCAAAGTTCCACGGCTACGCCCAGACCTGGCCCGGACTCCGATCAGAACGCCCCTTTGCCCGGCGTCGGCACCCTGACAGAGGGTGAGGCCAGAACACGTTTGCAGGCCGACGGCTACACGTCCGTCGACGAGCTCAAGGATGATGGGAAGGGCGTGTGGACAGGTAAGGCGATGCATCATGGCCAACGGGTGACCGTCAGCATCGATCATGCCGGCACGATAAGCCGCAGCCAGTAAGCGCAACGATGGACCGCGCGGCGCGCGCCCCGAGAACGGAACGCGTTGCTCGTCCAGACGCGTGAAGGCACGGCCGAAATAATGAAGGCATGGCCGAAACAATGGCAGACGGAAAGCGAGCGCTCCGATTGGCCTTTAAACGAATTGAGCAGGAGGTCCCGCAGCGGGTGGCCTCGGCGATGCGCTGGCTGCGCCACCCGTCTTCGCGCTGGGTCAGGATTCCGGCAGGCATATTCCTCGTCATCGGTGGAATCTTCTCGATTTTGCCCCTTCTCGGACTCTGGATGCTTCCACTCGGTCTGATGCTGATTGCGGCTGACATTCCATTTCTGCGCAAACCGATGGCACGTTTCGCGATTGCCAGCGTCAATCTCTGGTCCCGTCTGCGTGCGCGGTGGCGCGGGAAATGACCGAGCGGCGTTCCGAGCCGGAAAGGGAGATGGCGAGCGATGCGGATCCCGCCTCCCGACGATCCGCAACGCCCGGGGCTGATCGGCCCGATGCGCCCGGCGAGCGGCTGAGCGGTCCCAGCCCATGATCGACTATCTCAAGATGTTCGAGACGAGCTTCAACGCCCGGCTTCGACGCGGCCGGATCGATTGCTAAGGTCGGCCTTGAGTTCAGTAGAGGTCCGGGACGTGCAGTTCCGGCGGCACAGCCTGCCGGGCATAGTCGGGATGGCGCACGCGGTCGGGCAAGGTGATCTCCTGCTTCGGCACGCTCTCATAAGGAATCTGGGCGAGGAGATGGGCGATGCAGTTGAGGCGCGCCTTCTTCTTGTCGACGGCCTGGACGACCCACCATGGCGCGTGCTGCGTATGGGTGCGGTCGAACATCTCTTCCTTGGCGCGGGTGTAGTCTTCCCAGTGGACGCGGCTCTCCATGTCCATGGGCGAGAGCTTCCACTGTTTGAGCGGGTCGGCGATCCGCATCTGAAAACGGAACTCCTGCTCCTCGTCGGTGATCGAGAACCAGTACTTGATCAGGATGATGCCGGAGCGCACGAGCATGTGCTCGAAGTCGGGAACAGAGCGGAAAAACTCCTCGAGTTCGTCGGGGCTGCAGAAGCCCATGACGCGCTCGACGCCTGAGCGATTGTACCAACTGCGGTCGAACAGGACCATTTCACCCGCCGTCGGCAGATGCGGCACGTAGCGCTGGAAATACCATTGATGCTTCTCGCGCTCCGTCGGCGCCGGCAGCGCCACGACACGGCAGATCCGCGGATTGAGCCGCTGCGTCACGCGCTTGATCGCGCCGCCCTTGCCGGCCGAGTCGCGACCCTCAAAGAGCACGACGACCTTCAGTTTCTTGTACTGGATCCAGTCCTGGAGCCGCACGAGCTCATGCTGGAGCCGGAACAGTTCGCGGAAGTAGATCTTCCGGTCGAGAGTCGACCCGGCCGGACCGATGCCCTCCGCGACAAGTTCGTCGAGCCGGTCCTCCTCGAGCTGCATCTCGAGCTCTTCGTCGAAGCTGTCTACGATTTCGGCTTTGATGCGCTCCAGATCGTTCGTCATGAATGCGGACCCTTAAAACGACTTTTAGAAGATGATCGGTGATTTCGGAGCTGGCTGGGCAGGCTGCTGCGCCGTGATCGCAAAGACCTCGGTGAGACACAGGCCCGGAGGTTGAATCTCGCGCTACGGACTGACGTGCTCCCATCTCCCATAGCTGCAATGTCGTCGGCACGAATGACGTAACGATGAAGGTGGCGAGGATGCGCGCCCCGCGAGGGGCTGCACGACCCTGATGTTCCGGTAGCAGGGCGATCGATCCTGCCGAGTGGCTTGTGCGGAATGACCGAGGCGCGGCTGTGCCGACATGCCGGCTTCGATCAGAACGGCTCGATGCGAGAGGCTGGGACGCGAGCGGTCGGCCGATGCTTATCCATCGATCGCGATCTCAGCGCTCTCGGCCCGCATGGTGTCCAAGCGCCTATTGCGCGAGTGCCGCACGTTGCTTGAGGAGGGCGTCGAGAATGTCCTGCTGCTCGTTGATGCGGTCCGCATTGCGGTCTTCGTCGGCGGCACCTGAAACGGCGGAAGCTTGTTCCATCAGTTCTGCGAGGTTGGCGCGGGCGATGGCAATGCGTTCGTCAAGTTCGGCGAGGGCGGCGGCGTCAGGCATGGGCTGGTCCTTTCGGGTTGATCAGGTTGTCTGCAGAGCGATCTTGCGAGCGATATTGATCGACCTCATCAGGCAGCCTCATGGCTTAAATGGATACCGTGATGGACGCAGGATCGCCAACTTCGATCTGAGCCTCGTCAGGCTGCGTTCGGCTTCCAGTCGACGACTTCGACCGCGAGACTTGCCGCCGCCTCGATGACCGGTCGCGCCGGCATCGTGACATAGGACGCGGTGAAATTCATCGGCGTGGGCACCCAATCGCAATTGAGGGCGACGAGTTCGCCGGATTCGAGGAAGCGCTCCACCAGCGGCGACGGCAAGGTCGCGATGCCCAGGCCGTCCAAGGTCATGTTCAGACAGGCCGCCAGATTGCTGGACGAGACCGGGCGGCTGAGCCGGCTGCTGTTGCGCTTGAAATAGTCGACGACCTCCGCATAGGGCCGCGTATTCCTGGCATGTGTGAGAATGGGAAACCGGGCGAGGTCATCGGCTCCGGCAGGATCGGGCAAGGCTGCGGCGAACCGGGGCGCGGCGACCCATGGCAGCGCAACCGTTCCCAGCGGGAGATTGGCGACCGAGAGGTCCGAGACCGGTCCGTTGAGGAAGGCGATATCGAGCGAGCCATCGATAAGGTTGCGCTGGAGGTTGAAGGTGAGGTCCACGCTCAGTTCGACGACGACGTCGGGGAAGCGCACAGCCATCTCGCGCAGGAAGCGATGGAGCCAGGTCTGGGCCACGGTTTCCGCGACCCCGAGCCGCATGACGGATTGCCGGCTTGTCGTGTCGCCCGCCTGGAGCAGCGCCTCGGTCGCCTCAAGCGCCTTCGCTGCCAAGGGAAGCAAGGCCTGGCCCTGATCGGTAAGTACGACGGAACCCGCGTCGCGTTCGAACAGGCGTTGGTTCAGGACTCTTTCAAGCGCCGAAATGCGCGCCGAGATATTGGGCTGGGTCGTGTTCATCTGCTCGGCGACACGGCGGAAATTCCGAAGCGAGGCCAGCCGGACGAAGGTTTCGATCTGTTTGAGCGTGATCTGCATGGGCCCCACCCGGCCTGCATCGCCTCGATGAGGCGCCACAGGATAGATATTTTCTATCGTCTCAAGATAATCAAATAATTAGACGTGATTGTCGATCGCAGCCATCTTTTCGCCGGTTGGGATGGGCCGGCGGCGGCGCTGGCTCCCTGATAGGCAGTGAAAGGTGGCTTTCCGTGAGCGGCGTCGCATCGTCCCAAACTACATCGTCCCGAGGTACATCGCCTCAAGGCAATCTCGGCGCCGATATCGGCGGCACCTTCACCGACGTCGTGCTGGAGATCCGTGGCGAGACCTTCTCGGCCAAGGTGCTGACGACCTATGATGCACCCGAGCGCGCCATCATCGAGGGCATGCACCGCGTCTGCGCGAAGGCAGGCGTGACGCCCGCCGCGATCGGCCGGATCATCCACGGTACGACGCTGGCGACCAACGCACTGATCGAGCGCCGCGGCGCGAAGACGGCGCTGATCACGACGGAAGGCTTCCGGGACGTGATCGAGATGCGCACCGAGAGCCGGTTCGAGCAATACGACCTCAACCTGACGCTGCCCCAGCCCCTGCTGCCGCGCAACCGGCGCTATACGCTACGCGAGCGCCTCAGTGCCAATGGCGCGACGCTCATCCCGCTGCTGCGCGAAGATGTCGAGCGCCTCGCGGGAGAGATCGCGGAAGCGAGCTATGAGAGCGTCGCCGTCGGGCTGATCCATTCCTATCTCGACCCGACGCATGAACGGCTGGTCCGCGAGGTTCTGCTGGAGCGTATCCCGGGCCTTGCTGTCTCGATCTCGTCCGAGGTTTCGCCCCAGATGCGCGAATATGAACGCTTCAACACCGTGGTGGCGAACGCCTATGTCAAGCCGATGATGAAGCGCTATCTTGCCAGCCTCGCAGCGAAGCTGGCCGATGAGGGCGCTGACTGCCCGATCTTCCTGATGCATTCGGGCGGCGGGATCATGTCGCTGGAAGGGGCGGCGGAGTTTCCTGTTCGCCTCGTCGAATCCGGGCCTGCGGGCGGGGCGATCTATGCAGCCGATGTCGCAGCGCGCTTCGGCCTTGATCGCGTGCTGTCCTTCGACATGGGCGGGACCACGGCCAAGATCTGCCTGATCAAGAACCAGACGCCGAAGACGAGCCGGGTCTTCGAGGTCGCGCGGAGTTATCGCTTCAAGAAGGGTTCCGGCATGCCGATCTCGATCCCGGTCATCGACATGGTCGAGATCGGCGCCGGTGGCGGCTCGCTCGCCCAGGTCGACTCGATGCGCCAGATCCGGGTCGGCCCGGAGAGCGCCGGTTCGGAGCCCGGGCCTGCCTGCTATGGCCGCGGCGGAGCAAGGCCTGCGGTGACGGATGCGGACGTGATGCTCGGCAAGATCGATCCCGCCAGCTTCGCCGGCGGCAGCATGGTGCTGGACATCGCCGCGTCGCGCCGGGCCGTGCTGGCGCATGTTGCCGACCCGCTGGGGATGAGCGACGAGACAGCCGCCTTCGGCATCGTCGAGGTGGTCGACGAGAACATGGCCAATGCCGCCCGCGTCCATGCGGTCGAGAATGGCGAGGACCTCGCCGGCTACACGATGATCGCCTTCGGCGGTGCGGCGCCGCTGCATGCCGGGCGGCTCTGCGAAAAGCTTGGCATCCAGCGTCTGCTCGTGCCGCAAGGCGCCGGCGTTGGCTCGGCGATCGGCTTCCTGCGGGCGCCCTTCAGTTTTGAGGCGACCCGCAGCCTCTATATGCGTCTGGCTGCGTTCGACGCGGATACCGTCCGCGATCTCCTGTCGGAACTCGAAAACGAAGCCACGACCTTCGTGCGCTCCTGCGACGCGCAGGCGCCGCTCAGCGTCGAGACCAAGGTCTATATGCGCTATGTCGGCCAGGGCTGGGAAATACCGATCGACGTCAGCCACGCCGTGCCGACGATCGACGCCTATCGGGATCTGTTCGAGGCCGAATACGCCAAGCTGTTCTCCCGGACCGTCCAGGGGCTGGACATCGAGATCACTGTCTGGGCGGTCAATGCGAGCACGGCGAAAGCGGTGCCGGTGAGGGCCGAGGCTCTGGGAGTTCTGGTGCCGCTGGCGGCGATCTCGCAACGCGAGGTCTTCGACCCCGCCCTCGGGGCTCGGCTGATGGCGGGCCTGTTCCAGCGGTCGCAGATCGCGGTCGGCCGGGTGGCGGAGGGGCCCTGCGTCATCGTCGAGGACGAAACCACCATCATCGTGCCGACGGGCTGCTCGGCGACGTGCCGCAGCGATGGCTGCATCGAGATCTTCAAACACGGGTCCGAGCCTGCGAAAGCGCGCTTGGCCGAGATGGTCGAGGCCTGAGCCATGACACAGCTATCCATGACACAGCTATCCATGACACAGCTATCCACCGTTTCGCTGCAGGTGATGTGGAATCGCCTGATCTCGATCGTCGAGGAGCAGGCCCAGGCCCTGATCCGCACGGCCTTCTCGACCTCGGTGCGCGAGGCCGGCGACCTCTCGGCCGGTGTCTACAACCGGGCTGGGCTGATGCTGGCGCAGGCCGTGACCGGCACGCCGGGCCATGTCAACGCCATGGCCGATGCTGTCGCGCATTTCATCCGTGAGATCGGGCCTGCGAATATCCTCGAAGGCGACATCTACATCACCAACGATCCCTGGATGGGAACCGGGCATCTTCACGACATCACGGTCGTGACGCCGTCCTTCTACAAGGGCCGGCATGTCGGCTTCTTCGCCTGCACGGCTCATGTCGTCGACATCGGCGGGCGCGGCTTCGGGGCGGACGCCAACTCCGTCTATGAGGAAGGCCTCTACATTCCGATCATGAAGTTCGCCGACCAAGGCAAGGTCGACCAGCCCTTCGTCAGGCTGGTGCGCGGCAATATCCGCGAGCCCGACCAGGTCGTCGGCGATATCTTCGCGCTTGCGACCTGCAATGATGTCGGCCATCGCCGGCTGATCGGCATGCTCGACGAATTCGCTCTCGACGGGCTGGAGCAGGTCGGGGATTTCATCCTCGAGAATTCGCGCCGGGCGACGCTGGAGAGGATCGCCGCGCTGACACCCGGCGAGGCCGAGGGCTCGATGCTCAGCGACGGCTTTGCCACACCGATCGAGCTCAGGGTCAAGGTCGCGATCGGCGCAGACGAGGTCTGCGTCGATTTCGCCGGCTCTTCCGGCGTCGACCCCAAGGGCATCAACTGCCCGATGGTCTATTCCAAGGCCTATGCCTGCTATGCGCTGAAATGTGCGATTGCGCCCGAGATCCCCAATAATGCGGCCTCGCTGGAACCCTTCCGCATCACCGCGCCGGAGAACACGATCGTCAACGCCCTGCACCCGGCGCCGGTCGCGTTGCGCCATGTCATCGGCCATCTGATCCCGGACACGGTCTACAATGCGCTCGACAAGCTTCTGCCAAAGACGGTTCCGGCCGAGGGGGCAGGGCCGCTCTGCAACTTCCAGGTTTCGCTGCGGCCGGCCTCGGAGGCCTCGCGCTTGGCCGGGGCAAGGCGCGCCGAGGTGTTGATGTTCAACTGCGGCGGATCAGGCGCGCGCCCGACGCTCGACGGCATGAACACGACCGCCTTTCCATCCGGCGTCATGACCATGCCGATCGAGGCGACGGAGCATGCCGGCCCGATCATCATCTGGCGCAAGGAGCTGCGGCCTGATTCCGGGGGCGCCGGCCGCTTTCGTGGCGGCCTCGGTCAATTCATGGAGGTTGGGGCCGTCGAAGGGCATGTCTTCGACATGTCCGCGATGTTCGACCGCGTGAAGCATCCGCCGCGCGGACGCCTGGGCGGCGCTGACGGCGCCGCGACCGAGATCCGGCTCGACGATGGCACGGCCATGGCCGGCAAGGGGCGCCAAGTCGTTCCCGAGGGCCGCAAGGTCATGCTGTCGCTGCCTGGCGGCGCCGGCTACGGTCCGGCCGCCGAGCGCGGCCGCGCCGAGGTGCTGCGCGACCTCGCGCTCGGCTATATCTCGGCCAAGACCGCCAGAATCGATTACGGGCTTGGCGACGCCGAGATCGCAGCGGTTGAAGCCGGGCTCAAGCGCGGCGAACTGCCGGCGGCTAGAGCGTTTTCGAGCGAAGTGGTCGCCGGTTCGCGTGAAGAAAACGCGTTAAAACAATGACCTGGAGCAATTGAACGATCCAGCTGGATCGGAAATTGCTCCAGATGACGATGCACCACGGCATGAGAGCAATGCTCTAAGCTTTTAGAATCGATCACGTTTCCTGCATTCTGACGGAACCGTCCGAATGCGACGTGATCCAAGGACGCCGATGATCTCTATCGCTGCCGCGCTGGCATGGTGTGGCGGTCAGCCTGTGACGACGCGAGGACCGAATGCCACATTACGACCGAATCCTGATCACCGGCGCGGCCGGCCGTCTCGGCTCGCAGCTTCGCACCGGCCTTGCGCCGCTGGCCAGGACGATCCGCGTCGCCGATCGCGAGCCGCTCGGCCCGCTTGCCGCCAATGAGGAGCAGGCGACCTTCGACCTGGCGGATATGGAGGCGACGATCGCGGCGACGGAAGGGTGCGATGCCATCGTCCATTTCGGCGGCGCGCCGACCGAGCGCGAGTGGCAGACCATTCTCGACGCCGGTATTCGCGGCTCCTACCATATTTACGAAGGCGCCCGGAAACACGGCGTCAAACGCGTCGTCTACGCGTCATCGGTCCACGCGATCGGCTATCACGAGGTCGGGGCCCAGATCTCGGTCGATGCGCCGGTTCGCCCCGACTGCCTCTACGGCGTCGGCAAGACCTTCGTCGAAAGCCTGAGCCGGCTCTACTGGGACAAGTTCGGCATCGAGACGGCGTGCCTGCGCATCTTCTCGTCCTTTCCCGAACCCGTCGACCGCCGGATGCTCTGGTCCTATCTGTCCTTCGCCGATTGCGTGCGCCTCGTCGAAGCCGCGCTGACGGCGCCCTTCGTCGGCCACACGATCTCGTTTGGCACCTCGGACAACAAGGTCAAGGCGGTCGACAACAGCGGCGCCGGCCATCTCGGCTACCACCCGCAGGACAGTTCGGAACCGTTCCGCGCCAAGGTCGAAGCCGACGCGCCGGCTCTCGACCCGAAATCTCCCGCAGGCCGCTACCTCGGCGGCAAATTCTGCGAGATGGGCCATCCCGACGACGAAGCGACGGCATGATCCTCGCAGGCGCGCGCCCTAACTGCTTCGTCATTGCGAGGAGCGCAGCAACGAAGCAATCCAGGGGGGCGTGGAACACGGCCGCTCCTGGATTGCTTCGCGGAGCCTGTACTCGGGCTTGCCGAAGGCAAGACCCGGGTGCTCGCAATGACGATGCAGCCTGAACAGAACAGCTGGAACGGAGCAGACATATGCTGGATGACAAGCGGTCGCATGGGCTGTGGGAGCTGTCCGCGCCGCCTCCGCCGCCGACTGCCGCTCTGACCGGCGCTGTCTCGGCCGATGTGGTCGTCGTCGGCGCCGGCTATACCGGGCTGTCGGCGGCCCTGCATCTCGCCAAGGCCGGCAGGTCGGTCGTCGTGCTCGAAGCCGTCGAGATCGGCTTTGGCGCATCCGGCCGCAATTCCGGTTTCGTCAATGCCGGCCTCTGGGTCATGCCCGACGACCTGATCGCGACGCTCGGCCCGGTCTATGGCAACCGCCTGATCGGGCTGCTCGGCGAGGCCCCGCGTGAGGTCTTCGCTCTGACGGAACGCTACGGCATGCAGTGTCAGGCCGATCATCGCGGGACCTATCACTGCGCTGTCGGCGCCAGCGGCCTGAAGCAGCTTCGGGAGCGCCAGGCGCAGTGGAGCCGTCTCGGCGCCAAGGTCGAGCTGCTGAGCGCCAGCGACACGCAGTCCAGGACCGGGGCTGCCGGCTATACCGGCTCGCTGTTCGACCCGCGAGCCGGCACGATCCAGCCGCTCGCCTATGCACGCGGCCTGGCGAGCGCCGCGATGACGGAGGGCGCCACCATCCACACCGGCAGCGCGGTGACGGCCTTCGACCGCATTGGCGACACCTGGCTGGTCAAGACTGCCGGCGGCAGCGTCAGCGCCGGTTGGCTCATCCTGGCGACGGACGCGTATTCGACCGGGACGACCTCGGCCATCCGCGAGGAGCAGGTCCATCTGCCCTATTTCCATGTCTCGACCGCGCCGCTGAGCCATAATCTCCGCAAGACCATCCTGCCGAATGGCGGCGCGGGCTGGGACACCAAGACCATCCTGAGCGGCTTCAGGCTCGACGCGGAGGGGCGGCTGATCGTCGGCAGCGTCGGCGCGCTGCGCGGGACAGGACTCAGAGTTCATCGCGCCTGGATCAAGCGGCATATTCGCAAGCTGTTCCCGCAGCTCGGCGAATTCGAGCTCGAAACGGAATGGTACGGCAAGATCGGCATGACGCCGGATCACCTGCCCAGGCTGCACAGCTTCGGCCCGAACGCGATCGGCTTCAACGGCTACAACGGACGCGGCATCGCGCCAGGCACGGTCTTCGGCCGCGAGCTCGCCCGCCTCATACTCGGCGAAATCGATCTCGAAGGCATGCCGCTGCCGGTATCCGAGGTCGCCATGCCAGCCTTCCGGAGCATGAAGGAAGCCTATTACGAGATCGGTGCCCAGGTGGCGCATCTTCCGATCGCGCCAGCGTGAAGCGCTTGGGTCAATCGCTCAGAGCTGCAGCACGTTTGCGCCGATGCCGGGATCGACCGCGCGCTCCAGGCGGGTCGGGATCACGGTCACGATGATCTCCAGCGAACCGCGCCCCACTTCCAGCCCCAGCAGATGGCCGCCGAAGGTGCGAAAGCTGTCGTCTCCGGCGGTGCCATGGGCATGGACGGATGGCTTGCCGTCCTTCCATGCCAGCGTCCCGGACAGGTTCGTCAGCTCCAGGTCGCGCATCGTCTTCGGCGCGTATTCCTTCTTCTCGTAATCGAAGAAGCCGAACGTCACATGGCCGGCGAAGCCGAGGCCACTGATGAAGGCGGATGGGATCGCCTCCTCCCGCATCAAGGCTTCAAGCCGGGCGAAGACATCGTCGCCCTGACGCAGGACCATCAGGAAACCGGTCGGTATCGCGATAGAGCGTCTGGGCTCGATCATGGTGGGCCTCATATGATCGTCGGCGTGATGCCGCCATCGACCCGCAACGCGGCGCCGTTGGTCGCCGCCGAGAGCGGGCTTGCCAGATAGGCGACAAGGCTGGCGACCCCCTCGGGCTCGATCATGCGTTGGATCAGCGCGCTTGGGCGCTCCTTGGCGAAATACTCCTGCTCCTTCTCGCCGGCGCACGAAATCCTCGATACCCGCAGAACGCGTCGTGCCCTTGGTCGTCGCCGTCAGCCCCCGCGAGATCACGAGCTGCGCCGTCTTGGTCATGCCGTAACCAGTTCGCTCGCAGGTGAGTGGAACTCAGCGCTCCAGGAACATCCGGCTCGCATGGTCGGTGAACGGCTTGGTCAGGAACGAGAGCGCCTTGCGCTCTTCGGTGGTGATCATCACCTCAACCGGCATTCCCGGCAGGAGCTTGCGGTCGCCGAGCACCGCGATATCCCCTTCGATCTGGACCTCGCAGGTATAGTAGCTTTGGCCGGTCGCCGCATCTTTGGTCGTGGCGGGCGAGACATGGCTGATCCTGCCGGGGATTTCGGGCGTCATGTTGCGATTAAAGGCTGAGAAGCGCAGACGCGCGGCCTGACCGGGTTTGACCTGGTCGATATCAGCCGGTGTGATACGCACCTCGATCGTCAGTTTTGCCCCGGCGGGAACGATGGTGGCGAGCCGCGCCGCCGGCGTGATGACGCCGCCGATGGTAAAGATCGTCATCTCGTTGACCGTCCCGGCGATCGGGGAGCGGATCTCGGTGCGCGACAGCCGGTCTTCGCTGGCGACGCGGCGGTCCTGCAACTCCGACAGCTTGGCTTCGACCAGACGCAGTTCGCGCTGCGCCTCCGTCCGCGCGGTGTCGTTGATGGAGATGATCTGCAGCCGGGTTTCGCTGATGCGGAGCTTGGCCCGCGCGAGCGTGGCCTCGATCTCGCCGCGCTCGCCGAGCAGCCGCGCCCACTCCCGGTTGATGTTGAAGACCTTGGAGCCATCGATATAGCCCTTCTGGAAGAGCCCGAGAAACTTCGTACGCTCCATCTCGACGAGCCGGAGCTCCTCGGATTTGGCGACATGGCGCGCTTGCAGCCCCTTGATCTCCTCTCCTGACTGGACGATGCCGATCTCGAGCTGCTCCTTGCGGCTTTCCCGATTGGTTCGGTTCCCCTCGAACAGACGCGTCTCGCCCTTTATGATTTCGGCGGCCTCCTCGGAAAGGGCGGCGAGGGGGGAAGGAAAATCGACCTTGTCGAAACCGTCACGCTCGGCGACCAGCCTGGCGCCGCGGGCAAGATGCTCCGCCAGCTGAGAGCGGACGATCGACAGCTCCGCGCGGGTCTGGACGTCCTCGAGCTGGAACAGAACCTGGCCCTCGCTGACGCTGTCGCCCTGCCTGACGGCGATCGACCGGATGATGCCGCCGTCGCGATGCTGCACCTCCTTGAGGTTCTGATCGACCTTGACCGTGCCCTGGCCGAGAACTGCGCCATTGAGATTGGCCGATACGGCCCAGCCACCGAATCCGACCACGAGCAGCAACGCCAGCGCCATACCGGAGGCAACGTGCGGACCGAGGCTGAAATCGGCTCGCCGGTCGGCCGCGCGAACGCCTTTCTGCGCCTTGGCGAAGAGCTTGGCGTCGAAATTTTGGGCATTCATGACACGAACCCTCCCGGCGCCATAGCGAGCGGCGGCCACACCACGCTGGATCAGTAATAGTACAATTTATGAGAGCCATAGATTTCGATAGAGAAATCCTTCTCGTCCTGCGCCGCGACGAAGACATCGACATAAGTCCTGTCGTCCTCCCCGACCTTTTCGATACGAAAGCGGAACGGACGTCGGTCCTCGTCGGTGCCGTTATAGGTTTCGTTGAACGGGTCGATCTCGGTGCCGCCGGCCTCGGCGTCGGAATGGACCTGATATTGCTTGACGATGATGCGGTCGCCCTCCTCGAGGTCGAGGATCTGGTGGATCAGGTCGCTGTCGGCGGAGGTGGGTACGTCGAATTCGAACCGGTCTTCGCCCTCGCCCCCCGTTACCGTCGCGCCCTTCGAGCCCACGATGAAGTGATCGTTTCCTTTGCCGCCGATCAGGGCTTCGAAATCGAGAACCGTGTCCTCCCCGATCTCAATGCCCACGGCCCTGTTCTCCGTCAGGTCGACGGTTACGCCATCGCACGTCTGGGATAGATCGAGGGCGTCGTGCCCCTCTTCGCCATCGAGGCAATCGTCTTGCTTGTCCGGTGAGGCAATCACGACATCGTCGCCCGATCCCGCTCTGACCGTATCACGGCCCACCCCTCCAGCGAGGGTATCGTTTCCCATCCCGCCCTTGACGATGTCATCGCCTTCCGCAGCGTGGACAACGTCGTCGCCATCGCCGCCCTCGACCTTATCGTCGCCGGATCCGGCGAACACGATGTCATCCCCTTCGCCAGCGTCGACCACGTCGTCGCCTTCCCCGGCTTTGACGACATCGTCCCCGTCCCCTGCATCGATCTCGTCGTCGCCTGTGCCGGCATCGATGACATCATCGCCCTCGCCACCCTCGACCTCGTCGTCGCCGGCACCGGCGAGCAAGGTGTCGTTGCCTTCGCCGCCATCGGCCAAGTCGTCGCCATCCCCGGCATCGACGAGGTCGCCGCCCCGGCGACCGACGAGAACGTCGTTGCCGGACCCGCCCGAAAGCGTGTCGTCACCGTCGCCCCCGTCCAGACGATCGTCTCCCGCCTCGCCGAAGAGGGTGTCGTCGCCGTCCTCGCCGAACAGAAGGTCGGCTCCGGCACCTGCCTTCGCGACATCGTCGCCCCCGCCGAGCCGCATCACATCGCGTCCGGCGCCGAGCTGAACCAGTTCGACGCCGGCGCCGCCAAGCACCGTATTGTTGCCATCGGCGGCACTGACGCGGTTCAGGCCGTTCCCGACCGAGATGACGTTATCGCCCGATCCGCCATCGATCTCGCTGTCACCATCGCCGGTCGCGATGATGTCGTCGCCGGAACCGCCCGAGATAACGTTGTCGCCAGGGCCGCTGCGGATATGGTCGTTGCCCGGACCGCCATGCAGCTCGTTGTCGCCGCCGCCGCCGTCGATTGCATCGTCGCCGGCCTCGCCGAGGATCGTGTCGTTGCCGTCGCCGCCCGAGAGTTCGTCGTTCCCCAGGCCGCCGACGAGAAGATCGTCGCCTGCTTCGCCGAACAGACGGTCGTCGCCGTCCTCACCGTAAAGACGGTCATTGCCGGCGCCACCGAAAAGGACGTCCATGCCGGTGCCGCCATAGACGACGTCGTTACCGGCGCCGGCATAGACGATATCGTTGCCGGCACCGGCTATGATGTGGTCGTCGCCCACGCCGCCGTATACGATATCGTTGCCGGCCCGCGCATCGACGGTGTCATTCCCATCGCCGGCCCTGATCAGGTCGGCGCAGTCCGTGCCGGTGAGCACGTCGTCACCGGCGGTGCCGTCCATCTCCAGAATTTCGACCACCCGGAGCATCGCGACCTGCGAGACGGTCGCGATGCCATCGGTCACGCCGTAGCTCACGAAGACGGGGCCGTAATATCCAGCGGCCGGCCGGTATTGCCAACCGCCTTCGGTCAGCTCGATCGTGCCCGACGACACCTGCAGGTCGCGGACCGTCAGCGGATCGGCGTCGGCATCCGACGCGCCCACCAGCAACCCCGCCGCTGTCAGCAGCAACGTCTGACAGGCACCGATCTCGCCAAGCTGCACCGATCTCGCCAGGCGCGGGGATCGGTTACGGGCCGTCGGATCCTGCGGTCCAACCGGATCGGGATCGGGCCCGTCGGGAGGATCATACGGTTTGGGAACGACGATCACCGGGTTGAAAGGCGCCACGACGACCGGCAGCCGCGCACCGCCCCCCTCGATCGGGACAAGATGGGGGCTGCTCGACACGCGCGCGCCGCCAATCGTCTGCGAGCCTTCCATGGCAAAACGGTTGTCGTTGCTGACCCGGTCCATGCCGAATTCGATGGTTTCGCGCATGAAGGGCTGCAGGGGCAGCTGCTCATAGTCGATCGGCGGCGAGTCGATGCCAAGGAAATCCGCCAGCCCCGGCACCGGATCGCTCGCCGCGGCCGAGCCGCGTTCGTGATCGTTCTTCTCCTCGGGAATCGAACCGGTTTCGTCCGGGTCGCCCTGAGGCGCGACCTCGCCGACTGGCTGGGGCGCGGCCGCACCGTCAACTGGGCCTGGCTCCGGTTCGGCCTGTGTCGAGGTCAGCGAGCGCAGATAGGCGGCGACCGCCAGAACGATCACCGCGAGAGCGGCTGGCCAGCGTGACGGCGCGGGCTCTTCCTGCGCCTTCCGGTAGATCTCCTCGGCCGAGGGGGCGGAGTTCTGAGCGGGCTTGAGCGCCTTGACCTCGATCATGCTGTCACCCTCCTGAGCGAGCCGGCGCCCGCATCGATCTCGCTGGCGGCGGGCAGGCGTGGTTCGACCGGAACATCGGTCCCGCCGGGTGCGGGCTGCTTCTGCAGCGGGTTGAGGATGGTGTCCCTGGGTCCGAAGCCGGTAAGCTTGCCGCCCTGGACGACGCCGAGGAAATCGACCGCGACAAGTGCGCTCGGCCGGTGGGCGACGATGATCGCGATGCCGCCGCGCGCCTTGATGCCTTCTATCGCCCTCGTCAGGGCTGCCTCGCCCTCACTGTCGAGATTGGAGTTCGGCTCGTCCAACACGACCAGGAAGGGATTGCCGTAGAGGGCGCGGGCCAGGCCAATGCGCTGGCGCTGGCCGGCCGAAAGCGCGGTGCCCTGCGGGCCGAGCTGCGTCTGATACCCTTCCGGCAGCTTCACGATCATGTCGTGGATGCCGGCTGCGGTCGCTGCCGCCACGATCGCCGCCGGGTCGAGATCGGGCGCAAGCCGCGAGATGTTATCGCCGATGCTGGCGTCGAGCAGGCTCACCTCCTGCGGCAGATAGCCGAGATGGCGGCCAATCGCATCCTCGGGCCATTGCTCCAGATTCGCGCCGTCGAGCCGAACCGAGCCGCGCAGGCACGGCCAGATGCCGGTGAGCGCGCGAACCAGGGTGGTCTTGCCGCCGCCGCTGAGGCCGATGATGCCAAGTGCCTTGCCCGCGGTCAGCTCGAAACTGACCTCGCTCAGCAGTACCTGGCCCGATCCCGGCGCGGCGACCGTGATGCGATCGACCCCGACGGATCGGTGCGGTGCGGGCAGCTCCATTGGCTCGACCGCCTTGCTCAACGCCACTACGGTCTCGCGCAGCCGCCCAAAGGCAAGGCGCGCGGCGACGAAGGATTTCCAGTTGCCGATCGCCTGATCCACTGGCGCGAGCGCCCGCGCAGAGGCGACCGACGCGGCGATGATCGCGCCCGCGGAAAGCTCCCCCTTGATGGTGAGGAAGGCGCCGAGGCCGAGAGTCGCCGATTGCAGGATCATGCGCAGGACGCGCGCGACTGCTCCGAAGGTCCCGCCGAGATCGCTGGAACTGGTCTGCAGCGCCAAATGCTCGCGATTCAAACGGTCGAAGCGTGCCACCGCGCGGCCGGAGAAGCCCATGGCCCGCACGACCTCGGCATTGCGGGCATGGGTCTCGGCCATCGCATTGCGGGCGATTGCGGCCTGGCGCGAGCTGTTGCTCAGCCTCCGCGCCAGAATCTCGCTCAAAAGCGTCAGCAGGGTCAGCACCGCGGCGCCGGCCAATGTCAACGCGCCCAGCCAAGGGTGCAGAAAATAGACGAAGGCCAGATAGAGCGGGATCCAGGGCAGGTCGAACAGGGTCGCCGGCCCTTGGCTGCCGAGAAAGCCGCGCACCGTGTCGACGTCGCGGCCGCGCTCGAGTGCCTCCGTGCTGGAGAAGCCAAAACGCGGCATATCGAGCGCGACGCGATGGGCGAGCGGCGCGATATCCTTATCGAAGCGCGCGCCGATCCGGATCAGGACCTGCGACCGGACAATGTCGAAAGCGCCCTGGAACAGATACAGGCCGATTGCGAGGACGGAGAGGGCGGCGAGCGTCTGAACACTGCCGCTGGTCAGCGCACGGTCATAGACCTGCAGCATATAGAACGAGCCGGTCAGCGCGAGGATGTTGATCAAGCCGGAGATCAGGAACAGGAACAATGCGACCTGGCGGAAATCCCGGGTCAGCACGGCTCCGTCGCGTTTGCGGGCTTCGATGAGACGGGCAGAGGAGGCCATGGCGGCGCGCCCTTGATCATAGCGGTGAAGGACAGTGGTGAAGGCGGGCGGACCACGCGGCCCGCCCGCCGGCCTTTGTTCACATTCACAAGACGAAGTTGTTTGCGGTCAGGTTGTGGCTGCCCTTCAGCTCGATGCGGAACTCCTCCGCCGCGTCGCCGCTGACATTGCCGCTCACGATCGTGTAGGCGACGCCGTCCCGCTCCTCATTGGAGACCATCAATTGTGCCGCCGCACTGAAGGCGGGGCCATTGACGAGCGTGAAGTTCTGGTTGCCCGCCACTGCACCATCGGCATCCATGCTCGACAGATCGAGGCGGTCTCCGGGCTGGAAGTCGAGGATGGTGTCGCCATCCGCGCTCTCGGTATCGGAGAAGCGGAAGACGTCATCGCCGGCGCCGCCCTCCATCACGTTCACCGCGCGACCTGCGGTGATCGTGTCGTTCCCAGAGCCGGTCGCGACATTCTCGATGTGCCACAGCGTGTCGCTGCCGCTTTGGCTGCTGACGGCACTGCCGCGCCCCAGCATGCCATTGCCGAGATCCACCGTCAGATTGGCGCTGATCGCCGACAGGTCGAGCGTGTCGACACCGTTGCCGCCGTCGATCTCGTCGCCGTAATAAGTGTCGTTGCCGTCACCCACCTCGCCGACGAACAAGTCGTTGCCGGCCCCGCCGAAGGCAGCATCATCGCCCGCTCCGGCATTGATGACGTCGTTGCCGCCCTGGCCGAAGAGCCTGTCAGCTCCGGCCTCGCCATTGACCAGATCAGTGTCCGCTCCGGCGAAGACATGGTCGTCGCCCGAGCCGCCATGCACCGTGTCGCGACCCGCGCCGGCATCGACGAAGTCCGCGCCATCGCCCGCCGAGATCGCATCGTCCCCGGCATCGCCGATGAGAACGTCATCGCCGGCAAGCCCGATGATATTGTCCGCACCACCTGTGCCGAGCAGCGTGTCGCCCGATGCCGTGCCGACCCTGGTGCTGCCGCTGCCCGAAGGCGACGGAGCGGGCGTACCCGTCTCGTCGTCATCGTCATCGCCGCAGCCGTAATCATCATCAGCGTCATCACCGTTACCGGTGGTGTCGTCGTCATCTTGATGTTCATCTTCATCGTCACCATCGCCAACCTGCGGCGGACCGTCGGGGGCGGTGAAGCTGATGCTGTGCGTGCCGTTGGTCATCGTCGTCACGCCGTTCTCGTCGGTCGTGCTCGTATAGTCCTCCGGCACGGCCCCGTCCGGCAGTTCGATCACATCCTGGGGACGCAACGTCCCGACAATCGTGTCGTTGCCGCCATTCGACCGAAACACAATCCGATGCGCCGAACTCAGCGCCGAGATGTCGATCGTATCGTCGCCCGCATCGCCGTCGATGGTGATGGTGTTGGGGCGCAAGCTGGTGCCGGAGAAGTCACCGATGACTTCGAACGTATCGCCACCGGAGGTCCCGATGCCGGATGGATCGGCGCCGTTGATACGGATCTCCTCGATCTCAGAGAGCTCGGCCACAACGGTGGTCGTCGCTCCGACAGTCCGCGTGACGACGATCTCGGTGGCTGCGGCGAAGGTGGTGCCGAGCGTGGTAGCCAGCGTCGCGTTCTGACCTCCCGTCATCGCATAGATGCGGTAGGTCTCGACCGCGGCATTGCCGTTGATCACGAAGGTGTCGCCGGCGGCGCCTTCAGTGCCGCCGTTGACGATGTCGCGGCCATCGGTCGGAGCCACCCCATTGGCGTTCCAGATGATCGTGTCGTCGCCGGCGTCGCCGTTCACGGTGTCCACGCCGGCATTGAGGCCGGGCACCGTGAAGCTGACGGCGAAGTTGTCGATGTAGAAATTGTCGCCACCATCCCAGTTGTTGCCGTCACCCTCGGCGCGGAAGCGGATCGCTGAGGCCGCCCCGATCTGATTGACGGTCAGGGTCGCGGTGAATGTGCCGTTTCCGTTGCCCGTCGTGCTGCCCAGGGTGCCCAGTATGTTCCACGTGCTGGCCACGACGTTCCAGGCTTCGACAACTACATTCTGCCCGGCTCCAAGGTTGTCGTCCTCGTAGGCGAACGACAGGGTCGCCGAGGTTGCGCCCGCCAGGTTGATCGAGCGCTGGATGGTCTCGCCGCCGTCGGTGTTCTCATCGAAGCGGAGACGATTGCCGTTGATCTCGATGTCGCCTGCGGTCGGGCTGGTCGGGGTCTCGCCGACACCGGTTTCAGACCAGCTGCCTGCAAGGGTGACCGTGCCGGTGCTGTTGGAATACGACTGCACGTTGAAGTTGTCGGCGTAGGTGCCGGTGTTGCTGCCGGCGCCGCCGGACAGCGTGTCGTTACCGTCGCCGGCGTTAAGGGTGTCTGCACCCTCGCCGCCGGTGATGACGTCATCCCCGCCGGCACCACTCAGGGTGTCGTTGCCGCCGAGGCCGTTGATCGAGTTGGCCGCAGCGTTGCCGGTGATGGTGTCGGCTCCGGCGGTCGGGGTACCGAAGGCCGGCGGAGCGGCCACCGCCAGCGTGAAGTCGTTGATGTCGATTTGCGCATCGGTGACGTTGTTGATGCGGATCGTCCCCAACACGTTCGCAGCGCCATCGTTGATGGTCAGCAACCTGCCAGCCGGGCCGGCTACTGCGGTTTCGACCACCCGCGCTGCAAAGTTCGCGGCGGTGACGCCGAGAGCACTCAGGTCGATCTTGTCCTGGTTTGTTGCGAGGCCACCGTCGGCATCGAAGCTGTTGATCGTATCAGCACCGAAACCCACGGCATTGTAGACTAGCCGGTTGAACCCGCCGCCGACGTCGATGGTGTCGTCGCCCGCGTTGCCGATGATCGTGTCGTTGTCGTTGCCGCCAGCAATGGCGTCGTTGCCGAGGCCACCGTCGATCACGTCGCTGCCGTCACCGCCGTTCAGAGTGTCGTTGCCACCGGCGCCGAACAGCTGGTTGTTCTCGTCGTTGCCGTTGATGACGTTATTGAGCGCATTGCCGGTTCCGGTGATTGCCGTACCGTTGAGGTCCAGATTTTCGACGTTGGCGCCCAGCGCATAGTCGATGTCGGACTCGACGCGGTCGGTGCCGCCGATGAGGAGATCGGCATTCGTCTCCGTCACCACGTCGCCGGCCTCGTCGACCTCGTAAACGTCGTTGCCGTCACCGCCGATCATGGTGTCCGCACCGAGCCCGCCGTTCAGCGTGTCGTTGCCGCCAAGGCCGCTCAGCGTGTCGTTGAGATCGCCGCCGGAAATGACGTTGTTGAGGCTGTTGCCGGTGCCCACGAAGGGATCCGCGTCGACGCCGGTGTAAGTCAGGTTCTCGACGTTGGCCATGAGCTCGATCGAGAGCGCGGCCATTTCGGTCAGGACTTCATCGGTTCCGGCAGCGGCTGCTTCGACGACGACATCGAGCAGGTCGTCGACGACGTAATCGTCATTGCCGGCGAGGCCGATCATCGTGTCGGCCCCAAGGCCGCCATCGAGCAGGTCGTCGTCGCCGGTGCCGGAGCCGCCAACCAGCAGGTCATCGCCGTCGCCGCCGATGAGGTCGTTGTCACCGGTGCCGCCGAAGATCAGGTCGTTGCCGGCACCGCCGGCGATGATGTCGTTGACGCCCTGCTCGCCGACCACGAAATTGTTGACGAGGGAGGTGGAGAGATTGACGCCGCCGGCATCGCGGTTGTTCGGATCGAGCCGGCTGACGAGGTAGTCGTCCGCGCCGAGCAGATAGCCGGCGAAGGTGGCATTGTTGAAGCCGATCCGCTCGACGCCCGTCCCGGCAGTGGTGCCGGTGAAGTGACCAGCCACCGTGATCGTACCGCCGTTGGCAGTGATGACCAGGCTGCCGTTGTTCGTGCCGGTGTTGTCGTCGTGGGCATTGAGTCCGGTCAGGACCGGCCCGATCAGTGGATCGGTGGTCACCGAGACGATCGAAATGCGATCCGCGGTGCCGCCGCTGGTAGCATTCACGGCCTCGTTGATGATGTCGGTGCCGTCGCCGGGGTTGAAGACGTAGGTGTCGTCGCCCAGGCCGCCGTTGAGGGTATCGACTCCGGTGTTGAGGGCCGGGTTGGTGAAGTTGAACGTCAGGTTGTCGATATTGACGCTATCACCGGCTTCAAGGCTGGAAGCCACGAAGCGAATGGCGGCGTTCGCGGTGAACGGGCCGGTCCCGAACAGGGTCAGGTCGATCGTGCGGAGGGCGACAGTGTTCGTCGCATCATTGATCAGGTCGACCTGAACGAAGGTCGTCCCATCGCGTGAGAAGAACACGGTGATCGAGTCATCGCTCGCATCCAGTCCGGTCTCGGCAATCGAGTAGGTCAGCGTGGCTGCGGTCGCTCCGGCAAGGTCAACGGTGCGCTGGATCTGTGCACCGTCGAAGCTCCCCGCAGGGATGCCGCCGATGAACTGCAGCACGTCGTTGCCGTTATCGATGCGGATCTGGCCGCTAGTCGTACCACCACTGTCGCCGCTCTCGACCCAGTCAGGATCCCAGCTTGCGGTGCCGTTCGAATTGCCAAGGCCCGGGTTGTTGAAGTTGTCGAGGTAGGTAGCGGTGTTGCCGCCCGGGCCGCCGACGAGGATGTCGTTGCCGGCCAAGCCATTCAGCGTGTCGGCGCCGGCAAGACCCAGGATCAGGTCATCCGTCGCCGTACCATTGAGGGTGTCGTTGCCGGGCGTGCCGACGATGATCCCCAGCGAGCTGTTGTCGCTGAACTGCACCCGTTCGATGCTGCGGAGCCTGTCCGAGCCGTCGAGGTTGAGATCGGTCGTGTCGGTGATCGTCACCTGGCCATCGGCGGTGGCGCCGTACGAATAGTCGGAGCGCAGCCCCTGGTACTTGGCGACGTCGATATCGCCCGGGGTCGCATCCGTCTTGATCGTGCGGACGATGGAAAGCTGACCGGGATTGATCAGCCCGGCAAAGACGTCTGCCGTCAGGGTCTTCATGGTGCGGTGCAGCGCTAGCGGAGTGCCGGTATGGTTGACGTCGGCCAGGGCGAACACCCCGATTTCGACGTCCAGCCACTTGTCGCCGTCGATGATGTCGTCGCCGCCCCGGCCCGTGATGGTGTCGCTGCCGTCGCCGCCGAGCAGGATGTTGCCGCCGGCGAAGGAGGTGACGCCAGCGCCGACAATCGCCTGCAGCCCGTTGATGAGGGCGATGCCCTCAGCGTTGAGCACGCTGCCGCGGGCACCCTCCGTCGGCATGTCCGCCGCGGTTACGTCGCTGCCTAGGATCTGATCGTTGAACTTCGAGCCTGATACGCCCTCAACGAAGGAATATTCATCGAGAGCCGCGTCGGGAGGAGGCAGCGGCAGGGCGTCGAAGTGCTGCCGGAACAAGTCGGCATTCACGCCAAGCAACATGTCCGAGTAGGTTGCCCAGTCGAAACCGGACATGCCGTCGAACTTGCCCCGGCCGATGCTGCCGACCCAGATGTCGTCGCCGCCTTCGCCGATGAATTCGTCGAAGCCGCCGTCGCCGTGGAAGACGTCGTGACCGATCACCATGTCGGCCGCGAACTGATCATCGAAGTTGTCGCCGATGGCCCCGGTCCAGGCACCGACCTCGATCCAGTCGTTGCCTTCACCGCCCATCGACTGCTCGGTCGTCTTGCTGCCGAGGATGAAGTCGTCGCCGACGCCGCCGAACACCTCGTCCAGCATGTCGGCGCCGAGGACGACGAAGTCCTGGCCTTCTTCGGCAACAACCAGATCGGTGCCGAGGCCGGCGTTGATCGCGTCATTGCCCGGACCCGAGCGGATGATGTCGTCGCCACCGATATCGGTGATGATGTCGTCGCCCTCGCCTCCGATGTACTGGTCGTTGCCGTAGCCGCCTTCCATCCGGTCATTGCCGGCGTCGCCATAGAGTGTGTCGTCGCCGATGCTCGCCGTGAGGATGTCATTGCCGTCGGTTCCGCCGAGCAGAACGTGCTCGTCGCCAGTGTATTTGAGGTAGTTGGTGTCAACTACCGGCGTCGCCGGGTTGTCGCGGATGACCAGCTGGCTCAGGAGGCCCATACCAACGGGGTCGTTGCCCAAGTTGTCGGCGCTTTCGTCCGCCGCGGTAAGTGGATCGTCGACCAGGATTCCGTCCGCGCCGGCGGTCTCGCCAAGGCCCGGATTGAACTGCTTGGTCCGATCGACCTCGAGGATGAGACCGGGCGTCGAGAACACGTCGGACGGCAGGTGGCCGGCATCGGCGTTCTTGAGGATCAGTTTGGCGAAGGTGTTGTTCTCCATTTCGGCGAGGAGGTGCAGCCCGTCGAGGCGCTGCAGGTAGTAGAACCGGTCGCCGTCCTGAAGCTTCTCCATCTGCACTTCGAAGACGAAATTGAAGGTCGAGCCCAGCATGCCGCCGAACGGCATGATCTTCTCGGCCAGGCCACCGATCCAGAGATCGACGTTATTGAGACCCCCCAGCGCGCCGCCGGCGTAGGCGTCGTAGCCGTTGAGGAAGGCGACCCGGTCGGCCGGGACCGCCATGACCCCGTCAGCCGATACGCCGGTGATGATGGTCAGCGCGGCGTCGCGCCGGCCTTCCAGAGTGGTCTGGCTGGTGATCAGCGTATGCGTGCCGTAGGCCGCGATGAAGTTGATGATCGAAGCTTCGTGCTTCAGGTTACCGGCAAAATCGACCCAACTGGCATAGGGCTTGAGTTCGGGGGCGTGCGAGCTCGCCTCGTAGAACGTTTCGCGAGCGGAGTTCAACGATGGAACTCCGGTGTCGCGGCCGCGCGCCAGGTTGATGGTCGCAAGGTCGAGCGGCAGTCCCAGCAGGTTGTTGCGCAGCGCGGTGGTCACGAACTCGTCGATCTCGTTGCCGACCTGACGGGTCATGCCGCGGATGATGTCGCCCGCGGCGACGCCGTCCGCAATCGTGTGGTTCGCATCGAACTCGATCGGATTGAGGAAAGCCTCGATCAGACCGATCGGATCGCTGTTGAAGCCCGAGTCGAGCCGATCGACGGTCTCGGTCAGCATCGAGTGACCGAAGCGGTAGACCACGTGCGCGAACTCGGCGACGATGCTGGGATTGATGTCCGCGTGGTACCCATCGGGCACAACGAAGAAGTCGATCGCGGGCTGGATCTTGCGGGCGAAGTCCTCGAACACCAGGTGCTGGTACTGCATCTCGGTGCCGAACTTGGCCGCCTGGAAGATGCGTTCGCCGTCCCAGTTCAGGGCGGCAAGCTCCGCCGGTGTGGTCGGTACCGCCGCGACGTCGACTGCGAGCCACTCATTGATGAAGGCCAGGTCGTTCGACGCCAGGATTTTCTCCTTGGTGTGGTCGACGAGCCGGTTGTGCTCGGAGTGGAAGATGTGGTGAACGGCGGTCAGCCCGATATTCTCGTTGACGCGGCCGTCGCCGGCGATGAAGTGCGCATCGAGCAGCTCGTTGTCGTATTCGGTGTCACCGTTGCCCGGGTTGGCCAGACCGATCGTGATGTCGCCATCGGCGATCTTGCCGACCGGAACCGCCTCATGCGCGATGTCGGCGAGGAAGGCATGGCCGATGCGCAGGGCGCCGACCACAGTGGGATCGACCGGTGTGGCAAGGTTCCCCGAAACGACGATATCGTCAGCGGTGTTGGGGATGCCGTCGGCGCCGATGCCGGTGATGAGCTGCGGCATGCCGTTGGCGTCGGGAATGAAGTTGCCGTACTGGTCGGTCCTTAGCAGGGGCACGTTGCCGACGTCGAAGTCGGTCAGCTTAATGCCGAGCATGGCGGCCGACTGAGCCTTGACCTCGCCCCAAGTGGCCATGCCACCGGGAGCCAGGCCGCCCCCCTCGATCAGCTTGCCCGTCGCGACCGGATCGCCGGCTGCATTGAGCACGTACTGGCGTAAGAAGACCTGGTGCGAGGAGTGCGAGGTATAGGTCTGATTCTGATCCACGAAGGATGTCGTCGTGTTGACCGGCCCGACATCGTCGGGGGTCCCCATTATGCCGTCCGTTCCGGCCGAAACCGTGGCTCGCGTCAGCACCATGAAATTGGTGGGGCTGCCGACGACGTAGAGCGGATCGTCGGGCTGAAGCGGAATGAACACCGTGCCGCTGCCGCCCTTGTTGACGAGATCGAGCCCGTGGTCGAAGAACTGCCCGAAGAGGGTGAACCATGAGTTGAAGGGTGCCGACAGGCCCTCGTCCGGGGCGATATTGGGCAAGTGGACGTTGTCCCCGTCCATCGCGATGCCGAACGGCTCAAGCGCGAGGTCGCGTACGTCACGTGCCGCCAGAAGGTTGGCCACGGTAACATCATGGGCAGCCACGGCGGCGTCGCGAGCGGCGATCAAGGTGGGGTTCAGTGGATCGTCGTTGAAGGCAGCTACCGCCCCCTGCATCACCACGCGCGCCTGGTACTCGGCGTCGAAGGCCGGCTTGAAGGCGGTATAGATCGGCGTCACCAGGGCGAGATCAGCCATCGGGTCGGCGGAGCCGGCGCGTTCCAGCGCGGTCAGGACCGCCGCCGGGTTGGCCAGCGTCTGGTCCACGAGAAGGTTGGAGATCGTGCGAAGGCTCGAATCGAAC
Organism: Bosea vaviloviae; assembly: GCF_001741865.1. Classification (NCBI taxonomy): domain Bacteria; kingdom Pseudomonadati; phylum Pseudomonadota; class Alphaproteobacteria; order Hyphomicrobiales; family Alloboseaceae; genus Allobosea; species Allobosea vaviloviae. Next base: position 4,083,769 of record NZ_CP017147.1, read on the forward strand.
ACCATTGAGCCGGGAGCGTTCGAGGGATTGTAGTTTGTCGCTGGGCCGGGAGGGCCGAACGGCGACGGCTCGGCCGACCTGTATTCCGGCGGCGCCAGCGCGGGGAACTGAATATCGGCTGCGCCCCACGCCTCCTGATTGGGGAGCAGGTTGTTGTCGCGGCCATCGACCGTGCGCAATCCATAGCTGAGGGTATAGGCCGGGACTAGGCCCCCGGGCCCAAACAGCGGCTGACCGGCAGCATGCGCTTCTGCGATCTTGATCTGCGCGAGGATGAAGTCCAGATCGCTCCTGATGTAGGTTACCATCGTACTTTCCCCAATGTTATGAACACCAAGCGCAACTTCGCGCAAAATGAGTTTTTAGCGGAGCATCTCAACGCTGCATTTTCTCGAACTGAGCTCCGAACGACTCAGGACAGGACGAATAGACCGCAATGCGACGCTTATGATCTCAGCGAGGATCATTGTACTGGGGTGTGTTTGTTCATAGATCGGAAGGTCCAGCCAAAGCGCGAGACTTTGGTCCGTACTCGCAGGCGACCTTTTTCGGCTCGATGCGAAGTTCGGCAGGCTCGACAACACGTCATGTTGCGCTGCGAAATCGCAATCGCAATAAACCGCGTCCCAAGACATGATCGCGGCGCTATGTCAGCACGCTGCCGGGCAAAGCGTATCAATGCTATCGTCCGCATGCCGCCATTTCATTCCGCTTTGTTGTAGGTTTCGTCCCAGATTCGCTGAGTGAATGATTGTTAGGTCTGCGGCCACAAAATGGATCAGAGATGGGCAAGCCTACTGACGGAAAGCTCGAAAAAACCCCGGTGACCGTAGGCGAACGCGGGCAAGCGGCTTCAAGTGTTCGAAAGCTTGCGCGCTGGCTGGCGATGCTGAGCTCAATTGCGACGCCCTGGCGCGCCCTCAGCTTGGAGCGCAAATTCTTACTCACTGCTACGCTAGCAATCGTTTTATCGATGATGACGTTAGGTTACTGGGTCGAAAAACGAATCCGCGTGGGTTGGATTCAGGGCATGGCGGAGACTGGCGCTCTCTATCTCGAGGGCTTTCTGGCGCATCATGTCCAGACGCTCGAAAATTCCCGGATCTTGCCCGCAGCGAGCCGAACCGAGATCCAAAATTTGCTGTCCGATACCCGCCTTGGCAATCGGGTCGCGATTATAAAGCTTTGGGACCTCGATGGAAATCTTATATACAGTACGAACAATTCAGATTCGCACGAGAAACTTCATAGCGGCTACATCGAGCGTATTAAAGGCGGGGAAGTTGTTGTCGATGAGAATACTGATGATCATATTTCAGAATTAAGATCTATTAATATTACTCCGAGGCTGATTGAAATTTACGCTCCGATTTACAAAAGAAATTCCAATAATATAATAGCTATCGGAGAATTCTATGAGTATGATAAATTTTTAAAAAGCGAGATAAAAAGTGTAAAATATGGAACATGGTTCTTGATATTTAATGTTTCAGTTATAATTATTGTGCTTTTACATATAATCGTAAGTAAAACTGGCAAGACTATCGGAGACCAACGAGAATTGTTGGAATCCAATTTTGCTCGCGCGGCCGAATTGGCAAAGCGAAACAACGCCTTGCGGCGCGCAGCAGACCGCGCTCGGCTGAATGCGACGGTCTTGAACGAAACATATCTCGCCAGCGTTGGCGCGGATATCCATGACGGGCCCATTCAGATTCTTAGCTTGATGATGCTCAAACTGCCTGATGCCACCCCGAACGCAACTCGACTTGACGAGCTGGGCATGGTGCGGAGGGATCTGGAGCCCCTGATCCAGCAAACGCTTGCAGATCTGCGTAATCTCTCCGCTGGGCTGGTGCTTCCCGAGGTCGAGAATCTATCCCCGACGGAGACGATAGATCTGGCGATCACCCGGCACGAACACCAGACGGGAACCATGGTCCTGCGCGATCTCGAGGATTTACCCGAGCGCGTCTCGCGCGCCATCCGGGTCTGCGCTTATCGCGTTGTTCAAGAGGCCCTCAACAATTCCTACAAACATGCAGGAGGCCAAGGGCAGCGGGTGTCGGCGCGTCTCACCGGCAAGATGCTGGAGATCGTGGTGACCGATACTGGCATCGGTCCGACGTTGCAACGCCACTATCCCGCGCGCAGCACGAAGCTCGGTTTGCAAGGCATGGACAGTCGCGTCAGGGCGCTCCGCGGCAGCCTGATCATCGCACGGCTGGACAACGGCGGGACCGAAGTTCGAGCAACTCTGCCGGTGCGTTCCTAAGACCGGCTTATATCGACTTCTGCGGCCGCGGCGAAACGCGCATGCCCTCAAAAGCTGTGGGATTGAGCCTCTGCGCTGCGATCACCACTTCCAATCTATTGCGTGCCTTCAGCTTCTGCATGAGCAGCGTCATATAGCCCTTCACGGTCTTCTCGCTAAGCGACAATGCGCTGGCAATTTCTCGGTTCTGCTTGCCGCACAGAAGCAGCCTGACGATCTGATCCTCCCGAACGCTAAGCTTTGCGCTCTGCGCTGCCTGTCTGTCCAGCGCCTTGCCCTGCAAGGCGCTGATCACTTTGGCGGCAAAGCAGGGAGTAATGTAAATCTCGCCTCGACACGTCGCCTCGATAGCCTTGATGAGGTCATCGGCGCTGCTGCCTTTCAAGACATAGGCCTTGGCGCCAGCCTCGAGAGCCTGAATGGCATGGTCCGTGTTCGTCGAGGCCGTGAATACGACAATTTTCATATCCGGCGCTGTTTGTGCCGCATCCTTAATCGCCCGAAATGCATCTCCCGGCATATTCAGATCGACTATCATCGCGTCCGGTCGGTGTTTTTCTGTAATCGAATAGATATCGCTCGCATCTGATCCGGCTGCGGTCAACGAAAACCCGACTTTGCGCTGCATAAGTGCCACAAGACCTTCCATTAAGAGTGGATGGTCGTCGACAACCGCGATCGATATTTTTCTCATCGCCCCCTCGGCGTTTTAGCTTTCATTGATGGTGCCGTATTTATGAGCAACTGTAAATATGGTGTTGAACGGCGGCTTAATTGTCCAGCTCGGTGGGAATGCGCCACGAAGTACCTCTTTATTGCCATTGGCTACCTCAGAGTAACAAGAATTAAACTTGTTAATCTTGAAGCCTGGCATAGGCTGTTGTTGTTGCGCTATGTTTCCATGCCGCAACGCCGAGACCAGCGGATTCATGACGGCGAATATTGACCATCGGCCGAGAAAAATCGGTTGGCAACGCGCCCCGCGCGAACCTTCGCTTGTCGAAGCCTTCGCCTCGGTGCCGTTGGCCCCCGGAGCGACATCGTGGCGTAGGTTTCTCGCCTTTCTGGGCCCCGGATACCTTGTCGCCGTGGGCTATATGGACCCTGGAAACTGGGCGACGGCGGTCGCCGGAGGATCCCGCTTCGGCTATGCGCTTCTCTTCGTTGCTTTGCTTTCGAATGTCATGGCGATCGTCCTGCAAGCGCTTTGCGCCAGGCTCGCGATTGCGACCGGCCGCGATCTTGCGCAGGCCTGCCGGGACGCCTATCCGCCCTGGATCAGCGTACCTCTTTGGGTGCTGGCGGAACTGGCGATTTGCGCGACCGACCTCGCCGAGGTGCTTGGAACAGCGATCGCGCTCAATCTGCTCTTCGGCCTGCCGATCGAGATCGGCGTGGTACTGACCGCGCTCGACGTTTTCGTCGTGCTTTGGCTACAGAACAAGGGCATTCGCTGGATCGAGGCTTTCATCATCACACTGCTTGGCGTGGTTGCCATTTCCTTCGCCATCCAACTGGCCATGGCGAATCCGGACTGGCGCGGAGTGCTAGGCGGCTTTGCCCCAAGCCGCGTGATCCTGACCGACCCCGATATGCTTTATCTGGCGCTCGGCATCATCGGCGCAACCGTCATGCCGCATAACCTTTATCTCCATTCGGGCATTGTCCAGACTCGCGCCTACGGCCGCGAGGAGCGCGACCTCCGCGAGGCACTTCGCTTCGCGACGATCGATTCCAGCGCCGCCTTGCTCTTCGCCTTTCTCGTCAACGCCTCGCTGCTCATCGTCGCTGCGGCGACATTCCACTCCGCCGGCCAGACCCAAGTGACCGAGTTGGAGCAGGCCTATAAGATCCTTACGCCGCTTCTGAACAGCGCAACTGCGCCGACACTCTTTGCGATCGCGCTCCTGTGCTGCGGCATTAACGCCAGCGTGACGGCGACCATGGCCGGGCAGATCGTGATGGAGGGCTTCATCGAGATCCGCTTGCCAACATGGCTGCGGCGCCTGGTAACCCGCCTCGTCGCCATTCTGCCCGCAGTGATAGTGCTGCAATTTTACGGCAATACCCGCACCACGGACCTCCTGATCTTGAGCCAGGTCGTATTGGCCCTGCAATTGCCGTTCGCAGTGACGCCGCTGGTGTTGCTAACAGCTTCACGCAAGAAGATGGGGGCTCTCGCACCGCCGCTCTGGCAGACAGGGCTGGCCAGCGCGATAGCGGTTATGCTGATCGCGCTCAATCTGACGCTTGTCACGGGCATGGTGTTGCGGTGATACGCACTGCCCTCCCGGAAAAACCGGCTCATCCGGCGGGAGTGGACCGATATCAATCAGGTCGAGCTTTTGAACCGGGTCGTGTTTCAGACATCAACCAGGTTGGGAAGCGACGGCCCGGCGCTCTGAACTTTGCAATCGATCAGCGGAAGAACTCTGCCATACGCGCAGCCTGCCGAGGGCTGGTCGAAGCGTCCGCTCGAACTGTTCGGGATCGCCAAGGGGGTCGCAGCGGGCGCGGTGATCGACCGGCTGCTGGATCTGGTCCGGCTGCCGCGCAGCTATCGCACGCGCTATCCGCACCAGATGTCGGGCGGGGAGAAGCAGCGCATCGGCATTGCACGTGGCCTTGCGGGGCGGCCGCGATTCACCGTCTGCGACGAGGCGGTCTCGGCGCTCGATGTGTCCGTTCAGGCCGCCGTGCTGAACCTGCTCTCCGATCTGCGGGCGCAGTTCGGCCTGTCCTATCTGTTCATCTCGCACGATATCGGGGTGATCGCGCATATCTCCGACCGGATCGCGGTGATGTATCGTGGCGCCATCGCGCAGCAGGGCGAGGCGGCTCAGCTCCTGCGCGGCCCGCACCACCCCTATACGGCGTCGCTGCTGTCTGCCGTTCCTGTCGTGGGCACGGCAAGGTCGCAGGCTGGCAACCGCATCAGGCTGGCCGAGAACGCCATGGCTGCCCCCGGCGAAAAGGGCTGTTCCTTCGCCTCGCGCTGGTTCCCCGCGCCTGTCTCATTCGTCACCGCCAGCTGGAAAGCCTGCGATGAACGGAGCTTTTCGATCGGGCGCTCGCGGCGAGCCGGACAGCCGTGGGACAAGCCCGACCATGACGAGAGTCTGCTGTTTACGTCAGGTGCAGACCCATTCGCGCACGGCACATTGCGTGCCTGTCCGCTCGCAGGCCTGCACGGCCTGATCTTCGGCCTCCCGGCGCGTCGGCGCCGCCTTTGCGCTCCAGGGCCTGACCCGGTCGCTCGTGATGCGGTCGCCCTTGCCTTTGGCCATGGCGAATTCCTGGGCCACGGCAGATTTTTGGGCCACGGCAGATTCTTGGGCCACGGCAGGCTCTTGGGCCACGGCGAGCGCGCCACAGTGATGATAGGGAAACCCGGTGCGGTCATCATCGTCCCAATGGCGATGATTGCGGAAGACGCTCACGACGACGCAATCATCGCCTCCAGCCCGCCGGCAATGCTCGAGGGCCAGATCCGCCGCCTCTTGCCGCTTGTCGGCGCCCCAGAAGAAGCCGTGCTTCTCGTTGGCGCTCGCATAGGCGATCGCCGCCCAGATTCCGCTCTCCTTGGTCGGAGGCGGAACAGGCCCCTTGATCGGTCTGGCCGGCAGATCGGCCGCGCCGAGTTGCCCCGAACAGACGAAAAGCACGCCGATCGCGGCAATGGCAGAGCGGAGTGTCATCGCGAGCTCCTTACTGTCGCGCGGCCGAGGCCACGGAGACGACGACGCAGCCAGTCCCGGTCGGGAGCAGCAAGGCGTTTCCGCCATTATTGGCGAGGGCATAGACGGCGATCTGCCCGAGATTGCTGGCGAGCTTGCTGCCTTGCGGGAGAACCGCCGGAATCTCGGCGCATGAGGCGGAGAAGGGCGCCACCCGGACCATCGTGCCTTCGCAGGTCGATTGCGTCGGCGCGGCGAAAACCACGCCGGCGGCCGGCCCGCTATAGGCCTGGGTCGTGTAGCTCATGCCGACCAGGGCCTGCACCGCATGGCTGTCGGCGGATTGATTGTTCCACGACGACTGAACGTCGTATTTGGCGCCATTCGTCAGCAACTCGCCGAGAACGGGGAACACCGTGGAGCAGCTCTTCAAGCCCGCCTGCCTGGCGTGCTGCAGGAAGGGCGTTTCGGGGCGGGACCGGTCGGTCTTGTTCGTTTCCGCGATCGCCGGCTGCGAGATCAGGCCACGGATCGAGGCAAAGTTCATCGAGCCATAGGCAACTCCGCCCAGGGCTGTGATGCCGATGACCGCATAGAGTGCGACCTTGACCCAGCTTCGCCTGGGCTCGATCACGGCGTCGCTGGAGCGATAGCCCTGCTGCCGCGACATGATCCGATCATGAATGGATTGCTGATTCATCGGGATCGCCTGTTCATCTGATCGCCTCGACCGCTTTCGAGAGCCCTTTGAGGGTGGCGGCAAGCGTCACCGTCGCTCCGCTGGTCGTCTCATAAGAGACCTCCGGGATCGCGCTCTTCGCGATCTGCTCGCGCACCGCCGGCCCAACAGGCAGCATTCCGACGCAGACCGCGGCATTGCAGCCGTCGAGCTCAACCTTGACCGGATTGGCCTGGCCCTGAAACCGCAACGCGACCAGTCCGGGGTACTTCGCATCCGAGGTGGTACGCAGGATCATGTAGGGGTTGCCGTCCTTGGTGGCGGCGAGCGACCAGCTGAACGCCAGGCGACCGGCCGAATCCTCGATGGTCTGGGTCACGTTGCAGATCTTCTGCCGCGTCTGCAGGTTTTCGTCGCAGATCAAGGTCCAGTTTTCGAAGGGCTGAGTGATCCGGCGGTAGCTGCCCAGCTTCACATTGGGCGGCAAAGTCACGTCGGAGGGTTTGATCCGGTAATCGGAACCGGTCGGCTGCTGCCCGGCCGAGTGCTGGCCGGACAAGAGCAGGCAAATCATGGCCAACCCGCAAGTCATGGCCAAGCTCATGACCATGGCGGAAACGGATAGGGCGCGCCTGCCAGCCATGCCGCCCTCAGTTCAGCGTGACGCTGACGCCGGCGCCGACGCCCCATTCGCCGCCGGTGGTCGCGCCGGTCAGGTTGGCGCGGACGCGGCCGTTCTCGCTGGTGTAGCCGGCGCCGAAGGCGAGGGCGCCTTCGCCCCGCCAGACGCCGCCGCCGGCCGCCGCGCTGAACTTGCCGGGACGATCGTCGAAGCGCAGCGACGCCGCGGCGAGGCCGACCGCGGCCGCCTGCCGCGCCTCCTGGCGGGCGGCGCGAACCTGCTGGTTCAGCTGGCCGAACTTCTGGTCGGTATAGTTCCTGGCCGCATCGGCCACGGCCCCCATCTGGCTGTCGGTATAGGACTTGGCCTCGGCAACGCCCCGGTTGAGCTGGTTGACGTTGACGGCGTCGGTGCCTTTCACGCCCTCGGCGACATTGGAGATGACGACCGGAGCATTGGGGTCGCCGCCCTGCAATGTGAGGCTGTTCTTCTTGCTGCCGTCGATATTGAGGTCATAGAACACGGCGCTGTTGTTGATCGTGCCGATGCCGCCCTGCACGCTCTCCAGGGCCTGATTGGTCGCATAGAGCTGCGAGCCGTTGATCGCATCGGTGCTGCTCGCGGAGATGCGCCCGGCGGCGAGGTTCGTCAGCGTCCGCTCCGCGCCGACATTGCCGATGCTGACGGTGCCGACCGGGGCGGCTCCGGCGAAATTATAGGTCGTGCCGCGGATCGTGGTGCTCGCGGTCGCGACCGTCGCTTGCGTCGCCGAGTTCCCGCCGAGCGCAACGCTGTTGGCGAAATTGCTGGTCGCGCCCGCGCCGAGCGCCATGGATTGAATGCCGCCCGCCGTCGCATTGGTGCCGAGCGCGACGCCGTCGGCCAGCATGACATGCGCGTTCTGGCCGATGGCGGTTCCGCCCGGCGCGGTCAGGTCGACGATCGCGCCATTGCCCATGCCGATGCCGTTATCGCCGTTGACCACGGTCCTGGGGCCGACCGCGATCGACTCCGCCCCGACGGAAAGCGAGTCCAGGCCGGTCGAATTGGCGTGGAAATACATGCTGGGAGTCGTCGCGACCGAGGCGATGGCGCCCTGGAGCTGGCGGATCGTCACGGCGTCCTGGGCCTGGGTGCCGTCGGCGACATTGGTGATCTGCCGGTAGGAGGTCGTGGTGCCGACCGAGACGGCGCCGAGCAGCGTCTTGTCCGTGGTGTTGTACTGGATGATCGCCGCACCCGCCGGCAGCGTGCCGGTGAGGGGCGCCAGCGCGCGATTGGCGATCGAACCGGACCCGAGCGCGACGCCGCCCAGGATGGTGGCCTGGCTGTCGCGGCCGAGCGCCAGCGAATTATCGGCGACGGCGGTCGCCTGGTAGCCGACGGCGGTCGCCGCGATCCCCTGGGCGAAGGAATCGGTGATCGCAAGCGTCCGGTCATTGGTGCGGACATAGCGGATGCCGTCGCCATTGGCGTCGGTGTAGACGGTCGAGACATTGCCGGCGATATTGTTGACCGTCGTGCCGAGCGTGGCGATGTCGGTCGAGTTGACCGTGACCTGCTGGTTGGTCGCGAAGAGCTGCGAGCCGTTGACCGCATCGGTCGAGGCGGCGGTGAGCCGCCCGGCCGCGACGTTCTGGATCTGGCGCTCAGAGCCGGCCGAGCCGACCGAGAAGGCGCCGGCCGGGGCTGCGCCGGCGAAGCTATAGGCCGTGCCGCCGATCGTCGCGCCCGCCACCGCCGTCGTCGTGCCCGAGACGGAATTCAGGCCGATCGCGACGTCGCCGGTGTTGGTCGCCACCGCATTGGGGCCGATGGCGACGGAATTCGTTCCCAGCGCCTGCGAATCCGGCAAGGTCGAGTTGGCGTGGAAGTATTTGATGCCGCCGCCGGTGTTGATGTTGGTGACCGAGCTGGCGAGACTGTCGATCGACTGGTTGGTCGCAAAAAGCTGCGAGCCGTTGATCGCGTCGGTCGAGGAGCCATTGATCCGGCCCGCCGCGACATTGGTGATCGTGCGCTCGGCCCCCACCGCGCCGACGCTCACGGTCGAGCCCGGCGTCGTGCCGGCGAAATTATAGGTCGTGCCGTTGATCACGGTGCTCGCCGTGCCCACCGCCGTGCCCGAGACCGAGCCCGAGCCCAAAGCGATGTCGCCGGCATTGGTGGCGACCGCGTTGGGACCGATCGCGACGGAGTTCGTCCCCAGCGCCTGCGAATCCGGCAAGGTCGAGTTGGCGTGGAAGTATTTGATGCCGCCGCCGGTGCTGATGTTGGTGACGGCAGCGCCGATGCTGTCGACGGCCTGGTTGGTCGCATAGAGCTGCGAGCCGTTGACCGCGTCTGTCGAGGAACCGTTGATCCGGCCCGCCGCGACATTGGTGATGGTGCGCTCGGCGCCCACCGCGCCCACGCTTACGGTCGAGCTCGGCGTCGTGCCGGTGAAGTTGTAGGTCGTGCCGTTGATCGCGATGCTCGACGTGCCCACCGCTGCGCCTGTGACCGAGCCCAGGCCAAGCGCGATGTCGCCGGCATTGTTGGCGACCGCGTTGGGGCCGATGGCGACGGAGTTCGTCCCCAGCGCCTGCGAATCCGGCAAGGCGGAATTGGCATGGAAATACTTGATGCCGCCACCGGTGGTGATGTTGGTGACGGTGGCGCCGATGCTGTCGACGGCCTGGTTGGTGGCGAAAAGCTGCGAGCCGTTGATCGCATCGGTCGAGGAGCCGCTGATCCGACCTGCCGCGACATTGGTGATGGTGCGCTCGGCGCCGGCCGCGCCGACGCTCACGGTCGAGCCCGGCGTGGTGCCAGCGAAGTTATAGGTCGTGCCGTTGACGACGGTGCTCGCCGTGCCCACCGCCGTGCCCGTCACCGAGCCCGAGCCCAGGGCGACGTCGCGGGCGTTGGTCGCGGTAGCCGCGTCGCCGAAGGCGACCGCGCCCGCAGCGCCCGCGCGACTGAAATTGCCGATCGCCACCGAACCCTGGCCGATCGCGACATTGTTGTTGCCGATCGCGACCGCGCCATTGGCCTGGTTGGCGGCGGTGGCGCTCGCCGTACCGTCGGCATTGGCGATGTTGTTGGCGCCGCCGGTGAAGGCGCCGGTGCCGCTGGCGAAGCTCGGATCGCCGATCGCCACCGCGCCGTCGCCGAAGGCGACATTGCCGGCGCCGATCGCCACCGCCTTGCCGCCGCTCGCGTACGCGCCGGTGCCGATGGCGACGGCGTCGGCGGAGTCCGCAGTGCTGTCGCGTCCCATCGCAATGGCGTTGGTCGCGGATGCCGTCACGTCCGTGCCGATGCCGATAGCGCTCTCCCCACTCGCGCTTGTCGCAAAACTGCTCGAGCCGAGATAGACCGAGTTTACCCCGGTCGCTCTCGTCCCAACGCCGAGAGAGATGGAGTTCTGGGCGCTGGATTGGGCGCCGCGGCCGAGCGCGGTACTGTTGAGTCCGGTGGCGCGGGCTTCACGTCCGACGGCAGTGGAATTGTCGGCGCTGGCTACGGTGCCGATGCCGAGAGCGGTGCTGTCGAATCCGCTCGCATTGGCGGTATCGCCGATGGCCACAGCGCTCTGCGCGCCGGCCGAGGCGCTCACTCCCAGCGCGGTTGCGCGCGCGACGGTCGCGGCAGCATTGTTGCCCACCGCTATGGTGCCGGTGTTCGTGCTCTGCGCTCCTGACCCGATCGCGACCGAGGCGGTTCCGCTCGATGTGGCCGCATTGCCGAGAGCCAGCGCGAAGTCGGCCCCGGCATTGGCGGTGGGGCCGAACGCTGCCGAGCTTAACCCTGTCGCACGGGAACTTGTCCCGATCGCGGTGGCGAAAACGGCGGTCGCCTGGCTTTGGCGTCCGACGGCGAGTGCGTCGTTCGCGGACGCCGTCACATCCGTGCCGATGGCGATGGCGCTCTGCCCAAGAGCACCCGCTCCCACGGCAGTACGCGAGCCGAGAGAGACGGAGTTGATCCCCGATGCGACTGTCCCGAAGCCGACGGCGACGGCATTCTGTTGGCTTGCGTTAGCGGAATTGCCCTGGGCAATGGCATCCACACCCGACGCAGTTGCTTGAAACCCGAGCGCGGTGGCGCGCAGCCCGGTCGCCCGGGTAACAAAGCCGATCGCCGTCGAGTTCGTTCCGTCGGCGCGCGCGTTGAGGCCAAAGGCGGCCGCGCCTGCGGCTGCAACCGAGTTGACGCCAATCGAGCTTGCTGCGTCCCCAAGGGCTTGGGCATTCCCGCCCAAGGCGAGTGCGTTGACGCCGGTCGCGCCCGCGAAGACACCTATGCCTATGGCATTGAGGCCATTGACCCCCATCGAATAGCCGATGGCGATCGAAGCGTTGCCCGTTGCACTGTTAGAGATGCCCAACGCCACGCTGTTCACGCCATTCGCTTGGGCACCGTTACCGATGGCGACGGCGTTGCCGGCTGACGCCGTGCCGCCGCCCGCCTGATATTGCGCCTGGGCCGGCGCGGAGAGGCCGAGCGCGGCCAGCGCGGCCAGGCCGCCGATCGCGCTGGCCGAACGCAGGCTGTCCCCGATGCCCAAGGTCCCGAGACCCATGCCCTTGCGGCTGACCCCGAGCACGCGATGGGCCATGCGCAGCACCGCCATCAGCCGGCGCCGCAGCGAGCGGCTGTCGCCGCCACCTGAAACCCAATTGCCGGCGAAACCGCCGCGGAACCCGCCCCGTGCGCGCTTGTCAGTGCAATTCGTCAGCCCGGTTGCGGTCATCAGCCCAGTTGCTCCTTTGCCCCGCTCGAAAGCTCTCGATGTGCCGCATCGGCTTTGGCGTCTGTGTGATCCGCTTGTTGGTCGGCTTGGTGATCGGCTCGGTCGCGCTGCTCGGCCAGCGCCATTCCGATCTTGGTTCCGTGCTCTTCCGCCAGGTCAAAAGCCCTTTCGACCCATGGCTGGCTGGGTTGCGGAACGGCATGCAAAGCCGCGTGGACGCGCTCGGGCGGCAGCTTGCGCCCGACGAGTTCGCCACAGACATCGAAATGAAGCGCTGGCTCGCGCTCGGCATAGAACGGCGCGCTCAGACCGAGGACGAGACGGGAGAACAGGAAATCGATCTCCGCCACGCTCAGGCGTTCAGAGTATTGATTCTGTAAAGCAGTCCAGGCCGCATCGGACTTCGAACAAATTATTTCAAATTCCGAAGTTATTGTGCCCATATTTTAGCCAGCCGCCGTCCGGATGCTTATCGGAGCTTCCGTTGGGTACTCATGACTACGTTCCCACGTAAAGCGCCAATTCGGCCGCTTTAAGGACACGAAATTAGCGCATTGAATGCATGACCTGAGCAAAGCCGGCCAGAGTTCAGAAAAATCCGGAAAAAATCCGGAAACATCGCAGCGCGCGCAGCCCGTCATGCACGGATCAGGCGGGCGGCATGTGTTGGGCGCATATCTGATCGCGGCGGCCCGCGCGCAAATGGAGCCCTGGGCGGCGGTTTTCTGGAACAAACCGGTGCCAGATCAGAGCCTTGAAAATGCGCCGAGCCGAATCCAGGCAAACCGAATCCAGGGACGTGTCATTCTCGGGTTTGTGCCACGACTGTCCGGTTCGCCGCGAGCGCCCGATCGAAAAGCTCCGTTCATCGCAGGCTTTCCAGCGGGCGGGGGCGAATAAGACAGGCGCGGGGAACCCTTCTCCCGGATGGGAGAAGGGCAGGGATGAGGGCCTGCCGCTGATTGTTGGGGGCGCTACTGTGCCGCAGCGGCGGCTTCATCTTGAAAGCGCAGGAGAAGCGCAGGAGACGATGCGGCGCCGCTTGCGCGATCTGGTTGTCTGGCCTGCCCTCATCCCTGCCCTTCTCCCACACGGGAGAAGGGTTCCCCGCGCCCTGCATCCGGCACTTCGCTTCATTTCGCCCGCGAGGCGAGAGCCGTGCATGATCCGCGCAGGGGCCAAAACACCAACCGGACAGCAGTGGGCTTGACCCGACCATCTCGTAAACCAGAACGCTCTGGTCATGAGTTTCTCGGGGCAAGCCCGAGAATGACGCTCTACGATGGAGCCCTGCCTATCCTCAGCCACCGTCCCCGAAGCGGGCTTCGCGTGCCCCAAAGGCTCTCAACGCCTCGCAGACGACCCCGGCGAAGGCCGCGGCGGCTGGCGACAGGCTGCGGTCGGGCAATTTGCAGCAGGCCAGCACATTCTGCGACAACAGCGGATCCTTGATCTCGACATGGACGAGCCGCGGCCCACCGTCATTCCTTTGCGCCCGCCCCGTCACGATGCTGATGCCGACGCCACATTCGACCAGCGAATGGATCAGCTCGAAGGAATTCGTCTCGACGAGCGGCTGGATCTGCGCATTGGAGCCACGAAACGCGACCTCGAAGATCTGGCGCAGAAACCCCGAGCCATCGGGCAGGATGAGGTTGAAGCCGGCGAGGTCGGCAAGCGTGACCGATGACCGGCCGGCAAGCGGATGATCGGGCGAGGCGACCAGATACATCCTGAGAGAGACGCTCTCCAGGCAGGACAGCTCGACATCAGAGGCAAAATTATAGGCGACGGCGAACTCGATATCGCCGTCCTTCATGCGGGAGACGAGCCCGCGCGTGCTGTCGACCCTGACGCCGAACCTGATGCCCGGATGTGTCTGATTGAATGCCTTGATCGCCCCCGGCAAGATGGAGTTCACCACGACATCGTTGAAGCCGATGGTGACATGCCCACGCTGCAGTCCCTGCAGCGCGACGATTTCATCGTTGGCGATGCGCAGTTCATTGATCGCCGAACGCAGGCGGAACTGCAGGATGCGGCCGGCATCGGTCAATTGCAGCCCGGCCCGCCCGCGCGCCCGTTCGAACAGCTTCACGCCGAGATCGCTCTCGAGATTGCTGACCTGCCGGTTGATCGCCGAGGCCGCAATGCGAAGCGATTCCGCCGCGGCGCGAAAGGAGCCGCGCTCGGCCACCTCGGAGAAGTAGCGCAGCGGGGTCGAACCCACCAATCTGGGAATCACCGGGTGCTCCGATCGTGATGCAACCACTTGGATTTCCATCGGAATTTCACAAGCATTGCGATATGTGACGGCGGCCACCCGCGTCACGGCCCATAGAGGCTGATGACGTAAGGCGACTGCAATCGGCGACTTCGGCGGACCGGCTCAGATGGTTAATGCTCCGAATTTCGAAGCTTTCGCTGACGTTTGACGCCAGGGCCAGATCATTGAGGGCCAGATCATTGAGGGCCGGGTCATCGAGGGCCGGGTCATCGAGGGCCGGGTCATCGAGGGCAAGGTCCGCCAGCATGGTTTCCAGCTTGATGTGTGTCGGCTGAGACGAAGGATGGTGTCATGCAATGGAATGGCGGGCCGCTCAATCCCTTGGAGATCCCGCATCGGGACATCCCGATAACACTCCGCTGCCCCTCGAAGGTCAGGAGCTGCTTCTCCCACCTGCTGCCGAAAGCCGACATGCCCATGATGGGTTTCAGGAACATCCGCTGGGCGTTGGTATTGGCCGCAAGGCTGTCGTTGTGAGTTGGCTTCGGTTTCCCGGATCGTTCATGCGCTCTCCGTCGCTGACCGCGTGATGTTTCGTCCTCGCCAGGACCCGCTGCGCCGGCGCGAGACGCTTGCGATGCGTTTTGAAGGGGTGGAGGAAGAACGTCTCGACAGTGCCCATGGCTTGACTTCCCAGGCAGCTATGTTCTCACTACGTTCGCCTCTCCGGGAACGCAATCGATGTCGTCAGAGCCACTTGAAAAGACCGATCTGGAGGTTTCAGAGCAGGAAATCGACGACGTCCTGGCCGAATTCGACGGGGATGCCCGGGCAGCGATTCGAGCCCTGCTGCATGATCAGGCTGAGTTGATCCGGGATGCGCAGCAGGCGGTATCCCGCGGCTTTATCCGCGGCGCGTTCTCGGCTGGCGCTCGACGCCTGGACGTTGAGGACGAGGTCTGATGGTCCAGACAACCAAGCGCAGCATGTCGCCGGCGTTCGCTTCGAACGGCGTGCCGGCGAGGGCGGGCTGGAATAGATGAACGCCATAACCCCGATCTCCTATCTGGACACGCTGAACCCCGCGCAACGTCGCGCCGTCATTCACGGCGTCGCTTCCAATTTCGCTTCCCCGCTTCTCGTTATCGCGGGTGCCGGCTCCGGCAAGACCAACACGCTCGCCCATCGCGTGGCGCATCTGATGGTCAGCGGCGTCGATCCACGCCGCATTCTGCTGATGACCTTCTCCCGTCGCGCGGCCACGGAGATGGCAAGGCGCGTCGAGCGCATCGCCCGAAAGGTGCTTGGCGATGGCGCCGGCGTCCTGGCGGATGCGCTGACATGGGCAGGCACCTTCCACGGGATCGGCGCGCGCCTGCTGCGTGACTATGCCGATCAGATCGGGCTCGATCCTGCCTTCACGATCCATGACCGCGAGGATGCCGCTGATCAGATGAACCTCGTCCGGCATGAGCTTGGGTTCTCCAAGACTGAAGCGCGCTTTCCAACGAAGGGGACATGTCTGTCGATCTATTCGCGCTGCGTGAATGCGGAGATGCCGATCGAGGATGTCCTTGGCCGATCCTTTCCCTGGTGCGTGGCCTGGGTGGCGGAGCTGCGGGATCTGTTTGCGGCCTATGTCGAGGCCAAGCAGAGCCAGAACGTACTCGATTACGACGACCTGCTGCTCTACTGGGCCCAGGTCATGGCTGACCCTGACCTTGCCGCCGATATCGGCGGGCGCTTCGATCATGTCATGGTCGACGAGTATCAGGACACCAATCGGCTCCAGTCCTCGATCCTGCTTGCGATGAAGCCAGGGGGCCACGGGCTCACCGTCGTCGGGGACGATGCCCAGTCGATCTATTCCTTCAGGGCCGCGACGATCCGCAACATCCTCGACTTCCCCGCGGCCTTCTCACCACCGGCCGAGGTCATCACGCTCGATCAGAACTACCGCTCGACCAGTGCCATCCTGGCGGCAGCCAATGGCGTCATCGACCTGGCAGCCGAGCGCTTCACCAAGAACCTATGGACCGATCGGGCAGCCGGCGCGGCGCCGCAACTCGTCCATGTGCGTGATGAGGCCGATCAGGCTCGCTTCATCGCCGAACGGGTGCTGGAGAACCGCGAGGCGGGATCCACGCTGAAGCAGCAGGCCGTGCTCTTCCGGGCGTCACACCACAGCGGCCCGCTCGAAGTCGAACTGACTCGGCGCAACATCCCCTTCGTCAAGTTTGGCGGCCTCAAATTTCTCGACGCGGCCCATATCAAGGATGTCCTGGCGCTTCTGCGTTTCGTCGAGAACCCGCGCGACCGTGTCGCCGGCTTCCGCATCCTGCAGCTTCTGCCCGGCGTCGGACCGACCTCGGCGCAGCGCGTGCTCGACCACATAGCCCAGGCTTCGGATGCGATTGGGGCCTTGCATGACGCTCCTGCGCCGCCACGCGCCGGTGATGATTGGCAAGGCTTCCAGACTGCCGTTGCCGATCTGCGTTCGGGCGGCTGCGGCTGGCCCGCTGAGATCGAGCGCGCACGGCTCTGGTACGAACCGCATCTGGAGCGCATCCATGAGGACGCCTCGACGCGACAAGCCGACCTTGTCCAACTCGAGCAGATCGCCGGAGGCTACCCGTCGCGTGAGCGCTTCCTGACCGAACTCACGCTCGATCCACCTGACGCGACCAGCGATCAGGCCGGCGTGCCGCTACTGGACGAGGACTACCTGATCCTCTCCACGATTCACTCGGCCAAGGGCCAGGAGTGGAAATCGGTCTTCGTCATGAACGTCGTCGATGGCTGCATCCCAATCGATCTCGGCGCCGGTTCAACCGATGAGATCGAGGAAGAACGGCGGCTGCTCTACGTCGCGATGACACGCGCCAAGGACGATCTGCATCTCGTCGTGCCGCAGCGCTTCTTCACGCATGGCCAGTCCTCGACCGGGGACCGCCACGTCTACGCGAACCGAACCCGCTTCATTCCCAACGGACTGCTCGGGCATTTCGAGCGCTGCGCCTGGCCGCGCATTGCGACGGCAGACGCCGGCCGCACTCCCAGCAATGGGCCGAGGATTGATGTTCGTGCGCGGATGCGAGGCATGTGGCGGTGACGGATCCCCCCCCTGGAAGCGGCCAGCAGGCCGGTCCAGCATCGGGGCAGGTTCATCGGCGATGCGTTCGGTCACTCGGCGCCCCAACGCGCGGGGCCGCCGAGTGACGTACAATAACCAGAGTGGGTTGCGGTCAGCAGAAGCCTGATGATGGCCCTGGCGGCTGCAACTCGAGCTTTCGCTGCCAGGTCAGTTGATCGCTTTGACGCTGGAAAGGATCGAATCGATCGCCTTGCCGTGCTTCGTGCGTTCCTCATCGTTGCCCCAGAGCGTAAGCAGGACAACGCGGTCCTTACCACCGGGCAACATAATGAAATCTACAGTGGTCGGCTCATCTTTGTAGGTCGTCTCGAATTTGTAAATCGTTGCCGTGATGCCGTTCAGGTTCGTTTCGGCCTCGATTGGCTTATTTACTTTAATACCGGTATCTTTCATCCACTTCTGGTTGGCTTCCATCATCGCCTTAACATTCTTGATCGCGGCGAATTCAACAGAAATATAGACATCCTTGTTGGGCGACCAGCCTTCGTACCCGTATTTGACTTCTTTGGTATCCCAGTCGTTGGGGATCGAAACAATTATGGCCGGATCCTTGTCGGGCACGGCAAAATTCTTTGCGAGCACGGGGGAGGCCAGGAGCGACAAAGCTAGCGCAATTGCGGCAGTGCGACGAAATTTCATCTTGATGCGTTCCACATCGCGAGATGCGGGCTGCATCTACGGCGTTCCCCTCATCGCGTTCACTTCGTCCAAGTGCAATGCTTTTTACGTAACTCACTTAACCGACCGCTGGGGCAGGGGCCGCACAAGCCTGAAAAGATCGTCGTGAAGCTGCAACAGGTCGATGTGTTGTTGTCCCAAGGCCGTCCCGTGGCCGAAGCGATCCGAACGATCGCCGCGACGGCGTTCACGTATTACCGGTGGCGCAAGGAGTTCGGCGGCAAGAGGTCTGACCAGTTGAAACGGCTGAAGGACCTTGCGAAGGAGAACGAGCGGCTGCGGAAGGCCGCCTCTGATCTGACGCTTGAGAAGTTGATCCTCAAGGAAGCTGTCTCAGGAAACGACTGAGCCCCGCCCGCCGCGGGCGCTGCATCAACCACGTCATCAAGAAATTTGACGTGTCGGAGCGGCTGGCGTGCCGAGTCCTGCGGCAGCATCGTTCGACGCAAAGCAAGGTGCCAGCGGAGCGGAGTGCCAAAGATCAACATGCTCATCGCGCCCCCCCGCGACCGTGAAGAGCAGCGCATAGGTCAACGCAGCTCTCGGAGTGCCGCTCGCGAATCCGATGGACGCGGCGCGGGGAGGGGGCACCGGTCAACACGCTAGCGGTCCGACAAGGGACCACCCGCATTTCGACGCGGATGTCTTGCTGAAGTGGCGCCCTTGCAGAGGGCGGACCGGATTGCCGGCTGTCGGAAAAACCGAGCGTCGCAGCTTGCCCGGAAAGGAAACGACGCCCGGCAAGCTTAAGCATCGAGGGACGGATTCCGTTGGAAAGCTCCCCGCTCCCCGAAAGCCGCGCAACGGAGGCACCAACTTTCCCGAGGAACTCACCGCCGCCTCCATGGTTTGAATTGTGCCTGGGGGATCAACAGGAGGCTATGTGATGAGGAAGATTATGCTTGTCGCAGCCGTCGCGGTGATTCCGGTGATGGCATTTGCACAGAACCCGCAAGGCGCCCGAGGCGGAGCGACCGGTGGGGCGGCGGCCGGCGCGGTTGGCGGGGCGGTTGTGGGCGGCCCTGTCGGAGCAGTGGTCGGCGGAGTAGGCGGCGCCGTCGCCGGTGCGATCGTCGGCGACAATACCCCACGCTTCAAGACATATGTGTCGGAGCATGAAGTGCCGTCCTACACCTATCGTGAGGATCTCCAGGTGGGCGCCGTGCTGCCCCGGTCTGGGGTGACCTATCGGAAAGTTCCCGCTGAATTCGGAACGAAAGGCTATCAGTACACGGTTGTGAATGACCGCACGGTGATCGTCGAGCCGCGGACCCGCCGCGTCATCCAGATCATCGAATAAATTCCTTCCATTCCGGAATGCCCGCCGCCGCGAGGCGGCGGGCTTAATCCCAGTGGAGATCGATCTCTGTGACTCGGCCCTTGTCTCGCCCGATCGACTTGCTCAGAGCGGCGTTAGTGGCCAGCTTGCTGGTTCTGGCCCTGGGAGATGCGCGAGCCCTGACGGCGGATGAGGTCAACCGGGCGGGGCGCCCCGTTTCCACGAAAGGCAAGATGACGCGGCCCAGTGCGTCGATCGTCAAGGCCCAGACCTTGCTGGCGCGTCAGGGCGTCTCCCCCGGCGAGATCGACGGCCTGGACGGCGATCGCTACCGCAAGGCCGTTGCCCAGTTCCGCCGCCGGGAAAATCTCGGCGACGGCGATGGCATTGACGCGGCTACCTGGCGAGCCCTGCTGGGCGACGCCAGCGCGGACATCGTTTCCGATTATCGTGTGCTCAAAGAGGACGTGAAATCCCGGTTCTCGAGACATATTCCTCACGACTACGCCCGCCAGGCGCGCCTGAAGCAGCTTGGCTACAGAACTCCTCATGAAATGTTCGCCGAACGCTTTCGAATGAGCGAGGGCCTGCTGCGGACGCTCAATCCCGGCGCGCGTTACCGCAAGCGTGATGAAACACTTCATGTCGTCGCGGCGGGACGGACGCCTCCTGCAGCCGAAGCGAGGCTGGTCGAGGCGGACAGGACGAACGGCGTGGTTCGAGCTCTCGATGCGGCGGGCCGGCCGTTTGCGATCTATCCCGCCACGATCGGCAGCGCGGCCACGCCTTCGCCGGAAGGCGAATATCAGGTCGTGCGCGTCGTGAGAAATCCCACCTATCACTACGACCCGGTCAAGAACTTCCAGCAAGGCCGCAACAAGCGCCGGCTGGTGATCGCCAGGGGGCCGAACAATCCGGTCGGAACGGTCTGGATCGAGCTGTCGAAACCGACCTTCGGCATCCATGGAACGCCGGAACCATCGCGGATCGGCAAGACATCGTCGCATGGCTGCGTCCGGCTCACGAATTGGGATGCCGAGGAACTGGCGCAACTCGTCAAGCCCGGCACGACTGTCCGTTTCGTCGAATAGCAGCGCGGCTCGGCTGCCGCAGCCTTCTGGAATTCTCGACCGATCGGGCCTTGCTGTTCGCGCCGGCCCAGGGGCATGACAAATGGGGCGCGACGCGCAGAGTGGTGTCGAAATCGTCGAGGATGATGACAGCCCGGGCGCTATCGTCTCATTTCCGTTCGACGCTGAATGTGTTGCGCGGTTTCGGCTGACCTTCCCGAGAGCGCGCTGGAACGAGCGGCTGCGAGCATGGCGTCTCCCGGGCACGACCGCGGTCCGGCGTGCAACGCGGTGGCTTGAACGTAACCTTCCCACCGCATTCGCCCACGCCGATGAACGCGGGCACGACTCGTTCTCGTTCGAGCCCATCGTCAGCCGCTATTTGTCGGATGCCGAGGATCTCGTGGTGCGAACGCCTTATTCGCGAACGGTCGTCGAGGAGCTACGCGCCGTACCGTGGGCCTGGTGGAACGGCGAGGAAAAGGCCTGGCACGTTCCATTTCGGTCGATCGATGAACTTCGCAAGAGATGGCCGACAATCGAGGCGGCCGCGAAGCGCAATGAACCGGAGGCGAGAAGGCAAAGGCAAGAGGCCGCGAAGTCCGGGCCCGGCCACGAGGAGACCAAAGCCAGGGCGAGCGAGCGGCGACGCCGCCGCTATCCCGTCCTCGCAGGCGTATTGCCGCCGCTGGACACGGTGGTGATGTCCCATGCAGGGCCGCTCGTCATCCTGGAGGTGACCGGAGAGATCGTGCCTGAGCAGACGGCGCACCAGCACTATGTGTGGAGCACGGTTCAGCCTGGCGATCTGGTTTGGACGACGTGGCGGCGTCCGACCCATGACGAGCTGATCAGGACTTGGCCGGCGCGCCACCCTCCCGCGGCAGGCGATCTCAGCCGGGGCTGGTGGCAACCCACTCTCGAGGAATTGCGGGCGGCCAGACGCGCAGCGCGCTCCCTGGAGCGCGCTCGAGAGACGCGAAAGCGTCGCGCCTCATCGCGGGATCGCGCAGGCTGAAAGCATTGTCGGTCGATGAAGATCGCGATTTTCGACGTCAATGGGATCAACGGACGCCTTGCGGTGCTCCTGCCTCTTGATGTGCTGGAAACGAAGCGCCGCCCGGCTTGGTTGCCGGGCGGCGCAGGTCGGATTGCGGAACTTTTCCTACAATCGCGGCAACGCAATGTCGCGCTTGTCAGTCGAAACAGTCGGAACAATCAGCTGCACCCAGTCGTGCTGCCGCAGGTGTTGCATTTCAGGCAGGCGCCATCAACGTCGGAGCCCCGGCGAGCAGGAAGAACGCCGGGCAACTGGAATTGGCGATCCGCCTCGTCAAATCGGTATCCGAGAACCTGACCGCTGCAATTGGCGGGTCGGTTCCGGGGTTGAGCGCTGACTAGCTCCAATCTGATCACGTAGGACTGTGAATTCAGCGGGGGCAGGCATTGTCGGGTTGTTCAGCGCAGGGTCGGGTCGAGGCGGTCGCGCAGCCAGTCGCCGACGAGGCTGACGGCGAGAGTAGTCAGCACGATGGTCGAGGCCGGCGCCAGCATGATCCAGGGCGCGCGGGTGAGATACTCGCGGCCATAGCCGACCATGTTGCCGAGAGACGTCATCGGTGGCTGCACGCCGAGCCCCAGGAAAGAGAGGCCGCTTTCGAGCAGGATGACCTCGGGAAAGGTCAACGTCATCGAGACGATCAGCGTCGAGGCGATGTTGGGCAGGATATGCTTGAGATAGATCCGCGTCGGTGACGCTCCGATCTGGCGCACCGCTCCAGCATAGCCCTGTGCGCCCGCCGAGATGGCGAGGCCGCGCGCGATGCGAGCATAGCGCTCCCAGCCATAGAGCCCCATCAGGCCGATGAGGAGCGGCAGCGCATTGCCGAAGAAGGCCAGCACCGAGAGCGCCAGGATCAGGAACGGCATCGCAGCCTGGAAATCCGCCAGCATCAAGACGAACTGCTCGACCAGTCCACGGAAATGCGCGGCGAGGAAGCCCATCAGCGTGCCCAGAACCGCCGAGATGATGGTGGCTCCGAAGGCGACGAGCAGCGAGATGCGGATCGAGACGATCAACCGCGAGAGCACGTCGCGGCCGAGTTCGTCGGTGCCGAGCCAGTGCAGCGGATGGAAGGGACCAGCCAGCCGGTTGCGCAAGTCATAGGCCGTGAAGCGATAGGGCGTGATCCAGTCGGCGGCGAGCGCGACGACGATGATGATGGCGATCCAGACCAGGCCGAACCAGACGAGCAAGGGGATGCGTTGCCTGCGCCTTGGCGCTGCCTTTTCGGCCGAGGTGGCAGGAACGGAGTTGGCAGCCGTGATGTCGGCCATCTCAATGCGCTCCCGCCTTGGCACCATTGCGCAGGCGTGGGTCGAGCACGCCATAGAGGAGGTCGACGATCAGATTGGCACTGACCATGGTCATCGCGACCAGCAAGAGGATGCATTGCACCACAGCCAGGTCGCGGTTCGAGACCGCCACCACCAGGAGCCGTCCAACGCCAGGCCACGAGAACACGCTCTCTACCACGACGGCGCCAGCGATCAGGCTGCCGACCATGAAGCCGACGACTGTGACGGTTGGCACCGCCGCATTGGGCAAAGCATGGCCGCGCACCACGGCTGCCCAGGGTACGCCCTTGGCGCTGGCGGTGCGGATATAGGACTGGCCGAGCACCTCCAGCATGGCGCTGCGGGTGAAGCGTGCAAGCACGGCTGCGCCGCCGATGCCGAGCGTCAGAACAGGCAGAATGCCGTGGCGCCAGCTGTCCTGCCCACCCGAGGGCAGCCAACCGAGATGAACCGAGAAAATCAACACCAGCACGAGGCCAAGCACGAAGCTCGGCACCGTGAAGCCCGCCACCGCCGTCACCATGACGATACGGTCCATCAGGCTGTCGCGGTGAAGCGCGGCTTGGATGCCGGCGGGGATGCCGATGCAGAGCTTGAGCGCCAGCGCCGGCAAGGTGAGTGCCAGGGTTGCCGGGATGCGCTCCAGCACGAGCTGGATCGCCGGCCTGCCATCGCGCATCGACTGGCCGAGTTCGCCCCGGCCGATGGCGGAGAAGTAGCGCAGATATTGCTGCCAGATCGGATCGTCGAGGCCCCATGCCTTGCGGAAGGCGGCGATGGCCTCGGGCGGAGCATCGACGCTCATGATGATCAGGGCGGGATCGCCCGACATCCGCAGCACGACGAAGGCGAAGGTGACGACCAGCGCCACCGTCAGCGCGGCGCGGGCGAGTCGGATCAGGAAGAAGCGCAGCATCAGCTTGCAGCCTTCAGGAAATTGGCCTGATCATGCGCGACATGGCAAGCGGCCAACCGCCCGTCCGGCAGCGGCATGAGCTTCGGGCTTTCGGCCTTGCAGCGCTCGCGCACGGCGTGGCAGCGCGGGTGGAAGGCGCATCCAGAAGGGCGCGCCGCAGGGTTCGGCGGGTCGCCCTGCAGGACGATGCGCGGCCGGGCGCGCCTGCCTGGCTCCGGGGAGGCCGAGACGAGCGCCTCGGTATAGGGATGCGCCGGATTCGACAGCAGAAGATCGGCCTCGCCCTCTTCGACGATGCGGCCGAGATACATCACCGCGACGCGGTGGCTGACCTGGCGCACAACCTTGAGATCATGGCTGATGAACAGCATGCCGAGACCCAGTTCCTGCTGGATATCGACCAGCAAGTTGACGACTTGCGCCTGGATCGAGACATCGAGCGCCGAGACCGGCTCGTCGCAGACCAGGAGGTCGGGCTTGGTGGCGAGCGCGCGCGCAATCACCGCGCGCTGGCGCTGGCCGCCAGAGAGTTCATGAGGATAGCGCGTACCCTGGTCCGAGCGCAGGCCGACCGATTGCAGGAGGGCCAGCGCCATGGCGTCGCGGCCGCTTGGGTCGCCAATGCCGTGAATGTCGTAAGGCTCTCGGACCTGCTCCAGGATCGACAGCCGCCGGTCGAGCGCGCCGAGCGGATCCTGGTAGATCATCTGCATGCGAGCACGCATCGCGCGCCAGGCCGGGCTTCCACTGGGTGGGATTGCCGTGCCGTTGAACAGCACATCGCCGTCATCGGGCGGCTCGAGGCCAAGCGCCAGACGCCCGGTGGTGGATTTACCCGAGCCGGACTCGCCGACCAGCCCCAGCGTTCTGCCGCGCTCGACGGTGAGGGAGACGCCGTCCACGGCTCGGACATCGACCGAGCGACCGAGCAGGCCCTGGCGCATCGCATAGCGCCGCGCGACACTCCGCGCCTGGAGAAGCGGCGGGGCGTTCATGCGAAGACGGGCTCCGTCTGGCGCTGCGGCTGGACGAGCGGCGGCGTGCGAATGCAGGCGGCGAGACGGCCGGGCGCCTTCAGGTCGAGCGGTGGCAGGCGCATCTCGCAGGCATCGACCCGACATGGGCAACGCGGCGCGAACGAACAGCCAGGTGGCAGGTTCCAAGGCTCGGGCACATTGCCTTCGATGGGGTCGAGCCGGCGGCGCACGCCCTCCAGCGGCGGCAGCGCCGCCAGCAGGCCCTGCGTATAGGGATGCAGCGGCTGCGCGAAGAGCGCGTCGGACTGCGCGGTCTCGATGATCCGGCCGGCATACATCACGCCGACGCGGTCGCAGGTCTGCGAGATCACGCCGAGATCATGGCTGATCAGGACCAGAGCCATGTTGGTCTCGCGCCGGACCAGCGTCAGCAGTTCGAGGATCTGCGCTTGAATCGTCGCATCGAGCGCGGTGGTTGGTTCGTCCGCCACCAGAAGGTCCGGTTCGCCGGCGAGCGCCATGGCGATCATGACGCGCTGGTTCTGGCCGCCCGAAAGCTCATGGGGAAAGGCGTCGAGCCGGCGCGCCGCGTCGGGAATGCCGACGAGATCGAAGAGGCGCTTGGCTTCCGCCCGGATCGCGCCGCCCGAGAGCCCGCGATGCAGCGCCAAAGCTTCGCCGACCTGTTTGCCGAGTTTGATGACGGGGTTCAGCGCGCTCGCCGGATCCTGGAAAATCATGGCGATGCGGCCGCCGCGGGTGGCGTCGAGTAAGGCCGGCTCCGCATTGATCAGTTCGCAGCCCTCCAGCGTGGCGCTGCCGGTGACATCAGCCTTCTTCGGCAGAAGGCCGAGCGCGGCGAGCCAGGTCACCGACTTGCCGCAGCCGGATTCGCCGACGAGCCCGACGGCCTCGCCACGTTCCACGGTGAGGTCGATGCCATGCAGGACCTTGACCCCGTCGAAGGCGACCGCGAGATCGCGGATCGCAACGAGCGGGCTCTGTTTGCCCCTGCCGGCTTGCGCGCTCATGAGCGGATTCCGCCCCGGTTGCCCGATTGGAAGTCCATCACGATGGACTGCGCCGCCCTCCATGGGATGATCGAGGGGCATGTTTCGGTCTGTCCGATGGCAAAAAGCGGCAGCGCCAAGGCGGCGGGAGAGCCCACGGCGAGGGCCAGGGCATGGCGGCGAGGGAGAGCGGTCATCGGCAGACCTCTTCGAAGCGTCCAAAAAGAAAACGACGCGACCGATCAGGTCGCGCCGTGCGTGGTCTCGCGGCTCAGCTTCGTCCGCCCCAATTCTCGGCGCGGAAGTCCATGGCGAAGGCCGGTGAGGCCTTCCAGGCGAGTGCTTTCGGCTTCGCCGTAAAGGTCGCGTTCTGGTGCAGCACCGTATAGGCGGGGTCCTCGCGCTCGGCGATTTCCAGCATGCGGCGGAAGGCGGCCTTGCGGCGGGCCCGGTCGGTCGAGGTTTCCAGCTCGACAGAGAGCTTGTTCAGCTCGTCATTGGTCCATTCGCCTGCCTGCTGCTGCTGGCCGTTGGGACCATGCTGGCTGACCATTGACGAGACCGGGTCGTTGAAGGGCGCCGAGTTCGACCAGTCGCGCACCGCGCGTGTCGGGGTCCGCTCCAGGATCTGCTGCCAGTTTTCCTTGACCTGGATCTCTACGTTCAGCCCGGCTTCTTTCCACATCTCAGCCAGGATCTGCGCGGTGGCGGTCTGGTTGGTGTAGTAGTTGTTGAGCAGGCGATAGGGGATCGCCTCACCCTTGTAGCCGGATTGCTTCACCAGATCGCGCGCGACCTTGAGGTCGAAGGCCGGCACCGACCAGTCGGAGACGAACATGTCGCCGTAATAGGGCCATTGCAGGCCCTTCGGCACCGCCGTGCGTCCGGCCCAGAGCGAGTCGACGATGGCCTGCCGATCGATTGAATGGGTCATGGCGCGGCGAACCAGCGGGTTTTGCAACTGCGCATGGTTCTTGTCGAACACGGTCAGGCGATGATTCAGGATCGTACCGCCCTGCACTTCGAAGGCGGAGTTCTTTTCGATCTGCGAGATTTGGTCCGGCGGGATGTCGCAGGCGAACTGATACTGGCCCGACAGCAGGCCGTTGATGCGCGAGGCCGTCTCCGGCACCTCGATGAAGCGGATCGATTTCAGCGGCGGCCGGCCGCCCCAATACTCGTCATGGGCTTCCAGCAGCAGCGACACGTCGGGGCGATATTCGGCGACGCGGTAGGGGCCGGTGGTGACCGGCTTCATCGCCCAGTCGCTATAGGTCTTGGCTTCCTCGAAGGCGCGGCGGTTCATGATCTCGCTGCCATAGCGCGAGATGCGGCCTTCCATGGTGACGTCCGGCGTGCCGTTGACGAAGCGCACCGTGTATTTGTCGATGATCTGGATGCCGAGCAAAGCCGGCCAGGAGCGGCGCGCGACGGCTGGGACCTCGGCGGGCAATTCCTTGCCGGCGCGGCCGCCGCCGACCACGAAATCGACCGAGATCGTCTTGCCGCTGGAGGGCTGCGTGTCGCCGAACATGCGCTCTTTGCCGAAGGTGAAGGCGACGTCCTCGGCGGTCAGCTCGTCGCCATTGTGGAACTTCACACCCTGGCGCAATTTGAGTTCGACGGTCCTGTCGTCGATGCGCTTCCATTCGGTCGCAAGGCCCGCAACGCTTTCCAGATTGCCGGTCCAGTTGCGGCCGATCAGGCCTTCCCATAACGAGGAGAAGAAGATGCGCTCGCCGACATTGGACTGCTCGCGCAGCACGTCGAGGAGGTTGGAATTGGCGATCTTCTGAACCGCGACGGTGATCGCGGGACGGCTGTCGGCCTGCGCGATCGCGAAGCGCGACGGCAGGATGAGGGCTGAACCGCCGAGCGCTATTGCGCTGCGGCGCGTGAGGGAACCGACCATGACTGGTCTCCTGTTTCGGTTGCGTTGGGTTCGCGCTCCTCGAGCCCGCGCGGGCTGGAGCGGAAATGGGTCAGGGTCCGGTCGGCATGGGTCAGCCGCCAGGACAGCGCCTTCTGGGCGTAATCGCGCACGAGCGCCGCATAGCCTGCGTCTTCCGCCAGATTGACGAACTGGTTGGGGTCGCGCGCCAAGTCGAAGAACAGCGGCGGCAGCGCGGCGAAGTGGACGTATTTATAGTTCTCGTCCTGCACGACGCAGAGGCTGGACTCGTCCATGCCGAGTCCGAGTACTTTCTCAGGCTGCGAGTAATGCACGTCGCGGAAATCGTATTCGTAATGCAGTTCGGTGCGCCAGTCGGGTGGGCGGACACCCTGGGTGAAGGGCATCACCGAGCGACCATCGCAGGCGCGGGGCGCCTCGCCGCCGAGCCAATCAAGGATCGTCGGCATCACATCGACGCTCTCTGTGAATGCCTCCTCGACCGTGCCGCGACGGCCTTCGGCTGCGGCTGGATCCTTGACGACGAGCGGAATGCGGAAGCTCTCGTCATGGAAGCCTATTTTGCCAAGCAGGTGATGGTCGCCGAGCTGCTCGCCATGATCCGAGGTGAAGACGACCAGCGTGTCGTCCCACTGTCCGGTCTCGTCGAGATAGGCGAAGACCTGACCGAGGCAGTCGTCGATCTCGCTTATCAGGCCGCAATAGGTTGCGCGCATCTGCCGAATCTCGGCCTCGTCGAGCGTTGCGCCCGAGCCTTCCGCGCCATGGAAGAACGAGCCGCGCCCGATCGCATCGACATAATATTTGACCAGCGGGTGCTGGGCGCCCTCGGCCTCGGGCGACTCGGCGCGGATCGGCGCGGGCATGTCCTGCGCCCGGTACATGTCGTGATAGGGCGCCGGTGCAACGAAGGGTGGGTGTGGCCGGTAATAGCCGAGATGCAGGAAGAACGGTTTGCCCGCGCGGCCCTTGAGATAGGTCAGTGCGCGCTCGGTGAAGAAGGACGAGTCGGAGAGTTCCTTGGGAATGCGCGCGGGTCGTTCGGTTGCTCCCGGAACCGCGTCTTCGCCTTCGGGCAGCCAGATATCCTCGCGATTGGGCGGCAGCTCGAAACCGTTCTGGGCTACCCAGCCGAAATAGCCGTCCATGTTCGGCTCGAAAGCGCCCACGGAACGGAAGCCATCCATCAGGTCGCCGAGCACGAGGAAGCGCGGATCCTGCTTGGCGGTCGAACGCGGATCGGGCGTCGTCGTGGTGTAGCCGATCAAGGCTGGATCGTAACCGATCTCGCGCAGGGCCTTGCCCAGGTTGAAATGGCGCTGGTCGAGCGGCACCGTGTTCTGCACAGCGCGATGATTCATCAGATAGAGGCCGGTCAGCAGGCTCGCGCGCGCCGGGCCGCAGGGCACGCAGGCCGTGACGTGGTTGGCGAAGGTGACGCCCTCGGCGCAAAGCCGGTCGAGATTGGGCGTCCGGAGAAATGGCTCCTGCCCACGCGCCCGCAGCAGATGCGGCACGAAATCGGCGCGCCATTGATCGACGACGATGAGCAGAACGTTGCGACGTTTCATTCAAGGCTCCTCCAATCCGATCTGGCTATGGGCTGCGGATGACGGTTGGATGAACCATCGGGCCGGGTGCCGTGTCACGCGACAGACTGTGCCAGTCTCATTCGGCCGCCCTCCGAGGCCGAGCGCCTGCAAAAGCTGCGGATCGCGCCCGCACCCGGCGGACCCGGGCAGGTCAAGGCCGAATTCACGGCTCGCACCAGGATCGGCCTGCTCGAAGGCTATGTTCGACCAAGACCAATTTGAGGGGTGAGTAGCAACGGAACAGAAAACCCAAGTAAGGCTTCGTGATCTGACCCTGAAAAATGGTCCCCCTGAAGTAGGTATTTGAGCCTTGGCGGATGTCAGGCACACCGAAGAAGAAGCAAAAGCCTGAAGAGATCGTCGTGAAGCTGCAACAGGTCGATGTGTTGTTGTCCCAAGGCCGTCCCGTGGCCGAAGCGATCCGAACGATCGGCGCGACGGCGTTCACGTATTACCGGTGGTGCCGCGCGCAAAGATGTGTTCACGCAGGTATTTCATTACTTAAAGCGGCACTGGTCTATCCGACCTGAGCGCTCGCTCCGTTTGTGGCTTGCTCGCCTTCGGAGGCCTTTGGGTGCAGAATCTGCCTGTCCTTGGCGACGTCCATCCGAGCAGCGCTCCGCGCAATACAAGCACTCCAAGCTCGACAAGCGGACCGGGTGGATCCACGAACCGCGAGGGGCAGCTTCTTCACTTGCCTCGGCGAGGCCGGTTCACGGCCATCACGATCCGATCGATGGCATCGGGCCCCTGCGCGATGGCAGGCATTCCGGAGACGAACTCCGTTCCGGGCTCCACCGGGAAGACCGAGATGCGACCCAGGCCGGAAGCGATGGCTGCCTCGTAGAACTCCCGGATCGGCCCAGGGGGCTCGTCTTGCCGGAAGCGGCCGATGATGCCTGCCACGAGATCACAGACCTGTAGCGACGCGCTCTCGTGGCTGCGCGCGCTCTCGGTCGAAATCACAGCGATTGGCAGCTTCATCGACCGATCGCCGACCTGGATGATCTCCGGCGCGAGCGCTGGATCGGTGATCCGCCTCCACTGGTGCGAACGTCGGAAGAAATGGACGCTCTCGTCGTGCACGACGTCGAACGGACCGGCGTGCCGAGACTGCCAATGGCCCATGCATTGGACCACGGCGGTGACGTGGACGTCGTTGGTGTCGGAGAAGCCCTCCGGGTCGGCGAAGGGCTCGAAATCAGCACTGCCCTCAATCATGAGAGCCAATGGCACGCGACAAATCCCTTGGGCGGTCTCGTGGACCGAACGCAGCGCGTGGTGGAGTCTCGACAGGCCGGCTTGGTCGGGTTCGCGAGCGAACTCATGGTAAAGTCCCATCAGCCTGTCGGCATCGGGACTCGGCAACAGACTGTCGAACGCGAGATAGGTCGTATTAGCGAACTTGGCGGCGTAGTCGCCGGCATAGAAATCGTAGCCACGGTCTCGTATGACGGGCTCAACGAGATGGTCGACCATCTTGGCGACAACCGTGAAGCGCTTGTGGATCCTAGCACCGCATACGCGCTCAGCGTGGCCGCCTAGCTCGTCGAGGAAAGGAAGGCACTCGCGCCTTCCCCTTGCTTGGCCGAGCAATCGGTTCGCTTTCAGCTCCTTCCCTTGCCGACTTCCGAAATGCCTTGCCAGCATCCCGGTCGCCTCCTCCTCGGCGAGGTCCGTGCTGCCGATAGCGAAAAACGGTTGGTCCCGGTCAAGCAGGTTCGTTCCAGTTTGTCCGCTCTCGTCAAAGTAGATGGTAGGCATTTTTCTTCGCCGTGCCCCACTCTGATCCCGTTTTGTTCAGCCTGCGCTTCGGCGGCGAGATGAAGCTCGCCGCCGCCCTGCATGGTTCTGGTTCGTGAGGGGCGGTCTAGAAGCTTAATCGAGCCTAGGCTGCCCCTCACGAAAACACTTATTTGGCTCCAAAAGACAAAGCTTTGCGATTCTCATGCGGAAGCCGCATTAGGACGGCACAGTGGCCATTGAAATCATTGAAGAAAATTATGCGATTGTCCGCAATCGCATGACACTCCGCCAATTCGCCGTGACATATAGCGCGGCCGCGACGAGCCAAGCGATCTCAGGGAACGAGGACGAACCTTCTGGAGAAGGGCGAGCGATGCTAAGGAGACGCTCATGGCCCAATTCTCGGTTCGCGATGCTAAGATCCACCTGTCCAAGCTGATAGCAGACGCCCTTCAGGGCGGAGATGTGGTCATTACCCGTGGCAGCGTGCCGGTGGTGCGCCTGGTGCCAGTCGCGCCAGGCGGCCAGCGGCGCTTTGGGACGCTCAAGGGAAAGATCGCCGTCGATGCGCGTTTTGACGAGCCGCTCCCCGAGAATGAACTCGGGGGCTGGAACCTCACTTGACGCTACCGCTTGATATCGATGCCCCGATCTGGTGGCTTGCGGGTGACGAGGAGCCGAGCCACGGCGCCCGCGAGGCTATCGAGGACGAGATCAACAGCATCTCCGCCAAACGTCTTGGTAGGAGACTCCGATCCGGCACAGCAATCCGAATAGCCAATTTACCAAGCTGACTGGTCAGCGACGAGATACCGCAGAACGCGCTCGATAGACGCGACATCGCGGGTCATGATCGCGAGCGGGGACTGGTGCGCAAACAAAGCGTTGGGACGATTGATCCAAGCGACAGAGCGGTCGGGGTCGGAGTATCTGGTGCGCAATGCAGCGTGAATTTTTAGCACCAACAAGAGGCGGTAGGCGACGTCGGGAGCGATCGCGCCGACGTTGTTTTTCTGCCAGCGCCGATAAATCGCCGCAGGTAGATCGCCCAGGATGGCGCGAGCTGTTTCATCGCCAACGTTCCAACGCTGAAGCACGGCCATGGCTGTTCGGACCAAAGCCAACCGCTCTGATGCCGTAAAGGAGGTTGCTTCTGGTAGGCCGTCGCAATGCGGATCGCGTGCCATATCGACCATCCAATGCGGGCGAAATCAGTCACGGGGAATGCGGGTTCGCGTGCAGAAGGCTACGCACTGCCGACCTGCGGTAAATGCGGCAGAAGACTTTGCCTGGATCGATTTCCACGTTGATGCCCGATCGTTCCAGAAGCTGGGACGTTTGAGCGGGATTGAGCTTGAGATGCCGCCCAACCTGTGTGTGAGTAATGAATGCCTCCCCGAACGCTTCGAGCGAAGTCGTTGAAATCGACGTCCTCCACCGGCCAGATTGAACGCAACGGATATTTCGCCCCTCGATCAGTTTTTCCTGAACCAGGGCCCCGACGACCTTTTCATTGGTACCGAGCGTTCGCGCCGCTTCGCGGGTGGTTACGCCGGTCTCGGTACCGCCAAGATGCGAGCGGATCTGTTCAACGCGCACGCGAATGTTCTGATCCGCAGAGGTGACGCTAGCGTCGGACGTAAAGCCGTCGATCACACCCTCGAGGATCAGCGCGATAAGGTCCGCGGGGTGGACAGATGTTGCGCCGGCCGCGTGCCCCAACGACACCAATTTTTCCGACGTAGGTGCGGATTTCAGCTTCGACAGGAGCCGTGCTTCGAACTTTGAAACATCGTCGGAGCGATAATACGCGAGCAGCTTCGGAGTGAACTTGCCTTCAATGGGTACCAGGGTCCCAGCGTCGGCAAGGTCAACGAGTGTATGCCGCGCCAGGCCAAATCGGATCCCGAGCTCGGTTGAGTCGATCAGCGATCTCAGAGTTCCAAATAGGGCGGTCGCTTCCGACTGCGGGACTGCTCGCCAGCGCCATTCTTGAACGGCTTGATCCGGTTTATCCTTCGCTATGGCTGAAAGTAGGCGTTTCAGGGTGTTGATTGCTAACCCGGTGCTCTTCCTCAGGGAGTGAAGGGTAACAGGAGCGGAATTGCCGACGTCTATACCCAGAAATGGTGTCTGGTCGGCGTTCGGCGGAATGTGCTTGCTCAGGCTCTTCGCGACGATGGTACGAATGGTCGCGTACTGTGGGGTCGAGTCTCGATCTTCGCGCAGGTTGAGATAGAGCAAGCCAAGTACATGGTGAGGCGTCGTTCGAGCGTTTCGCATCCTCAGTGCCGTGGCAGCAGTGTCCGAGACGAAATCACCGAGGCCTTCTGGACCAAGCTTCAGGA
This sequence comes from Bosea vaviloviae, assembly GCF_001741865.1. Taxonomy (NCBI): domain Bacteria; kingdom Pseudomonadati; phylum Pseudomonadota; class Alphaproteobacteria; order Hyphomicrobiales; family Alloboseaceae; genus Allobosea; species Allobosea vaviloviae. Next base: position 4,117,027 of record NZ_CP017147.1, read on the forward strand.
TCTCGAACCCGGCGATCGCAGCGTCGTTAAGCTCCTCCTCTGATGCGCCGACAATCTTTCCTGCTGGCCCCTTCAGCGCAAACGTCCCGAACCACAAGCAAACCGAACAAGTCTCGCCGATCGAGAGCGGATCCAGGAGTTCGAGGCCGCAATCATCGGTCTGAATGCGTTGGACGATATATCTCTCGAAAGGCGAGGCGACTCGTACTGGTGACCGGTCGAACCACGCGTCAAGATCGTCAAGGCAATCATCTATACGCATCGCAAAGTCATGCCTTCGCTTGCCGCGCGGCGCCACCTCGACCAAGGCTCTCTCATGCAGCATGCAACTGCGAACTGGCCCGATGAGCCAAAGTGCTCTCTGTGCGGCTGCGACATCCCGCCTGAGCTCGGGCGCTGCTGCGATATCTAAGGCGAGGCACTCGGGGCAGACCCGGAGGCGACCTGCAGTGGTCAAGTGTTTCGGAAAGCGAGCCCTGCCCAGTAGCAAATTCTGGTTGTGGATCTGCGGCGCATGCCGGCGCAGACTATCGAGATCGCAAGATGTGAACCAAGCGAGTTTTGCCAGCTGATCGGGATTGCCGCGCGCGATCTTGTCAAAATCCATGAGAAAGTCGGAGCAAAACTCCGCGGCGCTGGCCGCAAGATGTTGCGCGGCGAGGCGCGAAATGAAACTCGCGGGCGTCTCGCCCTCAATCAGCGCCAGCGGGTTTCGAAGAGGATCGACTGCAAAGCTCATCGATGCTTCTCCGAGATACCGAAACCGGGTGCCACATCCTCCGCCAAAAGGCGCGTCGGATCGACGCGGTGCCATTCGTGAGCCACGAACGGGTTGGCCGCAGCGGCGGCCCCGGTCTTCTTGGCGTAGAAGCGGGCGAAGTGCTCGCGCTCCAAAACACGATCTCCGCTTCTCAGTGCGATCAGGATAGCCTCGTGAATGATTTCGCAGGCGAGCCCTTTCGCGAAATTTGAAGCGAGCATAAGACGCGGGTGAAGCTGCTCGTCAGCCGAGAAACTGCAACCGATTTCCGCGACCTCCGCGAACAGTTCGACGGCATCTTCTAGAAAGTGGATGTCTTCAGTCGCGCCGGTGACCATTGGACGCAAATGGATGGTCGTAGCGATACGGTCGCGCAGAAAGCCCATTTCGCGGGTCTCCAGCACGGGCAGGATCTCTGGGGTGCCAGTCAGAATTACAGGCGTTGGCCACGCACTGTCCTCCAGGATCCCCTGGATATGGCCCCAGCAGTGACGTCGCTCGTCATCGCGCCGTTTCAGCCCCACGCTGGTCGGATAGAGGGTCCGCTGGAACTCGTCGATGCGGATAAGAGATGGCTGGAACAATTGCAGCCGGCGTTGCACCCGCTCCATGGTCTGCGCGGGCGGGAGCGGCCTGGCTGGTGCCAATTCCATCGCCTGGAGCAAACTGCGGCCGAGCCCGGCCATGTCGAAGTGCGAAGGAGCACGGACATCCACGGTCTTGGGCGAGATGACCTGATTGCCAACGGTGAGCTTTTCCAAACCACGGAACGCACGTTCGACAAGGAACGTCTTTCCGGATCGATAGGCGCCTATCACCAATACCGCTCGGCAGGCGTTACGGTTGCCGACCGCAAAGGGGCGGCTTGGATCACGCAATGATGTGGTCGAGCGAAAGCGTTCAACGACAGCTTCACTCACCGCACTCGCCTCGGCCGTTGAGATCAACCTGTTGTGCATTCGATCGCGGACGTAATCGATCCTGTTCTGGTGCGTTGTGGCCCTGCTTTGCGTCTCGGCCATCAGACGTCCTCCGCCCTGTGTCGGGTTCGCCTTGTCTCCGGCTGCGGCTGCTCTGGTGAATTCATGGTGTCCTGCCCGTAGCCAAGAGTTCCAGACAGAATGGACGGCATCGACTCGTAGCGCTGCGGGTCCCGGTCGTAAGCAATGAAAATCTTAAGTTGGCCTTCTGCTTGCAGAAGGTCCTTTTCCGTCCAAAAGACGTCCCGCAGGCCTAACTTTGCCTCGGCCTTCCGGGCGAAATCCCAAATCTCGCCCAAGGCCGGCGCAACATAGCGCTCGAAATCAACCTTTGCCTGGTCACCGATCCGGCGTCGCAAGTCGTTGTTGAAGTCGATCCAATATTTCAGGGGCATACCTTGCAGCCCGAGCGGACCTTCGATTATCAGCCAGTCCTTCTCGATGAGGACGCCGACCAGCCCGATATTCCTTGGATCGATCTTGATGGTGACATCCGTCTTGCCGCGCCGAGCCAGATAATTCACGAGCCAGTCGTTATTGTACTCGACGTTCATAAAACGTACCCCGTGGCGATCCAACTTCCGGGGAACGGCGATCCCAAATGCGCGCAGGAGTTTTTCGGGTGTCGGAAGGGGGGCCGGCTCGGCCTCCTGTGCAAGCTTTTCGAACTCCCGACGCGGCGAAGGTCTGCGGCCGCCTTCGCGCGGCAGATGGTGGTAGACGTCAACAATGTATCTGGTTAGAAGGTCGAAGAAGTCGGCCATTTCCATTGTTGCGTGCTTCGAACCTTCGTATTCCCCCATTTTCGTGGTGTTCTCGAACGCGCGGCCACAAAAATTAGTGATGAATTCCTTGTGGATCTTTGAGAAGACGCTCTCAATGTGTCCGCGAAGATTAGGAAAGCCGCCGTCAGTCCACGTGTGCGAGATTTCCAGCGCGATCGCCGCTGTCTTAAACGCTTCCGCCTTATAGGCTGAGCCACCATCGCTGCACGAATTCTCGAAGCCGCACCGAAGATTCCATGCATCGGTGCAGCCTGCTGCAGCGGCGATCGCGCTTCTGTCCTCGAAGCACATCCGGAATGCGGATGTCGTGAGAGCTGCATCCTCGACCAAGCCAAACGCCAAACCAAGGATGTAGCCGGAGGCGCAGTCCATCGTCACCGCGACGCAGATCCGGGATTTAGAAATCTCAGTTCTCAACTCCTCCGGAATCTCCGAGAAAGCCTTTTCGGGAATGATCAGGTGGAGCGGGATATTCCAGCAATCGGTCTCCACCCGCTCGCCGACACGGGTGTACTTGGGTCCTTTTCCTCCCGATCCGAAAGTTCTTACCAACGATTTGGTTCGTCTCGCGCCGATGATCTGCCCGACTGGCAAATCTCGGACGCGCCGGGCGAGCGTCTTGATGTCCGGCTCGCTCAGGTGGAGTTCCACGGGAAGCGGCGTGTTGTGATTGAGGATCGCGGTCCTGACGAGCCGCTTCAAGCCGGCAAAAGTAGGGTTCGGCTCGCCGGCGTACTTCGTCGCCCATTCGTCGATGATCTTGACAACCTCTTCCTGCAATCGACGACCGCCTTGCGTGCAGCGATCGAGCCGATATCGCAAGGACAGCATCCGATCGTTGTCGGTAGAAGCAAGGTCATTAGCTTCAAACTTCTGCAGCTTTCGGAGCAAAGTCCGAGCTTTTGGCGGGCGTGGAAATTGCTTCCCCACGGGAAGGTCTTGTCCGTAACGGACGTCTTCCTCCAGTACAATCTTCGACGGGAAAAGAGCCTTTAGCTGTTTGGCAATGTCATTTTTCTTTTCCGCGATGAAAGCGGTGACGGCTTTTTGGCTGCGCCCGCTGACAGTCTTGGCATTCAAGGCGACCTGGAGCTCTTCCACCCACAAAACGTCGCGCATCATCTGCATTCGAGCGACAAGGGGGTAGTCTGCGATCGTCTCAAAATTCGAGTTCGCGGGGCTGGTGGCGAGCTGCGGAGGCTTGATCACAACGATCAGGCCGGCCGGAAGGCCTTTTGCCAGCTCGCCCCGGGACAGGTAGCGACGTTCCCAATCTTCTCCGTGGGTAGGCTGAAGGTACCAGCCCGCCTTATCTTGCGCCGTCGCACGGTACGACCGACCATCCATCTCGACACGGTCGCAAGGACCGATCTCGGTGTGCCGCAGCGGATTTGTCGCCATCAGACGACGCCAGAAGCGACTGAGCTATTGTGCAGGACCAATGCTGACGCATCGATCAGAGCGGGACGGATGAGCCTCAGCCTGCGTTGATAGATCAGGCGCACAGCAGCACGCATGACGGCACCTGGCCCTCCCCACGGCGTGGTCAGCTGGCGGATCGTGAGCGCGCCGCCCACGCTCAGGGCGTAATCCTCAATGTCCCGTTCCACGGACCTTGGGGCGTCAGTCCTGGCGGAAAGGATCAGGCTGGCGTTCTTGACGAGCCACATTGGGAGATCCAGCTCCGTGACGAGGAGAACCGAGTCGGCTCTGGACCGAGGAACCTGCGGGCTGATTTGGTCGATCCAATCCTTCCAGCCATACTTCGCCACGCGGTTCGATGGCTTGACCTCCACGAGCTTCCTCTCGCCGGATCGCAGCTCGGCCTCTACATCGAAGGTGTGCTTGAAGCGCTTGCCCGCTTCGTCAACGAAGTACAGCGGCTCCGGCTGTGTTGTGACGCGCACCACATCCGGGTCTGCCATCAGGACGAGCGTCAAGTTCTTCTCGATGTTGCTTTCGACGATCCTGACTTGCTCGTCCCCCGGATCTCGGATGATGGAGGTCGAGCTGCCCTTCCGGCCGAGCGCGGGCTTCCGCGAGTGCGGAGCAAGGCCAATAACCGGCAAGCTTGTGGGCCTGCGATAGGCCGTTTCTAGCGGCGAGCTGGAAAGCGATTGTAAGGTGAAGGTGGGCATGACTCTTCCGTCGTCATGCAGCCGGACGTGCGATTGACACTTGCAAGTGTCGGACGCACGCTGGGCCTGCCTGACCAATGGTGTGGGATGGCGATATCGAGGCGCCCGGCTTTCCAGAGCTGGGCGCTTCACTCTCTTCGGGCTCTCTAGGTCATGGTCTGGTCTCCAATTTCCGAGACAAGGATTCCAGATGGCCTTGAAAGTGACGAGTCGGCTCAGTTGCGAAAGCTGAGTCATTCGAATCGTTTAGGGGCAATTCGGGATTCTGGCCGACTCGTCAGATGCTTAGCGCGTCGCGAGTTTGCGGCTCTGCCCGGCTGCGTTCAAGGATCGCGCTGTATTGCTCGATCCGGGCGCAAACTTTTTTCAGGCAAGGGAGAATTTTTCTGAGGATGCTCCAGATCGATTCGCATGCTACCGCGCTCGACTAGCCTGGGAATGCCGCCAAGGTTCCGCATGCGCGCGGATCGCCTCTCACCACCAAGGTCGTCGGCGTCTCGAACCATGTGGTTTCGATGATGAGAGCCACTTCAAATCGAGCGCGTTGAAGCAGCCACGCGTCGCCAGAAAGCTATGGCGACATTTCCTTGTCCGTCACAAGCTCGGTTCTGTCGGCGAATGCTCGTCGGGGACCGGCAATGCGCATCGCCCGAGGCGATACCAGCGGCTCAATGTGCGCGCGATCTTCCTATCTTCGCTTAGCCACAAGACCGGGCTGGTCGTTATGAACTGGTCACCGAGAATGGGATGACCGATGGACTCGCCCATCAGGATCGGAAGGTCGTTTAGCGGATCGACGCCCGGCAGCCAGTCCTCAAGCCCGACGGCGTCTTCGAGATCTGCCTCGCTCGGGCGCCATCCATCGCCAAGACGGCGCAGGTCGATCTGAGCAGACCGAAACTTTTCGATAAGTGTGGACATTCGTCCCGCTCCTGTTCTGAGGAGAGCCCGAGCTCGCGCAATGGGGCGAGGGGCAGCGTCAAGATCCGATGGGAGGTTGGCGTCCGGCCAAGCGAGGAGAATGCAAGGCCCCTTACGATGAGCCCAGTGACGCTCCGGGTCCGGGCTCAGGCTGAACTCAGACCTCGACGATGAGCCGGGGATTGAAGCTCGGATTTTCCCTGGCTCCGCCACGCTTGGGATAGCCGGCTTGGTTGGAGAGGATGTGTGTCCGGCCGACGCAGTAGTCGTGCGAACCGTGGTCGTGCCCATGGATCCACAATTCAGGCTGAAACTGCTCGATGATGCCGGACAGGTCGGAGCAAAACGCGGGAGCCAACTGGTCACCACGGAATTTCGGCTGGATCGATCCGGGGTGTGGAGCATGATGGCTGACGACGACCGTTGCGCCATCAAAGTGCTCGCCGAGGTGCTTCGTGATGAACGCCAATTCGCTGCGGTGAGTAGCGGCGGCTTGTTCCGGCGTGAAGGCCTTCCTCTTGCCGTTATCGACGATATGGATCAGCCGATGATCGTTCATGCCATGACGGGCCGCCAAGCGAGCGGCACGTGACCTCCCAAAGAGATTGAAGTCGGTCCACAACGTGGCTCCGATGAAGCGCACACCGCCAACCGCGAGGCAGCCAGGCGCCAGCATATGGATTCCACATTGCTCGGCGAGCGTGCGACCAGCCCGCAGGGCGGAATGGATTTCGTCGTGATAGAACTCATGATTGCCGGGCACGAAGATCGCTGGACGGCCCTTGAGCGGACCGTGCAGCTGCTGCTCAATCCATCGGATTGCCGCTGTGATCGGCCGCCCGATGTCACCAGCGAACACGGCGGCGTCGAACTCTCCCAAATCTTCAGGGAGAGCGAACGGCCCGAACTCCAGGTGAATGTCCGAAAGCACCAACAGGCGCATCGTTGTGTTCCTCTCGGTTGTGGGAAAGGTGATGGTCCCGCTGCCCGTTCTTGGGAGCTGGCTAGCGCAGTCGGGAGGCTGGAGACGGCGGTTAGCGGGCTCGGGATCTCGCCGGCGCCGTGACCAGGCGTTTCAGTCGTTCGAGCTCCGCTTGCTTCTGAACGATGATCGTAAGTGCCCCGACGATTACCTCGCGCTCCATTTTCCAGAGTGCTGCGAGTTCATCGGCGGCTTGGAGGAAACATTGAATTTCCGTCTCGGCGTCCGCTTGCTCGTCGTTGGGCGGTTCGCGGTCGAGGCGCATTACGACATCTTTCCGGAACGCTGCCGCGCCGGGATGGCCGTCTCCATATGCGCGGCTGCCTGTGCTCGCGCATCATCGACGGCAATGATCCGCTCGATTTCATCGCCCGAAAGATATCCACGCCGTTCGAGTTCGGCCGCGACCGTTCGCAACGTTGCCATGCGATCGATCAGGATATCAGCTGCTCTCTCTTCGGCTTCGTGGAGCTGCTTCCGAACGGCGGTCAGCAACCCGGGGATGTTGGCGAAATCATTCGCGATCTCGATGTAGACGCTACCAAATTGGCCCATACCGCAGCGTGCCTCGATCGCGCAGGCGAGGCCGGTGGCGCGTCCGAGGTCGGACGTTGGGAGCATGCCTGAGCCGATGCTGGCCTCTCCGAGCACGAGTCGTTCGGCGGCTCGGCCAGCGAGCAGCACTGCCATCTCCGCTTTGAGGCGCGCCAACGTCGCGGTGCCAGCGATGTTGTTTTCGATATGCAGCGTGCCGCCGAGATCGTGAATCGAGAGGCCAAGGATAGCTCCAGTCTGAAGCTCCCGGGCCACGACGGCATGCCCGACTTCATGAACGGCGATGCGCCAACGGTGCTCGGCCGGAATGGATGGCTGCCCACTCCTGATCTCGCCAAGCAGGTCCGAGATTGCCAGCGGACGCCTTTCCCGGCGCGCCGCTCCCTTCGCCCGGCGGACGATAGCCTCGATGTCGGCGCCGGTGGCACCTTGGCTGGCGATGGCCAACTGCGTCAGATCGGTGTCGGCCAACAGCTCGGCTCCGAGATGATATCGAAAGATCCGAGCCAGCGCTTGAACACCCGGCTTCTCGATGACGATCTCCCGATCGAGGCGACCGGCCCGTTTGATTGCGGGGTCGATCCGATCCGGATGGTTCGTCGCAGCGATCACCACGACACCGGATCGCTCATCGACACCGGCGAGCAATTCGAGGAGCAGATTGACGATCTGGCTCCAGTACTCGACGTATTCGCCACGTAGTTGTGCTCGATCCGAGATTCCGTCTATCTCGTCGATAAAAAGGATGCATGGGGCTTGGCGCCGTGCCTGAGCAAAGGCGTTGCGGATCGCCTGAAGGGTTCCCGACAGATAGCTCGCGGCGTTCCACTGTGCGACGGACGTTGCGACCAGTGGGACGCGTGCCGATTTGGCGAGTGCGCGCGCAAATTGGGTCTTGCCGACACCAGTCGGTCCTGAGAGCAAGAGCCCTTTGTGGTCGACTTCCTCCCACACGAGGCGCCCGGCCTTCAAGTCGGCCAGGTCCCTGGCCAGTTCTAGGCCCCAGTCCTTTGCCTTCCCGTACCCTTCAAGCTCTTCGAGCGAAGGGCCGCTTCCGAGGTGTTCACCCTTCCTCCGCACGATCTCGTCGAGCGCTTCGATACATTGATCCGCCGTTCGATAGGAGCGGATCGCCAGCGGCAGATCGTCCAACTCGATAAGGCGAACCAGGTCGGGATCGATGTGCGTTGTCGGTGTCGTCCCCGCGACGGCCTCGATGACGAGCGTCAGCGCACTTTCATCGAATGCGGGCAAAGTGAGTTTGTGTTCGACAGTGCGAAGGAGCGCCTGCGGGAGATGCCGAGCCGGATCTGGCGCAATGCCGATGATCGGCAGGCGAAGATGAAGACCGGACGAGACGCTTTGATTGCCTTTCTCGGGCCGGTCGTCCTTGCTCGTCCCGTCACGGACCACAAGCAGGGCCGCTCCGTCTCGATGTGGCGATTGCAGGTTGCTCTGGGGTCCGAAGACCCGCGCATTTGTCGGCAGCGCACAGCGGGTGACGATGTCCTCGGCCATCTGAACCGTGTCCGGTGAGTGCGTTGCCAGAGTTACGACCGGGGCCTCGCGGCGCAGCCGCCGGGCCAGCCCTGGCTCCGCCTCGATTGCTCTCGCGACGAGGACAGCAATGGCTGCAAGATCGGGACGCAGTACGATCCGGCTATTATCTGTGCGTCCGCCATCGAGATCGTCCAGGAGATGCTCGATCGCGTCACCCTGAGTGCTACGCAGCATGGGTTTGATCATGGCGCCTTCCTCGCGCGCCAGGATGTCGAGGTAAGCTCGCGCCAATAGATCGCGGGAACCTTCCAGCGAGCCGGAGGTCGGAGTAGGTTTGGGCTTGCGAGGCATGAGATCTCCTGCAGGCACTCGGCCTGTGCTCACAAATGGGAGGATTTCGGTGGGGCCTATTCGTCCGTTAAAAATGCTGCCTTGGCAGGGCGCGCGGACGGAATGTGCGCTCTGGCCAATATTTGGCTCAGGCTTGGTTCGTTAGCTTCAGCAAAAGATCCGGGTCAATTACGAGTTCGTCGAATTCATCGTCGATGAATTCAGCAACAAACTCGCTATTGCTTATCCTGGTTCTGTTCCCTTCTTTCAGTGAAGCCTTATCTCGGCCAGAACAGCGTAGATGGTAGCGCGGATTTGATCGGGGAGGTGGAGAAGGGGATACACGACGTGCGTGATTCATGCGGCGTTCTGCTGGCATGCGAACCTCCGTTACGCGTTTGATGTGAGCTTCATTGCGCAAAAACGGCAGCGCAAAACGTGATGGGAGCTGCGTCGGCAGATTATAGCTTCGCCAATCTTCGTCGGCGAAAGCGATGTAGCGACCGGACTAGGGCGGCTCGCCATCGATGCGAGCCCCAATCTCAGGGTGGCTACATTATATAAGCGCATAATGTGCGCTTTCAATCATAAAATTTTAGGTAACGCATTTACTTATTATTATGGTTAACGCGATTGCGAGCTGCGGCCGAGTGAATGCGCAGGGATTCCCTACGAGCGATCAACGCTCTTCGAGCCAACGCCTCATCGCGGCGGCAACTATCCCGTCCGACCATCCGGCTGAGCAGGCCGATTTTATCAGGCTGTTGAGGGCAGGAGACAACGCGGCTGCGGCTTCTTCAACTGCGGCGTCATCGACGTCGTTGATGCTGACTGTTCTGGTTGGCGCGCGCACCTTGCTGCTCAGAGCAAGCTGCAGCAGTTCTGCGATGTAGGCTGGAGGGCCCTTCGCGCTCCAGTTTTGTACCGTCCGTCTGGATATGCCGAACGCCTGCGCGAGTTCGACCTCCGTCAAGCCAAGCTGACGTCGGATTGCGCGAAAAGCGTCGGCAGTTATGACAGATTGATTGGGCAGAGCGAGCGCCCCTCAGGTTGTGCCGCGACTGGCTGCATCAGCACGATCACTATGCTGAGTATGCCGATTCTTTCCACGGGCACCAAGGACGGTAGGTTTAATCCGTTCTCTTGGGGCTAGGAGGAAAGGATTGATTGTTGCCCAACCAGTTGAAATATTCGAGCAGCTTCAACACGTTGATCTGCTTCGGGAGTTTTCCGCGCCGCGCGCCGTCTTGGGGAAGGAGGTGTCGAAGTTTTAGGATGCGTAGAAGGCGTTCCAGGCTGGGCGCCAGGCAAGTCGTTGCCCGTTGCAAATTCTCGATGCCCGCCTCGAAAAAAATGGCCTCGACCAAGCGCAAGGGCAAGCCCGAACATAAGGCGAAGCAATAGCTGCACGTTCGTTGTCCCTCGATCGAAAGGAGGCTTTGACGACAGCCCGTTTCGAACCGCCGTTTCCAGAGCAGCAACAACCGATGCCTGGCTTCACAGACGCAACATAGGTCTCGTCGCGCTTCTGCCATTGGCCGTCAGGGCGCTGAAACTGCGTGCGTGAGCTCACCGCTCCCCGTCGAAATCCATCACCAGTTTCTTCGCCATCTCGGCCTCCTGATGCAGGCACACGCGAGGCAATCGGCTTCTTGAACTCGCTGATCAATCTGCCCGACGACGATTGCATTTATCCCCCTGTCATTCCTGCCAACTTACCATCTTCGCCGTCACTCCAAACTCACGCAGGCAGCGGGCGGCGCTCAACTCGGCCGCATTGAAAATTATATCCTGAAATGATATATAGCAGGTCGATTTTTGGAGGCTGTCATGGAAACGATCACTGCCACGAAGGTGGTGTCCAACGAGCACATTCTTGGCGGAACGCCCGTCGTTAAGGGAACTCGCGTGCCGGCTGATACCGTGCTGGCCGAAATTCGCGGCGGGGCAGAGGATTTTGAGATTTTCCGCTCGTACCCTTCGCTTCCTCATGACGCGATCAAGGTTTGCTTGGACTGGGAGAAGGCCGGGCGGCCTCTGTGAACGATCCCTTTCTGATCGACGAGTGCCTGTCCCTCGACCTGGTCGCTCTCGCTAAGACACGGCACCACTACGCGACACATGTGGTTTACCGCGGTCTGCAGGGAACGCTCGACCCAGACCTGATCCCGGTCATTCAGAGCGGCGGGTTCGCATTCGTCACCAACAATGCGCGAGATTTTCTCGCGCTCTACGCCAAAGAGGACGTTCACCCCGGTCTTGTCATCATCATTCCCGGAAGCATCGGGAGAGAGAAACAGGTCGAGTTGTTCGGGCGGGCGCTCGACAAGATCGAGCCGCTGCCGGAATCGTGAACAAGGTGGTCGAGGTGTTTTCCGACGGTAGTGTGGAGGTGAGGGATTGGCCGGATCCGAACATCCCCAAGCCGCCGGGGACTTGATGACTGTCGCCGGAGCGGAGCAGACGGCTCTACTCCGCGTACTGACCCCGGAGAATCGCCGGCTGCTCAACCTGATTTACTCCGAGAAGCCGTCAAGCGTGGGTGCGTTGTGCAAGTTGGCCAGCAGGGCCCAGCCTAATGTCTCGCGAGCTCTTGCAGCTTTGGAAGAAGCAGGCCTTGTCAGGATGGTTGGGGCGCGGCCGAAACGACCAGAGCTCGCTGCGCGATTTATCGTAATCGATCTGCTCGACGAGGAGCGCTGACGCTTCGCGTAAATAGAGGAAGAAATATGACGGCCGCTGTCCGATCATCTCGGGCATCTGCGCCCTGCCGATCCTTCTGCCCATGTTCTTCATCGGGCTCGGCGTGCTGGTCACCGGGATCGGGAAGCTACTGTTTTGGGGCTTCGCTCTCGCCCTCGTGGCGGTGCCGGCCTTGTTCGTCATTGAGAAGATCGCGTCCGGAATTATACCGGGCCGGCGATGTTCGCGGGCGTCTGTGGACTGGTCGTCCTCCTGAGCTATGCGGGCGTGTGCTTCACTGAACTCCAATTTTGGAAGCGGTTCTGTTGACAGTCCATCGGGTGTTTAGATTTACTAAAAGGAAGGGGGCCGGAGAGCCCCCTTTTTTATGGGAGCGCGCTCCTGTCGCCGAAGGAACGACAATATGAGCACCGCCACAAAATGGTTCTTTGGATATCGCCTCGCGGGAACCTCGGCTCAGCAGCCGGGCGCGTGGGTCGCCTGCGGTCCCTTCGATGGTTACGATAAGGCCATGGCCGATCGGAAGATGATGAAGGCTGCCGACGCAGAGGTGACGACGCCTTTCCAGTCGACGTCGAAGGAAGAAGCCCGCAAGACGCTCTGAAGTCCGCGATCGGCGAAGTTCCAAACTCAACCCTTCGTGCGGATATCTGCGTGCCTCAGAAAGCGAGGCACCCATGAAGATCTTATTTCCCTACGAAGTGGACCAACCCGATCTGTTTCGCCACTGGCTTCCACTATCAGCCTTGCGCGGTCGCGAATTTATACCCGCCGAGGAATGCCGCTGCGATCCCAAATGCAACCGCCCATCCATCGGCAAAGAAGGCATGCAGCGGCCTGAACAAATCAAAGAACAGGTCGCTGAGACTCGTACCGAGCGCGAAGACCACGGCGGCGGCTCCTAGACCGAAAAATATCACGCGGAGGGCTTCAACCCGGCTCCACGGTCTAGTCAGCCACTTCATCATTGCCTCTTCGGGTGAGTCGATCGCCCGGCGCTTAAAAATCAGGGGGCCGAATGGCCTCCTTTTTTGTGGATACTTTCAACGCTTCGTCGGGTCCACCCCCGGGGGCAAGATGCCGATATTGAGATAGTTCACCGTGAAGTGGGTTTTGCCATCGTCTCCAATCTCGGCGTTTGACGATGGCTGCGAGCGGGTAGATCGCGAGCGTCGCCATGTCGTTCGAAAAAGCAGGCAGAGATCAGCATGCTCATGCCAAACACGGTTGACCACTGCGTCGGCCCCCTCGGGCAGCGGAGCCTCCAGTGAAAGCCAGATGCCCCGGCCCGTGGTGGTCTGCCCGCCGCTACTGCCAGCAGGAACGCGGCCGACAACCTGGCGGCCGGAACCGAGAGCAATGCCATCGCCGGCCATCTTCCATTACACCTATTTGATCGGTTCCGGCGTGATGCTGGCTGCGTGGTTCGTCGCGACGCTCGGGCTGCCGCTCGTACGGCAGCCCGCCTCGTACAGTGATGTACCGAAGACTTAGGTAATCCCTGTTCTGCTGGGCTCCCACATCTCAGCTTCGCTGCTGTTGATTGGCTCCGCTGCCGCATCAGACAACCCATACCCCTTGATCAGGGCATAGATCGCCGGGATCACCACCAGCGTCAGGATGGTCGAGGAGACCATTCCGCCGATCATCGGAACCGCGATGCGCTGCATCACCTCGGAACCGGCGCCCGTACTCCACAGGATCGGGATTAGGCCCCCCATGATGGCGACGACCGTCATCATCTTGGGGCGGACGCGCTCGACTGCACCGAGCATGATGGCTTCCTGCAGGTTGGCACGGGTGAACGGGAGGCCTTCGCGCGCCTGCCTTGCCTTCACCTCCACCAGGGCATGGTCGAGATAGATCAGCATGATCACGCCGGTCTCGGCCGCGACGCCGGCAAGCGCGATGAACCCGACCACCACCGCGACGGAGAGGTTGAAGCCGAGCCACCACATCAGCCAGAGGCCGCCGACGAGCGCGAAGGGCAGCGACAGCATCACGATCAGCGTCTCGGTCAGGCGCCGGAAGTTTAGGTAGAGCAGCAGGAAGATGATCAGCAGCGTCACCGGCACCACAACCGCGAGCTTGGCCTTGGCGCGTTCGAGATATTCGAATTGACCGCTCCAGGTCACATAGGAGCCGGGCGGGAACTGGATGCTGGCTGCGACCGCCGCCTTGGCGTCGGCGACATAGCCGCCGAGATCCCGGTCGCGGATGTCGACGAAGATGTAGATCGCTAGCTGGCCGTTCTCGGTGCGGATCGTGGTCGGCCCGCGCGCCAGCTTGATCGAGGCGACCTCGCCGAGCGGCACCGTGCCGCCGCCAGGCAGGCCGACCAGAACTTCACGCGCGATCGCCTGGGGATCGCTGCGATAGTCGCGGGGATAGCGGATGTTGACGCCGTAGCGCTCGCGGCCCTCGACCGTCGTCGTCACGGTCTCGCCGCCGAGCGCGGTCGAGATCGTGTCCTGGACGTCGCTGACCATCAGGCCGTATCGGGCGAGCGCATCGCGATCAGGCGAGATGTCGAGATAGTAGCCGCCGATGACGCGCTCGGCATAGGCACTCGCCGTGCCCGGCACAGCCTTGACCACGGTCTCGATCTGGCGGGCGAGTTTCTCCATCTCGACCAGGTCGGTGCCCAGCACTTTGATGCCGATCGGGGTGCGGATGCCAGTCGCCAGCATGTCGGTGCGCGCCTTGATCGGCATGGTCCAGGCATTCGAGACGCCTGGGAATTGCAGCGCCTTGTCGAGTTCCGCGATCAGGCCGTCGACCGTGAGCCCCGCCCGCCATTCGGCCTTGGGCTTGAGGTTGATCACGGTCTCGAACATCTCGGTCGGAGCCGGGTCGGTCGCCGTCTCGGCGCGGCCGGCCTTACCATAGACCGAGATCACCTCCGGAAAGGTCTTGATGATCCGGTTCTGGATCTGGAGGAGTTCTGCTGCCTTGGTCACCGACAGCCCCGGCAAGGTCGTCGGCATGTACATCAGTGTGCCCTCATCGAGGTTCGGCATGAACTCGCTGCCGAGCTGGCGCGCGGGCCAGATCGACCCAGCGAGCGTCGCGAAGGCCAGCAGGATCGTCACAGTCTTGGCCCTGAGCACGAGCCCGATCAGCGGCCGGTAGAGCCAGATCAACACGCGGTTCACCGGATTCCGGTGCTCGGGAACGATCTTGCCGCGCACGAACAGAACCATCAGTGCCGGCACCAGCGTCACCGAGAGGATAGCGGCCGCCGCCATGGCGAAGGTCTTGGTGAAGGCGAGGGGGCTGAACAGCCGCCCTTCCTGCGCCTCCATGGTGAAGATCGGTAGGAAGGACACGGTGATGATCAGCAGGCTGAAGAACAGCGCCGGACCGACCTCGCTTGCCGCCTCGATCAGCACATCGATCCGGGGCTTGCCGGGCGGGGCACGTTCGAGGTGCTTGTGGGCGTTCTCGATCATCACGATGGCAGCGTCGATCATCGCGCCGATCGCGATCGCGATGCCGCCCAGGCTCATGATATTGGAGCCGAGGCCAAGCAGCTTCATCATGCCGAAGGCCATCAGGATGCCGACCGGCAGCATCAGGATTGCCACGAGCGCGCTGCGGACATGCAGCAGGAAAACGAAGCAGACCAGCGCGACGATGAGGCTTTCCTCGATCAGCGTCGATGTCAGCGTCTTGATCGCGTCATGGATCAGGTTCGAGCGGTCATAGACCGGGATGATCTCAAGGTCCTTGGGTAGGCTGGCGGCCATGTCGGCGAGCCGCGCCTTGACGTTCTCGATCACGCTGAGCGCGTTCTGGCCAAAACGCTGCAAGGCGATGCCGCTGGCGACCTCGCCCTCGCCGTTGAGCTCGGTGATGCCGCGGCGCTCGTCGGGACCGAGTTCGACACGCGCCACGTCCCGGAGCAAGACCGGCGTGCCGTTGTTGACCTTGAGGACGACGTTGGAGAGATCGGCGACGCTTTTCAGGTAGCCACGGCCACGAATGATGAACTCGAACTCGGAGAGCTCGACCGTGCGGCCACCCACATCCGCATTGCTGCCGCGAATGGCATCGCGGACCTTCGACAACGGGATGTCGAGCGAGCGCAGCCGAATGGGATCGACCACGATATTGTACTGCTTGACGAAGCCGCCAACGCTGGCGACCTCGGCGACGCCCTCAGCCTTGGCGATGCCGAAGCGGATGTTCCAGTCCTGCAGCGAGCGCAGATCCGCAAGCGACCTGTCCTTGGCCTGCAGCGCATACTGATAGACCCAGCCGACCCCGGTTGCGTCGGGGCCCAGCGTCGGCGTTACGCCGGCAGGGAGCTTGCGAGCGGCGGCGTTGAGGAATTCGAGCACGCGCGAGCGGGCCCAGTAGATGTCGGTGCCGTCCTCGAAGATGATGTAGACGAAGGAGACGCCGAAGAACGAGAAGCCACGCACCACCTTCGATTTCGGCACCGTCAGCATGGCCGTTGTTAGCGGGTAGGTGACCTGGTCCTCGATCACCTGCGGCGCCTGGCCCTTGTATTCGGTGTAGACAATGACCTGCGTGTCCGAGAGATCGGGGATGGCGTCGAGCGGCAGCGTCTTCAGGGCGTAACCGCCCGAAGCGATGGCGAAGACCGTGCCGATGAAGACCAGCATCAGGTTGCGTGACGACCACGCGATAAGCTTGGCAATCATGGCTGCTTCTCCCCGCTATCGAGGCCCTGGAGCGCAGCCTTCAGATTGCTTTCGGCATCGATCAGGAAGTTGGCGGAGACCACGACCCTGTCGTCGGCGGCAAGGCCCTCCATGATTTCGACACGGCCGGCGCCGTGGCGCCCGAGTTTGACCTGGCGTGGCTCGAAACGGCCCTCGCCCTTATCGATCAGGACGATCTGGCGCTGGCCGCTGTCGATGACGGCGCTGTCCGCAACAGAAAGAACCGGCTTGTTGGTGCCCGTTGCGATCTGCGCCTCGACATACATGTCTGGCTTCAGCACACCCTCCGGGTTGTCGAGTTCGACGCGAATGCGGCCGGTGCGGGTCTCCTTGTTGATCTGCGGGTAGACGAGCGCGATCTTGCCGACGAAGCTCTTGCCGCGCATGCCGCGCGGGGCAACCGTCACCTCCTGGCCAACCGCGACCATATCGAGGTCGCGCTCGGCCAGATCTATCTGCGCCCAGATCAGCAAGGTGTCGGCGATCCGGAACAGAACGTCGCCTGGTGCCGCCCGCATGCCGTTCACGGCTGTTCGCTCCAGGATGACGCCGTCCTGCGGCGCGGGCCATGCGATAGCCACAGGCACCTCGCGCATCCGCTCAATCGCGCTGAGGGCAGCATCGGGAACGGCGAGGTTCTCCAGCCGCCGTCGTGCCCCCTTCAGTCCCTGCGCCGGGATCGGTCCGTCGGCGCGCCCGTTGAGAACCGAGACGTATTCGGCGGCTGCGCTCGACAATGCTGGGCCGTAGACCCGCATCAGCGGTTGGCCCTTGCGCACGGTCGAGCCCGTGGTGACGTTCTCGACCGCTTCGACAAAGCCCTCGAAACGCAGGGCGACGACCGAGACACGGCGCTCGTCGAGTTGGATCGTGCCCAGCGCTCGCACCGGCATGCCGAGCGGGGCCAGCGCGACCAGCTCGGAACGCACCCCGGCCTTCTGCAGCTTGCCGGCGCTGACCTTGACGGTGCTGCCGTCTTCCTCCTCGCCATCGTAGACGGGGAGATAATCCATCCCCATCGAATCCTTCTTCGGCGTCGGCGAGGTGTCGGGCAGTCCCATCGGATTGCGGTAGAATTTGATACGCTTGGCATCCGTCGTCGCCGGCTGGTCGGCGCTTGCGGGTGGTTTTTCGAACTGGACGTCCTGGCTTGCGCGCACCGGCAGGTAAGCCTTGCCGGCTCCGGTCTTGGTGGGAACGGCGGAGAAAGCTGCAAGCCCGTCGGGATGGCGATAGTAGATGACCGGCCCGGTTCCCGTCGGTTCGGCACCGGCCCTTGCAATCGGGACCTTGGCGCCTGGCAGCCAGCCTGGCAGCGGCATGTCAGAACGGCCGGCCATGATGCCGGCGATTCCGGCGGCGGCGATGGCAAGAACGATCGCGATGAGCGCGAACAGCTTTCTCATGGCGCTTCTCCAGCGATCGGCTCGAAATGGGTGTGCTCGGCGGCTGCAGCCGGAGGCAGCCACGGCAGGACCGTGGCTGCTCCAGGCATCACGAGCCGGATAATCCAGCTCGCGTAGTTCATGGCAGCGCCTTGAGGATCAGGCGGCTTTCGAGCGTATCGGCCTCGCCCTGGATCTTGGCGCCTAGCGACAGGCGCCAGCCGCCTTCCATCGTGAGATTGACCTTGAAGCGATAGACGCCCGGCTCGGTGCTCGGCATCGGCTCGATCGAGGTCTTCATCGCCTCCATGCCGTCGGGCTGCATGTCGAGCCGCGTCGCGAAGATGATCGCCTCGGGCACGGGCTTGCCATCAGACTTGCGGAGCAAGCGCACGGCGACGATCCCGTCGCCCTTCTTCATTTCCTTCGCGACGAGCTGAAATTCGTAGTCCTTGATGTCTGCGTGAGCGACTGTGCTTCCCAGACTCAGGGCGAGCGCCAACAGCGCGGCCCTGCGGGCACGCGAAAACGTGTTGAACAGCATGATATGTCTCCAGATTCGATGATTCCGCGCCATGCGAGTGGCAGGCGGATTGCGATACGGGCCGATAGCGGCGCAGCGCCCGGAGCAAGCCGGGCGTCCGCACCGTGTCAGCCGGTCATGGAATCAGGAGCGGGGAGGTCGTGCTGGCGGGCTCGGCTGGAACTCTGGCCGACCGAGATCATCGAACCCGATATGAACCTGCGGGGTCTCGTAGACGACGAACTCCGTGGACACCGCGGCAGGAGCGACGAAGACGCTGGCGACCGCGCAGTAGGCGGCGAACGGGCAGGGCGCTCGCATATCTGGGGCGCTGCTATTGTCCGCAGTCGAACCGGACTGCATCATCATGGCGCAGTCCGACACGCGCGGCATCGCCATCGCTGCCGGGGTCCAGCCGGAAACGATCAGTCCCACGATGATAGCGGCGCGCATAGCGATCCGCAGGGCCACATGGACGATCATTTTGGAGTGATGGCTGATTATATCGTCGGGGACAAGAGAAACGCCGCCCGTTTGACATGAATGTGAGCAGGATCGGGCGGCCGCTGACGTAGGCCGACTGAATATCGGAAATGCGCTCACGTTCGCGCATGTCGAGCACAGGACACGGTGCGAGCGGCTCGCTGGTGCGCCGGGCCATCAAGGCGGAGAGGATGTTCTCCAACCTCGTCGGGTCGGCTATCTTGCGGCGCAGCTGTATCAGGTGCCGGATCGTTATGTCCTTCACCTCTGCGCACGAGCTATGCAGTGGATCTTTCAGGATCAGCAGCCATATGCTGAGCCTCCCCTCCAGAAGCTGGCGCGGTGATGCTCATGCAACTTGAATCGAGGCTGACCTGTCCTCACTGCGCCCACCAGGTGACCGAGTCGATGCCAACCGACGCCTGCCAGTTCTTCTACGAGTGCAAGGGGTGCGGCGTGCTGCTGAGGCCATTGGAAGGCGACTGCTGCGTGTTTTGTTCCTATGGCACGAATCCCTGCCCGCCAATTCAAGCAGCCGCTGATGGCTCCGAAATGGGGGCGGTTTGCTGTGGCGTTGGAGGTCTTGCCCCTGCCGATTCCGGACCTTGATTCCCTACTGCTGTGCCCCCTCACCAGCTCTGGCGTGTCAAATGGTGGCAATGACGTGGATTGAGAGCGCGAAAGGCTGGGCACGCAGGATCAAGCGTGACGTCATCGCGCTTTGGATCGCCGCACGTGATCCGCGGACCCCTATGCTGGCGAAGATCATTGCTGCGGCCGTTGCCGCCTATGCGCTAACTGATCATGGCCAGCGCGCGCATGAGAGGCGCCGATCCGGACTCATTGCCGAATATGTGGCTTCATCGCCGCTATAGCGATAAACCACGTCGGGAAGCATCGCGCCCATGTAACAAGCTATCAATGGATTGAGGCGACAGCCGTCTAGAGGCGAACGGTCCGAAGCCTAATCGCGTTTGAGATAACGCTGACAGACGATAGTGCCATGGCAGCGGCGGCGATGATCGGCGACAGCAGGATACCGAAGACCGGATAGAGCACCCCGGCTGCGATCGGAATGCCGGCGGCGTTGTAGACGAAAGCGAAGAACAGGTTCTGGCGGATATTGCTCATCGTCGCCTGCGACAGGCGCCTGGCCCGCACAATCCCGTTCAGGTCGCCCTTCAGCAGCGTCAAACCCGCGCTCTCGATGGCGACGTCGGTACCCGAGCCCATGGCGATCCCGACGTCGGCCGCCGCCAGCGCCGGCGCGTCGTTGACGCCATCGCCGGCCATGGCGACGACCCGCCCCTCGCGCTTGAGCTTCTCGACGACGACGCTCTTCTGCTCCGGCAGGACGTCGGCTTCGATCTCGGTGATACCGAGCCGACGCGCCACGGCTTCCGCCGTCGTCCTGTTGTCGCCGGTCAGCATGACGACCCGGATGCCTTCTTCCTTCAGCGCGGCCAGGGCTGACGGCGTCGAGTCCTTGACCGGGTCGGCGATGGCGATCGTGCCTGCGGCGCGCCCGTCGATGCCGATGAAGATCGCGGTCGCGCCCTCGCGCCGTAGGTCGTCGGCAGTCTTCGTGAGAGGGCCGACGTCGACACTGTACTCGGCCATGAATGCGGCGTTGCCGAGTACCACTTTGCGGCCGTCGACCGTCCCAAGCGCGCCCTTGCCAGTCGGTGAGTCGAACTCGGCGACACCCGACGTCTCGATGTTTCGGGTGACGGCAGCCGCCACGATGGCGACAGCCAGCGGGTGCTCGCTGGCCTTCTCGACACTGGCCGCGAGCCTGAGGATCTCCGTTTCGTCGAAGCCCTCGGCGGCAACGATTGCGGTGACAGCCGGCTTGCCCTCGGTGAGCGTGCCGGTCTTGTCGACGACAAGCGTGTCGACCTTCTCCATGCGTTCCAGCGCTTCGGCGTTTTTGATCAGAACGCCGACTTCGGCGCCGCGTCCCACGCCGACCATGATCGACATCGGCGTCGCCAGACCCAGCGCGCACGGGCAGGCGATGATCAGCACGGAGACAGCCGCCACAAGGCCGAACGCCAGTCGCGGATCCGGCCCCCAGATCGCCCAGGCGCCGAACGCGAGGAGCGCCATTGCGATCACAACGGGGACGAAATAGCCCGCGACCTGATCGGCGAGGCGCTGGATCGGGGCGCGGCTGCGCTGCGCCTTGGCGACGAGCTGAACGATCTGCGCCAGCATGCTGTCATGACCGACGCGCTTCGCCTCGATAACCAGGCTGCCCGACTGGTTCATCGTGCCGCCGATGACCCGATCGCCGACGGTTTTCGTGGTCGGCATCGACTCACCGGTGACCATCGATTCATCGATGGAGCTTCGCCCTTCCACGACGTCGCCATCGACCGGGACTTTCTCGCCGGGCCGGACGCGCAGTCGATACCCGACCGCGACGGCATCGAGCGTGACCTCCTCCTCACCGCCATCGTCGAGGATGCGGCGAGCTGTCTTTGGGGCAAGGTCGAGCAGAGCCCGGATGGCTCCGCTGGTGCTCTCGCGGGCACGCAGTTCCAGGACCTGTCCGAGCAGGACGAGCACGGTGATCACGGCAGCGGCTTCGAAATAGACCGCGACCGAGCCGTCCATGCTTCTGAACGCTGGTGGGAAGATCGCCGGGGCGAGCGTGGCGACGACGCTGTAGATCCAGGCTACTCCCGTTCCCATAGCAATCAACGTGAACATGTTGAGGTTGCGGGTCAGGAGCGACTGCCAGCCGCGCTCGAAGAACGGCCAACCCGCCCAGAGCACGACGGGCGTCGCCAGAGCGAGCTGGATCCAGTTGGACAGGTTGCGGGGGATCAGGTGATCGAGCCCGGTCAGGTGCCCTCCCATCTCGATTGCGAATACTGGCGCCGTCAGAACCAGCCCGATCCAGAACCGGCGCGTCATGTCGATGAGCTCGGCGTTGGGCTTAGCCTCGGCGCTGACGACGACCGGCTCCAGCGCCATGCCGCAGATGGGGCATGCGCCTGGACCGACCTGCCGAATTTGGGGATGCATCGGGCACGTATAGATCTCGCCTTCCGAGGCTGGCTCGGTCGCCCTTGGCTGTGCTGTCGAAAGGTATTTTAGAGGTTCCGCGACGAATTTCGTCTGACATCCTGAAGAGCAGAAGTGATAAGGCTTGCCCTCGAACTCCGCATGATGAGGCGTCGTCGTGGGATCGACGGACATGCCACAGACCGGGTCCTTCACGTCGGGCGATAGATTTGGGCTTGCGAGGCCTCGGCCGTGGCTTTTCGGCATAGCGCTTGGCGTATGCCCCGATGAGGACACCGTTTTCGGTTCCGGGGAAGCGACGTGGTCGTCATTCATGGCGAGCCTCTAGTCGGTTGTCCGGCTGATGAGCCGAAAGGTCAGACGCGATCCGACGATGGTCTGACTATGCTTCGGTCGGCGGCCGCGCGTCATTTGGGTTCTGCGATGCGGAATCCCCGCTCATTTCGACGCGCATCGCCAGCCACATGGCCAACGCAGACACGACGATCCATTGCAGCAGAAGCCCAGTCGAAATCCGAACAAGTCAAGGACAGGCATCCATTCGGAATAGGCAAGACGTTCGGACGACGGTGTTGAGCTGTCCGCTGAAGCCGGCATAGGTATGGCCCACAATCACGGTCATCGCGGCAGTCGGCAAGAAGCGGTTTGCCGGCGACCAGAACGTGCGCGAAGACGATGGTCAGTGTGGTGATAACTCCGTAGCCCGGCGGTGCAGTGGGCGATCGCATCCCTTGCTCACGCAGGGTTCCGGTGGACCAGATTGTATAAAGTGGCAGTTGCGCTATCTCCCAGACAAGATGGCAGTAGCGCTGCAGCCAGGAGAGCCAGTTTGGTCATGGCCTTGTGTCCTTTCTGACCGGCAGGTCGGCGAAGGACGCAACCGATAAACGCCCATTCAAGCGCACGACCGGCAGGAAGCCTCAAGTGAGACATCCTGCCGGTCTAAACGGCGGATCTATCGCGTTGACGGTGACCTCGGTCGCGGGGTCACTTCCCCTTCGACTTCAACCATGTGTCGATCACCGCGATTTCCTTCTCCTGAGCCGCGACGATCTCGGTTGCCAGCTTCTTGGCTTGAGGATCCTTGCCGTTGGCCAATTCGACCTTCGCCATAGCAATCGCGCCTTGATGGTGCCCCTTCATCTGCATCATGAAGTCGATGTCGGCGTCGCCGGTGAACGTCATCGGCATCGCCTGCATCATCCCCATCATCGATTCCTTGTAGCCCTTGGTGGAGGCGGAATCAGATGCCGCCGGCTGCATCATTTTCATATGCATGGCGGGGTCCATGACCGGCTTGGTAGCAGGCTGCTGCGCGATCGCGGCGGTGACGGCGAGAGCCGAGGAGAGTGAGATCAGTGTCATTCGGAG
This sequence comes from Bosea vaviloviae, assembly GCF_001741865.1. Lineage (NCBI taxonomy): Bacteria > Pseudomonadati > Pseudomonadota > Alphaproteobacteria > Hyphomicrobiales > Alloboseaceae > Allobosea > Allobosea vaviloviae. The sequence goes on from NZ_CP017147.1 coordinate 4,140,167, forward strand.
CATGGTGCTATTCCTTGATTTGACTGAGGGTTCAGTGGGACGGCGCGTTCTCTGGGGCGGACGCGTCGACTACGCCGCCATCTGCCGGCACCTTTCGGCGCAGGCGCGACAGGCCTGGACGCATGCGTCCATGTCTCCGATGCGCTCACATTCGCTCGCGCAGTCGGCGCAGATGTCGGCGCACTCGGCGCAAAGGTGCTTGTGATGACGCGAGCCGATGATCATGACATGCGCGGTGGCGCGGCATGTTTCGGAACAGGCAAGCATGAGCTTGATGTGATCGGGCGTGGCATGCTCGCCGCCGACTTCGAGGCAGTGCCCGGTGCTCATGCCGAGGCACGTCTGGTAGCAACTCAGGCAGGTGTCGATGCAGGCCTGCATGTGCGGATCGGTGTGGTGCATGGTTCGGACTCCGGTCTTCTGGACGGCGTTGTTCCGTCCAGAAGAGACGCATCGCGAAGGCGTCGTGTTCCGGTCTGTTACAGTTTGTAACACTCGTGTCCGTTGCAGCAGGAAGGCGGTCGCACTCTGGCGGGCGGGCGAGCTCAAAGACCTGCGATTGCGCACTTTTTCGAGGTCGGGTTGATCACGACGTCAGCCTCGAGGAAATCTGCTGAATCGACAAGCAGATCGACTGCGGTCCTAGCGGGCGGCCATAAAAACGATTGACCATTGCTGGACGATCCTCGTCGACGGCGACAAGGCGTGACTTCAGTGGCTGGCGAAGACGCTTGCCGAACCGTCCACCGCGATGAGCATGGTCTGGAACGCCTCCGCCGTAGCGCCGCCGACCTCCATCCCCGGTGAGCCGACTGGCATGCCTGGCACGGCAAGGCCGCGGGCTCTCGGCTTCTCGGCTAGCAACCGTGTTATGTCGGCAGCCGGCACATGACCTTCGATGAAATACCCGTCGACGAGCGCCGTATGGCAGGCTTCGTATGCTGTCGGTACGCCAGCCCGACGCTTCGCCTGCGCGAGATCATCCAACTCGATGATCTTCGTTGCGAAGCCCGCCTTTTCGAGATGACTGACCCAAGCCTTGCAGCAGCCGCAAGTCGGACTCCGGTAGGTGGTCACGACGGCGTCTGGCTGTCGGGCGATCACGTCGCCGATAGGAGATGCAAGAGCAAGCAGGCCGATGCCGACATGGCGGCGCGTCAGCATGTGTCTCTCCTCGAATTGCTTATGCTTCGGGGGCTCAACCGCGATCCCCATGGTCGAACTTGTTCCGAGCGGCGCAGACGCCTCTGACGCATGTCACGATGATCACTTTATGAGAGGTCGAGAAGCAATTCGCGCGGTATGTGGCCGTGCCGTCGCGATCCGAAAGTTTGTCTATCGTGGCCGTTGGGCAGCCTGCTTCGACCAGCACCGACTGAAAGTTTCCGTCGTTCGCCTTCGCCTGAGCGGCAAAGGCGAACGATGCCGCACCAGCCAGGATGCAGGCGGCGAGCTTGACGGCAGGCCTCCTGCGATCCCGGCCGCCAAGCAGGCGGGTATCTATCACTTCTGGATCTTCGTCACCGTGATCTGGCCGTTGACGCGCTCTGCCGTGAACTTGACCTTGTCGCCAGCCTTGATGGTCTTGAGCATGGCCGGGTCGGCCGCCTTGAACACCATCGTCATGCCGTCCATGTCGAGGTTCTTGATCGGGCCATGGTCGAGCGTGATCTTGCCCTGCTCGACATCGATCTTCTTGACGGTGGCGCTGACCAGAGGGGCGTCCTGGGCCAGAACCGGACTGGCGAGTAGCGCGGTCAGGGCGAATGCGGAGAAAATGGTACGCATGGTGGATCTCCTTGATGATCTGAAGGCGAGCAGCGTCACTTGACGATGATCTTGCCGGTCATGCCGGCTTCGCGATGGCCCGGGATGAGGCAGGAGAAGTCGAATTCCCCGACCTTGGTGAACTGCCAGACGATCTCGCCGGTCTTCTTCGGCATAAGGCGCTTGGCGTTCGGGTCGTCATGCTCCATGTCGGGGTTCTTCTGCATCTCGATCGCGTGCTTGAGGTTTTCCTCAAGCGTCGCCAGCACGAGTTCGTGATCGAGCTCGCCATTGTTGCGCATGACCAGCTTGATCTGCTCCCCACGGCGGACCTCAATCCGGTCCGGGATGAAGGCCATCTTGCCGTCCCTCTCGCTCATCGTCACCTGCACAAGCCGCGCCGGCTTCTTGGCGTCGCCTGGCTTGCCGTAAGCGGTTTCCTCGGCTGCTCCATGGCTGTGCCCAGCACCGCCGGGCCCAGCCAGGCCAATGCCCGTCGAGAGCGCCAGAGCAGCGATCGCGCTTAGGCTAATCAGTCTTATCCGCATCATCTTAGGTTCCTCATTTTGAAAGAGAGAGTTCAGTGATTGGAATGGCCCCCCGCCTTGGCGGGTATGGGTGTGCCGTCGGCGGCAAGCGCAGGCTTGCGCGGATCCTTGACCTGCCAATCGACAGAATCGAGGCCGCTGTCGGGACCGCTCGTGCGCGGCGCCTCCGCCAGTTTCTGGCCCTTGTATTCGAAGGCGACAGTGCCTTCCGGGTTCTTGAACCAGCCGGGGTCCTTGTAGTCGTTGGCAGCCAGCCCCTCGCGGACCTTCACCACCGAGAACATGCCTCCCATCTCGACGGGACCGAACTGGGCATAGCCGGTCATCATCGGAAGCGTGTTTGCGGGCCCCTGCATCTCCATCGACCCCATCTCGCCCATGCCGTTGGAACCCATCGGCATGTAGCCGGGAGCGATCTTCGCGATGCGCTTGGCCAGGTCCTTCTTGTTCACGCCGATATAGGTCTTCACCGAATGGCCCATGGCGTTCATCGTGTGGTGCGATTTGTGGCAGTGGATCGCCCAGTCGCCCGGCTCGTCGGCGACGAAGTCGAAGGCTCGCATCTGCCCGACCGCGCAGTCGATCGAGACCTCGGGCCACGCCGCCGCCGGATCGACCCAGCCGCCATCGGTGCCCGAGACCTTGAATTCGTAGCCGTGCATGTGGATCGGATGGTTGGTCATGGTCAGGTTGCCGAAGCGGATCCTGACCTTGTCGTTCTTGGCGACGACGAAGGGGTCGATTCCGGGGAAGGCGCGGCTGTTCCAGGTCCAGAGGTTGAAATCGAGCATCGTATTGACCTTGGGCACGTAAGAGCCGGCCTCGATGTCGAAGGCGTTGAGCAGGAAGACGAAGTCGCGATCCACGCGACGGAAGGCGGGATCCTTCGGATGGACGACGAGGAAGCCCATCATGCCCATCGCCATCTGCACCATCTCGTCGGAGTGGGGGTGGTACATGAAGGTGCCGGAGCGGCGCATCTGGAACTCGTAGACGAAGGTCTTCCCGGGCGGGATGTGCGGCTGGGTCAGACCGCCGACGCCGTCCATGCCGTTGGGAAGGCGCTGGCCGTGCCAATGCACGGCGGTGTTCTCGGGCAGCTTGTTCGTGACGAAAATGCGGACGTTGTCGCCCTCGACCGCCTCGATGGTCGGCCCCGGCGACTGGCCGTTATAGCCCCAGAGATGCGCCTTCATGCCCGGCGCGATCTCGCGGATCACCGGCTCGGCGACGAGATGGAACTCCTTCCAGTTGCCGTTCATCCGCCAGGGCAGGGACCAGCCGTTCAATGTCACGACGGGTTGGTAGTCCGGGCCTGTCGTCGGCGCCTTCGGCGCTTGCGTTTCCGGGCTTTTGGTCGAGGCCGCTTCCGGGATGCTGGCCGCCTGTGCGCGGCCGCTGACGAGGCCGCCGGCCGCGACGACGAAGCCCGATGCTCCGACGAAGCCTCTGCGTGATAGCGTCATGGCTCTCTCCTGTCAGATCATTAATGGGCCGGGGCGCCGCCATCGGAGGCGGCGGCAACCGCGCTTCCGGGGGAGCCTCCACCGCTGCCGCCGCCGCCGATGACGACATGTTTCAAGTCGACGGACGCGATCCAGAAATCGCGCCGCGCTTCGACCGCCTGGGCGTTGCTGAGAATCCGCGCCCGCGCATCGACGATCAGCGTCGTCACGTCGATCAGCATGCCGCTGTACTGCAGCAGGGACTCGTCCTGGATCACCTTGCGCAGCGGCAGCACCTGGTTCTGATAGTGTCTGGCGATGTCCCAGGTGCCGCGATAACCGGTATAGGCCTCGCGCGCCTCGGAGCGGATGTTCACGGCCTTTTCAGCTAGGCGATTGGCGCTGGCGAGATAGGTTTGTTCGGCTGCTGCGACCTTGGATTGGCCGAAATCGAACAGTGGGATCTCGAATTCGAGTTCGAGTGTCTTCAGGTTACGCTTCTCGCGATCGACCTGGACGGCGCCATCGCCATCGACGGTGAAGGTATTTTTGCGGTCCGCCGTACGACGTCCGAGCAAGTCGACATCGTTGACGAAGCGCGTCGCCTGGGTGAGGCCCAGCCTCTTAGCGAGGATGTCGAGATCGCCGCGCGCGATCTGGAGGTCGAGCCGCTTCTTCAGAGCCTGCGCCTCGACCTCCTTTGCAGACTGCAGGCGAGCGGGCAGGGGCGGCAGGCTCGCAGGAAGTCGCAGCGCCGTGTCTCTGCCCCAGAGCCCGAGCAGACGGATCAACCGCTCACGCTCGACCTTCTGCTGCAGCTTGGCCTTGGCAAGCTGCGCTGTGGTCTCGGCATAGAGAGCGTGCTCGCGCGCCTGTTCGAGCTTGTTCATGCCGCCGGATTCCCCCAGCCGCTTGATCAGTTCCGAGGTTGCCTCCGAGGTCGCAACTGCCTGCTGTAGATAGCCGACCTGCTGGTTGGCGGCCACGGCGCGATAGAACTGGCGGCGCGTGTCGGCTGCGAGCTTGAATGTGGCGTCGGCCGCCTTGAGCTGCGCATTTCGGAAGGTATCGGCGGCGATCTCGCGTCGCGCCGGCAGGGTCGCGAGCGCGAACAGGCTGGCCACAACAGTGCGCTCGATCTCCGTCTCCAGCCGCCCGGTCAGACGCGAGACCGCGAAGCGCGGATTGGGCGGCAGGCTCGCCGCCACCATCTGGGCCTCGGCGAGGCCGAGGTCGTTATACGATGCCTGCAGGCCGCGATTGTTCAGCAGGGCGATCTGCACGGCCGCATCGGCCGAGACCGCGCCCTTCAGAAGCTTTTCGACACGGGCCTGCGCGGAGATGGCGTCGGCCTCGTTGCTGATCTTGACGGCATCCTTGTCGAGCTCCGACAGGGCCAGGAACTGTGCCGTGCCGACGCCGCCATCGGGCGAGAAGGACGCGCAGCCGCCAAGGGCAGCGGTCAGGGCGATGAGCGAGAGGGCGTGTCGGATACGCTGGAGTCTGATGGAAGCGGTCACGTCAGTTCCCCTTCGGCGTGACTTGACGGTTCAGCTCTTCCCAGCCTTTGGGCTCGACCGGGCGGAAGGTTTTCACACCTCCCGTCACAGGCCGGTAGGTGAGAGCAGGAACGCGTACCGAGGCGTCGGCCGGGCTTGGACCCGTCGCGATCACCGGAAGCGCGGCGCAGGCGCCCAGCAGGGTTCCGGCAGCGACAAGCGCGGCCAGCGGCCGAACGCGCACGATGAAGCATCGACCTCGGGATTGGGGAACGGCAGGCAAGAATGGCATCGGCGACGGTCGTTTCCGCTCGTGAATCGGGCTGACATGAAGCTACCCGATGCGGCCGGAACTGTGTGTTACATCGTGTTTCAACGACTCGCAGAGCGCGGGGCAGAGGCTATTTGACTGCCTTGCCGCCGAGCGCGCGATAGAGCGTCTCGATGCCGTCGCTGTAGGTAGCGGCTGGAAACTTATCGCAGAATGCCCGGACGAACGCGATCTGCGCGGAAATCGGAAAGCTCTCGGGCGTGAGTGAGAGGCCATCGTCGACACCGGCAGGCGCGGTCAGCAGGATGCCGCTCATGTAGCCTTGCCCCCACGCGAAATATTCGCGCTCTTCAAGGGGCCTGTCGGCTATGCTCATCTTGAACTGCGAGCATGACGCCGTGCCCGTACCGACGATGGCGACGGTTTGTGACATCGCGCCGGAGGCAGAGACCCAAGTCGCGAGCGCCAAGGCGACCGAGAGATTGCCGCGCCGCGCCGCTCGGGCGTTGATGGGGCCTGACCGCGCCATCGGTCAGGAGTCGATGCCAACCGGTAGTCGGACGGCGGCCCTCAGGCCACGAGGACGTCGATTGTGAAGCTCAACATCGCCGCCGTGGCCACGCAGAACCGTTCTGGCGATCGTCAGGCCTAGGCCAACCCCGCCTGTTTCGCGGCTGCGGGAGGTCTCGATGCGCGTGAATGGGGCGAAGACCGCCTCAAGTTGATCCTGCGGAATTCCGGGGCCGTCGTCGTCGATCACCACCAAGACGTCACGATCCTTGAGGTCGAGCGTGATATGAGCTTGCTTGCCGTACCGCACCGCGTTCCAGATCAAGTTGGTGAAAGCCCGTTTCAGGGACAGGTGTCGGCCGCTGACGCGCAGGCGCGGGGGTGCAACGAGCGCCACGGCGCGACCGGCGTCGACGAAGTCGTCCTTGATCGTCTCCAGAAGGGCGGAAAGGTCGAAATCCCGAACGGGTTCGCTGACCTGCTCGCCGCGCAAGAACATCAGGCTCGCATCGAGCATCGCCTCCATCTCGTCGAGGTCGGCTTCGATCTCAGGGACCGACGCGTGGCCGTCAAGCTCCGCAGCGCGCAGCCGTAAACGAGTCAGCGGCGTCTTGAGGTCGTGCGAGACGGCGGCAAGCGTCTGCGTTCTGTCGTCGATCAGACGCTTGATGCGGCGCTGCATGTCGTTGAACGCCTCCGCCAGGTCGCGCACCTCCTTGGGGCCCTCGACGCGAACCTCGGCGGCTTGGTTGCCAACGAAGGTCTGCCGGGCGGCGTCGCCGAAGATGCGCAAGGGGCGCGTGAGCCAGCGCACCATCAGGACGGAGACAAGGACCACGCCAAGCGCCATCAGTGTCGTTGAAAAGAAGACGCCGTGGCTCGTGCCGTGCGGGCCGCTGAGCCGTGTGACGCTAAAGTTGACCCAGCCGCCATCTGTCGCCCTGATCGACACCTGGATCTGGTGTGGATCGACGCCATGGCCGCCTACGGCGCGAGGTGCCGCGACGATGAGCCTCTGACCGACGAGTTCGGGCGCCATCTCCACCAGACGACTGCGCAGGGCAGCAAGCTCCGGATCGTCGGCTGCGTTGGTGGCCGTTAGACCCACCACGCTCCAGTGAACCTCGATGGGGCCGCCAGATAGAGAATGTGCGATCCCATCGCGCTCATCGACGGGAAGGGCAAGAATGGCGCGCTTGATCGAAACGAGCCGCTCCGCGAGCCGGTTCTCGTTGGTCAGGTCGATCTCCGAACGCAGCCCGACCTGATAGGTCCACAGGCTGAGAACATGAAAGACGCCGAGCCCGATCAGCAGCACGATGATGGTGCGGGACTGGATCGTGTCGGGCCAGAAGTGCTTCATTGCCGCTCGACGCCCGGCATGAACATGTAGCCCGTCCCGCGGATAGTCTTGATCATCGGCGCACCCTCGGGATCGACCTCGATCTTGCGTCGCAGGCGGCTGATCTGCACGTCGACGACCCGATCGAACCCCGTCGCGACGCGGTTCTTGGCGAGGTCGAGCAGGTGGTCGCGGCTGAGTATCTTCCCTGGCGCCTCCACCAGAGCCCTCAGCATGTCGAACTCACCCGTGCTGAGATCGACGACGGCGCCGCGGGGATCGATCAGCTCGCGCCTGACGACGTCGAGCGTCCAGCCCGCAAACAGGTACCCCCGCGCCGGCGTCAGACTGTTCGTGGCGCCGTTCACGCGCATGCGCCGCATGATGGCGTTAATTCTCGCGACGAGCTCGCGCGGACTGAACGGCTTGGAGAGATAGTCGTCGGCACCGATATCGAGGCCTGCGATGCGGTCGCCTTCCTCACCGCGGGCAGTGAGCATGATGATAGGGACGAGAGAATCCTTCCGAAGCTCGCGACATAAATCGAAGCCGGACGCCCCAGGCAGCATGACATCGAGCACGATCAAGTCGATCGAGGTCGAGGCTAGCACCTGCCTCATCTGATCGCCGTTTCCGGCGCCGGTAACGCGATAGCCGCTCGCCCGCAGGAGGCGGGCAACCAGCATCCTGATCTGGGGGTCGTCGTCTACGACGAGGACATGCGACTCCCGGGGCTCGGCGGGCTGCTCGCTTGGATTAGCGATGATGCGTTCGATCAAGGTCGGAGCTGCTTTCGAGATCGTGCGGTGCTGGACCACCTCCAGCCGTTTCCAATCTAGCGAAACCGGGATCGCCGCACTGTTACGAATTGTTTCAACTGACGCCGCTAGCTCCGGACACCGATCAAAGCACGTTCGGCTCGTCACGGGGCGCGCCGTTCAGGCCCACGCGGTCGATAGATGGCCTATCGAGTCCTGGCACCGGCATCAGTGCCAAGACAAAAGCTACCGGCAAAGCGCTTCCGAGGAACACTTTCAGTCAGGGCTTTGGATTAGAGGACGGATCGGCATCGGCACGGATGGCCTCGCGATATGCCTCCGCAAGCGCCCGCTCCTGGCTGTATTTGTCCGCCGTTAGCTTCTTTTCGTCGCCAGTCAGATTGGCAAGGAAGCCGTAACTTTCCGCTACCTCGCGGACCATAGTCGATAGATCGACCCGCTGATTTTGCCTGAGAAGCCCTTGAAGGTCACCTTCTTCATAGGCACGATTCTGCACGCGGGTTGCCATTCGGCGCACGAAGGCCTCAAATGAGAACGGCTCGAAGCTGGCGCCTTCCGGTGACTCCCATATCTTCAGGATAGCCAGACGCCGCACCAGATCGGGATCGAACCCATTGCGTCTCAGCTGCTGAAGATCATGCAGATCGCGGATCTTTGGCCGTTGAAACGCCGCGCGCACCTTTTCACCGATCGCCTCTTCCAGCTGGAGGCAAGGAACAACTGCAGGCTCGAAGTCAATGTTCGGGAAGTAGGGCTGGTGCAGCTGGGACAGCATCACAGGGGCCAGCACCGGATCGGCTCGGTAGCTGACCTCGATCTTTATGACTTGGCCGTTGGGCGTGAAGTTGGTCATGCAGCGTGGATTGGCGCGGCAGGATCCCTCGCTCGTGCCCAAATCCTTGTCGAGGTTGAAGTTGAACCGGATGTCGCGATAGGGCTCTTGGAAGACGGTCGCGATCGCAAGAGCAAGGTCGTCAGGCGGCATGCCATCGATGGATCGGACCACGAAGTCGAGGTCTGTCGATAAGCGGCCGCCTGCGCCGAACACCATCTTGCGCAACATGGTGCCACCCTTGAAGACGAGGTGGTCCATGAGTCCCGTCTCATGCATTCGTTGGAGGAGATGGGTCAGCAGGATGTCGATTTCGACATAGTCGATACGCTTCGAGCCGAATAGTCCGGCTGTCTTGTTGAGAAGGACAGGCGTCGTGGCGGCGAAGAAGCTCATCGACCGGGCCCCCTGCCATAGGCCCCGACTTCGGACAGGAGGTCGGATTCCGCAGCGTTGACCAGAAGGCCCCAATCCGAGACATAGCCAACGTCCCCCGCGTCCCGCTGGGCGCGCCCGAATATCGATCGCGCCGAGGAAGGAATGAGCTCGCGTAGCTTTGCTCGCTGCGAATTCGAAAGGTAGTTCGGAGCCGTCAGGTCCAGAAGATAACCCAGGCGCTGGCAAGCGGAGACCGAGCCGAGACGGAGTGCTAGCTCGACAAGGGTTTCGTCCGACAGGCTTTCAGACGCTCTCGCCACGATACGGGCGAGCTCGGTCGGACCGCCGCATAGATCCGGTCGGTCGACGCAGTCGACCACCGTTTTCTCCGGTGTGGACACTCGAAAGGTGCGGGCCGATGCCGCCATGTCCTGCCATCCGAAGAACTTGCGCGGAGACAGCTTCACGTAGCGAACGGGGTTGCCCTGGATCTCGCGGCTCGGGACTTGGCGATCGGTAGCAACATGGATGGCGTTGGGCACCTGGGTTGTGAATCCGTGCCGGCTCGCAGCAGCCCACCAACCGACGTAGCCGTTGTCGACCGAAGCGGATGCCAAGACGAAGATATCGAAGTCCTCGACCTTTTCGGCGCCCCAGTCGGGAGGAAGAAAGACATAGTGACCGCTCGAAGCACGTTGAAGCCAACCCTTTGCCAAGAGGCGGCGAACGACGTTGCGAGCCTGAGCTTCACTGCCCAGGATGCGCTGAGCCAGGCGCATTGTCGCGGTCGTCGCGTGTGTCGACGCAAGCTCCAGAACGAGGCGAGCTTCGTCCGGACCCAGCGACCTTAGATTAGAACGATCTACATTCGGGGCGTATGGCATGCAAAATCTTATACAAGTTAATCTCCCTGGTTGCAAGCCAGAGATTAAAACGTATTTGAAAAATGCCCTAGGAAGCCCGAATTGCGATACACATTAATCGACCAGCTAGAGGTTAGGCGGGGAGCTGGGGATCCCGTCCCCCGCGTCAGCAAGCGGAAAGGGCATCAACCTGCCGATCGCTGTGGACTTCGTCGCGCCTGAGGTTCACGGGCGGGACCGCACTACCGAGGGCTGACCAAAGCGTTTGGTCAGCCCTCAGATCAACGGCGATGTCATCCGGCGCGGGCTCGATGCATCAGTCCCGCCGACGTCCAACGCCACGTTTCCGAGCGCCCCGTGCTGAATCGCTGGTTGCGGTGTCCAGTCCCACTGCCAAGGCGGGAGATCTTGGAGCGCCGGTCCATCCTGCCGGAAGGTCATGATAATCGGTCGATAATCGTCCAAAAGGCCTTTCGGCGCACCTGAAGCGGCTGTGGTCAGGTTTCTTCCGCACACGATATTGCGGTTTGCTCCATATAGAGAATGCCTTCTCTGACCGAGATCGTGAAGGCGCGCCTAAGTCCGCTGGCAAATGTTACGGTTATAGAATCCCTATCTATGGCGTAGCTTCCGCTGCTCTGCCACAAGCCATCATAAATATATTTCCCATCTATGCTGAATGAGAATTTTGCTCCAGTCTTCGTCGTGCATATCTTGCCCTTGATCGCAAGCGCGACCTCGCCGGCACTTAGCGCAGTGCCGGCCGGGTGTGCTTGAGTTCGTCCAACCGAAGTGGCGATAGTGAGTGAGCAACCGACTAGTATGGCGGCAAATCGGGCAGAGTTCATGGCTGCCTCCCATAATCGGCGTCCCATCTGTCGTGGGCTTGGCGAAAGGATGACCAGCTCGGAACAATGGCCCATTCTGGAGGCGGATCGCGACTTCAGGGTCGGTCGAAAAGCAACGAGCTTGATGGCACGCTGAGCAACTCCTTAAAACTAATAGCGCTCCCGAGAGATACAAGGTGTCAGGAAAGACACGCGAGGAGACATCCATCGATCGGTGGGGCCCGACTACCATCGGTCTCGAAGAGCGGCGACAGGCCATATTGGACAGGGCGCTGTTTCTGTAGACCGAACCCGCCCCTTTGGAATTTGGCGGCAGCCACCGTAGGGAAGAGCCGTTAGCTCGCCAGTGCCATTAGCCCTTGCGGCCGGCTCGTCCCCGAAGGGCAAACCATACCTATGAATGACAACCTGGATGTGAAATACCGTTGGAGCCTTGTCGTCCGACTGCTTCATTGGCTGACCGCGAGCCTCGCCGTCATCCAGGTCGCGCTCGCCTTCACGGTGCTTAGCGGGCCGGGAATGACCACGGTGCGATGGCTCCCGGTTCATATGTCGTTGGGATCGGCGATTCTAGCGATCGTTCTCATTCGGATTTCATGGCGTGCCTTCGAGAACGCGCCTGTCCGACCGTTGGCGCCCACCGTGAGGATGATCGGATCGGTCGTCCACGCCTGTCTTTATTTGCTTATTCTAACCGTGGCCGTTACGGGCTGGCTTGCTTACAGGCCGAGCCCTTTGATGCGTCCGGTGCTTCTTTTTGGCTCAATTCCGATGCCGATCGCTCCTAGGTACCCGCCGATTTCGCCGCGCAGCTTCGCCTTGGTTCACTACAGCCTCGTATGGATCTTCCTTGGTCTTGTCGTCGTCCATGTGGGCGCGGTTCTCGTGCACGCCCTCGTGTTCCGGGACGGAGTCTTACAGGGAATGCTGTTTGGCCGAGAGATTGCGCAGCGAAATATCCTCGAACAGAGGAAGCCGCGATCTGACGCTCCCGGGGTAGGGGAGGGCGGACCATGAGTCTCGTGGTTTGGTACAACACGCGCTGTCCCGTCTGCGACGTCGGAATTGTCCGTCAGCGGAACAAGCTACTCGACACAGTGAAAGCCGGAGTCATCGAATTTCATGACATCAATCTGGAGCCGGAAACACACGCGAAATGCGGCGCGACGGTCGGCGCCTTCATGCGACCGATAACGGTCGACTGCTCGTCGGCGCTGATGTCGTCGTTGAAGTCTGGCGCCGAACACCGGGTGAAGGCTGGCTTGCAGCATGGGCGGGCAACCCGGCCGTCCGACCTGTAACACGCTTCATTTATGACCGCTTCGCCGATCTTCTCTACGTTTGGAAACGGCGCCGCGGCCGTTGGTGATGCAGCAAAGCGTAGAGTCAGTAGAGTCGCATTTGACCAGTCGCGGGGAACTTCCGCAGGCCAAGGAGTAGCACTGCTTATTCAGCAAGATCGCCGACATGCTCGGCGCTCTGTCGAAATCGGCGCGCCCGTGGGACGAAGAAGACGCTCGCGGAGATCTGGGACGTCGAGGAACAAGCCTCGCGCCCTCGACGCCGCCCGCGGCGGTCCAGACGACCCACGGAGTGAAGGAGGAGCGCTTCAGGCTCTAGCTAGCGGCATCAGAACGAGTCAGCGCGTGGGGCGCAACCCGGCCAGAGTGACTGTGACTAATCGGCGAATCGCGGCCTTGGACGGCAGGCTGCTGGCTGCTGTGAGGGCGTGGAGGCAATAGCTTGCGAGTTCGGCGGGCGCGACATCATCCCGGAGATCGCCCTTCTCGGCGCCCTCTGACACCAGATCTCGGATAAAGTCGCTGAGATGCTGTTGTGCGCGGGCGACGTGCTCGCCTCGATGCAGGCTTGCCGCGAGTTCGGTACCGTGGTGCTCGTGGGAAATGAGCGCGTAGGCCATTAGCACAGCTTCGAGTCGCTCGACAGCGTCGCCAGCTTGGTCGCGGATTGCGGCAAGCTGTTTGAGATGGCCGGTGACCTGACGTTCGTGCCAGGCGATTAGAATCGCTTCGACATCTGAGAAGTATTTGTACAGCGTCGCACGTCCGATGCCGGTCTTCTCTGCGATCTGCGACATCGTCACAGACCGCAGTCCGCGCTCGGTCACCAGCGCTGCAGTGATGTCCAGGGTCGCGTCGCGCACCGCGCGACGGTGCGTCTCAATCGTCTCGTTCCACAGCTTCGGCATCACCCCAATATACGTCACTTGACGTTGATGTCGAGATGCGAGACAGAGTGACTTGATATAGACATTATGTCTCGATAAATTATTGCCATCATCAGGACCCTCGCAACACACGCGATCGAGGAGATGCACATGGCCGACCCGCCTCGTTACCCCGGCGCACCACGCTGGGTGAAGGTGTCCGGGACTATCGGCGGTGTCCTGCTGCTGCTTGTCGCCATCCTGATATTCGCCAGCGGCGGCCCCAGTCGCCACGGCCCTGGTCGCCACATATCATCACCCCACGGCGTCGCTGAACCCGGCGTACAACGGCCATGATCATGGCAACTGGCCTCCGCAAGTTCGCACTCACGGCGCACGTCGTTTTTTCGGTCGGCTTGCTCGGCGCGGTCGCAGGCTTCCTAGCTCTCGCCGTCGCCGGCCTGAACAGCGAAGATGCGCAGATGGTGCGTGCCGCCTATCTCGCGATGGAGTTGACTGCCAGATTTGTCATTGTCCCGTTGATCTTCGCCTCGCTGCTCACCGGTCTTGTCCAGTCGCTGGGCACCACATGGGGCTTGTTGCGGCACTATTGGGTTCTGGTGAAACTCCTAGTCACGGTCATCGTCACTATCGTCTTGCTGCTGCAGATGGAGCAAATCAGCTACGTAGCAGGCGTTGCGGCAGTGACGATATTGTCCAGTGCCGATCTCAGCGGGGCGAGAAAATCTCTCGTGATCCACGCCGCTGGCGGCCTGCTGGTGTTGCTCGTGCCCGTGGCGCTGTCGCTGTACAAGCCGCGGGGCATGACCCGGCACGGGTGGCGAAAGCAGTACGAGCAGCGTCCGGTGTCGCAGCCGGAGACGCAGTAACGCCTGCGCGGCCCTGATTAGCCCCACGTTTATGGGGGGAGTTCTCGTCGAGCGCTTCGAGGAACCCCATCCTGAAGCCGCCCCACGGTCTTCAGCTATAAATCCTGACTATCGTTCCAGTTCGCGAATGGCGTCAAAAAACCGGTCTAGCTCGTCATCTGAGTTATAGTAGTGCGGCGAGGCGCGGATGATGACCGGAAGATCGCGAAAGCTTGCATCGAGGAGCGTGCTGCTGGGTTTGGAGACGCTGACGCTAATCCCTTTGGCCGCCAGCGCGGCTCGAACGGCCTCGGCCGCGTAGCCGTCGATGGAAAAGCTCACGATTGCCGCCCGATCCCGGCCGAGATCGTGAAGCGTCAAGTGTGGGATGGCGCCGAGTTCGGTTCGAATGCGGTTGGCGAGCAGCCGGCAGCGAGCCTCGACCCGCTCCAGTCCGAGCGCGAGCGCATAATCGATAGCTGCTCCAAGCCCGAGCCTCGAAGCGTAGTTCTTCTCCCAGGTCTCGAAGCGGCGCGCATCGGGCCGCAGCGCATAGCGATCGGGTTCGACCCAAGGCGCGCCGAAATGATCGATCATCGCCGGTTCGAGCTGATCGAGGAGCCCGTGCCGGACATAAAGAAAGCCAGTGCCGCGAGGTCCGCGCAGGAACTTGCGGCCGGTCGCCGTGAGCATATCGCAACCAATCTCCGCGACATCGATCGAGATCTGGCCCACTGCCTGGCAAGCATCGAGGAGATAGGTGATGCCGTGCCGGCGAGCAATCTTGCCGATGGCGGCCGCGGGGTTGATCAGTCCGCCATTGGTCGGGATCCAGGTGACGGCGATCAGTTTGACACGCTCATCGATCATCGCGTTGAGGGCCGCCGGATTCAAGGCTCCGGTCTCGTCATCCGGAACGACCTCGATCGTCGCGCCGGTACGCCTCGCGACTTGCAGGAAGGCTACGTAGTTGGCCGCATATTCCGCCCGCGCCGTCAGGATGCGGTCACCGGGTCTGAAGCTCTGCGCATAGAATGCCATCTGCCAGGCGACGGTAGCGTTCTCGGTCAAGGCGATCTCGCTGGTATCGGCATTGATCAGCCGAGCGACAGAGCCGTAAACCGCCGAGATAGCGTCGGCCTCGGCTTCCGCGGCCTCGTAGCCGCCTAGCATCGCTTCGCGGTCGAGATGCTGCTTCATTGCGGCAATGACCGGCAAAGGCATCAGCGCAGCCCCTGCATTATTGAAGTGAGCACGGTGGGCGGCGCCCGGCGTATCGGCACGCAAGGCGTCGATGTCGAGAGGCTGGTTCACTGGCGTATCGGGCATCGGCCAGTCGCTTCAGTGCTGCGCACCGGCTGATGCTTCCACGTCGTCGCAGGTGCATTCCGCATCATGCCGCTCCTTGCGAGTGGCCCTTTTTTTGACCGCCGGATCGAGCGCTACGGCGGGGTCGGCCAAGTCGGCCAGAATCGGGCAATCCGGGCGCTGGTCGCCATGACAGGTCTGGGCCAAATGCCGGAGCGTCTGCGACATCGCTTGAAGCTCGGCGATCTTCATCTCGAGATCGCGGACATGCTTCATGGCGAAGGCCTTCACGTCGGCGCTGGCCCGGCTCTTGTCGCGCCAGAGCGCCAGCAACTCGCGCGCCTCCTCGATCGAGAAGCCCAGATTTCGCGCCCGCTTGACGAAGCGCAGCGCGTGAATGTCGTCGCCGCTGTAGACGCGATAACCTGCCTCGGTGCGGACGGGCGTCTGGATCAGCCCGATGCTCTCATAGTAGCGGATCATCTTGGCGGTCACGCCCGAGGTGGTGGCGGCTTGTCCGATGTTCATGGAATTTCTCCTTGCAGTCGGAGCTTCGGTTCATTCGGCCGCGGCGAGTCGCGGCTGCGAGGGCGGTTCCTGAGTCTTCGGGACTGACCCGCCGAAGCGCCTGAGCCGCAGCGCGTTGGTCAACACGCTGACGCTCGACAGAGCCATGGCGAGGCCTGCAAACATCGGCGACATCAGGATGCCGAAGGCCGGATAGAGTGCGCCGGCGGCGACCGGGATCAGCACGATGTTGTAGCCGAAGGCCCAGGCCAGATTCTGGCGGATATTGGCGATGGTTGCCTGCGACAGCGCGATCGCCTTGGCGACGCCGTTGAGATCCCCCGACATCAAAACGACATCGGCGCTCTCGATGGCGATGTCGGTGCCCGTGCCGATGGCAAGGCCGACATCGGCCTGGGCCAAGGCAGGCGCGTCATTGATGCCGTCGCCGACGAAGGCGACCTTGACGCCGCCGGCCTGGAGGTTCTTGACAACCTCGGACTTGCCCGTCGGCAAGACCTCCGCCACGACCTCGTCGATGCCGAGCTGCGCGGCGATGGCGTTGGCCGTGCCCTTGTTGTCACCGGTGATCATCACGACGCGTAGGCCAAGCGCGTGCAGCGCGGCGATGGCCGCGGGCGTGGTCTCCTTGATCGGATCGGCAACGGCGATGATCGCCGCGAGCTTGCCGTCGATGGCGGCATAGAGCGGCGTCTTGCCGGCCGCGGCCAATTGCCCGGCCTGATCGGCGAAGGCTGCGAGATCCAGGCCCAGGCGGCGCATCAGGCGGTCGGCACCGACCTCGATCGCCCGGCCCTCGACCTTGGCCTTGACGCCGAAGCCGGGCTCGGCGGCGAATTCCGCCGGCTCCGCCAGCGCAAACCCGCGCAAACGGGCCGCTGCGACGATCGCCTCGGCGACCGGATGCTCGGAGCGCGACTCGACCGAGGCGACCAGACGCAGCACCTCGTCCTCCGCGAAGCCCGGCGCGACCGAAAGGTCGGTCAATTCGGGCCGCCCCTTCGTCAGCGTGCCGGTCTTGTCCAGCGCCACGATCCTGGCGTCCTTCAGCGATTGCAGCGCCTCACCCTGGCGGAACAGGATGCCGAGCTCGGCGCCCTTGCCGGTGCCCACCATGATCGAGGTCGGCGTCGCCAGCCCCATCGCGCAGGGGCAGGCGATGATCAGGACCGCGACCGCGTTGACCAGCGCGAAGGCGAAAGCCGGGCTTGGACCGAAAACCAGCCAGGCGGCGAAGGTCAGCAGCGCCAATGCGATGACGGCGGGCACGAACCACATCGTCACCTTGTCGACGAGCGCCTGGATCGGCAGCTTCGAGCCCTGCGCGGCCTCGACCGTGCGCACGATCTGGGCGAGCAGCGTGTCGGCACCGACCTTGCGCGCGGTGAAGCGGAACGCGCCAGTGCCGTTCACGGTACCGCCGGTGACAGTCGCGCCCGGCTCCTTGCGGGCCGGGATCGGCTCGCCGGTGATCATCGCCTCATCGACATAGGAGAGGCCTTCGAGGACCTCGCCATCAACCGGGATACGCTCGCCGGGCCGCACGATGATGATGTCGCCGGGCACCACGGTCTCGATCGCGACATCGATCTCGGCGCCGTCGCGCAGCACGCGGGCGGATTTCGCCTGCAGCGACATCAAGCGGCGAATGGCCTCGCTGGTCTGGCCCTTGGCGCGCGCCTCGAACCAGCGCCCGGTCAGGATCAGCGTGACGATGACCGCACCAGCCTCGAAATAGGTGTAGTCCGTGCCGTCCGGCAGCAATCCAGGCGCGAAGGTCGCGACCGTCGAATAGAGGTAAGCGGCGCTCGTCCCGAGCATCACCAGTGAATTCATGTCGGGCGCGCCGCGCAGCAGCGCCGGCCAGCCCTTCTGGAGAAAGCGCAGGCCCGGCCCGAATTGCACGAAGCTGGCGAGCAAGAAGGACATGACCTTGATGTTGAACTCACCGATCCGCCCGGCCAGGAAATGGTGCAGCGGCTCGGACAAATGCATGCCCATTTCGAAGACAAGGAGCGGGACAGTGGCGATCGCGGCAACCGCAACCGCGCGCTTCAGTTTCGCCTGCTCTTCTTCGCGTGCCTTTTGCTCGCGATCGCTCGTGTCGGCCCCCAATTGAATCAACTCCGCTCCGTACGCGACTGCCACGACGGCTGCTATGAGGGACGACTTCAGATCACCGCTGCCCAGTACGCGCACCGATGCGCGCTCGGTCGCCAGATTGACGCTGGCCTCGACGACGCCCGGCACAGCCCTCAGCGCCTTCTCGACCCGCCCGACACAAGACGCGCAGGTCATGCCCGCAATTTTTAGTTCGATCGTGCTCTCGGTCGGTTCGTAGCCCGCATTGCGGATCGCCTCGGCGATCGGGCCAACCTCGACCTTTGCGTTAGACAAGGTGACGTGGGCCCGCTCGGTCGCAAGGTTAATTGCAACCGATTTAACGCCCTCTACCGAAGCCACCGCGCGCTCGACACGGCCAACGCAGGAGGCACAGGTCATTCCGGCCACAGGAATATCGAGATGGGCCGCGGGGATGTCCGCGCTTTTTGCCATCGTTGCAGTTGACATGACGTCTCTCCAAACCGTGATGGCAACGGATATGATCCTTCCCGTAATGGTAAGGTCAAGGGCTTTTTTGATTTCCGTGTCACGACGACGCTGGCACCGAAACGCCGGACAAATCCGCGTCCGCCTGGTCCGAAGCCGTGAAGAAGGCATCGGCATAGGCATGCGCCGGATCGAGGCCTCGGCTCGTCATCGCGGCGACAGCGAAATCGACCAGGCCCGGGGATCCGGCGACATAGGCCGTCGCATTCTGCAGCCCGTCGAGCGCTTCGAGATGCGCGCCGAGCCCGTCGCCCAGCACGGGCTGGTAGACGAAATCGGTCAGCCGGCTGGCGAGTTCCGCGATCGCGTTCTCCCGGTACAGACTCTCGGCGCTGCGCGCCGCATTGTAGAGCCGGATCGGCTGCTGCAATTGCAAGCGCGCGGCGCGGTGGAGGATCGACAGGATCGGTGCGAGCCCGGTGCCGCCGGCTACCGCCACGATTAGCCCGGTCCGCCGCGCCCGCAGATGCGCGTCGCCCATCGGCCCGCGCAGCAATACGCCGTCGCCTTCGCGCAGCCGGGCCGCAACATGGCTGCTGGTCGCCCCGCCCTCGACATGCCTGATGTGGAATTCGAGCAGCGGCTCGCCCGGCTCGTTCGCCATCGAGTAGTTGCGCGGCGGGCAGCCGGCGAAGCTGAGTTCGGCAAATTGGCCGGCGGAGAAGGCGAGCGGCTCGCCCTCCAGCGTGATCTGCAGTAACGAGACATCCGGCGTAGGGCGCTGCAGGGAGACGACCCGGCCGGAAACCTCGCGCAAGGGATGGCCGGCCGTATCGCTGCCAAGCCAGGCTATGCTGCAATCGCTGCGCGGCTGCGCGCGGCAGGCGAGCACGAAACCGCGCTCGCGATCGGCCGCGGTCAGGGCGAAGGGCGTATGCGGCAGCAGCTCGACCTCGCCCGCCAGCAGCCGCGATTTGCAGGCGCCGCAGCGCCCGACCTGGCAGCCATAGGGATAGGGGTGCCCGGCGGCCTGGGCCGCCTTGAGGACGGTCGTATCCGCCGCGACCGTGAGGTCGGTCGCAAGATTCGCGATGTGGACGCTGTAGCTCTCGGTCATCTGCCACCTCGGCTTATGAAGAACGGCAGAGTCGATGGGGCCTTCCATCCTGGGAAGGTCAAGGGGGTTAGAGACCGATTGCGTCGGCATGATACACGCACGTTTCGACCTCGGCCTTGAATTTGCCTCCTGACCCTCTCTTCACTCCAGCTTGTACAGCTGTGTCCGCAATGCCGTCAGGCGGAGACGCCCCCCTGTCCAGCCCAGCCCAACTTCCGGTCACGGCCGCAACGTTGAGGCGGCGAAAAAAACCGCTTGACCTTGCCAAGTGGCAAGGACCGAAACTGATTTGCATTCACCTTATGAGGAGAAACGTCCCATGTGCCAGGCCCATCAGAACCACGATCATGAAGCCGCTTCTACCGCCGTTTCGGGCGTGTCCGTTCGCGTCGAGGACATGACTTGCGGCCATTGTGCGGGTACTATCAAGAGCGCCATCGAGAGCTCGATCCCCGGCGCCAAGGTCAACGCCAATCCCGAGGCTCGCCTGGTCTCGGTCGAGGGCGCGGATCTGGCGAAGGTTCGGGAGATCATCTCGCTGGCTGGCTACACGCCGGAGGCAGCTCCTGTGCATGGCTGAGGCCTAAAAGTGCGCCCGTCTCCCGCCCCAGGGTGCCAATGGCGCCCGCGGTGGGAGAGCGGGTCCGCTTCCGGCGAGCGCGGCCCGGATCCGCGCGGTAACGGCTCGCATCGGCATCCAAGCTGCAGAAGACGGCTGATCCCGACAAGCCCTACCTGAATAGAGGGGAAGAGAAATGTGGACGATCGCTCTGAAACGGTTTGCGCTGCTCGTCGCGACCTGTCTCCTCATTTCCCTGCTCGCCTTCACCGTGCCCTATATGCAAGGCGGCGACCCGGTGCGGACGATCCTGCAATCGCGGGTCGCCGATGTCGCGCTCGATGCTGAGGCCGTCGAGGCGCTGCGTATCAGCCTCGGGCTCGACCAGCCGCTCTATCTCCAGTATCTGTCCTGGCTGAATGCGGCCTTGCACGGCAATTTCGGCTACTCTTTCGTCAGCCATACGCCGGTGGGACAGCAGGTGCTGCGCTCGCTCGGCGTTTCCTTCACCCTGGCAATGGCGGCGCTGGGGCTTGCCCTGCTCGTCGCCCTGCCGGCCGGGACGCTTGCGGCGCTGAAGCCGGGCGGGCGGTTGGACAACCTCGTCACCTTCGTCACGCAGTCCCTTGTCGCGATCCCAGAATACTGGCTCGCGCCGATCGCGGTACTGGTTTTCTCGCTCTATCTCGGCCTGCTGCCCTCTGCCGGCTGGCAGGGTCCATCCTATGCGGTGCTGCCTGCCCTGGTGCTGTCGCTGCGGCCGATGGCTTATTTCACCCGCGTCACCCGCGCCGCAATGATCGACGTGCTGCAGGCGCCCTATATCACCGCCGCGCTCAGCCGGGGCTTGAGCATGCGCGAGACGGTGATGCGCCATGGCTTGCGCAACGGCTCAATGCCGGTCGTCACCCTGTTCGCGCTGTGGCTGGCCGGGCTGCTCGGCGGCTCGGTCGTGGTCGAGGTGATCTTCGCCATCCCCGGCATGGGTCGGCTGATCTATGAGGGCGTGATCAACAACGACGTGCCGGTGCTGCAGGCGAGCTTCATGTGCATCGTCGTGCTATCGATCGTGATCAACACGATCGCCGACATCCTCTATATCCTGATGAACCCGGCTGTGCGGATGGGCCATGTCCACTGACGTCGCCCTCTCTCCGGTCCCTCTCGAGCCCCGTTCCGCCACGGTGCGGCTCTCGACTCTTCGCCGCTTCCTGCGGTTCGCGCGCAGCCGGCACTGGACCTTCAAGGCGGGCATCGTGCTGTTTGCGCTGATCGCCCTCATCTTGATCCTCGGCCCCTGGATCGCGCCCTATAACCCGGCAGCTCAGAGCCTGCTGCGCCGGCTGTCGGCGCCGAGCGCCGCGCATTGGCTCGGCACCGACCATCTCGGCCGTGATCTCTTGAGCCGGATCCTGGTCGGCGGCCAGTTTTCCGTGCTGATCGCCCTGGTCACGCTATTCCTCTGCGTCACCATCGGCACCGCGATCGGCATCATCTCGGCGCGCTCGGGCGGCTGGGCCGACGAGATCATGATGCGCGCGGTCGATCTGCTGATCGCCTTTCCGGATGTGGTCGTGGCGATCTTCGCCATCGCCATCCTCGGGCCAGGCTATACCACGCTGATCATCTCCCTGACGATCATCGGCTGGACGCCGTTTGCCCGGCTGTCCCGCGGGCTGGCCCTGGTGATCAGCACCAAAGAATACATCAACGCAGCCGAGGTGCTGGGCTGCTCGCGCACCTTCATCATCGTCCGCCACATCATTCCTAATACCTTGCGGCCGATCGCGGCGATCACCTTCCTGCGCTTCGGACACAAGCTGATCACGGTGGGTGGCCTCTCCTTCATCGGCCTCGGCGTGCAGCCGCCGCGCGCCGACTGGGCCCTGATGCTGGCCGAGGCACAGCCTTTCGTCGAACGGGTGCCGATGCTCGTGATCGCGCCGGGCCTGGCGATCTTCCTGACGGCGCTCTCGGTCACCTGGATCGGCCAGGGCCTCGAACTGAAGGAGAAGGCGTAAAGGTCGCCAGACGACCCGGGTACTTCACGGATGCAACACGACGGAGCTCAAAAACCGGAATCCGCATAAAGCGGAACGAAAACAACAACAAAGCCAAAAACAGAGGGGTCATCGATGGATCAGTGCCTTTCCCATGCCGTCGGTGCAACAGCCGCCGAGCCGCCCAGGGACGTGCTTCTCGACGTTCGCAACCTGTGCGTCCAGGCGCAGGGCAAGGGCACGTCGAAAACTATTATCGAGGATTTGAGCCTGCAGCTGCGGAGCGGCGAGATCGTCGCGCTAGTCGGCGAATCCGGCTCCGGCAAGAGCATGACGGCGCTCTCGCTGATGCGCCTGATGCCGCAGGAGGTCGGCATCACCGGCGGGCAGATCTTGTTCCGCGGCCACGATGTGCTGGGCATGAGCCAGGCCGAGCTCAACCATCTGCGCGGCGGCCATATCGCGATGATCTTCCAGCAGCCCCAGGCGATGCTCGATCCGACCTCGCGGGTCGGCGTGCAGGTGGCGGAAGCGCTCTGGAAGCATCAGCGTCCCGACCGGGCCTCGGTCAAGGAGCGCGTGATAAAACTGCTCGCCGATGTCGGCATCCCCGCCCCAGCCACCCGCATCGACTGCTATGCGCATGAGCTCTCCGGCGGCATGGCGCAGCGCGTGATGATGGCCGCTGCGATGAGCGGAGAGCCGCAGATCCTGATCGCCGACGAACCGACCACCGCGCTCGACGTCACCGTGCAGGTGCAGATCCTCAAGCTGCTCGACGAGCAGCGCCGCAAGCGCAACCTCGCTGTCCTGCTGATCACCCATGACCTCTCGATCGTCTCGGCGATCGCCGACCGCGTCGCCGTGATGTACGCCGGACGCATCGTCGAGGAGGGGCCGGCCCGCGACATCCTCAAGCAGCCGCGCCATCCTTATACGCGCGCGCTGGTGCAGTGCTCGCTGCTGAAGCCTGATGCCGACGGCCGG
Source organism: Bosea vaviloviae (assembly GCF_001741865.1). Taxonomy (NCBI): domain Bacteria; kingdom Pseudomonadati; phylum Pseudomonadota; class Alphaproteobacteria; order Hyphomicrobiales; family Alloboseaceae; genus Allobosea; species Allobosea vaviloviae. The sequence continues at coordinate 4,163,334 of NZ_CP017147.1, forward strand.
CTCTACTCCCTGCCGGCCGCACAGAGCGTGTTCGACGCCGGGCAAGGCTGCCGCTTCCTGCCGCGCTGCCCGACCGCCGCCACCAACGGCATTCAGGCGCATTGCCGCGAACAGGAGCCTGAGCTCAGCTCCTATCACAGCGGTTGCACGGCCCGCTGCTGGGCCGTGCCCTGCAAGGATCATCCGGCGATGGCCAGCGGAGACTGCGCATGATCGCACCTCACACCGACACGGCGCAGCCGCGGCCGGCTCCGGCGGAACAGCCCTTCGTCGAGGTCACCGATCTCAAGAAATACTATTTGATGCGCGGCGGGCTCGCACTGAAGGCGCTCGACGGGGTCTCCTTCTCCATCCGGGAGGGCGAGGTGATGGGCCTCGTGGGCGAGTCCGGCTGCGGCAAGAGCACCATCGCCCGCCTCCTGATGCGGCTGACGGATGCGACCGGCGGCGAGGCCAGGATCGACAGGCGCAACGTGCTCAGCCTGCATGGCCAGGAGCTGCGCCGCATGCGGCGGACGATGCAGCTCATCTTCCAGGACCCCTATGCAGCGCTCGATCCGCGTATGACGCTCGGCAACAGCATGATGCTGCCGATGCTTCAGAACGGCCTCGGCACGCGCGAGGCGCTGCGCGTCGAGGTGGTGAAGATGCTGGCAGAGGTCGGGCTCGACCCGTCCTTCGCCGAACGTTACCCGCGCGAATGCTCTGGAGGCCAGTTGCAGCGCATCGTCATCGGCCGCGCCTTGCTGCTGAAGCCCAGGTTCCTGGTCTGCGACGAACCGACCTCGGCGCTCGATGCTTCGATGCGGACGCAGATCCTCAATCTGCTGATGGATCTGAAGCGGCGCTTCGGCCTGACGCTCCTGATGATCTCCCATGATCTGCGCGTCGTGAACTATATGTGCGACCGCATCGCGGTGATGTATCTCGGCCAGATCGTCGAGGTCGCCGAACGCGACGAGCTGTTTACGCGTCCACGTCATCCCTATACGCGTGCCCTCATCTCCGCCGCCATGGTCGACGAGACCGGTCTCGACGCCGCCGCCGGCTATCTGAAGGGCGATCTGCCGAGCCCGCTCGCGCCGCCGCCCGGCTGCAGGCTGCAGACGCGCTGCCGCTTCGCCACCGAGCGCTGCGTCAAGGAGATGCCGCAGCTTGGGCAGACAGAGCCGGGGCATCTCGTCCGCTGCCATCGCTGGGCCGAGCTCGACTTGTCATCGGCAGTCTATCGCGAGGCTGGACCCGCCGCAGCCGCGCTGAGCCACGTGGCGGCGGAGTGACATCTTATCCGGCTGGGCGTCGAGAGGATGAAGTGCTCTGCGGTCAAGCCTACCGAAATCGGTACGAAATTCTCGGAGAAGGGAAGATCATCTGAAATTGCAAGCCTAAGCAGAACGAATTCACTTGGGCGGTCGATGCCGACGGCATCCACCAATAACAAAGGAACGGGGAACATGCGCAAAAATGCTCTAGCCATCACATTATACGCGGCGACGCTGTCGACGGCGGCGTTCGCTCAGACTGCCGGCTCCAAGACGATCCGCGTGATCGACTATTGGAGCGTTCGAACCGGCTGGGAAATGGGTTCGGACGATTCCTATCTCGCCTCCCGCGCCGGCTGCTACGAAGGCTTGGCGCGCGTCGACTACGACAACAAGCTGCAACCCTCGCTCGCGACGTCCTGGACGCAAACGTCCCCGACCACCTGGGAATTTACCCTGCGGGACAACGTGAAGTTTCAGGATGGCCAGCCGCTCAATGCTGCGGCCGCCAGCAACGCGCTCAACAATCTGCTGAAGGCCGCGGTCCCGGCCAAGGCGTTCTCGCCCAAGATGATCAAATCCGTCGAGGCGGTCGGCGACCAAGTGGTGAAGATCACGACCGTGGAGCCGTCGATGCTCCTGCCGCTGCAGATGGCCAGCCCGGCCACCTCGATCCTGTCTCCCGCAGCTTATAAGGACGGCAAAGTCAACCCGGTCAACACCTGCACCGGCCCCTTCATCATGACGGAAGTGGATCCGGCCCAGCGGATCATCGTCAAGCGCAACGATGGTTATTGGGGCGGCAAGCCGGTGCTGGCGGGCGCCGAGATCAGGTTCATCCTCGATCCCAACAGCCGCGCCATGCAGATCCGGACGGGCGAGGCCGACCTCGTTCGCCTCATTCCGCCGTTGGTGGTCGGCCGGGTGAAGTCGACATCCGGCGTCAAGATCGAACAGCTGAACGGGCCACGGACGACCATGTTGCTGTTGAACAACAAGAAGGCGCCGCTCGACAATGTGAAGGTCCGTCAAGCGATCCAGGCGGCCATCGATACGGCCGGTCTGGCCGGTGCCGTCTATGAGGGCGCCGTGCAGCCTGCCGTCGGCCCCTTCGTCTCCACGGACCCCTGGGCGCTGAAGGGTGCCAAGCCGCCCTACGACCTGAAGAAGGCCCAGGCCCTGCTGGCTGAAGCCGGCATCAAGCCTGGAACGCTCAAGCTGAACCTCATCGCCTATACGAACCGGGCGGAGTTCAAGGACGTCGCGGCCGTCATCCAAGACCAACTCAAGGCGATCGGCATCGAGGTCAATGTCAGGTCGGCGGAATATAACGCCGTCGAGCCCGACATGCTCTCGGGCAATTACGATATGGCCCTCATGTCCCGCGGCTATCTCACGGACGCGGCGGAACCCGCGAGCTACCTGAACGCGGACTACGCTTGTGGCGGCAGCTACAACATCTCTCACTACTGCACGCCGGAGATGGATGAGAAGCTCAAGGGGCTCTTCAATATCAAGGAGCCGGCGGCGCGCGCCGCCGCTTATCGCGACATCGCCCAGAGTATTCAGTCCCAGGCATTGACTGTCTTCCTTATCAACGAGACGGCGTATGATGCCTATAACGCCAAGGTCAACAACTATAAGACCCATCCGCTGAACTACTACACGCTGACCCCGACCCTTTCGATCAACTGATCGACCGGACAGCAGCCGTCTCTCTTCAAAGATCTAGGCTCAGGACTCGTTGATCAGAGCCAGAAGGTGACGGCTGCTGCGATACAGAATGTGTGGGCGCATCGGTCGTAGCGTGTGGCGATGCGACGCCAGTCCTTGAGCTTGGCGAAGAGGTTCTCGATCTTGTGGCGCTGACGATAGAGCGCCTTGTCATAGGGATAAGGGACTTTCCGGCTTCTGCTCGATGGAATGCAAGGCTCGATGCCCCTGGCGACGAGCGCCTGGCGGAACGCGGCGCTGTCGTAGCCTTTGTCGGCGATCAGGGTATTGGCGGGCGGCAGGGCGTCGAGGACAAGCCTTGCGCCCCTGTGGTCGCTCATCTGGCCTTCCGAGAGCAGCATGATGATGGGGCGGCCGATCTCGTCGCAGACGGTGTGGAGCTTGGAGTTCAGTCCGCCCTTGGTGCGCCCGATTCGACGGGGAAGAGCCCCTTTTTGAGCAGGCTTGCCGCCGTGCGGTGCGCCTTCAGATGCGTCGCGTCGATCATGATCCGCTCCGGCTTCGGACCTTCGCCGGCAAGGCCGGCGAAGATGCGGTCGAACACGCCAAGCTGGCTCCAGCGGATGAAGCGTTGTAGAGCGTCTTGTGCGGGCCATAGCCCTTGGGCGCGTCCTTCCACTGCAGGCAAGTCCGGATAACATAGACGATCCCGCTCACTACGTGTCGGTCATCAACCCGCGGCACCCTTTGCGACAATGGAAAATGCGCCGAAATCCGCGCCATCTGACGCGCGCTTAGCAGGAACAAATCATCCATAACGGCATCCTCCCGGACACCGTGAATCACATCTCAAGCCAAGTTAATAGGTCCTGAGCCTAGTTGCGGGGAACTTCCGCAGGTCAAGGAACGCGCCGCTTATTCCGCAAGATCGCCGACATGCTCGGTGCGCTGCCGAAATCGGCGCGCCCACGGGACGAAGAAGGCGCTCGCGGAGATCTGGAACCTCGAGGAACAAGACTCACGCCCACGACGCCGCCGGCGGCAGTCCAGACAACCCACGGAGTGAAGGAGGAGCGCTTCAGGCTCGAGCTAGCGGCATCAGAACGAGTCAGCGTGTGGGGCGCAACCAGGGCAGAAATCTCGAAAGCGGCTTTGGCTATTGGCTCTTCCGCAAAAAAAGGCCCTTGACCTTACCACTGTGGAAAGCTGCAACCTCGATTCACTGCCAACTGAACCGGAGGGCCGCAGCATGTGCTCGTGCCAAGAACATTCCAAGTCCACGACCGAGACTGCGGCGAAGCCGCTGGATAACGGCGTGAGTTTCCGTGTCGATGACATGACCTGCGGCCACTGCGCCGGTACGATCAAGAAGGCTATCGAGACGACCTTGCCGGGGACGGCGGTGAACGCCGATCCGGAGTCCAAGCTTGTGACCGTCGAGGGCTTCGGCGATTACGCGGCGATCAAGTCGATCGTGATCGGCGCCGGCTACACCCCGAGCGCGGCGCCAGCATCAGCCTAATCGACTTCATGCGGGGAAAGGCGGCGCGGGACAGGCACGTCCTGATCCCGAAAGACCGTCTGTCCGGACAACAGAGGGGTTCAATCATGAAGAAGCTGACGATCGTTCTGACTGCGCTGGCTTTGGCTGGTGCGGCCACTAACACTGCCGGCGCGGCCGATGGCGATACGGTCAAGGCCATCAAGACGCGTGGCGAACTGCTCTGCGGCGTCTCGACAGGGGGCTCGACGGGCATGTCGACCCTCGACAATCAGGGCAACTGGAAGGGCATGGAGGTCGAATTCTGCCGCGGATTGGCTGCGGCGGTGCTCGGCGATGCCAGCAAGGTCAAGTTCGTCCCGCTCGAATTCAGGGTGGCTTTCTCTACGCTCCAGTCTGGAGCGGCCGATATCCTGGCGCGAACCGCAACCTGGAGCTATTCGCGCGATACGTCGCTGAACCTCGATTGGGCCGGCATCTACATGTATGACGGCCAGGGCTTCATGGTCGCCAAGAAGCTCGGCGCCAAGAGCGGCAAGGATCTGAACGGCGCCTCGATCTGCGTCTCGGCTGGCACCACCTCGGAGCTGAACCTCGCCGACTATTTTCGCGCGAACAACCTGAAGTTCACCGCCATCACCGGCTCGACGCGAGAACAGAACCAGCAGAACCTCGAAGTCGGCCGTTGCGATGCCTATTCCAACGAGCGCGGCGGTCTTGCGGCAAGCCGCACCGCCATGAAGAATCCCGACGACTGGGTCATCCTGCCGGATGTCTTCTCGAAGGAGCCCTTGGGGCCGACGGTTCGCCAGGATGATGCGCGTTTCCGCGACATCGTCGCCTGGACCTTGAACATCATCGTGGCGGCGGAAGAGTTCGGCATCACCAAGGCCAACGTTGCCGAGCTCGCGAAGACATCGACGAATCCGGAAGTGCAACGCATGCTCGGCAAGTCCGGGGAGTTCGGGAAGATGCTCGGTCTCGAACAGGATTGGGCGGTCAAAGTGATCGGGATGACGGGCAATTACGGTGAGCTCTATGACCGAAATCTCGGCAACGGCAGCCCGATCAAGCTGGAGCGTGGCCTGAATTCGCTCTGGAGCAATGGTGGGCTTCTTTACAGCCCTCCTTTCCGCTGAACGGCGAAGCGGCGAGGCTCCGGCCTCGCCGAATGCCCAGTCGGGACCTTCGGCCATGACATTGACAGGCCTGTTTTTTTTAAAGGCAACTGAGCGTCTGGCAGCTCCGTCGCGGACCCTGACAGGACGGCAGCGTCGCCACCTCGCCTATCAGGCGGCATTTTTGCTTGCGATCGGGCTGCTGCTCTGGACCGCATGGCAGAATGTCGAAACCAATCTGGCCGTGCGTAAGCTCGCATTGGGGTTTGATTTCCTTAGGCAGGAGGCGGGCTTCGGCATCCCCTTCACCATCATCCCCTATGGCGAGACCGACACCTATCTCAGGGTCTTCCTTGTCGGCCTCACCAACACGATCCTGGCCTCGATCCTCGGCATCATCCTGGCGACGATCCTGGGTTTCGTAATCGGCATCGCGCGCCTTTCGCCCAACTGGGCCGTCGCGAAGGCGGCCTTGATCTATGTTGAGACGGTCAGGAATCTGCCACTCCTGCTGCACGTGTTGATCTGGTACAACGTTGCGATCCGATCCTTGCCGCCGGCCCGGCAGGCGCTCGGCCTTTTCGACAGCATTTTCCTCAGCAATCGCGGGATCTTCGTTCCGTCGCTTCAAATTGGCCTGGGTTGGGGGCCGCTCGCCATCGTCGCGGGCGTCTCGACCCTCTCGGTGGTTGCCATCCTTCGCCATGCGCGTCGCCGTCGCGACGAGACCGGGCAGGGTGCGGCCGTTGCGCTTCCTATCGCCCTGACCCTGGCCGCGACCAGCTTCGTGCTCGCGGCATGGGGTGGCGTCGGGATCAGTTGGCCGGCACTGCAAGGCTTCAGCTTTTCCGGCGGCATGGCACTCTCGCCCGAGCTTGCGGCCCTGGTGATCGCGCTTGCGATTTACAACGCCTCCTTCATCGCCGAGCTCGTGCGCGGGTCGATCGAAGCCATCGGCAAGGGCCAGCGCGAAGCGGCCGCCTCACTCGGGCTCGACCGCGCCAAGATTCTGAAGCTCGTGATTATTCCGCAGGCCATGCGTGTGCTCGTGCCGCCGCTGACGAACCAATACCTCCATCTGGTCAAGGCATCGTCGCTCGCGACCGTCATTGGATACCCCGATCTCGTCAACGTCTTCGTCGGCACGAGCCTCAACCAGACGGGCCGGGCAATCGAGATCATGACCATGACCATGCTGGTCTATCTCAGCCTCAGCCTGCTCATCACCGGCCTTAGCAACCTCTACGGCCATCGCATCAGGATCGTCGAGCGATGAGCGCGATCGCGAGTCCGAATCCGGCCGCCAATCGGGCGAGCCGCTATCACGCCCGTTCGCTCGTCACATGGGCGCGCGCCAACCTGTTCGCCCGGCCGATCGACGTCATGCTCACGACCGGAATTGCCCTCGCAGCCATCGTCCTGATCTGGGCCGTCTTGCCCTGGGCGATTCTCGATGCAACCTGGCAAGGATCCACCCGCGCCGATTGCCGGCCGGACGCGGCCTGCTGGGCTTTCATCATCAATCGCTCGGGCCAATTCATATATGGCTTCTACCCGGCGGCCGAGCGCTGGCGCGTCGATCTTGTCTTTCTTGCCTTCGCGATGGCGCTCCTGGTGCTCTTGAACCGGCGGCTACCGGGCAAGCAGGCTGCGGCTGTCTTCCTCATCCTTGTCTTCCCGATCCTGTCCTACATGCTTCTGCATGGCGGCATCGGCGGCCTGGCGCGCGTGACAACGGAGAAATGGGGCGGGCTTTCACTGACCATTCTTCTCGGCGTCGCCGGCATCGTCGTCTCGTTCCCGATCGCCATCGTCCTGGCGCTCGGGCGTCAAAGCGAGATGCCAGTGCTGCGGTGGGCGAGCGTCGGCTATATCGAGATCTGCCGCGGTCTGCCTCTGATCGCCGTGCTGTTCATGGCGCGTATCCTGCTTCCATATGCATTCCCTTCGGGCACGGAGTTCGACCCGCTGGCACTCGCCGTGGTCGGCATCATCCTGTTCGAGAGCGCCTATCTCGCCGAAGTCTTCCGCGGCGGGCTCCAGGCCATCCCGAAAGGCCAGGTCGAAGCCGCTTCGGCCATCGGATTCGGATACTGGCGGACCGCGATCTACATCACGCTCCCTCAGATGCTGCGCATGGTTGTTCCCGGCGTCGTCAACAACGCGATTGCTCTGCTCAAGAACACGACCCTGGTGGTGATCCTGGGCCTTTTCGAAGTTCTGAACATCGTGGCGGCTGGCGCGGCCGACCCGGACTGGCTCGGTCTGCATGCGGAGGGCTATATCTTCGTGGGGCTGGTCTTCTGGTCGCTCTGCTTTGGCATGTCGCGTTACAGCCAGAGGCTCGAACGCGACATGCGATCGGCGGAGCGCTCGTGATGGTGTTGGCAGCGCAACGGCCGATCCTCGAGATCGCGGGCTTGAACAAGTGGTTCGGCGCCATGCATGCGCTACGCGACATCGATCTCAGCATCGCGGCCGGCGAAAAAATCGTCGTTTGCGGCCCGTCGGGATCCGGCAAGTCGACGATGGTTCGATGCATCAATGCGCTGGAGCGCTACCAGACGGGCGAGGTCCGGTTGCAGGGTCGCCTGGTGAATGCCGATTGCGACAGCCTGCTTTCTGTCAGACGCGAGGTCGGGATGGTGTTCCAGTCGTTCAACCTGTTCCCGCATCTGTCCGTCATCGACAATGTGGCGCTTGGTCCGCGCAAGCTTCTCCGAATTGGCCGCGAGGAGGCCGAGCATCGCGCGATGGACCTCTTGGCTCGCGTCAAGCTCGCCGATCAGGCCCGAAAGGTCCCATCACAGCTCTCAGGCGGCCAGCAGCAGCGGGTTGCGATCGCACGCGCCCTGGCGATGAACCCTAAGCTAATGCTCTTCGACGAACCGACCTCGGCCCTCGACCCCGAGATGGTCAAGGAGGTGCTCGACGTGATGATGTCTTTAGCGCACGAGGGCATGACCATGATCTGCGTGACCCATGAGATGGGTTTTGCGCGAGCGGTGGCCGACCGCATTGTGTTCATGGCTGACGGCGCGATCCAGGAAACGGCGGTTCCCCAGGCCTTCTTCTGCGGCGACTGCGGCGCGCGCGCCAGGCAGTTCATTTCGCATATAACGAGCGATCAGCGCCTCGCCCCTCAACCTGGCGAACTCTGATCGCCTTCAGTAGCGCGCGAGAATGGCCTTCATCTGGGCGATTTCCTTCTCTTGCGACGTCACAATTCCACGGCAAAGCGCGGTGATCTCCGGATCCGTTATGGACGCTTGGTTGCACATCAAAATCGCACCCGAATGGTGGGGGATCATCGAGCGCAGGAAGTCGGCATTACCGACGCCAGCTTGCGTGCGCATCGCGACAAAACTGGCGAGGAAGATCACGAGAGCACTGGCTCCGATAATCATGTTGAGGCGCTGCGAAGGGAACATCGAGCGCATCGAGACGAGCATGATGATGGTCATCGGGGCGACCATCATCAGCGTCATGTAGACGTTGTTGAGATTGAAATGGAAATGCCGAAGCGTCGCGATCATCGTGTACATGACGAGGTACATCACGATGAAATCCAGCGTCAGTTCGATCGCCAGCCGACCGTAATGGTTCTGATCTTTATGATCACTGCCATGCTCCATGGCGGCCTCCTGTAAAAAAGCCCGGTTGGGTCTCGAAATTTGTAAAAAAAATCGGGAAGCGGCGCTATTTGACCTTCGTTTTAAGCCACTGATCGAGATGGTGCATGATCGGCCTCCTGTCCATCGGGCGACGAGTTGTCGCTCGTTGAGTAAGACGCAGGTGGCGTTTGGCTGTTCCCGGCTGAAACAATCTGTAACAAAGCGAGCTGTACGAATTCGTCATGCAGACTTGGCCGAGGTCAGCAACACATAATAGTGAAAGAGCTAGGGATCTGACTCGGGCGGCATCTTAAAAAAGCGGTCGACTGCGCGCCGAGCTAAATCAACTTCGTCCTCCGCAATGCCAACGAGACCGAGCACAATACAGGCGAGCCTCGACCGCTCCTGAACCACATTGGCGTTGTCTTTCAGGGAATCCCGAACTTTACCCCAAGCGGCATCCATTGCTGCCTGCGCACGAGCTACGTCGACCGGGTCATTCAGCGACGAAAAGAGCACTCTATCCCTCCAAAGCATCGTATCGCACTCGGAGTTTCCGATCAGAGCTACGTTATATTTGAGTGCAAAGACAGTCGGAGAACGCTCCCATTTCAAGACGGAAGAAGTTCAGGCCTTCATGAGATGAAAAACGATCTGGCTACCTTCACGGTCCGAAGGTCGAGGCGAGCGCTTGGCGTGATCGCTTCGCTTGCTGCTTTTGGCATGTCCGTCCTTTTCCTGTGGGGCCGCGACGTTCCCGCCGACAACTCGCCGCCGACCACGATTGCACTCGCGGTTCTGGGTGATTCCAGCAGCCACTCGTATCAAGACAACCTGAGCTTTCCGCCGGGTTCCGCCGACCGTGGCGGTGCTTTTCGCGCCCGCACCTTCCAGTGGACCGAGGTGTTGGCGCGCCTGCGCGGCAATGAGCTGAATCCGGGGCCTTGGGTGCGGTGGGGACAGCCCGGCCGCGTGGCGTGGTTGCGCGGTGCAATCGGGCTGCACGCCGGCAGGACACCAAGGAAGGAGGACTACCTTTATAATTTCGCGAGCCCGACGGCACTCCAAAATATAGGGCAGTTGTCGTAGGCAGGAAGCTTCGTGTCACCAACACCATCGGAGATGAGCCGAACAACGCCGTACTGGCTGATGACCACGCCGGCCTGGTGTGGAATGCGGTCTGGGCACAATCGCTTGTCATGCGCCTGCGCGAGGTCTTCGATCTGCCGTTGACGCTGATCACTGACGACGAACTGGTGCGCTTCGTCTCACGCCTGGAAGGGCCTGGCTTGCAACACTAGCCGGACCCGGGGCTACTCGGCCAGTAATGCGGTTCACCTACGACCGGTTCGCGGACGCCCTTTATGCTTGGAACCGTCGAATGGGACACTGGTAATCTTGATCAAGCTGTCAGTGGCGCCTCTATGTGACCCGTGCTTCAAGAAGCGCAGGCATCGTTGCGCGAAAACGGCGCCTGCCCTGAGTTCGGGGGCAAAATCGAAGTAACTGACGGTCGCCGCGTCTCTCAAGTCCGCAGCCGGAAATACAGACCGGAGTAGGTGTCGACATAACATTCTGGCCTGAGAGGGACCTCGATCGGCCGCTGTTTGGTCCAGGCGTCAATCTGCTCGTAGCCGAGTGCCTGCAACCCTTCTATGAAGCGCTCACGATGAGCGACCGTATAAGGACAGAATGCAATCCGCCCCGACCTCTGGTTGATCGATTGTAATGTCACGAATGAGCGGGTTGGGTGCAGGGCAGTCCGGTGAATGATCAAATGGGGCGGACGCTTATTCGCTTCGCGCAGCGCCTGATGCAGAAATCCCTCTTCGAGATATTGGAGAGAACCAGCGGCAAAGACGATATCGGCCTCGCCGATCGCGGCAACATTGTTTGTAAATCTGAGGTGCTTCGCCCCTCTCTCCTGGGCGATCCTTTCTCCCGCCTCTGTGACATGCGGCACGTCATAGATCGTCCATGAGAATTCGTCGGGAAGATCAAGATACCCGCAGTATTGATAGTAGACATGCCCGACATATCCGCCCAAATCGAACAAGCGGCGCGCGCCCTCTTGAATAGCTGGGCGAAGCCAGAACAATGCCGGATACTCGGTCGGCGGCATGGGTTTGAACTCGCCGTTGGCATGCCTGTAAACGTCCAAGTCGGCCATGCCTGCTTGGTCGTAGCCCGTAACCACGGTTGGTGCTGAGCGCGCGGCCTCTTCGACGCTTGAAAATACGCCGCTATAGCCGCTGTCATTCCGGCCCGCGAGAAATTCCCAGCGATGTAAGGCGTAGTGAACCTGCCTGATGCCAGGCCAAGTGCTCAGGGCGCGAATAGCCCTGCGGCTCGCCCATCGAGCAACACTGAGCGGAGTATGCCTGCGCCTAAGCTCCCCCATGCAGGCATCCCCTCCGATCGGACTCCCGTGCTTTCGTCGCCGAGCACTCATTTTGAAGTGCCCAGTTTTCTGAGCAAGAGCACATACGGTCAGAGGAAAAGCCGCTGGCGGTACCTCTTTGGCCGAAATGGCCCTGCCCACTGTCCCGGCACTCCGATCCATTACATTGACCGGATGGAATGGCCGCACCGGTCTTGACGGCGACTGTCAGGCTTTCCTGCACGAAGGTGACCACCTGCAGTCGTTCCCAATCTAGCGAAGCTGGGATAGCCGCACTGTTACGAATTGTTTCAACTGACGCCGCTAGCTCCGGACACCGATCAAAGCACGTTCGGCTCGTGACGGCGGGCGCCGTTTAGGCCCACGCGGTCAATAGATGGCCTCTCGGTATTCGTCTCGACGCCGGAGCAACTCGCGCGGGATCGCGAGAAGGCACTGTTCCACAACGGCAGGATCAAGCGGATCGAGGGGGAATATGGAAAGCGCGAGTGACTTCGTCCCCGTTTAAACTGGTCGTCCGCAGCGCTCGTCATGCCCCGTCGCGCTGGGCTCGCGGCGGCACGGTTCGCTACGAACGTACGCTCCACAACATTTAATTGGGCTAAACTGAAAAAGGATCATCAGCATGTCGCGGCCGAGCCCGGAAAGAGCTCGGCCGCGCGTGTTTGATTAGATAATCCGCTTGATCTCGACGTAGGCGCCTGTGGTCTTGAGCGTTATCGTCACGTCCGTCGAACCACGATTGCGCCAGAACCAGCCATGGGCGCCATCGCTTTCGGCCGTGAGCACGCCCTGTTCACCAGCCGAGCCGCGGCCGTTCTTGTAGCTTTTCTCCTTGCCGCCTCCGGCCGGGGTGCCGTGCATGTCGTAATTCACGGCGCCGCCTTTGGCGGCCCAGGTGAAATCGACCTTCGCGCCCTGCTTCATCATGAGCTTGTACTCGACGCCTTCGGTTGGCTTGAGGGTGATGATCGTCTCGTCCGTACGTGAGGCTGGCGCCTGGGCGATGACGATCCGCTCGCCCGCTTGGGCATGCGAGACGAACAGGCCGGCCAGCACCGAGCCGAACAGGCTGGAACGCTGGTCGGGCGCTGGCGTGGCAGGCGCCGACGAGGGCGGGGTCTGCTGATCCTTGAGGCGATCGCGCTCGGCCTCGTTGGCGAGCTGGGTCTTGATCTCGCCCATAGATGTCAGCTTGAGCGCCCGGCCGATGCCGGTCGGGTCGATGGCGTATTCGGCGGGAAGCACGATCGTCACGAGGATGCCCGCCGCCGCGACGATGGCGATGGCGGTCGAGCGCAGAAGCTGGGCCGAGGTCGGCAGTTCGGCGCGGGTCGGGATGTCGGTGTTGTACATTGGGTTGGTTCCTTCAGGTCGGGGAGACGATGAGGCCGGTCAGCTGGTAGCCGACCAGCACGAAGCCGGCGGTCATCATGACCGTGTTGGCGGTGTAGGCGTGGCGCAGGAAGCTGGGCGTGCGGCGCCAGAAGCCCATGGCGATCAGGATGATCGAGAGCGCGACGAGCTGGCCGATCTCGACGCCGATATTGAAGGCGAGGAGGTTCGGTACGAGGCCGTCGGGTGAGATGTTGTATTCGATGATCTTGGTCGACAGACCGAAGCCATGGAACAGGCCGAAGATCAGCGTCGCCAGCTTGGTGTTCGGCTGGACGCCGAGCCAGCGCTGGAAGGCGCCCATATTGTCGAGCGCCTTGTAGACGACAGACAGGCCGATGATCGCGTCGATGATGTAGCTGTTGATCCCGACGTTGAAATAGACGCCGAGCAGCATGGTCGTGGAGTGGCCGAGCGCGAACAGGCTGACATAGATGCCGATATGCTTAAGTCGGTACAGGAAGAAGATCACCCCGAACAGGAAGAGGATGTGATCGTAGCCCGTCACCATGTGCTTGGCGCCGAGATAGGTGAACGGGAGCAGGTTCACCCCCGTGATCTCCTGGATGTAACCCTTGTCGCCGGCGGCGACGGCATGGGCGAGCGCAGCGTCGACGCCTGGCAGGACCAGGACGAGTGCGAGCGCGAGGGGAAGGAGCAGGCGCAAGGCTGCATATTGCAGCGTGCGCCGCCCTTCGCTGGAAGGTCGTTGCATGGATGATCCGATGGTTTGTCGTTGAAGGTGCCGCTGACGCGGCGCGGTTCAGGCGACGACGGATCGGGGAGGGCGGTCCAGTCCGGCGGGCGTCCTCGAAGACGCTTGCTGATGCTCGTGCCGGATCGCGGTCCGCACGAACCGTGGCGTGCCGAGCTGAGTCACGCCGACGACGTTGGCGGTCTCGTGGACATGGTCGGCGGTGTTGTGACCGTGGATGTGGCCGGGCACCCGCTCGTCGGGCTCGCCCTCGTCATGGGCGTGGCCATGCTCGGCAGTCGCCGCAGCGAGCTGCGCATGCCGGACGGCCTCGGCTTGGGCCATGGCATAGGCATTGTGCCCGGCGGAGACATGCGCAGCCGACAGAATCATGCCGAGCGCCATCGCGAAGGCGATGACGAGGCAGGACAGGGCTCTGATGCTGCGGCGCGGCATGATGAACAACTAGTAGCGGATTTCTTAACGAAAGTTTGACGAACGTCGACTGCCTGACGGAATCAACTCTTTGACAGTATCCTATCCAGGAGGATACGATCCAGCCATGTCAGAACCTCATGTCCACGCCAGCCATCCCGAGATCGCCAAGCGCCTCAAGCGCGCGGAGGGTCATTTGCGCAAGGTCATCGAGATGATCGAGACCAGGCGCGACTGCCTCGATATTGCCCAGCAGTTGCAAGCGGTCGAGAGCGCCATCGTCGGCGCCAAGAAGAGGCTGCTCCAGGACCATCTCGACCACTGCCTTGAGCATGCAGCCGGCACGATGTCCCGCGAGCAGCGCCAGTCGATCGACGCCTTCAAGGCCATCACCAAGTACCTCTGACCCCGCAGCATTCCCGACCCGATATCAGGCAAGATTGATCTCATGCTCGCCGTTCTCGCCAACCGCACCTATGGCCGCCTGTTCCTGGCGCAGATCATCGCGCTGCTCGGCACGGGCCTGCTGACGGTCGCGCTTGGGCTGCTCGCCTTCAACCTCGCCGGCGACAAGGCGGGCACGGTTCTGGGCACCGCCTTGGCGATCAAGATGATCGCCTACGTCACCGTCGCGCCGGTTGTGGGAGCTTTCGCGGCTCAGCTACCGCGCAAGGCCTTCCTGATCGCGATGGACCTGGTCCGAGCGGCCATCGCCCTGCTGCTGCCCTTCATCACCGAGATCTGGCAGATCTACGTCCTGATCTTCCTGCTGCAGTCGGCTTCGGCCGCCTTCACGCCGACCTTCCAGGCGACCATCCCCGACGTGCTGCCGGAGGAGAACGACTACACCAAGGCGCTCTCCCTCTCCCGGCTGGCCTACGATCTGGAGAGCCTGACCAGTCCGATGCTGGCAGCCGCGCTGCTGACGCTGATCAACTATCATTGGCTGTTCTCCGGCACGGTCGCGGGGTTCCTCGCCTCGGCTGCGCTCGTGCTCTCGGTGACGCTGCCGATCTCCCCGGCGACGGCACGGACGGGCGGCATCTACGACAAGACCACGCGGGGCATGCGGATCTATCTGGCCACGCCGCGCCTGCGTGGCCTGCTCGCGCTCAACATGGCGGCGGCCACCGGCGGCGCGATGGTGATCGTCAACACGGTCGTGTTCGTGAAGGGCCGCCTCGGGCTCGGCGACGGCCAGGTCGCGCTCGCGCTGGCCTGCTTCGGCGGCGGTTCGATGATCGCCGCGCTGGCCCTGCCACGCCTGCTGGAGAAGCTTGCCGATCGACGGGTCATGTTCACGGCCGCGATCTATCTCGGCTGCGTGCTGCTGATCGCGGCCGCATTCCTGTTCGCGGTCGACGGCAGCGCTGTCTCTACCGCGGCGACAGTTGCGAGCGCCGGCCTCTGGCCGGGGCTGTTGGCGACATGGTTGCTGCTCGGCCTGGGCTATTCGGCCGTCCAGACGCCATCGGGCAGGCTGCTGCGTCGCTCCGCCCATGCTCCAGATCGCCCGGCGGTATTCGCAGCTCAGTTCGCGCTCTCTCACGCCTGCTGGTTGATCACTTACCCGCTGGCTGGCTGGCTCGGAGCAACGCTGCCGCCATCGGCAGTCTTCTGCATCTTCGCCGGGCTGACGCTGGTTGCGGTCGCGTTGGCCGCGCGCGTTTGGCCCTCGGACGAGGCCGAGACACTCTCTCATGCGCACGACAACTTGGCTGCGGACCACCCTCATCTCGGAGGTGAGAGCGACGATTGCCATGCCCATGCCTTCGTGGTCGACGATCTTCATCCCGAATGGCCCAGCCGGGTGGGCTGAGTGGACAAGCGCCCGAAATAACGACCATCGTGGGAGTTCGGCTTATCGCCGCATGGCGGGTAGGGTATTGCTCTCGCGATCGCCATGGTTGAACGCACCATCAAAGGGACGTCTTGCGCGCGGCCAGTTTGGCCTCGCGCCGGCGGCGTTCCGCCAGTATCTGGCGGCGCTTGTGATCGGTGAACTTCCCCCACTGGCGGATCTCAGCCGTGGTACGGAAGCAACCGACACACAGGTCCGCCTTGCGGTCGAATTTGCAGATATCGAGACAAGGCGACGCCAGGGCCACAGCTTACACTTTCGCGGGTTCGGGCTTGAGTTCAGGCGCCGCCATGATCGTTTTCTCAGGCGTCGGCAGGAGACGGGCTGAGTTGAGGATGAACACCAGCTCCGAGACGACATGGATGCCGGCCGCAAGCAGCGGATTGAGGAAGCCGAAGGCAGCAAGCGCGATGCCGAGCGTATCGACGCCGATGGTGCCGGCAAAGTTCTGCCAGATGATGCCGCGCGTTTGCCTGGCGACCTTGAGCGTCTCGACGAAGCGCTCTAGGGCCCGGACTCATAACCAGTAGCTGACGGTCGCTGCGATGCAGACGGCGGCGAGGAAGTTGACGGCGTTACGATCGTATCGTGTGGCGACGCGGCGGAAATCATTGAGGCGGCAGAACATGCGCTCGATGGCGTTTCGATCGCGGTAGAGGACGGGCGAGAAGCAGTTCTTCCAGCGCCGGTTGGCCTTGGGCGGGATGTTGGGCATCGTGCCATTCTCCTCGACCTGCCGGCGGATGGCGTTGCTGTCGTAGCCCTTGTCACCATGGAGGATGCGAGCGGCCGGCATCTGCTGCAGCAGGACCGATCCGGCTGTGCAATCAGCGACGTGTCCGCCGGTGAGCAGGAAGGCGATAGGTCGGCAGTCGCGATCGGTCAGCGCGTGGATCTTGGTCGTGCGACCTCCGCGAGAACGACCTATGGCCTGGTTGCGCTCCCCCCTTTTCCGCCCGAGGCCGAGCGGTGCGCCTTCACGGCGGAGCTATCGATGAGCACCTGGGCCGGGGGACCGCCGGCGCTCGCCAAAGCATGGAAGAGATCAACCCAGACGCCCTTGGCGGCCCAGCGGACATAGCGGTTGTAGAGCGTCTTGCGTGGCCCGTAATCGGGCGGCGCATCGATCCAGCGCCCGCCGGACTTCAAAACATGGACGATGCCGCTGATCACCCGGCGGTCGTCAACACGAGGCTTGCCGCGCGTATCCGTTGGCAAATGCGGCTCGACCCGCGCGAATTGCGCGTCCGTGAGCCAGAAATGATCCCGATTCATCCGTGCTTCCTCCCGGAGGCCGTGAATCACACCGAGCCGCCGGTGCCAACCATTTTATGGGTCCGAGCCCTAAAGGACGGTAAGTCGGTTCCATTCTTTGTTCAGAGGATTATCCTCATACGGGCCATTCCCCGTCCATCCCGCTTCAGCGGGGCATTGGCCGACTGGGAGCTAATTTCAGGTTCGCCGGTCGGCGCGGTGGCAACGGTGCCATCATCATCTCAGGCACTGGCTCACGAGCTGGCGCGACTTGTTCAATCTTTACCGGAGGTGGCGGCGGTTGAGGTAGCGGGATTGACGGGGCGGGGACCACCGACGCTACCGGTGCGGTCGCCGGTACGTCTGGCTTAGGCTTGGGCTTGTAGAAAATGAGGTCAGCGATTGATGCGGCGGCGATAACCACGATCACGACCACGGCAAGTAGCCGAGCGAAGGTGGTGATGGTCATCAATCACTGCTCCGGCCCATTCAACGCGTTGCCCGGACACGCGTTCCCGGACTACTTGCCTGTTGCTCGCGATGCGGCAAGGGCCTTTTGATATTGTTCCTCGGATCACTTGGCACGGTACTGGTCCTGACCTGAAGCCATGATGCCCTCAATCTCGCGCTCTCTCGTATTCTGAATAGTTCTGGATGTCCCGAGCGGAAGTTATGCCGTTTCTCCGGCAGCCTCAGCAGGCGAGCCGCACGATGCCCCATTGATGGCCCCGATGACCAGTCCGAGGATGATTGTCAGCGCCAAGGTCCGAGCCTCGTCAGGCTGCTTCAGAAGCACCCAGCGGCTTGTCGCCATACGAACGAACATAGCGGCCTCATGTCCTTCGGATGTAGGCGAACCAGACCGGATCGCGACTGCGGGAGGTAAAGGCCGGCAGCAAGAAGACGCGACATCGACCTGCTGCCGACCAGCCCACCGGACCGGGGGCAGGGGTAGGCATCGCTCAATTGGCGCAGCTGCGACTGATTTTCAATCGGAGATCGATCATGGACACGACCGCTGTGTAGAGGGCGCTGGCGACTCACCTTCTCACTCGCGCTGGACGTCGATGACGTCGCCGCTGTTGCTGATTATGACGCGGATGTCGTCGCCGTCCACATCGATGCCAGCGACCACCCAGCCCCTCCGGCCCTGGCGCACACGCTCGACACGTTCCAGGCCTTCGCGCCTCGCGATCCGCACTGCCTCGCCCTCAGAGATGCCTTCCCGCTCGTAGCGTGGGCGGGGCCTATCGGGGACTTCAATGAACGGCTCAGGAGGATTGACGCGTAGACCGTTCGGGCCCAGCTCGATCGTCTGGGCTGTTGCGGTTGTAGCGGGCCATGGTGCTGTGATGATCGACAGTGCGGACAAAATCGCAACAACGCTGATTCGAGACATTTGCTTCCTCCGGGTTTCAACCGGAAGAGCAACGCGATTGTGGCAGAATTCTTGGCGTCGCATGAGCACCGCCGGGCGGCGCAGGTCGCCGCTGTCGGAGACATTTCGAGTGTAGTCAGGTTATCGACGGGAGCGACACGAGCGAGGCTTCTGCAACGTCGTTCTGCTCCCACCGTAACGGTGCGCGGCGTAGCAGGTGCGGGTTCTCGTTGGGATGCAACGGCAGACATTGCCGTTGCATCGTATGTCGCGGCGACGGCCGAAACGTCTAGCCAGGCGGAGCACCCCAATCGCTCTACACTGTCAAGACGACAACCTCAGGGCGCCAGCGTCAGCGGCTCACTGAAGGCATGGATCTGCTGCCAAGTGTAGTGCTGAGAGAAGCGTCCGCACATGAAGAGGAACATACCCGCAGGGCGGCACGTAGAGTCAACGATGGCACAGCGGATTCGTCGGCCGGCATGTCAAAAGACATATACGAACGACACATTTAATGGTGGTGAACTCGGGGGATAGGAAATCTCAGAATGACACTTATCGAGAATTCGCCGGGCTTTCTGTCGGCGGAGGCTGAAGCCGCTAGGCTAGCAGCCATTCGGCGCTATGATATTCTCGACACACCACCTGATGGCGCATTCGATCGGGTGAAAGCGATTGCTGCCCGGCTCTTCCAAGTCCCCATTGCCATAATCAGTATCGTCGATCACGACAGGATTTGGTTCAAGTCCCACCACGGGCTTGAAGTGAAAGAGATCGACCGTGTCCCCGATCTCTGCTCATCAGCGATCCTGCAGGTGGAGCCGTGGGTTCTGCTGGACGCAAAGTCGGATCCTCGATCCTTGTCCAACCCGCTGGTCGCAGGCGAGTTTGGTTTGCGGTTCTAAATCGGCATTGCCAAACCTGTCGTCACAACGCTCGCCGGGTAGCGGACGTTATCAATCACCCATATGCCCACGGTTGAGAAACATATGGCGCAGATCAGGCCGAAGCTTGAACTTCGGCCGATCGCTGCCGCTCTCTAACCCACGTAGTCGATCCAGGATGAATCGATTATCACGTACTCAGCTGGGAACCAAAAGTAGTAGTCGGTCAGATCGTCATAGACCCAATAGCCGTAGTAGTAGCTGTCGGCTTGTGCGAGTTGCGTACTGGCGAGTATTATGCTCGGGCCAGTTTCGGCTAGCTTCTGCCGTGACCTTACCTTCTTAACCTGCATTCCAGCGGCATTGACGGAAGTTACCTTACCGTTGCTCACTTCGGCAAAGACATCAACTTTCTTTCCAGTCGTATGAATCTTGTGCTTGCCATTCTTTTTGAATTTTTCGCCGAGAAGGCTTTTTCCGTTGAGATGTTGTTTCTCCTTCGCGAAGGCGATGCGAGATGCGCCGATCGTGGTGGCCGTCGCGATCAGTCCGAGTGCGAGACGCCGATTGATCATCGAACTTGCTCCCTTTGGAAATCAACGATGAAGGTTGCTGCAGCCATGATGACTAAATTAGCTTTAGTGATTTGGGCTGAACCCATAGCGAACGGGCAGGCCACAGATAAGTTCCAAAGACCAGAAACGAGCCCAATTCATCGCTTCCTCCCGGAAGCCATGAATTACACCAAGCCGGCGAGGCCAACCACTTTATGGGTCCGAGCCCTAGTGCCGGTAGCTCGAAATGACGTGCCCATTGCCCCCCCTTTGGTAACCACAGCGCCCCCCCCCTGCGCATGACGTAGCGTTTAGAGGCGAATTTCTACGCCAATCAAGTCGTTGATGGACGGCTCTCGCGGGACCCGGCGCGCGGGCCGGCGATGACCGTATATGGCAACCCGGAGTTGTCTCTCCGTTTAAATCCGTTTGTCGCACTGGGGCAACTGATGCGGAAGATGGAAGTTGCCTCGCTCGGTAATCTTGTCCACCATCAGCTGGCATGCGGCACGCAGCCCGTTGCGCTCGTTGGGCTGCACCGGCAGGCGAAACAACGGTGCTTCGTTATCGTCCGTCGTGAACGCGCAAATGGTGACAGAATTCGTAGCGTCAAAGCTGTCATCCCGGACGATGGCGACCGGGCGCGGCTTGATTGCGTATTCCTTGCCGCCCGCGACGGTCCAGATCTCGCCACGCCTCATTCGTCGCCCCAATCCGAGATCGCGTCGATAAACGACTGATCTTCTTGGGCGCGCTTGCTCGACGCAACGGCGAGCGACTGGCGGTGGGCCTCAGTCTGGAAAGGAAGCTGCACGAACGTCGGGAACCCAAATTTGAATGGGCCGCAATCCTTGCGATCGCAGCCGTTCGCGATAGTCACGCACCTTCACTCTTGAGGGCTTTGGCTTCGAAGCCGATGCCATTGTTATGCTCCTCTGGTTACATGTAACCTGCCATGGACTACGGAGCGTGACCACACCCGCTAGGGCGCACGAACCACGCCATCAACCAGGCTACATCGCGCGATTGTATCGGCTATGCGTGACGCCTTTGCCGAGCGTGCTTGGAGGCGCCGAGCTGGTTATTTGGCGCCCTCGATCAGGCCACCTACACATCCGATCGAGACAGCCCTGGAAGCGGATTTATGTTTGTTCTATTTTTGCTCTAGTTAACTTGCATCGCACAAAGCCTGCGCTTGGCTAGCGATGTCTGCAGACGTCCGGCCGGCGAGCCGCATCGTGATCTCTCTCTCTGTTCTGTTGCAAGCGGGCAGGGCGCCGAGATCGGCAAATTATCATCAAGAGGCCGGAAGATCATGCTGGTGACCAAAGGAAGTCTGGGGAATGGTTCGCCGCAGACTTACGACGGACGGCACGCTTGGATGACTGCTGCCGAGATCCGCTCGCTATTGAGCGGTCGTTAGCGGCCTAGGTCGCGACTGCAAATTTTATATTATTCTTACCTTCGACGGTGATCGGGCAGTCGATCCGGTCGCCTCTTCAATATTTCGACGTGAAGTCAATCGCGTCGTTGCACCGCCTCTGTCATGGAACGACAGCCACATTCCGGCGCTTAATTCAGCCCTTCCAATAATGCAAAGCAAGAAGCCGGGAAGGTGATGTTGCGACTCCCGCACGATGTCCCGAATGGTGTCGATATCCTTTGACGAAGGTGTTGGCTCGTTCTCAGGGTGGGTATGCCAATCGCCCAAATACTCTAGGCCACGCTCGTGGTAGGCTTCGATCTCCCGTTGCTCGGCCGCCCGGCTCGGCCAGAACGCAAATCGGCTCCTGCGGTCCTCCGTCCGCGGCCCGGTGGCATCCAAGATGACCCAATGCCCCGGCTTGGAGATCCCGAACAGCTGGCCTCCGGCCTCCCGATGCCAGAAGTGCATCTGCCGGTGGGCATGAAATGTCTGAATGGCCGACTGGCTGAGCGAGACGGCTAGGTTCGCGCTGCGTAGAGTGAGTTTGTCGTCGGTCATTGCCATTCCGCGCTGACGATTTCCCCGAGGGGATTGGGCTCACCGCGCGAGGCCAGCCACTCCGGCGTCCATGCCCCCTCAGCGTCGGCAAGCGATGCTGCGTCGGTCAACCAGGTTCGCCATTCGGCCTTGGTCGACCTGCCGCGGAGGAAGTCCATTGCGAGACGCGCCGCTAGACCTTCCGCATGGGCAAGCTCAATCGCTCCGAACGGCGTGGTCAACCCGCCGCACTCCACAGGTGCCGGTCTTTCACTGATCGAAGTGGTCATCGGTGGGTTGCCGGCAGCGTCGTATCCCAACGCGAACATCTTGTCCGGCGTGACCAGGACCGCGTGCGAAGCCAGCGCATGCGCTTCCATCCAGGCGTAGATGCACACCGGACCGCCATGGACGACCATATAGTTGTCGATGGCGGCGTTGGCTGCCCAGTTCGCCGTGCAGGCCACAACCAAGTCCATTTTCCTAAGCAAGGCGGGTTCTTCGGCCAGGACTGTTTGTATGTTCACGCCATGGGGCGTGATGGAGACAATATCCGGATTCTCCTGCGCTATCGCATGCGCTAGGGCCTTCGCCTTGTTGAGACCGACAAAACCAGCCCCGAGCTGATGTCTGCGGATGTTCTCCCAACCCATCGTGTCTGGATCGACGAGGAAGAGCTGACCGATACCTGACTTGGCGAGGAGTCGGGCCACGCCCGAACCAAGCGCGCCACAGCCGATCACCGCCACCCGGGATCGAGCGAGCTGGTCGCGTTCGGCATATGGCAAGCGACTGCTGGCGGCGTCCAGCGCCTGGGTCGTCAAGCGCCTTACGTTGAAGTCTTCGCACAGGCGTTCGATTGACAGTGGACCGGTGCGAGACGCGCCGACGATGACACGACGCTTGAGGGGTACCTTCCTGTCATCGACCTTGCGAGACAGATATAGCGATGCAGCGTGAGCGCGACCTGAGGGCGCGAAACCGGTCAACGTGACCAGGAGCGACTTTGGACACTGGTCCAGGCACTCGCGGAGAATTGCCGTGCCGTCCTTCGAACGCCGCTCGACTAGCTCCCACAGCTCAATTGCCGTTTTCGGATAGCTGTCCGGATGCGGCAGGACATCCAATGCAATGGTTGCCATCCGATGGACCTTCGCTGCGGATTGTCCAAATCGGTGCTTCCACCATCGCTCTGCATCGGTTCGGTTTCTGAAGCCGTACAGCGCTGTGTCCGAGGCCATCCAAGCGCTAAAGGCGCTCGGTGCCCCGGCTAATCCAAGCAGGCGTGCGGGATGCCCGTAGCAGCCCTGGGCCCAGTAGAGGCCGAAATCCTCCTGGAAGTCGTCATCCTCGGCTCCTGCCGCTATGTCGGCCAGAAGCTTGCGCGCAAGCCCGATTGCTGCGGAAATTGCGCTGACAGGATCGCCAGGCAGTTCCGGATTCCTCAGGCAGAGCTTACCGTCGCGCTCAACGTGTGGCATCGCGCGCGTGGCGATTGGCAAATAGCAGTTGGGTCGCGAAAACGGGAAGGCGGCGTCGACCAGAACGAGCAGCTCGTGTCCCCTGGTCGATATTCGCCACCCCACCTTGCCCCTGCCGGCAAGCAGCGGGTCATCGGCCGGGAGTTTGCCCAGAAAAGGGCGGCCGAGCCCCTCGAACCAAGCATCGACGGCGGCAATGGCATCGGTGACCGGGAGAGGGACATTAACCGTCATGCGTAGCCTTGCCCGCCGGACTTGATCACCGCGGGGGCTTTCGTCTTGTTTTCCAAGTCCTCCTCGTCGGCTGGGTCCGGCTGTATGCGGAACCACTCAGACTTGAAGAACTTGTCCCACGCTCGCATCGCTTGGTCGTGCGTGCAGTCCGGGTCGTCGAGCACATCGAGACAGGGCAGCTTGTCGACCAGCTTACTGCGGAGAAACGCTGTCCTGGCGCTGCCTGGATCGGCAATGTTTTCGTCCAAGGTCGGATGCCGGACCCCATCATTGTATTCTAGGCGGTCACGAATGGCGCGAAGGACCTCCCGTAGCGCCTGATCGTCTCGCCCCGTATCCTCGCGGTAATGCTCGGCGACAAGCTTCGTCAGCGCGAAGCCGCTCGCCATCTTGCCATTCCAATGAGGGCGGCTGCGCGCAAATGCCTTTACCAACCTCACGACCCGAACGAACTGGCCGTTGTTGCCGTTGCCAGTCGCATCGCTGCAAAGCGCCTTGTTCTGATCGCGGAACCACTTCGTCACGCTTAGCGCGTCCGATGCCTTCCAATATGCTCCCGCGAGTTCGTACTTGTCGCTAGTGATGCCCGTCAGTGGATCTGTCGTTCGAACGCGCCTATAGGCTGGCACATCGACGTGGTAGCCCTGCTGATAATAGACGCGGACGCAGTTTTTCAGCACCTCCGGCACCTCGGTGAACCTGTCGTCCTGAAGGGCGGCGCAGACCATCTGGCGCACGGCAAGCGCGGACATCTCGCCGTCCCGCTCGCCGACTAGGTCCTCCTTCTTGAAATAGACGCCGTCGTCGATGTCATAATCGCCGGCTGGGTCGTGGATCATGGTCCGCATGGCGTAGGACCCTTGCGTTCGCGACCCGACCGGGGTGGGACGGTCGTCTCGCGCCAAGCCGTTGCGAAGCCGAGTGCGGTTGGCCTTCGCCTTCTTGAATATGTCCTCACGACCGAAGTCGTTCATCTTCACTTCGGCCTGGTGATAACCACGGACCTGTTCGTTGCAGTCCTTCATCGCCTACCTCCAAACTGCGCCGGTGACCGGCATCGAGGGCAAGTCCATCATCAGCGCCTTCACCATCGCGCCGTCGTAGTTCTTCGTGTCGTCGCAGGCGCTCTTGATGAGGTCCGCGTCCGCGCAGGCTTGCTGGATGAGGCGCGTCATCGCGCTCCCCCGAGAGTCGTCGAGGCCCAGGTAATCGAGCATCTCCGCTGGCACGTCCTTCTTCGGAAACCGCAGCGTTCGGACGCTCCGTCCGAGGTCGGTGAAGGCGCCGGAAAGAAAGCGCGCCATGCTGTCGTAGGCGAACTCCTGCGCACTGATGGCCAACGGCGCGACATCCGCGCCCAACTTCCAGTCCAACATCGAGCGATGAGCCTCGTCGTCGCTGATGGTCTCGCCCTCAGGCCTCGAACAGGTCCCGAGCGAGAAGATCTCGATCGGCTGACCTGGGGCTGCGGCGGCAAGCGCGTCGATCATGCCGACCAGGATCGGGTTGTTGGCCCACAGCCCTCCATCTGCGAAAACCTGCTTGCGACCGTGGCCCCCCATCGGATCCTCGATGGCGGCGAGTGAGCGGTAGATCGGCGCGGCGCTGGTTGCCATGCACACGTCGACGAGGGGATAATTGTCATCACGCGGGCCGCTCTTCGCCGTCTTCTTGAAAACCCATGCCCTGTGGTTTTTCATCGCCACGGCAGGAACGGAGAGCGAGATCCCTCTCAGGTCGTAGACCTGACGCATGGTGGTATCGGTGAGTACGGTGGTGAGAGCATCTCGAAGCGCCTTGTCGCCTGGTCTGACGAAGGCGTCCCCACGAAGCGCGCGGTAGATTGCGCTCATGGTTCCCTTGATCCGGTGAGGGAAAATTTCCGGACCGCTCTTTTCGTAGAGCCTCACCACTTCGCTCAGGGGCCTACCTACCGCCAGGGCGCACGCGACGATCGCGCCGGTGCTGGTGCCCGTTATCAGGTCGAACCCCTTCCCGAGATCAAGGGTCGGTTCGTTTCGACTTAGAGCGAAGTATTTAACCAAGCGATCGAGGAAGGCTGCGGTGTAGACTCCTCGCATCCCACCCCCATCCAAACTCAGAACTCGGAAAGGCTTATTCTCCGGCATGTCCTTTAGCTCCGCATTCGGGCGGAGCGCACGCTCCGGTTTTAATTCATGTTTTGTTCGTCTTTTTAAAGCTGAGCGGCCGAATCTCAGCCGCCCAGCATTTCGAGTTCGCAGTCTCGCCGCAGAAGAGATCTCCCGAGATTGGGAGACGTAACTTTCGACGCGAAATTGTCTTGTCCGTCAGGCTCCGTCCAATATTCGCCAGGAACCCAACGTGACAGATCGAACTGGTTGATTGCAGCTCAGAGATTTCTCCTAAATCTCTGTATTTACTGCGTTAATATCATTTTCGCCGGCGGGAATGTGCCAAACTATTTGGGGTTCCGCATCTCACCATCACCACTGAAGACTAGCTGCACCCAGTCGTGGACCCGCAGGTGTTGCATTTCAGGCAGGTGCCATTGCGGACCAGGGTGAAGTTGCCGCATTCGCCGCAGCTGTCTCCGACATAGCCTTTCATGATCGCCTCGGCGCGACGCTCGGAGGCTTTGGGCTGGCCGGCGGGGGCGGGGGCCGCGAAGCCGAGCTTGGCCATCTCCGCCTCGCCATAAGGCTGCTCGGCCGGCTCCTGCTTCAGCGCGGTCGCACCGGCCGTGGCATAGCCATGGGCCTGGCTGGCCTGGCGCGGGGCTTCGGGCACCGCGCCGCCCGGGATCAGCATCAACTTGTCGGCGCGCGAGCGGACGAGGCCCTTCGAGACCGAGGTCTGCGGGGTGGCGCCAGCCATTGCCTGCTGGTTCTGGCCGCCGCTGCCGAGCCCGATATTGCCGACCTCGCTCGGGTCGATATGGGCGAGCTCATAACGGCCGAGATAGCTGATCGCCAGTTCGCGGAAGACGTAGTCGAGGATCGAGGTCGCGTTCTTGATCGAGTCGTTGCCCTGGACGAAGCCGGCGGGCTCGAAGCGGGTGAAGGTGAAGGCGTCGACATACTCCTCCAGCGGCACGCCATATTGCAGACCCAGCGACACCGAGATGGCGAAGTTGTTGATCAAGGCGCGCAGCGCCGAGCCTTCCTTGTTCATGTCGAGGAAGATCTCGCCGAGGCGGCCGTCATCATATTCGCCGGTGCGCAGGAAGAGCGTATGCCCGCCGATCTTGGCCTTCTGGGTGTAGCCCTTGCGCCGTGTCGGCAGCTTCTCCTGCTCGCGGTTGCGCTCGACGCGCTCGACGATACGCTCGACGATCTTCTCGGCGACATGGGCGGCGCGAGCCGCCATCGGCTGCTGGTGCAGCGCCTCGACGGCATCGTCCTCATCGTCCTCGTCGGAGATCAGGGCCGAGTTCAGCGGCTGCGAAAGCTTGGAGCCGTCGCGGTAGAGCGCGTTGGCCTTCAGCGCCAGCTTCCAGGAGAGCATATAGGCGCTCTTGCAGTCCTCGACGGTGGCGTCGTTGGGCATGTTGATGGTCTTGGAGATCGCCCCCGAGATGAAGGGCTGGGCCGCAGCCATCATGCGGATATGGCTCTCGACCGAGAGATAGCGCTTGCCGATGCGCCCGCAGGGGTTGGCGCAGTCGAAGACGTTGTAATGATCGAGCTTGAGATGCGGTGCGCCTTCCAGCGTCATCGCCCCGCAGACATGCACGTTGGCGGCCTCGATCTCGGCTTTGGAGAAGCCGAGGAAAGGCAGCAATTCGAAGGACATCTCGGCAAGCTTTTCAGCCGGCACCTTAAGTGTCTTGACGAGGAAATCCTCGCCCAGCGTCCATTTGTTGAAGACGAACTTGATGTCGAAGGCGGCTTTCAGGTCCTTCTCGATCGCGTCGATCTTGTCCTGGGTGAAGCCCTTGGCCTTGAGCGAGCCGTGGTTGATGCCGGGCGACTGCGCCAGCGTGCCATGGCCGACCGCATAGGCCTCGATCTCGGCGATCTCGCTCTCGCGGTAGCCGAGTGCGCGCAGGGCGTCGGGCACCGCGCCGTTGATGATCTTCCAGTAGCCGCCGCCGGCGAGCTTCTTGAACTTCACCAGCGCGAAATCGGGCTCGATGCCGGTGGTGTCGCAATCCATCACGAGGCCGATCGTGCCGGTCGGCGCGATCACGGTTGCCTGCGCATTGCGGTAGCCATGCTTCTCGCCGAGCGCGAGCGCATTGTCCCAGGCGATGCGGGCGCGTTCCGAGAGCAGCGCGCTGGAGCCGCCCAGGCGCGCCAGCGTGCCATGGTCGAGCGGGACTGGCGTGACCTGGAGGCCTTCATAGCCCGAAGCCTGGCCATGGGCCGCGACGCGATGGTTGCGGATGACGCGCAGCATATGCGCGGCGTTCTTCTTGTAGCCGGGGAAGGGGCCGAGCTCGGCCGCCATCTCGGCCGAGGTCGCATAGGAGACGCCGGTCATGACCGCGGTCAGCGCGCCGGCGAGCGCACGGCCCTCGTCGGAATCATAGCCAAGACCCATGGTCATCAAGAGGCCGCCGATATTGGCGTAGCCGAGGCCGAGCGTGCGGTATTCGTAGGAGAGTTCGGCGATTTCCTTGGAGGGGAACTGCGCCATCGTCACCGAGATCTCGAGGACGATCGTCCAGAGCCGGCAGAGATGCTCGTAGGCTGCGACATCGAAGGCCTTGGCCTCGCGATCATAGAACTGCAGCAGGTTGGCCGAAGCCAGGTTGCAGGCCGTATCGTCGAGGAACATGTATTCCGAGCACGGGTTGGACGCCCGGATCCGGCCGGAGGCCGCGCAGGTGTGCCAGTCGTTCATTGTGGTGTTGAAGTGCAGGCCGGGATCGGCCGAGGCCCAGGCGGCGTAGCCGATCTTCTCCCAGAGGTCGCGGGCCTTCAGCGTCTTGGTGATCTTGCCGGTGGTGCGGCCGGTGAGGTTCCAGTCGCCATCGGTTTCCACGGCGCGCAGGAAGTCGTCGGTCAGCGAGACCGAATTGTTCGAGTTCTGGCCGGAGACCGTGAGATAGGCCTCCGAATCCCAGTCGGTGTCGTAGATGTCGAACTGGATGTCGGTGTAGCCCTGCTTGGCGAACTGCATCACCCGCTTGATGTAGTTGTCAGGCACCATCGCCTTGCGGGCGAGCTTGATCTCGCGCTTCAGCGCCGGGTTCTTCTCGGGGTCGAAGCAGGAATCGCCATCGCCTTCGCAGTTCACGCAGGCCTTCATCACGGCCTTCATGTGCTTCTGGACGACCTTGGAGCCGGTGACGAGGGCCGCGACCTTCTGCTCCTCGCGCACCTTCCAGTCGATATAGGTCTCGATATCGGGGTGGTCGACATCGACCACGACCATCTTGGCGGCGCGTCGCGTCGTGCCGCCCGACTTGATCGCGCCCGCAGCCCGGTCGCCGATCTTGAGGAAGGACATCAGGCCCGAGGAGCGGCCGCCGCCGGCGAGCTTCTCGCCTTCGCCGCGCAGCAGCGAGAAGTTCGAGCCGGTGCCGGAGCCGTATTTGAACAGGCGCGCCTCGCGGACCCAGAGGTCCATGATGCCGCCCTCGTTGACGAGATCGTCCTGCACGCCCTGGATGAAGCAGGCATGGGGCTGCGGGTGCTCGTAGCTCGACTTCGACTTCACCAGCTTGCCGGTCTTGAAGTCGACGTAGAAATGGCCCTGGCTCGGGCCGTCGATGCCATAGGACCAATGCAGGCCGGTGTTGAACCATTGCGGCGAGTTCGGCGCGACGCGCTGGGTCGCGAGCATGAAGCGCAGTTCGTCATGGAAAGCCTGCGCGTCCTCCTCGGAGGAGAAATAACCGCCCTTCCAGCCCCAATAGGTCCAGCAGCCGGCGAGCCGGTCGAAGACCTGCTTGGATGAGATCTCGGAAACGAAGCGCTCGGCTTCCGGGAGCTTGGCGAGCGCGGTTTCATCGGGCACGGAGCGCCAGAGGAAGGAGGGGACGTCGTTTTCCTCGACCTTCTTCAGGGCCGCCGGAACGCCGGCCTTGCGGAAGTATTTCTGGGCGAGCACGTCGCTGGCGACCTGCGACCAGGCTTCGGGCACCTCGATGCCCTCCAGCCGGAACACGATCGAGCCATCGGGATTGCGGATCTCGCTGACGGCAGAGCGGAACGGAATCGCCGCGTAAGGCGATTGGCCGGCGGAGGTGTAGCGGCGCTCGATGCGCATGATCTCGTATCCCCATGCAATGCCGCGGGCTTCACGAGCCTCGCGCGACCGGTTGATCACCGGCTCCTGATGTCAGCCCAACTCGGTTTGTGCCCCGTGGACGCCGCGGCGGCTATGTTCCGCCTTCACTCGTCCGGTTGCGGCCAGAACAGTCCGCAAACAATCGCTCGCCGCTGCCGTTGCCGGCATGCCACGTGATGATCGTCTCGACCCTTCCGGAAACTCTTTTGCGGGTGTCGATGGCGTTTCCGCCGGCCGTCACGCGACTGTCAAAATTTAGTCCCGAATGGGTCGCCACGTCAAGGATTAGTGCGCATCAAACCCTGTGGACACGACATCTGGTAGGTAGGTGTGAGTTATGGGGATAAGTTTCAAGGCCCACTCTAAGCCTTGGGAATCGCGGGACGAATCCTCTCCGCGGCGACAGCTTGCCACAGTCGCGCGCCGAAGAAACGCATCAAATGCGCGCTATCATAGTTAACCTAGGGTTAGTGGGGCGGTCTTTCGGCCACGGACGAAAGCGGTATCTGCAGCGGCGCGATCAAGTGCTTGAATCCATGCGGGCTTCGCGAAAGCCGGGCGCTATGGGAGCGATCTCGAATCAAGGCCGAATCGTGGCGCCGATATTCGCGGTCGCATAAATCTTCGCGGTCGCATGAATCATCGAGGGCGGCGGTTTCTCCGAGCGAGCGGCCAAGCCTCAAGCCCATCGGTTGGTCACCCCGGATTTTCGGCGGTCCGTTTAGCGGCAAGTTAAGGCGAAAAGGCTATGCGTCTCACCGCCAGAGCCGGATGATTTCACATGGGATCACACAGTGATCCCATGTGAAATCTGAATCCGTCTCGCATCTAAGAGTGAGAGCAGGATGCGAAAAACCGGTGCCCACTTTTTCGCATCCTGCTCGAGAGTGGTTCGGGAGAAGCCGATGCGACGCCTCGCCTTTGTTCTGTCGGTCCTGGCGTTGCCTGGTTTCCTGGCGCTGCCTGGATGTACAGATCAGGAACCGCTGTCGCCGGCTTTCGCTGGCGAGTGGTCGTCGGCCAAGATGGGCTGCGGCGGCCCTCGCATCGTCATCAATAAAACCGGCATCTCCGCGAGCGGCATGCCGATCAACGGGATGACCTTCACGAGTTCCAGCGTCTCGGGTTCGACCGCCCATGTCGTCATGGAGGTGAGTTCGGCAGCCCGATTCATGGGCCAGGCGCCAAAACCCACAAGCAGGCCCAATGACCTGAACCCGGCGAATCTGGAGGTCGTTGCGACGCTCATCGCCTCAAGCACCCGGGTTCATCCCACCAACGTGATTTTCCGCCACAAGGGCACGCGGCAGCTTCAGGCCGCGCATGAGGATGTGCTGGCCGTCATGACGCTGATCCGCTGCAAGGAGCGGTCGGCCAATGACAGATGGTCGGGCGGCCCACGCGCGTAGAGGTCTGGACAGCGCCGTTCCATCTCTCCATAAGTCGCCCAGGCAAACCGACCGCGACGGGCGCACTTTCATGAAGCCTTTGCTGCTGCAGATCTTCACCTGGTGGAACGGCCAGACCATCGGCACGCGCTTCCACACCTGGCGCTTCGGCGAGCGGGTCGGCGCCGACGAGTTCGGCAATGTCTATTACCGCACCAAGGGCGGGGTGAAGGACAAGGCGCTGGGCATCCAGCGTCGCTGGGTCGTCTATAACGGCGAAGCGGAAGCCTCCAAGATCCCGCCGGGCTGGAATGGCTGGCTGCATCACACCGTCGATGTCGCGCCCTCCGAGGAGCGCTACGAGCCGCGCGAGTGGCAAGAACCGCATCAGCAGAACTGGACCGGCACGGCGCTGGCCTATCGTCCGCAGGGCTCGACGCTGGCCGGGGGCCACCGCCCGCCGGCAACCGGCGACTACGAGGCCTGGACGCCAGGGCGCTGAGGCGCCGGCCGGGCAGGGCGCTTCATGCCGTGGCAGCTATCAGTTCCAAAACCTCCGCTGTCGGCCTGACATCGCCGAAGCAGCGATAGATCGTCGTCAGCGAGGCCTCGTGCAGGCCGTGGGCGTGGCCGGTATTCGCATCCGAGACCATAACGACGCGATAGCCCAGTTCGACGGCGTCGCGAGCCGAGGATTCGCAGCAGATATTCGTGACCGTCCCGGCAATCAGCAGCGTGTCGAGCCCGCGCCGCTGCAATTGCGCGTGCAGGTCGCAGCGCCCAGGGAAAAAGGCGCTGTAACCCTGTTTCATGGCGTGGATGTCGCCGGGCTGCGGCGTGAGTTCGTGCCAGAGCCGCGAGCGCGGGTCATCGGGCCGGGCGCCGTCCTGGAAATGCCGCAGCCGCTCCGGACCATGGATCGCCGCCAGGACAGGGCTCTCCAGCGGCATCGGCGCTGCGGTGACCCAGGCCACCGTGCCGCCGCGGCCGCGCAACGCTGCCGCCATCCGGTTGATCGGGCTGACGATCTTGCGGCAGGCCTCGTCATTCTCGACCGAGGCGCGCATCAGGTCGATGACGACGAGCGCGGTTAGCGCCGGGTTCAGGCTCTCGAAGGCATGGAGGCGCCCGCGCCGGGACACGACCTTGGCGACGACGGCCTCGTCGATGCCGCTTGGATGGCGCAATGTCATCTGTCGTCCAGCGATCGGCCCAAGCCTAGAGTCCCTAACAGCCTCTAGCCGAAGAGAGCCGATTCGCGGTCGCCAGTGCAATCGTCGCGTCAGCCGCCGATTACGAAATCGAACAGCAGCTTGATGTTGAGCGCCGCGATCACGATCGCGATCAGCCAAGCGAAGATGGCGAGCCAGCGGGGAGCGACGAGCGCGCCCATCTTCGCCTTGTCTGCGGTGAACATCACCAGCGGGAAGACGGCGAAGGAGAGCTGCAGGCTGAGTACGACCTGGGTCAGGATCAGGAGCCGCGCCGTGCCGCTGTCGCCATACCAGATGGTCACGGCGGCGGCAGGCACGATGGCGATGGCGCGCGTGATCAGCCGGCGCAGCCAGGGCGCCAGCTTGATCTTGAGAAAACCCTCCATGACGATCTGGCCGGCCAGCGTCGCGGTCACCGTCGAATTGATGCCGCAGCAGAGCAGGGCGATGCCGAACAGGGTTGGTGCGATCGCCAGCCCCAACAGCGGGCCGATCAGCTTATGCGCCTCGCCGAGCTCGGCGACATCGGTCTGGCCGGTCTTGTTGAAGGTCGCCGCCGCCAGGATCAGGATCGCGGCGTTGATCAGGAGCGCGAAGGTCAGCGCCACCGTCGAGTCGATCGTGGCGTATTTCAGCGCCTGGCGCTTCTCCGGCAGGCTCTCGCCATAGGCGCGGGTCTGTACGATGCCCGAATGCAGATAGAGATTATGCGGCATCACCGTCGCCCCCAGGATGCCGAGCGCGAGGTAGAGCATCTCGGGATTGGTGACGATCTGCGTCGTCGGCGCGAAGCCCCTGATCACCGCCCCCCAATCGGGATCGGCCAGCGCGATCTGGATCGTAAAGCAGATTGCGATGACGCCGAGCAGGGTGATGATCAAGGCCTCGACCCAGCGGAAGCCGAGCCGCTGCAGGTACAGGATCAGGAAGACGTCGAGCGCGGTGATCAGGACGCCGATCTCGAGCGGGATGCCGAAGATCAGGTTGAGCCCGATCGCGGTACCGATCACCTCCGCGATATCGGTGGCGATGATAGCGATCTCGGCCATCGCCCAGAGCGTGAGCGCCACCGGCTTCGGGAAGGAGTCGCGGCAGGCCTGGGCGAGATCGCGACCCGAGCCGATCGCAAGCCGCGCGCAGAGCGCCTGCAGCACGACCGCCATGATGTTCGACATCAACGCGACGACGAGCAGGGTGTAGCCAAATTTCGAGCCACCGGCGATCGAAGTCGCCCAGTTACCCGGATCCATGTAGCCGACGGCAACGAGATAGCCCGGGCCGACGAAGGCGACCGCGCGACGCCAGCCCGGCTTGGAGCCTTGAACGTCGACCGAGCGATGCACGTCGGTGAGCGAGGCCTCACCGCGATCCTGGCGCCAACCGGCGGGGGGCTTCCTGACGAAGACGTCCATTGGATATCACCTGCTCTTGCGAATTATTTGCAAGATACATTCCTGCAAATTATTCGCAATAAGGAAAATCACGCTGT
This sequence comes from Bosea vaviloviae, assembly GCF_001741865.1. Classification (NCBI taxonomy): domain Bacteria; kingdom Pseudomonadati; phylum Pseudomonadota; class Alphaproteobacteria; order Hyphomicrobiales; family Alloboseaceae; genus Allobosea; species Allobosea vaviloviae. The sequence goes on from NZ_CP017147.1 coordinate 4,197,347, forward strand.
CATGTGATGGCAACGCCCGGGCGCCCATGACTATGACGCATAGCTGGCGCGGAGACCGCAATCGCCCTTTTTCCGCTCGCTTTGCCATGGTAAGCCGCCAGCGCGCGGAGACCTCGCGCGATAGAGAATCGTTTTGAGCATGCCGTCCCGCAGCCTTTCTGTTCTGGCCCTTGCTACGCTTGTTTCGTTTGCGCTGGGCGGGCCCGCTGCAGCCGATCGCATCCGCAATCCGACTGCGGTCTTCGCCGGGCTGGACAAGATCACAGGGCGGATCATCTCCTTCGAGGTGGCGGTCGACGAGACGGTGCAGTTTGGCGCTTTGCAGATCACGCCGCGCGTCTGCTGGACGCGCCCGCCGACAGAAGCGCCGCAGACGACCTCCTTCACCGAGGTCGACGAGGTGACTTTCAACAACGAATACCGGCGCATCTTCACCGGCTGGATGTATGCGGCGAGCCCCGGCCTGCACGGCGTCGAGCATGCGATCTACGATGTTTGGCTGACCGACTGCAAAGGCGGAACCGAACTCGTCGTCGATCCCAAGGAGCCGGAGGCCCCGGTCCCCGAAGACCCGCGCCGGCCGCGCACCGCGCCGGCCCGCGACGTCAATCAGGCGCCGAACGCGCCGGCGCCGGGCGGACGCATCGATGTGCAGCCGCCCCAGGGTGTGCCGGTCGCGCCGCGCCAGGCGCCGAGCCAGCGCTTCTTCCCCACCAACCCCGTCGGTCCCAGAGATCCGGCTACTGGCGGCAATCGCTGAGACCGTTCGGCCTGCTCTGGCTCAAGGGTTGAGATCGAGCCCGCATTCCCGAGAGGCGAGGCCTCAGCCTGGAGTGAGATCGGCCAGCGCCTGCCGCCCATCGGTGTTCGTGCCCCTGGGCCAGGACCACCAATTGCCGGGTTTGGCGACGGCTCGCTCCAGCAGCCCCTGATAAGCCGAGCGCGGGACCTCTTGGGTGCCGAACTGGGCGAGATGCGAGGTCTGGAACTGGGCGTCGAGCAGGCTGTAACCACCGCGCCTGAGCCGCGCGACGAGATGCACGAGGGCGACCTTCGAGGCGTCGGTCTCACGGTGGAACATGCTTTCGCCGAAGAAGGCGCCGCCAAGCGAGAGCCCGTAGAGCCCGCCGACGAGCCTGTTCTCGCGCCAGCATTCGACCGTGTGGACATGGCCGAGGCGGAACAATTCACCGAAGATCTCGCGGATTCGGCCATTGATCCAGGTCTCGGGCCGGTCGAGCTTGGGCTCGGCGCAGGCCGCGATGACATGGTCGAAGGCGTTGTCGACCCTGATCTCGAAACGGTCGGAGCGGACGGTGCGGGCCAGGCGCGACGACAGGTGGAAGGCGGCGAGCGGGATGACGCCACGGATCTCGGGCTCGACCCAGAACAGATTAGGGTCGTCGGCGCTCTCCGCCATCGGGAAGATGCCGGCAGTATAGGCGCGCAGCATGATCTCAGGCGTGATCAGCGGCGAGCGGACGGGCACGGAGCGGGCCTTCATGGCGTGATGGGAGCGCGGGCCGCGCGGGGAGTCAAACGCGGCCACGTCATTCTCGGGCGCAGTCCCGAGAATCTCGGGCAGGACATAATGCCTCTTCCGCGGGAGATGGTCGGGTCAAGCCCGACCATGACGTGTGTACCCCCGCGAAGAGCGCTCAGCTCGGGGCGGTCTCGCCCATCCCGCCGGCCGCGAGGAATTTCTCCAGCCAGTGGATGTTGTAGTCGCCGTTCAGGATGTCGGGGTTGCGCACCAGCGTGCGGAACAGCGGCAGCGTGGTGTCGACGCCGTCGACGACGAATTCGTCGAGTGAGCGGCGCAGGCGCATCAGGCATTCGGCCCGGTTGCGGCCATGGACGATCAGCTTGCCGACCAGCGAATCGTAATGCGGCGGGATCGTGTAGCCCTGATAAGCGGCCGAATCGACCCGCACACCGAGGCCGCCGGGCGTATGGAACGACGCGATCTTGCCCGGCGAAGGCCGGAAGGTCGCGGGATGCTCGGCATTGACCCGGCATTCGATGGCGTGGCCCTCGATCACCACATCCTTCTGCATGATCGAGAGCGGGGCGCCGGCCGCGATCCGGATCTGCTCGTTGACGAGGTCGATGCCGGTGATCATCTCGGTGACGGGATGCTCGACCTGGATGCGCGTGTTCATCTCGATGAAATAGAACTCGCCATCCTCGTAGAGGAACTCGATCGTGCCGGCGCCGAGATAGCCGAGCTTGGCCATCGCATTGGCGCAGACCATGCCGATCTTGTCGCGTTCGCCGGCGTTGAGAGCAGGCGAGGGGCCTTCCTCCCAGACCTTCTGGTGGCGGCGCTGCAGTGAGCAGTCGCGCTCGCCGAGATGGATGGCGTGGCCCTTGCCGTCGCCGAGCACCTGGATCTCGATATGGCGCGGCTTCTCCAGGTATTTCTCGATATAGACGGCATCGTCGCCGAAATTGGCCTTTGCCTCGGTGCGGGCGGTCGAGAGCGAAACCGACATGTCGTCCGCATTGCGCACGACCTTCATGCCCTTGCCGCCGCCGCCGGACGCCGCCTTGATGATGACGGGGAAGCCGATCTCGGCTGCGATCCGCAAGGCTTCGTCATCGTCGGTGACGCCGCCCTCCGAGCCCGGCACGCAGGGGATGCCGAGCGCCTTGGCTGTGCGCTTGGCCTCGATCTTGTCGCCCATGCTGCGGATATGCTCCGCCTTGGGACCGATGAAGGTGATGTTGTGCCGGTCCAGGATCTCGGCGAAGCGGGCATTCTCGGAGAGGAAGCCGTAACCGGGATGGACGGCATCCGCGCCGGTGATCTCGCAAGCCGCGATCAAGGCGGGGATGTTGAGATAGCTCTCGCGCGCCGAGGGCGGGCCGATACAGACGCTCTCGTCGGCGAGGCGCACATGCATGGCGTTGGCGTCGGCGGTGGAGTGCACCGCCACCGTGGCGATGCCGAGCTCCTTGGCGGCGCGCAGCACGCGCAGCGCGATCTCACCCCGGTTGGCGATCAGGATCTTGTCGAACATCTTGAAGCCTAAATCGGATCGGCCATCCTCGCTCGGGGCCCGGCTCACTCGATCACCAGCAGCGGCTCGCCATATTCGACCGGCTGTCCGTCCTCGACCAGGATCGCGACGACCTTGCCGGCGCGGGGGGCGACGATGTCGTTGAAGGTCTTCATCGCCTCGACCAGGAGGACGCGCTCGCCCGCCTTCACGACGCTGCCGACCTCGACGAAGGGTTTGGCCTCCGGCGAAGCGCGGCGATAGGCCGTGCCGACCATCGGCGAAGCAACGGCGCCGGGATGGGCGGCGGACGGCTTGCCCTCGACCGGGGCAGCGGCGATGGGCGCAGCGGCGACGGGCAGCGGCGCAGCGGAAGCGGGAACCTGCACGGTTGCCGTGATCGTGCGGGCCACGCGGACGCGCAGATCGCCCTTCTCGACTTCGATCTCGGTCAGATCGGTCTCGTTAAGGAGCTGCGCGAGTTCGCGTACCAGTTCGGGGTCGATCGGGCTCTTGGTCGCCATGGCGGTGTCACCGTCTTTGTCGTCTTGGCAGCGGAGCGCTCAGCGCGCTCACGCCATCCTGTGGAAGATACTGGCGGTTCAGGCCGCCGGTTTCGCGAGCCGCTTCTGCAGAAGCGGCACGATCGCGTCGAAAGCAAGATCATAGCTGGCGACGCCGAAGCCGCAGATCACGCCGACGCAGACTGGCGCCATGTAGGAATGGTGCCGGAACTCCTCGCGGGCATGGACATTGGAGACATGCACCTCGATGGCGAGCGCCTCGGTGCCCTTGATCGCGTCGCGCAATGCGACCGAGGTGTGGGTATAGGCGCCGGCATTGATGACGATGCCCGCGCCGGCCAGGCCCGCCTGCTGGATGAAGCTGACGAGCTCGCCCTCGTAATTGGTCTGGCGGAAGGTCAGTTCGACGCCGGCCGCGAGCGCCTTGGCCTTGAGCCTCTCCTCGACGCCGGCCAGCGTCACCGCGCCATAGGTGGCGGGTTCGCGGGTGCCGAGCAGATTGAGATTGGGACCGTTGAGGACGTGGACGGCGACCATGGTGCGCGGTGATTCCAGCGCCGCATGAAAGCGGCAGACGCCGCCCTCTTAACCGGAACATGCGGGCAAAGGAAGCCTGTGCGGCATGGCAGGCCGGCCCGGTTTCGAAATCGCGTCGCGGCGCGCTCGCGGGCAGGCTCTATGGCGGCGGGAAGAAATTCACCGGCACGTCGCTTCTGCGCGCTTTAAGCGCGACATGGACCGGCGGCACCGGGTTTTCGGCGAGCGCCTTGTCGGCCGCCTCGTTGTGGCATTCATTCGTCGTCGGCCGCTGAGGGTTCTTCGCTACGGCGAACATCGCCGGGAAGGCGGTGTTCGCGGGATCATCATTGACGGATTGGCCTATGTCGATCCGCGAAGCCAGCATCATCGCCGTCGGCTTTGCACTGGGGCTCGTCCAGCGGCAGGTCCCATGCCAGACGAGATGCCAGCCGATGCGCGCGAGGTGGTGCGTCTTCCCGGCGGGATCCCTGGCGACGAAATAGGTGATGAAGCCTTCGTCGCGTCGCGCCGAGAACAGGAAGTTAGGCGAATCGGTCGCTTTGTTGATGATCTTCAGCGGAAACAGGTTGTTGGGGTTGTCGCCCGGCTTGAACTCGACCTGAAAGCCGGCCTTCGGCGCGAAGACCGGCGTGACGGTAAGCAGCCGCGGCTCGAAGATCATGTCGGGAAGATCCTCGTCGGCATCCAACGACGGATTTGCCCGGAAGCCGGCCTTGAGATTGAGCGTGACTTCGCCTTCGCTCTCCCGGCGCCCGGCATAGCGCGCCTCGAACACCTGCACGTCCGACACCTGGATGATGCCGAAATCCCATTTCGAGATCTCGATCTTGTTGGCGCCGCTATTGGGGTCGGTGGGAAAGAAGACGCGTGCCGTGAAGTTGATCATCGGCCCCTTGTCGCCCCGGCCGCCGGTGTCGACATTGGCGACGTTCAGATTTGCGTTGACCGTGCAGTGCAGTAGCGCGAGTTGCGTTCCGATATGGATATCGGCCTTTGCGCCAACCGCCTTGGCGGTGATCGAGGCGCTAGCCGGGTCGAAGGCGAGAGCCATGGGGCGATCTCCGGGGCAAAATCACGAATTAAAGCGGCGAACCCGTGCCGCGGCTGCAAATTGCCGGGCTTGAAGCGTCGTCTGTGCAATGACGGCGGTTTCCAGTGCGGAGAGCGTCATGCGGCCGACGACGCCATCGGCGACAAGGCCGGCCGCTGCCTGGAATTCGCGTATTTTTATCGCGGTTTCCGCGCCGAAAATGCCGTCCGGCAGCGTCTTGCCCTTATGGGTGGAGTTCGGCATGGCGAAGCCGAGATCGATCAGTGCCGTCTGCAAGATCGCAACGCCTTCGCCGGTGTCGCCTTGCTTCAGCGCTGGCGTGTTCTCGGAAGCTTTGCGGAGACGCGGCTCGCTGGTAAAGCGCGAGGATGTGAGAGCCATGCCGTACCGCCCTGTCTCGCCGAACCCGACCATCGCACGCTAAGGGTGACCTATGGTCGGGTCAAGAGAGCGAACCGCAACGCGCGCGGCAAAACAGGCAGTTCGATGGCAGCCTGAAGCGGGCTTGACCCGCTGCAACCTTGGCCGCTGCAAGCCTCAGCCGCTACAGGTCGCCTTGCCGCATTTGCGGACGGCGTCGATCTTGACCTTCAGCGCCGCCTGGCCGACTGCGCCGAAGACGACCTCGTCGCCTAGGATGAAGGCGGGCGTGCCGGTGAGGCCCAGGCGATCGCCCAGGGCGACGGTGTCCTCGATCACGGCCTTGGTCGCCGAGGCGTCCATGTCCTTCTTCAGGCGCTCGATATCCGCGCCGGCGTCCTTGGCGACCTCGAGTGCCTTGGCACCGTTGACGCGCCCCTTGGTCGCCATCAATTTGTTGTGGAACTCGAAGTATTTCGCGCCCTGGAGCTGATTCATCGCTGCAACCGCGACGCGGCTGGCCTCGACCGAATCCGGTCCGAGGATCGGGAAATCCTTGATCACGACCTTGAGCTTCGGGTCTTCCTTGACAAGCGCGCGGACATCCTCCAGCGCCCTTTTGCAGAAGCCGCAATTGTAATCCATGAACTCGACGATGGTGACGTCGCCCTGTGGGTTGCCGACGATCACCGAAGTCGCGGGATCGACGAGGCGGGCCTTCTCGGCCGTGACCGCGCTGCGCTGCGCCTCGGCCTGGGCGACCGTGTTGCGGCGTTCGATCTCGATCAGCGCTTCCTGGACCAGTTCGGGGTTCTGCTGCAGCGTCTCGCGGATCAGATCGACCACGGCCTTGCGCTGCTCGGGGGTGAGGGCGGAGCTTTGCGCGCGGGCCGGCGCCATCGTCAGGCTGCCCGCAACCAGGAGCGCGGAGAGCGCGAGGCCGGCGCGGCGCAGCACTGCAAAGTCAAGCTGCAGCAGGAAGGGAAGCGCGATCATCATCGTCCTTTCGGGCAGGCCGGCGCTGGCCGGCAGGGCATCTCGCCCCATCATGGTTTCGAAAAAACCTTCAGAATTGCTTCTGGGCTCTCACCGGGACTGCGTCAAATCACAGCTGTGACAGCGGTTGCGGGATAAGGGCGGCTCGGTTACGGCAACGGGCATGACCCAGCCAGCTCCTTCCGGCCTCCTCATGCCAGCGCTCGCCGCGCGGGCCGAGCGTGTTTCGCCCTTCATCGTCATGGATGTGATGAACCAGGCCGCCGCCATCGAGCGGAATGGCGGTTCGGTGGTGCATATGGAGGTCGGGCAGCCTTCCGCGCCGACGCCGGCCAGCATTCGCGCGGCGGCCGGCCGCGCGCTGGAGCATGGCCGCATCGGATATACCCAGGCGCTCGGCACGGATTCGCTGAGGGAACGCATCGCGCGGCATTATCGGGATGCTTATGGCGCCGGCGTGGCGGCACAGCGCGTTGTGGTGACGACCGGCTCCTCCGGCGGCTTCATCCTGGCGTTCCTGGCCTGTTTCCAGCCCGGTGCGCGTGTCGCCATCACTGCGCCGGGCTATCCGGCCTATCGCAACATCCTGATCGCGCTGGGGCTGGAGCCGGTTGCGATCGAGGTCGGGCCTGAGACCCGCTTCGCGCTGACGCCGGAGCTGATCGCCAGGGCGCATGCGCAGGCTCCGCTCGCCGGCGTGCTGACGATGAGCCCCGCCAACCCGACCGGCGTGGTGATGGCGCCCGACGCCATCGCCGCCGTGGCGGCGGAGTGCCGCAAGCTCGGCCTCTGGTACATCTCCGACGAGATCTATCACGGCCTGACCTATGAGGCGCCTGCGACGACGGCGCTCGCGGCCGATCCAGACGCCATCATCGTCAACTCCTTCTCGAAATATTACTGCATGACCGGCTGGCGCGTCGGCTGGCTCGTGGTGCCCGAGCGGCTGGTGCGCACGATCGAGCGGCTGCAGCAAAATTTGTCGATCTCGGTACCTTATCTCAGCCAGGTTGCGGGCGAGGCGGCTTTCGAGGCGACCGCGGAATGCGAGGCGATCAAGGCCGGCTACGCGGCAAACCGCGCTTTTCTGCTGAAGGCCCTGCCGGAGATCGGGCTGGGGGACTTCCTGCCTGTCGACGGGGCCTTCTACATCTATCTCGACATCGGCCGATATTCGAATGATTCCATGGCGTTCTGCCGCGATGTTCTGAACCATGCCGGCGTCGCGATCACGCCTGGGCTCGATTTCGACGAAAGCCGTGGAGCCCGTACAATGCGGCTCTCCTTCGCCGGCTCGCTGACGGAATGCGAGCAGGCCGTCGAACGGATCGGGGCCTGGCTGAAGCGCGGCTGAGCGCAAAGCGGGCAGGGCGAGCCCGGCGCTTGCCAAGAGCAGCGATTCCCGTCCAACTCGCGCTGTCCTTGGTGTTGGGAGCGGGTTCGATGCGACATCGCCTTGCGTCTTCGCGCGCGTCGGTCGCGCCCTGCGCCCTGGCGCTGCTCGTGTTCCTGTTCGCCACGCTGGGCTTTGCGCCCGCGGGTTTTGCCCAGGCTCGAGGCGACGCGCAGGCTCAAGGCAACGCGAATGTCACGCTGATCCTGCGCGGCGACGAGACACCGGAGACGGTGCGCAAGCTGGTCGACACCTTGTCGACCGGCGGCCGCAAGGTCGAGATCAGGATCGCTGGCGAGAACCAGCCCAGCAAGGACCAGCCCGTCCAGGCCGCACCAGTGGCGGTCGCGAACAACGCTGCCACGCCGCCGGCAAACACCAGCCCGGATCAGGGCGAAACACCGGTCGAGGCGTTCTGGGATCATTTCGTCGACGGGCTGACCCAAGGGGTGAGCGCGGTCCCGCGCCTGGCCAAGCTGCCGGACGCCTGGCGGAGTGCCTGGGCCCAGAACCGCAACGGCGCCAGCGGGTTTCCGGCCGGCTGGGGAATCATCGCTGGCCTGGCGCTCGCTTTGACCGCGGCAGGGCTGTTCCGTTTCGCGACCGCAGGCTGGTTTGCGCGTCGGCTGCGGCCCAAAGGGCCTGAATTCACGCCGCGCCTGATCGCGTCGTCCTGGGGACTGTTCCAGGATCTGATGACGCTCACTGTCGGCCTGGCGGCGTTGCATGCCGCGCGCATGCTCTGGTTGCCGGAACCCGATCTTGCCGCGACGACCTTGCGTGTCATCGCCAACGGCGTCGTCATCGGAGCCGGACATCTGATCCTTGGACGTTTCCTGCTCGCTCCCGGCGTGCCGGAGCGGCGGATCATGCCGCTGCCGCGGGCCGATCGGCATTTCCGCCTGCTCGCCTTCTTCGGCATCGCCTCGCCGATCCTGCTGACGACCGCGGTCGCAGGGCAACACGCAGCCGGCCCTGGCTCGGTCGTGGGGCTGTTCGCGCTGGTCGGCATTGCCGTGACGCTGTTCAAGGCGTGGTGGTTCATCGATGCGCGCCACGATCTTGCAGCGCTCATCCTCGGATCATCGCATGAGCCGGGGCCAAGCCGGCGGGTGATCGCGGCCGGGGCCGGCTGGTTCTACGCCGCCGCGGCCGTAGCGATCTGGATGGTCGGCAATGCAGCGGCGATGATGGATGGGGGAGCACGCTGGACCGAGGCTGCCGGATTGACGCAGCTCATCATCGTGCTGGTGCCGATCCTGGCGGTCGGCATCACCAGCCTGATGGCCTGCCGGCAGGCGCATGCCGCCGCCCTGGGCGAGCGTGCTCCGCTTACGCTCGCGCTCGGCCATGCGGCGCGGGCGGCTGCCGGGGGCGTGATCTGGGCCGGCGGCTTCTATCTGCTGGCGCGGCTCTGGGGCGGCTTCCTCTTCGGCGTCAGCTCGGCGGAGTTCTCCGCCTTCTCGCAGCGGGCGGCGGGCATCGCCATGCTCGCCTTCGCGGGCTGGGTCGCGCTCGTTTTCCTGCGGGCCTTCTTCGACGCCTATGCGCCCAAGCGCGGTGCGACCGGGCCTGTCGACGAGGACGCCGCGCATGAAGAGAGCATCCCTTCGCGACTCGCGACCGTTCTTCCGGTTCTGCGCGGGGTGGTGCTGGGCGCAGTCGTCGGCCTGACCGGGCTCGTCGTGCTGTCGCGGCTCGGCGTCGATATCGGCCCCTTGCTCGCCGGCTTCGGCATTCTGGGGCTCGCCATCTCCTTCGGCTCGCAGGCGCTGGTGCGCGACATCGTCTCCGGCTTCTTCTTCATGATCGAGGATGCTTTCCGCGTCGGCGAATATGTCGATACCGGGCGGCTCAAGGGCACGGTCGAGAAGATATCGCTGCGCTCGATGCAACTGCGCCACCAGAGCGGGCAGATCCATACCGTGCCCTTCGGCCAGATTCCCTCCCTCACCAATGCCAGCCGCGACTGGGCGACGCTGAAGTTCAACGTTCGGCTCGATCACTCGGCGGATATCGAAAAGGCGCGCAAGGCGATCAAGAAGACGGGCCTGGCCCTGCTCGAAGATCCGGAATTCGCACCGCATTTCATCGCGCCGCTGAAGATGCAGGGCGTCGCCGATATCACCGACAGCGCCATCGTCATCCGGTTGAAATTCACCGCCAAGCCGAACCAGGCCTCCTCGCTCCAGCGCGAGGCGTTGAAGCGGGTCTATCGCGCGCTCAACGAGGCAGGTGTGCCCTTCGCCTCGAACGCTGTGACGGTGCGTGGCGGGGAGGCGGCCTCGCAAGCCGGCGCGGCGGCAGCGATCAGCGCCGTACCGCCGCCGAGCCCGCTCGCGCCGGCGGCTGGGTGATTTGCGCGTCGCCAGCGCGAGTGGTGTCAGGTTGGGTCGTGCTCGCGCTCAAACAGTACGTGCTGAGCGGCCGAGGCGTTTTACCAAGGCCGCCCTTTCAAAATTTTACCAAGGCCGCCCTTTCAAAAACAGACTCGCAAAAATATCGCCAAGCTCAAAAAGGCCGATCGGCCCATTGGGAACGGCTCCGGAAAACAGCAGCCCGAAGCCGATTACAGTTAGGGCCATACCCGCCACCACGCCGACGCGTGCTGATGAAAGGAATGCCGCATTTTCCGCCCGGCGACTCACCCGATCGATGTGAGGCTGCTCGCGTTCGGCACGCACTTGTCTGGCATAAAACTCCGGGGTCGATTGCGCGCCGACGGGCCCGTTGCCTTCAAGCTCTACCCTGACTGCGACGAACAACACGAGAAGGCCGAGGATTCCGACGCCAAGCCCTCCGAGCGCTTGCCATCCCATCCAGGCCAAGCCGAGGAGCGCCACGACGCAGATCGCGGTCAGCACCTGTCTTTCACGATTGCGGGGCGGCGGCATCGCAAGCATCTCGTCTCATGAAAAAGGCCGCTGCGGTGTCCCGCAGCGGCCTTTTTATTCAGTTCCTGCCGGCCAGCTTGTTCCACCAGCCGCCGCGCTTGGGGCGGTCCGGGTCGGGCGGGGTCAGCACCACCGCGACCGGCTCCTCCACCACGCGGGGAACGGGGACGGGCTCTGGTTCCGGAGCAGGCGCGTCAGCGACCGGCTCTGCGGCGACGGGCTCAGCCGCCGGGGTCACGGCGACGACCGGCGCCGCTTCACCGTCTTCCGTGATCGGCACGACCTTCTTGCGGGCGCGGCTGCGCTTGGGCTTCTCGGCCACGGCCGCTTCCGCCTCAATCGCGATGGCCTCAGTCACCGCCGCGGCGGCCTCTACGCGCTTGGTGGCCTTGGCCGGAGCCTCGGCGTTAGCGAGGGTCTCGGCGTCAGCAAGAGTCTCGGCGTCAGCCTTGGGCTTGCGTCCGCCGCCACGGCGGCCACGGCGCGGCTTGGCGTCCGCCTCGGCTTCCGGCTCTGCTGCCACTTCGGTCACGACCGGCTCGGCAGCCGCAGCGACGATCTCGGTCTCCTGCGATTCGGCGGCGTTCTCATCGCCATCCTCGTCGTCGTCCTGACCATCCTCATCGCCCTCGGCATCCGTGCCGCCGTCGAGACGCACGCCATTGGCGTCACGCTCGCCGCCACGCCGCCGCCGGCGACGGCGCCTGCGCTTGCGGCCGCCTTCGCCGCGTGCTTCGCCCTCGCCACGGTCCGGCTTGTCGTCATTGGCGGCCGCGGCTGTCGTGGCCTCGCCTGCTTCGATGACCTCGTCTTCGGCGCCGAGCGCCTCGGCTTCGGCGGCGGCGTCGAGCGCGTCATCGTCGATATCGGCGGGGATCGCCTCGGCCTTGAACGAGGTCGGAACGATGCGACCTTCATTGCCGACGAACTCGCCGCGCTCGACCTCGAAATAGCGCGTGCCGAGCAGGGTTGCGTCGACCGTGATGCTGATTGCGATGGCGAAGCGGGTTTCCAGATCGGTGAGATGGGCGCGCTTCTGGTTCAGCACATAGAGCGCGACCTCCGGCCGGGTGCGGACGGTGAGGTTATGCGAGGCGCTCTTGATCAGGTTCTCTTCGAGCGCGCGCAGGATCTGCAGCGAGACGGAAGCCGCCGAGCGCATCATGCCGGCGCCGGCGCAATGCGGGCAGGGCACGGACGAACTCTCGAGCACGCCGGTGCGGATGCGCTGGCGCGACATTTCGAGCAGGCCGAAGGCCGAGATGCGGCCGACCTGGATGCGGGCGCGGTCGTCCTTGAGGCAATCCTTCAGCTTCTTCTCGACGGCGCGGTTGTTGCGGTTCTCCTCCATGTCGATGAAATCGATCACGATGAGGCCGGCCAAGTCGCGCAGGCGGAGCTGGCGGGAAATCTCCTCCGCCGCTTCGAGATTGGTCTTGAGGGCGGTGTCCTCGATATTGTGCTCGCGGGTCGAACGCCCGGAGTTGATGTCGATGGCGACCAGCGCCTCGGTCTGGTTGATGACGATATAGCCGCCGGATTTCAGCGTCACATTGTTGGAGAACATCGCGTCGAGCTGGCTCTCGACGCCGAAACCGGCGAAGAGCGGCGTCTGCTCGCGATAGGCCTTCACGCTCTTGGCATGGCTCGGCATGAGCATGCGCATGAAGTCCTTGGCCTCGCGATAGGCCTCTTCGCCAGCGACGTGAACCTCGTCGATGTCCTTGTTGTAGAGGTCACGGATCGAGCGCTTGACGAGGTTGCCCTCCTCATAGACCAGCGCCGGCGCGACCGAGGCGAGCGTCAATTCGCGCACGCTCTCCCACATCCGCATCAGATATTCGTAGTCGCGCTTGATCTCGACCTTGGTGCGCGAGGCGCCGGCGGTGCGCAGGATGATGCCCATCCCCTCCGGAACCTCGAGCTCGGAGGCGACTTCCTTCAGGCGCTTGCGATCCTCGGCATTGGTGATCTTGCGCGAGATGCCGCCGCCCTTGCCGGTATTGGGCATCAGCACCGAGTAGCGGCCGGCGAGCGAGAGATAAGTGGTAAGCGCCGCGCCCTTGTTGCCGCGCTCTTCCTTGACGACCTGGACCAGGATGATCTGGCGGCGCTTGATCACCTCCTGGATCTTGTACTGGCGGCGATGATGGCGCTGGGGCCGCTCGGAGATGTCGTCGAGCGCGTCGCCGCCACCGAGCTGCTCGGGCTCTTCATGCTCGGCGTCCTCGTGAGCCTGCTCTTCGCCGTCCTCTTCGTCCTCGGCCGGCTTGCGGGCCTCTTCGCCTTCCGGCGCGGCTTCGTCCGTGGCGGTGGCCTCGACCGTTTCCGTCTCGTAGGTCAGCGACGGCGCATTCTCGATGGCGTCCTCGGTCGCGGATTCGGTGATGGAGGGCGCGAATTCCTCTCCGAAGGCAGGTCCGCCTTCGTTGACCATCGCAGCGCCCTTGCCGTCGGCCTCGATCTCGGAGGTGACGGTCTCGTCATGCGACGCCTTCTTGGCGCGCCCATCGCGATCGCCTCGGCGGCCACGGTCGCGACGACCGCCGCCGCGCTTTTCGCGCTTCTCCTCGTCGCGCTCTTCCTCACGGTCGGCGCGCGCCTCTTCGGCGATCAGCGCCTGACGGTCGGCGACCGGGATCTGGTAGTAATCCGGGTGGATTTCGGAGAAGGCGAGGAAGCCGTGGCGGTTGCCGCCATACTCGACGAAGGCGGCCTGGAGCGAGGGCTCCACGCGCGTCACCTTCGCCAGGTAGATGTTGCCCCGCAACGGTTTGCGGCTGGCGGACTCGAAATCAAATTCCTCGACGCGGGATCCGCGAACCACCACGACCCGGGTCTCCTCCGGGTGGGTGGCGTCGATGAGCATCTTGTTGGCCATATGAATTTTCCATGGGCGCGGCCGCCATCAAAACCCGCCGGGCTGCGGATGAGAATCCGCTGCCGCGGGCAGGGGCGCCGCGTGAAGACCGGCGAAAGCCGGCATGTTGCAGGAGCAAAAGCCGGCGCGAGCCGGCATCTGGGACGGGGAAGTGTTCGATCGAGACAGGATAGCGGCTCGGGAAACCCGGCCGGGCAAACGCCCCGGCACAGTCCCGCAGGTATGGACGAATCACCGATGAAAAATGCGGCGTCGTATGCCCCGACATCTGTCCTGACCTGCGACGCATTCGCCTAAAGACGAAGCACGCCGCGTTTGCACGCTCGCGAGACCTAGCCAGGCGCCGAACTTTCGTGGCTGACGCCGGCCGTCCGCGGACGATCCGTTGGCGGTTGCGCTGCTGCGGCCGAACCCGGAAGGGTCGGCCGCCTTAAGCCAGACCCCGGACGCCGACGGATCCTCGGACCCGGATGCGCACCATGGGCGGCTTCGCAATGCAACCATCCCCATTACAGACAGGTGACAGTGATTTGCAAGTCACATCATCCAGCCATCGTAACAGTGAGGCGGGTAAGCATGGTTCACGCTCGGGGGCGGGCATGGTAACGCCCTGTTAACGCCTCGCGCCCTTATGGTTAAGCGTCGGTGACGCAGACAGGGATCAATTACCCCTTTGCTCCGCTTTCGCAGCCCAGCTTTCCGCAGCCTTCGCGCCGGCCTTGTCCGTCGCAGCGCCAGCTTGCTTTCGCGCGTGCTTCTCGGCTCATGGCTTGCCGTTGTCTGCGTAGGCGCAGGCGACGCCAATCCCGGGCCCGCCAATGACTTTCCGGTCGCGACCGACGCCAAAATCGAGCAGGCCGGAGAGATCATACGCCTGACCGTGGCGCTTTCGCGGCCCGTTTCGGTCAGCACATCGGTGATGGCCTCGCCCGACCGTGTGATCGTCGATCTGCCGTCCGTCAATTTCCAGATGCAGCCCGCGACCGGGCGCAATGGCGCGGGCTTCGTCAGCGCCTTCCGTTTCGGCCTGTTCACGGCCGAGCGCTCGCGCATCATCATCGACCTGGCGCAGCCCGCTCTCGTCGCGCGCGCCGAGATGCGCAACCGACGCGGCGGATTCGGCGAGCTCGTGATCGAGCTGAAGCGCTCCTCACGGGTGGAGTTCCAGGCGGCGGCGAATGAGGCCTCGAAAAACCGCCCCGAGGCGGCCATGTCGCCGGTCGAGATCGTCAAGCCTGCCGGAGATACCCGCCAGGTCGTGGTCATCGACCCGGGCCATGGCGGCATCGACCCCGGCACGGTGGTGGCGTCGATTGCGGAAAAGACCGTCGTTCTGGCTTTCGGCATGACGCTGAAGGAAAGCTTGGAGGCGTCGGGGCGCTATCGCATCCTGATGACCCGTGATGAAGATCGCTTCGTGCCGCTGGGCGAACGGGTGAAGATCGCGCGGGAGGCGGGGGCTGACCTGTTCATCTCGATCCATGCGGATTCGCTGACGCAGGCGCAGGACGTGCGCGGCGCTACGGTCTATACGGGCTCCGAGCGCGCGACCGATGCGGAAGCAGCCCGGCTGGCGGCCAAGGAAAACCAGGCCGACACGGTCGCGGGCCTCGATTCGAGCGAGGATACGCAGGACGTCGCCGGCATCCTGATGGATCTGGCCAAGCGCGAGACGCGGACCTTTTCCTCGGTGTTCGCGCGCAATCTCGTCGCGACGCTGGGCGGCTCGGTGAAGATGCACAAGGTGCCGCTCCGCTCGGCGGGGTTCCGTGTGCTGAGTGCGCCTGATGTTCCTTCCGTGCTGATCGAACTCGGCTACATGTCGAGCCCGAAGGATGCGGAATTGCTCAATTCGGCGGCCTGGCGGACGCAGGCCGTGGCGGCCGTGCATGCCGCGATTGAAGGGTATTTCGCGCAGGCTCGCCCGCCTGCCGGCAAGGCTGCGGAGAACCGGCGCTGAGCCAGGAGGCTTTCGCTGAGCCAAAAGGCTTTGGCGTGAAATTGTGGTCCTGAGGCCACGGTTCCGCCATCTCTGCTATGCTATAGAATTGATTCACGCTGCCCGTTTTTCGGGCCGGCTAGCCATGACAGTGAGGGCCAGGGCCTCCTATGCGGTTTGTTCTGCGACTCTTCGGGTGGCTTTTTGCCGCCGGCACGATCGTCTTCGTGATTGGCGCCGTGGGCGCGGCCGGCCTCGTCTGGCATTACTCGAAGGATCTCCCCGATTCGGCCCAGCTCAGGAACTATGAGCCGCCGGTGATGACGCGCGTCCATGCCGGCGACGGCAGCCTGATTGCGGAATTTGCACGGGAGCGCCGGCTCTACATGCCGATCCAGGCCGTGCCCAAGCTCGTCGTCCAGGCCTATCTCTCCGCCGAGGACAAGAATTTCTACAAGCATGTCGGCGTCGATCCCGAAGGGCTCGTGCGCGCCGCGATCACCAATTTTCGCAGCCGCGGCTCGAATCGCAGGCCGCAGGGCGCCTCCACCATCACCCAGCAGGTCGCGAAGAACTTCCTCGTCGGTTCGGAGCAGAACTACGAGCGCAAGATCCGCGAGGCGCTCGTCGCGCTGCGCATCGAGGCGACCTATTCGAAGGACAAGATCCTCGAACTCTATCTCAACGAGATCTATCTCGGCGCGCCGGCTCCGGGGCAGGGCAGCTATGGCATCGGCGCGGCGGCGCTGAACTATTTCGGCAAGTCGGTGCATGAACTGAACCTGCAGGAGGTGGCATATCTGGCCGCCTTGCCCAAGGCGCCGACCGACCTGCACCCCTTCCGCAACCGCGAGCGCGCGATCGAGCGGCGCAACTATGTGATCGATCGTATGGTCGAGAACGGCTACGTCACGCGCGAAGCCGGCGACACCGCCAAGAAGCAGCCGCTCGGCGTCAATCCGCGCACGGTTTCGCCCAACAACATCGCCGCCGGCTATTTCGCCGAAGAAATTCGCCGCGAATTGCAGGATCGCTATGGCGAGAAGAAGTTGCTCGAAGGCGGCCTCTCCGTGCGCTCGACCGTCGACCCGAAGATGCAGCTGATGGCGCGCAAGGCGCTGGTCGACGGGCTGGTGCGTTTCGATGAGGCTCGCGGCTGGCGCGGCGCGATCCAGAAGATCGACCTGAGCGCGCGCGACTGGGGGCTGGCGATCGGCGAGCTGAAAGTGCTCGGCGATGTCGCGCCCTGGCGTCTCGGTGTCGTTCTTGATGTCACCGGCGACACGGCTCGCATCGGCCTCCACCCGCTCAACGAGACCTCGGGGGCGCTGCGCAGCGAACGGACAACCGTGACGCTCGGCGCCGACGGCATCAAATGGACGCGGCGTGCACGCGTGTCGCAGGCCGTATCGGTCGGCGATGTCGTCTATGTCGAGCCCATCGACAATCGGCCGGGCCAGGTCCGCCTGCGGCAATTGCCCGAGGTCAACGGCGCCATCACCGTGATGGATCCGTTCTCCGGCCGCGTGCTCGCCATGGTCGGCGGCTTCTCGCATGATCAGTCGGAGTTCAACCGCGCGACGCAGGCGTTGCGCCAGCCCGGCTCCTCGTTCAAGCCCTTCGTCTACGCCACCGCGCTCGACAACGGCTATACGCCGTCGAGCATCGTGCTCGATGGCCCCATCGAGATCGACCAGGGCGGCGGGCTCGGCATGTGGCGGCCGGAAAACTACGACGGCAAGTCGACCGGGCCTCACACCCTTCGCTATGGCATCCAGTTCTCCAAGAACCTGATGACGGTCAGGCTCGCCAAGGATGTCGGCATGCCGCTGATCGCGGAATATGCCCGCCGTTTCGGCGTCTATGACGACATGCTGCCCGTGCTCTCGATGGCGCTGGGCGCCGGCGAGACCACGGTGATGCGGATGACCGCCGGCTACGCCATGCTCGTCAATGGCGGCAAGCGCATCCGCCCGACCTTGATCGACCGCATCCAGGACCGCTGGGGCGCGACCATCTTCCGGCACGACCAGCGCGTCTGCGAAGGCTGCGACGCCGACAAGTGGAACAATCAGCGCGAGCCGCGGCTCGTCGACAACCGCGACCAGGTTCTCGACCCGCTGACCGCCTATCAGATGGTCTCGATCCTCGAAGGCGTGGTCAATGCGGGCACGGCAACGGTGGTGAAGTCCGTCGGCAAGCCGCTCGGCGGCAAGACCGGCACGACCAACGAGGCCAAGGACGTCTGGTTCGTCGGTTTCTCGCCGGACCTCGCCGTCGGCGTCTATATGGGCTTCGACAAGCCGAAATCGCTCGGCACCTCGGCGACCGCCGGCCAGTACGCCGCGCCGATCTTCCGCGATTTCATGATGGCGGCGCTCAAGGACAAGCCGGCGACGCCGTTCCGCGTGCCCGCCGGCATCAAGCTGATTCGGGTCGACTCCAAAACCGGCATGCGCTCCGGCGGCGAGGGCGGCATCCTGGAGGCGTTCAAGCCCGGCACCGCGCCGCCCGACAGCTATTCCGTCATCGGAGCCGCCGGCGACGGCTCGACCCCGCTCAGCGTCTCGCCCGGCGGTGGACGCTCGGTCGGCTCCGGGACGGGCGGATTGTACTGACCCGGACACGTCATTCCCAGGCGAAGCCCTCGGGTCCGATCCTCGATCGACCCAAGGGTAAACTCCGCACAAGCCCGGGAACCTCGTGCGGGAGGCGGTCGGCCCGAGGCCGACTATGACATCACCAAGCGTTTACAGCCGGCGTTTTCACCCCTATCTCAGCGCTTCACTTCAAGAAGCTTCAGCGAAAGTTCTGACACGCCCATGCGTCCTGAAATCCAGACCCAGCTCGACAACGCCAAGCAGTCGATTGGACTGCTGAGGAGGCATCTTTGACTGGGATCCAGCACAACGCCGTCTCGCCGAACTGAACGCCCTCTCTGAGGGGCCCGATTTCTGGAACGATGCCGACGCCGCGCAGAAGCTGATGCGCGAGCGCACATCGCTCGAGGAGCAGATCAACGGCATCGTCAAGCTCGAACGTGATCTCGACGACGCGATGACGCTGATCGAGCTCGGCGAGATGGAGGAGGACGAAGCCTCCATCACCGAGGGCGAGGGGGCGATCAAGGCCGTCGAAGTCGAGGCGGCGCGTCGGCAGGTCGAGACGCTGCTGTCGGGCGAAGCCGACATGCTCGACACCTATCTCGAGATCCATCCCGGCGCGGGCGGCACCGAAAGCCAGGACTGGGCAGAGATGCTGCTGCGGATGTATCGACGCTGGGGCGAGCGGCGCAAGCTCAAGGTCGAGACGCTGGAATACCAGGACGGCGACACCGCGGGCATCAAATCGGCGACCCTGCAGTTCAAGGGGCACAACGCCTATGGCTGGCTGAAGACAGAATCAGGCGTGCACCGGCTCGTGCGCATCTCGCCGTTTGATTCCAATGCGAGACGCCAGACCTCCTTCGCCTCAGTCTGGGTCTATCCCGTTGTCGACGACCGCATCGTCATCGACATCAACGAATCCGATTGCCGGATCGACACCTACCGGGCGCAAGGCGCGGGCGGCCAGCACATCAATACGACCGATTCGGCCGTGCGCATCACCCATATCCCGTCAGGCATCGCGGTCTCGTGCCAGCAGGAGCGATCGCAGCACAAGAACAAGGCCAAGGCCTGGGACATGCTCCGCGCGCGCCTCTATGAGGTCGAGCTGAAGAAGCGCGAAGACAAGGCCAATGCCGAGCAGGCCTCGAAGACCGATATCGGCTGGGGCCATCAGATCCGTTCCTATGTGCTGCAGCCCTATCAGCTGGTGAAGGATCTGCGCACCGGGGTGAGTTCGACGGCCCCGAGCGACGTGCTCGACGGCGCGCTCGATCCCTTCATGGAAGCCTCGCTGGCGCAGCGGGTCTATGGCACCGAGGTCGAGGTCGAAGACATCGACTAGACAACTTCCGACCAGGTGGGTCGTTCAATTGCTCTGGGTCATTGTCTTAAAGCGTTTTCTTCACGCGAACCGGTATCCGCTTCGCTCCAATAAACAAAATGGCCGGCCCGGCAGGGTCGGCCATTTTGTTTTCGTCTGGCTTCGGCTCGAGAAATCCTAGAGCAGGATGCGAAAAAGTGGGAACCGGTTTTTCGCGTCGATCCTGCTCTAACTCTTTAATGAGAGGCGGATTCAGATTTCAGATCGGATCACTGGTGATCCGATCTGAAATCATCCGGCTCTAGAGCGACGCCCGCCCGGCGAGCTTGGCGCCGGCGCGCAGGAAGCGGGTCGGGTCCATCGGTTCTTCGTTGATCCGGGTCTCGTAATGCAGATGCGGGCCTGTCGAGCGGCCGGTGGTGCCGACACGACCGATCACCGTGCCCGTCGTCACGACCTGGCCGACCGAGGCCAGGATCGCCGACATATGAGCATAGCGCGTGCTGACGCCGTTGCTGTGCTCGATCTCGACCATATTGCCGTAGCCGCCGTTATACTCGGCGACGATGACCTTGCCCGGCGCGGTGGCGCGGATCGGCGAACCAGCCTCGGCGCGGAAATCGACGCCGGTATGCATCGCCGGGCCGCGCGTGAAGGGGTCGACGCGATAGCCGTAATTCGAGGTGAAATCGGCATCGCCTGCCATGGGGCGAGCAAGCGGCAATTGTTCGGTGAGACCGCGCAGGCGGAAAACCGCGGCAATGCGTGGCTGCAGCGCATCCAGCGTCGCCTCGAACGGCCCCTTGGACGGGTCGACCTTGAAGGGCACGAAGGGGCCGCCGGTGCCGCCCGCCACGGGGCCGACCGGGTTCATCTTGTCGGTGTCGATACCGATTTCAGCGAGCGCGCCGCGCATGCGCTTCTGCGAATCGGCCAGGCTCTCATCCATGTCCTTCAGAGCCGCAAGTTGCGCGCCTGCCGTTGTCGTGATGGCGCGGTTCAGCCGTGTCAGGGCCGCCGTGACCCGCTGGGCAGGGGGCTGGGGCTCGGACTCATCCGCTCCCGACAACCAGGAAGCGGCCTTGTTGGCGTCCGCCTTGTTGGTGTCCGCCTTGCCGGTCTCGGCGCCGCGCAGGGGCGGGGTGTCCGGCGCCGGCATCGGCTTGGCCGGCATGATCGGCGCGAAGCTGGTGATGCCGGAGGCGCGAATCGGCTCCTCCGGCTTGAGTATCCGGGGCCGCAGCGGGGCCTTGATGCTTGAGGTAATGCCGCCGGTCTGGAGCGTGTCGGCGAGCGCGGTGACGAGCGCCTGGCGCGATTCGACCTCGGCCTGCCGGGTCGCGAGCTCGTCGACGCGGGCCTCGACGCCGTCCTGGTCGAGAAGCGCGCGGCTGGCCAGGCGGTCGATATCCGCCCGCAGGGCGGTGATCCGATCCTCATAGGCGTATTGGCGGGTGGTTTCGCGCGTGATCAATCGCGCCGCCAGGTCGTCCTTGCTGAGAATGTACCAGCCGCCCGCCCCGGTGCACGCCGTGGTGACGGTCAGCCAGGCAAGGCCGGCAAACACCGTCGCGCGGCGCATCGTGTAGGTCTTGTGGGTGAAGAGCCCAGTGACGGGAAGGGCGGGGGCGGAGGAGGACTGTGTCATACGCGGGACCGGATGTTACGCTGCCGATCCCGCTATTAGGGTTGGTTAAGGTTAATCTTTCGCAAATTGCCTTGCTTTTCGAAGGCGGGCCCGCCGGTTCCGCGTCATAGCGCCTGAGCAGCGGCGAGGACTTCGTCGGCATGGCCGGCGACCTTCACCTTGGGCCAGATGCGAGCGATCTTGCCATTCTGGTCGATCAGAAAGGTCGTGCGCTCGACGCCCATATAAGTGCGGCCATACATGCTCTTCTCGACCCAGATGCCATAGGCCTGCAGCGCGGTCAGCGTTTCGTCGGCAGCAAGCGCAAAATCGAGTCCGTGCTTCTTCTTGAACTTGTCGTGGCTCTTCACCGGATCGGGCGAAATGCCGATAATCTCCGTGCCGGCGTCAGTGAAGGCCTTGCGCAGGCCGTTGAACGCGATCGCCTCCAGGGTGCAGCCCGGTGTATCGTCCTTGGGATAGGCGTAGAGGACGACCTTTCGTCCCTTGAGGCCAGCGAGCGAAAGCGTGCCGCCGCCATCCCGCGCGAGCGTGAAATCGGGGGCCTCGTCGCCTTGCTTCAATGCCATGTTTCGCCTTCTTTTCGTCGCCTTCGGTCTGCAAGAGCAGCGCTTCGCCACTTGTCCGCCACTTGGCTTCAATATGGCGCGCGCAGGCGCAGCCGCTAGTATGTTTTTATTCGCATCGATGCCGATTCGAGCGCGACGCCGAAACATCGTCCGGATTCGGGCGTTGACGTCCGAATGCTGACGGCCGACCCCCGTGAAAACGCCTTTTCCGAACGCAGGACGACGCAGGCATTGCAAGAGCAGTACGCGAACAGGAGCACCCCGCCGGCGGAGGCAACCGCCGCCGCGCAGGAGGCCTGCGACATCGCGGCTGTGAAGAAGCGGGCGAAGGCCGGGTTGGTCACGATCGCGGTCGCAGTCATCGTCGCCGTTCTGACCCTGGCGGGCGCCGGCGTGACCCTTCTGGTCACGGGCTTGATCCCGCTATCGGGCCTCGAGGGGCGCATCGCGGGCGCGATCGAGGAAAGGCTCGGCGCGGGCTGGACAGTCGAGGCGGCGGCTGCGGAACTTGGCCGCATCGACGGCCACTCGCAGCTGCGCGTCAGGCAGGTCTCGTTTCGTCACACCAGCGGCGCGGTCATCCGCGCGCCGGAGGCCGTGCTCGGCTACGAGCCGCTTCCCCTGTTGCTGGGGGAGATCAAGCTGGTTTCGGTCGATCTGCGCGGCGTGAATGTCCGCCTCGGCGTCGACAAGAACGGGGCGCTGATCGTCAATGCCGATTCGGCTCCCGCGGAGGCGCAACCGGCCTCGACGCTGCCCGATGCCGGCCAGTGGAACGCCTTCACCGGCATCATGGGAGCGGTCGCAACGCTGGCGCAGGGCGAGGGCCTGCTTGGCGCGCTGCAGACGGCGGGTATGCATGGCGCCCGCCTGTCTCTGATCGACCCTGACGGACGCCAACGCGCCAGTTTCGAGGATGTCGAGATCAGCCTGTCACGCACGGGCGAGCGGACGACACGCCTGAGCGCGAAGGGCCGCACCGGGCAGCGTTGGAAGGAACTCGCGATCGATCTGTCGAGCGAGGCCGACGGTACGCAGCGCGCCGATATCGATATCGTCCGCTTCGAGCCCGCCGAGGTCGTGGCGCTCGCCTTCGGCAGCGGCGGGATCACCATCGAGGGCCTGCCGCTGAAGGGCCGCGCGACGCTGACCCAGAAGCCGAGCGGCCAGAAGGCGATCACGGCCCGGCTCGACGTGCTGCCAGGCACCATCCAGTTTCCGGGCGGGCCATTGGCGCCGATCACCATCGAATCAGCCCATATCGAGGTCGCGAGCGAGAACGATTTCTCTGTGCTCCAGCTGTCGATGGGCGAGTTGAACGCCGGTGCGACCCGGCTCAAGGGCGCTGGTACGTTGCGCGAGGAGAATGGCGCCTGGAGGCTGAATCTGGACGCTGCCGGCCAGATTCCCGGGGTCGATCAGGAGCCGCCTGTCGCCGTCGACAGCATGAAGGCCAATCTGCTGCTCGATCCGCGCTCGAACGAGGTGCGGATCGACGCCATGTCGTTGAAGGGGCCCGCGATCACGGCCGACATGACGGGACTGGTGCAGAAGACCGGCGAATCGCCGACGCAACGCTTCTCGATCAAGGCGACCGATTCGGATGTCCGGGCCGTGCTGGCACTGTGGCCGCGCTGGACCTCGCCCGATGTCCATACCGCGTTGTCGCGGCAGTTCGTGGCGGGCCGGGTCGGCAGTCTCGCCGTCGAACTCGATTTGCCGGCCGAGGATCACGCCCGCTTGCTGCGGGGGGCTGGCTTGCCCGATGGCGCGCTCAGCGTTGTCCTCGAGGCCAGTCAGGTACGCTTTCTGCCCGGGCCGGGGCTGCCGCCGCTGGTCGACGGCGTCGTCTCAGGCAAGACGACAGGGCGAACGGTGCAGCTGCAGATCGCCAAGGCTGCGGCTGACCTGGGCGGCGGCAGGCAACTCATGCTGAGCGAGGGCAGCTTCAGCATCGCCGAGACCTGGGTGCAGCGAGCGCCGGCGCGCGTGGCCTTCCGCTCGACGGGACCGATGGAGGCGCTGATGGCGCTGTTCACCTTCCCGGCCCTGAAGGATTTCTCATCGGGACCGCTCGACCCTGCCGCGATCAAGGGCATGACCGACCTCAAGACCGTCATCAACTTGCCATTGGCCGACGACTCCAAACCCAGCGAGGTCGTGGTGCAGAGCGTCGGTACGCTGTCCAATATTTCGTCCGATGTGATGCTCGGCAGCGAAAAGCTCGAAGGCGGCAATCTGAGCTGGAACTTCGACAAGGCCGGCTTGCTGATAAAGGGAGAGGCTCGCATCAGTGGTGATCGCGGGCAGATCGAGGTTCGACAGGACAATCACGGCAAGGGCGAGGCGACCTTGTCCCTGCTACTCGACAGCGCGGCGCGACAGCGGCGCGGGTTGGGACCGGAGAGCGGCATCGGCGGCCCGGTTCACGTCAAGGTGGCGAAGGCGCTGGGCAAGGGCGTCGACGCGCTGCCGCGCGTCGAGATCGACCTGACCAAGGCGACGCTCGATGGCGTCATTCCTGGCCTCAACAAGGCTGCAGGCCGGGCAGGGCGCGTGAGCTTCAGCTATGCCGCCGACGCCAATGGCCCCGACCTCGAGGATTTCGTGCTGGACGCGGCGCCGGCGCTGATCAAGGGCCGGATCGAACTGAACAAGCAGAACGGTTTCGAGAGCGCGACGCTGTCCCAGCTCAAGATCTCGCCGGGCGATAACCTCAAGGTCGATGCCAAGCGCGACGGCAATGTGACCAAGCTCGTCATTCGCGGCGCGGTGGCGGATGTGCGCCCCTTCATCCGCGACCTGCAGAGCGCGTCGGGGCCAACTGCGCGCGGCGACAAGAACGCGGCCAAAGGCGGCGATCTCGATATCGACCTCGACGTCCCGATTCTGACAGGATTCAACAACGAGGCGATCAGCAATGCCTCGCTCAAATTGTCGAAGCGCGGCGGCGAGATGCGCGCATTTGCCTTCCAGGGCCGGATCGGCCGGGCCGACGTCACGGCCAAGCAGGGGCGACAAGGCGATACGCCCGGCGCGATCGTCATCCAGTCCGAGAATGGTGGCGCGCTGTTGCGTTTCGCCGATCTTTACCGGCGCGCCTATGGTGGCGACCTCATCCTGAGCATGGGGCCGAGCGATACGCGCCAGAGCGGTGAATTGCTGTTCCGCGACTTCATCGTGCGTGACGAGCCGGCTCTGCGCCGGGTCGTCGGCGAGCAGTCCGGCGCGGCTCCGGCCGGGGATCGAACCGGTGGCGCGGGGCCAGCGCCGGCCCCACTGCGGATCGACGTCAGCGAGGTCGCCTTCACCAAGCTGAGGGCCGTCTTCAGCCGCTCGGCCAGCCGGTTCGATGTGTCCGACATGGTGATCTGGGGACAGCAGCTCGGCTTCACCTTGCAGGGCAATGTCGATTATGGCCGGGATCGGGTCGATATCGCGGGCACTTTCGTGCCGGGCTATGCCCTCAACAATGCCTTCGCCCAGGTGCCGGTCGTCGGCGCATTGCTCGGCGGCGGCAGCCAGTATGGCGGGCTGTTTGCGGTGAACTTCCGGATATCGGGCGCGGCGAGCGCGCCGACCATGACGATCAATCCGCTCTCGGCGCTCGCGCCCGGCATCCTGCGCCGCTTCGTCGATCCGCTCGGCGGCTCGCCGCTCCAGCAGCCGCAGGCCGCACCAGTGCCAAGGCGCTGAAGCCACGACGATGTCGGAGCGGGCATAGGCCGGCACCGGCGTTGTCGTTTCCGGTATTGCGGCGCCTTCTTTGGAAACCAGCGCCCGCTTTTCGGGCCGATCTGTTACTGCGCCCGCAGCAGGACGTGCTTCTTCCTGCCGAAGGACAGCTTGATCACCCCTTCGCCTGAGAGCTCCGAGAGCGTCAGCGTTGCGCGTTCGTCCGTGACGGCGGCGTCATTGACCCGAAGGCCGCCCGCCTTGACCTGCCGTCGCGCTTCGCCGGTCGAGGGCACGAGGCCGGCCTTGACGAAGGCGGTCAGCACGCCGAGACCGGTCTCAAGCTCGGACCTTGCCACGGCGACGCTGGGAAGATCGTCTGCAAGCGCCCCATCCTCGAAGGTCTTGCGCGCAGTCTCGGAGGCCGCATCGGCAGCCTCCCGGCCATGCAGCATGGCTGTGACCTCGGTCGCGAGGATCTTCTTGGCCTCATTGATCTCGGCACCGCCCAGCGCCGCAAGCCGGGCGATCTCGGCCATCGGCATCGTGGTGTAGAGCTTCAGGAAACGCTCGACATCGGCGTCCTCGGTGTTGCGCCAGAACTGCCAGAAATCGTAGGCGCCCATGAGTTCGGCGTTGAGCCAGACGGCGCCCGAGGCCGTCTTGCCCATCTTGCCGCCGGACGATGTCGTCAGCAGCGGCGAGGTCAGGGCATAGAGCTGGACGTTGCTCATGCGGTGCCCGAGGTCGATGCCGTTGACGATATTGCCCCACTGGTCGGAGCCGCCCATCTGCAGGATGCAGCCCGTGCGCTTGTTCAGCTCGACGAAGTCGTAGGCCTGCAGGATCATGTAGTTGAATTCGAGGAAGGACAGCGATTGCTCGCGCTCCAGCCGTGTCTTGACGCTGTCGAAGGACAGCATGCGGTTGACCGAGAAGTGCCGGCCGACATCGCGTAGGAATTCGAGATAGTTCAGCCCTAGCAGCCAGTCGGCGTTGTTCATCATGGTCGCCGGGCCACTAAAATCCAGGTAGTTGGCGAAGACGCGCTTGATACCGGTGAGGTTGCGCTCGATGTCCTCGACCGTCAGTAGCTTGCGCGACTCCTCCTTGAAGGAGGGGTCGCCGACCATCGAAGTGCCGCCGCCCATCAGCGCGATGGGCTTGTGGCCGGTCGCCTGCATCCAGTGCAGCATCATGATCTGGATCAGCGAACCGGCATGCAGCGAGGTCGCTGTCGCGTCGAAGCCGATATAGGCGCTGATCGGCCCTTTGAGCGCAGCAGCGTCCAGGCCCTCGGGATCCGAAATCTGGTGGACATAGCCGCGCTCGGAGAGCACGCGGAGGAGATCTGATTTGAAGCTGGTCATGGCAGGCGCGATCTGAGGTTGTCGTTCCGCCGTCGTCTAAGCGTTTCCTCCGGATAATGCGAGGGCGCCGGCCGTTTTTCTATGCCGATACCGGTCGGACGCGCCTCAGGCGATCCCGCGCTGCGTGCAGAGGATTTCGAGCTCAGAGCGATCGTGCGGCACGACCCAGCCCCGCTGGATCCCGAGATCGCGCAATTCGCGGTCGTTGAGCAGCGCGATGTCCCGCTCGTGGCCGCGCAGCACAGGCCGTTGCCACCAGCTGTCGAGCTGCCGTGCCAGCGAGGTCCAGGAGAAGCCTTGTGGAGCACTCGCTATCGCGGAAACTTCGGATAGGCATGCCATGATCTGATCTCCCAAAATAGCGCACAGGGTCCGTGCGCGTCGAGGGTCAGACTGAGCGAGATGGCGACACGCCACAAAGCGGAAGATTGCGATCTGCCATAAGGACAGCTTATGTTTGGCGATGCCCTCGAGCCCACCGCCTCATAAGCTCCCGCCGCTCGCCGCCGTGCGCGTTTTCGAAGCCGCGGCGCGCCACCAGAATTTTACGCGCGCCGCCGAGGAGCTGGGCATGACCCAGGCGGCGGTGAGCTATCAGGTCCGCCTGCTCGAAGACCGCGTCGGTGCAGCGCTGTTCGTGCGGCAGCCGCGGCAGGTGGTCCTGACACCGCTCGGGCAACGGCTGGCGGCCCCCGTGGCCAAGGCGCTGGCCGATATCGGCATGGTGTTTCATGAGGTCTGCGAGCAGAACCAGATGGTCCTGACGATCTCGGCACTGCAGACGATGGCGATCACCTGGCTATCGCCGCGCCTGGCGCAGTTCCATGCCGGAAACCCGCAATTCGCGGTCCAGGTGAAGACCTCGGAGCATCTGGTCGACTTCGCCACGGAAACGGTCGATCTCGCCCTGCGTTACGGCGAGGGCTCATGGCCCGGGCTCGCAGCAGACAAGCTGTTTGCCTGCCATTACGCGCCCTTATGTTCGCCGGAACTGCGCGAAAGCCTGCAATTGCGCGTCCCCGCCGACCTGCTCAGCGCGCCTCTGCTGAGCGCAAATGATCCTTGGTGGAAAACCTGGTTTGACGATGTCGGGATCGCGGATGCGCAGCTCGGCGGGCGCTCGACCATGACCCTGCAGATGCAGGCCATGAGCATCCAGGCGGCTCTGCGGGGACATGGCGTCGCCATGGCGATACCGGAGCTCTTCGCTTACGATATTGCGGCGGGCAATCTGGTCTTCGCGGTCGACCATGTCGTGCGCGACAAATGGGCCTATTGGGTCGTGTACCCTCGCGAGCGCGCGCGAGAGCCCAAGATCAGGCTATTTCGCGACTGGGCGCTAGCCGAAGCCAGTGCGGCCTGCATGGCGCTGCCAGTGATAAACCGGGGCGTCGCCGCCCCGGATCGATGAGCTGCCGGTCTATTCCTGCCGGTCTATTCCTGCTCTTGGGCTTCGCGCTCTTCCTTGGGGATCTCGGGGCCGACATTGCGGTCGAGATAGGCGCTGACTTGCTCCATCAGCTGGTCGACACGGCC
The DNA here is from genome assembly GCF_001741865.1 of Bosea vaviloviae. NCBI lineage: Bacteria > Pseudomonadati > Pseudomonadota > Alphaproteobacteria > Hyphomicrobiales > Alloboseaceae > Allobosea > Allobosea vaviloviae. The sequence continues at coordinate 4,225,655 of NZ_CP017147.1, forward strand.
GTCGAAAAAGTGGTTGGCGCCCTCGACCACCGCATGTTCGATCAGGATGCCCTTCTGGGTCTTCACCTTCTCGATCACCGCCATGACCTCCTTGACCGGCGCGACGCGGTCTTCCGAGCCATGCACGAACAGGCCGGAGGAGGGGCAGGGCGCCAGGAAGGAGAAGTCATAGCGGTTGGCCATCGCCGCGATCGACATGAAGCCTTCGATCTCCGGGCGGCGCATCAGGAGTTGCATTCCGATCCAGGCACCGAAGGAGACGCCGGTGATCCAGCAGCTCTTGGCCTCGGGATTCAGCGCCTGCATCCAGTCGAGCGCGGCGGCGGCATCAGACAATTCGCCTGCGCCATGGTCGAAATGGCCCTGGCTGCGGCCGACGCCGCGGAAATTGAAGCGCAGCGCCGAGAAGCCCCGGTTCACGAAAGTGTAAAACAGGTTGTAGACGATCTGGTTGTTCATCGTCCCGCCGAACTGCGGGTGCGGATGCAGGATGATCGCGAGCGGCGCGCCGCGCTTCTTGGCGGGCTGGTAACGGCCCTCGATCCGGCCGGCCGGTCCGTTGAAAATCACCTCTGGCATTGTCGTCTCGCCTTTTGTTGGGCCAAGGCCGCGCGCGCCGGGCAAAACAGCGCGCAAATGCCGCCGAAAATGCCCGATCGCCCTTGACGACCCCGCCGCTCGCGCCCTACATCAAGCGCTTAGAATAGTTCTAACAGCCGTGAACAATACGGGAACCGACGGGTAGCGCATCATTTCGGCGCAGCCGTCGTCCCAGCCACGGCCGGTTCGGACGGGCGGCTATAGCACGGCGCATGGGTGCAGTTTCAAGCATTTCGTGCCGACCGTCTTCCGCGAGGCAGGATCGGAGCCAGTGAGATCGTGACAGGAGCGACCCGCGCCTATCTCGACCACAATGCGACCACGCCGGTGCGGCCGGACGTGGCGCAGGCGATGGCGTGCGCGCTGATGCTGCCCGGAAACCCGTCATCGGTCCATCATGAGGGCAGGGCGGCCCGCGCCGCGCTTGAGCAGGCGCGGGCGCAGGTCGCCGCGCTCGTCGGGGCGAAGGCCGCCAATGTCGTCTTCACCAGCGGCGGCACCGAGGCCAATGCGACCGTGCTCTCGCCTGGGTTGATGGATTGCAGCGGCGGGCGCGACTGCGTCAGGACGCCGGCTTCGCTGCTGCTCCATGGCGCGACCGAGCATGCCTGCATTCGCGACGGGCATCGCTTCCCGACCAGCGCGGCCGAGGCGATCCCTGTCGATGCGGACGGGCTGGTCGACAAGGACTGGCTCGCGGGGCGGCTGGAGCGGCTTGCCGCGGAGCAGCCGGGCGCGCGAGCGCTGGTCTCGCTGCACCTCGCCAATAATGAGACCGGCGTGCTTCAACCGATTGCCGGGATTGCTGCCATCGCCAAGCATTTCGGGGCGCTGATGCATTGCGACGCGGTCCAGGCCGCCGGTAAGATCGCCATCGATATCAATATGTTAGGCGTCGATGTTCTGACGCTGTCCGCCCATAAGCTCGCCGGACCGAAGGGTATTGGCGCGATCGTCTTCCGCACCGGGGCGCTGGAGCTTGCCGACAAGCCGATACGCGGTGGCGGGCAGGAGCGCGGCTGGCGCGCCGGCACCGAAAATGTCGCCGGCATTGTCGGCTTCGGGGCGGCAGCAGAGATCGCAGCCAGGGCCATCGAGACGGAGGCCGATCGGCTTTCTACCTTGCGCGACAGGCTGGAGGCCCGGCTGTTGGCTCTCGCGCCCGATACTGTGATTTTCGGCCGCTCTGCGCCGCGCCTGCCCAACACCAGCGCCTTCGCCACGCCCGGAATCCGGGCGGAGACGGCGCTGATCATGCTCGACTTGAACGGCGTCGCGCTGTCTTCCGGCTCGGCCTGCTCCTCGGGCAAGGTCAAGCGCTCGCATGTGCTGGACGCCATGGGCGTCGACCCTGCCATGAGCGCAGGGGCCTTGCGGGCGAGCCTCGGATGGACCACCTGCGAGGCACAGATCGATCAGTTTTTGGCGGCCTATGCGAAAGCACTGGTCGCGACCAAGGGCCGGGAGGTTCAGGCGGCGGCCTGAATGTCCCGATGGATGACCAAACCGGCGGGCCTTGAACCCGCGACTGGAGAGTAGGCAATGGCAGCGGTCCAAGAGACCATTGATCAGGTCAAGTCGATCGACGTGACCGAATACAAATACGGTTTCATCACCGAGATCGAGGTGGACAAGCCCGCCAAGGGCCTGACCGAGGACACGGTGCGCTACATCTCGGCGCGCAAGAACGAGCCGGAATGGATGCTGGAATGGCGGCTCGACGCCTTCCGTCGCTGGAAGACGATGACCGAGCCGGCCTGGTCGCGCGTGCAGTACCCGCCGATCGACTATCAGGATATCTACTATTACGCCGCGCCGAAGAAGGGCGCCGATCCGAAATCGCTCGACGAGGTCGATCCGGCGATCCTGGAGACCTACAAGAAACTCGGCATCCCGCTGCGCGAGCAGGAAATCCTGGCCGGCGTCGCGCCGGAGAACCGGGTCGCGGTCGATGCCGTGTTCGACTCGATTTCGGTCGTCACCACCTTCAAGAAGGAACTGGCCGAGGCCGGCGTGATCTTCTGCTCGATCTCGGACGCGATCCAGGAGCATCCCGAGCTGGTGCGGAAATACCTCGCCACCGTCGTGCCGGTGACCGACAATTATTTCGCGACGCTGAACTGCGCCGTCTTCACCGACGGCTCCTTCGTCTACATCCCCAAGGGCGTGCGCTGCCCGATGGAATTGTCGACCTATTTCCGGATCAACGAACAGAACACCGGCCAGTTCGAGCGCACGCTGATCATTGCAGATGAGGGCTCCTATGTGAGCTATCTCGAAGGCTGCACCGCGCCCAAGCGCGACGAGAACCAGCTTCATGCCGCCGTGGTCGAACTGATCGCGCTCGACGATGCCGAGATCAAATACTCGACCGTGCAGAACTGGTATCCGGGCGATGCCGAGGGCAAGGGCGGCATCTACAACTTCGTCACCAAGCGAGGCGACTGCCGGGGCAAGAACTCGAAGATCTCCTGGACGCAGGTCGAGACCGGTTCGGCGATCACCTGGAAATACCCGTCCTGCATCCTGCGCGGCGACGGCTCGCGCGGCGAGTTCTACTCGATCGCGGTGTCGAACGGCGCGCAGCAGGTCGATTCCGGCACCAAGATGATCCATCTCGGCAAGAACACCACGTCGAAGATCATCGCCAAGGGCATCGCGGCGGGCAAATCCGACTCGACCTATCGCGGCATGGTCTCGGCCCACCGCAAGGCGACGGGCGCGCGCAACTTCACCAATTGCGACTCGCTGCTGATCGGCGACCAGTGCGGCGCGCACACCATCCCCTATATCGAGGCCAAGACTGCGACCGCGATCTTCGAGCATGAGGCGACAACCTCGAAGATCGGCGAGGACCAGCTGTTCTACTGCCAGCAGCGCGGCCTCTCCGCCGAGGATGCGGTGGCGCTGATCGTCAACGGCTTCGTCAAGGAGGTGCTGCAGCAACTCCCGATGGAGTTCGCCGTCGAGGCGCAGAAGCTGATCACGATCTCGCTCGAAGGCTCGGTTGGATAGGCGAATGGCGAGTGGCGAATAGGTTTCGCTTTCGCCGCCGCCGATCGCCGCTTTTCCATTCGCTACTCGTCATTCGCCATTCGCATATTCGGAACGAAACAATGCTCGAAATTCGCAATCTCGTCGTCAAGATCGCTGACGAAGACAAGCAGATCATCAATGGCCTCAACCTGACCGTCAATGACGGTGAGGCCGCCGCGATCATGGGGCCCAACGGCTCCGGCAAGTCGACGCTCTCCTATGTCATCGCCGGCAAGGAGGACTATGAGGTTCTCGACGGCGAGATCCTGCTGAACGGCGAGAACGTACTGGAGATGGAGGCCGATGCGCGCGCCGCCGCCGGCATCTTCCTCGCCTTCCAGTACCCGCTGGAGATCCCCGGCGTCGCCACCATGACCTTCCTGAAGGCTGCGATGAATGCGCAGCGCAAGGCGCGCGGCGAGGCCGAATTGCTGACGCCCGACTTCATCAAGCGCGTCAACAGCGCAGCCGATGCGCTCAGCATCGACAAGGCCATGCTGCGCCGGCCGCTCAATGTCGGTTTCTCCGGCGGCGAGAAGAAGCGCATGGAAATCCTGCAGATGGCGCTGCTCTCGCCCTCGATGTGCATCCTCGACGAGACCGATTCCGGCCTCGACATCGACGCGCTGCGCATCGTCGCCGAGGGCGTCAACGCGCTCCGCGACAAGAGCCGCGGCTTCCTCGTCATCACCCATTATCAGCGCCTGCTCGAGCATATCGTGCCCGACACGGTGCATGTCATGTCGAAGGGCCGCATCGTGAAGAGCGGCGGCAAGGAACTGGCGTTGGAGCTCGAGAAGAGCGGCTATGCGGCCTATGCGGAGGCGGCGTGATGGCCATCGTCACCCCGCTGAAGACGGCGGCCGAGCAGGCCCTGTCGCAGCAATTCGCCAATGTGAAGGCTGAATTGCCCGGCACGCTGCCGGTGCGCAAGCTGCGCGAGGATGCCTTCGCCGGCTTCGAGGCCAAGGGCCTGCCGCATCGCCGGCTCGAATCCTGGCGCTATACCGATCTGCGCGGCCTGCTGCGCGAGGCAAAGCCGCTGGCGACCGCCGCCAGTGTCACGCCGGCGGTCACCGCCCGGCTCGCGGCGCTGCCATTCGACGGCGTCCGGCTCGTGGTGGTCGATGGCGCCTTCGCGCCCGAACTCTCGACGCTTGAAGGCCTGCCCGAAGGCGTGAGCGTTCAGCCGCTGACCGAGGCGCTGGTCTCGGCCCGCGAGGATCTGGCCCGCATCCTGTCGGGGCCGAGCATCGCCGATAGCGATACCGGCCTGATGCTCAATACCGCGCTGATGCGCGACGGCGTCTTCGTCGAGATCACCGAAGGCACGGCGCTTGCCGCGCCGATCGCGATCGTCTCGCTGGCTTCGGGCGAGGAGGAGACCGCGATCTTCCATCGCTCGGTCGTGCTCGCGGCCAAGGGTGTCAAGGCGACGATCGTCGAGGTCAGCGAAAGCACTGGGCCCAAGGCGTCCCAGATCAACGGCGCGATCGTTTTCGAGACCGGCGACGAAAGCGATGTGCAGCATCTGCGCCTCGTCACGCGCCAGGTTCCGGAGACCGTGCAGGTGCAGAGCCTGCTTGCGACAGTCGGCGCTCACGCCAAGTTCGAGAGCTTTGCGCTGGTCTGCAAGGCGGCCACGCTGCGCCAGCAATATTTCGTGAAATATGCCGGCGAGCATAGCGAGATCGGCCTGCGAGGCGTCAATCTGCTTGGCGGAGCCGAGCATTCCGACGTCACTTTGGTGATGGACCATGCAGTGCCTCACGGCGTCAGCCGCGAGCTGTTCAAGAACATCATCGGCGGCGAGGCCACCGGCGTTTTCCAGGGCAAGGTCATCGTGCGCCCCCATGCCCAGAAGACCGATGGCGGCATGAAGAGCAACACGCTGCTGCTGAACGACGGCGCCTCGATGTTCAACAAGCCGGAGCTCGAAATCTTCGCCGACGACGTGGTCTGCGGCCATGGCGCGACGGTCGCGCAGATGGATGGCGAGCAGCTCTTCTACCTGATGGCGCGCGGCCTGCCGCGGCCGCAGGCCGAGGCGCTGGTGCTGCAGGCCTTCGCCGGCGAGGCGGTCGAGTTCGTGGTCGATGAGGATTTGCGCGCCTTCGTCATGGCCGAGATCCAAGCCTGGCTTTCCCTGCGTGAAGCCTCCTCGGTGGTGAGCACGGTCTGATGCCCTACATCAATCTCCAGATCACCAAGGGCGCGACCCGCGAGCAGAAGGCGGAGATCGTCAAGGAGTTCACCGACACGTTGGTGCGCGTGCTCGGCAAGAATCCGGCGAACACGCATATCGTGATCCAGGAGATCGAGCGCGAGAACTGGGGCCATGCCGGCGCCCTCGCCGACAAGCCGCGCGAGCCGGGAAAGGCGTGACATGAACTTGATGGCGAAACCTTACGACGTCGAGGCGGTCCGCAAGGATTTCACCATCCTGTCGCGAGAAGTCTACGGCAAGCCATTGGTCTATCTCGATAATGCGGCCTCGGCGCAGAAGCCCGAGGTCGTGATCGAGGCGATGACGAAGCTGATGCGCGAGGACTACGCCAATGTCCATCGCGGCCTGCACTATCTCGCCAACGCCTCGACCGAAGCCTATGAGGCGGCCCGCGAGAGCGTCCGGCGCTTCCTCAACGCGGCGCATCAGGAGGAGATCATCTTCACGCGCTCCTCGACGGGCTCGCTGAACACGGTCGCTTCCTCGCTCGGGCGCTATCTGAAGATCCAGGAGGGTGACGAGATCATCCTCTCGATCCTGGAGCACCACTCCAACATCGTGCCCTGGCACTATTGGCGCGAGCGGCAAGGCGCCGTGATCAAATGGGCTCCGGTCGACGAGGACGGCAATTTCCTCGTCGAGGAGTTCGAGAAGCTGATCACGCCGCGCACCAAGGTGGTCTCGCTGACGCATATGTCGAACGCGATCGGCACGATCGTGCCGATCGCGGAGGTCGCGGCGATCTGCCGGGCCTACAAGATCCCGCTGGTCGTCGACGGCAGCCAGGGCGCAGTGCATCTGCCTGTCGATGTGCAGGCGCTGGGCTGCGATTTCTACTGCTTCACCGGCCACAAGACCTATGGGCCGACGGGCTCCGGCGTGCTCTGGGGCAAGCGTGAATGGCTGGAAAAGCTGCCGCCCTATGAAGGCGGTGGCGAGATGATCGTCACCGTCAGCGAGGACGCGATCACCTATAACGATCCGCCGCATCGCTTCGAATCCGGCACGCCGGCGATCATCGAGGCGGTCGGGCTGGGCGCGGCGCTCGACTACATGATGGCGCTCGGCCGCGAGAACATCGCGGCGCATGAGGCGAGCCTCACCGACTACGCCATGAAGCGACTCGGCGAGATGAACTCGATCCGCATCTTCGGCAAGGCCCGGCAGAAGGGCGCGATCGTCGCCTTCGAGATGAAGGGTGCCCATGCCCATGACGTCGCGACCGTGATCGACCGGGCCGGTGTCGCGGTTCGGGCCGGCACCCATTGCGCCATGCCGCTTCTAGCCCGATATGGAGTGACATCGACCTGCCGCGCTTCATTCGGGCTCTACAACACGCTCGAGGAAGTCGATAAACTGGTCGAAGCCCTGCGGAAGGCCGAAACGCTGTTTGCGTGACGCCGCTCGCCTGAACTGGAATTAGCGATGACCGATACCGCCGAGGAACTGAAGCCGAATGCGCCGACCATGGGCGCGAGTTCCGGCCTGCCGCCCGAGGAGATCGATCGGCTCACCGACGACATCGTCGCCGCGCTGAAGACGGTCTACGATCCCGAAATCCCGTCCGACATCTACGAGCTCGGCCTGATCTACCGCGTCGATATCGCCGATGATCGCCAGGTCGCGATCGACATGACGCTGACCGCGCCGGGCTGCCCTGTCGCCGGCGAGATGCCGGGCTGGGTCGAGAACGCCGTCAGCACCGTGCCGGGCGTCTCGGGCGTGACCGTCAACATGACCTTCGATCCGCCCTGGGACCAGTCGCGCATGTCCGACGAAGCGAGAGTCGCGCTCGATATGTGGTGAGCGCGGGTTTCGAGGACCGCTCGGCATGCGCTTCGATGAAGAGCAGTTGGCGGTCGTTAGACGGGCCTATGCGCGGCAGATTCTGGCCCGTACCGGCATCGCCGGCAATCACAGCCTGGAAGACGCTTTCGCCACGACTCCGCGCGAGCGTTTTGTCGGAGAGCCGCCGTGGCAGCTTTCGCAAGGCCGCAGACGTTATGATGCCCTCGCTTCCGATGACCCCGCTGTTCTCTATCAGGATGTGCTGATCGCCCTCGTGCCGGAGCGTGGCGTCAACAATGGCAGCCCCTCGCTGCACGCGCTCTGGCTGAATGCGCTCAACCCGCGCGAGGGCGAGCGCGTCGTCCATATCGGGGCAGGAACCGGCTACTACAGCGCAATTCTGGCTCGGCTTGTCGGTCCCCGCGGCCATGTCGTTGCCGTCGAGTTCGACCCCGCGCTTGCCGAGCGGGCTGCAGAGAACCTGGCTGATATGAAGCACGTCACCGTCGTTCAAGGCGACGGGGCTGAATGGCCGCGCGAGCCCGCCGATTGCGTCTATGTCAATTTCGCCGTCGTGCGGCCGGCCGAGGCTTGGCTCGACCAGCTCGTGCAGGGCGGCCGGCTGATCTTTCCGCTCGGCTTGCCCGCTGGCTGGGGCGGAAAGCGCAATCGACGTGCATTGCAGGGGGCAAGCTTCCTGGTCGAACGCCGTGCGGGCAGGTTCACCGCATCCTGGCTGGGCGAGCCCTCCTTCGTGAGCGCCGAAGGGTTGCTAGCGGGTTCGGAAGGGGAGCGAGCGGCATTGGCAGCGGCATTCGAGCGCGATGGTGCTACATCGGTGCGCAGCCTATGCCGAGGCGAAGAGACGCCTATCGAACGCTGTTGGCTGCGCGGCGAGGGCTGGTGTCTGAGCTATGACGAGGCTGGCTAGATAGGGTGCTGGACGCTCTCCCGCTGCGCACGCATGATGAGGTCATGCGTATGACGAAGTGGGATTACGTCGCTTTTCCGATCCTGGCGGCGCTGCTGCTCGGTGTGACCTATGGTGCCTTGCGGCTTGTCGGTTTCTTTGGACTTGGCGTTCTGGGCCTGGTCATCGGCTTCATCGCGGTGCGGATGGAGCTGGAGCGCGACGGCGCCGGCAGCAGCGATCCCACGACGCTTGCCGAGCAGTTCAAGGCGCGTCAGCACATGTCCCGCGCGGAGCGTGCCGGCTTGCAGGCGGAGCAAAGCTTCCGGTTGAAGCCGCTTTTCGTGGCGCAGATCGTCGCGACCGGTTTCATCATTCTCGGTTTTGGGCTGCATTTCCTGCTCTGATCGATCGCATTCGCTTTGTTCATTTCTGCGAGCCGCGAAACGATGGCATCTGAAGCCGGGGCGTGATCCTGCCCCCCGCCGGAGCCAGCCATGCGCAAATACGTCTATGAGACCGTCGACGTCTTTACGGAGACCCGTTTCGGGGGGAACCAGCTCGCCGTCTTCACCGATGCGCGCGGTCTCTCGGACACCGAGATGCAGTCGCTTGCGGCGGAGATGAACTATAGCGAGACGACCTTCGTCCTGCCGCCGAGCGATGCCGCCAACGACGCCCGCGTGCGCATCTTCACGCGCAAGCATGAGATGCCGTTCGCCGGCCATCCCAATGTCGGCACCGCCTTCGTCCTGGCCCGTCATGGGCGGGATCGCGACGGTGTGCTGCGCTTCGAGGAGCTGGCCGGACTGGTCGAGGTCAGGATCGCCAGCAATGCGCAAGGTGAGGTTCAGGGCGCCACCATCGCCGCGCCTCAGGCTCTCTCCACGGGGATCGAGCTGCCGGTCGCGGGCATCGCGGCTTGTGCCGGTCTCCAGCCGGCCGATATCGTGGTCGCCAACCATCGCCCTGTCCACGCTTCGGTCGGCGTGTACTTCGTCCTTGCCGAGGTCGTAGCGGAGGCATTGTCGAAGGCGCAGCCCGACATTGCGGCCTTCCGCGCCTTGCGGGAAGCCACGCCCGCGCTCGAGGGCCGGCTCTCGCTGTTCATCTATGCCCGCGACGGTGCCGCGATCCGGGCGCGGATGTTTGCGCCGCTCAGCGATACCTGGGAAGATCCCGCAACCGGCAGCGCCAGCGCCACCACGGCCGCGCTCCTGCTATCCCTTCAGGGCGGCGAGATGGCGGAGTTCACGCTGACGCAGGGCGTCGAGATGGGGCGGCCGAGCCTGCTCAAGCTCAAGGCCTGGCGTGCGCCCGACGGTATCCGCGCCACAGTCGGCGGTTCCTGCGTGCCGGTACTGCGCGGCGAGGCGCTGCTTTAGGGGGGCGCCTGGTCCGGAATGGCGGCGGGATACCGTGCGCTTCAAGCTTCGAAGCCCAGCTCCGCACGGACGCGTTTGCTCAGCTTGTTGGCGATCAATCGATGGCTCTCGCGCAGATAGTCCAGCAAGGCTTCGTCCGGCATCCCCTCATCGGTTCGACGCTGGATCCAGCTCATGCCGCGTGAGGCGAGATAGGGGGCAGGGCGCAGGCCCGGCTGTTCTTTCAGGATGTCGTAGCTCGCCCAGGAGCATTTGAAGGTCACGGCGAAGGGCTCGTCCGCGCTTTCCCTGGCGATCGCGAAGACCTTGCCGCCGACCTTCCAGACATGGGCGTCGCCCCACTGCACGACATGGCTCGTGGCGGGAAGGGCGGCGCAGAAGGCGTCGTATTCGGCGAGGGTCATCGTCGCGCCCTGCTCAGTAGCTCTCGGCGTCGATGCCGAAGCGCTTCGCCGCCGCGCCGATCTGCGACCAGGTCTCGTCGTCGAGCGGAATGCCGGCCTCGGCCCGTTCGATCCGCGTCGCACGCTCCTTGTCGCCTGGTGCGAGGACGGGATTGGCCTCGTCCTGCGGTTTGGCGGCGCGCACAAAGGCGAGATAGCTCTCGATCCGGCCCTTGCGGAGCGAGGCGTCGGGCTCCAGCCGGGCAGGGTCGATCAGCACGCCGAAAAGCGAATTGATGATCCAGCTCTTCTGCGGTTTCTGGTCGATGCGGGCGGCGCCCATCAATCCGGCCGAGAGCAGTTCCGCGATCAGTGAGAGGCCTGCACCCTTATGGTCGCCGAAAGGCAGGAGCGCGCCCAGCGGCAGGTCCGGGATGGCGTGCTGGAAGACGTGCTTGGGGTCGGTGGTCGGCCGGCCCTCGCCGTCGATGATGTAGCCCGGTGGCACCGGCACGCCCTTGTTCAGCGCGACGCGGGCCTTGCCATGGGCCATGCGGCTGGTGGCGAAATCGAGGATGATAGGATCGCCCTCCGGCACCGGAATGCCGATCGCGTGCGGGTTGGTGCCGAAGCGCGCTTCCTTGGCGGCGAAGGGGGCGACGATCGGTGCGCGCCCGGCGACGTTGACCCAGAACAGCGAGATCAATCCAGCCTCGGCGGCGATCTCGGCATAATGGCCGATGCGGCCGATATGGTGGGAATCGAGCAGGTTCAGGATCGCGACACCGCCGGCCTTCGCCATGGCGCCGGCCTGCTCGACTGCGTTGCGGGCGGCGGGCTGGCCGAGTGAGACCTGCGCATCGACGATCAGGAAGGGGGCGGCGTCGAGCCGGGCATGCGGCCTGGATTGTGGCTTCAGATTGCCGTCCGCCAACGACTGGAAATAGAGCGGAATCATGCCGACGCCATGGCTGTCATGGCCGCTCAGATTGGCGAGGACGAGATGGTCGGCGGTCTCGCGCGCCTCGGCTTCCGTCCAGCCGGCCTTGGTGACCATGTCGCGGACGAGGGCGCGGAGCGCTTCGGGGCGGTGCGTGCGGTAGGTCATCGTCTGTCGTCTTCGTCCCTTTTTCGAGGCGGTCACAGTGCATGAGCGAGCGCTCCACGCAATGCGCGCAGTGAAAGGACGGCCGTGCACTCCGGCATCTCGACGTTGCGCTCACCAATCCTTATGTTGTGGACTGCAATCTTGCTTCATCAGGCCTTGAACCTGATCGAGGAGGGACACTCTGATGTTTTCGATTCCCGGCCTGAAGGTCGTTTCGCTGACAGATGCCGCCGCCTCGCGCATCCGCGAGATCATGGCGCAATCGGCGCTCGACAATCCTGACGCTCCGGCGCTCGGCCTGCGGGTCGGCGTCAAGAAGGGCGGCTGCGCCGGCATGGAATACACTTTTGAAGTTGCCAGCGTGCTCGACAAAGGCGACGAGGTCGTCTCCGAGAAGGACGCGACCGTGATCGTCGACGCCAAGGCCGTGCTGTTCCTGCTCGGCACCGAACTCGACTTCAAAACCGATCGCTTCTCCTCGACCTTCGTATTCAACAACCCGAACCAGGTCTCGGCCTGCGGCTGCGGCGAATCGGTCGAGATCAAGCCGCGCGCCGAGAGCGTGCTCGCGGCGCACTGAGCCCGCCGCGATGGATGCCGAAGGCATCCGCGAACTCTTTGCGGATATTCTGCCGGTGCGGGTGCGCAGGCTGTTCGGCGGTCTCGGCGTCTATGACGGTGAGATGATCTTCGCCCTGGTCTTCAAGGGCGACATTTATCTCAAGACCTCGCCCGCGACGCTGGAGCACTTCGTTGCCGCCGGCTGCCGGCCTTTTACCTATGAAGCGCGCAGCCGGGAGCGCGCGCTCGGCTATTGGAGCCTGCCGGATGCCGCGCTGGATGACACCGACACGTTGAGAATCTGGACGAATCTGGCGCGCGAGGCGGCGCGGCAGAAGGCCTCCCGCCTCAAGCCACGCGGCTCAAGGCTTCGACCGCCTCTTCCGTGACGGTACGGTTGCGGCCGTCGCGCTTGGCCTGCATCAGGGCCTGGTCGGCGCGGTCGACCAGCGAACCGGCGGTGTCGCCGCGACGATAGCCTGCAACGCCGAGCGAGATGGTGATGCGGCCGAGATTCTCGTTGGTCGAGCGCTTCACCAATTCGCGCGTCAGCAGGGCCTGGCGCACGGTCTCGGCGCCGAACTTGCCGGCGACAAGATCGGACTCCGGCAGGATGATCGCGAATTCCTCGCCGCCGAAGCGGGTGATAACCGCTTTTTCCTTGAACTTGTCCTTCATGGTGCGAGCGACGAGGCGCAGCACCTGGTCGCCGGTGAGATGGCCATGGGCGTCGTTGAATTTCTTGAAATAATCGATATCGGCCATGACCAGCGCGAAGGGCTCGCGGCGCAAAGTCGCCTGATCGATCGATTTCTGCAGCATTTCCTCGAAATGGCGGCGGTTGGCGAGGCCAGTCAGCGGATCTGTCAAAGCCTCGGCGCGGGTCATCTCCAGCGCCTCGCGAAGATTGCGGATCTCGTTGGAGCTGTTGCGGAGCTGGGCTTCGAGCTGGGTCTTGCGGGTGACCTCTTCGCGTGTCGACAGCACGAGCGCCTCGACCCATTCGCGCAGCCGCTGCCGGTCCGCCGGCGGCGGCACGTCCTCGGACATGGCGGAAAGGCGGCCATGATAGCGCTCGCTGGACACGAGCGTCTTGTCGACCAGCGACATCAGCCCGTCGATCTCGCCCAGGACCTGGAGGCTCGTGCGCTCCGCCTGTTTCGCGAGCCGGTCATTGCCGATGAAGCGATCATAGAGATTGTCGATGTCGGCGACACCGACCTTGCCCTCGCTACTGGCGAGGATCGCGCTCATCGCCATGCTCACGGCCGGCATTTCGCCGCTAAGATGGGCGTACCAGACCTCAAAAGCGCGCGGATAACCCGGAGAGCCATGCTCGCGCATCGCCGCGACGACCTGATCGGCGAGATCACAGGATTGAGCCGAAATCTGCGCGTGATCGCTCATTGCCGATAGCCCGGACATGAAGCCGGTTCATGGCTTTCGACCATGACAGCCTCGATTGAACATCGAAGCGGGACATCCTGTCCGTCACAACGGCGGCATGCGCCCGTTCATGGCCACTGCGCTAGCAGCAGCCATTCAGGAAACATGACGCCTCTGAGTTAATGCGAGGTTATGCCCTAAGGTCAGTTCTTAGAATTAGCCGACCTTGACGGGACGCATCAGGAAGGCCGGCACATGATCGCCGAGCCCCTTGACCTTCGGGCCATCATCATCGTCGCGCCGACGCGGCTCGGCTGTGCGCTCAGGCCTGGCGGCGCGAGGCTCGGGGCCGCGCTCCGGCTTGGCTGAACGAGGTTCCGGCGCCCGCTCCGGCTTGGCGGCCTGAGGAGCGGGGCTCTCGCCGCGGATCTTGGTCTTGGTCGGCCCGTCCGCCTCGGGACGGCGGCGGCGCGGCGCCGCTTCCTCGTCGGAGGCGGGGCGTTCCACCCGGATCGGGCGCGGCGTCGTCTCGGGCTCGGCGCGGGGGCCGCGCTCCGGGCGGCCACGGCCACCGCCGCGCACTGGGCGGCGATCCTCTCCACGTCCGCCGCGACCGCCATGGCGCTCCTCGCGCGGAGCGCCGGGCGGCAACGTATCGACACCGCCGCCTTCCCAGGCGATGGGCTGGCCCATCAATTTCTCGATCGCGGTGACGAGCTTTTCGTCATGGCGCGTCACGATGGTGAAGGAGGCACCCTCGCGGCCGGCGCGGCCGGTGCGGCCGATGCGGTGGACGTAGTCCTCGGCATGGGTCGGCACGTCGTAATTGAAGACATGGCTGACCGCGGGAATGTCGAGCCCGCGAGCGGCGACGTCGCTGGCGACCAGGATCGGGTTCTCGCCGATGCGGAAGGATTCCAGCGCCGCCATGCGGGCGTACTGGTCCATGTCGCCATGCAGCGAGACCGCAGGGAAACCGTGCTTCTGCAAGGATTTATGCAGCGTGGCTACATCGCGCTTGCGATTGCAGAACACGATCGCGTTCTGCAGGTCCTTGGCTTCCTTGATCAGCTTGCGCAAAGTCTCGCGCTTCTCGAAATCCTGCCCGTTCGAGGCGATCAGGCGTTGCGTGATCGTGGTGGCCGCGGTTGCGGGGCGCGAGGCCTCGATGCGCACCGGATTGTGCAGGAACTGCTCGCTGATGCGCGTGATTTCGGGCGGCATCGTCGCGGTGAAGAACAGCGTCTGGCGCGTAAAGGGCACAAGCTTGCAGACACGCTCGATGTCGGGGATGAAGCCCATGTCGAGCATGCGGTCGGCCTCGTCGATGACGAGGAGCTCGACGCCGGTGAGCAGCAGCTTGCCGCGCTCGACATGATCGAGCAGGCGGCCGGGCGTCGCGATCAGCACGTCGACGCCGCGGGTGATCTTCGCGTCCTGGTCGCCGAAAGAGACGCCGCCGATCAGCAGCGCGACGGAGAGCTTCTGGTTGACGCCGTAGCGGGAGAAGTTCTCCTCGACCTGGGCGGCGAGCTCGCGCGTCGGTTCCAGGATCAGGGTGCGCGGCATCCGGGCCCGGGCGCGGCCGGTTTCCAGGATGGTCAGCATCGGCAGGGTGAAGGCTGCCGTCTTGCCCGTGCCGGTCTGGGCGATGCCGAGAACGTCGCGGCGGGCGAGGACGTGGGGGATGGCCTGGGCTTGGATCGGGGTCGGCGTGGTGTAGCCTGCAGTCGTGACCGCAGTCAGAACCTTTTCACTCAGGCCGAGTTCGGCAAATGACATCGAATGTTGCGCTTCTTCAGGGTCGGTTACTCGAGGCGGGATGACCTATCAACCGCGACGGTGGCGCGACATCTCTTTCCAGCGCGCCTTCGGACTTCCGTGCAATGCAGAAAAAGCGCGGCGAAGTCAATAAACTAGAGAGCGATCTCCATAAATGCGACACGGCTTTAGCCGACATCGCGCTTTGAATTTGTAACGAGACCATCACGGATATGATCGACGCCATGCAGGAACCGCTTGTTCTGATCCCGGGGCTGAGCTGCGACGCCTCTCTCTATGCGCCGCAATGGCCGGCTCTGGCCACTGGGGGTAGGCCGATCCTCGTCGCCGAGCATGCACAGGACGAAACTCTGGACGCCATCGCGCGACGCCTGCTCGCTGTGGCCCCGCCGCGCTTCGCGCTCTGCGGCCTGTCCATGGGCGGCTATATCGCTTTCGAAGTGATGCGGCAGGCGCCGGGGCGCGTCACGCGACTGGCGCTTCTCGACACCAGCGCCAAGCCGGCGACGCCGGAGACAAACACACCGCGCGAACAGATGATCGCCCTGGCGCAGAAGGGGGCCTTCGACAATGTCACGACCTTGCTCTGGCAGCGCTTGGTCGCCCCAGTGCACCTTGTCGATGAGCCCATGCGGTTGCTCGTCAGGCGAATGGCGGACGAGATCGGCGCGGAAGGTTTTATCCGGCAGCAGCGCGCGATCATGACGCGGCCCGACTCGCGGCTCGGACTGGCGGCGATTGGCGTGCCGACGCTCGCATTGGTCGGCGAGGAGGATTTGATCACGCCGCCGGCCGAGGCACAGGAGATCGCGGCCGGAATCGGCGCCAACGCCAAGCTGGTGGTGGTGCCGGGCTGCGGCCATCTCTCGACGCTCGAGGCGCCGGACGTCGTGACCGGCGAGCTGCTGGCCTGGCTCGGCTAAAGCGTTTTCGAGCGAAGCGGATATCGGATCGCGTGAAGAAAACCCGTCAAAACAAAGGCCTGGAGCAATTATCCGATCCAATCAGATCGGAAATTTCTCTCAAGTCTCAGCGCGGGACCACGCAGGGGTCGAGACGGGTCTGGTTCGCCGTTTTCTGAAGCGAACCCGTGATCATCGGATCGACCGGCTTGCCTTTCGAGGCGGCGGAGGCGACCTGCGTCAGGCGTTCGGTGTCGAGCTTGGCAGTCTGGGTCGAGACGAAATTCACCGCGACGACCGACAGGAAGCCGATCGCGACGGCGGCCTTGGCAACGTCGGCGACCATAGTGCCGCGGTCGTTCTTCCAGAAGAGTTCGATCAGCCGCATCTGGCCTGCTCCGCCCATTCGAGCGCCAAGGCACCCCTCGCTATGACCTTGCGCCATCAGCGGTAAAAAGACGGTTAGCAAATCCTTGCCGCGACCCGGCGTTATTCACGGGATTGTTATGGAAGCCGCGCGCCGTCGAGGTCCGGGGCCGGCTGGCCATTGAGCTTGGCGCGGTTGTTGCGAAACAGCTCCCGCAAGGCGCCCAGCACGGCAAGGACGGCGGGTCGTTGCCGCGAGACCTCATGCGAGACCAGGAATATCTCGTCGGCCGTCCTGTCCGGCGGCGGCTGCAGTCGGATCAGAGTCTCATCGGCATCGCCCATGAAACAAGGCACCATGGAGACCGCGCCGGCCGAACGGACGCTTTCGTAGCGCGCCGCTGAATCGCCGACGCGCGCCGCGACAGGGCGGCCCGCAGCCCATTCGAGGATGTGCTCCTCGATCCGCGACGACACGTCCCGGCTGACCGAGATGATCGGCGCCGTCGCAGGGTCGATATCCCGCCGGACGTAGAGCGCCTGCACGAGCCACCCGATTTTCTGGGCAAAATAGCCTTGCTGTTCCGGCACATTGCTCATGCGCAACGCGATGTCGGCATCGCCGCGCGCGAGGTCGAGCTTGTCGCGGGTGCTGATGATGACGATTTCGATCCCTCCAGCAGCGGCGGAAATCGTCGTCGCATGCATGGTCAGGAACAGGCTGATCGAGGTCGTGGCTGTGACCCTGACCGGCGCGTTATCCGAGGCGCGTGCTGCCCGCGCCCGGCTGGCGAAACGCTCGGCGGTGGCGGCGACCTCGCTTGCATCCTGCGCCAGGGCCTGGCCGAGCTCGGTCAGGATCAGGCGATTGGCCGCGCGCCGGAACAGTTGCAGCCCGAGCCTTGCCTCGAAAGCCTTCAGCCTCCGGGCGACCGTCGCTTCGCTCAGTCCGAGCTGCGCCGCCGCCACGGCCAGCGCCCCGCTCGTGGCGATGGTGTGGAAGATTCCGATGTCGTCCCAGCCGGGGGAAACCAGATCGCCGTGGCGTCGAGTTTGAGAGGAAGGAGGCTGCCCCATGCGGTCACTGGCCAGGCTTGCGGGGAGCGAGCGACATGGCTCGCGAAGACGTGACGGGGATCGCGGGAGGGCTTGTTCGACATGCCGGCAGGGTGCCGGCTCCGATCCGTCTTGGCAGCCCTGTAGCCGTGACGGGCAGGCCTCCAAAAACGACGGGGTGCCAATGGCCTGGCCACGCTTGCCAGGCCAGACGCCTCACAGGTCGATCAGCTCGCCGGCGAAGGCCGCGCGCTCCTGGATGAAGATGAAGCGGGCCTCCGGCTTGTTGCCCATCAAGCGCTCGACCGTTTCCGAGGTCTCGTCGCGGGCCTCGTGCTCGACCATGACCTTGAGCAGGATGCGCTTGGCCGGGTCCATGGTGGTTTCCTTGAGCTGGGCCGGCATCATTTCGCCCAGGCCCTTGAACCGGCTGATCTCGGGCTTCCTGCCCTTGAAGATGCTTTCGATCAGTTCGTCCTTATGGGCGTCGTTGCGGGCATAGACCGACTTGCCGCCATGCTGGAGCCGATAAAGCGGTGGCACGGCGAGATAGAGATGGCCCTTTTCGATCAGGCGCGGCATCTGCCGCCAGAAGAAGGTCACCAGCAGCGAGGCGATATGGGCGCCGTCGACATCGGCGTCGGTCATCACGATGACCTTCTCATAGCGCAGATCATCCTCGCGGAACTGGAGGCCGATGCCGCAGCCCAGAGCGAGGATCAGATCGGCGAGCTGCTGATTGGCATTGAGCTTGTCGCGCGTGGCATTGGCGACGTTCAGGATCTTGCCTCGCAACGGCAGAATGGCCTGCGTCGCACGGTTGCGCGCCTGCTTGGCCGAGCCGCCGGCGGAATCGCCCTCGACAATGAAGAGCTCTGAGCCGGCAGCACCCGCGTTCGAACAATCCGCAAGCTTGCCGGGCAGGCGCAGCTTGCGGGTCGCGGTCTTGCGCGAGACTTCCTTTTCGAGACGACGGCGAAGGCGCTCCTCGGCACGATCGACCGACCAGTCGAGCAGGCGCAAGGCCTGCTGCGGCGCGGCGGCGAGCCAATGGTCGAAGGCGTCGCGCACCGCGTTCTCGACGATGCGGGCAGCCTCCAGCGTCGCCAGCTTGTCCTTGGTCTGGCCCTGGAACTCCGGCTCCCGAATGAAGACCGAAAGCATGGCGGCGCAGGTCGCCATCACGTCGTCGGAGGTGACCTGGGCCATGCGCTTGGACTGGCCGATGCGCTCGGCATGGTCGCGCAGACCGCGCAGCAACGCGACGCGCAGGCCCTGCTCATGCGTGCCGCCCTCGGGCGTCGGGATCGTGTTGCAATAGGAGGAGGAGAAGCCGTCCTCGCCGGTTGCGAGCCAGGCGATCGCCCATTCGAGCGAGCCATGGCCGCCATCTTTGGTGATCTTGCCGGAGAAGATCGGCTCGGCGACGAGGTCCTTGCCCTCGATCTCGCGGCCGAGATAGTCGCGCAAGCCGCCGGGGAAGCGAAAGACGGCTTCTGCCGCGACATCGCCTTCCGGCTGCAACAGCGAGGGCGCGCAGCGCCAGCGGATCTCGACGCCGCCGAAGAGATAGGCCTTCGAGCGGGCCATGCGGAACAGGCGCGCGGGTACGAAATGCGCGCCCTCGCCAAAGATCTGCGCATCGGGGTGGAAGCGCACGCGCGTGCCGCGCCGGTTGGCGACCGGGCCGATCGTCTCCAATGGACCCTGCGGCAAGCCGCGCGAGAAGTGCTGGCGATAGAGTGTCTTGCCGCGCGCGACCTCGACCTCGAGCCGGTCGGACAGCGCATTGACCACGGAGACGCCGACGCCGTGCAGGCCGCCGGAGGTCTCATAGGCCTTGGAGTCGAATTTTCCGCCGGCATGCAGCGTCGTCATGATGACTTCGAGCGCCGATTTGCCCGGGAATTTCGGATGCGGGTCGACGGGAATGCCGCGGCCGTTGTCGGTCACGGCGATCGAGCCGTCTTCCAGCACCTCGACATCGATGAAGCTGGCGTGTCCCGCCACGGCTTCGTCCATGGCATTGTCGATCACCTCGGCGAAGAGGTGGTGCAGGGCGCGCTCATCCGTGCCGCCGATATACATGCCGGGCCGGCGCCGCACAGGCTCCAGCCCTTCGAGCACCTCGATCGCGGAGGCGTCATAGCCGGCTTCGGACAAGGTGCCGTTGCGTGGCGGCGCCGAGGCCGGAGAGGGCTTTGCGGGATTGGCGGGATTGGCTGGTGCGGAAGCCATGGCGCGCGGCTCCGGCTTTGGCTGCGCCGGTGGCTGCCGGTCGCCATCCCCGCCGAAAAGATCGCCGTTCTCCGTCATGGTCGTGGTCGATTCCCTGATTCGCAACTGCGAATGATAGCGCAGGCGGACGCAAACCGCGCTGCGACACTGCCTATAGGCGCAAATGGTTTGAGGAAAAATGCGACAGGGCGCATCATAGGCTGTGGCGCTGTGGACAGAGTGTCGCGCAGCCGTCACGAGACTCGGTAAATGAGCCTGGAACCGGACCTATTCAGCCTGCGTTAACCACACCGGGACGAGGATCATTAAATGGTTACCGGGGCTCTGCGGATTGCCGCAAGGCGATAGGGTTCCGGATAGGGGAGGTTATCGTGACGTTGCGTCAGTCTGTGCCAAACATCAGGGTCGTGGGGCTCGAACGGG
Source organism: Bosea vaviloviae (assembly GCF_001741865.1). Classification (NCBI taxonomy): domain Bacteria; kingdom Pseudomonadati; phylum Pseudomonadota; class Alphaproteobacteria; order Hyphomicrobiales; family Alloboseaceae; genus Allobosea; species Allobosea vaviloviae. The sequence goes on from NZ_CP017147.1 coordinate 4,245,806, forward strand.
CGGCCCGCATGGCCGGCGAGGCTTTTGGCCACGAGGATCTCGGCCCGCTTCCCAGGTTCTCCTCCCAGGCAGCGCAGACCTCGCATCTTGTCTGGCTGCTTGCCGCGCTCGCGGCGGTCGCCGGTTTCGCGGCTCTCATCCTGCGCTGACATCCTTTGCGCTGGCGTCCTTGGCGCTGACATCCTTGGCGCTAAAACGACGCGCCCGGCTTCCTCCGACGAAATATCAACCTTTCCCAGCGTAGGGTGCTCTGCGATCCCTGGGTTTCGGGAAGCGTTCAGGCTTTTCGTTTCGACGCATTGTCGCGTCGGCGGGGTTTGCTTCTCCCAAGGATCATTCGGGCGAAGGTCGCGGGGGTGTCGGCATGCGCAGCGTGATCATCAGCGATTTCGGTTCGGTCAATGGCGGTGCCGCCAAGGTCGCGATCGAGAGCGCGCGAGGGCTGGCCGAGGCCGGCGTCGAGATCGTCTTCGCCTGCGCCATCGGCCCCGTCTCCGAGCGGCTCGATCATCCCCGCATCCAGGTCGAGATGTTCCGGGGCGAGGAGATCTGGAAGGTCGGCAGCAAGCTTGCCGCCGCACGTCAGGGCATCTGGAATGCGCCGGCCCATGCCTTCCTGAGCGCACTGCTGTCGCGCCAGCCGGCTGGGACGCTGGTGCATCTGCACCAATGGACCAAGGCGTTCAGCCCGGCCGCGATTGCGGCGGCAGGCGAAAGCGGGCTGCCAGTCGCAATCACCATGCACGACTATTTCTCGTTTTGCCCCGTCGGCGGCTATTTCGACTTCAAGGCCGGCGCGCCCTGTACGCGCGAGCCGATGTCGGTCAGCTGCATCGCCAGCAATTGCGACCGCGCCTCTTACGTCCACAAGCTGGTGCGCGTCGCCCGGCAATGGCGCTCGGACGAGGCGATGCGCAGCCTCAAGGCGCCGCTCTTCATCCATGTCAGCGATTTCGCCCGGCGCTTCGCCGAGCCGTTCCTGCCGAAGAGCGCGCGCCGTGCCGTGGTCGAAAACATGATCGAAGCCTCGAGGCGCCCGCCGGCGGACGTTGCGAACAACCGGCATGCGCTGTTTCTGGGGCGTTTCACGCAGGAGAAAGGGGTTCTTGTCCTGGCGCAGGCGGCGCGAGAGGCGGGCATGCCATTGCGGCTCGTCGGCGATGGCGATGATACCATCAAGGCCGAAATTGCGCGGCTCCACCCAAATGCGGTTTTCGCCGGCTGGGTCCCGCCCGAGGCGGCCATCGAAGAAATACGCGCAGCCCGCTGCCTTGTTGCGCCTTCACTCTGGTACGAGACCGGGCCGTTGACGGTGATCGAAGCTATGGCGCAAGGCGTGCCGGTTGTACTGTGCCGCAACATGGGCGCGGCGCAGCGTGTATCTGAAAGTGGTGGCGGCATCGTCGTCGCGGCCGCCGAGACGTCGCTATTGCGTGGCGCCCTGGAGGCTCTCTCCGACGATACGCGGGCCGAGCAGTTCGGGCGAGCCGGCTATGACGCCTATTGGCGCAATCCTCTGACGCTTGAGCATCATGTACAGTGCCTTCTCGCCGCCTATGGCCCGCTGAGAGCGATTGCCGCCTGAGGCTCAGCCGAGATCGCGCGGGGAGGCCAACAGATTGGCCGCATAGGGCGGGGGAGCGCTGATCGGCTCGATCGTACAGCGATGGCCCTGGGCGAATCGAATGATCTCGCGCAGAGCCGGTGAAGCTTGGGCAGCGTTATGGCGGAGCTCATAGAGCCGCTCGTAGCCGCAGCCACGCAAGGTGCTCCAGGTTTGATCGCCGAGTTGCTGCGCGTTGCTCTCGAAGGCGACGACCGGCCGATGTTTTTTCAGGGTCCGCTCCAGTCCCTTGAATACGGCGGGTTCGAACCCTTCGACATCACATTTTACGAAGGTAATCCGACTATCGGCGAGACCAAGCTCGTCCAGGAGAGCGTCGCCCTGCCGAACCGGCAAGGTCAGATCGCCCTTGCCCCTCGCGAAAGTGCCGGTGCCGTCATTGCCGTCCTCATGGAAGGAAAAGGGGAGCTCCGCATCCTCCGTTCCAAGGCCGGCATCGATCACGCGGACATTCGCGCAGGCGTTCAAGGCGAGGTTGGCTCTGAGGATCGCGCCCATATGCGGATTGGGTTCGAAGCAAACCACTTGCTCGAACAAGCGAGACCAGATCACGGCGTGATTGCCGATATTGGCGCCGATATCCAGGCAAACTCCGCTCGTGAGACCCTGTTTACGGAGCATGAGGCTCAGGCAGTCGAGCTCTTCGCGCTCATAGAGGCCGTTGGTGAGCACAGCCAAACCGACATGCTCGTGCGGTACCACTGCGAGGCGAGGGGAGGTTGAGCGCAAGCTTTTCCACTGGCTGCGAACCAGTGCTTTGATGGCCAGATCCCTCAATCGAAACAGCGCACCCATACTTATCCTCGTGCTCCGGAGTCCCACGAAAACGACATCGTGATTGCTGATCCCACTACGCCTCCGCCCTGAGGTTTCACCAGTGCGGCGATTGGTGCTGCAATCGATGCAGCCCGAACCGTGGGGAAGCCCCTTCAGGCGAGGCCCGGCACCTATGACATCGCCAACATTGATATTCTGACAACGAACGGGGCCGGTCGCGGCATTGAGGTTGCCTGTCAGGCTGGGACCGCGACCTTGCGTCTGACCGGCGGCAATTATGGTCTGCGCATCAGCGGTCAGAGCGGAATGCGCTTTCGAAATCTGACGTTCGATGGCCAGAACTTCGCTCTGCCATCCTATAGCGCGCCGGGCGTGATCACGGCCGCCGCTGGCTTGGTGACACTCGACAATGCCAAGGACACGATCTTCTGGGCTGCACGTTCCGCAACACGGTCAAGACCGGCAGCGAGCCAATTGGCGCTTACAAGCCGGCTTGCTCGATATAGCTCTCGATGAAGTCGTCGTTGAAGACGCCGCCGGCCTTGAGGAAGGCGTTGTCCTTCTTGAGCGAGTCGAGCGCACCGCGGCAGCTTATCGCAGCGTCACCGGCGGACACGGCGCACGCATGATCGCGGCCTGAGGTCAGGCCGGCTTGCGGAACCAGGCTCCCGACCGGACCGCGGCCAACAGCATCATGCCGTAGACCACGAGCGCCAGGCCCAACGCTGCAAACAGTGCCTGAAGGGAACCGCTCAGGCGCAGTACGAGCCAGCCGCCGCCGAGCGCGATGGCGAAGCGCACGAAGCCCGCCGTCACGGGCCACAGCAACCGGCCAGCGCCCTGGGACGCAAAATAGAGAGCGAGCCCCAACCCGAAGAAGCCGTAGGTCGGGCCGACATAGCGCAGATACTGGCTGCCCGTCTCGATCGCGCCCGGAGCCGTCGTGAACAGGCCGAGCCAGGCGGCGGGCCAGAGCGCCGCCGCCAGTCCGACCGCCTCGGTCATGGCGAAGGCGATGCCACCGCCGATCATCGCAACCCGCATCGCCCGCCCCGGCTGGTCGGCACCGATATTGGTGCCGACGAGTGCGACCAGCGGCGCGCCGAGGCCGAAGACCAGCGGGATCAGGAGATATTCCAGCCGCGCCGCGGTGCCGAAGCCTGCCACCGCATCGACCCCGGCATGGGCCGCGACCATCGCCGTCGACAGCGCGATGGTGACGTTTGTGAAGAGCGAGGTGATGGAGCCGACGGCGCCGATGCGCAGGATGTCGGCGAAGATCGCCCAGCGCAGACGAATCCAGGCGAAGCGCACGACATTGCGGCCGGACAGGATATACCAGCCCAGCACAAGCACGCCGCCGAGATAGAAAAGTACCAGCGCAGCCCCGCCGCCGGCGATGCCGAGCGCGGGAACCGGCCCATAGCCGAAGATCAGCAGTGGCGAGAGAGGCACCAGCAGCGCGACGCCGACGCAGATCACCAGCGCCGGAACCAGCATGTTGCCGGTGCCACGGATGACGCTGGCGAGCCCATTCATGATCCAAAGGAGGGCGGTGCCGGCAAAGACCACGTCGGAATAGGCTAGCGCCGCATCGAGTTCGCCGCCCGTGCCGCCGAGCGCCTGGTAGATCGGCCGGCCGAAGGCCAGCATCACGATCGAGAAGAACAGACCGAGCGCGAGATTGATCAGGATCGCATGCAAAACGATGGCGTCGGCCTCGATGCGGCGACCGGCACCAAGCGCGCGCGCCACAGCGGACGAGATACCGCCCCCCATCGCGCCGGCGGAGATCATCTGCATCAGCATGACCGGGGGAAAGACCAGCGCCATGCCGGCAAGCGCGTCGGTCCCGAGCCGCGAGATCCACCAGGTCTCGATCAGCCCCGTTGCCGATTGCGCCAGCATGATCAGGATATTGGGCCAGGCCATGCGCAGCAGCATCGGCAGGACCGGATCCTGGAGCAGCCGCAAGGTGCGCGCGCTATGGGCCGGCGGCATGGCGGTCGTTGGGGCGTCAACCGCGCTCATGCGCTCGTCTCCGCTGCGGCGGCGTAGCGCTGGCTGATCGCTGCCGTAGCGGCAGGACCGGGCGCATTGCGGAAGACCGGGTCCGAGAGTGGCCGGCCGCTGACGCGATCAACCAGGATCGGCTCGGCCGCAGTGCCGGTTTCGCCGTTCAGAATGATGATGCTCGCACCTTCCGGCGCGAAATGACGATTGCCCCAGGTCAGCAGCGCCTGCAGCACGGGGCGGAAATCACGCCCTCGCTCGGTCAGCAGGTAGTCGAAGCGCTTCGGATGATCGCTATAGGGGCGCTTTTCCAGCAGGCCGCTCTCGATGAGACCATTGAGCCGCCGCGTCAGCATGTTCGGCGCGATGCCGAGGCTGGCCTGGAAGCCGTCGAAGCGCGTGATGCCGGCGAGGGCGTCCCTCAGGATCAGGATGCTCCACCATTCCCCGACGCGCTCCAGGCTGCGCGCGACCGGGCAGGCCATCGCGCCGAAATCCTTGCGTCGCATCAGGCGACTCCCGTTCAGTGACTTGCACAACGATAGCCGATTTGCATTGGCTTTCATCATGCAAGTTGCGACTGGCGCCCTTGCGCCCAAGCACAAAAAAACCGGGGCATTTCTGCCCCGGTTTCACAGGTGGACCGCGAGACGCGCGGTCGGGAGGAAGCGTGATTCCGCCTGAACCTGACGGCTCAGTAGGAGTAGTACATCGCGAACTCGACCGGGTGCGGCGTCATCTCGAAGCGCATCACATCCTGCATCTTGAGCTCGATATAGCTCTCGATGAAGTCGTCGTTGAAGACGCCGCCGGCCTTAAGGAAGGCGTTGTCCTTCTTCAGGCAATCGAGCGCTTCGCGCAGCGAACCGCAGACGGTCGGGATCTTCTTCAACTCGCGCGGCGGCAGGTCGTAGAGGTCCTTGTCCATCGCCGGGCCCGGATCGATCTTGTTGATGATGCCGTCAAGACCGGCCATCAGCATCGCGGCAAAGGCGAGATAGGGGTTCGCCATCGGATCGGGGAAGCGGACCTCGACGCGCTTGGCCTTGGGCGAGGTCGTCCACGGAATACGGCAGGAGGCCGAGCGGTTGCGCGCGGAATAGGCGAGCAGAACCGGGGCTTCATAGCCCGGGACGAGGCGCTTATAGGAGTTGGTCGAGGGGTTGGTGAAGGCGTTCAGGGACTTGGCGTGCTTGATGATGCCGCCGATGTACCAGAGGCACTCCTGCGACAGGTCGGCATACTTGTTGCCGGCCATGATGGGCTTGCCGCCCTTCCAGATCGACTGGTGGACATGCATGCCCGAGCCGTTGTCGCCATAGATCGGCTTCGGCATGAAGGTCGCGGTCTTGCCGTAGCTCTGCGCGACGTTGTGGATCGCATACTTATAGACCTGCATGGTGTCGGCCATGTGGGTCAGGGTGTCGAACTTCAGGCCGAGCTCGTGCTGGGCCGAGGCGACCTCGTGGTGGTGCTTCTCGACCTTGGCGCCCATGGCCGCCATGGCTGCCAGCATTTCGCCGCGCATGTCCTGCGCCGAATCCTGCGGCGGAACGGGGAAGTAGCCGCCCTTGGTGGCGATGCGGTGGCCGAGATTGCCGCCTTCATAGTCGGTCATGCCGTTGATCGGCAGTTCGACGTTGTCGAGCTTGAAGCCGGTATTGTACGGGTCGGCGGAGATCTTGACGTCGTCGAAGACGAAGAACTCGGCCTCGGGGCCGACATAGATGGTGTCGCCGATGCCGGTCGACTTCAGATAGGCCTCGGCCTTCTTGGCGATGCCGCGCGGGTCGCGGTTATAGGGCTCGCCGGTGGCGGGCTCGAGCACGTCGCAGGTGATGACCATGGTCGCGGCGGAGAAGAACGGGTCCATGACGGCCGTCGTCGGATCCGGCATCAGCAGCATGTCGGACTCGTTGATGGCCTTCCAGCCGGCGATCGAGGACCCGTCGAACATCGTGCCCTCGGCGAAGATGTCCTCATCGATCATCGTGATGTCGAACGTCACATGCTGCCACTTGCCGCGCGGGTCGGTGAAGCGGAAGTCGACATACTTGACGTCGTTGTCCTTGATCGCCTTGAGGACATCCTTGGCGCTCTTCATCTCAGCATTCCTCTTGAAAGCAGTTTCTCAACATTGACTGATCCGCGGTGTGTCCAAAACCACCGGGACGCAGAACCTTCGGGTCGGGATTGAAGCCCTTAGATAGCGTCCGCGCCGGTCTCTCCGGTGCGGATGCGGATCGCCCCCTCCACCGTCGATACAAAAATCTTGCCATCGCCGATGCGGCCCGTCTGGGCCGCCTTCTTGATGGCTTCGATGGCGGCCTCGACCATCTCGTCGGCGAGCACGATCTCGATCTTCACCTTGGGGAGAAAATCGACGACGTATTCGGCGCCGCGATAGAGCTCGGTATGGCCCTTCTGGCGCCCGAAGCCCTTGGCCTCCAAAACGGTGATGCCCTGCAGGCCGACCTCCTGAAGCGCCTCTTTCACCTCGTCCAATTTGAACGGCTTGATGATCGCCTCGATCTTCTTCATGCGCCGACCGGCCTCCCTCGCGCGTGATCAGACCTGGACTTCCCTCCAGGCTTGCGAACCGCCTGCTCGCCGCCGAGAACAGCAAAGGTTCCGTCAGTCACGGCCCCAGCGTCTCGTCAGGCGAGCGAAACACCCGCTCTTCTTGCTCATAGCATCGGCGTATGCCCCCCGCCACGTGGAAGAAAGCCTCCCGACGCCTGATGATAGGGCAAAAAATAGCACATAAATTGATCATTTGCTTAATTTAAGAGCAATCACCTTTGCGCCACTCCGTGCTTGCCGGAGATGAGCGGCTTCTGGATGATGGCTTCGTGGATAGAGCTGACAAAACCGGGCTGGCGCTGCTGAACGTGGCCGATATGGCTGCGGCCGATCGCGCAACGATCGCGGCCGGCACGCCGGGTCTCGCGCTGATGGAGCGGGCAGGGCGGGCGGTCGCCGATGCGGTCAGCCGGCGCGCTCGTCCCGGCGACGGCGTGCTTGTTCTCTGCGGCCCGGGAAACAATGGCGGCGACGGCTTCGTCGCGGCGCGCCTGCTGCGCGAGCGCGGCTTTGGCGTCACCGTCGCGCTGGCCGGCGAACGCTCGGCCCTGACGGGCGATGCCGCTGCCATGGCCGCGCGCTGGACCGGGGCGATCGCGCCGATCGCGACCGTCGTGCCGCACGATCACGCCTTGATCGTCGACGCGCTTTATGGCGCAGGGCTCAACCGGCCCCTGGTCGGAGATATTGCCGGGCTCGTCTCAGCAACCAATACGGCGGACAGGCCGGTGATCGCTGTCGATGTGCCCAGCGGGCTGTCGGGCGATAGCGGCCGGGCCGAGGGGGCAGTCGTGCAGGCCGACGAGACCGTGACCTTCTTTCGGCTGAAGCCCGGCCATCTGCTCGAGCCCGGGCGTGGGCTGTGCGGGGTCGTCACGCTCGCTCAGATCGGCCTGAGTGCGGAGACCGTCTTCGGCGCGGGCGGATTGCGGCCTGCCATGTTCCGCAACGGCCCCGCCTTGTGGCGCGAACTCTGGCCGAGGCATCGACGCGATACCCATAAATACCGCCGCGGCGCCGTTCTCGTCGTGGCTGGTGGGCTCGCAGGCGTCGGCGCGCCACGGCTCGGCGCGCGGGCGGCGCTGCGCATCGGCGCCGGCCTTGTCACGGTTGCTTGCCGTCCCGAAGCCCTGGCGGCTCATGCCGCGCGCGGGCCCGACGCCTTGATGCAGAGGCCGATCGCGACGGAGGCCACGCTTCAGGCCCTGCTCGACGACCAGCGTCTTGGCGCCGTCCTGATCGGGCCGGCTCTGGGGCTCGATGCCGAGGCGAGGGCTGCCGTGATGGCAGTGTTGCGCGCCGATATTCCGGCGGTGTTCGATGCCGATGCATTGACGCTGCTCGCCTCGCGGCCGGGATGGTTGCGCCAGCGCGGCAAGTCTCGCCTGCTCAAGTCTCGCCTGCTCAAGCCTTGCGTGCTGACGCCGCATGAAGGCGAGTTCGCGCGCCTGTTCGGCGATAACGAGCGAATCGTCGCGCAGGCATCAAAGCTGGAACGGGCGAGGCTGGCCGCTGCTGCCTCGGGCGCGGTCGTCGTGCTGAAGGGGCCCGATACCGTGATCGCCGATCCCGATGGCAGGACGGCGATCAACGCGACCGGCTCCTGGGCGCTGGCGACGGCAGGGTCGGGCGATGTGCTCGGCGGCCTCATCGCCGGATTGCTGGCGCAAGGCATGCTGGCTTTCGAGGCGGCCTGCGCGGCGGTCTGGCTGCACGGCAAGGCGGGCGAGGCGCTCGGTCCGGGCCTGATCGCCGACGATCTGCCGGAGGCGATCCCGCCTCTGGTCGCGCCTGCCTTGGCTGATGATAATGATGCCTGAAGGGCCTCAAGCCTTCAGGCCCACCCTCCGAGGAAGGCGGGCCTGCTCAGCTATTTCCTGATCATCAGGCAGGATAAAACCCGATGCCGGTCAGTCCCTAGGTTCGGTCAGGTACCGGCATAGGTGACGGCCGGCGCAGCATTGAGCTGATCCTTGGTCAGCTTGATCTTGCCATGGTCGGGATACATCGCCGGAGCCTTGGGCGCAGGCGGTGCCGAGGCGATGCCGCCGCCGGCTGCTCCAGAGCCCGAGCCACCGCTCGGGGCCGGTGCGGGTGTCGCCGCGACCATGGGCTGGTCACTCCAGCTTACCTGCTCAAAAGGAATGGCGACGTCCTTGGAGCCGATGCCGAGGAAACCGCCGACGCCGACGGTAATCATCTCGACCTTACCGGTCTTGTCGAACAGTACTTCCGTTACGCCCCCGACCTTCTTGTCATCGGGGCCGTAGATATTGACGCCGATCAATTTCGAGGCGCGCCACTTCCCCTGGCCGGCGAGATTCTGCTCCGGAGCCTTAGTGCTACTGTCGGACGCGGCCGGCGCGGAAGTGGAGGGCGACGGCGCGCTCGGGCTCGGAGCACTGGTCTGCGCAATGGCGGTCGCCGCGAGCATGGCGAAGCCGATGGACGTCAGAGCGATACGACGCTTGAACATGTGAGCCTCCTGTCAGTAACCGCAAGTAGCGGCACGCAGGAGCAACGCGCAGGCAGCGCATTTGTTCAGGGCGCAGGCAGATGAATTTGTTTTTCCTGGCGGAGACGCGCCTGAATTCGGCTTCTGCGCGCCGGCAACCGCGTGTTGCAGGCGCGAAATCATCCCGATGCGATTCGATTGCCCATATTTTGCCTCAATTCCGATCCGCCGAGAACGCCTATGTCATATGTGATTTGAGCCGCGCCAGCGGAGACTATGCGCTCTTGGCGAGCATCTTTGGCGAGCATCCTGTGGAGCAGATGGCCCTGCAATCTCAGTTGAGCGGGCTGCACTCCATTCGCACCCGCTGGCCGGGCTGCGCGAATGTCTGGCAGGACACTGCGGTCGGCAGGGGTGCCGGGGTCTCTGTGGCCGAGGCTGGAATGAGCTTTGGCTGGGGCGCGACTGGCCTTGGTGTGGCGAGGCGTGTTGGAACGGGCTGTGGTTTGCTCGGTTGCAGAATTTTGGTCGATGGCGTGGTTATCGGCTGAGGCTCTGTCGCCGGCACCGTTTCCACGCGAGCGATCTGAGGCTGCTGCGGCCTCTCTTCCTCTTTGGGCCTCTCTTGCACCTTGGTCTCTTGCACCTTGGGTTGCCAAGGCCGCCAGGCGCTCAATTGCGTGAAGGCCTCCATGGTCGGCTTGGTGATCGATTCCGCTGCCGGAATCGTTTGTCCCATGCATCCCGCCAGAGCCAGACTCGTCAGGCACGCCGCAGTTGCGCGGCAATTGATGGTCATCATCGTCGCCCCTTCCTGCTATATCTCCCCGCCGCTGTAGCGAGGTGTCGCCCCAATCGACGACATGCGTGTGTAAATCTGTGGAATTCGGCGTTGCGTGTCAATTTTCCCGGCTTGGCTCAGTGGATAGAAGCGCAGAAACCCTCATACCACGAGGCGTTAGCGCGGGTTCCGCGAGATTCTCAACCTTGGAAACCTGTTTCCCAGCGCCCGAGCGGGAGGCCGTTTGCGCCTTCAATCACAACGTTGCTGAAGGTGCTGGTGAGCGGGGAGGGGATCGAACCCTCGACCACATGATTAAAAGTCACGTGCTCTACCACTGAGCTACCCGCCCTCACCGGTGCGCTGACATAGGCAGGCGTCGCGCGCGGGTCAACATTGTTCGTAAGGCCGCTTCTGTGGCAGAAGCGCGCCGGAGGTTCGCGATGTTCGTTTTGCCCAGGTCCGCCGCAGCAGGAGCCGCCGGTCTCGATGCCGTTCGGGATTGATCCGACGATGGCTGCTGCGCCTGGAGCGCGACGCCAGGTCTGGCTGGCCTGGACGATGGCGTTTCTGGTTTCGGCGCTCGTGCTGGGCGGGGTGTTGTTCGGATTCGTCGTGGCGCTCGATCCGTTTGGGTTGCGGGTGCGGGCCGGCGTGCCGGCGCGGCCGCTCATGGATCTCAACCAGCGCTATATGTATCCGCAGCTCGTGCGCTCGGGTGCGTTCGATTCGGGGGTCTTCGGCACCTCGACGATGCGCTTGCTCGATCCTGCGATTCTATCGCGCTCGATCGGCGGGCGCTTCGCCAATCTCGCGATGAATGCAGCCACGCCCTGGGAGCAGGTGCAAATGGCTGACCTGTTTGCGCGCACCGTTGCTGCGCCGAAAGCCGTGATCTGGGGGCTCGACCTGACCTGGTGCGAAGGCGACGCGACCACGCCGGCCAAACGCCTGACGCCACGACCGTTTCCGCCCTGGCTCTATGATGGCGCAAGCTGGGCCGACGCACTGAGGCAGCTGAACCTGACGACGCTCGAGATCTCGGCGCGGTTGCTCGCGCACAGGCTCGGTTACCTGCCTGCGCGTATCCGTGGAGACGGCTATGAGGTCTTCACGCCACCCGAGGCCAGCTATGATCTGGCGCGGGCGCGAAGCCATCTTTATGCCGACAATCACGGTTTTGCGCCGGATTTGACGCCGCTGTCGCCGCCTGCGCCCGTCAGTGAAGCCGAGCGTCTGGGCTGGCGCTTTCCGGCCCTGGCCTGGCTCGACCAGGCCTTGTCCTCGTTTCCCGCCGAGACCTCGAAGCTGATCGTGCTGCCGCCGACGCATGTCGCCGCGCAGCCGCGCGAAGGCTCTGTCGCGGCGCAGCGCTACAGCGCTTGCAAGGCCGCCTTGCGTGGGCTCGCGGCGCGCCAGGGCGCGACCATCGTCGATTATGCGCATGGCTCGGCAGTGACTGAGGTCGACGAGAATTACTGGGACCCCTTGCATTTCAGGCTGCCGATCGCTCGGCGCGTCGAGGCCGATCTGGCAGCCGTCTCGCATGGCGAGGCTCCTGCGCCCGATGGCGTCGCCCGGCTCGTGCGGCCTTCGCGTTAACCCGCCGGAAACCAACCCGGCCTAGCCTGCCGGAATGGTTATTCGTCGCGGTGTCAGATCCGTCCTCGTCACGCTCGCGCTCTACCTCGTCTCGGGCGCGGTGGTGAGCTATTTCCTGTTCCACGCCCAGCATGGCACGCGTGGGCTGGAAGCGCGCGACACCTTGCAGGGAACGTTGCGCGAGATGGAGACCGAGCTCGCCGCCCTGACCGTCGAGCGCAAGAGCTGGGAACAGCGCCTGTCGCTGGTGCGTGACGAGGCGGTCGATCGCGACCTGCTCGAAGAGATGGCGCGCAACACGCTTGGTCGCATTCACAAGAATGACGTCATCCTGATGGGGCGTTGAGCGCCGCGGATGCCGGCAAATAGTCCCCGGCACACCGATTAACTGGATTCCAGTTAATTATGGAAAGTGCTGCAATTACAATGGTTTAACAAATGCTGCAGTGCGAGATGGCTCTCTCGCCAAGGGTTTTGCGATCCTCTACAACCAAGGTCGAATGACCCTGGAGGACCGCTGATGGCCGTTGCCGCGCGTAAGACAAAAGCTCCCGCTCAATCCAAGGCCGCCGCGAAGACGGCGACCAAGACGGGCTCCGCCAAGACTGGAGCCGACAAGGGGGCGTCCAAGGCGCTCAGCAACATGCCGACCTTCGACAAGGCAGAGGAGCTTCACGCCTATCGCGAGATGCTGCTGATCCGCCGCTTCGAGGAAAAGGCCGGCCAGATGTACGGCATGGGCCTGATCGGCGGCTTCTGCCACCTCTATATCGGGCAGGAAGCCGTCGTCATCGGCATGCAGATGGCCTCCAAGGATGGCGATCAGGTCATCACCGGCTATCGCGACCACGGCCATATGCTGGCATGCGGCATGGAATCGCGCGGCGTGATGGCGGAGTTGACCGGGCGCCAGGGCGGCTATTCCCGCGGCAAGGGCGGCTCGATGCATATGTTCTCCCGCGAGAAGAACTTTTATGGCGGGCACGGCATCGTCGGCGCGCAGGTCTCGCTCGGCACCGGCCTGGGATTCGCCAACTGGTATCGCAATGACGGGCGGGTCTCGTTCGCCTATTTCGGTGACGGTGCGGCCAATCAGGGCCAGGTCTATGAGAGCTTCAACATGGCCCAGCTCTGGAAGCTGCCGGTCGTGTATGTGATCGAGAACAACCGTTACGCCATGGGCACCTCGGTCAGCCGCGCCTCGGCGCAGACCGATTTCTCGCGGCGCGGCCTCTCCTTCGGCATCCCCGGCGAGCAGGTCGACGGCATGGATGTGCGCGCCGTGCGCGCCGCCGCCGAGCGCGCCATCGAGCACGCCCGCTCCGGCCAGGGGCCCTATATCCTGGAAATGCAGACCTATCGCTATCGCGGTCATTCGATGTCCGACCCGGCGAAGTACCGCTCCAAGGACGAGGTCCAGCGCATGCGCGAGGAGCACGATCCGATCGAGCAGGTGAGGGGCCGTCTGACCCGCGACTTCAAGGTGAGCGAGGACGAGCTCAAGGCGATCGACGCCAAAGTCCGCGAGATCGTCAACGACGCGGCGGAATTCGCGACGCACGATCCCGAGCCCGATGTCTCTGAGCTCTGGACCGACATCACGCTGGAGACGGCGCGCGCCTGAGCGGCGCGCCCGCTTCCGCAGGCCTTGCGGCCTTAATCCCAATCCCCGCGTCTTTCAGAAATCCGGGTGCGTTCATGCCGATCGACATTCTCATGCCTGCTCTTTCGCCGACGATGGAGCAGGGCAAGCTCTCCAAATGGCTGAAAGCCGAAGGCGATACGGTCAAGGCCGGCGACATTATCGCCGAGATCGAGACCGACAAGGCGACCATGGAGGTCGAGGCCGTCGATGAAGGCATCCTGGCCAAGATCCTGATCGCCGACGGCACCGACAATGTCGCGGTCAACACGCCGATCGGCGTGATTGCGGCCGAGGGCGAGGATGTCAGCGCGGCGAGCAAGCCGGCAGCCGCCAAGCCGGCTGAGAAGCCGGCCGAGCCGGAAGCCAAGGCCGAGCCCACGCCAGCAGCCTCCGCGCCGCCAAGCGTCCCGGCTCAGGCGAAGTCCTATGACGCGTCCTCCGAATTTCCGGCAGGCGCCGAGGTCGCGACCATCACGGTGCGCGAAGCCTTGCGCGACGCCATGGCCGAGGAAATGCGCCGCGACGGTGATGTCTTCGTCATGGGCGAGGAGGTCGCGGAATATCAGGGCGCTTACAAGGTCACCCAGGGGCTGCTGCAGGAATTCGGCGCCAAGCGCGTCATCGATACGCCGATCACCGAGCACGGCTTCGCCGGTATCGGCGTTGGCGCGGCGCTGACCGGCCTGAAGCCGATCGTCGAGTTCATGACCTTCAACTTCGCCATGCAGGCGATCGACCATATCATCAACTCCGCCGCCAAGACGCTCTACATGTCGGGCGGCCAGATGGGTTGTCCGATCGTCTTCCGCGGCCCCAACGGCGCTGCGGCGCGCGTCGGCGCGCAGCACAGCCACGACTACGCCGCCTGGTATTCCAATGTGCCGGGCCTGAAGGTCGTCGTTCCCTACAGCGCCTCGGATGCCAAGGGCCTGCTCAAGAGCGCCATTCGCGATCCGAACCCGGTCATCTTCCTCGAGAACGAGATCCTCTACGGCCGGACCTTCGAGGTTCCCAAGAGCGATGATTTCCTGGTCCCCATCGGCAAGGCCAAGATCGTGCGTCCGGGCACGGACGTCACGATCGTCTCCTTCGGCATAGGCATGACCTACGCGCTGGGTGCGGCCGAAGCGCTCGCCAAGGAGGGCATCGAGGCCGAAGTCATCGATCTGCGCACGATCCGGCCGATGGACATCGAGACGGTCATCGCCTCCGTGCAGAAGACCAATCGCTGCGTCGCGGTCGAGGAGGGGTTCCCGCAGTCGGGCGTCACCGCCGAGATCGGCATGCGCATCATGGAGGCGGCGTTCGACTATCTCGACGCGCCGGTCGCCCGCGTCACCGGCAAGGACGTGCCGATGCCTTACGCGGCGAACCTCGAGAAGCTCGCCTTGCCGAATATCGGCGAGGTCGTCGCTGCGGCCAAAGCCGTTTGCTACCGCTGAGAAGGGGCTGACCGATGCCAACCAACATCCTGATGCCCGCGCTCTCTCCCACCATGGAGAAGGGCAATCTCGCCAAATGGCTGAAGAAGGAAGGCGACACGATCAAGTCCGGCGACATCATCGCCGAGATCGAGACCGACAAGGCGACCATGGAGGTCGAGGCCGTCGATGAAGGCATCCTGGCCAAGATCCTGGTGCCGGACGGCACGGCCGATGTCGCCGTTAACGAGATCATCGGCGTGATCGCTGCCGAGGGAGAGGATGTGAAGGCGGCTGCCGCTCCGGCCAAGGCCGAGGCTCCCAAGGCCGAGGCTGCGCCCAAGGCGGCGGCGCCCGCCCCAGCCGTCGCGAGCGAGGCTCCCAAGGCTGAAGCTGCTCCCAAGGCTGCCGCTCCTGTGGCCTCGGCCAGCGGCGAGCGCGCCTTCGCCTCGCCGCTCGCCAAGCGTCTGGCCAAGGAAGCGGGCCTCGACCTCGGAAAGATTCAGGGCTCGGGCCCGCATGGCCGCATCGTCGAGAAGGACATCGAGGCTGCGAAGGCCGGCGGAGCCGCCAAGGCCGCGCCGTCCGCTGCTCCCGCGGCCGCGCCCAAGCCGGCTGCAGCGCCGCTCGCCGCCGGCATGTCCGACGAGGCGGTCAAGAAGCTGTTCGCGCCGGGTTCCTACGAGGAAGTGCCGCATGACGGCATGCGCAAGACGATTGCGCGCCGCCTGCTCGAATCCAAGCAGACGATCCCGCATTTCTATCTGACGATCGATTGCGAGCTCGACGCGCTGCTCAAGCTGCGTGCGGAACTCAATGCCGCCGCGCCCGAGAAGGACGGCAAGCCGGCCTACAAGCTCTCGGTCAACGACCTCGTGATCAAGGCATTGGCGCTTTCGCTGCGCGCGGTGCCAGAGGCTAATGTGAGCTGGACCGAGAACACCATGCTCAAGCACAAGCATGCCGATGTCGGCGTCGCGGTCTCGATCCCGGGCGGTCTGATCACGCCGGTGATCAGGGACGCCTGCCACAAGACGCTCTCGCAGATCTCCAACGAGATGAAAGACCTGGCAGCCCGCGCCAAGAACCGCAAGCTGAAGCCCGAGGAGTATCAGGGCGGCACCACGGCGGTCTCGAACCTCGGCATGTTCGGCGTCAAGGACTTCGCCGCGATCGTCAATCCGCCGCATGCGACGATCCTGGCGGTCGGCGCCGGCGAGCAGCGCGCTGTCGTCAAGGGCGGACAGCTCGCGGTCGCGACCGTGATGTCGGTGACGCTCTCGACCGACCACCGCGCCGTCGATGGCGCGCTCGGGGCCGAACTGATGCAGGCGTTCAAGGGCTATATCGAGAAGCCCATGGCGATGCTGGTTTGATGGGAGCCTGACCATGGCTGACTACGACGTCATCATCATCGGCTCCGGCCCCGGCGGCTATGTCGCCGCCATCCGTGCGGCGCAGCTCGGCTTCAAGACGGCGATCGTCGAGCGCGAGCATCTTGCCGGTATCTGCTCGAACTGGGGCTGCATCCCGACCAAGGCGCTGCTGCGCTCAGCCGAGATCCTGCATTACGGCCAGCACGCCAAGGATTACGGGCTGAAGCTGGAAGGCACGTTCACGGCCGATCTCGCTGCCGTGGTGGCGCGTTCGCGCGGCATTGCGGCGCGGATGAACAACGGCGTCCAGTTCCTGATGAAGAAGAACAAGGTCGATGTGATCTGGGGTGAGGCAAAGCTCACCAAGCCCGGCACGATCGCGGTCGCGCCGACGAAGAAGCCTGCCATGCAGCCGCAGGTGCCGCCGCCCAAGGGGGCCAAGGGCGAGGGCACCTACACTGCCGACCATATCGTCATCGCGACCGGCGCGCGGCCACGCGCTCTGCCCGGCATCGAGCCCGACGGCAAGCTGATCTGGACCTATTTCGAGTCGATGGTGCCGGCGAAAATGCCGAAATCGCTGCTCGTGATGGGCTCGGGCGCGATCGGCATCGAATTCGCCTCGTTCTACCGGACGATGGGCGTCGAGGTCACGGTCGTCGAGGTGATGCCCCAGGTCGTGCCGATCGAAGATGCCGAGATCGGCGCCTTCGCGCGCAAAGCCTTCGAGAAGCAGGGCATGAAGATCCTGACCGGGGCCAAGGTCACCAAGGTCGAGAAGGGCGCCGACAGTGTCACGGCCCATATCGAGGACGAGAAGGGCGGCAAGCAGACCATCACCGCAGATCGGATGATCTCGGCCGTCGGCGTCGTCGGCAATATCGAGAATCTGGGCCTGGAAGCACTCGGCGTGAAGACCGATCGCGGCTGCATCGTCATCGATGATTTCTGCCGCACCAATGTGAAGGGCGTCTACGCGATCGGCGATGTCGCCGGGCCGCCGATGCTGGCGCATAAGGCCGAGCATGAGGCGGTGATTTGCGTCGAGGCGATCAAGGGGCTGCATCCGCATGCGATGGACAAGCTGATGATCCCGGGCTGCACCTATTGCCATCCGCAGATCGCCAGCGTCGGCCTGACCGAAGCCAAGGCGAAGGCAGCCGGCTACGAGCTCAAGGTCGGGCGCTTCCCCTTCGTCGCCAACGGCAAGGCGGTGGCGCTGGGCGAGGATAGCGGACTGGTCAAGACGATCTTCGACGCCAAGACCGGCAAGCTCCTCGGCGCCCATATGGTCGGCGCTGAAGTGACCGAACTGATCCAGGGCTTCGTTGTGGCCATGAACCTCGAGACCACCGAGGAAGAATTGATGCACAGCATCTTCCCGCATCCGACGATCTCGGAGACGATGAAGGAGAGCGTGCTCGACGCCTATGGGAAAGTGCTGAACGCCTGACCGAACCGAAGATCGAAGCGCGCGTTCACGCATTTTGTGGAGACGCCGGCCAATAACGGACCGGTAGGGGCAGGGAACTCGTCATGGACACGCGTTCGATCATCGTCGCCATCGTCATCGGTCTTGTCGCGGGCTGGCTCGCCAGCATCGTCGTGGGCGGTGGCGGGCTGATCCGCTACATCATCACCGGCTTGATCGGCGCCTTTGTCGGCAGTTTCCTGCTCTCGGCTCTGGGCATCAATCTCGGCATCGGCAATCCGCTCGTCTCGCAGATCATCACGGCGACGATCGGCGCGATCGTCGTGGTCCTGCTGGCCCGGCTGATCGCCTGATATCAGGCTCGATTCCGCAATCCGCTCGACACGGGACGGCCTATCGCAGCGATGACCGCACGCAGCCGCAAACCCCGTGATCCCGAACGGATCGTCCCCGACGACAAGGTCGAGATTCTGCCGCCAGGTCGCGGTTTGCCGGTGGATTGGCGCGTGCTGGCACCGACGATCGCGTTGGGCACCGTGACGGGGTTCGTCGCCAGTCTGATCGTGGGCGGTGGCGGGCTGGTCCGCCACGCCGTCGTCGGCGTGCTCGGCATGCTGGTCGGGCAGGGGCTTGTGCGGTTGACCGGCTGGCGTGTGCGCACCGGCCATGGTTTTCTCGACGAGATGGCGATGGCTGTATTGGGCGCAATTCTTGTGGTTCTTCTGGCGCGCTTTATCGCGTGACTGCACCTAGAGCTTTTTCGAGCGAAGTGGGCACCGGTTCGCGTGAAGAAAATGCGATAAAACAAGGAGGTAGAGCATTTCTGCGATTCGGAGAAACGCAGAAATGCTCTACCAACCTAGGCTGGTTCCGTTTCCTCCCTGTTTCACAATGAGCTGAAAGATCAAGGACGATGGACTCCATCAATGCCGCCATGTCGGCGCAGCCGGGCTACGGCTTCTTCGCGACGATCTTTATCGGTCTTCTTGCCGGCTGGATCGCGGAGCGCATCACGTCTTCCAACCATGGCATCCTGACCAATATGCTGGTTGGCGTCGCAGGCTCTTTCCTTGGCAGCCGGCTGGCGGAATTGCTCGATATCCCGATCTTCGGCTTCGTTCGCACCCTGGTCGCTGCGATCGCGGGCGCAGTCATCGTCATCGTGGTCTGGAACGCCTTCCGCAAGCCTGTTGCCTGACGCGACATCGGCTCCTGTTGTCGTCCGCCTCAAGGCGGATTAGCTAGAGGGCAGGCGGGGGCGCTGGCCCCGGTCTGCCACATATATGGAAGTTTTTGAGCATGGCGCTCGTTCTCGATCTGCTGAACCGCGATCCGCGACCCAATATCGGCAATCCCAAGGCTGAAGCCCCGGCGCCGGCCGCGGAACTGCGCCATCCCGAGAAGCAGAAGCGGCCCGAGAATCCGATCCTGCGCAAGCCGGACTGGATCAGGGTCAAGGCGCCGGGCTCGCCGAAATGGGCTGAGACCCAGAAGATCGTCAAGGAGAACAAGCTCGTCACGGTCTGCGAGGAGGCGGGCTGCCCCAATATCGGCGAGTGCTGGGAGAAGAAGCACGCCACCTTCATGATCATGGGCGACACCTGCACGCGGGCCTGCGCTTTCTGCAACGTCAAGACCGGCGTGCCGCAGCCTCTCGACCAGGATGAGCCGCATAAAGTGGCGCAGGCCGTCGCCAAGCTCGGGCTGGAGCATGTCGTCATCACTTCGGTCGACCGCGACGATCTCAAGGATGGCGGCGCCGAGCATTTCGCCCGCGTCATCCGCGCGATCCGCGAGGCTTCGCCGGGTACGACGATCGAAATCCTGACGCCGGACTTCCTGCGCAAGCCCGGCGCGCTGGAGGTCGTCGTCGCGGCCAAACCCGATGTCTTCAACCACAATCTCGAGACGGTGCCCGGCAAATACCTGACCGTGCGGCCCGGCGCGCGCTATTTCCATTCACTGCGCCTGCTCCAGCGGGTGAAGGAGCTCGACCCGACGATCTTCACCAAATCCGGCATCATGGTCGGCCTGGGCGAGGAGCGGAACGAGATCCTCCAGCTGATGGACGATCTGCGCTCGGCCGATGTCGATTTCATCACCATCGGCCAGTACCTCGCGCCGTCGCGCAAGCACCATGCGGTGATCCGCTTCGTCACGCCCGAGGAGTTCAAGGGGTTCGAGGCGATCGCCTATGTGAAGGGCTTCCTGATGGTGTCCTCGACGCCGCTGACGCGCTCCTCGCATCATGCCGGCGAGGATTTCGCCAAGTTGCGCGCCGCGCGCTCCGCGAAGCTCGGCTGAGGACGCCCAGACCGTCATGCCGATGTTCAACAACGCCCGCCGGGTGAGGCATTCGCCCGAGCAGATGTTCGCGCTCGTCGCCGATGTCGAAAAGTATCCGGAGTTCCTGCCGCTCTGTGAGGGGCTGACAGTGCGCAAGCGGACGCCGCGCGAGGGCGGCGGCGAGGTTCTGCTCGCCGATATGAGCGTCGGCTATAAGGCGATCCGCGAAACCTTCACTAGCAGGGTGACGCTCGACCCGGCCAATCTCAAGATCCTGGTCGAATATGTCGACGGGCCGTTCCGTTATCTGGAGAACCGCTGGACCTTCAAGCCAAGCCAGGGCGGCTGCGAGATCGGCTTCTTCATCTCCTACGAATTCGCCAGCCGCATGCTCGGCCTGCTGATGGGCGCGATGTTCGACAAGGCCTTCCGCAAGTTCGCGGAAGCTTTCGAACGCCGGGCCGACGTCGTCTATGGGCGCGGCACGGCCGCGGCTGCGATCACCGGGCCTTAAACAGTTTGCGTCATTGTTGCCCTATATTTCTGAGGGGAACCATGATGGACGCGCCGCAGACGCAGGCCGGGAGCCAAGTTGAAGCTCGGCGCCTGGCGACGACCCTGCCGATCTACCTCGGTACGATCTTCCTCTCGGCCTTTCTGCTCTTCGGCATCCAGCCGATGTTCGCCAAGATGGTGCTGCCGCGACTTGGTGGCTCCCCGGGGGTCTGGTCTGTGGCTATGGTCTTCTTCCAGGCCGTGCTGCTTGCCGGCTATGGCTATGCGCATTGGCTCGTCAGTCGCTTCGCCATCCGTCACGCGGCGCTGATCCACATCAGCCTCATGATTGTCGTGCTGCTGATCGCGTTGCCGATCGGCATCGCAGCGGGCTTCGATCGGCCGCCCCCGGATGGCGAGATTCCCTGGCTCGTTGCGTTGTTCGGCATGTCCGTTGGCCTGCCTTTCTTCGCCGTCTCGGCCAATGGCCCGCTCCTGCAGGCCTGGTTTGCCCGCACGGGACACGCTCATGCGAAAGATCCGTATTTTCTCTACGCAGCCTCGAATGTCGGCAGTTTCCTTGCGCTG
This sequence comes from Bosea vaviloviae, assembly GCF_001741865.1. NCBI lineage: Bacteria > Pseudomonadati > Pseudomonadota > Alphaproteobacteria > Hyphomicrobiales > Alloboseaceae > Allobosea > Allobosea vaviloviae. The sequence goes on from NZ_CP017147.1 coordinate 4,266,884, forward strand.
ATCGCCTATCCCTTTGCGATCGAACCCTTCTTGGCCTTGTCCGGTCAGGCTACGTTATGGACTTGGGGATTTGGGCTATTGCTCGCCGGTATCGCAGCCTGCGCGGGTTTGGGTCTCGGTCAGTCCGTCCCCGGGACCACAGGCATCCAAACAAAGCTGCCGCAAACGGTGATTGCCATGCAGGAGAAACTGGCCTGGGTCGCGCTGGCCTTCGTGCCGTCCGGGCTGCTCGTTGCTGTGACGGCGCATGTTTCGACTGATGTCGCTGCAGCTCCGCTGCTCTGGGTGGTGCCGCTCGCGCTCTTTCTACTGACTTTCGTCATCGTTTTCCAGCGCAAGCCGATCCTGCCTCATGCCTGGATGCTCAATGCCCAACTCGCTCTGGTGGCGGCATTTGTCGTGTTGATCGCGTTCAAGCCGGATTTCGGTTGGTGGTTCTACCTCGCATTGCATCTCGGCCTGTTTTTCCTGACGGCGATGGTGGCGCATGGGGAATTGGCGAAACTCCGGCCAGATCCAGCCAATCTCACGCAGTTCTATCTCTGGATGTCGATTGGCGGCGTGCTCGGCGGGCTGTTCAGTGGGCTGCTGGCGCCGATCATTTTCAACTCCGTCATCGAATATCCAGTGCTGCTCGTCGCCGGCCTGCTCTGCCGGCCCGGCTTTACGGCAATCAAGCTGTCCGGCTGGATGCGCGGCGCAATCGCTGCGCTCGTCTCACTAGGCTTTGTCGGGATCGTGCTGCGCGAGCAGCAGCGCACCGACTCGGTGCGGTCCTTCTTCGGCGTGAATCGCATCGTAGACAGCGATGACGGCCGCTTCCGCATGCTGTTCCACGGAAGCACGATGCATGGGGCACAGAAGCTGCGTGAGCCGGATGGAACCATGGCCGTCGGCAGGCCTGAGCCCCTGACATATTATTTCAGCGGCGGCGCCATTGCGGACGGAATTGACTCCGTGCGTCAGGCGCGCGGCGGGACGCTCGCCAAGGTTTCGGTGATCGGGGTGGGAACTGGGTCTCTCGCCTGCCAGATACGCTCCGGAGAAGACTGGAATTTTTACGAGATCGATCCCCATGTCGTGCGGATCGCGACCGACCCCACGCGCTTCAGTTTCTTCAACGCCTGCGCGCCGGCGACTGCCTTTGTCCTGGGCGATGCGCGGCTCACTCTCGCAGACGCTCCGAATGGTTCGCTCGACTTGCTCGTGGTCGATGCCTTTTCCTCGGATGCCATCCCGCTTCATTTGCTGACGCGGGAGGCGCTTGCGCTGTACATCACCAAGCTGAAGCCAAACGGCGCCGTGCTGTTCCACATCTCCAATCGCAACATGGAGCTGGGCCCTGTGGTAACGGCAACGGCGCGCGGGCAGGGGCTGACGACCTGGATCCGCGAACCACAGCAGACAAACGAGCTGGCTGTGCAAATGAAGAGTTCGCCTCAGGTCGCTATCGTTGCGCGCCAACAGGTGGATGTCGGCCCGCTTGCCGGCGACAAGGCCTGGATCAGGCAGGACGGTCCCGATACGGCTCGGCCTTGGCGCGACGACTACGCCGATATCGTCAGTGCAATCTGGCGCAAGCTCTCGGATTGAGCAGGCCTGACGATCGCGTCAGACCGCGTCGCGCGCGGCTTCACGCAGTATCTCAAGCGCGGTGACGACCGTCAGACGGCGAACCTCGTCGCGTGACAGAGGCCCGAAGCGCTGTTCGCGATGAACGGTCGCGTGGCCTCCGGCACAAGCGAAATGCACCAGCCCCACGGGCTTTTCCGCGCTGCCGCCGCCGGGCCCGGCCACGCCCGTGACGGCGATGGCAAGGTTGGCGGCAAGCCGCATCCAGCCGCCCTCGGCCATGGCGCGCGCAACCGGCTCGCTGACCGCGCCATGGGCTTCGATCAGTTCGGCCGGCACGCCAGCGAGCGCGCTCTTGGCCGCGTTGGAATAGGTCACCAGCCCACCATTGACGACATCGGAAGAACCGGGGATCGCGGTCAGCGCGCCGGCGATGAGGCCGCCGGTGCAGGATTCGACGGTCGCGACGGTGAGCCCAGCCTTGCGGCAGGCATCCAGCACCTCGGTTGCCAGCTCGGTGATCTCGGCATCGAACATGGCTTTACTCCGGTTCCGGCAAGCGGATTGTGGCGGTCGCAAGGGCAGCCAGGCCTTCTCCGCGCCCGGTGAAGCCCATCCGCTCGGAGGTGGTCGCCTTGATGGCGACCTGATCGATGCGGATCGCGGCAGCGGCGGCGATCGCAGCACGGATCGCTTCGCGATGCGGGCCGATCTTGGGCGCCTCGCAGACGATAGTGAGATCAAGGAAGTCGATGCGCCCGCCGCGCTGCCTGACGCGCTCTGCCGCGAAGGCCAGGAACTGCGCGGAGGCCGCGTCCTTCCATTGCGGGTCGCTGGGCGGGAAATGCGTGCCGATATCGCCCTCAGTCAGCGCGCCGAGAAGCGCATCCGTCAAGGCATGCAGGGCGACATCGCCATCGGAATGCGCCACCACGCCGCGATCATGCGCGATGCGGGTGCCGCCGAGCCAGACATGGTCGCCATCGCCGAAGGCGTGGACGTCATAGCCGGTCGCAACGCGCACATGAAGCGGCGCGCCCTGGGAGCGATCGAAGTCCTGCGGATGGGTGAGCTTCACGTTGGCTGGGTCTCCGGGAAAGGTTTTCACAGGATGCCCGGCCCATTCCATCAAAGCCGCATCGTCGGTGAAGCCCGACAGGCCGGCAGCGACTGCGGCTTCATGAGCCGCGAGCAAGGCCTTGAAGTGGAACCCCTGAGGCGTTTGCACGCTGACGAGCGTATCACGGGGCGGTGTCTCGGCGACGCGACCATCGCTACCGAGGCGCTTGATCGTGTCCGTCACCGGTAAAGCGGGGATGGCGGCGATCTCGCTTTGGAGCGCGTCGACCGTGCGGCGCATAAGCGCAGCGGTGACGAAAGGGCGGGCGGCGTCATGAACCAGCACGATGCCGTCGAAGCCGGTGGCGGCAAGTGCTTGCAGGCCCAGGCGCACGGAATCCTGCCGCGTTGCGCCGCCTTGCGCCGGCGAGAGCAGCTTCCCTGTCGGCAGGTCGGCGACGGCGTGGGCATAGCGTGCGTTGTCGCCTGGCCCGATGACGACCATGACATGATCGATCGCAGCGTCAGCTAAAAAAGGCGTCAGGGCCTGCGCAAGAACTGGCCGGCCCGCGAGGGCGCGATATTGCTTGGGCAGGTCTCCGCCGGCGCGCAGCCCGCGCCCGGCGGCGACGATCAGGGCAGCGATGGCTGCGCGGCGGCTGCTTGTTTCTGTGAGCACGGGCAATGGTCCAGCAGGGGCAATAGTCCAGCAGGGATTGGGTGATAGTGGCACGGCGTGCGATCGCCAAGTCCGCAGGCGAGACGCTCGGCAAGCCATGCGGCAGGGGTGCGGCGATGATGCACTGCAATATGTTCCGAGGCCTCTTGCGCTCTCGCAGCAATGTCCAATAAATATGCATAATGGAAGTTGCCTCAAATTCGAGCGCCGACGTAGCGATCCTGCCGGACGTCGCTCCCGTTTCGCGCGCTTTCCTGGCGCCGATGTCGGGTGTCACCGACATCGTGATGCGTCGGATCGCAGCGCGCCATGGTGCAGGCCTCGTCGTCTCCGAGATGGTTGCTTCCGACGAGTTCGTCAGGGGCAGCGAGGAGGCGCGCATCCGCGCCGAGGGAGCCGGCGTCTCGCCCCATGTCGTCCAGCTTGCCGGCTGTGATCCGCATTGGCTAGGCGAGGCGGCACGGCTGGCCGAAGCCAATGGCGCGGCGATCGTCGACATCAACATGGGCTGCCCGGCCAAGAAGGTCACAGGTGGCTGGGCAGGCTCGGCGCTGATGCGCGATCTCAACCATGCGATCGGGCTCGTCGAAGCCGCGGTGAAGGCCGTGAGCGTGCCTGTCACCGTCAAGATGCGATTGGGCTGGGATGAGGCCTCGCGCAACGCGCCGGAACTGGCGCGCCGCGCCGTCGCCTCGGGCGCGTCGATGATCACGGTGCATGGCCGGACCCGGCAGCAATTCTACAAGGGCGTCGCCGATTGGGGCGCGATCCGGGCCGTGCGCGAGCAGGGAGATTTTCCGCTCGTCGCCAATGGCGACATCCATGACGAGGATGATGCGCGCAATTGCCTTGCCCAATCGGGTGCAGATTTCGTGATGGTCGGCCGCGCCGCACTCGGCAGACCATGGCTGGTCGGCGAGATCGGCGCTGCGCTTGCCGGGCGGGCGTCCCCACAGCTCGGCCTTGGCCAGAAATTCGCCATCGCGCGCGACCACTATGAGGGGCTGCTCAGCCTGATGGGCATCGCCCATGGTGTGCGCCATGCCCGCAAGCATCTGGCGGCCTATGCCGATGAGGCCGTGGCGAGCGGCGGCATGCCCGATCCCGAACAGCGGCGCACGCTCCTGACTTCTGACGATCCGCATCTGGTGCTCGGCGCATTGACGCGACTGTTTTCTCCGGAGCTCAGCCGCGCTGCGGCCTGACGGAAAGGTGTTGCGTATGGCGATGGCGTTTTTTGATGGCGGCGGACGGGGCAGGGATGATTTCCTGCTCGATCCGATCGAGATGCAGGCCCTCAACGTGCTGCCGATGCCGGTCGTCGTGATCGGCGAGGGCCATGGTATCCTCTACGCCAACACGGCCGCCGAGGACTTCTTCCAGTCCAGCGCCGTCGTGTTGAAGCGGCAGCGCATCGACGATCTGATCGCCTTTGGCTCGCCGGTGCTGGCGCTGGTGGAGGAGGTGCAGCGGCGCGGCGCGAGCGTCAGCGAATATCGGCTTGACCTCGGCTCTCCCCGTCTCGGCGTCGATCGCGTGGTCGATGTCTTTGCCTCTCCTTTGTCCAGCCAGAGCGATGCCGTCGTGCTTATGCTGCAAGAACGGACAATTGCTGAAAAAATGGACAGGCAGCTGACCCATAGAGGAGCTGCGCGTTCGATCACAGCGCTGGGGGCCATGCTGGCCCATGAGATCAAGAACCCGCTATCGGGCATTCGCGGTGCGGCGCAGCTGCTTGAGGCCTCGGTCCCCGACAGCGACCGCATGCTGACGCAGTTGATCTGCGACGAGACCGACCGGATCGTGAAGCTCGTGGAACGGGTCGAACTCTTCGGCGACGAGCGCCCGAGCGAGCGCGATGCCGTCAATGTGCATGACGTGCTCGACCATGTGAAACGACTGGCGCAATCGGGCTTTGCGCGCCACATCCGCTTCAACGAGGTCTACGATCCGTCGTTGCCGCCGGTCGCCGGCAATCGCGACCAGCTCGTTCAGGTCTTGCTGAATTTGATGAAGAACGCGGCCGAAGCCATTGGAATGCAATCGATCGATGGCGAGATCACACTGACGACCGCTTACCGGCCAGGCATCCGTATGCAGCTCGCCGGCTCGCCGGGCCGGATCGCCCTGCCGCTCGAGATCGGCATCCGCGACAATGGGCCGGGCGTGCCCTCGGACCTGCTGCCGCACCTGTTCGATCCCTTCGTCACCACCAAGGCGCAAGGCAGTGGCCTTGGACTTGCACTCGTTGCCAAGGTGATCGGCGATCACGGCGGAATCGTCGAATGCGAATCCGTTCCTCGCCGTACGACGTTTCGAATTCTGCTGCCTCTGCACCAGCCCCGGGCGCGGCAGACAGTTTAAGGCCTACAGGACCACAGTGAATGCCGACCGGTAACATTCTCGTCGCGGACGACGACGCCGCGATCCGCACCGTCCTCAATCAAGCCCTTGCCCGGGCCGGATATGAGGTGCGGACCACGGGCCAGGCGGCGACGCTCTGGACCTGGGCCGCGCAGGGCCTCGGCGACCTCATCATCACCGATGTGGTGATGCCCGACGGCAACGCCTTCGACCTGTTGCCGCGCATCAAGCGGGTGCGCCCCGAGCTGCCGATCATCGTGATGAGCGCGCAGAATACCTTCATGACGGCGATCAAGGCCTCCGAGCGCGGCGCCTACGAGTATCTGCCCAAGCCCTTCGACCTGAAGGAGCTCGTCGCCATCGTCGGCCGCGCCCTGTCGCGGCCGCGCGGCGATGGTGGCAGGGCCAATGCGGCCGAGCCTGACGATATTCCCCTGATCGGCCGCTCGCCGGCGATGCAGGACGTCTACCGCGCGCTTGCCCGGTTGATGCCGATCGATCTCACCGTGATGATCAACGGCGAGTCCGGCACCGGCAAGGAGCTGGTCGCGCGGGCGCTGCACGATTACGGCAAGCGCAAGAACGGTCCATTCGTGGCGATCAACATGGCCGCGATCCCGAAGGACCTGATCGAATCCGAGCTGTTCGGCCATGAGAAGGGCGCCTTCACCGGTGCGCTGACGCGCTCGTCGGGCCGCTTCGAGCAGGCCGAGGGCGGCACGCTCTTCCTCGACGAGATCGGGGACATGCCGATGGAGGCTCAGACGCGCCTGCTGCGCGTGCTGCAGCAGGGCGAATACACCACCGTCGGCGGCCGGACGCCGATCAAGACCAATGTCCGCATCGTAGCCGCGACCAACAAGGATCTGCGCATCTCCATCGCGCAGGGGTTGTTCCGCGAGGATCTGTTCTTCCGGCTCAATGTGGTGCCGATCCGCCTGCCGCCCTTGCGCGAGCGCGTCGAGGACATTCCGGATCTGGCGCGCCATTTCTTCGCGCTGGTCGAGAAGGAGGGGCTGCCGCACAAGCAGATCGATTCGGAAGCGATGGACGTGATGCGGCGCTATCGCTGGCCCGGCAACGTCCGCGAGCTCGAAAATCTCGTCCGCAGGCTCGCGGCGCTCTATCCGCAGGAGACCATCACGGCGCCGATCGTCGATGCGGAGCTCCAGCCGGCTTCGCCGACGACGAGTTTTTCGGGCGGATCGGCGCCCGAGCGGGCCGAAACGCTGTCGGGCTCGGTCGAGCGCCATCTCAACCAGTATTTCGGCGGCTTCGGCGATAATATCCCGCCGCCTGGCCTGTATCACCGCATTCTGCGCGAGGTCGAGCCGCCTTTGATTGCTGCAGCCCTGGCCGCGACGCGGGGCAATCAGATCCGCGCCGCCGAATTGCTCGGCCTGAATCGCAACACGCTGCGCAAGAAGATTCGCGAATTGGACATGCAGGTCGTGCGCTCGCCGCGCTAGAGCAGGATGCGAAAAAGTGGGAACCGGTTTTTCGCAATCGATCCTGCTCTAACTCTTTGATGAGAGACGGATTCAGATTTCAGTCGGGATCACTTGGTGATCCCGACTGAAATCATCCGGCTCTGAGGCTTCTGCCGGGGGCCGGCCCGCCGCCTTTCATATGTCGCATTTTGACAACACCGTTGCGGCGGCGCATCTATGCCGCCCGCAAGCTTGGACGTCCGTCCGCGCTTGCTGCACCGGAGTTGTCGAAGAACCGTGTCAGCCTCGATCAGCGATGTCAGAATCATGCCGCGTGGGGAGGATCCGCCACGCCGTGTGTCGGGCTGGCTCGGCGCAATCGTCGTCGTTTTCGCACTTGTCTCGGCGCTCGTCACCTTCCTGGTGCTGTCAGGCGTCACGCCGATCGCCCCGGTCCATGAGGTGGTCGTCGGCGTCTTCATCCTCAACGCCCTGCTGATCCTGCTGCTGCTTGTCATCGTCGCTTTCGAGACGGCGGTACTGATCCGGGCGCGGCGAGCCGGCGCCGCTGCGGCCGGCCTTCATGTCAGAATCGTCGGTCTTTTCAGCATCATCGCGACATTGCCTGCGATTCTGGTCGCGGTGATCGCGACCGTGACCATCGAGCGCGGGCTGGAGCCCTGGTTCTCCGACCGGATGCGCGACGCGATCTTCAAATCGGTCGAGGTCGCCGATGCCTATGCCGCGGGACAGTGCAAGTCGCTCGGGCGCGAGATCCGGATCTTCGCTGACGATCTGGCACGCGCGAAGCCTGCCTTCGATGTCGACCGCAAATGGTTCGAGAACTTCCTGACGGCGCGCGCGACAGCTCTCGGCGTGCCGGTGGCGGCGATCATGAGCCCGCCCGACAAGGTGCTGGTGCGGGCGAATATCGATATTCTGCGCGATGCACCCAAGCCGGACCAGGCTGCGTTCGACGATGCGCAATCAGCCCCGGAGCCGATCTGCGTCGTGCCCGAGACCAACCGGATCTTTGGCGCGCTCGTCAAACTGCCGACCTACGACAACGGGTTTCTCTACATCGCTCGCGAGGTTGATCCGCTTGCGGTCGAGTTTCCCGCCGTCGCGCGCGGAGCGGCGGTCGAATATCTCGCCATCGACGCCCGGCGAAAGGGCGTGCAGATCGCCTTCGCCTCGATGTACGGGCTGATCGCGGTGATCCTGCTGCTCTCGGCGATCTGGCTCGGTCTCAGCTTCGCCAACGGCCTCGTCGCACCGATCCGGCGGATGATCCATGCGACCGACCAGGTCTCCAGCGGCAATTTCTACGTCCAGGTGCCGATCCGACGATCGGAGGGGGATCTTGCCCATCTCGGCGAGACCTTCAACAAGATGACGGCGGAGTTGCGCCGGCAGCGCGATGGCTTGGTGACCGCAAGCGAAGTGATCGACCGACGACGGCGCTTCACCGAGACGGTTCTGTCGGGCGTCTCTTCGGGCGTCGTTGGTCTCGATGGCGACGGCCATATCACCATCATCAATCGCTCCGCCGAGGGGCTGCTCGGCACTGGCGGGCGGGTCTTTGGCGAGCCGATCGCACAGGTCGCCCCCGAGATCGCCGCCTTCGTCGGCGATGCGCTGCATGGCCGTCAGCGGCAGAGCGCCGGCCAGGTCGCGATCACCCGAGCCGGGCGCGACCGCATGGTCAATGTCCGCGCCGTTCGCGAAGGCGAGGGGGCGGGCGCCGGGCTCGTGGTGACGCTCGACGACATCACCGATCTGGTCTCGGCGCAGCGCACGGCCGCCTGGGCCGATGTCGCGCGCCGTATCGCCCATGAAATCAAGAACCCGCTGACGCCGATCCAGCTCTCGGCCGAGCGCATCCGTCGCAAGTTCGGTCGCGTCATCGTCGAGGACAAGGAGATCTTCGACCAGTGTACCGCCACCATCGTCCGCCAGGTCGAGGATATCCGGCGCATGGTCGATGAATTCTCCTCTTTCGCCCGCATGCCCAAGCCGTCGCTGTCTCGCGACGACATCGTCGAGACGGTGCGCCAGATCATCTTCCTGATGCGGGTCGGCAACCCAGAGCTGACGATCTCGGAGAACTTGCCGGCGGCGCCGGTGTTAGCCCAGTTCGACCGCCGATTGATCTCGCAGGCACTGACCAATGTGATCAAGAACGCGACGGAGGCGATCGAGGCGGTGCCGATGGAGACGCGTGGACCCGGCCAGATCGAGGTCGCGTTCGCGCGCTATGAGGATGGTCGGATCGTCATCGACGTGATCGACAACGGCAAAGGCCTGCCCGCCGACCAGCGCCAGAAGCTGCTGGAGCCCTATATGACGACGCGCGAGGGCGGCACCGGTCTGGGACTGGCGATCGTCGGCAAGATTCTCGAGGACCATGGCGGCGGGATCGAGCTTCTAGACCGACCCGACGCCGCGGAGGGGCGGCGCGGGGCGCGGGTCCGGCTCTGGTTCCCCGAAACCGGCCCCACTGAGGATCCGGACAACGAGACTGCGAATGGCCGCGACGTGAGCGCGTCTGACGCCCGAGACAAGCGAAATGGAATTGCCGTATGAGCGCCGATATTCTGGTCGTTGATGACGAAGTCGATATTCGCGAGCTGGTGGCCGGCCTGCTGGAGGATGAGGGCTACCGCACGCGCAAGGCGGGCTCCGCCGATGAGGCGCTGGCGGCGATCGCTGCGCGCCGGCCCAACCTCGTCTTCCTCGACATCTGGCTGCAGGGCAGCCGGCTCGACGGTCTGCAGGTGCTCGAACTGATCAAGGAGAGCCATCCCGACCTCGCGGTGGTGATGATCTCGGGCCATGGCAACATCGAGACGGCCGTCTCTGCGATCAAGAGTGGCGCCTATGACTTCATCGAGAAGCCGTTCAAGGCGGACCGCCTCGTGCTCGTGGCCGAGCGGGCGCTGGAGGCTTCACGCCTCAGGCGCGAGGTCCGCGAGCTGAAGAAGGGCTCGGTGCAGGCCAGCCGCATCGTCGGCCGCTCGACTGTGGTCAATCAGTTGCGCCAGACGATCGAACGCGTCGCACCCACCAATGCCCGCGTGCTGATCAGCGGCGAGCCGGGCTGCGGCAAGGAATTGACGGCCCGCACGCTGCACGAGGCGTCGAGCCGCTCCTCGGCGCCCTTCATCGTCATCAATGCGGCGACGATCACGCCCGACACGATGGAAGAGGAGCTGTTCGGCGTCGAGGGCGGAGAGGGCCGGACGCGCCGCGTCGGCGCGCTCGAGGAAGCCCATGGCGGCTCGCTCTATATCGACGAGATCGGCGATATGCCGCGCGAGACGCAAAACCGCATCCTGCGCGTGCTGGTCGATCAGAATTTCCAGCGTGTCGGCGGCGCAACGCGCGTGCATGTCGATGTGCGGATCATTTCCTCGACCAGCCGCGACCTGGCGCAGCTGATCAGCGAAGGGCTGTTCCGCGAGGACCTCTATCACCGCCTCAGCGTCGTGCCGGTCAAGGTGCCGGCGCTGTCGGAGCGGCGCGAGGACGTACCGGAATTGATCGAGTTCTTCATGGACCAGATCTCGGTCGCGACCGGGCTGCCGAAGCGGCGCATCGGCTCGGACGCGATGGCCGTGCTGCAGTCGCATGAATGGCCCGGCAATGTCCGCGAGCTGCGCAACAATGTCGAGCGACTGATGATCCTGACCAAGGGCGATCCGACGGCGGATGTCACGGTCGAGATGCTGCCGGCCGAGGTCGGCGCCATGGTGCCGACGACGCCGTCCGGCTCGGGCGGCGAACGGCTGATGAGCCTGCCGCTGCGCGACGCGCGTGAGATCTTCGAGCGCGAATATCTCATCGCCCAGATCGCCCGCTTTTCCGGCAATATCTCGCGAACCGCCGAGTTCATCGGGATGGAGCGCTCGGCCTTGCATCGCAAGCTGAAGTCGCTCGGGGTCGGTTGAACGGCGGCTAAGCGCTGATTGCATATCCGTCTGCACGATACGCAGGCGTCATGCGCAAATAGGATGCGGCATCGCCCTTGCTTTGTCATAGAACACGACGATCTAATGCAGGATCGGTGTTTCGAAGCGGTGCGCTCGCGCGTGACCGCGAACGAAACGAAATGGATCGCGGGTGCAACCCGATGAGAGATCCCAACAATAGGGGCTACCCATGGCCGCAGAGCGGGCACAAAACCTTCAGGACACTTTCCTCAATCACGTTCGCAAGCAGAAGATTCCTCTGACGATCTTCCTCGTCAACGGCGTGAAGCTGCAGGGCGTCGTCACCTGGTTCGACAATTTCTGCGTGCTGCTGCGGCGCGACGGACATTCGCAGCTCGTTTACAAGCATGCGATCTCGACGATCATGCCGGGCCACCCCGTGCAGCTGTTCGAGCCCGAGGAAGTGGACAAGGCCTGAGCCTCATGGCCGGTCGCGACGGGGCAGACGAGATCGAAAAGACCGTCAAGCCGCTTGACGAGATCGAACGCGATATCGCTGCCAATACACGCGCCTATGTCGTCGGCCCGTATTCGCAGCGCCGCGGCGGCGCGGGCAGCGCTGACACGAATCAGCGCTCCTTCGCGGCACGGCTCGATGAGGCCGTCGGCCTCGCCGCCGCCATCGACCTGACCGTCATCGAGCCGATCCAGGTTCTGCTCACGGCGTTTCGTCCTGCGACCTATCTCGGCAAGGGCAAGGTCGAGGAGCTGGCCGAGCGCATCAAGATCGAGGAAATCGGCCTCGTCGTGATGGATTGCGGGTTGTCGCCGGTGCAGCAGCGCAATCTCGAGAAAGCTTTCGGCTGCAAGGTGATCGACCGCACCGGCCTGATCCTCGAGATCTTCGGTCGGCGGGCGCGCACACGTGAAGGCACGCTGCAGGTCGAGCTTGCACATCTCAACTACCAGAAGAGCCGACTGGTGCGGTCCTGGACCCATCTCGAGCGCCAGCGCGGCGGCTTCGGCTTCCTCGGCGGCCCCGGCGAGACGCAGATCGAGGCGGACCGGCGCATCATCCAGGAGCGCATGACCAAGATCGAGCGCGATCTCGAGAGCGTGAAACGGACGCGCTCGCTCCATCGCGTCAGCCGTAAACGTGTGCCTTATCCTGTGGTTGCGTTAGTCGGTTATACCAATGCTGGAAAATCGACGCTGTTCAACCGGCTGACCTCGGCCGAGGTGCTGGCGCAGGACATGCTGTTTGCCACGCTGGACCCGACCGCACGCGCGATCAAGCTGCCGCACGGCGCGCGGATCATGCTCTCGGACACGGTCGGCTTCATCTCGGACCTGCCGACGCAGCTCGTCGCGGCCTTCCGCGCGACGCTGGAAGATGCAATCGAGGCCGATGTGCTGCTGCATATCCGCGATATGGCGCATGAGGACACGCAGGCGCAGGCGGCCGACGTGCAAGGCATCCTGCGCGATCTCGGCATCGATCCCGATGACGGCCAGCGTGTGGTCGAGGTCTGGAACAAGTCGGACCTGCTCGATGGGTCGGAACGCGAGCGCCAGCTTGGCCTCGTCACGTTGAAGCCCGAGGCCTCGCGGCCGGTGCTGGTCTCGGCGCTGACCGGCGATGGCGTTGCCCGGCTGACGGATGCGATCGAAACGCGCATTGCCAGGAGCCGACCGGTCTATCGGCTGGTGCTGGCGCCCGGCGACGGCAAATCGCTTGCCTGGCTGCACGCCAATGGTGAAATCCTGGAGCGGGCGGATGCCGAGGACGGGGCGCTGAGCCTCACCGTGCGGCTGCCGCCGGAGCGGGAAGGGGCCTTTGGCGCGCGGTTCCCGGAGGCGGAACGGCAAAATTGAGGTGACAGCTCGCGCCTGCCGATTCGTCTGTTCGATGCGCAGGTTTGATCGAGGCTAGAGCGATGCTCGGACTCAAGCACAATGTGAACGTCCTGGTCGACTACGACTCTGATTGGGAAATTGCATTTCGCGAGGAGCGCAAGCGGATCGAGGATGCCCTCGGCGACTCGGCCAAGGGCGTCGAACACTACGGTTCGACATCGATAATCGGGATGCGGGCCAAACCCATTCTGGATATTCTCGTCGGCGTCGCGCCGTTCGACGATTGGGCGAAATGCCGGGCTCCGCTGGAACAGCTCGGCTACGACTACGCGCCGAATGCGGGCGTTCCCGGAAACCACATGTTTGGCGTGGCCGGGATCTAACCGAGCGAACGCATCTCGTCCATGTGGTGGAGTATCTCGGCGAACACTGGAGGCCGAACCTTGCCTTCAGGGATGCGCTCCGGACGGATTCTGCGTTGCGCTTGGCCTATCTCGCCGAGAAGGAGCGCGCCATCACGGCCGCGCCGGAAGGACGGGCAAAGTACAACGCGCTGAAGCACGCATTCATTGCGCGGATCAAGGCTGGTCTGGCGTCCTAGCTGTCTGCTGCCGAGGAGGCTCTACGTTCGGCTCGCTTGACTGCTTGCCAAAGCGCTTCCATCTCGTCGAGCGTAGCGTCCTTCGCCGAGCGCCCCTGAGCCTCCAGCGCGGCCTCGATGCCCTTGAAGCGGCGCTCGAACTTGGCGTTGGCGGCATGGAGGCAGCCTTCCGGGTCGGCATCGACATGGCGGGCGAGATTGGCGACGACGAAGAGCAGATCGCCGATTTCCTCGCGGATCGCCGCCTTGTCGCCCAGCGTAAGCGCCTCCTCGATCTCGGCGGTCTCTTCCCGAACCTTGTCGAGCACGAGCCTGGCGTCGTTCCAATCGAAACCGACGGTCGAGGCTTTGGCCTGGAGTTTCCAGGCGCGGCTGAGCGCGGGCAGGCTCTGGGTGACGCCGGCCAGCACGCCCTTGTCCTCGCCCTGCTCGGGTAGCCCCGCCGCTTGCCGCACGGCTGCCTTCTCGGCCTTCTCCTGCGCCTTGATGCTGTGCCAGAGCGCCTTGACCTCGGCGGGAGACAGATCGCGCGCATCGCCGAAGACATGCGGGTGGCGGCGGATCATCTTGGTGGTGACGGCCTCGACCACGTCGGGAAAGGCGAAAGCGCCTTCCTCCTCCGCCATCTGCGCGTGGTAGACCACCTGCAGCAGCAGATCGCCGAGCTCGTCCTTGAGGTCGAGCCTGTCGCCGCGAGCGATCGCGTCGGCGACCTCATAGGCCTCCTCGACCGTATAGGGCGCGATCGAGGCGAAGTCCTGCTCCAGATCCCAGGGGCAGCCCGTGCCGGACGTGCGGAGCGCCGCCATGATCTCGATCAGGCGGGCGATGTCGCGAGAAGGCTTCAACGCTGCAAATCTCCGTGAAGTGAGATAGCCTCGTCCCATGATTCAAGTGACCCCGTCCATCGCGATCGACGAGAGCGAGCTCGAGGAAAGCTTCGTGCGCGCCTCTGGCCCAGGCGGCCAGCACGTCAACAAGGTGTCGAGCGCAGTCCAGCTCAAATTCGACATCCGGCGCTCGCCCTCACTGCCCAACGACGTCGCGGTGCGCCTGATGAAGCTCGCCGGCAGCCGGCTGACGCAGGATGGCGTCATCGTCATCGTGGCGCAGGCGCAGCGCAGCCAGAAGCGCAACCGCGAGGAGGCGCGGGAACGCCTGCTTGAGCTGATCCGGGCGGCGGCGGTCCGCCCGCAGACGCGCCGGCCGACGAAACCGACAAAGGCCTCTAAGGAGAGGCGGCTGGTCTCCAAGGACAAGCGCGCCTCGATCAAGGCCGGCCGCTCCAAGCCGGGGGCGGATTAGTGGCGGGTGAAGCTTCGGGCGTGCCGCGCGAGAAGCGGCAGGTCGACAAGCGGCATGAGCGCAAGCCACCACGTCGCATCACCCCCGACTATCTGCAGCGCGCCGCCATGCATTATCTCGAACGCTATGCGGCGCCCGCAGCGCAGCTTCGCCGCGTGCTGGAGCGCAAGGTCGTGCTGAGCTGCCGCCACCACGGCGACGAGCCCGGCCGGTTCTCAAGCTTGCTCGATGAAGTGGTGGCGCGCTGCGTCGCCTCCGGACTGGTCGATGACCGTCGTTTCGCCGAGGCGCGCGCGGCGAGCTTGCGCCGGCGAGGCCAGTCCACGCGGGCGGTGGCGGCGAAGCTGACGGCAAAGGGCGTGACGCGTGATCTCGCGGCCGAGGCAAGTGCCGTTGAGCCGGATGACGAATTGGCCGCGGCGCGCATCGCCGCGAAACGCAAGCGGATCGGCCCCTGGCGACGCCCCGACCGCCCTTTCGAGCGGCAGAAGGAAATCGCAGCGCTGGCCCGCGCCGGTTTCTCGATGACGATCGCCCGCACCGTGATCGACGATGGCGGTGGTTGATGATGCCTCCCTGACGGAAAGTGTAGATCGCCTGCGTCAGGGCATGGCGTTGTTCGCTGTTGTCGAGGCCGGCGTGGCATCGTCTTCGAAGGCTTGATTCTTAAGCCAGCCATGAGTGACGGAGAGAATGATGCGGGCCACATATAAATTTGCGCTGGCCGCACTGTTGTCATGCTTCTTCGCGGATGCGGCCCGAGCCGCGCCATTCGATCCGGCCAGGGTCGATCTGGCCGACGTCCTGGCTTGCAAGATCGATGGAGGTCATTATGTCGGCTTTGCGGTATCGATCAGCGATAATGGCAGTCCGGGTAGCGCCAAGGCGCGTGGCTGGGTGAAGATTCCGACCAAGAGCCTGATGTTCTCATCATACCGCCTTCCCAAACCGCTTGGCGTCTTTGGCTACACCACCAGTACCGTCGCCTTCACCAGTTCTGCGATGTTTGCGGTCCTGGATTTGCAGAACCCCACCGCACTCGGACTGGCGCAGGGTGTCACCAATATCCTTGAGGGTTCCGGGCAATTCATGGGCGAGCGCCTCGTAGATCAATCGACCCGAGTGGACAAGGAAACCGGATTTGGCTTCAAGAACCGGTCAGCCCTGCAGATCACAACAAATTCGGCTTTTCCGGGTAAGACGCTGATCGGGTGCAGCTATGACGGAAAACTGCAATTTCCTGCATTATGATGGGCTCACTGCACGAGAATGCCGGGCATTGGATATGACGCTTGCCGAATACAGCAGGCACCGTTCTTCTGACTCTCATGAAGCCGATGGAGCCGGTAGGGCGGTGCGCCGCCCTACCGGCCTATCCGGAGAATGCCGTCACTCGAGCTTGACGTTGGCGTCCTTCACGACGGCACCCCAGCGCGCGACCTCCGCCTTCACGAATTTGCCGAATTCGTCGCCAGCAATGTCCGGGATAGGCGATCCGTTCTTCTGCCAGACATCGACGATCAGCTGGGCCTTCAACGCCTTGGCGACTTCGCTGCGCATGCGCGCGACGATCTCCGGCGGCGTGCCTTTGGTCGCCCAGAGCGCGTACCAGGTCGCAACCTCGTAGCCGTCGAGCCCGGCTTCCTTGGCTGTCGGGACTGTAGCGATCACCTCGGAGCGCGTCGGAGCAGCAACAGCCAGCGCACGCAGCGTGCCGCCTGAAATCTGTGCCGCGGAGGAGCCGAGCCCGTCGAACATCACATCGACCTGACCGGCGACGAGATCCTGCATGGCTGGGCCGGCACCGCGATAAGGCACATGGGTGAGTGGCGCCTTCGCCAGCAGCTTGAACAGCTCGCCGGCGAGGTGATGCGTCGTGCCGTTGCCGGCCGACGCATAGTTCAGCTTGTCGGGGTTGGCCTTGGCGAAGGCGATCAGCTCGGCAAGAGTCTTGGCCTCGACCTTCTTGGGATTGACGACGATGACCTGCGGCGGTTGCGCGATCACGGCGACAGGGATGAAATCCTTCTCGATGTTATAGTCGAGCCTCGGATAGAGCGCCGGCGCGATAGCGTGATGGGCGGCGCCAACGAAGAAGGTGTAGCCATCGGGCGCGGCTTTCGAGGCAGCCGAGGCGCCGACCGTGCCGCCTGCGCCGCCGCGGTTGTCGATGATGATGCGCTGACCGAGCTGCTGCTCCAGCTGCGCCGCGATCGGCCGGGCGAAGGTATCCGTGCCGCCGCCGGCGGGGAAAGGCACGATGAAGGTGATCGATTTCGTCGGCCAGGTCTGCGCGACGGTTGGAGCCGTCGCTGTCGTTGCGAGCCCGGCCGCGGTGAGCAGCAGCAGGATTCGGCGTGAGATGAACATGATGAGAGACCTCCCGTGAATTGTGAAATCAGGCTCTTTTCGGCCATTTCTGATGAAAAGCGCTGCGATCGCGTCCGCTATCTCGCGGATTAGGGCATTAGACTGTTGCTTTAGCAAGTACATGGCCCGGGAGTGCAGGCATCAGGTGATTGACTTCCTTCGCCTTGCCACCGATCAGGAACGTCATGAGCCGCCTCGACAGTTTCATCCGCCGTCTTGAGGCCCAGCGCCGGGTTCTGGACTGGGCTGCCGCCGCCATCACGGGTCGTGACGGGCTCGTGCTCGAGCTCGGCCTCGGCAATGGCCGGACTTACGACCATTTGCGCGAGATTCTGCCGGAACGCGTGATCTACGCCTTCGATCGTGAGGCCAGGGCCAATCCGCGTTCGCTGCCGCCGCCCGAGGCGCTGGTGCTGGGCGATATGGCGCAGACGCTGCCGGTTTTCGCCGCCACGCATGGTCGCTGCGCGGTTCTGCTCCATGTCGACGCTACGACCGGTGTGCCCGAGCGCGACGCCGTGGCATTGGCCTGGCTGCCAGGGCACGTCGCGGCGCTCGCCGCGGACGACGCGCTCATCATCAGCGGATCGGAATTGATCGACGAGGCGCTGCTGGTGACACCTTTGCCCGAGGGCGTGCCGCTCGGACGCTACTTCGCCTATCGGCGCAGGGCGAAGGCCTGAGCAGCCCCTTTTCGGCGACAATTGGTCAAGATGGTTCAGGCATAGCAGGCCATGGCGCGCCTTGCCGCGCATGTAGACAAGAGCGCTGCCGATCGGCCGGTCCTCGCCGCCGGTAGGCGAAATGTCCCTTGCTGGAGAGGCAGGGTTGCAGAACGCTGTGAATGCCCTCGTTGCGGCAGGAGCCTTGCAGAAGATCAGCTGATTGCTCCGCTCTTAATTTTGCCAGCTATCTGTCATTCGGCGAGCGCTTCCTTGCGCGTCCGCAGGATCGTAGGCGACAACAGCGCCAGCAGCAGGACGGCGACGACGGTGAGCAGTACGGCGCTGATCGGCCGCGACAGGAACACCGAGAAATCCCCCTCCGACAACAGCATGGCGCGGCGGAAATTCTCCTCGAGCTGCGGGCCCAGCACCAGGCCCAGCAGCAGCGGTGCGGGCTCGACCCCGACCTTGATGAAGAAGTATCCGATACCGGCGCATGCCAGCATCAGCCAGACATTGAACAGGCTGTTGGCGATGCCATAGGTGCCGATGCAGCAGAACAGCACGATCGCCGGGAACAGCAGGCGATAGGGGATCTTCAGCATCGAGACCCAGAGGCCGATCAGCGGCAGGTTGATCACCAGCAGCATCAGATTGCCGACCCACATCGAGGCGATGACGCCCCAGACCAGTTTGGGCTGTTCGGTCATGATCTGCGGGCCGGGCTGGATACCTTGCATCATCAGGGCGCCGATCATCAGCGCCATCAGCGCATTGGCGGGAATGCCGAGCGTCAGCAAAGGGATGAAGCTCGTCTGCGCGCCGGCGTTGTTGGCGGCCTCGGGCCCGGCGACGCCCTCGATGGCGCCCTTGCCGAAGCGGGAGGGATCCTTGGCGAGCTTCTTCTCCAGCGCATAGGAGGAGAAGGGCGGCAACGCCGCGCCACCGCCCGGCAATACGCCCAGCACCGAGCCCAGCAGCGTGCCGCGAACCATCGCCGGAAAAGCAGCCCGCAGATCGGCCCGGCTCGGGATCAGATCGCGGATCGACTGGCTGACGACGCGCCGCTCCGCCGGCCGTTCCAGATTGGCGATGATCTCGCCGAGGCCGAACAGCCCCATCGCCACGGGCACGAAATCGATTCCATCAGACAATTCGGCGACGCCGAAGGTCATGCGCGCAGCGCCCGACGAGACATCGATGCCGATGAGGCCGAGCAGGAGGCCGAGCAGCACCATCGCCAGCGACTTTGCGACCGAGCCATGCGCCAGCACGACGGCGGCGATCAGCCCGAGCACGAGCAGGCTGAAATACTCGACCGCGGTGAATTTCAGCGCCAGCACCGAGAGCGGAACGCTCAGCACCGCGATGATGACGGTCGCCACCGTGCCGGCGAAGAAAGAGGCGATCGCGGCGATCGCGAGCGCCGTTCCGGCCTTGCCCTGCTTGGCCATCTCGTGGCCATCGATGCAGGTCACCACGGAGGAGGTTTCGCCCGGCACATTGACGAGGATGGCGGTGGTCGAGCCGCCATATTGCGCGCCGTAGAAGATGCCGGCCAGCATGATCATGGAGCCGGCCGGGGTCAGCCCGAATGTGAAGGGCAGCAGCAACGCGATCGTCGGGATCGGCCCGATGCCAGGCAGCACGCCGATCGCCGTTCCGATCACCACCCCGATCAGGCACAGGCCGAGATTGTTGAGCTCGAGCGCCGTCTGGAGCCCCATCAGCAGATTGTCGAAGAGTTCCATCGATCGGTGAGCCTTCAGCGCGGCCAGAGCGGAACCGGCAGGGCCAGAACCTTGATGAAGAGGATGGCCGCCGCGCAGGAGAGCAGCAGCGCGAAGGGAACCGTCTCGCGAAGGCGTCCTTCGCGGGTAGCGAAACCGGCGAGGATCACGGTGACGACCGAGGCGATGGCGAGCCCCAGCCGCTCCGCCGTCAGCGCGAAGACGCCGACGGCGCCAAGCACGGCGAGCAGCGGGCGGATCTGCACGGGCACGATCGCCGGGCCTGCCCGTCTCGCACCGCGAGCGCAGAAGAACAGGCCGAAGCCGAGCAGCCCGAACGAGACGACGCGCGGCATGTAGCCTGGCCCCATATCCGCGGCGTTGCCGACCACGAGGTGGCGGGTCGCGATCAGCGCGGCCGCCGCCACTGCGACGAGGAACAGGCCGAAGAGCAGATCCTGCCAGGCGATCCGGGAACGGGTCATCGGCCAGGCTCCGGCTGGATCACGTTGCCTTCGGACAATTCTGTCCGAAGGCAAAAAGCGTGATAGTTTCCAGAAGTTGAGGGCATTGCTGTCTGCGAAAAACCGGTTCCCACTTTTTCGCGCAAGGCCCTAGCTACCTTTGATGCCGGCTTCACGGATGATGCCGCCCCAGCGGGTGGTCGCATCCTTCAGCCAGGCGGAGAAATCGGCAGGCGAGCCGGCCCGGACGACGCCGCCCTGTTCGGCGATCTTGGCCTTGATGTCGGGTGTCTCGAGGATCTTGCCGATCTCCGCGTTGAGGCGCGTGATCATCGCAGGCGGGGTGCCGGCCGTGGTCAGGATGCCTTGCCAGGTACCGGCGTCGCCGCCGGGCAGCCCGGCCTCCTTGAAGGTCGGCAGCCCCGCGACGCGCTCCTCGCCGGTCACGGCGAGACCGACGAGCTGCTTGTTGGCGACGAAGGGCAGTGTCGCGGTCGAGCCGTTGATGATGACGCCGCTTTCGCCGGAGACCACGGCGCGCGAGGCCGCAGCCCCGCCCTTATAGGGCACGTTCTTCCACTGGATGCCGAGTTCCTTCGCCATCGAGACGGCGGTGATGTGGTTGGCGGCACCGACGCCGGAATTGGCGACGGCGAGCTTGTTTGGATTGGCCTTGGCGTAGGCGATCAGCTCCTGCGCGGTCTTTGCCGGAATGGATTCGTGCACCGCCAGGACATAAGGGCCGAACATCACCATCGAGACCGGCGCCAGGTCCTTGTTGGGATCATAGGTCAGGTCGGAGAACAGGCTCGGCGCCGTCGCGAGCGAACCGACATCCATCAGCAGCAAGGTGTGGCCGTCGGCCGGCGCCTTGGCGACGGCATCGGCGCCGAGATTGCCGGCGGCGCCGGGCTTGTTCTCGATCACCACGGTTTGGCCGATCGCGGCCGAGAGCTTGGGACCGATCAGGCGCGCCAGGATGTCCGAGGTTCCGCCGGGTGCGAAGGGCACGATGAGGCGGACGGGGCGCTCGAAATTCTGGGCCGCGGCAGGTTGGATTGCCAATGCGACACTCGCAAGTGCTGCCAGGGCAAGGCCTTTTGCGGCGATCGCGTATCGGCGGGGAGATGATCTGAATATAGATCTGGATATGGACATGGACATGATTTCCTCCGGTGGGGTGCAGACCGGCCCGGACCAGCCGGGCAGCGAGCGTGCAGGCAGTCTTGGGAAGCTGCCTTGTCAGCCTGGAGGATAGGTCAGGCACGATGCGCCAATGAGTTAGATTGGCAATGGAACGATATCTTTTTTGGATCGCACGATAGCGCGAATGGGCTTGCGGGTCCTTCGACCTCGCCTACTCTCGGGAGCAGACGGCAAAAGCCGCGCTGCCTGTCCTGGGAGGGAAACATGAAACGATCGATCACGCGCCGGGCGGCGCTCGGCCTGGTTGGCGGCGCATTCGCCACACCCCTCATCGCACGTAGCGGCTGGGCGCAGGCCTATCCCACGAAACCCGTGACGGTGATCATCCCCTTCGGCGCCGGCGGCACCACCGATCTGATCGGGCGCATCATTTGCGAGAAGCTCTCGCAGCGCATGGGCAAATCCTTCGTCATCGAGAACCGGGCCGGGGCCGGCGGCAACACCGGCGTCGCGGCTCTCGCCCATGCCACGCCCGACGGCTACACCATCGGCATGACGACGGTCGCCACGCACGGCATCAATCCGAACCTCTTCAAGGACAAGCTGCCCTTCAAGGCGCTCGAGGATTTCGAGTTCCTGTCGCTGGCCTCCTCACAGCCGAATTTCATGTGCTGCCACCCCTCTTTGCCTGCGCAGAACGTCGCGGAGTTCATCGCTTATCTGAAGGCCAATCCCGGCAAGGAGACATTCGCGTCCTCGGGGCTGGGCACCTCCATCCACCTCTGCGGCGAGCTGTTCATGCAGCTCGCCGGCGTGAAGATGCAGCACGTCACCTATCGATCCTCCGGCGCCTTGATGCAGGATGTCATCTCCGGCAACGTCAAGATCACCTTCGACAATTTCACCTCGCCCTATCCGCACTACAAGGCCGGCACCGTGCGTGGGCTCGCCGTCACCACGATGCAGCGGGCCAAGATCGCGCCCGAGATTCCAGCCCTCTCCGAGACGCTGCCGGGCTTCGACATCGCCTCCTGGAACGGCTTCCTTGCTCCGAAAGGGACGCCCAAGGAGATCTGCGACAGGCTCGTCGCCGAGCTGCAGGCTGTGCTGAAAGACCCTTCCGTGACCTCGCGCTTCGAGGAGCTCGGAGCAGCAGCGACGCCTTCCAGCGCAGAAGAGGCCAGGGCGAAATCGACCGCCGAGATCGCCAAGTTCAAGGACATCATTGAAAAGGCCGGGATTAGCATCCAGAACTGACGCCGAGCCTCGCCCGGGATGCGGCACTGGCGCCGATGCGACACGGGCAGTCTTGGGAGAGGCGGAGCATGTTCGAGCTGAGCCAGCTACGCTGCTTCGTCGCGGTCGCGGAGGAGTTGCATTTCGGCCGCGCCGCGGTGCGGCTGAACATGACGCAGCCGCCGCTCAGCCGCCAGATCCAGATCCTCGAGCGGGTGCTCGACGTGGTGCTGCTGGAACGCAGCAACCGCACGGTGAAGCTGACGCCGGCGGGCCAGAGCTTCCTGGCCGAGGCGCGTCGCCTGCTCAAACTCGCCGAGAGCGCGGCGCTGCTCGCCAAGCGCGTCGCCAATGGCAAGGCCGGCTCGATCAATATCGGCTTCACCGCGACCTCGGCCTATTCCTATGTGCCCGAGCTTGTCGCCGCCTGCCGGCGTGAATTGCCCGATGTCGAGGTCTCGCTCAAGGAGATGGTCAGCGGCGATCAGCTCAAGCGGCTCGATTCCGGTGAGATCGACATCGGCCTGCTGCGCCCGCCGATTCCGCGCAACGGCCTGCGCGCCTTTCGGGTCACGGCCGAGCCATTGATCGCGGCAGTGCCGTCGGGGCATGCGCTGGCGCGGGCCGAGACGGTTATGCTCGATGACCTCGTGCGCGAGCCCTTCATCATGTACGCGCCCTATGAGGCGCGCTATTTTCACGATCTTCTGGTCGAGCTGTTCTCGCGCACCGGCCTGGTGCCGAACTATGTCCAGCATCTCGCCCAGATCCACTCGATCCTGGCCATGGTCCATTCCGGCGTCGGTGTCGCGCTCGTGCCGGAGACGGCGATGAACCTGCATTTCAGCGGTGTCGCGCTGCGCCGGATCGAATTGCCGCGGCAGCGGCCGGCCGAGCTCTTCTTCGTCAGCCGCGACGACAACGACAACCCGCTGCTGCCGATCATCGCCGCGTTGGCGAAGGGGCTCGCGCAAGATCTGCCAAGGACCGGCTGAACGATCCAATCTATGGATCGACCGATACAGTGATTGGTCTCCATCGGCATCGTTCTTGATCTACTTCTTCGTCTGATTTCAGCGAAGGACGCGACCATGAGCAAGATGACCCCGCAGGAGATGGCAAGGCATATCGGCAACGGCCTGCTGTCCTTTCCCGTCACGCCCTTCACGACCAGCAACGTTTTCGACGAGGCGCGCTACCGCTCCAATCTCGACTGGCTTTGCGGCTACGACGTCGCCGGGCTGTTCGCGGCCGGCGGCACGGGCGAGTTCTTCTCGCTCTCTCCGGCCGAGGTCGTGAAGGTCGTGGCGACGGCCGTCGCCGAGACTAGTGGCCGGGTGCCGGTGCTCGCAGGCGTCGGTTATGGCACGCAGATCGCGACAGAGCTCGCCGCTGGTGTCGAGCAGGCCGGCGCCGACGGCATTCTGCTGCTGCCGCCCTATCTCGTCTTTTCCGAGCAGGAGGGGCTCGCCGCCCATATCGATGCGGTCTGCAAGGCGACCAAGCTCGGCGTCATCGTCTACAACCGCGACAACGCCATCGTCAGCGAGGAGACGCTGGCGAAGCTCTGCGAGCGCAATCCGAACCTGGTAGGCTACAAGGACGGCATCGGCGATATCGAGCTGATGACCCGCATCCATCTGCGCATGGGCGACCGGCTGACCTATATCGGCGGCCTGCCCACGGCGGAGACCTTCGCGCTGCCCTATCTCGAAATGGGCGTGACCACCTATTCCTCGGCGGTGTTCAACTTCGTCCCGCATTTCTCGACCAAGTTCTATGCCGCCGTGCGCCGCCGCGACCGCGAAACCGTGCAGGCGGGCTTGCGCGACTTCATCCTGCCGCTGATCGCGATCCGCAACCGCAAGCGCGGCTATGCGGTCTCGATCATCAAGGCGGGCATGAAGGTGATCGGCCGCGATTCAGGCCCGGTGCGCAGCCCGCTGACCGATCTGAGCGAGAGCGAGACGGCTGAACTCGCCGCGCTCGTCGCTCGGCTCGACCAAGGCGAGTTCGCGGCGCGCGAACTCGCGGCCGCCTGATCGTCCTCGGCTATCGGAAGTGCTTGCCGCTAGGGCAATTTTCGATCCTGTTGGATCGGAAATTGCCCTAGTTCATTGTTTTAGCGGGTTTTCTTCACGCGAACCGGTGTCCACTTCGCTCGAAAACGCTCCACGCTCCTCCGGGCGTGGCGGCGTTGCGTTTCGGCACGCGGCCATGCCGTGCCCGCGATACGCCGATTGGATCGATCGATGCGCGCTTTGAGCTGTCCAGCAGCTTGCGCATCTCCTTAAGCTGCTCTGGTCAGGCAAATGACCGCCACCGCGAAGACGGCCGGCGAAAACATAGAAGTCCAGGGGATGGAAATGAGCCCAAGCACAACGATCGGCGCCGCAGTCGTGCTCGCCACGATCCTGGCCGCGGGGCCCGTATCCGCCAGGACGATGGTCTACATCTCGAATGCCGACAGCCGCGAGATCAGCGTGCTGGAGCTCGACGCGCAGGCCGGCGAGTTGAAGCCCGTGCAGACGGTCGCGGTAACGGGGACCGCGATGCCGATGGCGATCTCGCCTGACCGGCGTCAGCTCTATGTTTCGCTGCGCTCGCAGCCCTTCTCGGTCAGTTCCTTCGCCATCGACCAGCAGAGCGGAAAGCTCGCTCTGCTCTCGACCGTGCCGTTGCCCGACAACATGGCGTATATTTCCACCGACCGGAGCGGTCGCTTCCTGCTCAGCGCCTCCTATACCGGCGACAAGATCGCGATCAACCCGATCGGCCCGCAGGGCTTCGTCCAAAGCGAGCCGGTGCAGGTCGTGCAGACCCGCAAGAACGCGCACGCCATTCTGACCGACCGCTCCAACAGCCATGTCTTCGCCAGCAATCTCGGCGGCGATATCCTGCTGCAATACCGCTTCGATGCCACGACCGGGCGGGTTGCGCCGAACGATCCGCCCTTCGTCGAAACCAAGCCGGGAGCCGGTCCGCGCCATTTCGTTTTCCACCCGAATGACCGGTTCGTCTATCTGGTCAACGAACTCGACGGCACGCTGAACAGCTATCGCTTCGATGCGAGCAAGGGCACGCTCGCGGCCGCGGGCAGCCAGAGCATCATGCCGCCCGGATTCTCAGGCGGAGCGCCGGCCAGCGCCGAAATCCGGATCACGCCGGATGGTCGCTTGCTCTACGCCTCGGAGCGTACTTCGAACACGATTGCCGCCTTTCGGGTCAATGGCGAGACGGGAGCGCTGACGCCGGCCGGCAACTTCGCGACGGAGACGCAGCCGCGGGGCTTCAATATCGATCCGCGGGGCCGTTTCCTGATCGCCGCCGGGCAGAAATCCAATTCCGCAACGCTCTACGCGATCGATGCGGAATCCGGCGCATTGAAGGAGTTGAAGCGATATCCGCTCGGCAAGAACCCGAACTGGGTGGAAATCGTCGATCTGCCCTGATCCCGTCATCCTCGACGGTCTCGCCATCCCGGACGAGGAGGCGAACAGGCAGCTGCACGCGCTATTGGCGCTCCTGTGCGGGTAGGGAGCTGAGCTCCAGCCAGTCGAGTTCCGCCTCGACGCGTCGATAGGCGTCGTCGCCGATGGTTCCGGCGTTGCGGAGCCCATCGAGCGCGTCGCGCGCCACCGCTACAACGCGGCGGCGCAAATCATTCTCCGGCGTGTCGAGCGGGTCATGTCCGCGCTGGGCGAGGTTCAAAGCCTCGCCATACTCAATGCCAAGGCGCCGGGCGGCAGGCGAGGCGTCGCGCTCCAGCTCCGTGATCGCAGCTCCGAGCGCCGCCTTCCGTGCCAGGCGGAGCTCGGTATCCACGACCGCATCCTTCGGCAGGCGCAACAAGATGAGGAGCGGGCGCAGCGTGATGCCCTGGATCACGAGAGTTCCCAGCACCACGACGAAGGCGGCGAGCTGGATGAAGTCGCGATAGGGAAAACCGGCGGGGAGCGCCATGGCAGCCGCCAGGGTGACGATGCCGCGCATGCCCGACCATCCGATCACCAGACCTCCCTTCGCACTTGGCGTCGGCATCGCGGATGTGGGGGGTGGCGCCCCGAACAGGTGGTTCTTCCATTCCACCAGCATGTGATGCGTCATTACCCAGGCGATGCGAACGACGATCACCGTCGCCAGGACGGCAAGCGAGGCGCCGAGATAGCGCAGGCGCTCGGCATCGCTGAGCGGCTCGAGGATGGGGCGGATCTGCAGGCCGATGAGCGTGAACGCCAATACGTTCAACACGACTGTCGCCGTTTCCCAGATGGCGAAGGACGGCACGCGCAGCCGCGCCGGCATTGCCGGGCCTGACCGCCACGCCATCGTCAGCCCATAGACGACGATGGTCACGACCCCGGAAAGTCCGAGATGTTCGGCAAGGAGCCATATGCTGAAGGTCGTGACGAACTGAAAAATGACGGAGCTCGGCGCATCCTCGATGAGCCCGATCAATCGGCCGACCGGCCACACCAGCGCCCAGCCGACCAGCACACTGCCGAAACTGACGAGGGCGAAGGTCGGCAGAGCATCCGTGACGGTGAAGCTGCCTGCCACGACGGCTGCCACGGCCAGCTTGTAGATCATCAGCGCCGAGGCATCGTTGAGCAGGCTTTCGCCTTCCAGCACCATCCTGATGCGGTGTGGCGGATCCACTTGCTTCAGGACGGCCAGCGCCGCGACGGCGTCGGGCGGCGCGAGCAGCGCGCCGAGCGCGATCGCTGCAGGCCAGGGAAAATCCGGGAAGATGGCGCGAGCGACAAGCGCGACGATCACTGTGGTGAGGCCGACTGCGGCCAGCACGAGCGACAGGATCGGCGCCCAGTTGGCGTGAAGATCGCGCAGCGAGGCGTCATAGGCGGCATCGAGCAGCACGGGCGCGACGAAGAGGGCAAGGATGAGTTCCGGCGGCAGATCGAGCCGCGGCGCGCCCGGCAGGAACGCGACCGCGGCGCCCGCCAAGGCGAGGAGCGTCGGGTAGGGGATGTTCAGCCGCTTCGCCACCGCCGACAGGATCGTCGCTCCCAGCAGGAGCGCAAGGATGGTCTCGAAGATGAGCATGGCGCGGCGATCTTTTCCTGGGCGCTCCGAATAGACAGGAATACCGGGCTTTCGGCGAGGTCGCATACCCCCTTGCATGCGCCAGCGAGGCGCTCGCTGAAGGAAGGCGCTGCCGCGGGCACCACCGTTTCCGTGCCGGTTGCCGTGGGCGCCTGATCCATCGATCCGGCGCATGTCTCCTTGCCGATCAGAGCTCCAGGGAATGCGGCAACAGGATATCCTCCGGCATCGTGCCGCCCCAGAGCGCGGTGAGCTGCTCGACGACCTTCGCGCCGAAATCGGGGTAGGGGATATGGACCGAGGTCAGCCAGGGCGCGATCCAGGCGTTGAGCGGGTTGTTGTCGATGCCGATGAGGAGACAGGTTTCGGGGATGGCGACGCCACGCTCGACGGCCAATCTGTAGGCGCCATAGGCCATCATGTCGCTGACGCAGAGCAGGCCTTTCGGCCAGCCCCCGGCGCTCGCCGAGACGAGCGTTCGCGCCGCGTCATAGCCGACCTGAAGATGCGACAATCCAGGCGCCGAAGCGCGCCGGATGCGGTCGGCCTCGACACCGCGCGCGATCAGCCGCTCGACGAAACCGGCAACGCGCTCCGCCGTCGATGACGAGCCCTGCGCAGGAAAGATCACGGCCGGTTCGGTGATCGCGCGCGCCAGGCAATAATCGGCGGCAGCAGCGCCCGCGGCGTGGTTGTCGATGCCGACATAGGCGCCGCCCTCGGGGTTGCGGCGACTGACGAAGACGATCGGCTCTCCGCGTGCGAGCGCGTCGCTTAGCGCTGGGCTCGTGACGGCGCTCACCAGGACATAGCCCTGCACCCGTTGCGAGCGCATGGCTTGCAGGTATTCATCCTGCAGATCGGCGCGGTCATGCGTGTCGCACAGGATCATGACGTAGCCGGCCGCACGCAGCGCCGCTTCCGTCGACACCGCAATGGCCGCCATGGCCGGGTTGTCGAGGTTGGGGGCGAGCATCGCGATAACGCGGCTCTGGCGCCGACGCAGCGCACGCCCGACATGGTTGGGCTGGTAGCCAAGCGCGACGACGGCGGCTTGCACGCGCGTCACCGTCTGCGCCGAGGCCCGCCGCGTCTCGCCGTTCACGATCCGCGAGACGGTGGCGACCGAAACTCCTGCCTCGGCGGCAACCGTAGCAAGCGAAACCTGGGCGGCAGACACGGGTCTTTGCATCGGCTCCAATCGATTCCTGGGCTCCAATCGATTCCATGCCGGCGAGATGCGCCGAAACGCGCATGTGCCAGTCTCTCGCTATCATCGAGGCCTGCCTTTCAATGCCTCGTCACGCCGCCGTTGACAAGTTAGGCAAACGTTTGCCTAATAGGTGCAAGGCATCCAGCTGAGATGCCAGGAACGATCCCGGGATGGAGCGCAGATGACAATGAGAGCGTGGGTTTCGGCCTTGGCCGTCGTGACAGGGCTTCTGGCGGTCGATGTCGCTCAGGCGCAGACCACCGTGCGCATGAGCTGGTATTCCGACGGTAATGAAGGCGAGGTCGTCGCCGATCTCCTGAAACGCTTCGAGGCCCAGAACAAGGACATCAAGATCGTCCTCGATCAGGTGCCCTACAAGGCGATCAACGAGAATCTGCCGGTCCAGCTCGCCTCGGGGCAGGGTCCGGACATCGCCCGCGTCGTCGATCTCGGCGGCATCGCCCGCTATGCGCTCGATCTGCGGCCCTATCTGAAGGACGCCGCTTATTGGGACGCCAATTTTGGCCCGTTCCTGGAGTGGATGCGTCCGCAGGGCGACACCAACTCCATCCCCGGCTTCATGACGCAGCTCACCGTCACCGGCCCCTTCGTCAACAAGACATTGTTCGAGCAGGCCGGCATCGCACTGCCCGGCGCCAAGGCGACATGGGAAGACTGGGCCAAGGCGACGAAGGATGTCGCCGCCAAGGTGCAGGCGCCGTTCCCCATCGCCATGGACCGTTCGGGCCACCGCTTCTTCGGCCTGGCGATCTCGGAAGGCGCGAAGCTGTTCGACGCCAAGGGTGAGCCCGCGGTGATCGATGACGGGTTCAAGCGCGCGGCGCAGCTCGTCTATGACTGGCACAAGAGCGGCGTCATGGCCAAGGAGCTCTGGGGCTCGGTCTCGGGGGCGGCCTATCGCGGCGCCAATGACGAGTTCAAGAACGCCCAGGTCGTAATGTACATGTCCGGCTCCTGGCAGATCGCCCAGTTCGACAAGACGGTCGGCAATGCTTTCGACTGGGTCGCGGTGCCGACGCCATGCGGCCCCGCCGGATGCACGGCGATGCCCGGGGGCGCCGGGCTCGTTGCCATCAAGACGACGAAGAATCCCGCGGCCGTCGCCAGGGTCATGGAATATCTCGCCAGCGAGCCAGTGCTGAGCGAGTTCTACAGCCGCTCGCTCTTCGTTCCCGGCCATATCGGCATCGCCGCGAAAGGGCTGGACTACAAGGACGCGAGCCCGTTGGCGAAGGCCTCGCTCAAGGTCTTTTCCGATCAGGTCGCGGGCCTGTCGCCGGTTGCCTACAAGCTGCAGGGCTATGCCAACAACCGCATCATCTTCAATGCGGTGATCAGCCGTGTCGGCCAGGCGATCTCGGGCGAAACCACGCTGGACGAGGCCTATAAGCGGGTCGCCTCCGACGTCGAGCAGCAGATCGCCGAGCGCAACAAGAAGTAGCCCGGTGACACCTCCGCTTTCCCTCCGCCGCAGCGCCGCACGCTGGCTCGGCCTGTTCGTCGCGGCGCTGATGCGGCTGATCGATTGGCCGATGCGGGGGCTGCAGCGGCTCCTCGGCGAGCGCCGGATGGCCTATGTCTTCCTGCTGCCGAACCTGGTGTTCTTCTCGCTCTTCGTCTTCCTGCCGCTCATCATCAACGTCGTCTTCTCGGTGACGGGCGGGGCGGCCCTGTTCCCGTCGGAGCGGCCCTATGTCGGAGGTGGGCAGTACGCCTATCTCTTCGACTGCGACAGCTTCCTCGATCCCGGCTCGTGCCGGGAGGACCATTTCTGGCGCGGCGTCGCCAATACGCTGCGCTTCACGACCTTCCAGGTCGTCGCCATGGTGCTGTTCTCGCTGGTCACCGCGGTGGTGCTCAACATGCGCATCCGCGGCCGCGGCTTCTTTCGCGCCGTCTATTTCTTCCCGGTCCTGCTCTCGCCCGTCGTGGTGGCGCTGATCTGGAAGTGGATTCTGCAGCGTGACGGCCTGCTCAATGCCGGTCTCACCGCGCTGGGCGGCCAGAAGATCCTGTTCTTCATCGATCCGGGCTGGGCGATGTTCTGGGCAGTCTTCGTCTCGATCTGGGCCCATATGGGCTTCTACACGCTGATCCTGCTCGCCGGCCTCCAGGCGATTCCCGCGGATCTCTACGAGGCGGCGGAAATGGATGCGACGCCGCGCTGGCGCGCCTTCTGGCGCATCACCTTGCCGCTGCTCTGGCCCAATCTCGTCGTCGTCATCGTGCTGGCGCTGATCCGCGGCGTGCAGACCTTCGATGAGGTCTTCGTGCTGACGGGAGGCGGGCCGGGCACGGCGACGCTGATGGTCGTGCAGTACATCTACGAGACGGCCTTCTCCAACCAGGTGCAGAATTTCGGGCTGGCGGCAGCGGCCTCGGTGGTGCTCGGCATCGTGCTGTTCGGGCTGACGCTGGCTCAATTGGCCGCCAGCCGCAGGAGGTCGGCATGAATCGTGTCGCGCGCCTCCTCCTGGTCCGGCGCAAATCCGGGCGCTGGCATTGGACCGATATCGCCGCCTACACCTATCTGGCTCTCGGCGTCGTGCTGATGTTCGGGCCCGTGCTCTGGCTCGTGCTGTCCTCCTTCAAGACGCAGGCCGGCCTGCTGGAGTTCCCGCCCTCGCTGCTGCCGATGTCACAGCGCGAGGTCATGGTGCAGGGCTTTCCGCAGCCTTTGCCGCTCTTCAGCACGACGCTCGATGACGGCTCGACGAGGGTTCTGGCCCAGGTCCGGCGCATCGGCATCGTCGCGCAGATGGTCGATCCGGAGAACCCGGCCCAGCAGTTCCGGATACCGATCGACAAGCGCACGCCGGTGCGCGAATTCAAGCTGGCGATGGAGAACTATACCGAGCCGCTCGAACGCTTCGCCTTCGCGCGCTTCCTCGGCAATTCGGTCTTCGTCACGGTGGTGGCGACGCTGATCACGCTGCTGATCAACTCGATGGCCGCCTATGCCCTCTCGATCTACGAGTTCAAGGGCAAGAACGCCGCAATGCTGATGGTGGTCGGCACGCTGATGATCCCGATCACCATCATCCTGGTGCCGGTCTATCTGGTGATCACCGAACTCGGCCTGGTCAATTCGCTCTGGGCCGTGATCCTGCCGGGCGCCGCGACACCGACCGGCGTCTTCCTCCTGCGGCAATACATGCTGACCCTGCCGCGCGACCTGATCGAGGCAGCGCGCATGGACAAGGCCTCGGAATGGCAGATCTATTGGCGCATCGTGATGCCGCTCGCCATGCCGGCGCTCGCCGTGCTCGCGATCTTCTCGATCATGTGGCGCTGGAACGAGTTCCTCTGGCCGCTCGCGGTCTTGACCAAGACCGAGGTCCATACGCTGCAGATCGGCCTCAACGCCTTCCAGGGCGAGCTGCAGACGCAATGGCACTATCTGCTCGCGATGACGGTAGCGACGCTGGCGCCTGTCGCGCTGGTCTTCGTCTTCCTGCAGCGCTTCATCACCACCGGCATCGCCAATACGGGAATGAAATGACCGGAACAGGTTCTCCATGGCTGAACTGACGCTCAGCGGCATCACCAAATCCTTCGGCGCGACCACGGTGATCCATGCCGTCGACCTGCATGTCGCGGATGGCGAATTCGTCGTCTTCGTCGGCCCATCCGGCTGCGGCAAGTCGACCTTGCTGCGCATCATCGCCGGGCTGGAGGAGGTCACGACGGGGTCGATCGTAATCGATGGCGCCGACGTCACCGGGCGGCCGGCTTCCGAGCGCGGGCTTGCGATGGTGTTCCAATCCTATGCGCTCTATCCGCATATGAGCGTCTACAAGAACATGGCCTTCGCGCTCGAGAATATGGGCCTGAAGGCGCCCGAGATCGACGCCAGGGTGCGCCGCGCCGCGACCATGCTGCGCCTGACCGACTATCTCGAGCGCAAGCCAAAGGCGCTCTCGGGCGGGCAGCGCCAGCGCGTCGCCATCGGCCGCGCCATCGTGCGCGATCCAAAAATCTTCCTGTTCGACGAGCCCTTGTCGAATCTCGACGCCGAATTGCGCGTCGCCACGCGCAAGGAACTCGCCGGCCTGCATGCAGAACTCGGCGGCACGATGATCTATGTCACGCATGATCAGGTCGAGGCGATGACGCTGGCTGACCGTATCGTGGTGCTCCAAAGCGGGCGTATCGAGCAGATCGGCACCCCGCTCGAGCTCTACAACAGGCCTGACAACCTCTTCGTCGCGGGCTTCATCGGCTCGCCGCGCATGAACCTGCTGCCGGCCCGCGCCGCAGGGCAGGGGACCGTCGCTGTGGGGGAGACCGGGCAAGTGGTGGAGCTGGGTCGCGAAACCGCGCTCGCGGCTGGAGCTTCTGTGACCCTCGGCATCAGGCCGGAGCACATCGCTCTTGCGGGAGAGGGCGAGGCAGGTCTCGCCATGACGGTCGATCTCGTCGAACGGCTCGGCGGGGAGAGCTATCTCTACGGCTCCGCGCCCGGGCTGCCGCAGATCACCGTGCGGCTGGACGGGCAGACGAGTCATGGCCGAGGCGACCACGTCGCCCTGCGTTTCCAGCCGGCGCATCTGCATCTGTTCGATGCGGCCGGCAAAGCTCTGCGGCCCGACCGAGCCTGAACGCCGCCGCGCAAACCTTCATTCTCTTATCTGTCCTGCTGGAGCCCCGTGATGAAAGCCCTGACGCAAGGCCGCTATATCGGCCGCGATGGAGAAGCCGCCCTGTTCGATGTCGGGCTCGGCAACACCATCGCCGTTCGCATTCTCGAAGGCGACATTGGCAGGGTCACATTGAAGCCGCAGGACGGCTATCGGCTCGACCGCGGCTGGTCGATCGCACCCGGCGGACTGGAGCCGTCCTATGAGGGGCGTCCGCGCGACGATCTGTCGGGTTTCGCGAACCCGACGGCGAGCATCACGGAGGGCGAGGGTAGGGTGGTGCTGTCAGTCGGCGGCCTTTCCGCTGAGATCACGCTCGAGCCCTTCGGCATCGCCTGGCGCCGCGAGGGCGAGGAGGCCCCGTTCCTGCGCGACCGACCGACCCAGGCCTATCTCACCTCGCCGCGTACCGGCGCTGTCGCGCATTATATGGCGCGGGATTATCACGAGCGGCATTATGGCCTTGGCGACAAGGCAGGCCCGCTCGACCGCACCGGCCGACGCTTCGCCATCGATGCCGTCGACCCTTGCGGCTTCGACGCCGAGCTGAGCGATCCGCTCTACAAGATGCTGCCCTTCTTCATCGTTGACGGCCCGCAGGGCGCCCATGGCGTGTTCTACGACAACCTCGCCACCGGCTCGGTCGATCTCGGCTGCACGCTCGACAATTATCACGGCCTGTTCCGCTCCTGGCGCGGCGACGATGGCGACCTCGACTATTACGTCCTGGCTGGCCCGACCGTGCCTGCGGTGACGCGCCGCTTCTCCTGGCTCACCGGCGGGCAGGCCTTTGCGCCGCGCTGGTCCTTCGGCTTCGGCGTGACGTCCATGGCGATCGCCGATGCGCCCGATGCCGATGCCCGCATCAGCGATTTCATCGGCAAATGCGAGACACACCGCATTCCCTGCGACAGCTTCCATTTCGGCTCGGGCTACACGCAGATTGGCCATCGCCGCTACGCCTTCAATTGGAACCGCGACAAATTCCCCGATCCCGCCGCGACGATGGCGCGGCTGAAACAGGCGGGCCTGCAGCCGGTCGCCAATCTAAAACCCTGCCTGCTTGACGACCATCCACGGCTCCAGGAGGCGCTGGACCAGGACATCCTGGTGAAGGACGGCAAGACCGGGGAGCCGGCGGTCGCGCAATTCTGGGATGGCCTCGGCTTCCACATCGACTTCACCAATCCCGCTGGCCGGGCCTGGTGGCGCAACGGCATCGAGACTGCACTGCTCGACTACGGCTTCAGCACCGTCTGGAACGACAACAACGAATACGAGATCTGGGATGAGGACGCGCTCTGCCATGGCGATGGCCGCCCGTTCCGGCAGGCCCTGGCGCGCCCGGCCCATGCGCTGCTGATGACCAAGCTTTCCTATGAGGCGCAAGCCGCGCGGGAACCCGGCAAGCGGCAATATTCGGTCACGCGCGGCGGCGGCGCCGGTATTGCCCGCTACAGCCAGACCTGGTCCGGCGACAACGAGACCGCCTGGAAAACCCTGCGCTACAACCTCACCCAGGGGCTCAATATGAGCCTGTCGGGCCTGTTCAGCATCGGCCATGATGTCGGCGGCTTCCACGGGCCGACGCCCGGTCCCGAGCTCTTCGTGCGCTTCAACGAGTTCTGCGCGCTCTGGCCGCGCATGGTGATGAATTCCTGGAACGATGACGGCGTCGTCAACCTGCCCTGGATGTATCCGCAGGTGATCCCGCAGGTGCGCGAGTCAATCGGCCTGCGCTACCGGCTGATGCCCTATCTCTATACCCAGATGTGGCGCGCCAGCCGCGACAATGAGCCCGCAGTACGCCCGCTCTTCTACGATTTCCCCGATGATCCGGCGGTGCGCAGCATCGATGACGCCTTCATGCTCGGCCCCGACATCCTGGTTGCGCCGGTGCTGGAGGAGGGCGCGACACAGCGCGAGGTCAGCCTGCCCAGCCATCCCGGCGGCTGGTATGACTGGCATGGCGGCCAGTATTACCCCGGTGGCGGCGTGGTCAGCGTCGAAGCGCCGCTCGGGCGCCTGCCGGTCTTCGTCCGTGCCGGAGCCATTATCCCGGTCGGCGATGCCGAGCGGTTGAGCCCGGTGCGGGAACTGCTTGCCTTCGGTGCGGATAAGGATGCGCGCGGCGAGCTTTACGAGGATGATGGCGAGACCACCGGCTGGCGCGACGGCAGCGGCCTGCTCAGGAGCTTCTCGCTCAAGGACGGCGTCCTATCGGTCCGCAGCGAGGGCCAGTATCGCCCCGGCCTCGACACGATCCCCGTCAGGAACATGGGCAAGGCACAGCCTTAGAGGTTGCTATGGGCTCTAGGCTGCTTGCCACGTTCGCGACGAGAGCATCTGGCGACGGTGCTTGCGCTCAACCTCTTCGGTGACGCCCTGCGCAACGCATCCGATCCCCGCAGCCGCTCAAGGTGAGAACAGCCGCCCATTCGAGCGCGCCGTGTCCAGGCGAGCGTCTGTGTGCATCTGACTGCGCCAGTTCACCATGGAATTCGGCACCTCGACATCGAACTGGCGCCGGCCGAGCAGCGCATTGGCGATCACCGCGCCGCGCCAGGCCATCAGGCTGAGCTGCGGTTCGGCGATACCATGGCTGATCAGGCCCGCATTCAGGGCAAAGATCCGGTTCGCGCTTGGGCCGTCCCAGGCGACGGCGAAGTCCGCGTCAGGCACGGGGCGTCCCGTGCGATCGATGACGATGCGCCCAGTCAGCGGGGCGAGACAGTCGGGCAGCTCGTAGCGGTAGCCGGTCGCGAGAATGACGATCTCCGCATGGCCGATCCCCATCATCCCGTCCATGCCGTTGCGCATGATGAGCTGGTAGCCGCCCTCTCTCGGCTCGGCGTTGACGACATCGCGATGCGGCAGGAGCTCGACCTCCGGGCCAGATGGCTCCAGATGCCGCAATACGTAGAGACGGCGATAGATGGCGGTGAGCGTCTCGCTCGACACCCCGTCACCGGCGAGCTTCTCGCGCTCCACGGTGGCGTGGCGACGCGGCTCCGGGAGATCGCGGAAGCTTGCGACATAAGGTGGTGTGAAGAGCTCGTTGGTGAAGGGCGTCTCGTCGAGCGGCAGGAAATTGGGACGCTGGCTGATCCAGGCGACATGGCTCGGCGCATTGTCAGTCTGGTTCAGCAAGTGCAGCAGGATTTCGGCGCCGCTCTGGCCGCCGCCGATGACCGCCACGCGCTTGCCGGCGCAGGCCCCCAGCCGGAACCGCGCCTGTGAGGAATGGAAATGGTCATCCTCCCTCAGCCGGTTGGCGAAGGCCGGCAAGGCCGGCTTCAGCCCGACACCGAGCGCGATGTTGCGAGCGCGCTGCTCCCGCTTGCCGCTGCGCAGGATGAAGTTGCGGCCATCGAAATCGACCTCGTCGATGCCGGCGCCGAAACGCAGGGTCGGCAGCCCCTGTGCCGCCCAGCTGAGATATTGCGCGAATTCGCGCCGCGGAATTGCAGCAAAATCCGCGTTCATGAAATCGTAGAAGCGCTTCTTCGCCACCAGGAAGGAGAGGAAGCTCCAGGGGCTCGAGGGATGGGTGGCGCTCACCAGATCCTTGAGGAAGGAGGTCTGCAGCGTCACGTCCGGCAGCATCATGCCGGGATGCCAATCGAACGCGTTGCGGCGCTCGAAGAACAGCGCCTCGACGCCTTCGACCGCGTCGAGATGCGCCGCGAGGCTGAGGTTGAACGGCCCGATGCCGATGCCGGCCAGGTCGAGCGGGTGGTTTGTCATCATGGCTAGGCTCCGACGAGGCTGCGCGGCTGCTCCGTTTCGGAGCGCTCGGCGAGATGAAGGGGGTTGTCGAGATTGCTGCCGAGGCTCGGGACCGGACGGCGATTGGCGTCGCCATAGCCGATGGCCAGCCGCACCCGGTTGATGCAGATACGCGGCACCTTGGCGGTGAACAGGTCGAACAGGGCGAAGCGCGCGGCCAATTCCGGATGAGCCGCCTGATAGCGCCGCAGGCTGCGGGCGAGGCAGGCATAGAAGCGCAGCTCCGGGAAACCGTCATGCGTCTCCAACGCATCCGAGAGGAAGCGCAGGACGCTGGCGAAGTGGCCGGTCTGAAGATGCTGCTGCAGATGGGCGGCGGGCCGGCGCTGCAGTACCGCCTTGATCTCCGGGGCGAGGTCGTCCGCCTCCGGGAAATCCTGATCGACGAGGTCGGCGTCGCCCTGCAGATCCTTGAGCGCGACACCCTTGGGCGCGAATTGCTCCAGCACCAGCGTGACGTTCTGGCCATGGGCGATGAAGCCGACGCCGTAGCGGCACAGGAAGTGGTAGAGCGGCACGGCGACCGCGTCGAAGAAGCGCTCCAGCCAGGCCTCGTGCGACAGGCCAGAGCGGGCGATCAGCGCGCTCACGATCGGTCGCCCCGCCGCGGTCAGCTTGGTGAGCGCGCCCAGCATCATGGCGTTCTGGCCGGGTTCCAGATGGGTCTCGACCGACTCGCGCCAGATCGCGCCGAGCATCTCGCGGAACTGATAGGGCACGCCCTCGATCCGCTCGTAGAGCGGATGCGGATAGAAGGCGCCGGCCGGTTCGCGCAGCACGGTGGCTGGAGCGAGTGCCGGGTCGGTCGCTGCTTTCTCCGCGAGCCAGGCCGAGAAGGCCGGCCCAATCGCCATGTACTTCCCCGGTACGCCGCGCCAGGCCGAGGTGTTGAGGATGCTGAGCGAGAGCTTGAGGTGCAGCGCACGCGGGGCGCTGGCATTGGCGAGCGTCCGCAAGGATTGCTGCGGCAGGTAGCCGCTGCCGAAGGAGCCGAGCGGCAGGAGCCGGCCGGCCGCGATCTCGCCGGCGAACTGCAGCGCGACCATGTTGTCCCACTGCCAGGGATGCACGGGCATGAGCAGATAGCGCGAGCGGTCCAGGCCAAGCTTCTGGCAGGCCTCCAGGCAAGCCTCTTCGAGCCGGCGCGGCTCAGTGGGGTCGAGCGAGGCGGCGAGGAGATCCTCCTCCAAGATCGCGGGATCATGCGAGATCTGGCAGGCCTCGCGCGCGGCCGCCACCCAGAAGAGCTGCAGCTCGGCCTGGAACTCCGGCGCATAGGCCTCGGCATCGCCGAGCCCCCAGCCGATGCGCCCCTTGGCGGCGGGCGCCTTCGGATGCCCTTCGAGATATTGCTGCAGCAGATGGTCGGGCAGGGTGATCAGCACATCCTCGCCGATCGCGGCGTTGATGGCCGCGACCCTGGCATCCGAGGACAATGTGCTCGACAATTCCCGGATGTAGATGGCGAGCGTGTCGGGCTCGATCTCCAGCACAGCGCTCGCATCGATCATGAAGCTGGCGACATCGTCCGCCGGGGCAGCGAGCGCGCCGTCATGGCGCGACAGGCTCCGGGGCTCGATCGCGAGATTGCCCCAGATGCGCCGCTTCGCCTTGAAGCGGTAGCTCACCGTCTCGCCGAGCCGCAGCGTCCAGAGCTCGTGCTGCTCGTCCAGTGGTTCGGGCTTCAGCCCTTCCTCGAAGCTAAGCTCGCTGATCGCCCGGGCGATGAGGGCCTGGTTGAGCTCGCGCCACAACCTGGCCTCGACCGGCCAGCCGCCGGGGAGGGGGCCGAGAGTCACAGTGCGATCTCCCGGAAGAAGCGCTCGCGCTCGCAGCAGACGAGAGCCGCGCGCTTATGCGGGAAGTCGAACTCCTTGACCTTGTCATAGGCCACGTCCGCGCAATAGCTCAGCATCTTGTGATGCGAGGCGCGCGGTTCTCCGACGATGCGCTGGGTGCGCGGCTCGTCAAGGAAGAGATAATGCGTGAGCGAGCGGAACCAGGCCAGCGTCTTGGCGCGGCCGAGATGACGCGGATTGCCGATGAGGCCGTGCCAGCCCCTGTCGAAATCCTCCACCTCGTAATGCGGGCCGAGCCGGTCCTCCTTGGCCCAGTAGAACTCGAAATAGCCGACAGGCTCGTCGTCGAAGCTGCCGATCACGCCGAAGAGATGCGGATCCGCCTCCTGCTCTGCGAGGTAGCGGTCGAGCTCCTCGCGCGATTGCGCCAGCTCCCAGAAGAAGGCGACGCGCGGCTGGTTCATCCAGTGGTGGAACAGGTCGAGGTCGCGGCGGCGGTCGATGGTGCGCAGCGAGAGCGTCATGCCCAGATGCGGCATCCAGCGCCGGTAGATCACCCCGTTCGGCTGCGCCGGCCGCAGCACCGGCAGGCGCTCCGCCGGTCCAAGCGAGGAGCGGATCGCCGGATAGGCCGCATGCGCACCGGCCTGCCGCCAGAGCAGCGGCAGCTGCTGGAAGACGCTGCGGGCGATCACCGCGCAGTCCAGGCCATCAGCCGCCCGGCCGGTCTCGACCGAGAGCCCCACGATCGCGGGCTTGCGGGCATAGCCGGGAAGCTCCAGCCGCGACAGCGACGGGGCACTCTGGAAAGCCGCTTCGATCAGGGCTGCGAGCGCATCCGCATCGGCGGGATGGTCGCCGTCCGGCCGGGTCACCTCGAGGCGGCCGCTCGCTGCATCCACTGCGGTCGTGAGCCGCGCTTCGATCCCGCGCTCCACGCCCCCCGTGAACAGCACGCCGTCAGCGCTGTCGCTGGCCTCGATGACGAGCGCGCTCTCGCCGCGCGCCGGGAAGTGCCGGCTGGTTGCCCGCTTCGTCAACGGGGTCACGGCGGCAGTGTCGATCCTGGGAGCGATGGTCATGACCGCGCTCCCGCGATCGGATTGGGCAGCTCGACATAGCCGGCGAGCGGGTCCGTCACATCGGTATTCTCGTTGATGTTGCGGAAACAGATCATGAAATTCCCCTTGCTGAGGAGGGTTGGCGAGGTGAGGAGGTAGTCGAGGCAGGTCCTGTCGCGCAGCGGCTGCGCGGCGAGCGCCAACAGCGCAGCGCGCAGCGCTGCGAGCAGACGCTCTTCGCTGGCAAGACCGGCAAGGGCGAGCGCGCCGATGACCGAGAAAACGCTGTTCACGATGAGGTAGTAGCCGGCGAGCCTGGCCGCATAGGCGCTGTCGAAGACATGCCCGGCCTCGAGCCGCACATCCGGCGCCTGCGCCGCAAGCTCCGGCAGGAATTCGCGGACATAGCCGGTGCCCTGGCAGTCGCGGAAATGC
Source organism: Bosea vaviloviae (assembly GCF_001741865.1). NCBI lineage: Bacteria > Pseudomonadati > Pseudomonadota > Alphaproteobacteria > Hyphomicrobiales > Alloboseaceae > Allobosea > Allobosea vaviloviae. The sequence goes on from NZ_CP017147.1 coordinate 4,307,316, forward strand.
AGCGTGACGGGCCAGCCGTCATCGAGGCCGACGACGATGTTCTGCTGATGCGCGCCGAAGAGCAGACCGTGATCGGCCTGGATGCCGAGCAGGGGGAGGGCGACGTTGTGCAGGAAGCGTTCGAACCAGGCCAGCGCCGTCGCGGCAGGGGCGCTGCCCTGGCGCGACGCGATGCGTCCGATGGTGGTCGAGAGCGCGCTGCTGCGCCCATCCGGACCGATCTCGCAGAGCGCCGCCAGTACCGCCACGGGGCTGTGTTGGCGATCGCCGCTGAACGGGTTGTCGCGGAAGACGACGATGGTCGAGCGCAGCGTCGCGCCGGTCTCGTCGCGCAAGGCGAGGTAGCCTGGCTCCCCCATGACCCGAAAGCTCGGAAACCGCGCGGCGATCCGCTGTCCCACCGGCCCCGCCAGGAGCTTGTCGATCTCAAGCCCGCGCTCGCATTCATAGGGTTCGATGATGCGCTGCGAATTGGTCAATCGCAGGTTCAGCGACATCTTCAGCATCCAGGCGGCATGCGCTGCATGGATGCTGCGCAGGGACGAGGTGGCGTGCCAGTTCGAACCGGCCGGGCCGAGTGCGCGGATGTCGCCGGCCGTCATCAGGCGTGTGATCGCGGGATCGAGCATGAGCTGCGAGGCTTGCCAGGGATGCATCGGCAGCAGCACGCGCCCCTCGTCCACCTGCCGGCGAATGGCCGGTTCCATGGCGGGATCGTCAATGGTGAGGCTGGCGGCCATCTCCGAGGCAGCCTGCCCGCGCGAGCTGCCCTGAAGCACGATCTGCGGCGAGACGGACCACCAGTGCAGCGCGAAGCCCCGGCCGTATTCGGGCGAGAAGCGGCGCGTATCCTCCAGCGTGAACTGGTCGCGGCTGCGCGGTGTCGGGTGCACGTTATGGCCGAAGCGCAGGGCCTGCTCGGCCTCGATGAAGCTCGGATCGCGTTCGGCGAAAACCGCCTCGCCGAGGCAGGGATGGCGCAAGGCGTCTTCGATGGTGGCGAGGCTGTCGAGCGCGCGACGCAGGAAGACGAGCCCTCTTACGTCGGAATCCGCGCCCGCAATGCCGGGTTCTGCCGTGATCAGGTTCAACAGCTCGGGGAAGGAGACGACGCGCATCGCGCCTTCGGGTCCGATCTCGTAGAAGGGCGGGCGCAGACCATGGGCGCCGACCTGGGAGAGATGGGTGAGCGCAACATGGATCTCGCGCCCGGCAAGCGGCAGCTTGAGAACGTGGCGCGGAGATCCGGAATCCGCAGCGGATGCGCCATCCCCGTTCCCGATGGACCAGCCTTGCCAATCCCGCATCAGGCTCAGGAGAAGTGCGCGCGCCGAGATGCGGCTGGCGAGCTCCAGGGTTCTGGGTTTGGTTTCGATCATGGTTCGACCTTCATTGTCGAGGTATACGGCTCAATAATTCTGACAAATTCTCAGATTAGAATTCGTCTATATTGTATATTTCGCTTTTATATCGAAGACATCACATGTATCGGCGTGATTTGGATTGATTGCTTCGAGGGATTTGCGATGGCGGCCAGGGATGTGACTCGACTCTCGCTCATGGCGGCAACCGTCGGCTTCGGCCAGTCGGCGCTGCTGGCGCTGGTGCCGATCATCTCGGGGGCGACGGGGCTCGATGCGCCGGCGATCGGCGCGATCGGCTTTCTCGGTGCGCTCGCCTTCCTCGCCGCCGCGCCGGCCTGGGGCTACCGCGAAGGCGGGCTGCGCAGCCGCTTCCGGCTGCTGGCCTGGCTGATGGTCGGGGCGCAGCTCGTGTTCCTGGGCGTGCTGACGGCCGGACCGATGCCTGCCGTGCTCGCCTTCGCGCTGCTGGCTGGTTCGCGCATCGTCTACAGCGCCGCGGCCGCAGGCGTGATGCCGCAGGCGCAAGCCGCGATCGTGCGGATGAGCAGCCCGGAGAAGCGCCATGCCGCCCTGGCGCGATTGAGCGCCGGTCTGTCCGTTGGCCGTGTCCTCGGCCCGCTCGTCACCTTGCCTGGTGCGGCGGGCCTGCTGCCGGCGCTCGCGGTCATGACGGTCATGCCGCTCGCCCTGCTGGCCGGCCCGGACATCGCGCCCGCCGAGCGACAAGTGGAGCAGGCTCCACGTCGGCGGGATGTGGCACGCGCCGTCTTGCCCTTGCTGGGCGTCGGCTTCGCTCTGACGCTCGGCCTCGGCCAGATTCAGATCACGCTCGGTCTCTTCCTGCAGGCGCGCTTCGGCCTGGACGCCCATGCCGCCGCCCGCTGGAGCGGCGTGACCTTCATGCTGGTCGCTGTGGCGATGATCGTGGTGCAGCTCCTTCTGGTGCCGCGCCTCAGGGGCCGGCTCCTGCGCAGCTTGCGCATCGGCCTGGTCGTCTTCGCTCTCGGCAGCGCCGCAGCAGGCTTCGCCCCTTCGGTGTTCGTCGTCATGCTCGGCGCCATGATTGCCGGCGGCGGCATTGCGCTTGCGACGCCCTCCTATACGACCTGGCTCGTCGGCCGGATCGCGCCGCGGGAGCAGGCCGCCGCCGCGGGCTGGCTCGCCAGCGTGCATGTGCTGGGGCAGGGCGCGGGCGCGCTGAGTGGCGGGCTCGCCTTCGCGCTGTCGCCGCTCGCGCCCTTTCTCATCTGCGCGGGGCTCGGAGCCGCAATCGCCCTGGCGCTCGCTTATATCGAGCCGCCGCGCGATCATCGCGAGGCCCCATAAGTTCGCGCGCCGCCAGCCGCCTCCGCTTCGCTGGAACGCGCCAATGCAAAAAGGCAATGATGAATTGCTGCGGAAAGCATATCGCGTCCAAATTTCTCATAATTCAGCGGAAACATCGGCCGTCAAGCGGATCAGCCTCGGGTATCTAGGCATTTATACTTTTAGGTATTCGCTAGTTTTAAATTAGAATAAACAGGAAATGGCTGCATATTTGACTTCTGCGGCTTTCGTAACAATTGAATTCTGTAGCTTTTGTTTGCATGCTGGTGGAAATGAATTCTTGGACTGGTGCGAAATGCCTAGCGGACTGAAACGCAGTGCTCAGGAGGCGGCTCCTGTGTCCGGGCGAGGGCGGCGCTCTTCCCCAGTGGAGGAGCCTGGCCCGCTCTGGCTGCTCTCCAGTGAGATGCCGCAATCCGAGATCGACCTTCATCTCGGGGCGAGGGCGGAGCGGCGTTTCGTTTTCGATGGGGCGAGCCCGGCTCCGTTCGGCGCCAGCGCCATGCTGCGGCTGGAGCCCGATATCGGCCTGATGTCGTTGTTCGCGCCGAGTGCGACGGTTTCATTGCCCGTGCGGGATCTGGGCGCGGAGGGCGAGGCTCTGCTGCTGCGCCCGGCCGATGGCGCGCTGATCGTGACCTGTGGCGCGCGCCGGGCCGTGGTCGGCGGCCGCGAGGCCATTCTCCTGATGGCGCCTGCCCAGGCAACGCTGCTGCCGATGCAGATCTCGCGTCTCGATTGCCTGACCATCCCGACTGACGCGGTCAGCGAGCGGGCGCGTGTCTCGGCGCAAGAGCTGCGCGTTTTCGGGGCAGGCGACGACGCCTTGCAGATGCTCGGCAACTATGGCGCGGCGTTGCTGCGCGGGATGATACCGATCAGGACGTCCGAACTGCGCGAACTCGCCAGGCATTTCATGTTCGATCTCGTCAACATCATGTCGCCGGAGAGCCTGCCGGGCCGCGAGCCTCGGCATCGCCCCGACGAGCGGATGAACGCGATCAAATCCGATATCGAGGCGAGGCTCGAGGACCGCAGGCTGACCGCGCGCGAGATCGCCGAGCGGCATGGCATCAGCCTGCGCTATCTCCAGAAGCTGTTCGAGGACGAACGAACGACCTTCTCGGAATTCGTGCTGCAGCGCAGGCTGGACAGGGCCTTGCGCCTTCTGCAGTCGGCCGGTTCCTGGGAGACCAGCATCACCGAGATCGCCTTCGGCGTCGGCTTCGGAGATCTCTCTTATTTCAACCGCACCTTCCGGCGCCGCTTCGGCGCCGCGCCGCGCGACATCAGGGCAAACCAGCGCGCCATCGTCGCGGTGCAGGCTTAGAGCCGAAGCAGGATCAAGAAGCCGCCGAGACCCTGCTGCTCAGGCGCCCGCGCTTTTCGACCGCCGCCACAGCATCAGCATGCGCAGCGTGGCCAGGACGGCGATGGCCGACAGCGCGGTCGCGATCGCGAAGAGCCAGCCATAGCCGAGCGCGTCGGCGAGCTTGCCGGCGAGCATCGAGCCGACGAGATAGACGAGCAGCTGTGCGCAGGCCAGGATGGTGAAATCCGTGCCGGGCTGGTCGGAGGTCGTCACCGCCATGAACAGCGAGTAGAGCGCGACGATCTCCATATAGCGGATCAACGTCTGGAAGCCGGCCGCGCCGAACAAGGGCCAGGAGCCGTTGACGACGCCGACTGCGTGAAAGGTGAAGAGAAGGAAGCACAGGGTCCTCATGCCACCGAGCAGGCCGAGCACGAAGGACAGGCCGCGCCGCTTCACCAGCCATGCGGCGATGAAGGAGCCCGCGAGACCCGCCGTGGTCGCCGAGAGGCCGGAGAGGTAGCCGATCTGGTCGAGCGGGATGCCGGCATCGACGAGATAGGCACCTTCCATCGCCTTCACCAGGCCTTCGCTCGCCCGGTAGATCAGCGCGATCCAGAGGATCTGGCGGGCCTCGGGGCGGCGCAGGAAGGCGCGCAATGAGGGCTTTTGCAGCGCCGGCGCGGCGGCGTCGCTTTCGCGCATCAGCGCGGCGGCCGCCAGCGGCAGCAGCGACACGGCCGCGATGACGAGAAGCATGCCGGTCCAGCCGATGCGGTGATAGAGCACGAGGCCGAGCGTGCCGCCGATGACGACGCCGAAGGCGATCGCGCCGCCCTGGATCGCATTGCCGATCGCACGGTCGGCCTCCGGCAGGTATTTCGCGGCATAGCCGTCCGTGGCGATGTCTTGCGTCGAGATCAGCAGTGAGGCGATGAAGCCGACCGCGACGATGCCGACGATGTTCGTGGGGCCGATCGGGATCAGGGCGAGGATGGCGAGGATCGTCGCGCTCTGCGTGATCAGCACCCAGCCGGCCCGGTGCGCCCGCGCGAAGGGCCTGACGCGATCGACCCAGGGCGCCCAGAACAGCTTGATGACGAGCGGCAGGAGCAGGATGCTCATATAGCCGATCGCGGTTCGCGACACGCCGGCTTCACGCAGGATCGGCGGGATCGCCGCGACGAACAGATAGGACGGGATCGACTGGGCGAGATAGAGCCCGGCGAGAACGCCGAACAGGCGGTAGCGCCCGATGGGCTCGCGCCCATCGAGGCCGGTGGCACCAGCCGGAGAGGTTGCTGTCACGGCACGGCCGCCTGATGCTGGAGCAGGAAGGCCCGGCCGGCCTCCTCCTCGCGCCCCGCGATGATCGGGAAGGGCCAGAGCCGGCGGAAGATCTCCGCCGTCTTCTCGTCCGCGTCGGGCCGGATGATGGCGCAGGCCTGGCAGAACTGGCTCAGGCGTGCCTTCGTCGCCTTGAACCAGAGCGCCTGCTCGCGCTCGCCAGCCTGCGAAAGCGCCCGCCTGCCGCCGAAGATCGTCAGCAGGACGTAGGGCTCGGCGCGCTCGCCGATCCTGGCGAGCGCGTCGAGATAGGCGCGCTCATCGCTGTCGAGATAGGGCGGTAGATAACGCAACGTCAGGATCGCGTCGGCGCCGATGTCGAGACTGACCATGGCGCGTCAGAAGGTTTTGCGGAAGCCGACCGTCACGGTGCGGCCCCAGGCATAGTTGGCGAGGTTGCGCACCGAGGTCGCGGTCGGGTTCTGATAGGCCCGGTCGAACAGGTTGTTGACCGCGACATAGGCCTCGCCCTCCCAGACCGGCGCGGTGAAGGCGGCGTTCATCGTCACGGCGCCCTTCAGCTTGTAGCGGGTGCCCGTGAGATCGATGGCGACGTCGCGGTCCGAGAAGCCTTCGCCCTCGAGGCGCAGCTGCATGCCGTTCACGAAACGATAGCTGCCATAGAGCATGCCGCGCCAGGGCGAGCCGATGCGGTTGTTGGGCAGATAGCTGTCGAGCTTGCCATCCTTGTTCGTGTCGTAGCGGCCCTCGCGATAGGACACGACCGAGCCCATGGTGAACTGCTCGGTGAAGGCGTAGTCCGCCGTCGCCTCCGCGCCCCAGATGCGCTCCTTCTGCTGCGAGAGCGTGTTGGTGGCGGCATCGAAGGTCACCCCGTCGTCCGAGGTGCTGATATAGCCGGTCAGCGATCCCTTGAAGGCGCCGTAGCTGCCGCGCACCCCGAGCTCGTAATTGTTGACGATCTGCGCCTCGGGCGCGATCGAGGCAAAGCTGATCGAGCGGCGGCTGGCCGGCAGGCAGTTGATGTTGGCCAGGGTGCAGGCATAGGCGGTCGAGAGACCGGCGCGCCGGGTGAAGGCGCCGACATCGGGCAGCGCAAAGCCCTGCGACCAGCCACCGAAGACTTCGCTCGTGTCAGACAGCTTGACCGTCGCGCCGAGATTGCCGGTCAGTGCCGAATAGTTGAAATTGCCGCCCGTCACATTGAGGGCGGGCAGAACGAAGCTCTGATAGCCGAGCGCGTTGTTCGCGGCCACGGCCGCATAGGCCGCCGGGCGGACATAGTCGCTGACCGAGAGCGCGAAATGCTCGTAACGCAGGCCGCCGCGCAGCACGAGCCGCTCCCCGATCGGGATCTGCAACTGGCCGAAGCCCGCGGTGGTCGTCTGCTTCAATGGCGTGAAGACGTCCTGGCCGTTGGTCAGCGTCTGCCAGGTGCGGTCCTGGATCAGGTCGCCGCCCCAGGTCAGCTTTGCGCCGGGCAGGAGCCGGTCGAGCGAGGTGTCGATCGTGACGTTCACGCCGCCGCGCTGGGAGTAGAGCGTCGTCTGATTGTCCGGGCTCGTCGGCGAAAGCGGGTTGAAGGAGTAGTAGACCTGCGTGTTGTAAGGGTATGCGAAGGTGGAATAATTGAAGCGCTTCTTGATGTCGTTGTAGTAGCCGAGCACGCTCAGGCTGCCGAGCGCGAAATCCTTGTCGGTGTAGCGCAGCGAGAGTGACTTGGTGTCCTCGATGACGTTCTGGCCGGGATAAAGCCGCGTCCGGTCCGGGCGGGCGTAGGAGGCGGCGTAGTTCGTCAGATATTTGGGATCCTGGTCGAGGGCGATCAGCGAGCCGTTGATCTCGATGCGCTTGCTCGCGTCGAAATCATAGCCGAGCTTGGCCAGCAGGTTGCCGGCCTTGTAGCGGTCACCGCCGCCCTGGCCGAGCAGGCCGTCCGAGGGCAATTCACGGCCGGCGCCGTCATAGGTGCGTCCGGCGCCGCGTCCGCTGGCCGTGACCAGGTAGTCGAAGCCGTTGGGAACCTTGCCGGAAACCGTGATGGAGGCCTCCGGAGCGAGCGAGCGGCCGATATTCTGCGTGAAGGCGCGCATTGCGGTGTTGACCGTGACGGTCGGCTTGCCCTCCGCCGCCTTCTTGGTGATGAAATTGACCGTGCCGCCGGTCGCGCCGGCGCCGTAGAGGCTCGAGGCTCCGGCCACGACCTCGATGCGCTCGACCGAGTTGAGATCGATCATCGACAGGATGCGCGAGACATCGCGCAACGGCGTGGTCATCGGTACGCCATCGACCAGCACGAGCAGGTCGCGCCCGCGATAGTTTTCCGAGGCGCTGGACACCGTCTGCGTGGACATCGAATAGCCGGGTACCAGCTTGCCGAGGGCGGCAGCGGCGCTCGGGCTGAACTTGAGCTGCTCCTCTATCTGAGCCCGGTCCAGGACCTGGACCGATTGCGGCGTCTCCGCGGTGCTGCGCTCGGTGCGCGCCGCCGTGACGGTGATCGTGTCGAGATTGATGACGGGGCTCGGACTGGCCTGGCCGAAGGCGGCGGTGGCCGCTGACAGGGCGGCGAGGCTTACCGTGAACGCAAGGCTTGCCGTGAACGAAAGGAGCTTTGTCATCTTGGTGCCCGTCAATCTCTTTTAGAAAGTCGCTGTGAGCGGAAAGCAATGTCGGAGTCATTCTCCGGGTGGAGGCCTTGTCTTCAGTTTTGAATTAAAATAAACTGGATATAGTCTTCTTCTGTTTCCGCATTTCCGTCATATTCCCTAACGGCTCTCTATGGTGTCCGCGGGTGATAGACTTGGACTTGAGCGAACACTGAATGGGACAGAAGCGAACGGACACGCAGGCGAGGACCGATGTGTCGTCGCTGCAACGCGGCTGCGCTATGCTGTAACGGCCGATCCGCCAATTCGGCTCGTTTCTCGGAAGAGGGGGAGGGCCGGGCGATGGCCGCCTCCTCAATGCAATCGAGAACGAGCGCGCAGGCGGTGGCGTGGGCGAAGATCGCATCCTGGCGGTACCGATGCGGCGTGTTCGTCTCGCTCGACGGTCAGCTTCGATAGAGGCTGCTGCCTATGCAGTTGCAGCGCGCTCACGCCCGAACTATATTCGGACTGAATTTAGTTCGGGAGGTCCCTTTGCGGTATTCTGCACAAGTCAAGCCGATCAGCTATCTGAAGGCCAACGCAGCCGACATCCTCCTCAACCTCGCCGAAAGGCGAGAGCCTCTGGTGATCACGCAGAATGGCGAGGCTAAGGCGGTGCTGCAGGATGTTGCTTCCTTTGAACAGACGCAAGAGACGCTCGCGCTGTTGAAGCTGCTTGCTATCGGCAATCAGGATGTCGATGCAGGCAAGACCAAGCCAGCTCGCGCTGTCGTCGAAAGACTGCGCGGAAAAGCGGCCGATAGTCGATGAAGGAGGGCCGCTTTGAGGTCGAGCTGACGCAAGGCGCGGAGGATGATCTCGAAGCCATTCACGACTACCTTGCCGAACACCGTTCAATGGAAGCGGCCGAGTCGTTGCTCGGTGCATTCATTGAGAAGATCTCCACACTGGAGCGTTACCCGGAACGGGGCAGCTTTCCCAAGGAGCTTGAGGCGTTAGGTATTCGGGAATTCCGGCAGATTCTGCTCGATCCGTATCGCCTAATCTACCGCGTGATTGGCGGCAAAGTCGTCATCTTCGTCATCGCCGACAGCCGCCGCGATATGCAGGCTTTGCTTGAACGCCGGCTGCTTGGCCGGTGATCGCGAGCCTGCTCCGCTGTTGCGCTGAGCGCGAACGGACGAACCTTGGCGTGCTGTGACGTCGTCCGCGGAAAAGCGACGGACGAGTCGGAGCAGGGGCGGCGCAGCTTCTCGGCCCATGAACGCTCACGTACAACCATCAATCGCGCTACACGACAGCGATCGGGCCATACCAGGGAAGAAGCCCTACTGGTGTGATTCGCATAAGACATATTATGGAACTTAAATTGATCCTGAGCCCGGGCTCGCTCAGTCTCGATTGCAGCAAGCTTTCTCTTGGTAGCACCGATTTGCCAATAGCTTGCCGGATGTCTCTCACCTGCTTTCTTTGACGACCGGCCTGGCGAACATGACGTCTCCCGCGGCGCCGTCGATGATGTGCGGCAGCATGGCTTTCCAGGATTCGATCATCTCACGATAGTAGCTGGGCTCGGGGCGCAGCACGGTTTGCACGCCCATGCCGCGCATCAGGCAGACGGTCAGATTGAGGACGATGCGCGCCTGGCGCGGCGAGCGGCGCTGCGGATCGCAGAATGCCAGCCAGATCTCGTCCAGCGCATCGTGGAAGCGCTTCACCACCGGGATCATGCGCTCGCGCAGGCTCGCGTCGTTGCGCGCCTCGGTGATCATCTCCAGCGACAGATAGAAGAAACGGCCGGAAAACAGCCGCCACAGGAATTCGACGAAATCGCCGAGCGAGACCTTGCCGTCCTGCAACTCACTGGCGACGGCCTTGATCTGCCTGGTGCCGTCCTCGAGCAAGGCCTCCATCGCGGCGAGCACGATGTCGGCCCGCATCGGGAAGTGATGCAGCAGTGCGCCGCGCGAGACGCTGGCGCGCACGGCAATCTCTTGCGTGGTCGCGGCGTGGTAGCCGACCTCGAAAATCTCGTCGAGCGTGGCCTGGATCAGCCTTTCCCGCGTCAGGACGCTACGCAATTGCTGTTGTCTCGACGATTTTTCCATGACGCCATCCGACTGCAATGACCGGCCACGCACTATGCGCCGGGCGACAGGATAGCGGGTTCCGCTAAAAAAACAATCTTGCTTGCTTTTTTATAGCAATGGAAGATGGCATGCGGACACCTTCCTATCCCCGCATGATGGAGCCAGATGATGTCGGATGACTATGCAAATCGCAGCTATGGCGAGATTCCCGTCGGCTTCGGCAAGAAGCCGGGCATCGTCGTCGTCGATTTCCAGCTCGGCTTCACCGACCCGCAATACCCGCTCGGCGGCGCGCCTCTGGTGATGCGGGCGCTCGATAACACCGAGCAGCTGCTCAAGGTGGCGCGGCGCTACAATGTGCCCGTCGCGGTCTGCAATACGGCCTATCTGAACGAGCGCGAGATGCCCTATTGGAAGATCACGGCGGTGCGCGAGACCTTCCGCCACGACCACCCCAGTGCCGCGCTCGATCCGCGAATCCATGATCCGGCCTATGATCTGACAGTGTGCAAGAAGGGCCCGTCGATCTTCTTCAACACCGGTGTCAGCGACTATTTCACCAAGGAACGCGTCGACACGGTCATCGTTACCGGCTGCAACACCAGCGGCTGCATCCGCGCGAGCTCGATCGACAGCTTCAGCTACCGCTATCGCACCATCGTGCCGGAGGATTGCGTCGGCGATATCGAGCAGCAGCCGCACAAGGACAATCTGCGCGACCTCGGCCGCCGCTATGTCGACGTATCGGATCTCGCAACCGTGCTGGCGCAGATCGAGGACTGGCATCGGCAGAACGCCGAATAGGACGCGCTTCGGATCCCGAGCCTCAACTTCGCTCGAAAACGCTTCAACGCGCCCTACCCGGCCTTCGACGTGATCGTCATACCGTCGAAGGCCGCCTCGATCCCCTCCGGCAAGCGCCGCGACAGTACCGCATAGTCGAGATCGCTATGCAGATTGGTCAGGATCGTGCGGCGCGGCTTGAGTTCTGCGATCGCCGCCAGCGACTGCTCCAGATTGAAATGGCTCGGATGCGGTGTCTCGCGCAGACAATCGAGGATCAGGATGTCGAGACCGGCCATCGCAGCCTTGGCCTGCGCCGGCAGGACGCTGACATCCGGGAGATAGGCCAGGTCGCCGAACCGGAAGCCGAGCGATTCGTAGCCCGGACCATGCTCGACGGCGAAAGGCAGCGCCTCCAGGGGCTTCCCGGCGCCCTCTATCGTCAAGGGACTGCCGACCCGCATCGGCTTCAGGTCCAGGATCGGCGGATAGGTGCTGCCGGGCGGTGTCTCGAAGATATAGCCGAAGCGGAGGGCAAGCGTCGCGGATGTACGCTCGTCGGCGTAGACCGGCAGCCTGCGGCGCATATGCATGACCAGCGCGCGCATGTCGTCGATGCCGTGGGTGTGGTCGGCATGGTCATGCGTGATCAGCACCGCATCGAGATGCATCACGCCGGCGTCGATCAATTGCTCGCGCAGATCGGGCGAGGTGTCGACGATCAGGCTGGTCGTTCCATTCGGGCCGACGCTTTCGACCAGGATCGAGCAGCGCCGCCGCCGGTTCTTCGGCTCGGCGGGATCGCAGGCCCCCCAGCCGGAGCCGGGGCGCGGCACACCGCCAGACGAGCCGCAGCCGAGGATGGTGACCGTCAGCGCCATGCGAAGCGATGTCTCATGAGCGTTGGGTCAGGGGTGCGGAGTGGTCCATCTTCCAGTAGCAACGGCGCGCATTGGCCGTGGTCAGGGCAGCGATCTCGTCGAAGCCGACGCCAATCGCTTCACCTAGAACCTTCGCTGTTTCAACGACATAGGATGGTTCGTTGCGTTTGCCTCTGAACGGGACGGGCGCGAGGTAAGGCGCATCCGTCTCGACCAGAAGGCGGTCGCTCGGCACGAGCCGCGCGATCCGGCGCAGCTCCTCCGAGGTCTTGAAGGTCAGGATGCCGGAGAAGGACACGTAAAGCCCCATCTCGACCCCGGCCAGCGCCAGCGCCTCGCCTGCCGTGAAGCAGTGCAGGATGGCGGGGAAGGCGCCCTTCCCCATCTCCTCGCGCAGGATCGCGATCATGTCGTCATCGGCCTGGCGGGCATGGATGACGAGCGGCAGCTGCGTGATGCGCGCAGCGGCGATATGGGTGCGCAAGCCTTGAGCCTGCGCCTCGCGCGGGCTCTTGTCGTAATGGTAGTCGAGCCCGGCCTCACCGATGGCGACACAGCGCGGATGGCGCGACAGCTCAACCAGCTGCTCGGCCGTGACGTCGAGTTCCTCATGCGCGCCATGGGGGTGCGTGCCGACGCTGCACCAGACCGAGGGGAAGCGTTCGGCGATTGCTGCATAGGTTGGAAAGCGCGCCACGCGGGTCGAAATCGTGACCATGCGGCCGACGCCGGCGGCCTCGGCGCGCGCGACGAAGGCGTCGAGGTCCTCAGTGAAATCGGGAAAATCGAGATGGCAATGCGTATCGATCAGCATCAGGCGCCCTCGCCGGCCTCCGGCTCGATATAGCGCGGGAAGATGCCGTTCGGCGCCGGAAGCGAGATCCCCGCAGTCAGGCGGCCCGCTTCGCCCAGCGCAGCGAAGCTGCGGGCGTCTGTCGCGACGCCCAGCAGATCGAGCAGTTTGGCGCAGGCTTCAGGCATCACCGGTTGCACCAGGATCGCGACCTGGCGCAGCACCTCGGCCGTGACATAGAGCACGGTGTCGCGGCGCGCGGGATCGCTCTTGGTCAATCGCCAGGGTTCGTTCGCGGCGAAATAGCGGTTCGCCTCGGCGACCACGGCCCAGAGCTCCGCCAGCAGGCTATGCAGGGCGAAATCCTGCATGGCCTCGCGGGCCTTGGCGAGCGCGCCATCGGCGAGCCCGAGCATGGCGTCATCGCCTTCGGTCAGCGCGCCGCAGGCAGGCACCCTGCCCTCGCAGTTCTTGGCGATCATCGAGAGCGAGCGTTGCGCCAGATTGCCGAGATCATTGGCAAGGTCGGCATTGATGCGCCCGACGATCGCTTCATGGCTGTAATTGCCGTCCTGGCCGAAGGAGACCTCGCGCAGGAAGAAATAGCGCAGCTGGTCGACGCCATAGGCATCCGTCAGTTCGAACGGGTCGACGACATTGCCCAGCGATTTCGACATCTTCTCGCCCTTGGAGAGCAGGAAGCCGTGGCCGAAGACGCGCTTGGGCAAAGGCAGCCCGGCCGACATCAGGAAGGCCGGCCAGTAAACGGTGTGGAAGCGGACGATGTCCTTGCCGATGATGTGGACGTCGGCCGGCCAGTAATGCGCGCGCGGATCGGCCGGATCGGGAAAGCCCGTCCCGGTGAGGTAGTTGTTCAGCGCATCGACCCAGACATACATCACATGCTTCGGGTCGCCCGGCACGGGCAGGCCCCAGTCGAAAGTCGTCCGGCTGATCGAGAGATCTTCCAGCCCGCTTTTCACGAAGGAGACGATCTCGTTGCGGCGCGTCGGCGGCGAGATGAAGTCGGGAACCGCCTCATAGAGGCTCAAGAGCCGGTCCTGATAGGATTTCAGGCGGAAGAAATAGCTCTCCTCCTCGACCCATTCGACCGGCGTGCCCTGCCCGCCCAGGCGTGTGCCGTCAGCCAGGAGCGTCGTCTCCTCCTCGCCATAGAACGCCTCGTCGCGGATCGAATACCAGCCGGCATATTTCGACAGGTAGATGTCGCCATTGGCCTCCATCCGCCGCCACAATTCCTGCGTCGAGGGCAGATGGTCTGCGTCGGTGGTGCGGATGAAGCGGTCGAAGGAGCAGCCGAGCCGCTGCTCCATCTGCTTGAAGCGTTCTGCGATCTGATCGACGTAAGCCTTTGGATCCAGGCCATTTTGTGCCGCCGTACGCTGCACCTTCTGGCCATGCTCGTCGGTCCCGGTCATGGCGAAGACGTCGTAGCCGTCGAGCCGCTTGAAGCGCGCGATCGCATCCGACGCCACCATCTCATAGGCGTGGCCGATATGGGGGGGACCATTCGTGTAGTGAATGGCGGTCGTCAGATAGAATTTGGGCGCCGTGGCCATAGTCCGGTCCGAAGGGTTCGCTTCACGCTGCGCGCGAGCGGGCAACCGCATCCGACAGATCATGAAACATCGTCATCACGAGAGGGCGGCGATCGAGGTTATAGGTGTCCACCTCGCGGGCCGCGCGTCCCAGCTTTTCCCATACCTCCGCCAGCGGTGCAAGGCGCGCCGGGCTGGCTGCGGCATGGGCATGGAGATGGTCGCCGAGCCAGCTCTGGATGGTGTCGATCATCACCGCGAAGTCGCCCTCGCCCGCCTTGCCGGCGACGTCCTCGGCGAGCGCCAGTAGAGCCGTGAGATCGATGCCCGGAAGCGCATCGAGCCGGGCCCGCACGGCTTCGACCAGCGCCAACGTCTCGGGATCGACATAGGTGAGCGCGCGGCGCACCGAGCCGTCGCTGAAGCTGGCCGCGCGCAACAGGGCCGATTCGTCGAAGGGATCGCCCATTCGCTCCAGCGCGATCCGGCCAGCCTGCGCGATAGCCGCCTCATCCAGAGCCGCGAAGGTCAGGAGCCGGCAGCGCGAGCGGATCGTCGGCAGCATGCGGCCGGGCGCATGCGCCACGATCAGGAAGAGCGCGCGCGGCGGCGGTTCCTCCAACAGCTTCAGCAAGGCGTTGGCGGCCGAGCGATCCATGTCCTCGGCGGAATCGACGATGGCGATGCGCCAGCCGCCTTCGGCCGCGCTCGAACCGAAGCGGTCGAGCACACGCCGAACCGAATCGACCGGGATATTGCTGGTGTAACCCTTGCCATCGGGCTTCTGCGTCCGGCGCAGCACATGCAGATCGGGATGCGATTGCGCCATGATGCGCCGGCTGGCGGGATCCTCTTCCGCCATGGCGAGCGAGCCGGCGTCCGCCGCACGCCGGGCCGGGTCGCCGGCCGCCAGCATGAAACGCGCGGCGCGATAGGCGAAGCTCGCCTTGCCGATGCCTTCCGGCCCACCAAGCAGCCAGGCATGGTGCATCCGGCCCGAGCGCAACGCTTCGAGAAAATCCTGCTCCTGCGCCCCATGCCCGACGAGCGCCAGCGTCTCGCGCGGGTGCGGGGCATTCGGCAGCCGGTCAGGTTCGTCGCTCGTCGCGCGCATCAGGCGTCCTGTGGCAATGGCAGGCGCTGGTGGAGCACAATCCTGACCACGACGGCAAGCGTTTCCGGCGCGGCCGAAGGTCAAGCGCCGCGTGGCGCCCTCCCCGCTCGCTTTACGCCGCCATGAAATGGGTCAGCTTCACATTGAGATAGTCCTGGATGGCCTGCCGGCCGCCTTCTCGGCCCATGCCGGAATGATCGACGCCGCCAAAGGGGGCCTCGGCATGGGCGATCATGAAGGTGTTGACTCCGACCATGCCAGCCTTGAGTTCTGCGCTGAGCGCCTCCGCGCTACGCTGACTGGCAGTGAAGCCATAGGCAGCCAGGCCGTAGGGCGTCGAATTCGCCCGCTCGATCGCGTCATCCAGCGTTCGGAAGGTCGCGATCGGCGCCAGCGGGCCAAAGGGCTCGTCGCGCATGATACGGGCGTCGTCGGGTACGTCGGAAAAGACGGTCGGTTCGAAATGGAAGCCCTTGTTCCGGTTGGCCGGGCGGCGCCCGCCGGTGAGGCGACGCGCGCCCGAAGCTTCCGTTTCGGCAGATAGCGCCTCGACGCGGTCGCGCTGGCTGGCGAGCGTCAGCGGGCCCATCGTCGTCGCCCGGTTCTGACTGTCGCCCAGCACCAGCGCTTCGGCAGCCCTGACCATGCCGCTGGCGAAACGCTCTGCCAGGCTTTCATGCACATAGAAGCGGTTCGGCGCGATGCAGACCTGGCCGGCGTTGCGGAACTTGAACAGCGCACACAATGTCGCGGCGCTGTCGACATCGGCATCCTCGCAGATCACGACGGGGGCATGGCCGCCGAGTTCCATCGAGCAACGCTTGACGGTCTTGGCGGCCTCGGCCAGCAGCATCTGACCGACGCGCGTCGAGCCGGTCAGTGAAATCTTGCGGACCTCCTCGGCAGCCATCAGGAGAGGCGTGATCGTCTCTGCCGGGCCGAAGAGCATCTGGACGGTGCCAGCCGGAGCTCCGCCTTCTGCACAGGCTTCGGCGATCAGCGTCGAGGTCAGCGGTGTCTGCTCGGAGGGCCGGCAGATGATCGGGCAGCCCGCTGCCAACGCTGGCGCGATCTTGCGGGCGAGCAGATTGATCGGGAAATTCCAGGCGGTGAAGGCGGCGACGATGCCGACCGGCTCCAGCGCCGTGGCCAGGCGCCCGCCCTGGCGGGAGGGGATCGTCTCGCCAAAAAGGCGCTCGGCCTCGCCGGCAAACCAGTCGAATTGCTCGATCGCGATCAGGACTTCACCCTCGGATTGGGCGATCGGCCGGCCGATCTCATAGGACAATGCGCTCGCCAGCGCGCCCTTGCGCGCTTCCATCGCTCGGGCGATGCCGCGCAGCACCTTGGCCCGCTCCCAGCCATGCACCTTCGACCAGGTTTTCAGCGCGGCACGCGCCTGATGAAGCGCTTCTTCAACCTCGGCTGGGCCGGCGCGCGGAGCCGTCCAGAGCAACTCCTCGGTGCAGGGGTTGATGACCCGCAACGGTTCGAGCTCGGTCTGCGCGCGGAATTCGCCGCCGATCAGCAGCTTGGGAATCAAGTCGGGCATGGAGCCTCCAGGATGTTCGAGACAAGTTTGGCGTGGCCGGTTGAAGCGAAGCGCGCCGTCTTCCGGCCGTCATTGGCTCGCGGTGACGCCGCCATCGACGTAGACGATCTGGCCGGTCATGTAGCTGCCGGCCGGCGCCGCGAAGGTGATGATCTGGCCGACGACTTCGACCGGCTCGCCGATCCGACCGAGCGGATTGCGGTCGAGGATGAAATCGCGAAAGCCGTCGCGCTCAAGATGGGGGCGGATACGCTCGGACTGGATGAAGGTCGGCGCGACGCCGTTGACGGTGATGTTGTGCGGCGCGAGTTCCATCGCATGCTGCTTGACCAGCATGACGAGGCCACCTTTGGTGGCGCAATAGGCCGAGTAGCCGCGCCCGCGCAGCGCGAGTTGCGAGCGCACGGAGAGCAGGTGGATCTGCCGCCCGCCGCCGCCTTGCGAGATCTGGTGGCGTGCCACGGCCTGGGCCAGGAACATCGCCGATTTCAGATTGGTCTCGTAGACCGCGTCGAAGGCCTCCTCGGTGACGTCGAGCAGCGACTGCTCCCGCTGGACGCCGACGCAGTTGACCAGCACGTCGATGCCGCCCATGGCCTCGGCGGCGCGGTCGACGACCTCTGCGATCGCGGCTGGCCTGCGCGCATCGAGTTCGAAGCCGTAGGTGTCGACGCCAACGCAAGCCAGCTTTTGCGCAAGCGCGGCCGCCTTTCCGCCATTGGGGCCGGCGATGGCGCAATGGGCCCCGCGCCGCGTCAGCGCCATCGCGATCGCCTCGCCAAGTGCGCCGTAGCCGCCGGGCAGGAAGATGCGCAGGCCCTTGATGTCGAACAGCCTGTCCATCGCGTCGAGGTCGATCTGCGGGGTCAGATTGGTGGCCGGTTGGTTCACGCGGCGTCCTCCACGGCGGCGCGTTCGGTCAGCAGGTTGCCGAGATAGGCGCGGGCCGGCTCGAAGGCGAGCAGCCCGGCATAGTCCGGCAGCGGCGTGACGACGCCCTTGTTGACGAAGATGAAGCGCTCGCAGATCTCCTCGAGGATCTCGAGGTGGAAGCGCTCATTGGGATGGACGCAGAGGAAGACGAGCCGGCCCCCGGCTCGCAGCCGCCGGAAGAAATCCAGCATGAAGCCGATATAGCCATCCTGCGTGTTGAACTGCGGCTCGTCGAAGAGGTGGACCAGCGGGTAGTCGCTGCCGGCGCGGTCCATCAGCGCGTTGGGACGCAAAGACCGGAAATGCCGAACTTGGTAGGACTGGTGGTAGTGGATGGCGAGGCGGTCGCGCTCGTCGGTGCGGACACGGTGGATGTTGCGGCCGCAGACCTCGACCTTGCCGTCCGTTGGGCTGTTCGAGCCGGTGATCAGCTCGAACAGCGTCGTCTTGCCGGAGCCGTTGGGGCCCATCATGCCGACGATCGCCGGCTCTTCGATGCGGAAATCCGCGTCAAGCCGGAAGGTCGGCGTTCGGTCGAACCGGCCACGCGTGTAGATCTTTGACAGGTTACTGACGTCAAGCATGGCGCTCATGTCACATTCCGATCAGGCGCTGGCGCCGGCAACTGTCGTCGAGTAGCGCGCGGGCCGGTCCCTCATGGACGATCCGGCCGCGGTCCATGACGTAGGCGCGATCCGAGACCTCGAGCGCGGCGAGTGCGTTCTGCTCGACGATCAGGACGGAGATGCCCTCGGCCTTGAGGCGGCGCACCGTCGACAGCACGTCCTGGACGATCTTGGGCGCGAGACCCTGGCTCGGCTCGTCGAGCAGGACGAGGCCCGGTGAGCCGAGCAGCGCCCGCGAGATCGCGACCATCTGCATCTCGCCGCCCGAGAGGTTCTCGCATTCGCGCGGCATCAGATGCTCCAGCGCCGAGAAGATCGAGAACATCTCGCTGACCTGCCAGGAGCGGAAACGGGTCTTGCGCATGCCGATCTGCAGGTTGCGCGCGACGGTCAGCGTCGGGAAGACGCGGCGGTCATCTGGCACCCAGCCGATGCCCATGGCCGAGATGCGATGAGTCGGGTGCTTGGTAATGTCCTGCCCGTCGAAATGGATCTGCCCGCGCCGCGGCGGCGTCAGCCCCAGGATCGAGCGGATGGTCGTCGTCTTGCCGGCGCCATTGGCGCCGAGCAGCGAGACGACCTCAGCTTCGCCGACCCGCAGCGAGGTGCCAAACAGGGCCTGCGTCTCGCCGTAGAAGGTTTCGATGTCGCGGACCTCAAGCATGGGTCGCCTCCGCCAATGTCGAGCGCCGCACCCATTTGTTGTCGCCAAGCTGTGCTGGCGTGCCCTCGGCGATGACCTGGCCCCAGTGGATCACCGAGATCTTGTCGGCGAGCTCGAACAGGAAGCGCATGTCGTGCTCGATCATCACGATCGTGTAACGCTCGCGCAGCCGCTTCACGAGCAGAGCGAGGCGCCGCGTCGCCTCGGCACCGAGGCCCGATGTCGGCTCGTCCAGGAAGAGGATGCGAGGCTCGGCCGCGACGGCGACGGCGATCTCAAGCGCGCGGCGATCGCCATAGCTGAGCGAGGCCGCGGCGTCCCAGGCCCGCGCGGCAAGGCCGACCTGATCGAGCACGGCCAGCGCCCGGTCGATCAGGACGCTGTCCGAGAACACCGCCGACATGGCGTGAAGACGGCGCCTCCGGAAGGCCGGCAGCGCCAGCATGACGTTCTCGATGACGACCGTATCGTCGAAGAGGTTCATCAGCTGGAAGGAGCGCGAGACGCCCATCCGGGCGATGCGCTGAGGCGGCAAGCCCGAGATCCGCTGCCCATCGAACACGACCTCGCCGCGATCCGGCCGGTGCTGGCCGGTCAGGACATGGAAGCAGGTCGACTTGCCGGCGCCGTTGGGGCCCATGATGCCGCTGACCTGGCCTGCCTCGAAAGACAGCGAGATATTCTCCAGCACGACGCGCGAGCCGAAGCGCTTGTGGATATTGCGGGCCTCAAACAGCGCCATCACGCGGCCTCCGTCGCGGGGACGGCGACGGCGCCAGGCTGGCGCGGCGGGCTGCGCCGCAACAGGCCGTGCAACATGCCCGCCAGCCCTTCGGGCCGCAGCATGACCATCGCCATGAAAATCAGGCCGTACCAGAGCAGCCAGGTCTCGGTCAGGCCGCCCAGGACATCCCGGGCGACGAAGTAGAAGATCACGCCCAGCACCGGGCCCCAGAAGCTGACGAGGCCGCCGCCGACGAGGACCATCATCACGATGAGGCCCGACTGATGCAGGCTCATCACATCGGGATAGGCGCTCTGCTGGGCCATCGCGAGCAGGCTTCCGGCTAGGCCGGCGATCATCGCGGAGAGTGTGAAGACGGCCCATTTGAAGCGCCAGACGTCGTAGCCGACGAAGCGCGCGCGGGTCTCGTTCTGGCGGATAGCCTGCAGCACGCGGCCGAAGGGCGAGTTCGCCAGCCGCCAGCAGAGCACGACCACGATCATCAGCAGCACTGCCGCGAAGTAGAACAGCGCAGGGTTGCCGGTGAGCGCGACCTGCCAAGGCCCGAGCGTCAGCGGCGGGCGCGGAATGCCGAGCAGCCCGTCCTCGCCGCCGGTGACGCTATGGAGCTTCATGGCGAGAAACCAGAAGATCTGGCCGAAGCCGATCGTCAACAGCGCGTAGTAGATGCCGCGGCGGTGGGAGAGGAATGCCCCAACAAGGGCGCCTGCGACCCCGGCCGCCAGCACGGCCGCCAGGAGGCCGCCCCAGAGGCTGACCGCGACATGGTGCTGGAACAGCCCGAAGGCATAGGCGCCGATGCCGAGATAGGCGCCATGGCCGAAGGAGTGCAGCCCGGCATAGCCGAAGAGCAGGTTGAACCCGAGCGCGAAGATGATCCAGATCGCGATCTCGATGCCGAGATACTGGTAGAGCCCGATTGCGGGCAGCAGGTTCGGCGCAGCCAGCAGCAGCAGAGCGAGCACGATTATTGGTGGCGTGATCCAGGCCGATGGGCGGGCGGGGATGTCCGAGAGCGAGATCATGGCGTCAATTTTCCAGGGCGCTCTTGCGGCCGAGCAGTCCGCGGCTACGGAAGCCGAGGATCGCGATCAGAAGCAGGTACATCGACATCGTCGACCAGGCGGCCGCATAGGCACCGGTGATTCCGATGGCGAGGCCGACCAGCAGGGCCGCGATGACAGCGCCCCAGAAGCTGCCGACGCCGCCGATGACGATGATGAGGAAGGCCGGGATGACGATGTCGACGCCGACATGCGGACGCAGGCCCCAGATCGGCACCATCACCACGCCGGCGAGCCCCGCCAGCGCGGCGCCGAACCCAAAGACCAAAAGCCTGAGCCTGGCGAGATCGTAGCCGAGCGCGCGGACCATCTCGCTGTCATGCGCACCGGCCTTGATCACGGCCCCAGCCGAGGTGCGCTCCAGGAAGAGCCAGACGGCGGCGATGGCGACGATACTGAAGCCGGATGCGAAAAAGCGGTAGGTCGAGAAGATCATGCCGTTCAGCAGGAAAGCGCCGTTGATCGCCTGGGGCAAAGCGAGATTCTGCTCGCCCGTGCCCCACACCAGCCGGATCAACTCCTCGACCACGAGAGCGGCGCCGAAGGTCAGCAGTAGGCCGTAGAGCGGCGGCTTGCCATAGGTCGGGCGCAGGCAGAGCTCGAGCAGCATGCCGGCCAGTCCCGCAAGCGCCGGCCCGATCGCGAGCGCGAGCACATAGCGCAGGCCGAGCGGCAGGCTCAGCCACCACGCGCCGAAGGGCGTGCTCGAAAACCAGCTGCCTGCGATCACCGTTAGCGCGAAATAGGCGCCAAGCGCGAACAGCGAGCCATGGGCGAGATTGATCACCTCCATCACACCCACGATCAGCGTGAAGCCAAGCGCGATGAGGGCGAAGAGCAGGCCCAGCGTCAGGCCATTGATGAGATGAGGCAGAAGATCGATCATGCGTCGTCCGTCCTGGTGCGGTGGCGCGCTCCGCGGCCGCGTGCGGGCCGCGGATGGCAGGACGGGTCAGGCGTCGAAGGACGGTGTCTTGTCGTAGGGCTCCAGCTTGCAGAGCTTGGCGGAGTCCGTGTCGCGCACGTCGTCCGGCTTGGCATGGCTCAGGATCTCGAAGAGATCGTCCTTCTCTTTCGCCGCGCGGTTGGCGGTTGCGAGGTAGATGGTCTGCTGGACCTGATGGGTTTCGGCGTCGATCGTCGCATCGAAATGCTGCATGCGGTCCCTGGCCGGCATCTTGTGGCCCTCGAGCGCCTTGATCACAGCGATGTTGTTGGTCGTGCCGGCCCGCTCGATGGCGCCAAGAAGCTCCCGGATCGACATGTAGCCATTGTAGAAGACGTTGCCGGGCGAGCGCATGGCGGTCTCGGGATACATCGTCTGGTAGCGCTTGACGAAATCGGCCACGCCCGGAAGATCGAGGCGATAATACCAGGTGGTGCCGAAGACGCCGAAGAGGTTGTCGACCGGCAGGCCGTAGACGTCGTCCCAATCCTGCTGACTGTTGATCCAGGCCGGCTTGTCGCCCATGCCGAGCTGCGCAACCTGCTGGCGCATCGCCTTCTGGTCATCGCCGCCGATCGCTGCGGAGATGACGCCGGGCTTGCGCTGCTGCACCTTCAGCAAGGCCGAGGTGAAGTCGCGTGTGCCCTGCGGGATCAGCACCTCCTCGATGACCTTGCCGCCATACTCCTTCAGCAGGGACTTGGTCGCCGCGGCGGTGTCGTGGCCCCAGACATAATCGTTGGTCAGGAGCATCCAGTCGGGCCCGAAGCGCTCGATCGCGCTCTTGACCGCAGCCTTGGCGAAGTTGGTGCCGTTGCCATCGAAGACGAACTTGACGCGGTGGCAGTTCTGGCCGGCCTCGGTCGGCGAGGACGAGTTCGTGTTGATGTAGATCACGCCGTATTTCTGGGCGACCTGGCTGATCGCGTTGGCCACGCCGGAATGGACCGCGCCGACGAGGAAACCGCATTGCTCGCGGCTGATCATGCGCTCGGCCACACGACTGCCGGTCGCGGCGGTGGTTTCTGTATCGATGTGCACGAACTCGATCTTGCGGCCGAGCACGCCGCCGCGCTCATTGGCCTCGGAGATCGCCATCATCATGCCGCGCTTGTCGCTGGCCCCGGAGTTGGCGTACTGGCCGCTAGCATCGGCTGTGATGCCGATCCGGATCGGCTTGGACGCGCCCTGCGCCCAGACGCGATTGTGCTTCCACGGGCCGGCAAACAGCGAAACGGCGCTCCCGGCGGCGGCCGCGCCGAGAATGGCGCGCCGCGTAATCCTGATCTTCGACATCGACGCTCTCCCCAAGAGGGACGGGTTCTGGCCCGTCTTCACGCTTCGGTTGGATAACCGAATGAATTTTCAAAGAGCATGAATATTCGTTTTATATCTGTCAACCCTCTTTGAAAGAGAATGCTTTTCCTCCCCTACCTGGCACGCTATAGAGCAGAATGAACGAAAATTCATTCAAGAACGCCGACCAAGCTATCGCGGACATGCCCAAAGGCGCCGGCCAGGAGACCTTCGAGGCGCTTCGCCAGCGCATCCGCAACCGTTTCGAGCAGCTCAGCCCACATCTTCAGCGCATCGCGCGGGCTGCGCTCGAACAGCCCAACAACTTCGCCTTGCAGACCGTCGTCACCATCGCCGGCGAACTGAACATCCAGCCATCGACGCTGATCCGTTTCGCCAAGGAATTCGGCTACAGCGGCTTCTCCGAGATGCAGCGCATTTTCCGCCATCGCTTGATCGAGGGCGCTCCGGGGGCGCGCGAGGAGGTCTACGCCAAGCAGGTGGCGCCGGGGCTGGCCGCTGATTTCGGGGCACTGCTCGACGACAGCATCGACGCCCTGATCGCCTCGCTCGAAGACCTCCGCCGAACCATTTCGCCCGAGGCGCTGGCCCGGGCGACGACGATGCTGCGGCAGGCTGACCATATCTACATCGCGGGCTTGCGTCGCTCGCGCCCGATCGCGAGCTATCTTGCCTATGGGCTGACGCGGTCCGAACGCCCGTGCAGCCTACTGGATTTCGGCAGTGGCATGGCGGCCGAACAGATCGCCGCCATGCGGCCAACTGATCTCCTGGTCGCTATCGCCTTCACGCCGTATACGCAGGCCGTGGTCGACATCACGCTCGACACGTATCTGAGCGGAAAGCGCATTCTCGCTCTGACGGACGTGCCGGAAAGTCCTCTCGCACGCCATGCGGAGCTGGTTTTCTTCGTCGACAACTCCGTCACGAGCCAGTTCAGGCCGATTTCCGGAGCCATCGCCCTGGCGCAGACATTGATCACTGGACTTGGGAAGACCTGACGCCTGACCTAGAGGCTGTTTCAGCCTGCCTCGGTCGCGGCTAAGCCGCCTGCGCAACGCTTCCCTCGCCCCCTGATCAGGGAAGCTGCCTCGATCTCGAACTCACGTCCAAACCTGCTTGGCTGCTCGCTGAACGGCTCCTCGGCTTTCGCGGCCTTCGACAGCTCTTCCAAAACGTTTCGGATGGCATTATCCTGCTTCGCAGGCTGAGATCGGGATCCGTCGCTCTCAACCGAAAGGCAGAGGCGGCTGATGAGTTCGTTGCGCGAATTGGCGCGGATGCTGGGGTTGTCGATCACGACCGTGTCGCGGGCGCTCGACGGCTATGGCGATGTCGCAGTCGCCACACGCGAGCGTGTGCTCGCCGCGGCAGAGACGACGGGCTATCGGCCAAACTCGGCTGCCCGACGGTTGCGGCGCGGGCTCACCGAGATCGTCACCATGGTGCTCCCGGCCGAGCCCGGCCATTTCAACGAACCGCTCTATATCGAGCTGCTGAGATCGACCGGCGAACGGCTCGCCCAGCAAGGCTACGATCTGACGCTGATCGCCGCCCTGCCCGGCCCCGACGAACTCAAGACCTATCGCCGCCTCATCGAGGGCCGGCGCACCGACGCGATCATCGTCGTCCGGACCCGGCGCGAGGATGCGCGCCTGCGCTATCTCACCGATATCGGCTTCCCCTTCGTCGCGATGGGGCGCAGCGATTTCGCCGAGCCTTATGCCTATGTCGATGGTGATGGCGAAGCCGCCTTCCATGACGCCGCCTTGCGGTTGACCGGTCTCGGCCATCGCAGGATCGGCCATCTCGCCGCGCCATCCGCCTTCACCTTCGCGCATCTCCGCCGCAGCGGTTTCGCCCGCGCCATGCGCGAGGCTGGACTTCCCAGTGAGATCATCGAGGACAGTGCGACCGAGGCCGGCGGCTATCGTGCGGCAGGCGTCATGCTGACGCAGGCGGAGCCGCCGAGCGCCCTGCTCTGCGCCACCGACAGCATGGCGCTGGGCGCAATGCGCGCCGTGCGCGAGCGGGGTCTCGTGGCCGGGCGCGACATCGCGATCATCGGCCACGACAACATCCCGGCAGCCGCGTTCTCCGATCCGGCGCTCGCGACCATGGAATTGCCGATCGCTGCGACGGGCCGCCGCCTCGCCGAAATGGCGCTGGCGCGCATCGGCGGCGCCGATCCGCGCGACATGACCGAGATCAACCCGGTCGAGTTCATCCCACGCGCATCCCTCGGGGAGGCGCGCGGCTGACCCATCACGGAAGGCGCGGGCCTCTCGCAGCCGCCGCTTCCGACGCCAACCAAAGCAAGCGAGCCAGGGAGGAAGCCATGAAGACACTCAACCAGCTGGCAATCGCCGCCATGACGGCGGGAGCCATTCTCGCCGCGCCGGTCGCGAACGCGCAGGATCTCGTTTTTCTCTCGACGCAGCTGCGCCCGATCGACGAGGCGCAGAAGGTGCGCGAGGTGCTGCTCAAGGGCGCGCCGAAAACCACCTATGTCGTTGAAGAGCCACCGCAATTCGCCGTACGCATGAAGGCGGAGCAGGCCGCCGGCAAGCGCACGATCAGCCTGATGGGTGCCTTGCATGGCGAATTGCAGCCTTTGGCGCCGACGGCCTCGCTCGACGCCATCGACGATGTCGCGGCCAAGCTTAGCGCGAGCGGCATACCTGCCGGTTTGATGGAACTCGGCAAGCTCGGGACATCCACACAGCAATACATCCCCTGGATGCAAGCGACCTATGTCCTCGTCGTCAGGAAGGAGGCTTTGCCCTTCCTCCCAGCGGGCGCCGACGTCAACGCCTTGACCTATGAGCAGCTCGCGGCCTGGGGCAAGGCAATCCAGGACAAGACCGGGCAACGCCGCATCGGCTTTCCCGCCGGCCCCAAAGGCCTGTTCGCCCGCTTCCTCCAGGGCAATCTCGTGCCTTCCTATACCGGTTCGATGGTGACCGAGTTCCGCTCGGCCGCTGCCGAGAAGGGCTGGACCGATTTCAAGGCGCTTTGGGCGACGGTCAATCCCAACGCCAACAACTATAATTTCATGCAGGAGCCGTTGATGGCGGGCGAGGTCTGGATCGCCTGGGACCATATCGCCCGCGTCAAGGATGCGCTGACCGCCGAGCCCGACAAATATCTCGTCGTGCCGCCGCCGGCCGGCAGCCAGGGCCGCGCCTATATGCCGGTCGTCGCCGGCCTCGCCATCGCCAAGGATGCGCCGAACCGGGCCCAGGCCGCGGCCGTGATCGAGCATCTGCTCAAGCCGGCGACGCAGATCGCCACCGCCATGGAGGTCGGCTTCTTCCCGGTCATCAACGCGCCGCTTCCGGCCGATCTGCCTGCCGGCGTCAAGCTGCTCGCTGACGGCATCGCCAAGACGCAAGGTGCGAAGGACGCGATTGTCGCCCTGCTGCCGGTCGGCCTCGGCGACAAGGGCGGCGAGTTCAACAAGGTCTATTTCGACACCTTCCAGCGCATCGTGCTGCGGGGCGAACCGGTCCGCGCGGTGCTCGATTCCCAGGCCGAGACCCTGCGCGCGCTGATGACCCAGACCGCGGCGCCCTGCTGGGCTCCGGACAAGCCGAGCCAGGGCGCTTGCCCGGTGACGTAAGGGGTTCTGGCACGACCTGTCGTCCCGGGCGCCCCAAGGGAGACCCGGGACGACGTCGCGGTTTACGTCACAAGCTGAAAGTCCCTCCATGCCCCAGCCGCGCTGGCTGCCCTATCTGCTGATTGCGCCCTCGGTCGCCTTTCTCGCGGCCTTCTTCCTGGTGCCGCTCGGCCAGACCATCCTGCTTTCCTTCGATGGCGGGCAAGGGTTTTCACTCGCCAACTACGCCCGCATGGCCGGCGATCTCAATTTCCCGACAGCGCTGCGCAACACCTTCGCGCTCGTCATCGTGGTGATCCCGCTGCAGGTGGGCCTGGCGCTGGTCATGGGCCTGATGCTGCAGAAGATGACGCGCGGGCGCGAGCTGGTGCTCTGGATCTGGACGATCCCGCTCGGCGTCTCCGATCTCGCGGCCGGCCTCGTCTGGCTCGCGATCCTGCAGGATTCCGGCTATCTCAACACGCTGCTGTTCCAGTTCGGCCTGATCAGCGGGCCGACCGCCTATCTCAACAGCGAGACCCCCATCGCCTTGTTCTTCGCCGTCGTGCTGGCGGAGGTCTGGCGCGCGACCGCGATCGTCCTGATCATCCTCGTCGCCGGCATCCAGCTCATTCCCAAGGAATTCGGCGAGGCGGCGGACATCTTTGGCGCGAGCCCCTGGACAAAATTCCGCAAGATCACGCTGCCCTTGCTGAAGCCCAGCCTGCAATCGGCGCTGATCCTGCGGACCGTGCTGGCCTTCGAGGTCTTCGCGGTCGTTTATGCGCTCGGCGGGCGCAATTTCCCGATCATCGTCGGCGAAGCCTATACCTGGCAAAACGAGAACCAGAATTACGGCGTTGCCGCAGCCTATGCCGTGCTGGTGATGGCGATCTCGCTGGCAGCGACCGTGATCTACCTCAAGGCGCTGCGCGTCGATCCGGAGGCGCAAGCATGAGCGCGCCCCGCAAATGGCTCTACATCACCGGCGTCCTGGTGCTTTGCGCCTGGGTGCTGGTGCCGATCTACCTGATCGGGCTCGGCGCGATGGGCGGGCGGATGGCCGTGTTCAAATGGCCGAAATCGCTCGCTCCCACAGAGGCTTCCTTCGCCGCGCTCGCAGCCTTCCTGAAGATCGAGGGCGTCTGGAACGCGGCGCTGAATTCCCTCATCGCCGCCTCGCTCACCATGCTGTTTTCGATCCTGCTCGGGGCTCCGGCGGGCTATGCGCTGGCGCGCTTCAGCTTCCGCGGCCAGAGCGCCTTCCGCCTTCTGGTGCTGCTGACGCGGGCCTTCCCGCTCGCGATCCTGGCCCTGCCGCTGACCGTCATCTTCATCAAAGTGGGGCTCTACGACACGCCGCTGGGCGTCTCGCTGATCCATACCGCGCTGGCGCTGCCCTTCGCGGCGCTCGTGACCTCCTCGCTCTTCATGGGCATCCCGCGCGAATATGAGGAGGCGGCTTGGGTTTTCGGCTGCACGCGCTGGCAGGCCTTCCGCAAGGTGGTGCTGCCGCTCGCTCTGCCCGGCATCGCAGCAGCCGCGATCTTCGCCTTCGTGATCTCCTGGAACGAGGTCTTCGCCGCCTCGGTACTGACCGTGCGCGAGCGCACGCTGACGGCCTATCTGCTCGCGGTCCTGTCCGAATCGCCGCTGCATTACCGCTTCGCCGGCGGCTTCATCCTCATCGTCCCTTCGGTGCTCTTCATCTTCGCGGTCAGGAAATACCTGTTCGCGATGTGGGGCGTCTCAAGCAAATAGGAGGCGCCCATGGCCGGCATCCTGATCGACAAGGTCGCCAAGCAGTTCGGCAACGCCGTTGCCCTGCAGGAGATCTCGCTTTCCGTAGCGGACGGCGAATTCGTCGCCCTGCTCGGCCCTTCCGGCTGCGGCAAGACCACGCTTCTGCGCATCATCGCGGGGCTCGAGGTGCAGAGCTCCGGCAAGGTCGTGATCGGCGAGCGCGACGTCTCGGCGCTCAAGCCATCCGAGCGCGGGCTTGCCATGGTGTTCCAGAACTATGCCGTCTTCCCGCATATGACGGTGTTCGAGAACGTCGCCTTCGGCCTGCGCATGAAGGGCGCGGGTCAGGCCCGCGTCGAGGCGCAGGTGCACAAGGCCGCCGCCCTGCTGCATATCGAGGAGTATCTCGAACGCTACCCCGCCAAGCTCTCGGGCGGGCAGCGCCAGCGCGTCGCCGTGGCGCGCGCGCTCGCCGTCGAGCCCGCCGTGCTGCTGATGGACGAACCGCTCTCCAATCTCGACGCCTTGCTCAGGCTCGAGATGCGGGCGGAACTGCGCAGCGTGCTGCGCGAGGCCGGCACGACCACGATCTATGTCACCCATGACCAGACCGAGGCCATGGGGCTCGCCGACCGCATCGCCGTGATGCATGGCGGCCATATCGTCCAGATCGACACGCCGACCACTATCTATTCGAAGCCGGCGACCCGTTTCGTCGGCGGCTTCGTCGGCTCGCCGCCGATGAACTTCGTCAACACCACCGCCACCGCCGGCAGTGCCAGGCTCGGCGGCATCACGCTGGCTGCTCCCGTCGATGGGCCGATCATCCTCGGCTTCCGCGGCGAGGACGCCAGACTGACCGACGCCGCCAGCGGATTGCCGTTCAAGGTCAAGGTCGCGGAGCCGATGGGCTCGCATCTGCTGCTCACCGGCCATGTCGGCAACGACCTCGCCCGCATCGTCGCGCCATCGAGCACGCAAATCGACGCCGGCACGATGCTGGGCCTGGCGCTCGACCCCACCCGCATCATCTGGGTCGACCCGCAAACCGGTCGCACCCATCCTGGAGCCTGAGCCTGTGTTGTCGACAACCCCTTTGACTGATCGCGATGACGCGGCGCGCGCCGTGCTGCGCCGCAATGACCGTGGCGGCTTCACCGTCCCCAATGGCCGGGTCTACCCCTTTCAATGGAACTGGGATTCCGCCTTCGTCGCGCTGGGCTTCGCGACCTTCGATCTCGACCGCGCCTGGCGCGAACTCGAGACATTGTTCGAAGGCCAGTGGCAGGACGGCATGGTGCCGCATATCGTCTTCCGCGCCCCGGCCGAGGGCTATTACCCCGGCCCCGAGGCCTGGGGCATCCAGCGCCAGCCGCTGACGTCGGGCATCTCCCAGCCGCCCGTGGCGGCGACCGCCGCGCGCGTGCTGCACGATCTCTCCGCCGGCGATGCAGCGCGCATCCGGGGGCTGTTCCCCAAACTCTTCGCCTCGCATCGCTGGTGGCATGAGATCCGCGACCCCGACGGCACGGGGCTCGTCACCATGGTTCACCCCTGGGAATCGGGCCGGGACAATTCGCCGGATTGGGACGAGCCGCTGAGCCATGTCGTCCCAAGCGTCGATGTCGCGCATCTGCGCAAGGATCTCGGCCATGTCGACGCCACGCAGCGCCCGACCCATGATTTCTACAACCGCGTCATGACCCTGGTCGAGGAGGCCAAGGCGCTGGCCTGGGACGGGGTGTCGGTCGCTCGCACCCTCTCCTTCCGGGTCTGCGATCTCGGCATCCAGTCGATCCTGCTGCGCGCCGATCGCGATCTGCTCAAGCTCGCGGAAGAACTCGGCTTCTCGACTGAGGCGACAGCCCTGCGCGATTGGATTGCGCGCAGCGAGACAGCAATGCAGCGCCTGAGGGGCGCCGACGGGCTCTATCGCTCGCTCGACCTGCGCAGCGGCCGCCTGAGCGAGGCTGTCACCTGCGCGGCCTTCCTGCCGCTCTATGCCCGGACCGCCAGCCCGGAGGATGCGCTGGCCCTCAAAGAGTACCTGGCAGCGACGCGGGCCGTGGCCGGCTTCTCCGTCGCCAGCACCGACCCACGCGACAGGCGTTTTGATGCCACACGCTACTGGCGCGGGCCGGTCTGGCTGATGATGAACCGGATGATCGCCGACGGCCTGTCCGGTTACGGCCTGACCGAGGAGGCCAACACGCTCCGGCAGGACAGCGGGGAGCTCGTCCGGCGCAATGGCTTCTGGGAGTATTTCGACCCGCGCAACGGCGCGGGATGCGGTGGTCCGGATTTTTCCTGGACCGCAGCGATGTGGCTGTCCTGGAGCGGCTCGCCAAGCGCCGAGCAGACACTGACCGCGCTTTGATTCGGATTATGAAGGAAGCCGGCCAAACGGCTTTATAGTCAGGGAATTCTCTCGGCCAGAATTTCGCTGACCTGGCTCAAAGCCTCCCGTTCCACGAGCTCGGGCGGCCGATCGGCATCGACGACCTTGTACGGGGCAGGCAGTTTCGCGGCCTGGTCCAGGAATGATTGGCGAACGCGGCGATGGAACGCCAGGTCGAGCGCCTCGAACCTGCCTTCGTCGATTTGCGACTGCTGCAATCGCGACCGGCTGCGCTCCAGCGCGACCTTGGGGTCGAGATCGAGCACAAGCGTCAGGTCGGGCCAGAGATCCTCGATGGTCAGGCGGTGAAGATCGAGGATCAGCGCCTCCGAGAGCCCCCGCCCCGCGCCTTGATAGGCGATCGTCGAGCCGACGAAGCGGTCGCAGAGCACGATCTTGCCAGCCTGGAGCGCGGGCAGGATGACCTGGTCGATATGCTGCCGCCGGCTGGCGTTCATCAGCAGCAATTCGGCCGTGGGCGTCCAATCATAGGCGTTGCTGGCCAGCAGGATCTTGCGCAAGGCGGCGCCGGCCTCGGTGCCGCCCGGCTCATGGGTCGCCAGCACCTCGTGCCCGGCGTCCCGCAACGCGGCGGACAAGGAACGCGCCAGCCCCGATTTGCCGCTGCCGTCGACGCCTTCAAGGGCGATCATGAAGCCGCGAGACTGCTTGTGCCGAGACTGCTTGTGCATTGCTCTCAAAACCAGTTCGCCACGGTGCCGCTGCACGGATGCCGAGGATTGCATACGAGATTCGGGGGCGGCGGATAAAGCAGCCTTCCGGGCATGATGACATATCCTGCCGCCACGGTTGCGCGCCGTTCAGCTTCTCTTCAAGACCTTGCGCACCCAGCCGGTGGCGAGCTCCATCACCGCATCGAGCGCGCGGCGCTGCAAGGTGCCGGGTTCGACGGTCTCGGCGGCGTAGAGCGGGATTTCGAGCGTCTTGACCTCGCCGCGCGTGACGAGCAGGCGCCCGACCTCCGCTCCCTCCCGAACCGGCGCGACCAGCGGGCCGCGATAGACGATGCGCGCATTGAGGCGCTCGCCCGCGCCACGCGGCAGGAGCAGGCTGACCGGCCCTTTCGCCTTCAGCGCGACACGCCCCTTTTCGCCGCCGAAGACGCTGGCTTCGCCGACGATCTCGCCCTCCCCGAAGATCTTGCGCGCCTCGAAAGCGCGAAAGCCCCATTCCAGCAGCTTGCGCGCCTCCTGCGCCCGGTCGCGTGCGGTCTTCAGGCCATTGACCACGACGATCAGGCGCTGACCGTTCTGGACCGCCGAGCCGACAAGGCCGAAGCCCGCCTCGTCGATATTGCCGGTCTTCAGGCCATCCGCGCCGATCTCCATCGCCAGCAAGGGGTTGCGGTTCTGCTGCTTGATCTTGTTCCAGGTGAATTCGCGCTGGCCGAAGATCCTGTAGAGCTCGGGATAGGTCTTGATGATGTGGTCGGAGAGCCTGGCCAGTTCCCGGGCCGTGACCTTCTGCTCCGGGTCGCCCATGCCGGTCGCATTGCGGAAGACCGATTTCGTCAGGCCGAGCGCACGCACGCGCTCCGTCATCACCCGGGCGAAGGTGGCCTCATCACCGGCGATGGCCTCGGCCAGGGCGATCGCTGCGTCATTGCCGGACTGAACGATGAGGCCCTGCAGAATATCCGACAGCTTCACCCGGCTGTTCAGGATCGCAAACATCGTCGAGCCGCCCGAGACGCCCCCGCCCTTGCGCCAGGCGTTCTCGGAAATGCCGATCTCGCTGTCGAGGGTGAGACGGCCCTGCGCGATCTCCTGGAAGGCAACGAGCGCCGTCGCGATCTTGGCGAGGCTGGCGGGAACCATCAGCTCGTCGGCGGCCTTCTCGTAGAGCACCGTGCCGCTGGCTGCGTCGAGCAGGACGGCGTAAGTCGCCTGCGATTGGAAATTCTGCGCCTGCAGGCCGGTTCCAGCGAGCGATAGGACCAGGCTCAAAAATGCAACGACGCCCAGCCGCAAGGCGGCAGAGCGTCGATCAGATCCGTCGCTGCTGGTGACAGGCGCGCTCATGCTCCGATCTGAAGCAGAGGCGGGCTCGGGCGGTCAAGCCCGAACGGCTTCAATTGCGCGATAGCGGCTGCAAACTCTGGGGCGAGAGATCGCGCACCAGCGGATGCGCGTTCGAGAAGCGCTGGGTCGGGCTGCGCTCGGGCGCAGCGAACAGGCTTGCGACATTGGTGCGCACCGGCGGCAGTGGCGTCGCCCGCGGCTGCATGACGACAGGCTTGCCGGCATTGGCGATGGTGTCGAGGTCGAAGGGGCGGTTAGGCGGCAGCGGCGCGCCACGGACCGGAACGCCCACGCTGGCGGAACTTGCACTGGCGGAACTTGCGCTGGCCGAGCTCGTGGAAGCAGTCGAGACCATGCTGGCAGCGACCGGGGTGCTCGGCGCGATGGTGCGGACCGGTTCGGCATAGGCCTGCGCGACCGGCTGCGAAATGGTGGGTCGGACCGGCTCGGCCGGTGCCTCGTCGAGATTGGCGCTGGCGTAGCGGCCGGCCGCCGTCGGGGCGGTGCTTGCGACCATGGTCGGGGCGCTGGTGCCCGGGATCGAAGCCGGCTGTCCGTCCGTGCGCAACGTCGCCAGAAGCAGCTTGTCGTCGGAGCCGGCGAGCGAAGCCTGGCCGAGATATTCGAGCTTGATGCGGGCCGTGCCGAGATGGCGGAAGGCCAGCGCCTCCGCGGTCTTCTGCGAAACGTCCATCAGGCGGTTGCCGTGATAGGGACCGCGATCATTGACGCGCACGATGATCGAGCGGTTGTTCAGAACGTTGGTGACGCGGGCATAGGCCGGCAGCGGCATGGTCGGATGCGCGGCGCTGATGCCGTTGCGGTCATAGACCTCGCCATTGGCGGTGCGGCGGCCATGGAAGGCCTCGCCATACCAGGAGGCGGTGCCGACCGCCGTGTAGCCAACCGGTTTCTCATAGGGCGTGTAGCGCTTGCCGGCGACCGAATAGGTCTTGCCGATCAATTGGCGCCCGCCACCCTTGGGCACGTCCTCGCCCTCCGCGACGACGCGCGGGCTGGCCGGGCCGTATTTGGACTGGGGGAACGCTCCGATTTCCTTGGAGCGGCCACGCTGGGCGACCTGATTGCCGGCGCAATTGGCAACGAAAAGCCCGGCAAGCGCGACGCAACCAAGGCGCATGACGCGCGTTGTCAGAGTGTAACTGCTGAGGCCGCCTGGCTCGGACGCGTCGGAGGACGATTCCGGGACCGATGAGCATGCGCCTCGAGTCATTCCGTCGTTCCGCTTTCTGCGCCGAAAAACTCAACAGACCGGCCAGCCGCATCAGCGGCGAAACCGAAGTTTTCGGACAATCCAATTAAGAGATCGTTAAGCGGAGGATCGCGGATCGCGACACCGTTAACGACAACCTGTGTGCTCTTGGGCGGGCACAAAGGTGTCGGAAATGCGGCACGTGTCAACCTGGGACGGGGATAAGGCGCGATTTCAGGCGCGCGTGGCAGCCCTGCAACGTAGCCGCCAAGGCGGGGCACGCCGGCCTCCGCCCCCATCGCGGCCAGCGATCAGGGTCCACCCACGCGAGACGGATCATCCTGTTATTGCAGAGATTTTCCGGTTTTGGCCGGAGTTTTGCGCTACACCGGGACAGGCGGATATGGCCTGAGTTTCGCCAGCGCGATAAGCGGGCTTGCCAAAACGCCATGCGCCCGGCAATGACAAGCGCGTCGGAAGGGTGGCCGAGTGGTTTAAGGCAGCGGTCTTGAAAACCGCCGTGGGTGCAAGCCCACCGTGGGTTCGAATCCCACCCCTTCCGCCATCCTGCTTCGCCCGATGGGCTTCGCAGGACTGGCATCCGCCCTCTCAGTCGAAGCAGGATGCCCTCCGAAGCCTCAGCGAAGGAGGGCCGTTCGTGTGGTATGTTTATCTTCTGGAGAGCGAGGCCACGGATGGCCAACGCTATGTCGGCGTGACCTCCGACCTGAAACGGCGCCTCACGGACCACAACGCCGGAAGATCGGCGCATACATCGAAGTTCTTGCCGTGGCGGATCGTGACCTACGTCGCTTTCTCGGATCAGAGCAAGGCCACGGCTTTCGAGCGCTATCTCAAATCGGGTTCGGGACATGCGTTCGCGAACAAGCGCTTTTGGTAGTTGGCCTTGTCCAACCACGCGCTACGAAAGCAGGAATTAAATACAGCGTCACCGTAATCCCCTGCCAAGGACGACAGCAGGCTCGAATTCGCCGGTAGAGGGGTCGCCCTCCTCACCCGCCAAAATGGGCAGGGCAACGAAGCACGTGATGCTCGCCATGGCCGCCTCCTACCGTGAACAGAAAAAGAACATCGCAGACCTGGAGCGGCTGTCAATTGTGCGCCTATGGATGTGCACAACCCGTGCTGCAACCTATGCGCGAGGAGGAAAGGCGCTCAGTCTTGGCGGCGGGATAAGGGCGCGGGAGATCAATTTGACACTCGATGATCTGGATAGGGCGCAGCGCGACGAGCTAGGCCGACGATATGTCGAGAGGCCGAATGGTGGCTGCGTCGATTGATCCATCACCAGCTCTCCGCCGCCTTTGGAAGCGCGTACATATCGGCAGGCCCGCTGCCGCAACGGCTGAAGCAGCCGATTGTTGAAAAGATGAACCAGCTATCCGAGCGGGTAGCCAGAGAGGTGGACGCGACCACGTTTGACCAGGCTATCGATATCGTCTGCCATCCAGAGCGTTGGCCGAGCCATTTTGCGCTGGCAATGGCGAACGCGTACCCCCTTGGGCACGCCGAGGCCCGCTTCTTCCTTGAACAGATCAAGGCCATTCGAAACGACCTATCTCACGGTCGCAGCATCTCTACTCGCCAGCTTGAAAAAGGCACCTGCTATGCGAACGACCTAGCTGACGCGATCAAGGAATTCTTTCGAGGAGTGGGGATGGCGCAAGATTACAATGTTCCGATGATTGTTCGATACGTCGATAGCCTCGGAAATCAGAGCCATTTGAGCGGGGTCTCGACCAATATAAGCAATCGGATCATCGACTGGCGAAGATCAGGCAGAGGAGATCTATATCCGGGTGATACACTCATTGCTGAGGTCGAGGTGGACCCGAGTTACGAAGCATCCGGCTATGCTGTTAGCTGGTTTCTCTACGGGCATTCTGCACGCATTTCCGGAACCAAAGCGGTCGTGCCGATCGAGATTCAACACGTTTCGGAACAGATAGAAGTAAGGTTCGAGGTGAAGTCCGATCGACAGTGGCACCGACAAGGCGAACTCGACGATGCCCTATGTTTGCTGTTTCGAGTTCTGCCGCCCGTCGCCCCCAGGTAGGCCTGCTCACCTCAAATCTCGTCTCCTGCCGGACGGCGACACGCGCCGCTCTGAATGTACACAACCTACACCGCAACCTATTCCAGCAGGGGACTGGGCGGCAGGATCGCGATGGGCAGGTAAAATCATGTCGATCCGTACGAAAGCCCTCTCCGACATCACATGGCCGGATATCGTCGATTTGGCCACCATCGGCGCGACCGAAGATGCGATGCTCGAATTCAAGGGGTTGCTGCCTGAGAAGAACGGCAAACGCCACGGTTGGTACGATGGCCGCGACCAGATCACGGACTATACCCGAGACAAACTGGCGGCAGAGATCGTGGGGCTCGCGAACGCATATGGCGGTCGGCTGATCATCGGCATCAAGGAGACACAGGACCGGCCGCGCAAGACGGCTGGCGTCGAACCACTTCCTCGTTGCGAAATATTCGCCGAGCAGTTGGAGCAGGCCTTCCACTCGATCGTAGATCCTCCGATTGGCAGCTTCCAGATCACGCCGATTGTTGACCCGGCGGCTGTCGATAGTGCCGGCGCTGTTATCATCGCTGTCTCCGCATCCGACCTAGCCCCGCATGGTATTGGCCGCCCGCCTGCCGCCTACATTCGACGCGGAACTTCCTGCGAAGAAATGACTATGCGCGATATTCAATCGGTATTCTGGGACGCTCGCACGAAGCGGGAGCGTGTCGAGGCGTTGCGGAAAAAAGAGAGCGCTGATCTGGCCAAGTTATTCCATGAGAGGATGGCCCAGCATCAGCACAGCATTGCCACTATCGATCTTCAGGCCCCAGCGGAGCCGGGCGTATTTCTTCGCGTGACTGCGATAGCTCATAGCTCCCTCGGTTTGAACCAAACAGGACTAGCTCAATTTATAAATCAGCTTCGGCCAATTCGTGATGACCATGGGAGTGATTGGAGACCCCTTTTTGGCGATGGGCAGCCCGTGAATTTCTGGAGGCTTCGCGCGCATGGCATGCAAGCATTTGAGCGCGGACCCAGCAGATGGACCATCTTAGACGATGGGACCATCAGCGTTATTGGCTTCAGTGCCGGATACAGGAGCAGGCATGTGGTCAATGGACATTTTCCAGGCGCCTTTGCCCTTGTTGCCGCTCAAGTGCTCGTAATGAGCGATTGTCTGAGAAGGAAAGTAGGGCGGCCGGACATCCCAATCGAGATCGACATAGAAATGCGACACGACGGCAGCGCATCAGGCATTGAATGGCAGACTGTTACCAAGCTGTTCTCGGGCTTTGCAAACCGCCATGCCGAAATCGGCCCAGTGATCTTTCGCGCGAGAGCGGAGGCCGAAGCCATATTTCGCGAACTAGAAACACAATGCTGGAGCGCGTTCGGTCTCAGGGCTTCGCGAACGGCGGATGTCGATTTCGAAAGATGGTTCTCAGAGAGAAACTAGGATCGACGAGAACATTGAGTCTCCCTTGTTCACAATAGTCAGATGATGCACCGTAACAATCAATGAAAGCACGAGTTATCTACGATTGTGGGTACGGGTCAGATAATGTCCGATTGGCTTAGAGCGAAGTACGGCCTTCCACCAAAAGAGGCTCCCGCAAATAGCGAGCGGCCAAAGCCGCCGTTGATTTTGTCTGATAGTGCTCGGGCTGCCGTGGCTCAGAACCATTCTGCTGTTTCCGAATGGGTGTCCCGGAATAAACTCCCCGAATTGGATGAAACGCCCGCTCCTCCTGCCCCGGAGGTAGCATGGATTGAGAAACTTCCTCCATACGTTATATTTTTAGATGTTGAGACGACAGGGCTCAAATATGTTGATCGAATTGTGAGCTTTGCCGCGATCCGCCTCAGCACTGCGGCTCTTTATCGAAAACAGCTTGATTTAAGCTTTATGCATTTGATCTTCGATCCGGGCATCAATAGCCACCCTCAGGCTCAGCAAGCACATGGGTACTCCGATTGGATCTTGCGACATCAAGACCCCTTCAACGAGCACTCGGCAGGTATCTGGAAATTCATCCACCGCGCTCCCCTGATTGTGGCGCACAATGCTGACTTTGATGCTGGATTTCTAGATCGAGCTTTCAGGCTGGCGGGCGGCCCGGAGATAGCGCGCGAGACCTTCTGCACGATGCGCGCCTACCAAAATCTCGGCCTGAGAGGTGGCGCATCGCTAGCGGCAGCCGGTCGAACGATAGGCCTAGCCAGACGAAACGAACACCACGGCGCGCTCGAAGACGCTTGGCTTTGCATGCTCATCTATCTCTGGCTGCACGGATGTCCGCTGAGGTTCCCTCCCTCGGAGGAACTCTACTCGGCTCCGTCAAATATACGGCAATGGCCCTTGCCTCCCGATGGCCGGCTGCCTCGACGAAAAAACGTCTTAAGGCGATCGGCGTCGCTTCAGGATGCCCGCGAAGCCGATGTCGATGCGCTCCGGCGCTAGGCCGATGCGACTAAGGCGGTCGCGGATGACTGAACCAGAAGAGCCCCCGGGTTTGGCAGGGGCTCTCGATGGGATCGCGATAGGGACGGGTTAGGGGGCGGCGGAGCCGACAGCAGGAGCGCTCACCTCGGGCATCGAGCGCCCAGTCAAGCCCGGCCCGGAGCCGGTCGTGAGCGCGCCGGTCGCGGTGATGCGCTGATCGATCTTGGCGAGGAATTCGGGCGACGGGCTCACCGTAGTGAGGCCGGAAATCGTGGCGCTCCCCTCGACCTCGGCTGTGACCTGGTCTTGCCGCACCACGGCCTCAAAGCGTGCCCGCCCACCCTCTCCTACTCCGGCTCGGGCACCTTCAAGATCACCGTCTCGTCGGGGCCGATCGCACGGCCATCCTGCGTGCGAATGTCGAGCCGGACAGGCAGGCCCGTGTCACGCTCGACCAGGGACGAGCGCTGCTCGTCCGCCTCGAAGAGATGGCGCTCGCCCCATTGCCGGAGCGCGACCATCACCGGGAACAGGTCCCGGCCCATCTCGGTCAGACGATATTCCTGGCGCACGGCGCCATCGCCAGCCGGAGCAAGTTCCAGGATGCCGCGCGAGACCAGCGTCCGCAGGCGGTCCGACAGGATGTTCTTGGCGATGCCGAGGCTCTTCTGAAACTCGCCGAAGCGCGTCAGGCCGTCGAAAGCGTCGCGCACGATCAAGAGCGACCACCAATCCCCGATCACATCGAGCGACCGGGCGCTGGGGCAGAAATCCGCTTTCAGGCTTCTCCGCCCAACCATCGATGTCGCTCCAGGCCGATGTGAACAGGCCTCATGTTCAGGTTGCATCATAAAACTGAAATGGCTATGCGTCGATTGGTTTTATAATAAAACCGATTCTGGCTGGAGCTTGCGATGCATGGACAGCAAAAGACGGCACCCGTCCGTGCCGTCAGCGATGGCACGCGCCTTCAAGAAAGTGCCGATGGGCAGGCTCCCGATGGGCACGTCGTTCCCGACGCTTCATCACAGCCGTCCCGGCTGACTCGCCCTGTCACCTTGCTGTTTGCGGTCGCGAGCGGGCTCGCCGTCGCCAACGCCTATTTCGCCCAGCCATTGCTCGACGTGATGGCGCAGGAGCTCGGGCTTTCCCGGACGATCGCCGGCCTGATCGTCGGTGCGACCCAGCTCGGTTATGGGCTGGGCCTGATCCTGCTCGTGCCGCTGGGCGATCTCATCGATCGGCGCAGCCTTATCGTCGGTCAGTCGCTGCTGTCTGCTCTCGCGCTGATTTCGGTCGGCTTCTCCTCGACAGCTGCGATGCTCCTGGGTTCGATGGCGGCACTTGGTTTGCTGGCCGTCGTCACGCAAACCCTTGTCGCCTATGCCGCGAGCCTGGCGCGGCCGGCCGAGCGCGGACAGGTTGTCGGAGTCGTCACGAGCGGCATCGTCCTCGGCATCCTGCTGGCGCGAACCGCCGCCGGGCTCCTGACCGATCTGTCGGGATGGCGCACGGTCTATCTGGTCTCCGCGGCCTTGACGCTCGTGATCGCCGGCCTTCTCTACAAAGCCCTGCCGCGGCAGGAGCGCTTGCCCAAGACGATCTCCTATCCGCGCCTGATCGGCTCGCTCATCACGCTCTTCGTCGAGGAGCCGGTGCTGCGCATCCGCGCCGTGATCGCGATGCTGATCTTCGCCAACATCACGACGCTGCTCACACCGCTGATCTTGCCGCTGAGCGCGCCGCCCTTCTCGCTGTCTCACACCGAAGTCGGCCTTTTCGGTCTCGCCGGCGCAGCAGGTGCGCTCGGCGCTGCAAGGGCCGGACGCTGGGCGGATCAGGGATTGGGCCAGCGCATCACCGGCATGGCGCTCGGTCTCATGCTCTTGGCCTGGCTGCCGATCTCATGGCTGGGACATTCGATCCTGTGGCTGATCCTGGGCGTCGTCATCATCGATTTCGGCCTGCAGGCGACCCATGTGACCAACCAGGGCATGATCTATCGTGTCAGGCCCGAAGCGCAGAGCCGGCTGACGGCCGCCTATATGGTGTTCTACTCCATCGGCAGCGCGCTCGGCTCATCCTTCTCCACGATCGTCTATGCCCATGCAGGCTGGAACGGCGTCTGCCTGCTCGGCGCCGGCATCAGCGCGCTGACGATCGCCTTCTGGGCCGCGACCTTGCGGGCCACGCCTGCAATGGCCACGGGACGTTCGATTGCCGCGGAGTGATTCGCGCAATATCGCGGGCAGTTCACTTCAATGGGCTGCGGGCATCAGTCGGGTCGCCATGTCAGCGCCGAGTGACGCGGTTGTCGATGCCCGATGTCGAGATCGTCGGCGCCTTCACTCCCGCCTCGCTGGTCCAGCTCAGAACGTTCGCCGAGCCCTCCACCGTGACCTTGGTCGGCCCCGCAACCACCAGATCGACCTTCTGGTCCGCGCCGGAGACGGCAACCTCGGCCGAACCCTCAACCGGTTTTAGCGTTGCCTTCACGACGTTCTGGGTCACCTCCACCGAGAGACTTGCCACCACACCGCCCGTCGCCACATTGGACATGCCGCTGACGATGAGGCCTTGCGCATCGTCAAAGCTGACCTTGTGATCCACGCCGATCACCTTGACCATGCCGCACCGCCCCTTCAGCTCGACCATGTTTCCCTGGCCGGAGATGACGACATCCTGGCCGTCGCAGGCGAAGTCGCGAGACATCCTGACGCCCTCCACCCGAATCTCCTCAGCGAATGCGGAGGCCGGCAGGAGGACGATTGCGGCGGCGAGAAGCGAGCAGCTGATTTTCAACGTCTTATCCTCTGTCTGGAAGCGTCCGATCAAGGCAACCACTCTCCCATGGAAGGGCGTGCATGGAACGGCGTGCCCCCAGTTTGGAGCGCGAGTGCGGCAGAGATTTGAAGACCGCCGTGGGTGCAAAGCGATTCAAGCCTCGCCCGGCTCGCGGAAAAATTCGGCGCGACCGAGATGATGGCGGCGCTGGCGCGTTCCGGAAAACGAGTAGCGCGCTTGCTCTGGGTGCAGCGTCTCCCCATCATCCACTCATGAACAACGCCGTTCCCGACCTGCCTTCCGCCCTCCGGCCGCTCTGGCTCGATCTCCTGATCGCGGTGGCGCCTGTGGTCCTGGCATCAGTGATCGGCAGCGCCGCGACCGTGCCGCAGATTCCCGGCTGGTATGCCGGCCTCGTCAAGCCGCCCTTCAACCCGCCGAACTGGATCTTCGCGCCTGTCTGGACGACGCTGTTCGCGATGATGGCCTATGCCGTCTTCCGCATCCGACGGCAGCCGCTGCAGGCGCAGTGGGCGCTGGTCGCCTATCACGTGCAACTCGCACTGAATCTGCTCTGGTCCTGCGTCTTCTTCGGGCTCAACAGCCCGCTCGGCGGCATGGTGGTGATCCTGCCGCTGCTCGCGATGATCTTCGCCACGGTCGCAGCTTTCGGCCGGATCGACCGGGTGTCGTCGCTGCTGCTTTGGCCCTATGCCGCATGGGTCTCTTTCGCGACCTTGCTGAACCTCTCGATCTGGTGGCTGAACCGCTGACGCGGCAACGTCAGGCGATCGAGCACCCTCACGCCCAGCGCCCGCCGGTCAACCACGGCACGCCGCCTTCCCGTCTGGTGGCGCTTCCGATGATCCTGAGCGAGCCGGAAGAGATTGAGACGTGGCTGTCCGAGCAGGCAAAGGCATTGCGCGGCCGTGACCTTGCGGGCCACGCCTTCAATGGCCTCAGGGCGCT
The DNA here is from genome assembly GCF_001741865.1 of Bosea vaviloviae. Lineage (NCBI taxonomy): Bacteria > Pseudomonadati > Pseudomonadota > Alphaproteobacteria > Hyphomicrobiales > Alloboseaceae > Allobosea > Allobosea vaviloviae. The sequence continues at coordinate 4,349,539 of NZ_CP017147.1, forward strand.
CGCTGGCCGCGGAGTGATTTGGTCCGAGCGGTCTGGCTAAACCTCAGCGCACCCTAAAGCTTCTTCCCGTCCTGGCCGAACTGCTTGAGGAAGGCGGTGAGGTCCTTGATCTCCTGCTCGTTCTTGATGCCGGCGAAGATCATCTTGGTGCCGGGAATCTTGGCCTTGGGGTCCTTGATGTATTCGGCGAAGGTCGCCTCGTCCCAGGAGATGCCGGAGTTCTTGTTGGCCGCGGAGTAGCTATAGCCCTCGACCGAGCCTGAGTGCCGCCCGAACAGGCCGTTGAGCTGGGGGCCGACCAGGTTCTTGGCGCCTTCGCCAGTCTGATGGCAGGCGCGGCATTTGTTCCAGGAGCGCTCGCCGGCGCTGATGTCCTGGGCAAGGGCCGGCAGGACGGCAGTGGCGGAGATTAGGATGGCGCAGGCGATCGCTTTCATCAGGCTTCCTTCGAGGCTGGGCTGGAGCCGCACCGGTGAGATATGGGCGCGGTGAATCATGCCTGTCTGCGAAGCGTTCTAACCTGCGAATATGGAAATCCGGAGAACCCGCCGATCGCATTGTCCCTCCCGCCGCTCACATTCTCGGGATGAGGCGCTTCGACAGGTCTTCATTCCCACAGATCTGAACGCCTCCTGAGCTGCCTCGCTCCGCCCGCCCTTTCCATGATTTCCGTTGGGTTACACCCAAATGCGTGCCGCTTCATGGTGCGGCCCGGTTCAATCTTTATGCCGCCCTTATGCGCTGCCCTGCCCTTCCGGCTCGACCCTTGAGCCCTCCGGGCAGCATCTCTCCGGTCTAACCTGACCGGAGTAAGGCTCATGGCCGACATCCTCTATCTCGTGCTGGGAACCGGGGCCTTCCTGCTCTTCGGTTGCTACGCAACGCTGCTGCGCAAGGTCTGACGATCATGGCGCTCACCTGGCTTTACGCGACTGCTGCCCTCGGGCTTGCGGTCTACATGGTCGCCGCGCTTTTGCGCCCCGACCGCTTCTGACCTCAAAATCATAAGGAGACCTCGCAATGGATTGGCGGGGCTGGGCCGAGATCGTTTTTACGATCGCGTTGACGGTGGCCATGGGTTGGCCGCTCGGTATCTTCATGGCGCGCGTCTGGGCGGGCGAACGCACCTGGCTCGATCCGGTGCTGCGGCCGGTCGAGGCGCTCGCCTATGCCGCCTTCGGCATCGACCGCAACAAGGGGCAGAACTGGCTGAGCTATGCCGGGGCGGTGCTCGCCTTCAGCGCCGCCGGCTTCGTGCTGCTCTATCTGCAGCTGCGCTTCCAGAACCTGCTGCCGCTCAACCCGCAAGGCTTCGACGGCCTGTCGCCGCATCTCGCCTTCAACACGGCGGTCAGCTTCGTCACCAACACGAACTGGCAGTCCTATGCCGGCGAGGCGACGATGAGCAATCTCAGCCAGATGGCGGGGCTCACCGTGCATAACTTCGTCTCGGCCGGCACCGGCCTGGCGATCGCGGCTGCGGTCGCGCGTGCCTTCGCCGCCGATCGCGGCGAGAACCTCGGCAATTTCTGGGTCGATCTGACGCGCACCACGCTCTATGTGCTGCTGCCGCTCTCGATCGTGACCGCGCTCGTGCTGGTCGCGGCCGGCGTGCCGCAGACCCTGCTCGCCAATGTCGAAGCCTCGACCATCGAGGGTGCCAAACAGGTGATCTCACTGTTCCCGACCGCCTCGCAGGAGGCGATCAAGCAGTGGGGCACCAATGGCGGCGGCATCTTCAACGTCAACTCGGCGCACCCGTTCGAAAACCCGACGCCGTTCACCAACCTGATCGAGGCCACCTCGATCAACGCGCTTGCCTTCGGCACCGTGATCGCTTTCGGGCGCATTGCCGGGGCGCGCAAGGAGGCCAAGGCGCTGATCGCGGTGATGGTCATCCTCGTCGGCGTCGCCGCCGCCGCGATCTATGCTTCGGAGACGCTCACGCCGCAGCCGGCGATGATCGCAGCCGGCATCACCGACGCCCCGTCCAATATGGAGGGCAAGGAGGTCCGCTTCGGGCCGGCCGCTTCATCGGTCTGGGCGGCGCAGACGACCGGCGCCTCCAACGGCTCGGTCAACGCGATGCATGGCAGCTTCATGCCGCTTGGCGGCGGCGTTGCGATGTTCATGATCCAGCTCGGCGAGGTCCTGCCGGGCGGCGTCGGCTCCGGCCTTTACGGCATGGTGGTGATGGCCCTGCTTGCGGTCTTCGTCGCGGGGTTGATGGTCGGGCGTACGCCTGAATATCTCGGCAAGAAGGTCGAGGCGCGCGAGATCAAGTTCGCCATGCTGGCGGTGCTGATCCTGCCGCTCGCCATTCTCGGCTTCTCCGCCATCGCCGCCGTGCTGCCGGTCGCACTCGAAGGTTTGCTGAACAAGGGGCCGCGTGGATTGTCCGAGATCCTCTACGCCTATTCGTCGGCGGCGGGGAACAACGGCTCGGCCTTTGCCGGGCTCACCGCCAACACCCCCTGGTGGAACACGACGCTGGCCATCGGCATGCTGCTCGGCCGCTTCGCCTATATCGTGCCGGTTCTCGCCATCGCTGGCGCGCTAGCGGCCAAGCCGAAGCTTCAGCCGACCGCCGGCACCTTGCCGAGCGACAGCCCGCTCTTTGTCGGCCTGCTCATCGGCATCGTCTTGATCCTGGGCGGCCTGCAATTCTTCCCCGCGCTCGCTCTGGGCCCGATCGTCGAGCATTTCCAGCTGCTTGCGGCTGCGGCTTCACGCTGAGCCGACAAAGGAAATCCAATCATGTCCATGTCTTTTGTCAAATCCGGCGCGATCGACCAGAGCGTCGTGACGACCGCGCTGAAGAGCGCCTTCGTCAAGCTCGACCCGCGCGCACTGACCGGCAACCCGGTGATCCTCGCAACCGAGGTGGTCGCGGCGCTCGCGACCGTCTCGGCCGGCGTCGCCATCGCCGGCGGCCTGCCGGCCAGCTTTCCGATCCAGATCGCGGCCTGGCTCTGGCTGACCGTGCTCTTCGCCAATTTCGCCGAGGCCATCGCCGAAGGGCGCGGCAAGGCGGCGGCCGACAGCCTGCGCGCCACCCGCGTCACCACCAGGGCCAAGCTGATCATCGACGACGCCCGCAATGCGATGGTCCCGACGCCGGCTCATGAACTCGTGCCGGGCGATATCGTGCTGGTCGAGGCCGGCGACGTGATTCCGGCCGATGGCGAGATCATCGAGGGTGTCGCCTCGGTCAACGAGGCTGCCATCACCGGCGAATCCGCCCCCGTCATCCGCGAGAGCGGCGGCGACCGCTCGGCCGTCACCGGCGGCACCACGGTCGTCTCCGACTGGCTCAAGGTGAAGGTCACCTCGCAGCAGGGCTCGTCCTTCCTCGATCGCATGATCGCGATGGTGGAAGGCGCCGACCGGCGCAAGACGCCCAACGAGCTTGCGCTCGCCGTGCTGCTCGCGGGGCTGACGCTGGTCTTCCTGATCGCCGTCGTGACGCTGACCGGGCTTGGGGCGTTCTTGGGCGTGACGCTCGATCCCATGGTGCTCGGCGCGCTCTTCGTGACGCTGATCCCGACCACGATCGGCGGGCTGCTCAGCGCGGTCGGCATTGCCGGCATGGACCGGCTGCTGAAGGTCAATGTGCTGGCAACCTCCGGCCGCGCGGTCGAGGCGGCAGGCGACGTCGATACGCTGCTGCTCGACAAGACCGGCACGATCACCTTCGGCAACCGCATGGCGGTCGAGGTCGTGCCGGCTCCCGGCGTGCGGCCCGATGCGGCGCTGCGCGCCGCGCTGATCGCCTCGCTTGCCGACGAGACGCCCGAGGGCCGCTCGATCGTCGAGCTCGCCCGCAATCAGGGCGTGACAGCGCAAATCCCGGCGGGGGCGACCTCGATCCCGTTCAGCGCCACGACACGCCAGTCCGGCCTCGATGCCGACGGCAAGTCCTGGCGCAAGGGCGCTGTGGATGCGGTCATCCGCTCGCTCGACCTCTCCGAGAGCCAGGTTCCCGCCGAATTGCGCCAGGCGGTCGACCGCGTCGCGCGGTCCGGCGGCACGCCGCTCGCCGTCAGCGAGCACGGCGCGCTGGTCGGCGTCATCCATCTCAAGGATGTGGTGAAGCCCGGCGTGAAGGACCGCTTCGCCGATCTGCGCCGCATGGGCGTGCGCACCGTCATGATCACCGGCGACAACCCGGTAACGGCGGCTGCCATCGCCTCGGAAGCCGGCGTCGATGATTTCCTCGCCGAGGCGACGCCCGAGGACAAGCTGCGCATCATCCGCACCGAGCAGGCCAAGGGCCGCCTGGTCGCGATGTGCGGCGACGGCGCCAACGATGCCCCTGCCCTGGCGCAGGCCGATGTCGGCGTCGCCATGCAGACCGGCGCGCAGGCCGCCCGCGAGGCCGGCAACATGGTCGATCTCGATAGCGATCCGACCAAGGTTCTGGAGATCGTCGAGGTCGGCAAACAGCTCTTGATCACGCGCGGGGCGTTGACGACCTTCTCGATCGCCAACGACGTGGCGAAATATTTCGCCATCATCCCGGCGATGTTCGTCGTCGCCCTGCCCTCGCTTGGCGCGATGAACATCATGGGCCTGTCGAGCCCGCAGAGCGCCATCCTCTCGGCGGTGATCTTCAACGCGCTCGTCATCGTCGCGCTAATCCCGCTGGCGCTGCGCGGCGTGCGCTACCGGGCGATCGGGGCCGCCAAGCTGCTCTCGCGCAACCTCACCATCTACGGCATCGGCGGGCTGATCGCGCCCTTCGTCGGCATCAAGCTGATCGACATGATCGTCGCGGCGCTGAAGCTCGCCTGACCGCTCATCAAAGGACAACGACCATGTGGTCCCATCTTCGCCCCGCCATCGTCTCGATGGTCTTCTTCACCCTCCTGCTCGGCATCGCCTATCCGCTCGGCGTCACCGGGCTCTCCCAGGCCATGTTTCCGGCGCAGGCCGGTGGCTCGCTGATCCGCAACCAGGCCGGCGAGATCATCGGCTCGGAATGGATCGGCCAGATCTTCAAGGACGATGCCTATCTGCGGCCCCGCCCCTCGGCTGCCGGCAAGGACGGCTATGACGCTGCCAATTCCTCCGGCTCCAATTTCGGGCCGCTGAACGAGGACCTCGCCACGCGCATCAAGACCGATGCCGAGGCGATCCGCGCCGCTGACGGCGCCGGCCCGCTGCCGGCTGACGCCGTTCAAGCATCGGGTTCGGGTCTCGACCCGCATATCTCGCCGGAGAACGCGGCCCGCCAGATCGAGCGCATCGCTAGGACGCGCGGCGCCCAGCCGGCTGAGGTCGCCGAGATCATCGCCCAGAACACGCAAGGTTATCTGCTCGGTTTCATCGGCCGGCCGCGCGTCAACGTGCTGACCGCCAACCTCGCCCTCGACGCACGCTATCCGAAGGCTCAAGCTAAGCCGTAATGACCACGGACGAGACCCGATTCCGGGAACAGGGACGCCCTGATCCCGACGCCCTTCTGGCCCAGGCCGGCCGCGGTAAACGCGGCCGGCTGAAGATATTTCTCGGCATGGCGCCGGGCGTCGGCAAGACCTACGAGATGCTCACCCAGGGCAAGCGCGCGCAAGCGGAGCATGGCGAGGTGCTGGTCGGCCTCGTCGAGACGCATGGCCGCCGCGAGACCGAAGCGCTGCTCGACGGGCTGGAGGTGATGGCGCGTCGGCCGATCGAGCATAATGGCCGGATGCTGATGGAGTTCGACCTCGATGCGGCGCTGGCCTGCAAGCCGCGCCTGCTGCTGGTCGATGAATACGCGCATTCCAATGCGCCGGGCAGCCGCCACCCCAAGCGCTGGCAGGATGTGCAGGAGCTCCTCGACGCCGGGATCGACATCTGGACGACGCTGAACGTCCAGCATCTCGAGAGCCTGGTCGACGTGATCTGGAAGATCACCGGCGTGCGCCAGCGCGAAACCGTGCCCGACAGTGTCCTGAGCAGCGCCGACGAGATCGAACTGATCGACATCACGCCGAGCGAGCTGCGCCAGCGCATGGCCGAGGGCAAGGTCTACCTCCCCGAGACGGCGCGGCTCGCCGCCGACCATTTCTTCAAGCCGGAGAACCTGACCGCGCTGCGCGAGCTTGCCTTGCGCCGCGCCGCACAGACGGTCGACGACCATCTGAACCAGGCGATGAAACGCGCCGGCGTCGAAGGCCCCTGGGCTGCCGGCGAACGCATCCTGGTGCTGATCGGGCCAGACGCGATGGCGTCCTCGCTCGTGCGCGCCGGCCGGCGCCTTTCCGACATGATGATGGACGCGCCCTGGACGGTCGCCCATGTCGAGCGGCCCAACCGTTCGGACGCCGATCCGGCACGCGGTCAGAGGCTGGCGGAAGCGCTCAAGCTCGCCGAACAGCTTGGCGCCGCCAATGTCGTGCTGACGAGCGACGATCTCGTCGCCAGCGTGCTGGAATATGCGCGCCGCAACAACGTCACCCAGATCGTCGTCGGAAAATCGCATCGCAGGGGTTGGCGCGCCTGGTTCCATCGCTCGCTCGCCCCTGCCCTGCTGGAGGCGCAAAACGGTGCGGCGCTTCACATCATCACCGATATCGCCTCCGTACCGGCCGGCCCGCCCCCGACTGCGCCGACGCGCGATCTCTCCTGGCGCGGCCATATCGGCGCGGCGGTCATGGTCGCCGCGGCAGTCGTCGTCGCGACATTGGTCGATCGCCAGGCGGAGAACGCCAACCTCGCCATGCTGTTTCTCGTCAGCGTGCTGGGAGCGGGCGTCGCCTTCGGCCTTTGGCCGTCGCTGACCGCGGCAGGGCTCGCTGCCCTCGCCTACAACTTCTTCTTCCTCGAGCCGCGCCTGTCGATGTGGATCGGCAATCCCGCGGATGTGCTGACCTTCGCCGTGTTCTTCGTCGCGGCCGTCGCCACCGGCGGCCTGACCGGGCGCATCCGCGACCAGGCCAAGGCGACGGCGCGGCGCGCCTCGGCGATCACGGCGCTGCTGGCGGCAAGCCGCAGGCTTTCGGGCGCAGCGCGCCGGGAGGACGCCGCGACCGTGCTGGCCGAGCAGCTTTCGGCGGCAACGGCCGGGAAGGTCATCGTCCTGCTGCCGCAAGGAGACGAGATCGCGCCCAGCGCCGGTGCGCCCTCGCTGGAGCCGTTGACTACCGCCGACATGACGGCCGCGCGCTGGAGCTGGAACCGGGGCGAGCCCGCCGGAGCCGGCACCGGCACGCTGCCCAATGTCGCCTGGACCTTCCGGCCCTTGCAGGGCGTGCGGGCGCGCACGGGCGTGGTCGGGTTCGAGCCCAAGGCCCTGCTGGGTGCGGAGAATGAGCGTTTTGCCATGGCGCTGCTCGACCAGGGCGCGATTGCGCTGGAGCGGGTGGAGCTCGCCGCAGCCGCCGTCGATGCCGAGGCGCTGCGCCGGACGGACCGATTGCGCTCGGCGCTATTGAACTCGGTCAGCCATGATCTGCGCACACCGCTCGCCACCGTGCTCGGCTCGGTGACGACGCTGATCGATTTCGGCAAGAGCGTCGAGCCGGCCGTGGCCGACGATCTGCTTTTGTCGATTCGCGAGGAGGCCGAGCGCCTCAACCGCTATGTCGGCGACCTGCTCGACATGACGCGGCTGGAGGGCGGCGCGCTGGTGACACGCCGCGACTGGACCGATGTCCGCGACGTGATCTCGGCCGCGATCGCGCGGGTCTCGCGGCGGCTGGAGAACCGCCGCATCCAGCGCGATTTTCCAGCCGAACTTTCGGCCGTGCCAGCCGACCCGTCCTTGCTCGAACAGGCCCTGGTCAACATCCTGGAGAACGCGATCGCCTATAGCGAGAACGGTTCGCTGATCGAAACCGCTGCCTATGAGGACCGGGGCAATGTCGTGATCTCGATCGAGGACGAAGGTCGCGGCATCCCGACTGCCGAGCTCGAACGCGTCTTCGAGAAGTTCCGGCGCATGGAAGAAGCGACTGATCGCGGCGGCGAGCGCGGCAAGGGGGCAGGCCTCGGCCTTGCCATCTCCAAGGGCTTTGTCGAGGCGATGGGCGGGCGCATCGCAGCCGCGAGCCCGATCCAGGACCGGCCCGACGGTTCCAAGGGCGGCACCCGCATATTGATCAGCCTGCGCAAGGACGGCGCGGCGCCGGAGGTTCTGTCATGACTGCTTTCCGCCCCCGCATCCTTGTCATCGACGACGAGCCGCAGATCCACCGCTTCCTCGGCCCCGCGCTCGATGCGGCGGGTTACGAGCATGTCCGCGCCGACGACGCCACGGCCGGCCTGCGCGAGATCGCGCGCAAACCGCCCGACGCCGTGGTGCTCGATCTCGGCCTGCCCGACATGGACGGCAAGGAGGCCCTGGCCAAGGCACGCGCCTTCTATGACGGGCCGGTGATCATCCTCTCGGCCCGGGACCGCGAGACCGAGAAGATCGACGCGCTCGATGCCGGCGCCGATGACTATGTCGAAAAGCCCTTCGGCGTCGGGGAATTGCTGGCGCGCCTGCGCGTTGCGCTGCGCCACCGCATCGAGCGGCAAGGCGCGGAGGCGACGATCCGCTCAGGCGATGTCGAGATCGACCTCGTCAACCGCCGCATCAGCCGCGCCGGGGTGCATGTCAAACTCTCACCGAAGGAATACGACCTGCTCGCCAGCCTGGCCGGCGGAAACGGCCGCGTGCTGACGCATCGCCAGATCCTGACCGCGGTCTGGGGGCCGGCGCATGAGCATGACGTGCAGTATCTGCGCGTCTTCGTCGGGCAGTTGCGCCAGAAGCTCGAGGATGACCCTGCGGCGCCGAAGCTGATCGAGACCGAACCCGGCGTGGGCTATCGGCTGGGCGGATTGGTCTGACGCAGCCGTTGTCGCCTCTCCTCCTGTGGAGGAAAATCCACTCGATGCGCGCCATGCCCGATGAGTTGGAAAGAGAAATCTCCTCCTTTTGATCGGGAATAAGAAAAAACACGCTACCTTGCGTGAATTGAACCGATCGCCGCTCTGGCTTATTTGAAACGTTCGGAAGAACGAACGGGGCAAGCGGCGCAGTGGCCATTCTGAATGTGATCGACCGCGACGGTCGCGCCCATGAACTCGAAGCCGTTGAAGGCTGGCGGGTGATGGAGATCCTGCGCGACTACAAGGTCGGGATCGAGGGCGTCTGCGGCGGTTCCTGCGATTGCGCCACCTGCCATGTCGTCGTCGCGCCCGACTGGGCCAAGCGCCTGCCGGAGCCGCGCGAGGATGAGATCGACGCGCTCGATACCCTGCCATTGATCGAGGCGACCTCGCGCCTCTCCTGCCAGATCATCTGGTCCGACGATCTCGACGGTCTGACGCTCACTTTGGCGGAGGCTGCGTGATGGCTGCCGCCCCCAAGCGCGTTCCCTTGCCGGCGATCCTGCTCGCCAACGATCTGCTCGACGGCGATGTCGTCTTCGCTGTCACCGATGCCAACGGACAACTCGCCTGGACGCGCGATCCGGCGCTGGCGCTGGTCGCCTCGGACGACCCCGCCGCAGAGAGCCTCGAGGCTTTCGCCGCGGCCGAGCTCGCGGGCAATCGCGTGGTCGATGCCTATCTCGTCGATGTCGCCATGGAGACCGGCCAGCCGGTTCCGCGGCATTTCCGCGAGAGGTTCAAAACGCTGGGGCCCAGCAACCGTCCCGATCTCGGCAAGCAGGCCGGGGACGGGATCTCTGCCGGGCAGAGGGTCTGACCGATGTACCGCTATGATGAATTCGACGAGCGTTTTGTCCGCGAGCGGGTCGCCCAGTTCCGCGACCAGGTGGCGCGCCGCCTCGACGGCTCGATCACCGAGGACGAGTTCAAGCCGCTGCGGCTCAAGAACGGCGTCTATCTGCAGCTCCACGCCTATATGCTGCGCATCGCCATCCCCTATGGCACGCTGTCGTCGAAGCAGCTGCGCCAGCTTGCGCTGATCGGCGAACGCTACGACCGCGGCTACGGCCATTTCACCACGCGCCAGAACCTGCAGTTCAACTGGCCGAAGCTGCGCGACGTGCCCGAAATCCTGGATCTGCTCGCCGATGTCGAGATGCATTGCATCCAGACCTCCGGCAACTGCATCCGTAACGTCACGGCCGACCATTTCGCCGGCGTGGCGCAGGACGAGATCGAGGATCCGCGCCCGACCGCCGAATTGATCCGGCAATGGTCGTCGCTGCATCCGGAATTCGACTACCTGCCGCGCAAGTTCAAGATCGCGGTGACCGGCGCCGAGCATGACCGCGCCGTGATCAAGGCGCACGATATCGGCCTGCGCCTGCGCCGCCATCCCGACACCCATGAAGTCAGCTACGAGGTCAGCGTCGGCGGCGGCCTCGGTCGCACCCCGATGATCGGCAAGGTCGTGCGCGACTACCTGCCCAAGAATGACCTGCTCGCCTTCCTCGAGGCGATCATGCGGGTCTATAATCTCGAAGGCCGGCGCGACAACAAATACAAGGCGCGGGTCAAGATCCTCGTCCATGAGATCGGTGTCGAAGAATTCCGCCGTCGCGTCGAGGAGGAGTTCGCCCGGCTCGATGGCCCGTCAGTGAACGCCGATCCGGCCGAGGTCGCGCGCATCGCCGACTATTTCAAGACGCCCGATTATGAGGTCCTGCCGGCGACGAGCCGGGTGCTGGAGGCGACGAAGGCCGCCAACCCGGCTTTCGCGCGCTGGATCGAGGTCAATACGATCCCGCACAAGGCGCCGGGCTATGCGGCGCTGACGATCTCGCTGAAACCCGTCGGCGAGGCGCCGGGCGATGCGACCTCCGACCAGATGCGGCTCGTCGCCGATCTTGCCGAGCAGTATTCGCAAGCCGAAATCCGCGTGACCCATGCGCAGAACCTCGTGCTGCCCTATGTCCGCCAGCGCGACCTCTTCGCGATCTGGCAGAGGCTCGGCGAAGCGGGGCTCGCAAGCGCCAATATCGGCCTGATCACCGACATCATTTCCTGCCCCGGGCTCGATTACTGCGCGCTGGCGACGGCGCGTTCGATCCCGATCGCACAGGCGATCCAGCATCGTTTCGCCGACGACAATCGCCAGAAGGCGATCGGCGAGCTCAACATCAAGATTTCGGGCTGCATCAACGCCTGCGGCCACCACCATGTCGGCCATATCGGCATTCTTGGCCTGGAGAAGCGCGGGATCGAATCCTATCAGATCACGCTTGGCGGCGACGCGACCGAGAACGCCGCGATCGGCGAGATCCTGGGGCCAGGCCTCGCGGCGGAGGATGTTCCCGACGCAATCGAGCGGATCGTGAACGTCTATCTCTCCGAGCGGGCCGAGGGCGAGAGCTTCATCGAGAACGTCCGTCGCATCGGCCTTGCCCCGTTCAAGGCCGCCTTCCAGGAGGTCGCCCATGCCGTTGCTTGATCGGAACGGCACCAAAATCGACGCCTGGACGCGCAGCGAAGGCTCAGGGGTCGACAACCTCTCGCAGGCCCTGGTGCCGTGGGAAGCGCTGACCGAGGCGCTTCAGCAGAAGACGCGCGACCAGCGCATCGGCGTCGTGATCCCCAATAATATCCGCATCGCCGAGCTCAAGCTGGTGCTGCGCCAGCTCTCGCTGATCGCTGTCAGCTTCCCGGCCTATTCGGACGGGCGCGGCTTCAGCCTCGCCAAGCTGATCCGCAATCACGGCTTCACCGGAACCTTGCGCGCCAGCGGCCCCCTGATCGCCGACCAGTTCGCCTATGCGCTGGCCTGCGGCTTCGACGAAATCGAACTGCCCGAGGCCAGCGCGGCACGTCAACCGGTCGAGCAATGGCTCAAGGCCGCGGGCCAGATCAGCCATGGCTATCAGCGCGGCTATGGCGACAGCCACAACATCCTCGACCAGCGTCGGACGGCCCGCGCCGCCGGCCGCCTCGCCGCATCTTAACGCGATGGCGCCCCGCGCGGCCGATAGAGACAGCGCCGCCGGACCGGCGACATTACGCGGATTGAAGGAGGACAGCATGGACAGCGAGATCGCCAATCTGCTTCCGAAGCAGCCCCATGAGCGCTGGTTCGATCTTTGCTTTCGCCTTATCATTGTGCTCTTGGCTGTCTTCTGGTTGCTGATGCCGCCAGCGGGGGGCGAGACACGCCCCACCGATGTCAGAGCCACCACAGCGACGCGATGAGCGAAAGACAACCAGAGCCGACCACCGCGCGCCGCATCGACCGGCTGGCGACGCTGCCGCTCTTCCACAAGCTGGAGGGACGCAAGGTCGTGCTCGCCGGCGGCAGCGAGAGCGCGCTCTGGAAGGCCGAATTGATCGCGGCGGCTGGAGCCGACCTCCGTGTTTTCGCCGGCGATGCGGCTGACCGCTTCACGGACTTCGCCAACGAGCCACCCGCCGGCCATGTGACCGTGGTCGCCCGGCATTGGCAGCCGGACGATCTGGCCGACGCGGCGCTTGCCATCGGCGATATCGAGGATCTCGCCGAGGCGCGCGCCTTCGCGGCAGCTGCGCGGCAGCTGGGCGTACCGGTCAATGTCGTCGACAAGCCCGAATTCTGCGATTTCGCCTTCGGTTCGCTGGTCAACCGTTCGCCCTTGATCGTCGCGATCTCGACCGACGGCGCCGCGCCCGTCTTCGGGCAGGCGATTCGCGCCAAGATCGAAGGGTTGCTGCCGGCCGGGTTGAAGAGCTGGGCCCAGGCGGCCAAGGACTGGCGGCCCGCCGTGCAGGTGCGTGAGCTTCCTTTCGCGCTTCGCCGCGCCTTCTGGGAGCGCTTCACGGCGCGCGCCATCGCAGCTCCCGAACGAGACCCCGGCGAGATCGACAGGAGCGACCTCTTCAGCGCGCTCGACCGACTTGAAAACGCCCATGACGGCACAGGCCGGGTGACCCTGGTCGGTGCCGGCCCGGGCGACCCGGAGCTCCTGACGCTGAAGGCCATCCGCGCACTGCAGAGCGCCGACATCATCTTGTATGACGACCTCGTCTCGTCTGGCGTGCTGGAATTCGCCCGCCGCGAAGCCAAGCGCATGCTGGTCGGCAAGACCGGCTATGGGCCGTCCGTCAAACAGAGTGACATCAACGCCCTGATCGTCGCACTGGCTGGTCAGGGCAAGCATGTCGTGCGCCTCAAGGGCGGCGACCCCGGCATCTTCGGCCGCGCCGGCGAGGAGATCGAGGCCTGTGCCGCCGCCAATATCCCGGTCGCGATCGTGCCCGGCATCTCGGCGGCGCAAGGGGCTGCGGCCTCGCTTGGCCTGTCGCTGACCCATCGCGACCATGCGCGCCGCCTGCAATTCGTCACCGGCCATGCCCGCAGCGGCGACCTGCCTGACGATCTCGACTGGCAGGCCATGGCCGATCCCTATGCGACGACGGTGATCTACATGGCCCGCGCCACGCTCGCAGGCTTCCGCGACCGCGCCGTGGCGGCCGGGCTCGATCCGCAGACACCGGCCGTTGCCGTGCTGGCGGCGACGCGGCCGGACGAAGTCCGGGTGGCCGCGACGATCGCGACATTGCCTGATATGCTCACCCAGTTGCCGGCCAAGGGGCCTGTGCTCGTCCTGGTGGGGCATGCGCTGGGGGCGGTAGCCGCCACCAGCGTATCGCAGGATTTGCGCCGGGCCTGAATTCGGCGCTGCCACAACGGCTTATTTGGATTTATGCCTGATCTGCCCGCAAATCTCGTTGCGCGGAAAATGCCTGACCAAAAATACGGTGGAACGCCTTCAAGGGAGACGCGTTTTCTCCCATAGGGTTCAAGTTTGGAACGGGCCTGCTGCAGCATGCCGTTGAGGCTGGTGCGAAAATTCAGTACGTTTCGTTTGTTATTAAGAACGAATGCCGGCGGTTCCTAGCGAGCCTCCGGCATTGACCGCAACGGAGCCCTGACATGACGCAACCTATCTTTCGCCGTGTGCTTAGAGCCGGGCTCGTGCTCGGGGCCTTCTCCTTGTGCTTCGGCGTCGTGGCCGGCGCACGCGCCCAGACCGAGTTGCTGAACGTCTCCTACGACCCGACGCGGGAGCTCTACCGCGACCTCAACGCGGCTTTCATCGCCGAATGGAACGCGAAGAACGCCAAGAAGATCACGACCATCCGCCAGTCCCATGGCGGCTCGGGCGCACAGGCCCGTACCGTCATCGATGGTCTCAATGCGGATGTGGTGACGCTCGCCCTCGCAGGCGACATCGACGCCATCGCCCAGCGCTCGAAGAAGCTGCCGGAAAACTGGCAGACGCGCCTGCCCAACAACTCCTCGCCCTACACCTCGACGATCGTCTTCCTCGTCCGCAAGGGCAATCCCAAGGCGCTCAAGGACTGGGGCGACCTGGTCAAGCCGGGCGTGCAGATCATCACGCCGAACCCGAAGACCTCGGGCGGGGCGCGCTGGAACTATCTCGCCGCCTGGGCCTATGCCGACAAGGCCTTCAACAAGGACGAGGCGAAGGTCCGCGACTATATCGGCAAGCTTTTGGCAAACGTGCCCGTGCTCGACACCGGCGCGCGCGGCGCGACCACGACCTTCACCCAGCGCGGCATCGGCGACGTGCTCCTGGCCTGGGAGAACGAGGCCTTCCTCGCCTTGCATGAATTCGGCGCCGACAAGTTCGATATCGTCGTGCCGAGCCTCTCGATCCTGGCGGAGCCGCCGGTCGCGCTGGTCGACGCCAATGTCGACGCCAAGGGCACCCGGGCTGAGGCACAGGCCTATCTCGACTTCCTCTACACGCCGAAGGCCCAGGCGATCATCGCGAAGAACTATTATCGGCCGCGCAATGTCGAGGCGGCCGCCCCCAAGGACATCGCGAACTTCCCAAAGCTCGAGCTGGTCACGATCGACAAGGACTTCGGCGGCTGGGCCAAGGCGCAGCCGGCCCATTTCGGCGACGGCGGCACCTTCGACCAGCTCTACAAGCCGGCGCGCTAGCTGATGGCGGCGGCGACCTCAGTTTGGCGGCAACCGAGCATCCTGCCAGGATTCGGCATCGCGCTCGGCATCACGCTGAGCGCCTTGTCCCTGATCGTGCTCGTGCCGCTGGTGGCGCTGGCGCTGAAGGCGGCGAGCGCCGGCCCGGCCGATATCTGGGCAGTGACAACCTCGCCGCGTACGCTGGCAGCGCTGCGCTTGTCATTTCTGGGAGCTCTGTTCGCTGCCTGCGTCAACGCCGTCTTCGGCATGATCCTCGCCTGGGTGCTGGTGCGTTACGAGTTTCCGGGTCGTCGTTTCATCGATGCAGCGGTTGACCTGCCCTTCGCCTTGCCGACGGCGGTCGCCGGCATCGCGCTCACGGCGATCTATGCGCCCAATGGCTGGGTCGGCAGCTTGCTGGCGCCCTATGGCATCAAGGTCGCCTATACGCCGCTCGGCGTGATGGTGGCGCTGATCTTCGTCGGCCTGCCCTTCGTCGTGCGCACCGTGCAGCCGGTGCTGGAGGAGATGCAGGCCGATGTCGAGGAGGCCGCGGCGCTGCTCGGGGCCGGCCGCTGGCGCACCATCTTCACGGTGATCCTGCCTCCGATCTATCCGGCGTTGCTGACCGGCTTCGTCCTCGCCTTTGCGCGCGCGGTCGGCGAATACGGCTCGGTGATCTTCATCGCCGGCAATGTGCCGATGGTCTCGGAGATCGCGCCCCTGCTGATCGTGATCCGCCTGGAGCAATTCGACTATGCCGGCGCCGCCGTCGTTGCGATGCTGATGCTGTTGATCTCCTTTGCCCTCATCGTCTTCGTCAACCTGATCCAGGCGCGGGCCCGCCGGAGGTTCGGCGATGTCTGATGCAACTCTGCCCCAATTCCGAACCGACACGGCCCGGAAGCGTGATATGCGCCGCATCCGCGGCGAAGGCGTTATCGTCAAGACTGTGCTGATTGCGGTCTCGCTCGCCTTTCTCGCGCTGTTCCTGCTGCTGCCGCTGGCCTCGGTCTTCGTCGAGGCGGGTGCGCGTGGCTGGACGGCTTACAAGGCGGCCGTGACCGAGCCCGATGCGGTCGCGGCGATCCATCTCACCCTGCTGGTCGCCGGTATCGCCGTGCCCTTCAATGTCGTCGTCGGCATCGCAGCCGCCTGGGCGATCGCCAAGTTCGAGTTTCGCGGCAAGAACCTGCTGATCAGCCTGATCGACCTGCCCTTCTCGGTGTCTCCGGTGATCTCGGGCCTCGTCTTCGTGCTGCTCTTCGGCGCGCAAGGCTATTTCGGTGCCTGGCTCAAGGCCAATGACGTGCAGATCGTCTTCGCCCTGCCCGGTCTCGTCCTGGCGACGGTGTTCGTGACCTTCCCCTTCGTCGCACGCGAGCTGATTCCGCATATGCAATCGCTTGGTTCGGCCGACGAGGAGGCGGCGCTGACGCTCGGCGCTTCGGGCTGGCGGACCTTCCTGACGATCACGCTTCCCAATGTGAAGTGGAGCCTGTTCTATGGCGTGCTGCTCTGCAACGCGCGCGCCATGGGCGAGTTCGGTGCGGTTGCGGTCGTCTCCGGCAAGATCCGGGGGCTGACCAACACCATGCCGCTGCATGTCGAGATTCTCTACAACGAGTACATGAGCGCAGCGGCCTTTGCCGTCGCCTCGCTTCTGGCAGGGCTGGCGCTCGTCACGCTCGCGCTCAAGACGCTGCTGGAATGGCGCTACTCGGATTCCATCGCCGCCAGCCGCCGCCATTGATGAAGGACGCAAGCATGTCGGTCGCAGTCACCATCGAATCGATCGAGAAGCGCTTCGACGCGTTCGCTGCCTTGCGCGGCGTCTCGCTCGACATCCAGCCTGCCGAACTCGTCGCCTTGCTCGGCCCCTCGGGCTCAGGCAAGACGACGCTGCTGCGCTTGATCGCCGGCCTCGAACAGGCTGATCGGGGCCGCGTGCTGTTCGGCGAGACCGATATGCGCGATCTCTCGCTGCGCGACCGGCGGATCGGCTTCGTCTTCCAGCATTACGCCCTGTTCCGGACCATGACGGTCGGAGAGAACGTCGCCTTCGGCCTGAAGTCGCGCCCGCGCGCGGAACGGCCGGACCCGGCGGAGATCAGAAAGCGGGTCGGTGACCTGCTCGAGCTCGTGCAACTGCCCGGCCTCGACAAGCGCTATCCGAGCCAGCTTTCGGGCGGCCAACGCCAGCGCGTGGCGCTGGCTCGCGCGCTGGCGATCGAGCCGCGGGTGCTGCTGCTCGACGAGCCTTTCGGGGCGCTCGACGCCAAGGTCCGCAAGGACCTGCGCGCCTGGCTGCGCGATCTGCACCGCCGCACCGGACATACCACCGTCTTCGTCACGCATGACCAGGAGGAGGCGCTGGAACTCGCCGACCGGGTCGCGATCCTGAATGACGGCCGTATCGAGCAGGTCGGTTCGGCGGATGATGTCTATGACCATCCGGCGACGCCCTTTGTCTGCGAGTTCCTCGGCGAGGTGAACAAGCTCCCGGTCAAGGTCGTCGGCAGCCAGGCCTTTTTCGGCGATCGACCGGTGCTGGGCGGGTTGTCGCAGAACCAGGGCGGACAGGCTGCGCTCTATGTCCGGCCGCAGCATCTGCGCATCGTCGACGATCTGCCGCTGGCGCTGCCTGGCGTCGTCGAGCATCTGCGCCGGAACGGCCCGCTGCGACGCGCCGAGGTCGCGGTCCAGGGGCTGGCGAAGCGCCTCGACGTGGACCTGGCGAGCCAGGTCGCGCCGGCGATCGGCGAGCGCATCCGCTTGCGCATCACCCATGGCAGTCTGTTCGCGGCAGCCTGAGCGGTCTCGCTTCGGCCTTCACCAGCCGCTAGCCTAGGTGCGAGAGCCGGATGATTTCAGATGGAATCACAGAGTGATTCCATCTGAAATCTGAATCCGTCTCTCATCTAAAAGTGAGAGCAGGATCAATGCGAAAAACCGGTTCCCACTTTTTCGCATCCTGCTCTGGTGATTTGCATAGGAGCGAACGATGAAAGCGCGGGCGAAATGGGTCG
This sequence comes from Bosea vaviloviae, assembly GCF_001741865.1. Taxonomy (NCBI): domain Bacteria; kingdom Pseudomonadati; phylum Pseudomonadota; class Alphaproteobacteria; order Hyphomicrobiales; family Alloboseaceae; genus Allobosea; species Allobosea vaviloviae. The sequence goes on from NZ_CP017147.1 coordinate 4,367,413, forward strand.
AGGGCATGGCCTTCATGGGCGAGGCCGGTAGCGGCCATGCCGTGATGATGGACGGCGCTCCTGAATATGGCGGCCGCAACATCGGCATCCGGCCGATGGAGATGCTGCTGATCGGGCTGGCCGGCTGCACCGGCTTCGATGTCGTGCAGATCCTGCGGAAGGGCCGCGAGAGCGTCACCGGTTGCGAGGTCGAGGTCGAGGCGGAACGCGCCACCGAAGACCCCAAGGTGTTCACCAAGATCCACCTCGCCTACAAGATCACCGGGCGTGGGCTATCGCAAGCGAAGGCGGAACGGGCCGTCACATTGTCGAAGGAAAAATACTGTTCGGCTTCGATCATGCTCGGGGCGACAGCTGAGATGAGCTACACGCTCGATGTGGTCGACGAATTGCAGAAGGTGGCGGCCGAATGAGCAAAACCCAATTCTCCGGACTGATCACGCCCGAGGCTCTCGGGCAGCGACTGGGCGACAGCAACCTGGTCGTCGTCGACATCCGTTCCTCGGTCGATGGCGGCGGCAAGGCGGCGTATGAAGCGGGACATGTTCCCGGCGCCGTGCACAGCGACTATGCCGCCGATGGCTGGCGCGCCAAGGTCGGCAATGCGCCGGGGATGCTGCCGTCGCTTGAGCATCTGGCCGCGCTCGCGGGACGGCTCGGCATCAAGCCGCATGACGACGTCGTCATCGTGCCGGCCGGCGTCAGCGCGACCGACTTTGCCGCCGCCGCGCGGGTCTACTGGACGCTGAAGCTGATCGGTCACGGCCAGCAGGCCATTCTCGACGGCGGCTTCAAGGCCTGGAGCGCCGATCCGCAGCGCCCGGTCGAAACCGGGCCATCCGCTCCGAAATCGACCGATCCCTATCCGGTCGTGATGCAACAGCAATTGCGCAGCAACACCGATGCGACCCTCGTGGCTTCGCGCAGCAAGCTCGCGACCCTGGTCGATGCGCGTTCAGCGAGCTATTTCGAGGGCCGCGAGAAGGCCGCCGAGGCAGCGCGTGCCGGGCATATCCCGGGAGCGGTCTCGCGCGATTATGCCGCAGCCTTCGACCCCGGGACAGGCGCTCTGAAGCCAATCCGCGATCTGTCCACGCTGTTTGCCGGCGTGCCGAACGGGCCGGCGATCTCCTATTGCAACACCGGCCACACGGCGGCGCTGAACTGGTTCGTGATGTCCGAGGTGCTCGGCCGCGAGGAGGTCGCGCTCTATGATGGTTCGATGACCGACTGGACGCAGGACGAGGCGCGTCCGGTTTCGACGGAAGCCGCGGCATAACCTTCCAGATTTGCCAAACAGGCTGAAACGGTTCAAAGGAAGCGCCGTGCGCGAGCCATGCCGCGCCGCTTCCTTTCAGAATTGTCGAGTCGCCTGCCGATGAACGCCGTCGCGCCGAAAATCTCTTTCGTTTCGCTGGGCTGCCCCAAGGCCCTGGTCGATTCCGAACGCATCATCACCTCGCTGCGCTCGGAGGGCTATGAGCTCAGCAAGTCACATGCGGGCGCCGATCTCGTGATCGTCAACACTTGCGGCTTTCTCGACAGCGCCAAGGCGGAATCGCTGGAGGCGATCGGGGCGGCCATGTCGGAAAACGGCAAGGTCATCGTCACCGGCTGCATGGGCGCCGAGCCCGAGCAGATCCGCGATGCCTTCCCGAACGTGCTCGCGATCACGGGCCCTCAGGCCTATGAGAGCGTCGTCTCGGCCGTGCACCAGGCGGTACCGCCACGGCACGACCCCTTCGTCGACCTTGTCCCTGACCATGGCATCAAGCTGACGCCGCGCCACTACGCCTATCTGAAAATTTCAGAGGGCTGCAACAACCGCTGCAGCTTCTGCATCATCCCGAAGCTGCGCGGAGATCTGGTCTCGCGGCCGATCGGCGAGGTGCTGCGCGAGGCCGAGAAGCTGGTGAAGGCCGGCGTCAAGGAACTGCTGGTGATCTCGCAGGACACCAGCGCTTATGGCCTCGACATCAAATACGCGCCCTCGATGTGGCAGGACCGCGAAGTTCGGACCCGCTTCTTCGAGCTTGCGCGTGAATTGGGCCAGATGGGCATCTGGGTGCGGATGCACTACGTCTACCCGTATCCGCATGTCGACGAGGTCATCCCCCTGATGCAGGAGGGGTTGATCCTACCTTATCTCGACATCCCCTTCCAGCACGCTTCTCCCAATGTTCTCAAGGCGATGAAGCGGCCGGCTCATCAGGATCGCACGCTCGACCGCCTGCGCAAATGGCGCGAGATCTGTCCTGATCTCGCCATCCGCTCGACCTTCATCGTCGGCTTCCCCGGCGAGACGGAGGAGGATGTGCAGTTCCTGATCGATTGGCTGAAGGAAGCCAAGCTCGAGCGCGTCGGCTGCTTCAAATACGAGCCTGTAAAGGGCGCGCCGGCCAATGATCTGGGCCTCGCTCTGGTTCCGGAAGAGGAAAAAGAGGCGCGCTGGCACCGCTTCATGAAGGCGCAGGCCGAGATCAGCACGCGCATCGTCAAGAACCGCGTCGGCAAGCGCATTTCCGTCATCATCGACGAGGCCGGCCCGACCGTCGCCAAGGGCCGCTCGAAATGGGACGCGCCCGAGATCGACGGCAATGTCTATGTCGCGAGCCGCCGGCCGCTTAGGGCCGGCGACATCGTCACGGTGAAGATCGAGCGGGCCGACGCTTATGACCTGCACGGCGTCGCGGTTTAGGACCTTCACGGATATTCGCAGAAATAGCGGATGATCTGGCCGCCCCGGCCGCGCACCGCGAAGACCTCACCACCGGCGCAGGCATTGCCGGTGTCCGCGACCTGGCGCACGGGCCGCTGACGCTGCGGCGGCGGTTCGTTGCAGACATGGGTGAGGCAGCCCGTACCGGCGCGACGCATCTCGACCGCACGGGTCAGGCGGGCCCTGGCGTGATCCTCGCGCAGCACCTGCAGGATAGAGGGATCGCCACCCCCTCCTCCGTTGCCGCCATTGCCGCCGTCACCGCCACGGCCTCCGCCGCCACCCTGCTGGGCCATGGCAACTGTCGAAATGGTGAGCGAAGCTAAGACGAGCCCCGCGAAACGAATGGTCCGGTTCATGACCTGTCTCCCGAATGAGGATCAGCATGTGCTGACCCTCATTGGTCGCAGGCCGGGCCGAACAGGTTCAAAGCCGGTTCGATTTTTCTCACACCGGCTTTGAGACTCGCCTAAGAGCAGGATGCGAAAAAGTGGGAACCGGTTTTTCGCATTGATCCTGCTCTCATTCTTAGATGAGAGACGGATTCAGATTTCAGCTGGGATCACTTTGTGATCCCAGCTGAAATCATCCGGATCTAGGGGATCAGGACGGTCGAGCCGGTGGTGCCGCGGCTTTCAAGCGCGCGATGCGCATTGGCTGCGTCCTGCAACGCGAAAGTCGCGTTGACCGGCACGGTGACGGCGCCCGACGCGACCGCGCCGAACAGATTGGCCGCCATCTCGATCATGGTCTCGCGCTTGGCGATATGGGTGAAGAGCGTCGGCCGGGTCACGTAGAGCGAGCCCTTCGGCCCGAGCAGGCCGAGATTGAAGGGCTCGACGGCGCCCGACGCATTGCCGAAGCTCGCCAGCACGCCGAAGGGGCTCAGGCAATCGAGCGAGGGCAGGAAGGTGTCCTTGCCGACGCCGTCATAGACCACCGCGCAGAGCTTGCCGCCGGTGATCTCCTTGACGCGGGCCGGGAAGTTCTCCTCGCGATAAAGGATGGTGTGGTCGGCGCCATGCGCCTTGGCGAGCGTGGCCTTTTCCTTGGAGCCGACGGTGCCGATCACGGTCGCGCCCAGCGCCTTGCCCCATTGACACAGGATCAGCCCGGTGCCGCCGGCCGCAGCATGGACGAGGATGATGTCGCCCGGCTTCACCTTATAGGTGCGGTGGAGCAGGTATTCCGCGGTCATGCCCTTCAGCATCATGCTGGCGGCGGCCTCATAGGTGACCGCATCCGGCAGCGCCACGACGGAATTGACCGCGACGATGCGCTCCTCGGCATAGGAACCGAGCGTCGCGACATAGGCGACGCGGTCGCCGACCTTGAACTCGGTGACATTGGGGCCGACCGCCAGAACCTCGCCCGCGCCTTCATTGCCGGGTACGAAGGGCAGTTGCGGGACGGCGTAGAGGCCGGTGCGGAAATAGGTGTCGATGAAGTTCAGGCCGATGGCCCGGTTCGTGACCAACACCTCGCCCGGCCCCGGCTGGGGCAGCGTGATATCTTCCCATTGCAGCACTTCGGGGCCGCCGACCTTGTGAACGCGGATGGCCTTGACCATGAATCCAACTCCCTGATTTGAAGACGGGACCATAGGGACTTGCATCCGTACCGTGCAACGGCTGGACTGCGCGGGGGACCGGCGTGCAGCGCCGAGTCGGACTCGCGAAACTTGCGCATGCGGGGCGGGCGCGTGACATGACCGAGCAAACGGCCCGTGGCGGCAACGCCGATATTCTCACGCAATTCACCCCCAAGCTCGTTTCGGCGCTGCATGAAGGCTACGGCTTCGACCGGTTGAAGGCCGATGCGCTGGCCGGGCTCACTGTCGCGATCGTTGCTCTGCCGCTTTCCATGGCGATCGCCATCGCCAGCGGAGCAACACCGGCGGCGGGCCTGTTCACGGCCATCGTCGGCGGCTTCTTCGTTTCGGCGCTGGGTGGCAGCCGTTATCAGATTGGCGGGCCGGCGGGAGCCTTCATCGTCCTGATCGCGGCGACGATCGATCAGCATGGCTTCGATGGGCTGCTACTGGCGACGCTGATCGCGGGCGCGCTCCTGATCGCCATCGGGTTGCTGAGGCTCGGCACCTATATCCGCTACATCCCGCATCCGGTGCTGGTGGGCTTCACCACCGGGATCGCCATCATCATCTTCGCCAGCCAGATCCGCGACCTGCTCGGGCTGACGCTGCCGGGCAAGGAGCCGGCGGCGCTGCTGCCCAAGCTGGAGGCGCTCATCGGCGCGCTCGGCACGCTCAATCCCGCGGCCCTGGCGCTCTCGCTGCTCACCATCGGCATCATCCTGGGTCTCAAGCGCATTCGGCCGAGATGGCCCGGGCTCTTGATCGCAGTCGCAGCGACAGCTGCGCTGGTCTTCCTGCTGAAGCTGTCGGTTGAGACGATCGGCACGCGCTTCGGCGGCATCCCGAGCGCCCTGCCCGCCCCGCACTGGCCTGGCTTTACCCGCGACAAGCTGATCGCAATTCTGCCCGCCGCGCTCTCGATCGCGGCGCTGGGAGGCATCGAATCGCTGCTCTCGGCCGTGGTCGCGGACGGGATGACCGGGCGCCGGCATCGCTCGAACATGGAATTGGTCGCTCAAGGGGTCGCCAACATGGCGTCCTCGCTGTTTGGCGGCATCTGCGTCACCGGCACCATCGCGCGCACGGCGACCAATGTGCGGGCCGGCGGCGTCACGCCGGTCGCCGGCATGCTACACGCGCTGTTCATACTGCTGTTCATGCTGATCGCCGCGCCATTGGCGACCTATATCCCGCTCGCTGCGCTGGCGGGCGTGCTTGCCGTCGTCTCCTGGAACATGGCGGAGAAGGCGGCCTTCGCCGCGATCCTGAAGCATTCGCGCGCCGACGCCGTCGTTCTGCTCGCGACCTTCCTGCTGGTGATGTTCGAGGATCTGATGGTGGGTATCGGCGTCGGCGTCGTGCTCGGCTCATTGATCTTCATGCACCGCATGGCGCAGGTCGTGACGGTCGAGGCCGGCATGGAGGCCGCCTCCGAGGAGGATGAGGCCGATACGGGTGTCGCGGGCCAGCACAATGGCGACGTCTTCCACTACAAGATCAGCGGGCCATTGTTCTTCGGCGCGAGCACGCAGGTCATCACCGTGCTCGACCGGATCGGGAGCTATCCGGAGCGGATCGTGCTCGATCTCTCGGGCGTACCTTTCGCCGATTCGAGCGCGGCGGTGGCCTTGAAGGCGGTGATCGACAAGGCGAAGCATCATGGCGCGATCGTCGAGATCAGCGGCGCGACCCTGGCCGTGCGGCGCGTATTGCTGCATGAGGGCATCCGCGAGCCGCTCGTCGCCTTCCGCAATGCCTGAGCTGCGACGCAGCGGCCGGTGGCCAAGCCCGCCCGCTTCGGCTAGCGACAGAGCATGAGCTCTTCGCAGGACAATTTGGTCGATATCGCGATAGTAGGCGCCGGGGCCGTCGGCCTCACTGCGGCGCTTGCGCTGGCCAAGGACGGGCGGCGCGTCGCCGTGCTCGGCCCCCTCACCGCACCACATGACGGGCGGACCGTGGCCTTGCTCGACGGCTCCTGGCGGCTCCTGGCCGAGCTCGGGCTGACCGATGCGCTCATCGGCAAGGCCGCTCCGCTCGAAGTGATGCGGCTTGTCGACGACACCGGCAGCCTGTTCCGCCAGCCGCCGGTCGAATTCAGGGCCTCGGAGGCCGGGCTCGAGGCTTTCGGCTGGAATGTCGAGAACGCCGAGCTTGTGGCGGCGTTAGTGAGCGCGGCGCGCCAGCATAACGGCATCCGGCTGGTCGAAAGCCTGGTCTCGGCGATCGTACCCGATCAGGATGGCGTGACGCTCACCGGCGAGGGCTTTTCGCCCTTGCGCGCCCGCCTCGTCGTCGGGGCCGATGGTCGCCAGTCCCGAGTGCGCGGCGCCGCCGGCATTGCCGCGCGCGACTGGCGCTATCCGCAGGTCGCGCTGACCGCGATCCTCGATCATCGCCGCGACCATAACGAGACCTCGACCGAGTTCCACACCCGCAAGGGCCCCTGCACGCTGGTGCCATTGCCCGGCCGACGCTCATCGCTGGTCTGGATGCTGGATCCCGCGGAGGCCGAGGCGGTCTCCGCGCTGGACGATGCCGGCTTCGCCCGCCGGGTCGAGACGCAGACGCATTCGCTGCTTGGCGCGATGAGCCTTGCCGGCCCGCGCGGGCGCGTTCCGATGGGAGGGTTGTCGGTCGCACGGTTCGCAACCAACCGCATGGCGCTGATCGGCGAGGCCGCGCATGTGTTTCCGCCGATCGGCGCGCAGGGTCTCAATCTCGGCCTGCGCGATGTGATGGCCTTGCGCGAGGCGTTGCTCGGCTCGGATGATCCAGGCGAGGATGTCGTGATGGCGGCCTATGACCGGGCGCGCCAGAGCGATGTGCGCTTGCGTACGGGGGCGGTCGATGCCCTGAACCGCACGCTGCTGACCGATCTGATGCCGGCCGATCTGCTGCGCGGCGCCGGGCTTCTGGCGCTATCTCGGATCGGCCCGCTGCGCCGCTTCGTCATGCGACAGGGGCTGGCGGGCGGAACTGCGCGCTGAAACGCGCTACTCTGCGCCGGGCTTGAGCAGTTCATCCGTTTCCGCGCCGCTGGCGGCAACCTTGCGCAAGGCCTGGGCCTGATCGCGAAAGACCGGCGCGAGCGGCAGCGGCGTCGAAACGAGGCGCCGTCCGCCCGGCTCCTCGGCCTGCGCATCAAGCAGGCCGCGCGCGGTCAGATGCGGGTCCGTGACGGCCTCCTCCAGCGTGCGCACGACCGTGCAGCAACAATCGAGCGGCTCCAGCAGATCGCGCCAATGCGCGGCGGGGGCTGATGCGATGATCGCTTCGATGGCGGCTTTGGTGGCGGCCGGATCGGTTCTGTCGTCGCGCAAGCGCTCTTCAAGAGCGATCGCCTCGCAGAAGCCGTCCCAGAATTTCGGCTCCAGCGCGCCGACCGCGAGAAACCAGCCGTCCTGAGTGGCATAGAGCCCATAGCGCGGGCTTGCCCCGGTCAAGAGGCCCTCCCCGCCGGCGGGATAGCGCCCGGCCGCCTGGCCTTGCGCCATGCCGTACCAGGCGAAGGCCGGCATCGCGTCCGACATGGCGATGTCGAGATGGCAGCCTTCGCCGCTGCGCTCGCGCTGGCGCAGGGCGAGCAGGATGTTGAGCACGGCCGGCATGGTGCCGCCGCCGATATCGGCGACGAGCGCAGGCGGCAGTGGCGCGGGCGCGCCGCGCTTCAGCGACTGGCCGAGCAGCCCGCCGATAGCCTGGTAATTGATGTCGTGGCCGGCTTCCTGCGCGCGCGGGCCGGTCTGGCCGAAGCCACTGATCGAACAATAGATCAGGCGTGGATTGAGCAGCTTCAACGCCTCAAAACCGAAGCCGAGCCGCTCCATCACGCCGGGCCGGAACTGCTCGATCAGGATATCGGCGCGCGTGATCAGCGGCGTCAGGCGCGCCAGGGCATCCGCGGCCTTGAGGTCGATCTCGAGGCTTGGCTTGCCGCGGTTGAGCACGGCGAAAGGGGCGGAGGTCTCGCCGAAGCGCGGCGGAAAGCGGCGCATATCCTCGCCGCCCGGGCGCTCGATCTTGATCACCTGCGCGCCTGCCTCGGACAGGAATAGGCTCGCCAGCGGTCCCGGCAGCAGCGTCGAGAAGTCCAGAACCAGCAGATCGTCCAGCGGCAGCATCGGCGCCTCGCTTCGGCGGCGGCCGGGCCACGCGCTCAGGGGAACAGGTCGGCGGCCATCCTGCCCGTCTTCACCAGCCACAGGAAGCCCGTCAACGTGCCCATCGACACGATGGTGCCGACCAGGATGCAGGCCGAGGCGCGCTCGACGCCGACCTTGTACTGCGTCGAGATCACGAAGATGTTCAGCGCCGGCGGCAGCGCAGCCATGATGATGGCGGCGAAGATCCATTGGTCGGGCACATCGGCGATGACCGAGAGCAGCACCCAGACCAGCAGCGGATGCAGCACGAGCTTGACCAGCACTAGCAGCGGCACCTCGCCGGGCATCGCCTTCATCGGCCGCAGCGCCACCGTGACCCCGAGCAGGAAGAGCGCGCAGGGCGCGGCCGCCTGCGAGAGCCAAAGCGTCATCTTGTCGATCGCCGTCGGCAATTCGAGATGGGTGAAGGCCGCGATCACACCTGCTGCGGTGGCGAGGTTGAAGGGATGGGTCAGGACCTTCCAGACGATCTCGCCCGTGGTGGCGAGCAGGCTCTTCTTTTCGACACCGGCGATCGCCATCAGGAAGGGGACCAGTGAGAACAGCAGGATGCTGTCGAAGACAAAGACGAGCACCAGCGGCGCGCTCGAGGCCGGACCGAGCGCTGCCAGGATCAATGGCGGGCCCATATAGCCGATATTGGAGTAGGACCCGGCCACTCCCTGCATGACCGACTGGGGTATGTCGCGGCGGGTGAATTTCATCCCGATCGCGAAAGACAGGGCAAACGCGCAGAAGGTCGACAGCGTCGTGGCGATGACGAAGCGCCAATTGCTGAGTTCGCTCAGCGGCTTGTCGGCGATCAGCCGGTAGAACAGCGGCGGCAGCGCGACATAGATCAGGAAGAACTGCAGCCAGGCGAGCCCCGCCTCCGGCAATCGCTTGTAACGCCCGATGACGAAGCCGAGCAGGATCAACCCGAAAAAGGGGGCGACGAGATTGAAGATACCGGCGAGATCGGCCATGCGGATGGGAGCTACCTGAGGCGGTGCGGTGGCCCGCGCCTAGAGCAGGATGCGAAAAAGTGGGCACCGGTTTTTCGCATCGATCCTGCTCTAACTCTTTGATGAGAGCCGAAATGACGGCGGTCCCTGCCGTTTAGTCGCTTCGTACAAGGGAGCAAGCGCGTTTACGCCGTGCCGACAATCAGCCATCGCCGGGCAAGGGTATTATTCCTGGGAATCTAGACCTAACAAGACTGCTAGGCAATATTTCCTAGGCATCAAATCTCCGCCTCGCCCTGCCCGCATAATGGACGATAGACGGGATTGGCGGCCTTCGTCACATTGCGGCATTGCACCATGGAGCCTCGCCATGACCGTCAGGACGCCGCGCCAGTTCTTCCGTCCGCTCGCCATCGGCGCGCCGGAGCCGTTCCGCGAGCTCCCGCTGAGACTGGAGCGGATGATCCATTTCGTGCCGCCGCATCTGGAAAAGGTGCGTGCCAAGGTCGGTGAGCTCGCGGGCCAGGTCGATATCGTGCTCGGCAATCTGGAGGATGCGATTCCGGTCGAGGCCAAGCAGGCGGCGCGCGACGGCTTCATCGCGATGGGCAAGGCCGTCGATTTCGGCAAGACCGGACTGTGGACGCGGGTGAACGCGCTGAATTCGCCCTGGTTCCTCGACGATATCACCGCGATCATGGCGGAGATCGGCGGCAAGCTCGATGTCGTGATGGTGCCCAAGGTCGAGGGGCCATGGGACATCCATTATGTCGACCAGCTGCTGGCCCAGTTCGAAGCCCGGCACAGCCTGCCCAAGCCGATCATGATCCACGCCATCCTCGAAACCGCCGAGGGGGTGAAGAATGTCGATACGATCGCAACCGCCTCCCCGCGCATGCATGGGATGAGCCTGGGGCCGGCCGATCTCGCGGCCTCGCGCGCAATGAAGACGACGCGCGTCGGCGGCGGCCACCCAGAATACAAGGTCATCGCGGACCCCACTCCGGATGGCGCCGCGCGCGCCGTCGCTCAGCAGGATCTCTGGCACTATACGCTCGCCAAGATGGTCGATGCCTGTGCGGCGGCCGGCATCAAGCCATTCTACGGGCCCTTTGGCGACTTCGCCGATACGGCCGCCTGCGAGGCGCAGTTTCGCAACGCCTTCCTGCTCGGTTGCTCGGGCGCCTGGACATTGCATCCCTCGCAGATCGAGATCGCCAAGCGCGTCTTCAGCCCGGATCCCGCCGACGTCGCTTTCGCCAAGCGCATCCTGGAGGCGATGCCGGACGGCTCCGGCGCTGTGATGATCGACGGCAAGATGCAGGATGACGCCACCTGGAAACAGGCCAAGGTCATCGTCGATCTGGCTAAACAGGTCGCGGGGCGCGACCCGGCACTTGCGGAACGCTATGGGTTATAATCACTAATTTCAGGTGGGACTTATTGATTTTGACGTATTTGCGACGCAATCCTCAAGCAAGCGCCTGACAATATTTTAGCCGGGCACCTCTTCCGTCTACCCGCTCCAGCATGGACCAAAGCCTACAATGCAAGCACGTTCGGCGAAATTCAGGATCGGACAGGTGGTCAAGCACCGCGTCTATCCGTTCCGTGGCGTGATCTTCGACGTCGACCCCGTTTTCGCCAACTCGGACGAATGGTGGCTGGCGATCCCGGAGAATCTGCGCCCGTCGAAGGACCAGCCTTTCTACCACCTCTTCGCCGAGAATGAGGAGACGGAATACGTCGCCTATGTCTCGGAGCAGAACCTCGTGATCGACGAGTCGGGGCGGCCGATCCGCCACCCGCAAGCCAAGGAATTTTTCCGCCGCGATCGCAAAGGGCAATACCAGATCGATCGCGCCGGATTGAACTGAGGCCGGCCCTCGACGCACAGAAGCCTGCATCCATGCAGTCATGGAAAGGCCGGCGACCATGAAAAAGGCCGGTCCCTCTCGGGACCGGCCTTTTCCTTGTGACGTCGTCTCCCGCCCATCGGGGCTTGGGACTATCAGGGCTTGGGAGCAGTTCCCGGAGCCGGCGCGGTGCCCGGGGCCGAAAGCCCTCCCGGCACGGCAGGCGCAGCTCCCGGGACGCCGGGAGTGGCGTTGGCGCCGCTGCCGCCAAGACGCTGGCGCAGCTCTTCCTGACGCTTGGCCAACTCGTCCTGCAAGGCCTTCTGCTGGTCCTCGAGCACCTTGGGATCGATCGGCGCGCCGTCGAAACCCTTGGCGAAATCGGAGAGCGGAATGGAGAAGGAGACCTCGCGCGCGCCCTGGTTCTGGACGCTGATGCTGAGATTGGTGCCCTTCTTCATCGCGTTGATGAAGTCGTCCTTGACCTGCGCCTCGGCGAAGCAGCCGTTCGGGAAGCAGATCGCATAGCGGCCCGGGGTGGGCTGCGCGGTATCGACGCCGAAGCGGATACCGGGCTGCAGCAGCAGGCCGAGCGGCATCAGGAAGCGCACGATCTTGTTGGGATCGCCCTTGACGTCATAGACGGCAACCGCGAGCACCGGCTGGCCCTGGTCGGAGACGAAATCGCGCGTGGTGTAGCAGATTTCCTTGTTGGCAGCCTGGTCCTTGCCGCAGACCTTGGTCCAGTTGGTCTGCGAGGGCTCGGGCTTGACCTGAACGACGGTCGGGCCGGCTGCGGCCTGTCCGCCCTGGGGAGCGGCGGGCTGCTGAGCCGGTTGAGCAGGCTGCGCCGGGCGCTGCGCCGGGCGCTGTGCCGGGGCCTGGGCAAAGGCGGCGACGGGGCCGAGACCCAGCGCTACGCTGAGGGCGGCGCCCAGAACGCGCGAGGACAAGCTAAACGAAGCGGACATCTGTCATTCCTTAATCTGCGAATTCGGGACCACGACTTCGCAAGCCGCGCGCGCCACCATCGACAGCCCAATCGCATATCAGCGCCAGCCACCGCAAGCCGAGCACATCAGGGGTGATTGAGGCGTTTGCATGACACCTAGCGTCGCCTTTAGCGAGTTCCGTTACAGGATTCCAGTCCGAATAGCTGCGTGACTGCGAAGTTGCCGTGTTATCCTCACGCACGGGAATCAGGTTTGACGATGTCTTCGCCTCGCATGGGCCGCTCAGCATTGCGCGCTGCGGCCAAAGCAATCTTCTCTGCATTGACGCTCATCCTGGCGATGGGCGCGCATTCGCATGCCGAATCGCCCTCCTCTGCCCATGCCATCGCGATGCATGGCGAGCCGGCCCTGCCGCCGGGCTTCAGTCATCTGCCCTATGCCGACCCTGACGCACCCAAGGGCGGGCGCATCGTCTTTGGCTTGCAGGGCACATTCGACAGCCTGAATCCGCTGGTCGTGCTCGGCGTCGCGCCCGACGCCGTGCCGCGCTACGTCCAGCAGAGCCTGCTGTATCGCTCAGCCGACGAACCCTTCACCGCCTATGGCTTGCTCGCATCCCGCGTCGAGCTCAACGAGGCGCGGACCCGGCTCGCCTTCGAGATCGACGAAAGAGCGCGCTTCTCCGACGGGACGCCGGTTACCGCCGACGACGTGCTCTTCACCTTCGAGATGCTGAAGACCAAGGGCAAGCCGTTCCACCGCTCCAGCCTCGGCCGCGTGACGAAGGCGGAGGCGCCGTCGCCGCGCTCTGTCGTGTTCGAGCTCGGCGACGGCTCGAACCGCGAATTGCCATTGGTGATCGGCGCGATGCCGATCTTCGCCAGGCACGCCACCAACGCGGACACTTTCGGCGAAACCAGCTTCAAGCCGGCGCTCGGCTCGGGCCCCTATCTCGTCAGCGAGGTCAGGCCCGGCGAGGCGCTGACGCTGAAGCGCCGCAAGGATTTCTGGGCCGAGAACCACCCGCTGACGCGCGGCCTCTTCAATGCCGATGAGATCCGCTACGATTTCTATCGCGACGCCAACGCCTTGTTCGAGGCCTTCAAGGCAGGCCTCTACGACATCCGGCTCGAACCCGATCCGACACGCTGGATGACTGGCTATGACGTGCCTGCCGTGCGCGACGGCCGCATCGTGCGAGAGGCGCTGCGCTTCCAGGCCCCCAAGGGCATGACCGGGCTCGTCTTCAACACGCGCCGGCCAGGCTTCGCCGATGTTCGCGTCCGCGAAGCGCTCGGCATCATGTTCGATTTCGAATGGGTCAACCGCAACCTGTTCCACGGCGTCTATCGCCGCGCCGGCAGCTTCTTCTCCGATTCGGAGTTGTCGGCGCTCGGTGTCCCCGCCGATTCGCGGGAGAAAACCTTGCTGGCTGCGTTTCCGGGCAGCGTGCGCGACGATATTCTCGCCGGGAGCTGGGTGCCGGCTGCGAGTGACGGCTCGGGCCGCGATCGCGAACAGGCCCGCAAGGCGCTCGATCTGCTGAAGGCCGCGGGATACGAGCTCCAGGATGGGGTTCTGCGCAATACCAGGACGGCGGAGCCACTCGCCTTCGAGATCACCGTCACCAACCGGCCGCAGGAGCGGCTCGCACTGAACTATGCCGCTTCGCTCGGGCGTCTCGGCGTCGGTGTCAGTGTCAGGCTGATCGACGATGTGCAGTACTGGCGCAGGCTGTCGGCCTTCGATTTCGACATGATCCAGTGGACATGGCCGGCCTCCGCCTCGCCCGGTAACGAACAGGTTGGCCGCTGGGGCTCGGCCAATGCCGACCGCAAGGGCGCGCTGAATTATGCCGGCGTGAAATCGCCGACCGTCGATGCTGCCCTGCAGGCGCTTCTGGCAGCGCGCGAACGCGAGGATTTCGTCGCGGCCGTACGCGTACTCGATCGGGCGCTGCTCTCGGGCTTCTATGTCGTGCCACTATACTACCTGCCCGAGACATGGCTGGCGCATTCACGCGATGTCACCTTGCCAACACGCAAGCCGGCCTATTTCCTCGCCACCGAAGCTCTGGCGCGCCGCCCGGCGGCGTCGGCGCCAGCCAACTGAAGGGCAATCGATGCGGGCAGAACAGGACGACGCCGCTTCCGCCCTGCTCGACGGGCTCGACCTCGACACGCTGCTGAAAGCCCTGACCCGCAGCCGGGGATATGAGGCGGCGCTGCGCGATCCGCCGGGACGCCGCAGCTGGAGCGACACGATCCCGACCTCGCTGAGCTTCATGCAGCTCGAGGAGCGTGTCGACCAACTCGCGCGATTGCTCGCCGTCAATCACGCGCAGCCGGGCGCGACCGTCGCGATCCTGGCGCCGCTCGGTCCAGAGGCGATCGTCGCCATCCTCGCCAGCTTGCGCGCCGGCCTGTCGCCGCTGATGCTGCCATTGCACGGCAACGAGCTCGAATTGCTGGGGCTGATCGAGGCGTCCAACGCAGTGATGGCGCTCGGCGTCGGCCGCGTCGGCCCGCTGCGGCCGCTGATCGTGCTGCGCAATCTCGCCGTCAGGGCCTTTGGCACGCGCTTCGTGGGCGGTTTCGGGCAGGATGTCCCCGACGGCGTTGCGCCTCTCGATGCGCTGATGGCGAGCGCCGGCCTGCATCCGCTGCCCGAACAAGGCGGGCGTCCGACCCTCCAGGTCGTCAATGCCCTGAGCTTGGCGGGACCCTTGATGGTTTCCGAGCGCGATGTGCTCGGAAAGTCGTTGGAGATATCGCGCCTGCTGAAGCCGTTGGCCTCGTCGCGGATCGTGACCACGCTGGTCGGCGGCGATCTCGCCGCTTTGGCGACCGGGCCGGGCATGGCGCTGCTGACCGGCGTCGAATTACTGCCGCTCGGCCTGTTCAGCCTCGGCGACCTGCAGGCCTGCGTCGCGGGTGGACGCAATGTGCATCTCGTCTTGCCGGGCGCGATGGAGCCCGCGCTGGCGCGCTCGCGGCTGGCCGCCGATCCCTCGCTGGCGAGCGTCGTCCTGGTGCACCGTCCAGGAGACGGGCGCGCCTTGCCGGCGCTCGACCGGCCCGACCTCGCTATCGTCGACATCGATGTCCGCTCGGCGGCGGAGATCGACGTCAGCCGGCGCTGAGCGTCAAGCCGCCTTTCATGCCGCCTTCTTGCGCTCGGCAATCCGGGCCAGGTCCGTCAGCAGGCGGCGCGTGCCCTTGAGACGCAGCTCGGCGGTCTCGAAATCATCGATGAAGACCACACGCATGTCGGGGCGCACCTTCGCCAATGTGCCCTGCTTGGCGAGATAACCGACGAGGCCCTCGGGATTGGCGAATTCATTGTCGCGGAAGGCGACGATGATGCCCTTCGGGCCGGCCTCGACCTTCTCGACATTGGCGCGTTTGCACAGGGCCTTGATCGCGACGATTTCCAGAAGCTGCTGCACCTCGTCCGGCAGCGGGCCGAAGCGATCGACCAATTCCGCGCCGAAGGACTGGATGTCGCCATCGTCGTCCAGCGTCGAGAGGCGCTTGTAGAGCGTGAGCCGCAGCGTCAGGTCGGTGACGTAGTGCTCGGGGATCATCACCGGCGCGCCGATCTGGATCGTCGGCGACCATTGCGCGGCGCTCTCGAAATCAACACCGGACTTCAGCGCCGCGACCGCCTCCTCCAGCATCTGCTGGTAGAGTTCGTAGCCGACTTCCTTGATATGGCCCGACTGCTCGTCGCCGAGCAGATTGCCGGCGCCACGGATGTCCAGATCGTGGCTGGCAAGCTGGAAGCCTGCGCCCAGCGTGTCCAACGATTGCAGGACCTTCAGCCGCCGCTCGGCTTGCTCGGTCAGCTTGCGGTTTACCGGCATGGTGAAGAGCGCATAGGCGCGTACCTTGGAGCGCCCGACGCGGCCCCTGAGCTGATAAAGCTGGGCGAGGCCGAACATGTCGGCGCGGTGGACGATCAGCGTGTTGGCGTTGGGAATATCGAGGCCCGATTCGACGATCGTGGTCGAGAGCAGCACGTCGTACTGACCCTCATAGAAGGCCGTCATGACATCCTCGAGCTGGCCTGCCGCCATCTGACCATGGGCGATGCCGACCTTGGCCTCGGGCACCTGCTTGTCCAGGAAATCCTTGACGTCGGAAATATCCTCGATGCGCGGCACGACATAGAAGCTGCGCCCGCCGCGATAGCGCTCGCGCAGCAGCGCCTCACGCACGATCAGCGGGTCGAAAGGCGTCACGAAGGTGCGCACCGCAAGCCGATCGACCGGCGGCGTCGCGATGATCGAGAGCTCGCGCACGCCGGTCATGGCGAGCTGGAGCGTACGCGGGATCGGCGTCGCCGTCAGGGTCAGCATATGGACCTCGGCGCGGAACTCCTTCAGCCGCTCCTTGTGGTTGACGCCAAAATGCTGCTCCTCATCGACGATGACAAGGCCGAGATCCTTGAACTCGATCGCCTTTCCCAGCAGCGCATGGGTGCCGACGACGATATCCATCGTGCCGTCCTTGATGCCGGCCTTCACCGCCTTGAGATCGGCCGCGGCCACGAAGCGCGAGGCCTGGCCGACATGGATCGGCAGCCCTTTGAAGCGCTCGGCAAAATTGCGGTAGTGCTGGCGCGCCAGCAGCGTGGTGGGCACCACGACGGCGACCTGCTTGCCGTTCAGCGCGCAGGCGAAAGCGGCCCGCAGCGCGACCTCCGTCTTGCCGAAGCCCACATCGCCGCAGACCAGCCGGTCCATCGGCCTCCCCGCGGCCATATCGTCGAGAACGGCATCGATCGTGGCCTGCTGATCCTCGGTCTCCTCGAACGGGAAGCGGGCGCAGAACTCGTCATAGAGCCCTTCCTGCGGGACCAGGCGCGGGGCTTCCTTGAGGGCGCGGGCGGCTGCGATCGCGATCAGCTTGCCCGCCATCTCGCGGATGCGCTGCTTCAGCTTGGCCTTGCGCGCCTGCCAACCGCCACCGCCGAGACGGTCGAGCGGAACATCGGTATCCTCCGAGCCGTAGCGCGAAAGCAATTCGATGTTTTCGACCGGCAGGAAGAGTTTCGAATCCGCTGCATAGTGGATTTCGAGGCAGTCATGCGGCGCGCCCACCGCCGTGATCGTGCGCAGGCCAATGAAGCGGCCGATGCCATGATCGACATGGACGACGAGATCGCCGGGGCTGAGCGATGACAGTTCGGCGATGAAATCCTGCGGCCGACGCGTTTTTTTGCGCGGGCGCACCAGCCGGTCGCCGAGAATATCCTGCTCGCCGATGACGGCGAGCTTGCCGGCCTCGAAGCCGGTCTCGAAGCCCCAGACAGCCAGCGCCGTGGTGCCGGGCTTGAGATCGAAGGCGGCGCGCAGCGAACCCGTCATCTGCACGGTCTTCAAGCCGTGATCAGCCAGCACATGCGCCAGGCGCTCGCGCGAGCCTTCCGACCAGGCGGCGAGGATGACGCGGCGGCCATCGGCCTGCAGCGCCTTCACATGGGCGACGGCTGCATCGAAGACGCTGCCGGCATTGTCGGCGCGCTCAGCAGCGAAACTGCGGCCCTGACGCGCACCGAGATCGACGATCAGCTTGCCGTCGCTGTCGGGCAATTGGAACGGCGTCAACGCGGCGACACCCGCCTGGTCGACGATACCGCGCCATTCCGCCGGCGAGAGATAGAGCGCGTTCGGCAGCAGCGGCTTATAGGGCGCCCCGCCGGCGCTTGGCTGGTCCATCGCCGCCTTGCGGGCGTCGTAATAGTCCTTGATCAGGCTGATGCGCTCGCCGACGGCGTCATCGGCCTGGGCATCGAGCACCAGCGGGACATCGGGCAGATAGGCGAAGAGCGTGTCGAGCTTGTCGGCCAGCAGCGGCAGCCAATGTTCGAGCCCGGCCGGGCGACGGCCTTCGCTGACCGCTTCATAGAGCGTGTCGTCGCGGCCAGGCGTGCCGAAGGTCGTGATGTAGCTCTGGCGGAAGCGCTTGATGCTTTCGCTGGTCATCTGCGCCTCGGACATCGGCACGAGGTCGAGCCCACGCAATTGCCCGGTGGTGCGCTGCGTCTCGGGATCGAAGGTGCGGATCGATTCCAGCGTATCGCCGAAGAAATCGAGCCGGATCGGCGCCGGCATGCCCGGCGGGAAGAGATCGACGATGCCGCCGCGCACGGCGAACTCGCCGGTCTCGCGCACGGTCGAGGTGCGCAAATAGCCGTTCATGTCGAGCCAGCGCGCGAGCTGCTCGGTATCGACCATATTGCCCGGCGCGGCCGAGAAGCTCTCGGAGGCGACCTTGCTGAAGGCCGGCACGCGCTGGAGCGCCGCGTTGACCGTGGTCAACAGCAGGCGCGGCTTGTCGCCGGACTTCGTCTTGGCGAGCCGCGACAGCGTCGTCATGCGATGCGCGACGATCGAGGGAGCCGGCGAGACGCGGTCATAGGGCTGGCAATCCCAGGCCGGGAAGGACATCACCTCGAGATCGGGCGCAACGAATTGCAAGGCGTTCTCAAGCACCTGCAGGCGCTGGCCTTCACGCGCAATGAAGACGAGCATGGCCGCGCCCTCGGCCTTCTTCGCCCGGGCGCGCACGAGATCGGCCAGGATGACGGCGTCGAATCCATCCGGAACGCTGGCGAGCGTCGGCTTGTCGCCGCGATTCAGCGCATCGAGAATGCGGTCGCTCTGGAGTTTGGCGAGTTGGGCGGGAGGCGGGATGCTCATATGGAAAGCGTCATTCTCGTGGAAAGCGTCATTCTCGGGCTTGTCCCGAGGATCTCGGGGCAACGGGCCACTGGTTTCAGAGATGGTCGGGTCAAGCCCGACCAGGACGAGCGCGCGGGCACGCGCCTCATCGTCTCACACATGAATCGGCTTGCCGTGGTGATGAAACGCCTTCAGTCGCCGGAACACGTCGGTGTCGTAATTTGCGGGAACCTCGGCCTCGCCCGTTATCCATGACAACAAGTCGCGGTCGAGCACTTCGATCAACTGCTCGAACAGATCGAGTTCGGCGTCGCTCAGCTTGTCGATCTCGGCGTCGGCGAAGCGGCCCATGATCAGATCGGTCTCGCGCATGCCGCGATGCCAGGCGCGAAACAGGATCTTTCGCCGGCGCGGGTCGAGATCGGCGCTGGTCCTCGTCGAGCCACTCATGTGAAAACCTCGGGCAAGAAATCTGGAACGATGCAATGACGATCGGGCCGGCCCCGTCGCGGAGCCTGCCGTCGCGCGCTATATAGCGTTGCGACCCGGCGAAGTCAGCGGCAGAACACCGAAGATCTTCGCACTCCTGACATGCCCCGAGTAGCCGCTTGCGCCCATCCCTTCTCGACCCGCTGTTCGCCCCCGTGACGACGCTGCCGGGCGTCGGCCCCAAGCTCGGCAAGCTGCTGGACAAACTCCTCGGCGACGAGACGCGCCCTGCGCGCGTCATCGACCTGCTGTTTCGCATGCCGACCGGTGCGATCGACCGGCGGCCGAGCGCCTCGATCGCCGATGCGCCGATCGGCGATGTCGCGACCTTCAACGCGCAGGTGACCGAGCATCGCCCCGCGCCGCCCACCAAGGCGAAGGCGCCTTATCGCATCATCGTCGAGGATGAGACCGGCGACGTGACGCTGGTGTTCTTCCACGCCGATGTGCGCCATCTCTTGCAGACCCTGCCGATCGGCGCCTATCGGCTCATCTCCGGCAAGCTCGAGCTCTGGGACGGCATGCGTCAGATGGCGCATCCCGACCGCATCCTCGATCCCAAATTCGCCGCGACATTGCCGGCGATCGAACCGGTCTACGGACTGACCGAAGGTATCAGCGCACGGGTGATGACGCGGATCTCGGCCGCGGCCGCAGAAAAATGCCCGGATCTGGCGGAATGGCAGGACCCGAGCTTCCTGGCGAAGAGCGGGTTTCCGCCCTTCTTCGAGGCGATGCAGGCCTTGCATCATCCGCCCGATCTCAAGGCGATCGAAGGCGACACGATCGCGCGGCGCCGCGTCGCCTATGACGAATTGCTGGCGAGCCAGATCGCGCTCGCTCTGGTGCGACGGCAGCAGAAGAAGCAGGCCGGCCGGGCGACCGCGGGCGATGGCGCGTTGCGGCGGCGGATCGAGGGCGCCCTGCCCTTCACGCTGACGGAGGGCCAGCGGCAGGCGCTCAACGACATCCATGACGACATGGAAAAGCCCGAACGCATGCTGCGACTGCTGCAGGGCGATGTCGGCTCGGGCAAGACGGTCGTCGCCTTGATGGCGATGGCCGCCGCCGCCGAAGCCGGGCGACAATCCGTATTGATGGCCCCGACCGAAATCCTGGCGCGCCAGCATGCCGAGCGATTGACTCCGCTCGCCGAAGCCGCCGGTCTCAAGCTCGCACTGCTGACCGGGCGCGAGAAGGGGCCGGGCCGGGCCCGTGTGCTGGAGGGGCTGGCGAATGGCGAGATCGCGATCGCGGTCGGCACCCATGCGCTGTTCCAGGAGGGGGTCGCCTTTCGCGATCTCGCGCTTGCCATCGTCGATGAGCAGCACCGTTTCGGCGTGCATCAGCGCCTGCTGCTCGGCTCCAAGGGCGAAGCGGTCGATATCCTGGTGATGACGGCGACACCGATCCCGCGCACGCTGTCGCTGACCTGGTTCGGAGACATGGATATCTCGGTGCTGGCCGAGAAGCCGGCGGGGCGGAAGCCTATCGCGACCAAGGCGATCTCGCTCGACCGCTATGACGAGGTCGTCGGCGCGGTCGGGCGTGCGGTCGAGGCCGGCGCCCAGGTCTATTGGGTCTGCCCCCTGGTGCAGGAATCCGACACGCTCGATGTCGCCGCCGCGCAGGAGCGTTTCGATGCTCTGCGTGAGTTCTTCGGCGACCGGGTCGGGCTGCTGCACGGCCAGATGCCCGGACGCGACAAGGATGCGGCGATGTCGGCTTTCGTGGCGGGCCAAACGCGCATCCTGATCTCGACCACGGTGATCGAGGTCGGGGTCGATGTGCCCAATGCCAGCGTGATGGTGATCGAACATGCCGAACGCTTCGGCCTGGCGCAGCTTCACCAGCTGCGCGGGCGCATCGGGCGCGGCTCCACCGCCTCGACCTGCCTCTTGCTCTACAAGGGACCTCTGGGACCGGTGGCCGAAGCACGACTGACCATCATGCGCGAAACCGAGGACGGTTTCCGTATCGCCGAGGAGGATCTGAGGCTGCGCGGCGAAGGCGAGGTGCTGGGCACAAAACAGTCGGGCTCGCCGGACTGGCAGATCGCGCAGCTGGAAACGGATGGCGATCTGCTCGCCGCCGCACGCGACGACGCCCGCCTTTTGATCGAGCGCGACCCGCATCTCGAAGGCCCGCGCGGCGAGGCTGTGAGGACATTACTCTATCTGTTCGAGCGCGATGTCGCGATCAGGCTGTTGCGCGCGGGGTAGCAATCCCGATCAAATGCGCCCCGGCCGTTCGGGCCAGTGTGACGCCGCTTTGTGGGGCCTGCCATGGATCCGATCAAGAAGGCTGTCTGGTGCATCGAAAGCCGCTTCGCCTCCGATCTCTCGCTCGACGAGATCGCCGAGGTGAGCGGCGTTTCACGCTTCCATCTCAGCCGGGCGTTCGGAGCAGCCACCGGCCGCTCGGTAATGCGCTATGTGCGCGAGCGCCGGTTGTCGGAGGCGGCGCGCCAGCTCGCATCCGGCGCGCCCGATATCCTCTCGGTCGCACTCGACTGGGGATATGGCTCTCACGAGGCTTTCACCCGCGCCTTTCGCGATCAGTTCGGCCTCACGCCGGAGGATTTGCGTGCGAAAGGCGATTTGTCCTCGCTGCGACTAGCGGAGCCCATCGCCATGTATAGCGACATGCCCATCACCTTGCCGGAACCTCGTTTCGTGACGGAAAAGCCCCTCCTGATCGCCGGGTTCGGTGGCAGTTTTTCCTATGAGAACACCGCAGGGATTCCCGCGCTTTGGCAACGCATCGCGCCGCATCTCGGCCATATCCCCGGCCAGATCGGCCATGTCTGCTACGGCGTGAGCTACAACTGCGACGATCACGGTCAGTTCGACTACATCGCCGGAGCCGCAGTTTCGGATTTCAGTGAGCTGCCTGCCGAATTCGATCGCACGCGGGTGCCCGAGCAGAATTACGCCGTATTCGAGCACCGCGGCCACGTCACGCAGATCAAGCGCACCTACGAGGCGATCTGGCAGGATTGGTTGCCGAAATCCGGGCGTAAGCCCGCCGACGGTCCGACCCTGGAGCGCATGGATGAGCGTTTCGACGGTGCAACCGGAAACGGCGTTCTGGAAATCTGGTTGGCACTGAAGGGCTAGAGCGATTTCCGATCCGATTGGATCGCTCAATTGCTCTAGCTCTTTGTTCTAACGCGTTTTCTCCGCGCAAACGCTTCGCGTTTGTCGCGAGGGAACCGGCGTCCACTTCGCTCGAAAACGCTCCAAGCTATTTGCCGATATCCGTGTCCGGCATCAGCTTCGGCGCGGCCTCGCCCGGCTGGATCAGCCCCGCCGACATGATCAGCTTGGCGCCATCCTCGACGGAGATCGTCAGTTCGATGACCTCCTTGCGCGGCAGGTAGAAGAAGAAACCCGTGGTCGGGTTCGGCGTGCAAGGCAGGAAAACGCCGATCTGCTCATTTCCATCAGGCAGCTTTCCGGCGATCTCGGGCGCGGCCTCCTGAGCGATGAAGACGATCGACCACATGCCCGGCTGCGGGAACTGCACCATCCCGACCTTGCGGAACGAGGTGCCCGATTGCGAGAAGATGGTCTCGAAGACCTGCTTCACGCCCTTGTAGAGGCTGCGCACCACCGGCATGCGATTGAGCAGCGCCTCGCCCGCCTCGATCAAGGTGCGGCCGACCAGGTTGGCTGTGAGGAAGCCGAGCAGCGTCAGCCCGATCAAGCCGATGATGATGCCAAGGCCAGGAATCGGAAACGGCAGATAGGAATCAGGCAGGTAGGAGTTCGGGATCAGCGGCTTCACCAGCCCGTCGATCAGGGTGATGAACCACCAGGTCACGGAGGCCGTGATCGCCAGAGGAGCCGCGATGACGAGCCCGGTCAGGAAATAGCGCCGCAGCCGCGTGCCGGCCGTCGGACGCAACAGGTCGGTCTGGATGATGAGGCGGGGATCAGGCGGGCCGGCGGTCATGCGAGGGTTCCGGTCAATCGGGCGTTCAGCCGCCATTGGCCGGCCATCATGCGACAGACGTGCCAACGCTCCCAGCAGAATTCAAGGACCCGGCAGAATTCAAGAATTGTGGCGTGGATCGGCGAACAAGCTCGCCCCGGCATATCGCCGCTTGATGTCGGTTCGCCGCGAGCCGGCCTAAGCCGGCTCGCGAACAGCCGTCACTCCACCGTGACGGACTTCGCCAGGTTACGCGGCTGATCGACGTCCTTGCCCATGAAGACGGCGGTCTGGTAGGCGATCATCTGGATCGGCAGCGCGTAGACGATCGGCGCAAACAGCGGGTCCATCTCCGGCATGATGATCGTCGCCTCAGGGGTGATGCCGCATTCGGCCGCGCCCCTGGCGTCAGTGATCAGGATGATCCGCCCGCCACGCGCCGCGACCTCCTGCATGTTCGACGCGGTCTTCTCGAAGAGCGCGTCATGGGGCGCGACGACGATGACCGGCATATCCTCGTCGATCAATGCGATCGGACCATGCTTGAGTTCGCCAGCCGCGTAACCTTCGGCGTGGATGTAGCTGATTTCCTTCAGCTTCAACGCGCCTTCGAGCGCCAGCGGGAAACTCGTGCCGCGGCCGAGATAGAGCACGTCGCTCGCCTTGGAGAGCTCGCGGGCGAGCCTTTCGATCTCGGGTTCGAGCTCAAGCGCCTTCGCCAGGAGGCCGGGCAGCGCGATCAGATGCTGGACATGGCGGATCTCATCCTCCGCCGAGAGCGTGCCGCGCGCGCGGGCGGCGGCAAGCGCCAGGCATGCCAGTGCGGTCAACTGGCAAGTGAAGGCCTTGGTCGAGGCAACTCCGATCTCGGGGCCGGCGAGCGTGGGAGCGACGGCATCACTCTCGCGGGCGATGGTCGAGGTCGGCATGTTCACGACCGACAGGATCGTCTGGCGCTCCTGCTTGGCATATTTCAGGCAGGCCAGCGTGTCGGCGGTCTCGCCCGATTGCGAGATGAAGAGCGCGAGCCCGTTCTCGGGCATCGGTGCCTCGCGGTAGCGGAACTCGGAGGCGACATCGATCTCGACCGGCAGGCGTGCCAGCCGCTCGAACCAGTATTTCGCCGTGAGCCCGGCGTAATAGGCCGTGCCGCAGGCAGAAACGGAGAGCCGGGACAGGCCCTTCCATTCGACGGCAGGCTCGAAGGGTTGCCTCAGCGTGCCGGCGGCCATGTCGAGATAATGCGTCAGCGTGTGAGCGACCACCTCAGGCTGCTCGTGGATTTCCTTCGCCATGAAGTGGCGATGATTGCCCTTGTCGACCAGCATGCTGCCGGCGGCGACGCGACGTGCGCGCCGTTCGACCTGGACATTCGCCTTGTCGTAGAAGATCGCGCCCTTGCGGTTGAGGACGACCCAATCGCCCTCCTCCAGATAGGCGATGAGGTTGGTGAAGGGCGCTAGCGCGACCGCATCCGAGCCCAGATACATCTCGCCGTCACCGACGCCGACAGCCAATGGCGGCCCGTTGCGTGCGCCGATCAGCAGATCTTCCTCACCCTGGAACAGAAAAGCCAGCGCGAAGGCTCCGCGCAAACGCGGCAGGCAATGCGCGATGGCCGCGACGGGCTTCTTGCCGCGATCGAGCTCGCGCGTGACCAATTGAGCGACGATCTCGGTGTCGGTCTGCGTCTTGAAGACGTAGCCGTCGGCCTCGAGCTCGACCTTGAGTTCGCGGAAATTCTCGATGATGCCGTTATGGACGACCGCGAGCTTTTCGGTCGCGTGGGGATGGGCGTTGGTCTCGTTGGGCTTACCATGGGTCGCCCAGCGGGTATGCCCGATGCCGATCAGGCCTTCGAGCGGCTCGTTCGAGAGCCTGATCTCGAGGTTCTTGAGCTTGCCTTCGGCACGGCGGCGGGCGAGCAGGCCGTTTTCCAGTGTCGCGACGCCGGCCGAATCATAGCCGCGATATTCGAGCCGCCGCAGCGCCTCGACGACCTGGGGGGCGACCGCTTCCTTGCCCAGAATGCCCACGATGCCGCACATGCCAAAACCTCTTCAGACGTTGCCGTTGGCACACCGCATAGCGGGCAACGGCGAACATTCCCAATCACTCTAAATGTAGAACTATGAACGGCGGCTTGCAGGGACCGCCGTCTTTCACGGTTATTCCGGCGTTTTCTTGGCTGCGGACTTCTTCGCCATGGCCTTGTCGCGGAATGTCTTCGCCCAACCTTCACGCTCGATTTGACGGCCGCGGCCGATAGCCAGCGCATCGGCTGGAACATCCTTCGTGATCACCGAGCCCGAGCCGATGATGGCCCGGTCGCCGATCGTCACCGGCGCAACCAGCGCGGAATTGGAGCCGACGAAGGCGCCGGCCCCGATCGTCGTCTTGTACTTGAAGAAGCCATCATAGTTGCAGGTGATGGTGCCGGCGCCGATATTGGCATCGGCGCCGACACTGGCATCGCCGATATAGGTGAGATGGCTGACCTTGGCGCCTTCGCCGATATCGGCTGCCTTGATCTCCACGAAATTGCCGACCTTGGCATTGGCGCCGAGCTTTGCGCCCGGACGCAGGCGGCCATAGGGGCCGACCGTCGCGCCAGGGCCGACATCCGCCCCCTCCAGATGCGAAAAGGCGTGGATGACTGCGCCGTCAGCGACAGTGACGCCTGGGCCGAAGACGACATTGGGCTCGACCAGCACATCTTGCCCCAACCGCGTGTCGAAGCTGAAGAACACCGTCTCAGGCGCGATCAAGGTCGCGCCCTGCTTCATCGCCTCCAGTCGCTTGCGTCTTTGGAAATCGGCTTCCGCGGCAGCAAGTTGCGCGCGATCGTTGACGCCCTGCACCTCGCTCTCGGCGGCCTGCAGCGCGACCGCCTTCAGCCCTCGTTCGCGCGCGACGCCGACGGCATCGGTCAGGTAGAACTCGCCTTGTGCATTGGCGCTCCCGATCGCCTCCAGGATTGATAGCGCCTGGCGGCCGTCGAGTGCCATCAGCCCGGCATTGCACAGGCGGATCGCGCGCTGCGCCTCGGTTGCGTCCTTGTGCTCGACGATGGCCACGAGTTCGCCGTCCCTGGTCACGAACCGCCCATAGCCGGCCGGATCTTGCGCCTCGAAGCCAAGCGCGGCGACGCTCGCCCCCTCGGCCAGAGCCTGGCGGAGGCCGAGTAAGGTCTGCGGCCGGATGAGAGGCGTATCCGCGAAGGCGACGAGGATGTCGTCATGCTTGCCCGACAGCGCCTCGCGCGCCGCGAGTACGGCATGGGCCGTGCCGCGTCGCTCGGCCTGGATCGCGATCGCAGCCGAGGGCAGCAGCGCGCGGACCTCGCTTGCGACATCGGGCCGGTCGGGGCCGATCACGACCACGACCGTATCGGCTCCGGCCTCCGCCACGGCAGCGAGCGCATGGGCTAGAAGCGAGCGGCCACCGACCTCGTGCAGCACCTTCGGCTGCCGCGATTTCATGCGCGTGCCCTCGCCTGCCGCAAGAATGATGGCGAGACAGGACCGGTCGGACTGCATTTTGGTCATGATTATCGTTTCCCTTGGCGCCCCAACGGCAAATCCTGCCGGTCACTTCCTGGGTCGTCGCTGGCGATCTGGTGCATGGTGGTGTTGCGAACGCCGTGGATAGCCGATCCTGTCGGCATTTGCCAAAGTCGCTTCCGAGAGCTGCCGTTGCGGCGCAGCTGGTCGGCAGGTGGCGGCATTGTATACGGCGACGTAAGAAACAGTCTCTAGGAACGCGACCATCTGCATTTTCCCGACGCAAACGCTTTTCACGTTGCCAGAAAATGCTCTAGAAGCGCGAGAGGGCGAGGGCGTCGCCCGTCTATGTTGGATATCATGTCGAAATCCTTGAATCGTCGGCAGTTTCTGGAAGGCGCGGCGATCGGCCTGGCCTCCGCTCCGCTGATCGGCGCGACGCCGGCGGCTGCGCAAAGCAACTGGGCGGCGCTGGTTCAGTCCGTGATCGCTGAGGGCCAGAAATTCGACCCGGCCCTGGTCGTCGAGACCGCGCGGCAACTGGCGCGTCGCCCGTTGGTGCCGGTCGTCACGACCGATCTGCCGGACGGTTATACCGCCCTGCCCTTCGATCAGTATTCGGGAATCAGGGCGCAACCCGGCGGCCTGATCTGGGCCGGAGAGAATCGCGGCTTCACCATCGAGCCGCTGCATCGCGGCTATGTCTTCTCCAGCCCGGTCAGCCTGTTCACGGTCGAGGACGAAATCGTGCGCCGCGTCGCCTTCGACCGCGGCAAGTTCGACTATGGCCGCGTCACCCCGCCGCCGGCGAATGTCGACCTGCAATTCTCCGGGATGCGGATCGCGACCGGGCTGGAGCGACCTTACGAGGTTGCGATCTTCCAGGGCGCGACCTTCTTTCGTTCGCTGGCGCGCGGCCAGAACTACGGCTCGACGGCGCGGGCGCTGATCCTGCGGCCGGGCGAGACGCGCGGTGAAGAGATTCCGTTCTTCCGCGCTTTCTGGATCGAGCGGCCGAGCCCCGCTTCCGGCTCGCTCGTCATCCACGCATTGCTCGATTCGGAAAGCCTCACCGGCGCAGTGCGGATGACATTGCGGCCCGGCGACGTCACCCTGATCGATGTCGAGATGACGCTGTTTGCGCGGCAAGCGCTCGACCATGTCGGGCTGGGCTGCACGATGGGCACCTTCCTGTCGGGCCCACAGAGCCGGCGCACCTTCGACGACCTGCGCCCCTCCGTGCATGAGGTGTCCGGCGTGCAGATGCTGACAGGCAATGGCGAATGGATCTACCGCCCCGTGAACAATCCCGCGACCTTGCAGGTTTCGTCCTTCATGGATTCCAACCCGCGCGGTTTCGGCCTGGTCGAGCGCGAGCGCGACCCTGCAGCCTTCCAGGATGACGACCAGCGTTTCGAATTGAGGCCGAGCGTCTGGGTCGAGCCACTCGGCGAATGGGGCGCGGGTTCGGTGCAGCTCATCGAGATCCCCAGCGATTCCGACGTGAACAAGAACGTCATCCTCTATTGGCGGCCGCGTCAGGTGCTGGCGCCGGGCAGCGAGACGACACTGGCCTATCGGCAGGCCTGGTGCTGGCAGCCGCCGGAACGGCCGGCGCTGGCAGTCTCGGGGCGCGTGCGGCAAGGACGCGGCTCCCAAGCCCGCCGCCGCCGCTTCATCGTCGACTTCACCGGCGACCGCCTGGCCGATGCCGCGGTCGTCGCGTCCACCCGCGCCAATATCACCGCGACGCCGGGCACGATCCAGAATGTCCGGATCTGGCCCTATCCAGAGCGCAAGCTGATGCGCGTCGGCTTCGAGGTCGATCCCGGCACGGAGAATTTGAGCGAGCTCAGGCTCGTCTTGCAGTCCGGCGGTCAGCCGGTCTCGGAAACTTGGTTGAATCGATGGACGTGGTGACCGCAGCGCGCCCGGATACGGCTACTGGGATTGAAGCGCGACGCTATGCGGTCAGCGCCGAGCCGGCGACACCGCCCGAGAACCGGCTGCACATGCCGGTGCAATCCTTCCGGAGCTGGAAGGCGTCCGACCGGCGCAAGCCCGCTGTGCCGAAGCTCTGGACGACGCCCTGGCTGAAACGGCTGTTCGTGTTCGGCGGCGGGATGGTGCTGACGGCCTATGGCGCCTGGGAAATGTACAATGTCGTGTCGGTCAGCCGCACGACTTCGCTGCAGTACGTCTTGCTCGTGCTGTTCACGGTCAATTTCTCATGGATCGCACTAGCCTTCACCAGCGCATTGCTGGGCTTCTTCGGACTTCTGGTCGGAAGCGGACGCACGAGCCGGGTCGAGACGCTGCAGCACCGCACCGTCGTGGTGATGCCGATCTACAATGAATCGACGGCGCGGACCTTCGCTGCGCTCGCCGCCATCAAGGAATCCGTCGAGGCGACGGGCCTTGGCGCGCATTTCGACTATTTCATCGTCTCCGACACGACCAATGCCGATGTCTGGATCGCCGAGGAACGCGCCTTCCTGGCACTGCGCGAAAAGCTCGGTCCCGAAGCCCGCGTCTATTACCGGCATCGGCCGAAGAACCACCACCGCAAGGCCGGCAACATCGCCGATTTCGTCACGCGTTGGGGCGGGTATTACGAGCATATGGTCGTGCTCGACGCCGACAGCCTGATGACCGGCACCTGCATCGTCCGGCTGGCAGCGGCGATGGAGGCCGATCCCGATTCCGGCATCATCCAGTCGCTGCCGCTGATCATCAACCGCAACACCTTCTTCGCGCGGCTCCAGCAATTCGCCGCCCGCGTCTATGGCCCCGTCATCGCGACCGGGCTCGCCATGTGGTCGGGCCGCGACGGCAACTACTGGGGCCACAACGCGATCATCCGCACGAAAGCCTTTGCCGATCATTGCGGCCTGCCTGACCTGAAGGGCAAGCCGCCCTTCGGCGGTCATGTGCTGAGCCACGATTTCGTCGAGGCGGCATTGATGCGCCGTGCCGGCTGGTCGGTCTATATGCTGCCCGACCTGACGGGGTCCTATGAGGAAAGCCCGCCCTCGCTGATCGACATCTCGGTGCGCGACCGACGCTGGTGCCAGGGCAATCTGCAACATTCGCGCATCATCGGGGCGAAGGGCTTCGTCTGGTCGACGCGCCAGCATTTCGCCACCGGCATCATGGGCTATCTCGCCTCGCCCTTCTGGTTGATGCAGCTGGTCGTCGGTATCTTGATCGTGCTGCAGGTCAATTACGCGCGGCCGGAATATTTCACGCAGGAGTTCACGCTCTTCCCGGTCTGGCCGCGCTTCGACCCCGAGCGCGCCTTGAACCTGTTTGCGCTGACCATGGCGATCCTGCTCGCGCCGAAAGGCTTCGGGCTCGTCCTGACCCTGATCAACGGCAAGCTCCGGCGGGCCGGCGGCGGCGCGATCAGGCTGATCTTCTCGGCCTTGCTCGAGATCCTGTTCTCCGCCTTCTTCGCGCCGATCATGATGCTGATCCAGTCCGGCTCGGTCTTCCAGATCCTGCTCGGGCGCGACACCGGCTGGAATCCGCAGCGGCGCGACGACGGCTCGATCCCGCTGAAGGACATCATCCGCCGGCACCGGACCCACACGGTGCTCGGGGTCGTCGCCGGCATCTCGGCCTTCATGATCGCGACATCGCTGTTTGCCTGGATGTCGCCCACGATCGTCGGCCTCGTGCTGGCGATTCCCTTGTCCTGGGCGTCGGGGCAGTTGGGGCTGGGCCTCTGGCTGAAGCGGCACAAATTACTGGTGACGCCAGAGGAAGGCGACCCGCCAGCCATCGCGCTGCGGGCGAACGCGCTGCAGGCTGAATTCGCCGAGGCCGGCTTCGACGAGGCAGACGGGCTCGTGGCGCTTCATGCCGACGCAGCTTTGCGCCACGCCCATGACATGATGCTGCCGGAGGGCCAACCGCGCCGGCGCGGCGAGATCGAGCCCGACCGCGCCGTGGCGCAGGCCAAGCTCGTCGATGCCGAGACGATCGAGGATGCCGCGATCTGGCTGAAGCCCAAGGAACGCATGGTCGTGCTGCACGACCGGGCGCTCGTCGGCCTGCTGGCGACCCTGCCCAAAGAGCGCGCCTCGGCCTGAAGCGGCGTCTTGCGCGATCAGTAGCTCATCGCGGCGGCGTTGATCACGCCAGCCGCCAATGAGGCGGCTCCGAGGAAGAGCGCCGCGGCGAGTTCTCCCGAGGCGATCCGCGACGACAGGTTGGGCAGCACCAGCCGCACCAGCGCATAGACGACCAGTTGCACGATGATGGCGACGATGCCCCAGACCGCGAGATCCACGATCGTCGTGGAATGGACGATGGCGCTCGACAAGGGCAGCGCGAAGCCGATCAGGCTCAAGCCCAGCGAGAGCGCGGCAGCGATGTTGTTCTGACGGATCAGGCCGAACTCGTTATGCGAGGTCGCAAGCGTGTAGATCAGCAGATACAGGCCGACGAGCGCCAGCGAGCCGGCGAAGAACAGGGCGAAATCCGGAAGTTTCGCCAAAGCTTCAGCTATCATGGATGGCCCTGTCCCGTTCGCCGGGACAGGATGGCTTCAACCCTGCTCGAAGGCAATGACGCAGCCCAGCGCCGCCGCCGCCGGCACGACAATGCGCTCCTCGCTCTGTGCGAAGGGAATGCCCGCTGCGCTCAGCCGCGCGGCGATGGCTTCGAGATCCGCCACCGTCACGCAAAATCCGAGGAAGCGCGCCGGCGTCGGGTCGGGCTCGACATGGTAGATCGCACTCGCGGCCTCGCCGTCGAGCACGTCGATGCGACCGCGCGGCAGGTCCAGGACGTAGTCCTCATTGCCCTCGAGGATTTCGGCCCCGCCGGTGAAGGCGGTGAGGAAGGCGCGGTGCTGCTCGGGCTCGTCCGTCACCAGGATCGCCGCAGACAGCCCGGTCGCGCCGTTCTCATGCTGCTGGAAGGCCGGATTCCAGAAATTCTGCGGCTCGTGCTGCTCGCAGACGAAGAAGCCGCATTCGGGCGCGGCGGCATCGTCGGCAAAGGCGAGCGAGAACGCGACGCGCACCTCCTCCCCGCTCGGGCGGCGCGCCTGCCGCTCGAAGAAGAAGGGCTCGAAGGCGCCGATGCCGGCGGCCTTGAAGGCGAGATTGTCGGCCTTGGCGTCCTGGCTTTCCAGAACCAGCATCGACATGCCCTCGCCGCGCTCCAGGGCATCGCGCACGAAAGCCCCGAAGGAGAAGCGACCCGGCGCAGGCTCCGGAATCGATTCGGCATCGCCGATGGTGATCAGCTCCAGGAAGGAGCCTGGAAACTGGACGATCCGATTCTGTGTGCCCCAGGGATGGCTGTTGCGTGCTCCAACCCGGAAGCCGAGCTTCTCATAGAACGCGCCGGCGGCGTCGAGATCGCGCACGCCGATGACGAGATGGTCGAGGCCGCGAGGGGCCGGGGCGGAGATGGGAGCAGGCATGGCGATGACTCGCAAGGCAGGAGGCTCGGACAGCTCCTTGTCTAGCAGGTCATCGGGCGCAGGTCATGGCGTGATGCAAGTCATGGTTCGATCAGCTCATGGCTCGATATAGTGCGGCAGGAAGCGCGAGGTATTCTTGGTGATCGGCGTCGTATCCTCGCGGATGCAGAGACCGCAGGCCTGCGAGGCGACGAGCCAGGAGCCGATCACCGCGTAGTTTCCATCGGACTGGAATAAATTGGTCGCGGCGTCCTGCAGGATGAAGCCCTCGGCGCCATAGGGACCGTCATCGCTGTCCAGCACCTTGCCGCGCTCCAGCAAGGTGATGTTGGCACCCTCGCGCGAATAGAGCGGCTTGCGAACCCGGCGCGGCGACAGGCTTTCGCAGCGAGGATCGCCCTCGAAGAAGGCCGGCAGCAGGTTGGGATGGCCGGGTTCCATCTCCCAGAGGCAAGCAAGCAAACCCTTGTTCGAGAGCAGTGACTTCCACGGCGGTTCGATGAACTGGCAGCGCGAGCCCGCGAGCGCGCTGGCATAGCGTTCGCGGAAGAGCCATTCCCAGGGGTAGAGCTTGAACAAGGTCTCGATCGGCACATTGGAGCCGTCGCAGAAGCGGCCATCGCTGAGCAGGCCGATTTCTTCGATGAAGGTGAAGCGGGCGTCGAGCCCGGCCTGCTTGGCGCAATCGAGCAGATAATCGACCGTGCCCTTGTCCTCGGCGCTCTCCTGCACGCAAGCGAGATGCAAGCGATAGGGCGACGGCGCGCGCAGCCCGGCAAGGGCTGCAATCAAGCGCTCATGCAATGAATTGAACTGGTCGCAACCGGCGGGCAAGCTGCCGTTCGCCATGGCGCGCTCAAGCCAGTCCCATTGCACGACACTCGATTCGAACAGGGCTGTCGGCGTGTCGGCATTATATTCGAGCAGCTTGGCCGGCCCCCGTCCGTCATAGGCCAGGTCGAGCCGGCCATAGAGATTGCGCTCGCCGCGCTGCCAGCTCTCACGGATGAAGGCCCATTGCGCGTCGGGAATGGCGAGCCGGGTCAGGACCGCGTCATCGTCGATCGCCTTCTCGATGAAGGCGAAGCAGAGCTGCTCGATCGCCTCGGTCGGCGCCTCGATATCGCGCTCGATCTCTTCCAGCGTGAAGGCATAGGCCGTGCGCTCGTCCCAATAGGTCGCGCCGTCAATGGTGTGGAAGGCAAAGCCGAGGCGCTCGACCTGGGCCTGCCAATCGGCGCGTGCTTCGAAGACGACGCGGCGCATCTCAGGACGAGGATGAGGAACTGAAGGAATGCGAGGTCGAGCCAAAGCCGCCGCGCGATGTCGTGCTCGTGCTCGCGACCCCACTGACGGTGCCGCTACGCGCCACCACAGCCGCGCCGGAGGTCGTCGAATAGGCGCGCGACGAGGAGCCGCTGCGGCCGCCATAGCTGCCTCCGCCGCTGCTGCTCGATGAGGAGCGGGCCTGCTGGCATTCCTGCGCCGGGCTGCCGGGCGGGCAGGCCTGTTGTGTCGGCGGCAACAGGGGCTGTGCCGCTCCGCCGCCCTGGCTGAGGCTGCGGGCGAGCATGATGCCTGCGAGTGCGGGGACAATGACCTGCGCTCCGTTCCAGACCGCGCTTCGGCACGAGCCTGAGCCATATTCGGTCTCGCAGGCGCTGGTGCTGGTGAATTTCTTCGCGTCACGCAAATGATTGGCCGTGGCCTCGTTGAAGCGCGCCTCGCATTGGCTCGACGAGAGCTGCCCTGCGGCGCGGCATTCGGCGAGGCTGTTATAGACGAAACTATCCTCCTGCGTGTCGTCGCCGGAATTGGCCCATATCGTCGCGACCAGGACGACGCCCGCCGCCGCCAGGCCAATCTGGGTCGAGCGCTTCATGCCCGCCTCCCCCTCAGGCCGTCATGCTGGCCGCAGCCAGCGTGCCGGAGATCACGGCAATGACGGCCAGCATCGCCGCCGAAGGCAGGCGATCTTCCTCGATCTTGCGCGAAAGCTCGGGGATCAGAATGCGCGCCAGCCCATAGGCGCCGAACTGGATGATCATCGCGGCGAGGCCCCAGAGCACGAGGTCGGGGATGCTGCTGGCCTGTGCGATTGCCTTTTCAAGCGGGATCGAGAAGCCGGTGACATTGCCGCCGAGCGCCACGGCCGCCGAGAGGTTGCCACCGCGGATCAGGGCAATCTCGTCATGGGCGGTCAAGCGCAGATAGACCGCAGCGAAACAGGCGATCAGCGCCACGCCAAGTGCGAAATAGAGCAGAAACGCGGGAAGCCCCGCCATCGAGATCGCCATGCCGCTCGCCCCCGGGCCGCAAGATTCAGTCCGGTGACTATACGTGAGTTGTGCCGCAACGCCAGTGCACCGAAGCTCGGACGATCTCGAAGTTCGGCGGGTCGTATAGACACCTTCCAAGCCCGGTCAGGATTGCGGTAGCTTGCCTTCATGAAGATACGCGCAGCCAGTTGTGCTTGTGGCCAGCTTCGCCTCAGTTGCGAGGGCGAGCCCGTCAGCGTTTCCCTGTGTCATTGTCTCGAATGCCAGAGACGGACTGGCAGTACTTATGGGATCGCCGCCTTCTTCCCACGCTCCAAGATCAGCATCTCGGGCGTTTTCTCGGATTACTCACGACCATCCGACAGCGGCTATGCGGTGATGCATCATTTTTGCCCCGGCTGCGGCAGCACGGTCTTCTGGGAACCAACGCGAAAGCCGGATGTAGTCGCCGTCGCCGTCGGAGCCTTCGCGGATCCGGCGTTCCCCGCCCCCACGAAGAGCGTTTATCGGGAACACCGGCATCCCTGGGTCGCCGCGCCTGAGTGAGGCGGCGGCGAGATGCATCGGCCCGAAAAGTGGGAACCGGTTTTCGGAACAAGCCGATGCAAGATCAAAACACTACAGCATCAGACCGAATACGATTTTCGGTCTGATGCTGTAGAACGTTTTCGAGTGAAGTGGATACCGGTTCGCGTGAAGACAACGCGTTGAAACAAAGCGCAGGAGCAATTGAACGATCCAATTGGATCGGAAATTGCTCCTGCCCGGTTCAGACCAGGCGGCTTTGCACGACAGCTGCCTCGACGAAGCTTGCGAAGAGCGGGTGCGGCTCGAAGGGACGCGACTTCAGCTCCGGGTGATACTGCACGCCGATGAACCAGGGATGGTCGGGATATTCGACTGTTTCCGGCAGCAGCCCATCGGGTGAGACGCCGCTGAACTTCAGCCCTTGCGCCTCGAGCCGCTCGCGATAGCTCATATTGACCTCGTAGCGATGGCGATGACGCTCGGAAATCTCGGTCCCGCCATAGATCTTGGCGATCTTGGTGTCGGGATCGAGGATCGAGGCATAGGCGCCAAGCCGCATGGTGCCACCGAGATTTCCGTCGGCCGCGCGCTGCTCGAGTTCATTGCCGCGCATCCATTCCGTCATCAGGCCAACGACGGGCTCCTCCGTCGGTCCGAACTCGCTGGAATTCGCCTTTTCGATATGGGCGAGCGAGCGGGCCGCTTCGATCACGGCCATCTGCATGCCGAAGCAGATGCCGAAATACGGCACCTTGTGCTGCCTGGCGAACGTCGCAGCCTTGATCTTGCCCTCCGCGCCGCGGTGACCGAAGCC
Source organism: Bosea vaviloviae (assembly GCF_001741865.1). Lineage (NCBI taxonomy): Bacteria > Pseudomonadati > Pseudomonadota > Alphaproteobacteria > Hyphomicrobiales > Alloboseaceae > Allobosea > Allobosea vaviloviae. Next base: position 4,403,319 of record NZ_CP017147.1, read on the forward strand.
GCCGGGCACGAGGATACCGTGGACATGCTCGAGGAAGGGCGTCGGGTCTTCCTTCTCGAAGACCTCCGATTCGATCCAGTCGAGATTCACCTTCACCCGGTTGGCGATGCCGCCATGCGTCAGCGCCTCGATGAGCGACTTATAGGCGTCCTTCATGCCGGTATATTTGCCGACGATGGCGATGGTGACCTCGCCCTCGGGGTTCTTCACCCGCTCGGAGATGCGCCGCCAGTTCGAGATGTCGGGTTCAGCGCTGGCATCCATGCCGAAGGCGGCCAGCACTTCGTTGTCGAGCCCCTCCGCATGGTAGGAAAGCGGCACGTCATAGATCGAAGCGACGTCCCTCGCCTCGATCACGGCGGTCTCGCGGACATTGCAGAACAAGGCGAGCTTGCGACGCTCCTCGCGCGGGATCTCGCGATCGGTGCGGCAGAGCAGGATGTCGGGCTGGATGCCGATCGAGCGCAATTCGGCGACCGAATGCTGGGTCGGCTTGGTCTTCAGCTCGCCTGCGGTCGGGATATAGGGCAGCAGCGTCAGGTGGATGAAGATGCACTGGCCGCGCGGCAATTGCTGGCTGGTCTGGCGGATCGCTTCCAGGAAGGGCAGGCTCTCGATGTCGCCGACCGTGCCGCCGACTTCCATCAGGACGAAATCATAGCCCTCATTGCCGGTGAGGATGAATTCCTTGATCGCATTGGTGACGTGCGGAACGACCTGGATCGTCGCGCCGAGATAGTCGCCACGGCGCTCCTTGGTCAGGATGTCCATGTAGATGCGACCGGTGGTGATGTTGTCACCCCGGTTGCAGGGCCGGCCGGTGAAGCGCTCGTAATGGCCGAGATCGAGATCCGTCTCGGCCCCGTCATCGGTGACGAAGACCTCGCCATGTTGATACGGGCTCATCGTGCCCGGATCGACATTGAGGTAGGGATCGAGCTTGCGCAGGCGGACCGTGTGGCCGCGCGCTTGAAGAAGAGCTGCGAGAGCCGCCGACGCCAGGCCTTTGCCAAGCGAGGACACCACGCCGCCGGTGATGAAAACATACCGCGTCATGGGAGGTCACCTTTAACGCCAAGGTTTCGATTCGCGAAGCGGGGCCGCGCAGGGCCGGTGTGCTTCACACGCTTGTCCACAGCCTGACGAGTCCAGCGACCCTCCAGGCTGTATTTGTCCGTCGGGCCTGATCCATCAGGGCCACTATAGCAGCGCACCCGGATCAGGCTCGGTGGGAGCGGCCGGTTTCCCGGCGACTTCCCGTCAAAAGAGAAGGGCCGGTTTCCCGGCGATTTCCCATCAAAAGAGAAGGGCCGGTTTCCCGGCCCCTGCCCTGTCGTCATTGCTGCGGCGCCGCGGGAGGCGTCGGCGGCTGCGAGCCGCCGCTCGGCCCTTGCAGTTGCCGCAATTGGTCGAGCACGCCGCCGGCATTGGGGGCGCTCGGACCAGTCGGGTTGACGGGCGCGCTCGTCGTGGGCGCGCCGTCGATGATCGAACGCTGCACGCGGCCGCGATTCGCCATCACCGCGAGCACGATCGAGGTCAGGAAGAAGGCTCCGGCCAGAATCGCCGTGGCGCGGGTCAGCGCGTTGGCCTGGCCGCGGCCGGTCATGAAGCCGCCCGCGCCGCCGCCGCCGGAGCCCATGCCGAGCCCGCCGCCTTCGGAGCGCTGCAGGAGGACGACGCCGACGAGTGCGACCACGATGATCAAATGGATGACGATGAGAACGTTCTGCATGGTCTCACGAAAATGGGTATGGAGCGGGCCGCCGCAAGAGCGCCCCGCCCCGTCTGCCCGTATCGGGCTTGTAGAGGTCGCGGCGCACATAGCACGCGTCTACGAAGCGCACCACCCGGCAAATCACGCTTGGCGACGCGCCGGACTCAGGCGCAGGCCCGCGCGATCGCCAGGAAGTCCTCGGCCTTGAGGCTCGCGCCGCCGACGAGCGCGCCATCGACATGGGCGACATTCATCAATTCCGCGGCGTTAGAGGGCTTGACCGAACCGCCGTAAAGCAGGCGAACGCTGGCAGCCACCCCTTTGCCGAGAAGCCGGCCGAGCTCTGTGCGGATCGCCTCATGCATTTCAGCGACATCGGCAGCCGTCGGGGTCAGGCCGGTGCCGATCGCCCAGACCGGCTCATAGGCGATGACGAGACCAGCCGCCGTCGAATCCTCCGGGACCGAGCCGCGCAGCTGCTTCTTGACGATCGCCAGCGCCTTGCCGGCCTCGCGCTCATCCTTGGTCTCTCCGACGCAGATGATCGGCACCAGCAGGGCGTCCCGCGCGGCTTGCGCCTTCGCCTTGACGATGGCGTTGGTCTCGCCATGGAGCGTGCGCCGCTCGGAATGGCCGACGATGGCGAAGCTCGCACCGGAATCGGCGAGCATCGCGGCCGAGACCTCGCCGGTGAAGGCGCCGCCGGCATTGGAGCTGCAATCCTGCCCGCCGGTTGCGATGCGCGATCCGATCAATGCGGCCGTCGTGGTATAGAGCAGGGTCGCGGGTGGGCAGACCGCGAGATCGACAACCGCCTTCAGCGCGGTGTCATAGCCCTTGGCGACCTCGACCGCGATGGCGAGATCGGCCTTCAGCCCGTTCATCTTCCAGTTGCCGGCCACCAGCGGCCTGATGTTGCGCGTCACGTCTCGCCTCCCAATATGCTGCGCCGGCTCTAGCAACGCCCGGCCCCTGCCGCAATCGCCCGGCACATCGCAGCACCGATCGACGCAGGAATGATTGCGAGTTGCGCAAGCGGTTCCTATAAGCGGCACCGACAAAAACCGGCGGCGCGCCCACTTGCGCCGCATCCGGACAGGAAAGACTTAAATTCAATGATGATGCAGGGCATCCGCAAGGCGGGTCAGAGTTTCCTCGGGAAGCTCATCATCAGCATAACATTCGGCTTCCTGATCCTGTCCTTTGCGATCTGGGGCATCGGCGACATCTTCCGCGGCTATGGCCGCAATGAAGTCGCTCGCGTCGGCAAGGTCGAGATCGGCCTCGAACAGATGCGCACGACCTATCAGAACGAGATCCAGACGCTGACCCGCCAGCAGCGCCGCCAGATCACGCCTGATATGGCGCGCGCGATCGGCCTCGACCGGCAGGTGCTGTCGCGGCTGGTGACGGAAGCGGTGCTCGACCAGACGGCGCAGGGCATGCGGCTCGCCGTATCCGACGAGACGATTCGCAACCTGATCTTTGACGATCCGACCTTCCGTGACGCGTCAGGCGCTTTCTCGCCGGCCCGTTTCAACGAATTGCTGCGCAACAACGGCTATACCGAGCAGGTCTATGTCCGCGAGCAGCGCGCCACGATCCTGCGCCAGCAGCTCGCCGAGATGGTCGTGGGCGCAGTCGCCGCGCCCGTGGCCCTGCAGGAGATCGGCCACCGCCTGCGCAACGAGAAGCGCAGCGTCACCTTCGCCCGCGTTCCGGTGAGCGCTGCCGGTGAGATCGCCGCGCCGACCGAGGCGCAGCTCAAGACTTTCTTCGACGAGCGCAAGGCCGCTTTCCGCGCGCCCGAATACCGCACCGCCAACATGCTCTCGATCTCGGCCGAGACGGTCGCCGATCCGGCCTCGGTCAGCGAGGACGACGCTAAGGCGCGCTACGAGCAGATCAAGGGCCAGCGCTTCAGCTCGCCCGAGACGCGCGCGATCCAGCAGATTGCCTTCCCGACGCCGGAAGAGGCGCAGGCCGCCAAGGCCCGCATCGACGGTGGCGAGACCTACGAGGCAGTGGCGACCCAGCGCAACGTCGCCGAGAAGGATCTCTCGCTCGGCACCTTCGCCAAGAGCCAGGTCTTCGATCCGGCCGTACGCGATGCCGCCTTCGCCCTGGCGCAAGGCGCGGTCAGCGCTCCGGTGACGAGCGCCTTCGGCCCTGTCCTGCTGCGCGTGACCGCGATCACGCCCGAGCGCGTACGCCCCTATGAGGAGGTCGCGGCCGAGCTGCGCAGCGAGATCGCGACCAGCCGCGCCACGAGCCTGATTACCGACCTGCACGACAAGATCGAGGATCAGCGCGCTGCCGCCAAGCCGCTGGCCGAGATCGCGAGCGAATTGAAACTGCCCCTGCGCACGCTCGGCCCCGTCGATGCAGGCCTGCGCAAGTCCGACGGCTCGACCGAGACGGCCGTGCCGGGAGGTGACGCGACCGTGCAGGCGATTTTCCGCTCGGATATCGGCGTCGACAACGAGGCGATCCGACTGCCGCGCGACACAGGCTATGTCTGGTTCGACCTGACCAAGATCGATCCCGGCCGCGCGCAGGGCTTCGACGAGGTCAAGGCGCAGGTCGAGGCGCAATGGCGCGCCGACGACGTCGCGAGCAAGCTCTCGACCAAGACGCGCGAACTCGTCGCGCAGCTCGACAAGGGCGAGGCCTTTGACGCAGCCGCTTCGGTCGCCGGGCTCACGATCGAAAAGGCCGCCGATCTCGGCCGGCAGGAGCAACGCCCCGAATTGCCGGCCAATGTGGTCAGCCTGATCTTCGGCACCGCTGTCGGCAAAAGCGGCGCGGCGTCCCTCGCCGATGGCGGGCGCGTGCTGTTCAAGGTCGATAGCGCGACTGTGCCGCCCTATGCCCGCACGACGCAGGAAGCGGAGAATTTCGCCCGCCTGCTCGCTTCGAGCATCAGCGAAGACGTCCTGTCGCAATATGTCGGCAAGCGGCAGTCGGAGCTCGGCGTCAGCGTCAACGAGGCCGCATTCCGTAACGCTACCGGCGGCGCGCAGAATTGACCATGCAAGCCGCTCTCGAACGCTTCGCGCAAAGCTATGAGGCCGGCACGGCGCAATTGCTGAGACAGGTGCTGGTCGGCGATTGCGAGACGCCGGTCGCCGCCTTCCTGAAGCTGCGGCACGCGACGACGGGCCCGGCCTTCCTGCTCGAATCGGTCGAAGGCGGAGCCGTGCGCGGGCGCTACTCGATGATTGGGCTCGAGCCGGACCTGATCTGGCGCTGCCATCACGGCGAGGCCGCCTTGTGCCGACCAGCGCTCGGCGACAGCTTCCTCACCGATCCGCGCCCGGCCTTCGAAAGCCTGCGCGCATTGCTGGACGAGAGCGCGATCCCCGACAGCGAAGGGGCGGAAGGCGAGAAGCTGCCGCCCATGGCCGCCGGCGTGTTCGGCTATCTCGGCTACGACATGGTGCGCCTGATGGAGCGCCTGGCCGAGCCGAAGGAGACCGGCACCGGCGTTCCCGACGCGATCCTGATGCGCCCGACGCTGATGGTCGTGTTCGATTCGGTGCGCGACGAGATCCATGTCGTGACCCCGGTGCGGACCCAGCCCGGCGTCGCGGCCCGCGCGGCCTATGAGCAGGCGCAGGAGCGGCTGGAGGCCGTGGTGATGGCGCTCGAAGGTTCGTTGCCGGCCGATGCCGCCATCGACATCGCCAATTTGCCGGAGCCGGCGATCGTCTCGAACACCAGCGAGGCGGATTTCCACGCCATGGTCGCCACCGCGCAGAACTATATCCGCGCCGGCGACATCTTCCAGGTCGTGCTGTCGCAGCGCTTCGAGGCGCCCTTCCAGCTGCCGCCCTTCGCGCTCTACCGGGCGCTGCGGCGGGTCAATCCGGCGCCGTTCCTGTGCTATCTCGACTTTGCCGACTTCCAGATCGTCTGCTCCAGCCCCGAAATCCTGGTCCGCCTGCGCGACGATACCGTCACCATCCGGCCGATCGCCGGGACGCGGCGTCGCGGCGCGACGGTGGCTGAGGATGACGCGCTCGCCGAGGAATTGCTGGCCGACCCGAAGGAACGTGCCGAGCATCTGATGCTGCTCGATCTCGGCCGCAACGATGTCGGCCGGGTCGCGCAGATCGGCTCGGTGAGGGTGACCGATTCCTTCTTCATCGAGCGCTACAGCCAGGTCATGCACATCGTCTCGAATGTCGAGGGTACGATCGACCCGCAGCATGACGCGCTGGCCGCCTTGTCCGCCGGCTTTCCCGCCGGCACGGTCTCGGGCGCGCCGAAGGTCCGGGCGATGGAGATCATCGACGAATTGGAGCACGATGCGCGCGGCGCCTATGGCGGCTGCATCGGCTATTTCGGCGCCAATGGCGAGATGGACACCTGCATCGTGCTGCGCACGGCGGTGGTCAAGGACGAGCGCATGCATGTCCAGGCCGGCGCCGGCATCGTCTACGATTCCAACCCGGAATCCGAGCAGGCCGAGTGCGTGAACAAGGCCAAAGCCCTGTTCAAAGCGGCGGAAGAAGCGATCCGCTTCGCCTCGCGGGTCGGACGTGGGCAGTAGGACCGATATGGCGCTCGCGGCCTGCGCCCGTAACCGATGCGCTTGACCGCCCTGCCCGAGACCGTGCATGACCTTCGCCCGAAAACACGGCTCGAAACCATGCGCATCCTGCTGATCGACAACTACGACAGCTTCACTTGGAACCTCGTCCACCTGATCGGCGGGCTGGGGGCCGACGTCGTCGTGCGCCGCAACGACGCGGTCACGGTCGCCGAGGCGTTGTCTGACGATTACGACGCGATCGTGCTGTCGCCCGGCCCCTGCACGCCCAACGAGGCCGGCATCTGCCTCGACCTCGTGCGCGAGGGTGCCGGAACCAGGCCGATCTTCGGCGTCTGCCTGGGCCTGCAGGCTATCGGCCAGGTCTTCGGTGGCGATGTCGTGCGGGCCCCCCTGCCGATGCACGGCAAGATCTCGGCGATCCGGCATCAGTCGCGCGGCATGTTCCGTGGCATCAACGGGCCGATCCAGGCAACGCGCTACCATTCGCTCGTCGTGGCTCGCGAGACTTGCCCCACGGCGCTCGATATCGAGGCGGAAAGCGATGACGGATTGATCATGGCGCTGTCGCATCGCGAATTTCCGGTGCAGGGCGTGCAGTTTCACCCCGAGAGCATCGCCTCCGAGCATGGCGCGACGATCCTGCGCAATTTCATCGAGATGTCGGAGCGATGGTCGCAGCAGCGCCGGCCCGCCGCCCTGCCCCAGACCGCCTGATTTCACAGAGTTCCCGATTTTCGCAGAGTTCATATGGACGACTTCAAACCCTTCATCGCCAAGGTCGCGACCGGAGCCACGCTTTCGCGCGACGAGGCCAAAGACGCCTTCGACACGATACTCTCGGGCGAGGTCACCAACGCCCAGGCCGCTGCCTTCCTGATGGCGTTGCGCGTGCGCGGCGAGACCACGGAGGAGATCACCGGGGCTGTCGCCGCCATGCGTGGCAAGATGCTGAAGGTCCAGGCTCCGGCTGATGCCATCGACATCGTCGGCACCGGCGGCGATTCGTCGGGCTCCTACAATGTCTCGACGCTGGCCGCGATCATCACGGCCGCCTGCGGCGTTCCCGTCGCCAAGCATGGCAACCGCGCCGCCTCCTCTCGCTCGGGCGCGGCCGATGTGCTGATGGCGCTCGGCGTCAAGGTCGGGCTCGACGCTGCGGCGACAGAGCGCTGCGTCAAGGAGGCCGGCCTCGGCTTCATGTTCGCGCCGACGCATCACGCCTCGATGCGCCATGTTGCGCCGGTGCGCACCGAACTCGGCACCCGCACGATCTTCAACCTGCTCGGCCCCCTGTCGAATCCGGCCGGCGTGACCAGGCAGCTTGTCGGCGCCTTTTCCGAGACCTGGCTGGAGCCGATGGTGAAGGTCCTGGCCTCGCTCGGCTCGCAGCGCATCTGGGCCGTGCACGGCTCCGACGGTCTGGACGAGATCACCACGACCGGGCCGACGCGTGTCGTCTCGCTCGATGGCGGCAAGATCGAGAGCTTCACGATCAGCCCGGGCGATGTCGGGCTTGCGCTGGCGAAACCTGCGGATCTGCGCGGCGGCGAGCCGGAACAGAATGCGGCCGCGCTGCGCGCCGTGCTCGAGGGGCAAAAGACCGCCTTTCGCGATATCGCGGCCTTCAATGCGGCGGCTGCGCTCGTCGTTGCCGGCAAGGCGGGCGATCTGCGCGACGGGCTGGCTCAGGCTTTCGCCGCGCTCGACAGCGGTCGCGCCAAGGCCCGGCTCGATGCGCTGATCGTCAGCTCGAACGCGTGAGGCGGCGATGACCGATATTTTCGCGAAGATCGAGACCTATAAGCGCCAGGAGATCGCCGCCGCCAAGGCCGCGATCCCGCAAGCCGAGATCGAGCGACTGGCGCTGGCCGCCTCGCCGGTACGCGGCTTTGCCGCGGCACTCGCGGCGAAGCATGCCGCCGGCGAGCCGGCATTGATCGCGGAGATCAAGAAGGCGAGCCCCTCAAAGGGGCTGATCCGGGAGGATTTCGATCCGCCCTCGCTGGCGAAGGCTTATGCGGCAGGTGGAGCCGCCTGCCTTTCGGTGCTGACCGACGCACCATCGTTCCAGGGCCGGCCCGAATTCCTGACGCAAGCGCGCGAGGCCTCCGGCCTGCCGGCGCTGCGCAAGGACTTCCTCTACGACGCCTATCAGGTGTTCGAGGCGCGGGCCTGGGGCGCCGATTGCATCCTGATCATCATGGCCGGCGTCGACGACGCCACGGCGCGCGAGCTCAACGCCACGGCACAGAGCCTCGGGATGGACGTTCTCGTCGAGGTTCATGACGAAGCCGAGCTCGATCGTGCGCTAGAGATCGACAGCCGCCTGCTTGGCATCAACAACCGCGATCTGCGTAGCTTCCATGTCGATCTCGCCGTCACCGAACGCCTGGCACCGCGCATTCCCGATGACCGGATCATCATCGGCGAGAGCGGTATCTTCGGCCCCGCCGATATCGCCAGGCTGCGGCGCGTCGGCGTCGAAACCTTCCTGGTCGGCGAGAGCCTGATGCGCCAGGCGGATGTTGCGCAGGCGACGCGCGCTCTGCTTGCCGGTCCAGGCAAGGAGGCCGCGGCGTGACCGGCCTCAGCCACCTCGATGCGCAGGGCCAGGCGCATATGGTGGATGTCGGCGACAAAGCCGAGACGACACGTATCGCCATCGCCGAAGGCAATGTGGTGATGCAGGCAGCCACGCTCGAGATCGTGCGGCGCGGCGATGCGAAGAAGGGCGACGTGCTCGGCACCGCAAGGCTTGCCGGCATCATGGCGGCCAAGCGCACGCATGAACTGATTCCACTTTGCCACCCGCTGCTGATCAGCAAGATCGCCGTCGATCTTACGATTGACGAAGCATTGCCCGGCGTGCGCGTGCGCGCCGAGGTGAAGATGAAGGGCCAGACCGGCGTCGAGATGGAAGCGCTCACCGCCGTCAGCGTCGCCTGTCTCACAGTCTACGACATGGTCAAGGCGGTCGATCGCGCGATGCACATCGAGGGCATCCGGCTGGTGCATAAATCCGGCGGGAAATCCGGCGTCTACCAGGCGGAGCAGCCGGCATGAGCCTGACCCCGGTCAAGGTTGCGCTGCAGGCGCTGCTCGACAGCGTTCCCGGACCGACACCCGTCGAGATCGTTCCGCTCGCCTCCTGCGCCGGGCGCGTATTGGGCGCCGATATCGTCGCGCTCAGAACGCAGCCGCCTTTCGCCAATTCGGCCATGGATGGCTACGCGGCCCGAGCCGCAGATCTTATGCCGGCAAATGAACTGCGCGTTATCGGCGAATCGGCTGCCGGGCGCGCCTTTGCAGGGACGGTCGGGCCCGGCGAGGCGATTCGCATCTTCACCGGCGCGCCTATGCCCGACGGTGCCGATACGATCTTGATCCAGGAGAATGCCGATGGTGTCGGCGGCCCGGTCATCCGCGTCCGCGAAGGGGCCGAGCCGGGGCGTTTCGTCCGCCCGGCCGGGCTCGATTTTCGGGAAGGCGACGTCCTCCTCCCGGCAGGGCGCCGGCTCGACAGTGCCGCGCTCGGCCTCGCGGCAGCAGCCGGACACCCTGCCCTGCCGGTTCGGCGCAAGCCTCTGGTCGCGATCCTGGCGACCGGGGACGAACTCGTCCTGCCGGGCGAAACGGTCGGGCCCGACCAGATCGTCGCTTCAAACAGCTATTCCCTGGCCGCGATCGTCGAGGAGATCGGCGGAACGGCCTTCGATCTCGGCATCGCGCGCGACAATCATCCCGATCTCGCCGCCAAGATCGAACGGGCGCGAGCAGCCGGCGCTGACGTGCTGATCACGCTCGGCGGCGCCTCGGTCGGGGCGCATGACCTTGTGCAGGAAGCCTTGAAGCGCCAGGGCATGGAGCTCGGCTTCTGGAAGATCGCGATGCGGCCGGGCAAGCCGATGATGATGGGTCGGCTTGGTGCCATGGTCGCCGTCGGCCTACCCGGCAACCCTGTCTCGTCGATCGTCTGCGGGCATCTGTTCGTGGCGCCGTTGATCGAGGCGCTCCTCGGCATGCCCGATCCCGCGCGCGACCGTAGCGAACCGGCGATTCTCGGAATCGATATGCCGGCTAATGATGAGCGTGAAGATTATCTGCGCGCCGATCTTCAACACATCGAGTCGGGCTGGCTCGCCACCCCCTTCACCAAGCAGGATTCCTCGATGCTGGGCAATCTGGCGCGCGCACGGGCGCTGGTCATTCGCCCGGCCTATGCAGAGCCGGCAAAAGAAGGCGCACCCTGCCGGATCATCCGCCTCCGCTAGGTTAGCTTGCGGAACACAACACGAACGTGTATGATGTTCGTGATTTGTTTCGAATTCGCGCCGCGGGCGCTGGCGGGGACCATGCTGACACGCAAACAATTCGAATTGCTCCGCTTCATCCAGGAACGCCTGCGTGAAAGCGGCGTGCCGCCCTCCTTCGACGAAATGAAGGACGCGCTCGATCTCCGCTCGAAATCCGGCATTCATCGCCTGATCATGGCGTTGGAGGAGCGAGGCTTCATTCGCCGGCTGCCCAATCGCGCCCGCGCATTGGAGGTGATCAAGCTTCCCGATGGCGTCGGCACGCCACAAGGCGCGCGCCCGCGTTTCAGCCCCTCCATCGTGCAAGGCGGCCTCGGCCAGGGCGGCGGCCTCGGCAAGGCGCGCCCGGCGCCGAATCCCGAAGAGGAGGCGCGGGCCACGATCGCAATCCCGGTGATGGGGCGGATCGCGGCCGGCACGCCGATCTCGGCGATCCAGAGCCGGAGCCACAGTGTGGCACTGCCGGCGGACATGCTCGGCGCCGGCGAGCATTTCGCGCTTGAGGTGCGCGGCGATTCGATGGTCGAGGCCGGCATTCTCGACGGCGACACCGTCGTCATCCGCCGGCAGGACACCGCCAATACCGGCGACATCATCGTGGCGCTGATCGATGACGAGGAGGCGACGCTGAAGCGCCTGCGCAAACGTGGCTCGTCAATCGCGCTTGAAGCCGCAAACCCGGCTTATGAAACCCGTGTGCTCGGCCCTGATCGGGTCAAGATCCAGGGTCGCTTGGTCAATTTGATGCGGCGCTACTGAATCCGGTCGGGCTCGGCTGCCACATCGCCCGTATCGCTCCTCTCCGGCTGCCGCGCAGGAGGCGGCTGCGAGGGCCTTGGGCTTGTCGCCGTGCGCTTACGCATCCAAGGGCGATCGGCGTCCTGCCGTTCCGATTGGATCGTGCGCCAGCCGCCTGCAGTGCCGATGAGGGAGGTCGCGCCGTCGCGGTTCAGGGCCGTCCGGTCGACCAGCTTCGCTGCGCAGGGAGCCGACCAGGGTATCGGCGTGACGACGAGGTCGGCGCGCAGGCAATCCTCGATGACGGCGAGCCGGTCTTTCGCATAGGCGATCCGGCGGCCGTTGCGAGCGGTGACGACACAGCCTTGCGTATCGCAAGCCGCATTCTTGCGCAGGCTCGCATCCGTGGGCTGCCGCCCATCGCCATCGGCGGTGAGCCATTGTTGCAGCACAAAGCTGCTTGGCCGGCCGGCCAGAATGAAACGGTCATCGGCTCCGCGCACGACGAGGCCGGAACCGTCGCGTTCGATGACGATATCCGGCCGGTCCGGCTTGGCCGCGACCGTGACGCCCATCACCAGCGGCACAATGGCTAGCAACCGAAGCTTGGTGCTCCACAGCGTCAGCCAGAGCAGTGTCATTGCAAGGCAGACCAGCGCGGCCTCGCCGAAGGCGGGAATGATCAGCGTCGAGTGATCGATCGCCGCGACCCAGTGGGCCAGCCGCAGCACGACCTCGGAGGCGGCGCCCATCAGCCACCAGGCCGGCCAGTCGAGGCCGAAGGGGTAGGCCAGCACTCCGAACACCGCAGCTGGCATGACGAACAGCGAGACGAAGGGCAAGGCGAGCGCATTGCCGAGCAGCCCGAACGGATTGAAGGTCTGGAAATGATAGGCGCCGAACGGGGCCGTCGCCGCCGTCGCCAGCAGGGTTGTGATGACGGTGCCGCTGGCGGCGATCCAGAGTGGGCGCAGCGGCCAGGGCCATGGCGATGGCGGCGCGGTCTGATTGCGTTCCTCCCAGCGCTCGGCAAAGGCGATCAGCGCCGCGACCGCCCCGAATGACATCTGGAAGCTCGGCCCGAGCAGCGCCTCGGGCTCGCGCAGCAAGACGATGATGGCCGCCAAGGCAAGGTTGCGCATGCTCAGCGCCGGGCGGTCGATCAGGATTGCGCCGAGCATGACCAGCGTCATGATCAATGACCTGACGGTTGCGACATCGGAGCCGGAGAAGATGCAATAGGCGGTTGCTCCGATCATGGCGGCAACGGCGGCGATCTTCTTGATCGGCCAATGCAGGGCCAGCGTCTGCGAGAGCGCCAGCAGCGCCCGCACCAGCCAGAGGATCGTGCCGGCGGCGAGCACCATGTGCAGGCCCGAAATCGAGACGATGTGGTAGATGCCAGCCGCGCGCAGATCGGCATTGGTCGTTTCCGTGATCAGACCGCGCTTGCCGGTCACCAGCGCTGCCGCCATCGCGCCGGCCTGCCCGCCCCCGACGCTGGCGATGCGGGCGGTCAGGGCGTTGCGGGCGCGGTCGATCAGAACGGCTCTCGCGAGTTCGGGCGGAGGCGGGCCTGGCGCCGGCGTCAGCATGATCTTGCCGGGGATGTTGCCGACCGCTCCGATGCCGCGAAAGAACGCGTCGCGGCCGAAATCATAGCCGCCCGGTCGCGCCGGACCAGGCGGCGGCAGAAGGCGCGCATTGGCCGTGATATGGTCTCCCGGCGCGACTGTCTCCGCCTTGATGTTGACGCGGACGCGTTTGGGCCGTCGCTCCGCTTCGACGCCGGCTATCCCGGTGACCAGCACGACGAGGCGAGCGCCGGCATCGCGCGCCTCGACGGATTCGACATAGCCGGTGAGCTGGCCGGTGCGCGGGCGATCCAGGATCGGCGCCATGATCGTCGCGGTGCGCCAGGTCGCTGCCGAGAAGCCGACGAAGACCGCGACCAGCCCAAGGCAAACCGGCAAGGCGAGCTGCCGCCGGCGCAGAGCTATGGCGAGGCCGCTCGCAAGCGCGACGCCGGCAAGCGGCGCCCATAGCGCGGGCTCCCGGTCGCCGGCGAAGTAGAGCAGAATGCCGATGCCCATCATGACCGGGAACCAGAGGAAGAGCCGCCGGCGCTCCGCCTCGGCGGCGAAGGCCTGTCGCGCCTGCCCGAGCCAACCCCGCCATGCCAGGCTGACACCGCCGCCGGGCCAGGAGACGGGCAGGCGCGACGGCAGGACGCCGGCCAGTGCGCCGCGTGATTTCACCCGCTCTGACGGTCCTGTATGCACCGCCGCCCCTTCCCCAGCCCGCCCGCGATCTTGCGCTTAACGCGGGCGGCCGAGCCATGTTACAGGGGCCACGCCGGCTGTCATGCCATGACCGGTGGATTGTCCCGTTTTTCCCTTCCCTTCCTGTTTTGCCTTGGGCTGCCGTTTCATCAGCCCAGCCGGAGCCCAGCCTTCATGAGTGATGCGGTCGTCACGCGCTTTGCCCCCTCGCCCACCGGCTTCCTGCATATCGGCGGAGCGCGGACGGCCCTGTTCAACTGGCTCTATGCGCGCCGCCACGGCGGCAAGATGCTGCTGCGGATCGAGGACACGGACCGCGAACGCTCGACCGAACCGGCGATCGCCGCGATCCTCGACGGGTTGAGCTGGCTCGGGCTCGATTGGGATGGCGACACCGTCTACCAATTCGCCCGCGCCGAGCGGCATCGCGAGGTGGCGCAGCAGATGCTGGCTGCCGGCAGGGCTTATCATTGCTATGCGACGCCGGCCGAGCTCGACGAGATGCGCGAGAAGGCCAAGGCCGAGGGCCGGCCGATGCGCTATGATGGCCGCTGGCGCGATCGTGATCCGGCGACGGCCCCGGCCGGCGTGAAGCCGGTCATCCGCCTGCGCGCGCCGCAGACCGGCGAGACCGTGGTCGAGGACGAGGTCCAGGGCCGCGTCGTCTGGCAAAACGAGAACCTCGACGACCTCGTCCTGCTGCGCTCCGACGGAAACCCGACCTACATGCTGGCCGTGGTGGTCGACGATCACGACATGGGCGTGACCCATGTCATTCGCGGCGACGACCATCTGACCAACGCTGCCCGCCAGACCCAGATCTACCAGGCGATGGGTTGGCAGGTGCCGAGCATGTCGCATATCCCGCTGATCCATGGGGCGGATGGAGCAAAACTCTCCAAGCGCCATGGCGCACTCGGCGTCGATGCCTATCGCTCCATGGGCTATTTGCCGGTGGCGCTGCGCAATTATCTGCTGCGCCTCGGCTGGAGCCATGGTGACCAGGAGATCTTCTCGACCGACGAGATGATCGCGCTGTTCAACCTGTCCTCGATCGGTCGTTCGCCGGCGCGTTTCGACTACGCCAAGCTGGAGAGCTTGAATGGTCTCTATATGCGTCAGTCCGACGACCAGGCCCTGCTCGATGCGCTCAAAATCATCCTGCCCGAGATCGGCCCGGCGCGTGGCCTGCCGGGTGCACTTTCGCCGGAGCTGGAGGCGCGCTTCCTTGCCGCCATGCCTGGCTTGAAGGAGCGCGCCAAGACGCTGATCGAACTGCTCGACAGCGCCTATTATCTCTACGCTCCGCGCCCGCTGCAGCTCGATCAGAAAGCTACAGCCCTGCTCGACGAGGCCGCACGCCAACGCCTGCCGGGCCTGGCGGCGAAACTCTCGGCCGTGAACGACTGGTCGCCGGAGGCGCTGGAGGCCGTGGTTCGCGGCTATGCCGAGGAGCATGGGCTCAAGCTTGGCCAGGCAGCGCAGCCCTTGCGCGCCGCCCTGACCGGCCGCGCCATGTCGCCGGGCCTGTTCGACGTCATGGCGGTGCTCGGCCGCGAGGAGACGCTGGCGCGCCTGGCTGATCAGTCATGACGTGGCGGGGGCTCCGTCCCCCTTTCGGCTCTGTTGAACCGCCTCTGCAAATGGTCTAGTGACGCGCCATGTGACCGGCTCCGCCGCGTGGTGGAAGGGGCACAAATATTGCTTGAATATCAGTTGGATGAACCAGCTTCCTGCCCGTATCCGCATTTGCCGTTCCGTCACAGGGCCGTCACGTCCAGGCCTTCGGATGACAGAGATGTCTCGTGCGCAACAATTCGGTGTTGGGCCTGATGGAACAGCGACTGGTCAGCAACGAGCCTGAAAGGATCGGTATCGATGAGCGGAAATAGCAGCCAGCTCCAGGTCGACGGAAAAACCATCGACATGGCGATCAAGAAGGGGTCGATCGGCCCCTCCGTCATCGACATCGCCAAGCTCTACTCGCAAACGGGCATGTTCACCTATGACCCGGGCTTCACCTCTACGGCGAGCTGCGAATCGCAGATCACCTATATCGACGGCGACGAGGGCATCCTGCTCTATCGCGGCTACCCCATCGAGCAACTCGCCGAGCATGGCGACTTCCTCGAGACCTGCTACCTGCTGCTGGAAGGCGAATTGCCGACCGCCGCGCAGAAGGCCGATTTCGACTATCGCGTGACGCGCCATACCATGGTGCACGAGCAGATGGCCCGCTTCTTCCAAGGCTTCCGCCGTGACGCTCACCCGATGGCGGTGATGGTCGGCTCGATCGGCGCAATGTCGGCGTTCTATCACGACTCGACCGATATCTCCGATCCGCAGCAGCGCATGATCGCCTCGATGCGCATGATCGCGAAGATGCCGACGCTCGCCGCCATGGCGTTCAAATACACCATCGGCCAGCCCTTCGTGTTCCCGCTGAACTCGCTCGATTACACCTCGAACTTCCTGCGCATGTGCTTTGCGGTGCCTGCCGAGGAGTACAAGGTCAATCCGGTGCTGTCGCGCGCGCTCGACCGGATCTTCATCCTGCATGCCGACCATGAGCAGAACGCCTCGACCTCGACGGTCCGGCTTGCCGGCTCGTCGGGCGCCAATCCCTTCGCCTGCATTGCGGCCGGCGCAGCCTGCCTCTGGGGTCCGGCCCATGGCGGCGCCAATGAAGCCGCCCTCAAGATGCTCGAGGAGATCGGCTCGGTCGAGAACATCCCGAAATACATCGCCAAGGCGAAGGACAAGAACGATCCCTTCCGCCTGATGGGCTTCGGCCACCGCGTCTACAAGAACTACGATCCGCGCGCCAAGATCATGCAGAAGACCACGCATGAGGTGCTCAATGAGCTCGGCATCAAGGACGATCCGCTGCTGGACGTGGCGATCGAACTTGAGCGCATCGCGCTGTCGGACCCCTATTTCATCGAGAAGAAGCTCTATCCGAACATCGATTTCTATTCGGGCATCACGCTGAAGGCGATGGGCTTCCCGACTTCGATGTTCACGGCGCTGTTTGCGCTTGCGCGCACCGTCGGCTGGATCGCGCAGTGGAAGGAAATGATCGAGGATCCGTCCCAGCGCATCGGCCGTCCGCGCCAGCTCTACACCGGCGCCGGCCAGCGCGAATACACCCCGATCGGCCGGCGCTGAAACATCCGGCCCAGCTTTAGGAAGGCCGCGGCGAGCAATCGTCGCGGCCGTTTTGTTGCGCCGAATTGATAACTGCGACGCATCCGCGCCTAAGCTATCGTCGCCCCATCAATTGGGAGTGCAGCTTTATGTCGAACCAGAATGGCTTGAATCGTCGCGTTTTCCTGACCGGAGCCTCGGCGCTTTCGGTCACCGGATTTCCCGCGCACGCCCAGGCGCAAGCCGCCTTCCCAACGCGACCGATTTCACTGATCGTGCCCTTCGCCGCCGGCGGCTCGACCGACATCGTCGCCCGCCTCGTCGGCCAGAAGATGGGTGAACTGCTCGGGCAGTCGGTCGTCATCGAGAACCGCGCCGGAGCGGGCGGCAACCTTGGCTCTACCGCCGTGGCGCGCGCCGCGCCTGACGGCTACACCATCCTGATGGGCACGATCTCGACCCATGCGCTCAATCCCGCGATCCTCAAGACCGTCACCTTCGATCCCGTCAAGGATTTCACGCCGATCTCGCTGCTAGCCATAGTGCCCAACGTCATGGTCGTGCATCCGGACTTTCCGGCAAAAACAGTGCCGGAAGTCATCAAGCTGCTGAAGGAAAACCCCGGCAAATACGCCTATGCGTCGTCGGGCGTCGGCACGCCGCTGCATCTGTCGGGCGAGCTGTTCAAGTCGCTCGGCGGCGTCAGCATGAACCATGTGCCCTATCGCGGCGCCGGCCCCGCCTTGAACGACGTGGTCTCGGGCGCGGTGCCGATCATGTTCGACAACCTGCCCTCCTCCGCGCAGTTCATCCGCACGGGGCAATTGCGCGCCATCGGCGTCACCACCAAGGCTCGGGTCTCGTCCTTCCCCGACATCCCGACCATCGCCGAGGCCGGCCTGACCGGCTATGAAACCTATACTTGGAATGCGCTGTTCGGGCCGGCGAATCTGCCCCGCCCCATCGTCGACAAGCTCAACAGCGTGGCAAACGCGGCGCTGACCGACGCCAATGTGAAGCAGCGCCTCAACGACGTCAGCGCCGAGATCATCGGCTCAACACCCGAAGCACTCGGCGAACACGTCAAGATCGAGGTGGCGAAATGGTTCCCGATCGCCAAGGCTTCAGGCGCGGCGCTCGAATGAGCCAAGAGCCGGATGATTTCAGACGGGATCACACAGTGATCCCGTCTGAAATCTGAATCCGTCTCTCATCTAAAAGCGAGAGCAGGATCGATGCGAAAAACCGGTTCCCACTTTTTCGCATCCTGCTCTTGCCTCAAACCCGCACCGCAACACCTGATTCAAGCAAAGCCAGCGCAGCCTCGACGGCATTCGCCGCCGGGCTCGCGCCGGCCGAGCGCATGATCGTCTCGACCTCGTCGAAACCGGCCAATTGGCGCGCGCGCGCCTCGCCCTCGGGAATGATCGCCAGAACCTCGCGGCTCAAGGCCTCAGGTGTCGCCATCTCCTGGATGAATTCGGGCACGACACTGCGCCCCAGGATCAGGTTCGGCAGGATCACGCTCGGCAGCTTGATCAATCGCCTGGCGATCGCGGCTTCCCAATTGGCGCCGCGATAGGCGGCAACCGTAGGGATCTGCGCCAGCGCAAGCTCGAGCGTGACGGTCCCCGACGCTGCGAGCGCTGCGCGCGCCCCACGGAAGGCTGCGAGCTTGCTGACCTCGCCAGTGACGATCTCGGGCTTGACCGGCCAGGCGGCGACGGCTTCGCCGATCAGGTCACGAAGATGCGCGACGGCCGGCAAGACAAAGCGTGCCTGGGGCCGCTCGGCGGCGATCAGCGCCACGGCCTGCCCAAAAGCCGGCATCAGGTGATTGATCTCGGAGCGGCGGCTGCCTGGCAGGATCAGGATTTCCGGTCGTTCGCTATCGGCGCGGCGAGCAGCTTCATCGAGGTTCGGGCGCAGATCGGCCAGGCGCTCCATCAGCGGGTGACCGACATAGACCGTGCTTGGCCCATGCAGCCGCGCCAATGCGGCCGGCTCGAAGGGCAACAATGCCAGAATGCGGTCGACATGCGGCGCCATGCGCCGTGCCCGCCCAGAGCGCCAGGCCCAGACGCTGGGGCAGACCCAGTGCACGATCGGGATCGCCGGCGCGCGGGCGCGAACCTTCTTGGCGACGCGCAAGGAAAAGTCCGGGCTGTCTATCGTCAGCAGCAGGTCGGGCGCGAAGGCGGCGACGCCTTTCGCCGCATCCGACATCCGCCGCAGCAGCAGTGGCAAGCGCGCGATGACGGGCCCGAATCCCATCACGGCGATATCGGCTTGCGGGAACAGCGGGACGAGCCCCTGCGCGATCAGGCTCTCGCCGCCCACGCCCATGAGTTCGAGCGGCCGCTCGCCCAAGCGCGCGCGCAGCGCCACGAGGAAACGCGTCGCCAGCGCATCGCCCGAGGCCTCGCCCGCGATGATGGCAAGCCGGAATGGCCGGCTCATATGACGCCCTCGACAAAGACGCCGAGCTGATCGGCAAGCCGGCCGAGTTTACCGCGATCACCGACGAGCACGCGGCCGGCCCTGAGCGCGATACCGGCAAGGCCCGCCTCTGCGATGTTGCGCAAGGTATCGGGACCGATCGCCGGCATGTCGACGCGCAGGTCCTGGCCTTCCTTCGGCGCCTTGACCAGGACGCCGTCGCCCTTGGCAATCTTGAGCCGCCCGCTGGAGGCGAGCTCGGCGACACGCCGGATCATCGCATCGGTGCCCTCAGCCGCTTCTATCGCGACGATGCGATGATCGGCCAGGACCGCCGCCTGGCCGACGTCGAAAGGGGCGAGCGCCGACAGCATGGCGAAGCCGCGCGCGATCAATTCATGCTGAGCCGGCGTCGCGGCCTTGCGGCCGAGCGCCCCCATCGGGACGGTCAACTCCGGTGCGATCTCGGCGGGACCGTGGACGCGAAAGCCGCGCTCCTCGAAGAAGCGGACGACGCCGCGCAGCAAATGGTCGTCTCCACCCTGAAAGGCGCGCGCAAAATGAGGCAGATATTTCAAGGTCGAGGCTTCCGGCCTCAACGCGCCGAAGCTCGGGCGCGGCAGCGAGCCGATCAGGACGAGATCGGCGATCTCCCGACGGCGCAAATCGTCGAGCAGCCGTCCGAGTTGGCCGAGCCTGTATGAGGTGACCTCGATCTCGCCGAAACGTGCCGGGTCAGCCGCGCCATCGAGCGCGGCGACAAACAGGCCGCGGCCTTGCCGGGCTGCAATTTCGGCAAGAGCAGGCGGGAAATCGCCGCCGCCGGCGATGATCGCGAGCGGTCCGCGCGCCACCGCCATCGACTCTGGACGAGCAGTGTTCACCGATCCGGCGCGTTGACGTCGCGCGGGACGCAGATCGCCCGCTCGTTACCGTTGCGGATGAAATCCAGAATTTCGTGAATCAGGGGATGGGCGGCGAACTCGCCCGCAACATCCTCGACGCGCTCCGACAAGGTGCCTTCATCGGCGAAGAGCAGCCTGTAGGCGCGACGCAATTCATGAATCTGCTCGCGCGAGAAACCGCGCCGCTTGAGCCCGACGAGATTGAGACCGGCCAAGTGAGCCGGGTTGTCACGCACCAGGCCGAAGGGGATGACATCGTTCATGACGCCGGCGCCGCCGCCGATGAAGGCGTGATCGCCGACACGGATGAATTGCTGCAAGCCCGTGCCACCGCCAACGATGACGAAATTGCCGACCGTGACATGGCCTGCGCACATGACGTTGTTGGAGAAGATGACGTTGTCACCAATGTGGCTATCGTGGCCGACATGCGAATTGGCGAGGAAGAAGCAACGGTCTCCAACCGTGGTCTCCATGCCACCGCCCTCGGTGCCGGGATTGATGGTGACACCTTCGCGGATCAGGCACTCGGCGCCGATTACCAGCGTCGACGGCTCGCCGCGATATTTCACATCCTGAGGCGGGTGGCCGATCGATGCGAAAGGATAGAGCTTCGTGCGCTCGCCGATGCTGGTGATTCCGGAAACCGCGACATGGCTGATCAGTTCGACATTGTCGGCCAGGGTCACGTCGGGCCCGACGGTGCAAAACGGGCCGATGCGAACGCCCGCCCCAAGGCGCGCTTTCGGATCGACGACCGACATCGGATGAATGGTCACGCTCATGGAATCGCTGTCCTGACCTTGCAGATCGTCAAACGACCATGGCCGAAAGATCGGCCTCGGCGACCAGGACCCCGTCGACCCGGGCCTCGCCGCGATAGAAGTAGAGGTTGCGCTTGCGGGTCACCTTCGTCAGGTGGAAGCGCAGCGTATCGCCTGGAATGACCGGCTTGCGGAACTTCGCCTTGTCGATCGTGGTGAAGAGCACGGTGCTGACGGCTGGATCGTCGCTACCCCTGGCATTGACGACAAGGACGCCGGCGGTCTGCGCCATCGCCTCGATCATCAGCACGCCGGGGAAAACCGGGCGACCAGGGAAATGCCCGGTGAACTGAGGCTCGTTCATCGTCACGTTCTTGATTCCGATGCCGGAATCCTCGCCGTCGATCTCAACGACGCGATCGACCAGCAGGAATGGATAGCGATGGGGAATGCAGGCCATGATCCTCTGGATGTCCGCCACCCCCAGGGTTTTCGTCGCGTCGTTCATGGTGTCCCCATTATCCATCCGGGCCCCGCGCTGGGCACCGCATTTTCCATTCGTTCTAGAGCCGGAGCGATCTAGGTGATGCGATCCTTGCCTGTCATGCCATGGCCGACAGCAATGGATCTTGTCAAACGTCTGAGCGATCCGAGGTCTTGCCACGTTTGGCGACCAGCGACTTCAGCAGGGCGCTCTCGCGCGCCCAGCTCAGTGCCGGCTGGGCGGGATAGCCACCATAGCGCGCACCGCGCGGCACATCGCCCGCGACGCCGCTTTGGGCTGCGACTTGCGCGCCCATGCCGATCGTCAGATGGCCGGCAAGGCCGACCTGACCGCCGAGGACGACGAAATCCTCCAGCGTCGACGAGCCGGCGATGCCGACCTGGGAGACGATGACGCAGTGGCGCCCGATGACGACGTTATGGCCGATCTGGACCAGGTTATCGATCTTGGTGCCCTCGCCGATCACCGTATCGCGGCTCGCGCCGCGGTCGATGCAGGTGTTGGCGCCGATCTCGACATCGTCCTGGATGATGACGCGCCCGATCTGCGGCACCTTCATGTGCCCTTTCGGGCTCATCGCGAAGCCGAAGCCGTCCTGGCCGATGCGCACGCCCGGATGAATGATGACGCGGTTGCCGATGAGGGTCGACTGCAGTGTGCTGCCCGAACCGATCGCACAGTCGCGCCCGATGCGGACCTGCGGTCCGATGACGGCATGGGAGCCGACCACGGTGCCCGCCCCGATCTCGGCGCCAGGGCCAATGACCGCGCCAGGATCGACCGTGACACCTGCCTCCAGAACGGCTGTCGCGTGAACGAAGGCGCCGGGCGCCACGCCTTGCGAGCCGAACATCGAGCCTGGCTTCAACGCCGTCGGGAAGAAGCGGGCGAGCACCAGGGCAAAGGCATGATAGGGGGCGTTGGAAACCAGCGCGGTGGTGCCAGTCGGCACCCGCATGGCGAAGCGCGACGACACCAGGCACAACCCCGCGCCCGTCGCCGCCAGGGCGTCAGTGTATTTCGGGTTGTCCATATAGGCGAGATCGGACGGGCCTGCGGCTTCCAGTGCCGCCGCGCCGGTGATCATGCGAGCCGCATCGGTGCCTTCCGGCAAGGCGGCGCCCGAAATGGCTGCGACCTCGCCGAAGCTGAGCGAGGTCGCCAAAGGAAAGAATTGAGGGTCTGACATCGAGAAGATCCGGGACGGGGCAACGTGCCCCGTCGCGTCAGAAGCGCGTGCCGCCAGAGAAGCGGAAGGCCTGCAGGCGATCGCCGCCGAGCTTCACGCCAGAGGTCGGGTCGCGATAGCCATCATCCTTGGTCAACGCATAGGCATAGTCGAAGCGGATCGGGCCAAGCGGCGACTGCCAGAGCAGGCTGACACCGACCGAAGACCGGATCATGTTCTTGTCGCGGACGCAGGCGAGGTTGCTCTGATACCCCGAGTTCACGGAGACGTTGAACTGACGAGCCTCAGTCCCGGCCGGGCAGCCCGTGAGCGCCACCTTGTTGCCGCCCTCGTAATTGAACAGCGTACCGGCGTCGGCGAAGACGGCGCCGCGCAAGCCGAGATCCCGCGGCAAACCGAAGATCGGGAACTGCACTTCGAGCGTGCCGCCGAAATAGCTGGTGCCGCCGAGCGCGTTGGTCGTCGGGTCGGTCGGATTAAGCGTCGTGCCGATATCGCGCGGGCCGATACCCGAGGGCGCAAAACCGCGCACCAAGCTCGGTCCGAGGAAGTAGTGGTCGATCATGCGCAGATCGCCGCCGGCCGCCTGGACGTGGCCACCCTGCACGCGAGCGAAGCCGACGACATCGTCGAAGATCTCGCGGTAGTAGCGGGCATCCGCCGCGATACGCAGGAACTTCGAATCGCCGCCGACACCAGCGAATTCAGGCTTGATCTCGGCCAGGAAGCCGTTGCGCGGGTTCTGGTAGTTGTCGAGCGAGTTGTAGTTGAAGTTCAAGCCAACCAGCGAGGTCAGCGTGGTGCCGACCGCCTCCTTGACCGCGATCGTCGCCTCGCCATTGCTCAAGCAGTTATAGACAGAATCTGCCCCGATCGCCCCGGCTGTTCCCGGCGTAATGCCGGCCAGCGGCGCGGAGCAGTCGTTATAGGGGCGGTCTGTCGTGTTCGGAACCTTGATCTCGGTCGTATAGAGCGAGTAGCGCGGCGTGATCGAAAACTCTTCCGTGATCGGGAAGGTCAGGCGCACCTGCCCGCCATTCACGCGGCTTTCGAAACGGCCAGTGTTGTAGTTGTCGTTGTACTTCGAGAACAGATCGAAGCCTGCCCCGATCCGGCGGCCGAGGAAGTACGGCTCCGTGAAGGAGAAATCGACGCCCTGGGTGCGTTGTCCGAGCGTGCCGGCGATGCGGACGAACTGGCCGCGGCCGAGGAAGTTCGACTCCGACAGGGAGACTTCGCCGATGACGCCGTCCGAGGTCGAGTAACCACCGGCAATCGAGAACGAACCGGTCGCCTTGTCCTCGACATCGATATTGACGATGACGCGGTCAGGCGTCGAGCCCGGCTCATTGGTGACACGCACCTTGCTGAAGAAGCCGAGATTGTTGAGGCGGCGCTCAGCGCGGTCGACCAGCACCTTGTTGTAGGCATCGCCTTCACCAAGATCGAGCTCACGGCGCACGACATAATCACGCGTACGGGTGTTGCCGCGCACATTGATGCGCTCGACATAGACCCGCGGGCCTTCGTCGATGACATAGGTGATGCCGATCTGGCGCCCGGCAGAATCGCGGTCGCCGCGCGGCCGGACCTGCGCGAAGGCATAGCCGCGGCGCGAAACTTCCGTCGTCAGAGCCACCAGCGACTTCTCGACCGCCTCGGCATTGTAGGTATCGCCGGCGGATGTCGCGATGACACGCTGCAGCGCATTGGGATCAATGTCGGGCAGCTTGGAATCGACCGCCACATTGCCGACGCGGTATTGCGGACCTTCATCGACCGCGATGTCGACGACCCAACCGCCCTGCGCCTCGTCGAAGCGGGCATTGTTCGAGACGATCTGGAAGTCGGCATAGCCGTTCTTCAGATAGAAACGGCGAATAAGCTCGAGATCGGAGGAGATCCGGTCGGCCTCATAGACGTCCGAGGTCTTGATGAAGCTGAGGAAGTTCGACTCGGTCGAGGTCATCAGACCGCGCAGGCGACCCGACGAGTAAACGCCATTGCCGCTGAAATTGATCGACTTGATGCCGGTCTTGCCGCTCTCGACGATGGTGAAGACCACATCCGAGCGCCCGTTCGGCAGCGGAGCGATACGGCCGCTCACCGAGGCCAGACCGTAACCAGCGCGGCGATAGGCGTCCTTCAGACGCTGAACGTCGGCATCGATCAGCGCCTGGCTCATCGGGCCCTGCGCTTTCGACTGGACCTGCTGGAGCAGCACATCGCTCTTCAGCCGGCGGTTACCCTCGAAGGCGACACGATTGATCGTGTCGTTCTCCCTGACCGCGATCACGGTCTGCGATCCGCGGCGGCTGACCTGCACGCTGGAGAACAGGCCGGTAGCCATCAGATTCTGGCGGATATCCTGCGGAGCAGTTGAGCCCTGCCCGGCCGCGTAGGTGCGGATCGTCTCCGCGTCGACGCTTCTGTTGCCCTGGACAATCACGGCCTGCGCGAACACTACGCCACCGCTTACGGCCAACATGAAGGCCGAAAGTCCGACTGATCGAGAGAGCCGCAGCTTGAAAGACAGGCTCTTTTGGGTCGACGTCATCGGGTCGCCTATTCCATTTTCTCGGGTCGCCACCCCAAACGGGGACCACCGCCTAGGGGCAGCGGCATGGCGACATTGCAGTCCAAACGCTTCTACAAAGTTTCCTGCGGGACGCAAACCGCCATTGTCGTTAACAAAATATTTTTAAGCGCCACGTTGCCAGGAGGCCACGCGTCCTGCCGCGATTCCGCCGCAAAGCGACGCGGTCAGGACGTGAAAATCCGATCAAAGCTGCGAACGGACGTGAAGGATGTCATTCCAGGTTACGAACAGCATCAGTAACAGGACGAGACTGAGCCCGATGCGGGCGCCGATTTCCTGCGCACGTTCGCTGAGCGGGCGGCCGCGAAGTGTTTCTATCGCGTAGAACATGAGATGCCCGCCATCGAGCATCGGGACCGGCAGCAGGTTCATCAGCCCGATCGAGACGGACAGGATCGCCGCCAGGTTGATCAGGGCCAGAAATCCGCCATTCGACGCCACCAGACCGGAAACCTGGGCGATCCGGATCGGCCCCGACAGCTGGTCGGTCGATTCGCGCCCGCTGACCAGTTTGCCGATGTAGTCATAGGTCCGCTCGACCACGAACCAGGTCTCAGAGACGCCATTGCGCACCGCTTCGAGCGGCCCGAAATGCTGGACCGTCCAGTCCTCCGCCTTGCGCGACGCCTGAACCCCGATGATCCCGAGCCGCTGCTTACCGAGCGGCGACGTCGTCTCGACCAAGGCAGGCGTCACAGGGATCGTCAGCTTGGCGCCGGCGCGCTCGACGGTGACCGAGACCACCTCATTGGGCCGCACCGAGATGACGCGCTGCATATCGCTGAAACTGCCCATCGGCTGGCCGTCAATCGCGACAACGAGATCCCCCGCCTGCAAACCCGCTCGTTCGGCCGCGCCCCCGGCGACAACCTGATCAATCCGAGGGATCAATACCTGCTTGCCGAACAGGAACACGGTGGCGGTGAAGATGAAGATCGCGAGCAGGAAATTGGCGATCGGCCCGGCCGCGACGATCGCGGCTCTTTCGCCGATCGACTGCGCCGGGAAGGAACGCACCCGCTCCTGCGGCGTCATCTGCGCGACCTCGGCATTGTCGGGAGCGCTGGACGCATCGGCGTCGCCGGAGAACTTCACATAGCCGCCGAGCGGGATCAGGGCGATGCGCCAGCGCGTGCCGTGCTTGTCGTTGAAGCCGTAGATCTCGCGGCCGAAGCCGATCGAGAACACCTTCACATCGACACCGCACCAGCGACCGACGAGGAAATGCCCAAGTTCATGGATGAAGACGACGATGGCGAGGACGAACAGAAACGGCACGAGATAGCCCAATAGGGAGCTGCCCGCATTCCAGATTGTCGCTACGAATTCCATCAACAACTCCCGATCTGTCGCCCTTAGGTGACAGCGAAAGGGGCCTACTACAAGAGCGCCCGCGCGCGCTTTCTCGCATCTTGGTCAATCGCCAGCGCAGCCGCAACGTCTGCCGGAGCCATCATCTGCGGCGCCGACTGGCTGCAGACGGCCTCCACCAATGCGGCGATTCCAGGAAAACTGATCGCGCCGGCGAGATAAGCCGCGACGGCTATCTCATTGGCTGCATTGAGGATCGCCGGCATGGCGCCACCCTGTGCCAACGCCGCCATGGCCAGCCCGAGCGCCGGGAAGCGCACGAGATCGGGACGCTCG
Organism: Bosea vaviloviae; assembly: GCF_001741865.1. NCBI lineage: Bacteria > Pseudomonadati > Pseudomonadota > Alphaproteobacteria > Hyphomicrobiales > Alloboseaceae > Allobosea > Allobosea vaviloviae. The sequence goes on from NZ_CP017147.1 coordinate 4,430,122, forward strand.
AAGGCGAGTGGCGCCGTCAGCGCAAGGTCCAGGAAGCGCGTCGACGGCGCATCGAGCCGACCGTCCACCCCCAGGCAATGGGCAGCGGCAACGCGCATATCGGGCACGGCCATGCCGGCGCTGACCGAGCCGTCGCGGAAGGTCACGAGCCCGTGGACGATCTGCTGTGGATGCACCAGCACGTCGAGCTGGTCATGGCGCAATCCGAACAGGAAGCAGGCCTCGATCAGCTCCAACCCCTTGTTCATCATGCTGGCGGAATCGATCGTGATCTTGGCGCCCATCGCATAGTTGGGATGAGCCAGCGCCTGCTCGGGCCGCGCCGCGGCGATCTGCTCGACGCTCCAGGTGCGGAAGGGTCCGCCCGAAGCCGTCAGCGTCATGGTGCGGATGGCCGAGATCGGCTCAGCGCCAAGGACTTGGAACAAAGCGTTATGTTCGGAATCGAGCGGCAGGATCCGCACCCCAACCGCTTGCGCGCGCGCCATGACGGCAGCTCCTGCGCAAACGAGGCTTTCCTTGTTGGCGAGCGCCACGACCCTGCCTGGCGTCAGAGCCGCAAAGGTCGCCTCCAGTCCAGCTGCTCCGGAAATCGCGCTGACGACGATATCGCTCGGCATCGCCACGGCGTCGAACACGGCCGAGCGCCCCGCACCATGGGCGATGCCGCTGCCCGACAGGGCTTCCGCCAGCGCCGCCGCGCCGCCCTCGTCGGCCAGCGCAGCAAAACGCGCCCCGGTCTCGATGGCGACCTTGGCAAGCGCTACCGCATCCTTGCCGCCGACGACGGCCGAGATCGCGAGACGATCGGGATTCTCGGCGACGACCTCGCGGGTCGAGCGGCCGATCGAGCCCGTGGCGCCGAGCAGGGTGACGGTGCGAAGCATCGGGTTCTCTACGTCAAAGACGCGTCAGGAACAGCAGCAGGCCAGCGAAGATCAGCACGGCCCAATAACCGTCCAGACGATCCAGGAAACCGCCATGGCCGGGGATCAATCGGCTCGAATCCTTCGCTCCGAAGCGCCGCTTGATGGCGGATTCGAAGAGATCGCCAGCCTGGCTGAGGACGGAGGCCGCGAACGACGCGGCAATCGCGAGCCCTGGTCCAACGACCGTCGCCGCCTGAGGCGTCAGCGCCCAGACCGCATAGCCTCCGAGCGTGCCCGCCATCGTGCCCCCGATCGCACCGGACCAGGTTTTCTTCGGGCTGAAACGCGGCATCAATTTGGGGCCGCCCAGCGTGCGGCCGGTGAAATAAGCCGCGATGTCGGTGAACCAGACCGCTGCGAAGCTCCAGATGATCAGAGCCAGGCCAAGATCGGGAACCGCGCGCAAGGCCGGCGTGATGAGCGCGAAGGCCAGCGCATAGGCGACGCCGCAGATTTCGAGCGCCAGGCGATTCTGGGTCAAGGGCGTCAGCACCGCTCCACATAGGGCCAACGCAGCCGCAACGCCCGCCAGCGCTGGCTGGCTTGCCGGCGAAAACCCGAGCAGCAGCCCCGCAAGCACGACGCCGATACCTGCTGCGACCGCGTTCTGGCGACTGACGATCGAGAGCCACTCATAAGCGACCAGGCCCGCCACGAGCGTCCAGACCAACCGGAAGGGCCAGCCGCCCCAATACGTCGCAGCAAGAATGCCCGCCGCCAGGACAAGAGCCGACGCAACCCGCAGCTTCAGTTCGCTGGAGGCGACCGGCGCGGCGTCGGAGCGGGGCTCATTCACGCTGCCCCCACATTGCGGTCTGCGGGCTCGGACACCCCACCGAAGCGGCGCTCGCGACGACGGTACTCGGCGAGCGCGTCTTCCAGAGCGGCGCGATCGAAATCCGGCCAGAGAACCGGCGAGAAGACGAATTCGGCATAGGCTGCCTGCCAGAGCAGGAAATTCGAGATGCGCGTCTCGCCGGAGGTGCGGATCACCAGTTCCGGATCGGGCAGATCGCTCGTGTCCAGGCGGCTCGAGAACAGGGCCTCGTCGATCGCGCTTGTCGCGATGCGGCCGGCAGCGACCTCGGCGGCCAGCGCGCGGGCCGTGCGGACGATCTCGTCGCGCGAGCCATAGTTGAAGGCGATGGCGAGCGTCATGCCGGTATTGTTGCAGGTCATGGCTTCGGCATGCTCGACCAGACGGCGCAGATCCGGAGCAAGATCCTCGCGGCCGCCGATAATGCGGACCTTCACCCCGGAGGCGTCGAGCTCGGCGAGATCCTTTTCGACGAAACGCTTCAGCAGCCCCATCAGGAAGGAGACCTCGGCCTGGGGCCGGCGCCAGTTCTCGGTCGAGAAGCTGTAGAGCGTCAGCACCGCGATGCCGAGCTCGCCCGCGTTCTTGACCGTGCGGCGCAGGGCATCGAGCCCGCGCCGATGACCTTCCTGACGCGGCAGCCCGCGCATCTGCGCCCAACGCCCATTGCCATCCATGATGATGGCGACATGGCTGGGGCCTGCGGGCTGCTGCCCCTGACGCTGGCCTGCTGACATTCCAATGCCTCGTTCGGCCTAGCGCCGTGATGAGCCTCGCGCGGGGCATTCCCGCGCAGGCTTGATCTCAGTCCTCGTCTCGGAAGCCCGTGTCTCAGACGTGCAGAATCTCTTTTTCCTTCGCCGCAAGCGCCTGATCGATCTCGGCGATGTGCTGGTCGGTGGCCTTCTGGACCTGATCGGACTGCCGGACCATGTCATCCTTGGTGAGGTGGCCGTCCTTTTCCAGCTTCTTGATCAGGTCGATGCCGTCGCGGCGGACATGGCGCACTGCGATCTTGGCATCCTCGGCATATTTATGGGCGACCTTGACCATCTCCTTGCGGCGCTGCTCGTTCAGCTCTGGAATACGGATGCGCAGCACCTGGCCTTCCGTCTGCGGGTTGAGGCCGAGATCGGATTCGCGAATCGCCTTTTCAACAGCCGCGGTCATGCTGCGATCCCAGACCTGAACGCTGAGCAGGCGGGCTTCCGGCACGCTGACGGTCGCGAGCTGGCTGAGCGGCGTGCGGGCGCCATAGGCCTCGACCTGGATCGGGTCGAGCATGTTGGCGGAGGCGCGACCGCTGCGCAGCGAGGCGAGATCGCCCTTGAAGGACTGGAGCGAACTCTGCATGCGGCGCTTCACGTCCGCGAGATCGAATGTCGTCTGGGCCATTATCTTCAAGACCTTGAGAGCTTATACAAAACCGGGCGCGACCATGGCGGCGGGTCCGCGCAGGGTCAAGGATTTCATGCGCCGCCGCAGTTCCAGAACGGAGTCGCCGGCCGCGGCGAGGTTGACCGCCCGCTCATTCGGCTTCGCCATGGCGAGCCCCCTTGAAACGAGTCCAGACACCGGAGTCGGCCATGCCACGCTTGAATCGCATTATCGAGACCGCACTTTACGTTGACGATCTCGAGCGCGCCGCAGCGTTCTACGAGAACGTTCTTGAAGTTGAGGCGATGCTACGCACCAAGACGTTGTACGCTTACGACATTGGCGGGTCGAGCGTGTTGCTGTTGTTCCAGCGTGGAGAATCACTTGGCAGCCAGACATCGCCCAACGGAACCATTCCCCCGCATGACGGGTCGGGGCCGCTGCATATCTGCTTCGCCGTCGATGCCGAAGAATTGCCCGTCTGGGAGACCAGATTGAAGCAGCATGGCGTCGCCATCGAGGGCCGCATGACCTGGGAGCGCGGCGGAGAGAGCCTCTATCTCCGCGATCCGGATGGCCACTTGCTTGAACTGATGAGCCCGGGTGTCTGGGCCACATACTAGAGCATTTCGAGCGAAGTGGACACCGGTTCGCGTGAAGAAAATGCGTTAAAACAAGGAGGTAGAGCATTTCCGCGATTCGGAGAAACGTGGAAATACTCTGACCCCACAAACCTGAACAGGCGGCCCGGCTGGCTCAGCCCCCGCCCTCAGGGAGTGACGTAAGTCGCCCTGCCCTCACCGCGCAGCACGGCTGCGAGCGCGCCGGTCTCGGCGATCGAGAACACGACGATGGTGAGGCCGGCATCGCGCGCCAGCGCAAAGGCCGCAGTATCCATCACCTTGAGGTCGCGCTTGATCGCCTCGGCATGCGTCAGCGTGTCGTAGCGTGTCGCCTTCGGATCGATCTTGGGATCGGCTGTGTAGACACCATCGACCTGCGTCGCCTTGAGCAGATGGCTGCAATCGAGCTCGGCAGCGCGCAACGCGGCACCCGTATCGGTGGTGAAATAGGGGTTGCCGGTGCCGCCGCCCAGAATCACTACCTTGCCGTTGCTGAGATGGTCCAAGGCGCGGCGACGCGCATAGCTCTCGCAAAGCGAGGGCATCGGCACGGCCGACATCGCGCGCGCCGGGGCGCCTGCGGTCTCGATCGCGTGTTCGAGGGCAAGCGCGTTCATCACCGTGCCGAGCATGCCGATGGAATCGGCGCTCGGCCGATCGAGACCCTTGTTCAGGCCCTGCAGGCCGCGAAAGAAATTGCCGCCGCCGACCACGATGGCGATCTCGACGCCTTCGCGTGCGGCATGTGCAATGTCAGCCGCCAGCGCTGTCAGCGTGTGGCCGTCGAGGCCAGATCCCGCTTGTCCCGCAAGGGCTTCGCCGGAGAGCTTCACAAGGACGCGTTTAGGTCTCACGGATTCGTCTCCCTGGCCACAGCATCAGGTCGAATATCGTATTCGATCTGATGCTGTAGGGCTTTGATCTTGCATCGGCTTGTCCCGAAAACCGGTTCCCACTTTTCGGGCCGATGCTCCAACGCGAACTCGATTCGTATCCGCAGCCATCTTGTTACAAAAAAGGCCGCGCTGGGCGCGGCCTTTTTCTCAATCGTCAACCGGCATTTCAGCCCGTCGTACCGCCGGCGGCTGCGACCTCCGCCGCGAAATCCTGCTCTTCCTTCTCGATGCCTTCGCCGAGCGCAAAGCGCGCGAAGCCGGTGAGCTTCACCGGAGCGCCGACCTTGCCTTCGAGCTCCTTGAGCACCTGGCCGACCGACTTCGAGCCGTCATGGATATAGGCCTGCTCGAGCAGGCAATATTCCTTGGCGTAGCTCTTCAGGCCGCTCTCGGTGATCTTCTCGAGCACATTGGCGGGCTTGCCGGCGTTCTTTTCGGCCAGGATCGCCTTCTCGCGAGCCAGCACCTCGGGATCGACCGAAGCAAGATCGAGCGCAACCGGGTTGGTCGCCGCGACATGCATGGCAAGCTGACGGCCGAGCACGGCGAGCTCGTCGGTGTTGCCGGTCGATTCCAGCGCGACGATGACGCCGATCTTGCCGAGGCCGTCGGCGACCGCGCCATGGACATAGGAGCCGATCAGGCCGGCCGAAACCTTCAGCGAGGCGACGCGGCGCAGCGTCATGTTCTCGCCGATGGTGGCGATGGCGTTGGCAACCGCCTCGGAAACCGTGCCGCCGCCGGGATAGTGATGGGCGAGCACCGCATCGACGTCGCCGCCGCGCTCAAGCGCGACATTGGCGATGCCATGAGCGAGCGCCTGGAATTCGAGGTTGCGCGCGACGAAATCCGTCTCCGAGTTCAGCTCGATGACAACGCCGCTATGGCCGACGATCGCAACGGCGACGAGACCTTCGGCAGCGACGCGGCCGGCCTTCTTGGCGGCCTTGGCGAGGCCCTTGGTGCGCAGCCAGTCGATCGCGGCCTCGATGTTGCCGTCGACGGCGCTGAGCGCGGTCTTACAGTCCATCATGCCCGCGCCGGTCTTGTCGCGGAGTTCCTTCACCATGCCGGCGGTGATCGCTGCCATTTGCCTTGTCCTTATTGTCATGCGGACTGCGCCCTCATCGGGGCCAGCCGCGCAATTCGTCTCGAAACATCACTTGAAGGAAGAACGCCGACGCTCCGTTTCCGGCCGCCGGCGCTCGTCTCGCATCATTGAAGAATGCGCTTTCGCGACGCGCCGATGACGCGTCGCGGAATTAAGATCACGCGTCGGCGAGATCGCGCGCCTGGGCGACCCAGCCGTCACGCTCGATGCGACCGGCGAGCTTCAGGTCGTGATCGACCTTGGTCACATCGGCAGGCGACATCGCAGCGAACTGCCAGAAATGGAACAGGCCACCATCATTGAGCTTCTGGACGAGCTCAGGGCCCATGCCGGAAAGCTTCATGAGATCGTCCGGCGCGCCGCGCGGCGCGGTCAGCAGCTCGAAGGTCGGGCCGGCATCGTTGGCGGGCTCAGCGACAACCTCCTCGACGACCGGGGCCTCGGCGGCGCCGAGATCGATGCCATGGTCGCCCGAAGCGCGCGAGATGCCGTCGATGGCCGAGCGCGCGACCAGATCGCAATAGAGCGCGATGGCGCGGCCAGCGTCGTCATTGGCCGGAACCGGGAAGGTGATGCCGTCCGGATCGCTGTTCGAGTCGATGATGGCGGCGACTGGGATGCCGAGGCGCTGGGCCTCCTTGATCGCAAGTGCTTCCTTATTGGTGTCGATCACGAAGACCATGTCGGGCGTGCCGCCCATGTCCTTGATGCCGCCGAGCGCGCGCTCGAGCTTGTCGCGCTCGCGCGCCAGCATCAGGCGCTCTTTCTTGGTCAGGCCGGTGCCACCTCCATTGAGGAGCTCATCAACCTTGCGCAGGCGCTGGATCGAAGCCGAGATGGTCTTCCAGTTGGTCAGCATGCCGCCGAGCCAACGCGAATTGACATAATACTGAGCCGAGCGCTTGGCAGCGTCGGCGATCGAATCCTGCGCCTGGCGCTTGGTGCCGACGAAGAGGACGCGGCCGCCGCGGGCGACGGTATCCGAGACCGCCTGCAGGGCGCGCGACAGCATCGGCACCGACTGCGACAGGTCAAGAATGTGGATGTTGTTGCGCGTGCCGAAGATGTAGGGCGACATTTTCGGGTTCCAGCGATGCGACTGGTGGCCGAAATGCGCGCCGGCCTCGAGCAACTGGCGCATAGAGAAATCTGGCAGAGCCATGGTATCAAAATTCCTTCCGGTTGAGCCTCTGGGGTGCGAATGAACGAGGCATAAGCTGCCAAGTCACCGGAACGCTTCGAGTATGAAGCGATGCTCCCCATGTGGGATGGGCTGCGCCATACAGGGGATGACGCGGGAATGCAAGGCGTTAGCCGGCTGGTGCGATCACAAACCGCACAAATGCCCCGACCCGCAACGCAAGCTCGTTGCGCAGGGTCGGGGGCGTCGCGTTCTGTCGAAGGCGATCAAGCCTTATTTTGGCAGGGCTGCGCCCATCTGCGTGACCACAGCGCCGATCTGCTTGCAGTAGGTTTCAGCCGTGGCGTTCTGCGCCTTGGCGATCGTCTCGATATTCTGTTGGATGCCCATGCCGCGATGGTGCCGGTGCGGCCCTGGGCTTCAGCCGAGTCGCCACCGCTCTTGTCGGCGGGAACCGGCACCATGCCGAGCAACTTCTTCTGGATGTCGAGGACGTCGGTGCCGACGAAGCCCTTGTCGTTGCAATAGCTCAAAATACCGAGCTGGTTTCGCCCGGCCTGATAGGCGAGCTTGAGCTGGTCGGCCTGGGTAGGGGTCTGGGCCAACGCCGATGCGCCCGAAGCCAGGAAAGCACTCGCGCCGACAATATAAATAAAATTCTTAGGAGATGTCATCTCGGCCATCCTTGGTTATAATTCTCAGCATGATCTTCATGCTTTAGCTCCCGCACCCGCCGCCTGATTAGCCTCGCGCGCCTCGTGATGCAACAGAGAGATGCTTAGCCAGCAATACTGAGAGCTCTGCGGGGAAACAGCACTACAGCGAAGCTGCATTTACCGCATGAGCCGACATCGCCGAGGCGATGATCTCGAAATCATGTGTCTCGACACCAAGCAGCCCGAAACGGAGCTGATAACCCCAATTTCGCTGCCCTGCGGTCAGATGCAATCGGTCGAGCAGCGGCCTGATCGGCGCCTCCTGCGCCTCCAGCCAATCGACATCGCGTCGGAAAGGTTGGAAGCCATTGCCCATATCGGCTCGGTATGGCTCCCTCTCCCGCACCGTCCCGATCGCCGTGAACGCCTGCAGCCGGTCCAAGCCGCCGAATGTGGCGGTCGGCGAATAATAGACGACGTGGTCACCTGGTTTGATGCGCCGCAACGGTGCGCCCTTGCCGTGGCAAACCTGCATGAATCCACCGGAAAGGCCACGCCTGACATGCTCGGCGGCAGCCACCGCAATCCAGTGCCCGTTCATCGAGACCTCCTCACGCCTGCGCGGGCGCGAAGACCCGCAGGCGGTGGCCATCGGGGTCGAGCGCCACGAAGGTGCGGCCGAAATCGAGATCCGTTGGCGCTTGCAGGATGGCCAGCCCCCGCGCCGCCCAGTCGACGTGGGCGGCATCCACAGCAGCGGCATCAGTGGCCGTCATGGCGATCTCCGCGCCGCCGCCAGCCGCCCCCGCCGCAGGTTCGACAGTGTGGCGCGACCACAGTCCCAGCATGATGCCCGACGGCAAGGCGAACATCGCGAAGGTCGCAGACGAATCGAGCGGCTCGCGGCCGAGCAGGTCGGCGTAAAACCGGGCGCTCGCGAGCGGGCTGTCGACATAGAGAATGATGAAATTGGCATCCAGCATCGGGGGGCTCCTGTTCTTGGAAGGCCTCGTCACACTAGATGCCGATGCTGCCAATTTCCGGCAGTGTCTGTTATTCCGGCGGCGGGATGCCCTCGCTCTCGCGCCATTCCTTGAGGAGCGCCAGCCTGCGGCGTGGATAGCGCATCTCCAGCGCGGTCAATTCGGCGATGCGGTCGGCGCGGAAATGCCGGAACCCCCGCCGCAATTCACACCAGGCGACGACGATCCGGACATGATCGAAGAAGCTCAGCGCGAAAGGCCAGATCACGCGCTCCGAGCGCGCCTCCTTGCCATTGCGATAAAGGATGGCGAGCTTCCGTTCAGAGCGAATGGCCTTGCGGATGAGGCCGAGATCGATGCGGCCTTCGCTGATCGCCGCGCCGGGCCCGACGAGCAGCGCCGAAGCCTCAGCGCGCTCACGCAGATCAGCCGGCAGAACCGCCGCGATCTTGGCCATGGCGTCGCGCGCCGCCGCGCCCAGGCGCTCATCGGCCCGGTCCGCAACCCAGCGCGAACCCAACACCAGCGCCTCGATCTCGTCTTCCGTGAACATCAGCGGCGGCAGCATGAAGCCCGGATGCAGCACATAGCCGAGGCCGGGCTCCCCCTCGATCGGCGCGCCCTGCCCCTGCAAGGTCGCGATATCGCGATAGAGCGTGCGGATGCTGATGCCGGTTTGCTCGGCGAGCCTGCGGCCGCTGACCGGCCTGCGATGCCGGCGCAGCACCTGAACCAGATCGAGCAGGCGCTGCGAGCGCGACATGTAAAGCTTTCAGCCCGGCAAATCCGCCGCCTTGATCCGCTTGATCCCCAACGCCGCCATATCCGCCCAGGCCTTGGCGAGCGAGCCGTTGAGATCGATCGCGCGGCAGGCCTCTTCGACGACCAGCGTCTCCAGCCCCGCTTTGGCTGCGTCCTGAGCCGTCCAGCTTACGCAGAAATCCGTGGCGAGGCCGACGACGACAGCGCGCGTGACGCCGCGCTCCTTGAGGTATCCGCCCAGGCCCGTCGGCGTCTTGCGGTCGGCCTCGACGAAGCCCGAATAACTGTCGATCTCCGGCCGGTAGCCTTTCCGGACGATGGTCTGGGCGCGGGGCAGATCGAGATCGGCTCGGAATTCGGCGCCCTTGCTGCCCTGAATGCAATGGTCCGGCCACAGCACCTGCGGGCCATAAGGCATCTGGATCAGTTCGAAGGGCTTCTTGCCGGGATGGCTCGTGGCGAAGGAGGAGTGGCCGGCGGGATGCCAATCCTGCGTCAGGACGATGGTCTCGAAATGCTTGCCCAGCGCATTGATCACCGCGACGACCTCATCGCCCCTGGTCACGGCGAGATTGCCGCCCGGGCAGAAATCGTTCTGCACATCGACGACGATGAGCGCGGTGCGGGCGTCGATCATCGGTTTCTCCTGCGCTTGTGCGCATAGCGGCCGGACCGCGGCGGCGATGCTCAGCACCGTCGCGCCCGCGATCAGGCTGCGACGATCGACGACAATGGAATTCAGCATGGAAACGTTCCCCATCCTTGTCCAATCCCGCAAGTCAGGCCGGAGCGCTCACAGCGGCGCGGCGCACCATCGCTCATCCCTCAGCCGTGCGCCTCATGCGTGTCACGCCCTTACGGGCTGCAAACATGCGCCCATAAACGTCGCCCGCCAGATCGGGCCGGTAGCAGCGCTGTTCGAGCAGCGGATCCCAGGAGTGCTCATGGGTGTCGATCAGGTCGAAATCCGCTTTCAGGCGGGCTTCCAGCTGGATGCGGTTCTTGCGATTCTGGTACTCCAGCAATACCAGCGAAGTCTTTGACAGATCGATATGATCCAGCACATCGCCCTCGCCGCCCTCGATATCGATTTTCACGATGTCCGGTGATGCCAGGCTGGCGGGATCCACGACAGCGACCTCGTAGCGCTCGACCATGGCGCCCGCCACGAAGGTATCGCCGGCATAGGACGCCAGTCCGGATTCGCCGTCTCCGGCGAAGCGGCTCACAAAGCTCGCAGTCTTCTGTCCGCCAGGAAACAGAGCCGCGTTGACGATGACGATATCACGGCGCTGATGCGTATTGCGCTTCAGGAACTCGAAGGTGCCGGGATGTGGTTCGTAGGAAGTCACCACGCTGCCCGGCCAGCGCGCCGTTGCCCAGAGCGCAAAAGAACCGACATTCGCGCCGATATCGAGGATATCGAGGCCGACGCCGTCATAGCCCGCCTCGTACTCGCCCTCCAGCACGTCCTTGATGGCCCAGTGCATCGCTTCGGGCACCGCAAGGCTCATCGGAATGCGCGCGATATAATGATTCACGACAGGCCCCCCGGCATTCAGGTCCGCTCCATCCCTCTGGTGAGAAACGGCTTCGCACCCGGATGAAAACGCTTTCCCGCTGCATTTGAAAGCATTGCTCTCAGCTCAGCACAAGGCCGGTAACACACCGGCCGATCGCGCAGGCGAAAACCCACCCGATCCCAGGCAGCTTTCGCGCCTCTTCAGCGCAATTCGACGCTGACCACGCCGGGCGCGGCGCGCACCGCATTGGCGATCTGCTGGTTGACCGGATAGCGCCCCGGCAATTCGATCTCGACCTCCTGCGCGCCGTCGTTCAGGATCATCACCAGCGCGATCTTGCCCTCGGCCCTGATGCCGTCGCTGCGCGGACGGACACGTTCGGCAATCGAGGCCAGCGCCTTGTCGTCGCGCAGATAGACCAGCAGATCCTGTTTCTGACGCGCGGCGAGATCGTCCAGCACCTCGACATCCTCGATGCGGGGCCGAACCTCCTCGCCGTCGAGCACGGCAGAAAGGCGCAGGACCAGCGCCCTGCCCGGCTCCAGCAGGTCCCGGTAGCGCTGCAGCCCCTCCGAGAACAGGATCGCTTCAAACTGGCCGCTCGGATCGGAGAGGTTGACGATGCCCATCTTCGAGCCGGATTTCGTCCGCCGCTCCGATTTGTCGATGACGGAAACGGCGACCTTGGCGACCGAAGTGCCGTTGGCGCGCACTGTCTGGGCAAAATCGGCATAGCGCTGCACGCGCAGGCGCTTGAGCACGTGCTCGTAATCGTCGAGCGGATGGCCGGAGAGGAAGAAGCCGACCGCGTCATGCTCGCGCCTGAGCCGTTCGGCCGGTGACCACGGCTCGACGGGCGGGATGCGGAAAGCCTCCTGGACCATGCCGCCGCCGAAGAAATCGGATTGTCCTGCCGCCGCCTCGTCACGCGTGCGGTTGGAGAGTGCCAGCATGCCGTCGATCGCCGCCATGGCCCGGGCACGCTCCGGCTCCAGCGCATCCAGCGCGCCTGCCGCAATCAGCGCCTCGATGGTACGGCGGTTGACCAGTTTGGTGTCGATCCGCCGGGCGAAGTCAGCGAGATCCTTGAAATCGCCGCCGGCGCGGCGCGCGACGACGACGGATTCGACCGCAAACCGCCCGACGCCCTTGATCGCGCCGAGCGCATAATGGATCGCGCCATCGGCAACGTCGAACTCGACGCCGGAGCGGTTGATCGCGGGCGGCAGAACCTTGATGTTAAGGCGCTCGGCGTCGCGGCGGAATTCGTTGAGCTTGTCGGTGTTGCCCATATCGAGCGTCATCGAGGCGGCGAGGAATTCGACCGGATAATTCGCCTTGAGATAGGCGGTCTGGAAAGCCACCACGGCATAAGCGGCCGCATGGCTCTTGTTGAAGCCGTAATCGGCGAATTTCGCCAGAAGATCGAAGATCTCGGAAGCGATATCCTTGGTCATGCCTCCTTCGACGGCGCCGCGCACGAAACGGTCGCGCTGGGCGTCCATCTCGGCCTTGATCTTCTTGCCCATGGCGCGGCGCAGCAGGTCTGCCTCGCCGAGCGAATAGCCCGAGAGCGCCTGGGCGACCTGCATCACCTGCTCCTGGTAGACGATGATGCCGTGCGTTTCGGCGAGGATAGGCTCCATCTTGGGGTGCAGATAGGTCGGGCTTTCCTGACCGAGCTTGCGGCGGCAATAGCTCGGGATGTTATCCATCGGGCCCGGCCGGTAGAGCGCGACCAGCGCGATCAGATCCTCGATCCGGTCGGCTTTCATGTCGACGAGCGCACGACGCATGCCGGCGCTTTCCACCTGGAACACGCCGACCACCTCGCCGCGCGCCAGCATCTCGTAGCTCTTGGGATCGTCGAAAGGCAGGCTCGCGAGGTCGACCGCGATGCCGCGCTGGGCGATGAGCTTCACCGCCGTCTCCAGGGTAGTCAGCGTCTTGAGGCCGAGGAAGTCGAACTTCACCAACCCGGCCTGCTCGACCCATTTCATGTTGAACTGGGTGACGCGCATGCCGGTGCGCGGATCGACCGAGAGCGCGACGAGCTGTTCGAGCGGGCGGTCGCCGATGACGACGCCGGCAGCATGGGTCGAGGCGTGGCGATGCAGGCCTTCGAGCTTCTGGCCGATCTCGAGCAGGCGCGCGACGATCGGCTCCTCCGCAGCCGCTTCCTGCAGCTTGGGCTCGCCCGCGATCGCATCGACCAGCGAAATCGGCTTCGCTGGATTCTGCGGCACGAGCTTGGTCAGCTTGTCGACCTGGCCATAAGGCATTTCCAGAACGCGGCCGACATCGCGCAGCACGCCGCGCGCCAGCAACGTACCGAAGGTGATGATCTGGGCGACGCGCTCCTCGCCATAATGGCGTTTGACGTAGTCGATCACCTCTTCTCGCCGGTTCTGGCAGAAATCGATGTCGAAGTCCGGCATCGAGACGCGGTCGGGGTTGAGGAAGCGCTCGAACAGCAGGCCGAAGCGCAACGGATCGACGTCGGTGATGGTCAGCGCATAGGCGACGAGCGAGCCCGCGCCCGAACCGCGGCCGGGCCCGACCGGAATGCCGTGATCCTTGGCCCACTTGATGAAGTCGGCAACGATCAGAAAGTAGCCCGGGAACTTCATCCGAGTGATGATGGAGAGCTCGAAATCGAGCCGCTTCTCATAGTCCTCGACCGTATAGCCGGAAGCCGGGCCGTGCTTGGCGAGCCGCGCGGCAAGGCCGGCGCGCGCCTGTGCTTCCAGCTCCTCCGCCTCGTCGCTCCCTTCCGCGCCGAAGCGCGGCAGGATCGGCTTGCGCAGGCCGACGCGCCAGGAGCAACGCATCGCAATCTCGACGGTCGCGCTCAAGGCCTCCGGCAGGTCGGCGAAGCGCCGCTTCATCTCGGCGCGGCTGGCGAACTGATGCAGCGGCGTGACGCGGCGGCGTTCGCCGTCGGAAACCAGACGCCCGGCGGCGACCGCCAGCAGCGCGTCATGAGCGTCGAAGTCGCCAGGCTTTGCGAAGAAGGGTTCGTTGGTGGCGACGATCGGCAGGTCGGCATCATAGGCGAGCCGCAGCAGATGCGCCTCGACCGCGGCCTGCCCCTCGCGCTCATGGCGCTGGATCTCGACATAGAGCCGGTCGCCGAAAATGGCGGCGAGTTGGTCGAGCCGGGTTTTCGCCTGTGGCGTCTGCCCGGCCCGCAGCGCCAGGTCGAGCGGACCGCCATAACCGCCCGTCAGGGCGATCAGCCCGTCATGATGCGCCGCCAGGCGCTCCAGCGACGAGATCGGCTGCCCCGAGCCGCCAGCCGCCAGGCAGGCCTCGGAGACGAGCTTCATCAGGTTGCCGTAGCCGCCTTCCGTCATCGCGAGCAGGACGATGTGCGGTATGTCCTGCTGCACGGGCTTGCGGCCGCCCTCGGCTTCATCCGCGAAATCGACCGAGAGCTGCACGCCCACGATCGGCTGCAAGCCGGAGCTCGCCAGCTTCTCCGAGAATTCGAGCGCGCCGAACAGGTTGTTGGTGTCGGTCAGCGCCAGTGCCGGCTGCCCGTCTCCGGCAGCCATCTTGGCGATGGTGGAGACGGTCATCGCGCCTTCGAGCAGCGAATAGCTCGAATGGACATGAAGATGGACGAAGCCGACCTCCGACAGAATGCGCGCCTCGCCGGATTCTCGACTCATTCCACCCTCGCCTGCCCGCTGCTCAGGGCGCGACTCGCAGCGTCGCGCCAGCGTCATATGAAGCGGTTGCGGGGCAGGCGTCGAGGCGGTGGCATGCCGCGCTGTGGATAGGTCAGACGCGTGGCCCCGCCATCAGCGCCGCCCAGATCCAGATCATGCCGAGGAACAGGCCAAGCGACAGGATTTCGGCCAAGCCAACGACCAGTTTGCGCGCAGCGATCATGTCCATCTCCTGTGTTCTCTCTATGTCCAGTTTAATTCATGTTTTGTTCTCGTCAATGCCTATAGGTCAGCTCCGTTCTGCACATATGAATGGCAGTTAACAAAATCTTGCGGCTCTCGGATCGCCTTTGCAGGCTGCACCGGTCCCTAGGGCAGGAACAGGTGCGGACCAAACATCACAAGCAGCACCAGCAGGATGTGCTCCACAAGCAGTATGCCCCGCCAGTAGGTCCCATCGATCTGCGCGCGAATCCGGCTGCGAGCATCACCAGGATTGCGCAGCCTTCCCCAATTCGACTGGTAGTGCGCCTCGATCACGGACCAGGTCGGATGGCCGATCGCGCGCGCAACGACGGATGGTGAGAAAGATCACCGCCATCATAGAGATCAGGACGCTGAACCACGCCAGAACCCCGGACAGAACGGCGGCAAACGTCACGATCGGACCTCCGCTGGAGATTGCCGACTACAGCGGCACGACCAGCCCGTCGCGGATCGTGACCTGCCGGTCCATGCGGCGCGCGAGGTCGAGGTTATGGGTCGCGATCAGCGCCGCCAACCCCGAGGCCCGGGCCAGGGCCACGAGCGTGCTGAAGACATGCAGCGAGGTGTGCGGGTCGAGATTGCCGGTCGGCTCGTCGGCGAGCAGCAGGCGCGGGGTATTGGCCATGGCGCGGCCGATCGCGACGCGCTGCTGCTCGCCGCCGGAGAGTTCGCCCGGCAGATGGTCGAGGCGCGCGCCCAGGCCGAGGAAGGTCAGGAGTTCGGCGGCCCGCTCCTCCGCCAATTGCTTCGGCAGGCCGCGGATGCGCTGCGGCAGGACGACATTCTCCAGCGCGCTGAACTCCGGCAGCAGATGGTGGAACTGGTAGACGAAGCCGATCTCGGTGCGCCGCAGCCGCGTGCGGCCCTTGTCGTCGAGCTTGGCGGTCGCCATGCCGCCGACGAAGACCTCGCCGGCATCCGGCTTTTCGAGCAGGCCGGCGACATGGAGCAAGGTCGACTTACCGGTGCCGCTCGGTGCGACGAGCGCGACGAGCTCGCCTGGCCACAGCGCGAAATCCGCCTTGCGCAGGATTTCGAGCGGAGCATCGGTCTGGGGGTAGAAGCGCTCGACCTGAGAGAGGAAGAGTGCAGGTGTTTCGCGTTGCATGATGCGACCAGTTCCCGCCTTCAACCCATCCTGAGCGCTTGGACGGGGTCGAGACGCGCCGCCTTCCAAGCCGGATAGAGCGTCGCCAGCAGCGACAGGACAAGCGCCATCACCACCACGCTGGTGACCTCGCCCCAATCAATGACGGAGGGAATGTCGCTGAGGAAACGCACCGTCGGATCCCAGAGATTGGCGCCGGTGAGCCAGTTCAGCGCCGCGGTGATCGACTTGATGTTCCTGGCGAAGACGATCCCGAGCCCGAGGCCCGCCAGCGTCCCGAAGACGCCGATCGCCGCGCCCGTGATCAGGAAGACGCGCAGGACCGTGCCGCGCGTCGCCCCCATCGTCCGCAGGATCGCGATGTCCGATGTCTTGTCCTTTACCAGCATGATCAGGCCCGAGACGATGTTGAGCGCCGCGACGAGCACGATCAGGGCCAGGATGATGAACATGACGTTGCGTTCGACTTCGAGCGCGTTGAAGAAGGTCCGGTTGCGCTGGCGCCAGTCGGACAGCACGAGCGGTCGCGGCGCATCGGCCTCGATGGCGTCGCGCACGGCTTGGGTCTTGTCGGGATTGTCGACGAAGATCTCGATGACGTTCACGTCGCCGTCGCGGTTGAAATAGGCCTGCGCCTCCGTCAGCGGCATGAAGACAAAGGAGCTGTCGAACTCGGTCATCCCGATCTCGAACACGGCCTGCACCGGATAGGCCTTGATGCGCGGTGCGGTGCCAAAGGGCGTGGATGCGCCCCGTGGCGTCACGATGGTGATCGAATCGCCCGGTTGCAGCGACAGGGAGTCCGCCAGGCGCTTGCCGATGGCGACGCCGCCGGCCGTGTCGAAGCCATCGAGCGTGCCGCGCCTGATGTTGCCGCCGACGAAGGGGATCGATTTGAGATCGGCCTCGCTGATGCCACGCACCAGCACGCCGCCATTAGCGTATTGCGATGACGCCAGCGCCTGCCCCTCGACCAGCGGAATAGCGAGCTTGATGCCCGGCACCTTCCGCAACCGCTCGGCCACCGCCATGTAGTCGTCCAGCGGGCGGTCGATCGGGGTCGCGAAGATATGGCCGTTCACGCCGACGATCTTCTCCAGCAGCTCCTTGCGGAAGCCGTTCATCACCGACATCACGATGATCAGCGTGGCCACGCCGAGCAGGATGCCGAGGAAGGAGAAGCCGGCAATGACCGAAACGAAGCCCTCGCGTCGGCGCGTGCGCAGATAGCGCCCCGCCAGCAGCCATTCGAAACCGGCGAAGGGGCGGGTTCCGGTGGGCTGGATGTGCGCGCCCGTATCGGCCGTCTCGGCCGGCAACGTCTGCGTCGCCATATTCATCGACCCCTGCCCTGCCGGTTGCGCGGGTTCACGCGGTCTTGCCCTTGAAGCGGTCGAGCGCGGCCTCGAGCGAGACGAGTTCACGCTCGCCACTGGTGCGGCGCTTGATCTCGACCTTGCCCTCAGTCAGCCCCTTGGGGCCGACGATGATCTGCCAGGGCACGCCGATCAGGTCGGCAGTGGCGAATTTGCCACCCGGACGCGTATCGGTGTCGTCGTAGAGCGCGTCATAGCCCCTGGCGAGAAGCGTCTTGTAGAGTTGCTCGCAGGCGCCGTCGGTCGCAGCGTCGCCGACCTTGAGGTTGAGCACGGCAATGTCGAAGGGCGCGATCTCATCGGGCCAGATGATGCCGCCATCATCATGGCCGGCCTCGATCAGCGCGGCAACGAGCCGGCTCGGGCCGATACCGTACGAGCCGCCATGGACAGGCACGGGGACCCCGTCCGGGCCGGCCACGGTTGCGCCCATCGGCTCGGAATACTTCGTGCCGAAATAGAAGATGTGACCGACTTCGATGCCGCGCGCCGAAAGCTGCTTGTCGGCGGGAATCGCGTCATAATCCGCAGCCTCATGCATCTCCTCGGTCGCGGCATAGAGGCTCGTCCATTTGTCGACGACGCTCTGGAGACCGTCCACGCTGTCGAAATCGGTGTCGATCGCGGGCGTCTCGAAGTCGAGATAGTCCTTGTGGCAGAAGACCTGACTCTCGCCGGTCGAGGCCAGCACGATGAATTCGTGACTGAGATCGCCGCCGATCGGGCCGGTGTCGGCGCGCATCGGGATCGCCTTCAGGCCAAGCCGCGCAAAGGTGCGCAGATAGGCCGTGAACATGCGGTTATAGGCGTGGCGCGCGCTGGCCTGGTCGATGTCGAAGGAATAGGCGTCCTTCATCAGGAACTCGCGCCCGCGCATCACGCCGAAACGGGGACGGACCTCGTCGCGGAACTTCCACTGGATGTGGTAGAGATTGAGCGGCAAATCCTTGTAGGACTTCACATAGGACCGGAAGATGTCGGTGACCATCTCCTCATTGGTCGGGCCATAGAGCATCTCGCGGTCGTGCCGGTCCTTGATGCGCAGCATCTCCTTGCCATAGGCGTCGTAGCGGCCACTCTCGCGCCAGAGATCGGCCGACTGGATTGTCGGCATCAGGATCTCGATGGCGCCCGAGCGGTTCTGCTCCTCGCGGACGATGCGGCTGATCTTGTCGAGGACGCGCAGGCCCAGCGGCAGCCAGGAATAGATGCCGGCGGACTGCTGGCGGATCATCCCCGCGCGCAGCATCAGGCGGTGCGAGACGATCTCCGCTTCTTTGGGCGTATCGCGCAGCAGGGGCAGAAAGTAGCGGGAGAGGCGCATGGACGAACTCGTGGAACGGTGGACTCGCACCGAAACGATGCGAGTCAGTGGTGCCAGAGACACCATCGCCGTTCACAAAATGCAAATGCAAATCCAATTCGCATCACCGAAAATGGCGCGGAACCGGGGTTAGCGTGTCGGGAATTTGACCTTGAGCCTGGTGCTGACCAGAGGCGGAACGAAGGCCGAGACATCTCCCCCCATCGACGCGATCTGGCGAACCAGCGTCGAGGTGATGTAGCGCGTATTGGGGGAAGCCGGGAGGAACACGGTCTGCAAATCGGGCACCATGGTCTGGTTCATGCCGGCGAGCTGCATCTCGTAGTCGAAGTCGGTGGCGTCGCGCAGGCCGCGGATCATGATGGTCGCGCCGGCGGCCTGAGCGGCCTGGACGGCAAGATAGTCGAAGGTCACGACCTCGATGGCAACGCCCTCCGCCGCGGCGATCGGCCCCGCGACCTCGCGCAGCAGCGCGGCGCGTTCATCGGCCGAAAAGATCGGGGCCTTGCCGGGATGCACGCCGATGGCCAGGACGAGCCGGTCGCAGAGCCGGCAGGCGCCCGCGATGACGTCGGCATGGCCGTTGGTGATCGGGTCGAAGGATCCGGGGTAAAAGGCTGTGCGGCTCATGAGGAAGGGTTAGCCCCTGCCCGCCTCGCCGACAAGCGGCTCGCCGCGCTCACGCCGCACGCACCTGGGTGATGAACTGATCGATCCGCGACTTCAGCGAACCCGCAAGCCCGCTCAGTTCGCTCGATGCCCGCAGGACGGCGGCCGCAGCTTCCGAGGTCTGCTGCGAGGCGTTCGAGACCAGGCTGGTGGCGTCGCCGATTCGGCTGAACTCATGGGTCGCAGCGCTGACATCGGAGACGATGGCATGGGTCACGCCATGCTGCTGGCGCATCGTTCCCGCGGTGCGGCGGACCGCGTCGCTCAGATCGGCGATCATGCCGCGAATGCCGGCGATGGCATCGACTGTCTCGCCCGTGGCCTGGTTCATGGTCGCGATCTGGCGCGAAATATCCTCGATGGCGCGCGCGGTCTGGGCCGACAGCCCCTTCACCTCGGAGGCGACGACGGCGAAGCCGCGACCGGCGTCTCCGGCGCGGGCGGCCTCGATCGTGGCGTTGAGCGCAAGCAGATTGGTCTGCGCGGCGATGCCGGAGATCAGGCCGGTGACGTCGGAGACGCGCGCGGCTCCTGTCGCCAGCGAATCCACGATCACCCCCATCTCGTCCGCGTAATCCCGCGCCGACCGTGCCGAGCGGTCGGACGACTGGACGTCGCCATCAAGCCGATCAATCGCCAGACGCAGGTCGCGCGCCGCCTCCTCGATCGAGCTCATGCTGAAGATCGCCCGCGAGGCCGCCTCATGGACCGTACCGGCATTGGCCTGCGTCTCGCGCGCTCCCGCCGACAATTCGCTCGCCGTCACGCTGAGAGCCTCAGCGGCGTTGGAGACCGCGCTCGTGACGCCCAGTACGGAGCGCTCCAGATCGGATGCGAGATCGCTGAGCAAGGCTGCGCGCTGCCGTTGTGTGTCGCTATCGCGCTCCTCGCGCTCCTGCAGGCGGGCCTGCTCGTCCCGCACCATGGTTTCGCGGATGCTCTGGACGGAAGCCGCGATCGCACCGATCTCGTCGCGTCGCTGCGCACCAGGGATGCGCAGATCGGTGCGCCCAGCCGCGGCCCCCGCAAGCGCCTCGGCGAGCCCGGCGATCGGCTGTGCCACGGAGAGGCCGAGCAGCAACGCCACCAGCAGCACGGGGCCGAGCACACTGAGGCTGGCCACCACGATCGCTCCCTTGAGCTTGTCGATGACGGCGAAGGCAGAACTCTCCGGCTCGGTCAGCCAGAGCAGCCAGGGCCAGCCATCGACCGCCATGCTGCGCCCGGTCACGACCAGCGGCGCGCCGTCGCGGCTCGTCATCTGGAGCATGGCGCCGCTCGAGGCGGCGAGCCGACGCGGATCGAGCGTCTCGACGGGCGCCGTGCCAGCCTGCCGCGCGGCGGGGTTCGAGCGCATGAAGCCGTCCGCGCCGACGACATGAGCCTCCGTATGGCGCGACGCGCTGGCGCTCGCCGCCAGAGCCTCGTCGATCAGCGAAGTGTTGATCGCAAAGATGAGCGTGCCGGCCGGCTCGGAAGCCCCGGCATCGGCGCCAGAGAAACGCTGCGCCAGGAAGGCGCGCGATTCGCCGCCGACCGGGTCGTAGGGCGCGAAATCGATGACGGCCTGCTCGCCGATGGGCAGCTTGCTCGCGGCCTCGAAGATGGTACCGAGGCCTGATCGTGCGAGGTCGGGCTCGCTGATCAGGCGCCCGAATTCGGGCCCCTTGGTCACGCTGTAGACGACGCGCCCCTTGGCGGAGACGAGGTAGACGTCGGCATAGCCGAACTGCTTCAGGATCGCGGAATAGGTCTCGTGGATCGCGACATGGCGCCAGGAATAGCCATGCTTGTGATCCTGGCCGGTCCGCGCCACGCGCTCGGATGAAGATAGCGAACCATCGCCTTGATAATAGGACAGAATGGCGCTCCGATCATAAGCACCCAACTCCATCCATTTGCCGATCTCGTCGAGCGTCGTGACCGTATAGGCGCTACGCGCCTGCACCGAGAGTTCGGAGCGGATCTGCAGCCAGCGCCGCTCGATCGCCTTGGCATGGCTTTCGGCGAGAATGTCGAGGCGCTCGCGCACCGCTTCGCGGGTCCATTGCTGAACGGCGACATAGGCCGATCCCCCCACGGCGAGCGCAGCGAGGCATGCCAGGCCGAGCATGGCAGCAGGAAGCCTGAATCTCAGACTGAACAAGCGTCCTGGTCCCCGCAACGACACCGATGATGGTCTCAGGTGAATAGACCAGTCGGCGTTAACTTTCGCTGAAAGGCCCTGCCCTCAGGACAATGGCAGCCAGGATGGCGGCAGCAATGCCGCAGCGGCGGCGGCGCTGCCGATGATCACCGACGTCAGGACGATCAGGATAGACGCGATCGAGACGTGGCGCCGGCCGGCGAAACTGAAATTGAGCTGCATGGGATGCTCTGGGCGAATCGAATGATGTTCGGCTTACTTTGCGTGAGGGCCCTGCCGGGCCGCGGAAAGGCGAGACCGTGGCGAAACCGTGACGGCGTCCGTCGAACAGCCCCTAGGCGCGTTTGACGATTGCTTTAGGAGCGAATTCCCGCCTAAACCGCCGCATGCTCACGATCAACGACATTACCTACAGGCTCGGCGAACGGCTGCTGCTCGATCACGCCAGCGCAGCGCTGCCCGATGGCTCGCGCGTCGGCCTCGTCGGCCGTAACGGCACCGGCAAGACCACACTCTTCCGCATCATCACCGGCGATCTTTCGCCGGAAGGCGGCAATATCAGCCTGCCCAAGGGTCGGCGCATCGGCGGCGTCGCACAGGAAGCGCCCGGCGGTCCGGAGACGCTGATCGAGGTCGTGCTCGCCGCCGACACCGAGCGCGCGGCCCTGATCAAGGAGTCCGAGACCGCCAAAGACCCGCATCGCATTGCCGAGATCGAAACCCGGCTTGCCGACATCAACGCCCATTCCGCGCCGGCCCGCGCCGCGACCGTGCTGCACGGCCTTGGCTTCGACGAGGCGGCGCAGCAGCGCCCCTGCTCGGATTTCTCCGGCGGCTGGCGCATGCGCGTCGCGCTCGCCGCCGTGCTGTTCTCGGAGCCTGACCTGCTGCTCCTCGACGAGCCGACCAACTATCTCGACCTCGAAGGCACGCTCTGGCTCTACGATTATCTCGAGCGCTACCCGCACACCGTACTCGTCGTCAGCCATGATCGCGAATTGCTCGATACCTGCGTTGACCACATCCTGCATCTCGACCAGGGCAAGCTGACGATCTATCGCGGCGGCTACACCTCCTTTGCCAGGCAACGCGCCGAAAAGCAGATGCAGCTCTCCAAGGCCAAGGAAAAGCAGGACGCCGAGCGCAAGCATCTCCAGGCCTTCGTCGACCGCTTCAAGGCGAAGGCCTCGAAGGCGCGCCAGGCGCAGTCGCGCGTCAAGCGGCTGGAGAAGATGGAATCGATCGCCACCATCGTCGATCGCGACGTCCAGCCCTTCAGCCTGCCCGGCCCCGAGCGGCCGCTCTCGCCGCCGATGATCGTGCTGGACAACGCCAGCGCCGGTTATGGCGACCGCACCGTGCTGTCGAAGCTCAACCTGACGCTCCTGCCCGACGACCGCATCGCGCTGCTCGGCTCGAACGGCAACGGCAAGTCGACCTTCTGCAAGCTGATCGGCGGCAGGCTGCCGCCGCTCTCGGGCACGATGCGGAAATCATCGAAGCTGGAGACGGCCTATTTCGCCCAGCACCAGCTCGACGAATTGCGGCTGGAGGACACGCCGGTCGCGCATTTGCGCGATCTGATGCCGGACGCCCCCGAGGCCAAGGTGCGCTCCAAGGCGGCGCAGATCGGCTTCCCCGCGAGCAAGGCCGAGACGCCGGTGAAGAACCTCTCCGGCGGCGAGAAGGCCCGGCTGATGCTGGGGCTTGCGGCCTTTGGTGGCCCCCATCTGCTGATCCTCGACGAGCCGACGAACCATCTCGACATCGACAGCCGCACCGCGCTGGTCAACGCGATCAACGACTATCCCGGTGCGGTCATCCTCGTCAGCCACGACCGCTTCCTGATCGAGTCCTGCGCTGACCGGCTTTGGCTGGTGGGCGACGGCACGGTCAAGAATTTCGACGGCGACATGGAGGATTACCGCAGCTTCGTGCTCGGCACCGCGAAGGCGGCCAAGCGCGAGAAATCCGCAGCCGAAGCAGCCCCGTCAGGTAATGGCAAGGCCGAGGAACGCAAGGAGGCTGCGGTCAAGCGCATCGCACAGGGCCCGCTGCGGCAAAAGCTCAATCTCGCCGAGGCGCGCATCGCCAAGCTGACCGGACTGATCGAGAAGGTCGACGGCGTGCTCGGCAATGGCGCGGCCTTCGCGCGCGACCCCGACAAGGCGCTGATCCTGTCGCGGCAGCGGGCCGAACTCGCCGAGGCGCTGGCGGCAGCCGAAGAGGAGTGGCTGGGCCTGAGCGAGGAACTGGAGAGCGCCTAAGCCAAACGCCCCCGGTCAGGCTCCTTCGACAAGGGCCGCCGGAGAGGCACCCGATCGAGGAATAATCGCTCCTGCTGCCGTATCGTCAATTCCTGACGGGCTTCAGAGCCGGGTCCCAATGCTCGACGATCTTGCCGTCCTTGACCCGGAACAGATCGAACCAGTAGCTGTCATAGGTCTTCAACTCATTGCCGGGCTCTGCCCGGCTGCGACGCATCACGAGCTGGACGAGATCGCCCTGCGTCACGACGGCCACGAATTCGGTCGCGATGATCGCGGTGGCGGCTTTGGGGTTCGGCCAGATCTTCGAGAAATACGCGTTGAACCCGGCCAACCCGCTCGCCACGTTGGGATTGTGCTGGATGTAGTCGTCGGCGAGATAGTCCTTCGCCCTGGTCCAGTCCTGCGCATCGAAGACCTTGGTCCAGAAGTCGAGGACGAGCGCCTTGTTGGCGGCTTCGGCTTGCGACAATTGCGAGACTGTCTGCGCCGAAGCGGTCCGCGGCATGGTCGAAAGCAGGGCGAGGCCTGTCATGGCGACGGTTGCGAAACGAATGATCGATGACCGCCGCATATCCTGGTTCCTGCTCCCGACTAGGGAATGTGCCGAAGAGGTCAGCCCTGCCCGGGCTTCACGATCCGGCTCAGCCGGTTGTCGGTGAACATGTAGATCTCGCGGCCACCGGGCTCGGAATAGAGCACCTGCACCTCGCGCTGGCCCTTGCCGCTGTCACCGATCAGCACATCGGTCGGGCGCGCGCCCTTCAGCTTGACCAGCTCGCATTCGGTGATGCCCTCCGCGATCTGCGGCGGCAAGGGGCGCGTCGAGGGATCGAGCGAGACATCGGCGCTGCATTCGCCGTCCGCGGTCAATTGCGCTTCCTGAGTCGAGACGCGCGCCGTGGCGCTGCTCGTCGTCGTAGTGGTGCGCCCGCCATTGGAGTCCGAGGTGAAGGCGAACCCGCCCATATCGACGGAACACCCGCCCAGAGCGGCGGCGCAAACGAGCAGGACAGGCAATCTCACGCTTTTTTCTCCCAGCGGCCGGCGTCGTCCTGCTGCCAGTAACTGGCGCTGGCACCCGAAGCCCGAACCGACTTCCAATCCTCGCGCGCCGCTGTCAGCGCGTCGGGATCGTCACCATCGAAGATCAATACGACGCGCTCGTATTCCTGCAATGCGTCGGGAATGCGGACACCCTCCGCACAGATGCGGACCTGCGCCGCGTTGGGATTATGCGCCTTCGTCGTCAGCACGACGGGATTCGTCGCCGCGTCGGCTTCGGCTGCAGTGACATGAGGCAGGAAGCTCTCGTCGGAATAGGTCCAGAGATGATCGTCGAGCGCGCTCAGTCGCTCCGGGCTGGACAACTCGACCACGACCTTCTGCCCGCGCGAAACCGCCCGATCGAGAATCGTCGGCAGGACCTGTTCGAGCGGGCGCGACTGCAGATGGAAGAACAGGATTTCCGGCATGAAAGCCTTTCTTTCCAAAATGTTGTGGGAGCGGTCTCCAAAATCGAATCAGCTTTCGTAGTGCTCCGCCACCAGATGGTCGAGCAGGCGCACGCCCCAGCCCGAGCCCCAGGAGCGGTTGGTCTCGGTGTTGGGCGAGCTCATGCCGGTGCCGGCGATGTCGAGATGCACCCAGGGGGTGTCGTTGACATGGCGCTGCAGGAACTGAGCGGCGGTGATCGAGCCGCCATAGCGGCCGGCCGAGTTCTTCATGTCGGCGAATTTCGAATCGATCATCTTGTCGTAGGCCGGCCCCAGCGGCATGCGCCAGACCGCCTCGCCGGTTGCCTTGCCGGCGGAGCTCAGTCGCTCCGACAGCTCGTCATTATTGGAGAACAGGCCGGCGTGTTCCTGCGCCAGGGCAACCAGGATCGCGCCGGTCAACGTCGCGAGATTGATCATGAATTTCGGCTTGAACTGATCTTGCGTGTACCAGAGCACATCCGCCAGCACGAGGCGGCCTTCCGCATCGGTGTTGATGATCTCGATCGTCTGCCCCGAGAGCGAAGTGACGATGTCGCCGGGGCGCTGGGCATTGCCGTCAGGCATGTTCTCGACGAGGCCGATCACGCCGATGGCGTTGACCTTGGCCTTGCGGGCGGCGAGCGCATGCATCAGCCCGGTGACGCAGGCGGCGCCCGCCATGTCGCCCTTCATATCCTCCATGCCGGCGCCGGGCTTGAGCGAGATGCCGCCGGTGTCGAAGGTCACGCCTTTGCCGATGAAGGCGACAGGCTGGACGCCGGACTTCGCGCCGTTCCAGCGCATCACGACGACGCGACTTTCGCGGCGCGAGCCCTGGCCGACGGCGAGGAGCGCGCGCATGCCGATCTTCTTCAGCTGCTTCTCGTCGAGAACCTCGACCTCGACGCCGAGCTTCTCGAGCTTGGCCGCGCGATCGGCGAACTCTTCGGGGTAGAGAACATTGGGCGGCTCGTTGACGAGATCGCGCGCCAGTTCGACGCCGCCCGCAATCGCCTCGCGCGCCTTCAAGGCTTTCTTGAGCGCCGCGGGGTCGGACACCCGCAGCGTCACCGTAAGCGGCTCGGCCTCGTCCTTCTCCTTCGTCTTGGTCTTGTAGCGGTCGAAGGCGTAAGCGCGCAGCCGCATCCCAAGCGCGATGTCCGCGGTCTGGTCGGCCGTCGGCTCACCGTCCGGCAAGGCCAGAATCACGTCGGCGCTGCGGCCATGACCAAGTCGCCCGGCGATGGCGCCGCCAAGCTTGGCGAAATCGAGCTTACCACGCTCTGCTTCCGGGCCGACGCCGACGGCGATCAGGCGCTCATAGCCGGCTCCGTCAGGAGCCAGCAGGGTCAGCCCCGACAGCGCCTTGCCTTTGAAGCGCTCGGCCACGGCAGCGCGCGCGAGCAGGCTGCGGACGCCTTCGCCGAGCCATTCCTCGGCCGTCTTCGGCGGCGTCAACGCATCCGACACGAGAATCACGAGATCCTGGCCGGAGATTGCGTTCAGGGCTTTGACCTCGAGCTTCAGGCGCTGCGACATGACGGGCTCACGATTTAGGGATTGGGGCGTCGGGAAGGGCGAAACGAGACGAACACAAACGATTCCCGTTTGCGCCTTGATTGCGCCTATACCATAGGGTGAGTTCGTCGAACCGTCCAAGGGAGCCTCGCCTCCCAGCCTCGCATCGGAATCAGAAGCTTGTTCCTTAAGCGCCTCGACCGCTACATCCTGAAGATCGCGACGGTCGCGGCCATCGTCCTGCTTGTCGGGCTGACGAGCGTGATCTGGGTCACGCAGGCCCTGCGCGAGGTCGATCTGATCACCGGCAAGGGCCAGACGGTCCTGATCTTCTTCACCGTCACGCTGCTTTCGCTGCCGGCGCTGGTCGCAGGCATCGCGCCGGTCGCGCTGTTCATGGCGACGCTCTACACGCTGAACCGGTTGAACAGCGATTCCGAGCTGATCGTGATGAACGCGGCCGGCGTCGCGCCCCATCGCCTGACGCGTCCCTTCATCGTCCTGACGATCGCGACCTCTTTGATCGTCTGCTGGATGACGCTGTCTGTGATGCCCGCGGGATTTCGCATGCTGCGCGACCTGATCACGCTGATTCGCGCGGATTTCGTCGCGAACGTGGTCAAGGAGGGCCAGTTCGTCTCCCTCGATTCCGGCGTGACCTTCCATTACCGCGAGAAATCGGGCGACGCGCTGGTCGGCATCTTCATGCAGGACAGGCGCGATCCGAAACAGCCTTCGATCTATATCGCCGAGCGCGGACGCACCGTCGATGTCGACGGCAACAGCTTCCTGATGCTGGAAAAGGGCACGATTCAGCGCGAGAATCGCCAGGATACGACCTCGATCATCTCGTTCGAGCGCTACGCGCTCAACCTGTCGGCACTATCGGGCGATCCGACGGGAGGGTCCGGCGAAGGCGATGGCGACAAGGTCACCTACAAGCCACGCGAACGCTCGACCTGGGCGCTGCTGAACCAGGACCCCAATGAGAGCTATTACAAGCTCCAGGAGGGCCGTTTCCGCGCCGAATTGCACAACAGGCTGTCGGCGCCGCTCTATCCAATCGCCTTCATGCTGATCGCCTTTGCGGCGATCGGCGAGGCGCGCACCACACGTCAGGGTCGCGCGGTCGCGCTCCAATCCGCCATTCTCATCGTCAGCGCGACGCGCATCGGCGCTTACGCCGCTTGGACGGCGAGCGTCAGATCAAGCTTCGCGGTCTGGCTGCTCTATATCCTGCCGCTGGCCGCCATCGTCATCTCGGTTTCGCTTATCGTCTTCGGCCAAAGGCTGCGTCCTTTCCTGGGGCGCCTCACGGCGCCCTTGTTCGCGCCGTTCAACCTGCTCGCAGCAAGGCTTCGGCGCGCCTGATGCTTCTGATCTCGACCTTTGGCCGCTATCTGACAAAGCGGTTCGCACGCGCCATCCTCGGCGTCTTCAGCACGTTCTTCTTCCTGATCGGAACGCTCGACTTCGTCGAGCTGATGCGGCGCGCGGGCGATTCGCCCATCGCCACGACACCGCTGATCATCCAGCTCGCGCTCTACCGCGCACCGGCAGTCGCCGAGCAGATCTTCCCGTTCGCGGCGCTGTTTGGCGGCATGTTCGCGCTGCTGACGCTGAGCCGGAAGCTTGAGCTCGTCGTCGCACGCTCGGTCGGCGTCTCGGCCTGGCAATTCCTGCAACCCGCCGCCCTGGTAGCGGTGGTCATCGGGCTGGTCTCGATCCTGATCTACAACCCCGTGGCAGCCGAGCTGAAGCGCAAGGCCACCACGCTCGAACTGCGGCTGTTCGCCCGCACCGGGCAGACGGCCAGCGGCCAGGACATCTGGATGCGGCAACGCAGCGTCGACGGCCAAGCGATCATCCGCGCCGCAGGCGCGCTGCCGGATGGCGACGGCCTCTCCGACGTCGCGATCTTCAATTTCGATGCCAATGGCGGCTTCGTCGAGCGGATCGACGCGAAACGCGCCGTGCTCTATCGAGGGCACTGGGAACTCACTGAAGCGCGCGTGATTTCCGCCATGGAAGAGCCGCAAAACTACAAGACCTACCTGCTCGCGACCACGCTGGAACCGGACCAGATGCGGCAAAGCTTCACACCGCCCGACGCAGTCGGCTTCTGGGCGATGCCCACGGTGATCGAGAGAACGCAGCGTGCCGGGCTCGATACGACACGCTATGAACTGCGCTATCAGTCACTTAAGGCGCGGCCGCTGCTGCTCGTCGCCATGGTTTTGGTCGCTGCGTCCGTTTCCTTAAGATTTTTCCGGTTTGGTGGGGTAACTAGACTGGTGATAGGTGGCGTGGCGGCCGGCTTCGTGCTGTATGTTGCAACGCAGCTGTCGGAGGAGCTCGGATCGTCGGGAATCGTCAATCCGATCGTCGCCGCGTGGCTGCCTGCGGCCGTCGGGACGATGCTGGGAGCCTTGGCCCTCCTTCATCAGGAAGATGGGTAAGAGTACTGTGCCTATGGTTAATTTAGGATTGAGCGTATGAATGTGGGCGTGAGACGCATGGCGCGCTTTGCTACGGCGACCGCCCTCGCCTCGAGCTTGGCCTATATGCTGACGGCCGGCGGCATTGCCGTCGCGCAAGCGCCTGCTGCTGCCCAGAATCCCGCCGGGGCCAAACCGCAAGCCGGAGCCAAACCGCAGGAGCGGATGGTCGTCGATGCCCGCGAACTGGTCTACGACAAGGACAACAACACCGTTTCCGCCGTCGGCGACGTCCAGATCCTCTATCAGGGGCGGACGATCGAGGCCGACAAGGTTGTCTATGACCGCGCCAGCAAGCGCGTCATCGCCACTGGAAACGCCCGGATCACCGAGACCAACGGCACGGTCATCAGCGGCGACCATTTCAACCTGACCGACGATTTCCGCGACGGCTTCATCGATTCGCTGCGCGTGGTGAACCCCGACAAAACGCGTTTTACCGCGCCGCGCGGCGAGCGTACCGACGGCGAGACCTTCATCTTCGACAAGGGCATCTACACGGCCTGCGAGCCCTGCAAGGACAACCCGGAAAGACCGCCGCTCTGGCAGGTGCGCGCCGCGCGGATCATCCACAAGAAGTCCGAGCAGACGATCTATTACGAGGATGCCCGCCTCGAATTCCTCGGCGTGCCGATGGCCTATGTGCCTTACATGTCGGGTCCGGATTCGACGGTGAAGCGGAAATCCGGTTTCCTCTCGCCGAAATTCCTGAATACGGGAGCGCTCGGCTATGGCGTCGGCCTGCCATATTTCCTGAATTTGGCGCCCGATTACGACCTGACGATCACGCCGACCTATCTGACGCGCCAGGGCCTGCTCGGCCAGGTGGAATGGCGCCAGCGTCTCGTCAACGGCGCCTACAAGATCCGCGCTACGGGCATTTTCCAGCAGGACCAGACCGCGTTCCTGGCAACACCGCTGGGCGCCGGCGACAAGGAGTTCCGCGGGTCGATCGAATCGAACGGCAAGTTCTACCTGAACCCGCGCTGGTCGTTCGGCTGGAACGTGGCGATGTCGACCGACCGCTGGTTCTACAAGAACTATCGCATCACCAATGAGAGCATCAGCTCGACGACCTATCTGCAGGAGTCGATCTCGACGGTCTATCTCAACGGGCAGAGCGAGACAGCCTGGTTCGACATGCGCGGCTATTATTTCCAGCCGCTGACCTCGACCGATTGGCAGAAGCAGCAGCCCGTGGTGCTGCCGGTCATCGACTATGACAAGCGCATCAACAAGCCGTCCTTCCTCGGCGGTGAATTGACCTTCAACGCCAATGTCACTGCCCTGCACCGCGACGCGACGGCCTATCAGCAGATCCCGAGCCAGAGCGCCTATCTGGTCACGACGCCGTCCTATTCGCTCTATGATGGCTGCGCGGTCTATCAGAAGAGCACCTGCCTGGTGCGTGGCCTCGCCGGCAATACCGCGCGCGCCACAGCCGAAGTCTCATGGCGGCGCAACTTCATCGATTCGATCGGCCAGGTCTGGACGCCTTACGCCTCGCTGCGCGCCGATGTGTTCTCGATCAATCCGTCGACCACCGGCTACGCCAATGCCAATGCCACGACGATCGCCGACACCTCGGACGAGATGTTCGGCCGGGCGATGCCGGCGATCGGCCTGATGTATCGCTATCCGTTCGTCGCCAAGACGAGCTGGGGAACGCATATCATCGAGCCTGTCGCGCAGATCATCGCGCGCCCGAACGAGACGAGCAGCCTGCGCGTCGCGAACGAGGATTCGCAGAGCCTGGTCTTCGACGACACCAACCTGTTCGAATGGAGCAGCAAGTTCTCGGGATATGACCGGCTCGAAGGTGGCACGCGCGCCAATGTCGGTGCCCGCTATACCGGGCGCTTTGGCACCGATGGCTACGCCAACGCCTTGTTCGGACAATCTTACAGCATCGCCGGGCGCAACTCCTTCGCTCGCGGGGATCTGGTCAATACCGGGCTCGATTCCGGCCTCGACACAAGCCGCTCGGATTATGTCGCGCGCGCCCA
The DNA here is from genome assembly GCF_001741865.1 of Bosea vaviloviae. Classification (NCBI taxonomy): domain Bacteria; kingdom Pseudomonadati; phylum Pseudomonadota; class Alphaproteobacteria; order Hyphomicrobiales; family Alloboseaceae; genus Allobosea; species Allobosea vaviloviae. The sequence continues at coordinate 4,461,271 of NZ_CP017147.1, forward strand.
GATCTCGCCCTTCAAGAATTTCGTCCTGACGGGCGCGGCTCGCCTGAACGAGAGCACCTTCGAGGCACAGCGCATTGATGCGGGGGCGACCTATAGCAACAGCATCTTCAGCGCGACGGTCGGCTATGGCCGCTATGAGCCGCAGCCCGATCTCGGCATCCCGCGCCGGCGCGAAGGCCTGTCGCTCAACGGCTCGGTCCTGGTCGCACAGAACTGGCGCGTGCGGGCCGGCGTACTGTTCGACCTCGACAAGTACAAATACGACCGCGAAGTCTGGCGCGCCAGCTATGCCGCGGGAACCGCGACCATCGCCACTTACCCGAACACGACTCCGTTCCAGACGGCCTCGACCTCGTTCGGCGTGAACTACACCGACGAGTGCACCATTTTCGACGTCAGCTACACGCAGAACTACGCTGACAAGCAGGTCTCCGGCACGAACAAAGACACCCGCACGATCATGTTCAAGCTCGAGCTCAAGACGCTCGGACAGATCACTTATTCCCAGAATCTCGGTGGCTCTTCGACCGGCGACGGCGTCAGCCAGTGACGCCGACTGGCATCGACCCCTCGCGGAGGCAAAGGTGCCAGCGCCGCCCCTGGCCCTGACGCAGGGCGACCCCGCCGGAATCGGCCCAGAACTCGCATTGCTGGCCTGGCGCGAACGCGAACAGCGCGTGCTGCCCGCCTTTGCCTGCATCACGGATATCGACCATCTTGCGCAGACAGCGCAAAAGCTCGGGCTCGATGTGCCGCTGATCGCCTGCGAATGGGATGCGGTGAACCGCTCCTTCGCGAAGGCCTTGCCCGTCATCGCGCATGGTCACGCCGTGACGGCAATGCCGGGACAGCCGGATCCGGCATCGGCTTCGGGCACGATCGGCTCGATCACCTCTGCGGTCGCGGCTGTGAGGCAAGGACAGGCCTCTGCCGTCGTCACCAACCCGATCGCCAAATCCGTGCTCTATGCCGCCGGCTTCGCCCATCCCGGCCACACGGAATTCCTTGCGCATCTCGCCGCTGATGGCGGCGCGCCGCCTCACCCGGTCATGATGCTGTGGTGCGAGGACCTCGCAGTCGTTCCCGTCACGATCCATATCCCGCTGCGGTTGGTGCCGGAGGCTCTGACGCAGGAGCTGATCGTCGAAACCGGCCGGATCGTCGCCGGTGAATTATCGCGCCGCTTCGGCATCGCCTCGCCCCGCATCGCAGTCAGCGGCCTGAACCCGCATGCAGGCGAAGGCGGCGCGCTCGGGCGCGAAGACGATGAGGTGGTCGCGCCTGCCATCGCCAGGCTGCGGGCGCTGGGCATCGAGGCGCGCGGCCCCTACCCGGCCGACACGATGTTCCATGCCCGGGCCCGCGCTGGCTATGATGTCGCGCTGGCCATGTACCATGACCAGGCGCTGATCCCGATCAAGACGATCGCCTTCGACGAGGGGGTGAACGTCACGCTCGGCTTGCCCTTCATCCGAACCTCTCCCGACCACGGCACCGCCTTCGACATTGCCGGGCAAGGCATCGCCCGGCCGGACAGCCTCTGCGCCGCGCTGCGGCTTGCCGCACGCATGGCGGCGCAACCCATGCAGGCTTCGGCGTGAGCCAGATCGACACCCTGCCGCCCCTGCGCGACGTGGTCGAGCGCCACGGCCTCATGGCCCAGAAAGCGCTCGGGCAGAACTTCCTGTTCGACCTCAACCTGACGGGACGAATCGCACGGGCGGCCGGTCCGCTGGAGGGCGAGACCGTGGTTGAGATCGGACCAGGCCCCGGCGGGTTGACGCGAGCCCTGCTGGCCAATGGCGCCGGACGGGTGATCGCGATCGAGCGCGACCGGCGCTGCCTGCCCGCGCTGGCGGAGATCGCCGCGCATTATCCAGGTCGTCTGGAGGTCATCGACGGCGATGCGCTAGCTGTCGATCTCAGACCGCATCTTGCCGGCAAACCGGCCCGCATCGTCGCGAACCTGCCCTATAATATCGGCACGCCGCTGCTCGTGGGCTGGCTCAGCCTCGACACCTGGCCGCCCTGGTGGCAATCGCTGACGCTGATGTTCCAGCGCGAGGTCGCCGAGCGGATCGTGGCGACGCCAGAGGAGCGCGCCGATTACGGCCGGCTCGCCGTGCTGTGCAACTGGCTTTGCGACACGAAAATTCTGTTCGACGTGCCGCGCACCGCCTTCGTGCCCCAGCCGAAGATCACCTCCTCGATCGTGCAGCTCATTCCGCGCGCCGAGCCGGAGCCTTGCGACCGGCGCCTGCTCGAGCGGATCACGCTTGCCGCCTTCGGCCAGCGGCGCAAGATGCTGCGCCAGAGCCTGAAGCCGATCCTGTCGGATCCGCTGCCGCTGATCGAGGAAGCCGGACTTGCGCCGACGGCCCGGGCCGAGGAAATCCCGGTCTCGGGTTTCGTGCGGCTCGCCAACGCCTTGGCGCGGCGGCGCTGACCAGGCAGGGTGCCGGTGGTCCAAGGATGCCGATGGCCAAGGCCCTGGTCTTGCATCGGCTCGCCCGAATGCCGGCTCGCAGGTTGCGGGCCGATGCTCTGGTTCGCCGTCAGGAGGTCGCGCCGATGCGTCGCGCCATCGTGTCCTTGTTGAGCTGCATCACGGTCGCCGCCGGCTTGACCGGCGTTTGCCCGGCTCAAGCTCAGCCGACGGATTATCCGGTGAAGCCGGTCCGGATCATCGTCGGCTTCGCAGCGGGCGGCGCGCCCGATGCGCTTGCCCGCATCGTCGCCGAGAAGCTGACGCAACGCTGGGGCAAGCCGGTCATGGTCGAGAACCGGGTCGGCGCCCAAGGCAACACCGCCATGGCCGCCGTCGCCAAGGCGGAGGCCGACGGCTACACGCTGGCGCTGATGCCGGTCGGCAATGCAGCGGTCAATCCGGCGCTGTTTGCCAATCTGCCCTATGATCCGGTCAAGGATTTCACCCCGATCACGCAAATCGCCAGCGTCGAGAACGTGCTGGTCGTTGGTTCCGGATCGCCGATCGCGACCGCGCAAGATATGCTGGCGCGTGGGCGGCCCGGCCCGAACCAGCGAGGCCTGACCTACGCGTCTCCCGGTGCCGGCAGCCTGGCCCATCTCGCCGCCGAATTATTGGCGCGCTCGACCGGCCTATCGATGACACATGTACCTTATCGCGGGGTCGCGCCGGCCCTGACCGACGTCCTGCGCGGCGATGTCGACCTGATCTTTGCGCAGCTCTCAACCGCCAAACCCTTGATCGATAGCGGCCAGTTGCGGGCGCTCGGGCTCGCCAGCGCGCGGCGCAGCGCGGTGATGCCGGAATTGCCGACCATCGCCGAGGCCTTCGGATTGCCGGGCTTCGAGGCCGTCTCCTGGTATGCGCTGATGGCGCCTGCGGCGACGCCAGCCCCGATCGTCGCGAAGCTGAACGAAGCCGCGTCCCAAGCGATCAGATCCGCCGATGTTGCTGAGGCCATGCAGGCCCAGGGCGCAACGCCGATAGGCAACTCGCCGGCCGAGCTTGCGGCGGTAATCGCGGCCGACAGCGCGCGCTGGTCCAAGCTCGTCCGCGAGGCGGGCATCCAGCCGAACTGACACGCCAGAGCCGGATCCCGCCTTTCGAGCCGATGCTCCGGCCGCTACGCCAGAGCCTCGCCGAGCAGGCGATCGACGAAATCCTTGAGGCCGGTCGCGCGGCTGCGCTTCAGCCGCTCCGCCGTCAGGATCGCCTTGATCGATTCATAGGCCGCGCCGAGATCGTCATTGACGATGACGTAGTCGTATTTCTCCCAGCGCGCGATCTCGTCACGGGCGTTGCCGAGGCGCTTGGCGATAACCTCGGGAGCATCCTCGGCGCGGCGCACGAGCCTAGAGCGCAATTCGGCCATGGAAGGCGGCAGGATGAAGATGGTGACGACATCTTCGCGCGCTTTCTTGACGATCTGCTGGGTGCCCTGCCAGTCGATGTCGAAGAGCACGTCCCGGCCATCGGCGAGCGACGTCTCGACATCCTTGCGCGGCGTTCCATAGCCATTCCCATGGACCTCGGCCCACTCGAGCAGCTCGTTGTGCTGGCGCATGGCGTCGAACGTCGCGCGATCGATGAAACGGTAATGCACGCCGTCGATCTCGGAGGGGCGCTTGAGCCGCGTCGTCACCGAGATCGACAAATCGAGATTGTTCTCGTTCTGCGACAGATTGCGCGTCAGCGTCGACTTTCCCGCTCCCGACGGCGAGGACAGGATCAACATAAGCCCGCGGCGGGCCGGGCGAACGGCGTCAGCCATCAGCGCTCACTCCACATTCTGCACCTGCTCGCGCATCTGGTCGACGACGGTCCGCAGCTCCAGTCCAATCCGCGACAAGCCGGCATCACCCGCCTTGGCGCAGAGGGTCGAAGCCTCGCGGCCGAATTCCTGCGAGAGGAAATCGAGCTTGCGGCCGATCGCGCCGCCCTGGTCGAGCAGCAGTTGCAAGGCGGCGACATGGGAGTGCAGACGGTCGACCTCCTCGCGGATGTCGGCCTTGACCGCCAGCAGGGCAGCCTCTTGATGCAAGCGCTGCGGATCAAGCGCCGGGCTTGCCTCCATCAACGCCTGCAGCTGTGTGGCCAGGCGCTCACGGATCGCCTCGACGCCGCGGGCGGGGTGGCTCTCGGCCTCGGCCGTGAGACGGGCGATGCTGTCGCGATGCCCGGAGAGCACGGCTTCGAGCGCACGTCCCTCGCTTGCCCGCGCCTCCTTCAAGGCCAGCACGACAGCTTCCAACCCCTTCAGCGCGGATGCCTCGACGGCTCCGAGCGCGTCCTGGGCTTCTTCGGTGAACTCGACCACGCCGCGAATGCCGAGCAGCCCGTCATAGGAAGCTGGGCGAATGGCATCCGATGCGGGCAGGCGCGATACCGCCTCCAGAAGCGTGGCGAGCGCTGCTTCGTTGATCCGCGGACGCGGCGGGCCCGCATCGCTCGTCACCGCGAGGTTCACATGCAGGGTCCCACGCGAAAAGGCGCTGGAGATGCGCTTGCGCGCAGCTTCGGCGATGCTCTCGAAACCCGGCGGAACACGCACGCGCACATCCAGGCCACGCCCGTTGACGCTGCGGATCTCCCAGGCCCAGGCATGGATGCCCACCGTGCCGGCGACGCGGGCAAATCCCGTCATGCTCTCGATGGCCATGGAAATCCCTGTCTCCGCCGCAACAACGCGGCGGACCCTAGAGCCGGATGATGTCAGATGGAATCACGAAGTGATCCCATCTGACATCTGAATCCGTCTCTCATCAAAAAATGAGAGCAGGGTGCGAAAAACCGGTTCCTGCTTTTTCGCATCCTGCTCTAGTGACGAGCATCCCAACGGGCAAGGGTTGCCGCGGCGACGTCCCAGGTCAGGATGTGGATAGCGTGCCCGGATGGCTCAGGGGCGCAGCGAAGGCACTTGCTTGGGGCTGTTCAGATCATAGCTGCGATTGAGCAGGGGATCGCGCGGTGTCCCTTCCGAGGCGTCGAAGGCGCGAGCCCGTCCGGTGACGCCGGCCTGGACGTTGGCGCCCGGCTGAGCCACGGGAGCCCCCGCACGGCGGCTCCCCGGGGTCGGGAAGGTCTCGACATCATCCGTATCGGTGTTGGCCCGCTGCGGTCCGGGCGCCTCGGTGCGCGTATCGGGCGCCGGCGGCGGCTCGACCTTGTCGACGGAGGATTCCGATGGCGGCTTGCCCGGCTCGCGGCGCCCTGCCTCGAGCTGGCGCCAGCGCCCGACATTGCGGTTGTGCTGGTCCAGCGTCTCGGCGAAGGCATGGCCGCCGCTACCGTCGGCGACGAAATAGAGTTCCTTGGTCCGCGAGTGGTTGACCACGGCCTCCATGGCGGCGCGGCCCGGATTGGCGATCGGGCCGGGCGGCAGCCCGTCGATGACATAGGTGTTGTAGGGCGTCGCCTGGGTGATCTCGTTGCGCTGGATCGAGCGGCCGAGCGTGCCCTTGCCTCCGACGATGCCGTAAACGATCGTCGGGTCGGACTGGAGCTTCATCTTGCGGTTGAGGCGGTTGATGAAGACGCCGGCGACGCGCGGCCGTTCATCGGCCCGGCCGGTCTCCTTCTCGACGATGGAGGCCAGGATCACCAGTTCCTGCGGCGTCTTGATCGGCAGATCGGCGGGGCGTTTGGTCCAGATCGCGTTGAGGGCGATGCGCTGATCGCGCGTCATGCGGTCGACGATGGCCTGCCGGGTCGAGCCTCGCTGGAACTTGTAGGTGTCAGGCAGGATCGAGCCTTCACGCGGCACCTGGATCACATCGCCGGTCAGAAGGTCGTTGTCCTTCAGTCGCGCGATGATCTGCTCGCTGGTCAGCCCTTCCGGCACCGTGATCGAATGCTCGACGGCCTTGCCCTCGGCGATGATGTCGAGAATCTCCTGCTGGCTGGCGCGGGCCTTGAACAGATATTCGCCCGCCTTCAGCTTGGTCCAGTTGCCGGTCACCAGCGCCGAGACGCGGAAGGCCCACGGGTGCTCGATCAAGCCTTCGCGCAGCAGGAGATCGGAGATCTCTGTCAGGCCGCTTTCCTTCGGGATGATCAGGACACGGTCGCTGGCGAGCGGGCCTGGCGCCTTGCTCTGGCTGCCGATCACGGCAATGCCGGCGCCGACGACGCCCGCCAGAACCAGCAGCGCCGTGAACAGGCCGCTCATCATGGCGATGAAGGGGCTGCGACGGCGGCGGCGCGCCTTTGGCGGCGGCGCGGGCGGAGCGACCGGCTTGAGTGCCTCGCTGGGGCTCTTGGGGGCGACGCGGGGCGACTGGTTCACGGTTCGACGCTCGCACTTCTTCAAATCGATACAGGCTTCGTGCCGCCGGCGAGACGGGTACGACAAGCAAGCCAGCCTGTCGTGGTTTCGACCGGCAGACTAGCAGAAATTATGGCGAAAGCGCGCTGCCCCCCGAAATATGGAGCTCAGTCGACGTAGCGCCGCATCACCAGAGAGGCGTTGGTCCCGCCAAAGCCGAAGGAATTCGACAGCACAGCGTCGATGCGGCGCTTCTTGGCGACATGCGGCACGAGATCGAGATCGGTCTCGACGGAGGGGTTGTCGAGATTGATCGTCGGCGGTGCGATCTGGTCGCGAATCGCCAGGATCGAGAAGATCGCCTCAATCGCGCCGGCGGCGCCGAGCAGGTGGCCCGTAGCCGATTTGGTCGACGACATCGCCGGCTTGCGCGAGGCATTGGCCAGAAGCCGCTCGACCGCGCGCAGTTCGATCTCGTCGCCGAGCTGCGTCGAGGTGCCGTGCGCATTGACGTAATCGAGATCGGACGCCGTCAGTCCCGCCCGGTTCAAGGCCGCGGACATGCAGCGATAAGCGCCATCGCCGTCTTCCGAAGGCGAGGTGATGTGATAGGCGTCGCCCGACATGCCGTAGCCGGTGATCTCGGCATAGATGCGGGCGCCACGCGCCAGGGCGTGTTCGAGCTCCTCCAGCACGACAACGCCGGCGCCCTCACCCATGACGAAGCCGTCGCGGTCCTTGTCATAAGGGCGCGAGGCCTTCTCGGGCGTGTCGTTGAATCCGGTCGACAACGCGCGGCAGGCGCAGAACCCTGCAATGCCGAGCCGGTTGATCGCCGATTCCGTACCGCCGGCCACCATCACCTCGGCATCGCCGAGCGCGACCATGCGGGCAGCGTCGCCGATCGCATGAGCGCCGGTGGAGCATGCCGTCACGACCGCGTGGTTGGGGCCCTTGAGCTGGTTCTCGATCGAGACATAGCCCGCCGCCAGATTGCTCAGGCGGCCGGGGATGAAGAAGGGCGAGAGCCGACGTGGGCCGCGCTCCTTCAGCAGGATGGAAGCCTCATAGATGCCGCCGAGCCCGCCGATGCCGGAACCGATCGCGACACCGGTCGCGGTCTGGTCCTCATAGCTCTCGGGCGCCCAGTTCGCATCGGTCAGCGCCTGCTTGGCGGCCGCCATCGCGAAGACGATGAAATCATCGACCTTGCGCTGTTCCTTCGGCTCCATCCAATCGTCGGGATTGAAGGTGCTGTCGGTGCCATCGCCACGCGGGATGTTGCAGGCGATCCGCGCAGGCAGATCGCTCGCGTCAAAACTCGTGATCGGCCCGGCGCCGCTGGCGCCGGACAGAATGCGAGCCCAAGTCGGCTCGACGCCACATCCGAGCGGCGTCACCATGCCGAGGCCGGTGACGACGACACGTCGCATCGTAAAACTGCGTGAAACCATGGGACTTTCGGCGGCGAGCGACCTGAAGGCTGCTCAGGCGGTTTTCGACAGGAACTTGACGGCGTCGCCGACGGTCACGATCGTCTCGGCCGCATCGTCGGGGATCTCGACGCCGAACTCTTCCTCGAAGGCCATCACGAGCTCGACGGTGTCGAGGCTGTCAGCGCCCAGATCCTCGATGAAGTTCGCGCCGTCCACAACCTTCTCCGGCTCGACGCCGAGATGCTCGACCACGATCTTCTTCACGCGCTCGGCGACATCGCTCATGGGTCTCTTCCTTAAAGCTTGAAACACACCGCTGGATCGCGACGCGTATAGGGGAATTGCACTTCCCGTATCCCGCCTCACCAGAATGGTGCCGGCGGGCCGGAACTCTCGAAGCCTGCACAAACGCAACAACCGGGTCCTCGTCAAGTCCCCTCGGCATCTGCGCTGCAGCGCGACGGCGCTCAGTAACACAGGCCGCGGAGGCTGGCGAGAGTACAAAACCCTCTTTGAAAACTTTTGAAAAGACTTATCAAGCCATTCAAATCATTGTCATTCCGCCGTTGACGTGCAGAGTCTGCCCCGTCACGTAAGCGGCCTCATTGCTGGCGAGATAGGCAACCGCGGCAGCAACATCTGCGCCCGAGCCCAGCCGGCCCATCGGCACGTCGGACAAGATGCCCTCGCGCTGCTTTTCGTTAAGCGCCTGCGTCATCGGCGACTCGATGAACCCCGGCGCGACGATATTGACGGTGATGTTGCGGCTGGCGACCTCGGCCGCGAGCGCTTTCGACATGCCGATCAGCCCAGCCTTGGAGGCCGCGTAATTGCCCTGCCCGGGATTGCCTGTCGTGCCGACGATGGAGCCGATCGAGATGATGCGGCCATAGCGGCGGCGCATCATCGTCTTCACGGCCGCGCGCGAGAGCCTGAAAGCCGCGGTCAGATTGACGGCGATGACGCTGTCCCAATCCTCGTCCTTCAGGCGCAGGAACAGGTTGTCGCGCGTGACGCCGGCATTGTTGACGAGGATGTCGAGCCCCCCGAGCTTCTCTTCCGCCGCGGGCACCAGCGCTTCGACCGATTCCTTGTCGGACAGGTTGCAGGGCGCGATCACAACCCGCTCACCAAGTTCGGCGGCCAGGGCCTCCAGTGCCTCGACGCGCGTTCCCGAGAGCGCCACGGTCGCGCCCTGGCTGTGCAGCTGCCGCGCGATCGCGCCACCCAGGCCGCCGGTCGCGCCGGTGACCAGGGCCTTCTTGCCCGTCAAATCAAACATGGTCTCTCCCTGTGTTCGGCGCCCCGCCGTTTCACCCGTTCCGGGTTTTATAATTCGCGATATCGTCGGCCGTGCCGACGGAGATGGTGGCGACTCCCGCCGCGATCCGCTTGATCAGGCCGGCCAGCACCTTGCCGCTGCCAGCCTCGACGAATTGGGTGACGCCGGCATCGGTCATCGCCAGCACGCATTCGCGCCAGCGAACCGTGCCTGTGACCTGCGCCACCAATGAGGCGCGAATGGCGGCCGGATCGCTCAGCGGCGCGGCGCCGACATTCGCCATCACCGGAACGACCGGTGCCTGCATGGAGACAGTCGCCAGTGCCGCGCGCATGGCCTCGGCCGCAGGCTGCATCAGGGCGCAATGGAAGGGCGCGGAAACCGGCAGCAACATGGCGCGCTTGACGCCGCGTTCGGCGGAAAGCGCAATGGCGCGCTCGATCGCCGCCTTTGCGCCCGACAGCACGACCTGGCCACCGCCATTGTCATTGGCCGCCTCGCAGACTTCGCCCTGGGCGGCGTCATTGGCTATGGAACGCGCGAGATCGAGCTCCGCCCCCAGAAGCGCGGCCATGGCGCCCTGCCCCGCCGGCACGGCCTTCTGCATGGCGTCGCCCCGGATCCGCAGCAGGCGCGCCGCATCCGTGATGCTGAAGGTCCCGGCCGCCGCGAGCGCCGAGTATTCGCCGAGCGAGTGGCCGGCGACGAAGGCCGCGTCGCGCTTCAGATCGAGCCCTGCCTCGGCCTCGAGCACGCGAATGACGGCGAGGCTGACGGCCATCAGCGCCGGCTGCGCATTGGCGGTAAGCGTCAATTCCTCGGCAGGCCCTTCCCACATCAGGGTGGAGAGCTTCTGCGAGAGCGCCGCATCGACCTCGTCGAACACGGCTTTCGCCTGCGGGAAGGCCTCGGTCAGGCTCTTGCCCATGCCCACGACCTGGGAACCCTGGCCGGGAAAGATGAACGCTGTGGTCATTTCAGGCTAACCTCGATCGTCACGCCATAGTGATCAAGACGGCGCTGTCACATTGCTGGAGAGGTCCCGTCAAGCAACTCATGCGACATTTCCGCTGTCCGCATGGGTTCTTTGCACTGATTTTGGTTGCGCGAGGCGTCGTCAGCCTGTAACGACCCGCTTCTGCTTGTTCGGCCGGAGGCTGAACGGATGGCGGGCTTTCGCCCGCAGGTTCCTAATCAGGACCGTCATCCCGTGTCTCCGCCTTCGATGAAATCCTGTCGGGCCTGTTCCAGGGCTCGGAGGGCTCCGCGCCGGGCGAAGCAGGGTGAAACAGAAAGGCCACTCAATGGCATTGTACGAGCATGTCCTGCTCGCGCGACAAGACGTCAGCGCGCAGCAGGTCGAAACCCTTGTCGAGCAGTTCAAGGGCATCATCGAGGCGAATGGCGGCTCGGTTCCGAAGGTGGAGTACTGGGGCGTCAAGTCGCTCGGCTACCGCATCAAGAAGAACCGCAAGGCGCATTACTCGCTGCTGAACATCAACGCCCCCTCCGCCGCCGTGCTGGAGATGGAGCGCCAGATGCGCATCAACGAAGACGTCCTGCGCTTCCTGACCGTCCGCGTCGAGGAGCTCGAAGAGGGTCAGTCGGCCATGCTGCAGAAGCGTGACCGCGACGACCGTGGCGATCGGGGCGACCGCTTCGACCGTGGAGGCCCGGGCGGCGGCGGCGACCGTTTCGACCGCGATCGTGGCCCGCGCCGCGACCGTCCGCGTCGCGACGACGAAGTCACCGAAACCACCGGCGCGGAGGTCTGAGCCATGTCGACTGCATCAGCCGGCGCTCGCCGCCCCTTCTTCCGCCGCCGCAAGTCCTGCCCCTTCTCGGGTGAGGGCGCTCCGAAGATCGACTACAAGGATGTGCGCCTGCTCTCGCGCTACATCTCCGAGCGCGGCAAGATCGTGCCGTCGCGCATCACGGCGGTCTCCGCCAAGAAGCAGCGTGAGCTCGCCCAGGCGATCAAGCGCGCCCGCTTCCTTGGCCTGCTGCCCTACGTCATCCGCTGAGCGGATCTGAGACTGCCCGGCGGCGCCTCGGCGCCGCCGGGTCATCGAAACGACAACCCATGGTCGCCCAGTGGTGAAACTCCACCGGGTATGTTGAGGCGAAGAGCCTCTCACCCTGTCGGGCCGGTAGGCTTGCGAACAGCGGGACAGCAGGACGAAAGCATGCTTCCGATCGTCGGCATCGGCGCGGGCCTGGTAGCGGCCCTGCTCTTCGCGGTGGTGATCACTGGATCGCCGCTGGCGGCATTGCTGTATTCTGCCGCCCCCCTCCCGATCTTCATCGCAGCGCTCGGCTGGAACCACCGCGCGGGCCTCGTGGCCATCGCCGCGGGCACGCTTGCGGTCGCCGTGGCGCTCAGCCTCACCGCCGGTGTCGGCTTTGCCGTCATCATCGCCGTGCCGGCGTGGTGGATCGCCTATCTCGCCTTGCTGGCACGCGACGAAGCCGGCACCGTCGAATGGTATCCGCTCGGCCGGTTGCTGCTCTGGATCGCCGGAACGGCCGCGCTTGTCACCGTTGGCAGCGCGCTCGTGATGACGACGGATTACGAGGCGTATCGCTCCGTCATCGCCCGCATCATCGAAAACCTGCTCACCGAGATGGTGCGTGCCAAGCTGATCGCGCTGCCCGCCGATGTCCGGCTGCCGGAGCTTGCCCAGAGCCTCGCGCCGGCGGTTCCGGTCGGTATCGGGGCATCCTTCGTCACCACGATCACCGCCAATCTCTGGATCGCCGCCAAGGCGGTCCGCATTTCCGGCCGGCTGCCGCGGCCCTGGCCGTTCATTCCCGCCACCACATTGCCGCGCCAGGCGCTGCTGCTGCTGGTGCTTGCCATGGTGACGGCCTCGCTCGGCGGCTTCGTCGGCGTCGCCGGCGCGGCGATGACCGGGGCCTTGCTTGCCGCCTTCATGTTCAGCGGGCTCGCGCTCCTGCACGACGCCTCGCGCGGCAAGGCCTGGCGCACGCCGATGCTCGTCTCGGTCTATGTCGCGCTCATCGTCATGCAAGCCGTCCTGACGCCGCTTTTGGCTCTGGCGGGCCTGCTCGACACCCTTCTCGGCCTGCGCAAGCGGGTTGCACTGCCTCCACCACCCAACGCCTAAGCCCATCAACCAAACTCAAATCGGAGATTAAGACCATGGAAGTGATCCTGCTCGAACGCGTCGCCAAGCTCGGCCAGATGGGCGAAGTCGTGCGCGTCCGCGACGGCTTCGGCCGCAACTACCTGCTCGCCCGCGGCAAGGCGCTGCGCGCCACCGAAGACAACCGCAAGCGCTTCGAGACCCAGCGCATTGAGCTCGAGACCCGCAATCTCGAGCTGAAGTCGGAAGCCGAGACCGTCGCCGAGACGCTGAACGGCCACTCGGTCGTGATCCTGCGCCAGTCGGGCGAATCCGGCGTGCTCTACGGCTCGGTCTCGACCCGCGACATCGCCGAGTCGCTGACCGCCGACGGCTTCCACGTCGCCCGCAGCCAGGTGACGCTGAACGCCCCGATCAAGACGCTCGGCCTGCACACCGTCCCGGTCGTGCTGCATCCGGAAGTCTCGGTCACGGTCACGATTAACGTCGCCCGTTCCAAGGAAGAGTCCGAGCGCCAGGTGCGCGGCGAGAACGTCACGGCCCGCGAGGAATTCGACCTCGACGATCTCGGCCTCGAAGTCGGAGCGGCGCTGGCGGAAGCCGGCGAGGACGACCGCTGAGACCTGGCTTCGGCCGTTAAAGCCAAGGGCGTCGCGAGCGATCGCGGCGCCTTTTTTCGATCAGCTCAACGGGTCCAAGGATCGATGAGTTCGAGTCCAGCCGAGCTGAAGTCTTTGATGTTTCGTGTGGCGAGCCGCCCGCCATTGACCTGCGCAATCGCGGCGATCATGCCGTCGGCGATCGAGATGACGATGCCTTGGCGCATCGCTCGCCCCATGAGTTCGCCATAGGCAAGCGCCGCGTCTTCGTTCAGCGTGAAGAATCGACCGGCGAACCGCCGCCTCAATTCCTGCAATCTCTGTTCGAAGCGGGTTGCACGCTGTTCCGGCCTTATGCGCGCGATGCCGAACGCGATCTCGGCCAAGACCACAGTCGAAAGAGCGAGTTCGCGATCATGCCGTTGGAGCCAGGCGCTCACATGCGGATTCGGCTCACTCCGCATGGTCTCCGACACGACATTGGTGTCGATGAAAATCACAGATCGATGCCGGTATGCGGTTTGCGTGCCTCGTTGATGATTTCCATCAGATCGACGTCGTCACCGGGTTCCGCCCGCATCCGCGCATAGAATTCAGCCGCCGGCTCCCGCTCGGCCTCGCTCGCCTCATAGCGCTCAAGCGCCCTCTCGACGACCTGTGCCACGGTACGCTTCTCGCGCTGTGCCAAACGGTGCGCGATATCGCGAGCCCGGGCGCTGCGGACGGACAATTGTGGTTCGGCCATAGCAACCTCCTCCGTTGAACAACCGGTATTCTAAGGCCGACGGACCCTGCCATCAAGATGGCAACTGATGGCTTGATGGCAGCTATTCCCGTCAATTCAAATCTTCCCTGCGGGAGAGTCTGTGGACAGCGGGCAGAGTTCCGCCTATTTGTTGTGTTCACTGTCCGTTCCAGTTCCGCCTACGGCCGATTCTGACCTATCGATGGCTATGGCCACAGCAACCGCCCTCGTCACCCGCCTCGAAAACCGCGAGGCCGAGTACCGCGTCCAGCCTCACAACATCGAGGCGGAGCAGGCGCTGCTGGGCGCGATCCTGGTCAATAACGACGCCTTCTATCGCGTCTCCGACTTCCTGCTGCCGGACCATTTCTTCGAGGCTATCCACCAGCGCGTCTTCGAGTTGATGTCGAGCCTTGTCCGCGCCGGCAAGATCGCGACGCCGATCACGCTCAAGACCTTCGTCGGCGAGATGGACCTCGGCGGCATCACCGCCTCGCAATATCTTGCGCGCCTCGCCGCCGAGGCGACGACCGTCATCAACGCCGGCGACTATGGTCGCACGGTCTACGAACTCGCGATCCGCCGCCTGCTGATCGGTGTGGGTGAGGATCTCGTCAACGTCGCCTATGACGCTCCCGTCGAGATGCCGCCGCGCGAACAGATCGAGGATGCCGAGCGCAAGCTCTACGAACTCGCCGAAAAGGGCCGCTATGAGGGCGGCTTCCAGAAATTCGACAACGCGCTGCGCATCGCGATCGACATGGCGGCCAACGCCTATGCGCGTGCCGGCGGCCTGTCTGGCATCTCGTCGGGCCTGCGCGATCTCGACCAGCGCATGGGCGGCCTGCAGCCCTCCGACCTGATCGTCCTCGCCGGCCGTCCCGCCATGGGCAAGACATCGCTTGCGACCAACATCGCCTTCAACATCGCCAAGGCCTGGCGCGGCGAACGCCAGACCGACGGCTCGCTCAAGACCGTCGATGGCGGCATCGTCGCCTTCTTCTCGCTCGAAATGTCGGCCGACCAGCTCGCGACGCGTATCGTCGCCGAGCAGTCGGGTATCTCCTCCTACAAGATCAGGCAGGGCCGCATCACCGAGGCCGATTTTGCGCGCTTGACCGATGTCGCGGCGCAAATCGAGAAGTTGCCGCTCTATATCGACCAGACCGGCGGCATCTCGATCGCCCAGCTCGTCGCCCGCGCCCGCCGATTGAAGCGTCAGAAGGGGCTCGATGTCCTCTTCATCGACTATCTGCAGCTCCTCTCCGGCTCGTCCAAGAACAACCAGAACCGCGTGCAGGAATTGACCGAGATCACCACCAGCCTGAAGGCGCTGGCGAAGGAGCTTGCCGTTCCGATCATTGCGCTTTCGCAGCTCTCGCGTCAGGTCGAAAGCCGCGACGACAAGCGCCCGCAGCTCTCGGATCTGCGTGAATCGGGCTCGATCGAGCAGGACGCCGACGTCGTGATGTTCGTCTACCGCGACGAATACTATCTCAAGGGCAAGGAGCCGCGCCCCGGCACCGAAGAACACAACAAGTGGCAGATCGAGATGGAGGCCGCCCATGGCGTGGCCGAGCTCATCATCGGCAAGCAGCGCCACGGCCCCACCGGGGCGATCGCGCTCCAGTTCGACGCCGAGGTGACGCGCTTCTCCGACCGCGCCGACGAACTCCGACTCCCGGATCGCGAATGAGCACCTTCGATTCAGCCGACGCCGCGACCGCCGGCGCCATCCTCACCGTCGATCTCGGCGCGCTGGTCGCCAATTGGCGGGCGCTGGGCGCGCGTGCCGGCACGGAAGCCGGCGCGGTGGTCAAGGCGAACGCCTATGGCATCGGCATCGAACCGGCAGTGACAGCGCTCGCCAGGGCCGGCTGCCGCAGCTTCTTCGTCGCGCATCTCTCCGAGGGGATCCGGGCGCGCAGCGTTGCCCCCGATGCAGCGGTCTATATCCTCAATGGACTGCTACCCGACACATCCGGCCTCTATGCGGAACACGGGCTGTCACCCGTGCTCGGTTCGCATGAGGAACTGCTGGAATGGGCCTCCTTTCGCCAGACCGGCGCACAGGTCCGGCCGGCGGCGCTGCATGTCGATACCGCGATGAACCGGCTCGGGCTCTGGCCCGGCGAGGGGCTCAATCTGGCCCGCGAGCGCAGCGGCGTGATCGCCGCGGCCGGGATCGGGCTGGTGATAAGCCATTTCGCCTCCTCCGAGGACGAGGCGGACCCGGCCAATGCCCGCCAGATCGCAGCCTTCGCCGAGATCGCGGCCGCATTCCCGGACACGCCGGCCTCGCTGAAGAATTCCTCCGGCCATTTCCTGAAGGACTGCCCGTCCTATCAGCTCACCCGGCCAGGCTATGCGCTCTATGGCGGCAACCCGACGCCGGGCCAGGCCAACCCGATGCAGCCCGTCATCGGCCTGGAGGCGCGCATCATCCAGCTGCGCGAGGTCGAGGCCGGTACGCAGGCCGGCTATAACGGTCGCTGGACGGCCAAGAGCCGGCGCAAGCTCGCCACCATCTGCCTCGGCTATGCCGACGGCTACCCGCGCAATGCGAGCTGGACCAATACCGTCACGGGCGGCTCGGCGCTGGTCGGCGGCGTCATCTGTCCTTTCGTCGGCTCTGTCTCGATGGATCTGATCATCGTCGACGTCACCGAAGCTCCGGCCGACGCCGCGGTTCGCGGCGAGAGCGTGACCCTGATCGGCGGCCCACTCGATATCGAGACGGTCGGCGCCGGGGCCAAGACGATCGGCTACGAGATCCTGACCAGCCTCGGCCGGCGTTATGCGCGCCGCTATGTCGGGCTTTGAGATGACCCGCCATCCGCGCGTCATGCTCGGGCTCGACCCGAGCATCTCCTGCAAGAGATTCTCGGGTCTGCGCTTCGCTTCGCCCGAGCATGACGGCTGATGGCCAAGCGCGGACCGACCTATATCTGCCAAGCTTGCGGGGCGGTCTATCATCGCTGGCAAGGCAAATGCGACGCCTGCGGCACCTGGTCCTCGCTATCTGAGGAGGCCCAGGCTGCGCCTGTTCCCGGTGGCCGCACCTCGTCGAACGGCAAGGCGCGAGGGCGCGTCTTCGCCCTGGAGACCCTGAAGGGCGACACGCAGGACGCACCGCGCATCAAGGCCGGCATCGGCGAACTCGACCGCGTCACCGGCGGCGGCTTCGTGCCGGGCTCGGTGCTGCTGATCGGCGGCAATCCCGGCATCGGCAAATCGACCTTGCTGATGCAGGCCTGCGCCGCTCTCGCGCTCTCCGGCCGCCGCGTCGTCTATGTCTCGGGCGAGGAATCGACCGGCCAGGTCCGCTTGCGCGCCGAGCGCATGGGGCTGGCCGAAGCCCCGGTCGATCTGGCGGCGGAAACCAATGTCGAAGACATCATTGCGACCTTGGGCCAGGGCAGCCGCCCTGCCCTGGTGGTGATCGATTCGATCCAGACGATGTGGTCGGGCGAGGTCGAGAGCGCGCCGGGTACCGTCACCCAGGTTCGCGGCTCGGCGCAGGCACTGATCCGCTATGCCAAGACCAGCGGCGCCTGCCTGATTCTCGTCGGCCATGTCACCAAGGACGGGCAGATCGCCGGCCCCCGCGTCGTCGAGCACATGGTCGACGCCGTGCTCTCCTTCGAGGGCGAAGGCGCGCATGCCTTCCGCATCCTGCGCGCCCAGAAGAACCGTTTCGGCCCCACCGACGAAATCGGCGTTTTTGAGATGACCGGGATGGGCCTGTCGGAGGTTACCAACCCCTCGGCGCTTTTCCTCGCGGACCGGGATCAGGCGGCGCCAGGCGCAGCGGTCTTCGCCGGGATCGAGGGCACGCGGCCCGTACTGGTCGAGATCCAGGCCCTGGTCGCTCCGACCTCGCTGGGCACGCCGCGCCGTGCCGTCGTCGGCTGGGACAACAGCCGCCTGGCCATGGTGCTGGCCGTGCTCGAGACCCATGGCGGGCTCAAGCTTGGCCAGCACGATGTCTATCTGAATGTCGCGGGCGGCCTGCGGGTCAACGAGCCCGCCGCCGATCTGGCGGTCGCCGCCGCGCTGGTCTCATCGCTGAGCGGGGCGATCCTGCCGCCGGAATCGGTCTATTTCGGCGAGATCGCGCTGTCGGGCGCGATTCGGCCGGTATCGGTCGCACCCGCGCGCCTGCGCGAGGCTTCCAAGCTCGGCTTCGAATCGGCGCTGATGCCTTCGGGCGGCGCAGATACGGGTGATGGCGGCGGGCTGATGCTGCGGCGCTTCGGCCATGTCACGGAGCTTGTTGCCGATATAGCGGCGCGTGCACCTCGCAGAGATGTGAAATGACACGGACGCAATGGTGACGCAGGCCATGCGAGCGCGTATAGCAAAAACGATGTGGCCCGCCCATTTCACGCAGGCCTTCCTGAGTTCTTAAGCGAAGCGGCTTGTCCATGCCTGTCACCATCCTCGATCTCGTCGTCATCGGCGTGATTTTGATCTCGGCATTGCTGGCCGCCGTGCGCGGTCTGACGCGCGAAGTGCTGGCGATTGCCTCCTGGGTCGCCGCTGCCGCCGTGGCCTGGGTCTTCCACCCGCAGCTCTTGCCGCTCGCCAAGCAGTATATCCCCAATGACACGATCGCCCTGATCGCCTCGATCTCGGCGCTGTTCCTGGTGACCTTGATCGTGGTTTCGCTGGTGACGGCGCGGATTTCGGACTTCGTGCTGGATTCACGCATCGGCGCACTGGATCGGACGCTCGGCTTCGTCTTCGGCGCCGGTCGCGGCCTGCTGCTCGCCGTCGTCGGCTATCTGTTCTTCAGCGCGCTGCTGCCCGAGAAGAACCTGCCGTCCTGGGCCAAGGATGCGCGCGCCCGCCCGATTCTGGAGGAAACCGGCCGCTCGCTCTTGACGATGCTGCCGCAAGACATCAACTCCGACATGATCAAGAAGATGCTCAAGCCCAAGACGGGCGAGGAGCCGACGGAGGCGCCGGCCGAGGAGCCTCGCCCCCCCGCCAGCCCGACCGCCGACCCACAGCGTCGCACCCAGGTGCCCAATGCCAACGACAAGCAGGCATTGCAGCGGGTGATCGAAGCTGGCAAAGCAACGACGCCTGCCCAACCCCGTCCGTAATTCGAGCGTAGAGACCTCCCAGTCCTGCCGCATTGGAGCCCGTGATGACGCTGCAGACCGAAGCCGAAGCCGCTTTTGACCCCAATGCCGATCGGCTGCGGGAGGAATGCGGTGTCTTCGGCATCTTCGGACATGCCGACGCCGCCGCGCTGACGGCGCTCGGCCTGCACGCCCTGCAGCATCGCGGCCAGGAGGCTGCGGGCATCGTGACCTTCGACGGCAAGCGCTTCCACTCCGAGCGCAGGCTCGGCCTCGTCGGCGACGCTTTCTCGGAAGTCTCCGTCATCGAGAAGCTCAAGGGCAAGCAGGCCATCGGCCATGTCCGCTATTCGACCACCGGCGAGACCATCCTGCGCAACGTCCAGCCGCTCTTCGCCGAGCTCCATGGCGGCGGGTTCGCGGTCGCGCATAACGGCAACCTGACCAACGGCCTGACGCTGCGGCGCAACCTCGTCCGCGACGGTGCGATCTATCAGTCGACCTCGGACACCGAGGTGCTGCTCCAACTCGTCGCGCGCAGCCGCAAACCGCGCTTCATCGAGCGCTTCGTCGAGGCCATCCGCCAGATCGAGGGCGCCTATGCCTTCGTCGGCATGACCAACAAGAAGCTGATCGGCGCCCGCGATCCGCTCGGCATCCGCCCGCTGGTGCTGGGCGAGCTCGACGGCTGCCCGATCCTGACCTCCGAGACCTGCGCGCTCGACATCATCGGCGCGAAATTCGTTCGCGAGATCGAGAACGGCGAGGTTGTCGTCATTTCCGAGAGCGGCATCGAGAGCCACAAGCCGTTCCCACCGATGGTCGAGCGGCCTTGCATCTTCGAGTACATCTATTTCGCCCGGCCCGACTCCATCGTGAAGGGCCGCAGCATCTATGAACGCCGTAAGCAGATGGGCGCCCAGCTCGCGGCCGAAGCCCCGGCCAATGCCGATGTGATCGTACCCGTGCCCGATTCCGGCGTACCGGCCGCGCTCGGCTTCGCCCAGGCGAGCGGTATTCCCTTCGAGCTCGGCATTATCCGCAACCATTATGTCGGCCGCACCTTCATCGAACCGACGCAGAAGGTTCGCGAGCTCGGCGTGCGCCTGAAGCATTCCGCCAATCGCAGCGTCGTCGAGGGCAAGAGCATCGTGCTCGTCGACGATTCGATCGTGCGCGGCACGACCTCGCTCAAGATCGTCAAGATGATGCGCGAGGCCGGCGCACGCGAGGTGCATTTCCGCATCTCCTCACCGCCGATCACCCATCCCGATTATTACGGCATCGACACGCCCGATCGCGAAAAACTGCTCGCCGCGACGCATTCGCTCGAGGAGATGCGCCAGTTCGTCGGCGCCGATTCGCTGGCTTTCCTCTCGGTCGACGGGCTCTATCGCGCCATGGGGCATGCCGGCCGCGACCCCGTCCGCCCTCAGTTCACCGATCATTGCTTCACCGGCGATTATCCGACCTCGCTGACCGATGTGGTCGGCGAGAGCGCCAAGCAGCAGATTTCGCTGCTGGCCGAAGCCGGCTGAGCCCCGCTCAAGGAAGCCCATGTCCAAGCCTCTGGAAGGGCGCGTCGCGCTCGTCACCGGCGCATCGCGCGGCATCGGCCGGGCGGCGGCGCTCGCCTTCGCCCAGGCCGGAGCACATGTCGTCGCGCTTGCCCGCACCACCGGGGCTCTCGAAGAGCTGGACGACGAGATTCTGGCGTTGGGCGGCAGCACGACGCTCGTCCCGGTCGACCTCGCGGATACTGCCGCGATCGAGAAGCTCGGCCCTGCCCTGCTGCAGCGCTGGGGCAAGCTCGACATCCTCCTGGCCAATGCCGGCATCCTGGGGCCGTTGACGCCCCTGACCCATGCCTCGCCGAAGGAATGGGCCAATGTGTTCGACACCAATGTCACGGCGAATTGGCGCTTGCTGAAATCGGTCGAGCCGGCGCTGCAGGCATCGGACGCCGCCCGCGTGATCCTGATGTCCTCGGGCGCCGCGCATAAATGCCTGGCCTATTGGGGGCCGTATTCGATCTCCAAGGCCGCCGTCGAAGCGATGGCGCGCACCTATGCTGCCGAGACGGTGACGACACCGCTGAAGGTGATGCTGGTCAATCCGGGCCCGCTGCGGACAAAAATGCGCGCCGAGGCGATGCCGGGCGAGGATCCGCTGACGCTCAGGACGCCGGAGGAGCTGGCACCGCATCTGGTCGAGATCGCTTCGCCCGCATGGAGCGAGACCGGCAAGATCTTCGATTTTCCGCAGGGAAAAGTGCTGACGCCGCAAATGCCGGCCTGAGGGAGCCTTATCGACAGGCCGGACGGCTCGACCGTTGGAGTAACGATGCTCGCACGCTGCGTCCTGTCGCTGTCCGCCCTTGCCGTTCTCGGCCTGGCATCGGCCATGATGATGACGGGGCAAGCCGTCGCGGATGGCGGTCCCGTTGCCCCGTCCGCCTCCCTGGTCGAGGAGTTGCGCCGAACCTGCCGCTCCGGCTCCGAGCCGTCACTCGCGATGCCATCGGCCGACGCGCAGGCGCTGATCGCGCAGGCGCGGGAGTTGATCGCACGCCATGACCGGGCTCTCGCGGCCTGCAACCAGTTGATCGACGGCGGAAGCCTCTCGGGCGGCGAGCTCGCGACCGCCCTACTCGATCGCGGGGACCTCCTCGCGTCGGGAACCGGCGATGCCTACGCCCGCGCAGTTGCCGATTACGACCGGGCCATCGCCCTTGCGCCGCCCCTCGCCATCGCCTTCGCCAAACGCGGCAAGGCTCATCTGCTCTATATGAGGGACCTTCGGCGGGCCTTGCGCGACCTCGATACGGCCATCCGCCTCGACCCGTCGCAAGCGGATTTCCTTGTCACGCGCGCATCGATTCAGGCGTCGCTCGGAGAGCCGAACAAGGCTCTCACCGACCTCGATCGAGCCATCGCCCTGGCGCCCGCATTGGAAAACGCCTGGACCGTCCGCGGCTTGACCCATTTCAACAAGGGCGACACCGCCCGGGCCATCGCCGATTTCGGTGAAGCTATCCGTCTCGCACCCGATGTAGATGAGAATTATCGCTTCCGCGCCGTAGCCAGGCGTGCGGCCGGCGATCAGGACGGGGCCCGAGCCGACGAAGCCAAGCTGGGCGAGCTATCGTCGCGAAAGACCGCCCCCCCATCGCGGTAGGCGGCACGATCTTCGCAGCGAGCCGATCGGGCTTTTGGTGCACGCTCACGAATAGGCGCGGGCAGGGGTGAGGTGTCGGCCACTGGACCAGTGGCGCGACGACCTTGCCGTCATTGCGAGCGCAGCGAAGCAATCCAGGCGGGTTCGCTCTACGTCCCCTGGATTGCTTCGCTGCGCTCGCAATGACGATGGAGCAGCGGTGGGGTCACGGCCAAAGCGTCAAACGGCCGCCCCCTCACCCTGCCCTCTCCCTACGGGAGAGGATTCCTCGCGCCTGCTGGTTTTTTTGGGGCGCACGCATCCAGGGAATAGGCAAACCGCGCTACTTCTTGCCTTTGTCGTAAGGGTTTTCGCCGCCGCGCGTATGCAGTCGGATCGGCGTGCCCGGCAGTTCGAAGGCCTCGCGCAGATTGTTGACCAGATAGCGGGTGTAGGACACCGGCAGATGGTCGAGCTGGTTGCCAAAGAGCGCGAAGGTCGGCGGGCGCGCCTTGGCCTGCGTCATGTAACGGATCTTGATGCGCCGGCCTGCGACGGCTGGTGGCGGATGGGCCGAGAGCACGCCTTCCAGCCAGCGGTTGATTCGGGCCGTCGAGACGCGGCGATTCCAGACGTCGTAGCTCTCGAACACCGCCTGCATCAAGCGGTCGATGCCCTCGCCGGCAAGCCCCGAAAGCGGCACGATCGGCACGCCGCGCACCTGCGCGAGCAGATGCTTGGCCTTCTCCTTCAATTCGGCCAGGAGGCCGTTCTTGTCGGCGACGAGATCCCATTTGTTCAGGCCGATGACGACGGTGCGGCCCTCGCGTTCGGTGAAATCGACGAGCGTCAGATCCTGCTTCTCGAACGGGATCGTGGCATCCAGCAACACGACGACGACCTCGGCGAAGCGGATCGCGCGTAGCGCGTCCTGCACCGACATCTTCTCGAGCTTTTCCTCGATGCGGGCGCGTTTGCGCATCCCGGCCGTATCGAACAGTTTTACCGGGCGGCCGCGCCATTCATAGTCGACGGAGATGGTGTCGCGGGTGATGCCGGCCTCAGGGCCGGTCAGCAGCCGTTCCTCGCCGATCATGCGGTTGACCAGTGTCGACTTGCCGGCATTGGGGCGGCCGATGATGGTGACGCGCAGCGGCTTGTTCGGGTCGTTGTACTCTTCGTCTTCCTCGCCAGCGGCGGCCGGGGCATCCACCCAGCGTTTGTCGCCATAGCTCTCGTCGAAGGCCTCTTCCTCTTCCGGCTCGTCATCGACGAAGGGCGCGAGCGCCTCCAGCAGATCGGACGTGCCCTCGCCGTGCTCGGCCGAGAACGGCACGGGGTCGCCAAGGCCCAGCGCATAGGATTCGAAGATGCCGTCCAGCCCCTTCTTCCCCTCGGCCTTGTTGGCGAGCAGGATGACGGGCTTGCCGGATTTGCGCACCAGATCGGCGAAGGGCTGATCCATCGGCGTAAGACCGAGCCGCGCATCGATCATGAACAGGATGACGTCGGCCTGGGCGATCGCGGTTTCCGTCTGCGCGCGCATCCGGCCTAAGAGCGAATCCTTGTCGGCCTCTTCCAGGCCGGCCGTATCGATCACGTTGAAGCGCAGATGTCCGAGCGAGGCCTCGCCCTCGCGCCGGTCGCGCGTCACGCCGGGCCGGTCGTCGACGAGCGCGAGCTTCTTGCCGACGAGCCGGTTGAACAGCGTCGACTTGCCGACATTGGGGCGGCCGATGATGGCGACGATGGCGGTCATTGCGTATCAACTATTCCTGTTTCGCCTGCGTGGTCCAACGACGTTGGCTCCTTCGCAGTCGATAAAAACGCACGGTCATCCCGGACAAGCCGCGAAAGCCCCGGATCTCCCTAGGGTCGCTCGGGATGACCCGCGCTACAAATGAAATTCTCGCAAACCTCGTTCGTGGGAACTCAGTTCTTCGTCTCGACCGGGCCGCCGCGAACCAGAGCGAGGTAGAGATCGGTGCGCTGGCGCAGCACCTGCGGCGCCTGCGGATCGGTGACGATCGCATCGAACCAGCGCCCGGCATCCTCGAAGAGATTGGCCTTGAGCGCGGCAATGCCCAGCATCTCCCGCGCCGAGTGGCGCCAGACGCCCTGAGGCGTCACCAGCGGCTCCAGCGCCGTCTTGACCTCGGCATAGGGCGCGAGATCGACGCGCAGCATGCCGGCGCGCAGGCGCGCCAGATCGCGATAGAGCTGATCGAGCCCGCCATCATTGGCGAGCGCATCGAAAGCCGTGACACCGGCAGCGGCATCGCGCTTGGCGGTCTCGGCAGCAAGACGGAAGCGCGCGATCTGGCGGTAGCCGGCGGGAGCGCCCTCAGTGAGCTCCTTCAGGATCGTTTCGGCCTCCGCGCCATTGCCGTCGCGCGAGGATTTCAGCGCGGCTTCGAGCCGCGCGCCGACAGCCTGGGAGGCCTGGTTCTCGCGATGCAGCCAATACTGCCAGCCCGCGACGGCGAGCACCGCCAGCACGGCCAGCGCGACGAAGACGTTGCCGTATTTGCTCCAGATGGCTGCCGCCTTGTCGCGGCGCACCTCTTCATCGATTTCGCGAAAAATATCGGCCATGGCCCGTCAGAATTCCCTTGTTGCCGTGCCGGTTAGCATTTCCGCGCGGCGATTGCGAGCCGGAACACGACACCGGCCTGCATAGGCTTTGGACTTTCCAGCCCTCACCTGAGGAGTCGGGCCTGGAATGAAGCCAATGATTTCAATGACTCTGTCTTGATCACCTACGCGCCGTCATCCTGGGCGCCCGCAGGGCGCCCGGGATCCATCGTAGAGCGTAGTTCCCTACGATGGATCCCGGGCCGAAGCTTCGCTTCGCCCAGGATGATGGCGTGGGTGACGGTAGGCAATCAGAAATCCTTGATATCGCTCGCTTCATTGCGGGCCAGCCTCCTCGGGATGAGGGCTATGCGCCGCGCTGCAGCAGGCTGGCGTCGCCATAGGAGTAGAAGCGATAATTGTCCGCGATCGCATGGGCATAGGCGCGTTTCATGATGTTGAGACCGCAGAAGGCCGAGACCAGCATGAACAGCGTCGAGCGCGGCAGGTGGAAATTGGTCAGCAGCAGGTCGACGGCGCGGAAACGATAGCCCGGCGTGATGAAGATCGCCGTGTCGCCGGAGAAAGGCGCGATGACGCCATCCTCGCCGGTTGCACTTTCGAGGAGGCGCAGCGAGGTCGTGCCGACCGCGACGACGCGCCCGCCCTTCGCCTTGACCGCATTCAGCGCGGCGGCCGTCTCGGCCGAGACGCTGCCCCATTCGGCATGCATGCGGTGCTCGCTAGTGTCGTCCACCTTCACAGGCAGGAAGGTCCCCGCTCCGACATGCAGCGTAACGAGATGGCGCGAGACCCCGTACGCATCGAGCGCGGCGACAAGATCCGGCGTGAAATGCAGGCCAGCCGTCGGAGCGGCAACCGCGCCGTCCTCGCGGGCATGCATGGTCTGGTAGTCGCTCGCATCCTGTTGGTCGGTCGGGCGCTTGCCGGCGATATAGGGCGGCAGCGGCAGTTCACCGAGCCGCGCAATAGCCTCATCGAGCATTGGCCCTGACAGAGCGAAGCGCAATTCGACCTCGCCGCCCTCGCCTTTGGACTGGACCTCGGCTTCGAGCCGGCCGAGTTCGCAGACATTGCTCGCTCCGGCCTCGCCGAAGACGATCATCTCGCCGATAGTGAGTTTCTTGGCCGGGCGGGCGAAGGCGAGCCAGCGATCGGCGCCCTCGCGCTTGTGCAGCATGATCTCGATGCCGGCAGACGTCTCGCCCCGGAAGCGGCGACCGCGCAGCCGCGAGGGTATGACGCGGGTGTCGTTCAGGACAAGCGCATCACCCGGCTGGAGCAGGCCGACGAGGTCGCGGATGCCGCGATCCTCGAAAGGCTCGGGCGCATCAGGCCTGACGACGAGCAGGCGTGCCGTATCGCGCGGGCTGGCGGGCCTCAGCGCGATGCGGTCTTCAGGCAGATCGAAATCGAAGAGACCGACATCCATGAGGCCTTCAGCGGCTCCAAACCCTATTTTCCAGCACGACGCGATATCCGTCGGCATCCTCGAAGGTGCGCCCGTGCGCCGACCACCAGGGATTGGCAGATTCGACGGGCTCAAAACCCGCGGCCTTCATTCGCGCCACCGCCCGGTTCCAATCCTCGGCGGCGGGCAGGTAGAAAACGAGCAGATTCTCTTCGGTAGGCGCACCGGCAACACGATGACCATGCCGAACGGTGAATTCGAGGTGATAAGGCCAGTTGGGATGGCCCATCATGACGCCGTCGAAGCCGTCGTGATCCTTGAAGCCCGAGATCTCCTCGAAACCGAGCCCGTCGCTGTAGAAGCGGCGTAGTGGCGCGAGCTCGTTCGTCGCTCGCGCCACCCGCATCACTGGAACAGCGCCTTGCGCCGTTCTCATCAGGCCACGTCGGCCAGAACCTTCATCGAGACGATGGAGTCGGGATCGCGCACGGGCTCGCCGCGCTTGATCTTGTCGACATTTTCCATGCCTTCAACGACTTCGCCCCAGGCGGTGTACTGCTTGTCGAGGAAGCGGGCATCGTCGAAGACGATGAAGAACTGGCTGTTGGCCGAGTTCGGGTTCTGCGAGCGAGCCATCGAGCAGATGCCGCGCACATGCGGCTGCGCATTGAACTCGGCCTTCAGGTCGGGCAGCTCCGAGCCGCCGGTGCCGGTGCCATGCGGGCAGCCGACCTGGGCCATGAAGCCGTCGATGACGCGGTGGAAGACGATGCCGTCATAAAAGCCCTGGCGCGACAGCGTCTTCAGGCGCTCGACATGGCCGGGGGCCAGGTCAGGGCGCAGCTTGATGACGACTTTGCCCTTGGTGGTTTCCATGACGAGGGTGTTCTCGGGATCGAGCGACATCAGGTTTGCCTTTCTGTGGTCGGCGCGCGGCCGTGGAAGCGAATGGAAAAAGGTCGCCCCGCGATACTCGCTCCGAGCTGCGGCGACAACCTCATCGGTGTGCAATCGCGAACAGCGGCGACGACCGAGTCCGTGAAGCGCTGGCGCAGGGCTGGGTCGGTCCGCCTGGTTTCCCAGGTCACACGCGGCTGGCCGAAGAGCGAGCCGTCACGGCGCAGGCTGAACCTGACCGTCGCCATGACGCCGGTATCGGGGCCATCGATGACGGGCGGATGCCAGCAGCGCCGCAAGGCGGGTGCGATATCGGTGAGACGAGCGAGCGCCTCGCCTTCGAACGGTTTCGTCGAAGGCGCAAGCCCTCCCAAGACACCGACCTCGCCACTGCCCGACTCACGCGGCGGCCTGATCCTGCGATAGCCGCTGCCGGGTATGTCATCCCCGCTGAATGGACCGCCGACGCCTGGCATATAGCGCTGCCCTGACTGCGGCGGCAGGATAGGATTCTGCGAACCGGATGGCGGCGGCAGGACGGGATTTTGCGAACCCGAGGCTGGCGGCAGGCCGAGATCGCGCGTGTCCTGCGCGCCCGCTGAACCAGCGGCCAACAGTAGAGTAAGACAAGCGAGAGCCGCGCGCAGCATTGTCACGGCCCTCCCCTGACTGGCCCTGCTTGTGGTTGGCCGTTTACTTGGCGTCGGCCTGCAGGCGCATGCGGACGATCTTGTCGGGGTTCGTAACCTGGCCATTGGCCGATTGGCTGCCCTTCTTGATCTTGCGCACCGCGTCCATGCCGGAGACGACCTCGCCGAACAGCGTGTACTGGCCGGTCAGCGAACCGCAGCCTTCAAAGCAGATGAAGAATTGGGAATTGGCGGAATCCGGCGATTGCGAGCGCGCCATGCCGACCGAGCCGACCTTGTAAGGCGTCGGGGTGAATTCGGCCGGCAGGTTCGGCAGATCCGACTTGCCGGTGCCGGTGCCGGTCGGATCGCCGGTCTGGGCCATGAAGCCGTCGATGACGCGGTGGAAGACGATGCCGTCATAGAATCCGCGCTTGGTCAGCGCCTTGATCTGCGCGACATGCTTGGGCGCGAGATCGGGTCGCAGCCGGATCGTCACCGGCCCGTCCTTGGTCTCCAGAACCAGCGTATTGGCCGGGTCAGGTGCCTGGGCCTGGGCCATGCCGAGCGAGGCGATGAGGGCAAGAGCGGCGAGAGAGCTGCGCAGCATAGACGATCTCCATGGCAACCGGCGGACCCGGCTGGTCTGGCACTCGCCTAGCGGCATCCTTTGGCCGGAACAAGGCGGGAAAACGCCCCAGATAGAACTTTGCTGCACCGCACAAGTGCAACGCAGAATAAACTTGCAAAAAGATCAGGCTGCGCATGCCTAAAGTGGTGACAGCTCCGTCATATTCCGCTAATCATTCGTGGCTGGACACGCTTTGCGATTATCAAAGCGCTGCGGACCAGGTCTCGGGAGGAACAAACGCCCGCCTAGTATATGAGTCGCGCGCGATGAGATGCGTGCCGTTACTGCGGTAAAAACAGACTTCCAAGGCAAGGCATCGGCCTTGCCTTTTTCTTTTTGAAGTCCAGCGCGCGAAGACTAGAGATCGAACTTCGCCCAGATATACCAGACAAGCGCAAAGACCACCCCGGCGATCACCGAGGTGATCAAGGCCTTCTTGAGCAGGCCGGGAAGGACCGGCGCGCCCGGTTCCGTGCCGTCCGTGACCTCGCCGGCCTCAGCCTGGCTGCGCACGCCGAAGGGCAGCACGGCAAACAGCACCGTCCACCAGATCACGAAATAAACGGCGAGCCCGCCGGCAATGGTCATGAGCGGTCATCCCTTGTCGCATCGCCAGCGAGCGCGATGCAGGAGAAAGCGACGCGCGCCTGCGTCGGCACGCCGAAACGGGCCGTATGGCGCGCCGGCAATCCGCCCGGAAAATGCTTCACATATTCGGCGTTGCAGGCGGCATAGTCGTCAGGGTTGGTGATCAGCATCGAAACCTGCACGACGCGATCGAGGCCGCTGCCCGCCTCCGCTAGGATCTCGGCGATCTTCGCCAATGCGTGGCGGACCTCATCGGCTGGCGTGTCGCCGCGAAAGACGCCACGCTCGGGATCATGCGGCGCCGAATGGCCGGAGACGAAAATCAGGCCGCCGGCCCGCGTTGCGGCGCTGAAGGGGCGCGACGATCCCGCTTCCGGCTCGCCGAAGAAGGTGATCTCGTCCATCGCGCTCAGGCCTGCTCGAGCTCGACCAGCGTGCCGCAGAAATCCTTGGGGTGCAGGAACAGCACCGGCTTGCCATGGGCGCCGATGCGCGGCTCTCCGGAACCCAGGACACGCGCGCCGGTCGCCTTCAATCGATCGCGGGCAGCCAGGATGTCGTCGACCTCGTAGCAGATGTGGTGGATGCCGCCATCGGGATTGCGCTCGAGGAATTTCGCGACGGGCGAGTCAGGTCCCGTCGGCTCCAGCAATTCGATCTTGGTGTTCGGCAGTTCCACGAAGACCACGGTCACGCCATGCTCTGGCTGCGGCAGCGGCTGTGAAACCCGCGCGCCCAGCGTATCGCGATAGAGCGCCGTCGAGGCCGCGAGATCCTTCACGGCGATGGCGACGTGGTTGAGGCGTCCGATCATTCAGGGCTCCTGGGGCGAGTGGCGAGTAGCGAATGGCGAGTGGAGACCAGCCTTCTTACCACTCGCCATTCGCCACTCACCATTCGCTTTCTAAACCTCGATCACCAGCGCATGCACCAGCGGCTTCTTGCCCCATTCCTCGTTGACGGCGCTGCGCAGGCCACGCTCCAGCGCATTGCGGAATGCCTCGGGATCGCGCCGGCGCGCCTTGGGGATGCCGTCGATCAATTCGGAGACGGCCTCGGCGACATATTCGTCGAAATCGGTGCCGTCGCGCGTCCTCGGTGGCAGGCCCAGCACCGCGATCTCGGGATCGCCGGCAAGCCCGCCCTTCTCGTCGATCGCGACCGCGACCGAGATCATGCCGGCGAAGGAGAGCTTCCGGCGCTCGGAGATGGTCTTCTCCAGCGCGTTCACCAGCAGCGTACCGTCCTGGTAGAGGCGGCCATGCGTGACCTCGTCGACCTTGCTGGCGCCGTCCGGCGTGATCGCGACGACATCGCCATTGCCGGCGCGCACCACGGTCTTGACGCCGAGCCCACGTGCGAAGATGGCGTGCTCCGACAGATGCAGATCCTCGCCATGGGCGGGGATGACGATCTTCGGCTTCAGCCAGCCATAGAGCCTGGCCATCTCCTCGCGGCGCGGATGCCCCGAGACATGGACGAGATGGGTGCGGTCGGTGATGATCTCGATATTGTCGCGCGCGAGCGCGTTCAGGATATTGCCGACGGCCTTCTCATTGCCGGGGATGGTGCGCGACGAGAAGATCACCCGGTCGCCGGGCGAGAGTGCGATCTCGGGATGGTCGTCGGAAGCGATGCGCGAGAGCGCCGCGCGCGGCTCGCCCTGGCTGCCGGTGAGCAGCGCCACGACCTTGTCGCGCGGCAGATAGCCATAGGTGTCGGCCGAGCGGAAGGCCGGGATGCCGTCGAGATAGCCGCATTCGCGCGCGACATCGATGACGCGGTCCATGGCGCGCCCAACGACAACGACCTCGCGCTGATCGGCCATCGCAGCCTCCGCAACGGCGCGCAGGCGCGCCACGTTGGAGGCGAAGGTGGTGACGGCGACGCGGCCCGGTGCGGAATGCACCAGTTCCTTCAGCTTGGCCGCAACATCGGCCTCGCTCGGGCTGGTGCCGTCGCGCATGACATTGGTCGAGTCGCAGATCAGCGCGAGCACGCCTTCGTCACCGAGTTCGCGCAGCCGCTTCTCGTCGGTCGGCAGGCCGACCTGCGGCGTCGGATCGATCTTCCAGTCGCCGGTATGGACGACGAGGCCGACCGGGGTGCGGATCGCCAGCGCGTTCGATTCGGGGATCGAATGCGCCACCGGCACGAATTCGATGTCGAAGGGGCCGAGCGTCACGCGGCCGCCCTGCGCCACCACATGCATCGGCACCTTGGGCGCGCCCGGCTCGGAGAGCCGGCGCGTCGCCAGCAGGCCGGCGGCGAAGCGCGTGCAATAGACCGGCGCGCGCAGGCTGGGCCACAAGGCTGCGAGCGCGCCGATATGGTCCTCATGGGCGTGGGTGATGATGATGCCGAGCAGATTGGCGCGCTCTTCGATGATGTAGCGCAGGTCGGGCAGGATGATGTCGACGCCGGGAACCTCGGGACCGGCGAAGGACAGGCCGCAATCGACCAGGATCCATTTCCGCCGCCCTTCCGGGCCGAACCCGTAGAGCGCGGCGTTCATGCCGATCTCGCCGAGGCCGCCGAGGGGAACGAAGACGAGTTGATCGCTGGAACGGGTCACTGAATATCCTGACTGGAATATGGATCGGCGTATGAACGCGGGAGATGTGCGGGAGCCCTACCATGCCGGAAGGCAGGTCTCCATAGCGGTGAGGCAGAGCAGTGCGATAGAAAACCCACTCGAGCCCTCATCCTGAGGAGCGCTCCGCAGGAGTGCGTCTCGAAGGATGCTCCAGATGGTTCGGGAGCCTCCTGGAGCATCCTTCGAGACGCCGCTTCGGGGCTCCTCAGGATGAGGGCTGAGGGGAACTGGGCTCTCCGAAAAACAGATCGCCGGCATCGAGGGCGCGGCGGCCGGCAGCGGTCTCCATTTCGAGCCGGCCTGATGGGTCGAGCCCGATGAAGCGCCCTTCGAGCGGGCCTTCCAGCAGCCTGATCGTGATCGTTTCGCCGAGAAAGGCGGCGCGTTCCAGCCAGGCGGCGCGCGTCGGACCGAAGCCGCCGGGCTGCTGCCAGGCGCTGAAGCGCGCAAGCCAGGCCTCGCTGAGCGCCGTCAGCATCTCCTCGATGCTGGCAGCAGGCCGATGCTGCTTCAGGAAACTCGCCGGATAGGGCGTGTTTTGCGCGCAGGAGGCGATGTTGACGCCGAAGCCGATGATCACATTGAGCCGCCCTGCCCGGCTCTCGCCTTCGAGCAGGAGGCCGGCCGTCTTGGCGCGCTCGATCAGCAGATCGTTGGGCCATTTCAGAGCAAGAGCGGGAGCCGCCAGCCCCGTGACGGCAGTTGCGGCGTCATGCAGAGCCAATCCCGCGACGAAGCCGAGCTGCGGTGCGAGTGCCGGTTCGCAAGGCGCGGTCAACAGCAGGCTGACATAGAGATTGCCGGGCGGCGAACCCCATTGCCGGCCATGGCGGCCGCGGCCGGCGTTCTGGCTGCGCGCGACGATCCAGAGCTTGCCGGCATCGCCCTGGTCGAGCGCACGCCGCGCCTCCTCCATGGTGGAGCCGACCTCGTCACGGACGATCAGGCGGTAACCGGCGGCGCGGGCGGCTTCAGAGAGCATGGACCGTTCCCGTCATTCCCGGGCGAAGCCCTCGGGTCCAGCCTTTGGCCGGCCCAAGGACAAGCTCCATGCAGACCCGAGAATCCCTGTCGAGAGATGCCCGGGTCGAGCCCGAGCATGACGGGTGCTGCATTCAGAACAGCGACTTCGCTGCCGCGGCCGCCGAATTGAGCAGCGGCGCGGGAGCCAGCGACAGCACCAGCACGAAGGCCGCCGAGATCAGCAGCACGGCACGCACACCGATATCGCCCTTCTCGAAGGCGGGCTTGGCATCGTCGAAATAGATGATCTTGACCAGGCGCAGATAATAATAGGCGCCAACCACACTGGTCACCACGCCGACCACGGCCAGCACATAGAGCTTGGCCTCGATCGCGGCGAGGAAGACATAGAACTTCGCCCAGAAGCCGGCGAGAGGCGGAATGCCGGCGAGCGAGAACATCATCATCGACAGCGCAAACGCCATCCAGGGATTGGTGCGCGAGAGGCCGGCGAGCTCGCTGATCTCCTCCACCGGCTTGCCGTCGCGCCGCATCAGCAGGACGCAGGCGAAGGCGCCCAGCGTCGTGGCCAGATAGATCGCCATATAGACCATGACGCCCTGCACGCCGTTGGCGGTGCCGGCGGCGAGGCCGACCAGCGCATAGCCCATATTGGCAATCGAGGAATAGGCGAGCAGGCGCTTGATGTTGCTCTGGCCGATCGCCGCGAAGGCGCCCAGCGCCATCGAGGCGATCGCGATGAAGATGATGATCTGCTGCCAGTCATGCAGCGCGCCCGGGAAGGCGCCGACGAAGACGCGCACCACCATCGCCATCGCGGCCATCTTGGGGGCCGAGGCGAAAAAGGCGGCGACCGGGGTCGGCGCCCCCTCATAGACGTCGGGCGTCCACATATGGAACGGCACGGCCGAGATCTTGAAGGCGACGCCGGCCGCGATGAAGACGATGCCGAAGATCAGCCCGATGCCGACATGACCGCCTTGGGTGGCAGCCGCGATGCCCGGGAAGCTCACCGTGCCGGTGAAGCCGTAGACCAGCGACGAACCGTAAAGCAGCATGCCCGAGGAGAGCGCGCCGAGGACGAAGTATTTCAGGCCGGCCTCGGTCGACTTCGCATTGTCGCGGTCGAAAGCGGCAACGACGTAAAGCGCCAGCGACTGCAGTTCCAGCCCGACATAGAGGCTGATCAGGTCGTTGGCCGAGATCATCATCATCATGCCGACCGTCGCCAGCACGACAAGGATCGGGAATTCGAAGCGCATCGAGCCGCTGCGGCGTAAGGCATCGGAGGAGAGCAGGATCGTGGCGGCCGCGCCCAGCAGCGTCAGCACCTTCATGAAGCGGGCGAACCCGTCGGCGACGAAGCTGCCATTGAAGGTGATGATCTTGCCCTCGCCGGAGAGCACCAGGACGAGCGCCAGCACGAAGAGCGCGATTGCCGCGCCTTCGAGCAGGCGCGTCGAACGCTCGCCTTTGATCGCGCCGACCAGCACCATGGCGATGGCGCCGAGCGCGAGGATGATTTCCGGCAGAGCGGGGCCGAGGGCGGGAACGGTCATCGCAGAGCGACTTTCTCTATTGGCATGATCTTGTCCGAAAACCGGAGGCCACTTTTCGGGACCATGCCTATTGAACGACCAGCATCGCCGTTTTCGCGGCGGTGAGTGCGGCCTGATAATTCTTGATGAGGGCTTCGGTCGGCGCGGCGAAGGCGTCGAGGATCGTGCCGGGGCGGATGCCGTACCAGACCGTCAGCAGGACGAGCGGCACGAGGATCACGATCTCACGGCTGTTCAGATCCATGATGCCCTTGAGCTCCGGCTTGACCAGTTCGCCGAACATGACGCGGCGATAGAGCCAAAGCGCGTAAGCAGCAGACAGGATGACGCCCGAGGTCGCGATGAAGGCAACCCATGGATTGGCCTTGAAGGCGCCCATCAGCGTCAGGAACTCGCCGACGAAGCCGGCCGTGCCGGGAAGGCCGACATTGGCCATGGTGAAGACCATGAAGATGACCGCGTAAATCGGCATGCGGTTGACCAGCCCGCCATAGGCCGCAATCTCGCGGGTATGCATGCGGTCATAGACCACGCCGACGCAAAGGAAGAGCGCGCCCGAGACCAGCCCGTGGCTGACCATCTGGAACATCGCGCCCTGGATGCCCTGCGCCGTCAGGGTGAACAGGCCCATGGTGACGAAGCCCATATGCGCCACCGAGGAGTAGGCGATCAGCTTCTTGATGTCCTCCTGCATCAGCGCCACCAGCGAGGTGTAGACGATGGCGATGACCGAGAGCGCGAAGACGAAGGGCGCGAAGTACTGCGACGCCTCCGGGAACATCGGGATCGAGAAGCGGATGAAGCCGTAGCCGCCCATCTTCAGCAGGATCGCCGCCAGGATGACGGAGCCCGCGGTGGGCGCTTCGACATGGGCGTCGGGCAGCCAGGTATGCACCGGCCACATCGGCATCTTCACCGCGAAGGAGGCGAAGAAGGCGAGCCACAGCCAGCGCTGCATGCCGCCCGGGAAATGATGCGCCAGCAGCGTCGGGATGTCGGTGGTGCCGGCGTTCCAGTACATCGCCATCAGCGCCAGCAGCAGCAGAACCGAGCCGAGCAGCGTGTAGAGGAAGAACTTGTAGGAGGCGTAGACCCGCCGCTTGCCGCCCCAGATGCCGATGATCAGGAACATCGGGATCAGGCCGGCTTCGAAGAACAGGTAGAACAGCACGAGGTCGAGCGCCACGAAGACGCCGATCATCAGCGTCTCCAGGATCAGGAACGCGACCATGTATTCGCGCACCCGCTTCGTGACGGATGTCCAGGACGCCAGGATGCAGAACGGCATCAGGAAGGCGGTCAGCACCACGAAGGGGAAGGAGAAGCCGTCGACGCCGAGCTTGAACTTGATCGCGTCGGAGACCCAGCCATGGGTCTCGACCATCTGGAAGCCGGGATTGTCGGGTTCGAAACGGCCCCAGGCGACGCAAGCCAGTACAAAGGTCGCGATCGTCGCCGCCAGCGCCGCATAGCGCGCATTCGAGTCGACCGAGGCCTCGTCGCCGCGCTGCGCCAGGATGAAGGCCGCGCCGACCAGCGGCAGGACGAGAAGACCGGTGAGGATACCGAAACCGAACATCATCTCACCCGCGCGCCACGAGATACCAGGTCACAAAGCCCGCGACGCCGATCAGCATGGCGAAGGCATAGTGATAGACATAGCCGGTCTGGAGGCGAACCACCCGGTTGGTGACGTCGACGACGCGGGCGGAAATTCCGTCCGGCCCCATGCCGTCGATGACGAAACCGTCGCCCTTCTTCCAGAGGAACTTGCCGAGCCACATCGCCGGCTTCACGAACAGGAAGTCGTAGAGCTCGTCGAAATACCACTTGTTCAGCAGGAATTTGTAGAGCGCCGGATTGGCGGCCGCGAGCTTGCCGGGCACATCGGGTCGGCGGACATACATGTAGTAGGCTAGCGCTAGACCGATCAGCATCGCCACGAAGGGCGAGGCCACGACCCAGCCCGGCACTTCATGCATCGCGTGCAGGATGTGGTTGTCCTTGCCTGTGAAGAGCGCGGCCTTCCAGAAATGCTCGTAATCGTGGCCGATGAAGGCGTCCTTGAAGACGAAACCGGCCGCGACCGCGCCGAGCGAGAGCACGGCGAGCGGGATCAGCATCACCCACGGGCTCTCATGCGGCGTGTGGTCATGGCCATGGCCGTGATGATCGTCATGAGCATGGGCCGCATGTGCGTGAGCGGCATGGGCGTCCGCGCCCCAGCGCGGCTTGCCCTCGAAGGTCATGAAATAGAGCCGCCAGGAATAGAACGAGGTCATGCAGGCAGCTGCGACCAGCAGCACGAAGGCGTAGGAGCTGGCGAAACCGCCATGCGCCACCGAGGCATAGGCGCTCTCGATGATGGCGTCCTTGGAGAAGTAGCCGGCGAAGCCCGGAAAACCGGTCAGCGCCAGCGTGCCGATGGTCATCGCGATAGCGGTCAGCGGGATGTGCTTCCTGAGCCCGCCCATGTTCCGCATGTCCTGCTCGTGATGCATCGCATGGATGACCGAGCCGGCGCCGAGGAACAGCAGCGCCTTGAAGAAGGCGTGGGTGAACAGGTGGAAGATGCCGGCGCCGTAATTGCCGACGCCGAGCGCCACGAACATGTAGCCGAGCTGCGAGCAGGTCGAATAGGCGATGACGCGCTTGATGTCGTTCTGCACAAGGCCGACCGTGGCGGCGAAGAAGGCGGTCGTCGCGCCGATGACGACGACGACGGTCAGCGCGACCGGAGCGTATTCGAAGATCGGCGAGAGCCGCGCCACCATGAAGACGCCGGCGGTGACCATGGTCGCGGCGTGGATCAGCGCCGAGACCGGGGTCGGCCCCTCCATCGCGTCCGGCAGCCAGGTGTGCAGCAGGAACTGCGCCGACTTGCCCATGGCGCCCATGAACAGCAGCAGGCTCGCCAGTGTCAGCGCATGCCAGTCGCGCCCGAGGAAGTGGAAGCTCTGGCTGGTCAGATCGCCGACACGCGGGAAGATCGCATCAAACCCGACCGAGCCGAACAGCACGAAGACCAGGAAGATGCCGAGCGCGAAGCCGAAATCGCCGACGCGGTTGACGATGAAGGCCTTCATCGCCGCGGCGTTGGCAGAGGGCTTCTGGTACCAGAAGCCGATCAGCAGATAGGAGGCGAGACCGACGCCCTCCCAGCCGAAGAACATCTGCACCAAATTGTCGGCCGTCACCAGCATCAGCATGGCGAAGGTGAAGAGCGAGAGATAGGCGAAGAAGCGCGGCCGATGCGGATCCTCGTGCATGTAGCCGATCGAGTAGAGGTGCACGAGGCAGGAGACGGTGTTGACGACGACCAGCATCACCGCAGTCAGCGTGTCCACGCGAAAGGCCCAGTCGACGCGCAGATCGCCGGACGCCATCCAGGTCGCGATCTGGACGCGGGTGGTGCCGTGGCCGAAACCGACCTGGAAGAAGGCGATCCACGAGAGGACCGCCGAGACGACCAGCAAAGAGGTGGTGACGATCTCCGAGCCGCGCGCGCCGATCAGCCGGCCGAAGAGGCCAGCGATCAGGAAGCCGATCAGAGGGAGGAAGACGATCGCGTGATACATGGGCTGGATCCGGGCGCTCTTTGCGCTCAGCCTTTCATCATGTTGATGTCTTCCACCGCGATCGTGCCGCGGTTGCGGAAGTAGACGACGAGGATGGCGAGCCCGATCGCGGCTTCAGCGGCCGCAACCGTCAGCACCAGAAGCGCGAAGACCTGGCCGACGATGTCGTTCAGGAAGCTCGAGAAGGCGACGAGGTTGATGTTGACCGCGAGCAGGATGAGCTCGATCGACATCAGGATGACGATGACGTTCTTGCGGTTGATGAAGATGCCGAGCACGCCGAGCGTGAACAGGATCGCGCTGACTGCGAGATAATGGCCCAGTCCGATCATCAGACCGTCTCCTCGATGCCGGCGCGAGAAGGAACTTGCTTCACTTCCATCGCGGTCGCCTTGGTGCGGGCGTTCTGCTGGGTGACGTCCTGGCGCTTGATGCCGACACGCTCGCGCAGGGTCAGCACGATGGCACCGATCATGGCGACGAGCAGGACGAGCCCGGCCGCCTGGAAGTAGTAGATGTACTGCGTGTAGAGCACCTGGCCGAGTGCCGCGGTGTTGGTCAGGTTGGCCGGGATCGGCGCCACCGGCGTGCTGACGATCTTGGGATCGATGACCCAGGCTCCGACCACCAGCAGCAATTCCACCGCGAAGATCAGGCCGATCAGCGCCCCGATCGGCAGATAGTTCAGGAAACCCTGGCGGAACTCGGCGAAATCGACGTCGAGCATCATCACCACGAAGAGGAACAGCACCGCGACCGCGCCGACATAGACCACGATCAGCAGCATCGCCAGGAACTCGGCGCCGAGCAGCATGAACAGCCCCGCCGCGTTGACGAAGGCGAGGATCAGGAACAGCACGGAATGAACGGGATTGCGCGAGGTCACCACCATGAACGCCGAAGCGACGGTGACGCCTGCGAAGAGATAGAAGAAAGCCGCTGAGGCGTTCATCCTGGCCAGCCTTTCCGCCCTTGCGGGCGGTCCTCGTTGCAAAGCGACCGACTCTCGGGCCGGGCGCAGTTTTGAGCGTCTATAAGCGGGCGAATGGCGAGTGGCGAGTAGCGAAATCCATTCACCATTCGCTATTCGCAACTCGCCTTTTCACCGATACGGAGCGTCCATCGCGATGTTGCGCGCGATCTCGCGCTCCCAGCGCGCGCCGTTCGCGAGCAACCTGTCCTTGTCGTAGAACAGCTCCTCGCGGGTCTCGGTCGCGAACTCGAAATTCGGCCCCTCGACGATGGCGTCGACCGGGCATGCCTCCTGGCAGAAGCCGCAATAGATGCACTTCGTCATGTCGATGTCGTAGCGCGTCGTGCGGCGCGTACCGTCATTGCGGCGCGGGCCGGCCTCGATGGTGATGGCCTGGGCCGGACAGATCGCCTCGCAGAGCTTGCAGGCGATGCAGCGTTCCTCGCCATTGGGATAGCGGCGCAAAGCGTGCTCGCCCCGGAAACGCGGCGAGAGCATCCCCTTCTCGAAGGGATAGTTCAGCGTCGCCTTCGGCTTGAAGAAATAGCGCATCGACAACGCGAACGCGCCGACGAACTCCTTCAGCAGCAGGCCTTTGGCGGCTTGTGCGAGCGACATGCCTTCTCGTCCTTCCAACTCAGCCAAACACCGTCTGGCCGATGACATAACCCACAACGGGCGTGACGCCGATCATCAGAACGACCAGCGCGGCCCTGACCCAGCGAATGCGACGCTCATAGTCGTCGCGCTCCTCTGGGGTCTTCGACTGATCGGTCCGGCGCAGGCCCCCAATGACCAGCGTCGAAACGATCCTGTATTCTACCACCCCCACCACGAACCCGATCAGCGCGCCGATCAGGCCAGGCGAGACGCCCATCACCGCACCGGCCCCCACCCCGTGACCTGCAGCACGAAGGCCACGATCACGACGGAAGCGAGCGAGAGCGGCAGGAAGACCTTCCAGCCCAGGCGCATCAACTGGTCGTAGCGGTAGCGCGGCACGAAGGCCTTCACCATCGCGAACATGAAGAAGACGAGACAGACCTTGAGCGCGAACCAGAACACGCCGGGCAGCCAGGTGAAGGGCGCGATCGGGAACGGCGGCAGCCAGCCCCCGAGGAAGAGGATCGTCGTCAGCGAGCACATGGTCATGATCGCCACGTATTCGCCGAGCATGAACAGCAGATAGGGCGTCGAGGAATACTCGACCATGAAGCCGGCGACGAGCTCCGATTCCGCTTCCGGCAGGTCGAAGGGCGGGCGGTTCGTCTCGGCCAGGGCCGAAATGAAGAAGACGATGAACATCGGGAAGAGCGGCAGCCAGTACCAGCGCAGCATGCCCCAGCTCGTGTTCTGCGCCTCGACGATCGCCGTCAGGTTGAGCGAGCCGACGCAGAGCAGCACTGTGATGATGACGAAGCCGATCGAGACCTCGTAGGAGACCATCTGCGCCGCCGAGCGCAGCGCGCCCATGAAGGGGTATTTCGAGTTCGAGGCCCAGCCGGCCATGATCACGCCGTAGACCCCCAGCGACGAGATCGCCAGGATGTAGAGTACGCCGACATTGATGTCCGCGATCGCCCAGCCTTCCGCCACCGGAATGACTGCCCAGGCGCCCAGCGACAGGAAGCAGGAGATCAATGGCGCCAGCAGGAACACGCCCTTATTGGCGCTGGACGGGATGATCGGCTCCTTGAAGGCGAATTTCAGCAGGTCGGCGAAACTCTGGAACAGGCCGAAGGGCCCGACCACGTTGGGGCCGCGACGCAACTGCACCGCCGCCCAGATCTTGCGGTCGGCGAGCAGGATATAGGCGATGAAGACGAGCAGGCAGACCAGCAGCAGCAGGCTCTTGCCGAGCATGATCGCGAGGTCGAGGACGAGATCCCAGTTCATGGCCGCTTACTCCGCCGCCTGCCGCAGCCGGCCTGAGGCCAGCGCCGAGCATTCGGCCATCACGGCGGATGCGCGCGCGATCGGGTTGGTCTGGTAGAAATCACTGACGGGCGAGATGAAGCCCGCCTTCTCCGCTTTGCCGCCGAGACCGGCGAGCTGGCCAAGCCCACTCGCATCCGACGCTGGCAGGCTGTCGAGAGCCGCGAAGTGCGGATAGGCCTCGTAGAGCGCCTTGCGCAGGCCTGCGAGCGAGTCGAAGGGCAAGATCTTGCCGAGCGCGGCGGAGAGCGCACGCAGGATCGCCCAATCCTCGCGGGCGTCGCCCGGCGGGAAGGTGGCGCGGTCGGTCATCTGTACCCGGCCCTCGGTATTGGCGTAGGTGCCGGACTTCTCGGTATAGGCGGCGCCCGGCAGGATGACGTCGGCGCGGTGAGCGCCCTTGTCGCCATGCGTGCCCTGATAGATCACGAAAGCGCCCGCCGGCACGTCGATCTCGTCGGCGCCGAGCAGGAACAGCACATCGAGCGCCCCCGGGCTCAGCATGCCGGCGACATCGAGACCACCCTCACCCGGCACGAAGCCGAGATCGAGCGAGCCGACGCGGGCGGCGGCCGTATGCAGCACGCCAAAGCCGTTCCAACCTTCGCCCGCACCGCCCAGCACCTGCGCCGCCTTGGCGGCCATGGAGAGGATCGCGGCGCCGTCGGCACGGGTGAGAGCGCCCTGCCCGACCAGGACCAGGGGCTTGGCCTTGGCTGCGGTCGCCGTCTTGATCAGCTCGGCCAGCGTATCGCTGCCGGCGCCGAGATAGTCGTAATCATAGGTCAGATCGACCTTCTCGCCGATCAGGCTGACCTTGAAATCGCCGCGCAGCCAGCGCTTGCGGATGCGCGCATTCAGGATCGGCGCTTCCTTGCGCGGGTTGGCGCCGATGATGACAAGCGAATCCGCCTCGTCGATCCCGGCGATGCCGGCGTTCAGGATGTATGAGGCTCGGCCGAATTTCGGATCGAGCTTCGTGCCGTCCTGGCGGCCGTCGAGATTGGCGCTGCCGAGTGACGCCATCAGGCTTTTCAGCGCGAACATCTCCTCGACCGCGGTGAGATCACCGGCGATCGCGCCGATCTTTTCAGGGCTCGCCGCCTTCACCTTCGACGCGATCAGCGCAAAAGCCTCGTTCCAGCTTGCGGGCTTCAGCGCGCCGTTCTGGCGGATATAGGGCCGGTCGAGCCGCTGTGTGCGCAGGCCGTCGACGATGTGCCGCGTCTTGTCGGAGATCCACTCCTCGTTCACCGCCTCGTTGATGCGCGGCAGGATGCGCATCACTTCGCGGCCACGGGAATCGACCCGGATGGCCGAGCCGACCGCGTCCATCACATCGATGGATTCGGTCTTGGTCAGCTCCCAGGGCCGCGCCTTGTTCTGGTAGGGCTTCGAAGTCAGCGCGCCGACCGGGCAGAGATCGACGATATTGCCCTGCAATTCGGAGGTCATCGCCTGTTCGAGATAGGTCGTGATCTCCATATCCTCGCCGCGGCCGATAGCGCCGAGATCGGTGCCACCTGCGACTTCGGTGGTGAAGCGGACGCAGCGCGTGCACTGGATGCAGCGCGTCATCGAGGTCTTCACCAGCGGGCCGATATATTTGTCCTCGACCGCGCGCTTGTTCTCGGCATAGCGGGAATTATCCACGCCATAGGCCATGGCCTGGTCCTGCAGGTCGCATTCGCCGCCCTGGTCGCAGATCGGGCAATCCAGCGGGTGGTTGATCAGGAGGAACTCCATCACCCCCTCGCGCGCCTTCTTGACCATGGGCGATTTGGTCGAGACGACCGGCGGCTCGCCATTGGGGCCGGGGCGCAGGTCACGCACGCCGATGGCGCAGGAGGCCTGGGGCTTGGGCGGGCCGCCCTTCACCTCGACCAGGCACATGCGGCAATTGCCCGCGATCGAGAGCCGCTCATGGAAGCAGAAGCGCGGCACTTCCGCGCCCGCTGCTTCGCAGGCCTGGAGCACGGTGTAGTCGGCGGGAACGTCGACCTCGACACCATCGATGAGGAGTTTTGTCATAGGCTATCCTTCATCGCGCTCACGACAACCAGCCCACGCGCGCGGCCAGCGCACCGGCCAAGAACACAAAGCTGACTGCGAGGACGAAAAGAAGCGGGACTTTCTTCCAGCTGAGCTGTCGCCCAACCAACCGGTCACTGACAAACGAGGCGGCGAGGACCGCGCCAGTCGTTATGGCAAGCCCGCGCTCAAAACCCAGCAGGGGCAGAAGCACGGCG
This sequence comes from Bosea vaviloviae, assembly GCF_001741865.1. Classification (NCBI taxonomy): domain Bacteria; kingdom Pseudomonadati; phylum Pseudomonadota; class Alphaproteobacteria; order Hyphomicrobiales; family Alloboseaceae; genus Allobosea; species Allobosea vaviloviae. The sequence continues at coordinate 4,504,063 of NZ_CP017147.1, forward strand.
AGCAGCGCCGTTATGGTCGCATAGATCGCCAGCTCTTGCGCCGCGGCCAACCAGGGGGCCGGTTCTGGAACTTTCAACGAAATCGCCATCTCGATCACTCCGCCGCCATCAGCCGAACCGGCTCTGAATGCGGGTTCGCGGCATAATCATCGATGCGCTTCTCGATCTCGTGACGGAAATGCGCGATCAGGCCCTGGATCGGCCAGGCGGCGGCGTCGCCAAGCGCGCAGATGGTGTGGCCCTCGATCTGCTTGGTGACGTCGAGCAGCATGTCGATCTCGCGCTTCTGCGCCCTGCCCTCGGCCATGCGGCTGATGACGCGCCACATCCAGCCCGTGCCCTCGCGGCAGGGCGTGCACTGGCCGCAGCTCTCATGCTTGTAGAAATAGCTGATGCGCGCGATCGCGCGGACGATGTCGGTCGACTTGTCCATGACAATGACCGCCGCGGTGCCAAGGCCCGACTTCAGCTTGGAGAGCGAGTCGAAATCCATCGGCGTGTCGATGATCTGCTCGGCCGGCACCATGCGCACCGAGGAGCCGCCGGGGATGACCGCCATGAGGTTGTCCCAGCCGCCGCGCACGCCGCCGCAATGGCGGTCGATCAGTTCGCGGAAGGGAATGCCCATCACCTCTTCGACATTGCAGGGCTTGTTCACATGGCCGGAGACGCAGAACAGCTTGGTGCCGACATTATTGGGGTTACCGAGCGAGGAGAACCAGGCCGCGCCACGGCGCAGGATGGTCGGCGCGACCGCGATCGACTCGACATTGTTCACGGTGGTTGGGCAGCCATAGAGGCCGACATTGGCCGGGAATGGCGGCTTCAGCCGCGGCATGCCCTTCTTGCCTTCGAGGCTCTCCAGCAGCGCCGTTTCTTCGCCGCAGATATAGGCGCCGGCGCCGTGGTGCACATAAAGATCAAAGGGATAGCCGTGCTTATTGTTCTTGCCGATGAGGTTTGCCTCATAGGCCTCGTCGACGGCACGCTGCAGCGCCTCGCGCTCGCGGACATATTCGCCGCGGATATAGATGTAGGCGGCGTTCGCGCCCATCGCGAAGGAGGCGATCAGGCAGCCCTCGACCAGCGTATGCGGGTCGTTGCGCATGATCTCGCGATCCTTGCAGGTGCCCGGCTCCGACTCGTCGGCATTGACGACAAGATAGCTCGGCCGGCCATCGCTGACCTTGGGCATGAACGACCATTTCAGGCCGGTCGGGAAGCCCGCGCCGCCGCGCCCGCGCAGGCCGGACTTCTTCATCTCATCGATGATCCAGTCCTTGCCCTGCTCGAGCAGGAATTTGGTGCCGTCCCAGGCGCCGCGCGCCATCGCGCCCTTCAGCGAAAGGTCGTGCCGGCCGTAGAGATTGGTGAAAATGCGGTCGCGATCAGCAAGCATCGTCTTCGCCTCACTTCACCGGCTTGTCGCCGAGGGCCGATTCCGGCCGCCAGCCTGCCGCGAGTTTCTTCGCCTGCGAAATCCAGTCGTCGCGCGTGGCGCGGCCCTTGAAGCCGGTCAGTCGCACATCGACCCAGGCGAGTTCCTCGGCCTTCCAGCTCGCGATCTGGTCGAAATGCCAGACGCCCATCGCGTTGAGCATCTTCACGAGCTTGGGACCGACGCCCCAGATCAATTCGAGATCGTCGCCCTTGCCGCCACGCGCAGCGGTCAGCAATTCCGGCTTCGATTCCGCGACGGCCGAGGCCGGCTCCGGTTCGGCCATCGGCTTGGCGGGGGCCTTGACTGCTGCTGGCTTGGCCACCGGCTTGGCAGCTTCCGTGACGGCCTTCGCCTCAACCTTGCCGCCGGCGGCCGGCGTGTCGTTGGCTGCGCTCGAGGGCTGAGAGGGAGCGGAAGGCTTCGGCCGGCTTGCAGCCGCCGTCTCGCTCGCGGGCTTGGTCTCGACTGCGGCTGGCGTCGCTTCGGCGGCTTTTGCTGCTGCTTCGGCAGCGGCCTTGGCCGCAGCGGCTTCAGCGGCAGCCTGGCGCTGCTCGGCAATGCGCTTCTGCCAGTCGCCGGCGCCGATCACCGTGCCGTCATAAAGCGCGGAATCCTTCAAGGTCTCGCCGCCGCCGAGCGGCTCCGAGCAGGAGCGATCATTCTGCGGGCCGGGCTTGGTCGGCCGTCCCTGGCGCAGATCGTCGAGGAGCGCGCGGAAATTATCGGGCGTCAGGTCTTCGTAATAGTCGAAATTGATCTGCGCCATCGGGGCGTTGCAGCAGGCGCCCAAGCACTCGACCTCGAGCCAGGAGAGCTTGCCATCGGCGCTCACGGTCGATTGCGGGCCGATCACGTCCTCGCAGACCTTCTTCAGCGCTTCCGCGCCGCGCAAGGCGCAGGGCGTGGTGCCGCAGAGCTGGATGAAATGCTCACCCACCGGCTGCAGGTTGAACATCGTATAGAAGGTCGCGATCTCCATGACGCGCATCGGCGCCATGTCGAGCTTCCTCGCCACGGCCTCGATCGCGGCGCGCGGCACCCAGCCCTGATGCTGCTCCTGCGCCTTCCACAACAGCGGAATCACGGCCGAGGCCTGCCGACCTGCCGGGTATTTGGCGATCTGCTGGTCGGCCCAATTCTCATTCGACGCATCAAAGGCGAAGGAAGCGGGCTGGACGTGATCGGGAGCGAGACGACGGACGGACATACGAGGGCCTATCGATTTGCGGCAAAAGCGTCGGGACGCTTCAATTCAAAGCAGGGAGTAAGGTCTTCGATGTCATTATGGTGCGCGCACAATACGCCCCTCTGCGCCAGAGCCAGCACTTCAACCACAGCGGGATGGGACTGCGGCATCCGCCCAATCCAATCCTGCTTAAACCCTTGATCAATATAGAAGTTACGACATTTCTGACCCCCGGCCTCAGCCTTAAGTCGGTCGCATAAAACTTCTCTTGAAATTGGTTTAATCGACGCCGCAGTCCCCGCGTGCCTCTGCGCTTTCGTTAACTCATCATAGACGCCCTGCGCGACGACAACATTCGTAAATCCGGAGAAACCGAGGAAGGTGACCAGTGCAATTAAGGTGGTGGTTCGCATCATTGATCGACGCCCCTATCCGTCATGCTCGGGCTTGTACCGAGCATCCACGTCTTCGCAACATCTGCCACGTTCAAGACGTGGATGGTCGGCACATGGCCGACCATGACGGCTGAGGGACGGCTCACCGGTCGACCTCCCCGAACACGATGTCGAGCGAGCCCAGGATCGCGCTGACATCCGCCAGCATGTGCTTGCGGCACATGAAATCCATGGCCTGGAGATGGGCGAAGCCCGGCGCCTTGATCTTGCAGCGATAGGGCTTGTTGGTGCCGTCGGAGACGAGGTAGACGCCGAACTCGCCCTTGGGCGCTTCAACCGCCGCATAGACCTCGCCGGCCGGCACCTTGTAGCCCTCGGTGTAGAGCTTGAAATGGTGGATCAGCGCTTCCATCGAGCGCTTCATCTCGCCGCGCTTGGGCGGCACCATCTTGCCGTCGAGCGACGAGATCGGCCCGCCGCCATCAGCCGCCAGCAGCTTAGCGCAGCACTGCTTCATGATGCGGACGGACTGGCGCATCTCCTCCATGCGGATGCAGTAACGGTCGTAGCAATCACCGTTCTTGCCGATGGGGATGTCGAAATCCATCTCCTCATAGCATTCATAGGGCTGCGACTTGCGCAGATCCCAGGCGGCGCCCGAACCGCGCACCATCACGCCCGAAAAGCCCCATTTCCAGCAGGTGTCGAGGTCGACGACGCCGATATCGACATTGCGCTGCTTGAAGATGCGGTTGTCGGTGAGCAGGGTCTCGAGATCGTCGCAGACCTTGAGGAACGGATCGCACCATTCGGCGATGTCGTGGATCAGCGAGACCGGCAGGTCTTGGTGGACGCCGCCGGGCCGGACATAGGCCGCATGCATGCGCGCGCCACAGGCCCGCTCATAGAAGATCATCAGTTTTTCGCGTTCCTCGAACCCCCAGAGCGGGGGCGTCAGCGCGCCGACGTCCATCGCCTGCGTGGTGACGTTGAGGATATGCGAGAGGATGCGGCCGATCTCGGAATAGAGCACGCGGATGAGCTGGCCCCGGCGCGGAACCGTGACGCCCATCAGCTTCTCGACCGCGAGCGAATAGGCATGCTCCTGGTTCATCGGCGCGACATAGTCGAGCCGGTCGAAATAGGGCAAAGCTTGGAGATAGGTCTTGGCCTCGATCAGCTTCTCGGTGCCGCGATGCAGCAGGCCGATATGCGGGTCGACACGCTCGACGATCTCGCCATCGAGCTCCAGCACGAGGCGGAGCACGCCGTGGGCCGCAGGGTGCTGCGGGCCGAAATTGATCGAGAAATTCCGGATGTTGTGTTCGGTCATGTCCGGATCCGATCAGGATGCTTTGGCTTTTTCGTCGCCGGGGAGGACGTAATCGGTCCCCTCCCAGGGACTTAAGAAGTCAAAGTTGCGGAACTCTTGATTGAGCTTCACCGGCTCGTAGACGACGCGCTTCTGCTCGTCGTCGTAGCGGACCTCGACGAAGCCGGTCAGCGGGAAGTCCTTGCGCAGCGGGTACCCCTCGAAGCCGTAATCGGTGAGGATGCGGCGCAGATCGGGATGGCCCGAGAACAGGATTCCGTAGAAGTCGTAAGCCTCGCGCTCATACCAGTTCGCCGCCGGGAAGATCTCGATCACGGAGGGAACGGGCGTCGCCTCGTCGGTCTGGATCTTGACCCGGACCCGATGGTTATGGCGCGGCGAGAGCAGATGGTAGACGACGTCGAAACGCTTCTCGCGCTCGATATAGTCGGCACCCGCGATGTCGGTGAAGTTCACGAAGCGGAAGCGCGGATCGTCGCGCAAGACCTTGAGAACCTGCACGATCGACGCGGCTTCAGCGTGAACCGTCAGTTCGTCGAAGGCGACGACGGCTTGCGTCACCGCGCCGGGCAGCGCGGCCTTGATGTCTTCCCCGAGAGCAAGGAGATCGCTCATGACAGGCCCTCAGCGCTCGATCGTGCCGGTGCGGCGGATTTTCTTCTGCAGCAGCAGCACGCCATAGAGCAGCGCTTCCGCCGTCGGCGGGCAGCCGGGCACATAGATGTCGATCGGCACGATGCGATCGCAGCCGCGCACCACCGAATAGCTGTAGTGGTAATAGCCACCGCCATTGGCGCAGGAGCCCATCGAGATGACGTAGCGCGGCTCCGGCATCTGGTCGTAGACCTTGCGCAGCGCCGGGGCCATCTTGTTGGTCAGCGTGCCCGCGACGATCATCACGTCGGACTGGCGCGGTGAGGCGCGCGGCGCGAAGCCGAAACGCTCGACATCATAGCGCGGCATCGAGAGCTGCATCATCTCGACGGCGCAGCAGGCCAGGCCGAAGGTCATCCACATCAGCGAGCCGGTGCGTGACCAGTTGATCAGGTCGTCCGTCGCCGTGACCAGGAAGCCCTTATCGGCGAGCTCGCTGTTGATCTCGGTGAAGAAGGGATCGCGCGCGCCAACAGGCAAGCCGTCGGGGCCGAGCAGGCCCTTGGGCGCAGGCGCGACCAGCGGGTCGCCGCGATCGATCGCTGTTGTTGCCATGATCTGAACCTTTGTAACCCGTAACCGTCAGATAAGTCGCGAAATCAGTGCTGCGGCCGGACGACTAGTCCCACTCCAGCGCCCCTTTTCGCCACTCGTAGACGAAGCCGACGGTCAACACGCCCAGGAAGATCATCATCGAGACGAAGCCATACCAGCCGAGCCCGCCAAACGCGACGGCCCAGGGAAACAGGAAGGCGACCTCAAGATCGAAGATGATGAACAGGATCGCGACCAGATAGAAGCGAACATCGAATTTCATGCGCGCATCGTCGAAGGCGTTGAAGCCGCACTCATAGGCCGAGAGCTTTTCGGCATCGGGCTTCGAATAGGCGATGGCGAAGGGAGCTACCAGCAAGGCGATGCCGATGATGGCCGCGACGCCCAGGAAAATGACGAGCGGCAGATAGTCATTCAGCAGGGACGGTACTGGGAGTGTTTGCATGGACATGTCCCCGCTTCGGGCGGCCAGGCGACGGCGCGCTGGCACAGTCGATTAGACCCTGCATTAGAATGAAGCAAGACTCCGCCGCGCTGCACAATCGCGCGAGAGGGTTGATTTCGACGCAGATTGGCAGGGATGTCGCAGTGCCTCTTCGCACGGCTCGCCGTTCCGCAGCGACTACGGTCGCTTTTTGCAGCATAGCGCAGGCTTCCCACTGGCTGTTTGCCGCGCAAAGCGACACACTCGCGCCGAATCGACGTCTCGCGGCCAGGGCCGCCCCGGAGGGAGAAAGACCGCCATGGTGCTGCCCATGCAACGCTCTTTTCTGCTCGCCGCTGCGCTTGCCGCCTCCACGGTAGGAGGCAATCGCGCCAACGCCGAGGCCCTCGACCTGATGCGCGCGACCTGCGCCGACTTCGTCGCGATGAATGGCAACGACCAGAATCAGCTCTCGCTTTGGCTCGCCGGATACTATGCCGGCGGCGCGCAACGCCCCCTGCTCGACCTCGACAAGATCACGAGCGCCCCCGCCCAGTTGGCCGCGCTCTGCGCCAAGACGCCGCAGCTGCCGCTGGTCGGTGCCGAAACCCGCGCCGTCTTCCTGCCGACACCGGCGCCCTGAGTGTGAAATCGATCTCTTTGCCACTGGCGGCGCTGGTCCTCGCCTGCGCCCTGCAGCCCATCGCCGTCTCGGCGCAGGAGGGGCAGCTCATGCGTGCCCCGCTGCCGCCGCAGCGCCCTTTCGATCTCGATTTGCCGGCGCAATCGATCTTACCTGTGATCGTGGTTCCTGCACCGGCAGCGCCTGCACCAGGCCCAACTCCAGGCCCAAACTCGCCGTTCGCCGCCGAGCCCGAAGATGAGGAAGGGCCGGAATGGCCCAAGCTCTCGCCCGGTCAGAAGGCCGGGGCCGAGCCGCAGTTCGACCCCAATGAAAAGCCAGATCGGCCGGGGATCTCGACCGATCCCGGCACCTCCATCATCTGCCTGCCGCAGCGGCTGAAGGACATTCTCGGCAAGGTCGCCGACAAATACGGGGCCGTGAAGGTGACATCGACCTGGCGACCGCCCTGGCGCGCGCGGCGCGGCTCCTATCACAAGCGCTGCGAGGCAATGGACTTCCGTGTCCCGGGCGTGCGCCCGCGCATCGTGCTGGACTATGCCCGCTCGCTACCTGAGGTCGGCGGCAACAAGGTCTATTGGAACGGGCTGATCCATATCGACACCGGGCCGCGCCGCCCCTGGTGAAGCAGGTGTGTATCGGCGTTTTTCGAAATCGATCCCACGGAGCCGATGCTCCAGTGATCTTGCATCGGCCTGGCCCGAAAACCGGTTCCCACTTTTCGGGCCGATGCAATAAGGCGTGATCAGTTCGGCGCGCTTTCCATGCCCTTCTCGGCCAGGATCCGCTTGGCGGCATCGCTGCCGAGAAAGGCGAGGAACGCCTTGGCCGCCTCCGGCTGCGTGCTCGCCGCCGCGACGCCGCCGGTATAGGTCGTGTAATTCTGGATCTCGGCCGGCAGCGGTCCGACCAGCGTCGCTCCCTTCACCGCCAGAATCTCGCTGATCTGGTGGATGGCGAGATCGGCCTCGCCGGTGACGAGGCGCTGCGCGACCAGGCCGCCCGGCACCAGCACGGCCTTGGCCTTGACCGCATCCGCGATGCCCATCGTCTCCAGCAGCTTGGCGAAATAGATCCCGCTCGAGCCACCAGCCGCAGGATCGATATAGGCGACCTTTCCGGCGGCAAGCAGCGTGGCCTTGAAGGTAGCGACTGTCGCGATGTCGGGGCGCGGCGCGCCGTCCTTGACCGCCACGCCGACCGAGGTCCGCGCCAGGTTCCTCGGCGTGCCCGCAGCGATCCGGCCGGCCTCGACGAGTTCCTTCACCGCCGCAGGCGTCAGCACGGCGAGATCGAACGCCTCGCCTCCCGTGATGCGGCGCAGCAACCCGCCGGCGGTGTCGTTGTCGATGACGAGCTTGTGGCCGCTCTGCTTCTCGAAATCAGCGGCGACGGCCAGCACGATCGGCTTGAACGCACCCGCTGTCAGAACCTTGACCTCGGCGGCTCCCGCAGGCCCCCAGGCGCAAAGGCTCGCGATCATGAAGCTGGCGACAAATGTGAGGCGCATGGACATCTCCGGCCGGAGCCGTCTCATGGCGGCTCAAGGCGATGGGAGATTAAGCCAGTCGGGCCACGCGGCAAGCGGCTCGCGCCGAGCGCACCGGAAATGGCGCCGGGTGGCTTGCCTATCGGGTTGCGATGTCAGGGGAAAATGGCGCGGGTGACGGGGCTCGAACCCGCGACCTCCGGCGTGACAGGCCGGCACTCTAACCAACTGAGCTACACCCGCGCAGGGCGGCTAAGGCCTCGGCCTCAGCGGGGTTGGGATTATGGCGAGAGGCGGAAAGTGTCAAGCGCGCTGGCCAGCTAAATTGACAGCCGGCGACAGAAACCTGTTCGCGCGGACATCGGCTCGCCCATCCCGACGGAAGCGACCGGGCGCCGGATTTGCCGCCAAACCGAGGCCAAGGACGTCCGCCATACCCGATTCGGTTCAATCCTCGCCGGATGCCTCGCCGGATGCCTCGCCTCGGTCGGGCGACGCCAGGCAGGGATCGAGCAGCACGTGACGGTCGTCCTGGCGGTTATACCCTCCACGCAGAATCACTTGGTCGCCGAGCTTCAGCTCGTTCCCGCTATAGGTGACGCAGAGAATCCTGACGCCCGGATCGGAGCACACGGCAACATACCAAAGCGTTCCATCGGTCTGAATCAGGCTTACCGGGCCTTTGACCGCCATGTCGACACGCGCATCGGCTGGAACGGTGCCCGGCAGTTGTGTTCTCACGGTCTCGCAGGTCGCCGGCATCCGGGCGACCTGTTCCGGCAGCGAGAAAGCCGGGCGATTGGAAAAGAAATCCTCGGCCACGACCGACTGGCCCTGTGCGACCGCCAACCCGCAAATGGTCAGACAGACCCCCGCCAGCGCATTTGGAAGAACTCTCACTCCACCTCCTCGATCACGGCGGGGATCACAGGACGGCGTAGAAAGATGGCGGAATTCGATCGCTGCAGGCTCTGAGGCGCAATGGCGACAGCCTGGAGCTGCGCTCTAGCCGAGCATCAGCGCGCCTGGGTGGGGCCTGGTGGGCGGTGCAGGGCTCGAACCCGCGACCCTCTCCGTGTAAAGGAGACGCTCTACCAACTGAGCTAACCGCCCCGATGCGGTGGGGTTTAAGGCCTGGCGCCCGCGCCATCAAGCGCCGAGATGGAGCGAATCGCTCGCTTCTCCCCTTTTTGCACTCGACTGAAAGAAAAAGCCGCCGGCGCTGAACGCCGGCGGCTCCCTGGTCAATCAGTTCGCCTCAGTGGGCCAAGCTGTTTGCCTCAGTGGGCAATGAGGCCGCCTGCGGCATCATCTTCAGCGGCCTTCGGCCGCAGCGCGGTCAGATCCTCTTCCCAGACGATCGGAACGGGCTGGCGCGTCAGCGCATGCTGCAGCACCTGCTCCATCCGCGACACCGGGATGATCTCCATTCCCTCCTTCACCGACTTGGGCAGGTCGACCAGATCCTTGGCGTTATCCTCAGGGATCAGCACCTTCTTGATGCCACCCCGCAGAGCCGCCAGGAGCTTCTCCTTGAGACCGCCAATCGGCAGCACCCTGCCCCGCAGCGTCACCTCGCCGGTCATGGCGACGTCGCGCTGGGTCGGGATGCCGGTCAGGATCGAGACGATGGCGGTCGCCATCGCGATGCCTGCCGACGGGCCGTCCTTCGGGGTCGCACCCTCGGGAACGTGGACGTGGATGTCGCGCCGGTCGAACAAGGGCGGTTCGATGCCGAAATCGATGGCGCGCGAGCGGACATAGGAGGCCGCCGCCGAAATCGATTCCCTCATCACATCCTTGAGGTTGCCGGTGACGGTCATCTTGCCCTTGCCGGGCATCATCACGCCTTCGATCGTCAGGAGCTCGCCGCCGACCTCGGTCCAGGCAAGCCCGGTGACGACGCCGACCTGATCCTCGGTCTCGGCCATGCCATAGCGATAGCGCGGCGGGCCGAGATACTCCTCAAGCACCGGCGTGGTGACGGCGACCTTCTTCTTCTTCGAGAGAACGATGTCCTTCACCGCCTTGCGGACGGTGTTGGAGAGCTCGCGCTCCAGGTTGCGGACGCCCGCCTCCCGCGTGTAGCGGCGGACCAGCGTCATCAGCGCATCGTCGTCGATCGACCATTCCTTGGATTCGAGGCCGTGCTTCTTGATCGCATTCGGGATCAGGTGACGCCGGGCGATCTCGGTCTTCTCATCCTCGGTGTAGCCAGCGATGCGGATCACCTCCATCCGGTCCAGCAGGGCCGGCGGGATGTTCAGCGTGTTGGCCGTGGTGACGAACATCACGTTCGACAGGTCGTAATCGACCTCGAGGTAATGGTCGTTGAAGGTGCCGTTCTGCTCGGGATCAAGCACCTCCAGCAGGGCCGCCGAGGGGTCGCCACGGAAGTCCTGGCCCATCTTGTCGATCTCGTCGAGCAGGATGAGCGGGTTGGAGGTCTTGGCCTTCTTCATCGACTGGATGATCTTGCCGGGCATCGAGCCGATATAGGTGCGGCGATGGCCGCGGATCTCGGCCTCGTCACGCACGCCGCCGAGCGACATGCGCACGAATTCGCGGCCCGTCGCCTTGGCGATCGACTTGCCGAGCGAGGTCTTGCCGACACCGGGAGGGCCGACGAGGCACAGGATCGGGCCGGCGAGCCGGTTCGTCCGCTGCTGCACGGCGAGGTATTCGACGATGCGGTCCTTGACCTTGTCGAGGCCGAAATGATCGTCGTCGAGCACGCCCTGCGCGACCGAGAGATCCTTCTTGATCTTGGAGCGCTTGTTCCACGGAATACCGAGCATCCAGTCGAGATAGTTGCGCACCACCGTCGCCTCGGCAGACATCGGCGACATCTGGCGCAGCTTCTTCATCTCCGCGACGGCCTTGTCACGGGCCTCCTTGGAGAGCTTGGTGCGGGCGATGCGCTCTTCCAGCTCGGCCAGCTCGTCACGGCCTTCCTCGCCGTCACCGAGCTCCTTCTGGATCGCCTTCATCTGCTCGTTGAGATAGTACTCGCGCTGCGTCTTCTCCATCTGGCGCTTGACGCGCGAGCGGATGCGCTTCTCGACCTGGAGCACCGACATCTCGCTTTCCATCAGCGAGAGAACCTTCTCCAGCCGATGCGCGACATGGGTGATCTCGAGCACCGCCTGGCGGTCCGCGATCTTGACTGCAAGATGCGAGGCGACAGTGTCGGCGAGCTTCGAGGCTTCGTCGATCTGCGAGACGGCGGCGACGATCTCGGGCGAGATCTTCTTGTTGAGCTTCACATAGCTCTCGAACTCGCTGACGACCGAACGGCCCAGCGCCTCGACCTCGACCTTCTTGCCGTCTTCCTCGGCCAGGCCGACGGCCTCCGCCTGATAGAAGGCGTCATCGGCGACGTAAGCGGTCGCCTTGGCGCGGCCGACGCCTTCGACCAGGACCTTCACGGTCGAGTCGGGCAATTTCAGCAGCTGCAGCACGCGGGCAAGCGTGCCGATTTCATAGATATCCTTGGTCGCAGGATCGTCGTCGCCAGCATTCTTCTGGGTGGCGAGCAGGATCAGGCCATCGGTCTTCACGACCTCCTCGAGGGCGCGGATGGACTTCTCGCGGCCAACGAAGAGCGGCACGATCATATGCGGAAAAACGACGATGTCGCGCAGGGGGAGCACCGGGTAGAGGCCGGTCTCGCCGGGAACGAAAGGAGCGCGGGGCGCCGAGCCAGTCATGACTTGTCCTTTGTGGTTGCGCCAGGCCTACCCCCAAATGGGCGGAGCCACCTGACGTATGCGGCCGAGACGACTATCGCCACGTCCGCCCTCGCGCATCACACCCTCAACAGGCATGCGACTCTCGCAAGTGCACCTAAAGTGGAGACTTCCTCGCCGGCTTTCAAGCGAGCCTTCGAGGCATCCCCAGGTTGGATTGTCGCGGGGGGAAACAGGCGACCATCCAACCTGCCCCACGACGCAAAACGCGCGCCAACAGGCGCGCGTTTGCATTGTCTTGGGTGCTTGGCGGCCATCTCAGGCAGAGGCCGACTTCGCCTCTTCCTCGCGCTCCGAATAGATGAAGAGCGGTCGGGATTTCGACTCGACGGCCTCCGGGCCGATCACGATCTGCTCGACGCCTTCCAGCCCGGGCAGCTCGTACATGGTCTCGAGCAGGATGCCTTCCATGATCGAACGCAGGCCGCGCGCACCGGTCTTGCGGTCGATCGCCTTGCGAGCGATCAGGCTGACGGCCTCGTCGGTGAAGGTCAGCTCGGTGTCCTCCATCTCGAACAGGCGCTGATACTGCTTCACCAGCGCGTTCTTCGGTTCGGTCAGGATGGTCTTCAGCGCCGCTTCGTCGAGATCCTCCAAAGTCGCCAGGACCGGCAGGCGGCCGACGAATTCCGGGATCAGGCCGAACTTCAGCAAATCCTCGGGCTCGACCTCGCGGAAGATCGCTCCGGTGCGGCGGTCGTCAGGCCCCTTCACCGTCGCGCCGAAGCCGATCGAGGTGCCCTTGCCACGGCTGGAGATGATCTTGTCCAGCCCGGCGAAAGCGCCGCCGCAGATGAACAGGATGTTGGTGGTGTCGACCTGCAGGAATTCCTGCTGCGGATGCTTGCGCCCGCCCTGCGGCGGCACGGAGGCGACGGTGCCTTCCATGATCTTGAGCAGGGCCTGCTGCACGCCTTCGCCCGAGACGTCGCGGGTGATCGAAGGGTTGTCCGACTTGCGGCTGATCTTGTCGATCTCGTCGATATAGACGATGCCGCGCTGCGCCCGCTCGACATTGTAGTCGGAGGCCTGGAGCAGCTTCAGGATGATGTTCTCGACATCCTCGCCGACATAACCGGCTTCCGTCAGCGTCGTCGCGTCGGCCATGGTGAAGGGCACGTCGAGAATGCGGGCGAGCGTCTGCGCAAGCAGCGTCTTGCCCGAACCCGTGGGGCCGATCAGCAGGATGTTCGACTTCGCCAGCTCGACGTCATTGTGCTTCGAGGCGTGCGAGAGGCGCTTGTAGTGATTGTGGACCGCGACCGAGAGGACCTTCTTGGCGTGGTCCTGACCGATGACGTAGTCGTCCAGCACCTTGCGGATTTCGCGCGGTGTCGGAACGCCGTCCTTCGACTTCACCAGCGCGGATTTCGATTCCTCGCGGATGATGTCCATGCAGAGCTCGACGCATTCATCGCAGATGAACACGGTCGGGCCCGCAATGAGCTTGCGAACCTCGTGCTGGCTCTTGCCGCAGAAAGAGCAGTAGAGGGTGCTCTTCGAATCGCCGCCGCTGACCTTACTCATCGTCCATCTCCATTCTCGGAGCCGGACGACCACATCAGCCTGAGCGGATGCAACCGTCGTCTCTCCGTCATTAATAGACGCTCAGATCACGATCATTAGGTTAACGCCCCGTTCCGGAACACCCGGTGGACAGAGCCGACCCAAAACCGGACCGCTAAGGAGCGCCAGTCCGCTCGCCCGATTCCCCATGCAAACATGGGGCCGGTCCCCTTGCAATATGGCCCTTCACAGCCGCCGCGCCAACCCACAGGCAACGGGGCGGCTGGTCGCAGCCCACGCGGCCGATCAGGCCGTCGCGTCTTCCGGCCGCTTGTCGATGACTTTGTCGATCAGGCCGAAATCGCGCGCCGCTTCGGCGGTCATGAAATTGTCGCGCTCCAGCGCCGCTTCGATGTCGGCATAGGAGCGGCCGGTGTGCTTGACGTAGATCTCGTTCAGCCGGCGCTTCAGGCTCTCGACCTCACGGGCGTGGATCAGGATGTCGGTGACCTGGCCCTGGAAGCCGCCTGAGGGCTGGTGGACCATGATGCGAGCGTTGGGCAGTGCAAAACGCATGTCCTTGGCGCCGGCGGTCAGCAGCAGCGAACCCATCGAGGCGGCCTGGCCGACACACAAAGTCGTGACCGGGCAGCGGATGAACTGCATCGTGTCGTAGATCGACATGCCCGACGTCACCACGCCACCGGGCGAGTTGATGTAGAAGGAGATTTCCTTCTTGGGGTTCTCGGCCTCGAGGAAGAGGAGCTGCGCCACGATCAGCGAGGCGGAGTAATCCTCGACCGGGCCGGTCAGGAAGATGATGCGCTCGCGCAGCAGCCGCGAATAGATGTCGAAGGCGCGCTCGCCGCGGCTGGACTGCTCGACCACCATCGGGACGAGATTATTGTAGGTCTCGATCGGATCGCGCAGCATGAAAATCGTCCTTGGGTGGCGGCGCCGAATTCGGCGGATGGAGAATCAGCGAATGTCTCGGAAGGCATCCACATAAGCACGGCAAACGCGGCTGAAAAGAGAAGCGCCGCCCAGCATGAAGCCCGGCGGCGCGAATATTGCGATTAAGGTTGCCGACAATCAGGCCGAAGCGTCTTCGGCCTTGTCCTCGCCCTTGGCGTCAGCCTTCTTGGCCTTCTTGGCGGCCTTCTTCGGCTTGGCCTCGGCAGTCTCATCCGCCTCGTCGTCGGCGTAGAGCGCTTCGCGCGTGACGCTCTGATCCGCGACCTTCACCTGCTCCAGCAGGTGGTCGACGACCTTCTCCTCGAAGATCGGGGCGCGGATCTCGGCCAGGGCCTGCGGGTTCTTCTGGTAGAACTCCCAGACCTGCTTCTCCTGGCCGGGGAACTGTCGAGCACGCTCGACCAGGGCCTTGGTGACCTCGTCATCGGAGATCTGGACCTTGGCCTGCTCGCCGATCTCGGCCAGGACCAGGCCCAGACGCACGCGGCGCTCGGCGATCTTGCGGTAGTCGGCCTTCGCGGCCTCCTCGGTCGTGCCCTCGTCCTCGAAGGACTTCTTGGCTTCCTTCATGTCGACTTCGACATGGCTCCAAACACTGGCGAACTCCTGCTCGACCAGGGTCGGCGGCAATTCGAAGGTGTATTTCGCGTCGAGCGCGTCGAGCAGGCTCTTCTTCAGCTTGCGGCGCGACTGTTCGCCGAAATCGCGGCCGATCTGCTCGCGGATCGCGGTCTTCAGCGCATCGAGCGACTCCATGCCGAAGGCCTTGGCGAGCTCGTCGTCGATCTTGACGGCCTCGGGCGCCTGCACTTCGGTGACCGTGACCTCGAACTCGGCCGGCTTACCGGCAAGATGGGGCGCGGTGTAGTTCTCGGGGAAGGTCACCTTGACCGTGCGGGTCTCGCCGGCCTTGGCGCCCTCGAGCTGCTCCTCGAAGCCGGGGATGAACTGGCCGGCGCCGAGATCAAGCGGGATGCCCTCGCCCGTGCCACCGTCGAAGGGCTTGCCCTCGAGCGTGCCGACGAAGGAGATCATCAGGCGGTCGCCGCTGGCGGCCTTGGCCTTCTCGCCCTTGTTCGAATAGGTGCGGTTCTGGCCGGCCATGCGCTCCAGCGCGGCGTCGACATCGGCGTCAGGCACCTCGGCGACGGGCTTGGTCAGCGACACGTCCGACAGGTCGGCGAGCTCGATCTTGGGCAGAACCTCGAGCGCGACGGTGAAGGCGAGATCGCCCTTGGCCTCCATCGCGGCCTCGATCTCGTCCTTGTTCTCGGGGAAGCGGATCTGCGGCTCGAAGGCGAGCTTCAAGCCGTTATCCGTGACGATCTTCTGGTTCGCCTCGTTGACCGCGTTCTGCAGCACGTCGGACATGACCGAGCGGCCATAGAGACGGCGCAGATGGGCGACCGGCACCTTGCCGGGGCGGAAGCCATTGATCTTGGCCTTGCCCTGCAGGCCCTGGAGGCCGTCATCGAGCCTGGATTTGAGGTCGGCGGCGTTCAACACCACCTGAAACTCGCGCTTGAGGCCCTGGGACAGGGTTTCGGTCACGTTCATCGTTTTCGATCCGCCAACAGCGTTACTTCAATGTCCAAAGCGCGACGCCGAGTGACCGCCGCCGCGCTCGCGAAATCCATTTTTCTTCAGCGAACGATTCCCGCGCCACGACGCTAACGCCATGATGCGATCGCACGCCTGCTGGTGCGGGCGGAGGGACTCGAACCCCCACGACTTTCGCCGCTGGTACCTAAAACCAGTGCGTCTACCAATTCCGCCACGCCCGCCGGCCCGATAGCGCTGCACGCGAGCAAACGCAGCGCGGCCATCGTTGGGCCGCGGTGCTATACGCATTTCGAGCAGGCCATGCAGCAAAAAAATGCGACGTTTCTGCGAAGGTCGCCCTGCCGCGCCGTATCGCGGCGCATCGCCAGGCCGCGCGAAGGCCCCCTCTCGCCAGATCGCACGCCACAGATTATGCCGGGCGCATGACCGACAAAGGCCTTCCTCCCTCCTCGCGATCGACCCTTACGCCGACGAGGCGCGCCACGCTCGCCGGGCTTGGTGCCACGACCTTTGGCGCCGCGACGACGATCGCGCTTGCCGGGCGGGCCTCGTCCCAGGCCAGGCCGCCAGCCGGCACCGCCGGAGCCGAGCCGCCATTGAGCCTGCTGGTTGCAGCACCCGGCAAGGCGCGCCTGCGGCCGGCGCCGGCGGGCGAAACCGACATCCTGGCGTTGAACGGGGCGTCCCCAGGCCCGGCCCTGCGAATCAAGCTGGGCGAGACGTTGCGCCTCAAGCTCGACAACCGAACCGCCCTGCCGCTGTCGCTGCACTGGCAAGGGCTGCGCGGCGCGGCCGCCATGGACGGGGTCGGCGGCTTCAGCCAGCCGCCGGTCGCTCCCGGCGCGAGCTTCGAATACCGGCTGACGCCGCCGGATGCCGGCACCTTCCTTTATCGGCCGCTGCTTATCGGCGGCTCGTCCGAGCCAGCCGGCCGGGGCCTTGGCGGATTGCTGATCGTCGAGGAGCCGGAGCCGCTGGCGGTCGACCTCGACCTACCGGTGATGGTCGCGGATTGGCTGCTCGGCGACGACCATGCCATCCGCCCCTTCGCCGCGGCAAGCTCCGAGAGCGCGGCCGGCGGCCGGCTCGGAAGCTGGCTGACGGTCAATGGCGCGCCGCCGCCGCAGCGCGTTGCGGTCGCGCCCGGGGCGCGCGTCCGCCTGCGCCTCGCCAATGCCTGCAACGCCCGGATCATGCGGTTGCGCTTCGACGGGGTGAAGGCCTCGGTCGTCGCGGTCGACGGGCAGCCGACCGACACCTTCGAGCCGGTGCGTGCGCAACTGCCTTTCGCGCCGGGCACGCGCTACGATCTAATCGTCGACATGCCGGAGGAGCTCGGCGCAACCGCGATCGTGACCGCGTTGATCGGCGCCGGCGTGCCGCTTGTCCGGCTGGTGACTGAGGGCGCTAAGAAAGCAGCCGCGACCGCGCCTGCCGCGCTGAAGCCCAACCCGACGCTGCCTGCAGCGGTCCGCCTCCAGGATGCGGTCCGGCCCCAGATCGTCATCGAGGGCGGGGCCAAAATCATGCCCGAGCTCAAGCTGGATCTCGCCGGCCTCGATCTCGCCAAACCCTGGCGGATCAATGGCGGTGTCGGAGACGCCAGCAAGCCCCTCGTCAGCGTCAAGCGCGGCACGCCGATCGTGCTCGCGATCGAAAACCGGACAGCCTTCCTCCAGCCGATCCATGTGCATGGCCACTGCTTCCGGCTGCTGCACCCGCTCGATGATGGCTGGGAGCCCTATTTCATGGACACGGTGCAGATCCCCGAGGGCAAGCGGCTGCACATCGCCTTCATCGCCGAGAATCCGGGACGCTGGATGATCTCCTCGACGGTCCTGGAGCGCTTCGATCTCGGGCTCTGGTCCTGGTTCGAGGTGACGTGACGCTACGCGCCACGATGCGCTGGCTGATGGCGGCGTTCTATCTCGCCGCCGGAGGGTTGCATCTGCGCTCGCCCGAGGCTTTTCTGCCGATCATGCCGGACTGGGCGCCGGCGCCGCGCGAGGTCGTCATCCTGACAGGTGTCGCGGAAATTCTCGGCGCCGCGGGCCTGCTGGTCCCCAGCCTGCGCAAAGCGGCAGGCATCGGGCTGGCTCTCTACGCAGTTTGCGTCTTTCCAGCCAACATCAAGCACGCCATGGAAGCCATTGTAGTTCCGGGGCTGCCGACGAGCTGGTGGTATCACGGCCCGAGACTGGTGCTGCAACCGATCCTGATCTGGTGGGCGCTGTTCTGCTCCGGAACGATCGATTGGCCGGCGCGACGGCGCCAACCCTGACAGGTCAATTCAAGCCAAGTCTCGTCAGCACCGCGCGCTCGATCTCATCCTTCGGCAGCTCGACCGGCATCACCAGCGGGCGCTCATCCTCGCCGGGCTCCTCCAGCGCAGCGAACTGGCTGTCGAGCAGTGCGGGCGGCATGAAATGGTGCTGACGCGCCGCCATGCGCGCACCGATCAACTCACGCGAGCCCTTGAGATAGACCAGCGCGACATCGGGGCGATCGCCGATGATGACCCGGCGATAGGCCCGCTTCAGCGCCGAACAGGTGACGATGCCGTTCTTGCCTGAAGCACGAAGCTCGTCGATCCAGGCAGCGATCGCTGCGAGCCAGGGCTTGCGGTCCTCATCGTTCAGCGGCGTGCCGCCCGCCATCTTGACGACATTCTGCGGCGGGTGGAACGAATCGGCGTCGCGGAACGGCCAGCCCAGATGCTCGGCCAGGCGCTCGCCCAGCGAGGTCTTGCCTGAGCTCGCGACGCCCATGACGACGATGACGGCTGGCCCGCCACCCTTCTTCGAATTGCTCATGGCGCGTCAGACCGGCTTCTTGGGCTCAACATGGCCGCCGAAGCCGGCGCGCATGGCCGAGAGCACCTTCTCGGCGAAGGTATGGTCCTTGCGCGAGCGGAAGCGGGTGTAGAGCGAGGAGGTCAGGACCTCGGCCGGGGTCGCGGTCTCGATCGCGGCCTGCACAGTCCAGCGCCCCTCGCCCGAATCCGAGACATTGCCGGTATAGGCCGACAGATCCTCGTCGGCTGAAAGCGCCGACGCGGTCAGGTCGAGCAGCCAGGAGGTCACGACCGAACCGCGCCGCCAGACCTCGGAAATCTCGGCGACATCGAAATCGAAGCCGTATTCCGGCGGCAGGCCTTCCCGAGCGGAGGCGTTGCGCAGCAGGTCGAAGCCCTCGGCGAAGGCCTGCATCATGCCGTATTCGATGCCGTTATGGACCATCTTGACGAAATGGCCCGCGCCGACCGGCCCGCAATGGAGGTAGCCCTCCTCGCTGGTCGGGTTACGGCCGTCGCGATGGCTGGTCTCAGGGATATCGCCCTTGCCGGGCGCGAGCGCCTTCAATAGCGGGTCCAATCGCGCGACGGTCTCCTTGTCGCCGCCGATCATCAGGCAATAGCCGCGCTCGAGCCCATGCACGCCGCCGCTGGTGCCGATATCGAGATAATGCAGGCCCTTGGCCGAAAGCTCCTGGCCGCGCCGGACGTCGTCCTTCCAGAAGGCGTTGCCGCCGTCGATCAGCGTGTCGCCGGGAGACAGCAGGCCGGACAATTCGATCAGTGTCGCCTCGGTGATCTCGCCGGCCGGCAGCATGACCCAGATGGCGCGCGGTGCGGCAAGCTTGGCGACCATGTCCTTCAGGTCGGAGGCGACGACCGCCCCCTTCTCGGCAAGCGCAGCGCCAGGCTTGGGGTCACGGTCATAGACCACGCAATCATGCCCGGCCTGCATCAGCCTGCGCACGATGTTCGCACCCATCCGGCCGAGGCCGACCATTCCTAGCTGCATCGTTTCAACCCTTCATGGCCGGGGCGTCTCGACCGCCGGTCCGCTTCATGGTGCTTCTCGTTCACCGCGCTTCTTGCATCCCGACCGCCTCCGCGACAAGCCAGTCCCGCAGCAGAACGAGCGCCGGGCTCGGTGGCCGATCCGCCGGGCGGGTCAGCCAATAGCCGTGCCGGCTGCGAAAACCGAGCCCCGCCGGGTTGACGAGGCGGCCCCCCGAAAGCTCCTCCACGACCAGCGCGCGCGGTACCAGCGCCAGCCCCTGCCCCGCGATCGCCGCGCGAATGACCAGGGCATAGAAGCCGAAGCGGATCACCCGCTGTGGAACAAGGTCAGCCACGGTATTGGCCTCGGCAAACTCGCCCCAGCGCAGCGGCGTGGGCGGATGGTCGAGCACTGGAAACCGCGCGATATCCCCGACATCGCCGATTGGTCCCAGGCGCGCCAGAAGGTCCGGCGCCGCCACCAGCGCGACATCGCGCCCAAACAGATAGTCCGCCTGCTGCCCAGGCCAGTCACCCTCACCGAAGCGAAAGGTCGCGTCCGCGGCTTCGGCCGTGCCATGGGCGACGAAGTTGGTGAACTGGACGTCGATTTCGGGATGCTCCTCGGCGAAGCGCGAGAACCGCGGCACCAGCCAGCGGTCGCCAAGGATCGGCAGCACATGCAGCCTGAGCATCGGCTGCTCCTGGCGAAAACCTGCGACACCGCCGACCGCCGACGCCAAGGCGACGAGCACCTCCCTGGCCGGGCCGATGAAGGCGTGGCCGGCCTCGGTCGGCTCCAGGCCACGCCGGTTACGTGCAAACAGGCTCGCGCCGACAATCTGCTCGACGCCGCGCAACTGCTTGCTGACGGCGCTCTGGGTCAGGTTCAATTCGTCGGCGGCGCCCGAGCAGGAGCCATGACGCGCAACCGCCTCGACGACGCGCAGACCCATGGTCGAAGGCAGCCGCCGCGGCAGCGGCGCCGAGAGGAGCGAGGGTGCGTCCGAAAGCATCGCCCACACTAGTCCACGACGATGCGCGGCGAAAGAGCTATTCCAAAATGGAATGATCGTCGGAAATCATCTCCTTTGCCGGCGCAAACGCATGCGCACTAACCTGCCTGGCGTTAGGTCAGAGCGGAGAGCCAGCGTGAACCAGCCATTGCGCCTGTGGGGCGGTCGTTTCACCGCCGACCCCGATCCTGCGCTGACCCGCCTGTCCCGCTCGGAGGCCAGCGATTTCGGCCTCGTGCCATACGATCTTGCCGGCTCGCGCGCCCACATCCGCGAACTCGGCCGCGCCGGGCTGCTTGGCGACGCCGAAATCGCGACGATCCAGAAGGAGATCGACGCGGTCGAGAAGCTCCACGCGGCAGGGCTGATCGAACCGTGGCCTGAGGACGAAGACGTCCAGACCTTCCTCGAACGCGTCCTGACGCAGCGGCTCGGCCCTCTCGGCGGCAAGGTCCGCGCCGGGCGCTCGCGCAACGACCAGGCCGCCAACGACCTCAAACTGTACCTGCGCCACCACGCCCGCGGGCTGATGAAGAATCTGCTGAGCCTGCAGGACGCCATCGTCGCGCAGGCCCGCGAACATGTCGCGACGCCGGCCCCGGGTGTGACCCATCTTCAGGCGGCACAGCCCATCACCTTCGGCCATCATCTGATGGCCCATGCCCAGGCCTTCGCGCGTGATGCCGAGCGGTTGATCGACTGGGACAGGCGCAATGCCGTCTCCCCGCTCGGCGCCGCCGCGCTGGCGGGTTCCGCGATCGCACTCAACCCCGAGCTTGTCGCCGAGGAACTCGGCTATGACGGCTCGTTCGAGAACTCGGTCGATGCTGTCGGCTCGCGCGACCATGTCGCGGAATTCCTGTTCGTCACGGCCATGCACGCGGTCAATCTCTCCAGGCTGGCCGAGGAGATCGTGATCTGGTGCACGCAGCCTTATCGCTGGATTTCGCTGCATGATTCCTTCGCGACAGGATCCTCGATCATGCCGCAGAAGAAGAACCCCGATATCGCCGAATTGACGCGCGGCCGCTCGGCCCGCCTGATCGGCGGGCTCATGACGATGCTGGCGGCGCTGAAGAGCCTGCCCCTGTCCTATAACCGTGACCTCGCCGAGGATAAGAACGCCTGTTGCGATGCAGTCGATGGCTTGGCGCTGGTGCTTCCCGCCATGGCCGGCCTGATCGCGACCATGACGGTCGATGTCGCGACCATGCGGGACGCTGCGTCACGCGGCTTCACGCTGGCGACCGAGGTCGCCGATTTCCTGGCGCGCAGGGGCGTAGCCTTCAGCGAGGCGCACGAGATCACCGGCGCGCTGGTGCGCCTCTGCGAGGAGACATCCTGCCAATTGCACGAGATCGACGATGCCGGGCTGGCCTCGATCGATCCCCGCCTGACGCCCGATATCAGGGAACATCTGACATTGGAGGCGGCACTCGATGCGCGTATGGCCAAAGGTGGCACGTCGCCTGCACGCGTGGCCGAGCAGATCGATCGGCTGACGCAGCGCCTCGCCGTGCAGCGTGACTGGGCCGGCGGATACCGGGGACCGCAACCATGACTTCAAGCCAGATGCCGGGGACGGCGCTCGACCCGACGATCCTCAGCCTGCCCCGTGTGGGCAGGCTGCATCTCGGACGCTGGGTTTCCGCAACCCTGGTCCTGCTTGCGCTTGCGCTCGTGGTGAAGGCTTTCGCCGAGGGCGACATCGCCTGGAAGGTGGTCGGCCAGTTCTTCACCGCGCCCGCCATCCTGGGCGGCCTCGCCAACACCGTGATCATGACGGTCTGCGCCATGGCGCTGGGCATCACGCTCGGCGTCCTCTTCGCGATCATGGCGATGTCGCCCAATGCCGTGATGCGCGGCTCGGCCGCGTTCTACATCTGGTTCTTCCGCGGCACGCCGCTGATCCTGCAATTGCTGATCTGGTTCAACCTCGCGCTGGTCTTCCCGACGATCGGCATTCCAGGTCTGTTCTCGGCACGGACGATCGACCTGATCGGTCCCTTCATGGCGACGCTGCTCGGCCTGGGGATCAATCAGGGCGCCTATACGGCCGAGGTCGTGCGCTCCGGCATCCTCTCCGTCGATCACGGTCAGGTCGAAGCGGCCAAGGCGATCGGCATGACCCGGCTGACGACATTGCGCCGGATCGTGCTGCCGCAATCGATGCGGGTGATCATCCCGCCTGTCGGCAACGAGGTGGTCAGCATGGTCAAGCTGACCTCGATCGCCAGCGTGATCCAGTTCTCTGAGATCCTGCGCAACGCCCAGACGATCTATTACGCCAATGCCCGGGTGATCGAATTGCTGATCGTCGCGGCCGGCTGGTATCTGATCGTGGTCTCGATCCTCTCGCTCGGGCAGATCGTGCTGGAGCGGCATTTCGCCAAGGGCCGCGCTGATGCGGGAGCGCGCAATGGTTGAGGCTCCCGTGAATCGCCCCATGGTCCAGGCGCTGTCGCTGACGAAGCGCTTCGGCAATCTCGCAGCGCTCGATTCCGTCTCGCTCGACGTCGCGCCGGGGGAAGTGGTCTGCATCATCGGCCCCTCCGGCTCCGGCAAGAGCACGCTCTTGCGCTGCATCAACCAGCTCGAACGCATCGATGGAGGCGCGATCTGGGTCGATGGCGAACTCGCCGGCTTCCGGCGCACCAGCGACCGGTTGATCGAGTTGACCGACAAGGAGATCGCGCGCCAGCGCCTCGCCAGCGGCATGGTCTTCCAGCGCTTCAACCTCTTCGGCCATATGACGGCGCTGCAGAACGTGATCGAGGGGCCGGTGACCGTCCTGAAGCAGCCCAGGGCCGCCGCGATCGCCGAGGCCGAGCGCCTGCTGGCGCGGGTCGGCCTGGCCGAGAAACACGGCGCTTACCCCTCCGAGCTTTCCGGAGGCCAGCAGCAGCGCGTCGCGATCGCCCGCGCGCTCGCGATGAAGCCCAGGCTGATGCTGTTCGACGAACCGACCTCGGCGCTCGATCCGGAACTCGTCGGCGAGGTGCTCGCCGTGATGCGCGACCTGGCCAAGAGCGGCATGACGATGATCGTGGTGACGCATGAGCTCGGTTTCGCGCGCGAGGTCGCCGACCGTGTCGTCTTCATGGATCAAGGCCGCCTGATCGAACAGGGGCCTCCCGCCCAGGTGCTGAGCGCACCCGAACATCCCCGCACACGCGATTTCATCGCCGCGGTCCTGCCTTAAGCTCTTGCCTTGAACCCTTGCCTTGAACCCTTGCCTGAACCGATCCGGAGGATTGCCATGACCCTGACGTCACGAAGCCTGCTCGCCGCTTTGGCGTTCTGCCTGCCCGCGGCGGTTTCCGCCCAGGAGCTTCCGGCCCGGATCAAGACCGCCGGCAAGATCATCGTCGCGACGCAGCCGAACTATCCGCCGATCATCTTCAAGGAACCGGCGACCAACACCCTGACCGGGCTCGACATCGAAATCGGCGAAGCGATCGGCAAGGAACTCGGCGTCGCGATCGAATGGCAGGAGACCGCTTTCGCGCAGATGCTGCCTTCGCTCCAGACCGGCCGCGTCGATATGGTCATGGCCGGCATGTCGGATAAGCCGGCCAGGCGCGAAACCGCCGATTTCGTCGATTATTTCTCCTCAGGCGCGCAGTTTTACACGATCACGGCGCTGGCCCCGGGCCTGAAGACGCCTGAGGATCTCTGCGGCAAGACGGTCGGCGCCAGCCGCTCGACGAGCTGGCCGGCTGAGATGGAAGCCTGGAGCAAGGAAAACTGCGTCGCCAAGGGCAAGCCGGCGCTGACGATCGTCGGCACGGAAGGCTCGATCGACGCCCGCACCCAGCTCAAGACCCAGCGCCTCCAGGCCGCCGTCCAGGGCAGCGAGGTGATGCCCTATTTCCTCAAGCTCGAGCCCAACACCTATGTGCCGATCGGCGCGCCTTTCACCGATGTGCGCGGCGGCATTCCCTTCGTGAAGACCACTGAGGGCAGCCAGTTGCGCGATGCGGTCAAGGGCGCGCTCGAGCGGCTCAAGGCCAAGGGAAGCTATGACGCGATCTTCGTGAAATACGGTCTGTCCAGCAGCGCCTTGCCGAAGATCACGGTCAACGAAGGCAAATAAGCCCGCATCCGGAGGGAGGACGGCCTCATGGCCATCCTCCCTCCGGATGGCGATGCAGCTTGCGCCAGCGGCCGGGCGTAACGCCGAAAGCCCGGCGGAACTGGCGCGTCAGATGGCTCTGGTCGGCGAAACCGCAGGCAGCCGCTATATCGGCGATTTCCAGCCCCGACCGCAGCATGGCGCGGGCCCGGTCGAGCCGGCGCATGACGAGATAATTATAGGGGCTCGTGCCAAAGCTCGCGCGGAAGTGGCGGGCCAGCGCGAAACGGTCGAGCCCGGCGACGGCTTCCAGCTCTCCTGATGTGACCACCCGCTCCAGGTGAGCGTCGAGAAACCGCCTGACGCGCTCCGAGGCTGCCTGGGCATGCCGTGAGCCCGCCACGCGCGCGGCGGATGGGTCGAGCGCCAGCAAGGCCTCGGCCAATCCTAGGACGATGTCCTCGGCCTCGTCGGCCGCCAATGGCGCCTCGATCGCGCGCACGCCACGTGCGATCGCACGGACGAGGCGCGGGTCGGACGAGACGGCCGCCGAGATGAAGGGCAGCGCACGGGCCTCATTGCCCAACGCCTCGCGCAGGAGCCGGGGCTCCAGATACAACATGCGGTAGCGGAAGCCGGATTCGACGCCGGCTCGGCCGTTGTGAATCTCGTCCGGATGCAGGACGATCGCATTGCCCGCACGGCTATCCTGCCGGCTGCCGCGGTAGTCGAAGCTCTGCACGCCGCTCAGCGTCAGGCCCAGCGCGTAGGTGTCGTGCCTGTGCGGGTCATAAGCGTGGCCGCTGAAGAAGGCCTCGATCCGCTCGATGCCGTCAGAGCCCGGCCCCGCGCGCAGCCAATCGCCATGTGAGGGTCCGCACGATCGTTCAAGACCGCCCGGCTCTGGCTCGCTTATCGATTGCGCCATGCCTTACGATACCAAGATCCGTTACGA
This sequence comes from Bosea vaviloviae, assembly GCF_001741865.1. Taxonomy (NCBI): domain Bacteria; kingdom Pseudomonadati; phylum Pseudomonadota; class Alphaproteobacteria; order Hyphomicrobiales; family Alloboseaceae; genus Allobosea; species Allobosea vaviloviae. Next base: position 4,529,809 of record NZ_CP017147.1, read on the forward strand.
CACCAAGATCGCCATAGCCGTGCGCGAGGATCTCGCCACCTGGCAAAAGCTCAACGTCGCCGGCTTCCTTGCCGGCGGCCTTGTCGGAGCTTACCCCGAACTGAAGGGCGAGGACTACAACGATGCATCGGGCCGATTCTACGGCCCGCTGATCCGCCAGCCCGTCCTGATCTTCGCCGCGACCAGCGAGCAGCTCACATCGATGCTCCAGCGGGCACAGCAGCGCGGCGTGCGGCCGCACCTCTACACGCAGGAGCTGTTCGCGACCGGCAATGACAGCGACAATCGCGCCGCCGTCGCCGCCATCGCGACAGCGGCGCTCGATCTTGTCGGCCTGGCGATCCATGCCGAGCGTAAGGAGGCCGACAAGATCACCAAGGGCCTGTCGCTTCACGGCTGAAGCGGCGGCCCGGCTTTAGGGAAACATCATCGCCAGGGGCTCGATCGACCAGATCGGCTCTATCCGCATCAATCGCGTCTTCACCCCGGCCGGAAAGGCCGGGTCGCCACGCCAGCGCAGCATAACCGCCTGCGCCGTCTCCGCGCTCTTGAAGCCGAGCGCGATGACCTCGGAGACTGGCCGGCCACGCTCGTCGCGCTCCGTCCCGACGAAGTTGAGCCGGCCATCGCCCGACAGGGCGATGGGTCCGATCCGGTCAAGCAAGCCTGACCGGATGCCGGACGCTTCGGAGGCGAACTCGAAGAAGACGACGGCTTCCATGGCGGATCAGCCGTTGCGGAAGGTGTAGCTGTAGCCGTTGATCGCCGGCACGCCGCCAAGATGCGCGTAGAGCACCTTGGAGCCGGCCGGGAAGAAGCCCTTCTTCACCAGATCGATCATGCCCTGCATGGATTTCCCCTCATAGACCGGGTCGGTCATCATTCCTTCGAGACGGGCCGAGAGGCGGATCGCCTCGATCGTCTCCTGCGAGGGCACGCCATAGACCGGGTAGGCATAGTCCTCATTCAGGACGATATCCTCGTTGGTGATGTCCTTGCCGCCGACGAGGGCCGAGGTCTTTTGAGCAATATCGAGGACCTGGGCGCGGGTCTGGGTCGGTGTAAAGGAAGCGTCGATGCCGATGACGTTGCGCTGGCGGCCATCTTTGGCGAAGCCGACGACCATGCCGGCATGGGTCGAGCCGGTGACGGTGCAGACGATGACGTAGTCGAATTTGAAGCCGAGTTCGACTTCCTGAGCCCGCACTTCCTCGGCGAAGCCGACATAACCGAGACCGCCGAATTTATGGACCGAGGCACCGGCGGGAATAGCGTAAGGCTTGCCGCCCTTGGCCTTCACATCGGCGAGCGCCTTCTCCCAGCTTTCGCGGATACCGATGTCGAAACCCTCGTCGACGAGCTGGACCTCGGCGCCCATGACGCGCGACAGCAGGATGTTGCCGACGCGGTCATAGACGGCGTCCTCATGCGGCACCCAGCTTTCCTGGATCAGGCGGCACTTCATGCCGATCTTGGCGGCGGTCGCGGCGACCATGCGGGTGTGGTTCGACTGCACGCCACCGATCGAAACCAGCGTATCGGCGTTGCTGGCGATAGCGTCGGGCACGATATATTCGAGCTTGCGCAGCTTGTTGCCGCCGAAGGCCAGGCCCGAATTGCAATCCTCGCGCTTGGCGAAGATCTCGACATGGCCGCCGAGATGGGCGGACAGGCGCGATAATTTCTCGATCGGCGTGGGGCCGAAGGTCAGCGGATAGCGCTCGAATTTACTCAACATGGCAGGCTCGTCTCCCTCGAAATTGATCGGGGAAAAATATCGAATCTCAGTTGAGACGTCCTTCCAAAGTGAGTGCTTGTTTTTTCTGATACTTCCGCAATTATCGGATTGTTACGCCATCTGTTCCGAAAATTGGCATAAAAATGGACGCTTCTTCCATGGTTGAAAAACTCGACCGAACCGACCTCAAAATCCTGCGCCTGCTGCAGGCGGATGGGCGGCTCGGCAATGCCGAGATCGCCAAACGGGTCAACACCAGCCCCGCCACATGCCATCGGCGGATCCAGCGCCTGTTCAGCGAGGGCTATATTTCGTCGGTGCGCGCGCAGGTCTCGCCGCAACATGTCGAGATGGGCACGCTGGCCTTCGTCGGCGTGGTGCTGGATCGCTCCACGCCCGAAAGCTTCGGCGATTTCGAGGCCGCCATCCGGAACATGCCCACCGTCCTCGATTGCCACATCGTCGCCGGCGATTTCGACTATTTCCTCAAGATCCGCGTCAGGGACATGGCCGATTTCAACAAGCTGCACGCCGACAAGCTGATCGCGTTGCCAGGCGTGCGGCAGACGCGGACCTTCTTCGTGATGAAGGAGGTCGTCGACAACGCCCCGCTCGCGTTTTGAATATTGACACCGAGCAGCTGACTCTTAATCAGCGGGTCCAGCATCGTCATGCTCGCCCTTGTGGCGAGCATCCACGTCTTGAACACTGCTCTCGATCCAAGAAGACGTGGATGGTCGGGACAAGCCCGACCATGACGGAAAGCGCCACGCTGGAATGCGGGCGCGAGCTGAATGTCACACCTGGATCAAGCGCTGGACCTGATTGGCGTCGAGCTCGGCCATCGGCCCCGACAGCACGACCTCGCCGCGCTCCATCACGAACATCGTGTCGGCAAGGTCGCGGGCGAAGTCGAAATATTGCTCGACCAGCACGATCGCCATGTCGCCCTTGGAGCGCAGGTAGTCGATCGCGCGACCGATATCCTTGATGATCGAGGGCTGGATGCCCTCGGTCGGCTCGTCCAGCACCAGTAATTTGGGCCGGGTGACTAGCGCCCGCGCGATGGCGAGTTGCTGTTGCTGGCCACCCGAGAGGTCTCCACCGCGCCGCCCCAACATCGATTTCAGCACGGGGAATAGGTCAAACAGTTCGCTGGGCACGTAGCGCTCCTTGCGGGGCAAGGGCGCATAACCCGTCTCCAGATTTTCCTTCACGCTCAGCAGCGGGAACACCTCCCGCCCCTGCGGTACATAGGCGATGCCGGCGCGTGCGCGATCCTCGCTGCGCAGCTTCGAGATGTCCTCGCCGCCAAAGCTGATCTTGCCGCCCGAGATCGCCTGGTGGCCGACGATGGCGCGCATCAGCGAGGTCTTGCCGACACCGTTGCGGCCCATCACGCAAGTGACCTTGCCGATCTCGGCCGTGACCGAGACGCGACGGAGCGCCTGGGCTGCGCCGTAATGGAGATCGATGGCGTCGACGCTCAGCATGGCTGTTCGGGCGAGTGGCGAATGGCGAATGGCGAATGGTCGCAGTCTCGACGCGGGCGCCGCAGGCAGATGACACCACCCATTCGCCATTCGCCACTCGCCACTCGCCGGTTCATCGCCATTCGCTCACCTCCCCAGATACACTTCGACGACACGCTCATTGGCGCTGACCTGGTCGAGCGGCCCCTCGGCCAGAACCGAGCCTTCATGCAGCACGGTCACCTTCACGCCGAGTTCGCGGATGAAGCCCATGTCATGCTCGACCACGATGACCGAATGATCCTTGGCGATCTCCTTGAGGAGGGTGGCCGTCTCGGCCGTCTCGCCATCGGTCATGCCGGCGGCGGGCTCGTCGACCAGCAGGAGCTTTGGATCCTGCGCCAAGAGCATGCCGATCTCGAGCCACTGCTTCTGGCCATGCGAGAGCGAGCCCGCGAGCCTGTCACGGGCATCGCCGAGCTTGATGATGCCGAGGATATCGTCGATGCGCTTGGCGTCCGCAGCCGCGGTCTTCCAGAACAAGGTCCTGGCCACCGTGCGCTTCGATTTCAGCGCCAGCAGGATGTTGTCCTCGATGCTGTGGAAATCAAACACCGTCGGCTTCTGGAACTTGCGGCCGATGCCGAGATTGGCGATCGCCGCCTCGTCGAGCTTGGTCAGATCGACGGAGCCGCCAAACATCACCGTGCCGACATCGGGCCGGGTCTTGCCGGTGATGATGTCCATCATCGTGGTCTTGCCGGCACCGTTGGGGCCGATGATGGCGCGCATCTCGCCGGGCTCGATGGTCAGCGAAAGCCCGCGAATGGCCTTGAAACCGTCGAAGGAGACGCTGACGCCGTCGAGATAGAGCAGCGAGGAGGTGAGTGCGCCGGGAACGGAAGCGTTCATGTCGTTTACTCCGCCGGAGCCGGTTCGGCCGCAGGCGACGGCTTCGGCGGCGCCTTGCGCCTGGCCCACCAATCCTGCGCCGTGCCCAGGATGCCCTTGGGCATGAACAGGGTGACGAAGACGAAGAGCGCGCCGAGCGCGAACAACCAATACGGCGCCATGAAGCCCGAGGTGAAGACGGTCTTGGCGTAGTTGACGACGACAGCGCCCAAGGCCGCGCCAACCAGCGTGCCGCGCCCGCCGACGGCGACCCAGATCACGGTCTCGATCGAGTTCGCCGGCGCGAATTCGCTGGGATTGATGATGCCGACCTGCGGCACGTAGAGCGCGCCGGCGACGCCCGCCATGCAGGCCGAGACGGTGAAGACGAAGAGCTTGAAGCGGTCAACCCGGTAGCCGAGGAAGCGCGTGCGGGATTCCGCATCGCGGATCGCGATCACCACCTTGCCGAGTTTCGACGAGACGATGCCGCGCGCGATCAGGAAGCCGGCGATCAGCATGACGCAGGTCATCGAGAACAGCGCCGCGCGCGTCGATTGCGCCTGGACGTTGAAGCCGACGATCTCCTTGAAGTCGGTCAGGCCGTTATTGCCGCCAAAACCCATATCGTTGCGGAAGAAGGCCAGCAGCAGCGCATAGGTCAGCGCCTGGGTGATGATCGAGAGATAGACGCCGGTGACGCGGGAGCGGAAGGCAAACCAGCCGAAGACGAAGGCGAGCAGGCCTGGCACGGCCAGGACCATCAGCATGGCGAAGGGAAAAGAGGAGAAGCCGTACCAGTACCAGGGCAACTCGCTCCAGTTCAGGAAGACCATGAAATCGGGCAGGATCGGGTTGCCATAGGTTCCGCGCGAGCCGATCTGGCGCATCAGATACATGCCCATGGCGTAGCCGCCGAGCGCGAAGAAGGCGCCGTGGCCGAGGCTCAGGATGCCGCAATAGCCCCAGACCAGATCGAGCGAGATCGCCAGCAGCGCGTAGCAGAGATATTTGCCCCAGAGCGACATGGTCGAGGTCGGCACGTGCAAGAGCGAGCCCGGCGGCAGGAGCAGATTGGCGAGCGGGACGAGAACCGCCAGCACTGCCAGCACGGCGAGGAAGACGAGGCCGCGCTTGTCCATGCCCTGGATGAGGAAGCGGGTGATCATGCTTCCACCGCCCTGCCCTTTTGCGCGAACAGGCCGCGCGGGCGTTTCTGGATGAACAGGATGATGAAGACCAGCAGCGCGATCTTGCCGAGGACCGCGCCGGCATAAGGCTCGAGCAGCTTGTTGGCGATGCCGAGCGTCATCGCGCCGACCAGCGTGCCCCAGAGGTTGCCGACCCCGCCGAAGACCACGACCATGAAACTATCGATGATGTAGCTCTGGCCGAGATTGGGGCTGACATTGTCGATCTGCGAGAGTGCGACACCGGCGAGCCCCGCTACACCCGAGCCCAGCCCGAAGGTCAGCGCATCGACACGTCCGGTGCGAATGCCCATTGCCGAGGCCATGCGCCGGTTCTGGGTGACGGCGCGCATCTGCAGCCCGATCGGCGTCAGCTTCAGGATCGCCAGCAGCGCCCCGAACACCAGTGCCGCGAAGACGATGATCCAGAGCCGGTTCCAGGTGATGGCGAGGCCGCCGAGATCGAAGGCGCCCGACATGAAGGCGGGGGCGCCGACCTCGCGATTGGTCGGGCCGAAGGCGGTGCGCACCGCCTGCTGCAGGATCAGGCTGATGCCCCAGGTCGCGAGCAGCGTCTCCAATGGCCGGCCATAGAGGAAGCGGATGACGCCGCGCTCGATCGCGATGCCGACGAGAGCGGCGACGAGGAAGGCCAGCGGCAGGGCGATCGCCAGCGAATAGTCGAACAGGCCGGGGAAGCGGGTGCGGATGACCTCCTGGACGATGAAGGTCGTATAGGCCCCGAGCATCACCATCTCGCCATGGGCCATGTTGATCACGCCCATCACCCCGAAGGTGATGGCGAGCCCGATCGCCGCCAGCAGCAGCACGGAGCCGAGCGAGAGCCCGTACCAGAGGTTCTGAGCGGTGCGCCACAGCGCCAGCTTGCCCTCGATATCGGTGATCGCCCGTGCCTGCGCGTCCTTCAATGCAGACGTGGCGTCGCCGGGCAGCGAGCGCAGCGTCGCGAGCGCATCCTGGTCACCGCGCTCGCGCAGCACGTCAACGGCGGCGAGGCGGTCGAAGGGCGGCGCGTCCGCCTTGGCGATCAGGATGGCGGCCTGGGCCTGGCGCAAGGCAGCCTTGGCGCGGGTATCGGTTTCCTTGCCGATCGCGGTCTCCAGCACCGGCAGCACGCTGACATCGCGAGACTTGAATACGGCTTCGGCCGCGGCGATGCGCTTGCCGGCATCGGGATTGAGCAGGCCGAGCCCGCCGAGCGCAGCCTGGATATTGCGGCGGACGCCATTGTTGAGCCGCACGGCGCCGAGGCCCGGCGGTTCCGAGGCAAGCGCAGCGCCGGTCCTGGCGTCGAGTAGCTTGCCATCCTTGGTCTTGACGACGACCGCGCCGCCTCCGGCCAGAAGCCGGCCATCGGCCAGCGCCTCGATGATGATTGCGGCCTGCGGATGGGCGTTCGCGATCAGGATCTCGATGGCGCGATTGGTGTCGGAAAAGCTGTCGGCGCCGAGCCTGGTAAAGGCCTCGTCGGCGGCTTGGGGCGAACCCTGGGCCGACGCGGCGCTCGGCTGGAGCGCAAGCAGCGTCGCTAGCGCGATCATGCGCAGAAGGCAGGACACAATTCGCATGGGCTCGTTTCGGTTTCGCGGCTCGGCAGCTTGCTTGGCAGTGACGGACTTGGGCGGTGACGGACGCCTCCGGCTCGAAGGCCGCAGGCGTCTCGTCGAAATCCGAAGGACGGCCGGGCTTTTCCGCCCGTGCCGTCCTTCCCCCTCATGACCTCACGCGCCGCCGCATTTGCCGGTCTTGACGTTGAAGTTGCCGCACTTCTTCTCGACCCAGTCGCCGATCAGGTCCTTGGAGCCGTCGAGCTCCTTCGACCAGGCGTCGCCAGCGACGAGACCGGTCTTCGAGACCACGTCGAACTGGCCGTCGGCCTTGATCTCGCCGATCAGCACGGGCTTGGTGATGTGGTGGTTCGGGAGCATCTTCGAGACGCCGCCGGTCAGGTTAGGCGCCTCGATGCCCGGCAGCGCGTCGATGACCTTGTCGGGATCGAAGCTCTTGGCCTTCTCGACCGCCTTGACCCACATGGCGAAGCCGATGACATGGGCTTCCATCGGATCGTTGGTGACGGCCTTCTCGTTCTTCTTGTAGGCCTTCCACTGCTTGATGAAGGCCTCGTTCTCCGGCGTCTTCACCGACTGGAAGTAGTTCCATGCAGCGAGATGGCCGAGCAGCGGCTTGGTGTCGATGCCGGCGAGCTCTTCCTCACCCACCGAGAAGGCCACGACTGGGATATCCGTCGCCTTGATGCCCTGGTTGCCGAGCTCCTTGTAGAACGGCACGTTGGCATCGCCGTTGATGGTCGAGACCACGGCGGTCTTCTTGCCGGCCGAGCCGAACTTCTTGATGTCGGACACGATCGTCTGCCAGTCGGAATGACCGAACGGCGTGTAGTTGATCATGATGTCCTCGGCCTTGACGCCCTTGGACTTGAGATAGGCCTCGAGGACCTTGTTGGTCGTGCGCGGATAGACGTAGTCGGTGCCGGCGAGCACCCAGCGCTGAACCTTCTCCTCCTTGGCGAGATAATCGACCGCGGGAATGGCCTGCTGGTTCGGCGCGGCGCCGGTATAGAAGACGTTACGCTCCGACTCCTCGCCCTCGTACTGGACGGGGTAGAACAGGATCGAATTCAGCTCCTTGAAGACCGGCAGCACGGATTTGCGCGACACCGAGGTCCAGCAGCCGAACACGGCCGAGACCTTGTCCTTGGCGATCAGTTCGCGCGCCTTCTCGGCAAAGAGCGGCCAGTTCGAGGCGGGGTCGACGACGACGGCTTCGAGCTTCTTGCCGAGCACGCCGCCCTTCTTGTTCTGCTCGTCGATGAGCATGAGCATGACGTCCTTCAACGTCGTCTCGGAAATCGCCATCGTGCCCGAGAGCGAATGCAGGATGCCGACCTTGATGGTCTCCTGCGCTGCGGCCGGCAGGAGCGTCCCCAGAAAAGTGGCGCCTGCAAGTGCAGCGCCCAAAATAACGCGACGAGTATTGCTCACGGACATGTCCCCCGAACCAATCCTGTTGAATGCACCCTTGAGCGGGCGCCGACAGGCCTCCCCGGCCCGGAGGAGCGGGCTCGCAAGCGACATGCCAACGAGCCTTTTGCGATGGTTGCGCCCGCAAAACTCTGCCGCAGGGGCAGCTTTTGCCGAATTTCCTGCCTGGTGAGCCTCCATGCACGCAATGATGATGCGAAAAGACCGTATTTGCCTATTTATTATACAAACTTTCCGCCCATCTTTTCGGCAGGCGCTGTGAAGAGCTTCATTTTGCCGGCTGCCGCGGCATTTCGCCTGACGAAGGAAGCGCGTTTTTTGACATTTACGCCGGCCTGAGAATCGCCCTAGCCTGTCCTTGTCGGTAACAACTGAAAGGAGGTGATCCAGTGTCTCATTGTCATCAACCGCTGGTGCAAAGCGGGTGGACCTGGACTCATTCCCAATGGGGTTCTTGTTCCGCGTGAGTTTTCGCGCCTTTGGGTCCGGCTCGCCGGACCGCGGTTCGACAATGGAAGGGCTGCCCGCAAGGGCAGCCCTTCTTTCATTTGGATGCTTTCATCGGAGGATGCGGCGATACCGGTTCTGGCGTCGGCGCGACGCTCATGGCAGACAGGGCTTGTGTTTTCTTCGCCCTCCCCCGTTTTGACGAGCCGATATCGTGTCATCGCCCGTGCCTGAGCCGAGCCGTGAGGCGATCCTGGACTTCATCGAGACCGAGCGTGCCGCCGGCCGCGATGCCGGCCGCCGCGAGATCGCGCGCGCCTTCGGGCTGTCCGGCGGCGGCAAGATCTGGCTGAAGCGGCTGTTGAAGGAGATCCAGGAGGATCAAGCTGCCGACGCTCCCGGGAACGGGGTGCTGGCCGCGCATCCGCGCGGCGCCTTGCCGCCCGTCCTGCTGAGCGAGATCAAATCCAAGGATCGCGACGGCGACCTCGTCGCAGCCCCCCTGGAATGGAACGAGGCAGACCAGGGCGTGGCGCCGCGCATCCTGATCGAGCGGCCGCGCGAATTCCGCGCCAAGCGTAATGCGGCTCCGGCAGCCGGTGTCGGCGACCAGGTCCTGCTCAAGCTGACCCGATTGAAGGGCGTCGACGGCTTCACCTATTCCGGCCGTGTGCTGAAGATCATGGGCAAGGGCAAGGCCCAGGTGCTCGGCATCTTCCGCGCCCTGCCCGATGGCAGCGGCCGCCTGATCCCGATCGACAAGAAGGCGCAGGGCCGCGAGGCGCTGATCCCGAAGGGCCGCACGGCCGAGGCGCAGGATGGCGACCTCATCTCCGTCACGCTGCGCAACGAGACACGCTTCGGGCCTTCCGAGGCGCATGTGCGCGAGCGGCTCGGCTCGATCAAATCGGAGCGCGCCGTCAGCCTGATCGCGATCCACGCCCATGGCATTCCCAATGTCTTCTCGCCGGCGACCATCGCCGAGGCTGATGCAGTGCGCCCCGCCGGCACCGCCGGCCGCGAGGATTGGCGCGATCTACCGCTGATCACGATCGACCCCTTCGATGCCAAGGACCATGACGACGCGGTCCATGCCGCACCCGACGCCGATCCCGATAATCCCGGCGGCTATGTCGTCACCGTCGCCATCGCCGATGTCGCGGCCTATGTCCGGCCGGGCTCCAGCCTCGACCGCGAGGCGCTGGAGCGCGGCAACTCGGTCTATTTCCCTGACCGGGTCGTGCCGATGCTGCCGGAGCGGATCTCGAACGATCTCTGCTCGCTGCGCGGCGGCGAAGACCGGCCGGCCCTCGCAGTGCGGCTGGTGCTGAAATCGGACGGCTCCAAGAAGACCCATTCCTTCCACCGCATTCTGATGCGCTCGGCCGCCAAGCTCTCCTACCAGCAGGCGCAGGCCGCGATCGACGGCAAGCCCGACGAAACCACCGGCCCGATCCGCAACACCATCCTGATGCCGCTCTGGGCCGCCTATGGCATCGCTTCCCGCGCCCGCGACGCGCGCCAGCCGCTCGATCTCGATTTGCCCGAGCGCAAGCTGGTGCTGAAACCCGACGGCGCGGTCGATCGCGTCATCGTCCCCGAGCGGCTGGCGGCGCATAAGCTGATCGAGGAGTTCATGATCCTCGCCAATGTCGCCGCCGCCGAGACCCTGGAGAAGGCCGGCAGCCTCTTGATCTACCGCTGCCATGACGAGCCATCGCTGGAGAAGATGCGGGCGCTCGGCGAGGTTCTGGCCTCGATCGGCATCAAGTTGCCCAAGGAGGCCGCGCTCCGGCCGGTGCTGTTCAACCGCATCCTGGCCATGATCAAGGGCTCGGAGAACGAGCTCTTCCTCAATGAGGTCGTATTGCGGACCCAGGCACAGGCCGAATATGTCGCCGAGAATTACGGGCATTTCGGCTTGAACCTGCGCCGCTACGCCCATTTCACCTCGCCGATCCGGCGCTATGCCGACCTTATCGTCCACCGCGCTCTGATCACCGCCATGCGGGTCGGAGATGACGGTCTGCCGAAAGCGACGACGCTCGCCGAATTGCGCGAGGTCTCGACCCGGATCTCGGCGGCCGAACGCCGCGCCATGGCGGCCGAGCGCGAGACCACGGACCGCCTGATCGCGCATTTCCTGGCCGACCAGATCGGTTCCAGCTTCGACGGCCGGATCGGCGGCGTGAATCGCGCCGGCCTGTTCGTGAAGCTGGACGGTACCGGTGCCGACGGCTTCATCCCGGCCTCGACATTGGGCGCCGACTATTATCGCTACGACGAAGCCGCCCACGCCATGATCGGGGAACGCAGCGGCGAGAGCTGGCGCCTGGGCGACCGGGTGCATGTGCGCCTCGTCGAAGCCGCCCCGGTGGCAGGCGCTCTGCGCTTCGAATTGCTCTCCGAGGGCCGGCATGTGACACCGGGACGCTCTGGCAATCGCCCGGCACGGCCCCCTATATCAGGGCGCGCGAGGGCGAAGCCGTCCTTCGGCAAGGCGGGCGGCAAGAAGCCCGGCAAGAGGCGCTGATGTCTGTTCAAATCAATCATGCGGTGGCGCGGCCGGTCGAACGCGACTGGCGCAGCGCCATCGGGCGCGGCCTGATGGGGCGCTGCCCGCATTGCGGCGAAGGCAAGCTGTTCCGCGCCTTCCTCAAGCCGGTCGATACCTGCGAGGCGTGCGGTGAGGCGATGCATCATCAGCGCGCCGACGACCTGCCGCCCTATATCGTCATCACCATCGTCGGCCATATCGTCGTCGGCGGCCTGCTGATGGCCGAGAAATATGCCAACTGGCCGATGTGGCTGCATATGGCGATCTGGCCCACGCTGGCGGTCCTGCTCTGCCTCGTGCTGATGCAGCCGGTGAAGGGCGGCGTGGTCGGCCTGCAATGGGCGATGCGCATGCATGGCTTCGACAACAATGGTTTCGACGGCAAGCCGCCACGGCCGGAACGCCAGCCCGCAGCCAGTTTGCTGCGCCCGTGAGCGACCATGTCGTCACGCTGACGCAGGCCGAACGCGCGCGCGTCAGGGTCAATCTGCGCCCCAAGGATGCGGCGACGGTGCTGATCATCGACCGCTCGGCCAGGACACCACGGGTTCTGATGGGCAAGCGCCATCCCGGCCATAAGTTCATGCCCGGGAAATTCGTCTTTCCCGGCGGCAGGATCGATCCGGAAGACCGCCGCATGACGGCGACCGGCGCGCTCGACCAGATTTGCGAAAACCGGCTGATGGCGCGTATGCAGCGTCCAAGCCCGATGAAGGCGCGTGCGCTGGCGCTGGCCGCCATTCGCGAGACCTTCGAGGAGACGGGCCTGCTCTTCGGCTCGAGCGAGCTCGGCACGCCCGAGAAGCCACCCGCCGGCAGTTGGGCGGGCTTCGCCAGCCACGGCATTTTCCCCGACCTCAGCGCCATTACATTCGTCGCGAGGGCCGTGACGCCGCCGCGCCGGCCCAAGCGCTTCGACACGCGCTTCTTCACGATCGACTATGGCGCCCTCGCCGGGAAGGTCGAGGGGATGACGGGCCCCGATTCGGAGTTGATCGAACTCGTCTGGGTGACGTTTGCGGATGCGCAGAAGCTCGATCTGCCGACGATCACGCAGGTGATTCTGAAGGAAGTCGATGCGCGGCTGAGCGCGGGCTTCGCGCCTTATCTGCCGGTTCCCTATTATTGGGAGAAGAACGGCCACTTCGTCCGCGAGGAATTATAGAGCATTGCGCGAAAAAATGGGCACCGGTTTTTCGCAAGGGCAATGCACTAAACTCTAGGAATCGATCACGTTCTTTCGCATTCGGACGAAACCGTCCGAATGCGACGTGATCGAGGGATAGCATCCCCCATCGCGGCGCCATGCTGCGCCGCATGACGCGACGAGGCGGAAACAGCCAGGCGCGCGCCATTCTTTCTTGACTTCGCCGGCTCGTTGCGGCATTCCCCCACCCGACGGTTTGCCGGGTCCGCCCGGCCATTTTCTTTTTATAGGGCCTCACCAGCCCCTCAGGCTCGAGGATAATCCCATGGCCAAGGCCGTGACCATCAAGATCAAGCTGCTCTCGACCGCGGATACCGGTTTCTTCTATGTCACCAAGAAGAACTCCCGCACGATGACCGAGAAGATGTCCAAGAAGAAGTACGACCCCGTCGCGCGCAAGCACGTCGAGTTCAAGGAAACCAAGATCAAGTGATCCTGGTTACGCTTCAGGCATAACAACGCTCCTGAAAGACCGCTCGTATCCCGGGCGGTTTTTCATTTTGGCCTGCCGCGATGCACCCGTCAGTAGGACGGCTTGGGCACGAACAGGCAGAAGGGCCGCTGCGACGGCGCGATCACGGTCCCGGTCAGGGTGCCCCCACTCCGGCAGATGTGAAAACGCCCGTCTTTCGAGACCCGCGTGGCAGTTTCCGGCACGAAATGACCGTCATGGGTCATATAGCCGCCGGGAACGATGCGGGGATCGGGTTCGCGGGCATCCTGGTCCACTCCCATGGGCCAGCAATCGCGGTCGCTGCAGCAGTCGTAAGGGTACCAACTATGCGCGTAGACAAGCCCTCCGCCCCACGGTGATGCCGTAAGGCAGAGCGCCAATGCGAGGGTACGCATGGGTCGCTCCATAGGTTGAGGATGTCAGGCCAGCATCTTCGCAATCCGAACAGCCTGGATTGCGAATCGTCATCAGGGTATCACGCTGGAGCGCTACCGTGGATCGATTTGCTGCGCTGCAATCTCCGACGCCGAGAGCGACCTTGCCGGGCGGCCAAGTTTTGCGGCCGCCTGCGACGAATATGTCACTTGGCTCGGGCAATGACTGGCGTAGCATGGGCTTCTCGCCCGATCTTTGCAGGCCGAAAGGCTTATGGGCTCGCGCGGGCCGTCGAGACGGTGCCGGCGCCTGCCAATTTAAACCTATCCTCCTCCCCGATCGGACATAGCCCTTGAGCAGCGGCGACAAGCATGCCGAGCCCCTCGCACCAGGCCACAGCCCGTGGCGGCGCTTCCTTAAGCTGCTCGTGGAAGTCGATTCGTCGCGCTTCGCGCTCAGCCGGTTGAAGGCAGCGCTGATGCTGCTCGCCATCCTCGCGCTCTTCGCCGGGTTCGGCTACGCCCTGCCGGCGCTGTTCTCGCGCTATTTCTGAAGACCGCTCCCGGATCACAGGAATGCAAGCTGTCGCCCTAGTAGAGGGCTTGCTCCGTCTGCGTCAGGTTTGAGAGGGTGGTCGGCCGGCGACGGTTCTGATGAGGCCAGAAATCCGTCACCGACCGGCCGAGCCCATCGGTTTCCCAGGAGATGCGGCGGATCCGGGAGCCCGAAGGGCGTCTCAAAGCAGCAACAGTTAGCCGCTGCGTTGAAACGACCCTACAGGCAGGCCCTCCCGAATCAATCCAATTGGACTGATTCACCAATATTCATCGATGCTTAACCTTACCTGCTAACCGTTCCGGGGGGCAGGAGGTGGTTTTCAGGCGGCATTGGCCACGATGACGCGGTTTCGCCCGGCATCCTTGGCGCGGTAGAGCGCATCATCGGCGCGCTTCATCATCTCCGCCGCCGAGGCATCGCCCGCGCGCCGGCTCGCGACGCCGATCGAGACCGTCACCGTGATGGAGCGGGTGTTGCGGTGGATGCTGAAAGGCTCGGCCTCGACCCGCTCGCGGATACGCTCTGCAACTGCGCAGGCCGCGTCCAGAGAGGTATCCGGCAGCACCACGACGACCTCCTCGCCGCCCATCCGGGCGACCAGATCGATGCCGCGCGTGCAGGCGCGCACCCGGTCGGCGAATTCGCGCAGCACCTCGTCGCCGGCATCATGCCCCCAGGTGTCGTTGACGACCTTGAAGCGATCGACATCAAGGACGAGCATGGCGAGCGAGCGGGCCCTGAGCGCCGATTCATCGAACATCGTGCCCATGCGGCTGTCCATGAAGCGGCGGTTATGCAAGCCGGTGAGCTGATCCATCACCGCCATTTCCATGGACGACTGGACGCTGTCGCGCAGCCGCTCGGTAAAGCGCTTGCGGCGCACCTGCGTGCGTACGCGCGCCAGGAGCTCGTTGCGGTCGACCGGACGGATTAGGAAGTCATGGGCCCCGATCTCGAGGCCGCGCAGGATGCGCGCGCGATCCTCGGCCTCGCCGAGCATCAGCACCGAGACGTTGCGGGTGCGCTCGAGCGAGCGCAACTGGCTGCAAATCCGCAGGCCGTCATAGGCCTTGAGGTCGAGACTGACGAGAACGCTGTCGTAATCGCCCTCGGCAGCCCGCACCAGGGCCTGATGCGGATCAGCCTCGATCTCGACGATGTGGAAGGCCGAAAGCGCGCTCGACAGCCGCTCGGTCACGGTCGGCCGGTCTTCGATCACCAGGATGCGGCCGTTCAGACCGGTCTCGGAGGCTGCGGCGGCAAGCGGATCGGCGATGCCGAGCCGGCGCGAGGCGAAAGCGCGATTGCGCAACTCGTCCGTGACGGATTTCAAGCGAACAAGGCTGCGGACGCGGGCAAAGAGCGCGGTGTCGTCGAGCGGCTTGGTCAGAAAATCGTCGGCCCCGGCGTCCAACCCCTTCAGGCGGTCGCCGGGTTGATCGAGCGCCGTCACCATCACGACCGGGATATGGGCCGTGGTCGCGCCGTTCTTCAAGCGCCGGCAGACCTCGAAGCCGTCCATACCCGGCATCATCACGTCGAGCAGGACGATGTCCGCCTCGCCGCGTTCGCAGATCGCCAGCGCCTCGATTCCATTCAGCGCGGTCACGACGTCGAAATACTCCGCTGAAAGCTTCGCCTCCAGCAGCTTCACATTGGTGACGATGTCGTCGACGACGAGGACACGGGCTGACATGGTTTGCTTTCGAAGCCTCAGGCTGGGCCAGCGTAGGCGCGGACGGTCTCCAGGAATTTCGCAACCGAGATCGGCTTGGAGAGGTAAGCCTCGCAGCCTCCCTCACGAATACGTTCTTCGTCACCCTTCATCGCAAAAGCCGTCACCGCGATGACAGGGATGGATTTGAGGGTGTCATCCTCCTTGATCCATTTGGTGACTTCGAGCCCCGAGACCTCGGGAAGCTGGATGTCCATCAAAATCAGATCGGGATGATGCGCGCGCGCGAGTTCGATCGCCTCGATGCCATCGGCAGTCTTCAGCGTCGCATAGCCATGCGCTTCAAGCAAATCATTGAAGAGCTTCATGTTGAGCTCATTGTCCTCGACGATCAAAACCGTCTTCATCATGCCGCCCTTCAATCGCGCCACTGACAGGCCGTCTCGATCCTGCCATCACAAGTTGGCGGCCTCATTCACAGATTACGTTAGCATGAGAGCCGTTGACGAAACGCAAACCTGAAGCTCGATTCAGAAGGCAGCTCCCGCCATGGCAAGACCCCCCTCCGTCGAGGACGCTGAACATCTCGCGCTGCGCGCGCTGGGCTTCCTCGCTGCAGATCCGGCGCGTCTGGAGCCCTTTCTGGCCCAAACCGGCCTCGGCCCCTCGAATCTGAGGGCTGCGGCGCAAGAGCCCGGTTTCCTCGTCGCGGTGCTCGACCACCTCGCCGGCAGCGATTCGCTGCTCTTGGAGTTTGCCGGAAATTTAAGCTTGAATCCGGAAATCGTCGCGCAAGCGCGTGGGCGGCTCGCCGGGCCGCCAATGGACGAGGCCCCGTGATCGACCGGGCCGCCCAGCCCGCGCGGCGTGTGTTCTGCCGCGATTGCCTCATCGATCATGAGGAGGCAATCGCCGCACTGCGTCGCTGCCCGGCTTGCGGCTCACCCCGGCTGCTGCGGCATCCCGAGCGCGACGCCCTGAGCCTTGCCCATATCGACTGCGACGCCTTCTATGCGGCGATCGAGAAGCGCGACGATCCCACGCTGCTCGACAAACCGGTGATCATCGGTGGCGGCAAGCGCGGCGTGGTCTCGACGGCCTGCTATATCGCCCGGACCTATGGCGTGCGCTCGGCGATGCCGATGTTCAAGGCGCTGGAGGCCTGCCCCGAGGCCGTGGTCGTCAAACCGAACATGGCGAAATACGTCGCGGTCGGGCGCGAGGTCAGGCGATTGATGCAGGAGCTGACACCGCTGGTCGAGCCGCTCTCGATCGACGAGGCCTTTCTCGACCTCGCTGGAACCGAGCGCCTGCATCACGCCAGCCCCGCCATCACGCTCGCGCGCTTCGCCAAGCGGATCGAGAGCGAGATCGGGATCAGCATCTCCGTCGGCCTGTCCTATGCCAAGTTCCTGGCCAAGGTCGCCTCCGACATGGACAAGCCGCGCGGCTTCTCCGTCATCGGGCGGGCGGAGGCCGTCGCATTTCTAGCGAGCAAGCCGGTCAGCCTCATCCCCGGCGTCGGCCAGGCGAGTGCAGCCAAGCTAGCCGAATCCGGTTACCGCCTGATCGGCGATCTGCGCGAAGCACCGATCGACAAGCTCTTCCGCTTGGCCGGCAAGGATGGGCCGCGACTGAAGAAGCTCGCCAACGGCATCGACGAGCGCCAGGTCACGCCCGACCGCGAGACCAAGAGCGTGTCCAGCGAAACCACGCTCGACGTCGATCTTTCGCGCTTCGAGGATCTCGAGCCGGTGCTATGGCGGCTCTGCGAGAAGACCTCGAAACGCCTCAAGGCCCAGGCGCTCGCAGGCCGGACCATCACCATGAAGCTGAAGACGGCGGATTTTCACGCGATCACGCGCGCCAGCCGCCTGCCGGAGCCGACACAACTGGCAGCCAGGCTGTTCGCCGCCGGGCGCGACCTGCTCAAGCGCGAATGCAACGGCCAGCGCTATCGGCTGATCGGCATCGGCGCGAGCGACTTCAGCGCACCCGAGGAAGCCGACCATGGCGACCTCGCCGATGTCGCGACGCCCAGGCTGAAGGCGATGGAGGGCGCGCTCGACGCGCTGCGCGCCCGCTTCGGCGATGCATCGATCGGCAAGGGCCTCAGTCTGCGCGGCCCACAGCGGACCAGCGGCGCGAGCGTTACTTCGCGCAATCCTGCTTCGGAAGAAGATCCAGACGCGTGAGCGTGCCGCGCAGGGCGAAGCTGCCATAATCGAGCTTGATCGCGCCGGTCACGCCATTCTCATAAAGCTCGAAGGAAATGGTGTAAGATGGCGTAGTCTCGCCGGAATCGACCTTGAAATAAGAGATCGACACCGGCCAGCGCGCCAGCGTCTCGAACTCCGGCCGCTGCAGCGGCGCCTCGGAGGGCTTGGCCTCGATCCGCTTCCCGATCACCGAGAGCGTGTCATAGACCTCCTTGCCGCTATTGGCGCCGTCATAGAGGCGCACGTTCAGCGTGGTCTTGCCGGCACGCGCCGCCTCGATCACCGCCTTCATCTGCGCGTTCGGGAACAGGGCGTCCGTCGTCTGGCGCACCGTCTCGGGCTTGGGCGCGCTGAGCTTGATCTCGTAGCCGCCACCGGATTTCTGGACCGACCCGTCGACGATCTCGGCCGGCGCGCCGCCCGCCGAGCTTTCAGTCTTGAAGCGGTAGCTCGCCCCGTCGCCTGCCTCGAAGCTCGTCGTGCGCGCATCGATAGTGCGCGGGCCGCCCTCGCTGCTGCTCACCTGCGTGACCTGGCGGAAGGAGAGTACGTAACCCTCGCAGGCATCGCCGGTGAAATCGAAGGCGATGCGGCCGCGCGCCGCCTCGATGCTGGTGGCAGGCTTGTCGTCGTCGAGCACGAGATCGTAGACCGCGCGATGGGGCGCCAGAACCACGCGCCCAACCGATTGCGGCTGGGCCGAGGCGCCGACGCTCGCCAGCACGGCGGCCGTGCTCAGGATACTCGCCAGGGTACTCGCAAGGCCAAATCCGTTCATGCTCATGACACTTGCCGCTTTGTTAGGTGATCGAACGAATCTAGGTGCATTGCAGCGGTGGCGCAAACAAGGCGGAAGGCCGCCTTCGCGAACGCCGGTCCGAGCCGCCTTGCGAGCATATCGGGGCTGCTTGCGGCTTGCCCGGCCATCGGCCATGAAGGTTTCATTCCATCGAGCCGGAGGCCGCCCCATGAGCGCAATCGAAGCCAAGCTTGCCAAACTCGGCATCACCCTGCCCGCGCCCGCTGCGCCGGTCGCGAATTACGTGCCCTATGTCATCACCGGCAAGTTGCTGGTGATCTCCGGCCAGATCTGTTTCGGACTGGATGGCAAGCTTTCCGACAGCCACAAGGGCAAGCTCGGTGCCGAGATCTTCAACGAGGCCGGCATCGAGGCGGCGCGGCTCTGCGCCATCAACGTGCTGGCGCAGGCCAAGGCCGCGCTCGGCGATCTCGATCGGATCACCCGCTGCGTGCGCCTCGGCGGCTTCATCAACTCGATGCCGCATTTCGCGGGCCTGCCGGCGATCATGAACGGCGCCTCGGATTTGATGGTCGAGGTGCTCGGCGACAAGGGCCGCCATGCCCGCTCGACCATCGGCGTCGCCGAACTGCCGGCCGACGCCGCCGTCGAAGTCGAGGCGATGTTCGAGATCGCGTGATGACGCAGCTTGCGACATCCGGACTCGGTTGGCTCGTCGCCCGACCGATCGCGCATCGCGGCCTGCATGATGCGAAGGCCGGGTTGATCGAGAACAGCCTGTCCGCAGCCGAGGCCGCCATCGCCGGCGGCTTCGGCATCGAATGCGACGTCCAGCTCAGCGCCGACGGCGAGGCGATGGTGTTTCACGATTTCGTGCTCGACCGTTTGACGGCCGAGACCGGCCTCGTCAACGAGCGGAGCGCGCAGGCGCTGGCCGGGATCGCGTTCAAGGGCAGCAGTGACCGCATTCCGACGCTGAACGTCTTTCTCGATGCGGTCGCGGGACGCGTGCCGCTGGTGATCGAGGTCAAGAGCCGCTTCGACGGCGCTCTCGCTTTGGCGCAGCGCACGGCCGAGATCGTCAACCAGCGCTCTGGCCAGCCGATCGTGCTGAAATCCTTCGACCCCGTGATCGTCACGGCATTGCGCGAGCTCGCACCTGGCATCCCGCGTGGGATCGTGGCGATGAGCGACTATTCCTATCCCGACTATGATCGCCTCAACGCCGCCCAGAAGCATGCGCTGGCCAATCTGCTGCATTTCGGCGAGAGCCAGCCGGAGTTTTTGTCCTGGAAGGTTGCTGATTTGCCGAGCGCGGCTCCCTATCTCTGTCGGGGGGCGTTGGGCCTGCCGGTGATGAGCTGGACGGTGCGCAACGCCGGGGATCGCGAGCGGGCCGCATTGCATGCCGACCAGATGGTCTTCGAGGGCTTCAAACCTTGAGTGTTGACGGACGCGACGACCTCAGGGTGCGCGTCGCGACGTCTTTGAAGACCGTCCCCGCCGCTGCATGGAACGCCTGCGCCAACCCGTTCGCGTTGCGCGCCGCCATGGCCGCGACCTCCCCGGCTCCTATCTCCCCTGCTCCTGCCTGCCAGGATACCGCCTCGGCGATCGACGAGGATAATCCCTTCGTCTCGCATGCCTTCCTGCTCGCCCTGGAGGAGAGCGGTTGCGTCGGCAGGCGTTCCGGCTGGTCTCCGGCCTATCTGCTGGTCGAGGATGCGCAAGGCACGCTGCTGGCGGCGTCGCCGAGCTTCCTCAAGAGCCACAGCCAGGGCGAATATGTCTTCGACCATGCCTGGGCCGACGCCTATGAGCGCGCCGGGGGGCGCTACTATCCCAAGCTCCAGCTCGCCGCGCCCTTCACGCCCGCGACCGGGCCGCGCCTGCTGGTCGCTGACGGCCCGCGCGCCGGCGAGGCCCGCGCCGGGCTGATCGCAGGGCTGGAAGCATTGCGCGGGCAAGCGAATGCGTCATCCGTCCACGTCACCTTCGTCCAGGAGCCTGACATCGCGGCGCTGCGCGAGGCCGGCTATCTGGAGCGGCACGATCTTCAGTTTCACTGGCGCAACGAAGGCTTTGAAACCTATGATGATTTCCTGGCAACGCTGGCCTCGCGCAAGCGCAAGGCACTGAAGCGCGAGCGGCGCGAGGCGCTCTCTGCCGACATCACGGTCGATATCCTGTCCGGGTCCGACCTGACCGAAGCCGTCTGGGACGACTTCCATTCCTTCTACGAGGACACCGGCTCGCGCAAATGGGGCCGGCCCTATCTCAACCGTGCCTTCTTCTCGGCCGTGGGGGCGGCGATGGGCGAGCGTATCGTGCTGATGATGGCCAGGCGCGCCGGCCGCTACATCGCCGGCGCGATCAATTTCCGCGGCGCCAACACGCTTTATGGCCGCAACTGGGGTTGCATCGAGGACCACCCCTTCCTGCATTTCGAGCTCTGCTACCATCAGGCGATCGACTATGCGATCGCTCACAAGCTCAGCCGCGTCGAGGCCGGCGCGCAGGGCGAGCACAAACTGGCGCGTGGCTACCGGCCGGTGCTGACGCGCTCGCTGCATCATCTCGCCGATCCCGGGCTTCGCCGCGCCGTCGCCGCCTATCTCGTCAATGAACGCCAGCATATCGCGCAGGCGCAGGAGGCGCTTGCAGCGGAAAGCCCCTTCCGGAAAACCGGGGGTGCCGATGACTGAGGCTGCTTCGACGGATAGCGCCAGCATCTTCTGCGACGATTCCGAACTCGGCTATCGCCGCAGCCTGACGGATTTCTCGGTGCCGCTGATGAGGCCTTGCGAGGGTCTGCCGCCTTTCTCGCTCTGGAGGCCGAGATCAAGGCCGCGCCCTTCGCCGCCAAGATCGCCTGGGATATCTTGCCGCGCCGCAAGGACAGGCTGCACGCGACGGTCTGCGGCTCGCTCGGAACCGGTGCGGAGCCGACCATCGCGGACGAGACGCGGCGGGCGCTCCGCGCTATCCCGCCTTTCGCCGTCGAACTGCGCGGCCTGTTCTCGGGCAACGTCAATCGTGGCCGGCTTTATCTCGCCGCCTATCCGGAAAAACGCGACGGCATGAACATGCTGCAAGCCGTGCAACAGGCCTTCGGACGCTCGCCTGGCGATCTCTGGCTGGTTGGCCTCTACAATCTGACGGACGACCTCGATGCCGGAGAGACCGCGGCGCTGGCGGACATCGTGATGCGCTGGCGGGACCGACCGCTACTGCGTCTCGAGGCCACGGCGTTTGAAATCCTGGCCGCCTGCGACGATCTCGTGCTCGACAGCGTGGTCGAGGAGGTCCTGCCGCTTGCGGCTGCGCCCATCTCGACGGGTTGACGGCACGGCGGGCGAGCCACAGGTTGCACTCTCCCGCCTCCAGCCTGCCGGTCCCGTGATGAGCGCCTACGATCCCTCCAATGTCTTCGCCAAGATCCTGCGCGGCGAATTGCCTTCCCACACGGTCTATGAGGACGCCGACACCATCGCCATCATGGACATCATGCCGCGTGCCGACGGACATGTCCTGGTCGTCCCCAAGACCGCCTGCCGCAATGTCTTCGATGCGCCGCCCGAAGCGCTGAAATCCGTTGCCCTCAGCGTCCAGACGCTGGCGCGGGCGGTAAAATCGGCCTTCAATGCCGACGGCGTCACGATCCAGCAGTTCAACGAGGCCGCTGGCGGGCAGGTCGTGTTCCACCTGCATGTTCATGTCATGCCGCGCTTCGATGGCGTCGCGCTCAGGCCCCATACCGGCGCCATGGAAAAGCCCGATGTGCTGGCCGCCCATGCCGAAAAAATCCGGGCCGCGCTAAAAAATCTCTGAGCGATGTCACAACCGTCGGCGCTGTCTCGTCTTGCCTTCATCATACACTGAAGGAGATCAAGATGACCCAACGCCTCAATGCCTTCCAGGTCGCCCCCGCCGCCCTCAACGCCGTAATCGCCATCGAGGGATACATCGGCGAATGCGGGCTCGAACATAGCCTGCTCGAACTGGTGAAGATGCGCGCCTCGCAGATCAATACCTGCGCCTATTGCCTGCACATGCACGCGGCCGATGCGCGCAAGGCCGGCGAGAGCGAGGTGCGGCTCTATCTGCTGAGCGCATGGCAGGAATCCGAGCTCTACACCCCGCGCGAGCGCGCTGCACTGGCGTGGACCGAGACCCTGACCCGACTTTCCGACGGCGCCCCAAGCGATGCGGCCTTCGCTGACCTGCGCGAACATTTCAGCGAGGTCGAATGCGTCAACCTGTCGGTGGCCATCGGCGCCATCAACATGTGGAACCGGATCAACTGCGGCTTCCGCACCCGGCATCCGCAGGACCGCAACCGCGCCGCCGCCGCATGACCGCCAGACCAGACAGCGCTTCCAGCAACGCGTTCGAGCAGCACAGGTCATTCCTGACCCGGCTGGCCTACCGCATGCTCGGCTCGGTCAGCGATGCCGAGGACGTGGTGCAGGATGCCTGGCTGCGCTGGCACGAGGCGGAACACGAAGACATCATCAACCCGCGCGCTTATCTGGCGCGCGTGGTGACCCGACTCTGCCTCGATCAGATGAAATCGGCCCGCAGCCGGCGCGAATTCTATGTCGGAACCTGGCTTCCGGAGCCGATCGTCGAGAGCCTCGGTGGCAGCGAGCCGGTGGATGACGAGCTCGATGCGCCGATCGCGCTGATGTTGGCGCTCGAACGGCTCTCGCCGCTGGAGCGGGCCGCTTTCCTGCTGCACGACATCTTCGATATCGGCTTTGCCGAAATCGCCCGCATGCTGGAGCGCAGCGAGGCCGCCTGCCGCCAGCTCGCCACCCGGGCGCGCCAGCATGTCCGGCTCGACCTGCCGCCGCGCAACAGCGTCTCTCGCGAGGAGGCTGCACGCTATGCCGAGGCCTTCTTCAAGGCCTCGCATCAATCCGATCCGACCCTGCTGCAACAACTGCTCGCGCGCGATGTCGTCCTGCACAGCGACGGCGGCGGCAAGGTGTCGGCCTCGATCAACCAGGTCTTCGGTTTCGACAAGGTCGCGCGCTTCTTCGCCGGCATCGCCCAGAAAGTCGCAAGGCTCGGTCGCTCGACCACGCGCTACGAGCCTGTGCTGATCAATGGCCTGCCCGGCTATGTCAGCCTCGAACGCGGCGAGACCTTGCAGGCGACCGCACTCGATATCCGTGACGGCCTGATCCATGCCATCTATGTCATCCGCAACCCCGACAAATTACGGCATGTATCGCCGCCGGACGGCCCGGATCACGTCTCGCTCTAAATCAGCAGCCACGCCCCGGCGACCAGCGTCGCCTCGCCCATGAGCACGGCGAGCATCACCCTGCGCCGGTCGAAGAGCATGATCGCCAGCGCGACAGTGAGCGCACCGATCCGCAAGCCCAGGGGCGCCGCCGCCAGGGCGCCGGGCGGCACGATGATCAGCTTGGCGACGACGCCAGCCAGAAGCGCGGTCGCGACCGCCCTCACCCATTCGAGTGCAGGCGATTCAGGCGGGATCCGCCGTGCGAAGGCAACCGCGAGCCAGCGCCAGATCTCGGTCGGCAGCACGGCAAAGAGCAGCAAGGCGAGATAGGGCCAATAGGCGCCGTCGAGGCCGGGAATAGGTTGCGTCATGCAGCCCTCCCGCGCTTGCGGCCGATCAGGAAGGCGATGCTGCCGGCGATCACTCCGGCAACGATCAGATCGAAGCCGCCACCGATGAAGCGGTCGCAGATCGGCGCCAGCACAAGGCCCAGCGCCATGGCTGCGATGTCACCGCGATGCCGGATGCCGGCCGCCAGCGAAACCAGGAAGAAGATCGGCGTCAGGCAGAGCAGCCCCGCCGCAAACGGAATCGGCAAGGCGTTGACGAGGTAGTAGCCCGAGAAGGTGCCGATCGAGCTGACCACCATGCAGGTATTGGCGAAGCCGAGGAAATAGGCGACGCGCTGCGGCGGCGGCACGCCAGGCAAGCGCCGCAAGCCCTCCGTCCAGGCCGTCACGGCGACATAATGCGACAGGGCAAGCTGGATCCAGATGCTCTGCCCGGGCCGGCGCAGCAAGGGCAGGATCGCGACCGTCATCGGCAGGAAGCGCAATGAGGCGAAGCCGATCGCGATCGCAATCGCGCTCCAGGCGGCGCCGGCGGCGATCGAGGCGAAGAAGATCACCTGCGACGGCCCGGCCCAGACCAGCATGGTCGACAGCACCGCGACTTCGACGGGATAGCCGACATCGCGCGCCAATGAGCCGATTCCGACGAGCCCGAAGCCGACGACCCAGGCCGGCAGCGAGAGCGCATCGCGCATGCCGGCCAGCGCCACACGCTGCCAGCTCCAGTCGGCCGATACGCTCATGAAGAGATGTGCACGCTTGCCCGATAGCCGCCGAGGACCACTCAGCCCCCACTTTCACGCGGGCGCTGCAAGCGTTCTACCCCGCACGCTGCGGCAAACCGATATCCGACGCCGCGCGGTCAGCCCTGCGTCAGCCGCAACCGGCCGATGGCCCGTAGCGAACGCCTCAGCGGCCGCCCTTCATGACGATGCCGATGAGCTCGTTGCCGAAATCGATCAACTCCTTGGGCACGCCGCCAACCGCCTTCACGCCGAGATAGATCAGGTAGCCGAAGGCCGGCACGAGAATCCAGCCCAGGATCTCCTCGAACAGCTTGCGCCGCCGCCGGCGCTGCTCGCGCTTCTCGAACCATCCGAGCTTCTGCTTGCGCGCCGGAGGCTCCGGCGCGGCTTCCGGCGCCTGCGCCAGAAGGGGGGCGGGTTTTCGCTTGAACCACACGGTCTCAGGCCTTGGTCAGAGGAACTTTCGGTACGGTCCTGACAAGACGCTGCGTCTTCGGCGCCTCGGGGGCACCGCCGGGCTTGCCAGCGGAGCCGCCTTTGGCAGGTCTCTTCGGTGATGTCGAGACCACAGGCTCGCTCGCCGCCTTGGCGCGCGGCTTGCGCTCGCGCTTCTCGCCTGCCGCCACGACGTCCTTTTCGGGCTTCGGCTTCACCGGCCCTTCCGGGAATTCGAGCCCCAGCACCTTGATGCCGGTCTCGGACTGGACCACCACGACCTTGACCGTGCCGCCATTCTTCAGGCGTCCGAACAGGACTTCGTCAGCGAGCGGCGTCTTGATCGTCTGCTGGATCAGGCGAGCCATCGGGCGGGCGCCCATTGCCTCGTCATAGCCGTTTTCGACCAGCCATTCGCGCGCCTCGTCGCTGAGTTCGATCGTGACGTTGCGATCGGCGAGCTGGGCTTCGAGCTGAAGCACGAACTTGTCGACGACGCGGGCCACGACCGTCTTCGGCAGATGGCTGAAGGAGACGACGGAATCGAGTCGGTTGCGGAACTCCGGCGCAAACAGCTTGTTGATCGCCTCGGTATCGTCGCCCTCGCGCTTCTGGCGGGTGAAGCCATAGGCGTTGCGGGCCATGTCGGCGGCACCGGCATTGGTCGTCATGATCAGGATGACGTTCCTGAAATCGACTTGCTTGCCGTTGTTGTCGGTCAATTTGCCGTGATCCATGACCTGCAACAGGATGTTGAACAGGTCGGGATGGGCCTTTTCGATCTCGTCGAGCAGCAGCACGGAATGCGGATGCTGGTCGATCTTGTCGGTCAGAAGTCCGCCCTGGTCGAAGCCGACATAGCCGGGAGGCGCGCCGATCAGCCGCGAAACGGTGTGGCGCTCCATATATTCCGACATGTCGAAGCGCACGAGTTCGACGCCCAGCGACGAGGCGAGCTGACGCGCGACCTCGGTCTTGCCGACGCCGGTCGGACCGGCGAAGAGATAGCAGCCGATCGGCTTCTCGCCGTCGCGCAGGCCGGCGCGCGCCAGCTTGATCGACGAGGACAGGGCCTCGATCGCCTTTTCCTGACCGTAAACGGTGCGCTTCAGCGTGCTCTCGAGATTGCGCAGCACCTCGGCATCGTCCTTGGAGACGGTCTTGGCCGGGATGCGCGCCATGGTCGCGATGGCGGCCTCGATCTCCTTCACGCCGATGACCTTCTTGCGCTTGCTTTCGACCACCAGCATCTGCGAAGCGCCGGTCTCGTCGATGACGTCGATCGCCTTGTCCGGCAGCTTGCGGTCATGGATGTAGCGGGCCGAGAGCTCGACCGCCGCCTTGATGGCGTCGGCCGTGTAACGCAGCTTGTGGAACTCCTCGAAATAGGGCTTCAGCCCCTTCAGGATCTCGATCGCGTCAGGAATCGACGGTTCGTTGACGTCGATCTTCTGGAAGCGGCGCACCAGCGCCCGGTCCTTCTCGAAATACTGGCGGTATTCCTTGTAGGTGGTCGAGCCGATGCAACGCAGTCCGCCGGAGGCCAAAGCCGGCTTCAGCAGATTGGAGGCGTCCATCGCGCCGCCCGAGGTCGCGCCCGCGCCGATCACCGTATGGATCTCGTCGATGAACATGATCGCCTTGGGGTGGGCCTCGATCTCCTTCATCACCTGCTTGAGGCGTTCCTCGAAATCGCCGCGATAGCGCGTACCGGCCAACAGCGTGCCCATGTCCAGCGAGAACACGGTCGCGTCCTCCAGGACCTCCGGCACCTCGCCGCGGATGATCTTGAGCGCCAGGCCCTCGGCGATGGCGGTCTTGCCGACGCCGGGTTCGCCAACCAGCAGCGGGTTGTTCTTCTGCCGGCGGCAGAGAATCTGGATGGTGCGCTGGACCTCGGCCTCGCGGCCGATCAGCGGATCGATACGGCCATCGCGCGCCTTGCGGTTGAGATTGACGCAATAGGCGTCGAGCGCGCTTTCCTTCTTCTTCTTGTCCTTGTCGGCGTCATTGCCCTGGTCGGCAGCGCGGGAATCGCGCTGCTGCTCAGGCTCCTCCTCGGCGCCGCGCACGGGCTTGGCCTCGCTCGCGCCGGGGCGCTTGGCAATGCCATGGCTGATGTAGTTGACCGCGTCGTAGCGGGTCATGTCCTGCTCCTGCAGGAAATAGGCAGCGTGGCTCTCGCGCTCGGCGAACATGGCGACGAGCACGTTTGCACCGGTCACCTCCTCGCGGCCCGAGGATTGGACGTGGATCACCGCGCGCTGGATCACGCGCTGGAAGCCCGCCGTCGGCTTGGAATCGTCACGCCCGTCGGTGACGAGGTTGGTCAGCTCCGCGTCGATGTAATCGACCAGATTGCGCCGCAGCGTGTCGAGATCGACGCTGCAGGCGCGCATGACCGCCGCCGCGTCCTGGTCGTCGACCAGGGCGAGCAGGAGATGTTCCAGCGTGGCATATTCGTGGTGGCGTTCATTGGCGAGGGCAAGAGCCCGGTGAAGCGCCTGTTCGAGACTGCGCGAGAAACTCGGCACGGATAGCGCTCCTATTCCGATGTCAGAGGTGAGACCGAATCCAGATCGTCCAAACGCAAGGCTACTTCTTCTCCATCACGCATTGCAGCGGGTGCATGTGCTTGCGTGCAAGATCCATGACGAGTGTCACCTTGGTCTCGGC
Organism: Bosea vaviloviae; assembly: GCF_001741865.1. Taxonomy (NCBI): domain Bacteria; kingdom Pseudomonadati; phylum Pseudomonadota; class Alphaproteobacteria; order Hyphomicrobiales; family Alloboseaceae; genus Allobosea; species Allobosea vaviloviae. The sequence continues at coordinate 4,557,836 of NZ_CP017147.1, forward strand.
GACCTCGTATGTGAAGACACCGCATTCGCCGACGCCGTTCTGATGCACATGCATCATGATCAGCGTCGCCTCGGCGCGGTCCTTGTTGAAGAAGCGTTCGAGAACGTGAACGACGAACTCCATCGGCGTGTAGTCGTCGTTCAGCAGCAGCACCCGGTAGAGATTGGGCTTGCGCGTCCGCGTCCGCGTCAGGACCGCGGTCCCTGTCCCGTCCCGGCCGCCATCTGACGGCGCGTTGGGGCGCTTGGGGCGCTCGACCATCTCGGCGGACGAACGTGGCACAATCACGGCGCGCCGATCCCTGTCGCCCCTTGCCTCACCCGTCATCGTCGCTGCTGTTCTCAAGATCGTTTCCCGGCGTTCCCACCCGACATAATGCTTCGTCCGCGAATTTACAGACCTCGCGGCTGCTTCGCCAGTCCGTTTGGCGCGATGCCTCCCAAGATTGCGGTGCAAGACAGCCTTGCCAGTGCAGACAGCTCTCGCTTGACCCACCCACGCCCCGGACCTAAGCCCGGCGGGTATCCTCGCCCAGGAACCTTGCCCAGGAATCGTGTCCATGACCGCCAACGCCATCGTCAGCATCGGCACCGACCTCGCCCGGCCGGTGCGTTTCGGCAACAGCCTGCCGCTTTCGCTGATCGCCGGCCCCTGCCAGATGGAAAGCCGCGAGCATGCGCTCGAGATGGCCTTCGCCCTGAAGGAAATCTCGGAACGCCTGGACATCGGCATCGTCTTCAAGACCTCGTTCGACAAGGCCAACCGCACCAGCGCCCGGGGCCAGCGCGGCATGGGCCTCGACGCCGCCCTGCCCGTCTTCGCCGAGATCCGCGAGCGCACCGGCTTGCCCGTCCTGACCGATGTGCATGAAGCAAGCCAATGCGCCGCCGTCGCCGAAGTCGTCGACGTGCTGCAGATCCCGGCCTTTCTCTGCCGCCAGACCGATCTCCTCGTCGCGGCGGCCAGGACCGGCCGTGTCGTCAACGTCAAGAAGGGCCAGTTCCTGGCGCCATGGGACATGGTCAATGTCGCCGCCAAGATCACCGAGAGCGGCAATCCCAACGTCATGCTGACCGAGCGCGGCGCCTCCTTCGGCTACAACACGCTGGTCTCCGACATGCGAGCCCTGCCGATCATGGCCGAGATCGGCGCGCCGGTGATCTTCGACGCCACCCATTCGGTGCAGCAGCCGGGCGGCAAGGGTTCTTCCTCCGGCGGGCAGCGCGAATTCGTGCCGGTGCTAGCCCGGGCCGCCGTCGCCGTCGGAGTCGCCGGCGTCTTCATCGAGACCCATCCCGATCCGGACAAGGCCCCCTCGGACGGCCCCAACATGGTACCGCTCGCCGACTTCCCTGCGCTGATCGCAGAGCTGCAAGGCTTTGACCTGCTTGCCAAGGCACGCGCCTTGCCTACGCTGGCTTATGTCTGAAAGCCCCGCTGCTTCGCCAACGCCTGCCTCGCTGCGCCCCCTCATCCTCGTCCTCGGAGCCTGTGGCTTCGCATCGACCTTCACGATGCGGATCGTCGATCCGCTGATTCCGACGCTGGCGAACGAATTCGCACAGACCGTGCCGCAGATCGTGGCGATGGTGACGGCGTTCTCGCTGTCTTATGCGCTGGGCCAGCCCTTCCTCGGCCCTATCGCCGACTCGATCGGCAAGGTGCGCACCATCCTGATCTGCCTGATCGTCCTGGCGACGCTCTCGACCACCGCAGCCTTCTCCTGGTCCTACGAGACGATGACCCTGCTGCGCGCACTGACCGGCATCGCCTCGGGCGGCGTCATTCCCATCGCCATGGCGGCGATCGGCGATCGCGCCCCGATGCAGGAGCGCCAGGTCGCGCTCGGGCACTTCCTGGTGCTGATGATCGTGGGGCAGATGTCGGGCTCGGCCTGCTCCGGCCTGATCGCGACCCATGCGGGCTGGCGCGCGGCCTTCCTGTCGGCGGCGGCGATCGCGATCCTGGCTGCGCTTCTCGTCGCCTTCGTGCTGAAGCCGCGCCGCAATGTCGCACGCCAACCCTTGAGCCTCTCGGGCGCGATCGCGAACTACAAGACGGTGTTCTCGAATCCCAAGACCAAGCTGCTCTACGGCCTCGTCATCACCGAGGGTGTCCTGCTCTTCGGCGTCCCGTCCTATGTCGCGGCGATCCTAGCCGAGCGCTCGGGTGTCGGCCCGGCACAAGCCGGCTTCGCCATCGCCGGCATGGGCTTCGGCTGCCTGGTTTATGGGCTTCTAACCCGGATCCTGGTCGAGCGCCTCGGCCCCTCGCTGATGACGCGCGTCGGCGGGGCCATCTGCGCCTGCGCACTCGCGCTGTTTGCCTTCGACTGGCCCTGGTGGAGCGCGATCATCCTCTTCAGCTTCCAGGGTTTCGGCTTCTTCCTGCTGCACGGCACCTTCCAGGCGCAGGCGACAGAGCTCGCGCCGAGCGTGCGCGGATCGGCGGTCGCCCTGTTCGCCTGCTGCTTCTTTCTTGGTCAGGCGATAGGGCCGGTGGTGATGGGCGTGCTGATGCACCTCATCGGCACGGGCGCCGCGATCGTGATCTTCGCCATCGCGATCGCCACGCTCGGGCAACTCACACCGCGCATCCTGCCGCTGGCCGGCAGCCGAACCTGAGATCAGCGGCCGCGATAGGGTGCGACGCCCTGATCGGGCAACCAGAGGCCCTTGGGCGGCTCGCCCGTCTGCCAGAACACGTCGATCGGGATGCCGCCGCGCGGATACCAGTAGCCGCCGATGCGGAACCAGACCGGCTGCAACAGCTCGACCAGCGTCTTGCCGATCCCGACCGTGCAGTCCTCGTGGAAGGCGCCATGGTTGCGGAAGGCGCCGAGATAGAGCTTCAGCGACTTGGATTCGACCAGCCAGTCGCCCGGCAGATAGTCGATCACCAGGATGCCGAAATCGGGCTGTCCGGTGACCGGGCAGATCGAGGTGAATTCCGGGCAGGTGAAGCGGGCGAGATAGTTCGTGCCGGCATGCGGGTTGGGCACGCGGTCGAGGCGTGCTTCGTCCGGCGAGGCGGGCAAGGCGCTGTGCTGGCCGAGTTGCAGGGTCGAGGCGTCGAGGGTCATGATGTCAGGCTCTGCAGGGGGTCTGGCGATGCGACATGTCGCTTGCCGGTCATTTCGAATCCGATCGCCTTTAGCACAGCCAATGTGGTTTCTAGCGTCGGATTGCCGTTTTCGCTGAGCGACTTGTAGAGCTGCTCGCGCGCCAACCCGGTCTCGCGAGCGATCTTTGTCATTCCCTTCGCACGAGCGACGACGCCAAGCGCCTGCGCGATATAGCGCGCATTGCCGCTGGCAAAGGCATCGTCGAGGAAGAGTTCGACCGCTTCATCGGATTTCAGCGCATCCGCGGGGTCGTAATCATCGAGTTTGTCAGTCATCCCGATCCTCCCATTCCGCAGCCAGTTGCTTTGCCGCCCTGATATCGCGCTCTTGCGTGCTTTTGTCGCCACCGCACAGCAGGATGATGATCTGGTCACCGCGCCTCCGGAAATAGACGCGATAGCCGGGGCCGTGGTGAATGCGGATTTCACTGACGCCACCGCCGACTGCGGAGACGTCCCCTGTGAGACCATTGGCGAGACGAAAGAGGCGTGCAGCGATGGCTGCTCTTGCCTTGGCGTCCTTGAGCCTGCGCTCCCATTTGCGAAATGTCTCAGTCTGCTTGAGATGAAGCGTGACGGTTTGTAATTTATAAAATACAATCCGTCAAGCGAGAGCTGGATATGCGCAAACGCCACCCGCCCCTTTCCGTTCGGCGCTGCGTTGGCTAGAAGCGCGCCATCACTCCTGTCCTGCCGTTCTCCGGAGCTTCCCATGACCGCGATCATCGACATCATCGGCCGTCAGATCCTCGACAGCCGCGGCAACCCGACCGTCGAGGTCGATGTCGTGCTCGAAGACGGCTCGATGGGCCGCGCCGCCGTTCCCTCCGGCGCCTCGACCGGCGCGCATGAGGCGGTCGAGCTGCGCGACGGCGACAAGAGCCGCTATCTCGGCAAGGGCGTGCTCAAGGCGGTCGAGGCCGTCAATGTCGCGATCGCTGAACAGCTCGTCGCCATGGACGCCGAGGATCAGGTCGCCATCGACGCGGCGATGATCGAGCTCGACGGCACCCCCAACAAGAGCAAGCTCGGCGCCAACGCCATCCTCGGCGTCTCGCTCGCCGTCGCCAAGGCCGCGGCCGAAGCCTCGGGCCTGGCGCTCTACCGCTATGTCGGCGGCACGCAGGCGCGTGTCCTGCCCGTGCCGATGATGAACATCGTCAATGGCGGCGCCCATGCCGACAATCCGATCGACTTCCAGGAATTCATGGTCATGCCGATCGGCGCGCCCTCCTTCGCGGAGGCACTGCGCATGGGCTCGGAGATCTTCCACACGCTGAAGAAGGCGCTGCACGACGCCGGCCACAACACCAATGTCGGCGACGAGGGCGGCTTTGCGCCGAACCTGAAATCGGCCGAAGCCGCGCTCGATTTCGTCATGCAGGCGGTCGAGAAGGCCGGCTACAAGCCCGGCGAGGACATCGCGCTGGCGCTCGACTGCGCCGCAACCGAGTTCTTCAAGGACGGCTCCTATGTCTATGAAGGCGAACGCAAAACCCGCGATCCCAAGACGCAGGCCAAATACCTCGCCAAGCTCGTCGGCAATTATCCGATTGTCTCGATCGAGGACGGCATGGCCGAGGATGACTGGGAAGGCTGGAAGGCGCTGACCGACGCGATCGGCTCGAAGTGCCAGCTCGTCGGCGACGATCTCTTCGTCACGAACGTGACGCGCCTGTCGCGCGGCATCAAGGCGAAGACGGCGAACTCGATCCTGGTCAAGGTCAACCAGATCGGCACTCTGACCGAGACGCTGGCTGCCGTCGAAATGGCGCAGCGCGCCGGCTACACCGCCGTGATGTCGCATCGCTCGGGCGAGACAGAGGATTCGACCATCGCCGATCTCTCGGTCGCGACCAATTGCGGGCAGATCAAGACCGGTTCGCTCGCCCGCTCCGATCGGACGGCGAAATACAACCAGCTCCTGCGTATCGAGGAAGAGTTGGGCGCACAGGCGATCTATGCCGGGCGCGACGCGCTGAAGGCCCTCGCCTGAGGCGCTCAAGCGCTTTCGAGCGAAGTCGATTACCGGTTCGTGTGAAGAAAGCGCGTTAAAACAAAGGCCTAGGGCAATCTTACGATCCAATCGGATCGTCAGATTGCCTAGGCAAACCCGCTAAAGGCGCGGCAACAGGCTGGATGCCTGCGACAGCGTCCAGAAACCCGCCGCGCCGACGGTTCCAACGGCGCTCGACATGACGTCGCCGACGCGCGCGACCGGCTCGGGCACGGCCCGGCCGAGGATCGTCGGCGCTGGCCGCGCCGCAGCCACAGGTTCGAACCCGTCCGACACTGCCGCGGCTTCGACCACCTGAACCGCCGGCAAGATCAGCTGCGGCGCCGCTTCCGCGACCTGGTGCGAGCGCTCGCTCGCCGGCACTGCCTTCTCGCCCGCCGGCGCGATCTTGCGGACAGGCGGCAGCACCTGCGCCGTCCGTGCATGAACCTCGGCGGTCACGACCGGGCTGGGCTGAGGCACGGACGGCAATCCGGTCTCAGGCTGCGCCCAGGCCACCGCCATCGGCATCGCCGAAGCAGCCGGCACGATCAGACCGCGCGCGCTCAGCGATTGCGTCAGCGCCTCGCCGCCCCCCGCATCGTGATGGCGCTCTCTGATCTTGCCGTCCGGCGCGACGGGAGAGATCCAGCCTCGAGATTCGGCCTTCGCCGCGATCAGGCCAGGTGCGGTCGTGACCGCCTCGGGCAAAGCGAAAAAGGCCGCCGCGACCGCAGACGCCACGATCGAGACCGCGGCCTGATTGCCGACATGGCCGAGAAAGCGCTTCGAATCGGCGAATACGGAGGAAAGGGACATGTTCGGTTCTCCATGAACCTGCTCAGAGAGCCGCCTGCAGCCGGCGCGAGAAAGGCCGAAGCAAGGTGCAATTGCGATCGATCATCTCGGTTTGTTTCTGTTGCACCGCAAAGTCTCTGCTGCACGGCGGAAAAATCGCACAGCTCCCATGCACCGCACCCTCTAACGGGAGAGCCGACGGGCGCGATAATAAGGGGCATGCATAAGATCCTGCCGCTTTCGGAGCCCATGCTGGCGCGAGATCGCCAGCGCTGGCGGCTCGCCTTCGGTGGCATGGTCGTGGCCATGGTGATCTTCGGCGCGAACTTCGTCGTCAGCCGGCACGCCATCCTCAACGGGCTCAGCCCGCATGATCTGCTGGCGTTGCGCTTCGGCACGGCCGGGCTCATCCTGCTGCCGACCTTCCTCTCAGGCGGCCTCTCCACTTGCGGGGGCGTGGGCTGGGGCCGGGGCGCCACGCTCGCGATCATGAGCGGGCTGCCGATGAGCTATCTGCTGCTGACCGGGCTGACCTATGCGCCGGCAGCCCATGGCGCGACGATCGGCCCGGGACTGGTGACCGTGATCGGCATCGTCGGCGGCGTCATCCTGTTCGCCACGGCGCTGACGCGGCAGCTTGTCCTCGGCATCGGCGCGGTGCTCTTCGGGCTCGCCTGCCTCGCCATCGCCGGCAGCACGCACACCAATCCGACGATCCTTCTCGGCGACCTCTGCTTCCTCGGTGTCGGGTTGATCTGGGGATGCTACCCCTTGCTGATCCAGCTCTGGCGCGTCGATGCGCTGAAGGCGACCGCGATCGTCTCGGTGCTGTCGATGGTCTATCTGCCCTTCTACGCACTGTTCTATTTTCGCGGCTTCGATGTCGCGCCCTGGTGGGTCATCGTGCTGCACGGCATCAATCAGGGCGTGCTCAACGTGATCCTGGGCCTGTGGATCTGGAGCTGGGCGGCGCGCGTGCTGGGCCCGGCCGTGGTTGGCCGTTTCCCGCCGATGATCCCCGTCATCGGCACGCTTTTGGGCATCCCCGTCCTCGGCGAAATCCCGGGCGGCCTCCAGATCGCCGGCATCGGGCTGATCATCGGCGGCCTGTTCGTCGCCTCCTGGCGGCGCTCAGCCCCGGCCGCGCTTGAGCCGCATCAGGCCGAGATTCCAGACGATGCAGATGGCGAGCCCCAGCGCCAGCGATAGGCCGGAACCGAGCGCCACGGCGCTGAGATGGACGCTGCCGATCGCCAGCCCGAAGCCGATCAACCCGAGCGCGCTGTTGGCGATGACGGCCGCCATGGCCGGCCCACCGATGCGCGGCTGCAGCATCGCGATCATGCTCGACAGCACGATCGGGAACGCCGCGAGCACGCCAGACCAGGCCGGGCCGACATGGCTGCTGACAGTGGTGACGGTGCCCGCCAGCATGGCGACAGCGCCCGCGCGCAGCGGGATCGCGTACCAAGGCCGGGCCGACACCGCCTTCGGCCGCGCCGCGAGATAGGGCCGGAACAGCAGGTGCAGCGCGCCGAAGCCGACGACCGTGGCGCAGACCAGAACGATGAAGGACGGCTCGAGCGCCCGCAGCATCATCGCGGCCACCAACCAGGCCGCCAGCGCCGCACCAAGGCTGAGCAACGTGCCAAAGCGCTGCGCCAGCAGGACATAGGCCAGCGACAACCCGGTATTGGCGAGATTGGCGGACATGCTGCCAAGCGCGCCGGCCGCCAGGAAAGCGGGCTCGTGCTCCAGCGCGAGGAAGACATAGACCGGTCCCGCCGAGATCGGCAGCGTCGCGATCATCGCCGCGACCATCGGCCCGGAACGCTCGGCCAGCAGCGAACAGCCAACGACGACCGACGCTGCGACCGCCATCTTGGCGAAGAGCAGGACGAACCAGGGGTCGATCACGCCGGCTCGCCGGCGGGCTCTCCCCGCGCCCAGCCTTCCTTGGTCTCGGCAATGAAATCCTGGAGCCGCCCTTGCGCGATCGCGGCGCGCAGGCCCGCCATCAGATCCTGATAATAAGCGAGATTGACCCAGGTCAGCAGCATCTTGCCGAGCATCTCCTCGGCCTTGACGAGGTGGTGGAGATAGGCGCGCGCATAGCCATTCGCAGCCTGGCAGGACGATTGCGGGTCGATCGGCCGCGGATCCTCGGCATGCTTGGCGTTCTTCAGGTTCATCCGGCCAAAGCGCGTGAAGATCTGGCCGTGGCGGCCGGCGCGCGTCGGCATCACGCAGTCGAACATGTCGATGCCGCGCGAGACCGCCTCGACGAGATCGTCGGGCGTGCCGACGCCCATCAGATAGCGCGGCTTCTCCACTGGTAGATGCGGCTCGACCGTCTCGATCATCGCCAGCATGATGTCTTGCGGTTCGCCGACGGCGAGGCCGCCGATGGCGTAGCCCTTGAGATCCATGGCGACGAGTTCGCGCGCACTCTCGACCCTGAGCGCCGGCACCACCCCGCCCTGGACGATGCCGAAGAGCGCCCGCCCTGCCGGATTGCCGAAGGCTGTCTTGCAACGCTCGGCCCAGCGCAGCGACAAGCGCATCGCCTTTTCCGCCACCTTGTCCTCGCAAGGCAGCGAGACGCATTCGTCGAGCTGCATCACGATGTCGGAGCCGAGCAGGTTCTGGATCTCGACCGAGCGCTCGGGCGTGAGCACATGCTTCGAACCGTCGATATGCGACTGGAAGGTGACGCCCTCCTCCGTCAGCTTGCGCAGCTGGGAGAGCGACATCACCTGGAAGCCGCCGGAATCGGTCAGGATCGGGTGCGGCCAGTTCATGAATTTGTGCAGGCCGCCGAGCTTCGCCACGCGCTCCGCGCCCGGCCGCAGCATCAGATGATAGGTGTTGCCGAGCACCACATCGGCGCCGAGCGCCTTGACCTGTTCGGGATACATGCCCTTGACGGTCGCGGCGGTGCCGACCGGCATGAAGGCGGGCGTCCGAATGACGCCGCGCGGCATGCGAATCTCGCCGGTGCGGGCGGCGCCGTCGCGGGCGGCGAGATGGAAGCTGAAATCGGACCTGCTGGCGTCGGTCGTGATGGTGTCGGTTGTCATGGCCAGCGGGTTAGCGCAGCGCGGCCCGCGAAGGAAGTGCCGCCCACGCTCGTCGCCCGTTCACGACACGCGAGCCAAGGCCGCGACGAGGTGCGCGGCCAGAAGCGTCGCTGCCTGCGGCGGGTTGGCCGCGCAGTGCAATCGGATGTCGGCCTTCGGCAAGGGCGGCAGACCGTCTTCCGGCTTCAGCATGCGCAGGGTCGGCGGGCAGGTGCCGGCCTTGACGACGGTGACGGCCAGGCCCTGTGCCGCCACGGCCTCGACCGCGCCGAGGCTGTGGCTGACGAAGGCAAGCCGCCAGCGCAGCCCGGCGCGATCGAGTTCGACCGTCGCCCATTGCCTGAACAGGCAGCCTTGCGGATAGAGCGCGACCGGGAGTGGCCGCTGCACCAGCGCCGAGCGCGTCGCGCCCACGGCCCAGACCGCCTGCTCGTGCCGAAGAAAGGTCCCGCCGCCCTGTCCCTGCGGATGCATCGCGATGACGAGATCGAACGCATCGCCCAGACGCTCCGTCATGGTCCCGGTCAAACCCGTCTGCATCTCGACCTGGATGCGCGGATAGAGCGCGGCAAAACTCGCCAGCAGCGGCGGTATGACGAGCGTGCCATAATCATCCATGACGCCAAGTCGGACCTGGCCCTCCAGGCGATGCTCGGTCAGCCGCGCGACCGCTTCCGCGTTGATGGCCAGGATTTGCCGCGCATAGCCGATCAGCGCTTCGCCGGGAGCGCTCAGCTCGACATGCACCGTGCTGCGGACGAGGAGTTCCGACCCGAGCCGATCCTCCAGCCGCTTGACCTGCATGCTGACCGCCGACTGGGTGCGGTTGAGCTGCGACGCGGCGCGCGTGAACGAACGCAGCTCCGCGACCGCGACGAATGCCTGCAGCAGATCAGGGTCGAGCTTCGCGACACTCATCAGAACTCCTGATCAAGCTTATACCAGAAATTCCATTCCCTGATTTGTACTCTATCCGGCAAAACCGGCCCAACGACAAGTGGAGACTGGCTATGGGCGAGCTTCTTGGAGTTCTGGCGGCGATGCTGTCGAGCGCGATCGGAGGCACCTCGATCGCGGCGACGCGCTTTGTCGTCGGCCAGACCGATCCGATGACGCTTGGCGCGCTTCGCTTCGGCATCGGCTTTCTCGGGCTTCTGCCACTGGCATTGCTCCAGACGGAAGCCTGGCCCGCGCGCCGCGACTGGCTTCTGGTCGCCGGGCTGGGGGCGCTGTTCTTCGGGTTGTTTCCAATCCTCTTCAACGCCTCGCTGATCTTCACCACGGCGGCGCGGGGGGCGTTGGCTCTCTCGACCTTGCCGCTGCTGACGATGGTCGTCGGCGCGGCGCTCGGGGTCGAGCCGATGACCTGGCGAAAAACGATCGGCGTCCTGATCGCGATGGCTGGCGTGGCGCTGGCGCTGGTCACCGGCCTGTCCAGCGCGCCGGCCGAGGCCTGGCGGGGCGACCTGCTGATGATGGCGGCGGCGCTGTGCATGGCGTTCTACAGCGTCTGGTCAAAACCACTGATCGCGCGCTCCGGTCCGACGACCTTCACGACGATGGCCATGGCCGTCGGTGCCGTCGGCCTGATCGGCCTTTCCGCCATGACGGGTGGCCTGCATCGGCTGGCCGACACTGGGCCGGCGCAGTGGCTCGCCTTCGCCTATGTTGGACTGATCGGCAGCGCGCTGGCCTTCTTTCTCTGGTCCTTCGCGCTCGGACGCACGACGCCAACGCGCGTCGCGGTCTCGGTTACGGTCAACCCGGTCAGCGCCGCCATCGCCGGCGCTCTGCTTCTCGGCGAGCCGATCGGCTGGCACGTCATCGTCGGACTAGCGGCGGTTCTATTCGGAATCGGGATCGCATCGGGGGCGAAGCGAAAGAAGGCCGACGCGGCTCGTTCACCTCTGCCGGCCGCCTGATCCCGGAACGGGCTTGCGCGCCGACCCTGTCCCGCATGCCGGCTCCGGCGTCACGGCTCCGTCATCGCAGCCGCTTAACACTGCATTGCGGGTAGGGCCGCGATCGGTCTTGCGCCCGCTTTCGTCGGTCGCAGGGAGTTCGCGATGAAGCTTTTGGCCACTGTCGTTCTCGCGGGTGCGCTGGTCGCATCCTCGGTCTCACCCGGCCGGGCGGAGCCCCTGACCGGCGCGGGCTCGACCTTTGCCTTCCCGATCATCGGCAAATGGGCGCAGAATTACAGGATCGCCAAATCGGACGGGGCCGAGATGGTCCCGCTCGATATCGGCGTCGATTACGAGCCGGTCGGCTCGCTCGGCGGCGAGGTTCGCGTGACCCAGCGCGCCACCGATTTCGGCACGAGCGACCGGCCACTCTCGCCCGAGGAGTTGACCCGGACGGCCCTCATCCAGTTCCCGATCGTGATGGGCGGCATCGTGCCCGTCGTGAACATCGACGGCGTTGGTCCCGGCCAGATCAGATTCACCGGAGCGCTGCTCGCCGACATCTATCTCGGCAAGGTCAAGCGCTGGTCCGACCCCGCGATTGCGGCCGTCAATCCCGGTCTCAAGCTACCCGACGCCGCGATCAACGTGATCTACCGCTCGGACGGCTCGGGCACGACGTTCAACTGGACCGACTACCTCGCCAAGGTCAGCCCCGAATGGCGCGACCGGATCGGCGCCAACACGCAAGTCGCCTGGCCGACCGGCGCCGGAGCGGAACGGACGCAGGGCGTCGCGGGCGCCATCGCGCGGATCAGGAATTCGATCGGTTACATCGAGCTCGGCCAAGTACTGCGCGCCTCGTTGGCCTACGGGCTGGTGCAGAACAAGTCCGGCAACTTCATCAAGGCCGACGCCGCGAGCCTGCAAGCTGCCGCCGCCAGCGCCGAATGGGGCTCGACCAGGGATTTCGCGCTGATGCTGACCGACGCGCCCGGCGCCCAGGCCTACCCGATCGTCGCGACCACCTTCGCGCTGGTGCCGAAGCCGCAGACGCCGCGCACCCGCGAGGTCCTGAATTTCTTCCGCCTCTCGCTCGATACAGGCGGCGCCGACGCGACGGCGCTCGGCTATGTGCCTTTGCCGGACGCTCTGGTGAAGCAGGTCAAGGACTACTGGGCGGCGAGCCTCAAGCCCGCGAGCTGAGCGCCGCCTCATAGATCTCCGGCTTGAAGCCCACCAGCGTCTTGCCGCCGAGATCGAGTACCGGGCGCTTGATCATCGAGGGTTGGGCTAGCATCAGCGTGATCGCCTTCCCGGCATCCAGCCCCTGCTTGTCGACATCGGGCAGGGCGCGAAAGGTCGTGCCGGCGCGGTTGAGCACGGTTTCCCAGCCATGCTCCTGAACCCAGCGCGCCAGGGAGATGCGGTCTATGCCGCTCGCCTTGTAGTCGTGGAAGGCATGAGCGACGCCCCGCGCCTCCAGCCAGCTGCGCGCCTTCTTCATCGTGTCGCAGTTCTTGATGCCGTAGATCGTGATCGTCATATCCGCCTCGAATCCCTTCAGCGCCGCGCCAGTTTCTCATAGCGCTTGATCAAGCGCTCGCGCTTCAGGCGCGAAAGCCTGTGAATCCAGAACATGCCGTCGAGCTGGTCGATCTCGTGCTGGAGGCAGACCGCGAGCAAACCCTCCGTATCCTCGGAGCGCTCATTGCCGTCCTGGTCCCGGTAGCGGACCGACAGTTTTGCATGCCGTTCGACCTCCTCGGTCACGCCGGGCATGGAAATACTGCCCTCCTCATGCTGGAGCATCTCCTGGGAAGCCTGGACGATCTCAGGATTGATATAGACTCGGACGCCATCCGCAGCCGACAGCTCGATCACGACGACGCGCCGTGCATTGCCGATATGCGGGGCCGTGATGCCGATGCCGGGAGCCGCCCGCATCGTGTCGATGAGATCCGTGACGAGCGCGCCGAGTTCATCGTCGAAATCGACGACCGACTCGGCTGTCAAACGCAGCCGCGCATCGGGATAGCTGACGATCGCCCGCACCGTCATGACAAGCCGACCGCTTCGCGTCCACCCGCAAGCCGCATCATCTCACCCTCGTTCGACTGTTCAAGAAGCATCGCAACCTGTTGGAATATCGTACCATCTGAGCCGGACTGACTGCTTGAGCACGACCGGCGCGGCCACTGCTCCGGTAGCCCTGCCCTCCAGGGCGTCTAGTCGGAACTTCATTGGCGCTCAATAGCCCGGGCGTTCGTACTGGCAGGCTTTGCAGGGCCAGATTGCTTCAATCTCGCCCCTAGCCGCTTCACGCACCGTCGAATTCCTTCCGGAATTTTTCGCTGACCGCGACGCTCTCGCGGAACCGACCGATCGAGAAGGGCTCGAGCGGCGTCGATGTCGCTCCCTCGACGATCATTTCGCTCAGGCAAAGCCCGACACCCGGCCCGATCTGGAAGCCGTGGCCGCAGAAGCCGAAGGCGTGGAAGAGGCCCGGCATCGTCAGGCTCGGGCCGATCACCGGGATCATATCGGGCAGATAGCCCTCGATTCCGGACCAGACGCGAATGACGTGGCATTGCGCCAGGATGGGGGCGACCCTGGCGAGCGCGCGCATCGCGGCCAATGTCTTGGCCGGAGGGACGGGCGCGCGATGATTGACCGGATCGGCCGCCGTGCGCGGATAGCCCGCGAGGATGATATTTCCGCGCGGGATCTGCCGGAAGATCACCGAGCCGTCGACAGACTGGATCGAAGGCTCGACCAGATAAGGAAAGGGCTCCGTCACGAATTGCGGCGGGCCGGCCGGGATGATCGGCGCGGTCTCGCCGAAGCGCTCGGCGATCGCGACCGCCCAGGCTCCGGCCGCATTGACGAGAGCACTGCTGCTCCAATGCGCTCCATCGGCCGTCTTCACCGAGAACCCGCCGCTGCTGCGCTCGACATCGGTGACGCAGGCGTTCTCGATGATGGTCACGCCCAGCGCTCGTGCGGCGCGCGCGACGGCAGGCGTCACCAGCCTTGGATTGGCCGTCGCGTCGCGCGCCGAGAAGGTCGCGGCCACCGCCTGCTCGCTCAGCCAGGGCCAGCGCTTGCGCAGATCGGATGGTCCCAGGCGCTCGATGGTGAGGCCATGGGATTCGGAGACCTGCGCATAGCCTTCGAGCTTCGCTCTCTCCTCGTCGTCATAGGCGAGATAGAGATGTCCAGTCTGCGCGAACTCGCAATCCTCGCCGATCAGCGCCTCGATCTCCTCCCAGAGCGCCTGCGAGCGCAGCGAGAGCGGATACTGACCGGGAAAGCGGCCCTGGAGCCGCAGATTCCCGAAATTCGTGCCGCTCGATTGCGCGCCGACGACACCTTTCTCGATCAGGACGACACGCTGCTTGCGCCGGGCCAGGAAGAAGGCGGTCCAGACGCCGATCAAGCCGCCGCCGACGATCACGACATCCGCCGTATGCCTGCTCATGGCGCTTCGCCCGCCACGCAGAGCGCGATCGGCTTGACCGGCGCCTGGGCTCGCAGCCGGCCGGCCTGTTCACCTGCGACCCCGGCTGCGCCCGCGACGATCTCCTGCAGCGCCGGGCCGCAGACACGGCCCTGGCAACGCCCCATGCCGCAGCGTGTCATCGCCTTGACCCGGTTGATCTCGACCGGGCCGAGCTGCTGCGCCATCGCCTGCCTGACCTCGCCGATGCGGACCTCCTCGCAGCGGCAGAGCATCACCTCATCCGGCAAGGCGCGGATCTGTGCGACTGGCCAGGTGAAAGCTTTCGCCAGCCCCTTCTGGAAGCCGCGCAGCCGGGCGAGCCTGCGGCGGAGCTCAAGGCGCGCCCGCTCATCGACCGACTCGCCAAGGTCGGCGAGCACGGCCATCGCCACGAGCCCGCCACTGGCCTCGGCCGCGTCAGCCCCGCCGATCGCCGCGCCATCGCCGGCGAGATAGAGCCCCGGCGCGGCGCGCCCATCAGCGTCGCATTGCGGCAGCCAGAGCCGAAAGGCTTCGTCAAAGCGGAGCGTCGCGCCGGCGAGCTCGGCCAGCTGCGTCTCAGGCTTAAGACCATAGCCCAGCGCAATGGCATCGCAGGAGAAATGTCGCTCGCGCCCGCGCCGATCACGCAGGATCAAGGCTTCGACATGGCCGTCGCCGACCACCTCCACCGGTGTCACGCCATGCAGGACGGGCACGCCTGCCAGCATCGCACCGGCGAGATAGGACAGGCCGCGCCACAGCGTGCGCGGCGATTGGGCCAAGGCCGGCAGCGCCGCCAGCTTGCTCGCGAAAGGCGTGGTGTCGGCAATGGCCACGATCTCGCAGCCAAGCTTGCGGTATTGCGCCGCCGCGAGCGCCAGCAGAGGCGATGAGCCGAGGAAGGCGACGCGCCGACCGATCAGGCAACCCTGATCCTTGAGCGCGACCTGCGCCCCACCCAGCGTGAACACGCCCGGCAGCGTCCAGCCGGGAAACGGTGCGACCTTGTCCATGGCGCCGGTTGCAAGAACGAGCACGTCGAAACGCAGCGTCGAGGCAACACCCGCTTGGACCACATGGAGCATATTGTCCTCGACCGCCCAGACCAGCGTCTGCGGACGGTAGTCGATCAGCGGCAACAGCCTGGCGAAGCGGGCGTGCAGCGCCTCGTATTTGCCGGCCTCCGTGCCCATCAGCGCCGCCATGTCGAGATCGAGACCGGGCGACGGCCGGCGATAGCCCTGGCCGCCGGCCTGCCGGCCCTCATCGACCAGCACCACGCGATGACCATGCGCGCAAAGCCGCTCAGTGGCATTGATGCCGGCCGGTCCGGCGCCGACGACGACGATCTCAGCCACGCAAGACATCCGCTTCTGGCGGCTGGCTGCGCAAGACCATGCCTGCCGACGCATTGGTGGTGCAGGCGCGCAATCGCCCACCCGTATCCGACCAGACCCAACAGTCCTGGCAGGCCCCCATCAGGCAGAAGCCGGCGCGTGGCTCGCTGCCGAATTCGGTGCGCCGCAAGAACGGGCGCTGCGTCAGCAAAGCGGCGAGCACGCTCTCGCCTTCAGCCGCCTCCACCGCCTCTCCGTCGAAGTGGAGCGTGATGCGCGGCCCCTGTCGAGACACGGCCCGCACGAACTGGCCGGCGTGATCATCCATCCCCGTCTCCGCGCCATTCTATTACGATGCAATAAAATAATGCGGATGATGATAGTCGCGTCGTCAGCCTGTCAAGCCGCGTGCCGCGCAGCCCCCCTCAGACCCGCGAGATCGCGTGGGCGGCGGCGATGATCAGGGAGGAGTAGCGCGTCACGACCTCTTCGCGGCTGTAGCGCGAACACGACACCGCGACATTCACCGCCCCTTCGGGCCGGCCGCGATGATCGAGGATCGGCGCCGCGATCGAGGCGTCGCCCAGATAGAACTCCTCGAAGGCGGTCGCATAACCCTGCGCCCTCGCCTCCCGGATCTTGCTCACCAGTCTCTCGCGCTGCCATGTCGTGGAGGGCGTATGGGGCTGCAGGTCGGAGCGATCGATGATCGCCAGCGCCTCGGCCTCGGGCAGCCGGGACAGCATCGCGATGCCGGGCGCCGTGCAATAGGCCGGCATCCGCGTGCCGATGATGACGTCCGTGTTCAGCACATGCCGGCTGAGGAAGCGCGAGACGAAGATGATCTCGGTGTCCTCGAGCATGGTCAGGTTGACCGTTTCCTCGGTCTCCTTGCTGAGATGCATGAGATAAGGCATCGCCCGATCGACCAGCCGGCTGCTGCGGAAGAAATGGTAGCCGAGGTCGAGCGTCTTGGCGGTGAGCTCGAAGCGCTTGGTCTCGCTGTCCTTGCTCAGGAAGCCGAGCTTGACCAGCGTATGCGTGAAGCGCTGGGCCGCGCTCAGATCCATCCCGGTCACGGATGCGACCTGCGACAGGTTCAGCGTCGGATGCTGACGGCCGAAAGCCGAGAGCACCCGAAAGGCCTTCTCGACCGACATCACCATCAAGGCGTCGTCTTTCCTCTCGGCCTTGTCGTCCGAGGTGGCGGCGCGTTTGCGGCCGGCCGGGCTCGCGTCAAGCGTGGACATGCAGGTCTTCTCCTTCCCCGGATCAATGGCCGCGACCACCCCGGTTGACAAGGTAACCTCATTGGCGTTGATTAAATAATAGAAATTATTGCATCGTAATAAAAACTCATCGGGAGACGGAATCCATGCAGGCGTTCGTTCTAAGCGAGGTTCGCGGTCCCGTCGGGATTCTGACGCTGAACCGCCCTGAGGTGCTGAATGCGTGGAACGCGCCGATGCGGGCGCGGCTGGTCGAGGCGCTCGATGCGCTCGAAGCCAATGAGACGGTGCGCGCCATCGTCCTGACGGGCGCTGGCGACCGGGCTTTCGGAGCCGGCCAGGACCTGAACGAGACCAAGACCTTCGATCCCGACCGCGCCGAACTCTGGATGGGCGAGTGGGAGCGCCTCTATGATCGGCTGCGCTCGCTCTCCAAGCCGCTCATCGCCGCGCTCAACGGCGTCGCTGCCGGCTCGGCCTTCCAGGTCGCTTTGCTCTGCGACCTGCGCATCGGCCATGACGGCGTCACCATGGGCCAGCCCGAGATCAATTCCGGCATTGCCTCGGTGACCGGCCCCTGGATCATGCGCGAGATGATCGGGATCGCCCGCACCATCGACCTGACCCTGACCGGGCGGATGATGGATGCCGACGAATGCTTCCGGATCGGCCTGATCAACCGGATCGTGGCGAAGGAGACCGTGATGGAGGCGGCGCTCGCACTCGCCACCGAGCTCGCCGGAAAGCCACCTGTCGCGATGCGTCTCAACAAGGCCCGCTTCCGCGAGGTTA
The DNA here is from genome assembly GCF_001741865.1 of Bosea vaviloviae. Lineage (NCBI taxonomy): Bacteria > Pseudomonadati > Pseudomonadota > Alphaproteobacteria > Hyphomicrobiales > Alloboseaceae > Allobosea > Allobosea vaviloviae. The sequence goes on from NZ_CP017147.1 coordinate 4,575,579, forward strand.
CGGAGGAAAGCTTCCGCGAGTGCCTCAAGGCCGGCATCCGCAACCAGCGCGAGGCTTACGCCACCGGAGAACCCGCCCGCATGATGGAAGAATTCCTCGCAAAAAGAGCCGCGCGGAAGACAGCCTGAGCCTGACGTCACGATCACCCATGGGGAAATTGCGGAAAACCGCTTGAAGGGGAGATGTCTATGACCAGCAAGACGATGATTCCGAGCCGACGCGACCTGCTGCAACTGGCAGGTGGCGCGGCCGCCGGTGCGATGCTCGCACCCGCCTTGATCGGACGTGCCGATGCGGCAACGCAGATCACGGTCGCCGATCCCGGCGGGCCTTTCGGCCCCGCCTTCCGCAAGGCCTTCTACGATCCCTTCGAGAAGGCGACCGGCAACAAGGTCGTCAACGTCGCCCGTGAAGCGGAGCCGACCGCCCAGTTCAAGGCGATGGTCGAGACCAAATCCTACACATGGGACGTCTGCACGCTGACGCTGTCGGCGCGCGACATCCTCGCCTCCCAGAATCTGCTCGATCCGATCGGCTTCTCCCATGCCGACGTGCCGCAATTGATGCCGGAGGCGATTTCGGACAACTTCATGGGCACGGACGTCTATTCGACCGTTCTGGCCTATCGCACCGACCGGGTGAAGAACGCGCCGACGAGCTGGGCCGACTTCTTCAATATCGAGAAATTTCCGGGCCGCCGCGCCCTGCGCAAGAACCCGATCGACTCGATCGAGCAGGCGCTGCTCGCCGACGGCGTACCGCTCGACAAGCTCTACCCGCTCGATATCGAGCGCGCCTTCAAGGTGCTCGACAAGATCAAGCCGCATATCGCGGTCTGGTGGACCGGCGGCGCGCAGTCGACGCAATTGCTGCAGAGCGGCGAGGTCGACATGATCCCCGGCTGGAATGCGCGTTTCCAGGCAGCGATCGATGGCGGCACGCCAGCCAAGATCGTCTGGAACCAGGGCCTTTACTCGATCGAGGGCTGGGCCATGCCGAAGGGCGGTCCGCGCGCCGAGGCAGCGCGACAGTTCATCAAGTTCTGCTCTTCGCCGCAGGCGCAGGCTGTCTACACCGAGATCCTGGCCTATGGGCCGACCAATCTCGACGCCTACAAGACGATTCCCGCTGAGCGCGCCAAGTCGCTCCCGACCGCGCCGGACAACCTCAAGCTGATGGCGATCGCCAATGAGGGCTGGTGGAGCGCCAATCGCGCCGCCGTGACCGAGCGCTTCAACGCCTGGCTGCTGATCTGAGATCGGCGACTGTGGTGGCGATCCAGCCTCACGGCGGCGAGAGGCCGCCCAAGCTCGTCGTCGAGGAGCTGTGCAAGCGCTATGGCGCGACCACGGCCCTCGAAGCGAGCTCGCTCAGCGTCGGTGAAGGCGAGTTCCTCACGCTGCTGGGCCCTTCGGGCTCCGGCAAGACAACGTTGCTGCAGTTGATCTGCGGCCTCGTGGAGGCCAGCGAAGGCCGCGTGATCATCGACGGGCGCGACCAGTCGCGCACGCCGGTGCATCAGCGCGACATCGGGCTGGTGTTCCAGCACTACGCGCTGTTCCCCCATCTCACGGTTGCCGAGAACATCGCCTTTCCGCTCAAGATGCGCGGCCGGGCGGCAGCCGAGATCACCAGGCGCGTCACTGACACGCTCGAGATGGTCCATCTCGGCCATCTCGCCCAGCGCTTTCCGCGCGAATTGTCGGGCGGGCAGCAGCAGCGGGTCGCGCTCGCCCGCTGCTTCGTCTACCAGCCCTCGATCATCCTGATGGATGAGCCACTGGGCGCGCTCGACAAGAAGCTGCGTGAGCACATGCAGATCGAGATCAAGCGGCTGCATCGCGAAAGCGGCGCGACCATCGTCTATGTCACGCATGATCAGGAGGAGGCGCTGGCGCTCTCCGACCGGATCTGCCTGATGAACCATGCCAAAATCGAGCAGCTTGGTACGCCGCGCGAGATTTATGAGCGGCCGCGCACGGCATTCGCAGCCGACTTCATCGGCCTTTCGAACATCTTCCGGGGCACGGCGACCGCCAATGGCTCGTTAGAGACCGCGCATGGCCTGTTCGCCTTGCCCGATGGCGCGCGCTGCGACAATGGCAAGGGCGCCCTGGTGATCCGGCCGGAGCATCTGCATCTTGGAGCAGGCGCCGGCAACAGCGTCGCCGGGACGGTCAGCGAGATCGTCTACGCAGGCTCGGAGACACGGATCATCGCCAAGCTCGGCGATGGTGCCGCGCTCGTGCTCCGCCTTGGCCCCGGCGAAACGGTTCCCGGCCTCGACGAACGCATCGTCGCCGGCTGGCAACGCGACAAGGCGGTACTGGTGCCATGAGCGGCGCGATCGCAGCGAGGCCGCATCGGACGGGCTGGCGGCTGCCGCGGCTGGGCCCGCTCTGGCTCGCACTGCCTGGCGTCATCTTCCTCTGCGTCTTCTTCGCCTATCCAGTCGCGCAGCTCCTGGGCTTGAGCCTCGTCGATCCCGCGACCGGCGCCTTCTCGACAGCCACCTATCAGCGCATCGCCGGTACGGATGTCTATCTGCGCGTCCTCGGCATCACCTTCCGCATCGCCGGCTACACGGCCCTGTATTCGCTGCTGATCGGCTATCCCTTGGCCTACTGGCTGGCACGCCTGCCGGACATGTTCCGCGGCCGCATGCTGCTCTTCGTCATGGTGCCGTTCTGGACGAGCTATCTCGTCAAGACTTTCGCCTGGATGATCGTGCTTGGCCGCAGCGGCATCATCAACGCGCTGGCGACGGGCTCAGGGATCGTCGATCAGCCGCTGGCGCTGCTCCACAATGAATTCGGCGTCATGGTCGGCATGGTTCACGCCATGGTGCCGCTGGCGGTGATGACGCTTCTGCCGGTCATGGCCGGCATCGACCAGCGCCTCGTCCAGGCAGCGCAGACGCTCGGGGCCTCGCCGGCTCACGCTTTCTGGCTGGTCTATTTCAAGCTCTCGCTGCCCGGCGTCGCCGCCGCAGGGCTGCTCGTCTTCATCTCCTCGCTCGGCTTCTTCATCGTGCCGGCCTTCCTCGGCGGTCGCCGCGAGACCATGCTGGCGCAGCTCATCATCACCCAGATCCAGGAGTTGCTGAACTGGCCCTTCGCGGGAGCGCTCGCAGCCATGATGCTCGCGACCGCGCTGATCTCCTGCTGGCTCTATGACCGGCTCTTCGGCCTCTCGACCATTGCGGGCGGCTCCGCACAGGTCAGTACGGGACGCATCCGCGATCTCGGCCTCGTCATCCTCGGCTGGATCGCGGCGCTGGCGGGCAAGCTCGCCGCGTTGACCCGCATGGTTCTCGGCAAGCGCGGCAGCGGTCTGATCCTGCCGCTCTTCGCCTGGGTCACGATCGCCTTCCTTGTGGTGCCGACGCTGCTCGTGATCCCGCTCGCCTTCACCTCCTCGCAATTCCTTGAATTTCCGCCGCCGGGCTATAGCCTGACCTGGTTCAAGACCTATTTCGCCTCGCCGCTCTGGATCCAGGCAACGATCCGCTCCTTCCTCGTCGCCTTCGCCACAGCGGTCGCCGCGACGACGGTCGGCGGCTTCACGGCACTGGCGCTGGCCAACAGCCGCACGCGCTGGGGCGGACTTATCTTCGCGTTCTTTCTCGCGCCGATGATCGTGCCGCGCATCGTGATCGCGGTTGGGCTGTTCTATCTGTTTGCGCGAATGGGCCTGATCGCAACGGATCTGGGCCTCATCATCGGCCATACCGTTTTGGCGATCCCGTTCACGCTCGTCACCATCGCCGCCGTGCTCAAAAGCTACGACCAGCGCCTCGACCAGGCCGCCGCCACGCTCGGCGCCAATCGCCTGCGCACCCTGGTCGGCGTGACGATTCCCTTGGTGAAAGGTGGCCTGGTGGCCGCCTTCCTCTTCGCCTTCATCACCTCCTTCGACGAGCTGACGATCGCGATCTTCGTCAGTGGCGGCCTCAAGACGACCCTGCCCAAGCAGATGTGGGACGACATGATCCTGCAGTTGAACCCGACCCTGGCGGCCGTATCCGTGGTCGTCTTCGTGGTGGTCACAGTGATGCTCGTGACCGCGGAACGCTTCCGCCGCGCGCCTTGAACCCGATTTGCGACGATCCAGAGTGTCCCATGCCTTTCGATGATGACGGCTTTGTCGGTCTGCTGAGCGAGCGTGCCCTGCGTGATCCCGACGGAATCTATGCCCGCTTCAACGGCGAACCCGTGAGCTATGGCGCGCTCGACCGGCAGGCCTGCGCCTTCGCCGCCCATCTGCATGCAAGCGGCATCGCGCCTGGCGAGTGCGTCGCGGTGATGATGAAGAACAGCATCGCTGCGATCGCCTGCGTTTTCGGCCTGGCCAAGGCGGCAGTGGCTTGGGTTCCCGTCAACGCGCAGCAGCGCGGCGACGGGCTGCGCTATCTGCTGAGCCATTCCGGCCCGCGGCTCGTCATCGTCGATGAGGACCTCGCGGCGCTCGTCTCCGAAGCTCTTCCCTCGACAGGAGCGCCCACGATCCTCGTCCACGGGCCAGACGGCGGCCTCGACGCCATCCTCGCCGAGACCAGCGCTTTCAACCAGCCGCCGCCGGCGCCCGATGCGGTGTTCGCGATCATGTACACATCGGGCACCACGGGGCGCCCCAAGGGCGTCATCGTCTCGCATCGCATGCTGCGGCTGGCGGCCGAGGGCGTCGGCCTCGTCTCGGCCGCACAGCCTGGAGAAGTGCTGTTCGTCTGGGAGCCGCTCTATCATATCGGCGGGGCACAGCTCCTGCCCCTGCCGATGATCCGTGACGTCACGCTCGCCATGGTCGAGCGCTTCAGCGCCAGCCGCTTCTGGAGCCAGGTCAAAGCCGAGGGCGCGAGCCATATCCATTATCTCGGCGGCATCCTGCAGATCCTGCTGAAGCAGCCGCCCGGCCCGCTCGATCGCGATCATGGCGTCCGCATCGCCTGGGGCGGTGGCTGCCCGCCCGATATCTGGCCGCAGTTCCAGCAGCGCTTCGGCGTCGAGATCCGCGAATGCTACGGCATGACGGAAGCCTCCAGCATCACCACCTGCAACGACAGCGGCGTGGTGGGTTCTGTCGGCCGCCGCATGCCGTGGTTCGGCGTTGCGCTGCTTGGCCCTGACGGCCACCCCGTACCCAATGGCGAGCGCGGCGAGATCGTTGTCGAGACCACGCTGCCGGGCGCGATCTTCCCGGGCTATCTCGACAATCCCGAGGCCACCGCAAAGGCACTGCGCAATGGCAGGCTGCACACCGGCGATCTCGGCTCCTTCGACACCGATGGGAACCTCTATTTCCACGGCCGCATGACCGACAGCGTGCGTTGTCGCGGCGAGAACGTCTCGGCCTGGGAGGTCGAACATGTCGCCGCCGAGCACGAGGCGGTGGAGGATTGCGCCATGATCGGCGTCGCAGCCGATATCGGCGAGCAGGATATCAAACTGTTCGTCAAGCCGAGCGAAGGCGCGATCCTCGATCCTGCGACCCTGTCGGACTGGCTCGGCCGTCGGCTCGCCCCCTATCAGAACCCGCGCTACATCGCGCTGGTCGACGAGTTCGAGCGCACGGCAAGCCAGCGCATCATGAAGCACAAGCTGTCGCCCCGGCTCGATGATTGCTGGGACCGCGCAGCATTGGCGGAGCGCTGAGATGGCCGCCTGCGACATCCTGATTTCGGGCACAGGCGGCTTTGCCGCGCGTATCGCCTTCGACATCGCCGCGACGACGGAGCAGCCGGTGCATGTCACCATCGCCGGCCGCAATCAGGAGCGGTTGCGCTGGCTGCGCACGGCCGCCAACGCCCGCGCCGCCCTGTTCGGCAAACCGGCGCGCTTCGACACGCATGCGATCGACCTGCTGGCGCCCGACGCGGCCGATGCATTGCTTGCGGCGACCGGCCCCCGCATCCTGGTGCAGGCCGCCTCGATCCAGACCTCGCAGGTCATCGCCCAGCGTGGCAATGCCTGGACGCGCCTTGTCGCTGAGGGTGGTCTGAGCGCAACCGCCGTCTTCCAGGCGCTCATCAGTGCTCGCGTCGCGGCAGCGATCACGCGTTCGGGCGAGGCGATCACGCTCGTGAACTGCAGCTTCCCGGATGTCGTCAACGGCATCATCACGGCGCTCGGCCACGATGTCGCCTGCGGCATGGGCAATGTCGCCATCCTGTCCAATGTCTTCGCCGGCTCGGCGTCCGTTCCCGCCGGCGCAGAGGTCAAGGTTCTTGCCCATTATCAAAACCTCGCGGCCTGGCGACGCCCTCCAACAGAACGGGGCGGCCCACCTCCGCGCGTCTGGATCGACGGCCGTGAGGTCGATGATGTCTTCGCGCGCTTCGCGGACATCCAGTTGACGCCGGAGCCGGTGATCGAGATTTCCGGCGCCAGTGGCGTGCCGATGCTGCTCGCCATGGCGGCAGGCCGAGAGTGGCGCGGCCATGTCCCCGGGCCGAACGGCTTGCCGGGCGGTTATCCCGTGCGATTGAGCGAGGGAACACTGAAACTCGATCTGCCGGCGGGGCTCACCCAGGAGGAGGCGGTGGCCTGGAACGCGGCGTTCGAGCAGGAGAACGGTCTGGTGGTTTCACCGGCTGGCGAGGCCCGCTTCAACGGCGTGCTGCGCGAGCAACTCACGGCGCAGCTGCCCGAACTCGCGGCCGGCTTCTCGGTCCGCGAGCTGGAAAGTGTGTGCCAAACCCTGCTCGGCGTCAGAGATCGGCTTATGACCATGGCCGCGGGTGATTGCTAGAGCGATGTCCGACCCGATTGAATCGGTTCAATTGCTCTAGATCCTTGTTTTAACGCGTTTTCTTCGCGCAAAACACTTCGCGTTTGTCGCGGGGGAACCGGTATCCACTTCGCTCGAAAACGCTCTAATTCGGCGCTCCGCTCTTCTTCACTTCGCCTTGCGTGATGAGGCGGGCGCTGCGCTGCCCGCTGATATAGATCCACAGCCAGCTCAAAGCGACAGTGAGACGGTTGCGCAGCCCGATCAGGAAGAAGATGTGAGCGACGCCCCACATCCACCAAGCCAGGCGCCCTTTCAGCTTGATCCAACCGAAATCGACGATTGCCGCGCGCTTTCCAATCGTCGCAAGATTGCCGGCGTTCTTGTAGTGGAATGGCAGCGGCGCGGCTGCGTCGCTTAACCGGGCCTTGATCACCGCGGCGACATAGACGCCCTCCTGTTTGGCCGCCGGCGCCACGCCGGGAACAAGCTTTCCATCCGCCGCGGTGACATGGGCGGTATCGCCGATCACGAAGATGTTCGGATGTCCGGGGACGGTGAGATCCCCTTCCACAAGCACCCGCCCTGCCCGGTCGGCGGGCGCATTCAGCCAATCGGCCGCCGGCGAAGCCGCGACGCCTGCGGCCCACAAAATCGTCCTTGCCGGGAGAAACTCCTCGCCGAGCTCGACACCGTCCTCGCCGCATTTTGAGACGGCGTGCCCGAGCTTGATCTCGACCCCGAGACGCGTCAGCGCCTGGTGGGCGTAGGCCGACAAATCCTCGCTGAAGCCGGAGAGGATGCGCGGGCCGGCTTCGATGAGGACGACGCGCGCGCTATGCGTATCGAAATTGCGGAAATCACCGTGCAACGTGTCCCGGGCGAGCTCGGCGATCGTGCCGGCGAGCTCCACGCCGGTCGGGCCGGCGCCGATGATCACGAAGGTGAGGAAGGGCGCACGCCGGGCCTCATCCGTTTCCCACTCGGCCTGCTCGAAGGCCGACAGGATGCGACGCCTGATCTTGGTTGCATCCTCGAGGGTCTTCAGACCGGGCGCATAGGGTTCCCATTCATCATGGCCGAAATAGGCATGGCGCGCGCCGGTCGCCAGAATCAAGGTGTCGAAAGCGATCGGCGGCTCACCATCCAGCAAAACCTCTTTCTCTCGGACATTCACGCCAACGACGCTCCCAAGCAGCGTCGTGACATTCTTGTGGCTGTGCAGCAGAGAACGGATCGGCCAGGCGATCTCCGATGTCGCGAGCGAGGCAACCGCGACCTGGTAGAGCAAAGGCTGGAACAGGTGATGGTTGCGCCGATCGATGACGGTCATGCGCACCGGCGCGCCCGCGAGATCGCGCGCCGCTTCAAGACCTCCGAAACCGGCCCCGACGATGACGACATGATGTGCGGAAGGAGTGGTCATGGCTCACAGGCGCCGTGGCGACAGCGGTCTTCGCCGTCAGCGTCGGGAACGTATACGATTCCTGCAGATAGAGCTCAACATCGTGTGGGAGCGGCTGAGATAGCCGATCGAGATGTCCTGACCGATATCGAGTTCGAAATCGCCGCTGCGGGTCGTCTGCACGAAGCCATATCGAGGCAATCGAGACGACCGCCTCGAGAGGCATCAGAGATCGACCGGCAGCCCGGATTTTTCCTCCTCCAGGGTCACGGCGATATCCGCATTCGCGGAGAGGCGAACCTTGTTCTCCTCGACGCCAGCCACGAAGCCGGCCTCGATGTAATGATGATGACCCTCGTGCTTCCCGTGGCTGTCGCTCATCTTGAGCTTGATACGGCCACCTTCGACGCGATCGACCGTCCCGACATGCACACCGTCGGCCCCGATGACCTCCATGTTCTCCTTGACGCTGTCTTTCATCGCGATCTTCTCCCTGGTGAGTTTCGGGCGATCATGAAGTCGTGCCGGACATGCGTAGCCACGGCAGGACATGCGTTGATCGGCGCGAGCAGGACTGTAACCCCCAGCCGGTCAGGCCGGTTCCAACTCATCGTCGTCTGCGATCCCCCGGCTTCTTCCAAAGCGTCGCTATGGGTTCCCGAGTTGAGCACGTCTCAATCCGCGCAGGCTGTTACCCAGGAACCAGCGCTCTGCGCGCGCGAGATCATCAAGCACGAGTTGTCGCTCAATCGCTTCGCCGCTTCCGATCAGGCTTTGGCGTAGCACGCCCGGCAAGACGCCATCGCTCAGCGGCGGCGTCAGCAGGACCCCGCCCCGCTCGACGAAGATGGTGCTGCGCGCCGATTCCGTCACGAAACCGGCGCGGTTCAGGAAGATTGCCTCATCGGCTCCCTGCATCACTGCCGCCGCATAGGCGGTCTCAAAGAGCCGGCGGCGCGTCGTCTTGTGCCGCAGGAACGGATCGGCGGCATCGATCCGGTCCGCTGCGACAATAACGCCGAGCCGCCGCTCCGGCTCCTCCGCCAACACCGGTGCGTGGAAATCGAGAGCCCCGTCGCGGCGCAGTTCGAGGCGGATGCGCCGGTCGTCTCGCCTGTCAAAACTTGCCGCCAGGCTGTCGAGTCTGGCTTGCGCATCGTGGCGGTCGAAACTGAAGTCAAGCGCACTTGCCGAACGCTCAAGGCGGTCGAGATGCAATTGCAGGCGCACGAAGCCCGTTTCCCCAGACCAGCGCAACGTTTCGATCAGGCCGTAATCCTCGGCGAGATCAGTCAGGACGCGGGCCTTGAGCAAGGCCTCGGCATATTCGCTCGCGGCCTCTGAATCCGCCACGATTCCACCGCCGATACCATAGCGCCCCACGCCATCGGGAAAGATCGCCGCGGTGCGAATGGCAACGTTGAAACGCAGGTCGCCATTGGGAGCGATTGCGCCGATCGCTCCGGTATAGACATCCCGCGGTCCGTCCTCGATCTCACGGATGATCTGCATCGCCCGCAGCTTGGGCGCACCGGTGATCGAGCCGCACGGGAAGGTCGCCCGCATGAGCTCTTCGAGCGAAAGGCCGGGCAGCAAACTGGATGTCACGGTCGATGTCAGCGTGTGGAATGTGGGGTAGGTCTCGACCTTGAAAAGGCTCGGCACCTCGACCGAGCCCAGCACGCTGATCCGCCCCAGATCGTTGCGCAACAGGTCGACGATCATGAGATTTTCGGCGCGCTGTTTCGGGTCGGCTTGCAGCGCCGCCTTGGCGGCCCGATCGGCCTCGGGATCGTCGAGACGCGACGCGGTTCCCTTCATCGGGCGCGTCGTCGCCCGGCCGGATTCGACCTCGAGGAAGAGCTCCGGCGAGACCGACAGGATCGTGGCGTCTTCAAAGGCAACAATCCCGCCATGCGACACCGGCTGGCTGGCCCGTAGTGCGGCATAAAGCGCGAGCGGGTCGCCATCGTAATGGAAGTCGACCGGGAAGGTCAGGTTGATCTGATAGGCGTCGCCGGCTTGCAGATATTCGAGCACGCGCGCGACCTTGGCGGCATGCGCGGAAGCCTCGAGCCGTGGCTGAACCAGGCCAAGCGGCAGCGGCGGAGCCAGACCCGCGAAGTGCCGGTCGAGTTCAACCGGTGCGACCTCCAACGGCTCCCGGAACAGCCCGAACCACAGCAGGGGTAATGCGCGCTTCGAAGGCATCGACGCCACGAGCCGAGGCTCGAAGGCATAGCCCAGTTCGTAACCCAGGAAGCCGGCGGCATGCAGCCCACGCGCCAGGCCGTCCTCGATCCTGCGCAACGCGGCCGGAACCTCGTCGCCATGAACACAGGAGACGATCTCGACCGGATCACGATAGAGCCGCGCCGGGGCCGATTTGGCGAGGCGATCCTCCAGCAGCACGAATGGCTGCCGTGAGCTCAGCATGGTCTGGAACGAAAGCGGCATCTGCGGTGTGGCTTCTGATGGGATAGGCGGCGCAACGCCCGGATCAGCCGCGCGCGTTCCAGATAGAAGGCAATGCGGCGACATGCCGAGGGGCATCTGAGCCTGGGCCTTCCGCCCGTGTCCGGCGATCCGATGTCGCGGCACGATATCGGCTTCATACGAGATTGCCCCGATCAGGTCTTGCCGCCCTTGCGGAGCAGATAGGTATCCATGATCCAGCCCTTCTCCTCGCGGGCCTGCCGTCGAATCCGCTCGATATCGGCCGCCACCTCCGAGAGCTTTCCAGCTACCAAGATCTCGTCCTCGGTGCCAAGATAGGCGCCCCAGTAGATATCGAGATCATCCGCCTCGATGCGCGTGAAGGCCTGGTCGCCATCGAGCATGACGACGACGCTGTCGAGATTGTCGGGAAATCCCTCGGTGAGTTTGCGCCCGGTCGTGATCAGCACGGGCTGGCCGATGCGATTGAGTGCAACGCGATGCCGGGCCGCCAGTGCCTGCACGCTGCTGATGCCGGGGATGATATCGTATTCCAGCGCACATCCTTTGGCCTGGATATGGTCGATGATCCGCAATGTGCTGTCATAGAGCGTCGGGTCGCCCCAGACGAGAAAGCCCCCGCATTCGCCCTCCCCGAGCTCCGCCATGATGAGGCTCTCATAGGCATCCGCCAGCTGCGCGTGCCACTGATCGACGCTGCCGCGGTAATCTTGTCCTGCAGCGGCACGCGTTGGAATCGGCATCGGGACCATGCGATAATCCGAGCCCTCGATGAAGCGCTCACAGATGTCCTTGCGCAATCGCTGCAGCGCCACCTTGTCCGTACCCTTGTCGGGGATGAAGAAGACATCGACCTGGTTGAGGGCCTTGATCGCCTGGACCGTGACATGGTCGGGATTGCCGGCCCCGATCCCGATGATCAGAATTTTGCGCATGCGGCCCTCATGATCCAAGCTCGCCTCGCAAAGCAAGCTCTCCGGCATACCATGCGGCAAGCCTGTCTTGTGCGTCTGCACGATACGGCCGCAGTTGGGAACGTCATTTCGAAGGGGGCGGACCTGACAGCCCTGTTCTGCCCGAGCCGCTGCAAGGCGGCGAGGCTGGCGGCGTCTGCTGCGGCCCGGCGGAATGCCCCCGCTTGTCAGGGTTTCCGAAATTGCCTGACCTCCCGCGAGACAGCCGCCGATGCCTTCGGACGGCTATATGAGATATCAGCTGGCGGGCATGAATGAGGGTGATGGCGCGATGGCATACACAGACGAACTCGAGCCGCTCCTGGCCTTCGAGCGGGAGCTGCGGCGAAAGATCGCCCTGCGGATCGCTGAGGAAGCCGGCGAGCAGCCCGGCGGCGCTCCGTCCGAGCATCAGATCGCGGTTGCCGATGAGGCGATCGCGAACTGGATCGAGGCGGGAGAGGAAGACCAGGACATGCGCGCCTTCCGGCCGATAGGCCCCCTCCAGCAGTTGCTCGCCGATCACGCGCTGATCTGCGAGCGCATTCTCGATATTCGCGATCGGCGGCTGTCGTGACGGGCAACGCGACCGTCGGTCCGCTCCAGACTGGTTAGCAGGCTGCTGCCAGCAAGGTCCGGACATTTTCATTGGAAGGACTGCCTGTCATATAGCTCGCTCCGCCGAATCGCGCCGGGAAGAAGTCCATGCCAAAACTCTGCAAGTTCACCTCGCCCGCCGACGGAAAGCCCGTCTATGTCAATCCCGCGCAGGTCAGCGTGGTCTACACCTTCAAGGGCGAACCGCCGGACACGATCATCGGGTTTCGCAAGGACTTCATGCTGGGCGTGAAGGAAAGCCTGGAGGACACCGTCAAGATTCTCGACAAGGCGATGGCCGAGAAGGCGGCTGGAGGTTAGAGCAGCTTCCAGCGAATTGGGCTCCGGTTCGCGTGCGAACGCTCCAGCTTCAGAGCATTGCTCACCGGCTCCTGAATTCCTTCGCCGCGCTCACAATGCTGAGGCAAGGTGATTGGAAAACGCGCTAAGGATCGACCATGGACAGCTCAGCGCTTGACCGACATCGCCGGCGCTGGTTGCCGATCCGCTATCTGCGGGCGAGACCGCGCCTGTTTCTCTGCACGGCCCTGGGCGTTCTGGTCAGCCTGGTCCTGCCCGACATCTGGCGGCCGACAACGCGTGCGCTGGTGGCTTGGAATGCGGCGACGATCGCGTTCCTCGTCAGTATCGTCGTGATGATGCTGCGCGCGACGCATCACACGATACGCCGCAAGGCCGCCATTCAGGACGAAGGTCAATTCCTGATCCTGTCGCTGGTGATCCTGGCGGCCATTGCGAGCATTGGCGCCATCGTGGCCGAACTGGGCTCGGTCAAGGACGTCACGGGAATCGCGAAAGGGCTTCACCTTGGCCTGGCCTTTCTGACGATCGTCTCGGCCTGGGGCTTTGTCCATGTGATGTTTGCGCTGCACTACGCGCATGAATATTACGACGAATGGCGGTCGCATCCCGAAGCGGTGCCGCAATCGCGTGGCGGCCTCGACATTCCCGGAAATGAAGATTGCCCCGACTATATGGACTTTCTCTATTTTTCTTTCGTGATCGGCGTCGCCTCGGCAACGGCCGACATCAACATCACCTCCCGTTCGATCCGCCGGGTGGCGCTGGTCCACTGCGTCCTGGCCTTCTTCTTCAATCTGGCCATCCTCGGCCTGACCATCAACATTGCCGCCGGCCTGATCTGACATCAGCCCGGCAGGCTGCCGAAGCCCGCCGAGGTCGTGCAGCCCAGCTCTGCGCCGATCGTCTGGTGCGTGGTCTCCCGCCATGCCAGAACGCGGTGTGGACAGGGAGAATCTGAGCGCATGTACGACGTGATCGTGGTGGGCGCCGGCTCGGCCGGGGCGCCGCTGGCCGCCCGGCTTTCGGAGGATCCGAACCGCCGCGTGCTGCTGCTGGAAGCCGGGCGCGACTGGCGCGCCGCCGAGGCGCCGCACGCGCTGCGCAGCGCCAACATCATTCCGTTCATGCATGATCCGGCGCATCAGGCGCAGTGGCAGTGGCCGGAGTTGATGACCCGCCGGACCGCGGTGCAGGAGCCGCGCTTCTACTGGCGCGGCCGGGCGCTCGGCGGCTCCTCCACAGTGAACGCGCAGATCGCCATTCGCGGCGTCGCGGAAGCCTTCGACACCTGGGCTGAATATGGCTGCGAAGGCTGGTCCTCGGAGGATGTTCTGCCGGTCTTCGACGCCATCGAGGGCGATCCGCAGGCCGGCACCGCCGGACCCTTGCCGGTGTACCGCGCGCCGGAAAGCAGCTGGGGCCATGTCGACCTCGCCTTCCGCGATGCGGCTCTGGCTGCCGGCTACCCCTGGCTCGGCAACCTCAACGCGCGGCAGGGCGAAGGGATTGCGACCAACCCGATCAACTCCCGCGACGGCGCGCGCATCTCCACCAACGACGCCTATCTGGAACCCGCGCGGGGACGCGCGAATCTGGAGATCCGTGGTGGCGCCATGGTCGACAAGGTCCTGTTCGACGGCCACCGCGCCCGTGCGGTGCGGGTCCGCTTTGCCGGTGAGGAGTGGACGGAGATCGAGGGCCGCGAGATCGTGCTGTGCGCCGGCGCGATCCACAGCCCCACCATCCTGATGCGCTCGGGGCTCGGCCCTGCTGCGCAACTGGCGGCGCTGGGAATTCCCGTACTGCGCGACCAGCCTTTTGTGGGACGCAACCTGATGGACCATCCGGTGCTGCGCCTCAGCCTGGCCCTCAAGCCCGGCTTCGTCGCGCATGATCCCGATGCCCGCCACACCAATTGCTGCCTGACCTATAGCAGCGGCCTCGGCGGCGGCGGCCGGCGCGACATGATCATGGTCTCCTACAACCATCGCGGCTTCGTGGGCGCCACGCCCGGGCCGGGCGGAGGGGTGGGCGTATCGCTCTACGATGCGTTCTCGCGCGGCGAATTGCGCCTGAGCTCGGCCGACCCGGACGCCAATCCCGTCGTGGACGAGAACATGCTGGCCGACCCGCGCGACCGGCTGCGCATGCGCGACGCGGTGCGGCGGCTGGCCGCGCTCGCCGAGCAGCCGGCCTTGCGCGCGGTTTCCGACGATATCCGCTTCTGCGAAACCCCGCTCAGCCCGGCTGAGGCGGCTGCCTTGCCGGAGGCCGAGCTCGATGCGCTGATGCTGCAGGAGGCCAGCGACATCCAGCACGCCGCCGGCACCTGCCACATGACCGCCTATCACGACCCGCGCGGCGTAGTGGACCCGGATCTGCGGGTGCGCGGCATCGAGGGATTACGGGTGGCCGACGCCTCGATCATGCCGACGGATTGCCGGGCGAACCTGCACTTCACCTGCGTGATGATCGGCGAAGCTCTGGCGCGGCGGATGCGCGCCTAGACCAAGGCGCGCGCTGCCCCGCCCGCTCAAGGCGCCCGTAGCTGGCCGAGTTCGTGCAGTAGCGCGGCCCCGGTACGCAGCCCGCTATAGAAGCAATCAAGTGTCAGGTTCTCGTTGGGCGCATGGTTCGCCTCATCGGGATTCGCATAGGGCGTGACGAAGGCGGGAATGCCGAGGATCTTGGTGAAGACATAGCCCGGCAGGCTGCCGAAGCCGGCCGGAATCAGCAGCGGCTCCACGCCTTGGGCTGCAACGAAGGCCCGGCGCAGCACGGGGGTGAAGGGCGAGGCGATCGACGTCTTGGAGGGCTGCATGCCCTTCTCGGCCGCGATGAACTCGACCTCCGGCGCATGCCTGGCGACATGAGCCGCTATCTTACGCAGGACATCTTCCGGGTCCTGCGCGCCCACCAGCCTGACATCGCATTTCACGAAGGCCTCATTGGGCAGCACCGTCTTGGAGCCCGGCCCGCCATAGCCGCCGTGGAAGCCGTTGATGGTCAAGGTCGGGCGGAAGCAGAGACGGTCATAGAAGGGCCGCTCCGCCGGCGCGTCGAGCCGTGCGAGCCCGAGGCTGTGCTTGAATGCCTCGACATCGAGCGGCAGGCGCTCGATCGCGGCCAGCTCCTCCGGTGAAGGGGGCTCGACGCCGTCATGGAAGCCTTCGATCGTAATCTCGCCGGCTTGGTTCTTCATGGTGCCGAGCAGATGCACCAGCGTCCAGATCGGATTGGGCACGACGCCGCCGAAATTGCCGGAATGCACGTCGCGGCTGGCATGGCGGCAGCGCAGCTCGAAGGACGCCACGCCGCGCGAGCCGAACTTGATCGCGGCCGCCCCGCTGGCATGGCGCGGGCCGTCGGCGGTCACCGCGAGATCGGCTTTCAGCACGTCCTTATTGGCGCGCACGAAGCCGGCGATGTTCGGGCTGCCGATCTCCTCCTCACCCTCCAGCATCAGGATGACGTTGCAGGGCAGAGCGCCATGCACCTTCAGATGGGATTCGATCGCCAGGATCTGCGCGAAATGCTGGCCCTTATTGTCGCCGACACCGCGCGCATAGAGACGCCCGTCACGGATGGTGGGCTCGAAGGGCGGCGAGAGCCATTTCTCGAGCGGGTCCGGCGGCTGTACGTCGTAATGGCCGTAGAGCAGCACCGTCGGCTTGCCCGGCGCCTTCTCCCAACGCGCGACGACCATCGGATGCCCCGCGGTCGGCATCAGGCTAGTCTCGAGCCCGATATCGCTCAGCATATCCACCAGCAGAGCTCCGACTTCGGCAATGCCGATATTTTCGGCGCTGATGCTGGGATGGCGAAGATAGGCGATCAGACGATCGAGGAAACTCGCTCGGTTCGTCTCGATATGCTCGAAAACCGCAGCCAGCGCATCGGAGGAAGGCATGACTTTGTCCCTGACAGAGGAAGGCTAGGTTGAGGGCGTAGAACGCCGCATGACCTGTTTCTAGATAGTTGAGCCGAATGCTTGATGAAACGGTTTATCGCGACGCCGGCATCTTCGCACGGCTTCCTTCGGCTTTCCGAAAGCCTCCCGGGCCTCGTCGGAGAGGCCTGAATCGCAACCAATTCGCCGGCCCTTTCTGACGGCGCCAGATGATTTGGGGCTGCGCGCGCCCTGATCCGGGCATCCGAAGGAAACTGATCAACACAGCCAGAGGGGGCATTGACCTCCCCGCAGCTTTCGTCATAGCGTATCAAATAACAAAATGATGTTTCATTATATGAAATGAAACACAGAGGAACGCCCTTGCCGACGAAACCCGATCCAGATGCGGCCAAAGCCGCGCCGGCCGGCACCAGCACACTCGATCTCGCCTTGCGGGCGGTCGAGTATCTGGTGCAGCAGAGCCGTCCGGCCGCGCTGGCGCAGATCGCCGGCGCGCTGGGAGCATCGAAAGCCACGATCTACCGGCATCTGGTGACGCTGCAGCGCCACGGCTTCGTCCGGCAGGATGCCGAGACCGGTCGTTACGAAGCCGGCATCAAGCTGATGGTGCTGGGCGAGGCGCTGCGGCAGCGCTTCGACATCGTCAGCGCCGCCCGCGAGGAGCTGATGACGCTGCGCGATCGCACCGGCCAGGCCGTCACGGTCTGCGCCGCGATCGACGCCGAGCTGATCGTCCTCGAACTGATCCAGGGCCGCACGCTCATCGAATTCGCCACGCGCCCCGGCACGCGGCTCGCCTTCCATGCCAGCGCGCATGGCAAGATCTGGCTCGCCTTCGGTTCGCAGGAGCGCACGGCCGCCATTGCCAATGGCGAGCTCAAGGCCTGGACGCCGGCGACGATCGTCACGCGGGATGCCCTGCTCGCCGATCTCGACGTCGTGCGCGAGCGCGGCTGGGCCACCGCACCCGACGAGGTCATCACCGGCGTCAACACGCTCGCCGCCCCCGTCTTCGACCATCGCCAGATCCTCGTCGGCTCGATCGCCATCGTCGGCGCGACGCAGTTCATCCCTCCCGAACCCGATCCCGAACAAATCCGCGAAGTCGTCGGCAGCGCCGCGCGCATCTCGCGGGGATTGACCTGGAAAGATTGAAGCCATGAGCTATTCGCTGGCCGTCGATATCGGCGGCACCTTCACCGATATCGTCCTGCGCGACTCCAAGGGCGGCCTCAGCGTCGACAAGACGCTGACCACGCATCACGACCTGCTCGAAGGTTTTTTCCGCGGCGTCGATTCCGTACTCGGCAAGGCCGGCGTCGCAGCCGGCGCTGTCGATGGCCTGGTGGTCCACGCCACCACCGTCGTCACCAATGCGCTGATCGAGCGAAAGGGCCTGCCGACAGCGCTCGTCGTGACCGAGGGCTTCCGCGACGTGCTCTCGATCCGCAACGAGCACCGCTACGATATGTACGATCCCCAGATCGAATTCCCCGAGCCGCTGGTGACGCGTGAGCTGACCTTCGGCCTGAAGGAACGCGTGCTCGCCGACGGCACGATCGCGATCGCGCCCGATCCGCAGGATATCGCGCAATTGGCCCGCGATATCCGCGCCAGCGGTGCGCGCGCGCTGGCGATCTGCTTTCTCAACAGCTTCGCCAACCCCGCCAACGAGGCCCTGGTCGCCGCAGCGCTGGCGCGCGAGCTCAACGACGTCTTCATCTGCACCTCCTCGGAGGTCGCCCCGCAGATCCGCGAATACCAGCGCGCCTCGACCGCGACGGTGAACGCCTATGCGATGCCGATCTCGCAGCCCTATCTCAAGCGCCTCAGCGACAGGCTGCGCGTCGAGGGCTTCGCCAACACGCCCTTGATCATGCTGTCCTCGGGCGGCGTCGTCGGTGCGGAAACCGCCGGGAAGAACCCGGTGCGCATGATCGAGAGCGGCCCCGCCGCCGGCGCGCTCGCGGCCTGCCATTATGCCGAACTGCTCGGCATCGACCGTTTGATGTCCTTCGACATGGGCGGCACCACCGCCAAGGCCTGCCTGATCGAGAACCGCACCCCGCTGGTCACCGGGCTGTTCGAGGTCGACCGGCGCTATCGCTTCAAGGAGGGCAGCGGCCTGCCCGTCACCGTGCCCTCGATCGACCTGATCGAGATCGGCGCCGGCGGCGGCAGCATCGCCCATGTCGACGATCTCGGCCTGCTCAAGGTCGGCCCGGAAAGCGCCGGCTCCAATCCTGGCCCCGCCTGCTATGGCCGTGGCGGCCAGAGCGCGACCGTGACCGACGCCGACCTCGTGCTCGGCCTGATCGATGCGGAGAACTTCCTCGGCGGCGACATGTCGCTCGACAAGCCGGCCTGCGAGGCCGCGATGGCGCGGCTCGGCCAGTCGCTCGCTGTCTCCCCCGTCCAGGCGGCGCGCGGCATCTACCGGATCGTGACCGAGGCGATGGCCTCGGCCGCACGCACCCATGCCACCGATCGCGGCGTCGACTATCGCGGGCTGCCGCTGTTTGCCTTCGGCGGCGCGGGTCCCTTGCATGCCTGCGGCGTCGCCGAGCTGCTGCAGAGCACCTGCGTGATCGTGCCGCCGCAATCGAGCGTGCTGTCGGCTTTCGGCACGCTGGTGACGCCGGTCCGGCTCGATCTGGTGCGCAGCGACCTGACCTTGGTCGCCCATCTCGACTGGAGCCGCGTCGACCGCGTGCTCGGCGACCTCGAAAGCGAAGGCATGGCGGCGCTCGGCCAATCCGGCTGCGCGGCCAAGGATGTCACGATCCTGGTCGGCGCCGATATGCGCTATGTCGGCCAGCAGCACGAGGTCACCGTCATCTTCGAGACCGACCCGCGCCAAAGCCGCGATGCGGGCGCCCTCGCCCAGCAGTTCGAGGCGAACTATCGCACGCTCTACGGCGTCAACCCCTCGCATGTCCCTATCGAGATCGTCACCTGGCGCGTCGTGGCGCGCGGCCCCTCGCCGCATTTCGACGGCCAGACCCGCCCGCAGATCGAGCAGGGGCAGGCCAAGCGGCATCGCCCGGTCCATGCCTGGCAGGATGACCAGCCGGTCCCAGTCTATGAACGCGCCGCGCTCGCTGTGGGCCAGACCATCGCAGGTCCCGCCATCATCGAGGAGCGCGAGACCACGACCGCGCTTCCCCCCGGCTGGAACGCCACGATCGACAGCCTCGGCTGCATCATCGCCAGGAAAGGCTGAATCCGATGGCAGGGTCACATCCAATGGCAAGGTCGCATCCGATGGACGGCGTTGAACTCGAAATCCTCTGGTCGAACCTGATCGGCATCGTCAACGAGCGGGCCAAGGCGCTGCAGCGCATCGCCTTCAGCCCGATCGTGCGCGAGGCGGGCGACCTCGCCTGCGCGCTCTTCGACCAGCGCGGGCGCATGGTGGCGCAGGCCAATACCGGCACGCCCGGCCACATCAACTCGCTCGCCTTCGCCGGCGCGCATCTCGTGCGCATCTTCGAGGGGCGCTGCGAGCCCGGCGACGTGCTGATCACCAATGATCCCTGGCTTTCGGCCGGGCATTTCTTCGACATCACGGTGCTGACGCCGATTTTCGACGGGCCAAACCTCATCGCCTATATCGGCTCGACCATCCACCACACCGATATCGGCGGCTACGGCATCGGCGCCGGCGCGCGCGACGTGCATGAGGAGGGGCTGTGGATTCCCCCGCTCAAGCTCTATGAGCGCGGCAAGCCCAACGAGGTTCTCCACGACATCATCCGGCGCAATGTGCGCACGCCGGACGCGGTCTTCGGCGACCTCTCCGCCCAGGTCTCCAGCGGCGAGGCGGCGGCCGAATACCTGATCATGCTGTGCCGGCGCTATGGCGTCGCCGATATAGAGGCCCTGTCGGACGAGATCATCAATCGCTCGGAAGAGGCGACGCGCAACGCCATCCGCAAGCTGAAGCCCGGCACCTATCACGGAGAAACCAGCTTCGACGTGCCCGGCGGCGAGATCATCACGCTCAAGACCGCGGTGACGGTCGATGTCGAGGCCGGCGCGATCATCGTCGACTTCGCCGGTTCGTCGCCCCAGACCGCCACCGGCATCAATGTCGTGCTGAACTACACCCACGCCTATTCGACCTTCGCCATCCGCTCCTGCCTCAACCCCGATCTGCCCAACAACACCGGCTCGCTCGCGCCCATCGAAGTGCGCGCGCCGGAGGGCTCGATCATCAACTGTGCCTATCCGGCGCCGGTGAACGCACGCCATGTGGTGGGCATGTATGTGCCGATGCCGATCCTGAAGGCACTGCATCAGGTCATGCCCGAACGTGTGCTGGCCGAAGGCTCGGGCGCAGTCTGGACCATGCAGATCCAGGGCAAGCGGCAGGATGGCCAGCCCTTCACCTCCTCGATGTTCAACTATTCCGGCGGCATGGGCGCTCGCGCCAACAAGCCCGGCCCCAGCGCGACCTGTTATCCAACCGGCGTCGCGGCGGTGCCAATCGAGATCCTGGAGGCGACGATGCCGATCGTGTTCGACCGCAAGGAGTTGCGGCGCGGCTCGGGCGGCAAGGGGCGGATGCAGGGCGGCGACGGCCAGAGCATCCAGTTCCGCATGCTCACCGAGGCGCCCTGGCTGCTGAACGCGGTGCCGAGCCGGTTGAACCGCGGCCCCGACGGCATCGATGGCGGTTTGCCCGGCGCATCCGGCCATTTCCTCGTCAACGGCAAGCCGGTCAGCGAAGCCAAGAAGCTGACGATGCAGCCCGGCGACGTCGTGCTCCTCGAAACGCCCGGCGGCGGCGGCTACGGAAAACCGGCATCCTGAGTGAGGCGTGAAGCCTCGCCATCAAGACCATAAAGGGCGCGCCGCAGCTTGCGGCGAACGACCCGAAAGCAAGGGAAACGGGAGGAACCCATGAAGACATCCACTGCCGTGGCGGCCGCGCTCGCCGCCTGCCTCGCATCGGCTCTGCCGCAGATGGCGGGCGCGCAGGACTACAAGATCGGCGTCTCAACCGGGCTCACCGGCTATGCCGCAACCGTCGACCGTGCCTGGCGCGACGGCGTCGAGCTCGCGGCAGCCGCCGTCAACGCCAAGGGTGGCGTGATGGGCCGCAAGATCCAGGTGATCGTCGAGGACAACCGCTCCGAACCGCAGGAATCCGTGACGGTCTACCGAAAGATGCTCAGCTCCGACAAGGTCGACGTCTTCGTCAGCGGCTGCGTCTCCGCCGGCAATTTCGCCGCCGCCGGCCTGCTGCTGCGCGCCAAGGTGCCGATGATGCTGTGCTCGATCCTGCCGCAGCTGGCCGAGCATCTGCCCTGGGCTTTCACCACGCTGCCGCCGGCTGGTTTCGAGGTCGACAAGCGCCTCGAATTCCTCAAGGAGAAGACGCAAATCCGCAAGATCGCAGTACTGCATGACCCCACGCCCTACGCCAATCTCCAGAAGACCGTGGCCGAGCGCAACGCCGCGAAATACGGGCTCGAAATCGTCTCGATCGAGCAATACAAGCAGGACGACGCCGATCTCAGCGTCCAGATCAGCAAGGCGCGCTCGGCTGGGGCCGGCGCCATCCTGAAGATCGGGCTCGGCGGCACCACGCTGACCGCCGCCAAGAATATCAAGCAGCTCGGCGCCGACATGCTGCTCTTGACGAGCCTCGAGGACCTCGCCGTGTTCGGCCCCGTCGCCGAGGTGCTGGGCGACAAGTTCTTCTTCGTCGCCTCGCCCTCGCAGGTCTATGAGGCGCTGCCGGACGGCCCGCTCAAGACCAGCATCAAGGCCTTCCTCGATCCCTGGCGCGAGAAGTACCGGGATCGCGACCCGAACTGGGCCTCGCGCGGCTGGGATGGCGTAATGCTCACCGTCGCCGCGATCGAGCAGGCCAAGTCCTTCGAGGGCGAGAAGCTCCGCGCGGCCTATGAGGAGCTGAAGGGCTTCCAGGGCACGACCGGCGTCTATAATTTCCGGCCCGACCTGCATCAGGGCATCACCGAAAACCCCTTCGTGCTGGCGACGATCCAGAACGGCGCGGTCAAGGTGGTGCAATGAACCTGGCCACGGCGCCGGGCGTCGCGGCTCCCGCGCCCATATTGGCGGCGACAGGGCTCTCGGCCCGCTATGGCCATGTCCAGGCGCTGCATCCGCTCGATATCCGGATCGGCGAAGGCGAGCTCGTCGCCGTGCTCGGTCCCAACGGCGCCGGCAAGTCGACCTTGCTGCGGGCGCTGATGGGGCTGGTCTCGAATGCGGGCGAGGTCCGCTTCCGGGACGCGCCATTGCCGCGCCAGGATGTCGTCGCCGTCGCCTCGCGCGGCATCGTCCTGGTGCCGGAAGGACGCGGCATCTTCGGGCCGATGAGCGTGGCCGATAATCTCGAGCTCGGCGCCTATCGTCTGCGCGACAAGCCCGAATTCGCTCGCCGGCGCGAGCGCGTGCTGACGCTCTTCCCGCGTCTCAAGGAGCGGCTGGGGCAGATGGCGGGCTCGATGTCGGGCGGCGAGCAGCAGATGCTCGCCATCGGCCGGGCGCTGATGGCCGGCCCCAAGATCCTGCTTCTGGACGAGCCTTCGCTTGGCCTGGCTCCCCGCGTCACCGACGAGATCCTGGAGACGCTCGGCCTCCTCAACCGCGAGGGCCTCGCGATCGTGCTGGTCGAGCAGAAGGCGCCGCTGGCGCTGAAGCTCGCAGCGCGAGTCTACCTGCTTTCCCTCGGGCGCATCGTCGCCGAACTCGATCCGCGTGACATCACATCCCATGACGATCTCGCCCAGCATTACCTCTCCTGACCGGCGCCGCTTGCGGCTTCTCGGCCTGCTGCCCTGGCTCTTCGCCGGCGCGGTCGTCGGCTATGCCATCCTTGTCGGCGGCTATGCGGCCACCGTCGTCTCCTTCGCGCTGATCTATGCCGTCTTCGTCACCGGCCTGAACCTGTTCATGGGCTTCGCCGCCCAGGTCTCCTTCGGCCAGAACGCCTTCGCGGCGATCGGCGGCTATGTCTCGGCCGTGCTCACCGCAAGCCATGGCTGGAGCCCCCTGCCCGCCATGGCGCTGGGCATGGCCGCAGCCGTGCTGGCTGCCGCCATCATCGGCTTTCCGACCTTGCGGCTGAAGGGTCACTACCTCGCCATGGGCACGCTCGCCATCGGCCTGATCGCCTATGAGATCACGGTCGAATGGCAGTCGGTGACGCAAGGCTATATGGGCATTTCCGGCATCCCGCCGCTTAGCCTGGCCGGCTACGAGGTTTCCTCAGATCGCGGCCAGCTCGTCATACTGGCGCTCGTCGTCGCAGGCGGCGCTTTCGCCGCAGCGCGCATCCGCCGCTCGCGCTTCGGCCGCGCCTTGTCAGCCGTGGCGGGCAGCGAGGAAGCCGCCCAGGCGCTGGGCATCGATGTCGCGCGCTATAAGCTGATGGCCTTCCTGCTCTCGGCCGGTTTCGCCGCGCTGGCCGGCTCGCTCTTCGTCCATGTCGTCGGTTTCGTCAGCCCGGAGGTGTTCGGGCTGCACATGGTCATCGTCACCTTCACCATGCTCTATGTCGGCGGCATCGGCACCGTCGCTGGGCCGTTGATCGGCGCGCTGATCGTCAGCCTGCTGCCCGAGACCTTCCGCGCCTTCAAGGATTATCAGGACCTCGCCTATGGCGCGGCGCTGATCCTGCTCTTGATCTATGCGCCGCGCGGTCTCGCCAGCCTGTTCTCGACGCGGGGGCGCTCATGACCCGCCTGAAGCTCGAAGGCGTGACGCGCCGCTTCGGCGGCCTCGTTGCCGTCGACGATGTCAGCTTTTCCGTACCGGCCCAGGGCGTCACCGCCGTGATCGGTCCCAATGGCGCCGGCAAGACCACATTGTTCAACCTGATCTCGGGCTTCCTGCCGCCGAGTTCAGGACAGATCATCTTCGAGGAGCAGGACATCACCGGCCTGCCGCCGGTCAGGATCGCGGCGCGCGGGCTGGTGCGTACCTTCCAGCTCGTCAGGCTGTTCGAGGATCTGAGCGTGCTCGACAACGTCAAGGTCGGCTGCCATCTGCATGGCAAGGCCGGCCTGTTTTCGGCCCTGCTGCGCCCGGCCTCGGCCCGGCGCGAGGAGGCCGAGGTCGAAAGCCGCGCCCGCGAGCTCCTGGCTTTCACCGGCCTTGCCGCACTGGCCGAGGAGCCCGCCTCTAGCCTGCCCTATGGCCGGCAGCGCCTGCTCGAACTGGCTCGCGCCATGGCAGCGGGGCCGCGCCTGATCCTGCTCGACGAGCCGGCGGCGGGACTGAACGCCGAGGAATCGGCCGCCTTGTCGCGGATCATCAGGCGCATCGCCGAGACGGGCACGACAGTGCTGCTGGTCGAACACGACATGACCCTGGTGATGAACACCGCCGACCGGATCGTCGCGGTCGATTTCGGCCGCAAGATCGCCGAGGGCACGCCGGCGGAGATCCGCTCCGACCCGGCCGTGATCGCGGCCTATCTCGGCGCCCCCGCCAGCAAGGAAGCGGCCCATGGCTGACTGGTCCTATATTCCCCAGGTCCTCGTCAGCGGGCTCGGCATCGGCTGCGTCTATGGGCTGATCGGCATCGGCTTCTGCGTGATCTACAACGCCAGCGGCATCGTGAACTTCGCGCAGGGCGCCTTCGTGATGCTCGGCGGCATGATCACCCAGACGCTGTTCAGCCGCCACGGCCTGCCCTTGCCGGTGGCAGCGCTGGTCGCGGTCGCGGCCGTCGCAGCGCTCGGCGTCGCGATCGAGCGGATCGTCGTCAGGCCGCTCTGGAACCGCAAGGCGACGATGTTCGTGATGATCCTGGCGACGCTCGCAGCCCAGATCGTGATCGAGCGCTTGACGCTGATCGCGGTCGGCGACCAGCCCAAGACGCTGCCGGTCTTCACCGACCTGCCGCCCCTCATGATCGGCAGCGTCGCGATCGGCACGCAATTCCTCTGGATTGTCGGCGGTTCGCTCGCGATCGTCGCGCTGCTTGCCGCCTTCTTCGCCCTGACCCGGACCGGCAAGGCGATGCGGGCCTGCTCGATCAACCGCGAGGCGGCGGCGCTGCAAGGCATCCCGGTCTCGCGCATGCTGGCGCTGGCCTTCGCGCTCAGCGCCGCGCTCGGCGCCATCGCCGGCATATTGATCACGCCGACGCAATACACCGCCTTCAATGTCGGCGTGCCCTTCGCCATCAGCGGCTTCATCGCCGCCATCGTCGGCGGCTTCGGGCGTCCCTTCGGGGCCTTTCTCGGCGGGCTGCTGCTCGGCCTGATGCAGGCGCTCGCCATCGTCGTCTTCGGCGCCGGCCTCAAGACCGTCGCGGCCTTGTCGGTGCTGCTGCTGTTCCTCTTCATCCGCCCATCGGGAATCCTCGGCGCGGCCAAGTGAGCCCGCCTGTCACGACAGGAGACAAGCCATGGACATCCACAAGATCGACTGGAGCCAGCTCCCCTGGACGCCGGTGCGCCCGGGCGTCGAGCGCAAGGCCTTTTCGGGCAGCGCCGCGACGCTGGCGCTGCATAAACTGATGCCGGGCCATGAGCCAAAACCCCACAGCCATCCCCATGAGCAGATCGCCTATATAGTCAGCGGCACGATCCGCTTCGTCGTCGGCGGCGAGGAACATCTCCTGGGACCGGGCTCGCTCCTGGTCGTGCCGGCCAATGTCGAGCATTGGGGCGAGGTCGTCGGCGACGAGCCCGTGATCAATCTCGACGTCTTCACGCCGCGCAGGCCTGAATACGCCTGATTAGGGGAATCGCCCGTACAGCACGATCCTCAAGCCGAGAGCCCGCTCCGGAATTTTGATCTCCGCAACCTCGCAGGATCGACATGCGCGCCGCGCCGGCGCCGATCGAACGAGAAAATTCTGTTGATGCAGCCGTAGAAATTGAGATAGGCCATATACAAATAAGAGCATAAACGGGGATTGGCGCGATGCTCACCAACAAAGGCAAATACGGCATCAAGGCGATCATCCACCTGGCTAAGCTGGAAGCAGGCGAAACCGCTCAGGTCGCTCACATCGCGCAGACGAACAACATCTCGAAAAAATTCCTCGATGCGATCCTGCTCGATCTGCGCAACGCCGGCATGCTGCGCAGCAAGAAGGGACCCGGCGGCGGCTACGCGCTGGCGAAACCCGCGCGGGCGATCAAAGTGGGCGCCGTCATTCGCGCGCTCGAAGGCCCCATCGCCCCCATCGCCTGCGCAAGCCGTTCGGCCTTTCGCGCCTGCGAGGATTGCGGCGACATCGAAACCTGCGCGGTCCGCTCGGTGATGAGCGAGGTTCGCGACGCCATGGCCTCGGTCATCGACAACACCACCATCGCCGATCTGGTGGCGCGATCCCGCGGGCATCAGAGGGAACCGGCGGGGCAGCTCGCACTCTAGAACGGGCAACTCATGCGAGAGTTTGTCTAGCATATCTATAGACAATTTTCGGCCAAGACCCTAGCCTGACTGTCCGTTCGGGTGCGCCGCGGTTCCGCGCGCCCTCCCCATCCTTCCGGGCAGTTTCCATGAATCAGCAGGTCAGCGGCTTCAGGCCAGCCGATATCGAAGCTGTGGCGTTCAAATCCGTGATGCGCAACGTTGCCGGCGCCGTCAGCATCGTGACAGCCACGCAGGGCGGCGCCCGCGCGGGATTGACCGCAACCTCCCTGACAGCGCTGTCGGCGGAGCCGCCAACCGTGATCGTCTGCGTCAACAGAACGGCATCCGCCTGGCCGACGATCGAGCGCGCCGGCCATTTCGCGATCAATGTGCTGGCCGCCCGGCATCAGTCGATCGCCGACCGCTTCGCCGGCCGGGGCGGGTTCAAGGGCGACGCGCGCTTCGGAGAGGGCGACTGGACCCGCCTGGTCACGGGCGCTCCCGTGCTGGAAGGGGCGCTCGCCATCCTCGATTGCGAGACCGAGGAGGCAATCGAGCGGCACTCGCATACGATCCTGATCGGCCGCGTCAAGGCGATCCGCGAAGCCGAGACGGAGGGCGCCCTGCTCTATTGGCGCGGAATCTACGGCAAGCTCGACGAGACCCTGCAATACGGCGCCGGCATCTGAGAGCAGCCGACGGCGGCGTATGGCTCAAACCGCGCCAGCGGCCGCTGCGCTCGATTGCATGCCCTCGCCTGTCCGGAATTGACCGGGCAAGGGCATTCGGTGTCTTCACGGCCCAGAGTCGCTAACAGCCTCTTGTCACCGCAATTGCGTCATCAGCGCATCGGCGCCCTTGTCGAGCCGTTTCTATACACCGTGATCGAGGGGCCGGCCTGCGCCCTGGCTCTGGAGGGCGAGGCCGCGACATCGGAGAAAGCACTGCGCGAGCGTGTCACCGCTGCGGTCAACCTGTTCCTGAACGGCTTGCCGCGACCATCCCCGCAACCGGCCTCGCCGGTCCGCTAGAACAGAACGACGGCCCTCACGACTCCGCCGTCACCCAGAGCCCGCCCGCAGCATGGGAGCGCAGCGCCGCCTCGACCATGGCGACGCCGGCGAAACCGTCCTCGATCGTCGGGAAGCTGACCATCGGATCGAGCGGCGCGCCTTTGCGCCGGGCCAGGATCGCCTCGGCCACCTCCGCATAGATCGTCGCGAAGGCCTCCAGATAACCTTCCGGATGGCCCGAGGGAATGCGGCTGACCCGCTGTCCGGCGGCATTCACCGCTGGCGTACCGCGCTTGATGAGACGTGGCGCCTCCCCGAGCGGCGACCAGAGGAGCTGGTTGGGCTCCTCCTGCGACCAGTCGAGGCCGCCTTTCTCACCAAAAACCCGCAGCCGCAGGCCGTTGTCGCTGCCCGGCGCGACCTGGCTCGCCCAGAGCGCGCCGCGCGCGCCATTGCCGTAGCGCAGCAGGATCTGGGCGTTGTCGTCGAGCCGGCGTCCCGGCACGAAGCTGGTCAATTCGGCCAGGATCTGCTCGGGAGCCATGCCGGTGACGAAATGCGCCAGCTGGTAGGCATGGGTGCCGATATCGCCGATGCATCCGCCCGCGCCCGAACGCGTCGGATCTGTGCGCCATTCCGCCTGCTTCTGGCCGGTCGCCTCGAGCGGCCCGGCGAGCCAGTCCTGCGGATATTCCACCTGCACGACCCGGATCGCCCCGAGATCGCCTGCCTGCACCATGGCGTGGGCATGCCGGACCAGCGGATAGCCCGAATAGTTGTAGGTGACCGCGAAGATCAAACCGCTCGCCCGCGCCTTGTCGCGCAGCCGGCGCGCCTCCGCCAATGTCGCCGTCAGCGGCTTGTCGCAGATCACATGCAGGCCGGCATCGAGAAAGGCCTCGGCCACTGGCGCATGCATATGGTTGGGCGTGACGATCGCCACGGCCTCGATGCCGTCGCCGCGCGCAGCCTCGGCTCGGGCCATGCTGCGATAGTCGGGATAGGAGCGCTCCAGTGGAAGCCCGATTGCCTCAGCCGAACGCCGCGCCTTGTCGGGCGAGGCGGAGAGCGCCCCTGCGACCAATTCGTAGCGGTCGTCGAGGCGGGCGGCGATGCGGTGGACGGCGCCGATGAAAGCGCCTTCGCCGCCCCCTACCATCCCCAGTCGAATGCGTGGCTCGGCCATCACGGCATCTCCTCGTTCAGCTCAGGCCCAGCATGCGGCGCAGCTGCGCATCGTCGCTGCCGGCGCCGGCGAAATCGTCGAACGCCTTGTCGGTGACGCGGATGATCTGGTCGGCGATGAAGGCCGCGCCCTCGCGTGCACCATCCTCGGGATGCTTCAGGCAGCACTCCCATTCCAGCACCGCCCAGCGATCATAGCCGATGGCGGCGAGCCTGGAGAAGATTGCCTTGAAATCGACCTGCCCATCGCCCAGCGAGCGGAAGCGGCCGGCGCGATTGAGCCAGGGCTGGAAGCCGGAATAGACGCCTTGCCGGCCGCTCGGATTGAACTCCGCATCCTTGACGTGGAAGGCCCGGATGCGCTCGGCATAGATGTCGATGAAGGCGAGATAATCGAGCTGCTGCAGCAGGAAATGCGACGGATCGTAATTGATCGCGCAGCGCGGATGATTGCCGACGCGCTCCAGGAACATCTCGAAGGTTGCGCCGTCGAAGACATCCTCGCCGGGATGGATCTCGTAGCAGAGATCGACACCCGCCTCCTCATAGGCGTCGAGAATCGGCCGCCAGCGCCGGCCGAGTTCATCGAAGGCGGTCTCGATCAGCCCCGGCGCACGCTGCGGCCAGGGATAGAGGAAGGGCCAGGCCAGCGCCCCGGTGAAGCTGACGCTGCCGCTGAGTCCGAGCCGCCGCGAGGCTTGCGCGGCCTTCATCATCTGATCGACGGCCCAGGCCTGGCGCTCCTGCGGCTTGCCCCTGAGGGCCACTGGGGCGAAGGCGTCGAAGGCCTCGTCATAGGCGGGGTGGACGGCGACGAGCTGGCCCTGGAGATGGGTCGAGAGTTCGGTGATCGCGAGACCATGGCTCGCCGCCACCCCTGCAACCTCGTCGCAATAGCCCTGCGAGCCCGCCGCCTTGTCGAGATCGAACAGGCGGGCATCGAAAGTCGGGATCTGGACGCCCTTATAGCCGAGCCCGGCCGCCCAGCCGCAAATCCCGTCGAAACTGTTGAACGGCGCGGCATCGCCAGCGAACTGCGCCAGGAAGAGCGCCGGTCCTTTCATCGTAGCGGGCATCGATCTCTCCTGCGTCCAGCGTCTCTGGTTGATGCTGCGGACCAGCTCTCCAGCCGGTCCCGAATTGGCCTCCGGAGCGTCCGCCCCGGAGGAATAGGCGATGAATTGCGGGCCTTGTTCAGCTCGCCGCAGCGCGCCAATAGGACGCCGCCTCCGCATCGGAGAGCGGCGCAGGCCGTTCCATGCGCGACTCCACCGCAATCGTGCCGCCATGCTCGCCGGCCCGCAGGATCGCATGCATGGCTTCCAGCACATGTGCCGCGAAGGCGCCCGACGCGCGATGCGGAGTTCCGTGCAGGACAGCGCTTGCCAGCTCGGCGATGCCGAGGCAGCGGTAATTCGCCCGGTCGGGTGCGCTGGCGGGCCAGTTCGGCGAGCGCCAATTCGGCTTGCCATAGAGCCGCTCTGCGGAATCGAGCACCTGCCAGTCCTCGCCGCGTGCGGTGATCTCGACCGTGCCGCCGAAGAAATTCGGATCGGGCACGCGCAGAGAGCCCTCGGTACCGTAAAGCTCGATAGGCGGATGACCGTGCTTCCACACGTCCCAGCTCATCGACAGCACGATGTCGGCGCCCCCTACGAAATGCAGCAGCGCCATCACGGTCGTCGGCGTCTCGACCGTGATGCGGTCGCCCTTGCGCGCGCCCTCGGCCGTGACCAGCCGCTCCGCGAAGCCGGTCGAGGCGCGGGCCTGCACGCTCTCGATCGGCCCGAGCAGGTTGCACAGCGCGCCGAGATAATAGGGTCCGATGTCGAGGATCGGCCCGCCGCCAGGCTTGAAGAAGAACTCCGGATTCGGGTGCCAATGCTCCATGCCGTGGGACATCAGGAAGCAGGAGCCCGCCAGGATGCGCCCGACCTTGCCGCCGTCGACGATGTCCCGGGCGAGCCGCCCGCCCGCGCCGAGAAAGGTGTCGGGCGCGCAGCCGAGCTTCAGTCCGCGGCGATCGGCCTCTTGCACGAGCCGCAAGCCATCCTCTGCCGAGACACAGAGCGGCTTTTCCGAGAAGACATGCTTGCCGGCCGCTAGCGCGGCTTGGCTGACGGCGAAATGGGCGTTCGGCGTCGTCAGATTGACGACGATATCGACCTCCGGATCACGCAGCGATTCATCGATCGTAAGCGCCCGGATGCCGAATTTTTCAGCCTGGGCGCGTGCGCATTCAGCGAGCAGATCGGCGCAGGCGACGAGGCGCACGCCTCGAAACAGCGTGAGGTTCTGCATGTAGATGGTTGAAATGACTCCGCAACCGACGATTCCGACACCAAGTTCGGTCATGCCCTGCTCCTCAGCGCCAAGATGAGACGGTGGCGAAGGCGCGCCGGGCAAAGCGTGCGACATCATTGGGCTTGTCGTGCTCGGCGACAAACAATGTCACGCCGATCTCCTGCAGCACCGGCAGGAGCTTTCCCCAATCGAGCACGCCATGGCCGGGATCGGCCCAGCCGTCCTCGTCCAGGCATTCGCCGACTGGGGCGATGTCCTTGACATGGACGGCTTTGACACGGCCGGCATAGCGCCGGACCTCGGCCGCGGGATCGGCCCCGCCACGCACGATCCAGGCGAGATCCGCCTCCCACAGAATGTCGGGCGCCTCCTGCAGCATGATGTCGAGGAAGCGCCGGCCATCCGCCGCTCTGCCATATTCCCAATGATGATTGTGCCAGCCGAAGGTCAGCCCCTCGCCGGTGACGACCCTGCCGATCCGGTTGAGCTCCTGGCCGATGGCCTTCCATTCGGCTTCGCCGCCCTCGCGCTCGCCGAGCGGCGGAGCGGGTGCGTAGATCGTGCCGACGCCGAGATCGCGGCAGAGCTTGACCGTCGCCACCGGGTCCGCCCGCAGGCGGTCCAGGCCGACATGCGATGTCGGCGCCGCGATGCCGTGATGCTCGAGCAACCCCTTCAGCCTGTCCGGCTCGTTCAGGAGCCCGCCGAAGGGCTCGACCTTGCGATAGCCGAGGCCCGCCAGCAATTCGAACTGCGTCTCCAGCGGTTCGAGCATCCTGGCCGAGTAGAGCTGGAACGAAAGACCATCGAGCGGCGTCATGAGGTGTCCTTTCGGTTATGCGGAGGGTCAGAGACGCCGGCCCGTGGCGGCGTCGAACAGGTTGAGCTTGTCGGCCGGCAGCCTGAGCTGCATCGCCTCGCCCGCGACGGTGCAGGCCTCCGCCGGCAGGCGCATCGAGAGCGGATGGCCGCCGACCCGCAACCAGGCGAGCTGATCGCTACCCATCGGTTCGACCATCTCGATTTTAGCTGGAACCCCGCCGCCGGTTTCGACATGCTCGGGGCGGATGCCGAGCTCGACAGGCGCGCCGTCTTGCGGCGGGGCCTCGAAAGCGTAGCCGTTCAGCGGGATGGCGATGCCCTCGGTCAGGAAGCAGGGCGCGCCCTCCTTCACCGCGAAGGCGCCGGGCAGGAAGTTCATCGCCGGCGAGCCGACGAAGGAGGCGACAAACCGGTTCGCCGGCCGGCGGTAGATTTCGTTAGGCGTGCCAAGCTGCTGGATCACCCGATCCTTCATCACCGCGATGCGGTCGGCCAGCGTCAGCGCCTCGATCTGGTCGTGGGTGACGTAGATCATCGTCGCCGCCAGGCGCTGGTGCAGGCGCTTGATCTCGACCCGCAATTCGGCGCGAAGCTGGGCGTCGAGATTGGAAAGCGGCTCGTCGAACAGATAGACCCCGGCATCGCGCACCAAAGCGCGGCCAATGGCGACGCGCTGGCGCTGGCCGCCCGAAAGCTCGGCCGGGCGGCGATCGAGCAATTCGGTGATCTGCAGCGTCGCGGCGGCAGCGTTGACCCGCCGCTCGATCTCGGGCTTCGGCATGCCGGCGACCTTGAGGCCGAAGGACATGTTGCCGCGCACGGTCATGCGCGGATAGAGCGCATAGGACTGAAACACCATGGCGATGCCACGGTCCTTCGGCTCCTCCCAGGTGACGTTCTTGCCGCCGATCCAGATCTGCCCGGCCTGCACGTCGATGAGACCTGCGACCGCGTTCAGCAGCGTCGACTTCCCGCAGCCGGAGGGGCCGAGCAGGACGATGAACTCCGATTGCGCCACATCGAGATCGAGCTTCTCCAGCACGCGCACCGCGCCGAAGGAGATCTCGACCCCGCGGATGGAGACGTCGCAAAGCTTGCCCATGGTCAGCCTTTCACCGCGCCGGCGGCGATGCCGCGCACGAACCAGCGCCCGGAGGCGAAATAGACAGCGAGCGGGACGAGCGCCGTGAGGATGGTGGCGGCCATGTCGACGTTGTAGGCGCGCTCGCCCTGGGTGGAGTTGACGATGTTGTTGAGCTGCACCGTCATCGGCAGGTTCTCGCGGCCGGCGAAGATCAGCCCGAGAATGAAGTCGTTCCAGATGCCCGTGACCTGCAGGATGACGGCGACGATCAGCATCGGCGTCGCCATCGGCAGCATCACCGACCAGAAGATGCGGAAGAAGCCCGCCCCGTCGACACGCGCCGCCTTGAACAATTCCTGCGGCAGCGAGGCGAAGTAGTTGCGGAACAAGAGCGTCATCGTCGGCAGGCCGAAGATGGTGTGAATCAGCACGATGCCGAGGATCGAGTTGTTGATCCCGGCAAAAGCGAAGACGCGCACCAGCGGGTAGATGAAGATCTGGTAGGGCACGAAGGCCACGATCATCAGGGCGCCAAAGAGCAGGCCTGCCCCACGCACCTTCCAGAAGGACAGCGCGTAGCCGGTGAGCGAGCCCACCGCGATCGAGGCGACGACGGACGGCACCAGGATCTTCACCGAATTGGCGAAGCCGACGCTGATGCCGTCGCATCTCAACCCGGTGCAGGCCGCCGACCAGGCCTTGACCCAAGGTTCCAGGGTCGGCGCGCGCGGCAGGGCCAGGATCGCTCCGAGACGGATCTCCTCCATCGGCTTGAGCGAGGTCACAAGCATCACATAGAGCGGCGTCAGGAAGAACAGCGCCGTCACGATCAGGAAGGCGTAGACGCCGATGCGGGCCGGCGTCAGCCGGCGCGGCCGCATGCCGGCGGGTTGGGTCACGGCGATCGCGCTCATGCGTGCGCCCTCCGCGTCCGGCGGCTCTGCCAGACCAGCCAGGGTGCGACCACGGCCGCAACCGTGATCAGCATCGAGGTCGCGGCCGCTGTGGCGAGGCCGAGATTGCCGCGCTCGAACAGGTGGTCCATGACGAATTTGGCCGGCACCTCCGAGGCGACGCCGGGTCCGCCATTGGTCATCGCGACGGAGAGGTCGTAGAGGCGCACCACACTGGTCGCGAGCAGGACGGCGGCGGTGGCAAAACTCGCGCCGAGCATCGGGATCACGATCGAGAGATAGACCCGCCAGGCCGGCAGGCCGTCGATCCTGGTCGCCTTCCAGATATCCTCGTCGATGCCGCGCAGGCCCGCCAGCATGATCGCCATGACGAGGCCCGCCGCATGCCAGACGGCGGCGAAGACCAGCGTGTAGATCACCATGTCCTGGCGCACGATCCAGTCGAAGCGGAAGGACGGGAAGCCGAAATCCCGGACCATCTTCTCGATGCCGAAGCTTGGGTTCAGCAGCCACTGCCAGACCAGGCCGGTGACGATGAACGACATCGAATAGGGGTAGAGGAAGATCGAGCGCAGCGTGTTCTCGGCCCGCACACGCTGGTCGATCGCCACCGCCAGCAGGAAGCCCAGTGCCAGGCTCGCGATCAGGAACAGCGAGCCGAATACGGCGAGATTGGCGACCGAGACCTGCCAGCGCTCGTTGCCCATCAGCGAGGCGTATTGGCGCAAGCCCACAAAGGTGGAATTCGGCAGCATCCGCGACGATGTCAGCGAGATCCACACGGTCCAGGCCGTGCAGCCCAAATAGACCACGACGAGGACCAGCAACGCCGGCGACAA
This sequence comes from Bosea vaviloviae, assembly GCF_001741865.1. Lineage (NCBI taxonomy): Bacteria > Pseudomonadati > Pseudomonadota > Alphaproteobacteria > Hyphomicrobiales > Alloboseaceae > Allobosea > Allobosea vaviloviae. Next base: position 4,610,468 of record NZ_CP017147.1, read on the forward strand.
GGCGAGGCCCGCTGCGAGCCGGGACGCGGTTCGATGTCTCACGAGGGGCATGGCAAAGCTCCGCCGCCGGGTGATTAAGGGGTTGGGTGATGCTCCGGGGAGCCCCTGGAGCCGCCCCCACCTTTCAAGGCGAGGGCGATGAGGACGCGAAGGCCCCGGCGGACCTTCAGAAAGGCTGCTTCAGCACATCGGCAACCTTCGCCATGAAGGCGTCGGCGGTCATCGCCGGCGTGTTCCAATATTGCGAGATCACATCCTCCATCGCGCCGGTCAGGGCGGGTGGCGAGAGCATCTCCTGGGAGGCGACCTGATGCTTCTTATCCGCCAGGAGCTTCACCGCCTTCTGGGCGCAGGCGTCGAGGGAGCTGACGTCGAGATCGAGCCGGACCGGGATCGAGCCCTTCTTCTGGGCAAAGCGGATCTGCGTTTCCGGCTCGAGCATCACCTTGGCGAGCGCCAATTGCGCCTTCTGCTGGGCAGGGTCCTTGAGCTTGGGAAAGGCGAAGACGTCGCCTCCCATCACATAGCCGCCCTCGTTCGAGAGAATGGCGCAGCCGAACTCCTTGCCCGCTATCTGGCCGGCCGCGGCGAACTCGCCCTTGGCCCAGTCGCCCATGATCTGCATCCCGGCCTTGCCCTGGATCACCAGATTGGTGGCGTCGTTCCAGTTCCGCCCGGGTGCGCCCGGGTCGATATAGCCGCGCAGCTTGCCATAGGTCTCGGCGACCGCCTTGAATTCGGGGCTCCTGGCCGCGGCCGGGTCGCGCTTGCCATGGATCGACGCCCACAGGGCGGTGCCGCCCTTGCCGACCAGCACGGCGTTGAAGAGGCCGCGCTCCCAGGTCTTCTGGCCGCTGAAGGCCAGTGGAATCAGGCCCGCAGCCTTGAGCTTCTCGAGTGCGACGAGCGCCTCGTCCCAGTTCGCCGGCTCGGAGGCGCCTGCCTTCTCTAGCGCGGCCTTGGACAGCCACAACCAGTTCTGCCCGTGGATATTGACCGGCACCGCATACATCTTGCCGTTGCGGCTGGTGGCGTCGATGATCGCCTGAGGCATGAAGCTCTTCCACTTCTGCTCGGTTGCGACCTGGTCGACATCGCGCAGCAGATCGTTCTCGACCAGCTCGTCGAACTGCTTGCCGGTGTTGAACTGCATGGCGGTGGGCGGCGTGCCGCCGACGACGCGGTTGATGGCGGCAGTGCGGGCGTTGACGCCCCCGGCGATCGCCGTGTCGACCCAGGTTCCGCCCGCTTTCGCGAATTGTTCGGCGAAGACCTTCACCGCCGCCGACTCGCCGCCCGAGGTCCACCAATGGATGACCTCAGCCTTCATCTCCTGCGCATTCGCCTGGAACGAGGCGCCGGCCGCGCACGCCAAGGCGAGAGCCGTCAAGCAAGGCTTGAGTTTCATGATTCTGTCCTCCCTGTGTTCGCATCGTCGTTGAACCCGTATCCGGGCGCGCTGCGATTTCGATTTGTAATCGATTACATTTTTTTCCATACTGCCACAGGAACGACGCCTGTCAAGCCGTTCCGAGACGCCGTCTTGGCAGGCCGCCGGGATAACGGTAGGGCAGATCGAGGCTAGAGCATTGCGCGAAAAAGTGGGCACCGGTTTTTCGCAAGAGCAATGCTCTAAATTTTTAGAATCGATCACGTCGCATTCGGACGGTCCCGTCCGAATGCGACGTGATCTAGGGACGATCATGGACGAACGGCTGCGCAAACCGAGGATCGACGACGTCGCCAGACGGGCGGGCGTCTCGACCGCCACTGTGAGCCGCGCCCTCGCCACCCCCGACCAGGTGAAGCCGAAAACGCGCGAAGCCGTGGAAAAGGCGGTGCTCGAGACGGGCTACGTCCTCAATGTTGCGGCCCGCAATCTGCGCACCAACCGCACCCATGCCGTGCTCGCCGTCGTTCCCGACGTCGCCAACATCTTCTTCTCGCAGGTGCTGCGCGGCATCTCCGACACCTTGCACCAGCATGGCTACAGGCTGGTGATCGCCGATACCGGCAACGATCCCGAGCGCGAGCGCGACCATGCCGAATTCGCCCAGGCCGGCTGGGTCGATGGCCTGCTGCTGCTGAACGGGCGCCTACTGCCAGCCCCGGAGGGAGGGCGCCGCCGCCTGGCCGTGCCGACGGTCAGCCTGTGCGAGCGCATTCCGGGCTCCGACATCCCCTATGTCGAGACCGCGAACCGCGAGGCGGCGCGAGCGATGACGGAGCGCCTGCTGCAATTGGGACATCGCCGCATCGGCTATGTCTCCGGCCCGCCCAACAACATCCTGGAGCATGACCGTTTCGCCGGCTACCAGGATGCGCTGGCGGCGCGGGGCCTCGCACCTGACCCCACGCTGGTGCGCCCGGGCGACTATACGCTCGCCATGGGCGAAGCCGCCGCGACCGCTTATCTGGCGCTTGCCGAGCTTCCCGATGCGGTCTTCGCCAGCAACGACGCCATGGCGATGGGCTTGATCCGGGGCTTTACCGCCGCCGGCCTCTCGGTGCCGGAGGCGATCTCGATCGCCGGCTTCGACGACATCGAGTTCGCCGGCGCCTACAACCCGGCTCTCACCACCGTGCACCAGGCCCGCAGCGAGATCGGCGCGCGCGCGACCACGATGCTCATCGATCTGATCGAGGGTCGTCAGCTTGCAAGCCGCGAGGTCCATCTGCCGGCCGAGATCGTCATGAGGGACAGCACGCGCGAGCGCTGAGCCAAGCTAGAGCCCGGACTCATAACCAGTAACTGACGGTTGCAGCGATGCGGACGGCGGCGAGGAAGTTGACAGCGTTTCGGTCGTATCGCGTGGCGACGCGGCGGAAGTTGTTGGATCCCGGGCCTGCACGGCTTCCCAGCCGGGACTGCCCGCTGTCGGGCTTGGCCCGGCATCGTGAATAAGGCTCCTCCTTCAATCCTGTCAGAGCTTCAACCGGCTCACCAGCGGCGGGTTATCGGCGCGGGGCACGATGAACCACAGATTGTTGAACTCGCTGCGACCGATTTCCACGGGCGCCGCGTGTCCCAGCGCCGCGAGCAATTTTGGAATGGTGTCGGAATGAGCGACCACGAGGACGACCTCACCCGCATGCTCCGTGCTCAGCCTGGCGGCAAGACCAGCCAGGTCGTCCTTCTGAATGACGCGAATATCCCGCCCCACAGCTTGCGCCAACGGCTCCACAGTTTGCCGGGCGCGCGTATACTGGGAGGAATAGATCGCCGCAATTCCGGCATCCTTCAGCAGGGATGAGAGTTGATCAGCCCGCCGCTGGCCATGCTCGTTGAGCGGCGGATCACCTTCCATCATTCCGCCCGTGGGCGTCTGCTCTGCGTGCCTCAGTAGGAGGATCGCCTGTTGCGCAGACCCTTCCAGAGGGGCGAGAGCGATGCTCGCCGTGAGAACCACGAGTCCGAACCACAGGCGTGACAACCGCATTCCAGCCTCCTCGTTCGCAAAAAGCCTCGGGGGCTATCCCCTGCGGGTGAGAATACCTGAAAGGCGGACAAGTAAAAAGCTGCTGGCTGCCCCACGAGGCCGTCAACGCGCAACAGGCGGCTTCCCGTTTTTCTTGATGAAGGCCGCCGTGATCGCAGCAAGCCGCTTGTGCCTCGCGCAACCTCATCACGCGTGTCCGTCGGCAAATGCGGCTCGATCCGCGCGAATTGCGCGTCCGTGAGCCAGAAACGATCCCGATTCATCCGTGCTTCCTCCCGGAAGCCGTGAATCACACCGGGGAGGCGAAGCCAACCACTTAATGGGTCTGAGCCCTAAGCAGATTCCGGAAAAGTGTCCCACAGTTTCCCGACGAGAATCTGCGACGAATCAAAGACCTAAGCAGAATATTCGTTGGCGTGCCAAGGAAGGTTCTGCTTAGAGCGTTTTCGAGCGAAGTGGACACCGGTTCGCGTGAAGAAAACGCGATAAAACAAACCTAAAGCGCAAGATCCAGGACCCGCCCCTCGAACAGGCGGTCATAGGAGCCCTTGATGTGCATGCGCATCGCATCCCGCGCCGCCTCGGCGTCGCGGGCGCCGATCGCCGCGAAGATGCGCGCATGCTCGTCCAGCACGCCGGCAAGGCCCCCCGCCGGCCCGAGCAGCGAAAGCCCATGCAGCTTCATGCCGACATTGATGTGGTCTTTCAGCGCCTGCATCGACGACAGGAAGAAGTAGTTGTTCGCCGCCTCCGCGATGGCGATGTGGAAGGCGTAGTCGGCATCCTCGCGATGGCGATGCGCATGGGTGGTGTCGCGCAACAGCTCGAAGGCGCTGCCGATAGCCGCCAGCGCTGCCGGATTATGGCGCTTGGCGGCATAGAAGGCATTGGCCGGCTCGACCTCGAGCCGGAACTCGTAGCAGCGCTGCACATCCGCGATGGTGCCAACCGGCGCGAAGGCCAGCACCCTGCCCTGCTCCGCCTCGGTCCCGCGCACGAAGGTGCCCGCGCCCTGGCGGGAAAAGATCAGCCCATCCTCGCGCAGACGGCGCAGCGCCTCGCGCACCACCGGCCGCGACACGCCGTAGATCGCCGACAGATCGTGCTCGCCGGGCAGCCGCGAATGGCTGGCGTACTCGCCCGAGGCGATGCGGGCGCGCAATTGATGATGCACGCGCTGCACCAATGGCGAGGGCGGAATGGCGTCCCCGGAACGCACTGGCTTGCCTGAGGTCTGATCCATAGCCGCATACTTACAACTATTTACAAATCAGTCAATCTCCCGGTCAAAACTCCGATAAAGGCTGATATCCGCATACAAATTACAACATGTTGACATATCTGACTGGATGATGTCCAACCGCGTCAAGGCCCGAAGAGGCTGGCTTATGGAGGCACCCCAAGGACCGCGCGCTACGGCGCGACTATCTGCCTCCATGATCCGCCCCCCCGATGGGTGTCTTTCAGCAGGTGGATGATGGCTGACGTCAGGACGAACGGTTTCAAGCGCGATCTCGGCAAGCGGCAGATGCTCGGCATCTTCTCGACGCTGGTCAGCCCCACGCTCACGGAGCTTTTCGCGCAGGTCGGCTTCGACTGGATCCTGATCGACACCGAGCACAGCCCCAATGAGCCCGGCGATGTCGTCGCCCAGTTGCAGGCGATGTCGGCCTTGCCCGCTGAAGCGATCATCCGCCCGGCCTGGAACGACATGGTGCTGGTCAAGCGCGTGCTCGATCTCGGCGCCCAGACCCTGCTCTTCCCTTATGTTCAGAATGCCGAGGAAGCAGCCCGCGCCGTCAGCTACACCCGCTATCCGCCCCATGGCGTGCGCGGCGTCTCCGGCAGTTCGCGCGCGGCGGCCTATGGCCTGATCCCGGACTATTTCGCCAAGGTGCAGCAGGAGATCTGCGTCATCGTGCAGATCGAGACGATCGAGGCGCTGGCCGATATCGAGAAGATCGCGGCCGTCGACGGCGTCGACGCCGTCTTCATCGGCCCCGCCGACCTCGCCGCCTCGATGGGCCATCTCGGCAACACGCAACATCCCGAGGTCCAGGCTGCGATCGATGACGGCTTCCGCCGCCTGAAGGCCATCGGCAAGCCGGCCGGCTACCTCACCAATAACGAGGCCGAGGCCGTGCGCCGCGTCGCGCAAGGCATCGATTTCGTCGGCATCGCCAACGACACCACGATCGTGGTGCGCGGCTCCAAGGCGCTGCTCTCGGCGGTGAGGGCGAGCTGAGATGGCCCCGCTCCGGCTCCTGGCTGACGACCTGACCGGCGCGCTCGACAGCGCGGCCGCGTTCGGTTCGCCCGCCGAGCCGGTCGCGGTCTGCTGGCGTGGCGAGGCCCCCGCAAAGGGCGCCATCGCCATGGACAGCCGCAGCCGCGAGATCTCGGCGGAGGAAGCCCGCAGCGCCGTCGCCGCGATCGCTCCCGCCTTGTGGGCGCGCGGCTCGGGCCTCGCCTATAAGAAGATCGACAGCCTGCTGCGTGGACAGGAGGTCGCCGAGATCGCCACGATCCTCGACCTGATCAGCCCGGCCCATTGCATTATCGCCCCGGCCTTCCCGGCGCAGCGCCGGATCACGCGCGCCGGGCAGCAATGCGCCTGGACGAATGGCGAATGGCGCCCGATGCCCGCCGATCTCGCCGCCGGGCTTGCAGCGGCGGGACATGCCGTCACGCAAGCCGTTCCGGGAGATGCCCTGCCCCCGGGCATCAGCCTCTGGGATGCCGAGACCGACGCCGATCTCGACGCCATCATCGCGGCCGCCTCCGGGCTCGATGATGTGCTCTGGGTCGGAAGTGCGGGGCTGGCGGCGGCGCTCGCGCGGGCAGCCGGCCTCATCCGTCGGATCGATGACCGCCCGCTCGCAGGCAAGGTTCTCGGGCTCGTCGGCTCGGACCATCCAGCGATCGGCCAGCAACTCGACCGACTCGGCCCGCTTCACGTGGTTCTGGGTCCTGCGAGCAATGCCGAAATCGCCCGGCGCCTCTCCGATGACGGCATCGTCGTCGCAAGCGTCGCACTACCGGACGGCACCTCGCGTCGCGACGCCGCCGCGCTGATCGACGCGAGGTTGGCCGCCCTCCTGCTGGATCTAGACGACCGCCCGGACACGCTCTTCGCCGCCGGCGGCGAAACATTGCGCGGCCTCTGCGAGAGCCTCGGCACTGAGCGCCTCGACGTCACCGGCGAAATCATGCCCGGCGTGCCGCGCTCGATCATGCGCGGCGGCCGCTGGGACGGCGTCGCCGTGATCTCGAAATCGGGCGCCTTCGGCGCGCCGGACCTTCTTCAACAGCTCGCCGCGACCCGGATCGCGGCCTTTGCCGGAGGGGCAGCATGAAACCTCACCTTGCCATCACCATGGGCGATCCCGCCGGCGTCGGTCCCGAGATCATCGTCAAGGCCTGCCTCGCCCTCAAGGACAGGCTGGCGAGCGGCGATCTGCGCCTGCTCGTCATCGGCAGCAATCCCGCGCTTGCCGAGGCGCGCCGCCTGCTCGGCGCCGACATCGCCATTCCCGAGGTCTCCGAGACCGAGGCCTGGCCGCATCTCGCCTGCCTGCAGGCGGGGCCGGAGGGCGAGCCGATCCGTCCGGGCGTGCTCTCTTCCGATGGCGGCCGCTTCGCCTATCTCGCGGTCGAAAAGGGCGTGAAGCTCGCCCAGGCCGGCCGCATCGGCGGCATCGTGACGGCGCCGCTGAACAAGGAGGCGCTGAACAAGGCCGGCTACAAATTCGCTGGTCATACCGACATGCTGGCGACGCTGACCGGCGCCAAGGGCTCGGTGATGATGCTCGCCCATGGCGGCATGCGGGTGAGCCATGTCACCACCCATGTCGCGCTCAAGGACGTGCCCGCCAAGCTGACGCCGGAACGGCTGCGCTATGTGCTCGACCGCACCGACGAGGCGCTTTCCGCGCTCGATCTCGGTCGGCGCAAGATCGCTGTCGCCGCGCTCAACCCCCATGCCGGCGAAGGCGGATTGTTCGGCCGCGAGGATGACGAGGTCTCCGCGCCGACGATCGCCAAGGCGGTCGCCGATGGCCTCGACGTCGTCGGGCCGGTGCCGGGCGACACGGTCTTCGTCAAGCTGCGCGCCGGCCAGTACGACGCCGTCGTCGCGATGTATCACGATCAGGGCCACATCCCGGTTAAGTTCCTGGGCTTCAACGTGAATCCGGAAACCGGCACCTGGGATTCGCTCTCGGGCGTCAACATCACGCTCGGCCTGCCGATCGTGCGGACCTCCGTCGACCATGGCACCGCCTTCGACATTGCCGGCAAGGGCATCGCCAACGAGCTCAGCCTGATCGAGGCGATCGAATACGCCGAAAAACTGGCGGCGGCGCGCGGCCTCAGCGCCGACCGCGCGGCCTGATAGCGCCAACCTGAAAGCGCCAAAAGCCAAAAGCACAAAGGGAGGCGACCATGAACATCCACGCGCCCCGCCAGATCGCCATTGCGAGCCTCGCCACGCCGATCGCGATCACCCGGCCGAAGATCATCGAGTTCGGCTCCGGCACGGCGTCGCTCGCCGGGCGTTGGGCTACGGCCCAGGGGTTCTCGCGCATCCTGGTCGTGGCGGATGCCTTCAACGCCGCCCGCGTCGATCTGCTCGGCTTGACCGGTGAGGTCACGATCTTCGGCGAAGTCCGCCCCGAGCCTGACCTTCCCAATCTCGAAGCGGTGCTTGCGGTTGCCGAGCGGGTGAAGCCTGACCTCGTCATCGGCTTCGGCGGCGGCAGCGCCATGGACCTCGCTAAGCTCGTCGCTGTCCTGCCGGGCTCCGGCCAGTCCCTCCAGGACGTCGTCGGCCCCGAGAAGGTCGCCGGCAAGCGCTCGGCCCTGATGCAGGTGCCGACCACTGCGGGCACCGGCAGCGAGGCCGGCACGCGCGCGCTGGTCACCGACCCCAAGACGCAGAACAAGCTCGCCGTGCAGAGCCTGCACATGCTCGCCGACATCGCGGTGATCGACCCCGATCTGACGCTGACCTTGCCTCCGGCGGTCACCGCTGCGACCGGCGTCGATGCCATGGCCCATTGCGTCGAGGCCTTCACCAGCCTCAAGGCGCATCCGCTGATCGACATGTATGCACTCGAGGGCGTGCGCCTGGTCGGCCGCTTCCTCGGCCGTGCCATCGCCGACGGTTCCGACATCGAGGCTCGCGCCGGCCTATCGCTCGCTTCGCTTTATGGCGGCTACTGCCTGGGCCCGGTCAACACGGCCGCCGGCCACGCCGTCGCCTATCCGCTCGGCACGCGCCACCACATCGCCCATGGCGCGGCGAACGCGCTGATCTTCCCGCATACGCTCGCTTTCAACGCGCCGGCCGTGCCGGAAAAGACCGCCGCGATCCTCGCCGCGCTCGGCCTGAAGGCCTCGGCCCGGCAGGAGGAGGTTTTCGAGGGCGCCCATCGCTACTGCGCCGAACTCGGCTGCGAGATGAAGCTGTCGCGTCTCTCCGTGCCACGCGACGATCTGCCGGCGATGGCGAGCGAGGCTCACGCCATTCGCCGCCTGCTCGACAACAACCCGCGCGACATCAGCCGCGACGAGATCCTGACCCTCTACGAAGCCGCCTACTGAGCGCCGCTAGCAGGAGGGCCAGACGCCCTCGCAGACCAGAAGGAGGTCTTCCGAGATGGGATCCCATCCGACCGACATCGCACCTGCCGGCCTCTCCGAGCGCAGCGGCATCCTGCATCCGCGCGCGGGCGATGCGCAGCGCATCGAGGCCTATCTGCCCTCGCCTTGCGTCCAGAACCATGCGGCCAACATCGCCGTGCTCGGCAATGGCGATCTCGCCATCGTCTGGTTCGGCGGCACGCAGGAAGGCATCCCGGACATCTCGACCTATTTCTCGCGATTGCCCAAGGGCAGCGATCGCTGGTCGGCCCCCGTCAAGCTCTCCGACGATCCGGCGCGCTCCGAGCAGAACCCGATCCTCTTCACCACGCCCAATGGCGAGCTCTGGCTGATCTGGACGGCGCAGATCTCCGGTAACCAGGACACGGCGCTGGTGCGCAAGCGCGTCTCACATGATCACGGCCTGACATGGGGACCGATCGAGACCCTGTTCGAGGCGCCAAAGGGCCATGGCCTGTTCGTGCGCCAGCCCCCCATCGTGCTCGACAATGGCGACTGGGTGATCCCGGTCTTCCATTGCGTCAGCGTGCCCGGCGCCAAATGGGTCGGCGATCACGACATCAGCGCAGTGCGCGTCTCCTCCGACGCCGGCAAGAGCTGGGTTGAGCATACCGTGCCCGGCTCGACCGGCTGCGTGCACATGAACGTGCTGAAGACGAAGGACGGGCTCGTCGCGTTCTATCGCAGCCGCTGGGCCGATTTCATCTATGCCAGCCGCTCGACCGACGGCCGCAACTGGACGGCGCCCGAGCCGACCGCGCTGCCCAACAACAACTCCTCGATCCAGGCGACCGTGCTGGCCGACGGCCGCATCGCGCTCGTCTTCAACCACTCCAGCGCGGCCGACGCGACCGACCGGCGCACCGGCCTCTATGACGACATCGAGGACGAGGAAGGCGTCGCACCACAAGCCGAGGCCGCCCCTGCCCCGGCCGCGCCGCATCGCACCGCCTTCTGGGGCGCGCCGCGCGCGCCGATGACGCTGGCGCTGTCCTCCGATGGCGGCCGGAGCTGGCCGGTGATGCGCGACCTCGAAACCGGCGACGGCTTCTGCATGACCAACAACTCCAAGGACCAGCTCAACCGCGAGTTCTCCTACCCGTCGATCACGCAGGCGTCGGACGGGGCGCTGCACATCGCCTTCACCTATTTCCGCCGCGCCATCAAATACGTCCGCGTTGAGCCCGATTGGGCGGCCCAAACCTGAACAAGATCCAGGCCTGAACAAGACCCAAGCCTGAACAAGACCAAGAACAGCAAGACCAAGAACAGGGAGACCGCAGATGCCTGCACTCGCTCAAATCCATCCTCTGAATACGGCGTCCTCGCCACAGCACGACCTGATCCGCATCCGCGGCCTCGACAAGACCTATGCCGGCGGCAGCGTGCATGCGCTGTCGAACATCGACCTCGATATCAAGGACGGCGAATTCGTCTGCGTCGTCGGCCCCTCGGGCTGCGGCAAGTCGACCTTGCTGCGCATCCTCGCCGGGCTCGACGACTATGACAGCGGCAATGCGGCGCTGGACGGCAAAAGCATCACCGGCCCGTCGCGCGATGTCGGCGTCGTCTTCCAGGCGGCCAACCTCCTGCCCTGGCTCACCGTGCGCGAGAACATCGCCTTGCCCCTGCGCGTCGGCGGCAAGCAGGTCGGGCAGGCCGAGGACATCGACCGTCTGCTCGACGTCACGGGCCTCAAGGATTTCGGCCACCGCTACCCTTACGAACTTTCGGGCGGCATGCAGCAGCGTGCCGGCATCTGCCGCGCGCTGGTGCGCTCACCGCGCGTGTTGCTGATGGACGAGCCCTTCGGCGCGCTCGACGCGCTGACGCGCGAGCGCATGAACCTCGAATTGCAGCGCATCTGGCAGGCCAGCCGCAAGACCGTGCTGCTGATCACGCATTCGATCTCGGAGGCGATCTTCCTCGCCGACCGCGTCGTGGTGATGTCGGCAAGGCCCGGCCGCGTCATACGCGAACTCGAAGTGCCGATCCCGCGTCCGCGCAGCAACGACACCATCATCAGCCACCCCGCCTATCCGGCGCTGGCCAAGGAAATCCGCGGACTTCTGAACGCGTCGGGAGACGAATGATGAGCCAAGCACAGACCACCATCATCGCGGATTCCGTCTCGATCGAACGCGCCCCGCCCAAGCCCGAGGCGGCCGCCGGCAAGAAGCGCGAGCCCAAGGGCGTCAACAGCACGGCGATCACGCTCGTCGGCCTCGCCGTTCTGTTCGGCGCCTGGGCCCTGTCGGTGAAGTACCTTGAAATCCCGTCCTACATCCTGCCGACGCCGCTTGCGGTGTGGAAGGCCTTGTGGTCGGGCATCGCGGTCAGCCCGTCGAGTCCGCTCGGTTACTACCTGCCGCTCTGGGGCACACTCAAGAATGCCGCCATCGGCCTCTTCCTCGGCTCGGCGCTGGGCCTGACGCTCGGCTCGCTGATGGCAGAGAGCCGGCTGATCGAGAAGCTGATCATGCCCTATGCCTTCGCGCTGCAAAGCCTGCCCAAGGTCGCGATCGCGCCCCTGATCGTGATCTGGTTCGGCTTCGGCGACGGTTCCAAGATCGCGATCTCGGCGCTGCTCGCCTTCTTCCCGATGCTGATCAACAGCTTCACCGGCCTGCGCGCCGTCGAGCCCGAACGCATCGACCTGATGCGCTCGCTCTCGGCCTCGCGCTTCGAGACCTATCGCATCGTCAAGCTGCCCAATGCGGCGCCCTTCATCTTCGCCGGGCTCGACATGGCGGTGGTCTATGCGCTGCTCGGCACCATCGTCGCAGAGTTCCTCGGCGCGCAGCAGGGCATGGGCGTCGTCATCACCCAGGCGCAGGCGGTGACCGACGTGGCCGGCGTCTTCGCCGCGCTCGTCATCCTCGGCGCCATGGGAATCACGCTCCACGCCATCGTACGCGGGCTGGAAAAGAAGATCGTCCACTGGGGCGAGCGCGGCCGCAAGTGATCGAGCAAACCTAGACGACCAAAAGCAATAAGCCATAACGGGAGGAACATCATGGTCACACGCAGAGAATGGCTTCTCGCCAGTGGCGCCGTCGCGGCGGCGCTGGCCCTGCCGGCCCGCTCGGCGTTCGCCCAGCCGGCTCGCACCGTGAAGGTGGCGATCGGTCAGAAGACAATCGCGCCGAACCTGGTCAACCTGCTCATCGGCGAAGGGCTCGGCTACAACGCGGCCGAGGGCTTCAAGGCACAGTTCATGACGGTGGGCGGCGTCTCGAACGCTCAGGTCGCCATCGATCGCGGCGATTCCGACATCTCGACCGGTGTGCCCTCCTTTGCCCTGCCGATCCTGGCCAAGGGCGAGTGGGGCAAGGCGATCCACTTCTACCAGTATACCTATCCCTACAAATGGGACGTGGCGGTGAAGCCGGAATCGACGCTGACGAGCTATGAGGAGCTCAAGGGCAAGAACATCGGCGTGCCGGATTTTGCGGAGACGGCATTCCCGGTCACCAAGAACGTTCTGCGTAGCCTGGGCCTTGACCCGGACAGGGACGTCAAATGGACGGCGGTGGGCACTGGCGTCGCTGCCGGTGTCGCACTGCAGCGCGGCGCCGTCGACGCCCTCGCCTATTACGACACCGGCTTTGGACAGATCGAAGGCGCCGGTATCCCGTTCAAGATGCTGCCGCTTCCGAAAAACGTGCCCATGGTCGGCGGGCAGTTCCTGATGGCGCTGCGCGAACGCATCGCGAAGGACCGCGACCTGATGGTCGGCTATGGTAGGTCGGTCGCCAAGGCTTCGGTGTTCCTCGCCGCTAGCCCGCGCGCGGGCGCCCGCGCCTTCCTGAAGATGTATCCTGAAGCGGCGCCCCGCGGTTCGAGCGAAGAGGATGCGATCAAGTCGGTGCTCCTCGCGACGGCACGACGCATCAAGCTCTACGACCCGCCATATGCCGGCGCGAAGATCGGCAGCATCAATCCGGAGGAGTTTCGGATCGAGGCGCAGATGAACGACATGAAGATCAGCTCGTTCGATGCCTTTCTGACGAATGAGTTGATCGACGAGATCAACAGCTTCGATCGGGAGGAGATCAAACGGCAGGCGCTGGCTTACGCATGAGCATCGGGGCCACAGAGATGGACGCTTCGACGGCGCGGCTCGTCGATGCGCCTGCCGCTGTCGGGATATGCGACACGCATTTCCATGTCTTCGGCCCCTATGACCGCTTCCCGCTGCCGCGTCATCCCTCCTATGCGCCGCAGGAGGCGACCGCCGCGGCCTATCATCAGGTTGCCGAGCGCCTCGGCATCGACCGCATGGTGGTCGTACAGGGCGGCTGCTACGGCACCGACAATGCAGCGATGCTCGATGCGGTGCAGATACTGGGCCCCGATCGTGCACGCGGAATCGCCATCATCGACGGGACCACGTCCGTCGCAGAGCTTCATCGTCTGCATGAAGGTGGCGTACGCGGCATCCGGCTCAACGCCATATCGGATAAGCGCATCGACGCCGACGCTATCCGAACCCAGGCGAACATGATTGCGGAGTTGGGCTGGCACATCCAGCTCCACGCGCGCGCCGATCAGATCGTGCAGCATGCGGCTTTGCTTCGCGATCTGCCTGTCGAAGTGGTGATCGATCATTGCGGCCGGATCGATCCGCGCGAAGGCGAGGATCAGGAGGCGATGCGGGCGATGCTGGACCTGCTCGCGACCGGGCGATGCTGGATCAAGCTGATCAGCTACCGATCGCTTCCGGCAGGCGGTGAGGGCGACGAGATGGCGCCGTTCCTGCGGCGCTTCGCAGCCGCCGCGCCGGAGCGCTGCCTCTGGGGCACCGACTGGCCGCATCCGCTGATGGAGGTCGTGCCTGACACGCAAAGACTATTCGAAGAGCTCTGCAGCGTTTTTGACGAGCCCCTTCGCAAGAAGATTTTCAGCGAAAACGCTGAACGACTCTATGGCTTCAAGTAACGGCTCGCGTACCGGGCCCAATCGGCAAGCAGGGAGAGAAACCATGACGACACGCAGAGAATGGCTTCTGGCAAGCGGCGCCTTCGCGGCTGCGCTGACAATGGGACCGCGCTCGTCTTTCGCGCAGGCGACGCGGACCGTGAAGGTTGGCGTCGGGCTGAAATCGCTCAACTCCAGCGTCATCAATCTACTGATCGGCGAGGCGCTCGGCTACAATGCCGAGGAAGGCTTCAAGGTCCAGGGGCTGGCGCTCGGCGGCAACGCCAACGTCCAGGTCGCCACAGACAAGGGCGACGTCGATGTCGGCATCGGCGTGCCCTCTTACGCCCTACCGATCCTGGCCCGAAACGAGTGGGGCAACGCGCAATGGTTCTACCAGTACACCTACCCCTATAAATGGGACATCGCGGTCAAGCCCGGCTCGACCGCCAAGGCCTATACCGACCTCAAGGGCAAGAACATCGGCGTCTCCGATTTCGGCGGCACCGAATATCCGGTCACCCGCAACGTGCTGAAGTCGCTCGGCGTCGATCCCGACAAGGACGTGAAATGGACGGCCGTCGGCGCGGGCGTGCCGGCCGGTGTCGCCCTGCAGCGCGGCGCCATCGACGCCCTCGCCTATTACGACACCGGCTTCGGCATCATCGACGGCGCCGGCATCCCGCTGGATCTGCTGCCGCGCCCCAGCAACCTGCCGATGATCGGAGGCCAGTTCCTGATGGGCCTGCGTCAGAGGATCCAGGCCGAGCGCGATCTCTTCATCGGCTTCGGCCGCTCGACCGCCAAGGCCTCGCGCTTCATCCTGGAGAACCCCGCGGCCGGCGCGAAAGCCTTCCTCAAGCTCTATCCCGAGACCGCCCCGCGCGGCTCCAGCGAGGAGCAGGCCGTGAAGTCGGTACTGGAGGCGATCAGCCGGCGCATCAAGCTCTATGAGCCGCCCTATGCCGGCGCCAAGATGGGCAGCATCCGGGTCGACGAATTCGTCACCGAGGCGAAGATGAACGACTGGGCCATCGCCGACTTCTCAAAGGTCTACACCAATGACCTGATCGACAAGATCAACGACTTCGACGTCGAGAAGATCAGGGCGCAGGCGCGGTCCTTCACCGGATGACGCAGGCGCTTTCGACACAGGACGGGCGCGCGAAACGCGCGCTCGTCACCGGCGTGAGCTCCGGCATCGGCGAGGCAATCGCGAAGCGATTGCTCGCCGAGGGCTGGGACGTCGTCGGCTTCAGCCGCAGCACGCCCGCCTTCGTGGATCCGGGGCTGGCACATGAGCCGGTCGACCTCTTCGACAGGGAGGCACTTAGCCTAGCGCTTGAGGGCCTGGGTCCGCTGGACGCCATCGTGCACGCCGCAGGCATCCTGCGCGTCGGCCGGCTCGGCGAACTCGATCCGGAAAACGCGCGAACGATGTGGCGGCTCCATGTCGATGCGGCAGAACAGATCGTTGAGGCACTTGTGCCAAAGCTGCCGGATGGCGGGCGCATCGTCCTGCTCGGCAGCCGCACGGCAGCCGGATCTCCCGGGCGGGCGCAATATGCGGCGACCAAGGCCGCGGTGGTGGGCATGGCCCGCTCCTTCGCCATCGAGTTGGCTCCACGGCAGATCACTGTGAACGTCGTGGCGCCCGGCGCAACCGACACACCAATGCTCAGAGACCCAAGACGGGCATCGGTCGCGCCGAAGATGCCGCCGATCGGCCGCCTCGTGAAGCCGGAGGAAATCGCGGCGACCACGGCGTTCCTGCTCTCTGAAGGCGCAGCCAGCATCACGGGCCAGCAGATCATCGTCTGTGGCGGAGCCTCGCTTTGAGCAGCCTGCGCCATCGGTCGGCCCCCACCAAACGGTATCCGGCATGACCGAGCCGAAGTTCCGCACCAAATCCGTTTGCGTCACCGGCACAGCTCGTGGCCTGGGAGCTACGATCGCACGCCAGTTGCCAAGCGTGCCCTCGCTCAGCTGGCGCTGGCAGACTGCGGCTTGATCCCAGCTTCGATCCACTCACGCGTCTGTTCCAGGACCTCATCCGAAAGCGCGGGATCGTCGATCGCCCGGGCGAGGATCACTGCCCCCACCATCGCCGCAAAGCTTCCGATTGCCGCGCGACGCCTGTCGGCTGCATCCAACTCCGGGAGCGCCTTGCCGATACGGTCGATTTGCGATCGAAGGCCGTCAGTCATGGCCGAGCGTGCCGCCGGGGTCTGATGGCGGACGGCCGCGGCAAGGCTCGCCGTCGGGCAGCCCCCCGCGCAGTTGTCGCGATGACGCGGCGCGAGATAATCGCCCACATAAGCGCGAAAATCGCCGCCTTCCCCTGCACCGACGGCGAGAGCATGGGCAAGAGTCTGCGCGATCAGGTCGTCCTTCGAACTGAAATGGCCATAGAAGCCGCCATGGGTGAGCCCGGCGGCCTTCATCACCTCCGCCACGCTGACCGCGTCGAACCCCTTGTCGCGAAACAGCCGGCTGGCAACCTCCAGAATCCGGCGACGGTTCTCCGCCATCTGCTCTCGACTGACCTTCATTTCAAAATTCTCCGCCGGCTCCGTTGACATTTACATGATGGTCATCATATTTAACATCAATCATGATAACCATCATGAATATAGGTTCACGAAGAGAAAAGAGCAATCCTATGACCGCGATCCCCTCAGTCCTCGTCACCGGCGCCTCCACCGGCATCGGAGCCGCCTATGCCGAGCGCTTCGCGCGCCGCGGGCACGACCTTGTGCTGGTTGCCCGTGACATCGCGCGAATGGAGGCCCTGGCGGCCCGTCTGCGTCAGGAAAATGGCGTGGCGATTGACATCATTCAGGCCGATCTTACGCAGCCTGCCGAGCTTGCAACGGTAGAAACGAGGCTGCGCGACGATGTCCGCATCGGGATTCTCGTCAACAATGCCGGAACGGCCATCGGCGGAAGCTTCATCGAGCAGAGCACCGATGACGCCGCGCGGCTGGTTGCGCTCAACACGACCGCACTTCTGCGGCTTGCCAGCGCCATCGCCCCGCGCCTTGCGAAGGCCGGCGAAGGAGCGATCGTCAACATCGGCTCCGTGGTCGGCCTGGCGCCGGAATTCGGCATGACGGTCTACGGCGCAACCAAAGCCTTCGTACTCTTTCTGTCGCAGGGCCTCAGTCTCGAGCTCGCGCCGAAGGGTGTCTACGTCCAGGCCGTGCTTCCCGCCACGACGCGAACCGAGATCTGGGGCCATGTCGGCGCCGACATCAACACGCTCTCCAACGTGATGGAGGTGAACGATCTGGTCGATGCGGCGCTGGTCGGCTTCGACCGCCGCGAACCGGTGACCATCCCGCCGCTTCCCGACGCCGGGCAGTGGGACGCGTTTCAGGCCGCGCGCCAGGCCATGCTTCCGAACTATCGGAACGAACACCCCGCCGAGCGATACCGCACGCTCGCCTGAGCACCAACGAAGTCATTTCGATAAACGACCCCGCCGCTGCGGGACAAACCAAGGTGACCTATGACCAGCAAAACGCTGTTCGAGCCCTATACTCTCGGCTCGCTGACCCTCTCCAACCGTATCGTCATGGCCCCCCTGACGCGCAATCGCGCTGGCCCGGGCTTCGTTCCGGGCGATCTCACTGCTGAGTATTACGGCCAGCGAGCGTCGGCCGGCCTGCTGATTTCCGAGGCCACGCAGATTTCGCAGCAGGGACAGGGCTACCAGGACACGCCCGGCATCTACTCCCAGGCTCAGATCGAAGGCTGGCGCAAGATCACGACCGCGGTGCACGCCAAGGGCGGGCGGATTTTCCTGCAGCTCTGGCATGTCGGCCGCGTCTCGCACGTCGATCTCCAGGAAAACGGGGCGGCTCCGGTTGCACCGTCTGCGATCCGGGCCAAAACCAAAACGTTCGTCAACAATGGCTTCTTTGACGTTTCGGAACCCCGCGCGCTTGAACTCGACGAGCTTCCGGGCATCGTCAACGCCTTCCGGCAGGCCGCCGCGAACGCCATCGCGGCAGGCTTCGATGGCGTCGAGATTCATGGCGCCAATGGCTATCTGCTCGACCAGTTTGCCAAGGACAGCGCCAATGTCCGCACCGATGCTTATGGCGGATCGATCGAGAACCGCGCCCGCCTGATGCTGGAAGTTGCGGGTGCTGTGGTCGAGGAAATCGGCGCCGAGCGCACCGGTATCCGGATTTCGCCGGTTTCACCGGCCAACGGCGTCGCGGCTACGGATCCCCAGGCACAGTTCGACTATATCGTCGAGCAACTCGACGCCTTGGGCATCGTCTACATCCATGTCGTCGAGGGCGCCACGGGCGGGCCGCGCGACGTCGCGCCGTTCGATTTCGGATCGCTCCGCCGGCGCTTCAGGAACACCTATATCGCCAATAACGGCTATGATTTCGACCTCGCGACATCGCGGTTGGCCGAGGACAAGGCCGACCTATTCGCCTTCGGCCGACCCTTCATCGCCAATCCCGACCTTGTGGAGCGGCTGGAAACCCGAGCACCGCTGGCGCAGGTCAATCCTGCCACGATCTATGGTGGGGGCGCCGCGGGCTATACCGACTATCCCGCCATCGCAGCCGCAAGCCGCTCCTGACCCATCGAGGGCGCGCTGGAGCGTGCCCTCGACCTCGGCAAGCTCCCTGGCCGGACCACGCAGAGAATCCTGGAGACGACCGGAATGCGCATTTTAAAACAAACAGGTGTTCTCGCGTTCGCCCTGGCTGCTGCGCTCATGGGCTCTGCCGCTTGGGCGGAGAATGCCTCGCCTATCGGCTTGTGGAAGAACGTCGACGATACCAGCGGCAAGCCGAGGGCCCTGATCCGCATCACGGAAGCGAATGGTGCGCTCCAGGGCAAGATCGAGAAAGTCTTCCTCGCCCCTAACGAAAGCCCAACCTGTACGAAGTGCGAGGGCGCCTTGAAGAATGCGCCCGTCATCGGCCTGGTGATCCTGTCCGGCCTGAAGAAGGACGGCGCCGAATTTACCGGCGGCCAAATCCTCGATCCAGATAATGGCAAGACCTATAGCAGCAAGATCTACCTGACCGATGGCGGCAAGACGCTAAACGTGCGCGGCTATATCGGTGTATCATTGCTGGGTCGTTCGCAGATTTGGCAACGCCAGGAATAGGCATCCGATATCGACGGGAAAACTGCTCGATCCAGAGAAAAACCCGTAGAAAGAAAAATATCATGAGAGCCTTCATTGTCGATCGATACAAGAAGAAGAGCGCGCTGCGACTTGGCGAGATGCCGGAGCCGGCGTTGCGGGATGACGATGTCCTGGTCGAGATCCACGCAGCAGGGCTCAATCTTCTGGATTCGAAAGTTCGCGATGGCGAATTCAAGCTCATCCTGCCCTATCGCCCGCCCTTCATCCTGGGACACGACCTGGCCGGAATCGTTATTCGGATCGGGCCCAAGGTCCGGCATTTCAAGCCGGGCGACGAGGTCTATGCCCGGCCGCGCGATGGCCGGGTCGGAACATTCGCGCAATTCATTGCCATAAACGAAGCCGACCTGGCGCTGAAGCCCAAGAACCTCACCATGGAGGAAGCGGCGTCCATCCCTCTGGTGGGGCTGACGGCCTGGCAGGTGCTGGTCGAACGAGCCGATCTGCGAAAAGGGCAGAAGGTCCTCATCCATGCGGGCTCAGGCGGCGTGGGCACCTTCGCCATCCAACTGGCGAAGCATCTCGGCGCGACGGTCGCGACAACGACGAGCACGGCGAATGCCGAGCTGGTCAGAGGCCTCGGCGCCGATGTCGTCATCGATTACAAAAACGAAGACTTCGAGAAGGTCCTCTCCGGCTACGACGTGGTGTTGAACAGCCTGGACGGCGACACGCTTCAAAAATCCCTGAAGGTGCTGAAGCCCGGCGGCAAGCTGATCTCGATCTCCGGTCCGCCGGACCCCGATTTCGCCGGGGAACAAGGGCTGAACTGGGTGCTGAAGCAGGTCATGCGGTTTCTGAGCTTCGGCATCCGCAGGAAAGCCAAGGCGCGGAGGATCAACTATTCGTTCCTGTTTATGCGGGCGAGCGGCGAGCAACTGCGCCAGATCACATCGCTGATCGAAGCCGGGATCATTCGCCCCGTCATGGATCGGGCTTTCCCGTTCGAAGCGACCAACGAAGCCTTGGCCTACATCGAAACGGGACGGTCGAAGGGCAAGGTCGTCGTCCGGCTGAAGTGAAGATTGCGTCGTCTTTGCCTGGAAGCAGGGGGCGGCAGCGATGGCGTGCGTCTGTCGCGTTCATCCAAGGAAACCATCGTGAACATGTCCCATCCATCACAAACCAACTCCGTGAAGTGGAATGACGCGCCGACCAGGAGCATTGATGTTGCTGGGACGACGTTCGTCTACCGGCAGCTCGGGCCCGTGGCCGGTGTCCCGGTGGTCCTACTGAACCATTGGGGCGCGGTGCTGGATAACTTCGATCCCCGCATTGTCGACGGCCTTGCCGCGAGCAGGCCCGTGATCGCCGTCAACTATCGTGGCGTCGGCGCCTCGGGCGGCAAGGCGCCGTTCACGGTGGCGGAGATGGCCAAGGACGCAATTGCCTTCATCCGCGCGCTGGGCTTCGAGGAGGTCGATCTGATCGGCTTCTCGCTTGGCGGTTTCGTGGCGCAGGACATCATCCTGAAAGAGCCCGATCTCATCCGGAAGGTCATTCTAGCGGGCACCGGACCTGCGGGGGGCGAAGGCATCGAAAAGGTCGGGTCTGTATCCTGGCCGCTCATCATCAAGGGGCTGTTGACGTTCCGGGACCCGAAATTCTACCTCTTCTTCACCTCGACCGCGAATGGCCGCCGCGCCGCAAAAGCCTTTCTGAGCCGGCTCCAGGAACGCAAGGTAGCTCGCGACAAGCCGATTGCGATGACGGCGTTCCTGAGGCAACTCAAGGCGATCCATGCTTGGGGCAGGCAAGCGCGACAGGATCTTGGCACGATCCGGAAGCCTGTCCTGGTCGCGAATGGCGACAAGGACAAGATGGTGCCCAGCAGCAACTCGCTCGACCTGGCACGCCGCCTGCCGAATGCGGAACTCGTTCTCTATGAGGATGCCGGACACGGAGGCATCTTCCAGTATCACGAGGCGTTCGTGAG
Organism: Bosea vaviloviae; assembly: GCF_001741865.1. Classification (NCBI taxonomy): domain Bacteria; kingdom Pseudomonadati; phylum Pseudomonadota; class Alphaproteobacteria; order Hyphomicrobiales; family Alloboseaceae; genus Allobosea; species Allobosea vaviloviae. The sequence continues at coordinate 4,631,613 of NZ_CP017147.1, forward strand.
CAAGGCTTTCGAGTTCCTCGCGCGCTGATGCCTCCAGGCTAGGGCACGGTCCCGGGACAGCTGGCTCGAGCGCCGTCATGCTCTGGTGTAACGGCGCATTGATGCGCCGTCTTTCGGCGCCGCGAATAACCGCATCTGCGCGAGCAAGGATATTTCGTCTGGCTTTTCCCGGGGAAGCCGGGCAGATGATTTCCGGAGGAAGCGTCCTGGATATCCGGAGCCGTGACAGAAAAGGCCCATAGCGGTTCGGTCGCCGCGCTCGGCGCGATCGTCGCGGGAGCGCTGATCCTGCAGGTGGCCGGCACGATCGTGAACACGGTCGTGCCTTTGCGTATGGCGATAGCGGACCAGCCGCCGCTCCTGATCGGTCTGGTCGGCTCGGCCTATTCGATCGGCTTTCTCGTCGGCTGCTTTGCGATTCCCTCGCTCGTGCGCCGCATCGGCCATATTCGCGGCTTCGCCGTCTTCGCGGCGCTTCAGGCCGCCTCGACCTTGAGCTTTCCGATGATCCCCGAGGCCTTGTGGGGCGTGTCGCGGCTCGTCATGGGCCTGTCGGCGGCCGGTCACGGCATCTGCATCGAGAGCTGGATCAGCGGCCAGGCCAAGGGCAGCAATCGCGGCCGCATCTTCGGCATCTACCAGATCCTCAACCGCCTTGCCCTGATCGGCTCCCAGATCGGCGTCGGCTATGTCGCGATCCAGGCGCATGACGTCTTTCTCTACGCCAGCATGGCGTTCTCGTTCGCGTTGATCCCCGTGGCGCTCACCCGGGCGCGCGGCCCCGAATCGAGCGAGGTCGTCTCGGTCAGGCTGAAGACCTTGTGGCGGCACGCGCCGGCGGCCGTCGTCGGCTGCCTCTATGTCGGCCTGATCGGTGGTCCCCTCACCAATGTCGCGCCGGCCTACGGCATCCTGATCGGCCTCGACCAGCGAGCGACGATCCTGCTGACCGCCGCAATCCAGATCGGCGCGCTCCTGCTGCAATGGCCGATGAGCCTGCTCGCCGACCGCATCGCCAGCCGCGTCATCATGCTGACGGCCGCGAGCGCGGTCACCCTGGCTGCAACCCTGCTCGGGGTGCTGCTATATCTCGGTTCGACGCATGACCGACTCTGGCTTTTCGGCCTGTTCATGCTGATCGGCGGCTGCAGCATCCCGCTCTACACGGTCGCCGTCACCCATGCCTATTTTCGCCTGGGGCAGGAGCAGGCTGTCGGGCTTTCGGCCCGGCTGCTCTTTCTCTGGGGCGTGGGCTCGGCCATCGGACCGCTCGCGGCGACGCTGTTCATGCAGCTTCTCGGCCCGCAGGGTTTGCTCGCCTATCTCGTCGTGCTGTCGATCGCAACGGCCGCCTATCTCGCCCTGCGCATGTCGCGTAACCCTTCGCCGGTCATCCCCGAAAGCGAGCGCGGCCGCACGCCGCCGACCATGCCCGACATCGAAATGGGCAAGCGCTAGCGCATTTCCGCGTTTCTCCGAATCGCGAAACTGCCCTAACTCCTTGTTTTATCGAATTTCCTTCACGCGAACCGGTGTCCACTTCGCTCGAAAATGCCCTAGCGGCGTTCGCATTGACGTTGAAACGCCCCGGTCATCCCGGGCGCAGCCCTCGGGTCCGGCCTTCGGCCGACCCCAGGGCAGCTCCGCATAGACCTGGGATCCATTCCTGAGCACTGATCGGCAAGGCACCGGAATGGATCCCGGATCAGCGCCGCTGACGCGGCTTGTCCGGGATGACTCGCTTCCTGATTTCACGGGGCGCAGCTTGTTCCAGCGCAGCTTCCCGCTCCTCCCGGGCAATGCCCGGACCGGCGAGAGAGACGCTGGAACGCCCCCCTCTCCCGCCGGTCCGTGGCCTCATTCAGCGTAGGATTGCGTCGCCCAGGCCGCCCGCAGCCTCGGCCCGACCTTGACGCCGAACGGCCCGAACCATTTGTCGAACAGCACCTCGGCCTCACCGGATTTGAACATCTTGCCCATGGCGTGATTGACGATCCACAGGATCGTCGGATTGAGCTTGGGCACCATGAAGCCTTGCGGCGCATAGCCGTATTCCTCGCCGACGATAGTCAAGGCGTCAGGGTTCTTCGACTGCCGGATCAGGCTGTAGAACGCCCCGTTGTCACTGAAATAGGCGTCCGCGCGCCGGGTCTCGACCGAGATCAGCGCAGCGGCATGATCGTCGACGTTCTGGACGCGGATATTGAGCTTCTTATCGGCGACCAGCTTCTTGAGGTCCGGCTCGCTGCTGCCGCCGGTGGCGACGGCCACGACCTTGCCGTTCAGATCCTCGTATTTGGTGATGCCCGAGGCCTTGAGAACCAGAAGCTGGCTCGTCGAGACATAGGAGACGGAGGAGAAATCGACCTGCTTGTTGCGGCCGAAGGTATTGACCGTGCCGCCGCATTCGAGATCGACCGTGCCGTTGGCAACCAACGCCTGACGGTTCTGGATGTTGACCGGCACGTATTTGATCTGGATCTCCGGCAGCTTCAGCTCGGCCTTGATCTCCTCGATGATGCGCTGGCAGAACTCGACCGCGTAGCCGGCCGGCTTCTTGTCATTGTCGAGATAACCGTAAGGGTAGAGCGTCTCGCGGATGCCCATGGTGATCGTCTTGGTGTCGCGCAGCTTCTTGACGATCGCATCGACCTCCTGCGCCTGGGCGGAGGCCGCCATGCCGAGCGCCAACAGCGCGCTTGTGACGGTGACAAGGTTCAGTCGCATGGTCTTCTCCCGTTTGCCGTAGTCGTTCAGCTCGTCGCCCCGCCCTTCCGGACGCGAGGCCATCAAAATCCAAGGCGCGCCCGTTCTTGCAGCTCCTCGCGCGTCATCTGCGCGAAGTCGAGAGACGGCAGCAGGTCGTTGTCATCAGCAAAATCACGGCCATAGGCGCCCGAAAGCACGGTCAACCCAGCCTCGTGCAGCACCGCCGGACGGTCGACGAGCCGGCCAAGCAGAACCGTCGGCAACAGGCCGAAGGGTGCGTCCTCCAGCACATAGCGGCTCTCCAGCATCGTCGGGCCGAAGCCGCCGCGCCCCTGGCCATGCAGATTGGCGTTCATCTCCGCGATGCTGGCGACCGGCAATTGATAGGAGAAGGCATAGTGCTCCTTGATCGTTCGCACCGAAAGCCCGAAGGCTTCGGCGATCGCCAGCCGCTCGGCGTCGAGCGCCTCCATCACGCGGCCGACAGCCGGGGTGACGTTCTCGGCCTGGCCCCAGCTCTCGCCGCGCTCCATCCGCGTCAGGTTGAACAGCGCAATCGCAAGATGGTTCTGCGGGTTGAGATTGCTGAGCGCGATCGCCAAGAGTCCGTCGCGCTTGACGAAACGCTCGCCAAACAGGGTCGTGCAGAGCGCATGACCTTCATCGAGTCCCGCTTCGGGCACGGTCGCGATATCGATCTTGGAGCGCAGCGAATTGACGCCGACCACGGTCGGGCTGGTCTTGCGGCCGGTCGTCAGCGTCGTGCCCCAGGCGATGATCGGCGCGCGAACGCCGCGAGCGGCGAGCAGCTTCGAGAGATAGAGCGCGCCGAACGAGGCGTGCGAACTGATGATGACCGGCTGCCCCTCGCGCAAATGCGCGGCCGTGGCTTCCAGCGCCATCTTATGGGCATTACCCGGCATCACCAGCATCACCACGTCGGACTCGGTCACCGCCTCCTTGGCGCTGGATGCGATCCGGGGCTGAAAGCTCGTCTCGATCGCCGTCGTCGCCTGCAGCGGAGCGCCCGCCGCCAGTTCGCGGGTGCTCTGGCCTGACGGCGACCACAGCATCGGGTCGTGACCACCGACGAAGAGCTGGGCGGCAGCGCCATAGGCCGCACCGCCGGCGCCGAGAATGCTTACGCGCATGGGAAAGATGCCTTTGCTCGATCCTGAGGGGAAGAACGGTCGCAATGAACGCGCGCGGCCGTGAATGCTTCGGGCAGTGCGGGCATCTCCGCGAGCAGAGACGATCCGTTATAGCGGAAACGAGTCAAGCTGCCCTGCCTTGCCCGATTTTGCCATAGAGCAGCACCATCAGGCCGCGAGCCGGCCGGTGCGAGGCATTGCTGATGGAATGGGGAACGTCGACGGGATAGCGCGCCGTCTCGCCGGCCTTGACCGGATAGGTCGATGCGCCGCTCGTGATCAGGAACTGCCCCGACAGCGCCGTGAAGTGCTCGCAGGCGCCCGCCGCATGTGGCGCACTGTCTAGCCTGCCGCCGCCGGCGATCTCGACATCGTACCATTCGGTCGTGCCCGCCAGGCTTGGAGGGCTGAGGATGCGCAGCCGGCAGGAGCCGTCGGCGCTGCGGATCTCCGGCGTGTGCTCGGACGGGACGATCTCGATCGTGGTATCGCTCGGCACCGCCTGCCCGCCTTGCAGCAGCGCCGCGAAATCGATCTTCAGCCCCTGCGTCAGGCTCCATAGCACGGCGAAGGTCGGGTTGGCCTGTCCGCGCTCGATCTGCGACAGCATCGACTTCGACACGCCCGAGAGGCCCGAGAGCTGCTGCAGCGTCAGCCCGCGCGCCTTGCGCTGGCGCTGGATGATCGGTCCGATCTGCGGGGCGCTGAGCTCGGTCATGGCGATGCTCTAATGCGTCAGGACCTTGGTCAGGAACTGCTTGGCGCGCTCCGTCGCCGGGTCGGTGAAGAACTGCGCCTTGGGCGTGTCCTCGAGGATCTCGCCGCCATCCATGAACAGCACACGGTCGGCCACGCGCTGGGCAAAACCCATCTCATGCGTCACCACCATCATGGTCATGCCGTCCAGCGCCAGCGCCTGCATCACCTCCAGCACCTCGTTGATCATCTCGGGGTCGAGCGCCGAGGTCGGTTCGTCAAACAGCATCGCCTTGGGGTTCATCGCCAGAGCGCGCGCAATCGAGACGCGCTGCTGCTGGCCGCCCGAGAGCTGGCTCGGGCGGCTCGTCAGCTTGCTGCCGAGCCCGACCCGGGCCAGGAGCTTCTCCGAGCGGGCGTCGGCCTCGGCCCGCGAGCGCTTGAGCACATGGATCTGCGCCAGGCTGACATTCTCGAGCGCGGTCATATGCGGGTAGAGCTCGAAATTCTGGAACACCATGCCGATCCGCGCACGCAGCATCGGCAGATCGGTCTTCTTGTCCGAGACCGAGACGCCATCGACCGTGATCGAGCCCTGCTCGAACGGCACGAGACCGTTGACGCATTTGATCAGCGTGCTCTTGCCGGAGCCCGACGGACCGCAGACCACCACGACCTCGCCGAGCTTCACCGAAGCCGAGCAGCCGCGCAGGATCTTCTGCTTGCCATAGGATTTGTGCACGTCCTCGAGAACGATCATCCCGCGCGGCCTTTCCGGTAGAATTCCAGCGCCTTGGTCGATGACAGGCAGATGATCAGGTAGACCACGGCGACGAGCGTATACATTTCCGTCGGCCGCCCATCGCGTGCGGCCACGATGCTTGCCGTCGTCAGGAAGTCGTGCAGCGCCACGACATAGACGAGCGAGGTGTCCTGAAAGACGATGATGATCTGGTTCAGCACCAGCGGCGTCATCGCCTTCAGCGCCTGCGGCATGACGATGTGGCGCATCACCTGCGAGCGCCGCAGGCCCGTGGCGAGCCCGGCCTCGGTCTGGCCCTGGCGGACATTGTTGATGCCGGCGCGGATGATCTCGCAGTAGAACGCCGCCTCGAACATCACGAAGGCGATCAGCGCCGAGGCGAGCGAGCCGATCGGCCGGCCGATCGCCAGCGGCACCAGGAAGTAAAACCAGAACAGCACCAGGACGAGCGGCAGCGAGCGCATCACCGTGACGTAAGCCGCGGCCGGCCCTGCAATCAGCCGGTTCGACGACAATCGCATCAAGGCAAGGCCAAAGCCGATGACCAATCCGCCGATGGTCGCGACCACGACCAGCAAGGCGCTGAGCGCCATGCCCTCGGCCAGGAAGCTCCATGATCTTGCGATGACGCCCCAGTCGAAATCGCTCATGAGCCTGCCTTGCGCAGGGCCGCGCCGCCGACCCTGTCGTCGATCAGGCGCATCAGGCCCGTGACGCAGAGCCCGATCAGGAGATAGCCGATGGTGGCCACGGTGAAGGCTTCCAGGCCCTGGAAGGTGTAGTTCTCGATATGGCGGCTCTGCGCCGTCAGCTCGAGCACGCCGATCGTCAGGCTCAGCGACGACAATTTGACCGTGACCAGGAACTCCGAGGTCAGTGGCCCGACGATGGCGCGCAGGCCCAGCGGCACCACGACCAGCCGGAACGCCTGCATTGGACGCAAGCCCGTCGCCAGCGCGGCCGGCATCAGATGATTACCGACGGCCTCGATGCCCGCACGGACCTGCTCGGCGACGCGTGAGCCCGCAAACAGCCCGATCGCGACCACGGCAGTGACGAATTCAGGATGGGGCAGATCCCGCTTGATCCAGAGTCCGATGGTCTCCGGCACGATCTCGGGCAGGACGAAATACCACAGGAAGAGCTGGACCAGCGGCGGGATGTTGCGGAAGACGTCGATATAGATGCCGGCGATCACCCGAAGAATGCCGCTCGGCAAACTGCGGACCACGCCGACGACGAGGCCGACCGAGAGCGCCAGAGCCCAGCTGACGAGGCTGATCGCAACGGTCCATTGCAAGCCGCTCCAGAGCCACTCCGTATAGGGCTCCTGCAGCAGGATGGACCAGTTCCAGCGATAGTTCATGCCATCGCAGCGGCGTGGCGTGGAATCCCGGGCCGGTCTCGGATGTCCATCAAGGTCTCCGCAATTCCGCTATAGTGGAATAGTTCGATTGCGGAGAGACTTTGTCAACAGGCTTCGCGGTTTCAGCCGCACCTGCCGGCGCGACCATGCAGGCGGGCGCCAATCCTGATGCGGCATCGGGCTTATCGCACCCGCTGCTCCGTCATCTTCGGCAGGAACCAGGCCAGCAGGCCGATCGCCGGCAGGAACGCGCAGATCCGGTAGACGGTCTCGATGCCGACCCAGTCGGCGAGCTCCCCCAGCATGGCGGCGGCAACGCCGCCGAGACCGAAGGACAGCCCATAGAACAGGCCGCCGATCAATCCGACGCGGCCGGGCAGAAGCTCCATCGCGTAGATCAGGATCGCCGCGAAAGCGCTCGACATGATCAGGTTGATCACCACCGTCAGCACGCCGGTCCAGAACAGGTTGGCGAAAGGCAGCATCAGCGTGAAGGGCAGCGCCCCCAGGATCGAGAACCAGATGATCTTGTTGCGGCCGATCTTGTCGCCCAGGATGCCGCCGCCGACCGCCCCGGCCGCCGAGGCCACCAGGAAGAGGAACAGCATCACCTGGGAGGTCTGCACGGAAATGCCGAACTTCCCGATCAGATAGAAGGTGTAGAACGAGCTGAAGCTCTGCGAATAGGCGTTCTTGGAAAACAGCAGGATGACCAGGATCGTGATCGGCAGGACGACGCTCGCGATGCGACGGGTCGGCGGCCCGGCCACCGACGCCAGCTTGACCGCAACCGGAGCGGCCGCCTGCTGGCTCCGCAGCTGAGCATGGCGCCTGGCGGTCCAGGTCATCAGGATCATCGCGAGGAGTGCCGCGGCCGAGAACCAGGCGAGGCTGGTCTGGCCGCGCGGCACGATCACGAACGCCGCCAGCAGCGGCCCGAGTGCGCCTCCCGTCTGCCCGCCGAGCTGGAAGATGCCCTGCGCCAGCCCGTGCTGCCCGCCGGACGCGCTGCGCGCCATCCGCGTCGCCTCGGGATGAAAGATCGAAGAGCCGATGCCGACGCAGGCAGCCGCCAGCAAGAGCAGCGGATAGTTGCCGGCATAGGCTAGCCCGATCAGCCCGGCGAGCGTGAAGCCCATGCCGACGACCATCGAATAGGGCATCGGGTGCTTGTCGGTATAGGATCCGACGAGCGGCTGCAGCAGCGACGCCGCGATCTGAAAGGTCAGGGTGATCAACCCGATCTGCCCGAAATCCAGCGCATAGGCGCTCTTGATGATCGGGTAGATCGCAGGGATCAGCGACTGCATCATATCGTTGAGCAGATGGGTCGTGCTGAGCGCGATCAGCACGGGCATGGCGGCGCGCTGGGAGACGCCGACCGGACTATTGAGATTCATCGCCGTGTTCTCATGTCGTTGTCGGGGCGTTTTGTCGCAACGGCCCGGACGTGTTCGTCATGGTGGATGTCACGACATGAAACAAGCCGGCAAAATCACGGCGCCGACCTGCGCGCAGCGCGCGGCGCCAAGTGGGTCACGGGAGCGCCCGCGAAGGGAACGGAACGCTTGACGGCGGTCGGTCCAGGATCACGCCCGGCGCGGCGACACGCGCTTCACTGCGACCCGGCGCGCCGCCGCCAGCGCCGATCGCGCCCAGATGACGAGCTCGTCTGGCTCATCCAGCAATCGCTCAGGCGCACGCCAGAAGGAGAGGTCAATGACCTGCCCCTGCTTCTCATAGCTCAGCGGCGGAAAGGCTTCGGCTTCCTTGAACTCCGCCCGGTTGTGATCGTCGACCCGGAAATAGAGCGTGTCCTCCGCCACCACCGCGAACATCACCTGGTCGCAGAACAGGCCGGTCTTGCCGAACATGCGCCGCAGCGTGACGCGGCCGAGCGGCGCAAGCTGCTCGCGCAGGAATTCGGCAAAGCCTTGGCTGGCGACCATCGTCAGTCCTTAAATCCCGGCCCGGTGAGGTCCATTCAAGGAGACCCGTCAGGGGCGCAAGGCCGTAGCGTTCCTTCATCATGCCATCATTGGAAGGGGGGCGCTGCCAACGAAGAGAGTGCTGGCCCCCTGAGCCCCATCCATGAGAGGCCGACTTGAAAGAAATCCAGCGAGATCAAAGGCCCGCAATCGCTCGCCATCACCCGCGCCGTCATTCCGGACAAGCCGCGCTAGCGGCGCCGATCCGGAATCCATCGGAGGGCTCCGGAGTTCTACGATGGATTCCGGATCTCCGCTTCGCTGCGTCCGGAATGACGGAGCGGAGGCGTTCAAGACAGAGCCTTGAAATCACTCGTTGATGTCCGCGGGGCTCTCAGCCCGAAACAAAGCGCGGCGGCCGCTTCTCGACGAAGGCGGCCTTGCCCTCGATGGCGTCGTCGGAGAGGCCGAGCGGCACGGTGATCTCCTCCTCCAGCAGAAGCCCGGCCTGATAGCCGTTGCGCAGCCCGGCAGAGACGCTGCGCCTGGAGGCCGCGACAGCCTTGGGCGACTGGCTGGCGATCAGCCCCGCGACCGCGAGCGCCCGGGCTTCGAGCTCATCATCCCCGACGAGTTCCTCGACCAGCCCGATCCGGTAGGCCTCCTCCGCCCCGATCGTCTGCCCCGTCAGCATCAGGCGCAGCGCCTGGCCACGCCCGATCAGCATCGGCAGACGCTGCGTCCCCGTCGCGGTCGCCATCGCCCCGAGCTTGACCTCGGGAACGCCGAAGCTCGCGCTGCGGCCGGCGATGCGAAAATCGCAGGCCAGCGCCAGGACCATGCCGCCACCCAGCGTATGCCCGTTGCAGGCGGCGATCACCGGCACCGGGCCGCGCTCGATGGTCTCGTTCAGCTTCGTCTCCACCAGCCGCGCCTCTTCTATCCAGGCGGCCGTGGCCTCGAATTCGCGGATATTGGAGCCGACGGAGAAGGCCTGCCCGCTGCCGATCAATACGACGCAGCGGGCGCCGTGATCACGCTGCACGCTCTCGAGAAAGGCGGTCAACGCCTGCCGCGCCGCGATGGTGAACACGCCGAGCGGCTTGGCGATGATGCGGATCAGCACGACGCCGGGCGCGGCCAGCACCGCCTCGAAAACGTCGTTCTTCAGGAGGCTGTCAGTCATCGTTCGCCCCTCACGCAGCCTGCAGGCCGGCACGGATCGCCGGGGCCGGCTTGCGCGCCAGGCTGAGGCCGATCGGCTCCGGCCGGAACAATCGCGCATCCATCAGCTTGAGATCGCTCGCCACCTGCAGCGGCGTGCCCGCCCGGGCGAGGATGTCCCGTTCGAGATCGACGCCCGGCGCGACCTCCACCACGGTCAAGCCCTCGCGGCGCAGCTTGAGAACGCAGCGCTCGGTGACATAGGTGATGTCCTGCCCCCGTTCGACGGCGTTGCGGCCGCTGAAGGTGACATGGCCGACCTCCGGCACAAATTTGGAAATCTTGCCGTCCTGCCGGATGCGCAAACCGCCATCCTCGGCCGCCACCTGCAAGCCGCCGGCGGTGAAATAGCCGCTGAAGACGATCTTGCGCGCCCGCGTCGTAATGTCGACGAAGCCGCCGCAACCGGCGGTGAGATAGGGCCGCGACGGCAATCGCGACACGTTCACGCTGCCGAAGGCGTCAACCTCGAGGAAGGAGAGCAGCGAGCAGTCGAAGCCGCCGCCCTGAAAATAGGTGAATTGCTGCGGGGTCGGGAAGATCGCCTGCGCATTGGCGGCACAGCCGAAGGCGAAGCCGGTCAAGGGAATACCGCCGACGGCGCCCTGCTCGATCACCCAGGTCACCGCCTCGGCCTGGCCCTCCTCGATCAGGATCTGCGGCACCAGCGCCGAGATCCCGAAGCCGAGATTGACCGCCCCGTCATCCATCAGCTCCATCGCGGCGCGGCGCGCGATCACCTTGTCGACGCTGAAGGGCTCAGGCTTGAAGCTGCTGATCGGGCGGCGGACTTCGCCGCTGATCGCGGGATCGTAGAGGATCTCGGTTGCCTGGACCTGGTCGGGATCGACGACGACGTAATCGACCAATGTCGACGGGATATGGACCTTGTGGGCGGGAATCGTCCCTGCAGCCGTCGTTCGCTTCACCTGGCAGATGACGATCCCGCCCGAATTGCGGGCGGCGAGCGCGAGGTCGACCATGCCGAGCACCGCCCCCTCCTGCTCCATCGAGATGTTGCCGCGCTCATCGGCCGTCGTCCCGCGAATGATCGCGACCTGTGGGAAATGATTGGGGAAATGCAGCCAGGTTTCGCCGGCGAACTCGACGACCTGCACCACCTCGCCGCGTCGCGCCGCAGCTGCGTTCATCTTGCCGCCATCGAGGCGCGGATCGACGAAGGTGTCGAGGCCGACCTTGGTCAGCACGCCCGGGCGCTTAGCCGCCGCGTCGCGGGCCATGTCGTACATCACGCCCGACGGCAAATTATAGGCCGCGACCTCGTCGCGCTCGATCATCTCCCAGATCGCCGGCGACGGCAGCGAGGACGGCCCGCTCGGAAAGGAGCCGGCGAGGATGGTGTCGAGCAGGCCCTTGCGCGCGAGATGGTCGATGCCCTTGACGCCATACATGTCGCCGGCCGCGATCGGCGAGAACACCGTCAAATTCCGCGGATGCCCCTCCCCGGCGAAGCGTTCGCCGACCGCCTTCAGCATGTGGTCGGGGCAGTTGAGTCCGGCCGACGAGCCGATCGCCAGCACCGCCCCGTCGGGAATGAACCGCGCCGCCTCGGCCGCGGAAATGATCTTGTTCATCATGGCGTTCTCATCGGGTCGGAGCCGGGCATGTCCACGCCTCGCCGGGCGGGTTGCTGTCCTGCGCGGGCGATGATGGGCGCGCGAAGCCAGGGCGGCATCAGACCGTCCCCGCCGCCAAAGGCGCGGCGCTTCACTTTGAGCCTCATCGTTCCACTCCCAGGGGCGCAGCTTAAAAACTGACTTGATCGTTCTAGTAGATCGATTTACTAACGGGCTCAACAAGGCCGTGCAACTGAAAAAATCAAGCGGAAAACGCTGGAATGGATCGACGACAGCTCGGAAACGCCCTGGTCACGGGCGCGGGCCGCGGCATCGGCCGCGCCATCGCGCTCGCCTTGGCGGATGCCGGATTCAACATCATCGCCAATGACTTGGCCCAATCCGATGACCTGCCCGCCACCATCGCAGCAATCGAGGTGCGCGGCGGCCGGGCCGTGGCGCTGGCCGGCGACATCAGCGACCTCTCCAGCCAGCAAGCCCTGGTCGATGAGGCCTGGGCCGCCTTCGGCGGTTTGCACTGCCTCGTCAACAATGCTGGCATCTCCGTCGCCAGGCGCGACGACATCCTGAAGGTCACGCCCGAGAGCTATGACCGCTTGATGACGGTCAATCTGCGGGGCCCGTTCTTCCTGACGCAAGCCGTGGCGCGGAAGATGGTGCAAGCCCCATCCGAGCATTTCCGCAGCATCGTCACGATCTCCTCGATCAATGTCGAGTTCGCCTCGGCCGACCGGGCCGAGTACTGCATGTCCAAGACGGGGCTCGCGATGATGTCCCAGCTCTTCGCGGCGCGCCTGGCGGGAGACGGCATCAATGCCTACGAGATCCGCCCTGGAATCATCCGCACCGACATGACTGCCGTGGCGAAGGAGCGCTATGACGCGCTCTTCGCAACTGGCCTCACCCCGCTCGCCCGCTGGGGCGAGCCCGAGGATATCGGCAAGGCGGCCGCGATGCTGGCCTGCGGCTCCCTGCCCTATTCGACCGGCGAGGTCGTGCGGGTCGATGGCGGCCTCGCGGTTCGCAGGCTGTGACGATCATGAGCGGCAGAGAGCTTCCCGCGGGCGAATACTGGTTCGAGGACCTTGAGGAGGGCGATCGCTACCAGACCGGCTTCCTGGTCGTGACCGAGGCCCATATCGTCTCCTTCGCCGGCCTCTCCGGCGATTTCTTCGACATCCACATGGATGACGACTTTGCCCGCTCGCAGGGCTTTCCGGCCCGGGTCGCCCATGGCCTGCTCGGCCTGGCGCTGACGGACGGGCTGAAAAACCGGGCCTCGGTGCGCATCATGGCGGTCGCCTCGCTCGGCTGGAACTGGCGCTTCAAGGGTCCGATCTTCGCGGGCGATCGCATCGGCGCGCAGATCCGCGTCGCCGGCAAGCGCCTGTCCAGCAAGGGGCAAGGCATCGTCACACTCGCTTTCGAAGTGGTGAAACGCGATGGCGAGATCGCCCAGGAGGGCGACACCACGCTCCTCACCCGCCTGCGCCCTCAAGCCCCGGAACGGACGCCCGCATGATCACGCTCGCTCTTCCCCGCGCAGACCGCTCGCTGGAACGCTTCGCCCTGCCCGATCCCGTCCGCTGGAACACCGCCCGTCCCGGCGAAACGCTGGCGCGCGCGGTCCTGTCGGCCGCACATGTCGTTGCCGATCCGCTGGCCGATATCGCGCCGATGCGCGAGATCGCGATCGATTTCGATGCGACCCAGCGCTTCCGTGAGCATCTCTGGGATCTCGGCCTCGGCGTCGCCGAGGCGATGGACACCGCCCAGCGCGGTATGGGGCTGGATTGGCCTTCCGCGAAAATCCTGATCCGCAACACGCTCGCCAGCGCCCGCCAGCGGCCCGGTGCGGTGGTCTTCTCAGGCGTCGGGACCGAACAGCTCGCGCCCGAGGACGCGACGATCGAGAGCGTCATCGCCGCCTATCTCGAGCAGTTGTCCTATGTCCAGGGCCTCGGCGGGCGTGTCATCCTGATGGCGAGCCGCGCGCTGGCGCGGGCGGCGCGATCCCCCGCCGATTATGCCCGCGTCTATGCCCGCGTCCTCTCAGAGGCCGACCAGCCGGTGATCCTGCACTGGCTCGGCGAGATGTTCGATCCGGCGCTTGCCGGCTATTGGGGCGGCCGCGATATCGACGCCGCGATGGATTCCTGCCTCGGCATGATCGCCGACAATGCCGGCAGGATCGCCGGCATCAAGATCTCGCTCCTCGACAAGGAACTCGAGATCGCGATGCGCCGCCGCCTTCCCGAGGGCGTCGCGATGTATACCGGCGACGATTTCAACTATCCCGAACTGATCGCCGGCGACATCAAGGGCTTCAGCCACGCCTTGCTCGGCATCTTCTATCCGATCGCACCAATCGCGTCGGCCGCCCTCAAGGCCTTGACGCAAGACGGCGCCGCGCCCTTCCGGACGATCCTCGACCCAACCGTGGAACTCTCGCGCGAATTGTTCCAGGCCCCGACGCAGTACTACAAGACCGGCGTCGTCCTGCTCGCCTATCTCGGCGGCCATCAGGAGCATTTCACCATGCTCGGCGCCCAGCAGGGCGCCCGCTCGGTGCTGCATCTCGCTCGCGTCTTCCGTCACGCCGCCGGCATCGGCCTGTTTCAAGATCCCGACCAGGCGGCGCAGCGGATGCGGCATGTCCTCGCCCTCCACGGCATCGCCTGAGCCCGCAGCTTGACGGGCCGGCCCTCCGCGATCAGATCATCCATCCAGAGGCAGAAACAGACGAATCCGTGGCAGATTTCGAGCATCGCAAGGCGCAATCGCAAGTGAACCCGCGGCCCACTCTGGTGGATATCGCGAATGCGACCGGCGTCTCGAAGGCCACCGTCTCGCTCGTGCTGCGCAACAGCCCGACCATCCCCAAGCGCACGCATGAGCGCGTGCTCGAGGCGGCGAAAAACCTCGGCTATGTCTATAACCGCGGCGCCGCGGGCCTGCGCTCGACGGAGTCCCGCCTGATCGCCATGGCGGTCAACGATCTGATCAACCCTTATTTCGCCGAGATCGTCGCGGCGATGGAAGACGCGCTGACGGAGCAGAACCGCATCGTCTTGATGTCGAACACCGCCGAATCCGTCGCGCGCCAGAGCGCTTTCGTCTCGGCCGTGCGCGAATATAATGTGGCCGGCCTGCTCGTCGTGCCCGCCATGGGCACCGACGCCGCCTTCGTCGATCTGCTCCGGTCCTGGCGGCTGCCTTGCGTGATGGTCTCGCGCTCGGTTCCGGGGGCGGAGGTCGATCTCGTCCAGGCCAATCACCGCGTCGGCATGATCGAGGCCACAAGGCATCTGATCGAGCTCGGCCATCGCCGGATCGGCATGATCGGCCTCAACGAGAACATCTCGACCGGCCGCGAGCGGTTCGAGGGCTATCGGCAGGCCCTGTTCAATGCCGGGATTGCGCTCGAACCGCGCCTCGTGCTGTCGGGCCCGGCGACGCGCGACACCGGCATGGCCCATGTGCTCGCCTTGCTCGATCTGCCCGAGCCGCCCACGGCGGTCGTCTGCTTCAACGATGTCGTCGCCTTCGGCGCCATGCTCGGCCTGCGCTCGCGCGAGCTGACGCCGGGGCAGGATTTCTCCGTCATCGGCTTCGACGACATTGCCGAGGCGACGCTGTGGCGTCCCGCGCTCACCACCGTCGCGGTGGCGCGACAGACTGTGGGCCGGACCGCCGCCCAGTTGCTGCTGCGCCGGATCGAGGCTTTTGATGCGCCGGTCGAAACCGTCCTGCTGCCCACCGAATTGGTGATCCGGGACACGACCGGCGCGCCGCCCGCTCGGCATCCGCGCAGGAGGGGGCTGGTTTAGCGCGCCTTCTGGCCCAGAACCCATGAACACGGCGCTAATCCAGTTCGTCATGCTCGCCCTTGTGGCGAGCATCCACGTCTTGAACACCGCACTCGCCCAAAGAAGACGTGGATGGCCGGGACAAGCTCGACCATGACGAACAACGTGGTGTCCATGGGTTCCAGGTTCTACCCTCCGGGCCGCCCCAGAATGACGACGTGGTTCCGAACCCAAACAACAGTTGCGCGCCGGACAGTGACCCGCCTCCGCGAATCCTGCTATCCCGCCCCAGCCGTCACAGCTCGGGATCCTCACCGCCATGCCGCAGGCCACACTCTCGATCGGGATCATCGGCGCTGGAATCATGGGCGAGCGCCTGCTGCGCGCGATCCTCGAACAGGCGCAGGGCAGCCTGCGGGTCAGCGGCATCTGGGACCCGGCGCCCGCCGCCATGGCACGCATCGCCGCCGCCTTCCCCACCGTTCCACAATTGGCCGATGCCGCCGCGATCATCGCCGCCAGCGACTGCGTCTACATCGCCTCGCCGCCGGCTTCGCATCTCGACCATGCCCGCGCCGCGCTGGCTGCGGGCAAAAGCGTCTTCGCGGAGAAGCCGCTTGCGGTCGATGTCACTGATGCGCGCGCCTTCGTCGCCAGCGCCGGCGAGCGGGGCGCGGTCAACTTCCCCTTCGCTTCCTCCCTCGCCGTTGCGACCCTGCAGGACTGGGTCGCGCAGGGCGAGATCGGCCAGGTCTCGCGCATCGAAATCGAGGTCGCCTTCGCGACCTGGCCGCGCTCCTGGCAGGCCGACGCCGCAGCCTGGCTCGACAAGCCGGCGCAGGGCGGTTTCACCCGCGAGGTGGTGTCGCATTTCCTGTTCCTCAGCCGCCGGCTGGTCGGCCCGCTGCATCGGCTTTCGGCCAGCGTGAGATTCCCGGAAGCCGGCAAGGCGGAGCGCGCGATCGAAGCCCGGCTTTTCGCCGGTGAGGTGCCGGTCGTGCTCAAGGGCGGCGTCGGCACAACCGCGAAAGACGATCACAACATCTGGATGCTGGAAGGCGACAAGGGCGCGGTCCGGCTCTGCGACTGGTCGATCGCTGAACGCCGCCTGCCCGATGGCAGCTGGCAGCACGCCCCCGGCGCGATGTCGAACGAGCAAGCCCGCCCGCTCGCCCTGAAGCGCCAGCTCGAAGGCGTGGTGCGCCTCACCCAGGGCCAGTCGCATCACCTGGCGACGCTGACCGAGGCGCTGAACGTCCAGGAGATCGTCGAGGGCATTTTGGCGAGCTAGGGCTTGAACCCATGGGTTCAAGCGGCCGGATGACGTCCGCTTGGCGCCCACTCCGGAATCAAGTCAGACGCTATACGAGGTTAGAAAAAGCCAGGGCCACGCCGGATCAGGAGCCTGTAGCTTTGGTTTCCATCGCGAACCGACCTCGGGCAAGCTAGAAGGATGGCCGAGCCCTCGGCAAATCGCGAGATCGCCATGTCGCTTGCCTTCATCCCCCCAGGCCTCCCGCCGAATGAAGCGATTCAGCGGATGCTGGTTCAGCGCGTCGACGAATTGCGTTTATCGCGCGGCATGATCATTGGCACCTCAGACGCGAGAGAACGGATTTTTGTCGCGCACGGGTACCGGGATGGCATCTCCAATGATCCCGTGAAGAGAGACACGATTTTCGAAATCGGATCGATTACGAAGCTGTTCACCGCCTTGCTTCTGGCCGACATGGCGCAGCGCGGCGAAGTCGGCCTCGATGAGCCCGTTGCCCACCTCCTGCCGAGTGAGGTGAGCGTTCCGACTCGCAACGGACGAGACATCACTCTTTGTGACCTCGCCACACACCGCTCTGGATTGCCAAAACGCCCGACCAATCTGCAACCTCGCGACCCTGACGACCCCTATGCTCACTACACAGCCAGCGAGCTTTATGAATTCCTGGGGGAACACGAGCTGTCGTCGACGCCTGGCGATGCCTATCGCTACTCCAATGTTGGCGCTGGATTGCTCGGACATGCCTTAGCCCGTCGTGCCGGCGCCCGGGACTACGAAACTCTGCTCCGGGACCGAATACTCGTTCCGCTTGCGATGAACGATACGGTCATTGGCCTACCGCCTCATCTGGAGCAACGGCTGGCAAGCCCCCACGATTCCAGCTTGGAGGCTATCCCGCTTTGGAACCTCAACGTTCTGGCGGGAGCTGGCGCTCTGCGCTCGACTGCCGTTGACATGCTCATCTTTGTTGAAGCGTTAGGCGATGCGCAATCACCAATCGGAAGCATGGTGTCACCCATCGTCACTCCGCGCGAACAGGGCGGGCTAGGGTTAGGAGCACCGCATCCCAATGGCGGCATAACTATCGCTCATTCCGGCCGCACGGGTGGGACCAGATCACACATAAGGTATATCCCTGAGTGGGAACGCGGGATCGTCGTGCTGAGCAATTCCAATGTCGATGCAGTCGTCGACCTCGGCGTTCACATACTCGATACGCGTTGTTCGCCACTCTGGTTCAGGAAGGAAGCCGCAGTAGACTCTGCTGTCTTCACCCGGCTGATCGGCCGATATCAGATAAGCCCTCGCCGAGTGCTCGAAGTTACAAACTCAGATGGCCGACTTTTTGTCCGTCATACTGGCGAAGCGATCCGGCTGTTTCCCTCATCGGAGTGGCAATATTTCTACAGGGCTATAAACGCACAGATCACTAACGCACAGATCACTTTTGAACCCGGCGACGACGGGCGAGCCGCACGTCTGATCCTCCACGAGAATGGCAGCGACCGGATTGCTGTTCGCGTAGCGTAGTCTTCGAGGGAAACCACCTAGCTCACGCTCTTAGCAAACCGGCGCTAGGTGATCGCCAGCTTCATCCGCTGCGCCACCGCCTCCAGCCTCTTGTCACGCGTCCATAATCGCGCATCCCCCATCAAGCGCGTCGCGGCGATGAGATGGGCGTCGACATGGCCGATCCCTATCCCGGCCAATCTCTCGCGCTCGATCAGCAGCAGAAGCTCGGCGTGCGTCGCGACCGCCGCCTGCGGCAAGCCCTGCAATGCGTCGATGACGACAGAGCGTTGACGCAACGTGCCGAGCGCGAGCTCGGCAGTCACGAACGGGTGGCCCAGGACCTGTCCGGCCTCGAGCAGGGCGCCGAGCTTCGCATCGGCCCGGCGGAAGTGATCGATCCAGACGGAGGTATCGACCAGGATCACGCGGCGTCGGGCCGCCGGCGCGGCGCGGCTTCAGCCGCCGTGTCCGATCCGCCAAGTCGCGCAAGCCGCCTAGCACTTTCACGCTCGATCAGCGCCGTCAGCGCCTCGCGCAGCAGCGCGCTGCGCTCACGCAGGCCCGTATAGGCTTGCGCCTTGGCGAGCAATTCATCGTCCAGCGCCACGGTCGTCCGCATCAGATGCTCTCCTTGCAGGCGTCAAGATTAGCATCAATCGATGCGCTTTTCCATGCCTGAGCGAAACGGCACCCAAGTCGGAAACATCCGACTTGGGTTGGCGAGGGTTCCCCGCGCCTGCTGGACTTCGGGCTGCGCAACCTTCTCCTCTCGCGGAGAAGGCAAGGCACCTTCCCCAACGCAAGCCCGAGATTGAGTCACCTCGGAAAGGTCGATACGGTCCCGCTCCCAAAGATCCGAACGGGAGAAACGGCGATGGCCTGGGCTCGACTGGCTGGTGTTGCGATGGCCCTGATGGCTTTGTCTGGCGCAGCCCATGCGGATGCGACGATCCCGACCAAGGACATCGCGGACGTGAAGGATAACCCCATGCTGAAGCGCTATGAGGGCTCCTTCATCGTCAGCGGCTCGAGTTCGGCCTTCACCGATTTCAAGGTTCCGCTCGCCAGGCTGGAGCAGACCGACAAGCGCGACGCAATGAACAATATCCTGTTCGTGCCCAAGCAGGAGCAGGAGGTCGAAGGCGCCTTCACCCGCCTGGTCTATGTCACGCCCGCCAATCGCTCGCCATTGGAGGTGCTGCGCAACTACCAGGACGAGGTCGAGGCGGCCGGCGGCTCGGTGCTGTTTGCCTGCAAGACCGAGGGCTGCGGCGGCGAGCACACCCGCTCGTCGAGCGGCGGCGGCGGCGAATCCAGCCTGATGATGTATTTCTTCCGCGAGGCGGACATCAAGGATGCGAGCTTCTCGAACGGCGCCTGCGCCGTCACTGGCACGATCAGCGACCAGCGCTTCTTTGCGGCCAAATTGCCGCGCCCCGGCGGCGAGGCCTATGTCACGGTCCAGACCTATCAGCTCGGCGACAATACCTATTGCACGGCGCTGACCGGCCGCACGGTCGCTGTGGTCCATATCGTCGAGCCAAGATCGCGCGAGAAGAAGATGACCGAGGTGAAGGCGCAGGAGATGGCGCGCTCCCTGGGCTCGACCGGCAAGATTGCGCTCTACGGCATCCTGTTCGACACCAACAAGACCGAGATCAAGCCGGAATCGGCCGCGACCCTGCAGGAGATCGCCGCGTTGATGAAGTCGGATGCGAGGCTCGCCGTCATCGTCGTCGGCCACACCGACAATCAGGGCGGCTACGACTACAATGTCGATCTCTCGCGTCGTCGCGCCGACGCCGTGATCAAGGCGCTCGCCGCAGACTACAAGCTCGACGCCAAGCGCTTCCGCGCGGCGGGCGTCGGCATGGTCGCTCCCGTCGCCAGCAATGACGCCGAAGAGGGCCGCAGCCAGAACCGCCGCGTCGAGCTGGTGAAGCTGAACTGAGGTCCGGAGCGTTTTCGAGCGAAGTGGATACCGGTTCGCGTGAAGAAACCGCGTTGCTACAATGAGCTACAGCAATGTCCGATCGAGTTGGATCGGACATTGCTGTAGCCTTGCGCCGCAAGGCAGCCCCTCGCGCAGAGCATGGAACGACGCCTGCACACCACGCGTTCCAGCGTGGGGCGTGGTTTCGCGGAGGTTCATGCCATGGTCATCGCCGGTCTCGTCGCAATCTCACTGTCCTCCGGCATGGTGCTGCCGGTCGCCGACAGGCCGCCCCGCTTCAGCATCGAACAGGCCTGCCGCCATGCCGGAGAGCCCGTCACCGGCGTCGGCCGCCCCAACCAGGCTTGCCGCGACGACGAGAGCAAGGCGGCAGTCGATTTGCAGCAGCAATGGGCGAAATATCCGCCGGTGCAGCGCGCCACCTGCGTCGAGGGCGCGGGGCTGGGCGGCCCGCCGAGCTATGTCCAGGTGCTGACCTGCCTGGAGATGGCCGCGCATAAGTGAGTTCGGCCGCCCGTCACGGGGTTGCCCGTCCCTGGTGCAGGATCGCCGCCCTCAGCAGCAGATAGAGCACGCTGGCATTGAGCAGATGCCAGAGCCAGTGCGTGCCCATGCTCCAGCCGCCGCAGAGTGCTCCGTCCAGTGTGCGAAAGGCCAGCGATAGGGCAAACACCAACCCCGCCAAGCCGACCAATCGCGCCGTATCCCGGCCGCCCGGCCGGCGCAGCAAGGCGCCGGCAACGCCAATGAGCCCCAGCAGGAAGGCAGCATAGCCGGCCGAGCCACGCGCCGGCTGCGGCAGCAACCAGCCGATCCCGCTGGCGAGCAGCAGCGCGAAGCCGAAGAAGGCGAGCGTCCCCAGCACTGCAGCCTGCCAGGGCAAGCCGAAGAAGCGCATCAGCGCCAGGCCGAAATAGGAGAAGGCGAAGAGCTGGATCGGCACGACATCGGCAGCCAGCGTCCAGCCCTGCGGCATGGTGTGGTAGAGGAAGGAGCCGATGCCGATCGCAAAGACCAGCGCGATGAGCGCCAGCGTTGGCCGGTCCAGCCCGCTGCTGCGCCGCCAGAGCTGAAAGGCCGCGACAGCCGCCAGCAGGAAGGCTCCGTTCGTCAGAGCATTCCAGGGCTCGGCCCAGAACGCGCCGCTCAACCGCTCGCAATAGCCGTAGCTCAGCACCGTTCGATTCCCCTGAAGGTCCTCTTGCCTCCCGAACGCCCCTCTTGCCAGTGCTCCACGACATTGGTGTTGCGCGCCCCGCGATGGGCTGGCAGCAAGCCTCTCCCGTGGCCGCCTTGCACGGGTCCGATCACGCCGGATTTGGCGAGCATCATGAGGAAACCTTAAACCAAAGCCGACAAATCCACTGCACGCCCAAACGGAGTTTTAGATAGTCGGCGGCATGGTCGCGCCCATGCACGCCCCGGGACCGGTCATCGACGCCGCCGCAACAGCTGCGCCGACACCGGCGCAGGCTGGCCTCTATGCCGAGCAGCGGAGGAAGGGTTTTGGGCGCCTGCGCTTCTCACCCTCCTTGGAGCGCGAATACCGCCAGCATATGCGCCAGGATCAGCGCATCAGCGCGCTGATCTGCTCGGCGACCGCGCTCGCGATCTGGCTCGCCTTCATGGCGCTCGATCTCTGGCGGCTCGACCTGCACCGCGAGCTCGCCGAGCGGCATTACGATGTCTGGATCACAGTCACCCTGCGCCTGGTCGTGCTGACGATCCTGCTGCTGCTGATCCAGCGTCTGGCGAGCCGGGGCCGCAATGAGGGCAAGCCTCCATCGCCCAGTTATCCCTGGCTGTCGTTCCTGGCTCTGGTCCTGATCGGCACATCCAGTGCCATCAGCGCCAATGTCATGAAGCTGCGGGACCTCGCCCATGCCGACATGGCGCAGTTCGTCATCATCATCGCGGTCTTCCTGCCGGTTGGGATGACCTTCCGCCAAAGCCTCGGCGCTGCGACGCTGATCGCCGTGGCGACCGCCCTGCTCGGCGGCGTGATGCTCGATCCCAGCCATATGCGCGAACATATCCGGCTCTCGACCCTGGTGTTCTTCGCCGTTTTCGTCGGCGCCGTCGGGGCCTATCTGCGCGAATATGCTCAGCGCGACCAGTTCCTGCTGCGCCGCCTGCTGCATCACTACGCCATGTTCGACGCGCTGACCGGCATCGGCAATCGCCGCTTCTTCGAGCAGCACGCCGCGACCGCCCTGCTGCAGGCGCAGCGCGAGGGCGCGGGCGTGGTGCTCGCCATCCTCGATGTCGATCACTTCAAGAAGTTCAACGACCGCTACGGCCATCAGACCGGAGATCTTGCGCTCAGCCTGGTCGCGCGCAGCCTCAGGACCGGCCTGCGCCGGCCGATGGACCTCGCCGCCCGGCTCGGCGGAGAGGAATTCGGCCTGCTGCTCTACGGAACCGGGCCGGAGCAGGCCCAGGTCCTGCTCGACAGCATCGTCGCCGCCATCGTCGAGCTTGCCATTCCCCATGATTCCTCGGCGACGGCGCCGCATCTCACCGTCAGCATCGGCGCGGCCTGTTTCGACGGGCACGAGACGCTGCAAAGCCTCTACCGGCGCGCCGACGCGGTTTTGTACGAGAGCAAGACCGGCGGCCGGAACCGGGCGGGGTTGGATTGGCCAAGATCAGTGGTTGCCCTGGCCAGCCGCAGACCGCAAACTCGGCGCCGCAATTGAATCAAGGGATCGGGCAATGCCGCGCCAGACGCTGACGATGCTGGGCCTGCTGGGCTTTGGCCTCATGGCCGCCTCCACGGCTCCCGCCCGCGCCGAGACCTGCGACGACCTCTGGTATGCCCGCAACGAGATCTACAAGGCGCAGGGCTATTGCTTCCGCACCGCGCGCGGCATCAGCGCCTTCGGCAATGCCGGCTGCCAATACGACGCCGTCGAGGATGTGCCGCTCTCCAACAGCCAGCGCCGCACCATCGCCGATATCGCCCGCGAAGAGCGGGCCCGGCGCTGCCCGCGTTGAGCGATCCATGAACGACCTTTGCTGTGGAAGGCGTGCTGCGGCGCAGCGAGCCTGGCGCTGCGCTGTGCTAAAGGCACCGGTCCGACAGGCACATCAAGGCGACGCAACCACGGCATGACGACGGCCATCGACATGGGGACCGCCCGGAGCGGCGAGCCCGCCTTGCTCGATCTCGCCGAATTGCTGGCGACGCGTCTGCTTGTCCAGGGCAATTCCGGTTCGGGCAAATCGCATCTGCTGCGCCGTCTCCTCGAGCAGAGCGCGCCGCTCGTGCAGCAGGCGGTGATCGACCCCGAGGGCGATTTCGTCTCGCTCGCCGATCAGTTCGGTCATGTCGTGGTCGATGCGCAATGTGGCGAGGCCGAGCTCCAGCGCGTCGCGCTCAGGGTCCGGCAGCATCGCGTCTCGGTGGTGCTGAACCTGGAGAATCTCGAGGCCGACGAGCAGTTGCGCGCGGTCGCCGCCTTCCTCGGTGGCCTGTTCGACGTCGACCGCAGCCTCTGGTTCCCGATGCTGATCGTCGTCGACGAGGCGCAGCTCTTCGCACCGGTGATGGCGGGCGAGGCCTCCGACGAAGCGCGCCGGCTCTCGCTCGGCGCCATGACCAACCTGATGTGCCGGGGCCGCAAGCGCGGGTTGGCCGGCGTCATCGCCACCCAGCGCCTCGCAAAACTCGCCAAGAACGTCGCAGCGGAAGCCTCGAATTTCCTGATGGGCCGCACCTTCCTCGACATCGACATGGCCCGCGCCGCCGACCTCCTCGGCATGGACCGCAAGCAGGCCGAAATGTTCCGCGATCTCGAACGCGGCCAGTTCGTCGCGCTCGGCCCCGCATTGTCGAAGCGCCCGCTGCCGCTGCGGATCGGACCGGCGACCTCGCTCGATCGCGGCGGCGCGCCCGGGCTGATGCCATTGCCGGAACAGGCGCCCGAGGAAGCGGGAAAGCTGATCTTCACCGCCGGCGCCGACGAAATGCCGGTGACGAACTGGCCACCGCGCCCGGCGCCGCGGCCGCGCCCGCCCGCCACCGACGTGCTGCGCCAGATCGAGACCTATAGGCCCTCGCCCGCACCTGAGCCCGAACCGGACATTCCGATGGAGCCGGAAGAGCGCGAGGCGATCATGGCCGAGATCCTGCGTGAATTGATGGTCGATCCCGAAACACGCACGCGCCAGATCGCGGTGCTCTACCAGGATTTCACCGTGCGCTGCCGCATGCGTCGGCTCGGCCGCCAGAGCCTGAGCCTCGACGAGTTCCGCCGCCGGCTCGCCGTGGCGCGCGCCGGCGCGAGCGAGGAGGTCACCGCCTCGGAGCCCTGGCGAGCCGCGATCGAGGCTTCCGCCGCGCTGCCCGACGATCTCCAGAGCCTGTTCCTGTTCATCGCCCGGGCCGGCATCGAGCGCACGCCCTGCCCCACCGATGCCGAGCTTGCCGCCGTCTATGGCAGCCATTCGCCGAGCCGGGCGCGCCGCCTGATCGGCTATATCGAGGAGCGTGGGCTCCTCGTCTGCCATGTCGATTTTCGCGGCCAGCGTACGCTGGCCCTGCCGACGCTCGGGCTGGAAACCGCGCCTGGCCTCGCCCAACCGAGGGCAGCCGGGCTGCCGCGCACAGTGCGGAGCTAGCAGGCTGTTTAAAAGTAGCAACAACCAACTTAGCATGGGTCAGCCCGCGGAAATTTCTTTCAAGCGCAGGTAATCCAAAGTCGATTGGGCTTCCACTTTCGCCGCTACGGCTTACAATCTGGTCCACCCGCCAAGAGTTTGGCTGAATTTGCACCGGAATTTATTTAATGGAACAGAAAATCAAAGCTCTTGCGGCCGAAGATGCGTCAGGCGTTGAAAAGCAGAGGAACTGGGTGCGCGATCACTACGACTCAGAATCTCTCCATCTCTATGAGACATTAGAGGGAAAACTTGGTCTTATCGATACAATCCTGAAGGAGAAATGGATCGAGCCGAACGAGACTTGGAAACTACAAAGCCTAGGCATCACCTTTGGAGATGCTTTGGCTCAGAAAATGGGCCTCGATTGGGTAGCAGTCGAAGATGAGTATGGTTGCGACCCCGCGCTGCATGATAGAGGCACAACTATTGTGATGTTCCCGCTGACCACAATCTCGAAAAGAGTTGAACGCGGCGAGGTTGTCGACGTCCACGAGCTTTTCGAAAACGCGTGCCAGACGATAGGCCGTCTCAGAGCTGAACTCCCGAAGCCCAATCTCACCCACTGAAGACATTTTCAACAACCTGCTAGAGCACACCGTTTACGCTGCGAACCTCGTTATATTCGGAACCACCTCGTTATCCTGGGCGACCACCGGGTCCGGCTTTCAGCCGGCCCGATGGCAGGCTCCGGTCGTCCCAGGATCCATCGCAGGGAACCGCGCTCTACGATCGATCCCGGAGCTGTGCCGCGGAGCCTGTCCTTGGGCTGGCCCAAGGCCGGACCCGAGGGCGGCTTGTCCGGGATGACGCGGTGTTTCCGTGCCAAGACAATCGACTACAGAGACATCTGAGGAGCGGGCCCGAGACACCGGGCTTTCCAAGCCCTTCAGCTCTCAATGCGCCTTGCCGACCGGGGGCATCGTCATCCTGTCGACCCAGGCGATGCCGATCGCCGACAGGATGAAGACGGTGTGGATCGCCGTCTGCAGGATGACGCCGGTCGCGGTATAGCTCGTCGCGGTCGCGCTGCCGATATTGCCGGCTTCGATGAAGGTGCGCAGCAGATGGATCGACGAGATGCCGATGATCGCCATGGCGAGCTTGATCTTGAGCACGCTGGCATTGACGTGGCTCAGCCATTCCGGCTGATCGGGATGGTCTTGCAGGCCCAGACGCGAGACGAAGGTCTCGTAGCCGCCGACGATGACCATGATCAGCAGGTTCGAGATCATCACCACGTCGATCAGGCCCAGCACCACCAGCATGATCTGCTGCTCGCCGAACTCGGTCGCATGGGTGACGAGGTGCCAGAGCTCCTTCAGGAACAGGAAGACGTAGACGCACTGCGCCACGATCAAACCGAGATAGAGCGGCAGCTGCAGCCAGCGCGAACTGAAGATGATCGTTGGCAAGAGCTTCACGGCCACAGGGACGCGCGGGGGTTCGCCAGAATGCGACATGAAGGAGTTTCCAGGCTTTCTCGAACGGATGTTGCAATGCAGAAGGTTGCCGCCGCTAGATGGTACAAGAGCATCGGTCGTGCAAGCCGCGCTCGCCGGGGGACGGCAAAAGTTCCCGCAAGCAGCCCGATGGATGAAATTTGGACATCCTTGCGATCGGTGCTTCCATGACGACACGGCAATGACTAAGTTTAGCGACAATCGGGGGAACAAATGACGTTCCTCTCGCGTTGGAGAGGAAAGGAGTTTTCTCATGATCAAGACCTTGACCATCGCGGCCGCGCTCGTTGGAGGCGCCCTCATCGCCGCCCCGGCCTCCGCCGCCCCGCTCAGCGCAACGGCAGGCTCGGCCCTGGCGCTTGCCGATAGCGGCAAGGGTCTCGTCGAGACCGTGCAGTATCGCCGCTATGGCGGTTACCGCGGCGGATATCGTGGCGGGCGCTATGGCTATCGCGGTGGACGTGGCGGGGCCATCGGCGCCGGCATCGCGGCGGGCGCCATCGGCGCGCTGGCCGCCGGCGCCCTGCTCGCACCCGGTCCGGTCTATGCCGAGCCGGCTCCGATTTATGGCGGCCCGGTCTATGCAGCACCGGTCTATGGCGCTGCGGGTCCCGACGCGATCGCCTATTGCTCGCGCCGTTTCCGCAGCTACGACCCAGAGACCGGCACCTATATTGGCTCGGGCGGCGTCGTCCGCTCCTGCCCCTGATAGCGCTTGCCCCTGACATCGCCTGACGGGCGAATACGACAACCTCCGCGCAGCAATACGCGGAGGTTTTTCATGTCTGGAGCTAGAGCATCGGCCCGAAAAGTGGAGTCCGGTTTTCGGGAGAAGCCGATGCAAAATCAAAAAGCTACAGCATCGGACCGAATACGATATTCGGTCCGATGCTGTAGCCAGGCCATTTGCGCCGTCAGACTGAACGGGCTTGCCAGTTGAACAGACTTGCCCCTTGAACAGACTTGCCCGTTGAACAGACTTGCCAGCGCGGCGTGCCTGCCGCTTATCCTCACGTTCTTCTGAGTCGGAGTTTGGTTCGTGCGCATCGCCACCTGGAACGTCAATTCGGTCCGCCAGCGGCTGGGCCATCTGCTCGACTTCCTGAAGGAGGCGCAGCCCGATGCGCTGTGTCTGCAGGAAATCAAATGCTTCGACGCCGACTTCCCGCGCGCCGAGATCGAGGAAGCCGGCTGGCAGGTCGAGACCCATGGCCAGAAGACCTTCAACGGCGTTGCCATCATCAGCCGTAGCAAGCTCGAGGATGTCCGACGCGGCCTGCCGGGCGACGAGGCCGACGAGCAGGCGCGCTATCTCGAAGGCGTCCTGCCCATGGGCAGCGGCGTGGTGCGCCTGGCTACCATCTACCTGCCCAACGGCAACCCGCCCAACACCGAGAAATACCCCTACAAGCTCGCCTGGATGAGGCGACTCACCGCCCATGCCCAAATGCTGCTGCTGCAGGAGGAGCCTCTGGTCCTCGCCGGCGACTACAACGTCATTCCCGAGCCGCGCGACGCTCGCGAGCCGGCTGCCTGGGTCAATGACGCGCTCTTCCTGCCGCCGACGCGCACCGCGTTTCGCGGCCTGGTCAATCTCGGCCTGACCGAGGCGCTGCGCGCGACCACGGATGCGCCGGGCCTCTACACCTTCTGGGACTATCAGGCCGGCGCTTGGCAGCGGAACAACGGTATCCGCATCGACCACCTCCTGCTCTCGCCGCAGGCGGCCGACCGGCTCGCGAACGTGCAGATCGCCAAGCATGTCCGCGGCTGGGAGAAGCCGTCCGACCATGTGCCGGTGATGCTGGAATTGAACTGAGCGACGAGGCTCGACGCGCTCTTCCCTTCGCCGCTGCCGCGACGCGGTCTTCCTTTTCCCGGATGGGAGAAGCAAGGTGGCGCGGAGCGCCGGATGAGGGTGCGCCCTTTCAGTAGAAGGCGCTGCGGCACAGTTGCGCTCAGCAATCAGCGGCACACCCTCATCCCTGCCCTTCTCCCATCCGGGAGAAGGGTTCCCCGCGCCTACTTCATCTGATGCAGCCTTGAAGACTATTCCGCCGAGCCCCGCTTCACGCCGCCCTTGATGAACACCCGAAACGGCGTCGTACCGGTCGCTGCGCCATCAAGCGAGCGCCAGCTGCCGTTGGTGCAGAGCACGCCGCCTTGTGTCTCCACCGCCTCAAAGGTGATCGCATTGCGATAGACCGTGCCATTGAGCTCGATTGCCCGGAAATTCGTGGTGCATTTGCCGTTCGCGACGACCGGATCGTAGTCGTGGATCATGATGCCGCCGCCACCCGTGCTCGGGAACGGATTTTTGAGCGGAGCCCAGCGCTCGAAATCATCCTGCGCGGCAACGCCGGCGGCCATGAGCATGATGGCGATGAGGCTGAAGGGCACGGCATGACGCATGGCGCAGGCTCCCTGTGGGTCTGCTCCAATTACGCCGGGATCGTCATGTCGGATGCAGTAGCGCTCAGCGCTGCGGCGCGCTGCGGCCGGCGAATTGCTGGCGCTCGACCATGGCGAGCGCCGCGCTGCGGTCCCCCGGCGAGGCGGCGGCGAAAGCAGTCTCGCAGCGCTCGATGATCCAGGCCTCGCGTGCCGCATCGGCGCTGTCGCGCGCCAGCGAGAGCCACATCAAACCCACCACCGGCGCACGCGGCACGCCGTCGCCGCCACGGATCAGCATGTCGCCGAAAACGGCGCGGGCCGGGGCGTGGCCCTTCTCGGCGGCGAGCTTCATCCAGCGCGCAGCCTGGCGCGCATCGCGATTGGTGCCCTGCCCGTTCATGTAGAGCCGGGCGAGGTTGTACTGGCCTTCCGGGTCGCCGAAATAGGAGGCGGCGTAGTGGAACATGTCGAAGGCGCGGTCGGCATTGGGCTTCACATAGCTGCCCTTGATGCCGTCGACGAAATAGCCGCCGAGCGCCACAAAAGCGCCGCTGACGATGCGACCATCGGCCGTGCCGGGGATAGCGTCGGCGTTCTCGTCCGCGATCTTCGAGAAGTACTCGAACGCCTTGAGATCATTGGCCGGCACGCCGTCGCCGCCGGCATACATCCGGCCGAGCTTGAACTGCGCCGTGAGATGGCCCTGGGCGGCGGCGTATTCGAGCGCGCGCACGGCGCCGACCTGGTCGCCGGCGGTCGAGTCGCGCATCCAGGCCCGGATCGCGTCACGGGCGTTGCTGAAAGGGGCGATCGGCAGGGCCGTATGCGCGGCCGGGCCGCTCGGCGCGGGTGCGATCGGCCGCACGCTGGGCGCAGGCGGTGCGGGCGGAGCAAGATCGGGCTCGGGCAGCATCACGCCCGGAATCGGACGCGGCGGAATCGGCCCGCGCATCGGCGCGAGGTCCTGCGCCCAGGCGGCCTGTTGGCCGCCCAGGATCAGGAACAATGCTGCAAATGTCGCGTCAAATATCCGCATAGCAATGGGTCTCGGCCGCCCCTCCCGGGTGGGTGACGGCCCCACCCTTCGCAGAGCCGACCGTCTGGGCGTATTTCCACAGCGCGCCCGATGCGTAGTCGGTCTTGCGCGGTGTCCAAGCCTTACGACGCGACTCAAGTTCGGCATCAGAAAGGCGGCAAGCGAGCTTTCCTGTGACTGCGTCGAGCTCGATGATATCGCCGTCGCGGATGAGCGCGATCGGGCCGCCGACAGCCGCCTCCGGACCGACATGGCCGACGCAGAAACCGCGCGTCGCGCCCGAGAAACGGCCATCCGTGATCAGCGCGACCTTGTCGCCCATGCCCTGGCCGTAGAGCGCCGCCGTGGTCGCCAGCATCTCGCGCATGCCGGGGCCGCCCTTGGGCCCTTCATAGCGGATGACCAGCACGTCGCCGACCTTGTAGTCACGGTTGGTGACGGCGGCGAAGGCGTCTTCCTCGCGGTCGAAGCAGCGCGCCGGGCCGGTGAAGGTCAATTGCTCGGTCGTCATGCCGGCGATCTTCACGATCGCGCCCTCGGGAGCGAGATTGCCCTGCAGGCCGACAACGCCGCCATTGGGCGAAAGCGGCTTGTTCGCGGCGCGCACGACGTCCTGCTCGTCGTTCCATTTCACCGAGGCGAGATTCTCGGCGATCGTGCGGCCAGTCACGGTCATGCAGTCGCCATGCAGATAGCCATGGTCGAGCAGGGTCTTCATCAGGAGCGGGATGCCGCCGACCTCGAACATGTCCTTGGCGACGTATTTTCCGCCGGGCTTCAGATCGGCGATATAGGGCGTCTTCTTGAAGATCTCGGCCACGGCGAAGAGATCGAAATCGATGCCGCATTCATGCGCGATCGCTGGCAGGTGGAGCGCGCCATTGGTCGAGCCGCCCGAGGCCGCGACGACGGTCGCGGCGTTCTCCAGCGCCTTGCGGGTGACGATGTCGCGCGGGCGGATGTTGCGGGCGATCAGCTCCATCACCATCTCGCCGGCAGTGTAGCAGAAGCTGTCGCGCATGTCGTAGGGCGCCGGTGCGCCGCAGGAATAGGGCAGCGCCAGGCCGATCGCTTCGGCGACGGTCGCCATGGTGTTGGCGGTGAACTGCGCGCCGCAGGAACCCGAGGACGGACAGGCGACCTCCTCCAGCTCCTTCAGGTCCTCGTCGGACATCGCACCAACGGAATGCTTGCCGACGGCCTCGAACACGTCCTGCACCGTGACCGGCTTGCCTTTGAAGACGCCGGGCATGATCGAGCCGCCATAAATGAAGATCGAGGGCACGTTCAGGCGCACCATCGCCATCATCATGCCCGGCAGCGACTTGTCGCAGCCGGCGAGGCCGACGAGCGCGTCATAGCAATGGCCGCGCATGGTCAGCTCGACCGAGTCGGCGATGCATTCGCGCGAGGCGAGCGAGGACTTCATGCCCTGGTGGCCCATGGCGATGCCGTCGGTGACGCTGATGGTGCAGAACTCGCGCGGCGTGCCATTGGCCGAGGCGACGCCCTTCTTGACAGCCTGAGCCTGGCGCATCAGCGAGATGTTGCAGGGCGCGGCCTCGTTCCAGCAGGAGGCGACGCCGACGAAAGGCTGGGCAATCTGGCGGGCGGTCATGCCCATGGCGTAGTAATACGAGCGATGCGGCGCGCGAGCCGGCCCGACACTGACGTGGCGGCTGGGAAGTTTCGATTTATCGAACACACGCACGTCCATGGTCTTTTTTTCCTCGTTCCACCCTGCGCTTTAGGCGCGTGGCAGATGTGCCACGCAGCCCGAGCCGGGCGCAACGTTACCCTGCCTGCGTACCGTGAGCGCGGAAGCCTCTCCCGGCCGTGCAGATCGCACTTTAATTCTTCTATATCTCAGTGACTTATCGGAGACCTCTGCTGGGCGCGCTTTGTGGCGGCTTCACGGCAATTGGGCCAGTCCGAGGCCGTCGTCACGCGATGCGGGAGCAGTGTTGCAGCGACGCCACAAATTCACGGCCAACTCGCGAAGGCGGGAACCTTTTGCGCTGTCGCGTTTCATGCCTGGCGGGCCAGCCCCGCCGCCTCAGAGCACCAGCGGCAGGACGAAGAAGCCACCGACCACGACAACGAGCAGTCCGATCGCCACCAGCGGCAGATGCTTCTCGATGAAGATGCGGATGTCGTCGCCATAGAAGCGCAGCGCCAGCGCGATCATCATGAAGAAGGTGACGCGCGAGACCACCATGCCGATGGTGAACTTCCAGATGTCGAAATGCAGGAAGCCCGACATGATCGTGACGATCTTGAACGGGATCGGCGTCAGCCCCTTGGTGACCAGCACCCAGAACCAGTAGTCCTGCGAAGTCGAGATCAACTGGGCGGCCTTGTCCTGCAGGCCGTAGATGCCGATCAGCCAGGAACCGACCGAATCGTAGAGCAGCGCGCCGATGGCGTAGCCGAGATAGCCGCCCAGCACCGCGCCGAGCGAACAGACGCCGGCATAGAACCAGGCGCGGTCGGGCCTGGCGATGCACATCGGCAGCAAGAGCGGGATCGGCGGCAACGGGCTGACGGAACTTTCGACGAAAGTCAGCGCGAAGAGGAGCCAGGGGGCGGCAGGGTGGGACGCATAGGAAACGCACCAATCATAGGCTCGTTTGAGCATGGCGTAAGAGCAACCGGTCCTGGGTTAATGACGGCATCGAGCGCATGGCGGGCTTGCGCCCGGCGCGCATCTAAGCCTGTCCGCGGAAGATTGCCAGAGTTGTCTTACGGTAACGTCAATTTGAAGACGGCTTCATGACCGCGCAGCGGCGGCTGTCGCTCTCACGCCGGCTTCAGCCCGGGCTTTCCCGCCTCGACAACGAAGCTCGCCGCCGTCGTGACGGGCGCCTCAGCAGTCGTCACCTTGTCGAGCACACGGTAATCGGCCTGCCAGCGCTCATTCGTGACGGAATGACGCATATAGCCGCGCTGATTGTTGAAATAGCGCAGATGCGGATTCTTCCTGAGCCGGGTCTCGCCGCTGCGGGTCATCGCCGCGCCATCGCCGCCCGAGCTGATCGAAGTCGCGACGAATTCGACGCCGACCGCTTTCGAAGCCGGATCGTCGAAATTCGCCTTCAGCTCACCGGCCCAGTTCTGATGGATGTCGCCGGTCAGCACCACGGCATTGGCGATACGGGCCTCGCTCAGGCTGTCGAACACACGCTGGCGGGCCGCGACCGCGCCATCCCATTTGTCCATGTGGACGCTTGAAGCGCCGGGATCGGCCTCGCGATCGAGACGCATCATCATGACCTGCTGCGCCAGCACGTTCCAGCGGGCGCGGGAGGCTCGCAAACCTTCATCCAGCCAGGCCTCCTGCGCAGCGCCCAGCATCGTGTTCTCGGGCCTCCGTGCATCCGCGCAATGGCTCTGCCAGCCATCGCCACAGGGCTGGTCGGAGCGGAACTGGCGGGTGTCGAGCACCTCGATCTGGGCGAGGTCGCCATAGCGGAAGCGGCGATAAGCCTGGATGTTGGGCCCATTGGGAATGGCCGAGCGGCGCAGCGGCATGTGCTCATACCAGGCCTGGAAGGCGGCGGCACGGCGCAAGGCGAAGAGCTCGGGCGGCACACCCTGCTCCTCGGAGACGAGGCCGGCCCAATTATTGTCGACCTCATGGTCGTCGAAGGAGACGAGCCAGGGCGCCGAGGCATGCGCCGCCTGGAGGTCGGCGTCGAGCTTGTAGAGCGCATAGCGGCGGCGGTAGTCGCCGAGCGCGTAGATCTCATCGGGCTCGCCGGGCATCATGCGCGCTACGGGCAACTGGCGGTCGCCCGGGCGGATGGTCCGATATTCGTAGATGTAGTCGCCGTAGTGGAAAATAAAATCGAAGCGCTCCGCCGCGGCATGGCGGAAGGCGGTGAAGAAGCCGTCCTCGTAGCGCTGGCAGCCGAGCACGCCGAAATCCAGGCGCGCCACGGCAGAGCCCGCAGGAGGAAAGGTCCGGCCGCGTCCGACCGCGCTTCGCACCCCGCCACAGCTGAAGCGGTAGAAATAAGCTCTGTCCGGCGCGAGCCCCGCGACCTCGACATGGACGGCATGGCCGAGTTCCGGCCGCGCCAGGCCTGTGCCGTGCTGAATGACCTGTGCGAAGGCCTCGTCGGCGGCGACCTCCCAGGCCACCTCGACGGCGCGCATCGGCATGCCGCCATGCTCAGTCAATGGCTCGGGGGCAAGCCTGGTCCAGATCACGAAGCCGTCCGCCGCGGGATCGCCCGAGGCGATGCCGAGCGAAAACGGATCGGCCTTGAAGACAGGGTTGGTCCAGAGGCGCTGCGCAAGCGCCGGCCCGCTCGCCAGCAACAGGCCCGACGCCGCCAACCCCTTCAGCAGCAGCCGGCGCGAGGGCGTGCCAGCGGCCGTGACGAAGTCGTCCGGGTCGAGCCGACCGAAGGAATCGAGACGAAACATGGCTGTCTCCGGGGGATCGCTCCGGAGACTACCCGCCCCTTCGCGGCAAGCCTATGACAGCCGCGTCAGCGCCTCGGCGATCTTGAGTTTGCGTGCTTGCGCCACGGCCTTGCGCTCCAAATTCTCCTCGACAACCTCCTCGGGCGCGCGGGCCATGAAGTCGGGATTGCCGAGCTTCTTGTCGACCACCGCGATGTCCTGGTCGAGCTTGGCCATCTCCTTGGTCAGGCGCACCCGCTCGACATCGAGATCGATGATGCCGGCAAGCGGCAGCGCCGCGACCTCGCCGCGCACGATGATCTGCGCCGATTGCGCCGGCGCGGTCTCCGCGAAGGCGATCTCGGAAACGCGCGCCAAGCGCTCGATCATCGGCCGCCAGCTCTCGATCGTCGCCCGCGTCGCGGCCGAGGCCTTGACCAGGACGAGCGGCGCCTGCGTGCCCGCCGGCACATTGACCTCCGAGCGCACCGAGCGGATGTCCGAGATCAGATCGACGACGAAGCCGATCTCGGCCTCGGCCGCCGCATCGCGCAGCGCCGCGAGATCGGGCCAATGCGTCAGGCAGACCAGGGCGTCATCGCCCGAAGTAAGCTTGCGCGGAGCGCCCTCGCCCGCCTTCTGCGCCCAGAGCTCCTCGGTGAGGAAGGGCATGAAGGGGTGCAGCAGCTGGCAGATCAGGTCGATGACATGCGCGACCGTCGCTTGCGTCTCGGCCTTCTCGGCGGGATCGACGCCCTCGCCCTGCAGCACGGGCTTGGCGAGCTCGAGATACCAGTCACAGAACTGGCCCCAGGTGAAGCGATAGGCCGCGGCCGCCGCCTCGTTGAACTTGAAGCTCGGAATGCCGGCGGCGATCTCATCGGCGGCACGCGCCGCCTCGCTCAGGATCCAGCGATTGAGCGGCTGCTTCACCTTGGCCGGGTCGAAACCGTCCGCTCGGGCGCAGCCATTCAATTCGGCGAAGCGCGCCGCGTTCCAGATCTTCGTCGCGAAGTTGCGGTAGCCTTCGACGCGCGCGGTCGAGAGCTTGATGTCGCGCCCCTGAGCCGCCATCGCGGCCAAGGTGAAGCGCAAGGCATCGGCGCCGTATTGATCGACGATCGTCAGCGGGTCGATGACGTTGCCCTTCGACTTCGACATCTTCGCGCCCTTCTCGTCGCGAACGATGGCGTGGATATAGACGTCCTTGAACGGCACCTCGTCCATGAAGTTGAGGCCCATCATCATCATCCGGGCGACCCAGAAGAAGATGATGTCGAAGGCGGTGACGAGCGTCGCGGTCGGGTAATAGCGCTTGAGCTCGGCGGTATCCTCGGGCCAACCCAGGGTCGAGAACGGCCACAGCGCCGAGGAGAACCAGGTGTCGAGCACGTCCTCGTCGCGGATGAGCTCGACCGTGCCGCCGTAATGGCCGAGCGCCAGCGCTTGCGCCTCGACCTCCGATTCCGCCACGAACACCTCGCCATCGGGCCCGTACCAGACCGGGATCTGATGGCCCCACCAGAGCTGGCGCGAGACGCACCAGGGCTCGATATTCTCCAGCCAGTCGTAATAGACCTTGGTCCAGCTTTCCGGCGTGAACTTGGTGCGACCGTCGCGAACCGCCTTCAGCGAGCGCTGCGCCAATGGCTTGACGTCGACATACCACTGGTCGGTCAGCCAGGGCTCGATCACGACATCCGAGCGGTCGCCATGCGGCACGGTGTGGCCATGCGGCTCGACCTTGGCGAGGAAGCCGCGCTCGGCCATCAGTACGACGACGCGCTTGCGCGCGGCAAAGCGATCGAGGCCGTGCAGCGCCAGCGTCTCGCTCGCCGGCACTGAGCCGGCAAGGAAATCGGCATTGTCGGCAAGCAGGACCCGGGCCTCGCCATCGAGGATGTTGACGACGTCGAGCTTATGGCGCTTGCCGACCTCGAAATCGTTGAAGTCATGCGCCGGGGTGATCTTGACTGCGCCCGTGCCCTTCTCCGGATCGGCATAGTCGTCACCGAAGATCGGGATGATGCGCCCAACCAGCGGCAGCACCACATTCCTACCGATCAGATGGCCGAGCTTTTCGTTCTCGGGGTGCACCGCGACGCCAGTATCGCCCAGCATGGTCTCGGGCCGCGTCGTCGCCACCGTGATGAAGGTCGAGGCGTCGTCGGCATCATAGGCGACGCCTTCAAGCGGGTAGTTGAAATAGTAGAGATGCCCGCCCGGATCGCGGTTCAGCACCTTCTCAAGCTTGGCGGAATCGAAGGCCTCCTCCCCGCCCCGCTCCCATTTGAACGAGCCGGATTTCTCGACCTGGACGACCTCGAGATCGGAGATCGCGGTCTGGAACTTCGGATCCCAGTTCACCAGGCGCTTGGCGCGATAGATCAGCCCCTGCTTGTGCAAGGCGACGAAGACCTTGAGCACGGCCTGGCTCAGGCCCTCATCCATGGTGAAGCGTTCGCGCGACCAGTCGCAGGAGGCGCCCAGGCGCTTCAGCTGGTTGACGATCGTGCCGCCGGATTCGGCTTTCCAGGCCCAGACCTCCTTCAGGAAGTCCTCGCGGCTCATGTCGCGGCGGGAGATGTTGCGCTCGGCCGACAGCTTGCGCTCGACCACCATCTGCGTGGCGATGCCGGCATGGTCGGTGCCCGGCTGCCAGAGCACGTCCTTGCCGCGCATGCGCTCGAAGCGGCAGAGCGCATCCTGCAGCGTGTTGTTGAGCGCATGGCCCATATGCAAGGAGCCGGTGACGTTGGGCGGCGGAATCACGATGCAATAGGGTTCGGCGCCCGGCGCAGCCCCACGCCCGGCCTTGAAGGCGTCGGCCTTCTCCCATGCCGCGCTGACGCGCGCCTCGACGGTCGCCGGCTCGAATGTCTTGTCCATCATCGCTTCGCTCGAACGCAAAAAGGCCGGGGAGCACGCCCCGGCCGTGAAAATCAAAGGCCAAAAAGGTCGGAGGACTTAAGAGCCCAAGCAAGGCCTGCGCGTCAAGCAAGGCCTATGTGTCCAACAAGGCCTGCGCGTCCAACAAGGCCTGCGCATCGACCTCCTCGATCGATCACGATGCCGCATCAGGCCGCGGCATTGGACTGCAGGAACCATAAAGCCTTGTCGAGCATGCGCGAATAGTCCGTCAGCAGGTCGGCGGTGCCGGCGTCGCCCGCCTCATCGATCTTGTCGATCGCCGCGCGCACCAGATTGGCGGTCGCGGCATAGCGCTCGATCAGTGCGGCGAGATGATCGCCGACCGCGATGATGTCGGTCGGATAGGCTTTCAGCGTGGTGGCCGCGGCAGTCGTCTGCGTGGTGCCCAGCGCGATGCCGCCGAGCTGGGCGATGCGCTCGGCGACCGTGTCGACATGTTCGTCGAGATCCTTGCGGAAGCCGTCGAGCATCAAGTGGATGCCGATGAAACCCGGCCCTTTCAGGTTCCAATGCGCCTGCTTCGTCACCAGCGCGAGGTCGATTCCATCGGCGAGACGCTCATTCAGCAGGCTGATCACCTCGGTCTTGGTGTTCGAGGTCAGGTCGATCTTCGAGGCTAAGTTGATCTTGGAGACAGGCTTCTTCATGGCGATATCCTCGATGCGGTCATCTGCGGCAGGCCTGCCAGAGGAAAAGGCCTGCCAGCGGAAAAGACCTGCCCGCGGAAAAGATCTGGCAGAGGAAAAATCTGGTCGGGACCTTGGCTCAAGATACGCGCGAGGGCGCTTCGCGTTCCCCAGGTTCTCGTTCCCAGGATGGAGACGGCAGGGCGTCGCGAAAAGGGAGGGAAGGAACTGTTGCAGCGTCCACCCGTTGAGAACGTGAACGACAGGAGAATGTCCCATGACCCATCACACCGACCAAGATCGCGCCTGGACGCTGATCGACGATATCGGGCTGTGCATGCTGGTGACTCATGACGGCTCAAGTGACGAGTTGCGCTCGCGGCCGATGAGCGCCCATGCCGCCCGCGACGAGGATGCGATCTACTTCCTGACCGACGCCCGCAATCACAAGGACGACGAGGTCGAGATCAACGACAATGTCTGCCTGACCTTTGCCGACAATGGCGGCTATCGCTTTGTCTCTGTGACCGGCACGGCCAACATGCTCGACGACCGCCGCAAG
Source organism: Bosea vaviloviae (assembly GCF_001741865.1). Classification (NCBI taxonomy): domain Bacteria; kingdom Pseudomonadati; phylum Pseudomonadota; class Alphaproteobacteria; order Hyphomicrobiales; family Alloboseaceae; genus Allobosea; species Allobosea vaviloviae. Next base: position 4,669,683 of record NZ_CP017147.1, read on the forward strand.
ATCGGCGAACTCTGGTCAATCGCTGCAAGGGCGTTCTGGGAGAGCAAGGACGATCCCAATATCCGCGTCCTGCGCGTCAGGCCGGCCATGGCCGAGTTCTGGGACAGTCCCGGCAAGATCGTCACGACAGTGAAGATGGCGGCAGCCGCGATCTCGGGCTCGAAGCCCAATCTCGGCGATAATCGCAAAGTGGTCCTCTGACCATTGCAGCAAGGGAACGCGAAGGGAACAATTGCGATGAAGTTTTTCGTCCACGCGCTCGGCGCCTGGTTCGCGGCCGAAGCAGCGGCAGGCCGCTATTCCCGCCCCGTCACCATCGGCATCGCGATGCTGGTCGCGCGGCTCGGCACGCCGACGCTGGCCCTGATGCTCGGCAGCCTCGTCTACAAGAAGCTGCACTCGGAAGGCGCGTTCGCACGGCTTCAGACCGCGCCCGCGAGGCGCCGCGCCACGCGGGGCTGAGAGCCCTCTATTTGGACATTCCAGCCCTCATCCCGAGGAGCGCGAAGCGGCGCCTCGAAGGATGCTCCAGATGGTTCGGGAGTCTCCTGAACCATCCCCCTGCGCCGTCATTCCGGCAAGCCGCGTCAGCGGCGCAGATCCGGAATCCATCGGAGGCCACCGAACTCTACGATGGATTCCGGTCTCCGCTTCGCTACGCCCGGAATGACGGCGCGGAGATGGTCAGGACAGAGCCATTGAAATCTTTGGGTTCTTTTCGGGCCTGCCTCTCAGGATGAGGGCTCGCGAAATTCCCAAAACCGGCTCAGTTGCGGCCGCCGCGCGCCACGCGCTCGATCTCGGCGCGCACCAGCCGCTCGACCATGGTCGGCAGGTTGTCGTCGAGCCAGCTCTTCAGCATCGGTTTCAGCATATCCTTTACCAGATCCTCCAACGTGCGGGCGTTGTTGGACAAAACCGTATGGGCAAGCTGGCCGAAGGCGCTGGTGACCGCCGAACTCGTCTGGTCGGAGAGCAGCTGAGCCATGTCGAAGGACGGCGCGGACGCAGCAGGCGGCGGAGCCGGAGGCGGCACGAAAGCCTGCGGCAAGACGGGTTCCGGCTCGGCTGTCGCGGCCGGTTCCGCGGCCTCGAGGAAGTCGATATCGCTGGATTCCGCCTGGGCCTCGGCCGGCGGCTCCGGTTCGGGCGCGGCGATCAGATTGGCTTCGGCCCCGAGATCGAGCACGTCGTCATCGGCGGCCGACACGGCGCTCGCGCCAGCGAGCAGCGCCTTCAATTCGTCGTCCCCGTCCGTTACGGCAGGAGGCGGCGCCTCGGCAGGCTTGGCCTCGTCATCCGAGATGATCCGACGAATGGAGGCAAGGATTTCCTCCATCGACGGTTCGCTGGGCTTCGGTTGCGCGCTCATCTTGGGTCCGGACCACTCGACACCAGGCGCGTCGATAGAATCAACGCCGCTCCAGCCTTGAGTATTTCACGCAGAGCCGCCCGGGCAAGGCGGCTTTTCAGCCGCCCACAAGAGAAATGCCCGCTGTTGTTATTCTGACTCAGCGCCCGTCCGGCGTCTGGGTGCCCCAGAGCAAGCCCTTGACCTGGTCATAATGCTTGCGCGCATCATAGGTCTCGGTCTTGAGTTTCAGCGTTTCGGACGAAAGCCGGCCGACCGCCGAAAGCACCGAATAGGAGGCGACGACACGGTCGCGCTGCGCCGTGACCAGGGTCGAGCGGGCGCTGACGAGTTCCTGCTGCGCGTTGAGCACGTCGAGCGTGGTGCGCTGGCCGACCTTGGCCTCCTCGCGCACGCCAGACAGCGCGGTCTCGGCCGCCTGCACCTGCGCTTGGGCCGCGATGATCTGCGCCTTGGCCGCCTCGAGACCGCCCCAGGCCGAAACTACCGCCGCGCGCACCGTATCGCGCTGCGTATCGACATCGATCCGGCGCTGGCCGGCCGTCTCCTTGGCCTGCCGCGTCCGCGAATAGACCTGGCCGCCCTCATAGATCGGCACGGTCAGCGTGCCGACGACGCTGGCGCTGGTCCGGTTGTCGCCGAAAAAGGTCGAATCATAACGCTGCTGGACGACGCCGCGCACGCCGAAGGTCGGGTAGAGGTCCGCCTCCGTGACCTTGACCAGCAATTCAGCGGCATCGACGCCATGCAGCGAGGCGATGATCGAGGGATGCCCGGTCAGCGCGACATTGAGCGCGGCGGGCAGCGTTTTCGGCAGCAGATTCTCGATCGGCCGTCCCGGCGCGAGCTGCTTGGGCTCGATCCCGACATTCTGGCGGAAGCGCGCGATCGAGGTCTTGAGGTTCGATTCGGCGAGAATCGCCTGCGACTGCGACGCCGACAGGCGCGCCTCGGCCTGCGCCACGTCGGTACGCGTCACTTCGCCGACCTGAAAGCGGTCGCGGGTCTGGCGCAGCTGCTCTTCCAGGACCTCAACGTTGTTGCGGTTGAGATTCAGGATCGCGGTGTCGCGCAGCACGTTCATATAGGAGGTCGCGGCATCGAGCAGGACGTTCTGCTCGGTATTGCGCAGCGTCGCGCGGGCGCCCAGCACCAGCGATTCGGCCTGGCTGACGGAGCTGCGCGTCTTGCCGCTGTCGAAGATGTTCTGGTCGACCTGCACGCCGCCGCCGCGCGGGCCGAGCCGGCTGAGCGAGTTGTTGTGAAAGCCGCTCGTCGAGTTCTTGGCGGGAATGTCGCTCTCGGTAATGCTCGCGCCGATATCGGCCGAGGCCGTGATCCTCGGCCGATAGCCGGAGAGCGCCTGCGGCACGTTCTCGTTCGTCGCCCGCAGCGAAGCGCGCTGCGAATTCAGCGTCGGGTTGCCCGAATAGGCCCGCGACAGCGCCGCATCCATGGTCTGCGCGCTGGCGCCGGCAACGCCCCCGAACAGCAAGGCGACGGCGATCAACGCCGCGGCACCGAACTCAACCGACTTCTTATCGAACTTCTGTCTTGTCACCGGACGCCTCATGTGCGGACTGCTGTCACGCCCAGGCATCGCCCCAGCCTCGGCATAATTTTAAGAATCCTACATAGCCGGAACCGAGGCACGCGCCAACGCCGGCTTGGTTGCAGAGCGGGTTTCCGCTTCGCACTGCCGCAAAAATGCGACACCTGCCGTTCAGAAAACAAAAGCCGGCGCCTTGCGGAATTCCGCCAGAATCGGCGCTGCAGCATCGAAAACCGGCCGCCCCGAAACGATTTCCCCCGATTTCTGATAGAGTTTTACCCGTGCGGCGCGCCCGAACCCCTCGACCGCTACGAGCCGGCCGCCATCGCGCAACAAAGAGAAAAGTTCATCAGGCCCGGTCTCGCAGGCGCCGCCGACCAGAATCACGTCGAAGCTGTGGTCGGCGGGGCGCTTGTTCGCCAGCGCAACCGCGCCGGCATCGGCCCGTTTCAGGGCCGGGCCGGCCAGGGCGGCAGCCTCGGCATCCGGCTCCCAGAGCGTCGCGACCGCGCCCATGCTCGCCATCACGGCTGCGCCATAGCCCGTGCCGCCGCCATATTCGAGCGCGGCCTCGCCGGGCTGCAAGGCAAGCGTCTGGATCATGCGGATCACGACCATCGGCGTCATCAGCGCCCTCCCCGTGCCGGGCAGCGGCACGGATTGGTCGAGATAGGCCAAGTATGACAGCGTATCGGGCAGGAAGGCCTCGCGCGGCACCGTATCGGCCGCCGCCAGGACGCTCCGGTCGGTGATGTCATAGGTGCGCAATTGGCAATCGACCATCATGCGGCGCAGCGCGGCGAAACTGTCCATGTCCCGAAATCTCCGTCTGCGATCAGGCCGGCGACTCGCGGCCGGCGTTGTCGAAAGCGGGCCGATACGCCATGGCCCGGGGCCCGAGCCAAGCCTATCGACCGATCCGACAGCTTTTGTTCGAGGCCGCGTCAAAAGGCAAGACTCTCAAAAGGCAAGACACGAGGAGGATATGACGCCATCGCGGCGTGACGCCACGAGGACACCGCGCCCACCGGAGTGGACCCGCATCTCATGACATCGATATGATCGGGGAAATTGGAGGCCTCGCCCGGAATCGAACCGGGGTGCAAGGATTTGCAGTCCTCTGCGTAACCACTCCGCCACGAGGCCTTCCCGATGTCCGCGCTGGCGAGACATCTTGCACGGCGTATAACCACATGCCGGGCTAGGCCGCAACCCATCCTCGCCAAGCCGCGCTGGATGACCCCAAGGCAAATTGGTGAGCCGACGTTTTCCCGCCAACTTCGTCGCAAAGGGCTTGCGCGGTCCCGGTGGCATGGGTATACGGCGGCCACTGATCCCGGATAGCTCAGCGGTAGAGCAATCGACTGTTAATCGATTGGTCGCAGGTTCGAATCCTGCTCCGGGAGCCAGTCGTCTCACATGGTGGGACGGCGGAGCGCCGCGCCTACGATATTGCCGCCATTCCTACGATCTGCCCTAGTCCGCAACGCTCCGTTACTCCTGGTTGGAGCAGCGGATCGGCTTTTAGCGCAGCCCACGCAATCAGCCCGACCATTCCATCACCTGCGGTGACTCGGGCCCATATGCGCAAATCTTTCCTTCTCCTCGCGGCGTCCTCCTCTCGAACGCCTTGAATTTATCCTTTCGATGATTCCAGATGTAATCAATGCAGAAATTTTCGACCAAAAAAGACCGAGCGTAGATTCGGCGAAAATAGAGCAGAAATACTCGTAAATACCGACTTAATAACAAAGTCGGATCACCAGAACCACTCCGCCCGAAGGCGTCTTTGAGACGTCCTATACGACAAGCTTCTCTGCGGGCTTTATTGCTCAAGAGCCCAATGAAGGGCGCCGAGCGCTGCCTTGCCTGCACAGCACCGCAAATCATCCGTTAGCTAGGCAACCTCCATATGGGCCTGGAAACCCGACCTTCGGGGATATCTCGCTGAACCTCGCCGTTCCGGTTCAGAGCCGCAGCATCGGCAGCGTTGTTAGCTGTGCTCGCATCTGATCGATGATGTAGCGACTGATCAGAACCTGGCTCGCCAGTGGGCCGTCGGCGGCGGCGAGCTGCGCCAAGGCTCCTGCGACTGTCCCCAAACCAATCCGTTCCGCCTGGGCACAGATTTCGGCAAGGCGCTGGCTGCCGGAACGACTGATAGCTCGACAGCCTGTTTCGGAGATTCCCGTTAGCTCAGTCGCTGCTTTTGCCAGAAGCGAGATGCCAGCCGGCTTGGCGTAAGGAACCGGTGCGCTGCGGGTGTGCCTCGAGTATGTTTGGAGGAAATCCGAGAAGCTGCGTTTAGGGGTTCGGGCTTCCTCGAAGTCGAGCGAGCGCACGCCATTCTCGTCGAAGAGCGCCATCGGGCGGAGTTCGAACGCGGTTCCCGTGATGGATGCTGCGACAATGACGGCACCGCTGAAGCCAGGGCGAAACGCCACAGACGCCAGGTGATCGAAGTGCGCGGGGCGATCCGGGTCGTTGCCTAGCGACACAGCAAGCCACTGCCCGCCCCGGTCCTCGAGAGGCCAGTGCAGTTGCTGGGTAAGATCGTCGAACCAGGGCCTCCCGGTTCGCCTGGGCCAAAGCACGACCGGCTCCAACGCGGCAGCGGGCGCTGCCAGGCTCCCGACAAGCCGGCTTCGCAAACGTTCGGCGAGCAAATCCCAGCGATCGAATGCGCAAGCCCAGTCGGGGGACAGCGTGCTGGCGCCGGATATGTCCGGCCGGCTCGCCGTGCTCGCCGAAAGACGGCCTGCGGGCGATCCTGCAATGCTATCGAACCGAAATTCGGCTCGCGACAGGCCGGCGAGCGTCTGCCCGCCCCAGAGAGCTTCCGAAGTAAAGGCATGTCTCGGATCGAAGAATGGGTCCTGGCCCACACCGCGCGCCAGCGATGCGGTGAACCAGCGGTCGCATGCAGGATCGTAGAAATAGGCCGTCACACCCCTCGCACCGCCTTCCGCCCGCCAGGTTTCGCCGCTAGCGCCGTAGAGGTGAAGCGGCCCAATTTCGTCATAGGCCTGACGAACCGATCCGATCAGCCCTGCACGCCGTCCGGGATCGCTGGCGACCGGCAGCGCGCGAGCGAGCGCGTCCGCGGCGGCAATGGCGCCAAGGCACGCATCGGGATCGAAGCGGAAATCTCGCGTCCGACGCTCACGCAGCATGCGCGCAATGCCGCGCAACATCGCACTCAGGCGCGGCAACGACTCAGCCCGCGAGGAGACAGAAAGGGTGAACAGCCGCTCCTCCAGCATTAGCGGCGCCAGCGCGAGGCCATTGCGGCAAGCATCTGCCAGTGCATCACGGACTTCGGTGAGGAAGGCTTCGTCCGCGCCTGCCGGTGCTTTTTCGGCTTCGGCTGAAGATTCGCTTACCATCACGCCTGCGGCCTGGCGCACCAGTATCAGCGCGGCGGCATGCAATGCCTTGCGCCGAGCAGGGGACGCTTTGGACACCATTCCCTCGATACCAAGTCCGCGAAGATACCGAACCTCGGAATCGTCCCCGCGAAGCGTGATCACCAGCGCGGTGCCCGTATCGGAGACTTCGCCGCCATGCGCTGCGATCTCCTGCGCTGCGCGCCATGCCGCGCGACCGGCGAAGCGGATCATTGCCTCTTCCGGAAGCGCTGTGATTTCGGCGATCAGGCTCGCCGCGGCATTCTCTGCCGGCGCTTCTTCTTCCTGCTGTTGGAGCAGAAGGACCGCAGCGACTCGGTGACGACAGATTCCAGGAGCCGGGCAAGTGCAACTCGCTTTGGCGGGACCGCGCGCGTCGATGCGAACCGTTTCTCCGTCCGCGGAGACGATGGCGGTCTCTCCTTCCCAGCCGCTGACCGATGCCTTTCCTTCTTCGACATCGCGCGCAGCCCGGCGAACGATACCCTTGTTAGCCAACGCGGCGAGCGCGGCTTCGTCGAACGCCATCAGGGTTGCCGCGAGGGTCATTCAATGATGCCCGCAATCCATTCGGCAAAACGGTCCGGTGTCAGCGCCGCGATCTTCATACCGGCATTGGCGAGAAGCTGAGCCGTCGCGCGATCATAATCGGGCGCGGCCTGATCATCGAGCGCGGCGAGGCCGATCAAGGTCACGCGCGCTGACGCCATCCGGCGCACTGCCGCGACCATCGGCGCAACGGGGCCTCCCTCGCAAAAATCACTCAGCAGCACGAAGATGGTCCGACTCGGCTGGGTGATCTGCTGTTCGCAATATTGGACGGCGCGGCCGATATCGGTGCCGCCGCCCAGTTGGACCGACATCAGCACTGAGACCGGATCGGCAACTTCGCTGGTCAGATCCACCACCGACGTGTCGAACACGACGAGCCGCACTTCCACCGAGGGCAGTGCGGAAAGGATCGCGGCCATCACGGCGGCATAGATCACCGATCCCAGCATCGACCCCGATTGATCGACGCACAGGATGATCCTCCAGGGAAGCTGGCGGCGCGAGCGCCCGGTGAAGCGGAGTCGATCGGCGACGATCCGTTTGCGTTCGGGATCATAGTTTTTGAGATTGTCGCGGATCGTCGCGCGCCAGTCGAAGTCCTGAAGCCGCTTGGTCCGGCTTCGGCGGAAGCGATTGCGGCGGCCGGAAAAGGCGCGGTCGATCGACGGCTTGAGCCGCCGGATCGTGTCCTCGACCACCTTGCGCGCGACTTCGCGGATCTTGTCCTGCACGGCCGGACTGGCGCGTCCCTTGAAGGCGACCAGCGCCTTCAGCAGACCGCGATTGGGCTCGAGCGAATCCAACGTCTTGGGATCGCTGAGGAGTTCGGTCAGGCCGAGCCTGTCGACTGCATGGCTCTGGAGCATTTCGAGCACCGAGTGCGGGAACAACTCTCGCACCTCGCCGATCCAGTCGAGGACGGAAAGGCGGCTGGGATCGAGGCTGCCGAACCTGGGTTTGTCCCGCCTCAAGCCGCGCTGCGCAAGTTCGCGGGCGTAGAGATAGTCGAGCGCACGGTCCATGCGCCGTTCGGCCCCATCCAGCGCCGGACCATCCAGCGCGGGATCGGCATAGCGCCCCAGCACCATCCGCCAGCGCTTGAGCTGCGGCGCATCGCCGTTCACAGCAAGCCATCCGCTTCGAGCATTTCGCGGGCTCGCGCATCGGCACGAAGATTCGATGCCACTTCGGCTTCAGGCAGATCGTGGCGGACGATCAGCGCCGCGGCGTCCCCGCCATGCCGCTCCGCAACCGAATGGGCCAACCGGTCGATCTCGCGCGGATCGAGCGCGGCAAACGCCATGCGCAGATGGGGCAACAGTTCGACAAAGCCGCCATCGTCGAGCGCCGACAGGACCTGATCCGCTGTCTCGATCAATTCGGGCACACGCCAAAGCAATTCGCGCGAGATAGCGATCACGCCGCGCAACCAGGCGATCCGGCGCGCCGTCTCGGGGTGGGCGCCACGCAACTCGCCCGAGAGTCGCGTCGCGAACTCCGCATCGTCTATCCTGCCTGCAAGCAACGCCAACGCCGCGACCGCACCCGCCAGCGCCGGATCAAGTTCGGTGTCGAGCAAGGCGGCAACCGCTTCGTCGAACAGGGCGGCGTCGAGCTCGCGAAGCGATTCATCGGCAAGTCCGGTCGCTTCGCGCAGCACCACCAATGCCTCCAGCGTCGCGGCGATACGATCCTCTCCGGCATTCGCCAGATCGGGCAGCAGGTAGAGCGCACGCCGCCATGTCGCGCCGATCAGGCGTTCAATCCTCGCGCCATTATCGAAACCCAGCGCAGTGCGGCCGTGCCACAATCCAATCAGGTCGCGCAGTGCCCCGGCAACCGAAGCCAGGTCGGCATCGCGCACGATATCGGCTTCGATCATGGGCAGCACATGCTCGGCATGAGCGGCAATGCCGGCCTGACAGGCCGCGGCAAACAGATCGATGGCGGCGCTGGCGTTGCCGCCCATTCCCTGCGCTTCGAGTGCGGCGAGGCGGCGGTTCAGCTCGGCGGCCAGCGCTTCCTCGATCGTGTCGCCGTCCGCAGCCCGCTCGATCAGCCGGGCTTCGAATAGCGGCGACCACATGACCGACCAATGTTCGATCAACCGGTCGAGATCGACGCCCGAGCGGAAATCGGGGCCGCCGGTGCGTTGCGCGAACCCCGTATCGAGGAAGACCGTGGCGTGCAGGAAGCGGCTCGCATCGCGGTGGAGCGGCTTGCGGTAGATATCGAGTTCGCGATTGCGCCGTTCGCCATCGTCGATGCGGAAACCGAGCGCGCGTGCGCGCTGCCGAACCGCTTCGACCAGCGGTGGTGAACCCGCGGAAGCCGGGACGTCGCCGATTGCGGAGCCGGTTAGGAATGCCACCAGTTCGGCCATTACCGGACTGGCATCGCCGCCTTCCTCGCCCTTCAGGAATGTCGAGCGACAGGCGTCGATCAGGTCGTCGCGCAAGGGCCCCGGTCGTCCGCGAAGCTCCGCCAGCCGATGCGCATTTTCCAGCGTCGCGACCAATATCGGCACAGCCGTCGAAACGCCGGGCAGCGCAGTGCGCAGGTGAGCAGCGAAATCTGCGATCAGGCGATGTGCGGCCTTCTCGAACGGCGCCGCTTCGCCCGCCGTCGCGGTCCGCCACAGCGCGTCGTAATAGGCCGGGAGCGGCAGACCCGCCCCGTAGCCGGTCAACGCGTTGAGCTGCCGATAGCCATAGCGGATCAGATAAGGCGGCCGCTCCGCCTTCCCGCGGAGCGGAGGCGTGATCTTCTCCAGCGCGGGCAGCGCGTCGGCCAGCGCCGGCGCGTGAAAGCCTCCGACCACGGCGAGTATCGGCCCTTTGGTCTCCCGGCGTGCCTGCGCAAGATGCTCGACCATCCGCGCCTCGCGGGCGAGCGTGCCGTCTGCCTCCATCGCCGCCGCCGCCGTGCTTTCGCGCATATGGCTGCAATAGCGCCCGACATCGCCGAAGAACCGGCGCCAGTCCGCCTCTCCGATCCTCGCCTCGAACAACTGGTCCCAGACCTCGTTGCCATCGCGGCAACCCAACCGGCAGGAGAGCGCCCGCACATAATCGCTACTGTCGAACGCCCGCTCGTCGAGCGCGAGTGGCTGCGCAGGATTGAGCGAGTCCGAATCGTCGTCACACATCGCCTTGTCGGTCGCGGGCAAATCGATGAAGCGTACCGGAACCCCGCGCGCCGCGCCTTCCTGGATCGCGACATATTCAGGGCTGTGCGCACAGAATGGGAAATAGCTCGCGCCACGAACCGACCCTTCGAGGATCGATACGATCGCGACCGGGGGCCGCGTCTCCGCGTGCGTCAGCAACGGAATCAGCGGATCATAATCGTCCGGCCCCTCGATCAGGATGGCGGCGGGGCCGATCTCGGCGATCATGGCCCGCAGATGCCAGGCACAGGACGGGCTATGGTGCCGGATCGGCGCGATATAGATGTCGCGCCCAGAATCGTGGAGCAGGATTGCCGCATGCTCGGGCATGGCGGGCCTCAGGTCAGACGCAGCGCGCGGGCCGCCTGATAGAAGTCGCGCCACGGGCCGCTCCGCGCCGAACGCTCCTTCACGACGTGATCGAGATACGCCTTGAAGCGCTTGCCGTCCTCGGGCTCGTCCTTGATGATCACGCCCTGGATCTGTCGTGCCAGATGCGCGCCGGTGAGCTTCCCATTGTCGAGGAACGCTGCCTCCAGCGCCGCGGCATGAAGCACATTCACTGCCTCCGCAGTCGACATCACCGCTTCGGGCCGAGTCAGGCTTGTGCCCTCCTTGGTGCGGCCGGTGCGCAGATCCTGGAAGGTCTGGACCAGGATGTCCGCGACATCAGCCCCCACATCGGCCTTCACCCCGGCGGGGCCGAGCCGCTCGCCTAATTGCTTGAGCACCAGTTCGAGCTCATGCGCTGGGTCGGCAATCGGATGGACCGTCTCGAAATTGAGCCGCCGTTTGAGCGCGCTCGACATCTCGTGCACGCCGCGGTCTCGCAAATTGGCGGTGCCGATGAGGTTGAATCCAGGAATAGCGCGCACGGCCTGCTCGGCGCCAAGCTCGGGAACCGCGAGCGCCTTTTCCGACAGGATCGAGATCAGCGCGTCCTGAACCTCGGGCGGGCATCGCGTAATCTCTTCGAACCTCACGATCTTGCCCATGCGCATCGCAGTCAGCACGGGCGATGGAACCAACGCCCTTTCGCTTGGTCCTTCGGCTAGCAGCAGGGCATAGTTCCAGCCGTAGCGCAGATGGTCCTCGGTGGTGCCGGCGGACCCCTGCACGACCAGCGCGGAATCATTGCTGATCGCCGCCGCCAGCAGTTCCGACAGCATCGATTTTGCCGTGCCGGGTTCCCCGACCAGCATCAGTCCCTGATTGCTCATCAGGCTGACGATCGCGCGATCGACCAGCGGATCGTCACCATAGAATTTGCGGACGATGCCCAGCTTGGTATCGCCGAGAATGAATCGCCGCACCGCTCGGGCCGACAAGGTCCAACCCCGCGGACGCAGCGAATCGTCGGCTTCCGCCAGCTTCGCTAGTTCCTCGGCGTAGCGTTCCTCCGCCGGCGTGCGCAGTGCGGTTTCGGTCACCATCCCGCCTTCTTCTCCCAAGCCGGATCAAAGCCGGTTCCGGCAGCGGCGATACGATGCAATGCTTTCCAGCTTTCGGCGAGAAGCACGGGTGGAACTTCCTTCAGTGGCACGCCATTGCCGTGCCACCCTCCGCGCCGCAGCTTCGCGAAACGCAATTGCTGGAGCGCGGCGGGAATATTCTCCTCGGGCAATGGACTGCCGGTGAACTCGATCTGCGCGACGATCTTTGCGGATTCATAGCGGCGCTCATAGGACATGAAGACTCCGCCATCCTCAGCCGCGCCGCGCACAAACCCCGCCTTGTTAGCTGTGCCGCGCAGTTTGAAGGTCTCGATCATCCAGCCCTGGCGATCGTCGATCGAGGTCTTGTCGCCGTCACCCTCGGCGAGCTTGGGCAGGTCCTCTTCGAACTGCGCGAACGGAGCGGTGACTTCATAGTCGGAGAGATGCGCCCGCCATGCCGCCGCCTCGCTCGCAGTGACCAAGCTGGAATGCGCCAGTTGTACCTGCGACATGGAGTAGATCGCGATTTCGCCGTCGTTCACGTCGCTGAGCGTGCCGTCATCGAGCGGGCGAAACAGCGAGCGCGGCGTCCCTTCGCCATCGATCGCGATCCAGACCAGCTGACGCACCAACCGCCCGACGATCGGGTGATGCAGCAAATACCGCTCCCAATCGTCGACCGACCAGCGCCGTTCAAGGCACATCGCTTCAAATAGCCGTTCCGTCTGTGCACCGACGGCCTGTTTGAGCTCCTTCCGCGCTGTGGCGACCTGCTTCTTCGCCTCGGCGATCAGCGGCTTTTCGCCTTCGTTGCGCGGGTTGGGCAGCGCCTTGGTGGGTTGCCCGGACGGGTTGAGCAACACCAGCGCATCCTGCGCGTCGAGCACCAACTGGAAGGTTCGGCCCTCGCCGCAATCCAGCTCGCATACGCCCCGCTCGTCGAGCCCGGCGGTCGGGATGGTGCGGTCGGCCAATTCCTCCGGAGTCCATCCCCGCCGTTCGGCAATGCGTTCGATCAGCGCCGCAGCATGCTCCTGCACCGTCCGGGCCTTGAAGCGGTTCGCGGTGGAAAGCACGACTTGGATCGCGGCTGGTGCCGAACTTGCGGCCAGGGCTTCGAGCAGCGCCTTGTCCTGTGAGATGCGCGCGCCATGATCCTTCAGGAAGCTCCGCACCGCCGCGGCCGCATCCGCACCCTCGGCCTGGGTGGCCAGCGCGAGCACCCCCTTGCTGTCGTTCGCGCTACCAAAATACTCGCCCATCTTGGTGCGCTTCAGCATCGCGAACAGCTTGTCGCGATCGGTCACATAATATTCCGCATATCGTGGATTTTGCCGCACTGCCTGTTGGTTCTGACTCAGCACCGACGCCACATTGGCGGCGGCATAGGCATTGCCCTCATCCTCAGTGGGTCGCCGCGTGTCATAGTCGATCCAGCTTCGCAGCACGAACAGGCTCAATCGGCGCGCGTCCCCCTTCACCAGCCGATCCATCCAGAGATCAAGCAACGCATTGCTCCCGGGCTGTTTCAGCTTGTGCGCCAGCACCACCCACCACCGCACGATCTTTGAATCGACAGCCTTTCCATCCTGCCAATGCAGGTGCGGCAACAGATCGAACGGAAACCACTCGAGGCCCTTGGTCGAAGCCTTGGCGAGCCCGGCTTCGGCATCCTTCAGCAGCCCCTTAGGATCGAAGCAGTCGGAGACGTCGTCCCCCAGCTTTTGCAGCGCGGTAATAATCGCGGCGCGCGCGATCTCGCTCTTGTCCCTTTTCAGCGCCTCGCGAAGCGCCGGGATGCCGGAAGTCGTGCGCCGCGCGGCAAGCCAATCGGCGGCGCCTGCACGAGCTTCCTGCTTGCCGTCGCCGAGCAGGTCGATGATCGCAGCATCGATGTCCGGCGCTCCACCAAGCAGGTTGCGCGCCTGCAATCGCAACGTCTTCTGCGATCCCGTGGCGATCGTCATCAGCGGGATCATGTAGCGATGCGGCACCTTGGGCAGCGTCTCGAGTAGGTCGAGCGCATTCGAGGCATGCAATCTCGGCTGATGCTTCTGGGGAGCAAGGCCAAGCGCTTCGTCGATCCCGTCAAAGGCCTCCGCAACTTGAGGCCACAACAATTCCCGGTCGACATTCGCGAGGGAGGCCTGCCACGCAACCTGCAGATACTCGATCGGAGGAAGCTTCCCACCCATCTCGACCCACAGATCGGCGGCGATCTGGAAATCCGCGCTGGTCTTGATCCGCCGTTGCAGTTCCTGCGCGCCGACATGTCCGAACCCGCCGCCGAGGATCGCCAGAAAATTCCAATGGGCATCATGGCGAGTGATCGCAATCAGGTGCCGCAGGCTGAGCTCGGGGCTCGCGTAGAACGCGGCGACACCGCTCGCATCCCATTTCACATATTGGTTCGCCCATTGGAGGGCGCGCATTCCCTGGTTCCAGTTTTGACGGCTTGTCGACTTGGCACGGCCTTCCGCAACATCGCGAAACGTCGCGAACTCCGCCTCGGAAATCAGTTGGTGCGTCCGGCTCCAATGATGCTTTTCGTTCCGGTTCGCTTCCCGCAACGCGCGCAGGTTTGCGTTATAGCTTTCGACGGAAGGGCGAAGGAGGTCATACACCGCGTTGGGCAGGCGCTTCGGTTCCGGCAGCGGTTGCCGCACTGGCAACGCGACGGTGGCCCCGTCGAGCGCGACATATCCACGCTCCCATGGCCCGGCAGCGGGCTTCGGACTTTCGCCGAGTGCCACGTTGCCCAGTGCGCGGCTGAGTGCATCCTTCGGGCGCTTCTCCGCCTCCCCTTCGTTCCAGCGTTTGAGCAGGGTGGCGGAGTCGGTGCCCAACGCACCGAGAGCCAAGGTTATGAGTTCGACCCGTATGCCAGGATTAGACTTCGAAAATTTGTCGTCGAGCGCGGCAATCAGCGCGTCGCGCGGTGCCGCCGTCAGCGCTTTCATAGCCGCCGCTCTCACCGTTTTGGCGACTGACGTTCCATATTCCACCAGAAGATCGAGATACCGTGCAGCCAGATCGAAGCGACCGATCGCATGCGCCAATTCGGCACGGCCCGGTGCATCGAGCTTCGATTGATGCTCAATTACCAGCGCGGCCTGCGAGCCAAGCCAATTGGCGACACCACCGAACATCTCGATGCTGTGCGCCGTCCCATAAGATGCGCCCGGCCCCGGGTGGAAAAGTATGTCCAACACGGCGGAGGGGTCGGCACCTCCAGCGGCCGCCAGAGAAGCAAGACGGCTCACGGAACAAAGCACCTTAGTGCGATTGTTGCTGGCGTTTCTGGATATTGAGTGGCGGAGCCAGTCAGGCGCGTTTTTCGTGCCGAACGTTCCCCAATGGCCGCGCTGCGGCAGCGGGTCGAGCGCAGCCATTGCCTGACCGAAGCGAGCCAGGACATCTAGATCCGCACCGCCGTCGGCCAGCATGTGCACTACGGGGGATGGGTCGCCGACATATCTGCCCGGCCTGCTTTTCCATGTCGAGATAGCCGCCGGAGTTCCGAGCGTGGACAGGACCGAACCACCGTCGCCAATTCCGACGAACGTCACGGTCTTGCGCATCAGCCCCGGACTTACCCGATCAAGCACCGCAAAGTGCTTCTCCAACCGCGCATCGCTGAATCCGGCCAGCGGCCCAGCGCCGAAAATCAAACTGAGCAAGCGCCGCACCAATCATCCCCCTTGATCTAGACTGTAATCGACAGCCGGAACCAAGGGCTAGCGCTATTCCGCACGGAGTGCTGTGCGCTCGCACCTGCAGTTGGCCGATCGGAGCGGAATCGACGACGAATAGTTCGCAGTTTCATTCAGCTCCGGGAGCCAGTCATTTCCACGCCTTGGTGCGATGCTGTGCCCGCGTGCGATTTTCCCCTAGGCTTACGAGCCTGTTTGATCCGGTCGGCTTGGCCCGCATTGGATCGCGAGGCTGATCGAAGGCAGGTGTAGAACAGCGACTCGTACCACGGTCACCCACCTCTTCTGAGCACTCATCGCAGAATCAGCGCCACGGCGTGAAAGACAGGCGATCTGCGGTGTATGGCAACTCTGCGCCAACTGCGACGTTGGCAGGGTGCCGAGAAGCGGACATTCGGCGACAGCATCAACCTGCGGCCGGTCGCTTAGGTCCGGCTAGACCGTGATACCGATTCCCTTCACCCGCCGATGCCCCACACAGGCATACATACGAAATGGCACCGGACTTTTGGCTGGCACTGGGGAAGCGCGTCTCAGCGACCGAACGCCTCCAAGCTACGATCTCAATTTTCAGCGGTGCGTAGCGACCTGCTGCTGTTTCGTGGACACCGAAACCGGATTTTTCATCATTCTGTGAACCCAGGTAAAGCACCTTCGACAGGCCGTGAGGCCCTAACCGTCGAAGGTAGCCTCGTGCGCTCGCTGGCGCTCAGCGAGCGGGATGAATCCAAGGGCGATCCCCCACAGTGACAGCACCGGTGCTTTAAGCCTCAAGGCATCGCCTCGAACTTCAGCTCGCTCAGCGGCACGACCTTGTCCGTGCGCGTCATCTTGAATTCGGTATCCGGGCCGAGCCATCTGTTCCAGGCCTGATTGATCTCGCCGGCTTGATCCATGGCCCGCAGCGTCTCGTTGACCTTGGCGAGCAGGGCTGGCTCGTCCTTCTTCATGCCGATTCCGATGGGCTGGAAGACCATCGGCTCCTGGATCATCTTGAGCGGAACACCCTTGGTCTGCGAGTCGTTGACGAGCTTGGTGATCGTCATGGTGTTGGCCACCATGCCGAGCGCCTTGTTCTGCTGCACGGCCATGAAAGCCGATCCGGTATCCTGGAAGGTCAGCGGATCGGAGCCGTTCATCTTGATCGAAAGCTCCGAGGTAGAACCCTTGGTCGAGGCGAGGCGCTTGCCCTTGTAGTCGGCCTTGGAGGTCGACGGATCGCTCGCCTTTACAGCCAGCATCTCCTTGGCGAGGTAGTAAGGGTCACTGAACTGGATCTGCTCCGCCCGGCCAAGCGTGTAGGCGAGGTTGGCGATCGTCAGGTCAACCCGGCCGAGTTTGACCTCCGGCACCCGCGCCTCGACGGAGAGCGGCGTGACCTTGGCGGCAACGCCCCAGCGCTTGGCAAGCGCAATGCACAGATCGACGTCGAACCCGACCATTTCACGGGTCTTCTGATCCGGCGCAGCGAAAGGTGGCACGTCCGCGAAGGTGCCGCAACGCAGCTCCTTTCGGGCCATGACGTCTGCGAGCTGATCGGCGCTGGCCGAGCTCGTTGCGATGCCAAGAGCAGCTGCGGTCAACAGGAGGCTGAGGCTCAGGATCTTCAACGTCATGTCAGATCTCCATGTGTCAGAGGCTTCGGGTCAGTGCCGCAGGTCCGAGAGGAAGCGCTGCGCGCGAGGATGCTGAGGGGCGCCAAAGAAGGCGCCGGGTTGCGCCCGCTCCAGAATGCTGCCGCCATCCATGAACCAGACGTGGTCCGCGACTTCGCGGGCAAAGCCCATCTCATGGGTCACGCACATCATGGTCATGCCGTCCGCGGCCAGGCTGCGCATCACAGCCAGAACCTCGCCGACCATCTCCGGATCGAGCGCGCTCGTCGGCTCATCGAACAGCATGGCGGGTGGCTCCATGGCCAGCGCGCGCGCGATCGCGACGCGCTGCTGCTGGCCACCCGACAATTGAGCCGGATAGGAGCCGGCCTTGGCCGCCAGGCCGACCCGATCGAGAAGCTGCATAGCCCTCTCGTGCGCGACCTCCCGCTTCGTCCCGCTGACTTTGACCGGCGACAAGGTGACATTCTCGAGCGCGGAGAGGTGCGGGAACAGATTGAAGCTCTGGAAAACGAAACCAACCCGGCTGCGCAGGCGGTTGAGATCGGAACCTCGCATCGGGCCGTGCACGTCCTGCCCGTCGAAGGTGATCGTGCCGGATCCGATCTCTTCGAGGCGATTGACGGTGCGGATCAGCGTCGACTTGCCGGAGCCCGATGGTCCGCAGACGACAACGACCTCGCCGCGTGCGACCTCGGCGTTGATCCCGACGAGAGCCTTGTAGCTCCCATAGTTCTTGTTGACGTTCGAGAAGCTGATCATGGGCGGTGCTTCCGCGGGCGGGCGATGGTCTGTCATGGCTCGACGATCAGGGATTGCGGGTGCCGGAAAACTGGCCGATCGCCGCTTTCGCGCGGGCCGGCCCGCTTGCGGGTGATGCGGCGCTCGAGCTGCAAGGCGAGCCGCGTCAGGGTCCAGCAGACCAGGTAATAGACGATCGCCAGGATGAAGAAGACCTGGAAGGGCTTGGTCAGAAGCTGGTTGTTGATCTGGTTGGCCGCGAAGGTGAGCTCCGGCACGTTGATGACGTAACCAAGCGTCGTCTCCTTGATGGTCGAGACGAACTGGCTGAGAATGCTCGGCATCATATTGTAAAGCGCTTGCGGCAGGATGACGTAGCCCATCGCGCCGAGATGGCTGTGGCCGAGCGCGCGCGCCGCCTCCATCTGCCCCCTGCCGAGCGCCACGATCCCGCCTCTCACGATCTCGCTGAGAAAGGCGCCCTCGTACACCACGAGCGTGACCAGCATCGTCACGAAGCCCGGCACATTCGCGCCGATCAGGAGCGGGACCATGAAATAGACCCACAGGATCAGCATCAGAAGCGGCACGCCGCGAGCCACATAGACGAGGATCGTCGCGGGCCAGAGCAGGAAAGGCGAGCTCGACAACCGCGCGAGCGCGATGAGAATGCTGACCGGAAAGGCGAGCGCGATGCTCAGCACCGAGAGGATCAGCGTCGCCGCGAAGCCGCCGAGCGGACCGTTTGGATACTGGCCGATCAGCAGGAGGAGCCAGTTCTCGCGGACGATGTTGACGATGTCCCACAGCATGGCTCAACGCGCTCCCGTGAGCGCCGCCCGCCGGCTCAGGATCGCGCCAGCCGCCATGATGGCGAGAGAACAGACAAGGTAGGCGATGGTCGCGATCAGGTAAGTCTCGAAGGTCCGGAAACTCAGATTCTCCACTTCCTTGACCGCATGGGTCAGCTCGGCCACTCCGATCGCCATGGCAAGGCTGCTGTTCTTGAACAGCGAGACGCTGTGATTGATGAGCGCTGGCAGCGCATTGCGCACAGCCTGCGGCATCAGCACATAGCGCATCGAGCCGATATAGCTGTGCCCCAGCGCTCGCGCCGCCTCCGCCTGTCCCGATGCGATCGACCGGAGCCCCGAGCGGAGATCCTCGCTGAAATAGGCGGCCTGACAGAGGCCGAGACCGATGATCGCGAAAGCGGCCTCGCCGCTATGCTCCGCCAGCCAGGTCTGGAGCGCATCGGGCAGCAGGCTCGATATCCCGAAATACCAGAGCATGAGCTGCACGAGTGTCGGGACGTTGCGGTGATAGGAGACATAGGCGGCAACCATCCCATCGGCGATACGGCTCGGGGTCAGCCGGATCACCAGCAGCACGAGCCCGAGACTCATCGCCAGGCACCAGGAGCCGATCGCGATGACAAAGGTCATTTCCAGGCCGCGGAGCAGCATGCGCCCGAATTCGGGGTTCAGCAGGATCGCGGCGAGATCGAACCCCTTCATGGCCGTCAGACCGTCGCGGGCGGTAGGTCAGGCCGGGCCGTGGACAAGCCGCCCGGCACCTGAAGGGTCGGGGTGATCTCCATATGGCCGATATTCACCGCGACGGGCGCGGCAATCGCGAAGGCGATCGCGTTGGCGATGTCAGAGGCCTCCGGCAGCTCGTATCCGGCGATGAAGCGCTCGCGGATCTCGGGAGTGTCGCCATGCACATGCGCGAAGATCTCGGTCGCCACCCGCCCCGGGCAGATTTCGGTGACGCGGACCCGCCGGCCGAAGGCGTCGATGCGCAATTGTCGCGACAGCATGCTGACCGCCGCCTTGGTGGCGTGATAGGTCGAGTTACCGCCGAAATTGTAGGCTGCCGCGATCGACGAGATGTTGATCACGTGGCCGCGGTCGCGCGCCACCATTCCGGGCACGACGAGCCGACACAGATGCAGAACGGCGCGCAGGTTCACGTCGACGAGGAGATCGATGTCCTCCTCGTCGGCCTCCAGGAACTTCTTCGGCCGGTCGACCCCCGCGTTGTTGACCAGGACGTCGAACGCGATCTCGCCCGTCAGGCGGGCAAGACCGGCCCGATCCGTCACGTCCAGGACGTGGGCGATGCATCCTGTGCGCCGGGCGAGGTTCTCCAGCGGCTCTGCGCTGCGGGCGACTGCATGGACCGCCAGCCCCTCGCCGCAGAGGCGCTCGACCACGGCTGCGCCGATGCCGGACGAAGCGCCGGTGACAAGGGCTGTCCTGTAATCGGAAAAGGGCATGGGCGTCCTGTTCTGGTGATGTGACGTTAGCGGAAGCGGATCGAGGCCCGCCAAGACGGATTGTCTTTGGAGAGATAAGACCTCCTTATGTTTCGTGGTGTGAGCCCGCCATCAGGCGGGATATCGGCGTGACCCGCCCACCTGCGGCCTCGACCTCCGTCCGAATGCTGCACGCCAACGCCAGGGCGCCTGGCGTGTCGCCATGCAGGAGAATGCTTTTCGGGCGCATAGGCAGCTTCTGTCCGTCATAGGTCAAAACGATGCCCTCTCGAAGCAGCAGCCGGACTCGCTCCAGCACGATCGCCTCGTCATGAATGACCGAGTTCGGCAGTTGCCGCGGAACCAGCAAGCCGGTTTCGTCATAAGCGCGATCAGCCAGAAAACTCGTTGCGACCCGCATGTCGCTTTGCGCGGCCGCGCCCTCGATGGCGCGGCTCGTCGAAGAGACGATGATCAAGCGCTTGTCGAAGCGCGCAACGGCTTCGACAAGCGGTCGCGCGACGCTGGAATCCGCCGCCGCCATGTTCCCGAGCGCGCCATGAAAGCTCATATGCGTCATGCGATGGCCGGCCGAGCGGGCGATGCCTTCGAGCGCGCCCAATTGATAGGTCACCATGGCAGCGAGTTCGGCCGCGTCGATCTGCATCGGGCGGCGGCCGAAACCCTGTCGGTCGGGAAAGCCGACATGGGCGCCGATATCCACTCCCCGGGCGAGCGCGGCCTTGACCGTCCTGTCCATGATGAGCGGGTCGCCCGCATGGAACCCACAGGCGATATTGGCGGATGACAGGACGTCCAGAAGCGCGGCGTCGTCGCCCATGGTCCAGGGGCCGTAGCCTTCGGCGAGGTCGGCGTTGAGATCGATCTGCATGGGGCTGGCTCCTCAGGCCGGTCGGATGTCGAGGACGGGATCGCCGAAGCCGACCAGAGATTCGTCCGGCGCGATGAACCCGGCGACGATCCCGTCGCAGGAGGCCGAGATCGGAATCAGCATCGCTCCGATCTTCAGGAGCGCGACGGCCTGCCCGGCGGCGACGCGCGCGCCCTGCTGGACGAGCGGCGTCTCATGCAGCGGATGGGCATGCAGGACGTGACCAACCCCTGGCGAGCGGATCCTGTCGTGCCGTTCTCCGCCAAGCTCCGGCTCTTCCACTGGCCCGACAGGCGCTGCGTCGTCGACACGGGAGACGTGGCAACCGCTTCGCGCCAGCCGCAGGCGCCCCTCCGGCCCGTCAAGTTCGAGAACATCGATGTCTGTTGCAGCCAGCCAGGCGGCAATCTCTGCGGCATGATCCAGTGGCGTTGTCATCGGCCAAGGCTCCGCGCGCGCTGGAGATCGAGCAAACGCCGAATGCCGGCGAGCCAATGCTCGATCTCGTCGAGCGCCGCCAGCGCCTCCTCCCAGCCGGTCTCGACGAAGCGGATGCGACTGCCGATCGGCGCCTGGCCGAGCCGCCAGAGATCGGCCTCGATCACGGTCCCTATCTTCGGATAGCCCCCGGAAGGTTGCGCGTCGCACATCTGTACGATCGGCTGGCCGCCATGCGGCACCTGGATGACGCCCGGCACGATTCCATGAGAGCGCAACTCGATCGGCTCGATCGGCTCGATCACGGGTCCGGCGAGCCGGAAACCGTAGCGATCGCTCTGTGGCGTGATCTTCCAGGGTTCGGACCAGAATGCCGCGCGGGAGGCAGGCGTGAAGCGGGCATACTCAGCGGCGGGCAGGACACGCACAGCCGGGACGCCGTCGACCGCGAGCGGCATGGCGAGTGCGGGTGGGATGATGCCAGCCAGGACGGCAGCCGGCGCGTCGTCGGCCGGGGTGCCGACTGCAAGCCGGTCGCCTTGTCGCAGAGCGCGACCATCGAGGCCGCCGATCGCGCCGCGCAATTGCGTACTGCGCGAACCCAGGACGATCGGCACGTCAATGCCGCCTGCGACACAGACATAAGCCCGCGCACCGCGCCAGCGGCCGGCTCGCGGCAGGCCGAGACGGAGCATTTGGCCGGCCTGCGCCGATGCACCCGACCAAGGCAGGAGCGGCACGCCATCGAGCGTCGCCGCACAATCGGCGCCGCTCAGTGCGAAGGAGCAGTCCTGATCGAAGCGCATCTCGAAGGGGAAGATTTGCATCTCGATCCCGGCCGCGCCCTCGGAATTGCCGAGAAGGAGGTTCCCGCAGAGGAGCGCCAATCGATCCATGGCGCCCGCCGTCCCGACACCCCACCGCAGCGCCCCGACGCGGCCGAGATCCTGCACGGTCGCAAGCGCGCTCTGCGACAGGATCTCGATCATCGGATCACCCGGGCGACTCGAAACGCGATGCTGTCACCGGGCTGAAGCAGGGCCGGCGGATCGCGCAGCGCGTCGAAGAAGGACATCGACGTCGTCCCGATCGTGTTCCAGCCGCTCGGCCCGTCCGACGCGGACACTCCGGTTTGCGCGCCTCCGATCGAGACGGCGCCACCTGGAATCGTCAGGACCGGCACCTTGCGGCGCGGCGTCGCAAGGCGCGGGTCCATCCCGCCGAGGTAACAATATCCGGGATGGCTGCCGAGCGCGTAGACCGGATAGATCGGCTCGCTATGGATCGCGACGATCTCGTCGACACCAAGCCTTGTATGCGCGACGACATCGGCCATGTGTGGGCCGCCATCCCCGCCATAGATGACCGGCAGCTCGACGATGCGCCCCGCAAGCGGCAAGGGATCGACCGCCGCCCAGGCGTCGATGAGCCGCGCCTCGATGGCGTCGAGCCGCCGCGGTCGGCTGGCGAAGCTCACCAGCAGATTGTTCATTCCGGGCACGGCCTCGCGGATTTCGGGCCAGGTCTCGACCTCGCGCGCCAGTGACCAGATGCGGCGCTGCGTCGGCAGATCGGTTTCGCCCGGCGCCTCGAACAGCAGCGCGCCCGTGCCGAGAAGGCTGATGCGGGGTGACGCGCTCATCAAGCCGTTCCCCGCCGCAGGATGGCTTCGAGGTGGTGGATGTCGACGCCGCCCTCCATGAAACCCGGATCGGTGACGATGCGGCGATGCAGCGGCAGATTCGTCGAGACGCCCTCGACCCGCATTTCGGAAAGCGCCACCGTCAGGCGCGCGAGCGCTTCTTGTCGTGTCGCGCCATGCACGATCAGTTTGGCGACAAGGGAATCATAATACGGCGGCACGACGGTCCCGGCCCCGGCGTGCGTGTCGACACGCACACCGGGACCGCCTGGGACATCGAAGCGCGTGATGCGTCCCGGCGAAGGCGCGAAGCTGTCGGGATGCTCGGCATTGATGCGGCATTCGAAGGCATGGCCGCGGCAGGCGATCTCGGATTGCGTGATGGAGAGGGGCTCGCCCCGGGCCACCCGGATGCCTTCGGCCACGATGTCGATCCCCGCCGTCATCTCGGTCACAGGATGCTCGACCTGAACGCGCGTGTTCATCTCGATGAAGAAGAAGGCGCCGGCCTCGACCAGGAACTCGAAGGTGCCGACGCCCTGGTAGCCGATCTGCCGGCAGGCCTCGGTACAGCGTTCGCCGACTTCGACCAGGAGCGCCTCCGGCAGGCCCGGCGCAGGCGCCTCCTCCAGCACCTTCTGGTGGCGGCGCTGGAGCGAACAGTCGCGGCTGCCGAGCCAGAGTGCGTTGCCATGACCGTCGGCCAGAATCTGGATCTCGACATGGCGTGGGCGGCCGAGGAACTTCTCGACATAGATTTCGGGATTGCCGAAGGCGCGCCTCGCCTCCTCGCGCGTCAAGGCAAGCGCATCCAGCAGGCCGCTCTCCTGCTCGACGATCCTCATGCCGCGACCGCCACCGCCTCCCGCCGCCTTGAGGATGACCGGATAACCGATCTCGGCCGCAATGTGCCGGATCGCCTCCGGGGCATCGGGAAGACTGGCGTCTGGGCCCGGCACGCAGGGCACGCCGGCGGCCCGCATGGCGCGCTTTGCCGCGACCTTGTCCCCCATGGTGCGGATACAGGCCGCACTGGGGCCGATGAAGGTCAGGCCGGCCTGCGTGACGCGCTCCGCGAAGGCGGCATTCTCCGACAGGAAGCCGTAGCCCGGATGGACCGCCTCCGCCCCCGTCGCCGCGGCGGCGAGCAGGATCGCGGCCCCGTCGAGGTAGCTGCGGATAGCGGGAGCGGGGCCGATGCAGACGGCGACATCAGCATGGCGGACATGAGCCGCCTCCCGGTCAGCCTCCGAGTAGATCGCGATGGTGCGCAGTCCGAGCATTCGGCAGGCGCGCTGGATGCGGAGCGCGATTTCACCCCGATTGGCGATCAGGACGGAATTGAACATGGCCGCCGCTCACACCAGCCGGATGAGCGGCTGGCCGCCCTCGACCTCATCGCCGGCGGCGACGAGGACGGCCTCGACGAGACCGTCCCGCTCGGCCTTCACCTCGTTGAACATCTTCATGGCCTCGATGACGCAAAGGGTCGTCCCCATCGCGACAGCCTGTCCGGCCACCACGAAAGGCGGATCGTTCGGCGAGGAGCCGAGATAGACGATGCCCGAAAGCGGCGCCCGTATGAGAGCTTCCGCGGAAGGCGGCAGATCGGTGCCGTGCGACGCCTGAGGCGGGGAAGCAGCGCGGCCGGAGGTTTCTGCGCGGACCGTTGGAGCCGGCCATGCCCGCCGGACGAGGCGCAAGGTCCAGCCGTCGCGGCTGACCTCCATCTCGGCGAGGTCTGACGCGGCCATCGTGTCGATCAGCGTCTTGATATGGTGCAAGTCCATCCTGGCTCACCGGGCTGGTCGGGTTCGACGGCGCCATACGCCAACGCTAACGACCCCGCACCGGGCAAGCTAAGACGGTTTGTCTCTGGGCAGATAAGAGCGGCTTATGACGGGGGCTGCCGGTGGGGCTCAGCTGCCTCCAGCAGGTTGTCGGGCCAATCGGCCACCAGCTCCAATATGATATCCCTGACAATCTGGGCCGGCTCCGAAAGCGGCAGGTGGTCCGACTGGCAGAGCGCCAGCGGAGCCTCGATGGCAGGGTCGATGATGCGCGAATGCCAAGCTGGCGAAGACGCCGTCACTTGCCGGGCCATCGATTCCGGCAGGATCGTTGCACCATGTCCGTCAGTGATCGCAGCCGTGAGCGTGCTGGCCGATTCGATCTCGGCCACGACCTTGGGGGCGAGACCGAGACCGGCGCAAGCCTCGTCGACCATCTTGCGGACGACATTGTAGGGCCGTGGCAGATAGAGATCCATGTCGGCCACGAGCGACAGCGGCACGGTATCGGGCGGAGCGTCCAGGGTATTGGGACCGACGAGACAGAGCCACTCGCGCAGGAGGGGGCGGAACGAGAGACCGTGCACGGCCGTCTTGCCGCCATAGAGCACCGCAAGGTCCATCCGGCCGTTCATGACCAGTTCCGAAAGCGTCGAACCATAGGTCTCGTTGAGATAGAGGATAACGCCGGGATGCCGGAGCCGGACGGCGCGCAACAGTGGCAATGCGAGTCCGGCCGCGGCCGTCCCGGGCGCTAGGCCGACCGACACCGCCCCCGACACGCCCAGCCCGGCGGCTTTCATATCCGCGAGCGCTTGTTCGCATTGCCGCAGGATAAGCTGAGCGTGGCGGTAGAGGACCTTGCCCGCTTCGGTGGGCGTCACGCCTCGCTTCGTGCGCAAAAGCAGTTGCTGGCGAACCTCACCCTCGAGCGTGGCGAGTTGCTGGCTCAGCGCCGGTTGGGCGACGTGCAGGATGTCGGCCGCCTGGGTCAGGCTGCCGATGTCGACGATCTTCACAAAATACTGCAGGCGCCTCAGATTCATGCTGGCCTTCCGGTCCCCCGGCTTAGCCGGAGCGGGCCGTGCGGGAAGACCATGATCCATAAGGGAACGCTATAAAGGCAGAGCGAACTCCTCTTGGCCACCGGTTCGACGCGGCGATAGCGTCACGCCTCGTTCTCAGATGACAGGAATCGAGACGCCGTGAGCTTTCCCCGCGTCGCCGAGCGCGTCAGGCGCATCAAACCTTCGCCCAGCACATTCGCGGCCGAACGCGCCAACGCGCTGCGCCGTGAAGGCCGGTCGATCGTCAGCCTGGTGGTGGGCGAGCCCGATTTCGATACGCCCGCGCATATCAGGCAGGCAGCGAGCCGGGCGATGGAGGTCGGAGCGACCCGCTACACGGCTCTCGCCGGTACGTTTGAACTGCGGCAGGCAATTGTCGCGAAGCTCGAGCGCGAAAACGGCCTTGTCTACGTCCCCGACGAGATCATCGTCACGAACGGGGCCAAGAGCGCCATCTACAGCGCGCTGGCTGCGACCCTCGAACCCGGTGACGAGGTTATCATCCCGGCGCCCTATTGGGTGTCGTATCCCGATATGGTCCTCGCCTGCGACGGCTTGCCGGTTCCGGTGGCCTGCCCCGAGAATCAGGGCTTCAAGCTGACCTCGGCAGGGCTTGATGCTGCGATTACGAAGCGGACTCGCTGGCTGATCCTGAACTCGCCCTCGAACCCAACCGGGGCGACCTATTCGGCTGCCGAGTACCGCGCGCTCGCCGAGGTGCTCGCCCGGCATCCCTCCGTCCTGGTGATGACGGATGACATCTATGAGCACATCCGCTTCGAAGGCGGAACCGCTCCGCATCTCCTGTCTGCTGCGCCCGAACTCCGCGACAGGACGCTAGCGATCAACGGCGTCTCGAAGACCTATGCGATGACCGGCTGGCGCATCGGCTGGGTGGCCGGCCCGCGCGATCTCGTGCGTGCGCTCGATACCTTCCTGTCCCAATCGGCTGGCAACAGCTGCTCGATCAGCCAGGCGGCCGCTGCTGCTGCCCTGACGCAAGACCAGGGCTTCGTCGCAGAAAGCGTTGCGATCTATCGCGAGAGGCGAGATGCGACGGCGGCGGGGATCAACGCGATTCCGGGCCTGTCCTGCCGCATGCCCGAAGGCGCCTTCTACCTCTTCGTCAACTGTGGCGGCCTGATCGGCCGCGCGACACCGGACGGCCGGCGGCTCGAAACCGATGGCGACGTCGTCTTGTATCTTCTCGATAGCGTCGGCGTCGCGGTTGTGGCGGGATCCGCTTATGGCCTCTCGCCCTATTTCAGGCTCTCGATTGCAACCTCGCACGAAATTCTGGCTGACGGGGTCGCCCGCATCGCCCGCGCCGTCGCCGACCTCGCTTGATATCCACACAGAACCGGGACCGATTGATGGCTGGTATCGAAACGAATCCTTCCTCTCAGCAGGCCGACCCGCGGATCATCGCGGCCTTGAGGGAGATCGCCGTCGCGCTCCTGAGCGATCAACTCCGGCGCAATCGCGGCAGCAAGGGACTCACGCCCTATCACCGCCCGGCTCCGCTCGTCGGCACGGCGGTCACGGTCAAGACCCGCGGCGGCGACAATCTCGCGATCCTGCGCGCTTATGATTTTTGCAGGCCTGGCGATGTCATGGTGGTGGATGCCGAGGGCGATCTCTCCAATGCGCTCGTCGGGGGAATCATGACCTTCGCTGCGGCTTCGCTTGGTCTCGCCGGCATGGTGCTCGATGGCGCCATCCGTGACGTTGCGGAAATAAGCGAGCGTTCCTTTCCCGTATACGCCCGTGGCGTCACGCATCGCGGCCCATACAAGGACGGCCCGGGCGCGATCAACGTGCCGATCTCGGTCGGCGGCATGACCGTGCGACCTGGCGACCTCGTCGTCGGCGATCAGGACGGGCTCGTTGTCTTTTCGCCTGAAGAGGCACCGAGTGTGATCGAGAAAGCCCTGAGGCAGCGTGAGGCGGAAGAGGCCACGATGCAGGCCATTCGAGAGGGACGCTGGGACCGCGTCTTTGTCGACGCACTCGAAGCCCGCAGCCTGAATTAATACGACTTTCTCGACTTTCCAAAGGCTCGCATGTGAACCAAACATAGTTCGGATCGCAGCATTGGCGCTTATTCATGCAGCGGAGCGCTACCTAGAAGCCGACCTTCGGAATGGTTGTGTGCGTCAAGTTCTGCAAAATGGGTTGGCTGTGACGGCGGTCATGCGGCTTGTCTGAGGGCGGTTTTCTTGTGCTCTCTGAGGTCGTCCATGTTGAGGTATCGGTTTGCCTCCATCCAGTTTTCGTGGGTTTCGACGGCGAGCGCGCGCACGAGGCGCAGGCAGCTTTCTGTGTTGGGGAAGATGCGCACGACATAGGTCCTTCGGCGGATTTCCTCGTTGAGGCGTTCGAGCATGTTGGTGCTCTTGAGGTGCTTGTGGTGCTGCCTCGGCAGCCTGAAGAAGGTCAGGGTCTGCTCGATGGCATCCTCGGCCCAGCCGGTCAGGCGCGGATAGCGCGACGACCATTTGGCCAGCCATGCGGCGAGATCGGCCTTGGCCTCGGCGAGATCGCGGCGATCATAGATCCAGCGCAGCTCCTGGAGGCAGTCGTCGGCGTGCTTGCGCGGCAGATGGTCAAGCGCATTGCGCAGGAAGTGGACATAGCAGCGCTGCCAGGCCGCCTCGGGCAGGACCTCGCCGATCGCCTTGACCAGGCCGGGGTGATCATCGGAGACGACGAACTCGACGCCCTTGAGGCCGCGCGCCTTGAGGCCGACGAGGAAGTCGCGCCAAGCTGAACGGCTCTCGCGGTTGGCCATCTCGACGGCGAGGATCTGGCGCCGCCCGTCCCAGTCGATGCCGCCTGGCTCATGACGACGCCGGCCTCGCGCACCTTCTCGTAGCGTGCGTCGAGGATCAGATAGGGGAAGGGTTCGGCCAGCAGGCGCTCGGCAAAGGCCTTCAGGCTCTCGTCGAGGCGTTTGTTGATCGCGCTGATCGCCGAGGCCGAGAAGGCGTGGCCGCACAGCTCCTCGGTGATCGCCTTGACCTTCCGCGTCGAGACGCCCTGCACATACATCTCCGCCAAGGTCGCCACCAAGGCCCGCTCCGAGCGCTGGTAGCGCTCGAACAGCTCGGTCGAGAAACGCCCGTCCCGATCCTGCGGCACACGCAGCTCGAGCTTGCCGACACGTGTCACCAGCGTGCGGCCATAGGAGCCCGAACGATAGCCGAGGCGGCCCTCGCTACGCTCGCCCTTCGCCGCTCCCACGGCCTCGGTCATCTCTGATTCAAGAACCTCCTGCAGCACGGCTCTGACGACATCGCGCAAACCATCAGGGTGCTGCGAGAAAAGCTCTTTCACGGCGGCAATCGCGGGCTTAGCCTCGCTTCTGGTCATGGTGGGGCTCCGGCTGGAGTGAGGTGACGTCGAACATCACCAACCTGCCATGGCCAACCTCAGATTTTGCAGAACTCCCTGCACACTACCTTCGGAATGTCGGCTATGCGCCAAAAGCCGGCCTTAGCACCTGCCAAATTTCGTAGAGGACCGCGCTAGATAGCCGCTCCATTCGAACCGGGGCCAGCCTTCAAGCTCATGGATATGGACCACCGTATTCTCCGCGCTCGTTGCGGTGAATATGGTGCGTATTCGCCGCAGGCATAAGCCTATTCACCGCACATCACGCGGCAAATGAGCCCCTCAAAACCCCGCAAGGTGCTCCGACCCTGGAAGATGGCGGATCAAGCCGCTTCGGGAAGCCCCTTTTTAACGGGGCCGAGGGCCTCTTCATAGAAGCTGGCGGCGTGTGGAACATAGGGCGCTTCAAGCACCGTTATCTCCGCGTCGTCGAGCTTGAGGTCTAGCGCGCCCAGCCCGTCATCGAGATGGGCAAGCTTGCCTGCACCGATAATCGGCGCGACCACGCCCTGCCGCGACAGCAGCCATGCGAGCGACACTTGCGCTCGCGAAACGCCGCGCTTGCGGGCGATCTCGCCCACCGCTTCGACAACGCTTTGATCCGCCGCTGCGGTGTGGGCGTAAAGCCGCTCCGCAGTGCGGTCGTGACGCACGCGGTCCGAGGTCGATTCCGCGGCCCAGGGTCGGGCGAGCCGCCCTCGCGCCAAAGGGCTCCAGGGGATGACGCCGATGCCTTCGGATCGGCACATCGGCAGCATCTCACGCTCTTCCTCGCGGTTGAGAAGATTGTAATGCGGTTGCACGGAGACAAAACGGCTGAAGCCGTTGGCCGCCGCGACGCTCTGGGCCTTGAGCAACTGCCAGGCGAACATCGAGGAGGCGCCGAGATAGCGCACCTTTCCGGCGCGCACGATGTCGTTCAACGCTTCCATCGTCTCTTCGATCGGCGTCTCCTCGTCCCAACGATGGATCTGGTAGAGGTCGATGTGATCGGTTCCAAGCCGTTTCAGACTGGCGTCAATCCCAGCGAACAAGGCCTTGCGCGACAGGCCGCGCCCGTTCGGGTCCGGGCGCACCGGGTAGAACAGCTTGGTCGCGATCACGACCTCGTCGCGCCGGGCGAAATCGGTAAGCGCACGGCCGAGCGCGGTTTCGCTTTCCCCCGCGCCGTACATGTCAGCGGTATCGAAGAAGGTGATGCCATGATCGAGCGCGTGCCGGATGACGAGGCGGCTCGCCGCTTCATCGAGCCGCCACGCCCTCGATTCGACGCCGAAGCTCATGCAGCCCAGGCCGATTCTGGATATCTTGAGACCCGAACGGCCGAGATTGGCGTATTTCATGGCGCTTCCCTTTTCAGTCGATGAATCGCGATGCCGGCGATGGTCAATGTGATGCGGAGCAGTTCGGCAGCGGCGACAGCATCAACGCGAACGTCCCGCACGAAAGCCGCGCCATCGCGAGGTCGGTGACCTGTGGGGTGACCGAGGACGATAGGCCCACGCCACTCACGAGCGGGAAGGCAGCGACGTTGCGCGGGCCGCGCAGCGACATCGGCACAGTCATTCGGTTTGCGAGGCAATGAGGCGGATCGACGGCATCGCAACCTTATCGGGACGGCGGCAACACGGTAAATGTCAAAGCATAGGAGTTGCGCTGAAAACTCCTTCGAAACGAAGGGTCATAGGGAATTTTGCCGCCTGGTTCGTCGAAATTTCTGGGCGTTCCCTAGATTTCTGCGTGTTCCGATGAATCCGGAGATTCGTCTGGCCGCCGAATAGCCGTGACTATCCTCGTCGGCTCAGGTCCACAGCCCCAAGCACCAGCAATGTGATGAGCGCCATCAATGTGATGCCTTCGCCACGACATCGTCACGAAATGGTCAGCTGCCGTTCAGCATCCGACCGCATTTGCGGTGTGGGTTAGGCCGTTCATCCGCAACTGATGGAGGAACATCCATGCGCCTGATCACGACCCTGGCCACCGGAGCCGCTCTCGCATTGTCCGTGGCCGCCAACGCGCAGACCCCCTCGCCCTCGTCCCCTCGCCCACCGGCATCTGCTCCGCAAGCCCCATCGGCCCCGCCGACGATTCAATCGGTCAACGTGGTCGACATCAGTGAATTGCCGGCGGCGACTCAATCGCAGGTCACTGAGATCGTCTCCCAGCGTGGCGACGGTGAGCTTCAAAAGCTCCGGAGCTCGGTTGATTCCACTCCGACCATCAAATCGGCCCTGGAAGCCAAGGGGCTATCCTCGACCCATGTCCTTTTCGCGCAGATGAGCGAGAACGGGCTGCTCACGATCGTCACCAAGAAGGCAGGCTGAGCCTGCGGACAGCCCGGCGCTCGCTTGCGCCGGGCGGTCTTTTCCTGGCTCCACTGGCGGCCACCGAGCCGGCTTCCGGGACAAGCGGCCCCCCGGGTCCGGCCTTCGGCCGGCCCAAGGACGCAGCTCCGCCGCGCCGATCCGGATCCATGCCGGCTTTCCAGCGGGCGCTGACGGATGAGACAGGCGCGGGAACCCCTCTCCCGAATGGGAGAGGGGTAGGGGTGAGGGTGTGCCGCTGATTATGGACACGCAACGGCGCCACTGCGGACTTAATCGGTTAGGGCAGGCCCTCATCCCTGCCCTTCTCCCATACGGGAGAAGGGTTCCCCGCGCCCTTCATCCGGCGCTTCGCGTCACCTCGCCCGCAAGGGGGGCGCTGCGTATGATCCGCTCATGGGTCAAGCCCGACCACGACGCGCTTCGGATCCCGGGTCTACGCGGAGTTTATCCTTGGGCCGATCGAAGGCCGGCTTCGACGCGAGGGCCGGAGCCACTCCTCGCAATCGTCAGTTTCGGCCCCCGCATCCTCCCCCCTCCCTGAACGCAGGTGAACTTTTCCGTTCATCGGCAGTTCCGCGGCGCCGGGATAGATCGGAGCCATACCGATTTCATCGGAAGGAGACTTCAATGCGTAAACTGATCTTCGCCGCGAGCCTGGCGCTTGGTGCTGCGACATTCCTGCCCGCGATCGCGCAGGCCGCGCCGGCCTTCGCCTCGGGCCGGGAGATCCAGGCTCCGGCCGGCGACATCCAGCAGGTCCAGTATCGCGACTGGCGCTATGATGGCCGCCGGGAGTTCCGCCACGGCCCGCGCCGTTATGGCCCTCCGGGACACGCCTATGGACGTCGTTATGGCGGCCCGCCGCCCTATTATGCGCGCCACCACCGCCGCTATTACGACCGGCCCTATTACCGCTGATCGTCCAAGCCAGTGATCGTCCAAGTCAGCGATCGCTCAAATCAGGCCGCGCCGCAGCACCCCGCTGCGGTGCGGCTTTTTTTTCATGCAAGAGCAGGATGCGAAAAACGGGCACCGGTTTTTCGTATCCTGCTCTCGCTCTTGATCCGGCTCTCACTCTTGGATGAGAGACGGTTTCAGATTTCAGATGGGATCACTTCGGCTTGCCCCGGGGCATCAACCGCGCCACGAGCCAGAAATAGGCGGGATAGGGCAGACAATTCACCGCCTTGGCGAACCAGGCCAGGCGCCGCGGGAAGGCGATCTCGAAACCGCCGCGCGCAAAACCGTCGACGATGCGCCGGGCCGCCTCCTCGAGCGGCATCAGCAAGGGCATCGGGTAGCAGTTCCCACGGGTTAGCGGCGTGTCGACAAAGCCCGGATTGACCAGTTGCAGCCGGATGCCGAACCTGTCGCAGTCGAATTTCAGCGCCTCGCAGAGATGGATCGCTGCCGCCTTGGACGCACCATAGGCCGCGCCGCGCGGCATGCCGCCATAGCCCGCAATCGAGGCGTTGACGGCGATCTGCCCCCGGCCCCGCCGCGTCATGCTCGCCAGCACCGCGGCCAGCCCCTTGGCCACGCCGAACAGGTTGACGGCGAAAGCCTGCTCGAAGGCCGCAAGATCGAACGCGCCGGAATGGACATGAGGGGCAATGCCGGCATTGAGGAAGGCGAGCGCGATCGGGCCGTGCACGCTCTCGATTCCATCCACCACCGCCTGCATCGCGGCAGTCTCGGTCACGTCGCCGGCATGGGCGACGATGCGGCCGGGCAACCCCTCGGCGCGCCGGGCGATATCCTCGAGCTGTTCGAGCCGGCGCGCCGTGATCGCGACGGTCCAGCCGCGCCGCGCCAGTTCGAGCGAAACCGCCTCGCCGATGCCCGAACTCGCGCCCGTGACCCAGGCGACGCCGTCCTTCGGCTGCATGCGCGGCAATGACATCGAGGCTCCCTGGCGCAACCGACGGATCATCGCGCTATTCATCGCGCTATCTAGTCTCTGCCGTCCTGCGACGGAAGGGCCAGGCGGAATAGCTACGCGGTCCCCGAGAGAAAGTGCTGTGGCGCGGCCAGCCCAATCCGTGCAATCTCCCCGGCCCGCGCTGACGAGGCGCGTCCCAGGGACGACCAGACCATGCCGACCGAGTTGCTGTTTCGCCAGGACGCCTATCTGAAGGAGACGTCAGCGCGCGTTGAGGCCGTGAATGAGCGCGGCGGGGTCATCCTCGACAGGACGGTGTTCTACGCGACCGGCGGCGGGCAGCCCGGCGACGCCGGCAAGCTCGTTCGCGCGGATGGCAGCGAGATCGCGATCGGCACGGCGATCTACGATCCCGACGACAAGAGCCGCGTGATCCATGTTCCGCTCGCAGGACAGCTTGAAGGACAGGGCGCCCCGCAAGCCGGTGAGACCGTAACGGTCGTGCTCGACTGGGAGCGCCGGCTGAAGCGCATGCGCATCCACACGGCGCTGCATCTGCTCAGCGTGGTCTTGTCCTATCCGGTGACGGGCGGGGCGATCGGCGAAGGCGACGGGCGGCTCGATTTCGACATTCCCGAAGGCGGACTCGACAAGGCCGAGATCGCCGAGACGCTCAACGCCCTGATCGCCCGCAACGCCGCCGTCACCCAAAGCTGGATCACGGACGAGGAGCTCGACGCCAATCCCGGCCTGGTCAAGACGATGTCGGTGAAGCCGCCGCGCGGCTCGGGCCGTGTCCGATTGGTGGCCATCGGCGACATCGATCTGCAGCCCTGCGGCGGAACCCATGTCCGCAACACCGCCGAGATCGGCCTTGTCGCGGTCACGGATATCGAGAAGAAGGGCAAGCAGAACCGGCGTGTCCGCATCGCGCTCGCCTAGAGCATTTTCGAGCGAAGTGGAGACCGGTTCCCTCGCGACAAACGCGAAGCGTTTGCGCGGAGAAAATGCGATAAAACAAAGAGGTAGAGTATTTCCGCGCTTCGGAGAAACGCGGAAATACTCAAGATCCAAAAGTTGAGAGCATTGCTCTGAAGCCAGGTCCAGCCGCAGATAAGCGGCCGCAACGTCAAGGAAATGCCGATCATGGCCAGCGACAACGTCTTCGTCTCCACGGAATGGCTCACTGAGCGCCTGAACGCGCCCGATGTCGTCGTGGTCGACGGCTCCTGGTACCTGCCCGTCCATGGCCGCGACCCGCATGCCGAATATGCGCAGCGCCGCATCCCCGGCGCGCTGCGCTTCGACATCGACGCCGTCAAGGATACCAGCTCCGACCTGCCGCATATGCTGCCGCGGCCGGAGGCTTTCGCCGCCGCCGTCGGCGCGATGGGCATCGGCGACGGCATGCGCATCGTCGTCTATGACGGGCTCGGGCTGTTCTCGGCCCCGCGCGTGCGCTGGACCTTCAAGACCTTCGGCGCCAAGGACGTGGTCATCCTCGAAGGCGGCTTCCCGAAATGGCAGGCGGAAGGCCGCCCGATCGAGGAAGGCCCGCCGCGCTCCCGCTCGGCCCGCAGCTTCACCGCACGCCTCGACCATTCCGCCATCGCCGACGCCAACGACGTCGAGCGTGCGCTCGGCAGCGGCGCGATCCAGGTCCTCGATGCCCGTCCCGCCGACCGCTTCCGCGGCGAGGCGCCCGAGCCGCGTGCCGGTGTGCGGTCGGGCCATATGCCGGGCGCGCTCAACCTGCCCTTCCCCGCCATCATGCAGGACGGCAGGCTGAAATCGCCCGAGGCGATCGCGGCCGCCTTCGCGGAGGCCGGCGTCGATCTCGACAAGCCCCTGATCACGAGCTGCGGCTCGGGCGTTTCGGCGGCGATCCTCTCGGCCGCGCTGGAGACGATCGGAAAGCCGGCGCGCGCCATCTATGACGGCTCCTGGGCGGAATGGGGCTCGAGCGAGCGCCCGATCGCCACCGGCCCGGCCAGGAAGGGCTGAGATCATGTCCGGACACGACCATTCCGATCACGACCATCCGCACGACCACCCACACGCCCACTCCCATGACGAGCCGCGCTGGAAACATGACGGCGTGCGCGTCATCACCGGTGACAAGCTCGACCCGAACACGGCGCAGACGCCGGGCATGTTCCGGCAGGCGGCGATCAACCACGCCCGCGTCGGCGCCCAGAAGATCTGGGCCGGCACGGTCTCGATCCAGCCCAACGCCAAGACCGGCGTGCACCACCATGGCGAGCTGGAGAGCGTGATCTATGTCGTGCGCGGCAAGGCTCGCATGCGTTGGGGCGAGCGGCTCGAATTCGTCGCCGAGGCCGGCCCGGGCGACTTCACCTACGTGCCGCCCTTCGTGCCGCATCAGGAGATCAACGCCAATCCCGACGAGCCGCTGGAATGCGTGCTGGTGCGCTCGGACAACGAAGCCGTGGTCGTCAACATCACCGATGTCGACCCGGTCGAGGCGCCAGAGGCGGTCTACTGGGTCGATCCGATCCACAAGCACCCGTGATGATCCACCAGCCCTCATCCTGAGGAGCTGCATCAGCTGCGTCTCGAAGGATGGTTCGGAAGGGCGCTGGAGCGCACAGCCCGAGCCGTCATTGCGCGCGCAGCGAAGCAATCCAGGGAGGCGTAGAGCGAGCCCTCCTGGATTGCTTCGTCGCTCACGCTCCTCGCAATGACGGGGCGGGCGGCCCGTGCCACAGCCCTCATCCTGAGAAAGCCGGCTTGAATGAAGCCAATAATTTCGGCGGCTCACAGGATGAGGGCTGGAGGAGTTTCCCACCGCGCCTTGGCTCCGCTCAGACTGGAAACAAACCCGCCCCCGACACGATGACGTTGCGTCGGCTGGCATCGGCCATGCTTTCAGCAACTGGACGGGCGGCCGCTGCCCGGCTCATATATCGCGACCCCATCAAGGCGAAAACGATCATGGACAACCGAAACGATCTTTGGCGGCATGTGGATGCGAGCAAGCAGCGCTTCATCGAACTGAGCGACCGCGTCTGGGGCATGCCCGAGGTCTGCTACACCGAACAGCGCTCGGTCGCCGAGCATCTCGCCGAGCTGAAGCATCAGGGCTTCAAGGTTACCGAGAATATCGCCGAGATCCCGACCGCGGTGATGGGCGAAGCCGGCGAAGGCGGCCCCGTCATTGCGTTCCTCGGCGAATACGACGCCCTGCCCGGCCTGAGCCAGGAGGCCGGCCTCGCCGAGCATCGCGAGGTTGAAGCCGCCGGTCATGGCCATGGCTGCGGCCACAACCTGCTCGGCTCGGCTGCGCTGCTCGCCGCGACCGCGATGAAGAACTGGCTCGCCGAGAACAAGATCCCCGGCCGCGTGCGCTATTATGGCTGCCCGGCCGAGGAAGGCGGCGCTGCAAAAGCCTTCATGGTCCGCGCCGGCGCCTTTGACGATGCCGATGTCGCGATCACCTGGCATCCGTCGAGCTGGTGGGAGGTCGCCCCGCCGCTGGCGCTCGCCAACACCCGCGCCGATTTCATCTTCACCGGCCGCGCGGCGCATGCCGCCGCCAGCCCGCATCTCGGGCGCAGCGCGCTCGACGCCGTCGAACTGATGAATGTCGGCGTCAACTACATGCGCGAGCACATGCCCAGCGATGCGCGCGTGCATTATGCCCTGCTCGACACCGGCGGCATCGCACCCAACGTCGTCCAGGCCCATGCCCGCGTGCGCTATTCGATCCGCGCGCGCGACCTGCGTGGCATGCTCGAACTCGTCCAGCGCGTGAAGAAGATCGCCGAAGGCGCTGCCCTGATGACGGAAACCAAGATGGAGATGCGCATCATCAGCGCCGTCTCCGACCTGCTCGCCAACCCGCCGCTCGAACAGGCGCTGCACGGGATCATGGAAGAGCTCGGCCCGCCGCATTTCGACGACGCCGACAAGGCTTTCGCCGAGGAGATCCGCAAGACGCTGTCGCCGCAGGAGATCGCCTCGATCTGGCGCACCATCGGCATGGACGATTCGGGCGCGCCGCTGGCCGATTTCCTCGTTCCGATGGACGCCAAGCGCAACCCCGCCATCGGCTCGACCGATGTCGGCGATGTCAGCTGGGCCGTGCCGACCGTGCAGGCGCATGCGCCCACCGTCGCCGTCGGCACGCCGTTCCACACCTGGCAGGTGGTCTCGCAGGGCAAGCAGCCGGCTGCCCATAAGGCGATGATCCATGTCGCCAAGGCGATGGCGGCGACGGGTGCTGCCGTGCTCTCCGACCCCGCCTTGATGGCGGCCGCCAAGGCCGACCACAAGAAGCGCCTGGGCAAGGAAGGCTACACTTCGCCGCTGCCGGCCGAGGTCAAGCCGCCGCTGAAGATGTCGCTCGGCGGCTGAACACCGCCCACTCCAACCGTAACGTCATCCCGGATCTCCGCCTCGCAGTATCCGGGATGGGCTTGCCAGACGGGGCGCGGCGACCAACGGGGCCGATTTGGGCTCGGAGCCGGATTGGAAATTCGAGCCCTCATCATTGTCGGCCAGGCTCTGAGGAGGCTGTGGTTCGGAGGGCTGTGGCACGGGCCACCCTGTCATTGCGAGGAGCGTGAGCGACGAAGCAGAGGGCTCGCTCTACGCCTCCCTGGATTGCTTCGCCGCGCTCGCAATGACGGCTCGGGCTGTGCTTCGAGACGCCGCTACGCTGCTCCTCAGGATGAGGCCTCGAATGTCCAAACTGCCTCTCAGCCTCGCGGTCGCGCCTTTGACCGCCCGGTGATGGCCGCGATTGCCGCCGCGATGATGAAGACGAAGCCCAGCCCGCCATTGAGCAGCTCGGCCCAGCCGGGACCATAGGAATCGCCGAGCGCGGTCAACGGCTTGGCCAGCCCGGTGAAGACGCCGGGCATGATCAGGATCAGCGGCAGGATCGCGCTTTTCGCCATGGGCTTCTTTGCTTGCTACAGGCTGGTGACCCAGAGCACCCGCGTCTCGCGCTCCGCCGCATTGGCGAAGCAATGCGGGCGCGAGGACAGGAAGCGGAAGCTGTCGCCCTCCAGCAAGGTCCAGCTCTCGCTTTCAACCTTGAGCAGCATGGCGCCTTGCATGACGAGCCCGGCCTCCTCGCCCTGATGCGTATAGGGTTCGTCGCCGGTGTTCGCGCCCGGCTCCAGCTCGACCATATAGAGGTTGAGCTTCGAGCTCTCCGAAAGCGGGGTCAGCAAATGCTTGCGGATGCCCGAGCGCCAGAGCTGCAATTCGCTCCGGTCGGCGCCGCGGACGATGGTCGCGGGCTGGTCCTGCGGCGGCGTGCCATTGGGAAAGAGATCGGCAAGCCCGACGCCGAACGCATCCGCCATGCCGACGAGCACGCGCAGGGTCGGCGAGGACAAGCCGCGCTCGATCTGGCTAAGGAATCCGATCGACAAATTGGTGCGGGCTGCGACATCGACCAGCGAAAGGCCGCGCGCACGCCGCAATCTGCGTAAGCCCGCGCCGATCTCCTGGTCGACCGGCTGGCTGGCTCCACTGGCGGCAGGGGCGCTCATGAACTCTCCATCTCCGCCTCTATTTCATGCACATGAAATCGCTTGCAGGCAAGTTTGTCCTATGCTCGTATCTTCATGCACATGAAAATCATGGCCGGACGCGCTAGCCAGCGCGCCGCAAGCGAGGGGATATCGCGATGGAACGTCGGACCTTCCTGTCCATGCTGGCCGGCAGCGCCATGGCTGCGGGAATCCTGCCCTCCGGAATCTTGCCCGCCCGGGCGCAGTCCGTGCTCAAGGTCGGCTCGACCCCGACAGGCAGCCCCTTCACCTTCCTCGACACCAAGACCAACACCATCGAGGGCGTGATGGTCGACCTGATCAAGGCGATCGCGGCATCCTCCGACTTCAAGGTCGAGGTCGAGGGCATGCCGTTCGCGACGCTGATCGCCTCTCTGACCAGCAACAAGGTCGATATCGTCGCCGCCGCGATGTACATCACCCCGCCCCGCAAGGAGGTGATCGACTTCTCGGATCCGATCTACACCTATGGCGAAGGCCTGATCGTACCGGCCACCGACACCAAGGACTACGTTACCTTCGAGGATATGAAGGGCATCACGATCGGCGTGCAGATCGGCACGGCCTATGTCGATGTGCTGCAGAAATCCGGCCTGTTCTCCGAGGTCAAGCTCTACAAGACCCTGCCCGACATCCTCGCCGACGTGAACGCAGCGCGCGTCCAGGCCGCCGTCTTCGACCTGCCGATCATCGCCTATAACCTGTCGCAGGGGCAATTCCCGAAGATCCGCATCGTCAAGTCGTACAAGCCGGTGATCTCCGGCTCGGTCGGCATCGGCGTGCGCAAGAGCGACGGTGAATTGCTCAAGAAGATCAACACCGGCCTCGCCAAGCTCAAGGCCGACGGCACCGTCGACAAGATTTTGGCGAAGTGGGGCCTGGCCTGAACGCGCATCGACGATAGACTCCACGCGCCGTCATCCCGGACGCAGCCCTCGGGCCCGATCTTCGATCGGCCCAGGGATAAACTCCGCGAAGATCCGGGATCTGAGACGCGTCATGGTCGGGCTTGACCCGACCATCTCGGAAACCAGAGCGTTCTGGTCATGAGATTCTCGGGGCAAGCCCGAGAATGACGTTCTAGATTGCCCCCCGGACAGCCCGAATATCGCAAAACCCGCCAGATTCACTCCGACCATCAGAACCCCTATGCAGACCTTCCTGCGCGACGCCACCCAGTTCCTGCCGCTGCTGCTGCAGGGCGTGAAGTTCACGCTGATCGTGGCGCTTGGCTCGCTTGCGCTCTCGACGGTGCTCGGCCTCGTCTGGGCCTTGATGCGGGTGTCAGGCATCGGTTGGCTCGGGACCATCGCGAAGGTGATCGTCAACACGCTGCGCGGCATCCCCATCCTGGTGCAGCTCTTCTACATCTACTTCGTCCTGCCCGAATTCGGCATCGCGCTCTCGGCCTTGCAGGCCGCGATCATCGGCCTCGGCATCGCGTACTCGGCCTATCAGTCCGAGAATTTCCGCGCCGGCATCGAGGCTGTCGACCATGGCCAGGTCGAGGCGGCGCAATCGATTGGCATGGGCTGGGGCCTGACCATGCGCCGCGTGATCCTGCCGCAAGCGATCCGGCTCGTCTTGCCGCCCTACGGCAACATCATGGTGATGATGCTGAAGGATTCCTCGCAAGCCTCGACCATCACTGTCGCCGAACTGACCTTGCAAGGCACGTTGATCGCCTCCTCGACCTTCAAGAACATGACCGTCTATTCGCTCGTCGCCCTGCTCTATCTGGCGATGTGCCTGCCGCTGATGGGCTTCGTCGGCTGGCTGGAGCGGCGCTTCGGCAAGGGGACGCGGCGATGAGCACTTCGATGATCGAGATCACCGGCGTCACCAAGAGTTTCGGCGCCTTTCCCGTCCTGAAAGGCATCACCGCCAATGTGAACAAGGGCGAGGTGGTCTGCCTGATCGGCCCGTCCGGCTCGGGCAAATCGACCATCCTGCGCTGCATCAACGGGCTCGAATCCTATGATGGCGGCGCGGTCACCATCGACGGCGTCCGGGTCGATCGCAGCCAGCCCTCGATCACCGGCATCCGCACGGCGATGGCGATGGTGTTCCAGCGTTTCAACCTGTTCCCGCACCGCACGGCGCTGGAAAATGTCGTCGAGGGGCCGATCTTCGTGAAGAAGGAGCCGGCCGCGCAGGCCATAGCGCGCGGACGCGACCTGCTCGCCCGCGTCGGCCTCGGCGACAAGGTCGACGCTTATCCCGGCCAGCTCTCGGGCGGGCAGATGCAGCGCGTCGCGATCGCACGCGCGCTCTGCATGCAGCCCAAGGCGATCCTGTTCGATGAGCCGACCTCGGCGCTCGATCCCGAGCTCGTCGGCGAGGTGCTCAGCGTGATGAAGAGCCTCGCCGAGGACGGCATGACCATGCTCGTCGTCACCCATGAGATGGGCTTTGCCCGCGAGGTCGCCGACCGCGTGCTCTTCCTCGATGGCGGCGTCATCGTCGAGCAGGGCCCGGCCCGCGATGTGCTGGGCGCGCCGAGCCATCCGCGCACCCAGGATTTCCTGCGCCGCGTGCTCAAGCCGATCTGAAGCATGGCTCATGCGAAGAACCGGGTATCGGTTTTTCGCATGAGCCATGCTTTTCAACGCCTAAGGAGGCCGTCATGGCCGAACCGTTCCCGCTTGCCCCCTCGCTCTGGCATGCGACGGCGCCCGCAGCCGCGCCGACGCCGCCGCTCGCCGCGGATGCCAGCGCCGATGTCTGCGTGATCGGCGCCGGCTATGCCGGGCTCTCGACCGCGCTCCATCTCGCCGAGGCCGGCGTCTCCGTCATCGTGCTGGAGACGCATGAGCCGGGGTGGGGCGGCTCGGGCCGCAATGGCGGGCAGGTCATTCCCGGCATCAAATATGATCCCAGCGAGATCGCCGCGAAATTCGGCCCCGCCGCGGGTGAGGCGCTGACGCGCTTCGTCAGCACGACCGCCGATCTCGTCTTCGACCTGATCGCCAGGCACGGCATGGACGTGCCGCATAAGCGCACCGGCTGGATCCAGGGTGCGCATACGCCAGCCATGCTCGAGACGGTGAAGCGCCGCGCCGGCGAATGGCAGGCGCGCGGCGTCGATGCGGAG
This sequence comes from Bosea vaviloviae, assembly GCF_001741865.1. NCBI lineage: Bacteria > Pseudomonadati > Pseudomonadota > Alphaproteobacteria > Hyphomicrobiales > Alloboseaceae > Allobosea > Allobosea vaviloviae. The sequence continues at coordinate 4,711,575 of NZ_CP017147.1, forward strand.
TATCTCGACAGCGACAGCGTCGCGCGCCTGCTCGGCACGGAGCGCTATCTCGGCGGCTGGATCGACCGGCGCGCCGGCGGCGTGCAGCCGCTCGCCTATGCGCGCGGGTTAGCCAAAGCCGCGCTCAAGGCCGGCGCGACGATCCATGGCGGGAGCCCGGTCGTTTCGCTGAAGCGCCAGGGCGAGACCTGGATCGTCCGCACCGCCCAGGGCGCGAGCGTCACCGCTCCGCGCGTCGTCGTTGCGACCAACGGCTATACCGGCGACCTGATCCCGAAACTGCGCCAAACCGTGATCCGGCCGAACACCTTCATCGTCGCGACCGAGCCACTCTCGGACAACATCGCCGGCACGATCCTGCCCGAGGACCAGGTCACCTCGGATACCAGGCAATTGCTGCTCTATTTCCGCAAGGACCACACCAACCGCCTCCTGATGGGCGGCCGCGGCCCCTTCCGCGAGCCGAAGGACGCCTCCGACTGGGCCCATCTCGAACGCGTCATCGGCAAGATGTATCCTCAGGCCAAGGGTATCGGCTTCGATTTCCGCTGGTGCGGCCGGGTGGCGCTGACGCGCGATTTCCTGCCGCATCTGCACGAGCCCGAGCCCGGGCTGCTGGTCGATATCGGCTGCATGGGCCGCGGCGTCGGCCTGCAGAGCGCGATGGGCAAGGCGATGGCGGAGTATCTCGCCAGCGGCGACAAGAGCCGCCTGCCCTTCCCGGTGGTGCCGATCAAGCCGCTGCCGCTGCACGCGCTCAACGAGCTCTATGTCTCGGCGATCATCACCTGGTACCGGCTGACCGATGGCGGCATGAAGGACAAAGCGGCGTAAAAAAACAACACCGGCGTCGCGTCATTCCGGACAAGCCGCGTCAGCGGCGCAGATCCGGAATCCATCGGAGGCCACTGTGCTTTACGATGGATTCCGGGTCTCCGCTTCGCTGCGCCCGGAATGACGGCGCGGGTGTGGTCGTCGTCCCCTAACGCAGCCCGTCCTCGCCCTTGATCTCGTGCTTCTGCAACCCGCCGATGCGCGGCAGCGGGCGGCCCGAATCGGTGATCGCGATCGCCACCAAAATCTCGCCGGCGCGCGGCGCGTCGGTGATCCGGACCTCGACCGCATCGAAATGCGAGCGCACGAAGGCTGCGTCCTTGTGGCCGAGCGGCACGTCGATCGGTGTGCCGAGCCCGCCGCGCTTCTTCGCCGAGGGGATCAGCGCCGGCCCCTTGCCGAGCGCCGCACGCACCGGCGTGCCCAGCTTGGGATGGAGGATGGCGGCTGCATGCTCGAGTTCGCCGCCCTCGCCGACGATCGCCGCCTTGCCGAAGCTCTCGGCCTGGTCGGGCGCGATGTTCAGCGCCGCAAGGCAGCGCTTGGTCAGGAGGTCGCCGAGCTCGACGCCAATCTCGGTCAGCTCCGAGAGGTCTTCCTGATAACGCCCGGCGAACGGGTTGGCGATCACGGCGCAGGCCACGGCGCGCCGCGTCGGCGGGCTGATCGTCTGGCCCATTTCGAGATGGATTTCATCGACTTGCGTCAAGATCTTGCGGATGTCTGCGGGCATGGCGGAGGGACTCCAGCGTCAAGTCAGGCGCGGGGAACCCCTCTCCTGTAAGGAGAGGGGCAGGGGTGAGGTGTAGGCCGTTGGACGAGGAAGGCGCGGGCTAAAGATAGGCGTGCCAATCTGGTTTCCTGGCCTGCCCTCACCCTGCCCTCTCCCACACGGGAGAGGGTTCCCCGCGCCTCTTTTGGCAAGAAAGGGAGAGCTGTCCATCACCGCTGCCCGTCGCCAACGCTGATCTGGTCGGCGCGCAGGCCGCCGACGCGCTCATGGATGCGCGCGCCCGTCGTCATCACCAGGACGAAGACGAGTTCATCCGCTTGCGGCGAGCCCGGCACGCCGATCTCGACCGCGCCGAAATGGCTGCGGACATAAGATGCGTTGATATGGGTGACGGGAATGTCGATGCGCGCGCCCGGCCCCGCCACCTTCTTGGTCGAGGGCACAATCGCTTTCGCATTGCCGAGAATCTCGCGCATCGCGTAGCCGCCCGGCACATGCCAGAGCGCGCCATGCTCCAGTTCCCCGGCGGAGCCGACGATTGCGCCCTTGCCATAGCCCTCGACGGTCCCGGGATCGCCGCCGAGCGCGTTGAGGCAACGCGTCGCCATGTCGAGGCCGGCAGCCTTCAGCGCTTCCATCATCGGCAGGATGTCGGGCGCGTAGCGCCCGGCATAAGGGTTGGTCAGCACGGCGCAAACCGAGGCGATGCGCTCGGTGCGGCCGGGGCGCGGACCGAATTCGTGGAAGATCTCCTCCACGCTGGTCTGGACCCGACGGATATCGATGAGCTCAGTCATGATGCCCCTCAATGCCCGACCAGAACGGGCGCGGTGTGCGATGGCGGCGTGTTGCGCGAGCGGCCGGTGCGGATGATGCCGTCGATCACCACCATGCCGATACCCGGAATGTCGCCGAGCGAGACGGCGTCGAGCAGATGCTTTCCGGCCGAATGCTGCGGCTTGTCGAGAAAGACGAGATCGGCCGGCATGCCGACCGCGATGAAGCCGGCATCGAGCTTGCGCACCCGCGCGGTATTGCCGGTCGCCATGCAGAAAGCGACCTCGGGCGGCACGTCACCGAGGCTCGACAGGAAGGCGATCATCCTGAGGATGCCGAGCGGCTGCACGCCGGAACCCGCCGGCGCGTCCGTGCCGAGGATGACCTTGTAGGTCAGGTTCAGTTCGGTCGCGGTCTTGATGGCTTCGAGCGCGGCGCGCTCATTGCCGTTATGGACGATCTCGATCGCGCCCCTCGCCTGCTCGCAGAGCCGGCAGATGCCGGAAAAGCGGATCGAGGTATGGCCGCCATTGATGTGGCTGATCACATCGGGCTGGGCCTCCAGCACGATGTCCTCGCTGATCAGGCTCGACCCCGCGATCGACGGCCCGCCAGTATGGATGATCGTCTCCATCCCGTATTTTCGGGCCCAATCGACATGCTTCTTCGCCTCGGGCCCGGTGTTGACGGTGCCGAGCCCGATCTCGCCGATCATCTTGACCCCGGCGCGGGCCATCTCGGCATAATCCTCCTCGACCATGCTGGTCTCGGCGATCGGCGCGCCGGCATGGATCTTCGCCCCCGTCGGCCGGAAATTCGCGAAGGTGCGCTGTGCCGTGATGGCGAGCGCCTTGACGCCGATGGGATCCTTCGGCCGGCCGGGCAGATGCACTTCGCCGGCCGAGACGAAGGTGGTGACGCCGCCATTGACGCAGGAATCGATCCAGCCCATCTGCCCCTGCCGCGGCGTCCAGTCGCCGAAGACCGGGTGGCAATGGCTGTCGATCAGCCCCGGGGCGACCGGCGAGCCCTGCGCATCGATGATGCTGTCGGCCCGATCACAATCGAGATCGGCGGCCCGGCCGATGGCCGTGATGCGGCCGTCGACCGCGATGATCGTATCGGCGTCGAGGATCGGCTGGTTGAGATCGCCCGAGAGCACCAGGCCGAGATTGCGGATGACGAGCTTGCCCTTGGCCGGGCCTGCCGCGACGTCGTGAGCCATCTGGTCCTCCGCTCGAAACGTATAGCACAATCATGCCTGCGAGACAGGCGATGTTTGAATGTGTAATAACAATCATGGACAGCGTTTCGGCGGCTGGCAAGAGGCGATGCGGCAGGGCCGGAGGCGCGGCCCGCGCGGCGGCGATCAGGGGATGAGGATGAGCAGGCAGGACAGCGTGGCGGACACAGCCGCCAAGCCGACCGCAAGGCAGCGCAAGCCGTCCTCGGCCAGCACTGCCGCCCCAACGGGCTATATCCTCGACGAGCAGGTCGGCTTCCTGATGCGCCGCGCCCAGCAGCGCCATATCTCGATCTTCCAGCGCATCATGGGCGATGACGGCCCGACGCCGACGCAATTCGCCGCCATGTCGAAACTGAGCGCCGGCGAGGAGATTTCGCAGAATCTGCTCGGCCGCATGACGGCGATGGACCCCGCCACCATCAAGGGCGTGATCGCGCGGCTGGAAGAGCGCGGGCTGGTCGAGCGCCTGCCCGACCCCGACGATCAGCGCCGCGTCCGCGTCCGGCTCAGCGCCAAGGGGCACGAGGCGATTCCTGGCCTGCTCGAGAAGGCGAAGGCGATCACCGCCGCGACCCTGGCACCGCTTTCGCGCGAAGAGGCCGAGCGCCTGCTCGCGCTGCTGGCGCGCCTCGATTGAGCAGCGCCCTGCCTGATTGGAGCAGGACTTGCCTGCAAAATCCGCTTGCGCAATTTCATTTGTATACTAACAATAATTGACGTTGGATTTGATGATGCCCCGCGCCAGCTCACCGGCGCTTGGGCGCGGTGCGATGGAAGGCATGGCGATGACCCGAGACGCGGCGATGACCAACGACAACATCATCACCACGGATGTCGTGATAGTCGGCGCGGGTCCGTGCGGGTTGTTTGCGGTGTTCGAGCTGGGTTTGCTCGACATCAAGGCGCATCTGGTCGACATCCTGCCCAAGGTCGGCGGGCAATGCGCCGAGCTCTATCCGGAGAAGCCGATCTACGACATTCCCGGCTTCCCGATCGTCACTGGCCAGGGCCTCGTCGACAATCTCGTCGAGCAGATCCGGCCCTTCGGCCCGACCTTCCACTTGAACCAGATGATCGAGGCGCTGGAGCCGATCGGCACGGCAGACGCCCCGCGCTTCCGCGTCACCACCGATGCCGGCACGGTGTTCGAGACCAAGACCGTCATCGTCGCCGCCGGCGGCGGCTCGTTCCAGCCCAAGAAGCCGCCGATCCCCGGCATCGAGGCCTATGAGGGCAACTCGGTGTTCTATGCCGTGCGCAAGATGGAGGCCTTCCGCGGCCGCGACATCCTGATCGTCGGCGGCGGCGATTCCGCTCTCGATTGGACGCTCAACCTGCAGCCGATCGCCAGGCGCGTCACGCTGATGCATCGCCGCGACGATTTCCGCGCCGCGCCCCATTCGGTCGAGCAGATGCGCGCGCTCGTCGCATCGGGCCAGATGGATATGAAGCTCGGCCAGGTCACCGGCCTCAAGGGCGAAGGCACGGCGCTCCAGGCTGCGATCTGCCGCGACAGTGACGGCCAGACCTTCGAGATCGCCTGCAATACGCTCCTGCCCTTCTTCGGTCTGACCATGAAGCTCGGGCCGATCGCCGATTGGGGCTTGAACCTCAACGAGAACCTGATCCCGGCCGATACCGAGAAGTTCGAGACGAGCACACCGGGCATCTTCGCCATCGGCGACATCAACACCTATCCCGGCAAGCTCAAGCTCATCCTGTCGGGCTTCCACGAGGCCGCGCTCGCCGCCCAGAAAGTCCATCGCTACGTCTATCCCGACAAGCGCCTGACCTTCCAGTACACGACCTCATCGACATCCCTCCAGAAAAAGCTCGGAGTCGCGTGATGCATGTCCGCGTCACCGATCGCGAAGGCGAGCAGCGCGAACTCGAGGCGCTCGAAGGCTGGCGATTGATGGAAATCATCCGCGACTGGGGCCTGCCGATCAAAGCCGAATGCGGCGGAGCCTGCGCCTGCGCCACCTGCCATGTCTATGTCGCGGCGGACTGGGTCGATAAATTGCATCCGCCGCGCGAGGAGGAGCTGGAGCGCCTCGACGAGGCCTTCGACGTGCGCCCGAACTCACGCCTCGCCTGCCAGATCCTGTTCTCACCCGAGCTCGACGGGCTGACGGTCGTGCTGGCGCCGGAACTGGACTGAGACAGCACGCTGACGAGGAGCAGACGGTCATGACGCGCTATCTTCGCCCCCGGACACTCGATGAAGCTCTGGCGCTCAGAGCCGGCGACGGCCCGCTGACGATCCTGGCGGGCGGCACCGACGTCTATCCCGTCCGCACCCAGCGCGCCGCCTGGTTCGAGCCCCATAATCGCGATCTGCTCGACCTCAGCCTCATCCCGGAGCTCGCCGGCATCGATCACGCCCCAGAGGGCATCCGTATCGGCGCGATGGCGACATGGAGCGCCATCGCCCAGGCCGATCTCCCGCCCGCCTTCGACGCCCTGAAACAGGCAAGCCGGCAGGTCGGCGGCGTCCAGATCCAGAACCGGGCTACGATCGGCGGCAATCTCTGCAACGCCTCGCCCGCCGCTGACGGGGTGCCGCCGCTGCTGGCGCTTGATGCCGAAGTTGAGCTGGCGAGCCCTGGCGGACGCCGACGACTGCCGCTCGCCTCATTCGTGCTTGGGAACCGCAAGACCGCGCTTGCGCCTGATGAATTGCTGGTTGCCATCCACGTGCCGGCACAGCCGGCGGAAGCGCGCTCGACTTTCAAAAAGCTCGGCGCGCGCGCCTATCTGGTGATCTCGATCGCCTCCGTCGCCATCAATCTCGCCCTGGATGCGCAAGGGCGCATCGCTTCGCTGCGGATCGCTGTGGGAGCCTGCGCGGCCGCGCCGCAGCGATTGAGCGCGCTCGAAGCCCGGCTGCTCGACCAAGTGTCCTCGCGTGCGCTGGCCGAGAGCCTCAGCGCCGCCGATCTCGCGCCTCTGTCGCCGATCGACGATGTCCGCGCCAGCGCCGCCTATCGCCGCGACGCCGCGCTCGTCCTGGTGCGGCGCGCGCTCGCCGGTTTGCTGTCTTCGCCGCTGGAGGTCGCCGCGTGAACGTCCATGATCGCTCCACCCTCAGCTCCTCGGCTCCGGCCAGCGACGGCATCGCCTTCCGGCTCAACGGCGCGAACGTCTATCTGGGCGACGCGCCCGACACGCGGTTGAGCGAAGCGCTGCGCGGGAGCCTCAGCGCCACCGGCACCAAGATCGGCTGCGACGCCGGCGATTGCGGCGCCTGCACGGTGCTGATCGACGGCGCACAGGCCTGCGCCTGCCTGACGCCGATCGGACAGGTGGAAGGCCGCGAGATCATCACGGTCGAAGGCCTGGCGCAGGACGCGCTCGGCTCAGCCCTGCAGAAGGCGTTCCACGCGCATGGCGCGGCCCAATGCGGCATCTGCACGCCCGGCATGCTGATGGCGGGCTACGATCTGCTCAAGCGCAGCCCACAGCCCAATGAGGCCGAGACGCAGGATGCACTCGGCGGCGTGCTCTGCCGCTGCACCGGCTATCTCAAGATCGTCGAGGCCGTGCGCGACGCGCATCTTTTCATCGAGCCCGCTCCGATCGCGCCTGCCGCGAGCACTGCGTCGGTCGGCGCGCGCATGACCCGCCTTGACGGAGAGCCCAAGGTCGCCGGCACGGAGGTCTATGGCGCCGATGCCGCGCCGGTCGACGCGCTCTGGCTGCGCGCCGTGCGCAGCCCCCATCCCCGCGCCCGTTTCGCGCTGGGCGATCTCGACGCCTTCGTCGCAAGCCACCCGGGCCTCGTGCGCATCTTCACCGCGAAGGACGTGCCGGGCGAGAACTCCTTCGGCATCTACCCGCATCTCAAGGACCAGCCGGTCTTCTCGACTGGCGAAACGCGCTATCGCGGCGAATGCGTGCTCGCCATCGTCGGCGAGAAGGATGCGGTCGAGGCGATCAGGCTGGACGAGTTCCCGATTGCCTGGGAAGCGCTGCCGCCGATGGTCGGCGTCAAGGCGGCGCTGGGCGAGAGCGCCTTCACCCTTCATGATTTCGCGCCCGACAATGTGCTGACGCGCGGCCGCGTCGAGCGCGGCGATGTCGAAGCCGGCTTCGCGCAGGCCGCCCATCTCGCCACCGGCAGCTTCGAGACCGGCTTCGTCGAGCACGCCTATATCGAGCCCGAGGCTGGTTACGCCCGGCGCGTCGACGACACGATCGAGGTTTTTGCCTGCACCCAGGCGCCTTATATGGACCGCGACGAGGTCGCCCGCGTGCTCGGCCTGAAGCTCGACGATGTCCGCATCATCCCTTCGGCTTGCGGCGGCGGCTTCGGCGGCAAGCTCGACGTCTCGCTGCAGCCGATGCTGGCGGTCGCGGCCTGGGTCCTCGACCGGCCGGTGCGTTGCGTCTTCGGCCGCATCGAATCGATGATCTCCTCGACCAAGCGCCACCCCTCCTCGATCGAAGCCAGGGCTGCCTGCGATGCGGACGGCCGCCTCGTCGCCTTCGCCATGGAAGGCGATTTCGACACCGGCGCCTATTCCTCCTGGGGCCCGACGGTGGCGGGCCGCGTGCCGGTGCATGCGACCGGTCCCTACAAGGTGCCCAATGTCTGCAACCTGTCGCGCGCGGTCTACACCAACGGCCCGCCGGCAGGCGCCTTTCGCGGCTTCGGCGTGCCGCAGGCCGCGATCGCGCAGGAGAGCCTGTTCGACGATCTCGCCACTGCTGCCGGCCTCGACCGGCTGGAATTCCGCCTGATCAACGCAATCCGCGCCGGCGATACGACACCGACCGGCCAGGTCCTGCTGGCCAGCGCCGGCCTGGCCGAATGCCTGGAGAAGCTCAAACCCCACTGGCAGGCCCTGCTCGCGGATGCAGCGGCCTTCAATGCCAGCGAAGGCCGCACGCGCCGCGGCGTCGGCATCGGCTGCATGTGGTACGGCATCGGCAACACCGGCATGTCGAACCCTTCGACCATGCGGATCACGCTCGACACCATGGGCCAGCTCACCTTCTGGAACGGCGCGGTCGATATCGGCCAGGGCTCGACCACGGTGCTGACCCAGATCGCGGCCGACGCGCTCGGCCTGCCGGTCGAGGCCTTCACGCTGGTCATCGGCGACACGTATCTGACCTTCGACGCCGGCAAGACCTCGGCCTCGCGCCAGACCTTCGTCTCCGGCCGCGCCTCGGAGGCTGCCGCCGCCGCGTTGCGCAGCGAGATCCTGCGCCTGACCAATGCCGGCCCGAGCGCGACCCTGACGCTCGCGGGCACGCAGCTGCTGGTCGAGGAGAACGGCGTCATCGCGCGCATCGACCTCGCCGCCCTCCCCGCCAAGGCCGATGGCATCGTTCTGGAGGGCATCGGGAGCTTCGACCCGCCGACCGTGCCCTTGGACGAGAAAGGCCAGGGCATCCCCTACGCCACCTATGGTTTTGCGGCGCAGATCGCCTCGCTCGACGTCGATCTCGATCTCGGCACGGTCAAGCTCAACCGCATCGTCGCGGCCCATGATGTCGGCCGCGCGATCAACCCGATGCTGGTCGAGGGCCAGATCCATGGCGGCATCGCCCAGGGCATCGGGCTGGCGCTGCTGGAGGAATACCTGCCCGGCCGCACCGAGAATTTGCACGATTACCTGATCCCGACCGCCGGCGACGTACCGCCGATCGACATCATCCTGGTCGAGGATGCCGAGCCGCTCGGCCCCTCCGGAGCCAAGGGCATCGGCGAGCCGGCTTTGGTGCCGACCGCGCCGGCGATCCTCGGCGCGATCCGCCACGCCACCGGCGTGACGCCCCGGCAGGTCCCGGTGCTGCCGCATCGGTTGTGGGAATTGCTGCGGGCCAAAGATATTGGCGACACGGATATGGGCGACAAGGATATTGGCGAGGAGACTCAGCCGTGAACGAACTCAACCCCGTTCCCGCAGCGGATGCGGCGCTCGCCGAGCGCTCGCGCAAATTCGGCGCGTCAGAGGGCAATGAAGGCATCGTCCGCTGCGACGCCTGCCCGGTCCTGTGTCGCATTCGCCCCGGCCGCTCCGGCGCCTGCTCGCGCTACGCCAATGACAACGGGCTGCTGGTGCGCACCGATCCGGTCGTGCTGCTGGCCGAGGCCGTCGAGGTCGGCGGCCCTGTCGTGCCCTTTGCCGAAAACGCCGAGGATTGGGACGGCAAGATTTTGCCGGCGAACCGCGCCTTCGTCACCGGCATCGGCTCGGGCACGACCTATCCCGACTACAAGCCCGCCCCCTTCATCGTCTCCTCGCAGCATGAGGGGGTCGACACCGTCACGGTCGTGACCGAGGGCATTTTTTCGTATTGCGGCGTCAAGGTGAAGATCGACACCGACCGCCATCTCGGCCCGGAGACCGCTGCCGTACGCGCCAATGGCGAGCAGATCGGCCATGTCACCACGGCCGAGTACGGCTCGCAGATGCTTTCGCTCGGCGGCGTGCGCCATCTCACCGGCGGTTCCAAGAAGGAAGGCAACGCCACCTGCGAGGCGATGCTGAAGCTCAGCAATGGCGAGGCAGTGGAACTGACCATCGATGGCGGCCATGGCGTGATCGTGCAGGCCGGCCACGCTCCGATCGTCGACGGCAAACCGGAGACGCGCATGCGTGTCGGCTGCGGCTCGGCCACCATCGGCATCTTCGCCAAGCAGTGGCAGGGCCATGTCGACGAGGTCATCGTCGTCGACGATCACATCACCGGCGTGCTGACCGAGCATCAGGCCGGCCGCGTGCTCGACATGAAACCCGCCGGGATTCGCGTGCGCGGGCGGAAATCGACGCCTGGTCGCTATTTCCAGGTCGCCCAGCCCGGCCTCGGCTGGGGCGGCACCGACATCACCGAACCGCTCTCGATCATCCAGAAGATCGATGCAGGCCTCGCCTGGCCCGGCATGCGCCTCTTGATGACATCGACCACCGGCGAGGATTCGCTTTATTGCGTGCTCGACGAGAACCTGCTGCCCGTCGAAGCCGAGATGCCGGCGGCCGTGCGGCAGGTCGTCGAGCGCATCGGCGAGAATTGCGAGCCCTCGCTCTGCACCGTCACCTTCATGGCCGGCGCCGGCGGCAGCTTGCGGGCGGGTGTGACTGAGAATCCCGTGCTGCTGACGCGCTCGGTTCAATCAGGCACGACGCGGGTCACGATGGGCGGCGCGCCGGTCTATGTCTGGCCCGGCGGCGGCATCACCGTGATGGTCGATGTGCTGCGCATGCCCAAAAACGCCTTTGGCTATGTGCCGACGCCGGCAATCGTCGCGCCGATCGAATTCACCCTGTCGCGCGAACTCTATCTCGCCTCGGGCGGGCATGCCGACGAGATCGTCCCGATGGAAGAGATTTTGCGCGCCCATGGCGGGCAGGCGCGGATCGAGAACGCGGTGGCGGAGAATCCCTGGCCGCTCCGGCGGGATGTGGGGTAGCGGCTCGATCGCCCACGCACCGTCATATCAAGCCCACGACTATCCGGTTCGCTGCAAGCGCCCGATCGAAGAGCACCGTTCATTGAAGGCTTTCCAGCGGGCGGTGACGAATGAGACAGGCGCGGGGAACCCCTCTCCCGTGTGGGAGAGGGGCAGGGGTGAGGGCAGGCCAGATAACCAGATCGCGCAAGCGGCTCCGCATCGTCTCCTGTGCTTTCAGGATGAAGCCAGTGCTGCGGCACGGTCGCGCCTCAATAATCGGCGGCAGGCCCTCATCCCTGCCCTTCTCCCATCCGGGAGAAGGGTTCCCCGCGCCCTTCATCCAGCACTTCGCGTCACCTTCGCCCGCGAGGGGAGAGCCGTGCATGATCCGCTCAGGGGTCAGAACTCCAACCGGACAGCAGTGGGTCAAGCCCGACCATGACGCGCTCCAGCATGGATTCCGGATCGGCGCCGCTTCGCGGCTTGTCCGGAATGACATGGTGTTTCCATATGAAGTCACCATGCGCCCCTCATTGAAAACCCATCGCATCGCCCGCCTGCCCGGCAACCGGCTGCATCTGCAGGAGGGGCCGAGCGATCTCGTCATCGCGGCCTTCGGTCCCAAGCCGCGAATCGAGCGGGCCTATGTCGCGGCCGAGGCGCGTTTCGATGGGCTTTTGACCGAACTCGCCGGCGAATTGCGCCTGCTGCGCCAACCGCTCGACCATCAGCCGCCCTCCCTGAAGGGCGCGACGGCGCAACGCATGGCGCGCGCCTGCTGGGCTTTCCGGTCGCAATACATCACGCCGATGGCGGCGGTCGCCGGCGCAGTGGCGGATACGGTCCTCAGCGCGATGCTCGCAGCCGAACCCCGGCTCGAGCGCGCCTATGTCAATAATGGCGGCGATATCGCGCTGCACGTCACGCCCGGTTACCCGCTCGACATCGGCGTCGTGCCCTCGCTTGCCCGCGCCCGGCCGGAGGGTTTCCTGCGGCTCGATCCGGCAAGCCACGCGCGAGGTATCGCAACCAGCGGCTGGCGCGGGCGCTCCTTCTCGCTCGGCATCGCCGACGCCGTCACCGTGCTGGCGCGCTCGGCGGCCGAGGCCGACGCAGCCGCGACCGTCATCGCCAATGCCGTCGATGTGAAGGACGCGGCAATCCTCCGCCGGCCGGCGCGTGAACTCGATCCCGACAACGATCTCAGGGGGTTGGCGGTGACGGTTGAAGTGGGGCCGTTATCACCAACGGCAGTGGCGACGGCGCTGGAGAACGGCGTCAGGGTTGCGCAACTGCTGCTGTCCGAGGGGCTGATCGAGGGAGCCCTGCTGGCACTGGCCGATGAGTGGCGCAGCGTGGGTGGGGCGACCAGCCTGACCACCTCCGGATAAATCGCGACGTCATCCTGGCCGTAGCGAAGCGGAGCGCCGGGATCCATCGTAGGGCCAGACTCGTCAAAGGATTGGCCCTCCGATGGATCCCGGGACGACCTTCGGTCGCCCAGGATGACGCGAGGGTGTTAGGCACGTTGGCGCTCACACCGACAGATACTGCGTCCTGACCGCCTCGTTGGCCTTCAATTCATCCATCGTGCCGGTGAAGCGGATCATGCCCTTCTCGATGATCGCGGCGCGGTCAGCGACATTGCCGGCGAAGTGCAGGTTCTGCTCCGAGATCAGCACCGAAAGCCCTTCAGCCTTCAGGGCCAGGATGGTCTTGGCCATCTCCTCGATGATGACCGGCGCCAGCCCCTCGGACGGTTCGTCCAGCAGCACGAGCTTGGGGTTGCCCATCAGGGTCCGCGCGATCGTCAGCATCTGTTGCTCGCCACCCGACATCGCCCCGCCCGGCCGGTCGCGCATGCGGCCGAGATTGGGGAAGAGCGCAAACAGCCGCTCCGGCGTCCAGTGCGGCGCGTCAGAGCGCGCCGGACGCTGCGCGACCGAAAGGTTCTCCATCACGCTGAGTTCGGAGAAGACGCGCCGGTCCTCCGGCACATAGCCGATGCCGAGCCGCGCGATCTCGAAGGGCTCGCGCCCCTGAACCGCCCGCCCCTCGAAGGTCACGGTGCCGCCGGCTGGGGGCACCAGGCCCATGATCGCCTTCATCGTGGTCGATTTTCCGGCGCCGTTGCGGCCCATCAGCGCCAGCACCTCGCCGCGGTTCATCGTGAAGCCGAGGCCCTGCAGGATATAAGCACGGCCGTAATAGGCGTCGAGACCGACGATTTCGAGTAGCGCACTCACCTTAATGCCCTCCCGAGGTCGCGCCGGAGCCGAGATAGACGGCGCGGACATTGGGGTCGCGCCTGACCTCCTCGGCCGTGCCATGGGCGATCAGCCGGCCACGATCGAGCACGATGACGCTGTCGGAATGGGTGAAGACGACATCCATGTCGTGCTCGGTGAAAAGCACGGCAATGCCCTTGGCGGCAGCGATATCGGCGGTCAGCGCCATCAATGCGATGCGCTCGCGCGGCGCCATGCCGGCGGTCGGCTCGTCCATCAGCAGGAGTTTCGGCTGGTTGGCCAGCGCGACCGCAAGCTCGACGCGCTTGAGGTCGCCATAGGCGAGCACGCCGCAGGCTCGGCTCCCTTGTTCCAGCATGCCGACCTGGGCGAGCAGCGCGTCGGCGGCCTCGGCATGGCGGTCGCGGGCGCGCCCGAACGGGCTCCAGATCCCGCCGGCATGGGAGATCAGCGCCATCTGGACGTTCTCGCGCACGGTCATCGAGGTGAAGGTCGCGGTGATCTGGAAGGTACGACCGACGCCCATGCGCCAGACCACGCGCGGCTTCATGCCGGTGATCGACCTGCCTGCCAGCAAAACCTCGCCGCCATCGGGCCTGAGCTGGCCGTTGAGCATGTTGAAGCAGGTCGTCTTGCCCGCACCGTTGGGGCCGATCAGCGCCAGCATCGTGCCGGCCTGGACGGAGAAGGAGACGCCGTCGACCGCGCGCACGCCGCCGAAGGATTTCTGCAGATCGCGCACGACCAGGACCGGGTCGGGCGCCACGGCGGGGATCGCCTGGAGCTGCGGGACCGCGTTCATCGTCCGCCCTCCACTGCCAGCCGGGCGGCAGGCTCGGGCTGCCTCGTCCAGCGCTCGCGCAGCAGCAGCGACGCACCGACCAGCCCACGCGGGAACAGGATGACGAGCAGCACGATCGAGAGCCCGAGCCCAAAGCGCCAATACATCGTCGCCTTCATCAACTGCTCGCTGAGGCCCGCATAGGCGAAGGCGCCGATGACCGGGCCCGCCACAGTCTGCACGCCACCGAGCAGCACCATCAGCAGCGCATCGACCGAGCGCGGGATCGCCATATAGGTCGGGAAGACCGAGCCCTTGAAGAAGGCGAAGAGCGCGCCCGCGATGCCCGCTGCAAAGGCCGCGACCGCGAAGGCGACCCATTGGATGCGCATCACGTCGAGGCCGATGGCCTCGGCCCGCAGCGGGTTGTCGCGCCCGGCCCGCAAGGCATAGCCGAGCGGTGAGAAGATCGTCAGGCGCAAGGCGAGGATCGAGAGCACGCAGACGCCGAGCGTAAGGTAGTAGAAATTCAGCTTCGAGACGGCCCAGGCCGAGGGCCAGACGCCGAGAATGCCGTTGTCGCCACCGGTCAGCTCGACCCATTGGAAGGCGGTCGCCCAGGCGATCTGCGCGAAGGCGAGCGTCAGCATGGCGAGATAGACGCCCGAGAGGCGCACGCAGAACCAGCCGAAGACAACGCCGGCGATGCCTGCCAGGAAGGGCGCGAAGATCAGGGCGGGCTCCATCGAAGCGCCCAACCATTTCACCGCCAGCGCCGCGCCATAGGCGCCGAGCCCGAAATAGGCGGCGTGGCCGAAGGACGCCATGCCGCCGGGGCCCATCATGAAATGCAGCGAGGCCGCGAAGAGCGCGAAGATCACCAGCTCGGTCAGCGTCAGCAGGATATGGTCTGGCGCGACCAGTGGCGCGAGCACGAGCAGCAGGAGCGCGATCAGGCCGGCAAGCCTGGTCAGCTTGTCGGCCGGCAGCAGCAGCGGCTCGGCCGGGCCATGGCCGCGCGCCCCGCCGATCGGCGCCTTGCCCATCAAACCATAGGGCTTGACCACCAGGACCACCGCCATCACCAGGAAGACCAGCACCAGCGTGATCTTGGGGAAGATCAGGATGCCGAAGGCGTGCAGGATGCCGATCAGCACGGCGGCGAGATAGGCCCCCGTCACGCTGCCCAGGCCGCCGACGACCACGACCACGAAGACCTCCGAGATCATCGACAGGTCCATATGCAGGTTGACCGCCTCGCGCGGGAGCTGCAGCGCGCCGCCAAGGCCTGCCAGCATCGAGCCGAAGGCAAAGACCGAGGTGAAGAGCAGGCGCTGGTTGACGCCGAGCGCTCCGACCATCTCGCGGTCCTGCGTCGCAGCCCGTACCAGCGTGCCCCAGCGCGTCTTCTGGAACAGCAGCCAGAGGATGAGCAGCACCAGCGGCCCGACCGCGATCAGGAAGAGCTCATAAGTCGGGAAGCGGTTGTCGAACAGGATGACGAAGCTCTTGAGGCCGGGCGCGCGCGGCCCGAGCTTGTCCTCCGGCCCCCAGGTCGCAAGCGCCAGGTCCTGCAGCATCAGCACGACGCCGAAGGTGGCGAGCAATTGGAAGAGTTCCGGAGCCTGGTAGATTCGGCGCAGCACCAAGACCTCGATCACGACGCCGAGGAGCCCGACGAGCAGCGCCGCGAGCAGCACGCCGCCCCAGAAGCCGAATGGCTCCGCCGCGCCGAAGTAGCTCACCAGCGTCCAGGCGAGATAGGCGCCCAGCATATAGAGCGAGCCATGCGCGAAATTCACGATGCGCGTGACGCCGAAGATGATCGACAGCCCCGACGCAACGAGAAAGAGCGAGGAGGCCGAGGCCAGCCCGTTCAGCGTCTGGGTGAGGATGAGGTCGATCATGAGGGAACCGCCTTGGGGCCAAAGCTCTGCCGTCATTCCGGGCGCGGCGAAGCTGCGACCCGGAATCCATCATAGAGCACCGTCGAGCCCGTCGATGGATTCCGGATCTGCGCGGCTTACGCCGCTTGTCCGGAATGACGGAGGTTCAAGTGCGAGCGGGAAATGTCACTACCCCGCCGGGCGCAGCAGCTTCACCTCGGCATCGCTCGGCAGGTATTTCGCGCCGTCGGCATAGCGCCAATCGACCATCACACCCTTGCCGTCCTTGAGCGCGGTCTTGCCGACAAACGCGCCCAGCGTCGACTGATGGTCGATAGCGCGATATTCGGCCTGACCGAAGGCGGAGGCGAATTTCAGGCCTTTCATAGCATCGACCAGCTTCTCGGTGTCGGTCGAGCCCGCCTTGGTGAGCGCCGCCGCGATCGAGTTCATCGTGTCGAAGCCGACGACCGAGCCGAGGCGCGGGTAGTCGTTGAACTTGGCCTTGTAGGCGTCGCGGAACTTGACGTGCTCCGGCGTCTGGATGTCGGCATGGGGATAGCCGGTGACGATCCAGCCAACAGGCGCTTCCGCACCGAGCGGATCGAGATATTCAGGCTCGCCGGTCAGCATCGAGACGACCGCCCTGCCCTCGAACAATCCGCGCGTATTGCCCTGGCGGACGAAGTTCGAGAGATCGGCGCCGAAGGTGACGTTGAAGATCGCGTCGGGCTTGGAGGCCTCCAGCGCCTGCACGGTCGCACCCGCATCGATGCGGCCGAGCGCCGGGAACTGCTCGGCGACGAACTCGACATCGGGCTTGGCCTTCTTCAGCAGCTCCTTGAACCACTTCACGCCGGATTGGCCGTACTCGTAGTTCGGCGCGACCAGCGCCCATTTCTTTGCGGGAAGCTTGGCGGCTTCCTCGACCAGCATCGCCGCCTGCATATAGGTCGAGGGGCGCAGGCGGAAGGTGTAGCGGTTGCCCTTGGCCCAGACGACCGCATCCGAGAGCGGCTCGGAAGCGACATAGAGCCGCTTGTTCTGGGCGGCGAAGTCGGCGATCGCGAGCCCGACATTGGAGAGGAAGCCGCCCGAGAGCAGATCGACCTTCTCGGCATTGATCAGGTCGCCGGCATGGCGCACCGCGTCTTCCGGCTTGCCGCCATCGTCGCGGAAGATCGTCTCGATCTTGCGCCCGAGCGCGCCGCCTGCCGCATTGATCTGCTCCAGCGCCAGCTCCCAGCCCTGGCGATAGGGCTTCAGGAAGGCGGGTTGCGCCGTGTAGCTGTTGATCTCGCCCACCTTGATGGGCCCTGCCCCTTGTGCCCGCACCAGGGCCGGCGCAGCGATCAAGGCAGCGCCGGCGGAGGCGCCGGCTAGAAGTGACCGACGGTCGATCGTCATCGCTGTTCCCCGTTCTGGCCCGGTGGCGAAACGCCCCGATGCTCATTGACAGATGTCGCATGCCGGCGCCGCTGCGTCAGCCGGCATAATCATTTGTATACCTATGAATTTGAAGAGCCCTAAATCGCTTGTCAACGCCTAAAAAACATCAGCCTCTGCGCAAGCCGAAGGCAGGATTCAAGGCGCCGTTTACGCTCCGGACAGGCCGCTCCGGCTGAGCTTCACTCTGCCGCGCCGAGCGACAGGCGCAGCGGCGAGACCTGCGCCTCGTGCAAGGCCTGGTAGGGGCCGCCGGCGTGCACGAGATCCTCATGCCTGCCCTGCTCGGCGATGCCGTCCTCCGTCACCACCACGATGCGGTGGGCATGGCGGATGGTGGCGAGCCGATGCGCGATGACCAATGTCGTGCGGCCGCGCGCCAGCTCGCTGAGCGAGGCCTGGATCGCCTGTTCGGTCTCGGTGTCGAGCGCCGAGGTCGCCTCGTCCAGGATCAGGATCGGCGGGTTCTTGAGGAAGATGCGGGCGATCGCGAGGCGCTGCTTCTGCCCGCCCGAGAGCTTGACGCCGCGCTCGCCGACCACGGTGTCGAGCCCGGCGGGCAGATCGGCGATCATCGCGTCGAGCCTGGCGCGGCGCGCAGCCTCGGTGATCTCGGCCTCGGTGGCGTCGAGCCGGCCATAGGCGATGTTCTCGCGGATCGTACCCGCGAACAGGAAGACATCCTGCTGCACGATGCCGATCTGCCGCCGCAGGCCGGCCAGCGTCATCTCGCGGATGTCGATGCCGTCGATGCTGATGGCGCCGGAATCGACCTCGTAGAAGCGCGGCAAGAGCGAGAGCAAGGTCGTCTTGCCGGCGCCGGACGGGCCGACGAAGGCGACAGTCTCGCCAGGCGCAATAGTGAGATCGACGCCCGCCAGCACGGGCCGGCCCTTGGCATAGCCGAAGCCGACGCTGGTGAAGCGGATATCGCCCTCGAGCGCGACGGGCGCGATCGCGCCCGGCTTGTCCTCGATATCGGGCTGCGTCGCGAGCAGCTCCTGATAGCGCCGGAAACCGGCGATGCCCTTGGGATAGGTCTCGATCACGGCGGCGATCTTGTCGAGCGGGCGGTAGAATACGCCGACCAGCAAGAGGAAGCCGACGAAGCCGCCGATCGTCAGCGAGCCCTGCACGACATACCAGGTGCCTGCCAGCATCACCGCGAGCTGCACCAGCCGCATGCCGAGATAGTTCAGCGCCTGGCTCGCCGCCATGATGCGATAGGCGTCGAGCTTGGTGGCACGGTAGAGCTGGTTGTCCCCGGCGAAGAGCGCGCGCTCATGTGCCTCGTTGGCAAAAGCCTGCACCACGCGGATGCCGCCGATATTCTCCTCGAGCCGGGCATTGAACGCACCGACGCGGCCATATTGCGCCTGCCAGTTGCGGGTCATGCGCCCGCCATAGCGCGCCACGATGAAGCCGGCGAGCGGCACCACCAGCGCCGTCATCAAGGCCAGCTCGACATGGATATAGGCCATCAGCACGAAGGCGCCCAAAAAGGTCATCACCGCGATGAACAGATCTTCCGGCCCGTGATGGGCAACCTCGCCGATCTCCTCCAGATCCTTGGTGACACGGGCGACGAGATGGCCGGTCTTCTGCTCGTCATAGAAGCGGAAGGAGAGTTTTTGCAGATGGTCGAAGGCCTGCCGGCGCATCTCGGTCTCGATATTGATGCCGAGCCGGTGGCCCCAATAGGTCACGATCGCCATCAAACCGGAATTGACCGTGTAGATCAGCAGGAGCCCCGCCCCGGCCATGAGAATCAAGGGCCAGTCGCCGCGCGGCAGCAGAATGTCGACGAACCCCCTCACCGCCAGCGGAAAGCAGAGTTCGAGCAGGCCGGAGATCACGGCGCAGCCGAAATCGACGACGAACAGCGTCCGATGCGGGCGATAATAGGTCAGGAAGGCGCGTAGCATGGCGCTCTCATAGCAGTTTGCGCCCGGCTTGTGCCCGGTTTTTCATGGGCGACCGGCATGCCGGAACGAGGGGCCTAGAGGCTGTTTGGACATTTCCTGAGCCCTCATCCTGAGGAGCCATTCCTTTTGGAATGGCGTCTCGAAGGATGTTTCAGGAGGCTCTGGAACCATCTGGCGCATCCTTCGAGACGCCGCTTCGCGGCTCCTCAGGATGAGGGCTGGAGTTTCCAAGCGATCTTTTTGCCCATTCAAACTGCCTCTTTAGCGACCAGTCCCGCCAAATATGACAAAACGGCGCATTTATGGGCAGGACGATTAAATTAGGGACAGCCATGCTGTCCCTTTCCCCTTGTGCGGGTCCAAAAGAAGCCCTATCTCTTGTGCACCGCAGCAGAGATGCTGTGTCGCCCTCCTTGGGCGTTTCCTCCCTAGACTTCGGGCTGCGCTTCGGCGTAGCCCTTTTTTCTTTTGGGGCTGCGTGCAGCGCGTTCGGCTGCGCAAAGGCCTCCTTAATCCGTCGTCGGGACGGATCGTCCACAAGCTCGCATTCTGCACTTGCCATCCGGGCTCGGTTTGATTAGACCCCGGCTCACCAACGCGAACGCACCGCGCCGTTGGGGGATCGTCTAACGGTAGGACCCCAGACTCTGACTCTGGTTGTCTAGGTTCGAATCCTAGTCCCCCAGCCACTTCGCTAGTGGCTCTCTAAAGTGAAATAAAATCAATAGTTCATCGGCGTCGGAAATCGCTCTGGTAGCCCAGCGGTAGCTCATTTTCGTAGCCCAGCAGCACCGCTTCTTTCTCGCGTGTTCAGGCTGTCGACTGAACTTCTCGCAACGTCCGTTGATCTGCTTCCTGCTGGTTCTTACTGAGACGGGCGTTGGCCGAACGCCGACCGAAAGAGGGTTGGCATTCTCGTCCCATCTCGCGAGTCACATACGAGAGTTGTGCGTCTCACGTTGCATATACATATTTCGCTACGCGACGAACGACGGCTTCGTTCACATACGTAAGCAGTCCTTGTCACCAATGCGGTCGACCGCCCACAGCACCTCTGGGATCCGGGGTTATGGATTCCATTCTGTGATGTCGCCGCGCCGAGCTTTCCACACGTCGGGCCGGATGACATCATGGGCCAAAATGGGCGGCCGGGGGCACGGGCAAGAGCATGGCAGAAACTAAGGAACGCCTGAGGCGTATCGCCGAGTGGCAAGCCCGAATGGGCCGCTCTCACTATCAACACGAATCTTACGCGGCGTTGGTGGAGTTACTCGTGCTCTGCGCAGAACTAAGCAAAGAAAAAATTCCCGCTGAACGTTCGCTTCTTTTTGACGTTTTTGCTTTGCGAGCCGTCGCTAACATCGAAGTTTTCATAAGAGTGAGGCTAAAAGAAATAATAGACCATGGCTCACCATACCTCGAAAACGCTGCAAAGCTTTCTGACAAAATAAAGCTAGATCACCTGATTACGAGCGCTTTGCAAAAACGCACAGTGACAGTTGGCGATCTGATCGCGCACGAAGTGCCCATTAGTTCACATTGGGATTTAGTCCGGCATTTCGACACTGTTTGCGGGGGCGGATTTAAGCGAGCCTTAGTCGAGGCTAAAAGCCCGAGTGCCGATGAGCAGACGCCCGACGAGCAGACGCCGATCATTCGTGATTTCGAACGGCTATTTAGCAGCCTGAACCGCCTATTTGAGATACGCCACAAGCTGGCCCATGAGGCTGGGAGAGAGCCGATTTACACACAAGAGGAGCTTCCGGAGCTGTTGAGCGCGGCGGCGACCTATGTTGCTGCTTGTGATGAAGTCATCTCCTTCCGCCTACACGGGCCACAGCCCCGGACCCAATCAGGCCTAAACTCTCGTAGAGCGGAGCTCCTCGTCGAGGCTGAACAACAGCTCGCCGCTGAAATCATAAGAGCTAAAGCGTCCGGAAACGTTGATCCCGATGACTTTGACGAAGCACAGGCCGCATGGAAGGAGTTCGCGGTGAAGGAAGCAAACCTTCACGCCGCTCTCGTACCCGGAGGGTCCATGGGGCCGATGGTGTACGCTAACTCCTTGACCGACTTAACTAAGTCCCGCTTGGAACGGGTGAAATGGTGGTCAGAATTGGAAGAAGGCAACGTTTAAGCCGAGCAATGATAGGCGGGATTGATCAAGGCCACTTTGGCCAAGGGGACCAGCACCCAGCCATCCGGCCCCCCCAAGGCCTTCGGCGCAGACCTCGCAGGGGACCGCCAAATTCATACCGCCCAATCCATCACCATCAGTCCCGGCACGCGTTCGAATTCCTTCTTGTTCAAGGTCACCAGCGCGGCGCCGTGGCGACGGGCCTGGGCGGCGATGAGGTAGTCATAGGGCCCGATCGGCATGCCGCTCATTTCCAGCGCGGCGCGGATGTCGCCGGCATGGGCGGCATCGTCCTCCTCAAAGGGAAGAACGGCGATGCCGAGGCTGAGGAACTTCTCCAGGAGCTGTTCCGCCTGCTCGCGCCGCTCGCTCTTGGCGAAGCCGTAGCGCAGCTCGTAGAGCGCGACGACCGGCAGCGCGATCGGCGTGCCGGCGCGCAGCTGCTAGCGGTGAAAATCTGACGCTTGGTACCCGCCGCGAATGCAGGAGACACCCCTTTCCTGACCGGGCTGGAAGACTATGGGAGGCCGTATTTTATTACGATGCTGGCCGCTAACATGAGCAGCGCCAAAGCCACGCCCCGTTTCGACATGAAGAAGCGAGCGGTGGCCTTATATTCATTACCCAGTGCTTCGACGAATTGCTTCATTAGCGTACCCTCAATGGCGCCCTGCTGGCCTTTTGATCTCACTAAGCGCACGCAGATGCTGCTACGGCAAATCCCGCTTTCGACCCACTTCGGGCTCAACACATCGAGCTGGCAGGCCGACTTGGATCCCCGACGGTATCTCTTGAACTAGCGCCTAGAGAT
This sequence comes from Bosea vaviloviae, assembly GCF_001741865.1. Lineage (NCBI taxonomy): Bacteria > Pseudomonadati > Pseudomonadota > Alphaproteobacteria > Hyphomicrobiales > Alloboseaceae > Allobosea > Allobosea vaviloviae. Next base: position 4,733,805 of record NZ_CP017147.1, read on the forward strand.
AAACCACCAAAACCCAAGACAGCCGACAACTGCGATAGACATTAGTAGCCGACTGCTGAGCGAGGCTTCATTCGTCGCATGCACAACCAACTTTGCCACTGACCTGATTTATGAGCGAGCCAGAACGTAAAGATGGCGAACATAACGAGCGCGGCGATAAGTAAGACCGTCGTTTGCCCGTACCTGACTTCACGGTGGCGCTACACCGCCTTATATCGCGCCGGTTAAGGTCAGCTTCCCACCCTATAGCGGCTGTCTCCGTTGGGTACCAAGCATCAGACTTTCACCACTAGCCGATCCGGTGGCGCTGAGCTGCAGCCGCTGACGATCCAGAGAACGATATTGGTGTCGAGGCAGATCATCCGTCGAAGAACACGCGCGGATCGGGCTCAACAGGCGCATCCTCCGGGATGCCCTCGGGCAGGAAGTCCTTGGCGCCCATCGCGTTGAGCTCGGCCCAGAACCGGTCGAGGTCGACCGGCGGCTTCTTCATCGGCTCCAGGATGACCTTATCGCCGACCTTGCTGACGCGAACCTCCTTGCCCTCGAAGCGGAACTCCTTGGGCAGGCGCACAGCCTGGCCGCGGCCATGCATGAACAGCTTCGCAGTGGGTTTTTCGGCTGCCGTCGGCATCGCGCGCTTCCTTCGACATCTACCCGAGATAGATATCAAATCGCGAGTGCTTCGGTCGACTCTTTGGGCATCGCCGGCAGGCCTTTCCAGCGGATGCGATGATCCTAACGACGAGGTAAGTTACCTTCGTCAATCGGCTCGCACATAACCGCGCCGTCATCCTGGACAAGCCGCGCAAGCGGCGCAGCTCCGGGATCCATCGTAGGACTCAGCGCTTTACGATGGATCCCGGGACTTCGCTGCGCGAAGCCCAGGATGACGGCGGTGGTTCCGAGTCTAATTAAGCCGCTTCCGAGCGCGCCGCCTCGCCGCTGAGATAGCTGCGCTCGAAATGGCTCATCACGCAGGAGACCATGTCGCGCGCGACATGGAGCTGGTCTTCCTGGAAGGCGAGCGCGCGTGGCGAGTTGAGCACGATCTCGTAGCTCGGGAAGTAGTCGACGAAGTCGAAGCGCCGGAAGAGCTCTTCGGCGACTGCCCGCAGCACCGATTTCGAGCCGCTATTGGCGACGATGACGTCGGCGTCCTTAAAGGTCGCGCCCAGCGGCACCGGCGAGACGGTGACGACGAAGCGCATCTCGGGATGGCAATGCTCGCGGATCATCGAAATGATCTGCAGCATGTCGGCAAGCGTCGCCTCATAGCCGTAATCGATGAAGCGGAAGCGCTCCGGCATGCGCGCGAGCCAAGCCGGCCCGGGATGGGCGTTCATTGCAAGCCCCGTCTCCGCATCGAGCCAGGTCTCGGTCAGGCCCAGGGTGAAGAAGCAGATGCGTGCCTGCTTGATCGTCGCGGTCGCGGCGCTCAAGCGCTGGCGGTTGGCGAAGGCGGTCTCGCGGTCGAGCAGGCGCAGGCCACTCGCATGCGGATCGAACCACTGGTCCGGCGCGAGCTCGATCAGGCCGTCATGCGGGTAGCTCTCATCGAGCAGCACGCGCTTCAGTTCATGCGTCATCGAGCGCACGGAGTATTTGTTCAGCGCACCCCGGCTCAACTCACCGCCGGCGGCCCCGCCGCCGCGCCCGGTCGTCGCATCCCAGGTCTCGAAATGCTCGGCCGGCACGCCATGGCCCCTGGTGACCAGCGACAGGCCGCGCATCATCAGGACATTCTCGACCTCGCGCGCGAAGCAGGAGCCCATGGTGAAGATCGGCCAGGACGGATCGATCTGGAATTTCGGCTTGTGCTCGATCTGGACGAAATCGCCGGTGGTCAGCCGGGATTTCGCCATCCGCTCGGCCTTGCCCGAGGTCCAGCCGCGAACCGGGTTGCCGCGCATGATCGAGAGCGCGGTACCTGCGTCGTATTCGATCTTCATCGGTATGCTCCTGCCGCTACTGGCCGCCGGCGTCGCCGCCGCGGACCCCCTCTAGAAAAAAACTGATCGGCAGGGCCGCCGGCGCGAGCCGGCGCCCTGCCTGCTCACATCCGGTGCGGCACGCCGTTCGTCGCCAGGAAATTCCGCATGCGGTCATAGGACTGGGCATAGGATTTAGAGAGCGCGTTCAGCGCTGCCTCCTGGTAGACGGCGCGCCAGCCGCCCTCCGCCAGCGCCGCTTCCGGCACGACCGGGATCTTCAGCGTCTCGGCCAGTTCCTGGCTGCGCGTGTCATAGGCAACGAGCACGCCGGGCACGCCATGCGCCACGGCCGGCAGGACGCCATGGACGCGGTAGCCGACCGCGAGGTCGAGGCCAGCAGCGAATTCGTCGTAGCGCTCGACATCGAAGAAGCTGAACAGCTTCTTCTCGTAGATCTCGCGCATGCGCGCATCGTCGGGCCCATCCCACCAGCCGGAATGGACGAACTCGGCGACGGCCTTGGCCTTGGCGGCATCGTCGCGCAGGAAGAAGGCCTTCTCCTCCTGCTCGCCATGCGAGGACATCACCATGTCGCTCTGGCTGTCGACCTTGAGCAGAGCCTGGCGCTGGTTGCGGATATAGGTCTCGGGATTGGCCGTGTAGCTGCTGTCGAACTCGCGGCGCAGGCTGAAGGCGACCTTGCGGATCTCGCGCTGGTCGGGAATCTTGATGGCGAGGTCGCGGTTACGCGTGCGGAAGATCGAGGGGCAGCCGACGACCTCGACATTCTTGACGCCGTTATGCCGCAGCGTCTCGGCGCTGAAGGCGCCGCGCACGCCGATGGCGGCGCAGCGATCCCCGACGATGCTCCAGAACCGCTTCGAGCCCTCGGAGAGCTCGATCGCGCGGTTCAGGCTCGCCTGCGCGCCGACGCCGATGGCATAGACCGGCAGCTTGACGCGCTCCAGCACCTCGACGGCGCGGAACCACTCCATCTTCTCATGGATGAAGTTCGAGCCGCGCACGAAGACATAGTCGAACTCGCTGGCGTAGCGCTCGATATCGGCCTCGGTCGGGTTCATGATCTTCATCGGCTCGAGATGCGCGTAGCGCAGGAGCTTCAGCGTCGAGTCGTAGACGATCATGTCGCCGATGTTGAAATAGTCGGAGAGCAGCTTCTCCATCGGCGCGCGATACCAGCGCACCTTGTCATGGTCATAGACCTCACCGGCCGGATAGATCACCAGCGCCCTGAGCGCCTTCGTGGTCGCGACAGGCCTCAGATACGAGCCAGGGGCGAGCGCTCCCGTCGCCGCATCCATGACCGCGACCGAATGCGGGCGCCCGTCGGGCAGGCGCGGCAGCGGTATGGTGAGCTCGGCAACAGTCGCATCGCCGGGGACCAGGGAGCCTGGATGAATCGTGGCGTAGTCCTGCCCATCGAGCAGAAGGCGCAAATCCGGCCAGCCGCCCTCCGGCCGGCGGGAGGCCGAGACGACGATCTCGTTCGTCGTTGCGCGCAGGATCTTCACGGCCTGCCCTGTCGAGCTGGCGGTGGCGAGGTTGAGGACGGGCGCGTTCATTGTGTCTCCTTCACGATCCGGACCTTGATCCGGACGAGATCGCGATCCGGCCCGATCTTGCAGTCTTTGACATGTAGCTTCGTCATGAACAGGAAGGCCTCGTCGCCGGTCGTTTCGAAATTGCGTGAGGGCGAGGCCGGGTCGGCGATCGCGCCATAGGCGTAGCGCTGCTGGTCGCTACAATCCTTGCTCCACATCGTTGGATGCGTGGTGAGCGTCTGCAGTGGCGTCCACTTCAGCAGGTCGCTCGACCAGCTATAGGCGACGCGCCCGCCGACGACGCCCTTGGCCGGGTCGGGGCCGAGATGGAAGATCGCGAGCCAGCGCCCGCTGGCCTCGTGCCGCGTCACCGAGCCGACTGTCGTCGGCAATTCCTTGAGGGGCTGGCAGGGTTTTGCCTGCGACAGGTCGCCGCGATAGGGATCGACCGCGCGCAAGGTGAAATCCGCGCCGTCGAAGGCCCGCCAGCTGGTCGCATCCTCGATCGTCGTCGTCCGGAACAGGCAGACGCCGGGCTTCTGCCCCTCGCCGCCCGTCGTCGCGATCAGCGCGTACCAGGCGCCGTCACGCTGGACGATGTTGGAGGGGTTGAAGAAGCCGCGATGGCGCCCCTGCCCGACATCCTGCCGAAAGGTCGGGGCCGCGACCACCGTCGGCGGCTGATCGGGAGCGAAGCTGCGCCCGCCGTCGCGCGAACGCGCCGCGGTCACGACATTGTACCAGCAGCTCATCGCCTCCTTGAAGCGACAGGCGCCGGGATGCTCATTGGCGTGATACTCGTCATGCATCAGCGCGAAGACGTCGCGGCCATTGCCGGTCCAGGTCGCGCCGATCCAGCTGAAATCGCTGAAATCGCTGGGGTTGGCGCTGCGCTTGGCCTGGAAGGAAATGGCGCAGGACGAGGCGACCCGATCGAGCCCGCGGCCGATCATGGCGCGGCTGCGATGGTGGCTGGCAAATGCGACGACCTCGCCGCGGTCGTCACGATAGGCTCGCAGCGGCGCGTCCGGGATATCCCATTGCTCGCAGCGCTGACGGGCCCAGTCGAAGACGATCTCCTCCTGCGCGCCGGGTACGATCTCGACGCGGTAGCCCGGCACTTGGGCGAACAAGGCGGAGGGCGCCGCAAGCAGCAGCAGTGCCGCCAGCGGACCCGCAAGCTCGGCGCGACATCGCCTCATCATGCGACCTTGCGCTCCGGCTCGCCGGTCGCAGCCGGCTGCCCGAGCATCTTGTTGTCGACGCGGTTCTCGACCAGGAAGTCGCGCATCGCGCCATAGACCTGGGTGTAGTTGGCGTTGAAGCGGTCGAAGCGCGCCTGCTCCCAATACTCCTCCAGGCGGAACTCCTGCCCGGAGAAGACGTCGAAGCTCGGGATCTTGAAGGTTTCCGCGAATTCGACGGTCCGGCTGTCATAGGTGAAGTAGATCGACGGCGTGCCATTGGCGAGCGCCATCAGATTGCCGTGCAGGCGGTAGCCCAGCACGAGGTCGAGCCCGCGCACGAGCTGCTCATACTCGGCGACCACGTCGGAATAGAACATCCGGCTGCGGTAGAGCCGCTCCATCTCCTCATCGAGGAACCATTCATTCGCCCAGCCATTTTCCCGCAGAGCGGCGATCGCCTCCTCCTTCTGCTCGGGCGTGCCGAGCGCGAGCTTCTTCTCCTCGACCTCGCCCTGGGCCATCAGGGTCACGTCGAAGCGGCCCGCCATCGTCTTCACCAGATCACGATGGAAGGTGAGGTAGCGCTGGATGTCCTGGGCATAGTCCCTGGAGACCTCGCGCCGCATCGTCACCCCGACCGTCTTGACCTGGTCGAGCGCCGGCAGCCGGATCGCGAGATTGGGGTTGTTGGCGCGGAACGCCGTCGGGCAGCCGATGATGCGGACGTTCTTGATGCCGAGCTCATTGAGCACCTCGGCGGAATAGGTGCCGCGCACGCCAAGCGAGGCGGTGGAATCCGCGATCAATCGCAGCACGGTCTTGGTATCCTGGCTCAGCTCGAGCTTGCCGCTGACGGGCGCTTGGGCGCCGATGCCGAAGGCGATCACCGGGATCTTGAGCCGGCGCAGGACATCGACCGTCCGTTCCCAGTCCATTTCGGCATGGACATAGTTGGAACCGCGCAGGAAGACGTAGTCGTATTCGGCGTTCAGGCGGTCGATCGCCGCCGGGTCGACATGGCTGATCGGCAACGCGTCGAGCTGCTCGAAGTTCAACAGCTTGAGCGAGGAATCGAAGACGAAGGCGTCGCCGATGTTGTGATAGTGGTTGATGTGGCTGGCGAGCTGACTGTGGTCGTACCAGCGCACATTATCGTGGTCGTAAACCTCCCCGGATGGGCTGATAACGAGGATGCGGGCCATCTTTGCTTTTCCCTTTTTATGTCCGCTTGGCATCAGGCGATCATTGGCGTCGCCGTGCGGCTTGCTGGTATCGGCATGCCTCGCTCCGCGATCAGGCGCTGGTAGAGCGAGACATGGGTCGCGGCGCATTCGACATGGTTGAGCGGCGGGGTGATGCCGCCGCGCAGCCGTGACCACAGATCCGGCTCGGTCAGCGCCCTGGTCATGCAGTCGACGAGATCCTCCGGGCTGCCGGAGCGGAAATGCAGGCCGTTGACCTCATCGGTGATCTTCTCGGCCATGCCGCCGAGATTGCTGGAGAGGATCGGCCGGCCGTGGAAGAAAGCTTCCTGGATGACGATCGGCGAATTCTCCCACCAGACCGAGGGCATCACCACCCAGTCGACCGAGCGCATCAGGTTCGGCATCTCATGGTTCTGGAAGGCGCCGCAGAAGCGCACGCGCCGGCCGGCGCTCTCGACGAGCTTGGCGAACTTGTCCTGATAGGCCTGCGGCTGGCGTTCGAGATTGCCGCCATAGACCAGCAGGATCGAATCCTCGCCCCAGACCGCGTCGGGGATGCGCGTCACGGCGTCGATCAGCACATCGGCGCCCTTATAGGGCGTGAGCTGTCCGAAATAGGCAAAGCGCGAGCGCCGCGCCGTCGGCTCCGGCAGCGAGCGCGGCGGCGCGACCTCGGCAACGTCGATCCCGTTCTCGATCACCGAGAAGCGCTCCTTCGGCAGTCCCCAGGCCTGGTAGCGTTCAGCCAGGAAACGGCTCGGCGAGACATAGTGGTCGGCAAGGCCGAGCACGCCCTTGATGAAGGTTTCCCGCGCCAGGAAGCGAGCCGGCGAGATATCGGGAAAACAGGCGTTGCAATCCGTCGGCGAGGCCCGGTAGCAGAGCTTGAAGGCGCCGGTCTTCACCATCTGGCCGTGATGGTTGCAGATCGCGAGGTATTCGTGGAACGTCACCACGATCAGCGCATCGGGCAGCGTGTCGCGCACGGCGAAGATGCATTCGAGCCCGAGCCCGATGAAATGGTGGAAATGCACCACATCGGGCTTGAGGTCGCGCAGAGCCCGGATGAAATCGCGCTCGATCTCCTCCGTGGCGCGGTTCGAGATCAGGAAGTGATCATAATCCTCGGCATAATAGAGCAGTTCGCCCCCTTGCTGGCGCAGGCTCATCAGCGCGGTCCCGGCATGGCGCGGCGTGGGCGCGCCGACGCGGGCGAGATAATTCGTATCGACGCCCTCATGCGCCTGCAGGCCCTTATGCAGGTTGTAGGACGCGATCTCCGCGCCGCCGAGCGAAAACGACGGATGCGCATGGGACACAACAAGAACCCGCATCTTCATCCTCTCATGTTCGAGATTGCGAGCGCCCAGCGGCGGTCGAAACTGGTCCGGTCAGCGAGCTGCGCCAGCGCCCCGATATGAGGCCGCGCCATCTCGCCGTCGTCGACGACATAGACCTCGACCTCGGGCACCCAGAGCGAGGGTGCGCCGCCCATCCTGAGCTTGAGGCAGAGATCGAGCCCCTTCTCGCCGGTGGTGAAGTAGTTCCGCGCGAAGCCGCCGGCTTCGATGAAGGCGGCGCGCGACATGACGCAGCATTCGGTCGCCCCGGCCGCTACCTCCATCGGCCCGAGATTGCCGATGGCCTCCAGGGGATAGCCGACATAGCGGTTGGAGACGCGCCGGTTCGCCCCCTCGCCATCGAGCCAGGCTCCGGCCCAGCGGATCGAATTATCCTCGAACAGCAGGGTCGGGCTGGCGACGCATTGCCCCCCTCGCCCGCGGAAGGCGCGCTCGAGCCGGCCCAGCCAGCCCGGCATCCTGATCTGCGCGGCGCCCGAGAGCAGCGCCACCGTCTGGAAACGGCAGGCGCGCACGCCGGCCTCCAGCGCGTCGCAGGCGTCCTCGACGCCCTCGACCAGGACGAGCCTGACGGAAAGCCCGTAGAACCGCGCCAGGCGCCGCGCCTCCGCGCCGATACGGTCGAAGCTCTCGCCCGGCGCCGCCAGCACGATCGGAATCGGGCGGACCTCGGGATCGATCGCGAGCAGCGCGAACAAGGCGGACAATTCGCGGTGGCGATGATCGAGCCCGATCACCAGGCCGAGCGGCGCATCCGGGTCGAAAGCTCCGACATCGAAGGTCTCGACCACGCGCGGCGGCGCGATCTCGGCCGCCTGCAAGGCCGGGGCGACCTGTCGCTCGACCACGACGTTGGCCGTCGAGGAGCGCGGATCGAGCAGGCCGAAGATGCGTTCCAGCGTCGGGCGTGCCTGGCCGCGGTCAGGCTCCAGCGGCAGGAAGGCCGGGCCGGAGCTCTCGATCTCGAACTCCAGATAGAGCGGCTGTCCGGGCTCCGGTATCAGTTTCGGCGCAAAGACGATGAAGCCGTGGCTGCTGCGGCGCGCGGCGAGAGCAGGACCGAAACGCGGATCCTCCATGAAGGCCGCCGAGACGTCGGGCCGCGTCACACGCGTCCAGAGCCGGTCGATGACGCAGGATTGCGCGCCGCTGCGCAAGGTGACCGCACTGACCTTACGCTCCGGATCGAACAGCCAGCCGATGATCAGGACGCCGGCGCTCTCGATGATGGTGGCGCTGTCGATGCCCGCGCGCACGGGTACGTCCAGCAGGCAGACCGTGTCGCGGCCGTCGAAGCGCTGCGAAGCCCGGCGCAGCTTGTCGGTCGTCGCCTGCGGGGCCGTGCCGCGCTGCAGGCCATCACGCAGATGGCCTGGAACGGTGATCGGCTCGAGCAGGACATAGCGCTCATAGACTTCGAGCGCGCGCCAGCCATCGGTGCCGCGGAAGAACAGGCGCTCGATCTCGCTGGGATGGCGGATGGCGCAATCCTCCAGCATGCCGAAGAAGCCGCGCGCACCCTCGCCGAGATCGTCGCGCTCGAAGGTGCCGGCCTCCAGCGCCGCCGGCGCAAGCCCCCCACTGGCGATCAGCAGCTTTGTGCGCCCAGCGGCGAAGTTCGAACTCCAGCCCTGAAGGAAGACGCCCTCGTCGAGCGCGCCCATCACCTCGACGAAACCGCCGGGCTTGGCGACCGATTGCAGCAGCATCCCGACCGCGCGCAGCCGGCGCGGATTAGATTTGCCCGCCAGCAGGATCTCCAGCAAGCCGTCGACCACGGTCGGGAAGGACTGGCCCGCCTCCTCCGCCAGCGCGGCCAGGAAGGCCTGCAGCGGCAGCGGCTTCGGCGATAGGATCAGGCGCAGCGGCCGGCCCGGACGCCCAAGCAGGATGGCGCCTGAATCAGCCCGGTCGGCCGAGGGCGCGGGTGCCAGGCACAGGAAGCCCACGGCCATGGCAGGCTCGGCCTGGGGCCGGCGCCAGGTCAGCGCCATGGTCTCGACCTTGTTGCGCGGATTACCATCGACCGCGACCGGAACCTTGCCCGGTATAGCGTCGCAGGCGCTCATGACCAGGATCGCGTTCTCGCCCAACGGCGTCCAGGCGACGGTCGGGGCCGGGCTGAGGCGGGTCCGTTCGGGAACGATGACTTCGCTCATGGACATCACCGATCAACCAGCGTCACGGCAAGCGTGATAAAGGAGAGGAGAGCGGCAAGCCCCGACAGAAAGCCGAGAATGACGGTGACCTGCCGCATCGGCGCACGCGCCTCCTTGCGGATCGAGACCAGCCGCTCGTCGAAGCTCGCCAAGGTCGCGTCGAAGCGCAGCTGGAAGATGTCGAGCTCGGCGAGACGCCGGGTGATGTGATCCTCCCGCGCCGCCTCCACTTCGGCATCCCGCGCCGGGGCGCGGTCCTCGTTCAGGCGCAGCGCGATCTGGTCGAGCTTTTCGCCAAGCTCCTTCTGCGCGATCTGCGTGCGCCGGTTCAGTGCGATCAAAGCTTCGACACGATCGAAGAAACGGGCCAGCGGTACGGCGATCGCCGCCTCGGCCGCAAGCTCCGCCGGCGGCGGCAGCCTGAGTTCGAGCTCTGCGCCCGTGCTCGGCGAGACGCCGATGATGGTCAGGTGGTCGCGCGCCGCAGCGACGGCATCGTCGAGTTCCATGGCGAAGGCGTGCTTGCCGTCGCCGATGCCGTTGCGGCGCAGATCGATCCGAGCCTGATCGGCCGTCGCCTCCTGGACCGGCGCGCCATCACGCAGCAGCCTGACCGTCAGGCGCTCCTCGGGGCGCGCCTCGTCCCAGATCCAGCCATGCAGCCGGTTGCCGTCGAGCGCATCGACGCGACCGTTCAGGCGGGCCGGCGTGACATTGGGCATGCGGATCGTGTCCTCCTGGTTCTGCGCCATCGTCATGCCGCCACCGGGAGCTTGAGCCTGTCGAACAGACCAAGATGCGTCACCGCGCAATCGGCCATGCCGGATTGCGGTGCGATGCCGTCGACGAGGCGCTGCCAGAGCCCGTCTTCCTCGATCGCGCGGCGCAAAATGCGGGCAAGATGCGCCGGATCGCCCGGCCGCGCATGCAGGCCGTCAACGCCGTCGCGCACCATCTCGGCCATGCCGCCGATGCCGCTGGCGATCACCGGGCGACGATGCTGGAACGCCTCCTGGATGACGAGCGGCGCGTTCTCCCACCAGATCGAGGGCATCACCACCCAGTCGATCTCGCTCATCAGGGCCGGCACGTCCTCGCGGCGATAGGGGCCGCAATGGGTCACCACGCCGCCGGCCGCCGCAAGCGCCTGGCTGAAAGCCGTGGTGAAGGCTTCGGTCTGGAACGGCGCGCCGCCATGGATGCGGAGTTCGAAGCCGGTGTCGCCGGCGGCCTTCATCAGCTTCGCCGCCTGCAGCAGGGGCAAGGCCCCCTTCCAGGGGTTGATGTTGCCGAAATAGCCGAAGCTCGTCCTGCGTCCCTCGGTCGGGCGGTGCGCGACGGCGTCCTGCGCCGGCCGGGCATTGGCGATGACCTCGATCTTCTCGCCGGGCAGTCCCCAGTCCAGATAGCGCTGGCGCAGGAAGTGGCTCGGCGCGACGAAGCGATCGACCGCGGCCAGATGGGTCTTCAGGAAACGCTCGCGCAGCAGGAAGCGATCCGAGCCGATCTCGGGGAAGCAGCCATGGCAGGCCGTCGGCGAGGCGCCGGAACAGCGTTGCTTGTCGGTCGGCCGCACCATCAGCCCGTCATGGTGGCAGATCGAGTAATAGTCGTGCAGCGTCATCACGATCGCCGCGTTCGGCAGCAGCCGGCGCGCCAGCGGCAGGAATTCCGCGCCGATCAGGACGAGGTGGTGGATGTGGACGACATCCGGCCTGAACTCCTGCAGCAGCGTCGCGAGGTCCTGCAATGTGCCGTAATGATCGATCTGGCTGAGATGGAAGCGGTCGAAATGGCCGCTCCAGAGCAGCACGTCGCCGCTCTCGCCGGTCGCCTGGAGGGCGGTGCCGGGATGGGGCTGCCGGTGAATGCTGTTGGTGGCGCCCAGGAACAGCACCTCGCAGCCCTGCTCGCGATAGCCCTGAGCCAGGTCATGGGCGAAGATCTCGGTCCCGCCCGGATGCAGGTCCGGGTGATTATGCGCAACGACGAGGATACGGCGCGTCATAGGCTACGCTCCGGGCCGCGCTCCGGCTTGATGGCGATCAGCAGGTCCTGGTAATGCGCCGCGCTGATCCCGCGCCAATGGCCGCGGCTCAGGCTGGAGACGGCCAGGCCGGCATTCTGCGTCGTCTCGAGCAGGAAGCCCGCATCGATGCCGGCAGCCGCCAGCGGCGCCTCCTCGATCGCGTACCAGCCCGGCCCGTCCTGCCAGCGCTTGAACTTCAGGCGCTCCTGCCCCGTGCTCTGGCCGTCGATCGCGAAGGCGGTCAGGAAGAGCCGGCCGCCGGGAGCCAGCAGGCGCGAGGCCTCGTTGACATAGACCACGAGCTCGTCGGGCGGCAGATGCGTGGCGACCGACACCATCGTGATGAAATCGAAGCTGCCATTGGCAAAGCCGAACTGCACCTCCGTACCAGGCAGCGAGCCTTGCGGATTGTAGAGCGGATGGGCGATGTCGAGCCGCTGGAAGTGGAAGCGCGGATAGGCCGGCGTGATCGTCTGCGCGCACCACAGGATGCCGTCCATGACCGGATCGACGCCGTCATAGCTGCCGCGCTCGGGGTCGAGGTACTGCGTCAGCGGCACAGCCATGCGGCCGATGCCGCAGCCGATGTCGAACACGCGCTCCGTCGGCGACAGCCGGCCCAGACGGACGAAATGACCGAGGAATTCCGCGCCGATCGCACGATAATCGCCATCGCCGACAAAAATGCTGTCCGGCGGCGGATGCGGCAGGAAGCGGTTGGTCTGGACCGAAGCCAGCAGCCAGTCGAACTCCGGCCCGACCGGGCAGCTGGGGAGCGCCGGTTCGGGCGCTATGGGTCTCAAGGCCAGTGTCGCCGTCATGCTGCTGTCGCTCTCCTGAGATTGGCGCGGGGAAGGATGTCGGGCTCGCGCAGGGACGGCTTGCGCACCGATGCCGGGGCGTCGATCTCGCCCATCAGCAATTCGATCTGCGCGTCCCAGCGCCGGGTCTGGAGCCAGGAATTATGCTGCGAGGCGACGCCGCGCGTGTAGTCGAGGCTCTTCGAGATCGACTGCCGCTCGAGATGGTAGAGCGCCACGCTGGGCGCATAGACGATGTTGAAGCCGGCGCGCCGGATCTTCAGGCAAAGATCGCTGTCCTCGTAATCGCCGATGACATAGGCGTCGTCGAAGCCACCGATCTCGGTGAACAGCGCCCGGGACATCACGATGCAGGCACCGGTGACGCCCGGAACCGGTCGCTCGACATTCGCCGGAGCGTAATGGCCCGGCATGCCCTTGAAGTAATGATGGTTGAGCCAGCAGCCTTTGCTGTCGCGCTTGAAGTAGAGCCCCGCATGCTGCAGCGAGCCGTCGTCATAGAGCAGCTTTGGGCCCACGGCGCCGACGCGATTGCGCCGGTCGAGCTTGCGAATGAGTGCCGGCAGCCAGCCGTCGCTGGCCGGGATCACATCGGAATTGACCAGCGCCAGCGCGTCGCCGCGCGCCACGTTCGCCCCCGCATTGCAGGCGGCCGAGAAGCCGCCATTGCGGCCCATGACGACGAGCTGCATCGGCAGGCCATAAGCCAGGTGAAGCCCGCCCAGGAGATGCGCGACCTCGGCTTCATGCTCGGGCGAGTCGAGCACATAGATCAGCTCGGCCTTGTCAGCGAACCAGGAATCCCCGGCGAAGGCCGGAATCTGGACGCGCAGGAACTCATAGGCGCGGTAGAGCGGAATCACGACCGAGGCAGCCGGGCGCGCCGGCGCCTTGCCGAAACGCTTGATGCGCGGCTCCGGCCGATCCTCGCGCAACTGCGCCTGGCAGGCGGCGAGCATCGGGGCCAGCGTCCGCTCCATGATCTCGGCCGTCAGATGCTGAGGCGGGATCGCGGCGAGCGCCCGGGCGCGAACCGAAACCACATCGGCCGGCTGGAGGGCCGGACGCAGGAACAAAGACGTGCCGGATTTCAGCTTCAGCTCGCAGCGCGGTTGCAGAACCGGTGCCCCGGCTGCATAGCCGGGAACGAGGGCGGCAAACCCCGTCGCGGAACGAGGCTCAATGCCGGGACCTCCCGGCAGCAGCGCCGGAAAACGCTCCAGGCGGTCAAGGATCGGGGTCGCAGCCCCCTCGCCGCGATGAAGCAGCATCTGATCAAGCAGGCCGTCGGGATCGCGGAACCAGCCGCCCAGCAGCAGGCCGCCCGCATTGCACAGGGCGATATCGAGCTCCGCCGAAGGCAGGTCGTCGCTGCGGCGGACATTCTGCACTGCGAGCGGCGCGCGCCGCTGCATCTCGATCGCGAGCAGCCTGCCCTGCTCCGACAATCCGGAGAGCTGCTCGACGATCCAGTTGCGCAATCCGTCGCGCGTGCTGGACTTGCCGGCCCACCAACGGCCGAGCGATGGGGCCGCCTGGCGTGTCGGCAAGGCGCGAATGACGAAACCGGTCTCGCTTTGGAGAAGGAGCAGACCGGCGCTGCGCGCCGGCGCCTCGTCCAGGATGAAATGCAAGGCACGCTGCCCCGCCCGGTCGATGGCTCCCAGGCGCGGCCGGGCGTCGAGGCGGTTGAGGCCCGCGCTGTCGAGCCGGTGGATGGATTTGATCGGGCTGAGCCCGCCTTGCACCGAGGTTTCGACAAGGACCTTGCCCTCGACCAGCGCGGCCACGGGCAAGGCCGGCGCGGGCTTAGGCGAAAGGCAGAGCAGGAACTGGCGCAGAAACGAGAGATAGCTCGCCGTCGCCGACAGGCCGAACAAGGACGGCCAGGGACCGACAAGCGCGCTGGCAAGGGCCAGCCTCGCCTTCGGCGTCAAGTCGCGCAGAATCTCCACAGGCTCGGTCATGCCATGGACCAGGGCCGGATCGAACCGCGCGGTGATGTCGCCCGTCGTGCCTTGATCGGAGAGCGTCGCGACGATGCCGTCATGCCCGCCATGGCGGAAAGCGACGACGACGCGCTCGCGGCCGTCACTCAAGCCGAGCGTGACCGCAGCCGAGGCCAGGCGCCTGCCACCACCGACCAGCGAGACGCCGGGACGGCCGAAAGACGGCGCATCGAGCGTCCACGACAACAGGAAGACCGATCCGCTGAGCCGGAACAGGTCGAGATGCGTTGATCCAGTGTCCACCACTTGGGCGGGCGCAAGTGTAAGCATGAGGCGACATCCGGCTGAGCAGGGAGCGACGCCGGCCGGAGAGGCCGGCGTCGCAGTTCATCAGGCGACCGAGAAGTAGGAGTGCGGATCGCTCTGGACGTCTTCGGCCGTGACGCCGACCAGGGTCAGCGTATCGCCATGGCCGAGATCGATGATGGCGTTGCCGCCAACCGTCGTCGCACGCGCCGCCACATCCTCGGCGGAGTGAACGCCGGTGCCGTTGATGTCCGAGGCGATCTGCAGCATGTCCGAGCCGGCCTGGAAATCGAGCACGACATCGTTGCCGCCGCCACCGGCGAAGACGAAGACGTCATGGCCAGCGCCACCCGAAAGGATGTCGTCGCCCGCGCCGCCGAACAGCAGGTCATCACCCGCCCCACCTTGCAGGAGGTCGTTGCCGGCACCGGCAATGAGCACGTCACTGCCCGCACCGCCCTGCAGAAGGTCGTTGCCTGCGCCACCGAGAAGCAGGTCGTTGCCGGCGCCACCTTGCAGGATATCGTCCCCGGCACCGCCGAGCAGGATGTCATTGCCGGCGCCGCCCTGCAGGATGTCGTCCCCGGCACCACCGTCCAGGACGTCGTTGCCGGCTCCACCGGTCAGGAAATCGGAACCGTCATCGCCGAACAGGGCATCATTGCCCGCATCGCCGGTCAGGAAGTCGTCGCCTTGTCCCCCGAAAAGGACATCGTCGCCGCTCCCGCCGAAGATGGCGTCATCGCCGGTATCACCGAAGGCCACGTCATTGCCGCTGTCGCCGAAGAGAAAATCACCTCCGCCGCCACCGTGAATGACGTCATGCCCCGCGGCGCCATGAATGACGTCGCTGAATCGGCTACCGATCAAAAAGTCGTCGAATGCACTTCCCTCTATCGTGGCCATATAGTCACCTCCTAGGCGATCTGAAAGCACCGCCAGGTCTACGGAACCGAGCCGCAGCGCCCCCTGGATTTCGGTGCCGTTCCGATGACGCTAAAGAAGCACGCCATCGCTCGACAGGCCAAAGAGTAGCCAATATGTGCAGCGCAGCAAGCCTTTTATTGTGACCATTTTGCGATGCAGCAAGATTTATACTTTAAGTAGCGCGGTTTAATCTGGAAAACGCTCCAAAATAATCTCGAAATTCGAAACGATAAATCCGGAGCAATCTTCTAAAATTAACGCAATATCCAACAAACGCCGCCCAACAGATTGATTTTGTTACTGAAATCAGTCTTCGCGGAAGGCTCGGTGGAAGCTGTCCGTGATGGGCGCAAGCAGATAATCCACCGCGCGGCGCGAGCCGTTGACGATCAGCACCTCGGCCGCCATGCCGGCCTGCAGCGATATTTTATTTTCGGCGAGGCTCTCGGGCTTGATCTCGGCGCGCACGATGAAATAGGCCGCGCCAGTCTTTTCGTCGACGAGCTGATCGGCGGCGACATAGTTGACTGTCGCCTGCAGGGGCGGCAGCAGCCGCGCGTTGAAAGCGGTGAGCCGGATACGGGTTTCTGCCCCCATCCGCACGACGTCGATGTCGCGCGGATCGACCTTGGCCTCGACGATCAGCGGCTCATGCTCGGGCACGATGTCGAGAATCGCCTCGCCCGCGGCGATGGCGCTGCCGGCGGTGCGCATCCGGATATTGGCGACGATGCCCTCCTGCGGCGAGAGCACGACGAGACGCCGCAGGATATCTTGGGCCTGGATGATCCGCTCGACCACTTCCGACAGCGAGAGTTGAGTGTCCTGCAGATCCTTGGCGATCTCGCTCTGGCGATCGAGCCCGATCGAGAGAATCTCGAGATTGGCGCCGGCCACCGCCTGCTCGGCCTTGGCCTTGCGCGCCGCCATCTCGCCGGCGCGCCCGGTCAATTCGCTCTGCTTGGTCTGGAGGTCGACGAGCTGGGTGCGCTTGGCGTAGCGTTTCTCGTAGAGCTCGCCGACAATGCGTGTTTCCTCGTCGATCAGCGAGCGCTGATAGCGCGTTGCCTCGATCTGGGCCTGAAGCGCCTCGGATTCGGCCTGGAACTGCTCGATGACGCGCTGCTGGATACGGATCTTGCCGTCATAGACCTGCCCGCGGGCGCGAAACAGCGTGCGCTCGGCGACGACGACCTCGCGCGCGATCGGCGTCTGCGCCCTGTCGATATCATCGGGAAAATCGATCTCGGCGGCGCTGGTCTGCTCCGCCTTGAGCCGGGCGAGCTTGGCCTCGAAACCGACCCGCTTGCCCTGGAGCTGCTGCAGCTCAGCCTTGGCGCGGGCATCCTCCAGACGCAGCAGCGGCTCGCCCTGGGTAACGCGATCGCCTTCGCCCTTGAGCAGCATCTTGAGGACGCCGCCCTCGAGATGGCTCACCGTCTTGCGCTTGCTGTCGACGATGACGGTGCCGACCGCGACCGCCGCATTGTCGAGATGGGCGGTCAGTGCCCATGCGCCGAAGCCGCCGAAGCCGACGGCGACCGCCGTCACCCCGGCCAGGATGAGGCTGCGCAGCGTCGGCACGCGCTCATCGTCCGGCTCCTCCGCCTGCGAGAACGGGACGAGCGACCGGCCAGGCTCTTTCAGCATCGGAAGCCCACTCATGCCGTCACCTCCCGCACTGGCTTGGGCTGCTCGGCTTGCTTGGCCGGCTCCATCTCGACCAGGCCGCCGGGCGTGATCATGCCGGCGATCGCTGAACGCGGGCCGAACTGGTTGATGCGGCCCTCGCGCAACACCAGAATCTTGTCGACCACCTGCATGATCGAGGGCCGGTGCGCGATCAGCACCACGATCGCGCCGCTCTCGCGCGCCGCGTTGACCGCGCGGATCAGGCCCTGCTCGCCCTCGGCGTCGAGATTGGCGTTGGGCTCGTCGAGCACGACCAGACGCGGCGAGCCGTAGAGCGCGCGCGCCAGCCCGATACGCTGGCGCTGGCCGCCGGAAAGCTTGAAATCACCGTCATTGACATTGGTGTCGTAGCCGAGCGGCATGCGGCCGATCAGCTCATGCACGCCGGCGATGCGCGCCGCCTCCAGGATGGCGTGCGGATCGGGATTGCGCATGCGCGCTATGTTCTCGGCGATTGTGCCGTTCAGCAGCGAGACCGATTGCGGGAGATAGCCGACCATGTCGCCGAAGGAGCTACGCTCCCAGAGAAAGACATTGTGGCCGTCGAGATAGACGCCGCCGACATTCGGCTTGAGCACGCCGACGAGCAATCGCGCCAGGGTCGACTTGCCGGCGCCCGACGGCCCGACGATGCCCAGGACCTCACCCGGCTCGAGCGTGAAGGAGACGCTCTTGATCACGGTCTGCTCGGAGCCTTGCGGCGCGAAGACGACGCGGTCGATGACGAGATCGCCCTGCGTCCGCGGCGTCGGCACGGTCTGGCGTTGCGAGACGCGCGACTGCACCAGATCGCGCACCCGCTTCCAGGCGGAGGCCGCCAGCACCCATTGCCGCCAGTCCCCGATCATCGAATCGAAGGGCGCCAGCAGTCGGCCGAGCAGGATGCTCGCCGCCATCAGCGTGCCTGCCGAGACCTCGTTGCGGATGATCAGCACGGCTCCGGTGGCGTAGATCGCCAGCTGCATCGTCATGCGCGAGGAGCGCGTCAGCGCGGCGATGAACTTGCCGCGCCTTGTGCCGAGGTCGAGATGCTCGATCATGGCCAGTTGCTGGCCGCGCCAGCGCTTGGCCAAGGCCGGCAGCATGCCCATCGCCTCGATCGTCTCGGCGTGCCGCAGGCTGGCGCCGACCTCGTTGATGCTGGCGACGCCCGCCTCGTTGGCCTCCTTCAGGATACGCCGCGTCAGCAGGTCTGAGAGCACACCGAGGATGAGCAGGATCAACAGCGATACGGCGCCGACGAGCCCGTAGATCGGGTGGAAGATGAACAGCACCGCCAGGAAGATCGGCGACCAGGCCGCCTCCAGCGGCGTCGCGATCGCCGAGCTCGCAATGAAATAGCGGATGTCGTTGAGATCGCGGATCGCCTGCGTGGACTGGCCGGAGCCCTGCTCGAGCGAGGCCGAGACCGCCGCCTGCAGTGCCGGCAGGTTGAGCCGGCGCGCAAAGATGCTCGCCATCGCCTGGAACGTCAGGGAGCGAATGAACTCGATCGTGCCATAGAGCGCGAGCGCCCCGACCGCGATCACCAGGAGCATGGTCAGCGTGTCCAGGCTGCGGCTGACCACGACGCGCTCCTGCACCTGGATCATGAACAGCGGAACGGTCAGCAGCAGGATATTGACGCAGAAGCTCAGGAAGCCGGCATAGGCCAAGCCCCCCGCAAAAGAGCGCTGCAAATCTCGAATCAAGGCGTCAGGCGCCTGGGTTGCAGCCTTCATTCACGTCTCCGGATGAAAATCTGCGACGGCCGGACGCGAGCCCTGGGACCGAAGCGACAGTTTGCATGCACAATTAACAGCATGCCCTTCAACTCGTGTCGAGAGTATGACAGAATAGGTTGTCATAACAATTGAACAAAGCCGACAATTAAGTCAAAAAGATGCGATAGTTTGAATTTCGAAACAGTTCAGATCTATCCACAGGTTGCTAAAATCTTACGCCCACGGCATCTTGGGTGGCATGTGCTTTGCGTATAGGCTATTTGACGGTGGTAGGGGATTCTTGGGGGATAGATTGCACATTTTGAAATCAGGCGGAGTAGGGAATGCATTCCAAACCGCACAGCGGCGATCAAATCCTAGGCACGGCCTTCAACGGCGACCACAGGAGTCCGACCAGACGAAGCGACGCAGACACTAATCCGATGCGCGGCTTCGTCTCCCAGCTCGACCTCGCTCGCATGATCGAGCGGGTCAGCCGGCGCTTCCTCGACTATTTGCGGCTTGAATTGACCAAGCTCGGGGTCGACGACATCTCACCGTCACAGGTGATGGTGCTGCTGACGATCGGTGCGGGCGAGATCGCGGTGCGCGATCTGCTCGACCGGGGCCACTATGTCGGGTCGAACGCATCCTATAATCTCAAGCAGCTGGTCGAGAGCGGCTACCTCGATCGCGGCGCCTCGCCGCGCGACCGGCGCCTCGCCCGAATCTCGCTCTCGCCCAAGGGGCAGCTTCTCTGCGAGCGGCTGCGCCTGCTCGACGAGACCAGCCAGTTCGGCCAGAATCCGGAGATCGACATCGAAACCGATCTTCAGACCACCCACGACACGCTGCGCCGCCTGGAACAATGGTGGAGCGATGCGTTGCGCTATGGAGGGGTCCTGCTCGCCTCATGCACATCTTATTCGTTCATCGTTCAGGATCAGGTCAATTTGCTCACCTGATCGCGCGCCTCGTCGCCGAAGGCGCCGAGGTCACGCTCATCACCGAACGGGCCGAGCAGGAGCGGCCGGGCCTCAGGCAGGTGATCTATTCCGTCGGCGAGCCGTCGACGGCCCATGCCACGCTGGCGGCGACCGACTACCATGTCCGGACCGGAGAGGCCGTGGCGGCCGAACTCGCACGGCTGCGGCGCCATGATCCGCCCGACGCCGTCATCGGCCATATCGGCTGGGGCGGCCTGCTCTTCGCGAAGGATGCGATGCCGGGCGTGCCGCTGATCGGCTATTGCGAATATTACTATAACGGAACCGGCTCGGATCTCGACTTCGATCCGTCTTCGCCGGTCTCCGATGCGGAGCGCCGGCGCATCCGCATGCGCAACGCGGCCCAGCTCGTCACGCTGGAGACGCTCGACGCCGCCTATGCGCCGACGCGCTGGCAACAGCTGCAATATCCCCGCAGCCTGCGTTCGCGCATCGCGATCTGCCATGACGGCATCGACATGACGGCGTGCCATCCCAACCCGGACGCGAGCTTCACCTTGCCCGACGGGCGCAGGCTGCGGCGCGGCGATCCGGTCGTGACATTCGCCGCGCGCGATCTCGACCCCTACCGCGGTTATCCACAGTTCATGCGCGCAGCAGCTCTCGTCGCGCGCAAACGACCTGACACGATCTTCGTTGCAGTGGGCGGTGACGGGCCCGGCTACGGCCGGCCGCGTCCGGATGGGCGGCCTTGGCGCCAAGCCATGCTGAATGAGACGGGGCTGGACGCACAGATCGTCCATATCCCCTGGCTCGCCTATGAGGCGCTGATCCGGCTGTTCCAGGTCTCGGCCGCCCATGTCTATCTGAGCACGCCCTTCGTGCTGTCCTGGTCGGTGCTGGAAGCGATGGCTTGTGGCAGCCTCGTCATCGGCTCGCGCACGCCCCCGGTCCAGGAGGTGATCACGGATCGGGTCAACGGCCTGCTGGTGCCGTTCTTCGATGAAGCGGCGCTAGCTGGCACCATCGATGAGGCGCTGGAGAAGCAGGCCTCCTTCGCGGGGCTGCGCCAGGCGGCTCGCAACTCGGTCGT
The DNA here is from genome assembly GCF_001741865.1 of Bosea vaviloviae. Lineage (NCBI taxonomy): Bacteria > Pseudomonadati > Pseudomonadota > Alphaproteobacteria > Hyphomicrobiales > Alloboseaceae > Allobosea > Allobosea vaviloviae. The sequence continues at coordinate 4,754,680 of NZ_CP017147.1, forward strand.
GGCGAAATACGATCTCCAGACCTGCCTCGACCGGCAGCGCGGCCTGATCGGGCGCCTCGTCGCGCAGGACGACCTGCTCCTGGCCTGACGGCGACCTCCTGGCCTGACAGGCTATCTGGCCCTCTTATCGAGCTACTGTAGCCGCCCCATCCCCGCCCGGCGGAACGTCATCGCCTCAGTGATGAAGCGCCCGCTGCGTACCGGCCTGAAACCAGCCTCCTCCCAGCCATTGGCGGCCATGAGGCGCGCAACCATGTCATGCAGCCGCCGCAGGTGATCTTCACGATCATCGTCCAGCCATTGGCCCCACCACTCTTCAATCAATCCGATCAAAGGCTCAAGTGGAGGAGCGCCCCCTTCCGCTGCGTATTGCAACGCAGCATTCCCGGCGGGGGAGGATATGATTTCCCAAATCTGGAGAGGTTCAGTTCCTCTCAACATCAATACAGACCCCTAATCGTGCCAGCCCCGCCCGCTGGCGTCCTACCCTGGAGGCAATACTAATTGATGCTGAGGTGGGATGCAAAGCGGGAAGCCCTCGCCATCGCTAGATTAGGTTACAGAACACGAAACCGAATACAACACCAACGGCCGGTTCTCATATTGTCTGGCAGCTTGACCGGCCGGCGATCCATATCATGGATCGCCGGCGATTGTTCATATATCGCCGGTTAATGCGGCGATGATAGTCCTGAATTAATTCAGATTTTGTTCGAATTCGTCACCTTTCCGGAGAAAACAAATCTTTGCGATCTTCCGGAAAGCCCCGCCCGGAGGCCGCGCAGCTCCGGCAAGAGCAGCCCTCCTGCAAATTTAGCCAATAACCGTGCCCGCACGGGCCTACACTCCCCCGATCCATGACGAAGCGGAGGATTGGGCATGCCGTCGATGATCGATGCGCGGATTTATCCTGCGACGACACATGAGGTCACGAACCAGTCCAGCGCTCTGACCGGCGTCAATCTTTTCGATATGGACCAGATCCTGCGCGAGGCGGTCGAGCGCGAAGGAGCGGGATGGGTCGCAGACCGCGCCTCAAGGCTCGGCGCCGCCGCCGGCGACCCGGAGATTCAGGAACATGCCCATCTCGCCAACAAGCACGGCCCCGCGCTGAAAAGCCATGACCGCTTCGGGCACCGGATCGATGCCGTCGAGTTTCACCCGAGCTACCACGCCTTGATGGGGCTCGCCTTCGGGTCGGGCGTGCATTCCCTCGCCTGGACGGCGAACCGGCCCGGCGCCCATGCCGCCAGGGCCGCGCTCAGCTATCTCTGGAACGAAATCGAGAATGGCGTCGGCTGCCCCACCGGAATGGCCTATTCGGCGATACCAAGCCTGCGCCTCGTGCCCGCCATTCGCATGCTATGGGAAGGCAAGGCTCTCGCGGAAGCCTATGATCCGCGCGCCATTGCCGCGACAGACAAGGCCGCCGTCACGATCGGAATGGCCCTGACCGAGAAGCAGGGCGGCTCGGATCTGCGGGCCAACACGACACGCGCCATACCGGTCGATGGCGGCGGAGCCGGCGGCGAATACCGGCTGACGGGCCATAAATGGTTCTGTTCGGCGCCGATGAGCGACGCTTTCCTGACGCTCGCCCAAACCGAGAAGGGGCCATCCTGCTTCTTCGTGCCGCGCTCATTGCCGGACGGGACGCGCAACCGCTTCTTCATCCAGCGGCTCAAGGACAAATGCGGCAACCGCTCCAACGCCTCGAGCGAGGTCGAATATGACGACACCTATGCCATCTTGCTGGGCGAGGACGGGCGCGGCGTCCGGGCCGCGATCGAAATGGCCCATCTGACCCGGCTCGACTTCGCCATCGGCTCGGCCGGGCTGATGCGCTGGGCCTTGAACCTGACGCTGCACCATACGCATGGCCGCCGGGTCTTTCAGCGCGTGCTCGCCGACCAGCCCTTGATGCGCAATGTGCTGGCCGACCTCTGCCTCGAATCCGAAGCTGCAACCGTGATCGCCTTCCGCCTCGCCCGCGCCGTGGACGAGAGCGCAGCCGGCTCGGAACAGGCCCGCCTCCTGGAACGCATCCTCACACCGGTCGCGAAATTCTGGAACTGCAAGCGTGTGCCGGCCTTCATCGCCGAAGCCCTGGAATGCCATGGCGGCAACGGCTTCATTGAGGAGCAGCCGATGGCGCGGCTCTATCGCGAGGCGCCATTGAACGGAATCTGGGAGGGTACCGGCAATGTCATCTGCCTCGACGTCCTGCGCGCCCTGCAGCGCGAGCCCGATTCAGTCGCCGCACTGCTCGACGAGCTCGCCTTGGCGCGGGGCGTCGACCATCGTCTCGACACCGCGATCGATGCCCTGGAAGTCGAACTCTCCGACCCGCTCGAACTGGAGCACCGCGCGCGCCAGGTCACGACGATGATCGCAACCGTCCTGGAGGCCTCGCTGCTGCTGCGCCACTCGATCCCCGCCGTCGCCGACGCCTATATCGCCTCGCGATTGGATGGCTTGTCGAACCGGGCTTTTGGCAGCTTGCCGCGCGGCGTTGATGCTGCGGCGATCATCGCGCGGTCGCGGCTGCAATAGGCAGCGGAACGAAAGATCGCGCCGGCGACCGGCTTTGGTTATGCTGTGATCTGGGAGATTGGCGGTTTGGCTCGGATCGATACGCGCAACAGTTCGCGCTACTGGCGGGACCCCCATGTTCCCGGCCTGAGCTGCCTTGCGGCCGATTTCACCAGCCATGAATACGCGCCGCATAGCCATGACGCCTTCGTCGTCGCGGTCACCGAGGCCGGCGGCTCGGAATTCAAGAGCCGGGGTTCGACCGAGGAGGCAAGCGCTGCCACGCTTCTGGTGTTCAACCCGGCCGAGCCCCATTCGGGACGCATGGGCTGGAGCAAGCGCTGGCGCTATCGCGGACTCTATCTGAGTAAGCCCGCCATTGAGGCGGTGGGCCGTTCGCTCGGCATTGGCGCGACGCCCTATTTCACAGCCAATGCCTTCAAGGATGAGGCGCTCGTCGCCTCCTTCCTGGCCCTGCACCAGGCGCTCGACGACGGCCGCGACGCGCTGGAGGAGCATGAACTGCTCGTGAGCAGCTTCGGCGTGCTGTTCCGCCGCCATGGCAGCGGCGGCGAGCCCATTCCCGCCGCGCCGCGCGACCGGGAGCTCGCGGGCCTGGTCCAGGCGCTGATGAACGAGCGCTACAGTGAAGAGCTCACGCTCGACGAAATGGGCACGGTCGTTGGCCTGACGCCGTTTCAGCTCATCGGATTGTTCAAGCGAGCGACAGGCCTGACGCCTCACGCCTATCTGACGCAGGTCCGGCTCAAGGCCGCGTTCCGCGAGCTCAAGGCCGGCACGCCGATCGTCGAAGCCGCCCTCGCCGCCGGATTTTGCGACCAGAGTGCGCTCAACAAGCACTTCAAGCGCTGCTTCGGCATCACCCCGCTGCAATGGCTGCGCGCGGCGCGGGGCTAAACGCCACGCAATTCCAGCCAATAGCGCCTGTCGCGATTCTGCCAGGCTGTCCTGAACACCGGGCCGCCGGCTGCCGCTATGGAGCGGCGGCCGGCGGCTCAAGCCTCAGGACATCACCGGCATGGCCCGCCATTACTGCCTCGACAATCCGGACACGCTCACACTCACCACCACGGTGACGGAAACGGCGCCCGGGCGTTTGCTCCTCGATGAGAGTCCGTTCTACCCGGGCGGCGGCGGGCAATTGCCCGATCGCGGCCTCCTGCGCTGGACCGGCGGCGAGAGCCGGATCGTCGGCTTCGAAGCGCAGGGAGGCAAGCTCTGGCATGTCCTGGCGGAGCCTGTCGAACTGCCCCCGAGCCCGGTCGAGGCCGTCGTGGATCCGGTCTTCCGCCAGCTCATGCGCGAGCTCCATACCAGCCTCCATATCGTCAACGCGCTGGTCTACCAGTCCTTCAACGGCGCGCTCGTCACTGGCGTCCAGATGAACGAGGACGGCAGCGCCCGAATCGATTTCGACCTGCCGGAGGCCGATAATGACCGCCTGCGCGCCCTTGAGCCGGCGATCAACGACGTCATCAGGCAAAACCTGCCCGTCCGCGACAGCTACATCACCGAAAGCGCGGCCTTCGACGAACCGGGCCTGATCCGCTCGCGCTCGGTTGCGCCACCGCCGGCCCCCGACGGCACGATCCGCATCGTCGAGATCGTGGGGCTCGACCGCCAGGCTTGCGGCGGGACGCATCTCGCCGCGACCGGGGCGTCACGCCCGATCCGCATTCTCAAGATCGACAACAAGGGCCGCCACAATCGCCGCCTGCGCATCGGCCTCGATGGTGCGGCATGACACATCCCGTCCCGGGGCTCGCGGCTCGCCTCTGGGCGCGTCCTGCGCTTCTGCTCTGCCTGCCGCCCTTGTTCTGGGCCGGCAACCTCGTGCTCGGCCGGGCGCTCGGGCCGACCTTTCCGCCGGTCTCGCTCGCCGTCGGGCGCTGGCTCGTGGCGTTCGTCGTGCTTGCCCCCTTTGTAGCGCGGCGCGCCTATGAGCAGCGGCAGCTCCTGCGTCAGCATGCTCTGCTGATCCTCGCCTGCGGAGCCTTCGGCGTCGCCGGCTACAACGCGCTGGGCTACCTCGCCCTCCAGACCGTGCCGGCGGCCAGCGTTGCCTTCCTGAACTCGACCTTGCCGCTGATGGTGCCGCTCGCCGCCTTCGCGCTCGGTGTCGAGCCCGTGGGGCCCAAAACCCTGTTCGGTATCGCCCTCTCCTTCCTGGGCGTCACCTGGATCGTGTCGCGCGGCGATCTTGGCAGCCTCGGGCATCTCTCGCTCGGCGGCGGCGAGATCCTCGTCCTGATCGCGGTCGCGAACTACGCGCTCTACTCGGTCCTGATCCGGCGCAAGCCCGCCGCGCTGGACCCGCTCGTCTTCCTCGCCGCGACGATGGTGACGGGCCTGCTCGTGCTGATGCCGTTCTGGGTGACCGAACTCGCTCGCGGTGCGACAATCCCGCTCGATGCCGGCTCGATCGCCGCCGTGCTCTATATCGGCGTCTTCGCCTCGCTCCTGGCCTTCGTGCTCTGGAATCGTTGCGTCGCCATGCTGGGAGCGACCGTCACCGGCGCGTCCTTCCACCTCGTCGCGCTATTCACGGCGACGCTCGCTTTCCTGCTGCTGGGCGAGCCCGTCCGCTCGTTCCATCTCATCGGGATCGCGCTGATTTTGGCGGGCTTTGCCGTCGCGACCGCCAGCAGGCAAGCGCCAGCCCCTCGGCTCGACCAGGTCGACAGCCCCTCCCCGCCCTGACCCTCAACAAGCTCAGCGCGAGAACCTGACAGGCACGGCCAGCGCGATCGTCCCGCCGCCGACGCCTTGCGGCGGGGCCGGAACCGGGCTCGCCCGCCGGACCATCGCCACGGCCTCCTCGTCGAGGATCGCATCACCCGAGGAACCCGCCAGGCGCGCCGAGAGCACGCGCCCGCCGCGATCGATGCTGAAGGCGACCTGCACCGTGCCGGGGCTCGCCCCGCCGGGGAAGCGCTTGTAGCGGTTGAGATGGGCGATCAGCGTGCCGCGCCAGCTCGCCGGCGACACCGACGGCGCGGAGGCAGCCCCGGCCGAGGGCGCGGCCATGCTGGGCGCCGTCTGGGCCTGCGCGCTCGGCGGAGCGGATGTCTGGCGCATCTGCGGGCGGTCGGGCTCGATCGGCTTGCGCCTCTCGGCCACGCGCGGCTTCGGCGGAGGCGGCTTGCGCTGCACCACCGGGCGCGGCGGCGGCGGAGGCGGCGGCAGCACCACCGGAGCATCGGCGATCTGCGGCATGTCGGGCAGCTTGATCTCGGGCACGGGATGCACCACCGGCAGCGGAACCTCCGGCGTCGGCTCGACCGGCTTCACCACCGGCTCAGGCTCGGGCGGCGTCGCCTCGGGCGGCTTCTCGACGACCTCAGGCGCAGGCTCTGGCTGGGCCTCGACCATTTCGGGACCGGGAGCGACCTCCTGCGGCGGCGCTTCGGGTGCAACTGCGATCGGCGCGAGTGCGATCATCACGGCCGCCGGCGGCTCACCCACCGCAGCCTCGGCCTGCTGCCAGTTCAGGATCATCCAACCGGCCCCGGCATGGGCGCCGGCGACGACGAGGGCCGCCACGCTCCAGCGCAGGGCACCCGGCCAGAAGCGCGAAGCGCTCACATCGCGCCCCATGCTCATGGCCGCCGCATCGACGCTGCGCCGCAATCGAGATCGCAACGTGCCTGCTCGCTACGGCGGGCCTTGCCCTGCCGGTTCGCTGCCAGGCGGATGACACGCTTCCTACGATCCATCGCGGAGTCTGGTCCCAATAATCGTCAGCGCCCTGGGTCCTTACGGTCCCGTTGCGGCTTAAATCCGACACGGCCAAGGGGGCGCATATCCAAGAAACGGCTGGCTCACCCCAAAACGAGCTGGCTGTGAAGGCTCGGACATCGCCGAACCACGCTCAATTCTGCATGGCCACGGCAACTCATCGATATTGCGGCGTGCCATAGCAAATCGAAATTTCTTCTGCAACAACAGTAGTTTATATCGATTCTAGACAAGCCTGGAATCCCGAACCGGATACTGCACGGGCCTGCGCGCAACGCAGCCCGGCGCCCGCTCAATGCAGGGGCGGACAGGCAAGCCATGGAGCGCTCGGACAGAGCGTGCCGTCATCCCTGCAAAATAGGCCTGCGCCCAATGCTGCAACGCATGACGAAACGCGATGCTGCAACCATGATGAGGTAGCGCAACGCAGGATTGATATTATACCTGCATAAATGAATCGCGGGCTTCCCAAACAGGCTCGAAATCTTCGAAAAGTGAAGATGTCTTCTCTATATAACCAATTTCGGACTACTGATCCGACAAATCGGCCGCGCTGGCTGCGGCAGCGTCGTTGCGGCCCGTCATGGCCTGCGGTCTGGACCAGCTTAGCAAAACGTCACGAGCATGATGATGCCTGACATCGCCATATCGGCGCTGAGGACATTCGCGATGTTCTCCGGCGCACAGGAAAGCACGCTGCGCGAGCTCGCGCCGAGCTGCATCTTCCAGTCCTTCTCGGCCGGCATCGAGATCAATAGGGTCGGCCAGGTTCCGCGCTACATCTACTGCCTAAGCTCCGGCTCCACCGAAGCCTGGGCCCGGTTGAACGATGCCGAAACCATCCTCGCCACGACGACCGCGCCGATGGTGTTCGAGGTGGCCGCGACCATGCGAAATCAACCCGCCGCGTTGTCGATCGTCACGCGCGAGGCTTGCGAAGCCATCGCCATCGAAACAGGGGCCTTCCTGAAGGCGGTGCGCGACGACCAGGCCGTCTGCAACGCCGCGCTGATTCATGTTTCAGGGACATACCTGGCGATGACGCACCGGCTTCTCGATCAGAAGCTGCGGACGGCGGAACAGCGGCTCTCGCAATGGATTCTGGCCAAGATGGACCCGAGCGGTCGCTCCGCGACCGTCGAGATCGTCTTCTCGAAACGCGCTTTGGCCTATGAACTCGGCATGTCGCCGGCCAATCTGTCGCGGCTGTTCAATGTCCTGCGCGAGCACGGCATCGCGGTCGACGGCAAGACCATGACCATCACCAACCTCAAAAAGCTCGAGGCATTGGCTCAAGGCTGAGAATGGAGTTCACGCTCCACTCAAGGTCCGGCGCACGCTGTCGCGCCAGCCTGCGACCTTGCGCTCCCGCTCGCTCCCGGCCATCGCCGGCGAGAAGCGCCGGTCGAGCCGCCAGAGATCGGCGAAACGATCAGGCTCCGGCAGCAGCCCCGCATCCAGCCCGGCGAGATAGGCCGCACCCAGCGCTGTGGTCTCCAGCACTAAGGGGCGGTCGACGGCAAGGTCGAGAATGTCGGCCAGCCGCTGCATCGTCCAGTCCGAGGCCACCATGCCGCCATCGACCCGCAGCACCGACTGGCCCTGCCCCGCCGCCGGCCAGTCGGCCCGCATCGCCTCGATCAGGTCGAGCGTCTGGTAGCAGACGCTTTCGAGCGCAGCCCGGGCGAATTCGCGCGGACCGCTGTTACGCGTCAGTCCGAACATCGCGCCGCGCGCCTGCGCATCCCAATGCGGCGCGCCAAGCCCGACGAAAGCCGGCACCAGATAGACCTCCTGCGCCGGATCGGCCGCTTGCGCCAAGGGGCCGGTCTCGCTGGCCTTTTCGATGATGCCGAGCCCGTCACGCAGCCATTGCACCGCTGCTCCCGCGATGAAGATCGAGCCCTCCAGCGCATAGGTACGTTCGCCGCCGAACTGGTAGGCGATGGTGCTGAGCAGCCGGTGCTTCGAGACGACCGGCGCAGCTCCCGTATTGAGCAAGGCGAAGCAGCCCGTGCCATAGGTCGACTTCACCATACCGGGCGAGAAGCAGGCCTGCCCGATCGTCGCCGCCTGCTGGTCCCCGGCAATGCCGCGCACCGGGATCGGCTTGCCGAAATGCTCCGGCACGCTCTCGCCAAACAGCGCCGCGCAATCCTTGACCTCGGGCAGGAGCGCGGCTGGGACCCCAAACAGAGCCAGCAACTCCGCATCCCAGACGCCGCGCCTGATGTCGAACAGCATGGTGCGCGCCGCATTGGTCGCATCGGTCGCATGCACCGCCCCGCCGGTCAGCCGCCAGAGCAAAAATGAATCGACCGTCCCGAAGGCGAGTTCCCCGGCCTCCGCCCGGCGGCGGGCGCCGGGCACATTGTCGAGCAGCCAGGCGATCTTGGTCGCGGAGAAATAGGGGTCGATCCGCAGGCCCGTCCGCTCGGCGACGAGAGCCTCATGCCCTGCCTCGACCAGCGTCGCACAAGCCTCCGCCGTGCGCCGGTCCTGCCAGACGATGGCGCGATGGATCGCACGGCCGGTGCTGCGGTCCCAGACCAGCGTGGTCTCGCGCTGGTTGGTGATTCCGATCGCCGCGACGTCGCCCGCGCCGAGGCCGGCCTTCGCGATCGCCGCGCGGCAGGTCGCCAGCACGCTCTCCCATAGGTCCTCGGGCTCATGCTCGACCCAACCTGAGGCGGGAAAATGCTGCGTGAACTCCTGCTGGGCGCTGGCAACGGCGCGCAGCCCCTCATCGAACAGAATCGCGCGCGAGGAGGTCGTCCCCTGGTCGATCGCGAGGATATGGCGTGCTGCGCCCATGAGGCTTCCGTCCCTGCCCAATTGACGATCGACTTGCTGCGACCTGCCCGCAGACTGGCCGAAACCGGGAGCGCGCGGCAAGAGCATGTGGCAAGAGCATGATGACCAGCATGATGGCCTGGGTCGACTGCGGCGAAAGGTTCCGCTTGGCACTGCCATCGTGCTGTTGTTACGCTCGCCTCCGAAGCAAGCGGCCGGGCGTATTGTCCGGCTCCCGTCGCAGCGTGAAAGCGCCAGCAGGCGGCCAGGGGATTAGAAGCGGTGGCGGTGGAGGACCGGCAGGAGCAAGGCGTCGCAACCATGGCGCCGGTGCAGGCCCATAGCGTCGATTCGCTCAGGATCGGCGCGATGCCCCATGACGCGGTCGCTGCCTCGCCCGTGCACGCCTATGCGCAGCGTCCGCCCGCCGCCACTTATGCCGCGCTCGACCTCGGCACCAATAACTGCCGCCTGCTGATCGCCAGACCCGCGCAGCACGGCTTTCGCGTCGTCGACGCCTTTTCGCGCATCGTCCGGCTCGGCGAGGGCCTGGCCGCGAGCGGCAAGCTTGGCGAGGCGGCGATGGATCGCGCCGTCGAGGCGTTGAAGGTCTGCCAGACCAAGATGGCGAATCGCGGCGTCACCCGCGCCCGGTTGGTGACGACGGAAGCCTGCCGCGCCGCGACCAACGGGCTCGAATTCGTCCGCCGCGTCTCTGACGAAGCCGAGCTCGAGCTCGAGATCGTCGACCAGCGCACCGAGGCCTCGCTCGCAGTCTCGGGCTGCGCCGCGCTCGCCGACCCGGCCGCCGAGGGCGTCATCGTCTTCGACATCGGCGGCGGCTCCACCGAGATCGTCTGGATGGGCGGGCGCAACGAGGCGCGTGATCCAGCCGGGCGCATCCGCGAATGGGCTTCGCTGCCGATCGGCGTCGTCACAGTCGCCGAGCGCTATGGCGGTGTCGATGTCGATCGCGCCCTCTTCGAGCGCATGGTCGAGGATTGCACGCAGGCGCTCGAGCCCTTCGCGAAGAAGGCCTGCGCAGTGCGCTGCGCCAAGAGCTTCCATCTGCTCGGCACCTCGGGCACCGTGACCACCGTCGCCGGCATCCATCTCGGCTTGGCCCGTTATGATCGCCGCGTCGTCGATGGTTTATGGATGCGGCAGGAAGATATCCTGACGGTCATCGACCAATTGATCGAGATGGACTATGCCGCTCGGGCGGCGAATGCCTGCATCGGCCGTGAGCGCGCCGATCTGGTGCTCGCGGGCTGCGCCATCTTCGAGGCGATCCGCCGGGCCTTTCCGAGCGACCGTGTCCGCATCGCCGATCGCGGCCTGCGCGAGGGCATCCTGCTCAGGATGATGCACGAGGATCGCGCCTGGTGGCGGCGCAGGCAGGCATGAGGCCGGCACGACGATGAAAGCTGGCTGAGCGCCGGCAAAAGGATATGGGCGAACAGCCATGAGTGTCGGCAAACTGGGCGGCAAATCGAATGTCGCCGGAGCCCGCGACCTGCGGGTCAAGGTCAAGAAGGCGGGGAAGCTCAAGCATTCCTCGCAGCTCTGGCTCGAGCGCCAGCTCAACGATCCCTATGTCAAGCGGGCCCGCGAACTCGGCCATCGCTCGCGCGCCGCCTTCAAGATCGAGGAGATGGACGACCGCTACAAGTTCCTCAAGACGGGACAGAAGCTGATCGATCTCGGCTGCGCGCCCGGCGGCTGGTGCCAGATCGCAGCCAAGCGCGTCGGCCTCGAACAGGGCAAGGGCCGCATCGTCGGCATCGATCTGCTCCATGTCGATCCGATCCCCGGCGTCGATCTGATCGAGATGGACTTCATGGCGGAGGAGGCCCCCGCCCTCCTGACCGAACGCCTTGGCGGGCGCGCCGACGGCGTGATGTCCGACATGGCGGCCAACACCACCGGCCACAAGAAGACCGACCATCTCAAGATCATCGCGCTGGCCGAGGCCGCGCTCGAATTCGCCAACGGCATCCTGGCGCCGGGCGGCTTCTTCTTGGCGAAACTCTTCCAGGGCGGCGACAGCGCCGAACTGCTCAAGCAGCTCAAGCGCGATTTCACGTTGGTGCGCAACGTCAAGCCAGCGGCGAGCCGTCCGGATTCCTCGGAGCTTTACGTGCTGGCGACGGGATTTCGGCGCAAGCCCGAACCCAGCGACGCAGCGCCGACCGACTGAGATGACGGGCCTTCCGTTGTTGGAGACCGGGCAGGCTTTCGTGGCCTGGCGTACGGACACGGCACGCTGGTTGCCAGCGGCGCTCGACATCGCGCGCAGCCATGGCTTGCCTGCGGGCAATCCTCATATCTTTGCCACGGGCACCAATCTCGTCCTGGGTCTCGGCCCGGGTCTCGTCTTGAAGATCTTTCCCCCGGCCCTCAGGAGTCAGTTCGTCTCGGAACGTGCAACGCTGAAGCAATTGCACGGACGGCTCGATATCCCCACGCCCGAGATCGTCCTCGAAGGCGAGCGGGATCAGTGGCCCTATCTCGCAATGACCCGCCTCAGCGGCACGCTCGGCTCGGAAGTCTGGCCACTTTTGACGGAAAGCTGGAAGGAAACCGTTCTCCGTCAGATCGGAGAGACGATCGCCCAGGTCCAGCGGGTGCCGATCGGCGAGCTCGCGCTCATTGAGCCCGGCTGGGCCGAGTTCATCTCCCGGCAGATCGCGGGCTGCCGGGCCCGCCAGATCCGCTTGGGATTGCCGGAGAAATACTGGGACGAGCTCGATGCGCTGATCGCCGCCGCCCCGGCCCTGATCCCGATGAAAGCTGCCCCCGTCATCCTGACCGGCGAATATATCCCCGAGAATTTCCTGCTTGAGCCCGACGGCGATGGCTGGCGGCTCGCCGGCCTCTTCGATTTCGGAGACGTCCTCGCCGGCTGGAGCGAGTATGATCTTCTGGGCCCCAGCGCCTTCATGACCGAGGGACGACCAGGCCGCGTGCGCAACCTGCTGCAGGGTTTCGGCTATTCGCCCACCGAGATCGATCCGGCCCTGACGCGGCGATTATTGACGCTGACTTTCCTGCATCGCGCCAGCGATCCCATGAGCAAGATCGCCATCCCGGGCTGGCACGCCAAAGCGGCGACGCTGGCCGAGCTCGAACGCATGCTGTGGCCGCTCGACGCAATCTAGCCGCGCGCCCGGCTTTGCCCGCCAAGGCCACGTCACCCGAGAAGTGCGTCGAGCGTGGCTGCTGCGGCACGCAACGCCTCATCGGCGAATCCCGAGAAGCCGAGCACCAGCCCCTGCTGCGGTTGAGCCGTCACGAACATCGACGACAGCGCCCGCGCGCCAACGCCTGCGCCCTTCGCAGCCGCGACGATCTCGACGTCGGAGCGCGCGGATGTGAGCTTCGCCACCAGATGCAGCCCCTGCTCCGGCGCGGTCACATCCAGAACGCCTGCGCGGCAAGCCTGAAGTCCCGCCACCAGCGCATCGCGTGCCGCATGGACCCGCCGGCGGCTGCGGCGCAGATGCGCGGCGAAATGGCCCTCGTTCAGCAGATCCGCCAGCGCGCCTTCGGCCAGGCTCGGCGGATGCCTGTCCGTACGAGCGCGCAGCTCGAGCACAGCATCGAGCAGCGGCTCCGGCACGACGGCGTAGCCGACCCTCAACCCTGGAAACAGCACTTTTGAGAAGGTGCCGAGATAGGCGACGCGGCCCGAGGCATCCATGCCCTGCAAGGCGGTGAGAGGCGGCCCGGCATAGCGGAACTCGCTGTCGTAATCGTCCTCGATGATCCAGGCCTCGTTGCGCCGCGCCCATTCGATCAGGGCCAGGCGGCGGCGCATCGTCATCGTGATGCCAAGCGGAAACTGATGCGAGGGCGTGACGTAGACGGCCCGCGCCCGTGGGCAGAGCGTCTCGCCGAGAACGGGATCCAGCCCCTCGGAATCGACGGGGACGCCGACAACATGGCCACCGGAATGGGCGAGCGCTGCGTGCGCCATCGGATAGCAGGGATCCTCGATCCAGACGGCGTCGCCTGGGCGGATCGCCGCGCGGATCAGCAGATCGAGCCCCTGCTGAGAGCCCGAGGTCACGATGATCTGCTCCGCATCGCAGCGGACGCCCCGTGCCGAGCGGAGATAAGCGGCGATGGCTTGGCGAAGCGCGAGCCCGCCGCGCGGATCGCCATAGTGGAAATGCTCCGGGCCGGGCCGGGCCAGGCGCCGCGCCAGGAGGCTCCGGAACACCCGGAGCGTCCGCGCATCGGGTGTGGCCACGCCGAGCGCACAGGGCAGAGGCAGCGAGACCTCAAGATCCGGCCCGCGATCGTTGACGGCCGCCACCGGCAGATGTGGGACCTGCGCCGCGACGAAGGTTCCGGCGCCGACCCTGGCCTCGGCGAAACCATCGGCCGTCAGCATCTCGAAGGCCGCGACGGCTGAAGCGCGCGAGAGGCCAAAACGCCGGGCGAGGTCACGCGTCGTCGGCAGCTTGGCTCCGGCCGGCACGACCCCGGCTTCGATCAATCGCCTGATGGCCGCGTAGAGCTCCCTGGTGCGAGGCCCTTCGCCCGGCAGCACAGGCATGAGCGCCGACCAGTCCGGCAGATTGGTTGTCATTTTCAACACAGGATTGGTTCTTTTATGAGCCAATGGCATGCCGCAGATTGCACAGGCACGACAGAAGGATGCAAGTGCGGTGACCGACGCTCAGATCGACGAAGCCTTCCCCATCACGAGCCGCAACCGGGTGAAGCGCCTGCATGAACGCGGCAGCTACGACCGGGGCGCCGTCTTCGCGATCCTCGATGCCGGGCTTCTGTGCCACGTCGCCTATGTGCTCGACGGCCAGCCCTATTGCACCCCGACGATTCACTGGCGCGAGGACGATGTCCTCTACTGGCACGGCTCCTCGGCCAGCCGCATGCTGCGGCACCTGCGCGCGGGAACGCCGGCCTGCCTGACCGTCTCCCATCTCGACGGGCTCGTGCTGGCCCGCTCGGGTTTCAATCATTCCGCCAATTACCGCTCGGCGATGTGCTTCGGCACGGCCCGGATCATCGACGATCCCGAGGAGAAGGCGCGCGCGCTGCTGGGCGTCGTCAACCGCTTCTATCCCGACCGGGCCGAAACGCTGCGTCAGACCAGCACGCAGGAGGCCAAGGCCACGATGGTCATCGGCATGCGCATCGAGGAGGCCTCGGCCAAGACCCGCGCCAAGGGCGTCGGCGACGACGAGGAGGACTATGGTCACCCCGTCTGGGCGGGTGTGATCCCGGTCAGAGCGGTCATCGGCGCCGAAGAGCCCTGCCCGCGCTTGCTGCCGGGCCTCTCGCGGCCGGAGAGCCTTTCAGCCTACCGCGAAGGCGCGCGGCTGGACGAAGCGCTCACGCAGACCCAGCGCCTCTATGAGCGCGAGCCCGAGCATGAGCATTAGCGGATGGCCACAATGTCCTGAGGCATGCGGTCGGCGCGACGCATTGTTTGCCGCCTCGAAACGCCCCTGACAGAACGGTGCCAGGAGCCTGCTAGAGCTTTCCCCGGCAAGGGGAAGCTCGATGCATCCAGACAAGGACAATTGGCTCGGCACGCTGCTGATTGTGGCGTCCGCGATCGCCTATAGCTTGTCGGGCTATTTCACGCGCCTGGTCGATCACGATGTCTGGACCATATTGTTCTGGCGCGGAATCTTCGGCGGCGTGTTCTTGGGCGCCTATATCGCATGGCGTCATCGGCCTGATCTGCTGGACTCCGTCCGCGCGATGGGATGGCCCGGGCTCTGGGTCACGATCCTGTCGGCCGCCGCCACGATCTGCTTCATCAATGCTCTGCGGCTGACCCCAGTCGCCGATGTCATGACGATCCACGCCGCGATCCCCTTCATGACCGCCGTTCTTGCGCTCGTCATTGCCGGCGAGAAGGAGGATTGGACGACGTGGGCAGCGAGCATTGCTGCGCTTGCCGGGGTTGCGATCATCGTGAACCCTCAGGCATCGGCAGGGCATCTCGCCGGCTACGCCTTCGCGGTAGGGATGGCGCTGTCATACGCCGCGGTGATGGTGGTCATCCGCAAGAACCGGCATGTGTCCATGCTGCCGGCGGCCTGCCTGTCGGCCTTCCTCTGCGCGCTCATCGCCCTGCCCTTCGCAAGTCCCGCTCATGTCACGGCGACAAGCCTGTTCAACCTGTTCTTGTTCGGCACCGTCCAATTCGGCTTGGGCCTGCTGCTGATGACGACCGGCACGCGCCTGATTTCGGCGACACGTTCCGCACTGATCGGCAGCATGGAAAACCCTCTCGCGCCGCTATGGGTTTGGCTGGCATTCAGCGAACGACCGTCCCTGTCCGCCTGGATCGGCGGCAGCATCGTCATGACCGCCGTCGTCGTCGATGTTCTCGTCAAATCGACGCGAAAGCGGGATCTCGCTGGAGACGTCGAACAGATGTCTCCCTCACCCCCGCTTTCGCGGTGATCCACCCTGCTTGGAAAGCGGGCTGGCCCCGAACTGCTCACTCCAGCGGCTTCTGGTCTGCGATCGCCTCCGCTGTCGCCCGGCGCGCGCTGAACGGGGCGTGGCCCGAGACCTCCGCACCGGCGTCAGGCGCGCTTCGCCTCCATCAAACCGTCGTCGAAGGAAGCAAACCTCACACTCGCGAATTTGGTGCCGGAGCGGACATTGCAGCGACCTCGCTCGTGAGCCATTCGATCACAGCGCGCGTTGCCGGTGAACTCGGCCGTTTCCTGGGCGTAATCAGCCAATAGCAAATATCGGGCGACGAAACGGTCTGTGGCAGGGGCTGAACCAGCGTGCCGGCGCGCAGGAGGTCAGCGACGAGCGACAAGCGCCCCATCGCAACACCTTGCCCCCCGATCGCAGCTTGAAGGACGATGTTGTAATCCATGAGCTGAATCCGCCGAGAGCCGCCGAAATCGAGCCCGGCTTCCCTGGCCCAGACCTCCCAGTCCGACGGGCGGGCGTTCAGCAGCAAGGGATATGCGAGCAGGTCGGACGGCATATTGATGTCTTGGCAGCGCGCGAGAAGCGCCGGGCTCGCCACCGGCGTCACCCACTCATGCAGAAGCAGCCGGCTTTCGACGCCCGCCCAG
Organism: Bosea vaviloviae; assembly: GCF_001741865.1. Taxonomy (NCBI): domain Bacteria; kingdom Pseudomonadati; phylum Pseudomonadota; class Alphaproteobacteria; order Hyphomicrobiales; family Alloboseaceae; genus Allobosea; species Allobosea vaviloviae. Next base: position 4,770,849 of record NZ_CP017147.1, read on the forward strand.
GCGCCGTTGCCGTACCGAATGGCGAGATCAGCCTCGCCAGCTTCGACATCGGCGGCGTGCAGACTCGGATCGAGGTCGATCTCGATGTCAGGACGCATCTCGCGCCAAAGCGCGAGGCGCGGCACCAGCCAGTTCGCAGCGAAGGAGGGCAACAGGCTGATGCGCACGCGCGTCTGCGCGGCCGTGCCGCGCAATTCGGCTGTGCCTCGCGCAATCGTCGCGAACCCCTCGTTGATCGCGGAGAAATAGCGGACACCTTCGGGAGTGAAGGCGATGCCGCGTGACTTGCGAAGGAAAAGCCTGAGCCCCAATGCGCGCTCCAGCACGGCGATATGGTGGCTCACGGCGCTTTGCGTGATCAGCAGTTCCTCGCCCGCGCGACGGAAGCTCATCAACCGCCCGACCGCCTCAAAGGCACGCAGAGCCGGAAGCGATGGCAGAGCCGAGGAGGATCGCATGCGCCAGAGACCTGAGCCAGAACCAACGCACTCTAGCTTGTCCGCAAGACATGAGCCAGTTCGATCGCATGCTGCGCAAGTTTGAATTGGTCGCAAGCCGGGCGCGTCGCCAGTCTGATCGGTGCGCCAGAGGAGTGCTCAGATATGACTTTGATCGCCGACAAGCTCGCCGAGCTTGGCCACAAATTGCCGAATGCTCCGATTCCGGTTGCGAACTACGTGCCATTCACGCGAAGCGGCAACCTGCTGTTCATCGCCGGGCAAATCAGCCAGGCAGACGGCAAGCCGACCCATCTCGGCCGCCTGGGGGATGGTCTCGACATCGAAGCGGGGCGTAAGGCGGCGGAAACCGCCACGCTATGCGTACTCGCCCAGATCTCCGCCGCGACCGATGGCTCTCTGGCGGCCGTTCGCCGCGTTCTCAAGCTCGGCGTTTTCATCGCGAGCGCCCCCGACTTTACCGAACATCCTGCTGTTGCGAACGGCGCTTCGGACCTGATGGTCGCGGTCTTTGGAGAAGTGGGCCGCCATGCGCGCGCTGCTGTCGGCGTGGCGGCGCTGCCTCGCGGGGTCAGTATCGAAGTCGACGCCGTCGTCGAACTGGCGGAGTGAGATCATGGCGCTCGACATCGCAGTTCTTCGCGCGGAAACCCCCGGATGCGGCCATGGCATCCACTTCAATCATTCGGGTGCGTCGCTACCGACCATGGCAACACTCGACGCGATCATCGGGCACCTTCACGACGAGGCGCGGCTAGGCGCCATGGAGGCAGCGGCCCTGATCCAGGATCGCATCGAGGCAACCCGCGCCGATGCGGCGGCTCTCCTCGGCGCGAAGCCGTCCGAGATCGCCTGCACCAGCAGCGCCTCTGCCGGTTTCGGCATGGTCTTTGCCGCGCTTCCGCCGCTCAGGCCCGCCGATCGCATCCTTGTCGGCCGCCAGGAATGGGGCGGCAATCTTGCAACGATGCGCGCCGCCGCCGACCGGGCGGGCGCGACCGTGGAAACGATTCCCTGTCGCGACGACGGCGGCGTCGATCCGGAGGCGCTCGGCGCCATGATCGATGCACGCGTGAAGCTGATTTCTCTCACCTGGCTTCCGGCCAATGGCGGCTTGATCAACGACGCCGTCGCGATCGGGCGGGTCGCTCGCGCTGCCGGCGTTCCTTATTTTGTCGATGCCGGACAAGCTTATGGCCAAATACCAGTCGATGTCGCCGCCATCGGCTGCGACATGATGAAAGGCACGGGCCGCAAATTCCTGCGCGGACCACGCGGCGTCGCCATTCTCTATGTTCGCTCGGACTTCCTCCACAAGCTGACGCCCGCCTATCTCGACGTGCTGTCAGCGCCTTGGAGCGACGGCGGGCCGAAACCGCGATCTGACGCCAGGCTCTTTGAGACGAGCGAAGCGCCGGTCGCGCTGCTGCTGGGAATGGGCGCGGCGCTTCGTCAGGCCCGGACCCTCGGCATCGCACCCATCCGCAGGCGGATCGATGCGCTCGCCTCGAACCTGCGTCGCCAGCTCGCGGATATCCCTAGCGTCACGATCCAGGATCTTGGCGCAGAGCGCTCCGGGCTGGTGTCGTTCACGCTGGCGGAGGTCGGGGCGCATGAGGTGCGAAGACGGCTTGCCGCCCGGCAGATCGCAGTCGGTGCAAACGGCGTCGCCTACACGCCGATCGATATGAGTGCGCGGGATCTCACAGAGATCGTGCGGGCGTCGATCTCCTACTTCAATACCGAAGCTGAGATTGATCGGCTGGTAGAGGTGACGCGAGCGATTGCAAAGGAGGGTTGATTGCGCCGCGGGCCATTACGCGAAACGCCTCCGCCCGCACATCCCGCCGCCGCTCACTCCAGCGGCTTCTGGTCCGCGATCGCCTCCGCCGTCGCCCTGCGCGCGCTGACCGGGGCGTGGCCCGAGACCTCCGCACCGGCGTCGGGCGCGAGCCGCACCATCCAGAACACCGACGAGGCCGAGACCAACCCGACCAGCGCGAAGGCCGGCCAGAAATCGCCCGCTCCCAGCGCCTTGCCGCCATTGAAGGCGTTGGCCGTCTCCAGCGCGAAGGCGCCGATGGTGACGCCGACGCTCAATGACAATTGCTGGGCGACGCTGGAGAAGCTGGTCGCGCTCGACATCTCGCGATTGGAGACATCGGCATAGCTCAATGCGTTGATGCCGGTGAATTGCAGCGAGCGGAAGCAGCCGCCTATCAGCAGGACCGAGAGCATCAGCCAATGCGGCGTCAGCGGCGTGAACAGGCCCGACGCCGCCAGGAAGGCCGCGCCGAACAGCGCGTTGACCGCCAGCACGTTGCGGAAACCGAAGCGGGCCAGGATCGTCTTGGCGAGCGTCTTCATGATCAGCGCACCTGCGGCCGAAGCGAAGGTGATCAATCCCGACTGCAAGGCGTCGAGACCGAAGCCGAGCTGCAGCATCAGCGGCAGCAGGAAGGGAATCGCGCCGATGCCTGTGCGAAAGATCGAGCCGCCGACCACGCCGATGCGGAAGGTCGGAATCCGCAGCAGCGACAGGTTAAGCACAGGATAGGCGACGTTGCGCGCATGGAACCAGTAGGCGGTCAGCGCCGCGACGCCGGCTGCAACACAGGCATAGGAGACCGCCTCCGGCACCAGATGGCGCCCGCCCGTGGCCAGGCCCAGCATCAGGCTGGCGAAGCCGAAGGACGACAGAATGAAGCCGCGAATGTCGAGCGGTGCGACATCCTCCTCGCGTATATCCTCGAAGAACAGGCTCGACAGCACGATGCCGATGAGACCGATCGGAATGTTGATGAAGAAGATCCAGCGCCAGTCGAAATAGGTGGTGATGAAGCCGCCTAGCGGCGGCCCGACGACGGGGCCGACCAGCGCCGGCACAGTGAGATAGGCAAGCGCGCTGACGAGCTCCGATTTCTCGACGCTGCGCAGGATCACGAGCCGGCCGACCGGCACCATCATCGCCCCGCCCATGCCCTGGATGAAGCGCGCCCCGACGAAGGCCCCGAGCGAATTCGACAAGGCGCACAGCACCGAGCCGACCATGAAGACGCAAAGCGCTGCCCGGAAGACCGTGCGCGCACCATAGCGGTCCGCCATCCAGCCCGAGATCGGGATGAAAACGGCGAGGCTGACGAGATAGGAGGTCAGCGCCAGCTTCAGCGCGATCGGATCCTCGCCCAGCGATTGCGCGATCACCGGCAGCGAGGTCGCGATCACCGTGGAGTCGGTGTTCTCCATGAACAGCGCGCAAGCGACGATCAGGGGCAGGAGCTTGGCACGCTGCATCAAGACGGAAGACTCTCGACAAGAGGCCGGACGATTTGGGGGGAACCATATGGAGCAGAACGCAACGGAAACATAGCTCCCGCGGAGCCGGATTGGTGGGAAGCCGAATTGCTTTCAGGTCATGACGGCACGCTCGGCCAAGGCTGTGGCAGAGCCCCCACTCACGGCGACGCATCGCTGCCTTGCGTCGCCGTCCGGGCATTTTTCAACAACAGCCCTAGCGGCAGCGTCACACGCGTGATAACGGGCCTCGTCAACCCGATCACGGCTCCCCCGCCAGATCTTGAAAACAGGCCGCTCGAACCGGCCCCGGAGTTGACGATGGCATTCCCGACTGACGGCCTCATTCGCGACGGTTTGACCTTCGACGACGTGCTGCTTGAACCCGGCCCCTCCGAGGTCATGCCGGCCGATGTCGATATCTCGACCAAGCTCACCAAGACGATCTCGCTGAACTTGCCGATCATCGCCTCGGCCATGGACACGGTGACGGAAGCCAGGATGGCGATCGCGATGGCGCAGGCCGGCGGTCTCGGCGTCATCCATCGCAATCTCGAGGCCGACCAGCAGGCCGCCCAGGTCCGCCTCGTCAAGAAGTTCGAATCGGGGATGATCGCCAATCCGATCACCATCTATCCCGACGAAACACTCGCCGACGCGCTCGGATTGATGAAACAGAACGGTATCTCCGGCATTCCGGTGGTCGAGCGCGGACCGCAGGGCCACAAGGGCAAGCTCGTCGGCATCCTGACCAATCGCGATGTCCGCTTCGCCGCCAATCCCCAGCAGCCCGTCGCCGAACTGATGACCAAGGACCGGCTGATCACGGTGCGCGAGGGTGTCGATCAGGACGAAGCGCGCCGCCTCCTCCATCAGTTCCGCATCGAGAAGCTCCTGGTCGTCGACGACCATTACCGCTGCATCGGCCTGATCACCGTCAAGGACATGGAGAAGCAGGTCGCCCACCCCAACGCCGCCAAGGATTCGCATGGCCGCCTCCTGGTCGCGGCCGCGACGACGACCGGCGATCTCGGCTTCGAGCGCTCGGAGCTGCTGATCGACGCGGGCGTCGACATCATCGTCGTCGACACCGCCCATGGCCATTCCGCCAAGGTGCTGCAGGCGGTGACACGGGTGAAGAAGCTCTCCAACGCCGTGCAGATCATCGCCGGCAACGTCGCCACCGCCGGCGGCGCCCAGGCACTGATCGACGCCGGCGCGGATGCGATCAAGGTCGGCATCGGCCCGGGCTCGATCTGCACCACCCGCATCGTCGCCGGCGTCGGCGTGCCCCAGCTCACCGCCGTGATGGACGCAGCCTCCGTCGCGCAGAAGCTGGGCATCCCGGTCATCGCCGATGGCGGAATCAAATACTCAGGCGATCTCGCCAAGGCATTGGCGGCAGGGGCTTCCTGCGCCATGGTCGGCTCGCTGCTGGCGGGCACGGACGAGACACCGGGCGAAGCCTTCCTCTATCAAGGCCGGTCCTACAAATCCTATCGCGGCATGGGCTCGGTCGGCGCAATGGCGCGCGGCTCGGCCGACCGCTACTTCCAGCAGGACATCAAGGACGCGCTCAAGCTCGTGCCCGAGGGCATCGAGGGCCAGGTCGCCTATAAGGGCCCGGTTTCCAGCGTCCTGCACCAGCTCGCCGGCGGCCTGCGCGCCGCCATGGGCTATGTCGGCGGCAAGGATCTCGCCGATTACCAGGCCAAGGCCCGCTTCATCCGCATCACCAGCGCGGGCCTGCGCGAGAGCCATGTCCACGACGTCACGATCGTGCGCGAGAGCCCGAACTACCCCACCCGTTCTTGAGCGCAAGAGCAGGATGCGAAAAAGTGGGAACCGGTTTTTCGCATTGGATCCTGCTCTCACTCCTGGATGAGAGACGGATTCAGATTTCAGATGGGATCACTGTGTGAGCCCATCTGAAATCATCCGGCTCTCGAGCAGGATGCGAAAAAGTGGGAACCGGTTTTTCGCATTGATCCCGCTCTCAACTCCTAAGATGAGAGCGGGGAACGGGAGCGCACGATGACGTTGAAACTGGTCTACCCGACATTGGCGATGATCCTGTGGATCTTCGTGGTGCTCGTCATCGTCTTCCTGCGCCGCCAGGCCGCCTTCAAGAGCAAGCAGGTGCGCCTGGCCGATATCGCCGTCTCCACCGAGGGCTATCCCGAGCCCGCTCGGCTGGCGGCGGCGAATTTCTCGAACCAGTTCGAGACGCCGGTCATCTTCTTCGCGCTGATCATGCTGGCGATGGAAGTCGGCGCCAGCGGCTATGCGATGGCGGGGCTGGCCTGGGCCTTCGTCGCCACCCGCGTCGTCCACACACTGATCCATGTCGGCTCGAACGCGATGAAGCCGCGCGCCGGCGTGTACGCACTCGGCGTGCTGATCCTGTTCCTGATGTGGATCGGGGTGGTTCTCGCGGTCGTCTGAGACGCCGCACGCCAGAGGCGATTTGCGAGCCTGATATATCCCGTCTGGACGCCTGTCACATCCTCGCTACATGCCGCGATAAACCGTGTTTATAGCTTGCGCCCCTGACCCAGCGTCGGCATGCTAAATGCTTGCGGCGGTAACGGTTTGGGGACAACCGTTTGGTTGGGTTCAGAGGCTCGTCCTCCCTCTGGCGCAAGGCTTGACATGGCAGTTCTGACTTTTGGGCGCGTGGCTCTTTTGGCCGTCGTCGGCGCTATAGGCGCAGGCGCGGGTTTTCATTATGCCGGCAAGCCGGTGCCATGGCCTCTCGACAAGATACCCTACGGCAAGGTCATACCACCGCTGACGGAAGCCGTGCAGCCCGCGCAGCGCGCAGCAGCCCCGCAACGCCCGCCGGTGACGATCGTCACCGCCAAGGCCGAGCGGATGCCGATGCCCGTGCGGCTCGACGCCATCGGCACGGTGCAGACGCTGTCGGCCGTCACGGTGCGCTCCCGCGTCGAAAGCCAGATCATGGAGGTCGGCTTCAAGGACGGCGATTACGTCAAGAAGGGTGATCTGCTCTTCCGGCTCGATTCCCGCCAGCTCGAAACGCAGCTCAGGCAGGCCGAGGCGAACGTCGTGCGCGACAAGGCCTCGCTCGTCTCGGCCGAGGCCGATCTGCGCCGCGCCGAGGAGCTCGCCAAGCGCGACTTCGCCACCGACCAGCGGCTCGAGACGGCGCGCGCCGCGGCTGCGACCTTGCGGGCCTCGATCCTCGGCGGCGAGGCGGCAGTCGACGGGCTGAAAGTCCAGCTCAGCTACTACACCGTCATCTCGCCGGTTTCGGGCCGCATCGGCGTCGCAGCGCTGAAGGAGGGCAACATCGCCAAGGTCGGCGATACCTCCGGCGCCTTGGCGACGATCAACCAGATCGACCCGATCTATGCCAGCTTCGCCCTGCCCCAGCGCCATCTGCCGGCGATCCGCGCCGCGATGAACGCCAACACCGCCACAGTGCTGGCAACGCAGCAGGGCGTTGCCAAGGGCGTCGAGGGTAAGATCGCGGTGGTCGACAACATTGTCGACGCCACGACTGGTACGATCCAGCTGCGCGCCATCTTCGACAATGCAGCCGAGACGCTCTGGCCGGGCGCGCTCTGCCAGGTCCGCGTCACATTGCGCGTCGAGCCCGATGCGCTGACCGTGCCGCGCGAGGCCGTCCAGAACGGCCAGAACGGCCCCTTCGTCTTCGTCATCGAAGACAACATCGCCAAAGCGCGCAGCGTCGTGCTCGACCGTACCGTGGACGGGCGCGTCGTGCTCGCCTCGGGCCTGAAGGGCGGCGAGGCTATCGTCGTCGACGGCGCGCTGCTGCTGACCGACGGCGCCCGCACGATCGAGCGCAGTCGCGGCGGCCAGCAAGTGCCGAGCAACCAGACCTCTCAGCGCGGGAGTGCCGGCTGATGAACCTGCCCGAGGCCTGCATTCGTCGTCCGGTGATGACGACGTTGATCATGGCGACCTTCTTGATCTTCGGCTTCTTTGCCTTCAAGCAATTGCCGGTCGCGGCGCTGCCGCGCGTCGATTTCCCGACCATCAATGTCAGCGCCCGCATGCCGGGCGCATCGCCTGAAACGATGGCCTCCTCGATCGCGGCGCCGCTCGAGCGCGAATTCGCCTCGATCTCCGGCATCACCTCGATGTCCTCGGTCTCGCAGCAGGGCTCGACCTCGATCACGCTGCAATTCGACCTCAACCGCAACATCGACGGCGCCGCGCTCGACGTGCAGGCGGCGCTGAGCGCCACCGCCCGGCGACTGCCGCCGGAGTTGCCGACGCCGCCGAGCTTCCGCAAGGTCAATCCGGCTGATACGCCGATCCTGTTCATGGTGCTGACCTCGGCGACCAAGCCGCTCTACGAGGTCCATGAGTTCGGCGAAAACGTGCTGCAGCAGCAGATTTCGCAGCTCAACGGCGTCGCTCAGGTCAACATCTTCGGCGCGCAGAAATACGCCGTGCGCGTCAAGATCAATCCCGATGCGGTCTCCTCGCGCGGCCTTGCGCTCTCGGATGTGCGCACCGCCATCGCCGCCGCAAATTCGAATTCACCGGTCGGCACGCTGAACGGCGAGAACCAGCGCCTGACGCTGGGCGCAACCGGCCAGATGGAGCGCGCCGCCGAATACGGCAATCTGATCGTCGCCCAGAAGAACGGCGTGCCGATCCGGCTCGAGGACCTCGCCACTGTCTATGACTCGGTCGAGAACGACCAGACCGCGAGCTGGTACAACGGCCAGCGCTCGATCCTGCTCGCCGTCTATCGCCAGTCCGACGCCAATACCGTCGATGTCGTCGACAGCATCAAGGCCCGGATCGAGAGCTACCGTTCCCAGCTCCCCGCCGCGATCGAGCTGCACGCGCTGAACGACCGCTCGATCCCGATCCGCGAGGCGGTCGAGGACGTCGAGTTCTCGCTCGTCGTCGCGATCGCGCTCGTGATCATGGTGATCTTCCTCTTCCTGAAGAGCCTGGCTGCAACCGTCATCCCGACGCTGGCGCTGCCGATCTCGCTGATCGGCACCTTCGCGATCATGTACGCGCTCGGCTATTCGCTCGACAACATATCGCTGCTCGCGCTGACGCTGGCGGTCGGCTTCGTCGTCGACGACGCCATCGTCATGCTGGAGAATATCATCCGGCATATCGAGATGGGCAAGAAGCCGTTCCAGGCGGCGCTCGACGGCTCGCGCGAGATCGGCTTCACCATCCTGTCCATCACCATCTCGCTGGTGGCGGTGTTCATCCCGGTCTTCTTCATGGGCGGTGTCGTCGGCAAGGTCTTCGCCGAGTTCGCCGGCACGATCGCCGCCTCGATCATCGTCTCGGGCTTCGTCTCGCTGACGCTGACGCCGATGCTGTGCGCCCGCTTCCTCAAGGCGCATGACCACCACAAGAAGCCCAACATCGTCGAGCGGACCTTCGAGGCCGGCTTCCAGGCGATGCTCGACGCCTATCGCTGGACGCTGGACTGGGTCCTCAAGGCTCGCGTCCTGATGCTGATCTTCACGCTCGGCACCGTCTGGGTCTCGGCGTCGCTCTACACCTCGATCCCGAAGGGCTTTTTCCCCATCGAGGACACCGGCCTGCTGCGCGCCTCGACCGAAGGGCCGCCCGACACCTCCTTCGAGGCCATGGCCGAGCGCCAGCAGCGGATCTCGGCCATCGTCAAGGCCGATCCCGCAGTCGATTATCTGAACGCCAATATCGGCGGCTTCAACGCCACCAGCAACGGCTTCATGTTCATCTCGCTGAAGCCGAAGGAGCAGCGCGACAAGGCCGAGGTGGTCATCGCCAGGCTGAGGCGCGCGACCACCGAGGTGCCCGGCATCACCGCCGTGTTCCAGCAGGTCCAGAACATCAACCTGAACGCCGGGCGCTCCTCGCGTGCGCAGTACCTCTATTCGCTGCAGGGGCCGGACCTGAATCAGCTCTTCACCTATGCCCCGCTGATGCAGCAGCGCCTGTCGCAGATCCCGCAATTGCGCGACGCCAATATCGACCTGCAATTGCGCAACCCGCAGCTTTCGATCGACATCGACCGCGAGCGCGCCGCCAGCCTCGGCATCACCAGCGACCAGATCCGGCAGGCGCTGGGCAACGCCTTCGGCTCGCGCCAGATCGCGACGATCTTCACCCCGGCGACCGACTATCAGGTCATCATGGAGGCCGACCGCATCTACCAGCAGGACCCGGGCGTGCTCTCGCGCCTGCAGCTCAAGGCCGCGAACGGCCTCAACGTGCCGCTGGAATCGGTCGCGACGATCAAGCCGAGCGTCGGGCCGCTGGCGGTCAACCGCATCTCGCAGCAGCCGGCGGTGACGATCTCGTTCAACACCGCGCCGGGCATCTCGCTCGGCGATGCGGTCAACGCCATCCGGGCGGCCGAGCGTGACGTCAACCTGCCCACCACGATCGTCACCAGCTTCGCCGGCTCCGCCCAGCTCTTCCAGGATGCGCTGAAGGGCCAGGGCCTGCTGATCTTCGCCGCGATCCTGGTGATCTACATCATCCTCGGGATCCTCTACGAGAGCTTCATCCATCCCATCACGATCCTGTCCGGCCTGCCCTCGGCCGGCCTTGGTGCCCTGCTCGCGCTCGAATATTTCAGCATGGATCTGTCCGTGATCGCGATCATCGGCATCCTGATGCTCGTCGGCATCGTCAAGAAGAACGCGATCATGATGGTCGATTTCGCGATCGAGCGGCGCAAGATGGGCGATGACGCGCTCAGCGCCATCCGCGAGGCGGCGCTGGTGCGCTTCCGGCCGATCATGATGACGAGCTTCGCCGCGATCTTCGGTGTGCTGCCGATCGCGCTCGGCCATGGCGCCGGTGCCGAATTGCGCCAGCCCCTCGGCATCGCCGTCGTCGGCGGCCTGTTGGTCTCGCAATTGCTGACGCTCTACATCACCCCCGTCGTCTATTTCTATCTCGACAAGGTCGACAGCTGGCTCTCGGGCCGCAACCGGCGGGAGAGCCAGCAGGACATGCTCGTACCTGGCGTCCCCGTGGCGGTGCCCCAGGCTGTCCACAAGCCGGAACTCTGAAGCAAAAGGGCGATATTCGCCCCTGTTTTCCTACCCCGCAATCCAAAGGGCGCGCTGCGTTAAGCATCGCGCCCTTTTTTCGTGTGCTGCGCTGCAGCGACGTTGAAGCTTAACAAAAAGTAAACTACACCCATTCGGCGGCGGACGAGTGAACAAGCGTAGGGTGGAGTCGACGCGATGTTACGTGTCCGTGAAGTTCCGGCGGGAGGTTTTTCCCGCAGCGAAAGTCTTGTCGCCGCAAGCACCGCCGCGCCATCTGCGTCACGGGGCAACCGTGCGACCAAGCTCATCGCGATGACGGGGCTGGGCCTGGCGCTCGGCGCAGGCGGCGCGATCTTCACCATCTCTCTCGTCCAGGCCGAGGATGACGCCGGCGCCCGCACTTTTCTGCTGCAGGAAGGCGCCAATCGCCGCGCCGCGCAGCAGGCTGCCTCGGCACCCGCCGCGCCGACCGCCTACGCGCCGTCTCGCGGCCGCTGGGAATTACCGCTCTGGCGCACGCAGGCCGATGGGCGCATCGCCCACCCCACGGTCAGCCTCAACCCGTTCCGGCTGCATGACGCGCCCGCCGGCTTGGCGGAGCGCCAGCACGCCAAGACACTGCAGGCCAGGGCACAGCAGGTTAAGACACAGCAGGTCAAGACGCGGCAAGCGGTCCAGCTCGATACTGTCTCCGGCGCAGCCGATGTCGCCCGCACCATCTGCGTACGTATGTGCGACGGCTTTCACGCACCGATCGGCTATCTGCGCAATAAGTCCGACATGAAGGCGCATGAGTCGCTCTGCCAGGCGATGAATCCGGGCATCCCGGTCAAGGTCTTCCGCGTCGCCGCTGGTGCTGCGACCATCGACGAAGCCCAGGCCGCCGACGGCAAGCGCTATTCCGCCCTGCCCGTCGCCCATGGCCATGAGACCTCGGCCGATCCCACTTGCCGGCCCGCGATTGTTCAGGCCGGAGAGCGCCGGGTCTCGCTCTTGCGCGATTTCACCCTGCGTCCCGGCGACAGCGTCGTGCTTGACGGCAAGGTTCGCACCTTCATGGGCGGCTCGCGCTGGCCCTACAGCACCAGCGACTTCCGCGATTTCCGCAAGGCCTCCGAGCTCAGCAAGGGCCAGCGCCAGCAGATCGACGAGCGCGTCGGTATCTCGCGCATGGAGGCGCAGGCGCGCGGCCTGCGCCGGCAGATGCTCCTGCGCGAGGCCAGCCTGCATGACGACAGCGTCGTCAGTGACGCGGTCCCTCTGCGCGGCACGCTCGCTCCCACCACACGTGGGCAGGCTCGCATCATCCCGATCGCCATATCCCCGACGCAGCCCTGATCCTGGCCTCCCCACCGAAAAACGGTGGGTTGGGCAGCTTCGCATTCTTTAGAATTATGCTAAAGTGATGCTAGATTAGAACATCTTCAAGCCTCTGATCTTGCTCCATTTTCTGTTGACGCAACGCCAACCTGCCACTACCCCTCCCGGCCTCAAGCCCCAGAAGCGGGCCTTTAATCGAGAGGGAGCGCCCCATGATCCACTCCACCCATCTGTCCGCCCTGGCGCTGGCCACCGGCCTGCTGGCGACACCGGTCATGGCCCAGAGCGTCAACCTCTACACCACGCGTGAGCCCGGCCTGCTCAATCCGGTGCTCGCCGCCTTCACCCAGGACACCGGCATCAAGGTCAACGCCGTGTTCCTGAAGGACGGCTTGCAGGAGCGCATCAAGGCGGAAGGCGCCAACAGCCCTGCCGATGTGATGCTGGTGGTCGATGTCGGCGAGATCAACGCGGCCGTGGATGCCGGCATCACCCAGCCGGTCAAGTCGGCTGCGGTCGACAAGATCGTGCCGGCGCAATTGCGCGGTCCCGACGACAGCTGGATCACCCTGACCAAGCGTGCCCGCATCGTCATCGTCTCGAAGGACCGGGTGCAGCAGGACGCGATCACCTATGAGGATCTCGCCGACCCGAAATGGAAGGGCAAGTTCTGCATCCGCGCCGGCCAGCACCCCTATAACAACGCCTTCTTCGCTGCTTACCTCGCCCGTAACGGCGCCGAGAAGACGGAAGGCTATCTCAAGGCATTGAAGGCCAACACCGCCCGCAAGCCCGGCGGCGGCGACCGCGATGTCGCCCGCGACATCCTCTCGGGCCAGTGCGACATCGCCTTGATCAACACCTATTACATCGGCCTGATGAGCCAGGCGAAGAATGAGCAGAAGGGCTGGTACGACGCGATCAAGCCGCTGAAGACCAGCTTCGCCGACGGCGGCACGCATGTGAACGTCTCAGCCGCCGCGATCGCCAAGAACGCGCCCAACAAGGACAATGCGGTCAAGCTGATCGAATACATGCTCACCCCGAAGGCGCAGGAGCTCTATGGCGACGGCAACTTCGAATTCCCGGTCAATGCCGACGTCAAGGAGAGCGCTGCCGTCAAGCTGCTCGGCGCGATCACGCCCGACAAGACGCCGCTGACCGACATCGCCAGGAACCGCAAGGCCGCGGCCGACCTCGTCGACAAGGTCGGCTTCGACAATTGAGCCTGGGCGCTCCCGCCAGATCGCTGCGACGGCCGTCATTCCCATGGCGGCCGTCGACGCGTTTTGCCTGGGCGTCGCTGCTCGGCGCAGGGCTCGTCGCCGCTCCTCTCATCGCGCTGGCCCTGACCGCGCTCTCGCCGGAGGCCGCGCAGATCTGGCCTCATCTCGCCACCAACGTCATTCCTCGGGCGCTCGGTGACACCTTGCTGCTGCTGCTCGGCGTCGGCGCCGTTTGCGCGGTGATCGGCGTCGCAACCGCCTGGCTCGTCACGCAATATGACTTTCCGGGTCGGCGCGCCTTCGAATGGCTGCTGGTCCTGCCGCTGGCGATGCCGACCTACATCACCGCCTATATCTACGTGGAATTCCTGGGCTTCCAGGGGCCGTTCCAAACGGGTCTGCGGGCTCTCACCGGCTGGCGCTCGCTGCGCGATTACTGGTTTCCCGACCCCCGCAATCTCGTCGGCGCGATCGTCATCATGGCGCTCGTGCTCTATCCTTACGTCTATCTCAGCGTGCGGGCGCTCTTCGGCCTGCAGGGCGCGGCGATGGTCGAGGCGGCGCGGACTTTGGGCGCCTCGCGACGGCGCCTGTTCTGGCGCATCGGCCTGCCGATGGCGCGCCCGGCCCTGGCGGCCGGCCTGACGCTCGCCTTGCTGGAAACCCTGAACGATGTCGGCGCCACCGAATATCTCGGCGTGCGCTCGTTGACGCTGTCGATCTACACGACCTGGGTCAATCGCGGCTCGCTACCCGGCGCGGCCCAGATCGCCTGCGTCATGCTGGTGATGGTCGTCGGGCTGATCCTTATCGAGAAACATCTGCGCGGCCAGCGCCGCTTCGCGCTCTCGGTGCGCCAGCCGCGCCCCGTTGGGCGCATCAGGCTGACCGGGCGCGCAGCCTTCAGTGCCGCGCTCATCTGCGCCCTGCCCGTCCTGTTCGGCGCGCTCCTGCCGATCGGCTTCCTGCTCGGCGAGGTGCTGTCACGCGGTCTGCTGGAGCAGATCGACGCCGCCTTGCTGCGAAATCTCGCCAATGCGCTGCTGCTCGCGAGCCTCGCCTCGGGTCTCGTCGTCGCACTCGGCCTCGCCATCGTGGCGGCCAGCCGGCTTGGGCGCGAGGCCTGGCTCCCGGCTCTGGCGCGCATAGCCTCGCTCGGCTACGCCGTGCCCGGCACGGTGCTGGCGCTGGGCTTGCTGGTGCCGCTCGCGGCACTGGACAACAGGCTCGCCGACGCCGCCCAGACCTGGCTCGGCGTCAATCCGGGCCTCCTTCTGATCGGCTCCGGCGCCGCGCTCGTCATCGCCTATACCGTGCGCTTCCTCTCCATCGCGATTGCCGGCATCGAAAGCGGGCTCGCGCGGGTTTCGCCGCGCATCGACGACGCCGCTCGACTGCTCGGCGCCGGAGCGCCCGAATTGCTGCGGCGCGTGCATTGGCCGTTGATGCGCCCGGCAATTGCGGCCGCGGCCTTGCTCGTCTTCGTCGATTGCCTGAAGGAGCTGCCGGCGACGCTGCTGCTGCGGCCGCTCAATCTCGACACCCTGGCGACGATCGTCTACGGCCACGCCTCGCGCGGCAGCTTCGAGGATGGTGCGCTCGCCAGCCTGTTGATCGTGCTGGCCGGCCTCTATCCCGCCATCATCCTGGCGCGGGCTGGCGGCAAGCCCGCCTGAAGCACGACAAGACCAGTCATCTCGACAAGGCAGGTTCTCGACAAGCCGGGGCCTCGACAAGGTCGGTCATCTCGACAAGGTCCATGATCTCGACAAGGTCCATGATCTCGACAAGGTCTTGGCATCGTCATAAACCGGTCACCGGCCGAAACCGGCTTCAGGCCGGATTCCCGCCACGCAAAGGCTCATGACAAGACGCGCCTCCATTCTCGCCTACGGCCTCGTCATCGCCGTCGTGCTGCTCGGATTGCAATCCTGGAGCATCGCGGTCGGGCGGGTGGAGCAGCGTGTGATCGCGGCCATCGAGCTGCGCACCGGGCTCGAGGTCACCGGGCTCGAACGCGCCGAGATCGCGCTTCTGCCCTTGCCGCGCATCAGCCTGTCCAAGGTCACATTCCGGCAGCGCGACGACCTCCTGACGGGCTCCGCCCTGCGGATCAAGGCCCGCGCGCGCATTCTGCCTCTGCTCATCGGGCAGTTCAGGTTCGACCGCATCGAATTGGTCGTGCCGCAGATCGACGTCGCGGTCGCAGGCACGGATGACGGGCTCGGCGACTGGCTCACGCCGCCCCTGGCCTATCTCGAGAAGCTGAAAGTCCAGAGCCGTATCATCATCACCGCCGGCTCGGTCTTCATGCGGGCGCAGGGCGCGATCCGCACCATCCTGCGCGACGTCAACCTCGTCCTCCAGGACCGCGACGCCGGCGAGCCCCTGAGCCTGTCGGGTTCGTTGACCTGGCGCGGCGTGCCTACGCAGGTCAGCCTGCTCTGGCCGATGGCCGGCGCGAATGCGCGGCTGGCGCTGACGGCGGCCTCGCCCGTGATGAACCTGCAATTCGAAGGCATTCGCAGCGGCCTGAACGACCCCGTCGTCAACGGCCGGCTCTCGCTTGCGACCAAGGCCTTGCCCGAACTGCTCGGCTGGTTCGGCGAAACGCCGCGTCTGGCCTCCGCGATCGGCCCTCTGCACCTGACCGCCGACGCGCAGATCAAGCCGCATGAGGCCTCGCTGAGCAACGCCGTCGTCAGCCTCGAAGGCGAGCGGCTCGAGGGCGCGATCAAACTCGGCGACGTCGGCGGGCGGCTGGCCCTGTCCGGCACGCTGGCTGGCGCGACGCTCGATCTCGGCCGGCTCTACGGTCGCCTCGGCGTGCTGCCCGCCACTGCGCCGGAGAACGAGAGCGCCCCGCTCGATTTCGACGCCTGGACCGCCCATGACATCGACCTGCGCATCTCCGTCGATGCGGCCAGGGTCAATGGCGCGCGGCTCGATGATGTCGCGACCTACCTCCTGGTCAAGAAGGGGCGTTTTGAGGCTGGGCTGCTGCGCGCCGGCGCTTATGGTGGCAGCGTAAAGGGCCGGCTCCTGGCGCTGGCGGCGCCGGGCGGCGTCGACGTCAAGCTCCAGGGCGGCTTCGACAAGGTCAATCTCGGCAAGGCTGCCGGCGATGTGCCGGATCTGGCGAAGCTCAGCGGCACCGGCACGCTGCAAATCGCGCTGGACGGCCTCGGCGCCACCGTCGAAGAGGTCGTCGCCTCTCTTGGTGGCAAGGCCGGCCTGAGCTTGCGCCAGGGCGAACTCGGCGGCATCGCCTTCGGCGAATTGCTGCGCCGGATGGAGCGCAATCCGAGCCTCGTGCTGCGCGACTGGCGGCAGGGCAAGACCCCGTTCGAGACAGCGGCCGTCAATCTCAGCATCGCCAATGGCGTCGCGATGGTGACCGATGCGCAGATGATCGGACCGGGCTATCAGTTGACGCTCGCCGGCCAGGTCTCGCTGCCTGGGCGCGCCTATGAAATGGGCCTCCTGCTCGCGCCCAGCAACGGCCCGCTCCGCCTGCCCTTCACCTTCAAGGGTCCGCTCGAAAACCCTACGCTGGAGCTCGACACCGAGGCACTATCGCGCGGAGCCACGGCTTTTCCGACACAGCTGCTTCGCTGAGCGGAGCCAGGCGGGCAAGGTCCAGCGCCGCTTTTTACGGCTTTCATTGCGGGGCGAATTCCGCTCTCATGCCTCCCAAGGTCGCCTGACGACCGTTCAAGGGGAGGATATCGGCATGAAGCATTGGATTGCGGGCGCGGTTGGCGTCGTGGGACTGATGATGACGGGCATGATCACGACGGGCGCGGCCGAAGCGCAGGAGCTGATCGTCGAAAAGAAGATCTTCGAACTGCCGAGCTACACCACGCAGGGCGGCCGAACCCTCAAGAACGTCAAGGTCGGCTGGGAGAGCTACGGCACGCTCAACGCCGACAAATCGAACGCGATCCTGATCTGCCATTTCTTCTCCGGCAATTCGCACGCCGCCGGCAAATATGCCGCCGCCGACGCCGCGCCCGGCTATTGGGACGCCATCGTCGGCCCCGGCAAGGCGATCGACACGAACAAATATTTCGTCCTCTCCTCCGACACGCTGGTCAACCTCAACACCGGCGACCCAAAGACCACGACGACCGGCCCCGCTTCGATCGACCCCGACACCGGCAAGCCCTATGCGCTCGACTTCCCGGTCGTGACCGTCGGCGACTTCGTCAATGTCCAGAAGGCCTTGGTCGAAAGTCTCGGCATCAAGAAGCTCGCCTTGGTCGCCGGCCCCTCGATGGGCGCCCTCCAGACCTATGAATGGGCGGCGAGCTATCCCGAGATGGTCGCCAAGGCGATGCCGGTGATCGGCGCGGCCGAGGCCGACGCGCAGCTCATCGCCTGGCTCGACGTTTGGGCTGCGCCCATCCTGGTCGACCAGAACTGGAACAAGGGTGATTACTACGGCAAGACCCCGCCCAATGCCGGCCTCGCCAAGGCGCTGGCCGTGGTCACGCTCCAGGCCAATCACGGCGACTGGACCAACGGCACCTTCGGCCGCCGTCCCGCCAAGGAGGGCGACGCTCCAGCCAAGGCGCTCGCCAACAAGTTCCAGGTCCAGAGCATCTTGGACAATGCCGGCGAGGCCCGCGCAAAAGTCTCGGACGCCAACCATTTCCTCTACCTGGTCAAGGCCAACCAGCTCTATGCCGCCGGCGGCATCTCGCTCGCGGACGCGGCCAGCAAGATCAAGGCGCCCATGCTGCTGATCAGCCAGCCCAAGGACCTCGTCTTCACCACGGACGCGATCGAGCGCACCGCCGAGACGCTTAGGAAGGGCGGCGTCAACCTCACCCAGGCCTTCATCCAGGGCACACGCGGCCATCTCGACGGCGTCATCTCGATGAAGCAGGCCGAAGGCGCGATCCGGGCGTTTCTGGAGAAATAGGCCTCGTCCCTTTTCGACCAACCGCGCCTGCGCCCTTCTCCCCTCGCGGGAGAAGGTGGCGCGCAGCGCCGGATGAGGGGGCGCCGTGCCCTGTCCGGTTAGCGTCGTGTTCGGCCGGGCGGAGAACTCACAGCGCCCCCTCATCCGTCTCGGCTGCGCCGATCCACCTTCTCCCGCATCAAAGTCGGCTGTTGCCGACTTTGACACTTTGGGTTGCCCATCTCGGGCAAGCCCGAGATGGGTGGGAGAAGGGAAGAGTGCGCCGCTTTCTGAAGCATGCGAGAGCGGCGTTCCCCCGCCCCGCCAGAGCCACGGGTACGCCTCTATCAGCCAGAACGGCTGTCTTGCTCCCGGCGCCAGGCGATCAGGGACAACAATAGCGGCCCTACGGTTACGCCGAGGATGGCGCCGCCTGCTGTCCATCCCAGCGCGCCTCCGCCGATCAATTCGTCGCCTACAAACGCCGCGGCGAAGACTCCCACGAGCGCGAGCAAGACCTTGGCAATCCAACCGCCCTTGGTCATCGAGAGCTCCGTCCAGTTTCCGTCACATGAAAATCGCGCGTCTTCGGCCTGGGGAGGCGCCTTCGGAGCCGCCGACAGGGGTAGCGATTTATGGGATGTCCGCAATGGGGCGGCAAGCAACCCTCACCGCACGACCATCTTCAGTCGCCTTAAGCTGAGCTTAAGGTTGGGGCTCTTACGAGGGGAGCCGCGACCAAAGCATAACCATGCTTTGGATTTAATAAAATGAGGCTAGATCCGGTCAATTTATTGATCGACATCTTGTCGATGCGATGCGAAGGCAAGTTATGAATAGTAAACATATCCAAGGCATGGTGCAAAATCTAAAAGAAGGACGCCTATCGCGACGCACCTTCATCCAGAAGATGGCGGCATTTGGCATCGGCGCTCCGATCGCAAGCCAGATTCTCGCCTGGAACAACGTAGCGATGGCGAACGCCACGCTCGAATACAAGCCGAGCAAGGCCGGCGGCGGCGGGCCGCTGAAGCTCCTGCTCTGGCAGGCGCCGACGCTGCTGAACCCGCATTTCGCCTCGGGCACCAAGGACCAGATCGCCTCGCGCATCTTCTATGAGCCGCTGGCCGGCTGGGACAAGGAGGGCAACCTCATCCCGCAGCTCGCCGCCGCGGTTCCGAGCAAGGAGAATGGCGGCCTGTCGGAAGACGGCACGAGCGTCACCTGGAAGCTGAAGCCGGGCGTGAAGTGGCATGACGGCAAGCCGCTCACCGCCGACGACGTCGTCTTCACCTGGGAGTATGCCGCCGATCCGGCGACCGCCGCCTACACCACCGGCGCCTACAAGGATATCAAGGTCGAGAAGGTCGACGATCTCACCGTCAAGGTGATCTTCAGCAAGCCGACGCCGTTCTGGGCCGACCCCTTCGTCGGCGTCGCCGGCATGATCATCCCGAAGCATCATTTCGCCGAGTACAAGGGCGCCAAATCGCGCGAAGCCCCGGCCAATCTGAAGCCCGTCGGCACCGGTCCCTACAAGTTCGCCGATTTCAAGCCCGGCGACATCCTCGCCGGCACGCGCAACGAGGACTATCACGTCAAGAACCAGCCCCATTTCGACACGCTCGAGGTGAAGGGCGGTGGTGACGCGGTCTCGGCGGCGCGCGCCGTGCTGCAGACCGGCGAGTACGATTATGCCTGGGATACGCTGGTCGAGGACGAAGTGCTCAAGCGCCTGGAGACCGGTGGCCGCGGCAAGGTCAGCGCAGCGCCCGCAGGCGATGTCGAGTTCATCACCCTGAACACGACCGATCCGTGGACCGAGGTCGATGGCGAGCGCTCCAGCATCAAGACCAGGCACCCGACGCTGTCCGACCCGGCCGTTCGCCAGGCGATCAACCTGCTGATCGACCGCGACTCGATCCAGAAGTTCATCTATGGCCGCGGCGGCACCGCAACCGCGAGCTTCGTCAACGAGCCCAAGCAGTTCAAGTCGAGCATGCTGAAATACGAATTCAGCATCGAGAAGGCCAACAAGGTCCTTGACGAGGCGGGCTGGAAGAAGGGCGCCGACGGCATCCGTGAAAAGGATGGCAAGAAGCTCAAATTCGTCTTCCAGACCTCGATCAACGCCCCGCGCCAGAAGGTCCAGGCCATCGTCAAGCAGGCCTGCCAGCGCGCCGGCATCGACCTCGAGCTCAAGTCGGTCACGGCCTCGGTGTTCTTCTCCTCCGACGTTGCCAACCCCGACACCTACACCAAGCTCTATGTCGACATGGAGATGTACACCACGACGCAGCCACAGCCCGATCCGGAGCGCTTCCTCAACCAGTTCACCTCCTGGGAAATCGCCAACAAGGAGAACAAGTGGCTGGGCCGCAACGTCTCGCGCTATTCCGACCCCGCTGCCGACGAGGCCTATAAGGCGGCGCAGAAGGAGCTCGATCCGGCCAAGCGCGCCGCGCTGCTGATCAAGGTCAACGAGATCTTCTGCGAGGCCAACGTCATCCTCCCGGTCCTTTCAAGGACCAAGGTCGTGGCGGCGGCGCGAAGCCTTTCGCATGACCACAGCGGCTGGGACGTCGACACCTGGAACCTCGCGGCCTGGTATCGCAGCTAAGCGCTAAACAGCCCCTCGCCAAGACACCATCTCGGCGAGGGGTTGCTTCGCAAGGCCAGGGCCCGGCGGGATTGATCCGCCGGGCTCTTCCTATTTGGTCAGCACCGGGACGGAGCGAACCGCCCTACCCCGCCGTGATCACCGCCTTCACCCCATCGATCACGAACTGCACCGCGAGCGCCGCCAGGATCACGCCGAGCAGGCGCGTCAGCACGACATTGCCGGTAACGCCGAGCAGGCGCGCCATCGGCACCGCCAGCAGGAAGACGACGAGGCAGGACAGGATCACCAGGCCACAGATCACGGCGAGCGAGGCCAGCATAAGCGGGTTGCCCTCGGCCCTGCCAGCCAGCAGCATCATCGCCGTCAGCGCGCCCGGTCCCGCCATCAGCGGGATCGCCAGCGGGAAGGCCGCGACATTGCGGATATGGTCCTGCGTGATCGCGATCTCGGCGGTCTGCGCCTTGCGCTCGTTGCGGCGCTCGAACACCATCTCGAACGAGATCCAGAACAGCAGCAAACCGCCGGCGATGCGGAAGGCCGGCAGCGAGACGCCGAGCGCCTTCAGCACGATGTCTCCCGCCACGCCGAAGAAGGCCATGATGCCGAATGCGATGATGCAGGCGCGAACCGCGACCTGCCTGCGCTCGTCACCCGTCATGCCGCGCGTCAGCGACAGGAAGATCGGCGCGAGCCCTGGCGGGTCGAGCGTGACCAGAAGCGTCACCAGCGCAGAGGTGAGGAAATCGAGATTCATTGCGCACAACTCATGATAGTATGTTTTCTGAGAACTGAGTTCTGTGGCACTTGATGCTATCAAACGATCGCAACGATGTTACCGGCATGAATCTGCGGCATCGCGAAGACCTTTGGCGCTCGCTCGGCACTATGGCGATTTGCGCTTGGCTCATCTATCGCATGTTCAAATCGAGTGAACCCTGGGGATTGTTCCGGATCGCGGCCGTGGCCCTCGCCCTTTATCTACTTTTCTACACCGTCCGCACGCTCGCCGGTGCGTTCAACAACTCGGTCAAGTTGTCTTTCGACCGTGATGGCATATTTGTCGCTGCGCTTTCCGAACGAAGGATACCGTGGGCGGCGATCGAGAGCTATTCGCTGCCGCCCCCAGAAGACGACCGCCCGATTCTGTCGATCAAGATCGCCGACCCCGAAGCGCTCGGGATAATGCGGCGCAATCCGATTGCAATGTGGGCAGGCAAACGCTGGGGCTTCCGAATACCGTTCGACCGGATCGCATGCGACAGCAACGACCTTGCCCTGGGCTTCTGGCGTTTCGCTCCATGGATTCCCAGGTGCGCCCCGCTTCGCAGGCTTTGGTGACAGGCCGTCGTCGTTCGATCGCGCCTGCTCTTAGGCCAATTGCGGCAGGATTGCTGCAGAGCCTCCGAAATCGATTCGGAAACACAATCTAACATATTGATTTAAAATAAGAAATTTTCGTGTTGAGATCGAGCTGTTTCGCTGGCGCACAGGTCCGAAATCGGGTAGCCAGAAGCCTGAAAAATAGCAGGAATCGGGACCCAATCCCTTGAGCGACGACACAGACGACAAGCGCCCGGACGAGCCGCATTTCGGCGGCGACATCAAGCCGATCGCGATCACCGACGAGATGAAGAAGAGCTATCTCGATTACGCCATGAGCGTGATTGTGAGCCGCGCTCTGCCCGACGTCCGCGACGGCCTGAAGCCGGTGCATCGGCGCATCCTGTTCTCGATGCACGAGAACAAGAACACGCCCGACCGGTCCTACACCAAATGCGCCCGCATCGTCGGCGACACGATGGGTAAATACCATCCGCACGGCAATCTCGCGGTCTATGACGCACTGGTGCGCATGGCGCAGGATTTCTCGCTGCGTCTGCCGCTGATCGACGGCCAGGGCAATTTCGGCTCGATGGACGGCGATAGCGCCGCGGCCGATCGTTATACCGAAGCCAGGCTCGACAAGGCGGCGATGTCGCTGCTGGAGGATCTCGACCTCGACACGGTCGAGTTCCAGCCGAACTATGACGGCAAGGAGCTTGAGCCGAAGGTCCTGCCGGCGCGCTTCCCCAATCTGCTCGTCAACGGCGCCGGCGGCATCGCGGTCGGCATGGCGACCAATATTCCGCCGCATAATCTCGGCGAGGTCATCGATGCCTGCATTGCCTTGATCGAGAACCCCGAGATCTCGATCGACGAATTGATCGAGATCGTGCCCGGCCCGGATTTCCCGACCGGCGCCTCGATCATGGGCCGCAGCGGCATCCACTCCGCCTATCATACCGGCCGCGGCTCGATCGTGATGCGTTCGAAGACGCATATCGAGGAACTGCGCAAGGAGCGCGAGGCGATCATCGTCACCGAGGTTCCCTATCAGGTGAACAAGGCCTCGATGGTCGAGAAGATCGCCGATCTGGTGCGTGAGAAGCGCATCGAGGGCATCTCGGACCTGCGCGACGAATCCAGCCGCGAGGGCGTCCGCGTCGTCATCGAGATCAAGCGCGATGCGGTCGCCGATGTCGTGCTGAACCAGCTCTACCGCTTCACCCCGCTGCAGACCTCGTTTGGCGCCAATATGGTGGCGTTGACCGGCGGCCGACCGGAGGTCCTGAACCTCAAGGACTTCATCGCGGCCTTCGTCGAGTTCCGCGAAGAGGTCGTCTCGCGGCGCACCCGCTTCCTGCTCAACAAGGCCCGCGAGCGCGCCCATGTGCTCTGCGGCCTCGCCACCGCGGTTGCCAATATCGACGAGGTCATCCGCCTGATCCGGACCGCGCCGACGCCGGCCGCCGCCCATGCTTCATTGATGGAGCGCAACTGGCCGGCAGAAGACATCGCGCCGCTGATCGCGCTGGTCGACGATCCGCGCCATCCGATGAATGCCGACGGCACCTACAAGCTGTCGGACGCCCAGGCCAAGGCGATCCTCGAACTGCGCCTCGCCCGCCTGACGGCTCTGGGCCGCGACGAAATCGGCGAGGAGCTGTCGAAGCTCGCCACCGAGATCGCCGATTATCTCGACATCCTGCGTTCGCGCGTCCGCATCCAGACGATCATCAAGGACGAGCTCGCCGCGGTGAAGGCCGCCTTCGCCACGCCGCGCCGCACGGTGATCCAGGATTGGGGTTCCGACCTCGACGACGAGGATCTGATCGCGCGCGAGGACATGGTCGTCACCGTGTCTCATGCCGGCTACATCAAGCGCGTGCCGCTCTCGACCTATCGGGCGCAGAAGCGCGGCGGCAAGGGCCGTTCCGGCATGGCGACCCGCGACGAGGATTTCGTCGCGCGTCTCTTCGTTGCCTCGACGCACACACCGGTGCTGTTCTTCTCCTCGCATGGCCAGGTCTACAAGGAGAAGGTCTGGCGGCTGCCGCTGGCGGCGCCGAACGCGCGCGGCAAGGCGCTGGTCAACATGCTGCCGCTCGACCAGAGCGAGCGCATCACCACGATCATGCCGCTGCCGGAGGATGAGGAGAGCTGGGAGAAGCTCGACGTGATGTTCGCCACCGCCTCGGGCGGGGTCAGGCGCAACAAGCTGTCGGACTTCGTCAACGTCAACCGCGCCGGCAAGATCGCGATGAAGCTCGATGAGGGCGACGCCATCGTCGACGTGCAGATCTGCACCGAGGACAACGACGTGCTGCTGACCACGGCGCTGGGCCAGTGCATCCGCTTCCCGGTGCCGGAGGTCCGCGTCTTCAAGGGCCGCGATTCCACCGGCGTGCGCGGCATCAACCTGGCTTCGGGCGACATCGTCATCTCGATGGCGATCCTGCGCCATGTCGAGGCCGACGGCGAGACCCGCCAGGCCTATCTCAAGCTGCGCCGCGCCATCGCCGGCGAGATCGGCGAGGACACCACGGCGAGCGACGGCGAAGAAGCGACCGGCAATGCCGAGATCAGCCAGGAGCGCTATGTCGAGCTCTCCGAGGCCGAGGAGGTCATCCTGACCCTCTCGGTGAACGGCTATGGCAAGCGCACCTCGGCCTATGAGTACCGGATCACCGGGCGCGGCGGCAAAGGCATCGTCGCCATGGCCACCACCGAGCGCAACGGCAATCTGATCGCCTCCTTCCCGGTGGAGGAGAGCGACCAGATCATGCTGGTGACCGATGGCGGCCAGCTCATCCGCTGCCCGGTCGACCAGATCGGCGTCAAGGGCCGCTCGACGCAGGGCGTCACCATCTTCAACACCGCCGACGGCGAGAAGGTCGTCTCGGTCGAACGCGTCAGCGACGATGGCGGGGACGATGAGGGCGAAGGCGAGGCCGAGGCCGGCCCGGCGCCGGAGGAGAGCAGCGGGGAGTGATCCCCTCGCCGCTGTTCCCAGCCAGCACGGGAACCTCGACAGAGAACCCTCTCCCGCATCGAAGTCGGGTCTACCCGACTTCGACACTCCAAGTGCTGAACCCGGGTATACCCGGGTTCAGTGAGAGGGCAGGGTGAGGGGTCGGCCGTTTGACGCTTTGGCCGTGACCTCACCGCTGCTTCGCTGTGGCGATATCACGCTACTGGTCCAGGGGCCTACACCTCACCCCTGCCCCTCTCCTTACAGGAGAGGGGTTCCCCGCGCTCTTTCGATATCCGACAGGGCCGCCCCCCCTCAAATCGTCTCCAGCAGACCCTTGATCAGCGCCCGGCGCGGCGCGATCGAGGAGACCAGCCCGAATTCGGCGAGCGTATGGGCGCCGCCGCCATCGATGCCGAGGCCGTCCAGCGTGGGGATGCCCAGCGCCGCGGTGAAATTGCCGTCCGAGCCGCCGCCCGTCATCGGCACATCCTGCAGGTCGAAGCCGATCCCCGCCGCAATGCCGCGCGCCGTCTCGAACAGCCCGGCCACAGCGGTCGACTTCTCGTAAGGCGGCCGGTTCATCCCGCCCGTGACCTTGATCACGACATCAGGATCGCGCGGCGCCAAGTCGATGATGCGGTTCTCCATCATCACACCATCGGCAAGGCTGGTGACGCGGCAATCGACGGAAAACCAGGCGTGCTGCGGAATCACATTGGCCGCGGTGCCGCCGCCGACCAGCGCGACCGAGGTCGTGATGCCGCGCGCATAATCGGTCATGCCCTCGATCGCCAGGATCTGATGCGCCGCCTCGCGGATGGCGCTGCGGCCATCGGCATGGCGCGTTCCGGAATGGGCGGGCCTGCCCTCGAGCCTGACGTCGAAGCGGCCGACGCCCTTGCGCGCGGTGACGATCCGGCCGCCATCGCGTGCCGGCTCCGTCACCAGAACGGCTGCCGATTTGCGCCCGATCTCCTCGATCACGCCGCGCGTCGTCGGCGAGCCGATCTCCTCATCGGGCGTGAACAGGAAGACCATCGGCCGCTTGGCCGAGCCCGCGATCGCGACCTCCTTGAAGGCCTGCAGCGCAAGCCAGGCCCCGCCCTTCATGTCGCAGGCGCCCGGCCCATAAAGCTTGTCGCCCTCGACGCGCACCGGCAGATCCTTGGCGCTCGTGCCGACCGGATGGACCGTGTCGAGATGCGACATCACCGCGACGGCAAGCTCGCCATTATTGGGGCCGGCGCGCAAGATCAGGCTGTCGCCGAGCCCGTCGCGGCCCGGCAAGCGCTCGACCGCGATCGGCAACCCTTCGACCTCCTTGGCGACGAGATCCATCATCCCGTTCACGCCGGGCGCATGATGGGTCGGGCTCTCCAGGGCAAGCCAGACGGACAGGGCGGAGATGGTGGGATCGACGGTGCTCATGCCGCGAGCTTCGCCAAGAAGCATGGCGCAAGCAAGGACGCGGCCTGGCGCGGCACCCCTGCCCTCACCGCATGGCGAGCTGCGATTGCGGGTTGACATCACGTACCGTCTCTACTTAACCATATGGTTAAGTAGAGACGGTAACCAACCCCACCGCGACAGCCCCGACGGAGACAACATGCCCAGCATCCAGAAGATCACGCCCTTCCTGTGGTTCGACAATCAGGCCGAGGAGGCAGTCGCCTTCTATCTCTCGGTCTTCAAGAACGCGAAGGCCGGCCGCGTGATGCGCTGCGGCGATGCGGGTCCCGGCCCCAAGGGCAGCGTGCTCTGCGCATTCTTCGAGCTCGAGGGCATGCAGTTCACCGCGCTGAACGGCGGGCCGCATTTCAAGTTCACCGAAGCGATCTCGCTCCTGATCCATTGCGGCTCGCAGGAGGAGGTCGATTATTTCTGGGAGAAGCTTGGCGAAGGCGGCCAGACCAGCCAATGCGGCTGGCTCAAGGACAAATACGGCCTGTCCTGGCAGGTCACGCCCGACCGGCTGCTGGAACTCAACATGGACCCGGACCCCGCCAAGGCAGGCCGGGTCATGCAGGCCATGATGCAGATGACCAAGATCGACATCGCTGCGCTGGAGCGCGCCGCGGCGGGGTGAGCGATCTCCCATATGTGAAGCGCGTCATGGTCGGGCTTGACCCGACCATCTCGTAAACCAGAACCCTCTGGTCATGAGATTCTCAGGGCACAAGCCCGAGAATGACGCTCTACAATGGCTTCAGGCCTCTCCCCTCACACCCGCTTGACGTTCCAGAAGGTCGGGAAGCTCGCCAGCACACCGGTCAGCGTCTTGCGATAGGCCGTCGGCTGGAAATACTGGCCGAGCGGCGCATAGGGCACGTCCTCGAAGACCTGTTTCTGGATATCGGCCGCGATCGCCTTCTGCGCGGCAAGGTCGGGCGCCTCGATCCAGGCATCGCGCAGCGCCTCGATCTTGGGCGCCACCGGCCAACCCGGCCAGGCATTGGCGCCATTGCCGCGCAGCGAGAGATGGCCGACGGGATCGAACATGTCGAGCCCGGCCCAGCCGGTGAAGAAGCAGTTCCAGCCGCCCTGCGCCGGCGGCTCCTTCTTGGCGCGCCGCGCCACGACGGTGCCCCAATCCATGGCCTGATAGTCGACATTCATGCCGATGCGCATCAGCATCTCGTTGGCGACCTCGCATTCGGCCTTGAGATTGGCGAGGTCGGTGACGCCGAGCAGCACAACCTTCTCGCCATTATAGCCGGCCGCCGCCAGCGCCTGCTTGACCTTAGCCGGGTCGCGCGGGCCGTTGAGCACCTCCATGCCGGCATCGCTCGCCAGTGGCGTGCCCGGCGGGAAGACGCCGACGCCAGGGCGCCACAGGCTCTTGTCGGGTCCGCCGACCGCTTCCATGAACTCGGACTGGTCGATCGCCAGCAGGATCGCGCGGCGGATCGCCGGATTGTCGAAGGGCGGATGCAGGTGGTTCATCCGCATGATCGCAACCGCACCAGTCGTCTCCTTGATCACGACCTCGATTGCGGGATTCTTCGCCAGCATCGGCAGCAGATCGGGCAAGGGCTGCTCGACCCAGTCGATCTCGCCGCTCTGCAGCGCGGCCGCCGCCGTCGCGGGGTCGGGCAGCGTGTGCCATTCGACCCGGTCGAAATTCACGATCTTGGGCCCGGCGGTGCGGCCGGGCACGCCACCGCTGCGCGGAACATAGCCGGCGAACTTCTCATAGACGGCACGGCTGCCCGATTGGCGCTCAGCCGCGACGAAGCGGAACGGGCCGCTGCCGATGACCTCGGTGACCTGGGTGAAGGCGTCAGTGTTCGCCAGCCGCTCCGGCATGATCACCGGCATGAAGGCGGTCATCTTGGCGAGCGCATCGGGCAGGAGCGGGAACGGCTTCTTCAAGCGGAATTGCAGCGTCTTGTCGTCGACGGCCGTGAGTTCGTCGGTCAAACCCAGCAGCGTCTGGCCGAAGGAATCGCGCTTGCCCCAGCGCTTCAGGCTCGCCACGCAGTCGCGGGCCAGTACGCGCGCGCCGTCATGAAAGACGAGACCGTCGCGCAGCTTGATCGTCCAGACCTTGCCGTCGGCATCGGCAACCGCGCCCTCGGCCATTTGCGGCTGGGCCTTGTAGGTTTCGTCCTGCCCAAACAGCGTATCGTAGACCATGAAGGCGTGGTTGCGCGTCACCGTCGCCGTCGTCCAGATCGGATCGACCACGGCGAGATCGGCCTGCGGCACGAATTTCAGCACGCTCTTGTCGGCCGCACGCCCGATATTCGGAGCGGGCAAGGCCAGCGCCGCGGCGCCAAGCTGAATAAACCTACGCCGTGTCGGCATGATCGACCTCCTCTCGCTGAACCGGAAGTGCAGCACAAGCGAGAGCCTATCCTGCGGCAAGGATCAGGCAAGCGGCATGCCAATGCGCGGCGGCCGCACCGGGGGAGACGATCAAAAAAGGGCGGCCCGGACCTCGTCCGAACCGCCCGTTTTGAATGCTTGCCTAAGCGAAAAGCCGACTTCTCTCGCCGCCCGGAGCCTGGAACGGCCTAGAACGGAATATCGTCGTCGAGATGGGTCGAGGATGAACGGCCGCCACCGCCGCCGCCACCCGCCATGGCGGGCTGGCGCGGTGCAGCGCCGCCGCCCATCGGGCTCGACCGGCCAAAGGAGCTGCCGCCGCCCGAGCGATCCTCCATCGCGCCGCTGCCTTCGCCATATTCGTCCGAACCGCCCTGCCCCCGGCTGTCGAGGATGGTCAGTTCACCACGGAAGCGCTGCAGCACGATCTCGGTGGTGTATTTCTCGACACCCGACTGATCCTGCCATTTGCGGGTCTGGAGCTGGCCCTCGATATAGATCTTCGAGCCCTTCTTCAGATATTGCTCGGCGACCTTGGCGAGGTTCTCGTTGAAGATCACCACCGAGTGCCACTCGGTGCGCTCCTTCTTCTCGCCCGACTGCTTGTCGCGCCAGGTTTCGGAGGTCGCGATCCGCAGATTGACCACGGGTTCGCCGCTGCCGAGACGCCGTACCTCGGGATCGCGCCCGAGATTGCCGACCAGAATGACCTTGTTGACGCTACCAGCCATGAGAGGCTCCATTTCCTGCGCACATCGAAACCGGCCATCGACCGGAGCCGGACCCTACCGATCCGTGACGCCACTATCAACGATGTTCTTGCTTTGTTCAAGAGCCTTCGCCAGGGTTGTCCCCGGAATTCGTGATTCGATTTTGCCGGAGCTCGAAGCTGCCGCGATCAGCTCCGAAGTGCGGCCGACTCCGGCAGGATCTAGTCGGGCAGAAGCTTGTCGGGCAGGACCTTGCCAGGATTGAGGATGCCGAGCGGGTCGAGCGCCTGCTTGATCGCGCGCATGACGTCGACCGCCTCGCCATGCTCGCGCTCCATGAACTGCGCCTTGCCATAACCGATGCCATGCTCGCCGGTGCAGGTGCCGTCGCAGGCGATGGCGCGCTCGATCAGGCGTTCGTTCAGGCGTTTCGCTTCAGCCAGCTCGGCTGGCGAGTTCGGGTCGATCACCAGGCCGAGATGGAAATTGCCGTCGCCGACATGGCCGACCGTGCCGATATAGAAGCTCGCCGCCTCGATGTCGTCCTGCGTTGCCGCAAGGCAGGGCGCGAGCTGCGAGATCGGTACGCAGACATCGGTGCTCCAGATCCGCGCATCCGGGCGCATCGCCTGCAGCGCGTAATGGATGTTGTGCCGGGCGCGCCAGAGCCGGCGCCGCTCTTCCGCGTCGGTCGCCCAGGCGAGATGCGTCGCGCCATGCTCGCCGACGATCCCCTCCACCGTCCTGGCCTGCTGCTCGACCTCGGAGGGGCTGCCATGCAGCTCGAAGAACAGGGTCGGTGTCTCCGCGAGCTCCAGCTTCGAATGCCGGTTCACCGCCGCGATCGCCCGCGCATCGACCAGTTCCACCCGCGCCACCGGCACGGCGCATTGGATCACCGCCGTAACGGCCTCGACCGCGCCCGCCACTGTGGCGAAGGAGCAGACCAGCGCCGAGACGGCCTCGGGCAACGGGTGCAGGCGCAGCGTCACCTCGGTGATGATCCCGAGCGTTCCCTCCGAGCCGACGAACAGCCGGGTCAGATCGTAGCCGGCCGAGGATTTGCGCGCCCGCCCGCCGGTCTTGATGATGCGCCCATCGGCCATCACCACGGTAAGCGTCACCACATTCTCGCGCATCGTGCCGTAGCGCACCGCATTGGTGCCCGAGGCGCGCGTCGCCGCCATTCCGCCCAGCGTGCATTCGGCGCCCGGATCGACCGGGAAGAACAGCCCGACATCGCGCAGCGCGGCATCGAGTTGCTGGCGGGTGACGCCGGCCTCGACCGTCGCGTCGAAATCCTCCGGCCGGATCGCCAGGATCCGCGTCATGCCGGAGAGATCGAGGCTCACCCCGCCCTGCAAGGCCGCGATATGGCCCTCCAACGAGGTGCCCGCGCCGAAGGCGATCACGGGGGTCTCGTGCTCAGCGCAAAGCCGCACGATCCCCGCGACCTCCTCGGTCGACTGCGCCCTGCAGACGGCATCGGGCGGGCGGCTGGCATGGTAGGATTCGCCGCGGCCATGATGCTCGCGCTCGGCCAGCGAGGTCGAGAAGCGGGCGCCAAGCAACGCGCGCAGCGCCTCCGCCAGCGCCGGGGCGAGCCCGCCCGCCGCGGGAGCCGTATCGAGGGAGCGCGAGGCTGGCAGGACGGCTGTCACGGCGGCGTCTCCGATCGAAACGGGCGGGTCGAAACTGGTTCGGGTCGAAACGGGCTCGAGCGGGCGCGGCTGCGCCCCGTCCCGGCGTCACCGAGGACTGGCATACAAGCCCATCTCGTGCAAGGCTCTGTATCTTGCATACAGGACGGAGATTGCCGTGAGCCCTCGCCATTCCCTCGCCGACAGGCTGCGCCAGCCCGGCCTCGTCGTCGCCCCCGGCTGCCATGATGCGATCGGCGCGCGGGCCATCGCGCAGGCCGGCTTCGAGGCGGTCTACATGACCGGCAACGGCCTCTCCGCCAGCCTGATCGGCGCGCCCGATATCGGCCTCCTGACCATGACCGAGATGGTGGCGCGCGGCCGCGCCTTGGCCGCCGCCGTCCCGGTTCCGGTCATCGCGGATGCCGACACCGGCTATGGCAACCTCAACAACGTCGCCCGCACGGTCGCCGAATACGAGGCCGCAGGCGTCGCCGCGATCCATCTCGAGGACCAGGTCACGCCCAAACGCTGCGGCGCCATGGCCGGCCTTGCCCTGGTCTCGCGCGAGGAGCATGCCGAGAAGATCCGCATCGCTGTCGCGACACGGCGCGATCCCGATTTCCTGATCATCGGGCGCTCGGATGCGCGCCTGCCGCTGGGCCTCGACGAGGCGATCACGCGCGGGAAGGCTTATGCGCAGGCCGGGGCCGATCTCGTCCTGCTGGAGATGCTGCAATCCGAAGACGAGATGCGCCAGGCCCTGCGCGAGATCGAAGCGCCCCTGATGTTCAACTATGTCGAGGGCCGCGTGCCTTCACTTACTGCCGAAGAGTTCGGCCGCATCGGTTTCAAACTGCTCAGCTATCCCGTCTCGTCCACCCTCGCCTACGCCCATATGATGACGGCCTTCGCCCGCGAATTGAAGCGCAGCGGCACCACGCGCGGCCTGGAGGCCAACATGCTGGATCTGCCGAGCTATGAAGCCTTTCTCGGCCGCGAGCATTATGCCTGATACCGGCGTCGAATCGCGGAGGGCCGAAACGTGACGAGCATGAAGGCGATCAGGCGTTTCAAGGTCCAGCAGCCGAAATCGCTGGTCACCATCGTCGAGGAACGCCTGCGCAAGGCGATCATCGACGCCGAGATGCGCTTCGGCGAGGCGCTCTCGGAGGATGCGCTGAGCAGCGCACTCGGCGTCAGCCGCACGCCGGTGCGCGAAGCGCTGGCCCGCCTCCAGCTCCAGGGCCTCGTCACCATTGTGCCGAAGAAGGGCACCTTCGTCTTCGCGCCCACGGCGGAGGACGTCGCCGAGCTCTGCACCTTCCGCTTCATGCTGGAAACCAACGCGCTGCGCGAATGCCTGGCAACGGCGCGGGAGGCGACGCTGGACGGCATGACGGGTGCGATCGCGGCCATGGATGCGGCCCAGGCCAGCGGCACGCGCCATGATTATGCCCGCGCCGATACCGGCTTCCACGAGGTCTTCTTCCTGCATTGCGGCAACCGTTATCTCGGCAATGCCTATCGCAGCGTCTCGGGCCGGGTCGCGGCGCTGCGCACGCATCTCTCGGTGCCGCTTGAAGGCGAGCAGGCCCGCTCCATGAGCGAGCACCGCCTGATGGTCGAGGCCTTCGCCAATGGCCGCCTGGCGGATCTCGACGGCCTCCTGCGCCAGCACATCCTGCGCGCCCGGGACGCCTATGGCGATGTCCTGCGTCGCGCGAGCGCCGGCTGAGCGACTCTTTGGAGACCCCTGAGCCCTCATCCTTCGAGACGGACCTGCGACGTCCCTCAGAGCCATGTCTAAAATTAACATAGAAATATCAAAATCTTCTGATCTGTTTCGGTCTGCCGCACCGTCATCCTGGACAAGCGGCGAAGCCGCGCAGCTCCGGGATCCATCGTAGAGTTCCGGAGCCCTCCGATGGATCCCGGGATTTCGCTGCGCGAAACCCAGGATGACGGCGCGCAGGTGATCAAGACAGAGCCATTCAAATCATTGGCTTCATTCCAGGCCAATCTCTCAAGATGAGGGCGGCGCGGCTGAGCGGGCTCCGAGCAAGACAGCCCCGTTCAGCCGCATCGCTCCCTTCCCCGCCGCGATCGCGCTGCCCCTTCCCCAATAAGTCTATCCTGGCCGCCGCCCGCCAGACCAACTGTACGCAAATCCATCTTGCATACAGTGTGCTACGGATTATGATCGCGACCAGAGCCATTCAAGGCCGCTGTGATCTCGGGAGGATCCAATGAAGTTCATGCTGAAGGCGGTCGCATTGGCGGCTGCGCTCACTGCTGCGTCGCCGGCGCTCGCCCAGGACAAGGTCAAGCTCGTCACCATCGCCGAGCTCTCCGGCCCCGGCGCCACGGCGGGCGTCAATTGGAAGAGCGGGATCGAGCTCGCCGTCGAGGAGATCAACGCCAAGGGCGGCATTCTCGGCCGCAAGATCGACTTCGTCGCCTACGACACCCAGACCAATCCGGCCAATGCGCGCGCCGCCGTGCAACGCGCCATCGACGAGGGCACCCATGCCGTGCTCGGCCCGGTCTATACCGGCTCGATCCTGGCCTCGATGCAGGTGGCGCAGCGCGCCGAGATCGCCCAGCTCGCGGCCGGCGACGGCGCGGCCTACACCCAGCAGGGCAACCCCTTCATCTTCCGCACCTCGCTCAGCCAGACGGCGGCGATGCCCAAGATCGCGGCCTATCTCAAGGACGTGGTCAAGGTGAAGTCGGTCGCCGTGGTCTGGGTCAATAACGACTTCGGCAAGGGCGGCCATGACGCCATCGTCAAGGAGCTTGCGAGCCGCGACATCAAGGTCGCTGCCGACCTCTCGACCGAGCAAGGCCAGGCCGATTTCACCAATGACGCGATCAAGATCAAGAACGTCCAGGCCGACGCCGTCTTCGTCTATCTGAACGAGGAGGAGAGCGCCCGGCTGCTCGTCGCCCTGAACGACCAGAAGGTCGGCAAGCCGATCATCGGCGAGACCACGATCCTCAGCTCCAAGGTGATCGAGCTCGCCGGCAAGGCGGCGGAGGGCGTGCGCGGCCATGTCGGCCAGACGATCGATGCCCCGATCCCGGCCTTGCAGGAGTTCGGCAAGCGCTTCCAGGCGCGCTTCAACTTCCTGCCCGACCATAACGGCATCAAAGGCTATATGGCGGTCCACGCCGTGAAATGGGCGACGGAGAAGCAAGGCAAGTTCGAGCCGACCAAGCTCGCCGCGACCCTGCGCGGCGCCACCATCACGCCCGCCGAGGAGCCCGGCATCCTGATGGAGACCACCTTCGACAAAAATGGCGACGTCCAGCGCGAAAGCTTCCTCGCCGAGGTCGTCGATGGCCGCCAGAAGATCATCGGCCGCCTGCCGAAGATCAGCAACTGAGGCTGCCTCGGCCGGACCGGTCCCATGACCGGCCCGGCCGCGGTTCCAAGTCTCAGAAGGCGTAGCGCAGCCTGAGCGAGCCGGCATAGCTGGTCGTGCTCGACGACAATTCGCTGTCGAGGCGCGCGCCCAGGCTCATCTGCGAGCTCAGCTTCACATCCGCGCCGACGCTGAGCAGTGCCGCGTCGCGGGCGGGCTTTGCCCCCTCGGTGACGAAGCTCGCGCCGCTCAGGCCGACGAGACCAGCCGAAAACCCTGCATCGCGCACATAGTAATGCGCCCAGGCCGCCTTGGCGTAGAGATTGACCTGCGCCCCGGCGAGCACGGTGTCGAAGCCGAGCTTCGCGCCCAATTCGCTGCGCACGGTGCTGTTGGTGCGTCCAAGCGAGGTCACGCCGAAGGCCGCCCCCGTGAAGCCATTCGTTTCGGTGAAGCCCGGCGTCCTGACGCTCTGCGCCTGGATCGCGGCGATGGGCGACAAGGTAACGCCGGCGAAGGTCGCGGCGGCCCAGGCCGCTTCCAGCCGCCCGCTCCAGCTTTCCGCCCGGTACGAGCCCTTGACCGAATTGACGCCGAGCACCGGAACCGCCCGCTTGGTTTCGACCTGCAGGGAGGAATAGGCGCCCGACGCACCCAAGCTGAACGCCCCGAACCGGGTCATGCCGTAGAGACCGGCCTGATAGACATCAGCGTTGGCCGAACCCATGCCGTTGCCGAGCGTCGCGTCCGACTGGCCGCCTGAGACGGCGATGCCCGCGATCGTGCCGGGCAGGATCGCGACATCGACGCCAACAGCGACATGCCCGTCGGACGTCTTGTTGCGGGCCGAGCCCGCGACAGTATCGCCATCGAGGCGGGCCGATCCGCCAGCCACCGCACCCCAGACGCGATAGTTTTTGGGCGCCTCGCGCAGGACAGGCCGCGGCCCCTTGCCGCTCGGCAGCTCGACTGCGCTGCGGCTGGCGGAGAACGCCGCCGCGCCGAACCCGGCCTCGGCGGCCGAGACCAGCGCGCCGTCACGGCCATTGGCGAAGGGGTCGAGCATCATGCCCAGAAACTGGTTGGACGCCTGGACCGCCATCGTATTGGCGCTGGTATGGACCTCGCCCGACAGCGAATTCAACGCCCCCGGAAGGGCGCCGGCCTGGGTGTTGTAGAGGTTGAAATAGGCGGACGGGTCGGCCCCGCCGGCGACGGCCCGGTCGAAGCCCGCAGCGACGCCGAGCGCGTTGCGGCTGAGCGGTGTGCTGCCGACCACCGAGAGGATGGCGTTGGGATCGAGGCTCAGCAGCACATCCGTGCCGGTATAGCTCACATTCGTCCGGATCGCGGGGCCAAACGAGCCCTGCGTATCCACCGTGGCGAAGCTGCCGGAGCGGCCGCCCTGCGCCGAGATCAGCGTATAATTCGTCCTGAAGGCATAGGGGCCAGCCAGCGGCACGAGCCGCAGCGTGCCGGCAAGCGCCGCGGTTCCGCTGACGTTGATGCGGTCGGCCGCCGCGCCCTGGATTTCCATCACCGTAGTCGATCCCGCGCTCAGCGTCAGGTTGCCGTTGATCGTGATGGTACCGATGGAGTTGCCGGGCGAGATCGTACCGCCGCTGGCGATGGTGACGCTCGGCAAGGTCGAGTTGCCGCCGAGAATGCCGCCCGCGCCGACAGTCAGGCCCGACGAGCCGCTGATCGTGCCGTTGATATGCACGGCGCCCGACTGGATCAGCGTCGTCGCGAACCCGCTGATATTGCCGTCGAGGGTGAAAACCCCACCCTGGCCCAGCGCGAAGTTCAGCGTGTTGCTGCCGCTGCCGGCCCTCAAATTGCCGGTGATGCTGCCGCCCTGGATGGTGACGCTGTTGTTGCCGTTGCCGAACAGCACCGCCGTGCCGGCCGCGCTCGCAGCCGTGATCTTGCCCGAGCTGGTCAGGCTGTTGTTGCCGTCGCCGAACTGGATGGCGGGGCCCGTGCCGCTCGCCGAGATCGTGCCGGTATTGACGACAGTGTTGTTGCCATTGCCGTTGAAGAACAGCGCCGGCTCCGAACCCGTCCCCGAGATCAGGCCGGAATTGGTGACCGAATTGGCGAAATTGCCGACGACCGTCACGCCCGAACCGGCAAGGCCCTGGATCGTGCCGGCATTGTTGATCGTGATCGCGCCATAGGCCGAGCCATTGGCGCCGTCATCGATGAGGATGCCCCTGGTCGCGCCGGAGATCAGGGCGCCATAGGCGTTCTCGATCAGGCCCCCGCCCATGGCGATACCTTCGGAGCCGTTGGGGCGGCCGCCGGAATCGACGCCGCCGGCGCCGGTGCCCTGGATGATGCCGAAATTGCGCACCGTGCCGATCAGGTCGATGTCGACGCCGTCGCCATCCCCGTTCAACGAAGCGGTGCCGTCCGAGTTGAAGATGTTGCCGGCCCCGGCATAGGCCCCGGTGATGGTGCCGTAATTCGTCACCGTGCCGGCGCCGTCCGAGCCAACGCCGGAACCGTTGCGCCCGATGATCGTGCCGCCGGCCAGGTTGAACACCGTGATGTCGGTATCGGCGGTGATGCCGTGGCGCGCGCCCGAGATCAGCCCGGTGCCGGTGTTGGTGACCACGATCCCGGTACGCCCGCCCGCATCGATGCCATCGGCCGTGCCGTTGGCGCCGCCGGAGGTGTTGGCCCCGAAGCTGCGGATGATCCCGGAATTGCTGATCGAGGTCGCCTGGCCCGGCCTGACCGCGTCATCGGTCAAGGATTCGATGATGCCGGTCGCGCGGTTGATGATGCTGACGCTGTTGCCCGAGGTCGCGGTGATCCCGCGCAGATCGAGCGCCTGCCCGAGCCCCGCATAGCCGGTTCCGCCCGCCCGGATCAGCCCGGCATTGTCGATCAGGATGGTGCTGCCGGTCACGGCCGTGTTGATGCGGACGGCGTCGTTCTGGGTCGAGCGCAGGATGGCGCCCGCCTCGTTGACGAATGTGTAGTTGCGCGGCGTCAGGGTGCCGCCCGAGGTGTCGACCGCACGCCCCGTGCCGGTTTGCTCGATGATGCCGCGATTGGTCAGGATCACATTGCTGGCGGTGTTGTTCCAGGTCACTGCCACGGTCGCGCCCGAAGTGCTCAGGGTGCCGCCGGCCTCGACGGTTCCGGTCTGCGTCCCGTTCAGCGTCTTGGCGGTATTGTCGGTCGTTCCCGTGGTGACCGTGAAGGTCTGCGCTATTGCTGCCGGCGCCTCGAACATGACCAGCGCGGCCGCGACCAGCGCCGTGCTGCACAACAACACGCGACGACGTGATGTCAGGGAAACGCGCACATCGCGGGCAGGACAGATCGCGGCAGAACTCATCGAAGAGGCTCCAGATCGAAGTGAGAGAGCGGCTCTTCGGACGAGCAAACAGCGCGGCTCTTCAGGACGAACCTGATCGGAAATTCCGATAGGTCAGTCCGGCACAAGAGCGAGCCCAGACATGAGTTTTATGACAAACCGACACAAACCGCTGCGAACCCCGCGAGGGTTGCTCTTCGGTTAGCCCATTGTTGCGAACTGTTGCATTTACAACACGCAGCAACAGCCCCTTCCCCATCCGTCAGCGGCTCCTCGCCGGCTCGCGAATGCGGGCGCCCTGCCATCCCGGCATTCCAGCCCTGCGTGACGCGAACAATTGCGCTGCTGCGTCCGCGCGCAATCCGGCTCTCATCACAAAATGAGAGCAAATCGATGCTAAAAACCGGTTTCCCCTTTTTCGCATCCTGCTCTAAGGCCATCGCCAATCATCGGCCCTGCGCGCCAGGACAGCCGGGCAAGATATTGGGGATTTCGAGATGAGCGTCGCAAACGGCCGGGCTTTCCTGGCGACTCCAGGCCCGACCAATATTCCCGACCGGGTTCTCCAGGCGATGATGCGCCCGGCCGAGGAGCTCAGCTCGGCGACGATCGTCAACCTCACCGAGTCGGTGCTCGACGACCTCAAGCAGATCTTCCGCACCACCGGCGAAACCTTCGTCTACACCGCCAACGGCCATGGCGGCTGGGAGGCGGCTCTGAGCAATGTGCTCTCGCGCGGCGACAAGGTGCTGGTGCTGGCGAGCGGGCGCTTCGCCGTCGGCTGGGGCGAAATGGCGCACTTCATGGGCGCCGAGGTCGAGGTTCTCGCCGGGACCTGGCGCCGGGCGGTCGATCCCGCCGCCGTCGAGGAGCGCCTGCGGCAAGACACCCGGCATGAGATCAAGGCCGTGCTGATGGTCCAGATCGACACCGCCTCGGGCGTCGTCAACGACGTGCCCGCGGTGCGCAAGGCGTTGGACGCCGTCGGCCACCCGGCCTTGTTCATGGTCGACGGCGTCGCCTCGGTCGGCTGCATGCCCTTCGAGATGGATGCCTGGGGCATCGATGTCGCGATGTCGGCCTCGCAGAAGGGGCTGATGTCCTCGCCCGGCCTCGCCTTCGTCGCCGCCAATGAAAAGGCGATGCAGGCCCATCAGACCGCGACGATGAAGACGCTCTACTGGGACTGGTCGTCCCGCATGAACACGCTGGCCTATATGAAGCATTGCGGCACGGCCCCGGAGCATCTGCTCTTCGGCCAGCGCGCCGCGCTCGACATGATCCTGAGCGAGGGGCTGGAGGCGGTTTGGAAGCGCCATGAGCTGCTCGCCGGCGCGACCCATGCGGCGGTGTCGAAATGGATCGAGGGCCAGGCGCTGGCCTTCAACATCCCGGAGCCCTCGCAGCGCGCGCCCTCGGTGACGACGATCCTGACGCAAGGCGTCGAGGCCGCGACGATCACCGACCATGCCCGCGACATCTGCGGCGTGACGCTGGGTCTCGGCATCGGCGAGCTGACCGGAAAAGCCTTCCGCATCGCCCATATGGGCCATGTCAACGCGCCGATGGTGCTGGGCGCGCTCGGCGCCGTCGAGATGACGCTGCAGGCCAAGGGCATCCCCCATGGCAGCGGCGGCGTCGCGGCGGCAGTGGCCTTCCTGGCGGAAGGCGTGCGCTAAGGCAGCGCAAGCCCCGTCATTGCGAGCGCAGCGAAGCAATCCAGGAGGCTCGCACGACGGCCCCTGGATTGCTTCGCTGCGCTCGCAATGACGATCAAGCCCTGTGGCAAACGATCTGGCCCGGCGGCTCAGCCCCCAGCAGACCCAGCCGGAACGACGCCCTCAAAGCCATAAAGCCTGTGCGCGTTGTCGACGAAGACGCGCTTGCGCGCCGCCTCGTCCGGCACCCACTCGGCCAGGAGGTCGAGCAGGTCGCCGACATTCATCATCACCTGCCAATGCGCGACATGGGGCCAGTCCGAGCCCCAGACGCAGCGCTCGGGCGCCGCCTCATGCAGCAGCCGGGCGAAGGGAATGGTGTCCGCATAGGGCGGTCCCTCTACGCTGTTGCGGTAGGCGCCCGAGAGCTTGACCCAACCGCCATCGCGCAGGAGCGAGAGCAGCGTCTGGAAGCCCGGATCGTCGAGGCCGCGCGAGACCGGGAAATGGCCCCAATGGTCGAGCACGAAGGGAACCGGCAGCTTCCCCAGCCTCGGCGCGAGCGGGACGAGATCGCGCGCATCGATCAGGAATTGCAGATGCCAGCCCATCTCCCGGGCCAGCGCCGCATAGGCGTCGAGCTGCTCGAAGCCGATGCCGCCGCCATAGAGGATGTTGAGCCTGAGACCGACGATGCCGGTCTCCTGCAGCTCCGCAAGCTCCCGGTCGCGCAGGCCGAGCGGGATGACGGCAATGCCGCGCAGCCTGTCGCGATGGGCCCTCAGGGTCTCGACGGTCAATCGATTGTCGGTGCCATGCACGCTGACCTGGACGAGCACGCCATAGCTCATGCCGGTGGCATCGAGCATGGCAAGATAGCGGTCCGCCGTCGCCTCCGGCGGGGTGTAGCTGCGGCTCTCCACGAAGGGATAGGCCGGTGGCAGGCCGATGACATGGGCGTGGCTGTCGACCGCGCCTGGCGGCACGCGATAACGCGTCGGCCCATGCGGGCGAGGATCGGGCCCCGGGCATGCCGGAGCCCGATCCTGATTGGAGCTCGCCTCACGCATCGGCATGGAGCACCTTGCCGCGGGTTTCAGGCAAAGCGTAGGCCGCCGCGAAGAACACCACATAGGCGATGACGGCGAAGATGCAGATCGCGTTGGCGAGCGTCGTGGTCTGCGAGAGATAGCCGACGAGGAAGGGGAAGAGCGCGCCCATGCCGCGTCCGAAATTATAGCAGAAGCCCTGGCCCGAGCCGCGCAGCCTTGTGGGATAGAGCTCGGTCAGGAACGCCCCCATGCCGGAGAAATAGCCG
Source organism: Bosea vaviloviae (assembly GCF_001741865.1). NCBI lineage: Bacteria > Pseudomonadati > Pseudomonadota > Alphaproteobacteria > Hyphomicrobiales > Alloboseaceae > Allobosea > Allobosea vaviloviae. The sequence continues at coordinate 4,811,842 of NZ_CP017147.1, forward strand.
GAGGCGAAGAATCCGAGCGGGAAGCCGAGCACCCACAGCACCTCGTTCGATAGCGGCAATTGCGTATAGGCCGCGACGACCGCGATCGCGCCGAGCGAGAAGACCAGGAAGAGGTTCCTGCGGCCGAATCTATCGGCATACCAGGCCCCGACGAGATAACCGGCGAAGGAGCCGACGATCAGCGCCGCGAGATAGCCCGTCGAGCTGACGATCGAGAGCTTGCGCTCGGTCGTCAGGAAGCGCGGCACCCAGAAGGTGATGGCGTAATAGCCGCCCTGGCAGCCCATCGAGACGAGGGAGGCGAGGACCGTGACCTTCAGGATCGGGCCCTGGAAGATTTCGAGGATGGAGGGGCTCTCGCCCTTGGCGGCGACCTTGGCGCGCGTTTGCGCCGCGACCTCGGGCTCCTTCACATAGGCGCGCAGATAAAGCACCAGCAGCGCCGGCAGCGCACCGATCGCGAACATCCAGCGCCAGGCCTGTTCGGGCGGCAGGTAGGAGAACAGGGCAGCCTGCGCCAGCACGGCGAGCCCCCAGCCGACGGCCCAGCCCGATTGCACGGAACCAACGGCGCGGCCGCGATATTGCGCCCGGATGGTCTCGCCCATCAGCACGGCGCCGGCCGCCCATTCGCCGCCGAAGCCCAGGCCGAGCAAGGCGCGGCAGATCAGGAGCTGGTCGAAATTCTGCGCGAAGGCGCACAGCAGCGAGAAAAACGAGAACCAGATGATCGTGAGCTGGAGCGTCCGCACCCGGCCGATCCTGTCGGCGAGATAGCCCGCGCCCCAGCCGCCGAGCGCCGAGGCCAGCAAGGTCACCGTGCCGGCGAGGCCAGCGGTACCGGGATCGACGTTCCAGAGCTGGATGATCGTGCCGATCACCAGCGGGTAGATCATGAAATCCATGCCATCGAGGGCCCAGCCGGTGGCGCAGGCCCAGAAGGTGCGCTTCTCCGGGACGGTCATGTCCTTGTAGAAGCCGGTCAGGCTCGTATCCTCGATCGGAACGATCGTTGCTGGTGTCGTCGACATTCTTGCCTCCCTGGCCTCGCCTTCGGTCGGGCGAGCGCTGAAGCGGGACGATGTTGCGATGCCGCCGGGAATGTCTGCCGGAAAACAGGCGCGTGGCCCCCGGAAGCCGGCGCTTTTGTCAGAAAATCACTCTTCGCCGCGCTTGAGGCGCCGAAAGCGCGCCGGGCTCAGCCCGGTGATCGTCCGGAACGCCGTCCCGAGATGGGATTGCGAGGAGAAACCGACGGCGAGCGCGATCTCGGCGATCGTCATCCCGGAAGCGCAGAGAAGATCGCCGGCCGCCTCTACCCGTTGCTCGACGACGAAACGATGCGGCGTCTGGCCGGTGGAGCGCTTGAAGCTGCGGATGAAGGCGGAGGGGCTGAGACCCGACAGTTTCGCCATGTCGGAGAGCGTGATGTCGCGCCCCGGATCGGCACGAACGAAATCCGCGATCCGCGCGCGCATGCCGGCGTCGAGATCGCGGAGGTGCTCGCCTGATGCGCTGCTCGGGGCGGCGTAACGGTCCGACAGATGCAGCGCCAGCGTATAGGCGAGCTGCTCGGCCAGCAGAGATTGGCCGGAATGGGCGGCCTCACTGGCCTCGACCAGCCGCTGGGCGGCCTGCGACAGAAACGGGTCGTCGACGTCCCAGGCCTTGTCCATCAGTTCGATCGGCGTCGATCTGCCCTGGCCAGCCCCGACATCCCTGAGCAGCGCATCGCCCAGATAAAGCAGTAGCAGCTTTCCGGACGGGACATCGGGAACCGCGTCGACGAAGACCTTCCGTCCCGGCTGCCCGATGCGGAAACGCCCGGCCGCAACGCGGCCATCACGACGGACCCGGCCGTCCTCGATCAGCACATGACGGCGCACATCATAGAGGGTGATCGCGACGGTCGCGACAGGCAGCTCGCCATAGTCATAGAGATGCGGGCCCGTGACCTCGCTCAGCGCCGCGGCAAACCCCGTCTTCGACCACAGGTCGACGAGTGCCGACTGCCTGCGGCCGGTCACGAACTCCGCGTGCCGAACTGGATCTAGCCTCATGGGAAACAAACCGGCTTCAGACGATCGGCGACTTTCCGCACACAAGCGCCGCAACCGCAAGAGAGAGCCGCAAAGACCGCTGATTTCGCTGCTGACGCGACCGGCGGCCGGCTCCGCGTAACCTTTCCGCGCATCGCTCGGGTCGAAGTCGGCCTTCCGGCCCCGCAGAGAGCCCGGCCTGCGGTGAAGCCAAAGATTTCAATGGCTTCGTCCTGACCATCTCTGCGCCGTCATTCCGGACGCAGCGCAGCGGAGCTCCGGAATCCATCATAGAGCTCCTGAGCCCTCCGATGGATTCCGGATCGGCGCCGCTAGCGCGGCTTGTCCGGAATGACGGCGCGGGTGATGCCCAGCGATCGGAGGTTATCGCTCGATCGATTTCAAGTCAGACTCTCTGGATGAGGGCTCAGGAGGTTTGCCGCCCTTCGCCCGCAAGCCCGCCCTCGGCGGGTGCCTCCTCCGACAGCGCCTTCAGCGCCTTGACCGTCTCCCTGAGGCCGCGATGCAAGAGCTTGTCGCGGCGGATCACGACCGCGAGCGTACGATGCAGTCGCGGCGAGACTGGGTGCACCACAAAACTGTCTCGGTTCTTGTCCTTGCTCACGGCCATGCCCGGCAGCACGGCGCAGCCGAGCCCCGCGCCGACCATCTCCTTGATCGCCTCGACGCTGCCCAGCGACATGATCGGTTTCAGGCTCACGCCGCCGCGCGCGAACCATTCATCGGCGATCCGCCTCGTATTGCCGCCGGGTTCGTAGAGCAGCACCGGCAGGCCCGACAGCGCCGCCGCGGTGACGCGCGCGGGCAGGCGCATCTCGGGCGGCGCGATCACAACGAATTCATCCTCCAGGATCGGCGTGATCTCGAGGATGCGGCCGGAGACCGGCAGCGAGACCAGCCCGACATCGAGCAGGTTCTCGTCGATCGCCTTGACCATGTCCGAGGTGTTGCCGGTGCTGACCGTGATCTCGAGCGTCGGGAAGCGCCGGCGCAGTTCACGCAGGATCGGCGGCAGCAGGAAGGTGCAGGCGGTCGCGCCGGTGCCGAGCCGCACCCGTCCCATCGCCCCCGTGGCGTGCCGGGCCATGCCGTCGCGCGCAGCCGACACCACGGCCTCGATCTGGCCGGCATGGCCGAGCAATTCGACGCCGGCCACGGTGGGCCGCGCCCGCCTTCCGACGCGCTCGATCAGCATCACGCCGAGACGCCGTTCGAGCTGGCGGATCTGCAGGCTCACCGCCGGCTGGCTCAGATTCAGCTTTTCGGCGGCAGCGGTGAAACTGCCGAGCGCGATGACGTCGCAGAAGGTCTGAAGCTGGTCGAGATTGAAATCGCGCATGCCCAAAGGGCTTCCTTTGCCAAGAGCTTCTCTTACCAAAGAATTTCTCATGCTTTGCATAATTGGCAAAAGCTTCTTTTATCGAAGGCGCTCCGGCAATGTCACCCGGTCGCTCGGAAATGAACCGGGCTCGTTCAGGCCGCCCTCTCATGCCGACAGACTTGCCCATGCCAACAGACCTGCCCATGCCGACAGATTGGCTCGCGATCGCACGCTCCTGCGCGAATTTGGCCGCCCCCTCGCCAGCCCGCCGCTGTCGCGCCATCACCAGATGCCGGCCCTGTATGAGCTGGATGATCGGTTCCTGGCCGATCTCGGCATCTCGCGTCTCGAAGCCGAGCATGGCTCGCCCCTGAAGCCATCCCTACCCCACAAGATCGGCCGCGCCCGGCCGGAGGAGAATCCGTGAGAAATCTGGAATTGCATGAAGCCGCTGCCAGCCGGCCGGCGATCCTTGTTCGGGATGCGGTCGAGGCCGACATGGCCGCCGTGCAGGCGATCTACGCCCATCACGTCCTGCATGGGCTGGCGAGCTTCGAGGAGACACCGCCCGGCATCGACGAATTGCTGGCGCGCCGCGCCGCCGTGCTGGAGCTCGGCCTGCCCTATCTCGTCGCCGAGCTCGACGGCAGGGTCGCCGGCTATTGCTACGCCACGGCCTATCGCCCCCGGGCGGCCTATCGGCACACCATCGAGGATTCCGTCTATGTCGCCGACGCACTTGGCGGGCACGGCATCGGCACGGCGCTGCTCGCAGCCTTGATCGCCCGCTGCGACGCCGGCCCCTGGCGGCAGATGCTCGCCAATATCGGCAATAGCGGCAATGCCGGTTCGATCGCGCTGCACCGGCGCTTCGGATTCGAGCCCGCCGGCACCCTGCGCTCCGTCGGCTTCAAACTCGGCCAGTGGGTCGATACCATCCTGATGCAGCGCCCCCTGGGCGTGGGAGACAGCACGCTTCCCGCGATCGGCTTCAGCTCAGAACCCAGCTCTTGATCCCGCGCCGGACCACCCTTTGCCTTGGCCTGTCGCAGCTCATCTCCTGGGGCATCTCCTATTACCTGATCGGCAGTTTCGGCGAATTGATCGCCAATGATCTCGGCTGGTCGGGCGCTGTCGTCTATGGCGGCTTTTCCGCCGCGCTGCTGGTGATGGGCCTGACCTCGCCCCTCGTCGGACGCCTGGTCGACCGTCATGGCGGCCTGCCCGTGATGGCGGCGGGCGCGCTGCTCAACGCCGCCGGCTGCGCCGGGCTCGCTCTCGCCGAAACGGTGCCGGCCTATTACGTCGCCTGGATCTGCCTCGGCCTGGCGATGCGCCTGACGCTCTATGACGCCGCCTTCGCGGCGCTGGCCCGGATCGGCGGGCCGCAGGCGCGCGGCCCGATCGCGCAGATCACGCTGCTCGGCGGGCTCGCCTCCACCCTGTTCTGGCCCCTCGGGGCCGAGCTCGCCGCGCATTTCGGCTGGCGCGGCGCGCTCATGGTCTATGCCGGCATCGCGCTGCTCTCCGCACCGCTTTATCTGGCTATCCCGAACCGCCGCTACCAAAACCCCGTCCCGCGCGGCACCGCGACCGAGCAGCGCCCACTCGCCACCAGCCCGCGCGACATCGCGATCGCCGGCGCGCTTTATGCGGCGATTGCGACGCTCGCCAATTTCCTCAATGCCGGCATGTCCGCCCATATGATCGGCATCCTGGCCGGCCTCGGTCTCGCGGCCTCGGTCTCGGTCTGGATCGCCACGCTGCGCGGCGTCGGCCAGTCGCTGGCGCGCCTCTGCGAGGTCCTGTTCGGCCGGCGGATCGAGCCATTGACCCTCAATCTCATGGCCTGCGTGCTGCTGCCGTTCTGCTTCGTCGCGGGCCTCGCCAGCGGGCACTCCAGCATCGCGGCCTTCGCCTTCGCCTTCTGCTATGGCGCCGGCAACGGCATCCTGACGATCACCCGCGGCACCTTGCCCCTGCTGCTCTTCGACCACCGCAGCTATGGCAGCGTCGTCGGCAGGCTGCTCGCGCCGAGCTTCTTCCTCTCCGCCACCGCGCCGGTCGCCTACGCTTCCGTCATCCGGCATTTCGGCGAGACGGGAGCGCTCTACCTGTCGATCGCCATCGCCGTCCTCATGCTGATCGCGGCCGCCCTGCTCAGGCTGCGTTTCCGATCGCCGCAGGCTAGGTGATAGCCAGCCAGCCGACGAAATCGCCGATATCGCTGTCGAGCTCCACAGAGGTCAACCTGAGTTGCTTGGCCAGGTCGCGCGCCTGTCCGGTCGTCTCATGCAGGATACCGACCGCATTTTTGACAATGCCGGCGCTCGTCATGGTTCCTTCCGCAATCGTCGATACCTCCGCAGCATCGCCATAAATCAGCGCTGTGGCAGCGCTCTGCTTTGAAGCCAGTTCCGAGATCGACCGCATCTCCGTTTCCATCTCGCGAATGGTCGCGGAGATCGATTTCACCTCGAGGATGGAGCCGTTTGCGATCGCCTGCAGTGCGCTGATCTGTGCCGAGATATCCCTGGTCGCCAACTCCGTCTGGCCGGCCAGGGCCTTCACTTCGCCGGCGATCACGGCAAAGCCGCGGCCTGCCGGACCAGCCCGCGCGGCCTCGATGGCGGCATTGAGCGCCAGGAGATTGGTTTGCGCCGCGATGGCCGCGATCAGGCCGACGACGGAACCGATCTGGTTTGCACCCGCGCCAAGGCTTTCGACATTGGCGGAGAGCCTGAGCGCGTCCGCAACGCCACGGACGGCGATGTCCCGGTTCCGCTCCATCGTGCTGCCGATCTCCGCGGCGGCCATCGAGAGCTCTTCCGTCGCCGAGGCGGTCACGGCTGCGCTTTCCTGGGTCCGGCGCGCCGCCGAGCTGACCTCGGCGGTTTCGTGGGCCGCAGCCTCGCTCATCTGCGAGGCGCGATCGGCGCTTTTGAGAAAACGGTCGGATGAATCGTAGACGGCCTGATTCAACTCGCGCATTTTCGTCTGGAAATCGGCGGCACCCTCGGCGAGGCGTATTTGTCGCGCGGCGCCATCATCCGAGAGCTTCTGCTGCTCCAGGGCGATGGTCGTATTGATATCCAGCGTGAAGACCCGCCCGACGATCTCCATGTCGCGCGCCATTCCTGCCGGCGAGAAACGGTTTTTCCGGGCCAGAACCAGCGCGATCGGCTCGAGCAGACGCATCGCGATCGACAGGCGCGACCGGGCGCCGAGCGACGATTCAATCTCGATATTGCGGAACCTGACGACTGACGCGACGTATTCCTCGTCGAAATTCGCAGCGAACAACACGCTGAAATGGCTCGAAGCACAGGCAACCATTTCGTCCATTCTGGTCGAAATATCCGCCACCTTGTCGGCATGGACGGCCAGAGCCCGTGCGTAATCGAGGTAACACAGCCTCTCGATATTCTTCTCGACAACCGGTTTCAGCCACCGGAGGAGCGACCGTGTCTTATGATCGAGCGCGAACATCGGCAGACGTTTGCCGATCTCATGCCTGACGATTTCGATGAGGGCTGTCACAGGACGGCCAGACGGTTGGATACTGAGGCCGAGACTACGCGGCAATTTCGTTAACGGCTCGTTACGAATCGCGCCGATCGGAAAAGCCGATCGCCCGAACCCTCAGTCATGCAGTGGCCGGCCAGGTCGCGGCGGGGTGACTCGGCACTGCTGACAGGAGCTGTCAGTGGAAGCCACTCCTGTCGGCCACACTGCGTGATAGACATACCGGCCAGCGCAGGCCGGGGCTGGCATGGCCCGGCTTTTGCCCTATCTCTACGCCTTGCCCCCGAACGGACATCACCATGGCCCGCAAGACCTCGCTCGCCGATCAGGCCGCCGCGCTCGAGGATATGTTCGACGCCAACCGCAAGGTCGATTCGCGCGTGATTTCCGTGCGCGGCGCGCGCGAGCATAACCTCAAGAATGTCGACCTCGCGATCCCGCGCGACAAGCTCGTCGTCTTCACCGGCCTGTCGGGCTCGGGCAAGTCGTCGCTCGCCTTCGACACGATCTATGCCGAGGGCCAGCGCCGCTATGTCGAGTCGCTCTCGGCCTATGCCCGCCAGTTCCTCGAGATGATGCAGAAGCCCGATGTCGACCAGATCGACGGGCTCTCGCCGGCGATCTCGATCGAGCAGAAGACGACCTCGAAGAACCCGCGCTCGACGGTCGGCACCGTCACCGAGATCCATGACTATATGCGCCTGCTCTGGGCGCGGGCCGGCATTCCCTATTCGCCTGCCACCGGCCTGCCGATCGAGAGCCAGACCGTCCAGCAGATGGTCGACCGATTGACCGAACTGCCGGAGAAGACGCGCGGCTATCTGCTCGCGCCGGTGGTGCGCGGCCGCAAGGGCGAATACCGCAAGGAAATGGCCGAGTGGCTGAAGCGCGGCTTCCAGCGCGTCAAGGTCAATGGCGAGTTCTTCGAGATCCCCGACGCGCCCGCGCTCGACAAGAAGTTCAAGCACGACATCGACGTGGTGGTCGATCGCATCGTGATCAGGCCCGATCTCGGCGCCCGCCTCGCCGACTCGCTGGAGCAGGCGCTGGAGCTCGCCGACGGCATCGCCGTCTTCGAATATGCCGATGAGAAGGCCGAGAACGGCGAGGCCAGGCGCGTCACCTTCTCCTCGAAATTCGCCTGCCCGGTCTCCGGCTTCACCATCCCCGAGATCGAGCCGCGCCTGTTCTCGTTCAACAACCCCTTCGGCGCCTGCCCGGCCTGCGACGGGCTCGGCCATGAGATGCGCATCGACCCCGAGATGATCGTGCCCGATCACGCAGTCTCCCTGAAAAAGGGTGCGATCGCGCCCTGGGCCAAGTCGACCTCGCCCTATTACGGCCAGACGCTCGAGGCGCTTGCCAAGCATTTCGGCTTCTCGATGACGAAGCCCTGGAGCGAATTGCCGGAGAAGGCGAGGGACTCGATCCTGTTCGGCACCGGCACCGAGCCCGTGCGCTTCGGCTACAACGACGGCCTGCGTGCCTATGAGGTGAAGAAGCCCTTCGAGGGCGTGATCACCAATATGGAGCGGCGCTGGAAGGAGACGGAGTCGGACTGGGCCCGCGAAGAGATCGGCCGCTTCATGTCCGAGACGCCGTGCAAGGCCTGCGACGGCTTCCGCCTCAAGCCCGAGGCGCTGGCGGTGAAGATCGACATGCGCCATATCGGCGAGATCTCGCGGCTTTCGGTCAAGGACGCGCTCGAATGGGTCAGCGCCCTGCCTTCGCGCCTGTCGAAGAAGCAGAACGAGATCGCCCCGCGCATCCTCAAGGAGATCCGCGACCGCCTGACCTTCCTGCTCGATGTCGGGCTGGAATATCTGACGCTCGCCCGCGGCTCCGGCACGCTCTCGGGCGGCGAGAGCCAGCGAATCCGCCTCGCCAGCCAGATCGGCTCCGGCCTCACCGGCGTGCTCTATGTGCTGGACGAGCCCTCGATCGGCCTGCATCAGCGCGATAATGAGCGCCTGCTCGGCACGCTGCGCCGTCTCAGGGACCTCGGCAACACCGTCATCGTCGTCGAGCATGATGAGGACGCGATCCTGACCGCCGATTATGTCGTCGATGTCGGCCCCGGCGCCGGCATCCATGGCGGCGAGATCGTCGCCAAGGGCACGCCGCAGGACATTCTCGACAACCCGGACTCGCTCACCGGCCGATATCTCACCGGCGAGCTCTCGGTCGCGGTGCCCGACAAGCGCCGCAAGGCTATGAAAGGCCGCTCGCTCAAGATTGTCGGCGCGCGCGGCAACAATCTCAAGGATGTCACCGTCGAGATCCCGCTCGGGCTGTTCACCTGCATCACCGGCGTCTCCGGCGGCGGCAAGTCGACGCTCGTCATCGACACGCTCTACAAGGCGGTGGCGCGCAAGCTCAACGGCGCGATCGACCACCCTGCCCCGCATGATCGCATCGAGGGCATCGAGCTGCTCGACAAGGTCATCGACATCGACCAGTCGCCGATCGGCCGCACGCCGCGCTCCAACCCGGCGACCTATACCGGCGCCTTCACGCCGATCCGCGAATGGTTCGCCGGCCTGCCCGAGGCGAAGGCGCGCGGCTATCAGCCCGGCCGCTTCTCATTCAACGTCAAGGGCGGCCGCTGCGAGGCTTGCCAGGGCGACGGCGTCATCAAGATCGAGATGCACTTCCTGCCCGATGTCTACGTCACCTGCGACGTCTGCAAGGGCAAGCGCTACGACCGCGAGACGCTTGAGGTGAAATACCGCGACAAATCGATCGCCGATGTGCTGGACATGTCGGTCGAGGAAGCCAAAATCCTGTTCAAGGCCGTGCCCTCGATCCGCGAGAAGATGGAGACGCTGCACCGCGTCGGGCTCGACTATGTCAAGGTCGGCCAGCAGGCGACGACCCTGTCAGGCGGCGAGGCCCAGCGCGTCAAACTCTCGAAGGAGCTCTCCAAGCGCGCCACCGGCCGCACCCTCTACATTCTGGACGAGCCGACCACCGGCCTGCATTTCCACGATGTCGCCAAGCTGATGGAGGTGCTGCACGAGCTGGTCGAGCAGGGCAATTCCGTGGTGGTGATCGAGCATAACCTCGAAGTCATCAAGACCGCCGACTGGATCATCGACATGGGCCCCGAAGGCGGCGATGGCGGCGGCGAGGTCGTGGCTCAGGGCACGCCGGAGGATGTCGTCCGCATCGGCAAGGGCCACACCGCGCGCTTCCTCAAGGAGGTTCTGGCGCGGCGGCCGATCAAGAAGGGCGTCAAAGCCCAGCAGGTGCAGGCGGCGGAGTGAGGGGGCGGATACGCCAATGACTGACCTCAGGCAACATCCCGAAATGCTGCCGGGTCGGCTTTTGGCCGGCCAAAGGACAAAGGCTCAGCGCAGACCCGCGAATCCTGGACTGGACGAGGCATCGGAGCCTCAGCGCTTTCCCTTCTCCCCTCGCGGGAGAAGGTGGATCGGCGCAGCCGAGACGGATGAGGGGCGCTGTGAGATCTCCGCCTAGCCGAACACGACGCTAATTGGACAGGGCACGGCGCCCCCTCATCCGGCGCTGCGCGCCACCTTCTCCCGCATCAAAGTCGGCTGTTGCCGACTTTGACACTTTGAGTTGCCCATCTCGGGCAAGCCCGAGATGGGTGGGAGAAGGGAAGAAGAGGCGCGTCATTCTCGGGCGGAGCGAAGCGCAGACCCGAGAATCTCAAGCCGGAAAAGGCGCCGGAGCCTCCGCGTCTTCCCTTCTCCCCTCGGGGGAGAAGGTGGCAGCGCGTAGCGCTGACGGATGAGGGAAGGATGGCTCACCCGGTCGCAGCGCCCTCATCCGCCCCTGCCGGGGCACCTTCTCCCAGCCATCTCGGGCTTGCCCGAGATGGGCAACCCCTAAGTATCAAAGTCGGCAACAGCCTACTTTGATGGGGGAGAAGGAAGAGAGCGTCGCCCCCGGATCAAGCGTGCGGCTGCAAGGTCCCGTTCGGGCTGAGCGCATTGATCAGCGTCGGCAGATGGGCGGCGAGGAAGCCTGCCACCTCGTCGGGCGAGCGGTTGAAGGTCGAGGCGATCTTGCCGATGATGGTGTCGCCGAGCGCCGCCTCGATCTGCTCCGCCGTCACCGGTTGGTTGGCGCCGCTGCCAAGCCAGGACGCGACCTGCGGGCCAAGGCCCGAGGCTTGCAACTTCTCGAGCAGGCCCTGCAGCGAGCCGAGGCTGGTGCTGGCCAGGGCCTTCGATAGCAATTCGGGCAGCAGCTGCGCCTGCGCCTGTTCGACGAGGCCGCCAAGCGCGCCCTTCAATCCATCAAGCAAACTCATCTCGCCCCACCCCTTTCTGGAAACCTCGAAAAGGCCCGGCGCCGCGAGACGGCGCACGGGCCTCTTGTTCAGGCTTTCATCGTGTTCAGGCCTTCATCGTGCTCAGGCTTTCTTGCAGGCGTCGCGGAATTTTTTGCGCTCCTTGCCGTGCAGACCCTTCTGGTCGGCCTGTACAGAGCATTCCTTGGATTTTGCCGTCCGCGTCGCGGGGGCTGCGGCGGCAGGCTTGGCAGCAGCAGGCTTGGCGGCAGCGGGAGCCGTGGTCGTCGCAGGCGCGGTCACCGCCGGCTTGGCGGCGGGCGTCGCCGGTGTGGCGGGCGTCGTCTGCGCGCCGGCAAACGACATCGTCATCAGAAGCAGACCGGCCGCGCCTGAGAGAATTGTGAAGTGTTTCATGATGAACCTCGCTGCGGTGGCCCCTGCCCCGGCAGATCCAGGCAAGGGATGACTGAAAAGAGGCCGAATTCAGGCGCGCGTGAATTGTCCAGACACAGTCATCGCGCCCGCATTGCTGCCGCAACGGAAGTTTTCGCCAGGCGGATACTTGGCAGGCGGATGCTTGCGCGGATCGAGCCCGGCCGGCGAACCCCGCCCGCGATTTGCGCAGCGCCGCCACAAGGCGCAACTCTCCCCGCTGAAGCTCGACTCGGCATCGCGCCGTAGCCGGGGACGATGCAACCGACGAGACGACAATGCCTCACAGCGCGCCCCTCACCGCCCCGGACCTCACCGCCTATCTCGCCCGGATCGGCTATGACGGTGCGGTCGCCCCGACGCGGGCTGCGCTGAACGCCCTGCATCTCCTGCACCCGCAAGCGATCCCCTTCGAGAATCTCGACCCGCTCTCGGGCCGCACGCCGCCGCTCGACCTGCCGGCGCTGGTCGCGAAACTGGTGCATTCCCGACGCGGCGGCTATTGCTTCGAGCAGAACACGCTGTTCAAGGCGGTGCTGGAGGCCTTCGGCTTCACGGTCGTGCAGATGTCGGGCCGCGTCATGCTCGGCAAGCCCGAGGAGGCGCAGGTCGCGCGCACCCACAAGGTACTGCGCCTGACCTGCGAGGGGCAGGACCTGCTCTGCGATATCGGCCTCGGCGGCCAGGTCCTGACCGGCCCGATGCGGCTCGTGCCCGAGATCGAGCAGCCGACCCCGCACGAGCCCTACCGACTCGACCGCACCGGCGAGATCTGGTGGCTGCGCGCCAAAGTCGCCGGCGAATGGCGCCTGCTCTACCGCTTCACCCTCGACGAAACCTGGCCGATCGACGACCAGGTCGCCAACCATTATGTCGCGACCCACCCCGCCTCGCATTTCACCTACAGCCTGATCGCCGCCCGCGTGCTGCCGAAAGGCCGGCTCGCCTTGCTGAACCGGCGCTTGACGGAGCACCGGCTGGGCGAAGCGTCCGTCATCCAGGAGATCGCGGATAATGACGCGCTCAGGGCCGTGCTGGCGCAGCGCTTCGGAATCGAGGTCGAGGACGAGGCCTGGGCGAAGGCGGCGGGCAATATCGCGGGGTGAGCGCGGAGGCCGCGTCCGTCATGGTCGCCCTTGTGGCGACCATCCACGCCTTCGCCGGTCGAAGGCGGCGTTCAAGACGTGGATGCTCGGGACAAGCCCGAGCATGACGGAATGAACCGCGCCACGTCCCCGCGAGCCGGGGGTCCAAGGATGCAAGGCAGCACCGGGGCGGAGCAAAATAGCAGCCAGATTATTCAGCGATGCCTTTGCGGCAGAGGTCGGCAATTGCGAGTTTGCGCAAGTGTCGACAGCACCCTAAGGTTGCATTTATGCGGCAGACCTCATCTAGACACAAGGGTGACTTCCGAATGAAGTCTATTTCATTGCTCGGCATCGCATCACTTTGCAGCATCGGCCTGTCATCGATGGCTTTCGCCCAGTTTGGCGGGACGCCTCAGGAATGCCGGACGTTCAGGGACCGAGTCTCATGCGCATGCGCGCTCGAGAATGGCGGCAGCATCTATCCCGACCCTCACCGTCCCGGCCACATGCGCTGGCGGTCGGCAAAGCGCGGCACCCCGGCGCATATGGCCTTCATGAATTGCACCAGCATGAGAAGCTTCCGCTGAGAGCGGAGCGAGGTGCCGCCCCGCGCAACGATGCAATCCGGAAAAGGCGCGGGGAACCCTTCTCCCGGATGGGAGAAGGGCAGGGATGAGGGTGTGCCGCTGATTATTGGAGCGCGACTGCGCCGCAGCACCTCCTATTGAGAGGGCACACCCTCATCCGGCGCTCCGCGCCACCTTCTCCCATCCGGGAGAAGGAAAGGCGGCGCTTTAGTCAGTCGCAGCCTCACACCACCCCGTAGGTCTTGAACCAGGCCAGCATCCGGGCCCAGCCGTCATCGGCCGCCGCCTTGCGGTAGCTCGGGCGGTAATCGGCATGGAAGCCGTGCGGCGTGTCCGGAAAGATCACGATCTCGACCGTCTTTCCGGCCGCCTTGGCGGCGTCGCGCTGCTTCTCGACATCGGCCACCGGAATGCCGGTATCGGCAGCGCCGTAGAGACCCAGCACCGGGGCCTTGAGCTCGCCGACCACATCGGCTGCCGTTTTGGGCTGGATGTCGCTGCGATTGCCGCCGAGCGGGCCGTACCAGGCGACGCCGGCCTTCAGCGCCGGGTTGTGGGCGCAGTAGAGCCAGACGCCACGCCCGCCGCGGCAGAAACCGGTGACGCCGAGCTTCTGGATATTGCCCTTCGAGCTGGCCGCGGCCCAGGCCACGGTCGCGTCGAGATCCGACAGCATCTCGGCGTCGGGCTTCTTCGCGATCACCTCGCGCACGATCTGCTGCACGTCGGTCATCTTGGTGAGATCGCCCTGCCGGGCAAAAAGCTCGGGCGCGACGGCGCAGTAGCCGAGCTTGGCGAGGCGGCGGCAGGTGTCCTTGATATATTCGTGGACGCCGAATATCTCCTCGATCACGAGGATGACCGGGAACGGCCCTGCCCCGCTCGGCATGGCCCGGTAGCCCGGCATCATGCCGTCGCTGGTCGGGATCTTGACCTCGCCGGCCTCGAGCCCCGTCGCATCGGTGGAAATGGTCTGGCCCTGCACCACTGTGGTGGCGGCGGTGAAACCGGTGACCAGCCCGGTCATGACGAAGCCACGGCGCGAGAAGGGCTCGCGCACGAGGCCGTCCAGGCCCTCCAACAGGGGTTTGGCGGCTTTCGCGATGGTGCTGCTCGTCACGGTGCTGCTCGTCATGGCGGTTACTCGCATATCGGAAGGGGCGGCAGAGTGCGGCGGCGCGGACGCACTGCCAAGGGGCCGAATCGGAGCAATCGGGCGCAAATGGTCACAGCTGCGTGATCGCAAGGTTCTCGATCGCGGAAAACGCGAATCTTTTCGCGCAAAACCACCTGTTTGGTCCGACACCCCTTACGTCAGAACGCCGACCCGGTACTCACGCATGGACTGAGCAGGTGCAACATGCCTAGAAAAGAGGCAAAGCAGCGCTTTGTTAACGGCAAAGCACTCGAATGGCGATCGAATAGGCAGAATCGAGCGGCCCTCGATGACCTTGCCAGACCTTCACTGCGGGACAACGCCTGATTTATGAAGCATTTCTTAAATCGACATGCGCAAAGCGCATAACGGAACTGATCTAGCGCCTCTGTTTCAGGCAAGGGTGCTCCCATATATGCAGTGCACAACGAATTCATCGCTGTCAGGGCCAAAAGGCCCCGAAAAAACCGAGGACTTTCACCATGTTCGTCACCATGATTGCTGCCAAGATCCGCTCTTATCTGCGTTACCGTGAGACCGTTCGCGAGCTGTCGCGTTTGACCGACCGCGAGCTGGACGATCTCGGCCTGTCGCGTTCGGAAATCGCTTTCGTCGCGCGGACCCACGCCGCCGTCTGAGCCTTCACGGCTTCTACAAGTAGTTCTCCCGGGTTCGTGTCCTCCCCTCGGACCTGGTCGAAGAGCGAATGCCCGCTTTCGAGCGGGCATTTTGCGTTTTGGGCCCTGGATGCGGCCCGATCGCGGCTTCGCGCTGGCGAAAAGCGGCAGCCGGCCGCCGGATAACGCCGAGCAAGATCGATCCATCTCTTGACCGCGCGCGCCTGTGGCGACACATCGCTGGCATGACAGTCAAACCCATACACATCATCGGCGGCGGCCTTGCCGGTTCCGAAGCCGCCTGGCAGATCGCGGAGGCCGGCGTGCCGGTCGTGCTGCACGAGATGCGGCCGGTGCGCGGCACCGAGGCGCACAAGACGGAAGGCCTGGCCGAGCTCGTCTGCTCCAACTCCTTCCGCTCCGACGATTCGCTCAGCAATGCGGTCGGGCAGCTCCATTGGGAGATGCGCCGGCTCGGCTCGGTGATCATTGCCAAGGGCGACGCGCATCAGGTGCCGGCCGGCGGCGCGCTCGCGGTCGACCGCGACGGCTTCTCGCAAGCCGTGACGGCCGCGCTCGAAGGCCATCCGCTGATCACGATCGACCGCGCCGAGATCGCCGGCCTGCCGCCCGCCGATTGGGACAATGTCATCATCGCGACCGGCCCCCTCACCTCGCCGGCGCTGGCGCAAGGTATCCAGTCGCTCACCGGCGAGGATTCGCTCGCCTTCTTCGACGCCATCGCACCGATCGTGCATTTCGACTCCGTCGACATGGACCAGGCCTGGTTCCAGTCGCGCTACGACAAGGTCGGCCCGGGCGGTACCGGCGCCGACTACATCAACTGCCCGCTCGACCGCGACCAGTACGAGGCCTTCATCGATGCGCTTTTGGCCGCCGAGAAGACCGAGTTCAAGGAATGGGAGGGCACGCCCTATTTCGACGGCTGCCTGCCGATCGAGGTCATGGCCGAGCGCGGCCGCGAGACCTTGCGCTGGGGACCGATGAAGCCGGTCGGGCTGACCAACAAGCACAACCCGACGGTCAAGGCTTATGCCGTGGTGCAACTGCGCCAGGACAATGCGCTGGGCACGCTGTTCAACATGACCGGCTTCCAGACCAAGCTGAAATATGGCGAGCAGGCCGCGATCTTCCGGATGATCCCGGGGCTGCAGAACGCCGAATTCGCCCGGCTCGGCGGCATCCACCGCAACACCTATCTGAACTCGCCAAAGCTGCTCGACGAGCGGCTGCGCCTGAAAGCCGATCCGCGCCTGCGCTTCGCCGGCCAGATCACCGGCTGCGAGGGCTATGTCGAGAGCGCCGCGATCGGCCTGCTGGCGGGCCGCATGGCCGCCGCCCAGCGGCTCGGCCGGGAACTCGCCCTGCCGCCCGCGACGACGGCCCTGGGCGCGCTGGTCAACCACATCACCGGCGGCCATATCGTCACCATCGACGAGGGCCCGCGCTCCTTCCAGCCGATGAACATCAATTTCGGCCTGTTCCCGCATATCGAGGGCCAGGCGACGCATGGCCCCGACGGCAAGAAGCTGAAAGGCCCGGCCAAGAGCGTCGCGCGCAAGCACGCGCTGACGGCAAGGGCGAAGGCGGAGATGGAGGCCTGGGCGGGCGGGGTCGAGGTTCAGGCGGCGGAGTAGCGTCACTCACGAACCGCATCGTCATTCCGGGGCTTCGCGTAGCGAAGAGCCCGGAACCCAGAACCGATGCGGGTTCAGGGACCAGCGTCGGACATCAAAGCCTAGACAAAGAAGCGCATCGGTTCTGGGTTCCGGGCTCAGGCCTTCGGCCTGCCCCGGAATGACGGCGTTCTTGTCGGAAATGACAGCGACAGCTACCGCGCCGCTTTCGCCGCCCGCCAGATCGTCCATTGCCGCTGCCAGGCCGGCAGCGCGATGATCGTGCGATAGGGGTCGTAGCCGCTGCGCTCCATGCGCTTGAGATAGGGCTCGACCAGCGCAACGGGCAGGAAGGCGGGAGCGACCGCCGAAGGCACCGTCTCGCGCATCTCGCGCAGCTTCTTGAGATGCTTGCGCGCTATCTCGCGCAGCTCCTTCAGCGAATAGAGCACGCCGGGCCCGCCGCGCCCGCGCACGATATCGTCGCGGGTCACGCCGTTGCGGGCGAGGATATCGGCCGGGATGTAGACCTGCCCTGCCGCCGAATGCCAGGGAAAGGCCCGCATCAGCCCGCACAGCGCGTAGGCGACGCCGGCATGGCCGCAGGCCGCCGCGCCGCCCGGATCGGTGCCATTGGCCAGCACGATCGAGGCGAGCCGGATCAGGGCGCTCGAGGTCTCGCCGGCATAGCCTTCAAGATCGCGCAAGGACGGCATCGGATCGTCATAGAGATCGAAGATGCGCGCCTCGATCAGCCCCGTCAGCGGCGCGATCGGCAAACGGTAGCGCGCGACCGCGTCGAGCAGCGCGGCCGCGACGGGGTGCGCCTGCCCCTCGCGCTTGCCGCCATAATCCTTGCCGCCAAGATCCTGGCCACCCTGATCATTGGCCTCGTTCTCCAGCAGGTCGCGCCACCATTGCATGCGCACCTCGCCCGGCAGCGGCTCGCTGACCAGCGCCCGCACGCGCGCGATCTCATGGCTGAAGGCATAGAGGGCAAACAGCGCCGGCCGCTGCGCCTCGGGCGCATAGAGGGCCGCGATATAGCGATCGTGATCATGCTCGCGCACCAGCGCGGCGCAATACGCATAAGCCTCCGGCAAGGCCGGCACCACGGTCTTGGAACGATCGTCGGTCTGCGTCGTCTGCGGCATGGTTTCCGCCTTGGCCAGCTCTCGGGGGAAGGCCTCGCTCAAGCTTCAGTCTAGGCCCAGGTTGGGGTGCGTGGCTATGCGTTCGTCGTCATGGCAGGCGCTCAATCAACCGCGATCAGTGCCGCAGCCACCCGCCGGTCCTCGCCGACCAGCACATTATAGGTGCGCGCCGCCGCCCCCGTCGCCATGCCCTCGATGGTGATTCCAGCCTCGCGGAACGGCTCGCGCAGGGATGCGGGGACGAAGGCGATGTCGTGCCCCGTGCCGATCAGCAGGAAATCGATGCTCTCGGCCTCGTCGAGAACCTGCTGCAGGCTCTCGCGCGTAATCTGGGCGAAAGCCGTCACCGGCCAGATCCGGATGCCCGCCGGCGTCGCCAGGATCGAGCCGCGATGGCTCATATCGGCGAAGCGGAAACCGCCGGCCCCAAAAGCGTCGATCTGATGCCGGCCCGGAACGAAACCGTCGAAGCGAGCCATGATCGATCCATTCCAATCCAGCGACAGCCCGCATGCTTCGAGGCGCCGCTACGCGGCTCCTCAGGGCGAGGGCTGAGGCGTGAAATCAGGCCTTCGCCTTGGCCTTTGTCGCGGCGGGCGCCTTCTCCTCGGCGCTCTCGGGACGGCCGAAGCGCACATCCATGTAGAGCAGCACCGGCGTCGAGACGAACATCGCCGAATAGGTGCAGACCACGACGCCAAACAGCATGACGAGCGCGAAACCCTCGATCGCCGAGCCGCCGAAGAAGACCAGCGCCAGCAGCGACAGGAAGGTCGTCGTCGCGGTCATCGCCGTGCGCGAAAGCGTCGAATTCACGGAGAGGTCGAGCAATTCGTCGATCGGCATCGTCTTGTAGCGGCGCAGCAACTCGCGCGTGCGGTCGAACACCACCACCGTCTCGTTCAAGGAGTAGCCGACAATGGTCAGGATCGCCGCGATCGAGGTCAGGTTGAACTCGAGCTGCGTGATCAGGAAGAAGCCGATCGTCAGGACGATGTCGTGCAGCGTGCCCAGGATCGCGCCGATGGCGAGCGGCATCTCGAAGCGGAACCAGAGATAGATCAGCACGCCGATGATCGCGAGCACGACGCCAAGCGTGCCGGCCTGAACCAGCTCGCCGGAGACGCGCGGGCCGACAGTCTCGACACGGCGGAAATCATAGTTCGCGGAGAAGGCCTCGCGCGCCTTGACGACGACCGCCTGCTGGGCCGCCTCGCCGCCCGCCTGCAAGGCAAAGCGCATCGAGATGTCGCCAGCAGTGCCGAATTCCTGCACCTCGGCCTCGCCGAAGCCCAGGCCATGGGCGGTCGAACGCACCTGCGCGATCTCGGCCTTGCCATCCTTGGCCTGCATCTCGATCAGCGTGCCGCCCTTGAAGTCGATGCCGTAATTCAGGCCGACCGTCAGGAACAGGATGATCACCAGCATGGAATAGGCGGCCGAGAGCGGGTAGCTGAAGCGCCGGAAACGGACGAATTTGAAGCGGGTATTATCGGGGACGATGCGAAGCAGACGCATGCGCTATCTCCTGAAAAGGGTTGGCAGCGTCAGAACGGCAGATGCTTGGGACGGGCCCAGCGATACCACAGCGCGATCAGCATCCGCGTCAGCGTCACGGCCGTGATCACGGTCGTCAGGATGCCGAGGATGAAGACGACCGCAAAGCCGCGCACCGGGCCGGAGCCGAGCGAGAACAGCGCCACGGCCGCGATCAGCATGGTGACGTTGGAGTCGATGATGGTCGCAAAGGCACGCTGGAAGCCGGCCTCCAGGGCCGAGACCAGCGGGCGGCCCTGATGCTCCTCCTCGCGCATGCGCTCATAGATCAGCACGTTGGAATCGACCGCTGTGCCGATGGTGAGCACGATGCCGGCAATGCCCGGCAGCGTCATGGTCGCGCCCAGCACCGACATCAGCCCGAAGATCAGGCAGACATGGACGAGCAGCGCGATTGAGGCGATCAGCCCGAACACGCCATAGGTCGCGAGCATGTAGAGGATCACCAGCGCGGTCGCGATCAATGTCGCGAGCTTGCCGGCATGGATCGAATCGGCGCCCAGCCCAGGGCCGACGGTGCGCTCCTCGACGATCGTCATCTTCGCCGGCAAGGCGCCGGCGCGCAGCAGGATGGCGAGATTATTGACGCTCTCGACGGTGAAGTTGCCGGAGATCTGGCCGGAGCCGCCGGTGATCGGCGACTGCACCACCGGCGACGAGATCACCTCGTCATCGAGCACGATGGCGAGCGCGCGTCCCAGATTTTCGGTCGTCGCCTGGCCGAAGCGCTGCGCGCCGCGGATGTTGAAGCGGAAATTGACGATGGGCTGGCTGGTGCGGGAATCGAAGGCCGGCTGCGCGTCGATCAGATCGCCGCCCTCGACGATGACCTGCCGGCTGACCGGGATCCGCTGGCCGCCGCTATCCTTCGAGGGCAGCATGTCGACATCGGTCGCGCCCGGCTCCGCCACGAAGCGGAACTGCAGTTTTGCCGTCTGGCCCAGGATGGTCTTGAGGTGCTGCGGGTCCTGCAGCCCCGGAACCTGGACGAGAATCCGGTCGATGCCCTGGAGCTGGATGCTGGGCTCGACCGTACCGTCGGGGTCGATACGGCGGCGGATGACCTCGATCGCCTGCCCCGCGGCGCGGCGGACGCGCTCATTGATACCGGCCTCCGTCACCGAGAGCTGAACCAAGCCGTCGGGCTGCTCCGTCACCTCGAGCGTGCTGTTGCTCGATGGCCCGAAGGCGCCCAGCGTACCGACCGGCTGGGCGAGCTCGCGCAGCTTGGGCAGGAGCTTGGCGCGGTCGGCGGCCTCGGGAACACGCACCTGCACGCCGCGCGCGATCGAGCCGATGCCGCCCTGGAAGCTGATGCGCTCCTCGCGCAGGATACGGCGCAGATCGTCGCGCAGCTGCGTCACCTGGCTGCGGAGCAGGTCGCTCCGGTCGATCTCCAGCAGCACATGCGAGCCTCCCTGCAGGTCGAGCCCGAGCACGACCGCGTGGATCGGCAGCAGGATGCGCGGAATCCAGGACGGCGCGCCGTTCTTGATCGCGTCTCGCGTCTGCTGGGAAAACAGGTTCGGCAGCGCAAGACCGCAACCGAAGAACAGCACGAGAAGGACGACGATGACCTTGCGGGCCTGGAAACGAAGCATCTGCTTGAACAGCCTTGTTGTCGCGCGCCGGCTCGCTTTGGAGCCGGAGCGTCGTTCAGCTCTTGACCGGCTCGCCCTTGGCGCGAACTTCCTGGATCATGCCCTTGACCAGCCGGACGCGCACGCCCTCGGCGATCTCGGCCTCGATCTCGCCATCGTCGATGACCTTCGACACCTTGGCGACGATGCCGCCCGAGGTGACCACCGTATCGCCGCGGCGGACGTTCTTGATCATCTCCTGATGCGTCTTCACCCGCTTCTGCTGCGGGCGGATGATCAGGAACCACATGATGACGAAGATCAGAACGAACGGCACCAGCGACATCAGCACGTCGGAGGAACCGCCGCCGAGGCCTTGAGCGAAAGCAGGGGTGATCACGAATAGGCTCCTTCATCGCAGCGGCGCAAAAGGCCACCGGCCGCGGGGCGCGGCAAAAGCATCGTCAGGCTTGTCAAAATCGCGCGGACTATAGCCACGGACGCCGGTAAATCAATCTGAGAGCGGCCGGTCACCCAGCCGCGTCCACCACCTATGGGCTTGCCATCATTCGCGCAATGGCCTTGCGCTTTGCATCGAGGTGCAGTTTACCGGATTGTTGAACCGTACCGCCGGGTACGGCTGCTGCGGCTCACCTGTTTCAAGGCGCTTTCCAGATGACCGACACCGCTACCGACCAGACGCTTGCGACGCTCCTGCGCATCGCCTCCGCCCTGGAGCGCATCGCTCCCCCTGCCCGCAAACCGGCTGATCTGACAGCGGCCGACGCTTTCGTCTGGCATCCGGCCGGGGCGGACCTTGCCCCCGTCGCCAGGGTCAACCGGGTGGCGCTCTCGCTGCTGCGCGGCGTCGACCGCGTCCGCGACACCTTGGCCGAGAACACCGAGCGCTTCGCGCGCGGCCTGCCCGCCAACAACGTCCTGCTCTGGGGGGCGCGCGGCATGGGCAAGTCCTCCCTGGTCAAATCGGTCCATGCCGACACCAACACGCGGCTCAAGGACAAGGCGCTGCCGCTGAAGCTGATCGAGATCCATCGCGAGGACATCGAGAGCCTGCCCGTGCTGATGGCCCTGCTCCGCGCGGATCCGCACCGCGCCATCGTGTTCTGCGACGATCTCTCCTTCGACGGCGACGACACCTCGTACAAATCGCTGAAGGCGGCGCTCGACGGCGGCGTCGAGGGGCGACCCGAGAACGTCGTGTTCTACGCCACCTCGAATCGCCGGCATCTGATGCCCCGCGACATGATGGACAATGAGCGCTCGACCGCGATCAACCCCGGCGAGGCGATCGAGGAGAAGGTCTCGCTGTCGGACCGATTCGGCCTCTGGCTCGGCTTCCACAAATGCAGCCAGGACGAATATCTGGCGATGATCGACGGCTATGTCGGCCATTTCGGCCTGCAGGTCGCGCCCGAGGATCTGCGTCGCGAGGCGCTGGAATGGGCGACGACACGCGGCTCCCGCTCCGGCCGCACCGCCTGGCAATACATCCAGGATCTGGCCGGGCGACTGGGGAAGCGGCTGGAGGAGTAGCCGTTTTCCTGCTCCCCCATCAAAGTCGGCTGTTGCCGACTTTGACACTTGGGGTTGCCCATCTCGGGCAAGCCCGAGATGGGGCGGGAAAAGGAGCCGGGTCGGATGAGGGAAGAGCCTCAATCTGAAATATGAAAGGGCCGCTTAGGCGACCCTTCCCTCATCCGTCTCACTGCGTTCGACACCTTCTCCCCCAAGGGGAGAAGGGAAAAGAGAATAGACAAAGCAATAGCGGGGCGGCCTTTCCTGGGACCGCCCCGCCTTGTTCCGATCGGTGGGGTCTCGCGGGTACCGATCGAATTCCGGGATCGTTCAGTTGGTCAGGTAAGGCGTCGGATCGACCGGCGCGGAGCCCTTGCGCAGCTCGAAATGCAGCTGCGGCGAGGAGACGTTGCCGGACTGGCCGGAGTTGGCGACGACCTGGCCGCGCTTGACCGTATCGCCGCGCTTGACCTTGAGATCGCCGTTATGGGCATAGGCCGAGACATAGCCGTTGGGGTGGCGGATCAGCACCAGATTGCCGTAGCCCTTCAGCTCGCTGCCGGCATAGGCGACGGTGCCGCCTTCAGCCGCCTTCACCGGCGTGCCTTCCGGCACGGCGATGTTGATGCCCTCATTGCCGCCCTTGCCGCTATAGCCGCTGATGACACGGCCACGCGCCGGCCAGCGGAAATCGGCCTTGTCGGAGGCACTCTCCTCGGCGGCCGGCTTGGGCAGGCTCGCGGTAACGACAGGCTCCGGCGCGGCCTTCGGCACGGCCGTAACCTTGGGCTCAACGGCAGGCGCGCTGGCGACCACCACCGGCTTCACCTTCTCAGGCGCAGGCTTCTTCACCTCGGCGACGATCGGCTTGGCCACAGGCGCGACAGGAGCCACTGCTGCGGTCGTCTTGCGCGCCTCGGCCTTCGCCTTGGCTTCAGCAGCAAATTTGGCGCGCGATTCGCGCATCGCCTGCGCGTCAGTTGCGGCTTTGGTCTTGGCCTGAGCGGCCTCAGTCGCCTTGGACTCGGCGGCAGCGCTTGCCTTGGCTTCGGCGACAGCCTTGGCCCTGGCCGTCGCGCTGGCCGGCATGGCGGGAGCCGCGATGCGGGCCGCAGGAGCTGTCGGCGGCGCGAGGTTGCGGGCAGGCTCCGGCCGGGCGTCGCTTTGAACCTGCGCGCTCTGGGCGAATTGCTGCCGCGCGGCCGGGACTGAGCCTGCATTGGCATTATAGACGGGAATGGTCAGGCGCGAGCCCGGCGCGATATTGGGGCTCGAAAGCCCATTCGCGGAGATCAGCGCGGCACGCGGCACGCCATAACGCGAGGAGATCATGTCGAGCGTCTCGCCCTGGGCGACGACGACCGGCGTGCCGCCCTGCGCGGACCAGCCCGAAGCGGTACCGCCGGCGGCAAGCGGAGCCGTATTGCGCAGCGCCACGGCCGATTGCGGCGGCGGCAGCGGCTGCGAGCGGACCGACGCCATGGCTGGCGCGGATGGCGGGTTCAGCGGCGTGCTGGCGACGCGGCCGATCGAGCCCGTGGTCGCAGGATCGCGCATGGGCGGTGCCGCCTGGGCGCTTTTGAAGGGGCTGGAGAACGGCGCGTCGGAGAAGCGCATCGTCTCCGAGGAGCAGGCGCTGACGCCCAGAGCAAGCAGACAGACCGTCGACACGCGAAGGACGACGCTGGGCTGGACCGATCCGACTAGAATACGCTTGGCGACCTGGCTACGCATGGACTGGTACTCGCGAACAACGCAACTCGATGGGGAGCATTAAAGCCCTGTTCAGGTTACGAAAGCGTTTCGCCCTCTCCCGCCCGCTTCATTTTCTGTGCGGCTCTCAAGCGATTTCCGGCGAAGGAGGTACCGCTCCGCGTGAAGAAAACACGCTGGAGTCAAAAATCAGAGCGCCCGCGCCAGGCCCGGCGCGAGCGGGGGCAGGCGCACCACCGGCCCCATGGCATGGTCGAAGCTGCCATCGGCCGCCTTCGTCACCACGACCCGGCGCGCGACGCCCTCGACGCGCAAGGCGCCGACAAGCCGCCCGCCCGGCGAAAGCCGCATCAACAGCGCCTCGGGCACGGCCTGCGCGACGCCATTGACCAGGATGCGGTCGAAGCAGCCCAGCGTCCGGTCCGGCTGAAATCCGTCGGCATGGCGCAGATCGACCGCCTGGCCGTAGCCATTGCCGGTGAGGCGCTCATGCGCGGCCAGCGCCAGCGTGCGGTAGCGCTCCAGCGAGACGACCTCGCCGCCCATTGCAGCCAGCAGCGCCGAGACATAGCCCGAGCCGGTGCCGACCTCGAGCACGCGCGCCGAAGGCTGCATCTCGAGCGCGGTCAGGAGCGCGGCGACCGTGTGCGGCGCCGTCATGGTCTGTCCGCAAGGCAGCGGCACTGAAACGTCCTGGCGCGCCAGATCGGCAAAGCGCGACGGCGCGAAACGCTCGCGCGGCACCCTCTCCATGGCGCGCAGCACGACAAGATCGCGCACGCCCTGCGCCCGCAGCGACAAAAGGAAGGCGACGGTGCGCTCGCCCTCGCTGGCGGCCGCCTCCTCGGTCATCCCTGCGCCCTCGCCGCTGGTCATGATTCAGTCCGCGCTGGCGGTCATTCCAACCGCGACGTCATCCTGGCCGGAGCCCTCGGGTCCGGCCGTCGGCCGGCCCAAGGACAGGCTCCGCGGAGCGCCGTGATCCATCGGAGGGCTCCGGAGTTCTACGATGGATCCCGGGACGGCCTTCGGCCGCCCAGGATGACGCCGTGTTTCCTGAGCAAAATTCCCGCTCAAGCGAACACCTGCGCGAAACGCGTCAGCGTCGGCTCATGCGTCAGGTCGAGTTCAAGCGGCGTCACCGAGATCTTCTTCTCGAACAGCGCGCGCAGATCGGTGCCGTTGGCGGGCTCGGATTTGCTGCGCTGGAAGGCGATCCAGAAATACGGATTGCCGCGCCCGTCCTGGCGCGGCTCCAGCTTCATCAATTCCTGGTCGCGCCGGCCCTGCACCGTGACCGCGACGCCGGCGACCTCGCTCGGGGGACATTGGGGAAGTTGAGGTTGAACAGCACATCCCTGGGAATGCCCTCGTCCAGCAAGCGCCGGATGATGCCGGGCGCATGGTGCTTGGCGCAGTCCCAATGGATCTGGTCGCGGCCGGCCGGCCCATAGGCCTGGCTGACGGCGATCGAGGGAATGCCGAGCAGCGTGCCCTCCATCGCGGCTGCGATCGTGCCGGAATAGGTGACGTCCTCGGCGACGTTCTGGCCGCGATTGACGCCCGACAGCACGAGATCGGGCCGCTGGTCGATCATGATCGAGCGTGCGGCCATGATGACGCAATCCGTCGGCGTGCCGGCGACCGCGTAGCGGCGCTTGTCGATCTGGCGCAGGCGCAGCGGATTGCTGAGCGACAGCGAATGCGCCACGCCCGACTGGTCGGTCTCGGGCGCGACGACCCAGACATCATCGGAGAGCTGGGCGGCGATCGCCTCCAGCACGGCCAGCCCCTCGGCATGGATGCCGTCATCATTGGTGACGAGAATGCGCATGGGTCAGGCTTTCAGCGAATGGGGAAGCAAAAGGCGCGGGAAGCGCGGGGAACCCCTCTCCTGTAAGGAGAGGGGCAGGGGTGAGGTGTCGGCCGCTTGACGCTGTGGCTGCGAGCCAACGGCGGCTATCTCGCGGGTTGCTGGTCGAGGGGCCGACCCCTCACCCTGCCCTCTCCCTACGGGAGAGGGTTCCCCGCGCCTTGTTTCCCAAACGAGGTGCACTTACGCCTTCTCGATCCGCGTCACGCCGCGCATATAGGGCACCAGCGCGTCGGGCACCGTGATCGAACCGTCGGCGTTCTGGTAGTTCTCCATCACCGCGATCAGCGCCCGGCCGACCGCCGTGCCCGAGCCGTTCAGCGTGTGGACGAAGCGGGGGCTGCCGCCCTCGCCCGCACGGTAGCGCGCGTTCATCCGCCGCGCCTGGAAATCGCCGCAGACCGAGCAGGACGAGATCTCGCGATAGGTCTTCTGTCCCGGCAGCCAGACCTCGATGTCGTAGGTCTTCTGCGAGGCAAAGCCCATATCGCCGGTGCACAACGTCATCACGCGATAATGCAGATCGAGCTTCTTCAGCACGGCCTCGGCGCAAGCCAGCATGCGCTCATGCTCCTCGCGCGATTTTTCAGGCGCGGTGATCGAGACCAGTTCGACCTTCTCGAACTGGTGCTGGCGCAGCATGCCGCGCGTATCGCGCCCCGCAGAGCCGGCCTCAGACCGGAAACAGGGCGTCAGCGCAGTATAGCGGCGCGGCAGCTCTTCCTCGGAGAGGATCGATTCACGCACGAGGTTGGTGAGCGGAACTTCGGCTGTGGGGATGAGCCAGTGATCCTCGCCCGCCCTGAACTGATCTTCGCGAAACTTCGGCAATTGCGCCGTACCGAACATCGCATCGTCCCGCACCATCAGCGGTGGGTTGACCTCGGTATAGCCATGCTCCTCCGTATGCGTGTCGAGCATGAACTGCCCGATCGCCCGGTTGAGCCGAGCAAGCCGCTGACTCAGCACGACGAAACGCGAGCCCGACAGCTTCGCCGCCGTCTCGAAATCCATCTGGCCGAGCGCTTCGCCGAGCTCGTAATGTTCCTTGAGCTGGTTGAAGCCGAAGAGCCGGCCACCGGTCTTCTCCGGCGCCTCGCCATGCACCGATTTCACGACATTGCCATGCTCGTCGGCGCCCTCGGGCACGTCGTCATGGGGCAGGTTCGGGATCGCGGCGAGCTGCTCGTTCAGCACTTCGACCGCCGCCTTCTCCTGCGCTTCCAGCGCCGGCTGCAATTCCTTCAAGCTGGCGACCTCGGCCTTCAGGCTGTCGGCAAGCGCGACATCCTTGGCGCCCATCGCCTTGCCGATCTCCTTGGAGAGGGCGTTGCGGCGTTCCTGCGCGCTTTGCGCCTTGGCGATGGCCGAGCGGCGAGTGTCGTCAAGGGCGAGCAGCGACGACGACAGCGGCTCGAGCCCCCGCCTCTTCAAGCCGGTATCGAACGCCTCGGCGTTCTCGCGAATCCATTTGATATCGTACATCGTCGTCAGGCCATGCCGCCGCTGCGGAATGCAGCGAGAGATGCTCTAGACCGGGATGGCGAGCGATGGAACCACTTCGATCACACAGAGCTTGCCGTGGAACCTCACCGTCATCCTGGACAAGCCGCGAAGCGGCGCAGATCCCGGATGACGGTGAGGGGAAACGAAAGGCCTCGGCAAGCGAGACAGCAGAGGATCACTCCGCGGCAGCGTCCTCCGCCGCCTTCTTGGCAGCCCGCTTGTTCTCGACATAGCGCACCGAGAATATCGAGAGCTCGTAGAGCAGCAGCATCGGCACGGCGAGCATCAGCTGCGAGATCACGTCCGGCGGCGTCAGCACCGCGGCGATGACGAAGACGAAGACGATGGCGTAGCGGCGCTTGTCCTTCAGGAACTGCGAATCGATGATCCCCGCCTGTCCGAGCAGCGTCAGCACCACCGGCAGCTGGAAGGCGACGCCGAAGGCGAAGATCAACGTCATGATCAGCGAGAGATATTCGCTGACCTTGGGCAGGAGCGCGATGCCGGCCTGGGTCTCGGTCGCGGCCTGTTGCATGCCGAGCGAGAACCTCATCAGCACCGGCATGGCGAAGAAGAAGACCAGCGCGGCACCCAGCGTGAAGAACACCGGCGTCGCCACGAGATAGGGCGCGAACGCCGCCTTCTCATTCTTATAGAGGCCCGGCGCGACGAATTTGTAGACCTGCGTCGCGATCACCGGAAAGGCGAAGAAGCCGGCCCCGAACGCCGCCACCTTGATATGGGTGAAGAGCAGTTCGAGCGGGCCAGTATAGATGAGCTGCGCGTTCGCGGTGCTCCCGGCTGCCCAGACATAGGGCTGCACCAGGATGTTGTAGATCTGTGTCGAGACGGCAAAGCAGATGAAGAACATCAGCAGGAAGGCGATCATCGACTTGATCAGCCGCGCCCTGAGCTCGATCAGATGGTCGATCAGCGGCGCGCGCGAGGCCTCGATCTCGTCCTCGCCGTCCTTCGCATTGACGACGCTCATGCTGCGCTCCCGTCTTCGGGTTCGCTGACTTTGGCCTTGCTCTTGCGCGGGGCCTTGGCAGGTTCGACCATTTCCACCACCGCCGCAGGCTCCGCCTTGGGCGCACGCTTGCGCTTCGGCTTCTCTTCAGTTGCAGCGTCCGCGATCGGTGCGGGCGCGATCACGACCTCGGGCAAGGGCTCAGGCGCTGGCAGGGCCGCGAGCTTGGCCTCGGCCTCCTTGAGCTGCGCGTCGTCGAGGCCCGTCGAGGCGGGTTCGTTAGGCATATCGATCGGTTTGTAGTCGGAGTTCATGGCTGAAGACACCGAGCCGCCGACATCCTCGACCTGCTTCTTCAGGTCGTGGAGTTCAGCCTCGCGCATCGCGTCATTGAACTGGCCCTGGAACTCGCTGGCCATGCGGCGCACCTTGCCGACCACCTGGCCGACAGTGCGCATAGCTTTGGGCAGATCCTTGGGGCCGATCACGACGAGCGCAACCGCCCCGATCAGCATCAATTCGCTCCAGGCGATGTCGAACATCGATGGCTCGTCCTCTCAACCGCTCGCCTTGAGGCAAGCGGCGCGCCATCAGGCCTTGTGCTCGGCCTTGGCCGCAGCGGGATTGCTCGTGGTCGCCTGGTCGATGACCCGGGGATCCGCCGGAGTAGCACTCGGCGGCGGCGTGGCCGGCTCGTCATCGTCGGCCATGCCCTTCTTGAAGGATTTGATGCCCTTGGCAACGTCGCCCATCAGCTCGGAAACCTTGCCGCGCCCGAACAGCAGCATCACGATGACGCCGACGACGATCCAGTGCCAGATACTGACGCCACCCATGGCGAACTCCTCCGAATTACAGTGCGGCCGGGCGTTGAGCCTCGGCTAACTTCTTGTGGCGGAACCTATGTGTCCCCTGCAGGGAACACAAGAACTTCATCCGTCGGAATATCGATGCCGACATCGTCGCCCTCGCGAACGCTCCCGGTGAGCGAGACCCGCGCGAGCAGCGGCCGGTCGAAGCCCGAGACCGCGAGCAGGACGTGATCGACCTCGCCGAGGAAGCGCCGCGTCACGACACGGCCAGGCAGGCAGAACCCCTTCGGCGTCAATCGGATCGCTTGCGGCCGAATGCAGACCACGGCCTGCGCGCCTTCGCCGAGATCGCCCGCCGGAAACCGCCCCACCGGCGTATCCACCGCTCCGCGCAGGACACGGCCTTCTATCTCGGTAAAATCGCAGAAGAATCGGGCGGCAAAGAGGCTGTTGGGCTGACGGTAGAGCTGTTCGCCCGTGCCGACCTGAACGATCCTGCCTGCGCGCATCAGCACGATGCGGTCGGCGATGCGCATCGCATCCTCGGGATCATGCGTCACGATGATCGAGGTCGCGCCGGTTTCCTTGAGCAGCGCCGCCGTCTCGTCGCGCACCACATCGCGCAGGCGCCGGTCAAGATTGGAGAAGGGTTCGTCCATCAAGAGCACGCCGGGGCGCGGCGCTATGGCGCGGGCCAGCGCGACGCGCTGCTGCTCGCCGCCCGACAACATATGTGGATAAGCCTCGCTGAGATCGGCGAGACCGACGCGGGCGATGGCGCGCAACGCGGTGGCCTCGGCGGATGTCTCGTCATAGCCGCGCAGGCCGAAGCGGACATTCTCGCGCACGCTCAGATGCGGGAACAGCGCATAGTCCTGGAAGACCAGCCCGACGCCGCGCTGCTCCGGCTCGACGAAGCTTTGCGGCGAGGACACATCGCTGCCCTCCAGCAGCACGCGCCCGGAACTCGGCCGCTCGACGCCGGCCGCCAGCCTGAGCAGCGTCGTCTTGCCGCAGCCCGACTGGCCAAGCAGGGCCACGACCTCGCCGGGCTCGATGGACAGGCTGACCTCGCTCAAGGCCGTCACATCGCCGAAGCGCTGCGTCACCTGATCGAATCCCAGCGCCATCGGGATCGCGGCGCCGGCCGTCCCCCGCCTGCCCCAGCTCAGCCAGCGCGCCTTGGTCTCATTCGACGCCAAAATCCGTTCCAGTTCATTCGGAACCACGCCCGTCATCCCGGACAAGCGGCGAAGCCGCGCCGATCCGGGATCCATCGTAGAGCGTCATTCTCGGGCTTGCCCCGAGAATCTCATGACCAGAGTGCTCTGGTTTACGAGATGGTCGGGTCAAGCCCGACCATGACGCGCTTCGGATTCCGGGTCGAAGCGGCGTTTATCCTTGGGCCGATCGAAGATCGGACCCGAGGGCTGCGTCCGGGATGACGGGCGGGTGTGGTGATCGCCTGCAGTTTACTCATCCGCCCTGTGCGGCGGCCCTTCGCCGTCGTCAAGCGGCGTGAACAGGTCGCCGAGCGGATCCTCGTCGGCGCGCAGATCCGGATCATCGTCGGGAATTGGCACGGAGAGGTCCTTGGTCAGCCGCCCCTCGATGAAGCCCGAGCCCTTGAGCTCGTCGAGGCCGGGCAGGTCGTCGATGCGGTCGAGACCGAAATGGTCAAGGAAACCTGGCGTCGTGCCATAGGTCACCGGCCGGCCGGGCGAGCGCCGGCGGCCGCGCAGGCGCACCCAGCCTGCCTCCAGCAGGATGTCGAGCGTGCCCTTGGCGGTGGCGACGCCGCGAATCTCCTCGATCTCGGCCCGCGTCACCGGCTGGTGATAGGCGATGATCGAGAGCACCTCGAGCGCCGCCCGCGACAATTTGCGCGGCGGCTCCGCCTCGGCCGCCAGGAGATAGCCGAGATCGGGCGCGGTGCGGAAGGCATACCCGCCGGCGACCAGGCGCAGATTCACCCCGCGCGGCGCATAAAGCTCGATCAGATGCTCCAGCACCTGCGCCACATCGACGCCGGCCGGCACCGAGCGCGCCAGTTCCTCGGCGCTCAACGGCATGGCCGAGGCGAAGAGCAGCGCCTCGACGATGCGCGTCGCCAGGGCCAGAACCTCGGCCTCGCCGCCATCGTCCTCCTCGTCGAAACGCTCGGTCATTGCCACTGTCATCGCCCGCTCACAATGGCAAGGCCGGCGGCCGCGCCGAGCGGCGGCGCAGATAGAGCGGCGCGAAGGCTTCGTCCTGACGCAGATCGAGCGCCCCCTCCTTCACCATCTCCAGCATCGCCGACAACGCCGAGGCCCTGACGGTCGCTGCCATCTCGCGCACCGGCAGGCCATGCGAGCTCATGTAGCGCGCAAGATAGGGGTCTATCGCGGTCCAATCGCCCGCCTCGCCGACGAGACGCTGCAAGGCCTCGCGCGCCTCGACCAGCGACCAGACGATGCGGTGGCCGACGGAGATATGCCCCTGAACGCGCCTCTGGCGCTGCTGCGCATAGGCCGAGAGCAGATCATAGAGCTCGGCCTCCCAGATCGGGCGCGCGCCCGCCACGATCGGCTCGGGCGCGCCGCGCGCAAAAACATCCTGCCCCAGCAATTCGCGCGAGGCGAGCCGGCGCGACGCTTCGCGGATCGCCTCCAGCCGGCGCAGGCGCAAGGCGAGCGCGGTGGCAAGGTCGGCCGCGCTCGGCTCTTCGCCCTTGGGCGGTTCAGGCAAGAGCAGGCGTGATTTGAGATAGGCCAGCCAGGCCGCCATCACGAGATAGTCGGCCGCCAGTTCGAGCCTGAGCGCCCGCGCCTGCTCGACGAAGACGAGATATTGCTCGGCCAGGGCCAGGATCGAGATGCGGTGCAGATCGACCTTCTGGCGCCGCGCCAGATCGAGCAGCAGGTCGAGCGGACCTTCATAGCCGTCGACATCGACGAGGAGCGCGGGCTCGTCCTCACGGCGCGGGCCGTCATCCTCGAATGGCAGTTGCGCCGCCATGGCCGGCCGCCCCTTCTTGATCGCGCCTGCCCGCTCGCAGCCCTCATCCTGAGGAGCCGCGAAGCGGCGTCTCGAAGGATGCTTCAGCGCGCTCTGGAGCATCCTTCGAGAGGCGGACTTCCGTCCGCTCCTCAGGATAAGGGCTGCGGTGCCGGACAGGCCCCAAACCCCACGAAGGCCGCAGGTTCGGCTGTTCAGGCGCTCAAGGCAAGCGCGCTTGCAAGCTGCGCCCTCGCTTCGTCCACATCCAGAGGCTCGGGCTCGTGCCGGATGCGGGCGAGCGCCATGGCGGCACGGCGGCCGCGCGCACCTGTCATCTCCGGCACAGCGCCGGCGATCGCCACCATCTCCTCCATGATGCCGTGGCAATGCAGCACGACATCGACGCCGGCGCGGATCGCTGCCCTGGCCTTCTGCGCGAAGCCGCCCGCGAGCGCCTTCATCGAGATATCGTCGGTCATGATCAAGCCGTCGAAGCCGAGTTCGCCGCGCATGATCTCGCGGACGATCGTCTTCGACACCGTCGCCGGATGCTTCGGGTCCAGCGCAGTGAAGACGACATGGGCCGTCATCGCCATCGGCATGTCGGCGAGATGCCGGAACGGGCGGAAATCGCTCGCCCGCAATTCCGCCAGCGAGGCCTCGACCACCGGCAGGTCGTGATGGCTGTCAGCCTTGGCGCGGCCATGGCCAGGCATGTGCTTGATCACCGGCAGCACACCGCCCGCAATCAGCCCCTCGGCCGCCGCCCGGCCGAGCCGCGCGATCATGTCGGGCTCATGCGCATAGGCGCGGTTGCCGATGACGTCGTGGCTGCCGGCGACGGGCACGTCGAGTACCGGCAGGCAATCGACATCGATGCCGACGGATTTCAGGTCGTGCGCCATCAACCGCGCCGAAAGCCGCACGATTTCACGCTGTTGCACGGGATCATTGATACCCAGGAACGCCCGCGCCGGCGGGTAGGCCGGCCAATGCGGCGGCCCCATGCGCTGGACCCGCCCGCCCTCCTGATCGATCAGGATCGGCGCGTGCCAGCCGACGGTCTCGCGCATCTGCGCCGTCAGGGCCGCGACCTGCTCAGGGCTTTGCGTGTTGCGCTTGAACAGGATGAAACCCCAGGGCCGCGCCTCCTTGAAGAAGGCGCGCTCGTCCTGGGTCAGGCTCGTGCCGAGGCAGCCGGCGATGAAGGCGCGTGAGGTCATATGTGAGGCCTAGAAAGGGGCAGGCCGGCGGTCAACCCTCCGCCGTCATCCTGGACAAGCCGCCCTCGGGTCCGACTTTCGATCGGCCCAAGGATAAACTCCGCGGCGCAGCTCCGGGATCCATCGGAGGGCTCCGGAGCTCTACGATGGATCCCGGGACGACCTTCGGTCGCCCAGGATGACGGCGGAGGACGGAAGAACCCTCGCGCCTCAGCGCATCTGCGCCGACATCTGGGCGTTGAAGGCGTCGAAAGGCAGCTCGGCGACGCGGAACCAGAGCTGCTCCTTCTTCCAATAGGGCAGGAACGAATCATAGAACGTCTTGAAGGCCGGGTTGCCCGCGGCGAGCTCGCCATAAAGCGCGAAGGCCTCCTTGAACGCCGCCTGCATCACCTCCTGCGGGAAGGGGCGCAATTCGGCGCCGGCGGCGGCCAGCCGCAACAGGGCATCGGGATTGCCGTGGTCGTATTTGGCCACGCACAAGGCGTTGGCCTCCGAGCAGGCGGCTTCGAGCGCGGCCTTGTAGGCCGGCGGCAGATCGTTCCACTTGTCGAGATTGGCGATGAAGCTGACATTGGCGCAGCCCTCCCAGAATCCCGGATAGTAGTAATATTTCGCGACGCGCTGGAAACCGAGCTTTTCGTCGTCGAGCGGACCGGAAAACTCGACGGCGTCGAGCGTGCCGCGCTCCAGAGCCGGATAGATGTCGCCGCCGGCGATCTGCTGCGGCACGACGCCGAGCCGCGCCATGATGCGCCCGCCGAGGCCCGCGATGCGGAATTTCAGCCCCTTCAAGTCTTCGAGCGTCTTGATCTCCTTGCGGAACCAGCCGCCCATCTGGGCGCCGGTGTTGCCGGAGGGGATCGTGTAGCAGTTATAGCCCTTCATGAAGGCGCGGCACAGCTCGAGCCCGCCGCCCTGATAGAGCCAGGCGTTCTGCTGGCGCGTATTGAAGCCGAAGGGCAGCGAGGTCTCGAAAGCGAAGGCCGGGTCCTTGCCGATATAAAAGCTCGACAGCGTATGGCTGCACTCGACCGTGCCGTTCTGGACGGCGTCGAGCGCCTGCAGGCCGGGCACGATCTCGCCGGGCGCAAACACCTGGATCTGGAACTGGTTGTCGGTGAGCTCGCCGACGCGCTTGGCGACCTGCGTGCTGAGGCCATAGAGCGTGTCCAGGCTCTTGGGATAGCTCGAGGTTAGGCGCCAGCTGACCTTGGGCTGCGACTGGGCGATGGCGGGAGCGGCGATGGCTGTGCCACCGACTGCGGCGCCCGTGCCTGCGGCCTTGACGAATGTACGGCGATCCATGGGTTTCCTCGGTTTCTTGTGTCGCGTGGGATTCTGGTCTCGCGCCCTGCCCTCGCCTGACCAAGACTCGCTCTAGCCAAGCCTCGCTCTAGCCAAGACATGCGCAAGCTCGGCGGCGACGCTACCCGCACTGAGCCCGCGCTTGAACCCCAACCATGCGGGAGCGTCATGCGCCGCAGGCCGAACGGAAAAGCCGCCGGCAGCGATTGGGCGCTGCCGGCGGCGTTGTTATAGGTCAGGCGTTATGTGACGGCTGAAGCCCGCTCAGTTCTTGTTCGCTCAGTTCTTGCTCGTCTAGTTCTTGGCGATGAAGCACTGGCCGCCGGCCGTCTGCAGCTGCGTGCACATGGCCGTGGCGTCGTCGCGCGAATAGGGGCCGACGCGCAGGCGGTAGACGGTCTTGCCGCCGGCGAGTTCGGTCTTGCGCACGATCGGCGCCTGGCTGCCCAGCTGATCCGGGTACTTGCGCTGCAGCGCCGAGAAGGTGGCGCGCGCCTCCGCCTCGCTGCCGGGCGCGCCGAGCTGCACCGCGAAATCGCCGGTGCCGGCGCGGATCGCGGCGGTGGCCGGAGCGGCATTCGGCGTAGCCGGTGCGGCGCTGGCGACGCGCAGCGGCGGCGTGGTCGCGGGTGCCGGCGTCGCGACGCGTTCCTGCACTTTCGCGGCCTCGGGCGTTGTGGCCGGGCGCGGGCGTGGCTGGCTGTTGGCCGCCGTCGCGCTCGAATTGCTCGCGGCAGGCGCGGTGAGCTTGGCGGGAGCCGAGCCCGTGACCGACGGTGATACGGCGTTGATGTTGCCGTTGCCGTTCGCGCCGGGAGGCGGCGCGGGTGTGCCGTCGGGCCGGATCGCGACGGTGCGCACGCGGCGCGGCTCGCCCAGACCCGGAACGGCAGGCCCCGACGTCAAAGCGGGCTCGGCTGGCGTCGCGCTGCGCTCTGGCACGGCGGGAGCGTTCGCCAGCGGGTTGGTCGTGCCGGAGGTGTCGGTGCCGCCGGTGACCACGGACGAACCCGGGCCGGGCAGGACGACACGCGCCGGCAAGGACCGCGCCGCCTGCTGGACATCGACCGGCTGCTCCTCGCGAGTGACCACCTGGGTCTGGGTCGAGGGAGCCTGTCCGACCTTTTCGTAGATCTGCTTGTTCTGGTTGGGAATCTCGGCGCCGCCGGGATTGGTCGGCTCGACCTTGGTCGGGCCGCGATCGGCGTTGATCACCAACGGCGATCCGTCCTTGCTGACCGGGCCGGACGAACGGAAGAACGACGCGCCGGCGACGCCAACGATGCCGATGACGGCGACGGAGGCCAGCAGCCACAAGCCCTTGCGCGAACGGCGCGGCTCGAGATCGGGCGCATCGTCCTCCGCCATCATCGGCCGCTCAGCCGGCTCGGACATGGCTGGCTGGCTGTAGCCGCCGGACTGCTCATAGGCATAGGAATAGCCGCCGGCCTCCTGATCGAGGTCACGCGGCGCATCAGCCACGCCTTGCACCGAAGCGGGTCGCTGATAGCTCTGCGGCTCCGGCAGGTGGAAGCCATGCTCCACGGGCTCGTCATAATGCTCGTCGGCGACGGGCGCAGGCACCGAGGGCGTCGCCGGTCGAGCGACGTCGGTGCGCCGCAGCAGCGCCTCGAACTCGTCGAGCGCTCCGCGCAGCTCGGCGGGAGGAGCAGAGCTCTCGGGCGCCGGCGGAACCGGAGCGGGCACGAAGGAGGGCTCCTGCCGCGGCGGCTGCCAGGACTGCGCTGGCTGTTGCCAGGACTGTACCGGCTGCGGCACTGGCGCCGGCTGGCCGCGATGGGCGAAGATATCCTTCAGCGGATCGTCCTGCCCAACGATGCGCGTCAGTTCCGCGAGCGGATCCGTGGCTTGGCCGGGCTTGGGCGCCTGGGCCGCACCGCGAAGCTGACGCTCGAGATCTTCGAGGTCGAGGGCGAAACGGTTTCTAGCTGGCTCACTCATGGCATGATCCATTCCAGCGCGGGCCGAGGCGACGATTGGAACGCCGAACCTCACGCGCGGTCAAATTGACCTTGTGCGCGCTGCCGGAAGGTTCCGTCAGCGCATCTCTTCCGGCGCCGCTACACCTGCGACTGCCAGACCGGAAGCAAGAACGCTGCGCACCGCATGCACGAACGCCAATCTCGCTTCCGTCGACTTTCGATCAGTTTGATTAACGAACCGTAATTGCGGCGAGTCTTTGCCCTTGTTCCAAAGCGAGTGGAATGCGCTCGCCAGCTCATGCACGAAAAAGGCCACCCGATGCGGCTCATGCGCCAGGGCTGCACCCTCGATCATCCTGGGATAGGCCGCGATCATCTTGACGATGCCGATCTCGGCCTCGTCGGTGAGCATAGCGAGATCCGCTTGAGCCATCTTGGCAGGCGACAGATCGAGATCGGGAAAGGCCTCGCGCGCCTGCCGGAAGATCGAAGCACAGCGCGCATGCGCGTACTGGACATAGAAGACGGGGTTGTCCTTCGACTGCTCGACGACCTTGGCGAGATCGAAGTCGAGCGTCGCGTCGTTCTTGCGGAAGATCATCATGAAGCGCACCGCGTCGCGGCCGACCTCGTCGATCACCTCACGCAGCGTGACGAAATCGCCCGAACGCTTCGACATGCGCACCTGCTCGCCATTGCGCAGCAGCCGGACGAGCTGGCAGAGCTTGACGTCGAGCGCCCCTGCCCCGCCGGTCACCGCCTTCACGGCCGCCTGCATGCGCTTGACGTAGCCGCCATGGTCGGCGCCCCAGACGTCGATCATCTCGGTGAAGCCGCGCGTGAACTTGGAGCGGTGATAGGCGATGTCGTTGGCGAAATAGGTGTAGCTGCCATC
This sequence comes from Bosea vaviloviae, assembly GCF_001741865.1. Lineage (NCBI taxonomy): Bacteria > Pseudomonadati > Pseudomonadota > Alphaproteobacteria > Hyphomicrobiales > Alloboseaceae > Allobosea > Allobosea vaviloviae. Next base: position 4,849,581 of record NZ_CP017147.1, read on the forward strand.
CGACTTCAAAATCGGCCGGTCGACATCGTCGCCGAACTGGGTGGCGCGGAACAGCGTCTGCTCGCGATCCTCCCAATCCTCGTCCTTCTGGCCCTTGGGCGGCGGCAGGCGGCCCTCATAGATCAGGTCGCGGGCGCGCAGATCCGCGATCGTCTCGGCCACTGCGTCGAGATTGCCGTCGACTTTCTGCAGCGAGCGCTCGGAGAAGAAGACGTCGTGGACGACGCCGAGCGCCGCGAGATCGTCGCGGATCATCGCCATCATGCCGTCGATCGCGACCGCACGGACGAGCGGCAGCCACTCGGATTCGGGCTTCGCCAGCAAGGCGTCGCCATGCGCCTTGGCCAGCGTCTGCCCGACGGAGACGAGATAGTCGCCGGGATACAAGCCCTCGGGGATCTCGCCGATCGTCTCGCCCAACGCCTCGCGATAACGCAGGAAGGCGGAGCGCGCGAGCACATCGACCTGCGCGCCGGCATCGTTGATGTAATATTCCCGCGCCACGTTGTGACCGGCGAAAGCCAGCACATTGGCGAGCGAATCGCCGAAGACCGCGCCGCGGCCATGGCCGACATGCATCGGCCCTGTCGGATTGGCCGAGACATATTCGACATTGATCTTCGGCTCGGGCTTGAATGCGCCCCGGCCGTAGTCAAGTCCGGCCTCGACCGCGCTCTTCAGAATCGCGGTGAAGATCTCCGGCTGCAGCGTCAGATTGATGAAGCCCGGCCCCGCGATCTCGGTCTTGACGATCGTCGCATCGCTGGCGAGCTCCTCGCAGATCAGCTGTGCCAGCGCGCGCGGATTGGTGCCCGCCTCCTTGGCCAGCACCATCGCGGCATTGGTCGCGAGGTCGCCATGGGCTGCATCCCTGGTCGGCTCGACCACGACCCGGCCGAGATTGAGCCCGGCGGAAAGCGCACCACGCTCGGACAAGCGCGCCAGCGCGGCGTTGACGCGGGCGGAATAGGTCTCGAACAGGTTCATCGCGGTCATTCTTGGCGGTGGTTCGTGCTTGCAGGGAAGCGCCCGGCCCTATCGCAGCGAGGGGGTGGCGTCAAACAGGCGGCGGTGTTCGTCGAGCGCGTACCAGTCGGTCATGCCGGCGATATAGTCTGAAATCCGCCGCGCCTGACGCTGCGGATCGAGCGCCTCGCAGCCCTCGCCCCACTCCGCCGGCATGGCGCTGGGCTCGGCCAGGAAGCGCGAAAACAGGTCACGCACCACGTCGGCCGCCCTGCGCCGGATCTCGGCGATGCGCGGATGGCGATACATATTGGGATAGAGGAAGGCCTTGATCTCGCTGTCGGCCGCCGTGATCGCCCCGGAGAAGGCGATGACGGGCGCGCCCGTCCGGCGAACCGCATCGGCGTCCCGCGGCTGCAGCGCCGCGATCCGGGCCTGCGACTCCCCGATCACATCCTCGACGAAGTGGGTGATGACGCGCCGGACGAGCTCGTTGGTGGCGCGCGGCTTGGCGAGGCCGGGATGCAGCCGGTCGATCTCGTCGAGCAATTCCGCCAGGAACGGCAGCTTGCGCAGGTCCGTAAGCTCGAACAGCCCCGCGCGCAGGCCGTCATCGAGATCATGCGCGTTATAGGCGATATCGTCGGCGAGCGCGGCAGCCTGCGCCTCCGCCGAGGCATAGCTGTCGAGCCAGAGATCCTGCTGCGCCTGGTATTCGAGGATCGCGGCGGGAATGCCGGTATCCGCATAGCGCGCGGTCGGCTTGCCATCGCCGCCGAGCAATGGGCCGTTATGCTTGACCAGCCCCTCCAGCGTCTCCCAGCTCAGGTTCAGCCCGTCGAAGCCGGCATAGCGATGCTCCAATCGCGTCACGATTCGCAGCGTCTGGGCATTGTGGTCGAAGCCGCCGAAGTCTTTCATGCACGCGTCGAGCGCATCCTCGCCGGTATGGCCGAAGGGCGTGTGGCCGAGGTCATGCGCCAGCGCGAGCGCCTCGGCGAGATCCTCATCGAGCCCCAGCGCCCGGGCAAGCGCACGCGCGATCTGCGCCACCTCGATCGTATGCGTCAGTCGCGTGCGGTAATGGTCTCCCTCATGCGAAACAAAGACTTGCGTCTTGTGCTTCAAGCGCCGGAAGGCCGTGGAATGGATGATGCGGTCGCGGTCGCGCTGGAACTGGCTGCGCGTCGGCGAGCTCGGCTCATCGACCAGACGACCGCGACTCAGGCTCGATCGGCAGGCATAAATCGCCCGCCAGCGGTCGCCGGGTTCCGGTTCAAAGCTCTGTTGATGCGGCATGGCGGATCCGTCATCGCCCCCTGCTTGTAGAGGCGCGTGTCGGCAATTACCTTTGTGGGCAACCCGGGTGCAAGCAGCATCTGCCCAAGGAGCTCGCCATGTCGACCGATATCGAGGTCAATCCGCGCGGCGTCGCCGTCGCCGTCACCGGCAAGGCCGCGAGCCGCATTCTCTCCGTGATGGAAAAGGAGCCGCCCGGCTCGATGCTGCGCGTCAGCGTCGCCGGCGGTGGCTGTTCCGGCTTCCAGTACATCTTCGACGTCGACCGGGAAAAAGCGCCGGGCGACCTCGTGATCGAGCGCGACGGCGCAACCGTGCTGATCGACGAGACCTCGCTCGATCTGCTCGAAGGCTGCACGATCGATTTCGTCGACGATCTGGTGGGTCAGTCGTTCCGCATCACCAACCCGAACGCGACCAGCTCCTGCGGCTGCGGGACGTCGTTCGCGGTCTGAATCCAACGCTCTGAACGTCGGGAGCGGCCTTCCTCGTCATGGTGGTCCTCGGGCTTGTCCCGAGGATCATCCCGGCCATCCACGTCTTCCTTCGTCGAGGGCAATGTTCAAGACGTGGATGCTCGCCACAAGGGCGAGCATGACGGCGCGGATTACTTGACCGGACAAGTGGCAGCGCGGCATCAATGCGAACTGATCGCGCCGCCCTGCTCCAGCCGGATCTCGGCGGCCATCAGGCCCTTCGGCCCGGGGCCATAGCGCACCAGCACGGCCTGACCCGGGATCAGCTCCACCAAGCCATAGCGCCGCAATGTTTCCATATGGACGAAGATATCCGGCGCGCCCTCGCCCGCCGAGACGAAGCCGAAGCCGCGCAGGCGGTTGAACCACTTCACCACCATGCGCTCGAGGCCGCTGGTCGGCGTGACCGAGACATTGGTGCGCGCCATCGGCAATTCGGCGGGATGACGCCCGGCGCTGGTGTCGATCGACAGAACCCGCACCGCCTGCCGGCCGCGTGTCTTCTCGATCGCCTCGAGCACGATGCGCGCGCCCTCGGCAATGGCGTTGAAGCCGTCGCGCTTCAGGATGGTGACGTGGACGAGCACGTCGGCGCCGCCATCCTCCGGGACGACGAAGCCATAGCCCTTGCTGACGTCGAACCATTTGACATAGCCGGCGAGCTCGACACCAGCCTCATGAGACAGCCCATCGGGCCCGTCGAGCCGCATCACGCGATTGAGCGACTGGATCGGTCCTACTGGTGGTCGCCCGCTCTCACCGTACTCGTCGGACATGTGCCGCTCACCCCCACGCGATTGGCTTGATTCGTGGTGTCACGATACCATTGCTGCCAAGGCGCGATACAGCCCGCAGAGCTTCATCCACATCAACGAGAGGGAAATATTCAATTGTAAGCAGCTTGGCCGCCCAAAGCTCAGTCGTCATGATCACGCGCGCCGCCATTTGATTCCGGAGAGACCGATGCAAGACCTGCAGACCCTGGTTCTCTTTACGGCAGCTTGCGCGGTGCTGACCGCGACGCCGGGTCCCGACATGCTGCTGATCGCTTCGCGCAGCCTGAGCCAGGGCCGCGTCGCCGGTTTCCTGACTTATACCGGCATCGCGGCGGGCAGCTATCTGCAGGCCTTCGCCGCCGCATTCGGGCTGTCGCAGCTCTTCATCCTGGTTCCTACCGCCTACGACATCCTGCGCTGGATCGGCGCGGCCTATCTCGCCTGGCTCGCCTGGACGACGCTGCGTTCGAAAACCCCGCTCTTCGCGCCAGACGCCACGGCAAGCCCCGTCTCGATGCGTCGCATCTTCATGCAGGGCCTGCTGACCAACCTGCTCAATCCCAAAATGGCGCTGTTCATGCTCGCCCTGCTGCCGCAGTTCCTAAAGCCGGAAGCCGGCTCGGTCGCGCTTCAGGTCATGGTGCTGGCGACGATCCTCAACCTGATGGGGCTGATCACGAATGGCATCGTGATTTTGACCGCAAGCCGGCTCGGCCACGCCATCGCCAGCCGCCCGCATCTCGCGCGCCTGCCGCAGAAGCTGATGGGCGCGGTCTTCGGCGCGCTGGCGATCAGGCTGGCGGTCTCGGCCCGCGAGTGAGACCCTGGCACGACGCCTAGCCGGTTACTGGCAGTTCTTCGACCAGGGACTCGATGAGCCTCCGGTCGGCCGGCGTGGCCGGATTGTAGACGATCAGGCTCAGATCCGGCCGGGCATCCACCGCGAAGGCAGAGTACTCCAGGGTGATCGATCCCAGCCTGGGATGACGCAGGCGCTTCACGCCGTCGCCATGCGTCTGGACATTGTTGTCGCGCCACATCGATGCGAATTCGGGGCTCGCCTGGCTCAACTCGTCGACCAGCTTCGCGACCTCCGCGTCGGCACCCGCGCGTGCGGCATCGATCCGGAAAGTAGCCACGACGAAGCGGGCCACGGATTCCCATTCCGACTGCGCGGCGCGGACGCGGGGATCACAGAAGATCAGGCGCAGGACGTTGCGTTGATCGGGCGGGAGCGCGCCATAGTCGGTCAGTACGGCCGCGGCTGCGCGGTTCCAGGCAACGACGTCCCAGGTCGCCGTCCTGACGATCGCAGGGCTGTAGGTCAGCACGTCCAGCAGGCGCTGCAATCGCGGCGTGATCGCGTCGCTGCCGCGATAACGGACCTCGGGCGGACGACCGAGGCCAACAAGGAACAGATGTTCGCGCTCGACATCCGTCAGCGTGAGCGCCCGCGCGATCCGGTCGAGCACGTCCGCCGAGGGACTTCCACCGCGCCCCTGCTCCAGCCAAGTGTACCAGGTCGCGCTGATATTGGCGCGCTGCGCCACCTCCTCGCGGCGCAGCCCCGCGGTTCGCCGCCGGCCGCCGGCAAGGCCGAAGGAGGCGGGATCGAGCTTCGTGCGTCGGCTCCTGAGATAGACACCGAGCGAATTGCCGTCGGACATCGCGGCTCACCCTGTTAGCAATTATACCGGGATAAGATCGCTACTTTACCCGAATATTCAGGCGGCAGCGCGAGCGCTGGCGGAGCGCGGCGTACGCGCGGCAACGATCCGGCTCGCGCCCTCGGTCCACGGCCTTGGCGACCACGGCTTCATCCCGATCCTGATTGCGATGGCGCGTGAGAAAGGCGTATCGGCCTATATCGGCGAGGGCCAGAACCGCTGGGCCGGCGTGCACCGGCTGGACGCCGCGCGCCTCTACCGGCTCGCACTCGAACAGGGCGCCACCGAGCCCGCCTATCACGCGGTCGCCGACGAAGGCACGCCCTTCAAGGATATCGCCGGGGTGATCGGTCGCCGACTCTGCCTGCCCGTCGAATCGCGTGGCCGCGAGCATTTCGGCTGGTTCGCCGACTTCGCAGGCGCGGATATGGCGGCGTCGAGCGCGCTCACACGGTCGCTGCTCGGTTGGGAGCCGACCGGCTCGGACCTGCTCAGCGATATCGGTCAGCCCGGCTACTATGCCGTTCGATGAGGATTTCACATGGAATCACAAAGTGATCCATCTGAAACCTGAATCCGTCTCTCAACCAAGAGTGAGAGCAGGATCTATGCGAAAACCGGTTCCCACTTTTTCGCATCCTGCTCTAGCGCAGCCAGGACGGGGCGACATAGCCGACGCAGCGCAGCTCTCCGCGCCTAGGGTTCACCACCTCGAAGGCCGGGACGGGGCAGTTGTTCGCGGGCGCCGGCTCCTTGAGTTCGGTGATGCTGCCATTGCCGGGACGAAGCTTGCGGAGCGTCCAGGTCGAGCCCCCTGAATAATATTGCGAGCTGAGTTGCCAACCCTGAGCCATGACCTCTTCGCTGAGCAACGGGACCGACAGCGCGAAGGCACAAGCTCCTCCGGCCAAGGCATTCGCGAGCCGTTTCAAGACCGGACGGGAGGATGCCGGAGCGGCATCTGCGTTCGCTTTCGGGGCGTTCTGTGTCATCGGGGGACATCCAAAATTGCGCTGCCCCCAAAGCTGCAATCATGACGCCGGGGAAAGTGCGCTGGATGTTGCCCCCGGAACCACGCCATCATTCCGAACCACCACCCTGACCCTGGCGAAAGGTCGAAGGGTCGCGGCTTGCCAACTCCGCCATGATTGCCGGCCGGGCTGAGACGGTCGCCCGCAGCACAGCCCGGTGCTTTCCTCAGGGCAAACTATGCGCCCATGGGCGGTCGCCGGCTCCCCGGCTATCGTCCTCGCCCGGCGGAATGGAATGTCGGCACGGCGCTCTCGCCCCGCTCGTGCGACCTACTCCTCAAAGCGGCCCGTGGCGTCGCGATCGCGCTCATATCGCCGCTTGAGCGGAAACGGCGGCAACCAGGCTTCGCGGCGGATGGTCCAGAGCTCGTAAGTCGGCATCAACTGGTCGGGGGCATCCAGCGATCCCAGGTGCACTTCGATTTCGTCGGCGCTGCGTGCGAAAACGGGCGAGCCGCAGCGGGGACAGAAAAACCGCCCGGCGTAGTCGCGTGTTTCGCCATCGATCGTCACCGCATCCTGTGGGAACACCGCGGAAGCGTGGAAAAGAGCCCCGTGATGCTTGCGGCAGTCGAGACAGTGACAGAGGCCGACCCGGTATGGGCGTCCCGACGCCACAATCCGGACATTGCCGCACAGGCAGCCGCCCGTGAACCGGTCCATGCTGCGTCTCCTCCAAAATCGAGCGGTCGGGATGCTAACAACGAACCCCATCGAGCGTCCATGACGGCCGATCACGTAGCGCGCGCGATCGCGGCAGATGATGAGCGACGATAGAGCAACACGATCGCCTGGGCAGAAAGCCGACGGCTCGTCGCTCGGTCAGGCTTTCGATTTCTCGTCCGCATCGCGCTGGTAGACGGCGAAGAAGGCTTTGCCCATCAGCGTGGTCTCGCCGTCGATGCATGTCTGGAGAACGGCCGCGCGGATGCCTTGAATCCGCGCGTCCTCCGGAGCCGCCGCCCCGGCGAATTCGGCAAGCTGAGCCGCAAGCCGCGTCTGGCCTTCCCCGGACAGGGTAGCGGCCCGCTCGGCAAGCTTGTCGGCGCCGCCCGCGAGTCGCGCCAACTCCGCTGCCAGATCGGCAGTCCGCGCCGGCTTCAGATGCGCCGGATCGCCATCGAACCAGCCGGCGTAGAAATGGTAGATGGCCCGAACCAGGAATTCGGGATCGTCATATTTCGGCAGCAGATAGGGCTTGGCCAGATAGCGTGGCGGGACTTTGACCGCGTGCAGCACGTCATCGAGCGTGGCGCCCTGATTGATCAATCGGAGCGTCTCGCTCGTCAGATATTCGAGCGCCTCGGCGCCGTCCCGCAGCACCTGCGCCGCCCGCTCCTTGCCGAAAATCACCGGCCCATGGCCCGGGATCAGGATCTCCGGCTCGAGCTCTTCCATGCGCCGCAACGCGACCGCCCAATCCGCCGCATAACGCTGGACCTTGCGCGGGTTGCCCGCATTCGGAAACACCCAGATCACGAAGTCGCCGCTCGCCAGAACGCGACGCTTCGGCAACCAGACGAAGCTGGCGTCGTCGGTTTCGCCACGCCCGTGGAAGAGCGTGATCTCCTCTCCGCCGATCGTGAGCGACAAGCTGTCGTCATAGACCTCGTCAGGCTGTCGCTGGCCGATCGGGTAGACATAGTCCGGCTTGTTGAATTGCTGGCCCTGAACGAGGCTGTTGAAGCCGTGCGACGCTTCGTATCGCTCCATGCGGCGCCGCACGTTCCGGTGAGCGACGATGCGCGGCCTGGGGCGGCCCCTCGCATCAGCTTCCTCGTCGATGAGCGTGATGCCGCTGGTGTGGTCGATATGGCCATGGGTGTAGATCACGGTGTGAACCGGGCTGTCGTCCCAGCTTCGCACGACGTCCAGCGTCTGGGCTGCGGTATCGGGCTTGGCCGTGTCGATCAGGACGAGCCCGGCATCGGTGCGGATAGCCGTGACGCTGCCGCAGAAATACGTCGTATGGACGGTGATGATGTTCTCCGCGACCTGCGTGATCGCCCCCTTGGACACCGCCGCCGTCCATTCCTCCATCCGGGCGGCGCCGCTCCAGAGCCGCTCGAACAACGCGTCGTGAGCCATCCCGAATTCCCTCTCAACCGAGCTGCACTTTCTTGCTTAGCACTGCCGACAGAGGAGTGAAGCCCGGGCAAGGAGGATGCTGACAGGCCGCGTCAGCTATGGCACGCGGACAGCCCGGGCACCCGCCTTATGCTCGACGACCGCCGGCAAATCCGGCCGTCACCAGAGGCCGGGGACCAATCGCCACTGCACCCGGCGGGCATAATCGTCATAGCCAGGAAGCTCGGCCCGCAACAGCTGGTCTTCCCATGACGTGCGCAGGACGAGCACCGCCGCCGCCAGAGCGGCGGGAACGAGCGCCCAGAGCGAGCCCAGCGCGAGCGCCATGCCGAAAAACAGGAACAGCGCGGCGATATAGCCGGGGTGGCGCACGAAACGGTAGGGACCGCTGTCGATCACGCGCTGATGCCGCTCGGACTGGATCCGGACGCCCGGCTCGAAATACGGGTTCATCGCCTGCGCCCAGCCCGTCACCGCAATGCCCGCCAGCACGGCGACATAGCCCGACAGCACCGCCCAGGCCGGCACAACCGACCAGTGGAACCGCCCGGCATCGAGCGCCGCGACCGGCAGGACCGCGACCATCGCCGGCAGGATGACCGCAAGCAGCGCCTTGTCCCAGCTTTTCGTGCCCGCCTGGAAGCGGCTGCGTGCGCGGTAGATGATCGGATTGACCCAGGCGAGCACCAGGGCCGAAGCTCCGAAGCCCGAAATCAGAACCGCAAGGAAGACCCATCCGGGCCGCCAGGCGATCGTGCCGGCAGGCCAGAAGATCAATCCAAGCAGCGAAAGCGGCAGGCCGATCGCATAGGCGATGGCCGTGCCGCGCGACATCGCGCTCGGCTCCCGGGGCGTTTCGGTCTGTTCCATGTCACGCACTCCTTCGGCAAAATTGTCTCCAGGCTGGCTTTGGCCCAAAGCTGACTTGGCCCAAGACTGACTTGATCCATGCGAGGGAACGCCGATCGATCGCCTCAGGATCGCGGCGTCTTCGCGCGCCACTGCTCGAGCGCTGCCTCCATCGCCTGGCGTATCGCCAGGTAGAACTCGGCCATGTCCTCGAGGCGGTCCCGAACCCCTCCCGACGCGACGGTGCCTGCGCCGTTCCTGAGGAGCGCGGCGAGCGCATCCAGCAGGCGGTTCTGCTCGGTCAGCATGCCCTCGTAATTATCGGACACCGCGTACAAGGCGCGCTTACTGCCGCGCTCGCCATGACGCCGGGCGAGCCTGTATGTTTCCAGCAATCGCGCGGCGACGCTGGCGCTGCTCTTGCTGATCTCGAGCTCGGCGGTGATGCGATCGAGGCTGACCGGCTCGGCGCGGAGCAGCAGATAGCCGTAGAGGCGCGCCGCTGTCTGGGGCACGCCCCAGGGGATCAACAACCGGGCGGCGTCCTCGATGAAGCGTTGTTCGGCCGTCGCCATGCGCTTATTCGCTATATTCGGCATTTTCCGAATATAGCGAATATAATGCGTATGTCCAACGTGCGAAGCTGGTCGGAGGAAATCCCATGCCCGCCACATAAGGCGCGCCTACCGGAATACGGCCCTTCCCTGCACCACGATCCCCTACCCCGCCAATCGCCCCAGCGCCGGGCCGATCTCGGCCCGAACCACGAGATCGGCGATGGCGTCGAGCTCCGTTGGCTCGCGGTTGACGATGACGAGTTTCGCGCAATTGCGCTTGGCGATGACGGGCATCGCCGCGGCGGGAAAGACGACGAGCGAAGAGCCGACCACGAGGAAGAGATCAGCCTGCAGCGTCAGAGATCAGCCTGCAGCGTCAGCGCATGGGCTCGCTGCATCTGGATCTGCGGCATCGCCTGACCAAACGAGATCGTCGCCGATTTGACCTGGCCGCCGCACATGATGCAGCGCGGCGGTTCGCCCGTCGCCTCGAAGGCCGGTCTGATCGCGGCGAGTTCATGACGCCAGCCGCAGGTCAGGCACGTAGCGTAGGTGCCGTTGCCGTGCAGTTCGACGATGCGCTCATCGGGAACGCCTGAGGCCTGATGCAGGCCGTCGATATTCTGGGTGACGATGCCGGGCGAGCGGCCCTCGCTCACCAACCGCGCCAAAGCGCGGTGGCCACGATTGGGGCCGGCGCCGGCGAAATGGTCGTCCATTGCGAATTTGCGCCGCCAGGCCTCGATGCGCGCCTCGCGGCTGGCGGTGAAGGCGGCAAACGGGATCGGCTTGTGAACCATCCAGGGCGAACCTGGCGTGCGGAAATCCGGCACGCCGGATTCAGTCGAGATGCCGGCTCCGGTAAAGCCGACGATCACGGCTGCCCGGTCGAGCATGGCATGGAGTTCGTCGATGGCGTCGTTGATCTCGTCCTGCATGCGCAATGATATGGGGTGATAACTCGCCCGCGTCCAAGCTGATTGACGGGGATGGCTGATTGACGAGGGCGCCGCCGCATCCCAAAGCTGCCTGCCATGTTGAAGACGCCGCAAGCTACCTTGAATCCCGACCTCCTCGGCACCGGTACGCCTCCGATCCCGGAGGCCCAAGGCTGGGCGCGCGCCTATGACGGCCGCAACGGGCCGCTGATCGACCTGTCTCAGGCCGTGCCGGGCTCACCGCCGCCGCAGGAGCTGCTGCAGCGCCTCGGTGAGGCCGCCGCCGCGACCGACAGCGCCCGCTATGGCGCGATCACCGGCGATCTCGCTTTGCGCGAGGCCTATGCGAAGGAGATCGGGAGTATCTACGGCGCGCGTTTTTCGCCCAGTGAGATCGCGATCACCTCGGGCTGCAACCAGGCTTATGTCATCACGATGATGGCGCTGGCCCGGGCCGGCGACAATGTGCTCCTGCCGACGCCCTGGTACTTCAACCACGAGATGACGCTGACCATGCTCGGCGTCGAGCCCAAGCCTCTGCCCTGCGATCCCGCCGCCGGCTTCGTGCCGGATGTCGCCGACGCCGAAAAATTGATCGACGCCCGCACCCGCGCCATCGTGCTGGTGACGCCCAACAACCCGACCGGCGCAGTCTATCCGGCCGCGACCATCGCCGCCTTCGCCGAGCTCTGTGCACGGCGCGGGCTCTGGCTCGTGCTCGACGAAACCTATCGCGATTTCCTGCCCGAAGGCGTTGCCAGGCCACATGAGATCTTTGCCGCAAGCACTTGGCAAGACTCCGTCATCGGACTCTACAGCTTCTCCAAGGCCTATGCCGTGCCGGGCTGGCGCCTGGGTGCGATCACGGCAGGCGAAAAGGTCGTCGCGCAGATCGGCAAGGTGCTCGACTGCGTCCAGATCAGTCCCGTGCGCGCCGGCCAGGCGGCGATCACCTGGGGCATCGACGGCATCCGCGCCTGGCGCGAGGCCAACCGCGTCGAGATCAATGCCCGCGCCGCCTTGTTCCGCGCCGCGATGGCCCCGCTCGAAGGCTGGCGCGTGCTCGCAGCGGGAGCCTATTTCGCTTATGTCGCACATCCCTTCGCGGGCGTGCCGGCAGCTGATGTCGCGCGCAGGCTGGTTGAAGAGCGCGGAGTGCTCGCCCTGCCCGGCCCCTATTTCGGCCCGGCCCAGGAGCAGCATCTGCGCGTCGCCATCGCCAATGTCGCAGCCGACAGGATTGGCGGGTTGAACGAAAGACTGCGTGGATTCGCCCTCGGTTGAAGCGTCGAACAGGAGGGAGCCCCGCAATGTGGTTCGATATCCGAAAGGCGACCATATGCCTCGGCGTCATGGCCGTGCTCGCGGGCGCCGCACAGCCGGGCGCCGCACAGCCGGGCACCTTGGAAGAGAACTTTTCTCCCACCTACCAGAAATGCATGGAAGCAAGCGGCGGCGTCACCGTGGCAATGCTCGATTGCGGGGCAGCCGAATACAGGACGCTCGATGCCGAGCTCAACGCCGCCTATCGCGGCGCGTCGGCCAATCTGACGCCGGATCAGCGCAACCTGCTGCGCAATACCCAGCGCGCCTGGCTGGCGCATCGTGATGCCACCTGCTCCTTCATGACGGGCCTGCGCGACCGCGGCACGATGGCGTCATTGAGCGACCAGAGCTGCCTCCTGAAGGCGACCGCGGAACGCACGAAATGGTTGAAAGACCTCTCGCCTCCGTAGATCGGAGCGTTTTCGAGCGCGGCGGGAGCCGGAATTGCTCTAGCTACCTGAACAGGCCCGCATAGCGCTCGCGATAAGCCCAGACCAAGAGGCTCCCGAGCACCACCAGGATGATAGCGACTGGGATGCCCTGCGGGTTGATCACCAGATGGAACAGCACGATCACCGTCATCACCGGCGCGAGCAATGCGAGGCCGAAGGCCGGCACGATGTTCAAGAGCAGGCTGAGCGCGCCCGCCAGATTGACCGTCTTCAACAGCGGCCAGAAGAAGCCGGCATTCTGCAGCGCGGTCTCGAAGGCGACGCCGCGCTCGCTGGTCGGCGGGTGGATCAGATGCGCGCCAGTGGCAAGCCACCAGAAACCGTCGACCGCGCTGACGAGGAAAAGCAGCCCGAGCAGGACGCGCGGAACCGTAACCAGAAGAATCTGTCGCATGACGTGCCCCCCGGCCGCGTTGAAGAAGTCCGGTCGCGGCTATCAGGCCAGGACGAGGCGCTGTCAATGCGCGCGTTTCCCTTCTCCCCTCGGGGGAGAAGGTGGCACGACGGAGCCGTGACGGATGAGGGAAGTCTTCTGGCTGCAAGAAAAAGGACCGCTGGCGCGACCCTTCCCTCATCCGTCGCCTGCGGCGACACCTTCTCCCACCCATCTCGGGCTTGCCCGAGATGGGCAACCTAAGTGTCAAAGTCGGCAACAGCCGACTTTGATGGGGGAGAAGGATAAAGCGGCTACATCGTCGCCCCGATCTGCCAGGGCACGAATTCGGCGTCGCCATAGCCCATCTCTTCGGACTTCGAATGCTCGCCCGAAGCGATGCGCAGCAGGTAGTCGAAGATCTCCTTGCCCTTCTCCTCCAGCGTCACGCCGTCGAGCACATCGCCACAATTGATGTCCATGTCGTCGGTCTGCTTCAGATACATCGGCGTGTTGGTGGCGAGCTTCACCGAGGGCGTCGGCTTGCAGCCATAGGCCGAGCCACGGCCCGTGGTGAAGGCGAGGATATTGGCCCCGCCGGCGACCTGCCCCGTGGCGGAGACTGGATCGTAGCCGGGCGTGTCCATGTAGACGAAGCCCTTGGACTTCACCTGCTCGGCGTAGTGATAGACCGCGGCCAGCGTCTTGGTGCCGCCCTTGGCCGCCGCACCGAGCGACTTCTCCAGGATGGTGGTGAGCCCGCCGGCCTTGTTGCCGGGCGACGGGTTGTTGTTCATGTCCATCCGGGCGCGGGCCGTATAGTCCTCCCACCACTTGATGATGCCGACGAGCTTTTCTCCCACCTCGCGCGTCGCGGCACGGCGGGTCAGCAGATGCTCGGCGCCGTAGATCTCCGGCGTCTCCGAGAGGATCGCGGTGCCGCCATGCTCGACCAGGAGGTCGACGGCCTTGCCCAAGGCCGGGTTGGCGGTGATGCCGGAATAGCCGTCCGAGCCGCCGCATTGCAGCGCCAGCATCAATTCCGAGGCTGGCACGGTCTCGCGCACGGCGCGGTTGGCGATCGGCAGCATCACCTTCAGCGCCTCGATGCCGGCGGCGACGGCCTTCTTCGTGCCTCCGGTTTCCTGGATCGTCAGCGTGCGGAAGACGTCGCTCTCCTCGACGCCATAGGCGTCCTTCATCCGCTTGATCTGGAAGCCTTCGCAGCCGAGGCCGACGACAAGGACGGCGGCCATGTTCGGGTTGCAGGCATAGCCCCAGGTCGTGCGCTTCAGCACCTCGAAGCTCTCGCCATTATAGTCGATGCCGCAGCCGGTGCCGTGGGTCAGCGCGATGACGCCGTCGACATTGGGATAATCGGCCAGCAGGCCCGAGCGCTTGACCTCCTCGGCCATGAAACGCGCCGCCGAGGCCGAGCAGTTCACCGAAGTCAGGATGCCGACATAGTTGCGCGTACCGGCCTTGCCCGGTCTTCCGCCAGAACCCTCGCGACGGAAGCCTTCGAAGGTCGCCTGTTGCTCGATGGGCAAGACGAATTCGGGCTTGGCCTCGGCGCAGAAAGCATAGTCGCGCTCGAAGGCGTGGAAGCCGGTATTGTGCTCATGCACCCATTCGCCAGGCGGAATATCGACCGTGGCGAAACCGATGATCTGGCCGAATTTGCGGATCGGCTCGCCGGTCGCAATCTTGCTCAGCGCCAGCTTGTGCCCGCGCGGAATCCGCTTCAGCGCGGTGACGCCTGCTGCCGTCACGCCGGCATCGACCGGATCGACCGCGACCGCGACATTATCGGCGGCGTTGAGCGTGAGCGTGCGGGGCGGAATCGCTTTGTCGAGCATCGGAGAAGGACCATTGGCTGCCTAGGCTGCGAAGATCGCAGCATTCGGGCAAAGCAATGCGCCTCTCCGCGTCAGTTTTCAATCGTTTGAAGCGGGCAGCGGCTTTGCGTCGCTCCGGGACAAAAAGCCCGGGCTCTCACCCATGAAAACGCGAGCGACCGCCGGCCTCGTCAGATCGAAGCGTCGGTCACACCCAACTTGTCGCGCATCTGCTGACGATTCATGCAGGACACGTCGTAAGTGACCTGCCGCCCCTTGAACTCGGCGCGCTGCGCGAATTCGCGTGTCATATCGCGTGTGACGTCGTCTACCCGGGCTTCACAGGCCTCGATCGTGGTGAACGCGCTCTCGTTGATCCTGGTCGTCGTACAATTCGCCTGGCCTGTGACACAGGCAAGAACCACCATCGTGAATGCGTCCATTCCCTCGACCCTTCCGTTGCTCGATGACCGGCTGGCCAACGCGGCCGCAAGGGTCAGAGCAATTCTCGGGCCATTCTCGTTAAAGGTTGCTTATGAACCGGAAGCCGGCTTCTCCCCGGCCCTATGGCCGGGGAGATCTGCCGGTCTGGGGCGATCACTCGATGATGTGCACGACGCGCCGGTTCGAAGGCTCGACCAGGACGACGTGATTATTGGTGTAGACATAGCGATACTTGCTGACCGAAGGGCCCCAGTCCGACGGCACCGGCGCCAGTTCGACGTCGGCCGGGAGCGTCGCGCCGACCGTGACCTTCTCCTTGATCATGGTGGGCTTGACCTTCTCCTTGACCACGTACTCCTTGATACGGGTCTGCTCGGGCTGCCCGATCGTGATATTGGCGCTCACTTGGGCGAAGGCTGTCGAGCCAGCGACGAGCGCAGCGGCCATCACGGAACCGAGAATGACCTTTTTCATGGTGTTCTCCTTTGTCCCCTGCCCATGATTGGGCTCGGTCCGCTTGGAACGTGGCCAGATTAGGTTGGTTCCAAAGTTCGTTCCCAATGCTGAACCGCGACCCTTTGTCGTGCGCCAAAAAGCTGAGCCATAGAAGCTAGCCGGCTTGGGTTGAAAGCGAGGCGGGGCGGAGCGATACACGGCCTCATGCGCGATGGCCGGCTTTGATAAAATCGAGGAAGGCCCGCAGCGGCGCGGGAACCAGGCGCCTGCCGGGATAATATAGGAACGGTCCCGGAAAGCTCTGCCACCAGGTTTCGAGGACCGGCTCGAGCGCGCCGCTGTCGAGATGCGGACGCAGCCAACCCTCGAAGAGGGAGATGATCCCGCTGCCGGCGATCGCGGCCTCGACGGCGAGATCGATCGCGCCTCCCACGCTGACGATGAGCGGGCCCGCGGGGTCGACCCGCACGACCTCGCCATCCCGCTCGAACTCCCATGGCGTCGTCAAGGCTCCGCTGGCAAAACGGCCGAGCAGGCAGGCATGGCCGAGCAGATCGCGGGGATGCGCCGGACGGCCGGCGCGATCGAGATAGGCCGTAGCCGCCGCAGCCGCGAAACGCTGGACGCGGGGGCCGATCGGCACCGCGATCATGTCCTGCTCCAGACGCTCGTCATAGCGGATGCCGGCGTCGCAGCCGGCCGCCAGGACATCGACGAAGCTTTCCTCGGCGACCACCTCCAGCCGAATCTCCGGATAGGCGGCCAGGAACGGCGGCACGATGGTGGGCAGGATGAGCCGCGACGCGCTGACCGGCACATTGAGGCGGAGCGTTCCCGCGGGCCTGTCGCGAAAGCTGTTCACGACGTCGAGCGCCGTTTCCACCTCCAGGAGGGCCGGCCCGAGACGATCGAGCAGGCGTTGGCCAGCCTCGGTCACTGCCACGCTGCGTGTGGTGCGGTTGAGCAGCCTGACTCCGAGCTGCGCCTCGAGCCGACGCACTGCTTCGCTCAATCCCGACGCGCTACCGCCGCCGGCCCGTGCGCCATCGCGAAAGCCCTTGGCGCGCGCGACCGCCACAAAGGCGTTGAGGTCGCTCAGATCGGCTTTCATTGTTTTGAATCCCGCACAGCCTGTACGGATTATGACCGGTTATCGTGCAGGCCGGCAATGACTAGCTCGGGGTCGTTCCCAGCGGAGATCATCCATGTCCACCATCGAGCCATCCGGCACATTCGTCCTCGGCGACCGCCCCGTGAAGCGCCTCGGCTACGGCGCCATGCAACTCGCAGGGCCCGGCGTCTTCGGCCCACCCAAGGATCGCAACGCCGCGCTCGCCGTGCTGCGCGAGGCGGTAGCGGCGGGCACGAACCACATCGACACCTCGGATTTCTATGGGCCCCACGTCACCAACCGAATCATCCGCGAGGCGCTGCATCCCTATCCCGACGACCTCGTCATCGTCACGAAGGTCGGTGCCCGGCGCGGCGAGGACGCATCCTGGATTCCAGCCTTCTCGGCCGACGCCCTGACGCAGGCGGTTCACGACAATCTCGGCAATCTCGGCCTCGACGTATTGGACGTCGTCAACCTCCGCGCCATGTTCGACGTCCACGGCCCGGCGGAAGGGTCGCTGGAGGCGCCGCTCGCCACGCTGGCCGAACTTCAGCGCAAGGGCCTCATCCGTCATATCGGGCTGAGCAATGTCACGCCGACGCAGATCGCGGATGCGCGCAAGATGGTCGAGGTCGTCTGCGTCCAGAACCAGTACAATCTGGCGCACAGGGCAGATGATGCCCTGATCGACGATCTCGCCCGCGACGGCCTCGCTTATGTGCCGTTCTTCCCGCTCGGCGGTTTCAGCCCGCTGCAATCCTCGATCCTGTCGGATGTCGCCGCGCAGCTCGGCGCTACGCCGATGCAGGTCGCGCTTGCCTGGTTGTTTCACCGGGCGCCCAACATTCTCCTGATCCCTGGAACCTCGTCCATCGCGCATCTGCACGACAATCTGGCTGCGGCGGACATCGCATTGCCGGACGAGGCGCTCGTTGCACTGGACCGGATCTCCGCTTCGCTGCGTCCGGAATGACGGCGGCTAGGTGGTCAAGGCAGAGCTATCGACATCTTTGGGTGCATTTCAGACTAGGCTCTCTGGATGAGTGCTCAACGCTCAAACGGCTGCCGACGTTCTCGCCGATGACGAAACCCGCCGGCGAAGCGGCCTTGACAGCGATAACTAGCGTCGGATGGAAACCATCTCCAGCTCCGGGAAAGGCGCCGTTGCGGTGCAGTAGCCTGGCCGCACTCGTGCCGTCGCGACCGAGCTGCTACGATTGACCGTCACGAAGGCGCTTTTACGCTGCGGAATACCGGCCACGATCATCGTCGCCGAAACGCAGTATTCCTCGCTTGTGCTGCCGAAAAGCATTGACCCGACGCTACGCCCGGGCGCGAGCCCGGCTTGAGCGAATTGGGGTTTGCCGATGATGCTCCAGCCACCGAAATGCGGGGCGCTGGCGATGGTGGATGCGATCATCCAACGGGTCTCGGCCTCGCCGGCAGAAGCCCTGACGACACGGCCTGAACTGCCTGATGCAACGCAGCCGCCAAGCAGCAATGCCAACGCCGGAGCGAACATGATCTTCATTGGTAGACACTCCAGCACGCAATCGAGCGAATATTTAAGAGCAGCTGTAGTCGCGCGCGCTGAAGGAAGACCTACCAAGAGAAAACCCCGATCAAGAATGACCGGGGTTCAATAAGCTATAGTTAGCGATGGTTTGAGGTGCGGCCCGAGGGCCGGCGCCTCACTTGGCGGCCGGAACGGCCTTGGCGACGATGCCTTCGAACGGCTTGTAGGCGTCCTTGGCGAGGGCGGTGTAGAGCTCGCCCATCTTGGTCAGCTGGGCGACGGCGCCCTCGAAAGCGGTCTTGACGTAGTCGGTCTGGATCTCGATCGCCTTGTCGAGGGTCTTCACGGCGGCGAGCTTCTCGATCGTCGCGGTGCCGGCCTCGAAGGACTTCTTGGCGTAGTCGGAAGCCTCGACGGCGATGGTCTGCACGCCCTTGGAGGTGGCGCCGAAAGCCTTCAGGGCCGCATCGACGTTCTCTTTCGAAGCCTTCTGGATCGTCTCGAACTGCTGGATCATGTTTCTTCCCTCCGGCACCGGAGTGCCGCCTCTGCTGACGAGCCCTTGCGGACCCAGGTTTTGCGCCCCAAGGCCAGATGAAAAGGTTCACCACCGGGGACAGTCCTCATATTGTGCAGTGCAACATGAATGTCAAGGACGCACCGCATTGCACCAGACGCAGACCGCGCCGAAACAGATGCGTCGCTTTTTAACGGCTCCGTAACCGCATCCGCCTAACCTCTCCCACTGTGTCCTTATCGCCACGTTTGTTGACGTGGTGCGGGTTCGGGACGTGAGTTCTGAGTTGAGGCGGGTTGCATGGTTTTTTGTTGCGTTGGTACCCGACGCGCGCGTCTTCGCGCGGTCGTCGGACTGATCGGTGTCGTCACGATTGCGGTCAGCATGGCCGCGTCTCCGGCCGAAGCCCGCAAGCGTCGCCACCATGGCGCCGGCGGCGGCTATACGCCGCCTTACGCGGCCATGGTCGTGGACGTGAAGAGCGGGCGCACCTTGCACGCCGTCAATGAGGATGCGCCGCGCATCCCCGCCTCCCTGACCAAGGTCATGACGCTCTATATGCTGTTCGAGCAGATGGAGCGCGGCCGCTTCAGCATGGATTCCGAGCTCAAGGTCTCGGCTTATGCCGCGGCCCAGCCGCCGACCAAGCTCGGCCTGCGCCCGGGCTCCACCATCGCGGTCGAGGACGCCATCAAGGGCATGATCACGCTCTCGGCCAACGACGCCTCGGTCGTGGTCGCCGAGGGCATCGCCGGCTCGGAGGACGCCTTCGCCGAGATGATGACACGCAAGGCGCGCTCGCTCGGCATGAGCTCCACGCGCTTCCACAACCCGCATGGCTTGCCGCATTCCCCGCCGAACCTGACCACGGCGCGCGACCTCACCATCCTGGCCCGTGCGATCCAGGAGCGGTTCCCGCGTTATTTCCCGCTCTTCCAAACGCGCTCCTTCCAATATGGCGAGCGCACGATCCGTGGTCATAACCGCCTGCTCGGCCGCATCGAGGGCGTCGACGGCATCAAGACCGGCTACACCCGCGCCTCGGGCTTCAACCTGATGACCTCGGCCAAATCGGAAGGCCGCCAGATCGTCTCGATCGTGCTCGGCGGCCGCTCCGGCGCCTCCCGCGACAAGATCATGGCCGATCTCGTGGTCGCCAACCTGCCTCGCGCCGCCACCAGCGGCCGCGCCTCGACCATGGTCGCCGAAGCGCCCGAGCCGGAGGAGGCGCCGCGCCGCGCCGCCCCGGTCGCCGCCGCGCCGCCGCAGCCCGTCGCTGTCGCAGCCGTCGAGCCCGCGCCCATGCCGGTGCCGCGTCCGCGCATCCAGCAGGAAGCGCCGCTTCCCGCCGCCGCCCGCGCCTACACCGCCACCACCACAACGCCGATCGCGCCGCCGCGTCCGCTCAATGTCGGGGCCCAGCCGCTGCAGCTTTCAGGCATGCGCACCGTGACCGCGACGACGACGCCCTCGGCGATGCGCTGGTCGATCGGCGCCCAGCCGGCCGATGCCAAGGTTCTGCGCCCGCCGGCGAATGTCGACGTCACCTCCTCGATCGCCAAGGTCGCCGAGCCCGACGAGGAGGCCCTCGCCAAGCTCGCCCAGGCCACGCCGCAAGAGGTGAAACAGCTGGAGCGCAAGATCGAACTGCGCCAGCCCATCGCCGTGGCCGCCGCCGCTGCTGACAAGAAGCCCGAGCCCGCCACCATCGTCCTCGCCAAGGCCGCGGCCGACACCAAGGCGAACGATGCCCGCCCGGCTGCGGCAGTCGCCAGCGGCAAATGGATCATCCAGCTCGGCGCCACCGATGACGAGGCCAAGGCCAAGGACATCCTCGCTCGCGCCCGCTCCAAGGCGGCAGGCCCGCTGGCCGATGCCTCCGGCTTCACCGAGAAGGTCGAGAAGGGCGGCGCTACCTTGTTCCGCGCCCGCTTCGTCGGCTTCGAGGACCCCAAGGACGCCCAGAACGCCTGCACGAAGCTCAAGCGCGACGGTTTCGCCTGCTTCGCGACCCGCGGCTGATGGACAGACAGGAAGGATCTGAGACCGATGTCGTTCCAGCCCCACACCCTGCCGCCGTTCGGCTCACTTCAGAAGGACGTCCTTGGCCTGGTTGACGCGAGCGGCAAGGCCGCTGCTGCCGCCGGCATCCGGATGAATCCGCTTCATCAGGCTCCGATGGGCCTCGCGGATCGCCTGCTCGCCCGCCCCCGGCTGAAGCCCCAGGATCTCGTAGGCCTCCTGCTGCGACATCGCGCCCGGGCCCGCCGCGCCACCCTGCCCCGTGTCGCGGTGACGATCAGCGTCTTCACGCCAGCCGGGCGTCCGGCGGTCGAGATATGCCTCTAGCAGGCGGGCGCCGTCCGGATCGCCCGCGAGGCATTCGCGCATCAAGGCGCTGATCTCCGGCAGGCTCAAGCCATCGAGATCGCGCCCCGCGAAGGCTCCGGCGCGGACCTTGCCGGTCATGCCGCCGCTGTCATGGTCGAGTTCCATCTGCAGCAGCCTGGATTCGACCTTGGAGTGCGCGCCCGGCGTCGTGCTCGTCCCAGCCCCTCCACCCCAGGGAAAGCGCATTCCGCCCGGCCCATAGGCGCTCCAGCCGAGCAGCCAGGCACCGAGCCCGCCGACGAAGATCGCCATGTCGAGCCGCCCGCGCAGCATCAGCAGGGCCGCGACGCCGAGCGAAAGCACGCCGCCCCCGGTCTTGGCAAGCTTGGCCAGTTTCGCCGGATTGGCTCCGACGAAGAACTTCGACAGCCACCAGAGCAGGATCAGGACGGCGATGCCGTAGAGCAAACTCACCGACGGCCTCCATCCATGGCGCTCAACAGCCCCTTGACCGCAGCATTGTCGCCGGCGAGCCGCAATAGCGCCTCGCGCCCGCCGCTGGCATAGGCGGCAGCTCCCCGCAGCAGGTCGAGCAGCGAACCCGGCGCATTGACGTCGAAGCGCGCATGCGCGCCACCGGTCAGGCGCGCGATCGTCGCAAAGGCCGCGCTGGCGGCGGGGTCATGGCCTTCCTGGAATAGGAAACCGCGAATCCCGCGCAAGCCGAGTTCGCCCGCGAGAGCGGCAAGCGCATCGACATCCTCCTCCATCGCATCGCCGACGAAGACGAAGGCGCGGATCGGTACGGTCTTCGCCTCGTCGCGGACATGCTTGAGCACGCGATGGATCTGCGTCTGGCCGCCCTCGCAGGCGATCCGGCTCATCAGCCCGTTGAGGCGCTGCGGCTCGCCGACCCAGCCGGACGAGCGGCACTCCATCAGCCCGCGGAAATAGACGAGCTGGACCGCAAGCCCACCGCTCTTCGCCGCGACCTCGAACATCCGCGCCTGCAAGGAGCAGGCGAGATCCCAGGTCGGCTGGCGGCTCATCGTGGCGTCGAGCGCGAAGACGAGCCGGCCCGCCTGCCCCGTCGCCAGCGGCGCCAGCTGCTTGGCGGCTCCCAGGAAGCGATCGATCGCACCCGGCGTCGAAGCCCCCGCAGCCTGTGGCGCGGTGGTTTCGGCCTTGCCCAGAGCACGGTCGGTCTTGTCGCTCATGAGGCTCCCGGTCGCACGACGCTGCAAATCATACTGACCTGATATTGGCCATCGCCCGCGCATTTGCTACCCGTCCGCAAAAGGGAGAACAGGCGCAGTGACGCAGATAGCGGTTTTCGAGACGGTCGCCTCCATGCGGGCCAAGGTCGCGGCCTGGCATGCCGCAGGCGAGAAGGTCGCGCTGGTGCCGACCATGGGCGCGCTGCATCAAGGCCATATCGCCCTGGTGAAGGAAGCCCAGCGCCATGCGCGGCGCGTCATCACCTCGATCTTCGTCAATCCGACGCAGTTCGCCCCGCATGAGGACTTCAAGAAATATCCGCGCACCTTCGACCAGGACTGCGCGATGCTGGCCGAGGCGCAGGCCGACGCGGTCTTCTTTCCCCAGGTCGAGCAAATGTATCCGCCGGGCTTCGCCACCCGCATCCTGCTGCTCGGCCCCGCCGCGGTCGGCCTCGACGACCGCTTTCGGCCGACACATTTCGAAGGCGTTGCAACGGTTTGCTGCAAACTCTTTACCCAGAGTCAGGCCGATTGCGCCGTCTTCGGCGAGAAGGATTATCAGCAGCTCAAGGTGGTGACGCGGATGGCGGCTGATCTCGACCTCGGCATCGAGATCGTCCCGCTCCCGACCTTCCGCGAGCCCGACGGCCTCGCCATGTCCTCGCGCAACCGCTACCTCTCGGCCGAGCATCGCGCGCTCGCGCCGCTGCTGCACAAGGTCATGCAAGAGCTCGCCGCGCGCCTGCGCAATCGCGACGACCTGTTCAAGGCCGTGACCGAAGCGCAAGGCGAGATCATCTCGGCCGGCTTCGAGCTCGACTATCTGGAGGCGCGGCACGCCGACACGCTCGCTGCCGTAACCTCGCTGGCCGATGGCCCGATCCGTTTGCTCGTGGCGGCCCGGATCGGCGGCACGCGGCTGATCGACAATATCGGCGTGTAGGTCGTCGCAGCGGTCGCTGCTATCGGCTTGTCGCCCCCCAACCTCGCCTTCCCCGCAGAATGCCTCCAGCGATCCGGCTTCTTCTCGCGGGAGGGTGTCGCGAGCTCGCGCCTCGGCTTACAGCCGTCGCTTGATTTTATCTTGATGATCAAGATAAATCACAGCAAGGTCGGCTGAGGCACTCGCAAGAGGAGAAACTGGGATGGAGGCGACGGCTGCAGAGCTCCTCATCGGAATGGCGATATTGGCTGCGGCCATCGGGATCGGCGGCGGGCTTTACGAGTTCGTGGTGCTCGATCCGGTCTGGCCGAACCGGCCTGCCCTGGTCCAACCGATGCATGGCGGGGTGTCCCGTAAACGCTTCTGGATACCGGCGCATATCGTCTTCGAGCTTCTGCTCGTCGCCGCACTGGTGGCCGCCTGGGGAGCGCCCGGCATCAGCCGGTGGCTTCTGATCGCTCTCGCCACCCATGCGGCGATGCGGATCTGGTCGGCGCTCGATTTCATCCCGAAAGCCCTCGCCTTCGAGCGGGACGAGGCCGATAGCGTCTCGCCGGATGCGGCACGGCGCTGGACCAGGCGCAGTCGCCTCAGGCTGCCCCTCGATCTCGCGAAGCTGGCCGCGCTGCTCGCCGCATTCTGGACAGCCGCCCGGAGCGCTGGGATCTGACCGACATGCCCGAGCACGACAACGATACGCTGTTGCGCCAGCTTGGCCTCGCCGTGAGGCGAATGGGGGCACAGAGCGTGCTCAGCAGCGCCGCCATGGCCAAGCACTTCGGGCTGCATCCAACCGATCTGGAGGTGCTCGACCTCATTGTCCTGCACGAGACCGTCACGGCCGGCGAACTCGCCATTGCCACCGGCCTGACCTCGGGTTCGGTGACGGCGCTGGTCGACAGGCTGGCGGCGCGCGGCTACGTCACCCGCCGCCGGGACGAGGCCGATCGGAGGCGCATGCTGATCAGCGTCGTGCGGACAGCAACGGCGCCGATCGAAGCCGCCTACGAGCCGCGCCGGATCGCCATGCACAGGCTCTGGTCGAGCTTCGACGAGGAGACGCTACGAGCCGTGACCGGCTTCCTCACCCGCAGCACGGACCTGCTCGTGCGCTGCACCGAGGAGATCGTCGCGCCGGTCGATACCGGACAAGCCGGCGGAAGCACCAAGCCGCGCTGACACGTCACCTCCCCGCCCTTGTGAGCTTCTCTACAGCAACCCCAATTCCGCCAGCTCCCGCCGCATCGCTTCGGGCATCACGCCGAGATCGCCGCTGCGGCCGTCGATGTCGCGCGGCTTGTCCTTGTCAGCGAGATAGCGCCAACCCTGGAAGGGCCGGCACGGGCGCGGCTCGACCGGGACCACCACCGGCTCCATCACCAGATGACAGCGGCCGATGCCGTCCGCATCGGTGAAGGGCCTGATCTCCGTCAGGCGCTGGCGGGCCGAGATCTGGCCCTTGATCACCCAATAGAGCGAGCCGCCATCGACGATCTCGCTGACGCGCTTGGGCACCATGCGGGTGGTATGCGTCTGCTCGTCGGGGCGGCCCATCCGCCGGCGCAGCAGCGACTGCTCCTCGATCCATTCCTCGAGATCGCTGATCGATTCGGCGCCGACGCAGAGTTTGAGCAGGTGAAGCGACATGGGCGGAACTTAAGCCCTGCAAGGCAACCCGACCAGCGCTTGCGGCGTTTCTCCACAGCCCCCGTCATTGCGAGCGCAGCGAAGCAATCCAGGGGGCGTAGCGCGAGACCTCCTGGATTGCTTCGCTGCGCTCGCAATGACGGTCGCTCGCGCCGGGATGACGGCGGCAAGGAGACGAGCTAGGTCTGAGCGAAAGTCAAAGGGAGAGACGCAACCATGCGCGGACTTGCAGGCAAGGCCATCCTCGTCACCGGCTCCTCGACCGGCATCGGCTACGCCATGGCGCAGCGGCTGGTGGCGGACGGCGCCAAAGTGCTCGTCCATGGCCGCGACGAGGCCGAGGTCGCGGCCGCCTGCCGGCATCTCGGCGCCTCGGCGCAAGGGGCCACCGGCGATCTCGCCGACCCCGCCACCGCGCAAACGCTGATCGACGCCACGGTGAAGGCCTTCGGGCGCATCGACGGCCTCGTCAACAATGCCGGCATCTATCCGCGCGGCGTGCTCGGCGAGACCACGGCGACCTTCTTCGACCATATCTTCGCGATCAACACCCGCGCGCCGCTGCTTTGCGCCGAGGCCGCGATCCGCGCCTTCCGCCTGCAGAAATCCGGCGGTGCCATCGTCACCGTCGGCTCGATCAACGCCTATTGCGGGCTCTCCAACCTGACCGTCTATTCGATGTCGAAGGGCGCGTTGATGACGATGACGCGCAACCTCGCCAATGCGCTTGGACCTGAGCATATCCGGGTGAACCAGCTCAATGTTGGCTGGACCTTCACCGCCAATGAGGATGCGACACAGCAGCGCGAGGGCCAGAAGCCCGGCTGGCAGGACCATGTCCCGCTCAAGCTCGCCCCGACCGGGCGGATCATGCAGCCTGAGGAGATCGCGGCCCACACCGCCTTCTGGCTCTCCGACGAGAGCGCCCCGGTCTCGGGCCAGCTCTACGAGGCCGAGCAATATCCGCTGATCGGGCGCGTCTGATCTGTGGATTCCGCTGCGCCTGCCGATTTCGAGTCTTGGCTGCATTTTGAGCCTTGGCTGTCGCGCTGGGCGCTCGCGCCCGACGGCGACGCCATCATCACCCATGGCAGCCGCCTGTTGCAGGTGCGCCATCAGGGCGAGCCCGCTATGCTGAAGCTGCCGAGGCCGAGGATGGAGCGCCTCGGCTATCGGCTGCTCGAATACAAGGGCGGCGACGGCGCGGCGCGCCTGCTTGCCCGCGACGAAAGCGGCAGCGCGAGATGCCGCGATCTGACCCGTGAGCGCAAAAAGGCCGGCCGTCGCGGGCCGACCTTCCTGCCGGAATCAATCCCTGAAGCGGCTGCTCATGGCAGCCAGTTCTGGCGCTTGCTCCAATCGTCGACATCCGCCCGGACACGATCTTTTTCGAGCCCGTAGCGCTCCTGAATTTTACCTTCGAGCTGGTCGCGCTTGCCCGCGATGACATCGAGGTCATCGTCAGTGAGCTTGCCCCACTGCTCCTTGATTTTGCCCTTTGCCTGCTTCCAGTTTCCTTCGATTCGGTTCCAGTCCATCTCTCTCTCCCAATGCTGAGGTGATGATAGAGAAACGCTCCGACGCTGAAATGGTTGCAAGCGCCCTGGAACTGCCACGAGCGCAACGCTGACCCGATTATCGTCGAGGACATCGCGCTCCTCAGAGAGCCGCCGCAGCTCATTGCGACAGTTCTCGCTGAAGGGATCCATGCGCTCGCCTTCATTCCTGTTGCCGGAGACGCCGAGCTAAGCGGCAAGTTCATGGTCTATTGCGATACACCACGGGTGTTCACCGAACATGAGCGCGACATTGCACTCCAGCATCCTTTCGGCCCGTTGGTAGGAACCTGATCCCTCACTTGTTGTTCTTCCTGTTCAGGGCTGGGCAATGTGACAGGAGGCTCTCATGGGATGGTTCACCAAGGACATCGCGACAATGGACGATCTCTTCGTCCACACACTCCAAGACATCTACTACGCCGAGAACCAGATCAAAAAGTCACTCCCCGACATGATCGAGAAGGCAACCAGCCCGGCGTTGAAGCAGGGTTTCCAGACACACCTTCAGGAAACCGAGGGCCACATCTCTCGCTTGAAGCAGGTCTTCAAGCAGCACGGTGTGGAGGAGAAGGGCGTCACTTGCCCTGCGATCGACGGCATCCTTTCCGAGGCGAGCGACGTCGCCGGAGAGGTTGATGACAAGCAAGTTCTCGACGCAGCTCTGATAGCGGCTGCGCAGGCAGTCGAGCACTACGAGATGACCCGCTACGGCACGCTCGTTGCCTGGGCGAAACAACTCGGCCGCGAAGATTGCGCTGCTCTCTTGAAGCAGAACCTCGATGAAGAGGCCGCGACTGACGAGAAGCTGACAAAGCTCGCGATGAGCGGGATCAACCGCAAGGCCGCATAGTAGGCGAGGTTGCACTCAATCGGCCCCGCCAGTTTTTGAACCGGCGGGGCATTTTCGCCCTATGTTCCGTTTGCTGTGCGGTTCTCGGTCCTATCCCGACGCTAGGCGGCTCGCTCCGCGGAGAGCGCGGTCGCGCTCAGGCGACCAGACTAGGCCCTGCCAATCGAAGCACCTTGATCCCTTCGGACGGGTGGTCGACGGCAATATCGACAAGGCAAGCGCCGGCGGAGTGATAGCGCTGCAATGGAAGCGCCCTTCGGCCTTAAACTCCCAAGCATCCATCGCAGCGTTCATCCATCGTAGCGTTTGGATCGGTGCAACGGGCGTGGTCCGCACGAGCTGATCGCTGCGGAACCATCACGTTGGGCAGACTCCGCGTCAGAAATGGAACACCACCCCAGTGTCGTTGGTTTCCTCGGCAAAAGAGGAGGAGACAATGGCAAAGCAACCCGAAGCCCTGGCTACTTTCGCGGCGAGTGCCCGCAACAAAAGCAAGAAACCTGACGACGTCGGGTTGAAGGCCACGCCGTCAACAGACGGCCTGAAAACCGATCCCGCCCAGAAGGTCGACGCGGCGACCAAGGTGCTGCGCGAGGGCGTCCTTCACCGTGACGAAGGGGCTGACGAAGCCGTCGATAAACTGCCGGATCGGACGCGGGACCTGTGAGCAGCTGATAGCTCGGAAACGAGACGCGCATCATGCGTCGCGGTCGATGAATCGGCGGTGCCCTGCTGGCGCGCAATGGTTGCGGCCGATGGCTACGTTTCACCGTTAAGAGCACGCTTGACTCAGAAAGCTTGGCTGGGCCGGCGCAGAGCTGGGCCGACAGCCGCCGTCCAAGATGGTTCGCCCCAATGGCATCCACCTTGCGCAGCTTTTAAAAGACCCCCTACCCCGGCTGTCTCTGAGCCTCGCCGTTACGAGGTAAGCTTGAGCGAGTAAAACCCGCGGGGGCGTCCAGATCGCGGTGCTAGGCCGGGGGCGATCGCGTCAGGTTGTTTTCGAACATTTGCGCTTGGCTGGCGTTGGTTGGGTCGCGGAGACGCGACATGCGCCATCAACGATTGCTCAGGGACGTGGGAATTGCTGCTCTCGCGGGCTTGGGCAGCGCAATGCTGTTCTCGCGCCTTTCGAATGCCGAGGTCAGCGCGCGTGACAACGCGTACGAACAGAAGACTGCACATCGATCACAACAAGGCGCACGGGCCGTCACTCCCACGGACATTCCGGTGGGAGGGTGGGCCGACATCCTGCGCCGAACCTACTACGAGGTCGATCGCGATCGGGTTCGGGCTGTCGCCGCGGGGGTGACCTTCTATGCGCTGCTCGCCCTTTTTCCAGCGCTGACCGCCGTCGTTTCGATCTACGGCCTCGTCGCGGAACCTAGCACAATCGGAGAGCACATCGGTGTGGTCGCCGGGTTTCTCCCGCCGGGTTCGAGTAATTTCTTCCGCGATCAGGTGACGCGCATTACAGAAGCCGGCGACGCGAAGCTGGGATTCGCATTTGCGTTCGGGCTTGCCGTCGCCATCTGGAGCGCCAACGCTGGCATCAAAGCCATCTTCGATGCCTTGAACGTAGCTTATGGCGAAGACGAGAAACGGGGCTTCGTCAGGCTGAACCTGATCTCTCTTGGCTTTACCGTCGGCGTTCTGCTTTTCGTCTTACTCGCCCTCGGTGCGATCGCCGCGCTGCCTGTCCTGCTCGACCGCCTCTATCTCGGCAGCGGGGCTGAGCTGTTGATTTCTCTGGCGCGCTGGCCGGTTCTGATCTTTGCGCTCATGCTCGGGTTGTCGGCGCTTTACCGGTTCGGCCCGAGCCGCGATGCAGCCCAATGGAGTTGGGTCAGCCCCGGCGCGGTTTTTGCCAGCGTCGGGTGGCTCGCAGCATCCCTGCTATTGTCTTGGTACGTCGCCAACTTCGAGGACTACAACAAAACTTATGGTGCGATCGGCGCTGTCATCGGACTGCTAACCTGGATGTGGCTGTCGGCAACCATCGTCCTGGTGGGCGCGGAACTCAATTCGGAGTGCGAGCGCCAAACAGATCGCGATACGACTAAGGGCCCCCCAATGCCGATAGGAATGCGCGGAGCTGACGCCGCCGATCGAAAGGGTTAGTTCGACGGCAGGTTGGGATAGCGAAGACGATGCGCCGGATTGATCGTGGCGATCGTCCGCCTTGCTGAATCTTCGCAGGGGAGTTCACGTTCCCAAGCCTCGCGATAAGCGGCTTCGACGAAGAGACATCGCCGAGACGGCAAGCTTTTCGAGAGGCAGGTTTTCAGTTTCGATAGCTGCCTGCGATCGCTGCATGCCCTCTGCCGGAGGCGGGCCGTCACTTCTGCGCGTGCGCGATCAGATTGTTGCGGAGCTTGACGACTGCCTTCTGCGTCCCAGCAAACTCATCGGCATCCATGCCGGTCGCCTTGACCAGTGTCCTCTGCGCTCCTTTCTCGCGCAGGCGGCGCCCCTCCTCCGTCAGGCTGACGATGACCTGCCGCTCATCCTCGGGATCGCGTCGGCGGCGCAGATAGCCCAGTTCCTCGAGCTTCTTGAGCATCGGCGTCAGCGTGTTCGACTCGAGGAACAGCTTCTCGCCCAGGCTCTTGACCGTCTGGTTGTCCTCCTCCCACAGGGCCACGATCGCGATCCACTGGGTATAGGTGAGGCCCAGCGCCTCGAGGATCGGCTTATAGGCCCGGCCATAGGCGAGATTGGCCGAATAGACCGCAAAGCACATGAAATCGGCGAGCTTCGCCGTTGCCAGGCCAGGGGCTTTCAATTTGGTCATGGACGTCTCCCGCTTCAGCGTGGGCCGGATAAGGCCAATATAGATCGCATGCGATTAAATCGGAAGGGGTTGACAATCCCAGGTGCGCCGCCCACTTACAGCGCATCCGATTAAAGCGGATACGATCAAAAATGGAAAGGACGCCGCCATGACCACCAAGGTCCTCTATACCGGCAAGACCCACACCACCGGCGGGCGCGAAGGCGCCGCGCGCAGCTCTGACGGCCGTCTCGATATCGCCCTCTCCTCGCCCGGCTCATCGGGCGCCGGCACCAATCCCGAGCAGCTCTTCGCCGCCGGCTGGTCCGCCTGCTTCATCGGCGCGCTCGGCCTTGCCGCCGGCTCACGCAAGATCCGGCTTCCCGCCGACACGGCCGTCGATGCCGAGGTCGATCTCGCCAATACCGACGGGGCCTACTTCCTGCGCGTCCGGCTCAATGTCAGCCTTCCCGGCATCGAGCCCGAGATTGCCCAGTCGCTGGTCGAAGCCGCGCACCAGACCTGCCCGTATTCCAAGGCCACGCACGGCAATATCGAGGTGGCGACGACCGTCCTCTGAGCATTTGCACGGCTCCGGCGACCGCACGCCTATCGCGGCAAGGGTGAGGGCGGCCCGGCATTGGCTTCCAATTCCACGCCGACGCAAGCCTTGCACTGAGCAGATCTTGAACCGAGAAGGAGGGCACCGTTGTCCCTTTTCATCCTGGCCTATCTCGCGGGCGTGCTGACGATCCTCTCGCCCTGCATCCTCCCGGTCGTGCCGTTCATCCTGGCGCAGGCGAACCGGTCCCTCCATCGCCAGTCCTTCCTTCGCAACAGCTTGCCTATGCTGCTGGGGCTGGCTTTTGCATTCGCCGCGGTGGCGAGCCTCGCAGCGGTCGCCGGGGGCTGGGCTGTCCAGGCGAACCGCTTCGGGCGCGCCGTCGCATTGATCCTGCTCGCCGGCTTCGGTCTTAGCCTGATCTTTCCTTCGCTCGCCGCCCGGTTTGCCTCGCCGCTGGTGGGGGCTGGATCGCGGCTGGCGGCATGGACGGAAGAAGGACGGGCGCAGAGCGGACCGGCGGGCACGCTCTCCTCGGTCGTCCTCGGCGTGGCCACCGGACTGCTCTGGACGCCCTGCGCCGGCCCGGTGCTGGGGCTGATCCTCTCGGGCGCGGCGCTCAACGGGCCCGGTCCGCAGACCAGCGCGCTCCTGCTCGCCTACGGCCTCGGCGCGGCCAGCTCGCTGGCCGCCGCCATTCTCGCCGGGCGGCAACTCCTCGCCCGCCTGCGGCCTTCGCTGCCCTGGGTCGAGCGGGCACGCCGGCTCACTGGGGCCGCCGTCATCGGCAGCGTGGCGCTGCTCGGACTTGGCCTCGACACCAGCCTGCTGCAGCGCCTCTCCGCCGAGCAGACCTCCAGGCTGGAGAACACGCTCATGACAAGCATCGCAAATCCCCTTGGCCGTTTCGGGCAATCGGCCGACGCCGCCGTCCCCGATACCTTGTCGGGTCCACTCGCTGCGCTACTCGACAGGCAGGGCTGGATCAATTCGCCGCCGCTTCGCGCCGAAGCGCTGCGCGGCAAGGTCGTCGTCGTCAGTTTCTGGACCTATTCCTGCATCAACTGCCTGCGCGCGCTGCCGCATCTGAAGGCCTGGGCGGACAGGTACAAGGATCAAGGCCTCGTCGTCATCGGCGTCCACGCGCCGGAATTCGCCTTCGAGAAAGATCCGGACAATGTGGCCCGGGGCAGCGCGGCGCTCGGCGTGCGTTATCCGGTCGTGCTCGACAATGAATTTCGCATCTGGCGGGCTTTCGGCAATGCCGGCTGGCCGGGCGTCCATATCGTCGGCGCTGACGGCCGCATCCGCCATCAGGCGACCGGCGAAGGCCGCTACGACCAGTCCGAGCAGGTCATCCGGCGCCTGCTGACCGAGGCGAACGCGATCGGCACCGCCGGTTCCAGCCAACCGGTCGAAGGCCGGGGCGCCCAGAAGCAAGCGGATTGGAGCAATCTCCGTTCGCCCGAAACCTATCTGGGCCATGACAAGGCGGAGCGCTTCGCCTCGCCCGGCTCGCTCACCCCGGACGAACCGCGCGAATACCGCCACCCTGCCGCGCTGCCGGCGAATGGCTGGAGCCTGTCGGGCAACTGGACGGTCGGTCCCGAATTCGCCGCGCTGAACCAGGCCGGAGGCGGGCTGCGCTATCGCGTCCATGCCCGCGACCTGCATCTCGTGCTGGTTCCGGGCTCGCCCGACCGCCCGGTCCGGTTTCGCGTCAGGATCGACGGCGCCGCGCCGGGAGCAAGCCACGGCTCGGACATCGACGAGCAGGGCTTGGGCACCGTCCGCGACGGGCGGCTCTACCAGCTCGTGCGCCAGGCCGGCCCGGTCACGGATCGGACCGTCGAGATCGAGTTCCTCGATCCGGGCGTGCGCGCCTACGCCTTCACCTTCGGCTGAGGCGAAGGCCCAGCGCCCCCTTCAAGACGCCCAACAATCCTCCAGACACTCCTCGGAGAACGACAATGCAGCCTTCCCGCTCCCCCGAATCCGTCGACCAGAACCGCCGCTGCCTGCTGGCAGGCGCAACTGCTGCTCTTGCGGCCACGCAGCTTGGCCCGATCGGCCCGGCCATCGCCCAGCCGACGGCAGCACCAGCCGGCGCCTCGGGCTTCCCCGCCCTCAAGCAGATCGAGGCCGGGGTCCTCACTATCGGCTATGTCGATGCCGGCCCGAGCGACGGCCCCGTCGTCATCCTGCTGCATGGCTGGCCCTACGACATCCACAGCTATGTCGATGTCCTGCCCTTGCTGACGGCCGGAGGCTACCGCGTGATCGTGCCGCATCTGCGTGGCTACGGGACGACCCGGTTCCTGTCGGATGCGACGCCGCGAAACGGACAACAAGCGGCGCTTGCAGTCGACGTGATCGCGCTGATGGACGCACTCAAGATCGAGAAGGCCGTTCTCGGCGGTTACGACTGGGGGGCGCGGACCGTCAACATCGTCGCGGCGCTCTGGCCGCAACGCGTCAAGGCCATGGTCTCGGTCAGCGGCTATCTGATCGGCAGCCAGAGCGCGAACCGGATGCCGCTGCCGCCGAAAGCCGAGCAGGACTGGTGGTACCAGTATTATTTTGCGACCGAGCGCGGCCGGCTCGGCTATCAGCAGAACACGCATGATTTCGCGCGGCTGATCTGGCAGACCGCATCGCCGCGCTGGGCCTTCGACGACGCCACCTTCGCGCGCAGCGCGGCCTCTCTCGACAATCCCGATCACGTCGCCATCACCATCCACAACTACCGCTGGCGGCTTGGTCTGGCGGAGGGCGAGGCCCGCTATGACGATCTGGAGCAGCGCCTCGCCCAGGCTCCCTCGATCGCCGTGCCGACCATCACGCTGGAAGGCGACGCCAACGGTGCACCGCACCCGGACCCGGCAGCCTATGCCAGGAAGTTCTCGGGCTGGTATCAGCACAGGCCCCTCTCCGGCGGGATCGGGCACAACCCTCCGCAGGAGGCGCCCGCAGCATTCGCTGAAGCGATCATCGCGGTCGATCGCGCTTGAACCTGATCGGGGACTGACCGAGTTTGAGCGCATCGCCATCGCGGCAGCTTCCTGACCGATCAGATATCGGAGCAGATCGGCACCTTCGCACGAAGCGTCATGGAACCCCTCGAAGAGTCCTGGAACTCTTCGAAACGCAGTGTGGAATTCGTGGTAACCTGTTGCGATCGTGGCGACGCGAGCCACTCGCGATTATGGGAGGCGTCGTTGCAAGGACAATTCGCGGCGGCGCTGCTGATGCTGGCCTTGGTCGCTGCCTTGCCGGTGTCTGCCCAGGCGCGGCCGGAGGCGGGCTCGCCCCGGGCTCTCTACCAGATCGGGGCGGCCAGCGAGGCGGCGGCGCGCTGCCGCGGTCTCGCGCTCGTCGACACGGGGTCGCAGGCGCAAGCCTTTCCCGACGGCAAGGCCCATCCCGAAACCAAGGCCGGGGGCATCTCGTCACGGGCGACGACGATGGGCGGCGCGGACTTCGCCAAGGAGTTCTCCGCGGCTTACGCCAAGGGCCTGGAACAACAGGTCTGCGACAGATATCTGCGCCGCTACCCTTGGCTGCTGACACGTCGCTGAACCGGCGCGCGAGACCATAACAGCGCTGTCGCGCAGAGCGCGTAGGCGATCGCCAGCAGCACGTAGAAGACCCGTGTCGAGAACGACTCCGGCGTCGATGTCGGCAGCGGCGACAGGCCCGTTCCCAGCAGGATCAGGAATGTGGTGAGCGCACCGCCATAGACTTTGCCCAGCGGCGAGGCCATCGCGGCCCGGCCTCCCAGGATGAGGCCGACCAGCAGCGTGGTGAAGAACAACAGGACCAGCGAGGGGCGGATTTCTAGGAACGTGAACGCCAGCGAAGCGAGCACCCCACCGAGCAGATTAACCGCGACGAGGCCCAGCGCCGCGCGCGCGCCGCCGGCGAGATCGAGCTGAAGCAGCAGGGAAGAGACGGTGATCGGGATGACGATCGCAGAGGAGAAGGCGCTGTTGGTCAGGCACAGGGTCACCGAACCCAGCAGGATGGCCGTGTTGGCCAAGGCACGGGCGGTCGGGTTGCTCAGCGCGACGGCCTGTGGAGGCAATTTATCGGCGGCCCCGGCGGGCTCCGGCACAGCGGCATGGGCGAGCCAGGACAGCACCACGCCGCCTACGCTGCCCTGGAACAGGATCATGATCATGCTCTGGTCGAGGTCGCCATGGAGCAGGTCGAGCAACGGCACCATGACCGAGATAACCAAGGACAGGAAGATCGCCGGCCCGCCTTTACCTTGCGCCTGGAGAAAGAAGCACAGGAAGAAGAACAGCCCCAGCAGGATAAGCATCTGTACCGGCCGGCCGCCAAATATACCGACCATGACGATGAAAAACTGTCCGGCCAGCAGGATCAGCCCGACAGTCCCCATCGCCTTCGCCAGCGGCAGCGGCCTGGCGCCGCCGAGCAGGAACTGCGCGGCGAAAAGCGGCCCCAGAAAGGGAATGACCGCACCGCTGCCGATGCCGAAGCTCAGTCCAATCGCGACCGCCAGCGCGACCCGCAGCCCCATGCGCCGCTGACGGGCGATCTCCAGGCTTCGCGGGGATGCCTCAGCTGGCATAGGTCAGGACCGAGAGAATCCGGATCCACGCGGCGCCTAGCGCATTGGCGACGGGATTTTGGCCGGTATACACGACCACATTGACCTGGGAGCCGAACCGCACCCGGTTTGGCAGCTCGCCATCGAAGATCAGGCGCACCGGGAAGCGCTGCGGGTCGCGGATCCAGCCGCTGCTGTTGCGGATGGTGGGCAGGCCCGTGCTGGGATCGACGCTGTTTTGCGAGACACCCCAGCCGATGCTCTCCACCTTCGCCTTGAAGATGCTGCCGGGCAGCGCGTCGATCACGATCTCGGCGCTGTCGGCCTGCGACATGTGCTCCAGGCTGTTTTCCTTGAAGTTCGCCGAAATCCAGATCGAGCTCGCATCGATGAAGCTCAGCGCGGCCTGACCGGCGCCGATGAACTGGCCGGTGGCGAGCTGGAGGTTGGAGACCACGCCGGCGGCGGGTGCCACGACCGAGGTGTGAAGCAGGTTGAGGCGGGCCCGCTCGAGTTGCGCCAGAGCGCCCCTCAATTGCGGGTTGTCGGCGCCTGCCGGTCCGAGCTCCTCGCGGGCTTTCGCCAGATCGGCCTGCGCGCCATCGACCGCCGCCCGTGCCCCCTCCAGAGCCGCGCGCGCCTCGTCGCCCTTGGCCTTCGCGGTGATGCCGCGCTGCACCAGTTCAAGCGTGCGCTGCGTCTGGGACTGCACATTCTCGAAATCGGCCCCCGCCTTGACCAGCTTCGCCTGGGCCGCCTCCACCGCCGCCGTCGATGCGCCCAGCGTCTGGCCGATGCGCTCGACCTGCGCCTGCGCCTCCGTCACCGCAATCTCGAAAGGCCTGGCATCGATCCGGAACAGGAGCTGTCCCGCCGCGACGCGCGCATTGTCGACGACACCGACCTCGACGACGCGGCCGGAGACATCGGGCGCCATCCGCACCACATAGGCCTGAACCACCGCCTGGGCGGAGGACGGCGTCAGGCGCTCCATGGCGATCGACAGTGCAAACAGCACAGCGACCACCACCACGACCACCAGCGCCGTCTTGCGCAGCGGATTGGCTTCGGCATCGCGTGTCGCGGGCAGCGGCTCAGTCGCCTCTGCCGGAACACCGGGCGCGTCTGTGCTCATCGGACTCCCTTTCGGCCGTTAGAGCTATGTCCGATCCAGTTTGGTCGGAAACCGCTCCAGATCATTGTTTCAGTAGGTTTTCTTCACGCAAAACCGATAGCCATTCCGCTCGAAAGCGCTTTCGCAGATTGAACGCTCTAGCTGCCTGCGCCGCTGTCGACGACCGTGGTCGTGCGCACGAACAAGGCGCGAATCTTGTTCCAGAAATCGCCTCCCAGAACGAAGAAGCTGGCGATCAGCATGAGGTCACCGAGCGCCTGGAGTTGCCAGATATTCGGCCTCAGTCCCGGAAAGAACTGGTCGACATAAGGTTCGAGCATCGCCGTGACGAGCGGCAGGCAGAACATCACCAATCCGATGACATGGCGTGCCGGGCCAATCGGGCCGCTCGGCGCCAAACCCTTGGCATAGCCGAAGACCAACCCCTTGAGCTGCTGGAAGCCGGCCTTGCCCATCACCGCGATGCAAGTCAGGAGCAGGACCTTGTTGGCGACGAAGATCGCACCCGTCATCGCTGCGATGCGTGGTCCTGCAACGCCCATTGAGGCAGCAAGCGGAATGAGCAGCCACAATGCGAAGGCGAAGATGAAGATGAAGATTCCCAGCTTGAAGCGCCAGCCGCTCGAAGGGGTCGCTGATACGTCCGTCGTCATGTTGGTCATGTCGAAAACTCCCCGAGTCAAAGAAGCAGCGACACCGAAGACGGGGCCCTGTCAGGCGCCCCGCTTCAGCGGCCCATGAACCTATTGCTTGAAGCCGATTACGACGCCGTCCGCGCCAAGTGAGATCTGGAGGCCTCGCCGCTGGGTGTTGAGGCGCAGGGTCACCCCCTTGGCATTGCGCAGCCAGAGCCTGCCGCGTCCCTCGTCACCGATCGCCCAGCCTTCGCGAAGCTGGACATAGGGACCGACGAAATCATCGACGCGCTGCAAACCATAGACCGGCCCGCGGGCAAGCAGACGCGATGCGCCGATACCGCCGACACCCAGGCCCGCCACGGTGATGTCGTAGGAGCGCCCGCCGAATTTGAGAACACCGCCGCCGATCGCGCCCGAGCCGATGAAGGCGACCTGGAGCTGGCGGATGCTGACGGAGCCGGTCGCCGGCCCGAGATTGCGCTGCTGGGCTCCCGCCGTGCCACTCCAGACGAAGCAGCCGAGCGCGATGGGTAGCACGAATTTTATCATGGTCTTCTCCTCCCGTGATGCTTCGTTCGAAGCGGTCTTCAGCGGCCTGTTATGATTTTGATCGGTGCGCCTAGGATCGTGATGGGCAGGGATACGATCGCCCCGACAGCATCACCGACCGCGGTCTGCGCCGGGTTCGCGTTGTCCGCGCCTCCGGAGATGCCGTTCTCGAGTACGGCCGATAGACGGGGCGCAATCTCGGCCAACTGGGCAAACTTGCCATGGTTGGACGAGTCCAGCGCCTTCACATCCGTCAGGTCGATGACGACGGCGCCCAGCGCCGCGAGTTCTTCGGTATTGCCGTCGGCTCCGACGCGATTGCCGCCGCCGGCGATGAAGCTGGACGCCCGCAGCGCCTGATCATCCTTGGACAGCACGATATAGAAGGGCTTGCGCGGCTTCCCGAAGCGCCGCATCTGCGATTTGAAGACATCGATGTCGATATCGGGCGCTGCCAGGAAGATCGAGCCGAGCTTGCCGCCATCAGGCAGGCGTCCGGAGATCTTGATCTGCCGAAGCGCCTCGACGGTCACCCAATTGCCCATCGAATGCGCGAGGATGTTGACCTGCTCGGCGTCGCTGGCAAAGATCAGGCGTATGGTGCGTTCCAGATCGTCCCGCGCCGTCGTGGCGCTGTTGTTGTCGTAGACATATTGCGTCAGCGCACCGCGCGACGCCCAGGTGAACAGCACCGGCACGGCCAGCGTCTTGGAATCGTGGACGATCTGGCCGAAGCGGTACACGCTCTCGGCAAACATCGTATTATAGCCGTGGATGAACAGCAGCACCTTGCGGCTGCCGCGCGGACGCGTGGCCAGCTGGGCGTTGAGCGAGCGGACGAAGTCCTTTTCGCCGTCGAGATAGGCCGCCTGACGGACCACGAAATCGGTTTTCGCACTTCCGGGGGCGGCCGACGCCCACTCGATCTCTCCGGCCTTGTGAGCCTGCGGAACCGATATGCTGATCCTGGCGAAGTCGAGAGGCGAGCCCCGCTCGCCGCCAAACAGCGTCCCGGGCCGATCGTCGCGTTTGCGCGTCGTCGCAACCAGCAGCACGTGTTCGGTTGCCCCCGAGCCCGGCCCGGCGACCGGGCTGAGGAAGCCCGTCTCCGGGCGCGAGGCGCAGGCCGTGAGGAGCGTGATCAAAAATGCGGAGCAAAACGCTGCGCGGCACCATGCGATCGCTCGGGCGAGGAATGCGTCGGCCAGGGGCTGCGCCACATGCATCGTCACGCTCCTTCCTCCGCAGACAGCGCCAGTTCGGCCCGCGATCGATTCTGGGCCGAGCTCGCGGCCGCCGCGGCGGCCTGATCGCCGCCTGCACCCATCGTCTGGACCGCGACCATCGAGTCCGCGAATTCGATCCCCACGGTCGGGAAGGTCGTGACCATGGTCTTCACCGCGACCCGCTGGACATAGCTCGGCTGGATCGGTTTGACGGTGAATTTGAAGCGAACAAGGATCGCATTGTCCAAGATGTCGGCAACGCCCTGCATGCGCAGCGGGGCGATGAAATCATTGGCGAATTCGGGGTCCGCCTGCATCTGGTCGCCGATCTTCTTGACCGTCTTGCGCAGTTTCTCGAGATCGGTGTCGCGCTTGAAGCGAAGGTTGAATTTAACGGTCGCCCAGTCCCGGCTGAAATTGGTGATCTGGCCGAGCTGACCGAACGGAATGGTGTGGACCTGGCCATTCTGATGGCGCAGCCGGATCGAGCGCAGCGTGAAGCCTTCGACGGACCCCTTCGCCTTGCCGCAATCGATGTACTCGCCGATGCGGAAGGCATCGTCGCTCAGGTAGAATATTCCCGAGACGATGTCGCGGACGAGCGCCTGGCTGCCGAAGGACAAAGCCAGCCCGAACACCGATGCCCCGGCCAGGAGCGGCGCGATGTTGACCCCCACCTCCGAGAGCACGATGAGCAGGGCCAGCACGCAAATCGTGATCGCGAGCACGACCCGCAACAGCGGCAGCATGGTCGCAAGGCGGGAGCCGGAGCCGCCGCCCTCCCCTCCGGCCGCGGCGTCGGCGGCCGTCGCCGGTGTCGCGCGGGTGAAAAAATCGACCAGCTCCCAGGCTACGAAGGCAAGGAACAGCGTCACGGCTGTGGCGAGGGACGAACGGGCGAGCGTCCGCCAGCCCTGCTCGTCGACGAGCGCAAAGACATCCACAATCCAGCTTTGCGCGACGAAGACCATGATCGCGAGCAGGATGGCTGTCCGGATGCAGCGAATGACGACATCGGTAAAACCGCGCGGAGACGGCATCGCCGCCGCATCGGCGGCGGGCTCAGCGGTCGGCTCGCCCTCTGCGACGTCAGGCACGGCCGCCGGGCGTGGCTGGGTCAGGTAGCGTGCCAGCGTTTGAAACAGGATCAATGCGATCAGCGCATTGAGCGTCAGGAGCACGGCGTTGGGCACGGTGTAGCGCGCGACCACGGCGCCGTAGATCTGGGTGAGCCCGAGCGCTAGGAAAAGCGGCGCCGCGACGGTGAGCCAGTGAGCGCCCAGCCAGCCGGCCAGGCTGTTTGGGGCCGAGGCCAGCCCGGCCAGCCAGCGGCCGACGGCGATGCGCGAGCGCGCGGCCATCCAGAAGACGAAGCTCAGCACGAGGCTCGTCACCAGGATCTGGCCGGCGGCGATCGCCTCCGCCGGGGTCCCGGTCGCGATCAGCAGGCGGATCACGATCCGCAGGACCATGATCAGGAGGACGATCAGCGTGATGCGGCGATACAGGGCAGCGGCTTCGCCATCGTCCATTGCCGCGAGGCGGGCGCCGGCGAGGCCTGGCCGCAGCACGAAGCGGAAAGCCAGCATGTAAAGCCGCCAGGCGAAGATCCCCGCCAGGACCGCGGCCGCCAGCTTGTCCTGGCCGACGCCGCGGGAAAACCAGATGCCGATCGCGCCATAGCTGACGAGCCAGACGGCGGCGACGCCGACAAGATCGAGCACCAGGATCCCGCCGATCGGCAGCAGCGCAGAAGGGCCGGATGTCGCGGCGACTCTTGCACCAAGGCGCGTTCGCAGGCCGCCGAACAGCGCCGCCACGAGCCGTTCGACGGTGAGCGCCAGCGCCGCGGAGATGAACAGGAGCAGGAGAAACGCCGATAATCCGCGGCCATCGCCGGCCTGGACGATCAGCCGGGGAAATTCCGCCAGCCGGCGGCCGAGTTCAGGGAAAGCCGCCAGCGCGGCAGCGCCTCTGTCGACGAATTGCGCTACCCGGGTTTCGAGCGGATCCGGCGTCGCGGCACCGGCGGCGTCCGAGGCCCCTCCTCTCGCCGCCGGCGCGGACGCGGGAGCCTTCAGCTTCTCGACGACAGATCGACCGATAGCTTCGACAAGTGCGTCGAACTGTTCCTGGCTGATCCCGGTGGGCGGAGCCGGGGTTTGGGCGAGCGCTGGAAGCGAGAGGGCGTGCAAACATAAAAACAGGCAGAATAGAGGCGCGAGCGCCAGAAACCTTAAAGCTGACCTAGATGGGCGCTTGCTGAATTGTTTCTGAGCAGACATTGACGCACGCCCACCGGCCACCAGGTCAGAAAAATAGCTGAAGTCATTTGTGGCAAGCAGGCCCATATCGCCGATATTGTCCGCCGCTTTATAGAATGAAATTCGACAACCCCTGGCAATATCTGCTTAGGCAGACTAATTTCATCACTGATAAGTTTTCAGCCTACCATTTTACATATGAAAATTATAGAGCGCCAGCTCAATTGACCGAAGCCTCCTATAGGGCCAAGGTTAGTCGATGCGAACCGCGTCGACAAGCTTCACGGCATCCGCAAGGTCAAGTTTTATGTGCAGGAGCCTTAGCGCATGTTGGGCTGGGAAATTAGGGCAGGGCGGGGCCAGCGCTAGGGAATGCGGAGCTGATGTTCCAGGAACTCATATGCAGGCAACTCACGTCCCAAGAGCGCATGTCCCGAGAGCGCATGCCTCTGGTGGCGCGCGGCGGCCGGCACCGTTCAGCCGGGCTCTCCACCGGGTCCTGATGGCGGTCGCATGCGCCCTTCCCGCCCCGGCCAGCCTTGCCGAAGAGCGGCCTGGCAGGGAGGCGACCGCCTCAGAGGCCGAGCCGTCAGCGACAGGACCGGTGATCTATATCGACACCTCCGCGACAATGGCGAGATCGCCGGGAAACAGTTTCATTATTGGCCGGCGCGGTTTTTTCTCGATCACGGGCAGCTCCAGCAAGTCCCTCTCCATCGATGCCCCGCTGACCATCGACATCACCGACGATCTGAGCGTCTATGCAGGCTTCGATTTCAGCAGCTCCAAGACGGCTTCCACGCCATGGTCGCAGCTGGCCATCGGCAGCTTCAGCACCGGTTTCGACTATACCTTCATCGAGCAGAGTCGGTTTGTCCCCGAGCTTTCGGTCTCCGGTTCGGCGTCCCGGCCTGTCAGAATTCCCGCAGGATCGGCTCTGACGACGACATGGTCAGGGGGGATCGATGCGGATTACGCCCTCGACGAGGCGGGACACCGCGGCCTCATCGCAGGCCTCGGGCTGACCTATGTCACCGTCAATTCCGGGCCGGGCCAACTTCAACCGCTCTATGGCGGCTATGTCGGGGCTTATCATCAGTGGGAGGCCGGCTGGAAGCTGACGGGAAAGGCCGGCTACGCCACCTTTGGCGGCGGCAATCTCGGCACGGTCATTCGCGCCACGCCGGTTCGGCAGGTCTTTGCGGTCATGGAATTCGAGAAATACGATGCCGCCGACAACAAGATTTTCGGCGTGGGGCTGGCTGGCGCGCTGTCGCGGAGCACGACCGGCAAGACCAGCACCTCCATCCAGCTCGTCCTCTCCGTACCGCTCTACCTGACCCGGAAACGCTGAGCTTCGGCCAAAGGTCACGCGAACCCCGCAGACAGCGCGCCGGCCGGGTACGTCAGCTCCAGATCCGCCTCTTTTCAACTCTGGCTGGGCGGCTCCGGCTTCGGCAGCTCCTCGATGGCTTTGCCAAGCCGGTCGAGCTCGAGCGAATAGCAGAACAGAGCAAACAGCACCCAGAGCACGATAAAGCCCCTGGCCAGGGCCTGGTCGAGCGAGGGCAATGCGGCGAGCTCGGGCAGGTGCCGGAAGAACAGTACCGAGAACACCGCGCTGCCAAAGAAGAAACTGGAGCGCCCGGCAAACTGGACGAGATGACCGAGGAAGGGGCTGTGGACCGGCGCCACCACCGCGACCCAGCGATATCGCGCCCAGTAGGCACAATGCAGGATCAACGTCGCCAACACGATTTCCAGCTCGACGAGGCGGCTCACCTGCTGCGGTTCGCCTATCCGCAGGATCATCTGACGAAACAACGGAAACATCACCCAAAACAGCACCGTCGCCGCTGCGGTCTGGACAGCCAGGAGACCAAGATAGACGGCCTCCTTCCGGAAAGCCGCGAGAATTGCGCGACGGGGCATGCCGGATGGTGCAGAGCCGCGCCGCTCATGGCAAGTCTGGTTGCGGCAAGTCTGGTTGCGGCAAGTCTGGTCAGGGCGTGTCTGGCGAGCGCCGGCGTCGTTGAGAAAGCCCGGCCGGCGTGAAAGTCGAGTGGCCCCCCCCGATGCTGCGCCGCCCAGCTGGCTGCCTGTGCCGACCTTCCCGGCCGCCAGGCCGCGAAGCAGGCTGCGTATTTCCGCATAGGATCGCAGGGACTTCCACGAGCCGCAACTCGCTGATCTCGGAACGGCGCCGGATTGATGAGCCTGTCTCATAAGGCCAATCGGCTCTGCTTCTGGAACGCTTCCAAGCTCTGAGCAGTTAGGGGGTCAGGCATCCGCGAAGCGCGGCATCGCGACGGCGTGTCCTCCCATGGGCGAGTTCTCCATGGCGATCGTCGGTCAGCGCGAGGTCGCTGCAAGCGTCGGTTTTTCCGGAGTGAGCATGAATTTACCCACCGATCTGGCGGCGACGCGCCGCGACGTGTTGGTCGGCACCGCAGCCGCGGTTGCGACGACATCATCCGCCTCGCGGCTCGCCGCACAAACCCCGACGGAGACCGGCGCTGCCAGCCTGGGCTCCGTCATCCTGCCTGTTTCATTCGAGGTCAACGGCGCGCAACGCGAGCTCAACCTCGATGCGCGGACGACGCTGCTCGACGCGCTGCGGGAAAATCTCCGCATGAACGGCACGAAGAAGGGCTGCGATCACGGCCAGTGCGGCGCTTGCACCGTCCTTGTCGAGGGCCGGCGCATCAATTCCTGCCTGACGCTCGCCGTCATGCATCAGGGCGAGCGCATCACCACGATCGAGGGCCTCGGCACGCCCGCCGACATGCATCCGATGCAGGCCGCCTTCGTCAGGCATGACGGCTTTCAGTGCGGCTACTGCACGCCAGGCCAGATTTGCTCGGCGGTCGGCGTTCTCGACGAGATCAAGGCCGGCATCCCCAGCCAAGTCAGCGCCGACCTGACTGCCCTTCCCGAAGGATCGCAAGCCGAGATCCGGGAGCGCATGAGCGGCAACATCTGCCGCTGCGGCGCCTATTCCAACATCGTCGAC
This sequence comes from Bosea vaviloviae, assembly GCF_001741865.1. Classification (NCBI taxonomy): domain Bacteria; kingdom Pseudomonadati; phylum Pseudomonadota; class Alphaproteobacteria; order Hyphomicrobiales; family Alloboseaceae; genus Allobosea; species Allobosea vaviloviae. The sequence goes on from NZ_CP017147.1 coordinate 4,893,550, forward strand.
GCCATCACCGAAGTGTCCGGGAGGAAGGCATGAAATCCTTCACCTATGAGCGTGCCGCCACGCCGGCGCAGGCTGCGTCAGCCGCCGCCCGAAACCCGGATGCGCGCTTCATCGCCGGCGGGACCAACCTGCTCGACCTGATGAAGCTCGAGATCGAGACCCCGCGCCACCTGATCGACGTCAACGGCCTGGCGCTCGACACCATCGCCTCGACACAGGATGGCGGCCTGAGGATCGGCGCGCTTGTACGCAACACCGATCTCGCGGCCGATGCGCGCATCCGGCGCGATTACGGCTTGCTGTCGCGCGCGCTTCTGGCAGGCGCTTCGGGCCAGCTCCGCAACAAGGCAACGACGGCCGGCAACCTGCTGCAGCGCACCCGCTGCCCCTATTTCTACGACACCAACCAGCCCTGCAACAAACGGCAGCCCGGCACCGGCTGCTCGGCGCTGGGCGGCTTCAGCCGGTCCCTCGCGGTGGTGGGCGCAAGCGATGCCTGCATCGCCACCCATCCCAGCGACATGGCGGTTGCGATGCGGGCGCTGGACGCGCAGGTCGAGACGGTGAGGTCCGATGGCGGAACGCGCAGCCTGCCGATCGCCGAATTCTATCGGGCGCCGGGCGAGACGCCCCACCTTGAAACCACCCTCGCCCCGGGAGAGCTGATCACGGCGGTGACCTTACCCAGGCCGGTCGGCGGCAAGCATGTCTATCGCAAGGTGCGCGACCGCGCGTCCTATGCATTCGCGTTGATTTCGGTCGGCGCGATCGTGCAGCGCGACGGCAGCGGGCGCGTTGCCCTGGGCGGCGTCGCCCACAAGCCGTGGCGGATCGAGGCGGCGGAGGCCCAGTTGCCGCAAGGCGCCAAGGCCGTGACGGAGCGCCTGCTGGCGAATGCCAGAACCACCCATGACAATGCCTTCAAGCTTCCGCTGGTCGAGCGCACGCTCGCCGCCGTGCTTGTCGAAGCGAGGGCCTGAAGCCATGAAGTTCGACACACAAGCCACCACCAATCCAATCGACAGGCTCAAGGTCATCGGGCAGCCGCTGGACCGGATCGACGGGCCGCGCAAGGCGACCGGCACGGCCCGCTACGCCTATGAGCAGCACGATGTCGCGCCGAACCAGGCCTATGGCCATGTCGTCGGCTCGGCCATCGCCAAGGGCCGGATCACCGGAATGGACCTTGCCGCCGCGCGGCAGGCGCCCGGCGTGTTGACCATCGTCACAGCGCAGAGCGCCGGCAAGCTCGACAAGGGCAGATACAACACCGCCAGCCTGCTGGGCGGCCCGGAGATCCAGCACTACCATCAGGCGGTGGCTCTCGTCGTAGCCGAGACCTTCGAGCAGGCCCGCGCTGCCGCGCAGTTGGTCAAAGTGCGTTATTCGGACGCGAAGGGCAGCTTCGATCTCGCCGCCGTCATGGACAGCGCTCCCGATGCGCCGGCCGACGGGGAGACACCGACCCAGACGGCCGTCGGCGACTTCGCGGGCGCCTTCGCCGCCGCGCCGGTGAAACTCGACCAGAGCTATTCGACGCCCGATCAGGCCCACGCGATGATGGAGCCGCACGCCTCCATCGCGCGCTGGGAGGGCGACAAGCTGACGCTGTGGACCTCGAACCAGATGATCGCCTGGAGTGCGGGTGACATGGCCAAGACGCTGGGCATTCCCAGGGAGAACGTCCGGCTGATCTCGCCCTTCATCGGCGGCGGCTTCGGCGGCAAGCTTTTCAACCGCGCCGACGCGCTGCTGGCGGCGCTGGGCGCGCGGGCGGCCGGGCGGCCGGTCAAGGTCGCCCTGACGCGGCCGATGATGTTCAACAACACCACCCACCGTCCGGCGACGATCCAGCGCATTCGCATTGGCGCGACGCCCGACGGCAAGATCACCGCGATCGGACATGAGAGCTGGTCCGGGGATCTGAAGGATGGCGGGCCGGAGGTCGCGACGCAGCAGACGCGCCTGCTCTATGCCGGCGCCAACCGGATGACCTCGCTGAAGCTAGCGGTCCTCGATCTTCCCGAGGGCAATGCGATGCGCGCACCGGGCGAGGCGCCGGGCCTGATGGCGCTGGAGATCGCCATGGACGAAATGGCGGAGAAACTCGGCCTGGACCCGATCGAGTTCCGCATTCGCAACGACACCCAGGTCGATCCGGAGAAGCCGCAGCGGCCGTTCTCGCAGCGCCGCCTGGTCGAGTGCCTGCGCCTGGGTGCGGAGCGTTTCGGCTGGGACAAGCGCTCAGCGACACCAGCTACCGTCCGGGACGGCAAATGGCTCGTCGGCATCGGCGTCGCCTCCGCCTTCCGCAACAACCTCGTCATGAAGTCCGGCGCACGGGTCCGGCTCGATCGCGACGGCACCGTCACGGTCCAATCCGACATGACCGACATCGGCACCGGCAGCTACACCATCATCGCCCAGACGGCCGCAGAAATGATGGGCCTGGCCATCGACAAGGTGAAGGTCGAACTCGGCGACTCGAGTTTCCCTGTCTCTGCCGGCTCCGGCGGCCAGTGGGGAGCAAACTCGGCGACCGCGGGCGTCTACGCGGCCTGCGTCAAACTGCGCGAGGCCGTGCTGCAAAAACTCGGAATCAACACGGCCGATGCGGTGTTCGAAGATGGCGCCGTGAGATCGGGCAATCGCGCCGTCCCGCTGGCGTTTGCCGCGCGCGAGGCCGATATCGCCGTCGAGGATACGATCGAGTTCGGCGACCTCGACAAGACGCACCAGCAATCGACCTTCGGCGGCCATTTCGTCGAGGTCGGCGTGGACGCCGCCACCGGCGAGGTCCGGCTCCGGCGCATGCTCGCCGTCTGCGCGGCGGGGCGCATCCTCAACCCCAAATCCGCCCGCAGCCAGGTCATCGGCGCGATGACGATGGGCGCGGGCGCGGCCCTGATGGAGGATCTCGTCATCGACCGGCGCCGCGGCTTCTTCGTCAATCACGACCTGGCGGGTTACGAGGTTCCCGTCCACGCCGACATCCCCCACCAGGACGTCGTCTTCCTCGATGAGACCGACCCGATGTCGTCACCGATGAAGGCCAAGGGCGTGGGCGAACTCGGCATCTGCGGTGTGGGAGCGGCGGTCGCCAATGCGGTCTACAATGCCACCGGCGTGCGCGTGCGCAATTATCCGATCACCTTGGACAAGCTGCTCGACAAGCTGCCATCGGTGAGCTGAGGTACGGGATTGGGCCCATCTCCGTTACGTGCTTATGTCCGGGTCAGGCCAGCATCTGGAAACTCAGAGCCGCACTATTTGCAAAACAAAATCCGGCGTCGGAATCACGCCGCCAAAGCAGGCACTCCTGCCGGAGTGGGAAGGCCTTTCACCCGGCTGCAAGACATAATGTTTGAGCTTTCCTCAGCCCTCATCGATCGGCCGCGAAGGGCTTGAGATCGCAGAAAGCCGGCATGCCGGTCATCGCCTCCGCCAGGAGCCGCCCGATGCCCGGCCCCAGGATTAAGCCGTGATGGGCGTGGCCGAAGGCGACGGCGCTCATGGCTGGTTCTGGCGCAACCGTGGCAACAAGGATGTCACGATCCGGCTGAAGACCAACGGAGCCTATATCGAGATCAAGCGCATGGTCTGACGACCTCGACAATCGGGTGGGCCGGATGCGTGGTGCAATGCTTGGCACTCCGGCCGGCCCCTCCCCTTTGATAAGCCGAGGATCACCCCAGCTATAGGAGTAGGCTCGCTCCGGTCGAGCCGCATGAGTGCGACGCCAAGCTGCAGCCGAGCGCAAAAGGAAGCCCGACTTCATGCAAGAAAGGGGAATCCGGAGACCGCTCGTACCGATGAAAGCCGCCCTGGCCAGCGCGTGGTCGAGATACGCGCTTGGCGCGATGACGGGACTTGGTGCTGTGCTCGGCCTCACTGCTCTGGGCCTGGCCATCCTGGTCGCGTGGGACAGCGCCACCCCGGCCGACAATTCGCCACCGACCATGATCGCGCTGGCGATTCTCGGTGATTCCAGCAGCCATTCCTATCAGGATAGCCTGAGCTTCCCGCCGGGCTCCGCCGACCGTGGCGGCGTGTTCCACGCCCGTACCTTCCAGTGGACCGAAGCGTTGGCGCGCCTGCGCGGCCATGAGCTCAATCCCGGACCGTGGGTACGCTGGGGACGGGCTGACCAAATAGCCTGGTTGCGCGATTTGATCGGGCTGCATGCCGGCCGGACGCCAAGGAAGGAGGATTACCTTTATAATTTCGCGAATTCCGGCGCCACTTGCAGGAATTTGATGGGTGGTCCGCTACAGCGTCATTCTCAGGCGCCGCGACTGGTGGAGCTGATGGACCATGACCCTGGGCGCTGGCGCAACGGCGTCGTCGTCATCCGGATCGGCAACAACGACTGGTCGGCGCTGCTGGATGACCAGGCGCGCGATCCCAGGGCGCCCAGGGTGCGTGCTGCGGCAGCGTATTGCGCGGAACAGATCGCGGCTGCCATACGCCTGATCCATGCCGCTCATCCCAAGACCCGCATCCTGTTGGTCGGCACGGATAATGAGGTCAATGAACCGGCGATCGACAAACGTTATCCCGCCGCAGCCATCGCCAACATTCAAACCGCCTTCGACGACTTCAACGCCCAGTTACGCGAGCTGGCCAGTACCGACGCACGCATCGCCTTCTTCGATCTCGGAGCCTGGTTTGAGGGCCTTTGGGGCAGGCGCGCCCCTGACGGCACTGCGGCATTCAAGACAGTCACCATTGGCGGAAAGCTGCGCGTAACCAACACAGTCGGGGACGAGCCCACTAATGCGGAGCTGGCGGATCATCACGGCGGTCTTGTCTGGAATGCGCTATGGGCACAATCGCTTGTCATGCGCCTGCGCGAGGCCTTCGACCTGCCTTTGACACCGATCAGCGACGAGGAAGTGGCACGCTTCGTCACCACCCAGTGAGCAGGTCAGCACTCAATTCCTGACATGATGGCGGACATGGTCGCGCTCGCCGGTTTCTGATTGCCTCTGCTGTCCGACCCCGTCGCCCGGTTTCACCGTCAGGCCGGTCCTCGCCTAGACCAGTCCTTGCCTAGAAGCGATCGGCCGCGAAGGGTTTGAGGTCGCAGAAGGCCGGCGCGCCGGTCATCGCTTCCGCCAGGAGCCGCCCGGTGACTGGGCCCAGGGTGAAGCCGTGATGGGCGTGGCCGAAGGCGAACCACAGGCCGCTATGCCGGGCAGCCCGGCCGATCACCGGCAGCATGTCGGGCAGGCAGGGGCGCGCGCCGCGCCATGGCTGCGCATCCAGGCGCTGGCCGAGCGGCATGATCCGCCGCGCGATCGTCTCCGCCTGGTCGAGCTGCCAGTTGTCCGAGGGCTCGTCGCGGCCGGCAAGCTCGATGCCGGTGGTCAGGCGAATGCCGCGCTGCATCGCGCTCAGCACGAAACCCGCCTGCGCATCGCAGAGCGGGTGCTGCGGCACAGCCTCGTTCACGGCGGCGTAATGCATATGGTAGCCGCGCTTGAAAGCGAGCGGGAAGCGATAGCCGAAGCGCTCATAGAGATCGCCCGACCAGGGCCCGAGCGCCACGACGACCTCCGCTGCCCGCCAGTCTCCGGCCTCGGTTGGCAGGCGCCATTGCGCACCCTCCTGGCGCAACTCCAGCGCGTCCGCCTTCACCAGCGTGCCGCCGCGCGCGGCGAACAGCCCGGCATAGGCGCGCGTCACCGCACCGGGATCGCTGACGGTGACGGGGTCGCGCCAATGCAAGGCGCCTGCGGCAGCGCCGAGCAGCAAAGCAGGCTCCAGGGCGCGCAAGGTCTCAAGGTCCAGCACATCATAGGTGAGCCCGTAGCCGTGCAAGCCCGCCGCGGCGGAAACCGCCTGCTCGAGCGCGCGCGGGTTCCGGTAGAGCTCGACCCAGCCCTCGCCGCGCATCAGCGCTTCCGTGCCGGCGGCCACCGCCCAGTGTCGATGCTCATCGATGCTGCGCTCGATCAACGGCAGGATGGCGCGACCCAGCCTGTCGAGCCGCTCCGGCGCCGAATTCCACCAGTAGCGCGCCAGCCAGGGCGCCATCCGCAAGAGCGTCGCCGGCCGGTAGCGCACGGCGATGGAACGGTTCGAGGCGAAGGCGGCAAGCGTCGCGAGATCGCGCGGGAAGGCGTAGGGGACGACGGAGGAGCGCTCGATCAGCCCGGCATTGCCATGGCTGGTTTGCCCTCCCGGTTCACCGCGATCGACCAGCAGGACGCTGCGGCCGCGCTCCTGCAGATGCAGGGCCGCGCTGACGCCGATGATGCCGGCCCCGAGAACGATCACGTCGGCTTGCCGTGTCTGGGCCTGTCGTGTCTGCGCCTGGCGTATTCCGGCCTGCCCTGTTTGCGCCTGTTCTGTTGCAGTCGTCATCGCGCCGGGCAGAGCCGTCTCCCTATCGCCCAACGCTGAGCAGCGGCTTGGGGCGCGCGCAGCTTGAGGCATGGCTGCCTGGGGCATAGCCACAGACGAGCCTCAAACCATAGTGATTTGCAAGAAAATAAAAATACTTTGACAGCGTGATAGAAAAATTTCTTGATTGCGACATCGCCGGGAGTTCCGATGTCGCAGACACTCCGCCAGAGATTGCAGGCCTGCCTCACTGGGGGCTCCCGCGCCGACAAGGCGCTGGCGAGCTACATGCTGGCGCGGATGCCGAGCCTGCCATTCGAGACGGCCGCGAGCCTGGCCGAGAAGGTTTCGTTGAGCGAGCCGACGGTGGGGCGCTTCTGCCGGACGCTCGGCTACAGGAGCCTGAAGGATCTCAAGGCGAGCCTCGCCGATGAGATCGGCGACAGCCCCTGGCTGATCAGCGACCGGCTGCGCGATTTCCAGCAGCGCAGCCGCGCCGGGGACGACCAGCTGGCGCGCAGCCTCGAGCTCGAGATCGCCGGCCTCGTCAGGCTCTACGAGCTTGCCCAGAGCGAGGAGTGGAAGCGCGTGGCGCGCCGGCTCGCCAGCGCGCCCGTGGTCTACATCACCGGCTTCCAGACCGAGCGCGGGCTGGCGCAATACCTCGCCAACCAGCTCCAATACCTGCGCGACGGCGTGCATCTCGTCGACCTCGCCGCCGGCAATTTCTCCGAGCTCCTGCTCCCGGACGAGCCCGGGCGCTGCCTGGTGATCTTCGAGGCGCGGCGCTATTCGCGCATGGCAAAAGTGCTGGCGCGGGAAGCAAAGGCTGCCGGCATCGCGACCACGCTCGTCACCGATTCCTTCTGCGACTGGGGGCGCGGGCTGGTCGACGAGATGCTGGTCGTCTCGACCGAGTTCAACCTGTTCTGGGACTCGACCGCCCAGATGGCGAGCCTGAGCAACCTCCTGATCAACGCCGTCTTCGTCGAGCTCGGCCCGCAGGTCGAGCAGCGGCTGAACCGGATGGCGGAGCTCTATGGCCGCTTCACCGGCCATGTCGGCGACAATTCCGGCCCGCTCGACTGACGGGCCGCCTTCCAAGCCTTCCATGCCTGCGCAGCATCTCACGACAAAAAGGGGAAACGGGATGAAGACGATGATGACACGCAGCCTGCTGGCCATGGGTTTCGCGAGCTTGGGCCTCGCAGGCTTGGGCCTCGCAGGCCTGGCCGCAACCACCGCGCAGGCGCAGGAGGCGACCTTCGTGATGACCGCGCGCCTCGTCGGCGCGCCGACCTACAATCCGACCAAGGCGACCAAGCTCAATACGGCGACGACGCTGATCTTCGACCGTCTGGTCGTGCAGGACGCCGACCAGAGCTTCCATGGCCAGCTCGCCTCCTCCTGGGAAGCCAGCCCCGACGGCATGCAATGGACCTTCAAGCTCAAGCCCGGCGTCAAGTTCCACAATGGCGAGCCGTTCAACGCCCGGACGATCGAATGGTGGGTGCCGCAGTTCAAGGGCACCGAGAACGCCTTCACCGTGGAGGCGATCGAGCGTGTCGAGGTCGTCGACGATTTGACCGTGCGCTTCCACATGAAGCGCCCCGACCCGAACCTGCTGTTCAACCTCGCCACATCCTTCATGTGCATTCCCGAGCCGAAATCCTACACGGCGCTCGGCGACAGCTTCGGCGTGACCGATGCCATCGGCACCGGCCCCTACAAGATGCAGCAATTCAGCGTCGGCCAGCAGACCGTGCTGGTGCGCAATGACGACTATGCCTGGGCGTCCGACCTCTCGGCCAATCGCGGGCCGGCCAAGTTCAAGAAGCTGACCTTCCGCGAAATCGCCGAGGAATCGACCGCCTATCTCGAATTGAAGACCGGCGGCGCCGATATGCTGGTCAATGTCCCGACCGACTTCCTGCCGCGCATCCAGGCCGACAAGGCGGTGAAGCTCGTCACCCTTCCCGGCAATGAGCTGGTCTATATGCCGATCAACACCAGCGTCGAGCCGTTCACCGACGTCAAGCTGCGCGAGGCCACCGCCTTCGCCGTCAACCAGAAGGAGATCCTGACCAGCCTCTATGGCGGTAATGGCGCGGCGGCGGACACCTTCCTGATCGCCTCGCTGAAGGAGTCGCAGGTCGAGCCGAAATACAAGATCTCCTACGACCCGGAGCGCTCGAGAAAACTCTTCGACGCAGCCGGCTGGAAGGCAGGCCCTGACGGCATCCGCGTCAAGGACGGCAAGCGCCTCGAGGTCAAGCTCTGGACCCAGAACGGCACCGAGTTCAAGCGCCTCGTCGAGATCGTCCAGGCTCAGCTCAAGGCTGTCGGCATGCAGGCCGATATCAGCATCATCGATGCCGGCTCGATCAATGCGCAGTACCGCAAGAAGACCGAGCACCAGCTCGCGATCCGCGCCTATCAGTGGACCAATGCCGACATCGTCGACTGGTTCTTCGCGGCCAAGCGCGCCGGCTACCCCAATGTCTCGATGTTCAACGACCCGGAGGCGGAGCGGCTGAACGACATCGCGATGAACAAGTCCAAGAGCTGGGACGAGCGCGTCGCGAACTTCACCCGCTATCATGAATATGTGCTGTCGCAGTACGCCTTCGCGCCGATCTACCAGCCGGCGCAGAGCCTGGCCTATGGCAAGCGCATCGTGCTGCCGCAGGAGATCCGCGGCACCGGGCTCTACGGGCCGACCATGCTCGACATTGCTCCGGCAAACTGAACTGAGCCCAAGCGAACCGAGCCCGGTCCCGGCCGCATAGGGGAGAGCGCCTTGCTGCAATTCGCGATCCGGCGGCTCGCCATGCTGATACCGGTGTTCCTCGCCGTCTCGCTGGTGATCTTCATGATCATCCACCTCGTCCCGGGTGATCCGCTGGAGCATCTGATCCAGGTCGGCTCCTCGCCCGAGCAGCGGGCGCGGATGATCGCCCGCTACGGCCTCGACCAGCCGCTGCTCGTGCAGTACGGGCGCTGGCTCGCCAAACTCGTCACGGGCGATCTCGGCGACGCCATCGTGATGCGCCAGCCGGTCGCGCGGCTGATCGCGGAGAACATGCCGCACAGCCTGGCGCTCGGCGGCGCGGCGCTGATCTTCTCCACCACGGTGGGGATCGTCACCGGCGTGCTCGCCGCCTCCTTCCGCGACAGCCTGTTCGACCGGGCGGTGATGGGCTTCATCCTGCTCGGCTCGACGCTGCCGAGCTTCTGGCTGGCGCTGCTGATGATCCTGATGTTTGCCGTGCAGTTCGAATGGTTCCCGGTTTCCGGCGCGCGCAGCTGGGACGCGCTGGTCCTGCCGGCGCTGACCATCGGCATCGGCGGCACGGCGCTGATCGCCCGCGTCACCCGCGCCGCGATGATCGAGATCGCCGGCCGCGATTTCGTGCGGGTGCTCCAGGCCAAGGGCCTGCCGTTCTGGCGCATCCAGCTGCGCCATGTGCTCCAGCAGGCGATGCTGCCGGTGATGACGATCCTGGGCCTGCGCATCGGCTGGATCCTCGGCGGCGCCGTCACCGTGGAATATGTCTTCGCCCGGCCGGGCCTCGGCTCGCTGCTGATCACCGCGCTCGGCCAGCGCGACTATCCGCTAGTGCAGGGCTGCCTGCTGATGCTCGCCATCGCGGTGATGCTCGGCACGCTGCTCGGCGACCTGGCTCAGGCGGCGCTCGATCCGCGCCTGCGCGAAGCCATGGGTGCGAGATGAACGGGTGCAAGATGAGGGCTACAAGATGAGGGCTGCACGATGAGCCGTCCGTCGCTGGCCGCCCGCCTTGCCCGCTCGCCGCGCGGCGCCATCTGCGCGCTGTTCCTGATCGCGCTCGTCTGCTGCGCCATCTTCGCGCCCTGGATCGCGCCTTACGACTATGCCGCCCAGCAGCTCTCGATCGCCAATACGTCGCCCTCCCCGGCGCATTGGCTCGGCACCGACGAGTTCGGGCGCGACCTGCTCTCGCGCATCATCCAGGGCGCGCGCACCTCGCTCAGCGTCAGCGTGCTGTCGATCGCGCTGTCGGTGCTCGCGGGAGCGACGCTTGGCGCCGCCGCCGGCTATTTCGGCGGCGTCTTCGACCGCGTCGTCACCGTCCTCGTCGACCTGACCTGGTCCTTCCCCGAGATCCTGCTGGCGCTGATCCTGATCGCGATCCTGGGCCCGGGGCTGCATTCCACCGCGATCGCCATCGCGATCGCCTATCTCGCCCAGTTCACCCGATTGACGCGTGCGCAGGTGATGGCGCTGCGGGGCGAGCTCTTCATCGATGCGGCGGTGGCGGCCGGCGCCCATCCCGGCCGCGTGCTCTTCCGCCATCTTCTGCCCAATGCGATGACCCCGGTCATCGTCGCCGGCATGCTGGCGACGGGCGACGCCATCGTGCTCGAGGCGACGCTGGGCTTCTTCGGGCTCGGCGCGCAGCCGCCAGTCCCGAGCTGGGGGGCGATGATGAGCTCCGGCACGGCGCAGATCTTCATCGCGCCCTGGATCATCATCTTTCCCGGGCTCGTCATCGCCACCACCGTGATCGCCATCAACCTGTTCGGGGACGCGCTGATCGAGGCGCTCGATATCCGCGCCTCGCTGCGCGACGGCTGACGCGCCGCATCACCCAAGACAAACACCAGGGATCGTAGGGAACGCCATGAGCTTCACCGTGCTGACCGCAGAGTTCTCGCATGAGAGCAACACCTTCAGCCGCTGCCCGGCCGATTACGCCGCCTTCACGGATCGCGGCATCAGGCTAGGCGACGCCGCCATCGCGGAGCGCGGCGAGGCCAATACGCCGATCGCCGGCTTCCTCGATATCGGTCGCCCGGCCGGCTGGCGGGTGATCCATGCGATCAGCGCCGCCGCCCAGCCCTGCGGCCCGGTGACGCGTGACGCCTTCGACCGCATCGCCGATGTCATCGTCGATGCGGCCAAGGCCCATGCCGGGGCGATCGACGGCGTGCTGCTCGGCCTGCACGGCGCGATGGTGACGGAGTTCTCCGAGGATGGCGAAGGCGAATTGCTCAAGCGGCTGCGCGCCGTGCTTGGCCCCAAACTGCCGATCGGCGTCACGCTCGACCCCCATGCCAATGTCACCCGGGCGATGACGGAACTGGCCGACATCGTCGTCTCCTACAAGACCTATCCGCATGTCGATGTCCGCGAGACCGGGCGGCTGGCAGCCGGCATCCTGCAGCGCACCATGGCGGGCGAGATCAGGCCGGTGACGCTGCGCGCTGAGCGGCCGATGCTGGAGGAGGTCAATGGCGGGCGCACCGATATCGGCCCGATGGTCGCGCGCATCGCCAAGGCGAAGGCCTATGAACAGGAGCCGGGCGTCTTCGCCGTCAGCGTCAATGGCGGTTTCGGCAATGCCGATATCGCCGAGGTCGGCCCGACCGTGCTCGTCACCTGCCAGGGCGATCTCGATCGTCATCGCGGCTTCGCCGAGGCGCTGGTCGAGGATATGTGGCAGCGCCGCTTCGAGATGGTGACGCCCTTCCTGCTGGTGGCAGACGCCGTCGCGGAGGCGGCCGCCTATGTCGCGACATCAGGCCCGCTGATCATCGCCGATTACGCCGACAACCCCGGCGGCGGCGGCTATGGCGACGCGACCGGGCTGCTGAAAGCCATGATCGAGGCCGATCTGAAGGAGGCCTGCTTCGGCCCGATCGTCGATCCCCAAGCCGCGGCCGAACTGCACAAGGCGCAGCCGGGATCGACGGTGTCGGTCAGGCTCGGCGGCAAGGTCGATCCCGGGATCGGCGGCGGGCCGCTTGCCCTCACCGGCACGCTCGTCAGCCTGAGCGACGGCGACTATGTCGGCGACGGCCCGATGCTCGGCGGTCTGCATGCGAGCTGGGGGCCCTGCGCCGTGTTGCGCGTCGGCGATATCGAGATCCTGGTCACCACGATCCGGGCGCAGATGAACGACCTGCAGCAATTTCGCGCCTTCGGTATCGATCCCGCGGCCAAACACGTGGTGGCGCTGAAGTCGATGCAGCATTTCCGGGCCGCCTTCGAGCCGATCGCCGGCAAGGTCATCGTCTGCGACAGCGGCGCGCTGTGCACGCCGGATCTGACCAAGCTGCCCTATCGCCGCGTGCGTCGGCCGATCTACCCGCTCGATCCAGATTTTGCCGCTCGATAAATGATGGCGCGGTAGCAGCCGCTCGCTCCGGCCATTGCGAAGGCCGGAACGGCGCTTGCCGGCCCCTCCCCGCTTTGTCCCGCCGAGATCTCTTCGCACCGCCGGATTGCTGTCAGCCACGCGCACTGATCGGCCTACTGCAATGGAGGCGGTCCGGCGCGCGGTCCCGGACCCTAACTAGCCGGAGCCGTCCGTCCTGTAAGGATGGCCAACGCCGCAGCCAAAGCAAGAATGCCGGCACTGAGGCCGAATGTCACCTCGTAGCCCGCGGCGTCATAAAGAAGACCGCCGACCGTGGCCCCCAGCGTGATCGCGAGTTGAATCACGGCAACCATGAGTCCGCCCCCTGCCTCCGCATCCTCCGGCAAGCTGAGCGACAGCCAGGTGAACCACCCGACCGGAGCCGGCGTCGCGAGGAGGCCCCAGGCCCCCAAAAGCACCGCCGCGCCGACGACCCAGCCCCCGAAGACGACGAGGCCCACTGCGATGACGACCATCAGCAGCGGAATGGCAATGACCGTCGCGTACAGGTGTCGCTCGATGAGCTCGCCAATAGCCATGGTCCCGACAAGACCTGCGACCCCGATTCCCAGCAGGATGAGTGAGAGGGTCGAGACATCGACGCGCGTCACGGTTTCGAGGAACGGTCGCAGATAGGTGAAGAGGGTGAACTGCCCCATGAACAGAAGCGCCACCGCGGTCATGCCGACCGCGATCTTGGGTTGAGCCAGGAGCAAGAGGACGTTGCCGGTGCCGCGCTTGCGCTCGCTCGGCAATGCCGGAAGGGTCATTGCCTGCCAGATCAGCGCCATCGCGGCGAGTGGAACCACGCTGAAGAAGGCCCCGCGCCAGCCGATGAGCGAGCCGATGAAGGCTCCCAGCGGAGCCGCGACGGTTGAGGCGAACGCACTGCCGCCCTGAAGGATGGCGATGGCTTTGGGCACGCTGGCCTTGGGCACGATGCGGATCAGAACCGCCGTTGACATCGACCAGCAGCCGCCAATGGCGATGCCCAGCAAGGCGCGGCCGAGCATCAGCAGGGCATAGCTCGGCGCGAGTGCAACCAGAGCGCCAGACACGATCATCAATGCTGTCAGGGACAACAGAACGCGCTTTCGGTCGAGCCGCCGGGTCACCCATGAAATGCCGAGGCTCGTCGCCACCGCGAAAATACCTGAAATGGAGATGGCCTGTCCGGCCTGGCCCTCGGTCAGCCCCAACTCGCTTGCCAGAGGCGTCAGCAGGCTCACCGGCATGAACTCGGACGCCACCAGGACAAAGGCACATAGCGACATCGCGCAGACGGCGCTCCATGGTGCGGAGGCCTCACGTAGATCGACAGTATTGGCGGGAACATGAACTTGCATCGGGGTGCCTCGCGGTCGTCGTTCGTCGACCCGCCGTAGGCGCGCCAACGTCACTCAGGGTTTTGGTATGGCTGCGCCTGCGGAGCCCAGCTCAGACGCGCGAGCATCGTCGGCGCGAGTGGCTTGGATCGGTTGAGGTTCAACCTAAGGCCTGGCAATTTCAGCGAATAGCCATGCCGAACGGCTTGCAATCATGAGCACGGCTTCTCAATCGACCAGCCTGGCGACAGCTCGATTGATGAGCTTATTTTCTGATGACAAGCGAATTCACCCGGCTAATTCATTCCCGCCGCATCGCTTAGGTTGCTGCCAGCAACAGGAGCGAACGACATGAACGGCGATGCGACGAAGGAAACCGGAACGGCGCTGACCCAGCGGCGCGAGATGTTGAAACTAACCGGACTCGCCGCGCTGGGCCTGGCGTCCAACATGGCCGCGCCGGCCATGGCCCAGCAGACGCTGGCTTGGGACAAGACCTTCCCGAAGAGCGATCGGGTCGAGCATCGCAAGGTGTCCTATGCCAATCGGCTCGGAATCACCCTCGTCGCCGACCTCTACCTCCCAAAGGGGCTCGAACGCTCCCGGCGGTATCCGGCGCTCGTTGTCGGCACGCCTTTCGGCGCGGTCAAGGAGCAGGCATCGGGCCTCTATGCCCAGACGATGGCGGAGCGAGGGTTTGTCGCCATCGCGCACGATCCCTCCTATGTCGGTGAAAGCGGCGGCCAGCCGCATGAGATCGCGTCCTCGGAGGCGCTGGTCGAGGACTTCAGCGCCGGCGTCGACTACCTCGGCAAGCTGTCATTCGTGGATCGCGAGCGCATCGGCCTGATCGGCGTCTGCGGTAGTGGCGGCTTCGGGCTCGCAGCAGCGGAGATCGATCCGCGCATCAAGGCGGTGGCAACCGTCAGCATGTACGACATCGGCCAGGCGAAGCGTCAGGGACTTTCGGCCGCAGCCGACGAGGCCTCGATCAGGAAATCCTTGGAGAAGGTCGCCGCGCAGCGCTGGGCCGAGGTCGATGGCGCGGAGCGGACGATGGTGATCGGTACCCCTCAGGCGATCACGGCGGCCTCGACCGAGATCGATCGCGAGTTCTTCGACTATTACCGCACCCCTCGCGGCCAGCATGCGCGCTCGACGACCGCGTTCTCGACCACCAGTGACGCGCAGATGATGCAGTTCTGGTCGTATGAGCGGCTGGGCTGGATCTCGCCCCGTCCGGTCCTGTTCATTACCGGCGACAAGGCGCATTCGCGCATCTTCAGCGAGCATGCCTATGCCAGGGCGAGTGAGCCCAAGGAGCTCTTCATCGTGGCGAATGCGGGCCACGTCGACCTCTACGACCGGGTCAACCTCATCCCTTGGGACAAGCTGAAGAGCTTCTTCGATCGCAATCTGTCAGCCTAGAGCCGTTTCCGATCCAACTGGATCGTTCAACAGCTCCTGTTCTTTGTTTGAATGCGTTTTCTTCACGCGAAACGGTGTCCACTTCGCTCGAAAACGCTCTAACGCTCGCCCCTGGACACGTCTTGGATCGAGAGCGCGGATACTTCCGGCTCTCGATCGTCCATTGGGAGCCATAGAAAATGCTGTTCAAGACCACGCAGATCGCAGGCATCGTCACGCTCGCAATGATCGGTAACGCCATGGCCCAGGAACGCATCACGATCTCATCGGAATGGGGCTCGGTCACTGCCGAGTTCGCCGACAACGCAGCGACCAAGGCGCTCATTCCAATGCTGCCGCTGACCATCGATATGAGCGATCATCTTCGCCAGGAGAAGACCGGCAACTTGCCATCGCCTCTCCCCACGTCCCCACGACAGCGCGAGTTCAAGAACGGGACGCTCGGCCTGTGGGGGCCTGACCACTTCGTGGTCTACTACCGCGACGGACAGGTTCCCCAACCTGGAATCGTCATCCTCGGGCAGGTGAAGGGTGGCGCCTCCATATTCGATCGCCCGGGCGCGGTGTCGATCCGGGTCGAGCGCGCCAAATAGCCCGAGGCCACGAGTTGCCAATCGCTGTCACGCTCGTCAATCTGGCTCCCGGTATGAAGGGCTTCATGAGTGCCGCGTGACAATGTGAATGAGCTAGTCGCGTTCCTCGCGGTCGCGCGGGAGCGCAGCTTTACCAAGGCCGCAGCCAAGTTCGGCCTGTCGCAGTCGGCCATGAGCCATACCGTGCGGCAACTGGAGGCGCGCCTTGGTGTTCGCCTCCTGACGCGCACGACCCGGGCCGTGTCCCTGACTGACGCCGGCGAACGGCTGCTGGACGGGATCGGTCCGCATTTCGACGAGATCGAGGCCCAGGTCGAGGCCCTCGGCGACCTGCGGGACAAGCCGGCCGGCACCATCCGGATCGTCGCTGCCGACTACGCCATCAAATATGTGCTCTGGCCCAAGATCAGGACGTTCCTGCCGCACTACCCGGACATCAAGGTCGAGCTGATCCTCGACAACGGCCTCACCGATATCGTGACCGAGCGCTACGATGCCGGCGTCCGGATGGGTGAGCACCTCGCCAAGGACATGATCTCGGCTCGGATCGGCCCGGATTTCTGCCTGGCGGTGGTCGGGTCACCGGCGTACTTCGCTGGCCGGACGAAGCCCGCCCATCCCAAGGATCTGGTCGGTCACGCCTGCATCAATTTTCGCCTGCCGAGTTCTGGCGGCCTGTACGCCTGGGAATTCGAGGAAGATGGGCGCGAGATCAGGATACGCGTCGATGGCCAGCTCGCCTTCAACAACACCTTCGAGTCGCTCGAGGCGACGCTGGACGGCTTCGGCTTGGCCTATATCCCCGAGGAGATCATCCTTCCCTATGTCGCCGACGGCCGCCTGATCCGCGTCCTCCAGGAATTCTCCCCGCCATGGGATGGGTACCACCTTTATTATCCGAGCCGCCGGCAATCATCTCCGGCGTTCGTCGCGCTGTTGGATGCACTCAGGCACCGCGTGTGAAGCGCATTCCAAACGCGTAGTAGCGCTGAAGTCGATGCAGCATGTCCGGGCCGCCTTCGAGCCGATCGCCGGCAAGGCCATCGTCTGCGACAGCGGCGCGCTGTGCACGCCGGACCTGACCAAACTGCCCTATCGCCACGTGCGCCAGCCGATCTTCCCGCTCGATCGATGATGGTCGGGTCGCTCCCGCATTCCCCGATCTGTTTGGAAACACCGGCTCCATCCTAAACTCGCGTCCTCATCCTTCGAGACGCAGCCTACAGGCTGCTCCTCAGGATGAGGGCTGGAGGCTCCAAACGGGGCGCTGGCATCAGGCGCGTTGCATCTGGCTCGCAAGCCCACCGCAGACGAGATTCACCAACCGCTCGACCTGCTGGTCCAGGTCGCGCTGTGGCACCGCCACAAGCTTCTCCTCGAGCCCGAGCATGACGACGCCGTGGACGGCCGAGAACAGGGTTCGGCTCAGCAGGACAAGATCGGCCTCGCCCGCCTGGGGCTGGAGCCGCTGCAGCGGCGCCAGGATGTAGCGGAACATCGTCATCTGCTCGCTGATCGCCCATTCCGGCACGATGGCGCCTTCCGCCATGCGATGCTCGAACAGGGTCCGCCAGAGCTGCAGGTTCCCGCGCGCGAAGCGGCAGTAAGCCTGCGCGATCGCGACCAGCTGGGCGCTCGCCTCTTCCTTGGAATCCAAGCGGCGGCCTTGCGTTGCCTCGGCCAGGGCGGCGTCGAGCCGTGCAAGCGTTCGAGATCCGACACGCAGCACGAGCTCGTCCATATCCTGGACGAGATTGTAGATCGCCCCCAGCGCGCAGCCGACCTCGCTCGCCAGCTCGCGCGCCTTGAGACCTGCAAGCCCCCTCTCGGCAATGGCGCGCTCAGCCGCCAGCACCAGGGCCTCGCGCTGCCGCTCGCGGCGTTCCGTCGTCTTGACCATGTCTCATTCTGATTTTGAACATTGTTCAAAATATGTCTTGAACGACGTTCATGTTCGTGCCATTCCTACGTTCATGAACAACGTTCATAACGGAGAACCAGCCATGTTCAAGATGTTTGTGACCCTCTTCCGCGGCAGCGTCACTGAGGCGGGCGAAGCCATCGCCGACCGCAACGCGCTGCTGATCCTCGACCAGCAGCTGCGCGATGCAACTGCCGCCTTCGACCGGGCCAAGAAAGCCCTCGCTGTGGCGATCGCCCAGGACCAGCAGGAGAGCGCCCGCCTCGCGGCGACCAAAGGCCGGGTCGTCGATCTGGAGAACCGGGTCGGCGCGGCGCTTCATGCCGGCGACGAGATCCTGGCCCGCGAGGGCGCCGAAGCCATCGCGGCGCTGGAGGCCGATCGCGATGCCGCTGCCGCGGCGCAGGCCCTCTTCGCCACGGAGATCCTGCGGCTGCGGCGCCATCTCGCCCAGGCCCAGACGCGCATCGCCGAGCTCGATCGCGGCCGGCGCCTGGCGCGGGCCTCGGAGGCCGTGCGCGAGATGCGGCGCGGCCGGACGGAAGCCGCCCGGCCCCATGAGGCGACGCTTGGAGTGGCCGAGCAGACGCTGAAGCGGCTGCGCGAGCGCCAGACGCAAGCCGAGGCGGCCGATCTCGCGCTCGATGAGCTCGACGGCGCAGCCACAATCTCGGTCACGGAGAAGCTCGCCGCGCGCGGCTACGGCCCGCGCTTGAAGCCGACCGCCGACGACGTACTGGCCCGTCTGCGCGGCATGGCCACCGCCTGACCATTCACCAATCCCCTGCCAATTCCCTCTCACGCACGGAGATCTTCGATGAACCAGAATTCCCAACCCCATAGCGGCGCCTGGGTCAGCTTCACCTATGCCTCGTTCTTCACCGCCGCCGTCATGGTCGGCACCGGCATCCTGTTCCTGCCGCTCGACTGGTGGGCCAAGGGCTATCTCGGCATGGGCGCGGTCATGCTCGTCCAGTCCTGCGTGACCATGACCAAGACGGTGCGTGACATGCACGAGGCCTCGCGCCTGGTGAACCGCATCGAGGATGCGCGCACCGAGCGCCTGCTGATGGATGTCGGCAAGCCGGCGCTCTGAGCCGCCCGATCGCGCAAAACGCCGGCGCGCCGGTAAGCGCGACTTAACCGAGAAACCGCATCGCCACTCGCGTGAAACGATTGTTTTCCAATGGCGATGCAACCCTCCCTCGAACGCAACGCGAGCAAGCCATGACCGATAGTTTGATGCTGAAGCGGCGCTTCGCGCCGTTGTTCTGGGCGCAGTTCTTCTCCGCCTTCAACGATAATTTCCTCAAGAACGCGCTCGTCTTCATCATCCTCTACAAGCTCGTCGGCTCGCATGGCGAAGCGCTGGTGACGCTCGCCGGCGGCATCTTCATTGCGCCGTTCTTCCTGCTTTCGGGCCTTGGCGGCCAAATGGCCGACCGCTTCGACAAGGCGCTGATTGCGCGCCGCCTGAAGCTCGCCGAGATCGGCGCATCCGGGATCGCGGTTGTAGGCTTCATGCTGCAATCGGTGCCGGTGCTGTTCGTGGCGCTGGCGGCCTTCGGCATCATCGCGGCGCTGTTCGGCCCGATCAAATACGGCATCCTGCCCGATCATCTCAGGCGCGAGGAATTGCCGGCGGCCAACGCGCTGATCGAGGGCGCAACCTTCATCGCGATCCTGCTCGGCACCGTCGCAGGCGGCCTCACCGCGCGGGAGGGCGGCAATGTCGCCTCGCTCAGCGCCCTGATCATGGTCTTCGCGCTCGCGTGCTGGATTGCCACCCTGTTTATCCCCAAGACCGAGGCCGCGGCTCCCGACCTCAAGATCGACGCCAACATCTTCCGCTCGACCGGCGGCCTGCTCAGGGATCTCTGGGCCGATGCCCGGCTCTGGCGCACCGGCGTCATGGTCAGCCTGTTCTGGCTGATCGGCGCGGTGGTGATGTCGCTGCTGCCCTCTCTGGTGAAGAACGGCATGGGCGGCACCGAACTCGTGGTCAGCGTCTATCTCGGTCTCTTCGCCATCGCCATCGCGGTCGGCTCGGGCATCGGCTCCTTCCTGTCGAGCGGGCGGATCGTGCTCCTGCCGGTGCCGGTCGCCTGCCTCGTCATGGGCCTGTTCGCGCTCGATCTCGGCTGGGCGATCTCCGGCGTGGTGGCGCATCAGCCGGCGCGCGATGTCGCCGCCTTCTTCGCGGACGGCCTGGCCTGGCGCGTCGGCATCGACCTTACCGGCCTCGCCATCGCCGGCGGCGTCTTCATCGTGCCGTCCTTTGCGGCGATGCAGGTCTGGGCCCCGGCTGAAAAACGCGCGCGCATCATCGCGGCCGCCAATGTGCTTTCGGCGGCCTTCATGGTCGCGGGCACCGTCGTCGTCGCGCTGCTGCAGGCTGCGGGCTTGAGCCTGTCGCAGCTCTTCCTGATCATCGGCGCGGGCACGCTTGCGGCTGCCGTCTGGATCTTCAGGACGCTGCCGACCAATCCGCTGCGCGATTTCCTGTCGATCCTGCTGCGCGCCTTCTACCGGCTCGAAATCGCCGGCCAGGAGAACATCGCCAAGGCCGGCCCGAATGCGATCATCGCGCTGAACCATGTCAGCTTCCTCGATGCGGCGCTGGCGCTCTCGATCCTCGACAAGGACCCGGTCTTCGCCATCGACCACGGCATCGCCCAGCGCTGGTGGGTCAAGCCCTTCCTGAAGCTGACGCGCGCCATGCCGCTCGACCCGACGCGCCCGCTGGCGACGCGCTCGCTGATCAATGCGGTGAAGGGTGGCGAGAGCCTGATCATCTTCCCGGAAGGCCGCCTCACCGTCACCGGCAGCCTGATGAAGGTCTATGACGGCGCCGCCATGATCGCCGAGAAATCCGGCGCCATGGTCGTGCCTGTCCGCATCGAGGGGCTGGAGGCGACCGTGTTCTCGCGATTGACCCGCGAGCAGGTTCGCCGCCGCTGGTTCCCGAAGGTGCGCGTCACCATCCTGGAGCCGGTCGCGCTCAGCGTCGCCGAGGAGCTCAAGGGCAAGGCGCGCCGCCAGGCCGCGGGCGCTGCGCTCTACCAGATCATGTCGGACCTGATCTTCAAGACCACGGATATCGACCGCAGCGTCTTCGAGGCCGTCGTCGAGGCCGCGAAGGTCCATGGCATGGGCCGAATCGCGGTCGAGGACCCGATCACGGGCTCGCTGACCTATAAGCGCCTGCTGATCGGCGCCGAGGTGCTCGGCCGCAAGCTCGCGCCGCTGGCAAAGCCCGGCGAAGCGCTCGGCGTGATGCTGCCCAATGCCAATGGCGCGGCGGTGACGCTGCTTGGCCTGATCTCGGCGGCCCGCGTGCCGGCGATGATCAACTTCACGGCCGGCGCCACCAATATCGCGGCGGCCTGCAAGGCGGCCGAGATCGGCACGATCGTGACCTCGCGCGCCTTCGTCGAGAAGGGCCGGATGGGGCCGCTGGTCGAGGCACTCAGGGAAACAGTCGCGATCGTCTATCTGGAGGATGTCCGGGCCACGGTATCGACTAGCGACAAGCTCAAGGCCCTGTGGCGCCATGGCCGGCCGATCCTTGCCTCGACGGGGCAGGACCGGGCCGCGATCCTGTTCACCTCCGGCTCGGAAGGCACGCCCAAGGGCGTCGTCCTGTCCCATGCCAACATGCTCGCCAACACGGCCCAGGCCGCGGCGCGGATCGACTTCGGCCGGCGCGACAAGGTCTTCAACGTGCTGCCGGTGTTCCATTCCTTCGGCCTGACGGTCGGCCTCGTGCTGCCGCTGGTCTCGGGCGTGCCGGTCTATCTCTATCCCTCGCCGCTGCATTACCGGCTGGTGCCGGAGCTGGTCTATGGCTCCAACGCCACCATCCTGTTCGGCACCGACACCTTCCTCTCCGGCTATGCCCGGGCGGCCCACCCCTATGATCTGCGCTCGCTGCGCTACATCCTGGCCGGGGCCGAGCCGGTCAAGGAGGCGACGCGCCGGATCTATATGGAGAAGTTCGGCGTCCGCATCCTGGAAGGCTACGGCGTCACCGAAACCGCGCCGGTGCTGGCGATCAACACGCCGATGTTCAACCGCTTCGGCACCGTCGGCCGGATCATGCCGGGCATGGAAGCCAGGCTCGAACAGGTTCCCGGCGTCGATGAGGGCGGGCGCCTGCATGTGCGCGGTCCCAATATCATGCTGGGCTATCTGCGCGCCGAGAATCCCGGCGTGCTGGAGCCGCCGGTCGAGGGCTGGCACGATACCGGCGATATCGTCACCATCGACAAGGACGGCTTCGTCGTGATCAAGGGGCGCGCCAAGCGCTTCGCCAAGATCGCCGGCGAAATGGTCTCGCTCGCCGCGATCGAGACCCTGGCGGCCGAGCTCTGGCCCGATGCGCTCTCGGCCGTGGCGAGCCTGCCCGATGCGCGCAAGGGTGAGCGCCTGGTGCTGGTCACCGCCCAGCGCGATGCGACCAAGGCGGCATTCCAGGCCCATGCCAAGAGCAAGGGCGCCTCCGAATTGATGGTCCCCGCCGAAGTCCTGGTCGTGCCGGCCGTGCCGGTGCTCGGCTCGGGCAAGCTGGACTTCGCCGGGGTCACGCGCCTGGTGCGCGAACGCTCCGCCGCGCTGGCCGCCTGAGGCGATGCTGCGCTTCTGGCTCAAGGCGCTGACGAAGCCGGCGCTCGATCTGACGCTGACCACCCATCCCGGGCTGGTGACGCGGATCATCGAGCGCCCCGGCGCGGTGCTCGACGACGTGGCGCTGGCTGCGCTGGTCGAGCAATTGCGCATCGTCGCGGGCCGGACGCTGGCCCAGGGCGCCCTGAGCTATGGCGTGTTCTCGGGCGAGCGCGAGCGGCTGTCGCAGACGATCATAACGCTGATCACCGAGAAGGAGAGCGGCAAGCCGATCGCCTTCAACGCGCTGGCGCAGATGCGCGTCTCGCTGAACGGAGACCAGCAGGAGGTCACGCATCTGGGCCTCGTCATGGTCGATCCCGATCAGCGCGGGCGCGGCCTCTCGGGTGTGCTCTACGGGCTGACCGTGCTCGTGCTCTTCATCCGGGGCGGCCTGCGCCCGCGCTGGATCTCCAATGTCACGCAGGTGCCCGGCGTCGTCGGCATGGTCTGCCAGACCTTCTCCGAGATCTACCCCTCGCCCGATGCCGGCGCGCGCCAGAGCTTCGCGCATCTCACCCTCGCGCGGCAGATCATGCGCGACCACCGCCATGTCTTCGGCGTCGGCGAGGAGGCCGGCTTCGACGAGGCCCGCTCGGTCATCACCAACGCCTATACCGGCGGTTCCGACGATCTGAAGAAGAGCTTCGCGGCCGCGGCCCAGCACCGCGAGCCGCACTACAACGCTTTCTGCGAGAGCACGCTCGACTATGAGCGCGGCGACGACTTGCTTCAGCTCGGCCGGATCGATCTGCCTGCCGCGCGCCGCTACCTCATCGGCCAGTTGCCGCGCGCGTCGCTGCCGGGGCTGCTGGGGGCCGGGGCCTTCCTGCTGCTGCAGCGGCTCGTGTTGCCCATCCTCTATTGGCTCGATGACGGCCGCCGCTTCGGCCTGCTGCGTCCACGCCCGTCCCGGCAGAGATTATGACCGAGCCTTTCTCCTATGAGAGCTTCACCACCCGCAATCTCGGCTTCGTCTCGGCGCAGGAGCAGGAGCGCTTACGCGGGGCCTGCATCTTCATCTGCGGTGTCGGCGGCATGGGCGGGGCGGCCTTCATGGCGCTGGTGCGGGCCGGCATCGGCCATTTCATCATCGCCGATATCGACCGCTTCGAGACCTCCAACCTGAACCGCCAGGTCTTCGCCCATGCGGGAACGCTGGGCCTTGGCAAGGCGGAAGCCGCAGCCGAGGCGGCGCGCCAGATCAACCCCGAGATCGCAGTCGAGGTCCTGGGCGCGGAGTGGATCGAGCAACTGCCCGCTATTGCCGCGCGCTGCGCCGTGCTGGTCAACGGCATGGACGACATTGCGGCCGGCGTTCAGCTCTACCGTGAGGCGAAGCTTGCCGGTGCGACGGTGATCGACGCCTATATGTCGCCGCTGCCCTCGGTCACCGTGGTGCGCCCCAGCGATCCGCGGCCGGAGGAACGCCTCGGCTTCCCCACGCTCGGCAAGGACTGGCGGGCCATCGACGAGGCCGACCGGCGCGCCGCCATGCTGCGCGAGATCGAGCATGTCATGCTGCATTCGAGCTCGCGCCACCATGTCGATCTCGCTGTTGCCGCCGAGGTCGCCGCCGGGCGGCGCAGCCGCATGTCCTTCGCGCCGATGGTCATCACTACCGGCATGATGATGGCCTATGAGGCGATCGCGCTGGTGCTCGGCAAGCGCAGCGGAACCGATTGCCGCGGCTGGTTCTTCAACCCGCACAAGCCCGCGGTCGAGCGACCCTGGCCGGCGCCGGTCGCTGCGTTGCTGCGCCCCTTCGTGGCGCGCGCGCTCGCCCGCATGATGGGTTCGCCATGACCTCGGTCCTGGTCGCCGATTCCGTCGTCAATCTCTGCGGAGCGCTCGGCCTCGGCGTCGCGATGCTCAGCCTGCGCCGGCGCGACCCGCGCGGCGCGCTGACGCAACGCTTCCAATGGGCGCTCGGGCTCGTCATGGCGCTGTTCGTGCTGCGCGGCCTCGCCTGGTGGTCGGGCAGCATCGGGCTCGAGCGTCTCGCACTGGCCTGCGCCGCCACGGTGCCGCTCGGCGTTCTCGCCGTCACCGAAGGGGCATTGCGCCGCCATGCGCCACGCTTCGTCAAGCTTGTGGTCCTGATCGGCTCCGCCGTGCTGGCGCTTGGAAGCCTGCTCGGCCTCTCCGAGCTGACGCGCCTCTACGATATCGGCCTCGCCGCCCTGCAGATCGCGACCCTGATCATGTGTGGCCTGCTGCTGGCGCGCCGCGACAAGGCCTCGCTGACGAAGGCCGAGAACGCCGGGGTCGACCGCCTCTGGCTCTGCATCGTGCTGGTGCTGCCCTTCCTGTTCACGGATTTCCGCAACCTGATCCCCAACATGCCGGTGCGGCTTGGCGGGCTTGGCGTGCTCGTCATGGTCGGCGTGGTGCTGATCCAGAGCGGCGGCGAACATACGCGACGTCAGGGCTTTGCCCTGCTGGCCTTGCGCTGCGCGACGGCCCTGCTGCTCGCGGCAGTCCTGGCGGTGTCCAATGGGGCGGATGCGCCGGAGACGGTCCGGCTCAGCGCCATCCTGCTCTCCGGCTTTCTCGCGGCCGGCCTGATGGTCGATGCGCTGAGAGGGCTGTTCGAGGCGAACTCGCCGGGAGTGCTGGCCTCCATCGTTCAGTCGCGCGGGCGTGATCGCCCTGCCTTGATCGCCGATCTCGCCGCCCACCCCGTCTTCGAAAGCGCCAGGCATCTGCGCGAACCCGATCTGTCCGCGTTCGATCCCGACATCCTGCGACCGGCCTTGCAGGAGCAGCAGGTGCTGCGCGCCGCCCAGCAACCCTGGGGGCGAGACCAGACCGATCCGGCGACGGAACGGCTTACCGCGCTGATGGCGACCTATTCGGCAAGCCATATGCTCGTCATCGCGACCGAACCGCTCGATCTCCTGCTGCTGACGATCCCGGCCGTTTCGGCCGATCCCGCGACCGAGACCGCGCTTGTCCTGGTTCGCCGCATGCTGGCGACGTCTGCGCAGGGTGCGACCGCATGATCGAGATCTTCAGCAATGACCGCCGCAAGGCCTTCGCGGTCACCGGCCATGTCTACGGGCGCGACAGCCCCTATGTGCCGCCGATGTGGTCGGATTTCGACCGCATGCTCGACCCCGCCCGCAATCCTTTGACCAGGGACGGCCATGGCCGTTTCGAGCTGTTCGTCGCTTTGCGCGACGGCGTGCCGGCCGGGCGCATCATTGCTGCGATCCACGACGCCTCCAATGCACGCCACGGCACGAACCGCGCCCAGTTCGGCTATTTCGATTGCGGCGACGATCCCGAAACCGCAGGCGCGCTGCTGGGCGCGGCCGAGGCCTGGGCACGGCAGCGCGGCATGGCGGAGATATCAGGCAATTTCAACCTGACCGCCATGCAGCAGATCGGCGTGGTCACGGAGGGTTTCGGGCGCGCGCCCTATACCGACATGGTCTGGACGCCGCCGCATCTCGTCACGCTGCTGGAGGCCAACGGTTATGCCCGCACCTTCCCGATGACGACCTTCGAGATCGCGCTCTCCGACATCGACCCGGCGCTGCTCCTCGGCCCCAGGCAGCGCGAGATCCTGGCCGACCCCGACTATCGCTGGATGCCGATCGACCGGCGCCATTTCGAGGCGCGGCTCGAAGAATCGCGCTTGATCCTGAATGACGGCTTCGACGGCAACCCGATGTTCGTGCCGCCCAGCCAGGCGGAATACCGCTTCCAGGCCGGCGACATGATGTGGGTCATCGACAAGCGCATCTCGACCGTCGTCCACCACAAGGGCGAGCCGATCGGCGCGATCATCGCCATCCCCGATCTCAACCCGCTGGTGAAAGCGGTCGGCGGGCGGCTCGGGCCAAGCTTCCCGTTCCGCTTCCTTCGGCATCGCTGGAGCAACCGGCGCGCCGTGATCGTCTATCAGTCGGTCAGCCGCGCCGCCCATAACCGCGGCATCAACGGCGCGATGCTGTACAAGGTCGCGACCGCGCTCAAAGCGGCCGGCTACGCCAGGCTGGGCGGCACCTGGATCGCCGACAGCAACGGGCCGAGCCTGCGCCAGGCCGAGAAGGCCGGCGCCAGGCCGCTGCACCGCCTGCATTTGTTCTCGAAATCGCTGGTGGTTTAGGGGTGGCCATGCTCGATCGCCCAGTGGTGGAAGAGCTGGTGGCGGAGGCCAGGCTTGCGCCGAGCGTCCACAACATCCAGCCGACGCGCTGGCAGCGCGACGGCGAAGCCTTGCTCGTCCTCGCCGACGACACGCGGCAGCTGCCCGCGGCCGATCCCAGCGGCCATGATGTGCGGCTCTCGCATGGCGCCGCGATCGAAGGCATGAGCATCGCGCTTGGTCGCCGCGGCCTGCGGATCGGCCGGATCGAGATCGCAAGCGGGCCGAACCCCGTCGCCCGCCTCGTTGTCGAGGCTGGCGGCGCGCCGGATTCGCTCGCGGCGGCAGTCGCCACCCGCATGAGCTGGCGCGGCGCCTTCCAGCCGCCCGACGACGAGACGCAAGGACGCCTCGAAAGCCTGGACAGCGAGAGGGACGATCTCATCGTCATCTCGCAGCGCGATGCCGTGACGGCGATCGCCGATCTGGGCAATCGTGCGGCCTATCATGCCCTGTGCGATGACGCGCAGCGTCGGGAACTCCTGCACTGGATGCGGCTGAGGCAGGGTGATGCCGGCAATGGTCGCGATGGGCTCGACGCCGAGGCGCTGGCTCTGGGGCGCGTCGAGGCGCTCGGGGCCGCTTGGGTTCTGGGGCCGCTATTCCCGCTGCTGCGTCGCATCGGTTTGGCTGCCCCGCTGACGAGCGATCGCGCCAAGACCGCATCGGGCGTCATCGCGCTGTTTCACCGCCCCGCCGGAGAGGATCCGATCGAGACAGGCCAGGCCTTCTACCGCGCCTGGCTGACGATGGAGCGGCTTCGCCTCGCCGCCTGCCCGGTCTCGGTTCTGGCCGATTGGCCCGAGGCGAACCGGATGCTGGTCGCGCAGCATGGCGTCCCCACGGGACGCCGGCTCGTCAACGTCTTCAGGCTGGGTGTTGCCGCAGGCGCGCCTTCGACGCGGCATGTCCGCTTGCCGGTTCAGGAGCTCATCACCGAGCCTAGCGAGATGAGGTCGTCCGCTGCGCGTTGAGCGCATGGAAGCTATTTGGAAACCTCCTGAGCCCTCATCGTCAGCTTCTGCAGAGCACCAGGAAATTGCGGAGGGCAGCGCCGACGCGCTTGTCCCGTCTGATGGCCAACAATGTCGCAACCTCGCTTATGTCGCGAGGCAAGGCGTGTATCCGAAGGCTGTCGGCATAATGGGACCCCGCGATGACGGCGCGGGGCAGCAATGTGACGCCCATGCCCGCCGCGACGCAGCCCAGCAGCCCGTCGAGCGTGCCGAGTTCCATCCGGTTGAAAGCCGGCAACCCGATCCCGGCCAGCACATGCTCCAATCGCTGGCGATACGAACAGCCGATACGGAACATCAGCGCAGTCAAACCGTCGGAGGCAGAGTGGCGCAGGGCCTCGAGCGTAGCGATGCTCGGGGCGGTCACGAGGACGAGTTCCTCGGTAAAGGCCAGGACGACATCGAGCTCCGGATGGTTGATCGGGCCGGCGACGAAGGCGCCGTCCAGCCTTCGGGCGAGGACCTCGTCGACCAGATGCGCGGTGGGTCCGGTTACAAGCGTGAACTTCACGTCCGGACAATCGCGATGAAATCGCGCGAGCAGCGCCGGCAGGCGCACTGCGGCGGTCGTCTCCATCGATCCGATCTTCAACGCGCCGCGGATCGCACCATCGTCGCGCGCGGCTTCCTTGGCCTCGCGGAGCATGACGATCAGGTTCTCGGCATAGGGCAGCAAGCGCTCCCCGGCTTCCGTGAGCATCATGCCGCGGCTGTGACGCTCGAATAAGGCGAGGCCGATCTCCTCCTCGAGTTTCCTGATGCGCGTCGTCACGTTCGACGCGACCGTATTGAGCTCGATGCCCGCTGCGGTGATGCGCTTGCCCCTGGCGACCTCCAGGAAGGTGCGAAGATCGAGGATGTCCATGGGCGCATTCTGTCAGAGAGAATGAAGCGTTCAGATTAATTCAGTTCTACAGAACACAAAGCGCTTTTACGGTAGGTCGTACCGTATCGGAAAGGGGAATTATGGCGCTCACGACCGTTCGCACCCGACCACCCGATAGTCCGGTCATGCTCGCGCGTATGGCGGCCTGATCAGGCCAGATGGATCGTCCCATGCAGCTCTTCTTCAACCGGACCTCGCCTTACGCTCGCCAGGCGCGCGTCGCGGTCATCGAGCTCGGCCTGGAACAGCAGGTTACCCTGGTCGAGGTCGATCCATGGGCGGAGCCTGCGGAACTCGTGACCGTCGCACCTCTGTCCAAGGTCCCGGCCTTGCTTCTTGTCGACGGTGAGCTGGTCACCGAGAGCGGCACGATCCTGCAGGTTCTGGATAGTTTGACGCCGAATGGCCAGCTGCTGTCGGGCGCTCCGGCCCAGCGGCGCGACGCTCTGGCCCGCGCGGCGCTCTGCCAGGGGCTGATCGATGCGAGCTTCATCACCGTGATCGAGGGCCGCCGGCCCGAGCCGCTGCGCTGGTCCGACTGGGTGATGCGGCAAGAACGGGCGATCGGGCGCGCCCTGTCGTTCATCGACGCGTCGTTCAAGCTGGTTCCGGGGCGTTTCGATGCCGGCGACATCGGCCTTGCCTGCGCACTCGCCTATCTCGACTTTCGCCTCTCCCACATCGCATGGCGCGAGCCGCACCCGCGTCTTGCGCGCTGGCTCGACGACGTCTCAACCCGACCATCCATGATCGCGACACGCCCTGCATGAGCTTCAGTTCCGCAACCCCCTTCGCCAGCCGGCACCTTGCCGACCTCTTCAGCACGCCCGCCATGCGCGCGGTCTTCGACGAGCGGCGGACGCTGCAGGCGATGCTCGACGTCGAGGTGGCGCTGGCGCGGGTCCAGGCGCGTGCAGGCCTGATTCCGGCCGAGGCGGCCGACGCCATCGCAAAGGCGGCCGATGCCGGTGCACTCGATCTTGACGAATTGGCCGCAGGCACGCTTCGGGCGGGCCTGCCCATCGTCAATCTGGTCGAACAATTCATCCGGCTCACGGGACCGGCCTATGGCGAGTTCGTCCATTGGGGCGCGACCAGCCAGGACATCATGGACACGGCTCTCATCTTGCAGATCCGCGATGCTCTGGCGCTGGTCGAGCAGGATCTCGACCAGCTCGCGCAGGCCTTGGCCGAACTCGCACGCCGAGAGCGGAACACAGTCATGGTCGGGCGTACCAAGCTCCAGCACGCGCTGCCGATCACCTTCGGCTTCAAGGCCGCCATCTGGCTTTCCGGTCTGATGCGTCATCGCCAGCGCCTGGGCGAACTCAAGCCTCGCCTGCTGCAGGTGCAGTTCGCAGGAGCCGTCGGCACCCATGCCGCGCTTGGCGCCGATGGCCCGAGGATCTGCCAGGCCCTGGCTGAAGAACTGGCGCTGGCCCGGCCGCTGATCGCCTGGCACGCAGTGCGTGACACGCTGGCGGAAGCCATGACCTTCCTCGGCCTGCTGTCGACCAGCCTCAGCAAGATCGCTGGAGACATCGCGCTGATGGCGCAGACCGAGGTCGGCGAGGCGCTCGAGCCGGGCGGTCCGGGCCAGGGCGCCTCCAGCACGATGCCGCACAAGCGCAACCCGATCACCTGTGAAAGGATTTTGAGCAGCGGGCTCGCATTGCGCCGTCTCGTGAGCGCCTTCCTGGATGCCTCCATCCACGACCATGAGCGCGCGACCGGTCCGTGGCAGGCCGAATGGCTGCTGCTGCCGGAAGCCTTCCTGCTGATCTCGGGCTCGCTGAAGGCCTGCCTGACCCTCTGCTCCGGTCTCAGGCTCCAGCCCGACGCCATGCGAGCCAATCTTGACCGGACGCAGGGTCTGATCGCCGCCGAACAGGTGATGATGACGCTGGCGCCGCATATGGGCCGGCACCACGCTCACGACGTCGTCGGCAATGCCTGTCGCAGCGCAGTCTCCTCGCGCTCCTCACTGGCCGAGGCGCTGGCGCGCGACCCTGCCGTCACGAGCGTCCTGTCCCCCGAGCAGATTGAAGTCGCCGCCGATCCGGGGCGCTACACCGGCCAGGCTGGCGAAGAAGTCGACCGTGTCCTCCTCGCCTGGTCGCACGCATCTCACAGTTGATTTCGCCGAGCTCTCGCCATCGTTTCAACAGAAAGGCCGCCATCATGAAGCGTGTTTTGACGGGCCTGATACTCGCCGCAGCGCAGGCATTCCTCGCTTCAGGCAACGCCCAGACCCCTTACCCAAACCGGCCGATCAGCCTGGTGGTGCCCTTCGCGGCCGGCGGCCCGAACGACATCATGAGCCGCATCGTTTCCGAGCATATGTCTCGCACGCTCGGGCAACCCATCATCATCGAGAATGTGGCCGGCGCGGGCGGCACCACGGGGTCGGCCCGCGTCGCCCAGGCCCAACCCGATGGCTACACCCTCGTCAGCGGCCATGTCGGCACCCATGCCGCGGCTCCGGCGCTCTATCCAAACCTCCGTTACGATCCGTTGAAGGATTTCACGCCCGTGAGCCTCGTGGCGGAAACACCCATCGTGATCGCGGCGAAGCGAGACTTCCCGGCGGGATCTCTCCAGGAGTTCATCGATGTCGCAAGGCAACGCGGCCCGGCTCTCACGCAGGGCCATGCGGGCGTCGGCTCGATCAGCCACATCAGCTGCCTCCTGCTCACGTCGATCTTGAATCTGAAGCCGGCCGAGGTTCCCTATCGCGGCTCCGCCCCCGCCATGACCGATCTCATCGCGGGTCAATACGACTTCACCTGCGCCCTGCTCGTCGACGCCCTGCCGTTCATCAGCGGCGACCGGCTGCGCTTCCTCGCCGTCTCCGCTCCCGCGCGCGTGCCGCAGCTCCCGGGCACGCCGACGGCCGCCGAGGCTGGTCTCCCGCAATTCGTCGCCTCCAGCTGGTTCGCCTTCTATCTGCCGCGGGCAGCGCCAACCGCAGTCCGGGATCGACTGGCCGGCGCCGTCGATGCCGCCCTCAACGATCCGGGGGTTCGGGCCAAGCTGGAAGCAGCGGGGCTGATTCTCCCGACCCCAGATCAGCGCGGCCCGGATCCATTGACGAGACGGATGGTCGAGGAAATCGGCAAATGGACCGGTATCGTCAAGAAAGCGAATGTTCAGCTGAATTAGGCTCCTGCGGGAGGCGTCAGACGCGCGTCGCGCGGCCTGAAGATTTCGCGATCGGGATGTCGCAAGCGATGACGTATCGGCATTGCATTCGATTGCGCCATGGGTCTCTCCGAGCAACCGGATCCATGACCGAACCGGTAGCCGATTGTCCCGCTCGATCGATGACGGCGCGATAGCAGCCGCTCGCTCGGGCCATTGCGAAGGCCGGAACGGCGCTTGCCGGCCCCTCCCCACTTTGTGTCGCCGAGATTTCGTCGCACAGCCGGATTGCTGTCAGCTCCGCGCCTTAGTCGCCCATCGGCCAGCCCGGTCATGAGTTGCCTGAAAGCCGACTTTCCCGATGCCGGCGCAGCGCCATTTGCGGACTCTGGCTCACCGCCCGAAAGCGGACCTCCGGGTGGGCGTGGCCGACGGTCACAACCGTCGGCCCTTCCCATTCAGAGCTTCGACCGTAGCGGACACTTCTAGGCAATTTACCAATAGCGGTAATATCCGAAGTCACGGGCGCGCCGCCCATAGGCCCGAGCGTGTGGCGGAGGGCCTCCATAATATCGACCGGACCCATAGCCCCGGTCCCAGTGCCCCGAGCCCTTCCAACCCTTGTGGCCTTTGAACTTGTGGCCATCCTTCTTGATCTGCTCGACATGGTCTGGCGTTTCGATGGTTGTCAGACCGACTACCGGAGCGGCCAGCGACATGGACGGTGTCATGGAGCCCAGGCCCGACATGGCCACCGCAACAAGAGCGAACTTTCGCATGGGTATCTCCTCTGTGACCTGTCGTTGTTCAGGGTTGATCAGGCAGCAGGTGTTGGGACATGAGCCCGAACTCACTCGCTGCACCGAAGGCTGTCTCAGTCGCAGATGCGCATCCGGCGTTCGACTACCTCGCCGTAGCGATTGACCCGACGCTTTATGACGATGCGGCAATCGTCATCGTCGTCGAAGACGGGGCCTCGGAAGCCACGTCGTTCACCGGCAAAGCGGTAGCCACGGGGCTCGTGATAGCGCGGACCATCATAACCCGGCCGGTCGATGCCGAATTGGAATTGGACCTGCGCTTCAGCGGGAGCGCTGAAGGCGGCTGTAGCCGCAACGGCAGCGGCGATAAGGAAAGGCCGTAACATGGCGTTGTCTCCTTCGTTGATCAGGTAGCCGAACGAAAGGAGCCCAGCCCGTCAGGGATGGGCTCCATTTGATCATTCGATGATCTGAACGATCTTGCGAGTCTTGGGCTCGACCAGGACGGTCTGGTTATTGACCACCGTGTAGCGATACTCGGTCTTGCCGTAGCGAGCCGGAACCTCGCGATAGGTGACCGTCTCGGGCAACGTCGCACCGACGACGACCTTCTCGCGGTACGTCACCGAAGGCACCTTCTGTTCCTTCACGTAGGTGCGGAACTCGGTGCGCTGATCCGTCGCGATGCCGCCGACGATCGCGCCAGCAGCGGCACCACCGACGCCGCCGACCACGGCCCCAACAGGACCACCGACGATGGCACCACCGACAGCCCCTGTGGCCGCGCCGCTTGCCGCGCCACCAGCCGCACCTGAGTTCGACTGCGAAAATGCGGTGGCCGGAACGACGGCGAGAGCGGCGATCAGAACGAGATTCTTGATCATGGTCTTCTCCCTTTCGTGGACATATTGCCCCTCAGTCGCATTCTAAACTGCTGACCAGAGATCCAGTTCCATGAATAACCATTCATAATGAGTGGGTTAGCGCGAATCTGATCGAGTTTCTCTCACTCTGGTGGTGCGGCTAGAGCGCACGACGCGCTCCAGCGACTATGTCCAGAGCGTGGGCTGAGTGGCGGAACCTTGGCCTGTCCGCGGCGCCTTCAGGAGACATGCATGAATTTGGGAGGCCGCGGTGATCTCGCATTTGGCAGCGCTGCTTATACCGGGCGCGGTTTTCCTGACCAACCACACAGAGCCCGATGCGAACATTACTTACAGCTGCAAATTCGACGGCGGCCTGCTCGTCATCGACCATCGTGAGGCCGCCAGCCGAGCCACCGTTCAGATCGACGGGTCGACGCGGCAATACATCTTCGACCAACAGAAACTTGTGGCAACCGAGGCCGGGTCTGCCTGCTTACTATTTCCAGGCTGAGTTGAAGCGCTGGAAGCGGCTTAACGACAGCGGCGAAACCGTCGAGACAACGGTTTGCAAGATGAGCCACCCGGTCAGCGCCTCCGGATCGGCCCGTTCGCATCGCGACTAACACCCAAGCCGCGATCAAATGCGCAACATGACTGCCTGTCCGACATAGAAGTCGGGCAAGGCGCGATTCAGCGCCTATCGGTCGCCATGCCAACCCTGCCCTAGTGACGTGGAGCTAGTCACCCTTCAAAAATGCCTCAACGACCGACTCCGCTAGGAGAGCGTCATCGGTGCCCTCGTTGATATGGCGAAGACACAGCTGGGTGAGGCGCTTGTGCGATGCAGCAGCTTCCGCCTCGAAAAACAATCCTCGGGCGCGAAGAGTTGCAACAGCCGATTTTAATGCCTCGTCGACTCGCGCCAGCTCGGACGGCTCGAAAATGCCATCTGTATGAGTGGTCATTGGATACTGTTCCGTTCTCGTCGACTTTTCCAAGCCGCCACACATTCCTGCAGCAGCTCAAGCCGGCACACGGCGACGACTTAACGCGCGCTTCTTGAACACCAGTTGAACACACGGAGGGACTGGCGACATACATACCGGGGTGGGGACAGGACGGCCGATCGAAAACAAAGCTCTCGCTACGTGGCCGAGCGGTTACCTTGATCTTAACGTATTGACGAGCGCTCTCAGCGCTGCCGCCGCCAAATCCCCACCCGTGCGGAGCGCGCCTGGTTTTCCGCAGCCAACAGATTTGCGGGAGCATCGGGCGTGGCGCGAGCGCCGCCTGCGGCGATGATAATTTCCGATAGATCCTCGCCATCGATCTGGCAGCGCTGCACTTCGGCAGCCTGGCCCGTCATGCACTCGATCTCGCGGCGGCGCAGGAAACGAGCAAGTTGCCTTGCCGGCGCACCGCCTTCGCTGGCTACGCCTTCCAACCGCAAGGGTTCGCCCGCGACCAACAGCGTGCCGGTATCTAGCACCTCCGGCACGCCCCGAATGACCGCGCCTGCTCCGCTCACCGGCGCAGGCTGTGGCCGCGCATCCGACGCGCGCCCCTCGTCCGCCGTACCCGGGACGGAGGCAATGCTGGGCGCGGTCCGGGTCGTCTGGGCCGTCGCGCCCGGTGCCTTGCCCTTTGCCAAGACCGGAACCGCCTGGGTCAGAAAATCGCGGAAAATCTCTGCCGGCAAGCCGCCGCCTGTGACCTTATCCATCGGGCTATTGTCGTCATTGCCGAGCCAGACGCCGACAGTCAGTTCGGGCGTAAATCCGATGAACCAGGCGTCGCGGTAATCCTGCGTCGTCCCGGTCTTACCGCCGACAGGGGCATGCTGGAGCCGAGCGCTTTTGCCCGTACCCTCGCGCACAACCGCCTCAAGCAGGTCGAGCATCATGGCGCGGCTCTCGCCGAGGCCGCCTGCCGGGCCGGGGGCGGGAGCGACATGGGTGAACAACGCCTTCTGGCCTTCGCTCTGGATCGCACGGATCGCGTGGGGCTCGATCGCCTCGTTGCCGGTCGCCAGCACGGCATAGGCGCGGGTCATCTCCAGCAAGGTCACCTCGGCGGACCCCAGAGCCAGGCTCGGCACGGTCGGGAGTTCCGACTTGACGCCGAGCCGCTTGGCCATTGCGATCACGGCCGGAATGCCGGCTTCGTTGCCGAGTTGCGCTGCCACTGAGTTGCTCGACTGCGCGAAGGCGGTGCGCAGCGGCATCCGGCCTCTGAAGCGTCCGCTCGCGTTCTGCGGCTCCCAGTCGCCGATCTGCGTCGGCTCGTCGAGCACGCTGGTCTGCGGCGTATAACCTTTCTGCAAGGCGGCAAGATAGACGAACAGCTTGAACGCCGAGCCGGCCTGGCGCTTGGCCTGAGTCGCCCGGTTGAACTGGCTCGCCTCATAGTCGCGACCGCCGACCATGGCCTTGATCGCTCCATCGGGCGCCAGTGCAACGAGCGCGACCTGCGAGACCTTCCTGGCCGCGCCCTCGCTGTCAAAGCGGCGGGCGATCACACCCTCGGCGACCCGCTGCAACTCCAGATCGAGCGTCGTGCGCAGCGTCAGGTCGCCCGCGGCCACTCCAATCAGGCGGCGCGTGTCGGCTTCGACCACGTCGACGAAGTAATTCGTTCCGGGCGGCGTTTCTGGCGGAATGCGCAGGCTCACCGGCGCGGCGCGGGCATCGGCGGCCTGCTGCGCCGAGATCGCCCCGCTCGCCAGCATCGCTCGCAGGACGGTGTCGGCCCGCTCCTTGGCTCCGCCGAGGTTACGCGTCGGCGCAAGCTGCGAAGGCGCGCGCACGAGCCCGGCCAGCATCGCCGATTCGGCAAGGGATAGGTCCTTCGTCGGCTTGTCGAAATAGCGCCTCGCCGCCGCATCGACACCATAGGCGCCGGCGCCGAAATAGGCGGTGTTCAGATAGCGCAACAGAATGTCCTGCTTGCCGATTTGCCGCTCCAGCCAGATCGCTAGCACAGCCTCCTGGATTTTGCGGCGGAGGTTCTGGTCGGGCGACAGGAACATCAGACGCGCCAGCTGCTGCGTGATGGTGCTGCCGCCTTCGCGCGTGCCGCCGCCTTGCCAATTGCGCCAGGCGGCGCGGACGATGCCGCGCGGATCGATGCCGGCATGCTCGTAGAATCGGCGATCCTCAATCGCAACGACGGCCGCTTTGAGATGCTCGGGCAGATCCGCGGAGGAGAGCTTTCCGCCCTTGAAGACGCCTCGCGTGGCGAAGTTCCGGCCGTCCTGGGCCTCGATCACCAGGGCGCTCGGTGTTGGCGCGATCACGAGGCCGCCGTTTAGCGGCAGGGTTACAACGCTGTAGGCGATCAGCACAACTATGGGCGTGATCAAGAGCGCGGCCGCGATCGCGACATGGCGTGCGCGAATGCGCCTGAGGGCGCGCAGGAGAACGCTCCCCGTCAGCACGGCGCCCTCGGCGACCCGTCGCCGCAAGGGCGGGAGGCGCGCGCCCAGCCGCGCCCGCCAAGGCTGCGTGCGCTGAGCGACGTCGGCGCCGATTCGTGAGCAGGCTGACGCGGCTGCCGAAATTTTCGAGGGAGTGGATGCGAGAAATCGACCGAGCATCCGCCAAACCGATTCGGCGGGTCGGGTTTTGCTATGCTCAGCTGGCTTCTCGGCACCGCCGAGGACGATCACATCGCGCTGTGGAGCGGCTTCGCTAATTATCCCGCCTCGAAGCTCGTCCCCGGTCACATCGGTCCCACCCATTTTTCTGCCAGGATTAACGTCAGGCGCCTCGACAGGTTCCCGGACGAGGAAGGCATCCTGACACAGCCCTGCTCCTCAGGGCGGATTTCCGTTCTTGCCTCGATGACCTGGGCTACCGCTAAGCGGACGTTGAAAGCGTCAGCAATGGGCCAGGAGCCGACGTTCCCGAGCCGTTGCCGCACTCTCCGCCAATAAGACCTGCGAGGCATCCGCGATCTCACGCTGCATCTGAACAGCAAGAACTTCGCGATCTGCGGGCCTAATGGAACCGGTAAGAGCGGTATCGTGGATGCGCTCGAGTTCGTACTATCTGGGACGATCTCACGGCTGACCGGACGCGGTCGAGGTGAGCTGTCGATCAAGCTGCATGGCCCGCACATCGACTGCGTTCTGCCGGAGGAAGCATTCGCAGAGGCCGTGCTGCATATACCGCCGCTAGGCAAGACCTTGACCATACGGCGGACAGTCAAGGCGCCTACGACGCCCGAGATCACCCCCGACACCGCGGAAATGCGCAAGATCCTAGCATATCTCGAGGGCCACCCCGAGTTCGCGCTCTCGCGGCGCGAGATCACCAGCTATGTGCTCGCCGAGCCGGGGGCGAGATCCAAGGAGGTCCAGGAACTCCTTAAGCTCGACCGGATCAACGCTTTGCGGCTTCGCTTCCAGAAGATCGCGCGCGACGCCATGGCTGCCGGGAAGACCGCCGGCCAAGCTCGAAAGGCGGCAGATGACGCCTTCAGCCGGGCGCTTAGCCTATCGACCACTACGCCGACCGTGATCCTCTCGGCCGTCAATTCGCAACGCGCGGCATTGGGTCTCGGGCAGCTTCAAGAGATCTGCGCAGATACTGCGGTCAACGCAGGTGTCGGGATAGTGGGCGGTCAACCGACCATGCCAGTGAACAAGGCGGTTGCCGAGAATGATCTACGCGCCCTACGAGACGCAATGGACGCCAGGGCCAGCCACGAATTCAGCGCGGCGCGCAACGAGGCGCTCACCAAGCTGCGGCGTCTGGAGGCCGACGCCTCTTTGCTCAACGCGGTCATACGCGACGACTTCCTGAAGGTCGCCCTCGATTTGTTCGACGGGGAGCACTGCCCGGCCTGCGATATCCCCCATACGCCTGAAGCGTTGGTCGATCATTGCCGAAAAGCGTGCAAAGCTCGTTGAGGTGAAGGCACTGCGCGTCGATGCAGAAGCCAATCTGTCGCCAATCGTGGCCAAGCTCGAGGCTGAGCGCGAGGTATTGAGAACTGTCTGGCCGCACGCTAAAGCTATGCTCCCACCCGACTCGCTGCCCGTGCTTACGGCATGGGGAACGGCGCTCGGCAAGGCCATCGGCGAACTGCAAGCATTCCTGCCACTTGAGCAGTCTATCGAGACCCTGGGTGCCCTACCCGATGAGTCGGTCATCCATGGCTTGCTCGACAGTCTGGCCCTCCGGATCGCCGAACTCCCAGAACCGTCGGCACAGCACGCCGCTGCAGCCGTGCTGAGCGTCGCCCAAGCGCGCCTTGACGCCCTGCGCGCTGCAAACGCCACGCTTACTCACGCTTCTGAACAG
The DNA here is from genome assembly GCF_001741865.1 of Bosea vaviloviae. Lineage (NCBI taxonomy): Bacteria > Pseudomonadati > Pseudomonadota > Alphaproteobacteria > Hyphomicrobiales > Alloboseaceae > Allobosea > Allobosea vaviloviae. Next base: position 4,932,144 of record NZ_CP017147.1, read on the forward strand.
GCGCGGACGGCGTCGCGAGTGTCCGAGATCTACAGCGCGGAGACCGAGGCGGCCCTGGTGGGCATCTATCGGAAGGTACAGACCCGGTTCTCTGAGCTTTACCGGCAACTTAATGCGGAAGACGAAGGCGTCTTCGAAGCCGAGATGAAGCAGGACAAGGCGAGCCTGGATTTTAAGGTCGACTTCTACAAACGGGGCAAATTCCCTCCAGGTGCTTTTCACCGCGAAGGCCACCAAGACAGCATGGGCTTGTGCCTCTACCTCGCCTTGATGGACCATCTCCAGGGCAACAAATTTACCTTCGCCGTTCTCGACGACGTCTTGATGTCAGTGGACACCGGTCATCGGCGGGAAGTCACGCGCATGCTGAAGGCCCAGTTCCCCGGCACCCAGTTCGTACTGACTACCCACGACCCCGTCTGGTTGAAGTTCATGCAGACGGCCGGTCTCGTTCCGTCAAAAAACATTGTGCGCTTCCGCAAATGGTCCGTCGAAACGGGTCCGTCCATCTGGGTGGACAACGATGTATGGAACGAGATCGAGGCGGCCATCGACAACGACAACATGCGCGAGGCGGCCGCGCAGCTGCGGAACTACCTGGAGTACGTCACTGCCGAGGCCTGCCAGGCCTTTCGGGCGAAGGTGCTCTTCAGCGCCGACGGGCGTTATGACCTCGGCGATCTGCTGGAGCCCGCGCTCAACCGCAAGCGTGAACTCTATGGCGACGCTCTGAAGGCCGCCGAGACGTGGGGCGGCGCGGTAGAGGTCCTTGCAATCAAGGCCAGAAAGCAGAACCTCGAGGATGCGATCCGCGCCGCAACCATCGAGCACTGGCAGATAAATCCCACTGTCCACTTCAACGCGTGGGCGAACCTTGGCCGCAAGGACTTCGCCGCCGTCGTCGCGGCTTATAAGGAGGTAGTGACGCAATTCCACTGCCCAACCTGCAGTGGGCTTCTTGAGCTCACCCCGCCGCGCGGTTCAAAGAAACATCTCCTTTGCGCCTGCGGGGCCTCCTCCTTGAGCTTCGCCGCCAAGGCGAAAGTTCCCGCCTAGTTTCGCGTTGGGTGCCACCTTCCGAACTGTGCCAACATCCGCTTTCAGGCGTTCTGGGCCGTTCCAAATCGAGGTTGTCATTTGAGGGAACACCGCTCCCCAGGCGTCCTTATACCAAGCGGGCCACCAGGTCAGGACAATCATCCTGCCGGGCCCCAGATTCCAGTTGCAAACATGCGTCCGGGAGCGTGATACCAGCTGACAATTCGGGGCCGTCCCTCCTCAAGGGGATTCTTTCGGGTATGCTCGATCGACAAAAATCCTGACGGGATGGAGCCCGAACGTCATTTTCAGCTTTCGCTTCGTTCACTGCGCGGACCTGCATATCGATGCGCCGCTCAAGTCTTTGGCGCTGCGAAACCCCGAGCTCGCGGACCTGGTCGGCAACGCCACGCGAAAAGCGTTTGTCGCAATCGTCGATCTCTGCCTGGACGAGAAGGTCGACGCCCTCCTGATTTCGGGCGACCTCTACGACGGCGACCAGACCTCCATGAAGACCGCCGGCTTCATCGCCGCGCAACTGCGCCGGCTGCATGAAGCGGGCATCCGCACCTTCGGCATCCGCGGCAACCATGATGCCGAGTCCAAGATCACCAAGGAGCTCGTCTTTCCCGACAGCGTGACCTTCTTCAAAGGTTCCGCCGGGGCCATTCGCCTGCCGAGCCAGACAGGCCGCCGGGACGTCGTCATTCACGGGATCAGCTTTCCGCGACCGCACGCCCCCGAGAGCCTCTTGCCGAAGTTCAAGCCTCCGGTCGACGGCGCGGTGAATATCGGGCTTCTGCACACCAGCCTCGCCGGCGCCGAAGGCCATGACGGCTATGCGCCCTGCAGCGTCACCGACCTCGCCGCGGCCGGCTTCGATTATTGGGCGCTCGGCCACATCCACAAGCGCCAGGTTCACCTCGACAAGCCAGCCATCGTCATGCCCGGCATCCCGCAGGGCCGTGACATCAACGAGAGCGGCGCGAAATCGGTCAGCCTCGTCACAGTCAACGACGACGGCACCATCCAGATCGAAGAGCACCGTACCAGTACGGCTCAGTTTGAGCGCGTCATGGTGGACCTGTCCGGCGTTGAGGACTGGTCAGACGCCATGCGAGCCATCGGTCGCAAACTGGCGGCCGAGTGCGAAGTCGCGGCATCTGATCATCTGATCGCCCGTATCATGCTCACCGGCGCAACGCCCCTGACCTGGCGCTTGCGCCGAGACACCGAGATGCTGCTCGCCGAAGCCGAGCAGCAAGCCGCGATCATCGGCAAGACCTGGATCGAAAAGGTCAGCTCTGAATGCTCCGAACCTCAGGGAGCAGCGGTCGACAGCGCCAGCGCCGTCGCGGAGCTGTCGCGGCTCATCTCCAGCGACGTCCTGACATCAGATGCGTACCGGCTTCAGGCCAGCGAGATCATCACGGAGCTTCGGGGCGCACTGCCTCGCGAGCTTCACAAGATTTTTGGAGAGGATGAGGCCAGCTTCGAGAGGGCCGTCGCGCAATTGACCAGCGATGGCGCGCTCGACGTCATCGCCCATCTGCATGAAGCCGATGGGGAGCCGCGCGCCTGATGCGGATCCGGCGCCTTGATCTCACCCGTTTCGGTCGCTTCACCGACCATCCGCTCGACTTCGGCAGCCCCGAGGACGGCAAGCCCGATTTTCACCTGATCGTCGGCACCAACGAGGCTGGTAAATCGACGCTCACGGCGGCGATCGTCGACCTGTTCTTCGGCATTGGCCAGCGCTCGCCCTACGACTTCCTGCACGGCTACGACACCATGCAGCTCGGTGCGGCTCTCGACCTTCCCAGCGGCACGCGAGAATTCGTGCGCGTCAAACGGGGGGCTCGGCTTAGGGATGCGAGCGGCCAGGCGATCGATGAAGGCGTGCTGACCGCCGGCCTATCCGGCATCACCCGCGAAGCCTATCGGATGATGTTCTGTCTCGATGAGGAGACGCTGCGCCTCGGCGGTGAAAGCATCCTCGCCAGCCAGGGTGAGCTCGGCCAATTGCTCTTCTCCGCCAGCGCAGGCCTGGCTGGCTTCGGCGCGACCCTCACCAAATTGCAGGAGACCGCCGATGCCTTTCACAAGGCACGCGCCCGATCGAGCGAACTCTCGACCTTCAAGACCAGGCTCGATGCGCTGAAAGCCAGAAAGGACGAGATCAACGTCCTTGCCACCACCTATGCCCAACTTGTCCAGGATAGGGACGGCGCCGCGGCACAATACGAAACATCGCTGGCCGAGCGCGGCAAGTCGAAGCTCCGTCTGGACGAGATCAACCGCTACCTCTCCGCCTTGCCTGACCTGGCAGCCGCAAGGGCTCTTCGCCAGGACCTTGCGACCTTGGCCGACGTGCCACAGCCGCCTGCCGCCTGGACTGGACGCTTGCCGGAGCTTATCGCGGCCGATAGCCGCCTCAAGGCCGCATCCGAGATCGCCTCAGCCAGCGTCGAGCGGATTCGCCGGGAGCGGGATGGCATTCAGCTCGTGCAGTCCGTCATCGAGGCAGGCCCCGCAATCGACGCCCTGCATACCGGCGAGGCGCGCTATGTCGCTGCACTCGACATCCCAAAGCGGCAATCCGAACTCGCCGTCATCACCGGCAACCTGAAGACGCTCGCAGAACGGCTCGATCGACGGGATGCAGACCCATCGCAACTGGTCCTGCCGGCCTCGCTCGTTGGAAAGCTCCGCGGCTTGATCGATCGACGATCGGGAATCCACGAAAGGCGGCAGTCCGCCAGGAGAGAACATATCCGTGCCAGCGAGGCGGATGCCGCGGCAAGACAGGTCCTTGAAGGGTTCGGCCCGGCCAAGCCCGATGAGTCGTCGGTGGCGCGGCTGCAGCTCGTTCTCGATCAGGCTCGGGCGAGCGACCATGTCGCCCGCGAGACATCGGCGCGCCGCATCGTCGTCCAGCTCAGAGAGAAGCTTGCAGACCAAGTCTCGCAGCTTAGCCCGTGGTCTGGCGAAATCGATCAGCTCAACGCGGTCAGAGTGCCGACGGCAGATCAGATCGAAGACTGGCGCGGCCGGGCTGAAACGATCCGCCAGTCCCTGGTCACGCACGCATCCGAGATTGAAAGCCTGACCAGCACCACAATCGAGCTCTCTGCGAAAAGCGACTCGATCAAAGCCGCAACCGGGCTGGTCGATCATGCCGCCGCCCTCGCTACCCGGGCCAGGCGCGATGACGCCTGGCTCAGCCATCGCCGAGCCATGGACCATGCCACGGCCGAAGCCTTCGAGAGCGCGTTGCGGCAGGATGACGGGATCACGGATACGCAACTTCGCCAGACAAGCCAGGCTGCCGAGCTGCGGCAGGCCGTGCAGGGGCTGGCGACAGCCTCCGCCAGGCTGAAACGGGTCGAGGATCTCCACAGCCGGGCGCTCGACCTGAAGCTGGCTCTGGAACGCGAAACGGCAGGCGCTCTCACCGCGATCGGGCTGCCGGCGGACATGCGTTTGAGCGAACTCGATCGTTGGCTGTCGCGTCGCCTATCGGTTCTCGACATCAATGCCGGCCTCAAATCGGTATCGATCGATCTTCAGGCCGCTCAAGATGATGCCGCCGCCCAGATCGAGCGGCTGACATCCGCCTTGAAGATTGCTGGAATCGCGTCGCCCGAGGTCGCCTTCGACAGCCTTCTCCTCAGCCTGCAGGCCATCGTCGATCAGCAGAAGAAGCAGCGTTCCGATCTCGCCAACGCAGCAAAGGCGGTCGAAACCCATTCGACCGAAGTCGCCGCACGCAAGCGAGATCTCGCCGAGGCACAAGCCATCGATGACGAATGGCAACGGGATTGGAGCACTGCCGTCGGGTCTTGCTGGCTAGGTCAAGTGCCCTCCCCGCCCGGACCTGACGAGATCAATCAGATCCTGTCCCTGCTTGCTGAGATTCCGCCTCTGGAGGCCGAACGCGAAAGCCTCAGCCACCGCATCGCGGCAATGAAGCAAGACCAGGAGCAGTTCGCCCAGGCCGTGCAGTCGATCGCCGGCACGCTTAGACTCGCAGCCACCGATGATCCCCTCAAACTCGCCGCAGGCCTACGCCAGCAACTTGAGCTCGCGCGCCTGAACGACCAAAAGCGCCGCAGCAAACAAGCCGATTTCGACCAGGCCGAGATCGTGCATCGTGAGGCCATGGAAGGGATCGCGTTGCATCAGGCCGAAGCATCGACCCTCACCGCTTTCTTCGGCGTCGGTTCGCTGCTCGAGGTCAGCGCCATGATCGACCAGGCCAATCGTCGCTCCGACCTTGAGCGCCAGCTAAAGCTCCTGGGCGAGCGCGTGACTGCAGCGTGTCGATCCGAAACGCTGGACGCCGCTGAAGCGATCCTGGCCAACCTCGATCAATCGCAGCTTGAAACCGAGGCGGCGACGCTCACGGCGCGGATCGACGGACAGGATCGCGAAGCTCACGAACTCCATGCTCGGCACATGCAGGCAGATCGCGCGCTCGCGGCGATCGGTGGCGACGATGCGGTCGCGCGGCTCGACGAAGAGCGCCGGACATTGCTTGTCGAGCTCGAAGAGAAGGCCATCACCTTTGCGCGCCGGAAATTGGGCATCGCTGCCGCCCACCAGGCACTTCAGATCTATCGGGAGACGCACCGGACCTCGATGCTGCAATGCGCCTCGGAGGCTTTCCAGACGATCACCAAGGGCGCCTATTCCGGCCTTAAGACCCAGCCCAGCGGCGACAAGGAAATCCTTTTGGGCGTCATGGCCACGGGCGGCTCGAAACTCGCCACGGACATGTCGACCGGCACGCGGGCTCAGCTCTACCTCGCGCTGCGCATCGCCGGTTATCACGAGTTCGCCAAGACCCGTCCCTCGCTGCCGTTCATAGCAGATGACATCCTCGAGACCTTCGACGATTTCCGATCCGAGGAGGCCTGCCGTCTCCTCACCGAGATGGCCAAGACCGGTCAGGTTGTCGTGGCTACGCATCACCGCCACCTGATCGACATTGCCCGCGGGATCTGCCCCGCCATCACCGTGCACGAATTGCCCGTGTGAGGTCCGCTGCAGGGTTTTGAAGGCAAGCATCGCGAATTCCGGAGGGCGCAAGCAAACCTCCAACCTGCAAGAATCGCCGATTCTTCGGGGCAAAATTCGGCCGTTCTGCCGTCCGCCTTGTAGTAGCCTCCAGGGGCGCGAACGCAATTATGGGCGCCAACGCAATCTCGGGAGAAGGCTGTGCAGAATACCGATAAGATTTGGACGATCGTCGATTCAAAGCAGGCGGACTATATCGAGCTGAGCGACCGCGTCTTTGAGATGCCCGAGCTCAACTATCGCGAGGTCAAGTCGGCTGCAGCCCATGCCGAGCAGCTTCGGCGCGAGGGATTTCGCGTGGAGACGGGCATCGCCGGATTGCCGACCGCCGTCATGGGCGAAGCGGGAGAAGACGGGCCGGTGATCGCCATCCTCGGTGAGTATGACGCGCTGCCGGAGCTTTCGCAGGCGCCCGGCGTGTCCGAGCATCAACCGCTTCCCAACCAGCCGGCCGGCCATGGCTGCGGCCACAACCTGCTCGGCGCCGGCGCCATGCTGGCGGCCGCGGCGGTCAAGGATTTCCTCGCGGAGCGTGGGCTCAAGGGCCGCGTCCGATATTATGGCTGCCCTGCCGAAGAAGGCGGGGCAGGCAAAGCGTTCATGGTCAAGGCCGGTGCCTTCAAGGACGTCGACATCGCGATTTCGTGGCATCCGGCCGATTTTGCGGCGGTGACGGCAGCCATATCCCTGGCCAACACGACGCTCGATTTCGAGTTCTCCGGCCGTGCCTCGCATGCCGCCGCTGCGCCGCATCTCGGCCGTTCGGCGCTCGACGCCGCCGAGCTGATGAATGTCGGCGTCAACTACATGCGCGAGCATATGCCCTCGGACGCCCGCATTCACTATGCCTATCTCGATGCCGGCGGCATCGCGCCGAACGTCGTGCAGGCCAAGGCCAGGCTGCGATACGTCGTGCGCGCGACGATGGTCTCCCAGGTCCATGAGCTTATCGCCCGCGTCCGGAAAATCGCCGAAGGCGCGGCGCTGATGACCGAGACCACAGTCAGCAGCGAAGTCGTCAGCGCGATGAGCAGCCTGCTGGCGAACACGCCCCTGGAAAATGCGATGCAGCGCAATTTCGATCGGCTCGGCCCGCCGCCTTTCGATGCGGACGACGTCGCCTTCGCCAGGCGCATGCAGAAGACCGTGACGCCCGCGCATATCGAAAGCGCATTTCGCCGCTCGGGCTTGCCGGTGACGGATTTCCCGCTGTGCAACGCGATCGCACCCAAGGAGGTGCCGGGACCGCGGATGATGGGCTCGACCGATGTCGGCGATGTCTCCTGGGCCGTTCCCACGGTCCAGGCGCGCGGCGCGACCTATACGATCGGCACGCCCGGGCATTCCTGGCAGTTGACGGCCCATGGCCAATCGCCGCTGGCGCATAAGGGCATGGTCCACGTCGCCAAGGTCATGGCGGGCGTAGCCGTGGACGCGCTCGTCGAACCTGGGTTGCTGGAAAAGGCCAAGGCCGATTTCGCGGAGCGTCTTGTCCGGGCCCCCTATAAGGCGCTCCTGCCGGACGACGCCAAGCCGCCTTTCCACATGTTCTGACGTGGGAAAGCCGGTTCTGGCGCATGCAAAGCTATGGCCCGGTCGACGATCGGTCGGGCCATGCCGACGCGCTTACGTCAGCTCGCCAACCGCCGAGCCTCCCAGACCCAGGGTCGGCTGCGCTGCGCCGGCATTCTGAAAATCCGCCAGGATCAGAGTCAGAGCCTCCGCGAGCCTCAAGCCTCCGACATCGGGCTGCATGCAGGTTTCTGCGAGGAGGCGCCATGCCCGGGCGTCGCAGCCATCGCCCAAGGTGTGGAATTTGGCGATGAGCTCCGCATCGGAAAGCGGCTCCGAGGCGTCGCCTCGCGCGCTGGTCACCTCCGAGATCAGGACATCGCCGCTGACGAGGGTGATTTTGACACGCGCAAGCCGGCGGGCTGGAAAGGCACGCGACAGGTCCTCCCGCTCCGACAGCGCGATTTTCCCGATCATCGCGGCGATTGCGGGGTCGGCGAGGCCCGCGGGGCCGATCTCGGCGGCTCCCAGCCGGCCATGCACGAGAAAGGCGGCGAGCGGAAAGCCGAGTGCATATTGCGCGGCTTCGGTCGTCGTCGGCACCGCCGTCCCCAGCTTCACCGCTGCCAGAAACGTCTCGACCTCGACCCCGGCGATGCTTTGCGGCGCGATGCCATGGCGCGCGACCAGCGATGCTGCGGCCTCGACCGCAGGCTGCGCCCAGCGGCACACCGGGTAAGGCTTGACGTACTGCTCGAGGATGCGCCAGCGCAAACCGAGATCGCTCCAGAGATCGACCTGATCGGGCGCCTCCAGCGTGATCGCCGGTGCGCCGGTGAAGCCGTCCTGCGCCAGATAGGCCGCCGAGACGCCCGCGAAGGCGCCCCAGCCGGAACCGTCCTTCAGCATGGTCGGATGGTCGATGCAGCGCATCATCTGGCTGCGCGGGCCGTGATACTCGGCGATGCCTAGCGCGTGCCGCGTCGTCCCGCGATCGAGCTTCAGCAGGCGCGCGGCGACGCTAACGCAACCGAGCGCGTTCCAGGCGCCGGAGGTATGATAGTCGGCGACGCTGCTGTGAAGGGCGATGCCGGCGCGGATGGCGATCTCATAACCGACGACCAGGGCGGTCAGAAGCTCGCCGCCATCCAGCCCATCGGCCGCGATGAGCCCTTCGGCGTCGGCGACGGCCAGCAGCGCCGGCAGGATCGCGACACCGGCATGGCCTTTGGTCAAAGGATGCCCGTCATGGGCGTCGAAGGAATCGATCGTCGAGGCGCCGGCGAAAGCCGCGCCGGCCGCGCTGGCACGACGGCCATCGAAGATCAGGCGCGCACCGCCCAACCTTGCATCACCTTGGCTCGCACCCATCTGGCGAATGGCGAAGCCGTGGACGATGCGTGACAATTCGGTCTGCCGCCCGGCCACGGCGACACCGACGAGGTCGAGCAGGCAACGACGCGCCTGATGCGCCACCTCGCCCGGCAGGTCGGCGAAGCGCAGGTCGTGGATGAAGGCGAGCGGCGACATCGGTCAGGCTTTCGCGCAGGAGAGGTGCGTTCCCAGCAGGTGCTCTTGCAGCAGGCGATGGATCAGAACAGGGTCGCTGTCGCGGATCGTCGGCAGGTTCTGGCGCGCAGCGACGCCAGCGGCGAAATCGACCTCCGCGACGATCAGTCCGGGCCCGTCGCCGGCCTGAGCGAGCGCGATGCCGCGGGCATCGAGAATGCGCGAGCCACCCCAGAAATCGAAGCCGCCACGCTGGCCGCAGTGATTGGCGAAGATCGTGGGCAGGCCATAGGTCATGGCGGTGTGGGCGAGGTTGATCTCCCAGCCGCGTGGATTGTCGAAGCCGCCGGCGACCGCACCGCGCGACGATGCGACCGGCACGAGCAGCAGGTTCGCGCCTGCGAGCGCCGCCAGCCAGGGCAGCGCCGGGTTCCAGCTATCGGCGCAGATCAGCGTCGCGGCCCGCCAGCCTTGGCCGAGATCGGCAGGCAGCAGCACCTCGCCCGCATCGTAAACTTGGTCCTCCCGCAGGGAGCCATATCCGGGAAGGTTGAGCTTGCGGTGGACCGCGGCGATGCCGCCGCCCGCAAGCAGCGCCTGCGCGTTGAAGACGCGGCCCTGCGCGTCGCCCTCGATGAAACCGACGGAGACCGCCATGGGCGCAGCGGCCCTGGCCAGGAGAGACAGGGGCGCCGCGTCGCGCCCGAGCGCCAGCGCGGCGCAGTCCGGCTGGGCGAGATAGTCGGTCAGCGACAATTCCGGAAAGACGAGAAGGTCGACGCCGCGACGCCGCGCCTGTTCGATCATGGCGAGATGGCTCGCCAGATTGACGTCGATATCGGCCGGCTGGCAGGCGATCTGCGCGGCGGCGACTGTCAGGCGGGTCATGGCGATAGGGGCTGGCGGCAAGGGGTTGTTACAAGCGATGGCGGCAAAGGCGCGAAGACCCTTGCCGCCGGGCGCTCAGGTCAGCGACTGCGCCTTGAGGAAGCCGGCCGCGACCTCCTCGACGCTCTTCTTGTCGACATCGACCGCCGCGTTGAGCTTGGCCATCGTCGCATCGTCGAGCCTGGCCGAGAGCGCGTTCAGCGCTTCGCCGAGCTTCGGGTTCTTGTCGAGGGTTTCCTTGCGGATGACCGGCGTCATCGCATAGGTCGGGAAATAGCCCTTGTCGTCGGTCAGGATGACGAAATCGAAGGCCGGGACGCGGCCATCGGTGGCGAAGACCAGCCCGACATCGACCTGAGAATCGCGCAGCGCCTGGTAGACCAGGCCGGTATCCATCCGCACCGTGGCCTCGCGGCCGAACTCGAAGCCATAGGCGGTCTGCAGCGGGCCGAGCCCGTCGGGCCGCGCATAGAATTCGGCGTTGCAGCCGAACTTGGTCGGCTGCCCGCCCTTCACCTTCGCGGCGAGATCGGAGAGCGACTTGATGCCCCGGCCGTCGGCGTCCTTCTTGCGCATGGCAAGCGCATAGGTGTTGTTGGCCTTGGACGGGTTGAGCCAGACCAGGCCCTTGGCCGCGTCGAGCTCCTTGACCTTGGCGTAGGTGGCGGCGGCATCCATCTTGTCGGTGACCTTGTTGAAGGTGATCAGCGAGGTGCCGGTATATTCCCAGTAGACGTCGATCTGGCCGGCTTCCTGGGCCTGGCGCAGCGGCGCGGTGCCCAGGCCGGCGCGCTTGTCGACGGTGAAGCCCTTGGCCTTGAGCAGCTGCGTCGTCATCTCCGACATGATCTGCTGCTCGGTGAAGTTCTTGCCGCCGACGACGATAGTCTGGGGCTGGGCGGAGAGCGGCGTGGCGGCCAGTGCGAATGCCGCGCCGGCGAGGCCGAGGAAGGTGCGTTTCAACATGGTCGAGATCCCCTTTTTTGGTTGAGGTGCGAAATCGGAGTCGTTGCGCTCAGCGCAACGGGTTGACGCCCTTTGGAACCAGCCAGAACTGAATCTGGCCGACCAGGAAATCCACAGTGACGGCGAGCAGCGCAGTCGGGATCGCGCCCGCCAGCAGCATGCTCGGCTCCATCAGGTCGATGCCGGTGAAGATGAGTTCGCCGAGGCCGCCGCCGCCGATCAGGAAGGCGAGCGGGACCGTGCCGATATTGATCGCGAGCGCCGTGCGGATGCCCGCCAGGATGACGAAGACGGCGTTGGGGAGTTCGACCCGGCGCAGGATCTGGGCCGGTGTCATGCCCATGCCGCGCGCCGCCTCGATCAGCGGCTGGGGGACCGAGCGCAGCCCGGCGATGGTGTTGAGCACGATCGGCAGCAGCGTCAGCACGAAGAGTGCGAAGATGACGGGCGGGGCGCCGATGCCGAGGAACGACATCGACAGCGCCAGCAAAGCCAGCGTCGGGATGGTGGTGCCGAGATTGACGATCTGCGTGACCGCGTCGGCGAAGCCCTCGAAGCGGGGCCGCGTCAGCACGATGCCGAGCGGGATTCCGACCACGATGGCGATGGCTCCCGAGATCGCGGCCAGCGCCAGATGCTGACGGATCAGGTAGATCACGTCGCTGCGATGCTTCAGGATCGAAGGCAGGAGCCCGGTCGATTGCAGCCAGGCCCCGAGCGCAAACACGCCTGCGATGAGCAGCAGGCGTGATGCGGTCTGGAGCCCGGTCGCGGCCATCTCAGCGGTCCCTGTAGGTCGCGCCGAGCACCTGGGTGATGCTCTTCTGGGTGATGTAGCCCTTGTAGAAGCCGTCATCGTCGACGCAGGCGAGCCAGGTGACGCCATGGGTGAACATCTGCGAGACGGCGGAGCGCAGGTCGTCCTTGACGTTGACGACGCCCGGCAGCGGCTCCTGATGCTCGCCGACGACGCCCTTGAGATCACGCGCGGCATCGTGCCGGATGACGCCGCGCGCCCGGCCGCGCGGGCCGACCATCACGATCGAGACATGGCCGTGCTGGTCCATCAGCCTGACGGCGGTCTCCAGCGTATCGTCAGCCTTCACGCGGGGAGGATCAGTCATCATCGCATCCGTCACCCTGATCAGCCGCAGGCGCTTCAGGGTGCGGTCCGAGCCGACGAATTCCGAGACGAAGGCGTCGATCGGATGGGCCAGGATATTGTCGGGCGTGTCGTACTGGATCAGCTTGCCGTCGCGAAAGATCGCGATCCGGGTCGCCATCTTCACCGCCTCGTCGATGTCGTGACTGACGAAGACGATGGTCTTTTTCAGCTCCGCCTGGAGCTTCATGAACTCGTCCTGGATGACCTCGCGGTTGATCGGGTCGATCGCGCCGAAGGGCTCGTCCATCAGCAGCACCGGCGGGTCGGCGGCGAGCGCCCGGACCACGCCGACGCGCTGCTGCTGGCCGCCGGAGAGCTGCTTGGGATAGCGCTTGAGGAAGACGCTGGGATCGAGATTGACCATGTCGAGCAGCTGCGAGGCGCGCTTGCGGGATTTGTCGCGCGGCCAGCCGAGCAGGTCCGGCACCACGCAGATGTTGTCCTCGACCGTCATGTTGGGAAACAGGCCGATCTGCTGGATGACGTAGCCGATCGAGCGCCTGAGCGTGACCTCGTCGACGCCGGTGGTGTCGCGGCCGTCGACGAAGATCCGGCCCGAAGTCAGCGGGATCAGCCGGTTGATCATCTTCATCGTCGTGGTCTTGCCGCAGCCCGAAGGCCCCAGCAGCACACAGACCGCGCCGGCCGGCACCTCCATGTCGATGCGGTCGACCGCGACCATCGTGCCGAAATGCTTGGAGACCTGCTCGAGCCGGATCATCGCAGCCTCAATCCCGGTGACGTCATCAGGCGCTGGGCGCCGAGCAGGGCGTAGTCGGCGATGATCGCGAGCAGGCTGACGAAGAGCGCACCGGTCAGGAGCTGGCGGATGTCGGTCTGCGAGATGCCGCGCGAGATGAAGGTACCCAGCCCCCCGGCGCCGATATAGGTCGCGATCGCGGCGATCGCGATGTTGAGCACCACGGCGCTGCGCACGCCGTTGACGATGACCGGCAGGGCCAGCGGCAGCTCGACCCGGCGCAAGCGCTCCAGCGTGGTCATGCCCATGCCGCGTGCCGCCTCGCGCAACGCCGGGTCGACATTCATGATGGCGGTGTAGGTGTTGCGGATGATCGGCAGCTGCGCGTAGAGGATCAGCGCGATCACCGCCGGCAGATAGCCGATGCCCTGCCCGATCAGCGACAACACCGGGATCAGGATGCCAAACAGCGCGATCGAGGGGATCGTGATGATGACCGAGGCGACATAGAGCACGCGGTCGGCCCATGTCCGGCTCTGCGTGATCAGGATGCCGAGCGGGACGCCGGTCAGGATCGCGACGCCGACGGAGACGCTGACGAGCGAGATGTGCTCGAGCATGCGCTGCCCGATCACCGGCAGATTCGCGCTGATGAAGGCGATCGTCTCCACGCTGTTCCCCTTCGACGGTTATCCGCCTTGTCAGGGAAGTGTCGATCAGAACCGTTCCAGCCTTGGGCCGGGGATACGACATCAAACGTCGTGGATTCGACGCGAGATCAATCCTGCCCGATCAGAAGCCGGAACGGCCGAACCACCGCGTCGTCCTGGAGAGCGCTGCGCTCTACGGTGGATCCCGGCGCTGCGCTTCGCTTGGCGCGGATAACGTCGCGTCCTTGGGAGCGGTCAGCTGCGACGCCGTTTCCGCCTCGCTTGCGACCCTTCCGCGCAACTGCGACGGCCGCACACCCTGCAGCCGCTTGAACCAATGCGCGAAATGCGAGGTCGAGGTGAAGCCGGCCGCGATCGCGACCTCGAGGATCGGCCTGTCCGAGTAGAGCAGCAATTCGCGCGCGCGATCGATGCGCAAGGAGAGATAGTAGCGCGCTGGCGACATCTCGAGATAGCGCAGGAACAGGCGCTCGATCTGGCGCGCGCTCATGCCGGCCTTCTCGGCGATCTCGGCAATCGAGAGAGTGTCCTCGACATGGCGCTGCATCAGGCGGATCGCGGCGCGCACCGGCGGCGGCAGGCTGGCGAGACGCTCCTGCCGGCCGCCGCTCTGGTTGTCGCGCTCGTCGCGGATGCGGTCATGATGAAACTGGTTGGCGACGCGGCGTGCGAAATCGGCACCGTGGCGCTCGATGATCAGGTGCAGCATCATGTCCATCGCGGCCGTCCCGCCGGAACAGGTCAATCGCTCGCGGTCGATCTCGTAGAGCTTGTCCGTGCAGATGAGATCGGGAAACTCCTCCTGGAAGGCCGGCCGGTTTTCCCAGTGGATCGTCGAGCGATAACCATCGAGCAGGCCGGCCCGCGCCAGCAGATAGGTTCCCGTCGACAGCGAGCCGACGGCGATGCCGCTGCGTGCGGCCTTGCGCAGGACGGAGAGATAGCGCCGCTCATCGACCGACTGGATGCGCAGGCCGCCGCAGACGAACAGGTAATCCGAACCGGAGAGCGCCGTCTCGACCGCTTCCGTCGGCAGGGGAATGCCATTCGAGGCCGCCAGGACCTCGCCGTCGAGGCTCGCCAGCCGCCAGCGCCAGGCCTCGCGGTCGATCAGCCGGTTGAGCGAGCGCATCGGTTCGATCGCCGATGCGACGCTCATCATCGAGAAGCCCTCGACGAGAAGCAGGGTGACGATGCGCGTGCCTGCGGCCGTGTCCCTCGCCATGTCACCCTCCACCAGCCCCGCTGGCATCATCCCCGCCAAGGCAGCGCCAGAAAAGCGACTTTCCGACATTGTTACAATGAATACGACAAACAGCGTCGCAAAGCTTGTCCGCGACGTCGCAATGCCCCGGCCGCGGCGGTCCGATCTCGCTGATGATCATCAGGAATCCCAGAGCTTCGAGGGCCCGGCAGCCATGATCGACCGCGACCGCATCAGCCGCCTCTTGGCCGAACGCCGCGAGGGCTTCAGCCTGCCGCAGGCCTTCTATGTCGACCCGGCGCTGCACGAGGCCGATCTGAAGGCCGTGTTCGAGACCGAGTGGCTGTTCGCCTGCAACTCCTGCGAGATCAAACGGCCGGGCGACTATCTGACGCTCGCCGTCGGCGACAACCCGATCGTCGTGCTGCGCGACCGCGACGGCGGCGTCCGCGCCTTCCACAATTCCTGCCGGCATCGCGGCTCGCGCATCTGCGGCAAGGAAAAGGGTCGCGCGACGCGGCTGGTCTGCCCCTACCACCAATGGGTCTATGAGCTCGACGGCTCGCTGCTGAATGCGCGCCAGATGCCTGATGATTTCGACCGCGGCGAATACGGGCTGCACCCCGTCCATGTCGAGGTGATCTGCGGCATGGTCTATATCTGCCTGGCGCAGAGCCCGCCCGATCTCGCCCGCTTCCGCGCCGGCGTGACGCCCTACATCGCCCCGCATATGCCCGACCGCACCAAGGTTGCCTTCGAGATGACGATCATCGAGGAGGCCAACTGGAAGCTCGTCATCGAGAACAATCGCGAATGCTATCACTGCGCCGGCAACCATCCTGAGCTGCTGGTGACGCTGGTCGAGTTCGCGCTGCCCGATGATCCGCGCGGGCCGGCCCAGTTCAAGCAGCTGATGGACGCCAAGACCGCAAAATGGGACGCGCTGGGGCTGCCGCACAAGCCCGCCGATGGCGGCGAGGAGTTCCGTTGCATCCGCCTGCCCTTCCATGAGGGCGCGGTCTCCTTCACCGGGGATGGCGGACCGGCTTGCAGGAAGCTGCTGGGCGACTTCACCGAGCCCGATCTCGGTTCGGTGCGGATGTTCCGGGCACCCAACAACTGGAACCACTTCCTGTCCGACCACATCCTGCATTTCCGCGTGCTGCCGCTCGGCCAGGATCGGACGGCGGTTCGCACCACCTGGCTGGTGCATGAGGATGCGGTCGAGGGCGTCGATTACGAGATCGAGCGCCTCACCGAGGTCTGGATCGCGACCAACGCACAGGACGCCGAGCTCGCGGAGGTCAATCATCGCGGCATCCGTTCGATGGCCTATCGGCCCGGACCCTATGCGCCATCCGAGTTCATGCTGACCCATTTCGCCAATTGGTATGCCGGCAAGATGGAGGCCTTCGTCGGTGCACCCTCGCCCGTCAGGATCGCGGCGGAATGAGCGAGGCGGATTTCCTGGGGCTGACCGTGGTCGAAATCCGGCCCGAAACGCGCGACATCAAGACCTTCCTGTTCCGGCCCGATCAAGCCATGCGGACCCATGAGGCGGGACAGTCGATGACGCTTCGACTCAGCGTCGATGGCGAGACCCTGTTTCGGACCTTCTCGCTGGCCTCGGCTCCAGGCAGCGACATGCTGGCGATGACGATCAAGGCGCATGCGCAGGGCCGCGCGACGCGCTGGCTGCATGATCGGCTCTCACTCGGCGACATGATCGCGGCGCGCGCGCCGCGCGGGCGCTTCACCATTGCCTCCCGGCAAACCGAGAGGATCGCGCTGGTCTCGGCCGGCTCGGGGGCCAGCCCCCTGATGGCGATGCTGCGTCATCTGGCCGAGGTCGCAGCCGGCACGGATATCGCTTGGCTGCACGCGGCGCGGACGCCCGCCGACATCCTGTTCGCAGGCGAGCTCGCCGCGCTCCAGCGCGCCATGCCCAATCTCACGGTCGCGATGCTGGTCAGTCGGCCGGAGCCGGGCTGGTTCGGGTTCTCCGGCCGGCTCAACCGGCGGCTGGTCTCGGTCGCAGTGCCGGATTTCGGCCGGCGCGAGGTGTTCTGCTGCGGCCCGGCCGGCTTCATGGACGAGGCCAGGCTGATCCACGCCGCCGAGGGTGGCCTGCCCAGACATTTCCAGATCGAGCATTTCGGTGCCGTCGCGCCCGCCGCGCCCGCGCCGGTTCCCGATAACGCGCCGGAAACGGGCTATGCCGTCCAGATGGGCGAGAAGCGCTTCCGCGCCCGCGCCGACGAGACGCTGCTGGAGGCCGCCACCCGCCAGACCATCGTCATCCCCTGCGGCTGCGCCTCGGGCTTATGCGGCACCTGCCGCGTCAGCCTGGTCGATGGCAAGGTCGTCATGCAGCATGAGGGCGGCATCTCGGCGGAGGAGGAAGCGCAGGGCTTCATCCTCGCCTGCTCGTCGCGGCCACGCTCGGATGTGACGATCGCGCTGTAGGATAGCTCGCAATTGCCGCATACGTCATTGCGAGCGAAGCGAAGCAATCCAGCATCGTAGAGTTCTACGCCCCCTGGATTGCTTCGCTGCGCTCGCAATGACGGCGGTAGAGCTCACGCCGCGATCGCCTCCTGCGCGGCCAGAGCCTGCCAGCCCTGCAATTCGCGCCAGTTCGGCTCAAGCTGCGCGAAACGCGACAGCTTGAACGAGGAGATATCGGTAAAGGAGCAGGCGCCGTCGATCACCAGGTCGCGGATCGCGCGGCCGCTCGCCGGCGAGAGTCCGAAACCAACGCTCGACAGCGTCGCCACCACGACATTGTCCTTCGAGGCGAGGTGGTCGATCACCGGCCGGCCATCGGGCGTGTTCTCGATCACGCCCGCCCAGGAGCGGATGATCCGGGCATGGGACGCCTTGGGCAGCAATTCCGCCAGCCGGCGGCCAATATGGCCCATCAGCGGCGTCGCCGGCTTGGCCGGCGCGGCATTGCCGGCAATGTCGAGCCATTCATGCGGGCCGCCGCCATAGGCGAGGTTGCCGCGCAGCGTCTGGCGTCCATACAGGCCGTTCCCGTCGACGCCGCCATAGGGCATCAGCGGCAGCGGCTCGGTCACGACCATCTCGCAGCGGGCCGAAGCCACCGGCACCTCCTGCCCGAGCATGGCCGACAGTCGCCCGGTCTGGGGACCGGCGGCGATGACGAGATGGTCGCAGGCGACGAGCCCGCGCTCGGTCTCGACGCAGCTCACCTTGCCGCCCGTCAGCTGGAAGCCGGTCACGGCGCAGTGCTGCATCACGCGCCCGCCATGGTCCTGCAGCGCCCAGGCATAGGCCTGCAGGGTGCGATGCGGATTGGCGTGGCCGCCGAATTTGTAGAAATAGCCGCCGACCATGTTCTCGCCGGCCAGCGGCACGAGCTCCCTGATCTGCTTGACGTCGAGGATCTCGGATTCGAAGCCTTGCCGCTTCGCATTCGACAGCGCCCGGCCATAGAGCGCCATCTGCTGTTCGCTCGATGCCAGGCGCACGCGGCTGGCGCTGAACTCGGTGGGATAGCGCAGCAATTCGTCCAGCTGCGGCCAGAGCCGCTGCTCCTCGAGGAAGAGCGGCGAATGGTGGTGCGAGCAGCCGCCGCCATTGCGGCCCGACGCCTCCCAGCCGATCATGCCCTTCTCGACGACGAGGACGTCGACGCCCTCGCGCGCCAGCCACCAGGCCGCGCTGAGGCCGGTGACACCGCCACCGACGATGACGACCGAGGCTCCCTTGATCTCGCTCACGCCTGGCCTCACTCGCTCGCCACGGGGCCGGTCGCGTCGTTGCCCGCGACCGTATAGAGCTCCGGCACGTCCCAGAACGGACGCCATTGCGCATGCATGCCGAACCAGGTGTCCCAGTGCTCGGCCTGCTCCGGCGGCTCCGGGATCTGGCCCGCGACCGAGAGCGGCAGTGGCCGGACCGGCGCCCGGTAGCTCGCCAGCGGGATCGACGACAAGGGCATCGCCGCGCCCAGCGCCAGCAGCGCCGCGACCTGCTCGCGGCAGCGGCGACCTTGGCAGGGACCCATGCCGGCTCGGGTCAGGCGCTTGATCTGGTCGGGATTGGGCGGCTCCTCGCCGAGCAGCGCCGAAAGCGAGCGGTCGTTGCGGCGCTCGTTCTGCCAGTCGAGATAGCGTGGCGGACGAACCTCCAGGATCTCGCGGGCCGTCACCTCCTCACATTGGCAGACATGGAACTCCGCTTTGGCTTCGATGACGCTGGCGCGCACCCAGGCGAGACGATAGGCGCCGATGTCATGGCTCGCGGCGTCGGGCGCGACGGCGTCGGGTACGGCCCGGCCGTCGTCGAGCCCGAGCTCCCGGACGATGGCCGCGACCGCGCGCCGGCCCTCGGCCTCCGCGATCCCACGATTCATCGACTTCGACGGCCAGATGCCGGCGCCGTCACCGACCGCGAAGACCTGACGAAGGCTGGTGCGCTGATCGGCATCGACGAGCGGGACATAGCCGCCGCGTTGCGCCTGGAACGCGACCTTGCAACCGAGCGCGTCGATGAGATCGACGACCGGCGTCGCCCCGACCGCAAGCACGATGCCGTCGCAGGCGAGCTCGCGTTCCATGCCGGTGGCGCGGCCGGCCGCATCGACCGCGCTGACGAGCGCCGCCTCGACACTCTCGCGGCCCAGCGCCTCGCGCACGACATGGCCGGTCAAGATTTCGGTGCCGCCCGCGCGCAGCCCGTCAACCAGATCGGGCGAGGCCAGCGGCTCGGCCGCCTGCTCGACGATGGCGGCGATCTCGGCACCGGCCCGGCGCAGCGCATCCGCCGCGATCAGCGCCTCGGTGGACGAGCCCAGAACCACGATCCGGCGCGGCGCCAGCGCGCCGTAGCGCGATGCCAATGCGGCGGCGGCGGTTGCCCCCATCACGCCGGGCTTCTCCCAGCCGGGGAAGCCGAGCCCCATGTCGCGGCGCCCGGCGGCGACCACGACATGGTCGGCCTGGAGCAGCCAGGAGCGGTCCTCGTCGTTCAGCCCGGCAACCAGGCCCGGCAGCCAGCTCACCGACGGACCATTGGCGTAGAGCCCCCAGCAGACCGTGCCGAGACGGAGATCAACGCCGGCCTCGAAGGCGATCTCGATTTGCGGCTCGGAGGCGATGAAGGCCTCCAGCATGGCGTTGCGATTGCGCGCGAGCCCCGACATCCCCTGCCCGTAATGCAGCGGTACCTCGTCGCCCATGGTCTTGAAGGAAACCGGGTTCTCGTCGATGAGCACGACCGAAAGACCCTGCCCGGCCGCCTCGATGGCGGCGGCAAGCCCGGCGGGACCGGCGCCGATCACCAGAAGCTGCGTGCGCTCCTCGATCTGCAAGGCCTTGCCGGCGACTGATTTCGGATCGGGCGGAATGGTCGGGGCCATGTGCGTCTTGTTTCCAGGATCGGCGCGTTTCGCTTCCAGAATGCCGACATTGTTTCCCGGTCGCCCCGTGTCAGCCGGTCGATTTGCGACAATGCGCGCGCCGAATGCGACACGGCGCGGCTCGTCAGGGCGCCTGGGTCAGAGCACCTTGTCGAGGAAGGCTTTCGTGCGTTCTTCCCGGGGGGCGCCGAACAGCCCGGCCGGCGGCCCATGCTCGACGATCAGCCCGCCATCGGTGAAATAGACATGGTCGGCGACCTCGCGGGCGAAGCCCATCTCATGGGTGACGAGAATGCAGGTCATGCCTTCGGCGGCGAGATCCTGGATCGTCACCAGAACCTCCTTCTTCGTCTCGGGGTCGAGCGCGGCGGTGACCTCGTCGAACAGCATGACCTTGGGGTTCATCGCCAGCGAGCGCGCGATGGCGACGCGCTGTTGCTGGCCGCCCGACAATTCACCGGGATAGCTCGCGAGCTTGTCGGACAGGCCGACCTTGGCGAGCAGCTTGCGCGCCCTCTCCTCGACCGCGACCTTGTCCTGCCTGAGCACATGGATCGGCGCCATCATCACGTTCTGCAGCGCGGTCTTGTGCGGAAACAGATTGTACTGCTGGAAGACGATGCCGACATCGCGGCGCAAGCCGAGCTTGTCGAGCGCGGGATCGTTGACCTCGCGGCCGGCCACCGTGATCGAGCCCTTGCTGATCGGCACGAGCCCGTTGATGCAGCGCAGCAGCGTCGACTTGCCCGAACCCGAGGGGCCGATGATGCAGACGGTTTCGCCGCGTCGCACCGTCAGGCCGACATCCTTCAGCACGGCAAAGGCACCGAAGGACTTCTCCACGCCCGCGACCACGACGACGGGTTCGCCCAGTTGATGCCGGCTTGCCATATCCCTCTAAGCCTTCACGTTGAAGCGTCGCTCCAGGGCCAGCGTCGCCCGCGCGATCGGATAGCAATAGGCGAAGAACATCAGGAGCAGCAGCAGGTACATCGGGATCATCAGCTCCGGCCGGCTCTCTGCCACGAGCGCCGCGCGGGTGATGGTCAGCCCGTCCTGGATGCCGACGACGGAGATCAGCGTCGTCGCCATGGTGAGGATGGCATAGAGGTTCATCCAGGGCGGGATCATGCGCTTGAACGCCTGCGGCAGGATGATCATCCACATCGTCTGGCGCCGGGTGAAGGCCAGCGCCTCCGCCGATTCCCATTGGCCCGAGGGAATCGAGCGGATGCCGCCGCGCACGATCTCCGAGACATTGGCCGCGACCGGCAGCGCCAGCCCGATGATCGCCTTGACCCAGGCCGGGAAGGCGATGGTCAGGCCGAAGATCCTGAACTCGAAGGGCAGCAGGAACATCGCGTAGAACAGCAGCACGAGCCAGGGCGCGTTGCGGAAGAACTGGGTCACCGCCCAGGCGCTCTTGCGCAGCGGCGCAACGAGCGAGACCTGCGCGACGCCGGCCAGCACGCCGACGACCGTGCCGAGCGCCATCGAGAGGAAGCTGATCAGGATGTTGAACAGGAAACCCTGGAAAATCAGCGGCGCCCAGCGCAGCAGCACGGTGACCGCGCTCTCACCCGCCGGGCGCGCCGTCACCTGCGCCAAGGCGAGCGACGCGCCAAACAGGATGGCGAAGGCGGCAAGCGTACCCCCGCCAAGCAGCACCGGCGTCGCCAGGCCCGACGGCGCGCTCGGGGCCGGCGCGCGATAAGGCAGGAGCACGGGAAGGTCTGTCCCCACCAGCCTCATGTCGTGTAGCCGGGAATGCGCATCGCCTTCTCCCAGCGCCCCATCACCAGGACGAGCACGCCGACGAGCAGCACATAGGTCACCAGCAGCACATTCATCATCTCGCGAACGTTGAAGCTCTCCGACCAGATCTGCGAGGCCGCATAGAGCAGCTCCGGCACGCCGATGGCGTAGGCCAGCGTCGTCGTCTTGACGAGGTTGACCAGATTGTTGTTCAGCGCCGGCAGGCAAATCCGGAAGGCCAGCGGCAGGACGACGTGGATGTAGAGCTGCAGACGGGTGTAGCCGAGCGATTCCGCGGCCTCGACCGTGGTCGCGGGCACCGCCTCGATGCCGGCCCGGAAGATCTCGACATTGAAGGCGCCCGCGAACAGCGAGAACGCGATGATCGCCCAGCCCGTGCCGGAGACCGGCGGCGACAGTCCGCCGAAACCGTCCGACACCCGCGGCAGCAGCCCGCCAACGGCGAAATAGAAGAAGGAGAGCTGCACCAGCGGCGGCGTGTTGCGGAAGAACTGGACATAGCCGCGCACGACGAGCCGGCCGAGGCGCGACCCGCCACCGGCGACCCAGACGCCGGCGAGGCCCAGCGCCAGCGAGGCGAGGATCGAGACGACGCAGATATAGCTCGTCGTCCACAGCCCGGTCAGGAAGCGGGAGGCGTCGAACGCGTCGTAGAAGACCGAGAAGTTCAGCCCCTGCGTCTCGTTCAGGCGCTCGAAGAAGGCGGCGATCATGGATCGAAGCTCGCCGTTGCGGCCCCCCGCCGCGTCATCCCGGACGCAGCCCTCGGGTCCGGCCTTCGGCCGGCCCAAGGATCATCGGCCCAAGCATGATCGGCGCGAGGACAGGCTCCGCGCAGCTCCGGGACCCATCGTAGCGCGCAGCGCTCGATGATGGCTCCCGGGACAAGCCCGGGATGACGTCGCGTTTGTGGCATCGGCAGAGCCCGGCGAGAGGTCAGGAGGCCGCCTTCAGCTTCTTGTTGGTCTCGATCAGGTAAGGGCTCTGCTTGATGCCCCATTTTGTCTCGAGCTCGAGCAGCTTGCCGCTCTTGTGCCAATCGATCGACATCTCCTTGACGAGCGTGCCGAAGGGGCCGGTCATGTCCTCCAGCCGGATGCCGATGGCCCAGAGCTGCGGGTCTTCCGAGACCAGCGGCATCTCGTAGCCGGCCCACTTCGCGTCGCCGCCCGAGAGCGTGGAGACGATCAGCGTGTCGTCGAAGAGGAAGGCGGCGCAGTTGTTGCCCTGCAGCGCATTCAGCGCATCGGGCACTGAGGGGAACACCACCAGCTCGGGGGCATACATCTGGGTGACGCGACGGTTGTAATAGGCGCCCTGCACGGCGCAGACCTTGCGGCCCTTGAGGTCGGTCCAGCTCTTGAGACCGACGCTCTTGGGAGCCAGCACATTGGTGGCGCCGGCATAGTAGTTCGGCTCGACCATGCCGATGATCTTGCGACGATCGGCCGTGTCGCCCATCGTGGCGATGACCATGTCGATCCGGCCCTGCTTCAGGAACTCCATGCGGTTGGCCGCGATGACCGGCAGCATCTCGAGCTTGACGCCGATCTTGTCGGCAACGGCCTGGGCGAGATCGATCTCGAGCCCGACGATCTTGCCCGACGGCTCGAGGAAGCCCCACGGCTTGTAGTCGTTCTTGACGCCGACGGAGAGGACGCCCTTCTCCTTGATCTTGGCCAGTGAATCCTGGGCAAAAGCCGGCAGGGCGGCAAGGGATGCCGCAACTGTCGCGGCGCAGGTGAGCGCAAGAATGGCAAGACGTTTCATGGCTTGGGGTCCCTATGTTCCGGGCCCTAGAGTTTAGATGCGAACACTCAACGATGCGTCTCGATGCGACAGGTTATGTTCCAAAAGCGACAAACGGCAGCGCGGGCACCGGTTTTGACGATACCTGCCGGAGCGCACAGGCGCACCGGGACCGGAACGCCCTCATGCGCCCCACGAAACACCGGGACCCGATGATGATCGCTGAGCGGAGTGAGCCGATCGCCGGACAGGTGATCGTCTGCGACAGTATGATCGTCTGCGACAGCGGCGCGCTTTGCACGCCGGACCTGACCAAGCCGCCCTGTCGCCGCACTTGACGGCCGATACTCCCGCTCGATCGAGGTCTTGCCGCTCGATAAACGACCGCCGGGTCGCGGCGGCTGATGCGAGGTTCAGCTGGACGCGATTGCCTCGTTCGCGCACGAGCCGGGACAGCCCAGGCCACCGCATCCGTGCCCTGCGCTCACGGCGAAGATCGTCGGCGGCAAGGCGTCCGGCAGGGTCCGTCCAGCGGAATGCGCCCCATCCGGCAGAGGCAGGGTCGCGACGTAAGGACGACATTGCATTCATCGCCTCCGAAAATGGCCGCGCCGAAGCGGCCGAAGACGGGGTGAAACGTGGCGGCGCATCGTCACCCGACGATGACGTATATCTTTCGGACAGTCTCGATCGTCTTCCAGACGCCGACATAGCCCGGCTTCATCACCAGGCTGTCGCCGGCGCGGAAGATGCGCGGCGGCTGGCCTTCCTCAATCAGCTCCACCACGCCGGAGAGGATGTAGCAGAACTCCATGGTCTCGCCCTTGATCGAGTGGGTCTCGCCGGGAGTGGCTTCCCAGACGCCCGTTCGTACCGGGTCCTTGCGCGACTCGTCCTGGGCCCAGGTCTTGAACGAGGGGTCGCCGGAGATGAGACGGTCTGCGGCCGCTTTGGAATGCTTGGGCTCGCTGGCCGGATTGAGGTCGAGCTTGACGAGGAGGGAGGTGGCGAGGAGGGACATGGGACAGCCTTTTCGGTCGGGTTTGGAAAGGTTCAGAAAGCCATGGCTGCGATCGGCGAGGCCGATCGACGGCCGACAGCTGGAGATGATCTCCGCAGGATCGGGGCCCGACGTTTCCCGCGCAAATTCGCACAAGGCCATTGGATCCCGGCGCAGGCAGGGTCGCGGCCATCGATGGATTAGAGGCCGCCCTCCCCCGAGGCTCTGCCGACCTCGCGCGAGTCGGTATAGACGGTCGATCGCGAGACGCCGAGATAAGCTCCGACCGTATCGGTCGCATGACGAACATCCATGAAACCGGCCTCTTTGAGCTCCTTCAGAAGAGCCTTGCGCTCAGCGGCCCGCAGGGAGCGCGGGGTCTTCGATTTGCGAGCGGCGAACTGGTCGATCGCGGCGCGAAGGGCATCCGCATTGGTTCGATTCAGCGTTTCGAGCGGAGGCTGGCGCGCATCGACTTTCGTGAATTCCGCCATGGCGCTTTGCACGCTGTTGAAGAGCGTGAGGTCCAGGTTGAGGCAAAGGGCGGCGACGTATCTACCTTGAGAGTCCTTGATCCCGATCGAGGTGCTTTTCGCGCGCCGCCCATCGCTGAATGAGTTCGAATAGTTGGCGATAACCTGCGGGAAAGCGGGATCGGCGATGCGAGCCAGGCCGAGCTCGGTCGCGGGCTCTCCAATCTCCCGGTCGGACAGATTGTTGTGTATGGCCAGGATCGCATGCTGCGGATCTCTGAGGTCATGCAGCACGACCTCGCAGAACGGCGCGAATGTCGCAGCCAACCCTTGGGCGATCTGCTCGAGTTGCTCGAAGAAGATCGTATCGTCTTTCTTCATCGTCCTTCGCTCCAAGCGTGCGGTCACGCAGTCGTTGCGCCGGCGTGGCGCGCCCTGGCCGACAATCAGGTCGAGTTCCACGCTGGGCGCCTTGAGGGCGGTCGCGCCCCTCATGTCGCGATCGCTATGTGCACCGAACCCGCCAGCGGCTCAATGAACTCCCCGCATTTTCTGCAAAAACGACAGCGTCGCAATGCGTTATTCGGCATTCTACAAATTTTGTCAATTTCTGAATAAAATGTCTAGTTTCTGGCAATGAACGAATATACGTTGACCTCGCTGAGGCGGGCGACGTCCCGCCGGCAAGCAAGAGGTGATGGCGGCGAAGGAGATCGATTGAGATGGGTTTTGCCCGCGACGTCGCCGATCGGGTCCTGTTCCTGTATCGCGGCCTCCTGGTCGAGGAGGGAACGCCCAAGGACGTTCTTTCACGACCGCAGAATGCACGGACGCAGGACTTCCTGCGTCGCATCCTTCCCTCCTGAGGTTTTCGAAGATGGCTCGTCTGACTGGTTCGTTCTTCGCCGCCGACGCTGTCGACACTCCTTACTGGTGGGAAGCCGCCAAGCCGGAGCCGGTGGCGGAGGGCGATATTCCGGCGCAGGTGGAGGTCGCCGTCATCGGCGGCGGCTTCACCGGCCTGAACGCGGCACTGACCCTGGCGAAGGCAGGCAAGCAGGTGGCGGTCTTCGAGGCGGAAGCCCCCGGCTGGGGCGCCTCCTCCCGCAATGGCGGCCTGCTCGGGCCAGGCTGGGCTTTTTTCGACAGCGGGATGGCGCATGGGCCGCAGACAGCGCGCGCCATCGTCGAGGAAAGCTTCCGGTCGCTGCAGCACGTCAAGGACGTCGTCGCCAGGGAACAGATCGACTGCGACCTGAAGGTCGTCGGGTATTTTCGCGGGGCGATGACGCCGCGGATCTATGACGGGCTCGGGCGATACATCGACAGGATCAAGGCCGTCATGCCCTGCGACGCCTATATGGTTGCGCGCGCCGAGCAGCATGGCGAGGTCGGGACCGATCTCTATCACGGCGGCATCGCAATGCCCGGATATTGCGGAATCCATCCCGCCCGCTATGTGCAGGGCCTGGCGCAGGCGGCGGAGCGTGCCGGCGCGGCGGTCTTCAGCCATGCCCGGGTTTCGGATCTGGCTGCGCAGTCCGGTGGGTTCGGCTTCACCGTGCGTGGCCGCAAGGTGGTCGCGAAGCAGGTGCTGATCGCCACCAACGGCTATACCGGCGCGCTGTCCACTTACCTTCAGCGCCGGATCATCCCGGTCGCGAGCGGCATCATCGCCACAGAGGCGCTTCCTGCCGATGTCATGGACCGGCTCATGCCCAAGCGCCGCATGCTGGCCGGCAGCCAGCGTGTCGTCACCTATTACCGCCCGTCCCCGGATGGAACGCGGATCATCTTCGGTGGTCGTGTGCTGAACACGAAGCCCGACGAGGCGGTCTCGCTCGCCAACGCGACCTATCTGCGCGGCTTGCTCCTGCGGGTCTTCCCGGAGCTCGAAACCAGGAAGATCAGCCATTACTGGCATGGCCAGCTGGGCTTCACCTTCGACAAGTTTCCCCATGTCGGCGAGCATGAGGGGATGTTCTTCGCCTGCGGCTACAACGGCACGGGCGTGGCGCGCGCAAGCTGGCTCGGCCACAAGGTCGCCCAGCGAATGCTCGGCTCCGACGACGCGCATACGGAATATGCCAGCCTTCCTTTCCGCTCGCGCCCCTTCTATCGCGGCCGGCCGTGGTTCCTGCCCCTGGCGGTCGCTTTCTACGGCGTGCTCGACCGCTGGGATCAACGCTGAACGGCCAATGGCGTCTTAGCGGCATTCGCCGCGGATTTGGCTGGCCTGCGCCGCAGGCCAGTCTCGATGCACGCGCCCTCGCCTGAGGGCGCCAGCCTCGCCGGCTCAACTCACGGCGTCGACGATCATCTGGCCGATATAAAGATCCTGGATCGAAATGCCGGAGCTGTCGAAGACCGTGATCTCGTCAGAGGTCACCCGTCCCGGAATTCGGCCGTCGAGAGCGGCGCCGAGCTGGCCGAGCACGAGCGCCCCCGCTTCGATCTGCGCCCGGACATGCTGAAACTCGCCGATCATCGTCGATTGCGACGGCAGGTCGCAAAATAGTCGCGCGCTCGCGAACAGCTGGGGCGGTAGTTCCTGTTTGCCGGGAGCGTCGGATCCCATGCTCGCGACATGGGTCCCCGGCCGCACCCATTGCGCTTCGAACAGCGGCTCGCGCGCCGGGGTCGCGGTCACGATGATGTCGGCGGCGCGGCAAGCCTCCTCCGCTGTCGCCGGCATGGCCTCAAGGCCCTCGTCCTGAAGCTCACGGATGAGCGCCCCGGCGCGCGATGCGGAACGGGCGATGACATAGACGCGCTTGATCGGGCGTATGCGCCTGAGCGCGGACAGCTCGTGCCGGGCCTGGTTCCCGGCGCCGAACAAAGCCAGCGTTTCGGCATCGGGCCGCGCCAGCAGCTCTGCCGCCACGGCGTCGGCCGCGGCCGTGCGATAGGCGTTGACTCGGCCCGCTTCGATCACCGCCCTCAGGCGGCCGCTCGCCTGATCGAGCAGAATGATTGCCGAGTTATGGCGCGGCAGGCCCGCTTCCGGATTCCGGGACCAGAACGAACCGACTTTCAGGCCGGTGAGACCGGCCGTCGAGCCCGATTTGACGGAGAAGGTGTTGACGGGATCGCACGCCCTGCCGAGCACGGCCGGGAAAACTCGGCTGTCGTCCGAGGCTGCGGCGATCAAGGCCGCCCGCACCGCCGAGAACGCCAGTTCATGCGTGATCAGGCGCGCCGATTCTTCTTCGCTGACGAATATCATGATCCGGCTCGGCTTCTCGGTTGGGGCTGAAGGGACATCGACACGGTTCCGGCCTGGCCTCGCGCCTAAGCAGACATTCCTTGGCACGCCAACGAATGCTCTGCTTAGGTCTTTGATTTGTCGGAGATTTTTGTCGGAAAACCGTGGGACAGTTTTCCGGAATCTGCTTAGGCCCCAAAGACAGCCGCAGGAACAAGGCACGAAGACAGGCAGCGCGAAGCTGCGCCAAAAATGAACTTGCCATCCTATCGCTGGTTTCGTATCAAATGTCTAACTCTGGACAAAATGTACAATTACTGGAATTGACTGAGTGCCAGGCGCAGGCTGTCCGCCTGCGGGTCTGCTGGACAGGCTGAGGCTTCGGGAATCGGATCCAGGTGTCTGCGCCGGTGCGCGGCTCGTCGATGAGAGATGAAATGGCGGACGTCACTTCAAGCTTGCAGGACGGCAATGACGCGACGGGGGCCATCATGCCGTTCGCGCCGTCCCATCTGGCAGCAGCGGTCGGGCTCTCCCGGCAGATGTCCTGGCCCTACCGGCTTCAGGATTGGGAGTTCGCCGCCCGGATCGGCCAGGGACTCGCGCTGGAGAAGGCGGGCGCGCTCATCGGCACTGCGATGTGGTGGCCATATGGCGATGATTTCGCGTCGGCCGGAATGATCATTATCGCGAAATCCGAGCAGGGCCGCGGTCATGGCGCCAGGCTGTTCGATGCGCTCCTGGCCGCAGCCGCACCGCGGTCGCTCATGCTGAACTCCACCGCGGAAGGGCTGCCCCTCTATCAGAAGCGAGGCTTCATGGCTGTCGGCACCATCCATCAGCATCAGGGCGTCCTGCTAGAGCAAGGCGGCTTCGCGCAACCTCCCGATATACGCCGGGGTCGGCCTGTCGACTTCGTTACCATCGCGGAACTCGATTGCGATGCGACCGGGTTGTCCAGGCCGGCCCTCCTCGATCACCTGCTCGCTGCCGGCGAGGTCGTGGTGATCGAGCGTGGCGACCGGCTCGCAGGCTACGCGATCGCCAGGGCGTTCGGGCGTGGCCAAGTCATCGGCCCCGTGGTCGCCGAAAACGCCAGCGATGCACGCCAACTCATCAAAGCGCTGCTGCACAAGCTCGCTGGTGCATTCGTGCGGCTCGACGTGCCGGCGGGGTCGGGTCTCGGCACCTGGCTCGATGCCCAAGGTGTCGAACGCGTCGGCGAGGCAACCACGATGGTGCTGGGGCACAGGCCCGTTGCCGGCGGGCCGCTCCGGACGTTCGCGATAGCGAACCAGTCTTTCGGTTAGGGGATACGACATGACGACAGGATCTGACGAGGTTGCTGTCCAGGCGGCAGGGTCGCTGGAGGCCGACACGGTTCGTTCACTCGCGACACCGGCGCTGCTGCTGGACCGGGAACGCCTGGATCGGAACATCGGACGTCTCCGCGACCGTACCGCTGCCCATGGGGTCGTGCTGCGTCCTCACCTCAAGACGGCGAAATCGATCGACGTCGCTCGCCGCGCCTATCCCGACGAGCCGGGGCCGATCACCGTGTCGACGCTCGCAGAAGCCGAGTATTTCGCGGCCCATGGCTTCACCGACATCACCTATGGCGTCGGCATTTCGCCAGCGGCGGCGGCCAGGGCGATGCTCCTTCGCCGATCCGGGGTCGATTTGAAGCTGCTGCTGGATTCGCCCGAGCAGGCGCAGGCGTTGGGCCAGGCTGCCCGGGATGCCGGCGTCACGGCCCGGGCCTTCATCGAAATCGATTGCGACGGCCATCGCGGTGGCTTGACGCCTCGTGATCCCAAGCTGCTCGACGTCGCGGCGAGCATGGCCGCGGCAGGCGTCGGATTGGCGGGTATCCTGACCCATGCGGGCGAGTCCTACGCGCTCCATACCCCCGATGCGCTCGTGGCGGCGGCTGAGCATGAGCGGACTGAGGCCGTCGCTGCCGCCGACTCATTGCGAGCAGCCGGTCATGACTGCTCGATCGTGAGCGCCGGCTCCACGCCGACCGCCCATTTCGCCGAGGATCTCGCTGGGGTCACGGAACTGCGCGCCGGCGTCTACATGTTCTTCGACCTCGTCATGCACGGCGTCGGCGTCTGCCGGACGGATGATATCGCGATTTCCGTTCTGGCCACGGTGATCGGGACAAAGCCGGAGAAGGGCTGGATCCTGGTCGATGCCGGCTGGATGGCGCTCTCGCGCGATCGTGGCACGGCCGCCCAGAAGGTCGACCAAGGCTACGGCCTGGTCTGCGATATCGAGGGGCGCGTCTATAATGACCTGATCGTCCCCTCCGCCAGCCAGGAGCACGGCATCCTCGCCATGAGGCCCGGAAGCGGACGGCCCCTGCCCGATCTGCCGATCGGATCGAAGGTCCGGATCCTGCCGAACCATGCCTGTGCCACCGCCTCTCAACACGAGGTCTACCATGTGGTTTCGGGCAATGGCGGCGCGATAGAAGCGCGCTGGCCGCGTATCCGCGGCTGGTGAGCGCCATTCCCATTCCATGCCCATGCCGCCCCTGGAATCTCTGACGCCGTCATCCAACGATGCCTGCTGTACCTCGGAGCAATATCGCACCGCGTTTTCAGGGGCTGTCGAACACCAGCTAAAGGATCGTTGCGATGATCTCCCCTCTTCAGCACCTGAAACAGTCCGGGCGGCTCGACAGGTTCTACATCGACGGCGAATGGGTCCGCGGCAGCGGTGCGGACCGCGCCATCATCGTCAACCCCGCGACGGAACAGGGCGTCGCCGACATCGCGCTTGGGAATGCGGCAGATCTGAACCACGCCGTCGCTGCGGCCAGGGCTGCGTCCGTCAGCTGGGCTCGAACCGGCCCGGCCGAGCGGGCTCGGCTCCTGGACCGGGTTCACGCTCTCATCCTCGAACGCCAGGAGTTTTTCGCGCAGGTCCTGACGATGGAGATGGGCGCGGCCATCACTTATGCCCGCACGGCCCATGTGCCGCTGGCCGCGGAACACATCCGTGTGGCCCGCGACAATCTCGCAACCTATCCCTTCCTGGCCCAGCGCGGGAAGACGGCGATCGCGCGGGAGGCGATCGGCGTCTGCGGCCTGATCACGCCCTGGAACTGGCCACTCTACCAGATCACCGCCAAGGTCGGCCCGGCCCTGGCCGCTGGATGCACGGTCGTTCTGAAGCCCAGCGAATTGTCGCCCCTGAATGCGTTTCTGTTTGCCGAGGTGATCCACGATGTCGGCATTCCGCCGGGCGTCTTCAACCTGGTGAACGGCGCTGGCGCGGTCGTCGGGGCAGGCCTTTCGGCGCATCCCGACGTCGACATGATTTCCATCACCGGCTCGACGCGGGCCGGCATTCTCGTGGCTCAGGCGGCGGCCCAGACGATCAAGCGCGTGACGCTGGAGCTCGGCGGCAAATCCCCCAACGTGATCCTGCCGGATGCCGACATGGCGCGCGCGGTCCCTCCGGGCGTTGCCGCGGCGTTCCGCAACCAGGGCCAGTCCTGCAGCGCGCCGACCCGCATGATCGTGCCCCGGTCGCAACTGAAACAGGTCGAACAGCTGGCAACTGAGACCGCCGCGGGGATGATCGTCGGCGATCCGACATCGGAGGCTACCACCCATGGTCCGATCGCCAATCGCGCCCAGTTCGACCGCATCCAGCAGATGATTGCGATCGGGGTGGCGGAGGGGGCCAAGCTCGTCACGGGCGGGACCGGAAGGCCGGATGGCCTGGATGTCGGCTATTATGCGAGGCCCACGATCTTCTCCGACGTGCTCCCGGAGATGCGGATCGCGCAGGAGGAGATATTCGGACCCGTTTTGTCGATCATGCCCTATGATACGATCGAAGAAGCGGTCCGCATCGCCAATGATACCGTCTACGGCCTCGGCGCTCACGTGCAGGGGGCGGATTTGGCGACGGCCAGAGCCGTCGCCTCGCAGATCCAATCCGGCCAAGTGCATATCAACTATCCGGCCTGGGACCCCAATGCTCCCTTCGGTGGATACAAACAGTCTGGAAACGGGCGCGAGTACGGTCTCGAGGGAATGGAAGAATATCTCGAAATAAAATCAATACTTGGGTATTATACATAAGAATTACTAACAAAATCTCGAAGAGAGATGTCATATAAAATGAGTTTATCTGAATAAGAATCATAGAATCTTTAAATTTTACGAAAATTACCTCGCGCAATCTGCCTCGCCTGAAAGCCGGTTTGCCCGATGCCGGCGAAGCGCCACCTGCAGGCACAGGACATGGCCCGGAACCGGAGATTCGACCCACGCCGCTCCCGTCGGGATCGAAATCGCGTTTCGCGCGTTGATCAGTCACATCGCCAATCAGGCGCGAGGAGCAGAACAATGACAACGATCAGGCAAACGGCAGTTTCCTTAGCCGCTTTTCTCATGCTGGCGTCGCCAGCCATGGCGCAGTCGCGCTCGCTCGGTCCGGCGACCGGCACCGTTAGCATCGAGCAGGTTCAGGCGGGCTTTGTCGCCTCCGGCGAGGTTGGCGGTGGTACGCTGCGTTACCGCGGCCACTCTTATCCGATCACGGTCGGCGGCATCGGCCTGGGTTCGATCGGCGCATCGCGCACCGTCGCCTCCGGAACGGTCTACGGACTCAAGAACAGGGCCGATCTCGCCGGTGCCTATGTCCAGCTGAAGGAAGGCTGGGCTGTTGGCAATCAGGGACGCGGCAGCGTCTGGCTGCAGAACGACAAGGGCGTGACCCTGCGACTGGCTGCGCGCCGGCAAGGGCTTCAGCTCTCTCTTGGCGCCGATGGCGTGTTGATCGGCTTCAAGCAGTAAGACGGGATCGCGGGCTGAAAACAGCTGCCCGGAGCTGAATCTCAGCTTTAGCTCCGGGCTCCGCAATAGTCAGGTCCAGTCCACGAGAGCGGTGGGGCCGTGTTTGCCACCGCCCTCGACCGTCCGAGTTGGGCCGCAAGCTGATCCCACGCAAGTTGACCCCACGATCTCCCGGGACTGGCCGGCTCGACCATTCGGTGGCAGGGTTGTGTTTCCTGGCAGGCCCCGATGGCAAAGCAATCCATACCGCACCCGGTGCTGTCGACCCCGCGGCTGCGCTTGCGCCAGTTTCGCGCCGATGACGCGGGCGCGATGCATGAATGCTTCGCCGACCCCGCGGCGATGCGCTTCTGGAACCTGCCGACCTATACCAGGCCCATCGAAACCGAGCGGGCCGTGCGCAGTTTCATCGACTGCACGCCATCCTATTATCGCTTCTGGGCAGTGACTGAGGCGGGCGATGATCGCTGCCTCGGGCTGGTCAATTACCATGACGGCCATATCCGCAGCAGGCGCGCGAGCATCGGCTATATCATCAACCCGGCGCGCCACCGGCAGGGCTTTGCCGCGGAAGCCGTATCAGTGCTGCTCGACTTCTGCTTCGCCGAACTCGGCCTGCATCGCCTTCAGGCTTTTATCCACCCCGACAATACCGCCTCGATCGCGCTGATCGAGAAACTCGGCTTCAGCCGTGAAGGCCTCTTGCGCGACAATCTGCGCGTCGGCGAGGTCTGGCGCGACGATTTGCTCTACGCGCTGCTGGCGAACGATTGGCGACGCCAGGGCTGATATCGCCTTGCGCGGCCCTGCACAGGCCTGGTCAGGACTTTCCGGGAAACTGTCGCGCGCCCCGCCGTGAGCTCGGGAACGAAACGGCGACCGCGGGTAATTTGCCACCCTCGGTCGAAGTGCCGGCAAGGCCTCATTGGCGCCGCGTCAGCACGCTCGCCAGCATCGAGATGCCACGCCGCACCATCTCGGTGTCGAGCGCGGCGTAGCCGAGAATGAACCCTGCCGTCTGGGGCTTGGATAGCTTCGGATCGTATAATGGCGAGACAGGATGAATGCCGAGCCCGATTGACCGTGCGGCCTCGACAATCCCGGCCTCTTGATCCGCAGCAACGCCGTTGATCCAGATGACGACATGCAGACCCGTATCGGCTCCCTCGATGGACACGGCCGGTCCGCATTCGGCTGACAGGGCTTCGAGCAACACGGCGCGTCGCTCGGCGTTCTTCCGGCGAATGCTGCGGACATGGCGTTCATAGGCGCCGCTGGCCAGCAGCTCGGCCAGCGCCTCCTGCTCCAGGAGCGGGCTGTGCCGGTCGGTGAGGCGCTTGGCCTCGCTGAACGCCGCAGCCAGCCCGGCGGGGAGAACGAGATAGCCCAGTCGCAGGGTCGGCGAGAGCGTCTTGGAGAAGGTCCCGACATAGATCACCGACTGCGCATCAAGCGTCTGCAATGGCGGGATCGGGGCGATGTCGTGCCGATACTCGCCATCATAGTCATCCTCGATGACATAGGCGCCAGAGGCTGCAGCCCAGGCCAGAAGCGCGCGCCGGCGCGTCGCGGAGAGGACCCCGCCAAGAGGAAACTGGTGCGAGGGCGTGACATAGACGAGACGCCCGGACGGCAGCCCGTCAACGCAGAGGCCCTCGCCATCGACGGGGATCGGAACCGCAATCCCGCCAGCGGCAACGAAGGCGTGACGGGCGAGCATGTATCCGGGATTCTCGATCAGAAAGGCATCGCCGGGATCGAGCAGCAGCCGGGCGCAGAGATCGAGCCCCTGCTGCGAACCGTTGACGATGACGATGTCGTCGGGCGAGCAATTGATGCCGCGCGCCCGCCAGAGATAGCCTTGCAGCACCGAGCGCAGATCGCTGGCGCCCTGGGGGTCGGCATACCGCAGCCGCGCCTTTCGCCGAAGGCTGACCTTGGTCAGCGCGCGCCGCCAGGCCAGCATGGGAAAATCGTCGCCGGCCAGGTCCCCATAGCGGAAATCCGCGACTTTGACCGCTTGAGCCGGTGTCGGTGGCGGCAAGCCAAGCAGGCGTTGCGCGAAGCCCGAGAGATGCCGCACCGCCGCCGCCGTCGGCGCGGGCGTCGGTGTCGCCTTGGCCGCAAGGCCCTCCGCCACGATCGGACGCGCCCCGGCCCGCGTGACCAGATAGCCCTCCGCGATCAATTGACCATAGGCCGCCGTCACCGTCGTGCGGGATGCTCCCCACTCCACCGCGAAAGCGCGCGTCGAGGGCAGGCGATCACCGGGCCGATAGGCGCCGCTATGGATCTGCTCCTTGATCGACGCGATGATCCTGCGGCCGACGCCTTCTAACTGGCCCACATCAATCCCTCGTAACTGGCTATTCCCAACAAGCCAGATTGGCGGCATCTGTCCCGGCAACGCAAGGAGTTCGCAGATGTACACGCCTCCAGCCTTCCGCGACGACGACAGGGACAGCATTCACGCGACGATCCGAGCCGCGCGGCTCGCAAATTTCGTCACCGCCACGCCCGACGGCGTATTGGCCACGCCGCTGCCGCTCTATCTCGACGAGAACGAGGGCGAGCACGGCGTGCTCTACGGCCATCTCGCCAAGGCTAACCCGCAATGGCGGACGCCCGCCACCGGCGACGGGCTGGCGATCTTCATGGGGCCGGACGCCTACATCACGCCGTCCTGGTACGCGACCAAGCAGGAGACCGGGAAGGTCGTCCCAACCTGGAACTACGTCGCGGTCCACGCCTATGGCCCGGTCGAGTTCTTCGAAGACCCCGCCAGGCTGCTGGCGGCCGTGACCCGATTGACCGGCATCCATGAGGGCGAGCGTGCCACGCCCTGGGCCGTCTCCGACGCCCCGCCCGATTTCATCCAGGCGCAGCTGCGCGGGATCGTCGGCATCCGCATGCCGATCACGAGGCTGGAGGGCAAGCGCAAGATGAGCCAGAATCGCCCCGAGGCCGACAGAGCCAACGTCGCGGCCGGCCTTGCCGCGAGCGAGCGCCCGGTCGAGCGCGCGGCCGCCACCCTAATCCCGTCCTGAGAGAGGGTTCGAGGTTTCCCTCCGCCCTCATCCAGTCCCCCCCTCTCTCTCGACGGTGCCGATCCATGCCAGACGTCTCGCAGCTTGCTCTCTATCTCGCCGCAGCCTTCCTGCTGGCGATCACGCCCGGTCCCGGCATCTTCTACGTCGCGGCGCGTACGCTCGCAGGCGGTCGCGCTGAAGGCGTCGCGTCCAGCCTCGGCACCGGCCTGGGTGGAATGGTCCATGTCCTCGCCGGCAGCCTGGGCGTCTCCGCGCTCGTACTGGCAAGCGCCGAACTCTTCACCGTACTCAAGCTGGTGGGAGCGGCCTATCTCGTCTGGCTCGGCGTTCGCACTGTCCAGGCCGCCCGCCGCGACGCGGCGAATGTCCTGGCCGGCGGCGCCGTCGAGCCTCCGATCGGCCCCCGCCGGGCTTTTCGCGAGGGCGTGATCGTCGAGGCGCTGAACCCGAAGACGGCGGCCTTCTTCCTGGCCTTCATTCCGCAGTTCGTGGACATGGCGGGCAGCGTGGCGTTGCAGTTCATGGTGCTGGGCTTCATCTCCGTCCTGCTCAACACCCTGGCCGACGTCGTGGTCGCCTTTGCCGCCAGCGGTATCCGGGACGGCGCGGCAGCACGGCCCGCGCTCATCAAGCGCCTGCGGGAAGCCTCGGGCGGCGCAATGATTGCGCTGGGCATCGGCCTCGCCCTGGCCAAGCGGCCTGCTTGATCCCAGAGACCGGCCGCTCGCACCTACGCCTGCATCCATGCCCTGAATGAGTCGGGCAGGACGTTCGAACCGCAGATCACTGCGGCCACGCGCTTGCCGCGATAACGCGCGGGGTCTTCCAGGATTGCGGCGATACCAAGCGCGGCCGAGGGTTCGGTGACGAGGGCAGCGTGCCGATAGAGTATCCGCATGCCCTCGACGATGCTCGCTTCCTCGACCAGCGGAACGTGGTCTGCGGTGGCGAGCAGGTCGTCGAGAACCGCAGCGATCGGAAATCGGCCCGCGACGCCATCGGCGATCGTATCGGTGCGGTCAGTGGTGACGATCGATCGAGCTCGCCAGGACTTCGCCAGGGCCGGTGCGCCGCTTGGCTGGATGCAGACGACATCCGTCGCCGGCGACAAGGTTTTGAAGACATGCCCCACGCCGGTGGCCAGAGCGCCTCCGCCGAGCGCGAGCAGAACCGTATCGATGCGATCGAACCCTTCGACGAGTTCAAGGCCGATCGTGCCCGCGCCTTCGCAAGTGTCGAGATTTTCGCTGTCCTCCACGAGGAACGCATCGCCGCCAGCTGCAATCTCCCGGGCACGCTCGCGTGCGTTCTCGATATCGCCATCGACCAATTCGACGGTACCGCCGAGCCGTTGGATTCGCTCGATCTTCGCGGCATTGGCACCTTTGCCCGCAATCACGCTGACGGCGATACCGCGTGCCCGGCCGCTATAGGCGAGCGCTTGTCCAAGGTTGCCGGCGCTGGCGCAGACCGCGGCCATGGGACCCGAGCTGCTCGCAAGACGTGACATCGCGACCTCGGTCCCACGCCCCTTGAAGCAGCCGATCGGGTTCGCGGTCTCGAGCTTGATCACGAGTTCGCAGCCCAGCAGATCGCTCAGCGCAAAAGAGAGGAACTGCGGCGTGTCGCGGAAAACCCGCGAAATCTCCCGCCGCGCTTGCCGAATGCGTTGCAGATCGAGCCTGGTGCTCGGCTGCCTGGCGCCGAAATCTGGCGTGGGGCTCCCGCTGACGGGCTGCATGGGACAATCCTCCGGCCCGATGCTACGAACCGCAGATGCGCGGACGCGCGGACGCGTGCGCTTTAACGCACGAACGGTCCGTACGCAATAACGCACGACTTGGAGATTGCCCCGGAATGAAGGCCATCAGCCCCGTCGACACGCCGAACCTGCTCAGGTCGATCAGGCGCGATCTTGGCTGGAGCCTCGATCAGACGGCAGCGCGGACCGGCGTCAGCAAGGCAATGCTGGGCCAGATCGAGCGCGGCGAATCCACACCGACCGTCGCAACGCTTTGGAAGATCGCCACGGGTCTAGGCGTGCCCATGACTGCACTGCTGGAGGCGAATCGCGGGGATGGTGATGTCCTGCTTCTTCGTGACGCCAGCGAACTTCGCGTGCGCCCGGCGCAGGAAGGGATGCAACGCGCACTCCTGTTCCCATACGAGGCGCGATTTGGTTTCGAACTCTACGAGCTCACCTTCGCACCCGCCTTCGAGAGCATCTCCGAGCCGCACGACATTGGCGTCGTGGAACATGTCACCGTGCTGCGCGGCGAAGTCGAATTGCTGGTGGAGGAGGAGTGGAGGCCGCTCAAGCAGGGGCAATCGCTGAGGTTCCCCGCCGATCGTCGTCACGGTTATCGAAACCGGACAGGCGACGACGTCGTCGTCATCGACCTGATTCACTACCGGTTCGCACCCAGCTCCCAGCGCTGAGGCCGGCTCACTCCCCCAGCATCACCACTCTGGCCCCTTCCGCCACCTGTGCCCCGCCTCGCCCGCGACCTCGGTGACGGTGCCGTCGCGCGGCTCAACGCAAATCTGGCCAGAGCTCGCCGGGCGAGCGGCGCGCGCTTGGGCTGTGAGTTCAAAGGCGGAACGGCAGCTGTGTGGGAGGCTGATCGTCCTGCACGCCTTGTCAGTGTTGCAATCGAAGCCGGGGGGCGACCGTCTCAATCTCGTTGGTGAGCACGCCACCGCCATAGCCCGCCGGCAGCCTGGAAAGATCTTCGTTACTGTCCATCCCAGTCGAGAAATCGCCGCCGTGATAGGGGCCGACAACGAACACGGAGCTGCCAACCGAAGCCACTCGATCCAGAAAGCGGTTGGGCCAGCCCCAAAGCCACGGAGCTACATTGATCGGGACGAACACCAGTGTTGAATGGCATTCCTTCGGCATTGCGCCGGTCCATCCATATGCAATGTAGCGCAGCAGGCATCCCTTCAAGGAAGCGCGCGACATCGTTTTGAGACCGGGAACAGAGGAGCGCAAAGCAGCGATCGGCCTGTCTCCTCCATAGGCCATGAGGGTCGCTCGCCGCTCCGGTGGAAGGGCATTCAAGAACGCCGCCAGCTTCACCCCCTCATCGGGATCGTTGCTTTTCACATTGATCAGGAAGGGGCGATCAGGAAAGCTCCGCAGCACCTCGGCAAGAGACGGCATCAGCCCGACTTCTCTGCCTCGGAACGGATATGTTTTCCCACCATCGGCAGTGTAGCCGTAGCCTATGTCGAGCGTTTTGAGGGAGGACATGGATTGCTCGCGAGTGACACCATGGCCGTTGGTGCGGCAGTCCAGTGTCCAGTCGTGGAAGACCGCGAACTGTCCATCTGTCGTAGGATGAATGTCGAGCTCCACAATGTCAGCGCCCGCCTCGAAGCTCGCCCGCATGGAAGCGATCGTGTTCTCTAGATAGCCATGCGTCGGCGGCAAGATGCGGGAAGCGGTACAGGTGTCATTGGTGACACCGACCGGATCAAAGCGCTGCGCGATTCCACGATGGGCCAGAAGAGCCGGCTGACCTGACAGTTCGGGCGCAAACAGGTTCGTGTTGTTGAGGAAGACAAAGGCGACAAGCCCGATCAGGGTCAAGGCCACATAACGCCAGATCTTGCGCAAGTTGCAGCTCCGTCCACGCCTCGACCTCAAGCCAATCTATAATCGGCTTGCCGTCGGCAAATGGCCGAAATAGGGCCGAACTCCGTGCAGCCAAGCTGCGCGTTCGCCATGTCGGCAATGGATCGAACACCACCCGTTCCAAGCCCCCAGCCCTACTCCCCCAGCACCACGACCTTCGCGCCCTCGGCCACCTGCGCCCCGGCCTCGCCCGCGACCTCGGTGACGGTGCCGTCGCGCGGGGCCACCAGCACGTGCTCCATCTTCATCGCCTCGACGATGGCGAGCCGCTGGCCCTTCACCACCGCCTCGCCGGCCGTGACGAAGAGCGCGATCAATTTGCCGTGCATCGGCGCCTTGATGATGCCGCCTGCGCCTGCCGCCGCATCGAGGTCGACGCTGAAAGGGTCGAACAGCGCAACCGCCGTCTGGCGGCCGCGATGCAACGCGAGATAGCTGCCGCGCTCAGCCATCGCCAGCGTGATCTCATGCTCGCCCTCCCCTATCTCATGGCCCGGCAGGCTGACGCGCGCGCCCTCCTCATGCCAGTCGATCCGCGCCTCGATGCGCTCGCCATCGACCAGCAGGGCCAGGCCCAGCGCCGGCTGCGGCATCAATGAGAACCCATCCGCGACAAGCCAGGGCGAGCGCGCCTCGCCATCGGAACGCCCTGCAGCGGCCAGCAGCCCGTCCGCCTGCCGCTCCTCCTCCAATTGCAGCGCGGCGGCGGCCACGGCGGCGGCGTCGAGCGGCTGCGGCTCGGCTCCCAGCGCCGCGATATTGCGCTCGATGAAGCCGGTGTCGAAGGAGCCTTCGCGGAAGCCTTGCGCCTCCGTCAGCGCCTTCAGGAAAGCGAGATTGGTACGCGGTCCCGCAACGATGGTCTCGCCCAGCGCCGCGCCGAGCCTGTCCAGCGCCTCATCGCGCGTCGCGCCATGGGCGATCACCTTGGCGATCATCGGATCGTAGAATGGCGTCACCGTATCGCCGGCCTCGACGCCTGTATCGATGCGGATGCTCTCGCCTTCCGGGAACCGCAGCGCCCAGAGCTTGCCCGTCGAGGGCAAAAAGCCCTTTTCGGGATCCTCGGCGTAAAGCCTGGCCTCGACGGCATGGCCGGTGGCGGTGACGTCAGCTTGCGAAAAACCCAGCGGCTCGCCGGCCGCGACCTTGAGCTGGAGCTCGACAAGGTCGAGCCCGGTGATCGCCTCGGTAACGGGATGCTCGACCTGGAGGCGGGTGTTCATCTCCATGAAGTAGAAGCGGTCGGCGCGCAGGCCCTCGCGGCCGTCCGCAATGAACTCGACCGTGCCGGCCCCGACATAGCCGACGGCTTTCGCGGCCTCCGTCGCGGCCTTGCCCATGGCGGCGCGGACCTCGTCGCTCATGCCGGGCGCCGGCGCCTCCTCGATCACCTTCTGGTGGCGGCGCTGCAGCGAGCAGTCGCGCTCATAGAGGTGGACGACATTGCCGTGGCTGTCGCCGAAGACCTGGATTTCGACATGGCGCGGCGAGAGCACATATTTCTCGACCAGCACGCGCGCATCGCCGAAAGCGCTCTTGCCCTCGCGCTGGGCGCTGGCGAGCGCATCGTCGAAGTCCTCGGGTCGGTCGACCTTCTTCATGCCCTTGCCGCCGCCGCCCGCGACCGCCTTGATCAGGACGGGGTAGCCGATGCGCCGCGCTTCCGCGCGCAGGAAATCGGCGCCCTGCTCGACGCCGTGATAGCCCGGCACCACCGGCACATTGGCCTTCTCGACCAGCGCCTTGGCGGCGTCCTTCAAACCCATCGCCCGGATGGCCGAGGCCGGCGGGCCCACAAAAACGATGCCGGCCTTGGCGCAGGCCTCGGCAAAATCGGCGTTCTCGGAGAGGAAGCCATAGCCCGGATGGATGCAGGCCGCATTCGCCTGTTTCGCGACAGCCAGAATCTTCTCGGCGTCGAGATAGCTTTCACGCGCCGGCGACGGGCCGATATGCCAGGCCTCGTCGGCCATCTCGACGAAGAGCGCCTCGGCATCCGCATCGGAATAGACCGCGATGGTGCGCAGGCCCAGCCGCCGGGCGGTGCGGATGACGCGGCAGGCGATCTCGCCGCGGTTGGCGATCAGGATGGAGGGCAGTTTCGCAGCGATCGACATGGGTGGCATCCTCGAACGGGTGCCGCCTTTATAGCCGGGAGATCGCCCCTGTCGCCGCCTTGTTCTGCAAATCCGGCTTCGCGGCTTCGAGCCGGCGCACCGAGCGCCAGATCGCCCATGTCGCCTGGAAGCACAGGCCGGCGACGAAGAGATCGAACAGATATTCCGGCCAGCGGACGGGCGCCAATCGTGCGAACAACCCCATCAGGGCAAAACCCGTGGTCGAGATCACGTCGTTGCGGGAGGACAGCCAGGTCGCCTTGATCACCGGATTATCCTGTCGCCGGAAACGCCAGAGCAGGCCGACGATCACGACGGCGACGATGACCGCGCTCGCGGCGGAGAATTCCAGCGCCCAGAGATCGATCGGGCGCGGGCGTGCTATCTTGTCCCAGAGGTCGTAGAGCGTGTGAAACCCCGCCACAGCCATCACCGCGCCGATCGTGAGCGCGGCGAGCTTCTCAGCGCGCCCATCGCGGCCGAAAACCAGCGCCGCGATGCCGTAGAGCGCGACGTCATAGACCCAGTCGACGCCGTCCTTGAACAATTGCGCATTGCCGGCGGCCAGCGCCCAGGCGACGACGCCGGCAGCGAAAACCAGGATGCCGAGCGCGATGCCCCAGATGGTGCGGGTATAGGCACGGGCGATGGCGGTGCTCACGGCCCCGGCGACACCCTCCTCGTCATGGTCGGGCTTGTCCCGACCATCCATGTCTTCCGACGTCTGAGGTGAACCGACGGATGACAAGCGGAGCACTCCGGAGCGAACACCTCACCTGTCACGCATCCGGCCTGCGTCGCAAGACGTGGATGGTCGGGACAAGCCCGACCATGACGGTGAACGCTTCGCCCCTCGCTCCGAAACGAATCCTCACCCGCGCCCGACGAATGGCATCTTCGACGCCATCACCGTCATGAACTGCACATTCGCCTCGATCGGCAGGCTCGCCATGTGCAGCACCGAGGTCGCGACATGGTTCACGTCCATGACCTGCTCGATCTTGATCGAACCGTCCGCCTGCGGCACGCCCTGCGTCATGCGCTGCGCCATCTCGGTCAGCGCGTTACCGATATCGACCTGGCCGACGGCAATGTCGTATTTGCGCCCGTCGAGCGACGAGGTCTTGGTCAGGCCGGTGATGGCGTGCTTGGTCGCGGTATAGGCGATCGAGTTCGGCCGCGGCGCATAAGCCGAGATCGAGCCGTTATTGATGATGCGCCCGCCCTTGGGCTCCTGCGCCTTCATCAGCTTGAAGGCCTCCTGCGTGCACAGGAACGGCCCGGTCAGGTTGGTGTCGACCACCGCCTGCCACTGCTCGAGCGAGAGGTCTTCCAGCAGGATGCCGCCGGGCGCATTGACGCCGGCATTGTTGAACAGCACGTCGAGCCGCCCGAACGCGGCCTTGGTCTTGGCGAAGAGGTTCTGCACCGAAGCCTGGTCGGTGACGTCGGTGGGTACGGCCAGCGCCTGCTCGGCGGGCACGCCCGAGAGCTTGATCGTCTCCGCCAGCGCGTCCGCCCGGCGCCCGGCCAGGACCGTGCGATAGCCGTCCTTCAGGAAAGCGAGCGCGACCGCGCGCCCGACGCCCGAACCCGCTCCGGTGATGATGGCGACCTTGTTATGCCCAGACATGCGTATCCTCGCGTTTTTTCTCAGTTCAACCGTTTGAAGGCGGCCGCGACCATAGCAGCGCATGCAGCATACGGAAGAGCCGGCGATGCAGGGCAACCGCGCATTCCGTTGCGGGCGGCGGCCTGCTCAAGGGCGGCGGTGCCTGGAGCGTGGTGCATGAAGTGATTGGGTTGGGGTGGCGACCATCATCGCCCTCGCGCACCCACCGTCATGCTCGGGCTCGTCCCACGACTGTCCGGTTCGCCGCGAGCCCCGATCGAAAAGCTCCATTCATCGCAGGTATTCCAGCGGGCGGGGACGAATGAGACAGGCGCGGGGAACCCCTCTCCCGGATGGGAGAAGGGCAGGGATGAGGGTGTGCCGCTGATTATCGAGGTGCGACTGCACCGCAGCGCCGGCTTCATCCTGAAAGCCCAGGAGTCGAAGCGGAGCCGCTTGTGCGATCTGGTTGTCTGGCCTG
Organism: Bosea vaviloviae; assembly: GCF_001741865.1. NCBI lineage: Bacteria > Pseudomonadati > Pseudomonadota > Alphaproteobacteria > Hyphomicrobiales > Alloboseaceae > Allobosea > Allobosea vaviloviae. Next base: position 4,976,185 of record NZ_CP017147.1, read on the forward strand.
CCCTCATCCCTGCCCTTCTCCCACACGGGAGAAGGGTTCCCCGCGCCCTTCATTCGGCACTTCGCTTCATCTCGCCTGTGAGGGGAGAGCCGTGCATGATCCGCTCAGGCCCCCCAACCGGACAGCAGGGGCGCGTCCGGAGTATCCACATCTTGACCACGCCCTCGACCAGAGAAGACGTGGATGGTCGGCACAAGGCTGGCCATGACGAGAGAGCAAACCACGCCGTCATCCCGGAGACCCTCAGGCACTGCCCTCGGCCGACCCAAGGGCGCAGCTCCGCCGCACCGATCCGGGACTCAAACGGCTCGGATCTGCTCCTCGAACTCTTCGGGAATCGCTCCGTGGCGAGCGAGCACGTCGATCGCGCTGACCTCGCCGGTTTCGTCATCAGCGACGACATGCACCACGGCAACGCCCTCGGCGGTCCGGCCAAGGCGTTCGCCGTCCGACAAGGCGTGATGCTTCGTCCTCGCTAGTACGCGCTGGCCCGGAACCAGGCGCTTGCGATGCGTCCTGAACGGCTGGAGAAAGAAACTGTCGACGGTTGCCATGGCTTACACTCGATTCTTTTCGTTCTTATTTTGTTCTGATACGCGAAGGCGCCGGGCCTGTCATCCCAGCAAGACCAGCAATCGAGCATAGCCTCGCAACCCTGACCCGGATGACATCGAATGGGACCTCGCAAATCCCGTCGTCGAGTGTGGCAGCAAACGGGCTGCGCTCGGAGCCGCCCCGTTGGCCGATGTTGACCCGCCTGTGTCGCGCGGCCTCCTGCACGGTCAGTTCGCGGCGCCGAATACCCTCACGACCGGCAGCGCAGATCCTGCGTTCCCGGGCAGAAGCGAAGCGCGTTCGAGAGCGAGAACAGCACGGTCGCGCCACGGTCCCAGCGCAGCGGGGAGCTATAGGTCAGCGGCCTGGCAACGGCGATCCCGAGCTGCAGATCGTCGCTGACGAACAGCCTGACACCGACCCCGACCGAGGCCAGGCCCTGCACCAGATCCTTCGGCTGGCTGTAGCTTCGCGTGACGCCGCCCTCGGTGAAGCCATAGAGCTGGTACCCCTTCGCAAAGCCGAGGTTCAGCGGCTGGTCGAAACGCAGTTCGGCCGAGCCCGCGACGGCATTGTCGCCCGCCAGCCAACCACCCTCAAAACCGCGACCGAAAGACAGGCCGCCGAGATAATATTGCTGGGAGGACAAGAGCGGCCCGGACGCGACCTGCCCCGCGGCCGAAAACTTCAGCGACCAGTTCTCGACAAGGCTCTGGTAATGCGTGAACGAGGCGTTGAGCAGCGAGAAGCGGCTCGACGCACCGGAGCGCGAGAGCCAGTCCGTACTGTCCGCTTTCGCGTCGACGAGGCCGAGGCCATGCCGGTAGGTCGCGGAGAGATAGCTCCAGCTACCCTCGGTCGCATGCAGCTTGTAGTCGGCCGAGAGGCTGGCGAGGCCGATGCGGTCGCTGTAAAGGCGGCCATAGCTGTTCTGTTCGCTGACATCGCTCAGGCCAAGCGAGCCGGACAGCCAGAGCGTATGGATCTGGCTCAGCACGGGCGCAAAGGCGATGCGGGCCTCATAGGTCTCGGCCTGGGAGACCGTGCGCAGCCAGCGCCGCTCGTCGCCCGGCCAGACCTCGCTGCGGGAGGCCGAGATTCCGATACGCAGGCTCTCGACACCGAGCGGCAGATCATAGCTCGCACGGCCATAGCGCAATTCGCGCGAAGCCCCTGGCGCAAAGGAGCCGGATACGGCGAGGCTGTCGCCCGGCATGACGAGCGAATTCAGAGCGGCGCTGGCCGAGGACTGCCAGGGCCCCACGGCGGCAGAGCCCATATTGTCGACGCCGACCGCGGTATAGACGCGCCAGGACTGGACGGAGACGGTCAGGCGGAAGCGGCCGCTTGCGGGTGTGATCTCGTCGAGTGCCGTATCGGTGACCCGCAGCCCGGGTCGGTCATTGGCCAGCAGGAGCTGGCGTTCGAGCGTGGCCAGCCGCGCCGGACGCTCGGCTGCGATCGGCGAAAGCAGCGGCTTCACCCCGAAAGCCTCGGCCTGCTCGCCCTTGACGACGATCTCCTCGACCGCGCCCTCGATGATCTGGATGCGCAATCGTCCGCGCTTGAGATCCTGCGGCGGCACGATCGCGCGGCTGAGATGGAAACCTGCCTTGCGATAGATCTCGCTGATTGCTGCAGCGATAGTGACGATATCGGACTGGGATATCTCGCGCCCGAGATGACCGGCATAGGCCGTGGCCAGCTCTCCGGCGGAAAGCGCTGACATTCCGTCGAGGTCGACAGCCTGAAGTCGGAACAGCCGCCTGGTGTCGGCACTTGGTTGCTGGTTCACGGCAGCGACGGAGGGCAGCGGCGGCAGCGGTTTCAGGCGCTGCTCGGCCTCACGGCGCTGCGCTTGCGTCTGTGCCGCAGCCTCGACGGGCTGAAGCGGCCTTGCCGGCGACTGCGCCCCGGCCGATCCCGGCGCGAGCGCCTGAATCAGAGAGATGATCGCAGCGGCAAAGACGGTTCCTGACGAACGGATTTTCACTTTGTGTCGTTCGGCTCGACGCCGCATGCCCTGTCGCCTGTCCGAATTCGAGCCAGCCCTCCGGCCTCTCCCGACCGTAAAAAAACATGGTTAATGAAACGCTCCAGATTTGAGGATTTACAGGCTGGGGCGCTAAGCCTCTTTTCACGCCTGTCTTTTATGCTCCTGGGTCAGCGGTTTGCGCCTGCGCAAAGTCCGCCTGCGACTCAAGGATTGAGAACCATGCTTCGAAAAGCGGCACGATTTGCCACCGGCCTCGCCTTGGCTGTCATCGTCGCGATCGGAGCCGTCCCAGCGGCACAGGCTGAGGACAATCTTTGGCGGATCGCCAAAGTCTCAGGCGAGGCTTGGGTCTCCGGCGGCGGCATCCAGCAGGCTTCTGCAGCGCAGCAGGCGGAATTACGGCCAGGCGATTCGATCCGGACCGGGCGCAATGGACGCGTGCTGCTCGTTCGCGGCGCAGAAAGCATCCTGATCTCGGCCAATTCGGCGATCAGCCTTCCGGAAGCCGGGCGCCCCGGCATGTCGACGGTGATCCAGCAGGCGGGTTCGATCCTGCTCGACGTTGAAAAGCGCAATGTCCAGCATTTCGAGGTCGAGACCCCTTATCTGGCGGCGGTGGTGAAGGGCACGCGCTTCAGCGTCTCGCTCCAGAGCGGGCAGGCCAAGGTCGACGTTGTGCGCGGCCAGGTCCAGGTCTCGGATTTCCGTTCCGGGCAGTTCGCGCTCGTCCTGCCGGGCCAGAGCGCGCGGGCTTCCTTCGGCCAGGTTCCCGGACTGCAGCTCTCGGGCCAGGGCACGCTCGCACGTGTCGAGCAGGGCACACCGCAGGCGGCGCGTGTTGCTCCCCTTGCGGTTCCAGGCGGAGGCCTCCGACCCGCTCCCGGCGCCACGCCGCTGCTGCGCGGCACTGCGCCCGTGCTCAACGAGGTTTCCGACCGGCGCCGGCCCGCTCCGTCAGCTATCGCGCGGGGATCGAACGGCGCACTGCGCATTTCCGCACCGCTGGGCGACGTCAAGCTCGACATCCACAAGGTCACGCGCGGCATGGCACGCAGCGAGGCGCAGGCGAACGGCCAGGCCCCTAGCCGCGCAACGGTGTGGAACACCGGCGAGCTCAACCCAGGCAATGGCGGCAACAAGAACAATCTGGGCAATAGCGGCAGCGCGGTCGGAGGGAGGGGAGCAGCCGGCGCCGGCGCGGCGAGCACGGCTTCCGGAACGGCGGGCACGGGTTCTGCGAGTGCAAACGCCGTAAATGGCCAAGGCATCGCGCAATCGGCTGGGAACCGAAGCAATAGCAGCCTGGCCGGCAGCGCGAGCGGCGGCAATTCCTCGAGCAGCAATGCCGGCGGAAACGGCAATGGGAACTCCTCCGGCAGCAACGCCGGAGGGAGCGGCAAATCCACCAGCAGCAACGCTGGCGGAAACGGAAACGGCAATGCCTTTGGGCTCGCCAAAAACGGCAATGGCAACGGCAATGGCAATGGCAACAGCAAGAAGGACTGACCGCCGGATTGCAGACGGAGCGGTGCCCCGCCCGTGAAGCGCCTGCGCCCCCACCTGCTCGTCGGATTGCTGCTGTCGCTCCTGATCCTGTCGGGGCTGCATCCGTGGATGCGCGAAACCTTGCTCGATGCGCGCTTCAGGCTGCTGACACGGCAGGCCACCGGCGACATTGTCCTGGTCGAGATCGATCCGCGCTCGATCCAGGCGCTGGGACGCTGGCCCTGGCTGCGCAGCGTCCACGCCGAGCTGGTGCAGCGGCTCGAACGCGCCGGCGCGACCGATATCGTGTTCGACGTCGATTTCAGCACGCCATCCAGCCCCGATCAGGACGCAGCCTTCGCCGCAGCCCTGCAGGCAGCCGGTGGCTCGGTGGTCCTGCCGGCCTTCCGCCAGCGCGTCGCCGATCGCGGCGACGGTCACACGCTTCACGTCAACCGCCCGATCCCGCTCTTCGCGCAGCAGGCCTGGCTCGCCCTCGTCAATGTCTTGCCCGAGCGCGACGGCGTCATTCGCCAATACAGCCACAGCGCCGTGATCGAAGGCGAGTTCATTGCCTCCGTCGGCGCCATGCTCGCCGGCAGGCACGACCAGAACGCCCCGCCCTTCCGCATCGATTTCGGCATCCAGCCGGCCTCCGTGCCGAGCCTTTCGGCCATCGACATCCTGCGCGAGACGCCAGCGGCGCTTGCCGCGCTGCATGGCAAGAAAGCCATCATCGCCGGCACCGCCGCCGAACTGGGCGACCGCTTCACGGTGCCCAATGGCCGCATCATCCCAGGCTCGCTGGTGCAGGCGCTCGCCGCCGAGTCGATCATCCAGGGGCGGACACTCACTACGACCTCGCCTGCGGTCTCGCTGGGCGGCCTCGCCGCGCTGATCGTCGCGATGGCCGCCATCTGGAGCCGGGTCCGAGCGGGACGGCGGATCCTCGTGCTGGGTCTGCTCGCATTGGCGATCGAAGGCGCGGCGGTCTGTGTCCAGGCCTTCCACCCGATCGCCTTCGACAGTTCGCTCCTGCTGGCCGGCGTCGCTGCCTACGCACTCGTCACCGCCATCGATGAGATCGATCTGCGCGGCCTCCTCAGGCTCGCCGCCGAACGGCGCTTCGAGCGCATCGCCATGTGCCTGAGCGACGGGCTGGTCTGTGTCGATCAAACCGGCCGGATCACGCTCTGGAACCCCGGCGCGAGCGCGATCTTCGGCCACCCCGAACAGGCGGCCATCGGCCAGCCCTTCGAATTCCTGCTGGCTCAGGGCGATGGCAGCGTGAGCGAGGCACCGTTCAGGCTGACTGCGGTGCCGCTGGCCCGGCTGCTGCAGCGCGGAGGGACGGTCGTCGAACTCATGGGCTTGCGCCGCTCGGGCGAGCCCTTCGATCTGGAATGCAGCCTGTCCTGCTGGGATACCGCCGCCGGCGTGCAATATGGCGTGGTGCTGCGCGATATCTCGCTGCGCAAGCGCCAGCAGGAGCATATCCGCTATCTCGCCGAATGCGACACCGTGACCGGCCTGCCCAACCGCAACAGCCTGATGGCGCATCTCGAAGATGCTATCTCGCGAAAGGAGCCGGGCACCGCCACGCTGCTGCTCGTCGGCGTGAACCGCTTCCAGCAGATCAATAATCTCTACGGCCATTCCTTCGGCGACGCACTGGTCGTCGCCCTTGTCGAGCGCCTGCGGGTCGTTGCCGCGCAGGCGAGCCTGATCGCTCGTCTGGGCAGCGACGAATTCGCGATCCTGTTCACAGGCGAGGCAGGTGAGGCCGCGGCACTGGGCGAGCGTATCGTCGCCGATTTCCAGTATCGGCCCGTCACGGTCGGAGACCGTCCGCATCGCATCGCGGTCGCGATCGGACTGGCTTCGACCAGTACTGCGCAGCATGCCGAGATGCTGATCGGCAACGCTCATTTCGCGCTGGCCAGCGCCAAGGCCCAAACGAGCGCGGCTCCGGTTCCGTTCGATCCCCTGATGCGCGGCGCTATCGAACGGCGCGAGGCACTGGAGGCCGAGCTGCGCACGGCGCTGGCCGATAACGAGTTCGAGTTGTTCTATCAGCCGCAGATCGAGCTGCGCACCGGGACTGTCGTCGGCGCGGAAGCGCTGATCCGCTGGCGCCATAGCGAACGTGGCTATGTCTCGCCCGCCGAGTTCATGCCGGTGGTGAACACCACCTCGCTGTCGGAGGATGTCGCCGCCTGGGTTCTCGAAACCGCCTGCCGGCGGGCAGCCGATTGGCAGCGCCGTGGCTACGCCATACGCATCGGCGTGAACCTGGCACAGTCCCAGTTCGCGACCGGCGATCTGGCCGCAGAGGTCGAAAGACGGCTCGCTGAGAATGGCTTGCGCCCCGAGCTGCTCGAACTCGAGGTGACGGAGGACATCATCCTCGACGATGGGGCCAAGACGTTGCGCGTGCTCGCGGCGCTGCGGGCACTCGGCGTCAAGATCGCGTTCGACGATTTCGGCACCGGCTATGGCAGCTTGACCTATCTGAAAAGCTTTCCGCTCGACAAGATCAAGATCGACCAGTCCTTCGTGAAACGGCTGGAGCCCGGCTCACAGGATGCAGCCATCGTTGCCGCGACGATCGATCTCGGCCAGGCGCTTGGTCTTTCGGTCATCGCGGAGGGCATCGAGACGCAAGCGACCGCCAGCCTGCTGCGCGAGATGGGCTGCGACGAGGGGCAAGGCTATCTGATCAGCAAGCCGATCCCGGCCCAGGAATTCGCGATGAAGTTCCTGCGCAAGGAGGCGCGGCTCGTGGCATAGCTGGCGCCACTGGATGGCGTAAGCCTTGAGCCTCAGGAACAAATTGATCGAGCTTCAGGTTTACCCAGATGCTCCTCATAGCGTGGCCAGCACGAAAAGGGGGCATCGGGAGAGAAGCAATGCAAAGACGAGCTTTTCTGATGATGATGTTCGGAGCGGGGTTATTGCCCGTGACGCTTCACAGTGCAGCTGAGGCGTTGCCGGTTGCCGCTGCCGCTCAGCTATCGGCAAAAGCCGAGGATTCGTTGATCGAGCCTGCGCGAAATCGAGGTCACGGCTACGGGCGGGGCAGAAATCGCGGTCTCCATCGCGGATGGAATCGTGGGCGACATCGTGGCTGGTACAAACGCCGCCGCTAGAGCATTTTCGAGCGAAGTGGATACCGGTTCGCGTGAAGAAAATGCGATAAAACAAAGGGATAGAGCATTTCCGCGATTCGGAGAAACGCGGAAATGCTCTAGTGAGCGCCGAGCCAGGACAGGGAGCGTTGCCCTAACCAAAATACGAGCTCGCCACGAATGTCGTGGCGAGCTTCTGAAATCACTGGCTTCATCTCAAGCCAGGCTCTCGGGATGAGGGTTCGGGGACGACCCGAACAGCGCCCTCACATCCTGAACACGCCGAACTTCGTTTCCGGCACTTCGGCATTGAGGCAGGCGGAGAAGGCCAGCGCCAGCACGCGCCGCGTCTCGGAGGGTAGGATGATGCCATCGTCCCAGAGCCGGGCGGTCGCGTGATAGGGCGAGCCCTCCTCCTCATATTTCGAGCGGATCGGCGCCTTGAAGGCCTCCTCCTCCGCCGCCGTCCAGCTCTTGCCCTCGGCCTCGATATTGTCGCGGCGGACGGTCGCAAGCACGCTCGCCGCCTGCTCGCCGCCCATCACCGAGATGCGCGAATTCGGCCAGGTGAAGAGGAAGCGCGGGGAATAGGCGCGCCCGCACATGCCGTAATTGCCGGCTCCGAAGGAGCCGCCGACCAGCACGGTGATCTTCGGCACCTTCGCCGAGGCCACCGCCGTCACGAGCTTGGCCCCGTCCTTGGCGATACCGCGCGTCTCGAAATCGCGGCCGACCATGAAGCCGGTGATGTTCTGCAGGAAGAGCAGCGGAATCCGGCGCTGGCAGCAGAGTTCGATGAAATGCGCGCCCTTCAACGCGCTCTCCGAGAAAAGGATGCCGTTATTGGCGATGATGCCGACGGGGATGCCGTGGATGCGGGCAAAGCCGGTGATCAGCGTCGTGCCGTAGAGCTTCTTGAACTCGTCGAACTCGGAGCCGTCGACGAGCCGGGCGATGACCTCGCGGATGTCGTATTGCTTCTTGAGATCGGTCGGGACGACGGCTTCCAGCTCCTCGACAGGATAGAGCGGCTCGACCGACTCGGCGATGTCGAGATCGGGCCGCTTGACGCTATTGAGATTGCTGGCGATGCGGCGCGCGATGGCGAGTGCATGGGTGTCGTCGCCGGCATAATGGTCGGCGACGCCCGAGAGGCGGGCATGGACATCGGCGCCGCCGAGGTCTTCCGCCGAGACGACCTCGCCGGTCGCGGCCTTCACCAAAGGCGGGCCGCCGAGGAAGATCGTGCCCTGGTTCTTGACGATGATCGTCTCGTTCGACATCGCCGGCACATAGGCGCCGCCGGCGGTGCAGGAGCCCATCACCACCGCGACCTGAGGAATGCCTTCGGCCGAGAGCGTTGCCTGGTTGTAGAAGATCCGGCCGAAATGCTCGCGGTCGGGAAAGACCTCGGTCTGGTGCGGCAGGTTGGCGCCGCCGGAATCGACCAGATAGATGCAAGGAAGCCGGTTCTCGCGCGCGATCTCCTGGGCACGCAGATGCTTCTTCACCGTCATCGGATAATAGGTGCCGCCTTTGATCGTCGCGTCGTTGCAGACGATCATGCATTCGCGGCCGGAGACGCGCCCGATGCCGGCGATCATGCCGGCGCCATGGATCTCCTTGTCATACATCTCGAAAGCGGCGAGCGCCCCGATCTCGAGGAAGGCGGAACCGGGATCGAGCAGGCGCAGCACACGTTCTCTCGGAAGCAGCTTTCCCCGCGCCGTATGACGCTCGCGCGATTTGGCGTTGCCGCCGAGCGCGGCCGTCATGCGGCGTTCCTGCAATTCGCCGCGCAGGGCGGCCCAGTTCTCGGCATTGGCGCGCGTCTCGGCCGAATCCAGATCGACCTTGCTCTCGATGACCGGCACGTCGCGCTCCCTCGTCAGTTCTTGGGATCAGCCTTATGAACGGCTATGCGGGTGCTGCCAACGGGGCGTCATGCCAAGATGGTCGGCCCAAAGATGCGCTCGAATTGTGCGCGCAAGGTCGAATCGACCTCCGGCATCGTCACGGGCAGGCCGAGATCGACCAGCGAGGTCACGCCTTGGTCGCTGACGCCGCAGGGCACGATGCCGTCGAAATGCGTGAGCTCCGGCTCGACATTCAGCGCGATGCCGTGGAACGAGACCCAGCGCCGGACCCGGATGCCGATCGCGGCGATCTTGTCCTCCGCGCTCTCCGCTCCAGACTTCGCCTGCTTCTCGGGCCGACGCACCCAGACGCCGACGCGGTCCTCGCGCCGCTCGCCCCTGACATTGAAGGCGTCGAGCGTGCCGATCAGCCAGGCCTCTAGCGCCGCCACGAAGCGCCTGAGATCGGGGTCGCGGCGCTTCAGGTCGAGCATCACATAGGCCACGCGCTGGCCCGGGCCGTGATAGGTGAACTGCCCGCCCCGGCCGCTGCGATGCACCGGAAAGCGCTCCGGCGCGATCAGATCCTCATCCTTGGCCGAGGTGCCGGCGGTGTAGAGCGGCGGATGCTCGACCAGCCAGACGCGCTCGGGCGCAAGCCCGTCGGCGATCAGCGCGACACGCGCCTCCATCTCGGCGACGGCAGCCTCATAACCGGTCAGGCCCTCAGCCACGACCCATTCGACCGGGCCGGCCTCGCCCTCTGCCCCAAACAAAACCGCCAGCGCCTCGCGCGTCTTCACTTCGCCTTAACCCTGTTTGTTCAACGTTCATTCATCGGAAGCGGCAGGCGCCTCTTGCGCTCGAAAATAGCCCTCAGGCAAGCTCTGCTGGCAAGTTTCGTTGGTAGAATTCTGAAGTAGGGTTTCGGAGGCAGGACTTGAAGGCTGATCTTGATCTCGTTCCTGTCGTTCTCACCGTCGTGCTGGGCCAGACCCAGATGCCGATCTACAAATTGCTGCGCATGGGCCGCGGCGCCATCATCGAGCTCAACGCGACCGAGACCGAGGAAGTCCAGATTCTCGCCAACAACCACCCCTTCGCCAAAGGCAATGTCGTGGTCAGCGGCTCCAAGATCTCGGTCGAGATCACCCAGATGCTGAAGCGCCCGACGGTCTACTCGCTGCAGAGCGTGGCAGAGGCGGCCTGAGCGGCTGCACTATTCTCCTGATCGCCACAGCCTTCATCCTGAGGTGCCTGGCGCGAAATGAATCGAGCGATCCGAGGCCCTTGATACCGCTCGTTTCATCTCAGCCTGGCCTCTGGGGAGCGCTCCTCGCGATGGGAGCAACAGGTGGATAAACCGGACCGTGACGTATTCTTGACGAAACGCTCTTGTGGCGGCGGATTCGATTTGCTAGACCCGCGCCGTTCCTGAGTTGCCGCGTTCACACGGCAGTTTTCGAGCCGCTGCGGTCATGGCGGAATTGGTAGACGCACTACCTTGAGGTGGTAGCGGGGAGACCCGTGGAGGTTCGAGTCCTCTTGACCGCACCAGATTTGGGCGAGAGCCCCACAAACGGCGACCCTCGCGGGTCGCCGTTTGCGTTTCCGGCCTGGAGCAGGATGCGAAAAAGTGGGAACCGGTTTTTCGCATCGATCCTGCTCCAACTCTTTGGTGAGAGCCGAAAAGTGGGAACCGGTTTTCGGGACAAGCCGATGCCGTAGCGCTAGCAATGTGCCGTGAAACCGCCATGCTGCATTGCAAGAGCGTGAGGGCACTGACACAAGAGCAGCCGCCCTTCCCTCGAATCCAAACCATTCCTCAGACCATGGAGCCGGACCGATGGCGGACACGCAAACGGCTCAGGACGCGGTGCTCGAGCGCCCGATTCGCGATGAGGACGGCGCGATCGACCCAGCGCTGATCGAGCAGATCTCGCAAGCCGTCCTGCTCTCGGACCTGACGACGCTGCGCGCCGTCGTCGCCGACATGCACGAGGCCGATCTCGGCGCCGTGCTGGAAGCGCTCGATCCCGAGGAGCGCCCGCGCCTGATCTCGCTGCTCGGCGCCGATTTCGACTTCACAGCCCTGACCGAGGTCGACGACGCCGTCCGCGAGGAGATTCTCGAGGAGTTGTCGGCACAGACCGTCGCCGAGGGCGTGCGCGATCTCGACACCGACGACGCGGTCTACATCCTCGAGGACCTCAACGAGGCGGACAAGCAGGAGGTTCTCGGCAAGCTGACGCCCTCCGAGCGCATCGCGCTGCAGCAGGGCCTCGACTATCCCGAAGGCAGCGCCGGCCGGCGCATGCAGAGCGAGGTCGTGGCGGTGCCGCCGTTCTGGACCGTCGGCCAGACCATCGACTATCTGCGCGAGACGGAGGATGTGCCGGAGCGCTTCTTCGAGATCTTCATCGCCGACCCCGCGCATCATTTCGTCGGAACCGTCCAGCTCGACCGCCTGCTGCGGACCAAGCGGCCAGTGCCGGTCGCCGAGCTGGTCGGGGAGGAGAACCGCGTCGTCAAGGCGACCGACGACGTCGAGGATGTCGCGCGGATGTTCCAGCGCTACAACCTCGTCGCCGCACCCGTGATCGACGAGGCCGGCCGGCTCGTCGGCGTGATGACGATCGACGATATCGTCGACGTCATCGAGGAAGCGGCCGACGACGACGTCAAGCAGCTCGGCGGCGTCGACGCCGACGAGGAGCTGTCAGACCCCGTCCGGCAGATCGCCAAGAGCCGCTTCCGCTGGCTCTTCATCAATCTGCTGACCTCCTTCCTCGCGGCAGCCGTGATGAGCCTGTTCGAAGCGCAGATGACCCAGCTCGTGGCGCTGGCAATCCTGGCCCCGATCGTCGCAAGCCAGGGCGGCAACGCGGCGACCCAGACGATGACGGTGGCGGTGCGCGCGCTGGCGACGCAGGAACTCGGCGCCTGGAACCTGCGCCGTTTCTTCACCCGCGAAATGATCGTGGGCCTGCTGAACGGCGTCGGCTTCGCGCTGATCACCGGCGTCGTCGCCGCGATCTGGTTCTCGAGCACGGGACTGGGCGTGGTCATCGGCATCGCGATGATCGTCAACCTGATCGCTGCCGCCGGCGCCGGCGTCGCGATTCCCGTCCTGCTCGACCGGTTCGATATCGATCCCGCGATCGCATCGGGAACCTTCGTCACCACCGTGACGGATGTCGTCGGCTTCTTCGCATTCCTCGGGATCGCGACATTATGGCTCGGCCTGGGTTAGAGCCTTGCGCGAAAAAGTGGGGTACCGGTTTTTCGCACGAGCAATGCTCTAAACTCTTGGAATCGATCACGTCGCATTCGGACGTTTCCGTCCGGATGCGACGTGATCTAGGCTAAGGCCTGAGAAAAGCCGGTAACGTAAACCGGACGTCAAGCTTTCTCCTCAATTTTCAGGGAGATGACCCTGCACCATATGCTCAGCCGCAAACCCATCTCCCTCCTTGTCGCCACCGCGCTCGCGGTGCTGGGCGGCTGCGTCGCGATGGAAGGCAACTACCCGCTCAAAGGCGACAACCGGCCTCACCCCGGCGTCGCCGCCGCGCATCGCTATGCCGTGCAAGGCATCGACATCTCGCGTTGGCAGGGCGAGATCGACTGGGCTGCGGTGAAAGGCGCGGGAACGCGCTTCGTCTACATGAAGGCGACCGAAGGCGGCGACCATGTCGACCCTGCCTTCCAGCGCAACTGGGAGGCAGCGCGCCGGGCCGGCGTGCGGCGCGGCGCCTATCATTTCGTCTATTGGTGCCGCCCGGCCCATGAGCAGGCGATCTGGTTCAAGCAGCAGATCCCCAACGACCCCGACGCGCTGCCGCCGGTGCTCGATGTCGAATGGAACGGCCATTCCCGGACTTGCCCGCAGAAGATCGACCGCGCGCTGGCGCTGGAGAAAATCCAGCTCATGCTGACCGAGCTGGAACAGCTCACGGGCAAGAAGCCGGTGATCTACACCGACATCACCTTCCACAAGGATGTGCTGGAAGGCCAGTTCAACGACTACCCCTACTGGATCCGCTCAACAGCGGCTCTGCCCGAGACGCGCTACGCCAACCGGCCCTGGGCGTTCTGGCAGTTCACCACCACGGGCCGCGTGCCGGGCATCAGGGGCGATGTCGACCGCAACGCCTTCTTCGGCAGCGAAGAGCAGTTCATCGGCTGGATCAACGGCGAGTTCGATATCGGCACGCGCAGCTGGGCCAGGCGCCGCCAGTCGCCGGCGCAGCCGAGCCCGAGCATCGTCAACGAGCCGCCGGCGCCCGCTCCCTCGCTCCAGCCCTCAATGCCCGAGCCGGTCGAACCCGAGGACGCCCCCGTCGCGACCGTGCCGGGCGCGATCGAGCCGGTGCCCTCCTCGTTGCATATTCCGGCAAGGAACACCGGCAAGCGGAACTGACGGGGCCAAGCGGAGCTGACGAGCGTTGTCGCCGCCCGGTCATCAAACCCGGGCCCCACGGCGCCTTTCCCAGGCACGCCCCAGGCCGAGCAGAACGAAATAGGCGACCGCGATCAGCAGGATGCCTTTTGCCGGCAGGTCCGGCCGCATCTCCCGCCAGAGCGTCCACAAAGCCGCCCCGCCCCATAAAACCAAGACGGTGAGCGTCAGCCCGCGCCAGCGCCGCACCCTGACCGGATGGACGAAGACCACCGGCGCAAACATCAGCACCGTCGCGATCAGGACCACCGCGAGCGCCAGCCAGACCGGCGGTGCGAAGGCGACGATGTAGAACACCACGATGTTCCACACCGCCGGAAAGCCGCGGAACCACCAATCATCGGTCTTCATACCGGTATCGGCGAAATAGAGCGCGCTCGTCAGCGTGACGACGACGCCGCAGAGCAGCCCCCAGGGCTGCGTCATCACATCGGCGCGCAGCAGCATCGCGGCGGGCACGAAGACATAGGTGATGAAATCGACGACGAGGTCGAGCTGCGCCCCGTCATAGCGCCTGGCCAGCTCCTTGACCTCGAGCCTGCGCGCCAGCGGCCCGTCGAGCGCATCGACCAGCAGCGCTACTGCCAGCCAACCGAAGGCCTGCGCCAGATCGCCCGCGATCACGGCCTGCAGCGAGAGCAGCCCGAGCGCCGCGCCCAGCGCCGTGAAGACATGGACGCCATAGGCCAGCGCCCTGCGCAACCCCGTAGCGCGCCCCTGCCTGCCTGGCTCCGGCTCCACCGCCGCTCCTCCCCGGTTAACCAAAGCTGAAACAAGCCATTCGGATGCGAGCAAGTTCTAACCGGGCCTTAACCACGTCGCTCTCATCTGGAAAGGCTAATGGAGAAGTGGATGCCCGCGCGAGCGACGATTTTTGGACGAACCCTCTTCGCTGTGCTCGCCACGCTCGGCCTGCTCATAGGCGCAGCCGTGCCCGCCGCCGCGCTCTACCCGAAGAAGGGCGACAGTGATCCGCATCTTGGCGTGCGCGACGCAAGGCGCAAGGCGATCCAGGGCATCGACATCTCGCGCTGGCAGGGCGAGATCGACTGGGCCAAGGTCAAGGACGCCGATACCCGCTTCGCCTTCATCAAGGCGACCGAGGGCGGCGACCATCTCGACCCGAGCTTCAAGCGCAACTGGGCCGAGGCGAAGAAGCACGGCATCCCGCGTGGCGCCTATCATTTCGTCTGGTGGTGCCGCTCGGCAAAGGACCAGGTGCGCTGGTTCAAGAAGCACATCCCGCGCGATGCCGACGCCCTGCCGCCCGTGCTCGACGTCGAATGGCAGAACGGCTCGCAATGCACCCGCAAGATCTCCCGCGATCAGGCCCTCGCCAAGATCCGCGAGATGCTGGTGGCGCTGCAGGCCCATACCGGCAAGAAGCCGATCATCTACACCGACATCAACTTCCATGAGGACGTGCTCGAAGGCGAGTTCAACGACTATCCCTACTGGCTGCGCTCGACTGCCGCGCCGCTGAAGCATCGCTACAACCGCGAGAAATGGGAGTTCTGGCAGTTCACCACGACAGGCCAGGTCCCCGGCGTCCCCGGCGATGTCGATCGCAACGCCTTCTTCGGCAGCGAGCAGGAATTCGCCGCCTGGCGCACCGGCCGCTTCGACATCGGCGCGCGGAAATGGCATGGCGGCGAGCCGAAAGTGGCGAGGACCACGCCGCCCGCGACCTCCGCTGGCGCGAAAGCGTCCAAGGCCGCCGCCGGTGCGCCGCCCCGCATGGTACCGCCGCGGCCACTCACCGGCAGCGATACAAGGATCCTCAAATCAATGGCGGCGCGCATCGATCTAGGCCAGTCGCAGTAATCGCCGCCAAAATGCAATGCGATTCAACTTAGTCGTACGACTTTAGTCGTAAATCTAAATCTTTGATCTACAAAACAAAGCTACGCTAAGTTTGGTATCGCAGCGTATTCCGTCATCAGATTGTCGGCAAAATCGCCCAGCTTCCTGAAACCTTAACAGGGCTCCGGGGAGCAGTACGATGACGAGTATGACGCTGGACAGCAGCACGGGCCACGCTCCCGATGCCGGCAAACCTAAACTGGACGCGCCCAAGGGCATCGGCGCCCTCGCCTTCTTCGCCGGCGTGATGACTGCCGGCCTCGCCTATATGGCGTTCTCGCTCTATCAGGACATCTCGTCCGCCGGCACGCCGGCCACGACCTGGCTGCCCTTCATCCTGCTCGGCGTGGCCATGCTGATCGCGCTCGGCTTCGAGTTCGTCAACGGCTTCCACGATACCGCCAATGCGGTCGCGACCGTGATCTATACCCATGCCATGCCGGCCAATGTCGCCGTCGTCTGGTCCGGCTTCTTCAACTTCCTCGGCGTGATGATGGCGAGCGGCGCGGTTGCCTTCGGCATCATCTCGCTGCTGCCGGTCGAGCTCATCCTCAATGTCGGCTCCGGGGCGGGCTTCGCCATGGTGTTCGCCCTGCTGATCGCGGCGATCATCTGGAATCTCGGCACCTGGGCGCTCGGCCTGCCGGCCTCCTCCTCGCATACGCTGATCGGCTCGATCATCGGCGTCGGCCTCGCCAACCAGCTCTACAATTCGAACAGCGGCACCTCGGGCGTCGACTGGTCCAAGGCGATCGAGATCGGCCAGTCGCTGCTGATCTCGCCGGTATTCGGCTTCATCGCCGCGGCGCTCGTCTTCCTGACGCTGAAGATCCTGGTGAAAAGCCCCGAGCTCTATGCCGAGCCGAAGGGCAACAAGCCGCCGCCGCTGTGGATCCGCGCCGTTCTGATCGCGACCTGCACCGGCGTCTCCTTCGCCCATGGCTCGAATGACGGCCAGAAGGGCATGGGCCTGATCATGCTGATCCTGATCGGCTGCGCGCCCACGGCCTATGCGCTGAATCGCGCCATTCCCGCCGGCGATGTCGACACCTTCCGCAAGACCGCCATCGCCGCCAGCGCCGTGATCGACCAGAAGGCGCTGGGCTACTCCATCATCGGCGATCCCCGCCAGAACGTGACGCGCTATGTCTCCAATCGGACGATCGACGACTCGACCTTCCCGGCGCTCTCGGCGCTGAACAAGGAGATCGTCAAGCAGATCGAGACCTTTGGCCATCCGTCCAAGTACCCGGCCGCGATCGTCGGTAACGCCCGCAACGACATGTATCTCGCCTCCGAGGCGATGAAGCACATCTTCAAGGCCGACAAGAAGGAAGAGAAGATCTTCACGGCCGAGGACCTCAAGGTGATGACCGCCTACAAGGCCTCACTCGACGACGCGACCCGGTTCATCCCGTTCTGGGTCAAGGTCGTGGTGGCGCTGGCGCTCGGGCTCGGCACGATGGTCGGCTGGAAGCGCATCGTCGTCACCGTCGGCGAGAAGATCGGCAAGTCGCACCTGACCTATGCCCAGGGAGCGTCAGCCGAGCTCGTCGCCGCCGCCACGATCGCAGCCGCCGACGTCTATGGCCTGCCGGTCTCGACCACGCACATCCTGTCCTCGGGCGTTGCCGGCACGATGGCGGCCAACAAGTCGGGCCTGCAGATGTCGACCGTGCGCAACATGCTGATGGCCTGGGTGCTGACCCTGCCCTGCGCCATCCTGATCTCCGGCACGCTGTTCGTGGTGTTGCGTCAGGTGTTCTGAGGCCGAGCGTAAGGCCGGCGCCGCGGCGGCAACGCTCGCGGCGCCGGTTTGCATTTCAAGCGCAATTGGATGGGGCAGGCCCCGCATGAACATCGCACTGGCCACCCATGCCGATCTTCAATCCGGCTCCGGCATCGTCTGGGCCTATCGCTTCGACGAGGCGGGAAATCCTGGCCTGATCTCGCGCGACGAACTCCCCGGCCTCGCCTCGCCGGCCACCGGCTTCGTCTGGATTCATCTCGATCTCGTCCACACCCGCATAGCGGCCTGGCTGGATGAGCAGCCCGCCTTGCCACTGCCGGCGCAGGCGATGTTCCTGTCGCATGACAACCATCAGCGCCTCGACCATTCGCCCGAGCTCGCCTGGGGCATCTCGCACGATCTGATCCGCGACATCGCCGACAAGTCCGAGAGCGTCGGCGCGCTGCACTGGATCATTGGCGAGCGCTTCCTGCTGACCGGCCGGCGCGGCGCCCTGCAGTCGATCCGCATGACGGTCGAGGCGCTGGACCAGGGCGAGACCATCGCCTCGCCCTCCTCCCTGTTCGAACACATCGTCGAATACATCATCGACGACGTGACCGACGCCGTCATCCGCCTCACCGATGAGATCGACAGCGTCGAGGACCATGTCCTGAGCGACCGCCTCCGCGACGGCCCGCAGCGCGTCGGCGCGGTGCGGCGCACCTCCGTGCGATTGCACCGGCAGCTCAACGGCCTGCATCTGCTGTTCCGGCGCTTCGCCGAGACCGGCTCGGGCCGCGCCGCGCCGGAAACCGTAAAGGCCTGCGCCGGGCGCCTGCTGCAGCGGGTCGACAGCTTGCACCACGACGTCCATTCCGTGCAGGAGCGCGCCCGCCTGCTGCAGGACGAGATCGCCGCCCGCTCGGCCAACCGGACGAACCAGCAGCTCTATGTGCTCTCGATCCTGACCGCCGTCTTCCTGCCGGCGACCTTCATCACCGGGCTCTTCGGCGTGAACGCCAAGGGCGTGCCCTGGGCCGATGACGCCGCGGGCTTCAGCTATGTCACGCTGATGTGCCTGGCGGCCGCCTGGGCCGTCATGCTGTTCCTGAAGCGCCGTGGCATGATCGGCTGAGGGCCGTTCGTCCGGGAGCATTGCGCGAAAAAGTGGGGACCGGTTTTTCGCATGAGCAATGCTCTCAACTTTTAGAATCGATTAGCGCCCGCCCGCCACGCGCAGGATCACGCCCGTCGTGTAGGCCGAGGCCTCCGAGAGCAGGAACAGGATCGATTCCGCGATCTCGTCGGGCGTCGCGACGCGCTTGAGCGGGATCGTCGGCGCGATGCGCGCGACGCGGCCGGGCTCGCCGGAGGACATCGCATGGATATCGGTTTCCGTCATGCCCGGCGCGACCGCGTTGACCCGGATGCCGGCCGGAGCCAGCTCTTTGGCGAGTCCGATGGTGAGGGAGTCGATCGCGCCCTTGGAGGCGGCGTACCAGACGAATTCGCCGGGCGAGCCGAGCGTGACCGCCGCTGAGGAGATGTTGACGATCGCCCTTCCCTTCGCCTCGGCATTGGCTCCGAGCGCGCGGGCAGCCTCACGCGCGACCAGGATCGCGCCGGTGACGTTCACGTCGATGCAGGCACGGATCACGCCCGTATCGGCCTCGGCGAGCGAGCTCGCCTTGCCGGTAATGCCGGCATTGTTGACGACATGGCTGAGCGGCCCCAGCGCCGCCTTCGCTTCGGCGAAGACGCGGATGATGTCGGTCGCGCTCGCCATGTCGCCCTGGAGCGCCACGGCCCTGGCCCCGGCGGCCTCGCAGGCCGCGACGACCTCGGCGGCTGCATCGGCGTTGCTCTGATAGTTCACCGCGACATCATAGCCGCGCTTGGCCGCCATGATCGCGGTCGCGGCGCCGATGCCACGGCTGCCGCCGGTGACGAGAAGGACGGGGCGGTTCATGGGAGGCTCCTTTTCAATGAAACACCCGCAGCCCTCATCCTGAGGAGCGAGCCAGGGGCTCGCGTCTCGAAGGATGCTTCAGAGCGCACTGGAACATCCTTCGAGACTAAGCCTGACGACGCTCCTCAGGATGAGGGCTGCGGGAGGGCAATAGAAACGAAAAGGGCGGCTCTTGCGAGCCGCCCTTCCACATACCGGACCGTCGTAAAACGATCAGCGCTTCGAGAACTGGAAGCTGCGGCGGGCCTTGGCCTTACCGAACTTCTTACGCTCGACGACACGCGAATCGCGGGTCAGGAAGCCTTCCTTCTTGAGCGGGCCGCGAAGCTCGGGCTCGTAGAAGGTCAGGGCCTTGGAGATGCCGTGGCGCACCGCGCCGGCCTGGCCGGAGAGGCCGCCGCCCTTGACCGTGACGACGACGTCGTACTGGGTCAGGCGATCGACATGCTGCAGCGGCTGCTGCAGGACCATGCGCAGCACCGGGCGGGCGAAGTAGACCTCCTGGTCACGCGTGTTGACCGTGATCTTGCCCGAGCCGGGCTTGATCCAGACGCGGGCAATCGCGTTCTTGCGCTTGCCGGTGGCATAGGCGCGGCCCTGGGCGTCGATCTTCTTGACGTGGACGGGAGCGTCGGGCTGGGTCGACTTCGCGACCTGGCCGAGCTGCTCGAGAGACTGAAGAACCTCGGCCATGATCAGACCCTCGCATTCTTGCGGTTGAGCGCAGCGACGTCGAGCGTCTCCGGCGACTGGGCGGCGTGAGGATGCTCAGCGCCCTTGTAGACGCGCAGGTTGCCGAGGATCTGGCGGAAGAGCGGGCCGCGCGGGAGCATGCGCTCGACGGCCTTCTCGACGATACGCTCAGGGAAGCGGCCTTCGAGAATGAACTTGGCCGAACGCTCCTTGATGCCGCCGGCATAGCCGGTGTGGTGGTAATAGACCTTCTGGTCGAGCTTGCGCCCGGTCAGAACCACCTTATCGGCGTTGACGATCACGATATTGTCGCCGCAGTCGACATGCGGGGTGTAATTGGCCTTGTGCTTGCCGCGCAGGCGCATCGCCACGATGGTGGCGAGACGGCCGACGACCAGCCCGGAGGCATCGATCACAACCCACTTTTTTTCGACGTCGGCGGGCTTCAGCGACATGGTCTTCATCGCAGCACCCCTTCGGTTAGCTTGAAAAAAGGACAAGCCGCCGGGAACCCGGCGGCGATGTGAGGCGGTGGTTAAGGGGCTGCCGCGGCTATGTCAAGGCAATCCGTCAGCGCGAACAGCCGGGAAAACTCATGTTTTCAAACGACATGCGGCAAAAGGTATCCAGATACCGCATAAGATCGCAATTGATCCCTGTTGCATCGCGCCGAGCTTTCGCAATCATGCGGCAGGAGGACCATCCATGAACAAGAAACCGCTTGCCATGAACAAGAAACCGCTTGCCAGCGCCCTGCTCGCTCTGAGCCTCACAGCCTCGCCCTTCGCTCTCACCTCGCCGGCCTCGGCGGAGGTCCATGTCATCAGCTCCGGCGGCTTCACCGCAGCTTATAAGGAACTCGTCGCCGGCTGCGAGGTGAAGATCGGCCAGAAGGTTGTCAGCGCCTATGGCGCCTCGATGGGGGCCGCTCCCGACGCCATTCCCAACCGGCTGGCACGCGGCGAACCCGCCGATATCGTCATTCTGGCCAGCGACGCCTTCGACAAGCTGGTCAAGGACGGCAAGGGCATGCCCGGCAGCCGGGTCGATCTCGTGCGCTCAGCGATCGGCCTCTCGGTCAAGGCCGGCGCGCCCAAGCCCGACATCTCGACGGTGGAGGCGCTGAAGAAGACGCTGCTGGAGGCGAAGTCGATCGCCTATTCCGCCAGCGCCAGCGGAACCTATCTCTCCGAGGAGCTGTTCCCCAAGCTCGACCCCAGCGGCCAGGTCATGGCCAAGTCGAAGAAGATCTTCAGCGAGCGCGTCGGCACGGTGGTGGTGCGCGGCGAGGCCGAGCTCGGCTTCCAGCAGGTCAGCGAGCTGGTCACGATCGACGGGCTGGATTTCGTCGGCACGCTGCCCGAGGAGGTCCAGCGCGTGACGGTCTTCTCGGCGGGGCTGGCGGCAGGGTCGAAGGAGCCGGAAGCGGCGAAGCAGCTGATCGCCTGCCTGGGTTCGCCGGAGGCCGCGCCGGTGATCAAGAAGACCGGGCTGGAGCCGCTGCCCCAGAAGTGAGCGGCAAGGGCGATCCCTCTCCGTCATGCTCGCCCTTGTGGCGAGCATCTACGTCGTGAAGGCCCGCCCGGAAGAAGACGTGGATGGTCGGGACAAGCCCGACCATGACGGCCAAGGTCAGCGCCCAGCGGGTTGCGAAAGCCGCATCGAGCGCCGAATCCGCCTATGCAACTGGCCCTTGACTTAGAGTGCGCTCGAACTTGTATCCAGATCAGCGTCACGACGAACAAGGCAAACCATGAAGATCGGGGACCTCGCGAGGCGCACGGGATTATCGACGCACACGATCCGCTATTACGAGCGGATCGGGTTGCTGCCCTACGCATCGCGCGCCTCCTCGCAGCAGCGCGAATACGATGCCTCCATCCTGGTCTGGATCGAGTTTCTCGGCCGTCTCAAGACGACCGGCATGCCGATCCGCGACAAGCTGCGTTATGCGCGTTTGCGCGAGCGCGGCCCGGAGACCCAGCTGGATCGCCGCATCCTGCTGGAGGAGCACCGGGCCAAGGTCCGGACCCATATCGCCGAGCTTCAGGCCTGCCTTGCCGTCCTCGACACCAAAATCGCCGGCTATGCCGGCTCCGACATGGTGGAGAAGAACGATGATGCTGCAACAGAACGGCGCAAACGAGCGGTTCGAGAGGGGCTTGCGCGCCCTCTCCGAGATTGACGGCCATGCCGGCGAGAAGGTTGTCAATCAGCTCGCCAATATCGCTCCGGATTTCGCGCGCTACGTGATCGAGTTCCCCTTCGGCGACATCTATTCCCGCCCGGGCCTCGATCTCCGAAGCCGCGAGATTGCAACCATTGCGGCACTGGCCGCACTCGGGAATGCCACACCGCAATTGAAGGTCCATATCGAGGCGTGCCTGAATGTCGGGGTCAGCCGAGAGGAGATCGTCGAGGTCCTGATTCAGATGGCCGTCTATGCCGGCTTTCCCGCCGCGGTGAACGGGCTTTTCGCCGCGAAGGAGGTCTTTGCAGCCAGAGGCGACGCCGGGCGGGAGCGCGCGGCATGATGATGTCCAACGTCCGCATCGTTATCGCCGGCAGCCTCGCTGCCCTCTCCCTGGCTCCCCTTCCGGCTCCGTTCGCCTCGCCGTCCATCGCGCAGGAAAGCCCCTCACCCGCGCGCCCTCAAGCCTTGTGGAGCGGGTTCAGTTCTCCGGTCGGAATGGGTTTTGATTCGACCGGGAATCTCTATGTCGCGGAATGGAGTGCCGGACGGGTCTCCCGGATTGACCCCCAAGGCAATCGCTCCACCTTCGCCGATGAGCTCTCCGGCCCATCGGGACTGACGATCGGGCCTGACGACTCGATCTATGTTGCGTCCTATTCTCGCGATGAAATCTATCGTTTCACCCCAGATGGTGCCCGAAGCGTTCATGTGACTGGGCTCGCCACGCCAGCCGGCCTCAGTTTCGACCGTGCGGGACGGCTGATCATCGCCAATCGGCGCACCAATCAGATCCTTGCGGTGACAGAAACCCGGCAGCTCGTCGCGGTGATCGACGGACTGAACATCCCGGTCGGAGCCGTGCAAACGCCGGACGGCGGCCATGTCGTCTCGAATCTCGGCGGTGGCGTTACGATCCTTCGCCCCGACGGCACGCGCATCGAGGCCGGCTCCGCCTTCGCCACCCCCGGTCCGGGCGTCGCGATGACTAGGGAAGGACGCGTTTTCGTCGTAGACTACGGAGGCACCACGGTTCGCGAAATTCTTCCCGATGGCCGCAACCGCGCCATTGCGGAGGGCTTGAGGAGCCCGGTCGGGCTGACCCTGACCCCGGATGGCCGTTCCCTGCTGACCGCCGCCTGGGGAGACGGGACGATCTATCGGATCTCAATTCCCGATTAGTGCGGTTTTCGACCTGACTGAACCGTCATTGCGAGCACCGGGTCTTGCCTTCGGCAAGCCCGAGTACAGGCTCCGCGAAGCAATCCAGGAGCGGCAGAACTCTACGTCCTCCTGGATTGCTTCGTCGCTTCGCTTCTCGCAATGACGGGTCCGTGTTTCCCTCGGATCGAAAACGGCATCTAGGGCGCAGGTCTCTCAGCGCTCGGCGGGGATCGAATAAGTCCCCGTCGCGTGGCAAACCATCTCGCTCTCGCCTTGCGAGAACAGCGAGACCTCGCCGACCGCCAGCCGCCTGCCGAGCTTGAGCAGCCTCGCCTCGGCGATCAGCGCCGCCTGCCCGGGCTTGCGCAGGAAATTGTAGTTGAGGCTCGTCGTCACCGCGAGCGCGACCGGGCCGATCTGGGCCAGGATGGCCGCATAGAGCGCCAGATCCGCCAATGCCATCATGGTCGGCCCCGAGATCGTACCGCCGGGGCGCAAATGGCGCTCATGATAGTCGCAGCGCATGCGCGCGCTCATCGGCCCGACATCCTCGATGAAATAGGTGCGCCCGCCATAGTGGAGCTGCGGGAACACCTGTTCGAGAAAAGCCTCCAGTTCGGCGACGGTCATGCGGGTGGTCATGGTGCTCGGGCGCGCCTCTCGGAATGAGCTTTCCTGCCCTTGCAGCATGACTGTCCAGCCCGGACAATAGCAGGGTGCGCGAAATCAGCTTGCAGATTTCAGGGCCTCAAGCCCTTCCAAGGAAGACACGCAATGTCAGGCGTCTACAGCTTCCAGATTCCTTTGCTCCAAACCGCGAGACTGACCTTGCGGGCGATCAGGCCAGAAGACCACCCTCAACTGATGGCTCTCGCCCACGATCCAGACGTCGCGGAGTTCATGCATGAAGGTCCGCCTCCGTCAGAGAGCGATGTCTGGAATCGCATGGCCAACGCACTCGGGCAGTGGGCCTTACGCGGCTACGGAATGATGGCACTCGAGGATCGCGACGGCTTCGTTGGTCGAGTTGGCTTCTTTCATCCTTATGGCATCCGCGAACCGCTATTCGTCTATGCGATCGCCAAGCGCGGATGGGGAAAGGGGTACGCGACAGAAAGCGCGCGAGCTGCGCTGAATTGGCTGTTCGAGATGAGGCAACTACAGCGCGTCACTGCCTATATTGATCCGCAAAATGTAAGTTCAACCCGCGTTGCCCAGAAACTGGGTGCTATGCCAAACGGGACAACCAGCTGGGCTGGCGCTATCGTTGATGTATGGACCTTTGAACGAGGTGAGGCCCCCCAACGAAGTAAGGCAACGCCGACGCGAAAGACCATGCCATGAATGCCCATACCGGACCCCAAACCGCGCCAGCGCTGCTGCGCAGCGATGTGGACGGCGTCGCGACGCTGACGCTGAACCGCCCGCAATCGCGCAATCCGCTGAGCGAGGCGATGCTGGCGGCGCTGAGCGAGGCCTTCACCATGATCGCAGGCGACCGCAGCGTGCGCGCCGTCGTGCTCAGCGCCGCGGGACCGGTGTTCTGCGCCGGGCATGATCTGAAGGAGATGAGCGCGCATCGCGCCGATGCGGATCGCGGCCGCGCCTATTTCACCGACATCCTCGGGCGCTGCTCGGCGATGATGCAGCAGATCACCAGCCTGCCCCAGCCTGTGATCGCTGCCGTCGAAGGCACCGCGACAGCCGCCGGCTGCCAGCTCGTGGCGAGCTGCGATCTCGCAGCCGCGGGCTCGCAGGCAAAATTCTGCACGCCGGGCGTCCATATCGGCCTGTTCTGCTCGACGCCGATGGTGGCGCTCTCGCGCAATCTCGCGGCCAAGCACGCGCTGGAGATGTTGCTGCTCGGCGAGATGGTGCCGGCGCCTGAGGCCGCGCGGATGGGACTGGTGAACCGCGTCGTCCCGGCGGGCGAGGCCCTGGCGGAGGCGCAGCGCCTTGCCGGTGTGATCGCCTCGAAATCCCCGGCCACCGTCAAGATCGGCAAGCGTGCCTTCTACGAGCAGCGCGAGATGGGCTTGAGCGCGGCTTATGATCACGCCTCGGCGGTGATGGTCGAGAACATGCTCGCGCGCGACGCCGAGGAGGGCATCGGCGCCTTCATGGATAAGCGCCCACCGGTGTGGGAGAGCTAGCTAGATAGGGCACAGCCCGAAAAGCGGGAACCGGTTCTCGGGCCGATGCGGCATCAAAGCACTCCCCTCCTGGGCGGTTCCGCACGGTTCTGCGCGCTGACAGGCTCCGTTTCCGGGCTATAACGCAAGCTAAGAGCGATCACAGCGCGCCAGCCAATCCGGGAGATCAGACCATGCTCGCCAACGCACCGCGCCCCTTTAATTTCGACCTCGGCGAGACCGCCGACGCGATCCGCGACACGGTCCACGCCTTCGCGCAGGAGAAGATCGCGCCGCGCGCCGAAGAGATCGACAAGACCAACACCTTCCCGCGCGATCTCTGGCCGCAAATGGGCGCGCTCGGCCTGCACGGCATCACGGTGAAGGAGGAGGATGGCGGTGCAGGGCTCGGCTATCTCGAGCATGTCGTGGCAATCGAGGAGGTTTCGCGCGCCTCGGCTTCGGTGGGCCTGAGCTACGGCGCCCATTCCAACCTCTGCATCAACCAGATCGCCCGCAACGGCAATGCGGCGCAGAAGGCGAAATACCTGCCCAAGCTGATCTCCGGCGAGCATGTCGGCGCGCTCGCCATGTCCGAGCCGGGAGCAGGCTCCGATGTCGTCTCGATGAAGACGAAGGCGGTCAAGAAGGGCGACCGCTATGTGCTCACCGGCAACAAGATGTGGATCACCAACGGCCCGGTCGCCGAGACGCTGGTGGTCTACGCCAAGACCGATCCGGAGGCCGGTTCGCGCGGCATCTCGGCCTTCCTGATCGAGAAGGGCATGAAGGGTTTCTCGACCGCCCAGAAGCTCGACAAACTCGGCATGCGCGGCTCCGACACCTGCGAACTCGTCTTCGAGGAGTGCGAGGTTCCCGAAGAGAACCTGCTCGGCTCAGTCGGGCGCGGCGTCAATGTGCTGATGTCGGGGCTCGATTATGAGCGCGTCGTGCTCTCGGCCGGACCGCTCGGCATCATGCAGGCGGCGCTCGACGTGGTCATGCCCTATGTCCATGAGCGCAAGCAGTTCGGCCAGGCAATCGGCGAGTTCCAGCTCGTCCAGGGCAAGCTCGCCGACATGTATGTGATGATGAACGCCTGCAAGGCCTATGTGTACGCCGTCGCAAAAGCCTGCGACCGCGGCGAGACCACCCGCGAGGACGCCGCCGGCGCGATCCTGATCTCGGCCGAGAAGGCGACGCAGATCGCGCTCGACGCGATCCAATTGCTCGGCGGCAACGGTTACATCAACGACTACCCGACCGGGCGTTTGCTGCGCGACGCCAAACTCTACGAGATCGGTGCCGGCACCAGCGAGATCCGGCGCATGCTGATCGGGCGGGAATTGTTCCAGAAGACGAAGTGACGGCCACAGACCGTCATGCTCGGGCTTGACCCGCGCATCTCCGGACGGGATGTCTCCACGGCGTCATGCTCGCCCTTGTGGCGAGCATCCACGTCTTGAACACCCCTCATCGACCGGCGAAGACGTGGATGGTCGGGACAGGCCCGACCATGACGAGCGAATACCTCCCGAGAATGACGTGGTGACCTGAATGCCCCTCTACTTCGCCTATGGCGCCAATATGGATATCGCCGCGATGGCGACGCGCTGCCCGCGCTCGAAGCCGCTCGGGCTCGCGCGCCTGCCGCGCCATCGCTTCATCGTGACGCGCGACGGCTACGCCTCCGCCGTCCGTGATCCGCGTGAGGAGGTCCACGGCGTGCTCTGGGATTGCGCGCTCAGCGATGTCCGCACCCTCGACAAGTTCGAGGATATCGCCAGCGGGCTTTATGTGAAGATCAACCAGCCGGTGATCGTGCCGGGCGGAGCCAAGCGCGCGCTGGTCTATATCGGGCGCGCCAGTGAGGTCGGCCGGCCCAAACCAGGCTATCTCGAAGACGTCATCGCCAGCGCAAAACACTGGGCGTTGCCAGAGGCTTACCTCGCCGCGATGAATCGTTTCCTGAGCAAGCCGAATCTGGATGTGAAGACGTTGAATCAGGATGTGAGCGCAGAGCTTCCACCTGGGCCGGTCCCCGGCGTGCGGCCGCGGGCACTCGCGCCGAAGTGACGGGCTGTCCTTCTCCCGCCCATGTCGGATATATCCGACATGGGCATCAAATCTTTCAAGATCGGGCAAGCCCGATCTTGATGGGGAGAAGGTGGCACGGCGAAGCCGTGACGGATGAGGGCAGAGCCGCAACGAAAACAAGAAAAGGGCCGCTTACGCGACCCTTCCCTCATCCGTCTGCTGCGCAGACACCTTCTCCCCCAAGGGGAGAAGGATTCTACACCGCCAGCCCCTTCGCCATCTCGCTGACCTGCTTCTCGAACAGCGCGCGATAGGCGCCATTCTCGCGCTGGAGCAGCGCCTCATGCGGGCCTTCCTCGACCACGCGGCCGCGATCGAAGACCAGGATGCGGTCCATCGCACGCACGGTCGAGAGCCGGTGCGCGATGACGATGGTGGTGCGGCCTTCCATCAGCCGCTCCATCGCCTGCTGGATCAGCGCCTCCGATTCCGAATCGAGGCTCGAGGTCGCCTCGTCCAGGATCAGGATCGGCGCATCCGCCAGGAAGGCGCGCGCCAATGCGACACGCTGGCGCTCGCCGCCCGAGAGCTTGACGCCGCGCTCGCCGACCAGCGTGGCATAGCCCTTGGGCAGGCGCATGATGAACTCATGCGCGTTGGCGAGTTCCGCCGCCTGCTCGATCTGCGCCGAGGAGGCGCCGGGCCGGCCATAGGCGATGTTCTCGGCCAGCGAGCGGTGGAACAGCACCGGCTCCTGCTGCACGATCGCGATCTGCCCGCGCAAGGAGGCCTGCGTCGCCGAGGCGATATCGACACCGTCGATCGCGATGCGCCCCTGCGTGACGTCGTAGAGCCGCTGCACCAGCTTGACGAAGGTCGTCTTGCCGGACCCCGAGCGCCCGACGAGGCCGACCTTCTCGCCCGCGCGGATCGTGAGCGAGAAGTCGCGATAGAGCGGCTCGACATGCCCCCCATAGTGGAAGGTCACGTCCTCGAAAGCGATCTCGCCCGCCGTCACCGCCATCTCGGTCGCGCCCTTGGCGTCGGGCACGCCATAGGGTTGGCCATGCATGGCGACGAGCTCCTCCATGTCGTTCACCGAGCGCTGCAGGTTGTGCACATGCTGGCCGACATCGCGCAGATAGCCGTGCACGACCGAATAGGAGGTCAGCACGAAGGCGATGTCGCCGGGGCTCGCCTGCCCGCTCGCCCAGAGCCAGATCGCCAACCCCACCACCGAGCCGCGCATGACCAGCAGCACGAGCTGCTGCGCCGTGCCCGAGGTCGTGCCGCGCACCCAGTTCCGCCGCGTGCGCAGCGACCATTTCGCCAGCACGCCTGAAAGGCGCGAATCCTCGCGCAATTCCGCGCCATAGGCCTTGACCACGGGATTGCACGAGATCGCGTCGGCAAGGGCGCCGCCGATGCGCGTGTCCCAGCTATTGGCGAGCCGGGCCGCCGGCGCGACATAGTTCAGCGACAGCGCCACCGTGACGCCGACATAGAGCAGAGCCCCAGCCAGCACGACCGCGCCCATCACCGGCCAATGCCAGGCCAGCAGCATCGTCGTGCCGACGAGCACGATCAGCGAAGGCAGGAGCGCGATCAGGACCGTATCGGTCAGGAGGTCGAGCGCCCACATGCCGCGCGTGATCTTGCGCACGGTCGAGCCGGCGAAGTTGTTCGCATGCCAATCGGTCGAGAAGCGCTGCAGCCGCGCGAAGGCCTCCTGCGCGACATCGCTCATCGTCCGCAGCGTCATGCCGGTGATGCCGATGAAGCTGAGATGGCGGGCAAGCACTGTCACCGCGCCGAGCGCGATCATCACGCCAAGCGCATGCAAGGCGATGGCGAGTCCGGCCGTGCGCTCGCCTGCGACCGCATCGACGAGGCGGCCGGCATAGAGCGGCATGAACAGATCGGCCGCGGTGGCGACCATGACGGTCACGACGACGGAGGCGACGCGGCTCGGCGCGCGCGCCCAATGGCGGAAAGTGAAGCCGAGAACGGCCCGGAACGGCTCGGGCCGCCCGGTTTGGGTCTGACGGGACATCGATTCATTCGGCGCCGCGACGGCAGCCGACTCCAATTCAAGCGAAGCCCGGGCAACGCCTCGGTCTTCTGAAAACGCGATGGGATTGCTGGCTCAGGCCGCCCTGGATCAGGCGGGCCGCGCGGTCGTCCGACTTAACGGGACGACGGCATTCGGGGAGCGGCGATGACGATGAAACTCATTCAGCCCTCCCTTTCCGATGTTGGAGCCAAGAGGTGCACGATAAACGGGCAGGCACGAATCGCGCAAGTCGCAATTTTCGCATGGGGCGCTTGCGCAAAGCGCCGGGCGAGCCAGCTTCACGCTTCGCTGGAGCATTTTCGAGCGAAGTGGGCACCGGTTCGCGTGAAGAAAATGCGATAAAACAAGGAGATAGAGCAGGATCGCCGCGGCAAGATCACTTGCGACAGGAGAAGGGCAGGAAGGTGCTCGCCGTTCCCGCATTCATCGCCAGGATGACCATGATGTTCGCGAGCTCGAGCTCCTCAGCCGATTTCGGGCAGACATTGGCTTGCGCCATGCAGCCCGATGCGAGGAAGGCTTCATGGTTGTCGAGGAACTCCCGCCCCAGGCCCTGCGTGCCCCGGCGCGTCAGGGCCTCGGACCAGGCCTTCTTGTAACGGGCGCATTTCACCTCGGACCAGCTTTGAGACTGGCTGTCCTGCGCGAGGGCAAATGTGGCCCCGCTCGCGATCGAAGCGGCCAGCAGGGCTAGGATCAGCTTGGTTCGACGAAACATCTCACTCTCGGTTCATGCGACCCAGGCGCGGTAGAGCGCGCCTCACTTCCAGAACAATGCCAGCAATCTCACCGCGATCACCAGCACGAAGGCCAGGATGATCGTCCCCACCACGCGATGGCGCTTGTCGCGGTCGGGAAATTGCCGCGCCAGGATGCGCCCGACCGGCTTGCGGAACAGAAAGGCGACGACGAGGAAGACGATCAGGATATGGGACAAGTCGGCCGCTCAGTTCTTGCCGCCGGCGTCTTTCGACTCCGCTGCGTCGAAGGGCGCGCCGGCCTTCTTCCAGGCGCCGAAACCGCCGGCGATATGGGCGACCGGCTTCAGCCCCATCTCCTGGGCGGTCAAGGCCGCCAGCGCCGAGCGCCAGCCCCCGGCACAGAAGAAGACGAAGCGCTTGTCCTGGCTGAAGACCGGCTTGGCATAGGGGCTCTCGGGATCGATCCAGAACTCCAACATGCCGCGCGGACAATGGAAGGCCTCGGGCATGCGCCCTTCCCGCTCCAGTTCGCGCGGATCGCGCAGATCGACGAAGACGACATCGTCGCGGCCATGCAGCGCCCTGGCCTCCTCTACCGAGAGCGTTTCCACAGCTGCCTCGGCCTCAACCAGCAACGCCTTGTAGCCCTTGGTGATGATCTGCGGCATGGCAGGTCTCCGTTGTCGCGGCACCGTGTCGGCTCGGGGCGTCGCGGTCAATCGTCCTGCCCTGCGCCCTGCCCTGCGAGAGCGATCTTGGCAAGCAGGTCCGCACCGAGCAGTGTGGGATTCTAGAGCATTTTCGAGCGAAGTGGACACCGGTTCGCGTGAAGAAAATGCGATAAAACAAGGAGCTAGAGCGTTTCGCGATTCGGAGAAACGCGAAACGCTCTAGGAGATGGAATGATCGGATTCGGCACCTTCGACATCGTCGGCTTCGCCTTCTTCGTGGCATCGTGGATCGGCTATCATTTCGCGGTGGAGCTCGGCCCGCATGCGGCGAGGAGCCTGAACATGCGGATGAACCTGCGCCGCGCGCGCTGGGTGCGCGAAGCCATGGGCCGCGACAACCGCATCGTCGACACGCAAGTGATGAACGGGTTGCAGAACGGCACCGCCTTCTTTGCCTCGACTTCGCTGATCGCGATCGGCGGCTCGCTCTCCCTGCTACAATCGACCGACCGCGTCGTCGCCCTCTTTGCCGACCTGCCCTTCGGCACGCCGACCACCCGCGCCGCCTGGGAGATGAAGGTGATCGGGCTCGCGGTGATCTTCGGCTACGCCTTCTTCAAATTCGCCTGGGCCTACCGGCTGTTCAACTACTGCGTCATTCTGATCGGCGCCCTGCCCCCGGCCAAGAGCCATGACGACCGCGACGCCGCCCGCGCCGTCCATGAAATGACCGAGATGAACATCGCCGCCGGCCGCCATTTCAACCGCGGCCAGCGCGCCTTCTTCTTCGCGCTCGCCTATATGGGCTGGTTCCTCGGGCCCGCGACCTTCATGATCTTCACGGCCGCGGTCCTGATCGCGATGTATCGCCGCCAGTTCGCCTCGGACGCCGCCCGCGTCTTCAGCTATGCCAACGCCCTGATCGACCAGGCCGCAGCGCGCAAGGCTAGTGATGAGTGACCCGCTGGACGCCCTCGAAGCGGCAATACTGCGCCTCGTCACTGAGCGTGGTCCAGGCGGCACGATCAGCCCGACCGACGCCGCTCGCGCCGTCGGCGGCGATCATCCCGATGGCTGGGGGCCGCTGATGCAGCCGGCGCGCAAGATCGCGGTCAGGCTGATGAAGGAGGGCCGCCTCGTCATCACCCGCAAGGGCAAGCCGGTGGATCCGGATGATTTTCGCGGGGTGTATCGGCTGTCGCTGCCGAGCGGCGAGTAGCGAATGGCGAATGGCGAATGGCGAATAGTAGGCGGAGCTCTTATCTACTCGCCATTCGCCACTCCCCATTCACCCGTCACGGCCCCGGAAACAACGCGTCGGTATACCCCGCCAGCCAATAAGCCAGCAGCCCGACCCATTCCTTGAAGCCGTCATCGGCGATGTTCAGGCCGCGCGGCGCCCGGCCATAGGGCCTGATGAAATCGGCCGGTTCGTTCTCCGACCAGTAATCGACGGGAAAGGCCTCGACCGCAAAGCCCGCCTTGCGGAACACGCCCATCGCGCGCGGCATGTGCCAGGCGGAGGTCACCAGCAGCCAGCGCTCGCCGGGCTTGGGCTCGACCAGCCGGCGGGTGAAGACGGCGTTCTCGCGGGTGTTGCGCGACCTGTCCTCCAGCACGAGCCGCTCCGCTGGCAGGCCGAGCCCCTCGAACAGCAATCGCGCGCCATCGGCTTCGGTCTCGGTGACCGGTGAGACCAGATTGCCGGCGCCGCCGGCGAAAACGATCTTGGCCTCGGGATGCAGCCGCGCGATCTCGACCGCCTTGGTCATGCGTGCGGCCGCCGAGGTCAGCACCACATCGCCGCGCGCAACCCCGATGGCGCCGCCCAGCACGACGATGCCGGCGACCGGTCCCTTCGCCGCGTCCTGCTGGGGAAAGCGGTTCTCGAGCGGGCGGATGACGATGCGCGGCAACGGGCTGAACGCCATCAATGACAAAGCGAGCAAGGCGAGAACGCCGAGCCAGCGCCCGAACCGGGCGAGGCGCGTGAAGGCCAGCAAAGCAGCAAGCCCCGCCAGCAGGATCGCCAGATTGACCGGAGAGAAGACGAACCAGACGAGCTTGGAGAGAGTGAAGAACATCGACGGCCTCCGGCACAACTCAGCCGGATATAGAGCATTGCGCGAAAAAGTGGGTACCGGTTTTTCGCGTGAGCAATGCTCTAAATATTTAGAATCGATCACGTTTTTCGCATTCGGACGGAACCGTCCGAATGCGACGTGATCGAGGGCCTTCATGCTGACGGCTTGCTAACGCGAAGGGGTCCGCCACCTCAGCGGATGATGCGCGGCGGCGCTTGCGGCTGTCGTGGCGGAGCCTGCGGCAGCGACGCTTCGAGCTCGATCGCGCGGTTGGCGACCTCGCGCAGTTCGCAGCCCGCTTGCCGGCCGAGCTGCCAGCCTTCCCGCTGCGTCGTTCCGTAGAAGGCGCATTTCTGCGCGACGAAACTCTCCCAAGCGACCTGCAGGGCGACGACCCGGTTGCGCTGGCCTGCGTCGAGCGAGCGCCCCTTCAAGCGCAGCGCCAGCAGCAGCCGCTCGCGCCAGACCGCCTCCTCCCGGCGTGCACAACCGGCCTCGGCCGCGCGCTGATCGACGCCGGTCGCACGCACGCAAGCGACCGCAATCATGCCGATGCAGGATGGCGCTGCAGTACGGCCCTCGCGCAGGCAGGTCGCCAATTGCGCCCGGTCGCTCGCGAGCACCGTGTTGCCTGCGGGCGGCGGCGAGGGAGCTTGCGCCCAGAGCGGCGTGGCGCTGGCCATCAACAGGAAGAGCGGGAGGGCGTTCAGCGGGATCATCGGTTCATCATCCGCGCCGAGACGGCCAGATCAAGGCCGCTAGAGCATTGCGCGAAAAAGTGGGAACCGATTTTCGCATTAATCCTGCTCTAACTCCTTGATGAGAGACGGATTCAGATTTCAGATCGGATCACTTCGTGAATCCATCTGAAATCATCCGACTCTAGGCGTCATCTCACGAAATCGGCAACGGCAAGGCAGGCTTGGCGGCCGGGCGCGCGAAGAGGGTCTCGTACCAGCGCTGCAGATGCGGCCGCATTGGGCGCTCGACCGGCATGTTCAGCCAGCGATGCGCGCCGCAACCGACCGTGATGTCGGCCATGCCGAAACGCTCGCCCGCGAGAAAGCTTCGCGTCGCCAAGTGCCCCTCCAGGATATCCATCTTGACCTCGGTCTTGGCGATGGAAGCCGCGATCACCTCTGGGTCGGTATGCCCCGGCGCTTTCCGCACCAACCCCCAGAAGGCCGGCGTCATCGAGGGCTGCAATTCAGAGATCATCCAGTCCATCCAGCGGTCGGCCTCCGTGCGCAGCGCCGGATCCTCCTCCCAAATCCAGCCGGCGCCATAGCGCGCCGCCAGGTAGCGCACGATGCTGTTGGATTCCCAGATGCAGACATCGCCGTCTTCCAGCACGGGAATCTGAGCGTTGGGGTTCTTGGCGAGAAAGGTCGGCTCGTGCGTACCGCCGAATGCGCCGCCAAGGTCGATGCGCTCGAAGGTTTGACCAACCTCGCCTGCAGTCCAGACCACCTTCTGCACATTGATGGAGCTGATGCGCCCCCAGATCGTCAGCATAACTACCAGTCCTGTTCTCGTCTTGCCGGCAACTCTCGGGCCAGCGGCCGCATTTGACAAGGACGGGGGGAAAGCCCGCCCCTCCCCTCAGGCGAATTCCATGATGACGGCATCGACAGCGAGTGAATCACCCTCCTTCGCCAGGATCTTGGCGATGGTGACGTCCTTCTCCGCGCGCAGCACGTTTTCCATCTTCATGGCTTCGACCATGCAGAGCGCCTCGCCCGCCTTGACCTCCTGGCCGACCGTGACGGAAACCGCCTTGACCAGCCCCGGCATCGGGCAGAGCAGGAACTTGCCGGTATCGGCCGCGACCTTCTCCGGCATCAGCGCCGCGAGCTCCGCCTCGCGCACCGTGTAGACATGGGCGTTCGCATAGGCGCCGGCATGGCCGAGCGCGACACCGTTGAGGATCGCCCTCACCTGGGCTGCCACGCTCACTCCATCGAGCGTACCGCGCCAGACCGGCTCGCCCGGCCGCCAATCGCTGACGACCGTGATGCTGCGCTCGCCGAAGGCGATGACGACCGCGCCAGCCTGCTCGGAAACCTCACCCTCGAAGCGCTCGGCTCCGAGCTGGACGATGCGCGTGCGGTCGAAGGCGACTTTGCGCCAGCCTTCCATCTGCGCCGAGACATTGCGCTTGCGCTGGTTCAGGCGATGGTCGCAGGCGATCGCGATCGCCGCCATCCGGAGCGCAACCTCGCCCTTGGGCTGCGGCAGCGCAAAGCCGTCCGGAAACTCCTCGGCGATAAAGCCGGTCGAGAGATTGCCGGCAATCCAGCGCGGGTGGTGCATCAAGGCCGAGACGAAGGGGATGTTGTGGCGGATGCCGTCAATGGCGAAGGCGTCGAGTGCGCGGCCTTGCGCCTCGATCGCAGCCAGCCGGGTCGGCGCATGGGTGACGAGCTTGGCGATCATCGGGTCGTAATAGATCGAGATCTCGCCACCCTCGAAGACGCCGGTGTCGTTGCGCACCATGGCATCGCCGTCGCGCCCTTCCGCAGGCGGGCGATAGGTCACGAGCCGGCCGGTAGAAGGCAGGAAGTTGCGCGTCGGATCCTCGGCATAGACTCGGGATTCCACCGCCCAGCCGTTGAGCTTCACATCGGCCTGACTCAGCCTGAGCTTCTCGCCATAGGCGACGCGGATCATCTCCTCGACGAGATCGACGCCGGTGATCATCTCGGTGACGGGATGCTCGACCTGGAGGCGCGTATTCATCTCGAGAAAGTAGAACGACTTGTCCTGGCCTGCGACGAACTCGACCGTGCCGGCGCTGTCGTAGTTCACCGCCTTGGCCAGCGCGACCGCCTGCTCGCCCATCTTGCGGCGCGTCGCCTCGTCGAGCAGCGGCGACGGCGCCTCCTCGACGACCTTCTGGTTGCGGCGCTGGACCGAGCATTCGCGCTCGCCGAGATAGATGACGTTGCCGTGCTTGTCGCCGAGCACCTGGATTTCGATATGGCGGGGATCGACGATGAATTTCTCGACGAAGACGCGGTCGTCGCCGA
This sequence comes from Bosea vaviloviae, assembly GCF_001741865.1. Classification (NCBI taxonomy): domain Bacteria; kingdom Pseudomonadati; phylum Pseudomonadota; class Alphaproteobacteria; order Hyphomicrobiales; family Alloboseaceae; genus Allobosea; species Allobosea vaviloviae. The sequence continues at coordinate 5,012,007 of NZ_CP017147.1, forward strand.
AGGAGGACGCAGCCTCGGACTTGGCGCGGGCGAAGCCTTCCGCCACCTCGCCGGCGGAATAGGCGATGCGCATGCCCTTGCCGCCACCGCCGGCCGAGGCCTTGATCATGACGGGATAGCCGATCTCGTCGGCGATCGTCACCGCATGCTCGGGGGTCTCGATGATGCCGAGATGGCCCGGGACGGTCGAGACGTTGGCGGCGGCAGCGGCCTTCTTCGATTCGATCTTGTCGCCCATCGCGGCGATGGCGCCGGGATTGGGGCCGATGAAGACGATGCCGTTATCCTTCAGCGCCTGGGCGAAGGCTTCGCGCTCGGACAGGAAACCGTAGCCGGGATGGACGGCCTGCGCGCCGGTCGCCTTGCAGGCGGCGACGATCTTGTCGATCAGCAGATAGGACTGGGCCGCAGCGGGCGGGCCGATATGCACGGCCTCATCGGCCATCTCGACATGGAGCGCATCGCGATCGGCATCGGAATAGACGGCGACCGTCTTGATGCCCATGCGGCGCGCCGTTTTGATGACACGGCAGGCGATCTCGCCACGGTTCGCGATCAGGATCTTCGTGAACATCGATGGCGTCTCCCGGCCGTCTCACCAAATCATTGGCCGCCGGGGTTTAGTGAACGCCGCAGCCGGCGTCCATTGATGCAAAAGTTCAGCCGCTGGCAAGCGGTTGTGCGCAGATGGGCTCAGCTCGCCAGCAGCATGCGCTCGGCGCCGAGGCCGCGAAGCTTCTCCGAGCCCTTGCGCAGCGCAAAGCCGATCAGGGCTTCGTCGCAGCGTTCCGCCTCGCGCACGATCTCGAAGGCGATGCGCTGGGCCGTAGCGCTCGGCCCGTCCCCGGCGCTCAGCGTGGTCACCAGCCAATGCGCCTTGTCACGGTCGATGATCCCCGTCGGGCGGCTTTCCCAGACGGCGTAGTCGACGGTGAGCGTGACCAGGTAATCGGCGAAAGCCGCGCAGGCCTCAGGCACCGCCCGATCGAGCGCGACCAGCACATCGATGATATCGCGTGTCATCACGACATCAGCCAAGATCTCACGCTGAAGCATCTTGACGTCTTCATCGTCGATCACGTGATGATCCATCACGCGATCGACGAATTCACGAAGCTCATGACCAATCATTGTTCAATCCTCGTCCGGCTTTGTTTTATGCCGGTATGTTCCTGTTGCAGGAACACCATGGATCTCCACCCCCAGCAGGTGGTTAACGTCCAAATCTGAACGATTATTCAGGTTAAACAGAGCTGATGCGACGTGGTTGCGCAGACGTTACGATCAGCGCCGGCTCACGGACCCGCACGGGCGATGGCATCGGCCGGCAGGCATTCGCCCGTCCGCTCGAACGCGTAGGGCGAGACGGGCAGAAAGCCGTCATTGCCTAGAGCAGGATGCGAAAAAGTGGGAACCGGTTTTTCGCATTGATCCTGCTCTCACTCTTAGATGAGAGACGGATTCAGATTTCAGATGGGATCACACAGTGATGCCATCTGAAATCATCCGGCTCTCGCGGGCCGGCCTTGCCCTTCGCCAGTTCCAGGAGCCCTGCCGTCAGCGTGGCCAGCGAGTGCTGCGCAAAGATCGAGCCGCCATCGATCAGGTTGAAGCGGATATGCCTGATCTGCGGATCGCAGGCCGAAGGAGGATAGACATTGCGCAGCAGCAGGCGCGGATAGGCCAGGATCTCGCCATGCTCGTAGACGCGCTCGATCTTGAGCCCCCTGGAATTGTCGACACGCTTGTTTGGATCGAGATCGTAATAGCCGGTGACGAAACTCGGATCGAAGGCGAAGACGCGCCGGACGCGGCCGTCGCGATAGGCCGCCTGCTGCGCCAGCCCGCCGCCGAGCGAGTGGCCGATGGCGACGATTTCGGTGCGGCCCCGGCGATAACAAGGATAGCGTTCGACACGGTCGAGGATCGGGCCGACATGGTCCTGCACCTGCTCGTATTGATCGTAGAGCAGCAAAACCCGCGTCAGAGACCGGAAATTCGAGAGCCAGTCGTCGCGCTGGCCGCGGTCGGTGCCGCGAAAGGCGAGGATCACCTCGCGGCAGAACCGCGATCCTCTGCTGCCATGCGTCCAGACCTGCAAGCCCAGCCCGTCGAGAATGCGGCCCCTCGGCGACTCGTCCGAGGCGCAATCGCCCTTGCGCCCGCCGAAGCCGAAATCACGACGCGAGCCCGGCGCGCCACGGCAGTCATTGATCAGCGTCTCGGCCAGGGCCCAGGGAGCAAGCCAGGGCCGCGCCAATGTCCCGAAGGCCTGGTCGTCGTCGCGCTGCGCGACCGCCTCTTTCGACCCGGCCGCCAACGGCTTGGCAACGCCGTAGCGCACGTCGTCATAAGCAGCCAGCGAGAGCAGCGCATAGCCGACAACATAAGGAGCGACATCTCTGGCCGGCAGCGCATTCGCATCCTCGGCGCCGACACGCACGCGCGCATAGTTCTTGTCCTGGACGATCTCGATCGTCCCGCACGCAGCAAGGGCGACCGTGAGGATAAACGCCGTCGCCAGCTTCCCGACTCGGACCGTCACTCTCATCATCGCCGCCCCGCCCTCAACCTAACGTAGCGTTACCGCATGCGCTGGCAAGACAGGAGCGGGCAAGACAGAAGCGGGCAAGACAGCAGGGGTGAGTTCAGGCAGGCTCCGTTGCCAACGCGTCGAGCAGCCCCGGCAGCTCGGACATCTCGCCCAGCACATGCCGGGCGCCCAGCGCGACGAGGCTCGTCGCGGGCTGGAAACCCCAGGACACCGCGATCGGGGTGACGCCGGCGGCCACCGCCATTTCGATATCGAAGGAACTGTCCCCGACCATCGCGCAACGCTCAGGCTTCGCACCGGTCTCGGCCAGCGCCTGCAGGATCATGCCGGGATGCGGCTTGGAGGGTGCGTCGTCGGCAGTCTGGATCGTGGTGAACAACGCATTCCAGCCATAGCGCTCGATGATGTACTCCGCACCCCGGCGTGATTTGCCGGTGGCGATGCCGAGCTTCAAACCGGACCGGGCGGAGAGAACCGAGAGCATCTCGGCGACACCGGGATAAAGCGGCTCGGCCAGCGCCGGATCGGTCTCGGCCTGATGGCGCATCGCGCCGAACACATCCCTATAGGTCTGGGTCAGCGCATCATCGGGCTTGTCGAGCCCGGCCAAGCGCATCAAGGCGATGTCGAGCGTCAATCCGACGATCCCGAGCCCGGCTTCGCGGCCGGGATGGACGAGCCTATGCTTGGCGAAGGTTTCGTATTGGGCGCCGAGAATGATCGCTTCGGAATCGATCAACGTGCCGTCGAGGTCGAAGATGACGAGATCCATGGCGCGGCTTTAGAGGTTGTTATGGACTATGGGAAGGATTTGATGAGGTCAAAACGGTGGAGATGGGAGGAGCATTGCGCAGGCGATACCGTCGGTATCGGCAAGCGATGCGACGCTGCAGCTCCGCCGTTTTCACCTCACCCGTAGGGCGCGGCGCTTTTGCGCGACTGCGGCGTCGTTCTTCGTAGCAAGCCGGAAGGCTTGCGTCCTCGAACTCTTTGTGTCCTCGAACTCCTGGCATTCGCGCAAAATCGCCAGCGTCAAATCATCCCCATAGTCCATGACCACCTCTGGAGCATGACGCTGAAAACTGGCAACCAGTTTCAGCGTCATGCCTTGTCGTGCGTGGACAACGCCGCCGCTTCAGGACCTCGTCGCAGCCGGGGTCGGCTGCGCGCCGGACTTGGCCTCGCGGGCGCAGCTGTCGACGGCCTTGCGCAGATCATCGCCGTCGAGGCCCTTTTCGCGCGCCTCCTTGCGGCAGGTCGCGCGCTGGGCGAGATCGGGGCGTTTAGCATTGAAGCAGGCGACGAGCGCGGCCGTACGGGTGGAGCCTTCGAGCTTGCGGCCGTCGACCTCCTCCTTGCAGGCGGCGCGGGCCGCAACCGCGGTCGGCTTGCCGTCGCGCGTCACCCCGTCGCGAGCGTAAAGCTGCACGCCGGGAAATTTGGCCTGGAGACAGTCGCGCATCGCCGCGCGCAAATCATCGCCCGAGAGCGCGACATTGTCGGCAAGGCATTCCTGGCGCGCCTTGGCGCGGGCTTCGCGCGGCACGGGATCATCAGGGGTGGTCGCGGCCGAAGCCGCCTGGCGCGGCGCGGGCGCCTGCGCAACAGCCGGAGCCGCGACGCAAAGGGACAGAGACAGGCCAGTGAAGAGAACGGCAAAACGCATCATCGGAGCACCTGCGTAAGAGTGATGGGAACAGAACTAGAACATAATCCAGTTTGTTCTGCAACTGTTCTCTTACGCTTCGTCAGCAGCCCGAACGAAACGAGACCCGCCATCCCTACTCGTCGGGCGCGTCGACAATCGGATCGTAGCGCTCATCCTCGAAGCCAAGCAGGTTCCAGGACTGGCGCATATGCGGCGGCAGCGGCGCGCTGACATCGATCGTGCCCTTGCCGCGCGGATGCGGCAGCACGATGCGCCGCGCCAGCAGATGCAGCTTGTTCTGGATGCCGCCGGGCAGTTCCCAGTTCTTGATGTTGAAGTATTTCGGGTCGCCGACGATCGGATGGCCGATATGGGCGGCATGGGCGCGCAATTGGTGGGTGCGGCCCGTCACCGGCTTGAGCGAGAGCCAACCGAGCTTCTGCGCCGCGGTCTCGACCACGGCGTAATAGGTCACGGCGTGCATCGCGCCGTCGTCGCCATGCTTGGCAACCGCCATGCGCTGATCGCCGTCATAGGCCTCCTCGCGGGCGAGATAGGTCGAGATCCGGCCCTGGCGTACGCGCGGCACGCCCGCGACCAGCGCCCAATAGACCTTGCGTGCCGAGCGCGAACGGAAGGTCTTGGCCAAAGTCGCCGCGGCAAAGCGCGATTTCGCGATGACGAGGCAGCCGGCGGTGTCCTTGTCGAGCCGGTGCACCAGGCGCGGCTTCTGGCCGTCCTTGCCCATCATCGCGTCGAGCATCTGGTCGACATGGCGCGTGGTGCCCGAGCCGCCTTGCACGGCGAGCCCGGCCGGCTTGTTCAGCACGATGACATCGTCATCCTCATAGAGCGTGATCGAGCGCAGGAAGCCGAGCGTGTCGTCATCGGCCTTGAGCGAGCGTGGCCGCTGCTCCTGCGGTTCGAGCTTGAGCGGCGGGATGCGCACGGTCTGGCCCTCTTCGAGCCGGTCCTTGCTGTCGGCGCGCTTGCCGTTGACGCGCAATTCGCCCTTCCGGACGATACGCTGGATATGGCTGAAGGAGAGCTGCGGAAACCGGTTTTCCAGAAAGCGGTCGATCCGCATCTCGTTCTCGTCCGCCGTCACCACAAGCTGCTGCACGCCGGTGGCGAGCACCTGCGCGGTCTCGGCCTTGACCTCGGCGCGCGTCGGCGCATCCGTCACTGGCGCTTTGCGTGGCGCCGCAGGCTTGCGTGGGCCGGCCGGGCGCGGCACGGGATGATGCGGAGCCGGGTTGCGCGTCGGCTCGGTGCGCACGACGCCCTCCTCCCGCTCCGGCCGGGGCCTGGCCGAAGCCCGCGCCGAGCGGCGCGCATCATGGCTCGGGCGCTTCCCCTTTGCTGCAGGGTCCCTGGGCGCGCCCGAGGCCGGCGGCCTGCCGCCGCGCTTCGGTCCGCTACCCTTGGGGCCGCCCGGTCCCTTGTTTCCAGTTCTCATGTCAGCCCCCGCATGATCGCAAGACCGCCGACCAGCGCCGCAAGCGACACCACGACAGAGCCGAGGACATAGCCCGCAGCCAGCATCGCCTCGCCCCGCTCCCAGAGCAGGATCGCGTCGAGCGAAAAGGCGGAAAAGGTGGTGAAGCCGCCCAGGATGCCGGTAGTCAGGAACAGCCGCAGATCCTGCGGCGCGCCCTCGCCGGCCTTGAAGGCGAACCAGCCCGCGACCAGACCCATCAGGCCTGAGCCGACGACATTGATCGCGAGCGTGCCATAGGGAAAGCCGGGACCGGCCCATTTGAGCGAGGCGAGATTGACGCCGTGCCGCAGCACGCCGCCGATGCCGGCGCCGAGAAAGACGAGGAAGGTGGAGATCATCCGTTTCGCATAGAGCGCGAGGCGGCAGCGCACAAACGAAATCGCTCGCTCTTTCCCTTCTCCCCACCAAGATCGGGCTTGCCCGATCTTGGCAAAGCTCATGCCCATGTCGGAAACATCCGACATGGGTGGGAGAAGGCGTCTGCGGAGCAGACGGATGAGGGAAGGGAGGCGCAAGCAGCCCTTTTTCTTGTCTTAGGTTGAGACTCTGCCCTCATCCGTCTCCGCTGCGCGGAACCACCTTCTCCCCCGAGCGGACAAGGGAAAGAGCGCGTCCCTGCTACTCCCCCCGCTCCCGCCGCAGCTTCTCCCAATACTCCAGCCGCTTGCGGATCTCGCGCTCGAAGCCGCGCTCGGGCGGATCGTAGAAGCGCTGCCGGCCGAGCGCGTCGGGCCAGTAGTTCTGGCCGGAGAAGGCGTCGGGCGCGTCGTGGTCGTAGGAATAGTCCGCGCCGTAGCCTTCTTCCTTCATCAGCTTGGTCGGCGCGTTGAGGATCGTCTTGGGCGGCATCAGCGAGCCGCCCTGCTTGGCCGCCCGCACCGCCGCCTTGTAGGCCATATAGGCCGCGTTCGATTTCGGCGCGGTGGCGAGATAGATCACCGCATTGGCGAGCGCGAGCTCGCCCTCGGGCGAGCCAAGCTGCTCATAGGTCTCGGCGGCGGCACGCGCATGCAGCAGCGCCTGCGGATCGGCCATCCCGATATCCTCCACCGCCATCCGCACCAGCCGCCGCGCCAGAAAGCGCGGATCCTCGCCGGCATCGAGCATGCGGGCGAAATAGTACAGCGCCGCGTCGGGATCGGAGCCGCGGATCGTCTTGTGCAGAGCCGAGATCAGATTGTAGTGGCCGTCCTGCGCCTTGTCATAGATCGGCGCGCGGCGCTGGATGACCTCGGCCAGCCCCGCCTCGTCGAAGACCTCATCGGGCTTGGCGGCGCGCCAGAGCTCCTCGGCCAGCGTCAGCACGGCGCGCCCGTCGCCATCGGCGAAGCGGGCAAGCGCCAGGCGCGCCTCCGGAGTCAGCGGCAAGGACCGGTTTTCCAGAAGCTCGGCCCGGCCGAGCAGGAAAAGCAGCGAGCCTTCGTCCAGCGACTTGAAGGTCAGCACCCGGGCGCGCGACAAAAGCGCGGCGTTGAGCGCAAAGGACGGGTTCTCGGTGGTCGCCCCGACCAGCGTGATCGTGCCGTCCTCCATCACCGGCAGGAAGGCGTCGAGCTGGGCGCGGTTGAAGCGATGGATCTCGTCGACGAAGAGCAAGGTGCCCTTGCCGCCGAACCTGCGTCCGCGCGCCAGCTCGAACACTTTCTTCAGGTCGGCGATGCCGGAGAAGATCGCGCTGATCTGCTCGAAGCCGAGATCGACCTGCCCCGCGAGCAGGCGCGCGACGGTGGTCTTGCCGGTGCCGGGCGGGCCCCAGAAGATCAGGCTGCCGAGCGAGCCGGAGGCGACGAGCCGGGTCAGCGCCCCGTCATGCCCGGTCAGATGCTCCTGCCCTGCGACCTCCGCCAGCGTCGTCGGGCGCAGGCGGTCGGCGAGCGGGCGCGGCCCGGATTTGTCCAGCCCGGAGGCGGCGAAGAGATCGCTCACCCGGGGAAGACCGAGGTCACGGTCTGGCCAGCGCGCGAGATCGTCACTTCCCAGGCGCGCTTGCGCTCCTTGGTGGCGTTTTCGATATCCCGCGACGTCGCCATGCGCTCACCGTTGAGTGCCTGGATGATGTCACCCTTCTGGAAGCCGACGCGCGCTGCCACGCTGCCCTCCTCGATCTCGCTGACGGCGACGCCCTCGGTCGCGGCATCGATCGAAAGCTCCTCGGAGACGGCCGGCGACAGGTTCATCACCGTGAGCCCGGTCAAAGGCGAGCGCCCCGCCAGGACGACGGCGTCGCGCGGGCGCGTTTCCGGCGCCGGGATCAACTTGACCGGCAGCGTCAATCGCTTGCCGCCGCGCAGCACGGTCAGCCCGGCCGTACCGTTGAGCGGGCGGGTGGCGAAGCGATAGCCGAAGGCCTCGGGATCATCGACCCCGAGGCCGTCGATCGCCAGGATCACGTCGGAGCGACGCAGGCCGGCTTCAGCAGCCGGCCCCTTCTCGACCACGCTGGCGACGACGGAACCTGCCGGCCGGTCGAGCCCGAGCCCGTCGGCGACATCGTTCGTCAAGGCCTGGAGCCGGGCTCCGAACCAGGGCCTGCGCACCGTCGTCGCACCCGCTCGCGCGCTCTCGACCACGACGCGCACCATGGCGGAGGGGATGGCAAAACCGATGCCGATGCTGCCGCCCGAGCGCGAGAAGATCGCGGTGTTGATGCCGACGACGCGGCCCTGCATGTCGACCAGCGCGCCACCGGAATTGCCGGGGTTGATCGCGGCGTCGGTCTGGATGAAGGACTGCGCGTCGCCGACGCCGATCTGCGTACGCGCCAGCGCCGAGACGATGCCTTGCGTCACCGTCTGGCCGACGCCGAAGGGATTGCCGATCGCCAGCACCAGGTCGCCGATCTCGACCTTGTCGGAATCGGCGAGCTCGATCGCGGCGAGATCCTTGACGCCCTTGAGCTTCAGCACCGCGAGATCGGTGCGCGGGTCGCGCAGCAGGATCGTCGCCTCGACCTCGCGCTTGTCGGCGAAGGCGACCTTGACCTCGCTCATGCCCTCGATGACGTGGTTGTTGGTGACGACGAGGCCCGAGGCATCGACCACGACGCCGGAGCCGAGCGAGCGCTGCACGCGCTCCTGCGGCACGCCGAAGCCGCGATCGCCGAAGAAGCGGCGGAAGAACGGATCGTCCATGAAGGGGTTGCGCGGCTGCTTCTCGACACGCGCGCCATAGACATTGACGACGCTCGCCACGCTCTGGCGCACGATCGGCGCAAAAGAGAGCGTGATCTGCTGGCGGGTTTCGGGGGCCTGCTTCGGCTGGGCCTGGACGGCACTCTCCATCGCGACCGCCATCAGCAAGGCGAGCGCTACGGCAAGGTGGATGGGTCTCGAACGGCCTGGCATCAACGCCTCCTCTGCAGCGCCTCGACAGCGCTGGCCGAGAAATAGGCCGGCCGGCTCAGCTTTTCCAGCGTCTCGCAGCGCAATGAGGCGCCGGATGCCTTGCCTCACTTATCCTGCAGCAGCAAGCGGTAGCGCTCGATCTCGCCGGGCACGAAGCCTGCGACGAAGGCAGGCGTCACCTCCTCGGCCGTGGGCGGAACCGAAGAGAGCTCCTTGAATCGACCCTGCAGCGTCTGGCTCGAAAGCGCTGTTTTCAAAGCCTCATTCAGCTTGGCGATGATCGGCTGCGGCGTGTTCTTCGGGGCAAACAGCGCGTTCCAACCCTGCGCCTCGAAGGCCGGCAGACCGGCCTCCTTCGAGGTCGGAACGTCGGGCAGGCTCGCAAGCCGTCCCGGCGTCGCCACCGCCAGGGCCTTCACCTTCTTGCTTTCGACCGCGCCGTACAAGGATGTCGCAGCATCGCAGACACCGTCGATCTGCCCGCCCATCAGGTCGTTCAGCGCCGGCCCTGCACCACGATAGCTGACCAGCGCCACATCGACGCCGGCCGCCTTCACGAAATTGCGGCAGATCAGATAATTCGACGAGCCGACGCCGGCATGCCCGAGGCTGACCTTGCCCGGATTGGCCTTGGCGTAAGCGACGAACTCCATCAGGTCCTTGGCCGGGAAATCGAGCTTCAGCGCGATCATCGGCGAGGTCTTGGCGACGAGGCCGATCGGCGCGAAATCCGCATTGGTGTATTTGAGGTCGGGATAGATCGTATAGGAGGCGGCATTGGTGCCGCTATTGCCGATCACGATCGTGTAGCCATCCGGCTCGGCGCGGGAGGCGCGCGTCAAGGCCGTCGCCCCGCCTGCCCCGCCCATATTCTCCATCACGATGCGCTGCCCGAGCGCCCGCCCCATCTCGTCACCGACAAGGCGCGCGATGACGTCCGACGAGCCGCCCGCCGCGAAGGGCACGATCATGGTGATCGGCTTGGAGGGGTAGCTCTCCTGCGCGGCGGCAGGCGCCGACACCGACAGCGCGGCAGCCAGGGCGGAGATGGAGGCGATCGATTTCAGCATGTTTCTCTCCCAGCGTGCTGCCTTGTAGGACAGGCCTTCGTGCAGGCTAGCCCACCCCTCGATGGAACGAAACGCGTTTCCCGATCTCCTTCGCCGAGTCCTTGGCGGTTAGTCCCTCAACGCAGCGGCCGCGCCGGATTGCCCACCACGGTCGCACCGGTCGCAACATCGCGCGTGACCACGCTGCCCGCGCCGATGATCGCGTCGTCGCCGATCGTGACGCCAGGCAAAATCAACGCACCGCCTCCGATCCAGACATTGCGGCCGATCGTGACGGGGCGCCCGAATTCCAGCCCCGCCTCGCGCTGGGCGGGATCGCGCGGATGATCGGCGGTCAGGATCTGGACACCAGGCCCGATCTGCGTCCGATCGCCGATCGTCACGGCGACAACGTCGAGAATCACGCAGTTGAAGTTCAGGAAGACGCCTGCGCCCACACTGATGTTGAAGCCATAATCACAATGAAAGGGTGGGCGGATGGTGCTGCCCTCGCCTACGGCCGCCAGGCGCTCCGCCAGCAGCATACGGCGCTCCCGCGTCGGTGTCGCGAGCGCCGCGTTGTAGCGCACCAGCCAGTCCCGGGTGGCCGCAAGCGCGGCCTGCAGCTCGGCGTCACCGGCGTCGTAAAGCTCGCCCGCCAGCATCTTGTCCTTCTCGCTTCGCTCCATGGGCTCGCTGTCCTTCTCATTGCGCCGCGCTGCGGGATCCGACGAACCTATGGAAACGAAAAAGGGCGGCCCGAAGACCGCCCTTTCAAAATTGCCTGCGATAGAGAAACGGCTCAGGCCGCCTCGTCTTCCGCCGTGAAGACCGGGCCGGAATCCTTGCCCTTGGCCTCGACATCGCGATCGACGAACTCGATCACGGCGAGCGGAGCGTTGTCGCCGAAGCGGAAGCCCGCCTTCATGATGCGCAGATAGCCGCCATTGCGCTCCTTGTAGCGCGGGCCCAGCACCGCAAAGAGCTTGCCGACCAGAGCGACGTCCTTGATCTGCGCGATCGCCTGGCGGCGGGCATGCAGGTCGCCGCGCTTGGCGAGCGTGATCAGCTTCTCGACGACCGGACGCAGGTCCTTAGCCTTCGGCAGCGTGGTGGTGATCTGCTCGTGCTTGATCAGGGCCTGGGACATGTTGGCAAACATCGCCTTGCGATGCTCGACCGAGCGGTTGAAACGACGACCGCGGAAACCGTGACGCATTTTGGCTCTCCATTGATTTTACGGCCGCCGTGCCACGGTACGGCCGTTCGTTGTGATAGGGCGAATAGTGAATGGCGAGTGGCGAATAAGAACGATCAACTCGCCATTCGCCATCTCGCCATTCGCAGTCTCAGTAATGCTCCTCGAAGCGCTTCGCGAGCTCTTCGATGTTCTCCGGCGGCCAGCCGGTGACGTCCATGCCGAGATGGAGGCCCATGGTGGCGAGCACTTCCTTGATCTCGTTCAGCGACTTGCGGCCGAAGTTCGGGGTGCGCAGCATCTCGCCCTCCGACTTCTGGATCAGGTCGCCGATATAGACGATGTTGTCGTTCTTCAGGCAGTTCGCCGAACGCACCGACAGCTCGAGCTCGTCGACCTTCTTGAGCAGCGCCGGGTTGAAGGGCAGCTGCGGCGCGGTCGAAACGGCCTCTTCCTTGCGCGGCTCCTCGAAGGTGATGAAGACGGCGAGCTGGTCCTGCAGGATGCGGGCGGCCAGCGCCAGCGCGTCCTCGGGGGTGACCGAGCCGTTGGTCTCGATCTGCAGGGTCAGCATGTCGCGATCGAGGTTCTGGCCCTCGCGGGTGTTCTCGACGCGGTAGGAGACCTTCTTGACCGGCGAATACAGGCTATCGACCGGGATCAGGCCGATCGGCGCGTCTTCCGGACGGTTCTGTTCGGAGGGGACATAGCCCTTGCCGGTGTTGACGGTGAACTCCATGCGGATCTCGGAGCCCTCGTCCAGCGTGCAGAGCACGAGATCGGGGTTCAGGATCGAAACGTCGCCAATGGTGTTGATGTCACCGGCGGTGACGGTGCCGGGGCCCGTCTTGCGCAGGGTCATGCGCTTGGGGCCTTCGCCCTGCATCTTGACCGCGACCGCCTTGATGTTGAGGACGATATCGGTGACGTCCTCGCGCACGCCGGGGATGGAGGAGAATTCATGCAGCACGCCGTCGATCTGGACGGCGGTGACGGCCGCGCCCTGGAGCGAGGAGAGCAGCACGCGACGCAGCGCGTTGCCGAGCGTCATGCCGAAGCCGCGCTCCAGCGGGCGCGCGATCACGGTGGCGTGACGCTTCGGGTCGTCGCCGACCTTGATTTCGAGCTTGTTGGGCTTTGACAGATCCTGCCAGTTCTTGCTGATCACGACCGCACTCCTGGTGCTTGAATTCAATGGCGGCGGCGGGCCGCCCCGGACAGGCGCCCGCCGGTGCGGGCGCCAGAGAATCGAGAGCTAGAACATGATGCCGAGAACCGGTCCCCGCTTTTCGGCATCATGCCTTGGGTCAGACGTCAGACGCGACGGCGCTTGCGCGGACGGCAACCGTTATGCGGGATCGGCGTCACGTCGCGGATCGAGGTCACGGTGAAGCCGGCAGCCTGCAGGGCGCGCAGCGCCGACTCACGACCCGAACCCGGGCCGGTGACTTCGACTTCCAGCGTGCGCATGCCGTGCTCGGCAGCCTTGCGGGCGGCGTCTTCAGCGGCAACCTGGGCGGCATAGGGGGTCGACTTACGCGAGCCCTTGAAGCCCATCGTGCCGGCGGACGACCACGAGATCGTGTTGCCCTGCGCGTCGGTGATGGTGATCATGGTGTTGTTGAACGAGGCGTTCACATGGGCAACGCCGGAGACGATGTTCTTACGTTCGCGGCGACGAACGCGTTGGGCTTCCTTGGCCATAGGTCTTTCATCCTTCGAGCGCGCCCGTCATGCCAGGCGCTGGGGAGTAGAAAAGCGAATGGCGAGTGGCGAATAGCGAACGGATCAAATCCACTCGCCACTCGCCATTTCGCTATTCGCCCGAAATTACTTCTTCTTGCCGGCGATCGGCTTCGCCTTGCCCTTGCGGGTACGGGCGTTGGTGTGCGTGCGCTGGCCGCGAACCGGCAGCGAGCGGCGATGGCGCAGGCCGCGATAGCAGCCGAGATCCATCAGACGCTTGATGTTCATCGAGACTTCACGGCGCAGATCGCCCTCGACGAGGTAGTCGCGGTCGATCGTCTCGCGGATCTGCAGGACTTCGGCGTCGGTCAGCTGGTTGACCCGGCGCTCATCAGCGATGCCGACCTTGGAGCAGATCTCCTTGGCCTTCTGGGCGCCGATGCCGTGGATGTACTGCAAGCCAATGACGACGCGCTTGCCGGTGGGAATGTTGACGCCCGCGATACGAGCCATGGTCTCTTCTCCATGTCGGCCGAGACGCCCGATGGCGCGACGGCGGTGAAAAATAACCTCGCGCCGGTGGAGGCCGGCCTCTGCGAGGCGTTGAAACGGTCACATGCGTAAACGCGACGCCGTCCCCTCTTGCGAAGGTGTCGGCATCGCTGCATGAAACCGGAAGTCGGGTCGTTAGTCGCTTGAGCGCAACGAGTCAACCCGCCGCGACCAAGAATCGTGCCAAAGCAAAAATCAGTATCAGGCCAAGGCCTTCTCGATCGCCGCAGTCACGGCGTCGATCGGCTGCATGCCGTCGATATCGGTCAGTTGCCCACGCTTGGCGTAATAGGGCGCGACGACCGCGGTATCGCGATTATAGGCCTCGAGCCGGGTCTTGAAGACCTCAGGATCGTCGTCCTTGCGCACCGGCTGCCCGGCCGCCCTCGCCTCTTCGGCGCGCTTGACGATGCGGTCGACGAGCTTGGTCTGGTCGACCTTGAGCTCCAGCACCTTGTCGAGCTTGAGCCCTTTGGACGCCAGCATCGCGTCGAGCGCCTCTGCCTGAGCCAAGGTGCGCGGGAAGCCGTCGAGGATGAAGCCCTTCTTGGCATCCGCATGCTCGATTCGCTCGGCGACGATGCCGATGACGATATCGTCCGAAACCAGCGCGCCGGAATCCATCACCGACTTCGCCTTGATGCCGATCGGCGTACCGGCGGCGACGGCAGCGCGCAGCATGTCGCCCGTGGAAAGCTGAGGAATGCCGTGCGCTTCGACGATACGCGCCGCTTGAGTGCCCTTACCCGCCCCCGGCGGCCCCAAGAAAATCAATCGCATCAGCGCTTCGCCCCTCGCAGCTTGGCCTTCTTGACCAGCCCCTCATACTGATGGGCCAGCAAATGTCCGTGAACCTGCGCCACGGTATCCATCGTCGTCGTCACCACGATCAGCAACGACGTGCCGCCCAGGAGAATGATCGGTATCTGGGCATAGGTGATCATGAACTCGGGGATAAGGCAGACGATAGTCAAATAGCCGGCTCCGAGCACGGTGATGCGCGTCAGCACCCGGTCGATATGCTCGGCGGTGCGCTCGCCCGGGCGGATGCCGGGCATGAAGCCGCCATGCTTCTTGAGATTGTCGGCCGTCTCCACCGGATTGAACACGATCGCGGTGTAGAAGAAGCAGAAGAAGATGATCAGCGCCGCATAGAGGAACATGAACAGCGGCCGGCCATGGGCCAGATAGGTCGCGATCACCGACAGGAGGCCCGTGCCGCCCGAGGCCTGCGAGAAGCTCGCGATCGTGGTCGGCAGCAGCAGCAGCGAGGACGCGAAGATCGGCGGAATCACGCCGGCCGTGTTGAGCTTCAGCGGCAGGAACGAGGTCTGGCCCTCATACATCCGGTTGCCGACCTGGCGCTTGGGATAGTTGATCAGGAGCCGGCGCTGGGCGCGCTCCATGAAAACGCAGAAGGCGATGACACAGATCGCCATCACCAGGATCAGCAGCAGCAGGCCGGTCGAGATCGCGCCCTGGCGGCCGAGTTCGAGGGTCTGGGCAAGCTGCGACGGGAATTCGGCGATGATGCCCGAGAAGATGATCATCGAGGTGCCGTTGCCGATGCCACGGCTGGTGATCTGCTCGCCGAGCCAGAGCAGGAACATCGTGCCGCCGACCAGCGTGATCGTGGTCGAGAGCAGGAAGAACGGACCCGGCTCCAGCACGAGATTGCCCGAGCCCTGCAGGCCGACGCCGATGCCATAAGCCTGGAAGACCGCGAGAACCAGCGTCAGGTAGCGCGTGTACTGGTTCAGGACCTTGCGGCCCTGCTCGCCTTCCTTCTTCAGCGCCTCGAAGGTCGGGATCACGCTGGAGAGCAGCTGCACGATGATCGAGGCCGAGATGTACGGCATGATCGCAAGCGCGAAGATCGCGAGCCGGCCGACCGCGCCGCCGGAAAACATGTTGAACAGGCCAAGCACGCCGGACTGGGACTGCTTGAACAGATCCGAGACGGCGTCGGGATTCATCCCGGGCAGCGGGACATAGGTGCCGAGCCGGTAGATGATCAGCGCGCCGAGCGTGAACCAGATGCGTTTCTTCAGCTCATCCGCCTTGGCGAACGCGCCGAAATTCAGGTTTGAAGCAAGCTGTTCAGCCGCCGATGCCATGCGTCCGGTCCTTGGATGGTATCATAAACAGTCAAACGGCGGCCTGGGCTTCTGGCCCGGCCGCCGTTCGCAAACGCTCATGTAAGAGCTTGGCTCACGCCTGTGAAGCGGCAGGCGCCAGGATCTTCGCAGGCGCCAGGATCTTCACCGAACCGCCGGCCTTCTCGATGGCGGCAACCGCCGACTTCGACGCACCGGCCACCTCGAAGGCGAGCTTCGCCTTGAGTTCGCCGACGCCCAGGATCTTGACGCCGTCGGTCGCCTGACGGGTGATCACGCCGGCGGCGACAAGCGCCTCGATCGTGACCGCGCCCTTGGCGTCGAGCTTGCCGGCTTCGACTGCCTGCTGGATTCGGCCGAGATTGACCTCGTTCAGATCCTTGGAGAACAGGTTGTGGAAGCCACGCTTGGGCAGGCGGCGATAGAGCGGCATCTGGCCGCCTTCGAAGCCCTTGACCGCCACGCCGGCACGAGCCTTCTGGCCCTTGACGCCGCGTCCGCCGGTCTTGCCCTTGCCGGAGCCGATACCGCGGCCGACACGGATGCGCGACTTATGCGCGCCTTCGTTGTCACGAATGTCTGTGAGTTTCATCGGACGATTCCCCTCACTTCACGTCGATGACGCGGACGAGGTGCCTGACCTTGTCGATCATGCCACGCACGGAGGGCGTGTCGACCAGGGTCGAGCGCCGGCGGATCTTGTTCAGGCCAAGACCGATCAGGGTCTGGCGCTGCGAAGCCTCGCGGCGGATCGGGCTACCGATCTGCTCGACGACGACGGTGGTTTCAGCTTTTGCCATGATCCCACCCTCACACTTCGGCCGCGGCATCGGTGCCAGCATCGCGACGACGCGTCTGCAGGGCCGAAACCTTCAGGGACCGACGCGCGGCGACGCCGCGCGGGCTGTCCTCGTTCTTCAGCGCGTCGAACGTCGCGCGGACGAGGTTGTAGGGGTTCGAGGAGCCGAGCGACTTCGACACCACGTCCTGCATGCCGACCGCCTCGAAGACGGCGCGCATCGGGCCGCCGGCGATGATGCCGGTACCGGCCGGGGCAGCGCGCAGCACGACCTTGCCAGCGCCGTGACGGCCCTGGACATCGTGATGGAGCGTGCGGCCTTCGCGCAGCGGAATGCGGACGAGACCACGCTTGGCGGCCTCAGTCGCCTTACGGATCGCTTCCGGCACTTCGCGGGCCTTGCCGTGGCCGAAGCCGACGCGGCCCTTCTGATCGCCGACGACGACGAGCGCGGCGAAGCCGAAGCGACGCCCACCCTTCACCACCTTGGCGACGCGGTTGATGTGGACCAGCTTGTCCACGAATTCCGAATCGCGCTCTTCGCGATCGCGGTCACGAGGTTCTCTCGCCATTTTAGTCCTCTTACTTGCGCGGACGACGCTCCAAGGCGTTCGCCGCTCGCTCGAGCGTTCCGGATGGAACGACGTTGAAGCGTGCCCTGCGAGAGTGGATTCCACATCTCGACAGGAACACGCTCAGTTCTTCAGCTTTCGTCCGGCCGTTTCCGGCCGAACGGAATGCGCGTCAGAAGTTCAGGCCGCCCTCGCGGGCCGCCTCGGCCAGCGCCTTGACGCGGCCGTGATACATGTAGGAACCGCGATCGAAGACCACGTCCTTCACACCCGCCTTGACGGCGCGCTCGGCGATCAGCTTGCCGATCGCGGTCGCGGCCTCGACATTCGCACCCGACTTGATGTCGGCGCGGATGTCCTTGTCCAGCGACGAAGCCGAAGCGAGAGTGACCCCCTTCGTGTCGTCGATGACCTGGGCGTAGATCTGCTTGCCGGTGCGGTGCACCGACAGGCGAGCGCGGCCATTGGCGACCGCCTTGATGGCGCGGCGGACGCGAGCCCGACGGCGCGCAGTGTTTTCTGTCTGCTTGCTGCTCATGGCGCTTACTTCTTCTTCCCTTCCTTGCGGAAGATGAATTCGCCGGCGTACTTGACGCCCTTGCCCTTATAGGGCTCGGGGCCGCGATAATCGCGGATCTCGGCGGCGGTCTGGCCGACCACCTGCTTATCGATGCCGGTGATCACGATTTCGGTCGGCTTCGGCGTGACGATCGCGACACCTTCCGGGATCGGATAGTCGATGTCGTGGCTGTAGCCGAGCGACAGCTTGAGCACCTTGCCATTGACGGCGGCCTTGTAGCCGACGCCGTTGATCTCGAGCTTCTTCTCGAAACCCGTGGTGACGCCCAGCACCAGATTGGCGACACGAGCACGCGAGGTGCCCCAGAGCGAGCGAGCACGCTTGGTCTGCGAGCGCGGCTGGACGGCGATGGCGCCATTGTCCATGGCGACCGAGACGTCCTCCGGCACCTCGAAGGAGAGTTCCCCCTTCGAGCCCTTGATCTTGACGAGCTGGCCGGCGACGTTGGCGGTGACGCCAGCGGGAACCGGAACAGGCTTCTTACCGATACGAGACATTGGATTTCTCCTGAAAATGAGCGGCGCGGAAGGTCAGAAGACCTTGCAAAGCACTTCGCCGCCCACGTTCTGCTCGCGGGCAAGATGATCGGGCATCACACCCTTCGGCGTCGAGATGATGGTCACGCCAAGGCCATCGGCCACGCGCGGCATCGTCTCCACCGAAGAATAGACGCGGCGGCCGGGCTTCGACACACGGGAGATCGACCGGATGACCGGCTGCCCCTCGTGGTACTTCAGCTCGATATCGAACTCGGTCCGGCCATTGCCGAACTCGGTCTGGGTGTAGCCACGGATGTAGCCCTCGGTCTGAAGCACGTCGAGCACACGGGCCCTGAGCTTCGAACCAGGCGTCGAAACGCGCGACTTGCGCCGCATCTGCGCATTGCGGATGCGGGTCAGCATATCTCCAAGCGGATCAATGATCACGATGCGTCCTCCTCACCAGCTCGACTTGACGAGGCCGGGAACCAGCCCCTTGTTGCCGAGCTCGCGCAAGGCAATGCGCGACATCTTCAGCTTGCGGTAAACGGCGCGCGGACGCCCCGTGACTTCGCAGCGGTTGCGCACCCGGGTAGGAGCCGAATTGCGCGGCAGTTCAGCCAGCTTGAGGCGAGCGAGGAACCGCTCGTCCATGGACTGGCTGTCGTCATTGGCGATCGCGAGAAGCCGCGCGCGCTTGCCCGCGAATTTCTTCACGAGAGCCTTGCGGTGGTTGTTGTTCTCGACGGAGCTTTTCTTAGCCATCGATCTCTCCTGGTTTCCGCGTATGAGCGGTAAGGCTCACTGCCGGAACGGGAAGTTGAAGTGCTTGAGCAAGGCGCGTGCCTCGTCGTCCGACTTCGCAGTCGTGCAGACGATCACGTCCATACCCCACACGGCGTCGACCTTGTCGTAGTTGATCTCAGGAAACACGATGTGCTCCTTGATCCCGAGCGCGAAATTGCCGCGCCCGTCGAACGACTTGGGGTTGAGGCCCCGGAAGTCGCGGACACGAGGCAAGGCGATGGTGACGAGCCGGTCAACGAACTCGAACATCTTGGTCTTGCGCAGCGTGACCTTACAGCCGACCGCCATATTCTCGCGCAGCTTGAAGCCGGCGATGGCGAGGCGGGACTTGGTGATGACCGGCCGCTGGCCGGCAATGAGGGCGAGATCGCCGGCGGCGTTGTCGACCTTCTTGCGGTCGGCCGTCGCTTCACCGACACCCATGTTGATGACGACCTTCTCGATGGTCGGCACTTCCATGGCATTCTTGTAGCCGAACTCGGCGATCATCGCCGGACGGACCACGTCCTCATAATGCTGCTTCATACGCGGCGTGAGAGCCGCCTGCTGATTCTCAGCCATCGATCAGATCCCCCGAACGCTTGGCGAAACGGACCTTGCGACCGTCGTCCAGAACTTTGAAACCGACGCGAGTCGGCTTGCCATCCTTGGGATCGGCCACGGCGAGGTTCGACAGGTCGATGGTGGCTTCCTTGGAGATGATGCCGCCTTCCGACTGGGCAGAAGCCTTGGTGTGCTTCTTGACCATCATGACGCCACGCACCACGGCGCGGGCATCCTTCGGGATAACCTGGAGCACTTCACCGGCCTTGCCCTTGTCACGGCCGGCCAGCACGACGACCTTGTCGCCCTTCTTGATCTTCGCAGCCATTACAGCACCTCTGGCGCAAGCGAGATGATCTTCATGTGGTTCTTGGCGCGAAGTTCGCGCGGAACCGGTCCGAAGATACGAGTGCCGACAGGCTCCTTCTGGTTGTTGATCAGAACGGCCGCATTGCGGTCGAACCGAATCACCGAACCATCGGCGCGCTTGACGTCCTTGGCGGTGCGAACGACGACCGCCTTCATGACGTCGCCCTTCTTCACGCGGCCGCGGGGAATGGCTTCCTTGATCGAAACGACAATGATGTCGCCAACGCGGGCGTAACGCCGCTTCGACCCGCCGAGAACCTTGATGCACATCACACGACGGGCGCCGGAGTTATCCGCGACCTCGAGATTCGTCTGCACCTGGATCATGGCCTTGATCCTTCCATATGCATATCAGCGCGGTTTCCCGGCAGGCATTAGCGCCGCCGGGACTACGACTGACGGGGGTCGATCGCCCCCTGGCCTCAAATTTGACTTACGCCTTGGGAGCGTTGTCGAGCACAACCCAGTTTTTCAACTTGGAAATGGGCTTGGACTCCTCGATCCAGACCTGATCGCCAACCTTCGAGACCTGAGCCTCGTCGTGGGCATGATAGTTTTTCGTGCGGCGAACGGTCTTCTTGAGGAGCGGGTGCGTATAGCGCCGCTCGACCTTCACCACAACTGTTTTATTTTGCTTGTCGCTGACGACGACGCCCTGCAGCACGCGCTTCGGCATGTCTCAAACTCCTCAGGCGCTCACTGCGGCGGTCTTGGACCGCTGCAGTGTTTTGATGCGGGCGATATCCTTGCGCACTTCGGTGACCCGAGCGGTATTCTCGAGCTGGCCGGTGGCGCGTTGGAAACGCAGGTTGAACTGCTCCTTCTTCAGCTTCAGGAGCTCTTCCTGCAGCAGATCCACGCTCATGACCTTCAGGTCGGACAGGCGTTTTGCGGTCTTCATGTCGTCCTCCCTTACTCGGCGATGCGTTGGATGAAGCGGGTCTTGATCGGCAGCTTGGCTGCGCCGAGGCGCATGGCCTCGCGCGCGGTCTCTTCCGGCACGCCGTCGATCTCGAACATGATCCGGCCCGGCTTGACCTTGGCTGCCCAGAATTCAGGCGCGCCCTTGCCCTTGCCCATGCGGACTTCGGTCGGCTTCTTCGAAACCGGCACGTCCGGGAAAATTCGGATCCAGACACGGCCGGCGCGCTTCATGGCACGCGTGATCGCGCGGCGAGCCGCCTCGATCTGGCGCGCGGTGACGCGTTCCGGCATCAGCGCCTTGAGGCCGAACTGGCCGAAATTCAGATCCGTGCCGCCCTTGGCGACGCCGGAAATGCGCCCCTTGAACTGCTTGCGGAACTTAGTCTTCTTTGGTTGCAACATGGCTCTTCTCGATCAGCCTTACGCGGCATGGTCACGACGATGGCCACCGCCGGAACGGCTGCTGCCTTCATCTGCCATGCGCTTGTCCTGGGCCATCGGGTCGTGTTCGAGGATCTCGCCCTTGAAGATCCAGACCTTGATGCCGCACGTGCCGTAGGTGGTGAAGGCAGTCGCCACACCATAATCCACATCGGCGCGCAGCGTGTGCAGCGGCACGCGACCTTCGCGATACCATTCCAGACGCGCGATTTCGGCGCCGCCGAGGCGGCCCGAGCAGTTGATGCGGATGCCCTCGGCGCCCAGACGCATGGCCGACTGAACGGCCCGCTTCATGGCGCGACGGAACGCGACGCGGCGCTCGAGCTGCTGCGCGATCGAGTCGGCGACCAGGGTCGCGTCGATCTCGGGCTTGCGCACCTCGACGATGTTGATGGCAACATCGGCCTTGGTGAGCGTCATCACCGTCTTGCGCAGCTTCTCGATATCGGCGCCCTTCTTGCCGATCACCACGCCCGGACGAGCCGAGTGGATGGTGACGCGGCACTTCTTGTGCGGACGCTCGATGATGATCTTGGAGATCGCAGCCTGCTTCAGCAGCTTCATGAGGGCGGCGCGGATCGCCATATCCTCATGCAGAAGCTTGCCGTACTCACCCTTCTGCGCGAACCAGCGCGAATCCCAGGTGCGGTTGATGCCGAGGCGAAGCCCGATCGGATTGATTTTCTGACCCATCGTTCTCTCCTCAGGCCTTGGCCGCCGCGACTTCGCGCACCACGATCGTGATGTTGGCGAAGGGCTTCAGGATGCGGGCGCCACGGCCGCGGGCGCGAGCGTGGAAACGCTTCATGACCAGCGCCTTGCCGACGAAGGCCTGCGCCACGACGAGATCATCGACGTCGAGATCATGGTTGTTCTCAGCGTTGGCGATCGCGCTCTGAAGGCACTTGCGCACGTCCAGCGAAATCCGCTTGCGCGAGAATTCGAGGTCGGCGAGCGCAGTCGAGACCTTCTTGCCACGGATCAGCTGGGCGAGGAGGTTGAGCTTCTGCGGGCTGACGCGAAGGTTGCGAGCAATCGCAACGGCTTCGTTGTCAGGCAGCGCACGGGGGAAGGATGCTTTTCCCATGGCTTACTTCCTCTTCGCCTTCTTGTCGGCGGCGTGGCCGTGGAAGGTGCGCGTCGGCGAGAACTCGCCGAACTTATGGCCCACCATCTCCTCGGACACGGACACCGGCACATGCTTGTGGCCGTTGTAGACGCCGAACGTCAGACCGACGAACTGCGGAAGGATCGTGGAGCGACGGCTCCAAATCTTGATGACCTCAGACCGAGCCGCCGAACGGGCAACCTCGGCCTTTTTCAGAAGGTATCCGTCGACAAACGGACCTTTCCAAAGCGAACGCGCCATGACGGACCTCAGTTCTTCTTCTTGCGGGCGTGACGGCTCGACACGATGAACGTATCGGTCCGCTTGTTCGAGCGGGTCTTCTTACCCTTGGTCGGCTTGCCCCAGGGGGTAACCGGGTGACGACCACCGGAGGTGCGGCCTTCGCCGCCGCCATGGGGATGGTCGACAGGGTTCATCGAGACGCCGCGGTTATGCGGACGACGACCGAGCCAGCGCGAACGCCCTGCCTTGCCGTCATTCCGGTTCATGTGGTCGGGGTTGGAAACCGCGCCCACAGTCGCATAGCACAGGCCGCTGATCAGGCGCTGCTCGCCCGAGTTCAGACGGACGATGACATAGCCCTGGTCGCGGCCGACGATCTGGGCGTAGTTGCCCGCAGACCGCGCCAGCGCCCCGCCCTTGCCGATCTTGAGCTCGACATTGTGGACGATGGTGCCGATCGGCAGCGTGCCCATCGGGGCGGCGTTGCCAGGCTTGACATCGACCGACGGGCCCGAGATCACGCTGTCGCCGACGGCGAGGCGCTGCGGGGCCAGGATATAGGCCTGCTCGCCGTCGCTGTACTTGATCAGCGCGATGAAGGCGGTGCGGTTGGGATCGTATTCGATCCGTTCCACCACGGCCGGAATGCCATCCTTGCCACGACGCTTGAAGTCGATCAGGCGCAGCGTGCGCTTGTGACCGCCGCCGCGGAAGCGGACGGTGATGCGGCCGAGATTGTTGCGGCCGCCCGAGGACGACTTGCCCTCGGTCAGCACCTTGAGCGGCTTGCCCTTATAGAGCTCGCTGCGGTCGACGATCACGAGCTGGCGAAGGCTCGGCGTGGTCGGCTTGAAACTCTTCAAAGCCATGATGCAGATCCTCCCTTCACAGACCCGTGGTCACGTCGATGGAATGACCATCTTCGAGCGTCACGATTGCCTTCTTGACGTCCGAACGCTGGCCGAGGCGGCCACGGAAGACCTTCATCTTCCCTTCGGTGACGAGCGTGTTGACGCTCTTCACCTTGACGTCGAACAGCTTTTCGATCGCGGCCTTGATCTGCGGCTTGGTCGCAGTCTTGGAGACCTCGAAGACGACTTTGTTATGCTCGGAGAGCATCGTCGCCTTCTCGGTGATCACCGGGCTACGAATGACGTCGTAGTGGCGCGGATCCAGATTCTTTGCAGCCTGGCTCATTTGAAGCGCGCCTCCAGCGCATCGACAGCCGCGCGAGTCAAGACGAGCTTGTCGCGACGCAGGATGTCATAAACGTTGATGCCCTGGATCGGCAGGACGTCGACATTCGGGATCGAACGCGCGGCCAGGCCGAAGTTCACGTCGATCTCGGCGCCGCCGATCACCAGCACGCTGGACAGGTCCAGCTTGCTGAAGTGGCCGAGCAGCAGCTTGGTCTTGGGCTCGGAGAGCTTCACATCATCGATGATGATGATCTCGGAACCCTTGGCCTTGGCCGAGAGCGCATGACGAAGAGCCAGAGCGCGGACCTTCTTGGGCAGATCATGCGCATGGTCGCGCACGATCGGGCCGAAGGCCTTGCCGCCGCCGCGGAACTGCGGAGCGGAAGCTGCGCCGTGGCGAGCGCCGCCGGTGCCCTTCTGCTTGTAGATCTTCTTGCGGGTGCGATCGACTTCCGAGCGGCCCTTGGACTTGTGCGTCCCGGCGCGGCGCTTGGCGAGCTGATAGCGCACCATGCGGGCCAGGATGTCGGCGCGCGGCTCAAGGCCGAAGATCGCATCCGACAATTCGACGGAGCCGGCAGAGCCGCCCTCGAGGGTGGTGATATCGAGCTTCATCACGCGTTCTCCTCAACGGTCTCGGTCGCGGGAGCCTGCGTTTCGCCGCCGGCAACCTTGAACTTGCCCGGCAGGGGCGCATCCTTGGGCAGCGCGCGCTTGACGGCGTCGCGGACGTGGATCCAGCCACCGGCATGACCGGGAACCGCACCTTCGACCAGGATCAGGCCGCGCTCGACATCCGTCTGGACGACGCGCAGGTTCTGCGTGGTGACGCGCTCGGCGCCGAGATGGCCCGGCATCTTCTTGTTCTTGAAGGTCTTGCCCGGGTCCTGACGGCCACCGGTCGAACCGATCGAGCGATGCGAGACCGAAACACCGTGCGTGGCGCGAAGGCCGCCGAAGTTCCAGCGCTTCATGCCGCCGGCGAAGCCCTTGCCGATGGTCGTGCCGCTGACGTCAACGAACTGGCCGACGACGAAGTGGTCAGCCGTCAGCTCGGCGCCGACCGGGATCAACGCGTCGTCGCTGACGCGGAACTCGACGATCTTGCGCTTGGGCTCGACCTTGGCGACGGCGAAATGCCCGCGCTCAGCCTTCGAGACGTTCTTGACCTTGGCCAAGCCCGACCCGAGCTGAACGGCGACATAGCCGTTCTTCTCAACCGTACGATGCGCGACAACCTGGCAGTTATCGAGCTTCAGCACGGTGACCGGGATATGTTCGCCGGCATCCGTGAAGATGCGGGTCATCCCGACTTTCTGTGCAATCACACCGGAACGCATCGGTGCATACCTTCCCTTGGGGTCATGTTCATCCTGCCAAAACGCAGGAGACAGAGGACCCGGCTAAAAATCAGAACATGGCCGGACGACGGGAATATCGGATCGTCGTCTGGACCATGGTCAACTTACAACTTGATTTCGACGTCGACGCCGGCGGCGAGATCAAGCTTCATCAGGGCGTCAACCGTCTGAGGGGTCGGGTCGACGATATCGAGAACCCGCTTGTGGGTCCGCATCTCAAACTGCTCGCGCGACTTCTTGTCGATGTGCGGCGAGCGGTTGACCGTGAACTTCTCGATGAGCGTGGGCAGCGGGATGGGCCCGCGGACCTGGGCGCCCGTCCTCTTGGCCGTCGACACGATCTCGCGCGTCGAAGCGTCGAGAATGCGGTGATCGAACGCCTTGAGGCGGATCCGGATGTTCTGACCGTTCATGGTCTTGTGTTCTCCGTGACGTGAAAAGGCAAAGGCCCGGTAGGGCCTTCGCCCTCACGAAAACGCGTTACGCGATGATGCTTGCGACGACGCCGGCACCGACGGTGCGGCCGCCTTCGCGGATGGCGAAGCGCAGCTTCTCCTCCATCGCGATCGGCACGATCAGGTGCACTTCCATGGCGATGTTGTCGCCAGGCATCACCATCTCGGTGCCCTCAGGCAGGTGCACCACGCCGGTCACGTCCGTCGTGCGGAAGTAGAACTGCGGGCGGTAGTTGGTGAAGAACGGGGTATGACGACCGCCCTCCTCCTTGGTCAGGATGTAGGCCTCGGCCTTGAACTTGGTGTGCGGCTTCACCGAACCCGGCTTGCACAGGATCTGGCCGCGCTCCACGTCCTCGCGCTTCGTGCCGCGCAGCAGCGCGCCGATGTTGTCGCCGGCCTGGCCCTGGTCGAGCAGCTTGCGGAACATCTCGACGCCCGTCACCGTCGTCTTGACCGTGTCCTTCAGGCCAACGATCTCGATTTCCTCACCGACCTTGACGATGCCGCGCTCGACGCGACCCGTCACGACCGTGCCGCGACCCGAGATCGAGAACACGTCCTCGACCGGCATCAGGAACGGCAGGTCCAGCGGACGCGCCGGCTGCGGGATGTACTCGTCGACCGTCTTCATCAGCGCCAGCACCGCGTCATGGCCGATGGTCTTGTCGCCATTGTCCAGCGCAACCTTCGCCGAACCCTTGGTGATCGGGATGTCGTCGCCCGGGAAGTCGTACTTCGACAGAAGCTCGCGGATCTCCATCTCGACCAGCTCGAGCAGCTCGGCGTCGTCGACCAGGTCGACCTTGTTCATGAACACCACCAGCGCGGGAACACCGACCTGGCGCGCCAGCAGGATGTGCTCGCGGGTCTGCGGCATCGGGCCATCAGCTGCCGACACAACCAGGATCGCGCCGTCCATCTGCGCCGCGCCCGTGATCATGTTTTTCACATAGTCGGCGTGGCCGGGGCAGTCGACGTGCGCATAGTGGCGCGCAACCGTCTCGTACTCGACGTGAGCCGTCGAGATCGTGATGCCACGGGCCTTCTCTTCCGGCGCCTTGTCGATCTGGTCATACGCCGTGAACGTGGCACCGCCAGACTCGGCCAAAACCTTCGTGATCGCTGCCGTCAAAGACGTCTTGCCATGGTCAACGTGACCAATCGTTCCAATGTTGCAATGCGGCTTCGTGCGCGCGAATTTCTCTTTGGCCATCGTAGCCTCCGTCCGTCAGGTCGTTTTCAATGTTCAGCGAATAGTTTTGTCGGTTCAGGCGTACTTGGCCTGGACCTCGGCGGCGACCGCCGAAGGCACTTGCTCGTAGTGGTCGAACTGCATCGTGTAGTTGGCGCGTCCCTGGCTGAACGAGCGCAACTGGTTGACGTAGCCGAACATGTTGGCGAGCGGGACCATCGCATTCACGACGACCGCATTGCCGCGCATATCCTGGCCCTGGATCTGGCCACGACGCGAGTTCAGATCGCCGATGACCGAACCGGTATAGTCTTCCGGGGTCACCACTTCGACCTTCATGATCGGCTCGAGCAGCACGGAGCCGCCCTTCTGCAGACCTTCGCGCAAAGCGGCGCGCGAGGCGATTTCGAAGGCGAGCGCCGAGGAGTCGACCTCGTGGAACGCGCCGTCGATCAGCGTGACCTTGACGTCGACGACCGGGAAGCCGGCGATCACGCCGGAGCCGATGACCGAGTTCAGGCCCTTTTCGACGCCGGGGATGTATTCCTTCGGAACCGTTCCGCCGACGACCTTCGACTCGAACTCGAAGCCCTTGCCGGTCTCGTTCGGTTCGATCACCAGCTTGACGCGGGCGAACTGGCCGGTACCGCCGGTCTGCTTCTTGTGGGTGTAGTCGATCTCGGCCTTCTTGGTGATCGTCTCGCGATAGGCCACCTGGGGGGCGCCGATATTGGCGTCCACCTTGTAGGTCCGGCGCAGGATGTCGACCTTGATGTCGAGATGCAGCTCGCCCATGCCCTTGAGAATGGTCTGGCCGCTCTCCTGGTCGGTCGAAACCCGGAACGAGGGATCCTCGTTGGCAAGCTTCGCCAGAGCCAGGCCAAGCTTCTCCTGGTCGGCCTTGGACTTCGGCTCGATCGCGATCGTGATGACCGGCTCGGGGAATTCCATACGCTCCAGGATGACAGCCTTGACGGGGTCGCACAGCGTGTCGCCGGTGCGGACGTCCTTGAGGCCGGCCAAGGCGACGATGTCGCCGGCGAAAGCCTCCTTGATGTCTTCACGGTTGTTCGCGTGCATCAGCAGCATGCGGCCGACACGCTCTTTCTTGTCGCGGGTCGAGTTGATGACGCCCGCGCCGGTCTCGACCTTGCCCGAATAGACGCGGCAGAAGGTGATGGTGCCGACAAAGGGGTCGTCCATGATCTTGAAGGCGAGCATGGAGAAGGGATCCTCGTCCGTCGGGTGACGAACGGTCTCTTCCTCGGTCTTGAAGTCGATGCCCTTGATCTCGCCACGATCGACCGGCGAGGGCAGGAAGTCGACGACCGCGTCGAGCAGGGGCTGGACGCCCTTGTTCTTGAAGGCCGAACCGCAGAGCACGGGATGGAAGGCGCGACGCTGGACCGCGGTGCGGATCAGCTTACGCAGCGTCTCGGCGTCGGGCTCGGTGCCTTCAAGATAAGCTTCCATCGCCACATCGTCCATGTCGACGGCGGCTTCGACGAGCTTGTTGCGATACTCGGCGGCCTTGTCGGCGAGATCAGCGGGGATCTCCTTCTCTTCGAAGGACGCGCCCAGCGCTTCGCCGTTCCAGACGATCGCCTTCATCTTGATCAGGTCGACGACGCCGACGAAATCCGACTCGGCACCGATCGGGATCTGCAGGCACACGGGCTTGCCGGCGACGCGATCGATGATGTCCTGGACGCAGCGATAGAAATCGGCGCCGGTCTTGTCCATCTTGTTGACGAACACGATGCGCGGCACGTCGTATTTGTCGGCCTGGCGCCAGACGGTCTCGGTCTGGGGCTCGACGCCCTGGTTGCCGTCGAGCACGCAGACGGCACCGTCGAGCACGCGCAGCGAACGCTCGACTTCAATGGTGAAGTCGACGTGGCCGGGGGTGTCGATGATGTTCAGGCGATGGTCGCGCCACAGACAGGTGGTCGCAGCCGAGGTGATCGTGATGCCACGCTCCTGCTCCTGCTCCATCCAGTCCATGGTGGCGGCGCCGTCATGGACTTCGCCGATCTTGTGCGACTTGCCGGTATAATACAGCACGCGCTCGGTCGTCGTCGTCTTGCCGGCGTCGATATGCGCCATGATGCCGAAATTGCGGTATCGGTCGATGGGATGAGTGCGTGCCATAGGAGCGCTCTGTCTTTCTCAGTCTGACGAACGGTTACCAGCGATAATGCGAGAAGGCGCGGTTGGCTTCCGCCATCCGGTGCGTGTCTTCACGCTTCTTCACGGCATTTCCGCGGTTGTTGGCGGCATCCATCAGCTCCGAAGAGAGCCGCTCGACCATCGTCTTGTCGTTGCGGCCGCGAGCAGCCGTGATCAGCCAGCGGATCGCCAGCGCCTGACGGCGCTCGGTGCGAACCTCGACCGGAACCTGGTAGGTGGCGCCGCCGACGCGACGCGAACGGACTTCGATCGCCGGGGCGACATTCTCGAGCGCGGTCTTGAAGACGGCGAGCGGGTCGCTCTTCAGCTTGCCCTCAATGATCTCGAAGGCGCCGTAGACGATCCGCTCGGCGGTCGACTTCTTGCCTTCGTACATCACCGAATTCATGAACTTCGTCACGATGATATCGTGGAACTTCGGATCGGGAATGATCTCACGCTTTTCAGCGCTATGGCGGCGGGACATCGTCTAGTCTCCGGTCAAATCTCAAAAGCTGCGAACAGGCTGGGGCTCATCGCCCCGCCAGTCTGGCAGAACTCACTTCGGACGCTTGGCGCCGTACTTCGAACGGCGCTGCTTACGGTTCTTCACGCCCTGCGTGTCGAGCACACCGCGAAGGATGTGATAACGCACGCCGGGCAAGTCCTTGACGCGGCCGCCGCGGATCATGACGACCGAGTGCTCCTGGAGGTTGTGACCCTCACCAGGAATATAGCCGATCACTTCGAAGCCGTTGGTCAGGCGCACCTTGGCGACCTTACGCAACGCGGAGTTCGGCTTCTTCGGCGTCGTCGTATAAACGCGCGTGCAGACGCCGCGCTTCTGCGGGCAGGATTCAAGCGCCGGAGCGGTGTTGCGCGCCTTGACGGGCGAACGCGGCTTGCGAATGAGCTGGCTGATTGTCGGCATTCTGGCCTCTCGCTCCACTGAGCGTTTGGAAATCTCTAAATCGACGGCCCAGATCAAGCGAAGCCACGGCACAAACGAAACTGCGCCATCGGTTCCCGGCAGGGAAACCTCAGGCGCATTCGCCAGCAGAGGAACACGGATCACTCCGCATTCATGCTTCTCACCATGTCGTCAATCGACGCTGGAATTCCGAAGGCGTTTCGGTCGCGACATTCGCTCGCAACGAGGCAAGCGACAAACGTGTCCGACAACCTTCGACAGTGGCGCGCTTATGACTCGCAACCCGAGTCGCGTCAACCCCTGAATGGCAAGCGTTTATGCCTCGGCGTGATTGAACCTGAATGAAAGCTGCCGCGACCAACGTGTAACGCGTGGCGACGTAGCTTCACAGCCCTCTCCTCGCGGGCCATGGTGACGCAGCGAGAGGTTCGTATCGACATGTACATGAGACTGCCTTGTATCGTATTTCTGCTGCTCATGGACGGCGGCGGCGCGCATGCCACTCCCGTCTGCGACACGATCATCAAAGCGATGCTCGCCGTGGCCGACCAGCCCGGCGTTCGTCAGCGCACGCTGCAAGGATCCGCAGGCGCCGAGACGGTGATGACCGAAGCGATCTCACTACGCGAGGCAATGTATGTGCGAGAGTACGGCGACGGCCCGTGGCGCACGGTGCCCATGACCAGCGCCCGCAGGCGCGATCTCGCCGAAAGTGCGCTCAAGCAGTTTCCACCCTCGAACTGCAAGGGGCCGACGGCGGACACCCGCCACGGCGTTCAGGTCGATCGATACACCTTCACGCAGACCAACCCCTTGAGTCCGGGCGGCACGAGCACATCGGAAGTCTGGATCGGACGCGCAGACGGCCTGCCGCGCCGCGTCGTCCTCGGCGACGACAGCTATCAGACGATTGAATATGGCGATTACGCCGTGCCGAGCCCCCTAATGCAGCCCCGCCGTAGGAGCGCCCAGCCATGAACCCGATCCGTCTCCTTGCCGCCACGACGCTGCTACTGCTCGCTGTCGGCCCCGTCGTCGCGGCCGACGCCAAGGGCTGCCGCGACCTTGCCGGCCTCAAGCGCTTCGAGCGTTCCGAGATACTCGAATGCGACGGCAAGAACTTCGCCGAATACATCCTGCCGACCGGGACAGTCAAAGGTTACGACTTCACCGCCAAGCGCGGCCAGTTTGCGACCAAACTCGATCTGGAGGGCCGGCTCAGCCGCAGCGCCTATGTCGTGCCGCCAGGCCCGTCCGCCGCGGAGGTCTCCCGCAACTACCGCGTCGAGCTGGCCGACAAGGGCTTCACATTCCTGTTCGAGGCCAAGCAGGCCGAGGTCGGCTGGCTGATGGGGAAGGTCTTCGAGAATGAAGGACCAGGCGGGGCGCTCCTCGGCTACAGCCCGGAAGAGGCCCGCTATATCGCCGCAGAAAAGGAGGAGAACGGCGTGAAGATGCATCTTGCGATCTTCATCGTCGAGTACAAGGACGGCCATCACCCCAGAACGCGCCTGCAGAAGGGCCAGGTGGTGGTGCGCGTCGACATGCTCGAATCCGGCGCACTGAAACAGCAGATGGTGCTGGTCTCGGCCGCCGAGATTGCCCGCAGTCTGGACCAAGCCGGCAAGGTCGCTCTCTACGGCCTGTTGTTCGACTTCAACAAGGCGACGCTCCAGCCCGGTTCGCGGCCGACGCTCGACGAGATCGCGAAATTTCTCAAGGCGAATCCCACCCAGAGCGTCCATGTCGTGGGCCACACCGACAATGTCGGCGGGGTGGAATCCAATCAGAAGCTATCGCAGGCGCGTGCCGCGACGGTCGTCGCCGAGCTCGCCAAGACTCACGGCATCGCGCCAGGCCGACTGCGCGCAGCCGGTCTCGGCCTTCTCGCACCAGTCGCCAGCAACACGACAGAGGATGGCCGCGCGAAGAACCGCCGCGTGGAGCTGCTGCCGCAATAACAGGTCCAGTATGCCCCAGATCGGGATAGGGGGGAGCCGTGAGGCTCCGCCCCTCCCACACCACCCGGCATGCGGGTCCGCACCGGGCGGTTGGAGCAGTTGAGGTCGCCAAGCTTGTAGGTCTCGCGGCTTGGCGCCTGGGTTTGCGCAATCTGGTTCGGCGGATTTGATTTCTCGCTGCCGTGGCCTTTCGGGCTTCACCCTATCTGCCGAAACGGCGAGCTTCGCTGGCGCGAACATCTGAGACCGTTCAAATCCGATAACCAGCAGGCTCTCCCTTCCACTGCTTCGGCCCTTCGCTCCCCTACGGCAGCTACTATGGCCTCTGCTGACTTCTCGCTCCGGCTCGACACCGTCGCCCTTTCAGGCATGAGGCGAGATCTCCCCAGGTAAGAACGCACTCCTTCACCGCACGACCGCCGGATCTACGCCGCTTCCCCTTGATCACGAGAGCTTCACGGTTCGTTGCCCGCTCGCCCTGGTCGGCAGCGCCTTCTATCCGGTTCTTGTGCATCGGCCCGCAGCTTCGCTCCACGCTTCCTCCCCACACTCGGTCACCCTCATGCAGTTGCGCTTCACTTTGCTCGTTGTGAACAACTCACGATGGGACTTGCACCCACAAGAGTGCGCCCATGCTGGGCGCACAACGAAAAAAGGCCGCCCCAAGGGGCGGCCCTGTTCGTTCGCGCAAACGCGGCGCGTCTTATTCAGCCGCGGGCAGCGCCGCCGCCACTGCGGCCGCCGTGGCGGCTGCAGCCTTGGCGGCGGAAGCCGCGGCCTTCGCCGCCGCGTCCGCCTTCTGGCCGACGATGAGATCGTCGCGACGCGTCGCCACCTGCTTGATGCGGGCGACTTGCGCGCCGGTGCCGGCCGGGATCAGCGAGCCGACGATGACGTTCTCCTTGAGGCCTTCCAGCGTGTCGTACTTGCCGTTGACCGCCGCCTCGGTGAGGACGCGGGTGGTCTCCTGGAACGACGCCGCCGAGATGAAGGAGCGCGTCTGCAAGCTCGCCTTGGTGATGCCGAGCAGCACAGGGACGCCGGAAGCGGGCTTCTTGCCCTCCTCCTTCATCTTCGCATTGATCTCCTGCAGCTCGATGCGGTCGATCTGGTCACCGGTCAGGATGTCGGTGTCGCCCGACTCGGTGATTTCGATCTTCTGCAGCATCTGCCGGACGATGACCTCGATGTGCTTGTCGTTGATGCCCACGCCCTGGAGGCGATAGACCTCCTGGATCTCGTTCACCAGATAAGCCGCCAGCTCCTCGACGCCCTTGATCGCCAGGATGTCGTGCGGGGCCGGGTTGCCATCGAGGATGTAGTCGCCCGTCTCCACGACGTCGCCGTCCTGGAGATGGATGTGCTTGCCCTTGGGGATCAGGTACTCGAGCCCCTCGGAACCGTCATGCGGGGTCAGCGTGACCCGGCGCTTGTTCTTGTAGTCCTTGCCGAAGCCGATGACGCCGGCCTTCTCGGCGATGATCGCCGCATCCTTGGGACGACGGGCCTCGAACAGCTCCGCCACCCGCGGCAGACCGCCGGTGATGTCGCGGGTCTTGGCGGAGTCCGTCGAGACACGGGCCAGCACGTCACCCGCCTTGATATGGGCGCCGGGCTCGACCGAGATGATGCCGTCGACAGGCAGGATGTAGCGGGCTTCGCCGCCACGCGCGAGCTTGGCGATCTTGCCGTCCGGGCCATGCACCGTCAGAGCCGGGCGCAGATCGGACGTACGGGCCGAGCCGCGCCAGTCGATGACGACGCGCTTGTTGATGCCCGTCGCTTCGTCGGTCGTCTCGGTGATCGACATGCCGTCGACCAGGTCCTCGAAGCCGACGGAGCCGTCGACCTCGGCCAGGATCGGGCGGGAATAGGGATCCCACTCGATCAGGCGCTGGCCGCGCTTGACCTTGTCGCCCTCGTCGATGCGCAGCTTCGAGCCGAACTGGACGCGGTGAACCGCGCGCTCGGCGCCGTCCGGCCCCACGATCACGACGGCGATGTTGCGCGCCATTGCGATCAGGTCGCCGTCCGAATTCCGGGCGAGGTTGCGGTTGCGGATCTTGACCACGCCTTCGAAATTCGACTCGACGAAGGACTGGTCGGCGATCGTCGCCGCGCCACCGATGTGGAAGGTGCGCATGGTGAGCTGCGTACCCGGCTCGCCGATCGACTGCGCCGCGATGACGCCGACGGCCTCGCCCATGTTGACGGGCGTGCCGCGAGCAAGATCGCGTCCGTAGCAGGTGGCGCAGACGCCGTTCTTGGTGGCGCAGGTCAGCACCGAACGAATCTTCACCTCCTGCACACCGGCGGCGTTGATCGCCTCGATGTGGTGCTCGTCGATCATCGTGCCCTTCGGCACCAGGACCTTGCCGTCGATGTCGGTGACATCTTCTGCCGCCGAGCGGCCGAGGATGCGGATACCGAGCGATGCGACGACCTGACCCGCGTCGATGATGGCGCGCATCTTGATGCCGCTCTCCGAGCCGCAATCGACTTCGGAGATGATGGCATCCTGCGCCACGTCGACGAGACGGCGCGTGAGATAGCCGGAGTTGGCCGTCTTGAGCGCGGTATCGGCGAGGCCCTTGCGGGCGCCGTGGGTCGAGTTGAAGTACTCGAGAACGTCGAGGCCTTCCTTGAAGTTCGAGATGATCGGCGACTCGATGATCTCGCCCGAGGGCTTGGCCATCAGGCCGCGCATCGCCGCGAGCTGCTTCATCTGGGCTGGCGAACCACGCGCTCCGGAGTGGCTCATCATGTAGATCGAGTTGATCGGCTTATCGCGACCATTCTCGTCCTTTTTCACGGTCGAGATGCGGGCCATCATCTCCTGGGCGAGCTTGTCGGAGCACTTCGCCCAGGCGTCGACGACCTTGTTGTACTTCTCGCCCTGAGTGATCAGGCCGTCCTGGTACTGCTGCTCGTAATCCTTGGCGAGCGCGCGGGTGGTGTCGACGATCTCCCATTTGTTCTCCGGCACGACCATGTCGTCCTTGCCGAAGGAGATGCCGGCCTTGAAGGCGTGGGTGAAGCCCAGCGACATGATGCGGTCGCAGAAGATCACCGATTCCTTCTGACCGCAGCCGCGATAGACGGCGTCGATCATTCCCGAGATTTCCTTCTTCGTCATCAGGCGGTTGCTGACGTCGAAGGTCATGTTCGGGTGCTTGGGCAGCGCGGTCGAGAGAATGACGCGACCAGGCGTGGTGTCGTAGATCTTGGTGTAGGACTTGCCGTCCTGATCGATGCCGGTCCAGCGGTATTTGATCTTCGAATGCAGCGTCACGACCTTCTCGTGCAGCGCGTATTCGAGCTCGCCGAAGTCGCCGAAGATCTTGCCCTGGCCCGGCTCGCCGTCAGAGACGATCGAGAGATAGTAGAGGCCGAGCACGATGTCCTGCGACGGCACGATGATCGGAAGACCGTTGGCCGGGTGCAGGATGTTGTTGGTCGACATCATCAGGACGCGCGCTTCCAGCTGCGCTTCCAGCGACAGCGGAACGTGCACGGCCATCTGGTCGCCGTCGAAGTCGGCGTTGAAGGCGGCGCAGACCAGCGGGTGAAGCTGGATCGCCTTGCCTTCGATCAGCACCGGCTCGAAGGCCTGGATGCCGAGCCTGTGCAGCGTCGGGGCGCGGTTCAGCAGCACCGGATGCTCGCGGATGACCTCGTCCAGGATGTCCCAGACCTCGGGCTTCTCCTTCTCGACCAGCTTCTTGGCCTGCTTGACCGTGGTCGAGTAGCCCTTGGCGTCGAGGCGCGCATAGATGAACGGCTTGAACAGCTCGAGCGCCATCTTCTTGGGCAGCCCGCACTGGTGCAGCTTCATCTCCGGGCCGACCACGATGACCGAACGGCCGGAATAGTCGACGCGCTTGCCGAGCAGGTTCTGGCGGAAGCGGCCCTGCTTGCCCTTCAGCATATCGGCGAGCGACTTCAACGGACGCTTGTTGGCGCCCGTGATGACGCGGCCACGGCGGCCGTTGTCGAACAGCGCATCGACCGATTCCTGCAGCATCCGCTTCTCGTTGCGGATGATGATGTCGGGCGCGCGCAATTCGATCAGCCGCTTCAGGCGGTTGTTGCGGTTGATGACGCGGCGATACAGGTCGTTCAGGTCCGAGGTCGCGAAGCGGCCGCCATCGAGCGGCACCAGCGGGCGCAGATCGGGCGGGATCACCGGAATGATGGTCATGACCATCCATTCCGGCTTGTTGCCGGACTGCTGGAACGCCTCGATGATCTTGAGGCGCTTCATCAGCTTCTTGGGCTTCAGCTCCGACGTCGTCGTCGCGATCTCATGCTTGAGATCGGCGTTGATCTGGTCGAGGTCGAGCGCGCGCAGCATCTCGCGGATGGCTTCCGCGCCGATCATCGCCGTGAAGGTGTCGGCGCCATACTCTTCCTGGCAGCGGACATACTCTTCCTCGGACAGGATCTGACGGTCCTTGAGAGGCGTCAGGCCCGGCTCGATGACGACATAGGACTCGAAATAGAGAATCCGCTCGAGATCCTTGAGCGGCATGTCCATCAGGAGGCCGATGCGCGAGGGCAGCGACTTCAGGAACCAGATATGCGCGACGGGGGCGGCGAGCTCGATATGGCCCATGCGCTCGCGCCGGACGCGCGCAAGCGTGACTTCCACGCCGCACTTCTCGCAGATGACGCCCTTGAACTTCATGCGCTTGTACTTGCCGCACAGGCACTCGTAGTCCTTGATCGGCCCGAAGATGCGGGCGCAGAACAGGCCGTCGCGCTCGGGCTTGAAGGTCCGGTAGTTGATGGTCTCCGGCTTTTTGATCTCGCCATAAGACCAGGACAGGATCTTCTCCGGGCTCGCGATCGAAATCTTGATCGCGTCGAAGGCCTGCTGCACCGGCTGCTGGCCGAAAAGGTTCATGACCTCTTGCTTCATCGCCTGTCTCCTACCGCCGGCGGGGGATAAGACCGCCCTGCCCGGCTATCATAACCATCGGCCTGCGGCGTGAGTGCCGCAGGCATTATCTCGTTCCCGGCGCGTCTTGAGCGACGCGCCGTGCGGCTTACTCGGCCGCTTCAGCCGGCGGCAACTCGCCCGGCTTCACCTTGTTGCTGATCAACTCGACGTTGAGGCCGAGCGAGCGCATTTCCTTGACGAGCACGTTGAAGCTCTCGGGGATGCCCGCTTCGAAGTTGTCCTCGCCGCGCACGATCGACTCGTAGACCTTGGTGCGGCCCGCGACGTCGTCCGACTTCACCGTCAGCATTTCCTGCAGCGTGTAGGCGGCGCCGTAAGCCTCGAGCGCCCAGACCTCCATCTCGCCGAAGCGCTGACCGCCGAACTGCGCCTTGCCGCCCAGCGGCTGCTGGGTGACGAGCGAGTACGGGCCGATCGAACGGGCATGGATCTTGTCGTCGACCAGGTGGTGCAGCTTCAGCATATAGATGTAGCCGACCGTGACCTTGCGGTCGAAGGGCTCGCCGGTACGGCCGTCATAGAGCGTCGACTGGCCAGACGAGTGAAGTCCCGCCTGCTCCAGCAGCCGCTCGATATCGGCCTCCTTGGCGCCGTTGAACACCGGTGTCGCCATCGGTACGCCGCGACGCAGGTTCTGGCCCATCTCGACGAGCTCGTTCTCGTCCATCGACGCGATGATCTCGTTGTCGTCGTAGACAGCGTCGAACGAAGCCCGCAGCGCCTTGACGTCATGGCCCTTCTTATAGGCGTCGAGCGCTGCGCCAATCTGCTTGCCCAGACCTGCAGCGGCCCATCCGAGATGGGTCTCCAGGATCTGGCCGACGTTCATGCGCGAAGGCACGCCCAGCGGGTTCAGCACGATGTCGGCATGGGTGCCGTCCTCGAGGAACGGCATGTCCTCGGCCGCAACGATGCGCGAGACCACGCCCTTGTTGCCGTGACGGCCGGCCATCTTGTCGCCCGGCTGGATCTTGCGCTTCACCGCGACGAAGACCTTGACCATCTTCATCACGCCCGGAGGCAGTTCGTCGCCACGCTGCAGCTTCTCGACCTTGTCGAGGAAGCGCTGCTCGAGGCGCTTCTTCGACTCGTCGTACTGCTTCCGCATCGCTTCGATCTCGGTCATCAGCGGATCGTCGCCGACCGCAAACAGCCACCACTGCGAACGCGGGAACTCGCTCATGCCCTCGCGGGTGATGACCGTGTCCTTCTTGAAGCCCTTGGGGCCGGCAAGACCGGTCTTGCCGTTCAGGATGTCGGCGAGACGGGCGAAGGTGTTGCGGTCGAGGATCGCCTGCTCGTCGTCGCGGTCCTTGGCGAGACGCTCGATCTCCTCGCGCTCGATCGCCTGGGCGCGCTCATCCTTGTCGACGCCATGGCGGTTGAACACGCGCACTTCGACGATCGTGCCCTGCACGCCCGGCGGCACCCGCAGCGAGGTGTCGCGCACGTCCGAGGCCTTCTCGCCGAAGATGGCGCGCAGCAGCTTCTCTTCCGGCGTCATCGGGCTTTCGCCCTTGGGCGTGATCTTGCCGACGAGGATGTCGCCAGCCGCCACTTCGGCGCCGATATAGACGATGCCGGCTTCGTCCAGGTTCTTCAGCGCTTCTTCCGAGACGTTCGGGATGTCGCGCGTGATTTCCTCCGGACCCAGCTTGGTGTCGCGGGCCATGACCTCGAATTCCTCGATATGGATCGAGGTGAAGATGTCTTCCGAGACGATCTTCTCCGAGAGCAGGATCGAGTCTTCGAAGTTGTAGCCGTTCCACGGCATGAACGCGACGAGCACGTTGCGGCCGAGCGCGAGCTCGCCGAACTCGGTCGACGGGCCGTCTGCGACGATGTCACCCTTCTTGATGACGTCGCCGACGCGCACCAGCGGACGCTGCGTGATGCAGGTCGACTGGTTGGAGCGCTGGAACTTCTGCAGGCGATAGATGTCGACGCCCGGCTTGGTCGGATCCATCTCGTCGGACGCGCGGATAACGATACGCGTCGCATCGACCTGGTCGACGATGCCGCCACGGCGGGCAGCGATCGCAGCGCCCGAGTCGCGGGCGACGACAGCTTCCATGCCGGTGCCGACGAACGGCGCGTCGGCGCGAACCAGCGGCACCGCCTGGCGCTGCATGTTCGAGCCCATCAGCGCGCGGTTCGCGTCGTCGTTCTCGAGGAACGGGATCAGCGCCGCAGCGACAGAAACGAGCTGCTTGGGCGACACGTCCTGGAAATCGACCTTGTCGACCGGCGTGACGATGACCTCGCCAGCGCGGCGGCAGACGATCAGATCGTCGGTGAGACGGCCTTCCTTGTCGACGGCGGCATTGGCCTGGGCGACGTTGTACTTCGCCTCCTCCATCGCCGAGAGGTAGATGATCTCCTCGGTCTGCTTGCCGTCGCGGATGCGGCGATAGGGGCTCTCGATGAAGCCGTACTTGTTCACCCGCGCGAAGGTGGCGAGCGAGTTGATCAGACCGATATTCGGGCCTTCCGGCGTCTCGATCGGGCAGATGCGGCCGTAATGGGTCGGGTGCACGTCGCGCACCTCGAAGCCGGCGCGCTCGCGGGTCAGACCGCCCGGTCCAAGCGCCGAAAGGCGGCGCTTATGCGTGACTTCCGAGAGCGGGTTGGTCTGGTCCATGAACTGCGAGAGCTGCGACGAGCCGAAGAACTCGCGCACGGCGGCAGCTGCCGGCTTGGCGTTGATCAGGTCCTGCGGCATCACGGTGTCGATATCGACCGAGGACATGCGCTCCTTGATGGCGCGCTCCATGCGCAGCAGACCCAGGCGATACTGGTTCTCCATCAGCTCGCCGACCGAGCGGACGCGGCGGTTGCCGAGATGGTCGATGTCGTCGATCTCGCCCTTGCCGTCGCGCAGGTCGACCAGCGCCTTGACGACCGCGAAGATGTCCTCCTTGCGCAGGATGCGCACGGTGTCCTCGGCGTCGAGGTCGAGGCGCATGTTCATCTTGACGCGGCCGACGGCCGACAGGTCATAGCGCTCCGAGTCGAAGAACAGCGACTGGAACATGTTCTCGGCGGTCTCGAGCGTCGGCGGCTCGCCGGGACGCATCACGCGGTAGATGTCGAAGAGCGCCTCTTCACGGCGCGAGTTCTTGTCCACGTTGAGCGTGTTGCGGATATAGGGGCCGACCGTGATGTGGTCGATGTCGAGCACCGGGATCTCGTCGAAGCCCGCATCGGTGAGCAGCTTCAACGACTTCTCGGTGATCTCCTCGCCGGCCTCGGCGAAGACTTCGCCGGTGGCAGGGTTGACCAGATCCTCGGCGATGTACTGGGTGTAAAGGTCCTCGTCCGTGGCGCGCAGGAACTTGAGGCCCTTCTCGGCAAGCTGCCGGGCGGTGCGTGCGACGAGCTTCTTGCCGGCCTCGACCACGACCTCGCCGGTGTCGGCGTCGATCATGTCGGCGGTGGCCTTGAAGCCCTTCATGCGCTCCGCGTCATAGGGAACGCGCCAGCCCTTGGGATCGCGGACATAGTTGATATGGGCGTAGAAGCGGCTGAGGATCTCCTCGCCGTCCATGCCGAGCGCGAACAGCAGCGACGTGACCGGGATCTTACGCTTCCGGTCGATACGGGCGTAGACGATGTCCTTGGCGTCGAATTCGATGTCGAGCCAGGACCCGCGATAGGGGATGATGCGCGCGGCGAAGAGCAGCTTGCCCGAGGAATGGGTCTTGCCCTTGTCGTGGTCGAAGAACACGCCCGGCGAACGGTGCATCTGCGAGACGATGACGCGCTCGGTGCCGTTGACGATGAAGGTGCCGTTATCGGTCATGAGCGGCATGTCGCCCATGTAGACATCCTGCTCCTTGATGTCCTTGACCGACTTCGCCTGGGTGTCGGGATCGATATCGAACACGATCAGGCGCAAAGTCACCTTGAGCGGCGCAGAGAAGGTCATGCCGCGCTGGCGGCACTCGTCGACGTCGTATTTCGGCGGCTCGAAGGTGTACTTGACGAATTCGAGCAGCGAAGCGCCCGAGAAATCGCCGATCGGGAAGACCGATTTGAAGACGGACTGCAGGCCTTCGTCGCCGCGGCCGCCCTTGGGCTCGTCGACCATCAGGAATTGGTCGTAGGACGCCTTCTGAACCTCGATGAGGTTCGGCATCTGCGCCACTTCCTTGAGTTTTCCGAAGAACTTGCGGACGCGCCTGCGGCCCTGGAGCGAATTGACCATTTTGTTCCTCGCAATCTCTCGGACGGCTCACCCGGCAGTCTGCCGCAGTCAAAGGCGGCTTGGCCGCCGGGTGAGCCGTTCGGCGCATCATCGCGCCGACATCATCTGAACTGGAGCCCACAACGCAAGGTTGCGCCGGAAGCTTTCTCAACCTGTCCGCACGCAAGTACGGAAACGACGCAACAGCCCCGGAGGCGGAAAACCGCCCCGGGACTGTCTGTGTTGACTAGGGTCGGACCGGCATCATGCCGGCCCAGCTCACTTGAGCTCGACCTTGGCGCCGACGGCCTCGAGCTGCTTCTTGAGCTTCTCGGCCTCGTCCTTGGTCACAGACTCCTTGACAGCCTTCGGAGCGGCCTCGACCAGGTCCTTGGCTTCCTTGAGGCCCAGGCCGGTGATGGCGCGGACTTCCTTGATGACTTCAATCTTCTTGTCGCCGACGGCGGCAAGAATGACGTTGAACTCGGTCTGCTCTTCGACAGCAGCAGCAGCGGGGCCAGCGGCGGGGCCGGCAACCGCAACGGCGGCGGCGGCGGAGACGCCCCACTTCTCTTCGAGAAGCTTGGCGAGGTCGGCGGCCTCGAGGACCGTGAGGGACGACAGCTCGTCAACGAGCTTAGCAAGATCAGCCATGGTTAAGTTCCTACGTAAAAGAGGTTCGAACGTTGATCAGGGGTAACTGGCCGTTCAGGCCGCATCCTTGTCGGCATATGCCTGAAACACGCGCGCGAGCTTCGCAGCAGGCGCGGTCGAGAGCTGGGCAAGCTTGGTTGCAGGAGCCTGAAGCAGGCCGAGCAACTTGGCGCGCAGTTCGTCGAGCGAGGGCATCGTGGCCAGGGCCTTGATGCCGTCGGGGTTCAGGGCGGTCTTGCCCATCGCGCCGCCGAGGATGACGAGCTTGTCATTGTCCTTGGCGAAAGCGGTGGCGACCTTCGGCGCCGCGACCGGATCGTTGGAATAAGCGATCAGGGTGGGACCCGTCAGCAGGTTGCTGATGGACGCGACGTCGGTGCCTTCAAGAGCGATCTTGGCCAGCCGGTTCTTTGCGACCTTCACGGTGGCGCCATTGGCCTTCATCTCGCGACGAAGCTTCTGGAACTGGGCCACCGTCAAACCCGCATAGTGGGCCACGACGACGACCGACGTGTTCGCAAACACACCGTTCAGCGTCGCGACGGCATCATTCTTTGCCGTTCTATCCACTGGGCTCTCTCCGGTAGGCGGCAGGCTTGAGGGCTTGCCGCCGGTTGCACGTGTCGCTCTCAAGAAACCCCGGTTGACACCGGCGCTGGATAAGAGCGACGCTCAGTGCCCTGTCCCCGCTCTTGACCGTTGCCGGCCGCGATCGGGCGAGATGGTTCGAACCGTCTTCGGGACCTTGCGATCCCGCTTGAGCTCTTGCACCGTCTATGCAGGCCTCTTGGCGAAATTATGCCCCCAGCCGAAGCCGAGGAGCACCTGCAGTCTCAGACAGGACTGGATGATTCGGGCCCAAAGATCGCTCTTCGCGCCCCAAACACCCATTCTTCGGCGGCAAACCGCCGAAAAACGCGAAACAGACCCCCTCGTGCGAAGCACGCTGGAGCCCACATCACTTATGGAAACAGGCCTGCGTCTTAACGCTTTCGCCTGCTTCTGCCAAGTGGGGACTTGACCCCGTCGGATCAAGCCCGGGCAACGGCCGGCGCGAAGCCGGCCGTCAGGCCTCTCAGCCGCCCATCACCGTGTTGGGCTCGATCTTGACGCCCGGACCCATGGTCGAGGAAATCGCGACGCGCTGGATATAGGTGCCCTTGGCTCCGGCCGGCTTGGCCTTGGCGACGGAATCGGCGAACGCCTTGATGTTCTCGGCGAGCTTGTCGGCCGTGAACGAGACCTTGCCGACGGCGGCATGCACGATGCCGGCCTTCTCGACGCGGAACTCGACTGAACCGCCCTTGGACGCCGCAACCGCAGTGGTGATGTCCATGGTGACCGTGCCGACCTTCGGGTTCGGCATCAGGCCGCGCGGGCCCAGCACCTTACCGAGACGGCCGACCAGCGGCATCATGTCCGGGGTCGCGATGCAGCGATCGAACTCGATCGTGCCCTTGGAGACGAGATCGACCAGCTCTTCGGCGCCGACGATGTCGGCCCCGGCCTTCTTGGCCTCTTCCGCCTTGGCGCCGCGAGCAAACACGGCGACGCGCAGGACGCGGCCCGAGCCGTTGGGCAGATTGCAGACGCCGCGGACCATCTGGTCGGCGTGGCGCGGATCGACGCCCAGGTTCATCGCGACCTCAACGGTCTCGTCGAACTTGGCGTTGGCGCGCTCCTTGACCATCGCGACAGCGAGATCGAGCGGGTAGAGCTTGGTGCGGTCGATGCCCTCACGGGCCTTCACGACGCGCTTTGCGACATGTGCCATCGTCTGTTTCCCCTCAGCCCACGACTTCCAGGCCCATGGACCGGGCGGAGCCCTTGATCATGGACGAGGCGGATTCGATCGAATCGCAGTTGAGATCGGCCATCTTCTTCTCGGCGATCTCAGTGATCTGAGCGACGGTGACCTTGCCGACATTGCCGCCGCGACCAGGCGTCTTCGAGCCGGCAGTCAGGCCAGCGGCCTTCTTCAGCCAGTACGAGACCGGCGGCTGCTTCATCTCGAAGGTG
Organism: Bosea vaviloviae; assembly: GCF_001741865.1. Taxonomy (NCBI): domain Bacteria; kingdom Pseudomonadati; phylum Pseudomonadota; class Alphaproteobacteria; order Hyphomicrobiales; family Alloboseaceae; genus Allobosea; species Allobosea vaviloviae. Next base: position 5,055,614 of record NZ_CP017147.1, read on the forward strand.
AAGGAGCGATCCTGATACGCGGTGATGATCACCGGGATCGGCATGCCCTTTTCCATCTGCGCGGTCTTCGCGTTGAAGGCCTTGCAGAATTCCATGATGTTGAGGCCGCGCTGACCCAGCGCCGGACCGATCGGCGGCGACGGATTGGCCGCGCCCGCCGGAACCTGAAGCTTCACGTAACCCGTGATCTTCTTTGCCATGATGGCTGCTCCTGCCGTCCGCTCCGACGCCTATCGGAACGACGACGCCCTGCCCGCGAACTGCTTCGCTCGGGGTCAGGGTGGTTGCAGAGCGTGGTGCGGCGCCGTTGATCCGGCTGGCGACCGGCACGCCTCCCACGCGGTTGAGGCGCCGCCTATGACACAGGGCGGCGCCGAAGGGAAGCCCCGAAAGGCCTTCCGATAATGCTCAGAGCTTCTCGACCTGCCCGTATTCGAGCTCGACCGGGGTCGCGCGGCCGAAGATCGAGACCGCGACCTTGAGCCGGGCGCGACCGTGATCGACATCCTCGACCACGCCGTTGAACGAGGCGAAGGGCCCGTCGGAGACCTTCACCTGCTCGCCGATCTCGAAGACGACCGTCGGCTTGGGCCGCTCGATGCCCTCGGCGACCTGGCCCTTGATCCGCATCGCCTCGACCTCGGGGATCGGCATGGGCTTGGCCTTGTCGGCGCCCAGGAAGCCGGTGACCTTCGGCGTGTTCTTGATCAGGTGATAGACCTCGTCGGTCATCTCGCACTTCACCAGCACATAGCCGGGGAAGAACTTGCGCTCGGCATCGACCTTGCGGCCGCGCCGAACCTCGACGACCTTCTCGGTCGGCACCAGGACCTCGTCGAACTTGTCGGCGAGATTGCGCTGCGCCGCCTGATCGCGGATCGACTGCGCGACCTTGTTCTCGAAGTTGGAATAGGCGTGGACGATGTACCAGCGAGTTGTCACGTGTCTGATTCCGTTCAGCGTGCGCCGAGGATGATGCCGAGCGACCAGCGAATGATCGTATCGGTGAAAAGGAAGAACAGGCTCGAGACGACCACCATGGCGAGCACGAGACCCGTCGTGATCAGCGTCTCGCGCCGAGACGGCCAGGTGACCTTCGTCGCTTCGGTGCGAACGTCCTGCAGGAAGCTGAAGGGGTTGGTCTTAGCCATCGTATCACCTCGGGTTCCAAAACCGCGCTCCGGCCCTCGCCGAAGGCCGAATCGGCCGTCCTGAAACATTCGCGGCGCGGGGCTCGTGGAGCCGCGCGCCGTCATGACGTGCCTCTTACAACGGGCTGCAGCGTTAGCCAAGCGCCTTTTCAAGGGCCTGCGAGCAGCCCCAGACAGGAGCTAGAGGCGTTTGCAGCCCAGCAGCAGGAAGGATGGCCGCTCCCGCTCCTTCGCCCATTCCGGATGGGCCGCGACCTGATCCTCGCTCGGAGCCCATTCCACGCAATGCGTCAGGGCAAAGCCGGCGCGGTGGAGCAAATCGAGATAGGTCGCGATCGTGCGGTGCTGCTTGATCACGCCCTTCGCCAGCCAGTCCGTCCTGCGCGGCCCTTCCGCCAGATAGCCGTTCACCGGCCAGGCCGGCTGCCCGTCGGGATCGAGCGACCAGCCCTGATGAGCAGGAGCCGTCATCAAGGGATGTTCGACCGAGCAGACCAGCATGCCGCCGGGCGGCAACGCCTGCCCGACCCTCTCGAGCAACCCGCCCAGGTCCGTCAGATAGTGAAAGGCAAGCGAGCTATAGGCGAGATCGAAGCTGGCGGGTGCGGGCGCGAAGCGCTCCAGATCGGCCCGCTCATAGCTGGCGGCTTTGTCCCCGGTCTCTGCCCGCGCCCGTGCCAGCATGCGCTCGGAGACATCGACGCCGAGCACGCTCGCCGCGCCGTTCTCCCGCGCCCAGCGGCAGAACCAGCCAAAGCCGCAGCCGAGATCGAGAACTCTGAGGCCGCGCAGATCGGGAAGGAAGCTTTGCAGCACCGGCCATTCCGGCGCGCCGGCGAGGCCGTGGACCGAACGCGGCAGCTGGCTGTAGGCACTGAAGAAAGCCGGCGTATCGTAGATGTTCTGCGTCATCGGCGATCTACAGAACCAACCGGCGCCGGAAACCGGCTTCGTGCGGGACTGGCAGGGGCGGTAGGGCTCGAACCTACGACAACCGGTTTTGGAGACCGGTACTCTACCAACTGAGCTACACCCCTGTAGTCGGCGATGCTTTGCCTCAAGGCGCGGAGGTTTTCAAGTCGAAAACGCAGCCGATCATCATCCTGTGCGATAGGGTCCGAGTTCCCTGGCATAGCGCTCGACCAGCTTCAGGCCGAATTCCGTCGGCCGCAGCGCCGGGCCGCGATCATGGATGGCGATCCCCGCCCGCGCCCCGAATATCCGCTTGCCATAGCAGAGCAGGGCCTCGATCGACTGCATGATGAAGATAATGGCCGGCAGCACCTCCCGGTAGACGGCCTCGGCCTTCGCTTCATCCCTCGCAATATAGTGATTATAGGCGCGCAGCGCATAGTCGATCGTGTCTGGCGCCAGGATCATGCCGACGCAGCCGGCGCGGAGATTGTCGATCAATTCGAGCCCACCCCGGCCATTCAGGATCGGCAAGCGCCCTTCGGTGACCGCGATCAGCCGCTCGATCTCGACGACGGAGCCCTCTCCCTTGATGAGGCAGATGTTCGGGTGCTGCCGCACCAGTTCGCGAATGTCCTCCGCCGACAGGCCGCGGCCCATATAGGCAGGGGCGTTCTGGATCGCGACCGGTAACGAGGTCGCCTCGGCGACGCGCCCGAAGAAGCGGATATACTCGGCTGCGCCGAAGCTGCCGACCATGGGCGGCTGGAGAATCACCCAATCGGCGCCATTCCGCTCCGCGACACGGACGAGATCGATCTGTTCCGCCACCGACGAGCCGAAGATGGTGAAGGCGAGCGGCTTGCGGCCGGCAACGTCCTCCGCCATCCATTCCATGACCGTGCGGCGCTCGGCAATGGTGAGCTTCGAGACCTCGGTGGCGAGGCCAAGCGCCGCCATGCCCTGCACATCGAGATCGAGGCTGATCTGTGTCTGCCGGCGCATCGCATCCCGATCCAGCCGCTCCTGCGCGTCGAACAGGGCAAAGACGATCGAATGGATGCCGGGAAAGGGTGGCTTGAAATGCATCGGGCATGCTCCTCCATGATCGGAGCGGCTGGGTCCGCTCTCTCAGATGGATCTAGAGCATCGGCCCGAAAAGTGGGAACCGGCTTTCGGGGCAAGCCTATGCAGAATCAAAGCTCTACAGCATCAGACCGAATACGATATTCGGTCTGATGCTGTAGAGCTTTGAATTCGCGGGCAGCGCATAGCGCTTCGGCGAGCCAGCCGCGCGGCATGGGCATAGGCATGCCGTGGGCAGAAACAGAAAAGGGCGGTGTTTCCACCGCCCTTTCAAAGCTTTGCAGCCGATTCTTGAATCAAGCGATGATGCTTGCGACGACGCCTGCACCGCAAAAGCCTGCGGTTTCCGCTGGCGTCGTTGTTGCTTCGATCACGCTATGATCGAAGCAACAACGCCGGCTCCAACCGTGCGGCCGCCTTCGCGGATGGCGAAGCGCAGCTTCTCCTCCATCGCGATCGGCACGATCAGGTGCACTTCCATGGCGATGTTGTCGCCAGGCATCACCATCTCGGTGCCCTCAGGCAGGTGCACCACGCCGGTCACGTCCGTCGTGCGGAAGTAGAACTGCGGGCGGTAGTTGGTGAAGAACGGGGTATGACGACCGCCCTCCTCCTTGGTCAGGATGTAGGCCTCGGCCTTGAACTTGGTGTGCGGCTTCACCGAACCCGGCTTGCACAGGATCTGGCCGCGCTCGACGTCCTCGCGCTTCGTGCCGCGCAGCAGCGCGCCGATGTTGTCGCCGGCCTGGCCCTGGTCGAGCAGCTTGCGGAACATCTCGACGCCCGTCACCGTCGTCTTGACCGTGTCCTTCAGGCCAACGATCTCGATTTCCTCGCCGACCTTGACGATGCCGCGCTCGACGCGACCCGTCACGACCGTGCCGCGACCCGAGATCGAGAACACGTCCTCGACCGGCATCAGGAACGGCAGGTCCAGCGGACGCGCCGGCTGCGGGATGTACTCGTCGACCGTCTTCATCAGCGCGATCACCGCGTCATGGCCGATGGTCTTGTCGCCATTGTCCAGCGCAACCTTCGCTGAACCCTTGGTGATCGGGATGTCGTCGCCCGGGAAGTCGTACTTCGACAGAAGCTCGCGGATCTCCATCTCGACCAGCTCGAGCAGCTCGGCGTCGTCGACCAGGTCGACCTTGTTCATGAACACAACCATCGCGGGCACGCCGACCTGCTTGGCCAGCAGGATGTGCTCGCGGGTCTGCGGCATCGGGCCATCGGCAGCCGACACAACCAGGATCGCGCCGTCCATCTGCGCCGCACCCGTGATCATGTTCTTCACATAGTCGGCGTGGCCGGGGCAGTCGACGTGGGCATAGTGGCGAGCCGCCGTCTCGTACTCGACGTGAGCCGTCGAGATCGTGATGCCGCGGGCCTTCTCTTCCGGCGCCTTGTCGATCTGGTCATACGCCGTGAACGTGGCACCGCCCGTCTCGGCCAGAATCTTCGTGATCGCTGCCGTCAAAGACGTCTTGCCATGGTCAACGTGACCAATCGTTCCAATGTTGCAATGCGGCTTCGTGCGCGCGAATTTCTCTTTGGCCATGACACCTGTTTCCTGACAACGGCCCTACGAGGCCTGAAAAGCGCGGTCGCATTAGGGGTTTTTGGTGGAGGATGCAAGTTGCGGCTTCGCCACCGGCAGGCCTTGCGGAGCCGCATCACGAGGGCGACAGCCGCAGAGCTAGGCCGGCACGCTCCAGCGACCGCCAATACGCTTCAGCAAATGCGCCGTCGCGGGGAAGCCATTGGACGGCGTGCTCGCAACATCGCCAGCATCTGGATCATCACGCCGCGCTTGTCGCCCTCGTCGCCAGCCAGGCCACGACCGGCGCCGCGAGGACGGCCAGGACGGCGGCGATCAGGAAATAGCTGGCAAAGCCCAGATGCTGCGCCACCCATCCGGCGCCGAGGCCGCCGGCCATGCTGACGATGGCGTCCATGCCTTGCAGCAGCGTGAAGTCGATCCCGGCCTGGCGCGGATCCGCGATCGCCATGAACTGCGCGTAGAGCGCGACGAAGCCGAGCGCCATGATCCCCGAAGAGCTCGCCAAAGCGAGCCCGACCATTGCGCCGCGAGGTACCGTGCCCAGAGACGCCGCGAGGGCCAAAAGCCCGAGCGCAGCGCCCTGCAGCAGCAGCGCGAGAAGCATGACCCGCCTCGCCCCCATCCAGCGGACGAGGCCGCCGCCGAGCAACGCGCAGACCAGCCCGATGGCCAGTCCGCCGAACCCGTTGACCAGCCCGATAGATTCGAGGTCCAGCCCGACATCGATCAGGAACGGCCCCATCATGCTCACCCCCCATTTCTGCAGCACGACATAGACCGCAGCCAGGATCAGCCCCTGGCGCATCTGCGAGCGCTGCAAGGCGAAGCGCAGCGATGGGCGATGGCTGCGCAGCCCCGGTGAGATCGGAGCCGGCGACAGCAGGAATGGCAGCAGCAGCGCGACGATCATGCCAGCGGCAGCCAGGACCGCGCTGCTCCAGCCGAACCGTGCGACGAGGATGAGGAACAGCCCCGAGCCGATCGCCGAGCCGAGATAGGCCCCGCCGACCTGCGCCGCATTGCCCCAGCCGTGATGCCGCAGCGCGAGCGTCTCGACCGCATGGCCATCGCAGGCGATATCGGCCGTCGAGGCCGCGAAGGCGATGGCGACGAGAACGGCGAGCAGGGGCAGCCAATGCGCCGGCCCGATGGCGCTGACTGCAGTCAACCCCAGCACGGTGAGGAGACCGCAGACGGCAACGATCTGGCGCGAGCGCGTGGCGCCTGCCGGCGGCAGGCGGTAACGCTCGACGGCCGCCGCCCAGACTATCTTCAGCGCCCAGGGCAGGCTGATGAGGTGGACGAGCCCGATCTGATCAAGCGCCACGCCACGCTCGCGCAGCACGCTCGGCAGCGCGATGAAGGCAAGCCCGCCAAGGATGCTCTGCCCGACATAAAGCCCGCCGAGCGCGAGCACGATGCCCAGCGGAGAAGACAGGCGCTTCGCCCACACGCCCGCGGCGAGGACCTGGCTCACCAGCGGTAACGCAGGCTGGCGATGACCTTCCGGCCCTCGTCGAAATAGCAGAAGCCGCCGGTGCAGGTCTGCTCGACCTTGTCGAGGAGATTGGTGGCATTGACCTGGAACCGGACGCCCTTGAAGCGCGGGTCGAGGTTCTCGAGATCGTAGCGCAGGGACGCGTCGAGCAAGGTCCGCGGCGCATTGTCGAGGACCGGCCGGTTCAGATTGTCGCCGAGGCTCGAACCGACATAACGCACGCCCGCACCAAGGCCGAGGCCGCGCGCCGGCCCCTCCTGCACCGTGTAGTCCAGCCAGACCGAGGCCATGTGATAGGGAATGCTGGTCAGGCGGTTGCCCACCGTCTCGTCGGTGAGCTTGAGGATGCGCGCGTCGTTATAGGCGTAGGAGGCCTGGATGCTGAGCCCATTGGCGAGAGAGGCGACACCTTCGATCTCGAAGCCCTGCGAGCGCAAGCCGAGCTGGACCTGGCGATTATAGCCGTTGACGACCTCGTAGACGACCGCATTGTCCTGGCGCAGCTCGAACACCGCCGCGCGCAGCGAGGCGTTGTAGCCCGGCAGATCGTATTTGACGCCAGCCTCGATCTGCTCGCCCGTGGCGGGCACGGCGACCGCACCGGACAGGACCGTGCCCGAATTGGGCACAAAGGATGTCGCATAGCTGACATAAGGGGCGAGGCCGAGATCGGTGACGTAGCTCAAGGCGGCGCGCCCGGTCGCCTTGTTGCCGGTCTGCTTCGTCTCGGTTGGCACGACGCCTGCCGAGCCCGCCTCGAAATTGCTGGAGAACCAGTCCTGGCGTCCACCCAGGGTCAATCGCCAGTTCTGCCAGCTGATCTGGTCCTGCGCGTAGAGGCCGACCAGCGTCTGCGTCTGCGCCGTGCGGTAGCCGAGGTTGGCGTTGTAGCCGACCGGGACCCCGCCATAGCCCTCCTTGCCGCGATAATGCAGGTAGCTGAAATCGACGCCGGTGAGGATGCGGTGCGCGAGCGGCCCCGTGTTCAGCCTGGTCTCGAGGCTGGTGTCGACCGAGACGCCTTGCGTGCGCTCCTTCGTCAGCCCGGAATCCGTGAGGTAGACATATTGCTGGTTCGAGGCGAGCGCGGAGTAACGGGCGCGCTGGCGCAGCGTGAACATCTCGCCGAAGGAGTGCTCGAACTCGTAGCCGATGCGCCCCTGCTGCTGGCGGAAGTCATTGTAGCGCTTGTCGCCACCGAAGACCCTGGTCGCGCCGATCGACTTGTAGAGCAGGCTGCCCTGCCGATCGGTATAGGGGCCGTATTCGTTGACATAGGCCGCCGTGCCGCCGGTGGTCGAATCCATGTATTCGGCGAGCAAGGTCAGCTTGGTGAGCTCGTTGGGCTTCCAGGTGAAGGCGGGCGCGATGAAGACCCGATCGTCCTTGATCGCGCTGATCTGGTTGTTGGCGTCGCGCACCAGGCCCGTCAGACGGTAGAGCAAGGTCTTGTCGGCATTGGCCGGGCCGGACAGGTCGAAACTGAACTGCTTGCGGCCGAAGGAACCGCCTTGGACCTCGATCTCGCGGAAGGGCGTCTCGGTCGGCCGCTTCGAGATCAAGTCGACGATGCCGGCGGCGGTGCTGGCGCCGTAGATCGCCCCCGCCGGCCCGCGCAGCACCGAGATCGCCTCCAGCCCATAGGGCTCCAGCCGGAACAGGCCGTTGGGGCTGCCGATCTGGCGCAGCCCGTCGCGGAACACGGCGTTCTGCGTGACGTCGACACCGCGAATCGTGAAGGCGTCGTAGCGCGGATCGAAGCCATAGGTGCCGACGCGCGCGCCCGGCGTATAGGACAGGGCGTCCAGCAAGGCCTGCGGCTTGCGCTGCTCCAGCTGCGTTTGCGTCACCGTCGAGATCGACTGCGGGATCTCCAGCACCGGCGTATCGGTCTTGGTGGCGCTGCGCGTCGCGGTCGCGACATAGCCATTCGCGCTGACCACTCCGCCCGTGCCGCCCGCCCCCTGGACGATCACCTCTTCGAGCTGGATCGCAGGCGCCCTCTCGGCCTGGGCCTTGGCGGCGGAAGGAGCGAACAACAGGGCCGACGAGGCCAGCAAGACGAAACGGAGAGTCACAACGGCGATGCCTTCAAAAGATTGAATGCCCGCCGACTAACAATTTACCGGAACTGAATCCAGTATAGATTCATTTATTTGAGTTATTCTAAAAACACATCGCAAGAATATACTCTTTATATTAATTCATAACAGCCTCTAGCCGCCGAACACTCGCCGATACCGCGCCACCACATCCGCCGCGCCCGAGACCTTCTCGGGATTGTCGGAGAGCTTCACCGCTGGGCGGCCATTGGCCTTGCTCACCTTGCAGACCAGCGACATCGGGTCGAGTTCGCGCGAACCGTCCGGTGAGCAGCCGACGAGGTCGTTGGTGAGGTCGGTGCCCCAACCGAAGGCCATCCGGACCTTGCCGTCGAAATGGTGGTAGACGCGCTCGATCGCGGAAACATCGAGCCCGTCGGAGAAGACCAGCAGCTTCTCCCTGGGATCGCGGCCCTTGGTGCGCCACCACGCCATGATCTCCTCGCCGGCCGGGATCGGCGGAGCGGAATCGGGCCGGAAGCCGGTCCAGTCGGCGACCCAGTCGGGCGCGTGCCGCAGGAAGGCCGTCGTGCCGAAGGCGTCGGGCAACGCAATCAGCAGATTGCCGCCATAGACCTGGCGCCATTCGTCAAGCACGCGATAGGGCGCGCGCAGCAACTCCTCATCGCTTTCGGCCAGCGCAGCCAGCACCATCGGCAATTCATGCGCGTTGGTGCCGATCGCCTCCAGGTCGTTGTCCATCGCCAGCAGCACGTTGGAGGTGCCGCTGAAGGCCGAGCCCAGCCCCTCCTTCAATGCCTCGACGCACCAGCGCTGCCAGAGATGGCCGTGGCGCCGGCGCGTACCGAAATCGGAGAGCCGCAGATTCGGCAGCTTCTGCAGCCGGTCGACCTTGTCCCACATCTTCGCCTTGGCGCGGGCATAGAGCACATCGAGCGAGAAACGCTTCTGGCCGACCATGACGCGGCGGGCGCGCAATTCGTTGATGATGGCGAGCGCCGGAACCTCCCACATCGTGGCATGCGTCCAGGGCCCCTCGAAATGCAGTTCGAACTGCCCGTCGACGCGACGCAGATCGTATTCGGGCAGGCGGAAATCCGCGAGCCAGGTGATGAAATCCGGCGAGAACATCTGCGTCTTGCCGTAGAAGCTGTTGCCCGCCAGCCAGATCAATTCCTTCTTCGAGAAGCGGACCTCGCGCGCATGGTCGAGCTGCGCGCGCAACTCGGCCTCGTCGACGATATCGGCGAGCCGGATATGGCGCGAACGGTTGATCAGCGAGAAGGTGACCTGCACCTCCGGATGGAAGGCCCGGATCATCTGCAGCATCAGGAGTTTGTAGAAATCGGTGTCGAGCAGGCTGCGGATGATCGGATCAAGCCGCCAGCCATGATTATAGGTGCGCGACGCGATATCGGTGACGGTCATGGCGGGGCCGCAGGGTCCGTGATGCTCAAAGGGCAGCACATGACTAGGCGAGGTCGCGCCTTTTTGACAATCGTCTTGCGTCGGGACGCGCAGACGGGCGCGCATGCCGCTTCGGCAGATGAGGCGCTTGTCTCGACGCCCGCTCATCGGCGAGCTCGGCGAGGCGGTGGCGGGCGCCCTGATGCGGGCCAACATCCACCCGCCCGCCTTCCGCCAGATCGCCCTGCCCGACGGCTTCCTGGATGCCGGCGCGCTGCCGACGCTGCACGACCGCTACGGCATCTCGACCGACGCGATGGTCGCGAGCATCAAGAGCTGGCTCTGACGAGGCAAGCCGTCATGGCTTCGCTTCGCTCGCGATAACGGGAGCTGCGTTGACAGGCTCGGCCAACTCGGCAAGGAGCAAGCCTCGTCGGCGCGCTCGCATGCGCCGCGTTGTCGGGAGCCTGGATTGAGCGCGACATCACAAGCGGCGCAGAGTTTCATCGACCGCGTCCACGGCAGGGAGGTCGTGCTCGGGATCGTCGGCCTCGGCTATGTCGGCATCCCGCTGGCGCTGGCGGCGCTGCGCCGGGGCATCAAGGTCGTCGGCTTCGACATCGACCAGCCGCGGGTCGATCAGATCAATGCCGGCAAGGAGACGATCAAGCACATTCCGATGGAGCTGATCGTCGAGGGCCTGAAGACGCAGCGCTTCAATGCCACGACGGATTTCGACCGATTGGCCGAGCCCGATGCGCTGCTGATCTGCGTGCCGACGCCACTCTCGCGCCATCGCGAGCCCGATCTCTCCTATGTCCGCCAGACCACGGAAGCGATCGCCAGGCGCCTGCGGCCAGGCCAGTTGATCGTGCTCGAATCGACCACCTATCCCGGCACCACCGACGAATTGATGCGCCCGATCCTCGAGACCGCCACCGGCCTCAAGAGCGGGCAGGATTTCTTCCTCGCCTATTCGCCCGAGCGCGAGGACCCCGGCAATGGGGAGTTCGGCACTTCCGACATTCCCAAGGTCGTCGGCGGCGACGGCCCCGATGCGCTCGCCATGGCTGATGCGCTCTACGCCGCGCTCGTGGTCAAGACCGTGCCGGTCTCCTCGACCGCGACCGCCGAGGCGGTGAAGCTGACCGAGAACATCTTCCGCGCCGTCAACATCGCGCTCGTCAACGAGTTGAAGCAGGTCTACGCCGCGATGGGTATCGACATCTGGGAGGTGATCGACGCCGCCAAGACGAAACCCTTCGGCTACATGCCGTTCTATCCGGGTCCGGGCTTAGGGGGGCACTGCATCCCGATCGACCCGTTCTACCTGACCTGGAAAGCACGCGAATTCGACGTCACGACGCGCTTCATCGAGCTCGCCGGCCAGATCAACACCGATATGCCCTATCGCGTCGTCGACCGGCTGGCGGAGCTTGTGGATACGCAACTCGGCCGCGGCTTCAGCGGTGCGCGCATCCTCGTCCTCGGCATCGCCTACAAGAAGAATATCGAGGACATGCGCGAGAGCCCTGCCCTCAAGCTGATCGAATTGATCGAGGCACGCGGTGCGAGCGCCGCCTATCACGATCCGCATATCGCCGAGATCCGGCCGACGCGGAAGCATGGCGGCCTGACTGCCCGCAAGAGCCAGGCGCTGAGCGCCGAGATGCTCGCCGCCTTCGACGCCGTGCTGATCGCGACGGACCATGACGATGTCGATTACGGCCTCGTCGTCCGCCACGCCAAGCTTGTGGTGGATACCCGCAATGCCTGTGCGCGGCATGGGCTTGCGGGCAAGACCATCTTCAAGGCCTGATACGACGATGAAGAACGCTGAGCCAGCTTACGATCTCGCGGTCATCGGCGGTGGCATCAATGGTTGCGGCATCGCCCGCGACGCCACCGGGCGCGGAGCCTCGGTCGTGCTGTTCGAGAAGGACGACCTCGCCAGCGCCACCTCCTCGGCCTCGACCAAATTGATCCATGGCGGGCTGCGCTATCTCGAGCACTATGAATTTCGGCTGGTGCGCGAAGCCTTGATGGAGCGCGAGCGGCTCTGGCGGCTCGCGCCGCACATCATCCGGCCGCTGCGCTTCGTGCTGCCGCACCATGCCGGCCTGCGCCCCGCCTGGCTGCTCCGGCTCGGGCTTTTCCTCTACGACCATATCGGCGGACGAAAGCTCCTGCCGGCGACGAAGACACTCGATCTTGCTCATGATCCTGCCGGCCGGCCGCTCAAGGACGACCATGCGCGGGCTTTCGAATATTCCGATTGCTGGGTCGAGGATTCCCGCCTCGTCGTGCTGAACGCGGCTGATGCAGCCGCCAGGGGAGCCGCGGTCCACACACGAACAAAGGTCGTCTCGGCCGATCGCGACGGCGACCTCTGGCGGATCGTCGGGGAAGGCGAAGCCGGCCGCATCACTGTCACCGCCAAGGCGCTGGTCAACGCCGCCGGCCCCTGGGTCGGCGAGGTTTTGGGCGGCGTCGTGCGCTCGAACACCAAGGCCGCCGTCCGCATGGTCCAGGGCAGCCATATCGTCGTGCCCAAACTCTACGAGCACGACCGCTGCTACATCTTCCAGAACGCCGATGGCCGCATCATCTTCGCGATCCCCTATGAGCACGACTTCACCCTGATCGGCACCACGGACCGCGACTACCAGGGCGATCCTGCGCAAGCGAAAGCGACGCCCGAGGAGATCGATTATCTCTGCGCCGCCGCAAGCGAGTATTTTCGCGCAGCCGTCACGCCGGAGCAGGTCGTCTGGACCTATTCCGGCGTGCGTCCGCTCTATGACGACGGCGCCTCCAAGGCGCAGGAAGCGACGCGCGACTATGTGCTGACGCTCGACGCGCCCAAGGGCGAAGCCCCGCTGCTCTCGGTCTTCGGCGGCAAGATCACGACCTATCGCCGCCTCGCCGAAGCAGCTCTGGACAAGCTCGCGCCACATGCCGGCTGGGCCGGCCGGCCCGCCTGGACCGTCTACGGCACATTGCCCGGCGGCGATTTCCCGGTGACCGGCTTCGAGGCGCTGGTCAACGAGATCGCCGCCGCCCATCCCTGGCTGGCTCGATCGACCGTGACGCGATTGGTGCGCGCCTATGGCACGAAGGCGCACGAGATTCTCGCCGGCGCGCAAGGCATGAGCGATCTCGGCCGCCATTTCGGCGCCGACCTTCATGAGCGCGAGCTGCGCTATCTGATCCGCAAGGAATGGGCGAAGCGCGGCGCGGACGTGCTCTGGCGGCGCGGCAAGCTGGGCTTGCGCCTCTCAGTGGAGGAGCGCGACGCCCTGGACGCCTTCATGCTGGCTGAAGCGAAGGCGACGACCGAGCCGGCCGTCTGAAGGCATCGAGGCTGGACGGTGGCTCAGCGCACCCTGCGCGCCAGCAAGAAGAGCGCAACGGCGGCAAGTGCCGACAAGGCGATGAGAAGCAAGCTGCTCGGCATCAAGCCCGCCCGCTCGATCAGGATGGCGAAGGCCAGCGGAGCGGCGGCTTTCACCGCGAGCCCCGGCGCCGAAAGCTTACCCAGCATCGCGCCATATCCAGCCGGGCCGAAGAGCTGCAGCGGCACAGTTCCCCGTACGATCGAGCTCAGGCCCATGCTGACGCCATAAGCGATGGCGAAGAGCCCGGCGAGCGTCGCAGTCGTATTGCCGATCATCAGCATGAGGAAGCCGAACGGCATCAGCGCAGCCGAAACCCAGGCCGTCGTGACAGGGTCGAGCGCGGTGCCGAAGAGCATCTCGGCTAGACGCCCAGCGACCTGCGAAGGGCCGACGATCGCGCCGATACCGACAGCGAGCCCGGCGCTCAGGCCCAGCCCCTGCAGCATCGTCAGCATATGCACCGACATGGCCGAAATCACGAAGCCCTGCAGCGAGAAAGCCAGCGCAAGCAGCATGAAGGCATGTCGCCGCGCCTCGCCTTCGAGATAGCCATCCTCCGGTGCAGTCACCGCAGTGGCTACGGGCGTCACAACCGGCAGGCGATGAGGGCGCCCGGGCAGCAGGAACAGATGCAGGGGCAAGCAGAGCACGAATTGCAGCACGGCATAGAGCCGGTAGATCTCGCGCCAGTCGAACCCGTTCAGCAGGGCTGTCGTCAGCGGCCAGAACAGGGTCGAGGCAAAGCCACCGATCAAGGTGAGCTGGCTGATGGCGCGCCGCGCGCCACCGCCCTTGGCCTGCGTCAAGGCGGTGAAGGCGGCGTCGTACAGCACCATGGTCGAGACCGCCTCGAGCGCGATCATGGCGGTGAAATAGCCAATCGGCCCGCGTGCTTCCGCCAGCGCCAGCAGCGAAAGGCCAGCTAGGCCCGAACCCAGGCTCATGATCATGCGGGTGCCATGCCGGTCGATCAGACGGCCCGCGAGCGGTGCGATCAGCCCGCCGGCCAGCAAGCCGGCAGCGAAGCCGCCATAGGTCCATTCCGGAGCCCAGCCGAAGCTCGCCGTCATGCCTGGCGCGAGCACGGCGAAGGCATAATACAGGCAGCCATAGCCGACGACCTGGGTAACGCCGAGGGCGAGGATGAGGGACAGCTCTCTCCCCCCGGACGGAGTGGGCGACGGCAGCAAAGAGCGCAGCATCAGGCTTCGGCCACCTCATGAGCGGCACTGCGAACCGGCGTGCCTCCACAGCCACAACCAGCTTCACCCGAGGCCTTCGCCCGGGCATCATCCGCGCAGCAGGCATCGACTGCCGCGGGAGCCGGGCCGCCACAGCAGCCGGTGTCGGCCACGGCAGGGCCGTCCGGCGTCGTGCTGCAGACGCCGGTCTCGGGCAGCACGAGCTCGACCCGCCGCGCCGCCGCGCGATCGCCCGCGATCTCCGCCACGATCGAGCGGACCTGCTCATGGCCAGTGGCCAGCAGGAAAGTCGGCGCCCGGCCATAAGCCTTCATGCCCGCTATGTAGAAGCCGGGCTCGGGATGGGCGAGTTCGGCCGCTCCATGCGGGCGCACCGTGCCGCAGGAATGCTCGTTGGGATCGATCAGAGGCGCAAGGGCGGGTGGGCATTCCAGGGCCGGATCGAGCTGGACCCTGAGTTCACGTAGCAAAGCGAGATCGGGCCGGAACCCGGTCGCGACGATCAACTCGTCGACCGTCACATCGCGTCCGCCGCTATTGGCCGCCGCTAGAGCGTTTTCAAGCGAAGTGGATACCGGTTCGCGTGAAGAAAACGCGTCAAAACAAGAATCTGGAGCAATTGAACGATCCGACCGGATCGGAAATTGCTCTAGCTGCAGACCGGCGTCCACACGTTCGATCCGTTCGAGCTGGAAGCCGGTCTCGACCGCGATCAGGCCCCGCTCGACGAGCTTTGCGATGCGCGTGCCCAGTTCGCCGCGCGCGGCCAATTGATCGGCCGCCCCACCGCCAAAGGCCTTGGACAGCAGGGTGCCGCGATAAAGCCAGATGATCCGGGTTTCGGGCGCGCGCTCCTGCAGATCGGCGAGCGCGATCAGCGTGCCGATGGCGGAATGTCCTCCGCCCAAAACCGCAATCCGCTTGCTGGCATAGCGCGCCCGCGCCCCGCCCAGCACATCGGGCATGCCGTAGCTGACCGCAGCAGCGGCCTCGCGCTCCCCCAGCGCCGCTAGCCCACCCGAACCGGCCGGGTTGGGCGAGAACCATGTGCCGGAGGCGTCGATCACGGCGTCCGCCAGCAGGGTTTTTTCGCCGGTTCCGCTGCCATAGCGCAGAGCAAAGGGCGCGGAATCGCGTCCGGCCGTCCGGACCTTGTCGAATCTGGACCGGGTCACGGAGAGCACGCGCGCATCGAAATGGATCGCATGGCGCAGCGCCGTGCGTTCTGCCAGCGGCGCAAGATACCGATCGATCAGCTCGCCGCCGGTCGGGTATCCGCCAGGATCTGGACGGCTCCAGCCGGATGCGACCAGCAGCCGCTCCGCCGCGCCATCGATGTTGAAAGCCCAGGGCGAGAACATCGGCACATGCGCCCAATGCCGCACGCCATGCCCGACCGCACTGCCCTGCTCCAGCACGACCGGTCTCAGGCCGCGTTCGGTGGCATGGGCCGCCGCCGCCAGCCCAACCGGCCCTGCCCCGATGATCGCAATGGTCTTGATCTCCGCCATCTCATGATCCTCAAATTCTGGAATAATCGAAATAGAAGGCAGCGAGATCAGGCCGCGTCCTGCTCGTTTGGGCCACAGCGGCTCTCGACGCAGCACTCGGCCACGAGGAACTGCAGCAACGCGTTCATCAGGTCGAAATTGGCCCGGCAGATCAGCGTGGTGCCGTCGCGCTCCTGGCTGACGAGCCCCACGATGATCAGCGTCTTGAGGTGGTGCGACAGGGTCGAGGCCGCGATCTCGAGCCGTTGCTGGCACTGGCCGACGGAGAGCCCGTCATGGCCGGCGCGGACCAGCAAGCGAAAGAGCGAGAGCCGGGTCGGATTGCCCAGGGCCTCGAGTCTGGCGGCGGCGTCTTGCGTATTCATGCAAACACGATGATCCAATCTCGGCAGGTCGTCAATCCGTATTTCCAGAATTATAGAATAACAAGATTTCCACGGCGGGCAGCCCTGGCCGCGCGACCGGCAGCGTCATGCCAGGCAGCGTCATGCCAGAATGCGTTGCTCCGCGAGATGGACGAGCCTGCCGCCGGCGATCGTCGCGACGACGCGCGGCTGTGGCCCCTCCGCAACCAGGATGAGATCGGCGCGCTTGCCGGGCGCGATCATGCCGCGATCGTGCAACCCCAGCGCCTGCGCCGGCGCTTCCGAGACCAGCTTCCAGGCCTCCGTGAACGCCGCCGCGCCCTTGCGCGCCAGGACGAACGGAGCCAGCGCCAGCGCCGGGTAATAGTAGTCCGAGGCCAGGATCGTGCAGAGCCCCTGGCGCACCATGTCCTCGGCCCCGGGGCAGCCCAGATGCGAGCCGCCGCGCACGACATTGGGCGCGCCGAACACGATCGCCTCGCCATGGGCGGCAGCCTCTCGCGCCGTCGCCACATCGATCGGGAATTCGGCGACGCGCACGCCGAGCGAGCGATACCAGGCCCGCATCTGCGGCGTCATGTCGTCATGCGACAAGGTCGGCACGCCAGCCTCGAGCGCCGCTTGCGCCAGCCGCGAGACCGAGCCCGCGACCTCATCGCGGCGGGAATAGACCGCCTCGGCCAGCATCATGAAATCGGCTGACGACAGCCCGGTGCGTTCGACCATCTTGGCGACCTTGGCCGGACGGACACCCTCCTTCATCAAGCCCTCGGTATGGTCGTTGAAGGCGAGCACGCCGACCCGACCCGTAGCGAGCCAGTCGAGAATCTCGGCTTCGGCATCGAGATTGAAGGTCTCGTGGCGCAGATGGAAACGCGTGTCCGCGCCGAGCTCGGGGGCCAGGCGCGCCATCGCCTCGATCAGCGAGCGCGCATTGTCGGCGCCGCGCAGGCCGGGCTCCCAGGACCAGGTCACGCCATGGAAGGCTGTCGTGATGCCGCTCGCCAGCATGGCGCGATCGGCGTCGCGCAAGGCGAGATCGATATCGAAGGAGACGCCGGGACGCGGCATGATGTGGCGCTCGAAGGCGTCGCCATGGCAATCGACGATGCCCGGCAGCACGAGCAGGCCGGAAGCGTCGAGCCGCAAGGCACCGGCAGGAGCAGGCGCGCCCGGCTCCGCGATCCTGCCGCCCGCGACGACGATATCGGCCTCGACCAGCTCCTCCAGCAGCGCCCTGCCACCTGCGATCACGATCGACATCTCATTCCTCTCGGCCAGCGCGACGAATCGGCGCGAACACCCTGCGAATGCAAATGCCTGCGAATGAAAGTGACGGATGACGATGCGATGACAACGAGACTCGGCCGGCAGCATGGCACGGTCACCGCTTGCCCCGCGCCTCATATGCCGGCAAGAGGCTTGTGTCGGCGAGAGGCTTGTGTCGGCGAGAGGCTTGCGCAAGAACCGCGCGCCCGGTTGGGCAACCGGTTCACCGCCAGACCGCTACGGAGCGAAAGCCAATGAGTGACGTGAAACCGCCGCGTATCGCCATCACCTACTGCACGCAGTGCAACTGGCTGCTGCGCTCGGCCTGGATGGCGCAGGAGCTGCTTCACACCTTCGGTCCCGATCTCGGCGAAGTCGCCTTGCGGCCGGGCAGCGGCGGCAGCTTCCAGATCCATTACGACGACACGCTGATCTGGGACCGCGTCGCCGATGACGGCTTTCCCGACGTCAAGGCGCTGAAGCAGCGCGTCCGCGACCGGCTCGACCCCAGCCGCGACCTCGGCCATCTCGACCGGGCCGCGCAGTAGAGCACTGCGCGAAAAACTGAGTACCGGTTTTCGCGTGAGCAACGTCCGCAGCTTTTAGAATCGATCACGCCTCACGCGCTCTTCGCTACCGCCTCGATCTTGTCGATGCCGCCGAGCTTGGGCGCAAACGAGGTCCAGACCTTGCGCGCGCCCTCCTCCCAGGCCGGCCGGTTCTGCGGCTGCACGACCTTGCCGCCTTCCGCCGCAGCCTTCGCCATCGAAGCCTCCTCGTCGGCGACGATCAGGTCGTCGAAATAGCCTGCCCCCTCGGCGGCAGCGGCCGACAGTGCCGCCTTGTCCGCGGCTGAAAGCCCCTTCCAGAACGCCGCCGAGACATAGATCACGCCCGAAGCCCAGATATGGCCGGTCTCGATCAGATAGGGCACAACCTCGTGCAGCTTGAAGCCGACATAGGCCGATTTGGTTAGGTCCATCGCATCGACCACGCCGGTCTTCAGCGCGTTATAGGTCTCCGGGATCGGGATCGGCGTCGGATAGGCGCCGAGCCCCGACCAGAGTTCCGTGTGCAGCGGGCTCTGGATCACGCGGATGCGCTTGCCTTTGATGCCTGCGGGCGTGGTGATCGGCTCCTTGGCCAGGAGATGGCGCGCGCCGTAATTGATGAAGCCGAGCACGACGAAGCCCTGCCCCTCGAACTTGCCCTTGAGCTCGTCGCCAAGCGGTCCCGCCAGCACGCGCTTGAGATGGCCCCGGTCGCGGAACAGGAAGGGCAGATCGAGGATCTGGCTGTCGGGAACCCAGCCCGACAAGGCAGAGATCGTCGAGAGCGAGGCCTGGACCGAACCCAGCCGGACACCCTCGGCGACCTCCTTCTCGCCGCCCAGCGCGGCATTGCCGACGATGCGCAGGTCGAAGCGGCCGGGCGCGGTCCGGTTCAGAATCTCGGCGATCTTGCGCCAGACCCTGGTCTCGGGCTTGTCCTCGCCGAAGAGCGAGGCGACCGTCACGGGCCGGCCGGCGGCATGGGCCGTATGGGTGGAGAGCAGCGCGGGCGCGGCCAATAGGCTAGCCGTGATCTCGCGGCGGGTCGGCGACATCAGAACAACTCCTTGAAGGATGGTGGAAGCGAGGGCCAGGCGGCCGCCCCCAGGCACAATATGGCAAGCGCGACCAGAAGCGTCGCCAGCAAGGGCAGAACGGCGCGGAAGACGGCGCTTGCCGGAACGCGGGTGATGCCGCTGACGACATAGACCAGAATGCCCAATGGCGGGGTCAGGCCATGGATCATCAGGTTGACCACCAGGATGACACCGAACTGGATCGGATCGAGCCCGGCCGAGATCGCAACGGGCAGGAGCAGCGGCGCCAGCAGCAGGATCGCCGCGCCGATATCGAGGAAGAGCCCGGCCACCAGCAGGACGAGATTGGCGAGCAGCATCACCGCATAGGGTCCACCGCCAAGCGCCGTCACCAGCCCCGCCATCTGGTCGGAGACCCGATCGACCGCGAGCAGGAAGGCGAAGGGCGCCGACGCCCCGATCAGCATGCCCACGGCCGCAGCTTCCGTCGCCGATTTGCGCAAGGCGCCGAAGACCGTGCCGATATTCAGGCTGCGCAGCGCCAGGCAGGCGACGAGCGCATAGGCCACTGCTAGCGCCGAAGCCTCGGTGACGGTGACGACGCCGAAGCGGATGCCGACCACGACGACGACGCCGAGCCCGATCGCCGGCAGCGCACTGACGAAGCTCTTGGCCCTCTCCTGCCCGCTGGCCTTGGGCGCAGCATCGACCACCTCGCGCACGCTGAGATGGATGCCGATCGCCAACGCCAGCGCCAGGACCCCGCCGGCGACGAAGCCTCCGACCAGCAGCGAGCCGACCGACAGATTGGTCGCCGTCGCCAGGATCAGGAAGGCGATCGAAGGCGGGATGATGTTGTCGAGCATCGAGACGCCGGCCACGATCCCCGCCGCATGGGCCGGCGGGTAACCGCGCGCGATCAAGGCCGGCGCCATCACCTTGGCGCCGAAGGCGGCGTTGGCCACCGAGGAGCCCGACGCGCCCGAAAACAGCACGCTGGACATCAGTGTCGTCTGCGCCAGCCCCGCCCGCCAATGCCCGACCAGCGAGGCGGCGAAGCGCACCAGCCGCTCGGCCAATCCTCCCGCCGTCAGCAATTCGCCCGCGAGCAGGAAGAACGGGATCGCCAGCAGCAGGAATTTCGAGACGCCCGAGACCGTGTTCTGGACGATGGCCGGCTCGGGCAAGAGCCCGCCAAAGGCGCCGCTGAGCGAAACGCCGGCAAGCAGCGCATAGGGCAGCGGCGCGCCCAGGATCAGCCCGAGTCCGGCGAGCGAGGCCGCGACCAGGCTCGGCGTTTCCACGAAAAATCCCGTGACGCTCTGCGCCGCCAGATAAAAGCCGATGCCGAGAAGCAGCGAGGCCAGGGCCGCCGGCCAGGAGCTGTCCAGCGCGGCCCGCCACAGCACAACGACAACGGTCAGCCCGCCGCCGAGCGCGAAGGCGGCGAAGCGCAAGCTTTCCGGCAGGCCAAGAACAGTCGAGCTGCCGCCGACGAGCGCCACGACGCTGGCGCCGCCGAAGGCGAGCACGAGCGAGCCGTGAACCGCGACCGCATCGGCAAAAATCGAAGCCAGGCGCTGCACTCCAGCGGGCAGCAGGCGCACGATCACGTCAAGTCGCATCGCCAGTGCGCTCGTCGCGGCCAAAGGCGCGCCAACGGCGACCAGCGCCACGTTCAGCCAGATCGCCAATTCGTCGGACCAGACGAATCCACCGCCAAACACATAGCGGCGCAGCACCGCCGCCATCACCACGGCGAAGAGCACCGCAAGGATGATGGCTCCCAGCCATTCCAGCCCCGTGACGAGGCAAGACAGCCCACGCTCGGCTCGGCGGCGCAGCGACGGCTTCGGTACCAATGATGATGTCGCAAGGCTCGTCATGGCGCTAACGCAGTGACGAGAATGCGCGCGAACGCAAGAGGCGGCTGCGCATTTGCATGTGCCGCGTTCAGCCAAAAATCGATTTGGCTGACCTGTTCAGATCTCCAGAGTGCCCTACCCGGTGCGACCCGTGGTAGGGTGGTGGTTCTCGGGGCACGGCGGGACCGGGAGCGTGGATCCGGCCCTATCACAGGCCCTTTCCGACAAATCGCCGACAAGATCGAGACCGGCCGCTCTCCTTACGGACCTTCGACGGCCGCGCTCGTGACGCCCTCGATCCGGTCTCGGCCCGCCAGCCCCGCCGTCACCGATCGGATGAACTGATCGACCATCTCCTCGTAGGGAAGGGTCTCGGCGTCCGCGAGGTCGAACGGGCCGTACTTCGGATCGTCCAGTTCGTGGACGAAGAGCCGGAAGCCCGCGTTCCCCACGATCCGGAACGCGGCGGGTTGCCCTCCGGCGCCGGAGAGCGTCATCGTGATCGACCCGGCGGTGTCGGAGATCGGGATCACTTTCTTGGTCAGGGTCACGCCGCTGCCATCGAAGGCGTCGTTCGCCCGGCGCAGGCACTCCTCGACCTTGGCCGCGGAGACGGCAAACAAGGCGGTCACGCGGTCGAAGGACCGCTCCCTCTCCCGCCGCTTGGCCTCGACGGCCTCCTGGGCGCGCCGCCTGTCGTCCGCGATCTCGCCGAGGCGTCCGACGAGGGCGTCGGCGGACTTCTGGAAGGGGTTGGTCATCGCTTCTCCTCTCGAGTCCGTGTCGGTCGTGTGGCCGCCCGAACGCGCGTGCGCGACCGTGATCTGGGGTCGGGGCGGCAGGAACGGTAGGGTCGGGCGCCCCGACCCTTCGGGAAACCTTCGGAAACGCCCCGCCGTGGGGCGGGGAATCGCCTGGCTGCTAAGGACGCGGACAGGCGGTTTCATCGGCGATCTCCAGCGAGGGCATTATCCGTCATAGCAAGCCGCGCGCGACGAGCGCCTCGGAGCCGTAGAGCCCCATTAGCAGTTCGACCTGAGCGTGGGTCAGGACGAACCGTTCGGCCTTGGGATCGGCGGCCGGCATCAAGCTGGCCATTCCCGCCTTGAGCAGGTCGCGCGCCACCCCATTCTCGATGACCGCCTGCACGCCCTGGTATTCGAACGTTCTCGGGATCGAGACGTCGGTGACGAACCGCGTGGCAGTCGCCGATGCGCTCGCTATGAGCGCGTAGGCACACCGGACTGTGGGCGATCTTGGATTTGGATGCGGGGTCGTCGACAATATTCTGGAGATTTGCGCGACCGGCTTGATCGGCACGCTCCCGACCGGTCCGATGCCTTGCAGGAACCGGTTGAGCGTGGCGCGCGCCGGGTTGTTCTCCGGCTCACCGGATAACGTCGCCGCATGACGACCCAGGCTGAACGGTGCGGCTCCGGACAGATTGCCTAAGCCGCCGGCCAAGTTCGTAAGGACCCCGCCCTCATGAAGGCGCCTGTATTCGAGGATCAGTGCCGCCTCCCGTTCGAGGCACGACATCTGCCGCTCTTGATCAAAGAAGGAGTCGATCCGGTAACGCACGGAACCGCCCTCGCGAACAATCTTCCGGATCACATTGCATTTAAACGGATTGGCCTCTCCGATCGGATGACGGCGCAACGCTTCCGCCTCATGCTCGAAGGCGCGTCGGTTGAGCCCCTTGCCAACATAAAATGGACGCCCGTCCGGCCTGCACAGCACGTAGACGTAGAACTGCCCCGGATGCCTCCTCAGGAAGCTGTCCGCGCCCGAACGGTCACCTTCGAACTCTGGCAAGTCATGCTCCGTAATTATGGTTTCAGGGCACCGCCTGCGCAAACGTGAGCTCAAGCAACATCCGGGTCAGCAACGTCTGAACGAAGGCATTGTGCAAGGGCGTCGAGGTGTCATTTAGCCCTTCGGCATCGACGAGGTTACGGTCGCCCGTAACGTTCCACATCCGGCCGGGAACGGAATGTAAGTCCCGGCCTTCATCTCCTCCCGTCGACAGGGTGGAGACATAATGCCGCGAGACACATTCCGTTTCACGGCCACCGAACCAGACTGCCTTCCGCGCCGTCTTTACCCCGGTCGGAATCCTGAACCAATCAGTGCGACGCCCATCAAGAACAGGCGGATACGTCTCCTCGCCGAGCGCGACGTGGCAAGGCCCAGGCCAGCCTCGCTGGGTGACTGCCACCAGTCCAAGCCCCGGCTTTTCCTGGGCTTTGAAATGGTCGATCGCCAGACGATGAGTCACGTAGGGGCGATAGTGACCGATAGCTTGGTATCCGCTGGCCGAAAGAACCCGGTCGGTGACACCATAGCCGAAGATTGCCACGCGCCCGATCGTCGCGGCGGTGGAAAACACGATGCCCGTCGCGTAATCGTCCGTCGAGGTGAAGTTGACCCAGGAAGGCGGAAGCGACGTATCGGCCGGTGGAAGGGCCATGAGCGCGTCGAAGGCATCGGCCCCGATCGCGGGGTTGATCGTCGAGACGAGTGTCCGCGGGCCCAGCGGCGCCCACCCCCTGCCTTCGGCGACTTGCCGCAGCATGAACCGTGACACGATGCGCCCGCCGAACGAGTGGCCGATCACCAGCATCCTGCCCTCGGCCCCCGCCTCGGCGGCACTTGAGCCCGCTGCGTCCGCCAGCCGTGAGAGATCGGTGGCGAAGTCGTTGGAGGTGCCAATGCGGTCCGCGGCCCTGGCGCGGTCGCCGATCGTGAGCATCGAAGTCGCGTCGCCACCGTTCCAGCCGACATAGACGCCGACCACCCGGTGATTCCTGCTACCCCTCGCGGCCAACTCCGCGACGCTCTTGGCCAAGATATGCTTGAAATAGCGCAGGTTCCTGTTCTGCGGGGCAGCGTCCTCCCTGCCTCGCGTCTCCTGCGCATTATGGTGCCAGCCGTGAACGAAGGTTACCAGGTAGACCTGCTGGCCACCACGCCGGATCGCCGCAATCCGATCGACGATCGCCTCCATCTGTTGGGGCTGCCAGCGTTGCGCCGTCGCATCGACGTCGGAGCGGTATTCCAAGGCCGCGTATTCGAAGGGGCTGGGCGTCATCCCCGGGTGGGTGCCCAGCAAGCCGGTGTCCCAGCCGTCGTTTCCCGTACCGAAGCACATGGCCCGCCCGGCCCCGGCGCAATCGTCGCCGCGCGTCTGCACGAAGTGTTCGCGCTTGATGCAGTCGCCGCCACTCGGACCATCAGCGCAGACGCGATGATACAACTGATCGGGCCCGGAGCAGGACGCCATGGCCAACCCTCCGACCAGCGCGCATCCGGCCACAATCATCATCGCCCGGCGTTTGAAACGGCCTAGCTTCATCATGCGATCCCCATCTTGGGCCGACCTTCTCGGAACGTATCGAACAAGCTCGCCTCAGGTCGCGACAGCCCGCCTCGACCTGCCGGCAGATGGCCAAGGGACCGGCCTTACGGGAACCTAGCCTTCACGTAATCGGTCACAGCGCTGCCCGAGAGCTCGGTCGTCGCGTTCATCCCACGGACGAAGAACCGCTGGTTCGACCCGTCCTTGAGGAAGGCCGGCTTCGGCCCCTTCTCGCACTGGACGACCATGACCCGCTCGCCGTCCTGCTCGTCGAAATGAGGATGGACATAAGGGAGGAAGAGCGCGCCGATGCGGTCACGGATAAGGTTGACAAGATGCAACCCCATCTTGTCGTCGTTCGGAAAATTGTCCGCAGTCAGGCCGACGACCTTGCCGTCGTCGGCGACACCGATGACCAGGGTGCCGCCCTTGGCGTTGAGGAATCCGGCGATGGTCTTGAGCGCGGCAAGATGCATCGTCTCGTCGACGAGCCCCGTGTGCAGGTTCGTCCGAAGCGTCGCCTTGAACTCGACGGCGTCGCTCTCGCCAGACGCGATCAACTCCTCGACGGAGACCTTCACTGCTGCGGAGGGCTTCACGTCGCCGCAGAGTTCGCGATAGGCGTCCCGCACCAGCCGAGCCATCAACACGCGGCGCTCGCGGAGAAAGTCCTCGAAGGGCATCTCCCACCAGTTCACCGGCAGCGCATGCCACCGCAACATGTCGTCGCGATCCTTGGGGGAGAAGCCGGCG
Organism: Bosea vaviloviae; assembly: GCF_001741865.1. Taxonomy (NCBI): domain Bacteria; kingdom Pseudomonadati; phylum Pseudomonadota; class Alphaproteobacteria; order Hyphomicrobiales; family Alloboseaceae; genus Allobosea; species Allobosea vaviloviae. The sequence continues at coordinate 5,080,604 of NZ_CP017147.1, forward strand.
TGCAATGCCGGCGCGTAGGCGGCCGGCGCCTGATGGCTGATCTTGAGATTGTCCGGCCATTCCACCACGGCGTAATTCGCGATCTGGTTGACCTGACGAAGATCCGTCACGCCCAGCTTCGCCAGGTAGCCCTTCGGAAAGAGGTGGTGCTGCTCGAAGGTGGCCTTCGTTCCCTTCACGGCCGGGTCGATCATGTCGGCGATCTTTAGCGGGCTGTAGAGCGCCCTCGCCCCGAGCAGGATCAACGAAGCCTGATAGGCGAACCGCGAGGGGCTCCTGCCCGCGGAGGTCGCCAGGTCGCTCGGAAGCGAGATTTCCCAGTAATCGTTCGTCAGGGTAGTCGCGCAGATCTGGCGCAATCGCGACAGATAGGTCGACGCGTCCGGCAGCCCGCGCAACTGCGCCAAGTCGAAGTCGAATTTCGTCTCCGGGCTGCTGGTATACCGGCCTGTGAGCGACGCCATGAAGAAGAACTCGGCTATCGCTTGTCGGAGGTCCTGCTTGTCGACGCCGTGATCGACTAGGCCGATCAGATAGAGGACGTAGGAGTAGACGATCGCCGTCTGCGACGAGATCATCCCTTCATGGCGATAGCCGGCCAGGGTGAGCGCGCCCAGGAAATGATGCCAGTTCGAGAGGTTGAGCGAACGCGACTGGGCCTGGGTCAGAAGAGCGAACTGCGCGTCCCGCTTCGCGACGTCGACTTCGCCGGTGACCGCATCGCGCCCGCGCAGGACGCTATAGACGTTCTGGAGCCTCGCGCGCTTCAGCCCCAGGCCGACCGTCACCCGCAGCATCTGGTCGGGCGATGGCTTGAGGAAGTGGTTGTAGCCGGTCGGCTGACCTTGGTTCGCCATGGAGGCGTCCTGCGCGAAGCGCTCCAACTCGGCGCGCCCCTCGTCCCAGAACACCGACATCAGGGTCATGATGAAGTCGGCCTGGTTCAGCTTCTTGCCCTCGCCGTTGATCCTGACGAAGACCTCGGCCACGACCTCGGCGTCCACGCTCGCGTTGAGCGTCAAGGCGGTGAACGAATACTGCGGCAGGTTTAGCAGCTTTCCGATAGCCGACTTCGCTCGCCGGCTTTCCTCCGACGACAGCTCCCGCACCGCCTTGAGTTCGTCGATGAAGGTATCCGCAAAGTCGAAGACGCTGAACTCGGGGCTCCACAGCACCGAGATGTCGGGGATGTAGGCCTTGTCCTTGACGATCGACGCGTCGGTGACGTCGAAGCGTTCCTGAAGCGGATTGAAGGCGATCTTGATGCGTTCCTTCCTGAAGTTGGCACGAAGCACCTCGCGGCCCTTCACGACCGCAAACAGGGAGGTCAGGCGTTGTTGGCCGTCGACGATCGCGAGCGAGGGAGCCTTCTGATGCTCCTTCGTGCCGATCGTCTTCATCGCGCCTTCGGCGCCCGTTTCCCAAAACAACAGGTAACCGGCCGGATACCCGCGATAGAGCGAGTCGAACAGGTTCCGGACGTTCTTGTTCGGCCAGACGAAGGGACGTTGGATGTCCGGCAGCCCGATCTTTCCGAGTTCGATATCCTCGACCAGCGAGGAAAGCGGATATGCCGTCGTCGTGAAGATCGCCAAGTGCCGCCCCCTAAAAATCTGCCCCAACTACTAGGGGTTGCAATCGAGAACTGTCGATAGCGGGCCGGCGTGTGACGCAACGTTATGAACAGTGGCTTCGTCGCCCCTCGACATTCTGTCGAACCAGGCGCGGTCAGCGACATCGGAGCGCGGGAAGCCGCCGAGTAGTTGGCCCCCTGCGGAATGGAATGCTTGGCCCAATCCTCTGGACAGCGAAACCGCCTAGATCGAGACGGCGGCGGAGATACCTGGGACAGAATGGGCTAGCGCTGCTGACGTCGAAGCGAGTCCCAAACCTTATTTCGACCTGAAAGCCCTCGTGAACCGCTCCCAGAGGTAATCGGCGGCCTGCTCCGGCGTGAGCTTCTTCATGTCCGTGCGTCTCTCGAAATCCGTATGACCCATCGACATCGTCGCCGACAACGAAAGCTCCCCGCTTAAGGAAGGAGCCAGAATCTCATTGCAAGCGTCGCCGCTGGTCCTGCCTTCGGCGAAACAAATGTTGTTTTCGCCCATCATGCCGCCGAGCCAAACCCGGCATTGGCCCTTGGTACCGCCATCAAGGTAGAGTTCGGCGCGGAAGTCCGTTGCCGTGGCATCCGTAACATCGAAGTCGAGTCGACCGTTCCCCTCCTCCACCACCTGGTTGAGATTGCGTTCGAACGTGGCGCGGATGCTGGCGAACGCTCGTTTCGCGAACCTGCGCCGGTCGGCGTCGGTCGGTGCGACGCCGAGGCGGGGCAGCAATGGCCGGGGCGCCCTTGTCGGCGCGATTTCCGGACCGGGAAAATGCTTGTGCTCTGAGGCGGATGCCGCCCCCGGGAAGCTCGGGCGCTGCGATGGCTTGGCCCTCGTCCTGTTGACGCCTGACAGGATCGCTTGCCTTGACGCATCCTCGTCCATGCCGACGATGCGAACCTGGACGATCGCCTTCAGCAGACCCTGCGGCTCGCATGCGCGCACCATGATCGGAAGCAGCTTCCGCTCCAATCCCTGCGGGTCGCGAGCGAATGCGCTCGCCCATTCCGGCGCCGCCATCTCGGATTTGAGATAATCCGGCGACAGGACCATTACCGTTCGCTCGGCGGTTTCGGATGCCTTTTGCATCGCAAGGACGAAATTGCTGCCGGGACGGAAGTCCCATGCCTGAACGACGGTGGAGAAGCCCGCCTCTTCAAGAATGTAGGCGATCCACTCGGCCCATTCCCTATCGACACCCGTGTAACTGATGAAGAAGTCGGTCATGTCGAGTCCTTGGGCCTTCAAGTCCCCGCCGTGACGGGCATCGAAGCGTTCCATTCCGTGAGTCGCGTCCTGGCAATCGCATCGGAACGGCGGGATGAGTCGCGGGACTCGTTGTATGCCCGTTGTATCGCTCGATTTCGGCTATTCCGAAAATCGCTCAAGCGATCGACCGTAAATATCTGCGATGTAATAGAAAAAGGAGTGGAGCGGGTGGAGGGAATCGAACCCTCGTATTCAGCTTGGAAGGCTGCTGCTCTACCATTGAGCTACACCCGCATCGCCAGACCGAAATCGGCGATGAATGAGGCGATGTCAAGATGCCGGGGCGCGGTGTTGGAAACCGGCCGGCTTCCGACGACCAAAAGCGCGCCGAGACCGCTTCGTCTTGCCGCTGTCGGGCAGGAAAGAGATGGTGGGGGAAGCAGGACTCGAACCTGCGAAGGCATAGCCAGCGGATTTACAGTCCGCCCCCTTTGCCGCTCGGGACATTCCCCCGCCCGCGCCTGTTGCGGTTGAACCGCAGGCGACCGCCTGTGTCACTTGCGTGACGGGCGACAGGCGCGGCCGGACTTATGGTGACCGGGCTCCGGCGTGTCAACCCTCAGTCTCACACCGAATGTCGCATTGCACCGATCCGTGCGGCGACCACGTCCGCGCGCGCCTCGACGCTCCCCAAGGGAAGCACCGTCAGCGCATAGCCATGCTCGCGATAGACCGCGAGCATGGCGTCATGGGTGCGCCGCGCCTCGTCGAAATCCTGCCGGCGCTCGGCGTCGTTCTCGAAGATGTCGCGCCAGGGCGGCGCGATGAAGACCTCGGTGGCATAGCGGAACTGCTCGAGCGCCCGGACAAGATGCGCCGGCACCGGCAATCCGCATAATCGCAGATAGCCCGCGATATCGGGAATGCCACGGTCGAAGACGACGCTGCCGCCGCGATTCTGCGCCGCCTGATAAGCCTGCATGTCGAAGGCGAGCATCAATTCGGCGAAGAGCTCGCGATGAGCCCAAGGCAGGCCGGCGCCATCGATCGCGATCTGGTCGCGGATGATCGCGCGCCCAGCTTCAGGCGAGATCGCGATCCCGCGGGCCGCCAGCGCCGCAAGCAGCGTCGTCTTGCCGGATCCCGGCCCGCCGGTGACGATGATCAGGCGCTCGCTTGCATCCGTCATCGATAATATCTCCTTCTTGCATTGTATCTCGTCTGGATCGCGCCGCCGTGGCTCCTCGGCACTGGTCAAGCGGCGCGTGTCATGGCACGGCACAGATCCGCCCCCTGGAGACCGATGATGCCTGCGCCGTTCCGCCCCAAGCCGGGAAGACCCGCTGGCCACCATGCCGGCGGCCGCCGGCCGCACCATTCCGACGGCCCGCCGCCGCATCGCCCCGGCGATATCGACGAGGCCGTGCTCTACGGCGTCCATCCCGTCATCGAGGCCTTGCGCAATCCCAAGCGCCGCCATCGCCGCCTGCTCGCCACCGAGAACGCGCTGAAGCGCTTGACCGAGGAGATCGGCGAGTTGCCGCTGCAGGCCGAGCTCGTCCGCCCGTCCGAGATCGACCGGCTGCTGACGCCCGATTCGGTGCATCAGGGGCTTTATCTGGTCTGCGATCCCCTGCCCTCGCCCGATCTCGACAGCCTGCCCGACGATGCTGTCGTCCTGGCGCTCGACCAGATCACCGACCCGCACAATGTCGGTGCGATCCTGCGCTCGGCCGCCGCCTTCGCGGCAGCGGCGGTGATCGTCACCATCCGCCATTCCCCGGCCGCGACCGGCGTGCTGGCGAAATCGGCCTCGGGCGCGCTCGAGCATGTGCCGCTGATCGCCGTGCGCAATCTCGGCGACGCGCTCGACGAACTCGGCAAGCGCGGCTTCCTGCGCATCGGTTTTGATTCGGATGGCGAGGTCGCCTTCGACGATGTCGAGCTCCGTCGCCCGCTCGTCATGGTGATGGGCGCAGAGGGCAAGGGCCTGCGCCAGCGCAGCCGCGATCTCTGCGATCATGTGGCGCGGCTCGAAGTGCCGGGCACGATCACCAGCCTCAACGTCTCGAACGCGACCGCGATTGCGCTCTACGCCGCCAGCCGGCGGCGCTGAGGCGGTCCCAGCTCGACCGGCACGCTATCGGCCGGGAACCGCCGGCAGCAGCACGCCCGTCCCCGCATGCTCGTGCCGATGGCCGACCAGAGCTCTCAGCCAAAGGTCGTAAGCCTAAAGATGCAAGACCATCTGCCTGATTGCACTGCGTAATTCGTGCGCGCATTGCTTCGGTCAGACCGGAAATGGGGCGCCTATGGCCTCGGTCCGGCGACATGGGGCTACGCTTCGCAAGAAAACGAGCCGCGTGCAATCGGGCAGTCCGGATTTTCCGACTGTCGGGCAATGAGCAGGGGAGAACGCCATGAGCATGGCAGCAAATGCAGGGGCCGCGGCGGCGCCGCGCCCGATGACCAAGGAAGAGAAGCGCGTCATTCTCGCCTCGTCTCTGGGCACCGTTTTCGAGTGGTACGATTTTTATCTCTACGGCTCGCTCGCCGTCATGATCGGCGCGCACTTCTTCTCAGCCTTCGATCCCAACACCCGCGCCATCTTCGCGCTGCTCGCCTTTGCCGCCGGCTTCCTGGTCCGCCCCTTCGGCGCGATCTTCTTCGGCCGCCTGGGTGACCTCGTCGGCCGCAAATACACCTTCCTGATCACCATCGTGATCATGGGCGCCTCGACCTTCCTGGTCGGCCTGCTGCCCGGCTACAACACCATCGGCTGGGCGGCTCCGGTCATCCTGATCGCACTGCGCATGCTGCAGGGCCTGGCTCTGGGCGGCGAGTATGGCGGTGCGGCGGTCTATGTCGCCGAGCACGCACCTCCGGGCCGTCGCGGCTTCTACACCTCGTGGATCCAGACCACCGCGACGCTTGGCCTGCTGCTCTCGCTGATCGTCATCCTGGGCATCCGCGTCAACATGGGCGAGGCCGACTTCGCCGCCTGGGGCTGGCGCATTCCGTTCCTGGCCTCGATCTTCCTGCTCGCCATCTCGGTCTGGATTCGTCTCCAGATGCAGGAATCCCCGGCCTTCAAGAAGATGAAGGAAGAGGGCACCGGCTCGAAGGCGCCGCTGACTGAAGCCTTCGGCACCTGGAAGAACGCCCGCATCGCCATCCTGGCGCTGTTTGGCCTCACCGCCGGCCAGGCCGTCGTCTGGTACACTGGCCAGTTCTACGCCCTGTTCTTCATCCAGAGCATCCTCAAGGTCGATCTTTACACCGCCAACGTGCTGATCGCCTGGTCGCTCATCCTCGGCACCGGCGGCTTCATCGTTTTCGGTTCGCTGTCGGACAAGGTCGGCCGCAAGCCGATCATCCTCGCCGGCTGCATGATCGCCGCCCTGACCTATTTCCCGCTCTTCACCGCCCTGACCAAGGCCGCCAATCCCGGCCTCGCTGCGGCGCATGAGAACGTCAAGGTCCAGGTCGTGGCCGATCCCGCAACCTGCGGTTCAGTCTTCGATCCTGTCGGCGTGCGCACCTTCACCGCGCCTTGCGATGTCGCCCGCCGCACGCTGGCCACGCAGGCCATCGTCTACACCCAGGCGCCCGCCCCCGTCGGCACGCCCGCGAAGGTCACCGTCAACGGCAAGGACGTCGTGATCGACGCCACCTTCGCCGCCAGCATCGCCAGGGAAGCGGTCGCAGCCGGCTATCCCGCCCCCGGCGACGCCCGCATCGTTAAGGTCGGCTTCATGAACGCACTGTTCACGACGCAGTCGCTGACGATCATCGGCATCCTGACGATCCTCGTCATCTACGTGACAATGGTCTACGGCCCGATCGCGGCCGCGCTGGTCGAACTCTTCCCGACCCGCATCCGCTACACCGGCATGTCGCTGCCCTACCATATCGGCAATGGCTGGTTCGGCGGCCTGCTGCCCGCGACCTCGTTTGCGATGGTCGCCGGAACCGGCGACATCTATTACGGCCTCTGGTACCCGATCGTGATCGCGATGATGACCTTCGTCATCGGCATGCTCTTCGTGCCCGAGACCAAGGATCGCGACATCATGACCTATGAGAACAAGTGATCCGCGAGAGCACGTGATCTGATCGCTTGCGCTTGACCGAGCCCCGCCTTTCGAGGCGGGGCTTTTTGCTGGCGTATTTCATGGCCTGCCGCAGGGCGCTTTGCTCCGGCCTTCGACCGATTTCGAACTTGCCGTCGGCCCGGCGGACTGGTAACCGCAGGACCGGTCGCGGCGAGCCGGTTTAGCTCAGCGGTAGAGCAGCGGTTTTGTAAACCGAAGGTCGGGGGTTCAATCCCCTCAACCGGCACCAGTCACGATCGAGCCTCGATGCAGGCGGCCTGCGTTTTGCTGGTGACGATGCCGAGTGACGACGTCGGGAGCCGAAGCAAGGCTGCTGCCGGCGGCACGCATCGCAAGGAACTGCCTGGACGAGGATGATGGACACTCGACCGGAACATTTGCTGGCGCTGGCCGAACGCTGCGAGGAGGCGAGCAAGCCCGACCGCATGCTCGACGCCGAGATCTACGAGGCGCTGGGTTACACCGTCCGGCGCAAGCCCACCAATCTGGTCAGCCGGCGCGCGCCTGCGGGCGGCATCTACCAGCAGGGCTCGCTGTGGAAAACGCTGGGCACCGTCTCCGGCGACATCGAGGTCGCCGTCGGGCTGTTGCGTCAGAAGGCTCCGGAATGGGGCTGGAGCCTGCAATGCATGACCGGCGAGAACACTGCGGCCTTCCAGGCTCTGGTCGCCGAATGCACCGGCAACGGCGTGATCGGGTCACTGGCGCTGTGCGCGGCGATGCTGCGCGCCTTCGCGCGGCAGGACGACCACACGCCCCGGCAGCGCCCCGCCTCGAGGCCCTGAACGCAAGCCCGCTGCATCTTCGGGCAAGGCTGCGTTCACGGAAACTTGACCCTGCGCCACCACGGCGCTGTTGAACCTGCCACGCCGGCCTTTAGGGTCCAGCGAGGCTGAACCGAGCCAAGCCAAGGGGGAAAAATATCCATGATGAAATTCGAGCCATCGCGCCGTGCCGTTCTCGCCAGCGCAGGCGCCCTCGCTGCCGCCACGACTTTCGACCTACCCGCCGGCCCCCGTCCGGCCCAAGCGCAAGGAGCCCCCGTGAACCAGGCCCCCGGATTCTATCGTTACAAGATCGGCGACGTCACGCTGACCGCCATCAATGACGGCTTCGGCAAGCGGCCGCTCGAAGGCTTCGTCAAGAACGCCGAACTCGCAGACGTCAAGAAGGCGATGGAGCAGGCCTTCCTGCCAGCCGACGCACTGAACATCACCTTCACCACGCTCGCCATCGAGAGCGCCGGCAAGCTGACCCTGATCGACACCGGCAACGGCGATTCCGGCGCACCGACATCGGGCACCTGGATGGCCAATTTCAAGGCTGCCGGCTTCGATCCCAAGAACGTCTCGACCGTGGTCTTCAGCCATTTCCACGGCGACCACATCAACGGCTTCCGCCTGAAGGACGGCAGCACCGTCTTCCCGAATGCCGAGGTGATGGTGCCGGCCGCCGAATGGGCCTTCTGGATGGACGACGCCAAGATGAGCGCCGCGCCGGAAGGCATGAAGGGCGCCTTCGCCGGCGTCCGCCGCGTCTTTTCGCCCATCGCCAAGGATGTGAAGCAGTTCGAGGGCGGCAAGGAGATCCTGCCGGGCCTGACCGCGATCGCCGCGCCTGGCCACACGCCGGGACACACCACCTTCGCGCTTAGCTCCGGCGCGGGCAAGCTGATGATCATGTCCGACACCACCAACCACCCGGCGCTGTTCGTGCGCAACCCGGATTGGTCGGCCGTGTTCGACATGGACGGGCCGCAGGCCGCAGCGACGCGCCGCAAGCTGCTCGACATGGTCTCGGCTGACAAGATGCAGGTCGCGTTCTACCACGCCCCCTTCCCGGCTACGGGCTACATCGCCAAGGCCGGCAACGGCTTCGAGATGGTGCCGGTGCAGTGGAGCACGGCGATCTGACGGGCGCTTTCCTGCCGATCATCCGAAAGGCCGGGACCAAGAGCGTTTTCGAGCGAAGTGGGCACCGGTTCGCGTGAAGAAAACGCGTCAAACAAAGAGCTAGAGCTGTTGAACGATCCAACTGGATCGGAAACGGCTCTAGCCCCGGTCTTTTTTGTCGACGCGGTCTCGCGGGCCTCGCTCCGGCCATGCTAAGCACGGCACGGCTCCCATGCGGAGTGCCGTCAGGACATGCGATGACCGCACGTTTCACCGCCATCTCCTTCATCGCCAGCGAGACGCCGGAGGCGGAAGCCGCCTTGCTCAAGCTCGCCGACCGCTATGGCAACGCCGATCCCGCGACGGCCGACGTCATCGTCGCGCTCGGCGGCGACGGGCTGATGCTGCAGACGCTGCATCGCTTCCTCGGCACCGGCAAGCCGATCTACGGCATGAATCGCGGTTCTGTCGGCTTCCTGATGAACGAGTTCCGGGAACGAGGGTTGAGCAAGAAACTGGAGGCCGCGCAGCGCAGCGTCGTCCACCCGCTCTCGATGCGCGCCGTCGACCAGAACGGCGATGTGGTCCAGGCCAAGGCGATCAACGAGGTCTCGCTGCTGCGCCGCTCCTACCAGGCGGCGAAGCTGCGCCTCTCGGTCGATGGCCAGGTCCGGCTGAGCGAGCTCGTCGCCGACGGCGTGCTGCTGGCGACGCCGGCGGGATCGACCGCCTACAACCTCTCGGCCAACGGCCCGATCCTGCCGCTCGATGCGCCGCTGCTCGCCTTGACCCCGATCTCGGCCTTCCGGCCCAGGCGCTGGCGCGGCGCGCTTTTGCCCGACCATGCCAAGGTCACGATCGAGGTGCTGGAGGCAGCCAAGCGGCCGGTCAGTGCCGTCGCCGACCATACCCAGATCGAGAACGTCGTCCTGGTCGAGATCGAGATCGACCGCAGCGTCGACCTCGTCATGCTGCACGACCCCGGCCACAGCCTGGACGAGCGAATCCTGCGGGAGCAGTTCGGGTATTGAAGGGCGCCCCAGCGGGTCGGTTCATGCGACGACGGCGCCGCCCCATCCGTTGACCCGCCGAACGCGCCATATCGCGAATGAGGAGCGGCCTCAGGCCTGCGAGGTGCACAGACGCTCTTCGGTCGTTTCCGCCAGCTCGGCAACCTGCTTCGTCCCACGCCCAAGGAAGACGAAGACGACGATAGCCGTGACGACGGTGACGGCGCAGAGCATCAGGAGGAGCGTGGCGAAGGCGGCGCCGTAGCCCTGAAGCAACATCGCATGACCAATCTGCGGCAAGGCGGCCGTTGCGCCCGCCAGATCGCCGGTGACGAGGCGTTGCGCGGCCGGGCCAGTATTCGCAGCCGCACCGCCCGCCGCCAGATGTCCCGCTGTCAGGGCCGAGAGCACGGCGCTGACCACGGCGAGCGCCACGCCCTCGCCAGCGACGCGGGTGGTGCTGAAGATGCCGGTCGCCATGCCCGCGCGCTCCTTGGGCACGACGCTGACGGCAAGCCCGTCCATCAGCCCCCAGGGCAGGCTGATGCCGATGCCGATCAGTGCCATCGGCAGGACGACGCCCATGGCCTCGCCACCGACCGACATCCGGCTCAGCCAGAACAGGCCGAGAGCCGCGATCAGAAGCCCGACGCCGCAGATCGTCGCCGGCGAGAACCAGCGCGTCAGCAGGCCAGCTGCAATCGGAAGCACGAGCAGCGGCGCCGACAAGGCGATCATCAGGCGGCCAGCGGCGATCTCGCTCAGGCCCTCGATGCCGATGAAACGCACCGGCAGCAGGATCAACAACACCACGAAGGCATAGGCAGGCGCTGCCGCCAGCAACTGCACGCCGACGAAGCGCGGATAGCGGAACAGGGTCAGGTCCAGCATCGGTCGGGCGACGCTCCGCTCGATCACGCCGAAGGCGACGAACAGCGCAACCGCGCCGGCCAGCAGGCCCATCACGGTCGGCTCAGTCCAGCCGCGCTCGGGCGCCAGCAGCACGCCATAGGTGAAGAGCGCGAGCGCCAGGGTGAAGCTGATTGCGCCCGGCCAATCGAGTCCGCTCGCCTCCGGATCGCGCGATTCCCGTAGAGCGCGCATGCCGAGCGCGAAGGCCAGCACCGCCAGCGCGACCACGAGCCCAAAGATGCTGCGCCAGCCGAAGGCATCGATCATCAGGCCCGACGCGATCGGCCCGAAGGCGAGACCGACGCCAAAGCTGGTGCCGACGATGCTGAATGCGCGGATGCGCGCCGGCCCGTCGAACTCCTGGGCAAGTGCCGCCATGCCACCCGAAAAGGCGGCTGCCGCCGCCACGCCCTGAGCTGCGCGTCCCAGATCGAACCAGAGGATATCGGGCGCGACGGCGAGCGCCATCGAGAGCACGGCGAATGCGCCCACGCCGACGAGGAAGATGCGCTTGCGGCCATAGGCATCGGCGAGCGCGCCTGCCGCCATCAGGCTCGATCCGAAGGTCAGCATGAAGGCGTTGGTGACCCAGTTGAGTGCGATCGGGCTGCCGCCGAGCGCCCGACCAATGGCAGGGAGCGCCACAGCCGGCCCGGTGAAGGTCAGCGGCATCGCCGCGGCGGCAAGGCAGACGGAGAAAAGCACGAGCGCTTGTTTGGGCATGTTCGGCCGCGTGGTGGTTTGCGTCATGGCTATGATTGTCCTGTTCGGCATCCGGCGGGATGGCCGGCTTGCAGCGGCCGAGGCTCGCTTTCCGGTCGAGACAGGATAATCTTGAGGTAATGACTGCCAACGGGCCTCTTGATCCGATATCAGCGGAACAAAACGCTCGAATAACCGCGCGCTCCGAGAGGGCCAAGTTCCGACAGGGGCAAGCATGGATTCACTGACGGGTCTGATGGCCTTCGTGCGCACCGCCGATCTCGGCAGCTTCGTCGCGGCGGGCCGCGTGCTCGGGCTGTCGGCTTCGGCTGTCGGCAAGGCCGTGACCAAGCTCGAGCAGCAGCTCGCAATCCGGCTGTTCCAGCGCTCGACGCGCAGCCTGCGGCTGACCGAGGAGGGACGCGCCTTCCACGAGCGCTGCCGGCGCATTCTCGACGATCTCGACGACGCCCGCGCGATGCTCGCCCGCACGATCGAAGTGCCGCGCGGTCGGCTGCGCATCAGCACGCCGATCGTCAGCTATCATCTGCTGTTGCCGGTGCTGCCTGAATTCATGACGCGCTATCCCGAGATCGAGATCGATCTCGATTTCAACGACCGCATCATCGACCTGATCGATGAGGGCGCCGATGTCGCGATCCGCAGCGGCGTCTTGCCGGATTCGCGCCTGATGGCGCGCAGCCTACGCCCCTTCCAGATGCTGCTCTGCGCCGCGCCGGCCTATCTGGAACGCCATGGCACACCCGCATGCCCGCGCGATCTCGACCGGCATCTTGGCGTCCGCTTCCGCTATCCCAACAGCGGCAAGGTCCAGCCCTGGCCGCTGACCCTACCTGCCGGAGAGCCGGAACTGCGCACGCGCACGGTCCTGACCTGCAACAATATGGAGGCGCTGCGCGGCGCCACCATCGCCGGCCTCGGCATCGGCTGCTTGCCGGATTTTCTGGCGCGCGAGCCGCTGGCGAACGGCACATTGCGGACCCTGCTCGACGACCGGATCGACGGTCCCGGCCAGTTCAGCCTGATCTGGCCCTCGAACCGCAATCTTTCGCCAAAGGTCAGGGTCTTCGTCGATTTCGTCGGCGACAGGCTTTTCGCGGCGCGGTGCGAGAGCCCGGCAGACGCCTATCGCGCTTTCTAGCAGGCTGCTGAAGAAGTCTGTTCTGGCTCTTGGTTTAGATGGTCTTTGCTGTTTTGGCAGCGACTGGCGCAGCTGGGAAGCGTCGGCGGCTTGTCTTCTGGTGGATGCTGCTGCCGGAGCGTGGCTTGGTCCGCTTGGCGCTGCCCTTCATGCGGTCGCCTGGGCTAGAAGCTTGGGGATGCGGACGAGGTTGTAGGCGGCAACTGCGAAGGTGAAGACCGCCTCGGCCTTGGTCCGGGACCGGACCTTGACCTTGGCCAGCCCGGCCTGGGTCTTGATCCAGCCGAAGACCTCCTCGATGCGCTTGCGGCAACGCTGGCTGATCGCGTAGCCGGGATGGCGGGTGATGCGGCCGTCGATGGCGGTCTTGCGCACCTTGCCGGTCTTGGACACCGCGCCGTTGATGGCGATGTGCGGCGTCACCTGGCGCGCCCGCAGGTCGCCCACGAAGGCCTCGACATCGTAGGCCTTGTCGGCTCCCAACGTGATCCGATGCCGGCTTTCGCGCCGGTCGAGCATCGCAAGCGTTGCCTCGCGCTCGGCCGTGCCGGTGGCGTGGGTCAGCGTCGCGTCCACCACGAGGCCATGGCGGTTCTCCATCAGCGCATGGCCTATGAAGCACAGCCGGCTCTCGTGCCCGTCGCTCTTGCGATAGAGCCGGGCATCGGGATCGGTGGTCGAGGCATGGGTTACATTCGAGCGCTTTTCCTTGCGGAAGTTGCGCTCGCCGTTGCGGCCAGGCCCAGGCGGCTCGTCCGAGCCGTCCTTGCGCCGGAAGCTCTTCATCGAGGCCCAGGCATCGATCAGCGTGCCATCGACGGAGAAGTGGTCGCTCGACAGGAGCTGCTTCACCTGACGCAAAGCCAGCAGCCCCGACAGGAAGGCGTGGGCCACATCCGCTTCCAGAAGCCGGTCGCGGTTGTGCGTGAACACCGTCGGGTGCCAGACCGCGGCATCCATCTCAAGCCCGACGAACCACCGGAACAGCAGATTGTAGTCGATCTGCTCCATCAGCATCCGCTCGGAGCGAACCGAGAAGAACGCCTGCAGCAGCGTCGCGCGCAGCAGCATCTCCGGTGGGATCGAGGGCCGACCCATCTGCGAATACAGCGTCTCGAAGCGACCGTTCAGACCCGCCAGAACCTCGTCCGCCAAAGCCCGGATCGCTCGCAGCGGATGATCCGCAGGAACCCGCTCTTCCAGCCGGATGTAGCTGAACAGGCTATCCGACCGATCCTCACGTCCCCGCATCGCAAGACCCCGCATCTGCCTCAGACAGAGTGAATCATCTCCAAGACGATCCCGCCAGAGACTTCTGCAGCAGCCTGCTAGAGCGTTTTCGAGCGAAGTGGACACGCCAGTTAGGGCAGGGTCAGAGGCCGCCCTCACGCACAGAAGGCTTCACAAGCTCGCTCGAGAGCCCGCGCGAAGCTCTCACGCCGCGTGGCGCAGATCGCCGATTTCGAGTTCGACCAGCAGCGCGGGATCCGCCTCGACGAACAGCGCCAACGCTGCATCGTCGGCAAGCGCGTCGGCCATGGTGCGGGCTTCCTCGCGCGCCGCTTCGGAATCCATCCGCCGCAGCAGCCCCATCAGCGCGTCGTTGTCGGGGCCGTCAAGCGTCTCGCAGGCAATCAGCACCTCGCGCAGGATTGTCCGGTCGACACCGCGCCCATTGCCGCCCGCATCGAAGCCACGCAGGTTCAGTGCGGTGATCGCGGCGGTGAAGGCGGGCTGCAGCGCGCGCGGCAAGCCGGCCTTGCGATAGAGCGCCTTGAGGCCCGTGCCACGCCGGTCGCGCAGCAATGCCGCCACACGCGGCTGCGGCAACTCCGAAAGCATGACGAAAGCGGCCTCGGCCAGCGCCGGCTCGCCGCTCAGGAGCGAGCGCAGCATCAGGCCTGGCGTCAACCTGCCGTCAGTGCGCAGCACCTCGACGATCGCCGGCGCATCGCTGGCTTCGCCGCCCGCAGCGAGCGCAACCGCAACGCGCTCTGTCGCCTCGCGGGTCAACCGCGCGCTGCGCTCAGGCGTCAGCCAGCCGCAATCGGTCACGAAGCTCATCAACGTGTTGGACACCATCGTCGCGATCATCTGCCTGAGGCCTCCCGGCAGGTCGTCGCGGGCGAGTAGCGCCTCGCGCAACGGCCCGCAGGTACCAGCGCGCTCGACCATGCGTTCCAGCGAGAAATCGGGAATGTCGGCCGTCGGATTTCCGGCAAGCGTCACCAGCGCCTCGTCTCCGCCCACCTCGGCGAGAGCGGCAGCGACCGAGGCCGTGAGATGGGGCCTGAGCGCAATGGCGCGCTGGGCCAGGTCGTCGCCGACCGCTGCGGCGTCGACGAGATCGGCCTCCGTCAGCACCGGCGAATGGGCGAGCACCAAGGCCGCGACATCGCTCTGTTCGGCGATCAGGCTCAGCACCAGCGTGCGCGGCGCCAGCGCCGAGGCCGCCATCTCCTCGGCGATGGCGCGCCGCACCAGCGGCGAAGGATCGTCCACCAGCGAAATCAGCGCCGTCTCCGCCTCGCGCCGGTCCTCATCGGCCATGCCCGAGCGCAGATAGGCGCCAGCCAGTGCCGCTGCGCCGGAGGCCCGCGCCTCGGCATTGGCCGTGCGGGCCCAGAGCAGGAAGCGACGGACGATCACGAGCGCGCCCGCGGAAGCATGAAGGAGGACAGGTCGAGCGGCGCGCGCCTTTGCTTGGAAACAGGCTTGGAAACGGGCTTGGCCTGGGCGCTCGCCGGCTGTGTCAGCTCGACAGGTCGCGACGGCGGCAAGGGCGCATTGACCGCTCGCACCGGCGCGGACAGTGCATTGGTCGTAGCCTGTGCCGCGGCCGCCGGAGCAGACGCGGTATCGCTCTGCGTCTGGGTCTGGCGCGGGAAATAACGATCAGCCGGATCGAGCGAAGCCAGGCGTGTCGTGGCGTCCATCCTGGGCGTGGTCCAGAGATTCGCGACGGCTTTCGAGACCGGCTCGCGCGAGCCTTCCGTGGAGAACAGCCCGATCAGTCCCTTCGCGCGCCCGGGCGCGAGCGCTGCGGCGATCGGCGCGGGCTGGTCAACGCCCTGCCCCGCAGCACCGGCCGCAGTGCCGGAGGCAGCAGCGGCAACGGCCGTCGAGGCCGCAAGCTGCGTGCTGGCATGGCTCGCCGAGAGCACGCCATAAAGCTCCTGCACCGAGCGTGCCCGCCCGGTCTTGTCATAGAACAGGCCGCGATTGGCCGCGGCGGCATCGGGAAAATCCTTGGCAGCGGTGCGCGTCGGGTCGCTGGCGGCGGCCTTGATCAGGTCGGACGCCCCGCGTGCGCCGAGCACATGGGCGATATAGAGCTCCCCGGCCTGCGGCTGCCGGCCGAGCACCGAAGCGAGTTGGTCGCTGTTCTTCTGCGTCAACGCGCCGGCCATCACGGCGGCGACCTGCGGGTCGTTGCGGAGCTGCAGGATCTTTTCGCGCGCTGCGGGGTCCGCCACCGTCAGGCGGCCGTCGCTGCCTTCGCTGATCGCACTGGCATAGCCCGAGAGCCCCTGCTTTGGCCCCTCTTGCTTGACTATGGACAACCAGGTCTGCTCGATGAACTGGAACAGCCCGGTCGCGCTCGAGGTCTTGGCCTTGGCGTCGGGCTCCAGCGACGATTCGCGCTGGGCCGTCTTGAGGAGGTAGTCGAAGCCTGCACCGGTCTTCCGCGCGCCCTCGCGAATGGCGTTGACGACCGGGTTGGCGGCTGGAGCTTCGCTGGTCTGCGGCGTGCTGAACAGGAACATTGGGTATCTCGGGCGCGAGCCTGCCGCCAAGGTGCCCTCGCGATATCGACGAGCGCCTGTGGAGACTGGACTGATTATGGTAAGCGAACCGTTAAAGTGAGGAATCGCGGAGCCGGCTCACCGGCACGATTCGAGCTCGTGGAGAAGCGTCGATGACCGAGGTCAAACGTCACAAGCGCGGCGGGATCTATTTCGAGGACTTCCATGTCGGCTCGGTCATCGAGCACGGCCTGACCCGGACCGTGACGCAGATGGACAACATGCTGTTCTCCAACATGACGTTGAACCCGCAACCGCTTCATATCGATGCACATTTCTGCGCGACCGAGACCGAATGGGGCAAGCCGCTGATGAACTCGCTCTTCACGCTCGGGCTGATGATCGGCATCTCGGTCAACGACACCACGGTCGGCACCACGATCGGTAATCTCGGCATGACCGACGTGACCTTCCCCGCCCCGCTTTTCGAGGGCGACACCATCAATTGCACCACCGAGATCATGGCCAAGCGCGAGTCGCGCTCGCGGCCCGATGCCGGCATCGTCGAGTTCCAGCACAAGGCCTACAAGCAGGACGGCACGCTGGTCGCGCAATGCCGCCGCCAGGCCTTCATGCGCCGGCGGCCCGCGCCCGCCACGATCGCGGTCTGAGCTGATGCGCTCGCTCCTGTTCGTGCCGGGCGACAGCCCCAAGAAGCAGCAGAAGGGTCTGGAGAGCGGCGCCGACGCGCTGATCCTCGATCTCGAGGATTCCGTCGCGCTCGACGCCAAACCGCAGGCCCGCGAGATCGCGCTGGCCTTCCTGAAAGCCGCCCGCGCCCTGCCCAGGCGCCCGCGCCTGATCGTGCGGGTCAACGCGCTGTCGACCGGGCTGACCCAGGCCGATCTCGACGTCGTGATGCAAGGCGCGCCCGACGCGATCATGCTGCCCAAATCCGAGGGCGGCATCGATGTCGGCCATCTCGCCGCCCGCATCGCGGTGCGCGAGGCCGAGAACGACCTGCCCGACGGCGCGACCAAGATCATCCCGATCGCCACCGAGACCGGCAAGGGTATCTTCGGCCTGGGCAGCTATGCCGGTGCGAGCCACCGCCTCAACGGCCTGACCTGGGGGGCGGAGGATCTCTCGGCCGATCTCGGCGCCGAAGCCAATCGCCTGAGCGACGGCTCCTATGCCGACCCCTATCGCCTCGCCCGTTCGCTCACCTTGTTCGCAGCCGCCGCCGCGCAGGTCGACGCGATCGACACCGTCTTCACCAATTTCCGCGACGATGCCGGCTTCCGCGCCGAGTGCCTCGCGGCACGGCGCGACGGTTTCACCGGCAAGATGGCGATCCACCCGGCGCAGGTCGCCGCCGCCAACGAGGTCTTCTCGCCCGCCCCCGCCGAACTCGCCAAAGCGGAGGCGATCATCGCGCTGTTCGCCGCCAATCCCGGCCTCGGCGTGATCGGGCTCGACGGCGAAATGCTCGATCGACCCCATCTCGTCAGGGCGCAGCGATTGAAGGCGCGCGCCGACAGGCTCACCGCCTGACACGGGAACCTCGCGGTACGGAAGGCGGCGTCACGCGCAGCGCCTTGCCGGTAAGGCAGTTCAGCCTGACATTGCGGCCACCAATGCGAGAGCACACGATGGCCACGCTCACTGTCACCGCCAAAGGCCAGGTCACCTCGCGCAAGGACCTGCTTCAGCATCTCGGCGTGCATCCTGGCGACAAGCTCACCGTGGACAAGCTGCCCGATGGCCGGGTCTCCGTACAGGCCGCCAGGCCCGCCGGTGCAATCTCGGATGTCTTCGATCTTCTGAAGCGGGAGAATGGTCCTTCGCTGTCGATCGAGGAGATGAGCGAGATTGCCGCGCAGGGCCGGGCCGGCAAAAGCTGGGCCGGCAAGAGATGAAGATCACAGCCGATACCAACGTTCTTGTCCGGGCGCTGACCGGCGACGATGCGCTGCAAAGCAGGATCGCCCAGCGGGAGCTGGCGCAGGCGGAATTGGTGGCGCTGGCACTACCGGCCCTGTGCGAATTGATCTGGGTGCTGTCGCAAGGCTACAAGATTCCGGCCGCCGATATCGCCGAGGCGATCAGGCGCCTGCTGGATAGCGCGAATGTCATTGTGAACCGCCCAGCAGCGGAAGCCGGCTTGGGCCAGTTGATGGCCGGCGGCGACTTTGCTGATGGCGTTATCGCCTATGAAGGACGTTGGCTCGGCGCCGACAGCTTCGTCTCCTTCGGCAAGAAGGCCGTAAAGCGGATGCAGGCGCAAGGAGAAGCCGCCCGCCCGCTCTCAAACTGATCGAATAAATCGCCGCAGGCGATTCCAATGATTCAGCTTATTCCGAAACCGCTTCCGCTCACTGCGTCTCGATGCGCCGGCAGGCCCGCATCGTCGAGGACAGGCAATCCTGCGCCTTGCGCGCCCGGTCGAGCTCGAAGATCAGCCAGACTCCGGCGCCGAGCACGAGCAGGATGACGATGATCCCGAGCAGGTTCACCGTGGTTTTCCAGTCGTCGTCCGGTTCGCTCGGCTGCGGCAAGGCCCCTCCTTAGATCCTAAAAATTGAGAGCATTGCTCCCGCGAAAAACCGGTACCTGCCTTTTTCGCGCAATACTCTAGCCGCCAGTCGGGCGGATGATCGAGAACAGGTGGTCGACCTCAGCATAATCGGCATAGCCGCAACGCGCGATCGGGTTGGCGGCTGCAGTGTCGAAGCGGCCGCCGCGAACATAGGCGTCGTCCATGAAGATGCCGACGACCTGCCCCAGCACCATCCAGCGTGGGACCAGCTTGCCATCGAGATCGACGAGCTGCTGCACCGAAAGCAGCTTGCATTCCAGCGCCGCCGGGCTGCCCGCCACGCGCGGCGGTTTGACGAATGTGGAAGCGGCCATCTCCAGCCCGGCATAGGCGTATTCGCTCTGGCCCGCCGGCAGCGGCGCCGAGGTCAGGTTCATCTGCTGTGCCAACGCCTTGGTGACGAGCGAACAGGTGAATTCGCCGGTCTCCTCGACGAAGGAGACGGCGTCCTTCTTGTCTTCCGAGCCGAACATCACGATGTGCGGCCGCGACGAGACCGCGTTGAAGAAGCTGTAGGGCGAGAGGTTGACCTCGCCCTTGGCGTTCAGCGTCGTGATCCAGCCGATCGGGCGCGGCGTGACGATCGCCTTGAACGGATCATGCGGCAGCCCGTGATCCTGCAACGCGGTCGAATAGATCATGACGCGTCATGCTCCGTAATGGCTGACGATGTCGGCGAGTACCGGCCGCTCGCGATCGGCCGGCGCGGCGGTCGGCGTGCCGATATGGATGAAGCCGGCGATGCGCTCGTCGGTGCCGAGCCCGAGCGCGGTCAGCACGGCGCGATCGAACGAGAACCAGTTGGTCAGCCAGGATGCACCGAACCCCATCGCATGGGCAGCGACCAGCATGTTCATGCAGACAGCGCCGGCCGAGAGTTCCTGCTCCCATTCCGGGATCTTCACATGCGGCCTGGCGGTGGAGACGACGGCGACGATCACCGGCGCCTGCAGCAGGCGGTTGCGCTCGAAGGCGACCTTATCGGCATCGGCCTCTGGATTTTTCGCCTTGAAGGCCTGCGCCACGATCTCGGCCGCCTTGTCGCGCCCCGCGCCGGAAAAGACGATGAAGCGCCACGGAGCGAGTTTGCCATGGTCGGGCACGCGCGTGCCGATGGTCAGGATATCGCCAAGCTGGCTCTCATCGGGCCCGGGCGCAGTCAGGAATTGCGGTGGCACCGAGCGGCGCAGCTTGAGCAGGGCGAGCGTATCGGTCATGAAGCATCCGGGCGCGAGTTGAGGCTGCCGGCACGGAGAGCCGGCAGCGCGAGGTCTCCTGAACTAGTGGTTCGCCATGATGAGGACAAGCAAACCTGCTCAGACACGCATGCAGGGGTGCCGAGGGCCATGAGCATGTTTCAATTCGAGGGGTTCCAGAGAGGGGCGCGGCTGGCCGGGCGCATGCTCGTTCTGGCGCTGGCCCTATCCTCGAATCCTGTATTCGCCCAATCGCCGCAGATCGCTCCGTTCGCGCCAGGCGATACCGGTGTCGGCGTCGCCACGGCCCCTGCTTCGCTGACGCTCGGCGCGCAATTCTCCGGCGACCGCAAACCGATCCGCTCCGGCTTGGTCTGGCGCGTCCTGAGCGAGACCGCCGACGGTTCGCCGCCGCGCATCGTCGCGCGCTCGACCGATGCCCAGCCCGTCTTCATGCTTGAGCCCGGCACCTACCTGCTGCACGCCGCCTATGGCTTCGCCAGCGGCACCAAGCGCATCACGCTCGGCCTTCAAGGCCTGCGCGACCAGATCTCGATCAGTGCCGGCGGCTTGTCGCTGGCGGGCTCGATCGGCGACAATCCGATTGCCGCCAACCAGCTCAACTTCTCGGTCTTCGTCCCGCTCCAGGGCAATTCGGAAGGGCGTCTCGTCGTCTCCAATGCCAAAGCCGGCGAGCTCATCCGCTTGCCGGAGGGCACCTATCACGTCGTTTCGACCTATGGCGATTCGAACGCGATCCAGCGCGCCGACGTGAAGGTCGAGTCGGGCAAGGTCACGGACGCCACCTTGCATCACCGCGCCGCGCGCGTGACGCTGAAGCTGGTCGCATCGCCCGGCGGCGAGGCTTTCGCCGGCACCGCCTTCAGTGTGCTGACGCCCGGCGGCGACGTCATCCGCGAGGCGATCGGCGCCTTTCCACAAGTTGTCCTGGCGGAAGGCGATTATGTGCTGATCGCCAGGCAGGAAGGCCAGGTCCATTCGCGCGACTTCAAGGTGGAGACGGGTCTCGACCGCGATATCGAAGTGCTGTCGCGCTAGAAGCGTTTTCGAGCGAAGTCGACACCGGTTCGCGTGAAGAAAACGCGATAAAACAAGGAGGTAGAGCATTTCAGCGATTCGGAGAAACGCGGAAATGCTCTAAGATCACGTCGCATTCGGACGGCAACGTCCGAATGCGAAAAACCGGTACCCACTTTTCCGCGCAATGCTCTGAAGTCGAGCCAGGCTCAATTGGTCGAGCGGGGCTTGTCCGTGAAGTCCGACTTCTCCCCGGTCAATCCGCTGACGAGGCCGTCGGCCATGCGGATCGCCAGGCAGCGATAGCTGGAATCGACCATATGCAGGCCGTCCATGCCGACCAGTTCCTCCGAGGAGAACTGCTTCGACCTCGCCCAGTTGCGCATCATTGCATAGCGCGGGAAGATCGAGACCGCGTGTTCCTGCGCGGTCTTGGTCAGGACGGCGCGGTAGCCCTCATATTTCGGATAGCGGTCCTCACGCGGCAACCATTGCAGGTCCATCACGACCATGTCGATGCCGGCTTCGTGGACCTTCCTGATGCCCTTGCGCAGGATCTTGGCGAGCTTCTCCTCGCCGACATCGCGGACCACGTCGTTGACCACCGTCTGCCAGATGACGATCGAGGGCTTCTCCTCGATCACATCGGCATCCATGCGCAACAGCATGTCGTAGGCCGACTGGCCGCCGACGCCCTTGTTGATGACCTTGACCTCGGCATTGGGAAGGCGCCGCTTCAGCTCCGCTTCCAGCACTGCGGGATAGCTCTTGTCGGTAGCGCTGGCGCCGGACCCCGCCGTCGCCGACGAGCCGAGCGCGACGATCGTCACCGAGCCGGTCTCCTGCAGCACCTTCCTGGCCGCCGGCAGCACCGGCAGGAACGGCTGCAGCGCCGCGCCGTAGCGGCAGCGTAAATCGGTGATCGCACCCGCCGGCATCGGCCCGGCGAGGACTGGACCGGCGAACAGCAACGCGATCAGCGTTGCGGCCCCGACGCGCCGAGCGTGAGGGACGGTTTGGCGGGCGCATTGCGAGACGATGCCGAATGATGCCAAGAGAGGAAAACCCCTAACCCGATCAATATCATAACGCCGATAGCGCAAACGAGCAACTGAACGCCCAAAGCGAAGGCGGTTTCCGCCAGGATGACCTGGCCGATGATCGCGAGCACGATGCCGACGCAGAAGACCTCGAGAGAATGCCGGCCGATGCCTGTAAGAAGGCGCGCGCCAAGCGAGTTCAGCATGGCGGAGCCAGCCGGCACGAAGCGGATCACCAGCCAGGCCAGCGCCGCGACATGGAGCACGCGCTCCCAGCCGAGATTGGTCTTGTCCATCCCAAGCTGCACGGTGTCGATCCAGTCATTCATCGCGGCAATGCCGAACGGGTTGCCCGAAGCGGTTTTGACGATCACGGCGAAGGCGAGATAGCCCGCCGCCGCGATATCGAGCGGCCTCAGACGCGGGGCGACAAGGCCGAGCTGCCGGCTCCGGCCGATCACCACGCCCATCGTGAAGAGGAACTGCCAGGCGAAGGGATTGAAGAACCAGCCGGCGGAGCCCGTATTGGGCAGGTTCAGCTCAAGGAAGACTGCGCCCTGCCAGAGAGCCGCCGAGAGAATGAGCGTCAGGGCCGGGCTGAGGCGGACGCCGAGATAGATCAGCGGGAACAACGCCAGAAGCGCGACATAGAGCGGCAGGATATCGAGATAATTCGGCTGGTATTGCAGCGTCAGCGCGTGGAGCAGGGCCGTCGGCGTGTCGCTGAAGAAGGGCTGGATGTTGATCGCCTCGATATAGAGCGGGTTCTGCGTGCGCGTGACTGCCGCCGCGACGACGCCGCAGACGATCAGGAAAACTGCGATATGAGCGACGTAGAGCGTCCGCAGCCGCAAGGCGATCCTGCGGATGCCGAATGCCAGCCCATGCCGGTCGATCAAGGACCCATAGGCCAGGGCTGCCGAGACGCCCGCCAACAGCACGAAGGCGTCGGCCGCGTCCGAGAAGCCGAAATTATGCGGCGTGTAGCCCGCGAGAACATTGCCAGGCATGTGGTTAATGAAGATGACCAGCAGCGCCAGGCCGCGGATGATGTCGATGCGCGCATCGCGGCCGGGCTGCGGGCCCGCCGCCGCGGCGTGCCGCCCAAAAGCCAGAAAGCGCCCGAACATTAACGCTTGCGACACTTGGCGTTCCTCCAAGCAATCCACAGCGGAAGTTGGCTCCCCCGCAGCAACATGAACGCTACCTGCTCATGTTGTTCATCTCGTGTTCATATAAAGGCGAAGCGATCACGGGTCACCAAACACGAGATCACAACCGCGTGTCAGCGGTGTGGCCAGCAACAGAGTTGCGTAGGATCAGCGCCGAGGATGACGAGCGCTCGTCACGAGCGAGGCGCGCAGTCTCAGTAGGGTGGCTCGGCGTGAACGAGCTTGCCGTCGATCAGCAGGCGCTTGATTGCGGCTTCGCCGGAGGGCGACACCGCCGCCACGACCTCGATGCGCTGACGCTCGGTGCGTTCGATCGCCAGGCCTGAGCCTTGCGGCACGAAATAGCTTTCAAGCCCATAGGCGACGCGCAAACCGCGCCGCTCCTGCGAGCAGTCCATGGCGCCGCTCTCATTGGCGCCGCAAGCATTGATGCCGACGACGCGCCCTGTGATCACTGGCTCCGTTGCCGTACCTGCCGGGCGGCTCCTGGAGAGGGCGACAGCGCGCGCAAAACCGTCCGGCCCCGGGGCGAGCCGGACATGGACGGTCTCGCCGCGCCGGAAGTCGCTCTCGCCGCCAAGCTTTGCCGGGTCGAGCGTGCTGATCTCGTAGCCGAGCACGACATAATCGCCCCGGAACAGGTCGCGTGGATCGACCGGCACCGTCCGCAACCGAACCTCGGTTCCCGAGCGCAGGATGCCGGCTCTGCTCTCGACCAGCGCGAGCAGCACGCCGCACAAGGCGAGAATGGCCAGAAGCGCGCGCCAGAGTAGCGGCACACGGGCAATGAGGCGGTCGGCGCTTGCGATACGCATCAGCGCGCCTCCACCGGCGGGCTCAGCCGCGCAAACAGCTTGCGCGCACCGCCCGCCAGGGCGAGCAGCAGGCCGCCCGCCACCAGGAAGAATACGGACTGGTCGAGCAGCGTACCGATGGTCTGTCCAAGCAGGATCAGGATGGCAAGGCCGAACAGGGCCGAGCCTGCCAGCATGATCCGCCGGACCCCGCCCGAGACGCCGGCGACCACGAAGCCGATCGCGGCGACGAGGATCAGGCCAGCGACGACGGCCTTGCCCGGCAGCCCGACGACGCGCCCGCTCCAGAACACCAACGGCACGATCAGCGCGATCAGCAGCGCGGTTGCCAGCGGCAGGGCGAAGCGCCTTTCACGCGCCAGCGCCAGAAGCGCCGCGATCGCCGGAACGGCAAGGCCATAGGCTAGGTAGTTCAACCAAACCGCGCTGCCGGCACGTGACTCCGAAGCATCGAGGATGCGGATCAGCTCGACGCTGAGCACGGCCATCAAGGCAAGCAGCCCCCAGGGCAGGCAGCAGGTCAGCAGCGCCGGCCCGCCGCGATCGAGCGCGACTGCGCCGAGCACGACATAGACGGTCGCGAGACCAAGCGCATAGGCGAGCACGCCATAGTCGAAGCGGCCATAGAGCCAGTCGCCCGGCAGCAGCGCGAACCACAGCGCCAGCGCCAGCACGGCGGCATGGTGGACGAAGCGATTTGTGCGGCCAAGCGCAAGCCAGAGCGCCGGCAGGTAAAGCAGGAAGAAGGGCAGGTGCAGCGCTCCGCGGCTCTCCTCCCAGCGCCCGGTGCTCCACGCCGCCATTGCGACGAAGGCGACAATGAGCGCGCCGTTGGAGCGCAGCAGCAGCGCGACGAGCAATGCCCCGATCGCGACCAGGGACGCGCCGGCGGGCCAATCGGCCGGGAGGTGGTACATCTGGCCGATGAGCGCGATGCCGGCGCCGAAGATCAGCGTGCCGCAGGTCAAGGCCGCATCGGCGCCCAGCGCCGAGCCTCGAGCCCGCAGCCTTGCCCCGATGCCGAGCGCAGCTGCAAGACCAACCAGGATCATGCCGAGCTTCACCAGCCGCGGCATCTCCTCCCAGTTCGCCGCCACAAAAGCCACGACGCTGGAAGCGATCAGGAGCCCGCCGAACATGCCAAGCAGCGCCGGCAGCTTGAAGCCCTCGCGGGCGAGCGATTGGCGGATGGAGGCCGCGCTGTCGGCTGGGAGAAGTCCCTCCCCGACCCAGCGGATCAGGTCGGCATCGAGTCGTTTGCGATAGGAGCCAGTCAACATGGCCGGCAATCTGGCATGCGGCTTTCGCCTTGGCGAGAGCCGGCCAACCGTCCTCCCCGCCTTTCAGCCCTCATCCTGAGGGCTGAAAGGCGGCGGCCCAGATCAGGCGGCCGCCCTCTGAGCCTTGAGCCGCTTCAGGTCCGGCGGCGTCGCCTCGTCGCTCAGCGCCTCCAGCATCGCGTCGAGCGTCATTACGTTTTGCGCCTGGCTGCCGAGTCGGCGGATCGTCACGGTCTTCTCCTCCGCCTCGCGCTTGCCGACGGCCAGGATCACCGGGACCTTGGCCAGCGAATGCTCGCGCACCTTGTAGCTGATCTTCTCGTTGCGAAGATCGGCGCGTGCCCTGAGGCCCGCATTCATGCAGGCGATCGTGACCTGCTCGGCATAGGCGTCGGCCTCCGAGGTGATCGGGCAGACCAGGATCTGCTCGGGCGCGAGCCAGAGCGGGAAATGCCCGGCATGATGCTCGATCAGGATACCGGCGAAGCGCTCCAGCGAGCCGCAAATGGCGCGATGGACCATGCTCGGCGTCTTCTTCTCGCCATCCGAGCCGATATAGAAGGCCCCGAAGCGCTCGGGCAGGTTGAAATCGACCTGCGTGGTGCCGCATTGCCAGTCGCGGCCGATGGCGTCGCGCAGGACATATTCGAATTTCGGCCCGTAGAAAGCGCCCTCGCCTGGATTGATCTCGGTCTTGATCCGGTTGCCGGACTGCGCCGCGATCTCCACCAGTACGCGGTTCATCACGTCCTCGGCATGGTCCCACATCGCATCCGTCCCGACGCGCTTGTCCGGTCGCGTCGAGAGCTTGATGACGAGATCGTCGGTGAAGCCGAAGTCGGCATAGACCGAGAGGATCAACTCGTTGATCTTCAGGCACTCCGCCGCGAGATGATCTTCCGAGCAGAAGATATGCGCGTCGTCCTGGGTGAAGCCGCGCACGCGCATCAGCCCATGCAAGGCACCCGAAGGCTCATAGCGATGCACCGCCCCGAATTCGGCAAGCCGGATCGGCAGATCGCGATAGCTCTTCAAGCCATGCTTGAAGATCTGGACATGGCCCGGGCAGTTCATCGGCTTCAGCGCGAAGACCTTCTGGTCGCGCGTCGGGTCGTTGGGGTTCTCGAACGCGCTCGCCGATTTCACCGCGAACATGTTGTCCTGGTACCAGCCCCAGTGGCCAGACGTCTCCCAGAGCGACTTGTCGAGGATCTGCGGCGCGTTGACCTCCTCATAATCGGCAGCGAGCCGCCGGCGCATATAGGTCAGGATTTCCTGGAACAGCCGCCAGCCCTTGGAGTGCCAGAACACGACGCCCGGCCCCTCCTCCTGGAAGTGGAACAGGTTCATCTCGCGGCCGAGCTTGCGGTGGTCGCGCTTCTCCGCCTCCTCGATCTGCCTGAGATGGGCGTCGAGCTCCTCCTGCTTGGCAAAGGCCGTGCCGTAGATGCGCGTCAGCATGGCGTTGTTGCTGTCGCCGCGCCAATAGGCGCCAGCCACCTTCATCAGCTTGAAGGCATTGCCGACCTTGCCGACAGAGGTCATGTGCGGGCCGCGGCAGAGGTCGATCCAGTCGCCCTGCGCATACATCTTCAGCGTCTGGTCAGCCGGAATCGCATCGACGAGCTCGACCTTGTAGGCCTCGCCCTTCTCCTTGAAGAAGGCCTTGGCCTTGTCGCGGCTCCACTCTTCCCTGGTGAAGGGCGCGTCGCGCGCGATGATCTCGCGCATCTTCTTCTCGATCGGCTCGAAATCCTCCGGCGTGAAGGGTTCGTTGCGGGCGAAATCGTAGAAGAAGCCGCCCTCGATCACCGGGCCGATCGTCACCTGCGTGCCGGGATAGAGGGCCTGCACGGCCTCCGCCAGAACGTGGGCGCAGTCATGACGGATGAGCTCGAGCGCGCGCGGATCCTCGCGGGTCAGGAACTCGATCTTCGAGTCCTTCTCGATCGGGTCGCCGAGATCGACGACCGCGCCGTCGAGCGCCATCGCAACGGTGCGCTTCAGCAGAGAGGGAGAAATGCCCCCGGCGATCGCCTTTCCGGTGATGCCGGAAGGAAATTCGCGCTTGGCGCCATCGGGAAATGTCAGGGAGATCGTCATCGATCGCTTTCCTGCTCACTCGGGGATACGAGCCCCGTAAGTCAAGGCCGGCTACGGATGCGGGGTGCCGCTTCCGTCGCCCGCAGCCGGTTGCGCGTCGGAATCGAAGGCCGCTGTCACACCTTCGGAAGGGGGCGCGTTCACGCCGCGCCAGCGGCCATAGGACCACGGCCTATACCACGTCGCGTCCGGCGGCAATTCCTCGCAGACGAGATCGATGCCGCTGGTGCCGTAAGGATTGCAGCGGCAGATCCGGGCAAAGCCGATCCAGCCACCGCGCCACAGCCCGTGGCGCTGGATCGCCTCGTCGGTATAGGCCGAACAGCTTGGCCAGTGCCGGCAATGCCGCCCGACCAGCAAGGACAGGCTGAGCTGGTAGCCCCGGATCAGCCCATGCGCGACGCTGCGCGGCAGGTGCGCGACCATCCGGGCAGCGGACGACCGGCGGGCTGAAAGCCTTTGTTCAGTAGGCTCGTGCCAATTTGGCTCCATCGGCTGTTTCCGGTAGTCCGTCACTTGGTCCGCTTTTCTCAAAACGACGACACATGAATCACGCTCAGCGCTTTCGTTACGCCATCGCCGGCCTCGGCCTGTCCCTGGGGCTTGGCTTCGCCATGCCCGCCGCGGCCCAGCAGCGTTCCTATCTGATCTGGCTCGATCCGGGAAAGATCGACGTCGCCAAGATCATCGGCCTGCCACCGGCCCAGAATTCGCCCGAGAACAAGGCCGAGTTCGACCGCGTATTGCAAATCTCCTCGACCCGGACGCCCGAGCGCGAGAAGGCCGCGATCGCCGATCAGTACCAGACCCTCAACCGCTTCCTCGACGGCATCGACCACAGCTATGTCGACGCCGCGCATCGCGAGATGCGGCTCCTGTTCAAGGAGGCGCAGGTCGAGGCCAGCATCGTGCTGCTCAGCGTCCGCCGCCTGACCAGCCGGCAAAGACCCTTCACCGTCTGGAACAAGGTCAGGATCAAGCCCTGCCCCGGCGGCCGTCCCGACGGCACCTCCTTCCCCTCCGGCCATGCCGCCACCGCCGCGCTCTATGCCGAATTGCTGTCCGAGGCCGTGCCCGAGCTCGCCGCGAAATTCGAGGAGCGGGTCAAGAGCTATGACGAGAGCCGCCTCGTCTGCGGCTTCCATTACCCTTCCGATCTCACCGCCGGCGACAAGGCCGGACGCGCCATCGCCAAGGCGCTCCTGGCTGAGCGTGCCTTCCGCAACCGCTTCGACGAGACGCGCCCCGAGATCAGAAAGGCGTTCGGCCTGACTTGAAGTGATTTCAAGCGAAGCGGGCACCGGTTCGCTTGAAGAAAACGGTCCGAAAAGAAGGCCTATTCGGCCGCCTGCTGCCGCCGCGCTTCGATCTGGCCGATCGCATCCACCACCGCATCGAAGGTCAGCATGGTCGAGGCATGGCGCGCCTTGTAGTCGCGCACCGGCACGAGCACGGACAGATCGCTCCATTTCCCGTTCGGCGGCTCGGCATTCTCTTTCAGGATGGCCCGCGCCTGCTCGCGGACGTGGCGCAGTTCGTCGGCCGTCGAGCCCACGACATGACGCGCCATGATCGAGGACGAGGCCTGTCCGAGCGCGCAGGCCTTCACCTCATGCCCGAAGGCTGTGACGACATCGCCCTCCATGCTGACATCGACTGTCACCGTCGAGCCGCATAGCTTGGAATGCGCCTTGGCGGAGGCATCGGGAGCCGGCAGCCTTTCCAGCAGCGGAATATTGCCGGCAAGTTCGAGAATCCGCTTGTTATAGACGTCGCTCAACATATCTCGGTCTCCACCGGGGTCTGGAGTGACCGGCGCACCCGCCCAATATAGGGTGGATCGTCAGCGGGTGGGAGAGCGTGAAAGCGCATCCCGCCACAGGAGTGAAACTTGTCGCAGCCCCGTGCACCGGTTTTTGGCCGGCCCAGCCGCGGGACATGTCATCGAAAACGGGAGGCACCACATGAACCCTGTGGTTAAGTCCTTGTCCGTCGAGCGGGTGCTCAGCCCCTCTGCAGACAAGTTTCTGATCAAGAAGCCGACGCAGGAACAGGCCGAGGAAGCGGTGCGCACGCTGATCCTCTGGGCCGGTGACGATCCCTCGCGCGAAGGCCTCACCGACACGCCACGCCGCGTCACCAAGGCCTATAGGGAATTCTACAAGGGCTATCACGAGGACGCGCATGAGGTTCTCGAACGCGTCTTCGAGGAGGTCGAGGGCTATAAGGACATGGTCCTGGTGCGCGACATCCCGTTTTATTCGCATTGCGAGCACCACATGGTGCCTTTCGTCGGCAAGGCGCATATCGGCTACTACCCGTCCAAGGGCGTGGTCGGCCTGTCCAAGCTCGCCCGCATCGTCGACCTCTATGCGCGCCGCCTGCAGACGCAGGAGACGATGACAGCGCAGATCGCTCAGGTCATCGACAAGGTGCTGAAGCCCCGCGGCGTCGCCGTGCTGATCGAGGCCGAGCATATGTGCATGTCGATGCGCGGCGTGCAGAAGCAGGGCTCCTCGACCATGACGACGCAATATACCGGCATCTTCAAGGATCCCGCCGAGCAGGTCCGCTTCTTCACCATGGTCAAGTCGCCCGGCCTATAGCCCGGCAGAAGGCCGATTGGCAGCGCTTGCCTGCATCCCTACAAGGGCGCGTCAAGTCGACGCGCCCTTTGCCCTTCCGGAGCCCCCATGAGCCTCTTCCCGGTCGCCACGGACAAGCAAGCCCTCGAGGAGGGCGATGCGCTCAGCCCCCGGTTCGACGCGAACGGCCTCGTCACTTGCGTCACGACCGACGCGGTGACGGGCGAATTGCTGATGGTCGCGCATATGAATGCCGAGGCCTTGCAGCGCAGCATCGAGACAGGCGAGGCCTGGTATTGGTCGCGCTCGCGCAAGGAACTCTGGCATAAAGGCGCGACTTCGGGGCAGATTCAGACGATCGTCGAGATGCGGGTCGATTGCGACCAGGACGCGATCTGGCTCAAGGTGAACGTCGCCGGCGACGGCGGCTGCTGCCACACCGGGCGGCATTCCTGCTTCTACCGGCGCCAGCCACTGGGCCGCGACGCACAGCGGGACACCGGCTTCCGGCCGCTAGAGACGGATTCAGATGTCAGATGGGCTCACGAAGTGATCCCATCTGACATCTGAATCCGTCTCTCATCCAAGAGTAAGAGCAGGATCAGCCGCAGCGTTGGTGATCCTTTCACCAAGCCTTCATGTTTTCGACAAATGCCGCAGATATCCGCAAGGGTCAGCCGGCCCTATTCATGATTCCCTCATCCTCGCCTGCGACTCTGTTTCTCCCGCGGACGATCGGGTCCATGTTGTGGGATCCGCGGAGGATCGGGTTCATGTTGTGGGATGACATCGCCAAGCATGCCTTTGGGTTAGGCGGAGGTGGAGCCACGATGAACGACATGACCACCGCGGCACCGCCACGACGCGGCAGGCCTCGGATCGGGCTTGCGCTCGGTGGCGGAGCGGCGCGCGGCTGGGCCCATATCGGCGTGATTCAGGCGCTGACGGAAGCCGGCTATCGCCCCGACGTGATCGCGGGAACCTCGATCGGCGCCGTCGTCGGCGGCTGCTTCGCCGCCGGCAAGCTCGCGGAGCTGTCGGACTTCGCGATCAGCCTGACCAAGCGCCGTGTCGTCGGGCTGATGGATTTCCATATCGGCGGAGCCGGTCTCATCGCCGGCGGGCGGCTCAAGCGGCTCCTGGAGCGCGACCTCACCAACACCCGCATCGAGGCGCTGCCGGTGCGTTTCCTCGCGATCGCGACCGAACTCGGCTCCGGCCACGAGATCTGGCTGACGCATGGCCCGCTGGTCGAGGCGCTGCGCGCCTCCTATGCCCTGCCCGGCGTCTTCGACCCCGTGAAGCTCGGCGGGCGTTGGCTGATGGACGGCGCGCTGGTCAACCCGGTGCCGGTTACGGCCGCGCGCGCGATGGGCGCCGACGTCGTCATCTGCGTCAATCTCAACAGCGATCTCACCGGGCGCGGCACCACCATCCAGAGCCACGCGGCCGAACCCGATCCTGAGCCTGAACTCGATACGCCGCCGACATCGCGCTGGTTCGGCGGCATCACCGGTGCGGCCAAGCGCGTGCGCGGCATGGTCGGCCGCCCCAGCAACGACCGGCCGGGGCTCGCCGGCGTCATGATCGACGCCTTCAACATCACGCAGGACCGGATCTCGCGCTCGCGTCTCGCCGGCGATCCGCCCGACGTGATGATCGGCCCAAAGCTCGGCCGCATCGGGCTGTTCGATTTCCACCGCGCCGACGAGGCCTTCGAACTTGGTCGCCAGGCCACCCAGCGGGTCCTGGACGAGATCGAGGTCATGGTCGCAAGCCGAACAGTCAGCGTCGACTGAGCAGGCCGCGGCCTAGAGCAGGATGCGAAAAAATGGGAACCGGTTTTTCGTATTAATCCTGCTCTAACTCCTTGATGAGAGCCTTCAGGCCATCGCGATATAGTCGCGCATCGCCCGGCTCTCCGCCTCGATCTCGGCGACGCGGTGCTTCACGACGTCGCCGATCGAGACGATGCCGACGATCCTGCCGTCATCGACGATCGGGACATGCCGGAACCGGCCCGACGTCATCATCTCCATCAGTTCGTCCATGCTGGTCTGCGGCCGGCAGGTCACGACCTTGGCGGTCATCACCCGCGAGACCGGCATTTCCAGCGCCGCCGCACCGTTCGCGCCGAGCGCGCGGATGATGTCACGCTCCGACAGGATGCCGACGAGTGCCCCGTCCGCGCCCGTTACCACCACCGCGCCGATGCGCTTTTCGCTGAGGGTACGCACGGCTTCGGCCAATGTGCGGTGCGGGAGCACCGAGATCACATCATGGCCCTTGTCACCGAGAAGTTGAGCGACGTTCATCGAAACGATCCTCCTTTTTCAGGTGGCGCCGTTGACCGGCACGCGTTCAGCGGGACTGGAGTCCGGCCGCTGACGGATCGACTCGCCAAGGAGGCAGTTCCAGGTCCTTCGCAATGACGCAAGTGTGCGGGAAGACCGGGGCGCAGGCAAGGCTCCTCTGGCCATAGAGCAGGATGCGAAAAAGTGGAAACCGGTTTTTCGCATTGATCCTGCTTTCACTCTTAGATGAGAGCCGGATGCGAAAAAGGTGGGTACCGGTTTTCGGGACAAGCCGATGCAGAATCAAAAGCCCTACCGCGTCAGGTTTTGACCGCGCCCTTGTCCAGCAGCGGAAACACCAGCAGGCCGACGAGGAAGCCGCCGATATGGGCCTCCCAGGCGATGCTGGTCTCCTCGCCGAAGATCGGCACGAGCCCGGAACCGAACAGGATATTGGTGATGAACCAGATCCCGATGAACAGGAGCGCCCGCGAATTGCGCCAGATCTGGCCGATGCGCTCGGCGGGAATTGCCTTGACGACCGCGTCATCTCCGAGCGCACCAAAGCGCAGGCCAGGCGCAAAGACGAAGCGCGCGGCCGCAGCGGTAGCGCCGGCGACGCCGGCCGAAGCGCCCACCAGCGGCAGCACGTCGAGATCGCGCGACCACCAGTGCAGCAGCGCACCGCCGATGGTCGACAGGCCCATCAGGTTGAGGAAGCGCCCCGTTCCGAGTCGGCGCGCGACAGGGCTGCCGAAAGCCGCGAGCCAGACGACGTTCGAAATCAGATGCACCCAGGAGCCGTGCAGCAGGCCATAGCTGAGCAACGTCCAGAGCCTGGGGCCGCCATCGGCCAGGAGCAGTCGGGCGAGGCCGAGCCGGTCGGCAAGATCCTGCCCCTGCAGCGACTGCGCCAGCCCGCTCAGGACCTCCTCCAGCCGGTCGGGCGCGAACCAGATGGTCAATCGCGCCGGCACGAAGGCGAACCAGGACATCACCAGGTAGTCGTCATAGTCGGACAGCAAGCTGCGCCCGGCCTGGATCAGCGCCAGCAGCGCTACCAGCCAGATAATGACAGCGGGAAGGTTCAGGATCGGCTCGCGCCCGGAAGGGGCGCCAGGACCGGAGGATGTGTCCGACATTGAGGACAACCCTTGCCGATGGCGCGGGCCGACGCAAGCCTGCGCACGTAAACGCGAACGCCCGGAGACATAAAAAAGGGAGAGCCTTGCGGCTCTCCCTCCTCCAGGCTGCGACCGGCACGGGCCGTTAAGACCTGCGCCGGGGTCACTTCCCCTCCGCCCCCGCGGAACCGCTAAAATTTATGATACATTCTAACGAGTTATCCACAATCCTAACCATTCATTAACCTTAACCGACCCCTGCGCAGGCCGCCCTCCCCCCGGCATGGCAAGACGGCATGCCGACTGCGTCCTCGATTCCCGTGAGGACCCGATTGTCCTTCCTCCTGACGCTTGTGGCCCATCGCGGCACGCAAGCCGTGCCGGAGGGGGACGACAGGCAGCATTGGACGCGCAATGAAGAATACGAGCACCCGACTGGTCCACGAATATTGGGACGCGTTGCGCGGCGACCGCGCCGCCCCCGAACGTGGCGAGATCGAACCCGGCGCGCTGCGACATGCGCTGGCCGATACCTTCGTGCTGGAAAACGAGCCGATCGGCCCGGTTTTCCGGCTGGCGGGGACGCGGCTCTGCGCCCTCATCGGCAATGAACTGCGCGGTCGCGCCTTCACCGCGCTGTGGCCAGATGTCGAATCGCAAGGCGAGATGCGCCGCCTCGTCCAGACCGTGATGGACGAGACGGCAGGCGCCGTCGCCGGTCTCTCGGGCGAGACGAAGACCGGCGCGCCGGTCTATCTCGAACTTTTGCTGCTGCCCCTGCGCTATCGCGGTCGAACCCATGCGCGCGTGCTCGGCGCGCTGTCGCCGGCGGTCACGCCGGCCTGGCTCGGCCTCGACACATTGGCCGCGATGCGCATGATCTCGCTGCGCATGCTCTGGCCGCCCGTTTCGTCTCAGCGCACCCCGGAACCGCCGATGCGCGCGGGGCCGCCAAAATTGATGGTCCTTCCCGGCGGCAGACTCTGAAAGCCTAACCAAGCGTTAACCCGAACGCGACTAGGGTCAGCCGGAATCAGGCTGGTCATTGATGTTGAGCGCATTGCAAACGCCCCGTACGGTCTCCCGTGCCGCCGAGCGCAGGCGACACTATCGTATGAAGGTCGTCCTGCTGGGCCGCTACATGCTGCCCAACCGCATGGAGTACCCCTGCCAGTCGGTCGATATCTCGCCCGGAGGCCTGCATCTCGCCGCGCCTGCCAAGGCGGCGCCGGGTGATCGCGTCATCGTCTATCTGGAGCATCTAGGCCGCATCGAGGGTGTCGCCGTGCGCACCACGATGGAGGGCTTCGCGATGACCATCACCGCGACCAGCCGCAAACGCGAGAAATTCACCGCCCAGCTCACCTGGCTCGCCAACCGCGACGAATTGGGCCTGCCCGAAGATCGCCGTCACGAGCGCATCGTGCCGCGCAATCCACGCTCGATCCTGATGATGGAGGACGGCATCGAGCATGTCGTGCGCATCATCGACATCTCGCTGTCGGGCGCGGCCTTCTCGACCGATCTCGATTTGCCCATGAACATGCCGGTGAAGATCGGCTCGACGCCCGCCAAGATCGTGCGCCGCTTCGACGGCGGTTTTGCCGCCGAATTCCGCTTCCCGCTCTCGGCCGACCTGCTCGACGAGAATCTTGAGCTCTAGCTTTTAGAATCGGTCCCGTTTTTTCGCATTCGGGCGTTTCCGTCCGAATGCGGCGTGATCTGAGGCCACTCCGCAGCCGCAAACTGCATAGCCGGCTCTTGCGCGACGCGCAGACTACGACCAAAGCAGTGACCCGTATCACTGGGACGCCGCGACGCCTTGGTCACCGCCTATCGACTTGTCATCTTCGATTTCGACGGAACCCTCGCCGACACCTACCCCTGGTTCGTGGGGGTGATGAACGGCGTCGCCGACCGCTACCGCTTTCGGCGCGTCGCGGAGCATGAGGTCGATACGCTGAGAGGCCAGAGCGCGCGACAGGTCATTGCCCATCTCGGCGTGGCGAGTTGGAAGCTGCCCTTCATCGCTCGCCACATCCGCAGCCTCGCCGCCCGCGACAGCGAGCAGATCCCGCTCTTCGACGGCATTCATGCCATGCTGCTCAGGCTGAGGCAGGAGGGCTATGTCCTGGCCATCGCGAGCTCGAACTCCGAGCGCAATATCCGGCGCTCGCTGGGACCCGAGACCGCGGCCCTGATCGCGCATTATGCCTGCGGGGCGGGTTTGTTCGGCAAGGCGACGAAGTTCAGGCGGCTGGCGAAGGAGGCCCACATCCCGCATCGGC
Source organism: Bosea vaviloviae (assembly GCF_001741865.1). NCBI lineage: Bacteria > Pseudomonadati > Pseudomonadota > Alphaproteobacteria > Hyphomicrobiales > Alloboseaceae > Allobosea > Allobosea vaviloviae. The sequence continues at coordinate 5,116,499 of NZ_CP017147.1, forward strand.
AATGCATCTGCATCGGCGATGAGATCAGGGATGCCGAGGCCGCCCGCGAGGCCGGCATGGCCTTCGGCGCCGTCGCCTGGGGCTTCACCAATCCCGACGCGCTGCAGGCGCAGCGGCCTGCCTCCCTGTTCAGGCATCTCGACGAGATCATCGTCGGTCTCTGCATCGCTCCGGGCGCTGAAGCGCGCTGATCGGCGACATCCGTTCCCGATCGGCAGGCAAGCGCCATGGCGGAACGGGGCATCCTCGACACACTTCGCTAAAGTTAATCAAACCTGGATGCGTTAGCCGGCATCTCATAGTTAATACACGCTAAAACCAGCGCTCACATTTCTTACCTTCCCATTTTGCGTCGATTTATACTGACTTTCATGCCAGGGCCGGAATGGCGAAATACATAAATTTGCTTGTATTCATTTCAATCCAAATCCATCCGCACTGAGCATGGTCATCCCCGGGACAAGGAAAGGGGACATCATGCTTTCAATTCACCGCAACTTTATCGGACCCGCGCTGGTTGCTTTGATCATCGGCGCCGGTGCGACGCAGGTTAAGGCCCAGTCGCCGGGCGGCGTTCCGGTCGCGAGCCTGCCGATTTCTGCCTCGGGCGAGGCACGTGCGCCCTATGCCTGGAGCGACTTCTGCAAACGCATGCCGTCGGAATGCCGGGTCAACACCGGCGAGCCCGAGCGCGTCGAGATGACCGCGAAGCTGTGGAAGACCGTCGTTGCGGTCAACGGCAAGATCAATCGCGAGATCGAGCCGGTGACCGATCAGGAGCATTGGGGCGTCGTCGACCGCTGGGACCTGCCCGATGACGGCAAGGGCGACTGCGAGGACTATGCGCTGCTGAAGCGCAAGCGCCTGGCCGAGGCCGGCATTCCGCGCCGCGCCATGCTGATGACGGTCGTGATCGACGAGGAGAACGCCGGCCATGCCGTGCTGATGATCCGCACCGATCGCGGCGACTTCATCCTCGACAACAAGCGCAACGCGATCCTGCCCTGGAACCAGACAGGCTATGTCTATGTGAAGCGCGAATCCCAGTACCAGACGGGCTGGACCTCGCTCGGCGGCGCCCAGACGCCGACCGTCGCCTCGGTGCGCTGACACCTATTCATCACGCGAGCGCCCTGCTGCGGGCGCCGCAACACCCTCTTGGAGACTTGCTCGCGGCTCTGCACCGCCGCTGGTCTCCCAACTGACGGCGAGGCTCGGTCACGTCCCCACCCGTCCCCCAAGACTGGGTTTCGCCATAGGGCCGGTTCCTCTTCCCCGGGGAACCGGCCCGATCCATTTTCAGGCTCAGAGCAGGACTCGAAAACCGGTTCCCGGTTTTCGAGTCCTGCTCTCACTTTTTGTTGAGAGACGGATTCAGATGTCAGCTGAGATCACTGCGTGATTCCAGCTGACATCATCCGGCTCAGCCGAGGCGCTGCAACCCGGCTGCAAACTGCTTCCAGCGCGCGACATAGCCCCGCGCCGAGGCGGTGATGCCGGCGGCGGCCGCCGCATCGAGCGTGCGCACGGCCCGCGCCGGCGAGCCGACAATCAGCGAATTGTCGGGAAATTCCTTGCCTTCCGTCACCAGCGCATTGGCGCCGACGAGGCAGTTGGCGCCGATCCTGGCGCCGTTCAGCACCGTCGCCCCCATGCCCACCAGGCTGTTCTCGCCGATGATGCAGCCATGCAGGATGGCGCGGTGGCCGATCGTGCAGCCGGCGCCGACACGCAGCGGAAAGCCCATATCGGTGTGCAGCACGCAGCCTTCCTGGATATTGCTGCCTGCGCCGATCTCGATCCATTCATTGTCGCCGCGCAGGACCGCTCCGAACCAGATGCCGACCTCGGCGCCGATCCTGACCCGGCCGATCAGATGCGCCTCGGGCGCGAGCCACCAGCCGCCTTCGGGCGGGGTCTCCGGGGCGGTTCCGTCAAGCGAGTAGAGCGGCATCGGCCAATATCCTTCCAGGATTTGCCATGAAGGATTGCAGGCCCGGCCAGCCTTCCGTCAAGCGCCGCCGAGAAGATGCAGCAGGTCGAGCACCACGCGTCCCGAGGCCATGCTCCAAAGCGAGGCGATCATGCTCGCCAGCATGACGAAGATGAAGGGCCGCCCCTCGATGCGTCGGCCACGCACGGTGTTGCGCAGGATCAGGAAGGGCGCGCTGAAGACGACGACGGGAACGCTGGCGACCGCCGCCAGCCCGCCGGCCTGCAGCAAGCGGAAATCGGCGCGCTGCGTCGTGAACAACTCGAACGCGCTGGCAAGCAAGCCGGCAAAGGCGAAGCCGATGAACAGCGCCTGCAGCGCATCATAGGCAGCGGGCTCGATCAACAAGGGCGGGCACTCCGAACCGGACCCTTCCACCTTGCCGCATGGTTTACGAACTGTGAAGAAAACTCATAAGCAATGGTTAACCGGCCGCCGCCGCTTTTCCCAGGCCCCGGCAGCGCGCCGCCGCCTGCGCGATCATGGTTTACGCTCCCTTAAGCGACCTCTGCTTCACTGGACGCATCGATCCATCCGTCTCCCGTCAGGGAGAGCACGATGTCGTCCGGAACCATGTCCCAGCTTTCCGGCGTCAGGCTCAAAGGGCCCCGCACGTGACCGCGTCCTTGTCCCAAGACTCCTTGTCGCAAGAGCATTCCGCCCAATTGGCCGCCGATCTGGCGACCATGGTCCGCTCGCGCCTGAGGCGGCCTCCGCCGCCGCTGCCACGCGCCGATTCTGCGCTGGTGAAGGCGGCCTTCGCCATCATGCTGCTTGGTGCGGCCGCGACCGGCCTTGGTCTCTACGCCACTCATAAGGGCCGCGAGACGGAGACGATGCTCCAGCCCGCCCGCATCGGCAACAGCGTGCTGATGGTGCCGCAGGACCTGACAGGCGCCGAGGCCGACGATTCGAGCCGCCTCGTCGGCATGGTGCGCCTCAGGCTGGGTTGGCCTGATCTCGGTCCGGCCCAGAACCGCAACCGCCTGCTGGTCACGCTGAGCCCGCCCGACAAGGTCAACGAGCCAGCGACGCAACTTGCCGTCTATGCCCGTTTCCTGACGCCGACGGTCTGGTCCAACCCCGGCGGTCTGGTGGTGCGCGGCTTCCGCAAAGGCTCGCCCTATGAGGGCGACGAACTCTATGTCTCCGTGCCCGACGGGCGCGGCTTCGCGGCGCGCTGCCCGCTCGACACCGCGGCAGGCGCCGCGCTCGACGAGCTCTGCCGGGTGACGTTTCGCCACCGCGGCATCGACGTCAACATCCGCTTCCCGCGCAGGATCATCGCCGATTGGGAGCTGATGATCGGCGGCGTCCGCCGTACCATCGACGGCATGCTGCGCTGAGCATTCCTAGGCACGCCGCAAGCCGGTCTCGAGGTGCGCTCCGGTGAGTCGGCTGGCGCGGCTTTCGAGAACCGGAGCGGAGCGGACTTTTCGTCCGTGAGCACCGGAAGCGCAGGAAGCCGCGTCAGACGGCCTCCGGAGTAGCGCTTCGAGGCCGGCGGCTCAGTCCTCGAGGTCGACGTCGAGGATTGCCATGGTGAAGTTGAACGAGCGGTCGCCGTCCTCGTCATCGACATGGATGATGCCGATGAACTCGTCGGCCAGATAAACCTCGGCCGAATCGTTCTTCTTCATGCGCGCCCGCACGCTGATCGCATGATTGGCGAAGGTGCGGCGCAGGTAGCCTTCAAGCTTGGCGAGTTCTGTCTTGTCCACGGTATCGGTCCTTATCGGTTGTCGGGACGGATGCCATGGCGGGGCCGGAAGGGCAAGCCGGAAGGCGGTCGAGCCGCCAATCGACGGCTCCCGTGCTCGTCATCGCGAGTGCCACCCACCCATTCCCGCATGGCGGTAGCCGCCTGGCGCGCCTGCGCGCGCCGGCGCGATCTGCAATAGTGAGCGCTCCCTTCGCTCATGATGGATCGCCCCATGACGCCGTGGCTGCCTGCCGCCCTCGCCTATGTCTCCAGCTGGCTCGAGTTTCAGCTCCGCCATCACGACCAGCCGGGATGCTCCGTCGCGATCGCGAGCGGGCGGGAGATCGTTCTGGAAGCCGCCTTCGGCAAGGCCGACATCGCGACCGGCGAGGCGCTGACGCCGCGCCACGGCTTCCGCATCGCCTCGCATTCGAAGAGCTTCACCTCGGCCGGCATCCTGCGCCTGGTCGAAGCCGGGCGGCTGCGCCTCGACGACAAGGCCGGCAGCTTCGTGCCCCGCCTCCATCCCGAGGTCGCGGCCGTGACGCTGGCGCAGCTCCTCTCCAACAGCGCCGGCCTGACGCGCGACGGCCCCGACAACGGCCAGTTCTTCGACCGTAAGCCCTATTGCGACAAGGGCGAACTTCTCGCCGACCTGGCATTGCCGCCCATCCTGCCCGCCTCGCAGCGGCTCAAATACTCCAATCACGGCTTCGGCCTGCTTGGCCTGGTGATCGAGGCGGTGACGGGCGAGCCCTATGCCGACTGGATCGCCAGGGAGGTCGTAGCGGCAGTCGGGCTTGCTGAAACCATGCCCGATATCGGCCTCTGGACTGGCCCGATGGCTCGGGGCCACAGCCCGAAATGGCCGCTCGGACATCGCGTCGTCGTCCCCGGCGACAACCCTTGCCAGGCGATGATGTCGGCAGCCGGCTTCGTCGCCACGGCCGCCGATGTCGCGCGCTATTTCGCGCAGCTCTCGCCCAAGGCCGAGCGCAGCATCCTCTCGCCCCTCAATCGCCGCGAGATGAGCCGCCGGCTCTGGGCCGATGAGGAAAGCAGCCTCGGCCGCCATTACGGACTCGGCACCATCTCCGGTGGCGAAGGCGACTGGGCCTGGTTCGGCCATTCCGGCGGCTTCCAGGGCTTCATCACCCGCACAGCCGTCCTGCCGGAGCAGGATCTGACGATCTCGGTGCTGACCAACGCCATCGACGGCCTCGCCCATCCCTGGCTCGACGGCATCGTCCAGATCCTCAAGCGCTTCCAGGAGCTGGGCGCGCCCTCGGCCGCAACCAAGGATTGGGCCGGCCGCTGGTGGACGATCTGGAACCCCGGCGACCTCGTGCCCTTCGCCGACAAGGTGCTGGTTGCCAACCCGACCCTGTTCAGCCCTCTCCTTGATGCCGGAGAGATCGCGATCGAAGCGCCCGATCGCGGCCGCTTCGTCAAGGCCTCCTCCTTCAACAGCCCCGGCGAAACGGCACGGCTGGTGCGCGACGATGCCGGCCGCATCGAGTCGGTCTGGCTCGGCGGCGCGCATGTCGTCTCGGAGGCAGCGCTGAAGGCGGAGATGCTTGCGCGCTATCAGAGCGGCAAAGCCTAGCGCTTTTGCCACCCTGGACGAGCGTGGCGCTAGCGCGGTCACGAACCGACGAGCCCGAGCTGCGGGCTCGAGGCCTCGGCGCGGCCGCGGCGCGGAATGCGCCCGGCCCCGCGCGCATCCCAACCGGCCTCGACGGCGTGGCGCATGGCGCGCGCCATGCGGACCGGATCCTTCGCCTTGGCGATCGCGGTGTTGAGCAGCACCGCGCTCGCGCCGCACTCCATCGCGATGGCGGCATCCGACGCCGTGCCCAGCCCGGCATCGACGATCACGGGAACGGCCGAGCGCGCGCAGATCAATTCGAGATTGGCAGGGTTGGCGACGCCCATGCCGGAGCCGATCAGCGAGCCCATCGGCATCACGGCAGCGGCTCCGAGATCGGCCAGGCGCGCGCAGACCACCGGATCGTCATTGCAATAGGGCAGCACGACGAAGCCCATCTCGACGAGCTGGCGCGTCGCCTCCAGCAGCTCCCCGACATCAGGATAGAGCGTCTCGCGATCGCCGATGACTTCGAGCTTGATCCAGTTGGTTCCAAGCGCCTCACGGGCGAGCTCCGCCGTCAGGACAGCGTCGCGCGCCGTCTCGCAGCCGGCTGTGTTGGGCAGGAAGCGATAGCTGGATAAGAGCTGCGCCGTGTCGGAGCCATGGCCCGCCAGCGAGATCCGGCGCAGCGACAGGGTCACGATCTCCGCGCCGCTGGCGGCAACGGCATCCACCATGATGCGCTGGTTGGGATAGCCGGCCGTTCCGATCAGCAGGCGGGAGCCGAGTTGCGTTCCGGCCAGGATGAAGGGCTGTTCCGCGACACTCATCTCAACCTCCTTGAAAAGCGCGAATGATTTCGACGCGGTCGCCGGACGCCAGAGGCGAGACCTGCCATTGCGACTGCTTCACCACCATCCCGTTCAGCGCGATGGCGAAGCCCTGGGGGCCCGGCAGATCAAGCTCGGCCGTGCGCTCCTGCCATAGCGCCAGCAGATCCTCGGCCGCGCTGTCGTGATCGCGTCCATTGACGATGAGCTTCATGCCACTGCCTCCTGTGCTGAAAAGCGCTCCGGTCCGAAGGATGCGGCTGGCCCCTTGATGCCTCCCTCGGTGATGAGCTGCGTGATCGCCTCCGCGGTGACAGGGGCCAGCAGATAGCCGTTGCGATGATGTCCCGTGGCGAGGAGCAGGCCTGGAATCCGGGTCGCGCCGAGGATCGGCGCGTCGTCCGCGCTGGTGGGGCGGAAGCCCGACCAGATCGCGGCGATCGGCAGGTCCTCGATGCCGGGCAGGATGCGCCGCGCGCCTTCGAGCAGCGCGTAGACGCCGCCGGCCGTCACGGCATCGTCGAAGCCGCACTCCTCCATGGTCGCGCCGACAATCAGCGTCCCGTCGCTCTTGGGGGCGAGATGGACCTGGTCGGTCCAGACCATGCGCGAAAGGAGCGGCCGGTCCGGCGGGCATGCCAGCGCCAGCGACTGCCCCTTGAGCGGCCGCAACGGCAGGGAAAGCCCCGTTATCTCGGTCCAGGCCCCGCCTGCAGCCACGATGATCGTAGCCTTCACCGGCCCTTGCTTCGTCGTGACGCCCACGGCGCGCCCGGCTTGCAGCCAGGGCGTTGCCGCCGAGCCTTCGAGCAGGATGCCGCCGCGTTCGATGAAGGCCTGCCGCAGGGCGGCGATCACCTTGGCCGGGTCGACTTGGTGATCTCCAGGACAATGGATGCCGGCCACGACGGAGGGCCGCAGGCCGGGCTCAAAGCCTCGGCAGGCAGCCCCGTCCAGCCACTCCGTCACAAGCCCGGCCTGCCGCTGCATCTCCTGGCGAAAGCGCAGCCGCGCCACCTCGTCGCGCGTCGTGGCGACAAGCAGGATGCCATCCCTGCGATAGTCGATATCGAGCCCGCCATCGGCCGATAATTCGGCGGCAAAGCCGGGCCAGAGGCGCTGGCTCTCCAGGGCGAGCGCGACATGCTCCTCGCCGCCGGGCTCGAATTCGGCAGCCGCCGCCAGCATCCCGGTGGCGGCGAGGCTCGCGCCTTGGCCGACCGTGCCGCGCTCGAAGAGCGCGACCCGCAGGCCGGCGCGCAGCAATCGCCAGCCGGTCATCAGGCCGATCACGCCGCCGCCGATGATGGCGACATCCGTCGAGGCCGGCGGCGCCGGAGCATCGGGCGGGCCGGCCTGCTGGCGGCGCAAACTGGTGTCGGGCGGGCCTCTCATCGCAAACTCCTCGCCGCAACGGGGGGCGAGGATATCTGCAGCCTTGCGGGCCGCCGGCTTCATGCCGGGAAATCCATCCCTCCGCCGGTATGAACCGGATCAGGTTCGAAGGATTTCCGCGCGCTTATCCGGGTTGCCCCGGTCTGCCAGCGGTGTCTCAGCCCCTTGCCGGGGATCTCCCTGGAATGACGACGACTGTGAAAGCTCGGTGGCCGATGGTCAAGCCTGCCTGGATGCAGGCAGCGCCAGCCCTCACCGCATGAAATGCAGCTCACGGAAGCGCCCGCGGAACGCCGTCACATCTTTAGCCACGACCTCCGCCGGCCGCGAACCGCTGAGGCCTTCAGCGATATAGCCTGCGAGTTCGGGCATATCGGCGGGCGTCATGCCGAAGCGCACGATCTCGGGCGTGCCGAGCCTGAGCCCGTTGACGTCGCCCGCCACCTCCGGCAGGGGCAGGCCGATGCCGCAGCTCAGGATGTTGATGGCACGCAGCGTCTTGGCGGCCGCCTGGCCGCCGCCATAGCTGTGAGCCTCGATCGCGAATTGATGCGAGGTCGTCAGGCCGCGATCGCGCGCGAAGACCGGCACCTGCCGCTCGACCAGCGCCTCGCCCAGCGCCTTGGCCGTCTCAGCCATCATCTGCGCGTAAGCACGGCCATGCGCCTTCCAGTCGAGCAAGGTGATCGCCAGCGAGGCCGATTTCGCCGCATCGAAATTCGCGGTCAGACCGGGATAGGCGACAGCGTCGAGCCGCTTGGCGATCTCGGCGTCATTGGTGACGATCAGACCCGAAGGCGGCCCGCCCAGGCTCTTATAGGTGCTCATCGTCATCAGATGAGCGCCCTCCTCCAGCGGCTGCTGCCAGCCATGGCCGGCGATCATGCCCGACATATGCGCCGCGTCGAACAGCACGATCGCGCCGATTTCGTCGGCAATCGCGCGGATCTCGCGGATCGGATGGGCGAAGAGGTTGAGGCTGCCGCCGATCGAGATCAGCTTGGGCTTCAATCGCAAGGCATCCTCACGCAGGCGCGCAAGGTCGACGGTGTAGTTCACCGGGTCGACTGGGGCGGGATGGGTAACGATGCCGTAAAGCCCTGCGGCGCCGGCGCCGTGATGCGTGACATGGCCGCCGATCGCGCCCGGCGGCGCGATGATGCAGTCGCCGGGCTTGGCCGCGACCATGAACGCATAGAGATTGGCAATGGCGCCCGAGGGCACGCGGATCTCGGCATATTTCGCGCCAAAGACCTCGGCGGCGAGTTCGGCGGCGATGATCTCGATCTTTTCGATCGCCTCCAGCCCCATCTCGTATTTGTCGCCGGGATAGCCGAGCGAGGGCCGGGCGCCGAGCCCCGCCGCAAGCACGGCCTCGGCCTTGGGGTTCATCACATTGGTCGCGGGGTTGAGGTTGATGCAGTCGCGCTCATGGATGTTGCGGTTCTCGACCGTCAGCGCCGCGATCCGCGCCTCGACCGCGTCGAGCGACTGGCCGGCCGTCTCGGCGGCGATGCCGAGCACGTAATCCTCGCTCGCTTGCGGAACCCAGTCGCGCCTGCCCAGAGCCGTCATCGATCGATCCTCCTCGCGATAATTCCGCATGATGCGAAGGATATGACCGGTTTGCGCGGCGCGGCGCAAACGAGTAATCCTCGCTCGCAGGCAGAGAAAATCTCAGCCTAAGAGAGGACCCGTCATGCCCGTTAAGCCGCCGCGCCCGCGCCTGCCCTCCCTCAACGCCTTGCGGGCCTTCGAGGCGGCGGCGCGCTGCGAGAGCTTCGTCAAGGCAGCCGAAGAGCTCGGCGTCACGGCCGGCGCGGTGACGCAGCAGATCCGGCAGTTGGAGGCATGGCTCGGCTTCCCGCTGTTTCGCCGCCTCGCCCAGCGGGTGGAACTTACGGAGGGCGCGCGCAACGCCCTGCCCAAGCTGACGCGCGGCTTCGATACGCTGGGACAAGCCGTGCAGGACTTACGCGCAGGGCAGGACTTGAACGCCGGGCATGAAGGCCGCGCACTGACCATCGCCGCCCTGCCCTGCATCGCCCAGCTCTGGCTCTCGCCGCGCCTGGCCGCGCTGCAGGCGGCGTTTCCCGGACTGCAGATCTCGGTCTCCGCGATGGAGCAACCGCCGGATCCACGCCGCGAGCCGCATGATCTGGCGCTGTTTTATCTCGGCCCCGAGGCGCGCCCCGTCGATGCGCTGACGTTGGGTCCGGACGCGATCCTGCCGGTCTGCGCGCCGGCACTGGCGCGCACGCTCACAAGCGTCAATGATCTGGCGCGCGCGACCTTGCTGCATGACGCTGTCTGGCGGGATGATTGGCGGCGCTGGCTCGCCTTCACGGGGTGCATCGGGACGATCGACCCGGCCCGCGGCCCTTCCTTCTCGCTCTACAGCCTGGCGCTCGACGCCGCGCTCTCGGGCTCCGGTGTGCTGATGGGCCGGATGAGCCTGATTGCGCCGCATCTGCGCGACGGCAGGCTTGCCGCCCCCTTCATGGACGCGATGCCGACCGGAGACGCGCTGACGCTCGTCCTGAACTCACAAGCAAGCGCGCATGCCAGCCGGCGCGAGATCGCGCGCAGCCTGCTCGATCACGTCGCATTCGGACGGCTTGGTCCGAATGCGAAAAACGTGATCGATCCTAAAAGCTGAGCGCATTGCTCTTGCGAAAAACCGGTACCCACTTTTTCGCGCAATGCTCTCGAAATGCAGGCGCAATCAGCTCAGATCGCGCTGCCGCAATCCCCGGCCAGGATCTGATCCATCGAGCGCGACGGCTCGGCGCAGCCGGCCTCGCCGACGACCTTGGCCGGCACGCCGGCGACGGTCTTGTTGCGCGGCACGGCCTGCAGCACGACCGAGCCTGCTGCGACGCGGGCGCATTGGCCGATCTCGATATTGCCGAGGATCTTGGCGCCGGCGCCGATCAGCACACCCTTGCGGATCTTGGGGTGGCGGTCGCCGCCCTGCTTGCCGGTTCCGCCCAGCGTCACGTCCTGCAGCATCGAGACATCGTCCTCGATCACCGTGGTCTCGCCGACGACGAGGCCGGTGGCATGGTCGAGGAAGATGCCCTTGCCGATCACCGCGGCCGGGTTGATATCGGTCTGGAACACTTCCGATGAGCGGCTCTGCAGATAAAGCGCGAAATCGCGCCGCCCCTGCCGGTGCAGCCAATGAGCCAGCCTATGGGCCTGCAAGGCGTGGAAGCCCTTGAAGAACAGCACCGGCTCCAGCACCCGGTAGCAGGCCGGGTCGCGGTCCATCACCGCGAGCGCATCGGCCCGTATGCCCTGACTGATCTCCGGATCGGCAATAAGCGCCTCCTCGAAAGCCTGCGCGATCAGATCGGCTGGAACAGCCACATGCCCGAGGCGCATCGCGACGCGGTGGCTGACCGCCGCCTCGAAGCTCGGCTGGTTCAGCACGGAGGCCGTGATCAGACTGGCAAGCGACGGCTCGCTGGCGACCGCAGCTTCAGCCTCGCGCCGCAACCTGGCCCAGACGGGATCGACACGGTCGAGCCCGGTAGCGGGATCGCGTGCTTCTATGACGGAGCGCCCAGACGGCATGATCATTCTCCGATGGAGACGTAAGACGAATTCAAACTCTAGCACATTGCGGTGGCGAACCGCCAAACGCGAAAGCGCGGAAGTGTCAGATCGGCCCCGCACCCGCTTGAATCAAGACCGCAGCCGCCGGGCGCAAAACCCTGAAGGGACTCCGCTTTCCCGCCCGCCGGCCCGCCCGTTCAGACCCGCGCCAGGAAATCCAGCACCGCCTGTTTGTGGCTCTTGTCGCCGACGGCGAGATTGTGGTCGCGGCCTTCGATGTCGAACGCTTCGGCATTCGGGATCAACGCCGCAAGCTCCGGCCCGGAACCCGCGACATCGTCCTTCGTGCCGACGCTGACCAGGGTCGGCACCGCGATCTGCCCGACTTGTGCAGCGGTCAAGGTCTGGCGCGAGCCCCTGATGCAGGCGGCGAGCGCCCTGAGATCGCTCTTGGTCGCATCGGCAAAGGCGCGGAACATCCGCTGCATCGGGTCGGTCAGGACATCGAGCGAGGGCGCCTCCATGGCATCCGCAATGCCGAGCGGCAGGCCGACGCCCTCGACCAGATGGATGCCGAGCCCGCCGAGCAGCAGCGCCCGCAGGCGATCTGGATGCGCCAGCGCCAGATGCGCCGAGATCCGCGCGCCCATCGAATAGCCCATCACCGCGGCCTGCGAGATATCGAGATGGTCCATCAGGCAGCGCACATCCTCGGCCATGATCTGCGAGGAATAGGCGGCCGGCTCATAGAGCTTCTCGCTCTGGCCATGGCCGCGATTGTCGAGCGCGACGACACGGTATCCGGCATGGGTCAGCGTTTTCGTCCATTGGGTGTTGACCCAGTTGACCATATGGCTGGAGCCGAAGCCGTGGACGAGCATGACCGTCTCGCCGCGCGCAACCTCGCTTGTCGGCGCGAGGTCGATATAGGCGAGATTGACTCCGTCGGATGAGAAACTCTGCATGATCGCGATCGCTTGGGCCGTTGGCGTTGCCTTCTCCCTGCCATGCAGCCGCTGCTTTGGGTAGCGGCCCTGACGCCGCTTGCCTATGAAGATGGATATGAGCACTGCCGATATCAGCCCGACACAGACCGTCGCCCGACCGCGTTTCGCGTTCATCGATCTGGCGCGCGGCATCGCCCTACTGGCGATGTTCGTCTTCCACTTCACCTACGACCTCGCCTTTTTCGAGCTGATCGACGTCGACACCCCGGTCGAGCCGGGCTGGCACTGGTTCGCCCGCTCGATCGCCGCGAGCTTCCTGACGCTGGTCGGCGTCAGCCTGGTACTCGCGACCCGCAACGGGCTGAATCGCCAAGTCTATCTGAACCGTCACGCCTATCTCAAGCGCCTCGCCATGGTCGCGGGCGCGGCCGCGCTGGTGACGGTCGGCACCTGGTTCGCCATGCCCGACAGCTTCATCTTCTTCGGCATCCTGCATCAGGTCGCGCTGGCGAGCGTCATCGCCCTGCCCTTCCTATGGCTGCCGACGCTTGCCGTCGCGCTGGCCGCGCTCTTCGTCTTCGCCGTGCCGTATCTCGCCCATCCCGTCCTCGACCAGTCATGGCTGCTCTGGCTCGGACTGGCCCAGAAGATTCCACCCTCCGCCGATTTCGTGCCTGTTTTCCCCTGGTTCGGCTGGGTTCTGACCGGGATAGTGCTGGCGCGGCTGGCGCTGCCGCGTCTCGCGCACTCGCGCCTCGCCGGCTGGCAGCCGCGCGCCTTGCCCGCGCGGGTCGTGGCCTGGGGCGGCCGCAACAGCCTGCTGGTCTATCTCGTGCACCAGCCGCTCTTCATCGGGGCACTCATGCTGGCGATGCAGTTTGTGATCGCGCGACCCTTGGACGAAAAGCCCTTCATGCAGTCCTGCGAGCGTAGCTGCATGCAAGGAGCGCACGACGCCAGCGCCTGCCGGGCGCGCTGCGGCTGCACGGTCGACGCCATCAAGCGCGAAGATCTCTGGCGAAAAGTGCTCGAGAATGCGCTCAGCCCGGAGGAGCGCAGCCGCGTCTCGGCTCTCGCCGAGGTTTGCTTTCGCTGACCCCGCGACGCGGCAAGAATCGCCCTCAAGCATCGCCCTGAGGCAATCGCGCACTGGCGCGGGCAGGCGGCGCACGCTAGTTTGTGCCAGCATCACTGCAAGATATTCCATTCGCAGCACGACATCCCATTTGCAGAGCGACGATCATGGCCGAGACGGGCATTCCGCATTTCCACAATGATTCCGGCGTGGCCGTGATCCATGTCGGCGCGCATGAGTTCATGTGCATCGGCGCCAAGCCTCCCTTCGACCATCCCCATGTCTTCCTCGACATGGGCTCCGACCACGAGATCGTCTGCCCCTATTGTTCGACGCTGTTCAAATACGATCCGTCGCTGAAGGGCGGCGCCTGCACGCCGCCTGAATGCGCGCATCACGAGACCTCGCAGGCCGCATGACGATGAGCCGGATCCGCACGGTCACCGGCGCGGTTCTGTTGTTGGCGACGCTTCTCGCCGGCTGCCAGTCAGTGTCCCAGGAGACCGCGCCGCGCCTCGGCGGCAAGGCCGAGCCCTATGCCCGCAGTTGGGCCGAGCCAGGCTCGCCCCGCCCGGACCTGCCGCCCGATCGCGACGGCAGCAACAACAAGGACTGACGTTTCGGTCCGCCTACCAACACATCTTCAGCCGGATATGCCGTGCCAACTCCCCATATCCTGATCGCCGGCGCCGGAATCGGCGGTCTGACGGCCGCCATCGCGCTCGCCCGGCGCGGCATCGCGGTGACGCTGGCTGAGAAGCGCACCGGCTTCGGTGAGACCGGCGCCGGCCTGCAATTATCGCCCAATGCCGGGCGCGTGCTCGCGGCTCTCGATCTCGGCTTCGCGTTGAAGCGCGTCGGCGTCACGGTCGACAGGCTCGTCATCCGGCGCTGGCGGAACGGGGCCGAGATCGCAGGCATGCCGATGGCGGTCGCGCCGGCGGAAACGCCCTTTCGCGTGCTGAAGCGCTCCGATCTGCACATGCTGCTGCTCGACGCCGCCCGCCAGCTCCCCAATATCCGCCTCGTCGTCGGCCGGGGCCTGCAGGAGATCGCCCAGACCCAGGACAGCATCACTGCGACCCTGGTCAGCGATGCCGGGCAGATCGAGACCGTGCAGGCGCTCGGCGTAGTCGGCGCTGACGGGCTCTGGTCCCGGCTCAGAGAGCTCAGCGGCGACGCCGCGTCCCCCGCCTTCACCGGCTTCGAGGCTTGGCGCAGCCTTGTCCCGGCCGGCAGCGACAAGCCCGCAGCCGACATCACGCTCCATCTCGGTGCGGGCCGCCATGCCGTGCATTATCCCGTCGCAAACGGGCGCGAGATCAATCTCGTCATCATCCGGGAAGCCAAGGAGGCACGCGAAGGCTGGAGCCGCGACGGCGATGCCCGCCTGCTGACGAGCCATCTCGCTGGTGCCGCTCCCGATCTCCACCGCCTCGCCGGCGCGGCCGGCCCATGGCAGGTCTGGTCGCTGTTCGACAGACCGCCGGCCGCGATGGCGCAGGGCCGGATCGCGCTGCTCGGCGACGCCGCTCATCCCGTGCTGCCCTTCTTCGCCCAGGGCGCGGCGCTGGCGATCGAGGACGCGGCGGTGCTGGCGCATGAACTCGCGACGCATCTGGAGCGCGACGGCGCCTCCGGCGTGCCGGCTGCGATGGCGGCCTATGCCAAGGCACGCACCGAGCGCGTCGCCCGCGTCCAGGCGACCAGCCGCAGCAATGGCCGCGCCTACCATCTCGGCCGGCCTTGGAGTTTTGGCCGCGACCTGGTGATGCGGCGTCTCGGCCCCGACGGCATGCGCCGTCGCTACGACTGGCTCTATGACTGGCGCGCCCCGGTCTGAATTCGACTAGAGCCGGATCAACGCGAAAAACCGGTGCCCACTTTTTCGTATCCTGCTCTGCGACAGCCCAACTGCCCTCTCTGGGCAGCGACTGTCACTCGACGTCTTCGGGCTGGATGTCCTGGTAGCCGCTCAGCACCCGAACCAGCTCGATCCCATCGGCGAGCGGCCGGTAAAACAGCACATAGTTGCCGACAGGGAAGCTGCGAATATTCATCGCCAGTTCTGGCCGGTCGCGCCCGCAAAGGGGTGTTCACGGAGCATGACGATCGACTGCTCGATCCGCGCCAGCAACCGGTCGGCGGCAGCTTCGTTGTCGTCTGCGATGAAACGCCAGATCCCGATCAGGTCCCGGCGCGCGGCTGGAAGGCGTCGCGCCCTATTTGCCATTCGCGCGGCCGGCTTTTTCGCGCTGACGCTCCCTGCGGGCAGTCGCGAGAATGTCATCCATGTCGTGGTCTTCGCTTGGCCCGCTATCCAGGCCCTCGCGGACAAGCTGGCGCAACGCCTCCAGCTTGGCAGACCGCATCTGCTCGCGCTCTTCCATCAACCGCAGGCTGTCGCGCATCACCTCGCTGGCTGTGGAGTAGCGACCGCTTTCGACCATCTCCTTGATAAAGCTCTCATAATGGGAGCCAAGCGTATAGCTTGAAGCCATGTCCAGCCTCCTCGTTCATAGCGCTTTATATCACTTTATGATATCTCTCACAAAATTGAGAGTGAGCGAGAGGAGGTCAACGACTTTGCCGGAAGCTCCCGGTGGAACGGAATGATTCCAGCTTTCAGCATGAATTCGTCAGAGTCATCCGCTTCAAACGGGCGCACCGCTCTCGTCTTCGCCGCATTTCATCCCTATCTGTCATCCTCGATCCATTGGACGAGGGCCAGATGATCCGCGTCAATCTCCATGAACAGCTCGGCGGCCGCCCCCAGCGCGGTCCGCGTTGGATGACATGGCTTGCCATGGCGGCGAGCCTGGTTGTCGGCGTCACCCTGTTCCTGCTCGCAGCCAGCCTCGCGCTGATCCTGATTCCGGTCGTCATGATCGTCGGTGCGGTCGCCGCATGGCGCTTGCGCAGCCGGCTGAAGGCTGCCGGCTTCGGCCGGCCCGATCCCTTCGCCGCGCAGAGACGGCCGGCTGAGCGCGTCGATGTGATCGACGCCGAGTACCGCATCATCGAGCCCGGCGAGCCGCCGCGCCGCTAGAGCCGTTTCCGATCCAATTGGATCGTTCAACGGCTCCAGCTCTTTGTTTTAACGCGTTTTCTTCACGCGAACCGGCGACCACTTCGCTCGAAAACGCGCTGAAACGCGGTGCGAAGATCAGGCCGGAAGCCGCGTCAGCACCATGCCTGCCGCCGCGCAGGCCGCGAGCGTCGGGATCATCCCGGTCTTGAAGCGCAGCATCGCGACCATCGCGGCAGCCGAGAGCAGCGCCGCGCGCCAGTCAAGCGAGGCCAGCACGGGCCAGTCGGGGCTGGCGAACAGCAGCTCGACCCGGCGCACCTGCCTGAACAGGACATGCAGGCCGAACCAGAGCGCGAGGTTCATGATCACGCCGACGACCGCAGCCGTGATCGTGCTCAGCGCCGCCGACAGCGCCTTGTTGCCGCGCAGCGCCTCGACATAGGGCGCGCCCAGGAAGATCCAGAGGAAGCAGGGCGCGAAGGTGACCCAGAGCGTCAAGAACGCGCCTAGCCCGCCCGCGAGCAGCGGCGGCAGGCTGCCCGGCGCACGAAATCCTGCCAGGAAGCCGACGAATTGCAGCACCAGGATCAACGGACCGGGCGTCGTCTCGGCAAGGCCGAGCCCATCGACCATCTCGCCGGCGACGAGCCAGCCATAGGTCTCAACCGCGGCCTGCGCGACATAGGCCAGCACCGCATAGGCGCCGCCGAAGGTGACGACAGCCATGGTGCTGAAGAATGTCCCCAGATGCGTCCAGACGCTCGCGCTCCCCGTCATCAGCCAGAGCAGGCACACCGGCCCGAGCCAGAGCGGCAGCCAGACGGCCAGGACCCGCAGCGCCTTGCCCGCTGAAGGGCGCGCATGCGCCATCTCGCCGCGCGCGAACATCTGATCGACCAGCCCGACGACATCGGGCCCCGCCGCGCCATGCCCCGCGCCAGCTCCAAACAGATCGGGCCTGGCGCGATGGCCGAGCCAACCGATCAGACCGGCCGCCAGGATGATCAGCGGAAACGGTGTCTTGAACAGGAAGATCGCGATGAAGGCTGCGATCGCCACCGCCACCATGGCGCGGTTCTTCAGCGCCCGCCGGCTGATCCGCAAGCCCGCCTCGATGACCACGGCAAGCACCGCGGCCTTCACCCCGAAGAAGATCCCGTCGACGAGTGGAACCTGCCGGTAGAGCACATAGAGCGTGCTGAGCCCGAGCATCACCAGCGCGCCGGGGATGATGAACAGCAGGCCGGCGATGAGCCCGCCGAACGTGCGATGCATCAGCCAGCCGATATAGACGGCAAGCTGCTGCGCCTCCGGGCCCGGCAGGAGCATGCAGTAATTGAGCGCATGCAGGAAACGCTGCTCGCCGATCCAGCGCCGCTCCTCGACCAGCTCCTTATGCATCAGGGCGATCTGCCCGGCCGGCCCGCCGAATGACAGCAGCCCGATCTTCGCCCAGACGCGGGTGGCTTCCGCCAGCGTCGGCATGGCAGGCGTTGCTTCGACCGAAGCCGTTGTCGTCGCGATCGTCATCGCCGCGCCTCAGATCTTGGCCGAGCTTGCGGGCCAGTTATGGCTTTCCTCGCTCGCATCGCGGCACCAGCGATAGAACGCGTCATAAAGCAGCATGCCGGCCTCCAATTGCGCGAGATCATCCTTGAACATGCGCGACAGGCCCAGCGAGGCCGCGAGCAGCCCCGCCGCCTGCGGCGCGAGATCGAGCTCCGCCGTATCGGCCGCCCGCACGATCGTTGCCAGTCTGTCGAGCGGCGGGCTCGACAAGCCGAACTCCTCGATCATGACGTCGAAGCTGCAGCGCGCGCCACGATGGCTCCAGAACACGCCGTCGATATCGAAGGGCGTCGCGCCGAAACGATCGGCCACGTCTGCGACCTCCGACGGCGAGACGAACAGGAAGACCGCATCGCGATCGACGAAACGCCGGATCAGCCAGGGACAGGCGATGCGGTCGACCTTGGGCCGGGTCCGCGTCACCCAGACGGTATTGCCGGCGGCATTGCGCGGGGGGACCTTGGCCGGTGCCACCAGCATCCCGCCCGCGTCGCGCCAGGCCTCGAACCCGCCCGCGAGGTTTTCGGCCTCGACGCCCTCATGCCTCAGCCAGGCAGCAACGCCCTCGCTGAGCTTGAGACCACGCTGGCAGGAGACCACGACGCGCCGACCGGCATAGCCTCTGGCCCAGGCGGCCACATCGGTGTGGCTGCGCCGTTCGGAGGCTGGCAGCAAGCGTGGGTCGGCGTCGAAATCCTGTGGAATGCGAACGTCGATGAGCACCGGAGCGTCGGGCAGGCCGACGAGCCGGGACAATTGGGCAGTGCTGATCTCGATATTGGAAGACATGGCGTCCATCCTGAAGCAAGGAATCTGGACGCGAACCTTGGGCCGAAGCCTCACGGGGTCGTCGCGGTGAACCCCTTGGGGACTTTAGACCACGACGCCGCGATCGCCGTCAACGCCCGTCTCACTCGATCCGGCTGACCAGCACCTTGTCGATCCGGCGCCCGTCGAGATCGACCACCTCATAGCGCCAGTGGCCGCGATCAAACGATTCGCCGACATTGGGGAGATGGTTGAGCTCAGCCAGGATGAAGCCCGCCACGGTCTGGAAATCGGCATCGCGCGGGATGTGGATGCCGAGCTCATGCGAGAACTCGTCGACCTGCATCCAGCCGGCGACGAGAAAGGAGCCGTCGGCGCGCGTCACGATCGGCGGCTCGCTCTCCTCCTCCTCCTGGAAGGCGCCGATAATCGCCTCCAGCACGTCACCGGGCGTGATGATACCCTCGAAATGCCCGTACTCGTCGAAGACCAGCGCCATATGCACCTTGGAGGCGCGGATATCGCGCAGGATCCGCAGCGCATTGGCCGTGTCCATCACCACCGGCGCCTCGTCGACGAGCTGGCGCAGATCATGCGCCCCGCCGTCCGAGAGCAGATCGATCATATCCTTGACGATGACGACGCCGATGATCGAGTCGGGCTCGCCGTCCTGGACCGGCAGCCGCGAGCGGCGCGTCGCGCGCAACTGGGCCCGGATCTCGTCGACGCTGTCGGCGAGATCGATCACCTCGACCTCCCGGCGCGGCGTCATCAGCGCGCGCGCCGAACGGTCGGCGAGCCGCATCACGCCCGAGATCATCTCGCGCTCGTCGCGCTCCAGCACGCCGGCCGTCTCGGCCTCGGCGATGATGGTGCGGACCTCCTCCTCGGTGACCTTCTCCTCCGGCTCGCCCTTCTGGCCGAGCAGGCTCAGCACGGCGCGCCCCGAGAGATCGAGCAGGAAGACCAAGGGCGCGCCGATCTTGGAGAGGAACAGCATGGCGGGCGCGGCGCGCGCCGCGACGCGCTCGGGATCGCGCAAGGCGATCTGCTTGGGCACCAGTTCACCCAGGATCAGCGAGAGATAGGTGATCGCCACCACCACCGCACCGACGCCAAGTCCGTCCGAAGCCGTGCGCGACAGGCCTTGCTCCGCCAGCCAGTCGGCCAGCCGCGCGCCCAGGGTCGCGCCCGAGAAGGCGCCCGAGAGCACGCCCACAAGCGTGATGCCGATCTGGACGGTCGAGAGGAAGCGGCCCGGATTCTCGGTCAGGCGGATCGCGATCGCCGCGCCCTTATTGCCTTGATCGCTGAGAACCTTGAGCCTGGCGGGGCGGGATGAGACGACGGCCAATTCGGACATGGACAGAAGACCGTTGATCACGGTCAATGCCACGACGATCAATACCTCGGTTAACAAAACCAGCCCGCGCCATGCAAAGCCGCACTCGTCAGCGGCCTGCTTCAAAAGCCCTTATAGCGTATCGCGATTGCGTGGCGATGGGGCGCAGCAAAGATTCGCAAGGGCCGGTGATTTGCAAAACCCCGGTGATCGCAAGACCCGGTGATCGCATGGCCCAGTGATCGCATGGCCCGGTCGAAAGGCAGGACAGGCATGACGAGCAAGACAAGCGGACCGTGGCAGCCGGCCGCGAGCGAAACAACACGCAGTGAGCAGCGCCTCTTCGCGCCTGCCACGCAGCGCAACCGCGACGCGATCCTTGCCGTGCTGCGCGAGGTGCTGCCCGCGAACGGACTCGTGCTGGAGATCGCCAGCGGCTCGGGTGAGCATGCCCTGCATTTCGCCAGCGCCCTGCCGGGCCTCATCTTCCAGCCCAGCGACCCCTCGCGTGAGGCGTTGGAGAGCATCAAAGCCTGGACGCAAGGCGCGCAGAATATCCGCCCGCCCCTGTTGATCGACGCGGCGGCTCCGGCCTGGCCCGTCGTGCACGCCGACGCGATCCTCTGCATCAACATGATCCATATCGCGCCCTGGGCAGCGACGCAGGGCCTGATCCGCCAGGCCGGGCGCATCCTGAAAGCCGGCGCGGCGCTCTATCTCTACGGCCCCTACCGTCGCCCCGGCCGCACGCTCGAGCCCAGCAACGCCGCCTTCGACGCAAGCCTGCGCAGCCGCAACCCGGACTGGGGCCTGCGCGATCTCGATGAGGTCGCAGCATTGGCAAAAGAGGCGGGCTTCTCCGTGCCTGAGGTCATCGAGATGCCTGCGAATAATCTGAGCGTGATTTTCAGGAAGGAGGCGAGGCGCTGATCGTGACAGCACGAGTGCGAAACTCTGATTTCGACCGAGAAATCTCGCGCCGAAAGCCTCAGTTACTGGAGTCCGTGTGAAAGAGTGACAGGCGCCCCTGTGTGGATTGGGCGCTCTTGAATGTCAGCATATCGCAGAGGAAAAGCCCGAAATTTGCCGATAGCATAGTTGACCCTCAAGATGACTCAGTGGATCGATAGTCAGTCAAAAAAATTGGGGGAGAGAATGCCGAGCCATCCTTACATTTCAGGCGTCAACAACGTCACCCAAATGATCGGCTTCTTGCGGAAAAACTTTCCTGCGACTGTGTCGTCAGATACCGTTAAGAAGCTAGGGCTAGCCCCCAAGAATGAAAGCTACGTCATCAACGTCCTTCAACATCTCGGCCTGATTGACGAAGAGGGAAAGCGAACGGAAAAGGGCCACGGCGTCATGACGACGCACGACGAGGCCGAATTTGAAAAGGCGTTCAGCGATCTCACGCGCGCTGCTTATGCGGACTTATTTGACCTTCGCGGCGACGACGCATGGGCGATGGACCGAAATTCCCTAATCAGCTTCTTTCGAAGCGCGGACAAAACGAGTGACATTATTGGTCAGCGTCAGGCCGGGGTTTTCATGGCCTTGCGCGACCTGAGCGGCTACAAAAGCGAGAGTCAGCCAAACGGACCAAAACCAAAATCGGGTTCTTCTCCCCGAAGTAAAACCAAGGCGAAGCCGGTGCTCCAAGCCGCCTCGCCTAACGCGACTAGCGAATTGAAGCCGGCAATCGTCCCTTCTCGTGAGAAGGGCGAAATGGCGCTGACCGTGCGGATAGAAATCAACCTTCCGGCCGAGGGAACGCAGGCCACTTACGACGCCATATTCAAGAGCATCCGGGCCAACTTATTCCCATGACCGCCGCGCTTACCGCTTTCGAAAGGATCGCCCGAGGGGCGAAGAACTTTGGTCAGCAACCAGCCGCAGAGAAGGGAGCAATTCACCCGTTCGACGAGCGGAATATCCACACCGACCTCGCAGCCGTCTCGATCAAGCTCTTTGATGACGGGCACTACGCACAAGCCACATTTGAAGCATTCAAATTAATAGATAATCGTGTCAAAGTCATCTCTGGTCTTGAAGACATAGGCTTTAGCTTGATGATGAACGCTTTGAATGAAGCAGCGCCTCGAATTCGTCTCAACGACTTGGCGACACTCAGCGAAAAGGACGAACAAAAGGGCTTCCGCTATATCTTTGCAGGTGCCATGGCAGGAATTCGCAATCCTCGCGGGCACGATAATGTGGTCGATCCGATTGACGTGTGTCTTGACCACCTTTCGATTGCGTCCGTTCTGTTGCGGACCATAGAAGGTCGCAAGGCGCCCTAACCGCTACGGACTGACGGCGGCGGCTGGCTTCACGGAAAGAATGCAAGATTGGTGCGGACGGCGGGGATCGAACCCGCACAGCCTTTCGGGCCGAGAGATTTTAAGTCTCTTGCGTCTACCAGTTTCGCCACGTCCGCCTGCCCGCAGGGGTAGCGGGCGCGGGCTCCCGGCGCAAGCCGCTGCAAGCGCTTCGGCGCAAGCCGTTCCAAGCTCCTCCACGCAAGCCGTTCAATGCCGGCGGGCGGGCTTGTACCATTCGACGCCGTCGGGATCGACATAGAGGCCCGGCGCGACATTGGAGCCGATGCTCTTCTGCTCCATCGGCACGCGCACCGTGTCGTCACGGTCGCCACGTTTCACGTAAGGTCCTGCGGCTTGCGTCTGGTGGCCATGCCGGCTGCTGCGCGCCTCGGTCGGTCCGGACACGTTTTGCCGGCCCGCCACCTTGTCCTGCAGCTCCGTCACCGAACGCCCGGCGAAGACGATCCGCCCGGAACCCGCGACCACCGGCAAGGCCCGCAAGGCAGCGCCCTCGCCCGTCAGGCGCACGCCGCTGAAGCGCGGCACATAGGTCGCGCCACCGCGTCCGAGCGTATCCCAGCCGCCGGTCGCGACCAATTGTGCGCCGCAGCGCTTATGGACCTGCTCGCAGGACGCGCGCGAGGCATAGCGCGGCGCCTTTTGCTCGAATTCGGCGCGGGCATTGCGATAGGCGAACTCGCATTGCGCGGCGCTCAGCAGGCCGGCCTCGACGCATTCGTCGCGCCGCTCATAAACCGCATTCTTGCCCTGGATCACACTCTTGCCTTGCGCCGCGAGATCGGCCGGCGAACCCAGATAGAGCGCCGGCGCAAGCGCCGCGATGCGGATTGTGGAGAGGAGCGAGGATGCGGAAACCATGATCATGCGGCGCACCATAGCCAAGATTGTGGCTTCACAGCAGCGAACGGCGCGAGGCCGCGAGCTCGCGCGTCGCGCCATAGTCGATCTTGCCGTTGCCGAGCACCGGAATCGAGTTGGTCACCAGGATCGCGCGCGGCACCCATAATTCGGGAAAGCCCTGCGCCTTCGCCTCGTCTAGCAAGGCGCGCTTTTCGGCATCGGGCTTTTCGGTGACGAGGACGAGCTGCTCGCCCTTGCGCGCATCGGGCAGCGCCACCACGACATGGTTCTGCTCCGGCCATAGTCCCGCAACCATCGCTTCGACCGCAGCAAGCGAGACCATCTCGCCGCCGAGCTTGGCGAAGCGCTTGGCCCGGCCCTTGATCACCACGAAGCCGTCATCGATCGCGACGATATCGCCGGTGTCGTGCCAGCCGCCTTCCGGCGGCACGATCCTGCCCGGCTCCTCGGCGCTGAGATAGCCGGCCATGACATTCGGGCCCCGCACGCAAAGCTTGCCGCCCTCGGTGATGCCCTCGACCGGATCGAGCCTCGCCTCGATGCCCGGCAGCAAACGCCCGACGCTGCCCTCGCGCGTGGCGACGGGCGTGTTGCAGGCGAGCACGGGCGAGCATTCGGTGCAGCCATAGCCTTCCAGGATCGTGGTGCCGTAAGGCTCCCACATCCGGCGCGTCTCGGGCTTCACCCGCTCGGCCCCGGCGACGACATAGCGCACGCTCTTCAGGTCGTCGGGATCGGCAGCGCGCGCATAGCCTTGCAGGAACGTGTCGGTCGCGAACAGGAAGCTGCAGCCCATCTCGCCGATCAGCTTGGGGACCTGCTTGTAGTGCAGCGGGCTCGGATAGAGCACGACCTTCATGCCCTGCAGCAGCGGCATCAGGAGCCCCGCCGTCAGCCCGAAGGAATGGAAGGCCGGCAGCGGGTTCATGACGATGTCGCGCTCGGACAGGAAGCCGGCGGCGAGCTGGAAGATCTGGCGGGCGTTCGAGACCAGATTGGCATGGGAGAGCACGACGCCCTTCGGCCTACCCTCCGTGCCCGAGGTGAACAGCACCACCGCCGCATCGTCCGGCTTGGCCTCGTAAGCGCGATGCGCGAGCCCAGGCGCGAGGCTGAGCAGCGCACCATAGGCCTTGTCGAGGCTGGTGATCTGCTTGCGGACCTCCTCAAGATAGATCACCCGCCGGCCCTCGCCCAAGGCCGCGATCTCGTCGTCGAGCTTGGCCTGGTCGATGAAGCGGCGCGAGGTGATGATGGTCCTGAGCCCGGCCAGCTCGGCTGCCGCCCGCAGGTTTTTCACCCCGGCGGTGAAGTTCAGCAGCGCCGGCACGCGGCCGAAGGCGGAGAGTCCGAACAGCGTCACCGCCATGCCCTGCATATTGGGCAGCAGCAGGCCGACACGCTCACCCGCTTGCGTGACGCCGGCGAGCTTGCGCCCCAACACCAGCGCGCCCAGCACGAGCCGCCCGAAGCTGATCGGCTGGCGCTCGGGATCCTCCAGCGCCGTGCGGGCCCGGCCGTGGCGAGCGCTCGCCTGGATCAGCGCACGGAACAGCGTGATCCGCGCCGCGGGCGCGTCGAATTCCGTGGCGGCCATTTGCTGCTTCTCCCGGCTGGCTCGTCTTCTTGCTCTCAACCTAAAGCATCAGCCCGAAAAGTGGGAACCGGTTTTCGGGACAAGCCGATGCAAGATCAACGCACTGCAGCATCAGGCCGATTACGATCCGGTCTGATGCTGCAATGGGATGTGGCCGGGTTTCGATGGAGACGACGACGCTATCCGCCCTGCCCACAGTTCGGTCGCATTGGTTTCATCGAACGGCCAGACGAACGACAGACGCTGACCAGAATTGGCCGCTAGCATCGATTCGTTATCGGGAGATGACCTCTCCCGCTCCAGACCCTCATGGAAAGGAGAGATCATGCGTAAGCTGACGATAATCGCGATTTGCCTGCCGCTCGCCTTCGCCGCCAGCGGCACTGCCCGCGCCCAGCAGGATCCGCCCGCCCCGACTCGGCCGCAAGCTCCCGGCAACCAATCCGCTCCGGGCGTCAAGAGCGTCACCGTTCTCGACAAGGGCAATCTGTCGCCGGAGCTGCGGGCCCAGGTCAATGCGCTCGCCTCGCAGACCAGCCAGGATGAATTGCAGGAGCTGCGCCGGGCGATCGATGCGATGCCGATGGCCGCCTCGGCGCTGAAAGCCAAGGGCCTCAGCTCGGCGCAAGTGATCGCCGCCGCCATCGACGATGACGGTGAATTGACCCTGGTCGCCGAGGAACAGGTCTGATCGGGACCAGGTCTTGTGGGAACCAGGTCTTGTCGGACCATGGAACCGACCGACGATCGTGCGCCGCGCGCTCGTCAACTTTTCCCCCAAACGAAAGGACAGGATCATGAAGCTGACCGAAGCGCGCATCGACCACGCCCTGAACCAGTTGAACGCCCAAATCCCAAGCACCCAGGCCCTGCCGGAGAACCACCCGATCACGGACCAGCTCAGCGATGTGTTCGGCGACCATACCTTTTTCTTCGACGCTGGCGGGCTCACCATCATCGAGCCGGCAAAGCCCGACGAAGAAAGCGCCAGCCTGGGGCAAGTGATCAAGCTCGCCAGCTGGATCGACGACGCCCGGACCAAGCTCGCCCCGCACCCGCCGGAATACACTGCGGTCGTGGTCGAGCTCGACCGGGCGGCGTAATCTGGCTCGAGAGCTCGCGGCCTGAGCACGGAACCACGGGTCATTCCGGGGCTTCGCCCTCGGGTCCGACCTTTGGTCGGCCCAAGGATAAACTCCGCGAAGAGCCCGGGACCCAAAGCCGATGGAGCCCCGTCATGCTCGGGCTTGACCCACGACTGTCCGGTTCGCCGCGAGCGCCCGATCGAAAAGCTCCGTGCAATGAAGGTTTTCCAGCGGGCGGTGACGAATGAGACAGGCGCGGGGAACCCCTCTCCCGTGTGGGAGAGGGGCAGGGGTGAGGGCAGGCCAGACCACCAGATCGCGCAAGCGGCTCCGCATCGTCTCCTGCGCTTTCAGGATGAAGCCCGCGCTGCGGCGCGGTCGCTCCTCAATAATCAGCGGCAGGCCCTCATCCCTGCCCTTCTCCCACACGGGAGAAGGGTTCCCCGCGCCATTCATCCGACACTTCGCTTCATCTTACCCGCGAGGGGAGATCCGCTCAGGGGCCAAAACCCCAACGGGGCAGCAGTGGGCTTGACCCGAGCATCTTTTGCCCGAAATTCTCGGGGCTCCGCTTCGCTGCGCCCGAGAATGACGCTTCGTGTTCATGGGTTCCGGGCTCAGGCCTGCGACCTGCCCCGGAATGACGGGGCGGTGAACGCGGCCGAAAGCCTACCCGAACGCCCCGATTTCGTGCTGGATCGCGCCCGAGATTTGGCGCAGCAGGTCGAAGCAGGCCCGCATCGGCGCGAAGACCTCGCGGTGCAACGCTTCATAAGTCCCGCCTTCGCGCGGTCCCGGCGGCTCGCCGAAATCCAGCCCGATCGTCGGATCGGGATTGAGCGGGAAGATCTCGCCGAGCAGAAGCAGCGAGGCCGGGATGTCGAGCCGCAGGATGCGCTCGATCAGGGCCTCGCGCGTCAAGCCGGCATGGGGCCGGAAATCCGGGATATGCGCCGCCGAGAGCCAGATCCGGTGCATCACCGCCAGCCGCAGCGCATGTAGCGCGACCAGCCTGACCGACATGCGCGGCGTGTCGCCCGCCACCGTCTGCAGCTTCAGCCAGTCCGATGAGAGTCGCCAGAACAGGCGCCTCAACGCCGGCGCGAGTTCGAGCCGCGCCAGCGCATCGGCGACCGCGAGCAGTTCGTCGCGCCGGCCCTCGCGCGTCGTCCGGCGCGCGCGGTCGAACCAGTTGCCGGGGTCGAGCGTGTCGAGATAGGCGCGCAGCACGTCGAGATCGCTATTGGCCATCGCATGGCTGGCCAGGCTGTAGGCGCGCTCGAAGCGGTCGGAGCGTTCGCGCATGGCGCGAAACAGGTCGGGCGCGCGCCCGGCCGCCTGGCCGAGACCATGCACGCTGTTGGCGAGCCAGCCGAGTTGTTGCAGAATCGCGTTGTTGGGGATGGCGCGCAGCTCGCGCGGATGGCGGATGCGGGTCGGCCCGCCCGCATCGCTCTGCCGCGCCGCCGGGCGCGAGCCGGTCTTGTCGAGCAGCGAGGGACCGAAGGTGCCGATCAGCGCGGCATAGCCGGGATCATCGACCAGCGCGGTCATCTCCTCGCGCACGGTCTGAAAGAACTCCGAGGCGAAATCCGGCTCCTGATAGATCGGGTCGGCGGCCGCATCCTTGCCCGCATCCCGGCCTTCGCCGAAGACGGCCTCGGCGATACGCCCGACTGTCGCCGCCGCGATCTGCCGCGTGCCGAAGAGCAGATAGCCGTCGCTGCCCTGGAAGCTCGTCTCGCGCACCGTCGCGATGCCCGCCCGCTTGAAGGCCTGCCGCGCGAAAGCCGGATCGAGATAGGCCAGGCGATCGCTGAGGCTGCGCGGATGCGCGCCGCGCCCCGCCGACTCGCCATGGGTGTCGAAGATCACGAGCTCGATATCGCTCAGCCCGTAGCGCGTCAGCAATTCGCAGATGCGGATACGCAGGCGCTCGACCCAGAAGGTCGCCGCGACCTGGCCGATATAGCGCCCGGAATCGGAATAGCCGAACTGGATGCAGAGCCGGCCATGCTGTTTGAGATAGTCGCGGAAATGCGGGCTGCGCAGCGCCTCGTCGATGATGCGCGGCCCCTGTTCCAGCGCATCCGAGGTCTCGAATAGCGGCGAGATCTCGACCTTGTCGGAGATGCCGAAGCGCTTCGCCAGCCAGAGCGCGCAGAGCAGCGTGTAGCCCGTCTCGGTTTCCGCCACGAGAAAGCGCACCGGGCGCGTTCCGTCGAGATGCTTCACGATCTGCGCGATCGTCATCATCATCCGCGCGGCCGAGGCGCGCTCGGCCGCGAGCGCGCCGAAATCGACCACCGCGGGCTCGACCTTGCCGAGCAGGGCGTTGGCGGCGCTGAGGAAGGCGCGCCGCTGCGCCGGCAAGGCAGGTTCCTCATCGAGCGGGATGACGCCGCGCATCGCATTGTGGAGCTGCGAGGCGTTGAGCCGGAAATGCGGCAGCGCGATCGAGACGCCATGGGCAACGCAACCTGCCTTGACCAGGCACAGAGCCATCGCCGTCTCGTCATCGGCTCGGGCCGCCGCGATTGCGCGATCGAGCGCCGCGATCAATCCGGAGGCCTCCGGCAAGGCCGCCTCGCGCTCGCCGACCAGAGCCAGGGCGAAGGCCTGCAGCGCGGTCAGCGCCGGTTGCGTACCGATCGGCGGCGCGAGCGCGAGCTGGCGCTCGACAGCGGCGAGCGCGGCCGACACCAGCGCCCGCACCTCGACCGTCGCGGCCACCTGAGGCAGCTTCTCCAGAATGCGCACGAACTGTCCGCGCTTGGATTCGAGCCGGTAGCGCAGCGTGTCCCACCAGCCGATATCGGTGCGCCCATCCGTGTCGCAGCCGACCCAGGAGGCCAGGATCAAGGGCCGCGGCGCGAGCTCGTGCCAGCGCTCCGGCCAGCGCGAACGTGCCGCCGTCAGCAAGGCCGCGTTCAAGCGGTCGAGCGCATCGCGGGCATGGCGCACGGCGAAACGCGCCTGTTCGAATTCGTCCTGCAGCGTGATCGCGCCGTCGGGCCGGAAGGAGAGCGCCTCATTCTCGATCACAGCCGCGCCCGCCGCCTCGCCCGAGGCGACGTCGGCCAGCGCATGCGCCAGCTTCCGGCTCATGCCGAAAGTCGGATGGGCCGTGAACACGGCAGCGAAACGTGGCCGGGCGGTCGCAATGCGGAAATGCGCAAAGGGCTCGGGTTCGCCCTCGGCCGCAGCAGCCAGCCGCTCGGCCAGCGCCAGCAGCGGCACATCGCCATCATCCGTCAGCCCGACATAGGCCGCTACGCGCCCCGCCCGCTCGTATAATGCCTCGCGGCCAAGATGGCGCACGAGAGCATGCGCAGCGTCCAATGCCAGCTCGCCGCGATCCATCCGCCGCGTCAGCCAGAGCGTGAGCCTGAGCACGGGATTTCCGAACGGGTCTTCGTGCGCATCCTTGCGCGCCTGCTCGATTGCGCCCTGGAGCTCCAGCGCCAGCGCCGCCGATCCACCTTGCTCGTCGAGCCCATCTGTCATCACCCGCACTCCCTCACAGATGGAGCAGGCAAGTTTTGGACCTGCGATGCAAGATACCTGCGATGCAAGACCAAGACGAAGATGAAGACCCAGGCGAAGACGAAGATCACGCCACGCGGGTCTGGCGGCAACTGACCGGCAGCAGCCAGTCGACGGCGCGCGAGGCTGGCACCGCCGGCGAGAACAGGAAGCCCTGGCCAAACGGGCAGCCCAGCGCCTTCAACGCCTGCAATTGTGCCGCCGTCTCGATGCCTTCGGCGACGATGTCCATGCCCAGGCTCGCCCCCAGGCGCAGGATCGTCTCCAGGATGGCGCGATCCTGCGCCGAGCTGAGGAAACGCTGCACGAAGGATTTGTCGATCTTGATCACGTCGATCGGATAGCTGCGCAGATGCACGAGCGAGGCGTAGCCCGTTCCGAAATCATCGAGCGCAACACGCATGCCGCTCTGCTTCAGGCGCTCGAGGATGCGCTTCATCGGGCCGGATTCATCGTCGAGGAAAACGCCCTCGGTCACCTCGATCTCGATCATGCCGGGCCTCAGGCCCTGCTCGGCGACGCTCTCGATCAGCGTCTCCGCGAAATGATGGTCATGGAGCTGCGAGGCGCTGAGATTGATCGCGAGGCTGCCGAAATCGAAGCCGGCGCGATGCCAGAGCCCGGCCTGGCGCAAGGCCTTCTCGACCACCCATTTGCCCAGCCGCGCCGAAAGGTCGGGATCGTTCAGGGCCGCCTGGAAGGCCCCCGCCGCGACCACCCGCCCATCGGGCATGCGCCGGCGCAGGAGCGCCTCGAAACCCGACAGGCTCTGGTCGGAGAGCTGCAGCTTGGGCTGGTAGTGCAGTTCGAGCTGGTTCTCGATCAGGGCGCGGCCGATATCCCGGATAGTCTCGAAGCGCCGCTCGCCCTCGCTCTTCATCTGCGGATCGAAGACCCTGAAAGTATTCTTGCCGGCCGCCTTGGCTGCATAGAGCGCGATATCGGCATGGCTGAACAGCTCCGCCGAGCTCGAGGCGTCGAAGCCTTGCGGGATCGCGATCCCCACCGACGCGCCAAGCTGGAAGACATGCGCGCCCCAGGCGATCGGGCGACGCAAAGCGTCGAGGATGCGCTCGGTCAGAGCCTCCGCCTCCAGTCGATCGGAAGCCACGCCCATCAGCACCGCGAACTCGTCGCCGCCGATCCGCGCCACCAATCGCGCCTCGGCGCAGACGCCGCGCAGGCGCAGCGCA
Organism: Bosea vaviloviae; assembly: GCF_001741865.1. Classification (NCBI taxonomy): domain Bacteria; kingdom Pseudomonadati; phylum Pseudomonadota; class Alphaproteobacteria; order Hyphomicrobiales; family Alloboseaceae; genus Allobosea; species Allobosea vaviloviae. The sequence continues at coordinate 5,146,927 of NZ_CP017147.1, forward strand.
ACCTGCTTCAGGCATTCGTCGCCGAGCCCATGGCCGAAGGTGTCGTTGACCTGCTTGAAGCCGTCGAGATCGACGAGCAGGAGCGGACCGGCAGGCTCTCCCTTCTGGCCCGACAAGATCGCCTGGAACTGGCTGCGATTGGCGAGCCCGGTCATGAGGTCGATTTCCGCCAGGAACCGCGTCTTGTCCCAGAGCGCCCGCTCCTCGGTGATGTCCTGCTTCATGCCGAAGATGCGCACCGCGACGCCGTTTTCGCTCTCGACATCGGCGGTGAGCCGCATCCAACGCTCCTTGCCGAGCGCGGTCGTGATCTTGGCGTCGAGCGTGAAGCCGCCCTGCTCGCGGATAGCCTTGCTGCGCAGGGTCTGCATCGCGGCGCGCGATTCCGGGTCGTACATCTCGACGATTCTGAGTCGGTCGAGCTTGGAGCCGCGCGGGAGCTCGAAGAGATCGTAGACGGCGTCGGTCCAGCGCAGGGAATCGGCATCGGTCAGATCACATTCCCAGACGCCGATTTTCGCAGCTTCGGAGGAGCGATCGAAGATCTTCTTGCTATGCGCCAGTGCCTCGTCGCGCCCGCGCAGGAGCCGGGATGTCTCCTCCACCTCCCACTGCAACCGCTCGACCTGCTCCAGCAGGCGAGCCAGTTCGCCGTCGCGCTGCGTCGTGACGATGCCGGACTCGCGCCAGGCCGCGGAACGCGCCGGCTCGGGTTCTGGCAAGGGGTGGTCGCGCACTATCAGGCTCTTTCAACGGAGTATCCGCTCAGGGCGCCATGCTAGAGCGCGGTCGATTAAGCCTTTGTTAGCTGCAATGGGGCGGCGCTACTCCATCACCATCGCATGATCCTCAGTGGGAGCCTCCTGCCGCTTCGGGCTGCGCAGCAGGATGACCAGCGGGATCGCGGCCAGGCACAACAACATCAGCAGCTTGAAATCGTCGATATAGGCGATGACCGTGGCTTGCTTGGTGACCATTTCGTCGAGCGCGGCGCGGCCGGCGAGCTTCAGCGGATCCCAGGCCTGCTTGATCGCCGGGTTCTCGAAGACGCGATTATAGGGAGTGACGTAGTTGGCTATCTCCGCGTGGTTGACCTGCGTGTTGCGGGTCAGGAGATAGGCGACGAAGGAAATGCCGACGCTGGAGCCGATATTGCGCGACAGGTTGTAGAGCCCCGTGCCGTCGCCACGGAACTGCGCCGGCAAGGTCGCGAAGGTCACCGTCGTCAGCGGCACGAAGAGAAGGCCCAGCCCCGCGCCCTGGATGAAGCCCGTGACCATGATCGTGGTCTGCGAGACATCGGGCGTCCAGCCGGACATATCGTACATCGCCCAGGCGCTGACGCCGAGGCCGGCCGTCAGCAGCAGGCGGATATCGACCTTGCCGATCAGGCGCCCTACGAGGAACATGCAGGCCATGGTGCCAAGCCCGCGCGGCCCCATGACGACGCCGGCGGTGACGACCGGATAGCCCATCAGCGTCTGCAGATAGGGCGTCATCAATGCCATCGAGGCGAGATAGGTGATGCCGACGACGAAGATGAAGATCATGCCGACGCTGAAATTCCGGTCGAGGAACAGGCGTGGCTTGATGAACGAGTTCTGCGCCGTGAAGGTGTGAACCACGAGGATGTAGAAGGCGGCGGCGCAGACCGCGGCCTCGATGATGATCTCGCCGGAATCGAACCAGTCGAGCTGCGCTCCGCGATCGAGGAAGATCTGCAGCGAGGCGATACCGAGGCTGAGCGCCCCGAAGCCGATCCAGTCGAGCTTCGCGGTGGCGTTGGTGGCGGTTTCCTTGAGGTAGATCGCAACGCCCGTGAAGGCGAGCGCGCCGAGCGGCAGGTTGATGTAGAAGACCCAGCGCCAGGAGATGTTCTCGGTCAGCCAGCCGCCGATCACCGGGCCGAGCACCGGGCCGACCATCACCGAGACGCCAAACAGCGCCATCGCCGAGCCGCGCTCCTCGGGCGTGTAGATATCGAGCAGGATACCCTGGGAGATCGGCACCAGCGCCGCGCCGAAGAAGCCTTGCAGCAGGCGGAAGCCGACGATCTGCGACAGCGACTGCGCCGCGCCGCACAGCATCGAGGCCAGGACGAAGCCGACGATCGCGGCCGAGAGCACGCGTTTGCGCCCGAAGCGCGCAGCCAGGAAGCCCGAGGGCGGCGTCATGATCGCAGCTGCGACGATATAGGAGGTCAGGACCCAGTTGATCTGGTCCGCGCTCGCCGAGACGCTGCCCTGGATATAGGGCAGCGCGACATTGGCGATCGTCGTATCGAGCGCCTGCATGACCACGGAGAGGATCACGCAGGCGGTGATCGCGCCGCGATTGGCGACGCGGACGAACGCCGGCGCGGCGGGATCAGCCATGGCGCGGCTCTGATTTGCCAAACGGCCAGGACTTTCCAGACGGCCAGGAGGCGAAGCTCGGCAGGCCGCGCGCATGGCCGGTGTCGATGTCGAGCACCACGCTCATGCCGGCGCGCAATTGCGGCTTGTCCGCCGGGGTTTCGATGCGCACGCGCATGGCGATGCGCTGGACGACCTTGACCCAGTTTCCGCTGGTGTTCTGGGCGGGCAGCAGCGAGAAGCTCGCCGCCGAGGCCGGGCTGATGCTGTCGACGACGCCGGTCCAGTCCTGGCCCGGATAGCTATCGACCGCGACCGTCACCTTCTGCCCCGGGCGCACCCAGGTGAGTTCGGTTTCCTTGGGGCTGGCCTGGATCCAGACATGGTCGGTCGAGACCAGGCTGAAGGCGTTCGTCGCCGCGGCGAGATACTGCCCCTTCTGCAGGGACGGCACATTCGTCACGATGCCGTCCATCGGCGCCCTGACCACCGTATGCGCCAATTGGCGGGCGGCCTCGCCGCGCGCGGCGACGGCGTCCTTGTAGCGGGGATGCTCGGTTGCCGGCGCCTCGGGATCGCCATTGAGATTGGCGCCGATCCCGGCAAGTTGGGTCTGGAGCAGGGCGAGCTTCTGGACCGCGCCGTCAAGATCATGCTTCGCCTGATCGAAGATCGCCTGCGAGGCATAGGATTTCGTCGCCAGATCCTGCTGGCGCTTGAACGCCACCGTATAGAAATCAATGTCGATCTTCGCCTGAACGATCTGGCTCTGCACGCCCTTGTAGCTCGCCTGCAGCGCGGCAATGTCGTTCTTGACGATGCCGATCTGCGCATCCGCCCGGTCGAGAGCGAGGCGGAACTGCTGGTCGTCGAGCGTGAACAGGACATCGCCTGCCTTCACGACCTGATTGTCGCGAACTCCGATGTCACTGACGATGCCGGCGAAATCGGTCGAGAGGCCGACGATATCGGCCTGAACATAGGCGTTCTCGGTCGACATGACCTGCCCGCCGACAACATAGAAATAGCCGCCGACGACGAGCGCGACGGGCAGCAGCGCAAACAGCGCCCGCCGCCGCGCACCGGCCCGTTTCGCGGCGACACCCTTGCTGGCCGGCGCTTCCGCCTGAGGTGTCGCCTCGGCCGAAGGGGCGAGCTTGCTCGCGGCTCGGCGGATCTCGGTCACGTTGCTGGCCGGCGTCGGTTCGTCATTGGCCTGGGATTCGGACTTCATGGCTGCTTCATCCATGGCTGGTCTGCTTGTCCGCACGCGGCGCGCTGCTGCAGGCGGCGGTCAGATTCGATTTCATCGCCCCCAGAAGGGCGAGAAGATGTTCGCGCTCGGCATCCGAGATTTCGCCGAAGGCTTCGGCCCGGGTCATCTCGCCAATCCCGCGCATCTCGGCGAGCTTCGGCGCGGCCTTCTCGGTCAGGAAGAGCCGCCAAATCCGCCGGTCCGTCGCATGCGCGCGCCGCTCGACCAGGCCGCAGGCTTCGAGCTTGTCGACGATGCGCCCGAGCGTGATCGGCTCGACCTCCAGCAATTCGGCGAGCCCGCCCTGCTGAATGCCCTCATTATGGGTGAGATAGGCGAGCACCTGCCATTGCGAGCGCGTCAGGCCGAGGCTGCGCGCCCGGCCATGCTGCTCGAAACGCTTGCGCAGCAAACGCGCCACATCGTGCAGGAGGAAGCCGACGGATGGCGGCGGATGCCCTGTCGGGTCATTAGGCATGCTGTTCATAGGCATGCTTATAATATTGACGCCTAGGACTTCCAACGGGAGCGATGCGTTTTGTCGCAGCCGACAGCGCAGGGCCGCCATGCCGCCAGGGCGCGCGGCTGTCCTCCCTTCTCCCACCCATCTGGCTTGCCCGAGATGGGCAACTCAAAGTGTCAAAGTCGGCAACAGCCGACTTTGATGCGGGAGAAGGAAAAGGAGCGCGACGCCCTCTCCACCATGCACGGACAGGGTTACGCGATCGGCAGCCTCAGTGGCGGCAATCTGCGCTGGACGGGAGACGACTGGATGATCGACGTGTTCGTCATCGAATAGGGGATGAGCTTGTCGATCAACTGCTCCAGCGCCTCGACAGTCTCGACATGGGCGCGAGCGATGAAGCAATCTTCGCCGGTGATGCGATCGCATTCGACGATCTCCGGAATCCCCCGAAGGATTTCGGTCACATTGTGAAGCTGGCCGGGAATCGGCCGGATACGGAGCCAGGCCGCGAGCGGCAGGCCGAGCGCCTTGGGGTTGATCGTGACGGTGTAGCCCTCGATCACGCCGGCCTCCTCCAGCCGCCTGACCCTTTCAGACACGCTCGGCGAAGACAGCCCGACGAGACGCGCCAGCTCCGCGATGCTGATCCGCGCATCGGCGGCGAGCGCATCGAGCAGCCGGAGATCCGTCGCGTCCAACCCACCATTTTCATATCGAAGGCGCTTCATCGAAATCACCATGTATTTGCAAGGAGGAAACGGAAACTCTCCTCGCATCAGGCATTTAACCGAGCGAATTATCCTCTCATGATGATGACAAGGGAGCAACTCGTGCCATCATCGAAGCTGACGCTCAATCGAGCCGCTGAAGCCGTCCCGCCTTATGCCTGGTTCGGGGTCAGTGCCATTTTCCACTATCTCGGGCCCTCCTTCGCCGTGCTGCTGTTTCCAGCGGTCGGAGTTCTTGGCGTGGCGTGGTTCCGGATCGCGTCCGCTGCTCTCATCTTCGCGCCCTTCACCAAGCCATGGCGAACGATCCGGCAGGCCGACGCGAAGACGAGGCTGCTGCTGTTCGGCCTCGGCGCCTGCCTCGCAGCCATGAACACGGCCTTCTATCTGGCGCTCGACCGCCTCCCCATGAGCCTCGTGGCGGCCATGGAGTTCGTCGGCACGATTGCTGTCGCCCTCTACGGGCTGCGCACGCGCCGCAACGCCCTGGCGCTGCTTCTGGCGGTGCTCGGCGTCTTCATCATGATCGACTTGAAAGGGTCGACGGACGCGCTGGGCTTGCTCTGGGCAAGCCTGAATGGAGCGCTTTTCGTGGGCTATATCGTGCTCGGTCACAAAGCGGCGGAGGGCGGAGCGAATGGCGGCGTCGAGCGTCTTGGCGCCGCCATGGCCATTGCCTTCGTCATCCTGATGCCGGTCGGCTTCAGCGAGGCGGCCAGGGCGTTTGGCGCGCCCAACCTGGTGCTTGCCGGCATCGCGGTCGGACTATGCTCGTCGGTCATTCCCTACATAGCCGACCAGCTTGCGATGTCCCGCTTGCCGCGTCAGACCTTCGCGCTCTGCCTGGCGATCCTGCCTGCGACGGCAACCGTCATTGCGGCGATCGTCCTCGCCCAGATTCCAAGCCTGCAAGACATTCTCGGCGTGGCGCTGGTCATAGCCGGCGTTGCGGTCCACGCGCCGCCAAAGGCGAGCGCGGGATAGCCCCTTGGTCAAGCGGGCGTGGGCCCTTCTCCCCTCGCGGGAGAAGGTGGCTCGGCGAAGCCGAGACGGATGAGGGGGCGCTGTGAGCCCTCCGCCTCGCTGAACGCGACGCCAACCGGACAGGGCACGGCGCCCCCTCATCCGGCGCTGCGCGCCACCTTCTCCCGCATCAAAGTCGGCTGTTGCCGACTTTGACACTTTGGGTTGCCCATCTCGGGCAAGCCCGAGATGGGTGGGAGAAGGGAAAAAGAGCGCGGGAGCCACCCCGCCTCAGAGCTGGTCCTGATAATCCGTCTTCAGCCCATGCTTGCGCGCTTGCTTCTCCAGAGCGAGTTCGATCAGGCGGCTCAGCAGCTCGCGGTAGGGCAGCCCGGAGGCTTCCATCATCTTGGGATACATGCTGATCGAGGTGAAGCCCGGCAAGGTGTTGATTTCGTTGAAGTAGAAGTCTCCACCCCGGCGGTCGAGGAAGAAATCGACCCGCGCCAGGCCGCTGCATTCGAGCGCGACGAAGGCATCATTCGCGAGCTGCCTGACCCGCTCCATTTGCGCCGCGTCGAGCTTGGCCGGCAGATCGACGGTCGCGCCGTCCTGATCGAGGTATTTGGCCTCGTAGGAATAAAATTCATGCTTGGGGTTGGCGTTGATCTCGCTCGCCACGCTGGTGAACAGCGGCTCGCCCTCGAGCACCGCCACCTCGATCTCGCGGACATCGATGCCCTGCTCGACCAGGACCTTGAGGTCATAGAGGAAGGCGTCTTGCAGCGCCGCCTCCAGCGCCTCCCACTGCTTCACCTTATGCACGCCGACGCTTGAGCCCATATTGCAGGGCTTCACGAAGACGGGCAGCGTCAGCTTCTCGCGTACGGCCTGGACCCAGCGGGCCGGGTCGCGCTCATAATCGCGCTTCGCCAGCGCCAGATAGGGCAGCACCGGCAATCCAGCGAACAAGGCCAGGCGCTTGGCGATGTCCTTGTCCATGCCGATCGCCGAACCCAGCACGCCGGCGCCGACATAGGCGACGCCAGCGAGTTCCAGCGCGCCCTGCACTGCGCCGTCCTCGCAGAGCGGGCCGTGCATCACCGGGAAGACCACGTCGATCTGGCGCGGATTCGCTGCCGAGCCGGTCACCGGCAGGAGCGCGGCACGCCCATCCGCCTGAGGCGAGAGCCGCATTTCCGGGGCATCGCCGAAGATCGGCAGCGCCCGCCCCTTCGCCTCCTCGATGAGGCGCAGGTCGTTCCACTGCCACTTGCCCTGCTTGTCGATGCTGATCGGGATCACGTCGAAACGGTCCCGGTCGAGATGCTGGATCACCGAGGCCGCCGATTGCAGCGAAACCTCATGCTCCCCGGATTTGCCCCCGTAGAGGACCGCGACTCGGATTTTCTCTGTCATGATCCGCGTTCTAGAGCATTGCGCGAAAAAGTGGACACCGGTTTTTCTGTTGCGCCACGCCTGCAAGTCCGGTCGCCGGAGCCTTGCCCCCTTACCCGCGCTTGGGGCTGTCCAGGCCGCGCTGCACCGCCGGCCGCGCCAGGCCGCGCTCGAGCCAGAGCGGCACCTGCTTCAGGCTGGCATAGTCGACGAGCTCGCCAGCACCATAGAAGCCGACCAGGTTGCGCACCCAGCCGAGCAAGGCGATGTCGGCGATGCTGTACTCGCTTCCCATGATCCAGTCGCGGCCGGTGAGCCTGGTCTCCAGCACGCCGAGCAGGCGCTTGCTTTCATTGGCGTAGCGGTCGCGCGGACGCTTGTCCTCATACTCCTTGCCTGCAAATTTGTGGAAGAAGCCGAGCTGGCCGAACATCGGCCCCACCCCCGCCATCTGGAAGAAGACCCATTGCAGGGTCTCGTAGCGCAGGCCAGCATCGCTCGGGATGAGCTTGCCGGTCTTCTCGGCGAGATAGACCAGGATCGCGCCCGATTCCCACAGCCCGAAAGGCTTTCCGCCGGGGCCATTGGGATCGATGATCGCCGGGATCTTGCCATTGGGGTTCAGCGAGAGGAACTCCGGGCCCCAGGTCTCGTTCTTGCCGATATCGATCAGATGCGGCTCGTAGGGCAGTTCGAGCTCCTCCAGCGCGATCGAAACCTTCACACCATTGGGCGTCGGCAGCGAATAGAGCTGGATACGGTCGGGATGCTGGGCCGGCCAGCGCTTGGAGATCGGGAAAGCGGAGAGATCGGTCATGGCACTGGCCTCGTCGAAGGAGCGACACCGCAGCGAAGCGGCGTAATTTCGCGAAAGCTAGAGGCCGGCGCGCACCGCGCATAGATGCGTGGCTGCAAATGCGGCCATGCAGCCAAGGGGGCTTGAACATACGGGTTGTGAGGCGGCCATGCGCCGAGCTCGGGACCGCCCCATGGCGCGCGCGCTTGCAGCAAAGGCCGCCGTGCCGGCATAGCAGTGCCACCCTAGAGCCGGATGATTTCAGATGGGATCACTCCGTGCTTCCATCTGAAATCTGAATCCGTCTCTCACCCAAGAGTGAGAGCAGGATCAATGCGAAAAACCGGTTCCCACTTTTTCGCATCCTGCTCTTGCAGAGGCGCGCGACGCACGGCCTCGTCCGGAAAGCACACCCCGTGAACCAGGCCGTTCCGCCGCCTCAACTTGCCGCCGCCACACGCCTCGCCGTGCCCGCCGGCCGGACGCCCTGGCTCGGCATCGCCTGTGGCCTGACGACCAGCCTGATCTGGGGCATCCAGGCCGTGGTCTCGCGCCAGTCGGTCGCCGACGGATTGACCGCGGCCGATGTCACGATCCTGCGTTTTGTGACCGCCGCACTCCTGCTGCTGCCCTTCGCACTGCGGCGGATGCGGCCGTTTCCGATCGGGCGGATCGGCTGGCGCCGCGCTCTGGTGCTCACAGCGCTTGCCGGCGCGCCCTATTCGCTGGTGCTCATCGCCGGCGCCTCCTTCGCCCCGGCGCTGCATTCCGCGACCATCACGCCGGGATTGATCCCGGTTTTCACTGCCATTCTCGCTTATGCCCTGGCGGGCGAACGGCCGGGTCGGATGCGGCTGGCCGGGCTCGCGCTGGTGCTGGCGGGCGTTGGAGTCTTCTCCTGGCAGGCGCTTTCCTCACAGTCCCTTGGACATGCCCCCGCCCACGACAGTGCCTGGATCGGTGACCTGCTGTTCGTGCTCACCGCGATGATGTGGACAGTGTTCGGGCTGCTGGCGAAGCGCTGGGGCGCGGACGCGATCGACGTCACCATCGCGACCTGCCTGCTCTCGCTGCTGTTCCTGCCCGTCGTCACCCTGGCGCTGCCGATCCGGCTCGACGAGGTCGCCTGGGGCGCGCTTGCCCTGCAGGCCTTCTACCAGGGCGCTCTGGTCGGCGTCGGGGCGCTGTTTCTCTACACCCAGACGGTGGCGCTGCTGGGAGCGGCGCGCGCGACCCTGTTCCTGCCGTTGAACCCGGCGATCACGGCGCTCACTGGGGCGGTCCTGCTCGGCGAGTGGCCCTCGACGGCGGAAATCATCGGCATGCTGCTGGTCATCACCGGCATGACCGTGGCGCTGCGCTCACGCAGCGTGGCCTGAAGCCTCAGCTGCCGCTTGGCGCTTCAGCCCTTGTGGTCCTTGGCGATCGGCTCGACATAGGCGAGCCCCATATCCCAGGGGAAATAGATCCAGGTGTCCTGGCTGACCTCGGTGATGAAGGTGTCGACCGTCGGCACGCCGGCAGGCTTGGCGTAGACCGTGGCGAAATGCGCGTTGGGCAGCATCTCGCGCACGACGCGGGCAGTCTTGCCGGTGTCGGTCAAATCGTCGACGACGAGCACGCCTCGGCCCTTGCCGTCGCCGATCGCCTTGATCGAGGGCGCGACATCCTTCAGCACCTTGAGCTCGGACTGGTTCTTGTAGTCGTGATAGCTCGCGACGCAGACCGTCTCGATCAGCCGCAAGCCGAGCTCCCGGCAGATGATCGCGGCCGGCACGAGCCCGCCGCGCGTGATGCAGACGATGGCCTCGAAGGGCCCCTTCTCGGCCAATCGCCAGGCGAGAGCGCGCGCGTCGCGGTGAAACTGGTCCCAGGATACGGGAAAGGCCTTGTTGGAGGTCGGTTCGGCCATGGCGCGGGCTCCGGGCTTCATTTGGCGCATATGGCGCCGCTCTGATGGCAAACCCTATCCCCGCCGCGCTGACAAGAGGCCGCCGCCCGCCATCCCCAGAAGGCCGGGATAGCAGGCGGCGGATCGCCGTTCAGAACCTGCTTTTCATGCCCGGAACCTCTCCGTCATTCCGGGCTCGCCGCTGCGGGGCGCCCCGGAATGACGGTGTGGTTCCGAGCCAAGACAACGGGCTCTAAAACTCCGACCAGCCCTCGGCGCTGCCGCCGGCTACCGCCAGGCGGGGCCGCGCGCGGAGCGGGCATGGAGACAGAAACGGGCATGCGGGCAAGAGCAGGCGCCGGCGCGCGGCGCTGGAGCTGCGGCGCGGCCTGCCTGATCTCGCCTGCGATCCGTGCCGCGAAGTCCGCGCCAGCGTCGAGCGTGAAGGCCGCGACCATCGCGCTGAGCGCCGAGGTGTCGTGCTGGAGATCGCGCGCGACCTTGGCGCTCTGATCGGCCAGGAGCGCGTTCTGCTGGGTCATCTCGTCCATATGCGCGACGGTACGCGCCATCTCGTCGATGCCGTTGGCCTGCTCGATGCTGGCCTGCGAGATCTCGCTGACTGTGGTCGAGACCTTCGAGGCGGCCGAGACGATCTCGCGCAGCGTCGTGCCGGCATCCTTGACGAGCTGCACGCCGGTCTGGATCTGCTGCGTCGAGTTGGCGATCAGCGATTTGACGCCATTGGCGGATTCGCTGCAGCGCTTGGCGAGCGCCCGCACTTCGGAGGCGACCACGGCGAAACCCCGGCCGGCATCGCCGGCACGGGCGGCCTCGACCGCCGCATTGAGCGCAAGCAGATTCGTCTGGAAGGCGATCTCGTCGATCATCGCGATGATCTCGGAAATGCTGGACGAGGCCTTCTCGATCCGCTCCATCGCGCTGACGGCCTCGGTAACGATCGCCCCGCCGCGGACCGCGACCTGGGTCGCCTCTTCGCCGAGCGCCACGGCGGCGCGCGAATTGCCGGCGCTGTGCTTGACCGAGGCCGCGAGTTCCTCGGTCGTCGCCGCCGTTTCCTGCAGGCTCGAGGCGTTGGCCTCGGTCCGCTCCGCGAGTTGGGCGCTGTCCGAGGAGATGCTGGTCGAAGCCGCGTCGATCCGGCCGGAAATCTCGCGGACGGAGGACACCACCGCCGCCATCGTATCGATCAGATCGTTCACCCCGGCGCAGAGCTGGGCGATCTCGCCGCTCTTGCCCTCAAGCGAGACGCGCCCCGTCAGGTCCTTGTCCTTGGCGCGGGCGATCACCTCGCCGGTTTCGCGCACCGCCGCCTCGAGCTGCTGGCCCTTGAAGCTCGCCGTGATGTCGGTGGCGAATTTCACCACTTTATAGGGCTGCCCCTTGGCATCCATGATCGGATTGTAGCTCGCCTGGATCCAGATCTGATTGCCGGCCTTGCCGACGCGGCGATATTGCGCTGCGTCGTATTCGCCGCGCCCGAGGCGCTCCCAGAACTGGCGATAGGCCGAGGTTTCGCGCTCAGCGGGATCGACGAACATGGAATGATGCCGGCCGACCACCTCGGAGAGGGAGTAGCCGAGCACCGCCAGGAAGTTCTCATTGGCATGCAGCACCTTGCCGGTGAGATCGAACTCGATCACGGCCTGAGCCTTGTTGATCGCCTGCTGCTGGCCTTCCAGATCCGCGAGACGGTTCTTCTCCTGCGTGATGTCGGTGGCGAACTTGACCACGCCGACCGGCTTGCCGCCGGCGCCGAGGATCGGGTTGTAGCTCGCCTGGATCCAGATCTCCTTGCCGCCCTTGCCGATGCGCAGATATTGCCCGCGCGAGTACTCGCCGCGGCCGAGATCGAGCCAGAACTGCTTGTATGCCGGCGTTTCGCGCTCAGCCGGCGAGACGAACATGCTGTGGTGCTGGCCTTTGATCTCGGCCAGCGTGTAACCCAGCGTCGCCAGGAAATTCTCGTTGGCGTTCAGAACCTTGCCGGTGAGATCGAACTCGATCACCGCTTGCGAACGGTTGATCGCATCGAGTTGGCCGGTGACATGGCGGTTCGAAAACAGGCTGGAAAGGCGCGACATGGATCCCCCCTTAAGCTGCCCCCGGACACGCTCGCATGGCAGGTTTCGGCGGCGGGATGCCGGCGACAACCACCAGGAAAGGAGCCGGGAGTTATGCAACTTAAAATTGCCACAACTCGGTTAATACAACCTGTAGATTGATTACCTTAGGTCATTGTCGCGCCGTCCATACGCAGAACCACGCCGTCATCCCGGGCGACCGAAGGTCGTCCCGGGATCCATCGTAGGGCCAATCCTTTAAAAGGCCTGGCCTCCGATGGATCCCGGCGCTCCGCTTCGCTTCGGCCAGGATGACGGTGTGGTTCTGAGGCTAGACAGCAAGCCTCGCGCGTTCGCTGTCGATCATCGCCTGGACAGCCGCCATCGCGACCGCGAGCTTTTCGGGGTCGCGCGAGCGCACGACGATGTTGGTGTCGGGACCCGCTTCCGAGAAGAACGGGTAGGAGCCGATCGAGACCTCGGGATGCGCCTTCGCCACCTCCGCCAGCGCCGTGCCGATATCACCCTCGCGCAAGCCGGCGCGCACCGTATCCGACAGCATCCTGACCCCGGTCCGCAGCGTCGGCGCGACGACATCGAGCATCGCCTGCATGATCGAGGGCACGCCGGCCATGACATAGACATTGCCGATGTTGAAGCCCGGCGCCTTGGAGACCGAGTTGGCGATCAAATCCGCGCCGGCCGGAATGCGGGCCATGCGCAGCCTTGCCTCGTTGAGCTGGTCGGGAGGAAAGCGCTCGGACAGCATCGCGATGGCGCGCGGATCGTGGTCGATCGAGACGCCGAAGGCCGCTGCTACCGCATCGGCGGTGATGTCGTCATGCGTCGGGCCGATGCCGCCGGTGGTGAAGACATAGGTGAAGCGGGCGCGCAGCGCATTCAGCGCCTGGACGATCTCATCCTGGATATCGGACACCACGCGCACCTCGCGCAGATCGATGCCGATATTGGTGAGATATTCGGCGATATAGCCGATATTCTTGTCCTTGGTCCGGCCGCTGAGAATCTCGTCGCCGATCACCAGGATCGCCGCCGTCACGGGCGTGGTTTCGCTGCTGGACGTCATGGCCGGTGCCTCTGGCTGGGCGGCCGGCAAAGCGCGGACGGCCGTTTCTCCCCTACAGCTAGGGCCTCCGGCAACCGGGCTCAAGCCGTCGCCCGCGCGCCCCTCATGCGCGGCAGGGCGAACCTCAGGCGGCGTCGCGCTCGAAGACGAGGTTCAGCCGCGTCTGCGCCAGCATGCGGTAGCCGCGCTGCGTCAACAGCCCCACCAGATCCATCTGCCAGCGCTCGCGCGAATCCTCGATGATGATGAAGCTCGGCCAGAGCGCTTCCGGCGCGTCGCGCAGGAAGGGTTCGAGGATCAGATCCTCGGCGCCCTCGACATCGAGCTTGACCGCATCGAGCCGCTCATAGCCCTCGCTCTGGAGCAAGGCGAGCAGCGTCGTTGCCGGCACCTTGACGGTGGCGCCCGTGCTGGAGCGCAGGATGCGCACGCTCGACTCGCCCTTATTGGCCGGGTCAAGGAACAGCGTCAGCTCGCCCGGCTTGTCGGCGAGCGCGCAGGCGATCGCCTTGACCGTGCCGAACGGGTTCTGCGCGATGTTGAAGGCGAGCCGCGCGAACACATCGGGCTGCGGCTCGACCGCGAGAATCCGGGCGCCCGGCCCCGCCTTCGCCGCAACGAACAGGGAGTAAGCCCCGATATTCGCGCCGATATCGATGAAGCGGAAACCCTCGCGAATGCGGCCGGCGAGCAGATCGCGCTCGCGCTGGTCGAAATATTGCGGCGTGAACAGCACGCGCTTCTCGCAGACATTGCCGTCCGGATAGAGCCGCATCTTCGCGCCGAGCGATTCGATGTCGACCGGTGCGCCGGCGAGCGAGCGCAATCCCAGGCGGCGCAGCGCATAGGCGGTCTTGCGGCCGAGGAAGCTGTCGGGCGCGCAGCGCGTCCAGGCGATGATGCGTGCGAGAACGCCGCGGGGAGCGAAGGCGCCGAAAGGCTTCGCCTCGGCTTGTGTCTGATCGGTGATGGCCATGGGGCGGCGTGATACACCCCATGTCGCGTGCGCGCCAGCCGGAACAGCTTTTGCTTCCATCCGTCTTCCCCCAGCCGGTCTGGCATTGCACCCTGCCACGCCACACCCGGCGCTTAAGCCACGGAGCCTGTCGATGCGATTTCTCCCAACGCTTGCCTTGGCTCTAGGCCTGATCTGCTCTGCCTTGGCGCACCCCGCTTTGGCGCAAGAGGCGCGCTGGGACGTCATCAACGAATATCCGGCCTCGTCGCTGCCCGGCGAGGCGGACGCCTTCTTCGCCGAGGCGGTGAAGGCGAAGGCAGCCGGAAAGCTCACGATCAACCCGATTCCCGACGCGAAATCGGGACTGCGTACGCGCGAGCAGCTGAAAGCGGTCTCGGACGGGCGCTTCGCCATGGCCAACAGCTTTGGCGGCGCGCTGGGCGACGAGGCTCCGCTCTTCCTGCTCTCCTCCCTGCCCTTCGTCACCGCTTCGCCGGCGGATGCCAAAGCGCTCTATGACGCCGCCAAGCCACTGTACGAAAGCCTCTTCGCGGCGCGCGGGCAGAAGCTGCTCTACATCTCGCCCTGGCCGCCCTCGGGCATCTGGTCGGCGGCACCGCTGACGGACCTTGCGGCGCTGAAGGCGCTGAAGATCAGGACCTATGACAAGACCGGAACCGAGGTGCTGGCGCAGGTCGCGGCAAGCGCCGGCATCGTCTCCTTCTCCGACCTCAACCCCAAGCTGGACTCCGGCGAGATCAACGCTGTGCTTTCCTCCGGCGATGGCGGGGCCGGCCGGCAATTGTGGAAATACACCCGCAACTTCTCGGAGATCCTCTACGCCGTGCCCCTGAGCTTCGCCTCGGTCTCGCTCGACGCCTGGCAGAAGCTCGACACCGCGACGCAAGCCGCCGTTGAGACTGCCGCAGCCGAGACGAGCGCGCATCAATGGCAGGCGATGAGCGGCCGCGTTGCGATCAACTACAAGCGCATGCGCGACAATGGCGTCGCGATCGACGAGGCGCCGCCCAAGGAGGTGATGGAGGCCTTGCGGGCCGCAGCCGCGCAATCCGTGGCGCAATGGAAAACCATAGCCGATCCGGCGGCGCAGCAAGTCCTGACGGACTTCCTGGCGCGCCCGCGCTGAACCCGCTCACAGGTTGTCGTGCAGAAGCCCCAGAGCCGATGCTGCAAAGATGCGCATATTGGCGATGCGGTCGCCGGAGCCGGTCTCGATCGTCCTGACCAGTTCGACAGGTCCGGAGATCGCCAGGCAGCTATGGCCCGGCGCATCGCCATAGCTGTTGCCCGAGGGCCCGGAAGCGCCGGTTTCCGCCAACCCCCAGCTCGCGCCGAAGCGCTCGCGCAACCGCCGCGCCAGCAGCAGGGCATAGGGCTCGCTGGCCGAGCGGATGCCCTCCATCTCCGCAAGCGAGATGCCCATCAAGCCCTCGCGCGCCTGCCTGGTGTAGACGACGGCGCCGCTGACGAAGAAGGCGGATGCGCCGGGCTGGGCCAGGAGCGAGGCCGCGATCAGGCCGCCAGCCGAGGATTCCGCCACGGCCACGGTCTCGCCGCGCGCCTTGAGCCGCGTCCCGATCTGCCCCGCCAGTTCCAACAATCCCTGCATGCCCGCTCCAACTCTTTTCGGCGCTGCGATCGCATGCCTGATACCGGCTGCAGACCCAATCCCAATGCGCGTCAAGCGACCCGGCCCGCATTGCAACCGTCTTGCACCATACGCCAAACCCAATAGATATGGTCGGCAAGGAGCCATAGCGTCACGATGACATTCGACGAAACCCTGGGACGGTCGCGCATGCGCGATCCGGTGATCAAGCTGCACGGCGCCGAGGCCTTCGCGGCCATGCACAAGGCTGGCCGGTTGACCGCCGCAGGCCTCGACATGCTCGGCGACTACGTCAAGCCGGGCGTCACCACCCAGCGCCTCGACGATCTCGCCTTCCAGTTCGCCATGGACAACGGCGCCTATCCGGCGACCCTGTTCTATCGCGGCTACACCAAGTCGATCTGCACCTCGATCAACCATGTCGTCTGCCACGGCATCCCCGACGACAAGCCACTGCGCGAGGGCGACGTCCTCAATATCGACTACACATTGATCGTCGATGGCTGGCATGGCGATTCCAGCCGGATGTACGGCGTCGGCGAAATTTCGCGCAAGGCCGAGCGCCTGATCGACATCACCTATGAGAGCCTGCTGCGCGGCATCAAGGCCGTGCGCGCCGGCGCGACCACAGGCGATATCGGCTTCGCCATCCAGCGCTATGCCGAAGGCGAGCGCTGCTCGGTGGTCCGGGATTTCTGCGGCCACGGCGTCGGCCAGGTCTTCCACGACGCGCCCAACATCCTGCATTACGGCTCACCCGGCGAAGGCCCGCAGCTCAAGACCGGCATGATCTTCACCATCGAGCCGATGATCAATCTCGGCAAATCCGGGGTGAAAGTCCTCTCCGACGGCTGGACCGCCGTAACGCGCGACCGCTCGCTCTCGGCCCAGTTCGAGCACACCATCGGCGTCACCGAAACCGGCTGCGAGATCTTCACGCTGTCGCCGACCGGACGCGACAATCCGCTCGCGCTGCGATGACGGCAGAGGGCGGCAAGGTTCCAAACCGCGCCGCCCCGTCAGGCGCCCTTCCCGACGCCGCCCCGCATTATCACGGCCATCGCGACCGCTTGCGCGCCCGCTTCCAGGATGCGGGCGCGGGCGCCCTGCCCGATTACGAACTGCTCGAACTGCTGCTCTTCCGCTCGATCCCGCAGCGCGACGTCAAGCCGCTCGCCAAGGAGCTGATCCAGCGCTTCGGTTCCTTCGCCGAGGTGCTCGCCGCCCCCTCCACGCGGCTCACCGAGGTCAAGGGTGTCGGCGCGGGCGTGGCGCTCGACCTCAAGATCGTCGAAGCCGCGCTGACGCGCATGGCCAAGGGCGCGGTCGCCAAGCGCGCCGTGCTCTCGTCCTGGTCGGCCGTGCTCGATTATTGCCGCATGGCGATGGCCTTCGCCGAGCGCGAGCAGTTCCGCATCCTCTTTCTCGACAAGAAGAACGCAGTGATCGCCGACGAGGTGCAGCAGACCGGCACGGTCGACCACACGCCGGTCTATCCGCGCGAGGTCATGCGCCGGGCGCTGGAACTCTCGGCAACGGCGCTGATCCTCGTCCACAACCACCCCTCCGGCGACCCGGCGCCATCGCAGGCGGACATCCAGATAACAAAGGCGATCGTCGACATCGCAGCTCCGCTTGGCATCGCCGTGCATGACCACGTCATCGTCGGCAAAAACGGCCATGCGAGTTTGAAGGAGATGCGGCTGATCTAACTAGATAGCGTCGCATTCGGACGCTTCCGTCCGAATGCGACGCGATCCTTTCCAAAAGGTGAGAGCATTGCTCTTGCGAAAAACCGGTTCCCACTTTGTCGCGCAACGCCCTAAGCGCGCGTCAAGGCTCCCAGTGGTCGTCCGGCGGCGGACCCCAATCGTTCAGGACGCAGCAATAGACGGCGCTCTCGTCGAAGGGATAGCGCGCTTCGATCTCGGGCGTCAGCGTCAGGCCGAGGCCCGGCGCGGTCGGGCGCAGCAGGCGGCCGTTTTCGATCCGCCCCTGGTCGCCGATCATCTCGCGGCCGAGCGGGAAATCGAGCATCGGGAATTCGACCAGCCCGCCACCGCCGGCAAAGGCGGCATGGTAATTCGCCATGATCGCGGCTGCTCCGCCCCAGGCATGCACGACGACGTCGATCTTGAGCGCGTCGGCCACAGTGAAGATCTCCATCACCGCGCTGATCCCGCCGATCACCGAGGCGTCGGGCTGGACGAAGGCATAGGCGCCGGCGCGCATGCGCTCGATCATCTCTTTCGGCGTCGTGATGATCTCGCCGCCGCAGACAGGCACGTCGATGCGCTGGCGCAGCTCGCGGAACGCCTCGGGACTGTCGGGGCCGACGGCCTCTTCGAGGAACAGCATGCGCTGCTCCGTCCTGGCGTGCACGGCCTCGACGAAGGCGACGACATCGTCCACGGGCTGTGGCGGATCGGCCAGATTCTGGCACATGTCGACGGCCACACGAATGCCGCGTTTGGCCGAGACCTCCAGCGCCCAGACGGTGCGCCAGATGTCGCGCTTGAGCGAGCGGATCTTGTAGATGCCGATGCCCTTCGCGCTCAGCAGGTCGAGCTCGCGGATGAACTGGTGCCTGGCATCGCAGCAGCCGCCACTGCCATAGATCTGGATCGAGTCGTTCTTCGCGCCGCCGAGCAGATCATAGACCGGCACGCCGAGGCTCTTGCCCCTGGCGTCCTGCAAGGCGGCCTCGAACGCGCTGATGACATGGCGCGCCGCGCCCTGGAGCGACCAGTAATCGCACAGCGAACGCAGATCCTTGACCCGCCGGGGAATGTCGAGGCCGTCCTTGCCCAGCATCAATGGCGTGCAGAGATCGACGATCGATTTGAAGACCAGCGGCGCGAACACGGCGAGATAGCCTTCGCCGATGCCGGTTACGCCATTGTCCAGCGTCACCTCCACCATGCCGATCGTGCGCTTCGGCCCGTTCGGGAAACAGGCCTTGATCTCGCGCTCATCCGCATCGGCATAGGGCGAACTCAAGAGGACGCAGCGAACTCTGGTGATCTTAGCCATCGGGCTCCCTCGTTTCGACCACGGCCACCGTTTCGACCACGGCAACGGTTTCGACCACGGCAACGCATGGCCAGGCTCAGCGCGCGTCCATGATCTCCGGCATCATGCGCCGGGCGATCGGCCTCAGCCGCTCGGCCTCGGCGGGGTCGATCCAGCGATAGGGCCTGCGCAAGCGTGGACCGACGGGCGCCCAATTGCCGATTGCGGCGAGCAGCTTGTCGAGGGCGGCGTTGGAATAGCCATGGTCGCGCCGGAACGGCAGGATATGAGCATCCATGAAATCGCAGATGCGCTGCTCGATCTCGCGTGCACCTGAGATGTCTGTCCGCATCATCTCGGTCCATAGCTGCGCGCCGCGTGGGCTGAGGCAAGCGACATTGGAGAAGGCTCCGGCCGCGACGCCAGCCTCGACCCCGGTCGCGAGATGGTGGCCCGGCACATACAGCGCCCAGTCCCGCAGATGCTTATCGGCCTCCGCGTACCAGTCGGCATCGCCGTCAGCGAGCTTGACACCGACGACCGCGGGCACCTGTTTCAGCACACTTGCCAGCGTGGCCGGCGACAGCACGCGCTTCGCATGCGGCGGATTGTAGAGCACGAGCGGGATGTCTCCCGCGGCCTCGGCCGCCATCTGCAGGAAGTCCACCGCCTCGGGATCGGAGACCGGCCACCAATCCGGCAGGATGACCTGGATCCCATCGGGCGCATGCGCAACGGCCCGGCGCAGCCGGTCGAGCGCCAGGCTCGGATCGGGCTGGCAGGCGCCGATGACGAAGGGCGTCCTCGACCGGCTGCAGCGCTCGGCCAGGACGCCTTGGATTGCGTCGAATTCGGCCTCGGTCTGGTTGCAGCACTCGCCGGCGGTGCCGTTCGAATAGATGCCGTCGACTTTGGCGGCGATCAGAACCTCGATTTCATCGGCCAATCCAGACAGATCGATTGCGCCGTCGGGCGCGATCGGCAGCAGCAGCGTCGCCCAGTTGCCGCGCAATTTGCCCCACCTGCCCGCTCGTTCGAGCTTCCCGGCCATCGTCGTTTCCCGTCTCGCCGCCTTGTTGACTTAAGGGATATCCTACAAGTAAATATCGATCAACCAACGGACGGCATCCGCCAGTGCTCTTTGAGGAGGGCACCCCGCGCACCAGCAATGACGAGGTCGAAGGCCCGTGAACCGGACGATCAAGCCTCTGGTGAAACCGCAATCGCTGCACGCCTCGGTGCTCGAAAGCGTCAAGGCTTACATCGACGAGAGCGGCCTGCCTCCGGGCAGCCCGCTGCCGCCTGAAAACGACCTCGCCCAACAGCTCGGCGTGAGCCGCAATTCGGTGCGCGAGGCGGTCAAGGCGCTGGAATCCGTCGGCATCGTCGAGACCAGGCGCGGTATCGGCATCTTCGTCAGCGACTTCTCATTCGCTCCGCTGCTCGACAACCTCGCCTTCGGCCTGCGCGGCCGGCTCGACGATTTCGAGGAACTCCTGACCATTCGCCGCGCGCTGGAAGGCGCGCTGATCGGCAGGACGGTGGAGGTGATCGGCGCCGACGACATCGCCGAATTGCGCGCCATCACGGCCCAGATGAAGGTCAGGGTCGATGCGGGCAAAAGCTTTCTGGAAGAGGACCGGCGCTTCCACCGCACCTTGTTCCGCTGCCAGAACAATCAGCTCCTGCTGAAGCTGCTCGACATCTTCTGGCAGGCCTTCGTCAAGGCCTCGGACTTCTTCAATCTCGAAAACCGCGATCCCGTCGCCACCTGGCGCGATCACCACGAGATCGTCGAAGCCGTCGCAGAGCGCGACGCGGAGACGGCGCGCGAGCGCCTCGACCACCACTATCACGGCATCTCAAAAATAATAGCAGCCAGCAAGGCGAGCTAATGGGAGGTTACCATGACCATGAGGACGTATCGTAAGGCGCTGATCGGTGCAGCGTTGCTGGTCGGCACGATGATGACGCCGGCTTTCGCCCAGATGAAGACGATCACCGGCGGCTTCGACGTTGGCCCCGGCGGCCTGCAGGGCAATTTCAACCCGATGACGGCGCCCGCGGGCTACACTTGGCTGAGCACCTATTTCGAGCCGCTGGTCACTTACGACGCCGGCCTGACCAAGCTCGTGCCGGCACTGGCTGCGAGCTGGGAGATCAGCCAGGACAAGCTGAGCTATACCTTCAAGCTGGCGGAAGAGAGCTGGCATGACGGCCAGAAGTTCACCGCAGCCGATGTGAAATTCACCATCGAGCTCAACAAGAACCCGAAGACCGCAAGCCTGCTGTCGGCGCGGCTGTCCGCCGTCGACAGCGTCGAGGTCAAGGACCCGCGCACCGTCGTCGTCAAGCTGTCGCGGCCCGACAACGCCCTGATCGTCAGCTTGACCAAGATGATGATCCTGCCGGCGCATGCGCTGGCCGCGATCGCGCCGGAAGACATGGCGAAGAACGCGATGTGGTCGACCAAGCCGATCGGCACCGGCCCGTTCAAATTCGTGCGCTACGAGACCGACCGCTTCGTCGAACTCGCCGCCAACGAAACCTATCGCGGCGGCAAGCCCAAGGTCGACCGGCTGATCAACCGCTACTTCGCCAATGCGGCTGCGGCGATCTCGGCGCTGCGGGCCGGCGAGATCCAGTTCACCTATATCGAGTCCGACGACGTCCCGACCTTCAAGGGCAACAAGGACTACACCATCATCGAAGGCGCCTCCTACGTCGCCAACTATATCGGCTTCAACAACCAGGTGCCGCTCTGGAGCGACGTCCGCGTCCGCCAGGCGGTGATGCATGCGATCGACCGCAACACGATCATCGACAGCCTCTACAAGGGCGCGGCCAAGAAGGCCGATTGCGGCTATGTCGAAGGCAGCCTGATCCCGAAGGGGCTCGACGAATATGCCTATGACCCGGCCAAGGCGACGCGACTGCTCAAGGAGGCCGGCTGGGACAAGATCAACGGCACCAAGCCGATCTCCTGGATCACCTATTACAACAACCCGCTGACCGCCAACGTCATGGCCGCGGTCCAGTCCATGCTCGCCCAGGTCGGCATCAACGTCGTGCCGCGCGCCTTGGATTCCGCGGGTTATAACGGCATCGTCATGTCCCGGACGCCGAACCCGGCCGATTTCCCGCTGGTCTATGCCGGCCTGCAGAATGGTCCCGATCCCGGAACGCTCAATCTCGGGCTGAACGAGAGCCAGATCCCGCCCGTCGGCCAGAACTTCCTGCAGATCAAGATCCCCGCACTCAACGCCGCGCTGAACGCCGCTGTCGCCGAGACCGACCAGGCCAAGGCGACGACGAAATATCAGGACGTCTGCGCCGTCATGAACAAGACGCTGCCCTGGGGCACGATGTGGGTCGCCAACCGCTACGGCGTCGCTTCGGTCAAGCTCAAGGACTTCGTCTGGACGCCGGCGCCGGGCGGCGGACCGTTCGCGGCCACGCCGGAGAAGTGGTCGATCGCGCCCTGAGCCGGAATTCCAGACGGCCTCTAAGCCGGGAGGGCGCCCACGCCCTCCCTCGTCCCCTCGACGACGGCGTAAACCATGCTTGGCTTCTATCTGAAACGGCTCGCCGCCGGCCTGATGATGCTGATTGCGCTCAGCATCATGGTCTTCGTGCTGCTGCGCCTGGCGCCGGGTGACCCGATCGACGCCTATCTCAATCCGCTGGCCCCGCTGAGCCAGGTCGAGATGGACGCGCTGCGCCAACGGCTCGGGCTCGACCAGCCCTGGCCGGTGCAGTATCTCGCCTGGCTGCGCGCGGCGCTCGGTGGCGATCTCGGCTACTCGATCGACCGGGCCGGCGTGCGCGTGCTGCCGCTCCTGATGGAGCGCACCGGGCCGACGCTGCTGCTGATGCTGACCGGCCTGGCCATGGCGATCGTGCTGGGCATTGCGGCAGGCGTGGTCGGCGCGGTCAAGCGCAACTCCGCCATCGATGTCGGCCTCGGCGTGCTCGCCTTCCTCGTCATCTCGACCCCGGCCTTCCTCAAGGCCCTGCTCGGCCTCTATGTTTTTGCTGTGGTGCTGCGCTGGGCTCCCTCGGGCGGAATGCTGACGCCAGGCGCGCCCTTCTCGCTCACCGATCTGCTGGCTCACCTCACCTTGCCCGCTTCGCTGCTCGCGCTCGTCTATTCCGCGCTGTTCATGCGCTACATGCGCTCTTCGATGATCGAGGTGTTGAACCAGGATTATCTGCGCACGGCACGGGCCAAGGGCGTCGGCGAATTCGCGGTGATCGTCAGGCACGCCCTGCGCAACGCCATCCTCCCCGTCATCACCTTGATCGGCTCGACCATCGGCATTGCCATCGGTGGCGCAATCTTCATCGAAAGCGTCTTCGACTGGCCGGGCATGGGGCTCCTGATGGTCAAGGCGGTCGAAACCCGCGACTATCCCGTGATCATGGGAGCGACGCTGCTGATCGGCGTCGGCGTCATCCTGGTCAACCTTCTGACCGACCTTGCCTATGCGGTGGTCGATCCGCGCATTCAGGTGAGCTGATGAGCGCGGATACGCCCATGACCGCAGGTGCGGCGACCTCACGAAGCCGGGGCCGCAGCCCGCTGCAGCGCGCTCTCGGGCGCTTCTTTCGCAATGGCGCGGCGATCGCGGGACTGCTCATCCTGGTGCCCGTGCTGCTTGCCGTGCTGACCTATCCGTTCTGGTGGCGCTATGCCCCCAACAGCATCGATCTGCGGGCGCTGAACTCAGGGCCGACAGCGGCCCATTGGCTCGGCACCGACGGCGTCGGCCGCGATACATTGGCCCGCCTGCTGCAGGGCGGGCGGACCTCGCTGCTGATAGCATCGGTCTCGGTGGCGATCTCGCTTCTGATCGGCTTTCTCGTCGGCGCGGTCGCAGCCTTCGGCGGGCGCGTTCTCGACGGCACGATCATGCGTTTCGTCGATCTCGCCATGACGCTGCCGCCGGTCATCCTGCTGCTGGTGCTCGCCTCGATCACCGGCACCGGCATCCTGCCGACGATCTTCGTGATCTCGCTCCTGTCCTGGCCGGTGCTGTCACGCATGGTGCGGGCGCGCCTGCTGGAACTTCGCGAACGCGATTTCGTCGTCGCCTCCCGCGGCTTCGGCGCCGGTCTCGGGCACCTGCTCTTCCGCCATGCCTTGCCGAACTCGCTCGACATCCTCGTGGTCTACGCCACCGTGCAGTTCGCCAATGCGATCCTCCTCGAAGCCGGCCTCTCCTTTCTCGGCATGGGCATCGTTCCGCCCGAAGCAAGCTGGGGCAACATGCTGAGGGCAGCGCGCTCGACCGTGGTGCTGGAACTGCACCCCTCACAATGGATGCCGGCAGGCGCCGCGCTCGTGGCGACCGTGCTCGCCATCAACTTCATCGGCGACGGCCTCCGTGACGCCTTCGATCCGCGCACAGACCTTGAATAATCCAGGCCTTGAATAGTCCAAGCCTTGAGTCATCCAAGCAGAGAAAGCTTCAGCCCATGTCACGTTTTCACGGTGTGGTTCCCCCGGTCGTCACCCCCTTGACCCTGGATTTCAAGGTCGACTACCCATCCTTCACCCGCGTGATCGAGCATCTGCTCGACGGCGGCGTCGACGGCCTGTTCGTGCTGGGGTCGACCAGCGAAGTCGTCTTCCACGACAATGACGAGCGCGCGAGGATCATCGAGCACGCCGTCAAGATCAATAATGGCCGCGTGCCGATCTTCGCCGGCGTGATCGACCCGACGACCGACCGCGTCATCCAGCATGCGAAGGTCGCGCAATCCGCCGGCGCCGACGCGCTGGTCGTGACCGCCCCGTTCTACACCCGCACCAACCAGGCCGAGACCATCGACCATTTTCGCTATGTGCGTGAGGCGGTCGACCGCCCGGTGATCGCTTATGACATTCCCGTCTGCGTCCACATCAAGCTTGAGCGCAAGACAACCGTCACGCTCGCCCGCGAAGGCACCGTGGCAGGCCTGAAGGATTCCAGCGGGGACGACGGCAATTTCCGCTTCGTCAAACAAGACCTGGCGGACATCTCCGATTTCTTCGCGATGACGGGTTCCGAGATCGTGGTCGACAACGCGGCGCTGATGGGCGCCCAGGGCGTGGTGCCGGGCCTCGCCAATGTGGACCCCAAAGGCTACGTCAAGCTCTGGCGGCTGACCCAGGCCGGCAAATGGGACGAGGCCCGCCAGGAGCAGGAACGGCTCTGCCGCCTGTTCGAGATGGTCTGGATCTCGCTCGGCCGCACCAGCGCCGGTTCGGCCGGCGTCGGCGCATTCAAGACGGCGATGCAGCTTCTCGGCGTCATCGACACCAACACGATGGCCCGGCCGCAACGATCCCTCAACGCCGAGGAAGCAGCAGCCGTCAAAACCATTCTCAAGCAGACCGGGCTTCTCGGCTAGCAGGCTGCTGCAGAAGTCTCTGGCGGGATCGTCTTGGAGATGATTCACTCTGTCTGAGGCAGATGCGGGGTCTTGCGATGCGGGGACGTGAGGATCGGTCGGATAGCCTGTTCAGCTACATCCGGCTGGAAGAGCGGGTTCCTGCGGATCATCCGCTGCGAGCGATCCGGGCTTTGGCGGACGAGGTTCTGGCGGGTCTGAACGGTCGCTTCGAGACGCTGTATTCGCAGATGGGTCGGCCCTCGATCCCACCGGAGATGCTGCTGCGCGCGACGCTGCTGCAGGCGTTCTTCTCGGTTCGCTCCGAGCGGATGCTGATGGAGCAGATCGACTACAATCTGCTGTTCCGGTGGTTCGTCGGGCTTGAGATGGATGCCGCGGTCTGGCACCCGACGGTGTTCACGCACAACCGCGACCGGCTTCTGGAAGCGGATGTGGCCCACGCCTTCCTGTCGGGGCTGCTGGCTTTGCGTCAGGTGAAGCAGCTCCTGTCGAGCGACCACTTCTCCGTCGATGGCACGCTGATCGATGCCTGGGCCTCGATGAAGAGCTTCCGGCGCAAGGACGGCTCGGACGAGCCGCCTGGGCCTGGCCGCAACGGCGAGCGCAACTTCCGCAAGGAAAAGCGCTCGAATGTAACCCATGCCTCGACCACCGATCCCGATGCCCGGCTCTATCGCAAGAGCGACGGGCACGAGAGCCGGCTGTGCTTCATAGGCCATGCGCTGATGGAGAACCGCCATGGCCTCGTGGTGGACGCGACGCTGACCCACGCCACCGGCACGGCCGAGCGCGAGGCAACGCTTGCGATGCTCGACCGGCGCGAAAGCCGGCATCGGATCACGTTGGGAGCCGACAAGGCCTACGATGTCGAGGCCTTCGTGGGCGACCTGCGGGCGCGCCAGGTGACGCCGCACATCGCCATCAACGGCGCGGTGTCCAAGACCGGCAAGGTGCGCAAGACCGCCATCGACGGCCGCATCACCCGCCATCCCGGCTACGCGATCAGCCAGCGTTGCCGCAAGCGCATCGAGGAGGTCTTCGGCTGGATCAAGACCCAGGCCGGGCTGGCCAAGGTCAAGGTCCGGTCCCGGACCAAGGCCGAGGCGGTCTTCACCTTCGCAGTTGCCGCCTACAACCTCGTCCGCATCCCCAAGCTTCTAGCCCAGGCGACCGCATGAAGGGCAGCGCCAAGCGGACCAAACCACGCTCCGGCAGCAGCATCCACCAGAAGACAAGCCGCCGACGCTTCCCAGCTGCGCCAGTCGCTGCCAAAACAGCAAAGATCATCTAAACCAAGAGCCAGAACAGACTTCTTCAGCAGCCTGCTAGAGCATTTCCGCGATCTCTCCGAAACGCGGAAATGCTCTAGCTCCTTGTTTTATCGCATTGTCTTCACGCGAACCGGTGTCCACTTCGCTCGAAAATGCTCTCGAGCATCGACCCGAAAAGTGGGAACCGGTTTTCGGGACAAGCCGATGCAAGATCAAAACCCGACGAGCACCGGAACCACGCCGTCGCTCTGAGGCAGTGGCTCGAAAGCGATCAGGCGGATCGGCCCTGACGCAGGCCGTGCCGCAGCGGGCGATTCTGTCGAAGGCCTGCTGCGGCCCAACTCGGCGCGATGGACCTCATCCCTTTTGACGACTCGACAAGCGCACCGGCCGCACCAACGCCGGAATTGCTCAAGGATTAGGCAGACGCCGACGCAGCCCTGACCATGCGCCCCCTTCCCGAACGATCGCGAATAGGCATAGGCTGCCGGAAATGGGGAAAACACCTGCGATGGTCGCGTTCGATGAAATGACCGGCTCCGGCTCCGATTTACGGCCGGCCTATGCTGAGCTCGACCGCTGGCTGAAGGAAGCGCCGCCGGAAACGCTGGCGCTGCGGCGCAGCCAGGCCGAACTGTTCTTCCGCCGCATCGGTATCACCTTCGCCGTCTATGGTGACGAAGAGTCGACCGAGCGACTGATCCCCTTCGACATCATTCCCCGGGTCTTGACCAAGCCGGAATGGACCAAGCTGGAGGCGGGCCTGCGCCAGCGCGTGACCGCGCTGAACATGTTCCTGGCCGATGTCTACGGGCCGAAGGAATGCCTCAAGGCCGGCATCATCCCGCCCGACCTGGTCTATGGCAATGCCTGCTACCAACTCGAAATGGTCGATTTCCAGGTGCCGCACGGCATCTACTGCCACATCGCCGGCATCGACGTGGTCCGGGTCGATGCCGATACCTTCTATGTGCTGGAGGACAATGCGCGCACGCCCTCAGGCGTCTCCTACATGATGGAGAACCGCGAGGTGATGCTCAGGCTCTTCCCGGAGCTCTTCGCCACGCATCGCGTCGCACCCGTCGACAATTATCCCGACCAATTGCTGGCGACCCTGCGCTCGGTCGCGCCGCGCAGCGCACCAAGCGACCCGTCGATCTGCCTGCTGACGCCCGGCCAGTTCAATTCGGCCTTCTACGAGCACTCCTTCCTGGCCGACAAGCTCGGCGTCGAGTTGGTCGAGGGCTCGGACCTGCTGGTCAAGGACGACGTCGTCTATATGCGCACCACGCAGGGGCCCAAGCGGGTCGATGTGATCTACCGGCGCATCGATGACGACTTCATCGACCCGCTCGTCTTCCGCAGCGATTCCGTGCTCGGCGTGCCCGGGCTGATCGGCGCCTACAAGGCTGGCAACGTCACGCTGGCCAACGCCGTCGGCACCGGCGTCGCCGACGACAAGGCGGTCTACAGCTACATGCCCGAGATCGTGAAGTTCTTCACCGGCGAGGAGCCGATACTGAAGAACGTGCCGACCTGGCGCTGCCGCGAGCCCGAGGCCAACGCCTATGTGCTCGACAATCTCGAAAAGCTCGTCGTCAAGGAGGTCAACGGCTCCGGCGGCTACGGCATGCTTGTGGGCCCTCACGCCAACAAGGCGCAGATCGAGACCTTCCGCAAGAAGCTGAAGGCGAGCCCTGAGGGCTTCATCGCCCAGCCCACCCTGGCGCTCTCGACCTGCCCGACCTTCGTGGCCTCGGGCGTGGCTCCGCGCCATGTCGATTTACGCCCTTATGTGCTCTCGGGCGCCAACGGCATCTCCTGCGTGCCCGGCGGCCTCACCCGCGTCGCGCTGAAGGAAGGCTCGCTCGTCGTCAATTCCAGCCAGGGCGGCGGGACCAAAGACACCTGGGTGCTCGATGCATAACATCAATGGCGGCATTCATGCCGGACGGAACGCCGACGCACCGCGCCCCGCCACGAAAAGGCCCGAACTGACCATGCTCTCGCGCACAGCCGACAGCCTTTACTGGGTCTCCCGCTATGTCGAGCGGGCCGAGTATCTCGCCCGCATCCTCGATGCGACGACGCGATTGACCAACCTGCCCCACGCCTATGGCGGCGCCGGCACGGAATGGCAGAGCGCGGTCTCGACCGCCGGCTGCGAGGAGGCCTTCGCCAAGGCCTATGGCGAGGCCAATGAGCGTAATGTCTGCGACTTCCTGACCTTCAACCCCGACAACCACTCCTCGATCCGCAACTGCCTGGCGCTCGCCCGCTCCAATGCGCGCGCTGTGCGCACCGCGCTGACCTCGGAGATGTGGGACGCGTTGAACGGCGCCTGGCTAGAACTGCAACGCTTCGAGAAGAAGCGCATGGACCGCGAGGAACTGGCGCGCTTCCTGGACTGGGTGAAGAACGTCTCGCTGGTCTTCGACGGCTCGGCCTACCGCACCATGCTGCGCGACGACGGCTACTGGTTCTCCAGGCTCGGCGTCTATGTCGAGCGCGCCGACAACACGGCCCGGATCCTCGACGTCAAATACCATGTCCTGCTTCCAGCCAATGAGCAGGTCGGCGGCTCGCTCGACTATTTCCAATGGACCACGATCCTGCGCGAGGTCTCGGCACTGACGGCCTATCACTGGGTCTATCGCGAGGCGGTGAAACCGCTGCTGATCGCCGACCTCCTGATCCTGAACCGGCGCATGCCGCGCTCGCTGGCGAGCTGCTACGAGAACATCTCGCGCTTCCTCGACGCGCTCGGCGACGCCTATGGCCGCCAGGGACCGGCCCAGCGCCAGGCGCGCAAGACGCTCGCCAACCTCAACAACACCCGCATCGACGACATCTTCCAGCACGGGCTGCACGAGTTCATCTCCGACTTCATCACCGAGAATAATCGCCTTGGAGGCACCATCATCGAGCAGTATCTGCAATGAAACCGGGCTTCGGGCTCGCTTCCAGCCGCATGGCCCGTTAAAGAGAGGCCATCCTCGCCCCACCGCCCGAGACCCAGCGACGCCATGCGGATCCGGATTTCCCACTCGATCGCTTACGCCTATGCCGAGCCCGCCCGGCACATCACGCAGATCCTGCGGCTGACGCCGCGCGACCATGACGGCCAGCACGTCATGTCCTGGCGCATCGAGCCCACGGTCGATGGCCGCCTGCGCGCCGGCCAGGACCCTTACGGCAACCTGATCCACACCTTCTCGGCCGATGGCCCGATCGCGACGCTGGCGATCCAGGTCAGTGGCCTGATCGAGACCACCGACCTCGCCGGCGTGGTGCGCGGTGGCATCGAGCGCGTCCCGCCCGAGGTTTTTCGCCGTGACACGCTGCTGAGCGTGCCAGACGAGGCGCTCCGCAGCTTCGCGCTGGAGACGACGCGCGAAGCAGGAACACCGCTTGCCAGGATGCATGCCCTGATGGACACGCTGCATGAGGAGATGACCTGCCAGGAGCCCGCCGACCGCACCGGGATCGGCGCCGCCGCCGCCTTCGCGGCGCGCAAGGGCATCGCGCAGGATCTCGCCCATGTCTTCATGGCTTGCGCCCGCCATCTCGGCGTGCCCGCGCGCTACGTCTCCGGCTATGTCGCCGAAAGCCCGTCCCTGCCCCATGCCAGCGGCGCCCATGCCTGGGCCGAGGTCCATCTCGACGATTATGGCTGGATCGGCTTCGATTGCGCCAACGGCTTGTGCCCGATCGACACCCATGTGCGCGTCGCCTCGGGCCTCGACTATTCCGATGCCGCTCCGGTGCGCGGGGCACGCAAGGGCGGCGACGGTGAGCGCCTCTCCGTGGTCGTCAGCGCGCGCCAGGCCGCCGGCTTCCAGGCCAACCAATGACGGAGCGGCCGGGAGCTTCCCGGCCAATCCCACGACAAGGACCCGCCTCGTGACCTATTGCGCCGGAATCCTCGTGCAGGACGGGCTGGTGATGATCGCCGACACCCGCACCAATGCGGGGCTCGACGACGTCTCGACCTTTCGCAAGCTACATGTCTTTTCGACGCCGGGCGAGCGCACCTTCGGGTTGATGACAGCGGGCAACCTCTCCGTGACCCAATCGGTGGTCAGCCTGCTGCATGAGGGGCTGGCCAATCCCGAAACCGGCGAGATGGACACCTTGCTCAACGCGACGACGATGTTCCGCGCCGCCCAGCTCGTCGGCAGCGCCATTCGCGCAGTCAGGGACATGGATGGCGACGCCATGAAGGAAGCGGGCGTGAAGTTCGACGTCTCGATGCTGTTCGGCGGCCAGATCCAGGGCCAGCCTATGCGGCTCTTCATGGTCTATGGCGCCGGCAACTTCATCGAATGCGGCATGGACGCGCCCTTCCTCCAGATCGGCGAGCATAAATACGGCAAGCCGATCCTCGACCGCGCCGTGACCTACAAGACGCATCTCTACGACGCGCTCAAGGTCGGCCTGATCTCGATGGATTCGACGATGCGCTCCAATCTCGGCGTCGGCCTGCCGATCGACTTGATCGTGCTGCGCCGCGACGCCGCCGAGCCTGAGCTCAACCGCCGGATCGAAGCCGGAGAGCCCTATTTCCACGACCTGCGCGAACGCTGGTCGGCAGCGTTGCGCGCGGCCCATACCGCCATACCGCGACCGCCCTATGGACCACCAGCCGGTTGAAAACCACGAAGAATCCGCACGCGCGGCAACGGGATGTCAACGAACCCTTGGCATTCTGCATGTCCTGATGCCCTTTTCGGATAGCTGATGCGCGCGCCTGCCGTCGCGAAGATGACCAACGCGGACTCGTCGGCGCGGATGCTCAAGAGCACCGTGGCGACGCTCGGCTGTGCGTTCCTGCTGGTCCTGTCCGCTTTGGTCGCCGTCGTGCTCGCAATCACCAACGACGCCAACAAGCTCGAGGCGATGCGCCAGCGCGACCGCATCGAGGCGGCGATCGACAGCCAACTCAAGCTGCGCCGCTTGCGGCTCGACAGCCTCGCGGCAAGCGGGGAGCTGCAGGCCGCCCTCTCCGCGAGCGATGATCCGCTCTCGGCGCTCCAATCCGCTTTCACGCGCCTCAGCACGCGCTTCCTGGAATTCGACGGCGCCTATATCGTGACCGGCACCGGCCGGGTTCTCGCCGGTGTCGAATCCGGCGCGCAGGCCGGCCAAACCGGCTATAATGGGCTGAAGCATTTCAGCCAGCGCCTTCCTGGAGGCTCGGCTGCCGCGACTGCGCCCGCGACGAACCTGGCCGAACCGACGGTCAGCTTCATCATTCATGACGGCCAAGAGGCCATCGCCGTCCTGGTCGCCGATCTCGCGGCCGGGCCGGTGGTCGCCCGCTGGCCCGGCAGTCTGAAGCTCGTCGGCTACCGACGCTTGACCAGCGCCGTGCTGCACGACATCGCCGATCGCTACCGCGTCGCCGATGTCCGCCTGACCGGGCGGATGCCTGAGGATCCGGTGTCACGCCGCCAGGTTCTGGCGCCCGACGGCGCCATCATGGCCTGGCTGGCCTGGACGCCCGAACGCCCGGGCGACGCCATGCTGCGCCAGTTCTTCTGGGGCTTCGTCGCGGTCGGCCTGCTCTTCGCGGCGATCTTCGCCTATGTCATCCAGAGGTTGCGCGGCGCCGCAAGCCAGGTCGCGCTCAGGGAACGCCAGATCCAGCGCCTCGCCGGGCAGGACGAGCTCTCGCTGCTGCCGAACCGGCGCACCTTCGACCTCCGGCTCGATCAGGAACTGGCGCAGCTCAACCGTTCGGGCGCGAGCCTGGCGGTCATGCTGCTCGACCTCGACCGCTTCAAGGCGGTCAACGACACCTATGGCCACACTGCCGGCGACGAGCTGATCCGCCAGGTCGCCGACAGGCTCCTGGGCATCATGCGGCTGGGCGACACCGTGGCACGGCTTGGCGGCGACGAATTCGGCATCATCCAGACCAATATCCATGATCCGGCCGGCTGCGCCGCCCTGGGCGAGCGCATTCTCGAGGCCCTGACCAAGCCCTTCACCATCTTCGGAGTGGAGACCTCGATCGGCTGCTCGATCGGCATCGCGCTCGCACCGCAGGACGGCAGCGACCGCGGCTTGCTGCTCCGGCTCGCCGACACCGCACTCTACCAGTCCAAGAACGAAGGCCGGAACCGCTATTCCTTCTTCGAAGAGCACATGAACCGCTCGCTGCAGCTCAAGCGCATGGTCGAGGAGGATCTGCGCAAGGCGATCACCGACGACCAGCTGGTGCTGCACTATCAGCCGCAGGTCTCGATCGACGGCTTGTCGATCATCGGCGTCGAGGCCCTGGTGCGCTGGCCGCATCCGGAGCACGGCCTGGTGCCACCCTCCGAATTCGTCGGCATCGCCGAGGAGCGCGGCCTGATCGTGCCCCTGAGCGACTGGGTGCTGCGGCGCGCCTGCACGGAAGCCCTGCGCTGGGAGGGCGTCAAGCTCGCGGTCAACGTCTCGCCGATCCAGTTCCGCCACAAGGACTTCGTCGCCAACGTCATCGCCATCCTCGAGGAGACCGGCTTCGACCCGGCGCGTCTCGAACTGGAGTTGACCGAGGGCGTCGTCGTCGAGGACGCCGACGCGGCGGAGGCCGCGATGATGGATCTGCGCAGCCACGGTGTCGGCCTCGCGCTGGACGATTTCGGCACCGGCTATTCGAGCCTGATCTATCTACGTCGCTTCGCCTTCGACAAGATCAAGATCGACCGCTCCTTCCTGGAATACATGGAGACGACAGGGGAATCGGCTATCCTGGTCCACTCGATCGCCCATTTGGGTCGCGCGCTCGGCCTGCGCGTCTGCGCCGAAGGGGTCGAGACGGCCGAGCAGCACCGCTTCCTGCAGGCGATCGGCTGCCACGAATTGCAAGGCTTCCTGTTCTCGAAAGCCGTCTCGGCGGACGAGATCGATCGGCTGCTGGCGCAGGACGCGCCTTTCGCCGCCCGCCTCGCAGCGGCTTGATCCTTAGAGCAGGATACGAAAAAGTGGGCACCGGTTTTTCGCACTCATCCGGCTCTCGAGCGTTTTCGAGCGAAGCGGACACCGGTTCGCGTGAAGAAAACGCGTTAAAGCAAAAAGCTAGAACAGTCCGGAAAGACCGCTGACGATCGCATAGGCGAAGCCGGCGCTGAGGATCAGCCCGCCCGCGCCGATGACGGCGCCGGCGATGATGAACAACCCGTCGCGCTCGACCAGACCCAGGCCGACCAGGCAGACGGCGAGGCCTAGCGGGATCTGGCCGATGAAGGGCGCCGCGACGACGAGGCCCAGCGCCAGCACAAGGATGATCAGCCCGAGCACCGGGGTCGCCAAGGCGCTGCCCAGGACGGTCAGGCGGGGCCGCGAGAAGCGCTCGAGCCGCGTCAGTACCGGCACGGCGCGCGCCACGGCGCGGCTGAGCTCGGGCTTACCGACGCTCTTGCCGAGCACGGCCTGGGGCAGCCACGGCATGGCGCGGCCAGTCAGCATCTGCACCGCGACGAAGGCGAGCACCAGGCCGCAAACCAGCGGGATCGGCGGCGGCATCGGCAGGCAATTGGGCAAACCGAGCAGGACCACGAGCAGCGCGTAGGTCCGATCCTTGAGCGCGGACATGATCGTGGCGACCCCGATGCGCTCTCCAGGCAGGGCGGCGAGCGCCGTCAGTAGTCCGGAAGTGCGCAATGGATATGACAATAGGACAAGGCCGGGCCGGGTCGGGAGCAGCGGCCTAGCATGCGCAGGCCCCGCGCAACAAGCGCGGCGACGCCGAGGGCAGGATGCAAAAAAGTGGGTACCGGTTTTTTTGCGTCGATCCCTGCTCTCATTCTTAGATGAGCGACGGATTCAGATTTCAGATGGATCACTTTGTGATTCCATCTGAAATCGTCCAGCTCTCGGGCCTTCAATGCAGCGTCAGCACGCCGTTGACGTTGATGATTTCGGCCGGACGGATCAGGCGCGAATGCGCGACTGTGACCGAATGAAGCGGGCCTTCCAACTCCCGCTTCCAGAAATCGAGAAAGTCGTGCAGCTGCGGGAAACGCGGGGCGAGATCGTATTGCTGCCAGATATAGGTCTGCAGCAATTTCGGGTGATCGGGCATGCGGTAGAGGATCGTCGCCGTCGTCAATCCATATCCCGCCAACTGCCGGATGAAGTCCGCCGAAGCCATTGCCATCTCCCTTCGCCACGTCACGATGAAAGTTGAGCCGGTTAGATATAGGGTGCGCCCGCGTGGTTAACAAAAGCTTGCAAGCCTCCTGCCAAGCCGCAGCAATCAGGGCATGCATCCGGCCATGTGCAGAGGATGGTTGCGTCCAGTGCGGGAGTGGGAGCGGCGGCGCATCCTGCTCTAGCCTGCGGCTCTTCGAGGAGGATCGCCATCAGCGCGGAGGTGTCGACCGCGATCACTTCGGCAAGCTGTCCTCGTCATAGAGGAAATCCTGGCTGCGGGCGGCGTCCGGCCCCGGCAAGATTTTGCCGCGCGCCATCTCTTGGGCCGTCTCGATCACCCGCCGCCGCTCCGCGCGGTCGACGATCGGCTTGACCGGAACCAGCCGGACGGCTGCCTGACCATGGCGGGTCAGAACCACCTCCTCGCCGGCCTCCGCGCGGCGGACGAGATCGGTCAGTTGCCCTTTGGCCTCGCTGACGGAGATGTTCATCGGCAAGCCTTGTCCTGCAACGCAGTCCCAATAATTTGGACCAATACATGGTCCAAATCGAGCCATCCCCTACCCAATCAGCGCCCGCAGTGCCTCCGGCGTATCGACGTCGAGCGCGATCGCCGGGTCGTCCAGCGGCACCTCGGCGACCGCGTCTCCGGCCTCGTCGAGCAGGCGCCTTGCGCCCTGATCTCCGGTCAATCGTGCCACCGCCGGGAACAGCGCCCGGGCGAGCAGCACGGGATTGCCGCGCTGGCCGAGCAGTGTCGGCACCACCGCGAGCGCATCCGGCCTATCGGCGAAGACTTCGGCCAGCCTATCGATCACTTGCGCGGTCACATTGGGCATGTCGCCGAGCGAAATCACGACGCCCGGCGCCGAGGCCGGCAATGCGGCAAGCCCCGCCTTCACAGAACTGGCAAGGCCGCTGGCGAAATCGGGATTATGGACGAGGCGAATATCGAGGCCGGCCAGCGCGGCCGCAACCTCCTTCTGCTGATGCCCCGTCACCACCAGGACAGGCCCGGCCCGCGACGCCAGTTGCGCCTCGACAGCATGGCGTACCAGCGGCTTGCCGCGCACAGCCTGCAGCAGCTTGTTGGCCTCGCCCATCCGGGTCGAGCGGCCGGCCGCGAGCACGATGCCGGCGACCGGGGCGGCCTCCGCATGGCCCGGAGCGCGTGGCTGTGGCCGCGAGACGATCTCCATCAGGAGGCCGCCGACGCCCATCGCCTGAATATCGGCCTTGCGGACGGGAATGCCGGCAAGACAGCGCTGCAGCACCCAGTCGAAGCCATTCTCCTTGGGCGAACGGGCACAGCCGGGCGCGCCGATCACCGGCTTGCCGGCGAGCTCGCCGATCAGCAGCAGATTCCCGGGATCGACCGGCATACCGAGATGCTCGATCCG
Source organism: Bosea vaviloviae (assembly GCF_001741865.1). Lineage (NCBI taxonomy): Bacteria > Pseudomonadati > Pseudomonadota > Alphaproteobacteria > Hyphomicrobiales > Alloboseaceae > Allobosea > Allobosea vaviloviae. Next base: position 5,182,764 of record NZ_CP017147.1, read on the forward strand.
CCCTCCGGCCGCGAGCAGTGCTTGCGGAATCACATCGCGCCGATCGGTGATGGCCGAGGCCCCGAAGACGACGACGATGTCGGCTGGCCCCGCCGCCATCTTCGCAATCGCCTGCGCCAATGGCGCAACCTCATGCGGTACGCGCCTGTCGGCGGAGAGGCTTGCCCCGGCCGGCGTGAGCCGGTCAGCCATAATCCGCAGGGTCTTCTCGATGACCGAGGGCTTGAGCCCCGGCAGGAGCGTCGAAATCACTCCGACCGAAGCGGGCCGATAGGCAGCAACCGCAATCGGCGCGGCCGGGACGGCCGCCAGCGCCTCATTCACCAGGCTCCCAGCCAAGCCATAGGGGATGATCTTGACCGTGCCGACCATCTCGCCAGCGACGACAGGCTTCATGACCGGCAGGGTCGCGGCGGTGATCGCCTCGTCGATGCGGTTGAAGCGGTCGATCGCCGCGACATCGATCATCAGTACGCCGGCTGCCGCCGCGAAGAGATTAACGCGGCCAGTGAAGGGCGTCTCGGTGACGACGCCCTGCCCCGCCAGCGCCGCAGCCAGCTTCGCCGCTGCGGCATTCTCGTCGATATCGCCCGACTCCAATCTGACTGCGACGAGTTCGCTCAGCCCGGCGGCAGCGAGCCTGCCTGCATCCTCCGCGCTGATCGTCGCGCCCTTCCTGACGATGACGTCGCCGGCGCGGACGGTGTGCGCGGCGATGCAGCCTGCGGCCTCGGTGATGGCGACGGGTCCGAATTTCATCTGGCTTGTGGCTCAGGCCGGTTTGCGGCGCGGGCCGCGCAAGCTGTTGACGATTTCGCCCAGGATCGCGAGCGCGATCTCGGCAGGAGACACCGCACCGATGTCGAGCCCGATCGGCGCGTGGATACGCCCGGTCGCGGCCTCATCGAAGCCCGCCGCCGCCAGCCGCTCGATGCGCCCGCCATGCGTCTTCCGGCTACCGAGCGCGCCGATATAGAAGCAATCCGAGCGCAAGGCAGCCTCGAGGCCGGGATCGTCGATCTTGGGGTCATGCGTCAGCGCGACGAAGGCTGTGTAGCTATCGAGCCCGATCGTCGCGATCGCCTCGTCCGGCCATTCCGTCAGCAGGCGCACGCCGGGAAAGCGCTCGGGCGTGGCGAAGGCAGTGCGCGGATCGATGATCACGAGGTCGAGGTCGAGCAGCTTCGCCATCGGCGCCATCGCCTGCGAGACATGGACGGCGCCGGTGATGACGATGCGCGGATGCGGCGCCTGCACGGTCAGGAAATACTGCGCGCCCTCGACCTCGACCATGGCGCTCTTGGCCATGCGCAATTGCTTGTCGAGCAGCTCCGCCAGAGGATCGGCGGCGATCTCGGCCGCTTTGACCAGCCGCTGTGCACCGCTTGCGATCGTGGTGACGAGCACGCTCGCCCGCCGCCCAGTGCGCTCGGCATTGAGCGCAGACAGGATTGAGAGTTCCATCGCGTCAGCCCTTGTCGGTCGCGAGCTTCAGCCCAAGCCCGATCATCATCGAGCCGCCAAGCCAGCGCCCGAAGGCGAAACCGGCTCGCGTCTGCTTCATCGTCTTGATCACGGCGGACGCCCCCAGGACCGTGACGAAATCGGCCGAGGAGAAGGCGAAATTGACGATCGCGCCGAGGACCAGGAACTGCGCCCAGACCGGCAGGGAGCCGGTCGGATCGACGAATTGCGGCAGGAGCGCAATAAAGAACAGCGCGACCTTGGGGTTCAGCACTTCAACGATGAAGCTGTCGATCAAGGCGCGCTTGACCGTCTTGGCTTGTGTCGCGGGAGCGTCGCCCTGGGCCAGCTTGGCGCGGATCATGCCGATGCCGAGCCAGACCAGATAGAGCGCGCCCGCAAGCTTCACCGCGACATAGAGCTCCGGCACATGCTTGAACACCGCCGACAGGCCGAAGGCGGCGGCAAAGACATGCAGATAGCAGCCGAGATGGATGCCGAGCATCGCCATGAAGCCGGCACGGCGGCCATGCGAGATCGTCTGCGCCGCCGTATAGAGCAGCGCCGGCCCCGGGAAATAGGCGACCAGGATGGTCAGCGTCGCGAAGGCGACAAGGGTTTCCCAGGAGGCCATCAGTTCGCCTTCTCGGCCACAATCCGCTCGACCAGAATTCGCTCGACATACACCCGAATCCGCCCGCCGCAGGAGAGCCCGACCTTCCAGGCGGTCTCGTCGGCAACGCCGAATTCGAGCGTGCGGGCTTTGCCATCGCCGATGACCTCGGCCGCCTCCTCAACGACCGCGCCCTCGACGCAGCCGCCCGAGACCGAACCCTGGAAATTGCCCTCGTCATCGATGACGAGATGGGAGCCGACCGGGCGCGGGGCCGAGCCCCAGGTTTCTATCACGGTGGCGAGCGCGACGCCGCGGCCCGACTTGGCCCAGGCTTCGGCGAGGCTGAGGATGTCTGTGTCGGTTGAGATCATGAAGCTATTCTCCTCACTCATCTGCGGTCGCCAGCGCCGTCATGCTCGCCCTTGTGGCGAGCATCCACGTCTTGAACACGACGCTCGACCAGCAAAGACGTGGATGGTCGGGACAAGCCCGACCATGACGGGAAGCGAGCACGCTCGCGCGGATACGGAACAAAGACATCATGTCTCACCCGGCCTTCTTCAACCACTGGCGCGGATCACTCATCCGGTCTGCATTCGGCGACAGCGCCGCGCAAAGATCGGTCATCGCCGCGAGGGTGTGGATCGGCCGGAAACTGTCGACATGGGGCAGCATCGCGCGGATGCCGCTGGCGCGCGCCTCGAAGGCCTCGAAGCGCAGCAGCGGGTTGAGCCAGACGAGCTGGCGGCAGGAGCGGTGCAGGCGGTCCATTTCGAAGGAGAGCTCCCCGTCGAGATGCCGCTCCAACCCGTCGGTAAAGAGCAGAACAACCGCCCCGCCCGCCAGAACCCGGCGCGACCAGACCCGGTTGAACGTGTGCAGTGCCGTCGAGATGCGCGTGCCGCCTTCCCAGTCGGGCGCGGCGCGTCCCGCCAGGGCCAGCGCATCGTCGGGGTCGCGGGCGCGCAAGCTGCGCGTGACATTGGTCAGCCTTGTGCCGAAGACGAAGGAATGCACGCGGTGGCGCTTTTCGGTGAGCGCATGCAGGAAATGCAGGAAGATGCGCGAATACTCCGCCATCGAGCCCGAGATATCGACCAGCGCGACGACAGGCGGATGCACCTCGGCGCGCTCGCGGAACGCCAGATCGATCGAACCGCCGCCGCCCCGCAGGGAGCGGCGAAAGGTCCGGCGCGGGTCGATGCGCGCGCCCTGATGCGCAGCCTGGAAGCGCCGTGTCGGCACTCTGTCGTCAGGCAGGCTCAAGCCCGCGATCAGCTGTTTGGCGCGCGCGATCTCGGCCGCGCTCATCTGGGCGAAATCGCGCGATTTCAATGTCTCGCGATCGGAAACGGTCATCTGTGCGCTGAGTTCGGTCAGCTCTCGCGGCGGCTCGTCTTCCTCTCGCTTGGGCGGCGCGAAGGCCTCCGCCACCCGCAGCGCGCCGGCCTCTTCCTTCTGCGGCGTGCTGTCGCCGCCAGGCGAGACGGGCGACATCTGCGCCATCAATTTTTCGATCAGCGCCCGCCTGCGCCAGAACAGGCGAAACGCCTGATCGTAGACGACGCTGTCCTCATGCTTCTTCACGAAGATCGCATGCAGCGTCCAATAGACGTCGTCGCGCTCGCCGAGCGCCCCTTCGGCCAGCGCCTCGACCGCCTCGACCACCGCACCCGAGCCGACGGGCACACCGGCGATGCGGAGCGCTCGGGCGAAATAGGCGACGTTTTCGGGGAGCTTGCCAGTCATGGGCGAGCCGCGACGGTCGTGAAGGCCGCAACGCGCCCTTCCTTCTCCCGGATGGGAGAAGGTGGCGCGGAGCGCCGGATGAGGGCCTGCCATCGCTCAATCAAGCACCGTCCGGCCCTCACCCCTGCCCCTCTCCCACACGGGAAAGGGGTTCCCCGCGCCCTTTGACGCAATGGCGCGTGCCTCACTCCCTTACCTCGGTCATGAACACCTTCTGCACGACCTGCCATTTGCTATCGACCTTCAGGAAGGACAGCAGATCGGTGAAATAGCGCGGCGGCATCTGGCATTTGACCTTGACCAGCGCCAGCGTCGGCCCAACCAGATCGATGGTCAGGATATGGTCGCCGCGCGCCAGGCCGGCGGCTTTCGGAGAGGGCCGGCTGCGCACCCACTCCAGCCACTGGTCGCGCGGCAGGATCTTGATCGCGCCGTCCTCCTGCGCCGAGGTCAGCGCGCTGGTCGGATGGAAGACATGGGAGAGCTTGTCGACGTCGCCCTCATAAAGCCCGTTGAGATAGGTCCAGGTCGCCGCCTCGATCGCCTTGAGATCATTGTACATGGTGTCCCTCCTCTTCCGTCATGGTCGGGCTTGTCCCGACTATCCACGTCTTGCGACGTGTCGGCCAGGTTGAACGAAGGCGTGGATGGCCGACACAAGGTCGACCATGACGGCTGAGCCCCAACCTAGCCTCGCGCTTCCGCCTTCACCTGGTCCAGCAGCTCCTTCACCTTCGAGCCCTGCATCGCCTGGATATCGTCCTGGTATTTCAGCAGCGCGCCCAGCGTGTCCGAGACCAGTGCGGGATCGAGCGCGACCGCGTCGAGCTCCACCAAAGCACTCGCCCAGTCGAGCGTCTCGGCGACGCCGGGCGCCTTGAACAATTCTTCCTTGCGAATCGCCTGCACGAAGGAGACGACCTGCTTCGCCAGCTTGGCGGGAGCACCTGGCGCGCGCGCCTTGAGGATGGCGAGCTCGCGGACGGCATCGGGGTAGCCGACCCAGTGATAGAGGCAGCGCCGCTTCAGCGCGTCATGGATCTCGCGCGTGCGGTTCGAGGTCAGGATCACGATCGGCGGTTCCGCCGCCTTGATCGTGCCGAGTTCGGGAATCGTCACCTGCGCATCCGCCAGCACTTCGAGCAGAAAGGCCTCGAAAGCCTCGTCGGTGCGGTCGAGTTCATCGATCAGCAGGATCGGCGCGCCGCCCTCCTGCGGCTCCAGCGCCTGCAAGAGCGGACGCTTGACCAGGTATTTCTCCGAAAAGATGTCGGCCTCCAGACTGGTCCGGTCCAGACTTGCGCGATCGCCCGTCGCGCTGCCCGCCTCGGCGAGCCTTATCGCCATCATCTGGCCGGCGTAGTTCCATTCATAGACGGCCGAGGCGAGATCGAGCCCCTCATAGCATTGCAGCCGGATCAACTTGCGCCCCAAAGCGGCCGAAAGCACTTTCGCGATCTCGGTCTTGCCGGTGCCGGCCTCGCCTTCCAGCAGCAGCGGCCGCTTCATCCTGAGCGCCAGGAACAGCACGGTCGCAAGCGAGCGGTCGGCGACGTAGCCCTGCCCTTGCAGGAGGGACAGCGTCGCGTCGATGGAGACAGGAAGAGCCGTGGGCATGACAACTCGCGTCATGCTCGGGCTTACCCCGAGCATCTCTTGGGAATGAACCACCAGCTAGGCTTGGCCGGGATGCCCGGGTCAAGCCCGGGCAAGACGCGGCAGGCTTGCGCGCAGCGCCCTACTTCCCCGTCGCGCGCGCCACGGCGTCCTTCGCCATCACGCCGATCAGATGCGCGCGATATTCGGCATCGGCATGCATGTCGGCATTGATGCCCTTGGCCGAGGCCTTGAGGCCATCGAGCGATTTCGCGGTGAAGCGCGTCTTCAGAGCAGCCTCGGCCTCGGGCCAGCGGAAGACGCCGCCCTCACCCGCGCCCGTGACCGCGACGCGGACATCGGAGCCGCGCTTGGCGACGAAGACGCCGACAAGCGCATAGCGCGAGGCCGGATTGCGGAATTTCGCATAAGCCGCCTTGGAAGCCAGCGGGAAAGCGATCTTGGTGATGATCTCGCCCTCCTCCAGCGCCGTCTCGTAAAGGCCGGTGAAGAACTCGTCCGCCCCGATCTTGCGCTTGTTGGTGACGATGGTCGCGCCGAGCGCGAGACAGGCTGCGGGATAGTCCGCCGCGGGGTCGTTGTTCGCGACCGAACCGCCGATCGTGCCGCGGTTACGTACATGCGGGTCGCCGATATGCGAGGCGAGATAGGCCAGGCCCGGAATGGCCTCCTGCACGACTGGCGAGGCCGCGACCTCGGCATGGCTCGTCATCGCGCCGATCACGACATTGCGGCCCTTGCGCTCGATGCCCTTGAGATCGGCGCAGCCGCCGAGATCGACGAGTGCAGCTGGCGAAGCGAGACGCTGCTTCATCGTCGGCAGCAGCGTGTGCCCGCCGGCGAGCAGTTTGGCGTCCTCCTTCTTGGCGAGGAGACCGGCAGCCTGGCGCGCCGTGGCCGGGCGATGGAAGGTGAAGGCGTACATGGGCATGATCCCTTTCGAAAGATGATGGGCGAGTGGCGAATAGCGAATTGCGAATGAGGCAAGATCATTCGCTATTCGCCACTCGCTATTCGCCAAAATTACTCCGCCGCCAGCCTCCGGAGGCTCTTCTGTGCCGCACGCCAGACCGCCTGAGGCGTCGCCGGCATGGCGATGTCCTCATGGCCGAGCGCGTCGGTGATGGCGTTGATCACGGCAGGCGGGGCGGCGATGGCGCCGGCCTCGCCGCACCCCTTGATGCCGAGCGGGTTGGACGGGCATGGCGTCACCGTCATGCCGACATCGAAGGATGGCAGATCGTCGGCGCGGGGCATGCAGTAATCCATGAAACTCGCGGTCACGAGCTGCCCGTCACTGTTGTACTTCGCCCCTTCCAGCAGCGCTTGCCCGACACCCTGGGCGATGCCGCCATGGACCTGGCCCTCGACGATCATCGGATTGATGACATTGCCGAAATCATCCACTGCCGCCCAGCGCTCGATATGGGTCGTGCCGGTGGCGGGGTCGATCTCGAGCTCGCAGATATGGACGCCGGCCGGAAAGGTAAAGTTGGTCGGGTCGTAGAACGCGCCCTCCTTCAGCCCGGGTTCGAGGTCCTGCCCGTTGAACTTGTGCGCGACATAGGCCTGCAGCGCGCAGGAGCCGAAATCGAGCGTCTTGTCCGTGCCCTTCACCTTGAAGTGCCCATCCGCGAAGTCGATATCGGCCTCGTCGGCCTCCAGCACATGGGCCGCGACCTTCTTGCCCTTGGCGATGACCTTGTCGACGGCCCTGAAGATCGCCGACATGCCGACCGCGCCCGAGCGCGAGCCATAGGTGCCCATGCCCATCTGCACCTTGTCGGTGTCGCCATGGACGATCGAGACGTTCTCGATCGGGATGCCGAGCTTGTCGGAAACGAGCTGGGCGAAGGTCGTCTCATGGCCCTGGCCATGGCTGTGCGAGCCGGTCAAAACCTCGACGGTACCGATCGGATTGACCCTGACCTCGGCCGATTCCCATAAACCGACGCCGGCCCCCAGCGACCCCACCGCTGCGGATGGGGCAATGCCGCAAGCCTCGATATAGGAGGAGAAGCCGATGCCGCGCAGCTTGCCGTTGCGGGCGGAGTCGCGCTTGCGCTTGCCGATGCCCTTGTAGTCGATGATCTCCAGCGCTTTCTTCATCGCCGCGCCGTAATTGCCGGCGTCGTACATCATGATCACCGGCGTCTGGTGCGGGAACTTCTTGATGTAGTTCTGCATCCGGAATTTCGCCGGATCCTTGCCGAGTTCGCGCGCCGCGACCTCGACCAGGCGCTCGACCACGAAGGTCGCCTCCGGCCGCCCCGCCCCGCGATAGGCGTCGACGGGAGCCGTGTTGGTGTAGACCGCATCGACCTCGGCATAGATCGCCGGGATGTCGTAGGAGCCCGAGAGCAGCGGCGCATAGAGATAGGTCGGCACCGAAGAGGAGAAGGTCGAGAGATAAGCGCCGAGATTGGCCGTGGTCTTGACCCTGAGGCCCGTGATCTTGCCCTCGGCATCGGTCGCGAGCTCGGCATGAGTGACATGGTCGCGGCCATGCGCGTCGGAGAGGAAGGCCTCGGAACGGTCCGACGTCCATTTCACCGGCCGGCCGACCTTCTTGGCCGCCCAGACGCAGACCGTCTCCTCGGCATAGATGAAGATCTTTGAGCCAAAACCGCCGCCGACATCGGGCGCGATCACGCGCAGTTTGTTCTCGGGCGCGATGCCGATGAAGGCCGAGAGCACGAGGCGGGCGACATGGGGGTTCTGGCTCGTGGTGTAGAGCGTGAATGCCCCCTCACCCTGATCGTAATCGCCGACGGCCGCACGCGGCTCCATCGGATTGGGCACCAGCCGATTGTTGACGATGTCGAGCTTCGTCACATGCTTGGCCGCCTTGAAGGCCTTCTCTGTCTCGTCCTTGTTGCCGAGATGCCAGTTGAACACCGTGTTGTCGGGTGCCTCCGCATGGACCACGGTCTTGGCCTTGGCGGCGCTTGCGGTGTCGACCACCGCCGGCAGCAAGCCGTAATCGACGACGATCGCCTCCGACGCGTCGCGCGCCTGCGCCAGTGTCTCGGCGACGATCACGCAGACATGGTCGCCAACATAGCGGACCTTGCCCTGGGCCAGGGCCGGATGAGCGCCGGCGCGCATCGGCGAACCGTCCTTGTTGTGGATCATCCAGCCGCAGATCAGCCCGCCGACCTTATCGGCCGTGAGATCGTCGCCTGTGAAGATTCCAAGCACGCCGGGCATCTTGGCGGCGGCCTTGGTGTCGATTGTGTTGATGGTGGCGTGCGCGTGGGGCGAGCGCAGGAAATAGGCGTGGGCCTGGCCGGGGCGGTTGATGTCGTCGGTGTAGCGGCCCTGGCCGGTGATGAAGCGGTGGTCTTCCTTGCGGCGGACTGAGGCGCCGATTCCGGTGGCGGAGCTTGATTGAGAAGACACTGGTGTTCCCTCCTCGCAGCGCGCCTCTGGCGGGCACGTCATGGCATGAGAAAAATCCCGCGCGGGATGGCGCGGGCGAAACGCCCTACTCGGCGGCCTGGCGCGGTGGATCCTTGCGATCCATGGCCTTGCCACCCATCGCTTCAGCCCCGGCTGCGATCGCCTTGACGATGTTGTGGTAGCCGGTGCAGCGGCAGATATTGCCGTCGAGATCCTCGCGGATCGTCTGCTCGTCGAGCGCATGGCCGCGCCGGTTCACGATATCGACCGCCGCCATGATCATGCCCGGCGTGCAATAGCCGCACTGAAGCCCGTGATGCTCGCGGAAAGCCTCCTGCATCGGATGCAGCGAGCCGTTGACCGCCAGCCCCTCGATCGTCGTCACGGAAGCCCCCTCGAGCGACAGCGCCAGCGTCGTGCAGGACTTGATCGCCTTGCCGTCGACATGGACGACGCAGGCGCCGCACTGGCTGGTGTCGCAGCCGACATGCGTGCCCGTCAGGCGCAGATTCTCCCGCAGGAACTGGACGAGCAAGGTACGGGGATCGATTGTGCCGGTGACGGCTTTGCCGTTCACCGTCATCGAAACGGTGGCCATGGGGCATTCCTCCTGTGACCCGGGTCTGGCGCCCGGCTAAGACATCTCGAAGCCGTAGCGTATTCTCCCCTCGCGCGACCGCGATCGACGAAGGGCAGCTTTTCCTTGGAATAGCTCGAAACCGAATGTGGACCCGCGTTTTTGCGCGGTCAAGCCGGGGGCATCCAGACAAGGCAGGCTGTTTTGTACCGTTTCTCGGCGATTCAGGGCGTTCGACGGGAACTCCGCCAGAATTTGCGAGACCGCGTACGTATATCGCATTGCCGGAATTTTAACCGGGACCACTCACCGTGAGCCGGCTCGTTGGAGCGCTTTTGCCGACGGCGCGGGGGCCGATCTTGACATCGATTTCCGAACAGGTCGCATGCCGCCTGCGCTCGACGGGCTACGGCGAGCAAAAACGCACAGCGCTGCGGGGCTATCGCAAGCATGTCGACCTCGTCATCGAAGACATCGTCGCCAAGGCCTTCGCCTATGGTCGCCAGATCCATCCCGGGCTGAAAGACAGCATCACGCCGCTAACCGAGAACCTCTACGAGATCACGGAGCAGCATTTCAGGCTGATCTTTGAAGGTGATTTCGACGAGCGCTACCACAAGTCCATGGAGCGCATGTGCATGCTGGAGCGCGCCGTCAAGGTCGGCACCCGTTCCCGCGTGGCGATCGCGGGGGCCCTTTTCAGAGCAATCGCCACGAAGCCGCGCCTGGCCTCTGTGCTGTTTCCCCGCCGTTTCGCGGGAGACATGGAGATCGTCGAGAACGTCCTGGTCATGGACATCAATACCGCGATCACGCTGGATCATGCCCTTGAGGCTGCGGAGGCCAGGCATCGCCGCGACGCGCTCGACACCACCGCGCATATGCTGAAATCACGGATCGGCACGCTTGATTCGACGATCAGCAGCGCCGTCGAGCAGTTCGTCGGCGCCACAGACGAGACCACGAGCGCGACAGCGTTCATCCGGACACAGGTCCTCGATGTCACGCGCGCCGCCGAAACGATGAGAGACCGCGCCCGCCAGACGGCAGCCGCGACCGAAGAGATGTCGGCCAATATCGGCGAGATCGGCCATCGCGCCCGCCAAAGCGTCGCCATCGCGACCCGCGCCGTCGGCGACGCGGAGGCGATGAACAGCGCGATCATGCAATTGCGTGAATCGACCGCCAGCATCGGCTCAGTTCTCGGCCTGATCGCAGACATCGCCGCACAGACCAATCTGCTCGCTCTCAACGCCACGATCGAGGCCGCCCGAGCGGGGGAAGCCGGGCGCGGTTTCGCCGTCGTCGCCTCGGAGGTGAAGTCACTGGCTACGCAGACAGCCAGTGCGACGCGGGAGATCTCTCGCCAGATCACCGAATTCTCGGCAAACGCCGCGGCATGCGGCCAGCATGCCGCCTCGATCAGCACGACGATCGGCGAAATCCGGGGCGATTCCGAGGCGATATCCGACTCGGTCGCCCAGCAGAGCTTCGTCACCTCGGGCATAGCGCGCGACGCCTCGGATGTGGCCGGGTGCTCGGATGACACGATCGCCAGCGCCCAAGCCGTCGGCGACAGCTTGGAGACGACGACGAGGGCGATCGAACGTGCCACGCTCGTCGCTTCACAGATCGCACTTCAAGTCGGCGCAGCGGAGGCCACCGTCAGCGAGGCGCTGACGGCGCTGAGACAGGTGTCCTGACGCGCTCAGCCTTCGCTGAACATTCTGATGTTGAAGGACGCGCTCAGCCCTCACTGACCGCCCTGATACTGAAGAACGCGGTCAGCCTTCGCTGACCGCTTTGGCGAAATTGGCGAAAAACTCGTCGGCGAGCTTCTTCGAAACCGAATCGATCAACCTCGCGCCGAGCTGCATCAGCTTGCCGCCGACCTGCGCCTCGACATCGTAGCGCAACAGCGTCTGCCCGCCCTCGGCGTCGCTGAGCGCGACCTTGGCGCCGCCCTTGGCGAAGCCGGCGATGCCGCCCTCGCCCTCGCCCTGGATACGGTAGCCATTGGGTGGGTCGAGGTCGACGAGTTCGACCTTGCCTCGGAAAGTCGCCTTCACCGGCCCGAGCTTGACCTTCACGATCGCCGAGAAATGGGTGTCGTCGTCCTTGGTCAGTTGATCGCAGCCGGGAATGCAGGCCTTGAGCACCTCCGCATCATTCAGCTTGGCCCAGACCACATTCTTGGCAGCCGGCAAGGTGACCTCGCCATTCATCGTCATCGCCATGCCGCTACTCCCTCATTCCTGGATCAAGCCGACCCCGCCGCTGTTGCAGCCGGCCATGCCTCGGGTCTATCCAAGGCTCGGGTCGGCTATCCATGAGCGGAAAGCCCCTCGCTGCACAAGGGGACAAAAGTGAACAGCGCCCAAGGTAAGCCCGCCGCGCCCCGGTCCGTAGACAGATGAACGGCCCTCTCGGCCTGTTCGGCGAATTGTTCGCCGATGCGCAAATGGCAGCGCTGCTCGACGACCGCGCGGCGCTGCAAGGCATGCTGGATTTCGAGGCGGCGCTTGCCCGCGCGGAAGCCACCGCCGGCGTCATCCCCACTGAAGCTGCAGAAGCGATCGGCGCGCAATGCAAGGCGGAGCTCTACGACATCGCCGCCATCGGCAAGGCGGCGACATTGGCCGGCAATCCTGCGATCCCGCTGGTCAAGGCGTTGACGGCCAGCGTCGCTGCGATCGATGCAGAAGCCGCGAAATGGGTGCACTACGGCGCCACCAGCCAGGATGTGATCGATTCCGGCCATGCGCAGCAATATGGCGCGGCGTGGCGGCTGCTCCTGGAACGGGCCGCCCGTCTTGCGAGCGCCCTGGCCGAACTGACGAGGCGCCATCGCCACACGCCGATGATCGGCCGCACGTTCCTGCAGCACGCCGTGCCGATCTCCTTCGGCATCAAGGCGGCGAACTGGCTCGGCCCCGTCGTCTCCTTCCATGACGACTTCATGATCTATGGCCAGTCCGCGCATCAGCTCGGCGGAGCAGCAGGCACGCTGGCCTCGCTCGGCGAGCACGCCGAAGCCGTCCTTCAGGCCTTCGGCAGGACGATGCCTTCCATCGGCGCCGTCAACACGCCCTGGCACACCGAACGCCAGCGCCCGGCGCGGATCGCCGCCGGTCTCGGCATCTTCATGGGCCATCTCGGCAAGATGGCGCAGGACATCGCGCTGATGGCGCAAACCGAGATCGGCGAGCTGGCTGAACCGGAAGCCCCCGGCAAGGGCGGCTCCTCCGCCATGCCGCACAAACGCAACCCGGTGCTGTGCACGCTGATCCTCGCCGCGGCCAAGCGCGCGCCCGGCCTCGTCTCGACCATGCTTGCCATCATACCGCAGGAGCACGAGCGCGCCATGGGCGGCTGGCACGCAGAGTGGCGCACGATGGCGGAGCTCTTCACCATTACCGGCTCCGCCTTGAACCAGATGGTGACGCTGATCGAAGGGCTTCAGGTCTTCCCCGAGCGGATGCGGCAGAATCTGGAGCTCACCAATGGCCTGGTCATGGCCGAGCGCGTATCGCTCGCCCTCGCCGCCGCCATCGGCCGGGGAGAGGCTCATCATCTGCTCGAGGAGGCCAGCCACATCTGCATCGCCAGCGGCCGCCATCTCAAGGACGTGCTCGCCGAGACCCCTGCCCTCGCCGGCAAGCTGGCGCCCGGCGAGATCGACAAGCTCTTCGACCCGACGACCTATCGCGGCGCAACCGATGCTATCATCGACCGCATCCTCGCGCTCTACGAAGAGGAGCGGGAGTACATGGATTCCGATGATTGAGCTCTCCGCCGAGGAACGCAGCATCGCCTCAGGCGCGCAAGGCGAAGGCGCCGCCATGGCATTGCGCATCGTCGCGGAGGCTGCCCGCCTGATGGGGGCGCCGAGGCTGATCCCGGTCGCCTCTGCCCATATCGACGGTGCGCTCTATCATGGCGATTCCGGCACGCTCTTCGCCGAAAGGCTGGTCGCGGGCCGCGCCAGGGTTGCGGTGCGCGCCACCTTGAATGTCGGCGCGCTCGCGCCCGCCGGCTGCGCCGCGATCCGCCTGCCCGCGCATGAGCGCGACATGGCGGGGCGGATGATGCGCGCCTATGAGGCGATGGGCTGCGAGCCCTCCTGGACCTGCGCGCCCTATCAGGCGGGGCATCGCCCGGCTGTGGGCACGGATGTCGCCTGGGGCGAGTCCAACGCCGTCATCTTCTGCAATTCGGTGCTCGGCGCGCGCACCAACCGCTATGGCGATTTTCTCGACATCGCCTGCGCCATTGCCGGCTGCGCACCCGATTACGGCCTGCACCGGCCTGAGAATCGCGCCGCCTCCCTGCTGATCGATGTCAGCGGCCTGTCACGGTCCCTACGCAGCTCCGACGTGTTTTATCCGGTGCTGGGGACCTATCTCGGTCGCGCCGCCGGCAGTGCGGTTGCGGTCATTGAAGGCTTGCAAGGCTGCACCAATGAGGACCGGCTGAAGGCGCTGGGCGCTGCCGCAGCCTCAGCCGGTGGCGTCGGCCTGTTCCATGTCGCGGGCGTGACGCCGGAAGCGCCTGACGCTGCAACCGCGCTCAGGCATGTCCCGCCGCGCGAGCGCCTCGTCCTGACCCCACAGGAGTTGCAGGCGGCGCTGGCGCGGCTCTCGACCGCCGGTGCGACTGAGCGCATCGATGCCGTCGCGATCGGCTCGCCGCATCTCTCTCTGGCCGAGATCGCGGAGGTCGAGCGGCTGCTCGCAGGCCGCAAGCTCGCCACGCCGCTCTATGCCAACACCGGCCGCCATGTGGTGGGGCCGCTCGCCGCCAATGGTCGCCGCGCCGCGCTGGAAGCCGCCGGCGTGGTCTTCGTGGTCGATACCTGCGTCGTGGTCACGCCGATCCTGCCCGAGATCGAGGGCGCGGTGCTGATGACCAATTCCGGCAAATTCGCGCATTATGCGCCGGGCAATACCGGCTATGCCGTGACCTATGGCTCGCTCTCGGAATGCGTCGAGAGCGCCGTCGCGGGCCGCCTCGTCAGGGAGGCCCTGATATGGAATTGACGGCTGAGATCCTGATCTCTGGCGAAGCGGTCTCTGCGCCATGTCTGGCGCTCACGGCACCCATCAGCTTCTGGGGCGGCGTCGATCCCAAAACCGGTCTGATCATCGATGCGCGCCATCCGCAGCGCGGCGCGAGCATCGCCGGCACGGTTCTGGCGCTGCCGGGCACGATCGGCTCCTCCTCGGCTTCGGCCGTGCTGCTGGAACTCGTCCATGCCGGCAAGGCCCCGGCCGCGATCCTGATGGACGCGCCCGACGCCATCCTGCTGCTCGGCATCATCGTCGCGCGCGAAATGGGCTGGCAAGCGCCGCCGGCGCTGCGGCTTCCCGCCGAGCGGCAGCAGGCTTTGGCCGGCCGGCGGCTCACGCTGTCCGCCAGCGGCACGATCACGATCAACTGACAACTCGCAACTGACAACGCAAGAGAAACGCCATGCCGATCGAGACCATCAGGGGCGAGCCCTTCAACATCAGGATCGACGGCCCGACCGACGCGCCCGTGCTGCTGCTCTCGAACTCGCTTGGCACCAATCTCTCGATGTGGGATCCGCAGATCCCGGAATGGTCGAAGGCCTTCCGCGTCGTGCGCTATGATTCACGCGGTCACGGCCAATCGACCGCAGCCGACAAACCCTATTCGATCGCCATGCTCGGCGAGGACGCGCTGGCGATCCTCGACCATCTCGGCATCGCCAAGGCACATTGGTGCGGCCTCTCCAAGGGCGGCATGGTCGGCCAATGGCTCGCGACCCATGCCGGCAAGCGCCTAGACCGGGTGGTGCTGGCCAATACCGGCGCCCGCATGGGCCCGCCCGATCTCTGGAACACCCGCATCAAATCCGTGCGCGCCAACGGCATGGCAGGCCTCGTCCAGCCGATACTGGAGCGCTGGTTCAGCCAGGAATTCCGCGAGCGCGACAGCGCGACCATAGCCAAGGTCAGCGACATGCTCAGCACCACACCACCGCTCGGTTACGCCAATTGCTGCGCCGCGATCCGTGACATGGACCAGCGCGAGCCGATCCGCGCGATCACCAATCCGGTGCTTGTCGTCAT
The DNA here is from genome assembly GCF_001741865.1 of Bosea vaviloviae. Taxonomy (NCBI): domain Bacteria; kingdom Pseudomonadati; phylum Pseudomonadota; class Alphaproteobacteria; order Hyphomicrobiales; family Alloboseaceae; genus Allobosea; species Allobosea vaviloviae. The sequence goes on from NZ_CP017147.1 coordinate 5,198,284, forward strand.
TGGCAAGGTCGACCCCGCGACGCCCCCTGCTGCCGGGCAGCTGATCGCCGATTCCATCCATGGCGCGCAGACGGTCGAGCTCGACGCCGCCCATCTTTCCAATCTCGAGCAGCCGGCCGCCTTCACCACGGCCGTGCTCGACTTCCTGCAAGCTTGAGATGACCGCTCCCTCGCCTTCCTGATCTCGGTGATTTGCCCGAAGGATTCCGCCATGGACGAGAAGACCCGTTACGACAACGGCATGAGGACCCGCCGGGCCGTGCTGAGCGACGCCTATGTCGACAAGGCCAGCACCGGCGTCACCGCCTTCAACGGCGAGTGGCAGGAATTCATCACCCGCACCGCCTGGAACGACATCTGGAACCGGCCCGGCCTGGTGCGCCGGGAGCGCTCGATCATCGTGCTCTCGATCGCCTGTGCGCTCGGCGCCTGGGGCGAGTTCCGCATCCACGTCCGCGGTGCGCTCAACAACGGCATGACGAAGGACGAGATCAAGGAGGTGCTGATGCAGGCGGCGATCTATGCAGGCGTGCCCGCCGCCAACCACGCCTTCAAGGAAGCGGCCAGCGTCTTCGCCGAGATCGAGGCGGAAGCTGGCAAGCCCTGAAGCGTCAGCAAGCCTTGAAGCGTCAACAAGTTCTGAGGTGTCAAACGGTCTCGAAGCGCCGGTCGCGATAGATCAGGCCGGCACCCTGCCCCGCGCCGCCCAGTGCCAAGACCTCGCCAATGACGATGCGATGCGTCGCGACATCCCGGATCGCGATGAGTCGACAATCGAAGGCGGCCAGCGCCTGCTCCAGCACGGGCGCGCCACTCGCAAGCCGGCCCCAGCGTGCCGAGGCGAAACGCGCCTCCCCCTCGATGCCGCGACGCCCGGCAAAAGTCTCGGCCAGGTCGGCAAAGCCACCCGGCAATGTGTTGATGCAGAAGACGCCATTGGCCGCGATCGCCGCCAGCGTGCGGCTGTTGCCCTCGATGCAGACCAGCACGGTCGGCGGCGCATCCGAGACCGAGGCGACGGCGGTTGCGGTCAAGCCGGCGCGGCCGTTCTGCCCCGCCGTCGTGACGATATGGGTCGGGCTCGCGAGCCGCGCCATGGCGTCGCGGAAGGTCTGCCCATCGGCCGCCGGCGTCAGGCGCGGCGCCGCCTCAACGATCTTGGTCATTCGCCCAGCCTGCTCGCATGAACTCTTGCTCGCATGAACTCTTGCTTACGTGAACTCTTGCCCGTTGATGTAGGCGCACGCACCCGCGAAAGCCAGTTCGCGGAGCGACAGACCGGCTCGTTCAATCATGAGCCTTCTCAATGAAGACAACGTGTTCAAGACCTTCGAAGTGGCGATCACAGGTGAGGCAGTCAACGCCCTGATCGAGCGCCGTCGCATAAATCACAGCATCCGCCATGGCGAGCCGGTGCGAGCGGGCGAGTTCGACCGCCCGCAGCGCGATGCAGGTGTCGAGGGCAACGACTCGGCAGGTCTCGGTATAGGCGATCATCCGGTCCGCCAAGTCGTCGGAAACCTCCCCGCGCAGCCCATTTCGCCAACTCGTACTGCACCAATGTCGGCACAATGGTGTCGGCACGGGGCGGCCAGTGCGGCGCAAGCAGCGCCCCGGTCGGCGAATCCCTGAACCATTCGATCCAGGCCGAGCTATCGACCACCCGCATCAATGGCGGTCGTCGCGATCGCGATATTTGGTCGGGTCGGCCTCGCGGGCAGAGCCGCGCAGATCCTCGAGTTCAGGCACGGGAACGACGAGGACGCCCGCGCCCTTGGGAATGAAGACAAACTCCTGGCCGGCCTGCCACGCTTGCGCGACCCGAACCGATTTGGGGATGCTGATCTGGAATTTCGTCGAGAGCTTCGCGCGCGCGCTCATATCCGGCCCATCACTAATCGATCGAATATCGGTAAGACACTGGCACGATCCGACCAGTCTCGCGAATGGGCGCGTTCTCCGCGATCACCAAGATATATCAGAAGCGCTCAAACTGTACCCGTATCGCTCCGCCCAACGCCCTCAATCCCGCCCCAGCGCGCCAAGCAGGCCGCGGCGGAAATGCAGCATCAGCGCATCGCTCGCGATCATCGCCGCGGCGGGGTCGGCCGTCGCGATCGCCTGCGCGAAGGCGACATGCAGATGCGCGGAGGGCACGAGGTCGTCCTGCCGCTCGAAATGATACCAGGCGCGCCGCATCAGCGCCTGCAGCGGCTCGACGGCGCGCGTCGCATAGGGGCTGCGCGCGGCAGCCGCCACCATGCCGTTGAGCTCCGTATCGATGCGCATGAAGGCGTTGACGTCGCCGGTCTCAGCCGCCGCGCGCATCGCCTTGGCCTGCTCGATGATGAGAATGCGTTCGCGCGGGCTCGCCCGTTTGGCGGCGTCCCCCGCGATCAGCCGCTCCAGCACCTCGCGCGCATCGAGCGCCGCCATCACGTCGATGGCGTTGATATCAGCCACCACGACGCCCTTGCGCGGCAGGATCTCGACCAGCCCCTGCTGCGCCAGCCGGATCAGCGCCTCGCGCACCGGCGTGCGCCCGACGCCGACGAGGTCGATCAGCTGCGCTTCCGTCAGCACCGCGCCCGGGCGCAGCGACAAGGTCACGATCGCCTCCTCGAGCCGGCGATAGGCCATCTCGGACAGGCTGGGCGCTGCCGGCGGCGGAAGCTGGACAAGCGCCTCCTCATCGGCGCGGGCATCGGAGACCGGGCGCAGGTTCATGCGCTCTCCGCCAGCCGATGAGACTGGATTGACGTGCGACCGATCATTGATATATCACCTATGTCGCTGAGAGCCAAAGCTCGCCCGTTTGCAATCTGCAAGCGAAACGGGCCGGCACGCAAGGAGCTTTGTGCCATGAGCCATTGGACCGGCGTTCTACCTGCGGTTACGACGAAATTCACGAACGACGACCGTCTCGACATCCCCGAAATGGAGCGTTGTTTCGCTCTTCAGATCGAGGCCGGCGTGCACGGCCTGATCGTCTGCGGTTCGCTCGGCGAGGCCTCGACGCTGGAGCCTGACGAGAAGATCGAGGTGCTGAGGACCGCGCTGCGCGTCGCCGACGGCAAGGTGCCGGTGCTGCTGACGGTCTCGCAGGGTTCGACCAGGGCTTCGTGCAAGCTGGCGGAAGCCGGCGCCGAGGCTGGAGCGGCGGGCTTCATGGTGCTGCCCGGCATTCCCTACAAATCCGAGCCGCATGAGACGGCGGTCCATTACCGGGCCGTAGCCAGGGCCGGCGGCCTGCCGGTGATGATCTACAATAATCCGCCCGCCTATGGCGTCGATATCCCGCCCACCATGCTGGCGGAGCTCGCCGATGAGCCGCTCTTCACGGCCATCAAGGAATCCTCCGACGACATCCGCCGCATCAGCGAGATCAGGTCGCTCTGCGGCGATCGTTTCAAGCTGCTGACCGGCGTCGACAACCTCGCCTTGGAAAGCCTCGCCATGGGCGCCGATGGCTGGGTCGCGGGGCTGGTCGTGGCCTATCCGCGCGAGACCGTCGCGATCTACGAACTCGCCAAGGCCGGCCGCATGAACGAGGCGATCGCGATCTATCGCTGGTTCCGCCCGCTGCTCGATCTCGACGTCTCGGCGAGACTCGTCCAGAACATCAAGCTGGTCGAGGCGCTGGTGATTGGCTCCAATGACCGCTGCCGCGCTCCGCGTCAGGCGCTGCAGGGCTCCGAACGTGCCCGCCTCACGGCGATCGTCAAGGCAGCCGAAGCCACGCGCCCGACGCTGCCGAGTTTCTAAAAGACCGGAGACGCCATGGCCTTCGCCTGTACCCTCCCCGCCATCCCGACGCTGCAGCAGGATGACGAGGCGATCCGGATCACGCGCTGGGATTTCGAGCCCGGCGCCGTGACCGGCTGGCACAGCCATGGCTGGCCCTATTTCGTGGTGATGCTGGTCGCGGGCACGCTGCGCATCCATGACGGAAAATCCGAAACCGACGTGCCGCTGGCGCAAGGCCAGGCCTATATGCGCCCGGCCGGCGTCCAGCACGACGTCATGAACGGCTCCGCCCACCCGATCGCCTTCGTCGAGATCGAGGTGAAGCAGCCCGGCGCGCTGAAGGAATTGTCGCTGCCATGAAGGCCCTGTCGTGAAGGTTGCCGTCGTCGGTGCCGGCATCGTCGGCTGCGCGATCGCGCATGCCTTGCTCGACGAGGGCCACGAGGTCCTGATCCTCGACAAGGAAGGCCCCGCTTTCGGTCCATCGCGCGGCAATGCCGGCTGGATGGCTCATACCGACATCCTGCCGATCGCCAGTCCCAAAAACCTGCGGCAGGTGCCGAAGTTCCTGCTCGACCCGCTCGGGCCGCTCTCGATCCGCCCGGCCTATTTCCCCAAGCTCCTGCCCTGGCTCGTCCGCTTCGTACTGGCGGCGCGGCCGGATGCCTATGAGCGTTCGATCCAGGGGCTCGCCGCCCTGCAGCAACTCGCCTTGCCGGCCTGGCTGGCACGAGCCGAAAGCGCGGGCCTCAGCCGCCACATCCATCGCCAGGGCGGGCTCTATGTCTTCACCGACAAGGCCGCCTTCGACGAGGCCGGCCATGTCGCCAGGCGGCAGGCGGAGTTCGGCATCAAGGTCGAGATGATCGGCCCCGAGGAGCTCAGCCAGTTCGAGCCGGCGCTGAAGCCGCGCTTGGTCGGCGCGGCCTTCCATCCCGATACCGCCCATATCAGCGATCCCCTGCAATTGACGCTGGCCCTGTTCGAGGCGGCGCTGGCGCGCGGCGCGGTCTTCGAGAAGGCACAGGTCAGCAACATCTCGCTGGGCGAGCGCCCCTCCCTGATCGGCCCCGATGGCTGGCAGCGCGTCGTCGATCGCGCGGTGATCGCGGCCGGAGCCTGGTCGAAGCCACTGGCGGCGGCACTTGGCGATGCGGTCCCGCTCGACACCGAGCGCGGCTACAATGTCAGCTTTCCAGGCGTCACCGGCCTGACCTCGCGCCCGGTCGGTTTCGAGGGCCATGGCTTCGTCATGACGCCATTGGAGAGTGGCCTGCGCATCGGCGGCGCAGTCGAGTTCGGCGGGCTGAAGGCAGCGCCCAACCACGCCCGGACGCGCAGCCTCTACGACAAGGCAGCCAGCCTGGTCGACGGCCTGCCGCCCTTCGAGAGCGGCACGCTCTGGATGGGCTTCCGGCCTTCACTCCCGGATTCATTGCCCGTGATCGGCGAAGCGAGCCGCAATCGTCACGTCGTCTACGCCTTCGGCCACGGCCATTACGGCATGACGCAATCGACCGCGACGGCAGGTCTCGTCGCCGCGTTGATCGCCAGCCGCAAGCCCGCGATCGACCTCGCGGCGTTCAGTCCGCGCCGGTTCTGAAGGCGATGACGGCGGCCCCGATCTTCAGCATCGCGATGATGGCGGGCGCGAAAGCCGCCTTCGCTCTCGCAATCGAGCCCAGCCGCCCGACACCTGAATCAAGCTCTGAGCCGACGAGGCCAAGACAATGATTCGAATCCTGTTTCTGGCCGGCCTCGCCTGCCTTGGCGGCTGCGCCAGCCTCATGCCGCTTTCATGTTCTCCCGGCCAGCAAACGATGCTCGTCGCCGAACTGCTGTTCGGCCGCAACATTGGCGACAGGCTCGGCGTCAGCGAGGCCGCCTTCGGGCGCTTCGTCGACGAGGAGGTCACGCCGCGCTTCCCCGACGGGCTGACGATCCTTGCAGGACAAGGGCAGTATCGCGATACGACGCGCGGCGTCCTGGTGCGCGAGCAGGCAAAACTCCTCGTCATCGCCCTGAAGGACGAGCCCGAGGGGCGCGCCAAACTCGCGGCAATCGCCGAAGCCTATAAGCAGCGTTTCAACCAGCAATCGGTCGGCACGATCCTGAAGCCGGCCTGCATATCCTTCTGAGTGGATGCCATGACGACCCACACCTTCTTCTGCGTCGACGGCCATACCTGCGGCAACCCGGTGCGCCTCGTCGCCGGCGGCGGCCCCGCCCTGAAGGGCAACACCATGGTCGAGAAGCGCGCCCATTTCCTGGCTGAGTTCGACTGGATCCGCACTGGGCTGATGTTCGAGCCGCGCGGCCACGACATGATGTCGGGCGCAATCCTCTACCCGCCGACGCGCGAGGACGCCGACATCGCCTTCCTCTTCATCGAGACCTCGGGCTGCCTGCCGATGTGCGGCCACGGCACCATCGGCACCGTCACCATGGCGCTGGAGCGCGGGCTGGTGACGCCGCGCCAGGAGGGCGTGCTGAAGATCGACACGCCCGCCGGCCTCGTCACCGCGACCTATGTCCGCAACGGGCCCTATGTCGACAGCGTCCGCATCACCAACATCGCCTCCTATCTGCACGCGACCGGCCTCTCCGCCGAGGTCGAAGGGCTGGGCGAGGTTAAGGTCGATGTCGCCTATGGCGGCAATTTCTACGCGATCGTCGATCCGCAAGCCGCGATCCGCGACATCGCCGAGGTGAACCCCTCAGACCTGCTGCGCTGGAGCCCGAAGCTGCGCGCGGCCCTCAACGCGAAATACCAGTTCGTCCACCCCGAGAACCCGGCAATCAACGGCCTCTCCCACATCCTCTGGACCGGCGCGCCGACGAAGCCCGAGGCGCATGCCCGCAACGCCGTGTTCTATGGCGACAAGGCGCTCGACCGCTCGCCCTGCGGCACCGGCACCTCCTCGCGCATGGCGCAATGGGCCGCGCAGGGAAAGCTCAAGGTCGGCGACGACTTCGTCCATGAGAGCATCATCGGCACGCTCTTCCGCGGCCGGGTCGAGGCGGCGGCGAAGGTCGGCCCGCACGACGCGATCATTCCCTCGATCGAGGGCTGGGCTCGGATGACCGGTTACAACACCATCTTCATCGACGACCGTGACCCGTTGGCGCATGGCTTCCAGCTCGCCGACCGCGCCTGACGCGGCAAAACTGCCCAAGAGCAATGCGCGAGAATGTGGGTACCGTTTTTTTCGCAGGAGCAATGCTCTCGACTTTTAGAATCGGTCACGTCGCATTCGGACGGAGCCGCCCGAATGCGACGTGATCTTGCGTCACGCGACACGGTCACGCTCCGTTGGAAGCCGATTGGGCGCAGAAAGATCATCCTAGACGGTTTTTCATGGGGATATTCACGGCCCATCAGGCCGAAATACCCGCTGCAGAAGTGCCCGCCTCGCAATCATCTTGCGCGAAATCGCCGCCGTACCGCAGAGATGCCTGCACAAACAGCAGGCAAAACGTGCCAGATTGCTTTTGACAGAATTGTGGCCCGGCGCGATTGTCGAAGCCGCAAGCCATTGGTAGCTCTGCGTAGCAATCGCATCCCGCATGCGTCGGCGTCATGCCGTCGAAAAGAATGGGAGCGGATGAGAGGGGTTAGGCGTCGACGATGGAAGTGTTTCTCCAGCAGCTCATCAATGGGCTGACCCTGGGGTCGATCTACGGCCTCATCGCCATCGGCTACACGATGGTCTTCGGCATCATCGGCATGGTGAACTTCGCCCATGGCGATATCTTCATGCTGTCGGCCTTCATCGCGCTGATCTTCTTCATGCTGATCGCCTCCTGGTTCGGCGCCGGGCTGATCGTGGTGGCGCTCATCGTCGTGCTCGCTTTGGCGATGTTCTTCACCTCGCTGTGGAACTGGGCGATCGAACGCGTCGCCTATCGGCCGCTGCGCGGTTCCTTCCGCCTCGCGCCGCTGATCTCGGCGATCGGCATGTCGATCTTCCTGTCGAACTTCGTCCAGGTCGTACAGGGCCCGCGCAACAAATCGACCGCGCCGATGCTGAACGACTCGATCACGCTCATCAACAGCGCGACCTATTCGGTCCAGATCTCCTACAAGCAGATCGTCATCATCGTGACGACGGCCGTGCTGCTGGCGGCCTTCTGGTACATCGTCCAGAAGACGCCGCTCGGGCGAGCCCAGCGCGCCTGCGAGCAGGACCGCAAGATGGCCGCGCTGCTTGGCATCGACGTCGACCGCACGATCTCGATCACTTTCGTGATGGGCGCGGCGCTCGCTGCGGTCGCCGGCGTGATGTACCTCGTGCTCTACGGCGTGGTCAGCTTCAATGACGGCTTCATCCCCGGCGTGAAGGCCTTCACCGCCGCTGTGCTCGGCGGCATCGGCTCGCTGCCCGGCGCCGTCATCGGCGGCCTGCTGATCGGGCTGATCGAGGTGATGTGGTCAGCCTATTTCACCATCGACTACAAGGACGTCGCGGCCTTCTGCATTCTCGCGATCGTGCTGGTCTTCATGCCTTCGGGCATCCTTGGCCGCCCCGAAGTCGAGAAGGTCTGAAGCCATGACGACGACCTCGACTCCGGTCGCGCCGAAGCGCGACATGAAGACGGCACTCAAGGAGGCCGGCTTTGCCGCCCTCGTCACCTTCGGCCTGTGCATCCCGATCATCGCCTGGGGCACACGCCAGAACATGGAAAACGTGCTGGTGCTCGACCAGCGCTGGGAGGCCGTTGCCTGGGCGGTCGCAATCGTCTTCATCGGGCGCTTCCTGGTCGTGCTGCGCCAGCAAGGCAAGGCCGAGAGGAAGTCGCTGGTGCGCTTCCTGCCGCACGGCACCTTCGCCTTCTTCCAGCGCCACTCCGGCATCTTCTCGGCGCTGGGGCTGGGCTTCCTGATCACCTTTCCGCTTATCGCGGTCATGCTGACCGGCTGGGGCGGCGCGCTGAAATGGATCGACAATTTCGGCGTCCAGATCCTGATCTACGTCATGCTTGGCTGGGGGCTGAACATCGTCGTCGGCCTCGCCGGCCTGCTCGACCTCGGCTATGTCGCCTTCTATGCGGTCGGCGCCTATTCCTACGCGCTGCTGGCCAAGAATTTCGGCCTGTCCTTCTGGCTCCTGCTGCCGCTCTCCGGCATTCTCGCTGCCTTCTGGGGCATGCTGCTCGGCTTTCCCGTGCTACGCCTGCGCGGCGACTATCTCGCCATCGTCACGCTCGCCTTCGGCGAGATCATCCGCCTCGTCCTGATCAACTGGGTCGATTTCTCCAACGGCTATGCCGGCATCTCCGGCATTCCGCGGCCGAGCTTCTTCGGCATCCCCTTCAATGCCAGCGATGAGGGCTTCGCAGCCGTGTTCGGGCTGGAATTCTCGCCGCTCTACCGAACGATCTTCCTCTATTATCTGATCCTGGCGCTTGCCCTGCTGACCGCCTTCGTCTCGCTGCGTCTCAGACGATTACCGGTGGGCCGGGCCTGGGAAGCCTTGCGCGAAGATGAGATCGCCTGCCGTTCCCTCGGCATCAACACCACCAACACCAAGCTCACCGCTTTCTCGATCGGCGCCATGTTCGGCGGCTTCGCCGGCGCCTTCTTCTCGGCGCGGCAGGGCTTCATCTCACCGGAATCCTTCGTCTTCATGGAATCGGCCATCATCCTGGCGATCGTCGTGCTCGGCGGCATGGGCTCGCTCTGGGGCTGCGCCATCGCCGCGATCGCCATGATCGGCGGCACCGAGCTGCTGCGCGAGCTCGACTGGCTGAAGGCGATCTTCGGCAATGATTTCGACCCGACCAAATACCGCATGCTGATCTTCGGCCTGGCCATGGTGGTGATCATGATCTGGAAGCCGCGCGGACTGATCTCGACGCGCGAGCCGACGGCCTTCCTCAAGGAAAAGAAGGCGATTTCGTCCGACATGGTCCAGGAGGGCCACGGCTGATGACGACGCCTCCGCTTCTCCAGGTCGAGCATGTCACCATGCGCTTCGGCGGCCTCACCGCCGTCAACGACCTCTCCTTCGAGGCCCGCAAGGGCGACATCACCGCGCTGATCGGCCCCAACGGAGCCGGCAAGACCACCGTCTTCAACTGCATCACCGGCTTTTATAAGCCCACCGAAGGCTTGATGGCGCTGACGCATGACAGCGGCGCGAGCTATCTGCTCGAGCGCATGCCGGATTTCCGGATCTCCTGGAAGGCCAAGGTCGCCCGCACTTTCCAGAACATCCGCCTCTTCGGCGGCATGACCGTGCTGGAGAACCTTCTCGTCGCCCAGCACAATCCGTTGATGATCGCCTCGGGCTTCACCTTCCTCGGCGTGCTCGGCGTCGGCAGCTACAAGGCGCGCGAGAAGGAGGCGATCGAGAAGGCCAAATTCTGGCTCGAGAAGATCAAGCTGATCGACCGCGCCGACGACCCCGCGGCCGACCTGCCTTATGGCGATCAGCGCCGCCTCGAGATCGCGCGCGCCATGTGCACCGAGCCGGTCCTGCTCTGCCTCGACGAACCGGCCGCCGGCCTCAACCCGCGCGAGAGCCATGACCTAAACGAGCTGCTGCTCTCGATCCGCAAGGATATCGGCACGGCGCTCCTGCTGATCGAGCATGACATGTCGGTGGTGATGGAGATTTCGGACCATGTTGTGGTGCTCGACTACGGCACCAAGATCGCCGACGGCACGCCAGCCGAGGTCCAGGCCGATCCTAAGGTGATCGCGGCTTATCTCGGCGTCGACGACGACGAGGTCGCGGCCGTGGAAGCAGAGGTCGGACTGTGATGACCGAAGCCCAGCCTCTTCTCACCGTACGCGGCGTCAAGACCTATTACGGCAAGATCATCGCTCTCAAAGGCGTCGACGTCGATGTCCGCGCCGGCGAGATCGTCACCATGATCGGAGCCAACGGCGCCGGCAAATCCACCCTGATGATGACGATCTTCGGCAACCCGCAGGCGCGCGAAGGCAGCATCACCTATGAGGGGCGCGACATCACCAAGATGCCGAGCCACCTGATTGCAAGGCTGGGTATCGCTCAATCCCCGGAGGGCAGGCGCATCTTCCCGCGCATGACCGTCTTCGAGAATCTGCAGATGGGCGCGGCCGTGCGCGACCTCGCCCATTTCGACGAGGACCTCGAAAAGATCTGCGTGCTCTTCCCGCGCATCAAGGAGCGGCTGCAGCAACGCGGCGGCACGCTCTCGGGCGGCGAGCAGCAGATGGTGGCGATCGCGCGCGCCCTGATGGCCAGGCCCAAGCTCCTCCTGCTCGACGAGCCCTCGCTGGGGCTTGCCCCGCTGATCGTGAAGCAGATCTTCGAGGCGATCCGAGAGCTCAACAAGACGGAGGGGCTGACCGTCTTCCTGGTCGAGCAGAACGCCTTCCATGCGCTCAAGCTCGCCCATCGCGGCTATGTCATGGTCAACGGCCTCATCACCATGAGCGGCACGGGCCAGGAACTGCTTGCCAATCCGCAGGTGCGTGCCGCCTATCTCGAAGGCGGGAGGCACTGACATGCAAGGCATCCTCTACGAAGAACCGACGGTCTGGCTGTTCCTGCTGGTCACGGTGGTGATGGGCGGCTGGCTCGCCTGGATGTCGGGCCGCGCCGTGGCCAAGGCATGGAAGCCGACTTTCCAGCTTGTGCTCTACATCCTGGTTCTCGGGCTCGCCGTGCGCTTCATCCATTTTGCGCTGTTCGAGGCGACGCTGCTGACGCTGCACTACTACATCGTCGACACGATCGTGCTGATGGCCTTCGGCTTTGCCGGCTGGCGCTACAACCGCGCCAGGCAGATGACGACCCAATATCGCTGGCTCTTCGAACGCACCGGCCCATTCGGCTGGAAAGCGCGCGAAGGCGTGACAATCAAGGCCGAAATAGCCTGAAAATGGCGACGAGCTTGACGCGTGACAGACCGTTGAAAAAGCGCAAGACTGCGTTTCACGGTAGCAGCGCGCGCCGAGACGGGCGGACCATCCAGCCCGTTCATAGTAATCACAGGGGAGTCTGATCTCATGAAGAAACTGCTGTTGAGCGGTATCGCGCTCGGCGCCGTCCTCGCCTTCTCCGGCGTGGCGAATGCACAGATCAAGTTCGGCGTCGCCGGGCCGATCACAGGCCCCAACGCCGCCTTCGGCGCCCAGCTGAAGAACGGCACCGAGCAGGCGATCGACGACATCAACGCGGCTGGCGGCATCCTGGGCCAGAAGATCGCGCTGTCGGTCGGCGACGACGTCTCCGATCCCAAGCAGGGCGTCTCCGTCGCCAACAAGTTCGTCGGCGACGGCGTCAAGTTCGTGATCGGCCACTTCAACTCCGGCGTCACCATGCCGGCCTCGGAAGTTTATGCCGAGAACGGCATCGCGATGATCTCGCCCTCGGCCACCAACCCGAAGATCACCGAGCGCGGTCTCTGGAACGTGTTCCGCACCTGCGGTCGCGACGACCAGCAGGGTGAGGTCGCGGCTGCCTATATCGCCAAGAACCTCAAGGGCAAGAAGATCGCCGTCGTCCACGACAAGACCACCTACGGCCAGGGCCTCGCTGACGAGACCCGCAAGGGCCTGACCAAGGCGGGCGTCAAGGACGTGCTCTATGAAGGCGTCAACGCCGGCGAGAAGGATTATTCGGCGCTGATCTCCAAGCTGAAGTCCGTCGGCGCCGACTACCTCTACTGGGGTGGCCTGCACACTGAAGGCGGCCTGATCGTCCGCCAGATGCGCGACCAGGGCCTGAAGACCGTGATGATCTCGGGCGACGGCATCACCACCGACGAGTTCGCCACGATCGGCGGACCCGGCGTCGAAGGCACGCTGATGACCTTCCCGCCGGACCCGCAGAAGCGTCCTGAAGCCGCCGCCATCCTCAAGAAGTTCGAGGCCCGCAAGTTCAAGCCGGAGGCGTACACGCTCTACTCCTACGCCGCCGTCGAGATCCTCAAGCAGGCGGCCGAGGGCGCCAAGTCGCTCGATCCCAAGAAGGTCTCCGAGTACATGCGCTCGGGCAAGACCTTCAAGACCGTGATCGGCGACATCACCTACGACAAGAAGGGCGACATCACCCGCCCGGATTACACCGTCTACACCTGGAAGAAGGGCACCGACGGCAAGATCACCTATGTCGAGAATTGATCTCGACTAGCTGATCGCCGCCTGGCGTGAAACGAGACCGCCCCGGAGCAATCCGGGGCGGTTTTGTTTTTGGAGGTGCCCGAACCATATGTCCGCGTCATTGCGAGGAGCGTGAGCGACGAAGCAATCCAGGAGGGCTCGCTCCACATCCCCTGGATTGCTTCGCGGAGCCTGTACTCGGGCTTGCCGAAGGCAAGACCCGGGCGCTCGTAATGACGGCGGAATCAAGCCCGCAGCTGCTCAGCCCAAGCGCCTGAGAAAACTCGCGAACTGCAGGAGCCCGTCCGGCCAGGGGCCATGTCCGGAATCACTGTTGAGGTGGCCGCTGTCACCGGCGTCGACGAAGGTCGCGCCCCAGGCTTCGGCCAGCGCTCTGGCCTCGTCCTGCGAACAATAGGGATCGGTCGCGCTGGCGATGACCGTGGCCGGAAAGGGCAGCGTCTCGCGCCGATGCACGGCGAACTCGGCTTCCATATCCGGAAGGGCGCGCTTGGCGTCCTCCGACACCGGAGAGACCAGGAACGCTCCCGCGACCTCGCCGGGTTTGAGATGTTCGGCTGCGTGTGCGACCGCGCTGACGCCGGCCGAATGCGCGACCAGCACCACGGGGCGCGTGGCGGCCCGCACCGCCTCGACGATGCGCGCGGCCCATTCCTCGCGCTGCGGCTTGAGCCAATCCGCCTGCTCGACGCGCCGCGCCGTCTTGAGCCTGGTCTCCCAGCGGCTTTGCCAATGATCAGGCCCGGACCCGGACCAGCCGGGGATAATGAGGATGTCGGCTTCGGAGGATTTCATCGCTTATAGAACCGTGACGCCTTCAGCTCGCGCAGCCGCGATCAGTTTACTGTCGAGGGTGGCGAGAGGGACCGTAAATCGTAGCGCGAGTTCGAGATAGCAGGCATCATAGCTCGTCAGGCCATGCAATGCGGCCAGCGGCATCACGGCGGATTGAACCTCTGCGGCAGCCGCATGATGCGTCTCGACGGGAATGCGCATGATCGCGCGCCATACAGCATCGACATGGTCGGGAGTAAGGACACCCCTTCGACGTTTCGTAAGCAGAACATTCGCCACCTCAAGAGACCAGAGGCCGGGAACCAGGCCGCCGCCCCCGAGATAAGGCGCAAGCGCTGCGACAGCTCGCGGCTGCCCCTCATCGGGCGACATCGCCGCGACAACGACCGACGCATCGAAAACCGCCATCAACGCCGGCCTTCATCTCTCGCGGAAAGAATATCATCGACCGTGAAACTCACGCCCTCGGCCCGCAGCATCTCCCTGACGCGCGCAAACTCGGCCATGACTTCCGCCGCCTTGGTCTCGCGCGCCTTCTGCTCGGCCATGGCGTCAAGCGGCGGATCACTGATGATGCGAGCCACCCTATGACCATGGCGCGTGATCACAATCTCCTCGCCCCGCTCGACGCGGTCGAGCAGCTCGGAGAATTTGGTCTTGGCTTCAAAGGCGCCGACGGTGATCATCGGAGGAATTTAAACTGGTTGACTGGTTGATTCAAGTTTCCGACGCCCAGTCGAACGTCAGTTTCTGTTGCTGCTGTAGGAACGATGGTTCGTCAGTTACGGACACTCCCAGGCGCCGTGCGCCTTCTGAAAAACCTGCGAGGGATTCCATTTCCATGGCGCCAGTTTGCAAGTGCTGTTTATTGACAACTATGGCGGTGATGAGGGGCCAGCCGAGATGATGACATTTCCATAAAATGCTATCGAGGTGCTTCGGCATCAAGCGGCGGACCGACGACCATTCAACACTGTTTGAACTGGCAAGGTCGCCGTAGCTGATGAACTGCTTCATCCGAGCAGCTTCCCGAATGGCCGAAATCGTAGTGTCGAGCTTCAGCTTGGGCACCGCCTTTGCTGCATAGGCTTCAACATAGGCTGCGTATTCGGCGCGATCTGTAAGTCCCCGCTCTTGGTAGCGCTGAATTAGCGTCGACAGCTGCTCCGCACTTTGAGCGGACGGATCGATTGCCATTGCATCACCCCTCTCCAAACACCCGTGCGAAGATCGTGTCGACATGCTTGAAGTGATAGCCTTCGTCGAACATCGCCTCGAGTTCCGCCACTGACAGCTTCGCTGTTACCTCGGCATCCTTCTTGAGGTTGGTGAGGAAATCCTCGCCATGCTCCCAGGTGCGCATCGCGTTGCGCTGGACGAGCGAATAGCTCTCCTCGCGGCTGGCGCCGGCCTGGGTCAGGGCCAGCAGCACGCGCTGCGAATTGTGCAGGCCGCCGAGCCTGTCGAGGTTCTTGCGCATGTTCTGCGGGTAGATCAGCAGCTTGTCGACGACGCCGGTGAGGCGGGCGAGCGCGAAATCGAGCGTCACTGTGGCGTCGGGGCCGATCATGCGCTCGACCGAGGAATGCGAGATATCGCGCTCATGCCAGAGCGCGACATTCTCCAGCGCCGGCACGACCATGCCGCGCACGAGGCGGGCAAGCCCGGTCAGGTTCTCGGTCAGCACCGGGTTGCGCTTGTGCGGCATCGCCGAGGAGCCCTTCTGGCCAGGCGAGAAGAACTCCTCCGCCTCATAGACCTCGGTGCGCTGCAAGTGGCGGATCTCGGTCGCGAGCCGCTCGACGCTGGAGGCGACGACGCCGAGCGTGGCGAAATACATCGCATGCCGGTCGCGCGGGATGACCTGGGTCGAGACCGGCTCGACACTCAGCCCCATCTTCTCCGCGACATAGGCCTCCACCGAGGGGTCGATATTGGCGAAGGTGCCGACCGCGCCCGAAATTGCGCAGGTCGCGATCTCGGCCCGGGCCGCGACCAAGCGAGCCTTGCAGCGGTCGAACTCGGCATAGGCCTGCGCCAGCTTGAGCCCGAAGGTCACCGGCTCGGCATGGATGCCGTGCGAACGGCCGATGGTCGGCGTCAGCTTGTGCTCGAAAGCCCGGCGCTTGATCGCCGCAAGCAGCGCATCGACATCTGCGATCAGCAGGTCGGTGGCGCGCGCGAGCTGCACCGAAAGCGTCGTGTCCAAAATGTCGGAGGAGGTCATGCCCTGATGGACGAAGCGGGCTTCCGGCCCGACGATCTCGGCCAGATGCGTGAGAAACGCGATGACGTCATGCTTGGTGACGCGCTCGATCTCGTCGATGCGCGCGACATCGAAGGTCGCGTCCTTGGCCTTGGCCCAGATCGTGGCCGCAGCCTCCTTCGGCACCACGCCGAGTTCGGCGAGCTTGTCGGTGGCGTGCGCCTCGATCTCGAACCAGATCCGGAAGCGGGTCTGCGGCTCCCAGATCGCGACCATCTCGGGGCGGGAATAACGCGGGATCATGTTCGGTCTTGCCTTCTTGCCATGCCGTCATGCTCGGCCCTGTGCCGAGCATCCACGTCTTGAACCGTTACGAGAATGGCAAGCGGCAAAGACGTGGATGGTCGGGACAAGCCCGACCATGACGGGGTGGTTCGGTTACGCGATCATCTCAGTCAATCTCAAACCCACTGCCCGCGCGCGGCTTCGGCCGCCTTGCGGATCGCGGAGATATTGTTGGCATAGGCGGCCGGCCCGCCCTTGAACACGGCAGAGCCGGCGACGAGGACATTCGCTCCGGCCTTTGCCGCAAGCGGCGCGGTCTCGGGACTGGCCCCGCCATCGATTTCGAGTGCGATCGGCCGTTCGCCGATCATGGCGCGCACCCGGGCGATCTTCTCGAGCACGGAGCGGATGAAGCTCTGCCCACCGAAGCCGGGATTGACCGTCATCAGCAGGATCAAGTCGAGATCGTCGAGCAGCGGTTCGATCGCGCTTTCATGTGTGCCGGGATTGAGCACGATGCCGGCCTGCTTGCCGTGACCCCGGATCGTCTGCAGCGTCCGGTGGGCATGCGGCCCGGCCTCGACATGGAAGGAAATGAGATCGGCGCCCGCCTTGGCGAAGGCTTCGACATAAGGATCGACCGGCGCGATCATCAGATGCACGTCGAAGAGCTTCTTGGTGCAGGGGCGGATCGCCTTCAATACATCCGGCCCGAAGGTGATGTTGGGCACGAAATGCCCGTCCATCACATCGCAATGGATCCAGTCGGCTCCTGCCTCGTCGATCGCGCGCACTTCCTCGCCCAGTTTCGAGAAATCGGCCGAGAGGATCGATGGGGCGATGCGGATGGGAGCGCTCATGCGCCAAGCGTTTAACGCCCGCAAGCCGGCGCCGCAATCAAATCCAGATGCTTTTCAACGCCGCTTCACCGGGTATGACAGCCGCCTGTCGGCCTCAGCCACTTCCTCCGCCGCCACGGCGAAGGCCGGCCGGCCGCTCAAGCGGTCAAACCAGCCGGCGAGCTCGCCATAGTCGGCCAGGGGCGGCGCGCCGAGACGCAGTGCCCACAGCAGGGTCATGAACAGCCCGATATCGGCCACGGACAACGCCTCGCCGAGGAAGTCACGGCCGGCCAATCGCTCATTGAGCCCGCAATAATGCCGCGCGAGCTCGGCCTCGGCGATCAGCGCATCGGTCTCCTGCGCCACCCGCTTGTTGCGGTCCGCCGTCGGCGGCTCGCTGCGATGCATCAGCGGGCGCACGGCCATGAACAGGATTTCGTCGGCGAAAAGCTCGTCCAGCCGGCAGCGCGCACGCTCCGCCGGGGTCTTGGGATAGAGCGACGGCTGCGGATAGGCTTCATCGAGATATTCGAGGATGATCGTGGAATCATAGACGACCAGCCCCTCGTCGTTCAGGATCGGCACCTGCCTTTTCGGGTTCAGCGCCAGCACTTCAGGATGCCTCGGCTCATAGCCCGCGGTCTGGCTGAAGGGCACCATGATGCGCTCGAAAGGCAGCGCCTTCTCGCGCAGTGCGATCTCGACCTTGCGGGAGAACAGGCTGAGCGGCCCGGAATAGAGCGTGATCATGACGGCGAGGCCCCGGTTGCGTTGGGGCGACCTTCGCAAAGCGGGCCGTCAGCTCGCGGCAGGAGACTTCAGGCCTCAGACTGCAGGCCCAAGACTTTAGGCCCAAGACTTTAGGGCTCCCTGCGGCGAATACGCGTCGCGAGGCCGCGCAGCAGCCAAGGCTGCAGATAGATCGGGAACTGCGCCAGGGCAAAGAACAGGAAGGTCGAGGGCGGCACGCCGGCTCCGAGCGCCGCGACGATCATGCCCATGTTCCGCTGGCCCGAGCCGTAGCCGATCATGAAGCGCTCCGAGGCCGGCAGGCGGCGCAAGACGAGATAGGCCGTAAGCAGCCCGAAGCCCGAGACCGCGAAGACGCAGGCCAGGAAGAGCAGCACGCGCTTGGGATCGTCGATCGCCGCCTGCGTGACGCCGTCCATCGCGGCGATGGCGAAGATGAAATACATCAGCACGCCAAAGCCATCGAGATTGGCCTTCATCCCCTTGATCCGCTCGACGCCGAGCCAGATCCGTAGGGCCGCCGCGACCGCCATGCCGCCGCCGACGAAGAGCAGAAGCCTGAACGCCAGCACCCAGCTGTCGAGCGGCACCGCGGTGCCCGCCAGCAATTCGACCAGGAAGGGCGCGACGACAGGGCTGATGATCGTGGTCAGGATGACGCAGGCGATGATCAGCGACGGCTCGAAGCCATAGAGGATCGCGACCGCCGGCGACGACATGATCGGCGGCGCGGCGCCCATGATGGCGAGCCCCAGCAGGAGACCCGGATCGAGCGCCTCCCGGCCAAGCAGGAGGAAGGCCCCGCCGATCAGCAGGACCGGCGCCGCGACCAGCCAGAGACAGGACAGGATGAGCTTGCCCGGCCGCCGCACGAGCCCGGCGATGATGCCGAAATCCGCCCGCATGAACACGATCGTGGTGAAGCAGAAGATCGTGATCGGCAGCACCGGGCGCGCCGCGGCCGAGAACTGCGGCAAGGCCAGTCCGAGGAAGATCGAGAGCGCGAAACCCTGCGTGCCATGACGGCCGAGCCAGGCCAAAGCGGCGGCAATTGAAGCGGCGAAACGCGAAAGCATGAAGGCCCGGTCTGGACTGGAAGAGCCGCGACACTCGCCGATCCGGCGCCTTGCGTCACGCACTATCGCCGCAGGCCCGCCCTGCGTGCGCAGAAAATTGCGAGAAAAAGCCGGCAAAGCGAGACGCGCGCACGGCGTCAGGCCGATTGGCGCAAATCTTGCGAAACTTTGGCCGTAAGGCCGCAAAAATACGCCGTGGCGCTGACATCGTCCCGCAAACGGCTATTTTGCTGCAGCAGCGAGCTAGAGCGTTGCGCGAAAAAGTGGGCACCGGTTTTTCGCGTGAGCAATGCTCTAAACTTTTAGAATCGATCACCTTTCTCACATTCGGACGGTTCGTTCGAATGTGAGAAAGGTGATCTGGCAGGAGCATGACATGCAGACGGATACCATCGTCCTCGGCGCAGGGATCGTCGGCATTTCGGTGGCGCTGCATCTGCAAAAGGCGGGCCGCTCCGTGCTGCTCGTCGACAAGCGCGGTCCGGGCCAGGAGACGAGCTACGGCAATGCCGGGCTGATCCAGCGAGAGGGCGTCTACCCCTACGGCTTCCCGCATGATTTCGGCGCGCTCATCCGCTACGCGATGAACAACACCATCGACGCCCATTACCATTGGAACGCGATCCCCAAGCTCGCACCCTTCCTGTGGACGTACTGGATGCATTCGCGTGCCTCGCAGCATGAGGCCATCGCCCATAAATATGCGACGCTGATCGAGCATTGCGTCAGCGAGCATGACACGCTTGCGCAGGAGGCCGGCGCGACCAATCTGCTGCGCCGCAAGGGCTGGATGAAGGTGTTCCGCACCGCAGCCCAGCAGGACCAGCGCTTGGCCGAGGCCGCACGCTGGAACCGCGATTTCGGCCTGAACTACCGTGCGCTCGACGTCGCCACCTTGCGCAGCGAGGAGCCGCATCTCGACCAGAGCCTGATCGGCGGCCTGCACTGGACCGATCCGGTCACGGTGGTCGATCCGCTGGGCCTGTCCAAAGCCTATGTCGCGCGGTTCGAAGAGCTCGGCGGCAAGCTCGCTTTGGGCGATGCCGGCACGCTGGTGCAGGACGCCGCCGGCTGGAGCGTGACGCTCACTGATGGCACCAAGGCCCAGGCTAAGGACGCTGTCGTCGCGCTCGGCCCCTGGGCCGATGTGGTCACCACCAAGCTCGGCTATCATCTGCCGCTCGCGGTCAAGCGCGGCTACCACATGCATTACAAGGCGCAAGGCAACGCCGTGCTCAACCACCCGGTGCTCGACACCGAGCGCGGCTATTTCCTCGCGCCGATGCTGCAAGGCATCCGCTTGACGACGGGCGCTGAATTCGCCGACCGCGATGCGCCCAAGACGCCGGTCCAGCTCGCCCGCGCCGAACCGATCGCCAGGACGCTGTTCCCGCTTGGCGAGCGGGTCGATGCCGAGCCCTGGCTCGGCCGCAGGCCTTGCACACCCGACATGATGCCGATCATCGGCCCCGCGCCGAAGCACAAGAACCTGTGGTTCTCGATCGGCCACGCCCATCACGGGCTGACGCTGGCGGCCGTCACGGGCCGGATGATCGCCGAGATGGTGACGGGCCAGAAGGTCTTCGTCGATCCGACGCCGTTCTCGGCCGCGCGGTTCGGCTGAGGCGGTGTCATCCCGTGCGCGCCGCAGCACACAGTGCTGCTACGCAGATGCGGGACAGCTCTTAGGTTAAAAGAGGCGCCGTCTCGTCACGCGGTCCCGTATCTGCGCAGTAGCGTTTCACGCTGCGGCGCGCACGGGATGACACCCCTGCGCTTTCCCCTCTCGCTTCTCACGCCCTGCCCTGCCACGATCCCGGCTGCTCTCGATTCCAGCTCAAGGTTGCGCCATGGCCCTCGCCGAAGCCCCCGTTCAGGACAATGCCTACGTCGCCGCGCTCGCACTGCTCGACCGCGCGCCGATGATCGACGGCCATAACGACCTGCCCTATGTCATCAGGCTCGATCGCAACGCCAAGGGCGATGTCGCGGCCTATGATCTCGCCAAGGTGCATCCCGAGGTCGACACCGACATTCCGCGCATGCGGGCCGGCAAGCTCGCCGGGCAGTTCTTCGCGGCCTATGTGCCACCGAACCACCCCAAGCCCGCCGGCTTCGCGCTCGCCCAGATCGCGCTGATGCGCGACATCCTGAAGCGTCATTCGGACGCCTTCCGCCCCGGCCTCTCGGCCGCCGATGTCGCTGCAGCCAAAGCCGAGGGCAGGATCGCGCTGTTCATGACGATCGAGAACGGCTCGGCGCTCGACAACGAGCTCGATGCGCTCGACGCCTATTACGATCTCGGCGTCCGGCTGATGACGCTTTGCCACAACGGCACGCATGATTGGTGCGATTCCGCGACTGACGCCCCCAAGCACAACGGCCTCAGCGCCTTCGGCAAGGAGGTCATCGCGCGCATGAACAAGCTCGGCATGGTCGTCGACCTCGCCCATGTCTCGCCCAAGGTGATGCACGACACGCTCGACGTCACAAGCGCACCGGTCGTCTGGTCGCATTCCAACGCGTTTTCGCTCTGCGACCACCCGCGCAACGTCCCCGATGACGTGCTCGACCGCGTCGCCGGCAATGGCGGCGTTGTGATGGCGACCTTCGTGCCCGATTTCATCAACCAGGCCGCGCGCGACTGGCACCGCCCGGTCAAGGACCAGTACGGCAAGACGCCCGAAGGGCTCGATTACGCCAAGGCGGAGCAGGAGATCGAGCGCAAGGCCGGGCCGCGCCCGAAGGCGACGCTGCCGCAATATTGCGACCATCTCGACTACCTCGCCAAGCGCATCGGCCACGACCATATCGGCGTCGGCTCGGACTTTTTCGGCTGGGTCAATCCCGATGGACTCGAGGACACCTCGGTCTTCCCCTCGCTGATCGCGGAACTGATCCGGCGCGGCTGGTCGGAAGACAACCTCGAAAAGCTTGCCGGCGGCAACACGCTGCGGGTCATGCGGGCGGTGGAGAAGGCTGCCGCCTGATTCGTAAAGGCGGCACTGGCGCGTTTTCGAGCGAAGTGGATACCGGTTCCCCAGCGACAAACGCGAAGCGTTTGCGCGGAGAAAACGCGTTAAAACAAAGAGCCAGAGCAATTTCCGACCCAATTGGATCGGGAATTGCTCTGTAAGCCATCGCCGGATTTCAGCTCCCCTGGATTGCATGCCCGCATAGGCACGCCCAATACGTGTGAAAAAGGATGATTTATCGGCTAGAAGCCGTTGATTTCATTGATCCTTAACCGCGTTCGCTAACCATCCCGACCAGCAGCAGCTCGAGATGGCCATGATCAACCTGAACAATATCAAGATCGGTACGAAATTCGTCAGCGCCATCATCCTGATGGGTCTGATCGGGCTGGGTGCCTGCCTCTATGCCGGCCAGCAGATGAAGCAGGTCGACACCGACTACTCCGTCATGCTGGACACCCGCCCCAAGGCTATTCTGGCCAGCGCGCGCGCCGCACGGACGGCGAACGACCTGATCGCGCAAACCTACAAGATCATCGCCTACCCCGCCGGTGCGCCCGGGAGCGTCGAGGCCAAGGCGCAAGGCGAGGCCTCCTACAAGGACACCCTCGCTTACCTCAGCGAGGCAGCCACGATCCTGCCGGAGATGAAGGAGCGTTTCGAGGGCTTCGCCACGCAGGCGCGCGGCTTGAAGGCCTCCGTCGACCAGGCCATCCAGCTTGGAGAGCAGGATGAGAACACCAAGGCGCTGGCGGTGATGAGCACGCTGGACGGCAAGCTTCGCGGGCTCGTCGGAGAGATCGTCGCCTCCAATGCGGCGATGATCAAGGATCTCGACGCCAGATCCAATGCTTTGACCGCGACGACCGAGCACACCGCTACCGTCACCCTGGCCGCCAGCGTCGCAGGGCTTCTGCTCGGGCTCGCCGGCGCCACCCTGATGTCCTCGCGCACCATCACGCGCCCGTTGGATCGCTTGAAGCTTGCGATGAGCGAGCTCGCCGCCGGCAATTTCGACACGGCCGTCGAGGGCGCCGCCCGCAAGGACGAAGTCGGCGCCATGGCCAAGACCGTGCTCGTCTTCAAGCAGAACGGCCTCGAAATGCGGCGGCTGGAAGAGGAGACCGCGCAATCCCGCACCGCCTCCGAGACGCAGCGCCAGCAGACCGAGCGCGACCGCGCCGCCAATGCCCGCGACCAGGAGCGCCTCGCCACGGAACAGCGCGAGGTTATGGATCTGCTCGCCGGGGGCCTCGACATGCTGTCCAAGGGCGACCTGACCTGCCGGATCGATAGCGATGTCGCAGCCGCCTATGAGAAGCTCCGCGACGACTTCAACACGGCCGTCGCCCGCCTCAGCGAGACGGTCTCGACGATCCAGGCCACCTCGACCGATGTCGGAAACTCCGCCCGCGAGATCAATATGGGCGCCGACGACCTGTCGAAGCGCACCGAGGAGCAGGCCTCCTCGCTCGAAGAGACCGCAGCCACCACAGAGGAACTCGCAGCCTCGGTGAAGGCCTCGGCGGCAGCCTCCAGGCAGGCGGTCGCGCTGGCCGAACAGGCCATGTCGGTCGCGGAGAAGGGCGGCGCCATCGTCACCAATGCGGTCGATGCGATGGCGCGGATCGAACTCGCCTCGAAGAAGATTTCGGACATCACCTCGGTGATCGACGAGATCGCCTTCCAGACCAATCTGCTGGCACTTAACGCCGCAGTCGAGGCCGCCCGCGCCGGCGACGCCGGCAAGGGCTTTGCCGTCGTCGCCTCCGAGGTCCGCACGCTGGCGCAGCGCTCTGGCGACGCCGCCAAGGACATCACGGCGCTGATCGGCGAATCCGGCCGCGAGGTCGAGCAGGGCGTGGCGCTGGTGCGCTCCGCCGGCGAGGCGCTCAACCAGATCGTCGAAGCCTCGCGCAAGGTCTCCGCGACCGTGACCGACATCTCGGCCGCTTCGGCCGAGCAGGCCAACGGCATCGACGAGATGAGCCAGACCGTGGCGCATATGGATGAGATGACCCAGCAGAACGCGGCGCTCGCCGAGGAAAGCGCGGCCTCGGCGACATCGCTGCTGAGCCAGATCCAGCGCCTCAACGGCCTGGTCGCGACCTTCCGGACCGATAGCAGCTCAGCCGGCCAGCAAGCCCCTGCGGTGCAGCCGCAGCGCCGCTACGCCGCCTGATCTCAAGCCTGCAGGCCTCCCGGCAAGAGATTGCTTCTCCGACCGCTTCTCAGAGATTGCTTGCCGAAGCTGCTCCATCCGTTAAGGGCTCGCTCTCTATCCGAAAGCGAGCCCATTTCATGACTGGATCCGGCACAGACCGCACACGCCCGCCGACCACGGCACCGGCCCCGGTCATCATCCTGGTCGAACCGCAGATGGCCGAGAACATCGGCATGTGCGCCCGCGCCATGGCAAATTTCGGCCTGTCGGAGATGCGCCTCGTCGCACCGCGCGACGGCTGGCCGACGGGCGGCGGCCTGAAGAAGGGCGCGACTTCCGCAGCCTCTGGCGCGACCCATATCCTGGAGAACGCCAGGCTCTTTCCAGACACCGCCTCGGCCATCGCCGATCTCAACCATGTGCTCGCCACCACCGCCCGCGAGCGCGGCCAGATGAAGCGCGTGGTCACGCCGGCCGAGGCGATGCCGCCGCTCACGGAGCGTGTCAGCGCGGGCGAACGCGTCGGCATCCTATTCGGGCGCGAGCGCATCGGCCTGACCAATGAGGAGATCAGCTTCGCCGACGCGATCCTCACCTTCCCGGTCAATCCGGCCTTCGCCTCGCTCAACCTGGCGCAGGCCGTGCTGCTCGCCAGCTATGAATGGTTCAAGGCGACCAGCGGCGAACCGCCCTTCCGCGAGAGCAACACCTCGCCGCCGGCGACGCGCGAGACGATCCTGTCGATGTTCGATTATGTCGAGGGCGAGCTCGACATCTGCGGCTTCTTTCCACCGGGCAAGAAGCCGGTGATGACCGCCAATCTGCGCGACATCCTGCATCGGCTGAGCCTGACCGAGCAGGAGGCGCGCACCTTGCGCGGCCTGTTCAAGTCGCTCGCCGAGGGGCCGCGGCGGCTGCGCGTGCCGAAGAGCGAAAACGGCGAGTAAGCCACCAACCGTTCGCTGCCCGACAATGTCTGGCCGTCATTGCGAGCGAAGCGAAGCAATCCAGGAGCGGCAGAGCGCTACGTCTTCTTGGATTGCTTCGCTTCGCTCGCAATGACGCAAAGGGCTTCGCACTTCAGAATGCAAAAAGGGCCGACGCGTATGCCGGCCCTTTCCCGTTCGGGTGCTTCTCGGCTCAGAACTGGTACTTCATCGTCGCCTTCACGGTCCGGCCGGGCTCGCTGTAGTAGTCGCGCGCCTGGGGACGTGCGAGCGGGACATTGACGGCATCGAAATACTTGCGGTCGAAGATGTTGTAGACGCCGACCTGCAATTCGAGATCCGCGACCTGCGGCAGCGGCCGCCACCACGCCGAAGCATTGAAGATCGCATAGCCCGGCGCGTTGAAGCCGGTGCCCCCTGACACAGTCGAGACGTCGTCACGCGCCGCCGCCAGCTTGGTCGAAACCTCGGCCCCCCAGACATCGGTGCCATAAGCGATCGCGACGATGCCCTGCACCGGCGGGATCGAGTTCAGGAAGGTGTCGTTGTCCTTGTTCTTGCCGCGGGTATAGGCGAAGGAGCCGCGCACCAGCCAATTCGGCGCAAAGCCGTATTGGCCGTTCGCTTCGAAACCTTGGATCTCCGCGCGGTTGATATTCTGATAGCCGGTGATGCCGCCTTGCGGATACAGCCCACCGACGCCCGGAGCCTGAACTTGATAGGTCTCGATGAAATTGCGGTAGTTGGTGTGGAAATAGGTGATCGAGCCGCCGAGCTGCTTGTTACCGAAGCGCAAGCCGACATCGATGCCGTTGCCGACTTCAGGACGCAGATTCGGATTGCCGGTGCGCAGATAGGTGGAGGGCCCGCCGAAGCGGCCATAGAGTTCGTCCGCCGTCGGCGCGCGGAAGGTCTTGGCCCATTGCGCGAAGACGGTAACGTCCTTCACCAGGGGCGCATTCTTCAGGATGTCGTATTCGAGCCGGATGCGCGGCGACCAGCCCGTGTCGCTCGATGACGGCGGCAAACCGACCGGACGCGAGCCGCCATTCGTGTAGGCCGGCGTATCCTGCGGCTTTTCCTCGTACCAGTCGAAACGCACGCCGGGCGTGATGCGCAGGCGATTGTCGATGAGCCCGATCTCGTCATGCGCGTAAAGGCCGACGAGCTTTCCGTCGATCTTCGGCTGGTCGGCCTGGTTGGTGAAGAGGTTGTTGCAGGTGGCGAGCGCCCCCGCGAACGCACCCGACGCCGGACGCGCCGGGCAGTTGTCGACGCCGGCCGAGTACTGCTCCAGCGAAGTGGTGCGCAGCTCGGTGCCGAGCGTGACGCGGTGCGACAGCACGCCGGTCTGGAAGTTCTTCAGCACATGGCCATTGAAGCCGTAGGCGTTCTCTTCGTTGGAATTGTCGCGGGCATAGGGTCCGACGATGCTCGTGAAGCGCCAGGCGTTGGTGAGGTCGTCACGCTTCAGCCGCTGCCAGTAGAGCGTCGCATGCGCCTCGTCGATGAAGCCGCCGGGCCGCTTGTAGTCATAGGTCAGCGAGACCCGGTTGCGCTCGACGTCCTCGCCGCTCTGATAGGCGCCCGGACGGAAATTGCCGGTCAGCGAGACCGTGTTGTTCCGGACCTGGGTGCGATCCGCGCGCTTGAAGAACTCGGCGGTGAGGCCGAAGCGATGGTCGCCGACCTCCTGATAGATCTTGCCGAGGAAATTGTACTGGTTGAAGTCGCTCGGGTTCGGCGCCGTGCGCGTTGCGCCGATGCTCTTGTTCGAGCCCTTGCTGTCGATCTCGTGGCCGTCGCGGAAGCCGCCCTGCAGCAGGACGGAGGTGTTGCCCATGCGGGCGGCGACAGCACCGCTGCCGAACCAGGCCCGGTCCGTGCTGTCATAGCCGGTCTTGGCGAGCGTGCCATAGGAACGGCCGTTGCGGAGCAGGTCCTCCGGGTCGAGCGTGCGCACGGCAAGCGCGCCGCCGAGCGCCCCGCCGCCCAGCGTGCTGGCGCCGCTGCCGCCGCGAAGCAGGTCGAGCGTCGAGAGCGAATCGAAATCGAAAGCGTTCTGGGCGCCGCGACTGATGCGCGTGTCGATCAGGAAGGGTTGGCGGATACCGTCGATCGTCGTCAGCACACGGGCGCCGTCGAGGCCGCGGATGTTGAGCGAGTTGTTCTGGCGGTTGAAACTGATGCCGGCTTCGACGCGATTGGCGAGATCGGAGAGGTTCTGAACTTGCTCGCGGTCGAGCTCCTGGCGTGTCGTGCGCGTCGTGGTCGGCCCGTTGAGCAGCGTTCCACCGGGCACGCCCTCGCCCTGCACATTGATCTGGTCGAGAACCACCGGACTGTCCGGATTGGCCGCGCTGGCCGCCGGTTGCGAGCGGCTTTGTTGCTGCGCGTAAGCCGGCCCAGCCATCAAAGCCAACATCAAGCTTCCAAGCGCCACGCCCCCGCGCAGTCTACCGGAATAATCGCCCATCGCCCAAGTCCAGTCCTTGTCACCGCAGCTCAGCGACATCGCCGCGCCATCGGAGATTAAAATGAATATAAACAAGGCCTTATACAGCAGTACAAGACAACGATCAGATATTTGCCGTATTTGTAGCTGTCAATCTTTTGCGGCATCGCAACTAAACTATAGATTTATTCTAACGAACAACTGAGAGGCCGGTTCGACTGCCTCGAATGTGGCAATCCCCCGCCGCCGGGACATGTTTCGCCACAGTCCTCTCCTCCCGATCTCGTGATCGTCACAGCGCCGCCGCAAGGCAGCTCCCTATTGCAACGCACAAGCGCCGGAGCATCATGGCAGGCGCCATCAGGGAACCCACGCATGCTCGATCGCCGGAGCCTCTTGACCGGAGCCAGCGCCATGGCGGCCACGCTTGCCGGAACGGGGCGCAATGCCTCGGCCGCCGATGTCGACGTCGTCATCATCGGCGCGGGTGCGGCCGGCATCGCCGCCGCCCATGGCCTGAAGGTGGCGGGCCGCACGGTGATCCTGCTCGAAGCCCGCAACCGCATCGGCGGCCGTGCCTTCACCGATACCTCACTCGGCCCCGCCTATGACGCCGGTGCGATGTTCATCCACTGGGCCGAGCGCAACCCCTGGGTCCAGATCGCCCGCGAACTCGGCGTCGAGACGCCGAACGAACCCTGGGGCAGCGGCTTCCGGGTCTTCGCCGACGGCAAGCCCATGCCGGAGACCGACCGGCTGAAGCGCCGCAGCGCCTTCGGGCAGATCGACCGCAGGCTGGAGACTGTCGATCTGACCAAGCGCGACCTTTCGATCGCCGAACTGCTCGGCGATCTCGGCCCCGACATGGCCCCGGTCGCCTCCTCGGGCCTGCTGCTCTCGATCGGCGAGGAATCGGAGCGCATCTCGGCGCGCGATTACCAACGGCTCTGGGCGGGCGACGACCTCGTCGTGCCCTCCGGCTATGGCAACCTCGTCACGCGCCATGGCGCGGGTCTCGACATCCGCTTGAACGAGCCGGTCAGCACGATCGCCTGGGATGGACCGGGCGTCGTCGTCACCAGCCCCTCCGGCAGCTTGCGGGCGAGTGCCTGCATCGTCACGGTGCCGGTCGGCGTGCTGAAGGCGAGCACGATCCGCTTCACGCCCGAATTGCCGGCGACCACACGCGACGCGCTCTCCGGCATCGGCATGGGCGCATTGACCAAGATCGCGCTCAAGGTCGAAGGCGAGCGCTTCGGCGTGACTGCGGGCATGAGCTTCCTTGAGGCCGGCTCGCCGAAGACGCTGATGAATTTCGACCTGTTCCCAGATGATCAGGACATCGTCATCGGCTATTTCGGCGGCGACCATGCCCGCGACCTCGCGAAGGCCGGCACGGCCGAGGCACAGGCCCATGTCACCGATCTGCTCTCGCAGATGCTCGGCGGCGATGTCCGCAAGGCGGTCAAGGCCTGCTCCTTCCCGGCCTGGTGGACCGACCCGTTCTCGCTCGGCTCCTATTCGGTTTGCCTGCCCGGCCGGGAGACGGCGCGCGACGCGCTGGCCCAGCCGATCGGCGGGCGCATCTTCATCGCAGGCGAGGCAACGGCCGGCGGCGGCGCGATGACGGTCGGCGGCGCGACGCTGGCCGGGCGGGTGGCAGCCGCGGCGGTCGCGCGGCTGAAGGCCTGAAGCGGGCTCGTGCGATCTCCCCACAGCACGGGCCGATGCAGCTCATTTTCAGAAGCCGGCGTCACACACCGGAACAGGGGTAGCGAAGCCTCAATCGCGGTACCAGCAACTCGGCCACGGTCTTGTCTCCAATCTCCGCACGCGGCAGCCTGATCAGATCCTTGATGACGTCTTTGTAGGCGTCTGGTGGCGGGCAGATCGCGCCCGCACCGGCAAGGCCGAGGACGAAGCCCTCGGTGAAGGCCTGGCAGTTCGAGACGACCCGCTCATTGGTCGCCGAGCAGATGACGAAAAGCGGGCCGGCCTTCAGCTCGGCGGCTTTGACAGTCGGCGAGGCGAGCAGCAGCGCAGCGCCGATCACGAAACCAAAACCGCGCATGCTCATCGCACTCCCAGGGCAAACGAGCCCATCGCCCGTGATGAGCGCGCATGGATATGGCGTCCGCGTGCTGCTTCGCAAGCCGGGCAAAGCTCGGCCGGGACGCCCGCGAACAAGATCTCCAGCCCGAAAACGACCAAATCCGAGACAGCTTCGAAAGCGCCCCTTAACCCTTTCGCAACCCGCCTCTGGCGCAATCGTGGCCCAGTTCTCTCTCGGCAAACCAGCTCTCTTAACGACAAGCGTCGCGTCATGCAGGTCGATCTTTTGGCCGGAACGGCCTATGGCACGGCAGCGATGCCGCTGCGCCAACCCACCATCCTGGTTTTCGATTCCGGTCTGGGCGGGCTCACCGTCCTGGCCGAGATGACGCGCGCGCGTCCCGATGCCCGCATCGTCTATGCCGCGGACGATGCCGGCTTTCCCTATGGCCGACTCGACGAGGCAACCCTGGTCGGGCGCGTGCTGAGCGTGATGGAGCGGCTGGTCGAGCGCTGCCATCCCGATCTCGTCGTCATCGCCTGCAACACCGCCTCGACCTTGGTGCTGCCCGCCTTGCGGGCGCGTTTCAGCATTCCCTTCGTCGGCACGGTTCCGGCGATCAAGCCGGCCGCCGAGCTGACGCGGAGCCGCCTGATCTCGGTGCTGGCGACGCCAGGCACCGTCGCCCGCGACTACACCCGTGACCTGATCGCAACCTATGCCGGGGCCTGCCACGTCACGCTGGTCGGCTCGACGCGGCTTGCCGGCCTCGCCGAAGCGGCGCTCAAGGGCGAGGCCATCGACGACGCAGCGGTCCTGGCCGAGATCGCGCCCTGCTTCGTCGCCAAAGACGGCGCCCGCACGGATGTGGTCACGCTGTCCTGCACCCATTACCCCTTGCTGATCGAGCGGATGCGGCGGCTCGCGCCCTGGCCGGTGAGCTGGATCGACCCGGCCCCGGCCGTCGCCCGGCGCGTCACCCAGCTCCTCGGGCCGGCCATGCCCCGGCTCGCAGAGGCTGCCGGTGAAGCGCCGGCGATCTTTACCAGCGGCGCCGGCATCAGCGGCCCGCTGCGCATCGCCTTGGCCGGCTACGGGCTGACCCAGATCACCATCGAGGCGATCCCGCTCGCGAACTGAGAGCGCTCCAACGTCGCGGCGGAACCGGTTGAAGCGCCAAGCGTTTTCCTGACGTCGTCGCGTTTTCCTGACGCCGCTCCCGCAGCGCCGCGAAGGAGGAAAGGACATGAAAAAGCTTCTTCTGATCATCGCGCTGGCGTTTGGCTTCGCCCTCATCGGAGTCAGCGCGAGTTCCGAGGCTCAGGCCAAGCCGCATGGCTGGCATAAGAGCCATGGCCACCATTACGGGCACCGTCATGGCCCCCGCCGGCATTATGGCTGGCATCGCGGCCATCATTACGGCTGGTACAAGCACCATCGCCACCACCGCTACGGCCATTGGCGCGGCTATTACTGGTGAGATGTCGGGGCGCCGGCGACCGGACGGATTTGACTTCGCACCGGCCTTGAGCCTATAGGGCTCCCGTCGCGCGGGTCCATCAGGGCCCGCGTGGCTTTTTCCGCACCCGTGATCCGCTCTCAGGAGCCGGATCTGTCGCCCCGGAGATGGGGAGCAGGAGGGCGCGGTCCTCACTCGCGAACCTAGAGGACACGCGAAACATGACCAAGCGCCACGAGGCGAAGTACAAGATTGACCGCCGTCTCGGTCAGAACATCTGGGGCCGCCCGAAATCCCCGGTCAACCGCCGCGAATACGGCCCCGGCCAGCACGGCCAGCGCCGCAAGGGCAAGCCTTCCGATTTCGGCACGCAGCTGCGCGCCAAGCAGAAGCTCAAGGGTTATTACGGCTCGATCTCCGAGAAGCAGTTCCGCCGCTATTACGCCGAGGCGATCCGCCTTAAGGGCGATTCGGGCGAGAACCTGATCGGCCTGCTCGAGCGCCGCCTGGACGCCGTGATCTACCGCGCCAAGTTCGTGGCGACGGTCTTCGCCGCCCGCCAGTTCGTCAACCACGGCCATGTCACGGTCAACGGCAAGCGCGTCAACATCGCGTCCTACCAGGTCAAGCCGGGCGACGTGATCGCGGTCAAGGAGAGCTCCCGCCAGCTCGCCATCGTGATCGAAGCCGCTGCACTGGCCGAGCGCGACGTGCCTGACTACATCGATGCCGACCACAACAAGTCGACCGCCACCTACACCCGCACGCCGACCCTGACGGACGTGCCCTATGCGGTGCAGATGGAACCGAACCTTGTCATCGAGTTCTACTCGCGCTGATTCAGTTTCGCAGAGCCGGGCCGCAAGCGCCTGGCGGGATTCACGAAAGGGCGGCTCGCAAGAGCCGCCCTTTCCGTATTTTGTCCCCCTCACGGTTTTTGCGGGCGCTTCTTCGGTCCGGCTGTTGAGCCTTCGCTCCGGCCCGCCTACGCTCCCCGACGTGACCTCTATTCCTCCCGCTTGGACGCACCTCCAGCCCGACTCGCTCAAGGCGCTCCTGGAGCCGCCCGGCAGGGTCCCGCAGGCTATCCGCCTCACGCCCTACAACGTCCCTGTTGAGGCCGCCCTACAGGTCCCCATGGTCATCGCCGCGCGGCTCCTGCTGGCGCTTGCCGTGGAGAAAGGCGGGCTCGTGCTCACGCCTGCTGGAGCCCTCAAGCGTGTCGATGTCCGGCATGTCTTCGACGGGACGGAATGGCCGGGATACGACAAGACCACCACGCTCGCGATGAACAAGGTCATCAACGAAGATGACGCCTACGGGGTCCTTTTCACGAGGATCGTGCTGCAGGCTGCCGGGCTCTTGAGGAAGCGCCTGGGAGTCCTCAAGGCAACCAAGGTGGGAAACGCCCTGCTTGCTCCTGAAGCGGCCCCCGCCCTGCTGGCTGAACTGTTTGAAGCGTTGTTCTGGAAGGTGAACCTTCAGGACTTCGACAACAACCCGATCGACTTCTGGCCGCAGCACCATATGGGTGTGGTCCTGTGGAGCCTGTCGGTGACGGCGCATGGCTGGTCAAGCGCGGCGAGCTTGATGGAGTCCTGTACGATCATGGACACGCTCGACAAGGTGCCGAGGCCCGACCTCCCGGAGTTCGCCATGGTGTCCCGTGTCTTGCGCCCCCTCACATGGTTGGGGGTTTTCGAGAGCCGGAAACAGAAGCGGCATTCCGGGAGGGGGGTCGATGAGGATTTCCGGAAGGGGGCGCTATTTGGGCAGTTGGTGGCGTTTGAGGTGGAGATGAAGGGCGCGGAGGCGGCGCGGCATTGAGGGCGAATGTCGCAATTGGGCCGATTGTGTTGAAGAAGTCGGCGCTGGGGTCGGCTGCCGATTGATGCTGAACGGGTCGCTGAGAGGGCGTTCGCCCTCATGCCGCCAGGGGCGGTGCTCCGGCCGGCATCAGCTTCGCCATTTTCCTGAGGTTCTGGGCGGTGGCTGCGAGGAGGAACTCGTCGCGGGCGCCGCATGGTCCTCGCAAGCGCAGGCGATCGAGTTTGAGGATGCGCTTCAGGTGCGCGAACAGCATCTCGACCTTCTTCCGCTCTCGTCGCGAGGTTACGTATGCATCGGTGGCGGCGATGTCGCGCGCCATGTCGCGGGCGCCTTCGTGGATGGAGCGGAGGATCTTGCGAGCAGGATCTTTCGGACAGCACTTTGGCTTCAGGGAACAGGCGTCGCAGTCGCTCTTGATCGCCCGGTAGCGCATGAGGCCTTCAGGATCGATACCGTCGCGCGGCACCGCGAAGGGCCGTCGGAACTGCCGCAACTCCTTGCCGTCCGGGCAGATGTAGAGATCGCGATCGTGATCATAGGCGAAGTCGGAGCGGCTGAATGTGCCGTCCCGGCGCGTGGATTTGTCGAACACCGGGATATGCGGCTCGATACCGCGCTCGTGCACCAGCCAGGCCAGGTTCTCGGCCGAGCCATAAGCGGCGTCTGCGACCAGCTTCTCAGGCCATGTGCCGAACCTGTCCTGCGTGCGACCGATCATGGTTCGCGCGGCGCCGACCTCGGCCTGCCGCACTGCCGTGGTCGCCTCGACATCCATGATGACGGCATGCTTCAGATCGATCAGGTAGTTCGTTGCATAGGCAAAGAAGGCCTGCCCGCCATGGGCGGCCGTCCAGCGCGCGGCAGGATCAGCCGGCGAGATGAACTTGGGCACGACCGGCGTCGCCGCGCCGAAGGCGGCATCGTCAAGCACGGTCAGATACTCGCGCACCGCATGGTTGGCGGTCTCGGGCGCCAACCCGTCCTTGCCGGGCACGCCGTTCTGGCGATTGGCGTCGGCCTTGATCAGGCTGGCATCGACGGCAAACCCCTCGCCACCAACCAGCCCCTCCGCCATGCAGCGCCTGACCGTCGTCTCGAACACCTCGCGCAACAGATCGCTGTCGCGGAAGCGACCGTGCCGGTTCTTTGAGAAGGTGGAATGGTCGGGCACATCCCCCTCCAGACCGAGCCGGCAGAACCAGCGATAGGCCAGGTTCAGATGGACCTCGTCGCAGAGTCTGCGCTCGGAGCGGATGCCGAAGCAGTAGCCGACGATCAGCATTCGGATCATCAACTCGGGATCGATCGAGGGCCGGCCGGTGTCGCTGTAGAACGGGCGCAAATGCGCCCGAATGCCGGACAGATCGACAAAGAGATCGATGGCGCGCAGCAGGTGATGCGCAGGGACGTGCCGTTCCAGGCTGAACTCGTAGAACAGTGCCTCCTGCGCAACCGTCCGCTCGCCCATCATCGCGCCGCCCTCCGCAGCGACGACTGAATCAGAACCTCAAGCTCCCAGCAACACCGACTTCTTCAACACAATCGGTCGTTATCGGACTTCGGTTGGGGGCTCCATAGGAGATCGGGATGGCAGGCAGGCTAGCTCGGGTCGCGTTGATCAGCAGCGCTATTCTGGTTCTTCCATGGGCTGGCTGCTCGCTCGCCAGCCGCTCATATCAGCGCAATTTGCTGCCCGAGAAGCTGCAAACTGGCTGGTTTTACGCCGAAGGGAGCTGCAACAGCTTTCTGGGCTATGTTGGCGCGTTCGCTTTCAGCTTGTCCGACAAAACAGTCGATGCCTTGAAAAACGAAGGATTAGCGTTTTTTCACGGCGATGATGATCCTGCCAAGATGATAACGCCAACATACTTTCATGGAGAGTGGAAAGAGACGCCGCCTGTGCAGCCATCGTTTTTTGCCGATGGACCTGGGGCTTTCATTCACTGTGGGCAAGCTCATTCTTGGCTTTGGCCCAAAGGGATTATCGACGCACTCCGCAAACCTGGGAGCTTCTATAAACAGCAGGGCGGCAGGGGGATCTATGTAATCCCCGAACTTAGCCTAGTGGTGGGGGTAGGGTATGATCGATGAGAGTCAGCAATGGGTTGGGAAGCGACCTCCGGACAATCAGCCGCCAAAATCTGAGCGCCCTACTCTTACCGCCCGGCCTCCCCAATCCCCCCTCGGCCCCTCGCGTTTCCTGTAGGTCGCCATCACGTACCCTGCCGGGGTCCTGAAGGGCCTCTTGCCGCTGCGGGTCGGGAGCGTACAGGGCGTTGCGAAGACCGGCTGCGCCCCACCCGCCCGCACTGCCGCAGGCCAGAGCGGGATCGCAAGCATCAACACTTCGAACGAAGCAGAGCGCGCGTCGCACCACCTTCGCAAAAGCGGCAACACCACGCGCCGGCCCACTTCAAGGCAGATGGCGCTCAGGCGGGCTCACAGATGCGAGCCGGCCTCGTCGCGAAAGCAGTAACAGCCGAGGCTGAGGCAGCCGATCAGGATCGAGATCGCATAGGGCCCCAAGAGGCATAGAACGAAGACCGAGCCGATGAAGCCCCGCATCCCCCATGTCAACCATGTCGCCGTCATGGTCACCTCCTCGCAGTGGATTTACTGCTGAAACGTAAATGCGAAGCGATGAATTCAACTTAAACAAGTATGGTGAATCGCAGGCCCGTCGATTTTACCTGTTGTCAGCGATGTTCGCCTTCCCCTCGGCTGACAGTGCCGCATAATTTTACCAGGCCTTGCCGGCCCTGATTCGGGAAAGGATGACCATGATGAAGACGCTGCTCGCCGCCCTCGCCTTGACCTGTCTCTCCAGCCTCGCCCAGGCACAAAGCTGCGCGGTCCAGGCCGGCGACAAGAAGCTCAATGGCGCCGCCAAGACCAGCTTCCTGACGAAATGCGAAAAGGATGCCGGCGCGGCTTGCGACAAGCAGGCGGCAGACAAGAAGCTCGCCGGCGCGGCCAAGGCCAGCTTCACCAAGAAATGCGTCTCGGACGCCGCCGGCACCTGAGATCTTCCGCACCGGCGCTAGAGCCGGGGGCGCGTCAGTCCGCCGTGCTGCTCTCCCAGGTGGCGTGCTTGACGGCGGGCAGCAGCTCGAGGCGCTCGACCACATTGTCGAGTTCCTTGCGGTCGACCGCCGTGCTGATCAACTTGGCGATCACCTCGACCGCATCGTCGCCGCGCTCGGTCGTCGTGATGTCGCTGACCGGATATTGCGCCGCCTCGAGGTGTTCGACCAGCGCTTCGCGGACCACGGCCAAGGAGAGCGGATCGGTGGTTACGACGACTTCATAGGTCGCCTCCGAGCTCTGCTCGTTCAGCGGAATCCGGTTGATGGCGTTGACCAGCGGCCGCAGCAGCGTATTTCCCGCGATGACGAAGACCGTGATCAGGGCCGCCTCAGCGACCATGTCGGCTCCGGCGCAGGCGCCGACCGCTGCCGAACACCAGAGCGTGGCGGCCGTGTTGAGGCCGCGCACATTCATGCCTTCCTTCATGATCACGCCGGCGCCGAGGAAACCAATGCCGGAGACGACATAGGCGATGACCCGGATCGCCCCCGACGCACCTTCGAGACGCATGGCGAGATCGACGAAGGCCGCCGCCCCCAGCGCAACGAGCGCCGTCGTTCGCAGACCCGCGGTGCGCTGGCGGTACTGGCGCTCGGCACCGATCAGGACGCCGAGAATGAAGGCCGCGGTGAGGCTGACGACCGTATCGAGGAACGGCAGCAGCTCGAAGGTCTGGATGAAACGCAAGCCTGGTGCCTCCCGCACAGGTTCGCGTGTTCAATCGCATTGCAGCCCACGGCCGGCAAGGGCTGGCCGTGGGCTGCATGGTAAGGCAGGCCACCGAAGAGTGCCGATGCGATGTGTCGCCTCAGCCGCGGCGGTCGCGGCCATCCTCGTGCCAGCGACGCGGACCACGGTCGCCGTCATCGCGGTCACGGCCACCACCGCGGCGCTCCTCGAAGCGCTCGCGCATGCGCTGCATCATGCCGCGCCCCTCGGCCATCGCTTCACGCACGGCGCGGCGGGCGACCGTCTTCTGCTCGTCGCTGAGCGTCGTCCAGAGCGGGCGGACGGCGTCGGCGAGCTCCTTGGTCCGCGCGGCGCGCTCGGCCTGGCGGCCGGACGTCATGTCGAGCCGCTCCATGATATCGGCGTGACGGAAGGTCTCGCGCTGCTCGCGCATCGCCGCCCAGCCTTCGCGGCGCTTCTCGGCGCCCTTCTTGATGACGTTCTCGACAGTGTCGAACAACGGCACCTGCTCGGGCTTGAGCTTCATGTCGGTGCGCAGCTTGGTCAGGCGCTCGGTCAGGCGAGCCTGCATGCGCTCGGCCCGCTGCTCGCGGGATTCGCCGCGCCGGTCGTCACGCGAATCGCTGCGCTCCTGCTGCGGACGATCGCGGTCGGAACCGCCGGCCGGCGGCAGCGGCTGGGCCAGCGCAAGCGAGGCCGTGATGGCGGCAGCGGCCGAAGCTGCGATCAGGGCAATGCGTTTCATCTTGATCTCCCATGGCACGAAACGAATATCGGCACGAAACGAGTATCGGGTCGCTGAGCGGGTCTCGAAGCCGGTTCACGATGGTCGCAAGGTGAGGCCGCGGGCGTGACCCCGCGATGGCGCAAGCATGAAAAGATCGTAATGTGGGCAGGCTCGGCACGGAAGTCCCGTTCGCCAACGAGAGCGTTTTCAAGCGAAGTGGATACCGGGTCGCGTCAAGAAAACGCGTTAAAACAATGACTCTAGCCTGAAATCTGACCTTGATGCGCAATCTCATCACCGATGTTCGCGGCGTCCTCGTCGGCAATGCGCAGGACCCTCTCGCTGCGACCGGCGTCACGGTCGCCCTGTTCGAGCGCCCCAGCATAGCTTCGATTGCCGTGCTCGGCGGTGCACCCGGCACGCGCGACACCGCGCTGCTGGAACCGGAGATGACGGTCGAGCATATCGACGCGATCGTGCTCTCGGGCGGCTCGGCTTGGGGGTTGGCCGCAGCCGATGGCGTGATGGCGGGGCTTGCCGCAAGGCAGCGCGGCTTTCAAATCGGCAGCCTGCGCGTGCCGCTCGTGCCGCAAGCGATCCTGTTCGATTTGCTCAATGGCGGCGAGAAGCCCTGGGCCGGGGACGGCGCAAGCGAGCCGCCCTACCGCGCGCTCGGACGCAGCGCGCTCGATGCGGCGGCAGGCGATTTCGCGCTCGGCACTGCCGGCGCGGGCTATGGCGCAAGCACCGTCAATCTCAAGGGCGGCCTCGGCTCCGCCAGCGCGCGGGCAGCGACGGGGCAGATCGTCGGGGCGCTGGTCGCGGTCAATGCGGTCGGCACGGCGACAATCGGCAAGGGCCCGCATTTCTGGGCCGCGCCCTATGAACAAGGTGATGAATTCGGCGGGCTCGGCTGGCCCGCCGCGAACACGCCCGCCGACAGCACGATCCGGTTCAAGGGTGGCCCCGGCCAGAACACCACGATCGCGCTGGTCGCGACCGACGCCACCTTGACCAAGGCCCAGGCCAAGCGGCTGGCGCTCGCAGCCCATGACGGCCTTGCCCGCGCCCTGAGGCCAGCCCATGGCGCGCTCGACGGCGACATCGTCTTCGCGGCGGCCACCGGCTATGCCGGCGCTCCGTCCGACGCCTTTGCGCTGACCGAGCTTTGCGCAACAGCCGCCGACGTATTGGCGCGCGCCATCGCGCGCGGCGTCCATGCCGCGACCGCCCTGCCCTTTCCCGGCGCGAAACCGGCCTGGAGCGACCTGTTCGGGAGCCGATAGCCCAAACAGCACGCCTGCAGCCTCGAGGAGATACCGATGGCCAGCATCAGATACTTTGTGAACGACGTGGATGAAGCTGTCGCGTTCTACAGGGACAAGCTGTCTTTCGTGCTGAAGCAGCAGTTCGGCCCGGCCATGGCGATCCTGGAGAGCGAGGGGCTGACCTTATGGCTGGCCGGCCCGCTCGCATCCGCCTCCAGACCCATGCCGGATGGCCGCAAGCCCGAGCCCGGCGGCTGGAACCGCTTCGTCCTGGACGTTACCGATCTGCCAGCCCTGGTCGAAGGGCTGCGCGCCCAAGGCGTGCCGTTCCGCAACGCCATCGTCGAAGGTCCAGGCGGCCGCCAGATTCTGTGCGAGGACCCGTCCGGTAACGTGATCGAGCTTTTCCAGCGCGCCTGACCAGCAGTGCGGCGCGATCAGCCTCGCGCGTATCCAAAAGGCCGCATTTATTTCCACATGCATGCGACGAGTTTACGTCTTAGAAAGCCAGACAACAGCAGAATTCAATCAATGGTTGCATATTCGGCTGTTTTGGTTGATCGCCTCACGCCAGCGGCATGCGATTGTCGAGAAAGGCTGTAGCATGCGTGAGATCGCCTTTGGTGCCGTTTTCAGCCTCCTCATCGCGATCGGAGCCTTTCTCATCGCCGCCTGGCCCGTGCCGGGCCGCCCGGTGGCGGCCTATTTCCGGTCGGGCACATCGGCCGCGCAGGTCGCGGGCGCCGTCGCCCAGGCCGGCGGCAACCTGCTGCAGTTCGGCGCCACCCCTGCCCTCGTCATCAGCCTCGGCGACCAGCCCGACTACGCTGCCCAGCTCTACCAATCCGGCGCCTGGCTGGTGATCGACGGCGAACTGGCGCGCCTGTGCGCGGGCGGGTCCTGGCAGGCCCGGACATGACGGATGTCGAGCGGTTCAGGGCGCGCTTCGCCTATGTGATCATCGCCGTGCTCTGGAGCAACGCGGTGCTGCTGGCGCTTGCGAGCCGGTTGGGACGAGCCAACTACCCCGATCAGATCGTGGTTGCCGGCATCGCACTCGCGGCGTTCACGACCCTGGTCTGGTGGGCCTGCGGCACCAGCTGGATAACCCGGCAGGTCAGCTCGATCACGTCGCTCGGCCAGGTCATGCTGCTGGTCTACACCTTCTCGGGGCATCCCTATCAGTCCGACATGCACATGTATTTCTTCGCCATATTGGCGGTGCTCGCGGGCTGGCTCGACTGGCGGATTTTCGTCCCCGCCTCGCTTGCGGTCGCGGCGCATCATGCTGTGCTGAGCGTCGTCTATCCGCTCGGCGTCTTTCCCAACGGCAACAGCTTCGACCGCGTCCTGCTGCACGCAGTCATCGTCGTGGTGCAGGCGCTGGCGCTGAGCTGGACCGTTTCCTCGCTCAAGGCCGCCCTGGTGACCTCGGAGACGGAAAAGCAGGAGGCGACCACAGCCAGGCGCTCCGCCGAGGATGCCCGCCATGACGCCGCCGCCACGACCCAGAAGGCAGCCCGGGAGCGCAAGGCGATGCTCTATGCGGTCGCCGAGGATTTCGAACACAAGATCGCCGGCATCGCCAAGGATGTGGTCGCCTCTGTCAGGACCTTGCGCACAGCTTCGCAGCAGATGCAGGCCGGCGCCTCCGAGGTGGCGGAGCGGGCGGGCGCCGCCTTCCTGTCTTCGCGTCACACCTCGTCCAAAGTCGTCGCCATCACCAACGCCACTGCCGAGCTCGCGACTTCCTTCGGCGAAATCGACAAGCAGGTCGGCGAGACCACCCGGATCGTCGGTGCGACAACCTCCACGGCCAAGACCGTGCTCGCCACGGTCAACCATCTCTCGACCAAGGCGGAGGACGTCGGCAACATCGTCGGAATGATCTCGACGATCGCGGAGCATACCAATCTGCTCGCGCTCAACGCCGCGATCGAGGCCGCGCGCTTCGGCCGGTCCGGCGGTGGTTTCACGATCGTCGCACAGGAGATCAAGACGCTCGCGAACCAGACTTCACGGGCAACGGAAGAGATCCAGGGTCAGATCGAAGCGATCCGCAGCTCGAGCGAGGACGCCGTCCGCGCCATCGACGCCATGAACGCGACGATCGGCTCGCTGAACGAGGTCTCGACCGCCGTCGCGACCGTGGTGGAACAGCAGAGCGCCGCGACCGCCGGGATCGCCAGCAACATCCTGGTCGCCGCCAAGGAAACCGTATCGGCCTCTGGCAATATCGAGATCGTCAGCCGCATTGCGACCGAGACCGGCGACGCCGCCGCCTTCGTCGCCAAGTCGGCCGACAGGCTGGACCGGCAATCGGCCGATCTCGACCTCGAGGTCGCGCAGTTCCTGAATCGCATCCGCGAGGCCTGAGAAACGCGCGAGGAGCGATTTTCGCAGCCAGGAAATGCGAGAGCCGGATGATTTCAGCTGGGATCACCCAGTGGTCCCAGATGAAATCTGAATCCGTCTCTCATCTAAGAGTGAGAGCAGGATCAATGCGAAAAACCGGTTTCCACTTTTTCGCATCCTGCTCTATGGGGCTGTCATGTCGACAGATGCCTTCCTTGCACGTTTCGGCGCGCCCGGCGCAAGCCAGCCCGATCCCGTCGCCGCCGCGCAGACCGCGATGCGCAACGCCCTGCCTCGCCGCTTCTACGAGGAAGCCGCCGTGCTGGAGCGCGACGGGCTGTTCCATGTCGCGCTCGACGGCAAGACAGCGCGCACCCCGGCGCGCAACCCACTGGCGGTAACCTCGCGCCCCGCCGCCGAGGCGCTGGCCGCCGAATGGCAGGCGCAGCTGGAGAAGATCGACCCCGCTCGCATGCCGCTGACGCGATTGGTCAATTCAGCGCTCGACGGCGTCGCCGATCAGCAGAAGGCCGTGCGCGCCGAGATCGTGCGCTATGCCGGCAGCGACGCGCTCTGCTACCGCGCGGCCGAGCCCGACACGCTGGCCGAGCGCCAGGGCGCGATCTGGAATCCGATCATCGCCGGGGTCGAAGCCGCGATCGAGGCCTGCTTCGTGCTGGCCGAAGGCGTGATGTTCGCCGCCCAGCCCGCCGGCACGCTGGAGGCCGTCGCCGCCCGCATCGCCGCGATCCCGGCGCCGCTCGCGCTCGCCGGCGCACACAACGTCATGACACTGACCGGCTCGACCATCCTGATGCTGGCGCTCGCCGACGGACAGCTCGATCCCGATGCGGTCTGGAGCGCCGCCCATCTCGACGAGGACTACCAGATCGCGATCTGGGGCCAGGACGAGGACGCAGCCGAACGCCGCGTTATCCGCCGCCAGGAGTTCGATGCGGCGGCGCTGTTGCTGCTGCAAGGCTGAGAGCGTTTTCGAACGAGGTGGCTACCGGTTCCCCCGCGACAAACGCGAAGCGTTTGCGCGGAGAAAACGCGTTGAAACAAAGAGCAGGAGCTGTTGATCGATCCAATTGGATCGGAAACGGCTCCAGCGCCTGATTGCATCGGTGCGGCCTAGCCCGTTGCCGCCCCCTCATGCGTCGATCGCTGTCCCGTCAGGATGCGGTCGATCAGCCCCCACTCCAAGGCCTCCTCCGCCGTCATGAAGCGGTCGCGGTCGAGCGTGCGTTCGACCTCGTCATAGCTGCGTCCGCAATGCTCCGCGTAAAGCCTGATCATGCGGCGCTTCGTCTGCTGGATCTCCTCGGCATGGATGAGGATGTCCGAGGCCTGTCCCTGGAAGCCGCCCAGCGGTTGATGAACATGCAGGCTTGCATTGGGCAGCGCAGCGCGCTCGCCCGGCTCTCCCGCCATCAGCAGGAAGGAGCCCATGGACCGGGCCGTTCCCATGCAGAGTGTATGCACCGGCGAGCTGATGTATCGCATCGTATCGTACATCGCGAGGCCGCTCGTGATCACGCCCCCCGGCGAGTTGATATAGAGATGGATCGGCTTCCTCGGATTCTCGGCCTCCAGGAAAAGCAGCTGGGCGCAGACCAGCGAAGCCACCGCATCATTGACCTCGCCGTTCAGGAAAACGATCCGCTCACGCAGCAAGCGCGAATAGATGTCGAAGGACCGTTCCCCCCGGCTCGATTGTTCCACAACCATAGGGACGAGCTGCATCGCTTCGCGCATGGGCGATCTCCTATTTTCGGACGATGTCTGGGTTCGGTCCGAGGCTCAGGCGGCGCGCATCAGGGCGGGCCGGTTGCTGTTCGCCGCAGATGCCGGCTGCGCGCTCGAACCTGCGTCGGCCAGTCGGTGAATGATCCGCAGTTCCGTGCCGCCCTCGAACGGCCTGACCTGAAAGGTCACCACGCTTTCGAGAAAGGGCGGCGCGTCCTCCCTAAGCCGGTAGCGCACCTCCTCCCCCGGCGCAGAGGAGATCGGCTCTGCCTCGACCAGCGTCTCCGCCGGCAGCCATTTTTCCCGAAACGCCGGAATGCTGAGCGCCCGCCACACCTTCTCGGGTGGAGCGTCCAATTGAAAGGTGAGAACCAGCTGCTTCATCTGCCCAGCGGCTTTCATGTCGTTCATTGGTCCATATCCCGCAGCAGAACCTTGAGAGCCTCGACGCGCGCCGGCCAGTAGGCGCGATACTTCGCCAGCCACTGAGCGATGAGGCTCAAACCTTCGGGATCGACCTCGTAGTTCACGAATCGCCCCTGCCGCTCCTCCCGCACCAGCTTTGCATTGCGCAGCACCGAGAGGTGCTGGGACATCGCCGGCTGGCTGATTGCCATGCCTATGCGCAAGGAGCTGGCATTCATGCCGCCTGTCGCCAGCTTCTCGAAGATCGCGCGGCGGGTCGGATCGGCCAGGGCCCTGAAGATGTCTTGCTCCATCATGCCAATACATAAGCACGCACTTATCTAATACACAAGCGTGAATGAGTGCCTGTCCATCGCTCTTCCCGAAGACCCGATCTCCCGGTCGCACCCGGCCTTGCACCAAAGCGGCAGGAGCGCCGGATGGACAGCCCGGCCTTCCGCCCTTAAGCCGGACAGGAACTTGGCTCGGCTCGCGGGGGCTCCATGAAAGACATTCTCGAACAGCTCGAAGACCGTCGCGACGGCGCGCGCAAGGGCGGCGGCGAGCGCCGGATCGACGCGCAGCACAAGCGCGGCAAGCTGACCGCCCGCGAGCGCATCGAACTCCTGCTCGACCGCGACTCCTTCGAGGAGTTCGACATGTTCGTGCAGCATCGCTGCGTCGATTTCGGCATGGAGAAGGGCGAGAAGATCCCCGGCGACGGCGTCATCACCGGCTGGGGCACGGTCAATGGCCGCACCGTCTTCGTCTTCTCCAAGGATTTCACCGTCTTCGGCGGCTCGCTCTCCGAGACCCACGCCCAGAAGATCACAAAAATCCAGGACATGGCGCTGAAGATGCGCGCGCCGATCGTCGGCCTGTTCGACGCGGGCGGCGCCCGCATCCAGGAGGGTGTCGCGGCGCTCGGCGGCTACGGCGAGGTCTTCAAGCGCAATGTCGCAGCCTCGGGCGTGATCCCGCAGATCTCGGTGATCATGGGCCCCTGCGCCGGCGGCGACGTCTATTCGCCGGCGATGACCGACTTCATCTTCATGGTCCGCGATACCAGCTACATGTTCGTC
Source organism: Bosea vaviloviae (assembly GCF_001741865.1). Taxonomy (NCBI): domain Bacteria; kingdom Pseudomonadati; phylum Pseudomonadota; class Alphaproteobacteria; order Hyphomicrobiales; family Alloboseaceae; genus Allobosea; species Allobosea vaviloviae. Next base: position 5,242,349 of record NZ_CP017147.1, read on the forward strand.
ACCGGCCCCGAGGTGGTGAAGACCGTCACCAACGAGACCGTGACCTCCGAGGAGCTCGGCGGCGCGAAAGTCCACACCACGAAATCCTCGGTCGCCGACGGCTCCTTCGAGAACGATGTCGAGGCACTGCTGCAGGTGCGCCGGCTGATCGACTTCCTGCCCGCCAACAACACCGTCGGCGTGCCGGAATGGCCCTCCTTCGACGTGCCGGACCGTGTCGATATGAGCTTGGACACGCTGGTCCCGGACAACCCGAACAAGCCCTATGACATCAAGGAACTGATCCTGAAGACGCTCGACGAGGGCGATTTCTTCGAGATCCAGGCGGCTTATGCCGGCAACATCGTCACCGGCTTCGGCCGCATCGAAGGCCGCACCGTCGGCGTCGTCGCCAACCAGCCCATGGTGCTGGCCGGCGTGCTCGATTCCGACGCCTCGAGGAAGGCCGCGCGCTTCGTACGCTATTGCGACGCCTTCGAGATCCCGATCGTGACGCTGGTCGACGTGCCGGGCTTCCTGCCGGGCACGGCGCAGGAGTATGGCGGGCTGATCAAGCATGGCGCAAAGCTGCTCTACGCCTATAGCGAATGCACCGTGCCGCTGGTCACCGTGATCACCCGCAAGGCCTTTGGCGGCGCCTATGACGTGATGGCGTCAAAGCATATCGGCGCCGATGTGAACTATGCCTGGCCGACCGCGCAGATCGCGGTGATGGGCGCCAAGGGTGCGGTCGAGATCATCTTCCGCGGCATGGACGCGGATGGCATCGCCGCCAAAACAAAAGAATATGAAGACCGCTTCATGTCGCCCTTCGTGGCGGCCGAGCGTGGCTATGTCGACGAGGTCATCCTGCCACACTCGACCCGCCGCCGCATCGCCCGCGCGCTCGCCATGCTGCGCACCAAGAGCGTCGAGCGGCCCTGGCGCAAGCACGACAATATTCCGCTGTAAGAGGCATCGCGTGCTCAGCGCGACGCCCGAAACGCCTCGTCCGTCCAGTCGAGCAGCTTGCCGAGGAAGCGTGACGCGGCAGGCATGAAGAAGCTGCCATGGTGGTAGAACGGGTCGAGCGTGGTCACGATCATGCGGCCCGGCCCACCGCCGACATTGCGGTGGTCGTAGAGGATCGAGCCGCCTCTGCCGTGTGGATCGCCCTCCGGCGTGATCTCGACCAATGAGGTCGCGCCCGGCGGCGGCGTCAGCAAGCCGTGATAGTGCCAGACCAGTTCGCCCATGCCGACATGGTGGAAGATGTCGTGACCGGGCGCGACGATGCGGTGGCCCGGATCGGCTCCTTTCTCCAGCCACCACCAGAAATTCGTCGGCCTGAACTCCCAGGCGACGCCCGGCGCCCAGTCCTGCGCCCGGTTTTCGCCTAGCACGATCAGCGTGCCGCCCGCCGCGAGATAGCTCAGCAGGAGCGGCCGCTTGCGCCGCAGCACCGCCGGATGGATGCGATCAGCGACAATCAGCGCGTCGCAGCCCGCAAGAGCGGCGGCATCGAGTTCCGGTGCGTATATCGTGCGGTCGAAGCGTCCTGTCAGGCGTTCGCCTTCGATCGCCTCTTTGTGGAAATAGGTTCCGCCCTCAAGCAGCGCCAGCATCACCAGGCCTCCATTGGGGCTGTGATCCAGTCGAGCAGTTGCGGCATGATCCGGTCCGCGGTCGATCCGGAGCCGTGATAGCCCCAGAGATCCGCTCCCGCATGGACCAATAGCCGCCCGCCAACCGCCGGCCGGCACTCGAAATCGACCGGATGGCGGCCGGGCCCCAGACTGTTGATCGCGCGCGCGCCCGGCGGCGGCAGGTTGGAGCCGCGACCGTAGAAGCCCGCTACGCCCCGGCGACGCGACAGATGCTCCATCTCGACGCCTTCCCAGACCGGATGCGCTGCTTCGCGGTTCACTTCGAGATCCTCGACGCGATAGTTCGGGATCGGCGCGAAAGGGTTGAGTTCGGCCAGGAAAGAATGGCCGACATGGCCGCAGACCACGATCGTCCCGCCCTGCGCCAGGAAGCCTTCGAGCTGGGCTCGGCGCGAGGACAGATAGCGCTGGTCGGCATGGAGGCCGACCAGCAAGCCGCGAAAGGCGGCGAGATCGGTCCGCTCCAGATCGTAGAGCGGCAGCAAAGCAATGCGCGGCCCCAGGACGAGGTCGCGGATGAGATCCTGGACGCCGCCCTCGGCCTGTTCGCTATCGAGCAGGGCGACGTCATTCACGGCTTGAACGCCAGCGGATCGATCAAATCGGCGCGGATGTCGATCGTCTTCTGCAGCATTCCGGCCTCGACCATGAAGCGCTGGTCGCCGGCGAGGTTCTCGATGTCGCGATCGGTCATCGCCAGGGTGAAATCGTACCAGGGCAACTGCTTGCGCGCGTCATCGGTCGAGATCTTCTGGTCCTCGGCCGCGATCTTCAAAGCCTCCTCGGGATTGTCGCGCATGAAGTCGAGCGCTTTGCGATGGGCGGCGAGATAGGCCGCAACCAGAGCGGGCTGCTCTCGCAGGAAGGCGCCGCGAACGGCAATCACCGAGATCGGCGCGATCAGCCCCTCTCCGCTCGCGAGGATGCGCCCGCCGGCTGCCTCCACCTGCAGCGCATTGGCGCCGGCCAGCGTCGCAGCATCGACCTTGCCGGCGAGCAGCGCGGCGCGCGCAGCCGGCAGGTCCATGTTGAGATACTCGACATCGGTCAGCTTCATGCCCTTGGAAGCGAGCGCTGCCGCAAGGAGCTGGTTGAGCGTCGTGCCCTTCGGCCCGGCGACGCTCTTGCCCTTGAGCGCCTCGATGCTGCCGGGGCCATTCGCACCGGTCATCACGAAGAAGGCCTTGGGCGAGCGCGAATAGGCGGCGATGACCTTGAGGTCGATGCCGTTGGCGCGTCCCAGGATCGCCGAGGTGCCGCCGAGCACGCTGGCGATATCGATGGCGCCGGCCGCGAGCGCCTGAATCTGCGCACCGCCCGAGGTGATTTCCGGATTCTCCGTCTTGACGCCGAGCGCGCCGAAGGCCTCGTCGAGGAAGCCCTTCTTGCGCATGATGATCGAGGGCACGTTGAAGGGCGAGGAGACATAGGTGACGCTGACCTTCGCCGGCTTGTCGGCGGCATGGGCGGCGATCATCGGCGACGTCGCGAGCATTGCCACGGCGACGAAGAGCTTCAGAAGTCTCATGGCACTGTTTCCTTGAGGTGAGAATTCGGCCCTGTTTCGAGCAGCCGCTCCAGCACGGTGCGACGATGGGCGAGCAGAGCGGGATCGGTGGCGTCGCGCGGATAGGGCAGATCGACCCTATGCAGGCCGACGAGCCGACCTTCGGAGAGTTCGGCAACCGCCTGCCCCAGCAGCACGGCTTCCTCGACATCATGCGTGACGAAGACGATCGTCGTGCCCCGCGCCCGCCAGATCTCGACCAGCTCCATCTGCAAGCTGCGGCGGGTGAAGGCATCGAGCGCGCCAAAAGGCTCGTCGAGCAGCAACAGGTCGGGTTCGAGCACGAGGGCGCGCGCAAGCGCGACGCGCTGGGCCATGCCGCCGGACAACTGGTCCGGCATCGCCTCGGCGAAGCCGGACAGGCCGACGAGTTGCAGCGCCTCCGTGACGCGGCGCACCAGCAGCCCCTTGTCGAGGCGACCCACGAGGCCCAGGCCGACATTGCGGGCGACGCTGAGCCAAGGCATCAGCCGCGGCTCCTGGAAGACGTAGCCGATGCGGGGGCGACCACCGCCCTCGAAGCGCAGTTCGCCATCGCTCGGTTCCGCCAGCCCGGCCAGCAGCCGCAGCAGCGTGGTCTTGCCGCAGCCGCTGCGCCCGACGATGGTGGTGAAGCCGCCGCGAGGCAGACTGAGGTCAACGCCCTCCAACGCCGCGAACTCCCGCTCGCCGACCGTATAGCGCAGACCGAGATTGCGCGCTTCAAACACGACCGAGCTCCAGCTGCGAGCGCAGCCACGGCGCCGATCGGCGCAAGGCGGCGCGCGCCAGCGCATCGGCGACAAGCCCGAGCACGCCGATGACCAGAACGCCGACGAGCACGATGTCGGTCCGCGCCATGTTTTGGGCGTCGATGATCAGATAGCCGAGCCCCGCACTCGAAGCGATCAGTTCGGCCCCGACCAGCGCCCGCCAGCTATAGCCGAGCGCAATCCGCAGCCCGACCACCAGCGCCGGCAGGGAAGCCGGCAGAACGATGCGCGTCAGGATCTCCCGCCGGCTCAGGCCGCAGATGCGCCCGACCTCGATCAGCTTCGGATCAGCCTGGGCGATGCCGCCGAGCGCTCCGAGAAAGATCGGAAAGAAGCAGGACAGCACGATGACGCCAACCTTCTGCACCTCGCCGATGCCGAGCCAGAGAATCAACAGCGGCAGCAGCGCCAACGGCGGAATCTGGCGCAGGAACTCGAGCGCAGGCTCGCAGAAGGAGCGCAGGCGCGGCAACAGCCCAAACAGCAGCGCCAGCGGCAGCGCGAGAATGACCGACAATCCGTAGCCGAGGCCGACGCGCTGGAGGCTGATCGCGGCGTGTTTGGCGAGCGAGCCATCCTGGATGAGCTGCCAGCCTGCCTGTGCCACCGTGAAGGGGCCCGGCAGCAGAAAAGGCGATACGAAGCCGGTCGCACTGGTCACGAACCAGGCAAGCCCCAAAACTCCAAAGACAAGGAATCCGCTGAAAGCCGGCATATCTGAACAAAGGGACCTGCCCGGCGCGCGACATCCGCGACGGCGAGCGAAGCCCTAATGGCGATATGGCTAAAAATCCAACATAAACTTCAATTTCGAATATTATCTACTTAGAATAATCAAGGTATAAGCTTATGATTATAATAATTACAAACTTGACCGAAAGACCCGAGAGATAGAACAGGTCCGCTATCCCAGCTTACCTGCCTGTCCGGGCCGGAGGCGAATCTGACGCGGGAGACGTATTTTCCGGCGGAATCCCGCGTCAGCAAGATCCCGCGTCAGCAAGGCATAAGCGGTCCTATTCCCAGCGCCGGAAGACCAGGCTGGCATTCACGCCACCGAATCCAAATCCGTTCGAGATGGCGTGCTCCATCGCAAGCGGCCGCGCTGTCCTGGCGACGAGGTCAAGCCCGGCCGCATCCTCGTCCGGGTGCTCGAGATTGAGTGTCGGCGGCGCGATCTGGTCGCGCAAAGCCAAGATCGTGAAGATCGCCTCCAGCCCGCCGGCAGCGCCGAGCAGATGGCCCGTCGCCGATTTCGTCGCGCTGATCGCAATGCTTTTCTCTGTGCCGAAGACGGCCTTGACGGCTGCCAGTTCGCCGCGGTCGCCGACCTGCGTCGAGGTCGAATGGGCATTGAGGTGCTGGACATCGCCGGGCTCCAGCCCGGCCTGTTTCAGCGCAATCTCCATGGCGCGGCGCGCACCTGAGCCATCCTCGGGCCCGGAGGTGATGTGGTAGGCGTCGGCGCTGGTGCCATAGCCGGTGATCTCGGCCAGGATTGTGGCGCCGCGCGCCTGCGCATGCTCCAGCGCCTCTATCACCAGCAGGCCAGCGCCCTCGCCCATGACGAAGCCGTCGCGGTCACGGTCGAACGGGCGCGAGGCCTTTTCGGGCTCTTCGCTGAAGCCGGTCGAGAGCGCCCGCGCCGCCGCAAAGCCGCCGAGCGCGACAAGATCGATGCAAGCCTCGCTGCCGCCGCAGAGCGCGACATCGGCCTCGCCGGAGCGGATCAGCCGCGCCGCATCGCCGATCGCCTGAACGCCCGCCGCGCAAGCGGTTACGGGCGCGCCGATCGGCCCCTTGAAGCCATGGTCGATCGAGACATGGCCGGCGGCGAGATTGACCAGGAAGGACGGAATCGTGAAGGGCGAGAGCCGACGCACACCGCGCGCATCTGTGATGCGCACGGCCTCTGCGATCGCCGGGAAGCCGCCAATGCCGGAGGCGATCACCGTCGCGGTGCGCTCCTGCTCGGCTTCGCTCGCTGGGCGCCAATTCGCCTGAATCAGCGCCTCCTTGGCCGCGACCAGCGCGAACTGAATGAAGCGGTCCATCTTGCGCTGGTCCTTTGGCGCGATCGCAACGTCAGGATCGAAACCGCCCTCGCCATCCTCCTCCTTCGACGGCACCGCACCGGCGATCTTGGCCGGCAAGCTCTCGACGATCGAATCCGGCAGGCGACGCAAGCCAGAGCGGCCGGCAAGCAAGCGCTGCCAGGCCAGATCTGCTCCGCAGCCAAGGGGCGAGACCACGCCCATACCGGTTACGACCACACGGCGCATTTGCACACCAGGCATTTGAATATCCTATTCGCTAGAGCCGGATGCATCCGGCTCTCATCAAAAGTTAGAGCAGGATCAATGCGAAAAACCGGTTCCCACTTTTTTCATCCTGCTCTATGGGAGAGCGCGACCGGGCGCATCGTCGCGATGGTGGCCAGGCGCTGGCGCATGCCGGGGCTCGCGCGCGGGCCGGCAACCACCGTGACAGTCTCAGGCGTGATCGGGCGCAAGCTCGCGGCATCGACCATGACCGGTTCGATCGGCCGCGCGGTCTCGCGCTCGGCCAGCACCAGCGCCGCGCCTTCGGGCGCCAGATGCCGGTTGCCGAACGCGACCATCGCGGCGATCACGGGGAAGAAGTCCCTGCCCTTCCCGGTCAAGACGTATTCGTAGCGCTGCGGACGCGGCTGGTAGAGCCGTCGCTCGAACAGCCCGCTCTCGGTCAGATGCTTGAGCCGCCGCGCCAGCATGTTCGGCGCGATGCCGAGGCTGCGCTGGAATTCGTCGAAGCGCGTGAAACCCTGCAAGGCATCGCGCAGGATCAGGATGCTCCACCATTCGCCGACGGTCTCGACCGTGCGGGCGCAGGGGCATTCGGCAAGCGGGACGAGCTTCGGTTGCATGGTGCGCCCGAGCTAAAGCAGTTACTATCTTTTTGCAAGTCATGGACGATCAATGTCGAACCGAAGCGGCATCGCCCGCCGACACACCGGATGTCATTGCGAGCAAAGTGAAGCAATCCAGGACGGCAGAGCTCTACGTCCCCCTGGATTGCTTCGCTTTGCTCGCAATGACGGATGGACTCCACCGACCTACGGCGCTTGCCTCAATCCAGCGTACTCCTGAATCTCCTCAGCGCGAGCCCGGCATAGACGGGCACGAAGACGAAGAGCCAGAACACCTCGACGCCGACATCGTCGAGGCCCGCGCCCTTCAGCATGATCGCCCGGATGACCCGCAGGAAATGCGTCAGCGGGAACAGCTCGCCGATCGCCTGAGCCCAGCCCGGCATGCCGGCGAACGGAAACATGAAGCCGGAGAGCAGCAGCGATGGCAGGAAGAAGAAGAAGGTCAGTTGCATCGCCTGCAACTGCGTCCGCGCCATGGTCGAGATCGTGTAGCCGAGCAGGACGAGCGCCAGCACGAAAATCAGCACACAGGTGAGCAGCAGCAGCAGGCTCCCCAGAAACGGCACGCCGAACAGAAGTTTCGCGGCGCTGAGCACGACCGCCACCTGCACGCTGCCGATGGCGAGATAGGGCAGAACCTTGCCGAGCATGATCTCGGCCGGCGTCGCCGGCATGGCCAGCAGGTTCTCCATGGTGCCGCGCTCGATCTCGCGGGTGAGCGCCATCGAGGTCATCATCACCATCGTCATCTGCAGGATGACGCCGAGCAGGCCGGGGACGATGTTGTACTGGGTGATGCCTTCGGGGTTGTAGCGCCGATGCACGATGAAGGAGAGCGCGCTCTGGCTCTGCTCGCGCACCGCCTCCTCATTGCCGAGGGCTCGGGTCAGGGCCCGGCCGGCGATGGTCTGCAGGGCTGAGACTGCGCCGCTCGACGCCGCCGGATCGGTCGCGTCGGCCTCGACCAGGATACGCGGCTCGTCGCCACGCTCGACCCGGGCGCCGAAATCACTGGGGATGGTGACGAGGAAAGAGATCGCGCCGCGCGCCATCAGGCTTTCGGCCTCGGCCGCGCTCTCCGGCTGCCGGCCGAACCGGTAATAGCCCGAGACCTGCAGCGCGGCGACGACCGAGCGGGTGTAGCGGTCCTGGCCGAGCGCCAGCACTGCCGCCGGTAGGCCCTTGGGATCGTTGTTGATGGCATAGCCGAACAGCAGCAACTGTACGATCGGCACCGCGAGCATCATCGCGAAGGTGATGCGGTCGCGCCGCATCTGCACGAACTCCTTGGCGAGCATGGCACCAAGCCGCCCCACGGAGAGCACGTTGCTGATGGCCATCGCGCTCATGCCGCCCTCGCCTGGGCACCGGTCATGAACTTGATGAAGACGTCCTCGAGGCTGGTCTCGCCGGGCTCGACCCTGACCCCTTGCTGCGCCTTGAGCGGCGCCAGCGCTGCCTCGAGCTTGGCCCTGTCGCTGCCGACGACATGCAGCGTCGTACCGAAGGGCGCGACCTGCTCGACGCCATCGACCACTGAGAGTTCGCGGATCTGGGCTGCAGTCAATGTGCCATGCACGACGAAGGTGACCAGGCCCGAGCCCTGCACCACCTCCTCGACCGTGCCGGTGGCCAGCATCTTGCCATAAGCGATGTAGCCGATGCGGTGGCAGCGCTCGGCCTCATCCATGTAATGGGTCGAGACGAGCACCGTCAGGCCGTCGCCGGCGAGCCGGTGGATCTCGTCCCAGAACTCGCGCCGCGCCTTGGGATCGACGCCGGCCGTCGGCTCGTCGAGCAGGAGCAGTTTCGGCTGGTGCATGATGCAGGCGGCGAGTGCCAGCCGCTGCTTCCAGCCGCCAGACAGCGTGCCGGCGAGCTGGTCCTTGCGCGAGGTCAGGCCAAGGCCATCGAGCGTCCGCGCCACCGCATCCTGCACAGGCTTCAGCTCGTAGAGCCGCGCGACGAAGGTCAGATTCTCCTCAATCGTCAGATCCTCGTAGAAGGAGAATTTCTGCGTCATGTAGCCGACCTGGCGCTTGATCGCGGCGCTGTCGCGCCTGACATCGAGACCAAGCACCGTGCCCTCGCCGGCATCGGGCGTCAGCAGCCCGCAGATCAGCCGGATCGTCGTCGTCTTGCCCGAGCCATTGGGGCCGAGGAAGCCGACGATCTCGCCCGTCGCGACTGTGAGATCGACATTGTCGACGACGGTGCGGGTACCGAAGCGCTTGGTCAGCCCCTTGACCTCGATGACGTTCATCGGCGGCCCCGCAGCACGACATCGATGATCTGACCCGGCTGAAGCTTCGCCGCCTGCGCGCCTTCCGGCCGGGCCTCGACCAGAAAGACCAGCTTCTGCCGGGTCTCGGCCGAATAGATCACCGGCGGCGTGAATTCCGGCTCCTGCGCGACATAGGACACGGTGGCGGACAGACCGGACGGACAGCCGCTGCACCGGATGTCGAGCTGGGTCCCGACACGGGTGCCGGCCAGCAGCGCCTCCGGCACGTAGACCATCAGCTTGATCGCCCCGTCCGGCAGAAAGGTCAGCACCGGCGCCGCCGGCCCCGCGAGTTCGCCGGGATAGCGCACAAGATCGGTGACGATCCCGGCCGCCGGCGCGACGAGCCTTCGCTGCAGCAGGCGCCATTTCGCCTGGTCGAGAGCCGCCTGCGCCTGCATCACCTGATTCTGTGCCGCCTTGATCTCCTCCTCGCGCGCCGGCAATCGGGCAACCGCAAGATTGGCAGCGCTCTGGCGTACATTTGCGGCCGCGACGTCGCGCGCCGTCTGCGCCTGGTCGAGATCGGCCTGGGTCGAAACGCCGCGGCGAAAAAGGTCCTGCCGCCGCTCCAGCGCCCGGTCGGCCTCGCGCTCCTGCGCCTTGGCGGAGGCCGCGCTCGCCTCGATCACGGCGATCTCTTCCGGCCGCCGGCCGCTGAGCAGATTGGCAAGCTGGGCCTTGGCCTGCACCAGTCGGGCATCGCTCTCGGCGACGGCATTTTGCGCATCATCGGTCTGCAGCACCGCGACGACGGCACCGGGCGCGACGCGCTCGCCGCGCCTGACCGCGACGCTCTCGATCCGGGCGGTATCGATCGGGCCCAGGCGAACATATTCGCCCTCGACATAGCCGGCGATGCGCGTCATCGGCGGTCCGCAGAAGGCGAATGAGGCAGCGATGCCAAAAGCACAGATGAATTCAGCGATCATGACTGTCCCTCCGACATGGCGGCGATGCTGGCCCGGACATTGGCGCGGATGACGCTGGCGATCGCCTCGCTCTCGGCCTCGCCGATGTCGCTCCAGCCCATGCGCCGCATCACGGCCGGCCGGGCCAGCCGGAAATAGAGCACCTGCCCGACCATCGCGAAGACGGCGAGCTTGGTCGCCTGCGCCTCGGCCTCCAGGCCGGTCGCAACAGCCCAGAGCGTGCAGAGACGGCCATGGACCGGGCCGACCAGCCCCTCATAGAGCGTCTCGAACGCCGAGGTCGGCTCCATCATCTCGCGCACGACGAAGCGGGCGATGGTCTCGCTCTCCGGCGCGCGTGCCGCGAAGGCCGTAACCCGGCTCACGACCGCGACCAAAAGCTCCGCCGCCGCCTCCGGCGAGAGCCCTTCCAGCGGCGGCACGGTCGCGGCTGCCCCAAAGACCTGCTCCTTCATCGTCGCGACGATGGCCGCGGCGCAGGCCTGGCGCAGCCCGTCCTTGCCGCCGAAATGATAGGCGATGCCGGCGCTGTTGACTCCGGCCGCCTGCGCGATCTGGCGGATCGAGCTCGCATCAAAGCCGTGCCGCCCGAAGAGGTCGAGCCCGGCCCGCATCAACGCTTCGCGGGCGCCCTGGTCGTTGCCGGAGGCTACTTTCATCCGACATGCCTAGCACGGAAGTTCGATTTAATCAATCGATTGATTAAACAAGCATGCAAGCTCCGCGATTGCGGAGTACCGCCTTGGGCAAAGGCCACGCTCGACATGACTCGCGCGGGACAATGGTCTAAGGCGGCAGCCGGCCCCGGATCCGCCTTCCTCGATGCTCTTCAACTCCTTCGCCTTCCTGCTCGGCTTCCTGCCGCTCGCCCTCGGCCTGCATTGGCTCGCCGAGCGCTTTGCTCCGCAGTGGCGGCTGCTCGTGCTGGCGGCGCTGTCCTTCGCCTTCTACGGCTATTGGGACTGGCGCTTCGTGCCGTTGCTGGCGCTCTCGATCGGGCTGAACTGGCTCATCGCCGAGGCGTTCCAGCAGACCAAGGCGGGCGCGCTGATCACGCTGGCGATCATCTTGAACCTCGCCGCGCTTGCGCTGTTCAAATACGTCAACTTCTTCGCCGATCTCGCTGGAATGATCCCCGGGCTCGCGACGCCGCGGCTCGACCTCGCACTGCCGCTCGGCATCTCCTTCTTCACCTTCCACCATGTCATGTACCTGACCGATCTCCGGCGCGGCGAGGCGCCGCGCTACGATCTGGTGCGTTACGCGCTCTACATCGCCTTCTTCCCGCAGGTGCTGGCGGGGCCGTTGGTGCGCTGGCGCGAGATCATGCACCAGTTCGAGGAGCGGCCCTATCAGCGGCCGGATGCGGCCGAGCGGATTGCGCGCGGCCTGCTGCTGCTGAGCGCCGGCCTCGCCAAGAAGGTGCTGCTCGGTGACCCGCTGGCCGAATACGCCAACCCGGTCTTCGCGGCCGCCGCCCTCGGCAAGGTCGTCAGCATGGCTGAGGCCTGGCAAGCCATGCTCGCCTTCACCTTCCAGATCTATTTCGACTTTTCCGGCTACACCGACATGGCGCTCGGGCTGGCGCTGCTCTTTGGCATCGTGCTGCCGCAGAATTTCGAGGCGCCCTATCGCTCGGCGAGCATCCAGGATTTCTGGCGGCGCTGGCATATGACGCTGTCGCGCTTCCTGCGCGATTATCTCTATATCTGGCTCGGCGGCTCGCGGCATGGCCTGCCGACCCAGATCTGGGCGCTGTTTGCGACCATGGCGCTGGGCGGGCTCTGGCACGGCGCCGGGCTCACCTATGTCGCCTGGGGCATCGCGCATGGATTGGCCCTGATCGTGGCGCTGCTCTGGCGGCGCGCCGAACTGCCGATGCCCAAGCCGCTCGGCTGGCTCCTGACCTTCGTCTTCGTCATGCTGTGCTGGGTGCTCTTCCGCGCCACGAGTTTTGAGGCGGCATTGGCGATCTATAAGGGGCTGATCGGCCTGGCTCCGATGGGGACGGGCTTCAAATGGCGCGCGCTGCTGCCGGCCGCCGCCTTCGCCTTTCTCGGCCCCACGGCCTGGACGCTCGTGCACCGGCTGCCCCCGGCGCGCCGGATCGCGGTGATTGCGGCGCTCCTCTTCGTCATCGTCCTGTTCAAGATCGGCGACGACGCCAATTACGAGTTCATCTACTTCCAGTTCTGATGCCATCGCCCCCGTCCCCGCCGCGCTGGACCGGCGAGAGAATCACGGTCCGGCTGATTCTTGGGCCATCCGCATCGCTGCAGCCGGCTCAATTCGGACGGAGGCCCTTGCCCTGGCGCAGTGATCTCGAAGAAAGGCCAAGAATCGGGGGCGAAAAACGCCCGTTTCGACGCTCTATCGCCCAGTCGAGGCAATGTGTTGACGGAAGCGGTTGAAGACGCGCGGCGGTGATTGTTACTGCCCAAGTCCCTCGCTATAAGGGCGCGAAATCGGCGGGCCTCCCACGGCAGAGTCGGTGGGTGCGCCGAGACGACCAACTCAGAGAGTGCGCCTATGTCGAAGCAAATCATTCTCGAAGCGGATTACAAACCCACCGACAGCGAGCCGTTCATGAACGAGCGGCAGCGCGAGTATTTCCGCGGAAAGCTTTTGTCCTGGAAGAACGAGATTCTGAAGGAAGCAAAGGAAACACTCGTCACTCTGCAGAGCGAAAGCGAGAACCACCCCGACATCGCCGACCGCGCTTCCTCCGAAACCGACCGCGCCATCGAGCTGCGCGCCCGCGATCGCCAGCGCAAGCTGATCGCCAAGATCGAATCCGCCATCGCCCGCATCGACGAGGGCTCCTATGGCTATTGCGAGGACACCGGCGAGCCGATCTCCCTGAAGCGCCTTGAGGCCCGGCCGATCGCAACGCTCTCGCTGGAAGCGCAGGAACGTCACGAGCGCAATGAGCGTGTGTTCCGCGACGATTGAGCCAAGGCCGGCTTCATAGCCATGCCGGAGGCCTTCCGCGACGCGCGGAGGGCCTTTTTTGATTCGCAGGCAAAAGCCCCGCGCGAGAGGCGCGGGGCTTTTTTTTAGGCCGCCAGCCTTGTGAGCTTGGGGAGCGTGACGGGCGGTCGGGATCAGAGCGGGATGACGAAAGGCGGGAAGCCGTCTCTCGTCTGCCGCTCTCACTTGGCGATAGAGCCGGCGGCTCGGGAGAGACCGCCGGCCGGCCAGCGCGGGAATAAGCGGGGAGCGTTCCACGCCGGCCGGAACTTCGTGAGGTCTGCGCGGTACCTTTAGAAAGGCAGCAGGATATCCATGACCTGCTGGCCATAGCGCGGCTGCTGGACATCGGTGAGTTGACCGCGCCCGCCATAGGCGATCCGGGCCTGGGCGATCTTGGTCGAATCGACGGTGTTGTCCGATTCGATGTCCTCGGGCCGGATCACGCCGGCGACGATCAGCTCCCGCACCTCGAAATTGACCCGGATCTCCTGCTTGCCCTCAATCACCAGATTGCCATTGGGCAGGGTCTGCGTGACCACGGCGGCGACATTCGTCGCCAGGGTCTCGGCGCGGCGCACCGAGCCCACGCCCTCGCTCGAAGCGGTCGAGTCGAGCTTCAGGAGTGAGCCGGCGGTGGCGCCGTTGGGCAGCTTGTTCTCATAGCCGAGGATGTTGTCCGCACCCGCATCCTCACCGTTCTTGCGGCTGCGCTTGGTTGTGTTGTCGAGCTGGGCCTTGTCGGTGACCTTGACCTTGACCGTCACGAGATCGCCGACCATCCGTGCGCGCTGATCCTTGAAGAAGGCGCGCGAGCCGGTGCGCCAGAGCGAGTTCGGCGCGAAGGAGGCGTGCTCCACCGCCGGCATCGGCATCTGCACGGGCTTGTAGCCCTTCACCGCCGTTGGATCCTCGATCGCGGAGAGGGCCGGCGCCTGGCCGACATTGGCAAGCCGGTCGGCCGCGCCGCAGGCGCTGAGAGCGACACTGAGGGCAAGGAGCCCGGAGAGTCTGACGAGAATGCGTGTGGTCATGATCAGGGTCCGCAACTGTCTGGATCAGGGGGCGCTGGCGACGCGGCCGACGGCGGAGCTCTGGACGGAAACCCGCCCGGGCCCGCTGACCGTGCCTTGCAGCACGCGCTTGGATTGGGGATTGGTAACGGTGACGACATCGCCCATCGCGCCGGCCTCGCCGGCCTTGCCGCGCATCGAGATGAGCAGGCCGGGCGCCGCATAGACGATGGTCACGAGATCGCCCTTCCCGACGATCTCCTCGCGCTGGACGTCGCCGACGCGCAGCGGCATGCCGACATTGAGCGCACGCCGCGCCACCTTGTCGATGGCTGCCTTCACGTCGCCGATGAGTTCGGTCGCCTGCCCGTCATGCGGACGGCGCTCGACCACGACGTCAGTCGCGCTCAGCGTTTCTCCCCTGGCGATGCTGCGGCGAGGCACCACGACCTCGACGGTATCGACCATCTGACCGGTGATGCGGATGGGCTTCAGGCGCATCGCCGCGCTGCCCGGCACGATCAGCCTGGCCTGCACCCGGCGCGAGCGGACGTCATAGCCGAGATCGAGCACCGTCACGTCGCCGGTCAATTCGGGCTCGATCGCGATCGCCGGCGCGCCACCGTCGATCGCAAGCGCCAGCGCCCGGGCATCGACCCCGAAACGCTCCTGGAGGCCGGTCTTTACCGCCGCCTCGAGATCGGACGCCATCAGGCGGCGCGCAGCGCGGGTCACGATCACCTGCGCGAAGCCATGGCTCTCGATGTCGCCGGCATCCCGAATGATGCCGGCGGCGCGCGCGGCCTCCATGATGCGGCTGACCTGGATCGTACCGGTCTCGCCGAGCGCGGGCGCCCTGAAGCCCGGGGTCGCGGCGGCCTCGCTCGGCAATCCCGAGAGCAGATCGCCGAAGCTGACGAGCTCGCTCGTGAGCGTGAGCTCGGGACGCAGGAAGGGCTTGCGCACCGGCGTCGGAGCCGGCTGCTGTGGCGGCGGCGTGACGATAGCTGCCACGGCCCCGGCGCGAGTTGCTGGATGAGGCTGGGCGGCGAACGCCGTACCAGCCAGCGCGACGGTAGCGAGGAGGGTCGATAAGCGGATCATGGCGCGCATCCTCAGCCCTAACCGCGGAACATCGACGTCGTCGCCGACATCATCTGGTCGGCGGCGGTGATGACCTTGGAGTTCATCTCATAGGCGCGCTGAGCCGCGATCAGCGTGGTGAGCTCGGTCACGGCCTGGACGTTGCCTTCTTCGAGATAGTTCTGCTGCAGCGAGCCAAAGCCCTCGCCGCCGCCGACACCATCGATCGCCGGGCCCGAGGCTGCCGTCTCGACGAACAGGTTGTCGCCGATCGATTCGAGCCCGACCTTGTTGACGAAGCGGGTGAGCTGAAGCTGGCCCAGCGTCTGCGGCGCAGTCTGGCCGGGAAGCTGGACCTCGACCGTGCCCTGCGCATTGATGCTGACGCTGGTCGCGTTGTTGGGAACCGTGATGCCGGGCTCGACCGTATAGCCGTCCCGGGTCACGAGCTGGCCCTGGGCGTCGAGATCGAAGGAGCCGTCACGCGAATAGGTCGTGCGGCCATCGGGCATGCGGATCTTGAAGAGGCCCTCGCCCCTGATGGCGACGTCGTACTGCTTCTCGGTCGAGGACAGGTTGCCCTGGCTCATGATACGCCCGGTCGATGTCGTCTTCACGCCGGAACCGATGAAGGTGCCGGCCGGGACCATCGTGTTCTGGTCGGAGGTGGCCGAGCCCGCGCGCCGGAAGTTCTCATAGAGAAGATCCTGGAAATGCACGGTCTGGCGCTTGTAGCCGGTGGTGCGCACGTTGGCGATGTTGTTGGAGATGACCTGGACGTTGAGTTCCTGGGCCATCATGCCGGTGGCGGCTGTCTGCAGGGCGCGCATGGCTTTGCTCCTTCCCCGGGTCAGGCTTGCTGATCGGCCAGGCGGGAAATCGCCTTGGTGCGCAGTTCGTCGGTTTTGGTCATCATGTTGGCGATGCCCTGATAGGAGCGCTGGACCTCCATCAGGCGGGTCATCTCGATGATGGCCTTCACATTCGAGCCCTCGATCGCGCCGGGCTCGAGCCTGGCCTGCGGCCCGGCCGGCAGCGGCGGCGTGGCCGAGGCGAACAGGTTGTTGCCGTCGCTGCTCAGCGCACGGGGATTGTTGAAGCGGACCTGCCTGAGCTTGCCGCGGACGCCTTGATCGCTGGAGACGGTACCGTCGACGGCGATGCTGAAATTGGTCTCGGTGTTGCTGAAGCGGATCGGCCCGCCCTCGCCCAGCACCTGCTGCCCGCCTTTGGTCACGAGCTCGCCCTGCTGGTTCAGGCTCAGCGAACCTGCGCGGGTGTAGCGCTGGCCGTTCGGCGTCTGGACCACGAGGTAGTTATCCTCGCGCAACGCGACATCGAGTGGGTTGCCGGTGCGCTCCAGCGCGCCCTGCGACAGGTCGATAGGCGTGCCCTTGTCGATGACATAGGAGAGCCGCCGGTCGCCGCTCGGAAAGGTCTCGGCACTGGCGACAGGCATGATGAATTCATTGAAGCGCGCCGAGCGCGACTTGAAGCCGTTCGTGCTGGTATTCGCCAGGTTGTTGGCGATGACATCCAGCTCGCGCGCCAAAGCCATTTGACGCGATAGGCCGACGAGAAGCGCGTTCTCCACGGCATGGTCTCCCGAATTGTCCCGCGATCGCTTCGACGCTCCCCAGCGCAGCCATCGCAGCACCACAGCCGCAAGCGCTGTGCCAACATAGTTAAAATCAATCAACATATTGATTTATAACATATATTTTTGCTCTCTACGGGACTACGCAGCCCGGCAAATTCGGGACTTCGGGCAGAAATGACCCGGCAAGATTTGCCGTCCTTAACGACGCGTTAACCGTGATTGATCAGGGTAATGTCAGGGAGCAGGGCATCGATGCCGCGCGCGCCCAGCCCGAGGCGGTGCTGCGATGTCGAAGAAGACCGGAAAGACCGACGGAGAGGATGCCGAGGGCGGCGAAGCGTCCAAGCCCGGCAAGAAGAAGCTGATCATGATCGGCGGCGCGCTGCTGCTCGCCGGGCTCGGCGGCGGCTGGTTCTTCTTCCTGAAGCAGCCCTCCCCGGAGCAGATCGCAGCGGCCGAGCATGCGAAGGCCGCCAAGAAGCCGGCGAGCTTCGTCGAGATGCGGGACATGATGATCGGCATCTCGCCGGGCGGCCAGCAGGACCGCCAGCCGATCATCAAGGTCAAGGTCGTGCTCGAGATCGCTGACGCCAAGGTCTCCGAGGAGATCAAGCCGCTGCTGCCGCGTGTAGAGGATGCCTTCCAGGTGTTCATGCGCGAATTGCGTCCGGCCGATCTGGAAGGCTCGGCCGGCATGTATCGCCTCAAGGAAGAATTGCTGCGCCGCGTCAACGTCACGGTCTATCCGGCCAAGATCGACGCGGTGCTGTTCAAGGAATTGCTGGTGCAGTGAGCCCTCCGGGCTTCCGCGCACCAGCCGGGATGACGACGAAGACATGAGCAACGACGACCTCGACCTAGCCGGCAAGCCCAAGAACGAGCCCCTCAGCCCGGAAGGGATGGCGGCCGAATGGGCGACCATGCCCGACATGCTGGTGGAGGAAGGCGAGCAGGATGGCGGCACCGACCGCCTGATGTCGCAGGACGAAATCGACACGATGCTCGGTTTCTCCGTCGGCGGCGACGACAGGGACGCCCGCAACGGCATCCAGGCCATCGTCGATTCCGGATCGGTTGCCTATGAACGCCTGCCGATGCTCGAGATCATCTTCGAGCGTCTCGTGCGCCTGCTCTCGACCAGCCTGCGCAACTTCTTCACCGACAATGTCGAGGTCTCGCTGGAGAGCATCCGCTCGGTGCGCTTCGGCGACTACATCAATTCGATCTCGCTGCCCGCCATGCTCTCGGTGTTCAAGGCCGAAGAGTGGGACAATTTCGGCCTGATCACGATCGAGTCCTCGCTGATCTATTCAGTGCTCGACACGATGTTCGGCGGCAAGCGCGGCCAGCCGGCGCCGCGCGTCGACGGCCGCCCTTTCACCTCGATCGAGATCAACATGCTCAAGCGCGTCATCGCGCTGATCCTGAGTGATGCCGAGGCCGCCTTCAAACCGCTCTCGCCGGTGCGCTTCACGGTCGATCGCATCGAGTCCAATCCGCGCTTCGTCTCGATCTCCCGCCCCGCCAACGCCGCCATCCGCGTCGAGCTCAAATTCGACATGGAAGGCCGGGGCGGCTGCCTGCATCTGCTGCTGCCTTACGCCACGATCGAGCCGATCCGCGAATTGCTGCTCGAAAGCTTCATGGGTGAGAAGCTCGGGCGTGATGCGATCTGGGAAAACCATCTGGCGACCGAGGTCTGGCAGACCGACGTCGCCGTGACCTGCGTGCTCCATGAGACGCAGATGCCGCTGAAGCGGGTGATGAAACTCGAGATCGGCGACACCTTGATGTTCGACGCCAGGCCCGATTCGACGGTCGCACTGCGCTGCGGCGACTTCATCGTCAGCGAGGGCCGGATCGGACGCGTCGACGACAAGATCGCCGTTCAGGTCGTCAGCCCGCTGCGCCGCTCCAAGACCACGATCGCCGCCTTCGACAGCGCCACGAGCCATCTCGGTTCCACCTCCTGACGCGGATATAGCAAGCCATGACGATCACCCTCATCGCCGATGCCCTCGTCGCAAGCCTCCTCGTCGCGACCATCATCACCTGCTACGTGCTGGCCAAGCGCATCGAGCGGCTCAAGGCCGACGAAGGCGCCATGCGCCAGACCGTCGGCGCGCTGATCTCGGCGACCGATACCGCCGAGCGCGCCATCGCCGGGTTGAAGCTGACGCTGGGCGACTGCGACCGCACCCTGGCCGAGCGCCTGCGCACCGCCGAGCGCTACGCCGCCGACCTCGCCGCCCAGATCGAAGCCGGCCAGACCGTGATGGAGCGGATCTCGCAGATCGTCAGCGCCGCCACGCTGGTCGCGCCGAAAGCCCCGGAACCGCCTGCGCCCGAGCCCACCCCGATTTCGCGCATGGCCAGCGCCGCCGAATCCGCGGCCGCCATCCGCGCCCGCGCCGCCCGGCGCCTGGAAGGCCAGGCCGCGTGATCGAAAGGCCCCGCCTCTTTCCGGCAGTGATTCTCGGCGCCATGGGTCTCCTGGCGCTGAAATTGCTCGCCTGGACGGCGGAGCCCTATCCGGGAAAAGTGCCGTCAAGCGCGAGCGTCTTTTCCCCCGACAGCACGCGCCCAGTAAAGCCGGAGCCCCAGGTCTGGGCCCTCGCCAAGGTGATCGCCCAGGCGCATGCACCCGATCGCGCCCTGCGCGACCCGGAGACGACCGGCTCGGTCGACAAGCCTGATCCGAAGAAAGAACAGGAGAAGGCCGAGGCGGAAGCCAAGGCCGATGCGGCACGCGCCGCCAACCCCAACAACAAGGCGGGCGTCGTCAACGGCACGGCCAAGGTCGCCTCTCCCGCTGAGCGGGCCATTCTCGAACGCCTCGGCGAGCGGCGCGAAGAGATTGATGCCCGGATTCGCGAACTGGAGATGCGCGAACGCCTGCTCGACACCGCCGAGAAGAAGCTCGACGGCCGCGTCGGCGACCTGAAGCAGCTCGAAGACAAGGTCGACGGCCCCAAGCGCAAACCCGCCGAGGACGAACTCAAGGCGATCAGGAATCTCGTGATCATGTACGAGACGATGAAGCCGAAGGACGCCGCACGCGTCTTCGACCGCCTCAGCCTCGACGTGCTGCTGCCGGTTGTTCAGCAGATGAACCCGCGCAAGATGTCCGACGTGCTCGCCGCCATGGCGCCCGAGCGGGCCGAGAAGCTGACGGTGGCCCTCGCCACCAGCTCGCGCGCGCCCGAGCGCAGCACGGCCGAACTCATGCCGCTCCCGGGTAACGAACTGCCGGCCATCGCGCCCGCTCCGCGCCGGTAGAGCGTTTTCGAGCGAAGTGGATACCGGTTCCCCCGCGACAAACGCGAAGCGTTTGCGCGGAGAAAACGCGTTAAAACAAAAACCTGGAGCAATTGAACGATCCAACCGGATCTGGACTTCACTGCAGGTCAGCGGCGGCGCTACTCAGGAGAAACTAGAAAAATTTGGCGGGATGACCGCGCTTGGCCGGCCCGGCCAGCCTGCAGAATTGGCATCAATATTTGTCCAACCAGCGGCGGAAGATGCCAGCTTACGACCGGTCAAATCTACGGCGCCAACGGTGGCGGGACGGTGACCTGCCCCCTCGAAGTAAGAGCTCGAACTTGCTCATGCTCGGGTTGTCGGCGCTTTACCGGTTCGATGCCGCCCAATGAAGCCGAGTCAGCCCCCGCGCCGTTTGCTGGCCTAGATGCCGTCGGCAACCACCGCCCTGGCTGACGCCGAACACAACTCCGCGTGCGCGCCATCATAGCCGCGCCCGCGCAGCTCTTCGTACAACCGGATCGTCGAGCGACGCTCGGGCCGCGATTGAACGACGCCTCCCGAGCGAGGCTTTCGCGAACCTCTCTCGGCACTTTCTCAGCCCAGGCGCGTTGCAGGTGGATAGAGCTAGTTGGCTCATGGGGGCAATTATGAAAACCGCCAA
The DNA here is from genome assembly GCF_001741865.1 of Bosea vaviloviae. Taxonomy (NCBI): domain Bacteria; kingdom Pseudomonadati; phylum Pseudomonadota; class Alphaproteobacteria; order Hyphomicrobiales; family Alloboseaceae; genus Allobosea; species Allobosea vaviloviae. The sequence goes on from NZ_CP017147.1 coordinate 5,263,032, forward strand.
TCTGCGCATGGCGATGCTGGCGGTGGTACTGGGTCTGGGAGCAAACTCAGCTCTCGCACTCACCGCCGATCAGATTAACCAGGTGACGTTCTCCGACCGGCAGCGCCCGTGGGGCGCCGGACCGGATCCGTTTATCGTCAAGGCCCAGGTGCTTCTCAGTCGTCGCAGCATATCGCCCGGTGTCATCGACGGTGGCCACGGTGAGAACTTTCGCAAAGCCGTCGCGCAGTTCCGACGTCAGGCGAACCTTGGCGCCGGCGATGAGATGGATGAGCTCACTTGGCTCGGCCTTGGTGGTGACAGCGCCAACGATGTCGTGTCCGAATACAAGCTCTCAGAAAAGGACACAGCGTACGACTTCGCCGACGCCATACCGCGCGACTATGCCAAGCAGGCCAAGATGAAGCGCCTGTCCTACACCAGCCCTGAGGAGATGCTGGGAGAGCGCTTCCACATGAGCGAGAAGCTTCTGAGGGCACTCAATCCCGACGCGGCTTTCTCAGAGGCAGGTGCGAGTCTCTTCGTGGTCTCCGCCGAACGCTCGCTCGAGAAGGGCAGCGCCCGGCGGATCGACGCGGTCAAGAGCACCGGAATGGTTGTGGTCTTCGGCGCCGATGACAAGGTTCTGGCGAGTTATCCAGCGACCATCGGCAGCGAGAACACCCCGTCTCCGACGGGCGAATACACGGTCGAGAGAGTGGCAAGGAATCCGAACTACACCTACGACCCCGAAAAGAACTTCCAGCAAGGCAAGAACACCAAGACCCTCGTGCTCCCACCCGGCCCCAATGGCCCGGTCGGCACGATCTGGATTGCGCTGTCCAAGCCGACTTTCGGAATCCACGGCACCCCCGAACCCTCGCAGGTCAGTAAGACGACGTCGCATGGCTGTGTGAGACTCACGAACTGGGATGCGGAGGAACTCGCCGACCTGGTGAAGCCGGGCGTGCCGGTGCGTTTCGTGGACTGAGGGCGTGCGTGTCCCCAGCGGCCATCGACAAGCCGTCGCAATCTCGATCGCGTTGCTCATAAGCTTTGCACCGGCCTTGTCCGCACCGGCCACGCGGGATCGTGCCGTTGGGGTGAAACGATCAGCCCGCCCGACGCAAACCTTGGTGAGAATGCCCCTGCCGCCGCGGCGTCCGGCCGAGTTCGTGCCTGATGCGACGGCGAAGGCCGCCTCCCCTCCTTCACAGGCACAGATACCGGAGAAGCCACCGGGCCCATCGGCCTGCGTCGAGACGTTCAAGGAGCGCGGTGGCGTCGCACTCCCCCTGGCATCTGCCAGCAGCACCGGCGACTGCGGTATTGACGACCCCGTCACGTTCGAGCGTATCGATATGCCGGACGGATCCAAGGTCGAACTGGACAGCGCGATTACGGTCCGTTGCTCGTTCGCGCTCGAAGTCCTGATCTGGACTCGCGACGACCTTTCGGGGATAGCCGCGCGAGAGAACGCCAAGCTCGCCACTCTAGCCGGTGTCGGCGGACATGCCTGTCGGCCACGCAACGGTGTCGCTGGCGCTCCGATCAGCGAGCATGCCAGTGGCAACGCGCTAGATGTCGCTGCGTTAAAAATGCAAGACGGACGCACCATCGCGCTAGCTGGCCGCGACGAGGCGACGCTGTCGATGCGCAGTGCGATCAGCAAGAGCGCATGCGCAAGATTTACGACCGTGCTCGGGCCGGGATCTGACAGCGCCCATAAAGATCACCTCCACCTCGACATGCGGAAGCGCTCGCGCGACTTTCGGATCTGCCAATGGACGGTCGAATGAGCGAGAGAGCGTCTGACCAGGCTGCTCGCCGCTTCTCAGAAACCGCCTCGGCTCCCTCGGTCACGAGCTCCCAAGGTAGGAACTCCTCGCGCGGAGCGAAGGTCCAATATGCGACGTCGGTTCGGATTAGCTCCGAGAAGCGCACCGCCTGCCCTTTGCATTCCTCCGGTCTCTCCTCAACTTTCGAGGAAAAACCGGATCATCTCACGCGACGCGTCGGGGCCTGTTGCGTCTGCGAAGCTTCCCTTGTTGTCACCACCTGACCAGGCGTGGCCACTGCCGTGAACGAGCCAATACTCGGCGATCGCAGGACCGGTTGCCGATCCGAGCAACGTCCGGGTAACGCGCTTGCTGTTTACGACGCCATCGGTCGTGACCTCCGGCAGCTTCCCGTGGCGAGACCGCGTCCTATCGAACACCATCTCGCCATTTGACGGGTGAACCGTTGCATCGGCCGCGCCGTGGAAGATGATCTTTCTGGTGTTCGCTTCCTCCGGCCGGGCGGTCGCTTTTGCATTACCCTTCATCGCAGCGAATGCTGACACGACGTCAGAGGCCGCTCCATGCGGGAGCCCAGAATGGATGCCGGCCGCAGCGAAGACCTCGGGGTAGGTCGATGACAGCACATCAGCCATTGCGCCACCTGCCGACAGACCCGCGACGAAGACCCGCTTCCCATCGATCTTGAATTCGGCGGTCAGCGCTTGAGCCAGGCCTGCAAGCACCGCAGGCTCGCCCGAACCGCGCTTTTGATGACGTGCATCGAACCAATGCCAACAGCCCTGTGCATTGGTCGATCGCGGTTGGTGAGGGTAGGCGACGATCAGGCCGAATTCATCGGCCAGCGCATTCATCCGTGTACCTCGCGCGAAATCGTCGGGGTCCTGCGTGCAGCCATGCAGCATCATGACCAGCGCCAGTTCGCGCTCGGCATGGTTCGCAGGTACGTAAACTTTGTAGGTCACCGATCCGGCAGCAGCTTGAAATCTGCGTTGGCGAAAGCGCTCGCCGTCTCCTGGGACGTCGGTGCTGCGATCGTTATCCCTTGCGGGTTGCTTAAAATGCTTCTGGTCGTCGCGAAGCGTTCTCAGGACATCGCCCAATCGGCGGCGGAGAGGAACTTTGAAACCGACCGTGTTCGCCTCGCCGTCCTCAGGGCGTTGTCGCATTTGAGGGGCCTGGCCAGCGAGTGCGCGCTGGATGGCTGCCGTCGCGCCCGCCACATCGGCCGTCTTGAGACGGGTCGTAGCTTCCGCGATGGCGGCGTGAAAGCGCGGGTTCATCAAGAATATCCTTTTTGTCATGTCAGGCGATCGGCCAAAGCGGCCTTGATCTGGGGAGCAGCATGCAGCGCGCCGAGGACCGTCAACGAAGCGATGGCGTTCCTGGCAAGCTCCGGTGAGACGTCGTTTTCGATGATCGCCAGGCCTAGAACTCGGATTTCGAGTTGTTCGCCGGCGGCAACCACCGCCTCCAGGTCCTGTCGCGTGAAAGTTCGCAGCCCAAGTTCGAGAGCCAGCCGCGTCGTTGCCTTCGCCGCGACGTCAGCATGCGTCGAAAGCTGGTTGCGGATCGCCGTGCGAATGAAGTCGGACCGGTTCGAGTAGAACCCATCCCTGACCAGAAGATCGATGCGACCAAGGTCAACGAAACCGAGATTCAGCGTCAGCTTTTCGCTGTCAGGCGCTTTCATTTCTCATCCATATACCATCCATAGGGATGGTATATGGATGTTGAAAAGCAGATATCAAGTCGAGTCGTTACTACGGCTCCGGCCAAAGTGCGAACCCTTGGCCCACGGTCCCATTGGCGCATACGGGCCGGTTTCAAAAAATCTCTAGCGTTTCCGCTGAGTTTGACGACACCGCCATCGACCACGACGCCTGCTTTATGGAGCAACAGCCTCCAAGAAGAAGCCTATCGCTTTAAGATGGCCAAAAGCGTCCTGAGATGACCGAGCCCGTCGCGGGCGTCGGTTCTCGAATTTGGTCGCCCCGCTGTAGATCACGAGGTAATCGATTGCGCCTCGATGCCGAGCTATCAGGTGCTCACAGGTCGCGCGTCCGATCTGGCAGTTTATCTACGGCTTCGTCAGCACCTTCGTCACGGTGAAGCACGCCCTCGCGCAGCACCTTGGTCGCCGCCTTTACCTTCTGTGCGGGATCGGTTTTCAGGCCGTCTGTCGCCGGCGTGGCCTTCAACCCGACATCGTCAGGCTTCTTGCTGTTGTTGCGCGCACTCGCCGCGAAAGTCGCCAGGGCTTCGGGTTGCTTTGCCATCGTCTCCTCCTCTTTTGCCGAGGAAACCAATGACAGAGGAGAGGTGTTCCACTACCTCGGCGACGAGGCGCCGATCGGGCCAAAAAGCCAGCCAGCCATCCGGCCAAAGCTGTAACGGCACACAAATGCATGAAAGAGAGCGTGGCCGGTCCGAATTCGCCACACCCTCTTATCGGCCTTTCGCAAACAGGTTTGGGGGGCCGCCATCAGTCTTTCCAGGCCCTCGGGTCCCCCGGTATCAGTGGGCGTCGATAGCTGCGGAACCCCAACGGCCCCCGCGGCCTATTGGTTCCCCGGTTCCAGCTCGCGCTGGCCCAAAATCTGGGGGCACGTCAAAACCCGCCGGAAACGAACTCAGCGCTGGATAAAAACCGGGGGCAATGCCAAGGCGCATCGATCGGGGGCGAGCGCCCATTCCGCCAGGACGCCCATAAGGGTCGCGGCACACAAACCGCTAGAGCAGGATACGAAAAGTGGAAACCGGTTTTTCGCATTGATCCTGCTCTCACTCATTGATGAGAGGGTCGATCCCGCGCGCGCTTGAAAACCACGGGGAGTTTCGCGCGCAACCCGGCGCGCCCTCCCTTAAAAAGAAAGTTGGACTTGACGCAACCGGTGATTGTGGATTTCCTTCATGAGCGGTCAGGCAAAAGAGGGCCACCTCCATGAATTCGCAGACCGCAGCGAGCGATGACCTGGTCGCCGGCATCGGCGACGACGAGCCGGCGCTTGAAGCCGAACGCCGCCAACAGATCAGGCCTCGGCAAAGACACTCGCCCAAAGGCTGACGATCGTCACGACAGCGCTACTTTTTATCAGCGTGACGGTTTCATGGGTTGGATTTCTGGGTTGGATTGCCTGGCGTCTGCTGAACGTCAATCCATGACCGGAGCGCGATCGACGAGCTCCAGGAAGACCGCGAAGCACGACAAATAGAAAATCCCGACATAAATCAGCATCGCGTCCTCCAACCCAGCTCTTGTTTCGGATAGAACGCGACCCCCTACTGACCTGTATGGAAGTATGGTTAATTTCTCGATAATTGCACCAGCTTTTTAGCCGGCACGGCATATTCCTGGCCTTACGAGCGCGAAGCCAGCCTGCGCAGCCGGCGGGCAAACGTAAATCCTGTGCGCCCTGGAAATTGTCGCGTGGCTGGCAGCGTGCCATGGCCGGCCCACGACGGCTCCCCTGTTTTCCCAAGCCCGTAATCCCGACGAACCGACGAGAGCCGGATGATTTCAGCTGGGATCACCAAGTGGTCCCAGCTGAAATCTGAATCCGTCCCTCATCTAAGAGTGAGAGCAGGATGCGAAAAACCGGTTCCCACTTTTTCGTATCCTGCTCTAAACGATTGTTCCACAAGAATATTATGCTGAAGCCACGTTAACCCGGCATTATCCTTGACAGGCTAGCGTCCAAAGCAGGCGGACGGCCTGGTCGGGCCGCTCCGGCCCGTTCGTGTCGCGTTGCGTGAGTTCTCCGGTTTTGCGTGTCCCGCGTTCCCTTGCCTTCGGTATCGGGTTGGCTGCGCTCGCCATCGGCGCGGGCCTGTGCGAGCCCACGCTCGCCGCCAACGCCACCTTGCGCGGCCAGGACATGCCGCCGGGCTTCGGCCGCCTCGCCCTGACCTTCGACGAACCGACGCCGACCCGCATCCGCCTCAACAATGGCGTGCTCGTGGTCGCCTTCGCCTCCCCGGTGAAGATCGACATCAACAAGATCGCCAAGGAGCTGCCGGAATACATCACCCTGGCGCGGCTCGACCCCGACGGGCGCGGCATGCGCTTCGCGCTTCCCAAGAGGTTCCGCGCCAATCTGATCGAGGCCGGCGACAAGGCCTTCATCGACCTTTTGCCCGAGAGCTGGACCGGATTGCTGCCCGGGCCACCGCCCGAAGTGATCGCCGAGATGGCGGAGCGCTTGAAGCAGGCCGAAGCCCGCGTCAAGGAAGCTGCCCGCCAGCCACGGCCCCAGAACAAGCCCTTGATCATGCGCGGCGCCAAGCTGCCGACGCTGGAGCGCCTGATCTTCGAGGCCCCTCCGGGGACCGCTCTCACGACTGCGCTCGAGGACGGCACTCTGAACCTGACCCTCGACCAGCCGCTGGCGGTCGAGCCCATAGCCCTCAAACGCGCCCTACCGGACGGCGTCGCGCTGCTCTCCCACGAGACCGACGAGACCGCGACACGGCTTGAACTCTCGATTCCGAAGGACTGGCAGGTCAGGAACTTCCAGGACGAGGACGGGCTGACGGTCGATCTCCTGCGCCCCGCCAAGACCACCGGACCGACATTGGCGAGCCTGCCGGAAGGAACGGATGCGGCGGTGAAGGCCGCGCCGACGCCCGCCTCCTTACCGGCTGCGGCAGCAGCCTCCGCCGTCGCTCCCGACAGCCAGCCCGCGACCACTCCTGCGGCTGTCGCCCCGCCGGTCATCGACCCGACACCCCAGGCGGTGAAGATCGAGGCTGCCGGCACTGCACAAGGCGGGCATATCGATTTCCGCTTTCCGCGCATGACCGGCGCGGCCGCCTTCATCGACGCGGGGATCGTCACTCTCGTCTTCGACACGCGCGACACGATCAACCCGACCGATTTCAAGACCATCCTGCCGCAACTCGTCGAAGACGCGACCGTAACCCGCGAGGGCAAGGTCACGCTGGTGCGTCTGCGACTGGCGAGTCAGCAATTGACACGGCTGATCGATGACGGCCCGACTTGGTCGCTGAGCCTTGGCGAGCCGCAGAAGAAGACGGCGACCCCGATTGCGCCGCGCCGCGCGATCGACGAGCGCGGCCAAACCATCCTCGCCGTACCGCTGTCTGGCATGACGGGAGTGCATTGGCTCGAGCCGGGCCCGTCCGGGACGCCGCTGGCAGTCGCGACAGTGTTCGGCCCGACGCGCGTCACGGCCAAGCCCTATCAGTTCGTCGAATTCAACTTGCTCCAGACCGCCCATGGACTTGCCGTCGCGCCCAGCGCCGACGATCTCGTGGTGCGCGCCGCGGCCGACCAGGCCCAGATCGGCCGCGCCGGTGGCTTGACCGTGACGCTCGACGTAGCCGCCGAGGCGCCGAGCGACACGAGCCAGACTGCGGCCGCCCAGCCACCCCTGCTCGACCCCGAACAATGGAGCAAGCTGCACGTCGACACCGTGCGGGACGGCGCACGCGCCCTGCTGCGCGACGTCGCCGACGCCTCGCGCGGCCGCAAATCCGAGGCGCGCCTCGCCTTGGCGCGCTTCTACGCGGCCAACGGTTTGATGGCGGAAGCCAATGGTCCCCTGTCGGTCATGATGGCAGACGACCCGGCCACGCGGAATCAGCGCGAGCCGCTCTTCCTGAAGGGACTGATCGCGGTGCGCATGCATCGCAATCAGCAGGCGATCACCGCCTTCGATGCAGGCCCGATCAAGGAGGATGTCGAAGCCGGCCTCTGGCGCGCTTTGCCGGAGCAGAGACTTGGGCGCAACGCCCAGGCGCTCATCGGTTTTCGCCGCGCGGAGGCGATCCTCGATCGCTATCCACCGGAGATCCAGGCCGAACTGCGCTTCGCGAAGGCTCGCGCGGCGCTGGCGATGCAGGACCTCACCGTCGCCGAGCGCGAGATCGAAAAACTCGCGAACCTGCCGCAAGGCCTGGTGGAGCCCGAGAAACTCGCGCTCCTGCGCGCCATCCTCGACGATGTCGGCGGCCGGCCGGAAGCTGCGCTGAACGGCTACAAGCCCTTGTTCGAGGCACGCAGCCGGCCTGTCGCCGCCGAGGCGCAATTGCGCGCGGTCAAGCTGGTACAGGTCGAAAAGCGGCCGGACATATCGTCCGACGAAGCCATCGCCCGCCTGGAGACGGTATCGATCATCTGGCGCGGCGGCGATCTGGAGATGGAGGCGCTGGCCGAACTCGGTCGGCTCTATGCCGACCACCAGCGCTGGCGCGACGCCTTCATGGTCGCGCGTCGGGCAAATGAGAACTACCCCGACAACCCGCTGACGCGACGCATGCATGACGAAACCGCCCAGCGCTTCGCCGAGCTGTTCAGCGGTCGCGGCGCCGAGCAGTTGCCGCGCATCGAGGCGCTGGCCCTGTTCTACGACTTCAAGGAGTTCCTGCCGGTCGGCCGGCGCGGCGACGAGATCACCCGGCTCTTGGCCGACAGGCTGGTCGAGCTCGACCTGCTGGATCAGGCGGGCGAAATCCTGCGCTACCAGATCGAGAAACGCCTGACCGGCGCGGCGCGCTCCACCGTCGCCACCAAGCTCGCCATGATCAGCCTGATGAACGGAAAGCCGGTCGAGGCGTTGCGCGCGCTCAACACGACGCGGCTGATCGAACTGCCCGGCGACGTCAAGCGCGCCCGCCTGCTGCTCGAGGCCAAGGCATTATCCGATTTGTCGCGCACCGACCAGGCGCTCGAATTGCTGGAAGCGGAGCGCGGGCCCGAGGTCGACCGTTTGCGCTCCGACATCTTCTGGACCGGCAAGCGCTGGCGGGAGGCCGGCGAGGCGCATGAACGCATGCTCGGCGAAAGCTGGCGCGGCACCGCCCCCCTCAGCGAAAGCGAGCGTGCCGACGTGATGCGCAGCGCGATTTCCTATGTCATGTCGAACGAGGCGCTCTCGCTGGATCGGCTGCGAGGCAAGTTCGCCGCCAAGATGGCGCAGAGCACGGATGCGCGCACCTTCGCCTTCGTCACCGGAGCCAGCCGCGCCAAGGCCTCCGACATCCGCGAGATGGCGCGCGCGGCAGCGGGCTCCGACACCTTGATCGACTTCATGACGGCCTATCGCGCCCGCTACCCCGGCTACTCCACCGTCGTGCGGCAGCGCCCCAGACCCGAGCTGCCGCCGGCCGAGGGCCAGACCGGCGCGGCCGAAAGCGTGGCCCCGCCGCCCAGGCGGGGCTGAGCCCTATCCCGACCCGCCATAGCTCTTGACCAGCGAGCTTGCGACGAGCCCCCAGCCGTCGACCAGCACGAAGAAGATCAGCTTGAACGGCAGCGCCACCGTCACCGGCGGCAGCATCATCATACCGACCGACATCAGGATCGAAGCCACCACCAGGTCGATGATCAGGAAGGGTACGAACAGCAGGAAGCCGATCTCGAAGGCCCGGCGCAGTTCCGAGATCATGAAGGCCGGCACCAGCACCTGGATCTGGACGTCCTCGGGCCGCGCGGGAGCCGGCTCGCGCGACATCTCCATGAACAACGCCAGATCCTTCTCGCGTACATTCTTGAGCATGAACGCCTTGAACGGCACGACCCCTCGATTATAGGCCTCCTGCGGCTGGATCTGCCCGGCAACGAGCGGTTCGATCGCAGTGCGATAGGCCTCGCGCAGCGTTGGCGTCATCACGAAGCCGGTCAGGAACAGCGCCAGCCCGATGATCACGGCATTCGGCGGAGCGGTCTGTGTGCCGAGCGCCGAGCGCAGCAACGACAGCACGACTGCGATACGCGTGAACGACGTCACCATGACCAGGATCGACGGCGCGAGCGACAGCACCGTGATGACGGCGATGAGCTGGAGCGCGCGCTCGGCGACGCCCCCGCCTTGCCCCAGGTCGAGCGAAAGCGTCTGCGCCCAGGCCGGAGCCGCCAGCACCGGCAAGAGCGCGAATGCGCCCCATAGGGCGCGGCCGCCTCGCAGCGATCTCTCAAGGGTTCTGGTCAAGGTCTCGCCGGGCCGGGCCAACGCCCGACTCAGTCGATCGGGCCTAGCAACGCTAGAACCGGCCATCGCGGCCCGGCAACCGGGGACAGAGCGTCAGGCGCCCGCGTGCCGACAATCCTGTTGATCGTGCCTGCTGATCGTGCCGACGCCCGCCTCGCCGTTCCGGCGAGGCGGGCGTCGGCTCTGGGCGATTCTAGGATTTCTTGGGATCGCGGCCGAGCAGGCGCGCGAATTCGGCCTCGATCGCATCGACGGAAAACGGGTCGATGGCAGCAGGCTTCGGCTCGGGCGCGGGCTCAGGCTTGAGCGCAGGCGCGGACTCAGCCTTTGGCTCAGCATCCGGTTCGCTTGCCGCCTTCCTGGGCTCGGGGACCGGGCTCGGCTCGTGCTTATGCTCCGGTGCAGACTCTGTGGGCTTGGCCGGAGCTTCGAGGAACGAATCCTCGATATCGTCGGCAGGAGCCGACTCGGCAGCAGCCGGCTCGGTCACGGCCGCAGGCTCGCTCTTGGCTGGCGCAGCCTTGACGGGTTCCGGCTCCACGACAGGCTCGGGCACGGGAGGCGCTGTGACAGGAGCAGATTTCGCCGTGACGGTGACGGCAGGCGCCTTGGGAACCATGCGCTCGGGCCTGAGGCCCAGGGCCATTTCGAGCTCGGCCTCGACATCGGCCGGCAACGGAATCGGCCTCCCAGCCGTTTCGGGCGGCGCAGGCGGAGTCGGCGTTGGCATCGCCGTCACAACAACAGAGGTATCGACAACCGGCTCGACCTGCGGCACAGGCGGCTTGGGCTCGTCCTGAAGCCGTGGCGGCTCGACAGGCGCATTCGCCGGGCGGACGGCCGAATGAGGCCGCTTCAGCGCCTCCTCCAATTGCTGCGTCATGCTGTCGAGCTCGACGGCGCTGGCAGATTGCGATGGGGAAAAATCACGCGTGAAGCTCGGCGGCTGAACCGCCGGCGCCGGCATCTGGGTTGCCGCAGCCGCAAGGCTGGGCAGGACGACGGCGGCGGCAACAGCAGCAGGAGCCTCGGCCTGCGCCGGCCCCTGCTGCGCGGGACGCGACGGCGCACCGCCCGGGATCGATCGGATCGGCAGCCGCTCCAGTGCGGGCTGTTCCTGGCGCAGGTCTTGGCGCGTATCTTGACGCACGGCCTCGGACGGCGGCAGAGGCTCGAAGGCGCCCGGTCGCTCGGGCGCCTGGGTCTCCGTGGGAAGCGCCGTCGCCGCGCGGCCGCCGCTGCGCAGAATGTTCGTTTCGACCACGATGTCCGAGACACCGCCGATCATGATCAGGTGTTCGACATTGTCACGCCGGATCAGGATAAGCTGACGCTGGCGGTCGAGATCGTGGATGTCGACGACGCCGAGGCGCGGCTGGCGAGCGCGACCGCCGCCCTGCCCTCTCACCCTCAGACGGCCACCCTTGATCTGGCGCGCGAACAAGCCAAGCAGCGCCAACAGCGCCAGGATCACGGCGAAAGCGATGATCCACTTTTGCCCGGTGGAAAGATCGAAGCCAAACAACGTCTGCAAGGTTTGCCTCATGAGCGACGGCGACGCCCTCGAGCGGCCGATGTTTCCGCCCAAGGTTCAACGCCTTGGCTATAGCATAACGCTTTTCTTATCGGGCAACATGGTGAACGCGTGGTTAACTGGTTTGTTCAGCCAGGCCGATTTTAACCGGCCGTTAACCCTGTACCCGGCAATATTTACCCAGTGAGCGAAAGCCTCGCCGCGCAGCCGCCCCTTGGCGACAGCCGGCCCCAGGGTGACCGGAACGGAACGAGCGACCATGGCCGACACTGCTTTGGGCACCGGCGGAAACCTGATGCAGGCGCTGAAGACCCGCATGCACTGGCACCAATCGCGCCAGAAGCTGCTGGCCGAGAACGTCGCCAATGCCGACAGCCCGGGCTTTCGCCCGCATGACCTGAAAGCACCTGCGATCGCGCCCGGCCAGGCCGGCGTCGTGATGGCACAGACCAGCCCCAGTCATATGGGCCTCTCCGGCCAGCGTGGCGGCTTCAACGGCACGAACGCCCAGCGTTTCGAAATCACGCCTAACGGCAACGCGGTCAATCTCGAGGACGAGATGATGAAGGTCGCGCAGAACCAGTCTGACTACCAGCTCGCGGCCTCGCTCTACACCAAGGGGCTGGGCCTGATGAAGATCGCGATCGGCAAGGGCCGCTGACCGGCGCCGCTAAGGTAGGAGGCAAATCATGGATTTGATGAAGAGCATCGCGGTCGCGGCATCGGGCCTGCGCACCCAGTCCGGCCGCATGCGCGTGATCGCGGAGAATATGGCCAACGCCGATTCCGGGCCCGCCAGCGCCGGTGCCGACCCTTATCGTCGCAAGATCCCGACCTTCCAGCGCCGTTTCGACCGCGACCTCGACGCACAATTGGTCAATCTCGGCCGCGTCCAGCGCGACCAGAGCGCCTTCCGCACGAAATTCGAGCCCGGCAATCCGGTTGCCGACGCCTCGGGCAATGTCCGCATGCCCAATGTCGACACCCTGATCGAGACCGTGGACATGCGCGAGGCCCAGCGCAGCTATGAGGCCAACCTCAATCTGATCTCCTCCACGCGCCGGATGATCCAGCGCACCATCGACATCCTGCGCACCTGATCGCGCGGCCCGGAACAGGAATTCCAGCCATGGCCACACCCAGCTTCGCCGCGGGAGCCTACGCCTCGATCCAGGGGATGGGCGCGGGCAATCTGATGCGCAAGCCGCTCGCCGCCGCGACCGGCGCAGGCGACGGCCCGGATTTCTCGTCGCTGATCAGCAAGGCGCTCGAAGCCACCGCCGACGCCGGCAAGAAGAGCGACACGCAGACGGCCAATGTCGCAGCCGGCCGCTCCGATGTGGTCGATGTCGTGACCGCCGTCGCCGAAAGCGAGGCCGCAATCGAGACGCTCGTCGCCGTGCGCGACAAGATCATCGCGTCTTATGAGGAAATCATGCGGATGCCGGTCTGACGGCCGCCGCGTTTCAGGACGAGAAGCAATGACCTCCGGTGCCATCCTCGACGTCGCGCGCGACGGCATTTTCGTCTTCCTCAAGGCCGGTGGGCCGGTGATGGCGGTTGCCCTCATCGTCGGCCTCGCCGTCTCGCTGGTGCAGGCCCTGACGCAGATCCAGGAACAGACGCTCGTCTACGTTCCGAAAATCCTCGCCGTTTTCGTGACGCTGATGGTGTTTCTTCCGTTCATGGGCGACGCGCTCGCAGGTTATATGGGGCGGGTCGCCGTCCGAATCGCCACGGGCGAATGAACCTGCCGCAGCTTTGCCCAGCCATGGTCGCCCATGGCCCCAGCTTGCGACGCACCGATCGGCGAAGAGGCCCGCCGCGCCCGATGCAGATCGCGATCCTGCCCGAGATCAGCGCCGTTTTCGTGCTCGTCTTCGCGCGGGTCGGAACCATGGTCATGCTGATGCCGGGCATCGGCGAGCGCTTCGTCTTTTCGCGGGCGCGACTGTCGCTGGCCTTCTTCATCGCGCTGATGCTGGCGCCGATGGTCCGTCCGCTGCTGCGCGTGCCGAGCGACATGCCCGGCGTCGTCGGCCTGCTCGCCAGCGAGGTGCTGATCGGCCTCGTCATCGGCCTCTGCTCGCGCTTCGTCATGGCCTGCCTGCAATCGGCGGGCGCGATCGTCGCGCAGACGATGGGGCTGGGCTTCGCCACGACGATCGACCCGACAGGCGGGCAGCAGAATCCTTCGGTCGGCAACCTGCTGACCATGCTCGGCATCACGCTCATCCTGACGACCGACCTGCATCATGTCGCCATCGTCGCGGTCCATGAGAGCTACCGTCTGCTCCCGCCGGGCGGCCTGCCCGATATCGGCGACGTGATGACGCTCGCCGTCCGCGCCGCCGCGCAGGGGTTCGCGCTCGCTGTGCAGATCTCAGCCCCCTTCATCGTCTTCGGGCTGCTGTTCAATCTGGGGCTGGGCGTGCTCGCGCGCATGATGCCGCAGCTCCAGGTCTTCTTCCTGGCCGTGCCGGCCTCGATCTTCGGCGGCATGGTCGTGCTCGCCGCCGTCCTCGGCGTCATGATGAGCGTCTTCCTCAATGACCTCGGCGTCTTCCTGCGCCAGTTCACCGGAAACTGAACGGCGATGTCAGAAGAGGCCGACAACGAAGACAGAACAGAAGACCCGACCCAGCGAAAGCTGGATCAGGCGATCGAGAAGGGCGACGTCGCCCGCTCCAACGAGATCGGCACCTTCTTCGTGCTGTGCGGCTTCACCCTGGCGCTGCTCGTCGCCGCCGGCTGGTCGGCAAGGGAATCCGCGCTCTCGCTGCGCAGCTTCCTGATGAACGCCCACCAGGTGCCCTCCGACGGCACCGCCTTCATGAACGTCACCCGGCAAGGCGTCATGACCGGCTTTTCGGCGATCGGGCTGCCGCTTGCCTTCATCCTCTGCGCCGCACTCGCCGGCGCGCTGATCCAGCACAAGCCACTCTGGACCTTCGAGCCAATGATGCCGAAGTTCAGCCGCATCTCGCCCATGGCCGGCGCCAAGCGCATGTTCGGCAAGGAAGCCTGGGTGAATTTCGCCAAGGGGCTCGCCAAGACCGGCCTGATCGGCGTCGTGCTCTGGACCACGCTCTGGAACGAGCATGACCGGCTCGAGAGTTTTGCCCAGATGAACGTCTCGGCGCTGCTGCCGGCGACGCTGGCTTTGACGATCAAGCTGATGGCGAGCGCACTCGCCCTGTTCGCGGTGATCGCGATCGGCGATTTCGGCTATCAGCGTTACGCCTGGTACCAGCGCCAGAAGATGACGAAGCAGGAGCTGAAGGACGAGTACAAGAACTCGGAAGGCAATCCCGAGGTCAAGGCGAAGCTGCGCCAGATCCGCGCACAGCGCGTGCGCAAGCGCATGATGGCCGCCGTTCCCAAAGCGACCGTGATCATCACCAACCCGACCCACTTCGCCGTCGCGCTACAATACGAACCCGGCATGGGCGCGCCGCTCTGCCTCGCCAAGGGCGTCGATGCTGTCGCGCTCAGGATCCGCGAGGTCGCGGGCCAGCACAGCGTGCCGATCATCGAGAACCCGCCTTTGGCGCGGGCACTTTACGCAACCGTCGAGATCGACGAAGAAATTCCTGTCGAACACTACAAGGCCGTCGCCGAAGTGATCGGTTACATCTTGCGCCTGAAGGGCCGGCGCGCCTAACTCGCAACAGCTTAACGTGCAAGACAGGCTGAGCGCGCATCGGTCGGTCGCAGGACCGCCGCTGCGGTGTCAATGGAACGGACCAAACCGCAATGAGCGGAACCACGGCGACCACGGCGATCGATCGCTCCGACAAGCCCGGCCATATCGGCGTCATCCTGCTCGTCGCGGGGCTGCTCGTCGGCGCAGCGATCGCGCTTGGCTTCATCGCCAATGAATGGGCGCAGCCGCTGATCCTGGGATTGCTGGCGCTGCTCTCTGTCGTCGGCGTCTTCGGCCTCTTCGCCTTCGCCATCGGCCTCATCCAGTTTTCCGGCCGCGCCGCCCGCAACGACTTGACCAAGGTCATCGTCGATGGCGCCGAGGACGGCGTCGTCGTCACCGAGGGCGAGAACCGCATCGTCTATGCCAACGAGGCCTATCTCGCTTTGGCCGGCGCCCGCGGCGCCAGCGACATCCGCCCGGTCGAGCGCCTCTTCACCGGCCGTGCCGACGTCTCGGAGGCGATCTACCGCCTCGCCACCGCAGCACGCGAGAACCGCCGCCTCATCGAGGAGGTCCGGCTCGAGCCCGCGCTCGACGGGCGCAACGGCGTCGGCTGGTACCGCATCCGCGTCTCCTCCGTTCACCGCGACAGCAGGCCGGCCACGCTCTGGAGCGTCTCGGACGTAACGCCCGAGCGCGAGCGCCAGGAGAACGCCTTCCAGGAGTTGCAGCACGCGATCGACTATCTCGACCATGCGCCGGCCGGTTTCGTCTCGATCGATGCCGATGGCGAGGTCTCCTATCTCAACGCCACCCTCTCCGGCTGGCTCGATTTCGATCTCGCCCGCTTCGGCTCCGGCGGCCTGCATCTCGACGATATCGCGACGCCCAACGCGGCTGCCCTCATCCAGGCCATTCGCGGCCTGCCCGGCGATGTCCGCACCGAGGTGCTCGATGTCGACCTCAAGCGCCGCAACGGCGTGCCGCTGCCAGTCAGGCTCCATCATCAGGTCGCGTTCGGCAGCGACGGCCGCGCCGGCCCCTCGCGCACGCTGGTGCTGAACCGCACCTCCGGCGAGGCCGGCTCCGACGGCCGCAGCGACGCCGAGGTCCGCTTCGCCCGCTTCTTCCACTCCACGCCGATGGCGATCGCCACCGTCGACAAGGCCGGCGCCATCCTGCGCTCCAACGCCGCCTTCACCCGCTTGACGCAGGCCGGGCCCCAGCCGGCGGCGATCCAGGACCTGGTCACGCCGAGTGCGGCCGAGCTGCAGCGCGCCTTGTCGGACGCGATGGATGGCCGCTCCGACATCGCCCCGCTCGACGTCACGCTTGCGGGCGAGGACGGGCGCTCGGCCAGGCTCTACCTCTCTCCCGTGGCGGCCACTGAGGATGGCGACGGCGAGCGCGCCATCGTCTACGCGCTCGAGACCACCGATGAGCGCAAGCTCAAGGACAATATGGACCAGGCCGGCAAGATGCAGGCGGTGGGCCAGCTCGCCGGCGGCATCGCACACGACTTCAACAATGTGCTGCAGGTCATCATCAACGCCTCGGAGTTCCTGCTCGCCAGCCATCGGCCGACGGATCCCTCCTTCCCCGACATCATGCAGATCAAGCAGAACGCCTATCGCGCGGCTGCTTTGGTGCGGCAATTGCTCGCCTTCTCGCGCCGGCAGACGCTGCGCCCGCAGGTGCTCGAACTTGGCGACGTGCTCTCCGATCTCTCGCTGATGCTGAAGCGCGTGGTCGCCGACAAGGTCGGCCTCGATGTCCGCCAGGGCCGCGACCTCTGGCCGGTCAAAGCCGATCTCGGCCAGCTCGAACAGGTCATCGTCAATCTCGCAGTTAACGCCCGCGACGCCATGCCCGATGGCGGCAAGCTGACGGTGCGCACCCGCAATGTCGCAGCCGCCGATGCGGCGGGCTTCGGCCATGCCGCCTTGCCGTCCGACGACTATGTGCTGCTTGAGGTCGAGGATACCGGCACCGGCATCTCGCCCGAGCATCTCGACAAGATCTTCGAGCCCTTCTTCACCACCAAGGAGGTCGGCAAGGGCACTGGCCTGGGCCTCTCCATGGTCTATGGCATCGTCAAGCAGACCGGCGGCTTCGTCTTCTGCGATTCCGCCGTCGGCCGGGGCACGACCTTCCGCATCTTCCTGCCCAGGCATGTGCCGAGCGCCGAGGAGATCGCCGCCGAGGCCGCCGCCAAGGAGGCGCCCAAGAAGCTCGCCGCCGACCATACCGGCGCCGGCGTCATCCTGCTGGTCGAGGACGAGGATGCGGTCCGCGCGCTCAATGCCCGCATGCTGGTCTCGCGCGGCTACACGGTCCACGAAGCGGCCTCGGGCGTCGAGGCGCTCGACATCTTCATGAAGCATGACGGCCGCATCGACCTCGTCGTCTCCGACGTGGTGATGCCGGAAATGGACGGCCCGACCCTGCTCGGCGAACTGCGCCAGCGCAACCCGGCGACCAAGGTCGTCTTCGTCTCCGGCTACGCCGAAGAGGCCTTCCGCAAGAACCTGCCCGAGGGCGAGGACTTCCAGTTCCTGCCCAAACCCTTCACGATGAAGCAGCTGGTCGAGACAGTGAAGGCGGCGATGGGGTGATCCGGACGGGTCGCGGCCTCGCCGCAAGCCCCGTGCCTGACAGACTCGGATTCACGGCCAAGAACTCTGGTGCATCTCTCCGATTACACCATCCACCATTCACGCGATCAGGGTCAGGTGGACCAGGCCTTGCTTGGGCGCTGCGTCACGAGGCCGGAAGACGTTTGATCATATGTTGAGTGATCATCGGGGCTGACAACCACGTTTCCACCGGAACGCTATGACGCTGCGGCCGCGCGACAGCGATCGGTCGTGAGGTAGCGACGTCTGCACCGCCCGGAACTTGCACGGTTCGGTTGAGTTGAACTGCATCTCCAGACGGCAAAACGAAGTCTTGGCACCGAAATCTTGGCACCGAAGTCTTGGCAAAACGAGATCGTGGCATGAGCCTCCCCACTCCACGACGAACGCGTCTCTCCGGCGGAACCGAGCTTGCATATGTCGCTGCGGGCGATCCATCCAACCCGGCTTTGCTCCTTCTGCACGGATTTCCCAGCTCGGCACATACGTTCCGCGACGTCATTCCGGGACTGGCGCGCGTAGCCTATGTGATCGCGCCCGACCTCCCGGGCCACGGTCAGTCCGACGTTCCACCGACGCCCTCCTTTGCAGCGTTCAGCGATGCAATTTCAGAATTGCTGGCCCAGCTCCGGATTGGGCGCCGCTTCATCTACCTGCATGATTGGGGCGCCCCTGTGGGCCTGCAAATCGCCATGCAGGCCCCCGAGCTGGTTTCGGGCTTCATCATCCAGAACGCCAACGCGCACCGAACCGGCTTCGGACCTTTATGGGACGCGACTTTAAAGTTCTGGTCGGAACCGACAAAAGAGAACGAGGCGGCCGCAACCGTCCACCTGACCTTCGAGTTCACGCGCGAGCAATACACGGGCGGCCTGCCGGAGGATGTCGCCGCCACGATCAAAGGAGAGCCTTGGGTCGAGGACTGGCGGGTGATGAATCGTCCCGGCCGCATGGAGACCCACCGCGCGCTCATCGCCGACTACAAAAACCACGCCGCGCGTTTCGACGCGATCGCCGCCTATCTCGAAAAATGGCAGCCGCCTGCACTCATGTTGTGGGGCCGTCACGACCCATTCTTCGACATCGCCGAAACGCTGTCGTGGATGCAGGATCTGCCGCGCATGGACGCGCATATTGTCGATGGCGGACACTTCTTGCTCGAAACGCACGCCGAACCCGCACTCGCCCTCATGATCGAGTTCATCAAGCGAACACAGGCGAGACTGAGCCAAATTCCCTGAGAGAATGCCTGCAAGCTCGTCCTGGCGGCCTGTCAGAGCGCGGCTCGCGCCACCGCTGCGTTGCCGAGACCAATGACGACCTCAAGCCGTTCGTCCGAACCGGGCCATGTGACTGCTCTTGACGATGCCTCACGATCCCTGGCGAGGGCGCTCGGCTCTCGTGGCCGAGCCTACGGCGTAGTTCCTGGCCAGAATCGACCGGCGAATTCCGGACCGCCGCACCACGGGCAGCCGGAATGGAGCAAATCCAGAAACGCGGCGAATTGTGAGAACAAAAAAAGAACTTGTTCATGAGAACAAACCATGACCATATATCGTCATGGCGCGCATTGAGATGTGGTCGCGCCCCTGCCATAAGGAGCGCAATCCGTGAATCAGGCGAATCTCAAGCTCGTGGAAGGCTCCTCGATGGACAAGGCCAAGGCGCTGGACGCAGCGCTCTCGCAGATCGAACGCGCCTTCGGCAAGGGCTCGATCATGCGGCTGGGCAAGAACCAGCAGGCGATCGAGATCGAGACGGTTTCGACGGGTTCGCTGGGCCTCGACATCGCGCTCGGCGTCGGCGGCCTGCCGCGCGGCCGCGTCATCGAGATCTACGGGCCTGAATCCTCCGGCAAGACGACGCTGGCGCTCCACACCATCGCCGAGGCCCAGAAGAAGGGCGGCGTCTGCGCCTTTGTCGATGCCGAGCATGCGCTCGACCCGGTCTATGCCCGCAAGCTCGGGGTCAATCTCGACGACCTGCTGATCTCGCAGCCCGACACCGGCGAACAGGCGCTGGAGATCACCGACACGCTGGTGCGCTCGGGCGCGATCGACGTGCTGGTGATCGACTCGGTTGCCGCATTGACCCCGCGCGCCGAAATCGAGGGCGAGATGGGCGATGTCCAGCCCGGCCTGCAGGCCCGCCTGATGAGCCAGGCGCTGCGCAAGCTGACCGCCTCGATCTCGCGCTCGAACTGCATGGTCATCTTCATCAACCAGATCCGCATGAAGATCGGCGTGATGTATGGCTCGCCCGAGACCACCACCGGCGGCAACGCGCTGAAATTCTACGCCTCGGTGCGCCTCGATATTCGCCGCATCTCGACGCTGAAGGACCGCGAGGAAGCGACCGGCAACCAGGTCCGCGTCAAGGTCGTGAAGAACAAGGTCGCCCCGCCCTTCAAGCAGGTCGAGTTCGACATCATGTTCGGCGAGGGCATCTCCAAGGTCGGCGAACTGGTCGATCTCGGCGTCAAGGCCGGCATGGTCGAAAAATCCGGTGCCTGGTTCTCCTTCGACAGCCAGCGCCTCGGCCAGGGCCGCGAGAATGCCAAGGCTTTCCTCAAGGCCAATCCGGATGTGGCGGCCAAGATCGAGGCGACGATCCGGCAGAATTCCGGCCTCGTCGCCGAGCGCATCCTCGACCAGGCGACCCCGACCGACGACGACCTCGACGAGGGGGAGGCCTGAGCTTCAGAGCAGGATGCGAAAAACTGGGCACCGGTTTTTCGCAATCGATCCTGCTCTCACTCTTAGATGAGAGACGGATTCAGATTTCAGCGGGCGGCCGGTCGGGCCGCCCGCTTTCGTTTGCCGCCAAGGTTTCGTTTGCAGCCAAGGCTTTGAGGAAACATCTCGCGCTTTGGCTCTCTCGACAGGGGCAAGCCGCCTGCAAGAGCAGGATGCAAAAAAATGTGGGAACCGGTTTTTCGCAATCGATCCTGCTCTCACTCTGAGATGAGAGACGAATTCAGATTTCAGATGGGATCACTTTGTGATTCCATCTGAAATCATCCGGCTCTAGAACGCTGATGTCGCCGGGAAGCGCCCCGGCCCCGTCCTGAACCAGAGTTTCCAATTGCGATGAGCGGCGTCAACGAGATCCGGTCCACCTTCCTCGATTATTTCAAGTCGGCCGGCCATGAGGTCGTCGCCTCGAGCCCGCTCGTGCCGCGCAACGACCCGACGCTGATGTTCGCCAATTCGGGCATGGTGCAGTTCAAGAACGTCTTCACCGGCCAGGAAAAGCGCCCCTATGCTCGCGCCACCACGGCGCAGAAATGCGTGCGCGCCGGCGGCAAGCACAATGATCTCGACAATGTCGGCTACACCGCCCGCCACCACACCTTCTTCGAGATGCTGGGGAACTTCTCCTTCGGCGACTATTTCAAGGAGCAGGCGATCACTCACGCCTGGACCCTGATCACGCGCGAATTCGGCCTGCCCAAGGACAAGCTGACCGTCACCGTCTATTCCGAGGACGACGAGGCGCATGCTCTCTGGAAGAAGATCGCCGGGCTGCCGGATTCGCGGATCATCCGCATCCCGACCTCGGACAATTTCTGGCGCATGGGCGACACCGGCCCCTGCGGCCCCTGTTCCGAGATCTTCTACGACCATGGCGACCATATTCCCGGTGGTCCTCCGGGCTCGCCCGACGAGGATGGCGACCGCTTCATCGAGATCTGGAATCTCGTCTTCATGCAATATGAAGAGGCAGCGGGCGGCATCAGGACCGACCTGCCGCGCCCCTCGATCGACACCGGCATGGGGCTGGAGCGCATCGCCGCCGTACTCCAGGGCACGCATGACAACTACGCCATCGACCTGTTCGCGGCCCTGATCAACGCCATCGCCGAGCTGACCTCGGTGGCGTCGGATGGCCCGATGAAGGCAAGCCACCGCGTCATCGCCGACCATCTGCGCTGCTCTGCCTTCCTGATCGCCGACGGCGTGCTGCCCTCCAACGAAGGCCGCGGCTATGTGCTGCGCCGGATCATGCGGCGCGGCATGCGCCATGCCCAGCTGCTCGGCGCCAAGGAGCCGCTGCTCTACAAGCTCGTGCCGGTGCTGACGCGCGAGATGGGTCGCGCCTATCCCGAATTGCTGCGCGCCGAGAGCCTGATCTCCGAGACGCTGAAGCTCGAGGAGACGCGCTTCCGCACCACGCTGGCGCGCGGGCTGACACTGCTCGACGACGCCGCCCGCGACCTGGTCTCCGGCCAGAGCCTGAAAGGCGATGTCGCCTTCACGCTCTACGATACCTATGGCTTCCCGCTCGATCTGACGCAGGACGCACTGCGCGCGCGTGGCGTCTCGGTCGATACCGAGGGCTTTGATGCGGCGATGCAGCAGCAGAAGGCCAAGGCGCGCGCCGCCTGGGCCGGCACCGGCGAAGCCGCGACCGAGAAACTCTGGTTCCCGCTGCGCGATCGCGTCGGCGCAACCGAGTTCCTCGGCTATGACACCGAGACCGCCGAAGGCGTGGTCACGGCGCTGATCCGCGACAATGCCGAGGTCGAGAGCCTGAAATCCGGCGAGAGCGGCTTCGTGATCGTCAACCAGACGCCGTTCTACGGCGAATCCGGCGGCCAGATCGGCGACGCCGGCACGATCCGAGCCTCGAGCACCGTCGCCGAAGTCTCCGACGTCCAGAAGAAGCTCGGCGATGTCTTCGCTCACGTCGTCACGGTGAAGGACGGCGAATTGAAGCGCGGCCAGCCGGTCGAGCTCCTGGTCGATCAGGCCCGCCGCGGCGCGATCCGCGCCAACCATTCCGCGACCCATCTGCTGCATGAGGCGCTGCGCCTCGTGCTCGGCGACCATGTCGCCCAGAAGGGCTCTCTGGTCTCGCCCGAGCGTCTGCGTTTCGACTTCTCGCATCCCAAGCCGATCTCGGCGGAGGAGCTGCGCGAGGTCGAAGAGATCGCCAATGCGATCGTGCTGCGCAACGAGCCGGTGACGACGCGATTGATGAGCGTCGACGAGGCGACCGCCTCGGGCGCGCGCGCGCTCTTCGGCGAGAAATATGGTGACGAAGTCCGCGTCGTCTCGATGGGGACGACGGCTGCGGACAAGCCGTTCTCGATCGAGCTCTGCGGCGGCACCCATGCCACGCGCACCGGCGATATCGGCCTCATCAGCGTCGCCGGCGAGAGCGCGGTGGCGGCAGGCGTGCGGCGCTTGGAGGCGATGACCGGAAACCATGCCCGCGCGCATCTGAACTCCGAATCCAGCTTGCTGCAGGGCCTTGCCAGCCTGCTGAAGGTTCCGGCCTCCGAGGCTGGAACCAGGCTCGCGGCCCTGATCGAGGAGCGCCGCAAGCTCGACCGCGACCTGACCGAAGCGCGCAAGAAGCTCGCCATGGGCGGCGGTGGCGCGGCCGAGGAGCCCATCCAGGAGATCGCCGGCGCGAAGCTGCTCGCGCGCGCCGTCAGCGGCGTCGAGATGAAGGATCTGAAGAGCCTGGCGGACGAGGCCAAGACGCGCGTCGGTTCCGGCGTCGTCGTCATCGTCGGCGTCGCCGAGGATGGCAAGGCAGGCGTGGTCGTTGGCGTCACCGAGGACATGACTGCCCGTTTCGACGCGGTGGCGCTGGTGCGCGCGGCCTCCGAACAGCTTGGCGGCAAGGGCGGCGGCGGGCGGCGCGACATGGCCCAGGCAGGCGGCCCCGACGGCGACAAGGCGCAGGCTGCGCTCGACGCCGTCGCCGCCGCGATGGGCTGACCCGCCATGACCGCCGCCGCGTCGTTTCCGACCTGGCGGCGGCAAATTCACTTGTGGATCGACCATGGCGCCGGCGACGATCTCGTCGCCACCGTGCTCCATCGCGGCCTGGTGGTGCTGATCTGCGCCAATGTCGTGGCGATCGTCCTGGAATCGGTGCCCTCGATCGCGACCCGGTTCGGCGCTGGCTTCCAGGCCTTCGAGTTCGTCTCGCTCCTCATTTTCGCACTCGAATACGCAATCCGGCTCTGGACCGCGCCGGAGCATGCGCGTTACCGGGGGCTGAGCCCGACGCGGGCGCGGCTTGCCTATGCCGCCTCCGTGCCCGCGGTGATCGATCTGCTGGCGACCCTGCCGCTGCTGTTCGGGCTCATGGGCTTCGGCGAACTCAAGGTTCTGCTGCTGCTCCGGCTGTTGCGCTTCTTCAAGCTCGGGCGCTATTCCCCCGGCATGGCCTCGCTTTCGGCCGCGCTCACCGCAGAGCGCAAGGCGCTTTTCGCCTGCTTCGTCATCCTGATGGGCGTGATGCTGATGGCGGCGAGCGCCATGCATATCGTCGAGCATGAAGCACAAGCCGAGAAGTTCGGCACGATACCCGACGCGATGTGGTGGGCGATCATCACATTGACCACGGTCGGCTATGGCGACGTCTACCCGATCACCGCGGCCGGCAAGGCGGTCGCTGCGGTGACGGCCGTGCTCGGTCTCATCATGCTGGCGCTGCCGGTCGGCATCGTCGCGACCGCTTTCGCGCAAGAGATCCACCGGCGCGAATTCGTCGTGACCTGGAGCATGATCGCGCGCGTACCGCTGTTCGGCGGCCTCGACGCAGCCGAGATCGCCGAGGTCATGCAGTTCCTGCGCGCCCAGACCGTCAAGAACGGGGCGGTGGTCATGCATGAAGGTGAACCCGGCCGGGCGCTCTATTTCATCGCCAGCGGCGAGGTCGAGATTCTGCTGCCGGAGGGCAAAAGGCGGTTGGACGAAGGCCATTTCTTCGGAGAGTTGCGGTTCGGCGATATGGCCATTGCGAGCCACTCGCCTTGCCCGAACGCCGCAGTCGCGACGGCGCCGTCAAAACTCCTGGTGCTCGATCCGATCGATTTCCATGCCTTGACGATGCGCCATCCCAAACTTGCCGAGCATATCAGGACACTGGCCCAGGCATGATCAGGCTGCTGCAGATCACAAGCGGGCTCGTGCTGCTGCTCGCTCCCGCGTTCGCCCTCGCCCAATCCGGGCCGGGCCGGCCGGGCCCCGGCCTGTCGGCGTCGCGCACGATCATGGCGGGCTCGATGCTCGGCGTCGCCATCAGCAACGCTCCCGACAAGGCAAGGCTCGCGATCGCACGGCCGGATGACGCTGCGACGCGCGCCATCATCGTCGCCGAATTGTCCGGCCGGCCCTCCGCAAGCCTTCAGACGCCCGGCGATGCAGGCTCCTACGAATTGCGCTTGACCCAGGACCGCGACGGCGCGCCGGTCATCCTGCTGCGCCAGCCGCTCGTCACGACGCCGGCCAGCGCGACGCTCTCCGCACCTGCCCGCGTCGCGCGCGGCAACGGCCTGCCCGTGCGTGGCATCGGCCCCAATGGCGAGCAGGATCGCGTCGTCATCGCGCGCAAGGATGCTGCCGCAGACGCTGCAGGTCCCTCATTCTTCCCGGCAGAAAACATCGAGGCGACATTGGAGGCTCCCGAGACGCCGGGCACCTACGAACTACGCTATGTCATGCATGCGCCGCTGGCCGAACATCGCATCCTGGCGCGCCAGGAAATCACCGTCGAATGATACTGACCGCCTTCAGCGCTTAAAGCCCGTTTGGAAACTGCGCGAGCCTTCATCCTGATGCTGTAGGGTTTTGCTCTTGCATCGGCCTGTCCCGATCATGGCTCGCCACGACATCGGCCGATGAGGCGCGGGGAACCCTCTCCCGGAGGGAGAGGGCAGGGTGAGGGGTCGGCCGTTTGACACTTTGGCCGTGACCTCACCGCTGCCACACTGTGAGGATGGCGCCTAACTGGTCTAGGGGGGTTGTGTGCGTCAAGTTCTGCAAAATGGGTTGGCTGTGACGGCGGTCATGCGGCTTGTCTGAGGGCGGTTTTCTTGTGCTCTCTGAGGTCGTCCATGTTGAGGTATCGGTTTGCCTCCATCCAGTTTTCGTGGGTTTCGACGGCGAGCGCGCGCACGAGGCGCAGGCAGCTTTCTGTGTTGGGGAAGATGCGCACGACATAGGTCCTTCGGCGGATTTCCTCGTTGAGGCGTTCGAGCATGTTGGTGCTCTTGAGGTGCTTGTGGTGCTGCCTCGGCAGCCTGAAGAAGGTCAGGGTCTGCTCGATGGCATCCTCGGCCCAGCCGGTCAGGCGCGGATAGCGCGACGACCATTTGGCCAGCCATGCGGCGAGATCGGCCTTGGCCTCGGCGAGATCGCGGCGATCATAGATCCAGCGCAGCTCCTGGAGGCAGTCGTCGGCGTGCTTGCGCGGCAGATGGTCAAGCGCATTGCGCAGGAAGTGGACATAGCAGCGCTGCCAGGCCGCCTCGGGCAGGACCTCGCCGATCGCCTTGACCAGGCCGGGGTGATCATCGGAGACGACGAACTCGACGCCCTTGAGGCCGCGCGCCTTGAGGCCGACGAGGAAGTCGCGCCAAGCTGAACGGCTCTCGCGGTTGGCCATCTCGACGGCGAGGATCTGGCGCCGCCCGTCCCAGTCGATGCCGACCGCAATCAGCACGGCCTGGCTCATGACGACGCCGGCCTCGCGCACCTTCTCGTAGCGTGCGTCGAGGATCAGATAGGGGAAGGGTTCGGCCAGCAGGCGCTCGGCAAAGGCCTTCAGGCTCTCGTCGAGGCGTTTGTTGATCGCGCTGATCGCCGAGGCCGAGAAGGCGTGGCCGCACAGCTCCTCGGTGATCGCCTTGACCTTCCGCGTCGAGACGCCCTGCACATACATCTCCGCCAAGGTCGCCACCAAGGCCCGCTCCGAGCGCTGGTAGCGCTCGAACAGCTCGGTCGAGAAACGCCCGTCCCGATCCTGCGGCACACGCAGCTCGAGCTTGCCGACACGTGTCACCAGCGTGCGGCCATAGGAGCCCGAACGATAGCCGAGGCGGCCCTCGCTACGCTCGCCCTTCGCCGCTCCCACGGCCTCGGTCATCTCTGATTCAAGAACCTCCTGCAGCACGGCTCTGACGACATCGCGCAAACCATCAGGGTGCTGCGAGAAAAGCTCTTTCACGGCGGCAATCGCGGGCTTAGCCTCGCTTCTGGTCATGGTGGGGCTCCGGCTGGAGTGAGGTGACGTCGAACATCACCAACCTGCCATGGCCAACCTCAGATTTTGCAGAACTCCCTGCACACTACCTCTAGGGGCCGACACCTCACCCCTGCCCCTCTCCTTACAGGAGAGGGGTTCCCCGCGCTTTTCGCTGCATCAGAAAGTGAGTGCCGGATTGGAGCAGCCGAGCCCAGGCCTGCTCACGATTCCTGGTCAGGATGCTGGCGCGAACGATATCGGGCGATCTCGCCCGGCGGGATATCGCCCTCGGTGCTGCTGCCGGAAAGCCGGCAGAGATCGTCGAACCAGGGCATGCGGCCCTCGACGCCATGGGCCAGGGTCGGCGGATAGGCGGCCGGATCATCGAGACTGCCGGCGGTAACCGAAATCCGGCCGCTGCCGCGATAGCTGAAGCTCAATGGCGTGCCGCAAGACGAGCAGAAGCCGCGCTCGGCCGCCTCGGAGGACGCGAAGATGCTGAGCTGCCCTTTGGTCCAGACGAGATCGTCGAGCGCCGAGCCAGCGAAAGCGCCAAAATAGCCGCCGACAGCCTTCTGGCACATCCGGCAAAAGCAGATCGAAACCCGAGACGGCGCCTGCTTCAGGCGATAGCGCACGGCACCGCATTGGCAGCCGCCGGTTAAGGCTTGTGTGATCCCGATCATGTCACTCCCCAGAAAGGCGCGCCCTCAAGCCGGAGTGAGCGGTTCAAGCCGCCCTACCGGTCTTCCTGTGAGCACGGTGTTTCACGTCTCTAATCAGTTGCGCGACGGTCGAGTCCGCATTCCCTCAGAAAGCCCAGCTGACCGCCGGAGCGTCTCGCCGACAGGATTCGTCGATGGACGACTTGGTCGAGACCCTCTCCAGTTTGAATGTCGAGCACAACTTGCCGGATCCGGGCGTCATGACCTCGCCCGAAAAACCGGCGCCGTCGGATGTGAGCTGCCCATGGAGATCGACGGTGATGTAACCGGCAGGGCGCTTGATCCACGTCGACCCAGCGACGTCGACCTTCCCCGCATTCACGATTTGCCCTGAGACCGTGAAACATCCATCCGGTACGGTTCCATTGTTGCGCACGGCATAGAAATGGAACACGCCGGAAAATGTCCGGCCGCTTTGACGGTCGATCGTCAGTGTCAGCCCGGTGCGGCCTTGCGCGCATACATAAGTCCCGCGCCAAGTCCCGGTCAGCGAAGTCCCGGTCAGCGAAGTCGATTTGCTGTCGTCTGCCCTAACCGGCGCAAGCATCGCAAACATGACAAGGGCTGAAGCTGCAACGGACTTGATCGTCAACTGCGAGCCTCTCGCTAACATGCCCGCCTCGTTCGCCGATAACAGTCGCCGCAGCGCCATCGCACAGGCAGGCGCCGTGTGCTCCGCTCCTCACCCGAGGCAGACGCCGCGCGGCTCATGAGATCAACCTTGTACCCAGAGACGAAAAAGCCCGGCCAATCTGGCCGGGCTTGATCTCATCGGCAAGCGCCTTGCCGCCTCAGGCGGCCATTGCCTTGCGCAGGTTGTCGCTGACCTTGTCGAGGAAGCCGGTGGTCGAGAGCCACTTCTGCTCGGCGCCGACCAGCAGCGCCAGATCCTTGGTCATGTCGCCGGCCTCGACCGTGTCGACCGTGACCTTCTCCAGCAGGGTCGCGAACTTGGCGAGTTCGGCATTGCCGTCGAGCTTGGCGCGGTGGCTGAGGCCACGGCTCCAGGCGAAGATCGAGGCGATCGAGTTCGTCGAGGTCTCCTTGCCCTTCTGGTGCTCGCGATAATGGCGCGTCACCGTGCCGTGGGCGGCCTCGGCCTCGACGGTCTTGCCGTCCGGCGTCATCAGCACCGAGGTCATCAGGCCGAGCGAGCCGAAGCCCTGCGCAACGGTGTCGGACTGCACGTCGCCATCGTAGTTCTTGCAGGCCCAGACATAACCGCCCGACCACTTCATCGCGGAGGCGACCATGTCGTCGATCAGGCGGTGCTCATAGGTGATGCCGAGCTTGTCGAATTCGGCCTTGAACTCGGCCTGGTAGATCTCCTCGAAGATGTCCTTGAAGCGCCCATCATAGGTCTTGAGGATGGTGTTCTTGGTCGAGAGATAGACCGGGTATTTGCGGATCAGGCCGTAATTCAGCGAAGCGCGGGCGAAATCCCGGATCGAGTCGTCGAGGTTGTACATCGCCATGGCGACGCCGGCATCGGGGGCCTTGAAGACCTCCTTCTCGATCACGGCACCATCCTCGCCGACGAACTTGATCGACAGTGTGCCCTTGCCGGGGAACTTGAAGTCGGTGGCGCGGTACTGGTCGCCATAGGCATGGCGGCCGATGACGATCGGCTGGGTCCAGCCCGGCACGAGGCGCGGCACGTTCTTGCAGATGATCGGCTCGCGGAAGATCACGCCGCCGAGGATGTTGCGGATCGTGCCGTTGGGCGACTTCCACATCGACTTCAGGTTGAATTCCTTCACGCGGCCTTCATCGGGCGTGATCGTCGCGCATTTCACCGCGACGCCATGCTTCTTGGTGGCGTTGGCGGCGTCGATCGTGACCTGGTCGTCGGTGGCGTCGCGGTTCTCGACCGAGAGATCGTAATAATCCAGCTCGAGGTCGAGATAGGGGAAGATCAGGGTCTCCTTGATCTTCTGCCAGATGATGCGGGTCATCTCATCGCCGTCCATATCGACGACCGGGTTGGCGACCTTGATCTTGCTCATGTGATTTCGACCCCTGATGCTGGCCAGACTGGAACGATTCCGGCCTGCAGCAAGCACGCGGCAGGCGGCTGCGCGCTTCCTAGCGGGTTCGGGGGCAAGGGGGAAGCACGGCTTTTGGGCGAATGCTTCGAAGGCGATGCTGCACCGCCGCAAAAACTGCACGGTCGCGTTCTAGCATCGCCTGCTGATCGTCATCGCGCAGGGGCGACCACCATGCATCACCACCATCGCAGACTTCGCCTCGGCCCGCTCGCCTGGATGAGCACCGGCGTCGCGGGAGCCGCACTCGTCATGGCAGGCCCCGCGCCGGCCCAGGATGGCCTGCCCTACAGCCCCCGTATCCCGATCCCCAGGCCGATGCTCGATTTCGAACCGCCCGGAGACGCGCGCGCTTCGGGTAAGCCGGACAGCGCAAGTGACGCCAGCGCCGCCCTCCTCGAACCCGATCTGACCGGGCTCGCGGCGCAGGCCGTTACATCGAACGCCCATGGCCAGGCGCGTGCACCGATTCCCGTCGACATCATTCGCAAGGGCTTTGCCGCCCGCAGCACCATGGTGGGTGCGCTGCCGGAGCGCTCGGTCGGCTTCAAGCTCGGCGCCGATATCTTCTCGGTCTCCACCAAGCTCACCGCGCCACCCGGAGATGAGCGGGGCCGCGACGCCCGCATCGACTGGCGGCTCGCCCGCCCGATCGCCAATGCCGGCCCCGGCTTCATCTGGACGATCTCGACGGGCGGCGGCAGCGGCGTCGTCGGCAATCCCGAGCAGAACGCCAATCTGCTCGTCGGCTACCGCCACCAGCTCTTCGAGCACCTGACCATGACCTCGCAATTGAGCATGGGAGGCAATTATGTCTTCGCTCCCGGCGACGGCCCGCACTCGACCCTCGTGCCGGAGGTCAAGCTCTCGGCCAATCTCGCCGCCCTGGCCGACCTGCCCTGGGAGGCCTCCCTCGACGTCGCGCTGGCGCGGCAGATGCCGCTCGTCGCAAGCGATTTCGAGACGCGCGGCACCGCCATGCTGCGCCTGAAATACAATCTCGAGTAACGAGGCCCTGCCCTGCCTTCCAGGAGCTTCCCCCTTTGCGCCAGGCGCTTTAGCTTGGCTCAATGGACAACGCATCTGCCAAATTCGCCCTCGTCACCGGCGGTACGCGCGGCATCGGCGCGGGAGCCGCGCTCGCCCTCGCCCGGGCCGGCTACGAGGTTCTCGCCACGGGATTGACCGCCGACGAGGTTGCTGTCGCCCCGCCCCACCCCGCGATCCGCCACGCGCAGCTCGACGTCACCAGCGACGCGCAGGTCGCAAGCATCATGGCCTTGTGCCCGCGCCTCGACGCGCTGGTGAACTGCGCCGGCATGATCCAGCGCAACGGCAAGGAGTTCGAAATCGACGCCTTCCGCATAACGATCGAGGTCAACCTCAACGGCACCATGCGGATGTGCCTTGCGGCGAAAGACAGGCTGGCGGCGAAGGCGCAGGACAAGCAGGGCGGCGCGATCGTCAACATCGCCTCGATGCTGACCTTCCACGGTTCGGCCTATGCGCCGGGTTACTCCGCCTCCAAGGGCGCGATCGGCCAGCTCACCAAATCGCTGGCAGCGGCCTGGGCGACTGAGGGCATTCGCGTCAACGCGGTCGCACCGGGCTGGATCGCGACCGAGCTGACGAAACCGCTGGTCGAGGACGCCGCCCGCTCGGCGCCGATCCTGGCGCGCACGCCGATGGGCCGCTGGGGCGAGCCCGGTGATGTCGGCGGCGCGATCGCCTTCCTGCTCTCGGACGCGGCGGCCTTCGTCACGGGCGCGATCCTGCCTGTCGATGGCGGCTATCTGGCGGTCTGAACGCAAGCGCGGCGCGACGACAGAAACACCAACCGGCGCAATGAGATGCCGGACTTTGCGGAATCAGGTCGGCAACGACTTGAATCAGGATGTCAGAACCGGAGAGACGCCATGAACCAGGTCAGCATGAACAAAGTCAGCCCCATCCCCGTCATCGCCTCGGACGCCGAGCGTTGGACACCCTATCGCCATCCCCAGCCGAAAGATTCCCCGCCCGAGCTGATCGTGCCGAACGTCATTCCCAGCGATGAACGCGTCTGGGTGCCGGTCGACGACAATGTCTGGTTCCGGCCGCTCTGCCTCTCCGTGACGCGCGGCTATTGGATGAACCTGCTGCGCGTGCGCCGCTCCGGCGTGCTCTCGCGCCACCGCCACCCCCAGCCGGTGCATGGCTATGTGCTGAAGGGCCGGTGGCGCTATCTCGAACATGACTGGGTCGCGACCGAAGGCGCCTATGTCTATGAGGCGCCGGGCGAGACCCACACGCTGGTGGTCGACCCCGAGACCGAGGAGATGATCACCATGTTCCAGGTCAATGGCGCGATGATCTATGTCGATCCCGACGGCAAATGCCTCGGCTATGACGACGTCTTCACACGCCTCGACAAGTGCCGGGCGCATTATGCGAGCAACGGGCTTGGAGCGGACTACGCGGATCAGTTCATCCGCTGAGGACCGTATCGTCCTTATGAACAGGGGCCCCTCCATGTCGCCACCACCCCTTCATCCTCCCCAGCGATTTCCGACATGGCGTGCGGCCGCTGCCATTCTGGCCTTCCTCGGCCTTGCATCCGTCGCCAATGCCGCCGAGGCGATCGACCGCCTCGGCATTCCTGGTCCGCTGAACTTCAGCGGCACCGCCTATAGGCTCGCCTGGAGCTCGCATCCCACCGCCGCCTACTACAAACAGGAGTATCTCCCGACGGGGCAGGCCTCGAGCAGCTATCGGACCATGCTGGTGATAGAGGTGATTGAATCCGGCACCGACGTAGCGACCGCGCTTGCAGCTCAGGTGCGGAGCCTGAACCAGCGCAAAGGCAAGGATCCGCTCCTGAATCTTGCGATCATCCAGAACCGGCAAACCGGCGAAGCGCTGCTCGACTTCATCATCAGCGCCAAAGATTCACGCGGCGTCGCGATCGCCGAATGGAACGCTTATCGCTACGCACCCCGCAAGAGCGCGGATGGCAAGAATGGCGTGATGCTCTTCGCGGTCAGCCATCGCGCTTATGGCGACGCTGACATCCGTGAGTTTCTTGGGAAACTGAAGAGCTTTCGCCCCGATGAGATCAACCGGTTAGCGCAACATCCCCTGCCGACCGCGCGCTTGTCGCGCTAGATCACGTCGCCTCTAGAAGTTGAGAGCATTGCTCTTAGCGCCCGAGCTTGGCCAGCTCCACAGCCGCCCGCAATTCGATATGCGCCAGCACGTCGTCGAGGCGTGGGTCGTCGGTCGTCTCTCGCCGCAGCGCGAGCGTCGTCTTCAAAGTCTCGAGCTCGGAGATCTGGACGCGGCCCGAGAGCAGCGCCGCCTTCAGCTTGTCGAGCCCGTCGAGCAGGTCATGCCCGCGCTTGGCCTGGCGCTTCCGACGTTCCAGGGGCTCTTCATAGGCCTGTACGGCGATGAGGGTCTCGAGCCCGCTGGTCGAGTTCACAGCCTGTCCGCGCGCCGAGGTCGCGGTTTCCTTGGTTGGAAGCGTGAACGCCGTCCCCCCGCTGCGCCGGGCAGTATTGGCCGAGCCGACATTGGTGACGGGCGCGCGCTGGTCGATCCGGATCATGGCGGCCTCGCGAATTGGTACCAGGAGACTAGGGCGTTGCGTGGTTAACAACCAGTAAATCACCCGGCAGAAACTGCCGGGCCGGCAGGAAAGGCGGCAAGGATGCGCCACCCCCGACCATGCCACCAATTCCCAAAACATTGATAAACAAAGGCTTTCGATTTGGACCCAACTGGCACGGGGATCGCAGGTGCATCAGCGCCATCCCTGCCCTCTTGCCGGTGCATTCATGTTTCGCCTGCCAGCCCTCCACACCCTGCTGACACCCGTCGCGGCCCTGCTCGCGCTCGGCCTCGTCATGGCGGCCGGGCCGGCGCAGGCGCTCTCCCGCATCAAGGACCTCGCCTCGGTCGAGGGCGTCCGCACCAACCAGATCCTGGGCTACGGCATCGTCGTCGGCCTCAACGGCACCGGCGACACGCTGAACAACGCCCCCTTCACCAAGCAGTCGCTGACCGCCATGCTGGAGCGGCTCGGCGTCAATACGCGCGGCGCCAATATGCGCACCGCCAACGTCGCCGCCGTGATGGTGACCGCCAACCTGCCGCCCTTCGCCACGCAAGGCACGCGGCTCGACATCACGGTTTCGGCGCTGGGCGACGCCAAGTCGCTGCAGGGCGGCACGCTGCTGGCGACGCCGCTGCTCGGCGCCGATGGCGAGGTCTATGCGGTCTCGCAAGGGCCGGTCGCGATCGCCGGCTTCTCGGCCGAGGGCGAGGCCAGCAAGATCACCCGCGGGGTGCCGACCGTCGGGCGCATCGCCAATGGCGGCCTCGTCGAGCGCGAAATCGACTTCGCGCTGAACAAGCTCAAGACGCTGCGGCTCTCGCTGCGCAATCCCGATCTGACGACGGCGCGCCGGGTGGCCGCCGCCATCAACGACTTCCTCGGCGGCGATGCGGCCGAGCCGACCGACCCCTCGACCATCGTGCTCCAGATCCCGCCGCGCTTCCAAGGCAACATGATCCGGATGCTCACCGATATCGAGCAGCTCAAGATCGAGCCCGACCAGCTCGCCCGCATCGTCATCGACGAACGCTCCGGCATCATCGTGATGGGCAAGGATGTCCGCGTCTCCACCGTCGCCGTGGCGCAGGGCAACCTGACGGTCACGATCAGCGAGGCGCCGCAGGTCAGCCAGCCCGCTCCGTTCAGCCGCGGCGAGACCACGGTGGTGCCGCGTTCCAACGTCAAGGTCGACACCGAAGGCGGCAACAAGCTGGCGCTCGTCCGCGAGAGCGTGACGCTGGCCGAGCTCGTCGACGGCCTCAATGCGCTCGGCATCGGCCCGCGCGACCTGATCTCCATTCTCCAGGCCATCAAGACGGCCGGCGCCCTCCAGGCCGAAATCGAGGTGATGTGATGACTGCTGCTCTTGCAATTCCCGCCGCCAAGCTGGCTCTGAACATGGCCGGCAGCGTTCTCGACACCGTCAAGAACGCGCTCGACCCCGCCAAGATCAAAGCCAAGAAGCAGGCCGACGACTTCGAGACCGTCTTCCTCGAGCAGACGACCGAACGCCTCCTCGCCACCCCCGAAGGCACCGAGGGTCCTCTGGGCCAGAACGGCACCGGTGGCGGCATTTACAAGTCGATGCTGAGCCAGCAATACGCCAAGCAGCTGCAGAAGGCCGGCGGCGTCGGCCTTTCCGACCAGATCATGCGCGACCTGCTCAAGGTCCAGGAACAGAGCAGCGGAGCACAGAGCAGCGGAGTGACGCATGTCGGTGGCTAAGCGCATCCTCGACGAGCGCCCGCGTATCGCCAGCCCCCTCGAAGCCCGCGCGCTGATCGAGGCGGTGATCGAGGCGCTCAGTGCCTTGTCCCATCTCGTCGGCGAGGAAACCGAGCTCGTCCGCGCCGGGCGCCTGCCCGAGGCCATGACGCGCGAGCCGCGCAAGGCCGAGCTCGCCGGCATCTATATGCGCGGCGTCGAGCAGGTGAAGCTCAACGCGGTCGCGCTGGCGCGCTTCGCCCCCGACCAGGTCACGCGGCTCAAGCTCGCCCATATCGGCTTCCAGGCGCTGATCGACACCAACCAGCTCGTCCTGGCCACGGCCCGCGCCGTTTCGGAATCGATCATCCGCGAGCTTGCGACCGACGCCGGCAAGCCCTCGCGCGCCGCCAGCTACGGCCCGGCCTCCACGGTCGGCGCCGGAGTCTTCGCGCGCCCCAATGCCGGGCCTTTGGTGGTTTCGCGGCGGCTCTGAAGCGGCTGCCACGTAAACCATCAATATTTACCTAATCCCCTAACGTCAGATTCAAGATTAGCTGCAATATTCCGCAGCTGCCGCGGCATGTCCCGCGCCAGCCTTGCTACGGAACGCGGCGCATCGGCGCCGTGATATGCTCCAGAAGGAGTGAAGCTATGGATCTTGGCAACGCACCGAGGGTAACGGGAGTAGCCGGCGTTAACATCATCCCACGCTCCGACGTCGTCGCGGCCAGAGGCAGCGTCACGGTCGAGCTGCCGCCAGAGCAGACAGTCCAGTCGGCGGGTGAGGCCGTCAGGGTTGAGATCCGCACGCAGGATCGCAGAGCCCAGGCCAGCGCCGACCGCAGCGCGGCCAGCCGCCAAAGCGAGCAGGCTCCGCAAGACGTGATCAAGAGCCGCCTCTATATCGAGCCGCTGACGCGCAGCCTCGTCCTGCAGAAGAAGGACATGCAGACGGGCGAGACGACGGAGCAGGTGCCCGATGAGGCGACGCTGAAACTGCGCATCTATAATCGCCAGCTCGCCGAGCTGGCCCGCGAGGCCAGCGAGACTGCGGCGCACTCCGTCGAACGCACCGCCTGACCAGACCGCCAGAAACGAGCCTGATTTGAACCGCCCGCCTCCAAGCGGGCGGTTTTCGTTTGGACTGCTCAAGCTGGTCGGTCCGAGGCAGCGCGGCTCGAAGCCTCTGCCTCATTTAAGAGCAGCTTAACCACGTTCCGGCTGAGCGCCACATCGGCGCAATTGAACCTCCGAAATTTACCTCTTGTTACGGGCTGGCGACCAAATGTCGCCGGGTCATGGCCAGGACGGCCACGACGCCAGAAGGCACCATCCCAGAAGGGTTTACGATTATGGCCATTACACTTTCCGCCGGCGTTCGCAGCGCGGTCTCCTCCCTCTCCTCCGTTCAGTCGCAGGCCACTGCGATCCAGAACCGCCTTGCCACCGGCAAGAAGGTCAACTCGGCCATCGACAGCCCGGTGAACTACTTCACCGCCGCTTCGCTGAACGAGCGTTCGAGCCAGCTCACCGGCCTGCTCGACGGCATCTCGAACGGCATCCAGACCATTCAGGCTGCCTCGAAGGGCATCGATGGCATCACCAAGCTGGTGTCTTCGCTCCAGTCGACCATCAAGCAGGCCCAGGCCGACGCGGCCCAGAACCGCCCGACCAAGGCTGGCACGGCTCTCGCCAACGCCAGCGAAGTGGCGTTGACCGCCAAGAGCCTGAAGGACATCGCCCTCGACAAGAAGATCGTCGATGCGACCGGCGGCACTGCCGCCACAGCAGACGGAGCGACCGCGACCAGCTCGGGCGATCTGGGTATCGCAGCCGGCGCCTTCGGCAACCGGCTCGCCATCTCGGTCAAGGCCGGCTCGACGACCTACACCGCTTCGTTCGACGGCGCCAACACGACTGTTCGCGACGTCGTCAACGAGATCAACAAGTCGGGCATCGCCACCGCCTTCGTCGATGAAAAAGGTCAGCTCAACGTCAAGGGCAGCGGCTCCGACGATGTCGAGTTCGGCATTGGCAATGCGGCTCCCGCGAGCGCCGCTGCTGCCGACATTACGGCCGCGAACGCCGCAGCCGTGACTGCGGCCGGCACCGGCGGAAGCAACACCGCGATCGGCTTCCTTGCAGCCGACGCCACCGCTGTCGGCGCGATCAAGGGCCAAGCCATCACGTCGGCCGTCCGTTCGAACCTCATCCAGCAGTTCAACGACCTGCGCACGCAGATCGACGAGCTCGCCAAGGACTCGGGCTATAACGGCGTCAACCTGCTGCAGGGCGACAAGGTCTCGATCCAGTTCAACGAAAAGACCGGCAAGAACCAGTCGAAGCTGGACATCCAGGGCTCGACGCTGAGCGCCGACAACCTCGGCATCAATCAGGCCACCAATACGACGCTGACCGGCTTCGTCAACTTCCAGAACGACACCGATCTGGACAACGCCACGAAGTCGCTCACCGGCGCGCTGACCTCGCTGAAGTCGATCTCCTCCTCGCTCGGCGCGAACCTCTCGGTCGCGCAGACCCGGCAGGACTTCACCAAGGATCTCTCCAACGTCCTGTCGCAGGGGGCCGATAACCTCGTCGCCGCCGACGGCAACCAGGAAGCCGCCAACCTGCTCGCCTTGCAGACCCGCCAGCAGCTCTCGCAGACAGCTCTGTCGCTCTCCAACCAGTCCGACCAGGCCATCCTGCGTCTGTTCTGATCCTTCGTCCGCAGAAGCGGGCTTGCCCACAGAATGTGGGCCGAAGACAAAAGGCGGCGGAGCGCAAGCTCCGCCGCCTTTTCGCATTCGCGTATCAAGGCGTGTTGTCTTGGCGCGGAAACACACCGTCATTCCGGACAAGCCGCGTCAGCGGCGCAGATCCGGAATCCATCGGAGGGCTCCAGAGCTTTACGATGGATCCCGGATCTTCGCTTCGCTCCGTCCGGGACGACGCAGTGTTTCCAAGCGCGAACAGCATGCTCCAGCGCAACCGCCTTCGCAGGCGCACTCAGGTGTTAACCATTTTTTATCCTTAACAAGGAATTATCGGCCCAGATCAAATCGAACGAGCGCGGATTCGCGTTTCAGGGGACCGAAGATGGCCGGACCAATTCTTTCGAGCGGCGTTCGCAACAACCTGCTGACCTTGCAGCAGACCACCGCCCAGCAGAACGTCATCCAGAACCGCCTTGCCACCGGCAAGAAGGTCAACTCCGCGATCGACAATCCGGTCAACTATTTCACCTCGATGTCCCTGAACGATCGGTCGAGCCAGCTCACCGGCCTGCTCGACGGCATCTCGAACGGCATCCAGACCATTCAGTCCGCCTCCAAGGGCATCGACGGCATCACCAAGCTGGTGCAATCGCTCCAGTCGACGGTGAAGCAGGCTCAGGCCGACGCCGCGCAGAACCGCCCGACCAAGGCCGGCACGGCTCTCGCCAACGCCGCCGAAGCCGCCGTGACCAGCAAGAGCCTGAAGGACATCGCCCTCGACAAGAAGATCGTCGATGCGACCGGCGGCACTGCCGCCACAGCAGACGGAGCGACCGCGACCAGCTCGGGCGATCTGGGTATCGCAGCCGGCGCCTTCGGCAACCGGCTCGCCATCTCGGTCAAGGCCGGCTCGACGACCTACACCGCTTCGTTCGACGGCGCCAACACGACTGTTCGCGACGTCGTCAACGAGATCAACAAGTCGGGCATCGCCACCGCCTTCGTCGATGAAAAAGGTCAGCTCAACGTCAAGGGCAGCGGCTCCGACGATGTCGAGTTCGGCATTGGCAATGCGGCTCCCGCGAGCGCCGCTGCTGCCGACATTACGGCCGCGAACGCCGCAGCCGTGACTGCGGCCGGCACCGGCGGAAGCAACACCGCGATCGGCTTCCTTGCAGCCGACGCCACCGCTGTCGGCGCGATCAAGGGCCAGACCATCACGTCGGCCGTCCGCTCCAACCTCATCCAGCAGTTCAACGACCTGCGGACGCAGATCGACCAGCTCGCCAAGGATTCGAGCTTCAACGGCATCAACCTGCTGCAGGGCGACCGCCTCTCGATCGTCTTCAACGAGAAGACCGGCACCAACCAGACCAAGCTCGACATCCAGGGCTCGACCCTGACCGCCGACAATCTCGGCATCTCGCAGGCGGTCAACACACAGCTCGCCGGCTTCTTCAACTTCCAGAACGACTCTGATCTCGACAAGGCCACCGCGGCACTGACGAGTTCGCTGACCTCGCTGAAGTCACTCTCCTCGACGCTCGGCTCGAACCTCTCGGTCGCGCAGACCCGGCAGGACTTCACCAAGGAACTCTCCAACGTCCTGACGACCGGCGCCGACAACCTGGTATCGGCCGACTCGAACGCGGAAGGCGCCAGCCTGCTCGCGCTCAATACGCGCCAGCAGCTCTCGCAGACGGCGCTGTCGCTCGCCAACCAGGCCGACCAGGGCGTGCTGCGGCTCTTCCAGTAAGAGCCCGGCCGCCCGACCGCCCTTCCTCCAGCCAGACGGCAGGACAGCTATGGCCCTCAAGGTCGAACTCAAGCCCAATGAGCGCATCATCATCGGCCAGGTGGTGATCCGCAATGACGAGCAGCGCACGCGCTTCTTCATCGAGGGCGATGCGCCGATCCTGCGTGAGAAAGACATTCTGACGGCAGCCAATGCCGACAGCCCGGCCAAGAAGATCTATCTCGCCCTCCAGCTGATGTATCTGGCGCAGGATCCGACGCATGGACACCAGACTTATTTCGAGCTGGTGCGCGAGTTCGTCCAGGCGGCGCCGAGCTCTCTGCCGCATATTCACGAGATCAATAACTGCATCTTAAGCAGCGATCTCTACAAAGCCCTGAAGGCAGCAAAAAAGCTGATCGCCTACGAAGCGGAACTCATCGAGAATGCAACACGGGTTTAACGCGTACGCCTCCGCCGCCAAGACAGCTCAAGCTGCTGCCTCCCCTCGCGAACTCGAAGCCTCCCTGCTGATCAAAGCCGCCCTGCGTCTCCAGTCGGTCGCCGATGACTGGACCGAGCGCGCGGGCGATCTCGACGAAGCGCTGCATTACAATCGCAAGCTCTGGACCCTGCTGGTCTCGGCCGTGATCGCGGAAGACAATCCGCTGCCCGTCGGCATCAAGCAGAACATCCTCGGCCTGGCGAATTTCATCTTCAACCAGACCTTCCGCATTGCCGCCCAGCCCGCGCCCGAGGCGCTCGGCGTGCTGGTCAACATCAATCGCGACATCGCCGCGGGCCTACGCGGCCGCTGAGGCGGCTCCGCCCGGCCTTAGCCAGCATCGTTGAAAACGAAACAGGCGTCGCCCGCAAAGGCGACGCCTGTTTCGTTTGGCGCCACAGCTCTCTGGGGCATGCTGGGTTTTTAACCCCTGAGCAGGTCATGCACCGCTCTCCCCTCACAGGCGCGAGAAGCGAAGTGCCGGATGACGAGCGCGGGGAACCCTTCTCCCGTGTGGGAGAAGGGCAGGGATGAGGGCAAGCCAGACAACCAGATCGCGCAAGCGTCTCCGCATTGTCTCCTGCGCTTTCAGGATGAAGCCCGCGCTGCGGCACAGTAGCGCCCCCAACAATCAGCGGCACACCCTCATCCCTGCCCTTCTCCCATTCGGGAGAAGGGTTCCCCGCGCGTGCCTCATTCGTCCCCGCCCGCTGGAATGCCTGCGATGAACGGAGCTTTTCGATCGGGCGCTCGCGGCGAACCGGACAGCAGTGGGCTCGGGTCCCGACCATCTCGAAAACCAGAGCGCTCTGGCATGAGGTTCTCGAGGCAAGCCCGAGAATGACGGCGCGGTTCCGCGCGCGAACGCCATTCTCTAGGTCAGAGGTAGTTCGTCAGCGAGAGCTTCGACAGGATCGAGGTCACCTGGTAGCTCGCCTGCAACTGGTTCTGCAGCGCCAGGATCTGCGTGGCGACCTCTTCGGTGGTGACGTTCTCGACGCCCTGAACCGCCGTCGTCAGGTAATTCTTCGTGCTCTCGTTGCGATCCTTCGCCGCCGCCAGGGCGGTCTGCGCCGAGCCGAACTCGGTGATGATCTCGGCCGGCTTCTGCACGCTGCCACCAAAACCGAGCTTATCGCTGACCCGCTCGGTCAGCGCCTCATAGCGCGCCTGCGAATTGGTGTCAGTGGCGGGAAAAGTCTCGATCGCGAGCGCCGCGAACTGGGCAAGGCCGACCCGGAAGGCCTCCTCATTGGCGCGCGCACCGGTGCCCACGACCTGGTTCTTGTCGACCTGCACCGTCGCGGTGCTGCGGGCGGGATCGGTGCCGTCATCGCCCTGATACCAGATCACGGTGTTCGCCGCGGTCCCGGGCGCCGGGGCCCCGGTCGCGGTGTTGAAGGGCGGGCCCGGCACGCGCAATGGTGGGTTGGTCAGGCTGCCATCGAAGAAGTTCTTGGCCGCGACCATCGTCGAGGCCGCCGACAGCGTCGTTGCAGCTTGCGTGCCCAGTGCGGCGCTGATCGAAGCGCGCAGATTGGCCGCGGTTGCATTGGCGTCAACGCCGATCTCGAAGCTCTCGCTGGCATTGCCGGTCGTTCCCGTAGCTCGCGCCGTCAGAACCACATCCTGCTGCGTGCCGTCGGGCAGGTTGAGCTTGATATGCAGGCTCTCGCCCGCAACAGGCTGGCTAGCGACGTTGACTGAGATATCGGCCGGCGGGCCGGCCGTATAAGTCGGCACCAGCGCAGCCGAATCCGTCGAAGCCCCCGCCAGTTTGAAGCCATAGGGCTGGGCCGGAATCTCCTCGGCGATCGTCGCCGTCGTTCCCGCACCTGCCGCGGTCAGGCGTCCGAGGCCGGCAGTTCCGAGATCGGCCGCCTTGCGCTCCGAGACCAGTTGCTTCAGCCCGGCGCGCCCTGCCCCGTCGCCATCCATCATCTCGGAATAGCTCACCGTCGGCTGAACGTCCGAGGTCCGGCCCGAGAACAGATAGCGCCCGTTCACATTGCTGTTGAGCAGATCCAGCGTCTGCTTGAACTTTTCCTCGGCGAGGACCTGCGGCGCCGAGCGGCCGCTGGCGCTGGCGACATAGCTGTTCGAGCGCATGTCGTTCCGGGTCTCGCTCGTCATCGTCGCGAAATTCTCGACCGCCTGCGTCGAGAGGTTGAGATTGACGTTGGCGAGCTGGATGCCGGAGAGCCAGGAATCGATCGACGAGATCTTCGAGTTGAGATCGAGGCTGGTGCCGCGCGCGATGCCGAGATCGCCATGGGTCTCGCTGCGCTTCTGCGTCGTGAGCTGGCGCTGCAGATCGTCGAACTGCCCGCGGGTCGCGACGAATTCGTTCGGCTTGGCCGAGCGATAGGCGCCTGTGCCATATGAGGTGATGGTCATCGGTTGCGTCCTTACACTCTCAGCAGAACGTCCATCATCTCCTTGATGGTCGAGATGATGCGCGCATTAGCGGCGTAAGCGGTCTGGAGCTCGATCAGCGTCGACATCTCCTGGTCGACATTGACCTGGGAGGTCGCCTGGAAGCGGCTCTGCACAGATGCCAGCGCCACCTGCTGCCCCTGGTCGAGGCGCTTGGCCGTGTCCGCCGCCTGGCCCGTGGAGCTGACCACGCGCTGGACGAAGGAGGTGATGCTCTGGCTGGTGGTCGCGGTCGAGCCGTCGAGGCCGGTCGCATTGGTGAAGGCGCGCTGGCTCTGCGTCAGCCGCTCCAGCATGAGCTTGGGCCGCGTCGCGTCGCCCGCCGCGGTCGTGGTGTCGTAGGTGACGAGCTTGGACCGGTCGGTAATGAGCGCGGGATTGACGATGATCCGGCCAGCATAGCCGACGAGCTGGGAGCCATTGTCATAGGAGCCCGTATAAACGGCGTTGCCGCGCCCGCCATCGACGAAGAAGGGCAGCTCCGCCGCACCTCCCGCCGAGGACAGCACCGAATTGGTCGGCCGCGCGGTCACTCCGAGGACGTCGCGCGTGCCGGCAGCACCGTCATCGAGGATGGTGAGCGTCGA
Organism: Bosea vaviloviae; assembly: GCF_001741865.1. Classification (NCBI taxonomy): domain Bacteria; kingdom Pseudomonadati; phylum Pseudomonadota; class Alphaproteobacteria; order Hyphomicrobiales; family Alloboseaceae; genus Allobosea; species Allobosea vaviloviae. Next base: position 5,305,621 of record NZ_CP017147.1, read on the forward strand.
GCCCGCGCCCGAAACCGTGAAATTCGTGCCGACGGCGGCCTGGATCTGCGCTGCGACGGAGGCGGTGCCGCCGGAGAAATCGATGCCGACGACGCGGTTATTGGCGTCCCCGCCAGCGGAGGCCGGCAGGGGCAGCGACGCGGCCGAGTCGACCCGCACGAAGGTGAAGCGCTGGGTCGTCCCGCCCGGCGTGACCTGATAGTCGAGCGTGACCGAGTTGCCGGCCTGCAAGCCGGTGAGATCGACATCGAAGCCGGTCGCGGCGCCGGCGGTCGCGGCCGTGCCCTTGACCTCGCGGTCCGACAGCGCGCTCGACATCTGCGCCGCGATCTCGTCGAGCTGCGCCTGGGCCTTGACCAGCGTCTTGTCGCGCAACTCGATATTGGCCGCGATCGCGCCGGAGCGGAACGTGCCGTTGGCGATCGCGTCCCGGCCATTGCCGGAGGTGTCGCTCATCGTGATGGTGCCGACGCCGCGCTTCGTCGGGTCCGTGCTCCACTGCGATCCCGCGCTCAGCATCGGGTGCTCGTCGACGGAGAAGGTCACCGACGGGCGGCCATCGAAAAGCTGCGTGCCCGAACTGGTCGAGATGCTCAGCGAGCCTCGCGCGTCCTCGCTGGTCTTGACGTCGATATATTGCGAAAGCTCCGCGACGATCCGGTCGCGCTGGTCCTTGAGATCGGCCGTGGCGCCGTCATTCGGCTTGCCGACGATGCTGGCGTTGACCGAGGTCAGCGAGTTCAGCAGCGCGTTGACCTTGGTGACGCCGTCTGCGATCCCGGCCTCGGCCTGCGAGCGCAGAGTCTGCACGCCGTCCGAGAGCGTGTTCAATTGGTTGGCGAGCTGGGTGGCTGCGTCGAGAACGCCGGTGCGCAGGCTGTAGGACGACGGATCGTTCTGCAGGGCCTGCAGCGAGCTGGTGAATTTGCTGTAGATCGAATCCAGCGCTGTCGTGCTGCCTGGCGCTCCGAAGAGCTGGTCGAGGTTCGACAGCGCATCGGAGCGCGTCGAGCTGTAGGCGGCGCCGGAGGTCTCCTGCCAGAGCTGACGCTGGACGATCACATCGAGCAGGCGCTGGACCGCGGTGCTGCTGGTGCTGACGGTGTTGCCGCCCAGCGTGTCCGTGGTCGAGACCTGACGTCGGACATAACCCGCCGTGCCGGCATTGGCGACGTTCTGCGAAACGACGCCGATGCCAATCTGCGTGGCGTTGAGGCCGGCAACCGCGGTGTTCAGGGAAGTGCTGAGGCCCATCGTCAACTCCTGTCGTCACCCGCGGCCCTTCTGGGCCGCGTCAACTCCTGCGAGAATTCAGCGGATGATGGCGAACACGTCGCGCAGCATGTCCTGCGCCGTGGTGATCACCTTGGTGTTGGCCGAATAGGCCTGCTGGGTGACGATCATCTTCGAGAATTCGTCGGCGATATCGGTGTTGGACTGCTCGACATTGCCGCCGATGAGATCGGAGGTGCCGAGGCCGACGATCGGTGCGCCGGACTCGATCGTCTCCTCGAAGGCGCCGCCATCCAGCCGCTTCAGCGCATTGCCGGCGTTGAAGCGGGCGGTCGCAATCTGCGCCAGCGCCTTGACCTGACCGTTGCTGAAGGTGCCGATCACTTGCCCTTGAGCCGAGATCGAGACGCGATCCAAAGTACCGGCCGTGTAACCGTCCTGGCGGATGCTGCGGGCATCGATCTGGCCGCTGACATCGCCATTCTGGGTCAGGCCAGTGCCGCCGGTCGTCAGGCTGATGCCGGTGATCGTGGTGCCCGCGATCGTCATGGTCGGCAAAAGGATGTTGCCGCTCGCAGGCGCCGTCATTTGGCCGGTGCTGTCGAAGGTGATGTTCTGGTTGGCGTTGCGGTAGGCCACCGTCGCGCCCGTCGCGCTGGTGTTCTCGGCCACGAACAGGTTCCAGGTATCGGCGACGGCCGGCGGGCCGGCGGAGACATTCGACACCTTGGCCCAGCGCAAATCGACACTCGTGGCCTTGCCGAGCGAGTCATAGACCGTCGCCGCACCGCCAGGGATCGATTGGGCCAGGAAGTTGGTCAGGTCGGTTCCGATGACGACGCCGTTGCCGCCCGATGTCGTCGAATGCGGATCCGATCCAGCAGTATATGAGGCCGCCGGCTGAAGCAATTCAGAGCCCACGACGGTTTTGTCGGAGCGCGTCGTCGCTGGGTAGGCCGGGATATTGGCGCGGTATTCGATCGAGGTCGTCGCTTTCGCCGGATATTGCTCCTGCGTGATGCGCAGCACTTCGGGCTGGCTGCCGACCACCTGCCCGGTGACGGTATCGATCTTCTGGCCCTTCAAAAAGTAGCCGGCGCCGTTGACGAGATAGCCATTGGCGTCGAAGTCGAAATCGCCGCGGCGTGTATAGAGGTTCGCATTGGTGAAGGTCGTGTTGGTGCCGAGCCCGCTCTGGCGCTGGTCGACGACGAAGAAGCCGTCGCCATTGATCGCCGCATTGGTGTCGATCTTGGTCGCCGAGAGATCGCCCTGGATCGTCGTGGTGGCCTGGCTGTAGGCCGCGACCGAGCCGGCGATCTGGCGGTTCAGCGCCGAATCGGGGATCAGGTCGGAGAAGGTCGTATCGACGCGCTTGAACCCGGCCGTCCGCGAGTTGGCGATGTTGCCGGAAATGTTTTCCAGCGCGTAGGACTGCGCCTGAAGACCCGACACCGCCGTCGTCAACGCACTGAAAACACCCATGGCAACCTCACCTCGACTGGCGCTCGATGGGCGCCCCACAACATCGAGGCTTGATCTGCATGGCCTATGCCATGGGTTTGGGCCTTATTCGTCAAAGGCTTGGATGGTTTCGAAAGCGTAGCGCGGCGGTTTCGACCGGGCAAAACCGCCGCAGCCCGGCAAAGTTTGCCGGGCTGCGCTCAGCTTTCGGTCCCGCTACTGCGCCAACCCGACAAATCGCCGGCGACATCCGACAAGGATGGCGGTCGCGCCTCGACGAAAGGCAGCGGCCGGCAGACCGCCAGTGCCGCCAGCCCGATGCGGGCGGTCAAAAGTCCATTCAGCACGCCTTCGCCCAGCTTGGCCGAGAGCCTGGCCGCGAGCCCCTGCCCCACCACCTGCTGGATCACGGCGTCGCCCGCGGCGATGCCGCCGGTGACGACGAGATGGCCCAGCACCTGCCGCGCCAGCCGCAACAGGCCGAGCGCGCCGGGCCTGCCGGCATAGATGCCGGCGATCGCGCGCAGCAGCCTCGCGCAGGCGACGAGCACGAAGACGATGTCGACCAGCGCGCGCGGGCTCACCGCCGTGACCAGCGAAACCCGCCGCGCCGCCTGCGCGATCAGCGCCTGGGCGGCGCTGTCGAGCGGCGCCATCAGGCTGCGCTCGGCGATGGCCAGCACGTCGCGCGCCGCAAAGAGCTGCGGCAGCGCCTCGTCGAGCGCGGCACGGCCCTTGGCCGTCTCAGCGCGCGAAGCGTAAAGCGCCTTGAGCTCGCCGGCGATCGCCTTGGCCTCGTCAGTGCTGCCGCCAGCGAGAAGAGCCGTCGCGCGCAGGCGCAGCACCTCGACCTTGCGCTCGCGCAGGATGTCGCGCAGGACGCGGGCGAGCATCACCAGCAGCGCAAGCGCGGCGAAGCCGGCGCAAGCCAGCGCCGCATAGCCGAGCACCGGATTCTGCGTCATCAGCGCAGTGACGGTGTTCTCCACCCAAACCCCGACCGCGAGCGTCAGGAAGCCTGACAGGCCGGCGACGAATACGGTTCCCCAGGAGAAGCGCCGCCGCGCCACGGGAACGGCCGCCGGCTCGGCGGCATCGAACGGCTCGCTCTCGGCCAGGATGGCGACATTGGTGTCCCCGATAATGCCGTCACCAGCCGCCTCCGGCGGCTGCGGATCGAGCCGGATCGCGCGGGGGGCCTTGCCCGTCATGACAGAAGCTCCATCAGGCTAGAGAAATTTCCGATCCGATTGGATCGTTCAATTGCTCTAGCTCTTTGTTTTAACGCGTTTTCTTCACGCGAACCGGTGTCCACTTCGCTCGAAAACGCTCTAGCCTCCTTCATGCGAGCTTGTCCCCGATCAGGAATTCGAGCGCCCGGTCGAGCCTGATCTGCGGCGGCGGCCGGGTCCGCCCGCCGGCATCGGGCGCAACCAAAGGCGGCCGGAAGCGCGGTGCGCGAATCTGCCAGCGTGCCGATGGATCGAAGATCGCCTCGGGCCGCTCCGGCAACTCGCCGGGAAAGATCGCCGCCTCCGCAACGCCGTCGAAGATCTCCCCGTCGATCTCCTCGCCAGCCTCCGGCACCCCGGCGATCGCGGGCAATTCGTCGCGCCCTTCCTTGATCCGGACCTCGCGCGTCGCGCGTACGGCAGCGAGCGCCATCGACTCGACCCGCGCACCCGCGCCTTGCGCCCGGGAGGCCGCCCGCGCCACGAGATGCGACATCACCGCCGCCAAACGGTCATGGCTGGCATGGTGGATATGGTCCGCCTTGGTCGCGGCGAAGAGCACCCGCTCGATCCGGGGCGAAAACCAGCTCGACAGCCAGGAATTGCGGCCGACCTGAAAGGCCGCCAGTGCCTGTCCCAGCGCCGTCTCCAGGTCGGCCAGGGCCGGCGCGCCGGCATCGAGCGCCGCTAGCGCATCGACCAGCACGATCTGCCGGTCGAGACGGGCGAAATGATCGCGGAAGAACGGCGTCACGACGACGCGCTTATAGGCCTCGAAGCGCTCTGCCATCAGCCCGGCCAGCGTGCCGGGCAAAGGCTCGCTGTCATGGCCGAGGTCGAGCGGCGCGAAAGTCAGCGCCGGCGAGCCCTCGAGATCGCCCGGCATCAGGAAGCGCCCCGGCGGCGTCACCGCGACCGCCTCGGGATCGGCCCGCAGCGCCGCGAGATAGGTCTTGAAGACGATGCTCGCCGCTTCCGCCGCGAGCTCATCGGCCGGCCCCGCCGGATCGCGCCCGGCCAGATCCGCAAGCCAGTCCGAAGCCACGGCACGGCGATGCGGCTTGCGCGCATCGGCCACGGCCTGGGCCGACCAGGCCTTGTAGTCCTGGCCCATCAAGGCGAGATCGAGCAGCCATTCGCCGGGATAGTCGACGATGTCGAGGGTCAGCGTCGCCGGTCCTTTGAACCAGCCGGCGGCGCGCTCATAGTCGATCTCGACGCGCAATTCGGAGATCCGCCGTGTCGAATCGGGCCAGCGCCGTTCGGGACCGTTCAGCGCGGCGCGATGCGCCTCATAGGGAAAGCGCGGAATATCGGGATCGGGCTGCGGCACCAGCCTGACCCGCGCGATCCGCCCCTCGGCTGCGGCTTTCAGCACCGGCAGCTTCGCACCCTCGATCAGGTTCTGGATCAACGCCGTGGTGAAGACGGTCTTGCCCGAGCGCGACAGGCCGGTGACGCCCAGCCGCAGGCGCGGCCGCGCCAGGCCAAGCAGGCTGTCGCCGAAGGCGAGCGCGGCGTTGCGGGCCTCGTCGAGATAGGAGGGCTGGCTCATGCGCCGACGCGGATTGGCATGCGAGGCGGGGATGGCTCGGTATGCCGCCGGGGCGAGCCGGTTCGCGCGGCCGTCGAGAACGCTCCGTGAGCACCGGACGCCAAGATGGTCGAAGCGGAGATGGTCACATCAGACGGCCGCCCCGGTGGATGGATCGAGCCATCGCTCACTCGTCAGGCCCTTCGCCCAGGGAAGCAGGCGTGACGAAACGGTCGAGCCGGCCGCCGCGCGGGCTGAGATCGCGCCAGTCCTCGATCGCGAAATCGAGCACGGCGAGCCCGCAAGTCGGATATTTCTGGCTCATCCGCGCCGAGGCGTAGCGGTCGCCATGGCCGGTCAGCATCGCGGCGAGCTCCTCGAAGCCGGGATTGTGTCCGACCATCAGCAGCGTGCGGACGCCGGGATCGACCTCCTGCGCGGTGTGCAGCAGGCGTTCCGTCTTGGCCTCATAGATGCGCGGCTCGACATGGCTCGGCGGCTTCTCCGGCAGCATCGCCTTGACCAGGTCCCATGTCTCAAGCGTGCGCCGCGCCGGCGAGATCAGCGCGAGGTCGGGCAACAGCAACTCCTCGGCGAGATAGCGCCCCATGACGGGGGCCGCCTCGCGTCCGCGTGTCGCGAGCGGGCGCTCACGATCGGCCATCCCGGTAGGCCAGTTCGACTTGGCATGGCGCAGAAGCATGAGGCGTCGCATGTGTCGAACCTAACCATCCCCCGGCGGTTTTGCGAGAGCTTCCAGCGGCGGCAGATCGAGCGTCCGCAAGGCCGCGATCAGGATCGCCACGAGCTGCCGCGAATAGAGCCCGAGCAGCACCTCGCGGCCTCCCTCCTCCGCCAGGAAATCGAGCTGGCCGTCGATCAGGAGCGTGGTGAAGCCATGCATCACCGACCAGACGATCAGGATCGCCGCGAGGTCGGGCTCTCCGGCGAAACTCGGCGGATGGCGCGTGAGCAGATCGTCTCCGCTCTCGCGGCCCAGTTCGCAGCGCGTTTCGCGCACCAGGATGCCGAAGGCGCGGCCGGAGGCGCGCTTGAACGCAGGCTCCTCCCAATTCAACCCCATCTGGCCGAAGACGACGCGAAACCGCCCGGGCTTGTCGAGTGCGGTCGCGAGATAGGCATCACAGATCGCAGCCATCCTGTTGCCGTTCGCGCGGTGCGCGGCAGCCTCGGCCGCCGCCTCCATCGCATCGGACAGGCCATCGAAACCGAGCGTCGCGATCGCCGTCAGCAAGCCGGTGAGATTGCCGAAATGATGCGCCGGCGCGGCCGGCGAGACCCCCGCCCGGCGCGCGCATTCGCGCAGCGTGAATCCGGCCAGGCCCTTCTCGGCCAGCACGGCTTCGGCAGCAGTGATCATCGCCTGCCTGAGGTCGCCATGGTGATAGCCGCCGCGCGCGGAGCCAGCCTCGATCTTCGCCATTTCCAACTCGCGATCTGCACATCGTCAAAATCAATCTTGACGACGTCAAGATAGCGACTTACTACGGCACCGCAACTTAACAGCGTTCAGATGGAGGAGCATGATGCTGCCGGTGACGCTCGACGACGCCTTCATGCTGGGCTCCCGCCTGGCGATCCTGGGCTGGCTCACCCTTCTCCTGCTGCCGCGCTGGCGCGGCCTCTCGGCGATGCTCGCCGGCGCCGTGATTCCCGCAGTGCTGTCGCTCGGCTACTTCGTGCTGATCGCCGTGTTCTGGAGCGAGGCGAAGGGGGATTTCTCATCATTGGACGGCATAGCGGGGCTCTTCGCCTCCAGGCCGCTGCTGCTCGCCGGCTGGCTGCACTATCTCGCCTTCGACCTCTTCCTCGGCAACTGGATCCTGCGCAGGGCGCAGGAGGCGGCGATCCTCCACTGGCTGATGGTGCCGGTGCTGCTCATGACCTTCCTGTTCGGGCCGATCGGCTACCTCGCCTATCTGCTGCTGGAGGCCTGCTTTCGCCTGGCGCGCGAGGACCGGATCGCTCGCCTCCAGGCCCGCCTTCCGGCTTGGCTGCCCGATCTCGAACTCGAGCCGCGCCTTACCGCCGCCGCCTTCGCCATGCTTGCCCTGGCCGTGCCGACCGCCTTCGCCTGGCTGATCGACATCAGGCAATTCCAAGGCGTCGATACCTGGATCAAGCCATTAAAATTCGAGATCTCGGTTGCCTTCTATCTGCTGACGCTGGCGCTGTTCCTGCCGCTCGCCAGCGAACGCTTCCGTACCACATGGGCCGGGCGCTACATCGTCTGGCCGGTGATCGTGCCGATCATCCTCGAAGTGCTCTACATCGTCTGGCGCGCCTCGCGTGGGGAAGCCTCGCACTACAACAGCGACAGCACGCTCAGTGCGGCGCTCTACACGCTGATGGGCGTGGGGGCGGTGATGTTCACGGTCGCGCCCGGCTTCCTTGCCTATGGGCTCGCTCGCCGTGACGCCACGCCGATGCCCGAGGTCCTGCGCTGGTCGCTCGTCGCCGGTCTCGCCCTCACCTGCATCTTCGGCCTGCTGAGCGGCGCCCTCCTCGGCTCGAGTGCCACTGGCCACTATGTCGGCACGCAACCGGCCCCGCATCCGGCCGTTCCGTTCTTCGGCTGGTCGCTGGCGATCGGGGATCTGCGCGTCGCGCATTTCTTCGGGCTGCACGCCCTGCAGATCATTCCTGCAATCGGCTTGCTGCTCTGGCTGGCAATGAGGCAGGCCAGAGCCGGTCTGGTCGTGCTCGGCGTCGTCTCTGCCGCCTATGCCGCCGTCACCACGATCGCGCTTGTCGCGGCTCTGCGGGCGCGGCCGTTGCTGGGGCTCGGCTGAACCGCCTCAGCGGCTCTCCCGGCGCGTCATGAAGGCGAGCTTCTCGAACAGCGAGACGTCCTGCTCGTTCTTGAGCAGCGCGCCATGCAGCGGTGGGATCAGCTTGCGCGGGTCGCGCTCGCGCAGCATCTCGGGCGTCATCTCGTCGGCGAGCAGGAGCTTGAGCCAGTCGAGCAATTCCGAGGTCGAAGGCTTCTTCTTGATGCCTGGAACCTCGCGCACCTCGAAGAACAGCTTCAGCGCCTCCTCCATCAACCGCTTCTTGATGCCGGGGAAATGCACCTCGACGATTGCCTGCATCGTCTCGGCATCGGGGAAGCGGATGTAATGGAAGAAGCAGCGCCGCAGGAAGGCGTCGGGCAATTCCTTCTCGTTGTTGGAGGTGATGATCATCACCGGCCGCCGCGCCGCCTTGATCGTCTCGCCGGTCTCGTAGACATGGAACTCCATGCGATCGAGCTCGAGCAGCAGATCGTTGGGGAACTCGATATCGGCCTTGTCGATCTCGTCGATCAACAGCACCGGCCGCTCAGCCGAGACGAAAGCCTCCCAGAGCTTGCCGCGCTTGATGTAGTTGGCGATGTCGGAGACGCGCGCATCGCCGAGCTGGCTGTCGCGCAGCCGGCTGACCGCATCGTATTCGTAGAGCCCCTGCTGCGCCTTGGTGGTCGACTTGATGTGCCAGGTGATCAGCGGCGCGCCCAGTGCCGCAGCGATCTCCTCCGCCAGCACCGTCTTGCCGGTGCCGGGTTCGCCCTTGACCAGCAGCGGCCGCTCCAGCCGGATCGCGGCATTGACGGCAACCGTCAGATCCTCGGTCGCAACGTAATTCTCGGTGCCTGCAAAACGCATCGTCGGTCCCTTTGAAAGATGCTGCAGACGCTAGCTCAGGATCGTCGAAACCGGAAACCCGCTTGCGGTGAAGTCGTGCCCGAACCACGAGGCGTAAAGCCGCATGCGCAAAGGCTAGTTCCGGCATGATCGCAGGCCTCCGGCGGTTGTATTGCCGTCGCGTAACCCGCAAGCTCCCGGGCCTCTTCTCACCGCCGACTCGCAAGGACTGACGTGGCCGGAACTGTCGACCCTTCCGTCTATAAGGATGCCATCGTCGTGCTCGCCACGGCCGGCGTCATCGTGCCCTTCGCCAAGCGATTCAAGGTCAATTCGGTCGTCGCCTTCATGGCCTGCGGCGCGCTGCTGGGGCCTTTCGGCCTCGGCGGCCTCGCTTCCTCGATTCCACTGCTGAGCAGCATCACCGTGGCGAAGGCCGAAGCCCTGGCGGGGCCGGCCGAACTCGGCGTCGCCTTCCTGCTCTTCGTCATCGGGCTCGAGCTGTCCTTCGAGCGCCTGATGACCATGCGCCGGCTCGTCTTTGGCCTGGGACTCGGCCAGGTCGCGCTCTCCGGCGGCGTCATCGGCGGGGTGGCCTATTGGCTCGGGCAGCCGGCGGCGGCCGCGCTCATCATCGGCTTCGGCCTCGCCTTGTCGTCGACCGCCATGGTCGTCGAATTGCTCTCGGCCAAGCGCCGCATGACCTCGTCTGCCGGCCGCGCCAGCTTCGCCATCCTGCTCTGCCAGGACATCGCCGTCATCCCGCTGCTCTTCCTGGTCAGCGTGCTCGGCGCACAAGCCGGTGGCGGCTCCCTGCTGGCGGGCCTCGCCCAGGCCCTGGTCCAGGCATTCGGGGCGATCGCCGCCATCGTGGTGATCGGCCGGCTGGCGCTGCGGCCGCTGTTTCGCCTGGTCGCCTCGACCGATTCGTCGGAGAGCTTCATGGCGGCGACATTGCTGATCGCGCTTGGAACCGGCCTGATCGCCGCAGCCGCCGGCCTGTCGATGGGGCTGGGCGCCTTCATCGCCGGCCTGCTCCTGGCCGAGACGGAATATCGCCGCGCCATCGAGGTCACGATCGAGCCGTTCAAATCGCTGCTGATCGGCGTGTTCTTCCTCACCGTCGGCATGGGCGTGAACCCGGCCGACCTCGCCGCCCGCCCATTCGCCATCCTGGGCATCGCGATCGGCCTGTTCGCGGTGAAATCCCTGCTCGTCTTCGGGCTGGCGCGCCGGTTCAGGCTGTCACGCGCGACCGCGCTTGAAACCGCGATCATGATCGGGCCCGGCGGCGAGTTCGCCTTCGTGCTGTTCGGCGGCGCGGTCTCGGCCAAGCTGCTCTCGCAGAATGCCGAGAGCCTCGTGCTGGCGGCTGTCTCCTTGACCATGGTCGTGCTGCCGCTCCTGGCTCGGCTGGCCCGGGCCTGGTCGCAGCGACTGGCCGTGCCCGCGACCCTGCCCGACGAAGCCAAGGTGCTGCCGCCGGACGATCATTCGGCGCGCGCCATCGTCGTCGGCTGCGGCCGCGTCGGCCGGCTCGTCGGCGCAATGCTGGACGAGCACGGCAAGCCCTATATCGCGATCGATTTCGACCCTGCGCTGGTCGCGACACAGCGCCGGGCCGGCCGGCCCGTCTTCTATGGCGATGCCGCGAATCTGGATTTCCTGCGCCTCAGCGGCCTCGACGAAGCGACGGCGCTGATCGTGACCATCGACAATCCGCGCGCGGTCGATGCCACCGTGCTGGCCGCGCGCACGCTCAGGCCCGATCTGGTGATCGTCGCCCGTGCGCGCGACGCCAGCCATGCCCGCCATCTCTACCAGATCGGCGTCAACGATGCGGTTCCGGAGACGATCGAGGCGAGCCTGCAGCTCTCGGAGGCGGCTTTGGTCGGGCTCGGCGTGCCGATGGGGCTGGTCATCGCCTCGATCCATGAGCGGCGCGATCAGTTCCGCACCGAACTCAAGCCCGCAGACGCTCCGGCACAGGCCCTTCCGCGGGACGTGCGCTCACGAAGGTTGTGACGCTCTGCAGGGGCGCGCAGGGCGGCTCGTTGCGTAGCGCCTGCCCCGATGGTTGCGCCACCCGCTGGATATGGCCGTAGAACTGCTCGGCGCTGCGGCGCCAGCTATAATGCGAGGCGAGCTCCAGGCAGGTCTCGCGCGGGATGCGCAGCGCCGCCAGCGCCGCCGCCCGTAGATCCTCGCTCAGCACGGCAGCCCCGCTGCCGGCGAAGACATCGCTTGGCCCCTGAACCGGGAAGGCCGCGACCGGAAGGCCGCTGGCCGCAGCCTCGAGCAGCACGATGCCGAAAGTATCGGTCAGGCTCGGAAACACGAAGACGTCGGAGGATGCATAGATCGAGGCCAGATCCTCGCCCTCGCGTGTGCCGAGGAAATGCGCGTCCGGATAAGCCCGCTGCAGATCGGCCCGCGCCGGCCCGTCGCCGATCACCACCTTGCTGCCGGGCAAGCGCAGCGAGAGGAAGGCCTCGAGGTTTTTCTCGACGGCGACGCGCCCGACGCTGAGGAATATCGGCCGCGGCAAATCGAGTACGCTCAGCGGGCGCGGATGGAACAGCCCGAGATCGACGCCGCGCCCCCAGCGCACGATCTTCTCGAAGCCATGCTGCCTGAGCTCGGCCTCGACCGACGCCGTCGACACCATGATCGCCTCGGCCGGGCCGTGGAACCGACGCAGGAAGCGGTAGCTCCAGCTCTCGGGAATGGGCCAGCGCGCCGCGACATATTGTGGAAAGCGCGTGTGGTAGCTCGTCGTGAAGGGCCGCTTCTGAGCGAGGCAGACGGCACGTGTCAGCCAGCCGATCGGCCCTTCCGTGGCGATGTGGATATGGTCCGGCTTGAACTCGGCGATCCGCGCTGCAACCGCCCGGCGCGTCGCCAGCGCGATCCTGATATCGGGATAGGTCGGCAAGCCGATCTGCCGAAAACCGTCCGGCGTCAGCACCTGTGGCGTCACGCCGAAGGCAGGCCCCGCCTCGAACATCCGCTCCAGCGACCGGACCACCCCGTTGATCTGGGGCCGCCAGGCATCCGTCGCGATCAGCAGGCGCATCACGCAGCCTCGACGAGCGCGGGGGCCGGCTCCGGGCGCCCTTTGACGACGACCGGCACCGGCGCCTCGCCCTTCAGCCGGTATTGCGGCCAGCGGATCATCTCGAAGCGCCCGTCATGGTGCTCGACGAAGGCGGTACAGCTTTCGACCCAATCGCCGGTGTTGATATAGGTCAGGCCCTCGATCTCGCGATGCGCGGCGTGGTGGATATGCCCGCAGATCACGCCGTCGGCATGGTGCCTGCGCGCCTCGGCAGCCAGGCAGGTCTCGAACTCGCCGATATAGTTGACCGCGTTCTTGACCTTGAGCTTGGCCCAGGCCGAGAGCGACCAATGCGGCAGATGCAGCCGGCGGCGCACCTTGTTGACGACGGTGTTGCAGGCGAGCGCCACCGTGTAGGCCCAGTCGCCCATCAGCGCGAGCCATTTGGCGTTGCGCACGACGAGGTCGAACAGATCGCCATGGATCACGAGCAGGCGCTTGCCGTCGGCGGTCTCGTGGATGATCTCGTCGACCAGCGTGATGCCGCCGAACTGCAGGCCGGCGAAATCCCGCAGGAAATCATCGTGATTGCCGGTGACGTAGATCAGCTTCGAGCCCTTGCGCACCTTGCGCAGCAGCTTCTGGATGACGTCGTTATGCGCCTGCGGGAAATACCAGCCGCTCTTCAGCCGCCAGCCATCGATGATGTCGCCGACCAGATAGATCTGCGGCGCGTCATAGGCGCGCAGGAATTCCAGCACGAGATCGGCCTGTGCGCCGCGCGTGCCGAGATGCAGATCGGAGATGAAGATGCTGCGAACCTGCTTAGCCTCGTCATCGTCGCTCATGCCCGCTTGCCTGTTCTGTTGCGATGCTGTCGGCGTTTGGCTGATTTGCGTTGCGCTTTGATGACGGAACCAGCGATCCGTGCTCTGGCTCGCTTTCGAGGCAACTAGTTTCCGGAGAAAAATCATGGATCTTGGGATTTCCGGCCGCACGGCCATCGTCTGCGCCTCCAGCAAGGGTCTTGGCCGCGGCTGCGCGCAAGCACTCGCCGAGGCCGGTTGCATTGTCGTGGTCAATGGCCGCGACGCGGCCACGCTCGAAGCCACCGCGAGCCAGATTCGTGCCAGCACCGGCGCGACGGTCATCGCCGTGGTGGCTGACGTATCGACACACGCTGGGCAGGATGCCTTGCTCGCGGCGGCGCCCGAGCCCGACATCCTGATCAACAACAATGGCGGGCCTCCGCCGAAACCGTTTCGCGATGTGTCTCGCGAAGCGCTGCTCGAAGGCGTCATCCAGAACATGGCGACGCCGCTGGAGCTGGTTCAGCGCGTCGTCGACGGCATGATCGCGCGGCGCTTCGGCCGCATCGTCAACATCACCTCGGCGAGCGTGCTGACGCCGCTGACGGGGCTCGACGTCTCCTCCGCGGCGCGCGCGGGGCTGACGGCCTTCCTCTCCGGTGTGGCGCGCGAGGTGGCCCATGCCAACGTCACCATCAACAACGTCCTGCCCGGATCCTTCGACACCGACCGGCTCAAGAGCGGGACGGCGCGAATGGCCGCCATCAAGAGCATGACGCCGGAGGACTTCGCCGCCGCCCGCAAGGCCGAGATCCCGGCCAGGCGCTTCGGCACGGCCGAGGAATTCGGCAATGTCTGCGCCTTCCTCGCCAGCCAGCATGCCGGCTACATCACCGGCCAGAACCTGCTGATCGACGGCGGCGTGTTCAGGGGGAGTTTCTGAGAGGGCGATAGGTTTCGACAGGCGATGCCACGTTGCGCCATCCGCGCCGTCATCCCGGGTCAGCGCTGTTTCGCCGCTCGCCCGGGATGACGTCGAGGATGAGCATGCGACCTGAGCCCCGTTCGAACCTTGCCCACTCGCCGCCTAGCAGGGTTGCAGAGTTGACGCTTTGAAGCCTGGGCTGGACATGGTCTAAAGGGGGCGGTCTTCTACAAGACCCTCCTCCCTGCCCTCCCTCCGCGCCGGTCCGTTGTCACCTCTCCTCGGCATTTGCCTGAAGCTCTTCTCGGCCTTGGTCTTCACCTTGATGGCGGCGGGCGTGAAATCGATCGCAGGTCGCTACCCGACGGGCGAAATCGTCTTCGTGCGATCCTTCTTCGCCCTGATTCCCCTGCTCATCTGGCTCGCCTGGCAAGGCGGCGTCGTCGCCTCGCTGAGAACCAGCAATCTGCGCGGCCATCTCAAGCGCGGCGTCATCGGCTCGACCGGCATGTTCTGCGGCTTCGCCTCGCTGCAGTTCCTGCCCCTCTCCGATTCGATCGCGATCGGCTATGCCGCCCCGCTTGCCGTCGTCGTGCTGGCCGCCGTCATCCTGAAGGAGCGCGTGCGGATCTATCGCTGGAGCGCGGTCACGATCGGCTTCGCCGGTGTGCTGATCATGCTCTCTCCCTATATCAGCGGCGTCGGCAAGGGGCTTGCTCCGGGACCTGCCTTCGGCGCGGCGATCGGCCTGGCCGGCGCCTGCTGCTCGGCTTTCGCCTCGATCGAGGTCCGGCAATTGACCCGCAGCGAGGGCACCGGCGCGATCGTGTTCTATTTCATGCTGATGACCAGCGCGCTCGGGCTTTCAACCGCGATGTTCGGCTGGCACATGCCGAACCTGCAGGATGCGGCGATGATGCTGGCGATCGGCATCCTCGGCGGCCTCGGCCAGATCTTCCTCGTCCAGGCCTATCGCTATGGCGACGCCTCGCTGATCGCGCCCTTCGAATACTCGACCATGCTCTGGGCTGTCGCGATCGGCTGGTTCATCTTCGGCGAATGGCCGGCGACCGCCGTGCTGATCGGCGCGACGATCGTCATCACCTCCGGCATCTATGTCATCCTGCGCGAACAGCAGCTCGGCCTGCTCAGGCGCGAGCAGCGTGAAGTCGGGTCGACGCGCACGACCTGAGGCAGCGGCGACCTGAGGCCGGCGCAACCGCGAGCTTCGGCTTACCGCTTGCTTGAGGAACTTGCCGCTTGCATCAGGAACGGGCATTGTCCGCTCAGACAAACAATCGTTCGCCTCCGCAAACGACAGACAGGTAAGACGGTCAAAACGCATGGGTATCGAGACCAAGGAGCGCGGGGGCCGGGAGCTTGAATCCGGGGCCCAGATCGTCTCCGGGCAACTCGGAAAGACGATTCAGCGCCTGCGCAAGGCCTATAATCTCTCGCTCTCGGAACTCGCCGAGCAATCGGGCGTGGCGAAGTCGATCATCAGCCAGATCGAGCGCAACGAGACCAACCCGACGCTGGCGACGATCTGGCGGCTGTCGCAGGCGCTCGACATCTCGATCGAACGCGTGCTCTCCAGCGGCGAGGAAGAGCCCTTCATCGACAAGACCAGCCGTAGCGACACGCCGATCCTGGTCTCCGAGGACGGCAAGCTCAGGCTCGCCATCATCGGCTGGATTAAGACCGTCGAATGGCTGCAATGGTACGAGATCCAGGCCGAGCCGGGCGGCGAGCTCGACTCGGAAGGCCATCAGCGCGGCTCGATCGAATCGCTCTCCGTCACCTCGGGCGAGTTCGAGGTCGAGGTCGGCGACATCATCCAGCGCGCCAAGGCCGGCGACACGCTGCGCTATCGCTGCGACCGCCGCCACATCGTCCGCTGCGTCGGCGACCAGCCGGGCTCGGCGCTGATGGTGTGCATCCTCAAAGCGGCGGTGATGGAGTAAGGTCCGCCTGCCGAAGCGGGCTGACTTTCCGTCGAACCATACCGTCATTCCAAAGCAGGCTGCAGGCCTGAGCGCGGAACGGAGAATCGATGCGTGTCGTCATCGATTCTCCGCTGTCAGAGCGCTCTTCAGCCTCCCGCCGCAGTCTTGACCGAGACGGTGGGCGAAGCGACTGCCAGCTCCAATGCCTTCTCCGTCATCGCCCACTCATCGGCGATCATGCCGGGATTGTCGTTGAGCTTCACCCCGTAGCTCGGGATGATCTCGCGGAGCTTCTTCTGCCATTCAGGGGTCGCGACTTTGTCAGCGAACACCTTGGCGAGGAGATTGATCATGATCGGAGGCGAGGTCGAAGCCCCCGGGGATGCGCCGAGCAGCGCCGCCATGGACCCGTCCGCGGCCGCCACGATCTCGGTCCCGAAGGTCAGAATACCGCCGCCTTCGGGTTTCTTCTTGATGATCTGAACGCGCTGCCCCGCCTGCCAGAGGCGCCAGTCTTCGTCCTTTGCCTGAGGCAGATATTCCCGAAGCGCGTCCATTTGGCCGCTATGGGACATCAGCAGCTGACCGGCGAGATATTCGACCAGATCGAACTCGTTCCACCCCACCGACACCATCGGCCGGATGTTTTCCAGCGAGACCGATGACGGCAGATCGAAATAGGAGCCGTTCTTCAGGAACTTGGTCGAGAAGGTCGCGAACGGCCCGAAAAGCAGGACCTGCTTGCCGTCGAGCATCCGCGTATCGAGATGCGGAACGGACATCGGCGGCGAACCGACCGACGCCTTGCCATAGACCTTCGCCAGATGGCGGTTGACGATTTCGGGCTTCTCCGTGACCAGGAAGGAACCGCCGACCGGGAACCCGCCATAGCCATGGGCTTCGGGAATGCCCGCGAGCTGCAGGAGAGGCAGCGCGGTGCCGCCCGCGCCGATGAAGACGAAGCGGGCGTCGACGGTTTGCACCGCTTTGCCGGTCTTCAGGTCGAAGGCCGAGACACGCCAGGTGCCGTCCCCATTCCGGGTGATCGAGCGGACCTCATGCCCGGTGAGCAGGCGAAATTCCGGCTGGCTCTTCAGGAATGCGGTGAACTGGCGCGTGATTTCGCCGAAATTGACGTCGGTCCCCAATGGCGATTTCGTCGCCGCGAGCGGCATCGAGGCCTTGCGGCCCTCCATCATGATCGGGACCCATTCGGCGATCTTCGCGGGGTCCTTCGTGAACTCCATCCCTGAGAACAGCGGGCTGGCTTTCAGCGCCTCGAAGCGTTTCTGGAGAAAGGTGACGTTGTCGTCACCCCAGACGAGATTCATATGCGGCGTCGAGTTGATGAAGGAGCGTGGCTCCTTCAGGACGCCCTGCTTCAATTGATGCGCCCAGAACTGACGCGAGATCTGAAACTGCTCGTTGACGGCAACAGCCGTGGCGATCTGCACATTCCCTTTCGCATCCTCGGGCGTGTAGTTCAGCTCGCAAAGCGCCGAATGGCCCGTGCCCGCATTGTTCCAGCCGTTGGAGCTTTCCTCCGCGACGCTGTCGAGGCGCTCCATCAGCTCCATGGTCCAGCGCGGCTCGAGCTCATGCAGCAGCACGGCGAGCGTAGCGCTCATGATGCCGCCGCCGATCAACAGGACATCGACCTTCCGATCCGCGGTCGCGGCGCGGTACTGGCCGCCCGTCAGCGAAATCCCCGCGGCCGCGACAGCCCCGACCGCCACAGCCGAACCAACCAGCCGGCGACGGGTCAGAGAGAACCGACCCTTATCCTTCTTCGAATCGGCCGGCGGTGATTTATCATTAGTATCGTTCAATGTAGCCATCCACGTTAGCTATTCGAGCTCTTGAAGCGGAGCCTGATCAGCGGATAATAGCGATATAGCCTGCGTATAGGGCATATCGACCTAGCCCTCAACCAGCCGCAGTGCGCTGATCGATCTTGCCATGGAGCGTCGAGACGAGGCATCAACTACCGCAGCGGAAGCATTGGTACGAGCTCGCATAGTTGCGAGCGAAATCGATACGAGACGAATTCGAACGCGATCGTTTCGCCCAGCACAGGCAGCCCGCCTGCTTACGCGTGCGTAGCGCTGGAGATCAGCGCCGCTGAATGAGCTCGCGTCCGATGAATTTCGGTGGCTCCCCGCGCAAGACGAGGGAGGTCGTGACGGCGCCGAACCGCGCGATCGAATCCACGATCGTTTCGAGCTCGCCCGGGGACGGCACCAGAACCTTCAGGAGAAAGCAGTCCTCGCCCGTCAACCGCAACACCTCCATGATCTGAGGCATCTCGGAAAACTGCTTCAGGCATGGGCGGATATACTCATGCGTGGTGCGCAATCGGATGATCGCCATCATGCCCAGCCCCAGGCTGGCGGGATCGATCCTGGCCCCATAGCCGGCGATGATGCCCCGCTCCTCCAGGCGCTTGACCCTCTCCGAAGTCGCCGGCTGCGACAGGCCTATCCTGCGGCCGAGCTCGGAGATCGCCATGCGTCCGTCCGCCTGCAGCGCCTCGATGATGGCGATATCGGTCGGATCGAGGACGGGATGGTTGTCGCGGGCAGACGGCATGCCTCACCTTGAATCTATCGGAAACTGGAAGGGCTTTCCGATGATTACTCATTCTGACTGGCGAGCAAAGCTGCCATCCTTTCCCAGTAGCGAATGAGAGGAAAGCATGACCGACATCATTATCCTGCCCGGCATCGGTGGTTCCGGGGAAACACATTGGCAAACCCATTGGGAACGCAGCAATCCGCATATCGGGCGTTTTCAACCGACAAGCTGGGACCAGCCGGATCTCGGCGACTGGCTCGCCGCGCTGGATCGCATGGTCGCCTCGGCGCGAACTCCGCCTCTTCTCGTCGCTCACAGCCTGGCCTGCCTTCTGGTCGCCCATTGGCAAAGCATCTCGTCTCTTCCGGTCGCCGGGGCGTTCCTCGTCGCGGTTCCCGATCCGACCCGGGCTGTTTTTCCGGCGGAGGCCGCCAGCTTCGCGCCCGTGCCTGAAGGCAGATTGCGCTTCCCCTCCCTCATCGTCGCCAGCACCGACGATCCCTATGGGGAGTTCCAATATGCCGAACTGCGCGCCGCCCAATGGGGCAGCGGCATTGTCGAGGTCGGAGCGCTCGGTCATATCAATGGCCGCAGCGGACTCGGCAACTGGCCCGGAGGCTTGGTTCTTTTTCAAGCATTCGCCGCCGGAGCCCGGCTTGTCACGGCTGAAGCCGATTCAACCGTGAAACCGTGAGAGCCTCGATCGAACGCATTCGGATAGAGCGGCGTCTCGCAAGCGGCCCTGCGCGTTGAAGCGCTAAAGGGGGCTCATCCCCCCACCTTCGCCGGCCTCACCGGCCCCTGCATTGCCGGCAGCGATTTCAGATACTCCGCCATCGCCAGGCGGTCGACATCGGAAAGCTGCGCGATGTTGCGCACCACCGCCGCCATCGAGCCGCCGACGCTGTCGAAGCTCGGCGTGAAGCCGGTCTTGAGCAGTTCGGCGATCTCCTGCTTCGACCATTTGCCAAGGCCGTCCTCGGCCTGGGTGATATTGGGCACCCAGCCCTTGCCTTCCGGATCGGGTCCGCCGGCGAAGCGCGTCGCCTGGACGATGGCGCCCAACGCGTTGCGGCTCGAATGGCATTCGACGCAATGGCCGGGGCCGTTCACCAGATAGAAGCCGCGATTCCATTCCTCGCTCTTGCCCGGATCGGGCTTGAACGAGGCGCCGTCGAAGAAGAGCAGCTTCCAGCCGCCGACGACGCGGCGGATGTTGAAGGGGAACGGCAGGTCATGCGGCGCGGCCTTGCCCTCGACCGGAGCGAGGGTGCGGATATAGGCGAAGAGATCGGCCAGAGCCTTGGGCGGGATCAACCGGTAGGAGGTATAGGGGAAGGCCGGATAATAATGCTGCCCGGCCGGCGAGACGCCGGTCGCCATCGCATCGACGAAGTCCTTCACGCCCCAATTGCCGATGCCGTCGCGCGTATGCGGCGAGATGTTGGGCGCGTGGAAGGTGCCGAAGGGCGAGCCCAATGCAAGCCCGCCGCCGAGCCTGAGCTTGTCGTCCTGGCCGGGCGTGGCGTGGCAGGACGAACAGCCGCCCGCAGCGAAAAGCAGCTTGCCGTTCTCGATGTCTGGCGCCGGTAGCGCGCCGATCTGCGGATCAGGCGAAACCACGCGCGGGTCGGTCAATACGTAGAAACCGGCAAGGCCAAGCGCCGCCAGCGCGACGAGGGTGACCAGCAAGCGGCGCAGCAGCAGCATTCTCATCCTCTCCCGAGATTGCGCGCAGTCTAGAGCGTTTTCGAGCGAAGTGGATACCGGTTCGCGTGAAGAAAATGCGTGAAAAACAAAAGTCTAGAGCAATTTATCGATCCGATTGGATCGAAAATTGCTCTAGCTCAGAACCACTGCGTCATCCCAGCCACGCCGCGAAGCGACGCCGCCGGGATGACACCGCATGTTCGAGCAAGAACGATACAGTGCTGGAGTGGAACGCGCCGCGCAGCAGAAAGCTCCGCCAGCCGCCGTCAAAAACCGGCAGCCCTCACTTCTTGATGCGATAGGTCTCGTGGCAAGCAGCGCAGTTCTTGGTGACAGTGCCGAATGCGGTGCGGAACGAGGCGAGATCGGTAGTGGCCGTCGCCGCAGCCGCGGCATCGCTTTCGAACTTGACCTGTGCCGCCCTGAAGTTCGCCTGATCTTCCCAGATCTTCGGACCGGCGGTGGTATCGCCGGTCTTCGAGCTGTCGGGAAACAGCGTCTCCATCTTCTTGCCGGAGTCGACATAGGTCTTGAAGATGCCCTGGACCTTGGCAGCGTCGAACGCCTCCTCGCCCTTGGCTATCTTGGCGCCGAGCCCGGTGGCTCCGCCGATCGTCTTCATCGTGGCCTTGCGCTCGGCAATTGGATCAGACTGCGCCATGACGGCGGAAAAACCGAGCACCAGAGCAGTGGCGGCAAGAGCAAAGCGGATCATGCGTCGTCATCCCCGAAGGCTGTCCGGCGCTCAGGATGACGCCGGTTAGAACCTTTCCAGATCACATCAGCCAAGCGCTGGCGCCAAGCCGGTCTCACGCGATTGGCATTTGCGCTACAGCAAATGCAATCTTGCACTAGAGCCAGATCCGATCAGATCGAGGCGACCTGATCGGTGAATCCGCCTCTAAACTTAAAGATGGAGAGCGTTTTTCCGATCAGCTTGCGATGCAAGCTGATCGGAGCGGGCTCTAACAGGCTGCTGAAGAAGTCTGTTCTGGCTCTTGGTTTAGATGATCTTTGCTGTTTTGGCAGCGACTGGCGCAGCTGGGAAGCGTCGGCGGCTTGTCTTCTGGTGGATGCTGCTGCCGGAGCGTGGTTTGGTCCGCTTGGCGCTGCCCTTCATGCGGTCGCCTGGGCTAGAAGCTTGGGGATGCGGACGAGGTTGTAGGCGGCAACTGCGAAGGTGAAGACCGCCTCGGCCTTGGTCCGGGACCGGACCTTGACCTTGGCCAGCCCGGCCTGGGTCTTGATCCAGCCGAAGACCTCCTCGATGCGCTTGCGGCAACGCTGGCTGATCGCGTAGCCGGGATGGCGGGTGATGCGGCCGTCGATGGCGGTCTTGCGCACCTTGCCGGTCTTGGACACCGCGCCGTTGATGGCGATGTGCGGCGTCACCTGGCGCGCCCGCAGGTCGCCCACGAAGGCCTCGACATCGTAGGCCTTGTCGGCTCCCAACGTGATCCGATGCCGGCTTTCGCGCCGGTCGAGCATCGCAAGCGTTGCCTCGCGCTCGGCCGTGCCGGTGGCGTGGGTCAGCGTCGCGTCCACCACGAGGCCATGGCGGTTCTCCATCAGCGCATGGCCTATGAAGCACAGCCGGCTCTCGTGCCCGTCGCTCTTGCGATAGAGCCGGGCATCGGGATCGGTGGTCGAGGCATGGGTTACATTCGAGCGCTTTTCCTTGCGGAAGTTGCGCTCGCCGTTGCGGCCAGGCCCAGGCGGCTCGTCCGAGCCGTCCTTGCGCCGGAAGCTCTTCATCGAGGCCCAGGCATCGATCAGCGTGCCATCGACGGAGAAGTGGTCGCTCGACAGGAGCTGCTTCACCTGACGCAAAGCCAGCAGCCCCGACAGGAAGGCGTGGGCCACATCCGCTTCCAGAAGCCGGTCGCGGTTGTGCGTGAACACCGTCGGGTGCCAGACCGCGGCATCCATCTCAAGCCCGACGAACCACCGGAACAGCAGATTGTAGTCGATCTGCTCCATCAGCATCCGCTCGGAGCGAACCGAGAAGAACGCCTGCAGCAGCGTCGCGCGCAGCAGCATCTCCGGTGGGATCGAGGGCCGACCCATCTGCGAATACAGCGTCTCGAAGCGACCGTTCAGACCCGCCAGAACCTCGTCCGCCAAAGCCCGGATCGCTCGCAGCGGATGATCCGCAGGAACCCGCTCTTCCAGCCGGATGTAGCTGAACAGGCTATCCGACCGATCCTCACGTCCCCGCATCGCAAGACCCCGCATCTGCCTCAGACAGAGTGAATCATCTCCAAGACGATCCCGCCAGAGACTTCTGCAGCAGCCTGCTAAAGCGGATACCCGGCCTGCTTCAGCGCATTGAAGACCTTGATCGGGGTCGCCGGCATGTCGATCGCCTTGATGCCGGCCGCGCGGTCGAGCGCATCCACCATCGCGTTCATCACGGCCGGGCAGGCTCCGATGGCCCCCGCCTCGCCCGCGCCCTTCACGCCCAGCGCATTGGTGAGGCAGCGCACATTGCGCGTCTCGAAATGGAAGTTCGGCACGTCGACCGCACGTGGCAGGGCATAGTCCATGAAGGTCGCGGTCAGCATCTGCCCTTCCGTATCGAAGCGGATCTCCTCCATCAGGGCCTGGCCGATGCCTTGCGCCGCGCCGCCATGAACCTGTCCCTGCAGCATGATCGGGTTCAGCGTCACGCCGAAATCGTCGACCACGACATAGTTGAGGATCGCGGTCGCTCCGGTGCCGGGATCGACCTCCAATTCGCAGACATGGGTGCCGTTGGGATAGGTCGCCTCCGGCGGCTCCCAGCTCTGGTGCACCTTGAGCATGGCCGAGGTCGCGCCCGGCAGTGCGGCGATCGCGGCAAGGTCGAGCGCCTTGTCGGTGCCGACGACGCGCACCGCGCCATCGACGATTTCGAGATCACTGAGGCCCGCTTCGAGCTTCTCCGAGGCAAGCTGCTTGAGGTTGTCGGAGAGGATCGCAGTCGCCTTGTCGAGCGCCGCGCCGCCGACGGGGATCGAACGCGAACCGCCGGTGCCCGAACCCGTCTCGACCTTGTCGGTATCGCCCTGGATGACGCGGATGCGGTCCATCGGAATGTCGAGATGCTGAGAGACGAGCTGGGAATAAGCGGTCTCATGCCCCTGCCCGTTCGACTGCGTGCCGATCAGCACGGTCACCATGCCGTCCTTCTCGAGGATCACGGTCGAGCTCTCCGGCCCGCCGCCGCCGCAGGCCTCGATATAGCAGGCGAGGCCGATGCCGCGGATCTTGCCGGCCTTGGTCGAGGCCTTGAGGCGGCTCTTGAAGCCCTTCCAGTCCGCGACTTCCATGGCGCGGCGCATATGCCCCTCGAACTCGCCGGAATCATAGACCGGCCCGGTCTGGGTCTTGTGCGGCATCTCGCCCGGCTTGACGAAGTTGAGCGCGCGCACGGCGTCGGGCGTCTTGCCGGTCTCGCGCGCGACCGCATCGACCAGCCGCTCGATCAGATAGGCGGCCTCGGGGCGGCCCGCGCCGCGATAGGCATCGACCGGCGTCGTATTCGTCAGCACGCCCCTAAAGCGCACATGGACGGCGGGAATGCTGTAGCAGCCCGGCGTCATCGTGGTTCCGACCCAGGGGATGAAGGGTCCATATTGGGAGAGATAGGCCCCCATCTCGGCAGCGAGATCGACCTTGAGGGCGATGAATTTGCCCTTTTTGTCGAGCGCGACCGTCGCCGTCGCGAGGTTGGCGCGGCCATGGGTGTCGGCGAGGAAATGCTCGGTGCGGTCGGAGACCCAGCGCACCGGGCGCTTCAGCATCTCGGCTGCGACCATGGTCAGCGGGTATTCGCGATACATGAAGATCTTGGTGCCGAAGCCGCCGCCGACATCGGGCGTGACCACGCGGATGCGCTTGGGGTCGACCTTCAGGATATAGCTCGCCAGGATGTCGCGCGTGCCATGGCTGCCCTGGCTGCCGAGCGTCAGCGTCCAGCGCTTGGTCTCCTTGTCGTATTCGGCGATGCAGGCGCGCGTCTCCATATAGTTGGAGGCAAGCCGGTTGTTGACGATGGTGACGGAGACGGTGCTGTCGGCCTTGGCGAAAGCCGCCTCGGTCTTGGCCTTGTCGCCCTGCTCGGCCTCGAAGGCGACATTGCCGGCTCGGTCCGGCCAGACCTGCGGTGCCTTGGGCTCCAGCGCAGCGGCGATGCCGGTGATCGAGGGCAGCGTCTCCCAGGAGATATCGATGGCCTCGGCTGCGTCGCGCGCCTGGTCGAGCGTCTCGGCGACGATGAAGGCGACCGCCTCACCGACATGGCGCACGGTATCGGTGGGCAGCACCGGCACCGGCAACGGCACGACCGGCTCGCCCGAGATCGTCTTGATCAGACCCTTGCAGGGAATGCCGCCGAGATGAGCGACGTCCTCGCCCGTCAGGATCAGCTTCACGCCCTTCATCTTGCGGGCCGCGCTCTTGTCCCGGATCGTGAATTTGGCATGCGCATATTGCGAGCGCAGCACGAAGGCATGCAGCGCGCCCTCGACGGCCGTATCATCCGTGTAACGACCTGCGCCCGTGGTCAGGCGGTGATCCTCGACGCGCCGCACGGGCTGGCCGAATCCGAATTTCATGGGACGCATGAGCCGATATCCTCAGATAAGACGAATGAAAGACTGGCCTAGAAACGGGGTTCAGTCACCCCGGCGCGCGACACGCCGGGATGCATGCAGCGCATCGCTCCCCGCTCAGCGGAGGGTGCGGATCGCGGTCTCCGACAGCGAGACCATGGTGTTGTAGGAGCTGACGAGCCAGTTCGCGTCGTTGGCCGCCCCGCGCCGAACGTCGCCCTTGCCGCGGCCGAGCTTGTCGCGGAAATCCCTCAGCCTGCCGAGCCAGGAGCTCGCCTGGCTTTCGATGAAGGGCACGCCTTTGGGCTCGGTCTCCTTGAAGCGGTCCATCTCGCGCACCGCACCGGCATAATCAGCCACGGCCGCGTCGAATGCCTTGAGGTCGACGATCGGCTTCTCATTGCTCGGCATCAGATCCATCACCACCCGGGCGTTGATCATGACGTTGCGAACCTGCCAGCGCACTGAGCGACCTTCCCGCTGCTCGACGGCGGCGAGCTCGCGCTGATCGAGCCCTTTCTTGTAGACGCGCATCTGGGCATCGAGCGTCGCTCGCTCATCGAGGAAGGTTTTTGCGGCCGGCACCATCAGCATGTGCAGGTTGCGCCCCTCAGTGGCGTTGTCGTCGCGGTAATCCTTGCGCTCGTAATAGCGCTCCGCCCTCGTGATCAGCGGAGCGAACTCCTGATAAGCCCTGATGTAGCGCCTGATCGTCTGGTCGATCTCCGGCAGCGCCGGCGCACGGGTGACGGCCTCCTCGGCGCGTTTGATCTCGCCGGTAACGTCATAAAGGCTGTAGAGCCCGTAATCGATGTAGCGCTCCTTACCGGTCGGCCCCTTCTTCATGTCGACCCAGCTCGCATAGCGCTCCCAGGACTGGATTGCGCGCAGCGTCCGGTTCATCAGGGCGGTGTAGGCGTTGGACTTGGCGATTGCCGTCTGCAGGCCGGCCTCGTCGGCGGTTGGCGCGGCAGGTGTCGCCGCTCCCTGAGCCAGGGCGCCGGCAGGTGTCAGCGCCAGGAGCGCGAAGGCAAAGGCCGCGCTGCGCAGAAACATGGAAACCGGCATGTCTGAATCCTTGTCATCCGTCGGGGCTTGAAGGTCGCAGGCCCGGTCAAACCCTCAGCGCTCGACCGGCCCGCCCCGCATCGCCCAATCCTTGAAGCCGCCGAAATAATGGCTGTCGATGTCGAGCCCCGCCGATTGCGCGAATTCGAGCGCGCGCAGCGAGCGCACGCCGGCGGCGCAGGAGAAGACGATGCGCTTGCCGGGCGCGTCGGGAATGGCGGCTGGGTCGAATTGCGAGAGCGGCAGTAAGGTCGAGCCCGGAATATGGCCGGCGGCGAATTCATGCGGCTCGCGCACATCGACCACCAGGATCGACCCATCCG
This sequence comes from Bosea vaviloviae, assembly GCF_001741865.1. Classification (NCBI taxonomy): domain Bacteria; kingdom Pseudomonadati; phylum Pseudomonadota; class Alphaproteobacteria; order Hyphomicrobiales; family Alloboseaceae; genus Allobosea; species Allobosea vaviloviae. Next base: position 5,331,736 of record NZ_CP017147.1, read on the forward strand.
CAAGTCCGGCCCTGACGGCGTCGATATCGAGATCCTTCACGATCAAGGCGCATCTCCAGCTCAATCCAGCAGATTTACCAGATAGAGCGTGAGCGCCGGAATTGCCACCACGATGCCAAGCCGGATCACGCCTCGGATCAATTCGCTTGCGGCAGGTATCCTCATCGAACAGGCATCTTCATCGAGCAGCTTGGCGCGCATCGATCTGGTGCAAGCGGAGCTTGGCTATCACCGCTCAAATGCGCAGCCGCTACGATCCGCGCATATCCCCATGCAGAAGATGGTGGAGAGTAAGTCGCAAACAGGGCGCCCGTGGCCGCTCGGGGCTGGTCTTGCGGCTGCGCCCGGAGGGACGCAGCCAGTCTCGGGATCCGTCGCCGGATCCAGCGGGGCCTCGCTCAGGCCTGCGCCGGAATCCGCAGCACCCAGCCCGGCTGGATCAGGTCGGGATTCTTCACCGGCGGCGTATTGGCCTTGACGATCTCGGTGTATTTGGCGCCCTGGCCCTTGCCGTAATGCTCTTCGGCGATCTTCCAGAGCGTGTCGCCCTTCTTGACCGTGTAGAACACGGCGGCGGCGGCTTCCTTGGTCACTGCGAGATCGGATTCGACCGAGGCGACCCCGGTCGTGTTCCCCAGCGCCAGGATGATCTTCTCGGCCTGCTCGGTCGAGACCGCCTTGCCCGAGACCTTGACCTTGTCGCCATCGATCGAGATCGCGACATCGGACGGCAAGCCATGACCGGCCAGCTCTTTCTGCAACTCGTCCGCCGTGGCGGCCTTGGCTGGGCTCGAGCCGAAAATCTTCGCGCCCGCATCCTTGATGAAACTGAACAGACCCATGAGGCTTCTCCATCTGTTGGGGGGCACATCAAGCCCCCTCAGCATGATAAGTTCAAGACAGACGTTGCATTTTTGCGCGAATACAACTCTTCCTTGCGTCACCTGACAGGCCTTTTTCGGCACAACTGCTCTGACGCGGCGACCTCTTCCCCCCGCAATGACGGGCTGGCACAAGCGCCCCAGGACAACAGCCCCAAAGCCCCAACGGAGTTCCCCGATGCTGACGCTCGCCCAGGCCCAGACCATTCTCGCAACGGCCCTCTCCTATGCCGAAAAGGGCGGGTTCAAGCCGCTTGCCATCGCTGTTCTCGATGCGCGCGGCGCGGAGAAGGTCTTCGCGGCGCAGGACGGCACCAGCCTGAAGCGCGGCGAGATCGCGCTCGGCAAGGCCCATGGCTCAGTCGCAATGGGCCTCGGCTCGCGTGCGCTCCACAAGATGGCGCAGGAGCGGCCCTATTTCATCGAGGCGGCAACGCATGCCGTCGGCGGCTCGCTCGTGCCGGTGCCCGGCGGCGTGCTGATCCGCGACACCAACAACATACTGCTCGGCGCGATCGGCGTCTCCGGCGACACCTCGGACAATGACGAAGCGGCCGCCGTAGCTGGAATCACAGCGGCCGGCCTCAGAGCCGATACCGGCGCCTAGAGCACGCGCCGATCAGGTCGATCCGACCTGATCGGACCCGTCTCTCGTCTCTCCCGAAAACACGCGCGAACCCGAAAACACTTGCCAGACGCCGCGCGAGGCATCATGTCACGCGCGGCGCTGTTCGGTTTGCAGAATTTTTGAACGTTTCAAAGGAAATGAGATGAGCGACGTGGCCGTTCCCGGTGAGGTTATCACCACGGATGTCGTGATAGTTGGCGCAGGTCCGTGCGGATTGTTTGCGGTGTTCGAGCTGGGTTTGCTCGACATCAAGGCGCATCTGGTCGACATCCTGCCCAAGGTCGGCGGGCAATGCGCCGAGCTCTATCCGGAGAAGCCGATCTACGACATTCCGGGCTTCCCGATCGTCACCGGCCAGGGCCTGGTCGACAACCTCGTCGAGCAGATCCGGCCCTTCGGCCCGACCTTCCACTTGAACCAGATGATCGAGGCGCTGGAGCCGATCGGCACGGCGGACGCCCCGCGTTTCCGCGTCACCACCGATGCCGGCACGGTGTTCGAGACCAAGACCGTCATCGTCGCTGCCGGCGGCGGCTCGTTCCAGCCCAAGAAGCCGCCGATCCCCGGCATCGAGGCCTATGAGGGCAACTCGGTGTTCTATGCCGTGCGCAAGATGGAGGCCTTCCGCGGCCGCGACATCCTGATCGTCGGCGGCGGCGATTCCGCTCTCGACTGGACGCTCAACCTGCAGCCGATCGCCAGGCGCGTCACGCTGATGCATCGCCGCGACGATTTCCGCGCCGCGCCGCATTCGGTCGAGCAGATGCGCGCGCTCGTCGCTTCCGGCCAGATGGACATGAAGCTCGGCCAGGTCACCGGCCTCAAGGGCGAGGGCTCGGCGCTCCAGGCCGCGATCTGCCGTGACAGTGACGGCCAGACCTTCGAGATCGCCTGCAATACGCTCCTGCCCTTCTTCGGCCTGACCATGAAGCTCGGGCCGATCGCCGATTGGGGCTTGAACCTCAACGAGAACCTGATCCCGGCCGATACCGAGAAGTTCGAGACGAGCACACCGGGCATCTTCGCCATCGGCGACATCAACACCTATCCCGGCAAGCTCAAGCTCATCCTGTCGGGCTTCCACGAGGCCGCGCTCGCAGCCCAGAAGGTCCATCGCTACGTCTATCCCGACAAGCGACTGACCTTCCAGTACACGACCTCCTCGACATCCCTCCAGAAAAAGCTCGGAGTCGCGTGAGCGAGCGATGGGTGGAGTCACAGCACTCCGCCTAGGCGCTTGCAAACTCCGTCATTGCGAGCGCAGCGAAGCAATCCAGGGGCGTAGAGCGAGCCTTGCTGGATTGCTTCGTCGCTTACGCTCCTCGCAATGACGGTTCAGCCAAAATGGACAGCACCGTGACTGGGTATGTAAACCGAGCCAGCGTTCAGTACTCCCGCGTCGAGGACATGTGCGAACGCTCGCCAATCTGAGGCTGCGGCACCGAACCGAGACGCAGCGTCTCCAGCGTCGCGCGTGACGGTGTAGCCAGCGCAGGCTGGAAGCGGCCGGCGGCATCTCCGGACGCGATCTGCGGCTGCATCGGCCCGGGCACCGGCAGATCGTCCTCGATATCGCGCGGCGGATCGACGCGATCCCGGAACTCGGCCAGCGCGCCTTCGATCGGATGGAAGCTGAAGCGGACCTTATGCGTCCCGGCCGGCACCTGCACGGCGCGGAACAGCACATTCGCCTTCAGGATCTCGGTATCGACACCGTCGACCTGCGCCCGCCACCAAGGGTGCCAGATGTCGTTCAGCACGACGAAGCCGGCCTGCGTCGCCGTGACCTCGATCTCGATCTCGGTGTTCTCGTAGCGACCGAGCTTGACCTCGGCCTGGGCCGTGCTCGGCCCTTCCGGTATAGCCTCGGGCGGCTCGGAATCGAGCAGCACGACCTGATGCGGATCGACATCCGGCCAGCGCCCGCCAGCCTTCATGCCGTCGAAATCGGCCATCTGCCAGCCACCGACAAACAGCACGCGCGGCAACGCGCGAGGGTTCTCGTAGATATACCCCTCCTTGGTGCGCGCGACGAGCTTGAGATCTCCGTCATGGAGCTTGTAGTCGACCTGGCCGATCGGCACCGGCGTCGCGATGTAGCGCAGGCCGAGCAGATCGGCGAGGCGGCAGCGATAGGACGGGAATAGCGGCGTGAACTTGCGCTCTTTCGGGTCGCCGATCGAATCGCGCGTACCGACGGCGTCGGAGAAATCGGCCAGTCGCAGGGGATTGTAGCCCAGCGTATGGTCGAAGCCGTGCACCATGCCGACATTGGGCCATTCGAAGCCCATGCCGAGCAGTTCGACCCGGTCGCGGCGCGGCGAGCCCGTGGGCTGGGCGACGAGCCGCTTCAACGCCCGGACGGTCTCGTTTTGCGTCTCGGGACGCAGCACGTCATACAGATCAGGCGAGAGCGCGGTCGATTCATTGGGGCCGTTGTTGCGGCCAAGATCGGCGCCGATGACGCCCGTCACCAGGACGGCCGCGGCAAGCGGGCCGATGCCATTGCGCCAGCGCATCAGGACGCCCACCACCAGCAGCGACGCGCCGAACCACGCCACAGCGGAGGCTGCGGGCCACCACGCGTCGCGCAGATGCCGCTCATCGGCCGAGACCACGAGCGCCAGCACGATCACCGCCGCGACGACCCCGGCTCCGATCGCGAAATCGCGCTTCAGCGAGCCCAGATTCTCCTCCGACAGCAGGCGATGCAGCACATAACCCGCGAGGATGGCGCCGAGCCCACCAATCAGGAAGGTCGAGTCCGCCGGCCTGCGGAAGGCCTTCACGCCCGGCAGATACTCGTAGAACAGCTGGAAGGCCGGCGTGTAGCGGCCGAGCGCGAACAGCACCATGAAGAGGAAGAGCAGGCTGAACGGCCGGATGGCCTTGTCCCAGAGCCAGCCTCGCGTCAGGCCGGGCGCGATCAGCAGGAGCAGCGGCAGCGCGCCGATATAGACCTGTCCCATGTTCTGCGACAGGAACAGCTCCTTGGCATTCCAGGCGGGGCTGTAAGGGCCCCAGAAATCGACAGCCGGATCACGCGCGCCGAACAAATCCGCGACGAAGGCGGTCAGCAGCGAGGCCGGGTGCAGCGAGCCGCGGCCTGCCTCGACGAAATCGATCTCCGGCCGCGTCGTCGCCTCGGCGAAGAGCCAGGTCCAGAGCAGCGGCATGGCGATGGTCAGGATGCCGGCCAGGCTCGCCACCGTGATCGGTGCGAGGCTGGCGCGGACAGCCGCCCAGCCACCCGAGAGCCAATGCGCCAAAACCATGCCGATCAGCACATAGGCGCCGAGCATCGCGACCTGGTCCGGCTCCAGCACCATCATGCCGCCGGCGAGGCCAGCGAGCGCGCCGGAGAGCAGCGAGGAGCGTTGCAGCATGCGCGCCGTCAGCCAGAAGGCGATGGCGAAGAAGGCAAGGCTCGCAATCTGCCCGACATGCTGCACGCGCCACGCGGACGAGGCGCCGAAAGCGAATACGATCGCCGCGAGCAGGCCGCCGGCGGGGTGCCATTTGCGGTCGCGGAAGAACATCAGCAGGGCAAGGCCACCCGCAAGCAGATGCGCCAGCACATAGGCATCGACCTCGCGGAAGCTCGGCGACGGCGTCAGCAAAGCGAGCAGGATCGCGGGCGAAAAGATCAGCGATTGCGGATCGGCGACCTGGGGGGAGCCACCGAAGACGTTATGCGTCCAGAACGGCGACTGGCCGCTGTGCAGCGCCTGCGCCAGGAACTGGATCTGCGCCTGGAAATGCGCCTTGGCGTCGAACGGAATCGTGACGGAACCTGAAAGCCATGGCCAGCACAGGATCACCCAGACACAAACAAAACCCGCGGCCGCCAGCCGATAGCTGACGCCCTTCTTCAGAAAAGTGTTCAAGCGGACCCCCCGGTCCCCTCAGTACTGGACGATCCCGGAGTCGGAACCAGCCTCCATTCTGTCAGTGCGGGAGAAAATGCAGTGGTCGATGTGAACCGAAACTGAATGAAATCGGCGAGGCGTTCAGCTTCCACACCACAAGGTCAAGGCTTGGTGAGCGCCATCCTCCGTTTCAGCGGATATTCCCGAGCCAGGCGGCCAGCACCCGGCGTTCATCCGGGGTCATGCCGGAGAGATTATTGGGCGGCATCGCATGCGTCATCACCGCTTGCACCCTGATGGCACGGGCATGGGCGGCGATGAGTTCCGGCTCGTGCAGCAGCACCCCCTTGGGCGCGATCTGGATGCCGGGCCAGGACGGCTCCGGCGCATGGCACATGGCGCAGCGCCCGCTGACGATGGTGCTGATCTCGACCGGCGGCAACGCCATTCCCGCCAGCAAGACGGGTTTGGCTGCAGCGAGCGGCGAAAGCCCCAGCCGCTCGCGCCCGCCTGGTGAGGACGCCATCGCGAGCCAGAAGGCGAGCCAGATCGCCAGGATCGCGACGCCCCAGCACCACCAGGGCGACTTCGCATGGTCGGCGTGGCGGAGATTGTAGAAATGCCGGATCAGCGCGCCCGCGACGATGATCAGCGCCACCAGCGCCGGGATCACCGCCGAATTGGCGTAAGTCACCGGATAATGGTTCGACAGCATCAGGAACAGCACCGGCAGGGTGATGTAGTTGTTGTGCGTCGAGCGTTGCTTGGCCGCCTTGCCGTATTTCGGATCGGGCTTTTCGCCCGCCGTCAGCGCCGCGATCACTTTGCGCTGACCCGGCATGATGTTGAAGAAGACATTGGCGGTCATGATCGTCGCCATCAGCGCGCCGGTATGGATCAATGCGCCGCGCCCGGAAAAGACGCTGGCGAAGGCCCAGCTCGCGGCGACGACATAGCCGAAGCCGAAGAGCCCGAGCAGCACATCGTTCTTGCCCAAAGGCGATTTGCATAGGAAGTCGTAGAACAGCCAGCCCAGGGCCAGCGCCGCGATGCCGATCGCGCCCGCCGCGAGCGGCGACAGCGCCATCACCGCCGGATCGATCAGATAGAGCTCCGACTGCGCATAATAGACCCAGACCAGCAGAAAGAAGCCCGAGATCCAGGTCCAGTAGCTCTGCCATTTATGCCAGGTCAACTCGGCCGGCATCACGGCGGGAGCAACCAGGTATTTGCGCATCTCGTAGAAGCCGCCGCCATGGACCTGCCAAGCGCGCCCGCCCTCTCCAGAAGGGATGTCCGCCGCAGGCCGCAAGCTGGCATCGAGATGGATGAAGAAGAAGGACGAGCCGATCCAGGCGATCGCCGTGATCACATGCAGCCAGCGCAGCAGCATGCCGCCCCATTCCATGAGATAGGCGTCAAGCATCGCCCGGCAGGCCTCGTGTTGCGCGCACCGGCAATTGACAGGGCCGAATCCGGGGTGGAATTCTCATGATGCGTCCAGACTAGAGCAGGATGCGAAAAAGTGGGCACCGGTTTTTCGCATCGATCCTGCTCTCACTTTTAGACGAGAGCCGGCTGATTTCAGCTGGGATCACTTTATGATCCCAGCTGAAATCAGCCGGCTCTCGGGGTGGCCTTTTCACGAAGGCAAGCTTCGTTCCGAGCCGCGCAGCCGCAAAGGGTATCACGACGAATGGGACGCCTCTCCACCCATGTGCTGGACACGGTCAACGGCAGGGCGGCGCCGGGCGTGGCGATCACGCTCGACCGCCTGCTGTCGGATGGTTCGCGCCGCCGCCTCGTCGAGACCCTAACCAACGCCGATGGCCGCACCGATGCTCCTCTCCTGAGCGGAGACGGGCTGACCACCGGCACCTATGAGCTGAGCTTCGCGATCGGCGCCTATTTTCGCGCGCTGGGCACACCCCTGCCCGAGCCCGCCTTCCTCGACATCGTGCCGCTGCGCTTCGGCATCGCCGATGCGCAAGGCCATTATCACGTCCCGCTCCTGGCCTCGCCCTGGAGCTATTCAACCTATCGCGGCAGCTGACCCTCATGACCGACACCGCCTATCCGCGCGACCTGAAGGGCTATGGCCGCGACGCCCCCAATCCGCATTGGCCGGGCCAGGCCCGCATCGCCGTCCAGTTCGTGATCAATTACGAGGAAGGCGGCGAGAACAACATCCTGCACGGCGACGCGGCCTCGGAGGCTTTCCTGTCCGAGATCGTCGGCGCGGCGCCATGGCCCGGCCAGCGCCACATGAACATGGAGTCGATCTACGAATACGGCTCGCGCGCCGGCTATTGGCGGCTCTGGCGCATGTTCACCGAACGGAAGCTGCCGGTCACCGTCTTCGCGGTGGCGAGCGCGCTTGCGCGCTATCCTGAGATCGTCGCCTCGATGCAGGAAGCCCATTGGGAGATCGCAACCCATGGCCTGAAATGGATCGACTATCGCGATGTGCCCGCCGAGCGCGAACGCGCCGACATTCTCGAAGCCATCCGCATCCAGACCGAACTCACCGGCGAACGCCCGCTCGGCTGCTATCAGGGCCGCACCTCGCAGAACACAATTCCGCTCACCATGGCGGAAGGCGGCTTCCTCTACACGGCCGATATCTATGCCGACGAATTGCCCTATTGGCTCGCCGGCCCGAGCGGCCCGCAGCTCGCCGTGCCCTATACGCTCGACGCCAACGACATGCGCTTCGCCACGCCGCAGGGCTTCAATGCCGGCGACCAGTTCTTCGCCTATCTCAGGGACTCGTTCGACACGCTCTATGCCGAGGGCGAGACGGCGCCCAAGATGATGTCGGTCGGTTTGCATTGCCGGCTCGTCGGCCGGCCCGGACGCGCCGCGGCGCTGGCGCGCTTCCTCGACTATGTTCAGAGCCATGATCGCGTCTGGGTCGCAACCCGGCTTGAGATCGCTCGGCACTGGATCAGGCATCACCCGCCTGCCGGCGATTATGTGCCTTCGAAACTGCCCAAGGCGCTCTTCGTCGAGGTCTTTGGCCGGGTCTGGGAGCACTCGCCCTGGGTCGCGGCAGCCACCCATGACGCCGGCCTGGCCGCGAGCCAGGACAGCGCCGCCGGCCTGCATACGGCGATGGCGAAAGCGATGCGCGCCGGCTCGCGCGATCTGCAGAAGGCGCTCCTGCTCGCCCATCCCGACCTTGCCGGCAAGCTCACTGCTGCAGGCGAATTGACGCCGGAATCGAGCCAGGAACAGGCCTCCGCCGGGCTCGATCGATTGACCAGCGACGAGCGCGTCCGCTTCACCGCATTGAACGAGGCCTACAAGGCCCGCTTCGGCATCCCCTTCATCATCGCCGTGAAGGGGATGGACAAGGACGAGATCGTCGCGGCTTTCGAAGCGCGCCTGAAAAGTTCGCCTGAACAGGAATTCGAAACAGCGCTCGGGCAAGTCGAGACGATCGCGCTGCTGCGGCTGAGGGAGTTGCTGCCGGCTTAGTCGAGGAGCCACGCCGTCATTCCGGGGCTTCGCGCAGCGAAGAACCTGGAACCCAGAGCCGATACCGGTTCTCCATAATGCACTCGCATGGTGAGCTTCACTGATCGAGCGCATCGGTTCTGGGTTCCGGGCTCGATCCTTCGGATCGCCCCGGAAAGACGGAGCGCTACAGCCCGCTAACCAGATGCCCGCCATCGACAGCAATGACCGACCCGGTCATGAAGCGCGAGGCATCGGCGCAGAGCAGCAACAGCGCTCCGTCGAGATCGCCGAGATCGGCGGCGCGGCGCATCGGGATGCGCTTGATCAGCGCCTGCCCCGGCTCGGTCTCGAAGAAATCGCGGTTGAGATCGGTGATGACATAGCCCGGCGCCAGCGCATTCACCCGGACCTTGTGGCGCGCCCATTCCAGCGCCAACGCCTTGGTAAGCTGGATCAGGCCGGCCTTCGCCGCCGCATAGGGCGCGACCGAGATCGCGACCCGCTCGCCCAGGATCGAGGCGATATTGACGATCGCGCCGCCGCCATCCTGCTTGGCCATGATCCGCGCCGCGGCCTGCGCGGCAAAAAAGCAGCCCTTCAGATTGACGTCGAGATGCGCGTCCCATTGCGCCTCGCTCAGATCGAGCGCGCGCTCGGGCTCGGCGACGCCGGCATTGTTGATCAGCACGTCGAGCCCGCCCATCGCCGCACTCGCCTCGGCAAGCCCGGCCTCGATCGCAGCGACGGAAGCGACATCCAAGGCGAGCGGGCTCACCGTGCCGGGAAGGCCTTCGCAGGCCCTCGCCAGCGCGCTCAACCGGTCGAGCCGTCGTGCTGCCGCGACGACCTCGGCGCCCTGCCCCGCCAGCAGCGCGACGAAATGCGCGCCCAAGCCCGACGACGCGCCCGTCACCAGCACGCGCTTGCCCCTCAGATCCTCGAACATGCCGGTTTCCTGTTTCATCCCCGCAGCGAGGGGACACTGCGACGCCGGGCGGGTCAACAGCCCTCCCGCCTCCCCGGAAAGGAACTGTCCCAGCCGCGGCGCGTTGATCGCACTGGGTGGACATGGGAGGGATAGATGTTCCGTCTTCTTTTGATCATCGCGGTGCTCGCGATCGGCTATGACGCGGTGGTGCATCAGGGCGCCTATACGCGTAGCGCCTGGACCAGCATCGTCGGCCTCGCCGATTCAGCGGTGACCAACGCCAAGAACATGAGCGGGACAACGCGCGAGGAACCCCGCAGCCAGACCAACTGAGCAGGGCGCATCCGCGAAAGCCGGCAGCCGGATGGTTGCCGGCTTTTATCCGCCCGGCCGAGCCCGCCGCAAAAGATGCTGCAGTGCGGTGGTTTCGGCTGGACTTGATCGGACGTTGCCTCGACACTCGCGGCAGCGAAACAGCCGGGGTTCCACGCTTGACCGAGACAGCCTCCGAAGCAAGGCCGACATCCGCCGCTGAATCGAAAGATCTGGTCGAAACGCTGAAGGCCGAGATCGTCAGGAAGCTGACCTATTCGCTCGGCAAGAACCCCTCCGTCGCGCAGCCGCATGATTGGGTGACCGCCGTCATCCTCGCCGTGCGCGACCATGTCGTCGATGTCTGGCAGCGCTCGACCCATGAGAGCTACCAGACCGGGCGCAAGCGGGTTTATTATCTCTCGCTCGAATTCCTGATCGGCCGTTCGCTCGCCGACGCGCTGAACAATCTCGGCCTCACCGGCCCGGTGGCGCAAGCCATGGCCGATCTCGGCGTCGATCTCGGCGCGATCGAGACGATCGAGCCCGATGCGGCGCTGGGCAATGGCGGCCTGGGGCGTCTTGCCGCCTGCTATCTGGAGGCCATGGCCTCAACCGGCGTTCCCGCGCTCGGCTACGGCATCCGTTACGACCATGGCCTGTTCAAGCAACGCATCGATGGCGGCCGCCAGGTCGAGGTGCCCGAGGACTGGCTCTCCTTTCGCAACCCCTGGGAGTTCGAGCGCCGCGAAAGCGCTTATCAGATCGGCTTCGGCGGCTCGGTCGTCGCCACGGAGAAGCCCGGCGAGGTCACGTGGAATCCGGAGGAAGCGGTCTTCGCTGTCGCCTATGATACGCCGATCGTCGGCTGGCGCGGCCGCGACGCGACGACATTGCGGCTCTGGCGGGCGCGAGCCATGCACCCGCTCTCGCTTGACGCCTTCAACCAGGGCGACCTCGTCGGCGCCGTCGCCGAGCGCAACCGCGCCGAGGCGATCTCGAAGGTCCTCTACCCCAACGATTCCACTCCAGCCGGCCAGGAATTGCGGCTGCGCCAGGAGTTCTTCTTCACCTCGGCCTCGCTGCAGGACCTTGTGCGCCGGCATTACCGCCAGTTCGGCAAATTCGACAATCTGCCCGACAAGGTCGCGATCCAGCTCAACGACACCCATCCGGCGCTTGCCGTCGCCGAGATGATGCGGCTCCTGATAGACGAGCGCGGCCTCTCCTGGGAGGACGCCTGGACGATCACCAGCGGCACCATCTCCTACACCAACCACACCCTCCTGCCCGAGGCGCTGGAGACCTGGCCAGTCGCGCTGATGGAACGGCTCTTGCCGCGCCACATGCAGATCATCTTCGGCATCAATGCCCGCTTCCTCGACGGCGTGCGCCGCTCGGCCGGCGGAGAGGGCGTCGATCTCGCCTCGATCTCGCTGATCGACGAATCCCATGGCCGGCGAGTGCGCATGGCGCACCTCGCCTTCGTCGGCTCGCATACGGTCAACGGCGTCTCGGCGCTGCATTCGCGGTTGATGCAGGAGACGGTGTTCGCCCCGCTTCATGCGGTTTTCCCCGACCGCATCACCAACGTCACCAACGGCATCACGCCGCGGCGCTGGCTGTTCAGCGCCAATCACGGCCTGACCAAGCTGCTGACGGAGGTCTGCGGCAACGGCCTCACCGACGATATCGAGCAGATCGACAGGCTGGCCGCCCATGCCGATGACCCCGGCATGCAGGAACGATTGATCGCGATCCGGCGCGACAACAAGCTCAAGCTCGCCAAGGTGATCCGGCAGGAGACCGGCGTCGTGGTCGACCCTGCGGCGCTGTTCGACGTCCAGATCAAGCGCATCCACGAATATAAGCGCCAGCTGCTCAACATCCTGGAGACGATCGCGCTCTATGACGCGATCCGCTCCGAGCCCTATCGCGACTGGGCCCCGCGCGTGAAGATCTTCGCCGGCAAGGCCGCCTCGAATTACGGCACGGCGAAAGCGATCATCAATCTGATCAACGACGTCGCGACAGTTGTGAACAACGACATCACCACCCGCGACCGGCTGAAAGTGGTGTTCATCCCCAACTACAATGTCAGCGCTGCCGAGATCATCATCCCAGCAGCCGACGTCTCCGAGCAGATCTCGACCGCCGGCCTCGAGGCCTCGGGCACCGGCAACATGAAGTTCGCGCTCAACGGCGCGCTGACCATCGGCACGATGGACGGCGCCAATATCGAGATCAGCGAACGCGTTGGCCTCGACAACATCGTCATCTTCGGCATGTCGGCGGCCGAGGTCGAGGCAGCCAAGCGCAATCCGCGCCCGACCGGCGAGGTCATCGCCACGACGCCGCATCTCGAAGGCGTGCTCGACGCGGTCGCTGGCGGCGCCTATTCACCGGGCGACCGCAATCGCTATGCCGGGCTGGTCGACGGCCTCAGGGCGAATGACTGGTTCATGGTCCTGAACGATTTCGAGAGTTATCGGCTGGCGCAACGCCGCATCGACGGGCTCTGGGCCAATCAGCCGGAATGGTGGCGCATGTCGATCGCCAACACCGCCCATTGCGGCTGGTTCAGTGCCGACCGCGCCATCCGTGAATATGCGCAGCGCATCTGGCGGGTGCCCGCCGGCTTCGCCGCGAAGGGCTAACCGACTTGGGCGCGCCCTGGCGGATCGCGCCCTCCGCCCTGCCAGAGCGGATGGGCGCGAACATCACGCCGGACGGCGTCGCGTTCGCGGTGTTCTCGCGCAATGGCGACAGCGTCCAGCTTTGCCTGTTCGACGATGACGGCGAGCACGAGATCGCCCGCCTGCCCTTGCCCTGCCGCAGCGGCGACATCCATCATGGCCTGCTGCCGGGCGCGAAACCTGGCCTGCGCTACGGCCTGCGTGTCGAAGGGCCCTGGCAGCCCGAACGCGGCTACCGCTTCGATGCGACCAAGCTGCTGGTCGATCCCTATGCGACGCTGATCGACCGGCCCTTTCGCTGGGATCCCGCCTTGGCGGCTCCGCCCTCGACCGGAATAGACACAGCCGCGCTCGTGCCGCGCTGCGTCGTCGTGGGAACCGAACCAGCCCAGGTCAGGCCGGGCCGAGAGCAGGCGCCCGCCTTCATCTACGAACTCGGCGTCAAATCCTTCACGATGCGCCAACCCGCCATCCCGCGGCCTCTGCGCGGAACGCTGGCGGCGCTCACCGCCGAACCGGTCCTCGCCCATCTGCAACGGCTCGGCGTCAGCCATGTCGAATTGATGCCGGTCGCAGCCTGGATGGATGAGCGCCATCTGCCACCGCTCGGGCTGAGCAATGCCTGGGGCTACAACCCAGTCAATTTCTTCGCGCTCGATCCGCGCCTCGCCCCCGGCGGCGAGGCCGATCTGCGCAAGCTCTGTGCTGCCTACGCCCAAGCCGGTATCGGCATCATCCTCGACATCGTCCTCAACCACACGGCCGAGAGCGACGAGCATGGCGCGACGATCTGCCTGCGCGGCCTGGACAACGCGGTCTATTACCGCCACGCCACGGACGATCCCGGCCGATTGATCAACGACACCGGCTGCGGCCATACGCTGGCGCTCGACCGCGCGCCGGTCCTGCGTATGGCGACGGATGCGCTCCGGCATTGGCGGGCCTGCGGCGTCGCAGGCTTCCGCTTCGATCTCGGCACGGTGATGGGCCGCTCCGATACCGGCTTCTCAGCCGAAGCCCCGCTTTTCGCCGCGCTCCTGCAGGACCCCGACCTCGCCAACGCGCTCTTGATCGCCGAGCCCTGGGACATCGGCCCCGGCGGCTATCGGCTCGGCGAATTCCCCGCTCCCTTCGCCGAATGGAACGGCCGCTATCGCGACGATGTCCGCCGCTTCTGGCGCGGCGACGCAGGCGCGGCAGGCGCGCTGGCAACGCGATTGTCCGGCTCGGCCGACCTCTTCGCCAGCCGGCATCGCGGGCCCAATGCCGGCATCAATTTCATCGCCGCCCATGACGGCTTCACGCTTGCCGACCTCGTCGCCTACGCCGGCAAGCACAACGAGGCCAATGGCGAGGGCAACCGCGACGGCGACAATGACAGCCACAGCTGGAACAACGGCATCGAAGGCGCCAGCGACGACGTAGCTGTGAAGGCCGCACGCGATAGCGATATCCGCGCGCTGCTGGCGACTCTGTTTCTCTCGCGCGGCATTCCGATGCTGGCGGCCGGCGACGAATTCGGCCGGACTCAGTTCGGCAACAACAACGCCTATGCCCAGGACAATGACAGGTTCTGGCTGGATTGGGCGGAGGCGGATCAGGAGCTGATCGCGCTCGCCGCCCAATTATCCGCCCTGCGCAGGGACCATCCCCTGATCCGTGGCGAGCACTTTCTGACGGGGCAGCCTTCCAACGGCTCGAAGCGCCCCGACGCGACCTGGCTGCGCGCAGACGGAACGCCTCTCGCTGACGCCGACTGGCGTGGACTCGATGTCTTCGGGCTGCGGTTAGCGAGAACCGGCGAGGCTGTGCTGATCGCGATCAACCGCCGGCATGAGGCGGCAGCCTTCACGCTGCCTGGCGCTTCGGCGAGCCAGGCCTGGCGCCGGATCTTCTGCAGTTCGCCAGCTCAAGCGGAAACCGAATTGCCCTCTCGCAGCGTATCTCTCTTCGCGGAAGCCGCCCTGCCGACACCACCGCCCTGATCACCTTTCCCCGGCCTCGACATCAAAGCGCGCGGCATCATTCTCGACCATGCCTGCACCTTTGACGCGCCGGGCATGGACGGAGGCTGAGGCGACGGCCGCCCCCTCTCCGCAACGTCATGTCGCTACATCCGCGGCAAGAGCGGCAACGCCGCCGCCCTTCAAACAAGACTTGCCAGGCGGCCCAGGATTTGCATCGATAGGTTGCATCGCAACATGGAACTTTAACCTTTCCGAAGTGTTCTCAAAACAGCGTTCAGGCGGGAATCGCGACGATGTCCGAAGTGCCTATGCAGGCCGTAATCGACACCAGTTCCGCAACCTCCGGCCACGCTTTGACCTACGCCGCGGCAGTCAAGGACGGAGCTCCTGATCCTCGTTCCGCTCTGCCCTCGGCCACCAGACTTCTCTTCGTGACCTCAGAGATGGGCGACTTCATCAAGGCCGGCGGCCTGGGTGAAGTCTCCTCGGCCCTGCCACGCCAATTGCGCGCGCTCTGCGATGTCCGCGTACTCATCCCCGGCTTCAGGAAGGTGCGCGCGGCCAAGCCGGCCATGGACATCGTCGCGCAATTGCCGCGCACGGCGAGCCTGCCGCCCTGGTCGCTCGGCCGCTTCAACACGCCAGACGGGCTCACCATCTATGCCGTGCTCTGCGACGAGCTTTATGACCGCGAAGGCTCTCCCTATGGCCCCTTCGCGGGCGGCGACTTCAGCGACAACGACATTCGCTTCGCCAGGCTCTCATTGGCCGCAGCCGAGATCGCGGCCGGTGAGGCCGATCCGAACTGGAAGCCCGACATCATCCACGTCAACGACTGGCCCTCAGCCTTGGCGCCAGGCTATCTGCGCTGGAAGGGGCTCAGCACCCCCTCGATCCTGACCATCCATAACCTCGCCTATCAGGGGCTCTACCAGCCGGCTCGCATGAGCGCGCTGGGCATCCCCGACCTCGCCTTCTCGGTCAACGGCGCCGAATTCCATGGCAAGATCTCGTTCCTGAAGACCGGCATCTATTACGGCTCGCATGTCACCACGGTGAGCGAGACCTATGCCCGCGAGATCACCACCGCCGAGCATGGCTGCGGGCTCGAGGGCCTGCTCAAGACACGGATGGACGAAGGCCGCCTGACCGGCATCGTCAACGGCATCGACGATAGCTGGACCTCGCCGATCGCCGGGGAAAAGGCGCCTACGCGTTTGATCCGTCAGTGGAAGCAGAAGAACGCGACCGATATCCGCCAGACCTTCGACCTGCCGCAATCGCGCGGTCCGCTGTTTTCGATCATCTCCCGCCTCGTCCACCAGAAAGGCATCGATCTTTCGATCGAGGCCGCCGAGACCATTATCGCCAATGGCGGCCAGCTCATCGTCACCGGGCGCGGCGAGCCGCGGTTGGAGGATGCGATCGAGCGGCTCGCCCGGCAGAATCCACATGCCATCGCCGCGCGCATCGGCTTCGACGATGCCGAGGCGCGGCGCATCTTCGCCGCCAGCGATTTCCTGCTGATGCCATCGCGCTTCGAGCCTTGCGGGCTGAGCCAGATGTACGCTCAGCGCTTCGGCACGCTGCCGATCGCCTATCGCACCGGAGGATTGGTCGACACCATCGAGGACGGGCTCTCCGGCTTCCTGTTCTCCTCGCCGACCGGCGCCGGGCTGACCTCGGCCGTGACGCGCGCTTTGCAGGCGTTCAAGACGAAGCGGGCCTTCAAGCAGATGCGCGAGCACGCCATGGCCAAGCGCTTCGACTGGGCGCGCCCGACCCATCGTTATGCCGATGTCTATGCCAGGGCGCTCGCGGCTTGAGTTCGCCCGGTCTTCTGCTCGCCGGACACTGGCCTATCGCGCGTTCTCGCTCAGCTCTTCCTTGCGGGCGCGGGCCCGGTTGCGGACGTCTTGGTTGCAGCCGTCTTGGCGGGCGGGGCGGCTTTGGCCGAGGCCTTCGCGAGGGAGGCGGGCACATTACCCTTGGTCATGTTGCCCTTGGCCACGGGTTTGGCGCTCACAGTCGCGCTCGCGGCGACACGCGCTTCGGCCTGCTGCCAATGCGTCAGATCGCGGCCCTCGGGCTTTCCCTCCGCCTCCCAGATCGCATAGGCCGTGTCACGAACGATCTGTTCTCGGCTCATCGCATTTCTCTCTTTCACACGCCGCCCACGCCGTGTGACAACCGCAATTGCAAAGCTTGGTTCCATGTCCAGCGCGGCACCGAACACGATCTCCCCAGCGCGGAACGCAACGTGACTCTGTTGCGTTGCATCATCGCCGATTCCGCTCCCACGACGGCGTTCGGTTCATGATGGGACCAGGATAGATGACGCGCCAGAGTCCGCTCCGCCTCCCCAGCCTGCCGGCGCGCGATCTCGCCCTTCTGGAAGAGGGTCGCCACCCCGATGCTTTCGCCGTGCTGGGCCGCCATGCCGCGGGCGACGTCACCGTGGTGCGCGCCTTTCTGCCCGGCGCGAATTATGTCGAGCTGATCCTCGGCGAAGGCCGCGACGCCATTGCCATGATCGGCCAGGGCACCGGCCTGTTCGAGGCGCCCGCCCCTGCTGAGGGACCATACCGATTGCGCGCGGCCTGGCCGGGCGGCATCACCGAAAGCGCCGATCCCTACAGCTTTGGCCTGCTGCTCTCGGAGGACGACATCTATCTCTTCGCCGAGGGCCGGCATTTCGACCTCGCGACGCGGCTCGGCGCCAATCTGCGCATGATCGACGGCGTCGAGGGCACGCTCTTTGCCGTCTGGGCTCCCAACGCCTCCCATGTCGCGGTCGTCGGCGACTTCAACAGCTGGGACGGTCGCCGCCATCCAATGCGCCGCAGGCTCGGCCCAGGCGTCTGGGAGCTGTTCATCCCCGGCGTCGAGGCCGGCGCGGCCTATAAATACGCGATCATCGCGGCGTCGGGCGAACACTTGCCCTGGAAGGCCGACCCGCTGGCCCGCCGCACCGAGGCGCCGCCGCGTACCGGCTCCGTCGTCGCCGCTCCCGCCGAGTTCAGCTGGAGCGACGAAGCCTGGCTCGCACATCGCGAGCGCGCCCACCCGATGGCAGAGCCCATGGCCTGCTACGAGGTCCATGTCGGCTCCTGGCTGCGCACGCAATGGGGCCAGATGGGCTCCTGGGACGAGGCGGTCGACCGGCTGATCCCCTATCTCCAGCATATGGGCTTCAGCCATGTCGAATTGATGCCGATCACCGAGCATCCGTTCGGCGGCTCCTGGGGCTACCAGCCGCTGGGGATGTATGCCCCGACCGCACGGCTCGGCCCGCCCGAGGCCTTCGCCCGCTTCGTCGACCACTGCCATGCCGCCGGCATCGGCGTGATCCTCGACTGGGTGCCGGCGCATTTCCCCTCCGACGAACACGGCCTCGCCCGCTTCGACGGCAGCGCGCTCTACGAGCATGAAGACCCGCGCGAGGGCTTCCACCGCGACTGGAACACGCTGATCTACAATGTCGGCCGGCGCGAGGTGCGCGGCTTCCTGATCGCCTCAGCGCTGTGGTGGGTCGAGACCTTCCATCTCGATGGCCTGCGCGTCGATGCGGTCGCTTCGATGCTCTACCGCGACTACAGCCGCCTGCCGGGCGAATGGGTGCCCAACCAATATGGCGGCCGCGAGAACCTGGAGGCCGTCAGCTTCTTCCAGGAGCTCAACACGCTGATCGGCGCGCGTGGGCGCGGCGCGGTCACCATCGCCGAGGAATCGACCGCCTGGGCCGGCGTCACCTCGCCGGTCCACCATGGCGGGCTCGGCTTCCATTTCAAATGGAACATGGGCTGGATGCACGACACGCTGCGCTATTTCGCGCGTGATTCCGTTCATCGCGGCCACCATGGCGACGACGTCACCTTCGGGCTGCTCTACGCCTTCTCCGAGAATTTCGTGCTGCCGATCTCGCATGACGAGGTCGTGCACGGTAAAGGCTCGCTGCTCTCGCGCATGCCGGGCGACGACTGGCAGCGCTTCGCGAACCTGCGCCTCTGCCTGGCGCTGATGTGGAGCCATCCCGGCAAGAAGCTGCTCTTCATGGGCTGCGAGTTCGGCGCGGAGGACGAGTGGAACGTCGACGTGCCCTTCCCCTGGCCGCACCCCGATGACGCGCGACGCCGCGGCGCGATGCAACTCGTACGCGATCTCAACGCGCTCTACCGTTCGACGCCCGCCCTCCACCGCCTCGACCATACGCCCGAGGGCTTCGCCTGGGTGATCGCCGACGACCGCGCCAACTCGGTCTTCGCCTTCCGCCGCTCTGGCGGCGCGGACACGCCCGACATCCTCGTCGTCGCCAACATGACGCCGGTGCCGCGCCACGATTATCGCATCGGCGTGCCCAGGAGCGGGCTCTGGCGCGAACGGCTCAACAGCGATGCGGGCGTCTATGGCGGCGCCGATATCGGCAATGGCGGGCACTGCCGAACCAGTTCTGTCGCTCGGCATGGCCAGCGCCAGAGCCTGTCGCTGACACTGCCACCGCTCGGCCTGCTCCTCCTCGAGCATGACAGCGCCGGCCGCTAGATCATGCTGTCTTGCCCCAGAGCCCCATGACCTTTCCCCGCCGGAGCCCCCGATGAGCGACGAAACCCTGCGCCAGCTTGCGGCCAAGGCCGGCGTCGCGCCCGATTGGACCGACCAGACCGGCGCGGAGCGCGCCGTCTCTCCCGACAGCCTGCGCGCCATCCTCGCAGCCCTCGGCCTGCCCGCCGACAGCGACCAGGCCCTGCACCACTCGCTCGTTCTGCTGGACAGCGGCGGCCAGGCTTCAGCCTCGCGCTTCACCACGGCGCGCATCGGCCAGCCGGTCAGCTTGCCTGCCGCATCAGGCGGAACGACAATCGAAATCACGCTGGACGGCGGCACGCGTTGCGTTGTCAGCGCCGAAGCCGGCCCTGACGGCACGCTCACCCTGCCGGCCTTCAGCGAGCCGGGCTACCACATCGCACATCTGCCCGATGGCGACGTCACCATCGCCGCCGCGCCAACGCGCTGCGTCACCTTCGCCGATCTGAACGCCGGCGCGCCCGGTTGGGGGCTGGCGGCACAGATCTATTCGCTCAGAAGCGAGGGCGATGGCGGTATCGGCAATTTCGCCGGCGTCGCGGCGCTCGGCCGCAGTGCCGCTAAACAGGGAGCCGACGCGCTCGCGATCAGCCCCGTCCATGCGCTCTATGGCGCCAGACCCGAGCTGTTCAGCCCCTATTCGCCCTCGACGCGCCTGTTCTGCAATCCCCTCCATGCCGACCCAGCAACCACCTTTCCCATTGAACTGATCCGGGACGTAGTCGCGCAGCTCAGCCTCGGCGAGGAGATGGCGAGGCTCTCCGCCCTGCCCCAGATCGATTGGCTTGCCGCGACGCCGCCGCATTGGGCCTTGCTGCGGGCACTGTTCGGTGCCCTTCGCGACCCTGCCCGCTCCCTGGACGCTCCACGCGCCGATTTCGAGCGCCATTTGGCCGACGCCTCGCCGCTGCTCAGGGCCCATGCCGTCTTCGAGGTTCTGCATGGGGCCGAATTGCGCCGCGATCCGACCATCAAAAGCTGGCGCGACTGGCGGCCGGCTTATCGCGATCCCAACAGCCCCGAGGTCTCGGCCTTCGCCGCCGAACATCAGGACGAGGTCACCTACCAGATCTTCCTGCAATGGCTGACCGGCCGCTCCTATGGCGAGGCTCAGCGCGCCTGCCGCGAAGGCGGCATGAAGGTCGGGCTCATCGCCGATCTCGCGATCGGCATGGACGGCGCCGGCAGCCATGCCTGGAGCCGTCAGCATGAGGTGCTGGGCGGCCTCAGCATCGGTGCACCGCCCGATTACTACGCCGCGGAAGGCCAGAACTGGGCCTTGACCACCTTCTCGCCGCGCGGCCTCGAAGCCTCGGGCTACGCACCCTTCATCGAGACGCTGCGCGCGAGCCTGCGCCATGTCGGCGGCATCCGTATCGACCATGTCATGGGCATGAGCCGGCTCTGGCTGATTCCGGAAGGCGCGGGCGCGCTCGACGGCGCCTATGTCTCCTTCCCTACTGAGCCGCTGTTTCGCCTGATTGCGCTTGAATCCTGGCGGCACAGGGCGATCGTCATCGGCGAGGATCTCGGCACGCTGCCGAACGGCTTTCGCGATGATCTGCGCGCCCAGGGCGTCGCCGGCCTGCGCGTGCTGCGCTTCGAGAAGACGCAGCACAGCTATGTGCCGCCGGAACAATGGGATGCCGGTGCGGTCGCCCTGACCACGACCCACGACCTGCCGCCGACCGCAGGCTGGTGGGCCGGAGCCGACATCGACCCGCGCGATGACGGCAGCGACCAGGACAGCGTGCGCGCCTGGGATCGCGGCGTGCTCTGGGGCGCCTTCCAGAATGCCGGGCTGGTCGAGGGCGAGCGCCCGGCGCCCGACGACACCGATCCCGTGGTCAATGCTGCGATCCGCTACATCGCCCGGACGCCCTGCACCCTGAAACTACTGCCGATCGAGGACGCGCTCGGCATCAGAACGCAGCCCAATGTACCGGGCACGACGACGGAGAAGCCAAACTGGCGGCATCGGCTCGACGGCGAGGCGGGCGCTCTGCTGGATGATCCGAAGGTGCAGGCAAGGTTGCGTCATCTCGGCCCGCCGCGCGAGCAACCGTGACGCACCACCCGTCATTGCGAGCGTAAGCGAAGCAATCCAGGAGGTCTCGCACAGCCCCCTGGATTGCTTCGTCGCTGCGCTCCTCGCAATGACGGTGAGGCGCTCGGTAGCCGCACTCAAGCCGCCGCCCGCGCCTCGACGATGCCCGCTATCGCCTCCAGCATGCGGGTGTCGTCGCCGGCCAGCCCCTCCATCGCCGCCATGCGCGCGATCACGGTGCCGGCGACCGCCTCCTCGACCGTATCCTCAGCATAGGCATAGAAGATCGTCGCGTGCTGGCCGTCGCGGTGGCAGCGGCCCTCGATCTGCTGGAGCTGGATCGCGGAGTGGCGCATGTCGTGGATCACCAGCGAGCGCTCGCGCTCGCCGCCCGGCATCTCGCCGCGATGCAATGAGATCGATTCCGTCACGGTGAAGATCACGGCGTCGAGGCGGCCGGTCTGGAAGGCGATGCGCGTCTCCTCATTGACCGCGCCGGAGCGCTCGCCATTGATCTCGCCGACTGTCCAGCCGCGCCCGCGCAGGGCCTCGGCCAGCATGGCGCTGGTTTCGAGGAAGGCGACCGAGACCGCGACCTGCTCGTCATTCCCCAGCAGATCGTCGCAGAAATCGACCGTTCCCGGAATCCGCAGCAGGCTCGCCTTCTGGCGGAAGCGCAGATCGGCGGCCCAGCCCTGCGGCTTGCGTGTCGAGCCCCCAGCCAGGCCCAATTCGCGCCGGAACTCGCGCCAGGTCGCATCATAGAGCTTGCGCGCCGCGCTATCCAACGCCACCGGCGCAAGCTCGCGCTGCACCTCCGGCCAGCCCGCGATCTCTTCGGGCCGGCGGCGCAAACCGATGGCGCGCTCGCCACGATAGAGCAGCCCGGCCATCACCTTGCGATCGGCCTCGTTGGGCTCCCAGCTCCAGTTCTTCCAGCGCCCTTTCGCCCGGCCGATCCTCAGCTGCTTCATCAGCACGCGAAACCCGTCGAGATCGGCGCTCGGCATGCCCGCCGCCCGCGCCAGCAGCGGCCCGAGATAGGAGAGTTCATGCGGCGACTGGCCGGCGGTGGCGCTCATATAGATCGTGAAGCGCGCGGCTGCGGCCATCTGGCGGCAGACCAGCCCCTGCTGCGAATTCGGGTTGCGGATGCGATGCGCCTCGTCGATCACGACGAGCGGCCAGACGCGCTTGGGCGCACCATGCTTGGCGAGCTCGTTGTTCTTCGCCCGGACCGAGCGCTTCTTGCTGTCGGCCGGGGCCGCCAGCAGCGACTTCGTCCGCTCGAAATTCATCAGCGTGACGCGCTTGGCCGGCAGGCCCGAGAGCGCCATCGTCCGCCGCCATTGCGGGATCGCCCCCTTCGGACAGATCACCAGCACCTCATCCTCCGGCATCGCCGAGAGCGCGAGCCAGGCCGAGAGCGTCTTGCCGAGCCCGGTCAGGTCGCCGAGCAGGAAGCCCGGCGCAGCCTTGGCGCGCGCCGCGAGAATCGCGTCGCGCGCCACGAGCTGATGGGCATGCGGCACCATCAGGGCGGCGCCGTCGGCTTGCGTTCCGGAGATCGAAGTCATGCCGTCTGCGTTGCCATGTCCACGGCTTGCGCCGCAAGCCCGGTGCTCCGCGCCACCGCCGGCGCGAGCCTGTCGACGCTCTCCAGCTCCTGCATGAGGAGCGCCAGGAAATTCGTCACCAGCTTCGGCAGGACACGGCCCGACATGGTTTGCAATTGCAGGCTGCGCGCGGGCATCTCGGCGTCCTTCAACGGCAATGCGACGAGCGAGCCGTCGCGTTCCGAGGCCCCGAAGGCGATGCTGCTGGCGAAGGTCACCGCCCCACCGAGCCGGCAGAAATGCAGCACGCTGGTGACATTGGTCGAGGTCAGCACCGGGTCCAGCGTCAGTCCCCGTGCCGCGCAATGGATGTCCATGACCTTGCGCACCGTCGCCTCGCCATCGAGCATCGCGATCGGATAGGCGAAGATCTCGCCATGCTGACCGGCGCCCGCGCCAGCAGCGGATGGTTCGAGGCGACATAGGCATAGGTCGGGACGGCGCGCTGCCAATGGGTCGTGACGCCACGCTCGGAGGTCAACACGAAGGTCGCGCCGATATCGACCGAGCCGAGCCGCACCTGCTCCGTCACCACCAGCGGCGACATCACCTTGATGTCGAAGGCGACCTCCGCGTGCCGCTTGCGGAAGGCGTGGATCATCTCGGGAATGAAGCTGATCGCCAGGCCCTCGGTGACGCCCAGCCGGATCAAGCCCTTATCGGCGCTGTTGAGTTCGCGGATTTCGCTGACGACCTGCTCGCTCTCCAGCGCCAGGCGCTGCGCATAGGCGGCCAGCGTCTCTCCGGCCTGGGTCAGGATCATGCCGCGCGCGCGCCGCTCGAACAGCAGCGCGTCGAGTTCCTTCTCGAGATTGGAGACTTGCCGGCTGACCGCCGACGCGGCCACACGCAGGCGCTGGGCCGCCGCGCTGACCGAACCGGTCCGCGCCACCTCGAGGAAATATCGCAGGGCCGATGTCTGCATGGGAACGCCTGTAGCCCTCCCTTGCCCAAACGGCAACAATCCGTTCGATTCATTCTTATGGCGGCAAGCGCAATCCTTGGGCAGATTTGTTTCCGCACAAAGGAACGGCAGAGACGGCAAAGCCGCGACACCGCAAACCGCTTCGAGGGGACCGAAGAATGACATTGATAGCCAAGGCTTGCGCGCTGATGAAGGCTTGCGCGCTGATGCTGGCTTCGACCGCGCTGGTGGCGACGGCGTCCAGCCCGGCGCTCGCCCAGAAGGCCGCCAACACCGTCCGCTTCGCCTATGATCAGGCGCCCGAGAACGTCGATCCGTTCTTCAACAATGTCCGCATCGGCGTGATCATCGGCGCCAATGTCTGGGACACGCTGATCTACCGCGACCCCGAAACCAACGAATACAAGGGCCAACTCGCCAAGAGCTGGAAGCAGATCGACGACAAGACGATCGAGTTCGATCTGCGCGAGGGCGTCAAGTTCCACAATGGCGAGGAGTTCGACGCCGACGACGTCGTCTACACGCTGAACTTCATCGCCAAGCCCGAGAACAAGGTTGTCACCCAGGGCAACGTCAACTGGGTCGAGAAGGCCGAGAAGCTCGACAAATACAAGGTCCGCGTCACCACCAAGGAGGTCTTCCCGGCCGCGATCGAATATCTCGCCGGCCCGGTCGTGATCCATCCCAACGCATATTACGAGAAGGTCGGCCCCAAGGGCCAGAACGAGAAGCCGGTCGGCTCGGGCCCCTACAAGGTCACCAATTACGTCCCGGGCAAGTCGATCACGCTCGAGGCCAACAAGGACTATTTCAAGGATTCGCCGAAGAAGCCGGGCAAGATCGGCAAGATCGAGATTCGCTTCATCCCCGATCGCCAGACCCAGATGGCCGAGGCGCTGTCGGGTGGCGTCGACCTGATCATGCATGTCCCCAAGGACCAGGCCGACCAGCTCAAGGCCGTGCCGACGTTGCAGGTCGTCTCGGGCGAGACGATGCGCATCGTCTTCATGCAGATCAACTCATTGGAGAACACGCCCGCGCCGGCACTGAAGGATGAGCGCGTCCGCAAGGCGATCAACCACGCCATCGACCGTGAGGCCATGGTCAAGAATATCGTCGGCGAGGGCTCGCGCGTCCTCAACACGATCTGCTTCCCCTCGCAGTTCGGCTGCACCGACGAGGGCGCGGCGCGCTATCCCTATGATCCCGCCAAGGCCAAGGCCCTGCTCGCCGAGGCCGGCGTCAAGGATCTGACGCTCGACATCGTCGCCTATCGCGAGCGCAACCAGACCGAAGCCCTGATCGGCTATCTCCAGCAGGTCGGCATCAAGACCAATCTGCGCTTCCTGCAATATGCCGCGATGCGCGAGGTCATCAGCAGCAACAAGGCCAACCTGACGCACCAGACCTGGGGTTCCTTCTCGGTCAACGACGTCTCGGCCAACACGCCGAACTACTTCGCCTTCCGCACCGAGGATATCACCAAGGACGCAACCGTCCGCGACCTGCTCAACAAGGGCAACAACTCGGTCGCGCCCGATATCCGCAAGGCGGCCTATCAGGAGGCGCTGAAGATCATCGCCGACAAGGCCTATGCGGTGCCGCTCTATTCGCTGCCGGTCTACTACGTCGCCAGCAAGGACCTCGGCTTCAAGGCCTATCCCGATGAGATGGTGCGCTTCTGGGAGATGGGCTGGAAGTAAGCTCGGCCCAGCCCCCAACCTCTCGCCGTCATCGCGAGCGCCCGGGTCTTGCCTTCGGCAAGCCCGAGTACAGGCTCAGCGAAGCAATCCAGAAAGTCGCGCACGACGGCCCCTGGATTGCTTCGTCGCTGCGCTTCTCGCAATGACGATCTCGCGTCGGAAGGAGTTTGCATGCCGACGATTCTCAAAGCGCAGGGACCTACCCCTTGCTAGGCTTCATCCTCAAACGCCTCGGCCTCGCGGTTCTCGTCGCGCTGACGGTGTCGGCGCTGGCCTTCATCCTGCTGCGCCTCTCCGGCGATGTCGCGGTCGCGATCGCTGGCGAAGGCGCGCAGCAGGCCGATATCGACCTGATCCGCGAGACCTACAGCCTCAACCGCCCCATCATCATCCAATATCTCGACTGGCTCTGGCGGACGCTGCAGGGCGATTTCGGCACCTCGATCTATTTCAAGACCGATGTCGCGGCTCTCGTCTTCTCCAAGCTCCCGGCCACGCTGATCCTCGGCCTGAGCTCACTTGTCTTCGCGCTCGCGATCTCGATCCCGCTCGGCGTGCTGGCGGCTGTCTACGCCAATAGCTGGATCGACCGGCTGGCGCTCGCCATTGCCGTCGTCGGCCAGGCCCTGCCGAATTTCTTCTTCGCTTTGTGCCTTGTGATGCTGTTCTCGATCACGCTGCGCTGGCTCCCCGTCTCCGGCTCGCAGAGCTGGCAGCATTACGTCATGCCGACGATCGCGCTCGGCTACTACGCCGCGCCGGCCTTCATGCGGTTGATCCGCGCCGGCATGATCGAGGTGCTCTCGGCCGACTATATCCGCACCGCCCGCGCCAAGGGCGTCGCGCCGCGCAAGGTCGTCTTCACCCATGCGCTGCGCAACGCGCTCGTGCCGGTCGTGGCGCTGACTGCCGTGCAGCTCGGCTTCCTGCTCGGCGGCTCGGTGGTGATCGAGACGATCTTCGCGCTCGATGGGCTGGGTTATCTCGCCTATCAGAGCATCACCTATAAGGATTTCCCGGTCATGCAGATGGTCGTGATGCTGCTTTCGGCTGTCTATGTCCTGCTGACGCTCGCAGCCGACATCGCCAATGCCTGGCTCGATCCGCGCATCAGGGTGTCCTGAGATGCAGGATATTCCACGATGAGCGACGCTCCCCTCGCTTTGCCGCGGCCCACCGCCCTGCCCCAGGGCAAGACCCTGCTGCGGCGCATGCTCTCGCAGACGACGCTGATGATCGGGCTTAGCCTGCTGGCCTGCTTCATCGCCATCGCCGTGCTTGCGCCCTTGCTCGCCCCGCACGACCCCTATGTCCAGAACCTGACGGCCCGCAACATCCCGCCCTTCTGGTACGACAAGGGCAACTGGGCCCATCCGCTCGGCACCGACCCGCTCGGCCGCGACTATCTCTCGCGCCTGCTCTATGGCGCCCGCATCTCGCTGCTGATCGGCATCAGCGTGGTGATCCTGTCGGGGTTGATCGGCGCGACCATGGGCCTGCTCGCCGGCTATTTCGGCGGCCGCACCGACCTTGCCGTCACCTTCATGGTGACGACGCGGCTCGCCATGCCGGTGATCCTGGTCGCGCTCGCGGTCGTCGCCATCATCGGCTCTTCGCTCTGGGTCGTGATCCTCGTGCTCGGCCTGCTGAAATGGGACCGTTTCGCCGTGGTGATGCGCAGCGCGACCCAGCAGGTGCGCTCGCTCGACTATATCGCGGCGGCCCAAGCCTCGGGCGCCTCGACGCTCCGCATCATCCTGAAGGAGGTGCTGCCCAACGTCATGCCGCATCTCATCGTCGTCGCGACCCTGGAGGCCGCGAGCGCGATCCTGCTGGAGGCCGCTCTTTCCTTCCTCGGCCTCGGTGTGCAGCCGCCACTGCCCTCCTGGGGCCTGATGATCTCCGAAGCGAAGGCCTACATGTTCTTCGGCTTCTGGCTCATCGCCCTGCCGGGCTCGGCGCTGGCGTTGCTGATCTTCGCGATCAACCTCGCTGGAGACGGCCTGCGCGATGCACTTTCGCCACCCCGCAATGTTTGATTCCATCGACCCTTTCTGCCGCTGAACGGAGACTGCCCCATGACCCGCGCCCAGGCCATCGCGCATGCGCAAGACTATTTCGATACCGGCAGCTTCAAGAGCGACCTCGCCCGCCTCGTCGCCATGCCGACCGAGAGCCAGAATCCGGAACGCGCGCCGATGCTCGCGGACTATCTCGAAACCGAGATGCGCCCGCTCCTGGAAGGCCTTGGCTTCACCTGCCAGACGCTGACCCACCCGCTGTCGCGCGGACCTTTCCTGCTCGCCACCCGCATCGAGGACCCGGCCCTGCCGACGATCCTCGGCTATGGTCATGGCGACGTCATCCGTGGGCTCGACGCACAATGGAGCGAAGGCCTCTCGCCCTGGCGGCTCGTCGAGAAGGACGGGCGCTGGTACGGCCGTGGCGTCGTCGACAACAAGGGCCAGCATGTCATCAACATCAACGCCCTGCGCGCCGTCCTCGAAACCCGCGGCAAGCTCGGCTTCAACGTCAAATATCTGATCGAGATGGGCGAGGAATCGGGCTCTCCCGGCCTGCGCGAGCTCTGCACCGAGCAGAAGGAGCTGTTCAAGGCCGATGTGCTGATCGCCTCCGACGGGCCGCGCCTCAATGCGGAGCGGCCGACGGTTTTTCTCGGCGCGCGCGGCGGCGTCACCTTCGATCTCTCGATCGTCGCCCGCGAGGGCGGCCATCATTCCGGCAATTGGGGCGGAATCCTCTCCGACCCGGCGATCCAGCTCGCTCACGCCATCGCTTCGATCACCTCCCCCAGCGGCCAGATCCGCATCCATGAATGGGTGCCCAAGGAGCTGCCGGCCGCCGTGCGCAAGGCGCTGGTCGGCTGCGAGATCGATGGTGGCCCGGATGGCCCGGCGATCGACCCCGACTGGGGCGAGCCCGGCCTGACCCCAGCCGAGCAGGTCTTCGGCTGGTGCTCTTTCGACGTGCTGGCGATGAAGTCCGGCGTGCCGGAGACGCCGGTCAATGCCGTGCCGCCAAGCGCCTGGGCGCGCTGCCAGCTGCGCTTCGTCGTCGGCATCGATCAGAACGACATCGTGCCGGCCCTGCGCCGCCACCTGCAGCGCAACGGCTTCCCGATGGTCGAGGTTTCGCTGTCGCGCGAGGCGATCTTCGGCGCGACCCGACTCGATCCGGAAGACCCTTGGGTCGACTTCGCCCTCGCTTCGATCGCCAGGAGCACCAACAAGAAGCCGGCGCTCCTGCCCAATCTCGGCGGCTCTCTGCCCAACGACATCTTCGCGGATGTGCTGGGCCTGCGCACGATCTGGGTGCCGCATTCCTATCCCGGCTGCTCGCAGCATGCACCCGACGAGCATCTTCCCGTCGCGATCGCCCGCGAAGGCCTGACGCTGATGGCCGGGCTCTACTGGGATATCGGCGACGGCGCGGCCCCTCCGGTCTGACGGCTCGGGCCGCTATTCCTGCGGCTGGCGCGGATTGCGGCCGGGCGGCAGGTCGATCGGCGTCGCTGGCGGCCCTTCAGGCGGTGCGTTCGGCGGCAACTCCGGCGGCGGCTCGGTCGGAATGCCGGCCGGCTCCTCATCCGGCGGCGATTCGACCGGAGGCGCCGGCGGAATCTCGGTTGGGATCAGTGGCGGCGCCTCGGGTGGCGGCTTCGGCGCTGCCGGCGTGCCGCCAGGGTCGGCGGCCTGGTGTCGGAGCAAATCGATCATGCGCACTCTCCTCCAGCGAAGGAAACGCCTGATCCGGCCGAAGGTTCGCAACGAGAGCGTTTTCAAGCGAAGCGGACACCGGCTCGCGTGATTAAAATGCGTTAAAACAAAGAGTTAGGGCAATTGAGCGATCCAACTGGATCGGAAAATTGCTCTTGGACGAAAAGCAAATTCTTGGGCGGAAAGCGAACGGCCGCGCTGGAGCGCGGCCGTGATCTTGAGGCGGATCTGGAGCGGCTCAGAACTGGTAGCGCAGCCCGCCATTGAAGGCGTAGCCCTCGATCTTCTCGCCGAAGCGCAGATCGGCGCGCACGAAGCCCGACAGGCCGGGCGTCGTCGAGGAGACGGCGACACCCGCGCTGAACTGCCCATAGGTCCCGACCCGGTCCGTGGTCGTGGGGAAGCTCAGGCCGCCGAATTCGCCCGACGCCTTGCTCTTGCCGGCGAATTCGCGCCAGACGCTGGCCGCGATATAGGGCGCGAGCACGATCGTCTCGGTCGGCTGGATGAAGGTGCCGAGCTGCACGCCGAAGCGCCCGGTGACGCTCTCGATCGGCTGCCAGCTGACATTGGCCTGCAGCGTCCGCAGCGGGTCGACCTCGGCGCGCGAATAGAGCACTGCGACGGAGGGGTCGATATAGATGCTGTCGGTGATGTTGAAGCGCTGGCTCATCGAGGCCAGGCCGCTCCAGCCATCCGCCTTGAACTTCGCATTGGTGAGGCCGGCCGAGGGGGAGTTCAGCTTCAGGTCGAAATTATCCCGCCGCACCAGCACGTCGAAGGCGAAGCCCGAGCCGCTCCGAACCGCGCCATAAACGCCGTAGAAGGGCTGCTCGACCTCGAGGCGCGTCTCGGGGGTCGTGACCTTGGCGTCGACCTTGCCGCCATGGATACCGAGATTGGCGGTCCAGCCGGTGCCGTTGATGTTGTAGAGGCCGGCATCGACGCCGAGCTGGAAGCCGTTGAAACCGGCCTCGTTGACGCTTCGGAACGAGCGCGACACCCCGCCGAGGCTGCCGACCGTGCTGTTCGAGGTGATGTCGAAATGCCCGCCGCGCGCACGCCCCCAGGTGCCGAACGAGAGAGTGTTCGGCTGCGGGTCGGCCGGGCCGTTGATGAAGGCCGAGGCCGGCTCGCTGAAGGCGTTGATCGAGGCCAGGGCGCTCGACACGGAGGCGACGAAGCCCGTGGCCGCGGTAACGTTGAGATCCGGCCGCACGACATAAGTGCCCGAGCCGGGCGTGGCCTCGCCGAACCAGTACTGCACCAGGCCGTTATTGGTGATGAGCTGGCCAGCGCCATTCGGGAACGGGCTCGGCCCGGTCGGGGTCAGCGCATTGGCGGCGACGAACTGGGCGCCGGCCGCGCCGTTGACCACCAGGACGTCGCGACTGATCACCGCGGATGTCACGGTCAGCTGTGCGAAATCGACCGTGGTCAGGCCCGAGGACGCCCCGCCGACGCTGATCCGGTCGGCCGCCGCGTTGACGATGTCGAGGTCGAGCCCGACCCGGCCATTGCCGGACCAGCCGCCGCCGACCGTGACGAGGTTGTTGGTGGCGCCGTTGCGCAGCTCGATCATGCCGGTGTTGGCGAGATTGCCGGAGGTCGTCAGCCTCGCGCCCTGGCCGAGGCTGACGCTGCCCGCATTCGAGAGCGAGGCGAGATTGGCCGCGAGATTGGCCGCGATCGCCACCTGGCCGGTATTGCTGAGCGGGCCGACGACGTTGAGATTGCCGCCGATGAGGTTGATCGCGCCGGCATTGTTGACCTGCAGGCCGCTGCTCAGCGTCGCCGTCCCGCCGGGTCCGTTGAAGTTGATCACGCCGCCGGCGAGGTTGTTGATCGCGCCTGCATCGAGGATCGCGCCGTTCGTGGCGACATTGATCGTCGCGGCGTTGTTCAGCGTGTTGGCGGTGCCTTGCAGGATCGCGCCGACATCAAGGCTGATGGTGCCGGCATTGTTGGTGATCGTACCGGCCGACAGCGTCCGGCCGGCGCCGATCGTGATCGAGCCGGCGTTGACGAGGCTGGCAAGCCCGGTGAAGTTGCCGCCATTCACGGCAAGGATGGCGCCACCGGCATTGCTGAAGGCGCCATTGCCGGCGAGCACGCCGGACACCGTGAAGGTCCCGGCATTGTTGGCGATGGCGCCATTGATCGTGCCGGCCGCATTGACCGTGCCGCTATTGGTGACGCCGCTCTGGATCGTGCCGGTCGTCGTCAGCGTGCCCGTATTGGTCACGCTCCCGGCGATCAGGCCGCTGTTGTTCGTCGTGCCGCTATTGATCACCGAGGCGTTGACCGTGCCGGCATTGTTGAACGTGCCGACCGTGGCCACCGTCACATTCGAGGCCAGCACGCCGCCAGCGAGCAGGCCGAGCGTGCCGTCGGAGACCGTCGTGCCGCCGGTATAGGTGTTGACGCCGCTGAGATTGAGCGTGCCGGCGCCGACCTTGGTCAGGCTCGTCCCAATGCCATCGACGATCGCCGAATTGATGGTTGCCGTCAGGCCAAGACCGTTGACATTGATCGTGCCCCCACCGGCGACGCCGATGCCGAGCTGGCCGCCATTCAGGACATAGCCGTCGGTATTGAACTGCAGCGTGTCGAAAGCCTGCGTCCCCCCGACGGTGACGACGCCGGGCGTGCCCTGGAACACGGCGACGGAGCTCTGCCAGGGAGCGTTCACCCCGGCCTGCCCCGGCAGGCCGGTCCAGCTCGTGCTGGTCGCGTCCCAGGTGCCCGCGCCGCCATCGACAGTGCCGTTGCCAAGCGTGTCGGCCCCGTCCCAGAACTGCATGATCTGGCCGGCGCCGAGCACGGCGAGATTGACCTGCTCCGCTGCGCCCGGAGCGTTGGTATAAACCTGCCCGGTGAAGCCCGCGACATTGACCGTGGCGTAGTTCCCGGTGATCGCCCCGCCGCCGACGACGCTGATCAGTCTGTAGAAGCCCGCGGACGCCGCAGTCGCGGTCAGCGTGCCGCCGAGCTGGACCGGCCCGTTGGAGATCACGAGGTCATTGGTGACGCCGCCGACCGTGCCCGGATTGTTGAGCTCGAACACCGAATTGGAGCCGGCGTTCAAGCTCAGCGAGCCCACGGTCAGCGTGCCCGGGCTCTGCCCGGCCGAGAGCGTGCCGCCGGCATTGACCGTGACCGCGCCGCCGAGCGTGCCAATGCCCGACAAGGTGCCGGTGTTGTTGACCGCCACCGCCGTCGCGCCGAGCGAGCCGTCGACCCGCAACTCGCCGCCATTGATCGCCGTCGCGCCAGTATAGGTGTTGGCGCCGCTCAGCGTGAACGTGCCGGTGCCTTGCTTGACGAGGCCTCCGCCGCCGCCGTTAATGGCGCCGGAATACGTCGTCGAACTGTTGTCGCCGCCTGTCGTTAATGTGATGCCGGCGCCCAGATTGACGCTGGTTCCAGTGGCGCCGGTCAGCGAGCCGATCGTTTCATTTTGAACGACGTCGATCTGGCCGCCGTTCAGGATGACGGCGCTGGCGTCGCCGATCGCGGAGTTGACCGGCCCAGCCCCGAAACTTACTTGCAACGTGCCTGCATTGACCGTGACAGAGCCGGTGAAGGTATTCACGCTGTTCAGCGCAAGAAGGCCGTTGCCATCCTTGATGAGCGCGCCGTTCCCGGTATTGAGTCCGGCGTTGATGATGACGCCAGCGCCTCCACTGGCGCCGACCGTAAGCGTCTGGCCGGCGCCGGTGATCGCGCCATCCGTCTGCACGATTCCTGAGTCCGAGTTGATGCGCGTCGCTGAAAGCAACGTGATCGCGCCGCCATAGCTGTTGTTGCCGGAAATATTTCTCAGCGCGCCACCCCCGGCGACGCCAGTGCCGCTCAGCGTCAGCGCCTCGGCCCCGACAAAGATGCCGCCCTGCATTTCCAGCGCCGCGCCAGCCGCGACCGTGGTCCCACCCGCCGTCGTGCCGAGCGCCGTGGCGTTCTGGATGTTGACGACGCCGGCATTGATCGCGGTTGCGCCGCCATAGGTGTTGGCGCCGGTCAGGATAAGCGTGCCGGTATTCGAATTGGTCAGCCCGCCGGCACCGGTGATCGCTGTCGTGCTGACGGTGGTCTGCCCCGCGCCGTTGAAAACGAGCGTGTTGGCGCCCAGCGTGATGCCGCCGGTCAGATTCAGCGGCTGCGTCGCCGGCGCGGTGACCGCGCTGTTGGCTGTCAGGCTGATCGCATTGGCCACGGTGACGGCCGCCCCACTGGATCTCAGCGTGCCGCCTGCGAGGGTTATGGTGCCCGTGCCGAAGCCTCCCGCGACCGAGGTCGCGCCTATCGCGCCAGTGGCGATCGTCGTCCCGCCCAGATAGGTGCTGGCGACGTCGAACACGGCAGCCGTGCCAGTGGGCAGGGCGACGGAGCCCGCTCCAATGATGCCGATCGTGTTGACGACAAGTTGGCCGGCGCCGAGCGTCAGCGTATTCGCCCCCAGCGTGACGCCGCCACTCAGCGTGAGGATGCTCGACGCTACAACGATCGAGGCGTTTCCGGCGAGCGTGATCGGACCGCTATAGACGTTACCGCCGCTGACATTGCGCAGCGCGCCCCCACCGGCGACGCCAGTGCCGTTCAGCGTCAGCGCCTCGGCTCCAACCGCGATGCCGCCCTGCAGCTCCAGCGCGGCGCCGTTCGCGACCACGGTGCCAGCGGCCGTCGTGCCGAGTGCGGTCGCGGCCTGGATGTTCAGCACGCCCTGGGAGATCGTCGTCAGGCCGGTATAGTTGGAGGCTCCGCCGGCATCGCTGAGTGTCAGCGTTCCGGTGCCGGTCTTGGTCACGGTGAGGCCGACACCGGCACCCTCCTCGATGCGGCCAGCGAAGACCGTGGAGGTATTGAGAGCACCGATGGTCAAAGCTGCGCCGGCCGACGAGGCAAGCACGCGGGAGCCGCCCCCACCACTCATTTCGCCGAGCGAAACCGCACTGGCCGTCTGGATGAAGATATTCCCGGCCCCGCCGAGCACGAAGCTGGCTGCGGCAGCCGCGCCGGTTCCCTGGAACGAGACGCCACCATTTCCAGCGGTGGTGTAAACCACATTGGATCCGGCATCTGCAGCACCACCGAAGATCACCCCCTGGCCGGCGTTGATCACGAAATTCTGCGTCACGCCGGAGTTGTTGACGACGCCAGCGCCCGTTAGGGCCAAGGTATTGTCGAGGGTGATCGTATAGCCCTGCGCACCAGCGTCATAAGTGATACCACCGACCGTGGTGGAGGCGGAGATCGCGAGCGCCGCGGGCGCGATCGCGCCCGGGAAAACCGCAGTCTCGCCGGCCGTATCGGGGACATTGGCGGGGCCAGCCCAGTTCGCGGCCGTGTTCCAGTCGGTACCGGGTCCAGTCCAGACCTGCTGCGCCTGCGCCTCGCCCGGCTGGAACAGCATCATCCCGACGATCACGCCCGTCGCCAGGGCGGTTGTCGCCACGAGTCGCCGCAAACCTTCGCTGGCGCTCCCGATCGGCATGGGCGCGCTCAGTCTGCGAGCGTCCAGAACGTCGGCCGTCTTCAGCATCTAGGACCTCAAGATCGTATTTGCAGCGTGTCCGTGACGTCCGCCTGGCGCCCGAGAGAAGCGAGATGGAAACAACTCGGCCGCCAAATCGACAAGATTTCACCTGAATCCATCCCCTGTTTGATCCCCTTAAGTCAACACCATGCCCGACAGTCAGAGGCCGACGTCGCCAGCTTTGCGCGCACATGACGCAAGTGCGATATTTGGCTTATTCATTTTAAATCAAAATGTTGCCGCAATTTCCTCAAGAACCGACAACGCACTTGCGAAATCGGGCAAGATCACAGCGGCTGTTTTTGCGGACGCGTTACAGAAATACCACGCAGATGCCGGCTAAACGGCGATTTGCCCACCCACAGCAACATCTTACTTCGCTCGTCATCACGCGCGTCGCCTGCCGCGTGTCGACGGACGTAAAGAAAATCGGCGTGAATCTCTCGATTTACGTGGGTTTCTCAATGTTGCCGGCGCGCAAACATCTGACCGAAGCGCGCCCGGTAGTATTCGCGCCTCCGACATCGTTGCTGCGCGGGCATCCTGCAGGGTCAAGGTTCCGCAAGGCGGCGAACCCCGGCGCGCTGCGCGGCGCGCGCCTCTCGCCACATTCGGTGCCTGATCATCGCGAAGCGTGATTCGAACGGGCGCGCCGCAAGGCCGGCAACGCCAAGCGGCATATGTACCGACCCTGCGCCGTGAGCAGCCTCACTCTTCGATGAATGCGGCTCGGCTCCAGTCTCAAACAAAAAGGGAGCGCTCAACGCGCTCCCAATCGCAAATGGTTCAGCGAAAGAAGGCCCCGTTGTCAGGGGCCCTCGTCCGATCAGTACCTGTCGTAGCGGCGATAGCCGGGGGGCGGGCCATCATAGCCGCGTCGCGGCCCATATCCGTAGCCAAGCTCGCGCCCGTAGCCAGGCCCGCGTTCGTAACCTCTACGCCCGTAGCGCTGCTGGCGCTGTGTTTCTTCGATGATCATGAGACGGCGCTGCTTGGCCGCAGTCATGGTGAACTCTACAGCCTGCCCGTCGAGTTGATGAGCCACGGTGGCGGGCAATGTCTCGGCTGCGTTGACTGCCGTCGAGGCAGAAATCGCAGCACTCGCGAGAGCAATGGCACCGACGAAGCCGGCCAAGATAGACTTCCTATTCATATTGAATCCTCTCGTGCCCCGTCAGGCGGGCAAACAACAATGCGAAGAGCCTCGAATCGTTCCATTCAACTTACCGGGAAGGTTGCGCCGCGTTCAAGCCTCGCCGCACTGCGGCCCGGGCGCCATGAGCGCTCCAGCGCCACGTCTATACTTCTCCAGCGCCCCGGATGAATGACGTCATCGCAACGGTAGAAGCGGCCATCGGCAGGATCGCCGGAGCGATCAAGCGGTTTCGGCGTTCGACGTGCGGAAGTTGCAAAATAAAATGCAAAACGCACAGACCGTTCCGGCTTTGTGTCGCCGGCCGATCTGCCTATG
Source organism: Bosea vaviloviae (assembly GCF_001741865.1). Classification (NCBI taxonomy): domain Bacteria; kingdom Pseudomonadati; phylum Pseudomonadota; class Alphaproteobacteria; order Hyphomicrobiales; family Alloboseaceae; genus Allobosea; species Allobosea vaviloviae. Next base: position 5,368,098 of record NZ_CP017147.1, read on the forward strand.
CTTTCGATTTCGCAGAAGTTTCCGTGGTGGGTGATGTAGGGCTCGAACCTACGACCCGCTGATTAAGAGTCAGCTGCTCTACCAACTGAGCTAATCACCCATACGCCACGAAGCGTCGCCGTCGCTGCGGCCAAGGCCGCGTCAGGCAGGCCGGCGATGTAGCAAACGCCCCCCGCCCTGTCCACCCATCTGCGACAGAAATATGCCAAGCCGCCGAAATGAATTCGGCGCAAGAGCAGGATGCGAAAAAGTGGGAACCGGTTTTTCGCATCCTGCTCTCACTTTTAGATGAGAGACGGATTCAGATATCAGATGGGATCACAAAGTGATTCCATCTGATATCATCCGGCTCTCGCAGGATGCGAAAAAGTGGGAACCGGTTTTTCGCGCCGATCCTGCTCTAACTCTTTGATGAGAGCCGGATGATTTCAGATCGGATCACTTCGTGACCCGATCTGAAATCATCCGGCTCTAGGCGCGGCGGCCTCATGCCGACCGGCGATTCAGCAGGTGGTAGAGCGCGATAGCCCCGAAGGTCGCGGTACCGATACCGCCGAGCTCGAAGCCGAAGAGCGGCAGCTTCAGATCACCCGCGCCCAGGATCAGTGCGGTCGCGACGGTGAGCAGATTCTTCGGGTTCGAGAAGTCGACCTGGTTCTCGACCCAGATTCGCCCCGCCGTGGCGGCGATCAGGCCGAAGACGACGATCGCCAACCCGCCGAGCACCGCGACCGGAATCGTGCCGATGACCGCACCGAATTTGGGGGAGAAGCCGAGCACCAGCGCGATGATGCCCGCCGCGACGAAGACCAGCGTCGAATAGACCCGCGTCACCGCCATCACGCCCATGTTCTCGGCATAGGTCGTAACCCCCGTGCCGCCGCCGGAGCCCGCGATCATGGTGGCGAGCCCGTCGGCCATGAAGCCGCGCCCGATCAGCGGGTCGAGATTGCGACCGGTCATCACGGCAATGCCCTTGATGTGCCCGAGATTCTCCGCAACCAGGATGAGCGCGACCGGAGCGATCAGCGCCATCGCCTTGAAATCGAACGCCGGCGCGACGAAGTTCGGCATCCCGAGCCAGGCGGCGGCGCCGATCCGCCCGAAATCGACCGCCGGGGCGCCGAAGCTCGGCGCCGTCGCCGCGTAGAGGATATAGGCGCCGGCGCCGCCGATCAGCACCGGCAGGCGCTGTGCGAGGCCTCTGCCATAAACCGCCACCAGCGCGACCGCGACGACCGTGAACAGCGCGATCCATTTGGTGTAGGGGCTCGCCGAGATCATGCCCATGGCGACTGCCGTCAGATTGAGCCCGATCGCGCCGATGACCGCACCGGTGACGACCGGCGGCAGCAGCTTCTCGATCCAGGCCGTGCCGACGCCCTGGACCAGCAGGCCGATGGCGGCATAAAGCGCGCCGCAGGCGATGATGCCGCCGAGCGCCACGGCGATGTTCGCGTTAGGTCCCGAACCGGCATAGCCACTCGCCGCAATCACCACCCCGATGAAGGCGAAGGATGAGCCGAGATAGCTCGGCAATTGCCCGCGCGTGATCACGAAGAACAGCAGCGTCGCGATGCCGGAGAAGAAGATCGCCACATTGGGGTCGAACCCCATCAGGATCGGCGCCAGTGCGGTCGCGCCGAACATGGCGACGACATGCTGCAGACCTGCGATGAAGGTCTGGACGGTCGACAGACGCTCGTCCGGCATCACCGCGCCGGAGGTCTTTAAGGTCCAGTTCGGAAAATAAGACATGGCGCGCTCCCCAGCGGGCGCGCGCTCTTTCCGGCCGCGCCGAGACCGAACTACAGGCAAAGATCCTGTCCACGCCAAGCCCGCCCTGGCGGGACGCGTGCGATTTCAGGGGAAAACCAAGCCTGCAGCGCCCTCATCAGGTGATCTTCGCAAGGTGAATGGTGCCGTCACCGCGCTGCAGCACGCAGTCGCGCGGCAGCACGCTGCCCGGCATCGCCGAGATGCGCTCCTCCTTCGTCCTGGCAACGATCAAGCCGAACAAGAGCTGGCCGGTGTGAAGGGCGTCATGCTCGGGCTTGACCCGAGCATCTCTTCGGCGAGGTTCTCGGGTCCGCGCAAAGCGCGGCCCGAGAAAGACGCTCTCAGCCCCCCTTTACTCCGCCGCGGCCTGCGCGTGCAGGCGCACGCCCTTGGCGACGAGCTTGTTGAGCGCCACCAGATAAGCCTTGGCCGAGGAGACCAGCGTATCGGGGTCAGCGCCGCGCCCGGTCACCGACGAGCCCTCATGCGAGAGCCTGACCGTCACCTCGGCCTGCGCGTCGGTGCCTTCGGTCACGGCGTGCACGTCGTAGAGCTCCAGCACCGCCTCATGCGGCACGATCGCCTTGATGGCGTTGAACACGGCATCGATCGGCCCGTTGCCCTCGGCCTCCTCGGTGACGAAGCGGCCATCGACATCGAGCTTCATCGTGGCGCGCTGCGGCCCGCGCGTGCCCGCGATCACGGTCAGCGAAACCAGCCTGACGCGGTCATGCGCCGAGGCCAGATTCTCGTCGACCAGCGCCTCGATATCCTCGTCATAGACATGCTTCTTGCGGTCGGCCAAGGCCTTGAAGCGCGTGAAGGCGTCCTCGAGCTGGTTGTCGCCCAGATCGTAGCCCATCTCCTTCAGCTTGGAGCGGAAGGCGGCGCGGCCGGAATGCTTGCCCATCACCAGGGAGGTCTTGGAGACGCCGACCGATTCCGGCGTCATGATCTCGTAGGTCGTCTGGTTCTTCAGCATGCCGTCCTGGTGGATGCCGCTCTCATGGGCGAAGGCGTTCCGGCCGACGATCGCCTTGTTGTACTGCACCGGGAAGGAGCAGGCGGTCGAAACGGCCTTCGAGGCGCGCGTCAGCAGCGACGCGTCGATGCCGGTGTCGTAGGGCAGGACATCGCCGCGCACGCGCAGCGCCATCACCACCTCTTCCAGAGCGGCATTGCCGGCACGCTCACCGATGCCGTTGATGGTGCATTCGATCTGCCGCGCCCCGCCCTCGATGCCGGCCAGCGAATTGGCCACCGCCAGCCCGAGATCATTGTGGCAATGCACCGAGAAGATCGCCTTGTCGGCATTGGGCACGCGCTCGCGGATCTGGCGGAACATCGCGCGATACTCGTCGGGCACCGCATAGCCGACCGTATCGGGCAGGTTGATCGTGGTCGCGCCGGCCTTGATGGCGGCCTCGACCGTGCGGCAGAGATAGTCGATCGGGGTGCGGGTCGCGTCCATCGCCGACCATTCGACATCCTCGACCAGGTTGCGGGCCTGGGCCACCGTCTTCGTGATGATCTCCAGAACCTCGTCTTCGCTCTTGCGCATCTGGTGCTCCAGATGGATCGGCGAGGTCGAGACGAAGGTGTGGATGCGCGGCTTGGCGGCATGGCGCACCGCCTCGCCGGCGCGTGCGATGTCAGCGCTGATCGCCCGGGCGAGGCCCGCGACGGTCGCACGCTTGATCCGCCTGGCGATAGCGGAGACCGCTTCGAAATCGCCGTCGGAGGCGATCGGGAAGCCGGCCTCGATGATGTCGACGCCCATCGCGTCGAGCACATCGGCGACCTCGAGCTTCTCCTCGAAGGTCATGGTGGCGCCGGGGCATTGCTCGCCGTCGCGCAAGGTGGTGTCGAAGATCAGCACGCGGTCCTTGGAGGAGGAGGCGTTCCGGGTCGCATCGGTCATGGTCGTGATCCTGTAGAGGGTCGCGCCGCTATGGTTGAAGGCAGGCGCGAAATGTCTGGAAGGCGGTTCTCGTCACTCCCCTGAGCGCCCAGGCATGCATGCCCGGCCGGCCCTCAGGGGCGGCTAAGGAGAAGAAGCAGTCCAAGACCGAGCGGAGCGCGCATGCCGGCAGCCCGCGCAACGGCGCGGTTCTGGCTCAGGGCATGGGTGGCGGATGCGACCACAGGCGTTCCTCGTATCGACCGAAACTGCATAACCGATAGCAGGGGGACAAGGCAAGGCAGGGTTTTCCATCTCGCCGCGCCCTTCTCGCCCTAACCGTCACTCACACCGCTGCGCTGCTGCGAGCCTTGACCACGGCGAGCGGGGCCGTGGGTGCGGGCCAGAGCTGGACACGATAGAAATCGTCACCCTCGAGCCCGTCCTCGCTTACCGTGTCGAGGCCGGCATAGGAGACGCGAACCCGATAGCCTCCCGGCGGCACGCTGAGGCGCGGCGCATCGGGCAGATAATCCGTGCAGCCGGCAATCGCGACGCAGCCGGAGCGAACTGTGAAGGAGCCTTCATTGACCATGTCCCACTCGCCGAAATCGGCGGGCGGCTCCTGCGCATGAAGCGAGACGACGACCGGCACGGTCATGTTGCGCGCCGTGCCGACGCCGATGGATTGCGCTGAGGCCGCAAACAGCCGCTCGACGGCCTCCTCCGTCCAGAGCGAGCCGAAATCGTCATTGGCCGTCTCGTCCTGGATGTAGAACTGGAAATAATCGGCGAAGATCGCGAGTTCGATCGTGGCCTCCGTCGTCATGGGCGCTCCTCTTACAACAGCGCCAGCAACCTCCGGCGCGACCATGTCGAGAGTGTGTCTCGCCACGCAGCCGCGTATGTTGGCGGCCGCCCCGGAATCGGTCATGGTCGCAAGTCTTTCGTCGTCGCAAGTCTTGCGTCGTCGCAAGTCTTTCGCCGATCGGACATGCCGCCATGCGCGCTTTTGCTCTCCTCGCCACCCTCGGCATCGCCCTCGCCGGCTGTCAGACCCGGCCCGTCGCCCCGCCCGCGCCGCCGCCAGAGCGGGCCTATCCCGGCGTGACGCCGAGCACCTTCCATATGCCGGGCGGTTCAGGCTGCTCCGGCGAGGTCGAGCGCTTCCAGGCCGTGATGGATAACGACCTCGCCACCGGCCACACCACCAAGGGCGTCCACGCCCGCGTCAGCGCCGAGATCGCAACCGCCCGCTCGAGCTGCGCTGCGGGCAATGAAGGCGGGGCGATGGGGCAGCTCCACGCGACCAAGACGAGGTTTGGCTATCCGTGAGGGCCAGCCCTTCTCCCCTCGGGGGAGAAGGTGGCAGCGCGAAGCGCTGACGGATGAGGGAAGAGCCTCAACCTAGAACAAGAAAGGGCCGCTTGCGCGCCCCTTCCCTCAGCCGCCTGCTGCGCAGGCACCTTCTCCCCCATCAAAGTCGGCTATTGCCGACTTTGACACTTTGGGTTGCCCATCTCGGGCAAGCCCGAGATGGGTGGGAGAAGGACAAGACCTAAGCCGCCAGCCCACGCTTCTCCAGCAGCGCGTCCGGCGTCGGCAGGCGGCCCCTGAACAGCGTATAGGCTTCGGCCGGGTCGCGCGTGTCGCCGGCCGAATAGATGTAGCGCTTCAGCTTGGCCGCGACCTCGGGCGCGAAGACGTCGCCCGCCTCGATGAAGGCGTTGAAGGCGTCGGCATCCATCACCTCGGACCAGAGATAGCTGTAATAGCCGGCCGAATAGCCGTCGCCGGAGAAGACATGGGTGAAATGCGGCGTGCGATGGCGCATGATGATCTCAGCCGGCATGCCGATCCGCGCAAGCTCCGCCGCCTCGAAAGCAAGCGGATCGATCTCAGCCGTGCCCTCCAGCGAATGGAAGGCGAGATCGACCAGCGCCGAGGAGGTATACTCCACCGAGGAGAAGCCCTGATTGAAGGTCTGCGCCGTCTTGATCTTGTCGATCAGCGCCTTGGGGATCGGTTCGCCGGTCTCGGCATGCAGGCAATAGGCCTGCATCACCTCTGATGTCAGGAACCAGTGCTCATAGAGCTGCGAGGGCAGTTCGACGAAATCGCGCGAGACCGAAGTGCCGGCGAGCGAGCCGTAGCGCACATCCGACAGCAAACCATGCAAGGCATGGCCGAATTCGTGGAACAGCGTGCGCGCATCGTCGATCGAGAGCAGCGCCGGCTTGCCCTCCGCGGGTTTGGCGAAGTTGCAGACATTGACGATGATCGGCCGGACCTCGCCGTCGAAATTGCGTTGGCCGCGATAGGCGCTCATCCAGGCGCCGGAGCGCTTCGAGGCGCGGGCGAAATAATCGCCGAGGAACAGGCCGATATGCCGACCGCTCGCCGCCTCCTTGACCTCCCAGATCCGCACATCCCGGTGATAGCCCTTGAGCTCGGGCTTCGCCTCGAAGGCAAGCCCGAACAGCTTGCCGGCGACATCGAAGGCAGCAGCGATAATTCGGTCGAGCTGGAGATAGGGCTTCAGCACCGCCTCATCGAGCGCATAGGTCTGCTGGCGCACCTTCTCGGCATAATGGCGCCAGTCCCAGGGGCGGATCGGTCCGTTCTCGCCCTCGCTCTGCGCCAGCGCGGCGAGATCGGCGGCCTCCTGCGCGGCGCGCGCCTTGGCCGGTTTCCAGACCAGTTCGAGCAGATCGCGGACATGGCTGGGCGTCTTCGCCATGGAATCGTCGAGCTTGAAATGCGCGAAGGTCGGAAAGCCGAGCAGCTTCGCCTTCTCGGCCCGAAGCTTCACCATCTCGGCGACGATGGCGCGGTTGTCGGTTTCGCCGCCATTCTCGCCGCGCTTGCTCCAGGCGATGAAGGCCTCCTCGCGCAGATCGCGCCGCGTCGAGAAGGTCAGGAAGGGCTCGATGATCGAGCGCGACAACGTCACCGCATGCTTGCCGTCATGACCGCGGTCAGTGGCGGCCCGCGCCATCGCGGCGATCAGGAAGGCCGGCAGGCCGGCGAGCCCCGCCTCGTCCTCGATGATCAGCGCATAGCTCGATTCGTCCTTCAGCACGTTCTGGCTGAACTGCGTGCCGAGCCCCGCAAGGCGTTCGTTGATCGCGGCGAGCCGCGTCTTCTCCTCCGGGCCGAGCTGCGCGCCCGAACGGATGAAGCCGCGATGCGTCCGCTCCAGGAGCCGTGCCTGCTCGGCGTCGAGGCCGAGCGTCTCGCGCCGGGCGAACACCGCAGCGACGCGGGCAAACAGCGCGGGATCCATCATGATCGCCGACCAGTGCCGCGAGGTGAGCGGCGACATCTCGCGCTCGATCGCCTGCAGCGCCTCGTTGGTGTCGGCCCCGGTGAGATTGTAGAACACGCCGCCGACGCGGCTGAGCGCCCTGCCCGCGCGCTCCAGCGCCTCGATGGTGTTGGCGAAGTCCGGCGCGGCGGCCTCAGTGGTCAGCGCGTCGATCTCGAATCTGTGCTTGGCGAGCGCCGCTTCAAAAGCCGGGCGGATATGCTCGGGCGTGATCGCGGCGAAAGGCGGCAGGCCGAAGGGCGTGTCCCAGGGACGCGAAAACGGATTGTTGGCGGGCAGCGGCAAGGCTTCGGGGGAAAGAGTGGCTTCGGGGGCAAGCGTCATCGGGGCATCCGGTTGAATTGAGGGCGCGAAACTCGGGCGCACAGGACTCGAAGGATCAGTCTTGCCGCCAGATATGGGCGAGATAAGGCCGCATGAAGTGTGGCATGTCGAGGCACTCGGCATCCTCGGGGCCGCGGACGATAGCGATGTCGGCAAGCTCCGGCTCGTCCTGCGTCGCCATGCGCGCGAGCATCATTGCGCGCGCCGCCTCGGCCGGCATGGCGACCGAAACGGGCCGCATGAAGGCGATGCGCCCGGGCTGGATCACCGCCGTCCAGCTCTCCTCCACCGTGATCTCGTCAAGCGTCAGCCCGGTCTCTTCGCAGAGCTCGCGCGTCACGCTGCCGGCGAGGTCGAGCGTGCCGTCGGGCCGCGCATCCTCGCGGTCGGGCGTGCCGGCGGCGAAATAGACCTTGCCGGGATTGGCGGTGTGCCGCCCCATCACACCGCACAGGAACGCGCCATCCGCGGCGCGCAGGGCCGCCATGGCAAAGCCGTTGCGCACCACCGGACCCGGATGACCGAAATCGCGCCAGCTGATGAAAGCGGCATAATCGGTCTCGAAATAGCCGGCCCGGAAGACGCCGTCGACGATCGCCGCGCGGTGCTGCAGCATCACCTTGCCGTTGAACATCGCCGGCTTGCCGGCGCTGATACGGCCCCAATGCGCCGCGACCTCGTCGGCACGCTCCCGCGCAAAAACCCAGTCATAGGGCTCGATCAGCGCCTCCAGACCGGCAAGCTCGACAATCGCGCCATCGACGATGCCATGCTGTCCGAGCGACGTCACAGCAGCACCCCCTCGCTGACCAGTACCGCCGAGCCGCCGATGCGCGCCGAAACCAGCGCCCCGTTCTCGACCGTCAGTTCGAGCGTAATCTGCGAGGGCCGGCCCATCTCATAGCCCTGCTCGATGACGCAGCGATGCTCGCCATCAGCCGGTCTGTCGAAGGCCATGACCACGCCGGCGAAGGCGGCAGCAGCCCCACCGGTCGCGGGATCTTCGGCAATCCCAGCGCCGGGCCAGAACATGCGCGCGTGGTAGTGATGCCCCGTCTCCGTGGTCTGCCGGCAGTAGACGAAGGCGTTGGGATGCTCAGCGGGCTTCATCACCGCATCCCAGCGGGACAGGTCGAGCTTGACCCTGCCGATCGCATCGAGGCCGGCCACCGGCACGAAGGTAAAGGGTACACCGGCCGAGAACACAGCGGCACGATGCCCCTCGAACCCGATTTCGCTCTCCTGGAGCCCCAGCACAGCAGCGACCGCAGCGTTGGAGGACGCCGCCTCGATCTCCTGCGGCAGGCGCGGCATGGTGAAGACCGCACGGCCGGACCGAGGCCCGTCGACCGAGACCGCACAAGGGACGAGCCCGACCTTCTCCTCCAACACCAGGAGATCGGAGCCCTTGCCCTCGGCCGCATCGCGCAAGGCCAGCAGCACTGCGGTGCCGACGGTCGGATGTCCCGCGAAGGGCAGCTCCCGGCCGGGCGTGAAGATGCGGATCGCGGCGCGATGGCTGGCTTCGGCCGGCGGCGCCACGAACACCGTCTCCGACAGGTTGAATTCGCGCGTGATTGCCTGCATCGCCTCTGTGTCGAGCCCGTCGGAATCCAGCACCACGGCCAGCGGGTTGCCGGCATGCGCCCGGGTGGTGAAGACGTCGAGCGTGACGAAGCGGCGCTTCATGAAGACGGTCCTTCGGGAATGACGAGATCGACGGTCAGCGGGCAGTGATCGGAGGCCTTCGGCCGGTCCCAGCCGACACGCGGATAACGGTCGGCGCAGGTCGCGAGCCTCGCCATCGAGCGGTCGGGCGCGCGCGGATCGAGCGGCACGCGATAAGGCAGCCCCCGCCGGATCATCTGCATCGCGGGTTTGGGATTCGCCGCCGCCACAGCCGGCGAGAGCAGGATATGGTCGAGCGGCATGTGGCTGTCGATCAGCCTCTCCTGGCTTTCCGACCAGAAGCGTCGAAAATGCGTCCAGCGCTCATGCGCAGGCAGCGCCTCCATCGGATCGACGGCAAAATCCTCCAGCAGCGGCTCGATGCCGCTCTCACCCTCGTCGACGATCTCGGCCAAGGGGCCGAGCCCATAGCGATAGGCGTTGAGATCCCCGAGCACGATCCAGTTCGCTTCGCGCCAGCCGCCGCCGAAGCGCGTCTTGACCAGATGCTTGACCGCCCTCGCCTCGGCGCGGCGTACCGGCAGCGTCGCCTGGCGGCCGTCGTCGCGGCCATTGTTCATCGACTTCAGATGGCAGCCGAACAGGCTGAGCTTGCGACCACCGAAATCCAGCGCGACCTCCAGGCAATCGCGGGCAAAGACCTTGCCATCGGGGTCGATGCCAAGGGCTGCAAGATCGCGATCATGCACGCCAGCCTGCGCGAAGGTCAGCTCCTTATGGGAGCGCACCGTGACCGCCTGCGGCGCCAGCAGGTTGCGTCGCGCCGCGAAACCGATGTCGATATCGCGCCGGTCATTGCCGTCGATCAGCGCGAAATGGCCATAGCGATGGTCGGAGCTGCGATGAACGTAATTGGCGAAGAAGGCTTGCAGGCTGGCGAGTGAATCGACCTCCTGCAGCATCCACAGATCGGCCTGCGCCTCGGCGATGGCGAGCGCAGTCATCTGGCGCTTGTCGTCCTCCAGCGCGACCGCCAGCGAGCGCTCGACCGCGTCGCGTTCGTCCGCGCGCGGAAAATGGAACAGCGACATCGCCGCATCGGTCTCGAACCGCCCGCTCGGCCCGAAGCGATGCCGCGTCAGCAGGTTCTCGACATTGAAGGTGCCGATGCGCAGCTTCATGCCGGTTCAGATCGCCTCCGGTACGAACTGGTGCGACGGCGTCACGAACTCGTCCTGCGCGGCAACCATCAGGATCTCGCGCGAACCCGCCTCCTTGGTCCGCTTCAGCAGGCCGTAGACCGAGGCCGAGGCCTTGGCGAGCGCCGCCGCTGCCGATCCCTCGCGCAGATAATGGGTGAAGAACAGTGCCGCGATGGCGTCGCCGGCGCCATTGAGGCTGACATCGAGCTTCGGTGTGCGCACGCGCCAGGCCCCCTTGGCGTCGGAGGCCATCATGTCGATGGCGTCGTCGGGGGTTTCGTTGGTTGAGAGCGACGTCACCATTACGACCTTCGGCCCGGTGTCGCGCAACGCCTCGATCGCGCGATGCGCATCGGCAATGGTCTTGACCTCGATATCGGTCAGCAATTCCAGCTCGAATTGGTTGGGCGTCACGATATCGGCCGCCGGCACCGCCTGCTCGCGCATGAATTCGGGGATGCCCGGCCGTACGAAGATCCCGCGCCCGACATCGCCGCTAACGGGGTCGCAGCAATAGAGCGCCTTGGGGTTGGCCGCGCGCACGCGCTCCACTGCAGAGAGGATGGCATGCCCAACATCGGCCGAGCCCATATAGCCGGAGAGCACACCGTCGCAGGACGGCAGCACGCCACGCTCGGCAATGCCTTCCATCACCTCGTCGATCATGCCGCCGTCGAAGACGCGGCCCTTCCAGGCGCCATAACCGGTGTGATTGGAGAACTGGACGGTGTGGATCGGCCAGACCTCGACGCCCAGGCGCTGCATCGGGAACACGGCGGAGGCATTGCCGACATGGCCATAGGCGACATGCGACTGGATCGAGAGGATGTTCATACGGATCTCACGCTGCGGCCACGATCTCGATCTCGACGAGCCAGTCGTCCTGCAGGAGCCCGGCGACCATCGTCGTCACGGCAGGTTTATGGTCGCCGAGCACTGCTTGTCGATAGGCAGTCGCGGGTCCGCGCAAGGAACGGTCGGCGAGGAAGGTCGTCACCTTGACGATATTGCCCACGGTCATTCCGGCTTCGGCGAGGATCGCCTTGAGGTTATCCCAGGCGGTTTCGAGCTGTGCCTCGATCCCATCAGGCGCATGGCCCTCCCGGTCGAGCCCCATGGTGCCGCTGCTGAATAGGAAACGCGTCGGCTGGACGACCTCCAGGCCATGACAATAGGGACCGACCGGAGCAAACATCGCAGGAGGATTATGAGCTTTTAGCATGGCAGCCTCGCGCATGAGAAAGGGCGCCGCAGCCTAGGCCGGGCGCCCTCCAGGAGACCAATTGAAAGTGGTTAGGGAACCGATCAGGAGCCGGAAGCCGCCTTCTTCGCGAAGCTATCGATGAAGGTCTTCTTCAAATCGACATTCGACGACGCCAGTTCCGGGTCGAGCAGCTTCAGCGCGTCATAGACGCTCTGCTGGCCTTCGGGCGGCGAGATGCCGGTGCGGGAATAGCTCTCCTGCGAATTCTTGACCGCGCGCAGATAGAGCGGCTTGTCGCCGAGCAGATATTCCGGCGGCACGAGATCGGCGACATCCTCGGGCTTGGCCGTCTCCAGCCATTTCAGCGCCTTGACGAAGGCGTTGACGAGTTTTTGCGTCGTCACCGGGTTCTTCTCGGCGAATTCGCCCTTGAGATAGAGCACGGCCGCTGGATTCGAGCCGCCGAAGAGCGCCCGTGTGCCGGCCTCGGTGCGGGTGTCGATCAGCGTGACGATGTCGCCATCGGCTTCGAGCTTCGAGGTCACGGGATCGAGATGCGAGATGATGTCGACCTGGCCCTGCTTGATCGCGGCGACCGCGCTCGCGCCAGCACCGATACCGATGATCGGCGCATCCGTCGCCTTCAGCCCGGCCTTGACCATGGCGTATTGCGCGGTCAGCGCCGTCGAGGAGCCCGGTGCGGTGACGCCGATCTTCAACCCCTTGAAGTCGGCCGCCGATTTTACCTTGCCGGCGAGCTCCTTGCGCACGGCGATGGTGATCGCCGGGAAGCGCCCGAGCTCGACCACGGCGCGCACATCCTGGCCCTTGGCCTGCATCCGGATGGTGTGCTCATAGGCGCCGGTGACGACATCGACGGAACCGCCGACCAAGGCCTGCAGCGATTTCGCACCGCCGCCGAAATCATTGATCTCGACCTCGAGTCCCTGCTCCTTGAAGAAGCCCTTCTTCTCGGCGACCGTCAGCGGGAGGTAATAGAGCAATTGCTTGCCGCCGACGCCGAGCGTCAGCTTGGGTTTTTCGGCGTTCTGGGCCAGTGCGGCCGGGGTAAAGCCCGGAACGCTCCAGGCCGCCAGCGCGACGCCGGCCGCCATGATCAGATCTCTGCGGTTCATCGGGTTTCCTTCCCTGAGGATGCTTTGCTTTGAAAGCCTTGTTGGGAAGCAGTTCTAGATTAGTCGCAGGCCTCGCGCCAACCCCGCCTTGAGTCAAAGGGCGAGCCAGCGCGCCCTCAATCGATCTCAGCGGAAGACATGGCTGGCATAGAGCGCGACGCCAAAGCAGGCGATCGCCGCACCAAACAGCAGCCAGCTCGTCCCGGTCGGGTTTTCCAGCGCAGCCTGCGACGGGTTGGCGGGGTCGTAATGCACCTCGACCGTCGCCCCGACAGGATAGCGCGCGGCGACCTTGTCGGCGGCGCTGCGCGAGCCGGAAGTAGTCAGGCCGAGCGCGATCTGACGGGAGCTAAAGTGGAGACCGCCGACCTCGTAGCGGAACTCGACGACCGCGGCATAGCTCCTGCGGTTCGGGCCGTCGCCGCTGGCCGCGCGCTGCTCGACGCGGCTCACCGTGACCCGCCCCGGCACGACCGGCCAAGCATTGGCGCGCATCAGATAGCGGCGATAGCCGACGAAGAACAGCAGCGTCACGAGGCCGAAGCCGATCGCGCACAGCATCACCGGAACCTCGGCGCGGGGCATGCTGGTCTGCAGCTCCTGTACGCCTCCCGTCGCCAGCCAGTAGCCGCCCGCGCCGAGCACGGCGAGCACGGCAAGCCCGGGCGCACAGCCGGCGAGCGCAGCCTTCTGCGCCGCGGGCGTCGGCGCCGACGCGACCGGGGGCGCCGGATCGGAGCCGGGCGCCGCCGGCGCACCGACCACGAGGCCACGCTCCAGCACGCAGTCCGTCGGGTCGTTGGGGTCGTAATGCACCGTCACCGTGGACCCGACCGGGTAGCGCCTCACCGCCTCCTCAGCGAACCGGCCGCTGATGTCGCCGAGGCTGACCCGGTTGCCCTGATAGCTCTGCCCCGCGACGGAGAACGCATAGGCCACGTCCGGCACGTTGACCGCCGTCCCGATCTCGTTGCCCTCGGGCGGTCGCCGCACGCTCAAGCTCGACCGCGTGATCCGGCCCTGTACCTGCAGCCAGGCTTTAGCCCGATGCATCTTGATCGCGACATTGGCGACCATGGCGCCGACCATGGCGACCACGGGCAACGAGAACAGCGCGACGACGCCAGCCGTGGTGTCGAGAAAGGGCAGCCAGTCGCGCGGCAGGTTGGACACCGCCACGGCGAGGACGACAGACGCCACGACAGCGGCAATCGCCCAGGCCGGCGGCTGTCCGGAAGCCTCGGCGGTCTTCGAGGGCGACGGCGCACGCACCCAGTCATGGTTTCCGCGCCAATGCTTGTCACCGCTCAGACAGGCGAGCAGGAGCGTCTTCAGGGCCTGGGCATCGACCAGAGCGGCCGCGTCGAATTTGGTGATCCCATCATGGCGGGTCAGCCGAAACGAGCCGTCATCCTGCCGGAGGGCTTCGACATAGCCGTCATCGTCCAGAAGGGTAATGCAGCTTTCGGGGTCGCTGCCGGCGACCTCGATGGCTGCGACGATGTCGGCCGGTGTCGGCGCCTCGGTGATGCAGCCGTTGACGTCGAGTTCCATGCCCTATCTCCGCCTTCGCGGAGACGAGCATGAGCCTGCGATCGCCGGCGATCAAGCGGAGATGACGCTACGTCGTCGTGGTCGAGTTCTGCCCCGGCCGCCAGACCAGCAAGCGCTTCTCCACCATGGTGACAACTGCGTCGATCGCGATCACGAAGATCGCCAGGATCAGCATGCCGGAGAACACCCCGGTGACGTCGAAGACGCTCTCGGCTTCATGGATCTTGTAGCCGAGCCCGGCCGAGGAGCCGAGATATTCGCCGACCACCGCTCCCACCAGCGCAAAGCCCACCGACGTGTGCAGCGAGGAGAACATCCAGGTCAGCGCCGAGGGCCAATAGACATGGCGAAAGAGCTGACGCTCGTTCATGCCGAGCATGCGGGCGTTCGCCAGCACGGTCGGCGAAACCTCGCGCACGCCCTGGTAGACGTTGAAGAAGACGATGAAGAAGACCAGCGTGAAGCCGAGCGCCACCTTCGACCAGATGCCGAGCCCGAACCAGAGTGCGAAGATCGGCGCCAGCACGACACGCGGCAAGGCGTTCGCCGCCTTGATATAGGGGTCGAAGACCGCAGCCAGCAATTCCTGCCGGGCGAAGGTGAAGCCGAAGACAATGCCCGCGGCCGAGCCGATGACGAAGGCGAGCACGGTCTCGGTCAGCGTGATGCCGAGATGCCAGTAGATGTCGGGTCCGATCAACTGGTTGAAGGTCCGCCCCAGCACGGCGGCCGGCGTCGAGAAGAAGAACTGGATCGTCTTGACCTCGCCGAAGAGCGGATAGGCGGTGACGACGTGCCAGATCAGCAGGAAGACGACCATCACCAGCGCCTGCAGGCCAAGCAACTTGGCACGGTTCATGGCGAGGCTCCTTCGACCAGCTCTTTGTCCTCGACCAGTTCCCGGCCATCGCCCATCGCATAGGCCTTCTGAACCTCGACCCTGAGCGAGGCCCAGATGTCGCGATGGATCTCGTGGAAGGCTTTTTCCAGCCGGATCTCGGCGATGTCGCGCGGGCGCGGCAGCGGCACGCGGTAATCGGCGACAATGCCGGCGGCAGGCCCCGCCGACATCACAACGACGCGGTCGGAGAGCGAGATCGCCTCCTCCAGATCATGCGTCACGAAGATCAGCGCCTTGCGGTCCTTCGACCAGAGATCGAGCAGGAGATTGCCCATGATCTGCCGGGTCTGCGCGTCGAGCGGGCCGAAAGGCTCGTCCATCAGCAGGATTTCCGGATCGCGGATCAACATCTGCGCGAGGCTGACGCGCTTGCGCTGGCCGCCTGAAAGCATATGCGGATAGCGATCGACGAAGGCGCGCAAGCCCACCCGGCCAAGCCATTCGCGCGCCCGGGCGTCGGCCTGCGCATCGGAAACGCCCATCGGCTCCAGCGCGACCTTGACGTTCTCGAGTGCCGTCTTCCACGGCATCAGCGCGTCGGCCTGGAAGAGATAGCCGGCCCGGCGGTTCAGGCCGGAGAGCGGCTTGCCGAAGATGCCGACCGTGCCGGCCGAAGGCACGAGCAGGCCCGCCGCCGCGTTGAGCAGGGTCGACTTGCCGCAGCCGGTCGGCCCGACGACCGAGACGAACTCGCCGGCCGCAACCGAGAGGTTGATCCCGGTGACCGCCTTGTAGCGCTTGCCGCCATCGATGTGGAAGGTGATGTCGAGCCCGCTGAGGGCGACCGCAGGCGACATCTCGCCTGCTCCCGCATCGCGCTGCGGGGGGTGGTGCGACTCCATGAAATCCGTTTCCCCGTCGGCCGGGCGCACCGATCCGCGCTCGCCGCTCATGCCTTGATCTTTGCGGCCAAGACCTTGACCTTTGCTGCTAAGACTATGCGATCCCCCGCCGAAGGCAAAGTCGTCCTTCGGCGAAGGAGGCTGCCCTTCGCTCAAGGCCAGCGGTTGCATAACCCTGCGGTAGACGCGATAAGCCGGCGCCTCCCGCCGGAAAGATCGCGCTCGCCATGGCCCAACTCGAACTCTGGATGCAAGCGCTCGTCGAGTTCATGCGGGCCCATCAGGAATGGGCGATCCCTATCGTCTTCCTGGTCGCTTTCTGTGAATGCGTCGCGGTTTTGTCCTGGCTCGTGCCGGCAACCGTGTTCTTCACCGCCTTTGGAGCCGCGGCCGGTGCGTCGGGCCTGAACCTGATCCCGCTCGCCGCCGCCGCCTCGGCCGGAGCGGGCTGCGGCTTCTGGGTCTCGTATTGGGCGGGCCTCGTGCTGGGCCCCCGCGTCGGCGACTACTGGCCGCTCAACAAGAACCCGCAATTGCTCGAGCGCGGCCATGCCTTCTTCGAAAAATGGGGCGTCGCCAGCATCCTGATCGGCCATTTCTTCGGGCCGCTGCGCGCCGTGATCGCGATCGTCGCCGGCATCGTGCAGATGCCCTTCTGGCCTTTCCAGATCGCCAACTGGATCGCCTCGACCGTCTGGGGTTTCGCGCTGCTTTACGGCGCCGGGCGCCTCGCCGAATTGATGACGCATTAGCGCAGGCGCCGGTTTCCCTCGATCGGAAACCCGCCGCCGAAACACTGCAATTGGCTGAATGCGCCATTCAGCGCGGGTTCACGCCGCCCGGCGCGATATGGCGGCGTCACGTCGGCGCCCGTCACCAAGCGGTTCGACGCTGCCGTGACACGCTGGACCGGCCTCAAGCCGGCAGCGTCGTCTGGCGAAGGGCCCGGCCTCCGTCAGATGCGACAATCCGGGCCGAACACTGAGGTCCATGACATGACGATCTCCCGTTTCCTGATCCCCCTCGCCGCGCTCGCTTTGACCGCCGGCCAGGGTTTCGCGCAGACAGCGACGCAGCCCGCGACGCCTGCAAAGCCGACCGCTCCGGTCACCACCCCGGCGGCTCCCGCGGCTCAGCCCGCCAAGCCGATAGCGACGCAGCCCGCCCAGACCAAGAAGATCAACATCAACACGGCGACCGCCACCGAACTCGACACGCTGAAAGGCATCGGCGAGGCCCGCTCCAAGAAGATCATCGAGGAGCGCGCGAAGACGAAGTTCAAGGACTTCGCCGATCTGGTGAAGCGCAACGTGCTGCCCGCCAATGTCGAAGCCGACATCAAGGACAAGATCACCTTCTGAACGTCATCTGCTGAACCGGCCTCCGCGCCGGTTCGACGGCGAGACGCAGCGAGGCCCGGCGGACCACCGCCGGGCCGTTTTAGAGCGATTTCCGATCCAACAGAATCCTTCAACAGCAGCTGGCTGTTTGTTAAACGCGTTTTCTTCACGCGAACGGGTAATCCACTTCGCCGAAAAACGCTCGCGCGTCCGGCTAGGCGGTCAGCTCCGGATCAAGCCGGCGATGACCGCCGCCATCAGGCCGAAGCACAGCCCCAGCACGATGCGCGTGAGGGTCTGCGAGTCGAGCAGCTTCAGAACCGTCATGTCACCCTCCTCCGTGATGTCGAAAATCCTGCATGTCGAAATCCTGCATGTCGAAATTCTTGGCCTCGCGAAGGCCGTGAGCCTTGTGGCTCAACTCGGAAACGCTCCGACGAGAATGCCCGCTATGGCGGTCAGGATCAGCGCAACGGCGAGCACCAACAGGACAGGCTTGCCGAGGAAACCCTGACGCGCCTCGACGGGCGTCTCGATTGCGGGATCGGCATCGGAATGGTCGTCGGCCCGCATCGGCGGAATTCGGTCGCCATGCTGCAGCCCTTCGGATTGCGCCTTGGCGCGTTCCTCTGTCTGGGTCGTCATCTGAGCCTCCTTCCCCAGCCGCAATTGTCGCGGACGGATCAATCGGGCAGCAGGCCGACAAAGGTGTTGGCGAGCAGCGCCACCACGAGGCCGCCCAGAAGCGCGATCAGCAACGGCCAATTCGGGCCGCCCTCCTGCTGAAGGACATCGCCAGGATCGGCCTCGGTCTCGTGCGCCGACCGGTCGCGCTCGTGGACGGCCCGTTCGCTGGAATCCCGTTCCCGTGCCATGCCCGTGCCCCGGTTGATCCTGCTAGCCATGGAAACGCACTAAGCGCGCCTCGGTTCCGCCCAATATGGCGAACCGTGCTCTGGAACGAGAAAGGCGGGCGCATCGCTGCGCCCGCCTCTTTTGAAAATCAGGATTATCTTAACCTTACCAAAACCTTGCACCGAGAAGCGGAATCAAGCCGACAAGCAGTTGAATCAGCATCTCAGCCACTGGCAGGCGCCAGATCAGGTCTTGGCCCTGTCGACGCGAGCCTTCGCCTTGATCCCAAAGGCCCGGCGCGAGCCGGGCCGTCGCGGAAGAAGAGGATCAGTTCTTGGTCTTGTCGACCAGGGCCTTGGCCTTGATTCCAAAGGCCAGGCGTGAGTCGGGCCGTCGCAGCGGAAAACTGGATCAGTTCTTGGTCTTGTCGACGAGAGCCTTCGCCTTGATCCAGGGCATCATGTCGCGCAGCTTGGCACCGACTTCCTCGATCGGGTGGGCGGCCATGCGGGCGCGGGTCGCCTTGAACGAGGTCTGGTTGACCTTGTTCTCCAGCATCCAGTCGCGGGTGAACTTGCCCGACTGGATGTCGGTCAGCACGCGCTTCATCTCGGCCTTGGTCTCAGGCGTGATGATGCGCGGGCCGGTGACGTACTCGCCATACTCGGCCGTGTTCGAGATCGAGTAGTTCATGTTCGCGATGCCGCCCTCATAGATCAGGTCGACGATCAGCTTCACCTCGTGGAGGCACTCGAAATAGGCCATCTCGGGAGCATAGCCGGCCTCGGTCAGCGTCTCGTAGCCGGCCTTGATCAACTCGACGATGCCGCCGCAGAGCACGACCTGCTCGCCGAAGAGATCGGTCTCGCACTCTTCCTTGAAGGTGGTTTCGATGATGCCGGCGCGACCGCCTCCATTGGCGCTGGCGTAGCTGAGGCCGAGGTCATGGGCGTTGCCGGTCGCGTCCTGGTGGATCGCGATGAGGGTCGGCACGCCGCCGCCGCGCTGATATTCCGAACGCACCGTGTGGCCGGGCCCCTTGGGGGCGACCATCAGCACGTCGAGGTCCTTGCGCGGCTCGATCAGGTTGAAATGGACGTTGAGGCCATGCGCGAAGAGGAGCGCGGAGCCCTCCTTCATGTTGGCGTGCAGTTCGTCGCGATAGATGTCGCCCTGCAATTCGTCGGGAGTCAGCATCATCATGATGTCGGAAACCTTGGCGGCCTCGGTCGGCGTCATCACCTTGAAGCCCGCCTCTTCGGCCTTCTTGCGCGTTGCCGAGCCGGTCTTGAGCGCGATGATGACGTCCTTGACGCCGGAATCGCGCAGGTTCAGCGCGTGGGCATGGCCCTGCGAGCCGTAGCCCACGATGCAGACCTTCTTGCCCTTGATCAGATTAATGTCCGCATCACGATCGTAATAAACGCGCATTGGGTGTCTCCTTTTGTCACGCGTTGGTCTTATCCAGGCCCGGATCGTTTTTCGCCGTGCCGTAGAGGGTGAGAAACTGTTCGGTCGCGCGCTCCGCATCGCGCTCGATCTCGGCCTGTCCGAGTGTCAGCGCATCGCCCAGCAACAGCCGGATCTGCACGTCGCGGCCGACAAGGCCGAGGAAACTGCGAAACGCCGTCTCAGTGTCGTCATAGGCCAGGAGACCGGCCTCGCGCCCGGCATCGAGGACCGGCTTCAGACGCTCGCCGATCGCAAAGCGCCCATTGGCCAGCACGATGGCGCCGAGATTGCCGGCGTGCGAGCCCGCCTGGCTGATCGCGATGCGGTTCAGGGCGACCGAGGTCGAGCTCGAGATCACGCCGAGCCAGTTCGCGGCGAAGCGCGTCAGGCTGTCGCGCAGGCCAAGCGCGTTGAGCGTCTGCCGGTCGTAATTGCCCGCTCGAACTTTTGATGCCTGCCACTGCACGGTCGCCGTCAGCAAACCATCACGGTCCCCGAACCATTTGTAGAGCGTTTCCTTCGAGCAGCTCGCGCGGCGGGCAACCGCCGTCATGGTCAGGTGATCGCCCTTCTCCACCATCAGCCCCAGCACGGCGTCGAGCACGGCCTGCTGGCGCGCGGTCGGACCTTCCTGCTGTGCGTCGATGGGAGTGGCCATGAAAGGAGCCGCAGTTGCGTACCGTACGTTACGGTTCTGCCGTCTACAGGAGCGCGCGCCGCGATGCAAGCGGCTTGGTTCACCGCCGCGGAATTTCCTTGGCCGCGCGCGGGACCCAGGCTACCCGTCCCGCCAAGAGCCTTCGCCGACCAAGAGCTTTCGCCTGATTTTGGGAGACGCCCGTGAACCTGTCCTCCGCAGCGGAGATTGTCGCCTTCTGGCGCGAAGCCGGTCCGGATAAATGGTTTTCCAAGGACGCGGCCTTCGACGCCGAAATCCGGCGGCGCTTCCTGGCGACGCATGAGGCTGCGGCGGCCGGCAAGCTGACCGATTGGGAGGCGACGCCTGAAGGCGTCTACGCATTGCTGATCTTGCTCGACCAGTTTCCGCGCAATCTTTTCCGCGGCAGCCCGCGCGCCTTTGCCACCGACGCCATGGCGCTCGGCATCGCCGAGCGCGCGGTCGCCAGGGGCTTCGACCGCGCCTTCGCGCCGCCCGAGAGCCGCTTTATCTACATGCCGTTCATGCATGCCGAGGATCTCGGACATCAGGAGCGCTGCATTGCGCTCTGCGCGGCGTCGGACGATCCCGACGGCGTGAAATTCGCCGAGATCCACCGCGACATCATCCGCGATTTCGGCCGCTTTCCGCACCGCAACCCGGTGCTGGGACGGCCGACGACGGCGGACGAACAGGCCTTCCTCACTGAAGGCGGCTTCAGCGGCTGAAGCCGGCATCACACCAGCCGCAGCACGCCAGAGCGTTTTCGAGCGAAGCGGACACCGGTTCGCGTGAACGCGATCAGGCTGCGGCGGCCTCCCGATGGGCCTGCGCCAATTCGGCAAGGCTCTTGAAGTGGAAGTTCACCTTCGGCAGGTGTTCAGGCAGCGGGGTCGCGCCACTGCCTGCCTTGCCGAAGCGCCGGTCGATCCAGGCGCAAGCCAGCCCCGCCTCCCTGGCCGGCACATGGTCATGATAGAGGCTTTGCGCCGTATGCAGCACCGCGCTCGGACCAAGGCCCAGATCGGCCGCGAGATGCTCGAGCAGATAGGCGAAATTGCGCGGATCGGGCTTGTACGAGCCGACATCCTCGGCGGTGTAGATGCCGTCGAAGGTCACGCCGAGTTTCCTGTTGCTGGCCGCAAAGCTCTGGCGGTCGACGTTCGACAGGATGACGAGGCGGTAGTGCCGCTTGAGATAGGCGAGCGCTTCGGCGGAGTCCGGAAAGGCCGGCCAGTCCGGCACGGACGCACCGAAGCGTTCATTCAGATCGGCATGGATGCGCACGCCGAGATCCCTGGCGAAGCGCGCATGGATCACGGAGAGCAGCGTGGAATAGCGTAGCGATGGCGTCGCCTGTTCCTGCTCGCTTTCATAGCGCCCGAAACGAGCGAGCGCCTCCTCGCGCCCCAGCTCGAGTTGCCCCGCGCTCAACAGCGGCTGCAGCGCGTTCCAGATCCCGGTTTCCCAGTCGATCAGCGTCCCATAGCAATCGAACGTCAGAACCTTGAACTCGGTCAGCTTCATCGAAAGGACTCCTCATACGACGTTATGAGGTTTGACCTTAGCGGGGCCCTGCAAGGCCGTGATGAGGCAAAGCTCCGAACGCGTTGACCGAAGCTGCGATCCTGCGCTCAGTTCCCCGCCTGGTTGCGGCTGGCGGCACGGAATTCTGACGGCGTGAGGCCGAAGCGCCGCTTGAACTGCCGGTTGAAGGACGAGGCGTTCTGATAGCCCAATCCGTAGGCGATCTCCGATATCGGCGTGGACGTGCCGACCAATGCGTCGACGGCTCTCTCGAACAGCTGGCTGAGTTGCAATTGCTTCGGCGAACGGCCCGTCGTCGCCCGAAACAGGGCGTGGAACTGGCTTTGGCCGAGGCCCGCCATCCGGGCCATCTCCGCCACGCTCGCCGTCTGTGCATCCCCCGCGACGCCGAGGACACGGTGCTCGGACCGCGACCAGGGCCGAGGCCGCCTGCTCGGCTCGACGAGATGCAGCCCTGCCAGCGCCAGGCGGGCGGCATCGCGGGCCCGGCATGCACCAGCTTCGACCTCGGCGCCGAGTTGGCGGAACATCCGCCACAGCCAGGGCTCGATCGGCGTGAGCGACGGGCTCGCATGGCACAACAGGGCCGGCACCGCCTCGCCGGCGAACGCCGCCGTTTCGACGTCGAGGACGAGCATGCTGCAATCCGGACTCGGCACGAAGTCGTGCTCACAGTCCTGCGGGACGATCGCGACGCAATTGCTCGAGACGATTCCGGACCGTCCCTCGATATCCAGCCTCATGGCGCCATGCATCGGCAGCAGGATCTGGCTGAAGTCGTGGCGATGGCGGTCTCCGCCGCAATAGCTTCGGATTTCGAGATGGACCGACATCGCGTCCCCAATCGACATCGCGCGCCCATGCGCCCGGGATCATGCCGATCCATTTGCCGCCAATGACCGCGGGTGATCAAGAGCGGGCCGTTCATTCCCAGAGTCGCTAACAGCCTCTAGCCACCCATCTGCTGGCTTGCGATCCGCTGCAGGAAGATCGCCGCGATCGTCAGGATGAAGCCCACCCACCACAGCGGCGAACGCAGGCTCTTGCCGCTGCCGGGAGCCTCGGGCTCCGCCTTGCCGTTCATGCGCTGGATGATCGGCCAGGCGAAGCAGGCGAAGCCCACGATGCCGAGCCCGAGGGCGATATGTTCGAGGGTGAGGGTCATGGCGCCTCCGGTTCGAGCGTTGGCGCGATGCCCATATATGCCGCGATGCGATGCTTGACCCGCACAGTCAGATCATCAGGCAGACGACCGATATAACGGCGTGCCCGCGCCCGATCGAGCATGCGGGCCTGATCCGTCAGGAGCGCGCCCGAGACCACGCAGCCCGGCGGAATGATAACTTTCGTCGGCCAGAACTGGCGGTTGGAGGTAATTGGGCACACCAGGATTCGACCAGAAATGCGATGCAAGGACTCGTCCGACAGAATCAGGACCGGCCGGCGACCGCCTTGTTCCGAGCCGACGACCGGGTCGAGATCGACCCAATAGACTTCGCCGGGCTCAAAGCGCTTTTCGGCGGGGGTTGTAGTCGTCATAGATAATTTCTGAGCCGACGTCAGGACCCCAATCGAAATCATCCTCTGGCGCGTTCTTCAGCCCGCCAAGTCGCTCGGCCTCGGCGATCATCCACTCCATCGTGACAGGAAAAGGCTCCGGCTTCCCGGCCGAAGCGCCCTCGATCTTGGCCTCATCGAGGTCCGGCGCAAGCTTCACCACCCCGTCATCGACCGAAACGTCGAGCATCATGCCGCTGGTCAAGCCGAGCTGCTTGACCACTGCCTTGGGCAGCCGCACCGCGGTGCTGTTGCCCCATTTCGCGACCTGGACCTTCATCGCCGCCTCCGTTACGGATATCCAATATACCCGATCCGGATATCCGGCAATTCACATCGCGTCCGGGCCACGGCTCATCGCCGCGATGCCGGTGCGCGAGACCTCGGTCAGGCCGACCACCGTCATCAGCTTGATGAAGCGCTCGATCTCGTCGGTCGATCCCGTCAGTTCGAAGACGAAGGAGGTCAGCGAGGCGTCGAGCGTGCGCGCGCCGAAGGCCGCTGCCAGACGCATCGCCTCGACCCGATGCTCGCCCTTGCCGACCACCTTGACCAGAGCAAGCTCGCGCTCCAGCGCCTCGCCCTGCAAGGTCAGGTCGACGACGCGGTGGACCGGCACCAGCCGGTCGAGATGCGCCTTGATCTGGTCGATGATATGGGCCGTGCCCGACGTCACCACCGTGATCCGCGAGATATGCTTGTCGTGCTCGGTCTCCGAAACCGTGAGGCTCTCGATGTTGTAGCCGCGGCCCGAGAACAGGCCCGCGATGCGGGCGAGCACGCCGGGCTCGTTGTCGACGATCACGGCCAGCGTGTGCCGGGCGACGGGCTCGGCCTTGGGGGCGTTGGGATAATGCGTGGCGGAATTGGGCATCGGACAACCTGTGAGCGTCGCGGAAGGAAACAGGGATTAGACGTGGCGGAGATCGACCAGAGCCGGTTCATCGACCTCGTCCTGATCGAGTATCCAGGGTTCGACGAGTGCGGCCTCGAGCCAGTCACGATAAGCCGGATGCGCCAGCACCACGTCGCGGTAATCCTGGCATAGGGAATCCACCGCGATCCCGTAGGTGTCGAGGCGGCTGGCCACTGGCGCGAACATCGCGTCCGCTGCGCAGAACTCGCCATAGAGATAGGGGCCGCCAGCCGGCATGCCGAAACGCTCACGCGCCGTGCGCCACAGCGCGTTGATGCGGGCGACATCCCTGGCGACCGCCGCACCCCGGTCGCGGCTGGCGAAACGCTTGCCGAGATTCATCGGGCAGGTGCTGCGAAGCGCCATGAATCCGGCATGCATTTCGCTGACGGCGGCCCGGGCATGGGCGCGCGCTGCGGTATCGCGCGGCCAGATGCCGTGCGTGGGATAGCTCTCGTGCAGATATTCGAAGATCGCCAGCGTCTCCCAGACGGCGACCTCGCCATCGATCAGCATCGGCATTGTCCCGCCACTGCCGGGCGCATGAGCCAGGATCGCCTCCTTGAACCCTGGCTGGTCGAGTGGGATGAGCACCTCCTCGAAGGCGATGCCCTTGGCACGCATCAACAACCAGGCGCGCAGCGACCAGGACGAATAGCATTTGTTGCCGATGAGGAGCTTCATGCTGCAGCGCTCGCAGACTCTGCCAGCGCGTCGAGCGCCGCCTCGACATGCAGCGCCGTGGTGTCGAACACCGGAATGGCGAAATCGGTTTGGGAGACCAGCAAGGTGATCTCGGTGCAGCCGAGGATGACGCCGTCGGCGCCCTGCCCGACTGCCTCCGCGACGATATCGAGATAGCGCTTCTTGGAGGCAGGCTCGATCACGCCCCGGCACAGCTCCTCATAGATGATGCGGTGGACGTCGCCGCGCTGCGCGACATCCGGGACCATCGCATCGACGCCGAAGGCGCGCAGGCGGTCGCGGTAGAAATCCTGCTCCATGGTGAAGCGTGTCGCCAGCAGCAGCGGCCGCCGCGACGGGCTGCGCTTGATCGCCTTGGCGGTGACGTCGGCCAGATGCAGGAACGGCACGCGCGTCGCCCCGGTGATCCTGTCGGCCAGCTTGTGCATGGTGTTGGTGCACAAGACGATGCAGCCGGCGCCGGCCTGTTCGAGCCGCCTAGCGCTGTCGGCCAGCACATCGCCGGCCGCCTCCCAGTCTCCCCTCGCCTGCATCTCGGCGATCGGCCCGAAATCCAGCGAATGCAGCATGATGTCGGCGGAATGCAGCCCACCCAGGCGCGCACGCACGCCCTCGTTGAGCAGGCGGTAATACACCGCCGTCGATTCCCAGCTCATGCCGCCGATCAGGCCGATTGTCGTCATGCGTTGCTCCACAACGGCAGTAGGCAATGGGCGGTCGGATGCCGCCCATTCCTACTGCCTACTGCCTACTGCCTACTGCCTACTGCCGATTGCCGCTCAAACGAGCTGCTTGCCCTTGGCGTCGATGATGTCGCCGGTGTCGCCTTCGAAATCGGCCAGGATCATCTCGTTATGCGCCTTGCCCGACGGGATCATCGGGAAGCAGTTCTCTTCCTTGGCGACGAGACAGTCGAAGATCACGGGCTTGGGCGTGTCGATCATCTCCATGATCGCGTCATCCAGCGCGGCCGGATCGGAGCAGCGGATGCCGTGCCCGCCATAGGCTTCGGCGAGCTTCACGAAATCGGGCAGCGATTGCGAATAGCTCTCCGAATAGCGCCCGCCATGCAGCAATTCCTGCCACTGGCGCACCATGCCCATGTACTCGTTGTTGAGAATGAAGATCTTGACCGGCAGCCGGTACTGCACCGCCGTCGACATCTCCTGGATGTTCATCAGGATCGAGGCCTCGCCGGCGACGTCGATGACGAGGGCCTTGGGATGCTTCATCTGCACGCCGATCGCCGCCGGCAGGCCGTAGCCCATCGTCCCGAGCCCGCCCGAGGTCATCCAGCGGTTCGGCTCCTGGAAATGGAGATATTGCGCCGCCCACATCTGGTGCTGCCCGACCTCGGTCGTGATGTAGGTATCGCGGTCCTTGGTCAGCGCATGCAGTCGTTCGAGCGCGTATTGCGGCTTGATGATCGAGGACGAATTCTTGTAGGCGAGGCTTTTGCGCGCCCGCCAGCCATCGATCTGCGTCCACCAGGCGGTGAGCGCGGTCTTGTCGATCTGGGGCGAGGTCTCGCGCCAGATCCGGACCATGTCCTCCAGCACATGGGCACAATCGCCGACGATGCCGATATCGACCTTGACGTTCTTGTTGATCGAGGACCGGTCGATATCGACGTGGATCTTCTTCGAACGCGGCGAGAAGGCGTCGAGCCGGCCGGTGATGCGGTCGTCGAAGCGCGCACCGATATTGATCATGACGTCGCAGTCATGCATCGCGAGGTTGGCCTCGTAGGTGCCGTGCATGCCCAGCATGCCGAGCCATTGCCTGTCCGCGGCGGGGTAGGCGCCAAGTCCCATCAATGTCGAGGTGACGGGATAGCCGGTCAGCCGCGCGAGTTCGCGCAGCAGCGCCGAAGCGTGCGGCCCCGAATTGATCACGCCGCCGCCGGTGTAGAACACCGGGCGCTTCGCCTTGGCGATCAGTTCGATCGCAGCCTTGATCTGGTTCAGATCACCCTTGACCGTCGGCCTATAGGTCTTGTGCTGGTTGTCGCGCGGACGGCTATAGGCCCCGGTCGCAAACTGGATGTCCTTCGGGATGTCGATGACGACGGGGCCCGGACGGCCATTGGCAGCGACATAGAAGGCCTCGTGCAGGACGCGCGGCAGGTCCGCGATACTCTTCACCAGGTAGTTGTGCTTGGTGCAGGAGCGCGTGATGCCGACCGTGTCGCATTCCTGGAAGGCGTCGGAGCCGATCAGATGCGTCGGAACCTGGCCGGTGATGACGACGATCGGGATCGAATCCAGCAGCGCGTCGGTCAGCCCGGTGACGGCATTGGTCGCGCCGGGACCGGAGGTGACGAGCACGCAGCCGACCTTGCCCGAAGAGGAACGGGCATAGCCCTCAGCC
This sequence comes from Bosea vaviloviae, assembly GCF_001741865.1. Lineage (NCBI taxonomy): Bacteria > Pseudomonadati > Pseudomonadota > Alphaproteobacteria > Hyphomicrobiales > Alloboseaceae > Allobosea > Allobosea vaviloviae. Next base: position 5,395,298 of record NZ_CP017147.1, read on the forward strand.
GCATGGACCGCGCCCTGCTCGTGCCGGACGAGGACATGCTTGACCTTGTCCTGCTGGAACAACGCGTCATAGATCGGCAGCACCGCGCCGCCGGGATAGCCGAACAGATGTTCGACGCCCTGGTCCTGAAGCGCGCGGACGACCATTTCGGCTCCGGTCATCATCTCGCTCATAACGATCTCCTGCGGCAGCTATGTTGAGGTCGGTCGGGGGAAAGCGGGCAATAAAAAAGGCCCTCGGAGGGGCCTGGACGTGCGCTGGCGTCGGGGACGCGCGGTTTGTTAAAACCGGCCCCTACCAGCGCACCCGTACGATAATAAGCTTGCGCATCGCGCTTCCACCTTTTGCAGATATCGCCGGACGCTAGCGGAGGCGTCGCGCCCGGTCAAGCGGCAACGCCAACCGCCTTCCCACAGTCGCGCGAGCAGGCTTTCGCCGCCCCTGCCGCCAACCCCGAAAATCGATTGACCGAAGGGAACACTTTTTCAAGGACGCACTGATAGAGCATTGCGCGGAAAAGTGGGAACCGGTTTTTCGCGTGAGCAATGCTCTAAACTTTTAGAATCGATCACGTTTTTCGCATTCGGACGGAACAGTCCGAATGCGACGTGATCGAGTGCATTGCGCGGAAAAGTGGGAACCGGTTTTTGCGTGAGCAATGCTCTAAACTTTTAGAATCGATCACGTTTTTCGCATTCGGACGAAGCCGTCCGAATGCGACGTGATCTAGCGTCCGCCGACTTGGAACCGGAAACGTTATGTATCAGGAAGTCCACACCGAAAACATCGTGGCGCGAGCCCATGCGAAGGAGATCGCGGAGCTCCTGCACCGCTTCGCGCGGCATGCCCAGGATGAAGGTGGCGCGCCGCATGAAGCGTTCTGCGACGAGGTTCTGCCGAATTTTGGTGAGGATGTGATGGTGCTCGCCCCCACAGAGGACGGCGACTACGCCTATGTCCATTACGGCCGCGAGATCGCGCGCTATGTCGGCGGCAGCCGGCTCGGCGAGCGCATCTCCAGCATGACGCCCCAGGTCGCCCGCTTCACCGCCGCCTGCTACGATCAGGCGCTCAGCGACGGCAAGCCGGCCTATACCGTGCATCGCTCGCTCAAGACGGTTCGAGTCTGCCTGTGGGAGCGGCTGGTGATGCCGACCACGGCGCGCAATGGCGAGCGCTTCCTTGTCGTCTTCAGCCGACCGCTGCAGTTCCACGAGGAGCTTCTCACCACTGTCCTGGAGACCTCGCCCTCGGGCATCGTGGCGCTGCGGGCCATGCGCGACGACCAGGGCGACATCATCCGCACGCTGATCATCACCGCCAATCAACGCGCGGCAGTGATGGCGGGCCGTGGCGACGAGAACCTGCACGATACCGAAGCGCGCGAGAGCCTGCCCTTCCTCGCCGACGCCATGATCTGGCGACGCTGCCTCTACGCTATCGAACTGCGCCGCAGCGACATGATCGAAACCTCCTTCAGCCATGACGGCAAGGTCACCTGGCTGCAGATCGCCATCGCACCGCTCGGCGACGGGCTCGTGATGACGATGACCGACGTCTCCGAATTGATGGTCGCCAACCAGACCCTGCAGAGCCGGGCGGCGACGCTGGCGCTCGAGATCGGCCGCGAACGCGCGACGCGCCGGGCCCTGTCGCAGGAGATCGGCCAGCGCGAGGAGCGCGAGCAGGAATTGCGGCGCCTGGCCGAGACCGACCCGCTGACGGCCCTCTTGAACCGGCGCTCCTTCATCGAGAAGGCCAATGCCGCCATCGCGACCTGCGATGCGAGCGGTGACGACACCTCCCTGATCATCGTCGATCTCGACCATTTCAAGAGCGTCAACGACAGCCACGGCCACGCCGCCGGCGATGCCGTGATCCGCGCCTTCGCCGATCTGCTGCTCGGCACGGTTCGCTCGGACAGCGACCTCGTCGGCCGCTTCGGCGGCGAGGAGTTCGCGGTCTTCCTGCCTCGCGCCAATGCAGCGACGGCGCGGCGCATGGCGCAGCGCATGCAGCACACCCTCGAAACCAAGCGCTTGCCGGTGTCGGAGACGCTGGCCCTGCAGGTTTCGGCGAGCTTCGGCATCGCCACGCGGCAGAAGGGCGAGAATTTCACCGCCTTCATCGAGCGCGCCGACCGCGCGCTCTACCGCGCCAAGAACGACGGCCGCGACTGCATCAGGCTGGCCGAGCCCGCCCTCGTCACCACGGCCGCAGCCGCGGCCTGATCCTCAGGACGCGGCCTCGATCGCCTGCAAGGCGCCATCCAGCGCAGCGCTGGGCGCGACAGCCGTCCATCCCGCCATCTGATGCCGGAACCAGGTGACCTGCCGCTTGGCATAGGCGCGCGTATCGGCCTGCCCACGCGCGATCGCCTCCGCCAGCGAGAGATCGCCGTCGAGATGGGCGATCAGCCCCGGCACGCCATGGGCGCGCATCACCGGCAGCAGCGGGTCGAGCCGGCGCTCGCGCAGGCGCGCGACCTCGTCCAGCGCACCTTCCGCCATCATCGCCTCGAAGCGCCGGTCGATCCGCGCGCGGATCTCCTCGCGCTCCGGCGCCACGAAGAGGCGCAGCAGCGGCAGGCCGTCGAGAGGGCCCGGCCGGCGGTCGCCCTGGAAACTCGCCAGCGAACGCCCCGTCGCCTCCCACACCTCCAACGCCCGCATGGTCCGCATGCGGTCGCTCGGCCGCAACCGTTCGGCCATGGCCGGATCGCGCGCCCGGAGTTCGTCATGCAAGGCTGCCGTCTCCAGCCCCGCGACGCGGGCGCGGAACGCCGCCCGCACGGCCTCCGGCACTGGCGGAATCGCCGAGAACCCTTCGGTCAGCGCCTTGAAATAGAGCCCGGTTCCGCCGACCAGCACCGGTAACGAGCCGGCCTGCCAGAGCTCCGCCAGCAGCGCGCCGGTCTCGGCGGCGTAACGCATCGCCGAATAGTTCTCCGCACCGTCGACATGGCCATAGAGCCGATGCGGCACGGACGCTTCCTCGGCTTGCGTCGGGCGCGCCGTGATGATCCGGAGGTCGGCATAGACCTGCATGGAATCGGCATTGACCACGGTGCCGCCGAAGCGTCGCGCGATCGCCATCGCCAGCGCGGACTTGCCGCTGGCCGTCGGACCTGCGATGAGCACCGCCCTGATCGTCACCCTGCCCGGTCCTTCCTCATGCTCGTCGCCACGCTCGTTTCCGCCCATGGTCAGGCGCTGGTCGATGACAGCCTGCTGAGCCATCTCTCGGCAACCATCTCCGGCCTTACGCGCAGCGCGCGTCTCGACGGCGAGATCGCCGCCGACGTCTTCGCGGAAGCGAACGACGCGCGCAAGTTGGAAGCCGAGATCCGTCTCGCCCTCGCGGGCGCCGCGATCGATATCGTGGTCCAGCCGGAAGCGACGCGGCGCAAGGCGCTGTTCCTCGCCGATATGGATTCGACCATGATCGGTCAGGAGTGCATCGACGAGCTCGCCGCCTATGTCGGCCTCAAGGAGAAGGTCTCCGGCATCACCGAGCGCGCCATGCGCGGTGAAATCGCCTTCGAGCCAGCCCTGCGCGAGCGCGTCGCCTTGCTGAAAGGCGTGCCGCTTTCGGTCGTCGGCGAGATCATTACTGACCGCATCACACTGACGCCGGGCGGATCGGCGCTCGTGCGCACCATGCGCGCCCATGGCGGCTATACCGCGCTGGTCTCGGGCGGCTTCACCGTCTTCACCGGGCCGATCAGCACGATGATCGGCTTCGACGAGCACCGGTCCAATGTCTTGCTTGCGCATGAGGGCGTGCTGACCGGCGAGGTCGCCGACCCGATCCTCGGCAAGCAGGCCAAGCTCGATGCGCTACTGGAATTGCGCGGGCGTCTTGGCCTCGCCCCGGCACAGACGCTCGCCGTTGGAGACGGGGCCAATGACCTTGCCATGCTGGGCGAAGCGGGCCTGGGCGCAGCCTTCCGCGCCAAGCCGGCGGTCGCCGCCGCCGCCCATGCGAGGCTCGACCACGCCGATCTGACGGCGCTGCTCTATGCCCAGGGCTATACTGGCGCAGAGATCGTCAGGTAGCACCTGGCCTCGGAAGCTCCGGAATCTCGACGCATCATCCTGGACAAGCGGCGTAAGCCGCACAGCTCCGGGATCCATCGGAGGGCTCCGGAACTCTACGAAGGATCGCGCGAACTCCGGAACAAAGCTCCCAAATCGACAACACAAAAAAAGGGCGGCCTCGACGGCCGCCCTTTCGCAAATCCATGACGACCAGCGTCAGTTCATCGACACCGCGACGAAGCGGACTTCGCCCTGCGCGTTCGAGACCAGAAGCAAGGCGGACTTCTTGCCGTCCTTCTTCAAGGCATCGAGACGCTTGGTCACGTCCTCAGGCGAGTTCACCGGCTCCTGGCCGACCTCGACGATCAATTCGCCGACCGAGATGCGCTTGTCGGCGGCGTTCGAATTCGGGTCGACCTTGGTGATGATGACGCCCTTCGTGCCTTCCTTGATCGCGTAGCGCTTCTTCAGCTCCTCGGTCTGCGGAGAGAATTCGAGGCCAAGAGCGCTGGTCACGGCAGGCTTGGCCGGTTCGGCCGGCGTGCGTGCCGAGGCGGGCTGGACCTTCTCGCCATCCTCGAGACGGCCAAGCTTGACGGTCTTCACCTCTTCCTTGCCCTTGCGCACGATGCTGACCGGCACATCCTTGCCGACGGGCGTGGCGGCGACGATGCGCGGCAGGTCGCGCGAATCCTTGACCTCCTTGCCGTCGAATTTGACGACCACGTCGCCGATCTCGAGGCCCGCGGGCTTGGCCGGCCCCTTGTCGTCGATGCCGGCGATGAGCGCGCCACGCGCCGTGCCGAGGCCGAGCGCCTCGGCGGTGGCGTCGTCGACGCTCTGGATGCGCACGCCGAGCCAGCCACGGCGCGTCTCGCCGAACTCACGCAACTGCTCGACGACATTGGCCGCGAGCGAGGACGGCACGGCGAATCCGATGCCGACCGAACCGCCCGTCGGCGACAGGATCGCCGTGTTGATGCCGATGACCTCACCCGCCATGTTGAACAGCGGCCCGCCGGAATTGCCCTTGTTGATGGCAGCGTCGGTCTGGATATAGGTGTCGTAGGGTCCCTGGCTGATGTCGCGGTTACGTGCCGAGACGATGCCCGAGGAGACCGAGCCGCCGAGCGCGAACGGATTGCCGATCGCCATCACCGGATCGCCGATGCGCATCGCGTCGGAATCGCCGAACTTGACCGCGGGCAGCGGCTTGTCGTGCTTCACCCGCAGCACGGCGAGATCGACCTTGGCGTCCTTGCCGATGACCTCGGCCTTGAGGCGCAGGCCGCTGGGAAAGATCACCGTGATCTCGTTGGCGTCACCGATGACGTGGTTGTTCGTCACGACGATACCCGACGCATCGATCACGAAGCCCGAGCCCGCCGATTGCGAACGGCGCGGCTGCGGCGCCTGGCGCTCGCCCTGCTGGTTCTGGCCGTCGCGGCCCTGGCCGCGCCGATTGAAGAATTCCTCGAACAGGTCGCCGAAGGGCGTGTCGGGGCCAAGCTGCGGTAATTGCGGCAGGGTGCGGCCCTTGGCGTCTCCCGTCGTCACTGCCGAGATGTTGACCACCGCGGGCATGACCTTGTCGACGAGATCGGCCAGCGAAACCTGGCCGGCCAGCACGGGCGAATTCGCCTGCGCGGGAACCGAAGCGGCGCCCAGCGGCAGCAGAGCCGTGCTGCAGACCAATGCAATCCGGGCGATCCGAAGAGGAGACTGTTTGAATGCCATCAGGGTCCTCATGAGGAGAATGGGCAGGCAATCAGCCTGCCAGAATAGGCCTGAGTAATGAACCTGAAAATACGGCGGAAGCGCGATGCAGCGTGAATCGCCGTGCACGATCGCGTCATTGTGCATCCCGCACGGTCATATCAGGCTCGCGGAGGCCGCCCCACGCTGGAAGCCTTGTGAGAGGCTGGCAAACGCGAAAGTACCAGTCCGGCGCTGAAGACGGTCCACCGGCCGCTTGCAGGCCTTGCCTAGACGCCGCCGCGCACCAGCCAGACCAGGACCACGCCGAGCACGGCGGAGCCTATACCGATCAACCGCATGCGGTCGACCGGCGTCTCGGCTGCACTGCGCAAAGCATCCTTGGCGAGGTTCGGCACCGCCGCGAACAGGATGCCCTCGATGGCGAAAACCAGGCCGAGCGCCGCGATGAAATCCCACATACGCGGCGCCCGGGTTCGAATCAGGGCCGCGCCGGCGCGGCCGGCACGGTGGTGGTTGCACCCGCATCCCGCTGGGCTTGCGGCCCATTGAAGAAGCGGAAGAACGGGGTATCGGGCGAAAGCACCATGCGCGTATCGCCCGGCTTGATGCTGGCCTCATAGGCCTGCATCGAACGATAGAACGCGAAGAACTCCGGATCCTTGCCGAAGGCTTCGGCGAAGACGCGGTTGCGCTCGCCTTCGCCCTCGCCGCGAACCTCGTCCGAACGGCGCTGCGCCTCGGCGACGATCACGGTCGAATCCCTGTCGGCACGCGCCCTGATCTCCTGCGCCTGCTGGGCGCCGAGCGCGCGGGCTTCGGCCGCCTCGCGCTGGCGTTCCGTCTGCATGCGCTGGAACACGGCTTGCGAGTTTGCAGCGGGCAGATCGACGCGGCGCAGGCGCACATCGACGACGGTCATGCCGAAGCGCCCCGCCTCGCGGTTCACATCGTCACGAATACGGCTCATCAATCGCGAACGGTCGGTCCGGACCATGGCGGTGAAGCTCGCCTCAGCCAATACGCTGCGGACATTGCCGTTGACGATCGAGGCCAGCTGCGAGTTGGCGCGCGGGATGCTGTTGACCGCCTGATAGAACTTCAGCGGATCGGAAATCCGGTAGCGCGTGAAGGCATCGACGACGAGCCGCTTCTGGTCCGAGGCGATGATTTCCTGCGACGGCAGGTCCAGATCGAGGATGCGGTTGTCGAGGAAGGTCACCGTCTCGAACGGCGCCGGCAGCTTGAAGTAGAGTCCGGGCGCGGTCGCGATGGTGCGCACCCGCCCGAACTGCAGCACGATGGCCGATTGCGTCTGCTGCACGACGAAAGTGCCGGCATAGAGCAGGACCGCGGCGAGGCCGACGAGGATGAGCGCACCAAGGCGCAGGATCGAACCGTTCATCGGACCGCTCCTCCCTGCTGAGCGCCCGGCGCCGTGCGCCGCTGCTGGAGTTCGTTGAGGGGCAGATAGGGCACGACACCCTGGCTACCATTCTTCTGGTCGATGATGATCTTGTCGGCGCCGCCGAGCACGCGCTCCATCGTCTCGATGAAGAGACGCTCGCGGGTCACCGCCGGGGCATTCTTGTACTGCGCATAGACCGCGTTGAAACGGCTCGCCTGACCCAGCGCTTCGGCCACCGTCTGGTCCTTATAGGCTTCGGCCGACTGGACGAGCTGCGCCGAACGGCCGCGCGCTTCCGGCACGACGCGGTTGGCATAGGTCTGCGCTTCGTTGCGCAGGCGCTCCTGGTCGGCGCGGGCCGCCTGGACGTCGCGGAACGAATCGATGACCTGCTGCGGCGGATCGACCTTCTGCATCTGCACGAGGCGGATCTGGACGCCGGCCTTGTAGGTGTCGAGCGTGTCCTGCATCAGCTGGCGCACCTCGGTCTCGATCGCGCCGCGATCGGTGGTCAGCACCGGCTGGATGTTGCGACGGCCGACGACCTCGCGCATCGCGCTCTCGGCGACGGCCTTCACCGTGCCCGGCGGATCCTGGATGTTGAAGACGTAGTTCTCGGGCGCGACGGGGTCGATCTGCCACTGCACGATGACGTCGACATCGACGATGTTCTCGTCGCCGGTCAGCATCAGGCTCTCTTCGATCACGTCGGTCTGGCGCGAGGTGCGCACCGATTCGACCGTGCGGAAGCCGACCTCGGTGGTGACGACATTGGTCACCTGGGGCTTGATCACGCCGCCGATCGGATAGGGCCAGTTCCAGTTGGCGCCTTCGCCGGTCTTGCCGATATATTTGCCGAAGACGGTATTGAGGCCGACCTCGTTGGGGCGCACGAAATAGACGCCGGTCGCGAGCCAGACCAGCATCAGGACGAGCAGGCCGAGCACGAGACCGCGCCCGCCGACATTGCCGCCGGGAAGCAGATTCTTGAGCCGGTCCTGGCTGCGCCGCAGGATCTCTTCCAGATCGGGCGGCGAACCGCCACCGCTGCCGCCGCCGTTCGAGCCGCCGCCCCAAGGGCCGCCACCGCCACCGCTTCCACCGCGATTGCCCCAGGGTCCGCCCCCGCCGCCACCGCTCCCACTACCGCCGCTCTGGTTGCTCCAAGGCATACTTGCGCCGTTCCCTTACGCTCGTGTCAGGCCGTGCAATAGGCGAATGCCGGCCATTTGTCAGCGCCCTTGCGGGGCCGTGGCGCTGACTTGGGCATGGGACATGGATTCGTCAACGGCGCAAGTCATTCATCGTCAATGGAAAGTCGGCTCATGGCCGGCGGCGAAAGGTCGCGAAGGTGAAAGCGTGCTCATCATCGGGGCCGTGCGGATGCTCCTCGCGCGTGACGACTTCGAACGCAGCGCGATTCCATTCCGGGAAAACCGCATCGCCCTGCGGCGCTGCATGCACGAAGGTCAGTTCGAGCCGGTCGGCGAAAGGCAGGACCTGACCATAGATCTCCGTGCCGCCGCCGATGATGACCGAATGCGCCCCCATCGCGCGGCCCAGGCTCTGGGCAAGCTCAAGCGCTCCTTCAAGCGAATGCGCGACATGCACGCCCTCAGCGCTGAAATGCGCGTCCCGCGTCAGCACGATCGTCTCGCGTCCCGGCAGCGGCTTGCCGATGGAAAGATAAGTCTTGCGCCCCATGATGATCGGGCAACCCGTCGTCAGGCGGCGGAACCGCCGCATGTCGGTCTTCAAGCGCCAGATCAGCTTGTTGTCGTCGCCAATGACATTGTTGTCGGCGATGGCTGCGACAATGACGAAGGGAAGAGCTGGAACGAGGGGAAGCGCTGCCATCGTCTCAGCTCCCCTGCCCCAACCGCGCCAAAGCCTCGCCTTCGAGCCGCTTCACCGTCCACTCGTCCTGCGCCGCGGCTCCGATCGAGCGATAGAACACCCGCGACGGCTCGTTCCAGTTCAGCACCCACCAGGCCAGGCGCGGCAGCGCCTCCTCGACGCAGCGCCTGGCGAGGTGCGCGATCAGCCCCTTGCCGATGCCGCGCCCGCGCTGACCGGGCCGCACATATAGATCCTCCAGCCAGATGCCATGCCGGCCCGAGAAGGTGGAATAGGTGTAGAACCAGACCGTGAAGCCGACCGGCTCGCCCTCCCACTCCGCGATGTCGCAGAATGTGCGCGGATTCGGGCCAAACAGCGCCAAGGCGATGTCGGCCTCCGTCGCCGCGACCTCATGCAGCAGCTTCTCGTATTCGGCCAGTTCCCTGATGAAACCGAGAACGAGGCCGGCCTCGTCTGGACGGGCGGGGCGGATGGTCAAGCTCATGGCAGAAGCCCTGCGACGACGACCGCCGCGTTCATGGAAGCGTGAAATTCTTGGAAGTGTGCAGTTCTTGGAAGTGTGCAGTTCTTGGAAGCGTGCAGTTCTTGGAAGCATGAAGGAGAATCGGCAAGCAGACACCCTCCGATTGTCTCGTGCATAACCCAGAAAAACACCAGCCGGCGGAACCGGCGCGACATGCAGAAGGCCGTCTCATAGGATGCAGCCGTTCAGGCGCTCGCGAGGGCCGGCGTCTCGACGACGCCTTCTGCCTGGCGCCAGGCGAAGCCCAGATGGGCCTGGAGCAGTCGGTTGAGCAGCGGGCCGTCGCGATCGAGGAAGGCCTTCAGGATGTCGGCGTGCTGGTAGGCCGCCGAAGTCCAGTCCTTGATCTGCATGACCGCGAGATAGCGGGTGCGATAGAGCCTGAGGTTCAATTGGCCGTGGATCTCGACCAGCGTCGGATTCCCCGAGCCGGCGACGATGCCGAGATGGAAGGCCTGGTTCGCCTGGAAATAGGCTGAGCGGTCCTTGGCCTCGAACGCCAGCTGCAACAGGCCGGACTGCACCTCGACCTCAGCCACCTGCGCCGGCTGGGCGCTGAGGCAAGCGAGTTCGCCGCCGAGCCCGTCGAGCATGCTGTAGACCTTCAGCATGCCGCGCAAATCCTCGACGCCGGGATTGGCTACGACCGCGCCGCGATTGGGCAGGATGTCGACGAGCCGTTCCGTCGCGAGGATCTGGAGCGCCTCGCGGATCGGCGTGCGCGAGACCCGCAACTGCTCGGAGATCGGCTGTTCGCGGATGCGCTCACCGGGCTTCAGGACGTCATGGATGATCAGATCGCGGATGTGGTTCGCGATCTGCTGCGTCAGAGGCTGGGCCGCCACAGTCAGGGACAGCCTCGGCACGGCGTCGTCGGAGACGGGGCGCTGGCCATCCGGAACGCGGATCAAGCTCATGAAGGTCTCATTTCTGCCGAGCGCCTACCGGCGGCCGCTTATTTACGCTTGCAGGACTACCGCGCCTGCGTATTGTCGACAATATGGAAAATGACTATCCGCGAGATGATTGTCGCCCCCACGACGCCACGCCGCTTGCCAAGCGGTGTCGGCAGAGACCGTGCCGGGCCGATCGTCAGCTTGCGGACGCTATCGCCGACAGCCTCGTTTCACAGATTGCCTGAGTGACGATCGAAGGGGAGAGATGCGCCATGACGACGACAGATGATCGAGACATGACCCCGAAGGCGACGCGCCGGGACTTTCTCGCCACCGCCGCGCTGGCCACGGCTGCAGCGACGATGGGCGGGGCCTCATCGGCGCTCGCAGCCGAGAAGATCACCGTCGCCGACCCGGGCGGCATCTACGGAACGGGCTTCGGCGCCGCCTTCTACAAACCCTTCCAGGCCGAAACCGGCATCGAGATCGTCAATGTCGCCCGCGAGGCGGAGCCGACCAGCCAGATCAAGGCGATCGTCGAGGCGAAATCCTATGTCTGGGACGTGGTGTCGGTGACGCTTTCATCGCGCAAGCTGCTCTCGGACCAGGGGCTGCTCGAGCCGCTGGACTGGAGCGGGCCCGAGATGGATGCGCTCATCCCGGCGGCGCGCCAGCCAGACTGGATGGGCACCAACGTCTTCGCCAGTCTGCTCGCCTATCGCAAGGACACGATGAAGACCGCGCCCAACAGCTGGGCGGATTTCTTCGACGTGAAGAAATTTCCCGGCCGCCGTGCGCTGCCCAAGAGCCCGATCATCGTCCTGGAAGGCGCGCTGCTGGCCGACGGCGTTCCGCTCGACAAGCTCTACCCGCTCGACGTCGACCGCGCCTTCAGGAAACTCGACGAGATCCAGCCGCATGTCAGCGTCTGGTGGGCGAGTTTCGGCCAGACGACCCAGTTGCTGCAGAGCGGCGAGGTCGACATGCTCTACAGCAGCAATGCGCGCATTCAGGCCGCGATCGACAGCGGCGCGCCGGTCCAGCTGATCTGGAACCAGGCGCTCTATGGGCTCGAAGGCTGGGCGATCCCGAAAGGCTCGCCGCGCGCCGCGCTCGCCAAGCGCTTCATCAAATATTGCGCCAACGGCACGCGGCAGGCCGCCTATACCAGCGCCCTCGCCTACGGCCCGACCAACCCTGCGGCCTTCGACAAGATCGCGCCGGAGCGGGCAAAATTCCTGCCGACCGCGCCAGAGAACTTCAAGGGCATGGCCCAGATCAACGACGACTGGTGGGGCGCCAACAAGGACAAGATGTTCGACCGCTTCAACGCCTGGCTGCTGCGCTGACGGCTGGCGGCGCGGTCTCGACCCTGCCGCGGCAGATGTGGAGCGACATGCTGCTCCAGATCAATCCGACGCTGGCAGCCGTCGCTACGATCCTGCTGGTCGTGATGACGCTGCGTCTCTTCGCCGGCGAATATCTGCGCCGGCGCAGCCCATGAGCGGGATGCCTTCGGCCCCCCTCGCCTATCCCAGGACATCGCCCATGCAGCCCATGAAGAAGACCTATTACGGCGTCACCCTCGGCATCCTGATGGTGAAGAGCCATTTCCGCCGGTTCCATGGCGATATCGGCCATGCCGGCACCTGGTCGTTCCCGGTGCAGTACCGCATCGTCGCCGACGCCGTGCCGTCGCGGATGACGGAGATGCACAATGTCAGCCTGCTCGAGCCGTTCAAGGCCGCCGCCCAGGAGCTGATCGAGGCCGGCGTCGACGGCATCACCACGACCTGCGGCTTCCTGTCGATCTATCAGCGCGAGCTCGCCGATTTCTGCTCGGTGCCGGTGGCGACGAGCGCGTTGCTGCAGGTGCCGATGGTCGAGCGCATCATCCCCGGCAACAAGAAGGTCGGCATCCTGACCTATAATGGCGATGCCCTGACGGGCCGCTATCTCGAGGCCGCGGGCGTCGCCGCCGACACACCCGTCGTCGGCATGCCCCCGACCTCGGAATTCGTCCGCTCGATCCGCGACGGCGACGACAGCGTGCCCTTCGAGGTCTTGCGCGAGGAGGTGCTGGCGACGGCCGGCACGCTGATGACCCGGCATCCCGACATCGGCGCGATCGTCTCCGAATGCACCAATCTGACGCCGTTCAGCGCCGATATCGCGCAGCGCTTCCGCGTGCCGGTGTTCGACGCGGTGACCATGGTCAACTGCTTCCACGCCGCGCTGAAGCCGCAGCGCTTCGCACAGGACTGAGCCGGCCCCCCGCGGCGGGACGCAAAGCAGCGTCCACGGATTACGGGGTGATCGGCAGCGCCAGCTCAAGCCGGTCGCGATTGGCGACGCCGCCGGCTCCGACAGACAGATCGCCATCTGGAGGGAACCACCATGGGCAAGCCGACACCGATCGAATACGCCGATGCCTCGCCGGAGGTGCGCGCCGTATTCGACGACATCATGACTTCGCGAAACCTCAAGGACGTCAACAATTTCTGGAAATATCTCGCACGCGACCCCGTCTCGCTGCGCCGGACCTGGGAGAGCGTGAAGGAGGTCATGGCGCCCGGCGCCCTCGACCCGCTGGTCAAGGAGATGGTCTATCTCGCCGTCAGCGTGACGAATAGCTGCGGCTATTGCATCGCCAGCCACTCGGCGGCGGCCAAGGCCGGCATGAGCGAGGCCATGTTCGGCGAGCTCATGGCGGTCGTGGGCATGGCCAACGAGACCAACCGCCTCGTCAACGGCTATCGCGTCCCCATCGACGCCGCCTTCGATCGCTGACGGCCTGTTTGTGCAGGGTACACTCTAGATAGAGCTAGTGCTTTGTTTTAGCGCGCTTTCTCCGCGCAAACGCTTTGCGTTTGTCGCGAGGGAACCGAGGTTCACTTCTCTCGAAAACGCTGTCGTAGCCAGCAAATAGCCGTCCCGCCTCGCCCTGCCACTCCGCGATGTCGCTGAATGTGCAGAGCACGAGTCCGACCCCATCCGGACGGGCGGGACGGACGGCCAAGCTCATAGCAAAAGGCCTGCAACGACGACCGCCGCGTTCATTGAAGCATGAAGGAGGATCGGCAAGCCGACGCCGCCCGATTTTTCTCGCGCATAGCCCAGAAAAGCGCCGGCTGGGAGAACCGACACGACATGCAGAAGACCGTTCTCGATATGCAGCAGGCCGAAAGCCAGTGTCGTCGCCGCGAGCGTCGGAAAGGCCGGGAGCCGCTTGCGCAATGCCGTGAACAGCAAACCACGAAACAACAACTCCTCGACGATGGGCGCGAGCAGGACAGCGTTCGCAAGACCCAATAGCGACCGCTCCGAGGGCGACATGGCCTTGAGTTCATCAAGCGAACCAAAGATTCCCGAAACGGCCAGCGCTGCTTCAATCACCAGGACCGCAAGAAGAGCGGCCAAGAACGCAAGCGGCACACGCCGTTCCTGTGGCCATGAGACTGCAAGCGCCTCGCGCCAGGACCGGTCGCTGGCGATCCGGCTTAGGACCAGCGTCGCAATCCCGGTCGCCAGGAAGAAGGCTGCCTCGCGGGCGTCAAAACCAACGGCGCGGCCGGTGGATATCGTTGCCAGAAAGGCAAATGCCGCCACACCGGCATAACCGGCAGCAACCGCGGCTAGAACCTTGCCAAAAGGCAATGCCGATGATGGCGGCATCAGACCGCGATCGGCGCCTTGATCGCCGGATGCGGATCGTAGCCTTCGATGAGCACATCCGCGAAGGAGAAATCCTCCAGTCGCTTCACATCCGGATTGAGCGTCAGCTTCGGCAGGGGGCGCAGCTCCCGCGTCAATTGCAGCCGGGCCTGGTCGACATGGTTCACATAAAGATGGGTGTCGCCGAAGGAATGGACGAAATCGCCCACCGCCAGCCCCGTCACCTGCGCCACCATATGCGTCAGCAGCGCGTAACTCGCGATGTTGAAGGGCACGCCGAGCAGGACATCGGCCGAGCGCTGGTAGAGCTGGCAGGAGAGCTTGCCGGGCCCATCCGTCGAAGGCTGGACGAAGAACTGGAACAGGCAGTGGCACGGCGCCAGCGCCATCTTCGGAATGTCGGCCGGGTTCCAGGCCGAGATGATCAATCGGCGCGAATCCGGATTGCGCCGGATCTCGCTGACCAGCCAGGCGATCTGGTCGATCGTCGTGCCGTCGGGCGCGGGCCATGAGCGCCATTGGCGGCCATAGACGGGGCCGAGATCACCGTTCTCGTCGGCCCATTCGTCCCAGATCGTGACGCCGTTTTCCTGCAGGTAGCGCACATTGGTGTCGCCGCGCAGGAACCAGATCAATTCGTGGATGATCGATTTCAGATGCAGCTTCTTGGTCGTGACGAGGGGAAAGCCCTCCGCGAGGTCGAAGCGCATCTGATGCCCGAACACCGCAAAGGTGCCGGTGCCGGTGCGGTCGTCCTTGCGGACGCCTTCGGTCAGGACGCGGTTGAGAAGGTCGTGATATTGGCGCATGGCGAATCTCGTGAGGCCAGACAGTTTAGCCGCTTTGCTTCGGGCGCGCCGCACCGTCAGCAGCGACTGTCCCAAGCTTTCTCGGCATGGCCTTCTGCCCGGCTTGCCCCATCAGGTGCCCTCCCGAACCGACTTCGCCATCGCCATGCCGGAACAAAGCCATGAAGCGGTGTTTCCCTCCGGCAAAATAGCAGTAGGGAGAAAGCAATGCCGCTTTATCGCGCGGCGTCCGCCTGGGCGCTCGCAGGCACGCTGATGTTGCAAGCGGGCATCGCCGCCGCCCAGCCGGCTGCCCCGAATCAACCCGGCGAGCCGGGCATCTCGATGAGCGAGGCCCGCCGCATCGCCATCGACAACGGGATGGTGCGGATCGAAGAGATCGAGCTCGAGGACTGCCTCTGGCAGCTCAACGGCAGCGACAATATCGGCGCCGACATCGAGATCGACCTGCGCGCCAGCGATGGCAAGGTCGTCAAAATCGAGCGCGACGACCCGCTCTCCGCCGCCGCGCCGCCTTGAGCGGCAAGGTTTCCTAGAGCGGCATGGCCTCCGCGCGACGTTCCCGCTCACGCGATCGGGAAACGACGTGAACCATGAACGACCCAGCCGCCTTCAGACCGGCCACAATTCCAGGGATTTATCCGCTTCGATCGATGGGGCGTCGCTGGAGGCCCGTGTTGGAGGCATATGATGAATTTTCGCGGCCGGATGACCGGATTGGCGCTATTGAGCGCCGGCGTGGCGATGGCGGCGCCGGCTCTGTCCATGACGTCGAATCAGCCCCCTCCCGGCAAGCCGGCGCTGCTCTCCGAGCATGGCGCACGCCAGATCGCCTGGCGTTTCGGCATCACCCATGTCGAGGAGATCGCACGTTCCGGCGGTCGCTGGGAAATCGCCGGGCGGGACCGGGACGGGAACGAAACGGTGCTCGATATCAGCGCTTATGACGGCCGGATTCTCGACTGAAACGAGGGCCTGGGAAATTAAGCCGGCATGGCTCGCGTTCCTCTCTTTCCCCGCAGGCTTGCAGCCCCTATATTCGCTTTGCCGTTCGCAAGACCGGCTATGGCGATAAACGGACGTCGTAATAAGCCTTTCGGACCCGGGGGCGGTACCCGGCGCCTCCACCACAGCCCTGCGGCGCAAGCTTTGGGGCGGCCTGCGGGATCTTGGACCGCGGGCTGGCCAGGTCACTCAAGTGGCAGGGTTGCGGCGGGGGCGAAATAGGATCGACGAGGGTGTAAAGGCCGTTCTTTTGCTCGGTATGGTTCCGCCGTTATAGGGCTAACGCATAGTTGCCAACGACAACAATGCTCGGGTCGCTGTCGCCGCGTAAGCGGTGCTGGTTCCCAAACCTAAGTCCTTCCGTTTAGCGACGTAAGGCGGGGCTCGGAGGCGCCTGGCAACAGAAGCCTCCACTTTTTTATGCAGGCCTGCCGGCTGTTCCCGCCGGAAGCGCGAAGCGGAAACGGATTCTCGACACGATGGCAAAGGATATTCTTCGCTACGATCTCATGGTGCAGGAGGCACTCAAGGGCGTCGTGCGCAAGATTCTGACCGAGGCCGGCCGCGATGGCCTGCCCGGCGACCATCATTTTTATGTCACCTTCCGTTCCACCGCGCCCGGCGTGCGGCTGTCGCAGCGCCTGCGCGACAAGCATCCGGAGGAGATGACGATCGTCCTCCAGCACCAGTTCTGGGATTTGAACGTCAGCGAGCATTCCTTCGAGGTCGGGCTGTCCTTCTCCGGCGTGCCCGAGCGCCTGCTGGTTCCCTTCGACGCGATTACGACATTCTTCGACCCGTCCGTGCAGTTTGGCCTGAAATTCGAGGCGCAGGACGCCGTCGAAGGTGCAGTTGTCGAGGACGACGCGCCAGGCACAGGCAAGGCGCCGCGCGGCGCCGGCTCCGAGCCCAGCGTCTCCCCGCCCGCCCCCATCGCCCTGCCCGCCAAGGTGACGCCCGCCGGCGTTCCCGCGCTCAAGCTCAAGCCCGCAGAGCGGGATGCCGAACCGGCAGCCAAGACCTCCGGCAAGGCGAGCGCCAAGAAGGCCGAGACGGATGAGGGTGAAGAGGCCGGCAGCGCGCAGGTCGTCAGCCTCGATGCCTTCCGCAAGAAGACCTGACGCACAAGAAGACCTGACCCACCCGAAAACCTGACGGCGCGCCCCATGTCCGAGACCCGCACCGAAACCGATTCCTTCGGGCCGATCGCCGTGCCTGCCGATCGTTACTGGGGCGCTCAGACGCAACGCTCGCTCGAGAATTTCCGTATCGGCGGCGAGCGCGAGCGCATGCCCCTGCCGCTCATCCACGCACTCGTGCTGGTCAAGAAGGCCGCCGCCCATGTCAATGCGCGTCTCGGCCTGGTCGAGCAGCGCGTCGCGGGCGCGATCGGCCAGGCTGCCGACGAGGCGCTCAGCGGCAAGTTCGACGGGCATTTCCCGCTGGTCGTCTGGCAGACCGGCTCGGGCACGCAGACCAATATGAACGTCAACGAGGTGCTGGCGAACCGCGCCAACGAGCTTCTCGGCGTCGGCCTCGGCGCGAAGAGCCCGGTCCATCCCAATGACCACGTCAATCGCGGCCAATCCTCCAACGACTGCTTCCCCACCGCGATGCATATCGCTGCCGCGCTCGAACTCTCCCGGCTGCTGCTGCCGGCGCTGCGCAACCTCGAAAAGGCGCTGCAGGCCAAGGCCGAGGCCTTCAAGGACCTGATCAAGATCGGCCGCACCCATCTCCAGGATGCGACGCCGGTTACGCTCGGCCAGGAATTTTCGGGCTACGCCGCGCAGATCCATCTCGGCATCGGCCGCATCGAGGCCTCGCTCGGTGGCCTCTATGCGCTGGCGCAGGGCGGCACGGCGGTCGGCACCGGCCTCAACACCCATCCCGATTTCGCCGTGCTCTTCGCCAAGGAAGTCACCGCCTTGACCGGCCTGCCCTTCCGCACTGCCGACAACAAGTTCGAGGCCCTGGCGAGCCATGGCGCGCTGACTGCGGCGCATGGCGCGCTCGCGGCGCTGGCGTCGGACCTGTTCAAGATCGGCAACGACATCCGCCTGATGGGCTCCGGCCCACGCTCGGGGCTTGGCGAGATCAGCCTGCCGGAGAACGAGCCCGGCTCCTCGATCATGCCCGGCAAGGTCAACCCGACCCAGGCCGAGGCGCTGACCATGGTGGCGACGCAAGTCCATGGCAATCAGGCGACGATCGGCTTCGCCGCGAGCCAGGGCCATTTCGAGCTGAACGTGTTCAAGCCGGTGATCGCCAGCGCCTTCCTGCAATCGGTCCGGCTGCTGGCGGACGCAGCCGCGAGCTTCCAGGCCCATTGCGTTGAAGGCATCGTCGCCAATGAGGACCGCCTGACGGAGCTGCTCTCGCGCTCGCTGATGCTGGTCACGGCGCTGGCGCCCGCCATCGGCTACGACCAGGCCGCCGGCATCGCCAAGGCCGCCCATCACAATGGCACGACCCTGCGCGAGGAGGCCCTGCGCGCCGGCGTGTCGGGCGAATTATTCGACGCGACGGTCAAGCCCGAGCTGATGCTCGGGCCCGCCTGAGCACGGAGCGCGCCATGGCCGAGATCATCAATCTCCGCCGCGCCCGCAAGCAGCGCGCCCGGCAGGACGCCGAGGACCAGGCGCAGCAGAACCGCGTCGCCTTCGGCCGCAGCAAGGCCGAACGCAGCCTGAGCGAGGCCGAGCGCGACAAGGCCATTCGGGAACTCGACGGCCACCGGCTCGACGGCGACGCCCCAAAGCGATGAGCCGCGAGCGCAAACACTCGCTCTCCATCGCCGGCCACCGTACGAGCGTCTCGCTCGAGGATCCGTTCTGGACCGCCCTGAAGGAGATCGCGGCAGCCGAGGGGCGCACGATGGCAGCGCTGATCGTCGAGATCGATTCCCGGCGTGAGGGCAACAACCTCTCTTCGGCGCTGCGCCTGCATGTGCTCGCACATTACCGCCGGCTCGCCGCCGGGACGTGAGCGACGCGACACATAAAAGCGCTGCAATCCCAGCGCCTTGCAGCGCAATTTTGAATCAAATTACCAGCGACTTGAATCACTTTGCCAAGAACTTGAATCAGTTTGGCTGGACGCTGCGCGAAAGTGGCCGCGGCACGGATTCAATTGCCACCGGAGGCGGCAGGGGCGGCACGAAGCCGCCAGGCCTCGTCGGCTGAAGCTCAGGCTCTGGGAAATTCATGCGCGGCGCACCGGGCAGCACCAGCGGGCCGGGCTGTTGCGGTTGCGGTTGCGATGCCCCGCGAGCCGCAGCCGCCCGGGCGCGCTCCTCGGCCTCGGACCGGCCACGCCCCTCCTGCTCCTGCCGGGCCTGTTCGGCCCGCTTGCTGTCCTCGGCCTTCTTCTCCTCGGCTATGCGACGCAGTTCCTCGAGACGCTTTGCCTCCTCCGCCCGCTTCTCCTCGGCGAGCCTGCGCTCTTCCTCGGCCTTGATGAACTCTGCGAGCTTGCGCTCGTTCTCGCGCATCTCGCGCTCCGCTCGGAGCCGCCGCGAGTTTGCCGCCCGCTCGCGCGCATCGGCCTCGAAGGCTTCGACACGCTCGATCTCGCGCGCCAGGGCGCGGGCGGCGACGGCATTGGACAGCGCCCCGACATCGGTCTCGCGCTGCGGCGCCGAGAGCGGTCCGCGCCAAGTGACGCCGATCTGCGGCGCGTCGGTCGGCCAGCCCTTCGGCAAGCCTCCAAGCGGCCGCAGGCCCAACCGCAGATCGGCGCTCAGAGCACGCAGGTCGATGAGGCCGGTCGTCTCCGCACGCAGGCCGCTGCGCTCGAAGCTGAAAGGTTGCAGCCGCGCGAGCCCGCCGGCCAATGTGAAGGGCAAGGTCACGTCGCCCAGCGCCCAGACGCCGCGGTCGAGCGCCTCGCCGAGGCGGCCCTGCAGCCGCGCTGTCTCGCTCTCCGAAGCGTCTTCGCCCGTTCCGGCGATGACGCGCGAATAGGCTGCTGGATCGAACCGCGACAGGCTGGCGCCGGTCAGCGTCACGGAGCCGGCGCCGCCGAGTCCAGCGATCAGACGCGCCGGGCTTTCGCCGGAGCCGCCAGCCTCGACCTGACCCGACAGCTTGCCGCCGAGCGCGCCATTCGTCAGCGCCGCAAGATCGAGGCCCATCAGCCCGAGCCACCCCGAGAGCTGCGCCAGCCCGCCGTCGCGGCGCAGCTCGACACGGCCCGACAGGGTGCCGCCGCCATAGGCCCCCGTCAGATCCTCGATGCTCGCCCCGTCGCGGTCGGCCTGGAGCGTGAAGCGGGCGTCGCGCAGCGTGACGCCGTCGCTTGCGAAGAGCGAGGCGGCCTCGATCGCGAGCTTGAGATCGCCGAGCCCGACGACAGGTCCAAAACGGGCGGTCGACCAGGTCGAGCCCGCCGCCGCCGGGATTGCACCCAGCGCGCCGCCGAGCAGGGCACGCAGATCCAGGCCCGGCAGCGACAGCCGGCCCGACAACCCGCCATCGCGCGCCAGGACGACAGCCCCCTTCGCACTGACGCCGCCGAGATTGGCGACGAGATCGTCGAGCATGACGCCATCGGGATTGAAGCCGACGCGACCACTCGCATCGAACAGCCCGTCCGGTATCAATCGCGCCGGCCCTTCGGGCAGGATCTGGCCGGGACGGTCCGCCTGCAGGCTCAACCGCGCGGCATTGCCCCCCTCGCCTTCCAGCACCAGCGAAAGGCCGGGCCCCGCGAGCGAACCCATCAAACGGCTGGGCTGTTGCTCCAGGGTGAAACGGCCGGCCCCCCCGAGCTGCGGCGCGGGCAGACCCAGCGCCGCGAAGACCTGGCGCCGGTCGCTCATGTCGAAGCGCAAACCGGCATTGCGCCAAGCGCCGGAAGGGTCGAGCCGGCCATTGAGCGCAAGCGCACCGGCCTGCGCCGTACCCTCGGCCGCGATCCCGGTCTCGCCTCCGACTGAGCGTGTCAGGCGAAAGCTCGCATCCAGCCGGGAGAGCCCATCGCCTGCGCGTGCCAGCGCCTGCCGGGCCAGTTCCGGCAGCAACGGACCAGCCAGCGCGGCCAATGTCTCGAAGCGGGGTGCGCGGATGCGGCCGGAGATCTCGCCGCCCTCGGCCAGCAACGCGCCCGAGCCCGTGACCGCGACGCCGCCGAAGCCCTCGATCGCAAGCCGGCTGAGCCGCCAGACCGCGCCCTCGCGGCGCAGGTCGAGGCTGGCCGAGCCCGCAGGCGCATTGCGGAAGCGGGCATTGGTCAAGGCGAGATCGAGCGCGAGATCGCGCCCGCCGACGAGCCCCGAAAAACTCTCAGCCGGAGGCAGCATGTTGAGGTCGAGACCATTGAGCGCGAGCTTCGCCGCCAGGCGCTCGGGCACGATATCGCCGGAGCCCTCCAGCCTGAGGCCCGATGAGCCCGTCACCAATAGGCGTTCGAAGGCGACCCACCCGCCATCCCAGGCGCCCACCGCCTCGGCGTCGATCTGGCCCAGCCCGGCGACGAGATCGGCCAAAGCCGGGTCGAGCCCGGCCCGTGCGAGCACGAGCGCGACACGGCGGGAATCCTCGGCCTTGAGATTGAAACGGCCGGCAATACCCTTGGCATCCGCAGCCCCGGTCGCCCCGACCAGCGCGCCCGCGACCCGGACGGAAGCGGCGGCACTGCTCAAGCCGCCTTCGTCGAGCCGCCCACGCAGCCCGAAGGCCGAGAAATCCTCGCCGCGCCAGATCAACTGGTCGAGGTCGAGGCTGATATCGAACGGGCCGGGCAGCGCGTGGAGCGAGTGCTCGAAACCGGCGCGTTCGGAGAGCGCCTTCATCAGCGCATCGAGATCGAGCCGGCGCGCCCTGAGCGCCAGCGAGCCTGTCCCGCCCGCTGGAAAAAACTGACCCTCGCCTTCGAGCCGCGCCGCGCCTCCGCCGATGTCGAGCACCAGGCCGGCGAGGTCGAGCTGCTTGCTGCCGCCGCTGACGCGTCCGGCCAGGCTGAGCGCGCCGCCAGGCGACAGCGTGAAGGCTCCCTCCAGCCCGGCGCTGACGCCGTCCTGAACGGCCGGCAGCAGGAAATTCCCGTCGAAGCCGATCTGGATGGCGTCGCCCGTGATCGAGGCCTTGGCGCGCAAGCGGCCATCGGGCTCGATCGCACCAGTGGTGATGCGCAGCGACGAGCCCGCGACTTCGCCCTCGATCCGCCAGGGCCCAGCGAGGCTGACGGCGGAGACTTCGGCCGCCACGGGCATCAACGTCACCGGCGCCTTGCCGGCATCGCGCCAGATCAGCGCCGAGCGCCGGATGCTGAGCTTGTCGAGGCTGGTATGCGCAGGCAGGCCGCTGCCAATGCTTGCCGGGAGACGGACAGCTCCCGCCTCGTCGACGACGATGGAGAGCGTCGCGCCCTCTGCCTGCGCGTCGGCGAAGCGGAATTCGCCGCGCGCCAGGGCCGACAGCGCCAGCTCGACGGTCAACTGCTCGACGGCGACCGAGCTCGCCGCCTCGGGCGCGCCGCCGACCTGGACATCGCTCAGGGTCAGGCGCGGCGACGGCAACAGGCGCAAGCCGATGCCGCCGGCGACGCGCGTCTCGACGCCGAGCACAGAGCTGAGCCGCGCCTCGATCTGCGGCCGGTAGCCTCGCCAGTCGACGAAGCCCGGTCCGATCAAGGCGGCAAGCAGCGCCAGCACGAGCAGGCCGGCCAGGACTGTCAGAGTCTCACGCAACGGCGGGCTGTGTCCTCGTCGTTTCGGGTCCAGGCATGTCAGACTTCGGCATGTCAGGCCTCGTGATCATGCCGCCACGTCGCGGCAAGATCACGACATTTCGCTCCCGGGAAGCAGCTTTGCACGGCCACGGCGTCTCACAGCGCGATGATCTTGCCCGGGTTGAGGATGTTCTGCGGGTCGAGCGAGCGCTTCAGCGTCCGCATCACCGCGAGCGCCGGCGCGCCGTGCTCGGCCTCGAGATATTTGATCTTCTTCTGGCCGACGCCATGCTCGCCGGTGCAGGTGCCGCCCATGGCGAGCGCGCGCTTGACCAGGCGGTCGATGAAGCCCTGGCTGCGGGCGACCTCCTCGGGATCGTTCAGGTCAACGATCGGCTGAGTGTGGAAATTGCCGTCGCCGACATGGCCGGCGATCGGCGCGATCAGGCCCATGGCGTCGATGTCGCGCTTGGTCTCCTCGACGCATTCAGCCAGGCGCGAGATCGGCACGCAGACATCGGTGGCAACGGAATCGAAGCCCGGCCGCAAGGCCTTGGCGGCCCAATAGGCATCGTGCCGCGCCTGCCAGAGTTTCGAGCGGTCCTCGGCCTTGGTCGCCCAGTCGAACGGGCCGCCGCCATATTCGGCCGCGATCTCGCCGAAACGCTCCGCCTGCTCCTTCACGCCGGCTTCCGAGCCGTGGAACTCGACGAAGAGCATGGTGGTCTCGAGCAGGCCGAGCTTGGAGTGCAGGTTGACGCCGCGGATCATCACATCGTCGAGCAGCTCGATGCGCGCCACCGGCAGCCCGGACTGGATCGTGACGATGGTCGCATCGCAAGCGGCCTTGACCGAGGGAAACGGGCAGACGCCGGCCGAGATCGCCTCGGGAATGCCGTGCAGCTTCAGCGTGATCTCGGTGATGATGCCAAGCGTGCCCTCCGAACCGATGAGCAGACGGGTGAGATCGTAGCCGGCCGAGGTTTTCCGCGCCCGCGTCGAGGTCTTCACGATCGAGCCGTCGGCCATCACGGCGGTCAAAGCCAGGACATTGTCCTTCATCGTGCCGTAGCGCACGGCGTTGGTGCCCGAGGCCCGCGTCGCCGCCATGCCGCCGATCGAAGCGTCGGCGCCGGGGTCGATCGGGAAGAACAGGCCCTGATCGCGCAGGTTCTCGTTCAACTCCTTGCGGGTGACGCCCGCTTCGACCACGCAGTCGAGATCCTCGCCATGGACAGCGATGATCCGCTTCATCTGGCTCATATCGACGCAGACGCCGCCAAAGGGTGCGTTGACATGGCCTTCCAGCGAGGTGCCGGTGCCGAAAGCGATGACGGGCACGCCATGGGTGCCGCAGAGCTTGACGATCTCGGCCACTTCTTCCGTGCTCTGCGGGAACACGACGGCATCGGGCGGCTGGTTCGGGATCCAGGTCAGCGTATGGCCATGCTGCTGGCGCACCGCCAGGCTGGTGACGAGCCGGTTTCCGAAAGAGGCCGCCAGAGCGCGCGTCACGGCCGCAACGGCCTCGGGCGAAGGCGGCAGCGTTGCGGCTGAAGCGGGGGTGTCATGAAGGGCAGCGGCGGGCAAGCTCATTGTCAACATCCGGTTCTAGCGCTTAGACTTGGAACTGTTCGGTTTCGCAGATGGTTACGATCTCGACACCAGCATGGCGAAGCAGGCTCTCTTGCCTCACTGCCGGGCTGACGGCAAACAGGATTGGTGCATAGTAGACCATGCCGACACGGAATGGGCAGCCGCAATGACGCGGTTGCGGATTGATCATCATCTACGTGTCGCGGACGGGCTGCCCCCGTCGGTGTGGCGTTGAGTAGGGAGGGCGACCGTGAAAGACGATATCCGCGCTCCCGCGCTGTTCTTCGCACCCTTCGTCTCGTCGGCCATGCGGGTCGAGCCGCAATGGATCGACTATAACGGCCATCTCAACATGGCCTATTATCATGTGCTGTTCGACAGGGCCGTCGACGAGGTGTTCTCGCTCGTCGGGCTGAACCAGAACTATCTCGAGACGCGCCACGCCTCCTGCTTCACGGCGGAATGCCATGTCCTCTACAAGCGCGAACTGACTGAGGGCGACCAGGTCCGCGTCACGGCGCAACTCATCGCCTTCGACGACAAGCGGCTGCACTACTATCTCGAAATGCGCCACGCCCATGAAGGCTGGCTCGCCGCCACCAGCGAGAACCTCTCGCTCCATGTCGACATGACGAGCCGCAAGGTCACGCCCTTCCCGCCTGACATCCTGGCCAATCTCGCACTGATGAAGGCCTCCCACAGCATGATGCCGCTGCCCGCCACGATCGGCCGGATCATCGGCATGCCCAAGCGCACCGCAATCACGGTCGCGGGCATGACCGGCGAACGCGAGACCGAGACCCGGCATTAAGCTGGGTCCATGCGTCGTTCCGGAGCAGGCCACAGGCCTGATCCGAAGCAGGGCGCGGACTCAGGAGCTCGTCAGCTAGCTAAGCCGTTGTCCCTCCCGAACCTCTGGGAAGTCCGGATGGTCGCCTCAGCGCCGACATCGCGCATCGGCTCAACAACTTTAACTAAGCGGGGACGAGCCCGTGGCGCAGCATGACCTCTTTCGCCTTGGCCAGGTCAGGCTTGCCTGGCACGTTGATAACCTCGGCGATCTCTTCGAAATAGCCGCGTCCAATCGTTCCCGGGGTGATCACGGCGAGAGCCTGCGCCGTGCCCTCGGTCAGGTTCTCGTGATGATGGAGCCGCGAGGGATGAAGACAGCATCGCCGACACCCAGCTCCTGCTTGCGACCATCGACGGTGATCATCATGACACCCTCAAGCCCATAAAGGATTTCGTCTGCATCCCGGTGGTAGTGGGGCGCGGGCACGCGGGCGTGGGACGGCACAGTGAACTCAAACACGGTGGCGCCCGCACCGGTCACCAGGAACCGCAGCTCCAACTGCCCGATCCGCACAATATCGCGACCATTCGCTTCCATCGTCGACCCCTCTCTTGTAAAGTAGCTTTACAACAAAATGTAAAGTGACTTTACAAACATGTCAATCTCCGAGCGAGCGCAATCTGATAGCAGCGCCCAGGCGCACCCTCCCTTCTTTGGCGCCCTGCTCCGCATGACCTGGCAGGGCGTGCGCGACCGGATGCTGGACGCCATCCACCAGGCCGGCTTCAGCAATTTCCAGGAAGCTCATTTCGCCGTGTTCTCCTATCCCCCTCCTGATGGCATCAGACCATCGGAGCTGGCGCGCCAAAAGCGGATGTCGCGGCAAGCGATCAATTACCTGGTCAGCCAGCTCGAGGAGCTTGGCTATGTCGAGCGGCGCGCTTGTGAGGGAAACGACCGTCGCCTGATCTATCTCAGCGCAGACGGACGCCAGATCATCGAGACGATGTTCAACTGCTTGCGCCAGCTGCACGCGGAATGGGCCGAGGATATCGGCCAGGACCGTTTCGAGATCTTCCTCGATGTCTTGAGGCAGCTTTCCGTCAAGGCGCAGGAACACAGGTCTTAAAGGTCGGCCGATAGACGGCCAGCCTGGCAACTCCGGGCAAGACGGTGCCCAGGTCAGATAGTGCCCAAGTCATAGTGCTCGAGTCATAGTGCTCGAGTCATGGGCGCGCCTCATTTACCGCGCTCACAACAACCTGCATGTCCGGCTCTGCCGTAAGCTGGATTATGCCGCATAGCCGAGCTTGGCGGCCGTCATGGCTGCTTTCGACGATGCGGCGGTCCGGCATGATCGGAGCGCTTCGACAATCCCAAGCAATCGTAACCAGCGGCGCAATGCTTCAATCGGAGGTAATCCGACTCTCGCCGGGTGGCCGGAGGGCCTGCCCAAGCAAGCCGCTAACTCTCGACCGGCTCGCTGTGGACATCCTTCAGCACGACGTCGTGGGCGCCACCCTCGCGGATGCTGACCGCCGAGGCCACAGTCAGCCGGGCACGTTGATAGAATTCGCGCAGCGTAAGCGCACCGCAATTGCACAGGGTCGATCTGATCTTGGCGAGGCTCGCCTCAAGATTGTCCCGGAGCTTGCCGGCATAGGGCACGTAGCTGTCGACACCCTCTTCGAACATCATTTTCTTTGTCTTGGCCAGATCGCCGCCGCTGCCGTGGTCATAACGCTGCCAGTTGCGCGCGCGGTTGCTGCCCTCGCCCCAATATTCCTTCATGAACTGGTTGTTGATCTGCACCTTCCGGCCCGGCGCCTCGTCGAACCGCGCGAAGTAGCGGCCGAGCATCACGAAATCGGCGCCCATCGCGAGCGCCAGGGTGATGTGATAGTCTTGGCTGATGCCACCGTCGGAACAGACCGGCACATAGATGCCGGTCTCCTGGAAATATTCGTCGCGCGCCTTGGCCACTTCGATCACCGCCGAGGCCTGGCCGCGGCCGATGCCCTTCTGCTCGCGTGTGATGCAGATCGAGCCGCCGCCGATCCCGACCTTGACGAAATCGGCACCTGCTTCCGCCAGGTAGCGGAAGCCCTCCCGGTCGACGACATTGCCTGCACCGACATGACCCTGGTCCGGATAGGTCGATTTGATGAAGGCAATCGCGTCCGCCTGCCATTCCGAATAGCCGTCGGACGAATCGATGCACAGCACGTCGGCGCCGGCGGTCAGCAAAGCCGGAACGCGTTCGCGGTAGTCGCGCGTGTTGATGCCCGCGCCGACGATCAGCCGCTTGTCGCGATCGACGTTTTCCAGCGGGTGTTCCTTGTGGGCGTCGTAGTCTTTGCGGAAGATCAGGTAACGCAGGCGCTGTTCCGCATCGATCACCGGCAGGCAATTGACCTTGTGTTTCCAGATCAGGTCATTGGCCGCCGGCAGGTCGATGCCGATCTCGGCGCAATGGATGGCGCTGAGCGGCGTCATGATCTCGGCTACCGGCGTGGTCGGCGCGGTTTTGCCGCGGCGATAGTCGCGGCTGGTGATGATGCCGACCAGCTTGCCAGTGGCCGTGCCGTCATCGGTGATGGCGATGGTCGAGTGACCGGTCCGCTCGGTCAGGGCCACAACATCGGCAAAGGTCGCCTTCGGCGGCAAGTTTGAATCACTCACGACGAAGCCGGCTTTGTAGTTCTTGACGCGTCCGACCATGGCCACTTGGTCTTCGATGGCCTGCGAGCCGAAAACGAAGGACAGGCCGCCGCAGCGCGCCAGCGCGATCGAAAGCTCTTCGCCGGAGACCGACTGCATGAGCGCGCTGGTGACAGGAACATTGATCGTCAGCGGGGACAGGCTGGCCTCGGGCAGGCCAGCGTCAGGGTCCGCCTTGAAGCGCACGACCGGTGCCGACAGCTTCACCCTTTCGGGCAAGCAGTCCTTGGCGGTCAGGTTCGGGATGAGGAGGTATTCGCCGAAAGTGCGGCTCGGTTCATCATAGATGTAGGCCATGTCGTCGGATATTGCACAACGGATGGTGTGTCAATCGTCGACATCTCGGCCACGTGCTCGGCACCGAGGGCGTTGCGCCCTCGGCGTTGACGCCAGATCTCGCGATCGAATGGGGCGGCGATTGCCAACGACACCGAAGAGCCAGATCACGCTGGGAGAAAGACCACAGCCTCAAGATTCGCAGGAAGCCGAAATTTTCGAGCCATTGCGGCGCCAGCAGCGTCGCCAGGATGAACAGATCGAGCACCATGCTGGGCTGGCGCAGAAGCCGCAGAGCACTGGACGCGGCCAGCAGCCGCGCCGTGATCTCTACCGCGACGATCGTGGCGATCGCATAATCGGCCCAGAGAAAAACTGGTCTGTCGCGGATCAGCGGCGTCGCGATGAAGAAGGCGACGATCAGCAGATCGACGACGATGATCGCGAACTGGAAGCGCACCGCCACCGGAGAGCGTCCGTGATAGAGTTGGCGCAGACGGTCGCACAGGCGATCGAGCCCGCCCGGACCGTGCATCTCGGAGAGCTTCTGATCCATTAGCACGCGCTATACCACGCAGGCAGGCAGGCCGCAGCATGCAGCTCAATGAGCGGCGCGTTCGACCACGGCCTTGATCGCATAGCCGCGAAAGAGCGGAATGGTCCGCCCCTGAAATCCCTCTGCGTCCGCCAGGGCGGCGATGACGGCCGGCATGTCGCGGCGCGGCGTGACATGAAACAGCGCCAGCCAGCGATTGAGCAACGCCCTGAACGGCGCCGGAAGCCCGGTCTGGTCGCCGAAATCGACGATATGCAGCGCCCCGCCCGGTGAAAGCCGCTGCAGCGCCGCTTCGATGACCGCCCTCCAGGGTGGAATCATCGACAATGCATAGGAAATCACGATCCGATCGAAGCCCGCCTGGCCAAACAGCGCCTCGGGGTCGAATGCCGTGGCATCGGCCTGCGCCAGATGGATCCGGTCGGACAGGCCTGCCCGCGCTACGGCCTGCCGCGCCGTCGCCAGCATCTCGGAGGAGACATCGAGCCCGTAGCAGAGCCGGCCGGGATAGGCCTGCGCAATCTTGATCAGGTTGCGCCCGGTGCCGCAGCCGACTTCCAGGATGCTGCCGCCTGCGGGCGGCGCCAGCCCGGCAATGAGTTCGTCACGACCGAGCAGATAGAATTTCCGGCTGGCGTCGTAGATATGGCGCTGATGCCGATACATCGCGTCCATCAGCCCGGCCGCCTCGCCGCGCGGCAGGTCGAGGCTCACGCGGCGCGCTCCGGCAGGACATAGAGGTGGAACGCGCCATAGATCGAGGAGCGGTCCTGCGCGCCGAGCTCGTGGCTGCGCGCCTCCTGATATTGCCATTGCCCGAGGATCGTATCCGGCACGCGGCCGGGCAGCAGGCGCTCATCGGCCGCCGTGCGAAAGATCACCCGCGCGCCGGGCCTGGCCGTGCGCGTGATCTGCGACCAGAGCGCGGTGAGATCGGCATCGTTCATCCAGTCCTGCGCGTCGAGCAGCACATAGGCATCGCAGCTCTCGGCCCGCTGGCGCTCCAGGAAGGCGGTGATCGCGCTCTGGTGATAGGCGACACGGTCCGCCCGCGCCTTCACGGCGGCGAAATTCCCGCGCTGCAGATAAGGCGGCAGGGCCGCGTCTGGCCCCGATTCATAGCCGCGCCCGAAGGCCTGGCGAGCAAAGTAGTTGGTCTTGAGATCGAAGCCGCAGGCGAGCCGCTCCAGCCGGTGGCGCAGCACGCCGCGAATGCCATCATCGCCATCGCCGGCCAGCGCCTTGTATTGCGCCGGCGGAATGCCGAGCCCGTAAAGCGAGGCCGGCTGGCGCACCAGCCAGCGTACCAGCCGCTTGTCGAAGACCGGCGCGAGATGCCGGTCGAACAGCACGCGCTGCTCGTCCATGCTGCGCGCCTTGAGCATGATGCGCGGATCGCAGCCGAGCGTGCGCCCCAGCAGATGGCCCGCCCCGATGAAGCGGCCGAGCAGGCCATAACGATAGAAATTGCGCGCGAAGAGATTGATGCGGCGTCGTCCGCTCAGGTCGCGCCCCTCCCAATAGGCGCGCGAGACCGGGTCGAGATGCGGCGCGATCTCGCTGTCGTACAACGCGACATTGCTGCGCGACTGCGCCTGCCCGAAGAAGCGCAGCACCTCGTCATGGCCCTGCATCCGCGCGAAGGCAGCGAGCTTGAGCTTGCCGAGCGCGATATGGGCGCCGTTGAGGTCGATCGCGCTGATCCGGCCGGGATCATCGGCGAGATAGGACAGGATGTTGCAGGAGCCCGAGGCGATGGCGACGACATGGTCGCTGGGCTTGAGCTGCAGCGCCGCCATGTCGACGACCGGGTCTTCCCAGATCTGCGGATAGACCAGGCCGGAAAAGGCGAGCGTGAACATGCGTTCGAGCACGCCCGCCTTTGAGAGCGGCTTGTTGCGATGGACCGCCGAGGTCAGCCCCGATGCCGTCTCCCGCCGAACCGCGCGCGCCGTCTGCATCGTCTGAAGCCCCTTGGTCGGCCCATGGTGATGGCGAGCCGACTAGAGGAGTCGCGTGACGGTTGGGTGACGAGCCTCTACTGCGCGGTGACGCCGGCCGCCTTGATCACCGGCGTCCATTTGTCGACCTCGGCGCGGACATGGGCACCGAGCGCAGCCGAGCTCCGCCCGGCCTCGTCTGGAATCTCGCAGCCAAGCTCAAGCAGCCGGGCGCGCACGCCTGCATCCGCCAGCGCCGCGCGGCCGGCAGCGTTCAGCTTGTCGACGATCTCGCGCGGCGTTTCCTTCGGTGCGAAGATCGCATTCCAGCCGACGGCCTGGAATTCGGGCAGGCCGCCCTCCGCACTCGTCGGTACGTCCTTGGCGACTTCCAGCCGCTTCGGCGTCGCCACCACATAGGCCTTGAGATTGGTGAGCTGCGGCACGATCCCGACTGTCTGGTCGCAGACGTAATCGAGTTGCTTGGCGAGCAATGCATTCATCGCCGGGCCGGAGCCGCGGAACGGCACCTGCTGCACAGGCGCCTTGATCAGATGATGGAAATAGACGCAGGTCAGATGCGAGGTCGAGCCGATACCGCCATGCCCGTAATTGTATTTGTCCGGATTGGCCTTCAGCAGCGCGACGAACTCCTGCAGCGTATTGGCCGGAAAGTCCTTATGCGCCGCGATCAGCATCGGCGTGCCGGCCGTGTTGATCACCGGAGCGAAATCGGTGCGCGGATCATAAGCAAGATTGGGATAGAGCCCGACCGAGGCCGAATGCGTGCCGAGATTGCCCATCATGATGGTGTAGCCATCGGGCGTGGCGCGCGCGACGCGCAGCGAGCCCGTCGTGCCACCGGCACCCGCGACATTCTCGATGATGACCGATTGCCCCAGCGTGCGGCCCATATGATCGCCGACGATACGGGCGATGATGTCGGTCGGGCCACCTGCCGCGAAGGGCACGATCATCGTGATCGAACGCGAGGGATAGGCTTGGCCGAGCGCAGGCGCAGCGGCAAGCGAGAATGCGGCCAAGGCGGCCAGGAGCAGGCGTCGCATGGATGTCCTCCCAGGTTGGTTTTTTTGCCGCGTTCGTCGCGGTCTTCAGGTCTGATGCGGTGGTCCAGAGCTTTTTCGAGCGAAGCGGCCTCCGGGTCGCGTCAAGAAAACGCGTTGAAACAAAGAGCTAGCGTCGAGAGCAGGATCGATGCGAAAAACCGGTTCCCACTTTTTCGCATCCAGCTCTAGAGATGGCGCAGGCCGATGCTCTCGATCAGCGGCAGCAATTCGTCGCGCGCCCTGACGCGGTGCTGGCGGGCCGCCTCGCGGGCGGCCTCAGATGCGCCGTCGCGAATGGCGTCGATGGTGGCGCGGTGCTCCTCAGTCGAAATCGGCAGGCGCGGACGCAAACGCAAAGTCAGCATGCGGGCGCGATGCGACTGGTCGTTCACCGTCTGGATGATGCGGATGAACCGGCTGTTGCCGCAGCGTTCGACCAGGATGCGGTGGAAGGCCTCATCGGCTCGCCCCCAATCGGCGAGGTCGCCTGCGTCCAGCGCTCGCGCCATGGCGTCGGTCTCGCGCGCCAGATCCTGCGCCATCAGCAGCCGCTCGGCCTCCGGAAGCCTGGCCGCGAGCTCAGCCGCGCTCGCCTCGATCGCGATCAACACCTCGTAGATCTCGCGGAGATCGTCGGGCGCCAGCGCGCAGATCAGGATGCCGCGCTTCGGGACGATGCGGACAAGCCCCTCCTCCTGGAGCCTGAGCGCCGCCTCATGCACCGGCGTGCGGCTGACGCCGAGGCGCAAGGCCAGTTCGCCGGCCGAAGCCTGGTAGCCCGGCGCGAAAACACTCTCGCGAATGGCCTGTTTCAGCGCGGCATAAGCGCTGTCGACGAGGCTCGGCGCCCGGTCATTCGCCTGATCGATCGCCTTCAAGCCAGCCTGCATTCCGCCCTCCGATCCTGGTAGCGTAACATCTTCCATGGAATCTGCAATGTAATATTGACTCGCAGGCTGCTTGAGCTGCAAAGACATGCAGCTCACATCGGACCGGAGGCAGCCTCATGAAGACCTACAGGATCGCGGCGATCCCCGGAGACGGTATTGGCGTCGAGGTCATCGCGGCCGGCGTCGAGGTGCTGCAGGCCCTGGCCGGGCGCGACGGCTCCTTCGACTTCGCATTCGACCATTTCGACTGGGGCTCGGATTACTACAAGCGCACCGGGCTGATGATGCCGGACGATGGCCGCGAGCAGATCAAGGGCCATGACGCGATCTTCTTCGGCGCGGTCGGCGCGCCCGATGTGCCCGACCATGTCACGCTCTGGGGGCTGAGGCTCGCGATCTGCCAACCCTTCGACCAATACGCCAATGTCCGGCCGACCCGCGTGCTGCCCGGCATCACTTCGCCGTTGCGCTCGGTATCCGGCCCGGAACTCGACTGGGTGATCGTGCGCGAAAATTCGGAGGGCGAATATGCCGGCGTCGGCGGGCGCGTGCACAAGGGTTTCCCGGAGGAGGTCGCAACCGATGTCTCGATGATGACGCGCTCGGGCGTCGCCCGCATCATCCGCTATGCCTTTCGCCTCGCCCGGTCCCGGCCGCGCAAGCTGCTCACCGTCGTCACCAAATCGAACGCCCAGCGCCACGCCATGGTGATGTGGGATGAGATCGCCGCCGAGGTCGCGGCCGAGTTTCCCGATGTAACCTGGGACAAGATGCTGGTCGACGCCATGACCATGCGCATGGTGATCAAGCCGCAGAGCATCGACACCATTGTCGCGACCAACCTGCACGCCGACATTCTGTCGGATTTGGCCGCCGCGCTCGCCGGCTCGCTCGGCATCGCGCCGACCGCCAACCTCAACCCCGAGCGGGCCTTCCCCTCGATGTTCGAGCCGATCCATGGTTCGGCCTTCGACATCGCAGGCAAAGGTATCGCAAACCCGATCGGCACCTTCTGGACCGCAACGATGATGCTCGACCATCTCGGCGAGCCGGCCGCCTCGGCGAGGCTGATGCGCGCGATCGAGCGCGTCACGGCCGATGCGAGCTTCCACACGCCAGATCTCGGCGGCAAGGCGACGACGCGGCAGGTCACCGACGCGGTCATCGCCGCGATCGCCGGCGACAACGCCTGAGGTCCCGGGGCGGCCGGCCAGGAACGGCGGCCGGGAACGACGACATCGTGACCATGTTTGAGGTCGCGCCCGGCTGAATTCCGCGCCACAATCGCCATATTGGTCGTCGAACGAGTATGGGGCGATGGATCGACCCTCGCGACGAAAGGAAGACGGATATGGGTCTGATGAGCATGTTCGGCAGCGAGACGACGCAGACCGAGACCTTCGAGGTCACGCTGACCGACGCCGAATGGCGGGCGAAGCTCAGCCCCGAACAGTACCGCGTGCTGCGCGGCCATGGCACCGAGCGCGCCGGCTCCTGCGCCCTGAACTACGAGAAGCGCGCCGGAACCTTCATCTGCGCCGGTTGCGGCAACCCGCTGTTCAAGGCCGGCACCAAATTCGAGAGCGGCACCGGCTGGCCGAGCTTCGACCAGCCGCTCGAAGGCGCGGTCGGCACGACCGAGGATGGCAGCTTCATGATGACGCGCACCGAGGTGCATTGCGCCCGCTGCGGCGGCCATCTCGGCCATGTCTTCCCCGACGGCCCGCCGCCGACGGGCCTGCGCTACTGCATGAACGGCGTGGCGATGGATTTCGTGCCGGCTGAGGCTTAGCGCGCTCAGCCGTCATGGTCGGGCTTGTCCCGACCATCCACGTCTTCGCTGATCGAGGCGCGTGTTCAAGACGTGGATGCTCGCCACAAGGGCGAGCATGACGGGACAATGTCACCCCAGCGCCGGCACCGCCCGCCGCGCCAGCGCCGCTGCATCCACACCGGTCGGCAGATCGCCGAAATGCCCGGACCAGCCGCCATCCAGCCGGCTGGCGACGAAGGCGTCGGCAACTTCATGCGACGCATGGCGCAGCAGCAGCGAGGCTTGCAGCAACAGCGCCAATCGCTCGACCAGCCGCCGCGCCTGGCCTTCCTGCCGGACGAGTTCGGGCAGCGCGCTGTCCAGCGCGGCGAGCGACGCGTCATAACGGCGGTCGGCGCCCTTGGCGGCGCGCAATTCGTCCTGCAGTGCCGGCAGCGCACCTGGCTCCCGTTCCAGTGAGCGCAGCACATCGAGACAGATGACGTTGCCCGAACCCTCCCAGATCGAGTTCAGCGGCGCCTCGCGATAATGCCGCGCCATCGCATGCTCCTCGATGAAGCCGTTGCCGCCATGGCATTCCAGCGCCTCGACGAGAACGGCCGGCGTGCGCTTCGCAACCCAGTATTTCGCGATTGGCGCGCCGATCCGCGCGAGCAACCGCTCGCTCTCCGAAGTCTCCTGCCGGTCCACCGCTGCAAACAGCCGAAAGGCGAGCCAGGCCGCAGCCTCGGCCTCGATGGCGAGATCGCCGAGGACGTTCTGCATGATCGGCTGGTCGATCAGCGCCCGCTGGAAAGCGTGCCGGTGCGCGCAGTGATGCGCGGCCTGCGCCACCGCCTGCCGCATCAGCCCGGCGGAGGCGGCGGCAATGTCGAGCCGCGTGTTGTGGTTCATCGCAAGCCCGGTCCGCAGACCCCGCCCCGGCTCGCCGAGCATATGCCCGATCGCGCCGCGAAATTCGATTTCCGAGGAAGCGTTGGAGCGGTTGCCGCATTTCTCCTTGAGCCGCAGGATCGCGATGCCGTTGCGCTCGCCCGATGGCAGCCAACCCGCCACGACAAAGCAGGAGACGCCCTCAGCGGTGCGCGCCAGCGTCAGGAAGACGTCGGAATGGGGGACGGAAAAGAACCATTTCTGTCCGAACAGCGAATGCGTGCCGTCGCCATTGTCCCTGGCGACCGTCTGCGTCTGCCGCAGATCCGAGCCGCCTTGCGTCTCCGTCATCGCCATGCCGACGGTCGCGCCGGTCTTGGTCGGGCCAGTCTTGGTCGCGGCCGGCCCCTGCCGGCTGTCATAGGCGTTGGAGGTGATGAGCGCGCCCCATTCCGCCCAGCGCGCCGCATCCTGCTTCAGGATCGGGATCGCCGAATAGGTCATGCTGATCGGGCAGCAGACCCCGCTTTCCGCGCCGTACCAGAGATATTGCAGCGCCGCGCGCGCGACTTGCGCGCCCGGCCCCGGCCGGTTCCAGCACAAGGCATGCGTCTCCTGGCCGATGGTCAAGCCCATCAACTCGTGCCAGGCCGGATGGAAGGCGATCTGGTCGATGCGATTGCCGAAGCGGTCATGCGTGTGCGCCTCCGGCGTGAAACGGTTGGCGAGCCGCGCCAGTTCCTGCACCCGGGCGGAGCCGACGCAGCGCCCGCTCTCATGCAGGCGGTCCCTGGCCCAATCCGCGGCAAAAGCCGATATCGCCACCTGCAACACCGGATCGGCCGCGAAGGCGTCGTAGTCGGCCAAGGGCGGGGCCTGGTTCGTGACCTCATAGGTGGAATAGCGGGGCGCAGTGTCCATGGTCATCGGCACGCATCCTGACAACGGATTCGACGGTGCATTCAACGCCCATCCGTCTTGTCCAGCAATCCGCCGCACAACACCCTATATTGACGCCAGAACGAATCACGATCGAGCGCTGCGCACCTTGTCCGACCACAACGCCACCTCCGCCCCCTTGCCTCGCCCCGGCGGCCTCGCCGCGCGGGCCGCAGCTGCACCTGCGGCCGGCTATCTCGCTGGCCTGAATCCGGAGCAGCGCCTCGCCGTCGAGGCGACGGACGGCCCTGTTCTCGTGCTGGCCGGCGCCGGCACCGGCAAGACGCGCGTGCTGACCACGCGCATCGCCCATCTCATCGCGACCAATCGCGCCTACCCCTCGCAGATCCTGTCGGTGACCTTCACCAACAAGGCGGCGCGCGAGATGAAGGAGCGTATCGCCCATCTCGTCGGCTCGGTCGCCGAAGGCATGCCGTGGCTCGGCACCTTCCACTCGATCTCGGCCAAGCTGCTGCGCCGCCATGCCGAACTGCTCGGGCTGCGCTCGGACTTCACCATCCTCGACACCGACGACCAGATCCGCCTGATGAAGCAGGTGATCGCGGCCGCCGATATCGACGAGAAGCGCTGGCCAGGCCGCATGCTGGCGGGCTTCATCGATAGCTGGAAGAATCGCGGCCTCGCGCCCAAGGATGTCCCGCCCGGCGAGGCCGCGGTCTTCGCCAATGGCAAGGGCGGCGCGCTCTACCACGCCTATCAGGAGCGCTTGAAGACGCTGAACGCCGTCGATTTCGGCGACCTCTTGCTGCACTGCCTGACGCTGTTTCGCGACAATCCCGACGTGCTCGCAACCTATCACGAGCGCTTCCGCTACATCCTGGTCGACGAGTATCAGGACACCAACACGGCCCAATACCTCTGGCTGCGGCTGCTTGCCCAGGGCCGGCGCAACATCGCCTGCGTCGGCGACGACGACCAGTCGATCTATGGCTGGCGCGGCGCCGAGGTCGACAACATCCTGCGCTTCGAGCACGACTTTCCCGGCGCCACGGT
This sequence comes from Bosea vaviloviae, assembly GCF_001741865.1. NCBI lineage: Bacteria > Pseudomonadati > Pseudomonadota > Alphaproteobacteria > Hyphomicrobiales > Alloboseaceae > Allobosea > Allobosea vaviloviae. The sequence continues at coordinate 5,432,341 of NZ_CP017147.1, forward strand.
CGTCCGGCTGGAGCGCAATTACCGCTCGACCGGGCATATCCTCGCCACCGCCTCCAAGCTGATCGCCCGCAATGAGGGCCGGCTCGGCAAGACGCTGCGGACCGAGGATGTCGAGGGCGAGAAGGTCACCATCACCGGCGCCTGGGACAGCCAGGAAGAAGCCAGGCTGATCGGCGACGAGATCGAGAGCCTGCAGCGCAACGGCCATAACCTCTCCGAGATCGCGATCCTGGTGCGCATCTCGGCGCAGATGCGCGAGATCGAGGACCGTTTCGTCCATCTCGGCCTGCCTTATCGCGTCATCGGCGGCCCGCGCTTCTATGAGCGCGCCGAAATCCGCGACGCCATGGCCTATCTGCGCTGCGTCGTCTCGCCGACCGACGACCTCGCCTTCGAGCGCATCGTCAATGTGCCCAAGCGAGGGCTCGGCGACGCCACCATCCAGATCCTGCACAACCACGCCCGCGCATCCCAGGTCTCGCTGCTGCAATCGGCCCGCATGGTGGTCGAGAGCGACGAATTGAAGCCCAAGGCCAGAACCGCCTTGCGCGAACTGGTCGAGGCCTTCGGCCGCTGGTCGGCCAGGGCCGAGCACATGCCCCAGGGCGAGCTCGCCGAGCTCGTGCTGGAGGAAGCGGGCTATACCGAGATGTGGCAGAAGGACCGCTCGGCCGATGCCGCCGGCCGGCTCGAAAACCTCAAGGAACTCGTCCGTTCGCTCGACGAATTCCCCGATCTGCCGGCCTTCCTCGAACACGTCTCGCTGGTGATGGACGCCGATTCCGGCGAGACCGCCGAGCGCGTCTCGATCATGACGCTGCACGGCGCCAAGGGGCTCGAGTTCGACACCGTCTTCTTGCCCGGTTGGGAGGAAGGCCTCTTCCCCAACCAGCGCGCGCTCGACGAGAGCGGCCGCGCCGGGCTGGAAGAAGAACGCCGCCTCGCCCATGTCGGCCTGACCCGGGCCCGCAAGCGGCTCAAACTCTATTTCGCCTCGAACCGCCGCATCCACGGCCTCTGGCAATCCAGCCTACCCAGCCGCTTCATCGACGAATTGCCGGAAGAGCATGTCGAGGTCGTCCAGGCCGCCTCCAATTACAGCCAGGGCGGCTACGGCGCCTCGCGCTTCGACCGCATGGAGAGCTTCGGCTCGAGCTACAACACGCCGGGCTGGCAGCGCGCCCAGGAGAACAAGGCCAAGGCCGGCTCGGGCGGCGGCTCGGGCTTCTCCGACAGTGGCGGACGCGGCTTCGGCCAAAGCAGCTTCGGCGCCGGCCGGCAGCGCGGCCCGATGCTGATCGAAGGCGAGCTCACCGCCAAATCGACCGGCTCATCGGCCTACGACCCTGGTGCCCGCGTCTTCCACGTCAAATTCGGCCCCGGCTCCGTTGCCAGCGTCGACGGCAACAAGCTGACCGTCGATTTCGACAAGGCTGGGCGAAAGATGGTGCTGGATAGTTTTGTGCAGAAGGCGGGGTGAAGCCCTGTGCGACGGGCATCGCTACCTTGACGGCCTACCTACCAGTAGGTATATGAGCGGGTATGGCCGGCCCCTCGACAACCTCTGATGAAATCCTGCGCTGCGCTCGCTCGCTCTTGATCGAGGGCGGCTATAACGGCTTCAGCTACGCCGACATCGCAAAGGTCGTCGGCATTAGAAACGCGAGCATTCACCACCATTTTCCCAGCAAATCCGACCTCGTGCGCACGCTCATTGCGCGATATCGGGAAGAGGCCGAGGCTGGAATTGCCCATCTGGAACGCCAGTTCCCCAATTCTGCCGATCAGCTGCGCGCCTATGTGAGCTATTGGCAAGCCTGCATCGCCGACGCCAGCGCCCCGTTCTGCGTCTGCGCTCTGCTGGCAAGCCAGATCCCGGTCCTTCCGGAGGATGTCATCCTGGAGGTGCGCACCCATTTCAGGAGGCTCTCCGCCTGGCTGACCTCGGTTCTCGAACGCGGCGCGCGGCAAGGCGACTTGCGTTTGACCGGTACGGCCAAGGCCGAAGCGGAAGCTTTCATGGCCAGCGTCCACGGCGCGATGCTCTCGGCTCGCGCCTATGGCGATCCCAAGATCTTCGGGGTCATCACCCACCCGCTCCTGGAGCGCCTCGCCACCCAACACTGAAGCGGTCTCCCCGGAAGGGGGCGAGCCAGGCCGCAATACCTACCAACTGGTAGATAGCCAATCCCCGACGATCCGGCGCTGTCTCGTTGCAGCGCGCGGGCAAGCTCCCCCCGATGAAAGGGCACTTCTCATGTTTGGCATTTCTGCGCTCGGCTGGGTGCACACGCTGGGCAGTCTGCCAGCCATTCCGGCAGCGGCATACATGTTCGCGATTCATGGCCGGATCATACCTCGCTCGAAGGCGGGCGCCGTCTATTTCGTCTCGATGCTGATCGGTGGCGCGACGACCGTCCTCGTCGCACATGCGCCGGTCAGCTACGGCATCGGGGCAGCGACGCTGCTACTGCTCGTCACGGGCTACGCTATCGGCCGATTGCCGGCTCCGGGGCGCGCCGCGATCTATGTCGAGACCATTGCACTGAGCCTCACCGCATTCCTGCTCATGGTGCCCACTGCAACCGAAATCCTGCGCCGCGTCCCCGATGGGCACCCTCTCGTCACTGACCTGCATTCGCCGCTGCTTCTCGGAGTCCAGGCGAGCATTCTTGCTGCACTCGTCATCGGATTGACCGCGCAGATCATCTATCTTCGCAAAACCGGCAAGGCCGCCGTCTGAGCTCCGCATGATCGGGCAGCGCCCGACAGTGGCTGACGCTGCTTCGGCTCAGGCGATTTCGGCGCCGGCAGCAGCGCGGCCCGAGGCCGATCAAAGGCGGACTCACCGCCAAATCAACCGCCTCATCGGCCCATGACGCCAGCGCCCGCGTCTTCCACGTCAAATTCGGCCCGGCTCCGCCGCCAGCGTCGACAGCAGCAAGCTGACGGTGGATTTCGACAAGGCCGGGCGGAAAATGGGGCTGGATAGCTTTGTGTAGAAGGCGGGCTAATTCTTTGATCCGTTGTGAGGGGACGGCGGCCTCTCATCGCAGGAACAAATAGGGATCAAAAAATACCAACTGTTTCGCTCCATAAGGATTGAGGCTAGATGCGATTCAGCAGGTTTCAAGCTCAATGCTCAACAACAGCAGCGACATCATTTGCCGCCTCGAACGCGAGGGTTGGGAATGCGTCCGTGTCGCCGGCTCGCATCATGTCTTCAAAAAGCCCGGCATCCGTGACACTATCGTCGTGCCGCATCCGAAGAAGAGTTTCGGACCCGGCCTCGTGTTGAAGATCTACAAGCAGGCAGGCTGGCCGCGCGACTGACATGACCCACTACGTCGCCATCATCGAGGATGCGGGCCCCGACCAGGCCGTCGGCGTCTGGTTCCCCGACCTGCCCGGCTGCTTCTCGGCCGGCGACACGCTTGATGAAGCCTTGACGAACGCGCCCGAGGCTGTCGCGCTCTGGTTCGAAGACCTAGAGGGGGAAGGCCGCGCCATTCCTCGCGCCCGCACCCCGAGCGAATTGAAAGCCGATCCCGAGGTCTCAACCGACATGGCGAACCATGTGATCGCGTTGATTCCTGCCCCCGGCCGCGCGCTTCAACCAGCAGCAGAATAGGCAGCAGGGCAGCGGCGGCTACGCCTGCGCCTCATGGCAGCAGACGCAAAGCTTGTTGCCGCCGGGATCGCGAAAATACGCCCCGTAATAATTGGCGTGATAATGCGGCCTCAGGCCCGGCTGCCCCTCGCAGGTCCCGCCATGCGCCAGGGCTGCGGCATGGCAGCGATCGACGATCGCGCGGCTTTGCGCCAGCAGGGCGATCATCTGGCCGTTGCCCGGATCGGCCGCCGCGCCATTGAAGGGCGTTGCGAGGAAGACATACGGGCGCGGCGCATCGCGCGGCTGCCAGGCCGCCAGGGGCTTGGCGCGATCGCAGAACCAGAGCTTGTGGCCGAGCGCCTCGAACAGCGCCGCATGGAAGCGAAAGCCCCGCTCGAAATCATTTGTGCTCAAGACGATATGCGACAGCACGGCCCACCTCGCTCCTGCACCCGGCTCCGAACGTCAGCCTAGCGCAGGCCACCTAGCCTCGGAACCACCCGGTCACACATCGCCTCACCGCCCCTCCCGCGCCTTGAACGCCGCCCGCGCCGCCTCCACCTGCGCGTAATAGGTCTCGGCCCAGACCCAGACCCCGCAGAACGCCGCCGTCAGCTCGCGGCCGAGTTCGGTCTGCGTGTAGTCGACATGCGGCGGGATCACCGGATGGACCTTGCGCGTGATCAGCCCGTCGCATTCCATCTGGCGCACCGTCTTGGTCAGCATCTTCTGGCTGATGCCGCCGACGATCCGGCCGATCTGGGTGAAGCGCAGTGTGCCGTGCTCCTCCAGCGCCTCCAGGATCAGCATCGTCCATTTGTCCGCGACCTGGGCGATCACGTCGCGCACCAGCGCCTCGACCCCCGGGCTGACCTCGGGATGGAAGAAGCCGCCCTGCTCCTGCATGGCCGCGACCGCGTCGCGTATCGTCCGCATCCGACACTCTCCTTTTGGTGCCTATAGAACTTCTGGGTGCCTTCTTTCGTTTGGAGAGCATCGCGCCTAGCTCTTGTCCGCGCAACCACGAAAGGCGCAATCGCGAAAGGACTTGGCGATGAACATCACAGGCAACACCATCCTCATCACCGGCGGCGGCTCGGGCATCGGCCGCGCACTCGCCGAGGCTCTCCACGCCAAGGGTAATCAGGTCATCATCTCCGGCCGCCGCGAGCGATTGCTCGACGAGGTCACCGCGGCCAATCCGGGCATGGAGTCGATCGTGCTCGACATCCAGGACAAGGCGGACATAGCGGCCTTCGCACGTGACGCCGTCGCGCGCTTCCCCGCGCTGAACGTCGTCATCAACAATGCCGGCATCATGAAGGACGAGGACGTCACCGCGACGGAAGACCACCTCGCCATCGCCGAAGAGACCATCGTCACCAACCTGCTCGGGCCGATCCGGCTGACCGCAGCCCTGCTGCCGCATCTGCTGAGGCAGCCGCAATCGACCCTGATGACCGTGAGCTCGGGATTGGCATTCGTGCCCATGGTGGTGACTCCGACCTACAGCGCCACCAAGGCCGCGATACATTCCTATTCGATGGCGCTGCGGGCGCAGATTGCGGGCACCTCGACCCAAGTCATCGAGCTTGCCCCGCCTTACGTCCAGACCGAGCTGCGCGGGCCCGAACAGGCGGTCGATCCGATGGCGATGCCGCTGGCTGATTTCATCGCCGAGGTCATGACGATCCTGGAAACGCAAGCCGACGCCCACGAAGTTATCGTCGAGCGCTGCAAGCCGCTGCGCTTCGCCGCCGAGAACGGCAATCTCGCCGGTGTCTTCGCCATGCTGAACGGCCTGCATTGAGACGAGAGGCTCCGCGCGCCGCGCCGCATGACAAGCGGCGCGCGGGCTGCTATCGCGCTGCCATGCGTGAAGGTCTCCTGCCATCGACGGTCGCGACCGTCCTCGAACTCTCCACCAGCGGCGAGAAGGCGCGCGCGCTGACGGAACTCCTGGGCGAGGTCTTCGACCCCACTGAGACCGCGATCTCCGCCTTCGAGATCGAAAGCGGCGTCACCACGCTCTCGCTGAACGCGCCCTGGAAGGTCGAGATCTATTTCGCCACCCACCCGGACGAAGACGCCGTGCGCGACATGCTGCGGCCGATCGTCGGCGACGTCATCGACAGCACACCCTTCACGACCGTGAACCAGCAGGATTGGGTCGCGGCCAGTCTCGACGGCCTCAAACCCGTGCGCGCGGGCCGCGTCCTCGTCCATGGTGAGCATGATCGCGACGCGGTGCGCATCAACGATGTCGGCATCGAGATTCCAGCCGCTCTCGCCTTCGGCACCGGCCATCACGGCACCACGGCGGGCTGCCTCTTGGCGCTCGACGCCGAACTGAAGCAGCGCCGGCCGCGCAACGCCATCGATGTCGGCACCGGCACCGGGATCCTAGCGCTCGCGCTGGCCAAGCAGATCAAGCGCAAGGTCGTCGCCGGCGATATCGACCTCGTCGCGGTCGAGGTCGCCGCGCATAATGCCCGCGTCAACCACGCCCCGCACGGGCTCGACCTCTACGTCGCGCCAGGCCTGCGCCATGCCAAGGCGAACCGGCCGGGCCATTTCGACCTCGTCTTCGCCAATATCCTGGCCGGACCGCTGAAGCGCCTGGCGCCTTCGATCGCCCGGGCCCTCTCGACTGACGGCACGGTGATCCTGTCGGGCCTGCTGGCGATGGATGTCGCCGGCGTCGTCTCGACCTACCGGCATCAGGGGCTCTATCTCGCCCGACAGTCGCTGCGCGAGGGCTGGGCGACGCTGGTCATGAAAAAAGGCGGCGCAGCACCCAGGCCACGCCGCCTTCGATAGATCAGGCAAACCCTATCAAAGACCCGGAACGTCCGGGGCGCGATCCTTCGCCAGGCTGAGTCGCATGGCGTGGCGTTCGAGAACCGGAGCGGAGCGGACTTTTGTCCGTGAGCACCGGAAGCGCAGAACGCCGCGTCAGGCGGCCAGCATCGCGAAGGAGCGCGGGCTCAGAAGCCCATATGGCCGTATTTGGCTTCCGCCTCAGCCTGCATCGAGCGGGCATCGTGCCAGACCGCGGCGGTGAACTTGGCCGTGTCGATGGCCCACTCATAGACGTGCTTGACGATGGCGATCATGATCGTTGTCCAATGTTGCGCAGCACGGCGCGAGGCCGGCGCGTGAGATCAGGGATTGCTGGGATCAGCGATTGAATGGCAGCTTGGCGTCGTTGCTAAGAGCGGTCTGCGGGAAACCGCCCAGAACGATCTCGGCCTCGTTGATCAGGTAGGAACGCGCACGCAGCTCACGGGCGGCGGAACGACGGCGGCTCTCGATCAGCGCCGCAAAGAGCCGCTGCCAGAAGCTTGGGCTGCTCGGAGCGGCAGCCTCGGAAGCGGGCAGAACGGCGGTGTTGTTCATCACATAGGTCACAGGTCCATCTCCTCATTCAAACGAAGGACAGTCCCGGTCGCTTCCTCGTTCTCTTATGCTACCAAAATGGGCCTTCTTCGCACTTGCGAAAAGGGGATTTCGCAGATGCGAGATATGCACAGAATGCATGCACTTGGCCTTGTTTCGTTAACGATCGCGTTTTTCGCATAACAAAGAGGCAACAAGCTCAATCGCGAGGCCGCCGCGGCCTGCGGAGAAAGCACAGCCGAATGCCGCTTTTGCGCTGGCTTTCGCAGGCTCGAGTCGCGACCATGGCCGAAACCACCGCTTCCGGACCCGCCATGACCGAATCGCCCGCCGCCTGCCGCTTCCAGTCCTTCTCGGAACCGAGCGATCCCTCCCAGGTCGCCCCCAGGGTCGCCGCTCTACGCGGCGCGCTCGCGGCACAAGGGCTGGACGGCTTCATCATCCCGCGCGCCGACGAGCATCAGGGCGAGTACGTCCCGGCGCATATGGCCCGCCTCGCCTGGCTGACGGGCTTCACCGGCTCGGCCGGCAACGCCATCGTGCTGGCCGACAAGGCGGCGCTGATCGTTGATGGTCGCTACACGATCCAGTCGGCCGAGCAGACCGACACCGCCATCATCACGCCGACGAAGCTGGAGGAGATGCCGCTGGAGCGCTGGATCGAGGCGAACCTGTCGGCAGGCGGCAAGCTCGGCTACGATCCCTGGCTCCACACCGTCGACGGCGTCATCAAGCTGGAGAAGGCGGTCGCGGCGGCAGGCGGCACGCTGGTCGCGCTCAAGGCGAACCCGATCGACGCGCTCTGGAGCGACCGCCCTGCCCCACCCGCTGCTCCGGTCAAGGCGCATCGCGCCGATTTCGCCGGGGAGAGCACGGCAAGCAAGCTCGCCCGCATCCAGGAGGCGCTCACCAAGGCCAAGGTCGACGCACTCGTGGTCTCGGACCCCCACGCGCTGGCCTGGACCTTCAACATCCGCGGCGGCGATGTCGAGCACACCCCGCTGCCGCTGGGCTACGCTATCGTGCCGCGCGAGGGCCGGCCGACCGTCTTCCTGGCGCCGGAAAAGGTGACGAACGAGGCCGGCGACGCCATCGGCGCCGTCGGCGAGATCGCCGCTCCGGCAAAGTTGCAGACGCAACTCGAAGCCCTGGGAGCAGCCAAGGCCAAGGTCCGGCTCGACTCGGCAACCGCAGCCTCCGCGCTCGCGACGCTGATCGCCAAGGCCGGCGGCACGCCCGATGCCGGCGCGGACCCGATCGCACTGATGAAGGCGCGCAAGAACGAGGCGGAGCTGAAAGGCGCGCGCGACGCCCATCTGCGCGACGGCGCGGCGATCGTGCGCTACCTCGCATGGCTTTCGCGCGAGGCGCCCAAGGGCGGTTTGACCGAGATCGACGCCGTCGCCGCGCTCGAAGCCGAGCGCATGAAGACCGGACTGCTCAAGGATGTCTCCTTCACCACGATCGCCGGCGCCGGCCCCAATGCCGCCCTGCCGCATTACCGCGTCAGCGAGGCCAGCAACCGCAAGATCGAGCCCGGCATCCTGCTGGTCGATTCCGGCGGGCAATATGAGGACGGCACCACCGACATCACCCGCACCATGGCCGTGGGCGAGCCTACCGACGAGATGCGCGACCGCTACACCCGCGTGCTCAAGGGCCATCTCGCAATCTCGCGCGTCGTCTTCGTCAAGGGCACCTCGGGCGCGCAGCTCGATGCGCTGGCCCGCTTGCCGCTCTGGCAGGCCGGGCTCGATTTCGACCATGGCACCGGCCATGGCGTCGGCAGCTATCTCTCGGTGCATGAGGGGCCGCAGCGCCTCTCCAAGCTCGGCACCACGCCATTGGAGCCGGGCATGATCCTCTCCAACGAGCCCGGCTACTACAAGCAGGGCGAATACGGCATCCGCATCGAGAACCTGATCGTGGTCGAGGAGCGCGTCATTCCTGGCGGCGACCGCACGATCTACGGCTTCGAGACCATCACTTGGGCGCCCTATGAGCGCGCACTGATCGATGTGAAGCTGCTCGACGCCGGCGAGATCGCCTGGATCGACGCCTATCACGCAAAAATCTGGAGCAAGCTCGCCCCGCTGGTCGAGGGTGAGGCGAAGGCCTGGCTGGAGCAGGCGTGCTTGCCGCTATGAGGGCCGGCCTTCTCTTCTCCCCTCCGGGGGAGAAGGTGGCAGCGCGAAGCGCTGACGGATGAGGGAAGCACCTCATCCCAAACAAGAAAAAGGACCGCTAGCGCGGTCCTTCCCTCATCCGTCAGCTACGCAGACACCTTCTCCCACCTATCTCGGGCTTGCCCGAGATAGGCAACCCAAGTGTCAAAGTCGGCAACAGCCGACTTTGATTGGGAGAAGGATTCAAACCACCGCCCTGAGCCCCACCACCGCAATCACTCCGACCGCCACCACGGCCAGGAAGGGCAGCCGGGTCGCAGCCAGCGCCGTTACGGCAGCCGCAGCCGTCTCGGGCCAGCCGGTTGCGAGCGCGCTCGGCGCGATCACAGCAATCAGGACGGCCGGCGGAATCGCATCGAAAGCGGCCTGTGCGCGCGGCGACAGGTCGAACCGCCCGGCCAGCGCCAGCCCTGCTACCCGTGTCGCATAGGTCACCACAGCCATTCCGAGGATGGCGAGAAGGTTGAGCGTGTCGAGCGCCATCATGCCGCCTCCTCGGTCGCGACGACCGCGTCGCTGCCGGCCGAGAGCCACGCAGCCGCAAGCCCGCAAAGCGCGCCGGCCAGCACATGCCAGGGCGGCCCGGCCAGGCGATAGGTCAGGGCCGAGGCGATGCCGGAGGCCGCCACGGTCCAGGCTGTGACGCGCCCCTTCCAGAAGGCGGCGGTCAGCGCGATGAAGATGGCGGTGAAGGCGAAATCCGCACCGAAGCGCCGTGGATCCCCCAGCGCCGGGCCGACCACGGCCCCGAGCGTCGTCATCATCAGCCAGCAGCCGACGAAGGGCACGATCATGCCGAACCAGTATCCCGGCGTCAGCGGCTGCGTGCGCGCCCGCTTTTCGGCCAGCGCCCAGTTCTCATCGGCCATATAGGCCAGGCCGAGCCATTTCTGCCATGGCGCGAAGCCATCGAGCTTCGGCACCAGCGAGGTGCCCATCAGCACATGGCGGGCATTGATCAGGAGCGTCGAGAAGATCAGCGCCGCGACCGGTGCCGGCGTCGCCCAGAGCTCGACGGCGGCGAATTGCGCCCCGCCGGCGAAGACGAGCGCGCTCATCAGGAAAACCTCGAGCGGCGACAGGCCCTTGCCCGCTGCGAGCGCGCCGAACAGCAAGGCGAAGGGCGCAGCCGCCAGCATGGCCGGCCAGATGTCGGAAAAGCCCGTGCGGGCGTCGTCGAGAGCTGATGACATGGGGCGCCGAAGGTCAGGAGAGATGGGCGGAGCGCAGGACGCCGGGCGTCACGCCATAGCGCGCCTTGAAGGCTCGGGTCAGATGGGCCTGGTCGCAGAAGCCGGTCGCGGCTGCGACATCGCCCGGCGTCTCGCCGCGGCGCAGTCGGTCGCGGGCGCGCCGGACGCGGATATCGATCAGCCAGGCATGGGGCGTGAGCCCGGTTTCGCGCCGGAAGGCTCGGATCAGGTGATGACGCGGCAGCCGCGCGGCTTGGGCGAGCTCCGCGAGCGAGAGATCCTCGCCATGGCGCGCCTCGATCAGCGCCTTGACGGCCGCGACCGGACCCGTCTCCTGCCCGACGGAGCACACCGCGAGATTGGCGTGGTGGCCGAGGAAATGGGCATAGGCGCGCACCAGCCCCTCCTCGCCGGCGAGCGCATCCGCGCCCTCCTCCAGCAATCGGTGCGCCGCGCTGAACAGCGCCGCCCCGACGGGATCATGCACCACGGGCTCGCGGAAGAACGGCGTACCGATGCCGTCATGCCCCGTCAGCGAGGCGGCCAGTTCCTGCATCAGCCCGATCGTCGGATAGCTCATCCGGTAGCGGTAGCCGCCCTCGCTCGGCGCACCGTCATGGACGTCGAGCGGGTGGTTCATCACGATGTCGCCCGCCCCGGCATAAAGCTTGCGGCCGCGCGCATGCCAGACCTCGCAACCGGTCTCGATCGTCCCGATCGCATAGGTGTCGTGCGCATGTGGCGCATAGGCATGGGTGCGGAAGGTCGCGGCGAGGAATTCGAGTGCGCCAAAGCGCGGCGCGGTGAAGAGGTGCGCCCTCTCCTCCGCCCGCAGCGGCGATGCCGACAAGGCCTGTCCCTGGCTGATCAGTTCCATGGGCCGAGTTTAGACCGGAACCGCGCCGCCCTGTCTTGAAGAAAAGTGATGAAGCCGATCAGCTCGGCTTCACCTCGCCACGCCCGGCGAAGGCGACGAGAAGCGCCCCCGCCAGGGTCGCCAGGGCGCAATAGCCGGTCGCGCCGGTGGCGCCGAAATGGTCGACCAGAACCCCACCAAGGACGGCCCCGCTGGCGATCGCGACCTGGAAGGCCGCAACCAGCAACCCGCCCACGGCTTCCGCCTGGTCCGGAGCGACGCGCACCATCCAAGTCTGGAGGCCGACAGGCAGCGCACCGAAAGCGAAGCCCCAGAGCGCAACGGCCCCGGCCGCGACCCAGAAACTGCCGCCGAAGGCCACGAGCGCCGCCGCCGTCGCTGCAGCGAGCAGGGCGCCGAAGATCACCGCGGCAGGTGCGCTGCGCTCGACGATCGCGGCGCCTACAAAATTGCCGAAGAAGCCGCCGATTCCATAGGCCAGGAGCACAAGCGAGATCGTCTCGACCGAAAGCCGCGGCACCTGCTCGAGGAAGGGGCGGACATAGGTGAAGCCGGCGAAATGGCCCGAGATCACGATGAGCACCGTCGCCAGGACGAGCCGGACATTGCTGCGCCGCAGCAGTGCAAACAGCGTCCCGAGCTGCGCCGCCGCCAGCGGCGGCAGGCGCGGCATGGTGACGAGTTGGGCGATGAAGGCCAGGATTCCGACCACCGCTCCGATCGCGAAGACTGAGCGCCAGCCGAGCAGGTCGCCGAGATAGGCGCCGACCGGCGCGGCGCTGACCGTCGCGAAGGAAACGCCGGTAAAGATGATCGACATGGCGCGCGGCAATGCGCGCTCCGGCACCAGCCGCATCGCGGTTGCCGCCATCATCGACCAGAAGCCGCCGAGCCCGATGCCGAGCAGCACCCGCGCCGCCAGCAGCGTGGCGAGGCCGTCGGAGAGTGCGGCGAGGATGTTGGACAGCACCAGCAGGACGGTGAAGCCCCAGATCACGAGGCGGCGGTCGAGCCCGCGCGTCAGGATCGAGGTGAAGAGCGCGGCGAAGATGGCGACCACGGCGGTCGCGGTCACGGTCTGTCCGGCAGCACCGTCCGAAACGCCGATATCCGCCGCCATCGGCGTCAGCAGGCTGGCGGGCAGGAATTCGGCCGTGACCAAGCCGAAAACGCCGAGGGTGAGCGAGAAGATCGCGGCCCAGGCCGGGCTTTGCTCATCGGCATCGGCCGGGGAATCGAATGGCAGGGTTGCGACGGCAGTGGCGGATTCGGACATGGCTGTCTCCAAAGGGTTGCCGCAAGATGGGCGTGACTGCCTGGAGCTTCCATGCTAGTTTATCCATAATGCTTGACCATTCGTCCAAAATTGCTGCGCCTGCGAACGATCCGCTGACCGAGATGCTGCGGGGTCTGCGGCTCGATGGCGTCGAATATGGCCGCTGCCAGATGGCGGCGCCCTGGGCCATCGCCGTTCCCGCCCAGAAAGCCGCGCGCTTCTATTACATCGGCAAGCGCGGCTGCTGGCTGCTGACGCCCGCGAAGGAATGGATCGAATTGCGTGACGGCGATGCGCTGCTGTTCCCGCGCGGCGCTGAGCATGTGCTCGCCAGCGCGCCGGATGTCGCGGCCTTTCCGCTGGGAAGCTGCCAGGTCGAGAAGGTCTGCGGCAACATCTTCGATCTCAAGGGCGGCGGGGACGGCGAGGCCACCCTGCTTTTCAGCGGCAGCATGACCTTCAATGTCGACAGCGCCCATCCCCTGCTGCGGATGATGCCCGAGCTGATGCGCATGTGCGATCTGGCGACGAGCGAATCGGGCATCCCGCATCTCCTGGAGGCGATGGCCCGCGAAGTGGCGATGGACAGGGTCGGCGCCGGCGGCATCCTGGCGCGACTCGCCGATGTGCTGGCGGCCAGCATCATCCGCTCCTGGGTCGAGAGCGGCTGCGGCGACGCCACGGGCTGGATCGCAGCGGCGCGCTGCCCCGATGTCGGCAAGGTGCTGGCGGCGATCCATCTCGACCCGGAGCGCGACTGGACGGTCGCTTCGCTGGCCAGGCTGATGGGCGCCTCGCGCTCCGCCTTCGCCGAGCGCTTCGCCAGCGTCGTCGGCGAGACGCCGGCCCGCTATGTCGCGCAGATGCGGATGCATCAGGCCCGGCAATGGCTCGCCGGCGACAAGCTCAAGATCTCGGTCGTGGCCCGGCGTCTCGGCTATGAATCGGAAGCCTCCTTCAGCCGCGCCTTCAAGCGCGTCATCGGCACGGCGCCGAGCCACGTCCGGGCAGACGATGCAAATGGACAGAACGGCGCGGCGCGGCCAAGCGCGGGCCATCGAGCGCAGGGGGACCGGCACGCGGTCCAAAGCAAGCAGCCCAATTGATTGGAGCCCTTTCCATCCGGCTTGAACCGTCATTGCGAGGAGCGTCAGCGACGAAGCAATCCAGGAGGGCTCGCTCTACGCCCCCTGGATTGCTTCGCTGCGCTCGCAATGACGGCGTGGTTCACCGCTAAGACAACAGGCCCTACCGCCCCACCAGCTCGAACCAGCCGGCCTCGTCGATCACCTGCACGCCATGCTTGGTGGCGTCCTTGAGCTTCGAGCCGGCGCCCGGCCCTGCGACCAGGAGATCCGTCTTCGAGGAGACAGAGCCCGCGACCTTGGCGCCGAGCCGCTCAGCCATCGCCTTGGCCTCGTCGCGGGTCATCTGCTCCAGCGCGCCGGTGAAGACGACGATCTTGCCCACGACCGGGCTGACCGAGGCGACCGCCTCCAGCGGCTGCGGCACGACCTGCACCAAAAGCCGGTCGAGCAGCTCCTCATTATGCGCCTCGGCGAAGAACTGCATCAGCGCCTCGACCACGGTCGGCCCGACACCGTCGATCGCGTCAAGTTCCTGGCGCTCGGGTGAAACCGGATCGACTGCTGCGATGCCGGCCGCGCGCAAGGCCTCGAACGAGCCGTAATGCCGCGCCAAAAGCCGGGCATTGGTCTCGCCGATATGGCGGATGCCGAGCCCGAAGATGAAGCGGTTGAGCGGCGGCTGGCGCCTGTCCTCGATCGCGGCGAACAGCTTGGCGACGCTCTGGCTGCCAAAACCTTCCTTGTCCCTGAGCTTCTTGAAATTCGCGGCGTCGCGCTGCGCCAGCGTGAAGATGTCGGCCGGCTCCTTCACCGGCAGGTCGGGATCGGCATGGAAGAACTCGATCTGCTTGTCGCCGAGCCCGTCAATGTCGAGCGCATCGCGCGAGACGAAGTGCTTCAGACGCTCCACCGCCTGGGCCGGACAGATCAGCCCGCCGGTGCAGCGGCGCACCGCATCCTCCTTGCCGCTGCGCGGGTTCATCTCCCGGGTCGCATGGCTGCCGCAGGCCGGGCACAGCGTCGGGAAGGTATAGGGCTGCGAATCCGCCGGCCGCTTGGCGAGGTCGACCGACTGGACGCGCGGAATGACGTCGCCCGCGCGCTTCACCGTCACCGTATCGCCGACGCGGATATCGGAGCCGTCGCGGATCGGCAGGCCCTTGGAATCGAAGCCGCGGATATAGTCCTCATTGTGCAGCGTCGCGTTGGAGACAACGACGCCACCGACCGTGACCGGCCTGAGCTTGGCGACGGGGCTGAGCGCGCCGGTGCGCCCGACCTGGATCTCGATCGCCTCCAGCACCGTGGTCGCAAGCTCGGCCGGAAATTTATGCGCGATCGCCCAACGCGGCGCGCGCGCGACGAAGCCGAGCCGCGTCTGCAGGGCAAGCTCGTCGACCTTGTAGACCACGCCGTCGATATCGTAGCCGAGCGTGGCCCGCTGGCTCTCGATCAACCGGTAGCGTTCCAGCAAGTCCTCGACGCTCTCGCAGCGCTTCATCAGCGGGTTGGTGCGAAAACCCCAGCGCTTGAAGGCCTCGACCACGCCGAATTGGGTCTGCGCCGGCAAGACCGGCATCTCACCCCAGGCATAGGCGAAGAAGCGCAAGGGCCGTGCCGCGGTGATCGAAACATCGAGCTGGCGCAGCGAGCCCGCCGCCGCATTGCGCGGATTGGCGAACTCCGGAAGTCCCTTATCGCGCTGGCGTTCGTTGATGCCGGCGAAATCGGCATGGCCGAGATAGACTTCGCCGCGCACCTCGGCGATCTCAGGCACATCATCGCCTGACAGCACATGCGGGATTTCGGAGATCGTGCGGGCGTTCAGCGTGACGTCCTCGCCCTCCTCCCCATCGCCGCGCGTCGCGGCGGAGACCAGCGCGCCCTTCTCGTAGCGCAGCGAGAGCGAGAGCCCGTCGATCTTGGGCTCCGCCGTGAAGGCGATGCCACCCTCCTCCTTGCGGCCGAGGAAGCTGCGCACGCGCTGCACGAAATCGGCGACGTCTTCGTCGGTGAAGGCGTTGCCGAGCGAGAGCATCGGCACGCGGTGCCGAATCTTGGCGAATTTCCCCGAAGGCTTGGCGCCGACCTTGTCGCTGACGGAACCGGCGTCCTTCAGGACAGGGAACGCCTCCTCCAGCGCGACGAGCCGGCGGCGCTTGGCGTCATAGCTCGCATCGTCGAGGATCGGCTGGTCGTCCTGGAAATAGGCGCTATCGGCAGCCGCGATCTCGGCGGCGAGCAGCTTGTGCTCCGCCCTAGCCTGGCGCTGCGTCAACTCCGCGACGGGAATGGCTTGGGATTCGCTCATGGCCCTTCATTAGGCGAGATGCCTGTGACGAGAAAGGGCAGGAGCCGGCGCGGCCGGGAGCATCGGCCCGAAAAGTGGGAACCGGTTTTCGGAACAAGCCGGTGCAAGATCAAAACCCTACAACGTCCCACTTTCGTGTTTGGCAGGCATGCGACAAAACGCCCATTCGCGCGTATAATGCCCGCGCTGGGAATTGGAAGCTCGACGCCTGCAGGCCGTTGACCCAAGGATGGCGTCGATTGCCGCAAGCGAACCGGGCCAGAACCGGGAGATACGCCATGGCAAACCTCGACGGCACGATGCCCGATGCCGGTACGCGCCTCGCGGCGCAACACGCCGAACCGAAGATCAACATCATCACCACCCGCGACCTTCGTGACGCGCTCTTGCGCGGCTGGGAGGATTTCAAGGCGCAGCCGAGCCACGTCGTCTTCATCGCGCTGATCTATCCGGTCGCCGGCGTGATGCTCGCGCAGCTCACCGTGACCTACAACATCTTCCCACTGCTCTTCCCGCTGCTCGGCGGCTTCGCCTTGCTCGGCCCCTTCGCCGCGATCGGCCTCTACGAGATCAGCCGCAGGCGCGAGCTCGGCATGGATTCCTCCTGGAACCATGCCTTCGGCATCCTGAGATCGCGCTCGATCGGCCAGATCGCCCTGCTCGGCGCTATGCTGACCGGTCTCTTCATCGCCTGGCTGTTTGCCGCCTGGTTCATCTATCGCGGCCTGCTCGACCTGCCGGCCGACGTCTCGACGCCGGACTTCCTGCGCGCGGTCTTCACCACCTTCAACGGCTGGGTGATGATCATCGTCGGCAATTCGCTCGGCCTGCTCTTCGCCATCATCGCCTTCTCGATCTCGGTGGTGTCCTTTCCGCTGATCATCGACCGGCATGTCGAGGCCGCTACCGCGATCAAGACCTCGATCGCCGCCGTCGAGGCCAATCCGCGCGTGATGATGTATTGGGGGCTGATGGTCACCGGGCTTCTGGTGCTCGGCTGCCTGCCCGTGCTCGTCGGCCTGGTCGTGGTCATGCCGGTGCTCGGCCACGCGACCTGGCACCTCTACCGCAAGGTCGTGGAGGCTTGAGCGGCTAGCTTTCCGTCCCGGTCGCGCGCTGACAGCGATGCCTGCCAGCGCGAGCGGCCTCGGGAGCGCGCTTCAATAGTCCAGCGTCTTACGGCCTGGCGCGCTCGCCGCTTCGATGCGCTGCAGGAACTCGCTGCGGTTGGCCCGGCTCAGGACGGCGACAGGGGCGGTGACCGCCGCCCCGGCGACGCGCGCGCCTCCCAGCGCCGCCATGCCGACCTGGTCGGCCAGGCTGGCCTCGCCACCCGCCAGCGACTGGCCGGACAGGCGCTGCCCCAGCACCCGCACCATCTCGGGGCTGTCGGCGAAGGTGTTGTGAGCCAGCGGATCGCCGGCCTTCACGTCCGAAGTGTCGATGATCGAGATGCCGAGCGTGGCAAGCTCGGCCGTATAGGGGCGCATATCGGCGGCGCCGACACGCTCGACATCTCCCGAGAGCCAGCGCGACAGGGCCAGCGCACGATCGTTGCGGGAGGAGAAGATCGTGAAATGCGGCCGCTTCGGGCCCATTTCGATGATCTGGCGGCGGAACACGTCGACATCGATATCAGGCGAGGCGAGCACGACGTTTCGGATCTTCGCGGAAATGCCCTTATCGCGCAGCGCCATGCCGCGCAGCGCTTCGGTGGCGAGCCAGCTTCCCATCGAATGGGCCAGGATCGTCACCTCGCCGACATCGGGGCTCTTGGCAGCCTCCCGCAGCATCTCCTCGAGCGCGAAGCGCGAATAATTCGTGCTCTCCTTGTCGTAGACATAGTCGAACACGCTGGCTCGCGACGGCCAGGTGAACAGGACCGGAGTGGCGTCGATGCCCGCGTCATGGGAGATCTGGGCGAAGCGATAGACGGCGTCGGGATAGGTATTGTTGAAGCCGTGCACGAAGACGAGCAAGCGGCGCTTGGGGCCGCGATGGTGCCGGTACCAGTCCATGGCTGCGTTGGTCGACAGCACCGGCTTGACCTGGAGCGTGACGAAATCGGTCTGCGGATTGCCCGGCGACCTGCCGGGCCACTGGATTTCCCCGACCTTGCGATGGCTGTCGGGCGGGATGGAGACCACGATATTCGTCAATGAGATCGCCGTCGCCCGCTCGCCGGTGAAGAGCTCGCCCGGGTCGCTCGCCGGCTTGCGCGTCGTGGCGACGAGCATGTCGACCCGGCTCGCGCCAGGCGCGGAGGCTGCGACCGGCTCGAGGATTTTCGACGGCTGCGTCGCGCAGGCGCCCAGAAGCAGGCAGAGCGCGAGCGCCAGGCGGTTGGAAGAGCCCATCATCATGCTGCCCGCTCTGCGACCGGCATGTCCCGTCCCGGCATCGTCAAGGATGTCAGGAAAGCGCGGACGACCTCCGCTCCCTCCGGGACGAGCGCGAGCTCGACCTCCTCCATCAGCCACTCTGTGATCAGACCATCCAACATCGCGTAGAGCGCGAGCGCGGCGGAGCGCGCCGTCCAGGGCCGCGCCAGGGTATCGCTGCGCTGCGCAGCCTCGCATATGTCCATCAGGGACGAGCGAATCTGCTGGCGGAAATAGCGCATGTTGCCGACATCGTCCGGCGACCCGTTGACATCGATCACCTTAAGCAGCGCGAGGAGGCGCTTTTTCGCGGCATCGCCTTGAAGCTCGGCGAAGGTCGCCGCAGCCAGATCGCCGAAAGCCTCAAGCGGCGCGAGCGCCGCATCCGCCGTCAGGCTCCGCGCAAGCTGCTGCATCGGCAGGATCATCTCGTCCCGGATCGCGAAGAGCAGTCCAAGCTTGTTGTGGAAATGGAAGTGCACGGCTCCGCGCGAGACGCCGGCGGCGGCAGCGATCTCGTCCAGCGAACAAGTCTCATAACCGCGCTGAAGGAACAGCGCTTCAGCCGCCTGCAGGATTGTCTGCCGTGTCTCCGCGGCCTGCTCTTTGGTTCTTCGCACGGGATGCGCCTCTCGCTTCGCGCAGCTTCTATATACAAACGGACCGTCTGTATATGCACCCAACGCCGTCATTGCGAGCGCAGCGAAGCAATCCAGGAGGTCTCGCTCTACGCTTCTGGATTGCTTCGCTGCGCTCGCAATGACGTTCAAGCCGCACGGAAAATGATCCAGCTAAGCGCACTCTCACCGCCCGAGAAAAAAATCGCGATCGCTTTGAACCTTCCCGGCCGCTCCCGCGACCAACGGACATGGAGCTGCATGGTGCAGTTCCGTCCGAAAGCCCAAGGGAGACGATCATGACCATTCGCACCACCGTCGCCGGCCTCGCCACCGCCTTCGTTCTCGGCGCAGGCGCGCTGATCGGCGGCTCGCTCGCCACCTCCTCCTCCGCGCAGGCAGCCCCCGGCTGGCATGGCGGCCACGGCCATCACGGCCATTTCGGCGGAGGCCACGGCCATGGCCGCCGCTGGGGCCATGGCGGCTGGGGCTACCGCCCTGCCTATGCCGGCTTCTATCGCGGCGGCTGCTACACCGTGCTGCGGACCCGCTTCATCCCCGGCCTCGGCTATGTCGAGCGCCCAGTGAACCGCTGCCGCTGATTGCGATCATGCCGCGCCTTGCAGGGAGCCGGAGCGATCCGGCTCCCTCGGCGTTTGAGGCTGGCGCGCTGCTCATAAACGGAACTGTGCCGCGATTCAGGAACCTTTGCCAGCGAACCCGGTTCATTTTGCGTCACGTAAATCGTGACGCGCCATTCACGCGGGCCGTCACAGCCCGCCCGGAACCGGGGCTATCATGAACAACATCATCTATATCGTCGGCTTGATCGTGGTCGTCCTGGCGATCCTGTCCTTCCTCGGCCTGCGCTGAGGACCTGAGCAGGATGCAAAAAGTGGGCACCGGTTTTTCGCGTTGATCCGGCTCTCACTTTGCGATGAGAGACGGATTCAGATTTCAGATGGGATCACTCCGTGATTCCATCTGAAATCATCCGGCTCTAGGCAAAACAAGAGAGATCAGGCCGGGCGGCGATCAGCTGCGGTCGTCGCGACCCGGCTTCTTGCCCTTGAACGGCTTCCCGGCAGGCTTGCCGCCGAAGCCGGGCTTGTTCCCGGCATAGGGCTTCGCTCCGCCCGGCTTGGCGGCATAAGGCTTCGGCCCCGACCTGAACGAGACATTGGGGTCGGACAGCGCGTCCCGGTCGCTGCGAACCGGATCATAGGGCTTGGCTGCGCCGAAAGGCTTGCCCTTGCCCTCATAGGCCTTCTTCTTGCCCTCATAGGGCTTTTTCTCGCCGCCCTCGTAGGGCTTTCGCTCATAGGGCTTCTTCTCGTAGGGCTTCTTCTCATAAGCCCTGGCAGGCGGACGGTCTGCATCACGCTCAGGGCGCGCATGCGCCGAAGGTGCATGGCTCGCCTTTTCGGCGAAGGGCTTTGCCGGGCGCCGCTCCTCCTCGCCGGTGACAGGCTGGATCACGATCTTGTCGCGATCGACCGCCTTTGCCAGCTCGTAGAAGCGCTCGGCGACATCGGCGTCGATCTCGACCTTGGTCTCCTTGTCGAAGATCCGGATCGCGCCGACCTCGTCGCGCGTGATCTTGCCGCGGCGGCACAGCATCGGCAGCAATTGGCGCGGATCGGCGCCGTCTTTGCGACCGATATTCAGAACGAACCAGACCGTATTGCCGCGCGGGCCGGCCTTGCGCGGCCCCTCGCCGCGCGGACTGTCCTCGCGGCCTTCGCCGAACCGGCCACCCTCGCGTGGCGCATACTCCTCGCGCGAACGGATCGGACGCGAATCGCGTTGAAAATTCGGATCGCCGACCTCTTCAGCGCCCGGCAGACGCGAACGGTAGACCCGCACCAGCGCGGCCGCGATCTCCTGCGGCGAACGTCCCGCCAGCAGCGCCTCGACCATGGCGGCGTCGTCCTCGTCGGCCTCTCCGGTCAACAGCGGATCGCTCAACAGCCGCTGCTGGTCGAGCGCGCGGATTTCCTCGGCCGTCGGCGGCCCGGCCCAGACTGCCTCGACTTTGGCCTCGGAGATCAGCATCTCGGCCTTGCGACGGCGCGACACCGGCACCAGCAGGACGCTCGTGCCCTTGTTGCCGGCGCGGCCGGTGCGGCCCGAGCGATGCTGCATCACTTCGGGATCGTTGGGCAGCTCGGCGTGGATGACCAGCGTCAGGCCGGGCAGATCGATGCCGCGTGCCGCGACGTCGGTCGCGACGCAGACCCGCGCCCGGCCGTCGCGCAGCGCCTGCAGCGCCGAATTGCGCTCGCTCTGGCTGAGCTCGCCCGAGAGCGCCACGGCCGAGAAGCCGCGCTCCAGCAGGATCGCCTCGAGATGGCGCACGGCATTGCGGGTGTTGCAGAACACCAGCGAGCACGGCGAATCATGGAAGCGCAGCAGGTTGACGACAGCGAGTTCGGCCTCCTTCGGATAGACCCGGATGGCGCGATATTCGATATCGGCATGGCCGCGCGAGCCGCCGGTGACCTCGATGCGCAGCGCGTTGCGCTGGTAGTTGGTCGCGAGCTGGATGATCGCCTTGGGCAGCGTCGCCGAGAACAGCAGGCTCTGGCGCTCGGCCGGGGTCGTCTTCAGGATGAATTCGAGATCGTCGCGGAAGCCGAGATCAAGCATTTCGTCGGCCTCGTCGAGCACGACGGCCTTGAGGGCGGAAACGTCAAGGCGGTGCCGCTCGATATGGTCGCGCAGGCGGCCTGGCGTGCCGACGACGATATGGGCGCCTTCATCGAGCAGCGCCGCCTCGCGGCGCGGGTCCATGCCGCCGACGCAGGCGATGACGCGGGCATTGGCGTATTTGTAGAGCCAGGCGAGCTCGCGCTGGACCTGCAGCGCCAATTCGCGCGTCGGCGCGATGATCAGCGCCAGCGGCTTGCCGGCGCGGCCGAAGGCTTCCGCCTCGCCGAGCAGGGTCGTGGCGATGGCGAGCCCATAGGCGACCGTCTTGCCGGAGCCGGTCTGCGACGAGACGAGCAGGTCGCGCCCGGCGGCGGTGTCCTCGAGCACGGCGTTCTGCACCGGCGTCGGATCGGAATAGTTGCGTTCGGCGAGCGCACGCGCGAGCGGCGGGCTCGTAGGAAGAAAGGACATGAGGTGTCGTGCCTAGGGTTACGGCGCAGATCAGGAAACGGCGCAGGAATTCGGGCGATGAGCGGCGCGGCGCGCAAATGCAGCCAGTCCGCAGCCATCGATTGAAATGGGCTCATAAAGCAGATCGCGGCAAAAGGGAATGGAGGGGGCCGATGACGCGGCCACCACCACCTGATTTGCCCGCCCGCTCTTCCGCAGACGGCCCCCATGGCGTAAGGGCGCGGGAAATTCCCCAACTCCCAGGTTCCGTGACCGCATGATCCGCCTCGAAAACATCAGCAAGCAGAACGGTCAGCAGATCGTCTTCATCGAGGCCTCGGCGGCGCTCCAGAAGGGAGAGAAGGTCGGCCTTGTCGGCCCCAATGGCGCGGGCAAGACCACCTTGTTCCGGATGATCACTGGGCAGGAACAGCCCGATGAGGGGCAGGTCGGCGTCGATCGCGGTGTGACCATCGGCTATTTCAGCCAGGATGTCGGCGACATGAAGGGCGTCAGCGCCGTCTCCGCCGTCATGGACGGAGCGGGCCCGGTGAGCAGCGTCGCCGCCGAATTGCGCGAGCTGGAAGCCGCCATGGGCGATCCCGACCGCACTGAGGAGATGGACGAGATCATCATGCGCTATGGCGAGGTCCAGGGCCGCTTCGAGGAACTCGACGGCTATGCGCTCGACGGCCGGGCGCGCGAGGTGCTCAGCGGTCTGGGTTTCAGCCAGGAGATGATGGACGGCGATGTCGGCGCGCTCTCGGGTGGCTGGAAGATGCGCGTTGCGCTCGCCCGCATCCTGCTGATGCGGCCCGACGCGATGCTGCTCGACGAGCCGAGCAACCATCTCGACCTGGAGAGCCTGATCTGGCTGGAGGAGTTCCTCAAGGGCTATGACGGCGCGCTTCTGATGACCTCGCATGATCGCGAATTCATGAACCGGATCGTCAACAAGGTGGTCGAGATCGATGGCGGTTCGCTGACCGCCTATTCCGGCAATTACGAGTTCTACCAGGAGCAGCGCGCGCTTGCCGAGAAGCAGCAGCAGGCACAGTTCGAGCGCCAGCAGGCGATGCTCGCCAAGGAGATCAACTTCATCGAGCGCTTCAAGGCGCGCGCCTCGCACGCGGCCCAGGTCCAGAGCCGGGTGAAGAAGCTCGACAAGATCGACCGGGTCGAGCCGCCCAAGCGTCGCCAGACCGTGTCCTTCGAATTCCAGCCGGCGCCGCGCTCCGGCGAGGACGTGGTCACGCTGAAGGGCGTTCACAAAGCTTACGGTAGCCGCAGCATCTATGAGGGGCTCGACTTCCAGGTGCGCCGCAAGGAGCGCTGGTGCGTGATGGGCGTCAACGGCGCCGGCAAATCGACGCTGCTGAAGCTGGTGACGGGCGCCACCACACCGGATACCGGGACGGTCGCGCTCGGCGGCACCATCAAGCTGGGCTATTTTGCACAGCACGCCATGGAGGTGCTGGATGGCGACCGCACCGTGTTCGAATCGCTGGAGGATTGGTTCCCACAGGCCGGCCAAGGCTCGCTGCGCTCGCTCGCCGGTTGCTTCGGCTTCTCAGGCGACGATGTCGAGAAGCGCTGCCGGGTGCTTTCGGGCGGCGAGAAGGCGCGCCTCGTCATGGCCAAGATGCTCTACGATCCCCCGAACTTCCTGGTGCTGGACGAGCCGACCAACCATCTCGACATCGCCACCAAGGAGATGCTGATCACGGCGCTCTCGCAATATGAGGGCACCATGCTGTTCGTCTCGCATGATCGCCACTTCCTGGCGGCGCTGTCGAACCGGCTGCTGGAGCTGACGCCCGAGGGCGTGCACGCCTATGGCGGCGGCTATACGGAGTATGTCGCGCGCACCGGCCAGGAAGCACCGGGCTTGCGCAGCTGATCAGGCCTGCGCGACCGCGGCGTTCAGCAAGCGCCCAGCCGCCGCCCTCGCCTCCTCGGTGATGCTCGCACCCGCCAGCATGCGGGCGATCTCCTCGCGCCGCGCCTGGTCGGCCAGCGCCGAAACACGGGTGACGGTGCGCGAGGCGCTGTCCCCGTCGAGCGCCGATTTGGCGATCAGGAAATGCTGCCCGGCCTTGGCAGCGACCTGCGGCGCATGGGTTACCGAGATGACTTGAACCTTTTGCGCCAATCGCGCCAGGCGCTCGCCGATCGCATCCGCAACCGCGCCGCCGACGCCCGTGTCGATCTCGTCGAAAACAAGGGTCGGGGCCGAGCCACGCTCGGCCAGCACCACCTTCAGCGCCAGCATGAAGCGCGACAGCTCGCCGCCGGAAGCGACCTTCATCATCGGGCCCGGCCGCGTGCCGGGATTGGTCTCGACCCAGAACTCGGCGCGGTCGAAGCCTTCAGGGCCGCGCGCCGCCTCGTCTGTGTCGATCTGGGTGATGAAGCGCGCCCGCTCCAGCTTCAATGGCGGCAATTCTGCCTTGACCGCGCCATCGAGCCTGGCCGCAGCCTGCTTGCGTTCCGCAGACAAGGCCTTCGCCAGTTTGACGAAGGCGGCCTCCGCCTCGCGCAATTCCGCCTCGAGCCGGCCGAGCGAGGTCTCGCTCTCATCGAGCGCCGCCAGATCGGCGACCATGCTCTCGGCGAGCACGGCCAGGCCGTCGACGGGCACATCGTATTTGCGCGCAGCGGCGCGCAAGGCGAACAGGCGCTCCTCGACGCGCTCCTGCTCGCGTGGATCGTATTCAGCCGCACGCATCGCCGCGGCCAGCGTCTCCGACGCCTCCTCCAGCGCGACGAGCGCGGTGTTGAGCGCGGCGAGCGACGGATCGATCAGGTCCGGCGCCTGCGCGGCACGGCGCTCCAGCCGGCGCAGCACGGCGGCGAGCGCCGGCACCGGGGAGCCCTGCCCGCCCACGGCCTCATGGGCGTCGATCAGGTCGCGCGCGACCTTCTCCGCCTGCATCATGCCTTGCCGGGTTGCGGCGAGGCTGTCTTCCTCGCCGGGCTGTGGCGCAAGCTTGCCGAGCTCCTGAACCGCATGGCGCAGGAAATCGGCCTCCTTGCGCGCCGCCTCGACGCGGATACGCTGTGCCTGCAAAGCCTGGCGTGCGCGCTTCAGCGTCTCGCTGGCCTCAGTCACAGCCGCGGACTGGCTTTCCAGCCCGCCGAAACCGTCGAGGATGAGGCGGTGCTGCGCCGGGTCGGTCAGGGCGCGGTCGTCATGCTGGCCGTGGATTTCGACGATCGCCGCGCCGATCATCCGCAGGATCTGGACGCTGACCGGCTGGTCGTTGACGAAGGCGCGCGTGCGCCCGTCGGCATATTGCACCCGCCGCAGGATCAGGTCGCCATCGGTGTCGATTTCCTGCGCCTGCGCCAGGAGCCGCGCCGGGTGCTGCATCGGCAAGTCGAAAACCGCTCCGACCTGCCCTTGCGTCTCGCCATGGCGCACGAGCCCGCCATCGCCGCGCCCGCCCAAAGCGAGCGCGAAAGCATCGAGCACGATCGACTTGCCGGCACCGGTCTCGCCGGTCAGCACGCTCAGGCCATCGCCGAAGCTCAGATCGAGCCGGTCGATCAAAACGATGTCACGGATCGAGAGCTGCGCCAGCATGGCGCTTAGCGCAGGCTTAAACGAGGGAACATGCGCTGGCGACCTTCATGCCTGCCTTGTCTCTAGCGGAAACCGAATCCAGCAATGCCGGTCACGACGCGCGAAAAGCCATTGAAAGCTCGGCTGATATAGGAACCGCGATCCTCGCGCGGAGCCAGCCCGCCGCTCTCGAGCAGGACATAGGCGTCCTTGTACCAGGGACTGTCGGGGAAGTTATGCCCGAGCACGGCCGCCGCCGTCTGCGCCTCATTGGTGATGCCCAGCGCCATATAGGCCTCGGTCAGGCGCATCAGCGCCTCCTCGACATGGCGCGTGGTCTGGTACTTGGTGATGACGTCGCGGAAGCGGTTCACGGCGCCGGTGTAGTTGCGCTTCTCCAGATAGAAGCGCCCGACATTCATCTCCTTGCCCGCGAGCTGGTCGCGCGCGACGAGGACCTTCTCCTTGGCGTCGACGACATATTCCGACTTCGGGTATCTCTGCAGCAATTCGTCGAAGGCAGCGATCGCCTTCTCCGTCCGCTCCTGATCGCGCGTCGCGTCCGGGATCTGGTTATAATAGGACATCGCCATCAGATACTGCGCATAAGCAGCGTCAGGGCTCGCCGGGTTCTGCGCGATGAAGCGCTTCGAGGCGGTGATCGCGTCGTCCCATTTGCTCGCCTGGTAGTTCGTATAGGCGGACAGGATCAGGCCCTTCTTGGCGAAGGGGGAGAACGGCGCGTTCTTGTCGATCTCGCCGAATTTCTTGGTCGCGCCCTCGCTGTCACCGTTCTGCATCCGCGCCAGGCCCTCATTATAGAGCCTGTCGGCGGGAACGTCGGCGACGACCTCGGGCTTGTAGACCTCGGGCTTGTCGAAGGGATTCATGTTCGACAGCGTATCGCAGCCGCCGAGCATCAGGGCGACGCCAAGGGCAAGGCCCGTGCTGCTGCGCATCGATCCGGCGCGATGGATTGTCGGAATGGTCAGCCGCTTGACGCTCACGTCGTCTGTCCTCTTTCGATCGTCCCCGCTTAATGGGGAAGCATGCCTTACCTCAGACGCCGCCCGCGCGCCACCGTCGAAAACGAGACGCATGATCCGGAACAACCGGGCGAGTGGCGATAGCGGCGCGGAACCTGTCGCCCGCGCGAACATCCGGTGCGAGTCGATTCCAGCAGCGTACATTCGACAGAAAGCAGGCGAATGGAAGGCGCAGACGCGTCTTAGCAGCGCGCGTCAGTGCAAATCCGGCGCGAAGGCGGCCGGTGCGGCCGCCGCCATCTGGACCGCACGCGGAGCGGCGTAAACCGGCTCGGCCTCGACGATCGCGTAATTGGCGCGGTCGGCGAACAGCGCCTCCAGGATGCGGACATTCATGCGATGGCCGCCGCAATAGGAGCGGAACTCGCCCTGGATCGGATAGCCGGCAAGCGCGAGATCGCCGATCGCGTCCAGCACCTTGTGGCGCACGAACTCATCGGCATAGCGCAGTCCTTCGGGATTGATGACCTTGTCGTCACCGATCGCGACCGTGTTGTCGAGCGAGGCGCCGAGCGCGAAGCCCGCCTTCCAGAGCTGCTCGACATCGCGCATGAAGCCAAAGGTCCGCGCACGGGAAATCTCACGGGCGTAAGCCACCGGCTCCAGGTCGAAGACCTTGCGCTGGCGGCCGATCACGGTGGTGTCGAAATCGATCTCGACATCCAGGCGGAAGCCCTCTTGATCCGACGGAAGCAATTCGGCGAAGGCGCGGCCATGCTCGATCCGCACCGCCTGCAGAATCTTGAGGTAGCGCCGGGCGGCCTGCAGCGTCGTGACGCCGACAGACTCGATCGCGTTGACGAATTCGGTGGCGCTGCCGTCCATGATCGGCATCTCGGGGCCGTCGATCTCGACGAGCACATTGTCGAGGCCAAGGCCGGCGCAGGCCGACATAAGATGCTCGATGGTCGCGACCGAAGCCGAGGCCTTGTCACCGATCACGGTGCAAAGCTCGGTGGCGCTGACCTTGGTATGCTTGGCGTGGATCAATTGCGCCGGCTCGGCATCCAGCCCCTTGCGCAGGAAGACCACGCCCGAATTGGCGCTGGAGGGCTTCAGGCAAATGGTGGCGGGTGCTCCGGAGTGCACGCCGATCCCGGTCAAGGTCACAGGGGCGCGCAGTGTCGTCTGCCGATCGAAGCTCATCTGGTATCCAATCCTGATCGCCGGGAACGTGGCGGAGCCTGACATGGCTTCCGAACCGACCGTCGCTGCGATGCCTCGGACATCAAACCCCTGGCCGAAGCCCTGCGCCGATGTCCCCGTTAGTGCAGATGCAACATAAGCGCTTCGGACAGGGTGACAAAATCACGCTTTCTTTCGCTGTGTTACAGCCCTCACAAAGCCAGGAAAAACTGATCATCCCGTTGATAAATATGGTTTTCCAGACATGAACAAAGCCCGGCTCGCTGCAGCGCACCGGGCTTTGTAACGGAGGCGGAAGAACTGCCCTAGGGTCAGTTCGCCTGGCGGCGCAGGAAAGCGGGGATTTCCAGCTGGTCTTCCTCGCTGCTGCGATTCGGGGCGGCGCGACCCATCTGGTCGAGCTGACCCTGCGCCGGGCGCGCGGCCGGCTGCGCCGGACGGCGCATATATTCGGCATGGGCCGCGCTCGGTGCGGGCGCCGCGGCGGGAGGCTGCGGAGCCTGGCGCAGCGGAGCCTGCGGCTCGTGAGCCTCATCCTCCTTGCGGCCGAAGCCGACCGAGGCCAGGCGCTGCATCAGCGACATCCGCTTCTGGTCGGCGGAGTTCGGCGGCTGGGGAGCCGACTGCGCGCCACGCTGGGCCGCGATCTGGTTCTGCGCCGGCACCGGCAGATCCTCGATGCGGGGCATCCGCGTCGGGCGGATCACGGCGCGTTCCGGAGAAGGCGGAATGAAGCTGCTCTCCGGCATGGCCTGCTGCGGGACCGACAGCATCGGCTCGGGTGCCGGAGCCGCCGGCATCATCGCGCGCGGCTGGACCGGTTCGATATGGATGTCCTCGGTGATCGGAGCGGGCGCCGGGGCGCGCAGCGGCTCGGCCTGCTGCGGCATGCGCAGGTCCATGACAGGCTCAGGCGCCGGCGGCGGCGTGAAGCCGCGCACCGGAGCGCTGGTGCTGCGCAGGCGGGCTTCAGCCTTCAGGCGCTCGGCGACCTGGGCGATACGGGCCTCGGTCTCGTCCATCTCGGCCTGGGTGGTGACGGGCTTGTCGATGCCGGTCGCCACGACCGACACACGCACGATGCCTTCGAGCGATTCGTCGAAGGTCGCGCCAACGATGATGTTGGCCTCGGAATCGACCTCCTCGCGGATGCGGGTGGCGGCTTCGTCGACCTCATAGAGCTTCATGTCGCGCCCGCCGGTGATCGAGATCAACAGGCCGCGCGCACCCTTCATCGAGACGTCGTCGAGCAGCGGGTTGTTGATCGCGGCCTGAGCGGCCGACAGAGCGCGCTTCTCGCCCTGCGCCTCGCCGGTGCCCATCATCGCCTTGCCCATGCCGCGCATCACGGCGCGCACGTCGGCGAAGTCGAGGTTGATCAGGCCTGGACGCACCATCAGGTCGGTGATGCAGGCGACGCCGGAATAGAGCACCTGGTCGGCCATGCCGAAGGCGTCGGCGAAGCCGGTGGTCTCGTTGGCGACGCGGAACAGGTTCTGGTTCGGGATCACGATCAGCGTGTCGACCGCCTCGTTCAGCTCACCGATGCCGGCTTCCGCCATGCGCATGCGGCGATGGCCCTCGAACTGGAACGGCTTGGTGACGACGCCGACGGTGAGAATGCCCATGTCGCGGGCAACGCGGGCGATCGCGGGAGCAGCGCCGGTGCCGGTGCCGCCGCCCATGCCGGCGGTGATGAAGACCATATGCGCGCCCGCCAGATGGTCGCGGATCTCGTCGATGACCTCTTCGGCCGCCGCGCGCCCGACTTCGGGCTGCGAACCGGCGCCAAGACCTTCAGTGACCTGCAGGCCCATCTGGATGATGCGCGAGGCGCGGCTGAGCGCCAGCGCCTGGGCGTCCGTATTGGCGACCACGAAGTCGACGCCGTCGAGACCGGCCTCGATCATGTTGTTCACGGCGTTGCCGCCGGCTCCACCAACACCGAACACCGTGATCCGGGGCTTGAGTTCCCGGATGTCCGGGGCTTGCAGATTCATCGCCATGGTTGCCTCTTTTGATCCTTGTCCGGCGCCTGGCGGGAGCCGTCCCGATTGCTACGATTGACATTTGGCGCCGCCGGAAAAACGCCCCGGCGCGCCGTTACCCCTTAGAAACTTTCCTTCAGCCACCGGCCGACGCGGGAGAAATACCCGTCCGTTCCCGTGGCGAAATAAGCCGAGCTGGCGCGCGGCTCGAAATGCTCGACATGCGCCACCTGCGGATAGACCAGGAGCCCGACAGCCGCCGCGAAGGCCGGCCCCTTGCCCGCTTCCGGCAAGCCCTTGATGCCGAGCGGCCGGCCGGTGCGGACCTGTCCGCCGAGGATGCGGCGCGCCGCCTCCGGCAGGCCGGTGAGCTGGCAGGCGCCGCCGGTCAGCACGACGCGGCGTCCGGCCTGGGCGGAGAAGCCGGCATTGCTGAGCCTGTCGCGCACCAGTTCGAGGATCTCCTCGACGCGCGGCTTGATGATCCGCACCAGATGCGACTTGGCGAGGTGGTTGGGCATGTCGCGCTCGTCGTCATCGACCTGCGGCACGGAAATCATGTCGCGCTCGTCCGAGGCGCTGGAGATCGCCGAGCCGTGCAGCGTCTTCAGGCGCTCGGCCGCCGAGACGCGGGTGGAGAGCCCGCGCGCCACGTCCATGGTGATGTGGTTGCCGCCGACCGCGATCGCGTCGGCATGCATCAGATGGCCGCCGGAGAAGACGCCGAGACTCGTCGTGCCGCCGCCCATATCGACCACGACGACGCCCATCTCGGCCTCGTCATCGACCAGCACGGAGAGGCCAGAGGCGTAAGGCGTCGCGACGACCGCCTCGACCTCGAGATGGCAACGCTCGACTGCGAGCATGACATTGCGCGCGGCCGAGGCTTCGCTGGCGACGACATGCATGTCGACCGAGAGCTTGCCGCCGATCAGGCCGCGCGGATCGAGCACGCCGGGCGAGCCGTCGAGCGCATAGCCCGTGGGGAGCGCGTGCAGCACGGCCTTGCCGGGCTTGAGCGCATGCATCGCAGCCGCGGCCAGCACGCGCTTGACGTCGCTGTCGCCGACCGCGCCTGCGCGCAGGTCGACGCCCGCGGCATAATGCTGGGAGCCGAGCCGGCCGCCGGTCAGGTTGACGATGACCGATTGGACCTCGACCTTGGCCATGCGCTCGGCCGCGTCGACCGCCGCGCGGATCGCCCGCTCGGCGCTTTCGAGATCGATGATCGCCCCGCCCTTGAGGCCGAGCGAGCGCTGATGGCCGATGCCGATGATGCGCGCGACATGGGTGCGGCCGCGCAGCCGTTCATTGGCCTCGGCCGGGTTCAGTTCGGCGATCAGGCAAACGACCTTGCTGGTACCGATGTCCAGAATCGACAAGGTCGCGCTCTTGCGCGACGACAAGGGCCGCATCCGCGGCGTCAGGCCCTGGGAGGTCAGATTCATGCTTCGCCTCCCTTCTTCTTGGTCTTGCTCTTGAGCTGTTCGGCGCGGGCGCTGGCCGCCTCTTCCGACAATCGCATCACCACCCGGTCGGGTTGGCGCAGGTCGATCGCGAGCAGATCCTTGTCGAGCACGCGGAAATCGCTTTCGAGCCCGGCGAGCCGCTTCACCGCGACGCCAGGCTGCATCTCGGGCAGGCGCACATCCATTCCGTTGTCGAGCTTGAGTGTCCAGCGGCGTCCGGAGACGAGCGTCGCCGCCCGGATATGCGCCGCCAGCGGCCCGGCCTCGCCACGCAGCGCGATGTATTCGGCCGCGCGCAGATTGGCGCCGGGCCCGACGACGAGCGGCAGATGCGCGAAGCGTCCGTCATCCATCTTGTCGATCACCGTCCCGTCGGCTGCGATCACGAATAGGTCGCCCTTGACCTGCCAGAGCGCGTAGGGCGCGCGCTCGACCAGCGTGATCGAGATCTCGCCCGGATAGAGCTTGCGGACCGCCGCCTCGCGAATCAGCGGCGTCGCCTCCAGGAGCTTGCGGGCCTGGTCGGCATCGAAGAAGGCGAGCGAGATCTTCGGATCAATCCCGGCGGCGACCAGGACCTCGACCTCGGACAGCTCCGTGAGGCCCGAGATCGTGACGCGGTCGATGCCGAGCCCGACCAGCCGGGCCAGCATGTGGTGCGGCTCGCCATAAGCCCGGCGCAAGGCCTCGACATGGCCGCCCAGAACACTGCCCGCGCCGATGCTCAGGCTCAGGAACCCGAGCGCAAGCCAGGTGCCGATGCGGCGCGGCAGGCGCTGCGCCAGAGGCACCGCGACCGCGCTGCGCCGCGAGCGGCGCAGCCAGCGCCCAGACCGCTCTCCGACGAGGAGTTGCGGCCCGGCGGCAGGGACCGGCAAGCGGGAGGTGGCTGTCGCCATCACCGCATTCACCGATCGAGGGAGGCGTCCTCCACCATCCATTTGACGAGTTCACCGAAGTTCATGCCCGCATGGGCGGCCAATTCGGGCACCAAGCTCGTTTCGGTCATGCCGGGCTGCGTGTTGACTTCCAGCCAGACGAGAGTGTCGGTCTCGTCGTCATAGCGGAAGTCAGACCTGCTAACGCCCCGGCACCCGATTGCTTGATGCGCCGTTAACGCACACTCTTCGATCTGCTGGTAAATTTTTGGTAAAATTTGAGCCGGGCAGATGTGGATCGAACCACCTTTCGTGTATTTCGCATCGTAGTCGTAGAACTCCCCGGTCGAGGCCCGGATCTCGGTCACGCCCAGCGACTTGCCGCCCATGACGGCGCAGGTCAGCTCGCGCCCCCTGACGAAGCCTTCAGCCAACAGCGTATCGCCGCAGGGCCAGTCCTCGCGGGCGATCTCCTGCGGCGGGTGCTCGCGGCCCTTCTTGACGATCACGACGCCGACGGACGAGCCCTCATTGATCGGCTTGAGCACGTAAGGCGGCTGCAGAACGTGTTTTTTTGCCGCATCGAAGCGTGAAACCACGATTCCATGCGCCACCGGCACGCCGGCTGCCGCCGCGACGAGCTTCGCCTTGTCCTTGCGAATCGCGAGCGCCGAGGCGAGCACGCCCGAATGCGTGTAGGGAATGCGCAAAATCTCGAGCACGCCCTGAATCAGGCCATCCTCGCCGAAGCGGCCATGCAGCGCGTTGAAGGCGACATCGGGGCGCAGGTCGGCGAGCACCTGAGCAATGTCGCGCTGCACGTCGATGCGCGTGACGCGGAAGCCGACGCTCTCCAGCGCCTTGGCGCAGGCCGTGCCGCTGCTGAGGCTGACCTCCCGCTCAACGGACCATCCGCCCATCAGCACTGCGACGTGTTTGGTCATCGGGGTCATGGCTCCCTGTTACGGCGAACCTCGACCCATCATGGTTAATGCAGCGTTAAGAGATGGCGCGAGAGCCGGCGGCAGGAGTCGGAACCTGCATATACAAGATTGTCTCGCGACCCATTATCTTGTATATACGAATTAATGAGAAGCCTGTGGGACGAGCGCAAGCGGCGAGCGAACCTCCTGAAGCACGGTCTCGACTTCGCGGTGCTGGACGCAGAATTCCTCGCAAGAGCTTATATCGGTCCGGCCAAGCGCGATCGGCTGCGGGCCATCGGTGAAGTCGATGGCGTCGTGACCGTCATTTTCGTCAAGCCGGGCACAGAAGGGCTTTCGATCGTCAGCATGCGCCCCGCCTCACAGAAGGAAAGGAAGCTGCTCGATGCCTAAGCTTCTCAAGGATTTTGAACCTGGCCACGGCTTCTCGAAAGAGGATTGGGACGAGGTGTCTGACAATCCCGAATTGACGGACGAGGAACTTGCAGGACTTCGCCCTATGAAGGAGGCGCTTCCCGATCTCTATGCCGCCCTCCAAGCGGAAATCGGCAAACGCGGTCCCGCCAAGACCAAGGAAGCGATTTCGATCCGACTCGACATCGATCTCGTCGAAAAGCTGCGCGCTTCCGGCCCCGGCTGGCAGTCGCGGGTCAACGAGGCGCTACGGGAATGGCTGGAGAAATCGGCGGCCTGAACGTCAGCTCGCCACGCCGAGCCGCTTGATCTCCCATTGCAGCTCGAAGCCGGAATTCTGCTTCACCCGGCGCCGGACCTCTTCGCCCAGCCCCTCGATATCAGCCGCCGTGGCGCCGCCGGTGTTGATCAGGAAGTTGCAGTGCATCTCGGAGACCTGCGCCCCGCCGACGCGCAGGCCGCGGCAGCCGGCCGCATCGATCAACTGCCAGGCCTTGCCGCCTTGCGGGTTCTTGAAGGTCGAGCCACCGGTGCGCTCCTTGATCGGCTGGGCCGCCTCGCGCGCCGCCGTGACCCGGTCCATCTCGGCGAAGATGGCCGCCTGATCGCCCGGCCGGCCCTGGAACAGCGCCGAGGTAAAGATGATCTCATGGGTCTCGGCCGCGCTGTTGCGGTAGGTGAAGCCCATATCGGCATGGCTCAGCCTGACGATCTCGCCTTTGCGGGTGACGCCACGCGCTTCGACCAGCACATCGGTCGTCTCGCCGCCATGGGCGCCGGCATTCATGCGCAGCGCCCCGCCGATGCAGCCGGGAATGCCGCGATAGAAGGCAAGCCCGTCGAGTGAGGCGTCGGCCGCCGCACGCGCGACCTTGACGTCGGGCACGGCGGTGCCGGCGCGCAGGCGATCGTCCGCCTCCAGCGAGATCTCGCCAAAGGCCTTGCCGCCGAGCCGGATCACGACACCGGGAATGCCGCCATCGCGCACGATCAGATTCGAGCCGAGCCCAACCACGGTGACGGGGATCTCGGCCGGCAGGCTCGCCAGCAGATGAGCCAGATCCTCCTCATCCGCCGGCGTGAACAGCACCTGCGCCGGCCCGCCCACGCGGAACCAGGTCAGGCCAGACATGTCGTGATTGGGCAGAAGCCGGCCGCGCAATTGCGGCACATCGGCGCGGAGATCGGGCGTGATGTCGGGGAAGGTCATGAGGGTCGCCGCGCTAACCCTTCTCCCCTCGGGGGAGAAGGTGGCCCGGCGAAGCCGGGTCGGATGAGGGAAGTCCGGCGAGACCGATGGCTTCGGCGATCTCGCGCAACACGAATTCGAGGTTTCCTAAAACGCGCTCGTTCGGAAAGCGCAAGACCTTGTAGCCTTCCCGCCTCAGGAAGACGTCGCGAGAGGCGTCCTTGAGCCTCGCTTCATCGGTTTGGTGAGGCTCACCATCCAGCTCGACGATCAACCGATGCTCGAAGCAGCAAAAGTCCGCGATGAACGGCCCGATCGCCACCTGTCGCTTGAATTTGAGGCGTTGAACCGGCGGCTTCGGACTGCCTGCCAGAACGCGGCTTCCGCCCGGGTCGGTTGCCCGCGCTGCTTGCGAGCGAAGTCGAGTGTTTCGGGCGAATTCTTTCGCTCCAGCACTGCCCTTCCCTCATCCGACCGGCTACGCCGGCCACCTTCTCCCGCCCATCTCGGGCTTGCCCGAGATTGGGCAACCCAAAGTGTCAAAGTCGGCAACAGCCGACTTTGATGGGGGAGAAGGAATCAAGGCTCGCTCAGCGCCGCCAGCTCTCCCGGCAGTGCATAGGCCCATTGCGTGATGTTGCCGGCGCCGAGCAGCACGACATAGTCGCCCGGCCCGGCGAGCTCGGCGACTATGCCGGCCAGCTTGTCGGGGCCTTCCAGCGCCAGCGTATGACGATGCCCGCGCGCCTTGATGCCAGAGACCAGCGAATCGCGGTCGGCCCCGGCGATCGGCGTCTCGCCCGCCGCATAGGTCTCGGCCACGATCACCGTGTCGGCGTCGTTGAAGCAGGCGGCGAAATCGTCGAACAGGCTGGAGAGCCGGGTGTAGCGATGCGGCTGCACGACGGCGATCACCTTGCTCTTGGTCGAGGCGCGCGCCGCCTTGAGCACCGCGGCGATCTCGACCGGGTGGTGGCCGTAATCGTCGAAGATCAGCGCACCGTTCCATTCGCCGGTCTTGGTGAAGCGCCGCTTGACCCCGCCGAAGCCGGCAAGAGCCGCACGGATGCTCTCGACCGGAATGCCGAGATCATAGGCAACCGCGATCGCAGCCGTGGCGTTGAGGGCATTGTGATGGCCCGGCATCGGCATGATCAGGTCACGCACGACCTCGTCGCGGCCGCGCTTGCGGTCGCGGATCAGGAGCGTGAACTTGGCCTGGCCGCCGGAGAGGTCGATGTCGATCAGGCGGAAGTCGGCCTGCGGATTCTCGCCATAGGTGACGACGCGGCGATCCTCGATCTGCCCGACCAACCCCTGCACGGTCGGATGGTCGATGCACATCACCGCGAAGCCGTAGAAGGGCAGGTTCTCGACGAAGCTGCGGAAAGCCGCCTTGATCGCGTCGAACGTGCCGAAATGGTCGAGATGCTCGGGGTCGATATTGGTGATGATCGCGACATCGGCCGGCAGCTTCAGGAAGGTGCCGTCCGACTCGTCGGCCTCGACCACCATCCAGTCGCTCTCGCCCATGCGGGCATTGGTGCCATAGGCGTTGATGATTCCGCCATTGATCACGGTCGGGTCGAGCCCGCCCTTCTCCAGAAGCGTCGCGACGAGCGAGGTCGTTGTGGTCTTGCCATGGGTGCCGGCGATGGCGACGCAGCTCTTCAGCCGCATCAGTTCGGCCAGCATCTCGGCACGGCGCACGACCGGCAGGCGCTGCTCGCGCGCGGCGATGAGCTCGGGATTGTCGCGCTTGATCGCGGTCGAGACCACGACGACCTCGGCCTCGCCGAGATTCTCGGCCTTGTGGCCGACGAAGGTCTTGATGCCCTTGTCGGCGAGGCGCTTGACGTTGGCGCCGTCGGCAGCGTCCGAGCCCTGCACCTTGTAGCCGAGATTGTGCAGCACCTCGGCGATGCCGGACATGCCGATGCCGCCGATGCCGACGAAATGGATGGAGCCGAGCTTTGGCGGCAGCTTCATCGGGGGAACTCCTGTGGAGACTAGAGGTTGTACAGCCTCTAGGACGCAGCAACGTCGATGACGAGGCGGGCGAGTCGTTCGGCCGCATCGGGAATGCCGGCGCTCTTGGCGTTGCCCGCCATCGCCGTCAAGCGGTTGGGGTCGGCAAGCAGGCCGGAGAGCTCGCTCGCCAGCCGTCTCGGGGTGAAATCGGACTGCAGGATGCGGATCGCGCCGCCGGCGCGTTCCAGCACGGCGGCGTTGGCGGCCTGGTCCTGGTCGAGCGCGCCTGGCAGCGGCACGAGGATCCCCGGCCGGCCGATCACGGTCAGCTCGGCCACGGTCGAGGCGCCGGCCCGCCCGATGACGAGATGCGCCTTGGCCATCCGCGCCGGCAGGTCCGTGAAGAAGGGCGCGATCTCGGCCCTGACCCCGGCGCTGGCATAGATGCGGCGCACCCGCTCGTCATCCTCCGGCCGGGCCTGCTGCATCACGGTCAGGCGCGCGCGCTCGGCCTCGGTCAGCAATTGGACCGCCGGCGGCACGATATCGGCCATGACCCGTGCGCCCTGGCTGCCGCCGAAGACGAGGAGATTGAGCATGCCGTCGCCGGGAATGGCATAGGGCGAGGCCGCCTCGATCACCGCCGGACGCACCGGATTGCCGACCTGGCGGCATTTTGCCTTGGCCGAGGCCGACAGCCCGCCGACCTCGGCGAAGCCCGTCGCGATGATGTCGGCTCGACCCGCCAGGAAACGGTTGGCGCGGCCGATCACGGCGTTCTGCTCGTGGATCAGCGTCCTGGCGCCCGCCAGCGAGGCGCCAAGCACCGGAGGAACCGTCGGATAGCCGCCGAAGCCGACGACGATCGCGGGCTTGAGCTCCTTGACGATCCGCCGCGCCGCGAACACGCCCTTCGCCAGCGTCAACAGCGCCCTTGCCATCTTCAGGGGCGAGCGGCCCGACGGCGTCGCCGCCTGGACCGCATGCACCGCCTCGGCTGGAAAACTGCCGGCATATTCGGCGGCGCGCGTATCGGTCATCAGCACGACGCGCGCTCCTTGCGCATGCAGCGCATGGCTCAGCGCCTCGGCCGGAAAGAGATGGCCGCCGGTGCCCCCGGCGGCCAGGACGACGAGCATGTCCGTTGCCATTGCGGTCAGCGCCTGAATGCGCCGAGATCGACGGCGCGCGGGCGCTTACGCGTCAAGGCCAGCAGGAAGCCGGTGCCGATCGCAAGCGAGATCAGCGACGAGCCGCCATAGGAGATGAAGGGCAGCGTCATGCCCTTGGCCGGCATCATGTGCAGATTGACCATCATGTTGATCGCGGCCTGGATGCCGAAGAGCAGCGAGAGGCCCGTCGTCGCCAGGCGCACGAAGGGATCCTCGGCCTTCTGCGCCACGAACAGCGCGCGCAGCACGATCAAGGCGAACAGCATGACCAGCGCGATGCAGACGATGATGCCGAACTCCTCGGCCGTGACGGCGAAGATGAAGTCGGTATGCGCGTCGGGCAGGATGCGCTTCACGGTGCCCTCGCCCGGCCCTTTGCCGAGCCAGCCGCCCTGCGCGAAACTCTCCAGCGCGGTGTCGATCTGGAAGGTGTCGCCCGAGCCCTTGTCCATGAAGCGCTCGATGCGGGCGCGGACATGCGGCACGAGCTGATAGGCGACCAGGATACCGAAGGCGCCGGCCCCGCCCAGCCCCAGCACCCAGAACCAGTGCAGGCCGGCGACGAAGAACAGCCCGGCCCAGACCAGCGTGATCAGCATGGTCTGGCCGAAATCGGGCTGCAGCACGAGCGGCACGATCGTCAATGGCAGCAGCAGGAAGGCCATGATCGTGCCCGGCAGGTCGGGCCGGCGCGTACCCTCGGCGAAGGCCCAGGCGGCAAGAATGACGAAGGCAGGCTTGATGAATTCCGACGGCTGCACCGAGCCCAGCGGCCCCAGGGTGAGCCAGCGCCGCGCGCCTTTGACCTCGACACCGAGATAGAGCGTCGCCACCACCATGGCGAGCGAGACCACGAAGAGCAGCAAGGCCGAGCGCCGGACCTGGCGCGGCGTCATGAACGAGACGGCGATGACGACGGTCAGCGCGACCAGCAGATAGACCGCCTGGCGGTTGACGAAATGGAAGGTCGAGAGCCCGAGCCGTTCCGAGACCGGCGGCCCACCCGCCATCAGCAGGACGACGCCCGACACCATCAGCGCCACGAGAGCGCTGAGGATGAGGCGGTCGATAGACCACCACCAGCGGCCGCTGAGACTGGGTTCCGCGCGAGAGACCATGCTTGGCTCCAAGATCGAGCACGGCGCAGAGATGCGCCTCGTTTCCGAATCACTCTGTCAATGAATGGTTAAGCGTTTGATTCCGAGGGCGTGGAGACAAGCGCGGCCCGCCAGGTGAAGCCCTGTCCTTGTCGGGCCGGGAGGTCCGATCATGTTGCGAAGCTCGGCTGACGCGGTGCCGCAGAATCTGGCATGAAGCCATCACCTCAATCGGATCTCGTGAAAACCATGACACCAAATGAGAGCGCCCCATTGGCCGACGGTCTTCAGGACGCGATCAGGGATTTCATCGAATCACGGATTGTCGTCGGCGATCTGGCCTTGCCGACGCACTACCCCGAACTTCACGAGATCGGGGCTTGGCAGGTCGGCTTCCGCTCTCACGGGATCACGGGCGAAAGCCTTGTGTCGCGAGCATCGGGCGATTGGCAGCCGGGATGGTATGTCATCGCACTGAACGGCTTCGACGACCCCTTCTTCATCGACATCGACGAAAGATCGACCGGCTTCCCCGTCTACTACGCGGCGCACGGTGCCGGGCGCTGGGATGCCGTCATTGTGGCTGCGAGCCTTCAACGTTTCGGTCAGCTTTTGTCGGCTCTGAACGACGTGAAGGATGACGATGAGCGGCTTCTGAAGCTCATCGAGACCGAAGCCGACATGACGAACGCGTTATGGAGCGAGGTCCATCAGGGTGTCCTTGAGCGGGAGGCACTGGAGAAGGAGTTTCCGCTGGACGAAACGACATTCGACCCCGCGGACTTCCAGCAGGGCACCCTGGTCATCACCGATGTCGGCTCGCAAAAGCTCAAGGTGGTGCAGGTTATGAAACAGGCACTTGGCCTGTCTTTGCCAGAGGTGCTGGCCTTGGCCGGGGAGCGCGACATCGTCGTTGGGACCGGCTCGCCGATCCAGCTGCGTCGCCTCCGTGACAAGCTGGTCGAACTAGGTGCCAAGGTGAAGTTTCGCCCGGATGCGGAGCCGACTGCATAAGGCAGGGCAGTACGCCTCTGCCAACCTCGGCCTCGACTTACCCCGTCCCAAATCCCACATCCCCGGCAGAATTGTCACCAGCGCCCTGAACGCCTCGCCCCGCACCTCGAAATTCAGGAACTGGCGAAGGCGGCCAGGGCCTGCGAAAGCAGCACCGCGATCTCACCTTCGCCGACTGTGTGTCGCGGCAGCGACCATGACATCGGGACAGCCGCGGACTATCGGTCTCCGGAGCCGCACTTCGTAAGATCACCGGCGGATTTCGAGTTCCGCGAGACAACTTCAGTTAAGCCCTCCATGCTATTGCACGCAGGGAGATAGGTTCATGACGACAGCGCCTGCCCGAGCCCCGGACAATGTCCTGCCCGAGCTCGTTGACATCATGTTCACGTCCTTGGCCTCCGTCATCACCGTCGGGGTCGCCCTGGCGGCGGCTGCGTGGATGAGTTCGGCCCTGCATGATGACGATGTCCTCATGGCGGCCGGCATTGCGGCTGTCGTCGTCACGCTCGGACGTGTCCTGATCGCGGCCGCCTATCGGCGCGCCAGGCCTGGAATCCGAAGCTCCGAGCAAGCCCGGCGCTGGGAGCGCCGCTACGCCCTGGGCGGCTTTACCTTCACCGCGCTGCTGGGCGGCCTCGCGGCGTATGTCTTCCTCACCGATGACGCTTCGGCGCAATTGCTGATCGCGACCGTGCTGGTCGCCTATCCCTGCGGGATGATCATTCGCGTCGCCGTTCGACCGATGATCGCCCGTATCCAGCTTGTCCTGACGCTGGCCCTGCCGATCGTCGCATGTCTGATCAATGGCGACCCCGAGCATCTCCTGATGGCGGTCATGCTGATCGCCTATCTGATCATCGGATTCGAGATGATCGCGCATCTGCACATGACCATCCTCGACCGGATCGTCGCCCATCGCGAATTGGCGCGGAAGGCCCTGCATGACGACCTGACCATGCTGCCCAACCGCGCCCTTTTCCGCCAGCGCCTCCAGGAGGAGTGCGACCGGATCCGGCGCTATGGTCAAAGCTTTGCGGTTCTTTATCTCGACCTCGATCACTTCAAGGCGGTCAACGACACGCTGGGTCATGCCGCCGGCGACGAGCTTTTGCGTCAGATTGCCCTTCGGCTGAGAGCGGCGGCCCGATCGTCGGATATCGTCGCGCGGTTGAGCGGAGACGAGTTCGCGCTGATTCAGACGCCGCTCACGGAGCAGGCCGACGCCTGCGCCCTGGCCCAGCGCCTGGTCGAGACCGTGGCCGCTCCGGTCATGATCGACGGACGCGAAATCCGGGTCGGAGTGAGCGTCGGCATCACGATTTGCCAACAGCCGGGCGACGAGCCCGATGCACTCCTGCAAAAGGCCGATCGCGAACTCTACGCGGCCAAGGAGGCCGGACGCGGACGATACAGCATCTCGCAAGCAGCAACAGAGCCCGCAACAGTGTGACGCGTGCGAGCCGGACAGGCTCGGTCGTCCCGAGCTAGCTTGGTTCGCCTTGAAGGTAGCCCAGTCCTAGCCGCGCTGTCCGCCGACCGA
Source organism: Bosea vaviloviae (assembly GCF_001741865.1). Classification (NCBI taxonomy): domain Bacteria; kingdom Pseudomonadati; phylum Pseudomonadota; class Alphaproteobacteria; order Hyphomicrobiales; family Alloboseaceae; genus Allobosea; species Allobosea vaviloviae. The sequence continues at coordinate 5,473,820 of NZ_CP017147.1, forward strand.
GATGAAGGCCATGAGACAGGGCTCCGGCAACGGGTTGCGCCAGCGATGCCGGGTTCCGTTCTGCACAATGCAATCGCCCTGGCGCAGATGGACGATCTTCCCGTCGTCCAGTTCCAGCGTCATCTCGCCACGAACCACGACCCCATAGTCGATGGTGTCCGAGGTGTGCATGCCTGGCGCGCCATGCTCGAAATGCTCCCCCATGCGGGGGATCTTCTCCGACATTTCGCCCAGCGCGCTCGCGAAAGTGACGCCGGGCGGCGGCTTCCAGCCCTCGGGTCGCTTCGGCGGATACGAGATCAGGCGAAACATCGTGCCGCCCGGGCCGGGAAAAGCCTTCGTTCCCTGGAGCATCGGGTCCGGCTCCAGGCCGGTGAGCCGTGGCACGCCCTCGGTCATATAGAGTTCGTAGAAGGTCAGCCCCGGATTGGAATCGATCTCCACCACCTTGGAGGTGACATCGACGGATTTGAACACCGACTTGCCAGCTGCATCGCGACCGGTCAGCGCCCGCTAGGGAGGCGGCAGTTCGCTCGCATCCTTCGCTCCCGCAGGTTGCGGCATCGCGGCCAGGGCGCCGCCGCCGGCGATGGCGGAGAGCGCCTGGAGCAGTTGGCGCCGATCCCCGTCTTCAAATCGCTCAGAAGAGGGCCCCGCCCCGTCCCGGGTCTTGTTCTTGTTTCGTGACCACCAGCGCCAAGAGAGCCTGCTCATCTGTGTCCTCCGCTGTTTCGGTTCTTTTTTGTCGTTGTCTTGCCTTGTCGTTGTCTTGCTTCGTCGCTGTCGCGCTGGCCCCTCAATCGATTTCGTTGGAAGCCTATCCTAAGGTCATCGTTGTGCTGGAGGCGACAGGTCCAAGCAACTAGACCTTAGGCGCACCGTGCAAGCGATGATGCTGCTGCGATGACGATCTCACGCGCCGGATTGCGATCCTGCGCGATCTCGTCCGACTAAAGCCCAATAGTACCGAAGCAGTATCCGGGCGGATATTGTTGCAGGCCGCAGCCGGAAAACCTTGCCCGGCGGGGACATAAAAGGTGCTCACATGACGTCGGATGCCGCCGCCTTCTTCGCCATCGTCATCTTGATGCTTCCGATGGCGTATCTTCTGCTGGCAGCGCCCGGCTTTCTCTTCTTCAAACTCGACATCCCGCAAGTCGCCCGGCTTTTGCGCGGCATGTTCCATGCCTATTTCCTGACATTGACCATCACCAGCGTCATTGGAACGGTGGCTTTCGCCGTGGCAGGACGACGGGCCGTCATCATTGGCGTCGGCGTCCTGGCCTTCACGGTCTCAGCGCGCCGCTGGTTCCTGCAGCGGATGGATCCCCAGATCGATGCTCGGCCTGCCGATGCGGCCCGTCAGCTGCGCTGGCTGCATTGCGGCGGCATGCTCTTCAATGCGATCGAGCTCGCCATCGTCGCGAGCAGTGTTCCCTACATCATGGATACGTCGAGCTGATCAGCTTTGACCAACGGGCCTGCGGAGCAGCCTAATCCGCCCCGAACGGCACCAAGCCCGGCAGCGCCTTGACCAGCGCCCTGAAGACGTCGCCGCGCACCTCGAAATTCGGGAACTGGTCGAAGGAGGCGCAAGCCGGCGAGAGCAGCACCGCGATCTCGCCTTCGCCGGGCTGAGCCTGCGCGTCGCGGGTCGCGGCAGCGACCGCGACATCGAGCGTGCCGCTGCGCTCGTAAGCGACGCGGCCGTCCTGATCGAAGGTCCCCGCAAACAGGTCGCTCGCCGCGCCGATGAGGTAGGCCTTGGCAATGTTGGGGAAGTAGCGGGTCAGGCTCTCGATGCCGCCCTCCTTCGCCTTGCCGCCCAAAATCCAGAAGATGTCGCGGAAGGAGGTCAGCGCCTTTTCGGTGGAATCGGCGTTGGTCGCCTTGGAATCATTGATGAAGACGACCCGGCCGACGCGGCCGATCTCCTCCATGCGGTGGGCCAGGCCCGGATAGGTCTTGAAGCCCGCCGCGATCTCCTCGGCGCTCAGCCCAAGCGCGAAGCAGGCGGCGAAAGCCGCCGCCGCGTTCTGGGCGTTGTGGGAGCCGCGCAAGCTACCGATGCCGGCGAGGTTCGCCACGACCTTGGGCTTGCCGTCCCTGACCTGGACGATGCGGGTGTCGAGCTTGCCGGCATTGGCCGTGATGCCGGCGAAGACGCCCTCGTCCAGCGGCTGCTCGCCGCTGATCTTGACCAGCGGTCGGCCCGACGCCGCCCGCCGCCGCGCCATCTGCTTGGACGGCTCGTCATCGACGCCGATCACGGCGATGTCGGACTGGGCGACGAGACGCTCCTTGATCGCGCCGTAGTTTTCGAAGGTGCCATGCCGGTCGAGATGGTCCGGCGTCAGGTTCATCTGGATGCCGACGGTCGGCGCCAGCGAAGGCGCCAGGTCGATCTGGTAGCTCGAACATTCGATGACATGGACGCGGTTTTGCGCCGGCGGCTCCAGCGCCAGAACGGCCGTGCCGATATTGCCACCCATCTGCACGTCGCGGCCGGCCTGGCGCAGCACATGCGCGATCAGCGCCGTCGTCGTCGACTTGCCATTGGTGCCGGTGATGCAGACGACCGGGGCGGCAGGCGCAATCTTCGCCCGCTCGCGGAAGAACAACTCGACATCGCCGATGATCTCGACCCCGGCGGCCCTGGCTTTCTCGACCGTCCAATGCGGCTGCGGATGGGTCAGCGGCACGCCCGGCGACAGGATGAACGCTACGAAGCCCGCCCAATCCGCCGAGGCGAGATCGACCACCGGAATGCCCTCGGCCGAGGCCTTGTCGCGGCTCGCCTGGTTGTCGTCCCAGGCCGCGACCTCCGCCCCGCCCGCCTTCAGCGCGCGCGCCGTCGCCAGCCCCGAGCCGCCGAGCCCGAACAGAGCCAGGCGCTTGCCTCTGAAAACGGTGACGGGCGTCATGATCAGCGCAACTTGAGCGTGGAGAGACCGACCAGCGCCAGCACCACCGAGATGATCCAGAAGCGGATCACCACTTGCGGCTCGGTCCAGCCCAGCTTCTCGAAATGATGGTGGATCGGCGCCATCAGGAAGACGCGCTTGCCGGTGCGTTTGTAGACTGCGACCTGGATGATGACCGAGAGCGCCTCGATCACGAACAGGCCACCGACGATGGCGAGCACGATCTCATGCTTGGTCGCGACAGCAATCACGCCGAGCATGCCGCCAAGACCGAGCGAGCCGGTGTCGCCCATGAAGATTTGCGCCGGCGGGGCGTTGAACCAGAGGAAGCCCAGCCCGGCCCCGATCATCGCGCCGCAGATCACCGAGAGCTCGCCCGAGCCCGGCACATGGTGGATCTGCAGGTAGTTGGCGAAGATCGCGTTGCCGGTGAGATAGGCGATGAAACCGAAGGTCGCCGCCGCGATCATCACCGGCACGATGGCGAGCCCGTCGAGCCCGTCGGTCAGATTGACCGCGTTGCCGGCGCCGACCACGACGAAGGCCGTGACCAGCGGGAAGAACAGGCCGAGCGGAATGACCAGTTCCTTGAGGAAGGGCATGGCGAAGCCTGACGAGATGCCGGCAGGGCCGAGCTGCATGATGACGCTGCAGGCGACCAGCGCGATCGCGACCTCCAGCAGGAGCCTCGCCTTGCCGGAAAAGCCCTTATGCGACTGCTTCGTCACCTTCAGGTAATCGTCGTAAAAGCCGATCGCCGCATAGCTCGCCGCCACCCCGAGCACGACCCAGACATAGGCGTTGCGCAGATTGCCCCAGAGCAGCGTCGCCGCGAACAGCCCGGCCAGGATCATCAACCCGCCCATGGTCGGCGTGCCGCGCTTGGCGAGATGGGATTCCGGCCCGTCGGTGCGGATCGGCTGGCCCTTGCCCTGCTTGATGCGCAGCCAGGAGATCGCGGCCGGACCGAAGAAGAAGACGAAGAGCAACGCGGTCGCAGTCGCACCACCGACGCGGAAGGTGATGTAGCGGAACACGTTCAGGATCGGGAACGTGCCGGAGAAATCGGCGAGCCAGACGAGCATCGGTTTTCAGTCTCTTGTTCTATTCATCGGCCTGCAGGGTCGGGAAACGCGCCACGATCGCCTTCACGATCGGCCCCATGCGCGAACCTAGTGACCCCTTGACCGTGACGACGTCGCCGGCCCTGATCGCATCCAGTACGAGCGGCTCAAGCCCGCTCGACTGGGCGGCATAAGCACCCCTGAGGGTGGATGGCAAGCTGTCGTAGAGCCCGCGCATCAATGGACCACAGGCGAAAACCTTGTCGACGCCGTTGCCGAGGACGACCTCGGCCAGGCCCTTGTGGAGCTCGGGCCCGCTCGGCCCGAGCTCCAGCATGTCACCCAGCACGGCAACGCGCCGGCCGCGCCCGGACACCGGCATGCGGCCGAGATTCTCGATCGCCGCCCGCATCGAGGCCGGGTTGCCGTTATAGCTCTCGTCGATCAGCGCGAAGGCCCCGCCCGGCCCTTGCAGGATCTGCCTTGCGCCTCGGCCGGCCGGCGGCTTGAGATCGCCCAGCGCCAGCGCCGCCAAGGCGAGATCGGCGCCAAGCGCCGTGACGGCTGCGAGAACCGCGAGCGAATTCAGCACGATATGCTTGCCCGGGCTGCCGAGCCGATAGGTGACCGGCTGGCCCATCACGACGGCATCCACCGTGGAGACATCGGGCTTCAGCGCACAGGAAACCAGCCTGACATCGGCATCCATGCTCTCGCCGAAGCTGATGATGCGCCCGGCCGGGCCGGCCTTGGCGAGACTGCGCAAAAGCTCAGTCTGCGGGATGTCGGCGTTGATGATGGCGGTGCCGCCGGGCTCCAGCGCCCAGAACACCGAGGCCTTTTCCTCGGCGATGCCTTCAAGCGAGGCGAAGGCCGCCAGATGCACCGGCTGGATCGTCGTGATGATCGCGACATGCGGGCGCACGAGCCGGGCCAACGGCAGGATTTCGCCGGGGTTGCTCATGCCGATCTCATAGACGCCATAGGCGACATCGGCCGGTGTGCGACATAAAGTCAGTGGCACGCCCCAGTGATTGTTGTAGGAGGCGACCGGCGCATGCGTCTTGCCCTGACGCGACAGGACGAGCCGCAGCGCCTCCTTGGTGCCGGTCTTGCCGACGGAGCCTGTCACCGCGACGACCTGAGCCTTGAGTTCGGCCCGGCGCGCTGCGCCGGCCAGCTCCATCGCCCGCAGCACGTCGGGCACCACGGCGTAAGGCCCCTCGCCGCTGAATCGTGCGGCATGCGCCTCGTCGATCACCGCGAGCGCGGCACCTTTCGCGAGCGCGCCTGCGACGAACTCATGGCCGTCGCGCGCCTCCCCCTGGATGGCGAAGAAGGCGTCGCCCGGCTCTAGCGTGCGGGTGTCGATCGAGGCCCCGGTCACGGCGGCCGGCGTCGCCCCGGCAAGCCGCGCGCCCATGGCCGCGACCAGGCGGTCTCCGCTCCACAAGGGCGCGCTCATTGATCCATCTCCGCAATCGCCGCCCGCACTACGTCCTGATCCGAGAACGGCAATGTCCGGTCGCCGATGATCTGGCCGGTTTCATGGCCTTTTCCGGCTACGACGAGGACATCGCCGGTTCCCAGCAAGCCGACAGCGTGGCGAATGGCCTTCGCCCTGTCGCCGATCTCTGTCAGCTTGGGCGAGGCCGCAAGGATCTCGGCTCGGATCGCTCCCGGATCCTCGGTGCGCGGATTGTCGTCGGTCACGATCGCCAGATCGGCGAGATCGGCCGCAATCTGGCCCATCACAGGCCGCTTGCCACGGTCGCGATCGCCACCGCAGCCGAAAACGCAGATCAGACGCCCCGCCGCATAGGGCCGCAAGGTCGCAAGCACGGCCTCCAGCGCGTCGGGCTTATGGGCGAAATCGACGACGGCGAGCCCGCCCTTCAGCGAGCCGACGCGTTCGAGCCGTCCCGGCACGCCGACGAGGCCCGACAACGCGTTGAGCGCGGCCTCCGGCGCCTCACCTGCCGCGACAGCGAGCCCGGCGGCGACCAGCGCATTCCCGGCCATGAAATCGCCGACCAGCGGCAGCACGACCTCGATCTCCCGGCCCTGCGCCCGGACCTGAAGGCGCTGCGAAAAGCCCTCCCGCAGCACTTCCAGCAATGTCAGCGTCTCGCCAGCGCAGCCGACGCCGATGATGGGGTGGCCCTTCGCCACAGCGGCGGCCGACGCCTTGTCGGCAAATGCGCCGTCGCGATTGATCACGACCGGCGCGCCAGCGGGCAGCAGGTCCCAGAGCCGCAGCTTGGCGTCGAGATAGTCCTCCACGGTCGGGTGATAGTCGAGATGGTCGCGGCCGAGATTGAGATAGGCGCCGGCAGCAAGCCGCACCCCGTCGAGCCGGCGCTGGTCGAGCCCATGCGAGGAGGCTTCCATCGCCAGATGCGTGATGCCCTCGCCGGCGAGCTTGTCGAGCGAGGCATGTAGCGACAGCGGATCGGGCGTCGTCAGCGAGCCGTATTTCGAGCCCTTGGAGGTGACGATGCCGACCGTGCCGAGGCTAGCCGCCTCATGGCCGAGCACCTGGAAGATCTGGCGGGTGAAGTCGGCGACCGAGGATTTGCCGCTCGTGCCCGTCACCGCGACGATGGTTGCGGGCTGGCGCGGATGGACGACCGCAGCCGCCAGCGACAAGGCCAGGCGCGGATCGCCGACCTGTGCGAAGACGATCGCGCCGTCGAGATCCTGCGGCCTGGGCTGGCCCGAGACGATGGCGGTCGCACCGCGCGCGACCGCGTCCGCGATGAAGCGCGCACCGTCAGCCTTGGCCCCGGCGAGTGCCACGAAGACCGCGCCGGGCGCGGCCTTGCGGCTGTCGAAGACGACACCCGTTACGCTGCGATCCGCGTCGGCCGGAAAGGCTCCGGGAAAGAGTTGGCCGAGGCTCCAGTTTCGCGCATTCATCGCTCGGCCAAAGCCCTGCCTGCCCACAACAACAATCGCCCTGCCATGCTATCAGCGACTGCCCCAGGCGCCGAGCTTCGCCATCAGCGGGAACGGTGCGATCGGAGGCTCGAAGCGCGGCGCGAGGCCGAGGATCGGCGCAGCGCGCTCGATGACCCTGCCGGTGGTGACGCCGGCGTTCCATGCAGCCGTCGAGTAGCCGCCGCTTTCGGCATAGCCCTTGGGCTCGTCATAGATCGCAAGGAACAGGTATTTCGGTTTGTCGGAGGGAGCGATCGCCGTAAAGGTGGTGAAGTTGCGGTTCTTGGCATAGCGCCCGTTGATGACCTTCTCGGCCGTTCCGGTCTTGCCGCCGACGAAGTAGCCGGCGACGTCGGCCTTGCGGGCCGAGCCTCTCTCGCCGTTGAGCCGCATGATGAAGCGCATCGCTTCCGAGGTCTCCGGCTTGATCACGCGCACGCCGGTCTTCCTTGCGTCCTCTTCGGAACGCTTCAGGAAAGTCGGAGTGATGAAGGTGCCGCCATTGACCAGCGCGCCCACCGCCGCCATCGCCTGGAGCGGCGCGACCGCGAGCCCGTGACCGAAGGCGATCGTCGCCGTGTTGATCTCGCCCCAGCGGCTCGGAACGATCGGAGCGGCGCTCTCGGGCAGCTCCGTCGTCATCCGGTCGAGCTGCATCATCTTCTTCAGGAAGGCCTTGTGGCCCTCGACGCCGACGGAGAGCGCCATCTTGATCGAACCCATGTTCGAGGAATGCACGAACACCTCCGGCACCGTCAGCGTGCGCCCCGTGCCATGGTATTCCTTGATGACCTGCCGGCCGAAGCGCATCATCCCGCCCGCGGTCGAGTAGCTCGAATTGATGTTGGCCTTGCCTGAATCCAGCGCCATCGCGATGGTCAGCGCCTTGAAGGTCGAGCCCATCTCGTAGACGCCGACATTCATCCGGTTGATCCGGTCCTTCTCGAGCGCATCGACCGGATTGCCCGGGTCGAAATCCGGCAGCGAGACCAGCCCCAGCACCTCGCCGGTGTTGACGTCCAGGATGGCGCCAGCGGCGGCGATCGCCTTGAACCGCTCCATGCCCTTGACCATTTCGTCGCGCAGCAGGTGCTGGACACGCAGATCGACCGAGAGCGTCACCGGCTTCAGGTCGGAGGCCTGCGTCGCGAGCCCCGCCCCGTACAGATCCTGCAGGCCCTGCGTGTCGATGTATTTCTCGATGCCGGCAATGCCGACATTGTCGATGCTGGCGAAGCCCAGCACATGGGCGGCAGCCGGCCCGTTGGGATAGACGCGCTTGTTCTCGGGCACGAAGCCGACGCCTGGAATGCCGAGCCGGTGGACCTCCGCCTGCTGACGCGGCGTGATCTCGCGCTTGACCCAGACGAAGCCCTTCTTGGTGCCGAGCTTCTCGCGCAGCTCCTTGGCGTCGAGATCGGGCAGGACGGCGGTCAGGAGCTCCGTCGCTTCGTCCTTGTCGAGGATATTTCGCGGCTCGGCAAAGACCGAAACCGTCCTGATATCGGTCGCCAGCACAACGCCATTGCGGTCGAGGATATCGGGCCGCGCGGCGGAGATCGCATTCGCGGTGGCCCGGCGCAGGCCGACCTGCTCGCCGGGCAGCGTCGCCAGCATGACGAGCCGGCCGGTGATGGCGAGGAACAGCGCGGAGAAGGCGAGGATCACCAGGCCGACGCGCGGCTGGCTCTTCTCGCCGCTCATGCGGAAGACGTCGCGCAGGAAGCTGAAGAGCCGGCGCGCCGGCGGCGGCGCTTCGGCGCCAGGCTCGGAGGTCGTCTCAACGCTCATGGCCTGCCTCCGGGAGTGGTTGCGCTCGCCTTGCGATCCCTGGGGGTCTCGGTCGGCAGGCCGAGCCCGAGATCCTCAAGCTTGCGGCCGATGGCGTCGACCTTGGGGCCGCGATTGGGAATATCGGAGGCACGCACGACCTGCGTTACCGAGAAAGGCTGCAGATCGAGATGGCGGTCGGCCAGCGTCTGCAAGCGGTCGGGCCGGGTGAGGAACTGCCATTCGGCCTTGAGCACGGCGATGGCATCGCGCTCGCGCTGCGCCTTGCTCTTGATCTTCTGCAATTGCTCGGCCTCCAGAGTGGTGCCGTATTTGATCGTGTAGGCATAGAGCGCCGAGGAGACGAGCGCGCCGATGGCGACGACATGGAGCAGCTTGATCACGCTCAGGGCCTCCGGCGCGGCTGTGGGTCGGGCACTTCGGCAAGCGCCACCAGATCGGGCTCGGCGGCACGCGCGACAGTGGTCAGCCGCTCCGCCGCGCGCAGCTTGGCCGAGCGTGCCCGCGGGTTGAGCCGCATCTCGGCATCCGTCGGTGCGACCGCCCCCTTCGAGACGAGTCTGAAGGTCGGCTCGGCGATGGCGACCACGGGCGCGTGGCGCGAGCCCGCAGGGCTACGGCCCGAACGCGCCGCCATGAACTGCTTGACGATGCGATCCTCCAGCGAGTGGAAGGTCACCACGACCAGCCGCCCGCCGGGCTTGAGCACGGCTTCGGCGGCGTGCAGCGCCTTGACCAGCTCCCCGAGCTCGTCATTGACCGCAATGCGCAAGGCCTGGAACACCCGCGTCGCGGGATGCGCTCCGCCGGGCTCGGTCCAGACGATGCCGGCGACAAGATCGGCAAGCTGCTTTGTCGTCGTCAGCGGCTCCTTGCGCCGCGCCTCGACCACGGCGCGCGCCACGGCGCGCGAGCGCCGCTCCTCGCCATAGTGATAGAAGATGTTGGCGAGCAGCCCTTCTTCGGTCTCGTTGAGGATGTCGGCAGCGCTTTGGCCCTCGCGCCCCATGCGCATGTCGAGCGGCCCGTCGAAGCGAAACGAGAAGCCGCGCTCAGCCTGATCGATCTGCATGGAGGACACGCCGATATCGAGCACCACGCCGTCGAGCGGCGCCATCTGGAAGCGCTGCGCCTCCTCGGCGAGCTCGCCGAAGCGCGCCTGCGACAAGGTCAGCCGACCAGCCATCTCGGCGACGAGATCCGCCCCGCCCGCGATCGCGGTCGGATCACGGTCGAGCCCCAGAAGGGTCGCCCCGGGCGCCGCTTCGAGCAGGGCGCGGGCATAGCCGCCAGCCCCGAAAGTGCCGTCGAGATAGCGGCCGCCCGGCTGCAGTGCGAGCGCCTGCAGAACCTCGGCCAGCAGCACCGGCACATGGCGGGCACCCGTATCGACCGCGACGTCGTCTGGCCTGCGACGCCCCCTCATGTCCCCGCCCCCGAAGTGGCTGGAGCAGGCAATGACGCTCCCAAGCTGCGCTTGACGTCGCGCAGCCGCGTCCGCGCCGCCTCCAGATGAGCCTCGAAGCGGGTGGACTCCCAGAGTTGGAACTTGTGGCCGTGGCCGACGAAGGTCACCGCATCGCCGATGCCGGCATGCGTCTTCAGCGCCTCGCTGAGCATGATGCGTCCCTCCGGATCGACTTTCAGCACCTCCGAGGCGCCGTTCAGAGCCGTCGACAGCAATTCCCATTCGTCCGAGAAGGGCGAGAAGCGCGCCAGGATATCGTCGATCGTCGCCCGCAATGCGTGGCCGCCCGCATCCAGCGCCGGCAGGTCCAGCGTGCGGTGGACGTAAAGCCCCTCGTAGCCGTCCTTCGCCAGGATCGTTCGGAAACTCGCGGGGATGGACACGCGCCCTTTGGCGTCGAGCCGATTGGTGAAGTTCGAGACGAAGCGGTCTGTCAACGCCGCCTCCCGGCCTGCTCTTCACATGCATGCCCGGCTCGGCGACGGCCGGGATCATGACACCCCGTCGAAGCAGGCAAAGCGCGAGGGCGGGCCGAAATCCGCGCGGCACACGGAGCTTGACCTGACTGTCGCCTGTCTGCTTCGACGGGATGATTTGGGATAGCATGGGTTCTTATGGGCGTCAATGGAATCGTATGCACCGACAGGTGCCTGCCGATGCTTCGCCCCATCACAGCCCGTTAAGGTTAAGTATCCGTAAGCACGCGCGGATTGGTGCCGAAACCGCCTCCGCGGCGACCATGCGTCAGCCGCACGGGCGGCAGCCCCTGCGAAATAATTTCGGGGCCTCTGTTGCGCCTCAGGCCGGCTCGGTCGCCGCAAGCAGCGCATCGCGCAAGGCGTTCAACTGCTCCAGCAGCCGATCCCTGGAGTCCACTGCGCCGCCGAGCGCGCGCGCCATGCTGTCGGGCACACAGCGTCCCTTCTCGCGCAGGCTCTCGCCCTGCGCCGTCAGGTATAGCCGCACCTGCCGCTCATCCTCGCGGTCGCGCTCGCGGCGGATCAGGCCGGCGGCCTCCAGTCGCTTCAGCAATGGCGTCAACGTGCCGGAATCGAGCATGAGCCGCTCGCCCATCGCCTTCACCGTCAACCCGTCACATTCCCACAGCACGAGCATGGCCAGATATTGCGGATAGGTCAGGCCGAGCTCGGCCAGCACCGAGCGATACACACGGTTGAAGGCATGGCCCGCGAGATAGACCGCGAAGCACAATTGCTCCTCCAATCGCGGCATCGGCCGGTCCGCATCGCTGATCCTGTCCATCTCACCCCAAACCCCTGCCCGCCTCAGCTTCAACCCGAAGGCCGCCCGCGACGCAATCAACTCCGCGCGATCGGCCAATATAGATTGTTGACAATTAAATTGTGCACTACTTAAATAGGCAACGCAAGAGATCGAACGCATTCCAAGGAGATCCCCGATGAAAATCCTCTACACCGCTCATGGTTCCGCCACCGGAGGCCGCGAGGGCAAGGCCGCCACCGACAGCGGCAATGTCGATGTCGTGCTCAACACGCCCAAGGAACTCGGCGGCGGCGGCGGCAACGGCACCAATCCCGAGCAATTGTTCTCGCTCGGCTATTCCGCCTGCTTCCTCGGCGCGCTGAAATTCGTCGCCGGCAAGGAAAAGGTGAAGATTCCCGAGGACGCCCGCGTCAGCGCCGATGTCGGCATCGGTCCGCGCGATGACGGCGCCGGCTTCGGCATCGCGGTCAAGCTGACCATCTCGATACCGGGCATCGACAAGGCTGTGGCCGAAGATCTGGTCCAGAAGGCCCATATCGTCTGCCCCTACTCGCACGCGACCAAGGGCAATATCGACGTCGAGCTGAAGGTCGCGTGATCGTCGAGGCAAAGGCGCGGTACAATTCGCTCCGGTGAGCCGGATGGAGCGGTGCCCGAGAACCGGAGCGGAGCGGACGTTTTGTCCGTGAGCACCGGAAGTGCAGGGCATCGCTTCAGCCGGCCACCGGAGTAGAATTGCCAGTCGGCCTATAAGCCGGGTTCTGGATGGCCGGAGGATCGCTCCCCCGACGTGACGGCCATTCCTCTGGGACGCACATTGCTGCACGCCTCGAGCAACCAACCCGGACGACAAGGCCCAGAAACAGGCCCCTCCCCGCTTGCGCGGGAAGCATCGTCCCTATTCGGTTTTGCTCCCGGTGGGGCTTGCCATGCCGTCCCCGTTGCCGGGTCCGCGGTGCGCTCTTACCGCACCTTTTCACCCTTACCTTCGCACCAAGGCGCCGAAGCGCTTGGCAGAAGGCGGTTCGATCTCTGTGGCGCTTTCCCTGGGGTCGCCCCCGCCGGACGTTATCCGGCACCGTGTTTCCGTGGAGCCCGGACTTTCCCTCCCCCGCGAACGGGAGCGGCCGTCCGGCCGACTGGCGGGTCGCTAGTGCGCGCTTGGACGCGCCGCGTCAAGCCGGCCGGGCTGCGGCTCAGCTATGGGCGCTGATGGTGCGGACCTTGGCGCAATAGGTCCGGTTGGCGCCGCTCATCCGCTCGGTCATGTGGCCACTCTGATATTTCATGACGGTCTTGCAGGTGTCGCCGCCGGCAAGGCGATAGGCCTGAGCCAGATATTTCATCGCAAAGCGTGCATTGGTGTCGGCATCGAGCAGGCCACCGGCCCCGCCGGTATAGCCCAGGCCGCGCGCAGTCTGGTGGCGGATCTGCATCAAGCCGTAATTGCCGGCATTGCTGGCGCGGGGATTGTAGCGGCTCTCGATCCGCACCACGGCATCGGCCAGCGCGAACGGCACGCCATTGGCCGCGGCATGGCGCGCGACCAGCGCCTTGAGGCCTTCGGAACCGGCCGGCGCGGCCAGCGCAGGGACTGCGCGCGTCGCCGTCTTCCCGGAACGGGCAAGCCGTGCCTGCGAGGCCTTTTCTGTCTTCGCGGTCTCGTGCCCACCCTGCGCGGCAGCCTTCTCGCGAGCGATCTCGGCGTCCCTCACAATGAACGCCAGCGCATCCTTTTCGTCATTGACCGATTCAGCCCTGGCAGGCTGAAATCCGATGAGGCAAATCGCGAAAATGGCGGCGGCGCTTGTGGTATATCGCATGATCAATTGTACCCTTCATGCTGGAACATGGCTGAAGGGCAGAGGCAAATGATCAGTAAATGTGACTATAATCTGACCCGAGATAAAACAAAACTGTGCTTGAGGCTCATCAACAGGAAATTATTCGATATTTGCTACCACAGTATTCGGCATGTAAACGAATCAAGAACGAGCAACCTTCGGTTGCTCTGACGCAACGACAGCTTCGACCGAAGACATTGCCCCATTGAGGACGCATTTCCCGGCCGGGGTGGCGAAATCGCCTCTCGGGCGACGTCACGGCGAAAAAATATCGCCGACAGCACCTTCCCGAGCCAAGCTGGCCTGTCCGACGCGGCCCTTCGTCACTATCCTCATCCACCAGGTCAGGCCGGGAGTCGCCCGCATCATGGTTTCGTCATTCTGGGGGGCGCTGAGCGGTGGCGGCCTCGGTCTTGCGCTCGGCGGCCCGCTCGGCGCGCTGATCGGCGCTGTCGCCGGCCATGTCCTGATCGACAGGGAGGGCGCGCCGTTCGGGCCGGCCCCGCGCGAGCTCGTCTTCACCACCGGGTTGGTCGCGCTCGCGGCCAAGATGGCGCGCTCGGACGGCGTCGTGACGCGCGACGAGATCGCCGCCTTCCGGCGCATCGTCATCGTACCGCCCGACCAGCAGGCCCGCATCGAAAGCCTGTTCGATCTCGCCAAACATACGAGCGCCGGCTTCGAGGCCTACGCGACACAGATCGCGGAGGCCTTCCGCGACGAGCCTGCCTTGCTCGAGGACGTCCTCGACGGGCTGTTCCTGATCGCGGCGGCCGATGGCGCGATCCATCAGGACGAGCACGCCTATCTGCGCGACGTCGCTACGATCTTCGGCATCACCGAGGCCGGTTTCGCCCGCATCGAGGCCCGCCATATGCGCCGGCCCGACGACCCTTATCTGGTGCTGGGCGCAACCCGCGAGATGAACGATGCCGCCTTGAAGCAGCATTATCGCAAGCTGGTCGCGCAGACCCATCCCGACCGCGAGATCGCGCGCGGCCTGCCCGAGGAGGCGGTGACGATCGCCACACGCCGCCTCGCCGCGATCAACGCCGCCTGGGATACGATCGAGGCGGAACGCGGCTTGGCGGCCAAGAGCTTGGCGGCCAAGAACCTGGCGACCAAGCGCCCGCGCGAGCCGGCCTGAGAGAACCCAGCATGAACCAGACCGCCCATCCCGACAGCCGCTTCGCGGCCAAGATTTTTCCGTCTCCGAACCATGGCGAACGCAAGCCGGGCGGCAATGGTGCGGGCGATGACGCCCCTGCCCGCCGCCCGGACATGCTGATCCTGCACTACACCGGCATGAGCGACGCCGGCGAGGCGCTGCAATGGCTGTGCAACCCGGTCTCGCAGGTCTCGTCGCATTATTTCGTCTTCGAGAACGGCCACACGCTGCAGCTCGTGCCGGAGGAGCGCCGCGCCTGGCATGCCGGGGCCTCGCATTGGGCCGGCGAGACCGACATCAATTCCTGCTCGATCGGCATCGAGATTGCCAATCCCGGCCATCCCGGCGGCTTGCCCGATTTCCCGCCCGAGCAGATCGGCGCGACCCTCAACCTCTGCCGCGACATCTGCGAACGCTGGGCCATCCCGCCCGAGCGCGTGCTCGCTCATTCCGACATCGCGCCTGGCCGCAAGATCGACCCCGGCGAGAAATTCCCCTGGCGCTATTTCGCCGAAGGCGGCGTCGGCGCCTGGGCGGAACCCGCACCGATCCGCAGCGGCCGTTTCCTGGCGCGCGGCGAAAGCGGCCAGCCGGTCGAGGCGCTGCAGGCGATGTTTGCGATGCTGGGCTATGGCGTGACGGTCGACGGCGTCTTCGATGAAGCCCTCGAGGCGGTGGTTGCAGCCTTCCAGCGCCATTGGCGGCCGGAGAAGGTCGACGGCGTCGCCGACGCCTCGACGATCACCACCTTGCGCGACCTGCTGGCCATGACCCGGGAAGCGCGGACGGCCTGAGTGACCGTGCGCAACATTGCCGGAAGTTAACTCGCGAAAGCCGCACGATTCTGGCATTCTGTGATCAAGTGCGCGCCCATTCTCGGAGCTGCGCCGGATCGGGGAACGGTTTTGCGCAAGTGGCTGATCGGATCGGGACTGGCGGTGCTCGCCATCGCAGCCGGCTACTGGACCTTGCGTCCGACCGGGGGCTCGGCGAACGACGCCGCTTACCGTACGGCCGCGCTCGATCGCGGCCGGATCACCGCCGCCGTGCGCGCGACCGGCACGCTGACCCCGGTCACCACCGTCCTCGTCGGCTCGCAGCTCTCGGGCCAGATCGTCGAAATTCTCGCCGATTATAATTCGCAGGTGAAGGCCGGCCAGGTCGTTGCGCGATTGAACAGCGACCAGATCAAGACCCGCCGCGACGCAGCCCAGGCCGATGTTTCGCAAGCCAGGGCCGACCTCATGGTCAAGCGCGCCCAGCTCGACCGGGCGCGCTCGACGCGGATCAGGGCCAATTCGACGATCAGCGATCTCGAAGCCCAGCGCAACCGCACCGCAGCCCAGCTCGCAGACGCCAGGCGCACCTTCGAGCGCCAGAACGAATTGTTCTCGCGCAAGGCCGGCTCGCAGCAGAACCTCGACACGGCGCGCACGCAGGTCGAGGTCCAAATGGCGACGCTCGCCTCCTGCGAGGCGCAGATCGCCTCCGCCAAGGCGGAGCTCAA
The DNA here is from genome assembly GCF_001741865.1 of Bosea vaviloviae. Taxonomy (NCBI): domain Bacteria; kingdom Pseudomonadati; phylum Pseudomonadota; class Alphaproteobacteria; order Hyphomicrobiales; family Alloboseaceae; genus Allobosea; species Allobosea vaviloviae. Next base: position 5,489,771 of record NZ_CP017147.1, read on the forward strand.
CGGGCTCGACGCCGACATCCTGTTGGCCGAGGGCCAGGTCCAGTCGGGCGAGGCGGCGATCTCGCAGCGCGACGCCAAGCTCAGGGACATCCTGATCGATCTGGAGCGCACCGATATCCGCTCGCCGGTCGATGGTGTCGTGGTCCAGCGCCAGGTCGATCTCGGCCAGACCGTCGCGGCCTCGCTCTCGACACCGACCTTGTTCCTGATCGCGCAGGATCTGCGCGTCATCGACATCTACGCCAATATCGACGAGGCCGATGTCGGCCGCCTGAAGGTTGGCCAGGCGGTCAGCTTCACCGTCAACGCCTATCCCAACCGCACCTTCGAGGGCCGCGTCGAAATGGTCCGGCTCGGCGCGCAGACGATCCAGAACGTCGTCACCTATACCGGTGTCGTCCGCGTCGCCAACAGCGACATGGCGCTGCTGCCCGGCATGACCGCCAATCTCCAGGTGGTCACCGAAGACCGCGATAACGTCCTGCGCGCGCCCAATGCGGCTTTGCGCTTCCGCCCCGTCGGCGTGGCCCAAGGCCCCGCGCCGGTCGTGCTGCCCGTGGCCGCCGAGAGCCAGCAGGCGGGCGGCGGCAATCGCAGCGCTGCCGCCCTGCGCGAGCGCATCGAAGCCGATATCCAACCCACGCCTGAGCAGAAGCAGGCCATCGCCGCGATCTTCCAGGAGCGGCGCGGCGGGCGCGAGGCGCTGGCCGGCCTTTCCGAGGAGGAGCGCCGCGCCGCCTTCCGCACCGCCCGCATCGAGATGATCAAGAAGGTCGCCGCCGTGCTCGACCCCGAGCGTCGCGCGAAATTCGAGGCGCTGATGCGGGAGGGCCGCCCGAGCCCGCAGCAAACAGGCACTCCGGGCCGGGTCTACACGCTCGATGCTGAGGGCCAGCCCAAGGCGGTCGCCATCATGCTGGGGCCGACCGACGGTGCCTATACCGAGATCCTCGCGGGCGACATCAAGGACGCGACGCAGGTCATCATCGGCGGCGGCCCGCGCCCGGCAGGCCCCGCAGCCCCCACCGGCGGTCCGCCGGCGCGCGGCCCGCGGTTGTTCTGATGGCTACTGCCGTTCCAAGGTCTCGAGCACGGGCTCACCGTCATGGTCGGGCCCGTCCCGACCATCCACGTCTTCGCTGGTCGAGGGACGCGTTCAAGACGTGGATGCTCGCCACAGGGGCGAGCATGACGAGGAGCCCGTCATGCCCTTGATCGAAGCGCAAGAGCTCTCCCGGGTCTACGACCTCGATTCCGGTCGCGTCACCGCGCTCGACCGCGTCTCGCTCGCAATCGAGACCGGCGACCTCGTCGCGGTCATGGGCCCGTCGGGATCGGGCAAATCGACCTTCATGAACCTGATCGGCTGCCTCGACCGGCCGACTGGCGGGCATTACCGGCTCGACGGCGTCGCGGTCGAGACGCTCTCCAGCGACGGCCTGGCCGAACTGCGCAACCGCAAGCTCGGCTTCGTCTTCCAGCAGTTCAACCTGCTGCCGCGTGTCGACGCCTGCGCCAATGTCGAATTGCCGATGGTCTATGCCGGGATCGACGGCCGGACACGCAAGGCGCGCGCGCTCGCCGCGCTCGACCGCGTCGGCCTGGCAGACCGCGCCCATCACCGGCCGATGCAGCTCTCAGGCGGTCAGCAGCAGCGCGTCGCCATCGCCCGCGCTCTGGTCAACCAGCCGCGCCTGCTGCTCGCTGACGAGCCGACCGGCGCGCTCGACAGCCGCACCGCACTCGAAATCCTCGGCCTGTTCCAGGATCTCAACCGCGAGGGCGTCACCGTCGTCATCGTCACCCATGACGCGGAGGTGGCGCGTCACGCTCGCCGCGTCATCCGCTTCCGCGACGGTCATCTGCTGTCCGACGAAAGGCAGGAGGCGGCCGACGCTCGCACCGCCCTCGCGGCTCTGGAGAGCGTCCCATCGGCAACCGAGGCCGCGGCATGAGCCTGATCGAAGCGATCCGTTCGGCGCTCTCGGCCATCGGCGCCAATGCCTTGCGCTCGGCGCTGACCATGCTCGGCATCATCATCGGCGTCGCTGCCGTCATCGCCATGGTCGCGATCGGCTCGGGCGCACGCGAGCGCGTCACCGCGCAGATCAAGTCGCTCGGCGCCAATCTCGCGATCATCCAGTCCGGCAATGTCACGCAAGGCGGCGTCAGGCTGGGCGCCGGCGCCTCCTCGACGCTGACGGATGAGGACGCTCGCGCCATCATCCGCGAGGTCGACGACGTCGTGGCCGCCGCCCCCATTCTCGTCACCCGCGCTCAGGCCGTCTTCGCCGGCACGAACTGGTCGACACAGATCACCGCGACCGATCTCGATTTCTTCACCGCGCGCGAATGGGATATCGCGGAGGGGCGTCTGTTCGAGCCGGAGGAATTGCGCCGCGGCGGGATCGTCGCCGTCATCGGCCAGACGGTGGCGAAGAACCTTTTCGGCGAGGTGAACCCGCTCGACCAGCAGTTCCGCATCCGCAACGTGCCCTTCAAGGTCATCGGCGTGATGGCGGGCAAGGGCCAGTCGGCGCTCGGCCAGGACCAGGACGACGTCATCTTCGTGCCGCTCGACACCGGGCGTCGCCGCATCGTCGGGCGCAACTACGCCCGCGACGCCTCGGTCCAGACGGTGATGGTGAAATTCGCCAACGAGCAGGCGATCGATCCCGGCATCGAGCAGATGCGCGCCTTGCTGCGCCAGCGCCACCGCCTCGCCGAGGAGCAGGATGACGACTTCATCATCCGCAACCTGACCGAGATCGCCAACACCGCCACCGCCGCCGCCAACACGCTGTCCTGGCTGCTCGCGGCGGTCGCCGCCGTCTCGCTCCTGGTCGGCGGCATCGGCATCATGAACATCATGCTGGTCTCGGTCACGGAGCGTACCCGCGAGATCGGGCTCAGGCTCGCCGTCGGCGCGCGCCAGCGCGACGTGCTGGCGCAGTTCCTGATCGAGGCGACCACATTGGCGACGATCGGCGGCGCGGTCGGGATCGCGCTCGGCATAGCAGCGGCGCTGACCATAGCGAATTTCGCCGGCTGGCCATCTGTCGTCTCGATCGAGACGATCCTGATCGCGGTCGGCGTCTCCGGGATGATCGGCGTCTTCTTCGGCTTCTACCCGGCGCGCCAGGCGGCGCGGCTCGACCCCATCGAGGCGCTCAGGCGCGAATAGGCTCAGGCCGCCTGCGCTGCTGCAAGCGCCTGCGCCTTCAGCTTGACGCCCACGCCTGCGATCGCCTGGATCGCCGGCATCAGTTCCTCGCCCAACGCAGTCAGCTTGTACTCGACCGAAGGCGGCGAACTCGGCACGACCCGGCGCGCCACCACGCCCTTCTCCTCCAGCGCCCGCAACCTTGCACTCAGCATCTTCGCGGAGATTAGCGGAATGTCGCGCCTGAGCTCGCCGAAACGGCGCGGGCCGCCGCTCAAGAGCCAAACCACATTTGGCGTCCAGGCTCCGCCGAGGATCTGCATGCAGGTCCCGATATCGCAGGTCTGCGGCGGCTTTGGCGCGCGATTCCGTCGAATTTTCAAGGCCATGGCAGCAAAGCTCCGGTTACCGGAATGATACCTGAAAATTCGGTTGCAACAAGTTATTACGTATACAAAGGTTATCGACTCCGCCTAACTCCGCCACACTGCCAACACGGAGACCGACGGACATGAAGCTCTATTATTCCCCCGGCGCCTGCTCGCTTTCCCCCCATATCGCGCTGCGCGAGGCCGGGCTGCCCTTCACCATCGAGAAGGTCGACACCAAGGCCGGCACCACGGAAACGGGCAAGGCCTTTGCAACCGTCAACCCGAAGGGCTACGTGCCCGCCCTGCAGCTCGACGACGGCGCGGTGCTGACCGAAGGCGCGGCCATCGTCCAGTTCATCGCCGACCTTGCTCCCGATGCCGATCTCGCCCCCAAAGCCGGCACCTTCGCCCGGGCGCGGCTGCAGGAGGAGCTCAATTTCGTCGCCACCGAGTTGCACAAGGCCTTTGCGCCGCTGTTTCGCCCCACCACCAGCGAGGACGGCAAGCGCGACGCCCGCGCCATGGTCGCCCGACGCCTCGATCATGTCGAGAAGACGCTCTCGGACGGCCGCGACCATCTGCTTGGCAAGGACTTCAGCGTCGCCGACGCCTACCTCTTCACCGTGGTGAACTGGGGCGGCCATGTCGAGATCGCGCTGGAGCCATGGCCGAGGCTTCAAGCCTTCATGAGCCGCGTGGCGGCTCGCGAATCGGTTCAGCAGGCGATGCGCGCCGAAGGCCTGGTCCAGTAAGCGCAATGGACCCGCGCTTCTCCGAGATCGCCGAAAACCTGGGCCGCTATTTCGACGGCCTCTACCACAGCGACGCGGCCGAACTCGGCCGCGTTTTCCACGAGCAGGCTATCTATGCCTGCGCCAGCGAGGGCAGGCTCACCCATCTGACGATGGACGCCTATCTGCCCATGGTCGCGGGCCGGCCCTCTCCGGCGAGCCGTGGCGAAGAGAGACGCGACCGCATCCTGTCGATCGAATTCGCCGGTCCGGTCACGGCGCTGGCGCGGGTCGAATGCGCGATCGGCGAGAAGCGCTTCACCGACCTGCTGAGCTTCGTCAGGCTCGACGGGCAGTGGCGCATCATCGCCAAGGTCTTCCATTTCGACATCGCCGCGTCGTCGTGACGATCGCGAATTTCGCCGGCTGGCCATCCGTCGTCTCGATCGAGACGATCCTGATCGCGGTCGGCGTCTCCGGAATGATCGGCGTCTTCTTCGGCTTCCACCCGGCGCTCAAAGCCGAGCGGCTCGACCCGATCGAAGCGCTCAGGCGGGAATAGGCTGCGGCCCTACGCCTTCCTTGCGCCTGCCAACTTGTCTTGGCTCGGAACCGCGCCGTCATCCTGGGCGACCGCAGGTCGTACCGGGATCCATCGGAGAGCGCAGTGCCCTCCGATGGATCCCGGAGCTGTGCCGCTTGCGCGGTTTGTCCAGGATGACGGCACGGTTCCGAGGGTAACGCCCGGCGCCAGCACCCAAAAGCTGCGGCCCCTCAGATGATCTTGATCGACACATCCGGCAGGCCGTCGAGCTTGCACAGGATCACGTCGCCCTTGACGACGGGGCCGACATTCTCGGGCGTACCGGAATAGATGATGTCGCCGGCCTTGAGCTCGAAGGCTTCCGACAGCTTCGAGATCTGCTCGGCCACCGACCAGATCATGTGGCTCAGGTTTGAGTTCTGTTTCACCGTGCCGTTCACGGAAAGCGAGATCGCGCCCTTGGTGAAGTGCTCGACCGTGCCGACAGGATGGATCGGGCCGATCGGGGCCGAGTTGTCAAAGCTCTTGCCGATCTCCCAGGGCTTCTTCTCGTCGCCCGAGGCGCGCTGCAGATCGCGCCGCGTCATGTCGAGGCCGAGCGCATAGCCGAAGACATGGTCGAGCGCCTTGTCGATCGGGATGTTGCGCCCGCCCGACTTCAGCGCGGCGACGAGCTCGACCTCGTAATGATAGTTCTTGGTCAGCGAGGGATAGGGATGGTCGGCGACCTCGCCGGGCTTGACGAGCTGGATCGCGTCGGTCGGCTTCTGGAAGAAGAAGGGCGGCTCACGCGTCGGGTCGGAGCCCATCTCGCGGGCATGGGCGGCGTAGTTGCGCCCGATGCAGTAAATCCGCCGAACCGGGAAGAGATCCTGCGATCCGACGATCGGGATCGTCGTCTGCGCAACCGCGAAGGGGGTCTTTACGGTGGCGACAGGCTGTGCCTGCACGGCACTGGCAGCAAGAGTGGCGGCGGCTCCACCGGAGCCCAGCATGGTACGGCGTGTCAGAGTCATGGCGCGTCTCCCTTGGATGACCGGCCCTCTCACGAGGCCGCTTTCGCCCGGCTGCAGCGGCTTGGCGCCGCGCCGGGTCAGGAGAGCAAGTCAACAACCATCGGCCAGACGAAACAAGGGCCGCGCCCCGGTCGGGATCACGGCCCTTTCGGCAAAGCTGTTGTGCCCGGCTGGAGAAGCCGGGCCAGAGCGGTTGCCGATCCCATTGGATCGTTCAACAGCTCAAGAGGCTGTTAGGGACTCTGGGGATGATTTGACACGTTTTCTTCACGCGAACCGGTGTCCACTTCGCTCGAAAACGCTCCACTCAGCCCTTCACGCTCTTGACCACCTCGGCGACGTTCTTGCCGAAGGCCTCGGCCGTCTTCAGGTCACCCGGGATCATCTCCTCGATGCTGCCATCGCCAGGCGAGGCAGTGAGCAGGCCCGAGAAGCCGCCGAGCCGGTTGAGGTCGTCGCGGGTGTTCGCCTTGGCGCTGGCCGGCATCATGCCGGTGCCGGTCCAGAGCAGCTTGTGCTGCATGGCGAGCGTGATGAAGTACTGGATGGTCGAGAATTTGTCGCCGTTCAGCGAAGCCGAGTTGGAGAAACCGGCCGCAACCTTGCCCTTCCACTCGCCGCTGTACCAGGGCTTGCTGGAGGCGTCGGCGAATTTTTTGAACTGCCAGGACGGGCCGCCCATATAGGTCGGCGAACCGAAGATGATGCCGTCGGCGGCCTTGATGGTCTCCCAGGCGCTGTCGGGCAGGTTGCCTTCGGCGTCGATGGCGATGAGCTCGACCTTGGCGCCGGTCGAAGCCGCGCCCGTCTCGACATGCTCGGCGACCTTCTTGGTGTGGCCGTAGCCGGAATGGAAAACGATGGCGATCGTGGTCATGGCAACCTCTGTCGGAACGGGAGCGTTCGGTGACGCGCAAGATGTTGCACTGCGGCACGTGCTTCAATGCCCGCGCCATTGCGGTTGCGCATAGGGCCGATGGCGTCAGGGCAAATCCGCAAAAATCCCGGCTCTATCTAGCGCTACCACCGGCAGTCACAGAGCCGTCGCAGTCCAACGACTAAAGTCGTTAGATTTTTCCAGGGGGCGGCAGGATGCAGATCGATATTTTCACGCAGGTCATCGTACCGGTGGTCGGAGGATTGGGCATCTTCATGCTCGGCCTCGAATTCATGAGCAACGGCATCCAGAACCTCGCGGTCAACAAGATGCGGGCGCTGCTGGCCAAGATCGCCGGCACCCCGGTCAAGGGCGTGATGGCCGGCACCTTCATCACCGGCGTCATCCAGTCGAGCACGGCCATGACCGTCATGGTCGTCGGCCTCGTCAATGCCGGCGTCATCGGCCTGAGACCGGCCATCAGCGTGATCATGGGCGCCAATATCGGCACCACGCTCGGCAATGGCCTGATTGCGTTGCCGCTCGGACCGCTCGGCCTGTTCCTCGCCGGCATCTTCGCGTTGCTGCATATCTTCGCCAAGACCGACAAGGTGAAGAACATCGCGCTCGCCTGCATGGGTTTCGCGCTGATCTTCTACGGGCTCAACCTGATGACCGGCGGCCTGCGCCCGCTGCGCGCCATGCCGGAAGTCATGGGCGTGATCTCGTCGCTCAAGGCTGACAGCTATCTCGGCTTGCTCTACTGCGTGTTGATCGCGGCCGGCATCACCGCGATGATCCACTCCTCATCGGCGACGATCGGTATCGTGATGGGTCTCGGCGCCGCCGGCATCCTCGACTGGAAGACGGCCGTCGCCTTCTCGCTCGGCGCGGATCTGGGCACCACCATCACCTCCTGGATGGCCTCCCTCAACCTGACCAAGAACGCCAAACGAGCGGCCTACTTCCATATTTCCTTCAACATTATCGGCGTCGCCATCACGATACCCTTGTTCTTCGTCTCGATGGATATTCTGACCTGGGCGATGCAGTGGTTCGGCGGCGATCCGGGCAAGGCCGTCATTGTCGGCGGCAAGGAGACCTTCCCGCTTATCCCCGTGGCGATCGGGCTCTACTCGACCTTCTTCAACATCTTCAACGCCGCCCTGCTCTTTCCCTTCCTTGGGATCTTCGAACGGGTTTTGATGAAGGTCGGCGCGACCGCGACGAACGAGCAGGAAGACTACACCCAGCCGATATATCTCACAGCTGCCGCGGCCGGCGACCCAGCCACGGCCGTTCCCGCCGTGCAGCGCGAGACCGGGCGTTATCTCGAGGCCGCCCGCAAGTTCCTCGACATCGCCAAGGGCGCGCCCGACGCGCCCGACAAGATCGAGGAGCACTACGCCGCGATCGACATCCTCAACCGCGAGATCCGTTCCTACACCTCGGGCATGTTCAAGGCCGATATGTCCTATGCCCGGGCTGATCTCGTCGCGAGCCTGATCGAGGAAGAGGATCAGACCGCGAGCCTCGGCGAGACGCTCTACCAGATCGCCCGCCGGATCGAGCGCCAGCCCTTCGGCGAGATCGGCCGGGGCCTCGTCGACACGGTCGTCGACCAGGTCGCCGACGCGCTGCGCGCGATCATCCCGATCGACCAGGTCAACCCGCCGGTCGTCGCCGACGCGGAACCGCGCCTCAAGGGCCTGCTCGAACTGCGCGAGCGCTGCCTGCGCCTGGGCGCGGAGCTTCCCTGGGTCGAGCGTGGCGCGATTCTCGCCCTGCTCGGCAGCGCCGAGCGCGCCTTCTACCTGATCGAGCGGATCGACTCCGAGCGCAAATCGGTCTCGCGTTCGGTGCCGGCTGCGGCCACCGCCGGCGAACAGGTGCGCAACGCGGGCAGTTTCGGAGCTGCGGTCCCGGCCTGATCCAGGCAACGACAAGGCGGGCGGCTCATCATCGGGCCGCCCGTTTCGCTTTTCGCCGTGTCGCAGGCGCGATGCGCCCTGCCTCGCCAGAGCCTGGACTTGCGCAGATGACGGCAAGCCAAGACCTCCGCACGCTCAGGCGCGCCGCTTTCCTGGCCCTGCCGCTGCTTGCAATCGCCGCACTGGCTGCGGTCTACCTGTTGGACGACGGCCGCGACGCCGCCCAGGATTCCGGCTCGTTGCAGATCCTCGGCTCGGAAACGATGCGCCCGCTCGTGACAGCCTGCGCCGAGGCCTTCATGGCGCGCAATCCGCAGGCCGATATCGTCGTGCGCGGCGGCGGCTCCGGTGATGGCGTCGCGGCCCTGCTGAACGGCATGATCGATATCGGCATGACCTCGCGCCCGCTCTCGGACAAGGAGCGCGACTTCGCGGCGACGCGTGGCATCGATCTGGCGATTTCCGACCTAGCGATTGACGGCATCGCGGTCATCGTCAATGGCGCGAACCCGTTGTCGGCGCTCTCGCTCGACCGGCTCAAGGCTGTCTTCACCGGCGAAGTCGCCAACTGGCGCGATCTCGGCGGTGCCGATCGTCCCGTCCTCGTCTTCGGCCGGGCCGCCGGCTCTGGCACCGCCACGCTTTTCACCGACCGCGTTCTCGGCGGCGCGGCGGAAACGCCCGGCGCCCAGAAGCTCGCCACGAACGAGGCTATCGTCACCGAGGTGGCGGCGCGGCCGGACGCGATCGGCTACACCAGCCTCGGCGCGGTGCGCAATGCCGGCAACCGGATCAGGCTCGTCGCACTCGGCGCCGCCGGTTCGGCTGCGGTCGCGCCGACCCCCGAAACGCTGCGGAACGGCGCCTATCCGCTCGGCCGTATGCTGTTCTTCGGCGTCGCGGGGGCCGTGTCGTCAACCGCCCGCGCCTTCATCGACTCGTGCGCAGGCCAGGCCGGGCAGGCGCTGATCCAGCGCGCCGGTTATGTCCCCCTTCAGGCCGGATCGCGATGAGCCTGCGCCAGCCATCCACCACGATACGTGCATGGCCTGCATATCTGCTCGCAGTTGCGATACTGTTCTGGCTGGGCTGCGGCGGCGCGCTGGCGCAGACGCCGAGTCAGCCCGAGCCTTCGGTGCCTCAGGCCCGGCTCGTCATCGGCACGATGCGGGCGCCGCCCTTCGTGCTGCGCGGCGACGATGGCGTCTGGAGTGGGCTGAGCATCGAGCTCTGGCAGCAGATCGCAACCGCGTTAAAGCTCGAATTCGAGATGCGCGAGTTCGATTACGATCCCGACGGACTGCTGAACGCGGTCGAGCGCAATGAGATCGACATCGCCGTCGCAGCGCTTCCGGTCACGCCGGAGGGCGAAGCGCGCTTCGACTATTCGCATCCCTACTTCGCCGCCGGACTCGGCATCGCGGTCAAGGTCGAACCGCAGCGCAGCGTGCTCGGGACATTGGCGAGCATCGTCACCTGGCAGTCGCTCATCACGGTCGCGGGCCTGCTTGGCCTGCTGGTCACGGTCGGTGCGCTGATCTGGCTGTTCGAGCGGCGGCGCAATCCCGAGCATTTCGACCCGCGCCCGGCCTATGGCATCGCCGACGGCGTCTGGTGGGCGGCGGTGACGATGACCACCACGGGCTATGGCGACAAGACACCGCTGACCTGGCGCGGCCGGACGATCGGGCTGGTCTGGATGTTCGCCAGCATCTTCTGCATCGCGCTGTTTTCGGCGACGCTGGCGTCCTCCTTCGTCGTCGGCAAGCTCAAGACCGGCATCACTGGCCCCGCCGATCTGCCGCGCTCCCGGATCGCCGCGGTCGCAGGCACCGTCGGCGAGCAATGGCTCGGCCTGCAAGGGATGACGGCGCGCAGCTATCCCTTCGTGATTCAGGCCAGCAAGGCCTTGCGCCGCGGCGAGGTCGAGGCGCTGGTCTTCGAGCGCCCGATCCTCGGTTACATGATCAAGGAATATGGCTGGAAGGATCTGGTCGTGCTGCCGCAAACGCTGGCCGTGCGCGACTATGCCTTCGCCTTTCCCCATGACAGCGCGGTCAAGGAGAAGATCAACCGCACCCTGCTGACGATAACCCAGCGCCGCGAATGGCGCGAGACGGTTCAGCGCTATGTCGGTGCGAGCGACGGCGGCGGGTAAACCCACGCTGCCCGACCGTGCAGCTACAGCCGTTTAATGAACACGACCTGCCCCGTCGAGGCTGCGGCCCATGTCGCGCCAGCCATGGCGGCGATAGAACCGCTCCGCCCGCGTGCCGGCGCCCGTGGTGAGCCAGGCCTGGGTGTGGCCGGCCGTCCTCAGCCCGCCAGCGCCGCGTCGAGCAGCGCCCGACCATGGCCGCGGCCTCATGCGCAGGATCAATGAAGAGCGCCCAGACGAGCCCGCTCTGATGATTGGCGCAGGCGAAGCCGACCACCTCGCCGCTTTCCTCGGACACCAGGAAGATCGCCTGCTCGCGATACCAGGCAACCTCTTCGTCCGTCACCTTGGACGGATCGGAGAGCACGTTCTCGCTCACGCCCATCCGGATCGCGTGAATGCGCGGCTGGTCGGCCGGGGTCGCCTTGCGAATGGGAAAGGGGGCGGTCATCTCAGCGCTTCCGGACAAACGCGGTGCGCAGGACGAGACCCCTGATCGCCTCATGGCGGCAGTCGATCTCCTCGGGATCGTCCGTCAGGCGGATCGACTTGATCACCGTGCCCTGCTTCAGCGCCTGGCCGGCATCCTTGACCTTCAGATCCTTGATCAGGACCACCGAATCCCCGTCGGCCAGCACGTTCCCGGCCGCATCCAGGGCTTCGGCGCGCTGGGGCGCCGCTACGCGGCTTGTCCGGAATGACAGCGTCTTTGAAGGGCGATGGCCCAAGCCTCAACGAGCAAAAGCGGAAGCTCCGGGACCGCCCTATTCGGCCGCTTCCAATCGATAGGCCGAGGGCTCGTAGTTGAGGATCGGCGCAAGCCAGCGCTCGACCTCGTGGATCGGCATGCCCTTGCGGGCCGCATAATCCTCGACCTGATCGCGCTCGACCTTGGCGACGCCGAAGTAATAGGCGTCCGGGTGCGAGAGATAGAGCCCCGAGACCGAGGAGCCCGGCCACATCGCAAAGCTCTCGGTCAGCTTCACGCCGACACGCCGCTCGGCCTGCAGCAATTCGAACAGGGTTTCCTTCTCGGTATGGTCGGGCTGGGCCGGATAGCCCGGCGCCGGCCTGATACCGCGATACTCCTCGCGGATCAGGTCCTCATTGGCCAGGTTCTCGTCGGGCGCATAGCCCCAGAACTCGGTGCGGACCTTCTGGTGCATGCGCTCGGCCATGGCCTCGGCGATGCGGTCGGCCAGCGCCTTGACCATGATCGAGCGATAATCGTCGTTGTCGCGCGCGAATTTCTCGGAGATGCGCTCTTCTTCCGCACCCGTGGTCACGACGAAGGCGCCGATATAATCGGGCCGCTCAATCCCCTCCGGTGCAACGAAGTCCGACAGGCACATATTCGGCTTGCCGTCGCGCTTGGAGAGCTGCTGGCGCAGGCCATGGAAGCTCGCGAGCGTCTCCTGCCGGCTCTCGCCGGTATAGAGGCGGATGTCGTCGCCCACCGCGTTGGCCGGCCAGAAGCCGATGACGGCCTTGGGGTTGAACCAGCGCTCCTCGACGATACGTTTCAGCATCGCCTGCGCATCCTCCCAAAGCGCGCGCGCCGCCTCGCCCTGCTTCTCGTCCTCGAGGATCGCGGGGAAGCGCCCCTTCATCTCCCAGGTCTGGAAGAACGGCGTCCAGTCGATCACCGGCACGAGATCGGCGACGTCATAGGTGCGGAAGACACGCGTGCCGAGGAAGCTGGGCTTGGGCGGCATATAGCTCGTCCAGTCGGGCTTGAAGGCATTGGCGCGCGCCTTGACCAGCGGCAGGCGCTGCTTGTCGGCCTCGGAGCGGCGATGGGCGGCGGCGACCTTGGCGTATTCCGCCTGGACGCCTTCGACATAGGCCGGCTTCTGGTCCTGCGAGAGCAGGCTGGAGACGACGCCGACCGCACGCGAGGCGTCGGTGACATAGACCGTCTGGCCCTGACTATAGGCCGGATGGATCTTCACCGCCGTATGGACGCGGCTGGTCGTCGCCCCGCCGATCAGCAGGGGAATATCGAAGCCCTCGCGCTCCATCTCGGAGGCGACCGTGACCATCTCGTCGAGCGAGGGCGTGATCAGGCCGGACAATCCGATGATGTCGACCTTCTCGCGACGGGCAGTGTCCAGAATCTTCTGCGTCGGCACCATCACGCCGAGATCGATGACCTCGTAATTGTTGCATTGGAGCACGACGCCGACGATGTTCTTGCCGATGTCGTGGACATCGCCCTTGACCGTCGCCATCAGCACCTTGCCGGCGGCCGAGCGCTCGGTGCCGCCGTTCAGGCGCTTCTCTTCCTCCATATAGGGCATCAGATAGGCCACCGCCTGCTTCATCACGCGAGCGGACTTCACCACCTGCGGCAGGAACATCTTGCCGGCGCCGAACAGGTCTCCGACCACGTTCATACCGGCCATCAGCGGGCCTTCGATGACGTGCAGCGGCTTGTCGGCCTTGGCGCGGGCCTCCTCGACATCGGTATCGATGAAGGCGGTGATGCCGTTGACCAGCGCATATTCGAGACGCTTCTCTACCGGGTTGTCGCGCCAGACGAGATCCTTGGCCGAGACAGCCACGGAACCGTCGCCCTTGAAGCGCGGAGCGGCATCGAGCAGCCGCTCGGTCGAATCCTTGCGGCGGTTGAGGACGACGTCCTCGCAGAGCTCGCGCAGTTCCGGGTCGAGATCGTCATAGGAGCCGAGCTGGCCCGCATTGACGATGCCCATATCCATCCCGGCCTTGATGCAATGGTAGAGAAACACCGAATGCATCGCCTCGCGGACTTTTTCGTTGCCGCGGAAGGAGAAGGAGAGGTTCGAGACGCCGCCCGAGATATGGGCGTGCGGCAGGGTCTCGCGGATCGTCTTGGTGGCCTCGATGAAATCGACGCCGTAATTGTCATGCTCCTCGATGCCTGTCGCGATCGCGAAGATGTTCGGGTCGAAGATGATGTCCTCGGGCTGGAAGCCGGCCTCCTCGGTCAGGAGCTTGTAAGCGCGGGTGCAGATCTCGATCTTGCGCTCATAGGTGTCGGCCTGGCCCTTCTCGTCGAAGGCCATGACGACGACGGCCGCGCCGTAATTGCGGCAGATGCGGGCATGTTCGAGGAAGGCTTCTTCGCCCTCCTTCATCGAGATCGAATTGACGATCGGCTTGCCCTGGATCGTCTTCAGGCCTGCCTCGATGACGTGGAACTTCGAGGAATCGACCATGATCGGGACACGGCTAATATCCGGCTCCGAGGCGATCAGATTGCAGAACTCGGTCATCGCGGCCTGAGAATCGAGCAGGCCCTCATCCATGTTGATGTCGATGACCTGCGCGCCATTGGCGACCTGGTCGCGCGCCACATCGAGCGCCGCGGCGAAATCACCCTCCTTGACCAGCTTGCGGAAGCGGGCCGAGCCGGTGACGTTGGTGCGCTCGCCGACATTGACGAAGGGAATGGTCTCGTCGAGCGTGAAGGGCTCCAGCCCCGCCAGCCTCAGATAGCGCTTGACCTCCGGCACGACGCGCGGCGCCTTGCCGGCGACGGCTTCCGCGATGGCGCGGATATGGTCAGGCGTCGTGCCGCAGCAGCCGCCGACGATATTGACGAGTCCGGCGTCGGCGAATTCCGCCAGCATCGCAGCCGTCGCCTCCGGCCGCTCGTCATAGAGCCCGAATTCGTTCGGTAGCCCGGCATTGGGGTAGGCGCAGATCAGCGTGTCGGCGACGCGTGACAGATCCTTGATATGCGCCCGCATCTCGCGCGCGCCGAGCGCGCAGTTGAGGCCGACGGTCATCGGGTTGGAATGGCGGATCGCATTCCAGAAGGCTTCGGTCGTCTGCCCCGACAATGTGCGGCCGGACAGGTCCGTGATCGTGCCGGAGATCATCACCGGCAGGCGCAAGCCCTTCTCGCGATAGACATCCTCGATCGCCACGATCGCCGCCTTGGCGTTGAGCGTATCGAAGATGGTCTCGACCAGGATCAGCTCCGAGCCGCCATCGATCAGCCCGCGCACCTGCTCGGTATAGGATTCGCGGACCTGGTCGAAGGTCACGGCGCGGAAGCCGGGATTGTTGACGTCGGGCGAGATCGAGAGCGTGCGATTGGTCGGGCCGACCGCACCGGCGACATAGCGGCGGCGGCCATCGGCCTTTTGAGCGATCACAGCGGCTTCACGGGCGAGCCTCGCCGAGGCGACGTTCAATTCATAGGCCAGCGCCTCCATGCCGTAATCGGCCTGGGCGATCTGGGTCGAGGAGAAGGTGTTGGTCTCGACGATGTCCGCGCCGGCCGTGAAGTAAGCCAGGTGGATGTCGCGGATCGCCTCGGGCTGGGTCAGCACCAGGAGGTCGTTATTGCCCTTGAGGTCATGGTTCCAGCCCTTGAAGCGCTCGGCCCGGAACTCGGCCTCCGAGAGCTTCAGGTTCTGGATCTGCGTGCCCATCGCGCCGTCGAGCACGAGGATGCGCTCTGAGGCGGACTGGCGCAGCGCGCGCTCGATCTCGGCGCCGTCGACAGGAGTAGGCTTGAACTCGGACATCGTCACGCTTTCGTCTCAAGTTTTATGGCGCCGACAGCGCCCTCACCGTCATTGCGAGGAGTGAAACGACGAAGCAATCCAGGGTTCGTAGAGCTCTATGAGTCTGGATTGCTTCGCTTTGCTCGCAATGACGAAATCACTCCGCCGCAACAGCCTGCGCCGCCGTCTTCTCGGGCTTCAGGCCAACCAGATGGCAGATCGCATAGACCAGATCGGCCTTGTTCATCGTGTAGAAATGCAGGTCCGAAACGCCGCGATCGATCAGATCCAGCACCTGCTCGGCGCAGACGGCAGCCGCCACCAGGCGACGCGTCGCGGCGTCCTCCTCCAGCCCCTCGAAACGGTCGGCAAGCCATTGCGGCACGCTCGCGCCGGTCTTGCGGGCGAAGTTCGCGGTCTGCTTGAAATTCTGCACCGGCACGATGCCGGGCAGGATCGGGATGTCGATGCCCCGCGCCCGGACCTTGTCGAGATAGCGGAAATAGACGTCGTTATCGAAGAAGAACTGGGTGATGGCGCGCGTCGCCCCGGCATCGACCTTCTTCTTCAGCGCGTCGATATCAGCATCGAGCGAAGCGGCTTCCGGATGCTTTTCCGGATAGGCCGAGACGGTGACCTCGAAATCGCCGACGCGCCGGATGCCGGCAACGAGATCCGAGGTCTGGTGATAACCCTGCGGATGCGGCTCATAGACCGTCCCCAAACCGCCTGCCGGGTCGCCGCGCAGCGCCACGATATGGCGCACGCCCGCCTCCCAATAGGAGCGGATGACGTCATCGACCTCGTCGCACGTCGCCGATACGCAGGTCAGGTGAGCGGCCGGCTTCAGCGCCGTCTCCTCGACCATGCGTTTGACGGTGGCGTGGGTGCGCTCGCGCGTCGAGCCGCCGGCGCCATAGGTCACGGAGACGAAGCTCGGCACCAGCGGCTCCAGCCGGCGCACGCTTTCCCACAGCGCGGTTTCCATCTCCGCCGTCTTGGGCGGGAAGAACTCGAAGGAGACTTTTGGGCGGCGCGAGCCGTGCCGGCTGGGGCGAAACGCATTCATCAGGCAACCTCGAGACTGGATTGACGCAAGCTCTGCTCAGCCGGCTTGCGCCGGTCCTGCCCGCGCCAGAGCATGACGGTGAGCTCAGCGGAGACGCCGCCCGCCGATTTGATCTCCTCGGCGAGATCGCAGTTAAGCCCGGCTTCCGAGAACCAGCCGGAAATCTGGGCTTTCGAGAAGCCAAGCCGGCGATGCGCATGCTCGGCGCGCAGGAACTCCATCTCATGGGGCGCGAAATCGACCACGATCAAGCGCCCGCCGGGGCTGAGCATCGCCGCCGCCTCGCGCACGGCGCGGCCAGGATCGTCGAGGAAATGCAGGACCTGATGGACCACGACGAGATCGAAGGAGCCGCGCGTGAAGGGCAGCGCGTAGATGTCGCCCTGGCGCAATTCCACGCGCGACAGCCCGGCCTTTTCGAGATTGGCGCGCGCGACTGCGAGCATGGCGTGATTGGCGTCGACCCCGATCGCCCGACCGAAGGTCGGCGCGATCCGCTCCAGCATGCGCCCCGTGCCGGTGCCGAGATCAAGAAAGGCTCCGCGCGCGCCCTCGCGGGCGGCGGCTTCCACGGCGGCTTCGACCGCCTCATCAGGCACATGCAGCGAGCGCAGCCGGTCCCAGTCGCGCGCGACGCTGGCGAAATAGCCCTGCGCCGCCTCGGCGCGCGACATGCGCACCGCCGACAGCCGTTCACGATCGGCAGCGAGCACCGGATCGCGCGGATCGAGCCAGGCCGCGAGCGAAGCGGCGAAGGCGCCGCCCGCCCCGGTCTCGTCGAGCCGGAAGAAGGCCCAGGCCCCCTCGCGCGAACGCCGCACCAGCCCGGCCTCAGTCAGCAATTTGAGATGGCGCGAAATGCGCGGCTGCGACTGGCCGAGAATGTCGGTCAGATCCGACACCGACAATTCACCCTCGGAGAGCAGCGCCAGGATACGCAGCCGCGTCTCTTCACCGGCAGCGCGCAGGCCGGCGAGCAGAACATCGGACGAGACCATGGTCGGCTGGCGCAAGTGCTCGAACTCCGCGATGAAGCCAAGAAAGATATAAAGATATCTTTATGTCAATCATACCGTTCACGCAAGCTCAATCTGTGCCGGCGCCCCGCGCCGCGCGGCGGCCGCCATGGCCCGCCCGAGCGCGCTGAACAGACGCGGATCGCCGGACTGGGCGACATTGAAACGGAGGAACCGGCCCGCCGATTGCGACAGGCTGTAGACATTGCCCGGCGCCAGGACGATGTCCTCCGCCAGCAATTGCCGCGCGATCACCGACGAATCCAGCCCCTCGGGCAGCACACACCACAGGAACATGCCGCCGCGTGGCTCGATCCAGGGCTGGATGCCCATGGCCTTGAGCCGCGCCGAGGTCTCGCCCATGGCCCGAGAGAGACGTGTGCGCAGGCCATCCATGTATTTGCGATAGCTGCCATCCCTGAGGATGGTCAGGACCATCTCGGCAGCGAGGCGGCCAGTGCCGAAGGAGGCTGCAATCTTGAGATCGATCAGCCCCTCGATCCAGTCCCGCCTTGCCGCGATGTAGCCACAGCGCACCGAAGCCGAGAGCGACTTGGAGAAGCTGCCGATCTGGACGACCCGGTCGAGTCCGTCGAAGGCGGCCAGGCGCGGAGCCGGCTCCAGCTCGAAATCGGCGAAGATGTCGTCCTCGATGATCGTCAAGCCGAATTGGTCGGCGAGCTTCAACACGCGGTGAGCCACGACCGGCGAAAGCGTCGCGCCAGTCGGGTTGTGAAGCGCGGAATTGGTGATGTAGAGGCGCGGGCGATGCTCCGCCAGCACCTGCTCGAACTGGACGGTATCCGGCCCGTTCTGGGTATAGGGCACGCCCACGATGCGGACACGATGCGCCCGCAGCAGGGCGTGAAAGTTGAAATAGCAGGGATCGTCGACGAGGACCGTGTCACCCGGCTCGACCAGAAAACGACAGGCGAGGTCAAGCGCCTGCGTACCGGACTCCGTCAGCATGATCCGGTCCGGCCCGACCTCAATGCCGTGGAGCGCCATGCGGCGGGCCAGAACCTGCCGCAGTGGCGCGAGCCCGAGCGGCGTGCCGTAGTCCGCCAGCGTTTCGGCCGGCGCGCGCGACAGCGCCCGCAACGCCCGGCGCATGCTGTCCTCGGGCAGCCAATCGGCCGGCAGCCAGCCACAGCCTGGCTTGAGCACGCCATCACCGGCATCGAGCGATTGCCGCGAGACCCAGAACGGATCGACCGCACGCTCGAGCCTGGGCCCCAGATCGGCGACCGAAAATGGCGGCGCATGTCCCACCACATAAAAGCCGGAGCCGCGCCGCGCCTGGATCACGCCGTCGGCGGCGAGGCGATCATAGGCCTCCACCACGGTCGATTTCGACACGCCCATCGTCTCGGCGAAGCTGCGCAGCGAAGGCAGCTTGGCTCCCGGCGCAAGTGTGCGCCCCGCAATCCGCTGATTGACGACCGCTATGACACGCTCGACCAGCGTGCCGTCCTCGCCGTTCGGCAGAGCCCGATCATGCATCCGTATCGCTCCTGCAAGCAGCACAGTTTGCATCAACTGTATTGAACTGTCTCTAGCAAACCGCCGCTAGACCCTCGATGCAGGCCGAAGTCGGAGCGCGATCGATGGACAAGACCTTGAGCGGCTGGATCAACGGCTTGATCGGCGTGCTGATCTTCAGCGGCTCGCTGCCTGCGACGCGGGTGGCGGTGGCCGATTTCGACCCCGTCTTCCTCACCGTCGCGCGGGCGGCCATCGCCGGCAGCCTCGCGCTCGGGCTCCTGCTCGCCTTCCGGCAGAAGCGGCCGGAACGGCGGGATGTCGTCCCGCTCGTCGTGGTCGCGCTCAGCGTCGTCGTCGGCTTCCCGCTCCTGACGGCGCTGGCGCTGAAGCACGTCACCTCGGCCCATTCCATCGTCTTCATCGGGCTGCTGCCACTGGCGACGGCGATCTTCGGCGTGCTGCGCGGCGGCGAGCGTCCACGCCTGACCTTCTGGTTGTTCTCCTGCTTGGGCAGCGCACTCGTCGCCGGCTTCGCCATGACCCACGGCTTCGACGCCTCGCCACTGGGCGATCTCCTGATGCTCGCCGCCATCATCATCTGCGGCCTCGGCTATGCCGAAGGCGCGGCGCTGTCGCGCAGGCTCGGCGGCTGGCAGGTGATCTCCTGGGCGCTGGTCCTGGCCTTGCCGATCATGGCGGCGCTCACTCTCGGCACCATGCCGGCGTCACTTGCGCAGACAGGCGGACCGGCCTGGCTCGGGCTGGGCTATGTCTCGCTGTTCAGCATGCTGATCGGCTTCGTCTTCTGGTATCGCGGCCTCGCGCAGGGCGGCATCGCCGCCGTCGGGCAGCTGCAATTGCTGCAGCCCTTCTTCGGATTGCTGCTGGCGTCCATGCTGTTGAACGAGGCGGTCAGCTGGCAGATGGTCGCCGTCTCGGCGGCCGTAGCGCTCTGCGTCGCGGGAGCCAAGCGTTTCGCGCGCTAGAACCGGATGATTTCAGATGGAGTCACTTTGTGATCCCATCTGAAATCTGAATCCGTCTCTCATCTGTCTCTCATCTAAAGAGTGAGAGCAGGATCAATGCGAAAAACCGGCGCAGCGGCCCACTCGCGCTCGCAAGCGTCTGCGGCGATCGTCACGATGCCGCGAGAGCGCTGCCCGGGCTCCGCTGCAACGAAAAACCGCCCGCGATCTCCTGCGCAAAGTCCTTCGTTATCGCAGCAGCCAGGATGCGATCTCCAGACATAGTCCAAGCTCGAAAGGGTCAGATCAGCTGGAGCGATCCTGCTGCCGTCTTGCCGCGCTCGGTCTTGAGCTCGAACGAGACTTTCTGCCCTTCCGTCAAGGTCATCAGGCCTGCTTCCTTTACGGCAGTTATATGGACGAACACGTCCTTGCCGCCGTCAGCAGGTTGAATGAAACCAAAGCCCTTCTCAGTATTGAACCATTTTACGGTTCCGGTCGCCATCGCCGCATCCTTTGGAGCCACGCATCTTGCCAGCCGACGGATGCAAGCGTCCGAAGGCCGCGCCCTCGAAGGATTGACCGAAAATTCATCCTTGTCGAGACCAAACGGAATGCAGAGCGCGAGGCGATCCGATCAAGACTTGGTCAGAATGAAGCTGACCGTTTCCGACGCCTGCGACGAGCCGCCGAGATAGATTTCGAAGCTTCCGGGATCGAGGACATAGCGCCCCTCGTCGTCATGCATGCCGAGCCGGGCCACATCCAGCTTGAAGCGCACCGTCCGCGTCTCCCCAGCACGCAACGCGACCTTCTCGAATGCCTTCAATTCGCGCAGCGGCCGCGAGCGGCTGGCGACCGGCTGGCGGATATAGAGCTGCACCACCTCCTGTCCGTCGCGGGAGCCGGCATTGCCGACATCGACCGACACCTCGACCGTTCCGTTCATCGGCACGCTCGCCTTGTCGACACGCGGATTGGCGTAGGTGAAGCGGGAATAGGACAGGCCGTAGCCGAACGGATAGAGCGCCTCGTTCTTCTCGTCCATGAAGATGGATTCATAGCGCTGGCGGACCTTCTCGGGCCGGCCGGTCGGCAACTGGTCGTAATAAACCGGAATCTGCCCAACCGAGCGCGGAAAACTCATCGGCGCGCGCCCTGACGGATTGACCTTGCCGGTCAGGACATCGGCGATGGCGGTCCGCCCTTCCGTGCCGCCATGGAAGGTCTGGACGATCGCCGCGACATGGGCCTCGGCCCAGCTCAGCACCAAAGGCCGCGCCGTCGCCAGCACCAGCACGACCGGCTTGCCGGTAGCCACCAGCGCCTCCAGCAGCTCCTGCTGCACCCCGGGCAGGCCGAGATTGGTGCGTGAGGCGCCCTCGCCCATGAACTCGCAATCCTCGCCCAGCATCGCGACGATCAAATCGCTCGCCGCGGCCGCGCGCAGCGCCGCGTCCTTGTCGGCGAACTCAATGCCGCAGGCCTTGGTGAAGGCGGGCTCGTAGGCGACATTCGCATCAGCCGGCAGCCGCTCCCTCAGCGCCTCGGGCAGCGCCTGGATGACGCGCCGACCAAGGCCCGCCGGGTCGGTCCAGACCCGCTCATCCTCGGGGCGCGCCATCGCGCCGATGACCGCGACCGATTTGACGCCCGCCGCAATCGGCAGCGTCTCATTGGCGTTCTTCAGCAGGATCGCGCCTTCCTGGGCAGCCTTCAGCGCCACGTCGCGAGCGGCCTGCGTCTGCATCAGCGCCGGCGCCGCGGCCGGGTCGATATCGGCGCGCTCGAACAGACCGAGATGGAATTTCACCCGCAGCACCCGGCGCACCGCCTCGTTCAGCGCCTTCATCGGCACGCGACCGGCCGTCACCTCATTGCCGAGATGCTTGAGGTAGACATCGCCCATCATGTCCATGTCGATGCCGGCGAGCAGCGCCTTGCGCGCGGCCTCGGCATCATCCTTGGCGATACCGTGCAGCCTGAGTTCGGTGATCGAGCCGAAATCCGAGGTGACGAAGCCCTTGAAGCCCCATTTCCCGCGCAGCAGATCGGTCAGCATGCCGCGATGGGCGGTCGCCGGCATGCCGTTCAGCGCGTTGAACGCCGCCATCGCCGTCATCGAGCCGGCCTCGAACGAGGCCTTGAACGGCGGCAGGTAGAGATCGTGCAGCTGGCTCGTCGGGATCCAGGTCGAATTGTAGTCGCGGCCGGCTTCCGCCGCGCCATAGCCGACAAAATGCTTCACCGTCGTCGCGACGCCGCCGCGCTGATAGCCATGGGTGCGCGCTGCCGCCACGACCGAGGCGAGATACGGGTCCTCCCCCGCCCCTTCCAGCACCCGGCCCCAGCGTGGATCACGCGAGATGTCGACCATCGGCGCAAAGGTCCACTGGATGCCCGCCGCGCGCGCCTCGCGGCCGGTCCAATAGGCCGCCGCCTCGATCAGCTTGGGGTTCCAGGTCGAGGCCTGGCCGAGCGGCAGCGGGAAATAGGTCGAGAAACCATGGACCGCGTCGAGCCCGATGATCACCGGGATCTTCAGGCGCGATTCGCGCGCGGCGTGCTGGACAGCGAGCACCTCGCTGGGCACGACGAAGTTCATCACCCCGCCCATGCGGCCGGTCTTGATCTGGTTGATGTCGAAGCCGTCGCCGCGCCCCGAGAGATGGAGCTGCCCGACTTTCTCCTCCAGCGTCATCTTCGCCAGCAGCGCATCGATACGCCGTTCGATCGCGGCGGCCTCGCGCCCGGTCTTCCAGGCGACGGTATCATCGGCAAAGGCGTCATCGATGAAGGCCTGGGGCGCAACAAGGCAGAGCAGGAACGCAGCGAGGAGCCGCAGGATCATGGAACAGGTCTCGCTCACTGGCGGAAAGGATGGTCCGGCCCTACAGGATCGCTCCGCATGGCTCAACCGTTGCATCGCCGCAGGGCGAGCCCTGCCGAAGGCGCGCGAACCGGGATGACGCGATGACGCAAGCTGCGACAGTCTTGGAGACGGGCGAACGCCACCGCTTCTATGAAGACGTGATGGCAATGCTGCTCGGCACGCTGATGGTGAGCATCGGCATCGTGCTCTACACCAAGGCGACCTTGCTCACGAGCGGGGCGGCGGGCCTGGCGCTCCTGTTGCAATTCACCACCGGCATCAATTTCGGCATCCTGTTCTTCGCCCTCAACCTGCCCTTCTACTGGCTGGCGATCCGGCGCATGGGCTGGCGCTTTGCGGCGCGCACCTTCATCGCGGTCGGGCTTGTCTCGGTCTTCACCTGGGCGACGCCGGGCTGGCTCCGGATCGAGGCTGTCGATCCGCTCTATGCCGCGATCGCGGGCGGCAGCTTCATGGGGCTCGGCCTGCTCGCGCTCTTCCGCCATCGCACCGGGCTTGGCGGCATCAACATCCTGGCGCTCTATCTGCAGGAGCATCACGGCATCCGCGCCGGCTGGTTCCAGCTCGGCGTCGATGTGGTGATCCTCGCAGGCGCGCTCTTCCTGCTGCCGCTCGACAAGGTGCTGATCTCGCTTGCCGGCGCGGCGGTGCTCAACCTCATCCTCGCGATCAACCACAAGCCCGGGCGGTATATGGGGGTGTCGTAAGGAGCGGTTGATTATTCAGCCCACTATATATCGGTCCCAATTCTTTTCCTTCGAACGCTCAATTTCCGTATTCCATTGCTGGTAGTCGAGTTCTTTGGATCCGAGCAATCGCGCGTACCCAGCTCCTGGCTCGCGACTTTGTTCTTCAACAATTAGGCCAGTAATTCTTGGAAGCCCATTACCTTCAATAAAATCAGCAAGATCATTCAAGCCCTGATGCTGAAGACTTATGCCGTACGTTACCCCCCTATGGAGTGGTAATCCGAGTTCCGTGTGCACCTCTTTGTACGTTATATAGGTCTTCGGATTGCCGGCGACGGCTCCATCGAGGCAGCTGACTAATAGGCGCAGCAGTCTCCGACCATTCTGGCTCAGAACAACCATACATACGCTCCTTGCGCTTCTGCATTCGCGGCGGATTGAGCCTTGCATAACCCCTTTGGCCATGCCAGTCGCAGCAGCAGGATGTAGCGAAGGAAGAGCTCCATGGCCCAGCCCCTGACCATCGAGGATCTGCGCATCCTGGCCAAGCGCCGGGTGCCGCGCATGTTCTACGATTACGCCGATTCCGGCGCCTGGACCGAGGGCACCTACCGCGCCAACGAGACCGATTTCGCCGGCATCAAGCTGCGCCAGCGCGTCGCCGTCGACATGACCAACCGCACGCTGGCTTCGACCATGGTCGGCCAGCCCGTCGCCATGCCGGTTGCGCTCGCCCCTACCGGCCTCACCGGCATGCAGCACGCCGATGGCGAGATCCTCGCCGCGCGCGCCGCCAGCAAGGCCGGCGTCCCCTTCACGCTCTCGACCATGAGCATCTGCTCGCTCGAGGACATCGCCAACCATGTCGGCAAGCCGTTCTGGTTCCAGCTCTATGTGATGAAGGACCGCGACTTCATCGCCCGGCTGATCCAGCGCGCCAAGGCTGCCGGCGTCACGGCGCTGGTGCTGACGCTCGACCTGCAGATCCTCGGCCAGCGCCACAAGGACATCCGCAACGGCCTCAGCGCACCGCCCAAGCCCACTATCGCCAACCTGATCAATCTCGCCACCAAGCCGCGCTGGTGCCTGGGCATGCTCGACACGCCGCGCCGCTCCTTCGGCAACATCGTCGGCCACGCCAAGGGCGTCGGCGATCTCTCCTCGCTCTCCTCCTGGACCGCCGAGCAGTTCGACCCGGCCCTGAGCTGGGACGACGTCAAATGGATCAAGGACCTCTGGGGCGGCAAATTGATCCTCAAGGGCATCCTCGACCCCGAGGATGCCGAGATGGCGGCCAAGAGCGGCGCCGACGCGCTGATCGTCTCCAACCATGGCGGCCGCCAGCTCGACGGCGCGCTGTCCTCGATCGCGGCGCTGCCGGCGATCGTCGAACAGGTCGGCGGGCGCATGGAGATCCTGTTCGACGGCGGCATCCGCTCCGGCCAGGACGTGATCAAGGCGCTGGCGCTCGGCGCTCACGGCACCTTCATCGGCCGCGCCTTCCTCTATGGGTTAGGGGCCATGGGCGAGGAGGGCGTCACCCGCTGCCTCGACATCATCCGCAAGGAGCTCGACATCACCATGGCGCTGTGCGGCCTGCGCGATGTGCGCGATGTCGATGGGCGGATTCTGGTGAAGGGGCGGGCCTGAACCAAATTCTGGAGATCTTACGAAAAAGGCCCGCGCTCCATCGCTGGAGCGCGGGCCTTTTCGAAGCAGATTTCAAAGGCTCAGCGTGAGAACTTCTTGTACTGAATCCGCTTCGGGATCGTCGAATCGATGCCCAGACGGCGCTTTTTGTCTTCCTCGTAATCGGCAAAATTGCCCTCGAACCATTCAACATGGCTGTCGCCCTCGAAGGCGAGGATATGGGTCGCGATGCGGTCGAGGAACCAGCGATCATGGCTGATGATCACGGCGCAGCCGGCGTAGTCCTCCAGCGCCTCTTCCAGCGCCCGCAGCGTATCGACGTCGAGATCGTTGGTCGGCTCGTCGAGCAGCAGGACATTGGAGCCCGCCTTCAGCATCTTGGCGAGGTGGACGCGGTTGCGCTCGCCGCCCGAGAGCGAGCCGACCTTCTTCTGCTGGTCGCCGCCCTTGAAGTTGAAGGTCGAGCAATAGGCGCGTGAATTGATCTCGCGCTTGCCGAGATAGAGGATGTCGTTGCCGCCCGAGATCTCCTCCCAGACGTTCTTCTTGTCGTCGAGCGAGTCGCGGCTCTGGTCGACATAGCCGAGCGTGACGCTCTCGCCGATGGCGATCGTGCCGGAATCGGGCTTGTCCTGGCCCGTGATCATCTTGAACAGCGTGGTCTTGCCGGCGCCGTTGGGACCGATCACGCCGACGATGCCGCCCGGCGGCAGCTTGAACGACAACCCGTCGATCAGGAGCTTGTCCTGGAAGCCCTTCGACAGATCGTCGAAATCGACGACGTTGTTGCCGAGCCGCTCGGCGATCGGGATGATGATCTGCGCGGTGTCGGGCCCCTTGTTGTTGGCCTTCTGCACGAGCTCGTCATAGCGCTGGATGCGGGCCTTGCTCTTGGCCTGGCGTGCCTTGGGCGAGGCCAGAACCCATTCCTGCTCGCGCTCCAGCGTCTTCTGCCGCGCGACATCCTCGCGGCCTTCCTGGGCGAGACGCTTCTGCTTCTGCACCGACCAGGCCGAGTAATTACCCTCATAGGGGATGCCCTGGCCGCGATCGAGCTCGAGGATCCAGCTGGTGACGTTGTCGAGGAAGTAGCGATCATGGGTCACGATCAGGATCGCGCCCGGATAGCTCCGCAAATGGCCTTCCAGCCAGGCGGTGGTCTCGGCGTCGAGATGGTTGGTCGGTTCGTCGAGCAGCAGCAGTTCCGGCTGCTCCAGCAGCAGCTTGCAGAGCGCGACACGGCGGCGCTCGCCGCCCGAGAGTTTTGAGACCTCCCAATCGTCGGGCGGGCAGCCCAGCGCGTCCATCGCCTGCTCGACCTTGGAATCGAGGTCCCACAGGCCCTTGGCCTCGATCTCGTCCTGCAGCTTGGTCATCTCGTCGGCGGTCTCGTCGGAATAGTTCATCGCGAGCTCGTTGTAGCGATCCATGATCGCCTTTTGCGGCGCGACGCCGAGCATGACGTTATCGCGGACGTTCAGCGTCTCGTCGAGCTTGGGCTCCTGCGGCAGGTAGCCGACGCGCGCGCCCTCGGCGACCCAGGCCTCGCCGGTCCACTCCTTGTCGAAGCCGGCCATGATCTTGAGCAGGGTCGATTTACCCGCACCGTTGACGCCGAGCACACCGATCTTGGCGTCCGGATAGAAGGAGAGATGGATGTCCTTGAGGATCTGCTTGCCGCCCGGATAGGTCTTCGACAGGCCGCGCATATGGTAGATGAACTGACGGGACATGGGGCGTGCGGGCTCCGCTCTCGGACTGGTGGGCCGGGGCTTTCGGGAATGTGCCGCGTATGTAGCGAGGCGGGCCGCTTGCCGCAACCGGCGCGGTGCAAGCCGCCGGGTCCACGTGTTGCGCGTGGTGTCCTCGCCTCGTCGCCTCTACCCCGTGAAGATCGGCTTCAGCGCAGCCCGCTGTTCGACGATGAAGTCGAAGAAGGCCGCGATGCGGGGCGTGCGCCGGAGATCGGGGTGAGCCAGGATCCGCCAGCTTCGCGTCAGCTCCGGGATCGGGCCGAAAATCCGCACCAGACCGTCATCGGCGTCTCCGAGCGCTGTCGGCAAGGGGCCGATCCCCGCGCCGGATTTAACGGCCGAAACCAGGCCAAGGACGCTGTTGTTGCGCACGGCGAAGCGGGCGGTCGGTGCGACCTCCGTAAGCCATGTCAGCACGCGGTGCGAGCTGAACGTCGTCTCGAAGCCGACCAGCGGGTGCTGCGCTAT
Organism: Bosea vaviloviae; assembly: GCF_001741865.1. NCBI lineage: Bacteria > Pseudomonadati > Pseudomonadota > Alphaproteobacteria > Hyphomicrobiales > Alloboseaceae > Allobosea > Allobosea vaviloviae. The sequence goes on from NZ_CP017147.1 coordinate 5,517,050, forward strand.
TTCCTGCACGGTCGCCGGCCGACCGTGCCGCTCGACATAGTCGGGGCTGGCATAGATCGCCCAGAGCGAGTCGGCGATCTTGCGTCCGACGAGCTCGTCATCGGTGTCGCCGGAGCGGAAGGCGACATCCGCCTCGCCTCGAGACAAGTCGAGATAGCGGTCGCTGGTCATGAACTCGACGCGCAGCTTCGGATGGCGCGCATGGAAGGCGTCGAGCAGCTTCGACTGGACGATGCGCAGTACCAGCGGCTCGGGACAGGTGACGCGGATCACGCCGTCGAGTTCCCGCGCGGTGTCGTCGAGATACTGCTCCAACTCGGCCACGGCGCGCGCAACCCTCTCGGCCATCGGCAACAGGCTCAAGCCATCTGCCGTGAGCCGATATCCCGCGGGATGCCTGACGATCAGGGCGCGGCCGATCCGCCGCTCGAGCTCCGACAGCCGTCGCTGCACGGTCGACTGACTGAGGCCCAGCGATTTCGCCGCCGCGGTCATGCTCTGATGCTGCGCGACCGCAAGGAAAGGCTTCAGATCGTTCCAATCGAACATGCTCGACCTTGCAGTCTTGCGGCCCCTGTCCACAGAATTGAGGCTGCCATAATCCACAGCTCAAGCCTACCCTTTCGGCAGTTCTGACGAGGCGTCAGACCCAAGTCGGAGGAAAGCGCCATGCGCATGTCGTCATGTTCGGCCGCAGCGGCAGTCGCGGGTCTTCTTCTGGGTGCCCGCGCGCAAGCGCAGGAGGCCGGCCTCGCGAAGCCGAACCTCGTGCTGCGCCAGCTCGTCGAGGCCATGCCGCGTGACGCCTCGCAGGAAGTCCGCATCCTGACCGCGACCTTCAAGCCCGGCGACAGGACCGTCCGGCACAGCCACCGCTTTCCCGTGACGGTCTATGTCCTCGAAGGCGCCTTCACGCTGGAACTGAAGGGACAACCAGCCGTGGTGGTAAAGGCCGGCGAGGCCTATGTCGAACCGCCGCATGTCGAGATGGTCGGTTACAATCGCAGCGCCGTCGAGCCGACGAAGGTGGTGATTTTCTATGTGAGCGGCCGCGACACGCCATTCCTCGACCCGCTGCACTGACGCGGCCGCGCTAAATCTCCCGACGGCCTCTCGTTTCACAACGCGTCAGCCCTGCTCCTGCCCGCTTCCCCCGACCCGCCAATTGCCTAAGCTCGTGGACGCCGGGACGATGCGGGGAGCCAATGATGAATCCGCCGACCATTCTGGGACACTGGCCTCCCCGACCTATTCCTTGGCGAAGCCTGCCACACGGCAGACAGGCGGTGTCGCGACCATTTGCGCCGGGTTAGCGCCAGCCCCTGCCGCTTGCGTCGCTGCAGCCATAAGGCGGGATCGATTGCGCGAAGCGCTCCTTCAGCCGGCTGCAGCCCCATGCCCGCAGGCTCTCCGGCAGGCGGCTGTTGATCGCGATTCCGACCTCGTCATAGGGGCTCGTGGCGTTGGCCACATAGTCGTACCAGCGATAGCCGAACGTTACGCCAACGCCTATGGCGATCGCAAAGACGACCCGCGCGATGGTTCGGACCAGCCCTATTTTGACAGGCGCAGGAGACGGGCGATCCTGGCTCACGGCACGCCGCTGGCGCGCGGCGTAGATCTGCGCGGCAACGAGCAATGCGCCCCCCAGTCCGATGGCAATGCCGCCATATTGGCCCAGCAACGGCAGGATCTCCGCCTTCACGAATTGCTGGCGGCCGCTATCGGGCACGACGAAACGCGATCCGCCATCGACGCGTTCCCAGCCGGAAATCCTGAAGGCATAGAAAAACGCGACGAGACCGCCGGCAAAGAAGATCAAGGCGACCAGCCTGAAGCGGTTGGGTAGCGACATGGCGCCCTCCAGGAGACAGGCCAGGTTCGATAGCGGGGTGGAGCGCACCTGTCCACGACCCGGAACGTCCCTCACGAAACCGCCATCACAACGCTGAACCCCTTCCGCCGGCCCAGCTTTTGCCTAAGCTTTTCCTGGCTGGGAGAATACGGGAGCGGCGGATGAGCTTTTCGAGCATGCTGATGCGCTTCGGCCTTGGGCTCGCCGCCTTGGCCGGGCTGATGACCTCCCCCGCCCGCGCCCAGTCCGACGAGCCCGGCTGCCGGCCTGAGATGGCGAGCCTACGCCTGCCGGTCCAGCGGGCCGCGCTCGCCAAGGACGAGGTCCGCCTCACCTTTGTCGGCCACGCCACCTTCCTGATCGAGACGCCGGGCGGCATCAGGGCCGCGACCGACTACAACGACTATGTCCGCCCGCGTGAGACGCCCGACATCGCCACGATGAACAAGGCGCATTCGACGCATAATTCGCGCAACCCGGACCCGGCGATCAAACAGGTGCTGCCGGGCTGGGATTCAGGCGGCCAGGGCGCCGCGAAGCATGACGTCACGCTTGGCGACATGCGCGTGCGCAACGTGCCGACCAATATCCGCAGCTACTCCGGCGCGACCGACTATGACGGCAATTCGATGTTCGTCTTCGAGATCGGCGATCTCTGCATCGCCCATCTCGGCCATCTGCACCACCCGCTGGAACCCGGCCATCTGCGCGCGCTCGGCCGCGTCGACATCGTGCTCTTCCCGGTCGACGGCAGCTACACGCTCGACCAGGAAGGCATGGTCGAGGTGCTGAAATCGCTGCAGGCCAAGGTGATGATCCCGATGCATTTCTTCGGCGGCTCCAGCCTGGAGCGCTTCCTGCGCCGCACGGACGGCGTCTGGGCGACCGAACGCAAGGCCGAGCCGACGATCACCCTCGCCAAGGCCGGCCTGCCCGCCCAGCCGACCATCATCGTGCTGCCGGGCAACTAATCCCCATCGCTCAGCATTCGGCTTAACCTCGCGCTTAGGTTGTTCCGACGTCGCGCTTTGCAAATTCCGCTGCGGCCGGCAGGCTGAGATCGCCCGCCAAAGCAGAGGAACGCGGCATGCTCAGGGTTCTCGCGATCGCCATCATCGCCACCACCTGCCTGCCGGTCGATGCCGAGGCGGCAAGGCTGCGCTTCGGCAAGCGCTATTCCAGCGGCAACGCCAGCGTCGTCCCCATCCCGCGCGCCGGGCAAGCCTCGACTCCCGCCGAGCCCGCATCTCTCGAAGCCCGCCGGGTGCCCTTCCCGTCGCCGAGCGCAGATCGGCCGGTCCCGCTACGGGTCAGCTCGAGCGAGGGCGCGAAGGTCTGGTGCCGGAGCGAGGTCGTGGTCGGCGGCTTCTGCGTCATGCACTGACGCAACGAGATGCGCTGACGCAACGAGGCCTGGCGGCGTGTTTCCGCGCCGGCCGGTTAACACCCTGCTTAGGCTGATCGCAGATGCGGCTTTCACAGCCGCCTGCGATGAGGCAGCGTGCGCGCCATTCATGGGGAAATGGCATGCTGCGTCTCGCTCTGGTCTGCACCGTCGCAGCCCTTCAGTTGTCGGCGGCCTCTGCCGTCGCGCAATCGAGCTCCAGTTCGAGCAGCTCCAGTTCGAGTAGTGGCGGATCGAGCCATAGCGAGGCCGCTCCCGAGCCTCCCTCCTCGACCCTGGGTCCCAGCATCCAGACCGTGCCGCGGGAGTGGCAATCCTCGCGCAGCAATGTGAAGCCGGGAGAGGCTCCCAGATCAGCCTGCCAAAGCGACCACAATGTCGGCGGCTTCTGCCTGCTGAACTGAGCCGCCGCGCGGAAGCGGCAGCGCCAAGAACCTACGTCGTGGCGCAAAACCACACCGTCATTCCGGGGCTTCGCCCCCGGGTCTGCCCCATGGTCGGTCGGCCCAAAAATAACCTCCGCGAAGAGCCCGGAACCGATCCCGTTCAACGAAAAGCGACCCGACGGCCGCGCTTTGGCAATACGGCGCATCGGTTCCGGGTCCCGGGCTCGATCCTACGGATCGCCCCGGAATGACGTCGTGGCTCCATCTGAAAGCAACGGGCTCTAGGTGTTGACGCCGCCATCGATGGCGAAACCAGCGCCGGTCACGAAGCGCGCCTCCTCGCTGGCAAGATAAGCCACGAGCCCGGCGATATCCTCCGGCTTGCCATAGCGCGGGATCGCCATCTTGGCGCGCTGCGCATCGGCCCGTTCCCCGGCAGCCGGGTTCATATCGGTGTCGGTCGAGCCGGGGTGGACGATATTGACGGTGACGCCGCGCGGTCCGAGATCGCGCGCCAGGCCCTTGGTGAAGCCGATCAGCGCCGCCTTGCTCATCGCATAGAGCGATACCCCGGGCTCGACCACGCGCTCGGCCAGGCATGAACCGATCGAGATGATGCGCCCGCCCTCGCCGAGATGGGCGGCAGCCGCCTGCGACGCCAGCACGACGGCACGGATATTCACCGCCAGCGTCGCGTCGATATCGGCAAGGCTCCACTCCGCGACCGGTCCGCCACGGAAGATACCGGCATTGTTGACCAGGATGTCGAGGCCACCGAGCAGAGCAGCGGCTTTGCCGACGCAGGCCTTCACCGCCTCGGGATCGGCACTGTCGGCCGCGAGCGCGAAGCCCTTGCGTCCCAGCGCCTCGATCTGACCCACCACCGTCTGCGCCTTGTCCTGCGAGCGCTCATAGGTCAGCGCGACATCGGCGCCTTCCTGCGCCAGCCGCAGCGCGATCGCCGCGCCGATGCCGCGGCTCCCGCCGGTCACCAGCGCCTTCTTCCCGATCAACCGTTCCATGAGAGATTCCTTTCTGTGTCGTTCGATACATAAATACTTGCGGCGCTTGCGGGCACTGGTCAAGCGAATTATGTATCGCTTGGCACAAAACGGGTAATCATGTCCGAGCGCGGCAGACCGAGAAGCTTTGATCGCGATGAGGCGCTGCGCCGCGCCATGGTTTTGTTCTGGCGCAACGGCTTCCAGGGCACCTCGATGGGCGACCTGACCGAGGCGATGGGCATCGGCTCGCCCAGCCTCTACGCCGCCTTTGGAAGCAAGGAGGCGCTCTATCGCGAGGCGATGGCGCTATACGAGGCCTGCGACGGCAAGGAACTGGCCCGGGCGGTCGCCGAAGCCCCGACGGCCCGGGCAGCGATCGAGACCTTCCTGATGCGCTCAGCGGCGATGTTCACGCGGCCGAGCAAGCCGGCCGGATGTATGATCGTGCTGGCGGTGGTCCATGCCGCCGGCGCGAGCGAGGCGCTCCGAGCCGATTTGCGCGGCGTGCGCGAGCGGGCGATCGACAGCTTCACGGAGCGGCTGCGCGAAGCGGTCGAAAGCGGCGAATTGCCGGCCGCGACCGACACCGAGATGATCGCAAGCTTCTATGTCACGGTGCAGCAGGGCATCTCGTTGCGCGCCCGCGACGGCGCCACGCGCGCCGAATTGGAGGCCATCGCCCAGGCCGCCATGGTAGCCTGGGGCGGGCTCGTCCTAGAGCCGGATGATTTCAGACGAAGTCACAAAGTGACTCCGTCTGAAATCTGAATCCGTCTCTCATCAAGGAGTCAGAGCCGGATCGATGCGAACAACCGGTTCCCACTTTTTTGCATCCTGCCCTAGGCGCCTCCTGATCAGCCCGTCAGCGCCTTGCGGCCCTCGAGCGGATAGGCTGGGTCGCTATAACCCGGCGTCGAGGGATGGCCGGCGGGCACGAGCCCATCCACCAGCGCCTCGTCCTCGGCGGTGAACGCGACATCCAGCGCCGCGAGATAGGCCTGCCACTGCTCCAGCGTACGCGGCCCGGCGATCGCGGCGGTGAGGAAGGCATTATTCAGGACCCAGCGTACCGCGAACTGGATCGGCGTCATGCCGCGCTTGGCGGCATGGGCCTTGATGGTCTGGGCGATGACGAGGCTCTCCTCGCGCCACTCCGTCTGCAGGATGCGCGTGTCGCCGCGCGCTGCGCGCGTGCCTTGCTGTGGCGCCTGGCCGGGCTCGTATTTGCCGGTCAGCACGCCACGCGCCAGCGGCGAATAGGAGGCGACGCCGAGCCCGTAGAAGCCGCAGGCCGGCAGATGCTCGACCTCGGGCATGCGGTTCATCGCGTTGTAATAGGGCTGGCTGACGACCGGCCGGTCGATGCCGAGATCGTCGCAGAGCCGGCAGATCTCGGCGAGCCGCCAGGAGCGGTAATTCGAGACGCCGAAATGCCGGATCTTGCCCTGCCGCACCAGATCGCCGAGCCCGCGCACGGTCTCCGCCAGCGGCGTCGCATGGTCTTCCTTGTGCAGATAGTAGACATCGATGAAATCGGTGCCGAGCCGGCGCAGACTGTCCTCGCAGGCCTGGATCAGCCATTTGCGCGAGAGCCCGACCCGGTTGGGTCCGGTCCCCATCTGGTTGGCGACCTTGGTCGCCAGCACCCAGTCATGGCGCTGCGCGGCGATGGCACGGCCCGTCACCTCTTCGGAGCGGCCTTCATTGTAGACATCGGCCGTGTCGATGAAATTGATGCCGGCGTCGCGCGCATGATCGATGATCGCGCGCGAATCCAGCTCGCTCGTCGCGCCGCCGAACATCATCGTGCCCAGGCACAAAGGCGAGACCTTGAGGCCAGAGCGGCCGAGCTGGCGATATTCCATGGATCAGACTCCGAGAGTTCGAGGCTGAGACCCTGCCCCAGCCTCGCGCCGCGCACCAGCGCGCCCCGCGCAGGGCGCGCCCGCCAAATCCCGCGCGCAACAAAATGCTTAACCTTTCATGTCAAGGTCTTGGCCTTGCTCTCATGGCCTCGCCTCGATGAATCTCGCCCAGCTCCTCCAGAGCCAGAACCTCGCCACTCTGCTGCAGGCGCTCGCGCCCACGGCCGAACTCGTGCCGGGCCAGACGGTCGAGGCGCAGCTGCTGACGCTTGACGGCAACGGCCTGGCGACGGCGCTCATCGGCGACACCAAGATAGCGCTCGTGCTCGCTGGCCCGGAAGCGAAGCAGGCGGCATTGCTCCCCGGCGCGACGCTGCTGCTCAGGATCGACGCCGCCGAGGACCAAGGCGGAAGCTTGCGCGCGACCTTGGTCGAGATGCGCCCGCCCGCTCCCGCCGGCGTTGCACCCACGACGCCGCAATCCACCCCGCAGACCAGCCTGGCCGCTGCTCCCAATCCGGCGCCGACAGCCTCCCCGGCGACAGCTGCCCCGGCCGAGCCCCCGCGCGCATCGGCCCCTCTCCAGCCGAGTTCGCTGCTGCAGGCCGCGGCCACAGCCGATGCACCACGCCCGGCCACCGCTTCCCAACCGTCGCAGGTCAGCGCCGCCCCCTCGCCTCGCGCCATTGCCGGGCCTCTGCTCGGGCCGGTGCTGGCCAATCAGGACGGTCTCGCACCGCTCTTCGCCAATCTGCGCAGCCTCTCCGAAGGCTCGGTCGCGCTCACCTTGCCCAAGCCGCTGCTGACCCTGATCGAGCGCGTCCTGGCCCAGGCCGTTCCTGTCGAGCGCAAGCCGCTTGGGGCAGAGGTCCTGAAGGACGCCGTCCAGCGCTCCGGCCTGTTCATGGAGAGCCGCCAAGCCGTGACGAGCCAAGCCTCGGCCAGCCAAGCCGCAAGCCAGCCCGTACCGCCGCAAGCCGACCTCAAGGCGAGCCTCGTGACGCTGCGCGATGCCCTCGCCACCGTGATCGAGCGCTTCGTGCCGACGCCGGCCGGCAAGCCGCAAGCCGCGCTCCTGCTTTCGCCTCAAACGGCCGGTGCACCGACCACGACGGCAAAACCCACGCCGCCGCGCCGCGACGGCCCGCTCGCGCTCCAGCCGATCGTGGAGCCGACCCTCACGGCAGGCGAAAAGCCGCTGACGATCGCGCAAACTCTGCTGGAGCAGACCGACGCCGCCCTCGACCGCGTCACGCTTTCGCAATTCGCCTCGCTGCCGCTGGACGGCGCGCGGCCCGACCAGAACCAAGCCCCGCGCTGGCTGACCGAAATCCCCCTCGCCTTCCATTCCGGCGCGGCCGTTCTGCCGCTTCATATCGAGAAGGAGCCGCCGCGCCGCGGCCCCAACGGCGTCGAAGCGCCGCTCTGGCGCATCCGCTTCGCGCTCGATGTCGAGCCGATGGGCCCGCTGCAGGGCGTGGTCACGCTGCAGGGCCGCAGCGTCGGCGTCACGCTCTGGGCCGAGCGCGAGGAAACCAGCCGGTTGCTGCGCGGCGCCGCTCCCGGACTGGAGGCAGCGCTGGTCGATGCGCAGTTCGAGAATGGCGCCATCGATATCCACACCGGCCAGCCGCGCGTGATGCAGCCGACCGCCGGCCAGTTCCTGGACCGGATGTCATGACCGCCCCCTCGCCGCGCCAGATCGCCGTCGCGCTCGAATATGATGGGCAAGGCGCGCCGCGCGTCACCGCCAAAGGCCGGGGCGAACTGGCCCAGCGCATCATCGAGACCGGACGGGAGCACGGCGTCGCCGTCGAAGAGAACGCCGTGCTGGCGCAGGCGCTCTCGGCCGTCGAGCTTGACGACCAGATCCCCGAAGAGCTCTACCGCGCCGCCGCCCAGGTCATTGCGTTCGTGCTGTCGCTGCGCGGCGAGATGAAGCGCGTGCGGCGCGACGGCGTCTCGCCTTGAACGCCACGATCGTCGTCAGGCGCATCCGCCCTGCGGATTATGTCGAGCGCGGCGCGGCCTTCACCGAGCTGAGCCTGCGCGCGCTCGCCGCCAACCCGCATATGGCGCCAGCCGCCATCGCCGCCGCGCGCCTGCTCATACCCGACGACAGGATCATCGTGCTCGCCGCCTGGCAAAGCGAGGCGCTGGGCTCCGAGCGCCTCGCCGGCCTCTGGGCCTTGCACCGGAAGCGCGACTGGCGCAGCGGCTTTGCACCCGTGCTCGTGGCGCCGCTGCTGCCGCTCTACGAGGTCTCCTCGATTCCGGTTCTCGATCGCGACCTCGCCAACGACGTGGCAGAGGCCATGCTCCGTCATATCCTGGCCTCGAGCGACCTGCCTAAGACGCTGGCGCTGCCCCTGCTACCGCTGGAAGGGGCCAGTCACGCCGTGCTCACCGAAGCCTTTCGCAGCACGGGCAGCCGGCTTGCCAGCCATGAGCGCTGGAGCCGGCCGATGCTGCTGCCGGAGGTCGGCGACGACGCCGAGCGTTATCTCAGGCGCGCGCTCGGGCAGAGCTACAAGAAGCGCATGCAGCAGTTCCGCACCCTCACCAAGGCGGGTGAGGCCGCGTTCCGGCGCGAGCGGGGTGAGGCCGCGCAAAACAGCTTCGACGCCTTCCTCGCCCTCGAAGCCGCCGGCTGGAAGGGCGAGGCCGGCACCGCGATCGCGCAATTGCCACGGGATACAGCCTATTTCCGCCAGCTCGTCGCCGGTTTCGCGGCGCAGGACGCCCTGCAGGTCGATAGCTTGCGACTGGACGGCGAGCCGATCGCCATGGGTCTGCTGATCGAGAGCGCCGGTACGCGGCATTTCCTCAAGATCGCCTATGACGAGAGCCAAAGCCGGCTCTCGCCCGGGCGCGCACTCACCATCGCCATGCTCCAGGCCGATTTCGCCGGCACGCCGCCTGTCGTCTTCGACAGCGGCGCGGGGGACAGCGTCGATGCCGGAACCTATGTCTGGGGCGAGCGGCGCGAGATGGGCCATGCGATCGTCACCCTCGGCAGCCACGGGCCGGGTCTGCCGGAGCTGGCAGCGCATGCGCGCCAGCGGCTGCGCCGCCTGCGCAAGCGCCTCAAGGGCTGAGCCCGTCTTTTCAGTAGCATGCGCGGCGCCGATCGGTCACATCTGCCTCGCAGCGCTTGAGCATTCTCGAGCGAAGTGGACACCGGTTCGCCTGAAGAAATGCGATAAAACAAAGAGGTAGAGCATTTGCGCGTTTCGGCGAAAAGCGGAAATACTCTAGGGCAGGGTTTCAGGACATGAGCACGGATATCAGGATCGGCATCGTCACGGTTTCCGACCGTGCTTCGGCAGGCATCTATGCCGATGAGGGCGGCCCCGCCATCGAGGCCTATCTCGCCAGGGCGCTGACGAGCCCATGGACGCCGGTCGCCCGCGTCATTCCCGACGACCGCAAGCTGATCGCTGACACGCTGAAGGTGCTGGCCGACGAGGAAGGCTGCTGCCTGATCGTCACCACCGGCGGCACGGGCCCCGCTCCGCGCGACGTCACGCCCGAGGCAACCGAGGACGTGATCGAGAAGCCGATGCCCGGTTTCGGCGAATTGATGCGCCAGGTCAGCCTCACCAAGGTGCCGACCGCAATCCTGTCGCGCCAGACCGCCGGCATTCGCGGCAAGGCGCTGATCGTCAACCTGCCCGGCCGCCCGCGCGCCATCACTGAGTGCCTCGACGCAGTGATGCCGGCGATCCCCTACTGCATCGACCTGATCGAGGGCCCCTATCTGGAGACCGACCCGGCGGTGATCGTGGCTTTTCGGCCGGGGCAGAAGCCCAAGACGTGAGGTGACGCCGCTCAGTCCTGTTTCGCCAGCCAGCCGGCATAGTTGCCGCGCCTGAGGTCGAAGCGGTCGTTCTGGCGCGAATAGCCGTCGCCGAACATGCGGCCGACCGGCTTGTAGTCGCTCATGCTGACCCGCAGCGTCTTGGGATCGACGAGCCCCGCGCGAGCATGGATGCGGACGACCTCGCCGACCAGCAATTCCCGCGTCGGGCTGAAGGCGAGCGAAACCTGCTTGCGGCATTCCAAGGCGAAGGGCGCTTCCGCGATACGCGGCACGGCGACGCTGACGCCCGGCAGCAGCGAAAGCCCCGCCGCGTCGATCTCGCTGACCTCAGGCGGGAAGTCGATGGCGCAGATGTTCATCGCGTCCGCCAACCCCTCATCGACCAGATTGACGACGAATTCACCGGCCGCCGCGATATGGCGGGTCGTGTCCTTGGGGTGGTTGCCGGGCCCGTGCTGCAGGCCGAGCACGACCAGGGCCGGATCCTCCGAGAAGACGTTGAAGAAGCTGAACGGCGCCGCGTTGACGACGCCTTCGGGTGAAACGCAGGTGACGAGCGCGATCGGGCGCGGCGTCACGCTGGCGCAGAGCAATTTGTAGCGCTCACGCGGTTCGAGATCGGCAAAGGCGGCGGTGAAGTCGGTCATGGATGCGGTCCGCTCAAATGCCATGGGTTGGAAGAACCGTCCCCTCGCCGTCATCCTGGGCGACCGCAGGTCGACCCGGGATCCATCGTAGCGCGCTGAACTCTACGATGGATCCCAGCGCTCCGCGGAGTTTATCCTTGGGCCGATCGAAGATCGGACCCGGGGGCTACGGCCAGGATGACGCGAGGAGATGGATAGGCTGGAGCCTCACTCCGGCTCGATCACGCCGACCTGCGCCGTGATCGGCCCGTAATGTTCGATGCGGCGATGGCGCTTGAAGTCGAAGATCGTCGCCTTGCCGAAGCGGGTGTCGTCGAGGTCGCAAGCATGGACGATGACGCCATCCGCCTCACTCTCCAGCTCGGCTACGATCTCGCCGTCGGGATTCACGATCAGCGTACCGCCCATGCAGTGATGGCCGTCCTCGTCGCCGGCCTTCGCGACAGCCACGACCCAGGTTGCATTCTGATAGGCCCCGGCCTGGACCGAGAGCCTGTGATGGAACAGCCGTTGCGCCATGCCCTCTCCGGGCTTCTGCGAATTGACCGACGGCGTGTTGAAGCCGAGCACCACCATCTCGACGCCCTGAAGGCCCATGACACGATAGCTCTCGGGCCAGCGCCGGTCGTTGCAGATCATCATGCCCATCAGCCCGCCCATCAGCCGCCAGACCGGAAAGCCGAGATCGCCCGGCTCGAAATAGCGCTTCTCGAGATGCTGATGCGCGCGCTCGGGATCGAACTCGACATGGCCCGGCAGGTGGATCTTGCGGTATTTGCCGACGATCGTGCCCTCACGATCGACCAGGATCGAGGTGTTGAAATGCCGGCCTTCCGGCGTGAGCTCGGCATAGCCGAAGCTCATCCCCATGCCGTGCTCGCGCGCCCGTTCGAACAGAGGCTGCACCGCCGGGTTCGGCATCGCAGCCTCAAACCAATGGTCGGCCTCGGCCCGGTCCTCATGATGCCAGCGCGGGAAGAAGGTGGTCAGCGCCAGCTCCGGATAGATGATCAGCTCGGCGCCTTTCGCCTTGGCTTCATCCATCAGGGCAATCATCCGGGCGACGACGATGTCGCGGCCCTCGGCCTTCTGGATCGGCCCGAGCTGGGCGGCGGCGACGGTCAGGATACGGGACATGGAACCTCGGTATCGGAAATCTAGGCAGGCTTTGCCGGTGGGGTTGCGTCTGGATGGCAATGACGGCGCCATCCTTGCGCCGAGACGCGCTTGCGCCAAGACGGCGCGACGCAAGGGGGCCAAGCGAAAACGATGCCAAGCCCTCATGATGCGAGCGCCGGTTCGCGGCAGATGTCGGGCGGCGACCAAGAGCCGGAGCAGGATCAATGCGAAAAACCGGTTCCCTCTTTTTCGCATCCCGCTCTGGCGCCAACGACCCGATATGGATGCGCCCCGCAGCCTTGCGGCTCGGGGCGCTGGAACGGGTGATGTGTCGAGCGGCGGCGCGATTATGAACTCAGCGACAGAACCTTCTTCACGCGCACTTCGAGGTCGCGCAACTCATAGGGCTTCACCACATAATGGTCGGCGCCGTTGGTGGTCGCCTCGTCCATCTTGTCGACCGAGCGCTCGGAGGTCGCCATGATGATCTTGATCTGGTTCAGCTCCGGCACCGAACGGATCGCACGCAGCAAATCGATGCCGCTCATGCCGTCCATGTTCCAGTCGAGCAGCAGCAGATCGTAGCGCTTGCTCTGCATCTTCATCAGGGCTTCGCGGGCGTTCTCGGCCTCGTCGATATCCTGGAATTCGATCTGCTTCAGAAAATACGTCGCGAGCCCGCGCATGCTCTTCTGATCGTCGACCACGAGGATCCTGTAGTCGCTTCTCGCCTTCATCACGCTCTCCTCACGCGGTGCGCAGATGCGGTCGCTCGCCGATCAGGTTGCCGACAGCGGCACCGATCTGATCGAGCGGCACCACCCTGTCGGCGGCACCCAATTCGTAGGCCGCTTTCGGCATCCCGTTTACCACACAGGTTTCCCCACTTTGGATTAACGTCTCCGCACCAGCTTTACGCATGGCTAACAAACCGTCAGCGCCATCGCGGCCCATCCCGGTAAGCAGAATGCCGACCGCATGCTGGCCGAGGCTGCGCGCCACCGAATGGAACATCACGTCGACGGAAGGGCTGTGGCCGCTGACCAATGGCCCTTCCCGCAGCACGCAGACGAGTTCGCCCCGGCGCTCCTCGATCTCGAGATGGCGCGGCCCGCCGGGCGCGACCACCGCCATGCCGGGTTTCAGCTTGTCGCCATCGGCGGCCTCGCGGACATCGAGGCCTGTCGCGGTCGCCAGGCGCGCCGCGAATTTCGCGGTGTAGCCGGGCGGCATATGCTGCACCACGACGACAGGGATACGCAGATGCGCGAGGTCCCGCATCACCACCTGGACGGCCGGCACGCCGCCGGTCGAGGCGCCGATCGCGATCAGCGAGGTGCGCCCGCCGCGCGCCGGCTCGCGTGCCAGCACCGGACGTGCGGGCGCGGCCTCGCGCCGCGCGGCGAACATACGCCGGCTCACTGAGGCCCGCGACAGCGCCGCAACCAGATGCTTCATGAAGCCTTCGAGCGTATGCGTCGTGCCGTCGGGCTTCTCGATGAAATCGATCGCGCCGAGCTCCAGCGCCTGGATGGTGTTGTCGGCGCCCGGCCCTCCGAAAGCCGAGACGATCAGCACCGGCAACGGGTCCTGCTTGAGCACGCGGGCCAGCAGCTTGAGGCCGTGGCGACCTGGCAATTCGAGATCGAGCGTCAGGACGTCGGGCCGCAATTCCTGGATCGCGTCCCAGCCTTCCTCGGCGCTGCCGGCGACGCCGATCACCTTGAAGCCGGGTGCGGAATCGATGATCTGCGTCATCAGCTTCTGCATCAGCACGGAATCGTCGACGACGAGGACTTTCACCGGGCCAGGAGAGGTCAGCGTGCTCATCACCAGATCTCCACTTCACCAGCCACGGGTTGAGTCTTGAGGCGATTGAGGTAAGCGACTTCCTGCTCGTGCTCGCTGTCGCGCGTGCTCGGCTGCACATGCTGCACCCAGGCTCGGCCGGTTGAAGGCTGGTAATGGATGCGGCGCGAGCGCGTGCCACCGACGTCCTTGGACACCACGGGAATGCCCTCCACCCTCAGAAACTCATTGACGAAAGCGATGTTGCCGTCGCCGATCGCCAGCATCGTGGCGCCCGACAGCACGCGCGCCCCGCCGAAGACCTTGGCTTCGAGATTGCCGCGCCTGGCGCCGCGCTTGAGCAGGCCGTTGATCAGGACCTCCATAGCGGTATCGCCATAGCGCTCGCCGGCATTGGTGTCCGAACCGCCGTTGTTCTTCGGCAGCAGGAAATGGTTCAGCCCGCCGACCCCGACTTGGGGATCGCGCATGCACACCGAGATGCAGGAGCCGAGCACGGTCGCCACGATCTCGTCCTTGGCCGCGGTGATCTCATGCTCGCCTGGCGCGACCGTGATGATCGTCGCCTCGAAGCGCGGGTCGAAATAGCGACGAGAGGCCCGGGCAACGCTCATGCTGTTCTCTCATAGATGGTGCGGCCGATAAGCCGGAGCTGGGGGTGCGGCTGCGGGAGCGATTCCGAATGGCCGAGATAGAGGAAACCGCCCGGCGCCAGCAGCGCCACGAAGCGGTCGAGGATCGAAGCCTTGGTCTGGGTGTCGAAATAGATGAAGACATTGCGGCAGAAGATCACGTCGAACGGCCCGCCCATCGGCCATTTTTCGATCAGGTTGAGCCGCTTGAATGCGATCAGCCGGCGCAAATCCTCGCTGATGCGCGCCTCGCCCCTGGCCGCAGCCTCAAGTTTGAGCAGCGGCTTGACGTCGGGCGGCAGCCGCTCGAACAATTCGCTCGGATAGAGCCCCGCTTCCGCCCGCTCCAGGATATCGGTGTCGATGTCGGTCGCCAGGATACGGAAATCGACATCGCTGCGCGAGCCCAGCACGTCGCGCGAGGTCGCCGCGATGCTGTAAGGCTCCTCGCCCGAGGAACAGGCCGAGGACCAGATCCGGATACGCCCGCGCCGCCCGCTGCGCTCCTGCAGCAATTTCGGCAGCACATCCTTGCGCAGATGGTCGAAATGATGCCGCTCGCGGAAGAAGGCGGTGTGGTTGGTGGTCACCGCATTGATCAGCTCGGGGATCTCGGAGACGGCGCCCGGCGTTTTCAGGAAAGCGCAGTACTCGGCGACCGAGCCCAGCCCAAGCGCCTTGACGCGACGCGCCAGCCGCCCGCGCGTCATCGCCTCCTTGTGCTCGCGGATGACGATGCCGGCATGCTCGTAAACGAGCTTGGCGATGAAGCCCATGTCGTCGCGCGTCAATGTCGCGTCGGCGAAGGCTTGGGGGGCGAGCATGGCGTTGGACCTCGACACTAGAATTCCGACCATTCCTCGGCGCGACCGCCGCCTGCCACGCGACGACGAAGCACCATCTTCTGCGGCGGAGCGGGCTCCGACCGGCGCGTCTCGACACGGCGCGGCAGGTGCGCCGGCTCTGCCCTGACCTGCACTCCGCCGAACCGCGGGGCCGTCTCCGTCTGGAAAAACGCGACGAGTTCCTTCAGCGTCGCGATCTGCTCCATGAGTTCGCCAGCCGAGGTCGCGCTCTGCTCGGCCAGCGCCGAGTTCGCCTGCGTCGTCTCGTCCATATGCGCGACGGTCTGGCTCATCTCTCCGATGCCATGCGCCTGCTCGGCAGTGGCCGACGAGATCTCGACGATGGTCGCGGAGACCTTGCCGGCAGCCGTGACGATCCGGTCCAGCGCCTCGCCGGTCGAGCGCACGAAACGTACCCCCTCCCCAACCTGCTCGTTCGAGCTCGCGATCAGGGCCTTGATGTCCTTGGCGGCCTGGCTGGAACGCTGGGCGAGCGAGCGGACTTCCGATGCCACTACCGCGAAGCCCTTGCCGGCGTCGCCGGCGCGCGCCGCCTCCACCGCCGCGTTCAGCGCCAGCAGATTGGTCTGGAAGGCGATGCCTTCGATAACGGAGACGATCTCGGAAATCTTGACCGACGAATCCTCGATCCGCTCGATCGCGCCCACCGTCTTGGAGACGACGGCCTTGCCGTCCTCAGCGACGCCCATCGCCTCGCTGGCGAGGTCGGTCGCCTCACGCGAGCGCGCCGCGCTCTGCTTGACGGAAGCCGCCAACTGTTCCGTCGTCGCTGCCGTTTCCTCGAGATTGACCGCCGTTTGCTCGGTGCGCTGGGCAAGGTCGCCGGCGCCGGCATTGATCTCGAGCGCAGCGCGCGAGACATGGGCGGCTGTCGCCTGGATCGTCGCCACGGTCTGGGCGAGATGCTCCATCGTGCCGTTCAGGCTCTGCTTCAACTCGCCGAAGCGGCCGCGATAGGCGCCCTGCACGCGTGACGTCAGGTCGCCCTCGGACAATCCACCGAGCACGCCGGCGAATTCGCCGACCGCATCCTCGACGAGAGCATTGATGCTGTTGATGCCCTCTGCGATCCGCATCAGCGCCTCGGGCTTGCCGGCCAGCGGAACGCGGCGCGAGAAATCGCCGTCGACGGCAGCCAAGACCATGTCGGCGACCTCGGCCGAAGCAGCGAGCTCGTCGGTGAGCTCGAGCCATTCGACCGCGGTGCCGAAGCGGCGTCCATCGGCATGCATCACCGAGGTCAGCGAGAGCGAGACGGTGCGCCGGCCGAGCGCGAAGCGAATGGCGTCCTGGCCGGTATGCGAGAGGCCTGGCTGGTTGCGCACGCTCTCCATGACCTTGCCGAGCATGTCCTTGGCCGAGCAGCCCGGGAAAGCCGCGCGGAAGTCCTCCTGCGCCCCGGTAAAGAACTTGAGCAGCGAGCTGTTGACGTAGACGACGCGATCTTCGGCGTCGCAGACCATGACATTGGTGCGGCAACCGTCGAGTGCGGCACGGATGCGGGCGGATTCGATTGTCCTGTCATGGATGGTCTTGAGTGCACGGCCGATCTCGCCGATCTCGTCGTGGCGCTGCAATCCGGGGATCACCGCGTCCTCGCCTTCGGCGATCGACACCGCTGCATCGCGCATCGCCGCAATCGGGCGCTGGGCTCGATAGGCGAGCAGCCAGCCGAACAGCGCGACGACGCAGAGCGCGGTCGTGCTCAATGTCAGGATCTGGGATGACGCGGCGGCGAGCATGCCGCCTGCAACCTGCCAGACGCAGGCGCCGACCGCTCCACCTGCGATGAAGACCACGCCGACGACCATGAGCGGCAGCCTGACCGACAGTCTGGAAAGGGAACCGAGGGAACTGCCCATTTTTATCGTTTCTGTCTTGGCGTACGGTTCTGTGATGTGCGGTTCTTCCTGACGCTGAACGCAACCCCTTTTGGAAGTGGACCTATCTCAGGCGGCGCGGGCCGCCTTTGCCATCGCGCCCTCGGTGCCGCCGTCGCGGATCACGGCCGCGAGATCGAGCAAGGCGACGATATCGGTGTCGAGCAGGACGAGGCCTTCGATCAGGCCATGCTCGTCGCGCTCCAGATCGGGCGCCGGGCGAACCGCGCTGACCGGGACGTCGACGATGTCGGAGACCGAGTCGACCAGCAGGCCCGCGACCTTGTCCTCGATGTCGACGACGACGATGACATGGGTCGCAGTCGCATCGGTGAGGCCGAGCCCGATCGAGGTGCGCAGGTCGTAGACCGCCAGGATCACGCCGCGCAGGTTGAGTACGCCGCGCACATGAGGCGCCGCATGCGGCAGCGGCGTCGTCGCCTGCCAGCCCTTGATCTCGCGCACCATGCCGACATCGATGCCGAAGGTCCGGTCGCCGACCTTGAAGGTGACGATGCGGCGCACCGCCGATTCCGGCTGCGCCGACGAGAAATGCTTTTCGCCGAGTTGAAGGGTCATGATCATCCAGCCATTTTCAGTGCGGGAACAGATGGGCGGCCGCTGGAGGCGGCAAGGCGTAGCATCGAGTCGACGTCGAGAATGAGCGCGACGAGGCCGTCTCCGAGAATGGTCGCGGCAGACGCGCCATTGACGGTGCCGTAATTGCCTTCGAGGCTCTTCACCACGACCTGCTGTTGGCCGACGATCTCGTCGACCGCGATGCCGACATTGTCACCACGTTCGGTCTCGGCGATGATGATGATGTTCTCGTTGGGCGTGCCGGTCGAGCCCATGACCGCGCCGAGCCGGTGCAGTGGCGTGACCTCGCCGCGCCAGCGCAGAACCTCCTGGCCAAAGGTGAGATGCTCGATCGGCGTCGAGGCGAGATGCTGCGTCTCGATCACGCTGGCGATCGGGATGACGTAGCGGTCGTCGCCGCAGCGGATGACCATGCCTTCCAGCACCGCCAAGGTCAGCGGCAAGGCGAGCGTGAACTTGCAGCCCCTGCCCGGCTCGGAATCCACCGAGATGCGCCCACCGAGCGACTCGACGTTGCGGCGCACCACATCCATGCCGACGCCGCGCCCGGAGACGTCGCTGATGACCTCGGCGGTCGAGAGCCCGGCAGCGAAGATCAGTTGATCGATCTCCTCCGGCGCGAGCTTTTCATCCTGCCCGACGAGCCCGCGGGATTTCGCCTTGGCGAGCAGCTTGTCGCGCCCGATGCCGCGCCCGTCATCGGTGACCGAGATCACGATGCGCCCGGCGCGATGCTCCGCGACGAGCTTGATCGTGCCCTCTGGATTCTTGCCGGCGGCGATGCGGTCTTCCGGCGTCTCCAGCCCGTGATCCATCGAGTTGCGGATCATATGGGTCAGCGGATCGGCGAGTTCCTCGATGATCGTCTTGTCGACCTCGGTGTTCTCGCCTTCGAGAACGAGCTTCACTTCCTTGCCCAGCGTCTGCGCCAGTTCGCGCACCAGGCGCGGCATGCGCTGGAACACGGCCTTCACCGGCTGGGCGCGGACCGCCATGACATGGTCCTGCAATTCGCGCGTCTGACGCGACAGCGTCAGGATGCCTTCGGCCGTCTTGGCGTGGACGTCATAGGGTAGCGAACGCACGCATTCGACCAGCATGGACTGGGTGATGACGATCTCGCCGACGAGGTTCATCAGCTTGTCGATGCGGTCGAGATCGACACGCACGCTGACGGCCTGGCGCTGGCGCGCGGCGGCCGCATCATTGGCGGGTGCACGCGCCGCCGGTGTCCTGGACGGCGCCGGAGCAGCCTCCGCAACGGCCTGGACCGGGGCTGCGACAGGCGCGGCGGCCGGCTGGATATCAGGTTCCGGCGCGCTGGTTGGAGCCGGCCCCAGCCTGGCGAGGATCGCAGAGAGGTCGGCGGCGACATTGGCCGAGACTTCGGCCTCCGGCGCCGCGGGCGCCTCTTCGTCCGGCTCGGCGTCGTCATTCGCGGCAGGCGGCGAGAGCGTCTCGATCTCGAACTCTTCGGCGGCGAGCGTGAAGTCGAAGCGGCTGTAGATATCCTCGACCGAAAGCTCGGTGCGCAGCGTCACGATGAAGCGCATATGGCAATCGGTGACGTCGAGCGTCTCCAGCGGCGGCACCTGGCTCAGATCGCACACCACCGAGACGATATCCTCGGCGGGCAGCGAGCCCAGCACGACGCGCGGCTCGATGACGCGGCGAAACAGATCCGATTCCGGGTTGATCCGCAGGCAGAGATCGCGGCCGGGCTTGTCGGCGGGCGACGGCGCGGCGGCAGCCGGCTCGTCGTCCCAGCCGTCGTCGACGCGCGCGGGGGCGGCTCCGGTCTTGGCTTCGACCATGGCGAGCAGATTGCCGAGCGCGGCGATGCCGGGAGGAGCGTCGTCAGCGGCAGCGGGCGCTGGCTTGGCAGGCGCTTTCGCAGCGGCCGGCTTTGCAGCCTCGGCCTTGGCGGGCTCGGGCGCGGCGGCGGCAGGTGCTACGGCGGTAGGTGCTGCGGCGGCAGGCTTGGGCGCCTGGCCAACCCGCTCCAGCGCTTCCAGCAGATCGGGCCGCGCATTGGCGACCTCGTCGTTGCGGGCGGCGGAAACGAGATCGGCGACAGCGTCCGAGCAGCGCAGGAACAGGGAGAACGGCGCATCCTCGAGCGCGACGCGGCCCGAACGCAAATGATCGAGCGAGGCCTCGAAGACATGGGCGAAGGCGACGAGCTCGGTGCAGCCGAAGGCACCGGCCCCGCCCTTGATCGAGTGGATGGCGCGGAAGGCGGCGTTGACGTCCTCGGGATCGGTCGATCCCTCATCGAGAGCCTGGAGCTTCTGCTCCAGTGCGCCCAGGAGCTCTTCACACTCCTGGAAGAAGGTCTGCTTGAGTTCCGCCAACGGGTCCATCAGCCAGCCTCAGTTCTGATAGCGGGCGACGAGGCCGAGCAGGGTCGTAGGCTCGAACGGCTTGACCATCCAGGCGCTGGCGCCGGCGCGGCGGCCTTCCGCCTTGATCTCGGCACCGTTCTCCGTGGTCAGCACGATGATCGGCGTGTTCTGCCCGGCGGGCCTGGCCCGGCAGGCCCGGGTGAATTCGATGCCGTCCATCAACGGCATGTTGAGGTCGGTGATCACGAGATCCGGCTTGAACTTGTCGAAAGTGGTCAGCCCTTCCTCGCCATTCTCCGCGGCGGCCACTTCATGGCCGGCATTGCGCAGCGTCAGGCAGAGCAGGCTGAGCAGGGTCTTGGTGTCGTCGATAGCCAGGATCTTCATCCATATCACTCCAGAACGAGAGCGCTTCGAGCGGGGTCGAACCCGATCGCCTGCAGGGATTTGCGGCATTCCTCGGAAGCCGCCTTGAGGGAGACCGAGAGGCCGCGCGCCTTGGCACTGAGCGCGGCGGAATGCAGCAACTGCACCCAGAGGCTGGGGAAAGGACCAGCCCCCGCGCATTCGACGGAGACGCTTTCCTTCTGCTCCAGCGCGACCAGCAACTGGTTGCGAAAGGCCGCAGCTTCGGAGCGACCCAGGAAGGGAGGTAGGGAGACAGTGATGACCACGGCGGCGCGACCCATGAATGTGCCTCTGAGCATCGCGTCTCATTGGTAAAAACTTCGCTAACCAGCGCGCGATGCGTCAATCTTTTGGGCGATTCTAAGGCTTTTTCGACGCCCGCCGGCAGGCAGTGGCTCCTGGGCCCTCGCCGTCAGAACATTGGGCCTCGCCGTCAGAACATGTTGTTGCTGATCGCGCGCGGCACCAGCGAGATGCTGCCGTTCTGCTCCTTGTATTTCCGCGGGATGTTGATGATCCCCGACAGATGGAGCCACAGGTTATTGGGCGAGATCGGCTTGTTGATGATCTCGTGCGCGCCGAGCTTGGCGGCGTGAACGACCGAGCGTCGGTCCGGGCGCTCCATCATCACCAGCACCGGCGCCTTGGCGAAGGGCGAGGTCTTGAAGGAGCGGATCGAGGCGAGGCATTTCATGCTGCCGGAATCGGGCAGGTCCCAATCCAGGATCACGATGTTGGGCTGCTTCTGGATGAACATCGTCGCCGCCGAGGACAGGTCGGACGCCTCGAAGATGCGGTGGAGCTGCGCCTGGTACATCATCGTGCGGATGATGCGCCGATAATGCGGGCTCGCATCGATCAGCAGGACGGAGAGATTCGGGAAAGACGGCGCGATATGCATGACGCTTGCTCGACTCGCTCACTCAACACGATGACCGCGGCGCAACAGCACCAGCAGTCGGAACTCACCTACCTCAAACGCTGAGCCCGAAACGGAACCCGCCCCAATGGCGGCCCTTGACCCGGATCGGAGCCGAGAGATCTTCCATCACCAGGAACTGGCCGCCACCCATGTCACGCCGATAGGTCTGCAGCAGGAACGGCTTCTGGTTGCGCGCCGCAGCCAAGCCGGTGCGGTCGGCGAAGATGCGCCGGTTGCGGCAATTGGCATTGTTCCAGACCGGATCGCGTCCCTGGGGCTGCGAATATTTCTGGTTATGCGTCGGCAGGAAGCCGTTGCGATCGACCGCCGCGCAGAACACGATGCGGCGGTTCGAAGCCAGCAGCGCCTCCTGGATCGGCGGCAGGATGCGGTCGGTCAGCCCGACAAAGCGGGTCATATGCTGCAGCGGGTCCGAGCCGGCAACCGGCCGGTAGCCCTCGTCGAACAGATCCGCCGTCGTCAATTCGCCGCGCGCCAGCGCCTGCTCGAACAGGGCCCCGATCTGCCCGGCCGTCTCCATCGCGGTCGCGATCAATTCCGATTGCGCGGTGCGTACGCCAGACGCGGCGATGGCGCCCAGGATCGCCTCGCTGATCGAGACGAGCGAGGCGGTGCGCTGCGCCGCACGATCGAGATTCTCGCTCGACTGATCGACGCCGGCGACCAGCACCGTCAGATCTTCGCCGACCTTGGCGCAGGCAGCGGCGTTCGCGCGCGTCGGGTTCGAGATCGCGTCGATGTCGCCGATCAGCTCGACAACCGAGCGGCCGAAACTGTCGAGCTCGCCGACCTGCAGCGCGATGCTCTGGCTGCCCTCGCTGGCACGGCGCGCGGTCTGGGCGTTCTCCTGGCTGCGGCGTGCGAGCTGGTCGACCGATTTGACCAATATGTCGAGCTGCTTGGCGCTGAGCGCGGTGGCATCGCGGGTCTGCTCGGCCAATTGCTTCACCGCCGCCGCGATGACGGCAAAGCCGCGCCCGGCCGTGCCGCTGCGCGCCGCCTCGACGCCGGCATTGACCGATAGAAGCTGGATCTCGCGGGTGATGGACTGGATGGCCTCGCTCGATGCCCTGACCTTGTGGGCGTCGGAGACGGCCTCGGCCAAGGCCTGCGACATCGACTGCGCACCTTGCGACAGCGCCTCGATATCCGATTGCGCCGCGTTGAGCCCGACCCTGACCGCGCCGGTGACGCGCTCCAGCCCGCTCCTGACCACGGACGCCGTTTCCTGCGCCCCCTCCGCCGCCTGCTGGATGGCGCGGTTGGCGCGCGAGACCTGCTCGACGGCGCTGACGACACGATGCAACCCCTCGGCCTGCCCCTCGAGCTGGCCCGTCACATCGCCGATGCGGCCGGCGATATCGGTGATTTCGAGGCCGAGCTTGCCGAAGCGCTCCGAGATCGCGCGCACGGCATGCGCGGCTCCGGCCTCATGCTGCGCGTCCTCATTGGCCGGCTCCGGGACCTTCAGGGCGAGCGCATGCATGGTGGGGATGACCCTCGGTCGCGAAATTTCCGCCCAGACCGTAACGAAACGCCGTAAACCCGCCGTTAATGCGGGAAGCCGGCCCCAGGGAGTCCACGCTGGCCCAAGATCAGGGCTTGCGGGGATTCGCCGCGAAGAAATCCTCCCGCGTCATCACGTAGCATTTGCACGGCATGCCATCATGCTCGCCATCGCCGATGAAGGCCAAGCCCAGCTTCTCGGATACCCGCATCGAGGCCGAATTCGCCGGGTCGATATCCGCGGCGATCCGGCCGAGGCCCACCGTTCGGAAAGCGTGCTCGACGATCAGGCGCGCCGCCTCGGTCGCGTAGCCCTTGCCCCATGCCGATCGGTTCAGCCGCCAGCCGATTTCGATGTCCGGCCCAACACCGTCATAAGGAATCAGGAGAACCCAGCCGAGGAATTGCTCCGGTTGCGGCCTGGCGAAGAGCGACCAATATCCCAAGCCGGAACCGAAGGGTTTTTGAATCCGCTCGCGCAGGAAGCGCTCATGCCGTTCGGGATCATGCCAGGGCCCCACAACATGTTTCGTCACCTCCGGGTCACGGTCCATCGCCAGACAGGCCGCGAAATCCGCCATGGAGCAGGGCCGAACGAGCAAGCGGTCAGTTTCGAAGCTCGGCAACATTGTCGTCTCCTCAAGCCGTGACGCTTCTACTCAGATTGAGGTTGGGTAACGCGCCGCTGCGCAAGCTGGCCATCGCTCACCGCGCCGCCTTGAGGCTTGCCAGCGGCCTTGCCGGCAGCAGGATCGTGCCTGAGGCCGCCACCACCAGTACGAGGCCGAGCCAGTCGCTCGGGCTCGGCCGCTCGCCGAGCAGCACGACCGAGCCGAGCACGCCGACGGCGGGAACCATCAGGGTGCCGATGCTGGCGATACCTGCCGGCAACCGCGCGATCACGGTGAACCAGAGGAAATAGGCCAAAGCCTGCGCGCCCAGGATGTGGAAGCTCAGGGCCGCCAACGTGCGCGGCGCCAGCATCTTGGGCACCGGCAGCCCCTCGAAAGCGAGCATGCCGAGCGCGGCGACCGCCCCGCCGATGAGGAGCTGCCAGGCGGCCACCGTCACGGCTGGCGCCGAGACCGGCCAGCGCTTGGTCACGATCGTGCCCAGGGCCCAGCTCAGGGCGGCGATCAGCGCGAACAGCAGGCCGAGCGTCAGCCCGCCGCCACGGATCAGCGGCAGCCCCAGCGATGCGAGCCCGGCGATGCCGAGCGCGAGCCCGAGCAACTTGCGCCGGTCGAGCGCCTCGCCCAGCCAGAGCCGCGCCAGCAGCGTTGCCCAGATCGGCATGGTGAAGGTCAGGATCGCGGCGCGCGACGTCGGCGCCATCAATTGCGCGAAGGCGAGCAGGACGTTGAAGGCGGCGATCGAAAGGAACCCCGCCAGCAGCAAACGCGGCCATTCCGGGCGCCGCACGCGCAGCGATTGGCCGCGCAAAAGGGCAATGACGACCAGCGTCAACCCCGCGAAGGTCATGCCGCCGGCGCGAAGCGTCCAGGGTGCGATCTCGCTGAGCGATATCCTGACGGCAGGCCAGTTGAAGCCCCAGAGCAGGCCGAGCAAGGGAACGAGGAGGAGCGTGCGGGCGTTGGTCGAACTCATGCCACGATTATGGCAGAGACGCGGTGCCGGCCGTCATGCGAAGTCGTCTGCGCCATCTGCGGAAAAAGCTGCAGATGGGGTGTTCCGGAGAACCGCCAGCACCGCAATTTTTTGAGCGCCCCCACTGCATCCGCAGAACTATTGCGTGCATAACGTGAAGGCAACGCCGAGCCTGCAAGCCAATCGGCCTATGGAGGATGTCATGACCAACGCGACTTCGTTTTCCCGCCGCTCGCTGTTCGGCCTCGGCGCGGCCGCCATCGCCGTCTCGGCCGCACCCAAAGTCTGGGCCCAGGCCACGGCGCCGGCGGCTCCGGCAGGCCCCTTCTCGCTGCCCAAGCGCGCTTATGAGACCAACGCGCTCGAGCCGAATATCGACGCGACGACGATGGACATCCACTACAGCCGCCACCACGCCGCCTATGTCGCCGGCCTCAATGCCGTTGCCAAGGACCACGGCGTCATCGCCTCGACGCCCCTCCACAAACTGCTCGCCGACATCGGCTCGGTTCCCGAAGCGGCCCGCACCGCCATCCGCAATGCCGGCGGCGGCCATGCCAACCACACCATGTTCTGGGAGGTCATGGGCCCGAATGCGGGCGGCGCACCGAGCGGCGACGTCGCGGCCGCGATCACCAAGGACCTCGGGGGCTTCGACAAGTTCAAGGCCGATTTCGAGGCCGCAGGCCTGCGCGTCTTCGGCTCGGGCTGGGTCTTCGTCACCGTCGGAACCGACGGCAAGCTTGCCTTGCTCGGCAAGCCTAACCAGGACAGCCCGCTGATGGACAAGCACATGGTCCTGCTCGGCAACGATGTCTGGGAGCACGCCTATTACCTGAAATACCAGAACCGCCGCGCCGACTACCTCAAGAGCTGGTGGAACGTGGTCAACTGGGCCAAGGTCAATGAGCGCTATGCCGCCGCCAAGGCCGGCAAGCTGACCGTCTGAGCGCGCACCGATTTCCGACACTCAACGCCCGGCCAAAAGGCCGGGCGTTTTCGTTTCCGCTGCAGGCGAAGTTCCGAAACTCGGCGCTTCCCCTTGCGCATCTGCCGCGAAGGCGTTAGCTTAGAATTATTCCAAACTAGAGTTTTGACATGCTCTCACGCTTCTCCCTGCCCGGCCTCACCGGCAAACGCCGCTTCGACGATCTGTCGGAGAAGGAAATCCTGGCGCTGGCGATTTCCTCCGAGGAGGAGGATGGCCGCATCTATGCGATCTACGCACAGAAGCTCCGCTCCGAATATGCCGCCTCGGCCGCGATCTTCGATGGCATGGCCCAGGAAGAGGACGAGCATCGCGAAAGGCTGATCGACCTCTACCAGCGCCGGTTCGGCAATGTCATCCTGCCGGTCCGCCGCGAGCATGTCTCCGATTTCTACACGCGCAAGCCGGTCTGGCTGATCGAGAATCTCGGCCTCGACCGCATGCGGGAAGAAGCGGAAGATATGGAGCGTCAGGCCCGCGACTTCTATGTCGCGGCGGCCGGGCGTTCGAGCGATATCGACACGCGCAAGCTGCTCGGCGAATTGGCAGCGGCCGAAGCCAAGCATGAGAGCAAGGCGCAGGACCTGACCGCGACGCATCTCGGCGGCGAAGCCCGAGCCGACGAGGACATCGCCGCCAAGCGCCAGTTCATCCTGACCTGGGTCCAACCCGGCCTTGCCGGATTGATGGACGGCTCGGTCTCGACGCTGGCCCCGATCTTCGCCACCGCCTTTGCGACCCAGAGCACCTGGACCACCTTCCTGATCGGCCTCTCGGCCTCGGTCGGCGCCGGCATCTCGATGGGCTTCACCGAGGCCGCCCATGACGACGGCAAGATCTCGGGCCGGGGCGCGCCCTGGAAACGCGGACTGGCCTCGGGCATGATGACGATGCTCGGTGGGCTCGGTCACGCCTTGCCTTATCTGATCCCATCCTTCTGGACCGCGACCGCGATCGCGCTCATCGTCGTCTTCGTCGAGCTCTGGGCCATCGTCTGGATCCAGAACCGCTTCATGGAGACGCCCTTCCTGCGCGCTGCCTTCCAGGTCGTGCTTGGCGGCGGGCTGGTGCTGGCGGCGGGGATATTGATCGGCGGGGCTTAAGGCTCGCAGGCGGAGACGGCCCCGCCAAACGAGCAACCAAATGGTTGCAGGTTGGGGCGACAATTGCTAATTAACGAGCAACCAGGAGGTTGCTCGTGATGTCAGATTGCATCGAAAAGAAGGTTCATCTCCGCGCACCGCTCGATCGCGTTTGGCAGGCCATCGCTGATTCCAGTCAGTTCGGCATCTGGTTCGGCGTCGTCTTCGACGGGCCGTTCGTGGCCGGCTCCCGGCTGGTCGGGCGGATCACGCCGACGCAGGTCGATCCCGAGGTCGCGGCGATGCAGAAGCCCTATGAAGGCAAGACCTTCACCTTCATCGTGGATCGCGTCGAGCCGATGCGGATGATCGCGTTCCGCTGGCACCCCTACGCAGTCGATTCAAATGTCGACTATGACAGCGAACCAATGACGCTTGTCACTTTCGATCTCGCAGAAGTCGCCGATGGCGTTCTGCTGACGATCAGCGAGTCCGGCTTCGACGCCATCCCGCTGAGCCGCCGCGCCGAGGCCTTCACTGCCAACGATGGCGGCTGGACGAAGCAGGCTGAGCTGATCAAAAAATACCTTGTCGGCACGTCGGCATCGTAGAGCATTTTCGAGCGAAGTGGACACCGGTTCGCGTGAAGACAATGCAATAGAACAAGGAGATAGAGCATTTCCGCGATTCGGAGAAACGCGGAAATGCTCTAGCCCGCGATCGCAGGAAACCGATTATGTCGATCGCCGATCAGGCCGCAGGCCATGCCGGCCGTAATGCTCTCGTCTTTGCCGCTTTGGGAGACCCGACGCGGCTGGGCATTATCATGCGGCTGGGCGCCCGCGGGCCGCTTTCGACCATGAGCCTGACCTCCGCGACGCAGCTTTCGCGCCAGGCCATCGCAAAACACCTTCGCGCGCTGGAGGATGCGGATCTGGTGCACGGCAAGCGCGGTGGGCGCGACAAGGTCTGGGAACTGCGGACCGAGCGTCTGGAGGATGTCGGCGCCTATCTCGCCCAGATCTCGGCGCAGTGGGATCGGGCTCTGGGGCGTCTGCGCGATTTCGTCGAGCTTGAGCGGCCTTAAGCGAGCATCGCCGGCGCCTTCGCCTCGCACACCCCAGCCCGCTGCAACGCATGAGCCGCGCGCAGGCACACATCCTCGCGCCAGGGCGCAGCGATCACCTGCACGCCGATCGGTAAACCCGCGCCGAACACCGGCACGGCCGCGACGGGCAGGCCGATGCAGGAGATCGGCTGGGTGAACAGGCCGAGATTGGGCCGCAGCGGCACGGTCTCACCACGCAGGCTCAGCGTCTTCTGGCCGATTTCCGGCGCCGGACAAGGCGTCACTGGGGCAATGATCAGGTCGATATCGGCGAAGACCCGCATCATCTCGTCATGGAACCAGCGCCGCGCCGCTTGCGCCTGGATGTACCAGGCTGCCGGCTGCATTGCGCCGGCGAGGAAGCGGTCACGCGTCTCGGGATCGAAATCATCGGCCCGCGCCCGCAAGCGCCCGAGATGGAAGGCGGCGCTCTCGGCATTGGTGATCAGGAAGGCCGCGGCGCGGGCGATGCCCGCCCCCTCCAGCACCAGATTCCGCGTCGCGCCAAGAGCCACGGCGACCGCCTTCACCGCCGCATCGGCCTCCGGCATGCCGTCGGTCGCAAAATACCCGCCGGCCACCGCGATGCGTAAGCCCGAGACGCCATGCGCCAACGCCGGCAGCACCGGTTCGATCGCCCGTTGCGCGCAGGCCGGGTCATGCGCATCGCCTCCCTGCATCGCGTCATAGGCCATGGCGAGATCGGTCACGTCGCGGGCGAAGGGGCCGAGATGATCGAGCGAGTCGCAGAACGGAAAGCTGCGCGTGCGCGGCAGGCGGCCATAGGTCGGCTTCAGCCCGAAGACACCGCAGAGCGAACTCGGCACGCGGATCGAGCCATTGGTGTCCGAACCCAGCGATAGCGGAGCGAGCCCCGCCGCCGTTGCGGAACCGGAGCCTGAGGACGAGCCGCCAGCCATGCGCGCAAGATCATGCGGATTGCGGCAAGCGCCGTCATGGGCATTCTCGCCGGTGAAGTCATAGGCATATTCGCCCATGTTGAGCCCGCCCACGAGCACCGCGCCGGCCGCGCTCAACCGCTCGACCAGTGCGGCGTCGCGCGGCGCCGGCGCGCGCTCGCGATTGACTTTCGAGCCGGCCCGCGTCGGCAGGCCCTCGATGTCGAAGAGATTCTTGGCAGCGAAGGGCACGCCCGCCAAAGGCCCGAGCGTCTGGCCCGCAATCCGCGCCGCATCAATCCCCCGCGCCTGCGCCAAAGCCCGCTCAGTGGTGACGTCGGTAAATGCGTTGACCTGCGGATTGATCCTCGCGATCCGGTCGAGGAAGCCGGTGATGACGGCCTCGGCCGAGACCGCGCCCTCCCTGATCTGCGCCGCGATCAGATGCGCCGGCGTGAAGGCATCGAAACTCACGCAGGGTCTCCATCGCTGGTCCGCCCCGGCCGGAACACGGGCGCGAGCTCGAAGGAGGCATCGTCGAGCGGCGCGGCGCGCAGGATCTCCGACATCAGATGCGCGACACCAAGGAACTGCAGCACGCCGGGGCGCTGCTCCTCCGTGATCGTCAGGCCCAGCACTGGGGCCATCGCGTCGAGATGGCGCGCAGCGTCGAAGGCAGGTTTCGTCTCGCTCATTCCGCCGGTTCCAATACGCCCTGCGGCTCGGAGATCATCGGCTTGGGCGCCTCGGCCGCTACGAGTGAGCGCGAGCAGAGATAGAGGAAGCCCGCCACCATCGCATAAGCGAGGCTGATCGAGGGTGTGACGCCAAGCCCCTTGCCGATGCCGATCGCCTCGCCATGCATCAAACCGAAATAAGTCAGGATGGCGCCTGCTGCCGCGAACGCCGCCGCGTGCAAAAACTGCTTCTCGATGACGAAGACGGCGATGGCGCCGAGCACGAGGCCCGACAGGATCGCGCCGCCACCCATCAGTTCGAGCCCGTGATAGAGCACGCCCATATTCGCCATCTTGTCGATACCGACTGCCGCCGCATTGGTGCCGGCGGCCCCAAGCGCCCCGTCGATCAGCACCTTGGCCCAGGCAGCGAGATGCGGCGTCAGCGCCAGCACGATCGCCGGCGCATGGCTCACCGGCGTGGTCTGGAAGGCCTGCGCGCCGATCAGCATACCGATATAGAGCAGGATCGGCGAGATCGCGACGATCGGGATAAGCGCCAGCAAGAGCGCGATGACCCCGAACCAGCACAGCACGACGACGATCAGTCCGGTCGCGGCGGAATAGCCGATGCGCCCACCCATCGCCTTCCAGCCGGGATGGCCGATATAGACCGCGTTGATGAAGGGGTTGCCCATCAGGCAGCCGATCAGGCTGACGACGCCGTCGGCCGTCAGCACCCGCGTCGTCGGGTAATGGTCGCCGGCAGCCTCCGCGCTCTCGACATTGTCCATCGCCTCGACGAGATCGTAGATGCCGAAGGGGATCGCGGTGACGAGGATGATGCCGAGATAGTTGAAGCCCGAGAAGACATGGTCGAAAGCCGGCAGCGGCAGCGAGAAGCCGAAGGTCGAGAACGCCGCACCGAGCTTGGCGAGGCTGAGGCCACCGACATCGAGCCCCAGCAGCGCCGAGCCCCAGGCAATGACCATGCCGAAGGCGATGGCGACAAGCCCTGCCGGAATGCCCTTGGGATAGCGCACGCCGCCAAACCAGCTCACCAGGATGATAGCGAGGCAGACGAGCCCAATCGCCGGCGTCAGGAAGATCTCCAGCGCCGGACGCATCGAGATGAAAGCGATCGAGACGCCGGCCAGCGTGCCGAGCAGCGCCGCGCGCGGCGTGATCTTGCGGATATGGGGCGCGATGAAGCCGCCGATCATCAGGATGAAGCTCTGGAAGAAGACCCAGACGAGCCCCGCCTCCCAGCCCTTGACCGGATCGCCGGTCATCGAGGCGATCGGCAGCATGATCACGAAGGTGACGACGAACATATGCGGCACGCTGATGCCCGAGGGCAGCGCGCAGACATCGTCGCGGCCGGTCTCCTTCGCCAGCTTGTAAGCGAGCCAGGCATAATAGCCGGTCGAGAGGGCCATCATCAGCCCAAGCGCCGGCAGGATGCGCCCGAAGACGATCTCGCTCGGCATCTTCAGCACGAATTGCAGCAGGCCGGTCAACACCAGCAGGTTGACCAGGATATTGGTGCCGAAGCCGAACAGGGCGTTCCAGTCGCCCGGCGTCCAGAGTTTCGGTGAGGTCGTCGCCGCGGTCGCCGTCGCCATAGCCCCCTCCTGTGTTGTGCTCAGGCAGCGCGCCTGGCAGCGCTGAGCGCTGCCAGCACCTCGCCTGTCGTGGAAACCCAGCCGAAAATCCCGCCCTGGGCCGCAATCATGCGCAGGCCCACCTCATGGAACTCCGGGAAATAGGAGGCGCAGGCGTCGCCGAGCACGAGGCAGCGATAGCCCCGGTCATTCGCCTCGCGCACCGTGGTGTGGACGCAGACCTCAGTCGTCACGCCGGTGACGAGCAGCGTCTCGATGCCGCGATTGCGCAGCATGAGGTCGAGATCGGTCTGGTAGAAGGCGCCCTTGCCGGGCTTGTCGATCACCGGTTCCTCGGCCAGGGGCGCGAGCGCCGGAACGATGTCATGGCCGGCCTCGCCCCGGATCAGGATGCGCCCCATCGGGCCTGCCGCGCCGATGCGCTTCTTCGGATCGCCGCGCAAAACCTTGGCTGGCGGCGCGTCCGAGAGATCCGGCCTGTGGCCCTCGCGGGTATGGATCACCAGCATGCGGGCTTCGCGCGCGCCGGCCAGGATAGCCTGGCAAGGTGCGACCGCAGCGACGAGCAGCGAGACGTCGTTGCCGAGCGCTGCCCCAAACCCACCCGGCTCCAGGAAATCGCGCTGCATGTCGATGATCACGAGCGCAGTGCGCGCGAAATCGACGCTGAGCGGAAAAGGCTGGGCTGGAATCTCGGACCGGCTCACCGAAAACGCTCCCGACTGGCGAACGGAACGGGCTTTGCAAGGGCTATGCCTGAAAGCGATCGAGCCTGGCCGACCGGGCCTCCACCGAGAGGGATAAACGTAAGATTATGGAATCACATGGAAATCAGAACGGCCATTTCACTGGGACCGAAATTCTCTCCTGACGCCGAGGCAGGCGCCGGAGCGACCTATCGCGACCATGCATAATCTTTGTATGCATTGAACTGACGAATGCCTGTTTTGTAGCCTTTCACCGAGAGACCTTGCCGTGCCGACACTGAGCGCCCTCCTCGCCGACCATCTCGACGGCCGCGTCACGATCGCCGGGACGATCGCCGCCAGCTATGCGCGCCACCGCGCCCATGGCGACGCGGCCATCTTCATCAGCTTGCGGCCTGAGGCCGAGGTTCTGAGCGAGGCGCAGCGCCTCCAGGCTGAGGGTCCGCGCGGCCGCAAGCTCTGGGGCGTGCCGGTTGCGGTGAAGGACAATATCGACGTCGCCGGCTTGGCCACTACGGCCGCCTGCCCGGCCTTCGCCTATACGCCGGTCGAGGACGCCAGCGCCGTGGCACGGCTGCGCGCGCAGGGCGCGATCATCATCGGCAAGACCAATCTCGACCAGTTCGCCACCGGGCTGAACGGCACACGCTCGCCCTATGGCGTACCGCGCAATGCCCTGCGCGCCGATCTGGTTCCCGGCGGCTCCAGCTCGGGTTCGGCAAGCGCGGTCGCGGCCGGCATCGTCCCGGTTGCGCTTGGCACGGACACGGCGGGCTCGGGCCGCGTGCCAGCCGGCCTGCAGAACCTCGTCGGCCTGAAGCCGAGCCTCGGCCTCGTGCCCACATTCGGCGTCGTGCCCGCCTGCCGCACGCTCGATTGCGTCTCCGTCTTCGCCTTGACGACCGACGACGCCTTCGCTGTGCTGGAGGTGATCGCGGGGCGCGATATCTCCGATCCCTTTTCCCGCCCTGTCCCTCTCGGCCAGCCGGGCGCGATCCCGCCGCAGTTCAAGCTCGGCATTCCAGGGGCTGCCGATCTCGATTTCGACGGCGATGCCGAGGCGGCGCAAAGCTTCGCGCTGGCAGTCGAACGTGCCCGCTCGCTCGGCGCGGTGATCGTGCCGCTCGACATGACGCCGTGCTACGATACCGCCCGCCTGCTCTATGACGGCCCCTGGGTGGCGGAACGCTTTCTCGCCATCCGCGACCTGCTGGCGCGCGACCCCGAGGCGATCCTGCCAGTGATCCGGCAGGTCATCGCCGGCAAACCCCTGCCGGACGCAGCCGATGCCTTCGCCGCGCGCTACAAGCTGGCCGAACTCGCGCTTGCTGCGAAGGCGGCCCTGAACGGCATCGATGCGATGATGGTGCCGACAGCACCACGCCCGGTCACGCTGGCGCAGATGGCGGCAGACCCCATCGGCCAGAACTCCATGCTCGGCCGCTACACCAATTTCGTGAACCTGCTCGACATGTGCGCGCTCGCCGTGCCCGTGAGCCTGACCGAAGGCGGCACGGCAGCGGGCGTCACCTTCATCGCGCCAAGCGGCCATGACGCGGCGCTGGCCGGCCTCGGCCGCGCCTTCCATGCCGCATCCGGCTTGACCCTGGGCGCAACGGGCACAAATGCGCCGGCGCTGGCGGCGCGGCCCATCGCCCCTGCTCCCGGCACGATCGAGATCGCCGTCGTCGGCGCGCATCTCTCCGGCATGCCGTTGAACGGCGAATTGACCGGGCTCGGAGCGAGCTTCCTGCGCGCGACGACGACCACGGCCGATTACCGCCTCTTCGCCCTCCCCGGCGGGCCGCCGGCCCGGCCCGGCCTGGTGCGCGTCGCGCCCGGTCAAGGCGCGACGGTCGCGCTCGAAGTCTGGGCGCTGCCTGCTGAAGGTTTTGGCCGCTTCGTCGCCGGCATCCCCTCCCCACTCGGCATCGGCACACTCGCCTTGGCGGATGGCACGCGGGTCAAGGGCTTCCTCTGCGAGACCATCGCCACGGAAGGCGCGCGCGACGTCACGGAATATGGCGGCTGGCGGGCTTTCACGGCGGCGCAAGCGAGCGCGGTGCCTGCGCCGAGCTTCGGCGAACTCCTGGCTACTTTCCCGGGGAAGTCTAGCGACATCCCGCCGCGGCAGAGATAGATCGCGACCTGCCGGTTCGACTTGGCGGGACCATCCTCACCGCGCCTCGGCATAGCTGCTGAAGGCATCGCGCACGATGCCGATATGGGCGCGCATTGCTTCGCTCGCCCCCGCTTGGTCACCGCGCAAGATCGCCTGCACGATCGTGTCGTGCTCCTGGTAGGAGCCACCCAACCGCCCCGTGGCGCGGAACTGCGCCCGGCGAAACGGCGCGACGCGCGCCCGCGTCATCAAGGTGAGTTCGGCGAGATAGCCATTATGCGTGCCGGCATAGATCGCGGCGTGGAAAGCCTCGTTCGTCTCGTGATAGCGCGCCGGGTCGCCCTCATGGACGAGCGTGCGCAAGGCCTGGTGCAGCGCCTCGAGCCCGCGCCGCTCCGGCACCGTCATGTTGCGGGCAGCAAGCCCGGCGCAGAGCCCTTCAAGCTCCGCCATAACCTCGAACATGTCATGGAGCTGGCTCGGCGTCGGCAGCGCCACGACCGCGCCGCGATGCGGCCTGACGCTGACCAGCCCCGAGCTTGAGAGCTGGCGGATCGCCTCGCGAACCGGCGTGCGCGAGACGCCGAAGCGCGCGGCGAGCTCCTGCTCGTCGAGTGGCGTGCCCGGCTCGAGCGCGCCCGAAACGATCTCGTCGGCGATCTGAAGCCGCAAGCTTTCCGTGCGCGTGGGGGCTGCGGGCTTAAGTCCAACGGCGGCGGCGCGGCGAGGCGGCATGGATCAGGACCAAGGATTCAGCGGAAGCGCGAGCATCTGCTTAAAGCGTTTTCGAGCGAAATGGACACTGGTTCGCGTGAAGAAACGGGTTCGCGTGAAGAAAACGCCATAGAACAAAAAAGCTGGAGCGGTTGAACGATCCAATTGGACCGGAAACGGGTCTAGCAGGCCGGCACAACAGGGTCATGGCGCCGCGCAACCGGGCGTCATTCCGCGATCACGCTGACATGGGCGCTGACGACCCGCCAGCCTTCCGGGAACTTGACCCAGGTCTGGCTTTGCCGCCCGATCTTGCCGACCATGCTGTCGCGCCGGAACAGCGTGTTGGCCGTGGCCATGGCATCGCCGTAAGCGGTGATGACGGTGCGCTCGATCGTGCGCATCACCCCGACCGGCGAGCGCGCCGCACGGAAGGCCGCGATCTCGGCATAGCCGTAGAGATTTTCGCCGACCCCGTAGCGCAATGTCTGCGGGCTGTCCTTGAACAGCGCATCCAGCGTCGTGACGTCATTGGTCGTCAGCGCTCTCTCATAGGCGGCAAAAGCGGCCTCGACTTCGGCAAGCACGGCGGGGTCGTTGATCTTCATTCCTGTATCGTCCTTGTTTCCCCCTCCCCGTCATTGCGAGCGTAGCGAAGCAATCCAGCGTCTCGCGCTGCCTCTGGATTGCTTCGCTACGCTCGCAATGACGACGAGATGCCCTCACATCGGCGGATGCGGAATCGCGGTCAGCAATTCCTTGGTGTACGCCGCCTGCGGGTTGCCTAACACCTCTTCGGCAGTACCTTCCTCGACGATCGCGCCGGTCTTCATCACGATGACCCGGTCGCAGAGCAGCCGCACCACGTTGAGATCATGCGAGACGAAGAGATAGCTCATGCCGAGCCGCCCCTTCAGCTCCTCCAGCAGATTCAGCACCACGGCCTGAACCGAAACATCGAGCGCCGCCGTCGGCTCGTCCAGGATGACGAGATCGGGGTCGAGCGCGATGGCGCGCGCGATACCGACACGGGCCTTCTGCCCGCCCGAAAGCTGGTGCGGGAAGCGGTCGATCAGTTCGACCGGCAGGCCGACAAGCCGCGCCAGCTCCTCGCAGCGGGCGCGCAAGGCATCGCGCCGCGAAATCCCGCCCATGCGCAGGATCGGATCGGCGATCGCCCGCTCGGCCGTGAAGCGCGGATTGAGACTGTCGGTTGGGTCCTGGAAGACCATCTGGATACGCCGGCGATACGGCGAGGCCGCGAAAGATCTGGCCGGGATCGCGCCGATATCGGCGCCGTCGAAGATGATGCGTCCGCCGCTGGGGTCGATCAGTCGCGTGATCATCATCGAGGTCGTCGACTTGCCGCAGCCGGACTCGCCGACCAGGCCAAGCGTCTCGCCCCTGGCGAGCGTGAAGCTGATGCCGTCGACCGCGCGGAAGGCGGATTTCTCCGGCTCCGCCTTGCCCCTGAGCTTGGCGAGGACGCCGCCCGCCGAAGGGCGCGGATACTCCTTGACCAGCTTCTCGACCCGCATAAGCGGTGCGTCTCCGGCGGGCGTGACCTGAGGCGCCCTCGCCTCGGCCGGTGGCCCCTTTGGCGCATCCGGCAACAGATCGGCAAGCGACATGCCGATGCGCGGCGTCGCCTGCATCAGCTTGCGGGTATAGGGGTGCTGCGGATTGCGGAAGATATCGGCAGCGGCGGCCGTCTCCACCACCTTGCCCTTCTCCATCACCACGACGCGGTCGCAATAGGCCGCCGCCAGCCCGAGATCATGGGTGATCAGGATCGTCGACATAGCCCGCTCGCGCGTAAGCTCGACGATCAGATCCATCACCGCCTTCTGCGTCGTCACATCGAGGCCCGTCGTCGGCTCGTCAGCGATCAGCAATTGCGGCTGGCAGGCGAGTGCGAGCGCGATCACCACGCGCTGGCACATGCCGCCGGAAAGCTCGAAGGGATAGGCGTCGTAGCGCTCCTCGGGGCGGGCGATCTTGACCTTGGTCAGGGCCTCGATCGCCTTCTCCCTGGCGGTCGCGCGCGTCGCCTGGACATGCTGGAGCAGCACGTCTTCGATCTGCCTGCCGACCTTGCGGATCGGGTTCAGCGCCGCGCGCGGGTTTTGGAAGATCATCGAGATCTCGCGCCCGCGCAGATCGCGCATCTGCGCCTCATCGGCCGTGACGAGGTCGATGCCGGAGAACGAGATCGCGCCCTCGGCGACGCGGCCTGCCCGATCGAGGATGCGCACCACGGCATAGGAGGTCACCGACTTGCCCGAGCCGGACTCGCCGACGATCGCGACCGTCTCGCCCTTGGCGACCTGGATGTCGATCGACTTGACGGCCTGGACGGCGCCGCGGCGCGTGGCGAATTCGACGGTGAGGTTCTTGATGTCGAGGAGGGGAGGAGAGGTCATGCCAGAACCTCCCCGTCATTCCGGGGCGACGCGCAGCGTCGAGCCCGGAACCCAGAACCGCAGGTTACAAAAGACAGGACGCGACGGTCATGATTGCTGGAGTTCGGCCTGCGGTTCTGGGTTCCGGGCTCTCGCTGTGCGAGCCCCGGAATGACGGAGAGGTTCATGAGCGTACCCATCAATTCCTCCGCTGCGGATCGACGAGATCGCGCACGCCGTCGCCGAGCAGGTTGAAGCAGAACACCGCGATCATCAGAGCCAAGCCCGGAAAGAAGGCGATCCACCATTCCCCGGAGACGATGAAACCAGCCCCTTCCGCGACCATGATGCCCCATTCAGGTGTCGGCGGGCGCACGCCCAAGCCGATGAAGGAGAGGCCCGCCGCGTTCAGGATGGCGTAGCCCATGGTCAGCGACATCTGCACCGCCATGATCGGCATGATGTTGGGCAGGATTTGCGTGAGCAGCAGCCGCCAGTCGGAATTGCCCGAGAGCCGCGCCGCCTGCACGAAACCGGCCTCGCGGCGGACATTCGCCTCGGCGCGGGCGACGCGGGCATAGAGCGGGAAATTGATGATCGCCGTCGCCAGCACGATGTTGGTGACGCTGTTGCCGAGCGCTGCGACGATGCCCATCGCCAGCACGAAGAGCGGGAACGCCATGATCGTGTCGGCGATCCTTCCAACCAGCTTGTCGACCCAGCCGCCGAAGAAGCCGGCCATGATGCCGGCAAGCCCGCCGAGCACGAAGACGAGCGCGACCGAGAACACCGCGATCGAGAAATCGAGCCTAGTCGCTGCGATGACGCGGCTGAAGATGTCGCGGCCGAGTTGGTCCGTGCCGAACCAGTGCGCACGGCTCGGCGCCTGCAGCGCCGCATTGGTGTTCGAGGCGAGAGGATCATAAGGCACGATCGAGGGGCCGATCAGCGCCGCCAGCAGGATCAGCGCAAACAGCCCGAAGGCGAGCCCCGTCACCGGGTTCTCCGCCACGATATGGCGCGCATGCGCCCACAGGCTGGTCGAGGGCGGCGCCTCGAAGCGCAATGCAGGCACGGATTCGACCGGCAAAGATTCGGCAGGCAGGGCTTCGCCGGGAGCGGGCTCGGGTTCTTTTTCGAGGATTTGGGGCATGTCGTTCACGGCCTCACCCCTCCAGCCTGACGCGGGGATCGATGACGCCGTAGAGCACGTCGATCATGAGGTTCAGCGCGACATACATCACCGCCATGGTCAGCACGAAACCCTGGATCGGGGCGTAGTCCGAAGCGATCAGCGCCTCGACCGCATAGGAGCCGATGCCCGGCCAGGCAAAAACCTTCTCGACCAGCACATTGGCGCCGAGCAGGAAGGAGAACACCATGCCGAGCGTCGTCACCACCGGCAGCATCGCGTTGCGGAAGGCGTAGGTACCGATGACCTTGCTATTGGTCAGGCCGCTGGCACGCGCCGTGCGGACGAAATCGGCACCAAGCACGGCCAGCATCGAGGCCCGCGTCATCCGCGTGATCGGCGCGAGCGAGAAGATGGCGAGCGTCACGGCCGGCAGGATGAGCTGCGAGAAGGCGGCGCGGAAACCCTCAAGATCGCGCGCAAGCAGCATGTCGATCAGCAGGAAGCCGGTGACACCAGGCGGCTCGGAGGCGAAGACGTCGAGCCGCCCGAGCGGTGCCGGCGACCAGCCGAGCAGGAAGTAGAAGACATAGACCAGCAAGAGCCCGGTGAAGAACACCGGCAACGAGACGCCCGCCGTCGCGACGATCCGGCAGAGATGGTCGACCCAGGAGCCCTGCTTGACGGCGGCGAGCACGCCAAGCGGCAGCGCCACCGCCATGGCAAGCAGCAAGCCGACAAGCGTCAGTTCGGCCGAAGCCGGAAGCCTCGCCGCAATGTCCCTGGTCACCGGCTGGCCGGTCGTCAGCGACTGGCCGAGATCGCCCTTCAGCAATGCCGTGACATAGGAGACGAACTGCACCGGCAGCGGCTGATCGAGGCCAAGCTTGCCGCGGATCTCGGCAATGGCCTGCGGTGACGCCGCAGGCCCGGCGAAATAGGCGGCGGTGTCGCCCGGCAGGACCCGTGTGAGCAGGAAGGTGACGATGATCACGCCGATGATCGACGGGATGGTCGTCATAAGGCGCTGGCCGATCATCTTGAGCATGGCATGTTCCCCGTCCGGCTCAGCGCGATGGCGACCTGTGCAGATCGAGTGCGGAAACACACCGTCATCCTGGCCGGAGCGAAGCGGAGCGCCGGGATCCATCGGAGAGCTCCGGAGCCCTCCGATGGATCCCGGAGCTGCGCGGCTTCGCCGCTTGTCCAGGATGACGTTGCGTTTCCTAGCTCAAGCAAGTTCCTCACCCCTTCGTCAGGTAGCGGAAATCCGGCTCGCGGCAGGGCTGGAACTGATAGCCGCCGATCGACTTCTGCATGGCGACGTCATGGGTCGGCTGGGCAATCGGCACCATCGGCACCTCGACGTTCACCAGCTTGATGAACTCCACGACGCTCTTGTCGTAAACCGCCTTGTCGGCGGTGAAGCGGGCCTCGTCGACCAGCTTGTCCAGCGCCGGGTTCTGATAAGCGGCGATGTTGAAGATCGAATTGTTGCCGTGCATCGTCCAGAACAGATAATAGTCGGGATAGTCGAGCCAGCCGGCGAAGCGGTTGAGGACCATCGGGTTGGTCTTCTTCTGGATTTCGCCGCGGAAATTCGCGCCGGGCACCTTCGAGATCTCGACATTGATGCCGATGGTTGCGAGCGCCTCCTTGATCAGCACCGACATCGGTTCGGCAACCGTCGCATTACCGGCATCGAACAGCAGCGTCGTCGAGAAGCCGCCGCCGGCCGCATCGACCAGCGCCTTCGCCTTGGCGGCGTCGGTCTTGTAGGGGAAGGCTTGCGGCCAGGCGACCTTGGGCGTCTCCGGCCCGCCGGACATGTCGACGCCGCGGCCGAACAATGAGGCCTGCAGCATCTTTTCATAGGGCATCACCCAGGCGACCGCCTGGCGCAGGCGGACATCCTTGAACGGCCCGACCTGCGTGTTGAGATAGCAGCCCCAGACGCCGTTGGGGATCGGCACGCCGACGACATTGACCTTGCCGGCGTCAGCCAGGTCTTTGAAGTCTTTTGGCGGCAGACCGTAGGAGATGTCGGCGTCGCCGCGCTCGATCAGCGCCCGGCGGGTCGAGGGCGAGGCGATGTCGCGCGCGATGATGCGGCGCAGGCTCGGCAGCTTGCCGCAGGTCCAGGCGTCATTGCGGACATAGATGGTCTCGACGCCGGGCTTCCAGCTCTCGACCTTGTAGGCACCGGAACCGGCGATGTTGTTCTTGAGATAGTCCTTGGCCCAGGGGTCGTCGCCGCCATTCTTGATGGCAAGCTCGGAGTCGAACACGAAGGGGATGGTGACGGCCAGGTTCGGCAGCGTCATCTTGTCCTTGCGGATGAAATCGATGCGCAGCGTCTTGTCGTCGACCACGACGAACTGCTCGGGCTTCTCCAGCGAGCCGGCATTCATCTGCGTCGTGGCGAAACCGCCGATCGAGACCGCGCGGTCGAGCGACCATTTGACGTCCTTGGCCGTGACCTTGCGTCCGGAATGGAAGGTGGCGTCGCGCAGCTTGAAGGTGCAGCTCATGCCGTCCGGGGCAAGCTGCCAGCTTTCCGCCAGCTCGCCCTCGAGCTCGCCCATCGCGATCGTATTGCCACCGCCGCCCGGAATCGGAACCGGCTTGAAGCGCAGCAGCCGATCATAGCAGTTCAGCGCCACACCATTGACCGGCTGCGACGAGCCGATGCCCTGCATGTCCAGGCTGTTGGGACCGTATTCCTGCACCAGCAGCAGCGTCTCGCTGCGGCTCGGCGCCTGGGCCTGCGCAGCGCCGCCGCGGGCGGCGAAGGGTAGGCTGAGGCCGGCAGCGATGGCGGTGCGGCGTGTGATTGTCATGGAACGATCCCTCGATGCGCGGACAGGCTGGCATGCGCCAGCAGCCTTGGAACGGCGCCGGCAGCGGAAAGATGCGCCTCTCATGCACAGAGCGTGCCGCCCCAAATCGCGAGCGCAAGCGCGGCGCCGGCGGCCAAATCCGACCTCGCACGCGCGCGGCAGAAGCCAATTTTTCCCGTGATTGCTGCCCATTCGCGCCAGAAGCGGCGTCTCAGCTCTCTATCGACGGCGCTTGCCGAGTGAAGCGCATCAATGCACGCTGCGGCAGGCGCTTGGCCAGATTACATGCATCTTGTATGCACGATGGCGGTTATCGCCTATTTCATAAGCAATTTGTGGAACCGCCTGCATCGAAGGCACGACTGGACGGCGTTGCCGGTCGCGGACTCTACCGCTCGAGGATATGTGCGCCGCCCTGCACCTCGAGCCGGACGCGCGAGCCTGTCGCAGGCAAATCGCGGCCCGGCGAGCGGACGAGGATGCGGATCCGCGCCTCCCCGAAGACGACCCCCACGGTGATGGCGCAGAGCGCCCCGCCGAACTCGACCTCCTCGACCTCGCCATGACAGGCGCCAGTCTCCTGCCCGCCGACAGTTGCGGGTGAAAGACTGATCTGCTCGGGGCGCAGCATGATTTCGCCGGAGCCACGGCGCGCGCCGGTCTCGGCTGGAATGCGCCCCAACGCGCAATCGACGAAGCCCTCGCCCAGTTGCGCCTCCAGCATCGTCGCATCGCCGAGGAAGAGCGCGGTCTCGCGGTCCTTCGGCTGCCAGTAAAGCGTGACGGGCGCGCCGGCCTGCATCAACCGCCCTCCCCGCAGCACCGCGACCTGATCGGCAAAGGACAAGGCCTCGGCCTGGTCATGCGTCACCATGATCGCGGTGATGCCGGCCTGGCTCAGCACCCGCATCACCGATTTGCGCACCGCCTCGCGCAGACCGGTGTCGAGCGCCGAGAACGGCTCGTCGAGCAGCATCAGCGCCGGCCGGCGCGCCAGCGCCCGGGCCAGCGCCACGCGCTGCTGCTGGCCGCCGGAGAGCTCATGTGGGCGGCGGCGCAGCATGGCGCGATCGAGCTCGACCATCTCCATCAGCTCATTGATGCGCTGGTCGCGCTCCGGGTCGCCCGCCTCGATCCCGAAGCCGATATTCTCGGCCACGCTCAGATGCGGGAACAGTGCCCCGTCCTGCGGCACATAGCCGATGCCGCGCCGATGCGCCGGCGCGATCAATGGCCCGTCCGCCAGCATCTGGCCGTTCAGCATGACGCGGCCGGCATCGGGCGCATCGAAACCGGCGATGATGCGCAGCAGCGTGGTCTTGCCGGAGCCGGAGGGACCGACGATCGCCATGCGGCTGCGCGCCGGCACAGTGAGATCGACGCCCTCCAGTGCGATCTGCGGACCGTAGCGCTTGGTCAGGCCGGTGACGTCGAGAAGGCTCACTGTCCGGCCACCCGTCGCGATTGCGCATGCAGGAGCGCCGTCAGGGGCAAGGACAAGGCGATCATCAGCGCCGCATAAGGCGCGGCCGCGGCATAGTCGAGCTCATTCGTCAGCGCCCAGAACTCGGTCGCGAGCGTACGCGTGCCATTGGGCGCGAGCATCAGCGTCGCCGTCAGCTCGGTGGTGACGCCCATGGCGACGAGCGCCATGCAGGCGGCGACGCCCGGCGCCGCAAGCCGCATCGTCACCGAAAGGATCGCGCCGACAGGCCTGCGCCCAAGCGCGATCGCCGCGCGCTCCAGCTCGACCGGCACCTGCGCAATGCCGGCGCGCAGGCCGACCAGCGCGCGCGGCAGGAACATCAAGCCATAGGCAAGCAGCACGGTCGCGACCGTCTGGTAGAGCGGCAAGGCAACCCTGACCGTGATCGTGACCAGGGCAAGCGCGACCACGACGCCGGGCAAGGCGCCGACATAGTAATGGCAGCCTTCGAGAACCCGCTGCAGCCGGCCCGGCGCGCGCACCGAAAGCCAGGCCATCGGGATCGCCGCGAGCGTCGTCGCCAGCGCCCCGCCGGCGGCATAGAGCAAGGTCTCGCCGAAGGCCGACGCCAACTCGCTCGCCTGCCAGATCCCGCTGCCGCCGGCGATGAGCCAGCGGCCGAGCGCATAGGCTGGCACGCCGAGAGCAAGCCCGCTCAGCGCGAGCGGCAGGAGCATGGCAACCCAGCGCGCCCGGCCAAGACGGCGGCGCGAGGCCGGGCGCGGCGCGCCCGACCCGACCCGGGCATAGCGCGCATCGCCCCGGATCAACAGTTCGAGCCCGAGCAGGCCGAGGCAGGAGACCACGAGCACGCCCGCCAGCATGTTCGCGGCCGGCCCGTTATAGCTCGACTGGAACTGGTCGACGATCGCAGTGGTGAAGGTGTCGAAGCGGATCATCGCGTAGAGGCCGTATTCGGCGAGCAGATGCAGGCCGATCAGCAAGGAGCCGCCGCAAAGCGCGATCCGCAATTGCGGCAGCACGACACGCAGGAACACCCGCCAGGGCGTAAGCCCGAGCGAAGCGGCGGCATCCTCCATCGCCGGGTCGAGGCGGCGCAATTGCGCCGCGACCGGCAGATAGAGAAACGGCAGATAGGCCAGGACCGAGACGAAAACGGCGGCGAAAAGCCCGTGCATCCCCGGCGCGACGCCGATCCAGGCATAGGACTGCACAAAGGCCGGGACCGCCAGCGGCGCAACCGTGAGCCAGGACCAGAGCCGCGCGCCCGGCACATCGCTGCGCTCGGTCAGCCAGGCGAGCGCCACCGCCAGCGCGATGCAGGGCGGCAGGGTCAGCGCTTCGAGCAGCGCGGTATTGACCAGCAATTCGCCAACGCGCGCCCGGAAGATCAGGGCGGACGCCGTCTCCCCGCCGGTCTGGACCGTGATCCAGAGGATGAAACCGAGCGGCAGCAGCGTGACGAGCGAAACCAGCGCCGCCAGCCCGAACAGGGATTTGGCCGCGAGTTGCCGGACGCGGCGCAGCGGCAAGGGCTGCGCCGCGAGGACGGGATAGGTTCGCAAGGGCTGCGCCTGCACGGTCATGAACGCTATCGAACCAGCCAGAAGGCGAAATGGGACGGCGGCGCGACACGAGTCACGCCGTCGCCTTATGACCTGGACCTCAGAGCAGCCCGGCCGCCGTCATCAGTTCGGAGACTTTCTTGCTGTCGAGCTTGGAGGGCTCGACCTTCGGCGCATGCAATTGCGCGATCGGCTCCAGCTTCGGGTTCGATTCCGCACCCGTGGCGATGGCGTATTCGAAGCTGTCGCCGTCCCGCAGCACGGCCTGGCCATGCTTGCCCGCCATCCACTTCACGAAAGCCTCGGCCTGCTCCTTATGCTTGCTCGAAGCCAGCACGCCGGCGCCGGAAGTGCTGAGGAAGGCGCCCGGATCGCCGTTGCGGAAATAGTGCAGCCGGACATTGCTGCTGTTCTCGCCCGTCTTCGCCTGATCACCGAAGTAATAGTAATGGTAGATCACCGCGCCATCGACCTCGCCGGCATTGACCGCCTTCATGGCGACGCTGTTGCCGCGATAGGCGGTGGAGTTCGCCTTCATCGCCTTGAGCCATTCGGCCGTGACCTTCTCGCCCTTGAGCTCGAGCAGCGCGCCGACGATCGCCTGGAAGTCGGCGCCCGAGGGCGAGGCGGCCCAATGGCCCTTCCACTTCGCGTCGGCGAGATCGAGCAGCGACTTCGGCAGGTCGGCCTCCTTCAGCTTGCGCGTGTCATAGACGAAGACGGTGCTGCGCGCCGCGACGCCGACCCAGCGCCCGCTCGACGGCTGGAAATTCGCCGGCACCTGCGCCAGCACGTCCTTGGGCAAGGTCTCGAACAGCCCGGCCTTCTCGACCAGCACCATCGCCGGCGAATTCTCGGTGACGAAGACATCGGCGGGCGAAGCCG
Organism: Bosea vaviloviae; assembly: GCF_001741865.1. Classification (NCBI taxonomy): domain Bacteria; kingdom Pseudomonadati; phylum Pseudomonadota; class Alphaproteobacteria; order Hyphomicrobiales; family Alloboseaceae; genus Allobosea; species Allobosea vaviloviae. The sequence goes on from NZ_CP017147.1 coordinate 5,561,944, forward strand.
CGCCTTCCTGGACGATCTGGTTGGCGAGTTCGGTGTCGCCGCCCTTGCGGATCGTCACCCTGATACCGGTTTCCTTGGTGAAGCCGTCGGCCCAGGCCTTGGTCAGGCTTTCATGCTGCGCGTTATAGACGGTGATGCCCTCGTCGGCGGCGCGGACGGCGTGCGACGCGCCGGACAGGATCAAGGCGAGCGCGGCGGCGCGCATCAGGGAAGACGGCATCAGTGTCATGACAACCTCTGCAACTCCGGTCCCGTGGGGGAGGCGGACCAAGTATCGAGGCTTAGATTCCCGCTGCCGGAAGCTGTCAATTTCTATGTTTTTTCCTTGTAATAATTATAAACTGAGAGAAACCGACGCGCGAATTCGTGATTTGACCGAAAATTGGCGCAAAGAGCGTATCACGCAACGTCTCTTGTCTTGATCACTTGTGCGACGAGCATGAACAGCACCTTCTGAAGCAGAATGCGTTCGGGGTGCAGGTCGCCCCGAGCCTGCGCTTCGTTACGCCCGAATGACCAGACCCTTTTCCTAGAGCATTTTCGAGCGAAGTGGCCGCCGGTTCGCGTAAAGAAAACGCGCTATTGTAAAAACCTTGAAGCCATTTCCGATCCAATTGGCGGGGAAATGGCTTCAAGGGCACTCTCAGGCCCTCAACCTGTCCTTGATGCGCCGCATCAGCCCGTCGCGCACCTCGCGATAGGCCTCCAGCACCTGCTCGCGCGAGCCCTGCACGACGGTGGGGTCGATCGTCGGCCAGTATTCGACATCGGCAGCGACCGTGCGCGTCAGATCGAGCGCCTTGTGGTGGGCTTCCGGCGAGAGCGAGACGATCAGGTCGAAATTCAACCCCTCCCACTCTTCGAGCTCCTCGACCGATTTCGGCTTGTGCTTGTGTGCGTCGATGCCGATCTCGTCGAGAACCGTGAGCATGAAGCCGTCGACCTCGCCGCGCCTGGCTCCGGCCGACTGGACATAGATCGATTTGCCGAAGAAGTGCTTGGCCATCGCCTCGGCCATGGGCGAGCGCACCGCGTTCTGCGCGCACATGAACAGCACACTTTGAACCTTGCGCGAGGCGGCGGGCTCCACCCTCCTCAGCCCTTCCAGTGCAACGCGTAGATCAGGGTGAACAGCCGCCGCGCCGTATCGAAATCGATCTCGACCTTGCTCGCGAGACGGTCCACCAGGATGTGCGCCGCCTCGTCGTGCAGGCCGCGCCGGCCCATATCGATCGACTCGATCTGGGAGGGCGTGGCGGTGCGGATGGCGGCATAATAGCTCTCGCAGACCAGCGCGTAGTCCTTGATGATGCGGCGCAGCGGCGTCAGCGAAAGATGATGCGCGACGACGGGAACGCCGTCGGCCTGCCGGACGTCGAAGACCAGCCGGCGCTCAATCAGCGCCAGATGTGCCAGATAGGGCCCGCCATCATGGCCGGGAAGGGCGAAGCGATTGCGTTCGATCAGATCGTAGATCGCAACCGCGCGCTCATGCTCCTGATCCGGCGAGCCACGCCCAAGCGAGGCTTCGTCGAGCGTGACGCCGATCAGGCATTTCGTCTCCGACATGCTGTCTCCGATCGAACCGGACGGCGCTAGGACATACGTTCACAGATTCAGTCTGATCGTCACGGAACGACCATGCGCCTGCAAGCCCTCCGCTTCGGCAAGCCGGACGGCAGCCGGCGCGAGAGCGCGCAGCGCCTCGGGCCCGCATTGCAGCAGCGAGGTTCGCTTCATGAAATCGAGAACGCCCAGCCCGGAGGAGAACCGGGCCGAGCGCGCCGTCGGCAAGACATGGTTGGGCCCGCCGACATAGTCGCCGATGGCCTCGGGCGTGTGGCCGCCGATGAAGATCGCGCCTGCATTGCGGATCCTGGCCGCAAGGCGTTCGGGCTCGGCCGTCATGATCTCGAGATGCTCGGGCGCGAGGCGATCGACCAGGGGGATCGCCGCCTCAAGATCCGCGACCAGCAGGATCGCGCCGTAATCAGCCCAGCTCTTGCCGGCGATCTCGGCGCGCGGGAGCGTCGCGAGCTGCACTATCACCGCCTTCTCGACCTCGCCGGCCAAACCGGCATCGTCCGTCATCAGGATCGACTGGGCCGAGACGTCGTGCTCGGCCTGGGCCAGCAGGTCGGCGGCGATCCAGTCGGGATTTGCCGAACCGTCCGCGATGACCAGCACCTCGGAAGGACCGGCGATCATGTCGATGCCGACCTGGCCGAAGACGCGCCGCTTGGCGGCGGCGACATAGGCGTTGCCGGGGCCGACGATCTTGGAGACCGGGGCGATCATCGCCGTGCCATAGGCGAGCGCGGCCACGGCCTGCGCGCCACCGATGCGATAGACCTCGTCGACGCCGGCGAGCCGCGCCGCGGCCAGCACCAGCGGGTTGGTTTCGCCGCGCGGGCTCGGCGCAACCATCACCACCCGGTCGACACCGGCGACCTTGGCCGGAACGGCGTTCATCAGCACCGAGGACGGATAGCTCGCCGTGCCGCCCGGCACATAGAGTCCGACCGCCTCGATCGCGCTCCAGCGCCAGCCGCTCGCGACCCCGGCCTCGTCCGTGAACCAGGCATCCTGCGGCTTCTGGCGCAGGTGATAGGCCTCGATGCGCGCGCGCGCCGTTTCCAGCGCCGCGAGCTGCTCGGGCGGGCAGGCTTTGACGGCGGCATCGATCTCCGTTTCGGAGACGCGCAGGGTCTGCGGCGTCAGGTCGAGCCCGTCGAAGCGGCTGGTATAGGCGATGAGCGCTGCGTCGCCCCCGGTGCGGACCTCGGCGATGATGTCGGCGACGACGCGGTCGACCTCCTCGGAGACCTCGCGCTTGGCGCCCAGCAGGGTCTGAAAATCCTGCTCGAAGCGTGCATCCCTGTCGTCGAGCCTGATCGGCATCGCAAAACCTTAAGAGCTATGGCGTGGACGAGGTCAGGCGCCGTTGGGATGGTCGGGCGTCGCGACCGCTTCCCAGACCGGGCCGAGATCCTTCATCTGAGCTTCGATGCATTCGACGTCGAGCCGGATCGCGGCGCCGTCCGAGAAGTGCAAGGTGACGTCGCCGGTCGGGCCGTCGCGCTCTTCGAAGGTGATTGCGAGCAGGTTCAGGACCGTGCCCGGGGCAGCTGTGTCGATCCCGGTGCTGCGGGCCGTGGTGACCCGCTCGAAATGCAGCGCGGCGAGACGCCGCCGACGCTGCCCGGCCTGCGCGCCCGCCCAATCGAACCGGCGCGCCGCGAGCGCGAAACGCTTCTCGCCGGGAAGATAGGCGATATCCGTCACCTTCAGGACAGCATCCTGGAGATGAGCGGACAGGATCGCGAGATCGTCAGCGTCGAGTGCGATCAGCTTCAGCGGGTCGGCGGCGTCAATCGGCATCGCGATGTTCTGGCGAGGCCGCGCGGCAACGTCAACTGCTGATGCGTTCGACCTCGGCGCCGCAGCGCGTCAGTTTCGCTTCGAGCGCCTCGAAACCGCGGTCGAGATGGTAGACGCGGTTGATCGTGGTGTCGCCTTCGGCCGCAAGACCGCCGATGACGAGCGAAACCGAGGCGCGCAGATCCGTCGCCATCACCGGTGCGCCGGTGAGCTTGGCGACGCCCTCGACATAGGCGGCATCGCCGTCGAGCCTGATCTTGGCGCCCAGCCGCGCCAGCTCCTGCACATGCATGAAGCGGTTCTCGAAGATGGTCTCGCGAATGCGCGAGGTGCCCTTGGCCCGCGTCATCAGAGCCATGAACTGCGCCTGAAGATCGGTCGGGAAACCAGGAAAGGGATCGGTGTCGACATCGACGGCGTTCAGCGCCTGGCCGTTGCGGCGCACGCGGATACCCTCATTGGTCGAGCTGATATCGACGCCCGCCTTGGTCAGGACGTCGAGCGCCGATTGCAGCAGGTCGGCACGCGCGCCTTCAAGCAGCACGTCGCCACCCGTCATCGCGACGGCCATAGCATAGGTGCCGGTCTCGATACGGTCGGGCAGGACTGCGTGATGGGCACCGCCAAGGCGAGCGACGCCGGTGACGACGATGCGCGAGCTGCCGGCCCCCTCGATCTTGGCCCCCATCTTGACGAGGCAGGCGGCAAGGTCGGTCACTTCCGGCTCGCGCGCGGCATTCTCGATGACCGTCGTGCCATCGGCCAGCACGGCAGCCATCAGGGCGGTATGGGTGCCGCCGACCGTGACCTTAGGGAAGATGATCTCGGCGCCCTTCAGGCCCTTGGGCGCCCGCGCCAGGGCGTAGCCGTTCTCGATGGTGATCTGCGCGCCGAGTTTCTCCAGCGCCATCAATAGGAGATCGACCGGGCGCGTACCGATGGCGCAGCCGCCGGGCAGCGAGACCTTGGCCTCACCCATGCGCGCCAGGATCGGCGCGATGACCCAGAAGCTCGCCCGCATGGTCGAGACCAATTCATAGGGCGCGCAGGTATCGGTAATCTGGCGAGCCGTCAGTGAGACGGTCTGGCCGCTTTCGGCCGACTGGCCAATGCGCTTGCCCGCGACCGTGCGATCGACCCCCTGATTGGACAGGATGCGCGACAGCGCCGTGACGTCGGAGAGGCGCGGCACATTGACCAGCGTCAAAGTCTCGTCCGTCAGCAGGCTTGCGATCATCAGCGGGAGAGCGGCGTTTTTCGCACCCGAGATCTGGATATTGCCATTGAGGCGCTGGCCGCCGGTAATGCGGATCTTGTCCATCGTGATGACCTGCTGGCCTGCCGCCGCGAAAGGCCGGGCGGCGCATGAATATGAGAATCAGGACCGGGAGGTTTCGGCCTGGGCTTGCGATACCGGTTCCTGCGCTTTCGCCTCATCCGTGCGGCGAGCGCGAGCCTGAGCCTTGCGGCGCTTCAGGTTCTCGCGGAGAGCGGCGGCAAGGCGCGCTCTCTTCTCGTCTTCTGCGGATGGTGGGCGGTTCACGGCATCAACTCGGCATCAACGTTTCAACGCTCGGATCGCGGCGAATTCGCGGCGCATAGTTAGCTGCGGTTGTGGTTTTGAACAAGCAGGTGAGCGCGCGGCAAGACGCAGCCCGCTGTCCGGCCTTGTCCTATTTCGAGACAGGCCTGCGTGCCGCAGCGGCTCATCCCGGCATTCTCCTCGCTTCGCATCGGGCGTCGCGCGGGACGCCACGCCCCCGAAAAAGAAACGATCCGCCGCGATCAGCGAGCTCCGAGACCGATTATTCCACCTTGGAGGAAGCTCGCGCCCGAATCTTTCCTTCGCAGAGCGACGCAGACCCGGCCCCTCCGGGCAGCACATGATTTGCTCAAGGCGAGGACACGATCGGGAACTGTTCCACATCGTTCAAGGCCTTGGTCACGACACCGGGTCCGAGTTGACGATACGGAATAAAGCTTAACGAAATTAACCATTTCCGCGGGATCCCGTTTACAGTTTCTTAACTTCAACTACCTTGACCGGGCGTTCTCGACGCGCGGCAACCGGGAGGTCAGCGGCATGTTCCAGTCTCTTTCGTCAGTTCCGAAGGCTGGTTTTGCGACGACTCTCGACAGCTGCGACGTCATCGACGCCATCCGGCATCAGGCCGGTTTCCTGCCCGAGGTGCAGATCGACTACGAACCCGACATCCTGACCTTGTGGGTGACGATCCGGCCGGAGCTGAAGCCGGTTTTCACGCTTCAACTGCTCGACAGCCTGGGTAAGATTCAGCGTGCGATCTTCGCGCTATGGGGTGCGCCGGACCAATATCACCGCGCTCCGGTCCGCTTTCTCGCCTTCCGCGGAACGGGCCCGTTCTTCACGCTTGGCGGCGATCTCGACTTCTATCTCGACTGCCTGGCCAAGAATGATCGCGCGGCGCTGGCCGAATATGCGCGGCTCTCGATCGAAGGCGCGGTCTTGAACGCCAGCGGCCTGAACGGCCTCGTGGTCACGCTCTCGACCATTCACGCCAAGGCGATCGGCGGCGGCATCGACGCGCCGCGCTCCTGCAACATCATGATCGCCGAGGAGCAGGCCTCGTTCGTCTACCCCGAAATCAAGTTCAACCATTTCCCGATCACGGCGGTCGCGATCCTGTCGCGCCGCATGGGACCACGCGCTGCCGAGCAGATGCTGCTCTCCGGCGAGGAGCTCAGCGCCCGCGATTTCATGGCGGCGGGCGGCCTCGAAGCCGTCGTCCCGACGGGAACGGGCGAGAGCTGGATCCGCAAATACGCCGCCGATTCCTTGCCTATGCATGCCGCCAAGACCGCCCTGTTCTCGGCCTTCAACCGCCGCGCCGGCGATCTGAAGGAGGAGCTGGAACACCTTGGGGAGATCTGGACCAACTGCATGCTGCGGCTGAACCCCAGCGCGATCTCGAAGCTGCAACGCATCGCACAGACCCAGGACCGCATGCTTGCCCGCGTCTACCAGCGCCCACCTGCGGTTGCAGCAAACGCTTCGAGCGGCCGCTAAGGCCTCATTAAGGCCATACGGCCCCTCTGAATTCGGAGAACACCCACACCAAACATTTACTTCTGCCGCCATAAAGCATTTAAACGGAGCGACTTGTGGCGAGAGATGCGCGATCTCCGCTTGTCGCCGTAAAGGGCGGGAGCGATGGCGGAAGCCCTCAGGCGATCAGCGGATGGCGGCTTGAGCGATCCGGGCAAGGATTTCGACCTGCCCGGCTACCGCCTGCTCGTCAGCTCGCTCTTCTCGTCGCCGGCCTCGATCGTCCCCGGCGGGATTGCCGGCATCCTGACGCCCTATCTGTGCTGGCTCTCGAGCGACAAGCAGCTGTTCCTGAATCTGACCGTTCTGGTCGCGCTGATCGTCTCGCTGCGATTGATGACGGTAATCTCCTATCGCCGGAAGGACCATTCCGAGGACGGCCTGCGCGCAACGCGGCGCTGGGATCGCGAGTATTTCTTCGGCGCCACCGCCTTCAGCGCCGTCCTCGGCTATAGCTGCTATGCCGCGCTGGCTCTGACCGACGACGCGGCAGCGCATATCACCTCGGTCGCTTCGACGATCGCGCTCGCCTCGGGCTATGTCTCGCGCAATGCCGGGCGGCCGAAATTCGTCGCGGTGCAGATCCTGACCTTCTGCATTCCGATGGCTGTGGGCCTGATCCAGGCCCATAACGTCTACTACCAGTATATCGGCTATTTCGCCTTTCTGTATGTCGCGGCCAATATCGCGATCACCAACTCGCTGCATCGCAACCTGCTCGCGCTGAGCGACGCGACCAAGCAGTCGAAGGCCCTGGCCTCGGCGCTGCATTCGCAGAACCTGACCCTGGATGCCGCCCTCAACACCATGATCCACGGGCTTGCGATGTTCGACCGCGATCTGAAGCTCGCGGTCAGCAACGCGCCCTATCGCGCGCTCTACGGCATTCCCGAAACGCTCGCGCTGCCGGGCACGCCCTTGACCGCGATCGCCCGTTTCCTGATCGAACGCCAGATCATCGACGCCGAGCAGGTCCGCGACGTCAGGGGCGCTCTCGTGGCGGTGCAGGACATGCAGCAGACGATGAGCCGCGAGCTCCAAACCCGGGGCGGTCGCGTGCTCATCATCACCATCGCGCCGGCAGCCGAGGGCGGCGTGCTGATGCTGACCGAGGACGCGACCGAGCGGAAGGCGACCGAGGCGCGCATCGAGCAGATGGCACGCTTCGACGAGTTGACCGGGCTCGCCAACCGCTTCGAGTTCAACAACCACATCACCGAGGCCTTCGGCCGGCTGGAGCGGACGGGCGAGGCCTTCGCGCTGCTCTATGTCGATCTGGACGGCTTCAAGCAGGTCAACGACAATCTCGGCCACGATATCGGCGATCGCGTGCTGAGCGAAACGGCGAGCCGGCTGAAGAGCACCATTCGCGGCGGCGACCTGCTCGCCCGCTTCGGCGGCGACGAGTTCCTGCTGATCCTGCCCTCGGCCAGCCACGCCGTCGTCACCAGTATCGCGCAGCGCATGATCGACGTGATGTCCAAGGTCTTCCACCTCGACACCAAGACCGTCTACGTCACGGCCAGCGTCGGCATCGCCATGGCGCCCCATGATGGTGCGACACCGGTGGATCTGCTGCGGCACGCCGACACCGCGCTCTACAAGGCCAAGGCCGCCGGCCGCAACACGCTGACCTTCTTCAACCCGGCCATGGCGGAGGAGATGCTCGACCGGCACGAGATCGAGGTCGATCTGCGCAAGGCCTGCGACGATGGCGCGCTCGAACTCTATTACCAGCCGATCATCGACCTGAAGACGCATGAGATCGTGACGCGCGAGGCGCTGATGCGCTGGCACCACCCGACGCGCGGCATGATCCCGCCCGGCGTGTTCATTCCGATCGCCGAGCAATCCGGCCTGATCGCGGCGATGGGGAACTGGGCGATCCGGCAGGCCTGCAAGGATGCGGCGCAGTGGGGCAACGAGATCGGCGTCTCCGTCAACATCTCGCCGCTGCAGTTCCGCGAACCGCGCCGCATCGTCGAAACGGTGAAGGATGCGCTGATCGCCTCCCATCTCGGCTCGCATCGGCTGACGCTGGAGGTGACGGAATCGCTGCTGATCGAGGACAACAAGAGCACGCTTGCCGTCATCGACGAGCTCAGGGCGCTCGGCGTGCGCTTCGCGCTCGACGATTTCGGCACCGGCTATTCCTCGCTCGCCTATCTCTCGACCTACCCGTTCGCGCAGGTGAAGATCGACCAGAGCTTCACCCGCAACGTCCACACCAACGAGGCCTCGAAGGCGATCATCGAGGCGGTCTGCCAGCTCGCGCGCCGACTCTCGATGAATGTCGTGGTCGAGGGCATCGAGACCGAGCAGCAGCGCATCGCCGTGCAATTGCTCGGCGCGCAGCGGGCCCAGGGCTATCTCTTCGGCCGGCCCGAGCCGCTCTCGGCATTCTCCCCCGACAAGGGCCGCAAGATCGCCTGAATGTCCCTCTGACGCTCTTCCGGCTTGCGCGGCCTTGATTCCGGCGGCCTCGCGACGCATCAGCAGTTGCAGGAGCATTGCTCTCAACTTTTAGAATCGATCACGTCGCATTCGGACGGAACCGTCCGAATGCGACGTGATCGAGCGGATCAGGAGGGCGGCGTGAGCGAGACCACAGCAACAGCGCCGAGACCTGCGCCGCTGACGCCGGATATCTGCGTGATCGGGGCAGGTGCGGCCGGGCTGTCGCTCGCCACCGCCGCGGCTGCATTCCGCGTGCCAGTCGTCCTCGTCGAGCACGGCAGCATGGGCGGCAGTCATCCGAATGCCGGCGACATATCGGCCAGGGCGCTCGGCGCCGCAGGCGCGCGGGCGCAGGCCGTCCGAGAGGCCGGGCGCTTCGGGATCTCGGCCGGCGCGTCGCAAGTGAACGACGTGCAAGTAAACGACGTGCAAGTGAACTACGCGCGGGTCCACGACCATGTTCAGCGCGTCGTTGCCGCGACCGCCCGCAATGATTCGGCGGAGCGCCTCGCTGCGCTCGGCGTCCACCTGATCAGGAGCGAGGCACGCTTCATCAGCCGCAGCACGGTCATGGCCGGCGACCAGGCGATCAAGGCGCGACGCTTCGTGATCGCAACCGGCTCGCGGCCGTCCGCCCCGCCGCTTCCCGGGCTCGACGCGGTCCCGTTCCTGACCAGCGAGAGCCTGTTTTCAGTGACGCGCCGGCCCGAACGCCTGCTGGTTCTCGGCGGCGGCTCGACCGGTGTCGAACTCGCGCAGACCATGGCTCGGCTCGGCAGCACGGTCAGCATCGTCGAGGCCGGGCACCTTTTGCCCCATGCCGATCCGGAGGCCGCGCTGATCTTGCGCCGCGCGCTGCTGCGCGACGGCATCACATTGCACGAGCGGGCCCGGGTGCTGCGCGCAGAGACTGTCAAGGGCGGCATCAGGCTGGTGCTGGCGGGGCCCGATGGCGAGGCCGACCATAAGCTCGACGGGACGCATCTTCTGGTCGCGACGGGGCGCTCACCCAATATCGAGGCGCTCGACCTCGAGCTTGGCGGCATCAACAGCGACATCGGGGGCGTGATCGTCGACAAGGGGCTGCGCACCGGCAACCGCCGCGTCTTCGCGATCGGCGACTGTGCCAGCGGGGCAGCCGGCGGGCCGCACTCCAGCCATGCCGCGCATGACCAGGCTGGACTCGTCTTGCGCAACGCCTTGTTCCGCCTCCCGGTCAGGACCAATGCAACGGCGATCCCCCACGTGACCTATTGCCATCCGGAGCTCGCCAGCGTCGGCCTGTCCGAAGTCGAGGCGCGCAAACGCAGCAATGCGATCACCATCCTGCGCTGGCCTTATGCCGAAAACGACCGCGCCCAGGCCGAGCACGAGACCGATGGTTTCGTGAAGCTCGTCGCTGACCGGCGGGGCCGCGTCCTCGGCGCCACCATCGTCGGCACTGGTGCAGGCGAGTTGATCGCGCCCTGGTGCATAGCCGTGCGGAAGGGCCTGACGGTCCAGGACATGGCGGGGCTCGCCTTGCCCTATCCGACCTTCTCGGAGGCCTCGAAGCGGGCGGCGATGTCCTTCTACGCGCCATTGGCGGCAAAGCCGGGAATCCGACGGCTCATCGGCTTTCTCAGCCGTTTCGGCTAAGCTCCCATTCAATGCAGCAACCTGATCTCGACACGACGCAACTCTCGGTCAGCCTGCCGCGCGGCCTGACGCGGCTCGGCCTCTCGGCCAAGCTGCTGCTTTTGACCGTGCTGTTCGTGATGCTGGCGGAAATTCTGATCTACTTGCCATCGGTCGCGAATTTCCGGCGCAACTGGCTGAACGACCGGCTTGCCGCGGCCCAGGTCGCGGTGCTGGTGCTGGAAGGCGCGCCCGATGAACGCCTGCCGGAAGAGAGCGAAGCCCGGCTGCTGATGGGCGTCGGCGCGCGCGCCATTGCCGCCCGCGTTGGTGGCGCGCGCCGCCTGCTCAGCCTCGATTCGATGCCGCCGACGGTTGCCCGCAAGGTCGATCTGCGGGATGCGAGCTGGATGACCGCGCTCAAGGAGGCGGTCGAGATTCTGGTGGCCCCGCCGCACGACATGCCGATCCGCGTCATCGGCCAGGCCATGGGCGGGGCCGACTTCGTCGAGATCGTCATCGACGAGGCGCCGCTGCGGCGCGCGATGCTGGTCTTCTCGGGCAACATCCTGCTGATCTCGCTGCTGATCTCCGTCCTGACGGCGGGGCTGGTCTATCTCGCGCTGAACTGGATGATCGTCGGGCCAATCCGTCAGCTCGCCGCCAATGTCATGGAGTTCGAGGCCGACCCGGAGAATCCGCACCGGATCATCGAGCCCTCGCGGCGCGCCGACGAGATCGGCGAGGCCGAACGGGCGCTGGCGCGCATGCAGATGACGCTGGCCGGCGAATTGCGCACCAAGAAGCATCTCGCCGAGCTCGGGCTGGCCGTCAGCAAGGTCAATCACGACCTGCGCAACATGCTGGCCTCGGCGCAGCTGATGTCCGACCAGTTGGTCGATACCCGCGACGCCAAGATCAGGCGCTTCGCACCGCGCCTGATCGCGACGCTCGGCCGGGCGATCGAGTTCTGCCAGGCGACCTTGGCCTATGGCCGCGCGGCGGAGGCGACACCGCTGCTGCGCGAGATCGCGCTGCGCCAGCTCGTCGCCGAGCAGGCGGAGATGCTCGGCCTGCCCGAGAACAAGCAGCTCAGCTTCGTCAACGAGGTTCCAGCCGAATTGATCGCGCGCTGCGACCCCGACCAGATGGCGCGTGTCCTGCTCAACCTGATGCGGAACTCCGTGCAGGCGCTGGCGCGAGAGGGAGGCGAGAGCGACAGCCAAGCCATGTTGACGGTCAAGGCGCAGCAGCTCGACGGGTCGTTGCATCTGCGCGTCAGCGATAACGGCCCCGGCGTGCCCCAGCGGGCGAAGGCCAACCTGTTCCAGGCCTTTCGCGGCTCGGTCACACCCGGCGGGACCGGGCTTGGCCTCGCCATCGCCGCCGAACTCGTCAGGCTGCATGGCGGCATGATCGAACTCGAGCCCTCGGAAACGGGGGCTGTGTTCAAGGTGACGCTGCCAGGCCGCCGGCCGAACGGGAATTGAGGTCGGCGGCCGTCGCTGTCTTTGCAAGCGCCACGACGAGGTTTACTGGCTCGCCCAGATCACCCGCGCCATGAAAGCGATCTCGCTCAGGCCCAGCACCCGGTCGGGATGCTCGGGGTTGAGCGAGGCGAGCTCGACGGTCTTGGCGGTCTGGCGCCTGAGCTGCTTGGCCAGGATCTCGCCCTCGACCGTCTTGACCACGACGCGGTCGCCACGCCGCACTGCCGCCGTCGGCGAGACGATGATGGTGTCGCCGTCGCGATAGAGCGGCAGCATCGCATCGCCGGCGATCTCCAGCGCATAGGCCTTCTCGTCGGCGACGCCGGGAAAGGCGACCTCCTCCCAGCCGGCGCCGACGGGAAGGCCGTCATCGTCGAAGACGCCGCCCGAGCCCGCCTGGGCGAAGCCGATCAGGGGAATGGTGCGCGAGGGCGCCGGCCCCCGCGCCATCACCACGCTGATGAATTCATCGAGCGAGGCGCCGGTCGCCGCCAGGATCTTGGCGATCGATTCGGTCGAGGGCCAGCGCTCGCGGCCATCGGGCCCGAGGCGCTTGGAGCGGTTGAAGGTGGTCGCGTCGAGCCCGGCCTTGCGGGCCAGCCCCGAAGCCGTGAAGCCATAACGCTGGGCGAGCGCATCGATGGCGCTCCAGATCTGCTCATGGGACAGCACCGCGGAGCCTCGTTCCTGATGTTGCCGTTATGAAATAGGAAATACCCCCTATCCGATAAGATTCCAATCCGATTTCTGCGGAAGCGCGGATAAGATTTGCGCTATCCTCCTGCCAGCCGTCTCTCATCCAAGAGTCAGAGCAGGATCAATGCGAAAAACCGGCTCCCACTTTTCCGTATCGTGCTCTATGTCGAGGCCCGTGCGAATCCGGCGAGGCTGTGCGTGCCGCTCATCTACAAGATCTGCCCCGAAGCCTTGTGGCGCGAAGCCGAGCTTTCCGGCCGTTTCAACGGTGCGCCGATCGATCTCGCCGACGGCTACATCCATTTCTCGACCGGAGCGCAGGCGCGGGAGACAGCGGCGAAGCACTTCGTCGGCCAGCGCGACCTGCTGCTGATCGCGGTCGACGCTTCACGCCTCGGCGAAGCCTTGCGCCATGAGCCCTCGCGCGGCGGGGCGCTGTTTCCGCATCTCTACGCCCCGCTCGACCCCAAATCCGTCCGCTGGATCGCGCCGCTTCCGCTCGCAGCCGACGGCACCCATCTCTTTCCGGAGGATGTCGCGTGATCGGCGCCCTGTTCAATCTCGCCCGCCCGCTGATCCACCGGCTCGACGCCGAGACGGCTCATCGCATGACGGTCGCAGCGCTCGCCGTCGCGCCGGCGCTGAGGCCGGCCGCCGACGATCCAGTCCTGGCGACGCAGGCCTTCGGCCTCTCCTTCACCAACCCGGTCGGCCTCGCAGCCGGCTTCGACAAGCATGCCGAAGCGGTGGACGGGGCGCTGGGCCTGGGCTTCGGCTTCGTCGAGGTCGGCGGCGTCACGCCTCTGCCCCAGCCCGGCAATCCGCGCCCGCGCGTCTTCCGATTGACCGAGGACGAGGCGGTGATCAACCGCTACGGCCTCAACAGCGAAGGCATGGAAGCGGTCGCCGCGCGGCTCCAGGCGCGGCGCGGCCGCAACGGCATCGTCGGCGTCAATCTCGGGGCCAACAAGGACTCCGCCGACCGCTCCGCCGATTATGCCGTGCTCGCGCGGCGGCTGGCGCCTGTCGCCGACTTCCTGACGATCAACATCTCCTCGCCCAACACGCCGGGCCTGCGCGATCTGCAGGCCGAATCGGCGCTCGACGACCTGATCGCACGGGCGCTGGCCGCGCGGGACGAGGCGGCGAGCAGCGCCGGCCGGGCTACGCCGATGCTGCTCAAGATCGCGCCGGATCTGAGCCTGACCGAGCTCGACGGCATCGTCGCGGTGGCGCGCAAGCGCGGCATCGACGGCATGATCGTCTCGAACACGACGGTGGCGCGCCCAGCGACCCTGCGCAACACGGCGAAGGCCGAGACCGGCGGCCTCTCGGGCAAGCCGCTCTTCCTGCCTTCGACCAGGCTGCTCGCCGAAACCTTCCTGCGCGTCGAGCGCCAGTTCCCGCTGGTCGGCGTCGGCGGCATCGATTCGACCGCGACCGCCTTCGCCAAGATCCGGGCCGGCGCCGATCTCGTGCAGTTCTACTCGGCCCTGGTCTTCCACGGGCCGGCGCTGGCCGCGACCATCAAGGCAGGCCTCACGGCCGAGGCCCGCAAGACGGGCGTCGGCAGGCTCAGCGCCCTTGTCGGACGCGATGCCGCCGCGATCGCGCGCGGCGAGACGCTTGGAGGCTAGAAGTGGGAACCGGTTTTTCGCATCCTGCTCTAGCGATCTGATGACTATGGTCTGAACCACACCGTCATTCCGGGGCAGACCGCCGGCCTGAGCCCGGAACCCAGAACCGATGCGCTCGATCTTCGAGGCTCGCCATGCGTGCGCATCATTGAGAACCCGCATCGGCTCTGGGTTCCGAGCTCGATCCTTCGGATCGCCCCGGAATGACGCTGGTGTTTCCGAGCCAAATCATCCTGCTCTAGCGCCGCGCCGCGAACAGGCGCGAGAGCAGCCAGAGCGGTATCACGATCAGCGCACCGGCGATGACCCATTGCCCGATCTCGCGGACGGCCCCGAAGCCGAGATCCCCGAGCGAGCGGACAAAGCGCGCCACGACCTCGTAAAGCCCACGCGGCGACAAGCCGAGAAACGCCATCGCCGCGCCCACGAGCAGCGAGATGAAGATCAATCGGACCAGGACGCTGAGTACGGAGCCGCCGAGAAAACGTTCGATATTGCCATTCGCCATCGCGAAAAATCCCCCAAACACGAACCGATCAGACCACCGCCCGGTTGAACCGGGGCTGAATGGCAGCACGGCCCGCTTTCACCCCACCGTCATATCGTCGCGGATGCGCCTGCCGTCGCCCAGGCCGTGCCGGCGATCTTGGCGGCGGCGATCACGGCCTGCGTGCGGCTGTCGACATTGAGCTTGGTCAGGATCGCGGAGACATGCGCCTTCACGGTCGCCTCCGAGACGCCGAGCTCATAGGCGATCTGCTTGTTGAGCAACCCCTCCGACAGCATCATCAGCACGCGCACCTGCTGCGGCGTCAGCGTCGAGAGCCGGCGCACCATGTCGGCGACCTCGATATCGACCGGCGAAGACAGATCGACGCCCGGCGGCGTCCAGACGCTGCCGGCGAGCACGGCGCGGATCGCCTCGCCCATCTGCTCGACATCGGCCGTCTTCGGCAGGAAACCGAGCGCTCCGAACTCGATGCAGCGGCGGATCACGGTCGGCTCGTCATTGGCCGAGACCACGATGACCGGCACCTCGGGATGGTCGGCGCGCAGGAAGAGCAGGCCGGAGAAGCCCTGCACACCCGGCATCGTCAGGTCGAGCAGGACGAGATCGGCGTCAGCCCCTTGCGACAAGGCCTCGGTCAATGACTCCAGTGAGCCGACCTCGCTGACATCCGCGCCCTCGAGCGCGTGCGAGACGGCCTGCCGCAACGCGCCCCGGAACAGGGGATGGTCGTCCGCGATCACGATCCGCGTCGAAGGCTGCTTCGTCATCGCGCATATCCCTGTTCGTCTGCCGGTCGCGCCATACTGCCCCAGTCGCGACCGCGATCTCAAGCACACCGACCTGCCACTATCGCAAGGCCGGCGCGCGATCATGAAGGCTCTGAACCAGATCGACGCATGTTGCAATGCAATCAGGAGGCGGACTTTCGGCGTAGTTCCCGCCGGGCTCGGCTCAGCCTTCGGCCGGCAGGAGCCGTTCCAGCGCCTCGATCCGGTCAGCCTCTCCAGGCGGCTTGTCCCAGCGGATGCGGTTGATGCGGGGAAAACGCATGGCGAGCCCGGATTTATGCCGGGTCGAGCGCTGCAAACCCTCAAAAGCGACCTCGAAGACGAGGCCGCTTTCGGCGTCATGCCTGACCTCCCGCACCGGGCCGAAGCGGTTCAGCGTGTTCTTGCGCACATAGCGGTCGATCTCGACCAGCTCCTCATCGGTGAAGCCGAAATAGGCCTTGCCGACCGGCACCAGCTCCTGCCCCTCCGGGCTCTCGCGCCAGACGCCGAAGGTGTAGTCGGAATAAAACGAGGAGCGCTTGCCGTGGCCGCGCTGGGCATACATCAGCACGCAATCGACCAGCCGCGCCGCGCGCTTCCATTTCCACCAATAGCCCTTGGGCCGGCCCGGCAGATAAGGCGAATCGCTGCGCTTGATCATGCAGCCTTCGACGGCTTCTGCGTCAGCGCCCGCGCCGGCAGCGGCAGGGTCGGCGCGGGCGGCGGCCAGATCGTCCCAGCTCTCGAAGGGAATGACGCGCGAGAGATCGAAGCGCGCGCTGTCGAGCTTGCCGAGGAAAGCCTCCAGCCGCGCGCGGCGCTCCTCCAATGGCAGCTCGCGGATATCCTCGTCGCCATCGACCAGCAGGTCGTAGACGCGGATATGAGCGGGAAATTCCGCCAGCATCTTCGTCGTCACCGTCTTGCGGTTCAGGCGCTGCTGCAAGGTGTTGAAGCTCTGCACGGCGCCATCGCGCATCACCAGCAACTCGCCATCGAGCGCCCCGTCGCGCGTCAGCGCCTCGACGAGATCGGGAAAGGCGCCGGCAATGTCCTCGCCAGTGCGGGAATAGAGCCGCGTCAGGCGCGAGCCATCGGCGCGCGTACCGCTGACCGCCTGGACGCGGATGCCGTCCCATTTCCATTCGGCGCTGAAATCGGCCGGGTCGAGTTTGTCGAAATCGCCCTCCTCGACCGGGTGCGACAGCATGACCGGACGGAACGGCGCGGGATCACTCGCCGCTGGTCGCGGCGCCTTGCCCTCCAGCCAGGCGAAGAGCGCGATATAGGGCGGCTCCAACCCATGCCAGACCTGCTCGACCTCGTCGGGCGCCACGCCACCGAGGCTGGCGGCAGCGGTCTTGGCCAGGCGCGCCGAGACGCCGATGCGCAGCGCGCCGGTGATAAGCTTGAGCAGAGCCCAGCGCCCGGTCTCGTCGAGCGCATCGAGCCAGCCTGCAACAAGACGAGGAAGATCGGTCTTGCCGGCCTCGCGCAGGCCGGCGACGACATCAGGCAGATGCGGCACATCATTGGCGCCGTGCCTGGCCGGCCACATCAATGCGACCGTCTCCGAGAGATCGCCGACATAGTCATAGGACAGCGCAAACAGGACCGGATCGGCCCGCTCGGCGATCAGCGCGCGAATCAGGCCCGGTTTGGCGTTGCGGAAGACCAGCCCGCCCGTCATCGCCGCGAGCGCCAGGCCGCGATCGGGATCGGGCGTCGTGCGAAGGTAATCGGCGATCAAGGCGAGCTTGGCGTTGCGGCGTGGCTCATAGGCCAGGCGGTCGAGCAGCCAGGCGAAGCGGTTCATCGCGTCGCACTCCCGCCACGGCCGGGATGTGTCCACATGTTGCGCTGCATCGTTCAGCTACCATTCAGGAAGGAGACCTTACCGACGAAGGCATCTTTGGGGGGATGTTGCCGATGCGCGCCGCGATGCGGTTCCTTGCCTTGAATCTCTTCGCAGCGACGATGTTGGCCGGGGCCACCGCACAGGCGGCCACCTTCTCCTGCCGCGAAACGCCGATCGTGCAGCCTGTCGCCTCTCTCTCGACCCTCTCCGCGCGGGTCGCGCAGGGTCCTTCGCTCACGATCCTGGCGATCGGCTCCTCCTCGACCGAGGGCATCGGCGCCTCCGCCAAGGACAAGACCTATCCGGCCCGGCTCAGGGCGCTGCTCGGCAAGGCCTGGCCCAATCTCCCGATCGAGATCGTCAATGCCGGCATCGGCGGCGAGACCGCTCCGCAGACGCTCATCCGCCTGAAAACCGCGCTCAGTGCGCGCCGGTACGACCTCGTGATCTGGCAGGTCGGCACCAACGACGCCGTCAATGGCGGCGATCTCGGCGCCTTCAAGACCATGGTCGGCGACGGCATCGCCATGGTGAAGCAGGCAGGGGTGAGCCTTGCCCTCCTCGATCCGCAATTCTTCCCCGGCGTCCGCGAGCCGGAACGCTATCGCGATTTCGTCGCGGCCATCGCCAACACGGCGCGCGGCCAGAACGTGCCGGTGTTCACCCGCTACGACGCCATGCGGGAATGGTATCGCAACGACGCCCAGGCCTTCACCAGCGCGCTGTCCTCCGACGGCTTCCACATGAGCGATGCCGGCTATGACTGCCTCGCCCGCGACATGGCGACCGCGCTCATCGGCATGACCGCGCCTTCGCGCGCCGTGATGGCGCAGACGGCCCGCTAACATCGTTTCAGCCGGTGACGGCATTGTCCGTCTCCCCGGCCGGCTCGGCCTCACCCTCATCGCCATAGCCGACCAGGTGCAGCGGCTTGGCCTTGAGGCCAACCGTACCGCACCAATGCACCAGCGCATCGGCCTCGCCATGCGTGACCCAGATTTCCCCGGCCTGGACCTCGCGGATCGTCGCCTGGAGAGCGTCCCAATCGGCATGGTCGGAGATGATCAGGGGCAGTTCGACGCCCCTTTGCCGAGCGCGCGCCCTGATCCGCATCCAACCTGAGGCGAAGGCGGTGACGGGATCGGGGAATTTGCGGGCCCAGAGATCCTGGATCGCGCTCGGCGGGCAGATCACTATCTCGCCGCCCAGGCTTTTGCGCTCAGCTTCGATCACCTTGCGGATAGGGCCGAGCTGCGCGCCCTCAGACATGTAGAAATCGGTGAGCTTGTCCATCGCGCCATGGATGTAGATCGGGCGATCAAACCCGGCCTCGCGGATCAGCGCCATGACGCGCTGCGCCTTCCCCAGCGAATAGGCCCCGACGATATGCGTGCGTTCCGGAAAGAGCCGGACGGATTCCAGCAGTTTCGCCACCTCCAGATGCGCCGGCGGATGGCGGAACACCGGCAGGCCGAAGGTCGCCTCGGTGATGAAGATATCGCATGGCACCGGCTCGAAACCGGCGCAGGTCGGGTCGCGCTCGCGTTTGTAGTCGCCGGAGACGACGATCCGCAGACCCCTGGCCTCGACCACGATCTGGGCCGAGCCCAGCACATGCCCGGCGGGCACGAAGCGGAAATCGACCGCGCCGATCCGCGTCACCGCACCGGGAACGGCCTCCTGCCGCTCGCCCGCGAAACCCTCGCCATAGCGCAGCGCCATGATGGCGAGCGTCTCGCGCGTCGCCAGCACCGCGCCGTGGCCGGCGCGCGCATGATCGGAATGGCCATGCGTGATCAGCGCCCGCGCCACGGGGCGCATGGGATCGATATGGATGTCGGCCAGCGGGCAATAGAGCCCGGCCGGCGTCGGGATCAGCAGCTCCGAAGGGCGCAGGTTCTGGGAGCGCTGTCTGGCCAGTGTCATTCTCCTCAGATAGACCGACGCGCATGATCGAAAAGGGTTCCGCCACGCATTCCGCCAGCTCGGGCGATCCGACGCTCGACCGCCGCTATACTTGGGCCAAGGCCGCGCTCAAGGAGGGCGATGCCGCAGCCTGCGTCGAGATCCTCGACCAGACCTTGGCGCAAGCCTACCATTTCACCGCCGCCTGGCATCTCTACGGGCTGGCGCAGGAGGCGCTCGGCCGCAATGAGGACGCCGCCACCGCCTGGCGGCAATGCCTGACGCTCGACCCCAACGACCATTTCGGCGCCAGGCTCGACCTCGCCCGCATCGGCGCGCTGTCGGCCGAGGAGGCGACCTCGGAGAATTTCTCCGGCGTGCTCTTCGACGGCTATGCCGAGCGCTTCGACAGCCATCTGGTCGAGACCCTCCGCTACAATGCCCCTGCCCTTCTGCAGCAGGCGCTCGCCCGCATCTGTCAGGAGACGGGCAACCCCTTCCGCTTCGAGACCGTCTATGATCTTGGCTGCGGCACCGGGCTGATGGGCGAGGCGATCCGGAACGAGACCGGTTTCCTCGCCGGCTGCGATCTCTCGCCGCGCATGATCGAGCGGGCGCGGGCGAAGCTGCAGGACAACGATGCGCCGCTCTACGACAAGCTCGCAGTCGCCGGCCTGACCAGCTTCCTGGTGAGCCGGCCGGACGCCTCGACCGACCTCGTCGTCGCGGCGGATGTCTTCGTCTATCTCGGCGAGCTTGCGGCCGCCTTCGCGCAGAGCGCGCGCGTGCTGAAACCTGGCGGCCTGCTCGCCTTTACCGTGCAGAGCCATGAGGCTGAAGGCGTGATCGTCGGAGCCGACCGGCGCTTTGCCCATGCGGAGGGCTGGCTGCGCGACAGGCTGGCTGAGGCGAGACTGACGCCGCTGCTGATCGGGGCCGCGAGCACAAGGCAGGATCGCGGCGTGGCCGTGCCCGGGCTGATCGTGGTGGCGCAGAAGGGCTGAACGCGGACGAGGCTGGCAGCATCGCCAGATTTCGCGCTATTATGCGGATGAATGAAGGAGGCAGCCGGATGGACGTCCCAATCGGAGAGCGCTGGCAATCTTTCGTCGCGGCTGCGGTCGAGACCGGCCGTTATGTCTCGGCCAGCGACGTCGTCACCGAGGGGCTGCGCCTCGTGCAGGAGCGCGAGGAGCGGCTTCTGGCGCTGCGTCAAATGGTCGAGGAATCCATCGCGCGTGGCGGCTCGCATACAAGTGAAGAGGTCGCTGCGGCCGTCGAAGCGGCCCTTGACGAGATCGACATGGCCGCAACGAGCCGCTGATGCGGCAGCTTCGCTATAATGATGCCGCGCGAGACGACCTTCTCGCCATAGCGCGATATATTCGCCTGAGTAGCGGCAGCAGCGAAATCGCGCGTTCGTTCGTCGGCACCTTCCGAATTCAGTGCGAGAAGATCGCGGCCTTGCCGGGAACGATAGGACGCGCACGTTCCGAACTTCAGTCGGACCTTCGGAGCTTTGCCTTCAAGGGCTATGTCATCCTCTTCCGATATGTCGAAGACACGGTCGAGATCGTCAATATCCTCGAACGTCATCGAGATATCGGGGCAGAGTTCAAGACCGACCAACCTTGATACCGGTCATTCCCCTCCCCGCCTCCAGCGCCTATCTCTGGCGGGAATGAGCGCCTCCGCCGCCTTGCCGCCTGCATTCTTGCCCCTCGCCTTCTCCGCCTGGTTCGCCAGCCGCGGCTGGAGCGCGCGGCCGCATCAGCTTGCCCTGCTGGAGGAGGCCCGCGCCGGGCGCTCGACCCTGCTCGTCGCCCCGACCGGTGCCGGCAAGACGCTCGCCGGTTTCGTGCCATCGCTGGTCGAACTCACCGAGCAAGGCCGCGAGCGCGAGGGGCTGCATACGCTCTACATCTCGCCGCTGAAGGCGCTCGCCGTCGATATCGCCCGCAATCTCGAAATGCCGATCGCGGAGATGGGCCTCCCCATCAAGGTCGAGACCCGCACCGGCGACACCTCGGCGGCCAAGCGCACCCGCCAGATGGAACGGCCGCCCGACATCCTGCTGACGACGCCCGAGCAATTGGCGCTGCTGGTCTCGCATCGCGACGCAAAACCCTTTTTCGCAAGCTTACGCCGTATCGTGCTCGACGAACTGCACGCGCTCGTGACGTCGAAACGCGGCGACCTGCTCTCGCTCGACCTTGCCCGGCTGCGGACGCTCGCGCCGCAGGTCAGCGCCGTCGGTCTCTCCGCCACGGTGCGCGAGCCCGCGGACCTGCAGCGTTTCCTTGGGGGGACGCAGACCCCGGCAGGGCTCGTCACCGTCACCGGCGGGGCGAAGGCGCGCATCGGCATCCTGCAGACCGCAAGCCGCCTGCCGCTCGCCGGCCACACCACCGGCCACGCCATGGGCGAGATCTACAAGGCGATCGGCCGGCACAAGCTGACGCTGGTCTTCGTCAACACGCGCATGCAGGCGGAATTCGCCTTCCAGGCGCTGTGGAGCATCAACGACGACAATCTGCCGATAGCCTTGCATCACGGCTCGCTCGATGTCGCGCAGCGCCGCAAGGTCGAGGCGGCGATGGCGGCGGGCAAGCTCAAGGCCGTGGTCTGCACCGCGACGCTCGATCTCGGCATCGACTGGGGCGATGTCGATCTCGTCGTCAATATCGGCGCGCCCAAGGGCGCGAGCCGGTTGATGCAGCGCATCGGCCGCTCCAACCACCGCATGGACGAGCCGTCGCAGGCCTTGCTGGTGCCCTCCAACCGCTTCGAGCTGCTGGAGTGCAAGGCCGCGATTGAGGCCGTGGCGGAGGCCGCCCAGGATACCGCCGAGCCGCGCATCGGGGCGCTCGACGTGCTGGCCCAGCATGTGCTCGGCGTCGCCTGCTCGGACGGCTTCGAGGCCGGGGCGCTTTATGAGGAAATCCGCACCGCCTCGCCCTATGCCGGGCTGACGCGGGCCGATTTCGACGCGGTGGTGAACTTCGTCGCGACCGGGGGCTATGCGCTGCGCTCCTATGAACGCTTCGCCAAGCTGCGGCAGGACAAGGTCGGGCTTTGGCGCGCGAGCCATGCCCGCGTGATCCAGCAATACCGCATGAATGTCGGCACCATCGTCGAATCGACCATGCTCAAGGTCCGGCTTGGCCGGGCGCGAATGGCTAAGCCCGGCCAACCCTCCCGGGTCACCAGCGGCGGGCGGATGCTCGGCGAGATCGAGGAGTATTTCGCGGAGACGATGACGCCTGGCGACACCTTCATCTTCGCCGGCGAGGTGCTGCGCTTCGAGGGCATCAATGGCAATGAGGCGATCTGCTCGCGCGCCCCGCCCGGCACCGACCCGAAGATCCCCTCCTATAATGGCGGCAAGTTTCCGCTCTCGACCTTTCTGGCCGCCCGGGTCCGCGCCATGCTGGCGAACCCCAAGGAATGGGCCTCGCTGCCCGAGGAGGTCTCGGCCTGGCTCAATGCGCAGCGTCTGAAATCGCGCTTGCCCAAGCCGGGTGAACTCCTGGTCGAGAGCTTTCCGCGCGGCGGCAAGTTCTACCTCGTCGCCTATCCCTTCGAGGGCCGCCTCGCCCATCAGACGCTCGGCATGCTGCTGACGCGGCGGCTGGAGCGGGGGCGGATGCGGCCGCTCGGCTTCGTCTGCAATGATTACGGCATCGCGGTCTGGGGGCTCGGCGACATGACGGCCGCGATCGCGCGCGAGGCACTCAGCCTCGATGAGCTCTTCGCGCAGGACATGCTCGGCGACGATCTGGAGGCGTGGCTGGCCGAATCGGCCCTGATGAAGCGCACCTTCCGCGGCTGCGCCGTCATTGCGGGGCTGATCGAGCGGCGCTTTCCCGGCCAGGAAAAAAGCGGCCGCCAGGTCACGATGTCGACCGACCTGGTCTATGATGTGCTGCGCCGGCACGAGCCCGAGCATGTGCTGCTCAAGGCCGCACGCGCCGACGCTGCCACGGGCTTGCTCGACATCCAGCGGCTTGGTCAGATGCTGACACGAATCAGCGGCCATATCGTGCATCAGCCGCTGGACCATGTTTCGCCGCTCTCAGTCTCGGTGATGCTCGAGATCGGGCGCGAGGCGGTCTATGGCGAAGCGGCCGACGAGATATTGGCGGAAGCCGAAGCGATGCTGATCGAGGAGGCGATGGCGTGACCTTGATGGCACGATCTCAGGCGGTCCAGGCGCAGGCATCGGCTACAGCCTTCATGCTGGGGCGATTGGCGCTCGTGCCCGATCTGTCGGGTGCGCTCTGGCTGCCGGATGAGCGCACGCTCGTCGTCGCCGATCTGCATCTGGAGAAGGGCTCGGCCTATGCGGCACGCGGCGTCTTCCTGCCGCCCTATGATTCGGCTGCGACGCTGGCTGCACTCGCGGCCGCGATCCTGCGCCACGCGCCTGCCCGCGTGATCGCGCTCGGCGACAGCTTTCACGATATCCATGCCGAAAGCCGCATCGCGCCCGGCAACCTCGCGACATTGCGCCAGCTCCAGCAGGGCCGCGACTGGCTCTGGATCACCGGCAATCATGATCGCGAGATCGGCCCCGCCATGGGCGGCGAGACGGCGGCCGGCCTCGAGATCGCAGGCGTTGCCCTGCGCCACGAGCCTGATTCCGGCGAGACCGGTTTCGAGATCGCCGGCCATCTCCACCCCGCAGCGAAAGTCAGGATGCGCGGGCGCGCCTTGCGGCGGCGCTGCTTTGCCCTGTCGCCGCGCCGCTGCGTCATGCCGGCGATGGGCGCCTATGCCGGCGGCCTGAACCTGCGCGACGCCGCCTTCCGGCCGCTTTTCCTGGAGGGCCTGAGCGCCCATCTGCTCGGCGACGGCCGGCTCTTCCGCATTGATGAGCGGTTGCTGCTAGCTGATTGAGCTTCCCGGGTTGCATAGGCCGGGAGCTTGTGGCATCAGGACGCCGCTTCGGAACGACGCCCGCTCTGGCAATCGCTTCTCGCGACTTGCCAGACGCTTCAAGGCCCATCGATCCTGCTGCGGTAGCTCAGTGGTAGAGCACTCCATTGGTAATGGAGAGGTCGAGAGTTCAATCCTCTCTCGCAGCACCAGCACAACACCTGAAATTTCAGGAACTCCTTGCATTGCAAGGCGTTGGCAAACTCCTCGGTGGTACACAGAGGTGGTTCGCACTTTCGCCGGCTTGATCCGCGATCTCCTGGAGAGCCGCGGTAATCTCCGCCGATCTGACGGCGAGCGTATTTGACCTTCGACGCCGTCCGTCCTTCTTCACTCTTCTTGCTTCTTGCAGGCCTGCCCCTATTCCTCGCCCTTCAACCCGGGCGGAAGGCTGGGCGGAACGGACGCATTGTCGGCGCTCACCACGGCCCCCTCACGCCCCGGTTCCACCGAAACTTTCCGCAACGAGCGCTCGTCAGGAGCGCCCTGTATCGATTTCACTTTCTGCTGCTCTTCGGGCGACATCTGGTTTCCGTTTCCGTCTCGCATGGCAACCTCCTGAAGCCCCTGCCACTGAACGGTCGGCTTCCGCGGCGGTTCCATGCTGCCGACGTTGGGGCGGCTCGCCGGCTGCCCAGCCATGGCCGGTCGGCAAGGCCCGGCTCTGTCAGTTCGGGCGCCGCGCTGATGTATCGGCAACCTTGCGCAAGGAAGCTTCGATGTGCCCGCCACAATAGGCGTTGCCGTAATCCGTGCGGGCCTTGTCGGCCAGTTCGGTCAGGGCCGGCAGGTTGGAAACGCGACGGGCAAGAGCGCTCGTGAGAGGCGCAGCGTCGTCGAAGATCGCCGCGATATCGGAAAAGCGATCAGCCATCGTCGTCCACAACGTCGCGGTGATGACATCGGCAATTCCCGGCACCTCTCCGCCCAACAGAAAGCCGCTCTCCGCCTCAAGCCCATGCCGACGCCCGGTTTCCTCCCAGAAGGACATCCACTTCTTGAGGCGCGGTACGAATTCGCGCCATCGTGCTTCCGTCCACATCGACTGACCGCCCTGAAGAGTGATCTCGTCGATCACGTCATTGGCATCGTTGACGATTTTCATGGTCAACGCCCTGAGCGAGGGTGTCGTCGGCATCAGGTCGAGCGTTTCGCCAAGATAGAGAATGATCGCCGGCATTTCCGCGATCGCGAAACCGTTCGGGTTGTCGATCAACAGCGGCGGCCCCATGAAGGGGACCGGCATGTCTTCGACCTGCGCTTTCATGAGCTTCTGGATCTGGTCGTCGCCGGCTTCGTGCCATGTTTTGCCCGCCCAAGACAAAACCGCCCGCACGAACTGTCCCCGGAATGGGACCGACCAATAGTAGAGCGTGTAGTCCGGCATAGGGCTGGCCTTTCGTCATCTGAACATGACCAGGCAACGCGCGGACGCTCGTTCTGTTCGGCGACTGACGACGCCGGCCTTGTCGAGCAATGGCTGGGCTTCAGCGCTGTAGCCGATCGCCTTGCGGTGACCGCGGCCGCGCTGCCGGCCCAAATGGTCGCACCCGCCCGAACTCGCCATGTTCTCCCGCCTGCGGGCGCAACTGTGGGTTCAAGCTACCCCTCGCGGTCGGGCGTTTTGCGGTCCGTCATCATGGCTCATCCTCCACCGGATCGCCGATGATGGAGCTATCGAGACGGTGTGTGGATTTATGCATTTCCTCCTGTCCACCGCTCTTTTCGGACCTTGTAGCCTGTCGGTCTGGCAAACTTCCGCTCTTTGCGCTGCTTGGCCGGTCGGTGTCGGACTTCACGGCCGCGTGGACCTTCTCCAATTCGGCTGTTGAAAGTTTGTCGCCTTTTCCGTCCCTCATCGCTTCCTCCTCAATGAATCATGGCCAGCGGGGATGACGATCGGAAGCGGGTCAACTCCAGAGCAACTGCCGCGCCCCCCGCCCGCCCTCCTGCCCGATGTCATCAATCAACCAATAGCCGTCGCCGCAGTTCCGATGCGACGCTCGCAAGCAGTCAACCAGCGAACGGCGCTCGAAGCCTTGCCCATCCTTTTCGCCATTGAGGATGCGCGTCATCAACTGTAGCGAGTGATTGAGCGGATCGAGGCCGATATAGACCGCTCCCCCGATCGGCACCTCTGCCGCCCAAGTCCCCACCTTCCACTCGAAGGCTGTTACCTCGCGCTGCATCTCTTGGATCTTGCCGGGGGACAACGACCGCTTCGATCTCTGGACCAGAGATGCCCCCCTTGCTCATCGTCGATAGGCGCGCGAGCGCCATCCGGGAACCAGCCGCGCACGAATCCACGCGAGACGCACCCATCGGCTTCGGCAAGAACCAGAGCACGCTCTATGAGGAAGGCACGAAGCGCCACGTGCTCGCTGCCATATTCGGCAATGAGATTGGCAATCTCCCACTCAACATCATCTGGTTCCGGAGCAGCTGGGCTGAGATGATCCGCGCCCCCTGCATTGGAACAAAAAAGGAACATTGTCGACGCAACGTCAAGATAACTGTCGATGGCCCACAGCAGAATTGATACAGAATCCACCCAATCCAATGCCACAATAACGCATGTAATATATTGATTTCAAATAGATATTCTGAGTTCAATCCTCTCTCGCAGCACCAGCCCGTCTCCGCATTGGCACGTTCTGGGTCATGATGCCCGGAGGCGCGCGATGCTCTGGTGATTACCAGGTGCCCGTCAGGCGAACGCCGCCTGCTCCCGGGCGACGCTTTGCGCCGCGACCTTGGCAGCCTGCCGCAGCCAGTCGCCACCGCGACGAGCGAGATCCTCCTGGATCATGGGCAGGACAGCAGGGTCGTTGGCGTGACAGTTCGCGATTTCCCGCCCCATGAGCTTGAGCATCCGGGGAAACAGAAGCTCGTCGGCGGCGTCCTTCACCTCGATCTTGCGGCTGTTGGGCGAGAGGCGGCGCACAACGATTCCGTTGCTGACCTGATAGTGCGGGTCGGGCGCACGGCACCGGCCAGCAGCGATTTCGCCGACGCGGATCGTCGTGGTGCCGGGGGCATGTCGCAGCGACCAGGCCGAGACGACGATGGCTTTCGCTTCACGCAGGACAGGTCCGCCGCGCCATGTGCCGCTGGCGACGAAACGAGGCCGCCCGAGACTCCCGGTTCCGGCGGTGCGGGGGGACATCACCAGGGGCGTAGCCGGATCAGGCATGACAGCGCGCAAGGCATTCTCGTATCGCGGTGGGATGGCGGTGGGCGCGAGAGCGTCGATTTTTTCCCAGAATGCCGCCCGCTCCGGCTCCGGCTGCACGATCGCCTTGCGCAACCACTTGTAGTCGCGCTCCAGCACCAGCGGGGCGGGAGCGGCAAGGCCCTGGGTGTAGCCCTCCAGGAGAGCGGTGCAGATCACGGACGCGGTCGGGCCGTCCTCGCGAGCGAGGAGAGCGCTGGTGGCGAGGCGGACGAGATCGAGCGGATAGGGCATGACGGCGGCTTCGTCGAAGTCGTTGGCGCCCCAGATCAGTCGGCCCTCGACGTCGCGCCAGGTGCCGAAGTTCTCGATATGGGTGTCGCCGATCGCCAGAATCTCGGGGGCGTCGGCGAGTTCGGGACAGATTTCCAGGATCGTCTCGGCCCAGCGCCAATAGGTTGCGCGCAGGAATGAAAAAGGGCCGTCGTGCATCTTGCGATGTTTTTCGGCGAGGCCGGCCTTGACGAAGTCTGGACCGATCTGAGCTTTCAGCCAGGTTTCATAGGCACGCGTCGAGGCCTTGATGGTGTTCACTGCGGCGACCTTCCGATGTTACACTGAGGTTGGCTCCCCGGCGCGGTGTCCTTAACATAGGGCGAACGCGTGGCGCTTATGAACCATTCGCGACGTCGGGCATGTCTTCTGTATACCGGCGATCCATCGCTGTGCGCTCACGCACTTGCAGCCCAGCACCATTCGCGCACCTCCGGCATGTCGACGCCGTGCTCGCGGATATCGCGCCCATGCTCGATCAGCTTGTCGCGGATACATAGTCGGCTTGATCTGGTCCGCTTTTCCGGGCCGCCGGAGGTTGGTGTTTTCCGGCCTTTGTCACAGTGGCGAACTGGGAGCGCCGCTTGCGTTCCGCAATGAGATCGGCGGCTTATGGCCGATGGCGCCATGCGTCCGATGCGAGCTTGTGATTGAGGAATTTCTTCAGCATACCGGCATCCTGCCGCAGCGACATGCCAGAAATTTACAAGCTGCGCGCTATGGCCGACAAGACTCCATCTCCAGCCAGGCGCTTCCAGGCATGTCGATCATCCCATCTTCGGTTCTGCGCCTGCTCGACCGCTTGCGCGCGTCCTATACGGTCGAGCAAGCGCGCAGCCGGATGAGCCATAGGGCCGAGCTGGTGCCCCAGCGTGCGCTGCGCTCATCACGCGTGACGGATGCTGCCAGCATCGCCTCGCTCTGGCGGCAGCTGCACGCGGCCGGTGTCGCGACCGAAGCCGCCGAACCGGTTCTGGCAGACACGCAGACGCTCACCGACGCCGCGGCTTACTGCGCGAATATCGAGGCGATGATCGGGACGCTGAAGCTGCCGCTGGGTGTCATCGGTCCGCTCGTGATCAATGGCCTCAACGCCAACGGCGCCTACTACCTGCCGCTGGCCACCACGGAAGCGGCGCTGGTTGCATCCTATGCGCGCGGCGCGGCGGTCGCGACAAAGTCAGGCGGCGTGACGACGGCCCTGTTGAACGAGGGCGTCCTGCGCAGCCCCGGCTTCAAGTTCGCCGGTCTCATCGATGCCGGCCTCTTCGTGGAATGGGTTACGCGCAATGTCGACGATCTCCAGGCGGCGGCGGAGGCGACCACGCGTCACGGCAAGCTGATCTCACTCGAACCGATGATCGACAACGACATCGTCTTCCTGCTCTGCCGTTACACGACCGGCGATGCCGCCGGCCAGAACATGGTGACGATCGCCACTGACGCGCTCTGCCGCCGGATCGAAGAAACCTGCCCGATCAAGCCGCTTCACTGGTTCATCGAGGCCAATTTCTCCGGTGACAAGAAGGCCTCCTATCTCGGCCTGCTCACCGGCCGCGGCCGGAAGGTCAGCGCCAGCGTCATCATTCCAGGCCCGCTCGTCGAGAAGCACCTGCATGTCAGCGTCGACCGGATGATGGCCTATGGCGAGATGGCCAATCTCGGCGCCCTGCTCAGCGGGCAACTCGGCGCGCAGGGGCACTATGCCAACGGGCTGGCAGCCTTCTACATCGCGACGGGGCAAGACGCCGCATGCGTCTCCGAATCGGCGGTCGGCTTCACCCGAATGGAGCGGCGCGGCGCAGATCTCTTCATCTCCGTCACGCTGCCCAACATCCTGGTCGGTTCGGTTGGCGGCGGCACCGGCTTGCCAAGCCAGTCGGCGGCGCTCTCGCTATTGGGGCTGAAGGGCACCGGCCATGGCGCCGCGCTGGCGGAGGTCGCAGCGGCTTTGTGCCTATGCGGGGAGATCTCCATCATGGGCGCCATCGCTGCCGGGCATTTCGCGTCCGCCCATGACAAGCTTGCGAGGCGCAGGTGACGGCCGACCTATCGAACGAGCGGGCGCTGCCCTTGCTGCGCCGGCTCTGGATCTACCAGGCCGAACGCTTTCCGCTGGCGAAGACGTCGATCCTGCTCGTGGTCTTCACCGCCGCGAGCATCAGTGTCTCGGCCCATCTCGGCGGTCGCACGCTGCCGGCCTGGTCGGCCTTCGCGACAGCCTTTCTGGTGACGTGGATCGTTTTCTTCCAGCTCCGCGCCTGCGACGAGGTCAAGGATGCCGAGGATGATCGCCGCTTCAGGCCGGAACGCCCGGTGCCACGCGGCCTCCTGAGCTTGCGCCTGATCGTCAATCTCGGCATCGCCGGTGTCCCCGTCGCGGCATTAGTGACGGTGCTGTTTGCGCCTGCGCTGATCTGGCCGCTGGCTCTGGTCTGGGCCTGGCTTGCGATGATGAGTTTCGAGTTCTTCGCGCCAGCCTGGCTGAAGGCACGGCCCTTCCTCTATCTCGTCTCGCATATGGCGATCATGCCGCTGATCGACCTGTTCGTGACCGCCTGCGAATGGCTGCCACGTGCCGGTGCGCCGCCGCCGGGGCTCTGGCTCTTCCTGGCGCTCAGCTTCGTCAATGGCTGCGTCTTGGAGATCGGCCGCAAGCTCTATGGTCGCGAGAATGAGCGACCGGGCGTCGAGACCTATTCGGCTCTGCTGGGCCCCAAACACGCCGCTCTGGCCTGGAGCGCCTGCACCGCCCTGGCCTATGGGCTCCTGCTCGGCGTCGGCAATGCGGTCTCGGCCTTTTTGCCGGTCGCCATCATCGGGACGGTCGCGCTGGCGGCGACATTGGCCTGCGCCGCTCGCTATGCCCGCAACCCCGTTGGCGGCACACAGAAGACGGTGGATGCGATGGCCGGCCTTTGGGTGCTGGTCTGCTATGGCGCGGCGGGCTTCGCGCCGTTGCTGGCCGGAGGCACGATGTGAGCGGTTTCATCCTTCAAGCGCATGAGGCAGGCGACCCGGCTGCCGCCGGCGGCAAGGCCGCAGCGCTTTCGGCGCTGATACAAGCGGGTTTCGACGTTCCCCCCTTCCTGGTCATCCTTCCCGAGGGCGTGTCCGCGCGCGGCCTCAAGGCGGAGACACGCAAGGGTCTCCAGGCCGCATTGCCCGGCATTGGGCCTGGCCCGTTCGCCGTTCGCTCCTCCGGGCGCGAGGAGGATGGCGCGAGCCATTCTCATGCCGGGCAGTTCCTCTCCCTGCTCGACGTGGCCGAGCCCGAACTGGCTGCCGCCGCGCTGAAGGTCTGGCGCTCGGGCAGCACCGACAGCCTGAAAGCCTATCGCGCCTCGCGCGGCCTCGATCCGGCCAGCGGGGCGCCCGCCATCATCGTGCAACGCCTGGTCAAGGCGCGCGCGGCCGGCGTCGCCTTCTCGGCCGATCCGGTCGGCGGTCGGCGCAATCGCTTCGTCATTTCCGCCATCGCCGGCCTCGGCGACAAGCTCGTCGGCGGCGAGGCGGATGGCGACGATTATGTGATCGATGCCGCGACGGGCACCATGCTGGAGGGGCCCCGGGACGGCGTGCTCGGCACCACGGACATCGCCGCGCTCACCGGGCTGATCGCACGGGTCGCCGCCGCGAGAGGCTCGGCCCAGGACATCGAATGGTCGTTCGAGGGCGATCGGCTCTTCCTGCTGCAGGCGCGCCCGATCACGACCCAGCTGCGGGACCCGGCCTGGCCGGACCCAACTGTGACGATTTTCGACAACTCGAACATCGTCGAGAGCTACCCCGGCCTCGTCTCGCCTTTGACCTACAGCTTCGCGCAATACGCCTATGCCCGCG
The DNA here is from genome assembly GCF_001741865.1 of Bosea vaviloviae. Taxonomy (NCBI): domain Bacteria; kingdom Pseudomonadati; phylum Pseudomonadota; class Alphaproteobacteria; order Hyphomicrobiales; family Alloboseaceae; genus Allobosea; species Allobosea vaviloviae. The sequence goes on from NZ_CP017147.1 coordinate 5,593,637, forward strand.
TCTACCGCCGCTTCGTCGCGCTGCTCGGCGTCGCGCCTGTCCGCATAGCCGAAAGCGCGCCGATCTTCGACAACATGCTCGGACGCGTCGACGGGCGGGTCTATTACAACCTCGTCAACTGGTATCGCGCGCTGGCATTGCTACCGGGCTTCAGCCTCAACCGCGCCCATATGGAGACGATGATGGGCGTCAGCGAGCCGTTGCCGGCCGCGATCAGCGCCAGCATCGGACCGGGGCCGGTGCGCGGCTTCGCCAGGGCTGTCGAATACGCCCGGATGGGCCGCGCGGGCTTGGGCCTCGTCTTCGAGGCGCTGCGGCTGACACGGACGATCCGGGGCTTCTATATCAGGCTCAACGGCGCGTTGCGGGTCAAGCCCGACGCCATCGCCGCCATGCCGCTCTCGGCGCTGGCGACAGAGTATCGAACGATCGAGGCCGGCCTGCTTGACCGCTGGGACGCGCCCCTGGTCAACGACTTCCTCTGCATGATCGCCTTCGGGGCTTCACGAAAACTGCTGGAGCGCTGGTGCGGGCCCGATGGCGTCGAGATCCACAACGCGGTCATGATCGGACAGGGCGACATCGTCTCGGCTGAACCGGCCCGGCGCATCGCGACGATGGGCGCGCTGGCTGCGGGCAAGCCGCAGCTGATCGAGGCCTTGCAGCGTGGCGATCTGACGGCAGGCAAGGCCGATGCTGCTCTCGGGCGCGAGATCGACGCCTATCTCGCCAAATTCTCCGACCGTTGCACGGAAGAGCTGAAGCTGGAGAGCATCACGCTCGACCAGGACCCCGCGCCGCTGCTCGCAGCGATCGCCGCTGCCGCCCTGACGCCGCGCGCAGCCCATGGCCGGAGCGCGGATGGGACGGCGGCGCTGGACCGCATCCTCGGGGATCGTCCGATCCGGCGCAGGATCGCGCGCCTGATGCTGGGCTGGGCCCGCGACCGGGTCCGCGATCGCGAAAATCTGCGCTTCGAGCGCACCCGTATCTTCGGCCACGCCAGGCGCGTGCTGGTTGCCATGGGGCGCCAGCTCGCCGCGCTGGATGCGATCGATGCTCCGCGCGACGTCTTTCTGTTGACCGTCCCCGAACTGCTCGGCGCGATCGAAGGCTTCGGTACGACGGCCGATCTCAAGGGTCTCGTCACGATCCGCAAGGCCGAAATGGCGCGGGCGACTGAGCGACCGGATCCGCCGGAGCGCGTCACCGTGACGGGCGCCGCCGGCCTCGGATCGGAAGGCGTGACCGTTTTGGAGCCAACACTCACCGATGCGTCGGAGACCGTTCGCAAGGGCACGGGCTGTTCGGCCGGCACGGTGCGCGCCAGGGCACGATTGATCCGCGACCCGCGCCGGGAAGCGCTGGTCCAGGGCGAGATTCTGGTGGCGAGGCATACCGATCCCGGCTGGATCGCGGTGTTCAGCAACGCCTCGGCCATCGTCGTCGAGCGCGGCAGCCTGCTGTCGCATTCGGCGATCGTGGCGCGCGAGATGGGCATTCCCTGCGTGGTCGGGCTCAAGGGCGCACTCGACTGGATCGTCGATGGCGAGATGATCAGCGTCGATGGCGCTTCGGGCGAGGTGAGGAAGGCCGATGGCTGAGAGCGAAATCGCCGGCAAAGCCTCCTTCGAGGCGATCCGCTATGCCCAGCTCTGGGAGGATGCCGATGTGCTGACCGCCGCGCTCGGCACACCGCCCGGCGCCACGCTGGTCTCGATCTGCTCGGCCGGCGACAACGCGCTCGCCATGCTGACGCTCGACCCCGCGCGCGTCGTGGTCGTCGACCTGTCGCCGGCGCAGATCGCCTGCCTGCGCATCCGCATCGCGGCCTATCGCGGACTGGATCATGCCGCGTTTCTGGAGCTGATGGGCTCCCGCCCGAGCGAGCGGCGCGGCGGCCTGCTGGACCGCTTCATACAAGGTCTGCCGGAGGCCGAGCGCGCCTTCTGGGCGGCAAGGCGGGAGGACATCATCGCCCACGGGCTCGGCGGCATCGGCAAATTCGAGCGCTATTTCCGGGTGATGCAGCGTTACCTGCTGCCGCTCGTCCATTCCCGCGAGACCATCGCGGCGATCTTCCAGCCGGGCAAGAGCCGGCGGGAGCGCGAGCACTTCCTCGATACGCGCTGGAACAGCTGGCGCTGGAACCTGCTACTGCGCGGCTTCTTCTCGCGCTTCACCATGGGACGGCTCGGCCGCGACCCCGCCTTCTTCGACCATGTCGAGGGCAGCGTCGCCGCCCATGTCGCCCGCCGCATCCGCCACGCCGCTGTCGATCTCGACCCGGCCCTGAACCCCTATCTGCGCTGGATCCTGACCGGGAGCCATGGCGCGGCGCTGCCGATGGCCTGGCGCGCGGAGCATTACGAGACGATCCGCGGCCGGCTCGACCGGCTCGACATCCGCCAGGGCTCGCTCGAAGCCTTCGTCTCGACAGGCGAAAAGGCCGACGGCTTCAACCTCTCGGATATTTTCGAATACATGAACCCGCAGGTTTTTGAGGCCGTCTATGGCAGCGTCGTCACTGCTGCCCATCCGGGCGCGAGGCTGGTCTACTGGAACATGATGGCGCCGCGCCGCCTGCCGCCGGCCCATGCCGGCCGCATGCTGCCTCGGCCGGATCTCGAGGCGCCAGGCAAGGCGGCCGACAAGGCGTTCTTCTATTCCGACTTCGTCGTCGAGGAGGTGCGGGCGTGAGCGTGGCGGTGAACCTGCTGCTGGTCGCAGGCTCGATCTCCGCCATGCTCGGCCTCCTGGCGGGGACGAAATGGCTCGGCCGCCGCCATGGCCTGTCGGTCGAGCTGCAGCGCAAATGCGTGCATATCGGCACCGGGCTCTATGCGCTGACCCTGCCGCTCACCTTCTCGCAACGCTGGCCGGCCGTCCTGCTGATCAGCCTCTCGCTCGTCGTCCTGCTCGGCTTGCGCCTGCGCCGCTTCGCCGGCGACGGCATCAGCTCGGCCGTCCATGGCGTCGCCCGGAAATCCTATGGCGAGCTGTTCCTGGCGCTCAGCGTCGGCTTCCTGTTCTTCGCCTCGCAGGGACAGCCGGTGCTCTACGCGTTGCCGATCCTCGTGCTGACGCTTTCGGATGCGGCCGCCGCGCTCACCGGCACACGCTACGGCCGCAAGCATTTCCAGGTCGAGGCCGGCACCAAGACCTGGGAGGGCGTCACCATGTTCTTCCTGGTCACCTGGATCCTGGCGCTGATCCTGCTCCTGCTGATGACGGAGATGGACAGATCCAAGGTCGTGCTGTTCTCGGTCATGATCGCGGCTTTTGGGGCGCTGGTGGAGGCCGATTCCTGGCGCGGGTTCGATAATCTCTTCGTGCCGATCGGCATCCATCTCCTGCTCGCCAACAATCTCGGCACCGAGCCGCTGCAACTTGGGCTCATGGTGGCGGCGTTTCTTGCAACGCTCGCCTTCGTGATCGCCTTCGCGCCCCTGCTTGGTCTCACGAACCATGCCGCACGCGCCTATGTCGTGCTGGTCTTCCTGATCTGCTGCGTGACCGCTCCGCACAACGCTGTTCTACCCGTCGCGGCGGTGTTCACCCATCTCCTCGCCCGCAACGCACGGCCGAGCCGATCACCCTATCCGGATCTCGACCTGATCGCCGCCGTCAGCGGCGCGGCGCTGTTCTGGCTGTTCCTGGGCGATTATACTGGCCAGAACGCGCTCAACGCCTATAATCTCGGCTTCGCCGGCGCCGCGATCGGGTTTTTGGCGCTGCTGCCACGCCGGCTGATGCTGCTGACCGCGCTCGGCGTCATCGCGATCGGCGCGATCCTGTTCCTCGTCGCCTCGGCCAATCCGGCCCACAGCCAATGGCACGGCCCGCTCTGGCCCTGGGCACTGGGGTCGATGGCGCTGTGCTTCATCACAATCGCGACCATGCCGGCCCGGTTCGACCGCTACCGCGCCGCACGCGTGATGGCGCTCTCGCTCGCCGTCCCGCTGACCCTGTTCCTGGCCAAGCTTGCGACGAGGACGCCGACGATATGACGGAAATCCCCGTGGAATGCGCGATCGAGGGTGCCTCCTGCCTGATCTTCAGGGACGCGCCCGCCTGGGAGGGGCGCCGCACCGCCAGCGTCGGGCGTTTCCGCTGTGATAGCGCCACGGCGGGCCGCGATCTGCTCGCCCGTGCCGCGGCTGATCTGGCTGCCGAGAGCTACGAGGCGCTGATCGGCCCCATGGATGGCGACACCTGGCACAGCTACCGGCTGGTGACGGAGAGCGACGGCTCGCCGCCCTTCCTGATGGAGCCGGTGAGCGGCGCCTTCGACACCGAGGCCTTCACGGCCGCCGGCTTCACGCCATTGTCGAGCTATGTCTCGACGCGGACGACGCTGGACGCGGCGATCGCGCCCGAGGCGGTTTCGATCGCGGGCGTTTCGGTGAAGGGAGGCGTTTCGGTGAAGGCTTGGGACGGCAGCGACGCCGCCGGGCTCGTCCGCCAGCTTTACGCCATGTCGGCCGCGGCCTTCCGCAACAACGCGTTCTTCAAGCCGCTCGACGAGCAGGGTTTCCTCAAGCTCTACGAGCCCGTCATGCCGCTGGTCGATCCGCGCTTCGTGCTGTTCGCTCGCAACGAGGCCGATGCGCTGGTCGGCTTCCTGTTCGGCATGCCCGACCGGCTCGAAGGCGCAACGCCTCGGACCGTCATCCTGAAGACCTATGCCAGCGCCCAGCGCGGTGTCGGCCATCTCCTGGCCGACCATTTCCACCGCTCTGCGCGCGCGGCTGGATTCACGCACGCCATCCATGCGCTGATGCATGTCGATAATATCTCGCTGGAACGCAGCGCGCGGCATTCAGGAACGGTCTTCCGCCGCTACGCCCTGCTCGGCCGCCGGTTGGACGCCTGAGCGCATGAACCTGCTCGACCCTTTCCTGCGAAGTGCAGAGCAGCACGGCGACCGCACCGCGATCGTGGCAGGAAACGGCGACCGGACCAGCTTCGCCGACCTCATCACGGCATCCTCGACATTGGCTTCGGCCTGGCGCCGCGCCGGCATCGGTAGGGGTGACCGTGTCCTGATCGCCATGCCGCTGGGGCCTTCGCTCTATGCAGGCCTGGCCGCGCTCTGGCGGATCGGCGCGGTCGCGGTGCTGCCGGAACCGGCGCTTGGCCTCGCGGGCCTGCGTCACGCCGCGCGCGCGACCGCCCCAAAAGCCTATCTGAGCGCCGGCTGGTTTCGCGCGCTGCGCTATCTCGTGCCGGAGCTCTGGCCGATCAGGCTCATGCTGACGCCCGACGATGCAAGAGTTTCGGGCGAACCGCTCGAGGCGCTGACGCCCGAACATCCGGCCCTGATCTCGTTCACCAGCGGCTCGACCGGGCGCCCCAAGGCGATCCAGCGCAGCCATGGCTTCCTGGCGGCGCAGAGCGCCGTGCTGGCCGATCTGCTGGCGCCCAGGCGTGAGGACGAGACCGACCTCGTCGCCTTTCCCGTCTTCGTCGTCGCCAATCTCGGCCTCGGCGTGACCTCGGTGCTGCCGAGCTGGAACCTGCGCCGCCAGGACCGCGCCGAGGCCGGCCTCATCGCCGAGCAGATCTCACTCCAGGAGGTGACGCGCGCCCTGCTGCCGCCGTCGGTCTGCGAAACGCTGGCGCGCAGTGATGCGCCGCTGCGGCTGGACGCGGTCTTCACTGGGGGCGGACCGGTGTTTCCAGACCTCATGGAGCGCCTCTCGGCAAAAATTCCCGAAGCCGGGATCGTGGCGGTCTACGGCTCGACCGAGGCCGAACCGATCGCCCATCTGCACCACCGCGATATCGGTCCCAACGATTGGAGCGCGATGAAATCAGGCGCAGGCCTGCTCGCGGGGCGCCCGGTCGACACCGTCCAGCTCGCGATCCTGGACGATGAGATCGTCGTCACCGGCGACCACGTCAACAAGGGCTATCTCGACCCTGCCGACGATGCCTCGACCAAGCTGAAGCGCGCCGGCCAGATCTGGCATCGCACCGGCGATGCCGGCCATCTCGACGCAGAGGGCCGCCTTTGGCTCGGTGGCCGGCTCGACGGCCGGGCCGGGCAGCTTCTTCCCTTCGGCATCGAGGCGGCGTCCCGATTCTGGCCGGGCGTGCGCCGCAGCGCACTGGTGGAGATCGGCGGAAAGTCGCAGCTCGCGGTCGAGGGCGATCAGGACAAGATGCCGGTCTGGACACGGGCCGCTGCCCTGATCGGGGATGTCCGCGTGGTCGGGATGGACGAGATCCCCCTCGACAAACGTCACAGGTCGAAGGTCGACTACGTCGCCCTTCGTGCCAGATTGCAGGGTCTGGCGAAATAGCCAGTTCGACCCCTCTCACTGCGTGAGCCCGCGCGAGCTAACCTAGCGGCAGTTATTTTGGCGCCAACCCTTGAAAGCACAAATGACGTGCTTTATGTCTTTGGGATGAGCGGACGCTTCCAATCGACCATGAGCTACACGCTGACGCCCTCGCCCGAGGACGATCGTGCCATCCGCGCCACGCTCGACGACTATGGTGTGATGATGGGCGTGCTCGACGAGCTCGGGCGCGAACGCGGCGTAAGCTCCAATCTCGTCGCATTGCACGAACAGGCCTATGCGCCGATCCGGGAGAAGACCCGCCTGCCGGCGCGGCTCGTCACACTGGGCCTGCGCGACCATGCCAACCGCCAGGGATCGGGCGCCGCAATCGACGACCTGCCGCTGGACGGACGTCTCTACGCAATCAAGAGCCCGACGCATCTCAGCCTTTCCACCGTCGAGGGGCGCAGGCTGATCCCCTATGCCGTAGCCGGTTACGAACCGGGCTGGTTCGACCACGCCGAAGCCCGCCTCGTCCTCAAGGATGGCAAGACGCTGATCCTCGTCGGCATCGCCACCGCCACCAAACCCAAGGAGACCAGCATGGCCACCGAAGGAATCCTGTCGCGCATCGGACGCGTCATCGCAGGCCTCGCCCATGGCGCGGCCGACACGCTCGAAGGCGCAAACGCCACCGCCACCGTCGAACAGTCGATCCGCGAGATCGACTCCGTCGCCGACGAAGCGCGGGCGAGCGCCGGCAAGGCGCGCGCCGAAGAGCATCGCATCAAGGCCAAGATCGCCGAGATCAACGACGAGATCGACGACCTTGCCGGCAAGATCGAAACCGGGCTCGCCAGCGGCCGCGAGGATCTGGTCAAGCCGGTCGTCGGCCTGCAGATCGATCTGGAGGCGCAGCGTTCCGCCCTGGAAACCGCGCTGGCCGAGGTCTCCGACCGGATCGAGGAGGCCGGCAAGGCGCTCCAGGCCGTCGCCTCGGCGCGGCAGGACGCCGTCGCCCGCCTGAGCGCGCTCAAGAAGAGCAGGGGCGCACCGGGCGCAGCCGAAAGCGAGAGCGCCTCCGTGCGCAACGAGAACCGTCTGGCCCGCTCGCTTGGCGCGATCGAGCGCGTCACCGGCGTCCCCGGCCGCCCGGCGACCGGAGCCTCCGAGGTCGAGGAACTGGCTCGCCTGCAGCGCGAGAAGGCGATACAGGACCGCCTCGACAGCTACAGGGGAAGCCGAGGCTGATGGACGCGCTCGCGGGAGCCGGCACTTATCCCTTCGCGATCGCGGCGCTGATTCTCGTCGGCCTCGTCGCCGTCGAGCTCGTCGCCATGCTCGTCGGAATGTCGGTTTCCGCCTTCGTCGATCACGGCTTGCCCGGACACACGATCGAGGGTCATGCCGAGCATGGCCCGCTGGGGGCGTGGATGTCGTGGCTCAATGCCGGCGGCGTCCCGCTGCTGGTTCTGATCATGATATGGCTGGCCTGCTTCGCCATCGCCGGCTTCGCCATCCAGGGCATTGCGCAGGCTGTCTTTGCGACGCTGCCGACGCTCGTTGCGAGCCTCGGCGCGCTGGTGCTGGCCGCGCCCGCGACGCGGACATTGTCGCGCTGGACGGCTCGCATCATTCCCCGTGAGGAAACCTCCGTCGTCAGCCAGGCCGAGTTCATCGGGCTGACCGGAACCGTCGTGCTCGGCCCGCTCGATCAGGGCATGCCCGGCCGGGTTCGCGTCAGGGACGCCCATGGCAATGTCCATGTCCTGCGAACGAAGGCTGCCGGCACGCATATCATCGCCCAGGGTGCAGCCGTGCTCATCGTCGATGGAACGGGCGGTCTCTTCGAAGCTATTCCCGCGCCGGCGGAGCTCGGCGCGGACCATTCATTGAAACCAGGGGCGACACAGTCATGAACTACGTCTCCATCCTCACGATCGCGGGTATCGCGGTCGCGCTGATCGTCGGCATCGGCGTAGTCATGGCTGCGCTGTATACCCGCTCGACGCGCGACAAGGCCTATGTCCGCACCGGCCTCGGCGGGAAACGCGTCGTCCTCGACGGCGGTTCGCTGATCCTGCCGATCTTCCACTCCTATGCCTGGGTGCAGCTCAGCACGCTGCGGCTCGAAGTCCAGCGCAGCGAAGCGGAATCGCTGATCACGGCCGACCGCATGCGCGCCGACATCACCGCCGAGTTCTATGTCCGGGTGAAGCCCGACGAGGAGAACATCGCCCTCGCCGCCCAGACGCTGGGCGACCGCACCAACGACGCCGACCTGCTGCGCAAGCTGGTCGAGGCCAAGTTCGTCGACGCGCTGCGCTCGGTCGCTGCCACGATGACGCTGAAAGATCTGCAGGAGAAGCGGGCCGAGTTCGTCAAATCGGTCCAGGAGGCGGTTGCCGCCGATCTGCAGTCCAACGGCCTCGAACTCGAGACGGTTTCGCTGACGCGCCTCGACCAGACCGACATCAAGCATTTCAACGAACACAACACCTTCGACGCCGAGGGCCTGACGGCGCTGACGCGGATCACCGAGACCAGGCGCCGCGAACGCAACGACGTCCTGCGCGAAACCGAGGTCACGATCGCCGCCAAGGATCGTGAGGCCGCCCTGCAGCGTCTGACGATTCAGCGCGAGCAGCGCGACGCCGAGCTCAGCCAGGAACGCGACATCGCCAACAAGACCGCCGAGACGCGCGCCGAGAAGGCGCGGGCCGAGCAGACGGCCCGGCTCTCGGAAGAGACCGCGCGTCTCGACGCCGAGCGCGGCATCGCCAAGAGCGAGGCCGAGGCCAAGCAGGCGACGGCCACGGCACGGATCGAGGCCGAGAAAGGCATCGCCCAGAGCGAGGCGCTGGCGAAGCGGGCCACGGAAACGGCGCGGATCGACGCTGCCATCGCCATCGCCGAGAAAAGCGAGGCGGAGTCGCAGGCCAAGGCGAAGGCGGAATCCGCCAAGGCCGATGCGGTGACGGCCGAGGAACAGGTCGAGACGGCGCGCGCCGTCGAGATCGCCGAGCGCGCCAAGCAGATCGCGGTCATCGACGCCCGCCGCGAGGCCGAGCGCGACGCCACGCGCATCACGGTGAACGCCCAGGCCGAGCGCGAGGCGGCCGACAATCTTGCCCAGGCGATGCTCACCAGAGCCACGGCCGACGCCGACTCCAACAAGATCAAGGCCAGCGGCATCATCGCGCTCGGCGATGCCGAGGCCAAGCGCGAACGCGTCCTCAACGAAGCCCGCAATGCGCTCTCGCCGCAAATGGTCGATTTCGAACTCACGAAGCAGCGCATCGCGATCATCCCCGAGGCGCTCGAACAGGCGATGAAGCCAATCGAGAAGATCTCGGACATCAGGATCTTCAGCGCCGGCAATCTGCTGGGCGCGATGAACGGCGGTTCGCCGGGGCAGAGCGGCCAGAGCCCGATCTCCGACCTCAGCAGCCAGCTGCTCAGCTTCGGCGCACAGAAGCCGATCATCGACGAGATTCTGGCGCAAGCCGGCTTCCGCGGCGGCGATCCAGTCGATGCACTCCTGGGCGCGACCCAAAAAAGGACTGCAGAGGCGCAGGCTATCGAAGAGGCCGGCGATCCTACCCCGTCCAAGAATTAGCGATCTGGGCTGCTGCCGGTTCTGTGGACGGCCGGTTAAAGCTAATCCAACCTTCTTTTCGAACTCGACCGGGCTGAGATGGCCGATGGTCGAGTGCCTGCGGATCGCGTCGTAGAACCTCTCGACGGAATCGAACATATCAGCCCTGGCGGCGTCGCGCGTCAGGTAGATCTTGCCCAGAGCCGCTCGAGCCCATGAGCCGCTTGATCTGGAGAACGCCGTTGCCCGACCTTGCCGTTGACGAGGAACGCCTCTGGTCCGACATCATGACGCTGGCCCAGATCGGTGTTCTGCCCGACGGAGGGTGCGATCGCCTTGCCTTGACCGAGGCAGACGCGGCTGCCAGGAGCCTGTTGCGCTACTGGTTCCAGCAGGCAGGGCTAAACGTTTCGGTTGACCCGATCGGGAACGTTTTCGGGCGGCGCGAGGGCACTCAGCCTGGCCTGCCGCCGGTCTTTGTGGGCAGTCACATCGATACCCAGTCGCCAGGTGGTAAGTTCGACGGCGTGCTGGGCGTCTTGGCGGGTCTCGAATGCATCCGCACACTCAACCGGGCGGGCATAAAGACCCGCTATCCAATCGAAGTCGTCAACTGGACCAACGAGGAAGGCGCGCGCTTCGCTCCGGGCTTGATGGGATCTGCGGTCTTCACCGGACAGCTCGATCTTGCTGCCGCCCATGCGTCGAAGGATCCATCTGGCGTCTCCGTCGCCGAAGCGCTGACGCGCATTCGCCATCTTGGCGATGCGCCCATGCAGCGTCCGGTCGACAGCTATTTCGAGCTTCACATCGAACAGGGCGACAGGCTGCAGCAGGCCGGGCACAGGATCGGCGTGGTCATTGGCAGCGAATTCAACTGCTTTGCCGACATCACCTGCATTGGCGAGAACGGCCACGCACAGGCGACCCCAATGGCCCAACGACGCAACCCGTTAGCCGCGGCCGCCGAATTGATTACGGCGATCGAGGCGATTGGCCATCGCAACGCTCCTGTCGGGTCGGCTGGTGTGGCGTCGTTGAGGCTTTGGCCCAACAACCGGATCAACATTCCTCATCGCGTGGTGTTCACTTACTCGGGCACGCATCCTGAGCGCGCTGGCATGGCTTCGATGCGGCACGAGATCGGCGAGGCTGCTGCCGCGATAGCGCGTCGCACCGGCATCCGCATCGATGTTGAAGCGTCGCCTGATCGCGAAGCGATCGACTTCGATCCAGCTCTCGCCGTGCTCGTCGAGGAAATTGCGACGCAGCAGGGCTTCAGCACCATGCGCCTGCGCTCCCGCGCCGGACATGACGCCATCCGAATGGCTCCCTATTGTCCCACGCAGATGATCTTCGTGCCCTGCAAGGACGGTATATCGCATAGCGAATTCGAGGATTGCCGGAGCGACGACGTGGCAGCGGGGGCAAATGTGCTTCTGCACGCCCTGCATGCTCGCGCCAACAGGGCGAGTGATCGATAGGTCAACAGCGACTGGGATGAATGAGGTGAGCTTAGCTGTCGGGTGCCAAGCTCTCCTGTCGTCGAATGTGGCGTGGTCGTGCCAACCCCGATCGAGATCGATTTTCCGGCGTTCCCATGGCGCCGAACTATCTGACATTCGTGATGTATTTCCAGCGCGCTGGGCGCTCGAATCCAGCTTCTGAGGGACCGGCTCCCTCCGCCAGGTGTCATTGAACGGCAACGCTCCCCGTAAGAGCCGAGTCTTCAAAACGCGTTCGGGGCAGCGTCGACGCGACCGAAAAGTCGCGCCGATGCCATTAGCTGGCTTAAGCGGCTTGAAGAGCGGCCAACAGCTCCTGCCCGCTTTTTCCAACGAGGTCCTTCGATAGGTCTGCCACGAGAGCGACTTGAAGCTGTTTGTGGTAATGCCGCCGCATTTCCCCCAGTGTTCTGGGCGAGGCGACAATGACCAGCTTCTCAATCTTGTGCCCGAGAACCTGCTGATTGAGCCATTCGGTTGCCGCGGCAGCGTGGCCGTCTTCATCGATCTGGTGGCCTGTCGGGTTGGCAGAACTGGAGTCGCGTCCCGAGCTCCCGCTCTTATTGGTCTCGTCGAGATCGGGCGATGCCATCGATGAGAGAACCGGGCTCGCTTCATCGCCGCTGTTGCGATGAAGCTCGAAATGCTTCCCATCGACCAGCGCGACAACGGCACCATTTGGTAGCTGCATGTGTGTCTCCTCAATCAGGCTGTCTGACTAGGCGTGAAGCAAGAGCATCTGCATGCTGACCAGCGATCGCGGGAATCTTCAGGAAGGCTGGAGAGCTTCACCCTGGTCAAGGCTAACCAGCCTGAGAGCGTATCGTTCCAATAATGCGGCGAGCATACTCCGGAGACCCGGGCGACACGCCATGCGCCGGCCAGCGTCCAACCTCGTCAGACCGGTTTGAGGTAGCGCCCCTTTCTCAGGAAATCGATGATCAGCTCCGCCGATCGCTCGATTGCGACCCTGTCGGTATCGAGGTGGATTTCAGGTACCTCCGGCGGCTCATAGGGGCTGTCGATCCCGGTGAAGTTCTTGATCTGCCCGGCGCGGGCCCGCTTGTAGAGGCCCTTGGGATCGCGCCCCTCCGCCACCGAGAGCGGCGCGTCCACGAAGATCTCGATGAATTCCCCGGGCTCCAGGCACTCGCGCGCCATCCGGCGTTCGGCGCGGAAGGGGGAGATGAAGGAGGCGAGCACGATCAGCCCGGCATCGACGAAGAGTTTGGCCGTCTCGGCCACCCGGCGAATATTCTCGACGCGATCGACTTCCGTGAAGCCGAGATCGCGATTGAGCCCGTGGCGGACATTGTCTCCGTCGAGCAGATAGGTGTGGCAACCCAGCGCGAAAAGGCGTTGCTCGACCAGGTTGGCGATCGTCGACTTGCCTGAACCCGACAAGCCGGTGAACCACAAAACCACCGGCCGCTGGCTCTTGGCCTGCGCACGCCGCTGCTTGTCGAGGTCGACCGGCTGCCAGTGGATATTCGTCGCGCGCCGCAGCGCGAAGTCGATCATGCCGGCGCCGACCGAGTGGTTGCTGACGCGGTCGATCAGGATGAAGCCGCCGGTCGTCCGGTTCGCGGCATAAGAATCGAACGCGACCGGCTCGCGAGTCGAGATGTTGACGACGCCGATCTCGTTCAGGCCGAGGTCTTTTGCGGCGAGGTGCTGGAAATTGTCGGCATCGACCTTGTATTTGATCTCGGTGACGCTGCAGAGGACGGTCTTGGTGCCGATCTTCAGCAGATAGGGACGACCCGGGATGAGATGGTCGTCATGCATCCAGATGACATGCGCCGCGAACTGGTCGGCGACATCAGGCCTCTGATCCGTGTCGCTCAGCACATCGCCGCGCGACACGTCGATCTCGTCGTCGAAGGTGATCGTCACGGCCTGGCCGGCCTGGGCGTCTTGAAGCTCGCCGTCATAGGTCGAGATCGAGCGGATCGTGGATTTGCGTCCCGACAGGGAGGCGACGACCTCATCGCCCACCGCAACGCTGCCGCTCGCGATCGTGCCGCTATAGCCGCGGAAGTCCATGTTCGGCCGGTTGATCCATTGAACGGGCAAGCGGAACGGCTGATTGCGCGCATCGCGCGCGACGTCGACGGATTCGAGATATCCGAGCAGGCTCGGACCGGCATGCCAATCGAGATTGGCGCCTCGGCTTGTCACATTGTCGCCGAGCTTGGCCGAAACCGGGATCGCCCTGATCGTCTCGAAGGAGAGGTCGCGGGCAAAAGCCTCGTAATCCGCGACGATCTCTTGGAAGCGCGACTGGGAATAGCCGACGAGATCGATCTTGTTCACCGCCAGGACGACGTGCCGTATCCCGAGCAGCGATGCGATGAAGGAATGCCGGCGCGTCTGCGTCAGCACGCCCTTTCGAGCATCGACGAGAATGATCGCAAGATCGGCATTGGACGCGCCTGTCGCCATGTTGCGCGTGTATTGCTCATGGCCCGGCGTGTCCGCCACGATGAATTTCCGCCTGGCCGTCGCGAAGAAGCGGTAGGCGACGTCGATCGTGATGCCCTGCTCGCGCTCCGCCTCCAGCCCATCGACGAGCAGGGAGAAATCGATCTCCTGAGCTGCGCCACTGCTTGACTTCGACTCGTGCTCGAGCGTCGCCAAGTGATCGTCGAAGAGGAGCTTGGTGTCGTAGAGCAGCCTCCCGATCAGCGTCGACTTGCCGTCATCGACCGAACCGCACGTGAGGAAACGCAGCAGGCCCTTGGGCTGGCTCAGGCCGGGCAGAGGCTCCGTGGCGGTTGGGAGGTCGGCCGCGAACATCAGAAATAGCCCTCGCGCTTCTTCTTCTCCATCGATCCGGCCTGGTCGTGGTCGATCAGCCGTCCCGAGCGCTCGGAGGTGCGCGCGACGAGCATTTCCTGCACGATCTCGGGAAGCGTCGAGGCCGAGGAGGGCATCGCCGCCGTCAGCGGGTAGCAGCCGAGCGTCCGGAAGCGGATGCTGCGAAGCTGCGGCAGCTCGCCCGGCAGCAGCGGCAGGCGCTCGTCATCGACCATGATGAGCTGGCCGCCGCGCTCGACGACCGGCCGCTCGGCCGCGAAGTACAGCGGCACGATCGGGATGCTCTCCCGCATGATGTATTGCCAGATGTCGAGCTCGGTCCAGTTCGAGAGCGGGAAGACTCGGATCGATTCGCCCTTGTCGATCCGCGTATTGTAGAGGTTCCAGAGTTCCGGCCGCTGGTTCTTGGGCTCCCAGCCGTGATGTTGCGTCCGGAACGAGAAGATCCTTTCCTTCGCGCGGCTCTTTTCCTCGTCGCGCCTGGCGCCGCCGAACGCCGCGTCGAAGCCGTGCTGCGTCAGCGCCTCCTTTAGGGCGTCGGTCTTCATGATGTTGGTGTAGACCGAGGAGCTCTGGCTGAACGGCGTCACGCCGGCATCGTGCCCTTCCCGGTTGAGCGCGACCAGGAGCTCCATCTCCGCCCGCTTCGCCGCGGCGTCGCGGAAGGCGATCATCTCGCGGAACTTCCAGCCGGTATCGACGTGCAGGAGGGGAAAAGGCGGTCTTGAGGGATGGAAGGCCTTTGCCGCGAGATGCAGCATGACCGAGGAATCCTTGCCGATGGAATAGAGCATCACCGGCTTGCGGAACTCGGCTGCGACCTCGCGCATGATGTGAATCGACTCGGCTTCCAGCGCGTCGAGATGGGTCATCGCCTCCCTGCTCGGGAGGGCGCCTGGTCGCTCCGGTCTGCGGGCCGATGGGGGCGGCGAGGTTCTCGGCATGGTCGTCAAGCTGGAGGGTCCAAGACGCTGGTGAGGAGGCATAGTTCGCGGACGCGGCCCGAATAGATGGCTGGCGGCAACGCTTGAAGGAGGACGTTACCGCCATGCTTGTGGACAGGCTGCGCATCGTGTCTTAACGCGGAATCCTTGGCGTTCAAGGATCGCCCCTGCAATTGTCGGGCTTACATGCACGATCGTCCCCCCGCCTCAGAAACGCCCAGCGGCCTGGCCGCAGCGGGCTCCCTGTCGAAGCCGGGCGCACTCTGGAACAAGGCGACGTCGTGGCTCTATCGACCGGCGCCGATCATCGAGCGGCGCGGCCCCGGTGAATTCGTTCCCTGCCATCCGGAGCCGTTGCGGAAAGATCCCAATCTCGTTCAGATCGTGCTCGGCGCGCGCCACAATCTGATCGGCGGGTGGATGGCCGAGCATTACCGCTCCGGAATCGACAGCTTCCGCATCGCGCGCCGGCAGATCGTCGTCGTCAACTCGCCCGAATACATCAAATACGTCCTCGTCACGCGGCACGCCAATTTCGAGCGGAAGAGCCCGCAGATGCGGCGGGCGCTCGAAGCCTTGCTGGGGGACGGCCTCTTCATCAGCGACGGCGATGTCTGGAAGAAGCGCCGCCCCCTCGTCGCGGACATCGTCCACAAGCGCCGCCTGCCGGAATTCGGCCAGACGATGGAGGAGGCCGCCCTCTCCGTCGCCGATGAATGGGCCCGCCTGCCGGAGGGGGCGGAAGTCGAGCTGACCGAAGAGATGGGGCGCCTCACGGCCGCCATCATATCCCGCGCGGTCTTCGGCAAGAGCATCGCCCGCGAGGCGGCGCAACAGGTCGTCGACGGCTTCAGCGCTTATCAACGCGCCGCCGATTCGTTCAATCTCGGCTATTTCCTCGGGGCGGATGAGGGTTGGCCCGCCCTCGGCGGCAGGAAGCGACGCCAGGCGATCGCGATGGTGCACGGCGTGGTCGAGAACGTCGTCAACGCCCATCTCGCCGGCGAGGGCGATGCAGGCTCGATGGTCGATCTGCTGATCCGCCGCAACCAGCGCAGCGCTGCCGCCCCGCTGGACGTCACCGCCCTGCGCAACGAGGCGGCGACGATCTTCATGGCGGGGCATGAGACGACCGCGACGACGCTGACCTGGGCCTGGTATCTCCTGGCGAATGCACCGTGGGTGGCGCAAAAGCTCCATGAGGAAATCGAGGCGGTTTGCGGCAGTCGCCCGCCGACATTGTCGGACCTGCCGCAGCTAGGCTGGTGCCGCGCGGTCATACAGGAGGCCTTACGCCTCTATCCGCCTGTGCCATTGCTGCCGAGGCAGGCGATCGAGGCCGACAGGATAGGCCATATCAACGTCGAGAAATCGGCGCTGATCATGATCGCGCCCTGGCTGCTGCACCGTGCGGCCGATCTCTGGGACAAGCCGAACCATTTCCTGCCGGAGCGGTTTCTCAATGGCGCCAGCATCAACCCCTTCGCCTTCATCCCCTTCGCGGTCGGCCCGCGGATCTGCCCGGGCATGAATTTCGGCCAGGACGAAGCCACGCTCTGCCTGGCGATACTGGCGCAGCGCTTCGATGTGATTCCACGTAAAGACTACAAGGTCGAGCCGGTCTGCAGGCTGACGCTGCGCCCCAATGGTGGACTGCCGGCGCGCGTGATGCAGCGCTCGACCGAGCGTCGCATGTGACGATGGGATCTGCCGGCATGCCCTTCCTGCTCACCTCGGACAGCGCCCCGCTCACCGATGTCGCGCTGCTCAATGACGGGATCGTGCCCCTCATCCTGAAGCATCTCGATCAGTGGTATTACCGATGGCTCTTGCCCGCCCGCTCGGAGGAGGCCCGATGCCCGCGGCCCCAGCGGTGAAGGTCGCCGTCATCTCCGGCGGGTCAAGCGGAATAGGCCTGGCCTGCGCCCGCTGTCTCCTGGCGCGGGGCTACCAGGTCGTGCTGCTCGCCCGCGTCATGGACAAGCTCCACAGCGCCCGGGCGGAGCTCGGACCGGATTTCGCGGCCTCCGTCGAACTCATCCCGACCGATGTCGACGACCCGGCTTCCTGTCAGGCTGCGATCGAGGCCGTCACGCATCGCTATGGGCACATCGACTGGCTCATCACCTCAGCCGGGATTGTCGAGCCGGGGATGTTCCTCGATCTCGATCTCGCCACCCACCGGGCGCAGATGGAGACCAACTATTTCGGCACGCTCCATCTGATCCAGGCCGTGGTCCCCGTCATGCGCCCCATGGGCGGCAGGATCACCCTGGTGTCATCCGGGGCAGCCTTCCTGGGCATTGTCGGTTACAGCGCCTATGCGCCGAGCAAATTCGCGGTTCGGGCACTGGCGGAGATCCTGCGCCTGGAACTCGAACCCGAGGGCATTGCAATCAGCGTCGCCTTCCCGCCCGACACCGAAACGCCGCAGCTCGCGCGCGAGAGGCAAAGCCGCCCCCCGGTGACGCGCCTGATTGCGGAGCAAGGGGGGACCATGACGGCCGATCAAGTGGCCGAACGCATCATCAGCCGCGCGGAGAAGGGCGCGTTCATCCTGGCCCCATCCGGACCGGTCGCATTCCTGGCGCGGTGTCATAGCCTTTACGGGCGGCTCTTTGCCTGGCAGCAGCGACGCCTGCTGAAACGGTTCGGGCCACAGCGGGCCTCATCCAGATAAATCGCTTCGAGCCAGGTTACGGCAAGTCTCGTGCTGCGGTAGATAGTATAAGGACGCCGGGATGATATACATATGCTATGGTATCACGAAATCGGCGAGCACGTTCCTTTATCAACTGACGGAAGAAACCTTTATCGCCGCTGGTCGTAGAATCACACGACTTGGACCGCCACTCAAGGAGAGCACCTCAGTCGAAAATTATTTCGATTTCATCAATCTCAATCTGCTGAGTGAAATCCAGGAACACGTGAAGGGACAGGATGTCGTCCTGAAAACACATGGCCCGCCGCTGAGGGAGGTTGCTGAACTCATCGCATCCGGGCGGATTCTGGCGAATTCATCGATTCGAGACCCTCGGGAGATCGCATTGTCGATGATCGACCACGGCGAGCGCTCTCGACGATGGAAGAACACGGATTTTTCCGAGTTCGTCGCTGTGAGCGACACGCTCGACATTCTTGATATCCAGATCAGTTTTTTCCAGGCCTGGGCGCAAATAGATGGCGTCAGGATCTTCAAATACAACGATATCTGCCACGACAGCGCGTCGGTCGTGAGGAGCATAGTGAGCCAAATCGGCACTGAAGTCGATATCGATAAGGTTTTAAATAAGTTCAGAAGCAAGACAACCATCGGTCAGTTCAGCAAAGGCAAAGCGCTGAGATACACAGAAATGAGTCCGGATGATCAAAGCATCTTTCTCGAGCGATATGCCGAATTCTATAAAGCCTTCGCATTCGACACCCCGAACGCCCACCGGATCGCGGCAGAGCAGAAGGGGCACGCCCTGCGCCCCTCCGGAGAGCTGGCTCAGCGCCTGATCAATTTCAGAAGACGCTTCCGCCTCTGAATTGATTGCGATGGTACGGATCTGGCGCTGAGCCAGGACCATCAGGCATTCACTTATCCGAGCACGCGGTCATAGACCGCCTTCATCCGCTCAGCGTAGCGCTCTGGGGAAAAGAACTCCGCACGTTTCCGTCCACGGCTGGACAATTCGGCGCGCAGATCCGCATCCGCGTCGATCGCCTTGATGGCGTCGCGGATGTCCTCGATCTTGTAGGGGTTGACCAGCATCGCAGCGTCTCCGGCGACCTCTGGAAGAGAACTCGTATTCGATGTGATTGTCGGCGTCCCCAACAGCATCGCCTCCAGAACCGGCAGCCCGAAGCCCTCGTATAATGACGGAAACATGACCGCCCGGGCCCCACGGATCAGCGACAGGAGCGACGCCCGCGGGACATAGGGCAAGCGCTGGACGCGACGCTCCTGCTTGATATGCGTGCCGTCGAAGCGCCAGCTCAGCAGGCGCTCATCCTCGATCATTTCAAGATCACGCTCATATTGCCAGCCGAGCCCGCCCACGAGCACGAGGGGGCGGGTCGTTCCGGAAGCGGCGAAGGCCTCGACCATGCGCGAGATGTTCTTCTTCGGCTCGACCGCCCCCAGGAACAGAAAATACTCCTTGAAGTTCAGCCCGTAGCGATTGCCGATATCGCGCGCGGCATCGTCATCCGAGATCGATCGAGCAGCGCTGTCCACCGAAACGGACTGCCATGTATTGGTTATCCGATCTTCCGGGACATCAAAAAACTCCAATACGTCCCGCCTCGTGAAATCCGAAACCGTGACGATATGGTCGCCTTTATTCACGATATGCTTGATCATATTGTAGAAGTATTTTTTGTTATCGAGCGTAGAGTAAGGCAACCGCAGCGGAACAATATCATGAATAGTATAGACGTTAGCTGAATTCTTCACGAAAGCCGGTGTCGGACGCGTCGCATGAAACAGATCATGGCGCCCCTCGGGCACGATCGCCATGCGCCGGCCGAAGCGATTGAAATGCAGATAGGAGCGCTCCCACAGCCGCACGGCCCCTTGCGTCGGATGCCGCCTTTCGGCCGCGGTTCCCGATCCCGGATCGAGGACGATGCGCGGCGCCGGCAAACGCTGCGCCTTGGCCCCGCCGGGGACGCCGATCGTCCAGTCGACCGCGCGACCGGCCCATTTCAGCGGGTCGATGGCTTTCGGATCGACGACATCGCTCAGGGCGACCTCCGACAGCAGAGGATCCCGACGGTTGATGCCGCGGTCGATGCCGATCAACAGCTCGACGTCATGGCCGAGGCTGCCCGCCGTGTGAGCCAGATTGCGCGCATATGTGGCTATCCCCGTGCCCTGCTTCAGGGTCAGGGCGTGGGCTTCGAGAAGGATGTTCTTTGACACCGGTAGCCGCCTCTTTGCGCTAGAGTATTTCCGCGTTTCTCCGAATCGCGAAAATACTCTAGGTCCTTGTTTTATCGTATTTTCTTCACGCGAACCGGTGTCCACTTCGCTCGAAAATACTCTAGATCACGTCGCAGTCGGGTGAATTGTCCAGAACTCTTCGTCACGCGCAGGAAGGCGGCCTGCTGCATCGGGGAATGCGGCAAACTTCGACAAACGAGCCTTCGCCCTCTGCCGTGCAGCCAGTCAAATGCCTCTGGTCTCACCTCGCTCAGCGACGCAGGATCTCCTTCAGCGAGAAACCGGCGAGAGCGCCGATCTCGCGCGCCACACAATCTACCGCGTCGTCGATCTGCTGGTCGCTATGCGTTGCGTTGATGAAGAAGCGCAGCCTCGCGGCCTTCTCCGGAACGCCTGGCGGCACGATCGGGAAGGCGTTGATCCCCTGGCTGAGCAGCCGTTCGGCAAGGACCAGAGTCGCAACCGTCTCGCCAATGATGATTGGCACGACGCCGAAGCCCCAACTCTCACCGGTGTCGAGCCCGGCTGCCACGGCGCGCGCATGGAAGCGCTGTGACTGGCGTTGCAGACGCTCGACACGCTCCGGCTCGCGCTCCATCAGCCCCAGCGCCGCCGTGGAGGCAACGGCCGCCGGTGCCGGCATGCCCACGCTGTAGACGAAGCCAGGCGCCTGGTGCTTGAGCAGATCGACGACGGCCTCGCAACCGGCGACATAGCCGCCGCAGCTGACGAGGGTCTTCGAGAGCGTACCGAGCCAAAGATCGACCCCGTCCGGCGCCACCTGCTGATGCTCGAAGATGCCGCGTCCAGCCGTGCCGAGGACGCCGAGCCCATGAGCGTCGTCGATCATCAGCCAGGCGGAGAAGCCCTGCTTGATGGCGATCAGGCGGCCGAGATCAGGCCCGTCGCCATCCATCGAGAACAATCCCTCGCTGACGATGAGCACACGCTCGAAGCGATGGCGGTCCGCCGCGAGCATCGCTTCGAGCGCGTCGAGATCGTTGTGGGGAAAGAGCCGCCGCGTGCAGCCGGCGAGCTGCGCGCCGACCACGACGCAATTGTGGATCAGGGCATCATGGACGAGGAGGTCTTTCGGCCCGAGCAGGGTCGCAATCGTCGAGACCGCCCCGGCATGGCCGGACACGAAGGCAATGCAGTCCTGTGCCTCATAGTTCCGCGCGATCGCCCGCTCCAACTCGCGATGGACGCTGCGCTCGCCCGCGCTGATCCGGCTGGCGGACACCGAACTGCCGAACTCACCGGCCGCTTTCGCGATGGCCTGGGTGATCTCGGGATGCCCGTTGAGGCCCAGATAGTCATAGGAGGCGAAGTTGACGACAGGCTTGCCCTCGATGACGGAAACCGCGCCGGCCCTGACATCGTGCTGTCGATAATACGGGCTTTGCAATCCGGCGAAGGAGGCGAAGCCGCGCTGGAATTTCATCTGCTGATAGAGCGGATGGTCTTCGAAGGCGACGCTGTAGTGCTTCTCCGGCCGGCTTGGACGCGTGGGGGTCACTGGGGCAGCCTTCGGGGTCTTGCTCATCCTCGCCAGCAGATCCGCCAACGCATCATCAGACAACGGATTGCCGTCGCCCGTGGTCATCGTGCGACACCGCGATTCGACTTGCGGACCATCTGCTCAAGCTCGCTCGCCTCCTCCTGAGACAATTCCATCGTCGAATGCACGCTCGCAAGTCTGACGATCGTCGACTGCATGCTCTCACCCGTGGGTTCTTCGACCTCGCCCTGCGCCTGATTGAGCTGCCCCACGATTGCGGCGGCCATGTCGCCGAGGTTGCGGTCGCCGGCCCCGACCACCGCAATCTGCACGCCGATCGCCGTCTCGAGCGCCATATGGAGCTCCAGCGCCATCAGCGAATCGAGGCCGAGCTCGGCCAGGGGGCGTGCGAGGTCGATCTTGCTTTCCGCCATGCGCAGGATCTCCGCCACCTCGCGCCGCAGGATACCGGTGACGATCTCGATCGCCTCCTCCCGGTTCTTGCCATGCAGGTCCGCAGCCAGTTCCTCCGTCTGACCGCGCCTGGCCTCGCTGTCGAGAAAGCCCAGATCGATGAAAGCCGCGCTCCTCAGCAAGGCCAGCTTCTCGGCTCCGCCTCCCGGGGCGATGCCGGAGAGGAACTGAACCGGTGCGATGCTGTTGCCGAGGCTCAGCAACCGCCCCAGATGCGCGAGCGCCTCGAAAGAACGCATGGGGACGACTCCGGTCGTCCGGCGCAGGCGCTGTCCGAGTTGCTTGTCGCGAGCGACGATCCCGACATCCGAGATCGCACCCCAGCCTATCGCCAAAGCCGGCTTTCCGAGTTCGCGGCGGCGGCGCATGAAGCCTTCGAGAAAGCCATTGGCTGCGACATAAGCGGCCTGCCCCGGGCTGCCCACCAGCGTCGTTGCGGACGAATAAGCCACGAAGAAATCGAGCGGCTGATCACTGGTCGCCTCGTCGAGATTGACGATGCCGTCCACCTTCGTACGCAGGACAGCCTGGAGGCGCGCGGGCGCGAGATTGGCGATCAGCCCGTCATCGAGATGCACGGCGGCATGAACAACGCCGCGAAGCGGGCCATGAGCCTCGGTCAGCCGGGTGACGGCTTCTCGCACCGCCGCGGCATCACCGACATCCAGCGCCTCGACGACGATCTGCGTGCCGCTCGCTCGCATCTCGGCTAGAAGCGGCGCCAGCGTCTCTTCGACCACCCCACGCCGGGACAACAATGCGATATGCGACGCCCCCTTCCGCGCCAGCCATTGCGCCGTCGCGAAGCCGAGACCCGCTGTCCCGCCGACAATGGCATAGAGGCCTGGGCTGACCTTATAGGATAACGACGCGATATCGGCACGCGCCGCGGATGGCGGCCGGATGACGATCTTGCCGACATGCTCGGACGCCTGCATGCTCCGAAACGCCGCGCCGACCTCGTAGGCTTCAAAGCTCCGGTAAGTGAGCGGCCGCAGGGCGCCGCTTCGGAACGCCTCGGAGAGCTTCGACATCATCTCGCGAACCAGGCCTGGATCGGCTGCGAGCAACTCATCGAGATCAATGCCGCTATAGCCGATGTTGCGCAGGAAGGGCCGCAGCGCAAGCTGCGTATTGTCCAGGAAATCGCGCTTGCCGAGCTCGAGAAAGCGGCCGAACGGCTTCAGCAGCTTGAAGCTGGCCAGCATGGCGGAGCCGGCCAGGGAATTGAGCACGATATCGACGCTCCCGACATGCTCCCGGATTTCGCTTGCAAACCGCTCTTGCCGCGAATCGAAAACCTGATCCGCGCCGGCGGCCTTGGCGATGGCGCGCCGCGCTTCGTTGCTGGCCGTGCCCAGAGCCCGCGCCCGATGCAGCCTAGCGATCTGGATGGCCGCAAGGCCGACCCCGCCGGCCGCGCCATGCACCAGCACGTCGTCTCCCGGGCGAATATGGCCCCGCTCCACGAGGGCGTACCAGGCGGTCGCGAAGACGACGGGAATCGTCGCCGCCGCCTCCAGATCGAGCGTGTCGGGAACAGGGAAGAAATGCCAGTCCGGGCAGACAATATGCGAAGCGAAGGCGCCTGCGGCAAAGCCCATCACCGCATCGCCCGGGCGGTGCTGCGTCACTCCGGCTCCGACCCGTACAACCCGCCCCGAGCATTCGAAGCCGAGCGCGGCGCGCGTCAATCCGGCGCCGAGCAGATCGTCGTCCAGAACGCCTAGCCCGACCATCACGTCGCGGTAGTTCAGGCCTGCCGCGACGACCTCGACCTCGATCTCGCCGTCCACGGGCGCACGGCGAGGCTGCCTGTGCCACTCGAAGCCATCCAGCCCCACGCCATCGGCGAAGTGCAGCACAGCGCGCTCGTCCTGGCGAAGGGGCGTGTCGCTGAGCATGCCGCGCCTGATGCGGTTGACCTCGATACCGGTCGGCGTGATCCGCAACTCACGCTCGGCATCATCGAGCGACAAGATCTCGCTGAGGCGCGCGGCCACCGAGGCGCTTTCGACATCGACCAGCCGCAGGTCGATCTCCGGAAACTCATTGATCGCGACCCGCATGAACGCCCAGACGCCGGCATCCTCGCCGGCACGGCCCATGGTGCCGGCGCGCGCGGCCTCGGTCAGGACGACCATTCGGCAGGGGCGCTCGACGCCGCCCAGCAGCTTCAACAGCGCGGCCAACGCCTCGATGCGGGTGGCAAGCCTGCCGCACGGCGTCCTACCCTGCGCCTCCGGCGCGACCACGACCGTCGCACGCTCGCCCGCCGGCAGCGCAGCGAGCCAGGAGTCCAGCGCGTCGATCTGGTCCCGATCGAAGGCTTGCGCCGTCGGCAACCCGTATCGAGCGCGGAGATCGCCGCCTGCAGGCTCTGCCACGATCGCAATGTGGTCTGGCTTCGCCTCGGGAGCCTCACGCCCGCCCGCCCGGGCGCTGGCCAGATTGAGGCCCCCCTCGCCCGTCTGGTGCGTGACGATGTCGGTAGCGCGGGCCGCCTCAAGACGCTGCTGAAGCATATCTGGAACACCGCGGCTGGGACCCTCCCGATCCTGCCAGACAGCAGGGGTCGAGGCGCCAAGCAGGAATGCCAGGTACAGGTCGTCGCTGGGCTCCGCGAGCAAGATCGGCGCAGCCTCAGTCAGAAGGTCGAGCGCACCACTCACTGCCGCATCATTCGTCGCGTGGAACGGCGAGAGCGGCATGCTGAAGCCGATCAGGGCGTCGAAGCCTGCGAAGACGCTCTTCTCGCTACCGTCGAGAACGAGGATATCGAAAAGGCTTCCGACTCCGGGCCAATGCCGTTGCTCTTCGGCTCTTGCAGCGTTCGCGACGGCGAGCGTCACGGAAATCCTGCCCTGCTGCACCAACGCGACCAAGGCTTCGGTCAAACCACCGTTCCAGTCGCCGGCCACGAGAACCCGTAGCTTTCGTGGAGCCGACGCCGTCCACGCAGCGAGCGCCCCCGTAACCACGCGACGCAACGGGACCGAAAGGGTGCACAGGCTCCACTGGTCGTAAGCGAAGCTGGAAGACCGCAGTCCCGCCTTGCCTGTCCGCAGAAACTCCCCGGCTTCGCTCAGCGCCTGCGCCGCAAGCCGTATCTCCCGGTTCGCACGGGGGAAGCGCTGCAGCAGCGTGCCGAGGATCACTTCCGGGGACGGTATGGCGAAGACCTGCGACAGGCGCGTTCCATCGGCCGTGCTGTCCAGGCCGCCAGCCATCGCCAGAATGTCGCGCGCCATTCCAAGGAGAGGCTGGGCCGCCGGCGCTATGGTGCGATCGGCCGCGATTCCCGCAAAGCTGTTGTCCCCGCCGGCCGGCAGCAACGCCTGGCAGAGTGTCCATGCCAGGGATACGGAGAAAGCCTTGAGCAGCAATCCGACCTGCCGGGTTTCCTCCGACCGGCTCGTGCCGTCGTCTTCCCCAACGATTTTGGCCGCAGGCAAGGAAAGCGCACCGATCGCGATGCTTTCCTCCCGAAAGGTCCGTTCCGCCATGAACGGCTTGACCAGGTGCACCGATCGGAAGACCGCCTCCTCGATCGAGGCGACGAGGGCGCCATCCGTGTCGAGCAGCGCCACCGAGAGGGTCTTGAAGCGCTCCGTTTCCCGCAGCAGCTTCGTCACCGAATGCGTTATCGCCGTCCCCGGTTTCCAGATGCGGATGCGCCGGAACCGGATCGGCAGATACGCCTTGCGTTCGCCGTCCCGCTGAGGACGCGCCAGGAACAGGCCGTGAAAGCTCCCGTCCAGCGAAATCGGATGAAGAACATGCAGGTCGTCATAGGCGCCGACGCCGCCTGCCGGAACGATCAGACGGCTTTCACCGACGGTCTCGTCCCGATGCGTCGAGGTAACGATGCGGAACCGTGGTCCGTAACCCAGGCCAGCGCGCTCGGCCGCCGCATAGATTTCCACCGCTTCACTGTGGATGGGTTCGACGACTTTCGGAATCTCAGGCAGTAGCGTCCCGGCGAAGCCCGGCCCGCGCCGGAGCGTTCCGCGGGCGTGCAGGAGCCAATCATTGCCGGCGAAGCGCCGGCGGCTCCAGATCTCGACGGTTTCGGTATGCTCGAAATAGCGGGTCGAAACCTCGCGGGTCTCGTCATCGCCAAATGTCATCGCCCTGGTGATATCGAACTCGCCGAGTTCGAGCGGGACCGATCCCATCATGTCGCCGCCGGCAGCCAACGCCATCTCGATCAGCGCGGAAGCAGGCAGGACGACGCCGCCATCGACCCTGTGATCGTCGAGGTAAGGCAGAAGAACCGGATCGAGCAGGTTGCGCCATTCGAGAGAACCATCCGAGACGCGGGCGCCGAGGAGCGGATGCAGCGGCTCGCTCGCGATCAGGCGGCCATGGGCGCTCAGGGCCTCCGAAGTCGCCTCGAAGCGATACTCCCCCATCTGGAAAGGATAGGGCGGCAGGGGCTCGATGCCGCGCGGCGCATCGCCGAAGACGGCCACCGTGTCGTGCTGCAGCCCATGGGCCGCGATCCGCGCGGCGATCCCCCGGATCGGATCCTGCGCTTCCGGATCGCTCACAGATAACGTCTGCAACAGCGGGTTCTGCGCGTCCCGCGTCCGCAAGGTATCCGAGATCGACCCCAGCAGGATGGCGCGTGGCGCCAGCTCTATGACGGCCGCCTCGGGATATGCGGCCAAAGCCGCTTCCACCGCTTCGACGAAACGAACGGGACGGCGGATATTGTCCCACCAATAGCGTGCATCGAGTTCGTCATGAGCCAGGGGCCGGCCGGTCACGGTCGAGAAGAGCGGCGTATTCGCTACGGACGCGGCGAAGCCTGACAGATCCTCGATGATTTTCGCTTCCACGCCATCGAGCGCTCTGGAGTGGAAGGGATAGTCGACATTCAGCAGCACGCTCGCCACCCGGCGCTGCCGCGCGAGTTGGGCGATGGCGGCAATCTGGTCGGCAGGGCCCGAGAGGGTTACCGAGGCCGCGCTGTTATAGGCGGCGAAATCGACGGCGGGCGCGCCTGCCCCGTCGATCAGATCCTGAACCGATGCCGGGTCTGTCGCCAGCACCAACATGCGCCCCATGCCACGCACGAATTCCTGGTGCTCGCTCCTGATCTGCAGGATGCGGAGCGCATCGGCCCTGGAGATGAAGCCGCAGCACTCGGCCGCGGCGATCTCGCCGACGCTGTGCCCGATCACGGCCAGAGGCTCGACGCCATACTGCTTGAGAACCGCCGACAGGGCCGATTGGACGGCGAAAATCAAGGGCTGGGCGACAGAGGTCTGCTCGAGTTGCTCCATTGAGACGCCATCGCGGAGACGCTCCGCGATCGACCAGCCCGCGAGGGGTTGGTAGAGATGGTCGATCTCGTCGATCTCCCGCCGGAAGGCTGCGTTGCTCTGATAGGCGAGCTTGCCCATCTGCGGGTATTGCCCGCCATTGCCGCTGAAGACGAAGATTGCGCGGCGCGGCGTGCCATGGACGGTCGCGCTGGAGGCTCGACTGTGCTGCAGCGCCCCCCCGCCGAACGCATGAAGAGCCTCAGCAGCGTCGCGCGTCGCGTCGCCCAAAGGCGACAGCGGGATTGCCAGCCGGTGCGGCATGAGCTCGTGCTGATAAGCGAGAGCACTCGCGACCTGCGGCGCCTTGAGCCCCGAAGCAAGGACCCTCGCAATTTGATGCGCACGGAGCTGCAAGGCCTCCGCCGTGCTTGCCGAGACGAGCAGCACTTCGGCCTCGCGTTTCCATAGCGGTCGCGCCGCGATGACCTTCGCCACAGAGGCCGAACGAAGGATCGCATGACCGTTGGTGCCGCCGAAGCCGTAATTGCAGACGCCGGCGAAGATGCTGCCCTCGCGGGCCGACACCGGCAGCGCGCCGGTAATCGGTGTGAGGTTCAGCCCCTCGAAATCGATTGCACTATGCCGGCTGCCGGCAAACAAGGACCGAGGCACCACGCCATGCTCGAGCGCCATGCTGGCCTTCAAAAGCGCCGCTAGCCCTGAAGCCGCCTCCAGGTGACCGATATTCGATTTGACCGAGCCAATCGGCAGAGGTGCGGAGCGCCGTTTCCCCAGCCCCTCACCAATCGCGGCAGCCTCGATGGGGTCGCCGATCTTCGTTCCGG
The DNA here is from genome assembly GCF_001741865.1 of Bosea vaviloviae. Classification (NCBI taxonomy): domain Bacteria; kingdom Pseudomonadati; phylum Pseudomonadota; class Alphaproteobacteria; order Hyphomicrobiales; family Alloboseaceae; genus Allobosea; species Allobosea vaviloviae. The sequence continues at coordinate 5,621,817 of NZ_CP017147.1, forward strand.
TCCCGTGCGCCTCGACGAAGGCGAGGTTTTCGGGGTCTATCTGCGCCGCCGCATAGACAGTCTCGATGAGCTGCTGCTGTGATTGTTGCGAAGGCAGCGAAATGCCGTTCGTACGACCATCGGAATTCGTAGCGGCGGCGACGACGATGCTGCGCACACGCCGGCCCGGCACGGATGCGTCGGATAATCGCTGCAGAACCAGAACGACCGCGCCCTCTGAGCGAACATAGCCATCAGCCTCGTCGGAAAACGGCCGGCAGAGCCCGGTCGGCGAAAGCATGCGCGCTTGCGAAAAGCCGATGAACGGCACCGGCGAAAGCAGCATATTCACGCCGCCGACGATCGCCATGTCGACATCGCCGGCGCGCAGGGCAGCCATCGCCTGGGCAAGCGCGACGAAGGAGGAGGAGCACGCCGTGTCGACGGTGAAGCTCGGACCTTTCAGATCGAAGACATAAGATACCCTGTTTGCGAAGATCGACAGGGCATTGCCAGTCATGAAATGGCTGCCGATCACCGCCGGATCGAACGCCCCCACGCTTTGATAATCAGCGGCCGATGCGCCGACATACACGCCCACATTCTGGCCGGCCACGGATGAGGGCGGCAAACCGGCATCCTCAAACGCCCGCCAGGTCGCGCAGAGCAGCAGGCGCTGCTGCGGATCCATCTGCTGCGCCTCTCGCGGCGAAATGCCAAAAGGGATGGGATCGAACGCAAAGGCGTCGTCGAGATAGCCACCCGCAAACGTATAGGAGAAACCGGCTGTCGGCTTGCCGGGCCTCAGGAAGCGCTCGACATTCCACCGCCCATGGGGACGCGGCGAGATCACATTGCGCTCTGCCAGTAATAACTTCCAGAATTCTTCGAGCGAGCTCGCCCCCGGAAGTATACAGGAGGCGCCGAAGATGGCTACCTCCTCGGCAGGCGGCTGGATTGAACGAGGCATGAAGTTACCGAGCTGTCCTGGCGTCTCTCTCAATCGCAACCGATCGGTCGCCCCCGTCCCGACATTGACCAGCCGTTCAACTGACCGATAAGCAAAAGAGCGGCCAATGACAATCCGCGAAAAACGGGCTTCTCTCAACCGGCGGTTTTCTTCGAGGACAACAACGCCAGCTAACGCCCCCCCTCGCTCTCGATCATTCGAATGAAGGCCGAGAGTGTCGCGAAATACTCGCTCCACGTGTAGGGAGAAAAGTCCCGGGAGAGGCGTGTCGGCGCCGCGTTGTCGTCCATGAAACGCAGAATCGCCTTTTCCCAACCAGGGCCGTCGATCGGATCGACGAAAACCGTCGCGGGATGGGCGACTTCGCGATGCGCGGGGATGTCAGACGCCACCACGGGCGTACCGACCGAAGCGGCCTCGACAACCGGCAAGCCGAATCCTTCGATGAACGAGGGCATGAGCAAAGCGTGGGCACCGCTGATCAATCGCTTCAGCGCTGGCGTCGAAAGGCCACTGACGATGTGAATATGCGCGCTGACCGCGCCGGAACGCTGCATTCCGTCGCGAATCTGCTGTCCCTGCCAGCCCGCTGCCCCTGCGACGACCAGATGAGGCGTCGCTTGTCCGAGCTTGCGGTGGAGACGCTTCCAGACCTCGAGCAGCAATGCGTGGTTCTTGCGCGGCTCGATGGCTCCGCACACCACAAAGTAAGCAATGCCGGCGAGTGCGGGCTCTGGATCGGGCGGCTCGCGAAACAGCGCCGGCACGGGCAATGGCAGTGCAAGCGTCGGCAGCGCATGCGCTCCCCGGCGGCCCAGCTCCGCTTGGACAGCGGCCTGCGCAGTGCGGGTCGTCACGATCACGCCCGCAGCGCGCCGCGCCGTTTGGTCGACCATGGCCGAGTGCCCCTTCGCCGCGGTCGCCGACACGTATTCGGGCGTTTCCAGGGGGATCACGTCATGCAGCATGAAGATCGGCCGTATGTCGGGACGGCGGTCCAGCCAGCGCAGCAGGAGCGGAAATGCGAGCCCGATCTGCCCGATATTGACATAAACCGTACCGGGCTTGAGCGCGTCGCTGTCGCCCAATCCGAACCCGGTCGCCCGCAGCAACGACGTCATCCTTTGCGCAAGAGCAAGGGAACTGCCCGCAGGCCGCCGCGAGGGAGCCGCCTGGCCTTGCAGGCGCAGCTTCAGATGGCTCCAGGCTTCGTCCTCGTCATGCCGCTTGTTTTCGGACCAAAGCTCCTCCAGCCGGGTCAATCCGCGCAGAACGCGCTCCCGTGGAAAAGCCCGGACACCCCAGGCCGTCGGAAGCAACGCGCAGCATTCTTCGCTCGAATCCTGGAAGAAATGGCGTGCATAAGCCAGTTCTACCCGGTCGATTCCGCGAGGAGTCAGCGACAACGGTCCGAGGAACAATCGTGTCGCATCATACGCGATCGGCACAGCGCGGTCCTACTTTACGGTGGGCTGAACAGGGTTGGGGTCGACGTGGATCGCGTCTCAAGAATGGGGACTTTAGCTGCAGCATATTCGTCGTGGTTCGTGCGCGCCGCGACACCCTTGAAACGGTCGCCATGCTCAGTGATAGGTGGCTTCGATATTTCCGCCAACACAGCAGACATCATTGATTCGGATCCATAACAGCCTTGTAGGCGGTGTCGAGCGGCAGGCGCTGGCTTGGCTCGTCAGGCGCATTCCTGCGCGTGTCACCCCTGATGGCCTGACAGCCTTTGGTATCTTTGGTGCCTTCGTGACCCTTGTCAGCTATGCGCTGACAGCTTGGTCACCCGCCTTTCTTTGGTTGGCCTCGCTTGGCCTGGTGTTTCACTGGTTCGGCGATTCGCTCGATGGCAGCCTTGCGCGTTTCAGGAAGATCGAGCGGCCGAGATACGGGTATTTTCTCGATCAGACGATCGACGTGATCGGCAATCTCCTGATCTGCGTAGGGATGGGGCTGACGGCCTATGTTCGTATGGACGCGGCGCTGCTCGCGATGGCGGGCTACCATGCCTTGTCGATCTACTCGCTCGTGCGCGCCTGCGTTTCCGGCGAATTCCACGTTTCGCTTGCCGGGACGGGACCGACCGAGACGCGGTTGCTCATCATCATGATGAACACGATGATCTTCTTTTTTGGCGCGCCTCAGTTCGTGGTCAGCGGTGTCGCGATGACATGGTGCGACGTCACGGTATTCCTGATGGCCGCCGGCTATTTCGTCACCTTTGGCTATTTTCTGGCGAGTTACGCCAGCGAGCTCGCGCGGGAAGAACCCAGCCGCGCGGAGACTTCGTCGGAAGGCACGCGCAGCTAGGCTTCGCGCAGCTCGCGAGAACGTGTCGCTTCGATCTTCATTCGCACCATGCGAAGCGTCTAGCGCTACACATATCAAGGAGATTCGCTGTCACGTAAGAGGTAAATGGTTTTCTTGAAATGTCCGGTAAATTACCGTACATTATAGAGAGGAGAAAATCAATGCCCCAGACGACCACGCGTTCCACCCGCCTTGAAGCGCGGATCTCGCCGGACGCACTTACCGTCCTGAAGCGGGCCGCTGAAATCCAAGGGCGCAGCCTTAGCGACTTTGTCGTGGCGGCAGCCCAGGAGGCAGCACAGAAGACGATCGCTGAAACGCAGATCATCCGGCTTTCCGTCGACGACCAACGCGCACTTGCGCAATCACTACTCAATCCGCCCGTGCCTACACCCGCTTTGCACGGTGCCCGCGACGCCCATCACCGCTTGGTGCTGGATTCGCAGTGACGGCCTCATTCGTTATTCAGTCCCTTGCGCCCGAACACGATCGCCTGGCTTTTTCCTGCGGCGTCGATGCGCTCGACCGCTATCTGCAGAACCAAGCCAGCCAGGACGTGCGCCGCCATATCTCTAACTGCTTCGTCGCGTCCCCGGTGGAGAGCGCCGCCATCGCCGGGTACTATATGCTGGCGGCCGCCAGCGTGCCGGTGCTCGATCTACCTGAAGCCGAAACCAAGCGCCTGCCGCGCTATCCTGTGCTTCCGACGGCTCTGATCGGCAGGCTCGCCGTTGATCGCCAGTACCGCAGGCGGAATCTTGGTGGCGCACTCCTGTTCGACGCGATCCAGCGTGCGGCGCGCGCCGAGCCTGCGGTATTCGCGATGATCGTGGACGCCAAGGACGAAGACGCCGCGGCTTTCTACCAACATTTTGGGTTTATGCCTTTCGCCAACCGACCGATGAGCCTGTTCCTGCCCGTCGCCACAGCGATGAAGCTGCTGAAGATCTGACTGATGACTGCAGCGTATCGACTAATCCCATGACCTATAGACGGGCATTCTAGCCATAGTAGGAGATATACTTCCTGACATACTCCTCCCAGGTGATCCACTCGCCGCGGACAAGGTATGTCCGCTGGGCATCGGCCCATTTGACTCCGAGGGCGGCCGCGACCTTGGGGTGGACCGGAACCTGCAATCGGCGCAGCGAGTTCAGCGAGCCCGGCAGCCAGAAATGCAGGGAGAGGCCGAGCTCTCGGGTCACATGCTTCACCAGCATCTTCATGATCGCGCCATTCGGATGGGCCGTGGTGTAGAACACCTGCCTGTTCCTGAAGTTGTCGAGGATATAGGCGCCGATACCGACTGTGAATTTGCGGTCCATCTCCTCCAGGCGGCGCTCTTCGAACGTATGAAGACGCTTGAAATCGACCACGCGTTCGATCTGCAGCGATTCATAGGCCTTGAAGCGGCGTTCATGATCGGGGAGTTCCTTTCGCAAGCGCGCCAGCAGCCCGTCGAAATAGGTGAACTCGAAATTCGGGAAATCGCGATTGCGCGCCAGCTTGTCGTCCGGCCCGTTGAAGGCGTCGAAGGGCCAGAGCGAGGCAAAGCGAACGCATGGGTAGCGCAAGGTCGGCAACTGTTCCGGCACATAGTCACGCAACGGATATTGCTCCCATTCCCGGATGTCCTGGATCAGCAGCATGTCGCACTCCTCCAGGTCCCGTCGCCCCTGCTCGTGCAGATAGGCAGGCAACTCCATGTAGTGGTGCTTGACCGAGAACTGGCGCGAGAAGCCGGAATGGTCGCGCAACGCCTCAGCCAGCAGGTTGCCCTGGCAATTGCCGAAAATCACGATCCGTTTCTTCGTCGGATGGTAGGCGAGCCGCGGCTGATCCCGCTCCAGCATGGAAGGCACCACGACCTGCGGGGACAGCCTGTGCAGGTCGAACGATCTCAGCAGGAGCGAGGCATTGCGGAAATGGCGTATCCGGAAATCGATGGCGCGCGGGACACCGACATCCATGCTCAGATCCATCGGCACGCCGAACTCGAACGAGACATGGCCTTTCGCGAGATCGCTCGCGTTGAACCGGCCGAGGCCGAGCGGGGTGCCGTCGCGGGTCCTGACGGCGATCTCGAGAGCCGGATCCGCCTGGCGCCGCGCGCCCTTGAGATCGCAGGCCAGATCGACGCGATAGGTCCCCATCGGGAGGCGCAGGGTCGCCGAACTGCGGCCAAGTTTCAGCCAGTTGATCGAGACCGGAGACAAGCTCACGCCGCCAGGGCGCGGCAAGGTGCGCAACCGCCCCAGCAGCCGCCAGGCCTCGATTGCCGCAGGCTGGCTGTCCGCGGGATCGCCCGGCGCCTCGCTGTGCAGCGTGACGTCGAGCATCGTCAGCCAGGCGTTCCCGAAATGGCTGTAGCGGAACTCGAAGGGCGCGTCGGCCCCGCCCTCGATGCTCAGATCCGACGGCACGTCGAACGTCACGCTCTGCTCGCCGCTACGCAGATCCGCCGCGGTGAAATCACGCCAGGCGCACAGAATCCGGTTTTGCGCGACGACTTCGAGGCCGAGCACGGGGTGATCGCCTTGCAACGGCATCCGCACCCCACAGCGGAAGGAGATGCGATATCGCCCCTGCGCAAGGCGCAGGAACGGGCCATAGAGGAACGTTCGCGCCGGTATCAGCAGGAGGACGGAAACGGAACCATCGGCCCAGCGCCGTGCCGGCTCATGCACTTCCATCGACGGAAGCAGCCGCCACGCATCGGCAGACGGGCGCTCCTGCTCCGTCCCTTGCGTCATTCCGGCTGCAGCCGTCGCGCTCATCGTCTGTTCCGCCAGATTTGATCCCGCAACCGCATGTCGTCTAACATCACTTGCAGGTATCACTTGCAAGCGTATGCAGCGGACGATCAGAAGCTTGTCGATGTTGACCACCGATCCGGACAAGCTTCACTCGACCAGCCTCCTTTTACATGCCAATCGCGTGCCGGGCGCCATCCTGGACGGCTCCGCGGAGGCCGGTCGCAAAGCCCCGCCCCCTCGGCAATCAGCGATGCTTCCTTTCAAGACAGGGTGAGATGCGCGGATTTTCGTCCCTTGCCGAGGTATTGCAGCACCAGGCCGTCCAACGACCCGATGTCGCTGCGGTGACGGTCTATTCCGACCGACCGGGTGAACGGCCATCGTTGACCTTCGCAGGGCTCCATGCGCAGGCCGCTTGCCTGGCGGACCAGTTGGCCGCGCAGACCGTGCCCGGAGACCGGGCCTTGCTGATTTTCCCGTCCTGCCTGGAATTCGTCGTCGCCTATTTCGCCTGTCTCATGGCCGGCGTGGTGGCGGTGCCGATGATGCCGCCGCGCCGCAATGCGAATCACGATGCCAGTGCGGCCATCATGGCCGACTGTACGCCGCGCCTGGCGCTCAGCCCTACCAAGGATTCCGATCCGCGTGGCACATTAAGGGAGCGCCTGACTGAGCGAGGCATACGCCACGTCCCGGTCGCCCTGGCGCCCGAACCGGTCGTGGCTCGAGGGTGGCTCCGCGACGCCACGGAACTCGCTTTCCTGCAATACACCTCCGGCTCCACCTCGACGCCCAAGGGGGTGATGGTCAGCCATAAGAACCTGCTCGACAATCTCGAGATGATGCGGGCGCGCCTCGGCAATCACACGGATTCGGCGCATGTGAGCTGGATCCCGCTGTATCACGACCTCGGCCTCATCATGAACCTGCTGCAGCCGATCTATCTCGGTGCGCCTTGCGTCCTGATGACTCCTTCGGGCTTCATGCACCGGCCGCTGAACTGGCTGCGGGCAATCCATGAACATGGAGCCGAGGTCGCTGCCGCCCCGAATTTCGCCTATGATTTATGCGTTGATCGCTTCCGGTCGGAGCAGATGGAAGGCGTCGACCTCAGCAGCTGGAAGATTGCCCTCAACGGCGCCGAGCCGGTGCGGGCCGCCACGCTCGAGCGCTTCACCGCCACCTTCGAGCCCTATGGTTTCGACGCTCGCGCGATGCGCCCGGCCTATGGCCTCGCCGAAGCCACCCTGCTGGTCAGTGCAGCGGACCGAGGAGCCGAAACGCGCATCCGCGACGTCAGCGCCAGCGGTTTGAAGGACGCTCGTGTCGCAGCGCCCGAACATCTCGACGATATCTCCCGGATCGCAAGCTGCGGTTCCGCCATGGCCGGCTTGTCTCTGGCCGTCGTCGATCCGGAGACAAGGCGCCGGCTGCCGCCGGGCCGGATCGGTGAGATCTGGCTTCAAGCCTCTTCGGTCGCCTGCGGCTATTGGGAGCGCCCCGCCGAAAGCGAGGCGACCTTTCGCGCCCGCATCGAGGCGGATTCGGAGCGTCCACCCGGGCAAGAGAATAGCTGGCTACGCACCGGAGATCTCGGCCATATCGACACCGATGGCGAACTCTATGTCGTCGGGCGCCTGAAGGATGTGATGATCGTCAGGGGGGTCAATCATTACCCGCAGGACATCGAGGCGACCGTTGCTGCCAGCCATCCGTCCCTGCGGCGGGACCACGGCGCGGCCTTTGCGATCCTCGATGATGAGGGCGCCGAGCTAATCGTCGTCGTGCAGGAAGTTGAACGAACGCAGCGACACAGCCTCTCGGCTCCCGAGGTGGCGGCTGCCGTGCAGGCGGCCGTGGTGAACAACCACGATATCGCCCTGCACAAGATCGTGCTGATCCGGCCGGGAACGCTGCCAAAGACGACCAGCGGCAAGATCCAGCGCAGCCTCACCAAGCGGCGCTGGCTGGATGGGGAGCTGGAACCATGGAACAGCGCCAACCAGCCCGCCGATCAGCCCGCCGATTCGCATTGACGTTTCGCGTCGGTCGCCGCAGTCGAGATCATGGACCCGGCCTCACTCGCTGACAGGATCTTCATGCCTTCGGATTCCGAAACGGAGCAGTTCTGCAAATCATGTCTGGCTGAGATGCTCGACATCGACGAGAACGAGATTCTGCCTTCTACGACATTCGCCAGCCTGGGCCTGGATTCAGCTGCAGCTGTCCATTTCGTCCTGGAGACCGAGCAGAGGATAGGGATCGAGCTCTATCCGGGCGTCACCCACGACTATCCGACCGTCGCGGAATTCGCCGCCTATCTCGGCCGACGCGTCGGGACTTCCTGACATCGGCTCCTGGAGCATTGCGGTTGCCCGCCGCTATCAGAAGGCCGCAGCATCTTTGCCGGCAAATTAAAAACCGATCGTAAGGCAAAGCCGGAACTCCGCGGCGCAGCCCTCAGCGCCGTTCCGGCCCCATCTGAGGCTGCGGCGACGCAGCCACATCTCCCGCCTCGAAGGTCTTGAGCGTTTCATCGTAACGCGGATGCAGCGTGCCCATCCAGCGGTCCCAAAACGAAAACGTATGCCCGAAATTGAATCGAAAAGTTCCATGATGCTGGTCGTGGAACACTGTGCTGGCGAGCGGCCAGGGGGAGCGTCCAGCAGGTGAAGCGAAGTGCTCGTAACCCGCATGGCCCAGCATGCCGCTGATTTGATCATAGAGCTTCTGCAAGACCAGCATCTGCCAGGGCATCGGCAGGACGAAGACGACGAGCGCGTAATAGGCTTGGTTCAGCAGCGCTTCGACGAAGCTTTCGTGATGATTGCTCCAGACGGTCGGCGCCACGCTCTTATGGTGCAGAGCGTGGAAGCGATAGAAGGGCTTGCGGTGCAGGAGGCGGTGAACCCAGTAGAACCAGGCATCGTACAGCACGACCGAAGCGAGGAGCATCAGCGGACCCGACCACCAGGAGAGTTCGAGCGGCGCAATCGTCCAGCCTTGCTGCTGGGCGAAGAGGCCGAACACGAAGCAGCTTGTCAGCGTCAATATCGACACCGGCGCCTGCTTGAGTTCCTGCCATTTGCGATTGTTCACGCGATCCTTCTGAATGCGCCGCTCGGGATGGCGTGCATTCATGATTTCGAAAAACAGGCCGGTCAGCAGCATGACCAGCACGATGGCGCCGACGACGATGGCAAAAAGCGAAAGGAACGCGATGAGAAGCGTCACGGTCTGAACTGGCCTCTGGCAATCTGCTCTTCTGCGACCAAGGCTAGTCTGCTGCGGAAAATGTCGCCAGCCCTCGGGTCGGGGAATGTGCGGAACGCTTGAGCACGTAACCCAGAGCCCCTAGCAACCTCTAGGACGACGCTGCAAATGGCCTGACGCACCTTGAAACCGCGCCGCTTTGCGGCCAAATCGCTGGCGCGACGATGATCCGTTCAAAGAGCTTTTCAGCATGACCACGACCACCACCGAGAACCGCAGTTTCGAAGCCGACGTCTCGCGCCTGCTCCATATGATGGTGCATTCGGTCTATTCGGACCGGGACGTCTTCCTGCGCGAATTGATCTCCAACGCCGCCGATGCCTGCGAGAAGCTGCGTTACGAGGCGATCGCCAGGCCGGAGCTGATCGGCGAGGATCCCAGGCTCGCGATCACGATTGCCGCCGATGCCGAGGCCGGGACGCTCTCGATCGCCGATAACGGCATCGGCATGACCCGCGACGAGATGATCGAGGCGCTCGGCACGATCGCCCGTTCCGGCACCCGCGCCTTCATGGATCGCGTCGAGGCAGCCCAGGGCAAGGAGGGCGCGCAACTCATCGGCCAGTTCGGCGTCGGCTTCTATTCGGCCTTCATGGTGGCGGGCCAGGTCGAGGTCGTCAGCCGCCACGCCGGCAGCGAGGAAGCCTGGCGCTGGTCCTCCGACGGCAAGGGCGAGTTCTCCGTTGCGCCGGCCGCGTTGGAGGAAGCTCCCGCCCGCGGCACGCGCGTCACCCTCTCGCTGCTCGACGACGCCAAGAGCTATGCCGAACGCTGGACGCTGGAACGCATCGTCAAGGCGCAGTCCGGCCATGTCCCGGTGCCGATCTCCCTTGTCGAGAAGCCCGGCGCTGAGGCAACCTCGCTCGCCGACGGAGCCGCGCTCTGGACCCGGCCGAAAAGCGAGATCAAGCCCGAGGATTATGCCGACTTCTACCGCAGCGTGGCGGGCCAGTACGACGAGCCCGCCGCGACGATCCATTTCCGCGCCGAGGGGCGCCACGAATATACCGCGCTCGCCTTCGTGCCGGGCGGCAAGCCGTTCGATCTCTTCGACGCCGACCGCAAGGGCCGGATGAAGCTCTATGTGAAGCGCGTCTTCATCACCGATGAAGCTGAGCTCCTACCGCGCTATCTGCGCTTCGTGCGCGGCCTCGTCGACACCGCCGACCTGCCGCTCAACGTCTCGCGCGAGATGATCCAGGACAGCCCGCTGCTGGGCGCCATCAAGAAGGGCGTGACCAGCCGCATCCTCACCGATCTCGGCAAGCTCGCGGAGCAGGATGGCGAGGCCTTCACCGGGATCTGGGAGAATTTCGGCCCGGTCATCAAGGAAGGCCTCTACGAGGATTTCGAGCGGCGCGAACAGTTGCTCGGCCTCGCGCGCTTCAAGACCACCACCTCCGGCGAAAGCTGGCGCAGCCTCAAGGACTATGTCGCGGCGCTGAAGGAGAACCAGACGGCGATCTACTACATCGCCGGCGACGATCCCGCGCGCATTGCCGCCTCGCCCCAGCTCGAGGGCTTCCGCGCCCGCGGCATCGAAGTCCTGCTGCTGAGCGACCCGGTCGACAGCTTCTGGGTGTCGAACGCGCCCGACCATGACGGCAAGCCGTTCAAATCCGTGACGCAGGGCGCGGCCGATCTCGGCCTGATCCCGCTGCTCGACGGCGAGGCGAAGCCGCAGCTCGAAACCAGCGCCGAAGTCACGGCGCTGCTTAGCGTGATGAAGCAGACGCTGGCGGCTGAGGTCGAGGATGTCCGCGCCTCCGACCGCTTGACCGACAGCGCGGTCTGCCTGGTTGCGACCGATAAGGGCCCCGACCGCCAGTTCGAGCGCCTGCTCTCCGCCGCCGGCCGCCTCGACGGCGCCGCCAAGCCGGTCCTCGAGGTCAATCCGCAGCACGACCTGATCATCCGCCTCGCCGGATCGCAGGACGAGCCGCTGCGCAGCGACATCGCCCATCTGCTCCTCGATGAGGCGCGCATCCTCGATGGCGAGCGGCCGAGCGACGCCAAGGCCTTCTCCGATCGCCTGACCCGGCTGATCGCCAAGGGGCTGGCCTGAACCCGGCCCTCCAGGCGCTGTTCAGGCGAAGTTGAACATCACTTGGAGGTTGTCGACCAGCATCAACTGGCGCTCGCGCGAGTCGGGCGCGATCTCCGTCAAGATCCCCCCAGCTCAGGCCGCGACGCCGAAGCGGCGGCGATAATCCGCCGGCGCGAGCCCGGTGACGCGCTGGAACAGCTTGCGGAAGGCCGAGGCATCGCCATAGCCCACCTCCCAGGCGATCTGCGCGACCGGGCGGCGGCTCTGCTCGAGCGCCTCGCGCGCTTTGGCGATCCTGACGTGCTGGGCATATTCCGTCGGGCGCAGGCCGGTCGCCTTGCGGAAGCGGCGCAGGAAGGTCCGCTCCTCGAGCCCGGCGCGCGCCGCCAGCGCCGGCACGGCATGGTCCTTGGCGCCCGTCGCCTGGAGCCAGTGCTGCACCTTCAGCACCGCCGCATCGCCGTGGTCGAGGCGCGGCACGAAGCGCCCATAGGGCTGCTGCATCCGCCCCGGCGGATCGATCAGCAGGAAGCGCGCGGTCTCCAGCATCACGCTTGGCCCCAGCAGGCGCTCGACCAGGGTCAGGCCGAGATCGGTCCAGGCTAGGATGCCGCCGGCGGTGATGATGTCGCCCTCGTCGATCACCATGCGAGCGCTATCGACGCGGATCGCCGGGAAGCGCGCCGCCAGCGCCTCGGCGAAGGCCCAATGCGTCGTCGCTTCGCGGCCCGCGAGCAATCCGGTCTCGCCGAGCAGGAAGGCGCCTGCGCAGACCGAGCACAGCGTCGCCCCCTCGCCATGGCGCTCAGTCAGCCAGGCCGCAAAGCCCGCCATTGGCTGCATTCTGGCCGGCATCACCAGGCTCGGCGGGGCGATCAGATGGCCAAGCTTGTGCGCCGGGCCCGGATGGCTGTCGAAGACGCATTCGACTGCCGTATCGTCTTGCCTCGCATCCCCTTGCCCCGCACGGGCCTGGGCCGCGTTCTCTTGCACCGTATTCTCTTGCACTACCTGCCGCCAATGGCTGACGCGGATCGCGGGCGCCTGCGGATCGCCATGCGCCGCGCTCATGTCGCTGGCGATGCGGAACAGATCGGTCAGGCCATGGACGGCCGCCAATTGCACATCGGGATAGAGCAGCAGCCCGATTTCGGCTTTGATCCTCTGAGCAGTCGTCATGCTGTCAGTTTCGCCTCGCATAATGTCGGTTCCGCCAAGCGGCAGCATGCAACGGCGCGGCTATACCGTCTACATCGCGGGCGGCGATCCCACTGCCCGGCAACTGAAAGGACTAGACGATGAGCACGATCACCACCCGTGACGGCACGGAAATCTACTACAAGGATTGGGGTTCCAAGGACGCGCAGCCGATCGTCTTCCACCATGGCTGGCCGCTCAGCGCCGATGACTGGGACAACCAGATGCTGTTCTTCCTTGAGCAGGGCTACCGGGTGATCGCGCATGATCGCCGCGGCCACGGCCGCTCGACCCAAACCGCGACCGGCAACGAGATGGACACCTACGCCGCCGACGTCGCCGAGCTTGCCGCTGCGCTCGACCTCACGAACGCCGTCCATATTGGCCACTCCACCGGCGGTGGCGAGGTCGCCCATTATGTCGCCCGCGCCGAGCCCGGCCGCGTCGCCAAGGCGGTGCTGATCGGCGCGGTGCCGCCGGTGATGGTGAAGTCAGAGACGAACCCCGGCGGCCTGCCGATCGAGGTCTTCGACGGCTTCCGTGCTGCGCTCGTCGCCAACCGCGCGCAGTTCTACATCGATGTTCCCACCGGCCCGTTCTACGGCTTCAACCGGGCAGGCGCGAGCGTGTCCCAGGGCGCCATCGACAACTGGTGGCGGCAGGGCATGATGGGCGGCGCCAAGGCCCATTACGATTGCATCAAGGCCTTCTCGGAGACCGATTTCACCGAGGATCTGAAGGCGATCGACGTGCCGGTCCTGATCCTGCACGGCGACGACGACCAGATCGTCCCGATCGCGGATTCGGCCCTGCTCGCGGCCAAGCTCGTGAAGCACGGCACGCTCAAGATCTATGAGGGCCTGCCGCACGGCATGTGCACGACCCATCCGGACATCATCAACCCGGACCTGCTCGCCTTCATCAAGGGCTGATCTCTCGCAGCAAAGCAGCCCCGGCTCGTAGGGCCGGGGCTGTCGCAGACCGGTGGGCCGGGCTGGAGAGCCTGAACCGTATCAAGGCAGCTACTCTTCGCCACAAAGCTCGTCGCAAAAGCGCCGATGCGCGGCACATTCTTCAAAAAGGTCGTCGATCCACGGTCTTGATTTCCCCAGTGGCGAGCGTCACGCGGAGTTCTGCAAAGAGACTACCTCTTCTGTCGTGCTGAGCCGACGTCCTCCAGAACCAAGGCATCTGGCATCGGCAGCGAACTCCGACTCCGGTTAGCGCTCCCTCTGGCACGGAGAGGATTTGGGCACAGCTCAGGCAAAGAACATGAAACTGGCCGCAGCGGTCGCATTTGCCCACATGGTGCACATAAGTGAATATCTTTGCACCGCCCTGGGCGAGACCTCCAATGGGAAGCGCTTTAACGCTGAATTCTGGGTACCCGTCCCAGAATATGCGACCGTGCAAGCATCGCGTATCGGTGCAACGGGGCCAAGCCATAGGATCAAAATTGGGGATATGATCCAAGGGCACGAGGCAGATTGACACCGCCAGTTGCGCTCGCTTCTCGGCTGCCTTTGTATGGCCCGCAGGACAAACCAAGAAGCCGTGACTTGCCCCAACATCCTCCATCAATCCGCGGAATGCCTCAACGTCGGTAACGTCGATCTTGCGCTTCCTCTTCTTGGCATCGACAACAACCCTGCGGGATGGATCGTTATCGTGCCGCGAGTCGATCAGCACGTCGATCTGTCGGCTCCTGCGGCTTATCTCACCAACCAAGCGGGCATTCGGAGTCACACAAAGTTCCGTCGTCAGCTGATCAGCCATCAGCCGAGCAATCATTCGCTCGTAAACCTCCCAGCTCTGTCGAACGGTCATTACTGCTGGTCTTCCGTTCTACTGAGTCCAGGGTGGGCCCGCGCATTGCTGCCCCAAGATCGGAGGCCGCCAACCTCCGCGAACAAGCACACGTAGTTCAATTGCGCTACAGCCACCAAATCAAGACCCTCGCAAATTCCGATCGAACTCAAGAATCAAGGAAAATTATTTCCGTTGATCCGACAACAAACAATCACCGCAGCACCACGCTTGGCGATTATCTGTCAGGCGTACCTATAGGGATCTCTATGTCTTCCCATCAGCGATTGTCATCCGCATGGGCCAAAGTCGCTTCTGCGCGGGTTCGGTGGAGGCTGGAGAGACCCGAGCCCGGCGGAGTAGAGCGCGACCCGCCCATATCGGCGAAGACGGCAACCTACTCACTTCACCTAACGGATTGATAAATAACAGATAAATATAATATAGCTCGGCCTCATTAAAGGGGATGGCTCAAAAACTCATGTTCGTTCCTGGGCAAATTTATAGTAAGATTCGGTAGGACTAGGAGGCCCGCCGCAAGTGTCGAGCGCAAAACAAATACTGGCTATGCTCAGAAGCCGCGCCGAGGGTGATGACGAGACGTTTTTCTCGATCGCTCTCCAGGTGGCTGCTGCCGAAGCTCGTCAGGGGCGCAGGCAAACTGCCGAAGATATGCGCGCCGAAATCGACAAGGCTCGTACAAAAAAATCGACCGGGGCGTCTGTTGCGATCTCCTTCTCGCTGCCGCGCGGCAATCTCGAAGGATTGCTCGAAATGCGCCAGGCGCGGTTCAAGCTCAAGGACGTGGTTCTCAACGAACGTCTGCTCGGACGAATCTCCGACATCCTTCGCCAGCAGCGCAAGCGGGATTGGCTCCGGGAGCACGGCAAAACGCCTGTTCGGCGCATCCTGTTCGTCGGTCCCCCGGGGTCAGGAAAAACAATGTCGGCAGAAGCGCTGGCAGGAGAACTCAATCTGCCGCTCTTTGTTATTCGCCTCGAGACGCTCATAACGCGCTTCATGGGCGAGACGGCCGCAAAGCTGCGCCTGATCTTCGACGAAACGGCCAAGCATCGCGGCGTTTATCTGTTCGATGAGTTTGACGCCGTCGGCGGTCAGAGAACCGCGACCAACGATGTCGCGGAAATGCGCCGCGTTCTGAATTCTTTCCTCCAGTTCATGGAGGAGGGCAATTCGACCGACAGCCTGATTGTGTGCTCCACGAACCATCCGTCGTTGCTCGATCGTGCCTTGCTTCGCCGATACGATCAGGTCTTGGAGTTTGAGGCTCCATCGGATGAGCAGATCAAGGAAATCATCGGCGCAAACCTGCGTCCGATGAAATCGCAGCGGCTCGCCTGGAAAAAAATCATCGAAGCGGCTGTGAATCTGAGCCAGTCGGAGATCGTTCGCGCTGCTGATGATGCGGTCAAAACTGCCATTCTGGACGAGCGCAATCAGATCACGACTGACGATCTGCTTTTACGGCTTCACGAACGTCAGGAAATGCGGGTGGCATTTTTAGAAGCCGGCAGGTCCTAAGTTTATGCCGACCCGCTTTGATCTACCTCATATCGACATCGCGGCGTTTCGATCTTCCAGCCCCTATGCTGGCTCAGGCTCTCCGAATGGCGGAAGCGCGGTTCGGATACGGGGCGAGCATGGCCGGCGCCTTCAAAATGAATTGAACGTTGCGTTCGCGGCAGCGGATGCGGCCATGCCGTCGGACGATCGGCTGGAGCCTCCCGAAGGCACGTTTCTAGAGGTCGAACTTCGCCGAGGAACGAAGGCAGACATTCTGGAACGCAAGACGGACGGCGTTCGGCCAGGAGCGGTCAAGCCGGATGACCAGAGGACCGTCGCGCTCTATGTCCCCGATCATGCACGGGGCGCATTAGAGCGGATTTTAGAAGATTACACCAACGGACCGCTGTCGGTGGTTGCGGGGCAGCCCCCGATGAAATCCTTCGTGGAGCCGATCGAAGCGTTCCGGCGCGCGAGGCTTGAGACATTCTGGACCGATGATCCCGAGGCCTTACCCAAGAATCCGCGCGACCAGATTTGGTGGGCGCTTTGGTGCTGGAAGAATAGCGAAGCGAAGATCGAGGAGGTCTGCGAACGGCTCGGAGTCCGGGCGGCGAACAGAGACAGAAGGCTCTATTTTCCCGAGGCCGTGGTTATTCCGGTTCTGGCAACGCGGGCCGATATCGAGTTGATGCTGTTTGCGACCGGCGCGATCGCAGAATTGCGCAGGGCCAGCGACTCGCCGGTGTTTTTCACGGACGAGGTGCGCGATAACCAGCATGAATGGACGGAGGACCTCGCAACGAGGGTCATCTGGCCGCCGTCGACGGCGCCTTCCGTCTGTCTGCTCGATACGGGCGTCAACAGGGCACATATGCTGATCGAGCCTGCTCTCGCGAATGCCGACATGCATGTGATTGATCGGGACTGGGGAACGGACGATCACGACGGAATGGGTCACGGGACTGCGATGGCCGGCCTCGCCTTGCACGGTGATCTCACCGCCCAACTGGGCGATCAGTCCGAGCGGGTGCTTCAGCATCGCCTGGAATCGGTCAAGATCCTGCCCCCTGACGGATTCGAAGCCAATGATCCGCACAGCTACGGCGTGCTCACACAAACAGCCATATCGCTGCCGGAAATCACTGCGCCCGAGCGAGCCCGTGTGTTCTGCATGGCCGTCACGAACAAGGATGTGTCCGGTTCGATGGCTACGACCTGGAGCGCCGCCGTCGATCAAGCGGCGGCCGGAACGATGATCGGCGACGATGCCAGCTCTCCAAGACGGCTTTTCGTCGTCTCGACCGGAAACATCGCCCCAGAGATCGAATTTCGGCGTATCCGATCGCAGGATTTCTATCCCGTCGAAGATCCCGCACAAGCGTGGAACGCGCTGACGGTCGGCGGGTACACTGACCTGATTGATGTAAACGACGCCGGGTATGAGGATTGGCAGCCTTTCTGCGCCGCCGGGCAACTAAGCCCGTATAGCCGGACGTCAGTCGCGTGGCCGCAGGGCCGTGCCCCGTTCAAGCCGGAGATAGTGCTGGAAGCGGGCAATCGCGCGGTGAGCCCTTCCGGAACAGAAGTGCTGACCGTCGACTCATTATCGCTGCTGTCGACGGGAAGAGATGTCGACAAGCAGCCGTTGGTGCCGTTTCAGGCGACGAGCGCCGCCACGGCGCAAGCGGGACGGTTGGCAGCGCAACTGAGCGCCGCACACCTCGACTATTGGCCAGAAACCATTCGCGCGCTCATCATTCACAGCGCCGAGTGGACGCAGCCGATGCTTGCGGCTTTCGCAACCGCCGCCGGGAAGAAAAACAACTACGAGCTGGTTCGGCGCTTCGGCTATGGCGTACCGAGCCTTGAACGCGCGGCGGCATCCTCGCGAAACCATTTGGCGCTGATATCGCAAAGCCCGATTCAGCCCTTCCGGCTTCAAGGGGGCCGGAAATTCAACGAGTGTCATTATTACGATCTCCCTCTCCCCCGCCGGACGCTTGAAGAATTGGGCAATGAGCCGGTCGAGATGAAGGTCACGTTGTCGTATTTCATTGATCCGAATCCGGGCCTTTCCGCCAATGTCGATCCACAGCGCTATCAGTCGCATGGGCTACGCTTCGATCTTCGCCGTAAGAACGAGTCGATCTCGAATTTTCAGAAGCGAGTAAACGCTTCGGAGCGCGAAGATCCTCGCGTGGCGCCGCGTGCCGAGCCCGATGACAATCGCTGGCTACTCGGTCCGCAGAGCATCTCAGCGGGGTCTTTGCATTGCGATGTCTGGAGCGGCCCCGCGATCGAATTGCTCGGGCGGGACAAGCTCTGCATCAAGCCGGTGAACGGCTGGTGGCGCACCAGGGCATCTGCCGAATATTGCAACAAGGCGACCCGCTACGCGCTCATCATCACCATGAAGACGCGCAATGTGGACATCGATCTGTACACCCCGATCGCGGCAAGCGTCGATATCCGGACTGCCGTTCCGATTGAGGTTTGATCGGGGGCCTTCGGTGGGTTCCGAGGGAGAGCATCATCTCCTTCGGTCATGGGATCCTCAGGGGCAGATGGAGCGCTCAAGATCTATGAAGGCCTGCCGCACGGCATGTGCACGACGCATCCGGACATCATCAATCCGGACCTGCTCGCCTTCATCAACGGCTGATCTCTGGGAGCGAGGCAGCCTCGGCTCGTAGGGCCGGGGCTGCTGGGCGCAAGCTGGGAGGGGACTGGCACGGAAAGGCCAGGTTTCCTCATGCTTGCCGCGCCGCCTCCAAGGCGCGTCCGACGTTCCGTGCCAGGACGGAATGAATCTGTGCGATGACGGCGGCACCTTCGCCGACGGCGGCTGCGACCCGCTTTGTCGAGCCGGCACGCACGTCTCCGACGGCAAAGATGCCTGGGCAACTGGTTTCGAGCGGCAGCCGCTCGCCGTCGCCGGCGCGCTCGCCCGTGAGGACGAAGCCGGTTGCGTCGAGCGCCACACAGCCGTCGAGCCAGTGCGTATTGGGGTCGGCACCGATGAACAGGAAGAGGTGGCGCGAGGTGCACTCCCGGATCGCACCTGTCCGGCGGTCCCGAAACGTCGTCCCGGTCAGGCCTGTCGCCCGGTCGCCGTGCAAATCGACGATCTCGCTGTCCACATGCAGTTCGACATTGGGCAGCGCCGCGATCCGATCGATCAGGTACCGGGACATGGTCTGCTCGAGGGGGCGGCGCACCACCAGGTGCAGATGCCTGACCTGCGGTGCGAGATAGGCAACCGCCTGGCCCGCCGAGTTGCCTCCGCCGACCAGGACGACGTCCTCGCCGGCACATAATCGCGCCTCGACGGGCGATGCCCAGTAGGAAACGCCGGCCCCTTCCAGCGCTTCGATGTTGGGAATGTCGGGCTGCCGGTAGCGCGCTCCCGAAGCGATCACGATGGCGCGCGACCGCGCAGTGCCACCGTTGCTGAGTTCGAGGGTGAACGGGGCTTCCGCATCCGCTCCGTGACAGCGGAGCAATCCGACGGTCAGCGGAATGGCGAGTTCGGCGCCGAACTTCGCCGCCTGATTGAAGGCCCGCCCCGCGAGGGCTTGTCCGGAGATGCCGGTGGGAAAGCCGAGATAATTTTCGATCCGGGCGGATGCGCCCGCCTGGCCGCCGAAGGCGCGGCTGTCCAGGACCAGGACGGACAACCCTTCGGACGCGCCATAGACGGCAGTGGCAAGCCCAGCCGGCCCGGCCCCGATGACCGCCACGTCATGGATAGTCTTCGGATCGAGATCCGGTGTGATGCCGAGACAGGACGCGGCATCGGCATTGCTCGGGCTTCTGAGCAATGTGCCGTTCGGGCAGATCATCAGCGGCAGATCTTCGGGGGCGACGCCGAGCCGTTCGACGAGCTCGCGCCCCTCCGGCTCGCACGCGGCAATGACGGTGTGGGGGTAACCGTTGCGGGTGAGAAATCCCGACAACTCGACGATGCCCGGATCATCGCGGCGTCCGACCAGGATCGACCCTGCGCCGCCGGTCTGCCCCTCCTCGATCAGCATGACGCGCCGGAGGATGAAGGCGCGCATGATCGTTTCACCGACATCCGCCGATCCGATGACAAGCGCACGCAGATGCGGCGCATCAAAGGGGATCGCGACCGCGCCAGTGTCACCCGACACGACCGACATCAGGGATGGACGGCCCGAGAGCTGATTGGTCTCGCCGGTGAACTGGCCGGGACCATAGGTCGTGACCAGCGACGACCGGCCGGCTGCGCCGCGCCGGATCGCGTCAGCCGAGCCATCGAGGATCAGCCAGCAAGGGGCGTCGCGGACGCCGATCTCGTAGACGACCTCACGAGGACCAAAGCGGCGCGGTGCGCCGCTCGCGAAGCGATGCGCCATCGCGATCTGAAGGGCGGAGAGTGTCGGAAAGATCTGCTCTCGCCGAGCATCGCCGATTGCCATGGGGTGACCTCCGTATCGGGCCTATGTCACGTCTCGTGCGCGACACCATCCGACCAGATGAGGAGCTTGACCGCAATCACGCGGGCGCGAGCTAGCGCGCCTTCGGCAAGGTGAGCGCGAAGACGAGAAGGCCCAGGAGCTTCAGCCCGAAGCCCGCCCATACGGCGGACAGCAGGCCGTAGCCGGCCGCAATCGTCGTGCTGCCCGCCCAGGCGCCGATGGCGTTGGCGACATTGAGCGCCGCGAGGTTCATGGCGCCCATCAGCGTGGGCGGAGAGCGCGCAGGTGACCTGCATCGGCCTTGAAATTTACCACACGCATGCAGCCCGACATGCGGAGAATGCGTCAGCTGTTGTCGGCTTATGCGCCTTCAAGGGCCTGGGCGAGATCATCCCATATGTCGGCCTCGTCCTCGAGACCGACGGAAAAACGGATGAGGTCGTCGCCTACTCCCTCAACAGGCTTGGCTTCCGGCCTGACCGTCTGACGGGCGCGCAGGATGCTCGCCGGATGCATGACCAAGGTCTCGACATCGCCAAGGCTAACGCCCCGGCTGGCAAGCTCCAGGCGATCCAACACCCTACGGGCGCCGTCGAAGCCATTCTTGAGACCGAAGGAAAGCATCCCCGAGCCACCGCTCATCTGCTTCCTGGCGATCTCGTAGCCCGGCGATCCTTCCAGGTAGGGATAGCGCACCCAGGCGACCGCGCGATGATCAGCCAACTTTTCCGCGATCGTCAATGCGGACCGGCTATGGCGCTCCATGCGGAGCGGCAGAGTCTTCAAGCCCCGCATGATGAGGCCCGCAGTCATCGGCGATAGCGTCGCCCCTGTCAGGTACCGCAGACCATGACTGTGGAGGTGGGCGATCGTGCCCCGATCACCCAGCAGCACCCCGCCCAGCACGTCGCCGTGGCCGTTGATGTATTTGGTCAGCGAATGAAGGACGATATGGGCCCCGTGCTCCAGCGGCCGCTGAAGCGCCGGCGAAGCGAAGGTGCTGTCTACGACGACCTTCGCGCCGACCTTCGCCGCGCGAGCTGAGATGGCTGCGATGTCGAGTATTTCGGAGGTCGGGTTAACCGGCGTCTCGAAATACACGAGCTTCGTCTTCGGCGTCAGGGCCGCGTCCAGATTGGCAGGATCCGACAGGTCGACCGGGATCACCTTGATGCCGAAGCGCGGGATGCCGTCCCGTGTCAGGGCCACGGTGTTCGAGTATAGCGTCTGATGGACGATGATCTCGTCGCCCTGCGAAAGCAGCCCGAGCATCAAGGTCCCGGCAGCCGCCATGCCGGTGGCGACGGTGAGAGCGGCTTCGGCGCCCTCCAAATTCGCGAGGCGGGCCTCGAGGATCTCAGTGGTGGGGTTATGTTCTCGTGCGTAAAGCTTGCCGCCCAAGGACGCCGCAGCATCCATCTCTCCCATGCTCTCGAAACCGTAGGTCGACGTGAAGAACACCGGAGGCGCGACCGCGCCGCCGTATAGGGTCGGGTCATAGCCAAAATGGATCGCCCGTGTCGCGAAGCCGTCAACGCGTTCGTTCGAGCCGGCGGCAGTACTGTTGGGATGCGGCATGGCAAGCTCCAGGGGAGAAAGAACAGCGGCGGCTCACAGATCCAGGACGATCTGACCGGTGGCTCGGGACACGCAAGGTACGAACCTGTGGCTTTTGGCCTCCGGGGTCAGCACGGCGTCGCGGTGGATGGGCTCTCCGCTGACAAAGCCGCACTCGCAACTTCCGCAGACGCCATTCTCGCAGGACGAAAGAAGGGGAACGCCTGCGGCGCGCAGCACGGTCAGAGCCGAAACATTGGCAGGAACCTCCAAGTCGCGCCCGCTTGAGCGCAACTTCATCGTGAACGCCGTCGGCACGAAATCGGGGTCAGTGTCGGGCTGAAAGGCCTCGAAATGGACCGTATTGGCTTGCCAATGAGCCGCGCTGGCCTTCGTCCAAGCCATGAAGCCCGGCGGACCACAGTAGTAGAGGTGCATCCCGTTTGGCTGATCCTTCAGCAGGTCCGCCATGTTGATGACGGTATTGGGGTCGTCGTCAAAATGAAGCTTGAGCGAGCAGCTGGGTATCTCGGCTTCGAGTTCCGCCAACAAGGGAGCGGAGGAGCGACTTCTGGCGAAGAAGTGAAGAACAAAAGCTCGTCCGTCCCATTTCAGCGCTCGCGCCATAGATATCATCGGCGTGACACCGATACCTCCTGCCAGCAGGAGATGGGACTTGGCTGCGTCGTGCAGTTTGAAATGATTGCGTGGCGTCGAGACAGCGACGACGTCACCGACATTCAAATTCGCGTGAATCCAGGCGGAGCCGCCTCGACCACCATCTTCTCGTTTTACCCCGATCACGTATTTTGACAGGTCCGCGGGGTTGCCCATCAGCGAATACTGTCGAACTCTCCCGTCAGGCAGGTGCACGTCGACATGCGACCCAGCGTCGAAAGCGGGCAGCAGGGGGCGCCTCGGGTGGCGGAACTCGACGACGTTCACGTCACCGGGCCCGCGGTGAAGGTCTACAACCTCCATCTTCATGATGAGACGCGGGGCAGCCATTACTCTAACTCTCCAGGGGAACGATGCGATCGCCGGGGCGAATGACGCCCCCGACCTCGATCGCGCAGTTGAGGCCTGACCGGTTCAACAGCGACTCGAACAGCCTCGGTATTCCGAGCAGCTCCTCGATATACTTGCAGGGGAAGTTCAGCCGCGCGCCCCGAAGCACCACGTCCCCGACCTTGAAACGCTTACCGACGAGGTGGTTCAGCGGGACGCCCCTCGTCGTCAGATTGCGGCGATGATCGGCGGGGGCGAGTTTCAGCTTTATGCCGGGAACCTGCGGCTCCCCGACCTCCAGATGATCGAGCACCTCGGCCTCGATCAGAGTCACCTCGCGCACCGCCGGCCTCGCGGAATACGTCCCGGTGCCGACATAATACCGATCGCCTTCGATCCCCTTCCCGGCGATCAAATTTGCCTGGGACAGCTCTTCCATCTCGTAGGAAGCGGCGGGAGCGATGTGGATATGACGAAGCTCCCCAGACCAGCCTTGCGCGATCATTCCTGCCTCTTAGATACATCAGACAACTTGTTGCCCCACTGGCTAGCAGACTTTTCTTGACGCTGCAATTGGAGAGATTCAGGCACCGCCGGCTCGATTGCGCGCGTGCCCCGAGACCTAGTCACCGGCCAGTAGGTGACATACTGATAGGCTGCACCTGCGCAGTGGAACTGGAGCGGAAATTGCCTCCCAGGGTTAAATCGATCGAAGACGTCGCGGTGTCGACCAACCGCGACGCAGCGCGCTCATTTGGCCTTCACATGGCCGCGATGAGACGCTCTCGCAAAATGACGCTTGATCATCTCGCGGGCATGACGGGTCTCAACAAAGGATACCTGTCGCGTGTCGAGAGGGGAGAGAAGACGCCATCGATTGCGACGGCGTTGAAGCTCTCCCAGGCGTTCGCCGTCTCGGTTTCCGCTCTCTTCGGGGAGGCTGTCGACGAAACGACGATACATATTGTCAGGTCGCATGACCGCGCCGCTCCCGCAAACCAGCCCGCTGAGGCATATTTTGAGCCGTTGAGCCAAGCAGCCGGTGGAGTCGAAGCCTTCCTGCTCTACCCGAGCCGCGACTTCGGACCGGACGGCAGGGTCGACCATGGCGGAACTGAAATTATCTTTGTCGTTTCGGGCAAGATCGAGATTCAGTTTTCAGATCGCTCGGTGACGCTTGGCACTGGCGATTTCCTCCAGTTTCCCGGCCATCTCGCGCACCAGCTCAGGGCTTTGGACGGCGGCAGCAGCGCACTCGTCGCGGTCACCAGGGAGAAGTAGAAGCCCCTCCGCTTCAGGCTCCTCGAACCCGCCACACGTTGTCTTGCTGCGGGCTATCAGACCTCTGCCCTCGCTAGGCCGGGCCTCGCTTGACCAGGCGCGTTCGCGATGATGTCTTAGACAACCTGTTGCCTAACAGGTTCCTGGAGGCGGAACTCATGATAGTGGGGAGATAAATCCTTGGGTGCGCCGAAACCAACCTCATTGGAACACGCCTACGGCGGTTCAGATGATCAGCGCCAACACGTGGTCCGGCGAGGTTCACGTGTTGCGCGACATCAATCTGAAGGTGTCCCGCGGTGAGAAGCTCGTGATCGGCGGGCTATCGGGCTCAGGCAAGTCGACGATGATCCGCTGCATCAACCGCGTGGCAGAACACCAGAAGGGCCAGATCATGGTCGACGGCACGGAGTTCACCAACGATCTCCGGAAGATCCACGAGATCAGCCGCGACGTCGGAACGGTCTTCCAGCATTTCAACCTGTTCCCGCATCTGGCGATTCCCGAGAACCTGAGGCTGGCACCGATCTGGGCCATCTTGGTCGAGCCCGAAAAAATCCGCCTCATCGGTAGAAACGACAACTTCGACAGGAACTTGCGGAGCCATGCCGCCGGCCGCGGGCCGGTTCGCAATTCTGATCGGAAATGGTGGGCCGGGCCGGACTCGAACCGGCACCGGCGCTGTTATGAGCAGCGAGCTCTAACCATTGAGCTACCGGCCCACACCCCGCGTAACATCGCAGCCGCGCTTCGGGCAAGGCCGGTCTGAGCGCAAAGGCCAGTTTGACGATATGCGCAAAACCATTGGGGCTAACGTCTGACGATTTAAGCGGGAACCAATCCGTCATTCCAGGCTCAGGCCGAAGGCCTGAGCCTGGAACCCATTAACACGAGGAGTCATTCTCGGGCGCAGCGGAGTGGAGACCCGAGAATCTCGGGCAAGAGATGCTCGGGTCAAGCCCGAGCATGACGTTGCTCCAGCGGCTCTGGGTTCCGGGCTCGATCCTGCGGATCGCCCCGGAATGACGGCGGTGGTTCCAAATCAGATCGTCGCGCTCCAGCGCAAAACGCAAGTTCCAGCGCAAAACGAATGCCCCCGCCGCCTTGCGGCAGCGGGGGCGTGAAGGGCTTCGCCTTGGGGTTAGGCCGCCGGTCTCAGGCGGCTTCCGCGATCCGGGGATCCTCGCCATGGTCGGCGATATGGCCCTCGCGGAACTTGAAGCGGCCGATATGCTCGGTCAGCGCGCGGGTCTGCTCGTCGGTCAGGGCCAGCGCCGCATTGGTCTCCTCGACCAGCGCCGCATTCTGATGAGCCATGGTGCCGATGCCGTCGATCTCATTGTTGATCGCCGAGACGTCGGTGGCCTGGCTCCTGGCGGTCTGCGAGATGCCGTTCATCAGCCCGGTCAGATCGTTGACCGAGGCGACGATGGCCTCGAACATCGCCGAGGTCTCCTCGACCAGGCCGACGCCGACCTTGACGTCGCCATGGGCGGCCTCGACCAGCTTCTTGACGTCGTTGGAGGCGTCGGCCGAGCGCTTGGCCAGGCTGCGCACCTCGGTCGCGACGACGGCGAAGCCGCGGCCGCTATCGCCGGCGCGGGCTGCCTCCACCGCCGCATTGAGCGCCAGCAGATTGGTCTGGAAGGCAATCTCGTCGATCATCGCGATGACCTCGGAGATCTTGTTCGAGGAAGAGCGGATGCGGTGCATCGCCTCCAGCGCGGAGGCCACGACCTTCTCGCCCTGCTGGGCCTGGCTCTCGGCGCCCTCGGCCATGCCGGTCGCCTGAGCGGCCTCGGCAGCGGTCTTCTTGACGGTGCCGGCGAAGGCGGTGAGCTGGTTCGTCGCCATCGAGACGGCGTTGCTCTCCTCGCTGGTGCGCTCGGCGAGGTCGGTGACGCCGTCGAGAATCTCGCTGGTGGCGCTGCGCACGGCCGCGACCGTGTTGGAGAGCCGCGCCAGCGTGCTCTCGAACTCTTCGGCCAGGCTGTTGGTGCCGTTCTTGAGCTCGGCGAAGGCGCCCTGATAGCGCCCCTCGACGCGGGTCGAGAGATGACCGACCGAGAGCTCGGCCAGCACGTCGCAGGTTTCCGACAGGCCGGCCTGGACGGTCTCGAGCAGCGCATTGACCGAATCGGCCAGCGCGTTGAGCTCGGCATCGGCGAAGGTCGCGGCGACACGCGGGTTGAAATCGCCGGCGGCGGCGGCGGCGACGACCTCGCCGAAGGCCGCGCCGAGCTCGGCCATCATCTCGCGGCGCTGCTGCTGGGCCTTTGCCTCGTCCTCGATCTTGGCCGCTTCCGCCGCGCGCAGCGCGACCGCATTGTCGCGGAACAGCAGCACGCTCTTGGAGATGTCGGCAATCTCGTCATTGCCCTTGGTCTGCACGACCGTCTCGAGCTGGCCATCGGCGATCGCGCGCGTCGCGGCCCAGAGCCGGTTCAGGCGGCCGACGATCATCGGGCGGACATAGAGCAGCGACAAAGCCAGCGCGACGAGGAGCGAGCCGATGCCGACCGCGCCGAGCCAGAGCTTGCTCTGCTCGATCAGCGTGCGGGTCGAGGTGCTGGAGGCGACGGCCTCGCCGCGCGCGCTCTTGACGAGCTTGTCGACCTGCCCGCGCAGCGCCTCGGCCGCGCTGCCCACGCCGCGCAGGCTCGCAGTGATTCCCTCCTGCGTGGAAAGGTCACGCTGGCGCACGCTGAGGACGCCTTCGCTGCCCTCGCCGACATCGATGACCGTGTTGATGGCGCCGACGCGCACCTTGTTGGGGACGATCTTCTCGATCGCCGACAGATCCTTGCGGATGCGCGCCACGATGGCAGTGAAGCGGTCGCGCGCTGCGCTCAGCTTTGCCTTGTCGTCGATCTGCGCGATCTCGCGCAGCAGGCCGATCAATTCATTGACCTGTGCCTCCAGCTTCCGCGCCAGGTCGAAAGCCTGGAAATCGCGCTCGATCAGCCCCTGGATCGAGGCATTGAGATCGTCTCCGGTCAGGCCCTTGACGCTTTCCATCCCCATCAGGATGTTGAACCGGGCCTCATCCGCCTCGGCCCCGACCACTCCGACGAAAACGCCCCGCGCCTTCGACAATTGTTCGAGCGAGGCCTGCATCGCCGCCGCATTGCGCAGCCGCTCTCCAGTCAGGTCGTTGATGTCGTTGATCTGGCGCGACAATTCATCGACGCCGGTCTGGATCGGCTTCATGTCGATGGCGTCGAGCGTGGCGATGCGGCGGATGAGATCGAACTGGCGGGCCTCGATGGTGTCGAGCTCGCCGGTCAGCTTCGCGCGCTGCTGCACCGTGGTGACATCCATGAAGCGGGGCGCCAGCGCCGTCGACTGCGTCGCTGCCTGCGAAAGCTCGAGCGAAAGCTCCACCGTCGGCATCTTGCGCTCGACCGTCTCGGAGACGGTCTGGTTGACGCGATCATAGGAGAACCATGCCACCAGCGAGGCCACGATCGTCAGCACCGTGAGCAGGCCGAGCGCTGCATAGATGCGCGCAGCGATGCCGATGCGAAGCGGCGTGCGCTGGCGCGCGGGCTTCGTAGCCTTGGTCATGAATCGCTCTCCGAAATGCTGACGCAACGCGTGGAAAGAATCAGGAAATATGGACGGAAAGCGGCAGACCGCGCCGCCGGCCACCAGGCGCAGGTTCGCGCAGAGCGAGAACCTCGCGACGATCGCGCATGCGTGCACAGCCCCGATTTCAGAAGGCAGGACAAGGCCTTCCGAAGCTGAAGATCGCGGATATGCACTTAAGGAACGTTTAAGCGGGCGGATTCTTCTGAATCACTCGCCCGCACCAACGCTTCAGCATTCGTTAGGCTGTGCGGCGGAAGCGAGGCGGCGGGCGCGAGGCCTGGCCTCACGCCTCCGGCGGCTTCGGCACCGGGCGCGGCCGGCCCTCCTCGTCGATCGCCACGAAGGTGAAGGTCGCGTCGGTGACCTTCTCGTGCAGCGTCGTGCGGAAGCGGCGCGCCCAGGCCTCGACATGGATCTTCATCGAGGTCCGACCGACCGACTCGACCTCGGTATAGACGCTGAGCACATCGCCGACCTTGACCGGCCTGATGAAGGTCATCGCATCGACCGCGATCGTGACCACGCGCCCTTGCGCCCGGTCCACCCCGGCGATGCCGCCGGCGGCGTCCATCCGCGACATCACCCAGCCGCCGAAGATGTCGCCATTGGCGTTGGTGTCGGCCGGCATGGCGTTGACGCGCACGGTGAGACTACCGCGCGGTGCTTCATCTGGCGTCAGGCCCGGCTCAATCATCGCTGCTCTTCCCCTGTTCGACATGGAAGGAATGGAGCACACGATGCAGCACCGGCGCCAGCACGAAACCGGTCGCGATCACCACGAACAATCCCGAGAACAAGGCATAGGCGCCGGCGAAGAGCTTGCCGCCATCGGTCTTGAGCTGGTCGACGGGCCCCATGCCCGACAGGATCATCGCCGCGTTGACGAAGGCGTCGACGGCGCTCATGCCCTCGGTCGCCATGTAGCCCGCCATGCCGACCGTGGCCAGCCCCACATAGGTCAGCATGGCGCGCCCCATGCGCCAGGCGAAGCGGTGCGCGGGGATCACCGTCTGGGTGCGATGCTCGAACTGCGTCACGCCCTTCATCGCCGCTCCCTTCAGGCCTTGCCGGTTGAGCCGACATTGAGGACGCGGCATGCTGCGTCAAGCGCGGCGAAGACCGCAAAACCCCGTGGGAGGACAAGCGCCATGACTGCATC
Source organism: Bosea vaviloviae (assembly GCF_001741865.1). NCBI lineage: Bacteria > Pseudomonadati > Pseudomonadota > Alphaproteobacteria > Hyphomicrobiales > Alloboseaceae > Allobosea > Allobosea vaviloviae. The sequence continues at coordinate 5,650,726 of NZ_CP017147.1, forward strand.
GCCCGCCATGATCTGCGTCTCGCTACGCTATGCCGATGCGCCCAGAATGTACGACTGGCTGATCGAGGCCCTGGGCTTCGAGAAACACGCCGCCTACTACTCGCCGGACGGCAAAACCCTGCTGCATGGCGAGCTACGCATGGGCGAGAGCTTCGTCATGCTGGGCTCGGCCGAGAACAACGAATTCGGCAAGCTGGTCGCAAGGCCCGCCGAACTCGGCGGCACCACCGCCTCGCCCTATATCGCCACCGACGACATCGATGCCCGTTGCGAGCGCGCCCGCGCGGCCGGAGCCGAAATCTGCATGGAGCCGACCGACCAGCCCTATGGCAGCCGCGACTTCATCTGCAAGGACCCGGAAGGGCATATCTGGTGCTTTGGGACGTACCGGCCGGGAGACAAGCCGGCGTGAGGCGCAAACCAGCGACATACCCTCACCGTCATTGCGAGCACCCGGGTCTTGCCTTCGGCAAGCCCGAGTACAGGCTCCGCGAAGCAATCTAGGGGGCGTAGCGCGAGACGCTGGATTGCTTCGCTGCGCTCGCAATGACGGGTGGCGCGTCACGCCACCACCGGCCCGGAATTCGATTTGGAACTCGCTCCGGCGAGTCGACTGGCGTGGCTTTCGAGAACCGGCGCGGAGCGGACTTTTCGTCCGTGAGCACCGGAAGCGCAGAAAGCCGTGTCAGACAGCCGCCGGAGTAGAGTGTCCAAGCGAATTCCGCGGTCGCGCCCGCATCATCAGCCAGCACACCAGCCCGAGATTGACGAGGTTCCAGGCCAGTCCGTTGAGGAAGGCGACGCGGTAGGAGGCGAAATAGTCGAAGATCGCGCCCGAGACATAACCGCCGAAGGCCATCCCTAAGACCGTCGCCGACATCACGATGCCGATGCGCACGCCCGCCTCCTTGGCCGGCAGGTATTCGCGGATGATGACCGCATACATCGGCACGATGCCGCCCTGGAACAGGCCGAAGATGGCGGTGACGATGTAGAGCGAGGTCAGACCGTCGAACCAGAGATAGAGGAAAAGCGCCGCGCCCTGCATCGCCGAGCCCAATGCCAGCGTCGCCGTTCCGCCGATGCGGTCGGCGACGAAGCCTGAGCCGATGCGGCTGATGATGCCCAGCAGCAGCATGAGCGAGAGCATTTCCGCGCCGCGCGCCACGCCGTAACCGAGATCGCCACAATAGGCGACGATATGGACCTGCGGCATCGCCATGGCGACGCAGCAACAGAAGCCGGCGGTCGCGAGCAGCCATTGCAATTGGTTCGCCGAGAGGCCGAGATCGCCGCGCGCGCTGCTGCTCGCCGCATCGTCGGCAGCCATGTGCTCGACCGAGGGACGCCGCCGGAAGAACAGCGACATCGGCAGCATGATGATGAGCACCGTCAGCCCGATGGCGACATGCGTCGTCCGCCAGCCATGATGCGCCACGCCCCAGGTGATGAGCTGCGGCCAGATCACCCCGGCGAGATAGCTTCCCGATGCGCCGAACACCACGGCAAGCCCGCGATGCCTGCGGAACCAATGCGACAGATCGGCGATCAGCGGGGAGAAGCCGGCTCCGCCGCCGATGCCGATCAGGACGAGATGGACGAGCGCGAACTGCCAGAGCGATTGCGCCAGCGCCGCCAGCAGATAGCCGCTGCCGAGCAGGAGCGCGCCCATCACCACCGGCACGACGATGCCGTAGCGATCGGCGATGCGGCCCATGGCGATGTTGCCGAAGCCGAAGCCGATCATCACGCAGGTATAGGGCAGCGCAGCACCTGCCCTGAGCGTGCCGAACTCGGCCTGCACCGAAGGCAGCACGACCACGACCGACCAGGTGCCGACGCAAGCGACAGTGCCGAGCAGCAGCGACATCGCCAGCCTGAGCCAGGCATAGGAGGAATCCGGCGCATAACGCGCATCCAGGGAAGCCATGTTTCCTCGCGCCGTCGTTTTCAGAGAACGACTTTTCCAGGAGCGAGGATTAGGCGGGGACGCCTCGAGCGACAAGCGCACGCCCCGCAGGGCGGGACGGCGTTGGCGGAAGAGATGTGCCTGGCCATAACGGAAAGGCGCGGGGAACCCCTCTCCTGTAAGGAGAGGGGCAGGGGTGAGGTGTAGGCCCCTGGACCAGTTGAGTGGAAACCCCACAGCGAAGCAGCGGTGAGGTTACGGCCACAGCGTCAAACGGCCGACCCCTCACCCTGCCCTCTCCCTACGGGAGAGGGTTCCCCGCGCGTACTGGACTTCGAGCAGAGCCCTCTCAGGCGCCCGTCACATGCGCGTAGGCGCTGGCGTCCAGCGGGCGGCCGAGCAGGAAGCCTTGCGTCAGGTCGCAGCCTTCCTGGATCAGGAAGTCGAGCTGCTCGGGCGTCTCGACGCCTTCGGCCACCACCTCGATGCCGAGCGCATGGCCGAGCTGGATGACGGCGCGCGTGATCGCAACCGATTCCAGCGTCACGCCGAGCTTGGCGATGAAGCTGCGGTCGATCTTCAGCGTCGTCAGCGGGAAGCGATGCAGATAGGAGAGCGAGGAATAGCCGGTGCCGAAATCATCGAGCGCGATGCGCACGCCGAGCGCGCGCAATTTGCCGAAGGTCGCCATGGCGCGGTCGGCATCGGTGACCATGACGCCCTCGGTGATCTCGAGCTCGAGCCGCTCGGGGTCGAGGCCGGTTTCGGCCAGCACCGCCGCCACACGGCCGGGCAGGTCGCCGGACTGGAACTCCAGCGCCGAGATGTTGACGGAAATCCGCAAGGGCTGTGTCCAGCGCGCCGCCTCGATGCAGGCGCTGCGCAGCACATAGGCGTCGAGCTTGGCGATGAGACCGCCCTCCTCCGCCGCCGGAATGAAGCTCGCCGGCGCGACGATGCCGCGCACCGGATCCTTCCAGCGCGCCAGCGCCTCGAAGCCCGCAATCGCGCCATCGGCCCGGAACAGCGGCTGGTAATGCGGATGGATCTCGTTGCGCTCGATCGCCTGGCGCAGATGCCGGCTGAAGGTAAGGCGCTCCTGTTCGCGCGCCTGCTCGGCGAGATCGAACATGCGCATCGCGCCCGGCCCCTCGGATTTGGCGAGGTTCAAGGCGGCGTTGGCGGCAGCGATCAGGCGGATCTGATCCTCGCCATCCCCCGGAAAGCGCGCACAGCCGGCGCTGACGCTGATCTTGAAGGAATGGTCGCCTGTGAAGAACTCTTGCGCAAAGGCACAGCGCACACGCTCGGCCTGCGCCCGCGCCTCGCCCTCGGTCTGCAGCGCGCCCGAGACCAGCATGAACTCGTCGCCGCCGATCCGCGCCAGGAAAGCATCACCGGCGCTGGTCCGCAGACGCTGCGCCGCCTCGACCAGGATGGCATCGCCCACTGCATGGCCATGCTCGTCGTTCAGCGCCTTGAAGCCGTCGAGGTCCATGCGCATCACGACCAGCCCCTCGCCGGCGAGCCGCGCCTGGATCAGCCTCCGGTCGAGATGGGCGCTCAGTGCCGGGCGGTTGTGCAGCCCGGTCAGCCCGTCGTGATGCAGCGTGTCCGCCAGCTTCTGCTCGGCCTGCTTGCGCTTGCTGATGTCGACCAGCAGGTTGAAACCGCCGGTCAGCGCGCCGTCATCCCCGAACAGCGGCGTCGGATAGGTCAGGACGGGCGTCCGCGTCCCGTCCGGGCGTTCGAGCATGGCCTCGACGCCGCGCACCGGCCGGCTTTCGCGCAGCGCGACCGCCATCGGGCCGTCCTGGGGCGCGAGCGGCGCGCCCTCGATGGTGAAGAGCTTGTGCGTGACGCACCAGCGATCCGCGCCGATGCGCGGCTCGCGCCCGACAAAGGCGCCGGCGGCGCGGTTGACATAGGTGACCCGCCCCTCGGCATCGGTCATATAGACGCAGATCGGCAGTTGATCGAGCACGCCCTCGAACCAGGCGTCGCGATGGGCCGGCTTGTCGTTCTTCGCCGCCGCTGGCGCGATCTGGGAGAGATCGACACCACCTTCCCTCAGCGCCGCGAAGCCCGACGCGATCTGACGATCGGCGGAGAACCGGCGATAGGCAGCTGCGTCGGGGCTGGTGACAGCCTTGGACATTGGGGCAATCCGCTGAACATTCTTGAAACTCTGCGCTTTCGATAGAAGCCGTAGAGATCACAACAAATGCTTAAAGCAGCAGCCCAGCGGGCCACTTCAGCGGGATTGCCTCTCATTCTAAAGGATGAAGCAAGGATATCAATAAAAAATGAAAATCTCAAAAAATTAAAGAAACGGTCCAGAAATTATCTTCTATGCCGCAGAGCAGTACGCCGGTATGCCTTAACGTAATCGGCATCACCCTGCAGCAGCGCCGCAGCCGATTTATTTGAAGAGCGCGTCGCCTTGCTCATCGACGAGCTGCTTGCCCTTCACCAGCGCGAAATCCGCGGCCTCCTCGGCGCCGGGAAAGCGGTCGGCCCGCACGAAGCGATGCTGGCGGAGCTCCCCGTCGATCTCCTTCTCGACCACGCCGCAGAGCTGGTGCTGCCCGCCCTCCTGATAGGGCGTCGCATGGATGGTGAAACCATTATGCTCGATGCTCTTGAGCGGGCCGGCCGGCGTCTCGCTGGCCTTGCCGCCCAGCCCGAACAGGGATTTCAAAAACGACATGGAGCCTCCGCATTCATTGCGACTTGATATAGAGCATTGCGCGAAAAAATGGGCACCGGTTTTTCGCGGGAGCAATGCTCTAAACTTTAGTGTCGATCACGTTTTTCGCATTCGGACGGAACCGTCCGAATGCGACGTGATCGAGAGCAGGATCGACGCCAAGGGGAGCCCAGTTTGCACTCGTCCACGATCGGAGCGCCCGACCCGAGATACACCGCAGGACTTGAAGAACAGCGGCAAAATCCCCAGATTCAGGGTGTTCAGGGCGACCGCACGGCCCCTTTACGCCCAACCTGCTCCCGCGGCCACCCCTGAATAGGGAGGTGGTCATGAGACTCATCAAATCTCTGTCGTTCGCAAAATCTCTGTCGTTCGCGGGACTCGGCCTGATCGCGCTCAGCCTGTCCAGCGCCGCGCAACCCCAGGCGCCGCGCGGCCCGCCTTGCATCGATCGCACCCAATTGATCGCGCAATTGCACAATTCCTTCGGCGAGATGGTCATCGGCCGCGGCCTCGCCAATGGCGGTTTCGTCTTCGAGATCCTCGCCGGCCGGTCCGGCTCCTGGACCCTCATCGCCACCACGCCGCAAGGCATGAGCTGCTTCATCGCAGCCGGCGAGGCCTGGGAACCGGTGCCAAAGCCCGACATCTTCGCCGGGCGCGAATGAAGAGGCGAAGCGCGGCAAGGCAGGACTTGGCGAGTAAGGAAAGACTTGGCGAGTAAGGAAAGACTTGGCGAGTAAGGAAAGGCTTGGCGACAGGCCCGGCAGCCGCTAGAAGGCGGCATCGGCCTGATAGGCCGGTCGTAAGCGTCTCACGTCAGACAACGCATCCAACCCGGCTGTCGCCGTCAGGATGCCTTGCCAAGATGTCTTGCCAAAGTGCCTTGCAATCCCCCACGGCACGGCCCGCTTACGAAAGCTTATCGTCCCATGTCCAACCTATCGTCCCGTCGCCGGCTTCCGGCGCGCTACGGCACTGTCGTGCTGCCCTTCCTGCTGTCGATCGTGATGACCTTCGTCGTCTCGGCCATCGCGACGCTGCGGGCGCTCGGCCCCTCCCCGGACTTCCTCTCGACCTGGCCGGTCTCCTGGGGCCTGTCCTGGCTGGTCGCCTTCCCGACGCTGCTTCTGATCCTGCCGCTGGTGCGGCGGATCATGGCGCTGATCGTGGCGCCGCCCGGCTGACGGCAGAGCCCCTAACAACCTCTAACCGCCCAGATGCAGCACGACCTCGCGCCGATGTGGCCTGCGGCGATGCTCGAACAGATAGACGCCTTGCCAGGTTCCCAGCGCAAGGCGTCCGTCCATGACCGGAATCGAGAGGGAGACCGGCATCAAGGCCGCCTTGATATGGGCCGGCATGTCGTCGGGCCCCTCCGCCCGATGCGTCAGATAGGCCATCGCCGGATCATCGGCTTGTGGCACCAAACGACGGAAGAACGCGTCGAGATCGCGCCGCACATCGGGATCGGCATTTTCCTGGATCAGCAGCGAGCAGGAGGTATGGCGCAGGAACAGCGTCAGCAGCCCGCTTTCGATACGCGCCGAGCGGATGAAGACCATGACGCGGTCCGTGAACTCATAGAGCCCTGCGCCATGCGTCTCGATGGTGACGACCGATTGCGAGCTCATTCCCGCCGCGGCCGTCAGCGCTCGGTCAACGCGAGCTTGGCGCCCAGCGCGACAAAGGCGGCGGCAAAGCTGCGGCGCAGCCAGGCCATCACGGCTGGACGGCTGACGACCTTGTCGCGCATCGCAGCAGCGAAGAGGCCGTAGAGCGCGAAGACCACGAAGGTCATCGCCATGAAGACGCCGGAGAGTTCCAGCATGCGCGCGAGCGGCGCGGCCTCGTCGGCGGCGATGAACTGCGGCAGGAAGGCGACGAAGAAGATCGAAAGCTTCGGATTGAGCACGTTGATCGCGATGCCGTCGGTCAGCACGCGCAGCCCTGAGCGCGGATCGGCCTGGGTCTCGACCTTGAGCGCGCCCTGCTCACGCAATGTCTGCCAGGCCATCCAGAGCAGATAGGCGACGCCGGCATATTTCACGATCTCGAAGGCCAGCGCACTCGCATGCAGCAGCGCCGCCAGCCCCATCATCGCAGCGATGAGATGCGGCACGATGCCGAGCGTGCAGGCGAAGGCCGCCAACACGCTGGCGCGGGAGCCGCGCGTGAGGCCCGCCGCGATCGTATAGATCGCGCCCGTGCCGGGCGAAGCGACGATGATCAGCGAGGTCAGAAGGAATTCGGGGGACATGGCGGCTCCGGCTGCTGCGGTCGAGATCGCCCGCGCGAAGGTCAGCCCTCATTCAAATGCCAAGCGGCCTTCCCTGCAACTGCTGATAGGATGTGGCTGCCTCGCCGATCAATTGCGGGCGGCTCCGACGGTTGATCGAGGAACCCCGCGCTGATGCACAGGCAGCCCAGGACGACACCAAACGAGACCTCGAGAGACGTCGAAGCGCCCCGGTCTGACGCTTCGATATCGCGTCAGCCGGGGTGTGATTGTCGAACCTTACTTCACTCTGACGACGACTTTACCCTTCGCGCGCCCCCGTGGTGAGCCGGCAGCACCGGCTATGCAGCGGTGACGGCTCAAGCGGGAAGCCCGTTGAATTTCCGAAGGTTCTTGTCGACGAAGGCTTCAGGCAGGAAGCGGCGCATGAAGCGAATCTGCCCTGCGGCTTTTCCGGCCGTGTAGCGTCTCCTGGGCGAGGCCGCATTGGCGGCCCTGACGACGGCGGCGGCAACCACCTCGGGGGCATCGCCTTTTGCCACGATCGCGCGCATCAGCTTCTCCGCCTCGGTGCGAGCCGTATCGTAGACGGCCAGCGGCCGGTCCGGCCGTGTGATGTTCTCCTCAAAGGATGTGCGGGTCACGCCGGGCTCGACGAGCACGACGCGGATGCCTTGCGTTCGCACTTCGTGGTCGAGCGATTCCGAGTAGCCTTCGATGGCGTGCTTGGTCGATGCGTAGAGCGCGTTATAGGGCGCAGGGATCAGCCCGAGTATGGAGCTGAGGTTGACGATCCGGCCGCCACGCTGCCGCCTCATCACGGGCAGAACCGCATTCGTCATGCGCATGGTGCCGAAGACGTTCACGTCGAACACCGCTTTCGCCTGTGCCGTCGTGGATTCCTCGGCGCCGCCCAGCAAGCCGATGCCGGCATTGTTGACGAGAAGATCGATCCGCCCTGCCCGGCTCAGCACCTCGTCGACGGCGCCCTGCACGGATGCATCGTCGATCACGTCGCAGATCAGCATCGTGACCCCGTCCGCGGTATCGGGTGCCGGCTTCCGGCTGGTGCCGAAGACACGATAGCCATCGCGCCGCAGCGCTTGTGCCGTCACCAGCCCGATGCCGGAGGACGCCCCCGTGACCAGGGCAATGCCGCGTTCTGTCTTGCTCATCGGATTTCGCTTTCATTTTTCCGTGGAATTGCGATGGGCGCCCTGTTACTATCAAATCAGTACTAAGTCACTATCAAAAAGATATGGACATGAAGAATCTTTCGAACCAGCCATGCCTGATCGCCCGGAGCCTGGCACTCGTGGGGGACGCGTGGAGCATGCTGATCATGCGAGACGCCCATGCGGGGCTGACCCGCTTCGATGATTTCCGCAAAAGCCTCGGCATCGCGCCAACGATGCTGACGGTGCGACTTTCGGCCCTGACCGAAGAGGGGATGCTGGAGAAACGCCGCTATTCCGAGCGTCCGCCGCGGGACGAATATGTGCTGACGGAAGCCGGCCGCGACTTTCTGCCGGTGCTGTTTGCGATCGGCGCCTGGGGACGCAAGCATCGCGGCGGGGGCAAGGTGACACGGTTCTTCGACGCAGAGACCGGAACCGAGATCGATGCCGTCACCATCGACCGGGAGACCGGCGCTCCGATCGGAACACGCCACATTCGCATCGCTGCAGCCGAATGAATCGCCCCACGGCAGATCAAGCCAGGGCGCGGCGGATCAGACGATCGGCTGTCCCGGCAGGTGGAGATAAGGTGCGAACAGCGCCTTGAGATAGGGGATGTTGCGCGCACCGATGGTCTGCCCGGCACGGCGCCAAGCGTCCAAACGTGCGAGCCGCAGGTCAGATCAGGAGCCCAGGCCTTCGAAGATGCCGCCGATCACCGAAGCGGCGGCTTCGCCGGCGCTGGAGAGTACGCTGCCGACGGTTTCGAGCGTGCCGTCAAGGACGGCGCTGACGACGTCGCCGACGCCATCGCTCGCCGTGCTGCCCGTATCGCTCGCCGCGGCGGGCTGCTTCCGCTGCGCTTCGGCTTGCACTTGGGCGGCCTGCACCGCCGCTTCGATCTCCGTCAGATCAGGCTTGTCGGTCATAGCTGCCCCCCTGAAGCCGCCATCTTGGCACCGTCCCGGCCTAGAAAAAAGGCCAAGAAAAAAGGCGGGTCTCTCGACCCGCCTTGATCACCTCAATTGTCCAGGAAGCTCCTGAGCTTCCGGCTCCGGCTCGGATGCTTCAGCTTCCTGAGCGCCTTCGCCTCGATCTGGCGGATACGTTCGCGCGTGACGCTGAACTGCTGGCCGACCTCTTCCAGCGTGTGGTCGGTGTTCATGCCGATGCCGAAGCGCATGCGCAGCACGCGCTCCTCGCGCGGCGTCAGCGAAGCCAGCACCCGCGTCGTCGTCTCGCGCAGATTGCTCTGGATCGCCGCGTCGATCGGCAGGATCGCGTTCTTGTCCTCGATGAAGTCGCCGAGATGGCTGTCTTCCTCGTCGCCGATCGGGGTTTCGAGCGAGATCGGCTCCTTGGCGATCTTGAGGACCTTGCGCACCTTCTCCAGCGGCATGGCGAGCTTCTCGGCCAGCTCCTCCGGGGTCGGCTCGCGGCCGATCTCGTGCAGCATCTGGCGCGAGGTCCGGACGATCTTGTTGATCGTCTCGATCATATGCACCGGGATGCGGATGGTGCGGGCCTGGTCGGCGATCGAACGCGTGATCGCCTGGCGGATCCACCATGTCGCGTAGGTTGAGAACTTGTAGCCGCGGCGGTACTCGAACTTGTCGACCGCCTTCATCAGGCCGATATTGCCTTCCTGGATCAGATCCAGGAATTGCAGGCCGCGGTTCGTGTACTTCTTGGCGATCGAGATCACGAGGCGCAGATTGGCCTCGATCATCTCCTTCTTCGCCTGCCGGGCCTCGCGCTCGCCCTTCTGGACCATCAGCACGATCTTGCGGAACTCTTGGATCTCCAGGCCGGTCTCGGAGGCCAGCGTATGGATCTCCTCGCGCAGCTGCTTGATCCGGTCGAGCTCGGCACCGACGAATTCGCGCCAGCCGCGCGAGCCCAGCTTGGAGACGCGCAGAACCCATTTCGGGTCGAGCTCGCCGCCGACATGCTGCTTGAGGAAGTCCTCGCGGCCGACGCCATAGCTCTCGGCGAGCCGTAGCAGGCGCGTCTCGTGCGAGATGAGCCGCTTGTTGATGTCGTAGAGCTGCTCGACCAGCGCCTCGATGCGGTTGTTGTTGAGCGAGAGCGACTTCACCGCAGTGATGATGTCGTCTTTCAGCTTCTTGTATTTGCGGTCCTGCGATGGCGAGAGCTTGGTGTTCTCCAGCCGGTTGGCGATATCCTGGTCCTGCAGGCGGCGCAGCTTCTTGTAGTTGTCGGCGATCGAATCGAAGGTCTCGAGCACGCGCGGCTTGAGCTCGGCTTCCATGGCCGAGAGCGAGACGTTGTTCTCGATGTCGTCATCGTCCATGTCGGACGGCAATTCGCCTTCCGGCACCTCGCCGGCAGGCGCAGCGGCCTCAGCGGGCTCGCCCTCCTCGCCTTCGCCGGGCAGTTGCGACGGATTCTTGCCGTCGGGGCCGGCATAGGTCGCTTCCAGATCGATGATGTCGCGCAGCAGCACCTTGCCTTCGACAAGCTCGTCGCGCCAGATGATGATGGCCTGGAAGGTCAGCGGACTCTCGCAGAGCCCCGCGATCATCGCCTCGCGGCCGGCCTCGATGCGCTTGGCGATGGCGATTTCGCCCTCGCGGGAGAGCAATTCGACCGAGCCCATCTCGCGCAGATACATCCGCACCGGATCGTCGGTGCGCTCGGTCGGCTCGAGATTGCGCTTGACCTCGACGGGCAACGCCGAGCGCTGCGTCTCGACGAGCTCGCCCTCGCTCTCCTCCTCGTCGCCATTCGTGCCGGTGCGCGCAGCCGCGCGCTCCTCGCCCGAGGCTTCGGGGTCTTCATTGTCGACAACGTTGATGCCCTGCTCGCTGAGCTGGCCGAGCACATCCTCGATCTGCTCGGAGGAGAACTCCTCCGAGGGCAGGACTTCGTTCAGTTCGTCATAGGTGACATAGCCGCGCTTCTTAGCGAGCTTGATCATCCGCCTTACGGCCTGATCGGTCAGATCGAGCAACGGTCCATCGGACGTCGGGGGGGCTTCCGGCGCGACCTGGTCGGTCTTTTCCCGTTCGCTCGCTTTTGTCGCCATCAATCAGCGCTCCGCACTCGCGCGTCGCCACGGCTCGGAAGAAGCCACATGCAGACGCATAAAAGGGCGGCGCGGCCGCTGGTCCGGCGCGCTCACCCCACCCAAATCACTTCGGCCAGATGGCGCCGATCATCGTTGATGAATCGTAAACCACCTGCAATCGGCACGCACAGCATGACGGCGGAAGCCGGAGCAGCTAGCCCTCAATCTCCGGACATGGCCTCCGTGCCCTCGATCGTCTCGAGGCGGGCCTTGACGTCCTTGATCCAGGCAAAATTGGCTTCGGTCGCTTCGTCAGCCAATGCGCGCTCGGCTGCCTTCAGCTCGCTATGTAACGTTCGCGCGCGATGATGCAAGACGATAGCCTGTCGAATTGAGTCGAAAACCGATTCTGGATCAGCCGCTTGCGTCAATTTTTGGCGCTCCGCCGGCCCGGTGATCGCCAATAGCGCGCTTTGGGCCTCCTGCACACGCGGTTGGAGCAGGCGATCGGCAAGCGCATTCTCGTCGAGGCTGTCATCCATGGCAGCCTCGAGCAGCACCTGGCGGAAGCGCTCGGCGGCGGGGCCATCGAGCGCGAGCTCGGCAATCTCGTCGGCGCAGCGCAAGATCAGATCGGGATGGCTCGCCAGCGCCAGCAAAATGAAGGCCTCGCGCACATCCTCGCCACGGCGGCCCGCCATCATCCGCGACTGCGTCAACTGGCTGCTCGCCTTGAGCGGACCGACAGCCCAGGGCGCCACGGCCTGCCGGAAACCGCCGCGCCCGGCACCGCCGCCTTGAGGGCGGCCGCGCTGAAAGCCGCCGTCACGGCCACGCTCGGCCCGCGCGGGAGCGGCGCTGGCGAAAAGCTGGCTCAGGCGCTCATCCATCTCGCGGCGGTAATGCCGGCGCGTCGCCTCGTCCTTGATCTGGCCGAGCGGCTCCTTCAGCCGGCGCTCGAAGGCGGCGCGACGCTCGGGCGTGTCGAGAGGGCCGGCCTCGACCTCGCGCGTCCAGAGCATGTCGACCAGCGGGCGCGCCGCCTGCAGCACCTCGGCGACCGCCATCTTGCCGCCCGAACGCGCCAGATCGTCGGGATCCTGCCCGTCAGGCAAGGTCGCGAAAGCGAGCGACTTGCCCGGCTCCAACATGGGTAGCGCGAGGTCGATCGCGCGGCTCGCCGCCTTGCGCCCGGCCTTGTCGCCGTCGAGGCAGATCACCGGCTCGTCGGCCATGCGCCAGAGCAGGCCGAGCTGATCCTCGGTCAGCGCCGTGCCCAGCGGCGCGACCGTCTGCGGAAAGCCCGCCAGCGTCATCGCGATCACGTCGACATAGCCCTCGACGACGATCACCTGGCCGGTGTCATGCGAGCCCTTGCGCGCATTGTGGTGGTTGAACAGCAGCGAGCCCTTGTGGAAGAGCGGCGTCTCCGGCGAGTTCAGATATTTCGCCGAGACCTCGGCGCTCATCGCCCGGCCGCCGAAAGCGATCACCCGGCCGCGCGCATCATGGATCGGGAACATGATGCGGTCACGGAAACGGTCATAGGGCACGGCGATCTCGTCGCCATGCACGAGCAGCCCCGTCTCCATCATCAGCGCGGCGTCGACGCCCTTGGCTGCGAGGTGATCGCGCAGGGCGAAGCGGTCCGGCGGACCATAGCCCATGCGGAAGAGCTTGCGCGCCTCGCCCTCCAGCCCCCGGCCCGAGAGATAGCGCCGCGCGCCTGAACCGCGATCGCCCATGAGCTCGGCCTCGAAGAAACGCGCCGCGAGCTCGACGACCTCATGCAAGCCCTTGCGCTTCTCTTCCTGGACCTGCGCCTCATGCGTGATCTTGGGCAGCGTCACGCCGGCTTCGGAAGCGAGCTTCTCGACGGCTTCCGGGAAGGAAAGCCCTTCCGTCTCCATCACGAATTTGAAGATGTCGCCGTTCTTGCCCGAGGAGAAATCGAAGAATGAGCCCTTCTGGTCATTGACGAAGAAGGAGGGCGTCTTCTCCGCGTTGAAGGGCGACAGGCCCTTCCATTCGCGGCCTGATTTGGCCAGGCGCACGCGCTTGCCCACGACCGCCGAGACCGGCAGCCGCGCCTTGATCTCTTCCAGGATGGAGGGCGGGAACTTCATGATCTTCTATGTGGGCGTGTGCGCGGCGGAAGCCAATCATGGATGTAGCCGCCGACCGCATTATTGGCGCAATCCACAGCGCCATGATAAAGAAAGAGCGGCAAAAGGAAGAAAGCTGTGGCCCTCAACATCAAGGATCCGGAGACGGAGCGGTTCGTGCGTACCCTTGCGCGCCGGCGCGGCCTGACACTGACGGAAGCCGTGCGCCAGGCTGTTGGCAACGAGCTTGAGAAGGATGCGATGTCCGAGGAGGAGAAAGCGCACAGGATTGCCGAGGGACGCCGCAAACTTGCCGCCCTGTATAGGAAATACAATATCACGCCGACCGACCACAGCATGACCAAGCAGGAGATGGACGACGCCATCGGCTATGACGAGAACGGCTTCTGGTGAAGCTCGTCGTCGACACGTCAGCGATCGTCGCGTGCCTGACCGGCGAAGCCGAGCGAACGATTTTCGTCGACCGCCTGCAGTTGGCCAACGAGCGGGTCGTCTCGGCGGTCAATCTGCTGGAAGCACGCCTCGTTATCGCCTTCGCGAAGGCGCTGCCCGTCTCGTTGATCGACGACTTCCTCGCAGACTATGACGTCGCCGTTGTCCCGTTCGACTCAGCCCTCTCCGATCTCGCCTTCGACGCCTATCGCCGCTTCGGCAAGGGCAGACATCCCGCCAAGCTCAACATGGGCGATTGCGCCGCCTACGCGCTGGCAAAAGCGCGTGGCTGGCCGCTTCTGTTCAAGGGCGAGGATTTTTCGCTGACGGATATCGAGCGGGCCTGAGCCCGCCCCCGTAATCAGTCGCCCAGCGCCGCCTTCACCAGCCCGCTCGCTTTGGCGAAATCCATCTGGCCGGCGAATTTCGCGCGCAGGATCGCGATGACCTTGCCCATGTCCTTGACGGACGCTGCGCCGCTCTCGGTCACGGCCGCCGCGATCACGGCCTTGACCTCGTCCTCCGACATCTGCTTGGGCAGATAGGCGTTGATGACCTCGACCTCGGCGCGCTCGCCTGCGGCGAGCTCGGGGCGGCCATTGGCGTCGTAGATCGCGATCGATTCCTGGCGCTGCTTGATCATCTTCTGCAGCAAGGCGAGGATTTCGTCGGGCGTCGTCTCCGGCTTGCCCAGGCCGCGCGCCTCGATGTCCTTGTCCTTCAGTGCCGAGGTGATCAGCCGGATGGTCGAGACCTTGCCCTTCTCGCCGGCCTTCATCGCCTCCTTGAGATCGGCCGTGAAGCGCTCGCGCAGGCTTGTCATGGTGATATTCCCTTTTTGTGCCGCAGGCTCGTTTTGCAGAGACTCTGCGCCTGCTTCGATTGACGGGGCGGAACCACGTCTTTAAGGCTCGCGCTCCAGACATGGGCGCAAGCGCAGAACCGCTGTCCCGCCTGAAACATCGCCGCGCTTTCGCGGCCTGGACCGAGACATAGACATGACCGCTCCCGAAGGAAACCCCGCGACCGGCGGCTGGATCGAGCCGCGCGCGACCGCGCTCCTGGTGCTGGCCAACGGCATGGTGCTCGAGGGCTTCGGCCTGGGCGCGACCGGCCAGGCGCCCGGCGAACTCTGCTTCAACACGGCGATGACCGGCTATCAGGAGATCCTGACCGACCCGTCCTATGCCGGGCAGATCATCACCTTCACCTTCCCCCATATCGGCAATGTCGGCGTCAACGAGGACGACGTCGAGACGGTCAACGCCGCCGCCTCCTCGGGCGTTCGCGGCCTCGTGCTGCATGCCGCGATCACCGAGCCCTCGAACTGGCGCGCCAACCGGCATTTCGACGCCTGGCTGAAGGCCCGCAACATCGTCGGCATCAGCGGCATCGACACCCGCGCGCTGACCGCCCTGATCCGCGACAACGGCATGCCCAACGCGATCATCGCCCACAGCCCCGACGGCGTCTTCGATATCGAGCGGCTCAAGCGCGAGGCCGCGGCCCTGCCCGACATGGCCGGGCTCGACCTCGTGCCGCTGGTCACCGCCGCCCAGCGCTATAGCTGGGACGAGACGCCCTGGGTCTGGCCCGTGGGCTATGGCAAGCGCGAGAGCGTGGTCCACAAGGTCGTCGCGATCGACTACGGCGTGAAGCGCAACATCCTGCGCCTGCTCTCCAAGGCCGGCTGCGAGGTCACCGTCGTGCCCTCGACCGCCAGCGCCGAGGACATCCTGGCGCTGCAGCCCGATGGCATCTTCCTCTCGAACGGACCGGGCGACCCGGCCGCAACAGGCGAATATGCCGTGCCGGTGATCAAGGCGCTGCTCGACAAGAAGATCCCGACCTTCGGCATCTGCCTCGGCCACCAGATGATGGCGCTCGCCATCGGCGGCCAGACCATGAAGATGAAGCAGGGCCACCACGGCGCCAACCACCCTGTGCAGGACAAGACCACGGGCAAGGTCGAGATCGTCTCGATGAATCACGGCTTCGCGGTCGATCCGGCCTCTTTGCCGGCGCATGCGGTCGAGACCCATGTCTCGCTCTTCGACGGTTCCAACAGCGGCATCGCGCTGACCGACCGCCCGGCCTTCAGCGTGCAGCATCACCCCGAGGCCTCGCCGGGCCCGCAGGACAGCCACTATCTGTTCACCCGCTTCGTTGAGATGATGGCGGCGAAGAAGGCCAAAACTGCCGCCTGAGCAAGACGGCGGCCTGAGCGCGGCATTCAGCCCTCATCCTGGGGAGTGGACGAAGTCCACGTCTCGAAGGATGCTCCAGCAGGCTCTCAACCATCCCTTGAGACGCCGCTTTCGCGGCGCCTCAGGATGAGGGCTGCGGATGTCGACAAAGGAGCCGGGCATGATCCACCAACTGCGCATCTACGAGATCTTCGAGCGCAACAAGGGCGCCTTCCACGCCCGCTTCCGCGACCATGCGATGCGGATCATGGCTCGGCACGGCTTCCAGATCGTGGCGATGTGGGAGACCGCAAGCGCCGGCCGCACCGAATTCGCCTATATCCTCGCCTGGCCCGACAACGAGACCCGGACGGCGCACTGGACGACGTTCCTCGCCGACCCGGAATGGATCGAGATCAAGCGCGTCACCTCGATCGAATATGGCAATCTCGTCGGCATAGTCGAGGACCGGATCATGACGCTGACGGATTATTCGCCGACCGGCGCTATTTCCGCTTGAGCGCAGGTGCCGAGCCCGCATTGGGCGACGCCGACGGAGCTGCGACATGGAGGCCTCGGTCCGGCTGACCGAGCGTCCGAAGGGCGCCCCGGGATGACGATTCTTGTCTGGTCCAAAGCCGTCAGCTCTGGCTCAGCAGGTCCCGCATCGCGATCAGCGCGGTAGCGTAGCCGCGCGCGCCGAGGCCGGCCATCACCGCCGTTGCGACCGGCGAGATCAGGGATTTGTGGTAGATCGCCTCGCGCTTGTGGACGTTCGAGATGTGGAACTCGATGATCGGCCCCTCGAACATCTTGAGAGCGTCCATGATCGCGACGGAAGTGAAGGTGAAGCCGGCCGGGTTGATGACGATGCCGGCCCCCTCGTCGATCGCCTCATGGATCCATTCGATCAGCTCGTATTCCCGGTTGGACTGGTGGAAGACGATCTCGCGCTCAGGGACCGCAGCCCGGCAGAGCCCCTCGACCTCGGCCAGCGTGGTATGGCCGTAGATCTCGGGCTGGCGGCGGCCGAGGCGGTTCAGATTGGGTCCGTTCAGGACATAGATCGGCTTCTTCATGGACAGGCTCCGCAGCGACCGCCGCTGGCTGGCTCAAGCGTTTTCGCGCGAAGTGGATACCGGCTCGCGTGAAGAAAACGCGTTAAAACAAGAATCTAGAGTAGTTGAACGATCCAATCGGATCGGAAATTGCTCTAGGATCGAATCCACCGCGCCGCCGGAATGACGGCGCGGCGGCAAGCCACGATCAGCTGACGGTGAAGGGGATATTCTCGAGGCTGTCCGGGAATTTATGCACCGGCACTTTCATCCACTTGTCGTAGACCTTCTGAAGCTCGCCATTGGCCTTGATCTTGTCGATGAAGCCGTTGAGCGCGGCATTGATCTCCTTCTCTCCCAAACGCGTGCAGGCGCCGTTGTAGAGGTTTTGGAATTCGAGCTTGTTCTCGAAGATGCCGGGCCGCGCCTGCTCGATCCGCTGGAGGTAGAAGATGTTGCCGCCCAGCGCCTGGACCTGGCCCGAGACCAGCGCCTGGATGCTGGGCGCATCGCCGTCATAGCGGCGGATCGTGGTGTTGGCCGGCGCGTTCTTGGTCACCTGCGTGTCCTGGGCCGCGCCCTTCGCCACGCCGATGGTGTAGCGGCCCATATCCGCATTGGTCTTGATGCTTTCCGCCTTCGGGCCGATCAGGACGATGGTGTTGGCGACATAGGGCTTGCTGAACTGCACCGCCTTGGCCCGCTCCGGCAGCATCGCCATCGTGGCGAAGAGCAGGTCGACGCGACCGGTCGTCAGCGCGGGAATGCGGTTGTTGACCTCCAGCGCCACGAATTCGATCGTGACGCCGAGCTCCTTGCCGAAGAGCTCGGCGATATCGGCGTCCAGCCCCTCCTGCTTGCCGGCGCTGTTGACGAAGCCCCAGGGCGGGTTGTCGCCCTGAATCCCGACCACCAGCTTGCCCCGGCTCTTGATCTCGGCCGGCGTGATCGCCAGCGCGGGCCGCGTCGCAATCGCCGGCGCGGCGAGAAGCGCAGCGCCTCCCAGCAGGATGTCGCGTCGCAAAAATTTCGGTCCAGACATCGTTGTTCCCTCCCCAGGGTACAGGTCGCACGGTGCTTTACGGGCATGATCGGCCCTCGCTCCCGTTTGGCCACGGGTAGCTCGATCGCCAATCTTTCATCTGCTGAAATTAATTTCAACTGATGAATCATGAAACATCAGATATAATAGGAGCTGGCATTGACCGTCATGCCCCGGCTGGCCTCCTTTCCAGCCCCGGTCTATGCGGGAATGCGGGGTCCGGAGACGAGCCTGCGAATGCGAGCACTGTGAATGAACGAGCTTCCAGTCCAGATCCTGCGCGACGAATCGGAAGCCGGAACAGCCGGCGAGCAAGCCTATGAGCGGCTGCGCGCCGACATCGTCTTCGGCCGCCTGCAGCCCGGGCAACGGCTCAAGCTGGAAAGGCTGCGCCTGGATTACGGCGTCGGCATCAGCACCTTGCGCGAAATTCTCAATCGCCTGGTGCCGGAAGGCCTGGTCGTCGCCGAGGGGCAGCGCGGTTTCCAGGTCGCGCCCTGTTCGGCAGCCGACCTCAAGGAGATCGCCGCGCTGCGCCTCCTGCTTGAGTGCCATGCGATGGAGCAATCCTTCCAGGCCGGCGACATGGAATGGGAAGGCCGCGTCGTCGCCGCCCATCACAAGCTCGCCCGGATGGAGACCCAGCTGCTCGCCGGCGACCGCTCCAATGCCGAGCCCTGGAAACGCTATGACTGGGAGTTTCATCAGGCGCTGGTCTCGGCCTGCGGCTCGCGCGCGCTGCTGGCCCTGCATTCGGGCGTCTATGACCGCTATCTGCGCTACCAGATGGTCTTCGTCATCTTCCGCGGCGAGATCGCCGCCGACGAGCACCGGGCCTTGCTCGACGCCGCCTTGAAGCGCGAAGCCGCCAGGGCGCAGGAGATCCTGTCCGCCCATATCTGGGGCTGCGTCGACTTCGCGCTCGGCCGGGGCCTGTCGAGCTGAGGCCAGCCCTTTGCCGGTTGACAGTCCCGCCGGCGCGGGATTTAAGCGGCGTATGACCAGCCTCGCCCTGCTCCGCACCCAACAGTATTACGCGCTCTTTTCATAAGAGCGGGCGCATTTTCATGTTCAACCGCTGCGCTTGGCGGATGAACTAAAGGCAGTCACCCGGCATCGCGGCCTCCGAGAGGACCAGACGATGCCTA
Organism: Bosea vaviloviae; assembly: GCF_001741865.1. Taxonomy (NCBI): domain Bacteria; kingdom Pseudomonadati; phylum Pseudomonadota; class Alphaproteobacteria; order Hyphomicrobiales; family Alloboseaceae; genus Allobosea; species Allobosea vaviloviae. The sequence continues at coordinate 5,669,785 of NZ_CP017147.1, forward strand.
CCCAGCGACATACATTCTCCTCCATCGGCCTGATGGGCTTTGGCGCCTTCGGCCGATTGATGGCGCGGCACCTCCAGCCGCATCTGCCGCTTGTCGTCTTCGATCCGGCGCGGGCGCCTGAAGCCGACGGATCGGGCAAGGGCCTGGCTCCCGGCGGCATCGCGCAGGTTGCCGCCTGCGACATCGTCATTCTCGCCGTCCCGGTCGACCAGCTGCCCGAGGCCATAGCGAGCCTGCGCCCGCATCTGCGCACCGGTGCGATCGTGCTCGATGTCGGCTCGGTGAAGATCGAACCGGCGCGCCTGCTGCTCGCGGGCCTGCCCGACACTGTCGAGATCATCGGCACCCACCCGCTCTTCGGCCCGCAAAGCGCGCGCCACGGCATAGCGGGACTGAAGATCGCGCTCTGCCCGATCCGCGGCGACAGCTTTCGCCGGATCGCCGCCTTCCTGCGCCATGTCCTGAAGCTCGACGTCATCCTGACCACGCCGGACGCGCATGACCGCGACATGGCCATGGTGCAGGGACTGACCCATCTCGTGGCAAAGATCCTCGTGCGCATGGAGCCGATGCCGCGCCGCATGACGACCAGGAGCTTCGAGCTGTTGATGCAGGCGACCGAAATGGTGCGCCATGACGCGCCCGGCGTCTTCCTCGCGATCGAACGCGCCAACCCGCATGCGCGGGCCGTGCGCGAGCGGTTTTTCAGCTATGCGGAGGAGCTGACCGAGACATTGGAGCTCGGGCATCGAATCTCGCCAACAAGCGCGCTAAACGCGCCAATCGTGTCGGATTCCGCCATTGGCGAATGTCTTCGCATCGACTAAGCTCGCTCCATGATCAATTCCGCGCCGTTCATCGCGTCCGCTATGATGATGCCGCCCTGCAAACCGGGAGCGGTCCCCTTCGGCATGTGACTTGATCAAAACGTCCGACACGCCTGAGCCGCTTCCACCCGAAGCGGCTTTTTTATTTCCGGAATCGCCGCCTCATCTCGAGCGAGGATTCCAGAAATGCCGATCGAAACTCCTGATCCAGACGCAAGCCCTCACCGCTACATCACCACCGCCATCCCTTATGTGAACGCCGCGCCTCATGTCGGTTTCGCGCTGGAGATGGTGCAGGCAGATGCCTTGGCCCGCTTCTATCGGCAATCGGGCGATGAGGTGCGCTTCCAGGCGGGGACCGACGAGAACAGCATCAAGAACGTCCAGGCCGCCAACCTCGCGGGCATCCCGGTCGCGGAACTCGTCCAACGCAACGCCCTGCGTTTCCTCGCCCTGAAGGACAGCCTCGACCTTTCCTTCGACGATTTCGTCCGCACCAGCGCCGACGCTCGACACAAGGCGGGCACCGAACATCTATGGAAAGCCTGCTGCGACAATGGCGACATCTACAAGAGCGCCTATCGCGGCCTCTATTGCACGGGGTGCGAGCAGTTCTACGGGGTGGACGACCTTCACGACGGACGCTGCCCCGAGCACGGCACGATCCCCGAAACGGTCGAGGAAGAGAATTGGTTCTTCCGGCTGTCGCGCTACCGAGATCGCCTCCGCAGCCTCTATGCACGCGGCGAAATCGAGATCGTCCCGGAAAGCCGCCGCAACGAGGTTCTCGCCTGGATCGAGCAGGGGCTCACGGATTTCAGCATCTCACGCAGCGCAGCGCGAGCCGGTGGATGGGGCATTTCCGTGCCCGGCGACCCCGAACAGGTGATCTATGTCTGGTTCGACGCGCTCGGCAGCTATGTCACGGGGCTGGGCTACGGAAGCGATGAGGCTCTTCTCTCCCGCTACTGGACAGGTTCTGCCTCCCGCGAGCATGTCATTGGAAAGGGCATCACCCGCTTCCACGCCGTCTATTGGCCGGCCATGCTGCTCTCCGCCGGCCTACCCGTTCCGACGCGCATTCTCGTCCATGGCTATGTCACGCTCGAAGGTCGCAAGATCGGCAAATCCGCCGGCAACGCGATCGATCCGGTTCCGCTCGCGGCGGAGCTCGGCACGGATGCGCTGCGCTACTACCTGCTGCGCCATATCCGCTCGACCGGCGACGGCGACTTCTCGCACGAACGCTTCCGGCAAGCCTATGAATCCGAACTCGCGGGACAGCTCGGCAACCTGGCGCATCGCGTCCTCAGCATGATCGAACGCTATTGCGGCGGGATCCTGCCAGCGCCGCCGGACGGGTTCGCGGCAACCGACAGGCTCTTGAAGGCAGGCCAGGGCCTGAACGCCACGGTCACCGGGCATCTGCAGGCCTTCGCCTTCGACCATGCGCTCGACGCACTCTGGCTCTTCATCGCCGAGGCCAATCGCTATGTATCCGAGGAAGAGCCCTGGGTCCTGGCAAGGAAAGCGACTTCAGGGCAGGATTCCGGCCAGAATTCCGGCGATGCCACTGCTAACCTCGCCAAGCTCCATCGCTGCCTGTTCAGCCTTGCCGGCGCGCTCCAGACGATAGCGGAATGCATCGTCCCGCTGCTCCCGGCAGCCAGCCGAAGGCTGAGCAAGAAACTCGGCAAAGATGGGGGCTATTCAGCGCCGGCCTCCCCCGACGCCTTGATCGGAACCAGGGTTGCAGCCGGCGCGCCGCTTTTCCCGATGCGCTGACGGGCACAGCCAGCCTCGCACCAGATGGCGTGCATCATGCGCCACACCTGCCAAGCGCAGCCGCTATTGCGCGAAATAGGCCGAAATCCGCCGGTTCGCATGCACGACAGAATGCTCATCGCCGATGACCAATTCATGTCGCTGTCGCGTTGTCTCGGCTACGGGCGGGTTCCAGGCTCCTCGCTGCGCGTCGTAGGAACAAAAAACGGACGCCGTTCCCGCGAACATGTCAAAAGACATAGGCGAGAATCGTGTTTGATGCTGTGAGGCTGCAAGCGACCCCGGAATGACCATACGCACCCCGAGATTATTCTTGCTTCGGCATCGCGCGGCGTCGGCTCTCTCCAAAACGCGAAAAGGCGGTCATGGCAAAACGGAAAAAGCAGCTCGTCGTAAGTTCCGGTATTGTCGGTCTTGACGAAATCCTTCGCGGCGGTCTCCCCGCTTCTAATCTTTATATCATGCAAGGCGCTCCAGGAGCGGGCAAGACAACCGCGGCCCTGCAGTTTTTGCGCGCCGGCGTCGATGCGGGAGAGCGCTGCATCTATGTCAGCCTTTCGCAGACTGCCTCGGAACTCCAATCGATCGCCCTTTCGCATGGCTGGACGCTCGATGGCATCCGCGTTGAGGAACTCTCAGCCTCCGAAGCGGTCAACGGCACCGCGGACCAAACTATTTTCCAGACGGCTGAACTTCGGCTGGACGAAACGCGAATGGCGATCGAGCGCGCAATCGAGGAACATAAACCCGAGCGGCTCGTGTACGATTCCCTGCTCGAAATCCGGCTGATTACCGGGGACACCCCGCGTTTTCGGCGTGAACTCATCGGCTTCAAGGCGTTTTTGGCCAAGAAGGGCATCGTCGCCCTGCTGCTGGATACCCAGACCAATGGCGGGGAGCGGAGCGGCGAAGAAATCGAGGGCATTGCGCACGGCGTGATCCGTTTTGACAAGTCGCTCGAAGAGTACGGAGCGGTGCGGCGGCGCATCGAGGTCAGCAAGATGCGGGGCGTGGCTTTCGCGGACGGCTACCATGACATGGCCATTCGCGAGGGCGAGGGCGTCGTGGTGTTTCCCAGGATTGTTCCGGGTTCGGCGGTCGAGGTCGTCAAGCCGCAGCTCATCAAATCGGGGGTCGAAGCGCTTGATGAAATGTTCGGCGGCGGGCAGGAATCGGGAACGATCACGCTCGTCATCGGTCAGTCCGGCACTGGCAAATCCACGATGTCATCGCTTTACGCGACAGCCGCCCTACAGCGAGGCGAAAGCGTCGCTCTCTTCTTGTTTGAGGAGCGGCTCGAAACCTTCTTTCGGCGCTCGGAAGGTCTCGGCATGGACCTTCGCCAGTTTCACAAGGATGGCCAACTCGTCATTTGCGATTTTAGTCCCAACGAAATTTCGCCGGGCGAGTTCGGTCAAATTGTTCAGCGGGTTGTCGCTGAAAACAAGACGCGTGTCGTCGTAATCGATAGCTTCACCGGGTATCTCAACTCGTTGCCGCATCGCGACAAGGCCGTGCGAGATATCCAGTCACTTCTGAAACATCTCGCGCGCGCGAATGTCTTGACGATGCTCATCGTCGCACAGCACGGGCTGCTGGGGCAAAATATCGGAATCGATGTCGACGTCAGCTTTCTCGGCGATACGGTGCTTCTGCTTCGTATCAGTGAGCATGAAGGCCGGCTCAGGCGGAGCATCACGGTTGTCAAAAAGCGACACGGCCCGCACGATCTCGATGTCCGGGAGCTCCTTATCGCAAGCAGCGGCATCTCGGTTGTTTCCTATAATCCCCTACCCGACGCGTGAGCGTCTTTGCGCAAAATAGTATTGGAATGCTCGACTGGGTGCTAATCTTGGCGCCCTATCGCAAAGACGCCTCGTACATGGCGTCGCTACTGCTTGAGCATGGGATCCGTGCCCAGGCAGTGACCGCGACCGAACTGCCAGATCGCCTCGCGGAGTTTCCAGGCGTCCTCGTCGTCACGCACGAGGCGCTCAATCCGGTCGCGATCAAGGTGATCGCACAATTCCTGCAGGACCAGCCGAACTGGTCGGAAATTCCGATTGTCATCCTGCTCGACCGCGCGGCGCCTCAATCCCGTATCCAATCAGCGCTCGCCAGCGCCTGGCCTCGTTCGCGCCAGACGTTTTACCAACGCCCCGTAGCCGCGCTTGAACTGGTGAGCGGTATCCAGTCTGCGCTCCTGACCCGGTTCCGGCAGCGTGAGGTTCGGGACTATCTCGAGCGAGAAACGGAACTGCGGCTCGAGCTCAATCATCGCGTAAAGAACATTCTCGCGAGCGTGATTTCGATTTTCCAGATGACGCGTCGTGGCGCGAGTTCGGTCGATGGCTTGGCGGGAGATTTTGCCGGTCGTCTGACGGCGCTATCGAACGTCCATTCCGTTGTTTTCAACGCAGGTGGAGAAGAGGCACAATTGAAGGACATCATAGGCGCGACGGTCGCGCCTTACCGGGCTGAAGGGCACTCCGGAATTCACACGAGCGGTCCCGACATTTTGGTGCCCCGCGGAGTGGGCACAACATTAGCTCTTTGCCTGCATGAGCTTGCCACAAACGCGATAAAATACGGAGCCTTGTCCAATCCCGAGGGCCAGATTGCGTTGACCTGGGATCTCTCCTCCGACCCCGATCCCGTCCTGACGATCACCTGGAGCGAACACGGGGGGCCACCCGTCGTCGAGCCATCACGCGTGGGCTACGGAACTCGCTATATGCGCTCGGCGTTGACGAGCGTGTTCGGAGAGCGCCCCGAATTCATGTTCGCTCCCGAAGGTTTTCGCTTCGTCGTGCGCGGGCCACTTTCACGCCTGGCGCAGAAACCATGAGGGACCATGACTGCAATTGTGCCCCTTCGGCTGTTTTATCTGGAGGATAATCCCCTCATCGCTTTTCATGTCGAAGCCATGATCGAAGACCTCGGTCATGTCTTCGCCGGCTCGTTGAGCAGCTTTGCGGAACTCAAAGCTTCGTTCAGCAAAATTGTAATGGACGGCGCATTGATCGATATCGATCTCGCCGACGGTGCCACAGGTCCTGAGGCGGCAAAATGGCTGTTGAACAAGGGAGTCCCGTCGATTTTTGTCACCGGCCAAACCGAGGTTGCCGCCAAACACGCGAGTATATCGTTGGGTATGATCGCAAAACCCGTTGCGATTGAAGACATGGCCGCCAAATTGGAACTGTTCAGGTCAGCTATCGGTTCGAAAGGCTGAGGTTCACGAATCTGGCCTTGGATGGCTTCTCAGCTGACATACGGTCTTGGCCTTACATCTGACGTCGCAGGATTTCCGGCAGATCGGCGCGGCGCGCCGTTGGCCAACGAGCAACCCGAAAACAAGCCTTCGCAAGGTCCGCTATGGGGCGAAAGCGGCAGTCAGAGCCGCAGCAAGGCGTCGCCCCTCACGCCGCCTTCGCCTCCATCTTCAGGAACCCTGCGAGCTTGCCGGCAGACAGCCCCGCCTCATTCGCGATCCGCAGCGCCAGCGCCAGTGCGGCCGGGCGCGGCTGGCCGAGCGGGCGGTCGAGCCAGTAGGAGACCGGGTTCAGTGCGGTGCGGGGGTCGACCATCGCGACCCGCCCCGCCTCGACCTGGGCATGCGCCAGAGGCGGGCGGGCAAGAGCCAGCCCAAGCCCGCAGGCGGCAGCGTCGAGCACGAGATTATAGTCCTCGAACCTTCGATCCTGCGGGCGGGGGCGATAATCCAGCCCATGGCTCGCAAACCAGGCACGCCAGCCGGCTGCATCCGAATCATGGATCAGCGGATGTGCCAGCAGGCGCTCCGGCCGGCCCTGCCCGATCGCCCGGGCGAGCTCCGGCGAGGCGATCGGATAGCACCATTCCTCGAAAAGCTGCACCGAGATGCGGCCGGGCGCGCCGCCGCGCCCGCAGCGAATGGCGAGGTCGATGCCCTCATCGTCGAGATCGACACGACGGTGGTCGACCTGCAGCACGATGCGCAGGGCCGGATTGCCGCTCTCGAGCTGGCGCATGCGCGGCATCAGCCAGAGGCTGCAGACGGAGGGCGTCGCGCTGAAGCGCACCACGGCCGCGCCACGCGCTTCGGTCCAGCGATCCGAGGTGTCGGCGATCAGCGAGAAGGCCTCCTGCGTGCGCTGGAGCAGGCGCTGGCCCTCCGGCGTCAGCGCCACGCCGCGCGCCTGCCGCTCGAAGACGCGCAGGCCCAGCCAATGCTCCAGCTTGGCCACCTGCCGGCTGACCGCACCATGGGTCAGGTTCAGCGCCTCCGCTGCAGCCGAGAAGCTGCCGGTGCGCGCCGCGGTCTCGAAAGCGCGCAGCGTATCGAGCGGAGGAAGGTTCGAGCTGTGATCCATTCTCACAGCTCGCCCTCGAATTCATCGTTTGTCAATCAGCTGGGGCAGGTATCTATGGCGGGTCATGCTCTCTCCTCGATGAGGTTCGCCATGACCGTTGCCTGCGCCGCAGCGCCGATCCCCGCCAAGTCCGCCTTCGACTCGACGACGCTGGGGCTGGCGATCTTCACGATCATCGCCTGGGCCTCGGCCTTCCCCGCGATCCGCGCCGCGCTTGGCGGCTTCGGGGCGCTCGAACTCGGCGCCGTGCGCTTCGCCATCGCCGCCGTGCCGGCCGCGCTGTTCCTTGCCGTCACCAGGCCAAAGCTGCCGGAATGGCGCGACGCCTGGCGCTTCGGCTTCGGCGGGCTCGTCTTCGTCGCGGGCTATACCGTGCTGCTCAATCTCGGCCAGCAGACTGTCTCGGCAGGCGCAGCAAGCTTCATCATCAACATCAACCCGATCATCACGGCAGCGCTCGCCATGCTGGTGCTGGGTGAGCGTTTCACCGGCAGCCAATGGCTCGGCAGCGCGATCTCGCTCGCCGGCGTCGGGGTGATTGCCTTCGGACAGAACGGCGCGGCGCTCGATCTCGGCATCGGCGTGCTGCTCGTGCTCGGCGCGGCTTTGTGCAACTCGCTCACCACCATCGTGCAGAAGCCGCTCTTCGCTCAGCACAAGCCGCTGACGGTGACGGCCTGGAACATGGTGGTCGGCGGCCTCCTGCTCTCGCCCTTCCTGCCCAGCGGCATCGCCCAGGCGCAGACGGCCTCGACAGCCAGCCTCTACGCCATGTTCTATCTCGCCATCGTGCCGAGCCTGATCACCTACGCGACCTGGACGACGCTGCTCTCGCGCCTGCCGGCGGGCCGCGCCTCGAACCTGCTCTATGCCGCCCCGCCGGTCTCGCTCCTGATCAGCTATCTCTGGCTCGGCGAAGTGCCCAGCCTGCTCGGCATTCTCGGCGGTGCGATGGCGCTGGGCGGCGTCGTCATCGTCAATCTGAAGCGCTGACGCCGCGCTTCCAACCCGGCGGCGGGGCTGCGATACTGCCCCGCCATGCCTGTGACGATATTCCTCCTGCGCGCCGTCAATCTCGGCGGCGCCAGCACCATCAAGATGGCGGCCCTGCGCGCGCTCTGCCCGCCGCTGGGCCTTCGCCATGCCGCGACCCTGCTGCAGAGCGGCAACCTCGTCGCCTCCCATGACGGCGAGGCGCGCGACACAATCGCCCTGAAGCTGGAAGAGGCGATCGCTGCCACGCATCCGATGCGCCCGCGCGTGATTGCCCGCAGCGAGGCCGAGCTGCAGGACATCCTGACGCATTCTCCGCTGCGGGCCGCAGAGCGCCAACCGAACTGGCTTCTGGTGATGCCGCTCGACGCGGCCCCGGCCAAAGGCGCAATCGACCACCTGCGCGCCTGGCATAAGGGGCCCGAGGAGATCGGCCTGCGCGGCCGTGACCTCTATCTGCACTACAGCGAGGGCATCGGCCGCTCGAAACTGACCAATGCCGTGATCGAAGGGCATCTCGGCGTGCAGGGCGCGGCGCGAAACTGGACGACACTGACGAAGCTCGCGGCGCTGGCCCAGGAGGTCGCCGGCCATGGCTGAGACTGAAGGCGACGTCACGATCAGGCAGGTCAGTGCCACTGACGCGGAAGCCTATCGGGCCTTGCGCCTCCAGGCGTTGCTTCAGGCGCCCGAGGCCTTTGGCGCGAGCCATGCCGACGAGGCGGCGCGCCCGCTCGCAGCCTTCATCGCGCGCATCACGCCTGCCCCGCCGAGCCTCGTCTTCGGGGCATTCGCGAAGGCGGAGCTGGTCGGCATGGCGGGTTTCCTCGCTGGGAACTCCGAGAAGAACCGGCATCGCGGCACGCTCTGGGGCGTCTATCTCGCACCGGACTGGCGCGGCCGCGGTATCGCCCGTGCTCTGGTCGAGGCGGTGAGAGCCCATGCGGCGCAGCATGTGCTGGTGCTGCAGGCGCGCGCCGTGACGACCAACAGCGTCGCACTGCGCCTCTATGAACAGCTTGGCTTCAAACCCTACGGCATCGAATCGAAGGCGCTACGCATCGACGGCGCGCTTTTCGACGAGGCGCTGCTGGCGCTGGATTTTTCGGAGGCCGAGCAGGTGGATGGCTGATCGAACGCTCAGCCCCATCCTGCCGCTTGGCAAAAACGGTACCGACTTTTGATGTTTACGGAAGATCTAATCCGTAAGGTTCATACTCACGACATCGTCAACTTCAAGCGGAAGGCGAGCCTCGACGAGAGTGGCTGTTCCAGCGGAGCTGGTCGGGATTGCTCAGCCAGAGCTGCTACGAATTGAGTGCGCTCTCGGAACAAATTGACCCGCCTGCACCTGCGCTCTCACCCAGCCTGCAGTGCCGCGAGTTGCAGCGCCTGTTCGCTGACGGCGAGACGATGGTCGGGAGGAAGTCCCGGATCCCAGGTGGGCTTCGGGAAGACCGCGCGCCGTTGCGCCGATCATGCGTGTCCCAGGCGCGCGAATGCTCATCCTTCGTTGTCGGATACGCTGAACTCGTCGGGAAACTCGAAATAGCGGAAATTGGACGCGATCATGAGCTGCGTGATGGTCATCGGCCCATAGGTGCTCGTCAGATAAGCCGTGTCCTCGAAATCGAACAACGACCAGCCGAGGCTACGCGGGCGCTTTTCGCCGGACTGCTGCCCGAAATAGCTGAGGATGAAACCGATGGTCTGGACCTTGAAAACAGCCGCCTGCGCGGCGGTGGCGAAGTTCACGAGAAGCTCACCGGATTCCGCATGGCCCATCGCCGCGAGCCAGATGCGAAACTTTTCCGCATCGTGGCTCGGGTACGGAAGAACCCACTGATACTGGTCCTGGATGTAGAGCGGAAACAGCCGCGTTGGCGGCCGCTCATCGAAATGCTGGCCGCTGGGATCCAGCTTAGGCGCCGGAATGGTTGGGCCAAAGCGCTCGTCGTCCAGCTCCGTCTCTTCGAGGCGATTCAGGAAATAGATCTTTCCGCGGACCTCCTTCAGCGTCGGCAATCCGCTGCTGATCAGTTTGGGAACGTCGTCGATCTGCGCGGCGAGAGCGTCATAAACCAGCCCTTTTTGCTTTTCGAAGCCGCCCCAATCCTCGATCTTGAGCATGGCGGCAACAAATTCGTCCGGATGTTCATCGAGGAACCGCATGATTTCGCCGAGCACGCTGGCGAAGAGATCGAAGTCTCCCCTGACGGGCCCCTTCCCGTGTGCCGTGCCGAAATAGAAGCCGCCAGCGTCCTGGAACACGGATAGGCGGATGTCGAGCAGGCGAATGCCGCTCATGAGCTGCTGGTAGATCGTGCGCTCATGACATGACCATGGATCCCAGAACCCGCCCGCGCCGACGGCGGCGCTGTCATGCGTGCCGGGAAGGTTGATGTCCGAGATGAGGATGCTCGGGGCCAGCCCACTCAGCCAGTCCGGCTGATCCGGTATGCGATAGGTCGTGCCGAACCATGGCTGCAGCCCGAAGGCATTCTTGTTGGAGTGGGTGATATTGAACATCTCGCGAATCGTTGCCGCTTCGGTCGTCACCGGAATGATCGGCGCGCCCGAACCGCGATATGCGATCGCCGGGCTTCCGACCCACCAGTTATTGCCGTCCGAGTTGCTGCCCTGGCCCGTATACAGGAGGATCGTATAGGGCGTCCTGTCATCGAAGTCGGGCGTCGCCGCAGCGCCGATATCGATGGTCACATAGAGACCGAAGAAGAAATTGAGCTCCCGCGGCACCCGGTCGCCAGCCGAGGGGTTGTACATATGGTCCTCGCCTTCGCATTCCGCGATGAACGCCTGGGCGATCGGGCTGGTCTTGTGGCGCCCGCAGACGACCGTGATCTCCCATGTGTAGCCGTTCTGGTTGATCTTGAGCGGCTGGCCGTCGGGGTCGGGGCCGGGCTGGCCGGCGCTGATCTGGAAGCTGTTGTTGACATATTGGACATTGAGGATCTTTGGGCTCGTCAGCGACACCATGTTGTCATGGGGCTCGACGCCTCCGACCGCTTCCGGATGCGATGCGCTCAAGACCTGTTCAGGCATGGGGGTGTCTCCTTCACTCGAAGGGAATAGTCGAAGGTCAGAACCAAGCGTTCAGTGCGAACCCGCTGTCGGTGTGCCATCCGAGCTCGAACACCTGGGCTGTCAGTCCGCTCGGCGAGATGAGCGGGAGCACCGCGCTTTTCCCGTCCGGCGCGGCGATCGCGCCGCCGCCGATCCACCAGTTGTTGGCGAGAAGCCAGCTACCCTGGCCGAGATAGATGTTGGTGTTGAACGTCTCGTCGCCAATCAGGAAGGTGACGACCACGCCGAAATAGAAATTGAGCTCCTCCGGCGATCGATCGCCGATTTTCTCCAGCTTGTAGAGATGATCCTCGCCGCCGCAGATATTCTTGAAGGACTGCGCGACCGGCCTGGTCTTCACCCGGGCGCCGGGCATGTTGAGCTTCCACGTGCCGCCTTCCGTGGGCTTTGGAATCTCAGGTTCCAGATCGTGTGGCATGCCGTCGGAAAAGACGAGCGACCCCTTGATGTAGACGATGTTCTGTATCGCTTCTGAGGAGAGCAGCACAATATTGTCGGGCAACGCGTCCGGCACGCTCGCATCTCCGCCCTGACGATGGTCGACATCGGTCATCGAGCCCTCCCACGACTTGAAAGAGGCATGCTGCGGCGCACACAACAGCCTTGGTTGCGGTTCCTCAGAGCGATAGCAAAGAAATCGGGAACGCCAGAATACAACAGGTCGCAAAGCACAAATCAAGCATAGAACATGGGCTTTTGGCCTTGTTTGCGGGCAATTGTGTTTTGAACATTTGTCCGGCTCAGGAAGATCCCTCTATGCCGAGTTTCCTCCCCTAGGGCGGACGCAGCAGTCCCGACGGCCTGCAGCCGCTCCACTGGCAGTAGGAGCAAAACAGGTTCCTCCATGGCCCCCGACAGGGCTTCGAGAGATCCTCTATGATCGAGGCCGTTCTTTCGACGGACGACGCAAAGCGGGTAGCAGAGTCACTACGTCGTCTGAGGCAAATCGGCCTAAGCGACGCTGCAAATACTGACGGCGTCGCGCTGCGCCTCTATGAACGCCTCGGCTTCAAGCCCTATGGCATCGAATCGAAGGCGCTGCGCATCGATGGCACGTTTTTCGACGAGGCGCTGCTGGCGCTGGATTTTTCGGAGGCGGCGCCCGACTGAGCGCCGCGTCGCCGTATCGATCAGCGCGTTCGACGCTCCAGCGCTTCGGCAAGCCAGACCACGGCCTTGCGCGCCGCGAGCAGGGCCTCGTCCTTGGTCTTGTAGCTCAGGCCGGAATAGTGCTGCACCGGCGTCCAGGCGCCGCCATCCTCGACGTCGCGCCGGAATTCCTCGAAGCCGAGGCTGCCATCCGGACGCGAGAAGCAATCGACGCAACGATCATGCTCGGCGTTCTCGACGCTGTCGAAGACGAGCCAGGACGGGTCGATGCGCCCAGACATATCCTTCTTCAGAATCCCCGCGCTTCTAGCGCCTTCTCGGCATCCGTGATGTAGTCGCGCACCACCGGCACCGCGCTCTTATGCGGGCCGAGCAGGAGCTGGAAGACCATGTCGCCGCCAATGTCGAAGGAGATCTCGCAGGCCGAGAGATAGAACTCCCACATCCGCGCGAAGCGCTCGCCCATCATCGTCACGACCTCCGGCCGATGGGCCATGAAGCGCTCGCGCCAGGCATGGAGCGTCCAGTGGTAGTGCCGCCGCCAGAACTCGCAATCCGACGACCACAGGCCTGTCTGCTCGACCGCAGCGAAGACCTCCGACATCGCCGGCGCGTAGCCGCCCGGGAAGATGTATTTGTCGAAGAACGGCCCGGTGAAGCCCGGCGGCCCGACGCGGCCGATGCAGTGCACCAGCGCAATGCCGTCCGGCGTCAGCAGGTCACGAATGGCCTCGAAATATTCAAGGTAATGCGCGACGCCGACATGCTCCATCATGCCGACCGAGACGACACGGTCGAAACTGCCCTTGAGTTCGCGATAGTCCTTGTTGATGAAAGTCACGGCATCACCGACGCCCGCCGCCTCGGCACGCTTCTGCGCGGCGGCCATCTGGTCGGGCGAGACGTTGAGCCCCGTCACCTTCGCGCCGCAGGCCTTGGCGAGATAGATCGCGAGCTCGCCCCAGCCCGAGCCGATATCGAGCACGGTCATGCCCGGCTCGATCTTCAGCTTGGCCGCGAGGTGGCGCAGCTTGGCCTTCTGTGCAGCTTCCAGCCCGACCTCGGGGCTGTGCCAATAGGCACAGGAATAGGTCATCGTCTCGTCGAGCCAGAGCTTATAGAACTCGGTCGGGATGTCGTAGTGGTGCTTGACCTTCTTGCCGGCGAGCCCGAGCGGATTGTGCATGCGCAAGCGCCGGATGCGGAAGCGGATATTGCGGACGACCTTCTGGATCGGGTGCTTGCGCAACTCCTTGCGCTGCATCCAGAACAGCGACAGCAGATCGTGGATCGACGAGCCGTCCTCGAAATCAATCCGGCCGTCCATATAGCCTTCGGCCAGCGCCATCTCCGGATTGAGGAAGATCTCGCGTTCGATCTTGTCGTCATGGAAGCGAACGGTGACGGCCGGCGCCGTCTTCATCTGGCCCGCGAACAGGATCTCGGCCGGCCCGGAGCCGAAGACATGGCGCTGGTTGTCAGGGGTTATCACGGTCAGCCGGCCGTGCCGGACGAAGCGCTTCAACAGCTTGGGTAGCAAAAACATCATCGCCCTCGGATTCGCTCGAAGCTTAGAGCCGGCGCCGCGCTTGGCAAGCCGCGCGCCCTCGCCGCCTCGCGGAGGCGCTGCCTCCAGCCTCGCGCAACCCCACTGGATCAGGTTCTCGGGCCGAAGCGCAACGGCAAGAAGGCAACGCGCATGGAAAAACGAAGCTCGAAGCGCTCGCGCTCGCGCCTGCGCTCGGCGAAGCTGTTCGACGCCTCGCAGCGTTTCCTCGTCGAGTGTCGCATCATCGACCTGTCGCCGAGCGGTGCCCGGTTGAAGCCGGAGAGCGACCGGCCGTTGCCGCTTGAGCTTTTCTATCACGACGACGACAAAATCTTCGCGCCGGCCGCCCTCATCTGGATCAAGAAGCGCGAGATCGGCATCCGCTTTCTCGACGAGGTCACAGCCGAGGACAAGGCGGAGGCCCCCGAGACTCCCGAAGCGGAGTTGCGAAACGCTTCGCCATCGGCCGAGAGCCGGATGATGTCAGATGGAACACGAAGTGATCCCATCTGACATCTGAATCCGTCTCTCATCCCGGAGTGAGAGCGGGATCAATGCGAAAAACCGGTTTCCACTTTTCCGCATCCTGCTCTAGTCGTGGCGGGACCGGCCGCAGGAGGCTGCCGGCAAGCGGCGAACGGCGAGACCATGTCCTGGCGCGATTTCTGGAACGGCGAGCATTCCATCTACGTTTCGCCGCGCCACAAGGCGCTGCATTACCGGCAGATCGCCAGGGATCTGGTCGGGCAGATCCCGGCCTCCGACGCCGTCGTGCTCGACCATGGCTGTGGCGAGGCCTTGAGCGCCGACCTTGTCGCCGCCGCCTGCGGCAAGCTCTATCTCTGCGAGGCGGCGCCGAACGTCCGCGAACGGCTGCGCGCGATGTTTGGACGCATCGGTCATCTCGCCGTGGTCTCGCCGGAGGAGGTCGAGGCGCTGCCGGAGGCAACGCTCGACCTCGTCGTGGCGAATTCGCTGATCCAGTATCTCAGCCGCGAGGAGCTCGTTGCCCTGCTGCGCACCTGGCTCGCCAAGCTCAAGCCGGGCGGCAAGCTCGTCATCGCCGATGTGATCCCGCCCGATGTCAGCCCGCTCACCGACGCCTCGCAACTCCTGGCCTTCGCCTGGCGCGGCGGGTTTCTGGCGGCAGCGCTGGCCGGCCTCGTGCGCACCGCCTTTTCCGACTACCGCAAGCTCAGGGCGCAATACGGGCTCTCGACCTATGCGGCGGAGCAGATCACGGCGCTGATCGCGCAGGCCGGTTTCGAGGCCATCGCGCCGGCCAGGAATTTCGGCCACAATCCACACCGTATGACCTTCGAGGCGAGGCGTCCCGGCTGATAGGTTCGTACAAAACGATCCGTCGTTTTCGGCCGCGTTAAACGAATGCAGCCGACATGCCATCTGAACGGCATGGCGGTTCCGACAGAGGCGAACCTGCGATGATCCAGCTCGACTACCTATTCGATCCGCTCTGCGGCTGGTGCTACGGGGCCACGCCGATGATCGCGACGCTGGCGGACCATGGCGAGATCGCCCTGCGACTGGTGCCGACCGGGCTGTTCGCCGGTTCGGGCGTGCGACGCATGGACGAGGCCTTCGCGGCCTATGCCTGGTCGAGCGACCAGCGCATCGCGCAAATGACCGGGCAGAGCTTCACCGAGGCCTATCGCAGGCAAGTGCTCACTGTAGCGGACCATCTCCTCGATTCAGGCCCGGCCTCGCTGGCGCTGACAACGGTTGCGCGGCATGCACCCGAGCGCGAGCGGGAGACGCTCCGGGCGATCCAGGAGGCACGCTATGTCGAGGGGCAGGACATCACAGCCCTGCCGGTTCTCCTCGGCATCCTGGAGCGGCTCGACCTGCCCGCTGCTGCGGCCGAACTCGCCGACCCCAGCGACGAACTGCTCGCGGCCGACGAGGCGCGCATGACGGAGGGCCGCACCCTGATGGCCGCGCATCACGCCAGCGGCGTCCCGGCGCTCATTCGGCACGATGGCGATGAAACGAAGCTGCTGCGCCTGGACGCACTCTTTGGAGACTTCACCGCCTTCCTCGGCCAGCTCGGCCTGGCCCAGCCGGATAAAGCGACCTCCTGAGCACTGGAGCAGTTTCCGATCCCATTGGATCGTTCACTGCTCTAGATCCTTGTTTTAACGCGTTTTCTTCGCGCGAACCGGTATCCACTTCGCTCGAAAACGCTCTGGCTCGCCGCCGCAGGAAACGCGCCCCAGGATTTGGACATTAAGGACATATCCCATGCATATCGGTTTGATCGGGGGCATCGGCGTTGCGGCGACGGTGGTCTACTACCAGCGCCTGACGGCTGCCGCCGCGGCGCTCGGCGTCGCAAAGCTTGAGCTTACGATCGCCCATGGCGAGATTCAGGAACTGATCCGCAACAATCTCGCCGACCGCAGGGCCGAGCAGGCACAGGCGTTCCTTCCGCTTGTCACACGCTTGAAGGACGCAGGCTGCGATTGCGTCGCTCTGTCATCGCTGGGGGCGCATTTCTGTCTGGATGAGCTGGCAGCCTTGTCGCCCTTGCCGATCGTCTCCGCCGTCGCTCCGCTCGACGCCTATTTCGTTGAACAGGGCATCAAGCGGATCGGCCTTCTCGGAACGCGGGTCGTCATGCGCACACGCCTTTACGGCCAGCTCGCTCGCACGGACGCCATGGCATTGGACGACGAGATCGAGCGTCTCGGGCAAACCTACCAGGACGTTGCGGTCGCCGGCACATGCTCAACCTCGCAGCGCGAGCTGTTCCTCGACGCAGGCAGGCGCATGACCGCGGCCGGAGCTGACGCGATCGTTCTCGCCGGAACCGACCTCAATCTGGCTTTCGATGGGCAGAACCCGGGGTATACGGTCATCGACGCGCTGAATATCCACGTCGCGCTGCTCGCGAATCTGGCTTCGGGACGTCAGTCCTTGAGCGATATCCCATCATAGTGCCGAGGGCATTCGCGCTTTCGAACACAACCAACCGTGACGGACTTGCCAGCCGTGCAGGACTTGCCAGCCGTGCAGGACTTGCCAGCCGTGACAGGCTTGGCGGTTCGTAGGCCAAGATGCGTTGACGCGCCTTTCGCCCCCTACTCCGCCCGGTCGGCGAAGCTGAAGAACTTGTGCCCGAGGAACGAGAACACCATCACGATCCCCGTGGTGACAAGCTGCATCGGCAGATAGGGCAAGCCGAGCTTGCCGACGAAGAGCTGCATCAGCACGCCGGTCAGGACGAAGCCTCCGGCTGCGATCAATGCGAAACGCCAGGTCGCCTGGGCGTGGCTGTGGGTCGCGTCAAAGGTCAGCCAACGATTCAGCGTGTAGGAGACGATGGCGCCGAGCACGAAGCCCGCCAGCGTCGCCGGCACCGGATCGACATGGCCGAGCTCGACCAGGCCGATCAATAGCGCGTAATGCGCCACGGCCGTGATACCGCCGGCGAAGACATAAGCGATGAGCTGGCGGGACCGGCGCGGGTACTGCTTGAAAGGCGGGTACTGCTTGAAAGACATGCCGGGCCTTTAAAGCATCGGCCCGAAAAGTGGGATGCGGTTTTCGAAAAAAGCCGCCGCATCATCGAGGAGCAACCGCATCGGGCCAGATGGTCTATCTGATCCGATGCGGTTACCCGGCATGCCGAAGACGAGTTTACGAGCCCGCCGCGTGTTTGGCCTCACGCGCTCAGGCGCGGACCTCGAAGACCATGTTGAACGGCGTCTCGGTCGCGCGGCGGAAGCGGGTGAAGCCGGCGTCGAGCGCCACCCTCCGCAGCCGCATCTCGCCGGCCTGGGCGCCGAGCCCGAGGCCGACCTCCTGCGACAGCGAAGCCGGCGTGCAGATCATCGTCGATGCCCCGTAGAAGATCCGCCCGACCGGATTGAGGTTGTCCTTGAGCTGGTCATGGGCGAAAGGCTCGACGATCATCCAGGTGCCATCATCGGCAAGCGTTTCCTTGACGTGACGGCCAGCCCCAGCGGGGTCACCCATGTCGTGCAGGCAATCGAACATCGCGACGAGATCGTAGCCCCGCGCCGGATAGGTCTTGGCCGAGGCCTGCTCGAAGACGACCCGGTCCTCGACCCCCGCCTTGGTCGCAGCCTCCCGTGCCCGGTCGATCGACGGACCGTGGTAATCGAAGCCGAAGAAATACGAATTCGGGTAGGCCTGCGCCATCAGCACGGTCGAAGCGCCATGGCCGCAGCCGACATCGGCGACGCGGGCACCCTTTTCGAGCTTGGCTTTGACCCCGTCGAGCGCCGGGATCCAGCTGTTGTTGAGGTTGCTGTTGTAGCCGGGCCGGAAAAAGCGCTCCGTGCCGCGGAACAGGCATTTGCTGTGCTCGTGCCAGCCCACGCCGGCGCCGGTCCGAAAGGCATCGGCGATTTTTGGCTCGTCGAGCCACATCGCCCGAACGATCTCGAAGGCGCCGGCGAAGAAGGCGGGGCTGCCCTCCTCCGCAAACGCCATCGCCTGTTCGGCGGAGAGGCTGAAACTGTCGGTGTCGGCGTCGTAGTCGATATATTCGGCAGCCGCCTGCGCCGAGAGCCACTCCCGGACATAGCGCTCCTTGAAGCCGGTCTTGGCGGCGAGGTCCTCGGCGGTCATCGGCTTGCCGTCCGCCATCGCCTTGTAGAGGCCGAGCTGGTCGCCGAGGACGACGAGCGCGCCGGTTACCGACGCTCCGACATCACCAACCAGACGTCCGACAAGCGCATCGAGTTTCTGAGGGTCGGCTTCACGCATGGCCATGCTCCTCTGGATAGGGCGTAGCCGGCTCTGACGCGAACCGGCTCGACGCCATCGCGGAAGCAGCGACGCTATACCCCCCATAGACCGAGTCAATGAACCGGAATGGGTACCGGAAAGCGCAGCGCTCCGGCTGAGCCCGGACCGCGTCTGCTCAGGAAACCGTCAGCGGGCCGGACAAGCGCGGCAGGTTGGGGTCGCGCCGCGCCGTCTCCAGCACACTGTCGAGCAGGCCCGGGAAGCGGCGGTCGAGGTCCTCGCGCCTGATCGAAAGATAGCGCGAGGTGCCTTCGACGCGGAACCGCGTGATGCCGGCCTCGCGCAGCTTGGCGAAGTGATAGGACAAGAGCGACGGCGAGGCGAATTCGGTGAAGCTGTTGCAGCGCGCCTTGTCGACCTCGGGCACGTCGGCAAGCGCGACCAGGATGCCGAGCCTGATCGGATCGGCCAGGGCCGCGAAGACATCGGCCGCGGCGATATCGTCGATATCGGGATGGAACACCGGTTTCATGACCCTGCCGAGATAGGAGATCGCAGCGCTCCTGACAATATTCAACATTCATTGAAATTACCCTTGCGATCTCGCATCTGCGAACGTAAGTTCAATGATCATTGAATTTCCGGGAAACCGGATATGGAAGGACTGCCCGATGGACGCACGTCTTCTCTGGCTGGCCGGCGGCGCTTTCGCCATCGGCACCGGCAGCCTCATCGTCACCGGAATCCTGCCCAACCTGGCGGCCGGCTTCGGAATCTCAGTCGACTCCGCCGGCCTGTTGCTGACTGCTTTCGCCATCGCCTATGCGATCGGGTCGCCTGTGCTCTCGACGCTTCTCGGCAATATCGAGCGCAAATTCGTCCTCGCCGGCTCGCTCGTTGTTTTCGCAGCCGCCAACCTGGCCGGGGCCTTTGCCACGGACTTTTCGCATCTGATACTGGCGCGAATCGTCATGGCGCTGGCCGCCGGCGTCTACATGCCTGCCGCCAATGCGGTGGCGGTGACGCTGGTGCCGCCGGAGCGGCGGGCGCGGGCGATCGCGCTCGTCACGGGCGGCATGACGGTCGCGCTCATCCTCGGCGTCCCGTTGGGTACGGCAGCCGCGGCAGCTGGCGGCTGGCACCTCGCCTTCCTGCTGGTCGCACTGTTCGGTACGCTGGCGCTGATCGGTATCCTCTGGAAATTGCCCATCGGCCTGCCGCGCGGTGCCAGCACCATGGCCGCACGGCTCGCCGTGGCGCGTCGCGGCGACATCCTGCTGGCGCTGGCGACGACCATGCTGTGGACCACCGGGGCCTTCACGCTCTACGGCTATATCGCGCCGTTCCTGGCCAACCATGGCGGGATTACCGGGCTCTGGCTCGGAGCGGCCCTCGTCGTGTCGGGCATCGGATCCGCGCTGGGCAACCAGTTCGGCGGCATCGCCAGCGACCGCTTCGGACCCGAACGCACTCTCACCATCGTGTTGACCGTCCTGGCTGGAGCGCTTGCCGCCTTCTCGCTCGTCGCGGTGACGCTGCCGCCGACCACTGCGATCTTCATACTCCCGGTCATTTTGGTGGTCTGGAGCGCGGCGGGCTGGGCTGGGCATCCCTCTCAGATGTCACGGCTCGCCGCGATGGCGCCCGACAGCGTGGTAATCGCGCTCTCGCTCAACGCATCCGCTATGTATATCGGCATCGCAGCGGGCTCGGTGCTGGGACAGCAGAGCATTCGCCTGGGCAATACGAGTTGGCTCGGTTTTGTTGGCGCGGCCTGCGAGGTCGCAGCACTCGCCGTGCTCTGGCTCGCGCTGCGCCGCAAGCGCGCCGCCAAGCGCAGCGACAGCGACATCACCGAGATCGTGATCACCGCACCATCTGTGCGCTAGCAGCCTTGGGAAGCGCTTTCCGCTTCCCCCAACGGCTCCTCACCTCTATAGCGAGCGCCTAGCATTCATTCAGGCGCTCGCTTGGTCTCCGCTCGCTCGATCGGACCGGGGCTGCGCGCGCCCGCGAACATTGGCCAGAGACCATGCCCAAGCGCACAGACATCAAGACGATCCTGATCATCGGCGCCGGCCCCATCATTATCGGCCAGGCCTGCGAGTTCGACTATTCCGGCACCCAAGCCTGCAAGACGCTGAAGGCCGAGGGCTACCGCATCGTCCTGGTCAATTCGAACCCGGCCACGATCATGACCGACCCGGACCTGGCGGATGCGACCTATGTCGAGCCGATCACGCCCGAAGTCGTCGCCAAGATCATCGAGAAGGAGCGGCACGTCCTGCCCGGCGGCTTCGCCCTGCTGCCGACCATGGGCGGCCAGACCGCGCTGAACTGCGCGCTCTCGCTCAACAAGAAGTCGTTGACGGATGCCTCGGGCCGCTTGATCAGCGTGCTGGAGAAGTTCGACGTCGAGATGATCGGCGCGACCGCCGAAGCCATCGACAAGGCCGAGGACCGCGAGCTCTTCCGCGACGCGATGACCAAGATCGGCCTCGACACGCCGCGCTCGCACCAGATCAAGACGCTCGGCCAGGCGCTCGACGCCCTCGACGACATCGGCCTTCCCGCGATCATCCGACCGTCCTTCACCATGGGCGGCACCGGCGGCGGCATCGCCTACAACAAGAGCGAGTTCATCGACATCGTCGAGCGCGGCATCGACGCCTCGCCGACCAGCGAGGTCCTGATCGAGGAGAGCGTGCTCGGCTGGAAAGAGTACGAGATGGAGGTCGTCCGCGATAAGAAGGACAACTGCATCATCGTCTGCTCGATCGAGAACATCGACCCGATGGGCGTCCATACCGGCGATTCGATCACGGTGGCGCCGGCGCTGACGCTGACCGACAAGGAATACCAGATCATGCGCGACGCCTCGCTGGCGGTGCTGCGCGAGATCGGCGTCGAGACCGGCGGCTCGAACGTACAGTTCGCGGTCGATCCCGAGACCGGCCGCATGATCGTCATCGAGATGAATCCGCGCGTCTCGCGCTCCTCGGCGCTCGCCTCCAAGGCGACCGGCTTCCCGATCGCAAAGGTCGCGGCGCGCCTGGCAGTGGGCTACACGCTCGACGAGATCGAGAACGACATCACCGGCGGCGCGACGCCTGCCTCCTTCGAGCCGACGATCGACTATGTCGTCACCAAGATTCCGCGCTTCGCCTTCGAGAAATTCCCCGGCGCCGAGCCGACGCTGACGACCGCGATGAAGTCGGTCGGCGAGGCGATGGCGATCGGCCGGACCTTCCAGGAATCGCTCCAGAAAGCTTTGCGCTCGCTGGAGACCGGCCTCGACGGCCTCGACGAGATCGAGGTCGACGGCATGGGCCATGGCGACGACAAGAACGCGATCAAGGCCGCGCTCTCGACGCCGACGCCCGACCGCATCCTGCATGTCGCCCAGGCCATGCGCTTCGGTTTCACCGACGAGCAGATCCATGAGAGCTGCAAGATCGACCCCTGGTTCCTCGCCCAGATGCGCGAGATCGTCGACATCGAGGAGAAGGTGCGCGCCCACGGCCTGCCGCAGACGCCGGGCGCCTTCCGCCAGGTCAAGGCGATGGGCTTCTCCGACAAGCGCCTCGCTGCGGTCGCCGGAAAGACCGAGGCCGAGGTCAAGGCACTGCGCCGCTCGCTCGACGTCAGGCCCGTCTACAAGCGCATCGACACCTGTGCCGCCGAATTCGCCTCGCCGACGGCCTATATGTACTCGACCTATGCCATGCCCTTCGCCGGCAAGGCCGATGACGAGGCGCGTCCGTCCGACCGCAAGAAGGTCGTCATCCTCGGCGGCGGCCCCAACCGCATCGGCCAGGGCATCGAGTTCGACTATTGCTGCTGCCATGCCTGCTACGCGCTGCGCGACGCCGGCTACGAGACCATCATGGTCAACTGCAATCCCGAGACCGTCTCGACCGATTACGACACCTCGGACCGGCTCTATTTCGAGCCGCTGACTGCTGAGGACGTGCTCGAGATCCTCGACACGGAGAAGCAGAACGGCACGCTGCATGGCGTCATCGTCCAGTTCGGCGGGCAGACCCCGCTGAAGCTGGCGAACGCCCTGGAAGAGGCCGGCATCCCGATCCTGGGCACCTCGCCCGACATGATCGACCTCGCCGAGGACCGCGACCGCTTCAAGCGCCTGCTCGACAAGCTGCATCTCAAGCAGCCCAAGAACGGCATCGCCTATTCGGTCGAACAGGCCCGCATGATCGTCGCCGAGCTCGGCCTGCCCTTCGTCGTGCGCCCGTCCTATGTGCTTGGCGGCCGCGCCATGGCGATCATCCATGACGAGACCCAGTTCGAGAACTACCTGCTCGGCACGCTGCCCAGCCTGATCCCCTCCGAGGTCAAGGCGAAATACCCCAACGACAAGACCGGGCAGATCAACACCGTGCTCGGCAAGAACCCGCTGCTGTTCGACCGCTATCTGTCGGATGCCATCGAGGTCGATGTCGACTGCCTCAGCGACGGCAAGGACGCGTTCATCGCCGGCATCATGGAGCATATCGAGGAGGCCGGCATCCATTCCGGCGATTCGGCCTGCTCCCTGCCGCCGCGTTCGCTTTCGCCCGAAACCATCGCCGAGCTGGAGCGCCAGACCAAGGCGATGGCATTGGCGCTCGATGTCGGCGGGCTGATGAACGTGCAGTACGCCATCCAGAACGGCGTCATCTACGTGCTCGAAGTGAACCCGCGCGCCTCGCGCACCGTGCCCTTCGTCGCCAAGGTCATCGGCATCCCCGTCGCCAAGATCGCAGCCCGCATCATGGCCGGAGAGAGCCTGGCGAGCTTCGCGCTGAAGGCGGAGAAGCTCGACCATGTCGGCGTCAAGGAGGCGGTCTTCCCCTTCGCGCGCTTCCCGGGCGTCGACGTGCTGCTCGGGCCGGAAATGCGCTCGACCGGCGAGGTCATCGGGCTCGACCGCTCCTTCGACATCGCCTTCGCCAAGAGCCAGCTCGGCGCTGGCTCCAAGGTGCCGGTCAAGGGCACTGTCTTCGTCTCCGTGCGCGACGAGGACAAGCCGCGCATCGTGCCCAGCGTGCGCATCCTCGCCGATCTTGGCTTCCGCATCCTCGCGACAGGCGGCACGCTGCGCCTGCTGCAGGAGGAAGGCATCGCTGCCGCCAAGATCAACAAGGTGCTGGAAGGCCGCCCGCATGTGGTCGACGCCATCAAGAACGGCGAAATCCAGCTCGTCTTCAACACCACCGACGGCCCGCAGGCGCTGGCGGATTCGCGCTCTCTTCGCCGAACGGCCCTCTTGCACAAGGTGCCCTATTATACCACCTTGGCCGGAGCGATCGCGGCGGCGGAAGGCATCAAGGCCTATTGCAGCGGCGATCTCGAGGTTAGATCGCTGCAATCCTATTTCGTGCGCGCAGCCTGACGGCAGCGCGCGGGACATAGAGTTCGGCAGTTTTAAAAAATGAACGAATGCCACGGACGCAGGCCGCAAAACAGGCGGCCGGCGGCTTCTGGCTTTCGCAATTCGGGATGAGACTATGGAAAAGGTTCCTATGACCGCGGGCGGCTTCGCTGCCCTCGAGGCGGAGTTGAAGGATCGCCAGCAGGTGCAGCGTCAGCGCATCATCCAGGCGATCTCGGAGGCCCGCGCCCATGGCGATCTCTCGGAGAACGCCGAATATCATGCGGCCAAGGAATCGCAGGCTCTCAATGAAGGCCGCGTCCAGGAGCTCGAATCGCTGATCGGCCGCGCCGACATCATCGACGTCGCCAAGCTCGCCGGCGGCGACACGATCAAATTCGGCGCGACCGTGCAATTGATCGACGACGATACCGAGGAAAAGAAGGTCTACCAGATCGTCGGCGAGCCGGAATCGGATGTGAAGTCCGGCAAGGTCTCGATCGGCTCGCCGATCGCGCGCGCGCTGATCGGCAAGAAGGTCGGCGATTCCGTGCAGGTCAACACGCCCGGCGGCGGCAAGTCCTACGAAGTCGTCAGCATCCAGTACCGCTAGAGGGGCACCCCAACCTCATACGGCGCGGTGTGCCGCGGCCGGTGCGCCCCTTCGATTTGAACTTGTGCGCGCGCCCCGCGTTCATACCGGGGGCGTGCCAATGTTTCTGTGAAAAGTGACGCAGACACCATCCGGGGATGGGAATCGGCGGATCGGCACGCTATCCTCCCGCCCAGTAGCTGGAGACAGGCTCATGACCACCCGCCGCACCGTCCTTGCCGCCTCTTTGGCGGCGCCTGCCCTGGTTCTGGCGTCCCTGCGCGGCGCCGAGGCCCAGGCACAGGTTCCGTCGATCGGCGCGATTCATGTCGATGTCTCCAGGCTGGCGGCGCAGGGCTGGGGCTCCAACGCGCTCGCGATCAAGATCGGGCTGGAGCAGGAGCTGACCGCAGCGCTCGGACCGACCTTGCGACGCGGCGCCGGCCCGACCCTGAACGTCGCCGTGCGCGGCGTCTTCCTGAACAGCTATGCCGGCGGCGGCGGTGGCGGCGGACATGTCGGCAGCGGCGCGAGCCAGAGCTCCGATTCCTTTGACAGCGAGGCCACGCTGGTCGGGCGCGGAAACCGGATCATCGCAACCTATCCGGTGCTCACCACCGTGCCCGCGAGCGCGGCCGGCCCCTGGTATCTGCCCGATATCGACCAGCGCCGCCTGACCGGGCTGATCCAGACCAACGCCGCCTGGATCAAGCGCTACGTCTCCGGCTGAAGCCGTTCCAAGCTCGATCACGACCCAAGTCCGCTCACAACCAAGCCCGATCACGACCGCGCTAGCGCCATGGCGAGGCACTTGCGCCTGATCTAAGGTCTTCGCAGCCGGCATCGCTGTCGCGTCGCGACGGGAATGCCGGGATGACAGGAGCAGATCATGCTGAACCGTCGCGCCCTTCTCTCTGCCGCCCTTGCCGCGCCGATTGTCCTGGCCATGACCGGACGCTCCGCCCTTGCCGCCAGCGCCGTCCAGGTCGATGTCTCGCGCCTCACCACGCAAGGGCTCGGCCCCAATGCGGCGCGCATCAAGCTCGCGATGGAGCGTGAGCTCGCAGGCGCGCTCGGGCCCAGCCTGCAAGGCCGCGGCGCTTCGCTCGTGGTCAGGGTGCTGGGCATCAGCATGCCGAGCTATTCCGGCGGAGCGACCGGCTTTGGCGGGGCAGGAGCCGATGACGGCATGGAATCGGAAGCGACAGTGATCGGCCCCGACGGACGCGTCATCGCGACCTATCCGGTGCTGTCCTCTTCCTCGGCCGGCATGGCCGGGAACTGGTACACGCCTGGCATCGACACGGCGCGCATCGACAGCATGGTGCGCACCAATGCGGGCTGGATCAGGCGCTATGTCGGCGGCTAGAGCAGTTTCCGATCCGATTGGATCGTTCAACGGCTCCTGCTCTTTGTTTTAACGCGTTTTCTTCACGCGAACCGGTAACCACTTCGCTCGAAAACGCTCTAATCGAGAGGCCGCCTGATCTGGAAGGCGGTCTTGCCGCGCACGAAGCCGCAGGATTCGTAGAAGGCCAGGACGGCGGGGTCCGAGCGCCCGGTCATCAGCATGACCTTGTAGCAGCCGGCGGCCCAGGCTTGGGCAAAAGCCGCCTGGATGACGCGCTTGCCCAGACCATGTCCGCGCATCGTAGCCAGTGTCACCACGTTCTCGATCATGGCGAAGGGGCTCTGGTTGCGCGTCAGATTGGGCACGATCACCAGGACGCAAGTCGCGACCGCGCGCCCATCGACTTCGGCGACATGGACGGTGACCATCTCGTTGGCAAGAATCGCAGCCCAGGTCTCCGCGGCGTCCTCCGGCCGCGGCAGCTCGTCATCGGCGCTGAGCTCGGCATAGAGCGCCAGGAGCGTCGGAAGATCGTCCGGAACGGCCTTGCGGAGGATGAGCTGCATCACACCTCTGGCTTCAGCCGAAGGGCACGATTGGCTCGTCCTTGACCCGGTCGAAGGCGAGCGCGGTGCGGACATTGCGGACATTGGGCAGCGCCGTCAGATCGCCGACGAAATCCTGGAAGGCCTTGAGGTCGGGCGCGACGCATTTCAGCATGAAATCGATGTCGCCCGAGAGCTTCCAGCATTCGCGCACCGCATCCCAGGCCCGGATGCGAACCTGGAAGGCTTCGAGATCGGGCTCCGCCTGGCTGGCGAGATGCACGAAGGCGAAACAGACCACATCCAGCCCAAGCTTGCGCTCGTCGAGCAGGGCGCGATAGCCGGTGATCAGCCCCGCCTCCTCCAGCGCCCGGACGCGGCGCAGGCAAGGCGGCGGCGAGATGCCGACGCGGCTCGCCAGCTCGACATTGGTCATGCGCCCATCGGCCTGGAGCTCGCGCAGGATGCGCAGGTCGATGTCGTCGAGTTTTGAACGCACGAAAGGCCCCGAAAGAAGGTCGCGCTGGTGTAGACGCAGCACAGACGCGATACAAGGCATCGACCGTGCCAGCCGAGAGCCGGATCAATGCGAAAAACCGGTTCCCATTTTTTAGCATCCTGCCCTAGGAGCGCGCCCGCCTTGCCTGTCCACCCGCTCCCGACAATCTGGATCCTGACCGATGGCAAGGCCGGCGACGAGGTGCAGTGCCTCGGCGTGGCCGAACGACTCGGCGTCGTGCCCGAGATCAGACGCGTCGCGCCGCGCGCGCCTTTCGTCTGGTTGATGCCGCGCGGGCCGATCGACCCCCGCGAAGGGCCGGACCGGGAAGGCAGCCCGATTCGCCCGCCCTTCCCCGATATCGTCATCGCCTCGGGCCGGCGTGCGGTCGCCTATCTGCGTGCAGTCAAGAAGGCCTCGAACGGCCGCAGCTTCACCGCCATCCTGAAGGACCCGCGCACAGGGACCAGCGCAGCAGACTTCATCTGGGTCGCCGAGCATGATCGTTTGCGCGGACGGAACGTGCTCGTCACCACGACCTCGCCGCACCGGCTCGCGCCGGAGCAACTAACGCAGGCCCGCGCGCACCCGCCCGCCGCGATCGCGGCGCTGCCCTCGCCACGCGCGGCAGTCATCGTCGGCGGCGACAGCCGGCACCATCGCTTCCGGCCCGAAGATATCGCGCGCTTCGTCGGCCTGCTCGACCTGCTCGCGCAATCCGGCGTGGCGCTGATGGGCTCGCGCTCACGGCGCACATCGGCAGCGCTCGACGCGGCGGTCGCAGAGGTCTTCGCCCGCCATAAGGGCTGGTGGTGGGACGGCACGGGCGAGAACCCTTACGTCGCATTGCTCGCCAATGCCGACGCGATCGTCACGACGGCGGATTCGACCAACATGATCGGCGAGGCGACCGCGACCGGCGTGCCGATCCTGGTCTTCGAACCGCATGGCGGTCACGGCAAGCTGGCGAAGTTCCTGGAGGCGCTGAAGCGGCAAGGCGCTGTGCATCACTTCGAGGGGCATCTTGCTGGAGCGCGCTATGAGCCGCTAGACTCGACGGCCGAGATTGCAGAGGCGGTCCGCCAGGGCTGGCTCAGGCATCGGGCAGACCTTGGACTTGCCGAATCCTGAGCCGGTGCGGCCTTGCACCGACCGATCGAGACCGTATCTGACTGAATGAAGTCGTGGCATCGGCCGCGCGAACAGGAATTTGAGACGATGGCCCATACCCATGCCCGCGTCATGATCGTCGGCTCCGGCCCCGCCGGCTACACCGCCGCGATCTATGCCGCCCGCGCCATGCTCGAGCCGGTGCTGATCTCCGGCATACAGGCCGGCGGCCAGCTGATGATCACCACCGATGTCGAGAACTATCCCGGCTTCGCCGATGTGATTCAGGGCCCCTGGCTGATGGAGCAGATGCGTGTCCAGGCCGAGCATATGGGCACCAAGATGGTCTCCGACCACATCTCGAAGGTCGACCTCTCCCAGCGGCCCTTCCGGCTCTGGGGCGATGGCGGCGAGACCTATTCCTGCGATGCGCTGATCGTCGCTACCGGCGCGCAGGCGAAATGGCTCGGCCTGCCCTCCGAGCAGAGCTTCCAGGGCTTCGGCGTCTCGGCTTGCGCCACCTGCGACGGCTTCTTCTTCCGCAATAAGGAGGTCGTTGTCGTCGGCGGCGGCAATACGGCAGTCGAGGAGGCGCTCTACCTCGCCAACCTTGCCAGCAAGGTCACGCTGGTCCACCGCCGCGATTCGCTACGCGCCGAGAAGGTGATGCAAGACCGGCTATTCAAGCACCCCAAGGTCGCGGTGGTCTGGGACAGCGAGATCGCCGAGATCTGCGGCGGCACGCAGCCGCCCAACGTCACGCATCTGCGCCTGCGCAACCTCAAGACCGGCGCGGAAAGCGAACTCAAGACCGACGGCGTCTTCATCGCGATCGGCCACAAGCCCGCAACCGAGCTTTTCGTCGGCCAGCTCGCCATGCGTGATTCGGGCTATCTCGACGTCGCCCCCGGCACCGCCCAGACCAATATCCCAGGCGTTTTCGCCGCCGGCGACGTCACCGACGAACATTACCGCCAGGCCGTGACGGCAGCGGGCCTCGGCTGCATGGCCGCGCTCGATGCCGAACGCTGGTTGCAGGCGAGCGAATTGGAGCAGCGCCAGGCGGCCGAGTGAGATCGCATCGCGATAGATCACCAATTGTGATGGATTTCGTCACCAGATTCAGTGCGAAAAAAGAACATCAATGTCACGCAGACATTGACCTGCAATGGTTTTGCCCCCCAACATGCACGAAACGCATAACGGGGGGACCGCGGTGGATTGGGACCGCATCAGGATTTTTTATACCGTCGCTGAATCCGGCAGTTTTACCAAGGCGGGAGACGTTCTGGGCCTGAGCCAATCTGCGGTTAGCCGCCAGATCGGCGCGCTGGAGCGCGAATTGCGTGCGCCCTTGTTCCATCGGCATACGCGCGGGCTGATCTTGACCGAGCAGGGCGAACTGCTCTGGCGCGCTGCGCGCGAGATGACGCAGCGCCTGGAGCGAACCCGCGCCCAGCTTTCGGAGACGCGCGAGCACCCCTCCGGCGAGCTCAAGGTCACCGCGACGCGCGGCCTCGGCGGGCACTGGCTGACGCCCCGCCTCGCCGAGTTCCTGGACCTCTACCCCGACATCAAGGTCGAGCTCATCCTCACCGACGAGGAACTCGATCTCTCGATGCGCGAGGCCGACATCGCGATCCGGCTGCGCCAGCCGCAACAGCCCGACCTGATCCAGCGCAAGCTCTTCACCGTGCATTTCCACGTCTACGGATCGCCGGCCTATGTGAAGCGCTTCGGCGAGCCAAAGACCTATGAGGAGCTGGACAACCACCGCATCCTCTCCTTCGGCGGCACCTCGCCATCCTACCTCACGGCGGTGCACTGGCTCGGTACTTTGGGCCGCGACCAGCGCAACCCGCGCCCGATCCACCTGACCGTGAACAACATCACCGCGATGAAGCGCGCAGTCGATTCGGGGGCCGGCATCGCCGTGCTGCCGGATTATCTGATCGAGACCGGCTCGCCCCTGATGCAGTTGCTGCGGGAGACCGAAATGCCGCAGCTCGAGAGCTATCTGGTCTATCCGGAAGAAATGAAGTCAGTCGCCCGCGTGCAGGTGTTCCGCGACTTCCTGATTCAGAAGGCGCAGCGCTGGACTTACTGAGCCTTGCGCGAAAAAGTGGGTACCGGTTTTTCGCAAGAGCAATGCTCTAAACTTTAGAACCGATCACATCGCCTTCGGACGTCTCCGTCCGAAGGCGATGTGATCCGAGCCCGGTTTTCAGGCAAAAGCCGCCTTGCGCATCACGCAAGGCGGCTTTTCTGCGTCAGGCGCATAAGACTCCAACAAATTCGTGACAATTTACAAGTATTTAGCACCCATCATGCGCGAGGCGCATAGCTGATACAATCTATGCTGCATTGCAAAAAGGCAGCTGCTGCCCGATATAGCAGACACGGTTGTTCGCAACGGGCTCCGCTACCTCCTCCCGGCGTTGAGTTCGTTGCAGCCGTTCCCCTCTGAGATGTTTGGCGCTTGCGCTGGATGTTTCAAACTTCAAAGGCCGGCTCCCTCGGGGGTCGGCCTTTTTTTCGCGTCCACCATCAGGAATATCGCGCGAACCACTGCCGTCATGGTCGGACTTGTCCCGAGCACCCACGTCTTTTCCACGCCAGCCGCAGCAGCGGTGCCGCAAGGCGTGGACGCTCGGCACAAGGCCGAGCATGACGGTGGAGGATGATCGAAGGGCGCCGAGAGCCCGCTTGCTACCGCCGCCGCGCTTCCAGTGGCAAGGCTCCGAACAGGCTGGGCTCGGCGCTGGTGCGCGCTTTCTCGATCGTCAGCATGCGCAATTTGGTCTCGACGCCACCATCGGCGGAGAAGCCGCCGGTCTTGCCGCCGGCCGCCAGCACGCGATGGCAGGGCACGATGATCGGCCACGGATTTGAACCCAGCGCCACGCCGACAGCGCGCGCCGCACCCGGCTCGCCAATACGGGCAGCGACCTCGCCATAGGTCAGCGTCTCGCCCGGCGGGATTGTCAGGGCAACGTCATAGACCCTGCGGTTGAAGGCCGGTGCGCTGTCGAGATCGATCGGCAGATGCGCAAGATCGCGCGGCTCACCCTGGAGAAGCGCCCGGATCTCGTCCATGGCGCTCGTAATGAAGGCGACAGGCGCCGCCTCGCTCGCCTCCGGAAAGCGCCGCGCCAGGCGCCGGCGCGCCGTCTCCTCGTCCCTCTCGGGCAATTGCGCGCCAATGATGCGCTCGCCCTGCCAGGCCAGCGCGCAGGGGCCGATCGCCGTGTCGAAGAGAACGAAGTGCTGCATGGCATTTGCCTAGCGCAATTTGAGTTGGCGCGGAACCGCGCCCGTCATCCTGGACAAGCGACCCTCGGGTCCGGCCTTTGGCCGGCCAAGGACAGGCTCCGCCGCGCAGCTCCGGGATCCATCGTAGTGCGTCATTCTCGGGCTTGTGCCCTGAGAATCTCATGAACAGAGCGCTCTGATTTACGAGATGGTCGGGTCAAGCCCGACCATGACGCGCTTCGTATCCCGGCGCTCCGCGGAGTTTATCCTTGGGCCGATCGAAGATCGGACCCGAGGGCTTCGCCAGGATGACAGAGCCCCCTTAGCCGCAACGTGATAAATCACACGAACAGCCGTTCGCCCTCCAGCCCCTTGTAGAGCCCTGCAACCTGCTCGGCATAGCCGTTGAACAGCAGCGTCGGGCGGCGCTCGCGCGTGCCCAACACCTGCTCGCTCGCCTGGCTCCAGCGGGGGTGCGGAACCTCCGGGTTCACATTGGCCCAGAAGCCGTATTCGGAAGCCTGCAGCCCCTCCCAGAAGGTCTTGGGACGCTCGGCGACGAAGGAGATCTTGCTGATCGACTTCACCGATTTGAAGCCGTATTTCCACGGCGTGATCAGGCGCAGCGGCGCGCCATGCTGGGGCGGGGTCGGCTTGCCGTAGATACCCGTCACCATCAATGGCAGATCGCTGGTCGCCTCAGCGATGGTCAGCCCCTCGGTATAGGGCCAGGGATACCAGCGCTGCGACTGGCCGGGCGCGACCTTCGGGTTCATGAAGGTCTCGAACTTCACATATTTCGCCGATGAGAGCGGCTTGGCGAATTCGACCAGCGATTTCACCGTGAAGCCGGTCCAAGGCACCGCCATCGACCAGGTCTCGACGCAGCGGAAGCGATAGAGCCGCTCTTCCAGCGTCATTTTGCGGATCAGATCGTCGATGCCGATCTCCATCGGCTTCTCGACCATGCCGTCGATCGCGATCATCCAGGGCCGCGTCGCCAGCCGCTTGGACGCGCTAACGACATCCTTGGACGTGCCGAACTCGTAGAAATTATTGTAGTTCGCCGCCAGATCCTCATCCGTCACCGGCCGGTCGAGCGTGTAGGCGGTGTTCTTCTTTGCGGGGTAGAGATCGAGCGTCGGGTCGGCGCCTTGCGCGGCGGCGAGCTTCGGCAGCGCCGCGCTCGCGATCAGCCCCGCGCCCGCGCCGAGCAGGCCGCGGCGGTTCATGAAGAGGGCCTCGGGCGTGGCCTGGCTTTCGGGCATCTCCCAGCCAGCGCGGCGTTTGATCAACATCGGACGGACATGCTCCGTTTCAGATGCGATCAGTCTAGCGCACGTCGCAGCGTCCCGCGCAATTCACGAGGGGGAGAGGCGCAGCGCGAATGGTGAGTGGCGAGTGGCGAATAGCGCCGACTGCCACTCGCTATTCGCCTGTTAGCCCCTCGCCTCCAACGCCTTGACGATCGCGGCACCCATCTCGCTGGTCGAGACGGCGTTCGTGCCCGGGGCGGCGATGTCCTTGGTGCGCGTGCCGGAGCCGAGCACGTCGGCGATCGCGCCCTCCAGCCGGTCAGCGGCCTCGATCGCCCCGAAGGAATAGCGCAGCGCCATGGCAAAGGAGCCGATCATCGCGATCGGGTTGGCCAGGCCCTTGCCGGCGATGTCCGGAGCCGAGCCGTGGACGGGCTCGTAAAGCGCCTTGCGCTTGCCCGTGGCGGCATCTTCCGCCCCGAGCGAGGCCGAGGGCAGCATGCCAAGCGAGCCGGTCAGCATCGCCGCCACATCCGACAGGATATCGCCGAAGAGGTTGTCGGTGACGATGACGTCGTACTGCTTGGGCCAGCGTACGAGCTGCATGGCGCAGTTGTCGGCGAGCACATGCTCGAGCTCGACGTCCGAATAGTCCTTGGCGTGCAGGGC
Organism: Bosea vaviloviae; assembly: GCF_001741865.1. NCBI lineage: Bacteria > Pseudomonadati > Pseudomonadota > Alphaproteobacteria > Hyphomicrobiales > Alloboseaceae > Allobosea > Allobosea vaviloviae. The sequence continues at coordinate 5,702,891 of NZ_CP017147.1, forward strand.
CGTGACCGTCTGCTTCCAGAGCACGCCGGTCTTCATGACATTGTGCTTCTCGGCCGAGGAGACCTTGTTGCGGCGCGTGCGCGCCAGCTCGAAGGCGACGCGGCAGATCCGGTCGATCTCGGGCGTGGTGTAGACCTGCGTATCGACACCACGCTTGGAGCCGTCCTCCAGCGTGACGATCTCCTTGGGCTCGCCGAAATAGACGCCGCCGGTGAGCTCGCGCACGATCAGGATGTCGAGGCCTTCCACGACCTCGGGCTTGAGCGAGGAGGCCGAAGCCAACGCCGGATAGCAGATGGCGGGGCGCAGATTGGCGAAGAGCCCCAGATCCTTGCGCAAGCGCAGCAGGCCGGCTTCGGGGCGGTGCTGATAGGGCACATCGGCCCATTTCGGCCCGCCTACCGCGCCGAACAGCACGGCATCCGCATCCTGGGCGAGCTTCATGTCGCCTTCGGAGATCGCCTGCTTATGCGCGTCATAGGCGCAGCCGCCGACGAGCCCCTTCTCGATCGCGAAGCCGGCAAGGCCCCGCTTCTCGAACCAGGAGACCACGGTCTCGACCTGGGCCATCACCTCGGGGCCGATGCCGTCGCCGGGCAGGAGCAGGAGCTTATGGGTCGCCATGGGTCGCCTCGCGCGTGGTCGCTATTGGTGCGCGCTGATTAAGGGGATGGGGCGCGGCGCGCAAGCGCGCGAAGCGCTACTCCGGCAATCCACACTTGATCAGACCTTCGATCATGATCTCGGTATGCGCATGCCCGGTCAGGCGCTTGCGTAGCATCGCGATCGAGTAATGCGGGGCGACGATGCGCAGCCTGGCGATCAGCGGCTGGATCCGCTCGACCTGGCCGAGATGGCCGTTCACCGAGATCAGCCCGTTGAGCGCCCCCGACCAGTCCGGGAACTCGGCGAGCGAGCGCCAATAGGCTTCCGAGGATTCCTCGAAGCGCTTTGCGCCCATCAGGGTGAAACCATGGATCCAGCTGTAGAACCCGGCATAAGTGCCGACCGGGCTGAGCCGTTGCGTATGCTCCGCCTGGAGGACCGCCTCGTCGAAAAAGCCGGCGCGCGTCAGCATCCAGGCGAACATGCCGCGCCCGAGCGCGAAGCTCGGCGCGGCCTCGACCATCTGCCGCGCCAGCGCCAGCGCCTCGGAATGGCGAAAGACGCTGCTGAGCCAGAAGGCATAGGCCATGCGCGACCAGGCCTCGTCGGGATCGAGCCGCATCGCCGCCTGGGCGTGCCGCGCTGATGGTTCGGTGAGCTCGGCGTCGACATACCAGCCGCATTGCCCGCCGATCAGATAGGCCCAGGCGATCAAGGCATGGGCGCGCGCATTGGCCGGATCGATCTCGACCGCCTGCATCAGGAGCTTCATCGCAGCATGGGCTTCGGTGCGATGCAGGCGGTTGATCAGGGACAGAGCCCGCATCACCAGGCCCCAGGCGGCGGGGCGCTCGATGTGGAGCTGCGCCCGGTAACCCTCCTCGGCATAGATGCTCGGCTCGATCGTCGCGACGACCCGCTGGGTGATCTCGTCCTGAAGCGCGAAGATATCGTCCATCGCACGGTCGTAGCGCTCGGCCCAGATATGCTTGCCGCTCTCGGCCTCGATCAGCTGGCCGGTGACGCGAATCCGCCCGCCGGCGGTCCGCACGCTGCCCTCGAGCACATAGCGCACGCCGAGTTCGCGCCCGACCTGCCGTATATCGACCGCCCTGCCCTTATAGGTGAAGGCCGAATTGCGGGCGATCACGAACAGCCAGCGCAATCGCGACAAGGCCGTGGTGATGTCCTCGACCAGGCCGTCGCCGAAATAGTCCTGCTCGGGGTTGCCGCTCAGATTGTTGAAAGGCAACACCGCGATCGAAGGCATCTCGGGAAGCAGGAGCGGCTTGTCGACCGGCGCCGCGAAAGGCGATGCCGGGATCGGCGGCAGTTCAGGCACAGGCAGCGGCCCGACCGCCTCCTCGCGCACCTCGGCAACGAAGCGGAACCCTTTGCGCGGCACGGTGCGGATGACGCTCTGGGCCTCGCCGCTATCGCCGACCGCCTTGCGGGCGGCGTTGATGCGGCTGGTCAGCGAGGATTCGGAGACGATGCGGCCGTGCCAGACGCTGTCGAGCACGTCGTCCTTGCTGACCATGCGTTCGCGGTTGCGCAGGAGGTAGAGCAAAAGGTCGAAGACCTGCGGCTCAAGCGCGATCGCGAAGCCGCCGCGGCTCAACTCGCGCCGGCCAGCATCGAGCACGTGATCGCCGAAGACAAACCGCATTCCCGCTTCGAACCCGCCCGGCCACACATCTCAAGAAACAATCAAGCGTTTCTCAAGCAAAAGGCAAGCCGCTCTTCAAGCAGGCGATCGGGTTGTCCGGCATTGTCTCTCCATCGGGGACGGCACTGACGCCGGCCCGCATCTCAGGGAGAACGACCATGACCAAGATCTTCGCCGCCGCCGCCCTCGCCGCCGCCATCCTCGGCACCGCCGCTCCCGCCAGCGCCACCATCGAGCCCAATGGCTTCACCCTCAACGGCCTCTTCACCAACGGCTTCACCCTCAACGGTATGAACCTCAACGGCACCTTCATCAACGGTACCTTCTTGAATGGCACCTTCCTCAACGGCCGGAACCTGCAGGGCGCCTCGCTCGACGGCCAGACCGGGCTCACCCTCGTCGGCGTCGAACTGGCCGATTGAACCGCACGCTCCGTAACAGCCGCAAGCCCTCCTCTCCCTTGTGGAGAGGAGTTCCGCGTTTACGCTAGCCGCATCCCGACAGGAGCCAGCCTTGCGTGTCCTCATCCTCCTCCTCGCTCTGCTCGCCACCCCCGCCATCGCCCAAACCCGCCAGGTCACCGGCGTCGAGGCGCATGAGGGCGCGTTTCGCGTCAGCTTAAGCGACGGGACAATGCGCGAGCGCGAGGCGCTGGCCGGGATGGTGCTGGTCTACCAGCAGGGCGACCAGCGCATCCGCATCCGCATCCGCATCGCCGGCATCAGGCAGGACCCGACCGACACGACCGGCCGCCGCCTGCTGCACGACTTTCGCGACGCCGCGACTGCCGAACCGCTCTGCCAGCCCGCGCCGGACGGCACGCGCGAGGGCTTTCCGATCGCCGGCCGCGCCGATGCGACCGGCGCGATCAGTATGGCCGAACCGGGCGCCTTCGAGATCGTCTGCACCTCGGGCGCGCAGGGCAAATGCGTCCGCTTCGGATACGGCCCGTGGCAAAGCCAGCCCGATGGTGCGAGCATGGCCGAGATCTACAATGCCTGCATCCACATGGTGCGCGGCGACTATTGCGGCCTGGGCGAGGGCACGACGCGCGACGGCATGTCTATCGACCTCTACGACATCCACGCCATCCAGAAGCCGGAGAACAGCCCGAGCCAGGCGTTCGAGGCCGGCTGGGGCCCGCACGGGGCAGTCTGCGTGCGCCATGTCCGGGTCAAGGAAAACACCTCGCTGGAGCGCCTGGCCGCAACCTGCCCGCGCCTCGCCGGCAAGCTCGGCGAGGGCTGTACGGAGGCAAGTGCGCGGGCCGCCGGCGCGAAGCTGTTCAATCGCTCCACGCCGTGAGTGGGCTTAGACGCAGCCCACGCCCTCGTCCGCGCTTGGCGAGGAAACCGCTCCCAAACGCCCCTCAGACCTTCTTCTCCATGTTCCAGAAGAACTGCACCGGCGAGAGCACCATGCCGGTCAGGCTCTTGCGGAAGGCCATCGGCTGCTGCACCAGCCCGGCCGGGACATAGGGCACGACCTCGAAGGCGCGCCGCTCCAGCGAGGCCGCGATCTCCTTCTGCTTTCCCGCATCCGGCTCCGCGATCCACTGATCGCGCAGGCCTTCCATCGTCGGGTCGTCCGGCCAGCCGAACCAGGCGGCGCCGCCATTGGCGCGCATCAGCGGATGCAGCGCTGGGTTGAGCGTATCGGCGCAGGACCAGAGCGTGTGGAAAGCCGACCAGCCACCCTGCTCGGGCGCGCCGCGATTGGCGCGCCGGCCGATGAAGCTTGCCCAATCGGTGGCGACGAGCTCCGCATTGATGCCGAGCTTCTTGAACAGATCCTCGGTGACGAGGCATTGCTGATAGGCGATCGGCTGGTCGGCCGGCGCGAGCAGCACGACCTTCTCGCCCTTGTAACCGGCCTCCTTGAGCATGGCCTTGGCCTTCTCGAGATTGGCCTGCATCGCTTCCGCGCCGCCCGCCCCGGTCGACATCGGCGAGCCGGGCGTGAGGAAGGTCTTGGCCTCCTTGTAGTAGTCCTTGTTGCCGACGACGGCCTCCATGTAGTCGGTCTGGTTGACCGCCATCATCACGGCGCGGCGAATGCCGGGATTGTTGAAGGGTGGCTGCATCTGGTTGAAGCGCATCAGCAGGAACAGGCCGAGCGGCACGTTCTCGATCGCGATGTCCTTGTTGCCCTTGAGCACGGGCAAGAGATCGACCGGCGGCTGCTCGTACCAGTCGACCTCACCCTGCATCAGCGCGCCGACCGCCGCGGAGGCTTCCGTCAGCGCCACCCACTCGATGCGGTCGATCTTGGCGACCTTGCCGCCAGCGGCCCAGGACGGCGCTTCCTCGCGCGGCTTGTACTTGCCGAAGCGCTCATAGATCGCGTTCTGGCCCGGCACCCATTGCTTGTCCATGAAGCGCCAGGGACCGGAGCCAACCGCCTCGGTGATGTTCTTCAAATGGTCCGTCATCGCCACCCGCTCGGGCATGATGAACGGCACGTTGGAGGACAGCTTGCCGAGCGCCGCGGTCATCATCGGGAAGGGCTTCTTCAGCCGAATGGCGAAGGTCCGCTGATCGACGACGTCGTAGCCCTCGACGAAGGTTGCGAAGGTCTGGCCGAAGGCGTCGCGCTTCGACCAGCGCGCGATCGAGGCAATGCAATCTTGCGCGCGCACCGGCTCGTCGTCATGAAAGGTCAGGCCGTCGCGCAGACGGAAGCTCCACTTCAGGCCGTCTGGGCTGGTCTCCCAGGCCTCGACCATCTGTGGCTTGATGCCGAACTGGGCATCCGTCGCGAACAGGGTATCATATATCAGATAGCCGTGATTGCGGATGACATAGCTCGTCGCCGTGATCGGATCGAGCGACGGCAGGGGCGTCGACGGGATAAAGCGCAGGATATTGGCCCGGCTTTGCGAAAAAGCCCGGTTCGGCATGAAACCGGAAGCGGCGAGCGCGGCCGCTCCCTTCAAGGCATTGCGGCGATCGATCGGCATGGCGTCTCCTCCTGCTGTCCGGGGCGGCTCTATGTTCCGCCCAACTCAAGCAAGAGATATACCAGACGTCAATCCATTGATCGGCCATCACCGCACGGTCTCTGCCGCAGCGGCAGGCGAGATCACGACACCAGCCGCGCCGTGACCTCGATCTCGATCTTCATCTCGGGCTTGAGCAGCCCGGCGACGACATAGATGCCCGCAGCCGGGCGGATCTGCCCGAAGACTTCGCCGCACACGCTCAGCACCGGCTCGCAATAGGCACGGTCGATGACGAAATACTGCGCCCGCACCACCTGGGCGAGCGACGAACCGGCCTCCGCCAGCACGGCATCGAGCGTGCGGAAAATATTGCGCGCCTGCTCGGCTGCATCCTCCGGCAAGGTCATGCTGGCGTAGTCATAGCCGGTCGTGCCGGAGACGAAGATGAGATCGCCGTCGATCACGGCGCGGGAATAGCCGAAGGCGGTCTCGAAGGGCGAACCGGTGGAGATGAGGCGGCGCATGAAATTGATCTCCTGAGCAGGAAAGGTCATCCCGGGCGCAGCGAAGCGAAGACCCGGGATCCATGCCTGAACCTCAATCGGAAATGCTCCGGCATGGATCCCGGATCGGCGCGGCTTCGCCGCTTGTCCGGGATGACACGGCCTTTCGTTGCAAGTGGCGTCCAGCACCACCCGATTTCTGCGAAGTTCGCTACACCCGCCCGCTCTTCAGCGCGCGCAGCACCTTTTCGCCCGGCCGGCCGGTCTGCGTCATGCCGATCTTGGCCTCGATCTGCTTGATCGCCGCCCGCGTCAGCGCACCGACGGCGCCGTCCGGCTCGCCGACATCATGGCCGCGCGCGATCAGCAGGCGCTGGAGCTCGCGACGCTGTTCGCGCGAGAGCGGCAGATCGTCGGTCGGCCACTGGCCCTGCACGCCGGGCCGACCGCGAATACGGTCGGACAGGAGCGAGATGGCCAGAGCATAGGAGTCCGCGCCGTTGTAGCTGTAGGCCGCGTCATAGTTCTTGAAGACGAGGAAGGCCGGCCCCTCGCGCCCCGCCGGCATCAAAAGCCCGGCATTGCCGGAGCCGGTCAGCGCCGAGCCGTCGAATTTGACGATGCCGCGCGCCGCCCAGGACGAGACCGGCTGCTTGGGGTTGCGCCCGGTCGAGCCGGAATAGCCTGATGGCACCTTGACCTCATAGCCCCAGGGCGCGCCGGTGACCCAACCCGCCTTGGCCATGAAGTTCGCGGTCGAATGCAGCGCGTCGGGAATCGAATCGACCAGATCGCGCCGGCCGTCGCCATCGCCATCGACAGCCAGGCGCAGATAGGTCGAGGGGATGAACTGGGTATGGCCGAAGGCGCCGGCCCAGGAGCCGAACAACCGATCGGCCGAGACGTCGCCGCGCTGGATGATCTGCAGCGTCGCGATCAGCTCCCCCTTGAAGAAGGCGTTGCGGCGCGGCGCGAGGCAGGCCCCGGTCGAGAGCGCCTGGACGAGCGGCATCTTGCCCCGCGCCTTGCCGAAATCGCTCTCGACGCCCCAGACCGCGACAATGGTGTGACGGTCGACGCCGAAGCGGCTTTCGGCGGCGGCGAGCGTCGCGGCATGCTGGCGCAGCATGGCGCGGCCTTCCGCGACCTTCTCGTCATCGACCAGCGTGCCGAGATAGTCCCAGATCGGCGTCTTGAACTCCGGCTGGTTGTTCATCGCCTCGATCACCTTCATGTCGGGCTGAACGCCCGCCATGGCGCGGTCGAAGGTGGCGCCGGAGACGCCCTTGGAGGTCGCCTCCGAACGCAGGCCCGCAAGGCAGGATTGGAAATCCGCCTGCGCTGCCGAGGCGATGAGGATCAGAGGCAGGGCCAAGGTCAATGCGCGCATCATCTCACCGAAAACTGGGTCCACCGAATCACAAGCTTGGCGCGAATCTAGAGGTTGTTAGGGGCTATGGGGACGATTTGATGAGGTCAAAACGACGGAGACGGGAGGAGCATTGCGCCGGCGATACCATCGGTATCGGCAAGCGATGCGACGCTGCAGCTCCGTCGTTTTCACCTCACCCGCAGGGCGCGGCGCTTTTGCGCGACTGCGGCGTCGTTCTTCGTAGCAAACCGGAAGGTTTGCGTCCTCGAACTCCTGACATTCGCGCAAAATCGCCAGCGTCAAATCGCCCCCATAGTCCCTAACAACCTCTAGAGTCGGCCGGTTAACGGGGGTTAACCCTGGCGGAGGCTGGTCGTTCCGTCTTTATGCCGGCTTTATGCGCGCCGGCGTCTTCCACATCGCAAGCTTACCGGCATGGACCTACATCTCCGGCATCGATGGAGATCGAGATGACCACGCATTCGCACTACCCCAACCCCAGTCAGCAACGCCGCGCGAAAGCCGTCTACGGCACGCTGCCCAGCAAGCGGCCGATGGTCCGCCTGTTCGCTGCGGAGCTCTGCCTGCTGGGCCTGATCGCGCTTGCTGCCGCCGGCTTCATCGGCCTGCGCGCCTGGCTCACAGTGGCGAACTGAGGGCATCGCGATGGGCCAAGCCAAGCCGTTCCAACCCGAACTCGACACCACCAGCCATCTCTTCCTGGTCGGCCGCTCGACAGCCGGTTTCTGGGTCGCACGTGATCTCGAAGGCCGTTCGGAAGGGATTTTTCGCGACAAGAAGGACGCCGTCCGCTTCGCCTTGTTCGAGGGCGGCCATGCCAACGCCGTGATGCTCTCGCCCAACGCGGTCGAGCCGAGCTTCGGCATGGGTGTCCGCTGAGCGACGCCGGACAGGCGGCCAGGCAGGCGCGCCGCCTGGACCGCGACCTTGCCGCCATCCTGCTCCGCGCGGCCGGCGAGATCATCGAGCAACTCGTTGCGGTCGGCATCACCGATCCGGCCGATATCGCGCGCCGGCTCAACCGGCGCGGCTTCCCCTGCCATGGCCGCGCCCGCTGGACCGCCGGCGCGGTGAAGTCCGTGCTGCGGCGCAGGCTGCGCTGCGATGAGGCTGCGTGAAGACTGGCGGCCTGAAGAAACAGCGTGCGCTGTCCGCGCCGCTGTCCTAGACTCGCCATCTGCTTCGACATGACGAGGCTTGGCGTTCCGCCAGGCTCGGCCGCGGCAGGCGAAAGCCGGCCAGCCATGACGTGGCGATCCCAGGATACAGCGATCCCCCTCTCCGCCCAGTGCCCCGGCCGAGTCGTCTCGACCCGGTTGCGCCTTGGCGCGCATCCCAAGGTTCGCAGCCCGCAAACCCCATAGCCCCTAACAACCCCAAGCCCAGGAGCCTGACGATGTCCAAGGAACAACGCGGTAATCGCGAAGCCAAGAAGCCCAAGAAGGACAAGCCGAAGGTCGCGGCCGCAGCGCCATCGACCTTCGCGGCCGTCGTCGCCAAGGCGGCAGGCGGACCGAAGAAGAAATGATCCGCTTCAAGACGATCGAGCCCGATAAGGCCGAAAAGCCGGCGGACAAGCCTGTCGCGCCGGCACCAGCGGTCATAGCACCGGAGCCGGAAACCGACGACGAAGAGCCGGCGGCCAAGGCCAAGGGCATGACCCGCAAGGCGCCGCTACGGGCCAAGACACAGCTTCGGGAGAAGAAGCAGGAAGCGGCGCCGCTTTTCGACAAGTAGCGGCGGCAGCTGGCCTTACGCCGCCGCCTCCGTCACCTCGTCGGTCCAGACCTTGAAGCTCGTCAGCACATTGGGGCCGAAGGTGGTGGCGATGGCGACGTCGGCCGCATCGCGGCCGCGCGCAATCAGTACCCGGCCGATGCGCGCGACATTGTTGCGCGGATCGAACATCTGCCAGCCGCCTTCGAGATAAGCCTCGAAGGACGCCGCGAAATCGCCCGGCGGCCAGGGCTTCGGCGTGCCGACATCGCCGAGATAGCAGGTGCAGTAGCGCGCCGGGATGTTCATCGCCCGGCAGAAGGCGATGGCGAGATGGGCGTAGTCGCGGCAGACGCCGCGCCCCTCGCGATAGGCATCCGACGCGGTGCGGGTCACGCTGGCGTCGTTGTAGTTGAAGGCGATGCGCTGATTGACGAAATCGCAGATCGCCTGAACGCGCGGCGCTCCCGGCTGGGTGTGGCCGAAGAGTTGCCAGGCAAGATCGAGCAGGCGGTCGGAGTCGCAGAAGCGACTGGCGATCAGGAAGGTGATGCACTCCTCCGGCAATTGCTCGACTGGAATCTGCCCCGCATTGCGATTGAAGGATTCCGGCAAGCCCGTATCCGAGATCACGGCATCGGCCGTGATCCGCATATGGCCCTGCGGCGCGAGCAGGCGGCTGCACCAATTGCCGAACACGTCGCGATAGGCGCTGACGGGGACGGAGGGGCTGATGCGCATATGGTCGGGTGCAGCGAGATCCGAAACCCGGCTGAAATGCACATGCAGCATCAGGATGACCGGAGTCGGTTGCGGAAAGTCGTAGTCGAGCTCGTAGCCGATCCTGAGTTTCACGCGATGCCTTCCGCGCGACTTTGCGCGCTGGTGATGGGTGGCCCCTCAGCCGGAGCAACCATCATGCACGTTTCCGGCCAAGCTGGCGCGCTTCATGGCGAAGTCGCCGGCCGGCCCGGCTGATTGCGCATACGGTCAGCCCATTGGAACAGCTCGCGCTGCCGCTCGGCCTGGCTCGGCGCACCGGGCAGACGGGACGGGACCGCAGGCGTATCGAGCCAGGCCGGGCGGCGCGGACAGAGCGAAGCGATCTCGTAGACAGAGTCGGCCGGCAGCGGCGCACGATAGCGCGGCGCCAGCCCGTCATAGGGTTTTCGCGAGCTCCAGGCCGCCTCGGTGTAATCGATCGCTTCAGCCACAGCCCCAGTGTCCGCGTCGTCAGGGTAGCGCAGCGCCGGATCCGACAGCGTGATCACCACCTCTGCAATACCGTAGAGCCCGGTTGGAAAACTCGTGCGGCCGGTATCGTAGGAGAACCCGCCGCTGCGTCCCGAGCCGCCGCCGAACAAGGCCGGACCCGACATGCCCACAATGCGCTGGTCGAGCGCATAGGTGAAGGTCTCGGCGCGTCGCACCAGCGGCTTCTCGACGCGATCGGGAAACGCCTTCCGATAGGATTCGAACATCTGCCAGCTCTGCGGCTGGCGCGGCGGCACTGTGGCCTGCGAGATCAAAACCGCCTTGTTGGCGCGCATCACCGCATGCATCGCCATCATCCGGCCAATCATGTCAGGCCCGGCGACGCGCATATAGCTGTCGACGCGCGTCTTCAGCAGCCCTTGCAGGCAGGAGACCGGCGAGCTTGCCTCGCCGCAGCCGCCACCACCGCTCTCGCCATCGCGCTCGATGCGCGAGACCAGATTGCGGAACCCCGCGGCGTCGAGCGAACCCATCGCGCAGATGTCGGTTTGCGCCGGCTGGACGGATTTCACTGTCACGAAGCGATACCAGCCGGCCCGGCCGAGACCATAGAGGAAGCACAGCCCGATGAAGCCGGCGACGCAGAGCTGGAAGGCGTGTTTGCGGATCCAGTCTTCCGACATCGCACTCGCGCTCCTGCCCGCATGTCGACCGGTCGATGGCGTCAAATTCGCTTCGTTGCTGGCAATGATCAAGCACTCTTGCTTGCGGTGCCGGCGCTTGAGTCCTAAACCACGCGCGCGCCAGCATCGGCGCTACCTTGTCCGCCCCTCCGGAGATCAGTCCCATGGCCTTTCTTGCCGACGCCCTGAAGCGCGTGAAGCCGTCTGCGACCATCACCATCACGCAGAAGGCCCGCGACCTGAAAGCGCAGGGCAAGGACGTGATCTCGCTTTCCGTCGGCGAGCCTGATTTCGATACGCCGGACAATATCAAGGAAGCCGCCATCGCCGCCATCCGCCGCGGCGAGACGAAGTACACGCCGGTCTCCGGCATCCCGCAATTGCGCGAAGCGATCACCCGCAAGCTCAAGCGCGAGAACGGCCTCGACTACAAGCCGAGCCAGACCATCGTCTCCACCGGCGGCAAGCACGTCATCTACAACGCCCTGCTCGCCACGCTGAACCCGGGCGACGAGGTGATCTGCGTCTCGCCCTATTGGGTCAGCTATCCCGAGATGGTGGCGCTCTGCGGGGGAACGGCGACCTTCGCCGAGACCAAGATCGAGAACGAGTTCAAGCTCCAGCCGGAGGAGCTCGAGCGCGCGATCACGCCCAAGACCAAATGGGTCATCCTCAACTCGCCTTCGAACCCCTCCGGCGCGGCCTACAGCCATGCCGAGATGAAGAAGCTGACCGACGTGCTGATGCGCCACCCCCATGTCTGGGTGCTGACGGACGACATGTATGAGCACCTGGTCTATGGCGACTTCAAATTCGTCACGCCCGCCCAGGTCGAGCCCGGCCTCTACGAGCGCACGCTGACCATGAACGGCGTCTCGAAGTCCTATGCCATGACCGGCTGGCGTATCGGCTACGCGGCGGGCCCGCAGCATCTGATGAACGCCATGGACCTCGTCCAGGGCCAGCAGACCTCGGGCACCTCGGCGATCTCGCAATGGGCCGCGGTCGAGGCGCTGGACGGCACGCAGGAGCACATCCCGGTGTTCCGCAAGGCCTTCGAGCGCCGGCGCGACCTCGTCGTCTCCATGCTGAACCAGACGCGCGGGCTGGTCTGCCCCAAGCCCGAAGGCGCCTTCTACGTCTATCCCGACTGCTCGGCATTGATCGGCAAGAAGCTGCCCAACGGCAAGACGATCGAGACCGACGAGGATCTGGTGATGGGCCTGTTGGAAGATCAAGCCGTCGCCGCCGTGCACGGTTCGTCCTTCGGGCTCGGCCCTAACTTTCGCATCTCCTACGCGACTTCGGACGAAAAGCTGGAAGAGGCCTGCCGCCGCATCCAGCGCTTCTGCGCCGAACTGCGCTGAGACGCATGACAGGGGGCGAGAGCCGGCCGCAGGCTGCCGCTCGCCCCCTGTCCCGCCGCCATCTGCTGGCGACGCTGGCCTCGATAGTGCTGGCGGAAACCGCCCGCGCCCAAGGCTCGGGCACGCTGTCGGCCCGCGAGGCCCATGACGGCGTCACGGCCGGCGCCCTGCTCGTCATCGACATCCGCACGCCCGACGAATGGACCGACACCGGCGTCCCGCAGGGCGCGCTCCGGCTCGACGCCGAGTCAGCCGGCTTCGAGGTCCGGCTCGCAGGCATACGCCTCGACCATCCCGGCAAACGCATCGCCTTGATCGACCGCAGCGGCGGGATGGCAGCCAGTCTTCAGGCGAAGCTGGCCGGCCGCGGCTGGCGCGATCTCGTCACGGTCCGTGGCGGCATGCTGGGGCCAGGCGGCTGGCTGTCGGAGAAGCTGCCGGTCGTACCGTAGAGCAGGATACGAAAAAGTGGGGACCGGTTTTTCGCATTGATCCTGCTCTCACTCTGAGATGAGAGACGGATTCAGATCTCAGATGGGGCTACTATGTGACCCCATCTGAGATCATCCGGCTCTGACCGCCCCGCAGATCAGGTGATCTCCGCCAGCCTTGTGTCCTGCGACAGCACCAGGCACCAATGCGGCTCGAAATCGGCGCCCAGCGGCCAGATGTAGGCCTCGAAGATCGCAAGCAACCGCGCCTGGTAGCGCTCGAACCAGGCCCTGTCGCAGAGCACGAATTTGGTCGCGCCGACGATGGTCTCGCGGTCGATCACGCAGAGCGGCACGATCTCCGGATTGGCCTCAAGATAGGCCTGCACCGTCACCATCAATGTCGGGTAGCCCGGATGCAGCATGTCGTCGAGCACGATCAGCCCGCCCTCGCTGAGGCAGGCTGTGGCGAGCACGAGGTCCTTGGCCAGCGCCGCGCGCGAATGCTCGCCGTCGATATGGATCAGGCGGAAGCGCGAGCCGCCGGCATGGCCCATCAACTCGGCCGGCGTCATCACGCCGCTGTCACCCTTCACGGTGACGCGCCGCTCGGGCCCGACGCCATGCTTCAGGCAATTGGCCTCGAAGCGGCCCTTCACCCCATCATCGGGCCAGGAGAAGATATCGAGCGCGACTGCAAGCTCGCCCGGCTCCAATGCATGCGCCAGCGCGATGAAGAAACGGCCCTCAAAAGCACCGATCTCGGCAAGCGGCCCGCCCACGCCGTCTTCGGTCTGGAGCCGCAGCAGCCGTGCGCAGATCGCGGCGGCAAAGCGCGAGGACATGCCGACGACGCTGTCATAGCCCTGCGCGAGATAGGCAGCGACAGCGGGATGCCCGGGCGAGGGAATATTCGTCACGCGGTCCTGCCCTGGAAGATGAAGAAGGCTCCGGCCGCAATTAACGCGAAGCCGATGGCGTGGTTCCAGCTCAGATCCTCCTTCAGCCAGAAGATCGAGAACAGCGCGAAGACGCTGAGCGTGATGACCTCCTGCATCGTCTTGAGCTGGGCGGCGGAATAAACAGCCGAGCCGATGCGGTTGGCCGGCACGGCCAGCATGTATTCCGGCAGCGCGATCATCCAGCTCGCCAGGATCGCAAGCCAGATCGCCGTGCTCTTGTAGCTGAGATGCCCGTACCAGGCGAAGGTCATGAAGACATTGGAGCCGATCAGCATGACGATAGGCAGGATATGCGCGGTGGAGATTGCGGGCATGGAGGAGACGCTTCCGTTGGCAGGACGCTGGACAACTCTAAGGACTGCTGCGCTGTTCCCGACAGGGCCGGGCTTCAACCCAAGGCTGGGATAATCATGCGTGGCGCAATGGCGCCAATGCGAGCCAAATGCAATCGCTCTTCACCCATGGACAAGGCCTGCTATAGCGGGCCGATGACGGATCATCCCAAACCGATCGCCATCTATGTCGATGCCGACGCCTGCCCGGTGAAGCCGGAGATCTACCGTGTCGCCGAGCGCCATCGCCTGAAGGTCTTCGTCGTCGCCAACAGCTTCATGGCTGTGCCGCGCGAGCCCTGGATCGAGCGCGTGATCGTCTCGGACGGTTTCGACGCCGCCGACAACTGGATCGCCGAGCGCGTCTCGCGCGGGTCGATCGTCGTCACCTCCGACATCCCGCTCGCCGATCGCTGCATCAAGGCCGGCGCCGACGTCATCGGCTCGACCGGCAAACCCTTCACCGAGGCCTCGATCGGCATGGCGCTGGCAACGCGCGACATGATGGAGGACCTGCGGGCGATGGGTGCGGCAAGCGGCGGACCGAAGCCCTTCTCGCCGAAGGACCGCTCGGCCTTCCTGCAGGCGCTCGACCTGGCGATCCAGCGCTTGAAGCGGGCGGGTTTCGGCTGACCCGTCATCGCGAGGCGTGCAGCGACGAAACAAGTCGCCCGCCATTCCGCGCAGGCAAATGGCCTTGGGCAGACACTCACCTGCCGCTGGACGCATGCCGCCTTTGTCCGTAAATCACCAAGCAACAAGGCCCGTCTCCAAAACGGGCGCTGGGGAGGAAAATCATGTCGTTGACCCGCCGTTCCGCGCTCGGCCTGATGGCCGGGGCCGCCTCCGCGCCGTCGCTCCTGGCGCCCTCGATCGTCCGGGCGCAGAGCTTCCCGGCCAGGCCGATCAGCCTCGTCGTGCCCTATCCGGCGGGTGGCCCGACCGACGCCATCGCCCGCTTCGTGGCGCAGGAGATGTCGAGTTCGATCGGCCAGAATGTGCTGGTCGACAACCGTGCCGGCGCTTCGGGCGCGGTCGGGACACGCGCCGTCGCCCATGGCGCCGCCGATGGCTACACCATCATCTTCGGCAACAACCAGACGCATGGCAACAACATGTTCCTGCTGAAGGAGCCGGGCTATGACGCGGTCAAGGATTTTGCCCCGCTCTGCGGCGTCGGCGCCTTCGAGCATGCCTTCGTCGTGCGCAACGACCTGCCCGCGAAGACCATCGCGGAACTGGTCGCGCTGGCCAAGGCCGACCCGGGCAAACTGAACTACGGCTCGACCGGCGTCGGCTCGGGCTCGCATCTTGCGATGGAGCTGTTCATGCAGCGCACCGGCATCAAGATGACGCATGTGCCCTTCCGGGGCGCGGCTCCCCTGGTGCAGGAGATCGTCGGCGGGCGCATCGACATCGCCAATTCGACGCTGCCGAGCGTGCTTGAACAGATCAACGCCGGCTCGATGCGCGCGCTTGCCTTGGCAAGCCCCGAGCGCAACCCGCGCGCCAAGGACATCCCGACCTTGCGCGAACAGGGCGTGAGCAATGCCGACGCCGATAGCTGGGCGGCGTTCTTCGCCCCCGCGGCGACGCCCGCCCCCATTCTCGGCCAGCTCTCCAAGGCGGTGATGGCGGCAATCGCCAAGCCCGCAATCACCGAGTCGATCCTGAAGCTCGGCTTCACGCTGAAGGTCCGCGACCCCGACGCCTTCAAGCCCTATCACCTCCAGGAGATCGCGACCTGGAAGCAGATCATCGCCGATGCCGGCGTGAAGCCGGAATGACACGCACCACCTCACGTCAGCGTGAGTTGGAAGCAACCGAGTGGTGATCAGCGCGGTTGTCCCTATCTGACTGTCTGACGTCGGATCAGGAGCACCATGATGCATCGACCCGTTCTCGCTCTGGCGCTCGCGGCCGCCCTGTCCTTGCCTCTCGCGTCAGTTCAGGCCCAGCAGCGCTTTCCTTCGAGCGCGGGCGAACTTGTAGTCGAGACCGTGGCGAGCGGGCTGGAGCATCCCTGGGGCCTCGCCTTCCTGCCCGATGGCCGCATGCTGGTGACGGAGCGCCCGGGCCGATTGCGGATCGTTTCCGGCGACGGCGCGCTCTCGCGGCCATTGACCGGCATGCCCAATGTCGCGGGCCGAGGCCAGGGTGGCCTGCTCGACGTGACGCTCGATCCGAAATTCGCCGAGAACCGGCTGATCTATCTCTCCTTCTCCGAGCCCCGCGTCGGCGGCAACGGCACGAGCGTGGCGCGCGGCCAGCTCAATGCCAACGGCACGGGGCTGGAGAACGTCGCTGTCATCTTCCGGCAGATGCCGGCGATCAACAGCACCATGCATTTCGGATCGCGGCTGATCTTCGACCGCACGGGCGCGCTCTTCGTCACGGTCGGGGATCGCTACAGCGAGCGCGACCAGGCCCAGAATCCAGGGAACCATCTCGGCAAGATTATACGCATCCGTCCCGAAGGCGGCGCGCCCACCGATAATCCGAAGAAGCCGGGCTGGCAGCCGGAGATCTGGTCGATCGGCCACCGCAATGTACAAGGCGCGGCGCTTCACCCCGACACCGGCCAGCTCTGGACCGCCGAGCACGGCGCGCGTGGCGGCGACGAGGTCAACACGCCCAAAGCCGGGCTGAACTATGGCTGGCCGGTCATCACCTATGGCGTCGACTATTCCGGCGCCAAGATCGGCGAGGGCACGGCCAAGCCCGGCATGGAGCAGCCGCTGTTCTATTGGGACCCGTCGATCGCCCCCTCGGGAGCAGCCTTCTATACCGGCAGCGCCTGGCCGGCCTGGAGGAATTCGCTCTTCGTCGGCGCGCTTGCCGGCCAGATGCTGATCCGGCTTTCAACCAGCGGCGAGACGGTGAGCGGCGAGGAGCGGCTGCTGACCACACTGGGCGAGCGCATTCGCGATGTCCGCCAGGGGCCCGACGGCTATCTCTATCTGCTCGGCGACGATGCCAAAGGGAAAGTGCTGAGAGTACGCCCGACACGGTGATCGGCACGCCCATTCGGAGGTTGCCTGCGGCAGTCCTGACCTGAAAGCTCAGCGCGGTCCGCCGCCTCCACCACCTCCGCCGGAGCCGCCTCCACCTCCACCAGCACCGCCTCCAGGGCCGCCACCGCCGCCATCGCCACCAGGGCCGGCGCCTCCCGGGCCTCCGCCCGGCCCGCCTCCAGGACCGCCTGCTCCAGGACCGCCTGCTCCAGGACCGCCTGCTCCCGGACCACCAGGCCCCGTACCGCCCGGTCCGGCTGCACCGCCGCCACCGCCTTCCGAGCCGTTGACGCTGCCCTCAACCCGGATCGCGCTCAGGCTCAGCCCGCCCTGCGGATCGACCATGAATTCGACCACAGCGCGGGCCGTGGCCTGATCGGAGATCGCCACCGCGCCAGTGGTGTCCGCAAAGGCGAGGCCGCTGCCGAAGCGCAGATTCGCGCCCTCGCGGCGCAGGAAAGCCTCGAGCGACAGGCGTGTCACGCCCGGTTCGAGCGGCAGCGTCTCGGGCGCCGCATGCGCGACGACGAAGCCCGCAGCGGTCGGACGACCGGTCACGACGAGGCGTTGCCCGGCCCAGACGGGGTCGGCTCCGGCGAGCTTCAGCCCATCGATCCAGAGCCCCTCATCATCGGCTTCGACCGTCCCGGTGACACGATCGCGCCTCGCCTTGGCTGGCTCGACCAGGCTCGCCACAATGACCGCATCCGGCCGGCGCAGGCCACTGACCGCAACATAGGCGCCCGGCCGCCACCAAGGCGCGGGCTCCAGCCCGGACACATCGACGCGCTGGTTGAGCACATTCATCGTTCCATCCGCGATCTCGCGGATCCGGCCGACGACCTCCTGCACCACCGCGATCCGGGAGGTGATCGGCCCGGTCCTTCCCGGCCTGGTCGCCACACGCACGACCTGGCCGAGGCGCAGATCCCGCGACGATGCAGACCTGCCGTCGATCGTCACCGGAACGCGTGGCGGATAGGCGATGCGGACATCGTTGACGATGATGCTGCCGAAACGGCGAATAGTGCCGACGAAGCCCGTGCCGCCAATGCCGCGATCCCCGCTGGCCTCGGTGGAGGGTGCAGCCCCCGTGCCGCCGATGCCCCGGTCTCCGGCCGTCTGCGCCTGCAGGCGCTGCACCGTTTCCGGCAAGACAAGTCCGCCGGCGAGCAGGGCCAGCAAATGGCGGCGCGAGAGCAGGGAAACGCGCCTCACCTCGGCCCGCCGGCATCTGGGCCGGTCGCCTCGCCATAGACATAGACGCCGAAATTCCAGCGCGCCGAGCCGCCCGGATCCGTCAGGCAGCCAGCATGCGCCTCGCGATTGGCCGTCTGCAGAGCCTCCAGGGCGAGCACCCGGGCGCGCTGCTCGAGCTTGCGGGCAAGCTCCGGCGAAAGGCCGTCATAATGCACCGCGCGCTCCAGGAAGGGCGGTTCGGCGGCAAGCACGTTGGAGACCGCCGCAGCGACATGATCGTGCAGGTTCCGGCCGAAATAATAAAGCTTTCGCTCATCGTCCCCGCGCGGAACGAAGGCCGCCTCGGCAAGCACGACCCGCCCCTCGCCGTCGAGACTGACGAGGCCGCTATCGAGCCACTCGTCGAGCACCGCGCGCGGCCGGACATCGCGCGTCACCGAAGCGACGAGCGCCTCGAAGGAGGGCTCGGCATCGCCCGCCAGGCGCGCCAGCGGCAATGGCTTGCCGTCGGGCGCGCTGAAAGCAGGATCGGCCAGCCAGCGCGAGACAATCGACGAGGTCCGCGAGACCGAGGCCGGCACCGTCGCGACCGGAGCCCCGGCACCGCGCAACCGGCTGACCTCCTTGCGGTGAATGCCCGTCAGCAGGCTGACGCGGCTATCGGTCTGTTCTTTGCCCGGCAGACCGAAATCATGCTCGGCCACATTGACGTAAAGCTCGCGCAGGAGCTGAGCCAGCGCCGGAAAGGTCGTGCCGCTGCGGATGCACAATCGCACCAATGGCCGCAGCAGGCGAGCCAGTGGCCCCTGCAGCGCGGCGGCTTCCGGGGCGGAACGCGGCGGCACGAATGTCATCGCTCTCCCTTACTCAATCACGACGTGGGACACAATCCCACAAAATTTTTGCACCGCACTCTTGACGCAAGCAGCTCGCCTCGATTTATATGTGGGAAATATACCCACACGAAACATCTCGAGACAAACATGATCGCCGCCAGCTTCACCGCAGAGCCTCCCCTCACGATTGACCGCCCAGCCTCGCAACGCAGCCACGCAGCCGGACTTGCCCGGCTTGCCCGCTGCCTGTGGCTCGGCTGCGCCTTCGCGACGCCCTATCTCATCTTCTTGTGGCAGAGCCATGCGCGCTGAACGGGTCTTCTCGATGAACGCGTTCGAACCGGCCAATCGCAAGCCTCAGCCTGCACGCCAGCTGACTGCGGGCACGCAGGAGACAGCGACGTTCGACCTCAACACCGGGCTGATCATCTTCATGCTCGGGCTGATCATCGGCTTCGTCTTCGCCGTGCCCTATGCGGTCTTCATGCTTGGGCTGGAATAGCGGCCCGGGCAGAATCAGGTCGCGAGGACGCCAGCAGGGCTTACTTTCCGACCAAGCCTTTGCCGACCAAGCCTTTGCCGATCAGACCTTGCCGATCAGATCCGGCCGCCGCTTGCGCGTGATTGTCTCCGCCTGTTCGCGCCGCCATCTGGCGATGCGGGCATGATCGCCCGAAAGCAGCGCCTCGGGCAGGCCCCTGCCCTCCCATTCGCGCGGGCGGGTATAGTGCGGGTATTCGAGCAGGCCGTTCTCGAAGCTTTCGTCCTGGCCCGACAATTCCTTGCCCATCACGCCGGGGATCAAGCGCACGCAAGCGTCGAGCAGCAGCAGCGCCGCCATTTCGCCGCCCGACAGGATGTAGTCGCCGACAGAGATCTCGGTCAGATCGCGCCCTTCGATGACACGTTCGTCGACGCCTTCAAACCGGCCGCAGACGATGACGACGCCCTCGCCCGCCACCCATTCCCGCACCAGCCCCTGATCGAGCCTGCGGCCGCGCGGCGACATCAGCAGGCGCGGACGCATGTCGTCAGCAGGAACAGCCGCATCGATCGCCGCCGCCAGCACGTCGCAGCGCAGCACCATGCCGGCCCCGCCGCCGGCCGGGTTGTCGTCGACATTGCGATGGCGGCCGATGCCATGGTCGCGGATCTGGTGGGTGTCCAGCGACCACAGGCCCTTGCGCAATCCCTCGCCCGCCAGCGAGACGCCAAGCGGGCCGGGAAACATCTCGGGATAGAGCGTCAGGACGGAGGCGCGGAACGGCATGAATGCTCTCGAAGATACGGGGCGGCTGAGCGTCATTGCGAGCGTAGCGAAGCAATCCAGGAGGTCTCGCTCCACGTCCCCCTGGATTGCTTCGTCGCTCACGCTCCTCGCAATGACGCAGTGGTTCCGTCGATCTCCATTCAAGCAAAGCGCAGCGCGGGCAGCCCGTCCAGCGCCGCGAAATCCTTGGCGCTGGCGATGACGTTGTCGAAGCCGGCGAAATCATTCGCGCCGAGCATGCTCAGGATCGCAACCGCGCGCATGCCGGCGCGGCGTGCTGCCTCGACGCCGT
The DNA here is from genome assembly GCF_001741865.1 of Bosea vaviloviae. Classification (NCBI taxonomy): domain Bacteria; kingdom Pseudomonadati; phylum Pseudomonadota; class Alphaproteobacteria; order Hyphomicrobiales; family Alloboseaceae; genus Allobosea; species Allobosea vaviloviae. The sequence goes on from NZ_CP017147.1 coordinate 5,723,321, forward strand.
TGGGCGCGTCCTCGAAGACGACGCAAGCTTCGGGCGCGATTTTCATGCGTTCGGCAGCCCCCAGGAACAGGTCCGGATTCGGCTTGCCGCGAAAGCCCTGGGACGGCGCGATGATGGTGGCGAAGCGCGAGCGCAGGCCCAGCGTGTCGAGCACGATGTCGATATTCCCGGGCGGAGCCGCCGTGGCGACGGCCATCGGCACGCCAGCCGCATCGGCCCGCGTCATCAGGTCGAGAAGGCCGGGCATCGGCGCGACATGCGGGCCGTAGTTCCGACGGTAGAAGAGTTCCTTCTCCTTGCCCATCGCCTCGATCTCGGCGGGAGCGGCATTGGGAAAGAGTGGGCTGATGATCTCGCCGACCGCCATGCCGGCGGTGTGCGAAAAGAAGCTGTCGCGGTCGAAGGGCAATCCATGCGTCACATGAAGATGCTCCCAGGCATCCTCATGGAAGCGCATATTGTCGACGATGGTGCCGTCCATGTCGAAGATCAGGGCGCGGACGGGACCGTTACTTGTCATCGCCGACCTCGAACAAGCCCTCGGGCGGCTCGGCTTCGATACGGCGGGCCGTGACGTCGATGCGCGGCGCGAAAGCCTTGGTGAAGGGCATCAGCACCGAGCGGCCGTCGGGCGTCGCGATGTCGAGCAGATCGCCGGCGCCGTAATTGGCGACGGCCGTGACCGAGCCGAGCACCGCGCCATCGGGCCCGACGACGGCGCAGCCGATCAGATCGGCCTGCAGGAACTCGTCCTCATCCTCCGCCGGCGGGAGCTTGTCGCGGGAAACAAAGAGTTTCACCCCGGCCAGGCTCTCGGCCGCCTCGCGGCTGGTCACGCCCTTGAGCCGGGCGACGACCACTTCCTTGGCCGGACGGATATCGGCGATCTCGAAACGCCGGCCCGCCTCGTCACTGAGTGGGCCGTATCCGGCGATCGCCAACGGATCACCGGTGAAGGCCTTGATCCGGACCTCGCCCTTGATGCCATGGGCTGCGCCGATGACGCCGAGCAGGACGAGGTTGTCAGCCGTCATAGTGGAAACACCGCACGACAACGGGCTCCTCCGTCATGCTCGCCCTTGTGGCGAGCATCCACGTCTTGCCCACGGCACGCGACGAGCGAAGACGTGGATGGTCGGGACAAGCCCGACCATGACGAATCGCGTCGCGAGCCTTGGGCTGCATCACGCCTCGGCTTCAGCCGGGGCAGCGCTCTTGGCGGCGTTCTTCTCGGCGCGCTCCTTGGCCTTCTCGCCAGGAAGAGCCTTGTTCGGGTTGTTGCGAGCCGGACGCTTGGCGAGGCCGGCGGCGTCGAGGAAGCGCAGCACGCGGTCCGTCGGCTGGGCGCCCTTGGCGAGCCAATCCTTGGCCTTCTCGAGATCGAGCACGACGCGCTCGGCCGAATCCTTGGCCTTCATCGGGTCATAGGAGCCGATCTTCTCGATGAAACGGCCATCGCGCGGCGAGCGGGCGTCGGCGACGACGATGCGGTAATACGGGCGCTTCTTGGCGCCGCCACGGGTCAGGCGGATCTTGAGGGACATTCTCGTCTTCCTTGGTTGGGTATCGTTTTGGGTTGGGTTGAGCTCAGGCTTTGTTGTCGTCGACCAGTTGATCGATCATGGCCCAGGGATCGTCCTTCATGCCGGTCGACGTGAAGACTTCGAGATCGATGGAGCCGTCCTCGAGAACGTCGATCTCCCAATATTCTCCGGGCGCATGCACGAAGAAGGAGAAGGCGTCGTCTCGGTAGGATGAGGTTTCGTAGGAGAGGTTGGCGTCGTCGAGACGCGCCTTCACCTGCTTGAACACGTCGAACATGCCGACGCGCATATCGGTCGGTTTGGTCATTTCTTCTTCCCTCCGAAGGGATTGTTGCCCCCAAGCCCCGGCAAAGACCTGCCCGGGAGACCACTGCCCAGTCCCGGCAGCTTCGGCATCATGCCGGCAGGCGGGGTGACGCCCTTGGGCAGCCCCGGGAAACCGCCAGGCGGAAGGCCCGGCATGCCGCCGCCTGCCCCCATCTGCTTCTGCAGTTCGGCGAGTTGCGCCGGATCCATCTTCGACGGATCGAGCCCGCCGGGCAGGCCGCCCATGCCGCCGCCGCCAATCCCGAACATCTGGCCGAGCTTGCCGAGCATGCCGCCCTTCTGCTTGCTCATCGCCTTCATCATGTCGGCCATGCCGCGATGCATCTTGAGCAGCTTGTTGATCGCCTCCGGCGAGGTGCCAGAGCCCGCCGCGATGCGCTTCTTGCGGCTGTTCTTGAGCAGATCGGGGTTCTTGCGCTCGGCCGCCGTCATGGAATCGATGATGGCGATCTGGCGCTTCATCATCTTGTCGTTCACGCCGGAATTGGCGAGCTGGCCCTGCATCTGCTTCATGCCGGGCAGCATGCCCATCACGCCGCCAAGCCCACCCATCTTCTCCATCTGCTGCAATTGCATGCGCATGTCGGAGAGGTCGAAATTGCCCTTGGCGAGACGCTGCGCCAGCGCCTGGGCCTTGTCGGCATCGACCGTCTCGGCCGCGCGCTCGACCAGGCCGACGATGTCGCCCATGCCGAGAATGCGGTTGGCGACGCGCGAGGGATGGAAATCCTCGAGCGCATCGACCTTTTCGCCGGTGCCGACGAGCTTGATCGGCTTGCCGGTGACGGCGCGCATCGAGAGCGCGGCGCCGCCGCGGCCGTCGCCATCCATGCGGGTCAGGACGATGCCGGTGAGGCCGACGCGCGCATCGAAGGCGCGCGCCGTGTTGACGGCATCCTGGCCGGTCAGCGCGTCGGCGACGAGCAGAACCTCATGCGGGTTCGTCGCAGCCTTCACCTCGGCGACTTCCGCCATCAGCGTATCGTCGAGCGTGACGCGGCCGGCGGTGTCGAGCATGACGACGTCGTAGCCGCCGAGCCTGCCGGCCTCGATCGCGCGGCGCGCGATCTGCACGGCGCTCTGGCCGGCCACGATCGGCAAGGTCTCGACGCCGACCTGCTTGCCCAGGATGGCGAGCTGCTCCATCGCGGCAGGTCGCCGCGTATCGAGCGAGGCCATCAGGACGCGCTTCTTGTTGCGGTCGGTCAGGCGCTTGGCGATCTTGGCCGTCGAGGTCGTCTTGCCCGAGCCCTGAAGACCGACCATCAGGATCGGCACCGGCGGCACGGCATCGAGCGTAATGCCCTCGCCCTCGCCACCGAGCATGTCGATCAGCGCGTCATTGACGATCTTGATGACCTGCTGGCCGGGCGTGACGGATTTCAGTACTTCCGCGCCGACGGCCCGTTCGCGCACCTTCTCGGTGAAGGAGCGCACGACCTCGAGCGCGACGTCGGCCTCGAGCAACGCCTTGCGCACCTCGCGCAGCGCGGCGTTGACGTCCTCCTCGGTCAGCGAACCCCTGCGGGTGAGCCCCGAGAGGATGCCCGATAGCCTGTCGCTCAAAGTGCCGAACATGCTGTGCCTCAACGAGCCGAAACGAAAAGCCCTATCGCCAAACGGTTTCGCGCCCGAGGGCGCAGACGCGCTGTCGGGCGTTGACCTCCGGGCTCGAAATGCTCAGGGAGCGGCCCGGTCGGCTGATGCGGTCTCGTCGATGTCGGCGAAACGAATGCGCGGGTTAAAGCGGGAGAATGTGGCGAAAGTCAAGGTTGGCACATGAGATCAGAACGTTTTCGAGCGAAGTGGCCATCGGTTCGCGCGAAGAAAACGCGTTAAAACAAAAAGCTAGGGCGGTTGAACGATCCAAACGGATCGGATCGACCTGATCGATGAATCCGTCTCTCGTTATCTGATGGAGCACGAGCCACGGCGCGAGCACTTGCCTGAGCCACAACCCTGAGGTTTAAAGACGCGCCTAGATTTTCATCAGGGAATTGCCATGGCCGCGCGCACGACGACCCTTTCAGCCCTTGCCTTCACCGCCTTGTTCCTCAGCCTGTCGCAAGCCCAGGCTCAGCAGGCCTGCCACAACAATTTCAAGACCGATGGCGTTCCGATGGTGACCGGCTTGACCTATCGCAGCTGGGATCTCGTTACGAATCGCACACCTGCGGCCGTGCTGAAGAGCCTGGCGGCCGCCGTCGCCGCGGAGGGCTTCGCCGGTATCCGCGTCGATAATGCCACGAGTTCGGTCCTTGCGATCCAGGAAACCACCGGTTCGGGCCGGCCGCAGACCCTGCGCGTCACCGCCCGCAAGAGCGGGCCGGCCACGCGCGTCGACGCCGCTTTCGTCGTCCAGCAGGGCCAGATCGCGCCGGAAGGCTATGTCCGCGACGCGCTCTGCCGCGTCATCGCCGGCGGCCGCGGCTGAGATCGTCGCATAACCGCTGGGATTACGTTACGGTACGAGGTGGTACACCCGACAAACCGAAAGCCGACGATGGATCAGCATCTCTTCCGCGTGGCGACCCTCGCCATGACCCTGCTCGCCGCCGGCTGCGCCGGCGATCCGCGCAGCGCTGCGCCTCTCGGCGCCTCGGCCACCCAGCGCCTGGCCGCTGTCAAGCTCGACACGGCCGCCGCCAGCCGCATCCTCAACGCCTATCGCGCCAGCCACGGCCTCGGCCCGGTCAAGCTCGACCCGACGCTGACCGCCATGGCCCAGCGCCAGGCCAATGCGATGGCCGCAGCGAACACGCTCTCCCATGACGCCGGCGGCGGCTTCGTCTCCCGCGTCCATGGCGCCGGGCTGAAAGCGGGGCGTACGGCCGAGAACGTCGGCGGCGGCTATTATTCGACCGAAGAGGCCTTCGCGGGCTGGAAGGCGTCCTCCGGACACGACGTCAATCTGCGCATGCCGGAGGCGACGCGCTTCGGCATCGCGCTAGCCAAGGCCCCCCAGACTCAATACGGGGCCTGGTGGGCGCTGGTGATCGCCGGCGAACCGGAAAGGCGGCGGGAGATCACCACAGGACCGTTTGGCGCAGGCGCGCCGGCGATCCGCTAACCCCTTTACAACCGGCCGCATCTGGGGATTGCTCCGCCCCTCGACCACCGGAGCCTGTCGCCATGACCTTCGAAGCCTGGGCCGCCTTTGCCGCGGCCACCGCCGTCCTGCTGGTGATTCCCGGCCCGACGATTCTGCTGGTGATCTCCTACGCGCTCGGCCAGGGCTGGCGCACGGCCTTCCCCATGGCGGTGGGCGTCGCGCTCGGCGATTTCACGGCGATGACGCTCTCCATGCTCGGCGTCGGCGCGTTGCTGGCAGCCTCGGCCACCATCTTCACCGCGCTGAAATGGGTCGGCGCGGCCTATCTCATCTATCTCGGGATCAAGCTGTTCCGCGCCGGCGGCACGCTCGACGCCAAGCCGCGCCAGGACGCCGTATCGCCCTGGAAGATGCTCGCCCATGCCTGGCTGGTGACGGCTCTGAACCCCAAGAGCATCACCTTCTTCGTCGCCTTCCTGCCGCAGTTCTTGGATGCGAAGGGTGATTTCTGGGCGCAGATGCTGATCTTCGAGGCGACCTTCATCACCCTCGCCTTCGCCAATGCCATGGGCTACGCGCTGGTCGCCTCGCGCGCGCGCTCGGTGATCGGCAATCCGCGCGCGATCGGGCTCTTCAACAAGGCCGGCGGCACGCTGCTGGTCGGGGCGGGCATCGCGACGGTCGCGGTACGCTCGGGCAGCAACTGAGGCGCAACCTATGCCCGGCAAGGAAGCGATGCCCGGCAGGGACGCCGCCACCCTCGACTTCTACGGGGCCGAAGCCGGGACCTATGCCGGGCGGACGCGCAAGGTCATACATGACCGCCTCGATGCATTCGCCGCTGCGCTTCCGGTTGGCGGCAGCGTTCTCGAACTCGGCTGCGGCGGCGGGCAGGACAGCGAGGGCCTGCTGGCGCGTGGCTTCGCGGTGACGCCCACCGACGGCTCGCCGGAACTGGCGAGCCAAGCCGCGCGGAGGCTCAGGCGGCCGGTCAAGGTGCTGCTGTTCGAGGACCTGGAGGAGAGCAATGCCTTCGACGGCGTCTGGGCCAATGCCTGCTTGCTGCATGTGCCACGCCAGGCCCTTCCGGCTGTTATCGACAAGGTGCAGGCTGCTCTGAAACCGGGCGGCGTATTCTATGCCAGCTTCAAGGCCGGCACCGTCGATGGCCGTGACCGCTTCGGACGCTATTACAACTACCCGTCACCGGACTGGCTGCGCGGCGCATACGATGCTGACCGCTGGCGCAAGCTCGACATCGACGAAGACATGGGCGGAGGCTATGATGGCGAGCCGACCCGATGGCTGCATGTGCTCGCATTCAAGATGCCGTGACGACGGACGATCTCCCTCTGGGCGGCGGCATCGGCATGCATCAGGATCGTCGGACTTGATCCAGCGCACTCACGCCCCACTTCTGACACCATGAATCGTCGCAAGCTCCTTTCCTTCTTCGGCCTCGCCGCCCTGCTCGGCTCGACCGGCACCGCCTGGGCGATGCTTTCGCGCTCGCGCAATCCCTATTACCAGGGTCCCGCCACCGCTCATTTCGATGGCCTGAGTTTCAGCGACGGGCGCCCCGTCACCAAGGGGCTGCTCGACGTCTGGAGATGGCAGACCTCCAAGCGCGAGCGCGAGGCGTTTCCCGTGCGTTACCCGGCCCCGCCGCAGGACAAGCCACCGGCTCGCGTCGAGGGCGTTCGCATCGTCCATCTCGGCCACGCCTCGTTCCTGTACCAGGTCGCGGGGCTGAACCTGCTGATCGACCCGGTCTATGCGCAGCGCGCCAGCCCATTTTCCTTTGCCGGCCCCAAGCGCGTGAACGAACCCGGCGTCGCCTTCGACGATTTGCCGAAGATCGACATCGTGTTGATCACGCATAACCATTACGACCATCTCGATCTTGCGACGCTCGCCCGCATCCATGCCCGCGACATGCCGCGCATGATCATGCCGCTCGGCAACGACACCATCGTCAAGGCGCGCATTCCCGACGCGCTGACGCAGGCCCATGACTGGGGCGACCGCGTCGCTCTGTCGGATAAAATCTCGGCGACCCTCGTTCCGACTTATCACTGGTCGGCGCGCGGCGCGCTCGACCGGCGCATGGCGCTGTGGTGCTCCTTCGTCATCGAGACCGGCGGAACGAAGGTCTTCCATATCGGCGACACCGGCTATCATGACGGCTCGCTCTATGAGCAGCTCGGCCGGGAGCATGGTCCATTCGATCTCGCCGTACTGCCGATCGGCGCCTATGAGCCGCGCTGGTTCATGTCGGACAACCACATGAACCCGGAAGAGGCCGTGAAGGTGATGACCTCGCTCAGGGCGCGCCAGGCTATCGGCCATCACTGGGGCACGTTCCAGCTCACCGACGAGGGCATCGAGCGCCCGCCCGAGGCGCTGAAGGCGGCCCTGGCGCAGGCCGGCCTGCCGGAGGAGCGCTTCAGGCCGATGCGGCCGGGGCTGAGCTGGACGGCCTGAGCTTATCCACTAGGTCATCCCCGGCGCAGCCCTCGGGTCCGACCTTCGATCGGCCCAAGGATAAACTCCGCGGAGACCCGGGATGACGGCGCGCGTCATGGTCGGGCTTGACCCGACCATCTCGTAGACCAGAGCGCTCTGGTCGTGAGATTCTTGGGGCGCGCGAGCCCGAGAATGACGCTCTAGGCCCGAATACGCCCCGCACTCACTTCGGCTGGACGTAGACGTTGATCTCGAGGTTCGGGTCGCCGGGATCGTTGAGGTCGCTGACATACTCCTCGAGGAAGGCATCCTTCACCACGATGCTCTTGGCCTCGAGATAGGCCGTGATCGTCTCATAGGTCGAGTCGATGTCGTCATAGGGCGCGACATGGACGAAGCGCAGCGAGGGGCCCGCCGGCGACAGGCCGACCTTGACGCCGCGCGCGAATTCCGAGGTCCGCGCCCCCTCCGGCGCCTGCCCGACCGGCAGCATCGCCTCGAAGCGGAAACCGTTATCGTCGGTTTCGACGAACAGCGTCAGCGGCCGACCGGCGATCGGCAGCCCGGCCTTGGCTGCCTCCTCGCGCAGGATCTTGAAACTCTCGCTCAGGCGCTGAAAGCCCTGATCCCAGCTCGACTGGCCGGCAAGCGACAGCACCGGCTTGGAGACGAGCAGGATGGCGTCGACATCGCTCGTATCGCCCCGCTTGCCGGCGAGCGTCGCGTTCGGATCAGGCACACCCGTCTGCTGCAGCGGCACGGGCGGCACCGGCAGCGCCGGACCGGGAGCCGGCAGGGTCGGAGGCGGCTGCACCGGCTGCGGCTCGGGCGGAAGCGGCGACGCCGGCGGAGGCTGGACGGGCTGCGGCGCGGCCGGTCCCTGCAGCACCGGGGGCGGCTGAACCGGCTGCGGCTCGGCCACTGGCGGGGCGGCCTGCGCCTGCGCAGGAGCGGCCGCACCCGCGGGCGGCGCGAGCGGCGCGGACTCGACAGCCGTCGGAGGCGCGACGCGCGTCTGCGCGAAGGCCGGCATGGAGGCACCAAGCAGCGCAGAAAGCGCCAGAACACCAATCCGGGAATGCCGCATCATCATGGTCCTGACCAAAAAGAACGATTCGCGCCCTTGCAGCGCAACATAGAATGTCCACCTTCACGCAAGAACGGGCGAAGGGTGGCTTTTTCGCGTCGGTTCCCTCATAGACGCCGTAGTTTGTGGACCTGTGACCGAATGAACGCTCTGGCAACCCGCCGGTTCCTGAAAATGAACGGTCTGGGCAACCAGATCACAGTGCTCGACCTGCGTGGTTCGCAGCTGCGCGTCAGCGAATCCGACGCCCGCGCCATTGCGGCGCAACCCGGCGCCCGCTTCGACCAGCTCATGGTGCTGCACGACGCCCTGACGCCCGGCACCGACGCCTATGTCCGAATCTACAACACCGACGGCTCCGAAGCCGGCGCCTGCGGCAACGGCACGCGCTGCGTCGCCTGGGCGATGATGGCCGACCCCGCGATGGGCGATCCGTCCAGGACCAGGCTGACGCTCCAGACCAAGGCCGGCCTCCTGCCGGCGGTGCGCGAGAGCGAGCTCGTCTTCACCGTCGACATGGGCGCCCCCCGCCTCGCCTGGGACGAAATCCCGCTCGCCGAACCGTTCCACGACACCGCCCATTTCGAACTGCAGATCGGCCCGATCGACGATCCGATCCTGCACACGCCCTGCGCGGTCAACATGGGCAACCCGCATGCGGTCTTCTTCGTCGACGATCCCTATCGCTTCAATCTGGAGCAGATCGGGCCGCTGCTGGAGAACCACCCGATCTTCCCCGACCGCGCCAATATCGAGCTCGCGGCGGTGACGGCGCCCGATCATATCGTGCTGCGCGTCTGGGAGCGCGGCGCCGGCATCACCCAGGCCTGCGGCTCGGGCGCCTGCGCGGCCCTGGTCGCGGCGGTGCGGCGCGAATTATCGGCCCGCAAGGCGGTCGTCAGCCTGCCCGGCGGCGATCTCACCATCGAATGGCGCGAGCGCGACGGCCATGTGCTAATGACCGGCCCGGTCGCCTTCGAATGGGAGGGCGTGCTCGAGCCGGACTGGTTCGAGAGGGCGGCCTGATGGCGCTGGAGGTCGTCACCTTCGGCTGCCGCCTTAACATCGTCGAGAGCGAGGCGATCCGCGAGCGGGCGCAGGCCGCAGGCCTCGACGACCTCGCCATCGTCAACAGCTGCGCCGTCACCAGTGAGGCGACGCGCCAGGCCAGGCAGGCGATCCGCCGATTGAAGCGCGAGCAGCCCGGCCGGCCAGTGGTAGTCACGGGCTGCGCCGCGCAGATCGAGCCCGCCCGCTTCGCCGCCATGCCGGAAACCGCGCGCGTTCTCGGCAATGCCGAGAAGATGAAGCCCGAGACCTGGGCAGCGCTCGCCTGCTCCAACAGCCTGCGCGGCGACGCAGAGGCCGCAGCCGACGACAAGATCGCCGTCTCCGACATCATGGCGCAGACGACCCTATCCGATGCCCGGACCGGCCGCTTTGCCGCCCATACACGCGGCTTCATCCAGGTCCAGAACGGCTGCGACCATCGCTGCACCTTCTGCGTCATCCCGTTCGGCCGGGGCAATTCGCGTTCGCTTGCGCTGAGCGAGGCGGTCGCGCAATGCCGCAGGCTGAGCGAGGCCGGCGCGAGAGAGATCGTGCTGACGGGTGTCGACCTGACGAGCTATGGCCGCGACCTGCGGGATGCGCCGACATTGGGCCGGCTGGTCCAGGCGATCCTGCGCGCCGTGCCCGAATTGCCGCGCCTGCGCCTCTCCTCGATCGATGCGGTCGAGGTCGATGACGAACTCCTCGGGGCGATCGCGACCGAACCGCGCCTGATGCCGCATCTGCATCTCTCGCTGCAGGCCGGAGACGATCTGATCCTGAAGCGGATGAAGCGCCGGCACGGTCGCGAGGATGCTATCCGCTTCTGCGCGGAGATGCGGGGCTTACGGCCTGATATCGTCTTCGGCGCCGATTTGATCGCCGGCTTCCCGACCGAGGACGAGGCCATGTTCTCGCGCTCGCTCTCCTTGGTCGAGGAATGCGGCCTGAGCTTCGTCCACGTCTTCCCCTATTCGCCGCGCCCGGGCACGCCGGCCGCGCGCATGCCGCAATTGCCGGGTGGCATCGTCTCGGAACGGGCGAGCCGCTTGCGCGAAGCCGCTCGCGACGCCCACCGGCAGCACCTCGACGCCCGCCTCGGCCGGCCGCTCTCGGTGCTGACCGAACGCGGCAACACCGGCCGCGCCGAGGATTTCACGCTCGTGCGCTTCCAGCGCGATGTCGCACCGGGCGAGATCGTGGCCGTCCTGACGCTAGAGGCGGATGAAAAGGCGTTGATCGCAGCGTAACGCGAAGCGTTTCAGACCAACCGCACCAAATCCGAGTAAGCTGCCAATTTGTGATCGGCCGTCAGCAAGATGCAAGGCTCGGCCATCGCCTGCACCACCAGCAAGCGATCGAACGGATCGAGATGAATAGCCGGTAGGTCTTTGACGCCAGCGGCAACCTGCGAGCCTATCGCAAGCTCTCCAAAACCAAGCGCCACCGCTTCCGCAATCACCTCATACGGGTCGATCTCGAAATCGGAGCGACGCAGGGCCGCCTTGATCGCAATCTCCCAGATGCTGGCCGCACTGAAGAATACCGCATTCTTCTGGCTGGAAATATCGCGACGCGCCTGATCGCCCAGCCGCTGCGGCGCCGATATGGCCCAGATCAGGACATGCGTATCGAGCAGAAGACGCATCAGCCGCCCAAAAAGAGCTTCAAAGCCTCATCGGGCAGCGGGTCGTCGAAGTTATCGGGTACTTTTATCTTTCCTGCGAGGCGGCCCAACTCCCGCTTCTTCGGCTCTGCTGCAAGCGGCACGAGCCGTGCGATCGGCTTGCCGTGTTTGGCAAGGATGATCTCATCCCCCGCCGCCGCCTCTTCGACAAGGCGAGACAGATGTGTCTTTGCGGCATGGATATTGACCGTCTTCATCGCGTGCTCCGCCGGATCGAACTAACTTAGTTCATTTCAGGTCGGATACCAAGCCGTCGCCACGATCTCCCAGCCCAGGTTCGCCTCCTTACCGCGCCGCGCCGCACACCCGCTGCATCTGATTGTTGCAGTAGCCGCGCGGATTCCATGGCGTCTCGAAAGGCTGGACATTCCCCTCGACATCGCGCGCCTGCGTCACGATCGAAAGCGGTCCCGCCCGCTCGATGGTGAAACCCAAGCGGAAGCGTCGCCAGGCGAACGGCCCCTCGCTATCCCCGAGCTCCGCCTCGAGCCAGCTTGCCCCGCCATCGCAGGAGGCACGCAGACCCGCCAGCGGGATCGCTCCGCTCCAGGCAAAGCCTTCGACGACAAGGATCGATCCCACCGCGACGCTGAACCCATGCGCCGGCGCCGTGATCAGCGATTTCACCGGCATGTCGGTGATGACGGAAAACCGGGCCGGATCGATCGCCTCGCCCGGCTTCACCGGTGTCTGGGGCATCCGATAATCCGTGCCGCGCATTTTCTCGCCGTCATGTTCGACATCGCGCACCGAAATCCGGTCGAGCCACTTCTGCCAGGCCGAGCCGGGAAAACCGGGCGCGACGATGCGCAGCGGCCCGCCATGCAGCGGCGGCAGAGGCTCGTCGTTCATCGCGAAGGCGATCAGCGTCTCCGTCGCCAGCGCCTTGGCGATCGGCAAGCCGCGCGACAAGGCCGGCCGCAATGGATCCGACAGGTTCCGGTCGGGCGCGTAATGCGCGGTATAGACGGCGCCCGCCTTCACGCCGGACGCCTCCAGCACATCCTTCAGCCTGACACCGGTCCAGCGCGCGCAGCCGACAGCGCCGAGCCGCCAGGGCAAGCCGTCGGTCGTGGGTGAGAATTGCGAGCGGCCATTGCCGGCGCATTCGAGTACGGCGGTGACGGTGACGGTCTCGAAGCGCGCCCGCAGTTCGGCGATCGACCAGACCAGCGGCCGCTCGACCTCGCCATCGATCGTCAGCCGCCAGGCCTCGGCCGGCCCGGTCTCGGGCAGATCGCCATTGTTGCGGATGAAGAAGGCGTCGATCGGCGTGATCGGCTCAGCCAGCAAATCGAGCGCCGGCTCCGCGTTCAGCGCCTCCTCGTCATGGACATAGAGCCCAGGCTTCAGCCGGCGCAGCAGCGGGAGTTCGAGAAGGCGACGGGGCAATCAGCAACCTTTTCGTCGGCGCGCGGATGCGCGCGGCGGATGGCGCAGGCCTTCGGCCTTGGCGAGGCAAACTAGCCATCGCCCTCCGCGCGATCAAGCTGCCGCCACCTCATTTGTGGGAGGCGACCTCCTCGCGCAGCGCGCGGCGCAGCACCTTGCCGACATTGGTCTTGGGCAGGCTGTCGCGGAAGACGATCTGCTTGGGCACCTTATAGCCGGTCAGGCTGTCCTTGCAGAAGGCGCGCAGGGCCTCGGCGGTCAGCGCTTCGTCCTTCTTGACCACGAAGGCGGTGACGGCCTCGCCGGAATGCTCGTCGGGCAGGCCGATCACGGCTGCCTCCAGCACGCCGGGATGGCTGGCGAGCACCTCCTCGACCTCGTTGGGATAGACGTTGAAGCCCGAGACCAGGACCATGTCCTTCATCCGGTCGACGATCTTGATCTGTCCGTCGGGCAACAGCACGCCGACATCGCCCGAGCGGAAATAGCCGTCGGCGGTCATCACCTTCTGCGTCTCGTCGGGGCGATTCCAGTAGCCGACCATGACCTGCGGCCCGCGGATGCAGATCTCGCCAGGCTCGCCAGGCGCCATGTCGTGGCCCTCGGCATCGCGGATGGCGAAATCGGTCGAGGGCAGCGGATAGCCGATCGTGCCGGTGAACTCGGAAATGTCGGGCCGGTTCGCCGAAGCCACCGGCGAGGTCTCCGACAGGCCATAGCCCTCGACGATCGGCCGGCCGGTGACTTCCTTCCAGTGCCGGGCGACGGCGGCTTGCGTCGCCATGCCACCGGCAACCGCAAAGCGCAGCTCCTCGAAATTCACCTGGCGGATCTCCGGGTGGTTCGCCAATGCGTTGTAGAGCGTGTTGACGCCGGAAAAGAGCGTGATCCGGCTCGTCTTCAGCAGTTTGACGAAGCCGGCTATGTCGCGCGGATTGGCGATCAGCAGCCCCTTGGCGCCAATGCGCAGCATGAACATGCAGCAGCATGTCAGCGCGAAGATGTGGTAGAGCGGCAGGGCCGTGACCATGACGTGCTGGTAGTCGCTGCGGCCCAGCGGCGGCTCCAGCGCCCAGCCCAGCCACAAGGCGCATTGCTCGACATTGGAGGCGACGTTGCGATGCGTCAGCGTCGCACCCTTCGCGACGCCGGTCGTGCCGCCGGTATATTGCAGGAAGGCGACGTCGTCCGGGCTAACCGTGACCGGCGCCATCACGCTCGGCCCCGCCAGGATGCCCTTGAGCGAGATCGAGCCCGGCAGGTTGAAGGATTTGACCACCTTCTTGATCTTGCGGGCGACGAAATTGACGATCGTGCCCTTGAAGCCCATCAAGTCGCCGGCAGTGGCGATGACGATGGCGTCGAGCTTGAGGTTGGGCTTCGCCTCCTCGACGACATGGGCGAAGTTCTCGATCACCACCAGCACGCGAGCGCCGGAATCGTTGATCTGGTGCGTCAACTCGCGCGCCGTGTAGAGCGGGTTGATGTTGACGACGGTGAAGCCGCCGATGAGCGCCCCGAAGATCGTCGCCGGATAGGCCAGGATGTTGGGCATCATCAGCGCGATGCGATCGCCCTTCTTGAAGCCCTGCGCCTGCAGCCAGGCGGCGAAGGCCTGTGCGGCGCGGCCGGTCTCGGCGAAGCTGATCGTCTTGCCGAAGCTCTCGAAGGCCGGGCGCGCGGCATAGGTCGTGCAGGCGGCGTGGACAAGATCGGCCAATGTGCCGACCTTGGTCGCATCGAGTTCCGGCGGCACGGCAGCGGGATATTGCGCCAACCAGGGACGCGGGTCAGGCTTCGCCGCGGCGGCGCTTATCGCATTCATGGTCATATCCTCCCATATCGCCGGCTTTGCGACCGCAGGAACGGCCGTGCCAGTGTTTTTTCATGACCATACAGTGCGGAACTGAACGGGCGGGCGCAAGCGCCCGCCCCCAAGAATACACAAAAAGGTTTAGATATGAACCTTTCAGATCCCAGACCCTTCATCGCGCCTGCGCCAGGGCATGCGAGGCAACGATCGCCTCGGCCGGCTTGCCGGCGAGTTCGGCAAGATGGTTGAAGCGGGCGCTGAACGAACCGACCCCGGCTGTCGCCGAGCGCAGCTCGACGATCAGCCCCGGCATCTCCGCCTCGGGGATCAGCGCATTGATCTGGTCCCAGCCGCGCCAGCCCGGCCGCGAATCATAGCCGAGGATCTGTCCGCGCCGGCTCGAGACGATGGCCGAGGCCCGCGACATCGCCTCGGAGGGGATCACCACCTCGACAGCCAGGATCGGCTCCAGCAGCACGGGCTTCGCCTGCGGCACGGCCTCGCCCATGGCGATACGCGCCGCCTGCCTGAACGCCATGTCGGAGGAATCGACCGTGTGATAGGAGCCGTCGGTCAGCGTCACCTCGATATCGACCAGCGGAAAGCCGAGCGGCCCGTTCTGGCAGAAATCGCGCATGCCGGCCTCGACGGAGGCGATATATTGCCGGGGTACCACGCCGCCGGTGATGCGATCGACGAAGCGAATACCCTCGCCGCGCGGGAGGGCTGAGACCTCCAGCACCACATCGCCATATTGCCCATGCCCGCCGCTCTGCTTGCGGTGCCGGCCGCGCGCGCCGGCCTTGCCCCGGATGGTCTCGCGATGACCGATCTGCGGCGGACTGCTCTCGACGGACACGCCATAGCGCCCGGCGAGCCGCTCCAGCGTGACGCGCAGATGCATCTCACCCTGGCCGGACAGGCGCATCTCGCCGAACTCCGGCAGATGCGTGAGCGTCAGCGCGGTATCCTCCTCCGCCAATCGCGCCAGCGCCGCCGCCAGCCTGACATCGTCCTTGCGGTCCTTCACCGAGACAGCCAGCGCATGCACAGCTTCGGGCGGCGCGACCGAGCTCACCACGCTCGCGCGCAGCTTGCCCAGCGTCAGGGCATCCCCGGTCACCACGCCTTCGAGCCGCGCGAAGGCGGCGATCTCGCCCTCCTCCGCCGCCGGCTTGCGCGTCTGCTCCATGCCCTTGACCGCAAGCACGCCTGCGATCCGCGCCTCGACGCCGCCCGACGAGGTCACGACATCGCCCTCCGCCAGCCTGCCGCGCAGCATGCGGGCAAGCGAGACCTTGCCGCCCTGGCCGGAATGCCAGGTCTTCATCACCTGCGCGAGCGGCGCGCCCTCGGCCACGACGCCGATGCGTCCACGCGTCTCGCCAAGGCCGGGAGCCTCGTGCCGCAGCGCCTTGAGCAGGCGCGTCACGCCATTGCCGCGCTCGGCCGAGCCGATCAGCACGGGCACGACATGGCGATGCTGCAATTCCCGCGCGAGATCGTCGAAGATGCGGTCGCGCGGCGGCTCCATGTCGCCGAGCAGATCCTCCATCAGCGCGTCGTCGTAATCGGCGAGTTTCTCCAGCATCGAGAAGCGCGCTTCCTTCTCGCGCCCCGTCTCCTCGGAGACGAGCGGCACGATCTCGCTGGGCGCATGCTCGCGGTAGATGAAGGCGCGCTCCAGCGCGAGATCGATGAAGCCGACCGCGATGCCCTTCTGCCAGATCGGGATCTGGCGCAGCAGCAGGGGCGTGCGCGAGGCGCGCTGCAGGATGCCGAGCGTCTCGCGCACCCGGCGCGAGGCGGTGTCGATCTTGTTCAGGAACAGGAAGCGCGGAATATCCGCTTCCTCGAGCTCGCGCAGCACGAGTTCGAGCGCCGGCGCCTTGCGGTCATCCGCCTCGCAGACCACCACCGCGGCGTCGATCACCGGCAGGACATGGCGCATCTCGTGCAGGAACTCGACGGAGCCGGGACAATCGACGAACTGGAAGCGCTCGCCGAGAAATTCGACGGAGGCAACGTTGAGCTCCGTACTCATCTGATGCGAGCGGGCCTCCGCACTCGCATCGCCGACGCTGTTGCCGGTCTTGACCGAGCCCGCGCGGGAGACGCCGCCGCAGCGCTCCAGGATGCTTTCGAGCAGGGTCGTCTTGCCGCTCTGAAAGGGGCCGACGATGGCGATGCATCGCGGGCCCCCGCCTCTGACTCCGTTTGCGTTTCCTTCGTTCCGGGATGTCGCAGCCATGGCTTCCTCCTTCGGTCATTGGCCGCGAAGGGGCGAGAAGCCGTTGGGCTCAGGGCTCCGACGCGGCAGGAACCGGCGAGGGAAGACAAGTGAAGCGCCCACGCCAGAAAGGCGGCGGTCGCTCAGGCCCGACAGGGGTCGGGCGGCCGTCGAAGAGGGATTTCGAAGGGCAGGTTCGCGCCGTTCGGGAGGCAGCGCAAGCGGAAAGTTGGCTCGCACAAGGAGGCGCGGGGAACCCCTCTCCTTACAGGCTACGGCATTCACACATCGTGGTTGAAGATTGCATGGGAGTCTGATTCCGTCGGGGTTGTTGGGCGGGAGATGAGAGATGGATGTGTCGCTGGGGCGGTTTGGGGACCGCCGCCTTGAAAAAGGGGGGCCTATCTTCTGGCCCGTCTTGTCGAGAGCGGCGGCCTGCCCGAGATTGGCAGAGATAGTGGCCCAAGTCGGAAACATCCGACCTGGGGTGGAGAGGGTTCTCTGTTCTGTTTCCCGGTCTCAGCGATTCCGCCTTTCCCCACGCAGCGTCGCCAGCCCGATGCCGACCGCGTCGAACCCGCCATCGACCGCCAGAACCTGCCCGGTGATGTAGCTCGCCCTGTCGCTGCACAGAAAGAAAATTGCCTCGGCCAGTTCCTCCTCCAGCCCGTAGCGAGCGAGCGGGATGGCGTCGCGGTAGTCGGCGCGGATTTCGGCCGAGTGCACCGCCTTGGCCATGGCGGTATCGACCGGGCCGGGCGCGACCGCGTTGACGCGGATACCCAAGCTGGCGAGCTCCGCCGCCTGCTGCTTGGTGAGATGGGCGAGCCCGGCCTTGCTGGTGCCGTAGGCGACCCGCAGCGTCGAGGCGCGCAGGCCCGAGATCGAGGTGATGTTGACGATCGCGCCGCCGCCGGTATCGGCCATCAGCGGTGCGGCCGCCTGCACGGTCAGGAACGGACCGGTCAGGTTGACGGCGAGCACGCGGTTCCATTCTTCATGAGTGGTTTCCAGCAGCGGCTTGAACACTGCCGTGCCGGCATTGTTCACCAATGCATCGAGCCGTCCGAAGCGGGCCGTCAGCGCGGCGAAGGCAGCGGTAATCTGCTCGGGGTCGCCAAGGTCGCAGGTCAGCGCCAGCGTCGCTTCGGGCCGCGCGATCTCGGCCACGGCCTGCGCCAGCACTTCGCCCTCGATATCGAGCAGCGCGACCCGCCAGCCCTCGGAGAGAAAACGCCTCGCGGTGGCAAGCCCGATGCCGCGCGCGGCGCCTGTGACGAGGGCGATCTTGTGGAGGCTTTCAGGCATGGTTTTCGACCCTGGATACTGTCATTGTTGTTGCGTACCGCTATGCACCTCGGCAAGGGCCTCGCCAAGCCTCGCCAAGCCTCGCCAAGCCTCGCTTTCCCTGGCCGGCCAAGCCTTTGCGAAGGCCCGCGCTCGACAAGCGCCCGACTCTGCTGTATGGCCCCGCTCACAACTGAAAACAGCGTGCCGAACGCCCGCGCAGCTCAAGCGCGACAACGGCTATTGGAGAGACCCGTGAACATCATCGAACAGCTCGACAAAGAGCAAATCGCCAAGCTCAGCGAAGGTCGCGAGATCCCGCATTTCCAGCCCGGCGACACCGTGCAGGTCAACGTCAAGGTCAAGGAAGGCGAGCGTAGCCGTGTCCAGGCTTATGAAGGCGTCTGCATCGCGCGCAATGGCGGCGGCCTGAACCAGGCCTTCACTGTCCGCAAGATTTCCTATGGCGAGGGCGTCGAGCGCGTGTTCCCGCTCTTCTCGCCGAACATCGATTCCATCAAGGTCGTCCGCAAGGGCAAGGTGCGCCGCGCCAAGCTGTATTACCTGCGCGATCGCCGCGGCAAGTCGGCCCGTATCGCCGAGCGCGTCGAGCCCCGCGCGCCGAAGGGCGACAAGGTCGCCGCGAAGTAAGCTTCGGCTTCATCGCAAGAGATTTGCGCAAGAGATTTGAAAAACGCGGTCCTTCGGGGCCGCGTTTTTGTTTTGGCAATCCGCCGACCGACGACGCGATGGCGCCTCCGTCATTGCGAGCGTAAGCGAAGCAATCCAGGGGGGCGTAGCACGCTGCCGCTCTGGATTGCTTCGCTTACGCTCGCAATGACGCGGAGACTCCCTGGCGAGAACGCCTACTCCTGCGCCCCGAAGGTCATGTCGCGCCGGGCCGTCAGGATGCTGATCGAATAGCCGGCAATGACATCGACCAGACACATCAGCGTGATGATCAGGAACGTACCCGTGCCGAAGGCCGGCAGCAGCAGGAAGGCAATGAAGCAGGCGAGGAAGACCAGCATCGAGAGGCCGTGATTGAGGATCGAGTTCGTCTTCGCGCTGGCCGCGTTCATGACCTCGAAGAACAACACGATCGTCGCGACGAAGAGCAGGAGCTCGCTCACCGTCAGCGAAAAGCGCACGCCCGACGGCAGGCCGAAGCCGAGGACTTCGCGCCCCAGCGGCTGCCCCATGACGGCGATGACGACGGCGTAGACCAGCACCGCCAGCACCATGAAGGGAAAGAACCTGAGCATCACCACACCTCGCTTCGTCGCCTGAGCCCCGGCTCGGGCGCACCGATCCCTGCTTATCAGCATGGCGGTCGCGAGGCATCTATCCCATTGCGGCATGCACGCCACGCGCGGCTGTATCTCGCGGGCTCGCATCTCGATTGTCGCGCCACCTTAGAACTGCTAGACACTCCCTCATGTCACTGCGTTCCGATCGATCGATGCTGCGCGTCTGCGCCGTCCAGGGTGAAGGCCATCTGCCTGCCCTGCCGACGACGCAGGACTTTGTCGCGCTCGACGATCACGCCCGCCTGCCCTGGCGCTTCTTCGGACGTTTCACGGCGTCGATCGCCGCAGGCCTTACGCGCGCCTGAGACCGGCCATTTTCGGCCGGCGACAGGCCGTTGCGCTGCGCCCTCCGGCATGAGCCGGGCCGTTCGAGACATCCCAATATCCGCAAGACATCCCGATACCCGTAAGACATTCTCGGTATCCGACAGAGGCCACCACGTCATGACGTCCAACGCCACCCCACGCACGCTGTACGACAAGATCTTCGACGACCACATCGTCGACCGGCAGGAGGACGGAACCTGCCTGCTCTATATCGACCGCCACCTCGTCCATGAGGTCACGAGCCCGCAGGCCTTCGAGGGGCTGCGCCTGACCGGCCGCAAGGTCCATGCCCCGCACAAGACGCTGGCCGTCGTCGACCACAACATCCCGACGACCGACCGCAGCAAGGGCATCACCGAAGAGGAAAGCCGCATCCAGGTCGAGGCGCTGGCCAGGAACGCCAAGGATTTCGGCGTCGAGTATTTCAACGAGCTCGATATCCGCCAGGGCATCGTCCACATCGTCGGCCCCGAGCAGGGCTTCACCCTGCCCGGCACCACCATCGTCTGCGGCGACAGCCACACCTCGACGCATGGCGCTTTCGGGGCGCTGGCGCATGGCATCGGCACCTCGGAGGTCGAGCATGTGCTCGCCACCCAGACGCTGATCCAGAAGAAGGCCAAGAACATGCTCGTCCAGGTGGACGGCACGCTCGCCAAGGGCGTCACCGCCAAGGACATCACGCTCGCCATCATCGGTGAGACCGGCACGGCCGGCGGCACCGGCTCGGTCATCGAATATGCCGGCGATGCCATCCGCGCGCTCTCGATGGAGGGCCGCATGACGCTGTGCAACATGTCGATCGAGGGCGGCGCGCGCGCCGGCATGGTCGCGCCCGACGAGAAGGCCTTCGCCTATCTGAACGGCCGTCCCAAGGCGCCCAAGGGCGCGGCCTGGGAGGCAGCGCTGCGCTATTGGGAGACGCTCTACAGCGACGAGGGCGCGCATTTCGACCGCATCGTCCGGCTCGATGCCAACAACCTGCCGCCGATCGTCTCCTGGGGCACGAGCCCGGAGGACGTCATCTCGGTCGCGGGCGCTGTGCCCGATCCCGCCCTGATCGAGGACGAGACCAAGCGCACCTCCAAGCAGCGCGCGCTCGACTATATGGGCCTGGCCGCCGGCACCAAGATCATCGACATCCCGCTCGACGTGATCTGGATCGGCTCCTGCACCAATGGCCGCATCGAGGACCTGCGCGCCGTCGCCAAGATCGTCGAGGGCAAGAAGATCGCGGGCTCGCTCGACTACGCCATGATCGTGCCGGGCTCGGGTCTCGTGAAGCAGCAGGCGGAGCAGGAAGGGCTGGACAAGATCTTCCTCGCGGCCGGCTTCGAATGGCGCGAGCCGGGCTGCTCGATGTGCCTGGCGATGAACCCCGACCAGCTCAAGCCGGGCCAGCGCGCCGCCTCGACCTCGAACCGCAATTTCGAAGGGCGCCAGGGCTACAAGGGCAGGACGCATCTGGTCTCGCCGCAGATGGCGGCAGCCGCGGCGCTTGCCGGCCACTTCGTCGATGTCAGGCTGTTGGGGTGAGGGGTAAGCGGGGGTAACGAGCATGTCGAACGACCCCCGCGAAACCGCGCGCGCCGCCGAGGCCCAGGCCGCCCTCGACCGCGTCAAGCGCGACAGCGAGAGCCTGCTCAGTTCCTCCATGGGCCGCGCCGCCGAGCATTTTTCCGGCGGCGATGCGCCCGATGGCGACAGGATCGAGCTCTGGGGCCGGCGCATCGGCCGGTCCCTGTCGCTGCTTGGCGTGATCGCGCTGGCCTATTGGCTCGGCCATCAATTGAAGATCTGGTGATGGGAAGCGTGCCTTCAGTCTCGGCCACGGCCAGTGCGAGCGCTCACGCGCAAGCTAGCTCCGACATCGGTTGGGATGGCGCAAAAGCGCCTTCCATCGCCGAGTTCGAGTTACTGGCGCAGGCGGCGTTCGACCACTTGCCGGATGCATTCCGCGCGCTCTGCAGCGATGTCATCTTCAATGTCACCGAATTCCCCGAGGACGAGGTGCTGAAGGAGCTCGAGGCCGAGAGCCCCTTCGACATCCTCGGCCTGTTCAGCGGCATCGGCCTGCCGCAGCAGGGCTATGCCCCGCAGACCGGCCAGATGCCCAACACCATCCATCTCTACCGCCGTCCGATCCTCGACTACTGGGCCGAGAACGACGAGAGCCTGGGCGCGATCGTCACCCATGTGCTGGTCCACGAGATCGGCCATCATTTCGGCTTTTCCGACGAAGACATGGAAGCCATCGAAGCCGAGGCGGAGCGCTAGGCGATGCTCAACGATCTGATCCGTCACTTGCCTGATCTGGCGCTGGTCTACTCGGCCTTCTTCCTGGCCGTCGCCAGCCCCGGCCCCAGCAACCTCGTCGTCATGGCTACCTCGATGGAACGTGGCCGGGACGCTGGCGCCATACTGGCGCTCGGCGTCACCGCCGGCTCGCTGACCTGGGGAATCCTGGCCGCGATCGGCGTCACCGGCCTGGTCGTGGCCCATCCCGGAGCGCTCTACACCATCAAGATCGTCGGCGGGGTCTATCTGCTGTTCCTGGCCTGGCGTTCGGCACGCTCGGCCATGCGGGTCGAGATGCCGCCGCCGAAAGCCGCCATCTCAGGACGCCGCAGCTTCCTGCGCGGCTACCTGATGCACCTGACAAATCCCAAGGCGATCCTGAGCTGGACGGCGATCATCGCGCTGGGATTGCGCCCGGATACGCCGCCGGTCGTGCTCTACGCCATCATTATCGGCTGCATGCTGATCTCGCTGGGGATCAACCAGTTCTACGCGGTGCTGTTTTCGACCGCCTCGATGATCTCCGGCTATCGCCGGATCCGCCGCCGCGCGGAGGCCTGTCTCGCCGCCTTCTTCACCTTCGCCAGCTTCAAGCTGCTGACCTCGCAGCTCTGAGGAATGCTGCGGGCCTGGCAGCGAGCGCGGCCCGGCCATGCGATCGGACCGCTGACGCATCCGTGAATGCGACCGCGTCGCTGTCGCCTCATTGACGCCGCCTCGCACGGCTCTAACCTTCGCCTGGAAACACGAACGCGGAGACCGACCATGCGCCGCCTCGCCTTCGCCACCCTAGCCGTAGCCTTGCCCGCGGCCGCCTTCGCCCATCACGGGTGGGGCTCCTACGATGCCCAGAACCCGGTGACGCTGACCGGGCCGATCAAGACGCTCGAATACATCAACCCCCATGTCCATGCCGACATCGCCGCCGACGGCAAGGATTGGGAGCTGACCTTCGCGCCGCCCTCGCGCATGCAGGCGCGCGGCGCCCTGCAGGAGCTGATCAAGGTCGGCACCACGATTACGGCCTATGGCTATCCCAGCCGCGTCAAGCAGGGTGAGATGCGGGCGGAATGGATCGAGGTCGCCGGCAAGCGCTTCGAGCTGAGGTGAGCCGGCGTGGAGCATGCCGGCATCGCCATCCTGCAGACGCTGGAACGCTCGACCTTCGGGCTGGGCATCCGTGACGCCGTGCTGATCTATCCGATCGCCAATGTCGTGCATGTGCTCGCGGTGCTGGTCTTCTTCGCCAGCGTCGCGATCATGGATCTGCGCGTCCTCGGCGCGCTGCGCGACGACGCGACGGAGAGCGTCATCCGCCGCTTTCGCCCGGTCGCGATCGGCGCGTTCTGCATGCTTCTCGCCAGCGGCATCGTCCTGTTCACGCCGGAGGCGAGCGCTATCATCAGGAACCCCTCCTTCCAGATCAAGCTGGCGCTGATTGCGATCGGCTTGCTGAACGTGCTGTGGATGGAGCGGGCGCTGAAGCGCGGCTATCCCAGCATGACCGCGCGCGCCGCAAGGGTGCCGGCCGCGCTCTCGCTGGTGATCTGGCTCGGCGTGGCGGCGGCAGGGCGTTACATCGCCTATATCTGACGGCCTTGCCCCCAACAGCCCTCATCCTGAGGAGCCGCGAAGCGGCGTCTCGAAGGATGATGCTCCAGCAGGCTCCGGAGACATCTGGAGCATCCTTCGAGACGAAGCCTACGGCTTCTCCTCAGGATGAGGGCTGGGTGTCAATCGAGATGTCTTGAATGCGGGTCTGGGGTTATCGGACACGCGGATTTGAGGGTTCTCCGCGCCGCGCAGTTCGGCTAAAGGACTGTCGATCAGGAGTTCCCGCCATGCAGCCCTTCACCACGCTGACCTCCACGCCCGCCCCGCTGAAGGTGATCAATGTCGACACCGACATGATCATCCCCAAGCAGTACCTCAAGACGATCAAGCGCACCGGGCTCGGCACTGCCCTGTTCGCCGAGATGCGCTACAAGGAGGACGGCTCGGAGAACCCCGATTTCGTGCTGAACCAGCCGGCCTATCGCAAGTCGGAGATCCTGGTCGCCGGCGACAATTTCGGCTGTGGCTCGTCACGCGAGCACGCACCTTGGGCCCTGCTCGATTTTGGCATCCGCTGCGTGATTTCGACGTCCTTCGCCGACATTTTCTACAATAACTGCTTCAAGAACGGCATTCTGCCGATCGTGGTCAGCCCGGAGGATCTGGAGAAGCTGTTCGACGACGCCGATCGCGGCTCGAACGCGACGCTGACGGTCGATCTCGAAAAGCAGGAGATCAAGGGCCCCGACGGCGGCACGGTGAAGTTCGACCTCGACCCGTTCCGCAAGCACTGCCTGATCAACGGCCTCGACGATATCGGCCTGACCATGGAGAAGGCCACGAAGATCCAGGCTTTCGAGGAAAAGCTCGCCAAGCGCGAATGGGCATAGGCTTCCCTTCTCCCCTCGGGGGAGAAGGTGCCGAACGAAGCGAGGCGGATGAGGGAAGGGTCGCGCAAGCGGCCCTTTTCTCCTTCAAGACAAGAACTTCCCTCACCCGTCAGCGCTACGCGCTGCCACCTTCTCCCCCCATCAAAGTCGGCTGTTGCCGACTTTGACACTTTGAGCTGCCCATCTCGGGCAAGCCCGAGATGGGTGGGAGAAGGAAAGCAGCCCTACCCCACCAGCCCCCGCATCGGCGCAAGCGCGCCGGTGCCCGGGAACACTCTCTCCGCCAGCACCGGCCCCGAGAGCCCGAACAGCTCCGACACCACGCCCTTGGCGACGCCACGGATATCCGTCGTCGGCTTGAGATCGCGCTTCTCGTAAAGTTGCTCGGGCTTCAGGCCGGGCCAGTCCACGACCATGCGCCCGCCCTTGACCGCGCCGCCGACGAGGAAGGCGATCGTGCCGGTGCCGTGGTCGGTGCCGACCGTGCCGTTGACCTTCGCGGTGCGGCCGAACTCGGTAACGACCATCACCACCGTATCCTTCCAGACCGGCTTGAGACCCTGCTCGAAGGCAGCCAGCGCGCCGTCGAGCCCGCCCAGCAATTGCGCGAGACGCCCCTTGGCCCCGCCCTCATTGGCATGCGTATCCCAGCCCTCGAAGGCGAGCGCGGCGATGCGCGGCCCGTCATCGGCGCCGACAAGCCCCGCCGCGCCCTCGGCGATGCGCTTCATGCCCTCAGTGCTGTCGGGGCCGCCCCCGCCCCGCGTGTCGCCATTCATGCTGCTGCGCAGGGCGATGGCCTCGGTCTCGATCGCCTGGGTGAGCGCGCGCGCCAGCCCGGGATCGCGCTGGCCGTAGAGATCGGACAGGCGCTGCATCAGATCGGGCCCGGCGCGCGCCATGCGCGGCGGCGACCATCCCAGGATCGGCGCCGGGCCGCGCACCACCAAAGGTGGCACCACGCCGACGCCGAGCACGCCATGGCGCGACACCGTCTCGCCGGGCGGCAGGCTCGCGATCAGGCGATTGAGCCAGCCGCTATCGGTGCGGCCGGGACCGACCTGCCCGCTTTCGAGCACGTCCTGCCCGTCGAAATGAGAGCGCTCGCGATAGCCCGTCGCCGCCGCATGCACGATCGAAGCCTGGCCCGAAGCGTAGAGCCGCGCCAGGTTCGGCATGGCAGGATGCAGGTAGAAGAAGCCGTCGAGCGGCAAGGCGGCGTCGGGACCGTCCTTGGTCAGGGCAATGCCCTCGCGCAAACCGGCATAGTCGGGATCGCCGATCGGCGGCACGGCCGAGAGGCCGTCAAGCGCGCCGCGCAGCACCACGAGCAGGAAGCGCGGATCACGGCTGCCCGCCGCCGCATAGGCGAATTTCGGCACGAAGGACCAGGCGAAGAGCGCCCCCGCCGCGCCCAGCACGGCCCGCCGCGAGGGCGTCATCGCTTCGCAATCGTCGTCGAGATCCGCCATCGGGTTCACCTCCGCTGGAATTCGGGCGACATCAGCATCAGCGCCAGCGCCTGCGGCTTGCTTTCCGCCCGCGCCACGGTCTGACGGGTCTCGGGCGAGGCAAGCGGGCCAAGAATATCCTCGGTCAGCGCGCGCGGATCGGGCACGCTGCCGGCCGCCTGCCGGCCCCAGCCAGCAGCGACGTCGATGCGGGTCTTGATGCCTTCGGCCGAGGCCCAGGCGGCGTTGGTGTCGGGATAGCCATTGGGTCCCGACGGCTGCCAGAAGGGCTGCCCCATCACGCCGAGAGGTCCGAGAATCTGGCCGGGATCGGCCTTGCGGCTAAGCGCGCGATAGCTCGCGATCAAAAACTCCTGCGGAGAGCGGATCTTGCTCGGCTCGGCATTCCAGGCCGCGTTCGATTCGAGCAGCGCCCGCGAGACGGCGGCGAGATCGCCTTGCGTCCGGCGGAACACCTCCGACAGCGAAGCGACCAGAGTTGGCGGCGGCTCGTCGGCCACGAAGTGCCGAGCCAGCTTCAAAGCGATAAAATCGGCAGTGGCGGGATGATGCGCGAGGTCGGTCAAGGCCGCCAGCCCCTGTGCCTTGCCGGGTTGGGCATAGTCCTTGCCCAGCAGGGGCTGCGTCCCAGGCTCGTGCAACCCGATATTGAAGGCGAAGGAACCGGGAAAACCCAGCACCGCCTCGCGCCCGACCATCGTCCAGCCCGTGATGATGCGGGCGAGATTGGTGACGTCGGCCTGGGAATAGCCGCCATGGACGCCGAGCGTGTGCAATTCGAGGATTTCGCGTGCCTGGTTCTCGTTCAAGCCTCGCCCGCGCCGTTTGCCGGCCGGCGAGCCCGGTCCCACCGAGAGCCGGTTGTCCAGGAAATCGAGCATGGCCGGATGGCTCTCGGCCGCGACCAGCATCTCCTCGAAACGGCCGAAGACGTGAGGCCGAATGGCTTCGCGCTCATAGGCCCCCGCCATGCTGCGCCCGATATTGCTCTTGGTCGCGGCGATGCAGAAATGGTTCGACCAGAACTGCACCAAGCGCTCGGCAAAGCCGCTCTCGGCCTCGAGCGCGAGCTGGACCCGGGCGACAACCTCGTCGCGATAGGTCTTGAACGGCAGCGGCGGCTCGTTGGGAGGCTTGGCCGGCTGCGCCATCTGGTTTTGCGGAGCGGCCGGTGCCTGCGGGGCAACTGGGGCTTGCGGATTTTGCGCAGCTTGCGGATTGGGTGGCGCGGCCGCGACTTGCATGGCCTGCGCCTGCCCGGCGACACGCCGCGCTTCGCGCTCCATGCGCTCCTTGTCCTCGAAGGCGAAGAGCGCGCCGCCAATCTCGGCTGCGCCCGAGAAAGGTGGGTTCAACGGCTGGGCGACGACGCCGCGCGCAACCTCGGCCAGCATGCTCTCGCGCGCCGCGTCACGTTGATCGCGCGGCTGCCCCGGCCTTGCGCCGAGGCCGAAACGCTGGAGCCCGATGCCACTGGTGCGGCTGTCGTCCGGGGTCGCCATCTATGCATCTCCGATCGGGATTCGACCGAAACATCACGATACAGGGTCGATGCAAATCATGGCGAAAAACCGAGAGACATCGCGCCATTTGATGGCGAGAGCGACGCCCCTATCTCACTTCCGAGCCGGCGGACGAAACATGAAAAGGGCCGCCATCCCCTTGCGAGGCAGCGGCCCTCTGGAATGGCCAGGTCAGGTCTCCCCGAACTTACGACGCCGGGAGCGCCGCCACGTCACGCACAGGCGCGGTCAGCCCAGTAATCTGGCCGACCATCGCGGCCTTGCCGGTGGCGAGATCGACCTTGTGCAGGGCGCCATCCGCCAGCAACCAGCCGGTATTGATTCCATCGGCCGCTGTCTCGATGTCGAAGGCGATGGCTTTGGGGCTGATTCCGAGCTTTCCGACCGCTCCGAGCACGCCATCATTGGGGGGCGCCTGCTTGATCAGGCCGCCGATCTTGGCGTCGATGTCGTAGAGCACCGTCTCCTTGGCGCCCTTCACCGCGTTGATGTAGGCGCCGGCGACGATCATCGGCGCCTCGCCCTTGTGCATGTCGGTCTCGGCGAATTTCAGCTTGCCATCGACCGTGGTCTTGCCGTCATCGACATTGACGCGAAGATTGGTGCCGTCCGAGCCGATCACGCGCATGCGGTCTGCGACCGGGTTGAAATCGACGGTGGCCATGGCACCAGCCGAAAGCACGGTGTCCATCTTGGATTTCATCGTCGCCTTGCCGGCAGCATCGACCGTATAGATCGTGCCGTCTGCCGTCAGCGCATAGAGCATGCCGTCGGCGGGGCGGACATCGATGCCGGCGATCTTGCCGGTGATGCCGCTGACCTTCATCGATTTGCCGGCCTTCAGGGTCGCAGTGTCGATCATCGTCAGGGTGTCGTCGCCGCTGAGCGCGGCCAGCATGCCGGCCTGGGCAGCCAGCGGCGCGACAAGGGATGCGCCAAGAATCGTCGAAGCAACAAGAATCGTCGAAGCAATCAGCGCAAGACGGGTGTTGCGGTCCATGCCGTTATCCTCCGGTTGTCTGTTCCGGTGCCGCCGGCCTCTGTCCAGCCGCAGCACTCGCAAGCGGCAACGCTGCGTTCCCGCTTGCGGATGCGGCGGGAAAAATAAAGAATCCTGCTGCATCCGCAGTCGCCCGAGACGTGTAACTACAGGCTGGCCGGCAGGGCGTTGCGTCAGCAGGGGAGAGCGGGATGGCGAGCGACGCCACGCTGACGGCAAAGGCTGCAGCGATCGAATCCGCGCTGCGCGCCTGCGCTTCCGGCGATAAATCGGCGCTCCGGCGCATCTACGACGCCGAGTCCGCGCGTATGCTGGGTGTGGCGCTGCGTTTGCTGAAGCGTCGCGCCTTGGCCGAGGAGGCGGTGCAGGATGCCTTCGTCCTGATCTGGCGGCACGCGGCGCGGTTCGACCCCGAGCGCGGCGGCGGCCTGACCTGGATCTACGCGATCCTGCGCAACCGCTCGCTCTCGATCCTGCGCGACGAGAAGCGCACGGAAACGCGTGAAGAACCTGTCGCCGAGGAGATGGCGAGCGAAGAGGACAATCCCGAGACCGTCATGTCGAAGCTGTCGGATGCCAAAGCGCTGCGCGCCTGCCTCGAGACGCTGCCGCCGCAGCGGCGCGGCATCGTGCTGCTCGCCTTCGTCCAGGGCCTGACCCATGGCGAGATCGCCGGCAGGCTGAACATGCCGATCGGCACGGTGAAATCCTGGATCAGGCGCTCGCTGATGACGCTGAAGGAGTGTCTCGGATGAGCCCCTCCACCGACATCAACCTGACGCAAGGCGAGCGCGCGGCCCAGGCCGGCGAATATGTCCTCGGCTTGCTCGAAGGGGCCGATCGCGTCGCCTTCGAGCAGCAGCTCGAAAGCGATGCCGAACTCACTGCCACCGTCGAGAGCTGGCGCCGCCATTTCGCCGGCATCGACGCAACAGCAACCCCGCTTGCGCCCTCGCCTGCCCTATGGAGCCGGATCGAAGCCGAACTGGCGACGCTGACTGAGAACGCTGCCCCGGCGCAAGCGGCGAAGACGGCCGTGCGCAAAGCCGCCCCCTCCGCCGGCAGCCGCCTGTCGGCCTGGTGGAACAGCCTCTTCGTCTGGCGCGGCGCGGCCTTGGCCGGTGCACTCGCGGCCATCTTGCTCGCCATCGGCCTCAACGGGGCGCTCGACCGGGCCAGGCGCCAACCGGTCATGGTGGCCGTGCTGCTGACCGAGGCCAGCGTCGCGGCGGCCGTGGTCAACACCTTCGCCGATGGCCGCGTCGAGATGGTGCCGCTGCAGGCGATCCATGTGCCCGAGGGCAAGGCGCTCGAAATCTGGACGCTCTGGGACCGCGCGGTCGGCCCGCGTTCGGTCGGGCTGATCGAGCGCGCCCGCTCGACGAGCCTGAGGCTCGACCAGCTCCCGCTCGGCAAGGATCAGCTCTTCGAGATCACGCTGGAGCCGGCGACAGGCTCGCCGACCGGCCGCCCGACCGGGCCAATCGTGGCAAAGGGGACGACGGCGCAGACGTTGTGAGTGAGTTTGCCGACAGTTCGGTAAAAGCAAAACTGATTGAATTCGGAAACACCACGTCATCCCGGGCTTGACCCGGGATCCATCGCAGAGCGCCGTCGAGCCCTATGATGGATTCAGGGTCAAGCCCGGGACGACGGCGCGGGGCCGAGCAAAGTCAGCGAGATCCAGGAGGCCATCATACGCGTCCGCATCGGCAGCACTGAGCCATTCGCAGACCGACGAATTCAAAAGCTGCAGATACATACTCTCGGTGATTTCGCCGAGGTCATGCTCGATCGATTCATCGGTCGATGGGCTTTCGTCAGGCTCCGACATTGCACCTCCGGCGTGACGCGCACACCCTATCACACCACCACCGTGATCGTCTCCGCCGCTCGCGTCAGCCCGGTATAGAGCCACCGCGCGCGGTGCTCGCGGAAGGCGAAGCTTTCGTCGAACAGCACGATATCGTCCCATTGCGAGCCTTGCGCCTTATGGACGGTCAGCGCGTAGCCGAAGGTGAATTCGTCGGTGTGCTTGCGCAATTCCCAGGGCACCTCGTCCTCGGTGCCATCGAAGAAATTCGGCAAAACCGAAACCTTGACGGGCTTAGCCGCGGTGTCGTCCTCCGGCGTCACCCGCATGGTGACGAGCCCCTTCTTCGAGGTCTTCAGCTCCTGCACGATCCATGAGCCGCCATTGAGCAGGCCCTTGCTCTTGTCGTTGCGCAGGCAGACGAGCTTCTCGCCCGCGACGGGAACGGTCTCGGTGCGGCCCATGAGCTGGCGCATGCGGGCATTGTAGTTGCGCCGCGTCTTGTTCATGCCGACCAACACCTGGTCGGCGCCGAGCACGATTTCGGGCGTCACCTCATCGCGCCGGATGACGCGGCTCTGGCCGTAATCGCCGACATCGAGCCGCCCCCCCTCGCGGATGATCATCGACATCCGCACGATCGGATTATCGGCCGCCTGCCGGTGCACCTCGGTCAGCATCACGTCGGGCTCGACCTCGGTGAAGAAGCCGCCGCCCTTGACCGGGGGGAGCTGCGCCGGATCGCCCAGCACCAGCACCGGCGTGCCGAAGGAGAGCAGGTCCTTGCCGAGATCCTCGTCCACCATCGAGCATTCGTCGATGATGATCAGCTTGGCCTTGGCTGCAACGCTCTCGCGGTTGAGCACGAAGGTCGGGCTCTCCTCCTCGACGCCGCGCG
Organism: Bosea vaviloviae; assembly: GCF_001741865.1. Lineage (NCBI taxonomy): Bacteria > Pseudomonadati > Pseudomonadota > Alphaproteobacteria > Hyphomicrobiales > Alloboseaceae > Allobosea > Allobosea vaviloviae. The sequence continues at coordinate 5,754,341 of NZ_CP017147.1, forward strand.
AGCGATAGATCAGCGAATGGATCGTCTGCGCGCCTGCGCAACCCTTGTTGCGCAGGACGAGCGCGGCCTTGCCCGTGAAGGCGGCGAAGACGACATCGCCGTCGACGGCCTCGGCGATATGGCGCGCCAAGGTGGTCTTGCCCGTGCCGGCATAGCCGAACATCCGGAAAAGCTGCGGCTCGCCGGCCTGAAGCCAGCGTGCGACCGCGGTGAGCGCGGCATCCTGCTGCGGCGACCAGTTCATCGGCGGGAAAATGGATGGGTCCGGATCATGCCGCACAACGCCGCGAGTCGCGCCGGAATGGCAAGCGCGACCTCAAGCCGCGCGCAGGCGGCGGACGAATTCCTCGGCCTCGCCCTGCAGCGCCGCGATGCGGGCGTCGAGGTCGCGGGCGCCGGCCGCGCCCATATCGGCCCGGGCGACCGATTGCGCATTGGCCATGGCGATCTCGGCCATGGCGCCGGCGGCCGCACCGGTGACGGAGGAGATCCGCGCGACCGTATCGCCGAGTGAGCCGAGAAGTTCGGCATGCGAACCGACCATGCTCGAAATCTCGGTGCTGGTCTGCTCGACCGCACCGACGCTGGCGACGATGCCCGAGACCGCCTGGGCCGCGTCCGACAAGGCGCTGTTGACCAAGCCGATGCGGCGCACGATCCGTGCCGTCGCGTCGGCTGTCTGGCCGGCGAGCGCCTTGACCTCGCTGGCGACCACGGCAAAGCCGCGCCCATGCACGCCGGCGCGCGCCGCCTCGATCGTCGCGTTCAGCGCCAGTAGATTGGTCTGCCGCGCGATCGCCTCGATGAGGCCGACGACATCGCGGATCTGGGCCGCATTCTCGGTCAGGCGGCCGACCAGATGGACAGCGCCGGCCGCGTCCCGGTTCGCCGCTGAGGCCGTCTGCGAAACCCGGCCGACCTCGCTGTTGATCTCCCCAACGACATGTTCGAGCCGCAAGGCCGCCTCGGTGATACCGCGCGCATCGGCGCCCGCCCCCTCGACCGCGGTCGCCGCCGTGCCCGAGGCCGCCGAGACCTGCTGGGCGCGCACGGCCGCTTCCTGCAGCGCGCCGTGCAGCACATCGCTGAGCCCCGCGATATCGGCCAGCAGGACGCCGATCCTGTCCTCGAAAGCCTCGGCGATCCGGCCGAGTTCCTGCGTCCGCGCGCCGGCATGCGAATGCGCGAGATCGGCCTCCGCCTCGCGCGTCACCAGCGTGGTGCGGACCTCGCTCAATGTCCGCACCGTGCGGGCAAGCTGGCCAATCTCGTCGCGCCGCTGCACATGCGGCACCTCGATGACCCGCGATGAGGAGGTCGCGACGCCGATCGCCGCCATCAGTTCGCGCAAGGGCCGCGTCAGATGGGTGCGCAGCAGATAGACCGCCAGTAAGGCCCCGCCGAGCGGCAGGCACAGCGCGATCACGATCGTGCGCAGGCGCAGCGCCTGGGCCAATGCGCCCGCTTGCGCGGCGCTGATCTGCGCGCGCTTGTCGAGATCGTCGGTAAGCTTTGAGGTGACGGAGATGATCTGGCGGACGTTTTCGCGGGCCGCATCGGCGCTCGCTTCGAGCAAGGCGGCCTTGGGCGAGATACGCCGGCCGATATCGACAATGTCCTTCTTGAAGGCGATGAAGGTTTGGATGTTCGGATCCAGCGTGGGGTTGGCCTGGCGGATCGCGTCCGGCAAGGCCGAGAGCAGGCTCGCGCGCGCCGCATCGACAAGTTCGACGGCGCCGTCCAGCGTATCGAGCACCGCCTCGACGGAACGGGGGCTCGCCGTCTCGTCGAACTGGCTGAGCAAGGACGCATTCGCCACCCGGTTCGAGAGCAAGGCGGCCTTGTTCGCCAGCGCCAGGCTGGTGAAAGCCTGCCGGTCGATCTCGCGCACCTCGTCGAGGCCCTTCACCGCGCTGAACAGGCCAAGCCCCGCCGCGACGCCGAGCAGCGCAAACAGCAGCGTGATCTTCGCCGTCAAACCCACTCGCCGCATCGCCAAAGCCACTTTCGCCAGATTGGCGCGAGGTTTCGCAGAGGCGGACGAATGAGCGGTTAACAGAGCGCGGCTAAATCAAATAATATCAATTATTTAGCCAGTTATCGACCTTTGCGCGGAGCGGTCTCCGCGCTGCAGCTTCGTCAGCCCATCAGGCTGTCGAGACCGCGCCTCAGGCCGGTTTGGTCGGAGACGCGCCGCGCTGCCAGCAAGGTGCCCCCGACATAAGGCGCGGCCGAGGTGCCGGCATCGTGGCGGATCACCAGGCGCTCGTCGGGCAGCCCGAACACAGCCTCGCAGGAGAGCACGAAGCCCGGCATCCGCAGCGAATGGACCTGCACCGGATGGGGCGCGCCGATCGCGCCGCCGCGCGTCTCGCGGACGCCGCCGAGCTCGGATACCGGCTTCGAGGTCGCGGCCATGCGCTCGGCCCCGAGCGTCTCGGCCAGCTCGCGCCCGGTGCCGGACGGCGTGTCAGGCTTGGAGGGCGAGGCGTAGTCGATGATCTCGACATCGGGAACGTATTTGACCGCCTCGCGGGCGAAGCGGCGCAGCAATGTCGCCGTGATCGAGAAATTGCCGGCGGCAAGCACGCCGACGCTTTTAGCCTTCGCGGCCGCATCGATCTCGGCATAGTCCTCAGCCGTCATACCGGATGCACCGACGACGACATGGCGCCCAGCCGCGACCGCCGCGAGCACATTGCCCTTCACGCTGTCGGGCTTGGTGTAGTCGATCACCACATCACTGGGCACAAACAGCGCCTCGGTCATGCCGGCGAACACCGGCAGCCCATTGGCGGGGAGCCCCGCCGCCTCGCCGAGATCGCGCCCCGCAGCCTTGCGCGAGACGCCGGCGACCAGTTCGAGATCGGGCGCGGCCATGATCGCCGCGACGAGCGCCTTGCCGACCCAGCCGGTGCAGCCGGCGAGCGTGATGCGGATCATGGATGGGCTCCTCAGAGCATTTTCGAGCGAAGTGGATACCGGTTCGCGTGAAGAAAATGCGTTAAAACAAAGATCTGGGCAATTGAACGATCCAATCGGATCGGAAATTGCCCCAGTGACGGCGGAACCGCAGACTTGAGCGAATCCGGGGCGTGACTATCGTCGCTCCATCGCCTGAGGCAAGGGAATGCGCCTGAGGCAAGGGAGCGCGGCCATGTTCGTCAAGGTCAATGGCATCAGACTCTACGTCGACGTCGAGGGTGCCGGCCTGGTGCCTGACGGCCCGCGCATGCGGCAAAAGCCGACGCTGATCCTGCTGCATGGCGGCCCCGGCGCGGATCACAGCATATACAAACCCGCCTTCTCCGCGCTGAGCGACATCACGCAGATCGTCTATTACGACCATCGCGGCTGCGGGCGCAGCGAGGACGGTCCGCGCGAGAGCTGGACGCTCGCGCAATGGGGCGATGACGTGAAAGGCCTCTGCGATGCGCTCGGCATCGAAAAGCCCATTGTGCTCGGCACCTCGTTTGGCGGCTTCGTGGCCCAGTCCTATGCCACGCGGCATCCGGAGCATGCGGCCAAGCTGATCCTGATCTCGACAGCCGCGAAATTCGACTTCACGGCGACCTACGCGGCCTTTGAGCGGATCGGAGGACTACCAGCCGGTCAGATCGCCCGGAGCTACTGGTCGGCGCCCTCGCCCGAGACGCGAGCGCCCTATCTGGAGATTTGCTTTCCGCTCTACAGCGCGCGGCCGCAGTCGGACTCGACGGATTGGATCCGAAGGCTCATCACGCGCAACGAGACGGGCATCCGGTTCAACGGCCCGAACAACGAACAGGGGCGCTTTGATTTTCGTGCCGCACTGGCCGATCTGACCTGCCCGGTCCTGGTGATGGGAGGCGAGGAGGATCCGATCACGCCGATCGCCTTCAGCGAGGTAATCGCGGATAGCCTTCCGCCCGAACAGGTCCGTTTCGAGCGTTTTGCGGGCTGCGGCCACGGCATTGTCCCCGACGATCCCGAACGGGCCCTCGCCGTGCTGCGGAGCTTCATTCTCGCCAGCGCCTGAGAAGGCGTCACAGGACCAGGCGCATCAGCGGCCGGCCTTCCTTCTGCCGCGCGATCTCGCTGAAGCCCGCCCGCAGGAAGACACGTTCGGCTCCGACATAGAGCCCTTCGCTGCTGCGCTTGAATTCGTGATCCATCGGCGCGGCCTCGAGCAGCCGCGCGCCGCTGTCGCGCGCGAAGCTGATCGCTCCATCGAGCAGATCGGCGGTTACGCCCTTGCCGCGAAAGCCCTTGCGCACGAAAAAGCAGGAGGCCGCCCAGTTGCGCTCATCCTCGGCTGGCGCGTCCGGCAGCGGCGTCGAGGCGCGGCGCGGGTTGTTCCATTCGGGTATATGGGCGCGGGGACCGACCTGCAGCCAGCCGACAGGCATGTCGCCCTCGAAAGCGACGACGCCGGGCGGCGGCCCCTTTCGCACCCGCTCCTCGAACAGCAGGCGTGCGCCCTCGCCCAGCAAGGGCATGCGCCGCTTCTGCGGCATGCGGAAATGATTGCACCAGCAGCCATAGCAGGGCCCCTTGGGGCCGAAGAGATCTTCGAGATCGGGCCAGCGCTCCGGTGTCAACGGAACGACTTTGAAACCGGGTTCACCCATTCCAACCTCCCTTCCCTCCTGCACATCGCAAAGCTAGACTCGCATGACGGGGCGGCAGAGCAAGAGCCGGTCCCATCGGAGGCCGCCCGCCATGTCGCTCGAACTCTACGCCGCCTATCTCGTTGCCTGTCTCGTCATCATCATCGTGCCCGGCCCGACCGTCACGCTGATCATCGCCAACAGCCTGAAGCACGGTAGCCGCGCCGGGCTCCAGAATGTGGCGGGAACACAAGCTGGCCTCGCGATCATGATCGGCATCGTCGGCATCGGCCTGAGTTCGGTCATCGCGGCGATGGGCCATTGGTTCGATTGGTTGCGTCTTGCCGGCGCGGCCTATCTGATCTGGTTGGGTTGGAAGATGTTCCGCGCGGCCGGCGGCCGTGAGGACAACGCGGCACCAGCCAAGGCCCCGCGCGGCGGCTTTTTCCTGCAGGGCGTGCTGGTTGCGCTCAGCAACCCGAAGACGCTGCTCTTCTTCGGAGCCTTCTTTCCGCAGTTCCTCGACGCAGGCCGCGACCATCTCACCCAGATCGCGATCATGGGCGCAACCGCGATGCTCTTCGCTGCGATCAGCGACAGCGCCTACGCCCTGCTTTCCAGCCGGGCCGGACGCCTGCTCTCGCAGAAGCGCGTCCGGCTGCTGTCCAAGGTCAGCGGCGGTTTCCTGATCGGCGGCGGCCTCTGGCTCGCCTCGGCGCGCGCAAGCTGAGCGGCGGCGAGCGGAGCCCTCACCAGGGAATCGCCTCGCCCGTCCAGTTCCGGAAGCTGTTGGTCTCGGCCATGCCCGACGCATCGATCGTGCGGATCAGGCTGGAGGCGCTCTCAGCCGGCGTGATGTCGGCCGCACCGCCGCCCATATCGGTCTGGACCCAGCCCGGATGGAACAAAAGCACGCTGACATCGCGCTCGCGGATGGCGTTGCCGAACACGACCATGGCCATGTTCACCGCCGTCTTTGAGGAGCGATAGATCAGCGAGCCCGACGGATTGCTGCCGAGCGAGCCCATGCGGCTGGAGATGGTCGCGATCTTGCGGCCGGCACCGGCCTCGACATTGGGCAGGAAGGCCTGCGCCACCCGCAAGGGCGCATAGACATTGACCTCGAAGACCTCGCGCCAGGCGTCGAAATCGACGCTCAGCCCGGTCTGCTTGTCACGCGGGCCATAGAGGCCGGCATTGTTCACCAGCACATCGAGCGGCTGGTCGCCGAGCGCGGCCTTCGCCGCTGCGACGCTCTCGTTGGAGGTGACGTCGAGTTCGAGCGGGATCAGCGCCGATGTGTGCTCGGCCGCGAGTTCCGCCAGCGCCCCGCCCCAGGGATTGCGCGCCGCCGCCACGACATGGTCGCCACGGCGCAGCAATTCCATCGTGATGGCAAGGCCGATGCCGCGATTGGCGCCAGTGATCATCCAGGTCTGCGGCATGGGGTGTCTCCGTGGTGGTCTCTGCAGTTAGAGGCTGTTAGGGACTGTAGGTCTTGCTGTCGCTTCTTTCCAATCTGATGGTGCGCCGCCCATCGCAGGTGAGAGGATGTCCCGATGACCCAACAGCAGATTCGCTTCGATGACGGAGCGGCCTACGAGCAGATGATGGGCAAATGGAGCCGGCTCGCTGGCGACGTCTTCCTCGATTGGCTCGCCCCGGCCCAGGGCCTGCGCTGGGTCGATGTCGGTTGCGGCAACGGCGCTTCGACCCAGCTGATCTTCGATCGATGCGCGCCCGCCATGCTGAAAGGCATCGATCCCTCGCCCGGGCAGCTGGCTTTCGCGCAGACGCGGCCCGTCGCCGCGCTGGCAGAGTTTACGCTTGGCGACGCCATGGCGCTGCCGTTTCCGGCCGGAGATTTCGATGCCGCCATCATGGCACTGGTGATCTTCTTCGTTCCCGACCCTGCCAAAGGCCTCGCGGAAATGGTCCGGGTCCTGCGCCCCGGCGGGCTGGCCGCAGCTTATGCCTGGGACATTCTCGGCGGCGGCTTCCCGCTCGAGCCTATCCAGGCAGAGATGAGGGCCTTCGGGATCGAGCCGCTGCGTCCGCCACAGGCCGACATCGCGCGGATCGATGCCCTGGCGCAGCTCTGGACGGAAGCCGGACTGATCAATGTCGAGACACGCGAGATCGTGGTGCAACGCGACTTTGCCGATTTCGACGAGTTCTGGCGGATTTGCCTGCTCAGCTCGGCGATCAGTGGCGCGGTCGCCGCAATGGTGCCCGACGATGTCGCGCTCCTGAAGGAGAGGGTCAAAGCGCGCCTGACCGCCGGGCGCGACGGCCAGGTCTCCTATGTCGCGCGGGCCAACGCCGTGAAAGGCACGACGCCGGCGCGAATCTGACGACGGGAAGACCTCACCCCTTCGGCTTGCCATATCCCCCGGCCGTCGGCGTGATCACCGTCACCGCCTCACCGGCCTGCAGCAGCGTTTGATCGGAGGGCTTCAGCTCCTCGACCACGCCGGACAGCCTGCGCACCGTCGTCTTGCCCAATTGCCCGGCCTCGCCGCCTTTCATGCCGAAGGGGCGGACCTTGCGATGCGAGGCGAGGATGGCGCAGTCCATGGTCTTGCGGAAACGGATGGTACGGCTGGTGCCGTCGCCGGCGCTCCACTGCCCCTTGCCGCCGGAGCCGGCCCGGATGTGGAAATCCTCCAGCACGACCGGGAAACGCGTCTCCAGGATTTCCGGGTCGGTCAGGCGCGAGTTCGTCATATGGACATGCACACCCGAGGTGCCGTTGAAACCTGGGCCCGCAGGCGAGCCCGAGCAGATCGTCTCGTAATACTGGTACTCGTCATTGCCGAAGGTGAGGTTGTTCATCGTGCCCTGCGAGGCCGACATCGCCTCCAGCGCCCCGAACAACGTGTTCGTCACCGCCTGGCTGACCTCGACATTGCCCGCCACCACGGCAGCCGGATAACGCGGCGAGAGCATCGACCCCTCCGGGATGATGATCCTGATCGGCCTGAGGCAGCCGGCATTCATCGGGATCGCATCATCGACCATGACGCGGAAGACATAGAGCACGGCGGCGCGCGTCACCGGCGCCGGCGCGTTGAAATTGTCGCCGCGCTGCTCCGAAGTGCCGGTGAAGTCGACCGTCGCCTCGCGCTTTTCGCGATCGATCGTGACCTTGACCTTGATCGCGCAGCCCTGGTCCATCGGATAGGTGAACTCGGCGTCGTGGAGCTTGGTCAAAAGCCGCGCCACGCTCTCGGCCGCATTGTCCTGGACATGGCCCATATAGGCCTGGACCACGTCGAGACCGAAGGAGGCGATCATCTTCCTGAGCTCCGCCACGCCCTTCTCATTAGCGGCGATCTGGGCCTTCAGATCGTTGACGTTCTGGACGACGTTGCGGACCGGATAGCGCGCGCCGGTCAGGAGCTTGACGAGATCATCCTCGCAGAAGCGGCCCTGATCGACGATCTTGAAATTGTCGATATAGACGCCCTCCTCCTCGATATGCGTCGCCAGCGGCGACATCGAACCAGGCGCCACGCCGCCGACATCGGCATGATGGCCGCGGCTCGCCACCCAGAACAGGATCGCCTTGTCCGCTTCGTCGAAGACCGGCGTGCAGACGGTGATGTCGGGCAGATGCGTCCCGCCATTATAGGGCGCATTCAGGCAGTAGACATCGCCCGGCATGATCACCGGGTTGTTCTTGATGACGGTCTCGACCGACTTGTCCATCGAGCCCAGATGCACCGGCATGTGAGGCGCGTTGGCGACGAGAGAGGCGGTGGTGTCGAAGACAGCGCAGGAGAAGTCGAGCCGTTCCTTGATGTTCACGGAATAGGCAGTGTTCTGCAGCGTCACGCCCATCTGCTCGGCGATCGACATGAACAGGTTGTTGAAGATCTCCAGCATCACCGGATCGGCCCTGGTGCCGATCGCGGCGTTCTGAACCAGCGCCTTCGAGCGCACCAGCACGAGATGGTCCTTGGCCGTAAGCTTGGCCGACCAGCCCTCCTCGACCACCACGGTCTGGTTCGGCTCGATGATGATGGCCGGCCCCGCAATCTGCTGACCGGGCGACATCGCCTCGCGGCGCACGATCGCCGCGTCATGCCACTGCCCCTTCGAAAAGAGGCGGGTGCGCTCGGCTGCTGCCGGCTCGCCGGCGCTCTCCGCCGACGACGCCTCCTCGAACTTCGCCCCGCCGCCGACGGCCTCGACCTCGACCGCCTCGACGACCAGCGCCTTGCTCTCGTCCATGAAGCCGAAGCGCGCCTTATGCGCGAGCTGGAAAGCTTGCCTCATCCCGGCGCGGGTGCCGGCCGCAACGGCGATCGCCGTATCGGTGCCGGCATAGCGGATATGGGCTCTGATATGGATGGCGATTGCCTCAGTGGGCACGCCCTGCCCCGTCAATTCGGAGCGGGTCTCGGCCGCGAGCTTGTCTGCAACGCTTGCGATGGCAGCCTTCGCCCCATCGTCGAGCGGCACATCGAGCGCAGCCGTTCGCGTCGAGCGGATTTCGGCGAGCCCCATGCCATAGGCCGAGAGCAGGCCGGAGAATGGATGCAGCAGCACGGTCTTGATGCCGAGCGCATCGGCCACGAGGCAGGCATGCTGCCCGCCGGCACCGCCGAAGGAATTCAGCGCATAGCGGGTGATGTCGTAGCCGCGCTGGACGGAGATCTTCTTGATCGCCTCGGCCATGTTGGCGACCGCGATCTGGATGAAGCCGTCGGCGACCTCCTCAGGCGAGCGGCCATCGCCGACCTCGGCCGCGAGCGCCGCGAACTTCGCCTTGACGGTCTCGACATCGAGCGGCTGATCGCGCTTCTCGCCGAAGATCGGCGGGAAATAGGCCGGGATCAGCTTGCCGACCATGACGTTCGCGTCGGTCACCGCGAGCGGCCCGCCACGGCGATAGGCGGCCGGGCCGGGATTGGCGCCGGCGGAATCGGGCCCGACGCGGAAGCGTGCACCGTCATAATGCAGGATCGAGCCGCCGCCGGCCGCAACCGTATGGATCAGCATCATCGGCGCGCGCATCCGCACGCCGGCGACCTCGGTCTCGAAGGCACGCTCATACTCGCCGTCGAAATGGGCGACATCGGTCGAAGTGCCGCCCATGTCGAAGCCGATGACCTTGTCGAAGCCGGCCGAGCGGCCGGTCTCGGCGAGGCCGACGACGCCGCCGGCCGGGCCGGACAGGATCGCGTCCTTGCCCTGGAACAGTTCCGCGGCAGTGAGGCCGCCCGAGGACATCATGAACATCAAGCGCGCGCCGGTGCGGGCGATATCGAGTTCCTCCGAGACCTGCGCGACATAGCGGCCCAGGATCGGCGAGAGATAGGCATCGACCACCGCCGTATCGCCGCGCCCGACCAGCTTGATCAGCGGCGAGACCTCATGGCTCACCGAAACCTGCGGGAAGCCGATCTCGCGGGCGATGCGGGCCGCAACCTGCTCATGGGCGGGATAGCGATAGGCGTGCATGAAGACGATCGCGACGGCGCGGAAGCCGGCAGCGAACTGCGCCTGAAGCGCAGCACGGATCGCGGCCTCGTCGGGCGCGCGCTCGACCTCGCCATCGGCCAGCACGCGCTCGTCGATCTCGGCCACGGCGTCATAGAGCTGTTCGGGCTTGATGATCTCCTTGGCGAAGATGTCGGGCCGCGCCTGGTAGCCGATGCGCAGCGCATCGCGGAAACCCTTGGTGATGACCAGCAGCGTGCGGTCGCCCTTGCGCTCGAGCAGCGCGTTGGTGGCGACCGTAGTGCCCATCCGCACCTCGTCGATCAGCCCGGCGGGGATCGGCTCCCCCGTCTTCAGCCCGAGATGGTCGCGGATGCCCTGCACCGCCGCATCGCGATAGGCACCCGGATTCTCCGAAAGCAGCTTCCTGGCGTGAAGCTTGCCTGAGGGATCGCGGCCGATCACATCGGTGAAGGTGCCGCCACGGTCGATCCAGAAGTCCCAGCGACCCGTCGTCATGTGAAGCCTCCCTCGGCGCGAACAAGCGGGCGAGAGGCCCGATGACGTTTCATCGATAAATTGTCGATGAAACGTTGACAAGCAGGATTCGGCGGCTACGATCCCAATTGTGACCGGGACATGGCTGAGGGGCCAGACCGATCTGGAGCCCGACGATCTCTGGCTCTCATGAAGCAGGAGGATGCGATGACAGGATCAGCCCTGGCAATCGGCGACGCATGGCGCGCCTATCAGGGAGCGAGCGCCCGATGATGCGCCGCTCGCTCGACGCCCTCTATCTCTGGTCCGGCTATGCCGCCGGCGGCTTCCTCATCCTGATCTTCGTTCTGATGATGTCCCTCTCGCTCGGCCGCGAGATCGGGTTCAACATTCCCGCTGGCGACGACTTTGCCTCCTGGTGCATGGCGGCGATGGCGTTCCTCGGGCTCGCCCACACCTTCAAATCCGGCGACATGATCCGGGTCGGCCTGCTGATCGACCGGTTCGAAGGCCGCACGCGCTGGTGCTTCGAGACCTTCTCGCTCGTGCTCGGCCTCGGCTTCGCCGGCTTCTTCGCCTGGCACGCGGCGGTGATGACCTGGCAGTCCTACGAGTTCACCGACATCGCCGGCGGCGTCGTGCCGATGCCGATGTGGATTCCTCAGCTCGGCTATTCCGGCGGCCTCATCATCCTGTTCATCGCCATGCTCGACGAGTTCGTCCATGTCGTACTGCGCGGACAAGCGCCCCGCTACGAGAAGCCTCCGGCGCAATCGGACGAGGAAATCGTCGAACGCGCCATGGCAAGCGGAGTGTGACGTCATGGCGATGATCGAAATCTCCGGCCTGCTCCTGCTCCTGCTGACGATCTTCCTGGCCGGCGGCGTCTGGATCGCCATCTCTCTGATGGCCTGCGGCTGGGTGGCGATGCAGTTCGTCGCCGGCGGCATCCCGGCCGGCGCGGTGCTCGCGACCACGATCTGGGGCAACAGCGCCTCCTGGACATTGGCCGCCCTGCCGCTCTTTATCTGGATGGGCGAGATTCTCTACCGCACCAAGCTGTCGGAGGAGATGTTCCGGGGGCTCGCCCCCTGGCTCAACTGGCTTCCGGGCCGATTGATGCATGTCAACGTGCTCGCCTGCGGCATCTTCGGCTCGGTCTCCGGCTCATCGGCCGCGACCTGCGCCACCGTTGCCAAGATCGCCCTGCCGGAACTCAAGAAGCGCGGCTATGACGAAAAGCTCGCGCTCGGCTCGCTCGCCGGCGCCGGCACGCTCGGCATCCTGATCCCACCCTCGATCACCATGGTGGTCTATGCGGTCGCGGCCAATGTCTCGATCATCCAGATCTTCCTCGCCGGCTTCCTGCCCGGCCTGCTCGTGATGGTACTCTATTCCGGCTACATCATCGTCTGGCACATGCTCAACCCGGACAAGTCGCCGCCGCCGGAGCCGGCGATGCCGTTCCGCCAGAAGCTGAAAGAATCAGCCCAGCTCATCCCCTGCATGCTGCTGATCGCGCTGGTCTTCCTCTCGCTGCTGCTGGGCTGGGCGACGGCGACCGAATGCGCCGCCTGGGGCGTGCTCGGCTCCTTCGGCATCGCCTGGTGGTCCGGCACGCTGACGAAAGAGGCGTTCTGGCAAAGCGTGATGGGCACGACGCGGATCACCTGCATGATCATGCTGATCCTGGCCGGCGCCTCCTTCATGTCGACCTCGATGGCCTATACCGGCATCCCGCTGGCGCTCGCCGCCTGGGTCGATTCCTTGCACCTCTCGCCCTATGCGCTGATCGCGGCGTTGACGGTGATGTACATCGTGCTCGGCACGGCACTCGACGGCATCTCGATGATCGTGCTGACGACCGCGATCGTCATTCCGATGATCAAGAGCGCCGGGTTCGATCTGGTCTGGTTCGGCATCTTCCTGGTGCTCATCGTCGAGATGGCCGAGGTCTCGCCGCCGGTCGGATTCAACCTGTTCGTGCTTCAGACGATGTCGGGCAAGGACTCCAATACGGTCGCGCTCGCCGCCCTGCCCTTCTTTTTTCTACTGGTCGCCGCCGTCGCGATCATTACGATCTTCCCCCAGATCGTGATGATCCTGCCGGAAATGGCCTTTCCGCCGCAATGACATCGCGTCAACAACAAGGGAACGGAGACACCGCAATGACACGCAACGACCTCATCAAGGGCCTGCTCGCGGCCGGCGTCGCCACTGGTGCGCTGGCGCTCGCCACGACCGGTGCGCTGGCGCAGGCCAAATGGAACCTGCCGGCGGCCTACCCGGCCGATAATCCCCATAGCGAGAACCTCGCCATCTTCGCCAAGGACGTCGAGGCCGCCACCTCAGGCAAGCTCTCGATCACCGTCCATGCGGGCGCCTCGCTGTTCAAGGCCCCCGAGATCAAGCGCGCCGTCCAGACCGGCCAGGCCCAGATGGGCGAGGTGCTGATGTCGATCCACGAGAACGAGGACCCGATCTACGGCATCGACGTCGTGCCGTTCCTCGCCGCCTCCTTCGCCGAATCGAAGAAGCTCTATGCCGCCTCGAAACCCGCGGTCGAGAAGAAGCTCGACAGCCAGGGCATCAAGCTGCTGTTCATGGTCCCCTGGGCGCCGCAGGGCGTCTACACCAAGAAGGACGTCAACACGGTCGAGGACATGAAGGGGCTGAAATGGCGCTCCTATAATGTCGGCACGACGCGGCTGGGCGAACTGCTCGGCATGCAGTCGGTGACGATCCAGGCGGCGGAACTGCCGCAGGCGCTGGCGACCGGCGTGGTGAACTCGTTCATGTCCTCGGGCGGCACCGGCTACGATTCCAAGGTCTGGGAATCGCTGACGCATTTCTATGACACCAAGGCCTGGATCCCGAAGAACGCGACCTTCGTCAACAAGGCTGCCTTCGCCGCCTTGGACAAGCCGACCCAGGATGCGATCCTCAAGGCCTCCGCCGACGCCGAAGCCCGCGGCTGGAAGATGTGGGAAGAGAAGGCCGGCTGGTATCTCGACCAGCTCAAGGCCAAGGGCATGAAGGTACAGCAGCCCTCGCCGGAACTCGCCGCCGGCTTCAAGAAGGCCGGCGAGACCCTGACCGCCGACTGGCTGAAGAAAGCCGGCACCGATGGCCAGGCAATCGTCGACGCTTACAAGAAGATGTGAGGAACACCGTCATGGTCGGCCTTGAGCCGACCATCTCTTGCAGGAGATTCTCGGGTCGGCGCGACCGCGCCGCCCGAGAATGACGAGCGGTCGCAAAATGCCAGAGTCCAATCCTTCCCCCGACGACCTCGGACCCATCGTCTCCTCCGGCCACCTCGCCTCGGGCGCAATGCCGGCGCTGTCGGAGTTCGAATTCGCCATGAACATGACGGCGCACGCCTTCCAGCGCTGGATGGTGCGCGCCATGGCGGCGACCGGCCTGGCTGATCTGTCGCCGCTCGACGTGCTGGTGCTGCACAACGTCAACCATCGCGCCAAGCCCAAGCGCCTCGCCGATATCTGCCTGGTCCTCAATATCGAGGACACGCATCTGGTGAACTACTCGCTCAAGAAGCTCGAGCGCCTCAAGCTCCTGAAGAGCGGCCGCAAGGGCAAGGAAAAGACCGTCCAGGTCACCCAGGCCGGCGAGGACGCCTGCAAGCGCTACGCCCAGATCCGCGAGCAGCTCCTGGTCAAATCGGTGCTCGGCACCGGTCTGGACCCGGCGCGCCTCTCCGAGATCGCCGCCGCGATGCGCTCGCTCTCCGGTCATTACGACCAGGCGGCGCGGGCAGCGGCAAGCCTGTAGGGCGGCTCGGCAGCCTCCTTCCCTTCTCCCAGATGGGAGAAGCCTCCCTTGCCTAGACAAGCGCGCAGGGGTGAGTGCAGGCCAGACAACCAGATCACGCAAACGGTTCCGCATCGTCTCCGGCGCTATCGGGTAAAACCAGCACTGCGGCACTGTCTCGCCCAACAATCGGCGGCACACCCTCATCCCTGCCCTTCTCACGTCCGGGAGAAGGGTTCCCCGCGCCTCTCGATAAGGCGCGCGTAACGAAAACCTCGACCGGCTTTCGCCGCGAGGGTTTCGGATCTCCCGACCAGTACGAATCTCTGGGATGGGCCAATCCCAACCGCTGCGGCTGCTGCAAAGTTGAGTCCGCATCGGCTCGAAACCAGCCCAACCCGCCCCCCGCGTAATGCGAAGCGGCCCGGCATGCCACCGGGCCGCTCCTGAGATGCCTTAAGCCGGCAACCGCTCTACGCCTCCGCCTCCTTCTGCCGCTCCGCATACTCCGTCTCCAGCGCCTGATGCACCGACCAGAATCCGCCTGGCGGCCGCCCCGTGAGCTGGTCCTCGAGCAGGCCGAGATGCAGGTGCCAGCCGCTGGAGACCATCGCCATCCGGCTCTTGGTGGCGAGTCTGCGGTGGGTCAGGACGAGGCGGACCTTGTCGCCGGCCTGAGACAGCACGAACTCGACGTCGGAGTCGGGATCGCCCATGCCGACCCAGTTGAAGGCGAAGCGGTGCGGCGGCTCCCAGGCTGTGATCGTGCCACCCATCAGCGAGCCTTCGTCGTTCATCTTGCGGGCGCCTTCGGGCGGCGTCTCCTTGGTGATCTGCGAATGCTTGAAGAACAGCGCGACATGGCCGCCATCGCGCGGCTCGGCCTCGCCGCCGCAGAACCAGGTCGCGCGCTTATCGCTCTCGACCAGATAGGCCCAGACCCGCTCGATCGGGCCCGGCAGCAGCCGCTCGAAGCGCACCGCGCCGCTTTCCAGAACCACGCCATATTCATGTGCCGCTATTTGCATCGCTCTCTCCCTTGGTTGTCTCGGCTTTCGCCAGTTCTTGCTCCAGATCGTCGAGCTTTGGTCCCCAGAAGCCGCGGACCTTGCGCACCCAGGCGTCGAATTCGTCGAGCCCCGCGGGATCGAGCCGGTAGATGCGGCGCTGGCCGCTGACCTCGACCCGGACCAGCCCGGCCTCCTTCAGCACCTTGAGATGCTGCGAGATCGCCGGCGCGCTGACCTTGAACCGTGCCCCGATCTCGCCGGCAGACAGCGCACCTTGCCCCAGCATCTCGACGATGCTGCGGCGTGTCGGCTCGGAGAGGGCGGCAAAACGATCCATGCCCCAATAATTCGTCATTCACTTAATTAAGTCAATAGCAAAATATCGGCCTCGAACGCGCATGCGCCATGCTGCACCGCAGGATTGCACTGAGCCCGTCTCTGCGCCAAAGCAACGGCCCGCTCCGGAGCTGCCTGTCGTCCGCCATGCCTTCACGAAACGCGACCCTGAACGGCATCGTCATGATGCTCATCGGCATCCTGATGTTCTCGCTCAACGACGCGATGGGGAAATGGCTGGTCGCCACCTATTCGGTCGGCCAGGTGCTGCTCCTGCGCAGCGCTGCGGGCCTCGCGCTGTTGCTGCCTTTCGTCTTTAAGCAGGGCGTGATGCGCACGCTCAGGCCTGAACGGCCGGGCCTTCAGGTCCTGCGCGTGATCTTCGGCTCCGGCGAGGTCGCGCTGTTTTATCTTGCCGTCTCCTATCTGCCGCTGGCGGACACGATGACGATCTGGCTCGCGGCCCCGGTCTGGGTCGTGGTGCTGGCGGCGCTCCTGCTCGGCGAGCGCGTCGACGCCGCGCGCTGGCTTGCCGCCGCGGTCGGCTTCATCGGCGTTGTGATCGCGCTCAATCCGAGCAGCGCGAGCCTCTCGATGCCGGCGCTGATCGCGCTCGCCGGCAGCGTCCTGTTCGCGGCGATGATGATCGCCGGGCGGCAGTTGCGGGGCACGCCAGACGTCACCCTCGTCGCCTGGCAGACGCTGGGCGCGCTGATGATGGGGCTTGTCCTGCTGCCCTTCGGCTGGGTCACACCGACGCTGACCGATGCCGCACTTCTCGGCCTGCTCGGCATCGTGGCGATGGTGGCGCATCTTTGCGTCACGCGCTCGCTCAAGCTGGCCGAAGCCTCGGTCGTCGTGCCCTATCAGTACACGCTGATCGTCTGGGCGCTGGTCTTCGGCTGGCTCATCTTCGGCGACTGGCCGACGCCGGCAATGCTGTTCGGCTCGGCCCTGATCGTCGCGGCCGGGCTTGCCCTGCTCCTGCTCGAACGCCGTACGGCCCCGGCGGCCGCGGCGGTTGATCTTCCCTGACACCCCGCGCGAAGCTCCCACCGCCCGAGGAGGACACGACATGGCCCTGATCACCTATCTCACCACGATCAAGTTCGGCTTCGGCGAAATCGCCGGCATCGAGGCCGATCTCGCCGGGCTCGGGGTCAGAAAGCCGCTGATCATCGCCGATAAGGGCGTCGTCGCCGCCGGCCTGATCGCCGGCGTGCAGGGGCAGTCGGCGACCTTGCAGGCCGCCCCGGTTTTCGATGCGACGCCGACAAACCCGACCGAGGAGGCGGTCGAGGCCGCGCTTGCGCTCTACCGCCAGCATGGCTGCGACGGGCTCGTCGCCATCGGCGGCGGCTCGCCGATCGATCTCGCCAAGGGCGTCGCCCTGCTCGCGAGCCATGACGGGCCGCTCGAAAGCTATGCCGCGATCCTCGGCGGCATCCCGAAAATCACGGCAAGCGTGGTACCCGTCATCGCCGTGCCGACGACCTCGGGCACCGGCAGCGAAGTCGGCCGCGCCGCGCTGATCACCCTGAAGGACGGCCGCAAGCTCGGCTTCATCTCGCCCCATCTCATCCCCAGACTGGCGATCTGCGACCCGGAACTGACGCTGGGCCTGCCGGCCTGGCTCACCGCCGCGACCGGCATGGATGCCGTGACGCACTGCATCGAGACCTATCTCAGCCCGCGCGAGAATCCGCCCGCCGAGGCAATCGCGCTCGACGGGCTGAAGCGCGCGATCGCCTTCATCGAGCACGCCGTGAAAGACGGCTCCGACCGCGAGGCCCGCAAGGAGATGATGATGGCGGCCCTGCAGGGCGGCATGACCTTCCAGAAGGGGTTAGGGGCCGTGCATGCGCTCTCCCACCCGCTCGGCGGGCTGAAGGAGGTCTCGCTGCATCACGGCACGCTGAACGCCGTGCTGCTGCCGGCAGTGCTGCGCTTCAACGAGCCCGAGGCCAAGACGAAATACGCCGAGATCCGCCGCACGCTCGGCCTTGCCCCCGAGACCGACCTCGCTGCCTGGATCGCGGGCCTGGTCAACCGGCTCGGCATGCCCGCCAGCCTGTCGCAGATGGGCCTGCCGCATGCGGTGATCCCCGCCATCGCCGAGGCCGCGGTGAAGGACCATTCCAGCGCCACCAATCCGCGCGCCGCATCGGCCGGCGACTATGCCGCGATGCTGGAAGCGTCGTTCTGACGGTCCCTGCCCGGTCAGTACAACCGGGTCCGATAACCCTCTTCCAGGGTCGCCTCCAGTTCCGCGACGCTGATCACTTTCGTCTGCTCCGCGACGATGCGGCCAAGCGTTGGGAAGCTGCCGCGCTCGACCTGCGATGCCGGATCCCAGAGCTTCGACCGGATCAGCGCCTTCCCGCAATGGAAGAACGCCTCCTCGACCGCGACCAGCAGGCCGATCGTCGGCGTCCGCTCCTGAACCGTCGAAGGCTCCAGCAGCGCCGGGTCGCGCGTCACCCGCGCCGGTCCGTTCACGCGCAGGGTCTCGCTGATGCCCGGAACCATGAAGATCAGGCCGACGCCGGCCGCGGAGAGGATGTTTGCGAAGCTGTCGACCCGGTTGTTGCCGCGCCGGTCCGGGATGAGCAGGGTCTTGTCGTCCAGCACGCGGACGAAACCAGGCGCATCGCCGCGCGGGCTGGCATCGGCGCGTCCGGCCTCGTCCGCGCTCGCCAGCACGAGAAAGGGTGAGAGCGCGATGAAGTCGCGGCAGAACTGGTCGAGGTGGTCGAGGACCTTGCGTTCGGCAAGCGGAGCGACCGCCCCCATATGGCTCCGCAATTGCGCCGGATCCTCGATCCGGGTCGTGGGATCATCGAAGGTCGCGGTCATTCCATCCTCCTGCGGCACTTGACGACGTTTCCACGAACCGGCCGGCCGCGCCAGACCGGATCGAAATGCAACAGCGCATGCCCAGCAGCACTCGCGCGCATGCGAGCGCCTTGACCCCGACTCCGCTGCCAGCCATCGTGCGCCATAATCTCGCCCACCTGCACGAGGCTTTGTTGCCATGCGCCGCACTATGCTGCGAACCGCCCTGCTCTCTCTCGCTTGCCTGACGGCAGTACTGCCTGCCGCGGCATCGAGCCGCCGCCATGTCGCGCCGCCCGACATCGCCGAGAACCGTGTCATCCCGATGTACGGCAACCTGCCGGCTTGCGAGGACCCTGCCGTGCTGGGCCAGCTCAGCAGCTGGTTCAACTCGCGCGAGGCCAAGTTCTGGGAGCCGCTCCAGGTCGTGACCTATGACCGCGTCAGGCCTGTCGCCTTCAGGCCCTGGGGCGACGACTTCATCCCGCGCCGCTTCTGTACCGGCCGCGTCGCGCTGAACGACGGCAGCCTGCACCGCGTCGACTATTCCGTGCGCGAGAGCCTCGGCCTGTTCGGCTACACCTGGAACGTCAACTGGTGCGTCAGCGGGCTCGACCGGCACCGCTCCTATGCGCCGGACTGCAAGATGGCGCGGCCCTGAACGGCCGACCGCGGGCCATGACCATGCTGCGCCTCATCGCCATGCTCCTCGCCGGCCTGATTCTCTTAGGCCTGCCGGCACTGGCGCAGGGCCGCAACAATCGCGGTGCCGAGCCCGGCGATTTCGATTTCTATGTGCTGGCGCTGTCCTGGTCGCCGGGTTTCTGCGAACTCGACGGCGGCAGCGACCGCAATCGCGAGCAATGCGCCAGCGGCGCCAATCTGCGCTTCGTCGTGCATGGCCTGTGGCCGCAATATGAGCGCGGTTACCCCAGCGATTGCGGCCCATCCGGCCGCACCCCGTCGCGAATCGCACTCGACCAGGCGCAAGGCCTGTTCCCGAGCGAAAGCCTCGCCCGCTATGAATGGCGCAAGCACGGCACCTGCTCGGGCTCAAGCCCGAACGATTATTTCGCCGACATCCGCCGCGCCCGCGACAAGGTCGCGATCCCGCCCTCCCTGGCAAAAGCCGACAGCGACCAGAGCTGGACGGCGATCGACATCGAGCGCGCTTTTGTGGCCGCCAATCCGGGCCTGCGCACCGATATGATGTCGGTCGGCTGCAAGCGCGGCGTGCTGCAGGAGGTGCGCATCTGCTTCAGCAAGGATCTGCGCAATTTCCAGACCTGCCAGGAGGTCGACCGCTCCGGCTGCCGCACCCGCGACATCACTGTCGTCGCACCACGCTGACACGCACGCAAAAGCCGCGTAAGAGCGCGCGATGAACTATCGTCACGGCTTCCACGCCGGAAATTTCGCCGACGTCCTGAAACATGTGATGCTGACCCGCATCCTGGCGCATCTGAACGCCAAGGACACGCCCTATCGCGTCGTCGACACCCATGCCGGCGCCGGCCGCTACGATCTCGGCTCGGACGAGGCATTGCGCACCCATGAATGGAAGGACGGCGTCGCCAGGATCGACCGGTCGCCGCTGTCGCCCGCCGTCGAAGCGCTGCTGAAGCCCTGGCGCGATGCGCTTGCCGGCGCGCGCGCGCTTTATGGCGCGGACGCCTATCCCGGTTCGCCCTGGCTTTGCCGCCACGCCATGCGCGCCGACGATCGGCTGATCGCAGCCGAGCTGCACGAGCACACGCATAAGAAGCTTGCCGCCGTGCTCGGGCGCGATTCGCGCTGCAAGGCGCTGGCGATCGACGGCTGGAACGTCCTGCGCGCCAATGTACCGCCGAAGGAAAGGCGCGGCCTCGTGCTGATCGACCCACCCTTCGAGGAGAAGGACGAATTCGCGACGCTGGAGGCCGAATTCATCGCCGCTCACCGCAAATGGCCCAATGGGGTCTATGCGCTCTGGTATCCGGTCAAGGACCGCGTCGCCGTCGCCAATCTCACCAGCGCCATCCTGGCTGCGGGGATCGGGCGGCTGCTGCGCCTCGAGATCGATGTCGATCGCCCCGAAGCCGCCGGGGGCCTGAGCGCGACGGGCCTGCTCATCGTCAATCCGCCCTGGAAGCTGGCGGAGGAGGCCGCGATTTTGCTGCCTGCCCTGACCGAACGTCTCGCGCAGGGGCCGAGCCCGCGCTACCTTTGCGAGCCGATCCGCCCGGACGGCTGACCATTGCCTTCGCCTGCCTTTCTCCCACGACCAGGATACGACCGATGCTGACCTTGCGCTCCTCGCCCGCCTCACCCTTCGGCCGCAAGGTCAAGATCGCCGCGCTCGAACTCGGCCTGATGGACACAATCGAGATCATCGCCGCCGACACCAACGACCCGGCCGACCCGCTGCGCCAGCAGAACCCGCTCGGCAAGATTCCGACGCTGGTGCTGGAGGATGGCACCACGCTGTTCGATTCGCGCGTCATCGTCGACTATCTCGACCATCTCGCCGGCGGCGGCAAAATCATCCCGGCTGGTGAGGCGCGATTCCCGCAACTGCGCCTGCAGGCGCTGGCCGACGGCATCTGTGACGCTGCGCTGCTGCAGGTCTATGAGACCCGCTTCCGTCCCGAGGAAGGCCGCAATGCGGCCTGGGTCGCCAATCAGGCGGGCAAGGTCTCGCGGGCGCTCATCGCCTTGGAGGTCGCGCCTCCCGCCTATCCCGACCGGCCGCGCATCGGCGAGATCGCGCTCGCCTGCGCGCTCGGCTATCTCGATCTGCGCTTCGCCGGGTCCTGGCGCCCGGACTACCCGACGCTCGTCACCTGGCTCGACGCCTTCGCGGCAAAGGTGCCGGCCTTCGAGGCAACTCGTTTCAAGGGCTGAACAACCGCAACTCGGGGCCGCGAACGCGGCCTGTCTTCTGCTGGAAACGCGCCGTCATCCGGGATGATGGCGCGTTTTCCGTCTTAAACCCTCGTATTCCGATGCTGCCTGTCGGAATGACGCAAGCCCGAACATGACAGCGCTCCAGACAACAAAAAACCCGGTGGCCGAAGCCACCGGGTTCATCAAGCCCCGTGAGGGGATTGAGACTAGAACTTGTAGTTCAGGCCGGCGCGGACGACCGAGAAGTCGTTGCCGATCTTCGTGCCGACGCCAGCGGCGCTGAAGTAGCGCTTCTCGCCGAGGTCCGTGTAGAGATACTCGAGCTTGGCGGTCAGGTTGTTGGTGAAGGCGTATTCCAGACCAGCACCGACGGTGTAGCCGAAATGCGTGTTGTCGTCGGAGGTGGAGATGCCGAGACCGCTGACCGTGACCTTGTTCTGGCCATAGGCGAAACCGCCGGTGATGTACGGCAGGAAGCGGTCATAGGCGACGCCGAAGCGGGCGCGGACCGTGCCGAAGTACTCGAGCTCGCCCTTGTTGGTGCCGCCGATCAGGTTAGCGCGGCTGGACTTCATGTCCGAGTACTGCAGGTCGGTCTCGAGACCGGCAACGAACTGACCGAACTGGTAGTTGTAGCCGACCTGAGCACCACCGATGAAGCCATCGGGATCGCCGATCGTGTTGGTGACGGCGCCCTTGACGTCATAGTTGCCGAAGCCGTAGCCGGCGTTCACACCGACGTAGAAGCCGGTCCAGGTGAAGATCGGGGCATAGACCGGAGCGACGACCGGGCCCTTGCGGGACGGCAGGTCAGCGGCGGAGGCGGCGCCGGCGGCGACGAGGCCCAGAGCCGCGACGCTCGAAAGCAGATATTTCTTCATGGTATACTCCTTAGTCGTCGCTAGTGCCGGCTTGAGGCGCGGCGGGTGAATTCGATGAACCCTATATAAGACGATGCCGCGCCTTTGTCTGTTGCGTTAGAAGCACATCAGGCTTGCAGAGCGCGGCAGAAATGCGGCACGAATGGGGATGACTACGGCAAAAGCATTAATCCAGATTAATCACTGTTAAGGCACGCTGAATAGTAAATTGAATACTAATACAGTTTTGAAACGCCCCGCCCTCCCAAACGCATAACGCAGGTCTTGTCGTAAGGTTCCACTGCTTCCGGCGCAGGGCTCTCACCTCCCCGCTTGCCGTATCGGCGACGCGTGCTTAAGCCGGAAACGACCAATCACAGAATGAGATACCGCGGGTGCCGCCTCTTTCGATTTTCATCATCACGCGCGACGAGGCCGATCGCATCGCACGGACAATTGAGGCGGTCTGCGCGCTGAGCGATGACATCCTCGTGGTCGATTCCGGCTCGACGGACGGGACCCAGGCCATTGCTGAGAGCCTTGGCGCGCGGGTCGTCTTCAATCCCTGGCCGGGTTACGGCCCGCAGAAGCGCTTCGCCGAGGATCTCTGCCGCCATGATTGGCTGCTCAATCTCGATGCCGACGAAGTCGTGCCGGCCGATCTCGCGACCGAGATCGCCGAGCTCTTCAGCCAGGGCCGGCCGGCCGCCGACGCCTATAAGCTGCGCATCGCGGAGATCTTCCCCGGCGAGCCCGCGCCACATCGCTTCGCTTACGCGCTCGCGCCGGTGCGGCTCTACCGCAAGGCGAAAGGCCGCTATTCGCCCTCCCCGGTCCATGACCGCGTCGATCTTGCGCCGGATGCCCGCGTCGCGCGGCTGAAAGGCACGGTGCATCACTATTCCGTCCGGTCGCTCGGCGAGCAGATGGACAAGCTCAATGGCTATAGCGACGCGCAGGCCGACGATCTCGACCGGCGCAACGCGACCTTGTCCGTCTTCCGGCTCGTCGCCGAATTCCCCGCCAACTTCATCAAGGCCTATATCGGCCGTCGCCATGCGCTGCGCGGCGTCTACGGCTTCATGACGGCGATGAACTACGCGTTCTATCGCTATCTCCGCGTCGCCAAGCATTGGGAGCGGCGGCTGCAACGTCGCGCCTCGGCGAAACCTGCGGATGGCCGCGATGGCTGAGGTCGCACTGGTCACCGGGGGCGCGAAGCGGATCGGCCGCGCCATCGTCGAGCGCTTGGCGGAGGCTGGCTATGTCGTCGCGATCCATTGCAGCAGCGCACGCGAGGAGGCGGACGCGCTTGCCGCCAGCTTGGTGGCGCAAGGTGTCCAGGCCTGCGTGATTCCCGCCGATCTCGCCGATCCCGTCGCCGTCGAAGCGATCCTGCCGGCGGTAGAGGCGGTGCTCGGCCCGGTCACCCTGCTCGTCAACAACGCGTCGAGCTTCCTGCTCGACGATGTCCGCACGATCGACGTGCCGACTTGGAACCGGCAGTTCTCGATCAATCTGCGCGCGCCTTCGGTGCTCGCCGGCGCAATGGCCAACCGCCTGCCCGCCGGGACCGATGGCGCGATCATCAACATCATCGACCAGCGTGTCTGGAAACTGACGCCGCAATATTACTCCTACACCCTGAGCAAAGCCGCCCTGCTGACGGCGACGCAGACCATGGCGCAGGCGCTGGCGCCGCATATCCGCGTCAACGCCGTCGGCCCCGGTCCGACTCTGCCCAACTCGCATGATGGCGCCGCGCTGATGGAGGCGGAGATCGCCGGAACCCTGCTCAGGCACAAGGTCGACGCGACAGAGATCGCCGAGGCCGTGCTCTACCTCGCCCGGGCGCGCTCGGTGACCGGACAGATGATCGCGGTCGACGCCGGCCAGCACCTTGGCTGGCGCACGCCCGATATCGTCGGCTGATCAGGAATCGATGCCAGGCCTCGGTCTGGCGTCAGGCTTGCGCGTCCGTCAGATCTGCGCGTCCGTCAGATCTGCGTGTCGTCGCGATAGGCCGCGCGCCGGCTGGTCAAGGCATCGTCCAGCAATTCGAGCCGGTCCTGCCCCCAAAACACCTCGCCATCCAGCACATAGCTCGGCGCGCCGAACACGCCGGCCGTGATGGCGCTGTTGATCGTCGCTGCATAGAGCTGAAGCACGGCCTCGCTGTCGGCGGTCTCAAGCAGGACAGCACCGTTGAAGCCCGCAGCATCGGCGATATCGGCGATCAGATCGCGCCGCGACAGATCCTCGTCCCGCGCCCAGACGCCGGCGAGCACCTCTCCCACGAAAGCGGAAGGATCGCCCCCTGCCTCCCGAATCGCGATCACGACCCGGTCCGCCAGCGAGACGTCGAATGGGAAATGCTGCGGGTAGAGCACCAGCGGCAGGCCGCGCTTCTCGCGCCAGCGCTGGAGCTCGAGGATGCGATAGCGCTGGCGCACCGGATGACGCTTCGGCAAAGGCAGGCCGCCGGTCTCGTCGAAGACCATGCGCAGCGGCGTCGGCCTGTACACGACCGCGCAGCCATGCTGCCGCGCCATCGCGACGAAAGCGGAATGACCGAGATAGGTCCAGGGCGAGAGCAGCGTGAAATAATAGTCGATGGAGCGGGGCATGCTTGTTTCAACTCGTTGGAGGCAACCGAAGCTACGATCCTTCGGCACGACGAAACAAGGGCGCCGCCGTTTTAGAGACGCGCCCTTGTTTCATTGTTGCCCGATAAAATCAGACCCAGATCTTTCCAGCGACAGCCGATCAGACCGGCCGCCGCAGGCCCAAGCTTAATCTCAGGCCGCCTTGTTCTTCACCGCGCCGATAATGGCGGTCAGGATGGCGCCACCGGCGCCGCCGGCGATCAGGTTGGTGGCGATGCTGCCCACGCTGAAGCCGCCGCCTTGCGCTGCCGTGGCGAGGGCTGGCAGGACGAGCGGGATGAGCTGACCGAGAACACCGCCGCCGACAAGGCCGGAGATGGTGTTGCCCAATGTGCCGAGATCGAAGGTCGGAGTGGCCTTGCCCGCCGCGTTTCCGCCGATGGCGCCGGCGACGAGGTTCATCAAGATCTGTTCCATATTCCCCCCAAGAGCCACCCCATGTGGCGCGGGAACGATGACTCCGTCCGCGAGGCTATGCAACTCCCGATCGAAACACGAGAAAACGCTCGCCTTTACCGCTCAACCCAGCGTGATCGCCGAAATCAACCGGCCATAATCCGCCTCCGAGCGGTGAGTCGTGCGGCGATAGCTGAAGAAGCGCTGCTCATCGCCGTAGGTGCAAAGCCCCAGATCAACGAATCGGCCGATGCCGGCCTCCTGCGCCCGAAGCCCGATGAAGGCGGGCAGATCGAACATGGCATGGGCTGGCCGCTCGGAAGCCGCGAAGAAGCGCGCATAGGTCGGATTCGCGGCCTTGAAGCGCTCGACGAATTCGGGGCCGACCTCATAGGCCTTGGCGCTGATCGTCGGGCCAAGCACGGCCAGGATGCGTTCGCGCCTTGCCCCGAGCTTTTCCATCGCCGTCACCGTCGCGGCGACGACGCCGGTGAAGGCGCCCTTCCAGCCGGAATGGGCCGCGCCGATGACACCAGCCTCGCTGTCGGCGAAGAGGATCGGCCCGCAATCGGCGCTCGACACTCCGAGTGCAACGCCATGGGCCGTGCTCACCATCGCATCCGCCTTGGGCCTTTCGCCCGGCCAGGGACCGGTCACGACCTCCACATCGGCCGAATGCACCTGGTAAAGGCTGATCAGATGATCGGGCGCGACCTTGAGATGGGCCGCCATGCGCGCCCGGTTCTCGACGATGGCCGTGGGCTCGTCGGATGAGCCCATGCCGCCATTGAGCGACGCGAAGATCCCGGTCGAAACGCCGCCCTCGCGGGTGAAGAAGGCGTGGCGGATGCCGGTTTCATTGGCGAGATCGGGGGAGGTGATGAACATCGCTTGTCCGGTTTCATCTGGTAGAGCCGGATGATGTCAGATGGAATCGCACAGTGATCCCAGCTGAAATCTGAATCCGTCTCTCATCTAAGAGTGAGAGCAGGATCAATGCGAAAAACCGGTTCCCACCTTTTCGCATCCTGCTCTGGTGCAGCGGGCTTCAGACCTGCTCTGGCAGCCGATGAAGGTCAAATCCGGGCAGCGGCGGCAGGTTCCGATGCGATAGCGCCAAAACCTTGAACAATTCGCCCATGCCGCTCGCGCCCTGTTCGGTCAGGCGGTCGAAGGCGGTAGAGATCGCAGCGCCCTGGTCGCGACTGGCCTTGTGCGACAGCGCCTGCGCACGCGCCGCCAGGCCCAGCGCCAGCAGGAAATCTCGCTGGGTCGCAGGACCATGCGCCGCCGCACCGGACGACAGGCCGGCCTGCGCCACACGCGCGAAATCGACATGAACGGTGAGATCGGCCTCGCCCGGCTCGCTGAGCGGCAACGTGAAGGCGTGGCGCTTCATCGCCTGGAGCGTGTCGCCAAAGCCGGACCGGGCTGAGCCATAATCGATCAGCAGCGCCACTCCGCCGGCCTCGGCAAAGTGACGGGCGAGGGTCACGACGATGTCGAGCGCGATCAGCGGCTGTTCGAGAAGCGCCCCCTGTGGTGCAGCCAGCGACAGCCCGGCATCGATTGCGGCCAGGCCAAAGCTCAGCTCACCCGCGGCATCGAGCCCGACCAAGCGCTCGCGCCAGCCCTGCAGCGTCATCACGAACTGGTCGAGCGGCAGCGCGTCGAGGAATTCATTGGCGAGGACGAGCACAGGACCGTCCAGCGCAGTCGCGATGCCGTCATGCCAGACCGGCGCGGCCAATCCTGCCAGTGTCCGCGCCTGCACCGCGCGCAGCGCCGGGCTGGTCTCGACGAGATGGACAGAAACAGCCTCGCGGAAGCCGGGAACGATTTTCGTCGCACGCAGGACATCGGCCATCAGCGTGCCGCGCCCCGGCCCGAGCTCGATCAATCGCAGCGAGGCCGGCGCACCCATCGCCTGCCAGGCATGCGCGGCCCAGAGCCCGATCAATTCGCCGAACATCTGGCTGATCTCGGGCGCAGTGGTAAAATCCCCCTGCGCGCCGAAGGGATCGCGCTTCATATAGTAGCCATGACGCGGATGGCCGAGGCAGAGCGCCATGTAGCGCGAGACGCTGATCGGCCCCTCCTCACGGATCAGGCCGGCAAGCTCGGCCTTGAGCGCACTCACGCGCTGGAGCCGGATTCGGACATCTGCTGGGGGCGCCTTGCCCGCAGCACCAGCACGAGCCCGGCGAGGAAGAGCGGCAGCGAAAGCAGCATGCCCATGGTGACGCCGCCACTCAGCGCGTCGACATTGCCGCCGAACAGGAAGCCGAGCTGCGGATCGGGCTCGCGGAAGAACTCGCAGACGATGCGCGCAACGGCATAGCCCATGCCGAAGATGCCCGCGACCAGCCCCGGCCGCTTGAGGCCGCCAAGGCGCACGACGAGCGCGAGCAGGGCAAACAATAGCAGCCCCTCGCCAAAAGCCTCGTAGAGCTGGCTCGGATGACGCGGCAACGGCCCGGCATCGGGGAAAACCATGCCCCAGGGCAGCCCGGGCGCCGGCCGACCCCAGAGTTCGGGTTTGATGAAATTGGCGATGCGGCCGAGGAACAAACCGATCGGCGCGACGGCGGCGGCAAGATCGAACATCGCCAGCACCGGATAGCCGCGCCGTTTCGCGAACAACCACAGGCCGGTCGCCGCCCCGAGCAGCCCGCCATGGAAGGACATGCCGCCCTGCCAGATCGCGATGATGTCCTGCGGGCGAGCGAGGTAGCGCTGCAGATCGTAGAACAGCACGAAGGCGAGCCGCCCGCCGAGCACGACGCCCAGCGCCACGAACAATATCATGTCGTCAAGCTCTTCCGGCTTCGGCCGCGACCGCCCGGCCCAGAGTGGATCGGTCGAGACCAGCCGGCGCGAATACCACCAGCCGCCGAGCAGGCCCGCGACATAGGCAAGCCCGTACCATTTCACCGAAAGCGGGCCGATCGACAGCGCAACCGGGTCGATCACCGGGAAGGGAATGGCGAATACGGGCATGGGCAAAGGGTCCGGTGGACGGGCGCAAGGTGATGACCGCCGGAAGCACCCCGGGTCAAGGCCCGTTTCGCCGTTCTCCGATCAGTCCGCGCCCGGCCCAGCGTCTTCGGGGGGCGCATGCGCCTCGATCGACAGCAGCAGCTCCTTCAGCAACTCGGCCAGAGCGGCGCGCCTGTCGGGGGCGATGCCCTCCAGAAAGCGCATCTCGTTTGCCATATCGGCCCGGAAGGCATCCTCGACCTGCCGCACGCCCTCCTCCGTCAACATGACGAGCAGGCTGCGGCCGTCCTCCAGCGCTTTCTCGCGCCGGATCAACCCAGCCTTCTCGAGCCGCACAAGCCGATGCGTCAACCCGCCTGAGCTGATCATCAGCGAGCGGTAGAGATCGGTCGGCGTCAGCCGATAGGGCGCGCCGCTGCGACGCAAAGTGCACAACACGTCGAACTCGCCGCGATCGAGTCCGAACCTGGCAAAGCAGCGCTCGATGCCCGGCCGGATCAGATTCGACAGCCGGTAGGCGCGCCCGAGCACCGCCATCGGGGTCGTGTCGAGATCGGGCAATTCGCGCGCCCAATGCCCCCGCAACCGCTCGACATGATCCAGATCCGCCATAGCCATCCATTCCCTCCGCCTGCGCCGCGAGACCTACAGCCGAGAATCTATCTTGACAAGAAGATACCTGGATGCAAAGTATCTTCATGCAAAGATATATTGAGCCCGAGGAGAATTGAGATGCCCGCCATCATCGCCAGCGATACACTTCGTTCCACGCCGAGCCGCACGGCCCGTTTCGACGGGGTCGCCCATGGCTCCCCAGTGTCGTTCTTCCTGGTCGAAAACGAGCCGGGCCAGGGCTCGGCGCTGCATGTCCATCCCTATATCGAGACATGGATCGTCCGCTCGGGTGAGGTCGAGTTCACCGTCGGCCAGGAGAAGCTGAGAGCGAGAGGCGGCGACATCGTCGTGGGGCCTGCCGGCGTCCCGCACAAATTTGTCAATGTCGGCACGGGGCGGCTGGAACTCGTCGGCATTCACGCCAGCGACCGCATCCTGCAGGATCTGGTCGATGAAAGCGCGTCAGCGTGATGGGCGTTGCAGGTGTCGGGGCCCAGGGATCTCGCGCCCCGACATGATCGATTTGATAGCATCGCTTCAGATCTGATCAGGAGGCCTGCCATGCCGTCAGTGACCGTTCGACAGCTTTCCGAGGACCTGCCGGTGACTAATTCTTGGCCGGCATCAATCTGAAATCTTCACGATCAGCTTGCCGAAATTCTTGCCCTCGAGCAGGCCGATGAAGGCGTCGGGCGCATTGGCCAGCCCCTCGACGATGTCTTCCTTGTATTTCAGCGCCCCCTCCGCGATCCAACGCGGCATCTCCTGCTCGAAGGCCGAGCGCTGTGCGACGAATTCGCGCTGGATGAAGCCGCGGATCGTCAGGCTCTTGGATAGCACCTGGCGCATGACGACCGGCAGCCGATCGGGTCCCTCGAAATCGCCCTCGCTGTTGTACTGGGCGACCAGGCCGCAGACCGGGATCCGCGCAAAGGTATTCAATAGCGGGAAGACAGCGTCCCAGACCTTGCCGCCGACATTCTCGAAATAGACGTCGATGCCATCTGGGCAGGCCGCCGCCAACTGCTTCGCAAGGTCGGGAGCCCGGTGGTCGATCACGGCATCGAAACCGAAGGTCTCGCGGACGAAAGCGCATTTCCTCTCGCCGCCGGCGATGCCCACGGCGCGCGCGCCCTTGATCCGGGCGATCTGGCCGACGGCCGAACCGACCGGTCCGCTCGCCGCCGCCACGACGACAGTCTCGCCCGGCTTGGGCTGGCCGATCGTCAACAGGCCGGCATAGGCGGTGAAACCCGGCATGCCGAGCACGCCCAGCGCCGTCGTGACGGGCGCCACGGTGGGATCGAGCTTGCGCAGTTGCGCCCCGTTCGCCACCGCGTGGGACTGCCAGCCGGAATGGGAGAGCACGATATCGCCGGGCTTGAAGCCGGGATGGCGGCTCTCCAGCACCTCCGCGACCGTGCCGCCTTCCATCACCTGGCCGATCTCGACTGCCGCGGCATAGGATTTCGCGGCGCTCATCCGCCCGCGCATATAGGGGTCGAGCGAGAGATAGAGGATACGCAGCAGCACCTGCCCCTCGGCCGGGCTCGGGCAAGTGACGGTCTCAAGCCTGAAATTACCGGGCGTCGGCCGGCCGGTTGGGCGGGAGGCGAGAACGATGCGCCGGTTGTCCTCTGCAGTCATGATCGATCTCCCATCCTTCGGCGCGGGCCGTAGCGTTCGGCGTCGCAACGATGCCGGTTTCCTCTAAGCTCGGCACAACAGCGCCGGAACGCAAGACATCCCGGAGCGCAAAACTCCCCGAACGCAAGACTCGGAGCCGCCCCATGAAACGAGACATCATCCGCGTCGAACCGTTCTCGAGCTGGGGCGAGCGCTTGAAGGTGCCGGTCTCGACGCTGGTCCGCCATGGCGACACGCTCTATCTCTCGGGCATCCCGCCCTTCGATCCAGCGACCGGCGAGATCGTCCAGGCCTCGATCGAACGCCAGACCGAGATCGTGTTGGATCAGATGAAACTCTGTCTCGAAACCGCCGGTTCGTCGCTGGAGAACGTGCTGAAATGCAATGTCTATTGCACCTCCGTCGAACAGTTCGCGGCCGTGAACGCGGTCTATGCGCGCTACTTCCCCAAGGACCCGCCGGCTCGCATCTTTCTCTGCGTGCCGGCCTGGTTCGGGCCGTTCGACATCGAGATCGACTGCATCGCCGCTGTGTGAGCGCGTCGTCAGATTTGTTCGCCCGCTGAAGACCGCTACCTGGATTTGGCCGCCCGCTTGGGCGAGCCGGCAATTCGCCTGTTAACGCTCAGCGATAGCCGAGCGCCGCGAACTGCTCCTTGAACCACCAGAAGCCGGCCGCCGTCGCCACCGCGATGATGACGAACATGAACCAGCCGGTCGCCGTCAGGTTCTGACGAGAGGCGTCGGCATATTTGAGCCTCTCTCCGAACAGGACGAAACCCAGTCCGCAAATGACGCAAAGCGGTACGATCGCGAAGATCTTGAGGAAATACCGCACCTCCGGCGCGCCCTGCCGAGCGTCCTGAAGCGGCCCCAGCACGAAATACCAGGCCAGGCCGAGCCCGAGCGCGATGAGGAACAGACCACCCAGCCGCGCCTTGAGATCCTGCCACATGGATTGAGCTTTCCGTTCTTTCTCGACGCTGAGGAATCGATCGGCCTTATATCGGCCAGTGAGGGCGGAAAGGGCCCTACCATGGCTCATTGGCGATCCGAGCCAGGCGAGCAGCCCGGAATCGACTTCTGGGGCAGCCGGTGCCTCAATGCAATCTCTCGAAGAGTCGGCTGCCGAAGCTTAAGAATCGCACGCTCCTGACATGACGAAACCCGCATCACGTCCTACATGCAGGCGATGAATCGCGAACGTCCAGACGAGCTGCCGGATGCCGAGATGGAGGATGAGGAGGAAAGCCTCCCGCTTCCCGCGCCCGCGGCTGACCTCACAGAGGCAACTCCCGGCGCGCTGAAGCACGGCATCGAGGTGATCGCCGGCTTCGCCAGGCATCTGCCGGGCAAACCCGGCGTCTACCGCATGTTCGATCGTGCGGGCGAGGTGCTCTATGTCGGCAAGGCCAAGAACCTGAAGAACCGGGTCACCGCCTATGCCCGCGGCATGGCCCACACCAACGCCGTCGCGCGCATGATCGCCGAGACGGCGAATATGGAGTTCGTCACCACCGGCACCGAAGCCGAGGCGCTGCTGCTCGAATCCAACCTGATCAAGCAGTTGCGGCCGCGCTACAACGTGCTGCTGCGCGACGACAAGTCGTTCCCCTATATCCTGCTCAGTGGCGACCACGAGGCACCGCAGATCGCCAAGCATCGCGGCTCGCGCCAGCGCAAGGGCGATTATTTCGGCCCCTTCGCCTCGGTCTGGGCGGTGACGCGCACCATCGATGCGTTGCAGAAGGCCTTCCTGCTGCGCTCCTGCACCGACTCATTCTACGAGAACCGCACCCGGCCCTGCCTGCTTTTCCAGATCAAGCGCTGTTCCGGCCCCTGCACCAGGGAGATCTCGATCCCCGACTATCAGGGCCTCGCCAGCCAGGCCCGCGATTTCCTGTCAGGGCGCTCATCGACCGTGAAGCAGACCTTGTCCGCCCGCATGCAGGAGGCGGCCGAGGAGCTCGAATTCGAGAAGGCGGCGCGCTATCGCGACAGGCTCGCGGCGCTCTCGGCCGTGCAGGCCGGGCAGGACATCAACACGCAAGGCGTCGAGGAGGCGGATGTCTTCGCCATCGACGAGCAGGCTGGGCAGTTCTGCGTCGAGATCTTCTTCTTCCGCAACCACCAGAACTGGGGCAACCGGGCGCTGTTTCCGCGCGCCGACAAGAGCCTGACCCCGGCAGAGGTCCTGGCCTCGGTGGTCAGCCAGTTCTACGACGACAAGCCGCCGCCGCGCCTCGTGCTGCTCTCCCATCCCGTCGAAGAGATCGAGCTGATCGCGCAGGCGCTCTCGACCCGCGCCAACCGCAAGGTCGAGGTCACGGCACCCAAGCGCGGCGAGAAATACGATCTCGTCGCCCATGCCCAGAAGAACGCTCGCGAGGCGCTCTCCCGCAAGCTCGCCGACAATGCCGGCCAGCAATCGCTGCTGGCGGCGCTGGGCGCCGCCTTCGGCATGGAGAAGCCGCCGCGCCGCGTCGAGGTCTACGACAACTCGCACATCATGGGCACCAATGCGGTCGGCGGCATGATCGTCGCCGGCAAGGACGGCTTCATGAAGAGCCATTACCGCACCTTCAACATCTCGACGGACACCATCGCGGGCGACGATTTCGGCATGATGCGGGAGGTGCTGCAGCGACGGTTCGCGCGGTTGGCGAAGGAAGCGGGTCCAAATCCGACGACCTCAACCGACTCTCCTCCCCCTGGTGGGGAGGAGTTGGAGGTGGGGGGCGTACCGCTTGGAGAGGGCTTGCCAGGCGGTACGCCCCCCATCCCCCTACAAGCGGCGCGGGAGGATGAGGCCGATGACTCAGCCTTTCCGTCCCGCCCGGACCTCGTCATCGTCGACGGCGGCAAGGGGCAGTTCGAGGCCGCGCGGAAGATCATGGCCGAGCTCGGCGGCAGCGACGTTCCCCTCGTCGCCATCGCCAAGGGCGCCGACCGCAACGCCATGCGCGAGACCTTCTTCATGACCGGCCGCGAGCCCTTCAAGCTGCCGCCGCGTGATCCAGCGCTCTATTTCATCCAGCGGCTCCGCGACGAGGCGCACCGTTTCGCCATCGGCACCCACAGGGCCAAGCGCAAGCGCGACACGATGACGAACCCGCTCGACGAGATTCCCGGCATCGGCCCCTCACGCAAACGCGCGCTGCTGCTGCATTTCGGCACCGTGAAGGCGATCCAACGCGCCAAGCTCGACGATCTGATGCGCACGCCCGGCGTCAACGCCGCCACCGCCAAGGCCGTGCATGAATTCTTTCATGATGCTTGACCGTATTTGCGACCTCGCGTCCTTGCGTGTTGACGCTGTCGCAAACGCGCTGCTTTGGTGATGACCGTGACGATTCTTCCAGAAGCCATAAGGCGGCGGGGCCCCTGGTCGCTGCCAAATCTCCTGACCTACGGCCGGATCCTGGCGATTCCGGCGCTGGTCGGCCTGTTGTTCTGGCCCAAGGACGACTGGGTCCGCTGGATCGCGCTCGCCGTCTATGTGCTGGCGGCCGTCACCGACTATCTCGACGGCTGGATCGCGCGCGCCTGGAGCCAGCAATCGGCGATCGGCCGCATGCTCGATCCCATCGCCGACAAGCTGCTGGTCTGCGCGCTGCTCTTGATGCTGGTCCATACCGAGACGATCAAGGGCTGGGCGATCTGGGCCGCGATCGTCATTCTCTGCCGCGAGATCCTGGTCTCAGGGCTGCGCGAATTCCTGGCCGAGCTGAAGGTCAGCGTCCCCGTCAGCAAGATCGCGAAATGGAAGACCACGGCGCAATTGCTGGCGCTCGGCTTCCTCGTCGCCGGCCCCGCGGGCGACACGGTGCTGCCTCACAATACGCAGATCGGCATCGTCATGCTCTGGGTCGCGGCGGGGCTGACGATCTATACCGGCTGGGATTACTTCAACGCCGGCATCCGCCACCTCGTCGAGGAGGATACGCGCACGCCATGACCGAAGCACTGACCCAGGCTCGCACTGTGAAGCTGGTCTATTTCGCCTGGGTTCGCGAGCGCATCGGCCTGTCCGAGGAGACCGTCGCGCCTCCCCCCGGCACGGAGACGATCGCCGATCTGGTGCGCTGGCTGAAGACCCGCGACGAGGGCTACGAGGCCGCTTTCGAGAACGAGGCGATCGTGCGCGCCGCGATCGACCACCATCACGTCAAACCGGATGCGGCGATCACCGGGGCCCGCGAAATCGCCTTCTTCCCCCCGATGACGGGGGGATAGATGGCCGCCGCGTTCCCCCGTCATTGCGAGCGCAGCGAAGCAATCCAGGGGGGCGTAGCGCACTGCCGCCCCTGGATTGCTTCGTTGGCTTCGCCTCCTCGCAATGACGGTTTGGGTTGATGACACCCATCATCCGCATCCAGCGCGAGGATTTCGATCTCTCGGCCGAGATCGCGGCGCTCACGGCCGGCCGCAGCGATATCGGCGCCGTCGTCAGCTTTTCCGGGCTCTGCCGCGACGAGGGCGGGCGATTGAAGGCACTCGAGCTCGAGCATTATCCCGGCATGGCCGAGGCCGAGATCGCCCGCGTCGCTGAGGAGGCAACGCGGCGCTGGCCGCTCTTGGGCCTCGTTGCCATCCATCGCCATGGGCTGGTCGCGCCGGGCGAGCAGATCGTGCTGGTGATTGCAGCTTCCGCCCATCGCCGCGCCGCTTTTGAGGCGGCCGAATTCCTGATGGACTATCTCAAGACCCGCGCGCCGTTCTGGAAACGCGAGCATCTGCTCGACGGCACGATTGGCGGCTGGGTCGAGGCCAAGGATGCCGACGACAGGGCAGCCCAACGCTGGGAGTGAAACGATGAGCCGCTGGCCGGGCCTGCTGATCGGAGTGCTGCTTCTGCCGAACACTTCCGCCAGCACGGCCGAGCTTCGCAGCAAGGTGTTTCGCGACTGGATCGCCGGCTGCGACAACCTCAACCAATGCGTGGCGCTGTCTTTTCCGGGAGAAGATGCCTCACCCGGCATCGCCTATCTCAAGCTGGAGCGAATCGGCGGCGCATTGGCTGCGCCGACGCTCACGCTCAACCTGCGCGAAGCGAAGCTGAAGGAGAGCTTCCCCACCGAGCTGACGCTGGACGACGCACCTTTCCCGACTGCAGGGCACATGTTCAAAGGCTTCTCGATGGACGGAGAGGTCGGCGAGGTCGGACTGCCCGAGGCGGAGATCGCGGCGCTGCTCGCGGCCGCGCGCAAGGCAACGAAGCTTGCAGTGCGCTTCGAGGGCAAGAGTTTCGCCGTCTCGCTCGCCGGCGCGGTCGCGGCGATGATCTGGATCGATGAGCAGCAGGGAAGGCTCGGGACGGTCGACGCCCTGATCCGCAAGGGCGACGCGCCGGCCACGCGCGTGCAGCCGGCGCGGACCCTGCCGGTGATCACCGCCCGGGCGACGGCAAAGCTGCCGAAGCCCGATGCGAAGACGGTGCAGGCGATCACCGGCGCGGTGCGCGACCAGGTCAAGGCCGGCGGCGCGACTGATTGCGACAATAGCGGCCCGGTCCGCGAGCCCGACCGCATCTGGCCGCTCGACGCCAATCGCAGGCTCGTCGCGCTGCACTGTGGCACCGGCGCCTATAATTCCGCGACCGGCTACTGGATCGTGACCGGCAATTCAGGCGCGAATGCGAAACCTGTCACCTTCCCGGGCGAGAAGAGCAACATTCTCGTCAACGCCGAATACGACCCGGACAAGGGACAGCTCAGCTATTACGGCAAGGGCCGTGGCGTCGGCGACTGCGGCAGCGCCGCCAACTACGCCTGGACCGGATCGGCCTTCGTGCTGACGTCGCTGACCCGGATGGAGGTCTGCCGGGGCCTGCCGCCCGACGACTGGCTCTCGCTGTTCCACAGCGAGGTGAAGGTGGCGAAATGAGCAGACTGGCGTGGGCGAACGCCCATCTCGGCTTCGCGCTGCTTTGCGGCCTGCTCGCTTTGCCCGCCGGCGCGGCCGAACCCACCAGCGGAGCCTTCCGCGAATGGCTCGCCGGTTGCGACAATCTCGGGCGC
The DNA here is from genome assembly GCF_001741865.1 of Bosea vaviloviae. Lineage (NCBI taxonomy): Bacteria > Pseudomonadati > Pseudomonadota > Alphaproteobacteria > Hyphomicrobiales > Alloboseaceae > Allobosea > Allobosea vaviloviae. The sequence goes on from NZ_CP017147.1 coordinate 5,790,917, forward strand.
TGCACGGCCCTGTCGCTTCCGGTCGACGGCGCGAGCTTTCCGGCCATGCTGATGCTCCAGCGCGAGGCCCGACCGGCCGCGCCGCCGGTCCTGACACTGACGCTGAAGGCCGACACGCTGCCGGAACTGCCGCTGGTCGCCAACCTTGCCGTGGACGGCGCACCCTTTCCCTCGCCGGGCGCAAAACTGACGGTCGAGCGCGCCGATCTCGAAACCGGTCGCGTGCGCTTCACGCCCGAGCAGATCGAGGCGCTGGTTGCCGCGATGCGCAAGGCAACCGCCATGACCGCGACGATGGCGCGTGACAGCTACGAGATTCCGCTCGCCGGTGCTGTCGCCGCAATGCTCTGGCTGGACGAGCGACAGGGGCGGCTCTCGACGCCGACGGCCTTGATCCGCAAAGGGGACACTTCGCCCACGCGCATCCCGCAGCCCGCCCCGCTGCCGATCGTAACGCCGGTGCCGACCAAAACCCTACGGGGGCCAACGAAGGCACAGGCAAAGGCGCTCGCCGCAGCGATGCGTGAACAGCTCCAGCGCACAGACCCCGATGCCTGCGAGGATAACGAGCCGGCCCGCGGGATGGACAGCGCCGTCCAGATCGACCGCAGGAGCCGGCTCGTCATGCTCTCCTGCCTCGGCGGCGCCTACAACTACACCACGAGCTACTGGATCGTGCCTGGCAGCGATGTCGCCAAGGCGCGCAAGCTCGCCTTCCAGCAGCCGGGCAAACCCACCGGAAACCGCCTCATCAACGCCGAGTACGATCCGGCGACCGGCCAGATCGCCTTTCTCGAAAAGGGGCGCGGCCCCGGCGATTGCGGCCGCCTGGGCGGCTACGCCTGGACCGGGAAGAACTTCGTGCTTACGACCTACGCCGAGATGCCGCGCTGCCAGGGCCTGCTGCCCGACGACTGGCTGGTGCTCTGGCGCAGCGAGGTGAAGGCCGCCAAGTAGCGCGGCGCCCCCACGGCTGAGCCTCTCCGTCATGGTCGGGCTTGTCCCGACCATCCACGTCTTCGCTGGTCGCAGGTCTTGGCTGGTCGCAGGTCTTGGCTGGTCGCAGGTCTTGGCTGGTCGCAGGTCTTGGTCAAGTCGTGATGCTCGCCACGAGGGCGAGCATCACGACAGAGGGTCGCGACCGGCCGCTCACGCCGCCTTGGACTGCGGCCGTACCGCGGCCGAGTAATCCTCCATGATCACCTTGCCCATATTGCCGGTGATGAAGGAGTAGGGCCCGATCTCGGAGACCAGCGTCACTTCGGCGGCAGAGCCGGTGATGAAGCACTCGTTGAAGCTCTCCAACTCCTCGGGGCGGATGCGACGCTCGACCACCTCGAAGCCACGCTTCTTGCACTGCTCGATCACCGACTGGCGGGTCAGGCCGTTGAGGAAGCGGTCGGCGAGCGGGGTATGGACCACGCCGTCCTTGATGAAGAAGATGTTGGCGCCGGTGCATTCGGCGACATTGCCTTCCCAATCCAGCATCATCGCGTCGGCATAGCCGGCGCGCTCGGCCTTATGCTTCGACAGCGAGCAGATCATGTAGAGGCCCGCCGCCTTGGCATGGACCGGGGCGCAGGCCGGATCGGGCCGACGATAGGTCGCGACGTCGAGGCGCACGCCCTTCAGCTTCTGCGCCATGTCGAACATGCTCGGCCACTCCCAGACCGCGATCGCGGTATGGATCGTGTTGTTCATGCCGGACACCGCCATCATCTCCGAGCCGCGCCAGGCGACCGGGCGGATATAGGCGTCCTTCAGTCCGTTTTCCTTCAGGCAGAGATATTTGGCGGCGTCGAGCTCGGCGACCGAGTAGGGGATCGTGAAATCCATGATCTCAGCCGATTTGTGGAAGCGCTGCGAATGCTCGGTGCCCTTGTAGATGACGCCGTCATAGGAGCGCTCGCCCTCGAACACGCAGGAGCCGTAATGCAACCCATGGGTCAGTACGTGCACCTTGGCGTCCTTCCACGGCACGAGCTTGCCGTCGAACCAGATGACGCCATCGCGCTGGTCGAAAGGAATGACTGACATGGGGTGCTCCTCTTGCACATCCGATTTTGAACATACGGTTCGGCCAAACACCGCCACAACGGCGTAAAACGCGCAAGTCCGGACCGAAAAATGCGCGACGGCGGCCTATTGCGACATATTCCGTCGCCATGCACGCTTGACCGGTAATCTTACGTCTGAGATATGTCAACATCACTGACGTATAGCGGGGATGCTGCTGGTGACGGACACGCACGCTCGACCGATCGACCCGGCCAAAGCCCCGGCAATGACCGAAGAGGTGCCCTTCGATTTGATCGAATTGCTGTTCTTCGCCTATCGCGATTTCGTCGGCGATCCCGACCGTATCCTGTCCGAATACGGCTTCGGGCGGGCCCATCATCGCGTCCTGCATTTCGTTCTGCGCCGGCCGGGCCTCACCATCGCCGAGCTGCTCGACATCCTGCAGATCACCAAGCAGAGCCTGAACCGTGTCCTCAAGGAACTGGTCGAGACCGGCTATGTTGAGCAGCGCACCGGCGTCCAGGACAAGCGCCAGCGCCATCTCCACAGCACGCCAGCCGGCGAGAAACTCGCGCTCAGCCTGGTGCAATTGCAGGCCAAGCGCATCAACGCCGCCCTCGACGGCGTCGGTGCCGAGGCGGCCCCAATCGTCGCACGCTATCTCGCGGGGTTGATCGACGCATCGGAACGCCACAAAGTGCTGGGATTCCTTGCCAAGCCGCGATGAGCGAGGCGACTGAATCTATGCGGCCAGCAACACGCCAACGTCACCATGGCGTGTCAGAAGGATGACTTGGCCGGCATGCCGGACGCCGCTCCGGCCCGAAAACAAGGATGTGAACAGCCGATGGCCGCCGCCAGCGCGCGACAACCGCTCCCCGACGAAGCGCCCCATATCCTTGTGGTCGATGACGACCGCCGCCTGCGCGATCTGCTGGGACGCTTCCTCGGCGACAATGGTTACCGCATCACCACCGCAGCCAGCGCTGCGGAGGCCGATACGCGGCTGACCAGCTTCGTCTTCGACGCCATCGTGCTCGACATCATGATGCCGGGCGAGAACGGCTTCGATTTCGCCAAGCGCTTCCGCTCCGATTCCGCCATCCCGATCCTGATGCTGACCGCGCGCGCCGACAGCAAGGATCGCATCAACGGGCTCGAACTCGGCGTCGACGATTATCTCGCCAAGCCCTTCGAGCCGCGCGAATTGCTGCTGCGGCTCGGCAACATCCTCAAGCGCACGATCGTCGTCGATACCGCGCAATCCGCGACACGCCCGGATTTCGTCCGCTTCGGCCCCTTCGTCTACGGGTTGGCGCGCGGCGACCTTCACAAGGGCGAGGAGATGATCCGCCTGACCGAGCGCGAGCGCGAAATCCTGACCGCACTGGCCGAACGCGCCGGCGAGGTCGTGCCGCGCGAACAGCTCGCAGCCCAAGGCAGCGCCGCCAATGACCGCACCGTCGACGTGCAGATGAACCGTCTGCGCCGCAAGGTCGAGCGCGACCCCGCCGATCCGCTCTATCTGCAGACCGTGCGCGGCGTCGGCTATCGCCTCGTGACGGATCGCGCGTGACACCCGTGCAGCCCGCCGATCGCCGGTCGCGCCTGACCCGGGCGGCAGGGCTGGGCGTGAACCGGGCGCTGGCGGCGAGCGCACGCTGGCGCGCCAGCCTGCACAGCACGCTGAAACCGATGTTGAAGGCCGCCGGCCGGCCGCTGCACGGCATCGCGCGCTACATGCCCAAGGGGCTCTATCCGCGCGCCCTCGTCATCGTCATCGCGCCGGTCGTATTGCTGCAATCCGTCATCGCCTATGTCTTCATGGAACGGCATTGGCAGACCGTGACGCAGCGCCTGTCCTCGGCCGTCTCGGCCGACATCGCCATGTTGATCGACGTCTATGAGAGCTATCCGCAGGACGCCGACACCACGATCCTGTCGCGTATCGCAGCCGACAGGCTCGGCATGGATGTCGATATCCTGCCCGATTCCGACCTGCCGGCACCGGGCCCGCGGCCCTTCTTCTCACTGCTCGACAACGCGCTCTCGACCGAGCTGAGCCAGCAGGTGGCGCGGCCGTTCTGGCTCGACACGGTCGGTCGCTCCAGCCTGATCGAAATCAGGATCAAGCTCGGCAAGAACGTGATGCGCGTGCTGACGCGGCGCAACTCGGCCTATGCCTCGAACAGCCATATCTTCCTGCTCTGGATGCTCGGCACCTCGCTGATCCTGCTGACGATTGCGGTCTTGTTCCTGCGCAACCAGATCCGGCCGATCCTCAAGCTGGCCGATGCGGCGGAGGCCTTCGGCAAGGGCCGCGACGCCGAGTTCCGCCCGCGCGGCGCGCGCGAGGTCCGTCGTGCCGGCAACGCCTTCATCGAGATGAAGCGCCGCGTCGAACGCTCCATCGGCGAGCGCACGACGATGCTGAACGGCGTCAGCCACGACCTGCGCACCATCCTGACCCGCTTCAAGCTCTCGCTGGCACTTCTTGAGCGCTCCACCGAGATCGACGCACTTGAGAAAGACGTCGACGAGATGAGCCGCATGCTTGAGGACTATCTCGCCTTCGCACGCGGCGACGCCGGCGAAGCGCCGGTCGAAACCGACATCCGCGCTCTGCTTGAGGAATTGAAATTCGACGCGGAAAGGCAGGGCCACCAGACCGAACTCGAGGTCGTCGGCGACCCGCTCGTGGTGATCAGGCCCGACGCCTTTCGCCGCTTGCTGACTAACCTCGTCTCCAACGCCGCTCGCTTCGGCGACCGCATCGCCATCCGTGCGACGCATGACGCGCGTTATCTGATCGTGGTGGTCGAGGATGACGGCCCTGGCATCCCGCCCGAGCAGCGCGAGGAGGTCTTCCGCCCCTTCTTCCGGCTGGACGAGGCCCGCAATGTCGACAGCGGCGGCACGGGGCTCGGCCTCGCGATCGCCCGCGACATCGCCCGCGCCCATGGCGGCGACATCATCCTGGCGGATTCGAGCCTGGGCGGATTGCGGGCGACGGTGCGGCTGCCCGTGTAGGGGCGGCTTTGAGTGGAGGCTGTGAAAGTGCGATTGTGCATCAATTTCGACTGATGCGCGTGGGCCTAAGGTTCTCGCCTTCGATGAAGCGTGCCATGCAAGCCTCGGATCGCTACAAAAAGCCTACCAAATCACTTCCGTTCCACACAGCCTCGGTGGGGAAGGGAAATTCGCGCTCGTAAAAAAGATCACCACTTACTGAAGTCGCCATGGACCAAATTGGACATCGGTGCGTAGTCATACGGATTTGTCACTGGAACAAGACGAGGTTCTGGGTAGTCAGATAGCCAAGGTATTTTTGATCTTAACGTTCTGGTGACAGGCGTACCGGTCAGTCGATCCAGAGGCCCTATCGGTATTCCCGAAGAGACCATTTCGATACGCACAGCTTTCAAATTTACGCCCTTGCCGAAGGAAGCGGACAGGTTGCTTTTCTCAACGCGTGCAAGTGATCGCGGATTGCTTAAATCGTAAAGTCTGACGAACATCGGCATCACGGACTCGGGAACGTTCGCTTCGGCTCGCAGCGCGTGGTAAAAGCTAATTCCCTCCGGTGTTCCCGGCGCAGGACCTGGAAAGGCAGCCGAATAGATATACACTGCGTTATCGGCATTTTGCTCAGACCGCAGAAGCACAAAAAAGCTCCCGCGCTTGCCAAGATCAACCATCACGGCCTCTCCAGCAGCGGTTGTTCTCCGCCGCCCTCGATCGACCTTCACTTGGATAACACCTGAGCCCGAACGCATCCCCTCCGGGGTATCTACATCCACAGTGAGCCGGTAGCGCCATATCGGCTGCGGCATTAGCAGCGCGGCAAAAATCACGAGGATGAAGGCCGCTGCTACGATTAGTGCGATGTGTCGCCTAGAAAGTGTCGTCACCACAGACAGCCCATCACTGCAAACAATCGTGGCGGTCACATTAGCCCGTGTCTTACACTCGACCGTTAATCCGGTGCGGTGCGTCGCGAACGTCCGCATCGGCTCAAAAAAACTCCTGCAATCGAGCCCATCTGCACCTCTACTACAAGCGCTGCTGGGCCCAGCTCTCACAAGAAATGCGGCAGCTTCGACAACGGCTTCCCCGCGACATCGCGCGCGCCCATGGCGGCGACATCATCCTGGCGGATTCGAGCCTGGGCGGATTGCGGGCGACGGTGCGGCTGCCCGTCTGACCAGAGGCAAATAGGGACTATGGGCCCCGGCAAATCACCTCCGGAAGCCTGTCGGCAAACGCAGATCGTCCCGGCGGCAGCCGGGACGATCTGCTATTTCTAGCGAATGAAGCTGACCCGCTGCTACCGGCGGCGCCAGAACGCCCAACGGGCGGTCTCGTTCACCCGCTCCACATCGCTGCGCGACAGCGCGATGTCCGAGAGCGCGGAATCGTCCATGCGGTAGAGCGCTCGCGCGCTGGCCCGCGCCGTGAGCCAATCCTCCAGGCGCAGGAACAGGCCGTGGAGCCCGTGCGCGCTGCGATGTGTGGCGAAGGCAAGATTTTCTGTGGCGATCATGGCCGGCATGGCGGCCTCCTGTGATAGATTTCCTGCCTGTAATTTGGGGGTTGCGGGGCCTCTAAGCAAATGAGAAGTTCTTTGCTTCAGCCCAAGCAGAACTTGGCCATGCGATGACCCGGCGCCAACTCCCGCCCCTCACCTCCTTGCGCGCCTTCGAGGCTGCGGCGCGGCACCTCAACTATGAGCGGGCGGGTGACGAGCTCGCCGTCACCGCCAGCGCGGTTGGCCAGCAGGTGAAGACGCTCGAAACCTGGCTCCGGCGGCCTCTCTTCGTCAGGCTGCCAAGCAAGGGCATCGCGCTGACGGGCATCGGACAGCGCTATGCCGCCTCGATCTCGCAATTGCTCGACCAGCTCGACGAGGCCACGGCGCGGGCGCTGCGGCCCGATGTGTCGAACGTCCTGACTGTCAGCACCATGCCGAGCTTCGCCCTGAGCTGGCTGATCCCGCGGCTCGGCTCGCTCAAGCAGCGCCACCCCGAGCTCGAGGTTCGCATCTCGGTTTCGCTGCACCTGACCGATTTCGCGCGCGAGGACGTCGATGTCGCGGTCCGCTACGGTCCCGGTGGCTATCAGGGCCTGCACTCGGAGCTGCTGATGGCGGAGAGTTTCTTCCCCGTCTGCAACGCAGCATTGCTCAACGATCCCGCGCGCCCGCTGCGCCAGCCCTCGGATTTGCGCCACCACACCTTGCTGCACGAGCACGTGGAGGGTATCCCGGACTACGTCACTTGGCCGAAATGGCTCGCCTTCGTCGGCGTCCATGACATCGACGCGATGCACGGCCCGCGCTTCTCGCACACTTTCCTCGCCTTGCAGGCGGCGGCCTCCGGCCAGGGCATCGCCCTGGCGACGAGCGCCCTGATCGGCGACTATCTCGACGCCGGGCGCCTCGTCCGCCCGTTTCCGCAACAGCTGCAGAGCTCCTTCCAGTATTATGTGGTCTGCCCCGAGGCCTCCGCAGAGCGGCCCGCAATCGCGGCGTTCCGCAGCTGGATCCGCGAAGAGGCGGCCCAACACGCCGATCTGCGCTGATCGCCGCGAGCGGCCGGGCGCACCACGGCCGCCGCCCCGAATGGCAGTAGCGTCCGCCCCCACCCCGTCGCATCATGGCGCCCAGTGAACGGGCCACGGCTTCCCGAGCGGAGACAGGCGGGAACGGATGACGGTGGCGATGAGGATGCTCCTGCTCACGGCGCTGCTGGCGCTGCCCTGCGCCGCTTCGGCCGAAGAGGTCGTCGAACTCGGCGGCGGCCTGTTCGGCGGTGGCCGGGCCTTGCTCAACAAGCCGGCGGGCAAGGCCAGGGCCGGGCTCGTCCTGCTGACGGGCGGCGACGGCTATGTCGGCATCGGCAGCGGCGGCGATGTCGCCCGGCAAGGCAACTGGATCGTGCGCATGCGCGGCGCCTATGCCCGCAGCGGCATCGCCAGCATCCTCGTCGATGGCGACGCTGACCCGACCAAGGCCATCGACCTCATGCGCAGCATCGCACCGCGCGTCATCGTCGTCGCGATGAGCCGGGGTTCGCTCAAAATTCCAGGCCTGCTCGCGTCGCGGCCCGACGGCGTGGTCTTCGTCTCGTCGATGCTCGACGACGTTCGCGCCACGCTGGGCGATCCCGCGCGCCTGCCGCCGACATTGGTCGTGCATCATCGCCAGGATAGCTGCCGCGTGACGCTGGCTGACTCGGTCGCGCCCTTCCAGGCTTGGGCCGGCAATCGCGCCAGGACGGTCTGGATCGATGGCGGCACCTCGACCGGCAATCCCTGTCAGGCGCGAGCCTATCACGGCTTCATCGGCCGCGAAGGCGCCGTCGTCTCCGCGATCACCGGCTTTGCCGGATCGCTGCGCTGAAGCATTCCGGATGTCACTGCGTCAGCGGCCGGGCTCGGGCCGGATGACGCTCAGATGCAGCAGGCGCGAGGCCGCGAAATCGATGAAGGCGCGCACCTTCGGCGCCAGGCGCTGGCCGCTGGGCACCACGAGCTGGACCGGTGACGGTGGCGGCTCGAATTCCGGCAGCAGGCGAACGAGCACACCGGCAGCCAGATCGTCGGCCGCCTGATAGGACAGCAACCGTGCCAATCCGCGCCCGGCGCGTGCCGCGATCAGCACCGCCTCGACCTCGTTGATGATGAGGCGCGGCGTGATCGCGATGCGCGAGGACCGCCCCCCTCCCCCGAAACGCCAGATCAGATCGCCGCCGGCGCCGACATTGGCGATGACATCGTGCCCAGCGATGTCGGCAAGGCGCTTGGGCGCCGGCCGGCGCTGCAGATAGGCCGGAGACGCCACCAGCACGCGCCTGACCTCGCCGACCTTGCGCACGACCAGCCGCGAATTGGGCAGTGCCCCGACCCGGAGCGCGACATGCAGATCCTCCTCGATGAGATCGAGATTGCGGTCGGCCAGCACGAGCTCGACCTGCAGCTCGGGATGCAGATCGAGGAACTCCGCGACCAGCGGCGTCACATGCCTCCTCCCGAAGGCGAGCGGCGCGGTCACGCGCAGCAGGCCGCGAACCGGCGCCGCCGCCACCCCGCCCAGCGACTCCTCGTAATCCGCCAGCATGCGCCGCGCCGCGACCGCCAGTTCCTGCCCGGCCTCCGTCGGCGTGAGCTGGCGGGTGGTGCGGGCGATCAGCCTTGCGCCGACGCGCTCCTCGAGCCCGGCGAGCGCGCGTGTCACGGCGGGACGCGAGCGACGCAGGCGCCGCGCCGCCTCCGCAAGGCTGCCGGCATCGATGATGGCGACGAAGATCGCGAGTTCGTCGAGACGATCCACGGACTGTTCCGCTTAATGAAATTCTGAAGTCAATGGATAGCAGATTTCCCGCGATGGCTGGAACGATCATCTTGCGGGCGTTCTTCAGCGAGGTTCCCGTTCTTCAGCGAGATTCCTATGACACAGCCCCGGATCGTTCTTCATGGCACGCCGCTCTCCGGCCATGCCCACCGCGTCGAATTGCTGCTGCTGGCGCTCGGCCTGCCCCATGAGCTTGCCTCCGCGCCCGCCGACATCCGCCGCAGCGACGCCTTCCGCAAGCTGAACCCGCTGCAGCAGATCCCGGTGCTGCAGGATGGCACGCTCACGCTCTGCGACAGCAACGCGATCATGGTCTATCTCGCCAAGCGCTATGGCGCGGGCAGCCAATGGCTGCCGGAGGAGCCGATCGCGGCGGCGCAAGTGCAGCGCTGGCTCTCGATCGCCGCGGGCGAGGTCATGCACGGGCCGGGCAGCGCCCGCTTGATCGCGCAGTTCGGTGTGGCCGATGACCCCGCGCGCGCCGGCCGTATCGCCAGCAAGTTGCTCGGCTTCATGGAGGGGCACCTGACCGGGCGCGACTTCCTCGCCGCCGAGCACGCCACCCTCGCCGACCTCGCCTGCTTCTCCTATGTCGCGCATGCGCCGGAAGGCGGCATATCGCTGGCGCCCTATCCCGCCTTGAGGGGCTGGATTGCCCGGATCGAGGCGCTGCCCTTCTTCAAGGCGATGCCCGCCTCGCCCTTGCCCCAGGCGAGTTGAACGCCATGGACGGCACGCCCTTCCATCCAGGTGAGCTTGAGGCGCAAGCCCTTGCCGGAACCGGCTCGCGCGGCGCCGGCATCCGCGACCTCATGCCGGAACAGCACCGCATCTTCTTCGGACAGCTGCCGCTGCTTTTCGCCGCGCTTAGCGACGAGGCGGGGCATCCGATCGCAACCGTGCTGAGCGGCGAACCCGGTTTCGTCCGCAGCCCGACGCCGACGACGCTCTCGATCCGCGCCCTCCCCCCTTCGGATGATCCCGCCGCCCTTCATCTCAAGCCGGGCCAGCCGATCGGCCTGCTCGGCCTCGAATTCCCGACGCGCCGGCGCAACCGCGCCAATGGCCTGATCACGGCGCGCGACACCGGCGGCTTCTCTGTCGCGGTAGCGCAGAGCTTCGGCAATTGCGCGAAATACATCCAGGCCCGGACGCCGCAGCCAGTCGCGCCTGTCGGCAGCGGCTCGTTCGAGCCGATCGCGCGGCTCGACGACGCGGCGCGCGGCTTGATCGGCCGTTCCGACACCTTCTTCGTCGCCAGCACGAGCGAGGCGCGCAAGCTTGGCGGCCTCGACATCTCGCATCGCGGCGGCAGACCGGGCTTCGTCGGCATCGATGGCGAGGTGCTGAGCGTGCCGGATTTCGCCGGCAACAACTATTTCAACACGCTCGGCAATCTGCTGCGCGATCCCCGCGCCTCCCTGCTCTTCATCGATTTCGAGAACGGCGCAGTGCTGCAGCTTCAGGGCCGCGTCGAGATCGTCTGGTCGGGCCCCGAGGTCGCACGGTTGAGCGGCGCCGAGCGGATCTGGCGCCTGCATGTCGCCAGTGGCTGGCGGCGCCGCGCAGCGCTGCCGCTGCAATGGTCGTCGCCCGAGCCGGCCGCGACCACGCTTGCGACCGGTGTTTGGGCTTAGAGCGCGATGGCTGGACCGGAACCGCCGCCGTCATTCCGGGGCGACCCGCAGGGTCGAGCCCGGAACCCAGAACCGACGGAGCTGGGAATCGAGCAGCGTCATCGGCCGCACTTATATCGTAACCACCTGCGGTTCTGGGTTCCGGGCTCAGGCCTGCAGCCTGCCCCGGAATGACTCAGGCGAGAATCATCGGACTCGGCGCCATCGCCCGCCTCAATCCGTCTGCGGATACCGCGCCAATTGCTGCGTCGATGCACCGTCGAGCATGATCTCGCGCTCGAAGACGAAGCCGGATTTCTCGAGCACGCGGCGCGAGGCCGGATTGGCTGGGCGCACCAGCCCGATGACGCGGCTTGCCCGCAGCGGACCGAACGCGACCGCCAGAGCCTCCGCCACGAACTCGGACGCAAAACCTCGCCCCCAGGAGGTGGGGTCGAGATGATAGGACAGGTTGAGGCCCTCGACGCCCGGCTTCACCGTCAGCCCACCGAAACCGATCAGCGCTCCCGATTGCTCGATCGCCCAACGCCCGAAGCCATGCTGCCGCCAATGCGCGATGTCGCGGGCCAGACGCTCGGCGCTCGCCTCGGGCGTATCTGGACGTGGGTGCGGGCGATGTGCAACGAGCTCCGGCCGCTGGAACAGCGCGACCAAGAAATCGAGATCGTCTGGCCGCGGGATACGCAGCACGAGGCGGCTGGACCGGCGGGAGGCCACCGCCTCATGCTGCTGCGAGTGCTCCGACATGGGCCGTTCAGGCAGAACCGCGCGGCAGGCTCAAAATAGCCGCCCGCCATCCGGCACGGCCAGGGTCGGCGCGAGCAGCACGACCTCGCCATCGGCGTCCGGCACGCCCAGCGTCAGGACCTCCGACATGAACTTGCCGATCTGACGCGGCGGGAAGTTCACCACCGCAAGGACCTGCCGGCCGGTCAGCTCCTCCGGCCGATAATGCTTGGTGATCTGGGCCGAAGACTTCTTCAGCCCGATCGTGCCGCCGAAATCGATCACGAGCTTGAGCGCGGGCTTGCGCGCCTCGGGATAGGGCGCGGCCTCAACGATCGTGCCGACACGGATGTCGACCTTGAGGAAATCGTCGAAGCCGATCGTGGCGGCGGGTTCCGAAGAGATGCTCAAAATTCCTCCCAAGCCTTGTCATGGTCGCGTTTCGACCCGCTCGCCGCGGCAGCGGCGCTCGCGATCCGCGCAGGTCTGGGCGCGGCCGCGCGCGGTGGGGCAGCCACCGCCGCCTGCATCGTCTTGGCCATGGCCTTGAGCCCGCCGATATCGCCGCCGAGCTGGAAGCGCGCCACGAGTCCGCCGAGCCTGTCGGCTTCCTGCGAGAGCGAATGCGCGGCAGCGGTCGATTGCTCGGCCATGGCGGCGTTCTGCTGCGTGCCCTGGTCCATCTCGTTGACGGCGCTGTTGACCTCCTGGAGGCCGGCCGCCTGTTCCTGCGCCGCGCTGGCGATCTCGGCAACCAGCGAGCTCACGCGCGTGATCTCCTCGGCCATGCGCTGCAGGGCGCCACCGGTCTGCCCGACCAGCGTGACGCCCTTCTCGACTTCGATATTCGAGGCCGAGATCAGGCCCTTGATCTCCTTGGCCGCCTCGGCCGAGCGCTGCGCGAGCGCACGCACCTCGGAGGCGACGACGGCGAAGCCCTTGCCGGCATCGCCGGCGCGAGCCGCCTCGACGCTGGCGTTCAGCGCGAGCAGATTGGTCTGGAAGGCGATCTCGTCGATGACGCCGACGATCTGCGAGATCTCATCGGCCGATTTCTCGATGCCGCCCATGGCCGCCACCGCGTCGCGCACGATCGAGGTCGACTGCTCGGCCTCCGTCTTGACCTGGCTCGTCGCCTGGCTGGCGAGGCGAGCGCTCTCGGCGGTCTGGCGCACGGTCGCGGTCAGTTCGTCCAGCGCCGTCGCGGTTTCTTCGACGGAGGAGGCCTGCTGCTCGGTGCGCCCGGCGAGATCGTCGGCCGCCTGGCTGATCTCGACCGAGCCCGCCTTCATGCTTTCGGTATTGGTCGCGATCTGCCGCATCGTCTCCTGCAGCTTGGCGATGGCGGCGTTGAAATCATCCTTCAGCTTGGCGTAGTCGGCGCCGAAGGCCTCGTTGATCCGGTAGGTCAGGTCACCCTCGGCGAGCCGCTCGAGGCCGGCGCCGAGCGCCTGGACGACGCCCTCCTGCGTCCTGGATGCCTCGGCGCGCTCGGCTTCATTGTGCCGCCGCTCGCTGTCGGCCGTGTCGCGCTCGGCATTCGCCTGCGCCTCGACGCGGATCTTGTCGGCCTCCATCTCGGCTTTGGCGAGGCCGGCGTCACGGAACACGACGAGCGCGCGCGCCATCGAACCAACTTCGTCGGACCGCTCCTGATGCGCGATCGTGGTCTGCAGATCGCCGGCAGCAAGACCGTTCATCGTGTTGGCGATCGAGGCAAGCATGCCGGAGGCGCGGCGGCTGAGAAAGATCACGACACCGAGCATGACGAGGCCGAGCGGCACCAGCACCTTGGCGACATCGCCGATCACGCTATAAAACGCGGCATCGACATCGTGCACATGCAGGCCGGAGCCAATCGCCCACTGCCATTTCGGCACGGCGATGACATAGGAGATCTTGAGCGAAGGCTCCTTGTCGCCCGGCTTCGTCCAGCCATAGTCGATGAAGCCGGCCCCCTTCGTCTTGGCCATCTCGACCATGTCCTTGACGAAGAACCTTCCGCTCGAATCCTTGAGCGGCGACATATCCGTCGTCTCGATCTTCTTGTTGGCATGCGAGACGCTGATATTGTCGAAGTTGATCACGAAATAGTAGTTGCCGTTGTCGAAGCGGGCGTTGGAGATCGCGTCGATCGCCATCTTCTTGGCATCGGCCTCCTTCAGCTCGCCTTTCTCGGCACGCGCGAGATAGCTGTTGACCGTAGAGGCCGCGGCTTCGACCGCATTCTTCATTTCCGCGCGCTTGAGCTCGATCATCTCCTTGCGCGCCTCGAATAGCGTGAAGCTCACGCCGCCGATGGCGATGATGGATGCGAGGATCGCGACCAGCCCGAAAGAGCGGCCGATCGACAACATGGCAAGTTTCTTCATCGGCGACACCGCGCCCCCCGCGCAAAGTGAGATTCGCCACATTTGCGTGAAATGGCTAAGGGTCGCTTAACGATGCCTCGTTTTCGCCATGTTTCTGGCAGGCCTCAGATCGCCGGCACGTAATCCTCGGCATCGCCGCCGCGCGGGCGCTCGTCACTGCGTTCCCGGCGGCGGATATGCGGCCGCTTGCCCGAACACAGCGCCCGCGCCAGCCCGCGCAGCGGCGCGGTGAGCCTGTGAACGTCCTCGATGCGCGCCATGATCGCGCCCGCCGTCTTCAACTCGCGATCCAGCCGCGCCATCGTGCGCGAGAGTTCTGGCTCGTCGTCGCCGAGCCAGGTCTCGCCGACGCGCGCCATCAGCAGTACCGCGCCCTGCACGCGCAGGCCGCCAAGCGCATCTTCGGTCGGGATGCCGGCCGAGGCGAGCATGTAGCGCCAGGAATTCACCGCGCCGCGATTGAGGGCGGCAAGCGTCAGCGGATCGCGCCGGATGACAGGCATGATCCGGCGCAGAGCCGCCTTGTAGGGTGCGAGCGCGTCGAGCCGGCGCATCACGAGATCGAAGAGCCGCTCGCGGATGGGCTCGCCCGCGAGATCGTCGGAAGAGCTCGCCAGCACGGCGTCATCGACGAGGCGCGTCAGCCCGCCGAGCATGGCGAGCTTCGAGGGGAAGAGGCTGCGCAGGCCGGAGAGCGGCAGGCCCGCCTCCGTGGCGATGTCGCCGAGCTCGATCTCGCTCCAGGCGCGATCGGCGGAAAGACGCATCAGCGCCTCGATCGCCCGCTTGCGCGGATCGCTCGGCGGCGCGGCGGTTTCGGATGTCGGGGAAACGGGTTTGCGGGCCATAGGAGATCTCCTCTCGCGACGCGATTGGATAAAACTAGGCCCCGATCGCGACCGTTGAAAGGCCGATCAGCCCGAAAGCTCCTCGGCGCGACGTTTAGCGGCAGCCACCGCCCGGCCCATCAGGGGCTTGAGCCCGTCATCGGCCATCAGGACCTCGAGGGCCGCCGCCGTGGTCCCGCCCGGCGAAGTCACGTTCTGGCGCAGGGTCGCAGGCGAAAGCGACGACTGGAACAGCATCTCGCCCGCCCCCTCGATCGTGGCGCGCGCCAGCCTCTCGGCGATCTCGTGCGGCAAGCCCGCCGCCGCGCCCGCCGCCGCCAAACATTCGACGAGATGGAAGACATAGGCCGGCCCGGAACCGGAGACGGCTGTCACCGCATCGATCAGGTTCTCGTTGTCGAGCCACTCGACCTTGCCGATGCTGCCGAGCAGCGCGTCGGCCGTGGCCCGCTGCGCCGCGCTGACGCCGGGTCCGGGAGCCGCCGCCGTGACGCCGCGCTGCACCGAGGCCGGCAGGTTCGGCATGGCGCGGATCAGCGCGGTCGCGTTCGGCAGGCGCGCGGCGAGATCGCCCAGCGTCTTGCCGGCGAGGATCGAGATCAGCAGCGTCTTGGGATGGATGAAAGCCTGGACGGCGGGTGCCGCCGTGTCGAGCATCTGCGGTTTGGTCGCGAGCACCACGACCTCGGCCGGGGCGATGGCGCCGGGCGTGGGGTTGAGCACCATGCCCTTCTCGGTCGCGAGCGCCACCATCTCGTCGGAGGGTTTGGGATCGATCAGGCTGATGCCGGCCGGATTCATGCCGATGCGCAGCCAGCCCTCCAGCATCGCGCCCCCCATCTTGCCCGCACCGATGAGGACGAGGGTTTGCGGCAAGGGGTTGGACATGGCGGTCTCTCGCAAGGCGGCAACGGGCGTCATGCTCGGGCGTGACCCAAGCATCTCTCTAGAGCCGGATGATATCAGATGGAATCACCAAGTGATCCCATCTGATATCTGAATCCGTCTCTCAACTAAGAGTGAGAGCAGGATCAATGCGAAAAACCGGTGCCCACTTTTTCGCATACTGCTCTTGAAGCCTTCTCGTCATGAGATGCCCGGGTCAAGCCCGGGCATGACGAAAACCGAAAGCTCAGGCCTCGCCGACCGTCTCCAGCATCGCGCCTTCGAGGCCTTCCTTGGCCGTCTTTCCGGCCCAGACCACGAACTGGAAGGCCTGGAAGTAGCGCTCGCAGGCGTCTATCGCCGCCTTGATCAGCGCAGCGGCCTGCTCGTCGGTCGGCTCCGCCCCGCCCGAGAGCAGGAGGGCGTGGCGATACATCACCACGTTTTCCGAGCTCCAGAGGTCGAAATGACCGAGCCAGAGCTGCTCATTGACGAGGCTGACGAGCTGCAGCACCTCGGCCCGGCGGCGATCGGGCACCTTCAGGTCGAAGGCGCAGGCGATATGGATCGCCTCGACCTCGGCGAGCCAGGTGATGGCGACATGATAATCGGACCAGCCGCCTGTGACCGCGACGGAGAGTTCGTCGTCGCTGTCTCGGTCGAAGGTCCAGTTGTTGAGAGCGGCTAAGCGTTCGATCAGGTCGAGGGGGTTGGAAGGCCGGTCGATTTCAGCGTCCAGGTCAAGATCCATCATGCCCTAAGGTCCAACTGTCGACATCCGCACAAGCGGTCCGACACGTTCGAGAACGGGAACACGGCGACTGGAAAGCGCAACGGACACAACCCGACTGCCAGAGCGCGCTGGTCTGCGCCCCGTTTCCGGCGGCAGGTCCCGAAGCGGGACCGACCGTCGAATCAACTCTCTTCCTCGACGATAGCGCAGGCGCTGTGACGCTCCCAACACGGCGTGACGCTCCCCGGATTCGGGGGCGCGGCTCAAGACCCGGCAGCCCCTGTCCACAGCACATGGTTGTGGATGGCTAGACCTGACGGCACGCAGGGCGCGAAACCTTCAAGGCGAGACCTCGGGGCCTGACTTCAGAACTTGGCTTCAGTCAGGACTTCGCTTCAGGACTTCGCTTCAGGACTTGGCTTCAGGACTTTTGGCCTTCTTGCCCTCCAGCGCGGCGAGGCGCTGCGCCAGCTTGTCGTTTTCCTCGCGCGCCAGCAGCGCCATCTCGCGCACCGCCTCGAACTCCTCGCGGGTGACGACATCCATGTCGCGCAGCAGGCGCTCAATCTGCGTCTTCACGACGGTCTCGACCTCGCGGCGCACGCCCTGGGCCGCGCCGGCGGCATCCGTGGCGAGACGGGCGATGTCGTCGAGGAAGCGGTTGCTGGTGGTGACCATGGGGCTCTCCGAAAAGGGGCCTCGTCAGCCCGCGCTGGCCCACATATGGGCGACAAGGGCAAAACCCGCAATCTTTCGCGCACCGCCCCATGCCGACCGCCGTGCCGCATCCGCCCGAGCGCTCAACGACGAGATCTGCCCGCCCCGGGACCGCCTCGTGGGTCTCTGATCGATTCGACCACCGGGCCGGCGATACGCCTGGGACGGGTCTGTTTCACCGGCGAAAACCGCACTGACGCCCTGAATCTCCGCGAACTGGACCTCGCCATCCGTTGAGCTTACAACCTGCGGCGCAGGGTACAGCAATCCAAGCTCGAACCAACCGAGCGGAGGCGTCATGATCCAACGTTTGAGCGGCCTCGTCCTGGGGCCGGTGGCAGCGCTTGCACTCGCGGGCTGCCAGGAAACCACGACGGCGGCACGGCAGCGGGTCGATGCGCCCGGCGTGCCCGTCTCGGTCCAGAGCATTACCGGCGCGCCCGATTCGGTGACGACGCGCTTTGCCGGCCTGCTCGGCGAAGCGGCGGCCGAGCGCAGCATGGAGATCGTGCCCGGCGACAAGCCCGCCCGCTTCCGGGTGCGCGGCTACCTCACGGCGCAGCCGACAGAGGACGGCCAGACCTCGCTCGCCTTCGTCTGGGACGTTTATGATGCGGGCAAGAAGCGCGCCCAGCGCGTCCAGGGCGAGAGCCTCGGCAGGCGCGGCAGCGGCACCGATCCCTGGGCCGGCCTCGACCAGACCATCGTCGCCAAGGCGGCCTCCGAATCGATGGATGCGATCGCGAGCTTCCTGGTGACGGCGCCCGCCGTCGAAGCGCTGAATCCCAGCGACAAGACCAAGGGCAAGACCGCGGCGGGAGCCAAGACCGCTTCGGCAACCGGCAATAAAAAGCTCTAGGCTTCGGGCGGGCTCGACGCCTTCCGCCTCAGCCAGCAGGATCCTGACATTGCGCTGGCGGCCGAGCTGCGACCGTGCCTCGGCCAGAGGCGCGAGCGACCCTGGAACGGCGCAATCGCGATGAAGCGCCCCAGGGATAGGCGGTTTTACACGCTTCTGTTGCAGTGCAGCGGTCGACTCGCTGTCATCTCGCTGTTATGAGCCCTGCGAAATGAGCCAGCTTCGTGCTGGTCCAGCCCAGCCAAGTCTCAAACGGTGCGCCCCGGCATGCCCTCTTCGATCAAAGTCGTCGCCGGCAATTCCAACCGGCCGCTCGCGGAGGCGATCTGCGCGCATCTCGGCATTCCGCTCGCCAAGGCCTCCGTCAGGCGCTTCGCCGACATGGAGGTCTTCGTCGAGATCCAGGAGAATGTGCGCGGCCAGGATGTTTTCATCATCCAGTCGACCTCGTTCCCGACCAACGACCATCTGATGGAGTTGCTGATCATCACCGACGCGCTGCGCCGCTCCTCGGCCAGGCGCATCACGGCGGTGATCCCCTATTTCGGCTATGCGCGGCAGGACCGCCGCGCGTCCGGCCGCACGCCGATCTCGGCCAAGCTCGTCTCCAACCTGATCACCCATGCCGGTGTCGACCGCGTCCTGACGCTCGATCTCCACGCCGGTCAGATCCAGGGCTTCTTCGACATCCCGACCGACAACCTGTTCGGCGCCCCCTTGATGTCGCGCGACATCAAGGAGCGGCTCGACTGGAAGAACGCCATGGTGGTCTCGCCCGATGTCGGCGGCGTGGTCCGGGCGCGTGCGCTCGCCAAGCGCATCGACGCGTCGCTCGCCATCGTCGACAAGCGCCGCGACCGCCCCGGTGAATCCGAGGTGATGAACATCATTGGCTCGGTCGAGGGGCGCTCCTGCATCCTGCTCGACGATATCGTCGATTCCGGCGGCACGCTCTGCAACGCCGCCGAAGCGCTGCTCGACCAGGGCGCGAAGGAAGTCTACGCCTACATCACCCATGGCGTGCTCTCGGGCGGCGCAGTGGCGCGCATCGCCAACTCCAAGCTCAAGGAACTGGTGATCACCGATTCCATCCTGCCGACCGAGGCCGTGAAGGTGGCGCGCAATATCCGCGTCATCTCGATCGCCTCGCTGATGGGCGAGGCGATCGAGCGCACGGCGAGTGAATCGAGCGTCTCCAGCCTGTTCGACTGAGGCAAGGAGTGGTCTGATGGCGGCAGCAGCCTCAGCCAGTGAAAGCCGGGCGCTCGTGCTGTTCTCCGGCGGCCAGGATTCGACCGTCGCTCTCGCCTGGGCGCTGGAGCGCTTCGCCAGCGTCGAGACCGTCGGCTTCGACTATGGCCAGCGCCATCGCATCGAGCTGGAATGCCGGCAGATCATTCGCGACAAGCTGCCCGCCCTGTCCACGCTCCATTCGGATCGGCTCGGTCCCGATCATCTCATCGACCTCAAGGCGCTGGGCGCGATCTCCGACACGGCGCTGACCCGAGAGACCGAGATCGCCTTCGCAGAGACCGGGCTTCCCACCACCTTCGTGCCGGGCCGCAATCTGATCTTCCTCTCCTTCGCCGCGGCGCTGGCCTATCGCCGCGATTGCAGGCACATCGTGCTCGGCGTCTGCGAGACCGACTATTCCGGTTATCCCGACTGCCGCGACGACACGATCAAGGCGATGCAGGTCGCCCTCGGCCTGGGGCTCGACCGCAGGCTCGTGCTGCACACGCCATTGATGTGGCGCGACAAGGCGCAGACCTTCGCGCTGGCCAAGGCGCTCGGCGGACAGCCCTTGCTCGATCTGGTGGTCGAGGACAGCCATAGCTGCTATCTCGGCGACCGGGCGACGCGCCACGCCTGGGGCCATGGCTGCGGCCACTGCCCGGCCTGCGAATTGCGCGCCAACGGCTACGCCGCCTATCTGATTTCTCCAGACGACACCGGACCAAGCCATGATACTTAACCGAGCCATGACACTTGACCAGCAGCGCCGCACCGAGGGTCTCGTTGCCCTCGCCCTCTTCGCCCTCACCATTCCCGCCGCGAATTGGCTGATCGGCAATGCCGGCACGGTCTGCGTACCCAATGGCCCCTGCCTCGTGCCGGTCGCGCCCGGCATCGCCGCGCCGAGCGGGGTGCTGATGATCGGCCTCGCGCTCGTGCTGCGCGACATCGTCCAGCGCCGGCTCGGCCCCGTGGCCGGCCTTGGTGCGATCGCCGTTGGCGCCGCGATCTCGGCCTTCCTCGCCCCGTCCGCCATCGTCCTCGCCTCGGTCGCCGCCTTCCTCCTCTCCGAGCTGGCGGATTTCGCGGTCTATACGCCGCTTCAGCGCCGCCGCTTCGTCACGGCCGTCGTCGCATCGAGCATTGTCGGCCTTATCGTCGACAGCATCGTCTTCCTCTGGCTCGCCTTCGGCAGCCTCGATTTCGTCGCCGGCCAGATCATCGGCAAAGCCTGGATGGTGCTGTTCGCACTACCGTTGATGCATCTGTTGCGTCGCCGCGATGAGCGGCTGGGGCTGATGCCGGCCTGAAGCCGTTCGCTCGAAGCAGACAATTCGACACAACGCCGCAACCCGGGTTTCACGCCCCGGTCTCATAGTCGCTTGCTCATGGGAAATGAGTACCGCGATGCGGGTGATGGATTCGGTCGAACACCTTCAGTCCTTGCAGAACGAGACCCTCGAGGCGATTGCACGCGGCGAACCGCTCGCCGCGATCATGGATAGCCTCTGCCGGCAGGTCGAAGTGATCGCACCCGGCGTGATCTGCACCGTGATCGCGGCGGACGCCGAATACAGGCTCAAAACGCTGGCCGCCCCGAGCCTGCCGCAGGACTACTCGACCGCGATCACCGGAACACCGATCGGTCCGACAGTCGGCTCGTGTGGCACGGCGATCCATCGCGGTGAAGCGGTCGAAGTCACGGACATCGAGAACGACCCGCTCTGGGCCGACTACAAGACACTGGCCTTGCCGCTCGGGCTGCGCGCCTGCTGGTCGAGCCCGATCACGGCGCGGGACGGCCGCGTGATCGGCAGCTTCGCCTTCTATTACAGGCAGCGACGCGGCCCTGACGATCTCGAGCGCCAGATCGTAACGACCTGCCTTCATCTCTGCGCGATCGCGATCGAGCATGAGGAGGTCAGCTCCCGCAATCACAGGCTCGCCTATTACGACACACTGACCGGCCTGCCGAACCGCGTCCATTTCAATGACGCCATCGCCCGCATGACCGCCGCGTCGCCGCTGGCTTTCGGCCTGATGCTGATCGACATCGATCACCTCAAGACGATCAACGACACAATGGGCCATGCAGTCGGCGACGCGCTGATCGAGACGGTGGGCGCGCGGCTCGCGCGGGTCGCCGTCAACGGCATGGCCTGCCGGATCGGAGGCGACGAGTTCGCCGTGCTACTGCCCGGTTGCTCCCAGACGACACAGCTTCGCTCGGTGGCCTGTGGCATTCTCGCCGCCATGCTCACACCATTCGAGCATGACGGGCACAGCATCATCCCGAGCGTCACCATCGGTGGAGTCCTCGCCGGTGAGGACGGCACGGACAGCACGACCCTTCGGCAAAATGCAGATTTCGCGCTCTACCATGCCAAGGAGACGCGGCGTGGCGGTTATGTCCACTTCAGGGACGGCCTGCGTACCTCGATGACGCGGCGCATCCAGACGATCCGCAGCGTTGCGGACGCCCTGACCGAAGGACGCATCGTCCCCTACTACCAGCCGATCATCCGTCTCGACACCAGCGAGATCGTCGGCGTCGAGGCGCTGGCCCGGATGCGCCTCGACGATGGCAGGATCGTCGCGGCCAGCGAATTCCACGAGGCCATGCTCGATCCCAAGATCGCCTACCGAATCTCCGGGCAGATGCTGGCCGCCGTCGCGGCCGACATGGCCGCCTGGAAGCGGGCCGGCATCCACGTCCAGCATGTCGGCCTGAACGTCACCTCCGCAGACTTCCAGAAGGGCGATCTCGTCCAGCGCATCAGCAAGACCTTCGAGCGCATCCATCTCCCGCTGGAACATCTCGTCGTCGAGATCACGGAGCAGGTGTTCATGGGAGATCGCAAGGACAGCGTCGCTCGCACCATGGCAGCGCTGCGCGAACGGGGCGTTCTCGTGGCGCTGGACGATTTCGGCACCGGCTTCGCGTCGCTGACGCATCTGCTGGATTTCCCGGTCGACATCATCAAGATCGACCGCTCCTTCGTCGGCGGCATCGAAAGCGGCGCCAGGAGCAGCGTGATCGTCGAGGCGCTGGTCGGGATCGCCAACCGCCTCGGCATGAAGGTCATCGCCGAGGGAATCGAAACGCAAGGGCAGTCCGAGCGATTGCAGATGATCGGCTGCCACCTTGGCCAAGGCTATCTCTACTCGCGCGCGGTTCCCGCTAGCATCGTCACCGAATTGCTGCAGCGTCTCGGCGAGAGACACCGGGCGCAGGCACAGCAGCCCGCCGCCGTCACGGCCTCCGCCGCCTGAGTGCGCGGATCTCCCGCCAACGGACTTGAGATTACCGGCCAATTCGCTTATGAGCCTGCCAGCGCCCGACTGACACCCTTGGAGGCACGGGCGCGAACCGAAAAAGGCCGCCAACTGGCGGCCTTGTCATTTGAAGCAAGGACTAAAACCATGACCGCCGTGAAGCAAATCGAGGCTTCGGCGCGCGCACAGGTCGGCAAGGGGGCCGCCCGTGCAGTTCGTCGTCAAGGCCTTACACCTGCCGTGATCTATGGCGGGGGCGCTGCTCCCGAAGCCATTGCTCTCGACGCCAACAAGACCCGCCTCCTGATCTATGGCGGACATTTCCTGACCACGCTGTTCGACGTCAGCGTCGGCGGCAAGAAGACGCGCGTCATCCCGCGCGACTATCAGCTCGACCCGGTCAAGGATTTTCCGATCCATGTCGACTTCCTGCGCGTTGCAGCCGGCCAGACCGTGACCGTCGATATCGCGATCCATGTCGTCGGCCAGGATGCCTGCCCCGGCGTCAAGAATGGCGGCGCCGTGCAACTCGTCGAGCACGCGCTCGAGATCGTCGTCGAGCCTGAGCACATCCCCGAATTCTTCGAGGTCTCTGTCGCAGGACTGGAGATCGGCGACACGCTCGAAGCCAGCGCGATCAAACTGCCCAAGGGCGCCAAGCTGACCATCGGCACCGACGCCACGATCGTCACCATCGTTCCGCCGATGGCTGAGGAAGTCGAGCCGGCCGCTGAGGTCGCCGCAGCCGCTCCCGCTCCGGAAGCCAAGCCGAAGGCCTGATCCTCTTTCGTCATCGATGATACGACATGGACGGCCGGGTTTCCCGGCCGTCTTGCTATGGGCCGGGAGTGTGACCTGCCATGCTGATCTTCGCCGGCCTCGGCAATCCAGGCGCGCGCTATGCCCGCAACCGCCACAATATCGGCTTCATGGCGGTCGAGACGATCGCGCGCGCGCATCGCGCATCGCCCTGGCGCGCGCGCTTCCAGGCCGAGGCCTGCGAGGCGACTATCGGCTCCGAAAAGGTCATCCTGCTCAAGCCGCAGACCTATATGAACGAATCCGGCCGCGCGATCGGCGAGGCGGCGCGCTTCTTCAAGGTCGCGCCTGAGGACGTCATCGTCTTCCATGACGAGCTCGACCTCGCCCCCGCCAAGCTGCGCATGAAACTCGGCGGCGGCAATGCCGGCCATAACGGCCTGCGCTCGACCACGGCTGCGATCGGCAACGAGTATCGCCGCGTGCGGATGGGTATCGGCCATCCCGGCCTCAAGGAACTCGTCCACGCCTATGTGCTGAACGATTTCGGCAAGGCCGAGCAGCCCTGGGTCGAGGATCTCTGCATCGCCTGCGCCGACAACGCGACCTTGCTCGCCGCCCATGACGATGCCGGCTTCCAGAACAAGGTACATCTCTTCATGGATGCGCGCGGCCATGGCGCGGTGAAGCGGCTAGGCGAGAAGATCCCCGAATAGATCGCGGGGCCGAGGCGTCAGCCCCTCACAGCGGCAATTGCGCGCCTGCCTTGGCGATCGTGATCCGGCTGGTGACCAGGCTCCCATCCGGCTGCCGGTTTGCCGTCAGCGCCACCTGAGCCCCCGCCGCCAGATCCGAGACCTGTGCCGGCGCCGCCATGATGATGTTGGCATCGGCGGTGATCGTGACCTTCTGCTCGCCGCCGGGATAGCTCAGCACGATATTGGCACCGTCGACGCGAGTAACAGTCTCCGCCACCGTCGCATTGGTCATGGTCGATTCGGGCAGAACGCTCCAGGGTCTGTGGCCCTCGCCGGTGCCGCGCATCGCCTCGGGAAAGATGAAGACCTGCACGGCGAGCAGCGAGCCGTCCGCCTGCGGCCGCGCGCCGACGCCGATGAAGCCGCCTTTCTTGATGTCGGCGACGGAGGCCTTGACCACGCCGCCGACCGCATAGCCCGGTGCCAGCGCGACCTTCGCCGAAGCGCTGTCCACGGTCTTGATCGTCAACGTATCGGCTTCCACCTTCTCGACCTCGCCACGAATGCGTGTCGTCGGCGATTGGGCTTGAGCAGCGACGGTCAGGCCGAGAACAACGCAGGCAGCAGCGAGAGAACGCATGGGATTATCCATCGGATCGAAAACGTCGCCGAGCATTCCTGCACCGACAGAAACCATGCAGCCATGCACGTTCGCGTGACCAACACCAAAGCGCAACATTGACACGGAAACACGGAAACACGATATCCGTGTCGCGGAGCCTTGAAATGAAGAACCTGACCGTGACCCTGCCCGAAGAGACATTCGCGCGCCTACGTATGGCGGCGGCGCGAGAGGGCAAAAGCATGTCGAAATTCGTCGGCGCGCTGCTCGACCGTCAGATCGGACCCCACGAGGCGCGCGCCGATGCAGCGGCGCTGGAACGTTTCCTGGCTGGCCCGCTCTGGAATCTCACCGACGAGAACGGCAACGCTCCGACGCGTGACCAGATTTATGATCGCTGAAGGCCGGGTTTTCGTCGACACCAATGTGCTGATCTATGCGCGCGACGAGAACGCGGCAGAGAAGCGCACAATCGCCGTGCGGTGGCTTCGAGAACTGGCCGTTGGTGGTCGACTCATCGTTAATCTGCAAGTTCTGAACGAATTGACCCGTTGGGTCCTTCGTAACGAATCCGTGCCGTTGGCCACCGCCAGAAGTCGGGTCGACGAACTGCGGCGCTTCGGCGAATCCGGTCTCCAAGCTTCGCATGTCGCGCTCGCCTGGTCCGTTCGCCAGCGCCTTGGCTACCAATGGTTTGATTGCCTGCTGCTCGCCTGGGCCACAGCCGAGGGCTGCCGCTACTTCCTGTCGGAAGACATGGGCCACGAGACCCGCTATGGCGATCTGACGATCATCAACCCCTTCCGCGTCGATCCCGACGCCTTCTTTAAAGCGAACTGACCATCATGGGTTTCAAATGCGGTATCGTCGGCCTGCCGAATGTCGGCAAGTCGACCTTGTTCAACGCGCTGACGCAGACGGCGGCGGCGCAAGCCGCGAACTATCCCTTCTGCACGATCGAGCCCAATGTCGGCGACGTCGCCGTGCCCGACGACCGGCTTGAGCGGCTCGCGGCCATCGCCGGCTCGAAGGAGATCATCCCGACACGGCTGACCTTCGTCGACATCGCCGGCCTCGTGCGCGGCGCCTCGAAGGGCGAAGGGCTCGGCAACCAGTTCCTCGCCAATATCCGCGAATGCGACGCCGTCGCCCATGTCGTGCGCTGCTTCGAGGATAGCGACATCACCCATGTCGAGGGCAAGGTCGCACCGATCAACGACATCGAGATCATCGAGACCGAATTGATGCTCGCCGATCTCGAAAGCCTCGAGAAGCGTGTGCTGCCGCTGGAAAAGAAGGCCAAGACCGGCGACAAGGAGGCCAAGGAACTGGCCGATCTGATGAATCGCTGCCTCGTGCTGCTGCGCGAGGGCAAGCCTGCACGATTGGTGCAGGTCGCCGCCGACGAGCGCAAGACGTTCGAGACGCTCGGCCTGCTCTCCTCCAAGCCCGTGCTCTATGTCTGCAATGTCGAGGAAGCCAGCGCCGATAAGGGCAACGCCTTCTCTGAAGCGGTGAAGCTGCGCGCGGCCGAGGAAGGCGCGGTCGCCGTTGTCGTCTCCGCCAAGATCGAGAGTGAGATCGCCGTCCTGCCGGCAGCCGACCAGAAGGACTACCTGGAGGCGGTGGGCCTGGAGGAACCTGGCCTCAACCGCGTCATCCGCGCCGGCTACACCCTGCTCCACCTCGTGACCTATTTCACCGTAGGCCCCAAGGAAGCCCGCGCCTGGACGATCGAAAAGGGCACCAAGGGGCCTGCCGCCGCCGGCGTGATCCATAGCGATTTCGAGAAGGGCTACATTCGCGCCGAGACGATCGCCTATCCCGACTACATCGCCAACAAGGGCGAGGCCGGGGCGCGCGAGGCCGGCAAGTTCCGGCTCGAAGGCAAGGAATATGTCGTCGCCGACGGCGATGTGCTGCATTTCCGCTTCGCCAACTGAGCTGGCTTTCCGGACCGTCGGGCGGGGCAGCTATGCGCTCTGCTCATGGAAGATGACGAAACTGTAAGTTGAATTGCCTCTTCGTCAGGCCGATATGTTGTGAACGCAGCAAGGGAGGTTCCAATGGACACTCTCGAGACCGTGTTCGAAACCGCGAGCGGCTTTGCCGGCATCTTGGCAATGGCCTCTAACGAGCTGGTTCTTGGCCTGGGCGTGGCATTCGGCCTGATCGTCTGGCTCGTCACCGGGCGCAGGGACGACGAAACCGATACGAAGCATCAGCCGCGGCATCTGTGACCGGCAGGATCTGTAACGGACAGGCGCAGCCTGCACGCGGCTTTTGCACGGAGAGGCCTTCCACCGCCGTTTCGGCGTGATACACCCTCGGCACATTGCAAGCCGAGGGTCGCGCTTCATGATCTGCTTCGAGGATTTCATCGCGGGCGAGACGGCGCAGGCCGGCAGCATCGGCATCTCGCAATCCGACATCATCGCCTATGCCTCACGCTATGACGCGCAGGACTTCCACACCGACCCGAGCGCCGCTAAGCAGAGTTTCGTCGGAACCCTGATCGCCTCGGGCTGGCACAGCTGCTCGCTCCTGATGCGGCTGATCGCGGAAAATTTCCTGCTCGACTCCGCTGCGATGGGCGCGCCCGGGATCGAAGAGGTCAAATGGCTGCGGCCGGTCAAGCCGGGCGATAGATTGAGCGCGCGCCGCACCGTGCTCGAAAGCAAGGCTTCGCGCTCACGGCCGGAGATGGGGCTGGTGCGCTTCCGCTTCGAACTCCTGAACCAGCGCGACGAGCCCGTGCTCGAACAAACCAACTGGATCATGTTCGGTCGCCGCGGCTCCGCCATCACCTTCTATCCCGGCGACTGGCTGGCGCATCCCCCGCTTTATGTCCGCCCGGCCGTCGAGAGCCCGCTCGAAGAGCCACGTGGGGAGATCGAGCCAGCGCGCTTCTTCGAGGAGCTGGAGATCGGCAGCAGCCACGAACTCGGCAGCTTCCTGTTCACCGCCGAGGAGATCGTCGGCTTCGCCCGCTCCTTCGATCCGCAGCCCTTTCACATGGACGCGGAGGCAGCCGCCAAGAGCTCCTTCGGGCGCCTTGCCGCGTCGGGCTGGCACACCGGCTCGGTCTGGATGGCGGCAATGGTCGCCCATCGCAAGCGCCAGGTCGCGGCCAGCCTCCCCGAGACAGCGCCGCGCCTGGGCCCCTCGCCCGGCTTCAACAATCTGCGCTGGTCGAAGCCGGTCTTCGTCGGCGACCGCATCACCTATCACTCGGCGGTGACCGATAAGCGCGCCAGCGCCTCGCGCCCGCAATGGGGCCTGTTCTTCCACCACAACACCGGGGTCAACCAGCATGGCGAAGAGGTCTTCAGCTTCGACGGCTGCGCCTTCGTGGAGCGCAGGTCGAACTGAGTGGGCTCAACCCACCTTGCCATAGCCCGCGAACTTCGCGCTCACCCGCGCCATCTCCGCTTCGTCGAGGATCACCGGCTCCAGTCCCGCCGCCAGGATGTCGAGATACTGCCCGGCGAGGTTCTCGACCTCCGCCACGATCTGATGCGCGCCCGCAAGCGACCCGCCCAGCGCGATGACGCCGTGATTGGCGAGAAGGACCGCCTTACGACCCTCCAGAGCCCTGACCGCGTTCTCCGCCAGTTCCGGTGTACCGAAGGTGGCGTAAGGCGCGCAGCGGACATCGACGCCGCCGCAGAGCGCGATCATGTAGTGAAAGGCCGGGATGCCGCGCCGCGTGCAGGAGAGCGCGGTGGCGCGCGGCGAATGCGTGTGCACGATCGCCTGAGCATCGCGCCGCGCCTTGTAGATCTCGACATGGAATGGCCACTCCGAGGAGGGCTTGCGCGCACCGCCGAGCACCGCCCCCTCGAGCGAAAGATGGATCAGGTCTTCGGGCGTCGTCTGGGCATAGGGCAGGCCCGATGGCGTGATCAGCAGGCCATCGCCGAAGCGCGCCGAGACATTGCCGGATTTCGACGGGCAGAAGCCGGCCTTGTCGATCGCCTGAGCGACCGCGACGATCTCCGCGCGCAAACCTGCCTCATTCATGCTGCGGCTCCGCGCGCGAGATCCGGAAAGAGAGCGGCCAGCCCTTCGGCTGTAGCCGGCGCGACGCCGCGCTCGGTGATCAGCGCCGTCACGAGCCGGGCCGGCGTGACGTCGAAGGTGGGATTCACCGCCGGACTGCCGGGCGCAACGACGCGGAACGACGCGACATCGCCATCTTCATTCAGGCCCGAAAGATGCGTGACCTCGCGCGCTGCGCGCTCCTCGATCGGAATGCTGAAGCCATCGCTCAGGCTCCAGTCGATCGTCGGCGAGGGCAGCGCGACATAGAAGGGCACGCTATTGTCATGCGCGGCGAGCGCCTTGAGATAGGTGCCGATCTTGTTGGCGACATCGCCGGTCGCGGTGGTGCGGTCGGTGCCGACGATGACCATGTCGACCTGTCCGCGCTGCATCAGATGCCCGCCGGCATTGTCGACGATCACGCTGTGAGGCACACCATGGGCGCCGAGTTCATAGGCCGTCAACGCCGCGCCCTGGTTGCGCGGACGCGTCTCGTCGACCCAGACATGGACGGGCAGGCCGGCATCATGAGCGCGGTAGATCGGCGCCAGCGCCGTGCCCCAATCGACGGTGGCGAGCCAGCCGGCATTGCAATGGGTCAGGATGTTGATCCGTTCGCCGACAGGCTTGCGCGACGCGATCTCGCGGATCAGCGGCAGACCATGGTCGCCGATCGCCCGGCAGAGCGCGACATCCTCGTCGCAGAGCAGGGCAGCCTCGGTGTACGCTGCCTGGGCACGCACCCTGGGCTTCAGGCCGACGAGCCGGACGCGCATGCGGTTCAAGGCCCAGTGCAGGTTGACGGCGGTCGGTCGCGTCGCGCCCAGCAGCGCCAGCACAGCGTCCAATGCGGCATCGGACGGATCGCTCCGCATCGCCAGCGCCACGCCATAGGCTGCCGTCGCACCGATCAGTGGCGCGCCGCGCACGATCATCGTCGCGATCGCGTCGGCCGCCTGCTCGACGGAGCCCAGCGTCACGGTCTCGAAGCGGAAGGGCAGCCTGGTCTGGTCGATGACGCAGACACGCCAGCCGTCCTGCGCGAGCCAGATCGTGCGGTAGGGCTGACCGTGGATCTTCATGACGCAACCTGCCCTATCCCGTCATTGCGAGCGTAGCGAAGCAATCCAGAGCGGCAGAGCGCCACGTCCCCCTGGATTGCTTCGCTACGCTCGCAATGACGAATGATGGTTATCACCGTCAATGTCCGGAGAAGGAGACCAGCGTGCGCACCGGCACGCCGAGCCGCCTGACCTTGTCGGCGCCACCCAGATCCGGGAGATCGACGATGAAGCAGGCGGCCACGACCTCGGCGCCCAGGCTGGAGAGCAGGCTGACCGCCCCCTCCGCCGTGCCCCCGGTCGCGATCAGATCGTCGACCAGCAGCACGCGTTCGCCGCGCTTGACCGCGTCCTTGTGCACCTCGATTTCGTCGGTGCCGTATTCGAGCTGATAGGTCACGCTGACCGTCTCATGCGGCAGCTTGCCCTTCTTGCGCACGGGGATGAAGCCGGCGGAAAGCTGGTGCGCGACCGCGCCGCCGAGAATGAAGCCCCGCGCCTCGATGCCCGCGATCTTGGCGATCTTCAGCCCGGCGAAAGGCTGCACGAGCTCGTCCACGGCGCGGCGAAAGGCGCGCGCATCGCCCAGGAGGGTGGTGATGTCGCGGAAGATGATGCCGGGCTTGGGATAGTCCGGAATCGCGCGGATCGTATCGGCGAGGTTCATGAAAGACCGTCTCGAACGGAATGGCAGCGCCGTCTTGGTCGGGCCTCGGAGGCCCGACGTCAAGAGCACGCCGCTCAGCCAGCCTTCAGTACACGCCCGGCAACCGCATCGAGCTTCGCCAGCAAGGCCGGGTCGCGATAGTCCGGCGCGGTGATGATGGCGTGTTCGAGCGCATTGTGCGAGCCGGCCGGACAGGGCTCGCGCTCAGCCGGAAAGTCCAGCGCCAGCCGCGCCACCAGCCGGCGCGCCTTCTCGGCATTGCCATGCAGCACCGCAATCACCGAGGCGACGTCGACGATCGAATGCTCGGGATGCCAGCAATCGAAATCCGTGACCATCGCCACGGTCGCATAGGTGATCTCGGCCTCGCGGGCGAGCTTGGCCTCGGGCATCGCGGTCATGCCGATCAGATCATAGCCGAGGCCCTTATAGGTCAGGGATTCGGCATAGGTCGAGAATTGCGGACCTTCCATCGTCACCAGCGTGCCGCCGCGCACGAAGGCGAGATCCTCAGCCGTGGCGGCCTCGGCGATACGCGCCTGCAGCGCCGGGCCGACCGGATGCGCGAAGGAGACATGGGCGACGCAGCCCTTGCCGAAGAAGGAGCTGTCGCGCCGCGACGTGCGGTCGACGAACTGGTCGACCAGGACGAACAGGCCGGGATAAAGCTCCGACTTGTAGGAGCCGCAGGCCGAGAGCGAGACGAGGTCAGTGACGCCGGCGCGCTTCAGCACGTCGATATTGGCGCGGTAGTTGATCTCTGAGGGCGGGATCGCGTGGCCGCGGCCATGGCGCGGCAGGAAGACGATCTTGGTTTTGCCGATGCGGCCGATCCGCAGGGCGTCGGAAGGCTCGCCCCAGGGGCTTTCAATGCGCTCCTCGCGCAGATCGGTCAGGCCCGGCAGATCGTAGATGCCCGATCCGCCGATGATTCCCAGAACGGCTTCGTTCATGCGTAATTCCTCGATGTCAGACAGGACGGCCCCAATATGCAGGACAGATCAGCTTTGTATGACGGTTGTGGCCACAACCGGGCAGCCGACGCGATCAGCCTCAACGGCATCGACTTGTCCCGAAAACCGGTCCCCACTTTTCGGGCCGATGCTCCAGAATGCAAAAGGCCCCGTCGCCGGGGCCTTTCCTGATTGTCGCAGACCGCTCAGTGAAGCGGCGAACCGTCGGGCATGCGCGCCCAGACCTTCTTCTTGGTGTAGTAGAGCAGACCGCCGAAGATCAGCAGGAAGACCATCACCTGCAAGCCGATGCGCTTGCGCGCCTCCATATGCGGCTCGGCCATCCAGACCATGAAGGCCGCGACATCCTTGGAATACTGCTCCGCAGTTTCCGGAACCGGCGACTTGCCGTCCGGGCCCTTGGGATATTCAACCTGCCCGTCGGACAGCGGCTTGGGCATCGCGACCAGATGGCCGGGCATGTACTCGTTGTAGAATTGGCCAGGCTGCAGCGGCGGGAAGCCCTGCGGTGCATCCTTGTAGCCGGTCAGCAGGGCATGGATGTAGTCGGGCCCCTGCTCCTGATACTGGGAGAAGATGTCGATGACGAAACGTGGGAAGCCGCGCTCATAGGTGCGCGCCTTGGCCAGCACCGACATGTCGGGCGGATAGGCGCCGCCATTCGCCGCGCGCGCCGCCTGCTCGTTGGGGAACGGCGATGGGAAGCGGTCGGCGGGGCGGCCGGGACGATCGAACATCTCGCCCTGTTCGTTGGGGCCGTCCTTGATCTGGTAGGTCGCGGCAAGCGCAGCGACCTGGCCCTTCGAGAACTCGGGACCGCCCGGCTCGGCCAGGTTTCTGAAGGCGATCAGGCTGGCGCCGTGACAGGCCGCGCAGACCTCCTTGTAGATCTTGAAGCCGCGCTGGAGCTGGGCGCGGTCGAAGGTGCCGACCGGACCCGAAAAGCTCCACTTCATCGCCGGCGGCTCGACGCGGCCTTCGGCGGCCTGGCCGGACGGCGCGGCAAGCGAAAGCGCGAGGCCTGCGGCAAGCCCGCTCAGCGACAGGCGAAACGAATTCATGCTCATTGTCCGTCAGCCCTTGGCATGCGGTTCGGCAGCGGTGGCGCCTGCCAGCGCCGCGCCCGATCCGCCCTTCAGCGAACCCAGCACGGAGTCGGCGATCGAATTCGGCAGCGCTTGGGGCCGCTCGAACAGGCCGATCAGGAACAGGGCGACGAAAAAGCCGAAATAGAGGACCGTGAAGATCTGCGAGGCGATGACGTAGCCGCCCTCGGCCGGCATCGCGCCGAGATAGCCCAGACCGATGCAGACAGCCACGAAGGCCCAGAAGAGCTGGCGCGCGATCGGCCGATAGGACATCGAGCGAACCTTGGAGGTATCGATCCAGGGCAGGAAGGCCAGGACCACGATGGCGCCGCCCATGGCCATCACGCCGCCGAGCTTGTCGGGAATGGCGCGCAGGATCGCGTAGAAGGGCAGGAAGTACCACTCCGGCACGATGTGCTGCGGCGTCACCGAGGGGTTG
Organism: Bosea vaviloviae; assembly: GCF_001741865.1. Taxonomy (NCBI): domain Bacteria; kingdom Pseudomonadati; phylum Pseudomonadota; class Alphaproteobacteria; order Hyphomicrobiales; family Alloboseaceae; genus Allobosea; species Allobosea vaviloviae. The sequence continues at coordinate 5,823,928 of NZ_CP017147.1, forward strand.
GCCGGGATGTAGTTGTCGGCATGGCCCATGAAGTTGGGCGTATAGAACACGAAGTAGGAGAACACGAAGATGAAGCAGACCATCCCGAAGATGTCTTTGATCGTCGCATAGGGCGTGAAGGGCACGGTGTCCTTGGCGACGTTCTTGACCTCGACGCCGGTCGGGTTGTTCTGGCCGACCTCGTGCAGCGCCCAGATGTGCAGGATCACCACGCCGAAGATCATGAACGGCAGCAGGAAATGCAGCGAGAAGAAGCGGTTCAGCGTGGGATTGTCGACGGAATAGCCGCCCCACAGGAAGGTCACGATCGTCTCGCCGATCACCGGCAGCGCCGAGAACAGGTTGGTGATGACGGTCGCGCCCCAGAACGACATCTGGCCCCAGGGCAGGACGTAGCCCATGAAGGCGGTCGCCATCATCAGCAGGAAGATGACCACGCCGAGGATCCAGAGGATCTCGCGCGGCGCCTTGTACGAGCCGTAATAGAGCCCGCGGAAGATGTGGACATAGACGGCGACAAAGAACATCGAGGCGCCGTTGGCGTGCAGGTAGCGCAGCAGCCAGCCGAAGTTCACATCGCGCATGATGTGCTCGACGGAGTTGAAGGCCATGCTGGAATGCGGCGTGTAGTGCATCGCCAGGATGATGCCGGTGACGATCTGCGCCACCAGCATGAACACGAGGATGCCGCCGAAGGTCCAGAAATAGTTCAGGTTGCGCGGCACCGGATAGGAGACGGCCGAATCATGCATGAGCCGCACGATCGGCAGGCGCACGTCGAGCCAGCGTTCGATGCCGGTCTTCGGAACGTAGGAGCTGTGTCCACTCATGACGAATGCCTCGGGGCTGTCTCGTATTCGAGGTAAGGCGACAGGCTGCGCATGCGTCAGCCGATCTTGATCTTGGTGTCGGCCGTGAACGCATAGGGCGGCAGCCCCAGGTTCAGCGGCGCGGGACCGCGCCGGATGCGGCCCGAGGAATCGTAGTGCGAGCCGTGGCAGGGGCAGACCCAGCCGTCATAGTCGCCCTTCGGCTCGCCCGAGGCGGTGCCCGAGGGAATGCAGCCCAGATGGGTGCACTTGCCGTAGACGACGAGATATTTCTCGTGGCCCGGCTTGGTGCGCGCCTGGTCGGTCTGCGGGTCGCGGAGCGTAGCGATATCGACGGCGAGCGCCTCGTCGATTTCCTTCTTGGTGCGGTTGCGGATGAAGATGATCTGGCCGCGCCACGTCACCTTGATGCCCTGCCCTTCGGCCACGGGCGCCAGATCGACGTCGATCGGCGCGCCGGCAGCGATCGTCTGCGCGTCGGGGGCGAGCTGGCTCACCAGCGGCACAACAACGGCGCCCAAGCCGACTACGCCGGCCGCGCCGGTCGCCAGAATGAGGAAGTCGCGGCGAGTGGTTTCGGTCGATGTCGTATCGGTCGCGTGCGCCACGATCCAATCCTCTGCACTTCGTTCGAGCTGGAACAGCTCAAAATAGCCTGAAGCCCGTCTTAGGGGCGCGACGCCGCTGCCGCAATGCGGCCACACGTCACTACGGCGCTCTTTGGCATGCAGATTGGACGAAGTCTACTGTTCGCGAAGCGCGTGCGGCGCATGCGCGCAGTCCCTTCCGCGAGACCTCAGGCCGGCGTCGTTTCGGGGTCGGCGGCGGCCAGGAATCCACCCGATTGCCGCGACCAGAGTCGGGCATAGAGCCCGCCCCGCGCCACCAGCTCGGCATGGCTGCCGGAATCGACGATCCGGCCCTGATCGAGCACGATCAGACGGTCGAGCGCGGCGATGGTGGAGAGCCGATGCGCGATCGCGATCACCGTCTTGCCCTGCATCAGGCTGGTCAATTGCTCCTGGATCGTCGCCTCGACCTCCGAATCGAGCGCCGAGGTCGCCTCGTCCAGGATCAGGATCGGCGCATCCTTGAGCAGCACGCGGGCGATCGCGATGCGCTGACGCTGGCCGCCCGAAAGCTTGACGCCGCGCTCGCCGACGCGCGATTCAAAGCCCTGGCGGCCGTCCTGATCGCTGAGGCCCTGCACGAAGTCATGGGCCGAGGCGCGCTCGGCCGCAGCAGTGATCTCGCCTTCCGTCGCCCCGATGCGGCCATAGGCGATGTTGTCGCCGATCGAGCGATGCAGCAGCGAATTGTCCTGCGTCACCATGCCGATCTGCGCGCGCAGACTGTCCTGGGTCACCAGCGCGATATCCTGGCCGTCGATCAGGACGCGTCCGCCGGCGACCGGATAGAGCCTGAGCAGCAGGTTCACCAGCGTCGATTTCCCGGCGCCGGAGGGACCCACGAGACCGATGCGTTCGCCCGGCTTGATGTCGAGCGTCAGATCTTCGAAGAGCCCGGCCTGACGGCCATAATTGAAGCGCACATGATCGAAGCGGATACCGCCCTTGTCGACGACGAGCGGCACGGCGTCGGGCGCGTCGGTCAAATCGTGGGGTTTGGCGATCGTTTCCATGCTTTCCTGCACGGAGCCGATATTCTCGAAGACGCCGCGCACGAGATGGATCAGCCAGCCCGACATCTGCACCAGCCGCAGCACGAGGCCGATCGCAGCGGCAACCGCGCCCGGCGTCATCTCGCCATGGCTCCAGAGCCAGAGGCTCAGACCGGCCGTCACCACGACGAGCAAGCTGTTCATCGTCTGCAGGATGACGCTGACGCCGGTGATCAGGCGCGAGAGATGCAGGAAGGAGGCGTTCCAGCGCGTCAGCGAATCGCGCACCGACGAGCGCTCGGCATCGGCGCGCGCGAACAGCTTGACGGTGAGGATATTGGTGTAGGCGTCGACGATGCGCCCCGTCGTCGAGGAGCGGCCAAGCGAATTGGCCTCCGAACGCTTCTTCGCGCGCGGCACGAAATAGATCAGCAGCGCAACATAGGCTCCGAGCCAGGCGACCACCGGCAAGGCGAGCCAGAGGCTGGTCTTGCCAAAGAAGCCGAGAGCCACCGCGACGAAGATCAACGCGTACCAAAGGTCGTCGATGACTTCGATCGTCGCGCCGCGGATCGACTGCCCGGCCTGGATGACGCGCGCCGAAAGGCGCCCGGCGAAATCGTTCTGGAAATAGGAGAGCGCGTGACCAAGCGTATAGACATGGTTGCGCCAGCGGATCTGGTTGGTGATCTGCGGCACCACGACCTGGTCGACGATGGCGTGATTGGCGAAATAGACGATTGGCCGGACGACGACGAGCAGGAAGGCAGCACCAGTCAGAAGCCAGCCATGGTCGCTCCAGATCGTCTGCGGCGACTGCGTTGCCAGGAGATCGACGAACCAGCCGACCATCAGATACATCATCGCCTCGATGCCGCTGAAGGCGAGCCCCGTCAGCATGATCAGGGCCATCCAGCCCTTCACGCCCTTGATGTGGTGCCACATGAAGGGCCACACGCCGCGCGGCGGCGTCTCGCGCTCGTCGAAAGGCGCGAACACATCGATACGGGTTTCGAGATAGCGGAACAGAGCGGCAAACATAATCGTCTGATTAATCCCGTATATCTTTGAAATTAAGGCATAAACTGTTCTAGAGCATCGGCCCGAAAAGTGGGAACCGGTTTTCGGGAAAAGCCAATGCAAGATCAGAGCGCGACAGCATCAGGCCGACGACGATATTCGGTCTGATACCGTAGAAAAACACCCGCCCCGAGCATCCCGGGGCGAGACGATCGATTATGGGCTGAAGCGAGCGGCCAATCACGTCAGGAGCCGTCACTCGACGCCCGCGCGCCACGATTCGCAATGTGTTGTTCGGCAAAAAGCCCGCTCTATTGTGACGCCTGCCCGGCCTCGGGCACGTCATACCCCTCGGACGCATAGGCGCTGAGCCTGTTGCGCAGGGTTCGTATCGATATGCAGAGCATGTTGGCCGCATGCGTGCGGTTGCCGCCGGTTTCCCGCAGCGTGGCCAGAATCAGCTCACGTTCAACATCGGCAACCGGACGCCCGACGAGATGGTCCGTGGCGCGCGGATCGGGGTTGAAATCGTGCATCGCATTGTCCTTCGAGAGCCCCCAGCTCCAACTCCGGAAAGCCGGAGGAGGCCGAGAAAACGGTTAATGCTTGGTTAAACCAAGGGGCGCACGGCCCTGGGCCGGGCTTTGCGCCAGGAGCCCGGGGCCCACGCCAAGCGCATCTCCTTTGCGAATCGCCCTGCGCCTGCTTGACGCCAATCAGGCGGCCAGCCCATGACGGCAGCTATGTTGCGCCTCGCCCTTTACCAGCCCGACATCCCGCAAAATGCCGGCACGATGATCCGGCTTTGCGCCTGTCTCGGCGTCACCGTCGACATCGTCGAGCCCGCGGCCTTCGACGTCTCCGATCGGCATTTCCGGCGCTCGGGCATGGATTATCTCGAACGAGCCGCGATCGCGCGCCATGATTCCTTCGCCGCCTTCGACGCCTGGCGGCGCGCGGCCGGCCACCGCCTGATCCTGGCCGAGACCGACGGCGCGACCGCACACACCATCTTCGCCTTCAAGCCGGGCGACATCGTCATGGTCGGGCGGGAATCCGCCGGCGTCCTGCCGGAGGTCTATGCGGCGGCCGAGGCGAGCGTGCATGTGCCGATGCGCTCCGGCTTGCGCTCGCTCAACGTCGCGGTTGCAGCCGCCATCGTTCTGGGCGAAGCCTTGCGCCAAGTCGGCGGGTATCCCGAGGTTTTACTTGAAGAGCGTGGGGAACCCTCTCCCACCAATCGCGGGCATGCCCGAGATTGGCCGCTAAAGTGACCCAAGTCGGAAACATCCGACTTGGGAGGGAGAGGGCTCCCCGCGCCTCTTTGATGAAATCCTGCGACGACGGTGACGAGCATGACCGAATACGAGGCTGAAACCCTGGCGGAATCGATCGCGCTGGCAGAGGCGATGAAGCCGCGCGCGGCCACCTGGTTCACCAGCCTGCGCGACCGCATCTGCACCGCGTTCGAAGCCCTAGAGGACGAGGCGACCGGCCCCTTCCCGGCCGAGGCTTCTGCCCCCGGGCGGTTCGTGCGCACGCCCTGGCAGCGCAAGAACCATGACGGCGCCGAGGGCGGCGGCGGCGTGATGTCGGTGATGCAGGGCAGGGTCTTTGAGAAGGTCGGCGTCCATGTCTCGACCGTCTATGGCACCTTCCAACCTGAATTCGCCGGCCAAATCCCGGGCGCCTCCGAGGATCCGCGCTTCCATGCGACGGGCATCTCGCTGATCGCCCACCCCTGGAATCCGCATGCGCCAACCGTGCACATGAACACACGCTTCGTGGTGACGACGAAACCCTGGTTCGGCGGCGGCGCGGACCTCACCCCGGTCCTGGTCCGGCGGCGCTCGCAGGACGACCCGGATGCGATCGCCTTCCACGCCGCGATGCGCGACCCTTGCGAGCGCTTCGCGCCCATCGCCGACTATCCTCGCTTCAAGCAATGGTGCGACGAGTATTTCTTCCTGAAGCATCGCAACGAGCCGCGCGGCATCGGCGGCATCTTCTACGACTATGTCTGGTCGGGCGAACCGGAGGGCGATTTCGCCTTCACGCAAGCGGTCGGCGAAGCTTTTCTCGGCGCCTATCCCGCCATCCTGCGCGCCAATATGACCACGCCCTGGACGGAGGAGGACCGCCACGAGCAGCAGGTCCGGCGCGGCCGCTATGTCGAGTTCAACCTGCTCTATGACCGCGGCACGATCTTCGGCCTGAAGACCGGCGGCAATGTCGACTCGATCCTCTCATCGCTGCCGCCCACCGTCCGCTGGCCGTGAGGTGAGCTAGTCGACCAGGGCCGAGATCGCGCGGTGAACGAAAGCCGCCTGCTCCATCTGCTCGGCCGGACAGCCTGCATCGATCCAGGCGCTCCGCGCCGCCTCCAGAACGCGCCCGACCTTCGGCCCGGCCGGGACGCCACGCGCCAGCACGTCGCGGCCGCTCGGCAGGAAAGGCGGCGTCCGACCGAGACCGGCGATCAGCGCCCGCGCTTCGATCTGCCGTGGCTTGCCAGCACTCGCCGTGAGAAGGACGAGCCCTGCTGCCACTGCATCAGGCCCGATCCGCTGGCTCAACTGACGCAAGATTGCGATCGTCGGCGAAACGACACGCCCCGATAACGCCTCAAGCGCAGCCGCGATGCGCTCGATCCTGTCGAACTCCTCATTCGAGAGGCGCAACCGCTCGCGTAGCCGAAGCGCGTCCTCGCCGACAGCGACAGCCAGGGCGGCGAGCCGGAAGGCAGGGTAGAGCTGCGCATCCCGTCCCGTCCCCGCATCCCCGCCCGCAGTCGCCGCAAAACGCGACAGATATGACACGCCGCCGATGAGCGGCATCAGCAGCCCCGCTCCGGCCATCGCTGTGACGGCGTCAACCGCGCCGGGCGCGACCAGCAGCTTCAACAACTCAGCCCGCACGCGCTCCCGCGACAGGCCCTGCAGCCCGGCCCGCCCCGAGATGCAGGCGGCGAGCCCCAACGGATCGGGGCCCCCATGTCCATAGCGGGCATGAAAGCGGAAGAAGCGCAGGATGCGCAGATAATCCTCGCGGATGCGCTCGGCCGGATCACCGATGAAACGGATGCGCCGCGCCGCGAGATCGATCAGCCCATCCCCGTAGTCGTGAAGGCCGCCATGCCGATCGAGGCCCAGCGCGTTGATGGTGAAATCGCGCCGCAGCGCATCCTCGGCAAAGTCGCGCCCGAAAGCGACCTTGGCGCGGCGTCCATCGGTCTCGACATCGCGCCTGAGCGTCGTCACCTCGAAGCTCGCCCCGTCGCGGACGAGCGTCACCGTGCCATGCTCGATGCCGGTCGGAACCGCCTTATATCCTGCCGCTCGCCCAAGCCGGATCGTCTCTTGCGGCGGCGCCGTGGTGGCGAGATCGACATCGCCGACAGGCTCGTCGAGCAGGAGATTCCTGACGGCCCCGCCGATGATGCGGGTCTCCTCACCCTTCAGGTTCAGCGCCGCGAGCACGGCGGCAACAGCGGGGCGCGCCAGGAAGGCCGCGATCCGCCTTGTCGCCGCATCATTCATTTGAACCGTCCCGGTACAAGCTGGCCGTTTTCCATATGCGGCGGCTCATAGGCGCCCCGGTTGCGCGGCGCGATCCATCCGGCGACGAAGAAGAAGGCGATGCCCAGAGCAAGTCCCAGGACGGAAAGCCGGAACAGATGCGGGCTCCAATGCTCGACATCGAGCGGATTGCGCCGCCTGATCACGAGATAAGCCGCAAAGGCACAAAAAGGCAGGACGAAGAGCAGGAACTCCTCGATCAGCGAACGCAGCATCGGCGTTTCTTCCCAGTCAGGTCAGCCGGCGAGCCGTTCGTAAAGGTTGCGGATCATGCCAGCGGTTGCACCCCAGATATAGTGATCGCCGAACGGCATCGCATAGTAGGTGCGATAGCGACCTTCCCACAGGCGTCCCTCACGATGGTGATTGGCCGGGTCGAGCAGAAAAGCGAGCGGCGTCTCGAAGGCTTCATCGACCTCATACCGGTTGATCGTCAGTGAAAAGGGCGGCTCGATCAGCGCGACCACCGGCACGATGCGATAGCCGGTGCCAGTCAGATAGGCGTCGAGAAAGCCGAGCGTCCGCACCTGCTGGCGCGGCAGGCCGATCTCCTCTTCCGCCTCGCGCAGCGCCGTGACCACCGGCGAGCCATCGACGGCATCGACCCGCCCACCGGGAAAGGCGATTTGCGCGGAATGGCTGCGCAACGCCGCCGCGCGCTGTGTCAGCAGCACGGTCGGCCCTTCCGGGCGAGCCACGATACCGATCAGCACCGCCGCCTGTATCGCGGTCGCCTCGTCGGGCATGCCAAACGGCTCGGACTGCATATCATGGTCGCCGCGCAAGCGGCTGATCAGGTCGCCCAGCGCAGGCGGCTCGTGACGCAGCCGTTCGCGCGCCAGCGCCGCGAACGCATCCGCTGTCAGGTTCAACGCCGTCATTCCGCCTCGCCGTCCTCGATCTCGCTGGCCGGCACCGCTGGGTAGAACGCACCGCCCGCAGCCACGCCGAACATCGGCATGCCGTCGACCTCACGCACCTCGCCGAGGGCGAGCAGGTCATAAGTCACGGCCCGCGTCACCCGCGCCCAGAGATCGCGCCTGACGTGGATATAGGGTTTGAGCCCGCCCTTGGCCGCACGCTCAAAGCGAATCGCATGGCCGGGCCCCGCGCTCACGACATCGTCAACTTGCGTCCGGAAGGCCAGCGAGCGGCCCTCCCCCTCGCCGGCCACCGCCATCTCGACGGCCTGGAAAGGCGCGTCCTCGACCGTGATCCCGACCTTCTCGACCGGGGTCACGAGAACGTAATCGCCATCATCCCTGCGCAGAACGGAGGAGAAAAGCTTGACCAGCGCCGGCCTCCCAATCGGCGTTCCCAGATAGAACCAGGTGCCGTCGGCAGCGATACGCATGTCGATATCGCCGCAGAAAGGCGGATTCCAGCGCTCGACCGGCGGCAGCCCCCGGCCCTTGCCATCGCGCAGCGAGGTCAGCAGCCGGTCCATCGCGGAAACGGATTCTGTCATCGAAAACCCCGACTGCGCCGCATGCGGCATATTGGTTGCATCGCGTTCTTTGCCTTGAACTCCACATAATCGTGAAGCGGAGTTTATGTGCACCGCGCCATCGGGCCCCTTGAGCCGGCATGGCGACCCGTCCACACTCAACGGCTCAAGGCCTTGTGGGTTCGGGACGAGCCGGAAGCGAAGACGCCGGGACCAGAAGACGCAAGCTGCGACGACAAGGGTGAAGGAGATCGACATGGTGGCGCAAGTCCGTGCGGCGGAGAGCAACCCGCCGATCAATCTCGACACCGGCATCGTCGAGGCGGCCGAGGCCGCGCTCGGCGCCATCGGCGCAGCGCGCAAGGAAATCGGCCAGGTCATCTTCGGCCAGCAGAAGGTGGTCGATCTCTCGCTCATCACCCTGCTCGCCGGCGGCCACGGCCTGCTCGTCGGCGTGCCGGGCCTCGCCAAGACCAAGCTGGTCGAGGCCATGGGCACGGTGCTCGGCCTGAACGCCCGCCGCGTTCAGTTCACGCCGGACCTGATGCCCTCCGACATCCTCGGCTCCGAGGTGCTCGACGAGAGCCCGGAGGGCAAGCGCCATTTCCGCTTCATCAAGGGTCCGGTCTTCGCGCAATTGCTGATGGCCGACGAGATCAACCGCGCCAGCCCCCGTACCCAATCGGCGCTGCTGCAGGCCATGCAGGAGCACCATGTCACCATCGGCGGCGAGCGTTACGACCTGCCGGCCCCCTTCCATGTCCTCGCAACCCAGAACCCGATCGAGCAGGAGGGCACCTATCCCCTGCCCGAGGCCCAGCTCGACCGCTTCCTGCTCGAGATCGACGTCGCCTATCCCGACCGCGAGGCGGAGCGCCGCATCCTGCTCGAAACCACCGGCGCCACCGAGCACAAGCCGGTCCAGGCCATGACCGCCGAGACGCTGATGTCGACGCAGCGGCTGGTGCGCCGCCTGCCAGTCGGCGAGACCGTCGTCGATGCGATCCTCGACCTCGTGCGCTCGGCCAGGCCCGAGGGCGGCGACGCCGCCATCACCGACAAGCTCGCCTGGGGGCCGGGGCCTCGCGCCAGCCAGTCGCTGACGCTGGCCTGCCGGGCCAGGGCGCTGGTCGAGGGCCGCCTCGCGCCCTCGGTCGACGATGTCGCGGCGCTGGCCATTCCCGTTCTGAAGCATCGCATCGCGCTCACTTTCGCCGCGCGTGCCGATGGCGAGACCGTCGAGGGCGTCATCGCCAAGCTTGTGGAACGGTTGGGATAGGAGGCGACACGACAATGCTGCGCATGCGCGTTCTCGGGACCTCCGAACGCCAACCGGCCCGGCCGGTTCTCACCGCCTCGCTCGATCTCGCCGCGCGTCTGCCCCGGCTGATCCTGGAGGCGCGACGGGTCTCGGCCAGCGTGCACGGCATCCATGGGCGCAGGCGCGCCGGCCCCGGTGAGACCTTCTGGCAGTATCGCCCGCTGGTCACCGGCGAAGCCGCCTCGCGCATCGACTGGCGCCGCTCGGCCCGTGACGGCCATCTCTTCGTGCGCGAACGCGAATGGGAAGCCTCGCATGCGATCTGGCTCTGGATCGATCGCTCGGCCTCGATGGGTTTTGCCTCCTCTCTCGCTTTGGCCTCGAAGGTCGACCGCGCGCTCATCGCCGGCTTCGCCCTGGCGGAGACGCTGGTCGAGGGCGGCGAGCGCGTCGGCCATCTCGGCCTGACGCGTGCCCTCGCCTCGCGCCGCATCGTCGAGACGCTGGCGCAAGCGATCCTGGTCGACGCCAAGGGCACCGAGGCCGACCTGCCGCCGGACGCGCCGCTGCCGCGCCTGGCCGATGCGATCATCATCACCGACGGTCTCTCTCCGGCCGCCTCGCTGGCCAAGCGCATCGCCACGATGGCGTCATCAGGCGCGCGCGGCCATGTCCTGCTGATCGCCGACCCGATCGAGGAGACCTTCCCCTTCACCGGCCAGGCGGAACTCTTCGACCTCGAGGACGGTTTGTCGCTCAGGGTTGGCGATGCCGGCTCCTGGGGCGAGGAATACCGGCAGCGGCTGGAAGCGCATCGCGACGCGATCAAGGAAGCCTGTCGCAAGGTGGGCTGGACACTGACGCTGCACCGCACCGACCGGCCGGCGAGCGAGGGCGTGCTGCGCATCGCCAGCCTGATCGCCGCGTCGCGCGGCCCCGGACGCTAGGGAGGACGGACGAGACCCATGCTCGCTTCCCTGCCGATCGCCTTCTCCGCCCCGCTGGCACTGGCAGCACTGGCTTTGCTGCCGGCGCTGTGGCTGATCCTGCGCGTGACGCCGCCGCGCCCGAGACGCATCGACTTTCCGCCGCTCAAGATCATGGCGGACCTCATCGCCAAGCGGGAAATGCCCGCCCATACGCCTTGGTGGCTGCTGGCCTTGCGCATGGCTGTCGCCGCGCTCGCGATCCTCGCCGTCGCCGGCCCGGTCTGGAACCCGCCGCGCGAGGCCGGTCCAATGCGCGGCCCGATGCTGCTGCTGATCGACAATGGTTTCGGCGCAGCGACCGACTGGCCCGAGCGGCAGGCGATCTCTGAATCCCGCCTCGCCGCCGCCACCCGCGAAGGCCGCCCCGTCGCCATCGTCGGCCTTGCCGAGGCGCCCAGTGAAATCACCCTGTCTGAGCCGCGCGCCGCGCTCGACCGGTTGCGCGCCTTGGCGCTGCAGCCGCATGCGCCCGACCGCTCCGCCCATCTCCAGCGTATCGAGGCCTTCCTGCGCAGCGCGCCCGAGGCCGAGACCGTCTGGGTCAGCGACGGCCTTTCGATCGCCGATGACGGCCCCTTCCTCGCGCGACTGAAGCAGGAGGCCGATGCTCGCCGGCTCTCGATCCATGCCGGCTCGCCCGGCCAGCTCGCTCTGACATCGCCCGAGAACCTCGCTGGCGCGCTTGCCGTGAAGGTGCTGCGCCCCACCAGCGCCGCCACGGCCACCGGCCATGTCCGCGCGCTCGATCTCAAGGGACTCCCGCTCGGCGATGCGCCCTTCATCTTCAACGGCTCGGAGCTGCAGACAACGGCACGCCTGACCTTGCCGATCGAGGTCCGCAACGCCGTATCCCGGCTCGAGATCGTCGGCGAGCGCAGCGCGGCGGCCGTGGCGCTGCTCGACGACCGTGCCAAGCGCCGGCGCGTCGGCATCGTCTCCGGCACCACCACCGACACGGCCCAGCCGCTGCTTTCACCGACCTATTACGTCTCGCGCGCACTCTCGCCTTTCGCCGAGATCCGCGAGCCGCGCCCGGGCTCGACCGACCCGATCGGCGAGTTGTTGGCACAGAACCTCTCCGTTCTGGTGCTCGCCGATATCGGCGCACTGGACGGCGACACCGTCGGCAAGATCAACAGCTTCATCCAGCGCGGCGGCGTATTGCTGCGCTTCGCCGGAGCGCGGCTGGCGGCGGCGGCCGATGACCTCACACCCGTGCGCCTGCGCCGCGGCGGCCGCACGCTCGGCGGCGGCCTCTCCTGGGAGACTCCGCGCAAGCTCGCCCCCTTCACCCGCGAGAGCCCCTTCTTCGGCATCGCCATCAATGACGATGTCCGCGTCTCCAGACAGATCCTGGCCGAGCCCGAAGCCGACCTCGCCAGGAAGACCTGGGCTGCGCTGGAGGACGGCACGCCGGTCGTCACCGGCGAACGCCGTGGCGATGGCATGATCGCGATGATGCATGTCACCGCCGACACGACATGGTCGAACCTGCCGCTCTCGGGGCTGTTCGTCGACATGCTGCGCAAGGTCGTCAGCCTTGCCGGAACCGGGCCGAGCGAGGCTCAAGGAGAGGATGCGCGCGTGGACACGCTATCGCCGACCCGCGTGCTCGATGGACACGGCGCCTTCCGCAGCCCGCCCGCAACCGCCCAGCCGGTGGCCCGGACCTTCGCCGGGCGAGCGACCCTGGCACATCCGCCAGGCATCTACGGCCCTGCCGACGGCTCGCTCGCAGTGAACGCTCTGAACCCGGCCGACAGCCTGAGGGCGATCGATCTGGCGGCGCTCGGCGCGCCGATCCTGCCGGTCGACAAGCCGGTCGCGTTCGACATCCGCCCGCAATTGCTGGTGCTGGCGCTGCTGTGCCTGATCGCCGACACGCTGGCGACGCTCTGGCTCGGCGGCCGGCTGAACATTGCTCGTCGCGCCAACCGCGCCGCGCCAGCCGCAATCCTGCTGGCGCTCGTGCTCGTCGGCGCCACGACGCCCGAGATGGCCCGCGCTCAAGCCGTGCCGGCAGCCCCGGCGGATGACCGCCCGCCGATTCCCCGCGAGCTTTTCGCAGCCGGCGCCGTGACGCGGCTGGCTTATGTCGTCACCGGCGACAAGACCGTCGACGACATGTCGAAGGCCGGCCTTGCCGGTCTCAACATCGTGCTCGGCGCACGCACCGCGCTCGAACCCGGCGAGGCCGTCGGAGTCAATGCCGACCGCGACGAACTCGCCTTCTTCCCGGTACTGTACTGGCCGATCGTGGCCGGCCGCCCGATCCCCGCGCCCGAGACCCTGCGCAAGCTCGAAGCCTATATGAAGGGCGGCGGGCTCGTGATCTTCGACACCCGCGACGCGATGAGCGCGCGCCCTGGCGGCGGCACCACGCCCGAGGGCGAGCAATTGCGCCGCATGCTGCAGACGCTCGACATCCCCGAGCTCGAGCCGCTGCCGCGCGACCATGTCCTGACCAAGACCTTCTACATCCTCGACGGCTTCGTCGGCCGCTACGACACCGGCACGACCTGGGTCGAGATCCTTCCCCCCGCCGGCGAGGACGGCCGCCGCCCTGCGCGCGCCGGCGACAATGTCTCGCCGATCGTCATCACCTCGAACGACCTCGCCTCCGCCTGGGCCGTCGGCCGGCGCGGCGAGGCCTTGGTGCCGCTGTCGGGCTCCGATCCGCGCCAGCGCGAAATGGCGCTCAGGGCTGGCGTCAACCTCGTGATGTATGCGCTCACCGGCAACTACAAGGCCGACCAGGTCCATGTCCCGGCCCTGCTCGAGCGTCTGGGACAATAGGTCATGTGGAGCCTCTCCTTCGCGCCGCTGGTGCCGCTGCCGCTGCTGATAGGCCTGAGCCTGCTGGCTGCGCTCGCGGCTGGCGCGGCGATCGTGCTGGCGGGGCGCAGCGCCATCCTGCGCGCCTTTGCGCTCGTCGTGCTGATGCTGACGCTCGCCGATCCCTCGCTCGTCTTCGAGGATCGCGAGCCGGTCAAGGACGTCGTCTCGGTGGTGGTCGACCGCTCCGGCTCGAACCGGCTGGCCGACCGTGCGGCGCAGACGCAAGCCGCCCAGGCCGAGGTTGAGCGCCAGCTGCGCGGGCTGAACAATGTTGAACCCCGCATCGTCGAGGTTCGCGATGCGCAAGGTTCGGGCGACGGCACCCGCCTGTTCGAGGCGCTGGCGGCCAGCCTCGCCGACGTGCCCTCCGAGCGCGTCGCCGGCGCGATCATGATCACCGACGGCCTCGCCCATGACGCCCCGGCCAATGCCGAGGCGCTCGGCCTGCGCGCCCCGCTACATGTACTGACCACGGGGCGCAACGCCGAGATCGACCGCCGCATCGTGCTGGTCGATTCGCCGCGCTTCGGCATCGTCGGCAAGGACCAGAACGTCCGCCTGCGCGTTGTCGAGAGAGGCGGACCGGGCCGGGCCGGGCTGACCATCCGCCGTGACGGCGAGATCATCGCGCGCCGAGAGGTCACCGCCGGCGAGATCGTGCAGGTGCCGATCCGGATCGATCGCGGCGGCCCCAACGTCGTCGAGATCGAAGCCGACCCGCTCGCAAACGAGCTCACGCTTGCCAACAACCGCGCCGTGATCACCATCGAAGGCGTGCGCGACAAGCTGCGCGTGCTCCTGGTCTCGGGCGAGCCGCATCCGGGCGAGCGCACCTGGCGCAATCTGCTGAAGGCCGACGCCAATATCGACCTCGTGCATTTCACCATCCTGCGCCCGCCGGAGAAGCAGGACGGCACGCCGATCAACGAGCTTTCGCTGATCGCCTTCCCGACGCGCGAGCTGTTCCAGGTCAAGATCAAGGAATTCGACCTGATCATCTTCGACCGCTACGCCAACCAGTCGATCCTGCCGCTGATCTATTTCGACAACATCGTCCGCTATGTCCGCGAAGGTGGCGCCTTGCTGATCGCGGCCGGGCCGGAATATGCCGGCTCGCAAAGCCTGTCGCGCACGCCCTTGGGCCAGATCTTGCCTGCCGTGCCGGATGGTTCCGTGATCGACGAGGCCTATCGCGCCCGCGTCAGCGAACCCGGCAAGCGCCACCCCGTCACCCGCGAGCTACCGGGTTCGGAGGTCGAGCCGCCGCGCTGGGGCGAATGGCTGCGCATGGTCGGCGCCCGCGCCCGCACCGGTTCGGCCGTGATGACCGGCCCGGGCGAGCGGCCCTTGCTGATGCTGGCGCGCGAGCAGAAGGGCCGCGTCGCGCTCTTCCTCTCCGACCATGCCTGGCTCTGGGCGCGCGGCTTTCGCGATGGCGGCCCCTATCTCGATCTGCTGCGCCGGCTCAGCCACTGGCTCATGAAGGAGCCCGAGCTGGAAGAGGAAGCGCTGCGCGCCTCGGCCCGCGGCGGCGTCATCGAGGTCGAGCGGCAGACGCTGGGCGACACGCCCTCCCCTGTGACCATCACCGGACCGGACGGGCAATCGCGCTCCGTGCCGCTCGAGGCCGGCCGGCCCGGCCTCTTCACCGCGCGCATCCCGACCAGCGAATTCGGCCTGCACCGCGTCGCGGCCGACAACCTCACCGCCTTCGCCAGCGTCGGCCCCGAGAATCCGCGCGAATTGATGGAGGTGGTCAGCAACCCCGCCCAGCTCCAGGCCTTGGCCGAAGCCACCGGCGGCTCCTCACGGCGGATCGGCCAGGAGATCGGCTCGAACGTGACCATTCCGCGCATCGTGCCGGTGCGGTCCGGATCGCAATTCGCCGGCTCGGACTGGATCGGCCTGCGCATCAGCGATTCCGGCATCGTGCGCGGCGTCCAGGTCTCGCCGCTCTTCATCGGCCTGATCGGTCTGGCGCTGCTGTTTGGCGCGCTCGTCGCCGGTTGGCTGGGCGAAAGCGGCAGACGGTTCAACCGGAGGCCGGATACGACGGCTTAACCGCGCTCCACCGCCGTCATGCTCGCCCTTGTGGCGAGCATCCACGTCTTGAACACCGCCTTCGACGAAGGAAGACATGGATGGCCGGCACAAGGCCGGCCATGACGAGGAGGGTCACACGCTCTGGCGATAAGCCATGACAGCGCCCTTGCGCTGCGCCAGCACGCCCTCGACCAGTTCGAGCGCGAGGAACCGCGCCGGGTCCGCAGGCCCCGGCAGGACGAGCTGGCCCGGCGGGATCGGCCTGAAGCCGAAGCGGGCATAATAGGGCGCGTCCCCCACCAGCATGATCAGGTCGGACCCTGCAGCCCGCGCCGCCTCGATCGAGCGGTTCATCAAGGCCGCCCCGATGCCGCGTCCCTCAAAAGCGGGATCGACCGTCAGTGGCCCCAGCATCAGCGCGGTGCTGCCGCCCGCAGAAACCGGCGTCACCCTGATCGAGCCGACCAGAAACGTGCCGACATGGGCGGCGAAGGTCAGGTTTGCATCGGGCGGCACGCCCTCGCGCAGCCGAAAGGCCGTGCGCGCGAAACGGCCCGGCCCGAAGGCGCGCTCATGCAAACGCTCGATCGCGGCGGCATCGGCGGGAAGCTCATGGCGAATGGTCAAAGGCAAGGACGTCATGACGGGCAAACCTGCGGGCGGGCAGAAACCTGCAATAGGGCGGCGAGGACATGGCCGCGCATCGGCGGCATGCCTCGAGGGCGCGTTCAGCGCGCCGGTCGTCGCAGGGTGGAAAGGCGTTGCCCGTTCGTCATGGCGGCGGGCTGTAGCAGAGTGGCGGGCAGGCGTCCATCACGCTGCCCAGGATAAGCGCGGCCTTACCAGACGGCCGGGGCTCTTGCGCCAGCCGCGATCTCATCCAGCCGCCGCCGCGTCGCCGGCGTTGTGCCCTCCGGTAGCGCATCGAGCGGAAAGAAGCCGGCTTCGGCGATCTCGCGATCGGGCCGCTTGACACCATCGACCGCAAACTCCCGGACCACATAGACCGCGACATGATCGCGCCGCGAGAGGGGCCGGTTGAACAGGACGCCATGGAGCACGACCGGCCCGGTGACACGAATCGAGGCCTCCTCGCGCAGCTCCTTAGCCAGTGCTTCTTCAAGCGTCTCGCCAACCTCGACGCCCCCACCCGGCAGGTGCCAGCCGGGGGTGTAGGTATGGCGCACCAGAAAGACGCGGCCCTCGCCGTCCAGTACGGCCGCGCGCACGCCCAGCGTCATGCCGCGCACAAGACGGAAATACAGATGCGCAACCCGGAACAACGCGCGTTGCGCGCGATTCGGACCAGAATCCGACTTCAAAGCAGCGGGATGGTCGCCATCCACGGTCATGGACTCGTCAAATCCAAACGAAATCTAAATTGTCTATGCAAATAACGCATGGCAGAGGCCCAATTCAGGTTCCGTTACGTCACAAACGCGCCGCAAATGAGGTAGAGAAGACGACATCACCGCTGGGGATTTTCGTCATGCTACTCTCTTTCATCATCGCTCGTCTGCGCGCCAAGCCGGCCTATGTCTGGAAGCCCGCCGTCACCCTGACCGATTCGTTCATCGTCTCCGAACTGACTGGCACCGCCAACTGAGCCGACCAGCGCGAGGCTTGCGTCGCTATCGACGCATCTTTCGCGCTTGACGGCTGGTGGGCGGCAAGGGCAAGCGCTTAGGCTGTGTTCAAGCTCGCGCATCTGTCCGACCCGCATCTCGGCCCTCTCGCCGGTTTTTCGCTGCACCAGCTCCTGGGCAAGCGCGCGACGGGCTATGTCAATTGGCGGCGCAAACGGCGCCATGCCCATGACATGAACGTCCTGGCGCTGATCGTCGCCGATATCCGCGCGCAAGCGCCCGACCATGTCGCCTGCACCGGCGATGTCGCGCATATCGGCCTGCCCAACGAATTCAAGACGGCTGTCACCTTTCTCGACACGCTCGGCCCGCGCGATGCCGTCAGCTTCGTGCCGGGCAATCACGACGCCTATGCCCCCTCATCGCTGAAGCCGCTCGCCAGCCATCTCGGCCCATGGTGCGCCGATGATGTCGGCGCGGCCGGCTATCCCTGGTATCGTCGGCGTGGCCCGGTCGCGCTGATCGGCCTCAACAGCGGCATTCCGACCCTGCCGCTGATGGCGACAGGGCGCCTCGGCCAGGCGCAGATCGCCAAGGCCGAGATCCTGCTGAACCGCGCTCGCAATGAGGGGCTGATCCGCGTCGTCCTGATCCACCACCCGCCCTATGTCGGCGGCGCGCGGCGCGCGCGCGAACTCGTCGATGCCGAGGCTTTCGAGGCGATGCTCGCGCGCAGCGGCGCCGATCTGATCCTGCACGGCCACAACCACACATTCTCACTGGCCTGGCGGCCGGGACTGGGCCGCGACGTGCCCATCGTCGGCGTGCCCTCAGCCTCGATCGGTCCGCTCGGCCATGGCGAAATGGCGACCTGGCATCTGTTCAAGATCGAGGGCGACGCAAGCGCCCCCCAGATCAGCGTCGAGCAGCGCGGCTTCGAGCCCGACGGCACGGTCATGCTGCGCCAGGAAATCGCGCTGCACGCCAAGCCGGTGTGAGCGGTACCGCATTACCCTCGTCGTCATTGCGAGGAGCGCGGCGACGAAGCAATCCAGAGCAGCAGCGCTCGACGTCCCCTGGATTGCTTCGCTGCGCTCGCAATGACGGCTTTCCGCCAGCGCTGCATCAGATGCAACGCCCGCCATCAACCTCCGCGAGCACCGGAAGCGCAGAACGTCGCGTCAGGCGGCCGCGATGGCGGATTGGCAGGCCCTCTCAGATGCAGCGCCCGCCATCCACGGCCAGAACCGTACCCGTCACCATCTCGGCATCGTCCGAGCAGAGATAGAGCGCCGCATTGGCCATGTCCTGGGGTGTCGAGAGCCGGCCCCAGGGAATGGTTGCCTTGAACTGTGCGCGCTTCTCCGGCGTGTCCTCGCCCATGAAGGTCGCCAGCAACGGCGTCTCACCGGCGACGGGCGCGATCGCGTTGACGCGGATGCGGTCGGGCGCAAGCTCCACCGCCATCGATTTCGAGAGCAGGTTCACCGCCCCCTTTGAGCCGTTGTACCAGGTCAGGCCCGGGCGCGGCCGAATACCGGCGGTCGAGCCGATATTCAGGATCACGCCGCCGCCATGCTCGCGGAAATGCGGCACGGTCGCGCGCGCCATGAGGTAAATCGACTTCACATTCACCGCGAAGACGCGATCGAACTCCTCCTCGGAGACATCCAGCATCGGCTGATTGCGGTGGCTGATGCCGGCATTGTTGATGACGATGTCGAGCCGGCCGAACTTCGCCAGCACGCGCTCCACCGCCTTGTCGACGCTCTTGCCCTTGCCGACATCGCAGCCGACGGCGAAGGCCTTACGGCCGATCGCCTTGGCCGCCTCCTTGGCCTTGTCGGCATTGATGTCGAGCACAGCCACCCGCGCGCCCTCACGCGCGAAAGTCTCGGCAATGCCGAGCCCGAACCCCTGTGCCGCGCCGGTGATCAGCGCCGTCTTGCCCTTCAATCTCATCGTGCTTCCTCAGCTTTCCCAGGGTCCGTTTTTCTCGGGGTCCGCGACATTGGTGAGATTTGCCCCCGGCAACAAATGCGTTTTCGCGATTGGGCGGAGACGGAAATTGTATGGCGGGTACTTTCTTTCCATCATGGTCGCCCTTGTTTTGGCGATCATCCAGCGGCCGGCGAGGCTTTCCCTTCTCCCCTCGCGGGAGAAGCAAGGAGGCAGCGCGAAGCGCTGACGGATGAGGGGGCGCTGTGAGTTTTCCGCCTGGCCGAACACGACGCTAACCGGGCAGGGCACGGCGCCCCCTTGTATCTTTGATTTGCCAGTCGGTTTTGTACCGGCGAGGTTTGAGGCGGAAGTCAGCCCGGTCCCCCCTTGGGTGAATTGAGCCCGTGGATGAGCGAGGTGCGGCTTCCGCCTTTTTGTCCCGAACCCGGACAGCCGCTTGGGCTCGAGCCCGCATTTGCAAGGATGGGTCATGGATGAAGCTCTCGCTGTTTTCGTTGGCATCGACGTATCCAAGGATCGTCTCGACGTTCATCTGCGACCATCGGGAGAGGCCTTCTTCGTCTCTCGCGACGGCCGAGGGTTGGACGAACTAACGGCACGCCTGGCGGCCTGTCCGGTCGCCCTGGTGGTGATCGAGGCGACCGGCGGGTTTGAAACCACGGTGACGGCCGCGCTCGCCGGAGCAGGCTTGCCGCTCTGTGTCGTCAACCCGCGTCAGATCCGCGACTTCGCCCGCGCCATGGGACGACTGGCCAAGACTGACGCCCTCGACGCCGAAGTGATCGCGCTCTTTGCCGAGCGGATCAGGCCACAGGCGAGAGCCGTCCCTGCTCCGGAGGCGACGAGGCTGGCCGAACTCGTCGCAAGGCGCCGTCAGATCATCGAGATGATCGGGATGGAGGCCAATCGCGCGCGGCGCATGCCTGACAAGCGCCTCGCCAAAGGGCTCGCCCGACACATCGCCTTCCTGGAGAAGGAGCTGAGCGAGATCGACCGCACTATCGGTGACGGCATCAAGAACTCGCCGGCATGGCGCGAGACCGAAACATTGCTCAAGTCCGTGCCCGGGATTGGCGATGTCACCGCCCGCACTCTCATCGCCGAAGTTCCGGAGCTTGGCTCCATCGACCGCCAGAAGCTCGCAGCCCTCGTCGGCGTCGCACCGATGAACCGCGATTCCGGCATGATGCGCGGCCACAGAACCATCGTGGGAGGCAGAACCTGCGTCCGCAACACCTTGTACATGGCAGCGCTGGCCGCCATTCGGCACAACGGCGTCTTCAAAACCTTCTACGATCGCCTCACCACGCGAGGACGACCCAAAAAGGTCGCCATCGTCGCCGTCATCCGAAAGCTGCTCACAACCCTCAACGCAATCGTCAGAGACAACACCCCCTGGCGAACACAAAACCCTTGACCAACAACACAGCCGCTCATCCGGCCCTCCGGTGTCCAGCGGATAGGTTGGTTACAATTTAGCCTGGGTAGATTGGTGACAGTTTCTGGCCTTGGTGGTCGATGAGGCCGATGGGTTGTTTGTAGAACCAGACGCACCAGCCGTGCTCTGTCGCTTCGAGGGCTACGGGCTCACCTTTGAGGGCGGAGCAGATCTGTACGAGGCGGCCCTCGATCTTGATCTCGCCGTTGCTACGCACCCTGCGGATGGTTCGATCGGACGGGTAGTCGGGTTGGGGAAGTTTGTCGGGCATGGACCGGGGCGAAGGATTGTAGAAGCTGGCGGGGGGCTTCTGGCCAAGGGCCTGATGGGGCCGTTCGTGGTTGTAGTCGCGTCGGAAGGCTTCCAGGCGCTGAGCCTGGGCGGCGCGGTTGAGTGAAGCGGGCCGCATGGCTTCCAGCAGGGTGAGATGGAAGCGTTCGAGGCGGCCATTTTCCTGAGGAGAACCGGGCCGGGTGCGCTCGGGCTGGATGCCCAGCTTGATCCACCAGGCCGACAGGGCGCTGAGCCCGGAGGCGCTGGTGGAGGCGAAGGGCGGGCCGTTGTCGGAACGGATGACCTCGGGCAGGCCATAGACCTGGAAGGCGCGTTGCATGACCGGCTTGGCCTGGGCGGTGTGGACGCCGTCGCCCGCCGAGACCGCCAGGACGAAGCGGCTGTAGCTGTCGGCCAGGGTCAGCGGCTCGCAGCGCTCGCCGTCGCCCAGGGTGACCCAACCCTTGTGGTCCACAGCCCAGACGTGGTTCGGCCGCTCGGGTGTGGTCAGCGCGCCCAGCCGGGGCGGGGGACGGCGTCGGAGGCGGCGGCCCGATATCAGGCCCT
This sequence comes from Bosea vaviloviae, assembly GCF_001741865.1. Lineage (NCBI taxonomy): Bacteria > Pseudomonadati > Pseudomonadota > Alphaproteobacteria > Hyphomicrobiales > Alloboseaceae > Allobosea > Allobosea vaviloviae. The sequence goes on from NZ_CP017147.1 coordinate 5,845,381, forward strand.
GGCGCTTGAGGATCTCGTGCGCCGTCGAATGCGATGGCCAGGACAAGTCCGGATGCAGCTGCTCAAGCTTAGCCACGATCTTGCGCGGACCCCAGCTCGGCCGCGCCCGTCGCAGGTCCAGGATCTTCTCCACCAACGGCGCAGGCGTCGCCAGCCCGTGCGCAAGCGGCGCCGATGACCGGTTCGCAAGCCCCGACGCGCCCTCAGCCTCATAGCGCGCCCGCCACTTGTACCCAGCTTTGCGACTGATCCCGTAAACCTCGCAAAGCTCGGTCATCGACACGTCGCCCGCCAGCCAGTCGGCTATGAAACGCACCCGTTCGTCCATGGCACAGCTCTCTCGCCACGGCATGGTCCAGCCCTCCCAACTATCCAGGGAAAAACTGTCACCCTTCTATCCGGGCTCGTCTGTCACCAATCTATCCAGGCAGGACACCGGGCCACCTTGCAACAAGGATCTGTGCTGAACTGCTGGTGTTCCGTGAGGAATGCCCTGCTCCAGGTGGCCGCCTGGAGCAGGGCGGTCGTCGGACGGATCGACGCCACCCGAGCCGCGAGGCTGTGGAGAAGCAGGATCGCCGTCGGCTCTTCATCGAACCCGGATTGGTTGCCGGAACCTCGTGTTCGTTTGCAAGGCAGGGTCGACGAAGATGGAACAGCATAGCACAGGCGGGACGATTTGCGCCGGCATCGATGTCAGCAAGGCCTGGCTCGACATTGCTCTGACACCTGGGCAGGAGGCTTGGCGTGAAGCCAATACGGCGGAAGGCCACGCCAGGTTGGCGCAAAAGCTGAAGGCCGTCGGCGTCGAGAAGGTCGGCCTCGAAGCCACGGGCGGCTACGAGCTTGCGGTGACCGAGGCCTTACGGGCGGAAGGCTTGCCGGTGATCGTGTTCCAGCCGCGCCAGGTGAAGGCCTATGGAGCCTTCAAGCTCCAACGCGCCAAGAGCGATGGCATCGATGCGCGGCTCATCGCCCAATGCACGCAGGCGCAAGACACGCTGCGTGACGCCCCCTCCCCAGATCTGCTCGCGCTGGCCGAACATCTCACCCGGATCGAGCAGATCGAAGAGGATCTCGCCCGAGCCCGGATCCGGCGCGAGCGCTTCCGCGACGAACGTCTCCTCGCCCAGCTCGCCGACGAGATCGCCCGGTTGAAGCGGCTCAAGGCGGCCGAACTTGCCCGGCTCGGCCAAGCCGTCGCCGACCGGGCCGAACTGGCGCACCGGATGAAGCTGCTGCTCTCCATTCCAGGGCTGGGGAACAGAACCGCGCTCGCCCTTGTCATCCGCATGCCCGAGCTTGGCCGGCTCTCGCGCACGCAAGCTGCAGCCCTCGTCGGCGTCGCCCCCTTCGTCCATGAATCGGGCCGCTACAAGGGCCAGCGCCGCACCGGCGGCGGCCGCGCCCGGCTGCGAACCAGCCTCTTCGCCGCAGCCCAGGCCGCAGCTCTGCGCTGGAACCCAGCCCTCGTCGCGCTCTATCGCCGCCTCGCCGAACGCGGCAGGCCTCACGCCCTTGCCATCGTCGCATGCGTCCGAAAGCTCGTCATCTTCGCTAATGCCGTCATCGCAAAAGACAGGCCCTGGAAAACCCCCGCATGATAGTTGCTTCTCCCGCAAGGGGAGAAGGGGAAGCCGGCGTTGCGGTTTGCGTGCTATCCGAGTCTGGAGAGGCTTCCCCACGCCTCATTCGGAGAACCTCACGCCCCCAACTCTTCCTGCAGCATCTCCAGCGCCAGCCACCGTTCTTCCGCCTGCCCGATCTCGCGTGTCACCTCTTCCAGCCGCGCCGTCGCCTTGGCGAAGAGTTTGGGGTCGCGCGTATAGAGATCGCCCGAGAGCGCCTGGCTGAGCTTGGCGGCTTCCGCTTGCAGAACCTCGATGCGCTTGGGCAAGGTCTCCAGCGCATGCTTCTCGTTGAAGGACAGCTTGCGCTTCGCGACCGGCGCGGGCGCGGCCGCCACCGTGGACTTGTCCTCGGCAGGCGCCGATTTCCCGGGGATCACCCTCACCTTCGCGCCGACGCCGCGCCCGCGCTGCGCCAGCATGTCGGAATAGCCACCGGCGAATTCCGTCCAGACGCCGTCGCCATCCGAGATCAGCGTCGCCGAGACGACGCGGTCGATGAAGTCGCGGTCATGGCTGACCAGCAGGACCGTGCCTTGATAGTCGGCCAGAAGCTCCTGCAGCAGGTCGAGCGTCTCGAGGTCGAGATCGTTGGTCGGCTCGTCCAGCACCAGGAGGTTGGAAGGCTTTGCCAGCGCCCGCGCCAGCATCAATCGACCGCGCTCTCCGCCCGACAGCGCTCCCACCGGCGTGCGCCGCTGCAGCGGCTGGAACAGGAAGTCCTTCATATAAGCGATGACATGGCGCGGCGTGTCGCCGACCATGACCTGGTCGGAGCCGCCGCCGGTCAGCGCATCGCCGAGCGGCGTCGCAGGGTCGAGACTTTCGCGGCGCTGGTCGAGCGTGACCATGTTCAAGGAGACGCCGAGCTTGACCTTGCCGGAATCGGGCGCAAGCGCGCCGGTCAGCAGGTTGATCAGCGTGGTCTTGCCGGCGCCATTGGGGCCGACGATACCGATCCGGTCGCCACGCGCCACGCGCAGCGACAGCGACTTCACCACCGCGTTGTCGCCGAAGGATTTCGCGACGTCGATCGCCTCGATCACGAGCTTGCCCGAGGTCTGCGCCTCGCTCGCCTCGAGCCGGACATTGCCGACGACGTTTCGAGCGGTGCGGCGCTGCTCGCGCAGGCCATGCAGTTCGCCGAGGCGGCGCTGGTTGCGGGTGCGGCGCGCGCTGACGCCGTAACGCAGCCAGTCTTCCTCGCGGGCGATCTTGCGGTCGAGCTTGTGGCGGTCGAGTTCTTCCTGGGCGAGCACCTCGTCGCGCCAGGCCTCGAACTCCCCAAAACCCTTGTCCATGCGCCGCGTCAGGCCGCGATCGAGCCAGATCGTGGCGCGCGACAGCGAGGTCAGGAAGCGCCTGTCATGGCTGATCAGAACCATGGCCGAGCGCAAGGATTTCAGCTCCTGCTCCAGCCATTCGATCACGGGCAGATCGAGATGGTTGGTCGGCTCGTCGAGCAGCAAGATGTCGGGCTCGGGCGCGAGCACACGCGCCAGCGCCGCGCGACGCGACTCGCCACCCGACATCGTGGCGGGATCCTCCAGCCCGGTCAGGCCGAGCTCATCGATCAGATATTGCGCGCGATAGGCGTCGTCGCCCGGTCCGAGGCCGGCCTCGACATAAGCCAGCGAGGTCTTGTAGCCGGTAAAATCCGGCTCCTGGGGCAGATAGCGGACCGTGCAACCCGGCTGTACGAAACGGTCGGCGCTGTCGGCCTCGACGAGACCCGCCACGATCTTCAGCAAGGTCGACTTGCCCGAGCCGTTGCGGCCGACCAGGCAAACGCGCTCGCCGGCGGAAACGGCAATCTCCGCCGCCTCGAGAAGCGGCTGTCCGCCGAAGGTGAGCGCGACGTCGCGCAGATGGAGCAAGGGGGCCATGGGGTGTCCGTGAGGGGAATGCAGGCGGGATAGACCGGCGCGGCGGCTCTGTCACGCGCCGTGCTGCGATGAGTTCGATCTTGGTGCGGCGCACAACCGCTATTATCGTGAGCGCAGGCCCCCCTGTCGAACGAGCGCCCCTTGGCCAAACCGAAGCGACTGCGAGATGAACGCCCGGCCCGCATGGGCGACAATGGCGGCCCACCGCTCGATGAGCCGCCGCCACACGAGCCGGAATGGGGCAAGGGCGAGATCAACCGCTATTTCGAATGGCGCACGGCCCATCGCCGGGCCTGGCGCAAGCCCCCGGCGATCGCGCTGCGCCGCGAGGAGCGCGCCGAGGCCCTGGGCCTGACCTATGAGGAATATACGCTCGAACTGCTGGAGCGCGGCCGCCATCCCCAGCCGGAGGATGTGGCCGGCATCAAGGCCAAGCGCGCCGAGAGACGCCGCTCCGGAGGCGTCGTCGGCCAGTCGCTGAAGGGGATGCGCTTGAAATAGAGCATTTTCGAGCGAAGTGGACTCCGGTTCGCGTGAAGAAAATGCAAAAAATCAAGGAGCTGGAGTCTTTCCGCGGTTCGAAGAAACGCGGAAAGACTCCAGAGCATCGGCCCGAAAACTGGGAACCGGCTTTTCGCAGGAGCAATGCTCTAAGTTTTTAGGCGCCGAGCTTTCGCCGCATGAAGCGTGTCGCCGGCTTCTCGAAGGCGCGGTGGACCAGCAGCGCCGCAACGATTGCGCCAGACAGAGCCAAGATGATGAAGAGGAGCGGCGATCCGATACCTAGGCGCTGGAACAGCTCACGCAGGCCCCGAATGACGAAGGGGTGCACCAGATAAAGCGCATAGGAAGCGTCGCCGACCAGCGCCAGCCAGCGAACCGGCGTTGAGGGCGCCTCCCGCCGCTTGCCGCATGCCGCCGCCAGCACCAGCAGGGCGGCAGCCGAGCCTCGCCATGCGAGAGCCGCCCAGGGCGCATCGCTGCCCGGCACCTGGGCCGCGACCAGGAGCAGCGCCACGCCAAGCGCCGCGACCACGACACGGGAGGCGAGCCCTAGTCGAAAGCCCCGCCGCCACAGCAGGGCGATCCCCATCCCGGCCACGAATTCGAGCACGATCGGCTGGCCCCAGAAGCGCAGCGGCACCGCAAGCGGCCCGGCCAGGGTCTCGCCCGCGACCAAGCCCGCCAGGGCCAAGATGATGGCTGGAAGCGTCCAGGCGCGCGGCAGCAGCAGCCCCAGGGTGAAGAGCGCGTAGAACAGCATCTCGTAGTTCAGCGTCCAGCCCAGCGAATAGACCGGTTGGACAAGCCCTATCGTCGAAACCGTGGGCCAGAACAGATAGGAGCCGGCGATCTGCGCCAGATCTGGCGCGCCCGAATTCAGGGCGCCCGGCAGGACCAGTCCGACGAGCAGGAACAGCGTCGTCGCAGCCCAGTAGAGCGGCACGATGCGCGCGAGCCGGCGCTGCAGGAAGAGCCTCGCACCATCCGCACGGCCGAAGAGATCGGCGGAGGCATGCACCATGATGAAGCCGGAAACGACGAAGAAGATGTCGACGCCCGCCATCCATGGCAGCAGCAGCGAAGGTGAGAAGCTTGCCCCGCTCCGAGCGGCCAGCGCAATCGCGTCATACTGGACATGGTGCACGGCGACCATGAAGGCCGCAGCCGCGCGCAGGGCCTGGATGCCGTAGAGCTGGAACAAACCGGAAAAAGCCTCAGACGTGCGAAACCGACGCGCTCACGCAAACCATAGCCGCGCAGGGTCGTCCAGCCCGAACCGCGCCGGCGCAGCCGCAATGGCGGCCAGCCCCTGCTCGGCGGCATCATGTGTCGTGATCACATGCAAAGCGAAGCGCTTCGCCAGATCCTCCATCGGCGGCTTGCCATGGAACACGGCCTGGATCGTCGCCGGGTCGGCGAGCGGCAGGAGCCGCGGCACGATGCCGCCCGCGATATAGACGCCCCCCGTCGCCTTGAAGGCGAGCGCGAGATCACCTGCGACCCGCGCCAGCAATCGCCAGAAGCAGATCACCGCCATCAGCGCGGCGGGGTCGCCGTCGAGCGCCAGCGTCGTCACGTCGGCGGCGCTGACATCGGCCTCCAGCATGCCCGATTGCTTCGCCACCGCGCGGTGGAAACGCACCAGCCCGTCGCCGCTGAGCAGCCCCTCGACCGTGACGCGCGGCTGCTCGGCGGCAAGCGCCGGCCAGATCTTGTACTCGGTCGGGTCTTCCGGGCCGATGCCGATATGACCGGCCTCGGTCGGCACCAGGACGCCGCGCTCGCCCCGCATCAGGAGCGCGGCGGCGCCGAAGCCAGTGCCAGGCCCGAGCACGAGGCGAAGCCCTTCGGGCTCCGGCTGGCCCGGAACCAGCGTCGTCAAATCCGCCTCGCGCAACACGGAGAGCGAAGCCGCCAGCGCCTCGAAATCATTGACCAGCAGGCCTTGTTCGAGCCCGAGCGCCTTGGCGAGCTGCGGTCCGTCGAAATGCCAATTGGCATTGGTGAGCTGCGCCTCGCGCCCGTCCAAAGGACCCGCCACGGCAAGGATGGCGCTGCGCGGCCGCTGCGTGAGCGTCGACAGCACAGCCTCCAGCGCCGCCTCCGGCGTCGGGTGGCCGCCGGTGCTGATCCGCGCCAGGGGCTCATGCGGCGCCCCTGCCCGAGATACGAGCGAAAGCCGGCAATTCGTGCCGCCGATATCGGCGACCAGAACCGGATGGACGAAAGGCGAGGTCACGCCGGCTTCCTGAAATCGGAGAACCAGCCGAGCCCTTCGAGCGTGCCGGCCGCCGGCCGGTACTCGCAGCCGACGAAGCCCTCATAGCCGAGCCCGTCCAGCTCCGCGAAGAGGCGCGGATAGTCCGGCCCCGAAGCGTCGGGCTCGTGGCGGCCATTGGCACGCGCGATCTGGACATGGCCGACGAGCGGGTAGAGCGCCTTCAACTTGCCCGAGACGTCGCCATGGATCAGCTCGCAATGATACATGTCGAACTGCAGCCTGACATTCAGGCGGCCGGATTCGCGGACGTAAGCCGCTGCCTGATCAAAATCGTTGAGGAAATAGCTGGGCATATCCTTGCCGTTGATCGGCTCCAGCAGCAGGTCGATGTCGTGCTCGGCCAGCCTGTCGGCGGCGTAGGCGAGCGATGCTCGATAGGCTTTCTGCGCAGCGGGATCCTGCGGGTCGGCATGGCCCGCCATCATGTGCAGGCGCTTGACGCCGGTCTCATGCACATAAGCCAGGGCGGTCTCGATCCCTGCCTTGAACTCGTCCTCGCGGCCGGGGATCGCCGCCATGCCGCGCTCTCCCTTGGCCCAATCGCCCGGCGGCAGGTTGAACAGCGCCTGCTCGACCCCGGCGCCGGCGAGCGCGAGTCCGACCTTCTCGGCCGCGTGCTCATAGGGAAACAGGAACTCAACCGCCTCGAAACCGGCATCGGCCGCAGCCTTGAAGCGGTCGAGAAAATCCCATTCGGTGAACATCATCGAGAGATTGGCGGCAAAACGCGGCATGTCGGTCTCTTCAGTCGGAATGAAGCGGTAGGCTAACCCGATCGGGCGACCACGTCATCGGTAACGTTCGCAGGGGCAGGACGTTCCGGCTGCGATGTCATCCGCTGCCCAGCAAACGCGGCAACGATGAGGCGAGCAGCGCCACCCCCGACAATGTCAGCAAAGCGAGCACGATCCGGCGAAAGGCGGCCTCGCTGATACCGATATAGAGACGGCCGCCGATCAGCGAGGGGATCAGCATGGCCGGCGCGACGACGGCGAAGAAAGGCAGCATCGCGCGCGTGACATTCCCGGCCACGACATAGCTCAGCATGGTGACGGCGAGCGTCGCCAGATTGAAGTTCTGGATGATCGAGCGCTGCGCGTCCTTGTCCATGCGGCGCAAGGTGCACCACAGCGTCGGGATCACGCCTGTAAAGCCGCCGAACCCACCCATGATGCCGCCGGTGAGGCCGACAACGCCATCGGCCAGACGCCCGCCGGCACGGATCGCCGGGAGACGCGGCGCGAACAGCATGATCGGGCACCAGATCGCCAGCAGGCAGCCGAGCGCGGCCTTGAACAGCGTCGCATCGAGGAGCGGCAACAACGCGACGCCGAGCGGAATACCGGCGAAGCCGCCGAGCAGAAAGGGCCAGAGCCGCGCCAGATCAAAGCCGCGCCGCAGGGAGAAAGCGGAGATGATCTGCCCCGTCAGCGCGCCGAACACCGCCATCACGGCCGCCAGCCTCGGCTCGAGCGTCCAGGCCCAGAAGGACATGGCGACGAGCCCGAAGGCGAAGCCCGAGAGACCCTGCACGAAGCCGGCAACCGCCGCGCCGAGCGCGAGGCTCAGGATGGTCGTGTCCATGGATGAGCCCCTAGAGCCGGATGATTTCAAATCGGGTCACAAAGTGAACCGATTTGAAATCTGAATCCGTCTCTCACCCAAGAGTTAGAGCAGGATCGATCGCGAAAAACCGATTCCCACTTTTTCGCATCCTGCTCTAGCCCGCCATCCGATGCCTTCTATGCTGCGAGATGGCTATTTCTTCTCCGGCTTTGCCGGCGGGTTCGGGTCCTTCGAGAAATTGCGGAAGACCATGTCGGGCGAGGAGGTGTTGTGGCGCGAATGCGTGGTGCGGCCCATCCAGATATCGGTCGCCTTGCCGCCCGTGAACGGCATCAGCGGCTCCTCGCGCCAGCCCTTGGCGCCGGGCTCGCGCACCGCGATGCGGGCGACATCATTGTTGAACTCGGTGACATACATCGAGCGCAGCGCCACGAAACCCTTGCCGCCGGTCACCGGCTTGTCGAGCACCGCGTCCAGCACCATGCGGTTCTCATCGACGCTGTCGAGCTTCAAGCTGCCCGACGAGCCGTCCTTGAAGCTCAGCTTGAAGGTGGTCGTCTTGGGATCGAACTCGATCTCCTTGATGTTCACGACCGGGCGGCCATCGGTCTCGATCGGCCCGAACAGGAAGGACGAGCCATAGGCTGAAGACGCAAGCTGCTGCGGCGGCATCGGCCTGGCGCGCCAATAGCCATCCTGCGGATAGACCACGAGCAATTCATGCGAGCGATCCTTGCCGAGCTTCCAGAGCTGGACGAGATGCAGGCCCTTTTCGACCCTGTCGCCGACCCGGAAGGTGGTGTCGGCCGGCCGCCAGAAGGTCGGGAAGGTATAGCCGACGAGCCAATAGTCGATGCTCTCGTAGAAGGTGACACGCTGGGGCGGCACTGGGGCTGCGAAGGAGGGATCGCCCTTCATCTCGCAATCGGTCCAGTCCGCATCCCAGTTATCCCGCAAGAGACCTGCGTTATAGGCGGGATGCGCCGCCTCGATCTGGAAGCGCCGCACCTCGGGCGAGATCGCCTTGATGGTGACATTGTCCTTCTCGGCGCAAAGCACCGGCTCGGACTCGTTCTTGACCTCGACGGCGACATCGCCGGCAGCAAGAGCCGGACAAGCAGCGCAAGCCAAGGCGAGCGGCAGGATCACGGAGCGCAGGCGGGAGAGAGAGGTCATCATCGATATCAACTCGTCAGCATGGCGTAGACATCGCCGGAATTGGCGGAATGAGGCAGGTCGCGCAGGAAGCCGCCAATCGCCTCCGCGCTCGCTGGCTCGGCGAGTTCGAAGCTCTGGCTTTCGCCGAGCGCGACATTGAAACGATAAGGTCCAAGCGTATCCAGCAGTGCGAGGCAAGCCTCCGCGACGTCGCGCTGGATCGTCGTGAACTCGAAGGAGATCACCGGTACGGCCTTGGTCAGGCCTGCCAGCACATGCGCCTCGAAGCCCTCGACATCGATCTTGATCAGCGCCGGCAGGCCATGGCGCCAGATCAGCTTGTCGAGCGTCGTGCAGGGGACCACGATCTCATGGTCCCAGACCTGCCCCTCCCAGCCACCGGCCCCTTGCGCCGCGCCGACGAAAGCCGGCGAGGCTGTCGAGACCGTTGGATTGGCGCTGTTGATCTGCAGCGTCACCACCCCTTCATTATCGCCGCAGGCGGCCTCGATCAACGTCACCAGCGGGTCGCGGCCATGGATCAGGCGGATCGCGCGCGCCGGTCCCGGCTGCGGCTCCAGCGCCACGACACGCGCGCCCAGCCGGCGAAACGAGGAGACCCGGTCCCCGACATGCGCGCCGATATCGAAGGCGAGATCGCCTGGTTTGAGGAAGCGCGCATAAAGCGCGTCCATCGCGGCATTGCGCACAGGATCACCGTGATAGACCCGCAAGGAGCGCGAAACCGCCTTGGCCATGCCCTTGGGATAGGCAGCTGCGCTCATCGCGACGCCTCATTCGCGATCGCCGGACGATTCGCGATCGCCAAGAGCTCAACCGGCGGGTCGAAATCCTCGGGGATCCCGCAAAGCCCGCTCTGCGCGAACCATCTTCCTAGTGCGGGCAAGGCCGTCAGCATGGCGAAGGGGATCGCCAGCACATAGCCCGCGGTCAGCGGCAGCGACCAGAGCAACACGGTCGGCGAGAGCAGCATCAGCGCGCCGAAGATGTAGAGGCCAAACAGCAGATGCGGCCACAGGCCGGCGAAGGCCGTGGCGAAGGACAAGGCATGCGCATCGCGCGATTGGCCGTTCCAGCCGATCCTGGCGCGCCCGAAGGCGAGCCCGACCATGAACAGCGTCGTCCGGAAGGTCGAGACCGCGCCTTGCAGGAAGGCGAAGATGATCTCGATCAGCGCCGAGGCGATGAAGCGCCCGGTGCCGCCATAGCGCCGGGTGCCGCCCCTGGTCAGCAGGATGTCGATGAAGCCTGCGAGCTTCGGCGAGAGATACATCGCGAAAAACAGCACATAGAGGGAGGCGGCCAGGCCCGAGGGATAGCCCGCAATGCCGGCATCCTCGATGGCCTTCACCGGCAGGAGCGCGATCATCAGCGTCCAGGCCGGTAACCCCAGGAACATCAGGATCGCCCAGACCAGCTGGAAGCGGCTCATCGGCTTCAAGCCGGGCAGGTCGAGCAATTTGAGATATTGCAGATTGCCGAGGCACCAGCGCAGGTCGCGCTTGGCGAATTCGAGCATGGTCGGCGGGTTTTCCTCCCAGCTTCCCATCTCCTGCGGCAAGACGCGAACCTCGTAGCCGGCGCGGCGCATCAGCGTCGCCTCGACCTGATCATGGCTCATCACCGCCCCACTGAGCGGCCCTTCGCCGGGCAGGACCGGCAGATGGCATTCATCGCGGAAGGGAGCGATCCGCACCATGGCGTTATGGCCCCAGAACGGACCGCAATCGCCGACCCACCAGGCCGAGCCCATGGTGTAAGGCCGCATGCCCTGGCGCATGCCGAACTGGAAGATGCGGGCGAAGGCAGACCGGCTCGGCATGCCCACGACCAGGCTTTGCAGGATGCCGAGCTTCGGATGCGCCTGCATCATCCGCGCCAGCTTCACGATCGCATCGCCGGACATGACGCTGTCGGCGTCGAGCGGCAGCATGACCTCGTAGCGATCACCCCAGCGCTCGCAGAAATCCCTGACATTGCCGGCCTTGAAGCCGGCATTGTCGGTGCGGCGGCGATAGGTGAGGCGCGAGGTCGCGCCGATCTCGTTCGCCCATTGCGCCGCAAGCCGGTCTTCCGCCGCCGCGACAGCGGCATCGCTCGTATCCGACAGAACGAAATAATCGAACCAGGGGCCTTCGCCCGTCGCCTCGACGCTGTCCTTGACCACGCGCAGCCGGCGGAAGGCGCGTTCGGGATCCTCGTTGCGCAAGGTCATCAGGATGGCGGTGCGGATCGCGATTGGCGTCGCGGCCTCGCCGTCAGCGGCGAAGGGCGCGACCTGGTCGAGCCCGTCATCGGCGCCGTGCAGCAGCCAGAGGCCGATCAGCGCGTTCCAGAAACCGAGCACCGTCCAGGGCGCGCCGAACAGGAAGGCAATGAGGATGACCACATCCGTCACCGTCCAGCCGCCGGCCCCGAGCACACGCCCGAGCCCCAGCAGCAATGCGCCGAGCGTGACGAGGTTCAGCGCCAGCACGAGCCAGCGCCGTGCGCTCAGCGTCGCTGTCGCCTGCACGCCCGCCGGCGTCAGGCCCCGCAGGCTTTCGACCTCTTGCGCCGCCGACTGGAACGTGGTCGGAGCGGGACGCTGGTTCATGGCGGTCTCTGTCATGATATCAGTCGAAAGGCCTGCAGTCGGTAAAGGCTTGCGGTAAAGGCTTGGTCGGGAACAGGGATCGGCTCGATATGGCGAAGGAGCTAAAGCCGGCAACCGTAGCGAGCGCAAGCGCGAAGGCGACCGCTCTCTGGTATATTTCGCCGCGTGAATGCGCCCTGAACGCCAGCGCTTTTCCCGAGGCCGGCCCGCAAGATTGTCGCATCCGTATGCTCTGGAGCGGCATCAGTCGCGGCACGGAGCGTCTTGTCCTCGAGGGCCGTGTGCCGGCCTGCGAATATGAGCGCATGCGTGCCCCCTTCCAGGATGGGGAATTCCCCTTTCCGGTGAAGTACGGCTACTGCGCAGTGGGCCAGGTGGATGCAGGCCCGCCCCGCATGCAAGGCAAGACCGTCTTCTGCCTGCATCCGCATCAGGACCATTTCACCGCGCCCAGCGACCGACTGACGATCGTGCCCGAGAATGTGCCGGCGCGCCGGGCCGTGCTGACGGCCAATATGGAAACCGCGCTCAACGCACATTGGGATGCGGGCTCCGGCCCCGGTGACAGGATCGTCGTGGTCGGCGGCGGCGTACTCGGCCTCCTCGTCGCATGGCTGGCGGCCCGGCTGCCGGGCGCACAGGTGACGCTGGTCGATATCGATGCCGGCCGCGCCGCGCTTGCCGCCACCCTCGGCTTCGGCTTTGCGCTTCCAGCGGATGCGCCTGTCGACGCCGATCTCGTCTTTCATGCCAGCGGCTCGGGCGCGGGGCTGGCGACTGCGATCAATGCCGCCGGCTTCGAGGCCCGCATCGTCGAATTGAGCTGGTATGGCGAGGGCGCCGTCCCCGTTTCGCTGGGCGGCGCATTTCATTCCAAACGCCTGCAATTGATCTCGTCGCAGGTCGGACAGGTCGCGCCTTCGCGCCGTCCCCGCTGGAGTTATGCGCGCCGCAGCCAGGCTGCGATAGCGCTTCTCGCTGACGATCGCTTGGATGCGCTGATCACGCAGGAGATCGCTTTCGCGGATGCCCCGGCGCTGCTTCCAGGCGTCCTTGCCTCGGATTGGCCGGGGCTGACTGCCGTACTGCGCTATTGACCTGACGCTACGGCTTTGGCCAAGACAGGCCCGTCATCCGGTCTAGTCGCCGGCCTGCAGGAGCCGCACCCATGTTTTCCGTCGAAGTCCGCGACCGCATCATGATCGGCCATTCGCTGCCCGATCCGTTCTTCGGCCCGGCCCGAAACATGCACGGCGCGACCTTCATCGTGGATGTCGCCTTCTTCCGCGAGAGACTGACGCGGCACAATGTCGTCGTCGACATCGGAGCCGCGCTCGAAGTGCTGAACAGGACGCTGAAGCCGCTGAACTACCAGAACCTCGACGCGCTGCCGCAATTCGCAGGCGTGCTGACCACGACCGAATTCCTCTGCAAGCACATCTTCGACGCGATGGCGCAGGCAGCCGCATCCGGCGCGCTCGGCGAGGACGGCGCCGGTCTTTCCCGCATCAAGGTGACGCTGCACGAGACCGATCTGGCGCGAGCGAGCTATGAGGGCATGCTCGCGTGAGCGGCATCGTCCTCGCCGTCCCCGGCGACATCGACCTGCCGACCGGCGGCTATGGCTATGATCGCCGGCTGCTCGCCGAATGGCGCGAAATGGGCATCGCAGCGCGCCACCTCGCTCTCCCCTCCTCCTTTCCGGACCCGACGCCTGGCGACCTCGCCGAGACCGGGCGGTTGATCCTGTCGCAGCCCTTCGATGTTGCCCTGCTGATAGACGGCCTGGCCTATGGCGCCTTCCCCGAAAGCATCGCGGCGGGCCTCGCCGGCCGCGTCGTCGCGCTCGTCCATCACCCGCTCGGGCTGGAGACCGGGCTCAGTCCGGAGCGGGCGCGCGCGCTGCTGGCGCGCGAAGCGGCCGCCTTGCGTCACGCCAGCGCCGTCATAGCAACCAGCCCGACAACGAAACGCATCCTGGTCGCGGATTTCGGCCTCGCCGAGGACAGGATCACTGTCGCGCTCCCCGGCGTCGATCGCGCGTCCCGCGCGCGCGGCAGCTCCGGCGGCAGCCCGCTTGCCCTGCTCGCCGTCGGCTCGCTCGTCCCGCGCAAGGGCTACGACGTGCTCATCTCCGCCCTGGCCAGCCTCAAGGACCGGAACTGGCGGCTGACGATCATCGGCGCGTCGGACCGCGCCCCCGATACGACCCGCGCACTCCAAGCCCAGATCGAAGCGGCCGGACTTGAGGGGCAAATCTTGCTGGCCGGAGCCGTGAGCGAAAATATCCTGGCCGAGGCCTATGATAAAGCTGACCTTTTCGTCATGCCGTCCCTGTTCGAGGGCTACGGCATGGTGCTGACCGAGGCGCTGGCGCGCGCGCTGCCGATCCTGTGCACGACAGGCGGGGCAGCCGCCGAGACCGCGCCGAATGCTGCCGCGCTCAAGGTTCCGCCCGGCGATATCGCTGCCTTCGCTGAGATGCTAGGCAAGCTCATCGACGACCGCGCGCTTCGCGAAGGCATGGCGAATGCGGCCTGGGCCGCGGCGGGTGATTTGCCGCGCTGGCGCGACACCGCGACGATCGTCGCGCAAACCTGCCGGAAGGTGATGTGATGGGCGGTTTCTCCCCCGAATGGCTGGCGTTGCGCGAGCCCGCCGACCATGCGGCGCGCAATCCGGAGCTGCTCGCGGCCGTCGGCGCGTATTTTACGCCCAAGACCTCGATTTCGATCGTCGATCTCGGCTGCGGCGCCGGCTCCAATCTGCGCGGCGCCTTCTCCGCCTTGCCCGGGCGTCAACACTGGACGCTGGTGGATTTCGACCAGCGTCTGCTCGACGCCGCGCGTGAAACGCTCCGCCTCTGGGCCGATGAGGCGCGCGAACAAGGCGAGGAGCTCGTCCTCGCCAAGGACGGCAAGTCGATCACGGTCGATTTCCGCCAGGCCGACCTGATGAAGGACCTGGAATGGGTTCTCGGCTGGCAGCCCGATCTCGTCACCGCCGCCGCCCTGTTCGACTTGACCTCGAAACGCTGGATCGAGCGCTTCGTCGCCGCGCTCGCGAGCCAGCGCCTGCCGCTCTACACCGTGCTGACCTATGACGGGCGCGAGAAATGGCAGCCGCCCCACGAGGCCGACGCCAGGATGCTCGCCGCCTTCACGCATCACCAGCACTCCGACAAGGGTTTCGGCCCGGCGGCCGGCCCTGACGCCACGGAGATCATGGCGGAAGCCTTTCGCAAATCGGGCTTCGCGGTCTCAACCGGCGACAGCGCCTGGACCATCGATGTGGGGCAGCGCGACCTTGCCAAGGCCCTGACGCGAGGCATCGCCGATGCCGTTCTGGAGACCGGCCATGTCGAGGCCGACGCGGTCGCGGACTGGCTCGGCGCCCGCGCGACGGAGGCGGCTTCCGGCCTGATCGGGCACTACGATCTCTGGGCGCGGCCCGTCTGAAACCTGCTACGGCTTCTTCCGAAAACCGGATTCCACTTTTCGGGCCGATGGCTCTACCGCAACCCAGGCAGCATCCGGCGCAGGACCCCGTCCTTGCGGATCAGATGGTGGTAGAGCGCCGCCGCGATATGCGCACCGACGAGCAACGCCGTCAGGATGGCGAGTTTGCCATGGATGCTCAGCACCTGCTCCGCCAGCGGCTGGTTGGGCGCCGCCAGTCGCGGCAGGTCGAACAGGCCGAAGAGCGTCAGCGACGGATAGAGCGAGACGCCGGTCCAGCCGAGCAGCGGTACGATCAGCAGCAGCCCATAAAGCAGCCAGTGCACCAGATGCGAAGCCGCCTTCTGCCACCAGAGCAGACTGGGCTCGTCAGGCGGAGCGCCACGCAGCAGCCGGTAGGCAAGCCGCCCGGCAACGAGCCAGATCAGCAGGAAGCCGATCAGCTTATGCGCGCTGAACAGGGTATCGGTCAGCCCGTCCCAGATATCCAGCGTATTGCCGCGATAGGTCATGGCGAAACCGAGCGGCAGCATGACCAGCACGGCCGCGGCCGTAGCCCAATGGAAATGGCGCGCGGCTGCACTATATGTGGGCGGTGGCGCAGCCCTGGTCGCGAACGGGTCGTGATCTTGCGTCATGCAACTCTCCAGGCCGGGTCGATGCCTTCGCATTCATCTCATGTTCAACGTCGCAACCCTATACGCAACGTCATTGGCGACGTCATGGCCAACGTCATGGGATTGGGTGGCTGCGGGGTCGGGCGAGGAGACAATTCCGGCGGCGGGAACCCCATCGCGGCCGGCACGTTTGGCGATACGGCCATGCGGTCGCATCCATATCGACCTTTCGACCGTAGAAGCTACACTCCACTGCCGACCACCGGCGCAATCTGACGGATACAATCCCGATGCCCAAGTCGCGTACGCTCTTCGGACGCCCGCATGAGACGAGCCTGGTGGCCGTCGACCGCGCGATCTCGGAATTCCGCGCCGGCCGCCCCGTGCTGCTGCGCGCCGGCGAGCGCCTGGCCTTGGCCCTCTCCGCCGAACTTGCCGACGCCGTGCTGGTCCAGCGCCTCGACGAGCTTGCGAAGGGCCATGCCCATCTCGTCCTGAGCGCCGCGCGGCTACGCCGCCTGGGGGCGAAAGGCCGTAGTGAAACCGGCGTGCTCGCGATACCCCGGATCGATCTGAGCCGCATCGAGACGCTCGCCCTCAAGACCGACGGCAAGGTCGATGCGCCCGTCGCTCCCGCGTCCGATGTCGACAATGTCGCGCTCGAGCTCGCCCGGCTGGCGCTTGTGCTGCCGGCCGTCATCCTCGTGCCGGTCAGCGCCGAGGCCGTTTCGGGCGAGCCGTTGATCGAGGTTTCGATCGAGGCCGTGAACGCCTATCGCGCGGCGCAGGCTGCCTCGCTGACCATCGTCGGCCGCGCGCCCGTGCCGCTGGAGGGCGCACCCGAAACCGAATTCGTCGTGTTCCGCGGTGGCGAAGGCCTGCGCGACCAGGTCGCGATCATCGTCGGCAAGCCCGACCTGTCCGAAGCGGTCCCTGTGCGGCTGCATTCGGCCTGCCTGACCGGCGACTTGTTCGGCTCGCTGAAATGCGATTGCGGCGACCAGCTCCGCGAAACCGTCCAGTGGATGGCGCAGAACGATGGCGGCATCCTGCTCTATCTCGACCAGGAGGGCCGTGGGAACGGCATCTCCAACAAGATGCGCGCCTACAAGCTGCAGAGCCAGGGCTGGGACACCTATGACGCCGACGAGGTCCTCGGCTTCGACCTCGACCAGCGCCATTACGATTTCGCGGCGACGATGCTGAAGCAGCTCGGCGTGACCCGGGTCACCGCCCTGACCAACAACCCGCTCAAGGTCGGCGCCATCAAGGCGGCGGGGCTTGTGGTCGCAGCGACCCAGCGTGTGCTCGGCCGCCCCAATATCCACAATGTTCGCTATCTCGCCTCCAAGCGCGATCGTGCCGGCCACATCATCGACATGGACGCGCTGATGGCGCGGGCCGCGCCGAAGGATTGATCGCGGGCGCAACTCCGGGCAGAGTCGACCGATGTCCGAGCCCGCGCTCGACCACGCCTCGCTTCCTCGCGCACGCTGGCCGCTCGCCAGCGTGTTTTGCATCGTGGCGCTGGCCTGGTTCGCCTTGTCCTGGCCATGGCTCTCCGGCGCCGTCACGATACCCTGGGACGCCAAGGCGCATTTCCATCCGCAGCTTCAGTTCCTGGCGAGCGCCTGGCACAAGGGGCTCTCGCCGTTCTGGACGCCCTATGTCTTTTCCGGCTCGCCGCAGGTCGCCGATCCGCAATCGCTGATCTTCTCGCCCTCCTTCGCCCTGATCGCGGCGCTGAACCCGACGCCCGATTTCCGCTGGAGCGACGGCGCCGTGCTCGGCACGCTGCTGGCCGGCGCCTTCGCCATCATCCTGCTGTTCCGGGACCGCGACTGGCATCCGGCGGGCGCGGTCGTCGCCGCGCTCGCCTTTGCCTTCGGCGCCTCGGCAGCCTGGCGCATCCAGCATGTCGGGCAGGTGCTGAGCCTCGGCTATTTCGCGATCACGCTGCTGCTGGTCGCGCGCGCACTGGAACGCGGCTCAGCGCTTTACGGCTTCGCGGCGGGCGTCATGGCCGGCTTCATGGTGCTGGGGCGCGATCAGGTCGCGCTGATCGGCGTCTATGTGCTGGTCGGGCTCGTCGTCGCCGCGATCGCCATGGCGCGCCATCCCTGGCGGGCGCTGCGCGCGAGCCTGTGGCCGCTCATGGCCGGCGTCCTCGGCGCCGCCCTGGTCGCGACCGTACCGATCCTGCTCACCGCCTTCTTCGCCCAGGAATCCAACCGACCCGAGATCGACCTGGTCGGAGCGGGCAAGGGCTCTCTGCATCCAGCCGCACTGCTCACCGCCCTTTTCGCCAATCTCTACGGCGCGGCCGGCCCGCTGGAGAATTTCTGGGGCGCGCCGAGCCCGGCCTTCGAGGCGCGCTTCGGGCCGCTCGATCTCTATCTCGCACGCAATATGAGCCAGCTCTATCTCGGCCTCCTGCCGATGCTGCTGATCCTCACCGTCGGGATCGTGCGCGGGGCGCTGCTGCGGCGCGAAATCATCGCGCTGAGTGCAGCCGCCGCGATCGTGCTGATCTATGCGCTCGGCCGTTACACGCCAGGCTTCCGCCTGCTGTTCGAACTGCCGGGTGTCGATTTCTACAGGCGCCCGGCCGATGCTCTGTTCATCCTCGGCGCGCTTCTCGCGCTGCTCGGCGGCTACCTCACTCATCTCGTCATGACCGACACTACGCCGCGCGCCCGGCCCTGGCACTATGCCATCGAGGCCGCGATCTTCCTTGGCGCGCTCGGCCTCGCGGTCTGGCTTGCCTGGACGGTCGGCCGGCTGCCCATTGCGGCCATGCCGCTGCTGATCGCGCTGCTCTGCGCCGTGCTCAGCCTGGGCGCGCTCGTCGCGGCGCGCGGCTTGAGCCTGCGTGGCTCGGGGCTGGCGGCGGCGATCGTGCTCGCAGCGACGCTGACCGTCGACCTCTCCGTCAATAACGGCCCCAGCGAATCGACCGCCCTGCCCTCGCAGAGCTATGAGGTGCTGCGCGCCGACAGCAAGAACGAGACGATCGCCCTGCTCAAGCGCGAGACCGCCCGCACCGCCGCGCCCGATCGGCGCGACCGCATCGAACTCGCCGGCATCGGCTTCCACTGGCCCAATGCCAGCCTCGTGCACGAACTCGACAACACGCTGGGCTACAATCCGCTCAGGCTTGGCCTCTACAGCAAGGCGACAGGGGCCGAGGACCACGTCGCCCTGCCCGAGCAGCGCCAATTCTCCCCGCTGATGCCGGGCTATCGCTCGCTGCTTGCCGACATGCTGGGCCTGCGCTTCATCGCGACCGGCGTGCCCGTCGAGCAGATCGACAAGCGCCTGAAGCCCGGCGACCTCACCCAGATCGCCCGCACCAAGGACGCCTATATCTATGAGAACCCGCGCGCGCTGCCGCGCGTGCTGCTCGTCACCCAGGCGCAGAAGGTCGATTTCGACGCGATCCTGGCAAGCGGGCAATGGCCGCAGGGCTTCGACCCGAAGACGACCGTGCTGCTCGACCGCACCCCGCCGCCGGTCCCGACCGGCCCGGCCCAGCCCGGCTCGGTCATCATCACCGATTACGGCACCACCGAGGTGTCGCTGAGGGTCGATGCGCCGCGCGGCGGCTTCGTCGTGCTCAACGATGTCTGGCATCATTGGTGGCAGATCGAGATCGACGGTAAGCCAGCCGAATTGCTGCGCGCCAATGTCCTGTTCCGCGCCGTCGCGGTGCCGCCCGGCCGTTCGACCCTGCGCTTCGTGTTCAGGCCGTTCGAAGGCCTGTTCGAGGATATCGGCAAGCGGCTCCGCGCGGAGCGGACAAAGCTACAAGGCTGAAGAGATGGGCGGCCCGGCCTCGCCGAGCATCCAGTCGCGTAAAGCGAGAATACGAGGGTCCTCGCTGCGGCTCTCCGGATAGATCAGATGATAGGTGTAATCCTGTGTAACGCCGAGGCCGATGTCGAACAGCCTCACCAATCGGCCCTGGGCGAGGTCGCTGTCGATCATCGCCAGATCGGCAAGGCCGATACCGCCGCCATCGATGACCGCCTGGACGACATGGCTCGTATCGGAGAAGGCGACGCAGCGGCTGTCGTCGAAATCCTCGATGCCGGCGGCCGCCATCCATAGGCGCCAGTTCGGCCAGGCGATGCCTTCGCTCGTCCTATCCGCATGGAAGAGCGTGTGCTGGAGCAGATCTCGCGGTGTCTCCGGTCTGGGGCCGGCTTCGAGCAGCCTTGGACTGCAGATCGGCACGACGAGCGTATCGAACAGCCGCTCCGATCGCAGGCGCGGATAGGCCCCGGCGCCGAAACGGATCGCAACATCGACATCGTCAGTCTCGAAGTCCCGCACCTCATCCGTAATGTCGAAGGTCAGCTCGAGGCCCGGATTCGCGGTCCTGAAGCGCGAAAGTCGGGGCAATAGCCAGTTCGTGGCAAAGCGCGCGCCCAGCGACAGGCGCAGATGCGCCGGTCCTCGCGCCAGTCTTCGGGCTCGGCCGGCGGCGCGCTGCAATATGTCGAGCGCGTCAGTCGCCGCCTCGAACAGCACAGCGCCGGCCGGGGTCAAGCGGATGCTGCGGCTGGTGCGATTGAACAGCACGAGGCCGAACTGATCCTCGATCTCCTTGATCTGATAGCTGACCGCCGCCGGCGTCAGCCCGACCTCCTCGGCCGCGCGGGTGAAACTCAAATGCCGCCCCGCCGCCTCGAAGGTCCTGAGTGCTCGTGTTCCTGGCAGTGCGTGAGGCATCGATCTTCAAGCCAAATTTGATGATCTTTCTAGAATTACTCGTTTCTAAAGCTCCGTTCAACAAGCCATGTAAGCGCAGCTTGACGATCAGCCTTGCCGGGACAGGGCTCCCGCCATCTCCCAGCCCGGATCATCGGAGTGAAACAATGTCGACCAGAGCAACCTCTTTCGTCGTTCAACGCAACGGCCAGGCAGCGACCGCCCAGGAGCTCGCCCCGCTCGCCTTTGCGGGTTACGCCCATTTCACCGCCGCCCAGATACGCGGGGGCCGGATCCGGGGCCTCGACCTGCATCTGGAGCGGCTGCATTTTGCCTCAGTGAAGCTGTTCGGCCGGGCCTTGCCCGAGGACCGAGTGCGATCCTATCTGCGCGCGGCATTGGAGGGCGGTCCGGACGATCTCTCTTTGACCGCCACGATCTACTCGCCTGTGGGTGAGTTCAGGGTGTCCGGAGCCGATGTCGAACCCCAGATACTCGTCCGCACGGGACCGCCCGCCTCCGGCCCCATGGGACCTCTGGCTCTGGCAACCATCGAGCACGAGCGGATTCTTCCTGAGATCAAGCATGTCGGCGAGATCGCTAAGACCTATTACCTCCGCCAGGCCGTCGGACAGGGTTTCGACGACGCCGCTTTCATTGACGGTCAGGGTCGATTGAGCGAGGCAACGATCTGGAACCTGGCCTTCTGGGACGGCGCCACGGTGGTCTGGCCCAAGGCCAAAATGCTGGGCGGCGTCACCATGGGTATCCTCCGCCGGCAATTGGAGCGCCTCGGCATTGCCCAGCGCGTCCAGGCGATCACGCTCGCCGACCTGCCGGCGCTGGCCGGGGCCGTGGTCATGAACTCATGGACGCCAGGCGTGGCGGTCAGCCGGATCGACTCCATGCCCTTGCCCGAGGCGCCGTCCTTCCGGGATCTGCTGCACCGGGCCTATCAGGCGGAACCGCTCGCCTCACTATGACGATTGCGCTTCGCGTTCAGGCCTGCTCGAAGACGCGCTGGCTGTCTCGTCACAGGGACGAGCTGATACACCGTCTCCTGCCAGCTTCGGCCGCACTCTCGTGGCAAGAGGCGCGCCCCGGAAAGAACCGCTGCGAGAGAATGATGACTTCGGCTCCCGTCCCGTCGCAAGGCGGCAGAAAGGCGACGCGCCGCGAATGGCTTGGCCTGCTCGCGATCGCCCTGCCCTGCATGATCTACTCGATGGATCTGACGGTGCTGAACCTCGCCGTGCCGACGCTGACACGCGAGCTGAAGCCCAGCGCGAGCCAACTCCTCCGGATCATCGATATTTACGGCTTCATGGTCGCGGGGTTCCTGATGACCATGGGCACACTCGGGGACCGAATCGGTCGGCGCCGGCTGCTGACGCTCGGCGCGGCGTTCTTCGGCCTGGCATCGACCGTCGCCGCGTTCTCGAACAGCGTCGAGATGCTGATCACGATGCGCGCCGTTCTCGGCATCGCCGGTGCGACGCTCGCCCCCTCCACGCTCTCGCTCATCGCCGTGATGTTCGACGATGAGAAAGAGCGCACCTTCGCGATATCGATGTGGATCGCGAGCTTCTCCGCCGGGGCCATCATCGGCCCGGTCGTCGGCGGTTTGCTGATCGAGTATCTCTGGTGGGGCTCGGTGTTCCTCATCGCCGTGCCGCCGATGCTCCTGCTGCTGGTCATCGGCCCCATCCTGCTGCCGGAATACCGGGCGCCGAATGCTGGACGCATCGATCTCCTCAGCGCTCTGCTCTCGCTGGCCGCGGTGCTCGGGCTAATCTACGGCATCAAGCACTGGGCTGAAGCTGGCTTCGGGCCGCTGGCCGCGGTGGCGATCCTGGCGGGGCTCAGCCTCGCCTTGGTCTTCCTGCGGCGGCAGGCGAAACTGGCCGACCCGATGGTCGACCTCGCCATGTTCCGCATCCCCGCCTTCAGGGCTGCGCTGGCGATCAACCTCGCCAGCATCCTGTTCATGTTCGGCAGCTTTATCTTCCTGGCGCAGTATTTCCAGCTCGTCGCCGGCCTGACGCCGCTGCAGGCCGGCTTCTGGTCGCTGCCCTCGGCCATCGCCTTCACGCTCGCCTCCTTCGTGACGCCCGCGCTCGCCGCCCGCAGCAAGCCCGCCACGTTGATGGCGAGCGGCCTGGCGGTCTCCGCGCTCGGCTTCATCTGGCTCGTCTTCGCGCCGGATCTCGTCCAGATCGTTGCGGCCTCGGTGGTCTTCTCGGTCGGCTTCACGCCGGTGATCACCCTGACGACCGGAATCGTCGTCGGGTCGGCGCCCCCGGAACGGACGGGCGCCGCCTCCGCCATGTCGGAGACCAGCGCGGAACTCGGCGGCGCGCTCGGCATCGCCGTGCTCGGCAGCCTTGGCGCGGCACTCTATCGCAGCCGCATGACGGATATCGTGGTGCCCGGCATCAGCGCGGACGCACTCGCCCCGGCGCGGGCGACGCTGGGCGGGGCGCTCGCGCTCGCGGCCAAACTCACCCCGGATCAAGCGGGGCCGATTCTGGCGCAGGCGAGCGCTGCCTTCATGGCGGGCTTCCACGCATCGGCCATCCTGTCGGTCGCTGGCATGCTGTTCTGCATCGCCGTCACGCTGACGGTGCTGCGAGACGCCCGCCCGGGCGAGCCGCATTAGAGGCAGGGGGCAGGTTCACCCCAGCGCGCCCATCGCCGCCTTTGGCTGGATCGGCAACCCGGCGAGCACCTTGGCAAGCCCGGCCGGATTGACGACGCCACCGCTCATCGTCTCCTCGCGATGGATGCCGCCGGCGATGAACAGGCTGTCGAAGCCCATCATTCGCGCGCCGGCGAGGTCGGTGCGAACCGCATCGCCGATGACGAGCACCTTGGCGGGGTCAACCGTACGACCGCCGCGCGCTGCACGGGCGGCCTCCAGCGCGAGGTCATAGGCCGGCCGGTGCGGCTTGCCGGCCCAGGCAACCTGGCCGCCGAGCTCCTCATAGATCGCAGCCAGCGCCCCGGCGCAGGGCAGGAGATCCTCCCCGACATGGACGACGAGATCGGGATTGCCGCAGATGAAGGGCACGCCGCGCGCGGCAAAGCGCGCGAGCTGCGGGCGGTACTGCTCCGGCGTCTCGGTACGGTAATCATTGAGCTCGGTGGCGACGACGAGATCGGCTTCCTCCTCCCCGACCAGGACGATGTCGGCGCCTTCGAAAATCGAGCGGTCGTCATGCCAGCCGATATGAAACACCTTATGGTGATGGCTCCCAGCGATCAGCGCCTTCGTCACGTCGCCGGAGGTCACCAGCCGGTCCCAAGCCTGGCGCGGCACACGCTTCTTGTCGAGCACGCCGGCGACCTGTTGCGAGGGGCCCGGCGCGTTCGAGAGCAGCACCACCGCCCCGCCCGCCTCGCGGAAGCGGGTCAAGGCGTCGCAGGCCGGTTGCAGCGCCCAGACGCCGTCATGAACCACGCCCCAGACATCGCTGATCAGCACATCGTAGCGGGCAAGCAGCGCGCCCGCCTCGGTCAGAACCGGAACGCTCATCACCGCCCAGCCCTTGCCTCGAGCGCCATCCGCGCCTCGACATCGGCGCGGCGGGGCAGCGGCGCGACCGCACCATAGCCCTGCGTCGAGAGCGCGGCGGCGACATTGGCGTAAACCCCGGCCGCGAAGGCGTCGCCGGTGCGGATATATTCCGACAGGAACGCACCGTCATAGCAGTCGCCCGCTCCGGTCGCATCGATGGCCTCGACCTTGATCGGCACCAGACGCTCGCGCCGGACAGGCGTCGCCACCAGCGAGCCCTCATGGCCGAGCGTCAATGCCACCACCCGCGCACCGAGGCCGAGATAGAAATCGACGATGGCGTCGGGAGAATTCAGGCCGGTGAGCTGGGTCGCATCGTCCAGCCCCGGCAGCACGATGTCCGACATCGCGCAGGCGGCGTGGATGATCGCTCGCGCCCGCGTCAGCGGCCAGAGCTTGAGGCGCAGATTGGTGTCGTAGGCGGTCAGCACGCCGGCCTCGCGCGCGGTCGCGAAGGCTTCGAACACCGCATCGCAGGCGCTCGCCGAAATCGCCTGACTGATACCCGAGGCCTGGATGATGCGCGCGGAGCGGATCAGCTCGCGCGGCAGATCGCGCGGCCCGTAGAGGCTCGCGGCGGAGCCCGCCCGCAGATAGGAGAAGACATGGCCGCTCGGCCCATGATCGACAAAATAGAGCCCGGTCGGCGCACTTGGATGCGTCGAAACATGGCGATCATCGACGCTCTCGCGCTGCCACAGCCCACGCAGGGAGCGGCCGGCGCTGTCATCACCCAGCGCGCCCGCATAGGCGACCGAGGCGCCCTGGCGAGCCGCGGCGACGGCGCAGTTGGAGGTGTCACCGCCATGGCCGAACTGGAAGGAGCCGGCATCGCCGCGCGTCGCGTTGAACTCGCCCAGCGGTTCGCCGATACAAAGCAGATCGATCTTGGGTTCGGTCACGGCAGAAACCATCTCGGACAGGGGTCTCGCAGGGATGCGCAAGCGCGCTTTCCTAGAGCAGGATGCGGAAAAGTGGAAACGGGTTTTCGAAAGCAGGCCTTATCGAGCCAGGCCTTACGAAGCGACGCCGGGCCCGTCGCCTGATCTATTCGGCGGCTTCCTGCTTCGCCCGCCTGGCCTTCAGGCGCCTAGTGACCTTCATGATGTCGCGCCGGAGCGTGGTCGTACCGCCGGCGGGCACAGCGACGGATGAGGCCGGCACCGCCGGTTTCGCGTCCTCGCGCTTCGGGACGCCTCGTTCGGTCCGCGCCTGCATCAGCGCGCCCTGCAAGGTCTGTATTTCGGCATGCAGCGTCTCCAAGCGCTGCTCACGCTCGCGCAAATGCCCGCGCATGGCCTCGTTTTCCTGCCTGAGCTTATGGTCGGCTCCGAGCCTCGTGGCTTTCAGCTCCTCGGCGACCTGCTCGGCCGCCAGGCGCGCCTGCATCTGCAAAGCGAGCGCCTCGGTCTCCTGCTTCAGCAAGCCCTGGATGCGGCGGGTCTCGACTGTGGCCGCAGCGCTCGCAGCATCCGCCGCCGCCAGCCCGGCTTCAGCTTGAGCCGCGCGCGCAGACAGAGTGTCGGCGCGCAGCCTTTCGCTGTCGCGATCAATCGTCATCGCCGAGAGCGCGATCTTGGCCACAACGAGCCCCTGCTCGGCAGCCGCAAGACGGCCTGACAGGTCGGCAGACCGGCCTTCCAGCACCAGCATCTGCGTCCGATGCTCGAGCTGCGAGGCTTGCAGCACGTCGCTCTCTCCCCGCAGCGCGGCGAGCTCCGCATCACGCTCGCCCAGCAGTGCCTGAACCCGGCCCAAGGTCGCGCGCTCCTGGTCGAGCTCCGCGCCGCGCGCAGATAGATCGGCGCTCGTGCCGGTCAGCGCCATGCGCGCCTCAGTGAGGCTGCGCTCGAGGGCGGCGAGGTCCGCGATGCGCTTGTCCAGCAGCTTGCCCGTCTCCGCATGGCTCGCGGTCTCGACGGCGAGCCGGCCTTGCGTCTCAGCGAGCTTGCCGCGCGTCGCGGTCAGGTCCGCGTCGAGATCGGCAATCCGCGCCCTACCGGCGCGCAGATCACGTTCGAGCTGACCGATCGTCATGTCGCGCCGGCCGATATCCTGCATTGCCGCCGCCTTGGCGGCAAAGCCACGCTCGGCCTGTTGCTCCAGCCCCCGCGCGCGCAAGGCGAGTTCCGCCCGCAAATGGTCGCGGTCAGCGGCGATCTCGGCAAGCGACAGGGGGAACGCCGCCTCGGCCCGCTTGCGCGCCAGCCTGTCGGCGCGGCGCGCCAAGGCCGGGACCGCCGCCAACGCCAACAGCGTCGCCGACAGAAAGCCGAGCATCACGAGCATGACGGCTTCGATCAAGACTTGCCGCTCCGCATCTGGACATGATCAGACACGTGAAACTGCCACGCCGGCCGCATCATGACCAGCGCTTCGGCAGAGCCCTCTCAGCAGACGCTCTCAGAAGGGGTTCCAGGTCGCCTGAGGCGTGAACTTCAGATAGCCGAGATTGACGCCCAGGCGCCAACCGATGCCGGTGCGGATCGGCACCAGCGTCACATTCTCGGCCGCCATGGCGGTAAAGCCGAAGCCGCCGATGAAATAGGCCGAGCCGTCGACGCCGACGAAACGCTGGTAGAGCGCCTCGACCGCCGGCAGGTTATAGACCAGCATCATCGTGCGGGCGCCCTCACCGCCGAAATCGAAGCCGACGGACGGCCCTTGCCAGAACACCTTGCGGTCGCCGGCATTGCGGGTGAACAGCGTACCCTCGCCATAACGCAGCCCGCCGACGAAGGCGCCGGAGGCCTCCTGGCCCAGCACATAGCCATTGGGCTCGCCCCAGCGCCGCACAGCCTCTTCGATCGTCAAGGCAAGGCCGCGCGAGACGTTTCCGAAGAATTGATGGCCGGAGCCGACGAGCTCGTTTTGCGAGAACGACCGGCTCTGGCTGTAGTTCTGCTGAGCGAGGGCGGGGGCGGACTGCATCGCCAAGCCGGCGCTCGCAAGCGCGAGCCCTCCAGCGACGAAGCTGCGGCGTGTCTTTATCATCGAGTTCATCTCCGGGCTGGGCGCCAGTTCGTGAATTCAAACCGACCGGAAGACCGTGGAGCCAGCAGTGCAGTCCACTGCAGATCCGTGCCGATCCCCCTGTCGGAGGGGAGCTCTGAACCACGCGGAAACGCGCGGTTTTCGAACGCGAAGCATGACACCGCGCAAATACGCACCATTTCGGTAACGGGTTTGATACCTTGCAAGTGTATCCAACCCGTGAAGATTCCGGCGCGCTACGGCTCACCGAAGAACTGACATCCAAAGGATTTGACGCGATGAAGGCCGCAACATGGCAGCGCTGGATCTCGATTGCGGTCGGCGTGCTAGCGCTCGCCATCGCGATCCAGCCGGTCATGGCCACGCAGCCGCTCGCCTCCTCCGCGCCAAGCCTTTCCTCCGCGCAAAACCTTTCCTCCGCGCAAAACCTGGCCTCCTCGGATTCGGTCATGCCCGGCCTGCCCTCGGGCCTGCCCCAGCTGCCGCGCCTGGGCGAGATGATGCAGCGCGACACGCCCTCCGGCTTCGCGCTCCACGGCTATGACCCCGTCGCCTATCAGCTGCTGGGACGCGCGACGCCGGGTCGTCAGGACTACGAACTCAGCCATGGCGGCGCGGTCTGGCGCTTTGCCTCCGCCGCCAACCGTGCGGCGTTCCGCGACGCGCCTGACGTCTATGAGCCAGCCTTTGCCGGGTTTGACGCCACGGGCGTCGCCGATGGCCGGGCGGTCGAGAGCGATCCGCACCTGTTCGCCGTGATCGATTCGCGGCTCTACTTGTTCCGTACGGCCGAGAACCGCCGGCGCTTCATCAGCAACGCCGCGCTGTTCCAGCTCGCCGAAGCGCAGTGGAAGGATGTCTACGGGACCATCGCGCGCTGAGCGTCCTCCGCCGCCGCGGCCGCGCGGCGTGCGAGCGCTTCACTGCTGGCCGCCACGAAGGGCGGGTTGCGAAACTGGCGCTCGCTCGCGCCATAGCGCGGCAAGTCCCCGTCCAGCATCAGCACGCTGCCGCCCGCGGCCTTCAGGATCGCGTCTCCGGCCGCAATGTCCCATTCCATCGTCTGGCCGGCGCGCACATGCAGATCGGCCTCGCCCGAGGCGATGAGCCCGAACTTGACCGCCGACGACATCGGCGTCGTGGCGCGCGATCCCATAGCCACCGCGACCTTGTCGCTGAGCTCGTCGCCATGGAAGCGGCTGACCAGGGTGACCGGCCCATCGGGCGGAAGCGACCGGACATGGATGCGCTCGGGCTCACCCAGCGCCGCCCCATCCGATGCCAGACGCTGCGCGAAGGCGCCCTCGCCGGCGAACCAGAGCCGCCCGAGCTGCGGGGCTGCGATCGCGCCAGCGATCGGCCGGCCGTCGCGGATGATCGCGATCGCCACGCAATAGCTGTCGCCATTGGCCAGGAACTCGCGCGTGCCGTCCAGCGGATCGAGCAGGATGAAGATCGGAGCGGGCGCGACGGCGTCGGCGCTTTCCTCGCTGATCACCGGGAAGCCGGGCAGCAGGCGCGCAAGCGCGCCCTTGGCGGTATGATCGGCCGCGAGATCGGCCGAACAGACCGGCGACCCGTCGGCCTTGACCTTGACGTCGCGCGCCATGCGCATCGTCAGCAGTACCGCCGCGCTCAGGCGCGCGGCTTCCGCGAGCCGGCGCGCCAGATCGTTGCAGTCGCAAAGACGGGGGTCGTCCTGGCCGATCATCGTCCCGAGCGCCCCTTCGACAAGAAAATCAGGGTTAACCACATGCAAACCAAGATGGCACCATATCTTTGTATGAATGGCGCCGCTTTACACCGCGCGCTCCGCACCGTCGATCGCAGGACCCCAAGCCATGACCGCCATCTCGCTCGAGCCGCTAGACCTAGCCGCGCTCCTCTGCAGCCGCGTCTGCCATGACGTGATCAGCCCGGTCGGCGCCATTGTCAACGCGCTGGAGGTTCTGGAGGAGGACGATCCCTCCATGCGTGATTTCGCGCTGGACCTGATCAAGAAGAGTGCCCGCAGCGCCTCGGCGCGCTTGCAATTCGCCCGCCTCGCCTTCGGAGCGGCCGGTTCCGCCGGCGCGATGATCGACCTCGGCGACGCCGGCAATGTCGCCAACGGCTTCCTCAACGATGACAAGCTCTCGCTCGACTGGGAGGCGCCACGCGCCTTGCTGCCGAAGAACCAGGTCAAGCTGCTCCTCAATCTGCTCATTCTGGCGACCCATGCGGTGCCGCGCGGCGGCAAACTGGTCTCCCGCGCCACGATCGAGGGCGAGCAGGGCCGCTTCGTCATCACCGCCACGGGCTCGCATGCGCGCATTCCCAACCATGTCGAGGATTTGATCGCGGGCCATTCCGAGACCGGCACGATCGACGCCCATGCCGTCCAGCCGCTCTACACCGGCATGGTCGCCCGCGCCGCCGGCATGGCGATCAGTTTCGCCATCGAAGGCGACACGGTCAGCATCACCGCACAAAAGGCCGATTGAGCGCCGAATCATTGCGCTGCGGGTTCGATCGAAACAGATCATAAACCCTTCTCCTGCTTAGATCGCCCGGTATTGTTGCGTGGGTGATGGTCTTCGGCATGGATGATCTGCTGCAAGAGTTCCTGAGCGAGACCGGCGAGAACATCGACACGGTCGATCGGGAACTCGTACGCTTCGAGCAGGAGCCGAACAACCGCGAGATCCTGCGGAACATCTTCCGCCTGGTGCATACGGTGAAAGGCACTTGCGGCTTCATCGGCCTGCCCCGGCTGGAAGCGCTGACCCATGCGGCCGAGTCGGTGATCGGCCAGTTCCGGGATGGGGCCACCGTCAGCGCGATCGCCGTCACCGCCATTCTCGAAACCATCGACTGCATCAAGGAGATTCTCGCCGAGCTCGCCGAGAAGGGCCAGGAGCCCGTCGGCAATGACGAGGTGCTGATCACGGAATTATTGGCCCTGGCCGACCAGGCGAAAGCCGAATTGTCGCATCTGCCGCCGGAGAGCGGCGAACCAAGTGACCCCGTCGCCGCTTATCTCACCCGCCATGGCTCGCCTATGAGCGAGGACGAGCTCGATCTCGTCTTCCGTAGTGCGCCAGGGCCGGAGCGCGGCCCGAACGGACGCATCGAAGTGCCGGCTGCGGCGAAGACGGCGGACGAGCGCGCGCCGCGCGAGAGCCGCCCCGGCGGCTCCGCGACGCTGCGCGTCAATGTCGACACCATCGAGCATCTGATGACGATGGTGTCGGAGCTCGTCTTGACCCGCAACCAGCTTCTGGAGATATCCCGCAAGCAGGAGGATGTCGGCCTCAAGGCACCGCTGCAGCGGCTCTCGCTGATCACGGCGGAGCTGCAGGACGGCGTCATGAAGACGCGCATGCAGCCGATCGGCAACGCCTGGTCGAAGTTGCCGCGCATCGTGCGCGATCTCGGCGCTGAACTTGGCAAGCGCATCGAACTGGTGATGGAGGGCACCGATACCGAGCTCGACCGCCAGATCCTCGACCTGATCAAGGATCCGCTCACCCATATGGTCCGCAACTGCGCCGACCATGCCATCGAAGCGCGGGAAGAGCGGCTCGCGGCGGGCAAGCCCGAGCACGGCACCATCCGTCTCGCCGCCTATCACGAGGGCGGCTCGGTGACGATCGCGATCTCCGATGACGGACGCGGCCTCGACATCGCGCGCATCCGGCGCAAGGCCCTGCAGCAAGGCCTCGCCCAGGAGGCCGAGATCGAGCGCATGAGCGACGCGCAGATCAGCCGCTTCATCTTCCACCCCGGCTTCTCGACGGCGGAAAGCGTGACGGCGGTCTCGGGCCGCGGCGTCGGCATGGATGTCGTCAAGGTCAATGTCGACGCCATCGGCGGCATCATCGACGTCGCCAGCACGCCCGGCATCGGCACCACCATCACCATCAAGATCCCGCTGACGCTGGCGATCGTCTCCGCCCTCATCGTCGTGGCCGGCAAGCAGCGCTTCGCCATTCCGCAGATCGTGGTGCGCGAGCTCGTCCGGGTGAAGGCGGGCGCGGACCATCGCGTCGAGCAGATCAACGGCGCGCCGGTGCTGCGCCTGCGCGACCGCCTGCTGCCGATCATCGCCCTGTCCGCCCTGATGGGGGCAGCCGGCGCGCAGACCGATGACGGCTTCATCGTGGTGACGCAGATCGGCGAGCGCCAGTTCGGGATCCTGGTCGACGGTGTCTTCCACACCGAGGAAATCGTCGTCAAACCGATGTCGACGAAACTGCGGCATATCCCGCTGTTCTCCGGGAACACGATCCTTGGCGATGGCGCCGTGGTGCTGATCGTCGATCCCAACGGCATCGCCCGACTCGTCGGCGCGGCCGCGACCGTCGATGCGCTGCGTGTCGAGGCGCCGGCGCAAGCCCAGTCGCCCACCGCCGAGAAGACGACGATGCTGGTGTTCCGCGCCGGGCTCGAAGGCGTCAAGGCGGTGCCGCTCTCGCTGGTGACCCGGCTCGAGGAGGTCGATGCCGGCGAATTCCAGCATAGCGGCGGCCGTGTCCTCCTGCATTACCGCAACCGGCTGATGCCGATCATTCCGGTCGGCGAGGCCGCGATCCGCGCGGAGGGACTGCAGCCGCTCGTCATCATCTCCGAGGGAGAACTGATCCTGGGGCTCGCGGTCGATGCGATCGTCGACATCGTCGATGAGGTGCTCGATGTCGAGATCGCCTCGATGATCGACCGCGGCGTGATCGGCTCGGCCATCATTCGCGGCCGCGCCACCGACATCCTCGACCTCGCCCACTACCTGCCGAAGGACGACCCGGGCTGGCTGAGCGGCCGACGCTCAGACGCGCAGCCGATCGATGCCGCACGGATCCTGCTGGTCGAACCCTCCGACTTCCTGCGCGAGATGCTGAGCCCCGTGTTGAAAGCCTCGGGACGGCAGATCGCCTTCGCCTCCGATTTCGAGACTGCGACGCGGCTGGCCGCGCACGAGGCGATGACCTGCGTGCTGATCGACCTCGACCGCACCCCGGACGCCGCCTACGCCTTCGCCGCGGCGCTGCGCGCCTCCGAAAGCGGCGGCCGCCTCCGGATTCTCGGCCTGACCTCGCTCGCCACCCCGGAATTGCACATGCGCGCGGCGCAGGTGCGGCTCGACGAGGTCATCGCCAAATTCGATCGCCGCGCCTTGCTGAGCGAGCTGGCGGAACGCAAATCCGGCATGAGGCAGGCCGCATGAGCAAGCACGACGCCAATGCACCCGCACCCGGCGCCGTCTCGGCGGCTGCGGCTTTCGGCGAATCGCTGGACTATGTCACTGTCACCGTCGGCGAGCAGCTGCTCGGGCTGCCGATCGGACGCGTCCACGACGTCTTCATCGCCAACCAGATCACGACCGTCCCGCGCGCGCCCTCCGAGATCGTCGGTCTGCTGAACCTGCGCGGGCGTGTCGTCACCGCCATTTGCCTGCGCCAGCGTCTCGGCCACCCGGTCGCAGCCACCCCCCGCCATGACGAGGCCTGCGAACTCGTCGCGGTCGGCATCGACCTTGGCGGCGAGGCCTATGCGCTGATCGTCGATGCGGTCGGAGAGGTGATGCGCTTGGACCATTCGACCTTCGAACCTGTTCCCGTGCATCTCGATGCCAGTTGGGCCGCACTTGCGGCCGGCGTGCATCGTCTCGACGAGCGCCTTCTCGTCGTCCTCGATGTCGATGCCGTCCTGAAGCTTGATTTGCCGGTGGCCGCCTGAGGCGTCGCCCTACGATTTTTGGAGAAAAACCATGAAGTATTGTCTTGTCGTCGATGACTCCGCCGTGATCCGCAAAGTCGCCCGCCGCATTCTGGAAGGCCTGCAGTTCCGCATCGCCGAGGCCGAGGATGGCGCGCGCGCCATCGACGCCTGCAAGGGCGAGATGCCGGACGCCGTCCTGCTCGACTGGAATATGCCGATCATGGACGGCTACGATTTTCTGCGCACGCTACGGCAGATGCCGGGTGGCAAGCGGCCCAAGGTCGTGTTCTGCACCACCGAGAACGACATCGCCCATATTGCGCGGGCCATGCATGCCGGCGCCGACGAATACATCATGAAGCCCTTCGACAAGGAAATCGTCGCTTCGAAATTCCATCAGGTGGGCCTGCTGTGAGCCATAGCGCGGTGAGTTCCCTCGCCGCTGCCTGGTGCCGCTACGACCTGTGACAAGTCCGCCGGAGGCGCGACACATGACGAGCCTCTCACCAGGAAGCGCAGCGGCGCAGCGACCCAAGACGGTCGTGATCGCCGACGATTCCGTCGTCGTGCGCGGTCTCTTCGCGCGCTGGCTCGGCGAGAGCGGGCAGTTCCATGTCGTCGCGGTCGCTGGCGACGGCGAAACGGCGGTGGCCCATGCCGGGCGCTTCCATCCGGACGTGATGGTGCTCGACCTCAATATGCCCGGCCTCGGGGGAGCAGAGGCCCTGCCCCAGATCCTGAAGGAGAGTCCCCATACCGGCGTATTGCTCGCCACCACGTTGACCGAGCGCAACGCCCGCATCGCGCTGGAATGCATGACCAAAGGCGCGATGGATGTGCTCTCCAAGCCGGACAGCCGTGGCGGCATGACGCTGTCGCTCGATTTCCGTAGTGAATTCCTGCTCAAACTCAGCAACATCGCGCAGTCCCCGGCCCGCGCGGGAGCGCTGCCGCCGGAGATCGACCTCGATTTCACTCCGGCCGGGCCGGTGAACCTGCGCAATCTCGTCTCGGTGATGCCGCGCTATCTGATGATCGGCGCTTCCACCGGAGGCCCCCGCGCCGTCGCCAAGGTGCTCGCCGATATCGGCGATGCGCTGAATGACCTGACGACCCTGATCGTCCAGCACATGCCGCCGCTCTTCACCGCCTCCTTCGCTGAGCAGGTCAGCGCGCAGATCGGCATACCGGCGCGCGAACCCTATGACGGCGAGCGCCTCTCGCGTGGCACGATCTATGTCGCCCCCGGAGGCCGGCATCTCGGCATCGACCGCAAGCTCGGCCATCTCGTCGCCAGCATCAGCGACGCGCCACCGGTGCGCTTCTGCCGGCCCGCCGTGGATGTTCTCTTCACCGAGGGCGCCCGCCATCTCGGCTCCGCAGCGCTCGGCCTCGTGCTCACCGGCATGGGCAGCGACGGAACGGAAGGCGCCGGCGCGCTGCGACGGGCCGGCGCTGCCGTCATCGCCCAGGACGAATTGTCGAGCACGATCTGGGGCATGCCAGGCTCCGTGGTGCGGGCGCGGCATGCCAGCGCCGTGATCCCGCTCGACGGTATCGGCAGCGCGATCCGCGACCTGCTGCGTGGGGGCAAACCCTCATGACCGAGGCGGATTTCGACTTCCTGCGCGCCCTGCTGCATCTGCGTTCCGGCCTCTCATTGAGTCAGGACAAGCGCTATCTCGCCGAAAGCCGCCTCGGCATGCTCTGCCGCCGCCGCAGCATCGATGGGTTGAGCACGCTCGTGCAGGCGCTGCGCCCGGGTACCGATCTCTTGCTCGAGAACGCCGTCATCGAAGCGATGACGACCAACGAGACGCTGTTCTTTCGCGACCGGACACCGTTCGACCTGTTCCGTGACGTGATCCTGCCGGAAAAGCTCACCGCCAACGCGGCCAGCCGAACGCTGCGCATCTGGTGCGCGGCGGTCTCGACCGGCCAGGAGGCCTATTCGCTCGCCATGATCCTCGACGAGATGGCCACCCGGCTCGTTGGCTGGAAGGTCGAGATTCTCGGTACCGACATCTCCTCGGAGGTGCTGGAGAAGGCGCGGGCCGGCATCTATAGCCAGTTCGAAGTGCAACGCGGCCTGCCGATCCAGATGCTGCTGCGGCATTTCCGGCAGGATGGCGACAAATGGCAGGTCTCCGAGCGCATCCGTGCCATGGTCGAGTTGAAACCCCATAATCTGCTGCTGCCGAACAGCCATTTCGGGCAGTTCGACATCATCTTCTGCCGCAACGTGCTGATCTATTTCGACGTACCGACCAAGGCCAAGGTCATGGCAGCGCTTGCCCAGCGCCTGACGGCGGACGGCGTCTTCGTGCTCGGCGCCGCCGAAACCGTCATCGGCATCACTACGACCATCGTGCCCGACAAGAGCCATCGCGGTCTTTATCGCGAAAGCCGCTCGAGCAATGGGCAAAGCGCCGGCCTCGGCCTGCCCTTCGACCGGGCGAGGACGCCAACGCTGCGCAGCGTCCGCGGTTGAGGCCTCTCTCGTCGGAGAGTCGGGCCGCGCAGTCCCCAACTAAAACCAGGGGTTCGCCCAAACAAAAACCCCGCCTCTCGGCGGGGTCCCCGTCGACCTGTCGTGTACATCCGACGATCAGGCCAAGGGCGTTTTGGCATCCGTTCATGACCGCCCGATGACGAGCGGAACGGGCCATCGCATCTCAGGCCGGGATGCGTTCCTCGACGTCCATCGGCTCGCGCAGCACATAGCCGCGGCCCCAGACGGTCTCGATGTAGTTCTTGCCATCCGACGCATTGGCGAGCTTCTTGCGCAGCTTGCAGATAAACACGTCGATGATCTTGAGTTCGGGCTCGTCCATACCGCCATAGAGATGGTTCAGGAACATCTCCTTGGTCAGCGTCGTGCCCTTGCGGAGCGAGAGCAGCTCCAGCATCTGGTATTCCTTGCCGGTGAGGTGGACGCGCGCGGCGTCGACTTCCACGGTCTTGGTGTCGAGATTGACCACGAGGTCGCCCGTCGTGATGACCGACTGGGCATGGCCCTTCGAGCGGCGCACGATCGCGTGAATCCGCGCGACGAGCTCGTCCTTGTGGAAGGGCTTGGTCAGATAGTCGTCGGCGCCGAAGCCGAGACCCTTCACCTTATCCTCGATGCCGGCGAGGCCGGACAGAATCAGGATGGGCGTCTTCACCTTGGCGACACGCAGAGAGCGTAGAACCTCGTATCCCGACATGTCGGGCAGGTTCAGGTCGAGCAGGATGATGTCGTAGTCGTAGAGCTTGCCGAGATCGACGCCTTCCTCACCCAGATCGGTGGTGTAGACGTTGAAGCTCTCCGATTTGAGCATCAGCTCGATGCTTTGAGCGGTTGCGCTATCGTCCTCGATCAGCAGAACCCGCATGTCACGTCCCCAATTCCGCCCGCAGGCAAGCTGATCGTTCTTCTCATCCGGGCCCCCGCGGCTCAGGACGATGACGTGCTTGCCCGATGAAACGCCACGCGACACGCTACGGAGAAATGGTTAACAAACCGTGATTCCCGAGCGCAAGCGCTTCTTGGGAGAAAGTGAACGATCCTTGTCGAGGTGAGTCGAATTTGACACGGATCGTGGAGCCTTCACCCGCGAAATCGCCTTTCGCGGAGACCAGCGTCGTGGAACAGGGCTGAAAGGCCCTGCGAAACGCCGCAGCCTCGAAACACAGTGTTAATCACACAGGTAAATGAAAGGTTGACGGAAGCAGTTATGAACAACGCTTCGCGCGGCCCCGACCGACTTTCCAACCTCGCTGCCGCCATCGGCGGCCTCGACAGCGTCACGGTCTACGGCCGTGTCACAGCGGTCCGGGGACTGCTCGTCGAAATTTCGGGGCCGATCGGCGCGATGAGCCTGGGCGGCCGCGTCCAGATCGAGATAGCGCCGGGCATCCGCGTGCCCTGCGAGGTCATCGGCTTCTCCGGAGAAAAGGCACTGGTGATGCCCTATGGCGGGCTCGACGGCGTGCGCCGCGGCTGCCCCGCCTATGTCGACAAGGCCCAGCCCGGCATCAGACCGACCTCCGCCTGGCTCGGTCGCGTCGTCGACGCGCTCGGCCGCCCCGTCGATGGCGGCCCGCCCTTGCCCGAGGGCGAAACGCTCTGCACCTTCCGCAACGATCCGCCGCCCGCTCATTCCAGGCGTCGCGTCGGCAAGCCGCTCGATCTCGGCGTGCGCGCGCTCAACGCCTTCCTGACCTGCTGCCTCGGCCAGCGCATGGGCATCTTCGCCGGCTCGGGCGTCGGCAAGTCGGTGCTGCTCTCGATGCTGGCGCGCTACGCTCGGGCCGACGTCAACATCATCGGCCTCGTCGGCGAGCGCGGCCGCGAAGTGCAGGAGTTCCTGCAGGACGATCTCGGCCCCTCCGGTCTCGCGCGCTCGGTCGTGGTCGTCGCGACCTCGGACGAGCCCGCCCTGATGCGCAAGCAGGCGGCCATGACGACGCTGACGCTCGCCGAGTATTTCCGCGACCAGGGCAAGCAGGTGATGTGCCTGATGGATTCGGTCACGCGCTTCGCCATGGCGATGCGCGAGATCGGCCTCGCCGCGGGAGAACCGCCCACGACCAAGGGCTATACGCCGACCGTCTTCGCCGAACTGCCGCGCCTGCTCGAGCGCGCCGGGCCGGGCATCGGGGACGGCGCCATCACCGGCCTGTTCACCGTGCTCGTCGATGGCGGCGACCATGACGAGCCGGTGGCGGACGCGGTGCGCGGCATCCTCGACGGCCATATCGTGATGGAGCGCTCGATCGCCGAGCGCGGGCGCTATCCGGCGATCAACATCCTGAAATCGGTCTCGCGCACCATGCCACGCTCCTGCGACCCGGCTTTCTATCCGGTGGTGCAGAAAGCGCGCGCGACGCTCGCGACCTATGCCGACATGGAGGAGCTGATTCGGCTCGGCGCCTATCGCCAGGGCGCATCGGCCGAAGTCGACGAGGCGATCCGCCTCAACCCGGCGCTGGAAGGCTTCCTCAAGCAGGCCAAGGACGAAGCGACCTCCCTGCCCGAATGCTACGCCATGCTGTCGGCGATCATGAACGGCTGAGGCGCGCGTGACGACCGTGCCTGCGACGAGCGCACGCAGCTTTCGGGGCAGCGGCGTCTGGGGAGGGATTCCGCCGGCCGCTTGCTGAATCCACGCGAATGGACGTTCACTGCTGCCTATCTGCCATGACTGGAGCCAGCCCGATGATAGCGACCACCTTGATCTGCGTCGTCGCGCTGATCCATGCCTATATCGTCATGCTCGAAATGCTGTGGTGGGACACCCCGCGCGGCCGCAAGGCGTTCGGCACGACCGCAGAGTTCTCGGCCCAGAGCAAGACGCTCGCGGCGAATCAGGGCCTCTACAATGGTTTCCTGGTCGCAGGGCTGGTCTGGGGTCTGTGGCTCGGCGAAGCTGGTTTCGCGATCAAAACCTTCTTCCTCGCCTGCGTGATCGTCGCGGGCCTCTATGGCGCGGCGACGGCGAGCCGCAAGATCCTCTACATCCAGGCCGCCCCCGCCGCCTTGGCCCTGCTGGCGCTGCTGATCAGGATCTGAAGCACACTCAGCAGTTCTA
This sequence comes from Bosea vaviloviae, assembly GCF_001741865.1. NCBI lineage: Bacteria > Pseudomonadati > Pseudomonadota > Alphaproteobacteria > Hyphomicrobiales > Alloboseaceae > Allobosea > Allobosea vaviloviae. The sequence continues at coordinate 5,883,653 of NZ_CP017147.1, forward strand.
GGCGCCTCTCAAAAGGCGCACCAGCCGCAGCATCGCCAGGAAGCCGACGAGCTGGATTGCCGCCGAGGCGACCAGCGTGGCGCGGTTACCCATGCTCTCGATCATCACCGCAAACAGCAGGGGCGCCACGGCGAAGGCGATGTTCTGCGGCACCGCGAGCTTGCCCAGCATCGCCCCGAAACCCTGGCGGCCGAACAGCGCCAGCGGCAGCGTGGCGCGTGCGACGGAGATCACCCCCATCGCGGCGCTGAAGCAGATGACGAAGCTAACGGCGGTCATCACTGAGCCCGGCGCGAACACCATGATCAGGCAGGCGAGCGGCCCCAGCGCGAGCCCGCCCAACGCCACGCGCTCGACCGGAAAACGCTCGCCCGCGACCGCATCGACCAAGCGCGCCAAAAGCGTCGCCGGACCACCCAAGGAGGCGATGCCGACCGCGCTCGCCTGGCTCAGGCCCGAGCTTTGCAGCAGGGCGATGAGATTCAGGGGCAAGCCCCAGGAGACGAGCCCGCTGGCGGAAAAGATCAAGGCGAGCAACCAGAAGATGCCCCGGCGCTGCGCATGGGGAGCGCTGCCCTCATCGGCCGACTTCGCCGGTTCAGCCGCCACCTCCACGGCCGGCGAGCGATGATAGGCCGGGATGGCGAAATGGATCGGCAGCACGATGACGATCTGCATTGCCGCGAAGATCAGCCAGGCGACGCGCCAGCCATAGGCTTGCGACAGGAAGGCGGCGAGCGGCCAGAACACGCTCGAGGAGAACCCCGTCACCAGCATTATCAGACCGAGTGCCCGGCGCGTGCGCTCGCCCATGATCTGGGCCACGGTGACGTTGCCGACATTGGCCAGCGTCATCGCATGGCCGATGCCGATGACGAACCAGCTCGCGAGATAACTGATCGGCCCCTGCGCCAGGGCGAGCGTCGCCAGGCCGAGCCCGCAGATCACCGCGCCGACGCACATCGAGCGGCGCGTGCCATGTACGTCGAGATGCTTGCCCAAGGCCGGCGCCGCAAATGCTCCGGTGAGCAGCAGGATGGTGATGCCGCTGAAGACGAGCTCGGGCCCGAGCCCCATTTCGCGATCGAGATAGCCCGCCAGCACGGACGGCGCGTAATAGGTCGAGCCCCAGCCGATGATGCGGGTCAGCGCCAGGCCGCAGAGCAGCGGTCCATGCCTGGACAGGCGCGAGGCGGCAGGTAGGAAAGGGGCGGGCAAGAAGGCGTTTCCGTCGATGGCGGGAGCAGCGCCCCACTCTGTTGCCGAAGCCTTAGCTGAAGCATGTCAGGAGGGGCAGAGGCCGCGACGCGGTCTCAACATGCACGCAAAGCAACCTATTTCGGTAAGGAACGGTCAACCTCCTTGCCCCATTGTGCTTTTTGTCTCGCGGATGGAGTTCCGGTTGCGTGTCGAGGGGTCGGCGCGCGACCAAGCGTAATCAGGAGTTGGACACAACATGAAGTCGCGAGAGACCCTTTTGCGTCTCAAACGCTTCCAGGTGGACGAAAAGCGCCGCCGGGTTAGCCAGATTGAGATGATGATCGCCGAGTTTCATCGGATGGCGACCGATCTGGATCGCGAGATCCAGAGCGAAGAAGCCCGGGCCGGAATTTCCGATCCGGCGCATTTCGCCTACCCGACCTATGCCAAAGCGGCTCTCGGCCGCCGCGACAACCTGCGTCAGTCGGCCGACAACCTGAAGGGCCAGCTCGACGAGGCCAAGGCCGAATTGCAGGAAGCCTTCGAGGACATGAAGAAGGTCGAGATCCTCGATGACCGTGAACGCGCCACCGAGCGCGCCGCCGAAGCGGCCCGCGACCAGGCGATGATGGACTCGATTGGACTGCGCGCCCGCGCCGGCGCCTAGAGCAAATTTCCGATCCGATTGGATCGTTCAATGGCTCTAGATCTTTGTTCAAGGCGTTTTCTTCACGCGAACCGATATCCACTTCGCTTGAAAACGCTCTCAGCGAAGCCCGCAACGATCAGCCCTCATTCCGGCGAGAGGTGAGCATGGCTCGCTCTCGGCGGAATGAGGGCTTCGTTCGTTTCAGGCGATGACCGGATGATGCGGCACGCTATCGCGCCGCATATGGCCGTGCAGCCGCGGATCGTCATCGACCTCGACGCTGCGCTTGAACACGGTGAAGCCGGAGCGCTGATAGAACTCCGGCGCGCCCTGATGGTCCAGCGTGCAGGTGTGCACCCAGAAACGGCCGATCGGCTTTGCCCAGGCCTTGGCGAGGGCACGGTTCATCAGCCAGCGCCCCGCGCCGCGCCCGATCACGCTCTCATCCAGGCCAAAAAAGGCGAGCTCACCTTCGCCCGGCACGCGGAAATCCAGTTCGAGCAAGCCGACATCGCGGCCATCATGCCGGACCGAGAAAAACTCCACGGCCGGATCGGCCAGGATCGCCTGGAGCTCCGCCATCGGCTTGACCAGCCGGCTGAACCACATCCAGCGCTCGCCCAGCGCGCGGTAGATCGCGAGATAACGGGCGACATCCTCGCGCCCGATCGTATCGAGTGCGAACCCCTCCATGCCAGGCGGGTCGGAGCGCGGCGGCGGGGCCTCGAACATTTCGAGCGAGGTGACGATGGCGGCGATCTTGCCCGGCGGCAGGTCGGTGATACCGGTCAGGCTGATGGAAAGGCTTTCGGACATGCTGGCTTTTTGATGCGACGAGGCGGGATGGGCAAGGCCGCGATCATGACATGATCGCGGCGGCAGGGTCGGGGGATTTCGCCCGCGACACAAGAGCCATCGCCATGATCAGCCCATGAGCCGGCCGCAAGAGCAGGATGCGAAAAAGTGGGTGCCGGTTTTTCGCATTGATCCGGCTCTAACTCCTTGATGAGAGACGGATTCAGATTTCAGATGGGATCACTTAGTGATCCCATCTGAAATCATCCGGCTCTAGCGCCCAGCCCGCTCCCAAAGGGGCATCCCACCATGCGCCGCTTGCCCTCGCGCGCGACCGCTGGCAGAGAAGACGCAAGCCTCCGGCTCGCGTGTTTCCCGCATGTGCGAGCAATGGCGTATCTATGGCTTTTCGTCTCCTCGCAGCTGCGGGTCCCATGAAAAAGTATCTCGACTATCTCTGGCCGATCATCGGGCTTATCGCGGTCGTCTGGTCGGTCGACCTGCTCTGGGAGAAGCTCAAGACCGAGGCCGGTACGGACGCCGCGATCCAGGCACTGCTGGAACAGGGCAGCCTCTGGGACAACATCAAGATCGTCGCGATCCGCATCGGCCAGAAAATCGCGGTGATCCCACCCGACGCCTTCCTGCATGCAGCCCTCGCGACCCTCGTCGCCTACGCCGCGCTTGCCTGGTACGACCGCATCGCGCTGATCCATATCGGCAAGGAAAAGGGCATCTCCTGGCCCTATATTTCGCTGTGCTCCTTCGTCACCTATGCGCTGTCCCATAATATCGGCGCGTCGGTCTTCTCCGGCGGCATGGTGCGGTTCCGGGCCTATACGGCCAAGGGGCTGACGGCCGCCGAAGTCGCGGTGCTGGTGGCGCTGTGCTCCTTCACCTTCGCGTTCGGCACGATCCTGCTGCTCGGGCTCGTCCTGGTGATCGAGCCGGAAATCCTGCGCCCCCTGACGCGGCTCTCGACGCGCTTCGCGATCGGCGATCAGACGGCACGATTGATCGGCTTCGGCATGCTAGGCTTCGTCGTGCTCTACACGCTCGGCTCCTGGTTGAAGTTCAAGCCGTTCAAGATCGGCAAGTTCGAATTGATCTATCCGCGCCTGCCGATCGTCGCGCGCCAATATCTGGCGGCGCCGCTGGAGCTCGCCGGTGCGGCCGGCATCATCTATTTCGCCCTGCCCGACCAGGGCAATCCGGGCTTCATGATCGTGCTGGGCGCCTTCCTGCTGTCTTTTTCGGCCGGGCTGCTGAGCCAGGTGCCGGGCGGCGTCGGCGTGATGGAGGCGGTCTTCCTCGCGGTGATGCCGGGCGTGCCGGCCCCGGCCGTCTTCGCCGCGCTTTTGATCTGGCGGCTGTTCTACCTCATTTTGCCGCTGGTCGTTTCGCTGCCGGTGGTGCTCGCCTTCGAGCGCTCCCAACTCAAGAAACACAAATTGGCGGTCGCGGTCGCGCAGGCCGACGCCAAGGCCCGAAGCGCCGACCCGCCGATCGTTTGAGACTCCACAGCGTTTTCGAGGACATTGCTCCGGGCGAAGATCGGCCGGGCTATTTCCTGAGCGCGATCGCCGCCGCGCCGAACATCAGGAGCGCGCCGATGGCCTCGGGCCATCCGAATGGCTCGCCCAGCGCGACCACGCCAGCGCCAACCGCGATGACGGGGCTGACGAAGGCGAAGAGCCCGGCGTAGAACGCGCCCCAATCGCGCAGCAGCCTCAGGAAGATGGTGAAGCCGATCAGCGAGCCGGCGATGACGACGAAGGCGAGCGCCGGCGCCGTCGGCCATTCCACGAGCGCGCGCAGATGAGTGCCGCTGACAGGCTCGAGCGCGAGCGAGAGCAAAATCAGCCCGAGCGCCCCAATCGCGGTCTGCCACCCCGCCAGCGTCAGGGTCGGCATCGTGCCCGCGATCTTGCGGCTCAGCACCGCCCCGACGCAGTGGCAGAACGTGCCCAGCGCAATCGCCGCCAGGCCCCAGAATTCCAGCCCATCGCCCTTCGCCGCGCTCAAGCCCCCCAGCGTCCGCGTCGCGAACAGGAAGCCGAGCCCGATTGCCCCGAGCGCGACCGCCGCAATACGGCGCCCGCTGATGGGCTGCCCCTCGATCACGCGGCTCGCCAACACCGTATAGATCGGGATCGTCGCCATATTGATGATCGCCGCGAGCCCCGAGGGCGCATGCGCCATGCCCCAGAACAGCAAGGCGTAATTGCAGCTATTGACCAGCAGCGCCGTGCCGGCGAGCCGCAGCCATGCCTGCGCCGGAACCTTGAACGCGTCACGCCCGGCCCAGGCGAGCAGCAGCAGGCCGGCAAGACTGAAGCGTGCTGCCGCCAGGAAGATCGGAGGCACATGCACTACCGCGATCTTGACCGGCAGGAAGGTCAGTCCCCAGGCCAGGCACATCGCGACGAAGAGAAAAACGTTGAGGGATAGATATGGATGCCTCTTCACGCGGCGCCGCGCCTCGGTCGAGGCCGGCGCGATAAGGGCCTCGGCACCGCTGCGCAGATCCGTCATAGGAAACGCTGCAGGAAGACGAGGTCGAGCCAGCGGTCGAACTTGCGCCCAACCTCGTTGAAACGCCCCGCCTGGCTGAAGCCCAGGCGCTCATGCATCCGCAGCGACGCTTCGTTCGCCGCATCGATGCCCGCGATCATCACATGCTTGTCGAGCTTGGCGGCATAGGGGAACAGCGCCGAGACCAGCTCCTTGCCGAGCCCCCCGCCCTGCCTGTCGGCGCGGATATGGACGCTGTGCTCGACGGTGTGGCGATAGCCCGGCCAGGCCCGGAAATCGCCGAAACTCGCGTAGCCGACAGCTTCGCCGCCTTCATCGGCAACCAGCACTGGATAGTCCTGCTCCGTCCGCGCCGCGAACCAGGCCTGCCGATCCGCCAGGGTCGCCGGCGTCTCCGTGTAGACGGCGGTCGAGGTCGCGATCACGGCGTTGTAGATCGCCAGGATCGCCGGCAGGTCGGCCGCAAGGGCCGGTCGGATGCTCATGCTCGCACTCTCGATTGTCTACTATAGAGTACGATATACTATTATAGTGAACGATCGGGCGTCAAGCTGGCTGGGCGCGTGCGACTGGGATGTGAGTTGCAGGAGGCAAGCCCGAGCGGCGTCAGGCGATAGAGCCGCGTCGCCGACAGCCGCCTCAGACGCTGCCGACCGTCTTCAGCCTGACGCGGGGATGGATCTCGGCCTGCGAGAGCACCGGCGTCTCCCTGCGGAAGCGCTCGATGATCTGGCGCGCGAAGGGCCGCGCCAGTCCGGAAGTGACGAGTGCCGGCATCTCGCCGATGCGCGCCGCCTCCTCGAACTTGTCGCGGACATGGCGCACGAATTCCTGCAGCCGGGAGGGCTGCATGGCGAGATGGCGCTCCTCGCCCTGGCCGATGATCGATTCGGCGAAAATGCTCTCCCAGGCCGAGGAGAGCGTGATGATCGGCAGATTACCCTGGCCGTTGGAGAACTGCGCGCAGATCTGGCGGGCAAGGCGCGTGCGGACATGCTCGGCGATGTCGCGCGGATTCTTGATGCTGCCGGCGACCTCCGCGATGCCCTCGATGATGGTGGCGAGATCGCGGATCGAGACGCGTTCCGCCAGGAGCAATTGCAGCACGCGCTGGATGCCCGTGGTCGAGATCTGGCTCGGCACGATCTCCTTGAGCAGGTCGGCATGGTCCTTCTGCAGCTCGCGCAGCAGCTTCTGCACCTCGCCATGCGAAAGCAGCTCGGGCATGTTCGATTTCAGCACCTCGGTGAGATGCGTCGAGATCACGGTCGCGGCGTCCACCACGGTGAAGCCGCGCAATTGCGCCTCATCCTGCAAGGCGGCGTCGATCCAGGTCGCGGGCAGGCCGAAGGTCGGCTCCAGGACGTTATGGCCGGGCAGGTTCACCGCGCCACCCATCGGGTCCATGGCCATGTACTGGCCGGCATAGACGATACCGTGCCCGGCATCGATCTCCTTGATCTTGATGTAGTAGTAGTTCGCCTCGAGCTGGACGTTGTCGACGATGCGCACCGCCGGCATGACGAAGCCGAGCTCGGCCGCAAGCTGGCGCCGCAGCGCGCGGACCTGATCCGTCAGCCTGTCCTGCCCGCCCGCCGCATTGACCAGCGGCAGAAGGCCGTAGCCGATCTCGATCTTGAGCTCGTCGAGCTTGAGCAGGTCGTTGAGCGTCTCCTCCTTCGGCGTGCCGTCGGCAGAGAGTGGCGAGGCCGCCTGCGCCGCGACCGCCTCGTCCGCCTGCTTGGTCTTGGCGAGCTTGCCGAAATGATACGCAAGCCAGCCCGAGCCGCCGGCGAGCACAAGGAATGGCAACATCGGGATGCCGGGCAGGATCGCGATCAGCAGCATCACCGCCGCCGACATGCCGAGCGCCTTGGGGTAGCCTGAGAGCTGCTTGCCGAGCGCCTTGTCGGCGGCGCCGCGCACGCCCGATTTGGAGACCAGAAGGCCCGCAGCGGTCGAGACGATCAGCGCCGGGATCTGGCTGACGAGACCGTCGCCGACCGTGAGCTGGGTGTAGTTGTGGGCAGCCGCGCCGAAGCTCATGCCCTGCTGGGCGACGCCGATGATGATGCCGCCGAGTACGTTGATGAAGGTGATCAGCAGCGCCGCGATGGCGTCGCCGCGCACGAATTTGGAGGCGCCGTCCATCGAACCGAAGAAGTTCGCCTCGTCCTCCAGCGCCTTGCGCCGGACCTTTGCGACCTCCTGATCGATCAGCCCGGCCGAGAGATCCGCATCGATCGCCATCTGCTTGCCCGGCATGGCATCGAGCGCGAAGCGCGCCGCGACCTCGGCGATACGGCCCGAACCCTTGGTGATAACGACGAAGTTGACGATGATCAGGATGGTGAAGACGATCACCCCGATCACGAAATTGCCGCTCATCACGAAATTGGCGAAGGCCTCGATGACATGGCCCGCCGCCGCGGCGCCCTCATGCCCATGCGCCAGGATCAGGCGCGTCGAGGCGAGGTTGAGCGCCAATCGGAACATGGTGACGATCAGCAGCACCGTCGGGAAGGCCGAGAACTCCAGCGGCTCCTCGATGAAGAGCGCCGTCATCAAAACCAGCACCGACAGGATGATCGAAAGCGCCAGCAAAAGGTCGAGCAGGAGCGCCGGCAGCGGGAAGATGAGCACCACCAGGATGCCCATGACACCGATCGCCAGGAACAGGTCCGGCCGGTTGAGGAGCTTCCCCATCGCGCCGCGGCTCGGCATATTGAAACCGCCGCTTTGGCCTGCCGTCACATCGGTCATCGACCAACCCACTCCCGTCGCCACGGCGAACCCGTCCGCATGCGGACATACGCCCCGACAGAGGCATAACCCGGCAATTCTTGCCGGGTACATGGTGAACGAGTGGTTAAGACGGCCGGAAAAACTGCCTTGGGAACCTTTCCCTGAACAGGTCGTTATCGAACTGCCGCGTTATCGCCGCATTGCGCCGCGTAACTTGGTGCGGGTCGACAAAACTGGTTTCGCAAGACCGCGGATATTGGAGGAAGACTTGGATAGACGTTCCTTTGTGATGAGCATTTTCGGCGGCCTGGCTGCTGCGAGCCTGGGCGGCACCGCGATTGCGCAAGCTGCCTCCGCGCCACCCGCTTCGCGCAAGCCGGAGATTGCCCCGGCCGTGCCGGCGACCGATGAGATCGACCCCGCGAGCAAGACCGCGCTCGACAACACCGAGGCTGAGTTCACCCAGTATGTCGGGCGCCATCGCCCGTACCGGCCCTTAGGCCGTCGCCATCGCCGCCCGGTGATCGTGCGCCGGCCCGTCATCGTCCGGCGCCCGCATCGCGTCGTTCGCCGGCGCCCGATCTACGTGCGCTGAGGCAAGCGCCCGCACCAACGAGGCGGCGCCCGCAGGGCGCCGCCTTTCTCATAAAGAGGCCGTTCAACCGATAGCGGCCTCGCGACAATCGGGAGGATGCCGGCATGACAGCGCCGGACACGGCTTTGCAGCCGACGATCTCGACCGATATCCCGGCCCGGCTCGACCGCCTGCCCTGGTCGCGGTTCCATACGCTGGTGGTGGTGGCGCTCGGCGTCACCTGGATCCTCGACGGGCTCGAGGTCACGCTCGCCGGTTCGGTCTCCGGCGCGCTGAAGCAAAGCCCAACGCTGCGCTTCAGCAACACCGAGATCGGCATTGCCGGGGCGGCCTATCTTGCTGGCGCAGTCCTCGGCGCGCTCCTCTTCGGCTGGCTGACCGACCGTCTTGGCCGCAAACGGCTCTTCACGATCACGCTCCTGGTCTATCTCGTCGCGACGGCGGCAACCGCCTTCTCCTGGAATTTTGCCAGCTTCATCATCTTCCGCTTCTTCACCGGCATGGGCATCGGCGGCGAATATACGGCCATCAACTCGACCATCCAGGAGCTCGTTCCGGCGCGGATGCGCGGCTGGGTCGATCTCGTGATCAACGGTTCGTTCTGGATCGGCGCGGCGCTCGGCGCGGTCGGCGCGATTATCCTGCTCGATCCTGCTGTCATCGATCCCGAACTGGGTTGGCGGCTCGCCTTCTTCATCGGCGCGGCTCTCGGCCTCGTCATCCTCGTCCTCAGGCAATGGATACCGGAGAGCCCACGTTGGCTGATCAGCCATGGCCGCGCGAATGAGGCCGCCATGATCGTCGCCGAGATCGAACGGCGCGCCGGGGTTTCCGACAGCCCTGACGAGGCCCTGCCGAAGATCCACCTGTGTCCACGTGCTGCGACCCCGCTTCGGGAGGTCTTCCACGCGCTGTTCGTCAGGCACCGGCAGCGGGCACTGGTGGGGCTGGCGTTGATGGCCGCACAGGCGTTCTTCTACAATGCGATCTTCTTCACCTATGCGTTGATCCTGACGGATTTCTACGCTGTGCCCTCGCAGGCGATCGGCTGGTTCATCTTGCCCTTCGCGGCGGGCAACGTGCTCGGGCCGATCATCCTGGGCCGCCTCTTCGACACCCTCGGGCGGCGGCGGATGATCGCCTTCACTTATGCGATGTCGGGCCTGCTGCTGGCTGCGACGGGCTATCTGTTCTGGCGCGACCTCGTCAGCGCCGCGCAATTGACGGCCTGCTGGAGCGTTGTCTTCTTCTTCGCCTCCACCGCCGCGAGCTCTGCCTATCTCACCGTCAGCGAGACCTTCCCGGTCGAAATGCGCGCCTTGGCGATCGCCGCCTTCTATGCCGTGGGCACCGGCATCGGCGGCGTCGCTGGCCCCTGGCTGTTCGGCGCGCTGATCGACACCGGCTCGCGCCTGAGCGTCTTCGGCGGCTACCTGTTCGGCGCCGCCCTGATGCTGGCCGCGGCCTTGATAGCTGCGCTCTTCGCTGTCCGCGCCGAGCGCAGATCGCTGGAAGACGTCTGTCGCCCTCTCAACGCGGTCGACGAGCCCGCTCCCGAGCGGCTTTAGGCATGATCAGAGAAATTTGAGGAATGGGAACACAGACCACGAAAATGCGTTATCTTTCAGCCCCGGTTGCGCGCTGTGATGCGGGCACGAATAGGGAATGGAAAACCAGTCTTCGGAGGATGTCGTGGATAGACGCTCATTCATCATGACGCTGATCGGCGGGATGGCCACCGCCAGTCTCGGCGGTATGGCTGTCGCGGAAGCCGCTCAGCCCAAGCCCGCTCCAATGCCGGAACCACAGCCGGCCAAGGCCGACGACCAGATCGCCGTCGAGGTTAAGGACGGCCTGGACAAGACCGACGCCGAGTTCAGCCAGTATTATTACTACCGCCGGCCGCGCTATTATGCCCGTCCGCGGTATTATTATCGCCCGCGCTATTATCGCCGGCCGCGCTATTATCGCCGCTATCGCCGCTGGTGATCTGAGCTGACGGGAGCGGGTCAGGCCGCGCTGACGCGCGCCTGACCCGGCTCCGCCACAGCGATGCCGGCCGCTCCGTATTCGCTCAGCTTGTTGCGCAATGTCCGGATCGAGATCCCCAGAATCTTGGCCGCATGCGTGCGGTTCCCAAGGCAATGGTCCAAGGTGTCGAGAATGAGCTCGCGCTCGACATCGGCAACCGTGTGACCGACGAGCGAGCGCGTCACCGCCTCCGCCGTCTGCGCCGCGCGCGCCGCCGGGTCCCTGCCGCTGGCGGGGCCTAGCGTCTCGCCCTCCGGCGTCATCACGGCTTCGGTGCCGATTTCGGGCCCCTGCGCCAACAGCACGGCGCGATGGATCGTATTCTCCAGTTCGCGCACATTGCCCCGCCATGAATTGGTCAGCAGGAGCTTGCGCGCGTCGCTCGCCAGCGGCCGTAGCGGCAGGCCATTGATCTCGGCATATTTCTTGGTGAAGTGGTCGGCGAGCGCCAGGATATCGGCCGGCCGCTCGCGCAGCGCCGGCAGGCGTAAGTGCACCACGTTCAGCCGGTAGAACAGGTCCTCGCGGAACGAACCTTCGCGGACAGCATCGCCCAGATTGCGGTTCGAGGTCGCGATGATGCGAAGATCGACCCTGACCGGCTGCGTGCCGCCGACACGGTCGATCATGCGCTCCTGCAAGGCGCGCAGCAGCTTGGCCTGCAGCCGCACATCCATCTCGGAAATTTCGTCGAGCAGCAGCGTGCCACCGCTCGCCTCCTCGAACTTGCCGATGCGTCGCGCCACCGCGCCGGTGAAGGCGCCCTTCTCATGCCCGAACAGCTCCGATTCGAGCAGGTTGTCGGGAATGGCGGCGCAGTTCACGGCCACAAAAGGCTTGTCCTTGCGCAGCGACTTCTGGTGCAGATGGCGTGCGATCACCTCCTTGCCGGTGCCGCTTTCGCCGGTGACGAGCACGGGGGCGTCCGAGCGGGCGATCTGGGCCGCGAGCTGGACGACGCGCTCCATCGCCGGATCGCGCCAGATCAGGCTCGACTGATCAGCCGCGACGGCCTCCAGCACGGCAGCGATCAGTTCGGGATCGGGCGGCAGCGGCACATATTCGCGCGCCCCGGCCTGGATCGCGGCGACGGCGGCGCGCGCATCGGTCGAGGTACCGCAGGCGACAATCGGCGTGCGGATGCGCTCGGCCTCCAGCGCCGCGACATATTTCGCGATCGGCTGCGCGACGTCGATCATCAGGAGATCCGCCCCCTTGGCGCGCAGCACGGCGAGCGTCTGCTCGAGGCTCTCCGTATGCGTGACGTTCGCGCCATGCGCGATCGCGATCCGGGCGGCCGCGATGATCTGCCCCTTGAGACCGCCGACGATGATGAGGCGCATGGCTCAGGCCTTTCCGTATGAGAGCGTGATAGGGCGGCCGGTCTTCACCGGTCGGCCTTGATGATTTCGGTCATGGTGACGCCGAGCCGATCCTCGACCACGACAACCTCCCCGCGCGCGACCAGCCGCTCGTTGACGAAGATGTCGATGGCCTCGCCGACGCGCCGGTCGAGTTCGAGCACGGCGCCGGGCACGATCTGCAGCAGGTCGCCGACCGCGATCCGCGACGAACCCAGCACAGCCGAGACGGTGACCGGTACGTCGAAGACCTGCTCCAGATCCTCGGCGGTCTTGACCGGTACCGGCCCCGAGCGCGCCACCGAGGGCGTCTCGTGATCGAAGGAGAGATCGGCCGGGTTCAGGGGGGGCAGGTTCAAGTCGTTGCCTGGGCTCATCTTGGTGTCCTCACTCGGCAAGGCTGCGCGGGCCGGCATGGCCGAAAACGCCCGTCACAGCCTGCTCGACCAGTTGTGACAGACGCTGCGCGTCGATCACGAAGCCGCCATCGGCCCATTCGATGCGCCCGTCGCCGGGAGCGATCTCCGGCTCGCCGAGCACGACGAGACGACCGGCGAAGCCGCTCTCCCGCGCCAGACGAGCGATCAACGCTTCCACGGCCTCCGCGGCGCCGTCATTCACCCGCAAGACGAGGTGTGGCGCCAGCCGCGCATGCGAAAGGCATTCGCGTACGGCGTGCTCGATCTCGGCCAGCGGCTTCTCGGCAAGCGCAGCGCCCGCCAGCGCCTTGGCCGTGGCGATGGCGATATGGGCGGCCTGCGCCTCGATCGCAGCGGTGCGGGCATCCTCCTGGGCGAGTAGGCGCTCGGCCGCGCGGGCGAGCTGGCCGACCATGCCGTTGAGCTGTCCCTCGGCGTCGTGTCGCGCCTGGGCCTCGCCTGCGCGGAACGCCTCGGACTTCGCCGCAGCGAGATCGGCCTCGCCGGCGGCCCGCCGGCCGCCCTCGCGGAAATCGGTGCCAAACGTGAATTTCGTGGCGGGGCGCATCGTCAATAAACCAATTCGTCTTCGGAATTGCCCTTGGCCAGGACGATCTCGCCCTTGTCGGCGAGATCCTTGGTCAAGGCCACCATCTTGGCTTGCGCCTCGTCGACCTCCTTGAGGCGCAAGGGGCCAAGGCCCTGCATGTCGTCCTGCATGTTCTTGGTGGCACGCTGCGACATCGCGCCGAAGAAGAAGTTGCGCATGTCCTCGCTCGCGCCCTTGAGCGCCCGCGCGAGCGTGTCCTTGTCGACCTGCCGCATCAGCGTCTGCAGCGCGGCGGGATCGAGCTTGCCGAGATCCTCGAAGGTGAACATCAGCGCCCTGATGCGGGCGGCCGATTCCTGGTTGGAATCGTCGAGCGCCGCGAGGAAGCGAATCTCGGTCTGGCGGTCGAAGCCGTTGAAGATCTCCGCCATCATCTCATGCGGATCGCGCCGGCGGGTTTGCGTCAAGGTCGAGACGAATTCGGTGCGCAGCGTATTCTCGATATGGTCGAGCGCCTCCTTCTGCACCGATTCCATGCGCAGCATGCGGCTGACGACGTCGATCGAGAGTTCGTTGGGCAGATTGCGCAGAACATTGGCGGCATGCTCCGCCCTGATTTTCGAAAGGATAACCGCGATCGTCTGCGGATACTCGTTCTTGAGGAAGTTCGCGAGCACGACCGCATCGATATTGCCGAGCTTCTGCCACATGTTGCGGCCGGCCGGCCCGCGGATCTCCTCCATGATCAGGGCGACCTGATCACTCGGCAGGATCTTCTCCAAGAGCGAGATTGTCCGGTCGAACGAGCCTGTGACCGCGCCCGCGCTCGACAGCCGGCCGACGAAGTCCAGCATCAGCCGCTCGACCTCATCGGCGTCGACCGTCCCGAGCTCGGCCATGGCGCGAGTGATGATGCGGATCTCCTCATCATCGAACTCCTGCCAGATCGTGCGGCCATGATCCTCCCCGAGCACGAGCAGGATCACCGCGGCGCGCTGCGGCCCATTCATCTCCGCGATCGTGGTTACGCCGCCATAGCTCGTGGCGTCACTATCGCGGTTGCCGGAGTTGCGCGTGGCGATGGAACGTTCAGCGGCCATGGCTCAAAGACCCGTCATGCCGCGGACTTTTCATGAATCCAGCCCCGCAGCACCGCGACCGAGTCGGCGGGGTTCTGCGACACCAGCGCGCCGATCTTCTCGACGGACTGGGCCTTGAGCTGTCCCTTGATCTGCGCAACCGCGAGCATGCGCTCGGACGGCGCCTCGACCTCCATATCGCGCGAGCCGTCCGGGCCCGTCACGGAGCGCGAGCTCGCAGGGTCGCCAGTGCCGTCGGCCAGGGCCAAGCCGTCGCGCATGAAGCTCGGGATCGGCCGCATGCCCGGATCGGGCGCGAGCGCCTGCTTCAGCAGCGGCCGCACCACCACCATCAGCACGATCAGCGTCAGCAGCGAGATGACGCCGAGTTCGGCGAAGCGGATCAGATCCTCCTTGGTGAAGGAGAGCAGCTGCTGCATCAAGGATTGTTCGGGCAGCTCGACGATCGCCTGCGGCGCCTCAGCGAAGCGCAGATTGACGACCTCGACCTTGTCGCCGCGCGCCTCGTCATAGCCCATCGCCATGCGCACCAGCTGACCGATCCGGTCCAGCTCCTCGCCGCTACGCGGCTGATAGGCGACTTCGGTGCCGTTGCGGGTGTAGTTTCCATCGACCAGCACCGCGACCGAGAGCCGCTTGACGCGCCCGCCCTCCAGCACCTCGGTGCGAGTCGTGCGCGAGATTTCGTAATTGACCACCTCCTCGTTCTTCGAGGAGGCGTCCTTCTGATTCTGCTGGGTGCCCTGCCCCGCCTGGGCTCCGGGCAGTTCGTTGCCGACCGTGACGGCCCCGTTCGCGCCATCGGTCGTCGTCGCATTCTCGGTGCGGTTCTGGCTGGAGCGGATGACCTTGCTTTCCGGATCATAGGTCTCCGAGCGGCTCTCGATGCGGTTGGCGTCGAGAGTGGCCGCAACCTGGACCCGCGCCCGCCCCTGCCCGACGACGCTGGCGACGATATCCTCGACCTGCGTCTTGACCCGCTTCTCGATCCCCATCTGCCGCTCGTCGATGCCGAGCCCGACAAGCCCTTGCTCGCCCTGGGCACCGTCGGCCAGAAGCCTGCCGCGCTCATCGACGATCGAGACGCGCTCGGGCTTGAGCCCGTCAACGGCGGAGGAGACGAGATGGCGCACGGCGCGCACCTGCGCCGCGTCGAGTTCGCCGGCCAGCTTGAGCACGATCGAGGCACGCGGCAGTTCGCGATCGCGCTCGAACAGGCGCTTCTCCGGGATGACGAGATGCACGCGCGCCGCCTGGACGCGGCTGATCGAGCGGATGGTGCGCGAGAGTTCACCCTCCAGCGCGCGCAGATGGTTGATATTCTGGACGAAGCTGGTCGAGGAGAAGGCATCGCCTTTGTCGAAGATCTCGTAGCCGACGCCGCCGCCGGACGGAATGCCCTTGCTGGCGAGGTCGAGCCGCAGCCGCGGCACATCGGCCTTGGCGACCAGCACGGTTTGCCCGTCGCCGCGCAGCTCGTATTTGATGCCGCGCGTATCGAGATCCTTCAGGATCGCACTGACATCCTGATTCGACAGGTCGGAGAACAGCACGCTCATCGCCGGCTGCGACATCCTCAGCATGACGAAGCCGAAGAAGCCCACGAGGCCAAGCGTCACCGCTAGCATCGCCGCCAGGCGCGCCGCTCCGAATTTCGTAAACTGACCGACGATGCCGTTCACGCAGCCATCCGTTCCACAAAACCGACATCGCCGCACACAAGGCACGACGCACTAGGCAAGTTTTTCCCAGTGCATGGTTAGCACCGGGTTAACGAATGGTGGATTGATGCCGTTAGGCACTGAAAATGCGAAAGGCGCCGGTCCGATCGGACCGACGCCTTGGTAATGGACCGGGCAATGGACCGGAAAAGCGATCCTATTGGCGGTAATGCTGGATGCGGGTCGTCCGCAGGCCGGCGAGGCCGTGCTGATCGATCGACATCTGCCAGCTCAGGAATTCATCGACGGTCAGCGTATAGCGCTGACAGGCTTCCTCAAGGCTGAGAAGGCCGCCGCGGACGGCCGCAACCACCTCGGCCTTACGCCGGATCACCCAGCGGCGCGTATTCATGGGCGGCAGATCGGCAATCGTCAACGGACTTCCGTCCGGTCCGATCACGTACTTCACCCGCGGTCGCAAAGGCTCGGTCATGGTACACTCACACAACTCAACAGACCTACTTCTGCTGAGCATAGGCGTCCGGCTTTAAGATTTACCTAAAGCGAATCGGACGGCTTTCCCTATTTGCGCGTCGGCCGCCATCAGCCCTTGATCACTTTCTTGACCTTGTCGATCGCGACGCTGATCGTGCCGATCTTGAGCATCGGCGTATCGCCGCTCAGATCGATGCTGTCGACGACGCCGATGATTTCGGTCTTGGCGACCACCGCCTGGCCGGCCAGATCCTTGGCGTCGACGGTGATGGTGTAGTCCCCGGCGGGCGCTGTCCCACCCGTCGAAGTGCTGCCATCCCACTGGACGGTCTGCTCGCCGGCGGCGAGGCTCGTCGTCAGGGTCCTGACCACCGAGCCGCTGGAATCCTTCACGGTGATGTTGGCGGTGCCGGCGCTCGCCATGTTCACCGACCAGTAGGCGGTTCCGTTCTTGAGCGGCGCCGTTGCGCCATCAGCGGTGATCGTCGCGCCGATGAAGCCGACCGCATCCGTCGTCGTCGTCGCCTTGTTGAGAGTGAGCAGCGCGCTCAGCGTGTCGTTCATCTTGAGCTGCTGCTCGACGCCGGCGAACTGCACGAGCTGGGACGTGAACTGGTTGGTGTCGAGCGGGTCGAGCGGGCTCTGGTTCTTGAGCTGCGTCGTCAGCAGCGACAGGAACTGGTCGAAATTCCCGGCGATCGCCGTCTGCGAACCGGTCACGGTGTTGGTGCTCGTCGTCGAGGAGGTGTTCTGGAACCCCGCGGTCGTCGTCGAGGAGGTGTTGGAAACGGCCATGGTGCTTCTCCTTGCCGTCAGATGCTGAGATCGACGCCGCCGAGCCTGACGAGGCGGCGGGTCTGGATTGGCTGGGCGGGCGCGACGATGTCTTCGCCGGTTTCCGTGGCTGTCGGCGTGCGGCGCGGCGCGTCGTCCTGCTGTCGGTTCTGTCGGAAGCCGGACTGATCGGCGGGATCGCGCAAGCTGATCTCGACGCCCGCATCGGAGGGCTTGAGGCCGGCCTGTTCGAAGGCTCGCTCCAGCGTGCGCGAGTCGCGCTGGAGCATGTGCAGCGTCTCGACCCGGTCGACGACCAGCCTGGCGCTGACCTCGCCCTTGTCGGAAACCTCGAGCTTGACGTCGACGCGGCCGAGCTCCGCCGGATCAAGCCTGATGTCGAATGACCGCGAGCCCGCCAGCGCCTTCATCCCGATTTCGATCGGAACCATGTGGAGCGGTGTCGTCTGAGTGGCCGCAGCAGGCTGGCCATGGGCCGTCGTGGCCTGCCCGGCGGCAGCCTGTTCGGGAGCGATCAAGTCAGCGGCAGCGCCCGCCTTGCCGGCGCGCGGCTGCGCCAGCGCGGAAAGATCGACCAGGCTCTGCGGCGTCTGCAGCAATTCGAGCGGCTTGAATTCAGCCTGCGGCGCGGCCGAGGCGGCCGGAGATGCAGCAGGCTCCTCCTTGCCGAGTTTGGTCGTATGCGCGGTCTGCTGCCCGCCGGTCGCGAGTTGCGGCTTGCCGGCTTCGCCATCCGCGAGGGCGCCGGCATCAGCTCCCGCACCACCAGCAGCATCGGCCTGCAAGGAGACGGCGATAGCCAGTTTCGGCGAGGCAAGCCCGGCCTTGGCGATCCCGGCAGCCAGGACGGCGCCCACAGCAGGCGTGGCCGCTTCGGCTGCAGCAGCGGGCATGGCGCCTGGAACGATCGCGGCGGACAGATCGATGGTCGGCAATGCCGGGACAACGACGCCTTCGGCTGGCGTGGTGGGAAGCGCGGAGGGATCCACCGCCGGCGTCTCGGTCGCCTTGTCCTTGACGCCCTTGGCGTCCTTCTCCTTTACGGCTTCGCCACTCGCCGGCGCCTCGGCCTGCGTGGCGACCGCGATGCTGACAAGTGCGCCGATATCCTGCTGAACCGGGGGCGACCCCGTGGCGCCCTGAGCGCCAGGCGTGGTCTCGCCCGGCTTGACGGCAATCGGCGCCTGCGTGGCGGCATTCGTCTTTGCCGCGTCTGTCTTTGCCGCGTCTGTCTTGGCCGCGTCTGTCTTGGCCGCGTCTGTCTTTATAGCGTCGGTCTTGGCGGCATCCGTCTTGTCCGCGCTCGCCTTGTCTTCGCTCGTCTTGGCAGCGTTCGTCTTGGCATCGCTCGTCCTGGCATCGGGCTTTTGCGGCGACGATTGATCCTCGGCCTGCGCCCGCTCGGGTTTCGGGCGCGGCGCGGAGGCGTCCTGCGCGCGGGTGGCCGTCTCGCGAGACGTATCGTCTGGCAGCGTGAACGCCTCAACCGCGCGACCGGAATCCGGCTCTGCCGCGCGACGACGCACGGGAGCGGGTTCGATCAAGGCAGACGAAAGCGTGAGCGGCTGAACAGACATCGGCGATTCCGGACGCGGGCAACACAACACCCGCCCCTCCGGGGAGCAAGTCCCACGCCACACAATGCATAATTGATATCAATGACTTAGCTGCATCACACGATCAACCTGACGGCAAGAAGCGCCGGTCTTGCACCCCAGCCCGGCAGGATTTGCCGATCGCGCGCTGGCAGGCGCGCACCAAAGCCGGTATAGAACCGCCGATCGCATCCGCCGCCGTCCCGGACCGGACCATCGCATGACCACGCCCCTCAACTCCCTCGACATCGCCAAGCCGCCTGCGGCCACGCGCGTCGTCGCGGCGATGTCCGGCGGCGTCGACTCCTCCGTCGTCGCCGCGCTGCTGAAGCGCGAGGGCTATGACGTCATCGGCGTGACGCTGCAGCTTTACGATCATGGCGCGGCCGTGCACCGCGCCGGCGCCTGCTGCGCCGGCCAGGATATCCACGACGCCCGCCGCGTCGCGGAGGCCATCGGCATCCCCCATTACGTGCTCGATTATGAGAGCCGTTTCCGCGACGCCGTGATCGAGCGCTTCGCCGAGAGCTATCTCGCCGGCGAGACGCCGATCCCTTGTGTCGAATGCAATCGCACGGTGAAGTTCCGCGACCTCCTGGGCCTGGCCCGGGAGCTCGGTGCCGATGCGCTGGCGACCGGCCATTATGTCGTCAGCCGCGACCTCGGCACCGGCCATCGCGGCCTGTTCCGCGCCGCCGACGCCGCGCGCGACCAGAGCTATTTCCTCTATGCGACGACGCAGGAGCAGCTCGATCTGCTGCGCTTCCCGCTCGGCAGCATCGACAAGGCGCAGACCCGCGCACTCGCCGCCGAACTCGGGCTCGGCATCGCCGACAAGCCCGACAGCCAGGACATCTGCTTCGTTCCCAATGGCCGCTATGCCGATGTGATCGAGAAGCTGAAGCCCGGCGCCTCGCGCCCCGGTGAGATCGTCCATCTCGACGGGCGCGTGCTCGGGCGCCATGACGGCGTGCTGCGCTACACCGTTGGACAGCGCAAGGGGCTGGGTCTCAGCGCGGCCGAGCCGCTCTATGTGCTGCGGCTCGACGCCGACCTCGCCCGTGTCATCGTCGGCCCGCGCGAGGCGCTGGGCGTGCGCGAGATCAGGCTGCGCGACGTCAACTGGCTCGGCGACCTCTCGCTGGATGCGCTCCCGGTCGAGGGGCTCGATGTCGCCGTCCGGGTGCGCTCGACCCGGGCACCGCGCGAAGCCCGCCTGATGCGCGACGAGGACGGCCTCAAGATCGAACTCGCCAGCGATGAAGAGGGCGTTTCACCCGGCCAGGCTTGCGTCATCTACACGGATGCCGGCCCCGATGCGCGCGTGCTCGGCGGCGGCACGATCCTGCGGCCGCCGCTGGCAATGCTGACGCCCGCGCCTGCCTTCGCCCACGCACAGCCCTGAGCCCGACCCCGCCCCGGCTTTTCCTGCAACCTCAATCGCTGCGAGCCGCTCCATGTCGGTGACTCACCTCGAAGCCCAGAAGCGCGCCTATGCGGCCTGGGCCAAATTCTACGACAAGGTCTATCTGCGCATGCTGGCCCGCCCGCAGCGCGAGGCCGTCGCGGCGGCCTGCGCCTGCGGCCCCGACATCCTGGAGATCGGCGTCGGCACCGGGCTGACCCTGCCCTATTTCACGCAAGGCACACGCGTGCTCGGGGCCGATCTCTCGCTCGACATGCTCAAGGTCGCCAACCGCAAGGTCGCGAGCCAGGGGCTCGCCCATGTCCGCGGCCTGATGGTGATGGATGCCTGCCGCCTGGGCTTCGAGGCCGAACGCTTCGACGCCGTGACCGCGCAATTCGTGATCACGCTGGTGCCCGACCCGGAGCAGGCCCTGGCCGAGATGGATCGCGTATTGAAACCCGGCGGCGAGATCGTGATCTCGAGCCGCCTCGTCGACGATGGCAGCCTGCTTGCACCATTCTGGGCAGCACTCGCCCCCCTGGCCAAGGCAATCGGCTGGAGCACGGATTTCAAGGTCAGCCGCCTGACCGACTGGGCGGCCCGCACTGGACGCTACGAGACCGTCCATGTCGGCCGCGGCTATTTCAAGGTCGTCCGCCTGCGCAAGACCGCGTCACATCAAGCCGCTACGGCCTGAGATGATTCCGGCCCGGCAGGCGCCATGCCTGCCGGGCCGGAAGCGTGTTTAGGAGCGCGGACCAGCCGGGCGCGGCGCGGGCTCGAAGCCGAAGCACCCGGCCTGCGCGAGGTCGCCGCCCCGATCCGAGATGGCCTGGCAGGAGCGCAGACGCGCGCACATGTCGGCCACCACCGTATAGCCGTTGCCGAACATGCCCGAGGGCTGCTTGTAGGCGCAGGCGGTCTCCCAGCCAGAGCGCTCGGCGGCGGCGGCAGGAGCACTCGGCATGGCGCCGAACGCCGCGAAGCCGAGCGCGATAGCCGCCACGGTCTGGGCGATGCGCGGCCTGGCAAGACGGGGCCTGGCAAGACGGGGCCTGGCATGTGTCGAAAGGGACTGTGCAAACGAAGCAGTGAAGGATGAAATGAGCGTTGCCATCAAAAGCGGCCTCCGAAATGACCGGCTGCGCAGCGGTGCGATGGCGGCGATCATCGTCGGCCATTCCCGCAGCGGCCCCTGACGCCGGTCTAGCTATCAGCTAAGCCGTCGTATCCGGGCTTCAAGACTGCACCAATGCAATGAACGCATGGCAAACCTACAGTACTCGCCGCAAAGAGCGTAATGCGCATGTCATATGATTATCTCCCATGCCGTCCGGAGGCTTGACGGCATCACCCTTCGCCCCCTATACGCGCCCTCACAAAGGCACGCCGTCAGCGGCGAGCCTTCGTCTCGGGGCGGGGTAGCTCAGCTGGTTAGAGCAGCGGAATCATAATCCGCGTGTCGGGGGTTCGAGTCCCTCTCCCGCTACCAACGCTTTCCCCAAACGGGGTGCGGTTCTCCGATGACAGTGATGAGGGACCAGGCCGACATGCATCGGCCCGTCCCGTTTCCATCCCAGCCATTCTATTGACCGCCGCGCCCGTCAGGCGGTGGTGTCGACGAGGCCCAGGCTTGAGCTGGGGGTCTTGGTCGTGCTCGTGCCGGCTGCGGTGTAGGACGAACTGGACAAGGTCTGCTGAGCGCTCTGCAGGATCTTGAGGAATTCCGCGAGCGGATCGGCAGCGGCGCTGGAATCGGCCGCATTGGAAGAGGCCGCGTTCAACACCCCGGGGAGCCGGGTTTGGGTATCGTCGCTAGCCTGATCGCTGCTGTCTTTCTTGGCCGCCTGGGATTTGTGGCCATGGTGACCTCCGCCGACGCGGTGCCCACCCCCGAGCAGGCTCTTGAGTTCGCCGGCCTGAGCGCTGGTCAGCTTTCCCGACGAGACCTCGCCATCGATGAGCGAGCCGACCGTCGTGCCCAGCTTCCCCGTGGAAGACGAGGTGCTTTGGGTCGAGCTGGCGGTGAGCTGCTGCTGGATGTCGCCAAGCGCGCTGCCGAGCGCAGTCCCGTCCGCTGCGGAAATCTTGCCCGAGGCGATGTCGGCGTTCAGCCGGCTTTGGACGCGCGTCTCGAACCGGGAATAGTTCTGCGCGCTGGACGATACGCTACTCATGGAACGCTCTCCTGACTGGCCCCTTTGGGTCATCGATACCGGTGGCGGAGGCCGCATCGGTGCTGGCCTCCGGGCAAGCGGCACGCAATTGCCGAGCCGGAGAAAAAGGCAATCAAATCAATCGATTAAATGATCGTTCACCATAATGGTCCGGCAGCTTTTGCCATGTTGCGAGGACCGGGAGGCAGAAATTGCCCGCTCTTCCCGGCTCATCGCCGGCATGCCACAGGCCGTCATGGCCGGGAACGCTGCGAAACCGGCGCGACGCGACATCGTCGGGCTCTTGCCTCACGCCGCAAATCATCCGAAGAGGACGAGGCTGCAATCGAACCCGGTCGCGGCCCGCAGGCCGCCATTCGCTGCCGGCGCTATGTGGAGCCGGCGGCGAAACACTCTCCCGCCGCCAGCCATCTCCGCGGCAAGGGACGGCGCGTCGCCAGATGACCAACACTCGCCAGCAACGCATCCTGCTGACCGGAGCCGCCGGCTTCGTCGGCTACCATGTCGCCGAGGCGCTGCTCGCCCAAGGTATCCAGGTTCTGGGCATCGACAACCTGACGCCCTATTACGACCCGGCCCTGAAGCAGGCCCGGCTCGACCGGCTCACCCCGCGCAATGGCTTTGCCTTCGAGGCCCTGGATATCGCCGACTATGATGGGCTCCTGTCGGCTTTTGCGGCTTACCGGCCCGACGCCGTCATTCACCTCGCGGCCCAGGCCGGTGTGCGCTATTCGCTCGACAATCCGCGCGCCTATGCCAGCGCCAATCTCGACGGGTTCCTGTCGGTGCTGGAGGCCTGCCGGCACAATCCCGTCGGCCATCTGATCTATGCCTCGTCGAGCTCGGTCTACGGCGCCAACGCCAAGACGCCGTTCAGCGAGCATGACGGCGCCGATCATCCAGTCTCGCTCTACGCCGCAACCAAGCGCGCCAATGAATTGATGGCGCATTCCTACGCCCATCTCTACGGCATCCCGGCGACGGGCCTGCGCTTCTTCACCGTCTACGGACCCTGGGGCCGGCCGGACATGGCTTACTTCAAGTTCACCAAGGCGATCCTCGAGGGCCAGCCGATCGACGTCTACGCCGAAAGCGAGATGAGCCGCGACTTCACCTATGTCGACGATGTCAGCGAGGCGATCGTCCGGCTCGTGGCTGCGCCGCCCCAGGCCGATCCCGCTTTCGACCAGGCCCGCCCTGACCCCGCGACGGCCGCCGCTCCGCACCGCATCTACAATATCGGCAACCACACGCCCGTGCGGCTCGACCACTTCATCGCGGCGGTCGAGCAGGCCTGCGGCAAGCCCGCGATCAAGCGCCACCTGCCGATGCAGCCCGGCGACGTGCCCGCGACCTTCGCCGATGTCTCCGCCTTGATGGCAAAGGTCGATTTCAGGCCGGACACGCCGATCGAGACCGGCATCGCCCGTTTCGTGGCGTGGTACCGCGAATTCTACCGCATCGGGACAGCCGGCTGATCAGCCCCTGACGACGTCGCGGGAGAACCGGGCGACGGATTCGTCGAGACGGGTCGCCGAAACATCGATCCCGGCCGCAGCCTGGGAAATCTCCTCGCCGCTCTCCAGAGTGCGGGCGGCATCGGCCGCGACGCGGTCGATCGCCTGTGCCGCCTGCTCGGCCTCGGAAACGGCGCGTGCCAGCAGAGCCAGCATGGTCTCGATGGCCTCGGCTTGCTGGTCGACGGCAATGACGATGCCGCCGGTCGCGCCCACGATCGCATCCGTCGAGGCACTGATGTTCATCACAGCCGCGAGCGAACGCTCGGTCGCCAGCCGCACCTCCTCGATACGCTGGGCGATGTCTTCCGTCGCTGCTCCGGTCCGCGCGGCGAGATCCTTGACCTCGCTGGCGACGACCGCGAAACCGCGGCCTGCGAGGCCGGCGCGAGCCGCCTCGATCGTCGCATTGAGGGCGAGCAGATTGGTCTGGGCGGCAATGTCACGGATCAGGTTGGAAACCTGGCCGATATCGCGCACCGCCCCGGTCAGCCCGGTCTTGATGGCAATAGAGGCCACGACATCGGCGGCCGCCATGCGCACGAGCTGCGTCGTCGCATCGGTCTCGTGGCGGATCAGTCCGATTGTCTCGGTCAGCCGGCGCGAACAGAACTCGACCGAGGCGATGTCGCTCTTGGCCGAACCGACCCGTCCGAGAGCTCCCGACAGGGTGTCATGCGAGCTGCGGGCGATGCTCCGCAGTCCCTCGGCCGCCTCGTTCATGCGGCTCGCCGACTGCGAGAAGGCGCCGAGGATATCGCCGACATCATCGCGGAAACCCGCAGCCTGCGCCTCCACCTGCTGGCGTCGCCGTTCCTCGCTCAGCGCGCGCGCCTGTGCCTCCTCGCGCAGCGTCGCTGCCGTGATCGAGCCCCGCACGCGCTCGATATAAAGCAGCGCGAAGGCCCGCAACGAGATGACCAGCACGGTGCTGTAGATCAGCAGCATGGCAAGGTTGGCGACTGCCTGGTCAAGCCCCGTGAAGACGAGCTGGATCAGCCGGCCGGCCATGATCAGCCCCGAGAACATCAACGCGGCCGCCGGCATGCTCGCCATCGTGAAGATGCCTGCGAAGATGAGGCCCGCCAGGATGGTCGAAAAGAGCACCTCCATCTGCGGCGCGACGCCCGGATTGAGCCCTATCGCGATCACCAGCCAAGGCATCGCCATGATGGCGGAGTCGGCGATGATGCGCGCGACGAAGCGTTCCGAAGGTGGCTCGCTGCGCTGGCGCGCCTTGATCAGTCTGATCCGCCTGATCCCGAGGAAGCCGATGGCGGCAACGCTGGCCGCCCAGGAGACAGGCAGCAGGATCCAGCCATAGTACAGCGCCGCGAGCGCAATGACCCAGGCGGCCAGCACATTCGAGATCAGGATTGGCGGCAGGATCGTGACGAAGATGTCTGCCTGCGATTGCCGCAGCAGGGCCGCCTCCCCTTCATTCAGGAGAGGCAGCCGCAGCAATCTGCTGATCCACATCTGATAGCGCGCCAAAAGCGCTATGATCTTCGGTACTTGGCGCTGTTGATCCGCTCTCTCCATGCCAGCTTTTCTGCCGTGCGCTTATACTCCCATGGACAGCTTGGCCGCGGGAACTCAAGACCAGGTTAATCTCGCCTCACGACCCGTTCGGCCGCATCTGGCGAACTCTGCCTGCCTCTGGCTGCTACACCGCGCCATGCGCCTCGACGTAAAGCGCATAGAGCGAATGCGAGCTCGCCATGTAGAGGCGGTTGCCCTTGGGACCGCCGAAGCACAGATTGGCGCAGCGCTCCGGCAGGCGGATGAAGGCGAGCGGCTTGCCGGCGGGGCTGAACACCATGACACCGTCAAGATCCTCCGACTTGCCCCGCAATGAGAAGACCTTGCGCCCACCGGTATCTGCCGCTTCCGCATTAAGCGCGCCATTGCTGCCATAGCCGCACCAGAGATTGCCGTCGCGGTCGACCCTGAAGCCGTCCAGCGCGCCGAAATCGGCGGCATCGACCACCTTGGTCTTGTTCGAGGCCTTGCCCTGCGCGTCGATGTCGTAGCTCCAGATGCTGCGATTGGGCGTGCCGCGCCATTCCACGACATAGAGCTTCTTCTCGTCGGGCGAAAAGGCGAGGCCATTCGGGTTCACCAGATCGGTGATCACCGCCATGAGCTTGCCGTCGGTGCCGATGCGATAGACGTTGGTCGTCGCCTGCTCCGGCTTGGCGCGGAAGCCTTCCCATTCGCCGCTGATGCCGAAGAGCGGATCGGTGAACCAGATCGTATCATCGGATTTGACGACGATGTCGTTGGGCGCGTTGAGACGCTTGCCCTCATAGCTGTCGGCCAGAACGGTGATCTTGCCGTTCTTCTCGGTGCGGGTGATCCGGCGCGTCACCGAATGCTCGCAGGTGACGAGACGACCCTGGCGGTCGCGGGCATTGCCGTTGGCGTAGTTGGCGTTCTCGCGGAAGACGGTGAAGCTGTTCTTCACCTCGTCATATTTCATGATCCGGTTGTTCGGGATGTCGCTCACCAGCAGGTAGCGCCCTTGCGGGAAATAGACCGGCCCCTCGGCCCAGCGCATGCCGGTCCCCAGTTGCTCCACGGTGCTCGAATAGATCCGGTATTTCGCGAAGCTGGGATCGAGGATCTCGACCGATGGATCAGGGTAGCGCTGGTTCGGCTTGAACGGGAAGCCTTGCGCGAGTGCGGGCCGGGCCAGAACTGAGCCGGCTATGACGGCCGCGCCGCCCGCGAGCAGATGACGACGAGATGTTTCAACCATTGTTTCCCCCGGAGTTTTTTGTCGTTGATGGTCTTAAGCGCGGCAGCCGGTCTTCGCCGGCTTCTCCGCAGAATATGGTCCCAAGGCTTGCGCGCCGCCGCCTCAGCGGCGGGCGGCGCGGGCGTTCAGGACCAGCTCGGCCGCCATTTGGCGAACTCGACCTTGGTCTCGGCATTGGCGGGATAAAGCCCGAAGATGCCCTGCCCGGCGCGCACGCGCTCGGCGACGAAATCCTCATAGGCCGTCTGCTCATAGACCTCCGGCGCGATCTCGTTGGCGAGATGGGCGGGAATGACGCAGACGCCCTCGCCGTCGCCGACCATGATGTCGCCGGGATAGACAGCGACGTCGCCGCAGGCGATCGGCGCGTTGATGTCGAGCGCATGGTGGCGGATCAGATTGGTCGGCGCGCTCGGGCGGTTGTGATAGGCGGGGATCGCCATGGCGGCGATCTCCGGCGTATCGCGAAAGCCGCCATCGGTGACCACGCCGGCGACGCCACGCTGCATCAGGCGCGAGACCAGGATGCCGCCGGCCGAGGCCGCGCGCGGGTCCTTGCGGCTGTCGATCACCATGACATGACCGGCCGGGCAATCCTCGACCGCGCGCCGCTGCGGATGCTCTGTGCCCTCGAAGGACGAGAGCAGGTCGAGATCCTCGCGCGCCGGGATATAGCGCAGCGTGAAGGCCTCGCCGACCATCGAGCCGGACTTCTGGCCGAGCGGCCTGACATCCTGGATGAAGACGTTGCGGAAGCCGCGCTTGAACAGAGCGGTGGTGAGCGTGGCGGTCGAGACGCGCTTCAGTTTCGTGCGGTTTTCGGGAGTGAGGGTCGTCATGATCTTGAGCGGGGCTCCAGCGAAGGGTCGAGCATTTTGTCATCGTGAGACGGATGGCGTGGCGGTCGAGAACCGGAGCGGAGCGTACTCAAGTACGTGAGCACCGGAAGCGCAGACCGCCACGTCAGGCGGCCGCGCTGGCGGAATGATCGGCCCTTCGCTCATTCGATCTTTACATTCGCCTTCTGCGCCACCTCGGCCCAGCGCTTGGTCTCGGCGGCGATATGGGCGGCAAACTGTTCTTGCGTCGAACCGACGGGATCGACACCGAGCTTCTTCAACTGCTCGATCGTGCCAGGCTCGCGCATGATCGCCTGCACCTCGGTGGAAAGCCTGGCGACGATCTCCTTGGGCACGCCCGACGGCGCGAAGATGCCGTGCCAGGAGGTCGCGGCATAGCCCGGGATGAACTCGGCCAGCGCCGGCAGATCCTTCGCCACAGCCAGCCGCTCCGGCGTCGCGGTGGCGAGCGCGCGGATCTTGCCGGCCTCGACATGCGGCCAGGCGATGGTGATGTTGTCGAACGAGACCTGGATCTGGCCTGAGAGCAGATCCTGCGTCACCTGCCCGCTGGAACGATAAGGCACATGGGCCATGTCGGTCCCGGTCGCGACCTTGAACAATTCGGCCGCCATATGCGTCGAGGTGCCGGCGCCCGACGAGCCGAACGAGTATTTGCCGGGATTGGCCTTCAAGAGCGCGATCAGCTCCGGCACCGTCTTGGCCGGCAGGTCGATATTGACCATCAGGATGTTCGGCACGCTCGCCACCTGCGAAATCGGCGCGAAATCCTTGATGTGGTCATAGGGCATCTTGGCGTAGACGCCGGGATTGATCGCATGGGTCGAGACCGTGCCCATGGTCAGCGTGTAGCCATCGGGCGTCGAGCGTGCGACGGCGGCTACGCCGGTATTGCCGCCGGCTCCGGCCCGGTTCTCGACGATGAAGCGACCGTTCATCCGGGCGCCCAGCCTTTCGGCCAGCAGACGTCCGAGGATGTCGGTGGTGCCGCCCGCGGCGAAGGGCACGACGATCGTCACGACCCTGGAGGGATAATCTCCCTGAGCCATCGCGGCTGGCGCAGCAGCCAGGCAAGCGGCAGCGATCATGGCCCTGCGTGTCAGTCTCATTGTCGGCAATCCTCCCATTGCGTTTTCAGTCCCGGCTCGTTGCGCCGGTGCGGCCCTTGGCTTGGCCTTGAGAGTGACATAGCACGACATTTCGAATTTGAAATCTGAAATTTCAGACTTGCCGGCACTTGCGGTTTGTGATGTTTGGTGCCGCCATGGGTTCCTGGTCGCCTCACTCCCATCCGGGATTCGTCGGCTGCGAAACCATGACCTGGAACCGCCAAGTTCTGGAACCGCCAAGTTCTGGAACGCCAAGTTCTTCTGGAACCGCCAAACGCTGGAACGCAATGTCGCAATCGATCGCCATCGAGCCCGTCGCTCCGCATCTGCTGCGCTCCCTGCGCGAGCATGTGCATGAGCGCTTGCGTCGCGCGATCGTCGCCGGGCGCTTCCGCAATGGCGAACGCCTGAACGAGCGCCAGCTCGCCGAAATGCTCGGCGTCAGCACTACCCCGGTGAAGGACGCGATCCGCAAGCTGGAAAGCGAGGGGCTGGTCCGCACGGAAGCCCGGCGCGGCGTCTTCGTCGAGTTCTCGGCCCGGCAGGCGCTGGAAATGGCGCTTGGCCGCGCCGCGCTCGAAAGCGTCATGGCTCATATCGCCGCCAACCGGCTGAGCGAAGCCGACATCGCCGAGATGGCGCGCCTGATCGACGACATGGAGCATGCGACGGCACATAGCGCGCTTGAGGATCTCGTCACCCTGAACGAGGCCTATCACGGCACGATCCACCGGATTTCGGGCTGCACCTATCTCGAGCGCCGGCTCGACGGCCAGCGCATGTACGATCACGCCCAGCGCATCGCGCTGCTCTCCGAGTCCGCCGAGCGCGCCCAGGGCTTTGAGGAACACAAATCGATTTTCGAGGCGCTGGCGGGACGCGATCCGGCGCTCGCCGAGACGAGGATGAGACGCCACATCGTGCGCTCGGCGAAAGCCCATGTGCGCCAGGTGTTCGGCTCAGATGCGGAGGGACTGGCCTATGACGAATGATACAGTGCGCAAGGCTTTGCGCGGCATCTCCGGCGTGCATGTCACCGCCTGGGGGGCCGATGGCGAGGCCGATTGGGCGGTGACGGCTAAGATCGTCGCGCGCATCGCGGCGGCCGGCATCCACAACATCGTCTCGGCCGGCAACACCGGCGAGTTCTACCCGATGACGACCGACGAGGTCGTGAGGAGCCACGCCGTCGCCGCGCAGGCCGCCAATGGCAAGGCACTGGTGACCGCCGGCATCGGCCGCTCCCTGCGCGAAGCCGTCTCGACCGGCAAGCTCGCCGCGACCGCGGGCTGCGACGCGGTGATGGTGCATCACCCGCTCGACCCCTTCGCCGCGCCGCAGTCGCAGGCTGACTACATCATCGCCATCGCCGAGGCGCTGACATTGCCTGTCGTCGCCTATATCCGCTCGGACGCGATCGGCGTGAAGGACCTCGTCCGCGTCGCGACCCATGCCAATGTCGCCGGCGTCAAATTCGCCTCGACCAACGCGATGCTGCTGGCCGAATGCGTCCGCGCCACGGAAGGCACCAGCGCCAACTGGATCTGCGGCCTGGCTGAAGGCTGGGCCGCGCCCTTCTATGCGCTGGGTGCGCGCGGCTTCACCTCGGGGCTGGTCAATGTCGCGCCCGAACGCTCGCTCTCGATCTGGCAGGCGCTGGAGGCGGGCGACTTCGCCAAGGCGCGCGCGCAGGTCAGCGAGATCGCCGGCTTCGAGACGATGCGGACGAAATACGGCAACGGCGCCAATGTCACGGTGGTGAAGGAGGCGCTCGGCCTGCTCGGCACGCCGGTCGGGCCGGTGCGCCTGCCCGGCCTGCCCGAACTGAACGAGGCCGAACGCGCGGAACTCCGCCGCATCGTCGCCGGCTGGAGCGCCGTGCGAGTGGCAGCGGAGTAGCGCCACCCCGTCATGGTCGCCCTTGTGGCGACCATCCACGTCTTGGCTGGTCGCGACCTGTGTTCAAGACGTGGATGCTCGGGACAAGCCCGAGCATGACGGAGAATGCCTGCGACAAACAAAAAGATCACTCGAAGGAAACGCCTATGTCGTCCCATCCCCGCAAGACGCCCGACACCCTGCGCAGCAAGCGCTGGTTCGGCGCGAGCGACCTGCGCTCCTTCGGCCATCGCTCGCGGGCGCTGCAGATGGGCTTCGGCCATGACGAGTTCATGGGTAAGCCGGTCATCGGCATCCTCAACACCTGGTCCGAGATCAATCCCTGCCACACCCATTTGCGCGACCGCGCCGAAGCGGTGAAGCGCGCCGTCTGGGCGGCGGGCGGCTTTCCCGTCGAGATCCCGGTGATGTCGGTCTCGGAGCAGTACCAGAAGCCGACGACGATGCTCTACCGCAACTTCCTGGCGATGGAGACCGAAGAATCGATCCGCTCCCATCCGCTCGACGGCGTGGTGCTGCTGGGCGGCTGCGACAAATCCACCCCGGCCTTGATCATGGGCGCCTGCAGCGCCGGCCTGCCCTTCATCTTCGTTCCGGCAGGCCCGATGCTGCGCGGCAACTGGGCTGGCAAGGTGCTCGGCTCCGGCGCCGATGTCTGGAAAT
Source organism: Bosea vaviloviae (assembly GCF_001741865.1). Classification (NCBI taxonomy): domain Bacteria; kingdom Pseudomonadati; phylum Pseudomonadota; class Alphaproteobacteria; order Hyphomicrobiales; family Alloboseaceae; genus Allobosea; species Allobosea vaviloviae. The sequence goes on from NZ_CP017147.1 coordinate 5,914,573, forward strand.
ACTGGGCCGAGAAGGAAGCCGGCAACATCACCGACGATCAATGGCGCGACATGGAGAGCGGCATCGCCCGCTCCTATGGCACCTGCATGGTGATGGGCACGGCCGCGACCATGATGAGCCATGCCGAGGTGCTCGGCCTGACGCTGCCCGGCGCCTCCGCCATCCCCGCCGCCGACGCGGCCCATCCGCGCATGGCCGCCGCCAGCGGCAAGCGCATCGTCGAGATGGTCTGGGAGGATCTGACGCCGGACCGGATTCTGACGCGGAAAAGCTTCGAGAACGCATTGACCGTGCATATGGCGGTCGCGGGCTCGACCAACGCCATCATCCACCTCATCGCCATGGCCGGCCGCGCCGGCGTGCCGCTGACGCCGGATGATTTCGACGCCTTTTCACGGACGGTGCCGGTGATCGCAAACTTGCGCCCCTCCGGCGAGTTCCTGATGGAGGACTTCTTCTATGCCGGCGGGCTGCCGGCCCTGCTCAAGCAACTTGAGAGCAAGCTCCACACCGACGCGATGACGGTGACCGGCAAGCCGATCTCGGAGACGATCGCGCTGGCCCAGATCTATGACGACAACGTCATCCGCCCGCTCGACCGCGCCGTCTCGACCGCCAACGGGCTCGCCGTGCTCAAGGGCAACCTCGCCCCCGATGGCTGCGTTATCAAGCCTTCCGCCGCCGAACCGCGCCTGCTCAAGCATTCAGGCCCGGCGCTGGTCTTCGAGGACTACGACGCGATGATGAAGGCGGTGAACGACGAGAGCCTCGACGTCACGGCCGACCACGTCATGGTGCTGAAGAATTGCGGCCCCGTCGGCGGTCCCGGCATGCCGGAATGGGGCATGATGCCGATCCCGCGCAAGCTCTTGAAGCAGGGCGTGCGCGACATGCTGCGCATCTCGGACGCCCGCATGTCCGGCACCAGCTATGGCGCCTGCGTGCTCCATGTCGCGCCCGAAGCCTACATCAAGGGACCGCTCGCGGCGGTCAGGACCGGCGACATCATCAGCGTCGATGTCGAGGCGCGCAGCATCAACGTCAATCTGAGCGACGCTGAGATCGCGTCGCGGCTCGCGAGCTGGTCGCCGCCGAACCGCGACTATCCGCGCGGCTACGGCAAGATGTCGGCGGCCCATATCCGCCAGGCCGACAAGGGCTGCGATTTCGACTATCTCGAAGGCACCGCGAAGATCCCCGAGCCGGAGATTCACTAGCGCCAACCGTCATTGCGAGCGCAGCGAAGCAATCCAGAGCCGCGTGCTCGATGCCCTCCTGGATTGCTTCGTCGCTTCGCTCCTCGCAATGACGGGAATGGACGGCGACAAGCGACACAAGTCCCGCTCAACCCCGCCCGAACAACCCGTGGAAGCGCCCGAGGAAGCTCTTGAGCCGGTCGTTCTGAGGATTGCCGAAGATCTCGGCCGGCGGCCCGGCCTGGGCGACCTTGCCCTGGTCGAGGAAGACGACATGGTGCGAGACATCGCGGACGAACATCATCTCATGGCTGACCAGCAGCATCGTCATCCCTGACTCGGCCAGGCCCTGCATCACGCTCAAGACCTCCGCGACGAGCTCGGGGTCAAGCGCCGAGGTCACCTCATCGAAGAGCAGCAGCCGCGGCTGCATGGCGACCGCTCGCGCGATCGCGACGCGCTGCTGCTGGCCGCCGGAGAGCTGATAGGGGTAATGACCGCTGCGATCAGCCAGCCCGACGCGGCCGAGCCAATGCTGGGCGATATCGCGCGCCTCGGCATCGCTCTTGCCCTGCACCTTGGTCAGTCCGAGCATGACGTTGGCGGCGGCCGTCAGATGCGGAAACAGGTTGAACTGCTGGAAGACCATGCCGAGCCGCGCACGCTGCGCCGAGACCTTCGTCTCGCTCAGGCGCTTCCGGCGCTCACCGGCCATGATGTAGCCGACCGGGTCGCCATCGAGCAGGATCTCGCCGCCATCATGCTCTTCCAGCAGGTTGATGCAGCGCAGGAAGGTCGTCTTGCCCGATCCCGAGGCGCCGATCAGCGAGACCACCTGCCCCTGGCTGACGGTGAGATCGATGCCCTTCAGCACCTCGATCTGGCCGAAGGTCTTGCGCACGTCACGGGCTTGCAGAAGCGCTGGCTCGATCATCTGAATCCGGCTCTAGTAGCGCAGATAGGAGAACCGCCGCTCCAGCGATGCGCCGAGCTGGGCGAGCGTGAAATTGACCGCGACATAAAGCGCCGCGGTCAGCAGGTAGAAATCGATGATCATGTAATTGCGCGCCATCGCCTGCTGGGCCGACAACAGCAGCTCGACCACGCCGATGATCGAGAGCAGCGTCGTGCCCTTCACGATCTCCAGCGCGGTGTTGACCCAGGGCGGCAGCATGCGGCGCATGGCCTGGGGCAGGATGACATAGGAGAGCCGCTTGCCGAAGGTCAGCCCGATCGCCTTGGCCGCCTCCATCTGCCCGGCGGGCACGGACTGGACCGCGCCGCGGAAATTCTCGGCGACATGGGCCGTGGCGAAAGCGCCGAGCGCGATGACGCCGGCCCGGAAGGCCGGCACGTTGATGCCAAACAGCGCCAGCCCGTAATAGGTGAAGAGGATCAGCACCAGCAGTGGGATGCCGCGCATCAGGTCGACATAGAGCCTGGCGACCAGCCGCAGCCACCACCAGCCATAAGCCAGCGCCACTCCCATCGCGAGCCCGCAGACCGTCGCCATGACGATGCTCAGGGCCGAACTCAGCATCGTCACGCCGAGCCCCTGGAGCAGCGAGCCCCGCGCCTGCCAGACCTCGAACAGGAAGGTGCCGGGCGCCATCGAGAAATCCATGGCGGCCTCAGCGGATCGATGCGTAGCGGCGCTCAAGCAGCCGCAGCATCATGGCGATCAGGTAAGCGCTGACCAGGTAAAGCGCGCTTGCGGTCAACCAGACCTCCATGACCCGGAAGGTGTTGGCGTTGATCTGTCGCGCCGTGAAGGTCAGCTCCGGCACCGCGATCGCGGCCGCCAGCGACGTGTCCTTGAACAGCGAGATCAGGTTGTTGCCGATCGACGGCAAGGTGATGCGGAACATCACGGGCAAAATGACATAGGCCTGGCGCTGCCAGGGACGCAGGCCGATCGCCTTGGCCGCCTCGACATATTGCTTGGGTATCGAGGCCAGGCCGGCGCGGAAGACCTCGCACATATAGGCGCCGGCATAGAGCGAGAGCGAGAGGACGAAGCTCTGCGTCTTGTCGAGAAAACTGACGTCGAACTCCGGCAGGCCGAAATAGAGGAAGAAGATCAACAGCAGCAGTGGCGTGCAGCGGATGAACTCGACATAGGCCCAGACCGGGGCGGAGAGCCAGGTCTTGCCCGAAACGCGCGCATAGGCGGCCAAGAGCCCAATCACGCTGCCGATCAGCAGCGACACGAGCGCAAGACCGAGCCCGAGCAGCAGGGCATCGGTCAATTTGTCGGCGTTGCGCGCAATGACGGACCAGTCGAAATGATAGTCGATCATGATGGCAGTGATTGTCCAAGCCACAGCGCGACGCCGTGCCGGCCGGCGCGCATGCCGACCGGCCCCGGCAGGGCCAATGCCATCAGGCGAACTCTTGCGGGAAGCCGACCTTCGGAATCTGCAGTTCGATGCCGAACCACTTCTTGTACGAGGCGGCGAAATAGTCGAAATCGACGCCGACCATCGCTTCCTTATAGGCCGTGTTGACCCAGTTCAGCCAGGTCGGGTCGCCGGGCTTGACCGCCGAGGCATAGGAGTTCGGCATCCAGCCGAAACCTGAATCGACGAAGCGGCCGGGCGCCTGCTGCATCAGCCAGCGCACGGCCGACTGATCTTGCAGCGAGGCATCGATGCGCCGGGCATTCAGCGCCTGCATCGCCGAATCCGGGCTGTCGAAGGCGTCGACCTTGGCCTGCGGCAGAGCCTTGTGGATCCATTCCTCCAGGAAGACGTTCTGCATGCCGCCGACCGTGACGGCGCTGCCGGCAGCCTTCAGCTCCTCATAGTTCTTGTATTTGCCGCCGCGCGCCAGCATCAGCAGGCCATTGCCCTCGCGGTAATAGGGAATGGTGAAATCGACCTGTTGCGCCCGTCCCGGCGTCACGGTCATCCATTGCACCACGATATCGACCTTGTCGGTGACGAGGCTCGGGATGCGCGCATCCGAGCCCTGGAGCACGAACTCGACCTTCTCGTAATCGTCGAACAGGCCCTTCGCCAGGAGCTTGGCCAGGTCGATATCCATGCCGACGAGCTTGCCGCTGGCATCCTGGAAGTGCCAGGGCGGGTTGGTGCTGCCCGTGCCCACGATGAGCTTGCCGCGCTCCTTGATCGTGTAGAGCTTGCTCTTGGCGGCGGTCTGGGCCTGCGCGGCCGAGGGCGCGATCAGGCTGGCGGCCGCGGCGGTGCCGATCGCGGCGCCGGCGAGGCCGAGCCCGAACAGGCTGCGGCGTTCGACCAGCAAAGCCGAATCCTGCGGGGAAGCCAGATCCTGTGGGGAAGCAACGTCGTCCTGAACGCCCATCTCGCTCTCCATTTCGCTCTGCACGCGCCGCCGCTTTCGACAGGCCGGCGTCATCGGCTTTCGCAAGAAGCGGGCCATCCCCTGGGCTTTCGCAAGGTCAGGCCCCGCCTGACGAGGCCTCGACCCGGAGCCATCGGCAGGGCATGCTGGCAGCAGATTCAGGCGGCTCGGTTCCGAGCCGCCTTGCGCTCGCAAGCGAGACCTCTCCTTTGCCCGAAACGCCACCCTCCTCCCCGCCTCGCCTGAGCTGCTGCGAGGCTTTCGGGCCTCCGACCAAATCCCGGATCGAGCAGGAGAGCTGGGTGCCGGCGATCTGCCTGTGCCGTCGCGCCAGGCGCTTCGCCGACATCCTCGCCATCGATACCGATGCGAAGGATCTCTGCCGCGACTGAACCATCCGGAACCAGACGAGGCCGGATCAACCGGCCCGCTTCACCACAGGAGGAGAACGCTCGATGTTGAAACGCAGCTTCCTGGGCGGCACGCTCGCCGCCCTCGCTCTGGCCGGCATAGCGCCCGCCTTGTCCCAAGCCTATCCGACAAGGCCGATCACCCTGATCGTGCCCTATGCGCCCGGCGGCGCCACCGACATCATCGGCCGCGTCATCGCCGAGGAGGTCTCGCACATGATCGGCCAGCGCGTCGTGGTCGAGAACCGCGCCGGCGCGGCCGGCAGCGTCGGTGCGGCGGCCGTGGCCCGGGCCCAGCCCGATGGCTACACCCTGCTGATGGGCGCGCTCACCAGTCACTCCATCAATATGGGCCTGCAGGCCAAGCCCGGCTTCGACCTGAAGAAGGATTTCGCGCCGGTCACGCTCGCCGGCACGGTTGGCCTCGCGCTCGTCGTCCACCCCTCGGTGCAGGCCAAGACCATCCCCGAGCTGGTCGCACTGGCCAAGGCGAAGCCCGACGATTTCAACTACGCCTCCTCCGGCAATGGCTCGCCGCAGCATCTGGCGGGCGAGATGTTCAACGCGCGGGCCGGCACCAAGCTCGGCCATGTCGCCTATCGCGGCTCGGGCCCGGCGATGACCGACATGATCGGCGGTCAGGTCAAGGTGATGTTCGATACGATCCCCTCCGTGCTCCAGCATGTGAATGCCGGCTCACTGAAGGCGATCGCGACGACCGGCCGCGAGCCCTCACCCTTCATGCCGGATTATCCGACCGCGATCTCGCAGGGCCTGGCCGATTTCGAAATCGGCTCCTGGTTCGGCGTGCTGGCGCCGGCCGGCACGCCGCAGCCCGTCGTCGACAAGCTCAACGCTGAGATCGGCAAGGCGCTGAGGAGCCCGCGGGCGCTGGAGGCGATGAAGCTCCAGGGCGTCACGCCCAAGCCGGGCACGCCGGCCGAGGCGGCTGCGCTGATCGACAGCGAGATGACGAAATGGAACGCAGTGATCAAGGCGACCGGGCTCAAGCCGGAATGAGGGCGCGATGACAGGAACCATCCAGCGTATCGCCATCGTCGGCGCCGGCATGATCGGCGCGAGCTGGGCGGCGCTTGCCGCCGCCCACGGCCTCGACGTTTCCGCCTATGATCCGGCGCCGGACGCCGAGGCAAAGTTTCGCGCCTATGTCGAACGCGCTCGCGCACAGCTCGCCGAGCTCGGCCTGATCGGTACCGGCAACATCGCCTTTTCCGCCAATCTCGCAGCGGCCTTGTCCGGTGCACAATTCGTGCAGGAGAACGGTCCCGAGAACGAGGCCGTGAAGCGCGAGCTGCTCGCCCGCATCGATGCCGGCAGCCCGCCGGATGCGATCATCGCCAGCTCGACTTCGGCGCTGGTCCGCAGTGCCATCGTTACCGATTGTGCAAGCCCTGCCCGCATCATCGTCGCGCACCCGTTCAACCCGCCGCATCTGGTGCCGCTGGTCGAGATCGTCGGCGAAGACGAGGCTGTCGTCGAACGGGCTGCTGCCTTCTACCGCGGGCTTGGCCGCCGGCCGGTGATCCTGAACCGCGAAATGCCCGGCCATATCGCCAACCGGCTGGCCTCGGCGCTCTACAGGGAGGCGGTGCATCTGGTCGAGCAGGGTGTCGCCAGCGTCTCCGAAATCGACGCGGCTTTGTGCAACGGCCCCGGTCTGCGCTGGGCTCTGATGGGGCCGCATATGACCTATCATCTCGGCGGCGGCGAAGGCGGCATCGCTGGCTACCTCGCCCATCTCGGCCCAAGCCAGGTCCGGCGCTGGCAAGCGCTGGGCAATCCGGGGCTGGGCGAGGAGGTCCAGCGCGCGATCATCGCCGGCGTCGCGGAGGAAGCCGCCGGCCGCTCGATCGCCGAACTGGAGATACGCCGCGACGAGGGCCTGCTCGCCTTGTTGAAGTCGCGCAAGCTCGTCAGCGAGTAGTTGCAGCAATTTCCGATTCAATCGGATCGAAAACGGCTCTAACCAAAGACGTGCGGCCGCAATCCTGCGTGGAACCAGGTGATCATCGAGTAGATGTCGTAGACCGGCAATCCGGTCGCCGCCTGCACCGCCGCAGCATAGGGCGGCATATTGGTGCATTCCAGCACGATGGCGCCGACATCCGGGTTCTTCGCGATGAGGTCGAGCGCGGCTTCGACCACATCCTGCTCGGCGAGGTCGATGTCCATGTCGTCCTTCTCGGCCTTGATCAGGACGCGGAAGAACTCCTGGCCGTTCTCTGTGCCCGCAACCGGCACGTCGAGCGGCACGCCCGCGCCTTCGAGATGGGCCGGGCTCAGCGTTCCCGCCGAAACCGTGACCAGTCCGACGCGCTTACCCGGCGGCAGCGTCGCCTGAACCCAGGGCACCTGCATCAGCGACGAGGTCGCGACGGGAACGCCGACAGCAGCCGCGATCTCGCGCTGGAACAGCGAGAGGAAGCCGCAATTGGTCGTAATCGCCTCCGCGCCGAGGCGGACGAGATCCCGCGCCGCATCGATGAAATCCGGCAGCAGGCCGGCAGCGCCCTGCATCACCACCTTGTCGGGGCTCGCGCCGGACACCACGCGATACAACACTGGAAAAGGCCAGGTCGCGCCATTGCCCATATCGCCGAGGATGCGGGGAAAGCGCGCCTCCAGCATCAGGATGCCGAGCGGCGCGCCATAGATCGCCTTGCCGCCGCGCGCGATGCGGCCGGTGGCCGGCGAAGGGGCTCGTGACGTCATCAGGACATTCCACAAAGGCTGGATAGGTTTCCGCTGAAGGCTCCGAACGGGCAGGACAGGCGCTGCCCGCTCCTGGCGTCAGGTTCTCGCGTAGACATCCTCGATGCGGACGATGTCGTCCTCGCCGGTATAGGAACCGACCTGAACCTCGATGAGTTCGAGCGCGATCTTGCCGGGGTTGGCAAGGCGGTGGGTGCAGCCGATCGGTAGGTAGATCGACTCGTTCTCGTGGATATAGGAGACCGCGCCGTCGAGGGTGACCTCGGCGGTGCCCGAGACCACGACCCAATGCTCGGCGCGGTGGAAATGCTTCTGCAGGCTGAGCAACCCGCCGGGCTTGACGTTGATGCGCTTGACCTGGAACCGCGCCCCGAGATCGATACGCTGATACCAGCCCCAGGGCCGGTAGATGCGCAGATGCTCGCTCGCCTCACGCCGGCCGTCGCTCTTCATCTGCTCGACCAACGCCTTGACGTTGGCGGCCTGCGCCTTGGTCGTAACCAGGACCGCATCGCGCGTCGTCACGACAACGGCGTCATCGAGCCCGATCACCGTCGTCAGGATGTCCTCGCTGCGCACAAGCGTGCCGCGTGTGTCGAGCGCGACCACGGGGCCTTCGAGGACGTTGCCGTCCCCGTCTTTCGGCTTGACCTCGTAGATCGAGTCCCAGGCGCCGACATCCGACCAGTCGAAGCTCGCCGCGAGCACGCCGGCATGCTTGGTCTTCTCCATTACGGCGTAATCGATCGAGACCTTTATCGCCCGCGCGAAGCCGGCCGCATCGAGCCGCAGGAAGTCGAGGTCGCGTTTGGCCTCGGCAAGCGCAGCACGCGCTCCCGCGATCACCTCCGGCGCATAGAGATCGAGCTCCTCGATCATCCCGGCGGCTGCAAAAACGAAATTGCCGCTGTTCCAGAGGAAGCCTTGGTCGACATAGAGCTGGGCCGTCTTCGCATCCGGCTTCTCGACGAAGCGGGTCAGGCGGCTCGCGCCGGCTACGTCGAGCGCGACGCCCGGCTCGAGATAGCCGTAACCGGTCGCGGGCTTCGTCGGCATGATGCCGAAGGTCATGATCAGGCCCGAGGCCGCGAGCGTTGCAGCCTTGGCGCAATCGGCGCGGAAGCCGTCGACATCGGCGACGATATGGTCGGCCGCCAGCGCGACGCAGATCGCATCCGCCGCCCGGCTGCTCGCCAGGAGCGCGCCGACGGCGATGGCAGCGGCAGAATCGCGCCGCTCCGGCTCCAGGACGATGTCGCCTTCGACGCCGACCGCCTGCATCTGCTCGGCGACGACGAAGCGGAACTCATGGTTGGTGACGATGATCGGCTTGTCGAAGGAAACGTCCTTCACCCGCAGCAGCGTCGCCTGGAAGGTCGACAGCCCCTCATCCAGCAGGCCGATGAACTGTTTGGGCATCGTATCGCGTGACAGAGGCCACAGCCGCGTCCCGGAACCACCAGCCATGATCAAGGGTATGATGTTCGCTGAAGCCATGATGCTGGTGTCGACCTGAATGAGGATAATCGGCGAGATTTCACTATGGGAGACTGCGGTCATAACAGCCTCTAGCCGCAGCGGAAAGTGCCGGCGGACTGCAGCAAGAAGCGCCGTAACAGCGTGGCGTTCAAACCGGGCGGCGCCAGACGGTCTGGTTTGCGACGGGTACCCGTCATTTGGCCATATCGGATTGAGTTGGCCCATCCCGCCCGCCAAGATCGGCCGGCTTGAGAAGTGCCATCCCACGAACGGCGGTTCTCGGTGAATTTCGTCTCATTTCGATGCAGTCCGCAGCGGTATAGCGCTTGCGATTTCACCCCCGAAAGCGTTCCCGACCGGACAAATGTCCTGATCCGGGTCGCCGATTGCAGCACGGACCTTCGGGCTCCCGCGCAATGGTGGAGTCGGGTAGGATGGCAAGCGTCGACGATCTGAACTACGCGGCCCCGCGAACCGGGGAAGCGCGCGTCAGGCCAGAGCGCAGTTCGCCCTTGCGACACTGGATCGGCCTGATCACCGCGTCGACCGACACCGTCGTGGTCATGGCCATCGTCGCCCTCTCCTCGGTCACATACCACCTGTTGGCTTTCGATGAGTTCGGCAGCGCCCGGACCATGCTGGAGCTGGCGATGATGCTGGCCGCCATCTTCGTCTTCAGCAATCTGCTGCGCGGCCGCTACCAGATCGCCAATTATCTCTCGACCAAGGGCCAGGTTTCAGCGGCCTTCGCAGTCTGGAACATCACCATGATCGCCTTCATCGCGATCACCTTCATGGCCAAGACCATCGATCACTATTCGCGCGGCGTGATCATCGCGACCTATTTCACCGCTCCCCTCCTGATCGCGCTGGCGCGCTCATCCATCACCCGCAGCATCTCGATGGCGAGCAAGACCGGGCGCATCACCTCCGAGCGGATTTTCCTGATCGGGCGCGAGCAGGACGTCATGTCCTTCGTCTCGCGGCATCAGCCCTGGAACATCGGCTTCGCCATCGTCGACGTCGCTTTCCTGGGCGACACCGACGATCCCGATGCGCTCGCAGCCGATCTCGGCGCCGCTGTCGCGCGCTGCCGGGCGATGCAGCCGGACGCGATCTACATCGCCATGCCCTGGTCGAAGCAGGAGGCGATCGACGCCTGCATCGACGCCTTCATGAACCTGCCGGCCGCGATTCACCTCGCCCCGGAGCGGATCATGGACCGCTTCGACAACCCCCATATCGTTCGCACCGGGACCTTCGCCAGCTTGCGCCTGACGCGGCCGGCCCTGTCTGCCATCGAGAACGTCGCCAAGCGCATATTCGACATGGTCGGCGCGCTGACGATCCTGCTCCTGAGCCTGCCGCTGCTGCTGCTGATCGCCCTCGTGATCCGGCTCGACTCGGTTGGCCCCGTCTTGTTCCTGCAGCGCCGTTACGGCTTCAACCAGCGGACCTTTCGCATCTTGAAGTTCCGCACCATGACCACGACCGATGACGGCGACGTCATCCGCCAGGCACAGCGCAACGATCCGCGCATCACCCGCGTCGGCCGCGTGCTACGGCGCTATAATCTCGACGAATTGCCGCAATTGCTGAATGTCGTCGCCGGCCAGATGTCGCTGGTCGGCCCGCGCCCGCATGCCCTGGCGCATGATCATGAGTTCCAGCGCAAGATCGCGCTTTATGCGCGCCGCCATAACGTCAAGCCCGGCATCACCGGCTGGGCGCAGGTCAACGGCCTGCGCGGCGAGACCGACACCGACGAGAAGATGGCCAAGCGCATCGCCTACGACCATTGGTACATCGACAACTGGTCGTTCTGGCTCGATCTCGGCATCCTGCTGCGGACGGTGTTCAGCAAGAAGGCCTTCGCCAACGCCGGCTGATCACGGCGCCTCGCCTGCTTACAGAAACTGGGGCAATCAGGAGTGATCCTGCACGGGCGCGCGCCTGCGCGCCATGGCGAGATAGGCCAGGGCCAACACGACCGCGACCGCCGCGCCCGCGACCTTGACCACGGCGTCGTGAATCCGGCCATGGCGCGTGACCTCGAGATATTGGGTGGCTTCGAGCATGACGATCGCAACCGACATCGCGAGCAGGACCCGGCCGAGACTGCGCGGATAGGCGATCGCGAAGGCCGATGTGATGACGAACCAGCCGAGGAAGCGGCTGATGTCCGGGATCTCGTCGAAGAGATGCGGCCTGGATCCGATCGGCATGATCGAGACCCAGGCGAGGTAGCCAAGCCCGATCCAGGCGCAAACCAGGGCCGCCGATTTGAAGACGCGCATGAACAACCTCGACACAGCCTTCTCAACCAGGCACGGCCAAACCATCGAACCGGCGCCGCCATCAGCCGAGATTACCCGAACCGGCTGACTTATCCGCTAACGACCACGGATCGCGGAAGCAAGACCGCGATCAGAGCGCCTCCGCCAATGCCCGCGCGATGATCGGATCGACACAGATCATGGGCTGCACCGGAACCGCCTCATATTCCGCATGGATCGAGCGGCTGACATAGGATTTGTAGCCGAGCCAGGAGCCCAAGGCACTCTGGCAGCCCCCGCAGGACACGACGGCTTCATCGGCCAGCACCGCGGGGAGGACGATCGAGGGCGAGCCGCAGACGCTGCAGGCGAACCGAGCCGTCCCATCCATTCCCGTCATCGACTCGTCTCCATTCGGCACAGAACGCGAAGGCGCGCCAGAACAGCAATATCGAGGCCAAGATGAACGGTTGCCATCGGAGCTGAAGAGCCTCTCCGTCGATCCACGCGCGCGCCAACTCGCGAAGCGGCCGGCCTTGTGCGAGACTGAGCGCCTGAAGAGGCCGGCCCGATGGCCGAGACTAGTGGAACGAATTTGACATTTGCTACCCGCCCGATATCGGCCGCGCGGCAAATGTCAAATTCATAAGTTCCACTAGAAAACCAAAGATTTGCTAGTGGTTTTGGTGATTCCGACATTTGCTCCGAGCTCGATATAGATTGGGGAGCAAATGTCGGAATCAAACCACTAGCGGGCAGCTTGGCGTGAACTACCGTCAGATCGAAATCTTCTCGGCCGTGATGAAGGCCGGCACCGTCTCGCGCGCAGCGGAACTGATCGGGCTGACGCAGCCGGCCGTCAGCCGCGCCATCGCGGAGCTGGAGCGCGCCGTCGGTTTTTCGCTGTTCGACCGCGTCCGCAACCGCATCATCCCGACGCCGGAAGGCAAATTGTTCTACGCCGATATCGAGCGGTCCTTCCTCGGCATGGACACCTTGCGTGCGGCCGCCGCGCGCATCCGCGACCAGGGCTCGGGCCAATTGCGCATCGGCTCGCTCTCGGCATTGGGCTCCTCTCTTGTTCCGCGCGCGGTGAAGCGTTTCCGCGTGGTGCATCCCGATATCCGCGTGACGCTGATGGTGCTGCCGTCGCGGGACGTTCGCGACGGCGTGGCCTCGGGCGAGTTCGACATCGGGCTGGCGGCGGACGAGATCGACGTCACCGGCGTGCTGCACCAATCCTTCGTCACGCCGCGCGTCCTCTGCGCCATGCCGCAGGGCCACCCCCTGGCGGCGAAGGAGGTCATCGGCCCCCATGATCTCGATGGCGTCGATTTCGTCGCCTATGTCCCGGAGGATCGAGCCCGGCAGCGCCTCGACCTGATCTTCAACGAAGCCGGCGTCGCCCCCAACATCGTGGTCGAAACGATCTATGCCGCGACCGTCTGCGCCCTGGTGGCTGAGGGCGTCGGCGTCGGCCTCGTCAGCCCCTATGCCATCGCCGGAGCAGACCCGACCCGGCTGGTGCTGCGGCCGTTCGAGCCCGTGGTTCAGAGCAAGAGCCTGCTGATCCTGCCGCTCGACCGCCCAAAATCCCAGCTCGTGCGCGATTTCATCGACTGCCTGATGGCCGCACGCTGAAGCAATCGCTCTGGAGCGGGACAGGTATAAATCCTAGGCATCGTCTCATTACCGCGACGCGATTGTCGCCAGGGCAACTGCCTCTATCGTCGCAGACGGCCGATATAGGGGAGCATGCCATGCCGTTCTTTTCCAAACGCGTCACGATGGCTGTCATGGCGCTCGGCCTCGTCGCGGCCGCGCCCTGCGCGACGCAAGCCCAGCAATCCCGTCTTGCCCAGCAATCCAGTCTGGCCGGCAAGACGATCACCATCGGCATCCATAACCGCGCACCCTGGGGCTATCGCGACAGGAATGGCGATGTGATCGGCTATCATCCCGATCTGGTGCGCGCGGCCCTGGCCCCGCTCGGCGTCAAGGCAATCGAGTTTACCGTGGCCGATTTCGGCGCATTGATCCCAGGCCTGCTGGCCAACCGCTTCGACATCATTGCATCAGGCGTCGCCATCACCCCGGCGCGCTGCCAGCAGGTGCTCTTCGGCGAGCCTGACCTCTCGGCCGGCGACGGGCTGCTCGTACTCAAGGGCAACCCGCTCAACCTGCACAGCTATGAGGACATCGTCAAAAACCCGAAGGTGAAGCTCGGCGGCGGGCGCGGCACGGAGAACGCCAAGAATGCGCTCGCGGCCGGCGTGCCCGAGGACCGTCTCCTGCTCTTCCCGAATAACGAGGCGGTGGTCAGCGCCATGCTCGCCGGCCGCGTCGACGCCGCGACCTTGTCGGCGCCGAGCGTGTCGGGACTGATGGAAGCCGGCGGCATGAACGGCATCGAGCGCGCCTTGCCGTTCAAGGGCTATGTCCGGCCCGACGGCAGCGAATACATGATGGCGACCGCCGTGGTGTTCGCTCCCAAGGATAAGGAACTGCAGGCGATCTACAACGCACAGCTCGCCAAGCTGAAGGCCGACGGCACGGTCAAGGCATTGATGGAGAAGTACAGCTTCACCGATGCCGAGGCGCCGCCGCGCGCCACCTCGGCCGAACTCTGCGCCAAGAGCTGACGGTCAGCCCAGAGGCCCGCGCATCATAGAGACCAGCGCATCATCATGACATTCGCCGAGGTTCTCGCCGGCATTTTCGAAGGCTTCCGGGTCACCGCCCTGGTCACCCTGCTGGGCATGCTCTACGCCGTGCCCTTCGCCTTCATCGCCGGCGTCGCGCAGTACAGTGCGCGCGGCTGGCCGCATGCCGCCATCACCGCGCTCATCGAATTCTGGCGTTCCTCGCCGGTCATCATCCTGCTCTACGCCTTCTACTACACGCTGCCGGGCTTCGGCTTGCGGCTGTCGGGCCTTACCGTCGGCGCAATGGTCCTGGGGCTGAACATCGGCGCCTATGGCAGTCAGGCAGTGCGCGCGGCGCTGCAGGCGCTGGATCGTGGCCAGGTCGAGGCTGGACGCTCAATCGGCCTCAGGCGCTGGCAGATCCTGCTCCTGATCGAATTGCCGCAGGCGCTGCTCGCCATGATGCCGACCTTCATCAATCAGTTCATCCAATTGGTGAAGGGTACGGCGCTGGTCTCGCTGATCACGCTCAGCGACATGACCTTCCGGGCCAAGGAGATCTCGCAGCTCCATTACGACCCGGTGAAGGTTTATACCGGGCTGCTCGTCGCCTATTTCATCATCTGCTATCCCGCGACCGTGGTCGGACGCTGGCTGGAGCGCAAGGTCGGCGCCGGACGGAAGCTCGTCCATGATGTTTGACCCGCACGATGTTTGACTTCGGCTTCGCCCTGTCGATCATTCCCGCCATAGGCAAAGCGCTGACGACCACGCTCGCAGTGACTCTGCTGAGCTGCATCTTCGCGGCGCTTCTGGGCTTCGGGCTGGAGATCACGCGCCGCTCCAGCCAGCCGATGCGCTACGCCATGCGCTTCGTCATCGACTTCATCCGCTCGACGCCGGTGCTGGTGCAGCTCTATTTCCTCTACTACGTGCTGCCCGTCTACGGCATCAAGCTGCCGGCGCTGGTCGTCGGCGTCGCGGCGCTGAGCATCTATTACTGCGGCTACCTCGCCGAGGTCTTCAAGGCCGGCATCGACGGCATCGCGCGGGGCCAGTTCGAGGCGGCGAAGGCGCTTGGGCTTGGCCGCTTCCAGACCGTCATCCTGGTCATCGCCCCGCAGATGCTGCGCAACATCGCCGCGCCGATGGGCAGCTATTTCATCTCGATCTTCAAATCGACGCCTTATCTCGCGGTCATCGCCGTGCCGGAATCCTTCGGTTCGGCGCTCGATATCGCCTCCGACACCTTCCGCTATGGCGAGCCGCTGGCTGTCGTCGGCGCGATCTTCCTCGCCATCGCCGTCGGCTTCTCCTGGCTCATTCACCGCTTCGAGGCGCGTCTCGCCCTCCCCAGCCGGTGACAGCCCCGATACGCCCCGCCATCTCGCTCCGAGGCCTGCCATGGATACAGAACTTCTCGCGACGCTGACGCAATGGCGCCGGCAGCTGCACGCCCAGCCGGAGCTTTCCGAGCATGAGCACGGCACGGCCGCCTTCGTGCAGGCGAGGTTGACCGAGCTCGGCATTCCCTTCGTGGCGGGCATCGGCGGCGCCGGCATCGTCGCGACCCTGAGCCGGCCGGGCTCAAATCGCTCCGTCGGCCTGCGCGCCGACATCGACGCGCTGCCGATCGCGGAAGAAAACGACGTTCCCCATGCCTCCAGGACACCCGGCGTGATGCACGCCTGCGGGCATGACGGCCACACCGTCTCCCTGCTCGGAGCGGCCGCCACATTGGCGCATGATCAGAGCTGGAAAGGCACGGTGCAGTTCATCTTCCAGCCGGCGGAGGAGAACGGCGTCGGCGCCAAGGCGATGCTCGCCGACGGCCTGCTCGAGCGCTTCCCGATGGAGCGCGTCTTCACCTTTCACAACTGGCCGGGACTCGAGGCCGGCACGGTCGCCGTCCATGACGGACCGGTGATGGCGGCCGGCGGGCGCTGGAGCGTCACCTTGCACGGCCTGGCGGGCCATGCCGCGATCCCGCACCAGACGCGGGACCCGATCGTCGCCGCCGGCCATCTCATCGTCGCGCTCCAGACCATCGTGGCGCGCAATGTCGACCCGATCGACGCCGTCGTGCTCTCGATCGGCCAGGTCAGCGGCGGCGTCGTCAGCAACCAGATTCCACCGAGCGTCTCGCTGCTCGGCACCTTGCGGACCTACCGGCCGGAGGTGCGCGAGGCCGTGATCAAACGAATGAGAAGCATCATCTCGGGTATCGCCGAGGCCTATGACATGCGCACGGATGTCGAGATCCTCTCGACCGGGCGCGCGGCGATCAACACCAAGGCCGAGGGCGAGCTCTCTGTCGCTGCCGCCGGGATGGCAGGCCTGCCCGTCCGCCGCGACCTGCGCCCGAGCACCACCGGAGACGACTTCTCCTTCCTGCTCCAGCAGCGCTCTGGCGCCTATGTCTGGATCGGCAACGGTCCGGCCGGCCCGGGCGGCGAACTGCACAACTCGCGCTACGATTTCAACGACGCGATCCTGCCCGCGGCCGTGGGCTGGCTGACGAATGTCGCCAGGCTCGCCCTCACCGAGGCGCCGGGCGCCTGAGCTTCGCTCACAAACCATAAGCCCACGAACCATAAGCCCGGCTCATGATCTCATGATCCCGGCTCGATTGTCTCGACCTGCCGGGACCGTCAACCTGACGCATCGAAAGAGGCCCATCATGCACGACCTGACCCGCTGCGTTCACCATCCCGCCGTCTCCGACGAGGGCTATGCCAGCCTCGCGGTCGCGACGCACCGCGCCTCGACCATCGTCTATCCCGATGCGGCAAGCTTCGCCGCCCGCAAATATCGCGGCTTCGACGGCTATACCTATGGCCTGCACGGCACACCGACGACGCGTACGCTGGAAGCGCAACTCTCCGCGCTCCATGGCGGCGTACGCACGGTTCTGGTTCCCTCCGGCCAGGCCGCCGTCACCATCGTGATGCTCTCGATGCTGCTGCCGGGCGACAAGGTGTTGATCCCGGACCATGTCTATCCGCCCGTCCGCAGTTTCTGCGAGGAGTACCTCAAGCCGCGCGGCATCGATTACGGCGTCTACGACCCGCTGATCGGCGCCGGCATCGCCGACCTCATCGACGACAGGACCAAGCTCGTCTGGGTCGAGTCGCCGGGCTCGGGCACCATGGAGGTGCAGGATGTGCCCGCCATCGCGAAGGCGGCCAAGGCCAAGGGCGCGCTCGTCGGCTGCGACAACACCTGGGCGACCCCGCTCCTGTTCAAACCGCTGGCGCATGGTGCCGATTTCGCCTGCGAAGCGCTGACCAAATATGTCGGCGGCCATTCCGACCTGCTGCTCGGCTCGGTCACGGTCACCGACTTGGCGCTACGGCAGAAGCTCAAGGAGACCTTGCGCGGGCTCGGCGTCGGCGTCTCGCCCGACGAATGCGCGCTGGCGCTTCGCGGTATCGAGACCATGGGTCTGCGCGTCGCCCATATGGGTCGCGTCTCCGAGGATTTCGCCCGGCGCCTGACGCATTCTCCGGCGGTCGAGACCGTGCTGCATCCGGCGCTGCCGTCCTGCCACGGCCATGAATTCTGGAAGCGCGACATGGGCCGCTCCTCCGGTGTCTTCAGCGTGGTGCTCAAGCCGGTCGCCGAGGCGGAACTCGAAGCCGCGCTGACAGCGCTCAAGGTCTTCGCGATCGGCGCTTCCTGGGGCGGTACGCGCAGCCTGATCGCGCCGATGGCGGTGAAGGGCGACCGCACGGTCGAGCCCTGGACGCATCCGGGCACGGTCCTGCGCATCAGCATCGGGCTGGAGGATCCCGACGACCTCTGGAACGACCTCGACGCCCTGCTCGTCGCGCTCGAACGCCCGGCGGCCGCCAAGGTCGCCTAAGCCAAGCTCGCCTGAGCCATAACCATCTCCGGGAGAGGAACGAACGCGGCGGCAACGCACCACCGCGCAGGGAGAGCTTTGTCCAAAATCAACAAAAAGGGGATCTGGAATGAAACGCATACTGCTCCGCCTGACGACAGCGGCCATGCTCACGGCGAGCCTTGCCATGCCCGCCATCGCAGCCGACACGCTGAAAACCATCCGCGAGCGCGGCAAGATCATCTGCGGCACGAGCCCCGGCGTCGCCGGCTTCTCGCTGCAGGACGCCAATGGTCGCTGGGAGGGGTTCGACACCGATATCTGCCGGGCGCTCGCTGCCGTGATCTTCAACGACCCGGACAAGACGGCCTATGTCCCGCTGACCTCGAAGGACCGGTTGATCGCATTGCAGGCCGGCGAGGTCGACGTGCTGCCGCGCACCACGACCTGGACCCTGTCGCGAAACGCCAGCCAGGGCGTCACCTTCACCGGCGTGAACTATTATGACGGTCAGGGCTTCATGGTGACAAAGAAGCTCGGCGTGACCTCTGCGAGCCAGCTCGGCGGCGCCTCGATCTGCGTGGCGCAGGGCACGACGAGCGAGCTCAACCTCGCCGATTATTTCCGCAAGCTCGGCCAGAAATACGAGCCCACCGCCTTCGCCACCTCCGAGGAAGCCTTGCGCGCCTATGAGGCTGGACGCTGCGACGCCTACACCACCGACATCTCGGCGCTCTCGGCCAACATGCTGAAATTCCGCGTGCCGGAAGAGCATGTCGTGCTGCCGGAGGTGATCTCGAAGGAGCCGCTCGGCCCCTGGGTCCGCAGCGGCGACGAGGTCTGGTTCAACCTCGTGCGCTGGACGCTGTTCGCGCTGATCAACGCCGAGGAACTCGGCATCACCAAGGCCAATATCGCCGAGATGGCAAAGTCGACCAATCCCGAGATCAAGCGCTTCCTCGGGCAGGACGGCAAATTCGGCGAGGCGATGGGCGTGACCAATGACTGGGTCGTGCGCATCATCTCGGCCGTCGGCAATTACGGCGAGAGCTTCGAGCGCCATCTCGGCCAGAAATCCCGCATGCGCCTCGCTCGCGGCCCCAACGCGCTGTGGACGCAGGGCGGCCTGCAATACAGCCCGCCCTTCCGGTGAAGGCCCCGAGCAGCGTGCCGATCGCGACTGCCTTCGTGCTGCAGATCAGGCCACCGGCACCGAGATCGCCATGCCGTCGCGCTGCGGATCGGCGCCGCCCGAGCAACGCCCGTCATCGATCCTGATGCCGTGCAGGGCCGCGAAGGGATAGCTCTGGGCCGAGCGCTTGATGTCGTAGCCCATCGCGCTCAATTCGGCGCTGACGCTGCGGCGGATGCGGTTCGAGATGTCGATCGAATTCGAGACCGCGACGATGCGCGGCGCGGCGACCGCCTCCAGCATCGACATGCCGAAATCGACGACGTTCATGATGCCTTGCGCCATGGCGGGCGCGATATAGCTGCCGCCGGGCGCACCCATCACGATGAAGGGCTTGTCGTCCTTGAAGACGATGGTCGGCGCGGCCGAGGAGGAGCGGCGCTTGCCCGGTGCGATCGACCCCGCGCGACCGGGGCGCGGATCGAAACGGCTCATCGTGCCGTTATAGATGAAGCCCAGGCCCGGCGTGATCGCACCCGACGGGCTGCCCAGCGTATGCGTCAGTGCGACCGCGTTGCCCTGGCTGTCGACCACCGAGATATGCGTGGTCTCGCGCGAGGAGGAGCGCTCCAGCCGCTTCACATCGGCGCGCTCGCCGCGGCGGATGCTGTCGGCATGGGCGGCAGCATGCTCCTTCGAGATCAATCGCTCGACCGGCACGTCGACATAAGCCGGATCGCCCATATGCTGGTCCTTGTCGATGGTCATGCGCTTCATCGCCTCGGCCAGCAGCCGGACATGCTCCGTGCCGCCATGGCTCAGCCCGCCGATTTCGAAATTCTCCAGCATGTTGAGGATCTGCAGCATCAGCATGCCGCTCGCCGGCGGCGGACTGGTCGAGATCCGGTGACCGCGATAGGAGCCCCAGATCGGCTCGGCGACCGAAAGTTCATAGGCCGCCAGATCCTGGCGCGAGATCAGGCCGCCATGTGCCGCGAAGTCGGCGGCGATCTCCTCGGCGAGCTCGCCCTTGTAGAACAGCTCCGCCCCGCCCTTGGCGAGACGTTCGAGCGTGTTGGCCATGTCCGGATTGGCGAGCAGATCGCCGACGCGCTTCAGGCTGCCATCCGGCCGGAAATACAAGCTCTTGCCGGTCTCGCTGTAGCGCAGCTTGTCGGCGGTGTTGACCTGGCCCGAGCCTTTCTGATCCTGCGACCAGAACCAGTGCATATGCGGGCGCACCAGCACCCCGCTCCTCGCCTGCGCGATTGCAGGCGCGATCACGTCGGCCCAATCCATCGTGCCGAAGCGCGAGAGCGCGTAGTCATAGCCCTTGACGCTGCCCGGCGTGCAGACGGCGAGATGGCCGAACTCGCTGATGCCGCCCTCGAGCAGGAAGGCGAAGCCGTCGCGCGACTGGCCGAGCAATTTGTCGACCCACATATCGGGCGTCGCCGAGAGCGAGGCTTTTGCGTAGAACTCGACGATCTGGTGGACGCCGCGGCCGGGCATGTAGAGCTGCATCGAGCCGAAGCCGCCGATGCCCGACATCAGCGGATCGACCACGCCCTGCATGAAGGCGCAGGCGATGGCGGCATCGACCGCATTGCCGCCGCGCTCCAGCACGGCTGCGCCGGCTTCGGCGGCCTCGGGCTGCGGACAGACGATCATTCCGTTTTTCATCAGGGCGTCTCGTCGGTTGGGGATTTCCAAGATGCGGTTCGGTCGGTGCGCTCGCCATGCGCCGGGGTCAGGCCCTGAGGGAGAGGCGCAGAATCCCGCCATCGGTCTCCAGGCGGCAGCCCAGTTCGGCGGATGCGGCGGTCAGCCGGTCGCGCGCCTGCGGCAGGTCGTCGACGGCCCGGACGACCGTCTGATTGTCAGCGTTGCGCTCGACGAAGGCGATCTCGATCGAGCCTATCACGCCGTCTGCGATCGAGGCGCGCAGGAACATGCCGACCCAGTCGGCATGCAGCACGCGGTCATGCGCGAACTGGAAAGAGAAATTTCCGCAGCCATAGACGATCGGCCGGCCGGCATGGAGTTCGATCGGCAGGATCATGTGCGGCCCATGGCCGAAGACGAGATCGGCACCGGCATCGATCGCCGCATGGGCGAATTCGCGTTGATAATTCAGGATTTCGGCGCGGTAGCCCCAATGAAACGAGGCGACGACGATGTCGGCCCGTTCGCGCAGGCTCGCGATCGCCCCGGCGCATTCCGCCAGGGAGCCCGGATCGGCCCAAGTCACGACCTCGGGTGGGACGCCGGGCCGGGTCCGCGCCGCCTGCTGTTCGAGCTTGGGCCGATAGGCGGTATGGGCCTTGATAACCGCGACGCCGACCTGGCCTGGCCCGGCCTCATGCGTATCGGGCCAATAGATCGCCGTGCGTTGCAGAATGCCGTATCTCAGCCCGTGGCGTTCGATGATGAGAGGCTCGCGGGCGGCGTCGTCAAGGCCCGCGCCCACCGTGGCGATGCCCGCCCGGCCGAGCGCCGCGAGCGAGGAGGCGATCGCCTCCTGGCCGATATTGACGTTGTTGGCCATGCCGACAGCATGCAGCCCCGCCGCCTTCAGCACAGCGGCAAAGCGGGTTGGAACGTAGAAGCCGCGTTGCTCGGTGGCGGTCGCGGCATCGTCGAACAGGCAGCATTCGAGGTTGGCGAACACCATGCTCGCACCCGCCAGCTTGGGTGCGACGTGCTCGAAGACCAGGCTCGGATCGCCGACACCCTTCAGGTTGATGTCGCCCAGCAGGTACAAGGCGCGGGTCATCGCAGCTCAGCTCAGCGGCGTATGTGCGGTTTCGTTTTCCGCGAGGCGCCAGAACAGCCTCACCCCGCCATCCCCGCTGCTTTCCAGCCCCGGCACGGCGGAGAGCAGCTTGCGGGTATAGGCGTGCTTGGGATCGTCGAAGATCTGGTCGCGCGAGCCCTCCTCGACGATGCGACCCTCCTGCATGACCACGACACGGTCGGCGACCTGCTCGACCACGCCGAGATCATGGCTGATGAACAGGCAGGAGAAGCCGTGCTTGCGCTGCAATTCCGCGAAGAGCTCGAGCACCTGGGCGCGCACGGTGACGTCGAGCGCCGAGACCGGCTCGTCGGCGATGACGAAGCTCGGCCGGCGCACCACGGCGCGCGCGATCGCGACGCGCTGGCGCTGGCCGCCGGAGAGCTCATGCGGAAAGCGCTCGGCGAACCCGTTGCCGAGGCCGACCTCGGCCAGCACCTCGGCGACGCG
Source organism: Bosea vaviloviae (assembly GCF_001741865.1). Taxonomy (NCBI): domain Bacteria; kingdom Pseudomonadati; phylum Pseudomonadota; class Alphaproteobacteria; order Hyphomicrobiales; family Alloboseaceae; genus Allobosea; species Allobosea vaviloviae. The sequence continues at coordinate 5,936,859 of NZ_CP017147.1, forward strand.
CGCCTTCTTCTCGGCAGCCCCCATGCCCGGCACCAATCGCAGCGGCTCGGTGACGAGTTCGCCGATGGACATGCGCGGATCGAGCGAGGAATAGGGATCCTGGAACACCATCTGGCAGTTCAGCCGGTAATCCCAGTAAGCGACCTCGCTCTTGAAGATCGGCTTGCCGTTGAACAGGATCTCGCCGCCGCTCGATTTGACCAGGCCGGCGATGGACTGGCCGAGCGTGGTCTTGCCCGAGCCGGAGCCGCCGACCACCGCGACGACCTCGCCCGGCTGCACCGCAAGAGAGATACCGTGCAGCGCGCGCTTGGGCGCCGATTTGCGGAAGAAGCGCTGTCGGCCGGGATAATCGACGACGAGGTCGCGGACCGCGACGATCGGCGTCTTCGCCTCTGGAAGCTCGCGGGCCTGGCCGCGCAGCGGCATCGCGGCCAGCAGCTTGCGGGTATAGGGGTGCTGCGGCCGCGCCAGGATGTCGTCGGCCGCGCCCTGCTCGACGACGTCGCCCTGGTTCATCACGACGATACGACTGCAATAGCGCGCGACCATGCCGAGATCATGCGAGATCAGCAGAACAGCGGTGCCGTTCTCCTTGGTCAGGTCGACCATCAGCTCCATGACGTCACGCTGGACGACCGCGTCGAGCGCGGTCGTCGGCTCGTCGGCAAGCAGCAAGGCGGGCTTCAGCAGCATCACCGAGGCCAGCATGATGCGCTGGCGCATGCCGCCGGAGAACTGGTGGGGGAAGGCGTGGAGCGCGCCTTCGGGATCGGAGAGGCCGACGCGCCGGAGCATGTCGAGGATCAGCGCCCGCCGGCCGGCGGCGTCGAGATCGCGGTGCAGCGCAAGGCCTTCCTCGAGTTGCCGGCCGATCATCATCGACGGATTGAGCGAGGTCATCGGCTCCTGGAAGACCATGCCGACCTTGGAGCCGCGCACGGCGCGCAGGCGCTTTGGCGCCATCGTCGTGATCTCGTCGCCGTCGAACAGGATCGAACCGGAAACGAGTTTCACCGCCGGCGGGACGAAGCCCATGATGGCGCGCGCGGCCAAGGTCTTGCCTGAACCGGATTCCCCGACGATGCCGACGATCTCGCCCGGCGAGACCGAGAAGCCGACATCGTTGACGACGGTCTTGCCGGACGCGCCGATCCTGAGCGTGAGATTGGACACTGCGAGCAAGGGCTTGGCGAGCAGAGGCTTGCTCCCGGGCACGAACCTGCTCGGCGACTGTTTTCCAGTGCTCATCGCAAACCCCTCATCCGCGGATCGAGCCGGTCGCGCACCGCGTCGCCGAGCAGGTTGATGCCGAGCAGCGTCAGCGAGATGCACAGGCCGGGAAAGATGCCAAGCCACATCGCCTGGCCGATATAGGGGCGCGCTCCGGCAAGCATGTTGCCCCAGGTCGGAGCCGGCGGCGGCACGCCCAGCCCCAGGAAGGAGAGCGAGCTCTCGGCCAGCAGCACATAGCCGAACATCGAGGTCGCCAGCACGGTCAAGGGTGCGATGCAGTTCGGCAGGATGTGGCGGGCCATGGTGTAGCCTTCCGAATTGCCCATCACGCGCGAGGCGGCGATGAACTCCCTCTCGCGCAGCGACAACACCGTGCCGCGCACGATGCGCGCGACCGACGGCGTATAGGCGATGCCGAGCGCGACGATGATGCCGTATTTGTTGGCGCCGACGACCGCCAGCAGGCCGAGCGCCAGCAGGATGCCGGGGAAGGCCAGCAACGCATCGTTGAAGGCCATGATGACCCGGTCGACCCAGCCACGGACATAGCCCGAGAACAGGCCGATCAGCGTGCCGAAGATCACGGCGAGCGCCACCGTCAGCAGGCTGATCCAGACGCTCGTGGCGGCGCCCGCCATCAGGCGCGAGAGCACATCGCGGCCGAATTCATCAGTACCGAGCCAATGGGCCGCGCTTGGCGCGGCGAGCTTCTCGCGAAAGGAGAGCTTGAGCGGATCATAGGGCGTCCAGAGCGCGCCGGTGCCGGCGGCGATGAGGAGGCCACCGATGAGGCCGCCCCCGATCAGCGCATTGAATGCGGGGAGCTTCATTGCGCCGTCACCCTCGGGTCGAAGATCGGATAGCAGAGATCGATCACGAGATTCACCAGCACATAACAGAAGGCGACGAAGAGCATGCAGCCCTGGATGACGGGGTAGTCGCGGGCGAAGATCGAATCGACCAGGAGCCGGCCCAGGCCCGGAATGGTGAAGACGGTTTCAACGACCGCGATGCCGCCCAGGAGATTGCCGAGCACGAGGCCGATCAGCGTCCAGGTCGGCCCGAAGGCGTTCTTGAAGGCGTGGCGCCAGAGCACCGCGCCTTCCGAGAGCCCCTTGGCGCGGGCATGGGTGATGTAGTCGAGCCGCAGCACCTCGAGCGTCGAGGCGCGCGCCATGCGCAGGATCACGCCGATCTCATGCAGGAACAGCGTCAGGATCGGCATGATCAGATAGATGATGCCGCGCCAGGGATCGTCGCCGATCGAGACATAGCCCACCACCGGCAGCCATTCGAGCTTGAGGCCGAAGAACAGCAGCAGCAGCAGGCCGAGCCAGAAGGTCGGGATCGAGAGCAGCAGCGTCGCCGCGCCGACGAGGCCTAGGTCGAGCGTCGAATCCTGCCGCCAGGCTGCGATGACGCCGGCCGGCACCGCGACAAGGCTGGCGAAGAACACCGCGACCAGCACGATCTGGGCGCTGACCCAGAAGCGCGCCAGGATCAGCGGCAGGATCGGCTCCTGGCTGTTGATCGAGATGCCGAGATCGCCCTTGAGCAGATTGCCGAACCAGATGCCGAACTGCGTGAACAGGCTCTGGTCGAGCCCGAGCCGGGCCCGCAGGTCGGCGATCGAGGCGGGCGTCGCGAGATCGCCCAGCATCAGCGAGGCCGGATCTCCCGGTATCAGGCGGATCAGGACGAAGACCGACACCGCCACTATCAGCAGGGTCGGGATCGCCATCATGATCCGGGTCAGTGCAAAACGCAGCATCGGGCTCTCCCCGGTTCAGGATTGTCGGGGATGGCTCAGTTGGCGAGCGTGACTTCCCACATCCTGAGCTTCGACTGCCAGGGCTGGAAGCCCGTGATGCGCTTGTTGATCGCCATCACGTCGATGCCGTTGAAGAGGAAGATCAGCGGCACCTCGTCGATAATGCGCTTGTGCAGGTCGTCGACGATGGCCTGACGCTGCGCCTTGTCGGTGATCAGCATCAGCTTGTCGATCTGGGCCTGGCCCTCGGCCGAGTCGTAGACCTTGCGCGGCTGCTTGTCCTTGGGTCCCGAAAACTGCTCGAAGGCGATCGCGGGGTCGAAGCGGGCCGAAAAAGAGAAGGACTGCATCTGGTAGCTGCCCTTGCTGAAGCGGTCGAGCTGGGTCGCCCAGTCAAGCACCTCTATCTCGGCGTTGATTCCGACAGCCTGCAGCATCTGCTGTGCGACGACGGCAGCCGGGAAGCTCGGCACGGTGCCACGCTTGTTGGCCAGGATCGCGATCTTCTCGCCCTTGTAGCCGGACTCCTTGACGAGTTGCTTGGCTTTGGCGGGGTCGTAGACATGACCCTTCTTCTCGACCTCTCCGAAATAGCTTGAGCCGGAATAGATCGGCGAGTTGTTGGGTTTGCCGAGGTCGTTGTAGAACGAGGCCACGACCTCATCCATGTCGAGGGCGGCGGCAATGGCCTGGCGCAGCTTCTTGTTGCCCATCACCGCGTCGCGGGTCTGGATCAGGAAGACGTGGCGCACGGCGTTCGGCGCAGTCGCAACCGCGAGCTTGGGAATCTTGCGGATCTCCCCGACATCGCTCGGCAGGATCTCGGCCATGTCGAGCGCGCCCGAGGTCAGGCCCGCCTTCACCGTCGCCGGATCCTTGACGATCAGGAACTTGACCTCCTTGAGCAGCGGACGCTTGGAGCCGACATAGCCGTCCGCGCGCCCGTCCTTCGGCGATTTGTAGCCGTCGAAAGCGGTCATCGTGAAGAACTCGCCGCGCTTCCATTCGCCGAATTTGTAAGGTCCGGTACCGATCGGCTTGTCGAAGGAGCCATCGGGCTTGACCGAATCCTTGTGGATGATCGCGGTCATGGCGCAGTCGGTCCGGGCCAGCGTGTCGAGGAAGAGCGCGTTGGGCTGGGCGATCGTCATCACCACCGTCAGGGCGTCGGGCGCCGTCACGCTCTCGACCTTGAGGCCGGAGCGGCCATCGAACTCCGAAGTGCAGCGCCAGTCCGTCTTGGGATCCATGTAGCGATTCCAGCTCCACAGCACGTCGGCGGAGGTCAGCTCCGCGCCGTTGTGGAACTTGACGCCCTGGCGCAGGGTGAAGGTGTAGGTCTTGCCGTCAGCCGAGCGGTCGACCTTCTCGGCGAGCAGCGGCTGGGCCACGCCGCCCTCGTTATACCCGACCAGCCCCTCGACCATCTGCAAGGCGAAGTCGTCGGTGTTGTCGTCGCGGTTGACGCCGGGATTGATGCTGCGGACATCGGCCGCCACCGCAACGGTGAGCGACTGCGCGGCAGCGGGGCCAGCCATTGCGGCGAGCATGAAGGCGGAAGCGAGTACACGGTTCATAACCATTCCCCTTGTTGTTCTTGAATGCTGTGCTGGCGCTCAGGCGGCCTTGGCCGCGCCACCGCGTCGGCGGGCGAGCACATCGGCGAAGAAATCCTGTACGCGCGGCACGGCCCTCAGGCCGTCATGGGCCATGTTGGGCACGAGATCGAAGCGCACCGACACGCCCGCGGCCTCGAAGGATTTCTGCAGGCTCGCCAGCCGCTCGGGGCGCGTCGCGCCGGCATGGTTGGCGTCCGGCATCCAGTTGCGGCCGCCCTGCTTGTGGGTGATCTCCCAGGTCTCGAGATCGGCCGCGCCGACGATCATCTGCACCGGAACCTGGCGCATCGCCTCGATATCGGGAGCCACTCCGAAGAGCTGCGCCATATTGCGGGTGCCGACCCACCAGTCACGCGTCGGGTCGAGCAAGGTCACCGAGCCCGGCGCGCCGATCGAGCAGGCCCAGAGCTTCTGCGGCTGCAGCATCAGGAAGCGATGGGCGAAATGGCCGCCACCGGAATAGCCGAACAGGGCGAAGCGATCGATGCTCACGCCATAGCGCTGCGCCACCTCGTCGACCATGGCGAGCAGGACATGGTCATAACGGATCGCGCCCTCGCGCATATATTTGAAGCCGTCGCGATTGTCGTCGCCGAGCACGCCGATCGGAAACAGCGGCGCCAGCACGACGCAATTGTTCCAGCGTGCGAATTCCTCGAAGGCGTCGCGATAGCCGGTGAAGCCGCGCCCGGTTCCATGCATGGCGACGACGAGTTCCGGTGGCTCGCCGCCCTGCCCCAGCGTCTTGGGCACATAGAGGCAGTAGCTGAAGCGCGGATCGGCCTTGCAGGCGATCACCGGAGTCGGGCCGAGGTCGTAGAGCGCGCGAGCGATCGCGGCGGCGTCTTCCGGCTGGGAGGAGGCGGTTGCGGGAGCGGTCATGGCGCGCCTTTCAATTGGCGTAATAATTGGCGCCAATTATGTTGCATGTTACTGCAGGGCTCGCAACGCCCCGATGCGACAAATCCGGAATCTGCTAAAGACACCCGATGACGACTCGTCCGATCCGCCAGAGAGAGAAGCGCGCGCTGGCCAGCGAGATCGCGCAAGCGATCCATATGCGCGCCTACCGGCCGGGCGAGTGGCTGCGCCAGATCGACCTCGAGGAGGCCTTCAAGGCGACGCGTTTCGACGTGCGCAGCGCGCTCGACGAGCTGGCGGTGCGCAAGACGATCGAGCATGTCCCCAATCGCGGCTACCGCGTCGCCGAGATCGACCTGAAGACCCAGCACGCGATCCGGGACACCCGCGTCATCCTGGAGACCGCCGCCGCGCCCGGCATCGTCGCCGGCATCGACGCCGCGACGATCGCGCGATTGAGCGAGCTCGCCGAGCGCTTCAGCCAGGCGGTTCTGAGCGGCACGCGCATCGAGCAGAGCGAAATCAACAGCGCCTTCCACCATCTGATGTATGCGGCCTGCGGCAACCCCGTGCTCGAAGAGACGATCTGGGGGCTGAGGGACCGCTCGCGCGGCTCCTCCGTCACCGTCTGGAGTTCGCATCAGGCGCTGCTCAACAGCGACCGCGACCACCACGCCATGGTCGAGGCGCTGCGTGCAGGCGATGCGACGCGCCTCGCCGGGCTGATCGCCCATCATATCGTCAAGGACATGATCGAGGCCCAGGCGCACGCTCAGCCATCGACCGAAACCTCCCAGAGCCGGGGCAGCGAGGTCGGAGACGAGGTGTAACCCTTGACCCGCTTCGAGAAGGCGCCGCCGACGGTGCCGTTATAGAGCATCACCATCGGCACATCGGCGATGAAGCGCTTGTGCAGCTCGTCGAAGATCGCCTGGCGTTCGGCCTTGCCGGCAACGACCATCGACTTTTCAAGCAGCGCCTGCACCTGCGGATCGTCCCAGAGCTTGCGCGGCTGCTTGTCCTTCGGGCCGGTCATCGATTCGAAGGACAGCGACGGATCGAGCCGCCCCGAATAGGGGAAGGCCTGGATCTGGTAATTGCCCTTGTTGTAGCGGTCGAGCTGCGTCGCCCATTCCAGTACTTCGATCTCGATATTGATCCCGGCCGCCTTCAGCATCTGCTGGGCGATGACGGCAGAGTCGAAGCTCTGGGAGTAGCGCTTGTTCGCCAGCATGACGATCTTCTCGCCCTTGTAGCCGGCCTCGGCGAGCAGCTTCTTCGCCGCTGCGGGATCGTATTTCACGCCCTGCTGCTCGACCGGGCCGTGATAGGCCGAAAGCGCCGGAACGATCGACTGATTGGGCTTGCCGATGCCGTCGGTCACCGCGCCGACGAGCTCGTCGGTATCGATCGCGGCCGCGATGGCACGGCGCAGCTTGACGTTGCCCATCACCGGGTCGCGCGTCTGGATGATCAGCCCGACAAGCCCCATGCTGGAGACGACGGACAGCGATACCTTGTCGCTCTTCTTGAGCTCGGCGATATCGGCATTGGCGACGTCGGGGACGACATCGACATCGCCGCGCGTCAACGCAGCCTTGGCGGTGGCGCTGTCGGGGATGATGACGAAGCGAAGCTCGTCGACGAGCGGCCGCTTCGCCCCGGTCAAACCGTCGATCTTGCCGGGCAGGGACGCGTAGTCGGCGAAGCGCTCCAGCTTGATGTATTCGCCGCGCTTCCACTCGCCGAGCTTGAACGGGCCGGTTCCGATCGGCTTGTCGAAGCTGCCATCGGCCTTAACGGAATCCTTGTGCAGGATGCCCGTCATGGCGCAGTCGGTGCGCGCCAATGAGGTCAGGAACAGAGCGCTCGGCTTGTCCAGCGTGAACACGACAGTGCGCGTATCAGGCGCCGTCACGCTCTCGACCTTGACCGTGCCACGCCCGTCGAATTCGGACAGGCAGCGCCAATCCGTCTTCGGATCCATGTAGCGGTTCCAGCTCCAGAGCACGTCCTCCGAGCTCAGGCTGGCGCCGTTGTGGAACTTCACGCCCTGGCGCAGCGTGAAGCTGTAGGTCTTGCCGTCGCCGGAAATCTCGACCTTTTCGGCCAGCAGCGGCTTGGGCAAGGCGTCCTCGCCATAGGCGACCAGCCCCTCGACCATATGGAGCACGACGCCGTCGGTGTTGTGGTCGCGGTTGACGCCGGGATTGATCGAACGGATGTCGAAGGGCAATTGAACGCGCAGGCTGCTCGCCTGCGCCGAAGCGGTGATCGTCACGCCCAGCATGAGGCCGGCGACGAGACTTGCGGCGGGACTTGCAACAGGACTTGCGAACCACGAATTCCATCGACGCATCGGCATGTTCCCCTCTTTTTTATGACGAGCTGTTCGGCCGGCAGGTGGATTCCGCTATTCGGCGGCCTGCGCGAGCGTGACCGGCTCGTCCGTCAGGCTGTAGCGCGTGAAGACCCGGTTCAGCGCCGGCAGCAGAGCGACCTCCATGCTCCCCTTGGCCGGCTCCATGATCACCATCGCGACGGTGGCCGACAGATTGCCGGCGTCGTTGAGGCGCGGCGGCCGGCAGACCGAATGGGGGGTAAGAAAATCGTCGAAGAAGGCGTGCTTGAGGTCAGCGACCGTCAGCTTCCCGCCGGCCTCGTCGAGCAGCTTCTTCACGCGCCAGTCGCGGTAGAAGCTTTCGGGGACGCGCGGAATGCCGGTGTCCTTCAGCTTCGTCAGCGCCACCTGCCCGACCCAGTGATTGGCATGCACGATCAGCCCCTCGCTCGGATAGATCGGAAAGGCCTCGTCCGGCGCGCATTCGAAGTCGATCGCGAAGCCCTTCACCGTCGAGAGCATCATGTTGTTCGAGCAGGCCTTGGGCGTCGTCGCGACCGCCTTGATCGCGTAGGCGAGATGCTCCTGCTCCAGCACCTTGCGGCGGATCAGGGCGAGCGGCACGCCCACTTGCGTGAAATCCCGCTCGGATTCGAGATAGTTCGCGGTGATGCTGATGCCGGCGGCGTTGGTGCCGCAGCGGGCAAGCCCGCCGGCCTCGACGAAGGTCAGGAAATCCGGCCCGTCCTCGCGGCGCACCCGCAGCACGATCGCGGTCTCCGCGCATTCGGCCTTCCAGTCCCAGTTCTGGCCATGGATCAAGTCGCCGCTGGCGCTGCGCTCGGGCAGGATCACCGCGCCGGTGCAGCCATCGTCGAGCTCCTCGGTCTCGGCGATCGGCGTGCCCTTGATGAGCTTGGCCTTGGCGATCACCTCGGTGCGGGCATTGATCATGACGACGTCTTCGAGCGGCACCTTGGCGCCGTCGGCGATGCCGCGCATCTCCTCGATGTAATGCGCGCCGAAGGCTTCGATCTCGCGGGAGAATTCGGCGATCAGGGCCGATTTCGCGGCGGCGTCATAGCCGAGATCCCCCAGCTGGCTGCCATAGAGCTCGATCGAGCGCTTGACGCGCTGCGGCACCGCGGCGCCATGCTGGCGGCCGCGCTCATAGGGCGAACCCGAAACATCGACGAAGGGGCAAGGTTCAACCATGGTCGGGCTCCTCATAGCGCTCTGGCGTACCGTCAATCCATGATGTATTTCATTGCCAACTAAGACAATCAAGAGTTTTTCAATGACGACCCCCACCCGGCTGCAGCAGGACATCGCCGAGCGCATCCTCCAGATGGTGCGCGAGGATGGCCTGGAAGCCGGCGCCTGGCTGAACGAGAACAGCGCCGCGCGCCGCCTGAACGTCTCGCGCACGCCGGTCCGCGCCGCCCTGGACTATCTCGCTGGACAGGGCGTCGTGCGACGCCATCCCAACAAGGGCGTCGAGTTGCTGAGCACGCCGGCGACGACCGCGGGCAATGGCGGAAATCCCGACACCACCGAACTCGCCATGGTCAAGATCGCCCATGACCGCGAGACCGGGCAGCTTCCCGACGACATCTCCGAGCTGGAGGTGATGCGGCGCTACGAGCTCAGCCGGCCCGAGGTTCAACGCCTCCTCGCCCGCCTCGCCGACCTCGACATGGTCGAGCGCAAGCCCGGCTATGGCTGGCGCTTCCTGCACGATCTGCGCGACCCTTCAGCCCATGACGAGCGCTACCGCTTCCGGCTGCTGATCGAACCCATGGCGCTGCTGGAACCTGGTTTCTCGCTCGAACAGGGCTGGATCGATGAGATGCGCGCGCGCCATCGCGAGACGCTCGAACGCCCCTGGCGCGAGGCCTCCAGCATCGGCTTCTACGAGATGAACGCCGATTTCCATGAGGGATTGGCGGCAGCCTCGGGCAATCGCTACATCCACTCGGCAATCAGGCGGCAGAACCAGCTGCGCCGCCTGTCCAATTACGACTGGGTCTTCGGCCTCGAGCGCGTCGTGGTGAACTGCCGCGAACATTTGCAGATGTTGGACTGTCTCGAAGCCGGCGACCGCGAACTCGCCTCCGCCCTGATGCGCAGCCATCTCCAGCGGGCCAGCCAACTCCGCCGCGCCAACGGGTTCGACTGAATCGCGAAACGACACCATCGAACAGATATTGTCTTTCGTGACCAACAAAGACATCATGGGCACCTTGCTTCGCCGAGGACCGCTCATGACCGCCCATGCCGCCCCACCCCAGCCCCGTCTCGCCAACCGGCGCGATGCCTTCTGGATGCCGTTCACGCCGATGCGCGGCTTTCAAAGCGAGCCGATGCTGTTCGAAAGCGCGCAGGGCATGCATTACGTCACGCCGGAGGGCCGGCGCATCCTCGACGGCATGGCGGGGCTCTGGTGCGTCAACGCCGGCCACGGCCAGCCGCGCATCGTCGAGGCCATTCGCGAGGCCGCCGGCCGGCTCGATTTCGTCTCCTCCTTCAAGATGAGCCACCCGGCCGCGGAAGCCTATGCGCAGCGGCTTTGCGAGTTCGCGCCCGAGGGCATCGACCATGTCTTCTTCGTCAATTCGGGCTCAGAGGCCGTCGACACGGCACTGAAGATCGCCCGCGCCTATCACCATGCCAGGGGCCAGGCCGGCCGCACCAAGCTGATCGGACGCCACAAGAGCTATCACGGCGTCGGCTTTGGCGGCCTCTCTGTCGCCGGCATCGGCCGCCACAAGGCCGCCTTCGGTCCGCTGCTCGCCGATGTCGCCCATCTGCCGCTGCCCTATGACCGCGCCAGCATGGCCTTTTCGCGCGGCCAGCCTGAGGGCGGGGCGAGCGCGTCCGAGGCGCTGGAGACCTTGCTGCAGATCCATGATCCCTCGACGGTCGCCGCCGTCATCGTCGAGCCCGTCACCGGCTCGGGCGGCGTCTACCCGCCGCCGAAGGGCTATCTCGAACGCCTGCGCGCGATCTGCGACAAGCATGGCATCCTCTTGATCTTCGACGAGGTCATCACCGGCTTCGGCCGGTTGGGCACGCCCTTCGCGGCCCAGGCCTATGGCGTCAAGCCCGATCTGATGAGCTGCGCCAAGGGCATGACCAACGGCGCCGTGCCGATGGGCGGCGTGCTCGTCGCCAGCCATGTCTATGAGGCCTTCATGGCCGGACCGCCGGAGGCGGTCGAGCTCTTCCACGGCTACACCTATTCGGCCCATCCGCTCGCCTGCGCGGCGGGCCTGGCGACGCTCGATATCTTCGCCGAGCAGGATCTGCTCGGACGCCTGCGCGGCGTGCTGCCACTCTGGCAGGATCGCGCCCACCGCCTGAAGGGCGCGCCGCATGTCGCGGATATCCGCACGGCCGGGCTGCTCTGCGCCATCGATCTCTCGCCACGCCCCGGTGCCGAGGGCGCGCGCGGCGGCGCCTGCGCCAGGCTCTGCTACGAGGCCGACCTCTTGATCCGCAATGCCGGCGACACGCTCGTGCTGTCGCCGCCGCTGGTCATCGCGCCCGACGAGATCGAGACGATCTTCGCGACGATCGAGGCTGCCTTGTCGCGGATCGATTGAGAGGGCTTCCGGTCAGAGCTGCGGGCCGCCGGCCCGCAGCAACTCCCTCGCCGTCCCCGTCAATCGTTCCCCGCCGCCCGCGCGAACGACGACGGTTTCGCTGAAACCGAGTCCACCGGCCGAGACATACATGTGGAAGACCATGCCCTCCTCCAGTCGCCATGTCGCATTGGGCAGGAAGACGCGTGAAAAATCGCTCGGGCGCGGCGTCCGTGCGTAAAGCCCAAGCGTATAGCCGCTGACATTGTCGTAAGCCGGCCGCAGGCGCTCAGCGAGCACCGCCTCGCGCAGGACGGCGTCGACCTCGCCAGCGAGCGCGCCCGGCCGCATCGCCGCGAATTGCCGGTCCTGCAAAGCGACGAGCCGCTCGGCAAGCGGCGCAAGCCCGCGCCGGTCCGAGCCGATCAGCACCGGCCGCATCAGCCTTGCGCCATAGTTTGCGACTTTCGGGATCAATTCGACATGCAGCACGTCGCCGTCATCGAGCGGCAGCGCGGTCATCACGCCATGCAGGAATTCGTGATCACCGAGGCCGGGCACGATCGGCCCCGTCTCGCCGGTATCGGCGCCATTCTCCAGGAAGCTTGCAGCCGCGATGGCAGCGGCCGCACGCGGAGACAACCCCGGCTGCGCCCGTGCCGTGATGGCCGCCATGGCCTTGTCGGCGATCCCGGCGGCCTGCGCCAGCAGCGCGATCTCGGCCTCGGATTTGACCTGGCGCAGCAGATCGCTCGCGCCCGGCATGTCGATGAACCGCGCCTCCGGCAGAAGCGCCTGGAGCCGGTCGCGCGTTGCGGCCGTGAAGCCATAGGAGTTGTGGTCGGCCCCGATTCGTGCGGCGGCATGGCCCCGGGTGCGGATCGCCTCGGCCATCACCGCATGCGGCTCGGCCGTGTCGGCAAAGCCCTGGATATCGGAAAACCAGCAGGCGTTGCGGCAGGGCTGTGCATCGAGCGCGCGCAGCACGAACCAGGGTTCTCCCGTGAGCGGCAGGAAAGCCGCGCGATACATCGTCTCGGAGACGGTGTAGCCGGTCAGCCAGGCCAGGCATTCGGCATGGTCGATCAGGAAGAGATCGACACCGGCCTCGACCATCGCGGCCCGCGCCCTGGCCCCGCGCCGCGCGAACTCCTCGCGCGCGAACATCGCTCAGGCGATCTCGCAGATATCGAGGATGCAGAGCATGTAGATCCGGATCATGGCGAGGTAGTCGACGATCTCGACGCGCTCATCGGGCATGGTGTTGTAGCGCCCGCCCGGACCGCAGACGATGCCTTCCATGCCGAGCTCCGCATAGAAATGGCCGGCATCGGTGCCGAAGAAGCCGGGAGGCGCGATCGCCCCGGTCGGCTGCGCCTCGCCGCGCACCTCCTGATAGGCGGCATTGATCGTCTTGACGATGCGGGCGTCCCTGGCGACCTCGAAGGCCGGCATCGACCTGTGGCCCTCTTCCTTCTCGGTGCGGATCGTCGCCTTCAGACCGGGGAAGCGCGCCTCCAGCGCATCGAGCTCGCGGCGCATGTCGGCGATGGCGCCGGCCTCGGTCTGGCCCGGCGCATAGCGCCCCGAGCCCTTGATCCGGGCGAAGTCGGCGACCTGCGGCGCGCGCCATTCATGCAGCTCCTTGCCGAGCGCACCGCGAACCACGCCGACATGGACGCGGTTGATCGAACGGTGCTCGTCGGAGTTCGCGCCGGAGAAGGTCATCGCGTTGAGGCGCGGGATCAGGTCGCAGGCCGCCACGATGGCATCGACCGCCTGCTCGCGCTTGGAGAGATGGCGGGTGTTGCCGGTCAGCTCGATCACGAAGGTGAAGGCACAGGCATGCATGGTGATGGCCTGCAGGTCGCTCGGTTCGGAGTTGATGAAGTAGTCGGCCTTCACCCCGCTCCTGATCGCCGCGACCGTGCCGACACCGCCCTGCAATTCGCCGACGACATAGGTCAGCACGACATCGCCCTTCAGCTTCACACCGGCGTCGATCAGCGTCTTGACCGCGCAGAAATAGGCAGCATCCCCCGCCTTCATGTTGGAGACGCCGATGCCGTAGATGAACTCCTTGTCGACCAGCCCACCCCAGGGATCGACCGTCCAGCCCTCGGTCGCCGGGTTGGTGTCGAGATGGCCGTTGAACAGCAGGCTCTTGCCCCCACCTGTTCCCTTCCAGCGGCCGATGGCGTTGACGCGCTCGCCGACGACCGGCTGCAATTCGGCCTCGATGCCAATTTCGCGCATCCTCTCGGCCATGAAGGCGGCGAGCACGCGCTCGCCTTCCGTCTCCGAATAGCTCTTGTGGCGCGCCATCGCGCTGAGGAAATCGAGGGCGGCTTTCTCGTCGAGACGAGCCAGGAGGGCGGCGCGATCCATCGTCAAATCCTTGGAAGCTCAGATACGGGAGCGGCAGGGGCCGGTACGGCCTCGATCAGCGAGCGGGTATAGGCATGGACCTGCCCGCCCGAGAGATCGGCGACATCGACGAGATCGACGAGGTCGCCGCGATACATCACCGCGATGCGATGCGCGATCTGGCGCACCAGGTTGAGATCATGGGTGATGAAGAGATAGGCGGTGCCGAAGCGCTTCTGCAGATCGACCAGAAGCTCCACCACCGAGGCCTGCACGGAAACGTCGAGCGCCGAGGTGATCTCGTCGCAGATCACCAGCTTCGGCCGGGACGCGAAGGCGCGCGCGATCGCCACGCGCTGCTTCTCGCCGCCGGAAAGCTGGTGGGGATAGCGCTCGGCGTAAGCCGCCGGCAGGCGCACCTGTTCGAGCAGCTCTCCGATCGCATTTGCGTCCTTGCGTTGCGCGACCGTGCCGTAGAGCGCCAGCGGCCGCGACAGGATCTCGCGGATGCGCTGGCGTGGATTGAGCGAGGAATCGGGGTGCTGGAAGATGATCTGGACATCGCGGCGATAGGCCCGGTCCATGTCCTTCAATCCGCTGATCGGACGGCCGGCGAAACGGATTTCGCCCTCGAACGGGTTCAGCCCCGTCAGCGCCCTGGCGAGCGTCGATTTGCCTGAGCCGGATTCGCCGACGATGCCGAGGATCTCGCCCTCGCGCACGGACAGGCTGACCTCGCGATTGCCGGTGAACTGAGTGTTCTCACGGCCGAGCAGCTTCGCAAGGAAGGGTTTCCGGCCATAGCGCACGCTGACCTTGTCGACCTCGACCAGCGCCTTCGCTTCGGAGCCCGGCCCCGCCTCGATCAGGCGATGATCCGGGCGCGGCACGGCGGCGAGCAGCTTTCGGGTATAGGCGTCCTGCGGCGAGGCAAAAACCTCCTCCACCTTGCCCTGCTCGACGATGCGGCCGCGATGGATCACGGCGACACGATTGGCGACGCGCGAGACCAGAGCCAGATCATGCGAGATGTAGAGCGAGGCGACGCCGGTCTGCGCCTGCAACTCGCCGAACAGATCGAGGATCTGGCGGGCGGTGATGACGTCGAGCGCCGTCGTCGGCTCGTCGAAGATGATGCATTCGGGCTGGCAGGCGAAGGCGGTGGCGATGACCACGCGCTGCTTCTCGCCGCCCGAGGCCTCATGCGGATAGCGCCGCATCATCTCTGCCGGGACCTTCAGGCCAACGCGGGCGAGCATCGCCTCGCCCTCGGCCCAGGCCTGCTTGCGCGTCAGGCCGCGATGATGTTCCAGCACCTCGGCCAATTGCTCGCCCAGCGGCAAGGTCGGGTTGAGCGAAGTGCTCGGATCCTGGAAGACCATGCCGATGCGCCGGCCGCGAATGGCCTCGATCTCGGCCTCGCTGGTCGTGGTCAACTCCTTGTCGATCAAGCGGATGCGGCCGGCCTCCCGCGCGCGCTCCGGCAGATGGCGCATGATCGCCCAGGCGAGCGAGGTCTTGCCGGAGCCGGATTCGCCGACGAGACCGAGCACCTCGCCCTTGGCGACGCTCAACGTGACCGCGTCGAGCGCGCGGGTGAAGCCGGCAGGCGTGGCGTAGTCGAGGCAGTAATCGGCGATGTCGAGGATCGGCGTCATGCGTGCACCATCTTGGCTTGCCTCATGTGCGCGGGTTGAGCGCGTCGCGCAGGCCGTCGCCGAGCAGGTTGAAGCCGATCGCCACAAAAGCGACCGCCAGGCTCGGCCAGAGGATCATCCACGGGCTCAGATGCATGAAGCGCCTGGCCTCGGCGACCATCAGCCCCCATTCCGAGGCCGGCGGCTGTGCGCCCAGCCCAAGGAAGCTCAAGGTCGCAAACAGCATCACGGCAAAGGCGACGCGGATCGTCATCTCGACGATGATCGGCGCCACGACATTGGGCAGCATCTCGCGCCAGACGATGAAGCGCGCGCTCTCGCCGCGCGCGATCGCGGCGTTGACATAATCCTGCTTGCGCACCGCGAGCGCGACAGAACGCGTCACCCGCGCCATGCCGGGCGTGAAGGCGATGGCGATGGCAAGCAGCGCGTTCAGGCTGCTCTTGCCGAGCAGGTTGACGATCAGCAGCGCCAGCAGCAGGCTCGGGATCGCCATCACCGCATCGACGGTGCGCATGATCGCCTCGTCGCTGCGGCCGCCGAGAAAGGCCGAGATCGTGCCGATCACGGCCCCAGCCAGCGTGCCGAGCGCGGTCGCGAACACCGCCATCACCACGGTGGCGCGCGCGCCATGCAGCAGGCGGCTCAGGATGTCGCGGCCATATTGATCGGTGCCGAGCCAGAACAGCGCGCTCGGCGGCTTGTAGC
The DNA here is from genome assembly GCF_001741865.1 of Bosea vaviloviae. Taxonomy (NCBI): domain Bacteria; kingdom Pseudomonadati; phylum Pseudomonadota; class Alphaproteobacteria; order Hyphomicrobiales; family Alloboseaceae; genus Allobosea; species Allobosea vaviloviae. The sequence continues at coordinate 5,953,004 of NZ_CP017147.1, forward strand.
GCTGCAGGGGCGCGAGGCTTTCGGGGTCATAGGGCGCGATCCACGGGCCCAGGATGACCACGAGCAGGATCAGCCCGACCAGGACGAGCCCGAGAGCGCCCTGCGGCGAGCGCAGCACGCGGCGCAACAGCTCAATCATACTGGATTCTCCGGTCGAGCCGGGCATAGGCGATGTCGGCGAGGAAACTGGCGATGGCGTAGGTCGCAGCCATGATCAGCGCGCCGGCCTGGATCGAGGGCAGGTCGCGACTCTGGATCGCGACGATGAGCTGGCGGCCGATGCCGGGCAGCGCAAAAATCTCCTCGACCACGATGACGCCGCCGAGCAGATAGCCGACATCGAGCGCCACGATCGTGATCGTCGGCAGCAGCGCGTTGCGCAGCGCGTGCTTGTAGAGAACCGTGCGCTTCGGCAGCCCCTTGAGGCGGGCGGCGCGGACATAGTCGGTGTGCAGCACATCGACCAGTTCCGAGCGCACCATGCGCGAGACATGCGCGATCAGGATGACCGAGATGGTCAGGACCGGCAGGACGAGATGCCTGAGGCCCTGCAGCGGGTTCTCGGTCAGCGGCACATAGCCCGTTGCCGGCAGCCATTGCAGCCAATCGGCCAGCACCAGCACGACCAGCGTGGCGGTGACGAATTCCGGCAGCGAGACCCCGATATAGGAGATCACGCTGACCAGAAGATCAGCGATGCGGCCACGCCTGACGGCCGCGATGATGCCCAGTGGCAAGGCCAGCACCAGCATCAGCACGATCGAGAACAAGGCGAGCAGCAGCGAGCGGCCGAGCGCCTCGATCATCACCGGTCCGACTGGCTGGCCGGTGCGCATCGAGACGCCGAAATCACCTCGCAGCACGCCGGCCAGCCAATGGCCGTATTGCGCCCAGATCGACGCATCGAGACCCATCTTGGCGCGTAGCGCGCTGAGCGCTTCAGTCGTCGCATTCTCGCCCAGCATCATGACGGCCGCGTCGGCCGGCAGGATCTGGGTGATCGCGAAGACGATGAGCGACACGACGAGCAGCGTGTAGCCGACCAGCACGATACGCTTGAGGATATAGGCCGGCGACACGCGCGCTGACCCCTCAGGCGCGCTTGGGCGCATTGGCGCCCAGCGAGGCATGATCGAGCCTGAACACCGCGCCGCGCGGATGCAATTCATAGCCCTGCACCCAGTCACGCCGGGCGGCGAGCAGGTCGAAGAAGGTCGGGATGATCGACGGCACCTCGGCATTCATCAGCGCCTGCGCCTGCTTATAAAGCTCGCGGCGCTTGGCCTCGTCGACCGTCGCGCGCGCCTCGTTCACCACCTTGTCGAAGGCGGCGTTGTTCCAGCGCGTCTCGTTCCAGGCGGCGTTGGAGGTGTAGAGCAGAGCGAAGATGGCATCGGCCGTCGGCTGCATATTGTAGAAGCCGACATAGAACGAGCCCTTCTTCCAGACCTGATCGAGATAGGTCGCGTGCGGCATCGTCTCGACATTGATGCGGAAGCCGGCGGGCTTGGCCATCTCGCGCAGCGCCACCGCCATCTGGGTGCGCAGCGAGGGACGGTCGGAGGCGATCAGCGTCGCCTCGAGGCCGTTGGGATAGCCGGCCTCGGCCAGCAGCGCCTTGGCCTTGGCGATGTCGGGCTTCTTCAGCGCCTGCTCGGAATAGAAGCGATAGGCGGCGTTGAGCGGGGTGTCGTTGCCCGGCGTGCCGTAACCCTCGGTGACGAAGTCGACCATCGCGGTGCGGTCCACCGTCAGGGCCAGCGCCTGGCGCACGCGCACATCGTTGAAGGGCTTGGTGTCGCAGCCGAAATTCACGTTGCAGAACTGGCCGGACGGCACGCGCAGCCCCTTGACGCCGGCGGCCTTCTCCAGCCGGCCGTACTCGGTCGGCTGGGCGGTCGAGATCAGGTCGGTGTCGCCCGCGATCAGGGCCGAGCTTTCGGCGCTGATGTCGGGGTAGACCACGACATCGATGCGATCGAGATAAGGCCGCGCCTTGTCGTAATAGGCGTCGTTGCGGGCGACCACGATAAGCCGCTCCGGCTCGAAGGAGACCAGTTTGAACGGGCCGGTGCCGACAGCTTCGCGGTCGAGACGGCCAAGCCCGGCCTTGATCACCGCCGCGGGCACGATCTTGGCGTTGGTATAGGCCAGCGCGACCGGCAGATCGGCATAGGGCGCCGAGAGCGTGAAGACGACGGTGGCGTCGTCCTTCGCGGCGACCTTGCTGATAGGGCCGACATTCTGGCGCGCCGGCGAGGCGGTCTTGGCGTCGAGGATCGCCTCGAAGGTCGCGACCACGTCGGCGGCCGTGAAGGCGCTGCCGTCATGGAAGGTCACGCCCTTGCGCAGGACAAAGGTCCATTCGAGCAGGTCGGCGGAGTTGCTCCAGGATTCGGCCAGGTCCGGTTCGACGCTCATATCGACCTTGAGGCGTGTCAGCGCGGAATAGAGCAGCTCCGAGACCAGATATTCCGGGTTCACCCGGGTCACGAGCGGGTTCAGCTTGGCCACGGCCTGGTCGACGCTGACGCGCAGCGTGCCGCCCCGGCGGGGAGCCTGGGCCTGCGCCACGGCATCGAAGCCGGTCATGGCAAAACCGCTGAGTGCAGCGGAGGCGGCGAGAAAATGGCGACGATTGACGCTCGGCATGAGGCGCTCCTTCAGCTTTGGGATGAGGTGTTTTCGGGGATCAATTCAGGCGCGAAATCGGCGGCGAGGTAAGCGAGGACACTGCGCGCCAGGGCGACCAGATCGGTTGTCGTGGTGTGTTCGCCCGGCGCATGGATGCTGCGGCTCGGGCGACCAAGCCCGCCGAGCAGGACCTCCTGCATGCCAGTAGTGCGCTGGACCCAGCCGAAATCGGAGCAGCTCGCAGCGCCCCATTTGCGGAACTCCTCAGGCGCGTAGCCGAAGCCCTGCCCCATGGCGCGCTGCCAGCGCGGCCAATGCGGCCCGGTTGGATCGGAGGTCGGAGCGAGATGACCGACCAGGGCGGTTTCGACCGACAGGCCCGGCGTCTTCGCGACCGCCTTGCGGACCACGGCCTCGATCTCCGCCAAAGCCTCCTCGAAAGGCTCCTCGGGCGCGTAACGGCGGTTGAGCGTCAGTTCGAGCAGCGCCGGCACCTGTCCGCCGGCCGTACCGCCCTTGATCGTCGCGATGTTGAGCTGCGCCGCCAGCGCCGGCTTGCCCGGCGGCGGCGGGAGGGCCGAGATACGCGTCGCTACGCGCGCCTTCAGCAGCGCCAGCGCATCGAGCAACGGCAGCGCACCCTCGATCGCGTTGAGGCCGGAGCCGGAGCGATTGCCCTCGCCGGCATGCACCGCCTGGCCGCGCACCCGGACCAGCAGGTTGAAAAGACCAAAGCAGCCGGCCCAGATGCGGGCATCCGCGCTGCCATTGAAATTCAGGACATGGCCTTCGAGACGGCCCTGCTCGGCGAGATAGCGGATGCCGGGATAGAGCCCGCCTTCCTCATCGGTGCAGAACAGCAGCATCGGATCATAGGCAAGCGCGACATTGCAGGCTTCCGCCGCGCGCAGCGCCAGCAGCACGGCTGCAATGCAGCCCTTCATGTCGGCGGCGCCGAGCCCGATCAGCCTGTCGCCATCCCGCGTCATGCGCAGCGGATCGCCCTGCCAACCGGGCGCGGCCGGCACGGTGTCGACATGGAAGTACAGACCGCAGACCGGTTTGCCGCTGCGCCGCGTCGCGATCAGATTGGTCCGGGGGCCGAAGGCCGGCCCGCCCGGCACCTGCCAGAGTATGTCCGGCACCGCGACGCGCTCATGCGCGAAGCTAAGCGGCGCGACCAGCCCCTCCATCAGATCGGCGAAGGCGTCGTAGCCCCGCCCCGGCGGAAAGGAAGTGTCGACTGCGATCATCGCGCCGAGATCGTTGGCAGCACTTTCAACCGCATCAGTGATCCACGCCATGGCCTGCGCCAAGCACCGCACTGAGGCGGAAGCATCCTGTCTCGGGGCGGAAGCGGAGGTCATCGCGATCAGCGCGCCGAGACGGCGCTTGTCGCGCGCAGCCGCGATCTGCGATGGAGACGCTGTGCGGGCCGAACTGGCGTCGCCATTTGCAAGAACCTCGCATTCATATAAACTATATAGAAATAGGAACGAGCGCATGCCTGCTGTCAATGCCAAAAAAACGACGGCCGCTGCCTCAGAACCCGCCACGCAACGGGCAAACGCCCAGCCCAGGCTTCCCAACCTGGCCAATAGCGATGCGGCCCCGCTTTACGAGAAGGTGAAGCGCCATATGTCGGAGGCCATTCTGGTCGGCGAATGGCAGCCGGGCATGGTGCTTCCCAACGAGACGGCGCTTGCCCAAGGTTTCGGCATCGCGGTCGGCACGGTGCGCCGGGCGATGAGCGATCTCGTCGCGGAAGGCCTGCTCTCGCGCCGGCGCAAGACCGGCACGGTGGTGACCGGCCGCAGCCCGCATCACAGCCTGCGCTTCTTCTTCCAGTATTTTCGGCTGCACCGCGCCGATGGCAGCCTGACCCGCTCGACCAGCCAGATGCTCAGCGTGGAGCATGCACAGGCGACGCCCGAGCAGGCCGCCCTGCTGCAGATCAAGCCGGATGCCGAAGTGGTGAAGCTGCATCGCATCCGCCATGCCGACGGCAAGCCGGTGATGCATGACCGTTTGGTCCTCGCGGCGGAGCGCGTGCCCGGCCTGCCGCGCGATCCCGCCGCCCTGCCCGAGCTGCTCTACTTACATCTGCTGGAGCGCTACGGCGTCCGCATCTCGGCCGTGCGCGAGCAGATCGCGGCCGATCTCGCCAAGGACGAGGACATCGCCCTGCTCGATCTCACCGGGCGCGAGGCGGTGCTGACGATCGAGGAAGTGGCCTATGACCAGGCCGGCGTGCCGACCATCCTGGGCCAGCACCGCGCGACCACCCGAGCCCATATCTACGTCAACGAGGTGCGTTAGCCTCACACGGAGCCACGCCGTCATCCTGGGCGACCAAAGGTCGACCCGGGATCCATCGTAGAGTGCGGTGGCCTCCGATGGATCCGGGCACCCCGCTTCACTGCGGCCAGCACGGCGTGGTTCCTGCGAACTCCACTCAACCCTAGGCGACGACCGTCGGCTCCGTCCGGCCGGTACGTTCCGCCAGTTCCGTGATCGCCGCGGCAGCCTTCGCGAGGGGCTCCAGCACAACCGCGGGATCGAGCCCATGCCGCGCCGGATCCGGCTCGAAGCGCTCCAGATAGATCCTGAGCGTCGCCCCCTTGGTGCCCGTCCCCGAGAGCCGGAAGACGATGCGGGCGTCATTGTCGAACAGGATGCGGAGGCCCTGGCGCTCGGTCACCGAGCCGTCGACCGGATCGGTGTAGCTGAACTCGTCAGCAGCAGTGACGGTCATGCCGGCAAAGCTTTGCCCCGGCAGGGTCGCGAGCCTGCCCCTGAGCGCGGCGACGAGGTCGTTGGCGACCTTGCTGTCGATCTCCTCATAGTCATGGCGCTGGTAGTAGTCGCGGCCATAGCGGCGCCAGTGATCGGCGACGATCTCGGTCACGGATTGCTTGCGCGCCGCGACGATGGAGAGCCAGAGCAAGACCGCCCAGACGCCATCCTTCTCGCGGATATGGCTTGACCCCGTCCCCGCGCTTTCCTCACCGCAGAGCGAGATCATTCCCGCGTCGAGCAGCGAGCCGAAGAACTTCCAGCCTGTCGGCGTCTCGTAGAGCGGCAGGTTGAGCCCCTTTGCGACGCGGTCGAGCGCGCGGCTCGTCGGCATCGAGCGGGCGACACCCTTGAGGCCGGCGGCATAGCCCGGCGCGAGATGGGCGTTGGCGGCGAGGATCGCGACGCTGTCGCTTGGCGCCACGACCTGGCCGCCGGGACCCACGATCAGGTTGCGGTCGCCGTCGCCGTCGGAGGCCGCGCCGAAATCGAGCTTCTCCGCCCCGGCCATCGCCGCGATCAATTCGGCCGCATAGACCGGGTTCGGATCCGGGTGCAGCCCGCCGAAATCGGGCAGCGGCACCGCGTTCATGACGCTGCCCGCCGGCGCGCCCAGGCGCTCCTCGAAGATGCGCCGGCCATAGGGACCGGTGACCGCGTTCATGGCGTCGAAGCGCATCCGGAAGCCCGAGCGCAACAGGGCACTGAGTCTGTCGAAATCGAACAGGGTCTGCATCAAGGCGACATAATCGGTGACCGGATCGATCACCTCGACGACCTGGCCCGAACCGAGCGTGGTCATCCCGATCGTTCCCAGCGCGAGCTCGAGACCGTCCGCAATCTGGTATGCCGTGATCTCACGCGTGCGGGCGAAGATCGCCGTGGTCACTGCAGGCGCGGCCGGCCCGCCATTATCGGCATTGAACTTGATGCCGAAATCGCCGTCCGGCCCGCCTGGATTATGGCTCGCCGACAGCACGATGCCGCCTTGCGCGCCGCGCTTGCGAATGATCGCCGAGACGGCGGGCGTGGACAAAAGCCCGCTTTGGCCCACGACGATGCGCGCGACGCCATTGGCGAGCGCCATGGCGACGATGACCCGGACGGCCTCGGCATTATGGAAGCGGCCGTCACCGCCCAGGATCAGCGTGCCGCCGCGCAATTCCGGAACGGCGTCGAAGATCGATTGAACGAAGTTCTCAAGATAATGCGGCTGCTGGAAAACCGGGACCGCCTTGCGCAGGCCCGACGTGCCGGGCTCCTGGTCGGGAAAGGGGCTCGTCTCAATGCGGAGAACCCGCAACGCGTTCGACATGCTGACTCCGGATAGGCGGGAACACTATGGGCAGGAACGATCTGGGGATAAGAACGATCTGGGGCAGGAACGATCTGGGCTGACTAGCACGAAGCTCATGCCGCTGGCAGCCCAGGCTCGTCGAAGGCTAGGCGCGGAACAAGGCGAAAATCTGCGGGCCAACCGCACCCGCGACCCAAGCGTCGGCCTGCGGAATTCTCTGTCGCCCACAAGCTGGCAAGGGGCGCCTGTTACGCCCAAGCCAAGAATTCGGCGCCTGGAGGCCGCCGTTCGGCGCTCAAATGCCCGAACGTCAGCATATGCCTCGGAAAGCAGATGCGGTCTTGGCTGGTTTCTTGCCGGCGCGGAATCGAACACTATGATTACCAAGGATTTAATGTTACCGTTGAAATGCGGTATATCGGAAGCGTTCTCATGATCTGGCTGACGCTGATCTATGGAGCTGGCGGTGCGTGGTTCGGCCTGAACTCAATCGTGGAGTTGCCGACGCGCCGCGTCACTTGGAGCGATGCGATCACGATCGCATTCGTCAGCGCTGGATGGCCGCTCATCCTCGCTTCGCTTGGCGCATTTGCTCTTTTTCATCGGGCGCCCAAGCAAATTCACGCCATGTCTCGTAACATCAGCGTCGTCGACCAGCGCAACCGCCAATTCTAACCTTGCCGCAGAACGCCTGCAGCGCAGATACAGGCAGGATTTCCTGCCCATAACGCGTTCGATTGGCAGATGTGTAGAGACGCAGGGTCCTATCGCGGACAGCCAGCGAAGCAGGAATCGGCATATCCGCGTCGTCATAGCGAAGCGAAAAGAGTCCTGACCATACCGCCCAACACAAGAGGACCGCGCCTGATCTGACAGGCGCGATCACCCGGCTGCACTATAGTGTATCGGACGCAGCAGAGCCGGCCGTCAGTTACAGACCATGACCCGGCGCGTCACGACATAACCCCAAGGGTTGTAATAGCGCCGCCACACCGGGTAGCAGCCGCCGTTGTAATAGTGGTTGTTGTAGTAATAGGGCGCCCCCAACGCGAACGCGAAGGCCGGCCCGCCCCAGAAGAAGCGGCCGCGCTGGACATGCCGGCCGTGGAAGAAAGCCGCTCGGCCGGCAAAGGCCGGTCGCGCAAAGCCGCGATGAAAGCTGCCGCCATGGAAGGCCATGCCACCACGATGGAAGCCACCACCATGGGGACGCGCCTCGGCGGGTGCCGACCATGCGATGACGCCTGCGGACATCACTGCCGCGGCGAGAGCCGCAGTAGTCGTCTTGCTGATGCTGAAGGCCTTGCTGATGCTGAAGGCCTTGCTGATGCTGAAGGCCTTGCTGATGCTGAAGGCCTTGCTGATGCTGAAGGCCTTGTTGGTGCTGCAGGTCTTGTTGGTGCCGCAGGTCTTGTTGGTGCCGAATCTCGAGATCATGACGGTTCCCCCATCACAATGAGCCTCGCCCTAGACTGAAATCTCGGCCTTCCCGCATGAACATACAATGAACATCAACCATGGCTCCGGCCTTGGAGGCTGTCGTCGCGATCACATCTCGGTGACCGCTCGTTCCAGGCCTCTCTTGGGCAAATGCTTCCCCGCGCGAATGCCGCCAATCTCCGGCGTCAGCCCGGCAGCCATGAGGAGGCCGCGCGCCGCTCCGCTGCGGACCCTTGCGTTGGAAATCGGCGGAACCCGCTGCGAACCGCGGCGCAACCCCTCCCCGTTACACCCCCGGCAGGCGATAATCCTTGAACTGCTCGCGCAGTGCCGTCTTCTGGATCTTGCCCGTCGCGGTATGGGGGATCGCCTCGACCAGCACGACATCGTCGGGCAGCCACCATTTCGCGATCTTGCCGGTCATGAAGGCGAGCATCTCGTCCTTGCCCGGCGTGCGGCCCGGCTTGGGCACGATCACCAGCAGCGGCCGCTCGTCCCATTTCGGGTGGGTGACGCCGATGACCGCGGCTTCGAGCACATCGGGATGGCCGACAGCGAGGTTTTCGAGATCGATCGAGGAGATCCACTCACCGCCCGACTTGATCACGTCCTTGGAGCGGTCGGTGATCTGCATGTAGCCGGCGGCGTCGATGGTGCCGACATCGCCGGTGTCGAAAAAGCCCTGCTCGTCGAGGATCGGCTCGTCCTCGCGGCGGAAATAGGCGCCAGCCACAGCGGGGCCGCGCACCTTGAGCCGGCCGAAGGTCGCGCCGTCCCAGGGCTGATCCATGCCGGCATCGTCGGTGATGCGAAACTCGACGGTGAAGGGTGGATGGCCCTGCTTCATCTTGAGATCGAGCAGCGCCTCGCCTTCGAGATCGGCATAGACCGGCTTGACCGAGCAGAACGACCCGATCGGGCTCATCTCGGTCATGCCCCAGGCATGGGCGACGGTGACGCCGTATTTGCGCTCGAAGGCTTCCGTCATCGCGCGCGGACAGGCAGAGCCGCCGATCATGACGCGCTTCAGCGAGGTCAGGCCCGCGCCCGTCGCCTCCAGATGCTGGAGCAGCCCGAGCCAGACCGTGGGCACCGCCGCGGTGACCGTCACGCCCTCCCCTTCGAGCAACTCCAGCAGCGAGGCGCCGTCGAGCTTGGCGCCCGGCAGCACGAGCTTGGCTCCGGTCATCGGCGCGGAATAGGCCAGCGACCAGCTATTGGCGTGGAACAATGGTACCACCGGCAGCACCGTGTCGCGCGAGGAGAGCGCCAGATAGTCCGGCGCGGCGCAGGCCATCGCGTGCAGCACGTTGGAGCGGTGCGAATAGAGCACGCCCTTGGGTCCGCCCGTGGTGCCCGAGGTGTAGCAGAGCCCGGCGGCCGTGTTCTCGCCGAGCTTTGCCCAGGCGAAGTCGTCATCGGCCTCGGAGAGCCAGTCTTCATAGGCGACCGCGCCCTTGAGCGCGGTCTCAGGCATATGGGCGGCATCGGTCAGGATGACGAAACGTTCGACGCTCGGAATCTTTGCCTGCAACTGCTCGACCAGGGCTACGAAGGTCAGGTCGAGGAACAGCATCCTGTCGCCGGCATGGTCGATGATCCCTGCGATCTGCTCCGGGAACAGGCGCGGATTCACCGTATGCGTGATCGCGCCCATGCCGCTGATGCCATACCAGAGCTCGAGATGGCGGTCCGTGTTCCAGGCCAGCGTCGCCACCCTGTCGCCCGGCACCATGCCTTCGCGGCCGAGCCGCTTGGCGACCTGCAAGGCGCGCTGGCGCAATTGCGCATAGGTCGTGCGCCTTATGGAGCCATCCTCCACCGCCCGGCTGACGACCTCGCGCGTGCCGTGCTGGATCGCGGCATGGTCGATGATCCGGTGCAGCAGCAGCGGCCAGTCCTGCATCAAGCCGAGCATCGGCGCCTCCCCGAAATCTTGTTTGTTGTTGCGGGCAGAATAGGCCCAAGCCACGCGGATATGAAAGCGGGGCTCGCGCCCGGGAGCGAGATGGTTTAGGTCGTATCTATTCCGTCCGGAGAGCCCGAAGCCCGTGTCCGCCTCCAACCTCGCCCCGAGCCTTGAGCCTGCCGAGCCCGATCGCGTCTGGTTCCGTTTCATGCGGCTGCACCAGCGCATGCTCATCCAGATGACCGCGCGTATCCGGGCGCTCGGGCTCTCGATTCCGCAATTCGATCTGCTCTCGACGCTGACCGAGCGCGAGGGCATCAGCCAGAGCGAACTCGCCGAGCGGCTCTATGTTACCAAGGGCAATGTCTCGGGCCTCGCCGACCGCCTCGTCCAGGCAGGCCTCGTCGAGCGCCGGGCGATCGCGGGCGACCGGCGCTCCTATGCGATGCACCTGACCCCGGAAGGCCGCAGGCTGGCTGAGGCCGGCATTGCCGCGCAGCGCGATTTCGTCGCCAACACGCTGGGCAAGCTTCCAGGCGACGACCTCACCGAGCTCGACCGCCTGGTTAAGGCCTGGCGCGACCTGGCCCGCGCCGTCGACGCCAACTGACGCCGCCGGGCGCGCAAGCACGGCATGGAGAAGACCGCGAGATGAGCGCGACGATCGATCTCACAGCCTCCGCAATGAGCCTGAGGGAAGCGCTTCTCGCGCGCCGTTTCACCGCGAGTGACCTGCTCGAAGCCAGCCTCGCCCGCATCGACGCGCTCAATCCCGGCCTCAACGCCATCATCGCGCAGGATCGCGATCTCGCCCGCGCCGCGGCGCGCGAATCCGACAGGCGCATCGTCTCCGGCGCGGCCCGCCCCTTGGAAGGGCTGCCCGTCACGATCAAGGACGCCTTCGACGTCGCCGGCCTGCCCTCCTCCGGCGGCTTGCCGGCCTATCGCGAGCGCATCCCGGCGGAGGATGCGACCGCCGTCGCAAGGCTTCGCGCAGCCGGCGTCGTCATCATCGGCAAGAGCAATGTCCCGGTCTTCTCCGGCGATTTCCAGAGCTACAACCCGGCCCATGGCGTGACCAACAATCCCTGGGACGCGGCCTGTTCGCCCGGCGGCTCATCGGGCGGTGCAACGACAGCAGTCGCGACCGGCATGTGCGCCTTCGAGCTCGGCTCGGATCTCGGCGGCTCGATCCGCTGGCCGGCCCATGCCAGCGGGGTCTTCGGTCTCAAGACGAGCTGGGGGCTGGTCTCAACCTGGGGCGCCATTCCCCCGCCGCCCGAGCGGCGCACGCTGCGCAATGCCGACCTCCTTGTCGCCGGGCCGATCACGCGGGCGGCCGGGGATCTCGATATGATCCTGCCGGTGCTGGCCGGCCCGCGCGATGCGACCACGCCCGGCCCCGCGCTGACACCGCCCCGGCGCGAAACGGCGCAGGGCCTGCGGGTGGCGCTCTGGGCCGAGGACCCCTTCGCCCCGGTCGATCGCGAAGTCTCCGACGCCGTGCGCGAGGCAGCGCGGCAATTGCAGGTTGGAGGTGCGACCATCGACGAGACCGCCCGGCCCTCGCTGCGCTTCGCCGAGGCCTTCGAAGTCTATGCGCTGCTCAACCACGCCGTCGTCGCCTATGGCCTGCCGCCAAAGATACGCGCCCGCATCCAGGCGCAGGCCTCAGGCTTCAGCCCCAATGATCTCTCGCATCAATCCCTGCAGGCGCGCGGCGCGCGGATGACGCCGGACCTCTATCAGCAACTCTCCCAGCGCAGGCTGGCGCTGAAGCGGCGCTGGGCCAGCTTCTTCGCACGTTACGACGTGCTGCTCTGCCCGCCCGCGCCCGTGGCCGCGATCCCACACGACCATGCGCCCGACATCCATGCCAGGCGGTTGAGCGTGAACGGCGAGCCGCGCCCCTATCTCGATTTCCTGCTCTGGGCCTCGCTCGCCACAGGCGCGGACCTGCCCGCTTTGAGCGCGCCGGTGCGTCTCTCGCAGGCGGGATTGCCGCTCGGCGTGCAGGTCATCGCGGCAGCCGGCGAGGACCGCATGGCGATCGCCGTCGGCGCCATGCTGGAGCGCTCCGGCGCCGGCTATCGCACTCCGCCCGGGACCCGCTCAATATCCTGACGCAGCCATGCCGCCCCGCGCCAGAGTCTGCGCAGGCCTGCGTGAAAATCGCTCAGCTTTTGCGCCGCACCCGGTCTATGCTCGCATAAGTAATCCATAAAGATCGGGAACCGCACGATGCTGTCCAACCTCGCCGTCCGCGATATCGAGACCCTCGTCCATCCCTATACGAACCTCGCGACGCATCGCGAGGTCGGCCCGCTCGTGCTCGAGAGCGGCAAGGGCGTCTATGTCTACGACACCGCCGGCAAGGAATATATCGAGGGTATGGCGGGGCTGTGGTGCACCTCGCTCGGCTACTCCAATCAGGAGCTGATCGAGACCGCCACCGAGCAGATGAAGAAGCTGCCCTTCACCCATATCTTCGGCGGCCGCAGCCATGATCCGGCGATCGAGCTGGCCGAGAAGCTGAAGGAAATCGCTCCGGTTCCGATCTCGAAGGTCTTCTATGGCGCGTCCGGCTCAGACGCCAACGACACCCAGGTGAAGATCGTCTGGTACATGAACAATGCGCTCGGCCGGCCGCAGAAGAAGAAGATCATCTCGCGGCTGAAGGGCTATCACGGCGTCACCGTCGCCTCGGCCTCGCTGACCGGCCTGCCCAACAACCATATCGACTTCGACCTGCCGCTGCCGGGCATCATGCACACCTCCTGCCCGCATCACTACCGCTTCGCCGAGCCCGGCGAGAGCGAGCAGGATTTCTCGTCGCGGCTTGCCGCCGAGCTCGAGGACATGATTCTGCGCGAGGGGCCCGACACGGTCGCCGCCTTCATCGCCGAGCCGGTGATGGGCGCCGGCGGTGCGATCCTGCCGCCGGAAGGTTATTTCGAGAAGATCAACGCGATCCTGGCGAAATACGACATCCTCTTCATCTCGGACGAGGTCATCACCGGCTTTGGCCGCACCGGCAACATGTTCGGCACCACGACCTATGGCATGAAGGCCGACACGATCTCGCTCGCCAAGCAGATCACCTCGGCCTATTTCCCGCTCAGCGCGGTGATGCTGAGCGAGCAGGTCTATGACGTGCTCGTCGACCAGAGCCGCAAGATCGGCGTCTTCGGCCATGGCAACACCTATGCCGGCCATCCCGTCGGCTGCGCGATCGCGGTCAAGACGCTGGAGATCTACCAGCGCGAGAAGATCGTTGAGCATGTCCGCAAGGTCTCCCCGACCTTCGTCAAGCGATTGGAGAAGCTCGGCGAGCATCCCCTCGTCGGCGAAGCGCGCGGCGTCGGCCTGATCGGAGGCGTGGAGCTGGTCAAGGACAAGCAGACCAAGGCCCCGTTCGAGGCCAAGAAGGGCGTCGGCGCCAAATCGGTGGTCTTCGCGCAGGAAGAAGGCCTGATCACCCGCGCCATGGGCGACCGCGTCGCTTTCTGCCCGCCGTTGATCATCACCGAGGCCGAGATCGAGGAGATGTTCAACCGCTATGAGCGCGCCCTGAACAAGACGCTCAACTGGGCCAAGGCCGAGGGCCTGCTGGCGGCCTGAGCCTCCTCATTCATCATTGTGGCGGCCGGTTACGGCCGCATACAATTCGACACGGAGAGATCACGATCACGCCGCGCCAGCGGCGGGATCCATTGCCAATATGATGTCGACCGGTGGCCAGGAACCATCGGCCTGCTGAAGTCGACACCATCCACGGCCATGATTTCACCCAATATCTCGTGCAACCACACAAGCGAGCGCGGGCTTCCACGTTACCTCCGCTAGGGAAGTCGATGCTTTTCGTTTCCGTCCGATCGCCGTTCGCGCAATTGCCGATGGAACGAGATGCATATCAGCCGCGTTGGATGACGACGCGAAGGATCAACCATCCCGGCTTGCCGGTGTCCTTCGCGATGGCTTCGACGACCGATCGTCGTAGATACTTCTTCGAGACCCTCGATGATTGACCGGCGCCGAGTTCTCCAAGCTCTCGCCGGTCTTTTTTTCGCCGGCCTCGGCACGACCGGCTATGCCGCGGTATGGGAGCCCGAGCAGCTGCGCGTGACGCGCTATGGCCTGACGCCGCGTGGCTGGCCCAGCGGGCGGCGCCTGCGCCTGGCCGTGATTTCCGACCTGCATATCGGCGGGTTGCACGTCCCGCTCGCGCGAGTCGCCGACATCGTGACGCGGACCAATGCCCTGAAACCGGACCTGACGCTCCTGCTCGGCGATTTCGTCGCGAGCCGCGCGCGCCGCGCCTCGGACCCGCCCATGCAGGCCTGGGCAGGGGAGCTCGCACGGCTTCAGGCCAAGGACGGCGTCTACGCCGTGCTGGGCAACCATGACTGGTGGCATGATGCGCCGACGCAAACCGCCCGCTCCGGCCCGACCCAGGTGGGCGCGGCGCTGGAGGCCAACGGCATCGCCGTGCTGCAAAATCGCGCCTTGAAGCTCGACACGGCGGCGGGCCCGCTCTGGCTCGCCGGCCTCGGCGACCAGATCGCCTTCCTGCCGCGCGTCCAGGGCCTGCCCCATGGCGTCGACGACCTCACTGGGACATTGGCGCAGATCGATGACGACGGCACACCCGTGATCATGATGGCGCATGAGCCCGACGCCTTCGTGCGCATGCCGCCGCGCATCGCGCTGACCTTGTCGGGCCACACTCATGGCGGCCAGGTCAGGCTGTTCGGCTGGGCGCCGGTCGTGCCTTCGCGCTATGGTGGGCGTTACGCCTATGGCCATATCCGCGAGAGTGACGGACGCGACCTGATCGTTTCGGGGGGAATCGGCACCAGCATCCTGCCGGTCAGACTCGGCATGCCGCCGGAGATCGTCCTGGTGGAGCTAGGCTAGCGCCGAGCTATGGCGCTTAGGTTTGCTGTTCATGCTGGGAACCGCGCCGTCATCCTGGGCGACCGAAGGTCGTCCCGGGATCCATCGAAGGGCTATGGCGCTCTACGATGAATCCCGGAGCTGCGCCGCTTACGCGGCTTGTCCAGGATGACGCGGTGGTTCCGAGTCAAGGCGGCGCGCTTAGAGCATTGCGCGAAAAAGTGGGTACCGGTTTTTCGCGGGAGCAATGCTCTAAACTTTTAGAATCGATCACGTTTTTCGCATTCGGACCATTCTGTCCGAATGCGACGTGATCGAGGCGCCGCCGCGCCCTCAGCGAACGATCACCTTGGTGCCGACCGGCACGCGGTTGAACAGATCGACCACATCGATATTGCGCATGCGGATGCAGCCCGACGAGGCGGAATGACCGATCGTCTCGGGCTCGTTGGTGCCGTGGATGCGGTAAAGCGTGTCGCGCCCGTTCTGGTAGAGATACAGCGCGCGCGCGCCCAACGGGTTTTCCGGCCCGCCTTCCATGCCGCCGGCGAAAGGCTTCAGATGCGGCCAGCGCACCAGCATCTCGGATGGCGGCGTCCAGCGCGGCCACTCGGCCTTGCGCTGGATCACCGCTTCGCCGGTCCAGCCGAAGGCCTCGTCGCCGGTGGCGACCGCATAGCGGATCGCCTTCTTGTTCGGCTCGACATAATAGAGATATTTCTCGGTCGTATCGATCAGGATCGTGCCCGGCGCGAGCCCGGTCGGATCGGTGATCTCATAAGGAAGCTGTGTGACGTAGTGCTCGAACTTCGGCACCAGCGCGATATATTCGACGTCGCGTGCGGACAGGGCCGGCGCATTCACACTCTTGTACTGGCAAGCTCCTAGAAGGGTCGCCAGCGCCAGAGATAGGATCACGGTCTGTTTCATGCATTCCATCCAAGCGGCCCTGCGGCGACTTTTATGATGAATCGAAGGTTAACGTTTTGTGACGCCAAACACAGGCCGCGGCACGGAAAAACGAGCGAAGAACTAGGCTCCTAACATGGATGGCGCAATCTGGTTCCCGCCATGGTTGCCCGATCCCACTCTTCCCGGCGGACCGTTGCAAAGCGGCCACGCTGATCCCTGGTAACCCGCGATACGAGGCGCCTTTTCCGTGACGACCCTCCTGATCACGCATCCGGCCAGCCTCCAGCATGAGATGCCGCCCGGCCATCCCGAGCGCATCGAGCGCATTCGCGCCGTCGAGCAGGCGCTGGAGGATGAGCGCTTCGCGGGCCTGATTCGCGCGACCGCACCGCTGGGCCTGCTGGAGCAGGTCACGCTTTGCCACCCGCCCGCCTTCGCGCAGGCCGTGATCGCGGCCAGCCCCGAAACCGGCCTCGTCCAAATCGACGCGGATACGCTGATGTCGCCGGGAACGGTCGAGGCGGCGCTACGCGGCGTCGGCGCCGCGACCTTCGCCGTCGACGAGGTCATGCGCGGCGCCGTCGCCAACGCGTTCTGTGCCACGCGCCCGCCCGGCCACCATGCCGAGAGCGAAAAGGCGATGGGCTTCTGCTTCTTCAACAGCGCCGCGATCGCCGCCCGCCACGCCCAGAAGGCCCATGGCCTCGAGCGCGTCGCCATCGTCGATTGGGACGTGCATCACGGTAACGGCACGCAGGAGATCTTCTGGGATGATCCGAGCGTGCTCTACGCCTCGACCCACGAGATGCCGCTCTATCCCGGGACCGGCGCCCCCTCCGAGCGCGGCCAGCACGGCACCGTCGTCAACGCCCCCTTGCGGGCCGGCGACGCCTCCGAGGAGTTCCGCGAGGCCTTCGAGGCAGCGCTGCTGCCGCGGATCGAAGCCTTCGTGCCCGACCTCATCATCATCTCGGCCGGCTTCGACGCGCATTGGCGCGACCCGCTCGCCAATATCAATCTGAAGGAAGCCGACTTCACCTGGGCGACGCAGAAGCTGATGGAGATCGCCGACCGCCGCGCCAAGGGGCGCGTCGTCTCGGTCCTGGAAGGCGGCTACGATCTCCAGGCCCTGTCGCGCTCGGCCGCCGCGCATGTCATGGCGCTGATGCGGGGTTAGAGCGACGCCCGCTCCATTGCAGGTTACGTCATGAGCTTCGGCAGGGTAGCCGCCAATGCATCGACAGCGAGGCGAACCTTCAGTGGCAGGTGAGGCGTCTGCAGCCACAGCGCATGGCAGTCATACAGAAACTCCGGCTGCTCCGGCAGAACCGGGACGAGCGTCCCGCTCTGCATACGCTCGCGGACGAGCCAGCGCGGAAGCCAGGCCAGCCCCATGCCGAGGGCAGCGGCCTCGGCGATCGCGTCGAGATCGTCGAGGCGCAGGCGGCTGGCCGGTGTGATCTCCAGCGCTGGCTCGTCCTTGCGCGGGAACAGCCACGGTCCAGTACGGCCCCCACGGCTGTAGAGGATAGCCTGGTGGCTGCCGATATCCTCGATCCGCAGCAACTCACCATGAGATGCCAGGTAGCCTGGTGACGCGCAGACGATCATGCGTTGGCGCGCGACACGCCGCGCCGTCACACCGGCCCTGTCCTCCAGAATCCCGGTTCGAATCGCCAGATCGTAGCTCCCATCCGAGATGTCATGGAGCGCGTCGCTGAGCGACAGATCGAGCTCAAGCGTCGCGTGGAGCTGCGCGAGTTCCAGCAGGACAGGGGCAACACAACATCGGCCGAAATGCACCGGCATGGAGACGCGCAGCTTGCCGCGCGGCTGCGAGAACTGATCGGCGGCGAGCGCATCGGCAGCATCGGCCTCAGCGAGCACGACGCGGCACCGATCGTAATAGGCCCGCCCGAAATCCGACAGGCTCTGCCGGCGTGTGGTCCGGTTGATGAGCCGCACGCCAAGACGCTCCTCGAGAGACCGAACATGCTTGCCGACCATCGGCCCCGACAGGTCAAGCGCCTCGGCCGCTGCAGCGAACGACCCAAGGTCGACCGCCTTGACGAACACCGCCATGCTTGTAAGTCGGTCCATCTTTCAAAACCTTTGGTTTCGACTGATCTAACAATCTGACGATTTATCGCGATTCACGCCGCCGCCATAGCTGATTGATCCCCAATTATATGGAGTTGTCGTCACATGGCACGTGTCGTTCGTTTTCATGAGCACGGTGGACCGGAGGTATTGCGCATCGAGGCGCTCGATGTCCCACCACCCGGCCAGGGCGAGGTCCGGATCCAGATCAAGGCGCTCGGCCTCAACCGGGCCGAGGCGCTGCTCCGAGCCGGCGCCTATATCGAGATGCCGACCTTGCCATCAGGGCTCGGGCTTGAGGCCGCGGGCGTCATCGAGACTGTCGGGGAGGGCGTGGCGGACTTTGCCCCGGGCGATGCCGTCAGCGTCATTCCCCCCATCTCGATGGTCCGCTGGCCTACTTATGGCGAGCTTGCGACCTTTCCCGCGGAGTTCATCGTCAAGCACCCGCAGTCGCTTGGCTGGGAAGCAGCGGCGGCCGTTTGGATGCCATATCTCACTGCTTATGGCGCGCTGATCGACCTCGCGGCACTCCGCCGGGAAGACGTCGTCGTGATCACCGCTGCATCGAGCGGCGTTGGGCTTGCGGCAATCCAGATAGCCAACAGGGTCGGTGCAACCACAATCGCAGTGACGCGAACCTCAGCGAAGAAGCAGGCTCTGATCGGAGCCGGGGCCGCCCATGTGGTCGCCTCAGCAGAGGAAGACCTGGAAGGCCGGTTAAACGAGATCGCCGGCGCAAAGGGGGTGCGGATCGTCTTCGACGCGGTCGGTGGCCCGTCGTTTTGGCCCTTGACGGCTGTGATGTCGCCGGGTGGCATGCTGATCGAATATGGCGGTCTAAGTCCCGACCCGACCCCCTTCCCCCTGTCGACGGTGCTCAGCAAGTGCCTGACGCTGCGCGGCTACCTTGTCCACGAGATCACGGGTGACCCGGTCAAGCTGGAGGCCGCCAAAGCATTCATCCTCGACGGACTGACCTCGGGCTTGTTCCACCCCATCATTGCCAGGACTTTTCCGTTCGACCAGATCGTCGAAGCGCATCGCTTCCTGGAGTCGAACGAGCAGTTCGGCAAGGTCGTCGTGACGGTCTGAGCATCGCGCGGCGTAGAGCAGGATGCGAAAAAGTGGGAACCGGTTTTCGCACCGATCCTGCTCTAATTCTTTGATGAGAGACGGATTCAGATTTCAGATCGGATCACTTGGTGATCAGATCTGAAATCATCCGGCTCGAGCGGCCGCAGACGCGCTCACTCCAGCGGCTG
Source organism: Bosea vaviloviae (assembly GCF_001741865.1). NCBI lineage: Bacteria > Pseudomonadati > Pseudomonadota > Alphaproteobacteria > Hyphomicrobiales > Alloboseaceae > Allobosea > Allobosea vaviloviae. The sequence continues at coordinate 5,972,253 of NZ_CP017147.1, forward strand.
CGTATCCGCAATCTCGATCCCGAAGCCGCTCAACCCCACGAAGGAACGCGGCGAGGAGGCGAGGTTGACGATCGAGGCGACGCCGATGTCGCGCAGGATCTGTGCGCCCAGCCCAACCTCGCGCCATTGCTGCGTGCGCTGCGCGTCGGACCCATCCTCGACGCTCTTGATCGGCACGCCGGCCGAGCCGTCGCGCAGATAGATCAGCACGCCGCGGCCATCCTGCGCGAAGCGCTTCAGCGCACACTGGATCGAGGGCGCGCCGCCGAGCACATCGGCGACGACATTGGCCCTGTGCAACAGCGCCGGCACCTTCTCGCCATCGCCGATCTTGCCCATCACGAAGGCGAAATGCTGCGTGTCCTCGAAAGGCGTGATGTAGACATGCCCGGTCATCTCGCCGAAGGCGGTCTTCACGGGAAAGCTGTGCACCCGCTCGACCAGCTTCTCGCGCGACTGGCGATAGGCGATCAGATCCGCGACCGTGATCTGCTGCAATCCGTGCTTCTGGGCAAAGGCCGTGATCTGCGGCCCCTTCATCACCGTGCCGTCGTCATTGGCGAGCTCGCAGATCACGCCGACCGGCGGCAGGCTCGCGAGCTTGCAGAGATCGACGGCGGCTTCGGTATGGCCCGAGCGCATCAGCACGCCGCCATCCTTGGCGATCAGCGGGAAGACATGGCCCGGCCGCACGAAATCGGCTGCGCCCATATTGCCGTTGGCGAGCGCACGCACCGTATTGCAGCGCTGCTCGGCCGAGATGCCGGTGGTCAGCCCATGCTTGACGTCGACCGTGACGGTGAAGGCGGTGCCGAGCGGGGCATCGTTCGACGACACCATCGGGTCGAGCCGTAGGCGGCGCGCCTCGCTCGATGTCAGCGGCGCGCAAACGATGCCGCAGGTGTTGCGGATGATGAAGGCCATCTTCTCCGGCGTGCAGAGCGAGGCGGCAACGATGAGATCGCCCTCGTTCTCGCGGTCGTCGTCATCGGTGACGATGACGATGTCGCCGCGCGCGAAAGCCTCGATGGCCTGGGTGACATTGCTGGACATGACAGCCTCCCGCGGCCCGACAAGGCCGAGAAAATCATTGGGGGTGACGGAACCGCCCGTGGCGGCGGCGATACGCTCGGCGCTTTCGCGCGAGATCCAGGCGCTCTGATCGTTGCAGAGCGCGGTGACGCTCGCCGGCGACAGCCCGACCTGCCGCGCAAAGGCGCTGCGGCCGATCTTGTTCTGCTGGAGCCAGGCGTCGAGTTTCATGAGCGCAAGCTAATGCGCGACAGCTTCAGTTACAATGAAGCTGCGAGATATTTTCAGTATTGCTGAAATGCATACCCCCGCCGTCATGCTCGGGCTTGACCCGAGCATCTCTTGCCGGAACAAGCACCCTCCTCTGCCAGAGGTTCTCGGGTCCGCTGCGCGGCCCGAGAATGACGGCCGCTACGGCTGAAACGGCCAGCGCGGTTCCACCACGCCGACCTGCGCGCGGTGGCGCAGATACTGGTCCGCCAGCACGCAGGCGACCATCGCCTCGCCGACCGGCACGGCACGGATGCCGACGCAGGGGTCGTGGCGGCCCTTGGTGAACATCTCGGCCTCGCCGCCGGTCCGCGTCACGGTCGCCCGCGTCGCCAGGATCGAGGAGGTCGGCTTCACCGCGAAGCGCGCCACGATCGGCTGCCCGGTCGAGATACCGCCCAGCACGCCGCCGGCATGGTTCGACAGGAACAACGGCCGGCCGTCATTGCCGGCGCGCATCTCGTCGGCATTCTCTTCCCCCGACAGCTCGGCAGCACCGAAACCGTCGCCGATCTCGACGCCCTTGACCGCGTTGATGCTCATCAAGGCGGCAGCGATCTCCGCATCGAGCTTGCCATAGATCGGCGCGCCCAGCCCTGCCGGCACGCCCTCGGCGACGATCTCCAGCACCGCGCCGATCGAGGAGCCGGATTTTCTGATACCGTCGAGATAGCTCTCGAACAGCTTGGCCGCCTTGGCGTCGGGGCAGAAGAACGGGTTGTTGCCGATCTCGTCCCAATCCCAGTTGTTGCGGTCGATCTTGTGCGGACCCATCTGCACCAGCGCGCCGCGCACCACCATGCCGGGCACGACCTTGCGCGCGATCGCGCCGGCCGCGACCCGCATCGCGGTCTCGCGCGCCGAGGAGCGCCCGCCGCCACGATAGTCGCGAATGCCGTATTTCACGTCATAGGTGAAATCGGCATGGCCGGGCCGGTACTTGTCCTTGATGTCCGAATAATCCTTCGAGCGCTGGTCGACATTGTCGATCATCAGCCCGATCGAGGTCCCGGTCGTGACCTGAACGGCATCGCTCTCCCGCGCGAAGACGCCCGAGACGATCCGCACCTGGTCCGGCTCCTGGCGCTGGGTGGTGAAGCGCGACTGGCCGGGCCGGCGGCGATCGAGCTCGACCTGGATGTCCGCCTCGGTCAGCGGCAGCAGCGGCGGGCAGCCATCCACGACGCAGCCGATCGCCGGCCCATGGCTCTCGCCGAAGGTCGTGACGCGGAAAAGATGGCCGAAGGTGTTGTGTGACATGGGCAGCCTGACGCGGGTTCGTGTCAGGCTCTTAGTCCCACAGCCGGAGAGCGGTCAAACCCGCCCGGCTGCCTCAATGCCCCGCCGGTGCCTTCGCCGGCACTGCAGGCGCCCCCTCCCAGCGCGTATGCGCCGGCAGGTTCTCGCCCTTCATGATCACGGTCAGCAGGCCGATCTGGGCGTAGTCGCCGACATGGGTGTCGTAGAGCACGGTCGCGCCCGCGCCGACGCAGACGCCCTTGCCGAGATGGACCCGGCCGACCTTCATGACGCGATCCTCGTAGAGATGCGTCTGCAGGGCGGAATGGGCGTTGATGGTGCAGAAATCACCCATCTTGACGCAGTCGAACTCGGTGATGTCGGTGGTGTCGAGCCAGCAGCCCTTGCCGAACTTGGCGCCGAACAGCATCAGGAACCAGGGCAGGAACGGCGTGCCGCGCAGATAGTCGAACAGCACCTTGCCGCCCAACCCCCAATACAGCACCGCCACGGCCTCGGTGCGCATCGCCCACCACGACCACATCGGCTTCATCACCGGCCTGTAGACGCCCATCATCAGCCATTTGATCGCGGCGCAGATCAGCGCCTGCGTGATCGCGATGACCATGGCGACAGCGGTGAAGGAGACCGCAAGGCCGAGCCAGTCCTGATGGTTGATCTCACGCTGCAGCACGAGATCGACCGCGATCGTACCGAAGGTGATGAACAGCATCGCCGGGAACGAGGTGTGGAGCGCCTCGAAGGCGCCGCGCGCGAACTGCTTGCGCAATGACGGCTTATAGGTCCAGTCGGCGCCGAGATCGACCTTCTGGCGCGTCGGCAGGCGGATCGGCGGCGAGCCGAACCAGGTGTCGCCTGCTTGCATCAACTCGTTGGCGGGCGGCTTCGACTTGATGCCGATCAGCACGCGGTCGGGAATGACGGCGCCCGGCGGCACGACGGCGTCGTTGCCGACGAAGACCTGATCGCCCGTCCGGGTCATGTCGAGCCGCATATAGCCGCGCCGCATGTCCTCGTCGCCGAAGACGACCTCGTCGGCGATGAAATTGCCGGCGCCGATGCCGGTGAGATCGTAGCGACCCGAGAGGTTGGTCGAGATTTCGGCACCCTGGCCGATGCGCGCACCCATGATGCGGTACCAGGCCCGCATATAGATCGTCGCAAACAGCGAGGACAGCGTCTCCAGCGTCACCTCGGTCGCCAGCGCCACGGTCCATTTGCGGGCGTAGAAGCCCGAATGGATCGAGTACGAGCCCGAGGTCACGCGCGGCAGGATGACCCAGCGCAGCCCCGCCATCAGCAAGACCGTGAAGGCGATCAAACCGATCGCCGTCGGCCAGGTCAGGATCGGCAGGTACCAGAGATAGCTGATCTCCGACCAGCTCGCGACCCAGTCGTCGATCTGGTCGAACAGCCAGAAGGCCGGGAAGATCGGCAGCAGGCTGACCGGCGGCAGCACGATCAGCATGGCGATGTAGAAGGCCGTCATCGCGGCGCGCCGGCGAGTGCTGGCCTGCGCCTGCGGCGGCAGCGAGGCGAGATCGACCATGCCGGTCTTGCGCGCGGGCGTGCCGTCCCAGATCTCGGCCTCGCCGACATGGGTCCCGGGCGGGATCGCGCTCAAATCGCAGATCTCGGCATGGTCGCCGATGACGCTGCCATGTCCGAACACGACGGAGGCGCCAGCCGAGACGTCCTTGCCGATGCTGATCTTGCCGAGGATCAGCTTGTCGCCTATCGCCTCGCCATTGGCGAAGGTGGTCTTGGAGCCGAGTGCTGTGCCTTCGCCGATCTCGATCAGGTCGATCGCGCCGGCCTCGTAATCCGAGATGATGACGTCGCGGCCGACCTTGGCGCCAAGCAGGCGCCAGTAGAACCGCATCACCGGCGTGCCCTGGAGCCATTTGATGTGCACGAGTCCGGCGACGCGCGCCGCGAACCACCAGCGGAAATAATAGACGCCCCAAAGCGGATAGACGCCCGGCTTGGTCCGGCCGAGGACGATCCATTTCAGCGCGATCGCGATCAGCCCGGTCACGATGGTGATCGCGACATAGACGCCGAGCAGCGCGAAAACCTGGCCGGTCAGCGACAAATCCTCGCCCGACATGATCATGTAGGTGACGAAGATGCCGAGCCATTGCGCGGTCGACAGGCCGATGATGATCGGCAGCACCACGGCCTGGGCGAGGCCGCAGAGGAAACGGCGCAGGAACGGCGGTGGCGTGAAGGAGAGGTCCTGGACCTCCGCGATGCCGCGCCCGTCGAGCAGCGCCGCCATGCCGCGCAGGGTGCGCGCGCCATAGACGTCCTGCAGCGTGATGCCGGCATAGGCCGGCGTCTCGCGCACGATCGAGATGAAGCGCGCGGCCAGCAGCGAGTGACCGCCGAGATCCAAGAAGAAATCGGCGTCGAGCGGCAGGCTGGCCGCGCCCAGCACGCGCTTGGCGGCGTCCAGCAGCGCCGCTTCCGTCGCATTGCGCGGCGGCTCCTGCTCGCCGGCCGCGCTCGGCGCCGTCAGCGGCGCCGCCTTGAGCATCTTGCGATCGACCTTGCCGGAGACCATGCGCGGCAGCGAGCCCACAGCCTCGAAATGCGCCGGCACCATATAGGGCGGCAGCTTGTCTCGCAGCGCTGCGCGCAAGGCCGCGCCGTCAACCGCCACGCCTGGCTCGGCTACGACGAAGGCGACGAGCCGCTCGATCTCGTCATCGCTGCGCAGCACCACGGCGGCCTGATTGACGCCCGGCTCATCGGCGAGCTTCGACTCGATCTCGCCGAGCTCGACCCGGAAGCCGCGGATCTTGATCTGATCGTCGATGCGGCCGTGGAAGACGATATTGCTGTCGGCATCAAGGCTGACCGCATCGCCGGAGCGATAGAGCACCGGGTCGTCGATCCCGCCGAAGGGATTGGCGATGAACTTCTCGGCCGTCAGCTCGGGGCGACCATGATAGCCCTTGGCGACGCCGGGGCCGCCGATCAGCAATTCGCCCTGCTCGCCGGGGCCGACCAGCTGCATCGCCTCATTGACGATATAGGCGGTGTAGTTGGCGATCGGCTGCCCGATCGTCACGACCTCGCCCGGCCTGACCTCGGCCGCGGTCGCGACCACGGTCGCCTCGGTCGGGCCATAGGTGTTGAGGATGCGCCGTCCCGGCTGCGACCATTTCTGGACGATCGCCGGCGGCAGGGCCTCGCCGCCGAGCAGGATCAGCCTGAGCGAAGGCACGTCCGAGGACAGGATGCCGAGCAGGGTCGGCACCGTGTCGATCACGGTCACGCCGGCCTCGGTCAGCAGAGCCGGGAGTTTTTCCGCATCGCCCATGGTCTCGGGGCTCGCAACATAGAGAGCCGCGCCGACCAGATAGGGCGTCCAGATCTCCTCCATCGACAGGTCGAAGGCGACCGAAGCGCCCTGGAACACGACGTCGTCGGGACCGAAGCCGTAGAAGGCGTTCCCCGAGCGCAGGAAATGGCAGATATTGCGATGGCTGATGACGATCGCCTTGGGCGTACCCGTCGAGCCGGAGGTGTAGATCAGATAGGCGGGGTGGTCCTTGCTCAGGCCGACTGCCCGCGCCGGCATCTCGGCGCCGTCGTCGCGAGCCGCCAGATCCTCGGGGCTCCAGACCGTGCGGCCCGTGCCCGCTGCCCTGCTCTGCCAATCCGCGGAGGTGACGAGGCCCTTGGCCTCGGCGTCCTTCAGGCAAACGGCGATCCGCTCCACCGGCGCCTCGGCGTCGAACGGCACCCAGGCCGCGCCTGAACGCGTGATCGCGATCTGCGTGATCAGGAGATCGATGCCGCGCGGCATCCACAGGCCGACCATGTCGCCGGGACCGACGCCCGCCAGGGCCAGGCCCCGCGCCTGCCGCCCTGCGGCGGCCCAGACCTCGGCATAGCTCAAACGTCGCGCGCCATCGCGCAAGGCCGTCTCGCCGCCGCGCGCTGCGACGGTCGCGGCGAAGATGTCGCCCAGCACCTCGTCTCGGATCAGATCCGGGCGCTTCTCGCCCGCCAGGGTCGCGAGCGGCTGCGCGCCCATCACGGCCGTCTTTGCCGACAAATTGCTGATGTCGTTCATCGCGCCCCGCTGCGCTCAGAACCACGACATCCCGGAGCGAGGCGGAAAGCACCCTCGAACCAGGCACTCGCACCCCTGCGACGCACCTTCATAAAAACACGGGTGAGCCACACCCCCCGATGCGCTTTTCCCGCTGTGCCTTCCGGCCGAACATGCCGTCGCCGCACGAAACTGCCTTAGCAGAACGACCTTGCCAAACCATGACTGAACCCGTGATGAACGCCTCGGTTCCACCACGCGGCCGTTGCAGCAGCCTAATCCCGCAGCGCTTTTAGAGCCAGTCGGCCTGATTGCCCGACACGACAAGGATCTTGCCCTGCCAGATATCGACGAGCGCGGCTTTCTGCGAAGACACCGCCCCAACCAGCGCCAGGACGGCGCGCGCGATGCCGCCATGGCTGACGATAACCGTCTCGCGCTGCAGCTCCTCCAGCACGGGCCTGATGCGCTCGGCGAGCATCCGGTAGCTCTCGCCGCCTGGCGGGACGAAGCCCCATTTGTCGCGCTCGCGCATCTGCGCCTGTTCGCGCTCGCTCTTGCGGATCTCGCGCCAGGTGAAGCCTTCCCAATCGCCGAAGGTCAGCTCGCGCAAGCGTCCGTCGATACGGTAGGCCCCAGGCTCCAGCTGCAACTGGCCGCGCAGGATGTCCATGGTCTCGCGCGCACGCTCCATCGGCGAGGCAACATAGTCGAACGCCGCGAAATCCGGTGCCAGGGCCTTCAGCCGCTCGGCCGCTTCTGCGGCCTGCGTCCGCCCCAGAGCGTTGAGCGGGATGTCCTGGGCGCCCTGCAGGCGGCCTTCGCGATTCCACTCGGTTTCGCCGTGGCGAATGAGAATGAGCCGTTGCGGGAGCGTGATCGGGACCATGTGGGCGCTCATGCACGCTGGCGCTTTGCCCGTCAAAGTCCCTCGCGGGCGGCGGTCATGCGTCGCAGCCATGGCAAGCGCCGTCGCTTTCTGTTGGCCGCGGCCCGATGCGCCGTATATAGGCGGCTCTTCGCTGCTGCAGCAGGTTTGAATGTCCCTGGCTCTCATCTTGCCCGATGGCCATAGCCTCGCCCTCGATGCGAGGCCGCTGATCATGGGCGTCGTCAACATCACGCCCGATTCCTTCTCCGATGGCGGCCTGCTCGCCAATGCGGAGGAGGCGATCGCCCATGGCCTCACTTTGGCGATGGAGGGGGCTGCCATCATCGATGTCGGCGGGGAATCGACCCGGCCGGGCCATGCCGCCATCGACGCCGCGACCGAGATCGCGCGGGTGCGGCCCGTGGTCGCGGGTCTCGCCAACGCGCTTTCGCTACCGGTCTCGATCGACACCTGGAAGGCCGAAGTCGCCGAGGCCGCGCTGAGCGCGGGTGCTGCCATCGTCAACGATGTCTGGGGCGCTCAGCGCGAGCCCGCCATCGCCGAGGTCGCGGCGCGCTACGGCGCGCCCATGGTCCTGATGCACAACCGCGACACGGTCGATCCCGACATCGACATCTTCGACGACGTGCTGCGCTTCCTGGAGCGCTCCATCGCCATCGCCACCTCGGCGGGAGTGCCGCACAGCCAGATCGTCGTCGATCCCGGCATCGGCTTCGGCAAGGCCCCAGCGCAGAACCTCGCCTTGATCCGCGATCTCGGCCGCCTGAAGGAACTGGGCTGCCCGATCCTGCTCGGGGCCTCGCGTAAATCGATGATCGGCCAGATCACCGGCCAGAAGATCGCCGCCGAGCGCGTCGCCGGCAGCATCAGCAGCCATCTCTATGGCGTCTCGCAGGGCGCGGCCATCATCCGCGCCCATGACGTGCGCGCCCATAACGAGGCGCTCCAAGTCTGGGCCGCCATCGCCAATTCCGCCAGCCTGAACTCCGCAAAGGGCGCCCCGTGAGCGAAACCGGCAGCATTCTGATCGAGAAGCTCGATATCTACGCCTATCACGGCTTCTTCTCGGAGGAAGAGCGGCTCGGGCAGCGCTTCACGCTCGACCTCCTGCTGGAGACCGATCTGCGCTCCTCGGCGATCAGCGACAGCCTCGCCGACACGGTGAATTACGGCAAGGTCGTCGGTGTGGTGACGGAAGCCTTCACCGCCAAGCGCTTCAACCTCCTGGAAGCAGCGGCGCGCGCCGTGGCGATGGCAGTGCTCGACGGCTTTCCCCCGGTGAGCCGCGTCGAGGTCACCCTGCGCAAGCCCGCCCCGCCGATCCATGCCACGCTCGCCAGCGTCGGCATCAAGCTGAGCTACCAGCGTGGCGATTGAGGCCGCACTCGGGCTCGGCGGCAATCTCGGCGACCCGGTCGCAGCCTTCGCGGCGGCGCTGGAGGCACTGGAACACCAACCGACGATCAGGCTGATGCGCCTGTCCTCGGTCTGGCGCACCGCGCCTTGGGGCAAGCTCGACCAGCCCGAATTCCTCAACATGGCGGTGCTGATCGAGACGGATCTCCCGGCGGATGAACTGCTGGCGCTGTGCCTGTCCGTAGAGCGCGAGAACGGCCGCGAGCGCAGCGAGCGCTGGGGACCGCGCACGCTCGACATCGACATTCTGAGCTATGGCGATGTCGAGATCGACCAGCCCGGCCTGCAGGTGCCGCATCCGCGCCTGGCCGAGCGCGCCTTCGCCCTGGCGCCGCTGGCGGAGATCGCGCCCATGCTGGCAATCGGCGGCCAGACCGCGGCCGAGCTCCGCGACAGGCTCGCCGACCCCACCGTCCGGCGGGACGCGGAAGCGACCGAGCGCTTGCGCAGCGCGCTGGACTAGAGGTTGCGAGGAACAATGCAGTGCTCGGCGCGCTTGGCAGCCCTTGCGACGATTAACCGTCATCCAACGCTCGCGCGTGACCGACGTTGCGTCATCCCGATCATAGGCGCAGGAGAACAGCGCTGCAGGCGACAAGACAGAGCCTGGCCTGAAAGAACCCCACTATGACAGTCGCTCGTCCTCTCGCTGCGGTCATCGCCGCGCTTCTCATGATCGCGCCGGCCTTCGCGAAGAACTTCGCGGTCCCGACCAAGAACCCGGCCGTCACCATCACCGTTCCCAACGACTGGAAGACCCAGGAGATCGACCACGGCTATTCCGCCCGCCCGCAGGATGAGGCGGTGTTCTTCTCGGTCGAGTTTGCCGATGCGCGCAACATCGACAAGATGCTCGCCAACAACGATGCTTGGATGAAGGACAACAAGATCAAGAAGGTCGAGCCGATCAAGGCCGAAGCGCCCTTGAACGGCATCCCGGCCACGATCTTCCAGTACCGCACCACCGACGGCAACGGCCCGACCAAGGTCGACTTCATCCTGCTGCCCGCCGGCGAAAACCGCATGATCATGCTGACCGTCTGGGGCTCCGATGAGGAGCGCGAGACGCATGGCCGGGAGCTCGATGCGATATTCGGAAGCATCACGGCGATCAACTGAACGCCATGCCCCAAGCGCTACCGGCCCAGGGCAAGCCCTGAGCCGGTAGCGGTCCGCGATACGATCGACGGGGAAATTTTAGGGCTGGACGGCCGCCCGCTCACTCGCTGCGTTCGAGCGAGATATCAGGCGCGGTCGGCACCTTCATGCCGACGACGTGATAGCCCGCATCGACATGCAGGATCTCGCCGGTGATGCCGCGCGACATGTCGGAGACCAGGAAGACGGCGGTCTCGCCGACCTCCTCGATCGTCACGGTGCGGCGCAGCGGCGAGTTATATTCGTTCCAGCGCAGGATGTAGCGGAAATCGCCGATGCCCGACGCCGCCAGCGTCTTGATCGGTCCAGCCGAGATCGCGTTGACGCGGATCTTCGAGGGGCCGAGATCGGCGGCGAGATATTGCACGCTCGCCTCGAGCGCGGCCTTGGCGACGCCCATGACGTTATAATGCGGCATCCACTTCTCGGCGCCGTAATAGGTCAGCGTCAGCATGGCGCCGCCATCGCTCATCAGCTTCTCCGCGCGCTGTGTCACAGCGGTGAAGGAGTAGCAGGAGATCAGCAGCGACTTGGTGAAGTTCGCCTCGCTGGTCTCGACATAGCGGCCGGTCAATTCGTCCTTGTCGGAAAAGGCGATGCAGTGGACGACGAAATCGAGCTTGCCCCAGAGCTTCTCGATCTCGGCGAAGACGGCATCGATCGAGGCCGAATCGGTGACGTCGCAATGGCCGACGACATGGCCGCCGAGCTCTTTCGCCAGAGGCTCGACGCGCTTCTTCAGCGCATCGCCCTGATAGGTGAAGGCGAGTTCCGCGCCGGCGTCGGCGGCGGCCTTGGCAATGCCCCAGGCGATCGAACGGTTGTTGGCGACACCCATCACGAGGCCGCGCTTGCCCTTGAGCAGATTGGCGGTCGGAAGGGCGGCGGTGATGGCGTCAGGCATCGGAGACCCTGGAACGAAACAAAAGGAGGGGTCTCATAGAACAGGACGCAGGAAAGTGGAAACCAGTTTTCGACAGTTGCGGCGCTTCGATGGCCGGGGCAAGCCCGCGCGCTCTGGTCAAGAGCGCGAGCGCAACCGCTTACGTCGTGCGCGCCTTCATCAGGGCGGTCAGCTCGTCATCGCTCGCGGGCATCTCGATGTCGATGGCGACGAAGAGGTCGCCGACCGCGCCCTTCTCCCCCTTCAGCCCCTTGCCGCGCAGGCGGAATTGCCGGGCCGTCCCGGTCAGGGGTGGAATCGTCATCTCGACCGCGCCCGTCAGCGTCGGCACATGCAGCGGGCCGCCAAGCACCGCCTTGGCCAGCGCCACCGGCACGCGGGTACGCAGATCATTACCCTCGACCGTGAAGCGTGGATCGGGCTTGATCTTGATCGTCATCATCACGTCGCCGGCCTCGCCCGAATGCGGGTCGACCTGGCCGAGACCGCGCAGCCGCATGACCTTGCCGTCGGCGACGCCCTCGGGGATCGTGACCTCGACCTCGCGCCCGCCCGGCAGCCGGACGCGACGCGACGCGCCCGCAACCGCCTGCGCCAGCGTCACCTCCAGCGTAAAACTCTGCTCCGGCGGCTTCTGCGCCTCCGGCTTGGCCCGGGCGCCACGCCGCGCCGCATCGCCGAAGAGCGAGCCAAAGATATCGGCCGGATCGAAGCCGGCATCATGCCCGCCGCGGCCGAAGGGCTGGCCTCCGCCCTGGCCGAAATTGAATTCGAAGCCCCCGGCGCGGCCGCCGCGCCCGGCGCCCATTCCCTCGAAGCCAGCGAATTTGGGCTTGCCATCGGCATCGATCTCGCCGCGGTCGAACTGCTTGCGCTTGGCCTCGTCGCCGAGGATCTCATAGGCGCCGTTGAGCTCGGCGAAGCGGTCCTGCGCCTTGGGATCGTCCCGGTTGCGATCGGGATGCAGATCCTTGGCCCGCTTCCGGTAAGCCTTCTTGATCTCGTCCTCTTTGGCCGACCGGGCGACGCCCAGAACCTGATACGGATCGCGCATTCATAGACCCCATTCGCATAGCGGACGCTGCCAGGCGGCCGCGTGCCGCCAGCAGCCTTCCGCCAACAACCCGATATCTGGGAACGGTGTGGCCTGAACGCAACATCCCGCGCAAAGATCGCGATCGACGATCGTCGACCCGCCGCTCAGGTCAGGCCTTTCCAGGGCTGGACGTCCTTGACCGCCCAGTCGCCGCCCGAGGGACGACAGGCCGTGCCTTGCAGCTTGGCCGGCTTGGCCTGCATCTGGACGCTGGCGATGAAGGCGCGGCAAATCTCGTCGGAACGCAGGAACGGGCTACCGACGGGGATAAAGGAGCCCTTGATGCCACTCTGGGGATTGTCCCAGGACACCGCCGCGCCATTGCCTTGCGGGTCGAGCGCCACCGCCATCGCGCCATCGGCCCGGCGCATGTCCTCAGGTCCCAGATCGGAGGCGAGCGAGGCGAGCGCTCCGCCCTTGGCGGGGCTCTGTATCGGCGGGATCGAGGATGTCGTGGCGACCTCGTCCTCGCTCTTGGAGGACAATCCCAGGATCGGGAACGAGACCGAGCAGCCGCCGCTGAACAAGGCCAGCCCGATTGCCCCGCCGACCATGACCGAACGCATGGATGCATAGCGCGCAGGAGGGCTTTGGATCGCCCCCGCCGCTGCCCTATACAGACTTGCTCTCACACCCCAAATCACAGATCGCGCTCGCCCGACGCCTACCTAGAACCAGCAAGGATTAAGCACGTGGAACGGTTAACGACCGGTGACTTTACCCAGGCGGATGAGCCATTCGCTCTGTTCCATGACTGGCTGCAGGAGGCGACGAAGTCCGAACCGAACGATCCCACCGGCATGGCGCTGTCGACGGTCGACGCCGACGGCATGCCCAATAGCCGCATGGTGCTGCTGAAGGGCTATGATGCGGACGGCTTCGTCTTCTACACCAACACCGAAAGCCAGAAGGGGCAGGAGCTGCTCGGCCAGGGCAAGGCGGCGGCGCTCTTCCACTGGAAGAGCCTGCGCCGGCAGGTCCGGATTCGCGGCCCGGTTTCGCTGGTGACGGAGGCCGAGGCCGACGCCTATTTCCAGTCGCGCCCGCGCGACAGCCGCATCGGCGCCTGGGCCTCGCAGCAGTCCCGCCCCCTGGAAAGCCGCTTTGCGCTGGAGAAGGCGGTCGCGAGCTATGCTGCGAAATTCGGCCTGGGCACGATCCCGCGGCCGCCGCATTGGACCGGCTTCCGGATCGAGCCCGTCTATATCGAGTTCTGGCGCGACGGCGCATTCCGTCTGCATGATCGCGTCGTGTTCCGCCGCCCCTCGGCAGCCGAGCCCTGGTCGCGCACGCGCCTCTACCCCTGAGGATAATCTCCATGGCGATGCCAAAATTCGATTTTCCCAAGACCGAGGCCGGCAACCGCCCGGTCATGCTGCTGACGGGCGCCAGCCGTGGCATCGGCCATGCGACCGTGATGCAGTTCGCCATGGCGGGCTGGCGCATCCTGTCCTGCTCGCGCCAGGCCTTTTCCGACAAATGCCCCTGGCCCTCGGGCGCCGCTGATCACGTCCAGATCGATCTCGGCGACCCCGAAGACACGATGCGCGGCATCGCCGAGATCAAGAAGCGCTTGGCCGCCGAGGGCGGCAAGCTCAACGCGCTGGTCAACAATGCCGGTATTTCGCCCAAGGGGCCGCAGGGCGGCCGGCTCGGCGCCGCGACGACCTCCTTCAACGACTGGCACAAGGTCTTCCAGGTCAATTTCTTCGCGCCGATCATGCTGGCACGCGGCCTGCTCGACGAATTGACGACGGCCAAGGGCGCGATCGTCAACGTGACCTCGATTGCCGGCTCACGCGTCCACCCCTTCGCGGGTGCGGCTTACGCCACCTCCAAGGCCGCGCTCGCCAGCCTGACCCGCGAGATGGCCGCCGATTTCGGGCCGCTCGGCATCCGCGTGAACTCGATCTCACCGGGTGAAATCGACACCGCCATCCTTTCGCCCGGCACGGAGAAGATCGTCGCGACCCTGCCGCTGCAGCGCCTCGGCAAGACCGACGAGGTCGCCAAGGCGATCTATTTCCTCTGCACCGACTCCTCGAGCTATGTCACGGGCTCCGAGCTCCACATCAATGGCGGGCAGCACGTGTGACGGGCGATAGTGGCCAGGTCATCCGGTTTCCTGCAGTCGGCAAGGCGCCGGCAAGGCCGGTTCTGGCGGCCTCCGTCGCCGTATTCCGCGACGGCAAGGTCCTGCTGGCGACACGGACCAAGCCGCCGGCCGACCAGCTCTGGTCGCTGCCGGGCGGTAAGGTCGAGCCCGGCGAGACCTTGGAAGAAGCCGCCTTGCGCGAGCTCGAAGAGGAGGTCGGCGTCAAGGCGCGCATCCTCGGCTTCAACCGCCATGTCGAGATCTTCGGCCGCGACGCCAAGGGTGGCGTCACGCATCATTTCGTCGTCGCCTCCTTCGTCGGCGAGTGGCTCTCGGGCGAGCCGACGACCGGGCCGGAGGCCGGCGCCGTGATGTGGGCCGATCCGCTGCGCCTTGGCGGCTTGCCGACGACGCGCGAACTCGGCGACGTACTCAGGCGCGCCCAGGCCTTGCTGCACGATACCTTGCGGCGCGATGCCGGGCACGGCCCGTGAAGCGGGCCGCGATCCTGGCCATGGCGCTGATGGTCGCGCTTTCGCTTGGCGAGGCTGCCGCGCAGACGCAACGCCCTGCCGCAAACCCGCCCAAGCCCGCGACTGAGCCGGGCGAGCCGCCACCCCCGCCTTACGAACCGCAGCTCCTGAGCCTGGCCGAGATCATGGGTTCGCTCGCCTATCTGCGCACCCTTTGCGCCGGCAAGGAGGCCGAGGATTGGCGCGCGCGCATGACCGCGCTGCTCGACGCCGAAGGCCGCACGCCGCAGCGCCGCGAACGCCTGACCAGCGCCTATAATCGCGGCTTCCGTGCCTATTCGGCGACGCATCGCAGCTGTACCGACGGCAGCCAGGAGGCCTCGGCGCGTCTGGCAAGCGAAGGCGAACGCCTCGCCCGGCTTCTCGCCGGCCGCTATGGCGGCTAGCGGGCCGCCCTCCGGCCGGAGTTAACCACAAACTCTCACGGCTGCGTTAACCTTTCTTAAAGGGGATGGTGGCCCGGCGAGCCGGCTTTGCGTATGACTATAGGTCTGTCGATGGCACGGATTCTCCCGCGGGAGACTTCGCGCCGCATGTTCAGGTCCAAGCCGCAGAGTCTCCGCCTCGATGTCGACTTTTCCAGACGATCTGCCGCTCGATCCCACCCTGGGCGAGGACCGTAGTGACGCAAGACGCGTCGCCTATGGCTATGTCGAGGACGCCTTCAACGAAGCGCAGCAGGACGGGCTCGACAGCGACGCACTGGCCCATGCCGCCCTTTTCGCCGCCTTCCGCACGCTGGTCGAGACCTATGGCGAGGAAGCCACCGCCGTCTTCGCCGAAGCGCTGCCCGGCAAAGTGCGCGGCGGCGCCTTCACCAGCGGCACCCGGCACTGATCATTCGGCCGCGACCGGGAGCTTGGCCCGCTCGCCATGGGCGAGGCCCCACTGCGCCAGCACATGGGCCGCATCGTTGAGCGCCGTCCCGGCCGGCGTCAGTGAGTATTCAACCCGCAGCACCGCTTCCTCGAAGGCCTCACGCCTGACGACACCGTCGCGCTCCATTTCGCGCAGCTGCTCGTAAAGCACCTTCTCGCTGATCCCCGGCAGACGCCGGCGCAACACGCCGAAGCGTAGCGGCCGCTCATGCAGCTCCCACAGGATTGCCGACTTCCAGCGGCCGCCGATCACCGTCAGCGCCAGTCCGAGGCCGCATGTCTCCGGCAAGTTGATCCTGACCGACATCCAGTTCTCTCCAAGAGACCACTTACTTACAAGTAAGTAATTGAAATAAAAAGAAAATCTATGAAATCTCCTGCTACGCCGACGCGCCCGGAACCGCGATCGAAGGCGGACCTTCTATCGCATCTGCGCGCATGCACCTGTCAGGAGAGCAAACTGTGAAACCTACGATCACCGTCATCGGCCTCGGCCGCATGGGCTCGGCCCTTGCCCGCGCCTTCCTTGCCGCGGCTTCGCCACGCATGTCTGGAATCGCTCGCCCGACAAGGCGGCTGCGCTCGCCGACCAGGGTGCGAGCGTCGCACCGTCGGTGTCTGCCGCCGCCGCGGTAGCCGACATCGCCGTCGTCTGCGTCAGCACCTATGCCGATTCGGACAGGCTGCTTCGGTCGCCCGAGGTTGCAGCCGCCCTGCGCGGCAAGCTGATCGTCCAGCTCTCCTCCGGCTCGCCGAACCAGGCCCGCGAGCAGGCGCAGTGGGCGGCCCACAACGACACCGCCTATCTCGACGGAGCGATCATGGCGACGCCGAACTTCATCGGCGAGCCCGGCGGCACGATCCTCTATTCCGGACCGCAAGCCCTGTTCGAGGCGAACCGGCCCGTCTTCGCCGCACTCGGCGGCAACTCGCAATTCATCGGAGAGGATGTCGGCCATGCCTCGGCGCTGGACCTCGCCTTGCTCGGCCAGATGTGGGGTGCCCTCTTCGGCCAGTTGCAGGCGGCAGCGATCTGCCAGGCCGAGGGCATTACGCTCGACCTGTTCGAGGGGCATCGCCAGGCCTTCTTTCCCGTGGTCGAGGGCGCACTGGTCGACCTGATCACCCGCATCCGCGACAAGCGCTTTGCCGGCGACGCGACGACGCTCGCCTCGATCGACGTTCATTACGGCGCCTTCAGCCTGCTGCTGCAGCTCTGCAGTGAGCGCGGCCTGAACGATCTTGTCCCAAAGGCTCAGGACAGCCTGTTCCGCAGGGCGATCGCTGACGGGCAGCGCCAGGACGACTTCGCCGCCATCGCTCAGTTCACACGCTGAAGGCTGCGCGTGAATTCGAACAACCAGCGAGGACCAGACCTGCAGCGCACAGCGAGCTGCGGTTGCCGACGCCTCAGGCTCACTCTCTCGGGCGAACCGCGCCGCGTCTATCTCTGCGCCTGCAGCGAATGCCGGCGCGCTACCGGCTCGGTCTTCGCCCATCGCGCCATCTTCCCGGAGAGCGCGATCGTCGCGACTCGCGGCGAGAGCTCCGTCTGGCGGCGTCGCAGCGATGCCGGCCGCTGGATCGAGCAGGTCTTCTGCCCGGGCTGCGGCGGCCTGGTCTTCATGCGGGCACAAGCAATGCCGGGCGCGATCTCGGTCTCGGTCGGCAGCTTCGCTGATCCCGGCTTTCCGCCGCCGGCCGCGATCCATAACCAGTCGCACCAGCCCGATTGGTATTGCCTTGCCGACAATGTCGCCAAGAACTGAAGCCCTCGGCTTCAGCCCGCCGCTTGTGCCTGCCGCCTTCCGCACGCTGGTCGAGACCTATGACGAGGAGGCCACGGCCGTCTGCGCCGAAGCGCTGCCTGGCGATCTGCATTGCCCTGCGGCAAGCCTTTGCTGCGACTGCGGCCCAAGTGCAACTCTGCCGAAAAGTTGAAACTGGGCCGCCACATGCGTGTTTGCCCGCGAATCGCCGTTGTCTAAAGAAGGGAGACAGGGGCTGATTCGATCAGGGTAACTCAGCATGCGTATCGCTACGCTTTGCCTATTGTCGCTCTTTTGCCTGTTGTCCGGCCTGACCATGGAAGTCCAGGCAGCCGACGCAGTCGCGCTGGCACCCGCCTTGCCCGCTCTGGCGCGGGATGTGTGGATTTCCGAGATTCGCGGCGGCGCCTATCTGCATGATCCGACCAGCCCCGAAAGCGGCTCCGTCGACCTCAATCTCGAAGTCCTCTCGATAAAGCCGTTCCTGCCGGCCGATCCGGTTCTGGCGCTGCTGGTTCCGCGCTTCCATCTCGGCGGCTCGCTCAACACGGCCGGCAAGACCAGCCATGTCTATGGCGGCCTGACCTGGGCCTTCGACATCACCCCGAAACTCTTCGTCGAGGGCGCCTTCGGCCTTGCCTTCCATCATGGCGACACCGGCCGCTATGTGCCGGTGGGCCACGCCGCGCTCGGCTGCACACCGCTCCTGCGCGAGGCCGGCTCGCTCGGCTATCGCCTCGACGCCAATTGGACGGTGATGGCGACGGTCGAGCATATGTCCAATGCCGGCCTCTGCAACGCCAATCGCGGCCTCACCAATTACGGCCTGAAGCTCGGTTATATTTTCTAGCCCGTTGCCGCTGCGCCCCGCGCCGTCGCGGCGCGCTCCTCCAGCAGCGCGCGTTCCTTGGCGTTGCGCGTCAAGGAGGCCGCGCGGTCGAAGGCCGCCGCCGCTTCGCCATGCCGGCCGAGCTTGGCCAGCAGATCCCCGTGCACGCTCGGCAGCAGATGGTACCCCCGCAGCGCCGGCTCGTCGGCCAGCGCCTCGACCAGCACCAGCCCCGCCGCCGGCCCCTCCGCCATCGAGACCGCGACGGCCCGGTTGAGCTCGACGATCGGCGACGGGTTTATCGCGGCGAGCACGGCATAGAGCGCAGCGATCCGGCGCCAATCCGTTTCCTCGGCCGTGCGCGCCCGGGCATGGCAGGCCGCCAACGCAGCCTGCAGCAGGTAAGGGCCGGGCGCAGCACCGGCGAGCCTCTGCGCCCGCTCCAGCGCCTTGAGCCCACGCCCGATCAAGAGCTGGTCCCAGCGGGCGCGATTCTGGTCGAGCAGCAGGATCGGCTCGCCATCGGGACCGAGGCGCGCCCGCAATCGCGAGGCCTGCAATTCCATCAGGGCGACGAGACCATGCACCTCCGGCTCCAGCGGCGCGCGCTCCGCCAGGATGCGGCCGAGCCGCATCGCCTCCTCGCACAGCGCCGGCCGGACCCAGTCATGGCCGGCGGTCGCGGCATAGCCCTCGTTGAAGATCAGATAGACCACCTCCAGAACCGACGCGAGGCGCTGCGCCAGTTCCACGCCATGGGGAACCTCGAAAGGCACGCGCGCATCGGCCAGTGCCTTCTTGGCGCGCACCAGGCGCTGCGCCATGGTCGGCTCCGGCACGAGGAAGGCGCGTGCGATCTCCTCCGTCGTCAGCCCGCCGAGCAGCCTCAGCGTCAAGGCAAGCCTGGCTTCCGTCGAGAGCACGGGATGGCAGGCGATGAAGATCAGGCGCAGCAGGTCGTCGCCGACCTCGTCGTCGAGCGCGGCGTCGAGGTCCGGCATCGCCAGCGCGTCGGTCTCGCTGTCGTGGCCGAGTTCCTCATGCTTGCGCTGAAGCAGCTTGTCGCGGCGCAGGGCATCGATGGCGCGATGCTTGGCCGCCTGCATCAGCCAGGCACCGGGATTGCGCGGAACACCGTCCTGCGGCCATTGCGCCAGCGCCGCGACCAGCGCGTCCTGCGCCAGCTCCTCGGCGCGCCCGATATCGCGGGTCAGGCGCACCAGACCCCCGATCAGCTTGGGGGCCTCGATCCTGAAGACCGTCTCGATAGCGCGGTGTGCATCGCTCGCCGACATGACGGGCGATACACACCATCAGCGGGCTCCTCTGGCAAGCGGCGTCAGCCGCCGGCAGGAGAGGATTCAGCTCTTGTCGCCGATCTCGGTCTTGAGGCGATCCCACGTCGCCGCGGTCTCCGGGGTCACGATCTCGCCGAAATCAGCCAGCTCGTAGAGCGGGCGGATTTCGATTTCGGAGGGACCGGGCATCGGATTGGGGCAGCGCTTGACCCATGCGATCGCCTCGTCGAGCGACTTGCATTCCCAGAGCCAGAAGCCCGCGACCAGCTCCTTGGTCTCGGCGAAGGGGCCGTCGACGACGGACCGCTTGGCGCCGTCGAACTGCACGCGTGCGCCCTTCGAGCTCGGCTGCAGGCCATCGCCTCCCTTCATGATGCCGGCTTTCACGAGTTCCTCGTTATAAGCCATCATCGCGTCGAGCAGCTCCTGGGTCGGCTGCGCGCCGGCTTCGCTGTCGGTCGTCGCCTTGACCATCACCATGAAACGCATCGGTTTTCTCCTTTGGGGCGGAAGCGGCGGAGGCGATGCCTCCCGCCATCCGGATTGAATGGGATTTTGGGTTTTCGACAGGTCAGCAGAGAGGTTTCTCAGCCCGCGTTTTTCTTGGCCTCGGCCCAGACGCGCTCTTCCTGCGCGCGCAGCTCGGGCGTGAATTCCGCACCGAAATCCTCCGCCTCGAAGATCTGGCGGATCTCGATCTCGGACGGTCCCGTCATCGGGTTGGGGCAGCGCTTGACCCATTCGATCGCCTCGTCCCAGGACTTGCACTGCCAGATCCAGAAGCCGGCGATCAGTTCCTTGGTCTCGGCGAAGGGCCCGTCGACGACGGCGCGCTTCTCGCCATCGAACCGGATGCGCGCGCCCTTGGTGCTCGGATGCAGCCCGTCGCCCGCCAGCATGATGCCGGCCTTCACCAGCTCCTCATTATAGGCGCCCATCGCGGCAAGCAGCTCCGTGCTCGGCATGAGACCGGCTTCGCTGTCCTTGGTAGCCTTGACGATGATCATGAAACGCATGTTGTCTCCTCTCGGTTTTCGATGAGGAGAGCAGATGTGCGCCGGTGACGCCACCGTCCATCCGCTCCCTGCCCTCACGTCGAACGGGCACGGGCAGGATCGACAACCCCGGCGAAAATATTTTGACGCGCCCTACACGGCCCCGAGGCTGAACGAACCGCCCTGCCCGTTCGCCAGCAGCGCTTCGGCAGTCTCGACGATCTCGGTGACGATCGTCGCGGCGGGCAAAACCTCGCGCACCAGCCCTGCCCCTTCACCGGCGATGACGGCGGCGATGTCGAAATCGCCCGCCTCGCGCGCCGCCTGATAGCGCGGCGCCTCGGTCCGGATATTCTGCATCAATGCGACCTCGCGCCCGCTCCAGCGCTCGACATGCGCATTCACCAGGCAGCGGCCGGTGAAGGGCGCAGGCCAGACATTCTGGCGCGAGATGTCGAAGATCAGCCCGCGAACCGTGTCGTCACCGGAGGCCGCGACGATGCGCTCCTTCGCCGCCGCATGGCCTGCTGCCTCCAGGCTGGCATAGAGCCGCGTGCCGAGGACGACGCCCTGGGCGCCCAGCATCAAGGCCGCCGCGAGCCCGCGCCCATCGGCCACGCCACCCGCCGCGACCACGATCGCGCGGTCAGCGACCGCATCGACGACCGCCGGCACCAGCGCGAAGGTGCCGCGCGATGCGCCGTGCCCGCCGGCTTCCGACCCTTGCGCCACGATGATGTCGGCCCCCTTCGCCACCGCGTCGCGCGCCATCTCGACCGACTGCACCTGGCAGATCAGGCGCGCTCCGGCAGCCTTGATCTTGTCGGCAAAAGGTTCAGGATCACCGAAGGAGAGCCAGACCGCGTCGGGCTTGGCAGCGAGCGTGAGGTCGAGCAGTTCCGGCTGCCTGGCCAGGCCCCAGGTGATGAAGCCGACGCCGAAACGAAAGGGCGACGCCTCGCGGGCCTCCACCAGCTTGGGAAGCTCCCTGCCTAGCCAGGCGGCATCGCCATAACCGCCGCCCAATATGCCGAAACCACCGGCCTCCGAGACCACGCGCGTCAGCCCAGCATCAGCTACGAGATCCATAGCTGCGAGCAGGATGGGATGCCTGACGCCTAGCATCCGGGTCAGAAGAGTCGTGATCGTCATGATATTGGTCCTCGCCGCAGGCTTCCGGTCGACAGCGACGCTAGATCATCCTATCGTTCTGTTTAAATGAATTATCAAGATTGTAGGCATCTGGAAATAAGAACGCCGATCGATGGATCTCAACGAACTGACCACTTTCACCGCCGTGGCGCGCTCCGGCGGCATCTCCGCGGCAGCGCGGGAAATCCATACGGTCCAGTCCAATGTCACGATGCGGATCAAGGCGCTCGAGGACGAGATCGGTCTTGCACTGTTCGAGCGCCACAGCCGTGGCATGGCGCTGACGGAAGCCGGCCAGCGCCTGCTGCCCTATGCCGAGCGCGTGCTCTCGCTGCTGCGGGAGGCGAAGGTCGCGGCGCGCGACAATGCCGCCGAGCAGGGCGTGCTGCAGCTCGGCTCGATGGAGACGACCGCCGCGATCCGCCTGCCGCCGCTGCTGGCGGCGTTCCACCAGGCCTGCCCCGCCGTGCGCCTGAGCCTCCAGACCGGGCCGACCGCACAGCTCGTCGAGGGCGTCCTGCGCCGCGAGATCGACGGCGCCTTCGTGGCCGGCCCGATCCAGCATGACGAGATCGCGGCCCTGCCGGTCTTCGAGGAGATGCTGGGGCTGGTGACGCCGGCGGCGATCGACGATCTCGACGCCCTCAGGCGCAGCGCCTCGACCGGGCTGAGCGTACTGACCTTCCGCCCCGGCTGCTCCTATCGCCAGCGCCTGGAACAGGTGCTGGCGCGCCTCGGGCTGCCCTCCTATGCCCGGCTCGAATTCGGCACGCTGGACGGCATTCTCGGCTGCGTCGCCGCCGGCGTCGGCATCACCTTGCTGCCCAAGGCGGTGTTCATGCAGTCGGCCCAGCGCGACGCTCTGCGCTGGCACGCCATCGACGGCGATGAAGGCGCCGTGACGACGCTCTTCATCCGCCGCCGCGACGCCTATGAGAGCCGCGCCTTGCAGCGCTTCCTCGGCCTCATGCGACGAGAGCCGGATGATTTCAGACCGGATCATAAAGTGATCCGGTCTGAAATCTGAATCCGCCTCTCATCAAAGAGTGACAGCAGGATCAATGCGAAAAACCGGTTCCCACTTTTTCGCATCCTGCTCTAGCGCGGCAGCGCCTCCAGGAAGCGCGCCGGCTCACCCTGAGCTGGTGTGACGATCTCGCTCTCCCACATCACCTTCTGCCCGCGCACATAGGTGCCGACCGGCCAGCCGGTGACGGTAACGCCGTCATAGGGCGTCCAGCCACATTTCGAGGCGGCCCACTCATTGGTGATCGTCTCCCGGCGCTTGAGATCGACGATGGTGAGATCGGCGTCGTAGCCGGCGGCGATCCGGCCCTTGCCTTCGAGCCCGAAGATGCGCTGCGGGCCATGGCTCGAGAGATCGACGAAGCGCTCGAGCGTGAGCCTGCCGGCATTGACATGGTCGAGCATGATCGGAACCAGCGTCTGCACGCCCGGCATGCCGGAATGGCTGGCGGGATAGGCGTGGTGCTTCTCCTCATGGGTATGGGGCGCATGGTCGGAGCCGAGCACATCGACAATGCCCTGCTCCACGCCCCACCAGATGCGCTGGCGATGGCTGTCGTCGCGGATCGGCGGGTTCATCTGGGCATAGGTACCGAGCCGCTCATAGCAATCGGGCGCGACCAGCGTCAGGTGATTCGGCAGCACCTCGACGGTGGCGACATCCTTGTGGTCTTTCAGGAAGACCATCTCCTCGGCGGTCGAGATGTGCAGGATGTGGACGCGCGCGCCGGTCTCGCGCGCAATCCGCACCAGCCGCTGCGTGCAGGTCAGCGCCACCTCCGGCGAGCGCCAGACCGGGTGGCTCGACGGATCGCCCGCGACGCGCAGGCCCATGCGCTCGCGCAGCATGGTCTCGTCCTCGGAGTGGAAGGCGGCGCGCCGGCGCGTGCGCTTCAGGATCTCGGCGACGCCGTTGTCGTCCTCGACCAGGAGGTCGCCGGTCGAGGAACCCATGAACACCTTGATACCGGCGGCGCCGGGCAAGCGCTCCAGCTCGGCGACATGCTTGGCGTTCTCATGCGTGCCGCCGACCCAGAAGGCGAAGTCGCAATGCATGCGGTGGCGCCCGCGCCGGATCTTGTCGGCGAGCGCCGCCTCGTCCGTGGTCTGGGGAATGGTGTTGGGCATCTCGAAGACGGTGGTGACGCCGCCCAGCACGGCGGCACGCGAACCGGTCTCCAGATCCTCCTTGTGGTCGAGCCCCGGCTCGCGGAAATGCACCTGCGAGTCGATCACGCCGGGCAGGATATGCAGGCCGGTGCAATCGACGATCTCAGCCGCAGAGGCGCGGGAGAGATCGCCGAGCGCGACGATCTTGCCGCCGGTGATGCCGAGGTCGCGCGCGACGCGGCCATCCTGGTTCACCACAGTGCCGCCCTTGAGGATGACATCGTAGGTCTGCGGCATGGCTTGTCTCCGGGCAGTTGAGCAAAGGGCGGATGCGGCCTACCTATCCACAGACTCGCCATCTCGGAAGCGGAAACAGCTTTCGGGTGGCACAATGATCCCTTTCGGCGGACGAGCCCCGGTAGGGAATTCAGAACTGGAACGGCTGCCCATGTCCGCAACCCGATTGGTCGATCGCGGCGTCATCCGCGTCAGCGGCGAGGATGCCCGCGATTTCCTGCAGAACCTCGTGACCAACGATCTCGATCCGGTCACGCCGGAGCGAGCCGGCTACGGCGCGCTGCTGACACCGCAAGGCAAGATCATCTGCGACTTCTTCATCGTCGCGCTGTCACATGAGGATGGCGGCGGCTTCCTGCTCGACGTTCCGCTGCTCCAGGCCACTGATCTGATGAAACGCCTGAAACTCTACAAGCTGCGTGCCAAGGTCGCGCTCGACGATCTGAGCGAGGCCAGCGCCGTCATCGCCTCGACCGACGGCTCGCCCCTGCCGGAGGATTCGGGCCTCGTCTATGCCGATCCGCGCCTGCCCGCACTCGGCCAGCGCGCCATCACCGACCGCGCCGGTGTCGAGGAGATCGCAGCCGACGATACCGAGACCTATCATGCCAGGCGGATCGCCTTGGGCGTGCCCGATGGCGGCAGGGACTTCGCCTATGGCGACGCCTTCCCGCATGAAGCGCTGCTCGACCAGCTCGGCGGCGTCTCGTTCAAGAAGGGCTGCTATATCGGCCAGGAGGTCGTCTCGCGCATGCAGCATCGCGGCACGGCGCGCACCCGCATCGTGCCGGTGGTCTTCACCGAAGGGATCGTCTGCGAAACCGGGGCCGAGGCGACGGCCGGAACCAAGACGCTCGGGCGCATCGGCTCGGGCGCGAAGGGGCGCGGGCTTGCCATGCTCCGGCTCGACCGCGTCGCGGATGCGCTCTCCGAGGGCCTCACGCTCAATGGCGGCGGCCTCGCCTTCGTTCTGGCCAAACCCGATTTCATCCACTTCCCCTTCCCCGGCGAACCGGACTTCGGAGCAGCTGCATGAGCGGGCGCGCCGCCATCAAGGGGCCGGACGGGAAATTCCGCTGCGTCTGGCCGGGAACCGACCCGCTCTACCTCGCCTATCACGACACCGAATGGGGCGTGCCGGAATATGATTCCCGCGCCCTGTTCGAGAAGCTGATCCTCGACGGCTTCCAGGCCGGGCTCGCCTGGATCACCATCCTGCGCAAGCGCGACGCCTTCCGCGCCGGCTTCGCCAATTTCGAACCGGAGGCGATCGCCCGCTTCACCGAGGCCGATGTGCTGCGCCTGCTCGCCGACCCCGGCATCATCCGCCATCGCGGCAAGATCGAGGGCGCAATCAAGAGCGCGCGCGCCTATCTCGCCATCAGCGAGCGTGAGCCCTTCGCCGATTTCCTCTGGAAGCATCTCGACGGCCGGGTAACGCAGAACGCCTTCCGCACCCATGAGGAGGTGCCGACGCAGACGGCTGTGTCCGTTGCGATGGGCAAGGAGCTCAAGGCCGCCGGCTTCACCTTCTGCGGCCCGACCATCGTCTACGCCTTCATGGAGGCTTGCGGGCTGGTCAACGACCATCTCACCGGCTGCTTTCGCTGGCAGGAATGCGCCGTGCTGGCGCGCGACGCTCGCCCAGTGGCCTGAGCATGGCCAAGCCCCCCGCTCCGCCGCGCGCCTGGCAGCGCATGCTGTCGGGTCGCCGGCTCGATCTGCTCGACCCTTCCCCGCTCGACATCGAGATCGAGGACATCGCTCACGGCCTCGCCCGCGTCGCCCGCTGGAACGGCCAGACGCACGGCGCCCATTCCTTCTCGGTGGCGCAGCACAGCCTGCTGGTCGAGGCGATCGCCAGCCATCTCAACCCCGACTGGTCAGACGCCTGGCGCTTGATGGCCTTGCTGCACGACGCGCCGGAATACGTCATCGGCGACATGATCTCGCCCTTCAAGGTGGTGATGGGCGACGCCTATAAGAGCGTGGAACTGCGGTTGCTGACCGCGATCCATCTGCGCTTCGCCTTGCCGGGTACGACGCCGGCCGTGCTCAAGCGCAAGACCAAGGAGGCCGATATGGTCGCCGCCTTCTTCGAGGCGACGGAGCTTGCCGGTTTCGCGCGGGAGGAGGCGCTACGCTTCTTCGGCCGGCCCCAGGCGCTGCCGCGCGCGGTCATGGCCTGGCTCGACCCGCTCGACACCGAAACCGCCCAGGCCCGCTTCCTCGCGCGCTTTGCGGAGCTCTCCGGCGCCTGACCCCATTCACATCGAGAGATAGGCCTTGGTCACGATGCGCTGGAACAAGGCGTTCATCGCCTCCGCGATGCCCTGGCTCGGGCTGACCTCGAAATAGAGGCCGGGCGAAGCGCAAGCCTGCATATTGGTCGGGATCTTGGCCGAGAACGGTTTGATCCAATCATTGTACCAATCGTTCGTCGGCAGAGGCAGGTAGGTCGTGTAGAGCACCGCGATCTTGATGCCGCGATCCTTGATCGTCTTGCAGAAGCTGGTGTTGATCGGCTCCTGGCAGCGTGTCGTGCCAGATTTTTTCTGGGAGCATTTGGTGGAACTGGCAGAACTGGAATTGGCATAATCGGCGACGCCATCGGAGACGAAATAGAGCACCTTCTGCGGCAGGGACGCGCTCGATCCGTCGCCCGGATTGCTGATCACCGCGTTCATGCTCGTCAGCGTCGTGTTGAAATCGGTGCACTGGTCGCTATCGAAATTCGCATAGGGGATCGTCATCAGATCGATGGCGGATGCCGCGCTCTTGGCGGCGGTGAGATCGGAGGTGATCGACTGGATCGTCGTCAGCGTCTTGCCATTGCAGGAGGCCCCCATGGTGTAGGCCGCCATGCGGTACTGACCGGTCAGCGTCGCGGTCGATTTGGCCGTGTCCATCAATTGCTGCGAGGCCGTACGCACCACGTCGATGCGCATCTGGACGCCGAGTGACTTGGCGAGCGTGTAGTAGTCGCTGGTCGCCTTATCCATCTGATGGCAGGCGAAGGCGCATTTGTCCGAGGTCTTGGCCACCATCACTTTGATATCGTCATCCGTCGCCGCGACGCCCATCGAGGGCGAATTGTCGAGCAGCAGGAAGAAATCGATGAAGGGCGCGCGTGCTCCTGCGGCGCTCGATGTACCCGAGACCACGACCTTGGCCTGGCCGACGAAGCTGGCGAAATGGGTCGGGTAATTCGCGCTGTAGACGACCTTGGCCGAACGGCTCAGCCCGACATTGGTGATCTCGACCGTCCGGCTCGCCAGCATGCTCTTGTAGCTGACGGCATTGGCGTCGAAGATCTTCTCCGCATCGGCCTTGGAATCGGCGATCGATTTCAGCATCGCCGCTTGCGAGACGGCCGCGAGCGCAGCCGAGTCGGCCGCCGCATTGAGCTGGATCCTGACGTTCGCCGCCTGGGTGTAGTCGATCACCCCGCCCGCCAGCGCGAGGATCGGCACGAGCGCGAACGCAAACAGCATAAGCACATTGCCGCTTCGGTCGGACCGAAACGATCGCACAGCCCGACGCAAGGCCCCGATCCGCATCATCGACTTGGCATCCCATAACCCAAAAGCCGCATTCGGCCCAGAAAGCGATGGGGTCTGGAACTTACGAATTCATAAAATCGACTACCGGAACTGGCCCCTATCTCGGAAATGCAGTGAAGAAATCGTTGGATATACAACTATAAAGAGTATTTTTGGAGTTATACAATCGAAATAGATCGAGAACTTTCGGAGACACGGCCCTCATCCTGAGCAGCGCCCCGCCGTCAACCCGCGATCACATCGTCAGGCGCACCGCGCTGATCTCGCTGGCGATCTGCTTGAAGATCGGGCTGAGCTGCGCGGCATCGGTCACTTCGAAATACTTGCCGGCGTCGGACGCGCAGGCCTTGAGCAGGTCCCGGTTCCCATCCATGACGCGAACCGTATAGACGACGATTCCCGCAGCCTGGGCATTGGCGCAGGCGAGCTTGGTGCGTGCATCGACACTCGGATTCGAGTTCCTGCCATCCCCCTCGGAGCGATTCTTGGTGTTGTCGCCATCGGTCAGCAGGAGCATGAACTTCTTCAGGCGCGGCGTGGTAAGCGGTTTTGCTTCCGTGAAGGGCGCGCCCGGACTCAGGGTCGCCATGCCCCAGGCGGCGCCGATCGTCACATTGGTCGCGCCAACCGGCGTCATCGCATTGATGCGCTGCGTCAAGGCGTCCCAATTGCTCGTCAACGGCATGATTTTCGCCTGGGTCGACGGGGAATACTCGTCGCAGAAATCGGCCGGATAGGCGCTCTCATTGGTGCCGCCGCCATCGCCGTCCTGCACGTCATAGCTCTTGTCGCGGTCGGCGACGCAGCCTTGCCAACTCCCCTTGCTGATCTTGGTCGTGGTGCACCAGCCCCAATTGCAGCTGTCCTGCGTCTGGTCCCAACGCAGCCAGGTCGCGTTCTTGTAGCTCGTGTCGAGAATGACCCGCGTCGAGAACGGCACAATCGAAATCCTGATCTGATCCGTCTCGGAGGTCGCGTCCTTCATGATCTTCAGGAGATCGAGCGAAGCGGTCCTCAGCGCCTCGATCTTGCCCGATGATGCCATCGAGCCGGTATTGTCGAGCACCAGAGCGAGCTCGATCGTGTTGGTTCCCCATGACGACTGGCTGTTGCTGCTGACCTGGATGGCGTCCTGGCCGATCAATTGCGTCAGGCTCGCCGTCAGGCTCGCCTTGGCGCTGATGTTGACCGTGCGGCCGGTGCGGTCGATAGCGATGGTGGCGGCGTTGAAACCCTTCGCGGCGTCGCCATGCAGGTTCGCGCGGATCCAGCTATTGATCCGTTCGCGCAATTGCGCGTCGCTCAGCTTCGCCGCGTCGCGCGCCGCCATCAGCGCGGCGGAATCGACCGCCGCGTTCAGCATCGTGCGCATCGTGGTGGCGCGGGAATAGTCGACCGCCGCGCCGACCAGCCCGAGGACCGGGATCATGGCGAGACCGAACAGCATCATGACATTGCCGGAGCGGTCTTTAGCAAAACCCGCCCAAAGTGAGATGAATCGCGTCACCCCGACCTTGATCCGCTCCATCGCCAGCCACCTCTCAACCTTGCGCCGCTTTCGGCCGGAAGAGCGATGGCGTCCAGGACCTTACGAATCGCTAAAATTGATCATAGGAACTCGGCTCTATCTCGCAGTTGCTGTGAATAACGTTGCGTAGCACAACTTATGCGAGAATATATAGAATTACACAACCAACTGACCTCTATCGCACATGTGCCTGAACCGACGCACGGCCGGAGTCATTATTTCCAAATCGAGAAAGGTGATCCGTCTCTTTTCCGGATTTCGAGAAAGACAACGCTGAGACATGATGCTGGCAGCATTCGCGCCGCAGGGAGAAGATCATGTCGCCAGCTCAAGCCAACGGCCTCAGCCTGCCCAAGGGCGTCGTCATCAAGGGCGCGCTCGGCCCGCGCTTCGATGAGATCCTCACGCCCGACGCGCTCGCCTTCGTCGCCGATCTGCAGCGCCGCTTCAACGAGACGCGCAAGCGCCTGCTCAGCCTGCGCGCCGAGCGCCAGAAGCGCTTCGACGCCGGCGAGACGCCCGACTTCCTGGCCGAGACCCGCCATATCCGCGAGGGCGACTGGCAGGTCGCGCCCATCCCCGCCGATCTGCAGGACCGCCGCGTCGAGATCACCGGTCCGGTCGACCGCAAGATGATCATCAACGCGCTCAATTCCGGCGCGAAGGTCTTCATGGCCGATTTCGAGGACGCCTCCTCGCCGGTCTGGGCCAATATGATCGAGGGCCAGCTCAATCTGAGGGATCGCTGGGCCGGCCAGATCGACTTCACCGATAAGACCACCGGCAAGGCCTACAAGCTCAAGGACAAGCCGGCCGTCCTGATCATCCGCCCGCGCGGCTGGCATCTGCCGGAAGCGCATATCGAGATCGACGGCGAGACGGCGTCAGGTTCGCTGGTCGATTTCGGCCTCTATGTCTTCCACAACGCCAAGGCCGCGCTCGCTGCCGGCTCGGGCCCCTACTTCTACCTGCCCAAGCTCGAGAGCCATCTCGAGGCCCGCCTCTGGAACGATGTTTTCGTCGCGGCCCAGAACGCGCTTGGCCTGAAGGTCGGAACGATCAAGGCGACCGTCCTGATCGAGACCCTGCCGGCGGCCTTCGAGATGGACGAGATCCTGTTCGAGCTGAGGGACCATATGGCGGGCCTGAACTGCGGCCGCTGGGACTACATCTTCTCCTTCATCAAGAAGCTCGCCCGCAACGCGGCCTATGTCCTGCCCGACCGTTCTCAGGTCGTGATGACCAAGGCCTTTCTGCGCGCCTATTCGCTGCTCCTGATCAAGACCTGCCATCGCCGCGGCGCCTTCGCCATGGGCGGCATGGCAGCCCAGATCCCGGTCAAGAACAATCCTGAGGCCAATGCCGCAGCCTTCGCCAAGGTCAAGGCCGACAAGGAGCGCGAGGCCGGCGACGGCCATGACGGCACCTGGGTCGCCCATCCCGACCTGGTCCCCGTCGCCATGGAGGTGTTCGACCGGCTGATGCCGCAGGCCAACCAGCTCGACAAGCTGCGCGAGGACGTTCAGGTCGGCCGCGAGAACCTGCTGGAAGTCCATCAGGGCACGCGCTCGGAAGAGGGCTTCCGCGAGAACATCCGCGTCGGCGTGCAATATCTCGAAGCCTGGCTGCGCGGCCGCGGCGCGGTGCCGATCTACAACATGATGGAAGACGCCGCGACCGCCGAGATCAGCCGCGCCCAGATCTGGCAGTTCGTGCAATACGGCGTCGAGGTCGATGGCGGCACGAAAGTCACCGCCGATCTGTTCAAGCGCTGCCTCACGCAGGAGATGGAGCGCGTCAAGGGCGAGCTGGGAGCCGACGCCTACGACAAGGGCCGCTTCCCCGAGGCGATCGCGCTGTTCTCGCAGCTCTCGCTCGCGCCGGAATTCGAGGAATTCCTGACCGTCCCGGCTTATGGGAAGCTGTGAGAACCGCCGCCAAGAGATCGAAGCGCCGCTGCGAAGCGGCGCTTCGATTGATCATTCAGGTGCCTACCATCGGCCCTGCCCGATAGGCTCGTCCTTCGCCTTGCCCCGTTCCGACTGACTTCAGTCCATCCGGGCCAGGAGCTGCTCCAGCTCCAGGAGGAAACGCGGCCACCCGGCCTTGGCGCCCTGGTAGGCCTGCACCTGATCGGGCCTGAAGCCTGACTGCTCCATGCGCAGATGAGTTCCGCCGGGCGTCGGCGTCAGCGTCCAGGTGACGACACTCTCGAGGCCGTAAGCGCCCCAGCTATAGGACAGCGCCCTGTTCGGTTCGAGAGCCAGGACCTGACAGTCGACAGCGCCCCAATCGGCGCGAAGGCTGAAACGGTGGTCCATGACCGGCTTGAAATCGTTCTTCATCAGCCACTCCGCGATCAGTTGCGGCTGTGTGAGCGCTCGCCAGATCTTTTCCGGCGGATGAGAGAGCTCCCGTTCGACAACGACGGAGCGGATCTCGGTCAATGTTTCGGTCATTGGTCCATCCTCTTCAGTAAGTCTTCGAGATCGTCGAAACGGTCTTCCCAGAACCCGGCCATCTGGCTTGTCCAATCGATCAGCGGGGTCAGGGCGCCGGGCTGCGCGCAATAATGCGTCTGGCGACCTTGATGGCGGTCACGCACCAGCCCGGCCAGCTTCAGCAAGCCGAGATGCTTCGACACCGCCGGCTGCGAGACGCCGGCCTGGGCCGTCAGCGCCCCGACCGTCTGCTCGCCGTCACGGCACAGCCGCTCGAAGATGGCCCGCCGGGTCGGGTCGGCGAGCGTCCTGAAGAGCAAGTCGTGGCTGTCCGGCATCAAATCCATAACTCTCTGGTTATTGTTTAGATCAATAACCGGAGAGTTATGGATGAGTCAACCGGGGGCGCACGTGCCGTGATGGCCGCGTCAAGCTCGGGCTCGCCGCCGGCATCTTTGAAACCAGTGCCTCCTCGGCACGGCGATGGTCGGGGCCTTAAGGAAGAACGCCGAAGGCGGAGTGCCGCGGGGTGCGGACTGCTAAACCAACACTCCTCGCGGCGCTCCGCCAGCCCCTCACCAACCGCGGCGGAAACGCCGGCGGGGTTTTGGCGCGCGTCCCTTCTCCCCTCGGGGGAGAAGGTGGCAGCGTGTCCTGCCTGGATAGATTGGTGACAGACGAGCCCGGATAGAAGGGTGACAGTTTTTCCCTGGATAGTTGGGAGGGCTGGACCATGCCGTGGCGAGAGAGCTGTGCCATGGACGAACGGGTGCGTTTCATAGCCGACTGGCTGGCGGGCGACGTGTCGATGACCGAGCTTTGCGAGGTTTACGGGATCAGTCGCAAAGCTGGGTACAAGTGGCGGGCGCGCTATGAGGCTGAGGGCGCGTCGGGGCTTGCGAACCGGTCATCGGCGCCGCTTGCGCACGGGCTGGCGACGCCTGCGCCGTTGGTGGAGAAGATCCTGGACCTGCGACGGGCGCGGCCGAGCTGGGGTCCGCGCAAGATCGTGGCTAAGCTTGAGCAGCTGCATCCGGACTTGTCCTGGCCATCGCATTCGACGGCGCACGAGATCCTCAAGCGCCAGGGCCTGATATCGGGCCGCCGCCTCCGACGCCGTCCCCCGCCCCGGCTGGGCGCGCTGACCACACCCGAGCGGCCGAACCACGTCTGGGCTGTGGACCACAAGGGTTGGGTCACCCTGGGCGACGGCGAGCGCTGCGAGCCGCTGACCCTGGCCGACAGCTACAGCCGCTTCGTCCTGGCGGTCTCGGCGGGCGACGGCGTCCACACCGCCCAGGCCAAGCCGGTCATGCAACGCGCCTTCCAGGTCTATGGCCTGCCCGAGGTCATCCGTTCCGACAACGGCCCGCCCTTCGCCTCCACCAGCGCCTCCGGGCTCAGCGCCCTGTCGGCCTGGTGGATCAAGCTGGGCATCCAGCCCGAGCGCACCCGGCCCGGTTCTCCTCAGGAAAATGGCCGCCTCGAACGCTTCCATCTCACCCTGCTGGAAGCCATGCGGCCCGCTTCACTCAACCGCGCCGCCCAGGCTCAGCGCCTGGAAGCCTTCCGACGCGACTACAACCACGAACGGCCCCATCAGGCCCTTGGCCAGAAGCCCCCCGCCAGCTTCTACAATCCTTCGCCCCGGTCCATGCCCGACAAACTTCCCCAACCCGACTACCCGTCCGATCGAACCATCCGCAGGGTGCGTAGCAACGGCGAGATCAAGATCGAGGGCCGCCTCGTACAGATCTGCTCCGCCCTCAAAGGTGAGCCCGTAGCCCTCGAAGCGACAGAGCACGGCTGGTGCGTCTGGTTCTACAAACAACCCATCGGCCTCATCGACCACCAAGGCCAGAAACTGTCACCAATCTACCCAGGCTAAATTGTAACCAACCTATCCGCTGGACAAGCGCGTAGCGCTGACGGATGAGGGAAGGATGGCTCACCCAGTCGCAGAGCCCTCATCCGCCCCTGCCGGGGCACCTTCTCCCCCGAGGGGAGAAGGGAAGAAAACCGTCGTGCGTCCCAAACGCCCTCTCGATCTCGCATTGGTGATCGACAAGCACCCAGCTCCGCTTGTCGCCCCCGCCTCCCCCTCCTACTCTGACCGAAACCAGGATCAGGCTCCGGGAGGGGAGAGAGGCTGCTATGAACCCCGAGGGGAAACGGATCATGCAGCATCTGCGGCACTGCGCCCTGCTCGCGGGCGCCCTGTTCGCGACCTCGCCCGCTCTGGCCGAGGCGCTGCAGCCATTGCGTCGCATCGAGGCCACGAGCGACTTCGCCGGCAAGAAGCCCGGCAAGGCCGCCCATGATGTCAGCGGCATGGCCTGCATGCCGGCGCGCGAGGGTAAGCAGCGCTGCCTGCTGATCAATGACGAGAACACGGCCGCGCAATTCGCAACGCTGAATGACGGCGCCCTCACGCCCGGCGAGAATGTGCCGCTGCTTGGCGACGGGCCATCGCCAGCGACGCTCGGCGCTCCCCCCGCGGTGGCCTGCCCCGAACAGGGCAAGTTCCGCGATCTCGACGGCGAAAGCGTCGCATTTGCCGCGTCCTATTTCTATGTCGCCGGCTCGCATGGCTGCTCGCGCCATTCCGGTCAGTTCCGGCTTTCGGCCTTCCACCTCGCCCGCATCAAGGTCGACGCCAGTGGTCGAGCTGAAGGCGCGCCCGAATTGACCTATCGCCTGAGCGACCTGCTGCGCCGGGCAGGTACGGCTGGCGGCTTCTTCGGCCGGGACCTGAAGAGCGCCAACGGCATGAATGTCGAGGCGATCGCCGTTGCCGGAGACCGGCTCTGGGCCGGCCTGCGCGCGCCCTCGCTCGGCGGCAAGGCCTTCCTCGTCGGCGCGAGCCTCGCCGATCTCTTCGCCGTGGGGCACGGACCGGCGCGCGGCGAGCCCAGGCTCGTGGCCGTCCCGCTCGGAGGCCAGCGCGGCTTTCGCGATCTCGCGGCCCTTGGGGATGGCCGGCTGCTTGCTCTGGTCGGCCCGGCGCAGGAACAGGATCTGGACTATGCGGTGATGCTCATCGATCCGACGCGGCCCGAGGCGGTGCGGGAGCTGGGCAGGCTGCGCAGCCGCGACAGCGCCAAGGCCGAGGCACTCGTCATCACCGGCGAGGGCGCCGCCGGACTGACCATCCTGATCGGCTATGACGGCCCCCGGAACGGCAAGTTCGAGGAATACCGCCTGCCCCCGCCCTGACGATGAGAGCGCTTTTAAGCGAAGCGTTCGGCGGGATCGTCCGAATGCGAGGGCGCGATCTGGAGAATCGGCTAGACCGGACGCATGACCGCTCTATCCTTCCTCGACCGCCTGTCATCGATTGTCGCGCGCTATCGCAGCGAGGTCGCCTCCCCGCGCGAGCATCTGGCGCTGCTGCGCTGGCAGATCGCGCGCGGTGATGCGCTCGACGAGCGCGCGACCCTGCCCGGACATTTGACCACCAGCGCGATCGTGCTCTCGCCCGACCACGCCCAGGTGCTGCTGATCGACCATGTCGTGATCGGCCGCTGGCTCCAGCCCGGCGGCCATTACGAGCCGGCCGAGGCCTTCCATCATTCGGCGGTGCGCGAGGCGATCGAGGAGACCGGCGTCCAGGGGTTGGCGCTGCATCCCTGGCACCAGGGCGGCGACCTGCCCTTCGCCATCGACAGCCATGACGTGCCCGGCAAGCCTGCGCGCGGCGAGCCCGAC
Organism: Bosea vaviloviae; assembly: GCF_001741865.1. Classification (NCBI taxonomy): domain Bacteria; kingdom Pseudomonadati; phylum Pseudomonadota; class Alphaproteobacteria; order Hyphomicrobiales; family Alloboseaceae; genus Allobosea; species Allobosea vaviloviae. The sequence goes on from NZ_CP017147.1 coordinate 6,007,569, forward strand.
CATGTCCATCACGACCTGCAATATCTCTTCCTCGCCGACCCGGCGCTGGCGCTCGTCGCCCAGATCGAGGAAGTCCACGCCGCAGCCTGGAAACCGGTGGCGGAGCTGGCTGCGATCGCACCCCGGGTCTATGCCCGGCTCGTCGCTATGACGCCACGCTGACGCAAACCGATGTTGCCGCAGCGCAACATGTCATCGCATTGCGCAACCCGGCGATCGCCGGCTCTCGCACAGTCGTTCCGGCTCAGGCATCCTGATTTTGCTGAAAAGTTGCGGATCATGTGTTGCAAATCATTCGCATTTGCATAAGGGTCTCTCACCTCAACCGGAACCCGTCCATGTCGCTCAGATCCGTCGCTCTCGCCTTGCTCGGCTCGGCCGCTGCCGCAACCGTCTCCCTCGCCGCCGACTTGCCCTCGCGCAAGGGTGCACCGGCGATTCCGGCCACCTTGTCCGCCTGCAGCGAGAGCGAGGGCATCCCGACCGACGCCTTCGGCTTCACCACCGGCTCGGATGTCGCGGATAAGGGCTCCTTCGGCCCGAGCCTGACCTATGGTGGCGGTTTCGGTGCCCGCGGCGGCTCGCTCAGCGGCCACAGCGCGCAGCTGCAGGGCTCCTACGGCCTGCTGCCCTGCCTCGAGGTCGGCCCCTATCTGCTCGGCGGCGTGGCCAACGCATCCTTCGGCGGCGTCAGCGCCGATGCAACGAACTACGGCGCCGGCGTCGAGATGAAATACAAGCTGCTAGGCCGCGACCTGCACGGCATCGGCCTGACCGTGGTGGTCGATCCCAGCGTCAACCGCACCGATATCGACGGCATCAGCCGCTTCACCGGCTACAACACCGGCATCCGGATTTTTGCCGACAAGGCGCTGATCCCAGGCAAGCTCTACGCCGCGCTCAACGTCTCGCACGACCTGACCTGGACGGGCCCCAGCCCCTATGGCCGCAGCTCGACGCTGACGCTGGGCGCCTCGCTCGCCTGGCAGGCCGTGGACGGCATCTATCTCAGCGGCGAAGTGCGCCATCAGCGCCGCTACAGCGATCTCGGATTCGGCACCGAAGCCGGCTACGCCACCTTCGCCGGCCCCGGCGTCTACTGGCAGGCGACCAAGCAGCTCGCGCTTTCCGCCGCCTACAACATCCAGGTCGCCGGCAAGGCCAAGGGCCAGCCCGGTGATCTCGACCTGACCAATTTCAGCCAGCATCTGGTCAAGGTGAAAGCGGCCTACAGCTTCTGAGCGATCGAGCCATTTCCATGCACGTCCTGAACGGCGGCCGCGACAACGCGGCCGCCGTTTTCATTTTAAGTCCGCTGGAGCGGCATTGACACGCTCGCCCGGGCCATATTAGCGTCCGACCATATACTCCACCCCAGTATCTCGGTCGCATGCCGCATACACCAGAAGAGAAGAAGCGCGCCATCGCCCGGTTGCGCCGGATCAGAGGGCAGGCCGATGCGCTCGTCCTCGCGGTCGAGCGCGGCGATGCGTGCGGCGCGCTGCTTCAGCAGCTCTCGGCGCTGCGCGGCGCGGCGACCGGGCTGATGGCCGAGGTCCTCGAAAGCCATCTGCGCGAAACCATGCTGGGAAGGACGAGCGGAAAGACCGCGCCGCAAGACGGCGAGGCGGAGATCGCGCAGATCATGCGCGCCATCCGTCCCTATCTGAAATAACTGCAAGAACCGCAGAAGCAAGAACCGCGAAAAGCAAGAACCCAAATAGAAGGACACACCCGATGAAGACACGCGCCGCCGTCGCCTGGGAAGCGGGCAAGCCGCTGACCATCGAGACCATCGAGATCGGCGGCCCCAAGGCCGGCGAAGTGCTGGTCGAGGTCATGGCGACGGGCATCTGCCACACCGATGCCTACACGCTGTCGGGCCTGGATTCCGAGGGTAAGTTCCCGGCGATCCTGGGCCATGAGGGCGCAGGCATCGTGCGCGAGATCGGTGCGGGCGTGACCTCGCTGAAGCCCGGTGACCATGTCATCCCGCTCTACACGCCGGAATGCCGCAGCTGTAAGTCCTGCCTGTCGCGCCGGACCAATCTCTGCACCTCGATCCGTTCGACGCAGGGCCAGGGCGTGATGCCGGACGGCACGAGCCGCTTCTCCTGCGATGGCGGCGAAGTCTTCCACTACATGGGCTGCTCGACCTTCGCGAACTTCACCGTCCTGCCCGAGATCGCGCTGGCGAAGGTCCGCGAGGACGCGCCTTTCGACAAGATCTGCTATATCGGCTGCGGCGTAACGACCGGCATCGGCGCGGTGATCTATACGGCGAAGGTCTGGCCGGGCGCGAATGTCGTGGTCTTCGGGCTGGGCGGCATCGGCCTCAACGTCATCCAGGGCGCGCGCATGGTCGGCGCCGACAAGATCATCGGCGTCGACATCAACCCGGCCAAGCAGGCGATGGCACGCAAGTTCGGCATGACCGATTTCATCAACCCCAAGGAGGTCGGCAACGACAAGGTCGTGCAGGCGATCGTCGATCTCACCGGCGGCGGCGCGGATTTCTCCTTCGACGCCACCGGCAACACCAATGTGATGCGGCAGGCACTGGAATGCTGCCATCGCGGCTGGGGTGAATCGATCGTCATCGGCGTCGCCGAGGCCGGCAAGGAGATCGCCACGCGGCCGTTCCAGCTCGTCACCGGCCGTGTCTGGAAGGGCACGGCGTTCGGCGGCGCACGCGGCCGCACCGATGTACCCAAGATCGTCGACTGGTATATGGAGGGCAAGATCAACATCGACGACCTGATCACCCACAAGCTCAGCCTGGACGAGATCAACCACGGCTTCGACCTGATGCATGAAGGCAAGTCGATCAGGTCGGTCGTGGTGTATTGAGCGGCCGTTCTTTAGCCGCATCCATGACGCACTGAACCACCGCGTCATTCCGGGGCAGCGCGCAACGCTGAACCCGGAACCCACGAATATGAGGTCGATCCAGACCCGTCATTGCGAGCGAAGCGAAGCAATCCAGGAGGCCTCGCTCCATGCCCCCCTGGATTGCGTCGTCGCTGCGCTCCTCGCAATGACGGTCAGGGAGCAAGGGGCCATCATGTTCATGGGTTCCGGGCTCGGCCCTGCGCGGACCAGCCCGGAATGACGGCGAGGATGCGAAAAGCACCGAACCGAAAGGACACCCGATGGAACTCATTTCCTCCTCAAAGGCCTTCGGCGGCTCGCAGCGCGTCTATCGCCATGACAGCGCGGTCTGCGCCTGCCCGATGACCTTCGCGATCTTCCTGCCGCAGCAGATCGAGGACGGGCCGGTGCCGGTGCTCTGGTATCTCTCGGGCCTGACCTGCTCGCACCAGAACGTCATGGACAAGGGCGAGTACCGCGCCGCCGCAGCAGCCAACGGCGTCGCCATCATCTGCCCCGACACCTCACCGCGCGGCGAGGGCATTCCCGACGAGCCGGATAACTGGCAATTCGGCTCCGGTGCCGGCTTCTATCTCGATGCGACGCAGGAGCCCTATGCGAAGAACTATCGCATGGAGAGCTATATCCGCGACGAATTGCCGGCGCTGGTCTCCCAGCATTTTCCGCTCGACATGGGCCGCCAGGGCATCTTCGGCCATTCGATGGGCGGTCATGGCGCGATCACGCTCGCGCTCAAGAATCCGATGCGTTACACCTCCGTCTCAGCCTTCGCGCCGATCACCCAGCCTTCGACCGCCGGCTGGTCGCGGCCCGCCTTCGAGACATATCTCGGGCCGGACGAGACGACATGGCGCGCATATGACTCCACTGCATTGATCGCCGACGGGCACCGCCTCAAGGACCTCCTGGTCGACCAGGGCACCGCCGACGGCTTCCTGCAGGAGGGGTTGCGGCCCTGGCTCCTGGAGCTCGCCTGCGTCCAGGCCGAGATCCCCCTCGAACTGACGATGCGCGAGGGCTACGACCACTCCTACAACTTCGTCTCGACCTTCATGGCCCAGCATATCGGCTGGCATGCGCGCCGTCTGCTGCCCGGCTGAGCCATCCGGCTGCGGAACGGGCGGCCCCGGCATGCGTTGAATCTCCAGGCCGAAATCCGGCCCGGGGAAATCGCCATGCCGTCTCCTATCGCATTGCTGACCGATCGCGCGCTGTTCACCCGCCTGTCGCAGGCGACGGCGCGCTGGGCGGGCAGGCCGCAGACCTTCGTCGTCGCCGTCGCGGTGATCGTCCTGTGGGGCCTGTCGGGACCCTTCTTCGGCTTCAACGACACCTGGCAATTGGTGATCAACACCTCGACGACCATCGTCACCTTCCTGATGGTCTTCATCATCCAGAACAGCCAGAATCGCGACAGCGCCGCCATGCAGATCAAGCTCGACGAATTGATCGTGCGGCTGGAGGGCGCGCGCGAGGAACTGCTCGATCTGGAAGAGCTCGACGAGGAGAAACTCGAGGCGATCCGCCAGGAATTCGAGCTACGCGCCAGCAAGGCCCGTAACGGCAAGCCGGCCTGAATCCGTCTAGATGTGGCAGATCGGCAGCCAACCCTTCCTCGCTCGCCTCTTTTCCAAGCAGTCTTGTCTTTTCCAAGCAGTCTTGGCGCCCGTCAAATGCAGGGCAGCCGTTTCGCTGCACCGCAGCATCCCTTGGCGCCTGCGAGGCAAGCTTGTCAGATGGCAAGACTGTCACATGGCAAGACTGTCACATGGCGATCGTGCCGAGGCTGCGCGCGGGATAGCGCAGCGCCATGTCGAACGGGTTGAGCCGGGCCGCAAGCGCTGCCGCTTCGACGCGCAGCATGGCGACGATCTTCGGCAGGCGCTCTTCGCGCAGCCGTTCCGCCAGCGTGCCGATGCTGAGCGCGGCGACAGCGCGGCCCTCGGGATCGAGGATCGGCACGGCGACGCCCGCCATGCCTGGGATCAGGCCCCTGTTGAGATTGACCCAACCCTGTGCCCGGGTCGTGTCGAGCGCGCTACGCAGCGCCGCCTCATCGAGATAGCCGCGATCGAGCAGGCGGGGCATGTTGAAGCGGATCACCGCCTCGCGCTCACCCTCGGGCAGATGCGCCAGCATGGCGAGGCTGCCCTGGCCGAGGCCGAGCGGTACCTTGCCGCCGATGTCGCCGGTGAAGGTGCGGATCGGGAAGGGTCCCTCGATCCGGTCCAGGCAGATCGCGTCATAGCCGTTGCGCACCAGCAGGAAGACGGTGTCGCTCAAGGTCGCCGACAAGCGCAGCAACGCCGGGCGCGCCAGATCGCGCAGGCCTCCGGCCTGGCCCGCCCGCGCCGCCAGCACGAAGAAGTCGAGCCCGAGCCGATAGCGCTTGCCGCCCGCGGCCTGCTCGACGAAACCCTCCGCCATCAGGTCGCGCAAGGCGCGATGAGCCGTCGGCTGGCCGCAGCCGGTTGTCAGGGCGATGTCTTTCAGACGCATGCCGGCGGCATCGCCCGCCGCGATGACGCGGAGCAGGGCCAGGGCCCGACGCAAGCTAGATTGGGGTCCGGCAGTTTCAGCAGTATAGTCAACATCACTCATGAGATCACGATAAAATTCTATATAGCGAAATTATGACAATAAAAATTTTGTCATATGGAATTTACCGTTGACCCATCCCGATGGTGACCCTCTCCTTGCTGCACCGCAGTCCGGTGCGTCGATCCGAGATCGATCGCGTGCTTTCCGCTCGAGGTGTCGATGGGTCTTCCGACGCTGCCATCGCCGAGCCTTGTCGATGGTGACGCACGCGTCGCCTTTGGCCTCGACGTCTTTCCCGCCGGATTGGTGTGAGGGGCGCGGAGATGCCGCTGCTCCATCGCCTCGCCCGCACGGATCAAGCGGCACGACGCCTGGCTTGTTCCACGCTTTCGGCTTCGCCGGCGCGGGCTTCCAGATCGCGCCCGGCGTCGGCGAGGTCCTGGCCGAACTCATCCGCGACGGCGAAAGCCCAACGCCGATCGAGGCCTTCTCCATCAGCTGTTTTACTCGCGAGCCGCAGCGCGGTGTCCCTCCAGCAGGAAGACCAATGTCATGACCGATATCGCGCTCACGCCTCCCGTTGCGCTGACCCAGACCGAGCGTGACCGCGCGATCCGGCGCACTGTCCTCGCCGGCTCGATCGGGGCAGTGTTCGAATGGTACGACCTCGTCATCTACGCGATGTTCGTGCCGGTCTTCGCCAAGCTGTTCTTCCCGACTGCCGACCCGACGGTGGGCATCCTGCTCGGGCTGGGCACCTTCGCCTCGGCCTGGCTGGTGCGCCCGCTCGGGGCCATGGTCATCGGCGCCTATGCCGACAAGGCGGGCCGCAAGCCCGCAATGGTGCTCTCGGCCCTGCTGATGATGGTCGGCACGGGCGTGACCGCGATCCTCCCGACCTACGCCACCATTGGCCTGGCCGCTCCGGTTCTGCTGATCCTGGCGCGGATGGTGCAGGGCTTCTCGGCTGGCGGCGAGTTCGGCAGCGTAACCGCGCTGATGGCCGAGCAGGACCCCAAGCGAGCCGGCTTCTATGCCTCGATCCAGTGGGCTTGTTCGGGCTTCTCGGTGCTTCTGGCCTCACTTTCGGCGTATGCGGTCAACACGCTTCTGACGCCCGAGCAGGTGCTGGCCTGGGGCTGGCGCATCCCGTTCATCTTCGGCGTGATGATCGGCCCGGTCGCCTGGTACATCCGCAAGCGCGCGCAGGAGAGCCCGCTCTTCACCACGACCGAGCACGCCAAGAATCCGCTGCGAGAGATCGCCGCTCATGACAAGCGCATCGTGCTGATCGGCGCGGGTGTGGTCGCGGCCGGAGCCGCCGGCAGCTTCATGAACCAGTACATGCCGACCTTCGCCATCACCACGCTGAAGCTCACGACGGAGCAGGCGCTGATCGGCACGATGGTCGCAGGCCTGATCAACACGGTCATGCCGGTGATGTTCGGACATCTCTCCGATAAGGTCGGCCGTATCCCGGTGATGCTGGTCTTCGCCGTCATCGGCCTGCTGATGACCTACCCGCTGTTCATCTGGCTGGTTCAGGAGCCGACGCTTGCCAAGCTCGTCACCATCCAGGCGCTGCTCGCCTTCGTGATGTATTCCGGCTATTTCGCGACCGCGCCGGCCCTGCTCTCGGACCTGTTCCAGGTCCGGCGGCGGACGACGGGCATTTCGTTGAGCTATGTGCTGGGCCAGCTTCTGTTCGGCGGCGTCACGCCGCTGGTCGCCGCCGCGCTCGTCGCCCAGACCGGCGACCGCACCAGCCCCGGCATTTATCTGACGGCGATCATCATGCTGAGCATCATCAGCCTGTGGTTCTGCCGCCGGCTCGGCGTACGCTAGATCTCGAGCTGTTGAACGATCCAATGGATCGGAAACGCTCTGGACGAGAGCACCGCCGTCTCGCTATCCTCACATCATAGCGAGACGGCGCCTCAGTGCGGAGAGAGCGGATGCGCTGGTCAGCTGGCTTCAGGATCGCCCTCGCCTCGCTCATTCCGGCAATGGCGGCGATCGAACTATCGGCGCAGCAGCCTCCCAATCGCCGGCCCGTGCTGACCGACATCCAGGACGTCGCGAGCTTGCGGCAGATCGAGGCGGCGGGCTTTTCTCTCGGCGCGATCCTTGGACAGGCGCAGGCCTCCTCGACCGCCGATCTCACGCGCGCCAGCGCAGCCTTCCGTGTCATCGCGAGCCATGTCCGCGACGACGTCTCGGGCCTGCGCGCCGAGATGGCCGTCAATGGACGCAAGCTGTTCGAAGTCACCGATGGCAATGTCGGCCGCATCATCGATCTCGGCTGGCTGAATTCGCCGATCGCGCAGTTCCGGCTGAGCGCCATCGTCAATCGGCTCGACCGGCGCGATTTCGCCAGCCTGGACGGCGAGACCGGCTGCGGCGAGGTTCGCCTGATCTATCGCCTCGCCTACGCGTTCCAGGATCCGAAGCTGAAGCGCCAGCTCGCCTCGCGCCTACCTTTCACGCTGAATGCCGTCTTTACAGCCGCGGCTTTACCCGGCGAGACCTGCAACGATACGGCCGCGCTCTGGCTGTCCCAGCAGACGAGCGCGGCGGCTGCCGTCAGCGCCAAGGCGATCATCGAGGGGCCACTTGCACGGGCGCGATTGAGCCTGAAGCAGGTCGAGATCAACGCACAGATCGTGCGCTTTCCCTCCGGCATGGAAACGCAGTTCGGCGGGCAGGCCGCCTATCTGCTGCGGGTCTTCGCGGCCTCGAAACAGGACGGGGTGCCGACGCTTTCGCCCAAGCCGCTGGAGAATACGCCCGACATTGCCCGCCTGAAGGCCGATGCAGCTCTGCGCAAGGACCTTGTCGACTATGTCCGCGACCATGTTCCGGCGATCGACCAGGGCGTCTACCTGCTGCCGGCGCGCTTCCTGGCGACGAAGGCGATCTCGTACTCGACCTTCGGCAGTGCCCGCTTCGCCAACCACCCCTTCACGGAAATATTGCCGGCAGGCGCGCTGGCCGGCCTGGATCTGGGCGCGACGCGCCTGGTCCGCACGGCGCGCGGCGTCATCGAGCGCTTGGACAACGGCACCTGCATGGGCTGCCATCAGGCCAATGCGACGGCCGGCTTCCATATGTTCGGGCTCGACGACGCCAGCACATCGCCGTTGAACCGGATCAAGACCGGAATCTCCCCGCATTTTCACGCCGAGACCATCCGCCGCGCGACCTATATCGAGGCGATGGCGGCGGGCCGCGAACCCGACCGCTATCGCCCGCTCTCCTTCGCGCCGCCTGCCAGCTGGCAGCCCGGCAAGCCGTTCAGCTATCGCGCTGCAGGGCTGACGATGCCGTGCCTCACCGATGCAGCCCGCTCGAGCTTCGGCGAATACTGGACCTGCGGCAGCGGCTCGAGCTGCAAGGCGATCATCGCCAACCCCTCCGTCGGCACCGAGCTCGGGCAATGCCTGAAGCTGGAGGAAGCCCGGAATTTTTCAGGCCAGCCCTGCCTCTCCGGCGCAATCACGACGGTCATCGGCAAGCCCTATCTCGACACCTACAAGCTGACCGGGCAGTTCGGCGCCTTCGCCAAGAACTTCTCGCAAGAGAGCTTCAATTGCCGGCCGGCCAAGATCGGCGTGCCCGGCGGCATGGCCTATCGCCAATGCAACGCCGCCGACAAGAATTTCGCCGGCTTTGCGGGCGGCAAGACGCCCGACGAGATTTGCGGCCTCGCTGGTGGCAAGGCCTTCGACGATTGCGTCGCGACCAATAATTTCGACGCCTGCCTCGCCAAATCCGTCACGCGCGGCAATCGCGGCACCTGCAGCGCCACGAGCTTCTGCCGTGAGGATTACATGTGCCAGGCGATGCCCGACGACGTGCCCGGCGCGGCCGATCTGGTCAAGGATTACGGCTTCTGTTCGCCAACCTATTTCCTCTTCCAGATGCGCATCGACGGACACCCGGACCCGCAGGCGCGTCGACCCTAGAGCATTTCTCCAGCGGAAAAGTGGGCACCGGTTTTTCGCAAGAGCAATGCTCTAAACTCTAGACGCCCTCACACCACCGCGGTCAGCCCGCCATCGACCATCAAAAGATGGCCGTTGACATAGTCCGATGCCGCCGAGGACAGGAAGATCGCGGCGCCCACCAGCTCCTTCGTCTCCCCCCAGCGACCGGCCGGCGTGCGGCTGCTGACCCAGGCCGAGAACGCCTCGTCGGCGATCAGCGCCTTGTTGATCTCGGTGGTGAAATAGCCCGGCCCGATCGCGTTGGCCTGGATGTTGTGCTTGCCGAGCTCGGCGGCCAGGCCCCGCGTCATCATCTTCACCGCGCCCTTGGAGGCGGTGTAGGGGACGATCGTGGCGCGGCCGAGCTCGCTCATCACCGAGCCGATGCTGATGACCTTGCCGCGCTTGCGCGGCACCATGCGCTTGGTCACGGCTTGCGTGACATAGAATACCGAATGCAGGTTCGTCGCCATGACCTCGTGCCAGCCCTCGACCGGGAACTCGGTGAAGGGCGCGCGCTTCTGCATGCCGGCATTGTTGATCAGGATGTCGATCGGCCCGATCTCGGCCTCGATCGTCGCGACGCCGGCCTCGACAGCCGCCTGATCCGTGACGTCGAAGGGGGCGACCGAGACCTTGCGGCCGGCAGCCGAGATCGTCTTCGCCGCCGCTTCCAGCTTGGCCTTGTCGCGGCCATTGAGCACGACATGTGCGCCGGCCTCCGACAAACCCTCGGCAAGCGCCAGTCCGATGCCCTGGCCGGAGCCGGTGATCAGGGCGATCTTGCCCGCGAGGCTGAACAGAGAAAGCGACATCGGTGGATCTCCGGTTACGGCGCGTCTGACCCGCGCAGTTTGCGTTTGCCTGCGCGGGTCCGATTTCGGTAAGCATCTTTCAATCGATTAGACAATCGCAAGCTGGGCCAAGATAGCCAACTCTTGCACCGGGAGAACGCCATGCGCGCCGTCGTCATCCATGCCGAAAAGGATCTGCGCGTCGAGGAGACGACCGCCCCTGAGCTCGGGCCGCTCGATGTCCGCGTGCGCATCGAGGCCGGCGGCATCTGCGGCTCCGACCTGCATTATTACCTGCATGGCGGCTTCGGCACGATCCGCATCAAGGAGCCGATGATCCTCGGCCATGAGATCGCCGGCACGGTCCAGGCCGTGGGCGGCGAGGTTTCGCGCGTCAAGCCCGGCGACCGCGTCGCGGTCAATCCCAGCCGCGCCTGCGGGCGCTGCCGCTATTGCCAGATGGGCCAGCAGCAACACTGCACCGACATGCTGTTCTACGGCTCGGCGATGCGCTTTCCCCATGTCCAGGGCGGTTTCCGCGATATTCTCGTCGTCGAGGAGCGCCAGGCGGTAAAGGTCGCAGCCGGCGTCAGCGCGGCAATGGCCGCCTTCGCCGAGCCGCTTTCGGTCTGCCTGCATGCCGCCAAGCGCGCCGGCCCGCTGCTCGGCAAGCGCGTGCTGGTGACGGGCTCAGGCCCGATCGGCGTCCTGGCGGTGGTGGCGGCCAAGGCAGCTGGAGCCTCCGAGATCGTCGCGACCGATGTGGTCGATGGCCCCTTGCCGACAGCGCTGAAGATGGGTGCGACCGCCGCGATCAACGTCATGGCCGAGCCGGAACGGTTGAAGGCGGAATACGGTGCTGAGAAGGGCTCCTTCGACGTGATGTTCGAGGCCTCAGGCAATCAGCACGCGCTGACGGGCGCCTTCGATGTGGTGCGCTCGGGCGGTACCATCGTGCAGATCGGCGTCGGCGGCAATTTCACCCTGCCGATGAATGTGCTCGTCGCCAAGGAGTTCGACCTGCGCGGCTCCTTCCGCTTCCATGAGGAGTTCGACTGGGCAGTGGCGATGATCGGCTCAGGCAGCATCGACCTCTCGCCGCTGCTGACGGCATCGATCCCGGTCGAGCGCGCGATCGAGGCTTTCGATCTCGCCGCCGACAAGTCGAAGGCGATGAAGGTGCAGCTGGCTTTCGCGTCGTAGTGGACGGCGTCATGCTCGGGCTTGACCCAGGCATCTCATGACAATGAGGAGTGATGGCACGAGATGGTCGGCTCAAGGCCGCCCATGACGGCCCGATTCAGAACAACCCCTCGATCTGTCCGTTCGCATCGATATGGATGCGCTCGGCCGCAGGCTCACGCGGCAGGCCGGGCATCGTCATGATGTCTCCGCAGATCGCGACGACGAAGCCTGCTCCGGCCGAGAGCCTGAGCTCGCGCACCGGCACCATATGGCCTGACGGCGCGCCGCGCAGCGTCGGGTCGGCGGAGAAGGAATACTGCGTCTTCGCCACGCAGACCGGCAGTGCCCCATGTCCGGCACCCTCGAGCTCGGCAAAGCGCGCGCGCACCTTGGCATCGGCGACGAGCCCGGCGGCGCCATAAATCTCGCGCGCGACGGTCTCGAGCTTGTCCCAGAGCGGCATGACGTCGGGATAGAGCGGCGCGAAATCGGCCTCGCCGCCTTCCGCCAGCGCCACGACCTTGTTCGCCAGCTCCTCGGCGCCGGCTCCACCCTCTGCCCAATGGCGGCAGATCACCGCCTCAACGCCGAGATGGTTGCGGCAGAAGCTGCGGATCAAATCATGCTCGGCCGCCGTATCGCTGGTGAAATGATTGATCGCCACGATCGGCGGCACGCCGAATTTGCGGATGTTCTCGACATGCCGTGCCAGATTGGCGAGCCCCGCCTCCAGCGCCGCGAGATCCTCCCTGACCAGGCTATCCTTGGCCAGCCCGCCATGCATCTTCAGGGCGCGCACGGTGGCAACGACGACGGCAGCCGCAGGCTTGAGGCCGGCCTTGCGGCATTTGATGTCGAAGAACTTCTCGGCCCCGAGATCAGCGCCGAAGCCGGCTTCCGTCACGACATAATCGGCGAGCTTGAGCGCGGCCCGCGTTGCGATCACCGAATTGCAGCCATGGGCGATATTGGCAAAGGGGCCGCCATGGACGAAGGCCGGCGTGCCCTCCAGCGTCTGCACCAGATTGGGCATCACGGCGTCCTTGAGCAGCACGCTCATCGCGCCTGTCGCCTTGAGCTCTGCTGCCGTGACCGGGCGCTTGTCGCGCGTGCGGCCAATGACGATCCGGCCAAGCCGCTCCTCCAGATCTGGCAGATCCTTCGCCAGGCAGAAGATCGCCATCACCTCGGAGGCGACGGTGATGTCGAAGCCGTCCTCGCGCGGAAAGCCGTTGCTGGCCCCGCCGAGCGAGGAGACTGTCGAGCGCAAGGCCCGGTCGTTCATATCCATCACCCGCCGCCAGGCGATGTAGCGGGTGTCGAGCGCGAGCGCGTTGCCCCAATAGACATGGTTGTCGATCATCGCCGCGAGCAGGTTATGCGCGCTGGTGATGGCGTGGAAATCGCCGGTGAAGTGCAGGTTGATCTGCTCCATCGGCACGACCTGGGCATAGCCGCCGCCAGCCGCGCCGCCTTTCACGCCGAAGCAGGGCCCCAGCGAAGGTTCACGCAGCGCGATCATGGTGTTCCGGCCGATGCGCGAAAGCCCGTCGCCCAGCCCCACGGTCGTCGTCGTCTTGCCCTCGCCCGCCGGCGTCGGGCTGATCGCCGTGACCAGGATCAGCTTGCCATCGGGCTTGCTCGCGAAATCGGGAATAGCCGATGTATCGACCTTGGCGATGAACTTGCCGTAAGGGTTGAGGGCCTCCTGGGGAATGCCGGCTCTGTCGGCGATGGCTGCGATCGGCTTCAGCGTCGCCGCGCGCGCAATTTCGATATCGGTCGGCATTCCATCCTCATGGGAGCGCGCCGGAGCCTGAAGCGGCGGGCGCGGAATCGGCGCTGCGACACTGCCGCGAAACCGGCCGTGCTGCCACTGCTTTCCTGCAAATCAGGCGCGCTGTCGAGCGGAGCAGAGTTGAGAAAAACGCAGACAAGCAGGCGCCGGCTTTCAGCCCTCTTGATAGACTAGACGCCGAACTCCAACTGGAGCCGACATCATGATCAGCAGACGCGACCTCGTTGCAGCCAGCCTCTCCGCGGCCGGGTTCGCCGCTTTGGCATTACCGCGCCTTGCCGTGGCGCAAGAGGCCGAACTGCCGCTGACGCCCGCCTGCGGTGCCCCAGCCGCGACGACGAAGCGGCAGACGGAGGGCCCTTATTTCGTCCCGTCATCGCCCTTGAAGCGCGATTTGCGCGGAGACGGCTCCGGCGACATCCTGGCCTTGTCCGGCTTCGTCCTGACCCGGCAATGCCGCCCTGTCACTGGCGCCCTGGTTGATCTCTGGCACGCCAATGACAGTGGCGATTACGACAATTCCGGCTTCCGCTTTCGCGGCCACCAATTGACCGACGAGCAGGGCCGCTACCAGTTCATCACCCGCATCCCCGGGCTCTATCCGGGCCGGACGCGGCATTTCCACGTCAAGCTGCGGGCCGGCAACGGCCCCGTGCTGACGACGCAACTCTATTTTCCCGACGAGCCGGGCAATGCCAGGGACGGCATCTACGACAAATCGCTCCTGATACAGATCCGCGCGGCCGAGGGCGGAAAGCTCGGCCGCTTCGATTTCGTGATCTCAGCCTGACGCGGAAGACCCGCCGGGCCGCGAATTTGCTCAGGCCACCAGATGCGCGTTCTGCGGAAACAGGAATTTCCGCGCCTCGTCGTCGAAATCCGCCTTGAAGGCGAATGCATCCTTCAGCGCGACGGCTCGCTGCGCGGCGGGGCGCGCGGATATCTCGTCGAGATGGCGCTTCACATTGGGAAATTTCGTGGCCCATTCGTCGCCGACCGCGAAGGACAGCCGCGTCGCCCAGCCCCAGACCGACATGTCGATCAGGGTGTAGGCCTCGCCGAGCATGTAGCGCTGCTTGCCGAGCTGCGCGTCGATGATGCCCCAATGCCGCTCGGCCTCGCGGGCATAGCGGTTGATCGCGTAGGGGATCTTCTCCGGCGCGAAGCGGCTGAAATGCACCGCCTGGCCGCAATAGGGGCCGATGCCCGTCGCCACGAACATCAGCCAGGACAACATCTCGCCGCGCGCCTTCGGCGTATTCTCCGGCAGGAACTGGCCGGTCTTCTCGGCGAGATAGAGCAGGATCGCATTGCTGTCGAAAATCGTGGCATCGCCATCGGTCAATGCCGGCGTCTTGGCGTTGGGGTTGATCGTCAGGAATTCCGGCTTGAACTGCTCGCCCTTGCGGGTGTCGACCGGCACGAGTTCATAGGGCAGACCGGCCTCTTCCAGGAACAGGGCTATCTTCGCGGGGTTCGGTGAGGGGTGATAATAGAACTTGATCACGCGTCATCTCCTGGAGTCGGATGATTTCATCTAAAAGTGAGGGCAGGATCAATGCGAAAAACCGGTTCCCACTTTTTCGCATCCTGCTCTTGGCTCGGCGCCCTCTGCGCCCGTTCTTGAACGGGAGTCGGGGACGGCGCGCAGCGTAAGCGGCCGGCGGCCCCTTTGCCCATCAGGAATGCGTGCACCCGCTTGAGCGTCAAGCGCAGGCGCGACCGCCTCGCTCGCGACATCAGGCCATGCTATCGGCCTCCCCTGCTCCGAAACCGCGCCTAAAGGACAGCCCATGCCCAAACGCCCCGTGATGCTGATGATCCTCGATGGCTGGGGCTGCCGCGAGGAGAGCGAGAACAACGCCGTCCGCCTCGCCAACACGCCGAATTTCGACAGGCTCTGGGCCGCCTCCCCGCACGCCACCCTCAAGACCTCGGGCCTCGATGTCGGCCTGCCGGGCGGCCAGATGGGCAATTCGGAGGTGGGCCATCTCAATCTCGGCGCCGGCCGCGTGGTGATGCAAGATCTGCCGCGCATCAACCAGGCGATCACCGACGGCTCGATCGCACGCGCATTGGAGGGCACAGGCCTGATCGCGGCGCTGAAGGCCAGCGGCGGCGCCTGCCATCTGCTTGGGCTGGTCTCGCCTGGCGGCGTCCATGCCCATCAGGATCACGCGGTTGCGCTGGCGCAAATCCTGGTTCGGAATGGCATCCCGGTCCGCATCCATATCTTCACCGACGGCCGCGACACGCCCCCGCAATCGGCCGCCGCCTATGTCGCAGCCTTGAGCGCCGCGCTGCCGCCGCAGGCCGCGATCGCGACGCTGTCGGGCCGCTATTTCGCGATGGATCGCGACAATCGCTGGGAACGGGTCGAGCAGGCCTGGCGCGCCATGGTCGAGGGCGAAGGCCAGACCTTCGCCGATACGCAGGCCGCGATCGCCAGCGCCTATGCGCAAGGCACGACCGACGAGTTCATCAAGCCTGCCGTGGTCGCAGGCTTTAGCGGCATGCAGGACGGCGACGGGCTGCTCAGCTTCAATTTCCGCTCGGACCGGATTCGCGAGATTCTCGGTGCGGTGCTTCAGCCTGAGTTCGCCGGCTTCGCGCGTCCGCGCCGACCCGTGCTCGCCAAGGCTGTCAGCATGACCTCCTACAGCGCGGAGCTCGACCCGCTGATGCCGGCGCTATTCGCCCCGCAGACGCTCGCCAACGGCCTCGGCGAGACGGTCGCCAAGGTTGGGATGACACAAATCCGCATGGCCGAGACCGAGAAATACCCGCACGTCACCTATTTCTTCAATGGCGGCGAGGAGACGCCCTATCCGGGCGAGGACCGCGTCATGGTGCCCTCCCCCAAGGTCGCTACCTATGATTTGCAGCCTGAGATGTCGGCGCCCGAACTGACCCAGCGGGCGGTCGAGGCGGTCCAGTCCGGCGCTTATGATCTCCTCGTGCTGAACTTCGCCAACCCCGACATGGTCGGCCATACCGGCGTGCTCGCAGCCGCGATCAAGGCCGTCGAGACGGTCGATGCCGGCCTCGGGCGCATCGCCGACGCGATCACGGCAGCAGGCGGTTCGCTCATCGTCACCGCCGACCATGGCAATTGCGAATTGATGGTCGATCCGGTGACGGGGGCACCGCATACCGCCCACACCACCAACCCGGTGCCGATCATGCTGGTCGGCAGCGGCGCGATGGCCCTGGCTGAAGGCCGCCTCGCCGATATCGCCCCGACGCTGCTTGCCCTGATCGGCCTGCCGCAGCCGGCCGAGATGACCGGCCGTTCGCTATTGCGCTGATAGCGGCCGCCCGCAACGAAAACGGCGCGGACCCGAGGTCCGCGCCGCCAGAATGCGAGATTTTGCCGGCTCTCAGTATTTGCGCACGGTCGGCGGCGCATAGGCCACCGGGCGTTCGACCGGGCCGCAGCAATCCGACTCGCCGAAGTTCCAGCGCATGCCGATCCTGAAATCGTGGCTGTCGATGTCCTTGGCCTTGAGCGGCGCGTAGCTCTCGGCGAGGAAGGCGTTGTTGATGGAGCCGGAGCGGGCATCGCCGAGATTGAGGTAGCGATAGCCGAGTTCGAGCGTGAGGTTCTTGTTCACCTCGTAGCCGACGCCGGCCATCAGCGCCCAGGCGAGGCCCGATTTGGTGCCGCTGGCCGCCGTGCCGAGCGTCGGCGAGATGCCGACGATGCCCTGATCGGTCAGGCCCGTGATCCTGTTCGAGGCATAGCCGATACCGGCGCCGATATAGGGCGTCAGGCAGTTCCAGGTGCCCAGATCGACATAGCCGTTGAACAGCGCCACCATCGAGGACAGGTTGCCCTTGTAAGTGTTCGTCTGGTTCACCCCCGCGAAGGGGTTGTAGATGATGTCGTTGGTGCCGATCGTCGAGCCGCCGCGATATTCGCCGGTCGCATCGACCCGGAACCAGTTGTTGAAGCGATAGCCGATGCCGAGCCCGCCGAAGACCGCGTGGTTGCCCTCGGCCGCTCCGAAGAAGCTGCCGCCGAAAGCCGCGACATCGTCCTGATGGTACTTGCTGACCGACTGATAGCCGACACCGATATCGCCGCGCAGATAGATGCCGCTCGAGATCGAGCCCTTGAGGCCAAGCGGCTCGGGCGGCGGCGGAGCCGGCATGTAATCGGCGGCGGTTGCGAGCGCGGAGGCGCTGACAGCCATGACGCCTGCCAGCGCAAGGATTTTCAGGCTGCCCATGGCAGTGTCCTTCGAGTTTGCGCGACGCCAAGAACGCAGCTCGCGCGAGTTACCGATAGGAAGGACGTTGACAGGGATTTCTTAAATGAGACTTAACCCTAACGCTTAACCTGAAAAAAGAGTGAAGCACCCCCCAATACTTACCGAATTCCTAACTGCGATGGGTTTCGGGTTAACGGCCCGCCAATCCGCTGGGACGCAGCGGCCCTGGCCAGGTTGATCATCTTGGCCCGGAACCGCCAGTCATCCTGAGCTTCGCCCTCGGCTCCGATCTTCGAGCAGCCCAAGGATAAACTCCGCGAAGTCCCGGGATCCGTCGGAGCGCCGATCCTTCGACAAGTCTGGCTCTATGATGCATCCCGGAGCTGCGTCCTTGGGCCGGCCGAAGGCCGGACCCGAGGGCCTCTCGTCCAGTATGACGGAGCGGCTCCGAGGATAAGCAACAGCGCCAGTTGGCCTTTACGCCGCAGCCTTCGTCACGGCCTCGACGACATCGTCGACCGCGCGCATGACGAGGTCGGCGTCATCGCCCTCCGCCATCACCCGGATCACCGGTTCGGTGCCCGACGGGCGGATGACGAGCCGGCCGCCCGCGCCGAGCAATTGCGTCGCCGCCTCGATGGCGCTGACGACGGGCTTCTCCTTGAGCGGATGGCCCTGCTTGTAGCGGACATTCTTGAGGATCTGCGGCAGCGGCTCGAAGCAGTGGCAGACCTCCGAGACCGGCTTGTCCTGGCGCTTCACCACAGCAAGAAGCTGCAGCGCAGCGACCAGCCCATCGCCCGTCGTCCCATAATCGGAAAGGATGATGTGGCCGGACTGCTCACCGCCGACATTGAAGCCATGAGCGCGCATATGCTCGAGCACATAGCGATCGCCGACCGAGGTCCGCGCCAACGACAGGCCGAGGCCGCCGAGATAGCGCTCCAGGCCAAGATTGGACATCACCGTCGCGACGATGCCGGGCTGCGAGAGCCGCCCATCCTCTTGCCAGCTGCGCGCGATCACCGCCATGAGCTGGTCGCCATCGACGACCTGTCCCTGCTCATCGACGATCAATACGCGGTCGGCGTCGCCGTCGAGCGCAATGCCGACATCGGCGCGCAATTCCCGCACCTTCTGGATCAAGGCGGCGGGATGGGTCGAGCCGACATCCTTGTTGATGTTCAGCCCGTCCGGTTCGACACCGATCGCGATGACCTCTGCGCCAAGCTCCCAGAGCGCTTCGGGGGCGACCTTGTAGGCGGCGCCATTGGCGCAATCGACCACGATCCGCAGGCCCTCCAGGCTCATATTGCGCGGCAGCGTGCGTTTGGCGAATTCGATATAGCGGGCATGGGCGCTCTCGATGCGCTTGGCCCGACCGAGCATCGGCGAGGTCGAGAGCCGCGGCGACAGGTCGGAATCGAGCAGGGCCGAGATCTCGGCCTCGACCTCGTCATTCAGCTTGTGACCGTCGGGGCCGAACAGCTTGATGCCATTATCTTCATAGGGGTTGTGCGAAGCCGAGATCATGACGCCGAGATCGGCGCGCATCGAGCGCGTCAGCATCGCCACGGCCGGCGTCGGCATCGGGCCGAGCAGCATCACGTCCATGCCAACGGAGGTGAAGCCCGCGACCATGGCGTATTCGATCATATAGCCCGAGAGCCGCGTATCCTTGCCGATGACGACGCGGTGGCGATGCTCGCCGCGATGAAAGGCAATGCCGGTCGCCTGACCGACCTTCAAGGCGAGGTCGGGCGTGATGACGCCGTTGGCGCGCCCGCGAATGCCGTCGGTTCCGAAATATTTGCGTGTCATGTTTGCTCTGTCCACACGAGCCCTCAGGCTCGATCCGGCTTCCTTCTATAGCCGGAATTGGTTTCCGCCTTCTCACGATTTGTGACGAATCCTATCCGACCACGGGGCCGAGCGGCGCAAGGCGCTGCCATTGACTGCGATCGGGCCGCGACACTCGAAGCTACTGCGTCATTCCAGGAGAAGATTACGGCCCACAAGAAAAAAGGCGGCCGTATCGGCCGCCTTTTCCAATCGGGAGAGGACTTAGCCTCAGATCTGCGGCTGCGGCTCCAGCCCGGCGTCGGGTTCGCCGCGCTTGCGGCCGCGGCCGGCGCTGGGAACCGCCGAACCGCGCGGCGCATGTGGGGTGTCGTCGGTCTCGCGCACCGGGCGCTTGCCGGCGATCAGGTCGCGGATCTCGTCGCCGGTCAACGTCTCGAATTCGAGCAGCGCCTCGGCCACCTCGACGAACTGTTCATGGTGCTCGGTCAGGATCGCCTTGGCGTCGAGATAGCCTTGGTGGACGAGCTTGCGGACCTCGCTATCGATCTTCTGCGCGGTCGCCTCCGACAAGTTCTGGGTCCGGCCCATCGACATGCCGAGGAAAACCTCCTCCTGGTTGTCGCCATAAGCGACCAGGCCGAGCTCTTGGGAATAGCCCATCTGGGTGACCATGGCCTTGGCCATCTTGGTCGCCTGCTGGATGTCGCCGGTCGCGCCCGAGGTGACGTTCTCCATGCCGAAGGTCATCTCTTCCGCCACGCGCCCGCCCATGGCGACCGCAAGCTGCGAGGTGAACTCCTTGAATTTCATGGAATAGCGGTCGCCCTCCGGCAGGAACTTGACCATGCCGAGCGCACGACCGCGCGGGATGATCGTCGCCTTATGGACCGGGATGCCGGCGGGAACATAAAGACCGACGATGGCGTGGCCCGCCTCGTGATAGGCGGTCAGCTTCTTCTCTTCCTCGGACATCGCCATGGATTTGCGCTCGGCGCCCATCATGACCTTGTCCTTGGCGTCCTCGAATTCGCCATGGGTGACCATGCGCTTGCCGCGACGGGCTGCGAGCAGCGCCGCCTCGTTGACGAGGTTCATCAGGTCGGCGCCCGAGAAACCCGGCGTGCCGCGGGCCAGAATCCTGAGGTCGACGTCCGGCGCCATCGGCACCTTGCGGACATGGACGCGCAGGATCTTCTCGCGACCGGCGACATCGGGGTTCGGCACGACGATCTGGCGGTCGAAACGGCCCGGACGCAGCAGCGCGGGGTCGAGCACGTCAGGGCGGTTGGTGGCGGCGATGATGATGACGCCCTCATTCGCCTCGAAGCCGTCCATTTCGACGAGGAGCTGATTGAGCGTCTGCTCGCGCTCGTCATTGCCGCCGCCGAGGCCGGCGCCGCGATGGCGGCCGACCGCGTCGATCTCGTCGATGAAGATGATGCAGGGCGAGTTCTTCTTGGCCTGCTCGAACATATCGCGCACACGGCTCGCGCCGACGCCGACGAACATCTCGACGAAGTCGGAACCCGAGATCGTGAAGAACGGCACGTTCGCCTCGCCGGCGACGGCGCGCGCGGTCAAGGTCTTGCCGGTACCGGGAGGGCCAACCAGCAATACGCCGCGCGGGATGCGCCCGCCCAGCCGCTGGAACTTCTGCGGATCGCGCAGGAATTCGACGATCTCCTGAAGATCTTCCTTGGCCTCGTCGATGCCGGCGACATCCTCGAAGGTGACGCGGCCATGCGCCTCGGTCAGGAGCTTCGCCTTGGATTTGCCGAAGCCCATGGCCCTGCCGGCGCCGTTCTGCATCTGGCGGGACATGAAGATCCACAGGCCGATGAAGATGACGAAGGGCAGCGAGTTCACCAGCAGCGCCATGAACCAGGGCGTGCCCTCGGACGGCGCCCGCGCCGAGACCTGAACGCCCTTCTGGGCCAAGGTCTTGAGCAGTGCCGGGTCGCCATAAGGCGCATAGGTCACGAAGCTGCGGCCATCCGAGAAGGTGCCGGAAATCTCCTGGCCGGCGACCACGACATTAGCGATGCGCCCGGCCTCAGACTCGTTGATCAGCTGGCTGTAGGGAATTTCATTGGTGCTGGCACGCTGGCTTGGGCTCTGGAAGAGCGTGACGAGCGCCAGAACCAGCAGGAAGATCACCACCCAAAGGGCGAAGTTACGGAAGTTCGGATTCATCACCAGTCCGATCGGGCCTGCCGGAATGCCGGAGGAGGCCAAGGGTTTGCTAGGCTAATCTAGGTGCGGCACACGCCCTTGCCAAGGGAAACGGGCCGATCGACCAGACCTTATGACGCCGCAGGGTGAACACCCCGCTTGCGGACAGGCTCGCGCCGCACGCAAAGGACACCATCGCGACCAAGCGTCAGCACGCACCCCGACAATGTCCGTGTCAAGGCAAACCGCGCCCGCGCCGCCTCAATCAACGCAAAACCGCAGCTTTCGAGCCTCTCCAGCCGCGTCACCGCGTCTTCATCGGCCGCGACGCTATCGACGGCCCGCGCCAGCAGACGCAACACCATCTCCTCAGGGTGCGCGAGCAGGGCGGCGAAGCCAAGCTTGACCGCACCGGCCTCGTCGCAGGGCATGACCATCGCCGGCCAGAGCGCCTCGGCCTGGCTAGCCAGCGCCCTCTCCATGCGCGCCAGCCGCGTCGCCAGTGTCCCCAGGCGATCGGCGTCGAGCCCGGCCTCCGACAGCACCGGCATCAGCATGCGCCAGCGCACGCGCTCGAAGCGCGGGTCGAGATTGCTCGGATCGGCCGCGAACCACAGGCCGCGTGCCCGGGCGGTCGCAACGAGCCGCGCCTTGGCGACGCTCAGCAGCGGCCGCGCCAGCGCGATGCCGTCCCGGCGGCTGCGTGTCCGCATGCCGACAAGCCCGGCTGGTCCCGAGCCGTGCGCCATGCGCATCAGCAGGGTCTCGGCCTGATCGTCCAGCGTATGGGCTGTGACGACCGCCGCGCCGCCGCGCCGCTCGGCCTCGCGGGCGAGCAGATGGTAGCGGGCTGTTCGCGCCCGGTTTTGCAAGCCGGTCACGGGCTTTGGGCCGAGCCAGGGCAGGAGCGCGTGGGGAACGCCGAGCCCGTCGCAAAGCCGGGCCACGGCCTGCGCCTCGGCAGCGGAACCGTCGCGTAGACCATGATCGATCGTCGCGGCGACGATCTCGGGCCGTCCGGGACGGCCCGCCCATTCAGCAAGCAAAGCCAACAGCGCGACCGAATCCGGCCCGCCCGAGACCGCGACGAGCAATCTGGGTTCATTGGCGAGATCGGCGAAAAGCGCCTCCGCCTCGCCGGCGAGGACCGGCTCGTGCTCCGCGACCAGGGCCGGCTGCGCGCTCAAGCGCAACCGGAGCGGCGGCGCTCGCGCTCGACACCCTGACGCACGGCGTTGGAGGCAGCGGGATAGTCGACGCCGACCTTGGCATAGGTGGCGCAGGCCTGATCGCGCGCGCCCAACCCGTTCAGGGCCATGCCGAGCCTGAGCAGGCTGTCGGGCGCTTTGTTCGAACGCGGGTTCTCGCGCGAAATCTTCAGGAACTGCTCGGCCGCCTCGCGATAGCGCTGGCGCTGGAAATAGCTCTCGCCCAGCCAGTAGGTCGCGTCGGCGGCGAGCCGGTCGCGCGGATAGCTCTGCAGGAACTGGCGGAAGCCCATCTCGGCCTGCTCGTATTCCTTGCGCAGCACCGAGGCGTAGGCGATGTCATAGGCTTCCTTGGCCGAGCTCGCGCCGCCGGTCGCGGCCACGCTCGGCCCCCGCGGAACCGACGGGGGCAAGGCGCCTTGCGGCACCGGGCGCCCGACGCCCTGGATGTCGAGCGGACCTTGGCCCGGCGTTCCCGCGAAATCCTCCTCGATGATACCCTCCACGCCGCCTCCGAGCGAGCGCGGCGCACCGGCTGCCCCTTGCTGCGTCGTGGGATCGAAGGCATCGCCGCGCCGCTGGCGCTGCTGGCCGCCAGCAGGTGCGCTGCTCGGCGCCGTTGCAGGCGCGGCGCCGCCGGCGCGGCCGCCGCCACGCTCGTTCAGGCGGAAATCGACATCTTCCTGAAACTTGCGCAATTGCTCGGAGAGACGCTTGTTCTCGAACTGGAGCTGCTCGATCTGCCCGGAGAGCTGACGCAGCTGGTTCTCGAGCCGCGCGGTGCGCACGGTGAGTTCGGCCGCGTCCTGGGCTCGCGCCGGAGCCGCCATGGCCAACGCCATCCAGCCTGCGGCCAGAACGACCAGCAGGGAATGGGCCTTGCGGTGAAGAGCGACGTCTCTGAGCATTGTCGACAACCGGTTGCACTTGGTTTCGGCGCTATAACACGCCCTCACCACGGCCAAAATATGAAAGGGCCGGCGGCTTCCTCTTCGGAAGGCGCCGGCCCGAGCTTGATCGGGAGGCTGGACAGCGATCAGACGCCGCCGGCCCCGTCGAGCACCGTCACCGAGCGGCGGTTCTGCGACCAGCACGAGATGTCGTTGCAGACCGCGACCGGGCGCTCCTTGCCATAGGAGACGATGCGCATCCGGTTGCCCTGGATGCCGCGCGAAGCGAGGTAGTCGCGCACGGTCTGGGCCCGGCGGGCCGAGAGCGAGAAGTTGTATTCGCGCGTGCCGCGCTCGTCGGCATGACCTTCGACCACGAAGGTGTAACGCGGATAACGTTGCAGCCAGGCCGACTGCTTGTCGAGCGTGGCGGTCGCGGTCGACGTCAGATCGGTCGAGTCGGTTTCGAAGAAGACGCGGTCACCGATATTGACGACGAAATCCTGGGCGCTGCCGGGCGTGGCGGCGCCGCCGGCGCCGAAGCCGTCGGCATTCTGGTTGTTGTTGGCGCAGGCGCCGAGCGCGAGCGAGGCCGCGATCGCGGCGGCGAAGCGGACGGCGCGGCCGCCGGCAAGAAGAGTGGCAAGCATGGTTTGACTCCGGGGCAATCGAATCTGCGGGGCGCGGCTCACGGACGGCGTTGCACAGGAGCCCATCAATGAAGCGTCAACCTAAACGAGACCTTGCCAAAACAAGGCGAAGTGGCGGCATTGCGGCATATGGTTAACCAAACGCTGAGAAATGCGGCTTTCCAGGCTGTGTGGCGCGAATACATCGCCTCTTGTCCCTCGATCCTGCACAGCCCTCATCCTGAGGAACCGCAAAGCGGCGTCTCGAAGGATGCTTCAGGTGGCTCCCAAGACAGCTAAACATCCTTCGAGACGCGGGCTGGCGCCCGCTCCTCAGGATGAGGGCTCAGGACAGGAGCCGCATCACCTGCCCGCCGTCAGCAGCGGCGACCAGGTCGGGTCCGAGGCGAAGGCCGGCGTCGGCACCGGCACTTCGACGCGCCCGGTGATGTCGACCATATAGAGTTTTCCACCCGACTGCCCGCCGGGGTCGCGGAAGAACATGATGTACTGGCCATTGGGCGCCCAGTTCGGCGCTTCATTGTGGAACCCCTCGGTCAGGACTCGCTCGCCCGAACCGTCCGCACGCATCACGCCGATTGCGAAACCACCCGAGCCACGCCGGGTGAAGGCGATCAGATCGCCGCGCGGCGACCATGAGGGCTGCGAATAGGAGCCTGCGCCGAAGGAGAGGCGCTTGCCCTCCCCGCCCCCGGCAGGCATCAGATAGAGCTGCTGCGAACCGCCGCGGTCGCTCTCGAAGACGATCTGCGTGCCATCAGGCGAATAGGACGGCGAGGTGTCGATCGCGCCCGTCGAGGTCAGCCGCGTCGTGGTGCGCGAGCCGATATCCATGGCGTAAAGATTGGCGTTGCCGCCCTGCTGGAGGGAGAGCGCGATGCGCGCACCATTGGGCGAAAAGCGCGGGCTCGAGGTCATGTCGGGGAAATTGCCGACGACCTGGCGCTGGCCGGTCTCGATGTTGAGCACATGCACGCGCGGCTGCTCGCCCATGCGCTGCGACATATAAGTGACCTCCTGGGCCACCGGCGAGTAGCGCGGCGTCACCACGGAGACGTCGCCATTGGTCAGATAGCGCACATTGGCGCCGTCCTGGTCCATGATGGCGAGGCGCTTGCGCCGGTTCTCCTTCGGCCCGGATTCGTCGACGAAGACGACGCGCGTGTCGAAGAAGCCGCCGACGCCGGTGACCTTGGTGAAGATCGCATCGGAAATGATGTGGCCGACGCGGCGGTTGTTGCTCGGGTCGGTGAAATATTGCTGGCCGTCGGTCTGCGTGCCGGTGGTCACGTCCCAGAGTCGGAATTCGGCCTTGATGCGGCCCGAACCGTCGCGCGAGACACGGCCGGTCACCAGCGCCTGGACGCCGGCCGCCTTCCAGGCCTCGAATTGCGGGACGGAATCGAAGGGCGGGTTCCTGTCGGGATGGCGGCTCTTGTCGATCGGCGTGAAATAGCCGGAGCGCTTGAGATTATTGGTGATCACGCCCGAGACCAGAACGCCGCCATCGCCGGCAAAATCGGCAACGGCGATCGGCAGCGGCTGGAACGAGCCGCCACGCAGATCGATGACGAGTTCGGCCTTCGCCACGGCTGGGGCGAGCAACGCCGCGCCGCCCAGGGCAAGCGCGCCGCGACGCGTCAGTCCGTTGGCAACCGGCGAAAGGATTTTGCGGTTGATGAGGGTCACAGTACGTCCCTTGCGTCGAAATTGACGACGACGTCGCGCCAGTCGTCATAATAGGAAGCGAATTGAGCCGGAATGCGCAATGGCGCGCAGCGGCGGGTTGCAGTGAGGGCTGAATCGGCTGCCACCCTGAACAGCGGATCTGACGAAGAGTTGACGACGCCAGGCTGCCCCACCAGCGAGCCGTCAGTGTTCAGCTTCATCCGCACGGAAGGCACCACCGAGCCCTTGGCGTTGGCGAGCGCGATCGGCACGTTCCAGCACTTCAGCAACTGGTCCTGGATGATGCCGATGAGCTGAGCCCGGAGCGAAGGGCTGAGCTTCTGCGCCGCGCCGCGCTCGGTGCCCAACGAAGCCGTACGGTTGACCTGCGGCGCAGCCGATCCCGAGGATTGCGCCTGCTCCTTCGACTGCAGCAGCTTGGCGATATCGGTGGGGTTGAAGTTCTTGGCGATCTCAGCCTCGCGCTTGGCCTTGGCCTCGGCCTCCTGCTTCGCCTTTGCGGCAGCGACGATCTTCGCCTTGGCCTCGGCTTCAGCCTTTGCCTTGGCGATGGCTTCGGCCTTCTGCTTCGCGGCCTCGGCGGCTTCCGCCTTGGCCTGCGCGTCGGCCTTGGCCTTGGCGGCCGCCTCTTGCTTGGCCTGAGCCTCGGCTTCGGACTTCGCCTTGGCGGCGGCCTTGGCCTCTTCCTCGGCCTGCTTCGCCTTGGATTCGAGTTCGGCGTCCTCGGCGAGCTTCGCCAATTCCTCGCGCTTGATATCGGGCTTCGGCTCCGCCTTGGGCTCAGCCTTCTGCGGCGGCTGCTTCACCGGCTCCGGCGGCGTGACCTTCGGCTCGGCCTTCGGCAGCAGCGCAGCGCGCGAGGGCGGCAGCGGTGCCGCCGCGTTGTCGTCGGCGAGCTTGAGCTCAACCGGCCGGCTCGGCGGCGCGGGCGTGTCCAGCTTGGCCTCGCCCGCCTCCTTGCGCTCGACGATCTCGGACTGGCGCTCGGCGCGCTGGATCGGCTGCTCCTGGACCTTCTCGGCCTTGCGTTCGCCGCGCGTGACCTGGTTCAGCGCGCTGGGATCAACCACCTCGACAGCGATCGCCTCCTCGTTCTCCGGCAGCGGCACCGGCGAGGCGAACGCCAGCAGCCCCGCGACGAGAAACGTCGCGTGGCCCAGCGCCGACACCATCATGCCCGGTTCGGAGGTCGTAAGCTTCACGCCTGGAACACCCTCACTGCACTCGTCTTCACCGCGCCGGTTCGGTGACCAGCGCGACCCGCTTGAAACCCGCCGAGGTGATGGTCGACATCACCGAGGCGACGCGGCCGTAATCGACCATGCGATCACCGCGGACATAGATGCGTTCATCGAAGCCCTGCTTGGCGAGGCCCTGCAGCTTCATCACCAGATCGGGCTCCAGCGTCGGCTGGTCCTGCAGAAAGATCTGGCCCTTGCTATCGATGGCGATGGTGACCGGCTTCTGGTCGACATTGATCGGCTTGGCGCCGGTCTGCGGCAGATCGAGCGGTACACCGGTCGCGATCAGGGGCGCCGCGACCATGAAGATGATCAGCAACACCAGCATGACGTCGATGAACGGCGTCATGTTGATCTCGGCAATGGCGCCATGGCGCCGGCCCCGCCGGCCGCGTCGCCCCCCGGCCTTCGCGCCGGATGCTGCTGACATACCCATTTCGCTTGCCCCTACGCCGCCAGCCGCTCGTCGATCTGCCGCGACAGGATCGCGGAGAATTCGTCGGCGAAGGCCTCCAGCCGATTCTGCGCCTTGGCGACCTCGGCTTGGAGCTTGTTATAGGCCATCAGTGCCGGAATCGCGGCGAACAGGCCGATCGCGGTGGCAAACAGCGCCTCGGCGATGCCGGGCGCCACCACGGCAAGCGACGAATTCTTCGAGACGGCGATGGCGGTGAAGGAGTGCATGATGCCCCAGACCGTGCCGAACAGGCCGATGAAGGGTGCCGAGGAGGCGATGGTCGAGAGCACGAGCAGCTTCGATTCGAGCCGCTCGGTCTCGCGCTGGATGGTGACGTCGAGCACCTTGTCGATGCGCTGCGACAGGCTGGCGACCGAGCGCCCGCCATTCTCGAAGGAGCGCTTCCACTCCCGCATCGCTGCGACGAAGACGGCAGCCATGTCATTGGCCGGCTTGCTGGAGAGGTCGCGATAGAGCTCCTCGAGCGAACGGCCTGACCAGAACCCCTCCTCGAAGGCGTCCATGTCCCGGCGCGTGCGGCGATAGAGCAGCGATTTGTCGATAATGATCGACCAGCACCAGATCGAGGCGCCGATCAATCCGCACATCACCAGCTTGACGACGATATGAGCGTGCCAGAACAGCGTCCAGAACGACATGTCGATCTGCGGCGCGGCTTGCGCGACATCGGCGGGGTTCATCCTGTCATCCTTCTGCATCAGCGAGTGCGCCGGATTCCCCGACGCAACCCCGCCGCACGCGTCGCGAGAGACCCCACGCCGCCGCCCGATCCGCGATCCGGGGAACTGCCGGTGCCGTCAATCGCTTGAAAATCCGGCGAAAGATGGGCCGAAACGGGGTTTCCTGCGAAACGCATGCTCGGGATCGAGTTAAGCCTCCAGCAAGGTTAATGCCCGGTATACGCGCCATGCCGCCAACGCAGGCCTGGAGCGTTTTCGAGCGAAGTGGATGCCGGTTCGCGTGAAGAAAACGCGTTAAAACAAGGAGCTAGAGCCGTTGAACGATCCAATTGGATCGGAAACTGCTCTTGCCAGGAACCGCAAACGAAAACGCCCGCCCCGGTTGTCCGGGGCGGGCGAGGCTGCAACGACAGGTTGCCGTGCGTCTTGAGCGTCAGCCAGCGGGGGGCGGAGTGGCCTCTCCGCCGCGCCGGTCGGCCATAAACTGGTCGAACTCGGCCTTGTCCCGGGCCATGCGCAGCCGTCCCAGGAAGTCGTGGAACTCGCGCTGCTCGTCCTCGAGACGACGCAGCGTCTCCTGGCGATACTCGTCGAAGGCGCGGTTGCCGCTCGACGGGCCACGATGCCAGCCGCCGCCACCGAAACGACCGCCCTCGCCGCCCATGCGGCTACGCAGACGGTCCATCTTCTCCTGAAGACGGCTCATCCGATATTCCTGACGGCCGGCCCCGGCATATCCGCATCCCATGCGACCACTCCCTATCGTAAAGGCCAGGGTCGCCAGACCCAGAGGCCACCAAACCATGAAGCCCAGGACCGTGAAGGCGATCCAGGCCCCTCTCCCAAACTCGTCCAGCTTCGCGACGATCGGCATTGTTTCCTCACCGTGAAAGACGTGAATGTAAATCACATTTACATAAATGGATGCGGGCCGGCGATTTGTCAAGAACCGCGCGAAAGCCCGTTTGCAACAGGGTGAGGGGGCGTCTGGCCACGCGTTTATCCGCTCATGGCGGGCAGACGCCCGCTCCGGTACAATGGCGCCATGACCCGCATGCTTGTCGCCCTTCTCGGCCTGCTGATCCTGTCCGGCTGCGCTACGCATCGGAGAGAAGCAACCGATCAAGGGCTCTGTGAAAGCGAGAAGACGCGGAACGGCAAAATCAAGATCGTCTGCCACTAGGGTTGCGCGTTGGCGGCTCTTCGTGAATAAAACGCGTTAAAACAAAGAGATAGAGCAATTTAACGATCCGATTGGATCGGGAATTACTCTAGGACTTGCAGCCACGCATCGCTCATGGGCTCGAATCCTTGACGGGATTAAACCCCAGCCCCTGCAGATAAATCAGCATGCCGGCTTCGAGCAGCTCGGCCGCCGACATAGGCAAGGGCCGCCGGCCGCCATCGGCGCGGCCGAACAGCGCCGCGACGCCATGCGACATCGACCAGACATGCAGCGCCATCATCAGCGCCGGCGGCCGTTTGCCCACCGGCAGCAACACGATCAAGGCCTCGGAGGCGGCGCGCAGGCCCTGGAAAGCGCGGTCCGCCGCGCTGCGCAGTTCCGGGCTCGCATCGAGCGGCACTCCGGCCTCGAACATCGCCGAGTAATAGGCCGGCTCGTCATGAGCGAAGGCGAGATAGGCGCGCCCGAGCCGGTGGAACGCCGTCTCCGGATCTGGCCTGCCCTGGTCCCAGGCGCGCGACAGCGCGGCCTCGAACACCAGGAAGCCGCGCGCCGCGACATCGGCCAGCAGCGCGTCCTTGTCGCGGTAATGCCGGTAGGGCGCGGCCGGGCTGACGCCGGCGAGCCGCGCGGCCTCGGCGAAGGTGAAGCCATTGGGCCCCTTCTCCCCGATCAGCCCGAGCGCGGCGCGCACGAGCTCTTCCTTGAGATTGCCGTGATGATAGCCGCGTGGCGGATCGGGGGTGTTGCGCTTCCAACTCATGTATCGAGCGCTAACATGGCGCCAGGCCAGCGTCGACCACGCATTACGCGTCGTCCGTCCCGCCCTCAAGCTTGCGTCTGAGTCCGTCCGGAATCCGCCGCGCCCGCCCACCGCCGACGCAGGCGACCAGGACCTGGGCCGTGACCAGGACCTCCTCGCCGCGCAGCACCCGCTGCTCGACATCCATGGTCGCCCCGCGCGCCGCGACCGAGCGTGTCTCCACCGTCAAAAGATCGTCCATCACCGCCGGCCGGATAAACTCGATCGCCATCTTGCGCACGGCGAAGCCGAGCGCGGTGCCGCCATCGAACAATTCGCGCTGCTCGATGCCCAGCGACCGGATCAATTCGGTGCGCCCGCGCTCCATGAAGCGCAGATAGGAGGCGTGGTAGACGACGCCGGAAAAATCGGTGTCCTCGTAATAGACGCGGATGGAAAGCCGGTGGACGGTCACGATCGAAACTCTGCTGAGCGAAGGCGCCGCATGCGGACATGCAGGGCCTCGGCGATGGGTCCACCGGCGCTCTAGCACGATCGGGCGCAGCCGTGAGCCTGAAACAATCCGGCAACGCCGGGCGACATTTCCGTCGATCAACTGCCCAAGAAGCGCCACGCCGCGGCAGCGGCATCCGCAGCCACAACGGTTGCCGGGCAATTCCGTCCGGACGCAGCACGAGGCGCGGATGGTCCTGCATCAAACAGTCTACAAGATAGCCGACAGCACATGGTGGCAGCGAAAGGGCTCCTATGCTCGCGCCGCGACACGGTTGTGCTACTGGCTGGCGACCCCTCAGCGGATGTCCCGCCGCCTGGAGCTGGCCAGGCAGCGCTACTCGAGCGGCGGCTGGCCGGCCGTCGGAGACCTGCTCGCAGCCCCCTTCGCGCCTCCGGCCATGCGGCCCCGGGCCGGATTTTCCTACAGCAAATGGATTTCGTCCTACGACACATTGAACGCCGCCAACCGGTCCGCGATCCGCCGCCATATCGCGGCAATGCCCCGCCGCCCGCTGATTTCGGTGGTGGTGCCGGCCTATCAGACGCCTGCGCGCATCCTGCGCGAAACGATCGAGTCGGTGCGCGGCCAAGTCTACCCGCATTGGGAACTCTGCATCGCCGACGACGCATCGCCCTCCAGCCATGTCACCGACATCCTGCGCGAACAGGCCGCGCTGGACTCGCGCATTTGCTGGATTCGCCGCGAGACAAATGGCGGCATCGCGGAAGCGACCAATAGCGCGCTCGCGCTCGCAACGGGCGAATTCGTCGCCTTGCTCGACCATGACGATCTCCTGGCCGAGCGGGCGCTCTATGAAATCGCCGCCGAGCTTGAGCGGCATCCCGGGACCGATCTGCTGTTTTCCGACGAGGACAAGATCGATGAGGTCGGCCGGCGCAGCGAGCCCTATTTCAAGCCGGAATATAGTTACGATCTGTTGCTGGGCCAGAACCTGATCAACCATCTCGCGGTCTACCGCAGGGCCTTGCTCGAGCGGGTCGGCGGCCTCGACCCATCGCTGGACGGCAGCCAGGATTACGATCTCGCCTTGCGCGCGATCGAGGTGATCGATCCGAGCCGCATCAGGCATATTCCGTTCGTTCTGTATCACTGGCGACAGGAATCCGGCGGCGGTTCTTTCTCGCAGCGGCGCCTGGAAGCCTGCCTGCGCAATGCCCGCATGGCCGTGAGGCGGCATCTCGACCGCATGGGGCACAGCGCCGCCAAGGTCTCGGAAGCACCGCTCGCCAGGATATGGAACCGCGTCGCATGGCCGGTCCCCGATCCGGCGCCTCTCGTCACGGTCATCGTGCCGACGCGCGATCGCGCCGCACTTCTGCGCAGTTGCATGGACGGGCTGCTGCGACAGACGGCCTATCCCGCGCTCGAGATCATCGTCGTCGACAATGGCAGCGTCGAGGACGATGCCCTGGCTCTGCTGGACACCCTCGAACGCGACGAGCGCGTGCGCATCTTGCGCATCGACGGAGAGTTCAACTACTCCGCCCTTAACAATGTCGCCGCCCGACAGGCGCGGGGCGATATCCTGCTCCTGCTCAACAACGACATCGAGGTCATCGCCGACGACTGGCTCAACGAGTTGGTCAGCCTCGCGGTTCGGTGCGATATCGGCGCTGTCGGTGCAAAGCTCCTCTACGGCAGCGGAAAGATCCAGCATGCCGGGGTCAGGCTCGGCGCCGGCTCCTTCGACGGCGGCCCCGGTATCGCCGGCCATATCGGCCTGTTCCGCAGCGCTACGGATCCCGGCTATTTCGGCCATCTCGGCCTGACCCGAGACGTCGGCGCCGTCACCGGAGCCTGCCTGGCGATCCGCCGCGACGTCTACGAGGCTGTCGGAGGCTTGGACGATACCAGGCTCAAGGTCGCCTTCAACGACGTCGACCTGTGCATGAAGGTCCGCCAGCATGGCCTGCGTGTCGTCTGGACGCCCAATGCCGTGCTCTACCATCTCGAATCGGCCTCGCGCCCCTCCGACGACAGGCCGGACACGCGAGACCGCTTCCGCCGCGAATGCCGCTTCATGCAGGCATCCTGGCGCGGCGAATTGCTGAATGATCCGTTCTACAGCCCCAATTTCGACAATACCGCCGACGATTTCGCACTCGCCTGGCCACCGCGACAGCGGGCGTCTTGGGAGCCCTGGCGCAAGCCCAACTGAGCAGGCAAACCTACCGACGCCCCTGATCCCAAGGAAGCAGGCCTACGGCTTTATATCTGCCCGGAGCCTGCGCAGGCTCTAGGCGGATAAATTGACGGGTCGGTTCTAGCGCTACCGCTTGCAGGGCTTTTTCATGAAGGAGCCGCAATCATAGGGCTGCGAAAGCTGGCTGCGAACCGTGTAGTCCTTGCCCTCCATCCGGTTGACGATGTCGTCGATGCGCCAGCGCCCATCTTCCAGCTTCATCCGGAAGGTGACGCGCACCGGGCCGAAGCTGATGAAGTCGGCGAAGACCGTAGCGTTCGCGACTGAGCGCTCAGCGACCGTGACCCGCAGTTGCTTGACCTCGCCATCCTGCCCGCTGATGAAGGGATCAGAGCCGATATTGCCCTGCTCGCCGCTCTCTTTCATGAATTGCTCGTCGCGCGCGAACAGCGCCGAGAACTCCTTGGTCATCAATCGCTGCCGGTGCGGTGGCCGGAAAGGCGGCTTGGCGGGCTTGCCGGCCTCGATGTCGGCAAGCTCGCGGATCGTGATCGCATAGGCCTCGCGGACCGTGGCTTCGGGGGTGGACGAGGCGACCTGCGCATGGCTCGCACCAGGCATCGCGCAGGCAACCAATGCCACGACGACGCCGGCCCCAACCAGTTTCGAAATAAGCGTCACGCTCAGTCCCCCATCAGCGCCGCGTAGTCCTGACCGCCATGGAGCACGCGCACGATCCTGATCCGGCCCGGCAAGACGCGATAGGCGATGACAGAGCGGCGAAACGGGAAAATGCGCAAACCTGCAGCGATATCGGGCCGCTCGACACCCAGTTCCGGAAACGATCGCAAGCTCTCGCACCTTGCTTCGACGGCAGCGACCCACCGTCTCGCGGCGCGGGGACTGTCACCGGCGATATAGCGCAGAATGCTCTCGAGATCGGCCAGCGCCTTGCCTGAATAGACAAGCTCAAGCGGCATCCGGATCGTGTCTCAGCAGAGCCGCGGCGACCTCGTCGAGATGCTTGCGGACGGCGGACGATGTCAGGTCGGTCTCGTCTGCGTCCCCTTCGGCAATCTTCGCGCGAACCTGCACAAGAGCAGCTTCCCGCAGGCGCTCACGCTCGATCCAGGGCGCCATGGCGGAGCGCACCACGTCTTCCGGGCTGGAGAACTCGCCGCTGCTGACGCGCGCGGTAACCAGCGCCTCGATGTCCGGGGGCAGTCTGACGGCCATTGATCATCTCCTCCTGCCGCAAGAATAATGCAGGCTAAGTCGATGCGCCATCACTCCTCTTCCCCATCTCCAAACAGCCCGAACTGCGCCGCCTCGCGGTTCGGCTCCGGCATGCCGAGATGGCGGAATGCATGCGGCGTCAGAAGCCGGCCGCGCGGGGTGCGCTGGATGAAGCCCTGCTGCAGCAGGAAGGGCTCGATGATCTCCTCGATCGCATCGCGCGGCTCCGAGAGCGAGGCGGCGATCGTCTCGATCCCGACCGGGCCGCCGCCAAAATTGATCGCGACCATGGTGAGGTAGCGCCTGTCCATCTGGTCGAGGCCGATCGCATCGACATCGAGCAGATGCAGCGCCTTGTCGGCGACCGAGCGCGTGACGATGGCGTCGCCATCGACGATGGCGAAGTCGCGCACACGCCTGAGCAGGCGCCCGGCGATGCGCGGCGTTCCACGGGAGCGCTTGGCGATCTCGTTGGCGCCGTCGTCTGACATCGGCACGCCAAGCACGCGGGCGCCGCGCGCGACGATGCCCTGCAGCTCCTCGACCGTGTAGAACTGGAGCCGTATCGGGATACCGAAGCGGTCGCGCAACGGCGTCGTCAGCAGGCCGGCCCGGGTGGTGGCGCCGACCAGGGTGAATTTCGGCAGGTCGATCTTGACCGAACGCGCCGCCGGCCCCTCGCCGATGATCAGATCGAGCTGGTAATCCTCCATCGCCGGATAGAGGATTTCCTCCACCGCCGGGCTGAGCCGGTGGATCTCGTCGATGAAGAGCACGTCGCGCTCCTCGAGATTGGTGAGCTGCGCCGCGAGATCGCCGGCCTTGGCGATGACGGGCCCCGAGGTCGAGCGAAAATTGACGCCGAGCTCGCGCGCCACGATCTGCGCCAGCGTGGTCTTGCCCAGCCCTGGCGGGCCGACGAAGAGGACGTGGTCGAGCGCATCGCCGCGCGATTTGGCGGCGTTGATGAAGACCTGGAGATTGGCCCGCGCCGCCGCCTGGCCGGTGAAATCGGCGAGCGAGAGCGGCCGCAGCGAGCTCTCG
The DNA here is from genome assembly GCF_001741865.1 of Bosea vaviloviae. NCBI lineage: Bacteria > Pseudomonadati > Pseudomonadota > Alphaproteobacteria > Hyphomicrobiales > Alloboseaceae > Allobosea > Allobosea vaviloviae. The sequence continues at coordinate 6,042,679 of NZ_CP017147.1, forward strand.
CTGTCGTCGTCGCGACGGTCGGCGGTCATCAGGCCGGGGCGGCGCGGCGCATCGCTCACAACTCAATCTCCAATTCGAGCGCGTCGCGCACGGGCAGGTCCTGATAGCCCGTCTTGATGATCGTCGGGACCACCGAGCGATAGTGGTCGATCGCCTCGACATAAAGCCCCGAGAAGTGGAAGCCGCATTTCTGGTAGAAAACCAGGCCGGGCAGGTTGTCGTTCGTCAGCATGGCGCGCAGCTTGACCGCGCCCCTGGCCTTGGCCGCAGTCTTGACCGCGTCGAGAAGCTGAATGGCCGCGCCTTGCCCCTGAGCGACGGAATGCAGCGCACAGAGCAGCGCGACATCGCCGCGCATGGTCCAGCTCGCATAGGCCATCGCCTCGCCATCCGGCGCGAAGACACCGAGCAGATCGAGCTCGGCACAGTCATAGACATGCAGGCCGATCATCATGCTGTGCGAGCCCCAGCTCGCCATCATCAGCGCCAGGAACGCGCTCTTGTCCGCGACGTCGCGGATGATGCCGGCGCTGGGCGCGCTCATTTCGCCAATTCCTTCAGCCCGAGCTTGATGAGCTGCGCCGTGCCGGCCCCCTCGCCCGCCGCCCGCGACGCCGCCGCAACGGCCGCCACGGCCTGCGCCTGCGGGTAGCCGAGGTTGGACAGCGCCGAGACGGCATCCGCCACCGGCTGCGGCAGTTTCCTGTCCTCCAGCGCGCCGGCGAGCTGCGCCACACCGGGATCGATATGGCCGAAGGCCGGGGCCTTGTCCTTGAGCTCGGCGCAGATGCGCTGGGCGAGCTTGGGCCCGACGCCGGAAGCGCGTGCCACAGCCGCCTTGTCGTTGGTGGCGATCGCGGTCGCCAGCGCGCCTGGCTCCAGGATCGATAGGATCGCGAGCGCGACCTTGGCGCCGACGCCCTGCACCATCTGCATCAACCGGAACCAGTCGCGCTCATTGTCGGACAGGAAACCGTAGAGCCGGATCGCATCCTCGCGCACATGCGTCTCGATCGAGAGCGCTGCCGCCTCACCTGGCTTGGGCAGGCGCTGCAGGGTCCGCGACGAGCATTGCACGACATAGCCGACGCCCTGCACGTCGAGGATGACGAAATCCTCGCCATAAGAATCGATCAGGCCCTTGAGCTTACCGATCATCGAAGGCCTCGCCGCTTAGAGCAGGATACAAACTGTAGCGCCTCACGCGGAGGCCCGCATCTGCGCGACCAGGGTTCGCATGCCGCGATGCTGGGCATGACAAATCGCGACCGCCAGCGCATCGGCCGCATCGGCAGACTTTGTCTCCGCCTTGGGCAGCAACACGCGGATCATCATCTGGACCTGCTTCTTGTCGGCATGACCGACGCCAACCACCGTCTTCTTGACGAGGTTCGCCGCATATTCCGCAACCGCCAATCCCGCCAGCGCCGGCACAACGAGGGCGATGCCGCGCGCCTGGCCGAGCTTCAGCGCCGATTGCGGGTCGCGGTTGACGAAGGTCTCCTCGACCGCGACCTCATCGGGCGTCCAGGTCGCGATCACACGGCCGATGCCTTCATGCAATTGCCGCAGCCTTTCGCCCAGTGAAAGCGTGCCGTCGCTCTCAACGCAGCCGCAGGCGATGAAGCTGAGCTTGCTGCCTTCCGAGACGACGACGCCCCAGCCGGTCTTCCGAAGACCGGGATCGAGACCAAGAATGCGAATCGGAGATGCCATGTGAGGATGAGCCTAGACCGTGGACACCCTTTGTTCCATCTCTGCCCTAACGATCGATGATCAGCGCGCATCGATCGCATCACAAGGAAAGGGTTGCCCGCAGCCGGAGATACATGTTGGTGCGAAGAGAACTTTCTTCTTCTCTCGCCCTCTGCAGATGAACGATCTCCTGAACGCGCTCCTTCCCGGCATTTCGGCTTCCGGGCTGGCGATCCTGCTGGCAGCGACAGCGCTCGGCGGAATCGTGCGCGGCTTCACCGGCTTCGGCTTCGCCATGGTCTTCATGCCGCTGGCGAGCATCGTGCTCGGGCCGGTCGCGGCGTTGGGGCTGATCTGGTTCATCGACCTGCCCTATGCGCTGCCGCTGGCGGCGCGCAGCGCCAAGAACGCCGAATGGCGCGAGGTGTTGCCGCTGCTTGCCACCGCGACACTGGCGCTGCCGGCCGGCATCTGGCTCCTGATCTGGCTCGATCGCGAGACCATGCGCTGGATCCTGGCCGGGCTCGTGCTCACCGCCGTCGCGCTGATGGCCTCGGGCTGGCGCTATCACGGCCGGCCGGGCATCCCGCTTTCGCTCGGCGTCGGTGTGCTGTCGGGGTTGTTCAACGGCATGGCGAGCATCGGCGGCATGCCGCTCGCAGTGTTCTGGTTGGGCGCGCAGCGCAATGACAAGCACAAGACACGCGCCAATCTGCAAACCTTCTTCGGCATATCGACACTGATCAGCGGCACGATCCTGTGGCTGAACGGCATCCTCACGAGCGGGGCCGCGCTGATGGCGCTGCCGCTCTGCGCCGTCTATGGCGTGGGTCTTTGGGCCGGCACGCATGGCTTCAGGCTGGCGTCGGACGCCGCCTTCCGTCGCATCGCCTATCTCGTCATTTTCCTGAGCGCGCTGGTCAGCTTGCCGGTATGGGACGGGCTGATCGGGCGCTGAGCCACACCGTCATGCTCGGGCTTGACCCGAGCATCTCTTGCCGGATGAGCCTCTTTCTGCCTGAGATTCTCTGGTCAAGCCCGAGAATGACGAGCCGTTCGTCAGGCTGCGCCGAGCTTGGCCATCACCTCGTCGGCGATCTCGAAATTGGCGAAGACGTTCTGGACGTCATCGTCATTGTCGAGTGCTTCCATCAAACGCATCATCGAGGCGGCCTTTTCCTCGTCGAGCGGAGCCGTCGTCGTCGGCCGCCAGACCGGCTTGACTGATGCCGGCGCGCCTAGCGCCGCTTCCAGCGCCTTCGAGACCTCGTTCAGCGCGTCAAACGCGCATAGGATGGTGTGGCCGCTCTCGTCGCTGATGACATCGTCGGCCCCGGCCTCGATCGCCGCTTCCATGAGCTTGTCGGCATCGCCCGCTTCCAGCGGATAGCTGATCTCGCCGACGCGGTTGAACATGAACGAGACGGAGTTGCTCTCGCCCATCACCCCACCCGACTTGGTGAAATAGGAGCGAACGGCGGATGCGGTGCGGTTGCGGTTGTCGGTCAGCGCCTCGACGATGACGGCAGCGCCACCCGGCCCGTAGCCCTCGTAGCGGACTTCGTCATAATTATCGCCCTCGCCGCCGGCCGCCTTGTTGATGGCGCGCTGGATATTGTCCTTGGGCATGTTCTCGGCGCGCGCGGCCAGCACGGCCATGCGCAGGCGCGGGTTCATGTTCGGATCGGGCATGCCCATCTTGGCGGCGACCGTGATTTCGCGGCCCAGTTTCGAGAACAGCTTGGCGCGCACGGCGTCCTGCTTGCCCTTGCGGTGCATGATGTTCTTGAACTGGGAATGGCCGGCCATGGCAATTCAGCCTCTGCTGTCACGTCTGCGCACATCGCCTGGCCCGTCTTTCGCGGCCGTGGCGGGAGACCGGCCTTATAAGCGCCGGCTTCGGCGACAGGCAAGCCACCGGGACAAGAGCCGCCGCAACGGCCCCGGCGAGCCGCAATTGCGCATGATCGTCCCGCTTGGGGGTTCTGTTAAGTCAATATTTGCCATGAGCTTGCAGAGTCGTTCGCGCGCCGACATCAGGCGCGCGAAGAACCGGACTTCATGACGACTCTTTCCAGCAACCCGATCGCCCAACAGGAGACGCGTTTCCGCGCTTTCCAGATCGAGCCGTTCGACCTCAAACTGCTGCGCCAGCAGTCGCAATTCGCCAGGACGCGGCTGCCCATGCTGCTGGAGGAGCTGCATCCCCAGTTCGAGCCCTGGCCCGAAACCGCGCGGGCGCTGCGCCTGCCCGAGGTGCATGCCCTGCGCCTCGCCCACTGGATCAAGCTGGCCTCGGGCGAACTCGACGACGGCTTCATGGAATCGGCGCATCGTCTCGCCGCCGCCTTCCATGACCACGGCGTCCCTGCCTATGCGGTCGTCATCTGCCACGCCATCGTCTCGAACCGGATCGGAGCCGAACTGGGCCTCGACCGCGACGCGCTGCGGGCGATGAACGGCTTCTGGCGCCGCAAGGAATTCCGCCGCCGCATCGCGCTGCGCGCCGCGCTCAACAAGGCCGCCCAGCTCGACCTCGAACTGCTCCTGGAAACCTATGCCGAGGTGCAGCGCCAGAGCAGCGAGCGCGTCAGTGCCGAATTCGCCGCCTTCGGGATCACCGTGCGCGAGGTCGTCAGCGCGGTGAATTCCGGCGCCGGCACCGTCGAGGCCATGGCCAAAACCATGAACGGCGTGGTCCAGGACACCGGCACCCAGGCGATCGTCGCCTCGCAGGCCTCCGACGCCGCCTCGACCAATGTCCATAGCGTCGCGGGCGCGGCCGAGGAATTGTCGATCTCGCTCGATCAGGTCGCGATCGAGGTGTCGCGCGCCGCCACCATGGCCCATGACGCCAACGCCGCCGCGCTCGAGACCGACATCATCGTCAAGAGCCTGGCGCATTCGGCGCAGACCATCGGCTCCATCGTCGAGATGATCCGCACCATCGCCGCCCAAACCAACATGCTGGCGCTGAACGCCACGATCGAGGCCGCCCGCGCCGGTGAGGCCGGGCGCGGCTTCGCGGTCGTCGCAACCGAGGTGAAGCAGCTCTCCGCCCGCACCGCGCAGGCGACCGACGAGATCGCCGCCCAGGTGCCCTCGATGCAGCTGGCGACCCATGAAGCCGTCGCCGCGATCGAGCGCATCGTCTCCTTCGTCCGGCAGATGGACCAGACCACGGCCACAGTCGCCAGCGGCATCGAGGAACAGCGAGCCGCGACGCAGGAGATCGCCCGCAGCGTCAATCTCGCTGCCCAGAGCACCGAAGAGGTGGCGCAAAGCGTCAGCGGCGTCAGCCTGATGGCGCAAGAGGCCGGCAGCAGCGTCGGCGACGTGCTCAACCTCGCCGGCACATTGGCCGCCAAGGCCGCGTCGCTTGCCGACGCCTTCGATCACCTGATGCAGCGCAATCGCGCCGCCTGAAACAGCTTACAGCATCAGACCGAATATCGTCTTCGGTCTGCTACTGTAGAGCTTTGATCTTGCATCGGCTTGTCCCGAAAACCGGTTCCCACTTTTCGGGCCGATGCTCTAGCGCCGATCAGGCGCGCTCCCAGCCGACAGGCACCGCTTCGCTCAGATGCGGGCCCAGCCGGACCGGCCAGACCGCCTTCGCCAGCCCCGTCGCATCGTCGATTTCGACGGCGACTCCAGACAGCGTGCCCTCGCCGCTGGCGGGTTCGAGCCGCGCGCCCGGCGTCTTCTGCAGGAAACGCCGGACCGGCTCATCCTTGTGCATGCCGAGCACCGAATCATAGTCGCCGCACATGCCGGCATCGGACTGGAAGGCGGTGCCGCCAGGCAGCACGCGCGTATCGGCGGTCGGCGCATGGGTGTGGGTGCCGACGACGAGGCTCGCACGGCCATCGAGGAAATAGCCCATCGCCTGCTTCTCGCTCGTCGCCTCCGCATGGAAGTCGACGATCACCGCATCCGCGACCTCGCCCAGCGGGCAGGCCGAAAGTTCCCGCGCCACAGCGGCGAAGGGATCGTCGAGAGCATCCATGAAGATGCGCCCCATCGCATTGACGACGAGCACCCGCGCGCCATTGGCGGCTTCGATCACGGTCGCGCCGCGCCCCGGCGTACCCGTCGGGTAGTTCGCGGGACGCACCAGCCGGTCCTGGCGCTCGATGAAGACGAGCGCCTCGCGCTGATCCCAGGAGTGATTGCCCAGCGTGACCGCATCCGCACCCGCCGCGAGCAGTTCGTCGCAGATCGCCTCGGTGATGCCGAAGCCGCCCGCCGCGTTCTCGCCGTTGATCACGACGCAGTCGAGGCTCCAGCGCTGGCGCAGGGCCGGCAGACGCTCCTGCACCGCGACCCGCCCGGGGCGGCCGACGACATCGCCGAGGAAGAGAAAACGCATGGGATGAGAACTCGGATGGCTGCGACGCGTCCTCCGTCGCGCGAATGCGCGTCAGAATCAACCGCAGCGTATCGCTTCCCGTTCGGTCACCACCCAGTCGAGCCTGCGATCATGCGGCTCGTCTGGCACCGCCTCGATCTCCTGTACGGCATAGGAGATGCCGATGCTCGTGACCGGACCGAGTTCGGTCAGCGCCCGGTCGAAATAACCCTTGCCATAGCCGATGCGGAAGCCGCGTCGATCGAAGGCGGCAAGCGGAACCAGCAGAATCCTCGGCTTGACCTCGGCTTGACCAGGCTCGGGAACAAGCGTCCCGAATCCGCCCGGCACAATCGGCTCCCACGGCGCCCAGCGCCGGAACAGCATCGCGCCCGAGACGATGGCAGGCAGGCAGAGCGGCATGCCGTGCGCGTGCAGCGACTCCAGGATCGGTCGCGGATCAGCCTCCGAGCGCATCGGCCAATAGGCCGAGACCGGGCCATCTCCCGACAGGGCCGACAGCGCCAGCACCCGCTCGGCAATCACTGGGTCCCATTCCAGCCGGTCGTCGATCTCCAGCGCGTCGCGGCGCGCCAGCGCGGCCTCGCGCAGGGCGGCTTTCCTGTGGGCGGCGCTGTCGGAGAGTGCGTTGGTCATGATCGGAAGTACGGAGCCACCTTGGCCGTGGAGATTTCGATCCCGGGACACCTACTAAAGTAGGTGGGCGCCGTGTGTCCGGGTCCAGGGACCCGGTCAGGGACAGCTCCCTAGGGAGTCGTATGGGCCCGGGAATACAGTTCTCGCACGCACCAGGCAGCCCCGCATCAGCAATGTAAGATGCGCGCCGGCAAAGCGCCAGTGGGCATCTTTGCCGAAGCGCGTTTCAGTTCGGATGTCCACAGTCGGGAGAAGCGCACGGAGGATGGCGCTCCGCTAGAGCCGGATGATTTCAGACGGAGTCACAATGTAACTCCGTCTGAAATCTGAATCCGTCTTTCATCGAAGAGTTAGAGCAAGATGCGAAAAACCGGTTCCCACTTTTTCGCATCCTGCTCTAGCGTTACTCCGTCTCGAAATAGACCCGCGCCGCGACCGGAAGCGCGAAGCCGCTTCCCCGGCCCCGCCCCTATCCGGCCACCCGATCGGCGCACTCCCGCAGCTCGGCCAGTTGCTCCGGCGTCAGAACGCGTTTCGGCACCATCTGGAACAGGCGCGGCGCCTGATAGAACAGCAACATTTCGGCATTCTCCGCCCGCTTGAGATAGTGATCCCAGGGCGTCAGCCACTCGCCGCCATCGCTCGTCACCTTCAGCCCCGCTTCCGACCATGACCAGGTGAGTGGCTGCTGGAGCGATTTCTGCTTTCGGAAAGTCTTCCGCGCAATGTCCGGCGCGAACAGGAAATAGCTCAGGAACGGCATCAGCAGCAGCCAGAACGCGAAGAAGTGAACGATGGCGGCGTAAGTCCCGAACGACCAGCCGCTGGCATAGTCGGAGACGATGAACAGCGCGTAGAGCAGCACCCCCGCGGCGATCATGGCGAGCCGGAAGAGGTCCCGGTAGAAATTCAGCACATGCAGCTTGTTCGCTGCCGCGTAGTCATCCGCCGTCAGGGTGAAGCTCACCGAGCGGTTCATGTCAGCCGGCATTGAGGAACTCCCGGCGGCTTCGCGGGCAGCCGCGGAAACGTGAGCGAAAGCCCGGCAATATCAGCCGACAGGCGCTGGGACCAGGCTGCGCGCAACGCCCTCGATGCGCTCGGCCGCCGCCATCAGCGCCTCGGCCGCGCGATCCTCGACCTCGTTCAGGCGGTGATCGGCCGCGCCGGCATCGCCCTGCACCGCCGTCAACTGCCTCTCCATGGCGGCGACGCGTTGCCTAAGCTCGGAGACCTCGTCGGCGACCATCAGCGCCGCCATCACATGCAGGCGCATGTCGCCGATCTCGCCGAAAGCCTGGCGCATCTCGTCGATCTTGCCGTCATAGAGCCGGGCCAGCCCCTCCAGATGCGGCTCCTCGCCCTCTCCGCAGGCCATGCGATAGGCCTTCCCGGCGATGGTGACGTTGACTTGCGGCATGGTCGCCCCCGCTCAATGATCCAGATGAGGCATCTCGGCCTGCGCACGCGTGATCACCGCGCCGATGACGTTCATCGCCCGCTCCAGCCGCTGATCGACGTCGGTGGCAGCACTCTCGACCTCGCCGAGCCGAGAGACGGCGCCGTCAAGCTCGGCAGCGAGCCGGGCGCGGTCGTCCTGCATCAGGGTCAGTTCCGTCTCGAGATTGGCGCGCCCGCGTTCCGCCTCGATGCGGCGGCGGGCGGCGGCTTCAAGCTGTCCCAACGCGCCGTCGAGGCGCGCGAGCGCATTCTCCAGCATCAGGCTCGCCACCGTCTTTCCTCCTTCAGAACGAAGCCGGCTCACTCGATTCGCGACACTAGCGCATCTGCGGGCGAAACGTGAATCGCAGGTCCAGCCAGGAGCCGCCCGATCCCAAGGGCTTGCGCGCAGTTGCTCAGCCGCCGTCTCGGGCCCGGCCTTGCCCCTCGCATGGCCGAAACGCCTGAGGAGCGAATTGACTCAGGTCGACCCGGCAGCCTAATCGAGCCCGGTCGGCAATCGGCCGAGATTATACATCGCGACCGCCGTCGCCCCGTCCTGGAACGGGAGCCGGCCGCGGCCTTGCCCCATTCGCCGGCGGGAGCCTGAAATACCATGACATCGATCGACCGGAGCCAGCACGACAAGCTCGCCAACGCCATTCGCTCCCTCGCCATGGATGGCGTCGAGCAGGCGAAATCGGGTCATCCCGGCCTGCCGATGGGCGCCGCCGATGTCGCGACCGTCTTGTTCACCCGCGTCATGAATTACGACGCCGCCGATCCGCGCTGGCCCGACCGCGACCGCTTCGTGCTCTCGGCCGGCCATGGCTCGATGCTGCTCTACGCCCTGCTCTATCTCACCGGCGTGCCGGGCATGGAGCTCGACGATCTGAAGAAATTCCGCCAGCTCGAGTCGAAGACCCCGGGCCATCCCGAGAACTTCATGACCGCCGGCATCGAGACCACCACCGGCCCGCTCGGCCAGGGTCTCGCCACCGCCGTCGGCATGGCTATGGCCGAGCGCATGCTCGCCGCCGAGTTCGGCAAGAAGGTCGTCGACCACCACACCTATGTGCTCGCCTCCGACGGCGACCTGATGGAGGGCATCAGCCACGAGGCCATCGCGCTCGCCGGCCATCAGAAGCTGAACAAGCTGATCGTGATGTGGGACGATAACGGCATCTCGATCGACGGCCCGCTGACGATCTCCGACTCGGTCGACCAGGTTGCACGCTTCAAGGCCTGCGGCTGGCGCTCCGAGCGCGTCGACGGACACGACCCCGAGGCGATCGAGGCCGCGATCCGCCGCGCCCAGAAATCGAACAAGCCGACCATGATCGCCTGCAAGACCGTGATCGGCTTCGGCGCGCCCAAGAAGGCCGGCACCTCCAAGGCGCATGGCGAACCGCTCGGCGCGGAAGAGCTTGCCGCTGCCAAGAAGGCGCTCGGCATCACCGGCGGCCCCTTCGAGGTCGCAGCCGATGTGCTCAAGGCCTGGCGCGGCTTCGGCGCTGCCGGCGTGGCCGCCCACAAGGAATGGAAGGAGCGCTTCGCCGCGCTCTCCGAGCGCAAGCGCACCGAGTTCGAGCGCCGTCTCGCCCATAAGCTCCCGGCCAAGCTCGACAAGGTGATCCTCGCCCATAAGAAGGCGCTGATCGCCAGCCCCGTCACCATCGCGACGCGCAAGGCCTCGGAGCTCGCGCTCGACGTCATCGAGCCGGTGATGCCCGAACTGGTCATGGGCTCGGCCGACCTGACCCCCTCCAACAATACCAGGGCCAAGGGCGCCGAGGATTTCACGCCGAAGACGCCTAAGGGCCGCTATGTCCGCTATGGCATCCGCGAGCACGCAATGGCCGCTGCGATGAACGGCATCACGCTGCATGGCGGCTTCCGTACCGGCGGCGGCACCTTCCTGGTCTTCGCCGACTATGCCCGCCCCTCGATGCGGCTCGCCGCGCTGATGGGCCTGCCGGTCGTCTATGTCATGACCCATGACTCGATCGGCCTGGGCGAGGACGGCCCGACCCATCAGCCGGTCGAGCAGATCGCCTCGCTGCGTTGCATGCCGAACATGCATGTCTTCCGCCCGGCCGATGCGATCGAGACCGCCGAAGCCTGGCAGTTCGCGCTGGAGAACAGCAAGGGGCCGACTGTGCTCGCCCTCTCGCGCCAGAACCTCGCCCAATTGCGCACCGATGCGACCGCGACCAACCGCTCGGCCAAGGGCGGCTACGAACTGCTCGCGGCCGAGGGCGGCAAGGCTCAGGTCTCGCTCTTCGCTTCAGGCTCCGAACTCGAGATCGCGGTCGCGGCGCGCAAGCTCCTTGCCGAGAAGGGCGTGCGCGCCCGCGTCGTCTCGGTGCCCTCGCTCGAGCTGCTGCTGGCTCAGGACGAGGCGACGCAGAGCGCCATCATCGGCTCCGCGCCGATCAAGATCGCGATCGAGGCCGGCGTCCGTTTCGGCTGGGATGCCGTGATCGGCCATGATGGCGGCTTCATCGGCATGCACTCCTTTGGGGCGAGCGGCCCCTATAAGGACGTCTACAAGCATTTCGGCATTACGCCCGACGCAGTGGTCGAAGCCGCGATGAAGCGTCATAACGCCTGACGCTTGCGAAACAGGGCAGATATTCCCGCAATGGGCCTTGCGTTCGGTCATCGTTTGGCCGATTTGCCCGCGTGTATGACGGCCCAAGGCGCCGAAACCCGGCGAAGGAGAGGATTGAGATGACGGTCAAGGTGGCGATCAACGGCTTCGGCCGCATCGGACGCAACGTCCTGCGCGCGATCATCGAGTCGAAGCGCAAGGATATCGAGGTCGTGGCGATCAACGATCTCGGCCCTGTCGAGACCAACGCCCATCTCTTCCGCTTCGACTCGGTCCATGGCCGCTTCCCCGGCACCGTGACCGTCTCGGGCGACACGATCGATGTCGGCCGCGGGCCGATCAAGGTCACCGCGATCCGCGATCCCAAGGACCTGCCGCACAAAGCGCTCGGCGTCGACATCGCCTTCGAATGCACCGGCATCTTCACGACGAAGGACAAGGCTTCGGCGCATCTCGCCGCCGGCGCCAAGCGCGTGCTGGTCTCGGCGCCGTGCGACGGCGCCGATCTGACCGTGGTCTACGGCGTGAACCATCATGAGCTGACCAAGGACCACATCATCGTCTCGAACGCGTCCTGCACCACGAACTGCCTGGCTCCGCTGGTGCGCGTGCTGCATGACGCTGTCGGCATCGACAAGGGCTTCATGACCACGATCCATGCCTATACCGGCGACCAGCCGACGCTGGATACGATGCACAAGGATCTCTATCGCGGCCGCGCCGCCGCCATGTCGATGATCCCGACCTCGACCGGCGCCGCCAAGGCGATCGGCCTCGTTATCCCCGAGCTCAAGGGCCGGCTCGATGGCGTGTCGGTGCGCGTTCCCTGCCCGAACGTCTCGATGGTCGACTTCAAGTTCATCTCGAAGCGCAAGACCACGGTCGAGAAGATCAACGAGGCGATCCTGAAGGCCAGCAAACGCGGGCCGCTCAAGGGCATCCTGGCCGTCACCGACCAGCCCAATGTCTCGATCGACTTCAACCACGATCCGGCCTCGTCGACCTTCGCGCTCGACCAGACCAAGGTCATGGACGACAAGTTCGTCAGCGTGATGTCCTGGTACGACAATGAATGGGGCTTCTCGAACCGCATGAGCGACACCGCCGTCGCCATGGCCAAGCTGCTCTGATCCAACCCGAGCGATGCCGCGCCCATCTGGGCGCGGCCTTCCCTGTTTTCCTCGCCTGTTTTCCTCGCATGAACGGACCCCCCATGGCCAAGATCGAGCCGACCGTCGCAGCACCGGCCAGCGCCGCCCAGCCGACCATCCTCGCGCCGGCGCCGTCCCTTGGCACGCCTTACGTCGTCGGTAGCGCGATGCCGGTCGCGGAGACGCCCGCAAGCGAGCCGCGCGGGCTCGACCAGCTCTCCCGGATCGAGGAGAAGGCAGCGCGCATCGAGGAGAAGTTCGCCCGCTACGAGGCCGTACTGACCCGCGCCGAAGCCTCGCTGGAGCGCAGCGCCCATAAGGTCGACAGCGCCGCCGCGACCCTGGATTTCGCCAGCATCCGCGACGAGGTCGCTGCCCTGCGCCAGCGCGTCGATGCGACGCCGCGCTTCGGTGCGCTGTTCGTCACCGGCCTCGCCACCGCGGTGCTGACGGTGCTGCTCACCGTGCTCGTGCTCAAATTCGGCGTGCCGGGCCTGTTTGGAGGCTTGCTGTCGCGATGAGCTTTCGGCCCGTCCAATGCCTCCAAGCGCGACGCAGCGTCCGCTGGCAGGGGCTGGGCGAGGAAGGGCTGGAACATCTGACGGTTTCCGCGACAGCTGAGGCCGTTTATGCCGAAGCGGTCGTGATCGGCGCGCGCGGCGGTACGCCTTACGGGGTGACTTACCGGATCGCCTGCGATCTCGATTTCTCAGTGCGATCCTTCGCGGTCTCCACGACCGATGGCCGCGGCCTCGAGATGACACGGCGTGATGGCGCTTGGTACGACAGCCGGCGCGGCCATCTACCTGACTTCGACGGCTGTATCGACATAGACCTGGCTGGAACGCCCTTCACGAATACGCTGCCAATCCGCCGCACGGCCTGGCAAATGGGAACCGAGCGCAGCTTCACGATGCTGTATGTGTCCTTCGACACATTCGAGCCCTCGGTAGATGCTCAGATCTATACCTGCCTTGACCCGCGTCTGTTTCGCTACAAAGCAGCCGACCGCAGTTTCACAGCCGATCTGCCCGTCGACGAGGATGGCCTCGTCATGGATTATCCCACCCTGTTCCAACGTCTTTGAAGAGAGCGCGATGACTGCCTTCCGCACCCTCAATCATGCCGATCTCGCCGGCAAGCGCGCGCTTGTTCGCGTCGATCTCAACGTGCCGATGGAGAACGGCAAGATCACGGACGCGACGCGCATCGAGCGCGTACTGCCAACGATCCGCGAGATCTCCGGCAAGGGCGGCAAGGTCATCCTGCTCGCCCATTTCGGCCGCCCCAAGGGCCGTGACGCCAAGGACAGCCTGAAGCCTGTCGCTGTGGCGCTCGCCCATGCGCTGGGCCAGCCCGTCACCTTCGTCGAGGATTGCATCGGCGAGGACGTCGCCAAGGCCGTCTCGGCGGCGAAGAACGGCGAGGTCCTGTTGCTGGAGAACACCCGCTTCCACGCCGGCGACGAGAAGAACGACCCCGCCTTCGTCCAGGCGCTCGCTGCCAATGGCGACCTCTTCGTCAACGACGCCTTTTCGGCGGCGCACCGCGCCCATGCCTCGACCGAGGGCCTCGCCCATGTCCTGCCAGCCTTCGCCGGCCGCTCCATGCAGGCCGAGCTCGAGGCTCTCTCTTCCGGGCTCGACAATCCTGCCCGCCCGGTAATGGCCATCGTCGGCGGTGCGAAAGTCTCGACCAAGCTCGATCTGCTCGGCAACCTGGTCAAGAAGGTCGAGGTGCTCGTCATCGGCGGCGGCATGGCCAACACCTTCCTCGCCGCACGCGGCATCAATGTCGGCAAGTCGCTCTGCGAGCATGACCTCGTCGCCACCGCCCGCGAGATCGAGGCCAAGGCCAAGGCCGCCGGCTGCGAGATCATGCTGCCAGTCGATGCGCTGGTCGCGCGCGAATTCAAGGCCCATCCCGGCCATCGCGTCATCCAGATCGGCGAGGTCGAGCCCGACGAGATGATTTTGGACGCCGGCCCCTTGAGCGTCGCCGAGGTCGTGCTCAAGCTCGACCAGGTCAAGACGCTGGTCTGGAACGGGCCTTTTGGCGCCTTCGAACTGCCGCCCTTCGACACCGCCACCGTCACCGTCGCCAAGGCCGCCGCCAAGCGCGTCAAGGCCGGCCAGCTCGTCGCCGTCGCCGGCGGCGGCGACACCGTCGCGGCCATGAACCATGCCGGCGTCGCCGACGATTTGACCTACATCTCGACAGCGGGCGGCGCCTTCCTGGAGTGGATGGAAGGCAAGGACTTGCCAGGCGTCGAAGCCCTGCGGACGACGTGAGCGACACCTACCGACTGCCCTTGCGGCAGCCGGTGTTTATGCTATGTTCTCGTCATGAGCGAGAACATCAAGGATGCGATGCCGCAGATCCTGATGAAAATTCAGGAAGACCTCGCCTCTTTCAGGCGGGAGATGGCGGATCGGCTGGATCGCATCGAGACGATCCAGAAGCAGGAACGGCGCATCAGCGCCGCCATGCTGGCGATGATGCGCGGCACCGCAGGCGCCTATGAAGATCGGCTCAACCAGCTCGAAATCAATCGGATCGTCAAGCTTTAGGAGCGGGTGAACGCGCTGAAGCACCAGCACGCCTGACCACGCGCCGTGGAGGAATCTGCGCCGTGGCGCCTCCCCCTCGTGCGAGAAAGGTGCATTGCCGAAACCTGGAATCAAACAATCGACTTGAGGGCAGGCGCAGGCTGCATAGCGATTTCACCTTGAATCTGATAAATCTTGTTGACCTCATCAGACGGCAAGCGGGGAGATGTCGTGACAATTCAGGCCAATGATCGATTTAATGAAGGTCAAAAAGTCTACCCTGTCATAACACCTGCTTTAGATCCTTTATTAGATGCACATTTAATCGACGCTCGCGATTTCTGCGATACTTGGATGACCAGTTGTTGGCGAGGGTATATTGCATCATGGAGAATCGTGGACGGAGAACTTCTGCTATGGAAGCTGAGAGTTCCATCAGGGCTTCAATGGATTGACGCTCCGAAAGAGTTGAAAGCCGAGGTTCTCGCGTTGTCCGGCTCCAGCAAATTTCCCGTTTTTGCTAATTGGTTCACTGGTGACTTTATCATTGGTCTCGGAGAGAGGTATCCGAGCGGGTTTGCCTTCGGCCTTTATGAGATAGAGCGCATTTTCACCATCAAGAACGGCTTGGTGCATCGGGAACGGCGTAAGCGAAGAATAGCGCGGTCCTGGATCGACATGGCTCGGCGATAAGCGCGCTCAGGTCGCAAGTATGAAGCAGGCGAATCTCGGAGGAGTACGTAACCGTGCTGGAAGCGCAGGTGCTGGCCCACATTCACGCTACGCGCCGCTTTCGCTTTGCGTCCGCCGCCTATCCGCTCTAAATCCTCCCCAGCCCTTGAAACCGCACCGGGAGGACCTCCGTGGCCCGTATTACGCTCCGCCAGTTGCTCGATCACGCCGCCGAACATGATTACGGCGTGCCCGCCTTCAACATCAACAACATGGAGCAGGCCCTGGCCATCATGGCGGCGGCGGATGCCACCGACGCCCCCGTCATCATCCAGGCCTCGCGCGGCGCCCGCTCCTACGCCAACGACATCATGCTCAAGCACATGATGGATGCCGTAACCGAGATCTATCCGCATATCCCGGTCTGCGTGCATCTCGACCACGGCAATGAGCCGGCGACCTGCATGACCGCGATCCAGGCCGGCTTCACCTCGGTGATGATGGACGGCTCGCTCAAGGCCGACGGCAAGACGCCCGGCGACTGGGACTACAATGTCGGCGTGACCAAGACCGTGACCGAAATGGCCCATCTCGGCGGCATCTCGGTCGAGGGTGAGCTCGGCGTGCTCGGCTCGCTGGAATCGGGCGAAGGCGAGAAGGAGGACGGTCACGGCTTCGAGGGCAAGCTCAGCCATGACCAGCTCCTGACCAACCCCGAGGAAGCGGTGAAATTCGTCGCCGAGACCAAGGTCGATGCGCTCGCCATCGCCATGGGCACCTCGCACGGCGCCTACAAGTTCACCCGCAAGCCCGACGGCGCGATCCTGGCGATGCATGTCATCGAGGAGATCCACAAGAAGCTGCCGAACATGCATCTCGTCATGCATGGCTCGTCCAGCGTTCCGCAGGACCTCCAGGACATCATCAACCAGTATGGCGGCAAGATGCCCCAGACCTGGGGCGTGCCGGTCGAGGAGATCCAGCGCGGCATCAAGCACGGCGTGCGCAAGATCAACATCGACACCGACAACCGCATGGCGATGACCGGCCAGATCCGGAAGATCCTGTCCGAGAATCCCGGCGAGTTCGACCCGCGCAAATACCTGAAGCCCGCCATGGAGGCGATGACCAAGCTCTGCACGCTGCGGCTGAAGGAGTTCAACACCGCCGGCCAGGCAAGCAAGATCAAGCGCATCGCGACCACCGCCGAAATGGCCAAGCGCTACGCCAAGGGCGAGCTCGACCCGACCTTCGGCAAGCCGAAGGCGGCGTGAACGTCCTGGACCACAGGGCGGAGCGTCGCTCCGCCCTGATCGGCTGTCTCCGGACCTTCTCGTGAAGAAGGTCCTTTTCGTCTGCAGTCGGAATCGCCTGCGCAGCCCGACGGCCGAGCAGGTCTTCTCGACGCGACGCGACATTGAAGTCGCGTCGGCTGGGACGAACCACGATGCAGATGTGCCCGTGACGGCTGAGCTGGCCGCCTGGGCCGACGTGATCTTCGTCATGGAGCGCGTTCACGGCACCAAGCTGCGGCAGCGCTTCGGCAGGCATATGAAATCGGCCCGCCTCATTTGCCTCGATATCCCGGACAACTACGCTTTCATGGATCCGGCCCTTGTCCGGCTGCTGGAAAGCAAAGTCTCCCGTCACCTGCCGTGAGACGTCCAGAATTGGGGCGCTGCTTCAGCGTTTCCTGCACAGACCGGCCATTGCATTGGTCCGGCGGATCGATCCTCTACGACTTGATCAGCCCGGCCGTCCTGGGCAGCCACAGCGCGATCTCCGGAAAGAACGTCACCGCGAGCACGATCGCCAGCATCGCGACGATGAAGGGCGGGACCTCCCGGAAGATCTCCGAGAGCGGCGTGCCGGTGAGCCCAGCCATGACGAAGAGCAGCAGCCCATGCGGCGGCAGTGTCAGCCCGACCATCATGTTGAGCACCACGACGATGCCGAAATGCACGAGATCGATGCCTAGGCCCTGCGCCACCGGCACGATCAACGGCACGATGACGAGCAGGATCGTGACCTCGTCGAGCACGATCGCGAGCAGCAGCATCAGCAGGTCGACGATCAGCAGGAACTGCGTCGCCGAGAGGTTCCAGGCAAGCAGGGTCGACTGGATCAGCTTCGGCACGCCCTCATTGGCGACCGCATAGTTGAAGACGAAGGCGCCGGCCATGATCAGCGCGATCATCGCGGTCGCCTTCACCGTGTCGCCCATCACGACCAGCAACTGCGCTGGCTTCAGCGTGCGATAGACGACGAAGGCCAGGATCAGCGCATAGCTCGCCGCGATCGCAGCCGCTTCCGTTGGCGTGGTGACGCCGGAATAGATCAGTCCGAGCAGGATGCCGGGCAGTGCGAGCGGCGCCAGCGCCCGGCCGAAGACCGCCGGCATCGCGCCCCAGGACACCTTCTCCTCGCGCGGGAAATTGCGGCGGCGGGAAATGATTGCGATCACGCCCATCAGCGCCAGCGCCATCATCCCGGCCGGCACGAGCCCGCCCAGGAACATCGCGCCGACCGAGGCATTGGCGATCAGCGCATAGAAGATCATCGGGATCGAGGTTGGCATCAGCGGCCCCAGCGTCGCCGAGACGACCGATGTCGCCGCAGCGAAGCCGCGGGGGTAGCGGCCGTTTTTGGTCATCATCCGCGCCACGATCAGGCCCGGCCCCGAGGCGTCGGCGACGGCTGAGCCGCTCATGCCGGAAAAGATCAGGTTTGAGACGACATTCACCTGCGCGAGCCCGCCCGGCAGATGCCCGACCATCGCCGAGCCGAAGCGCAGCAGGCGCTCGATCACCCCGCTCGCATTCATCACATTGGCGACGAAGATGAACAGCGGCACCGCGATCAGCAGATAGGAATTGTAGAGCCCGTTCATCGTCTGGTCGACGACGAGCCCGACATCCTGATGCGTCGAGATCATATAGGCGAAGCCCGCCGCCAGCATGGACAGGCCGAGCGGCGCGCCGAGCACCGCGGCGGCCGTGAAGACGCCCATCAAAACCCACAACCCGTCGGACATGCGTCCCGTTTCCCGTCAGATATGCGAACGCCAGCGCGGCCCGAGCAGCTTGACGATCTGCCAGGCCGAGCGCGCCACCACGGCGATGAGGAAGAGGCCGAAGCAGGAATAGATCAGGTCGAGCCGCAGGTTCAGCACCGGCGTGCGCTCGCGCCAGAGGAAGGCGATGTAGTCGAGCGATCCCGGCAGCGCCCAGACGAAAATGCCGCCGACGAAGACGAGCCGCGCCAGCGCCATGACGCGTTTCCAGCGCTCCGGCAGCGGGCGATAGACCAGATCGAAGGTGATCTGCTCCCTGTCGCGCACGACGAAGGCATTGGCCCAGAAGATGATCCAGATGAACAGGATCACCGAGACCTCGTCGGCCCAGGCTGCCTCGTCATGTTCGAGATAGCGGGTGATGATCTTGTAGTTGAAGATCAGGAAGACGAGCGCAAACATCAGCGCCGGGACGGCGGTCGCGAAGCGGCGCAGCCGCGCGCCCCAGCCGGTTGCGCTCTCGCCTTGCGTCTCCACCGCCGCAACCGTCTGCATGGCGCCTCAGGCCTCGGTGACGCGCTTGAGCCAGGCCATGTCCCAGGCCTTGGTCGCATCGGCCCCGGAATAGGCCTTGTCGGCCCCCTCGCGGAACGGCGCGAGATCGATCGCGTCGACGCTCAGGCCCCTGCCCTTGAGCGCATCGATGATGCTGGCCTCGTCGGCGAGGCGGCCATCATCGCCCGCCTTGGCGGCCTTGCGCGCCGCTGCCTGCAGGGACGCCTGCTGCGCCGCCGAGAGCTTGGCCCAAACCGGTTTGGCAATGGCGAAGAACACCGGCTGCAGCATATGCGAGGTCAGCACGACCTGCTCGCTCACCTCGTAGAGTTTTGCGGCGTTGAAGATCGAGAGCGGGTTCTCCTGGCCGTCGACCGTACCGGTCTTGAGCGCGAGATAGACCTCGGGCATGCCGAGCGGCAGCGGGCTCACCCCCAGCGTCCGGCCGAGCAGCAGCCATTCCGGCCCCGCCGGCATGCGCAGCTTGGTCCCAGCGAGGTCCGCCGGCCCCTTCACATTGCGCTTCGCGCGCAGGGAGACCTGCCGCGTGCCAAGATAATGCGTCGCGAGGATCTCGATGCCCATCTTCTCGGACACGGTCTTGCGGTACTCCTCGCCCATCCGCCCGTCGAAGACACGGCGCAGATGGGCATGGTCCTTGAACAGATAGCCGCGGTTGAAGAAGCCGAGTTCGGGCACCTGCTGGGCCACCTCGAAGGTGGTCATCGTGCTCATTTCGAGGTTGCCGCGCTGCAGCGCCTGCACCTCGGTACCCTGCTTGAACAGGGTCGAGGCGGTGTGGACGCTGACGTTCAGCCCGGCCGAACTGCCGTCGATCTCAGCCTTCAGCGCGTCGAGCGCCTTGGCCAGGAAATCGCTCGGCGGGGCCGCTGTTGAGATGCGGATCTGCACGGGCGCCTGCGCTGCGCCCCGTCCCGCATAGCCGATGAGCGCACCGGCCAGTGCGCCTTTCATGATCCCACGCCGCGTCGTCATCGCTGTTTTCCCCTCATTATGCGTTGTGATCAGGACGTCTCGCTCACAGGCTTAGGTTCACAGGCTCAGGCCGCCCAGGGATTTGCCGCCATCCACGAACAAGGTCGCGCGCCCGATGCCGGACGCGCCGCCTGTCACGAAGGCGACGGGCGCGACCGCCATCTCAGGCCGTCGCCTGGATGACGACGCTGAGCTTGCCGATACCCTCGATCTCGGCATCGACCGTGTCGCCGACAGAGAGGAAGGTGCCCTTGGGCACGCCGACGCCGGCGGGCGTCCCGGTCAGGATCAGGTCGCCGGGGTCGAGCGTCATGATCCGCGATGCGGTCGCGATCTGTTCGGCGAGCGAGAAGATCATGTCGCTGGAGCGGCCATCCTGCTTCACCTCGCCATTAACCGCGAGCTTCAGGCCGAGATTCTGCGGATCGGCGATGGCGGAGGCCGGCACGAAGCGCGGGCCGAGCGGGCAGCAGGTGTCGTTGGCCTTACCCGCCACCCAGTCGAGCTTGTAGAAGGTTTCCGGCGCGCGATTGTGGTCGCGGGCGGAGAAGTCGATCGCGACCGTATAGCCCGCGACATGCGACAGCGCGATCTCGACGGAGACATTGCGCGCCGTCTTGCCGATCACGGCTGCGAGCTCGATCTCCCAGTCGAATTTCTCGGTACCGATCGGCACGCGCACCGTCGCACCCTCGCCGACGACCGCGTTGCGCGGCGGCTTCATGAAGAAGAACAGCCGCTGTTCCTCCTTCTTGGCGCCGGGCATGCCCATCTCGGCGAGATGGTCGAAATAATTCGCGCCGGCGCAGAGGATCTTACCGGGGTAGAGCAGCGGCGCGAGACGGCGCGAGGCCGTGACCAGATCGGCCGGATCGACCTCGGCGGCGGCTATCGCAAGAGCCCCTTCGGCACGCCCCCAATCCGCGAACAGGCCGATGACGCTGGCCTGCCCGAGAAACCCGACCCGCGCCAGCGATGGCTCCAGAGCATAGAGCTTGCCCTCCACCTCGAGGCAGGCAACAGGCCCACTCGCCATCTCGACCGTCGTCAGAGCCCACCCGGCATGCGCCATCGCCGTCATCTCCACTCAAAGCCGCCTTGCTATGAGATCAGGATGATTTTATAAAATCTGCGAGTCAACATGAAATGTGCGGTGGCGATGGACACCCTGACGGAAAGTCGCTCTCAAGCCGAGCGAGCCTATCAGCGCCTGCGCGGCGAGATCCTGCATGGCGACCTCATGCCGGGCGAGCGCCTGCGCGCCAACGACCTGCAGGACCGCTTCCAGCTCGGCCTGACGCCGATCCGCGAGGCTCTGATGCGGCTCTCGACCGAGGGGCTCGTCGCGGCCGAGACGCATCGCGGCGCGCGCGTCACCGAGACCTCGCTTGGCGCCTTCACCGATCTGATGGCGACGCGCCGCGAGATCGAGCGGCTCTGCCTGACCAAGGCGATCGCGCTCGGCGACGCCGCCTGGGAGGCCGAGATCGTCGCGGCCATGCACATGCTCTCGCGCACCCCCCTGCCTGCCTCGCAGGACGACCGCGAGGCGGCGACCTTGTGGGAGGACCGTCACCGGCGCTTCCATGCCGCCCTGGTCACCGCCTGCGGTTCGGACTGGCTGCTGCGCTTCTGGGGCACGCTCGCCGACCATTCCGAGCGCTATCGCAAGATCCGCCTGTTGCACCACCGGGAAGCCCCGGCCGAGGTCCGCGACGTCAACAGCGAGCACGCCGCCATCATGGAAGCCGTGCTGGCGCGAGAGGTGGAGCGCGCCTGCACCCTGCTCGACGCCCATCTCCACGCCACCCAGACCAGCGTCGTGCGCCTGTTGCAGATCGGCCTGGACACCTCCGAGGAGAAGTCCCGATGATTATCCGCTCAGCCGTTCTCGAGGGCGAGGTGCCCGAGGCCGACCGCGCCCATTTCGACCGTCAGATGCGCGAAACCGTGCTGCCAGCTATCCGACGCTATCCCGGCATCCGCGACGTCAAGCTGCGCTGGGCGGCCGAGCAGGAGGCCGGCGCGCCGCCGGTCTATGTCGTCTTCGACCTCCATTTCGACAGCCTGGAGGCGATGCATCAGGCGCTGGCGAGCGAGATCCGGCAGGAGGTGCGGCAGCAACTCGGCACGATCATGCCGCTGTTCCAGGGCCGCGTGTACCATCTGGTGATGAGCCAGGACGCTTGAGCATCAGCAGGAATTTGATCGGGCCTCATCCTGATAGCCAGGCCTGAAACGAAGCCGAGGATTTCAATGGCTCTGCCTTGATCATCTACGCGCCGTCATTCCGGACGCAGCGAAGCGGAGGTCCGGAATCCATCGTAGAGTTCGGTGGCCTCCGATGGATTCCGGATCTGCGCCGCTATCGCGGCTTGTCCGGAATGACGGCGCGGGTGATGGCGAGTAATCGGGGGCCCTTGATATCGCTCGGTTCATTTCAGGCCAGGCTTTGAGGAGCCACGCGCCGGAAAGGCCCCGGTCCGCGCGCACTTCATGGCCGCAGGATGCCGCGAGGCTTCCGACGCTCCCCCTTTTCTGATTGAAGGGAACGCCCGGGCGCGTCGTCGCCCTTTCGCGAAAGCGTCGCAAGAGCGCCCATGTCGATCGTCTTCTCCGCGCTGGTCGCGGCCTTCGTCGGTTTCGCGGCGGCCGTCGCCGTGGTGCTTGCGGCAGCCCAGGCCGTGGGCGCGACGCCGGCCCAGACCGTGTCCTGGATCGCCGGCCTCGCCATCGCCAAGGGCCTCGCCAGCATCTGGCTGTCCTGGCGCCACAAGCTCCCGATCATCTGCGCCTGGTCGACGCCGGGCGCGGCCCTGATCGCGGCGACGAGCGGGCTCGACCTCCCGACCGCCGTCGGCGCCTTCCTGCTCGCGGCCCTCTTGATGATGCTGACCGCGGCGTTCCGCCCGCTCGGCGCGCTGATCGAGCGCATTCCGATGCCGATCGCGGCGGCCATGCTCGCCGGCGTGATCTTCCGCTTCGTCGTCGCGGTGTTCGACGAGATGCGGCTGAGCCCCGCGCTCGTATTGCCCTTGCTGGCGATCTTCCTGCTGGCGCGGTTGATCAACCCGTTCCTCGGCGTCATCGCGGCGCTGGGCGCCGGGCTCATCCTGAGCTTCCTGGGCGGCCTTGCCAGCTGGCCCGCCGGGCCTTTGTCGCTGAGCGGCCTCGAATTCGTCACGCCGCGCTTCGATATTGCCGCCATGCTCGGCGTCGGCGTCCCGCTCTATCTCGTCACCATGGCGGCTCAGAACCTGCCCGGCTTCGCCGTCCTGCGCGCGGCAGGCTATCAGCCGCCGACGACGGCGAGCCTCTTCGTCACCGGCCTGGCCTCCTTCCTCACCGCCCCGTTCGGCGCCCATATGGTCAACATGGCTGCGATCAGCGCCTCGATCTGCACCGGCCCCGACACTCATCCCGACCCGGCCCAGCGCTGGAAGGCCGGCGTCGTCTACGGTTTCCTCTGGCTGGCGATCGCGGCCTGCGCCGGCCTGCTGCTTGCCCTCATCATCGCCATGCCCAAGGCGCTGATCGTGACCGTCGCGGGGCTGGGCCTCGCCGGCTCGCTCACCGGCGCGCTCGGACAGGCCATGTCCTCCGAGAAAGAGCGCTTCGCCGCCGTCCTCGCCTTCGCTGTCGCGGCCTCGAGCCTCTCGCTGTTCGGCGTCGGTTCGGCCTTCTGGAGTCTCGTTATCGGGCTTGGCGTCTTGACATTGGACGCACTCATGGGCCGTTTGCGCGCACGATCATGAGCAACGCACCCACACCCACCCGCCTGATGCTCGTCACCCCGCTTGTCGCGGATGCCGAGGCGATGGCCTTCCGCCTGATGCAGGCCTTCGCCGGCGGCGACGTCGCGGCCGTGCTGCTGCGCCTGTCCGAGGGCGACGAACGCAGCAAGATCGAGCGCGTCAAACGCCTCGTCGGCCCCGTCCAGTCGGCCAATGTCGCGCTCATCGTCGAGGCCCCGGCGCTTGTCGCCACGCGCGGCGGCGCCGACGGTGTCCACCTCACCAACGGGCCGGAAGCCGTCGCCGAGGCGCGCTCCAGCCTGAAGAACGAGCGCATCATCGGCGCCGGGTCGTTGCGCGCGCGCCACGACGCCATGGATATCGGCGAGGCGGGCGTCGACTATGTGATGTTTGGCGAGCCGCGCCCGGACGGCTCATTGCCGCTCTTGGCCGCGGTGATCGAGCGCGCCTCCTGGTGGGCCGAGATCTTCGAGACGCCCTGTGTCGCCTATGCGCCGGACGCCGAATCGATTGCAGCCCTGGTCGAGACCGGAGCGGAATTCGTCGCGCTCGGCGCCTGGGCCTTCGACGAAGCCTGCGACATTCGCGCGCTGGTGACGCAGGCCAATGTCGCCATCGCGGCCCACGCCGCCCGAAAGGCCGCGCGATGAACCGGACCTGCCGCGGCCTCGTGCTCGCCGGCTTGCTCCTGGGAACGACGGCCGCAGCCGGCGCCGCCGAGCCCGATCTGGCTTACGGCGCCTATCAGGCCGGCCATTACCGCCGCGCCCTGGACGAGGCGCTGAAACGCGTCGAGGCCGACAATAACGACGCCGCCGCCATGACCCTGCTCGGCGAGATCTATCGCCTGGGACTCGGCGTGCCCGAAAGCCAGAGGATCGCAACCGAATGGTATGACCGCGCAGCCGCGCGCGGCGACATCAACGCGGCTTATGCACTCGCATCCGCCCTCCTCGACGAGCGCAGCGGCAAGCGCGATCCCGAACGCGCCGGCACGCTGCTGCGCAAGGCCGCCGCCGCCGGCCACCCGGCCGCCAATTACAACCTCGCCCTCGCCTTGCTCGCGACGGGCAAGGAGGAGGACGACAAGCGCGCCGTCTCTTGCCTGGAGATTGCAGCGAATGCCGGTATCGGCGACGCGCTCATGGCGCTCGGCATCCTCGCCAAGCAGGGCCGCGGCCTGCCCCAGAGCGAGGCCAAGGCCGCCGAATGGATGGCCAAGGCATCCCAGGCCGGCAATGTGCCCGGCGAGGTCGAATACGCGATCATGCTGTTCAACGGCACCGGCGTCGCCAAGGACGAGACCGCCGCCGCCAAGCTCTTCCTGCGCGCCGCGAACCAGGGCAACCCGATCGCCCAGAACCGGCTGGCGCGGCTTTACCAGTCCGGCCGCGGCATTGCGCCCGACTCGATCGAGGCCGCAGCCTGGCACCTCGCCGCCCGCGCCCGGGGGCTGGACGATGCCGGTCTCGACCAGCTTTTCGACCGCCTCAGTCACGAGCAGCAGGGCCGCGCCGCGGCGCTCGCCGCGACCCGGATCGAAGGCGCGGCCTTGACGTCGCCCGGCCAGACGAGCAAGTGACCGGCTGAACTTCGAGGCTGACATCTTCAGCCCTCATCCCGAGGAGCCGCTATGCTGCTCCTCGGGATGAGGGCTCGGGACGTTCCAGCCGGCTCTTTTACATCTTGACCGGCGCCGCGACGCCGCCGTTCGACTGCTGCACCCTGAGGTATCGATGATCCGCTCCCCCCTGATGACCGTGATGACGGACGCCGTGATGAAGGCGTCCCGCTCGCTGAAGCGCGATTTCGGCGAAATCGAGAATTTGCAGGTGCTCGCCAAGGGCCCCGGCGATTTCGTCTCCAAGGCTGACACCAAGGCCGAGGAGATCATCCGCGCCGCGCTGGAGAAGGCCCGCCCCGGCTACGGCTTCGTCATGGAGGAGAGCGGCGTCGTCCAGGGCACCGACGAGAGCAACCGCTGGCACATCGACCCGCTCGACGGCACCCACAACTTCCTGCGCGGCATCCCGCACTGGAACATCTCGGTCGCACTCGAGCGCGACAACCAGTTCATCGCCGGCGTGGTCTATGACGCCGCCAAGGACGAGCTCTTCATCGCCGAGAAGGGCAAGGGCGCCTATGTCAACAACCGCCGCATGCGCGTCTCGGGCCGCCGCGAGCCCGCCGAGATGCTGATCGGCATGGGCGTGCCCCATATCGGCAAGGGCGGGCACCCGCTCTTCCTGCACGAGCTGGGCGCGGTGATGACGCGCTTCGCCAATGTCCGGCGCATGGGCTCGGCCGCGCTCGACATCGCCTATGTCGCGGCAGGCCGCATGGACGCCTATTGGGAACGAGGCCTCAACACCTGGGATTTCGCGGCCGGAGCCGTGATGATCCGCGAAGCCGGCGGCACCTTCGGCACGCTCGACGGCAAGCAGCCGACCAGCGCCAAAGACATCATCTGCGGCAATGAAGTCGGCGAACAGTCACTGCGCGCCGCGCTCAAGTCGGCAGGCTGACATATATCTTTGCTCTTTCACGCTTGATCCCGGCGGCGCTGGAGGCGACAGTCCCGCAGGCGGCAAGACCTGAACGGAAGACGAAGCATGGCGGATGAGGGCATAGCGGCCGAGCAGATCACGGTCGCAACGATGCGGGAGGAGACCCGCTTTTCGCGTCCGTTGCGCTATGTCGTCCGCGCGCTCCTGTTTCTCGCGCTGATCGGCTTCCTCGGCTACATCCTGCAAGGCGGTCTCACCACCGCCTTCATGACCAATCCCGGCCTGAACGGCCTGATCCTCGGCTCGCTCTTCGTCGGTGTGCTGATCGCGCTGCGCGAGCTCTGGCGGCTTTACAGCGAGGCCCGCGCCGCCACCCGCCTCGCCGCCGCTCCGCTGCAGGCGGAGGTCCGGCGTCATCAGGTCATCGCCCCGCTCAGCGGCGTGCTGCCTCAGCTCGATCGCGGCAGCCTCGCCCCCGCCCAAGCCTCGACCGTTCTGGAATCGATCGCGGTCAGGCTCGATGACGGCCGCGAGGTCCTGCGCTATCTCGCCGGGCTGCTCGTCTTCCTCGGCCTGCTCGGCACCTTCTGGGGCCTGCTCGACACGGTCTCCTCCGTCGGCTCCGTCATCAAGTCGCTGCGCACCGGCGCGGAAGCCGGCGTGCTCTTCGACGAGCTCAAGGCCGGCCTCGCCGCCCCGCTCGCCGGCATGGGCCTGTCCTTCTCCTCATCGCTCTTCGGCATCGCCGGCTCGCTGATCCTCGGCTTCCTGGAATTGCAGGTCGCCCAGGCCCAGCGCCGCTTCCGCAACGAGATCGAGAGCTGGCTCGGCACACGCACCGCCAGCGCCACGTCGATCACCACCTCCCAGCCCTTCGCCGGCGACGCGCTGAACGACCGCTTCGACAAGCTCAGCGCGGCCATGGCCGAGAGCGGAGCCAACAACCGCGCCGCGACCCAGGCGCTCTCCAACCTCGCCGAGGGCATCCAGGGTCTCGTCCAGCATATGCGCGCGGAGCAGCAGCTCATTCGCGACTGGGTCGAGGCGCAGGCCTCGCGCGAGAAGGACATGAAGCGCCTGATCGAGAGATTGACCGCCGACCACGTCACGGAGCCATGAGCGCGCCGACACGATACGCTCGGAACAACGCCCTGATCCGCAGGAGCCGCTAAGCATGGCCCTTTCCCGCTCCCACCGCCGCGACGACATCAATTTCTGGCCCGGCTTCGTCGATGCGCTCTCGACGATGCTGATCGGCATCGTCTTCCTGCTCTCGGTCTTCGTACTTGGCCAGTTCTTCCTGTCGCAGGAGCTGACCGGCAAGGACACCGCGCTCGACCGCCTCAACCGCCAGATCTCGGAACTGACCGATCTGCTCGCGCTGGAGCGCTCCTCGAACCGGCAGGCGCAGGAAAACCTGAGCCTGTTGCAGTCGACGCTCACGCGCGAGCAGGGCGAACGCAGCCGTGTCCAGGGCCTGCTCAATGCGCAAGCCAGCGACGCGCCGGCCCAGCTCTCCGAAACCCAGAAGGCGCTCGAGAGCGAGAAACAGCTCTCGGCCCGCGCCCAGGCGACGGTCGATCTGGTCAACCAGCAGATTCTGGCGATGCGCCGCCAGCTCGCGGCGCTGGAGCAGGCGCTCAACGCCTCCGAGACCAAGGACAAGGAATCGCAGGCGCGCATCTCCGAGCTCGGCTCCAGGCTGAACGTGGCGCTGGCCCAGCGCGTGCA
This sequence comes from Bosea vaviloviae, assembly GCF_001741865.1. Taxonomy (NCBI): domain Bacteria; kingdom Pseudomonadati; phylum Pseudomonadota; class Alphaproteobacteria; order Hyphomicrobiales; family Alloboseaceae; genus Allobosea; species Allobosea vaviloviae. Next base: position 6,070,365 of record NZ_CP017147.1, read on the forward strand.
GGAACTGGCGCGCTACCGCTCCGACTTCTTCGGCCGCCTGCGTCAGGTGCTCGGCACGCGGCCCGACATCCGCGTCGTCGGCGACCGCTTCGTCTTCCAGTCCGAGGTCTTCTTCGACGCCGGCCAGGCCGTGCTCAAGCCGGAAGGTCGCGGCGAACTCGACAAGCTCGCCGCGATCCTGGTCGATCTCGGCCGCGAGATGCCCCCGGATATTCCCTGGATCCTGCGCGTCGACGGCCATACCGACAACCGTCCGATCCGATCGCCGCAATTCCCATCGAACTGGAGCCTCTCGACCGCGCGCGCGGTGGCGGTGGTCGAGTACCTGATCACGCGCGGCCTTCCCAACGACCGCATCGCCGCGACCGGCTTCGGCGAATTCCAGCCGCTTGACGTTGCCAACAACGACGAGGCCTGGCGCCGCAACCGGCGCATCGAGTTCAAGATCACCGAGCGCTGAGACCTTCCTCCTCGCCGCCGATATGCCTTGTTCCCCTAGTTCTGGCCTCTCTCCTTGCTGGAGAGAGTTCTCCGGCACGGCTCCTGCACTTTTCAGAAAGGGGCGCGCGCCCTTCTCCCGTGGCGGGAGAATGTGGCTCGGCTGCAGCGAAAGGGCGCAGGGAACCCTTCTCCCGGATGGGAGAAGGGCAGGGATGAGGGTGTGCCGCTGATTGTTGGGGTTCGGCGGAGCCGCTGTGCTCTCTGATTGGGCGGCACACCCTCATCCGGCGCTCCGCGCCACCTTCCCCATCCGGGAGAAGGGAAGAAGTGTCGCGGCCTTCAGGAAACGGGGTCACTCAGCCTCGGCTCATGGCAACGAGCCAATCGCGCAGGATCGCGGCCTCAGGCGACAGGCCGCCCGCCTCCAGCAGCCAGTACTGCTTGTCCTCGTCCGAGGGCTGCTCGAACAGCGTCGTCAGGCTGCCGCGCTGGAGCTCATCGGCGATGAGCGAGGTCGGGCACAACCCGATGCCCTGCCCGGCGATGACCGAGGCGACCAGGAGGTTGAAGTCAGCAAAGATCGGCCCGCCCCCGATCGGTGCGTTCAGCCCGGCGGCGGCGAACCAGCGCCCCCAGGCGGACTGGGTCTCGTCATGGAGCAGCTCGGTGGCCAGCAGGTCGCGCGCAGCCGCAAAAGGGCCGTGCCGGGCCAGGAATTCGGGCGAGCAGGTCGGGCGCGTGGCCGCGCTGAGGATCGCAATCGCCGCAGCGTCAGGCCTGACGCCGTGCTGGATCAGCAGATCGACGCCGGCCTGGGCCGGACTGCGCGCATCGAGCGCATAGACCAGATTGAGCTGGATATCCGGATAAGCTGCCCGGAACAGCGGCAGCCGCGGAATCAGCCAGCGTGTCGTGACCGAGGGCAGGCAGGCCAGGCTGACCAGGGTCCGGCGCGTCTTCGCGGCGATCTGCCCTGCCGCGAGCGCGATATGCATCAGCCCATGCGAGACGGCGGCGCCGAAATCCCGCCCGGCAGCTGTCAGCGCCACGCCGCGCGGATGACGCAGGAACAGTGGGACGCCCAGCCACAGCTCGAGCGCACGCACATGCTGGCTGACGGCAGCCGCCGTCAGGTTCAGCTCGGCCGCGGCCGCCGCGAAGCTTTCATGGCGGGCAGCCGCCTCGAAGGCGCGCAAGCCGCCAAGGGGAGGATATCTCATGCCGTTTAGACTAAGCCTGACTTGCCCTTAGCACAAGAAAAACGAAGATTGCTCTGGTGTTCCAGTTAGCCTTACTTGGCCTTCCCTGAATCCGGAACCTCGCCGCGATGCCTCTGGTCGACCTCAGCCATGACTTTGCCGACGGCATGCCCGGCTTCTCGCTGCGGCGCGACGGCGAGGTCAAGCAGTTCACCGCCGCGATCAGGCCCTTCGTGACGCATGAGGCCTCCGCACCGTTCTATGACGGCAAGGCCAGCTTCGAGATCACCGAGGTGTTTTTCCAGACCTCGATCGGCACCTATCTCGACGCGCCGCGGCACCGCTGGAAGGAGCGCCGCGACATTGCGGCCTTGAGCCTTGACGAGCTCGTGCTGCCGGGGCTGTGCGTCAGCGTCGCCGCAGCACGCCCTGGCGAGCGCATCGGACTTAGCCGCATCGACCTGCCCGCCGACCTCTCGGGCCTCGCCGTGCTGATCCGCTTCGGCTGGGACGCCCATTGGGGAAAGCCGGCCTATGACGACTATCCCTTCATCGACGCGGATGTGATCGAAGCGCTTCGCGCCCGCGGCGCGCGCCTGCTCGGGGTCGACACAACCAATGTCGACACCCGTCACGATCCAGCGCGGCCGGCCCACTCGATCCTGCTCGGCCAGGATATCCTCATCGTCGAGAATCTGCGCCATCTCGATCGCTTACCGGCATCAGGCTTTCGCTTCTTCGCCATTCCGATCAAGGCGGTCGGCGCGGCCGCCATGACGATCAGGGCCTTCGCCGAAACAGCTTGACGCGGGTGGGAACGAAACATGCCATCTTCACGGATTGGGACCATGCAGGACGCAAAGACGACAGCAGCCCCGGCCGATGCCGCCGAGCGGCGCAGCAAGCCCGCCGTGGTGGTCTATCCCAATGCGACCTTGCCAAGCGTCGACATGGCGATGCTGCAGGCGGCGCGGCAAAGCCTGACCAAGCTCGACGAGGTCATCGTTCCGCCCCGCGACGGGCGCGCCTTCCACGTGCCCAAGGGCCATTTCTTCCGCATCACCAGCATCGAGGGCCCGCAGGTCGGCGACCTCAATCTCTGGAACGCCGACGATCTCTCCGAGCGCTTCTTCAGCGGCAAGACGCGGGCCCTGCACGCGACCCATCTCAACACGGGCGACCGGCTCTGGAGCACCCTGCCCTCATTGCGGCCGATGGCGACGATCACGCATGATACGCTCGGCTGGTATGGCTGGGACGAAGATGGCGGCGGCATCCACGACGTCATCGGCACGCGCTGCGACCCCTACACCAACCGGCTCCTGAGCGGCGGCGACTATCATCATTGCTGCCATTCGAACCTCGCCCGCGCGCTTGGCGCCGCCAAGGGCGTCCCGGCACGCGAGGTCGAGCAGCATGTCCACGATGTGCTCAACGTCTTCATGTGCACCGGCTTCACCCGCGACACGCACCAGTATTTCATGAAGGCGAGCCCGGTCCGCCCGGGTGACTACATCGAGTTCTTCGCCGAGATCGACCTCATCGGCGCGCTCTCGGCCTGCCCCGGCGGCGATTGCAGCGCGAGCCATTCGAGCGACGAGGCTGCCTGCTACCCGCTCAAGGTCGAGATCTTCGCGACCGAATCCGCGCTGCTCACCGGCTGGACGCCGCCGGAGCGCAACGCCTATCCGCGCAGCCATGGCGAGAAGGGTTGAGGCTCTTTCCGTCATTGCGAGGAGGCGAAGCCAAGGAAGCAATCCAGGGGTGTAGCGCTCTACGACACTGGATTGCTTCGCTTCGCTCGCAATGACGGGAGCGAGCGCCGCTACGCCGCCTCCAGCCCGAACTGCAGCGCCGCAAGCCGCGCATAGAGCCCGCCGCGCGCCTTGAGCTCGGCATGCGTCCCATCCTCCACGACGCGCCCCTCATCCATCACCAGGATGCGGTCGGCCGAGAGGATGGTGGCGAGGCGATGGGCGACGACCAGGGTGGTGCGGCCCTGCATCAATCGGTCGAGCGCATCCTGCACTGCCCGCTCGCTCTCGGAATCGAGTGCGCTCGTCGCCTCGTCGAGCAGCAGGATCGGCGCGTCCTTCAGCACCGCGCGCGCGATCGCCAGGCGCTGGCGCTGGCCTCCCGAAAGCGTGACGCCGCGCTCGCCGACGATGGTGTCGTAGCCCTGCGGCAGGCTGCGGATGAAGCCGTCCGCAGCGGCGAGCCGGGCTGCGTTCTCAACCTCGGCGCGGCTCGCTTCGGGCCGGCCATAGGCGATGTTGTCGGCAACGGAGACGCCGAACACCGTCGGCTCCTGCGGCACCAGGGCGAAGCGCTGGCGCCAATCCTCGGGATCGGCCTCCGGCCCGGTGACGCCATCGACGACGACGCTGCCGCTGGCGGGATCGTAGAAGCGCAGCGCCAATTGCAGCACCGTGCTCTTGCCCGCCCCTGAAGGCCCCACCAGCGCGACGCGCTCACCGGGCCGGACCTTGAAGCTGAGCGCATGCAACGCGGACAGGCTGCGGCCGGGATAGGCAAAGGAGACCTGCTCGAAGGAGAGCTCGCCACGCGAAGGCTGCGGCATCGGCCGCGGATTCGGCGGGGCGGCAATGGCGGGCTTCATCGCCAGGATTTCGCCGAGGCGCCCGGCGGCGCCGGCAGCAGCCGAGATCTCGCCATAGACCTCCGAGAGCTGGCCGAGCGAGCTTGCCGCCATCACCGCATAGAGGATGAACTGCGACAGCCGCCCGCCGGTCATGCGGCCCTCGAAAACCTCGGTCGCGCCGGTCCACAAGACCCAGACCACGCTGGCGCTGATCAGGAAGATCGCGACGCCCGAGAGCAGCGCGCGCGAGGCGGTGGCCGAGCGCGAGGCGCCAAAGGCATCGTCCGAGGCCACCGCGAAACGCGCCGCCGTCTGCTGCGACGCCCCGAAGGATTGCATGGTGCGGATCGCACCGACCGCTTCCGAGGCGAAGGCCGAGGCGTCGGCGAGCCGGTCCTGCGCCGCCCGCGCGCGCCGGCGCACCGAGCGGCCCGACAACACCAGCGGCAGGACGATGACCGGGATCGCGGCGATGACGATGGCCGAGAGCTGCGGGCTGGTGAAGATCATCAGGCCGAGCGCGCCGATGACCATGATTCCATTGCGCAGCGCAATCGAGGCCGTGGAGCCGAAGGTCGACTTGATCTGCGTCGTATCGGCGGTGAGCCGCGAGACGAGATCGCCCGCCCGGCTCGAATCGAAGAAGGCGGGCTCGAGCTTGGTCAGATGCGCGAAGACGTCCGAGCGCAGATCGGCGACGATGCGCTCGCCCACCGTCATGACGAGGTAGAAGCGCGCCGAGCTCGCCAGCGCCAGGACCGCGACGATGCCGACGAGGACAAGGAAATAGCTGTTGGCCATTCGCTGCTCGCCGCCGGAAAAGCCGACATCGATGACACGACGCACGGCCAGCGGCAGAATCAGCGTCGCGGCTGAAGCCACCACCAACGCCAGCAAAGCGAGCCCGATCCGGCCCTTCTGGGCCAGCGCATAAGGCCAGAACGAGGAGAGAGAGCGGAAATCAGGCCTCGGTTTGGTATCGTCTTTATTGGCTTCGGCCACGCGTCTTTGTCCTGTCATGCTTGCACTGCCGGCCCGCCTGCGCTATGGCGCTGGCGACTTCACAGACAGGCTCATACGAAATTATTCGACGGGCCGACTATCCATGCCCGCTGATCGAGGCAGGCCCGTTTCTATCGATTGAGGATTTCGCCATGAAGACCGGCATCCATCCCGACTACCACACCATCAAGGTCGTCATGACCAATGGCACGGAATACTTCACCCGTTCGACGCTCGGCAAGGAGGGGGACACCCTCAATCTCGACATCGATCCGACGACGCACCCGGCCTGGACCGGCGGCACGCAGCACATGCTCGACCGCGGCGGCCGCGTTTCGCGCTTCAACTCGCGTTTTGGCGCGTTTGGCGCTCTCGGCAAGAAGTGATTTGGCGGCGATCGGTTCCGATCGCCCCTGATTTCAATCAAAAAGGCCCGGCCAAATCGGCCGGGCCTTTTTGCGTTTCGGCGGCGATTGGTCGCGCCTGCGAGACGGCCAAGAGCCGGATGATTTCAGGCGGGATCACCAAGTGATCCCGCCTGAAATCTGAATCCGTCTCTCATCTAAGAGCGAGAGCAGGATCAATGCGAAAAACCGGTGCCCAGTTTTTCGCATCCTGCGCAAGAGCGTTTTCGAGCGAAGTGGACATCTGTTCGCGTGAAGAAAACGCGTCAAAACAAAGACCTAGAGCAATTGAACGATCCAATTGGATCGAAAATTGCTCTAGCGGCCAAGCCCCAGCCGCGCCTTCAGGTTGGCAAGCTGGTCCTGCACCGGATTGGCCTGCTCCCGGGCCAGGCCGGCGCCCGACATCTGGCCTTCGAGATGGCGGATGCGCTCCTGCAGGCGGACCGAATGCGCCATCAGGTCGCGTAGCGCCTGCGGCAAGCGAGCCACCTCGTCATGGGCCGGCTGCCCCGCAGCGTCGGACATCCTGACCTTGTTGTTCTCGGCACGGGCCTGCTCGGCCGTCATCTCGCCCTCGGCCACGGCACGCTGGACCAGGAGCCAGGAGGCGATCTGCATCAATCGCGTCGTCAGGCGCATGCTCTCGGTGGCGTAGGTCAGCGCGACATCACGCGGCAAGGCCGCCGACTCGGCGCGCCCGTCGCCGTCGAGATAGGATGCCGTCTGCTCGACCAGACCCATGCCCTCGCGAAACAGCAGCATGAAGGCGTCGGATTTGACGAACCCGCGCGCAAAGGAGATCGCGCCATCGTCAACCTGCGGCTCCAGCATCAGCACATCGTTCATCGCGGTGTCCCCCTTCGGCACAACAGCGTTTGCGTCAGGGACGCGGCAACGCTTCAGGCCGACAACACCGCAAGGATAGCGCCGAAGCGCGATCAGGGCTGCGGTAAGATTGGGTTAACCTTAACGGGCTAATGCAGCCCAAAAAAGAGCCGCCCTCAGGCGGCTCGAAGGTCAACAGGGAGGCGTCAAACAGAGTGGGCAGGAGCCACTCGACATCCAGACAAACTGGACAATGCGATTCATACTTTGGAATCGTTAAGAGACCCTTAATGACGCAAGGGCAGAAGGCTGGCTCAATCCGGTTTGCGGAAGAAGGCGTCGGCCGCCGAGCGCGAAGCATCCTTCTTGGCCCGGGCCTCGGCCAGGCGCTCGATCTCGGCCTTCAGCGCCTCGACGCGCTGGTCGATCTCGGCCAGCGACAGCATCGAAAGATCCTGCCCGATTTCATGCACGGATTTTGGCTTCGGACGGTCATCCTCTGGAAAGATCGACATGGTGGCCTCACATTCGACAACTCGACGGCAGCGCAGAGTAGAGCATCGGCTACGAAAAGTGGGAACCGGTTTTCGGAACAAGCCTATGCAAGATCAAAGCACTACGCGCCCGCAACGCCACTCTCGCCCGATGCGCGGGCCGACACGTCCCGCACAGCCCCTCGCTTCAGCCCTTTCGTACAGGACCGGAACCCGATGACTGCCTTGCCCCAGACGATGACCGCAATCGGCTTCGAGGCTCCGGGAGGCCCCGAGGTTCTCCAGGCCCGGAAGCGGCCCGTGCCGCAGCCAGGGCGCGGCGAGGTATTGGTCGCGGTCGCGGCCGCCGGCATCAACCGTCCCGATGTGCTTCAGCGATTGGGCGGATACGCACCACCGCCCGGCGCCTCGGATATTCCCGGCCTTGAGATCGCCGGCACGGTCGTTGCGCTCGGCGAGGGCGCCAGCCGCTTCAAGCTCGGCGACAAGGTCTGCGGGCTCGTCGCCGGCGGCGGCTATGCCGAGTATGCCGTGGTCCACGAAAGCAACGCGCTGTCCGTGCCGGCCGGACTTTCGCTGATCGAGGCGGCTGCCATCCCTGAGACCTATTTCACCGTCTGGACCAACGTCTTCCAGCGCGGCCGCCTGCAGGCCGGCGAGAGCTTCATGGTCCATGGCGGCACATCGGGCATCGGCACCACGGCGATCCAGCTCGCCAAGGCCTTTGGCGCAACGGTGCTGGCGACCGCAGGCTCCATGGAGAAATGCCAGGCCTGCCGCGATCTCGGCGCCGACCATGCGATCAACTACCGCGAGCAGGATTTCGTCACAGCCTCGAAAGAGGCAACTAAAGGACGCGGCGTCGATCTCATCCTCGACATGGTCGGCGGCGACTACATCAACCGCAATTACGACGCCGCGGCCGAGAGCGGCCGCATCGTCCAGATCGCCTTCCTCAACGGTCCCAAGGCGGAGGTCGACTACCGCAGGCTGATGATGAAGCGCCTGACCCATACCGGCTCGACGCTGCGACCGCGCACCATCGCGGAAAAGGCCGGGATCGCAGCCGAGCTCGCGGCCAAGGTCTGGCCGCTGATCGAGGCCGGGCGCTGCAAGCCGGTGATCCACGCGACCTTCCCGCTCGCGGAAGCCGCCGCTGGTCACGCGCTGATGGAAAGCAACGCCCATATCGGCAAGATCGTGCTGACGGTGTGAGGCCCATCGTCAGTGCGAGCACAGCAAAGCAATGACGGGTCGGCTCACGCTTTTCATGGACACCTGCCCCGGCTTTGCCTATAAGCCGCGCCATCCTGTTCATCGTCGATGATTTGGATGGCCGGCCGAGGAGGCCGGTCTGCGCATGAGAGCTATTGTCCGCGACGCTGACCCGGTCTGAGACCGGCTTTCGAGATTCAGGAGACGTCCCGTGTCGAATCCCCCGCTGATGCCGAAGGCCACCGCGGTCTGGCTGGTCGAGAACACGTCCCTGACCTTCGAGCAGATCGCCGAGTTCTGCAAACTCCATCCCCTCGAAGTGCGCGGCATCGCCGATGGCGAAGTCGCCGCCGGCATCAAGGGCCTCGACCCGATCACCTCGGGCCAGCTCACCCGCGAGGAACTCGAGCGCGCCGCCAAGAACCCGAGCCACCACCTCAAGCTCGCCGAGCGCAGGGTGAAGGTGCCGGAGATGAAGAAGTCCAAGGGGCCGCGCTACACGCCGGTCTCCAAGCGCCAGGACCGCCCCAATGCGATCCTCTGGCTGCTGCGCAACCACCCCGAACTCAAGGACGCGCAGATCATCCGCCTGATCGGCACGACCAAGTCGACCATCGCCCAGATTCGCGACCGGACCCACTGGAACGCCCAGACCCTGTCACCGATCGATCCTGTCAGCCTCGGCCTGTGCTCGCAGATCGATCTCGATTTCGAGGTCGGACGCGCCGCCAAGGACCGTCCCGCCGCGATCGCCGAGATCGGCTCGACCCTGCTCCCCGCAGAGGAGACGACCGCGCCGGCGCCCGCGCTCAACCAGACCTTCGCCGATATGGGCAAGCCGAAGCGCCAGGAAGAAGAGGCCATCGACGTCGATTCGGTCTTCTCCAAGCTGAAGCAGCTCAAGCGCCCGGCCGAGGAAGACGAGGAAGACTGAGACCTCTCCTGCCCCGCACCAAGCGGCGGCGGGTTCAGGAGACGCCCGCACCGGTGAAAACCGGCAGCCATCTCCTGGAATCGAGCGTTTCCTAGGTTCAAGCCTGTCCTAGAGCATTTCCGCGTTTCTTCGAATCGCGAAAATGCTCTAGCTCATTGTTTTGACGCATTTTCTTCACGCGAACCGGTGTCCACTTCGCTCGAAAATGCTCTAGGTTCAAGCAACCTGGCGGGCCATTCCCCTTGCAACGGGGATTGGCCCGCTTTCCATTTTGAAGCGGGAGGTCAGGCGCGCCAGCGCCTGCGCGGTCTCGACCATGTCGCCGGCGGCAGTAGCAGTCCGGCTCGCCGCCTGGGCGTTGTCCTGCGTCAGGACATCCATCTGCCGCACCGCGCGCTCGATCTCGCCGACGCCCTGCGCCTGCTCGCGCGTCGCCTGGCTGATCTCTTCGAAGGCCTCCGCCACGGAACCGGCATCGCTGGAGACCACGTCCAGATTGGAGCCGGCCTCGCGCACGAGCTTCACGCCTTCGTCGACATGCGCCTTGGTCTCGCTGATCAGCGTGCGGACGTCGCGCGCGGCATCCGCCGATTGCTGCGCGAGACGCCGGACCTCGGTCGCGACGACCGCGAAGCCCCGGCCGCCCTCGCCGGCACGCGCCGCCTCGACGGAGGCGTTCAGCGCCAGGAGATTGGTCTGGAAAGCAAGACCGTCCATGACACCGACGATATCGACGATCCGCTTCGCCTGCTCGTCGATCCGGTCGATCGCCTCGATGGCGCGGCCGGCCACCGCGACGCCCGCGCCGGCATTGTCGGCAGCCTTGCGCGCCTTCTCCCGGGCGGCGAGCATCATCTCGTCAGTGAGGCGAATCGTTGAAGCCATCTGCTCGACCACCGCGGAGGTTTCCTCCAGCGAGGCCGCCTGGCTCTCGCCGCGCCCGGAAAGATCGCGCGTTGCCGCCAGAATCTCATCGGCCGCCCGATGCGTGGCGGAGGCGCTGCGCGTCACCGCCGTCAGCGCCGTCCCGAGCGCCTCGGTCGAGCGGTTGAAATTACCCGCGACGGCGGCAAGCCGGCCCTCGAAGCGCTCCGCCATGCGCACCGTCAGGTCCCCGGTCGCAAGCGCCGCAAGCGCGCGGTCCGTCTCATCGAGAAAGCTCTCGCAGGCGCCGGTCAATTCATCGACGCCCTGGACCAGCGAGCCCAGCCGCCCCAATTCGGAATTCTGCGCGGTGCGGACCGAGAAATCGCCGCGCTTGGCCGCCTCGACGACCGCGCCGACCGCCACCAGCAACTGCTCCTCCACCACGGCGCGTTGCTCGTCGGCAAGAGCGGCTTCGCGGCGAACCTGGCTTTCCCGCATCTGATTGGCGACCGCCTCGTCGCTGGCCGAATCCGCAATCTTCAGCGCCGATTCCAGGCGCAGCGCCAGCCAGACCAGGGCCCCGGCCTCGGCAAGCAGGATCACCGCATGCACAACCACCCGCGCGAACTCGGCCCCATCGGGGAAGACGGCCAGCGGGTAGACCATGTTGAGGAGGAGATGGTGCAGCGCCACCACCATTGTCGCGGTCAAGATGACGCGCCAGCAGCACCAGGCCGTGGTGACGGCGAGCGCCGCGAAGAAAGCCATATGCATGTCGATCTGGTAGCGCGTGCCCTCGCAGGAGAAGACCAGCAGCGCGACCTGGCCGCAGAGCGAAACCGTCGAGGTGATGCGGGTCGAGAGGCCGGTCCGGTCCTGGAACCAGGCCAGCGCGCTTATGCCGGCGAGCAAGGCGGACACGGCCGCGATCGCGAGCCATGCGGGGTGTCCGGCGAACCAGGCCGCCAGCGTCGTCAGCGGGACCAGCGCCCATTGCCCCAGCATCAAGGGCGTCGTGAAGGTCCGGCGAATGGCGTCGAGACTGCGGCTCACCGGCGTCGTCCTTCGTGCAAGGGTATCAAGAGCGCGTGGATTGTGCGAGGCAGCCGCCACGGCCGCCGCCATCGAGAACGAGCATGGCGCCGGCGCTGTAGAGGCGGGCGCTGAAGCCTGGCTGCTCGGAGCGTGCGATCAGGCCGAAGGCGCCGAAACGCGACAGGATCGCGCCATCGGCCAGCGCCACAGCTTCTGCCGCATCGCTCGCGCTCGCCGCCAGGACGATGACCGTGGCCCGGTCGCGCGGGGCCAGGAACAGGGCAAGCGGCGCCAGCACGGCGACGAGCGCAGGCAGGAGCGGTCTGACGATATGCCTGGCGACCATCACGAAGAGCCCCACGGCGCAATCCAGCGCCCGGAGACCTTGCCATCTACCCGTAAATTCAACGTAAAGTTGCATGAAATGCAGACTGAAACGGGAGGCCTCCGCGTCGTCCGGCTTGCGGAGACGCGCGCGGCCTGACAGCCTCGCGCCATGATGGACAACAGCCTAGCCTTCACCTTCCTCGGCACCGGCGCGCCGCCAGTCAGCCTGCGCCGCGCCGGCCCCTCGCACCTGGTCGAGGCGGCGGGGTGCAAGGTCCTGGTCGATTGCGGCTCGGGCGTCAGCCAGCGGCTCGTCGCGGCGGGACATCGCGGCGCCGATATCGACTTGCTGATCGTCACCCATGAGCACTCCGACCATCTCGTCGACTTCTACCAGCTCGTCGTCTCGTCCTGGCATCAGGGCCGCAGCAAGCCCTGGCGCGTCATGGCCCCGGCCCCGGCGCTCGCCAATATGCGCGCGCAATACGAGGCCTTCGCACGCGAGCGCTCACTTCGCATCGCCTTCGAGAAGCGACCGGACGCCACGGGGCTGGAGGTCATCTTCGAGGAGCTACATGAAGGCGCCGTCGCAGGCCTCGGTGACCTCGCCATCCATGCTTTTCTCGTCGATCACAAACCGGTCGAACCGGCCTTCGGCCTCTCCGCCGCGCATGGCGGCAGCCGCATCGTCTTCTCCGGCGACACGCGGCTGACACCCTCGCTGGAACGGGCGGCGCAGGGCTGCGACCTGCTCGTCTGCGAGGTCTTCATCTCGAGCCAGATGCCGGTCGTCGCGGGTGTCCGTTCCGCCGAGACCGTCGCCTCGGTCCAGAGCTATCACATGACACCGGAGGTGGTGGCGGGACTGGCGCTGCGCTCGGGCGCAAAAGCGCTGGCGCTGACCCATCTCGTGCCACCCGCCGCCGACACCGCCGCGCTCGCCCGCGAGGTCAGGCAGGCAGGCTATGCCGGCCCGCTGGTCGTCGGCGAGGACCTGATGCGGCTGGAGTGGCCGGAGCGGCTGCTGAACTGGAATGGCGCGACGATCGGGTTGTGACCGTCATTCCGGGGCGCGCCGAAGGCGCGAACCCGGAATGACACGCCCCTACCCCAGCCCCCTGCCCTTCAAGGCGAGACCGATCTCGCCCAGCACGGCGGGATCCTCGATCGTCGCCGGCATTGCATAATCCTCACCATCGGCGATCTTCTTCATCGTGGCGCGCAGGATCTTGCCCGAGCGCGTCTTCGGCAACCGGTTCACCGTCAAGGCCAGCTTGAAAGCCGCCACCGGTCCAATCCTGTCGCGCACCAACGCCACCAGCTCCCGCTCAATCTCGGCCGGGCTCTGGGTCACGCCGGATTTCAGCACGACAAAGCCGCAGGGCTGCTCACCCTTGAGCGCGTCCTTGATGCCGACCACGGCGCATTCCGCCACGGCCGGATGCGAGGCCAGCACCTCCTCCATGCCGCCGGTCGAGAGCCGGTGGCCGGCGACATTGATGATGTCATCGGTGCGGCCCATGATGAAGACATAGCCGTCGGCGTCGATGAAGCCGGCATCCGAGGTGTTGTAGTAGCCGGGGAAGGCTGTGAGATAGCTCTCCCGGAAACGCGCCTCGTCCTGCCAGAGCGTCGGCAGGGCGCAGGGCGGCAGCGGCAGCTTGACCACGATCGCCCCCATTGTCCCGGCTGGGGCCGGCCGGCCGCCCTCATCCAGACACTGCACGTCGTAACCCGGCAGCGGCACGGTCGGCGAGCCAGGCTTGACCGGCAGCAGTTCGAGCCCGATCGGATTGCCGACGATGCAGGAGCCGGTCTCGGTCTGCCACCAATGGTCGATCACCGGAACCTTCAGCACCTCCTCCGCCCATTTCAGCGTATCGGGATCGGCCCGCTCGCCGGCCAGGAACAACGCCCGGAAATGCGACAGATCGTGACCGGCAAGATGTTTCGCCTGCGGATCCTCCTTGCGGATCGCCCGGAAGGCAGTCGGCGCGGTAAAGAGCGCGACCGCCTTGTGCTCGGCGATGACCCGCCAGAACGCACCGGGATCGGGCGTACCGACCGGCTTGCCCTCGTAGAGAACAGTCGTCGCGCCCTGCAGCAGCGGCCCGTAGACGATATAGCTGTGACCGACGACCCAGCCGACATCGGATGCGGTGAACATCACCTCGCCGGGCTTCACATCGTAGAGATTGTCCATCGTCCATTTCAACGCGACCATATGGCCGCCATTGTCGCGCACCACGCCCTTGGGACGGCCGGTCGTGCCGGAGGTGTAGAGCACATAGAGCGGGTCGGTCGCGGCGACCTCGACGCACTCAGCCTTGCGGCCGGCGGCCTTGGCGGCGGCCGTCAGCGTGCGCCAGTTCCTGTCGCGGGTGACATGCATCGAGGCGTCGGCCTGCGGCCGTTGCAGCACGAGGCAATGCTGCGGCTTGTGCTGCGCCAGGTCGATCGCGGCGTCGAGCAGCGGCTTGTATTCGACAACGCGGCTCGGCTCGATGCCGCAGGTCGCCGTCAGGATGAGCTTGGGCGTCGCGTCATCGATGCGCGTCGCCAGCTCCTTGGCCGCGAAGCCGCCGAACACCACCGAATGCACCGCCCCGATCCGCGCGCAGGCGAGCATGGCGAAGGCTGCCTCCGGGATCATCGGCATGTAGAGGATGACGCGGTCGCCCCTGCCGACGCCGAGATCCTGCAGGACGGCTGCCAGCGTCGCGACCTCGTCGAGCATCTCGGCATAGCTGAAGGCGGCCTTGGTCCCCGTGAGCGGGCTGTCATGGATCAAGGCCGGCTGTGCGCCCCGGCCGTCGCGGACATGCCGGTCGAGCGCGTTGAAGCAGGTGTTGCAGCTCGCATCGGGGAACCAGCGGCCATAGGCTCCCTGCGTCGCGTCAAAAATCGCCTTGGGCGGCTTGATCCATTCGACGGCCTGGGCGGCCTGCGCCCAGAATCCCTCCGGATCGGCCTGCCAGCGGGCATAGGTCTCGGCATAGCCGCTTGCATGTGGGGCATTCATGGAACGCGTATCCTCTTCGCCCTGTTCTGGCCTACACCCCGCAGATCAACCGGCAGCGGCAGGAGGCTTATTTTGGGCGGGATCGTGAGCATTCGCCCCCTCTGGCGCAAGCGTCTGGCCGTCAGACTTTCGCCCAGCAATGAATCCCCCGTGCCGTCCTTGCGCCGCGCCGCGGCGAGCACTGCGGGCTGATGATCCTCGATCCTGCCTTCTTCGCCGCGATGGTGCCCGCCGTCATCCTGATGGGCCTGTCGAAAGGCGGCTTCTCGGGGCTCGGCCTGTTGTCCCTGCCCTTGATGGCGCTCGTCGTCTCGCCGGTCCAGGCGGCGGCGATCATGCTGCCGCTGCTGATCTCGCAGGATGTGGTGACGGTCTGGTCCTATCGCCGCGAATTCGACCGCCGCAATCTCGCAACGCTGCTGCCCGGCGCGCTGCTGGGCATCCTCGCCGGCTATCTGCTGGCGGCAAAAGTCTCGGACGCGGCCGTGGGGCTCGCGATCGGGCTGATCTCGATGGGTTTCGCACTGCGCCGCATGCTGAGCGACGGCAAAGCGGCAGCGCCGGTGACGCAGGCGAGCTACCTCGCCGGCTCGTTCTGGGGCGCGCTCTGCGGTTTCGCCAGCATGATCGCCCATGCCGGCGGCCCGCCCTTCCAGATCTATGTCATGCCGCAGCGCCTGGCCCCTGCCGTCTTCGTCGGCACGGGCGCGATCTTCTTCGCCATGCTCAACCTGATCAAGCTCGGCCCCTATCTCGCGCTCGGGCAGTTCACCACGGCGAACCTCACCGCCTCGGCTGCGCTGTTTCCGGTCGCGATCGTCTCGACCATCGCTGGCGTCTGGCTGGTGCGCCGCGTGCCGGCCGAGCGCTTCTACACGATCATCTACTGGCTGCTGCTCGCAGTCGGGGGCAAGCTCGTCTTCGACGGCGTGCGCGGGCTGCATCTCTTGGGTTGAAGCCCGCGCTGATTGCGCCCTCTGGGAAAAAGGGATGGATTACCCGCAAGAGCAGGATGCGAAAAAGTGGGCACCGGTTTTTCGCATTGATCCTGCTCTCGCTCTTAGATGAGAGACGGATTCAGATTTCAGCTGGGATCACTTGGTGATCCCAGCTGAAATCATCCGGCTCTAGGCTAGCAGGGGCTAAGGCTGCGGCACGGCCGAGGGAGACGACGCCACCATGACCACCAGCGCCTATGACACCGACCTCGACCGCAACCCGGCGAATTTCCAGCCGCTGACGCCTGTGACCTTCCTGGAGCGCGCCGCGAGCGTCTTCCCCGCGCAGGCCGCGATCATCCACGGCCCGCTGCGCCGCAGCTATGCCGAGTTCTACGCCCGCGCGCGCCGCCTCGCCTCGGCACTTGCGAAGCACGGCATCGGCAAGAACGACACCGTCGCAGCGATGCTGCCCAACACGCCTGCCATGCTCGAATGCCATTACGGCGTGCCGATGTGCGGCGCCGTGCTCAACACGTTGAACACGAGGCTCGACGCCGCGATCATCGCCTTCTCGCTCGACCATGGTGAGGCCAAGGTCGTGATCGCCGACCGCGAATTCTCCAGGACGATCAAAGAGGCGCTGGCGCTGTGCACGGTGAAGCCGCTCGTCATCGATTATGACGACCCGGTTTATGACGGGCCCGGCGAGCGCGTCGGCGCGATCGAATACGAGGACTTCCTTGCAACCGGCGACGCCGATTTCGCCTGGACGATGCCATCGGACGAATGGGACGCGATCGCGCTGAACTACACCTCCGGCACCACCGGCGACCCCAAGGGCGTGGTCTACCATCATCGCGGCGCGAGCCTGCTCGCCACCTCGAATGTCATCACCGGCAGCATGGGCAGGCACCCGGTCTATCTCTGGACGCTGCCGATGTTCCACTGCAACGGCTGGTGCTTTCCCTGGACGATCTCGATCCTGGCCGGTACCCATGTCTGCCTGCGCCAGGTCCGCGCCAAGGCGATGTATGACGCGCTCGCCGACCACCACGTCACCCATCTTTGCGGCGCGCCGATCGTGATGTCGACGCTGCTCAATGCCCGGCCGGAGGAGCAGCGCAACTTCTCGCAAAAGGTCGCCTTCTTCACCGCCGCGGCCCCGCCGCCGGAAGCCGTGCTCGGCGCGATGAAGCAAGCCGGTTTCGAGGTCACCCATCTCTACGGTTTGACCGAATGCTACGGCCCGGCGGTCGTCAACGAATGGAACCGGGACTGGGACGCATTGCCGGCCTCCGATCAGGCGACGCTGAAGGCGCGTCAGGGCGTCCGTTACCCGGCACTGGAAGGCCTCGACGTGCGCGATCCCGAGACGATGGAGCCGGCGCCGCATGACGGCACGACGCTCGGCGAGGTGATGATGCGCGGCAATGTCGTGATGAAGGGCTATCTCAAGAACCCGACGGCGACCAAGGCGGCCTTCGAAGGCGGCTGGTTCCACACTGGCGATCTCGGCGTGCGCTATGCCGACGGCTATATCCAGCTCAAGGACCGCTCCAAGGACATCATCATCTCGGGCGGCGAGAATATCTCCTCTATCGAGGTCGAGGACGCGCTCTACAAGCACCCGGCCGTGCAGACGGCAGCCGTGGTGGCCAGGCCCGATGAGAAATGGGGCGAGACCCCTTGCGCGTTCGTCGAGCTCAAGCCGGGACAGAGCGTGACCGAGGCCGAGATCATCACCTGGTGCAAGGGCCTGCTCGCCTCGTTCAAATGCCCGCGCACCGTGGTCTTCGTCGAGGTGCCCAAGACCTCGACGGGCAAGATCCAGAAGTTCAGGTTGCGGGAGATGGCGCGCGCGCTCTGAACCCTGCGCTGCCTCTATCGGCAAGGCTACAGCAGAACTCCCACCGTTCGGCCGGAGTGGCCGAACGGGGCAAAACGGCGCCGGAGCGATGGGCGGCGAAACCCTGCCGCCAAGCGGCGCCCACCTCGATCGATGGCGCTTTAAGCCGGGGCGCGGCTGAGGCTGCCGTCGGGTGTGTAGCGATCGACCGCCTCCGGAAGCACGCGCGCAAGCCGTTCCAGCAGCTCCGCGCGCGACAGCCCGGTCTGACGCGCGATCGCGTCGAGAGCCTCGGGCCCGAGAACCTGCTCCAGATCGCCCGGCGCGACCGCCTTGTTGGGACCCGGCTGCACCCAGGAATCGGCCTTGTCGCCCTGCCCTGCCTGTTTGAAGCGGTCGACGAGTTCGCCGAGCCCGCTATTGAGCATAGCCCCGGCCCCGCCGGCACCCAGCAGGCCGCCGAGACTGCCGAGAAGGCCGCCACTCCCCTGGGGCGCGGCTCCAGCCTGCCCCTGCTGCGGCGCAGGGACTTGCCCGGCGACCTGCCCGGCATCAGGCTGACCTCGCCCGCCGAGCCATTCGGCGATCTTGTCGCGGTTCTGGTAGCCGGCGACGGCAAGAAGTCCGAGAAGGGCGGTCATCGACGGAAAGCCGCCGCTGCTGTTGTCATCACTCACGGCACTAACTCCTGTTTCGGGATGAAATCGCGCCGATCAGACAGCGCGGTTGCGGCCGCTGATCATGCCCCAGACCAGAAGCACGACGATCGCGCCGACAATGGCGCCGATCAGCCCCGCTCCCTGGCCCGGCGCGTACCAGCCGAGCGACTGGCCGAGATAAGTCGCGACGAAAGCCCCTATGATTCCGAGGATCGTCGTCAGCACGAAGCCTGAAGGCTCGTTCGGGCCCGGCATGATGAACTTCGCGACGATGCCGGCGATGAAACCGACGATGATGGTCCAGACGATACCCAAGACAGCCTCCCTCGCTTCCGCACGCCCCCTCAACATCCGACGCAGAAAGAAGTTCCGGCCCTCCCGCACTCCGCCGGCGGGGATTTCGACGCCATCTGGGGACGGCCCGCTTCCGCCGGGCTTCGCCAATGAAAAACCGGCCCCTTTCGGGGCCGGCCTGATCTGATGAAATAGAATCTCCAGAACGGGTCGCTAATGGCCCGCCTTAGGCCCTCAATGCAGAGTTCGGTCCGGCATCGTCTGCCGTACCCGCTCGATCTCTTCCTTCAGCATCAGCTTCTTGCGCTTCAACTCGACCACACTGAGATCGTCCGAGGACGGGCTCGATACGGCCTGCGCAATGGCTTCTTCGAGTTGACGATGCTTCCGTTGGAGCTCGACGAGATGGGTCTGCAGCGACATCTGGATCCTCCTGATGACCGATTGACGAGATAGTCTGACACAGAGCCGGCTTCACGTCTGCGGGGCAATCTCGCGCCGCACCATGAGATTCTGTGATCGTGAACCGCCTATGTCTCGGAAGGCGCGAATATGATGCGCTCCTGCCTCCGCCACAGGCTCCGCGCTCTTGCGGCGCGTGCGGCGTCTCAGCATAGTCGCGCCCGATTGCGGCGATCACGAGATGGATTCATGGGATTCGAGCTCAGCCCTGACGAGGTCGAGGCATTCACGACGGAACTGGCGCGACTGCGCGAGGAGCATCGCGACCTCGACAGCGCCATCGACGCGCTGGAGCGGGTCGGTGCAGTCAACCAGATCCAGGTGCAGCGCCTGAAGAAGCGCAAGCTCTATCTGAAGGATCGCATCGCCCAGATCGAGGACGCTTTGACCCCAGATATCATCGCCTGAGCAAGGATAACGGCGATTCGCCGCTTGCTTCCGCAGCGTTGCGTGGTCTAGATCGCGCGCTTCCTTGTCCTCGGAGCAGGATGCCGAGCCAAAGGTCCGCCCTAGCGAAAAGCGGATCCTGGTTTTCGGGTAACATCAGGCTCTTTCTGCCGCGAAGCTCCGGAAGCGATCCGTTTCATGGCCCAGACCAGCCCCGCCGTCGCCATCATCATGGGCAGCCAGTCCGACTGGGCGACGATGCGCCATGCCGCCGAGACGCTGGACGCGCTCGCCATCGGCTATGATGCGCGCATCGTCTCCGCCCATCGCACGCCCGACCGGATGTTCACCTTCGCCCGCGGCGCCAAGGCCGAAGGCTTCAAGGTGGTGATCGCAGGCGCCGGCGGCGCAGCTCACCTGCCAGGCATGACCGCCTCCTTGACCCCTCTGCCCGTCTTCGGCGTGCCGGTCGAATCGAAGGCGCTTTCGGGTCAGGACAGCCTGCTCTCGATCGTGCAGATGCCGGCCGGCATCCCGGTCGGCACGCTCGCCATCGGCCGCGCCGGCGCGGTCAACGCCGCTCTCCTCGCTGCAGCCGTGCTTGCGCTGAGCGACGAGGCGCTCGCCAAGCGCCTCGACGCCTACCGCGCCCGCCAGAGCGCGGCGATCGCCGAACATCCGGTGAAGGACGAGACGCGCCCCGCGAAGGACGAAAAATGAGCACGCCCGATTCCAGCGGCCTCGCTCCCGGTGCCATGCTCGGCATCCTGGGCGGCGGCCAGCTCGCCCGCATGCTCGCGCTCGCCGCCGCCGATCTCGGCATCCGCGCCCATATCTTCGCGCCGGAGCCCGACAGCCCGGCCTTCGACGTGGCGGCCCGCCATACCGTCGGCGACTATGAGGATGAAGCGGCGTTGGCGCGCTTCGCCGATGCGGTCGACGTCGTGACCTATGAATTCGAGAACGTGCCGGCCGCAACCGCCGCCTTCCTGGCGGCGCGCACACCGCTGCACCCCGGAGCGCGCGCGCTCGCGGTGACGCAGGATCGGCTCAGCGAGAAAAGCTTCGTCGCCGGGCTGGGCTTGGCCGTGGCCCCATTCCGCGCCGTCGATTCGCTGGCTGATCTCGAGGCCGCCGTCGCCGATCTCGGCCGCCCCAGCATCCTGAAGACGCGGCGCTTCGGCTATGACGGCAAGGGCCAGGTCAAGATCGCCGCCGGCAGCGACCTCGCCGAAGCCTATGAGGCGATCGGCCATTTCTCCGCGATCCTGGAAGGCTTCGTGCCCTTCACGCGCGAGGTTTCGGTCGTCGCGGCGCGCGGTGCCGACGGTGCATTCGCCGCCTTCGACGTCTGCGAGAACGAGCATCGCGACCATATCCTCGCCTTCACCCGCGTGCCGGCGCAGCTGTCGCCGAAGACAGGCGAGGCCGCCATTGCGGCCGCGCGGCGGATCGCCGACGCACTCGACTATATCGGCGTGTTCGCGGTCGAGATGTTCGTGGTCGGCGAGGGCGCGGCCGAGCGCGTGATCGTCAACGAGATCGCGCCGCGTGTGCATAATTCCGGGCATTGGACCAGCGAAGGTGCTGAGACCTCGCAGTTCCACCAGCATGTCCGCGCCGTCTGCGGCTTCCCGCTCGGCTCGGCGGCGCGGCGCGGCCGTGTCGAGATGGAGAATCTGATCGGCGTCGCCGCCTTGCGCTGGCGCGATCTGCTGGCCGAGCCCGGCGCGCATCTGCACCTCTACGGCAAGCGCGACGCCCGTCCGGGCCGCAAGATGGGCCATGTCACGCGGGTCACGCCCGAAAAAGCCTGAGCCAGAGCAGGATGCGAAAAAGTGGGCACCGGTTTTTCGCATTGATCCTGCTCTCACTCTTAGATGAGAGACGGATTCAGATTTCAGCTGGGATCACTCTGTGATCCCAGCTGAAATCATCCGGCTCCGGAGCACAAAGGCGCGCGAAGCTCGATTTTTCGCGCATTTTCGCTGCATCGCGGCGTGGACAGCCGGATTGATTTCTGTTATCCGCACGATCCTTCGAGCGACCTGCCTGGCAGGCCCGTTCGCCCGACTTTTTAGACCAACCCGCTAAAGACGGACACTCACGTGCAGGTTCTCGTTCGCGACAACAATGTCGATCAGGCTCTCCGCGCTCTCAAGAAGAAGCTTCAGCGCGAAGGCGTTTTCCGCGAGATGAAGCTTCGCGGCCATTACGAGAAGCCTTCCGAGAAGAAGGCGCGCGAAAAGGCGGAAGCCGTGCGTCGCGCCCGCAAGCTGATGCGCAAGAAGCTGCAGCGCGAAGGCCTCCTGCCCGCGCCGGTGAAGCCCAAGCGCCCCTGATTTTCCTGCGTGCGGCGGCAGCGGCCGCCGCACGCAGGAAAGATTGACAAGACCCAAACCGCGCCTGGAGCCCGCTCCGGGCGCTGTTGCTTTTCGAGCGCCGTTAACCAAGTCTTGGCACAATGCAGGCGTTGTTTCTTTCGCAGCGCACTGTCGGTTGGGGGGCGCAATCAGGTCGCGAACGGCAAACCGCCGCGTGCGACAGGCAAGGCACGGAAACCAGGACCGATGAAGCAAAGCATGGATCGCGGCAGGAACTGGCTGGCCGCAGCGAGCATCACCTTGGCGTTGGCAGGCTGCGATACCGTCTCCAGCCTCGGTTCCCAGCCGGCAGTGGCGGAAATCGACACCAACTCCTCCGCCGACGCGAGCGTGAACATCGGCTCGCTGAGCGAGGTCGTCTCCCGCAATCCGAACGACCCCAACGCCTACAACACGCGCGGCGCGGCTTATGCCCGGGTCGGCCGCTTCTCGGACGCGATCTCCGACTTCACCAAGGCGGTGCAGATCGACCCGAATCTCGCCTCGGCCTACACCAATCGCGCGCTGGCCCTGCGCCAGAGCGGGCGCAACGATGCCGCCCTTGCCGATTTCAACCGCGCCACCACCGCCAATCCGAATTACGGGCCGGCCTATGTCGGGCGCGCCAATCTGCTGCGCCAGCAAGGCAACAGCCAGCAGGCGTTGGCCGATCTCAACACCGCTATCCGCCTGAACCCTGAATCCGCCGAGGCCTTCCACGCACGCGGGCTGGTCTACCAGAAGGAAGGCCAGCATCAGCACGCGATCTCCGATTTCGATTCGGTGATCGACCGTAACCCCTACAACGCCCCGCCCTACACGGCGCGCGGCCAGAGCCTGATCGCTGTCGGCAAATATGACGCCGCGCTCGAGGACTTCACCGCCTCGCTCAATGTCGACAACCGTAACGCCGAGGCCTGGGCCGGGCGTGGGCTCGCCTATGAGAAGCTCGGCAAGAAGGCGGAGGCGAGCGAAAGCTATCAGCGCGCACTGAGCCTCGACGGCAACAACACAACCGCCCGCGCCGGCCAGTCGCGCCTCGGCGGCGGCGGGCTGGGCGGCGGCCTGTTCCGGAGCTGAGCTGCTCCCTATTCGACCGTGCGGCTCTCAGCGCCCGCCACACCACCGCTCGCCGCATCCGCGAGGAAGCGCCTGACCTCCGGAACCGAGCCTTGGGCCGGTAGATCCTCATGGTGGCCCGCCGGAAAGCGGATGAAGCGCTTGGGCGGGTTCGCCATCTCGTAAAGCGCCTGCCCCTGCCTGAACGGGATCACGCCGTCGCGCTCGCCATGCAGCACAAGCAGCGGCGCACGCACCCGCCCGATCACGGCCTCCGAGCGGAACTGATCCAGCATGACGAGCCGGATCGGCACGTAGGGATAGACCCCCTGCGCCACCGCCGCCGTCGAGAGATAGGGTGCTTCCAGGATGACCGCCGAGAGCGGCACCTCCGCCGCCAGTTGCAGCACGACGCCGGTGCCGAGCGATTCGCCATAGCCGACCAGCCGCGCAGCCCCGAAGCGCTCCGCCGCCTCGCCATAGGCGGCACGCGCATCGAGATGGATGCCCTCCTCCGTCGGGCTGCCGGTGGAACCGCCATAGCCGCGATAATTGACGGCGAAGAGGCCGGTGCCATCCTCCGTCAGAGCCCGGAAACGGGCCTGGCGGATGGATCTACCGAAATTGCCGGCATTGCCGTGGAAGAACAGCAGCACGGGTTTGCCCGCGCGTGGCGGCACGAGCCAGGCCACCAGCCGCTCGCCATCAGCCGCCGTCAGCGGAACCTCCATTGCACCCGGCAGGTTCGCCGAAGCGATATCGGCACGCACCGGATTGCGCGGATACATCAGGTCGCGCTGCCTGACGAAGAGAACGGCCAGCCCGGCGAGATAGAGGGCGCAGGCGACGAGCAGGAGGCGGCCGAGCAGTTTCATGCCGATCACTCTCCCCCGCCACCATGGCGGTCTCGCGACGGTCTGGAGCCCCGCATTGGCTCCGAACCACGCCCCTAGTCGAGAACCTTGGCCATTTCCAGCGCGAAACTGCCGAAACCGGCACGGCGATAGGCGGTCAGCGCCATGTCGTTGCCCTCCATGACGCTCAGATGGAGCACCTTGCAGCCGGCCCCGCGGGCGAAGCGTTCGGCCTCCGCCAGCAGGAGCTGCCCGATCCCGGTTCCCCGGCAAGCGGCCGCGACCACGATGTTCTCGATATAGACGTGGTCGCGCAAATGCTCGTGCACGAAGGGGCCGATGCGCCCGAGCCGCAGCGCCAGATAACCGACGACCTCATCGCCCTGCTGAGCGACGATCTGGGCGCCGCCATGCTCGGCGGCCTTTTCCGCATCGTCGGCGAGGCAGGCTGCGGCGGCAGCGGGCCCGGTCGCGCGTTCCGCGCTCAAGGTCGCCTCATGGGCCGTCAGTTCGAGCAGCAGCGCCAACACGGCGGGTCGGTCGCCTGCCAGCATCGGGCGGATGGAGAGCGTCACGGCATGGCCTCCAAATGAAACATGGGCTTCAAACAAGACATGGGCTCCAAATAAGACTTGGGCTCCAAACGAAAAAGGCCGGCACGAAGCCGGCCTTTCGCGACAAAGGAATGACGGCCGCGCCTAATGCGCCATCGCCTTGACGATGTCGTCGGTGACCTTCTTGGCATCGCCGAACAGCATCATCGTGTTGGGCCTGAAGAACAGCTCATTTTCGACACCGGCATAGCCAGCCGCCATGCCGCGCTTGATGAAGAGCACGGTCTTGGCCTTCTCGACGTCGAGGATCGGCATGCCGTAGATCGGCGAGGCCTTGTCGGTCTTGGCGGCGGGGTTGGTCACGTCATTCGCGCCGATGACGAAGGCGACGTCGGCCTGGCCGAATTCCGAGTTGATGTCCTCAAGCTCGAAGACCTCGTCATAGGGCACGTTGGCTTCGGCCAGCAGCACGTTCATATGGCCAGGCATGCGGCCCGCCACCGGATGGATGGCGTACTTCACCTCGACGCCCTCCTTCTTCAGCAGATCGGCCATCTCGCGCAGCGTATGCTGGGCCTGCGCCACCGCCATGCCATAGCCCGGCACGATGATGACTTTGGCGGCGTTCTTCATGATGTAGGCGGCGTCGTCGGCAGAACCCTGCTTGACCGGCCGCGCCTCGACCGCCCCGGCCGCGCCGGCCGCAGCATCGTCGCCACCGAAACCGCCGAGGATGACGGAGATGAAGCTCCGGTTCATCGCCTTGCACATGATGTAGGAGAGGATCGCGCCCGACGAGCCGACCAGCGCGCCGGTGATGATCAGCGCCATGTTGCCGAGCGTGAAGCCGATGCCTGCCGCAGCCCAGCCGGAATAGGAATTCAGCATCGAGACGACGACGGGCATGTCCGCGCCGCCGATCGGGATGATCAGGAGTACGCCGAGCGCGAACGAGACCAGCACGATCAGCCAGAATACGACATGGCTCTCGGTCTTGATGAGGACCAGCAGCAGCACGACGAGCGCGACGCCGAGCCCGATATTGATGCCATGGCGCTGCGGCAGCATGATCGGCTTGCCGCTCATGCGCCCGTCGAGCTTGAGGAAGGCGATGATCGAGCCGGTGAAGGTGATCGCGCCGATGGCGACGCCGAGCCCCATCTCGAACAGGCTGCCGCCATGGATATGGCCGACCTCGCCGATGCCGAAGGCGCCCGGCGCATAGAGCGCAGCCGCAGCGACCAGCACCGCCGCCAGACCCACCAGCGAGTGGAAGAAGGCGACGAGCTGCGGCATCTGCGTCATCTGCACGCGCCGGGCCATATAGGCGCCGATGCCGCCGCCGATGGCGATGCCCAGCACGACCAGGAACCAGCCGGAGAAGCCCGATGGCGGGAAGAACACCACGGTCGTCAGGATGGCGATGCCCATCCCGACCATGCCGTAGAAATTGCCCTGACGGGACGTGGTCGGGTGCGACAGGCCCCGCAAGGCCATGATGAACAGGACGCCGGAGACGACGTAAAGCAGGGCGGAGAGATTGGCGGCCATCGGCGCTCAGCCCTTCTTCTTGTACATCGAAAGCATGCGCTCGGTGACGAGGAAGCCGCCGAAGATGTTCACCGAAGCCAGGATCAGCGCCACGAAGCCGAAGAGCTTGGCCCAGACCGGACCGTCGCCCAGCGCCGGAGCAGCCTGGACGCCGACCGCAAGCAGCGCGCCGACGACGATGACCGAGGAGATCGCATTGGTGACCGACATCAGCGGCGTGTGCAGCGCCGGCGTCACCGACCAGACCACGTAATAGCCGACGAAGACCGCGAGCACGAAGATCGCGAGGCGAAACACCGTCGGATCGACACCTGTCGCGACGCTTGCCGCCGCAGCGGCCTGCTCGGCGTATTTCTCGGCGAGCTCGGCCGCCTGCTTCGCCAGCGCGGCGGCGGAGCGGGCCTGTTCGAGTGCCTGTTCGGGTGTCGGATTGGCCATGTTAGACGCTCCCCTCGACGACAGGCGCGGGCTTCGGCGCGAAATTCGGATGGATCACCGCGCCGTTCTTGGTCAGGGCGGTCGCCTTCACCAATTCGTCGTCCCAGTTCACGGCGAGCGTCTTCGCGCTCTTGTCGATCAGCGTCTCGACGAAGGCGAAGAGGTTCTTGGCGTAGAGCTGCGACGAGGTCGCGGCCAAACGGCCGGGCACGTTGAGATGGCCGACGATCTTGACGCCATTGGGGGTAACCGCGATTTCGCCGGGCTTGGCGAGTTCGCAATTGCCACCGCGCTCGACCGCGAGATCGATGATCACGGAACCGGCCTTCATGCTCTCGACCATCGCCTTGGAGATCAGCTTCGGCGCGGGACGCCCCGGGATCAACGCGGTGGTGATGACGATATCCTGCTTGGCGATGTGGCTCGCCGTCAGCTCGGCTTGCTTGGCCTGGTATTCCTTGGACATTTCCTTGGCGTAGCCGCCGGCAGTCTGCGCCTGCTTGAACTCGTCGTCCTCGACGGCCAGGAACTTCGCGCCGAGCGATTCGACCTGCTCCTTGGTGGCGGGGCGCACATCGGTCGCGGTCACGATCGCGCCGAGACGCCGCGCCGTCGCGATCGCCTGCAGGCCGGCGACGCCGACACCCATGATGAAGATGCGCGCAGCAGGGACAGTGCCGGCCGCCGTCATCATCATCGGCAACGCCCGGCCATATTCGGCCGCGCCGTCGATCACCGCGCGATAGCCGGCGAGATTCGCCTGCGAGGAGAGCACATCCATGACCTGCGCGCGGGTGATGCGCGGCATGAACTCCATCGCGAAGGCCGCGACCTTGGCCTTGGCCAGGGCCTCGACCGCAGCCTCATTGCCATAAGGGTCCATGATGCCGACGACGAGCGCGCCGGACGGCAGGCCGGCGATCTCGGATTCGGCCGGGCGGCGCACCTTGAGCACGATCGCCGCGCCCTTGAGCGCATCCTTGGCGTTCTTGGCGATGCTCGCGCCCGCCGCCTCGTAATCGGCGTCATTGATGCCGGAAGCGAGCCCGGCGCCCTTCTCGACCACGATTTCGGCCCCGAGGCCGATGAACTTGCGGACGGTCTCCGGCGTCACGGCGACGCGGGTTTCCGCCCCTTGCGTTTCGGCTGGCACAGCAATGCGCATGGCAGGGCGAGGCCTTTCAGGCTTGGCGGAGGCGGATCTTACAGGAGAACGAGCGCGACCATCATCAGCGCGAAGGGAACGGCCGGAGCCTTCCAGGCAATCGACTTCGATGCGATCCCGACAACCGTGCCGACCAGCGTCAGCAGCGTACCGATGAGGGCGACGCCCCAGGCATGCTTGGTGCCGCCCACCGCCAGCGCCGCGACGATGGCGAGGCAGGCGACGGTGCCGACCTCGGCGAAATGCATGAAGCCCTGATAGGTCCGCTCATGCTCGGCGTAGTCCATCTGCGGAATGTCGGTGGCGTGATGCCCGTGATCGGCCATGGGTGGTTCCCGAGATTGAAGAAAATCCTCTTGCCCTGTAGCGCACCCGCGATGGGTCGGCAACGCATCGTCACCGGAAATGAGCCTGTTTATTAGGCGGATTTCCGGACTTCACGACATAAAATTGCGAGAACAGTCGAGTCTAATCGATTGAAAGACCACAACGGCAGTCAAACTGACGACGCAATGAGCTTAGCGCGGGCCAAAGCCTTACCTTGGGTCGTGGCGATCCCTCCCGTCGAAAACCCCTCGATCTCCGCCTCGAACAGGCGATGGAAATTCAGCTCGGCGTCGAGATGCAGGAAGACGCCGCCGAGCCCGATCGCGGCGCGGTCCATGAAGACGAATTCGCGCGGCACCGTCACCGGCCCGCGCTGCTTCAGGGCCTGATGCACCTGGAAGGCCTGCTTGCGGCCATACTCAGCCGGGCTGACATCCTCGGCGATGCGGCGCGTCCGGTCCTCCAGCAGCGGCCCGTAGATGAAACGCGCCCAGATGTTCAGCGTGTCGACGAGATCCTTGGTCAACCCCCTGAAGCCCCAGGTCTCATAGGCGTGCACGACGCGGGCGGCGTCGCCCTCCAGCAGGCCGCGATAGAGATCGACCACGCCGCCGACGAAACTGGGCGGGAAGATGCGGATGCAGCCATAGTCGAGCAGGTTGATGCCCGCCGGCGTGTCACCCTCTGAGAAGACCGTGTAGTTACCCAGATGCGGATCGCCATGGATGACGCCGTGATGGCTGAAGGGCCGCCACCAGGCCTTGAACATCGCCGTCGAGATCCGGTCGCGCGCCTCCTGGCCGTCCGACTTATGGGACAGGATCGGGCTGCCCTCGAGCCAATGCATGCTCAGGAGCCTGCGCGTCGACAATGAGGCTTCGAGCCGGGGCACCCGCACCTCCGGCGTATCGGCCAGGATCTCGTGATAAAGCGCGATATGCTTCGCTTCGCGAATGTAATCGAGCTCCTCGCGCACCCTGGCGCCGATTTCCTTGGCGATCTCGGTCGTGTCGATCACCGGGTCCATGCGCCGGTGCAAGGCGAACAGGATGTCGAGCTGGGAGATGTCGGCCTCCACGGCCGATTCCATGTCGGGATATTGCAGCTTGCAGGCAAGCGGCACGCCCTCCAGCGTCGTGGCGCGATGCACTTGCCCCAGCGAGGCCGCGGCGGCCGGCTTCAGATCGAACTCGGCGAAGCGCTCGCGCCATTGCGGCCCGAGCTCGGCCAGCATCCGGCGCTTGACGAAGGCGGCCCCCATTGGCGGCGCCTGCGATTGCAGCTTCTGCAATTCGGCGGCGTATTCCGGCGGCACCACATCGGGAATCGTGGCGACGAGCTGCGCCACCTTCATGATCGGGCCCTTCAGCCCGCCCAGCGCCTTGGCCAGCGCCTCGGCATTGCTGGCAGTGCGGCCATCCAGCCCGAACAGGCGCGTACCGGCGATGCGCGCCGCGACCCCGCCGACATTGGCCCCCACGCGGGCATAGCGCGCGGCGCGGGCGGAAAAGCGGTTGGCTTCGCTGTCGTGGTCGGACATGGGCTCGGCGCGCCTCTTGCGGTTGCGTCGTCACGATGTAGGCCGCGCCGCCAAGAACACCAGTGCAGCCGATCGCCTCAGCCGCGAGAGGTTGAGATTCTGGCGCTCCTTCCGGTCAGAGGTAGCCGACCAGCCCCAGCGAGGAATTGCCGCCCAACCGCCCCTGGGTCGCCTGGATGCTCTGATAGGTCTGGACCAGTTGTTTGGTGAAGTCGTCGCTGATCCCGAGCGCGGCTTTTTCCTCGGTACTCATGGCGGCGTATCGGTTGACGAGGGCAAGGCTCGCGCTCGTGCCGTCGCTGCTACCGGATGTCGCCTTCAGCGTATCGAGCACGCTCGCGCGATTGCGCTGGTCGAGTTCCGCCTTGGCGGCGCGGACCTCGCCCGGCGAGAAGGCCGCGCCTTGATTCAGCGCGACCGCCGCCAAGGAGCGGTTGTCGAACTTGGCGAAATCCACCTGCTGGCCGTCCTTGCGCGACGCATCGAACACAAGCTCGGTGCCCTTGTCCTGCGCGCTGTTGGCCTGGTCGTCCAGCAGCAAGCGCGCATTGGCGGCAACCGCCGCGATCGTCATCTGGGGCGTCAGCGACCCGCTGGGCGTGGTTTTGCCGAGCAGGGCTTTGACGGGATCATTGGCGCTGCCGGTGTCGGGCGCCTTGCCAGGCGTCTTTCTCGCGGCGGCAGCGCCATCAAGCAGAGCCTGCTTCTGATCCTGCCAGGCCACGGTCGCCCGCTCGTCGCTCCCGGCCTCGTCGGCATATTTCAGCGCGGCGTCGTAGAGCGCGGCGTAATTCCCGGTATGGCGGGCAATGACGACATGCGGCGAGATCGCGGTGTCGAAGCGGGATTGCAGAGCCGTCGCCGCTGCGGCGCTCTCATCCCTAGAGAACAGCCCCTGCGCGTTCGAGGCCACCGCCGACAATGTCGCGCGGCCCTGCCCGCTCAGATCGACCGCGACCTTGCCGTCGATCAGCGCCGAGGAAATGCCGAGCGCTTGATATTGCTGGTCGAACCACTGCCGCGCATTCGCCGCGCGGGTGGCGAGCGTCATGCCGGAATCGGCCGCGGTCGCTGCGGAGGTCCGCGCGAGATAGGCCTTGGCTTCGTCAGACAGGGCAACGGTCGCCGATGCGGGGAGTTGCGAGCCCGTTGTCGCATCCTCGCTGAGCAGCTGCGCAAGCGAGGGCTGCGCATCGAGCACCGCCTGCCCGCTGCGGGTGTAGTTCAGGAGCAGGGAGGCACTGGCGCCGATGGTCGTGGACATCGCGGCTCTCCGGACGTGGCGTTCGACGCTCCGGAGCAGGGATTGTGCCAGCTTTAAGGTCTTGATAACTATGAATATGCCGTCAGGCCGCCCGGGCAGGAATTACCTTGGCCCGGCAAAAACTGCTGGTCTGTCCGTGGCGTTAACGCCGCGCCGCGAGATCAGCCCTGATCTCGACAACGCTCGCGGCCCGCCCGCCAGCCGCCTCGACCAGCTTCACCGTTTCCGAGACCAAGGCGGCATTCGTCTTTGTACAGCCGAAATGCGCATCCTCCAGCCCGGCCCGGACATGGACGCCGCGTGCCACCGCCGGCCCGATCAATCCGGAAAGATCGACGCCGAGCCCCGCGATCATCACCGGCGCGCCGGGCGCATCCTCGGCGAGCAAGGCGAGATGGGCCTCGAGCGCATAGGCCTTCGGCGGAAAGCCCCAGGCGAAGGCATCGGAGAACATCAGGCGATAGATCGGCGTCGGCAGCCCCGGATAGGCCTTGGCCAGCGCCGCGCCCAACCGCGTGAAGCCGGGCTCATAGATCGCATAGCTCGGATGGATCCTGTTGGCATGGGCCACCGCCATGCCCTCGCGGATATGCTCGCCCGGGTTCTGGTAGATGAAGCCGGGCTCACCGCCGGGAATCCCGGCAAAGGTCGTCCAGTTGCAGGAGCCGGGATCGAGCACGCCCCATTCGACGAGGCCGCGCTTGGCGAGCTCCTCCAGATGGGTGTAGCGGCCGGAGCCGATCATGTCGCCGGCATAGCCCGAGCCCAGGATCGGAATGGTCGGATAGACGATGGCGTCGACCTTGGCGCGGATGCCCTCGATCGCCCGGGCATAAAGCTGCCAATCGTCGCGCTGGCGGCCGGTTTCGACATCATAGACATGCAGATGCACGATCGCCGCCCCCGCCTCGACCGCCGCGATGCCGTCAGCAACGATGTCGGGAATGGCGATCGGAATGCCGGGCTGGCGCTCCTTGCCCCAGGGCCCGTTGATCGCGGCCTCGATCCAGATGGGGGTGGTCATGCCGGCATGTCCTTCGGCCAGTTGTCGCGGATCCAGCGGGAGAGCCCGTCTTCGTCGATCTCGCCAGCCGCGAGAGCCAGGATGGCGACAGCCGCTTCAGCCTCGGGCACGATGAAATCGACATCGTTGATGAACAAGAATGTGTAGGGCGCCAGCAGAGCCGTCCGCTTGTTGCCATCGATGAACGGATGGTTCTTCGCCAATCCGAATGCGTAGCTTGCCGCCAGTTCCGGCAGCTCTGCCGCCTCATCGGCCCATTTGTTGACAGGGCGCTCCAACGCGGATGCGAGCATGCCCGCATCGCGCAAACCGGCGCCCCCACCATGAATCGTTAGCTGCTCATCATGAATGGCCAGGACGACGTCTTCGGACAGCCAGCTCGGCTCGGTCACTTCGCGAGCTCGGCCAAGGCATTGTGATAGATTTTCATGCCCCGGCGCGCCGCGGCCATCGCCTTGTCGAAATCAGGCTTCTGCTTGACGAGTCTGAAGGCCCCGTTGGGTTGTTCGACCACATGCAGTGCGTCGCCCTCCTTGAGCTTCAGTCGAGCCAGCATCTCCCGAGGCAGAATCAACCCGAGCGAGTTGCCGATCTTTCTAACTTGCAGCACGTTAGCGCTGTCGAGCGGTTCCCCCGTGCTGGTCTGACTCGGCTTGTTCATGACAGTCGACCTTACGCTCGTTATACGAAACGTATAACGTACCGGACATACATTGTCAGCATCGGCCTGGCCTCCGGTTTCAGCGCCCCCGTCGATGCATCATCGCCAAACCCCTCGCCTTGCCCCCGAGCCTGCGCCATCTCCGCAATCCTGCCGTGAGCAAAAGCGGCAACGCCCGGCCTTGTCAGCCTGCCCCCTTCGCGCGCCTAATCGCCAAAACGACGATCGGGAACGGAAACGATGGGGCTCTATTTCGAGGAATTCGGCGAGGACCTGCGCGTTGTCACGCGCGGCCGCACTGTCGGCGAAGGCGACATCACGCTGTTTTCCGGGCTCTCCGGCGATTTCAACCCGCTCCATATCGACAGCGAGTATTGCGCCACGACCCCGTTCGGGGAGCGCATCGCCCATGGCCCGCTGACGCTTGCCATGGCGATCGGCCTGGTGTCGCAGCAGAACCTGGTCGACGCCACCACCATGGGCCTGCTCGACCTGCATTGGAGCTTCGCCGGGCCGGTCAGGATCGGCGACACCGTCCATGCCGTGGTCACGACCGTGGATCGCAAGCCCTCGCGCAAGCCCGATCGCGGTGTCGTCACCCTCAGGCTCGATGTCTTCAACCAGCGCGGCGAGCAGGTTCAGACGGGCCACCTCAAGCTTTTGATGAAGCGCCGGCCGGAGCAAGGCTGATGCTGATGCGGGCGGCAAGCTACCGGGAAACCTCCGAGGCTTTCCGCTGGGATATCCCGGAGCGCTTCAACATCGGCGTCGCCTGTTGCGACCGCCATGCCGACGGCAGCGGCAAGCCGGCGCTGATCTATGAGGATGAAGCGGCGGGCGTCGCAACCCTCAGCTTCGACGACCTGAAACGGAGCTCCAGCCGCCTCGCCAATATGCTGCGCGGTCATGGCATCGGACCGGGCGACCGCGTCGGCATCCTGCTGCCGCAGCGGCCGGAGACGGCGATGGCCCATCTCGCCATCTACAAGATGGGCGCGATCGCGCTGCCGCTCTTCACTCAGTTCGGGCCGGATGCGCTCGAACATCGCTTACAGCACAGCGGCGCGGCGGCGCTGATCACCGATACCGAGAACATCGGCAAGATCGAGACGATCCGCGCCACCCTGCCCAAACTCAAGCGCATCTTCGTCATCGGCGATAGGGAAACGACCGGGACCCATCTCGACTTCGCCGCGGAGCTGGCGAAGGCCTCCGACCGTTTTGCATCCATCGATACGCGGGCCGATGATCCAGCTCTGATCATCTACACCTCTGGCACGACGGGAAAGCCCAAGGGCGCGCTGCATGCGCATCGCGTCCTGCTCGGCCACCTGCCCGGCGTGCAACTGCCGCAGGAGTTCTTCCCGCAAGCCGGCGACCTGTTCTGGACGCCGGCCGACTGGGCCTGGGCCGGCGGCCTGCTCGACGTGCTGCTGCCGAGCCTCTATTTCGGCGTGCCGGTGCTGGCCTCGCGCGCCCGCAAATTCGATCCGGAAGCCGCCTTCGCGCTGCTGGCCCGGCACAAGGTCCGCAATGCCTTCCTGCCGCCGACGGCGCTGAAACTGATGCGGCAGGTCGAGAGGCCGCGCCAGCGCTTCGACTATGCGATGCGCTCGATCGGCACCGGCGGCGAGACGCTGGGCGCCGACATGCTGGCCTGGAGCGAGGAGACCTTCGGCTTTCCGGTCAACGAGTTCTACGGCCAGACCGAGGCGAACCTGATCGTCTCGAACTGCGCCAGCCTGTTTCCGATCGTGCCCGGTTCGATGGGCCGCGCCGTGCCTGGCCACCGCGTCGCGGTGGTCTCGCCCGAGGGCGAGGCGATGCCGGCCGGCGAGCAGGGGCTGATCGCGGTCGCGCGGCCCGACCCGGTGATGATGCTGGAATATTGGCGCCAGCCCGAGGCGACGGCGGCCAAATTCGTCGGCGACTGGCTCGTCACCGGAGACACCGGCGCCTGCGACGCCGAGGGCAATTTCTGGTTCCAGGGTCGCGACGACGACATCATTTCCAGCGGCGCCTACCGCATCGGCCCCGGCGACATCGAGGACTGCGTCATCCGCCATCCGGCCGTGCTGATGGTCGCCGTCGTCGGCAGTCCCGACCCGCTGCGCACCGAGGTGGTGAAGGCCTTCGTGCTGCCGAAACCGGGCTTTGCCCCCTCGGACGCCCTTGCCGCCGAGATCCAGGCCTTCGTCAGGGAGCGGCTCGCCGCCTATCAATATCCCCGAGAGATCGAGTTCGTCACCGAGTTGCCGATGACCGCGACCGGCAAGATCCGGCGCAAGGATCTGCGCGACCTGGAGGTGGCGCGGAAGAAGGGCGCTTAACGGGCTATATATTCCCCGTCATTCCGGACAAGCCGCGAAGCGGCGCCGATCCGGAATCCATCGTAGAGTTCCGGAGCCCTCCGATGGATTCCGGGTCTTCGCTGCGCTCCGCCCGGAATGACGGCGCATAAGCCGCTGCCCCTTACCCCGCCTCCAGCACCAGCTCGAAGGTCATCAGCACCGGGTTGTCGCCGCGCGTCAGGCGGCCCTGCGCCATCGCCCCGGTGTAGTCGACCAGAGCCACGTCGATTTCCGAGGTCATGCGCTGCCCCTCGCTCCAAATCCGGCCGGATTTGATCGCGATCTCGGTGGCGAAGTTGTCGACCATCCGACCGTCCTCGAAGCGTGCACCGATCGTCGAGCCGACGCCGCCATGGATCGTCGCACGCCTGACGCCATGCTCGGCGCAGAACTGCTCCAGCGCGCCGGCAAGGTCTATGTTCGGGCGCACGCGCAGGGCGAAGAAGCGCCCCTCCCGCGTCGCGCCCAGCAAGGGGACCGTCGCGGGGCCGAACAGCTTGAAATTGGTCTCGGCATCGACGTAAGCGGCGAACCCCGCGCCATCGATGCCGACGGCCGGGAGCGTGATCGCCTCGGCCACCAACGTCTCGTCGGGCAGGATATGGCCGCCGCTGCGCTTGCCGCCCGCCTCCTGCCAGAGCGCATGGCAATGGAAGAAGGGCGCGCCGTCACGCAGGCCGAAGGTCAGCGCGCCGGTCTCGATGCGGGCGATGCCGGGCGGTCGAAAGATCTCGCTGTAGAAAGCCGCATGCTCCGACGTCTGTGACAAGGCCGGCATGACATAGCTGAAGGAGGACAGGGCCGCGCCGTCGATCCGCGCAACGCCCGAGGTGAAGCCCGCCGCGGCAAAGCTGCGCCGCACGGCCTCCAGCAGGGTCAGACCGGGCTGCAGCGTCATCTCGAAACGCAAACCATGGCTTTCCGCCCATTCGACCCGCTCGGGCGTCGCGGGACCGGGCTGCTCGATGCGTCTCATGACGTCATCCTCCATGGAAAGGCCTGACGCATCATGGCGAGATCGCGGCCGGGTAAAAAGCGGTCATGCGGATGGAACACCGAACTGAGCGGCAAAACCGGCGCGTACTGGCAGGACAATGGCAACCTCGTTTCGGCGTGGCGGCGGAACCAACGGCCCCGCCAGATGTTTTCGCTCAGTCCGTTCCGGGCCAGTTCGACCTGGAAGGGCCATCAACGATCAAGAGAGGATAACCTGATGGATAGGCGCTCTTTTATCCTGAGCCTGATTGGCGGGGCGGCTGCCGCCAGCGTCGGCGCTGTCGCGATGGCGCAGGCCGCGCCGGTGACGCTCGCTCCGGAGCCCGTGGGCGCCGCGCCTGCCGAGCCGAGGGCCACCCAGTCGCTCGATGATGTCGACGCAGCGTTCAGCCGCCATCGTTATCGCCATCATCGCCGGCATTACCGTCGGCATTACCGCCGTCACCGCCGCTACTACCGCCGCTGATCGGCGCCAGTGCATTCCCGGGCTCCATGGCGACCTTGTTCCGGTCGTCATGGGGCCTATCCGCCGGTTGAAGCCATTCATCGCGGCAGCCGTCACGAGCGCAGCCAGTCCAATTCGCCGCGCGCCTCGAGTTCGTCCTTGACCAGGCGCTTGGGTACCTTGCCATAGCCGGATTTCGGCAAGGCCTCCCAGAAGAAGAAGCGCTTGGGCATCTTGTAGCGAGCGATCTTCGCCGCAAGATACTCCGC
Source organism: Bosea vaviloviae (assembly GCF_001741865.1). Lineage (NCBI taxonomy): Bacteria > Pseudomonadati > Pseudomonadota > Alphaproteobacteria > Hyphomicrobiales > Alloboseaceae > Allobosea > Allobosea vaviloviae. Next base: position 6,106,185 of record NZ_CP017147.1, read on the forward strand.
CATTTCGGCCTCTGTCGCGCTTGCACCCGGGCGCGTCACGCAGACCGCGACGCCGATCTCGCCCCAGACCGGATCAGGCACGCCGAGCACCGCGACCTCCGCGATCGCCGGATGGGTCAGGATCTTCTCCTCGATCTCGCGCGGATAGATGTTCGAGCCGCCGGAGATGTACATGTCCGAGGCGCGGCCGGTGATGTAGACGAAGCCCTGCTCGTCCATATGGCCGAGATCGCCGGTACGGAACCAGCCGTCGCGGAAGGATTTCGCATTGGCTTCAGGGTTGTCGTAATAGCCGGCAAAGACGGCGGGCCCGATCACGCAGATCTCGCCCTGCACGCCCGGCGCAACTGCGTGGCCGGCATCGTCCTGGATCTGCACCTCCATGCCGCTGCGCTCGAAGCCGCAGGTGCCGATGCGCGCATCGGGACCGTCCTGCGCCTCGTGCAGGGCCGGCGGCAGCACCGTGATGTTGCCGGTGACCTCGCCCAGCCCAAAATACTGCACCAGCACCTTGCCGAGCTTGGCGAGCGCGGCCTTCTGATCCTCGCGATACATCGGCGCGCCCGCATAGATGATGTGACGCAGGCTGGAATGGTCGTGCTGGTCGACGGCCGGATGCTCGACCAGCATCTTCAGGATGGTCGGCACGGTGAAGATGTTGGTGATCTTGTACCGCTCGATCAGGCGATAGGCCTCGTCGATGTCGAAGCGCTCGGTCGGCAGCAGGATTGTCGCGGCGCCGCGCGATGACAGCACGAGCTGGTGCACGCCCGCCCCATGCGAGAGCGGGGCGACGACGAGCGAGGCGTCCGCCTCGGTCGAGCCCGGCACCAGATCGGCGAGATGGTTCGTCACCACGAAGCCCATCTGGCCATGGGTCAGTACGGCGGCCTTCGAGCGCCCGGTCGTGCCGGAGGTGAAGAAGAACCAGCACGGATCGTCATGCTCGACCGCGACATTGGCGACCTGCTCGCCAAGACGGCGTGCGATCACCTCGCCGACCTCGGCCTCGCCGAACTCGCCCGGCCCGATCCGCCAGATGAACTCCGGCGCAGGCTCCGAGGCGGCAACAGCCGCCGCATGGGCTGGAAAATCGCCATGGCAGATGAAGGCCTTGGCGCCCGAGCAGGTGCCGAGATAGCCAACCTCGTCGGGCAGCAGCCGGAAATTCGTCGGGACCCAGACCGCGCCCAGACGGAAGGCGGCGAACATCGAGACGAACATCGCGTCGCAATTCTTGGAGTGGACCAGGATGCGGTCGCCCTTGCCGATGCCGCGCTGGCGCAAGCCGGCGGCGAGCGCCGAGACCTGCGCGTCAAGCTGCGACCAGCTCAGCGTCAACTCGCCCCAGATGAAGGCTGGGTGATCGGCAAGCCGCCGTGCATTCTGCGCGGCAATATGGCCGAGATTCATCACCCGGCGTGTCATCGGGGCAACGCCGCCGGCGGGGGCCACTGAGGAAGAGGCTACGGTCACGTCAGATACTCCCATGTCGATAGGATGTCGGGCCCATCTCAGGCGCGTCTCACCTCGGCCGGCGCAGCCGCAGGTCGGCCGACCCGGCCCGTCGTCTTGCGCCCGGACACGAACATCTCAGCCAGCAGGCGCTCCATCCGGGCAACCTCCAGCGCGAGGTGGCCGGCTAGTTCCTCCTGCCGCGTCGGCTGCATGCGGCTGTCGATCGCGGCCAGGCTCAGCGCTCCGGCAACACGCCCGTCGGGATAGCGGAAGGCCGCACCGATGCCCCAGGAGCTGGCGACCAGCCGGCCGGGATTGACCGAGAAGCCGCGCTGCCGCGCCAGCTTGAGATCGCCCCGGATCAGTTCCGGCGCGAAGCCCGGATAATGCGTCAGCAGGACCGGCGCGTTGGCCTCGATGATCCGGTCCGCATCATCGTCAGGCAGCGCCGCCAGCATGGCGAGCGAGCCAGCGCCGACGCCGAGCGGATGCTGCAGCCCGGCCTGCAGCGCATGGGTCCGCACCGGATAGGTGCCCTCCTCCCGATGCAGGCAGACCGCGTAATTCTCCCGCCTGATCGACAGGAAGCTCGTATCCATCGTCACCGCAGACAGGCGCCGCAGACTCTCCATCGCGAGTTCGAGCAGCCCATGCCGCCGCGCCGCAAGCACGCCGAGCACGAAAGCCTCCTCGCCGAGGCAGTAATGCCGCGATTGCGGCTCCTGCTCGACCAGCCCGGCCCGCATCAGCGCCAGCAGCAGCCGGCGCGCCGTCGGCTTGTTGAGCCCGCTGCCCGTCACGATTTCGGCGAGCGGCAAGCCGCCGGCCGGCTCCCGGCCGATCAACGCGAGCAGCCGCAGGGCGCGATCGACGCTCTGCGAACCGGACATTCCGGCGTGCACCTGGTTGATTGGTTCCACCTTGGCTTCCTCAAGCCGATCCATGATATGGACCTTGTTCTTGTTTCTGGAGCCTAGATCGCCCCATTCCGGATTGCAATGCGGTGCCTGTCGTGTAATCTCCGCGCCAACCTGATGTGATTTCGGTCACAGTATGGACCGCGTCGACGGCTGCCAGACAAGCCAACAAGATCGACGCGCATGGGAGGAAGAACCGATGTCGCTGCAGGCAACCCGTAAGGGCGCCGGCTCCGTGCCCGCCACCATTGTGCCGCAGGCTGACGGAAACGTCGCCATGCCCCGCGCCATCGCTCGCGGCTGAGCCGGCATCATGGTCGATATCGCCGACAGAATCGCCCTGCCCGAGGCCATTTCGGAACTGGACGATGTCCGTCCCGGCTCCCCCTTCATGCGCCCGGTCGAGTTCGTCGCAGCAGCCCTCGTCGCGCTGATCATCGGCGTGCTGCTGCTCGGAGTAACCTCGCGCTATGTCTTTTCGCTGCCGGTGATCTGGATCGACGAGGTCGCCTCGATCTCCTTCCTCTGGCTCGCCATGCTGGGCTCGGCCATCGCGATCGACCGCAACGAACATCTGCGGCTAACGCTCTTCGTCGGCATGATGCCGGAGCGCCTGCGCGGCTTCGCCAACACCTTCGCGCTACTGGTCATCGCCGCCTTCCTGCTGGCGATGGTCTATCCGGCGATCGACTATTCGATCGAGGAGAGCTTCGTCACCTCGGCCGCGCTGAACATCCCAAATAGCTGGCGCGTCTCGGCCATCGCCACCGGCATCATCCTGATGACGCTGCTGGCGCTGCGCCACGCGGTCCGGACCTCGACCGTGCGTGATCTCGTCCTCGCCACCGCGCTGATCCTCGCCATCGCCGCGGCCTTCTGGCTGCTGACGCCCACCTTCAAGGGGCTCGGCTACGGCAACATCCTGATCTTCCTGCTCGGCGTCGTCGCGCTCTGCCTGGTCGCCGGCGTGCCGATCGCCTTCTGCTTCGGCATGGGCACGCTCTGCTTCCTCGCCTTTTCCACCAGCGTGCCGATGATCGTCATGGTCGGCCGCATGGATGAGGGCATGTCGAGCATCATCCTGCTCTCGGTGCCGATCTTCGTGCTGCTCGGCTGCGTGCTCGATGCCACCGGCATGGGCAAGGCGATCGTCGATTTCCTCGCCTCGATGCTCGGCCATGTCCGTGCCGGCATGTCCTATGTGCTGCTCGGCTCGCTCTTCCTAGTCTCGGGCATTTCAGGCTCGAAGGTCTCCGACATGGCGACGGTGGCGCCGGCCCTCTTCCCCGAGATGAAGCGGCGCGGCTATCAGCCCAAGGAGCTGATCGCGCTGCTAGCCACCGGCGCCGCGATGGCCGACACAGTGCCGCCTTCCATCGTGCTGATCGTACTTGGCTCGGTCGCCGGCGTCTCGATCGCCGGCCTGTTCAACTCCGGCTTCGCCATCGCCATGGTGCTGCTGCTGGCGCTCGCCGTTCTGGCCCGCTGGAAGGCGCGCAACGAAGACATGCACGGCGTTCGCCGCGTCTCGCTCGCCGTCATCGGCAAGACCGCGCTGATCGCAGGCCCGGCGCTGGTGCTGCCCTTCATCATCCGCGGCGCGGTCGGCGGCGGTGTCGCCACCGCGACCGAGGTCTCGACCATCGCGGTGCTCTACGCGCTAATCATCGGCATGATCCTCTATGGCGGCATCAGCCGGTGGAAGTTCTATGCGATGTTTGTCGAGACCGCCGCCTTGTCCGGCGCGATCCTGATGATCCTCGGCACCGCGCTCGCCATGGCCTGGGCCCTGACCCAGACCGGCTTCGCCCGCGACCTCGCCAATTTCATGATCGGCCTGCCCGGCGGATGGCTCTCCTTCATGGCGGTGACGATCGTCGTCTTCATGATCCTCGGCTGCGTGCTGGAGGGCCTGCCCGCCATCGTGCTGATGGCGCCGCTGATGTTCCCGATCGCCAAGAATCTCGGCATCAACGACGTGCACTATTCGATGGTGGTGGTCACGGCGATGAACATCGGCCTGATGACGCCGCCGATCGGCATCGGCTTCTACATCGCCTGCAAAATCGGCAACGTCTCGCCCGACGAGGCGATGGGCGCGGTCTGGCCCTATCTGATCGCATTGCTCGCCGGCCTCGTCATCATCGCGGTCGTGCCGGGCATCTCGACCTGGGTGCTGTGAGGAGGACGCGCCACATGTCGCTCGCCATCTCCTCAGCCCTCATCCTGAGGAGCGAGCCCCGCAGCGCTCACGTCTCGAAGGATGGTCCAGGAGGCTCCTGAACCATCTCGAGCATCCTTCGAGACGCTGATTCGCAGTTCCTCAGGATGAGGGCTGAGGGGACGGCATTCATCTGAAGACCAAACGGCCTCAATACGACCAAAAACAAACCACCTAGGGAGAAACAACCATGACCATCTCACGCCGCACCCTGCTGCAGGGCACAGCCGCCGCCTCCGCGATCGGCACCTTCCACATCGGCAGCGCCTCCGCGCAGACCCCCGAATTCTCTTACAAATACGCCAACAACCTGCCCCTCGCGCACCCGATGAACATGCGCGCCAACGAGGCGGTCGAGAAGATCAAGGCCGAGACCAAGGGCCGCGTCGCGATCCAGATCTTCCCGAACAACCAGCTTGGCTCCGACACCGACATGCTGAGTCAGGTGCGCTCGGGCGGCGTCGAATTCTTCACGCTCTCGCCGCTGATCCTCTCGACGCTGGTGCCCAACGCCTCGGTCTCGGGCATCGGCTTCGCCTTCCCGAACTACGACGCCGTCTGGAAGGCGATGGATGGCGAACTGGGGGCTTATGTCCGTGGCCAGATCGGCAAGGCCAATCTCGTCGTCATGGACAAGATCTGGGACAACGGCTTCCGCCAGATGACGAGCTCGAAGGGCCCGATCAACACCCCCGACGATCTCAAGGGCTTCAAAATCCGCGTGCCGGTCTCGCCGCTCTGGACCTCGATGTTCACAGCCTTCCAGTCGGCGCCCGCAAGCATCAACTTCGCCGAGGTCTACACGGCATTGCAGACCAAGATCGTCGACGGCCAGGAGAACCCGCTCGCGATCATCTCGACCGCCAAGCTGTTCGAGGTGCAGAAATATCTCTCCGTCACCAACCATATGTGGGACGGCTTCTGGTTCCTCGGCAACAAGCGCGCCTGGGAGCGCCTGCCGGAGGATCTGCGCGCCATCGTCGCCAAGAACCTCAACGCCGCCGCCGAGCTGGAGCGCGCCGACGTCGCCAAGCTCAATGCGGGCTTGCGCGAGGAACTCACCGGCAAGGGCATGGTCTTCAACGACACCAAGGCCGAGCCCTTCCGCGAGGCCCTGCGCAAGGCCGGCTTCTACACGGAGTGGAAGAAGAAATATGGCGACGAGGCCTGGGCCATCCTCGAGAAGGCCGTCGGCGGCTCGCTGAGCTGAGGCCTTCCCAACAACCGCACCGTCATCCCGGACAAGCCGCGAAGCCGCGCTGATCAGGGATCCATGCCTGAACCGTTCCGGCATGGATCCCGGATCTCCGCTTCGCTCCGCCCGGGATGACGCCGCCTTTCAACGACGTCTCAGAGAGTTGTCACCATGGCCGATCGTCTGAAGAGCAAGATCGCCATCGTCTTCGGCGCCGGCTCGTCGGGGCCGGGCTGGGGCAACGGCAAGGCCGCGGCCGTCGCCTTCGCCCGCGAAGGCGCCCGCGTCGCCTGCATCGACATCAGCCAGGCCGCCGCCGACGAGACCGCCGGCATCATCGCGGGCGAAGGCGGTGTCGCCATCGCGCTGGCCGCCGATGTGACGCAGCAGGGCTCGATCGACGCAGCCGTCGCCGCGACCATGACCCGCTTCGGCCGCATCGACATCCTGCACAACAATGTCGGCGTCACCCATATGGGCGGCCCGGTCGAACTCAGCGAAGAGCAGTTCAAGGCGGCGGTCGACCTCAATCTCGGCCCGGTCTTCCGCTGCTCCAAGGCGGTGATCCCGCATATGCTGAAGGCCGGCGGCGGCGCGATCGTCAACATCTCCTCGCTCGCAGCGATCCGCTGGACCGGCTACCCGTATTTCGCCTATTACGCGACCAAGGCCGCAGTGAACCAGGCGACGCTCGGCCTCGCCATGCAATATGCAAGGCAAGGCATCCGCGCCAATTGCATCATGCCCGGCATGATCGACACACCATTGATCTACAAGCAGATCTCCAGCCAATACGCCTCGGTCGAGGAGATGGTCGCGGCCCGCAACGCCGCCGTACCGCTCGGCAAGATGGGCACCGCCTGGGATGTCGCCAACGCGGCCGTCTTCCTCGCCTCCGACGAAGCCCAGTTCATCACCGGCGTCTGCCTGCCGGTCGATGGCGGCCAGAGCTGCGCAGTCGCCCCGCTGGGCTGAACATCGTCTCGGGCGGCTGGCCTGCATCTTGCTGCCTTAGATCACGTTGCATTCGGACGGTTCCGTCCGAATGCAACGTGATCGATTCCTGGAGTTTAGAGCATTGCTCATGCGAAAAACCGGTACCCACTTTTTCGCGCAATGCTCTGGAGCCATACAAACCGACATCGCCATCGGCACGATCACGCCCTCGGGTAACCGCACCGTCGAGCGCGTGACGCAAGCTATCTGCGCCACGCTGCCGGGCGTGACACCCCTGTTCACGCGCATCCCCGTCTTCGGCAACACCAGCCCCGACCAGGCCGCGGCCAACCCCTATGATTGGCCGGCGATGCTGCAGGCGGCGGAACTGCTCGGCCATGCCGAGCCCGCTGCGATCTGCTGGAACGGCTCGAAAGGCGGCGATTACGGCTTCGACATCGACGAACGGCTTTGCGCCGACATCACCGCACGGACTGGGCTCCCCGCCGTGACCTCGGCCTTGGCGACGCTCGATGCACTGCGACGGCTGGCGGCTCGCCGCATCGCGCTGATCACACCCTACACCACAGCCGCTCAGGCTCGGAGCATCGCCAATTTCACCGGCAAGGGCTTTGCCGTCACCGCCGAGCGCCATGCCGGCCTGAGCGACAATCTCTCTTATGGCGCTGTGCCGCCAGGCGAGATCGCCGCGATGGCGCGAGCGGCCGCGGCGGAGGGTTCGGCCGAGGCGATCGTCATCTTCTGCACCAATTTCAACGGCGCCCCCGTCGCAGCCATGCTCGAGGCGGAGACGGGCCTACCCGTCATCGATTCGGCGGCAGCCGGTGTCTGGGCCGCGCTCAGGGCAGCCGGCATCGACACGAGCCGGACAGTCGCAAGCTGGGGCCGGACTTTCAGCCTCTGACGATCCGGAACACCTGATCCCACGACCTCTCCGCACACGCCTCCGATCCGAGCATTGGGCGCATAAGAAACATGCTTGACTGTTTGCAAAACGAGTCGCAGCTTTCGCGCATCCCGTGGGGTTGAGGCTTGGCGTGAGCGGAACCGGTAAAAGACGATCCCAAAAGGAACGCAGCGCGGAGACCTCGACGCGGCTGATGAATGCAACGATCGACCTGCTGCACGATCGTGGCCTTGCCCGCACCACCACCCCGGAGATCGCCCGCCAGGCCGGTGTTTCTCGCGGCGCGCTGACGCATCATTTCACCACCCGCGAGGCGATCATCAGCGCCTCCGTCGCGGACATGCTCAGCAAGACCACCCGCGACCTGCACCGCTTCGCCGAGGATTTCATTGCCCGCGGCGGCTCCAGCGACGAGATCGTCGACTACATCTGGCAGATGATGGATGACCGGCTGTTCTACGTCACGATGGAGTATCTGCCCGAAGCCCGGCACAATCCCGACTTCAGAGCCGAGCTCATCCCCACCGTGCGTGATTTCCACGCCGGTCTCGACGCGATCTGGACCGCGCTCGCTACGCGGGCCGGCGTCGAACCCGATCATACCCGCATCGTCATGAACGCGACGATGTGCCTCGTGCGCGGCATGATCAGCCAGACGGTGCTGCGCCCCAACGACCCCGCCTATTATCGGGAGATGCTGGCCTTCTGGAAACAGCAGGTCCGCCAGCAATTCCCAATCGAGACCGCCTCCGCGCAGGATTCCAGACATAAGGCAAGTGCGCGATGACGGCTGCCCTCACCATCGCAGGGCTGAAGCTCGATTTCTACGGCGTGCATGTGCTGCGTGGCGTCGATTTCGCCGTTCCCGCCGGCTCCTTCACCGGGCTGATCGGCCCCAATGGCGCCGGCAAATCGACCCTGTTCAACGCGGTCTCCGGGCTCTACCGCCCCAAGGCCGGCTCGGTCCGGCTGGGCTCGGTCGAGACCACCGGCTTAGCCCCCGAAAAGCTCGTGGCGGCGGGGTTGGTGCGCTCATTCCAGCTCGCGCGCGGCTTTCCCAAGCTCAGCGTCTTCCAGCACCTGATGCTCTATGGCGCCGGGCAGCCGGGCGAGAACCTACTGGCGGCGATGCTGCGCTCGGCAGCGGCGCGGCGGCGTGAGGAGGAGCTCAGCGAGCGCGCCTTCGGCATCGCCCGACGGCTCAAGCTCGACCATGTGCTGGACAACCCGGTGACGGCGCTCTCGGGTGGGCAGAAGAAGCTGGTCGAGATCGGGCGCGCCTTGATGGCCGACCCCAAGATCCTGCTGCTCGACGAGCCGATGGCCGGCGTCACCCCGAGCCTCACCGAACAGATTGCCGACCACCTCATCGCGCTGAACCAGGACGGGCTGACGATCTGCCTGATCGAGCACGACATGGCGCTGATCAAGCGGCTCTGCGCCCCGGTCATCGTCATGGCCGAGGGCAAGACCCTGACGCAAGGCAGCTTCGACGAGGTCGCCTCCGACATCCGCGTGCAGGAAGCCTATCTCGGGAGGCGGCATTGAGCATGGCGAATGGAGGCCTGGCGAATGGTGGCCTGCTTGCCGTCGATGGCGTCGTCGCCGGCTATGGCGCGGCCGAACAGATCCTGAAGGGATGCTCGCTGCGGATCGAAGCCGGCGAGATCGTCTCGATTATCGGCCCCAATGGCGCCGGCAAGTCGACCTTGCTCAAGACGATCGCCGGGCTGGTGTCCGCACGCGAGGGCGCGATCATCTTGAACGGAGCCGATGTGACCGGCCAGGGCGCGCTCGGCCGCGCCAAGCACGGCATCGGCTTCGTGCCGCAGGAGCGCAACGTCTTCGGGGCGATGACGGTTGCCGAGAACCTCGAGATCAGCGGCTTCCAGGACCCCGGCAAGGTGCGCGAGCGCAGCGAGGAACTCTATGCCCGCTACCCGATGCTGGCGAGCAAGCGCCGCGCGCTCGCTCGCACGCTTTCGGGCGGCCAGCGCCAGATCCTCGCCATGGCGATGGGCCTGATGAATGCGCCCGCCCTGCTCCTGCTCGACGAGCCGACGGCGGGCCTCTCGCCGAGGGCGGCGGAGGAGCTGTTCGAGGCGATCGTGGCCCTGAACAAGGCCGGCCTGCCGATCCTGATGGTCGAGCAGCATGCGCTGGAAGCGCTCGAGATCTCGACGCGCGGCTATGTCCTCGTCTCCGGCCGCAACAGCCGCGAGGGCTCGGGCCCTGCGCTCGCTGCCGACCCCGAAATCCGCCGCCTCTTCCTCGGCGGCTGATCACGATGCCGACCTGATCCAAGCCGACTTGATCCGAGCCGACCGACCAAGAACCAGCAATCATAACAGGGGATGATCATGACCGAGTTTCTCACCGACCGCCGCACGCTGCTCGGCGGCGCTGCCGCGCTTGCCGGCCTCTCCGCCCTGCCGAAGCTCGCCTTGGCGCAGGGCGCGCCGATCAGGATCGGCACGCTGACGCCATTGACCGGCTCGGGCGGCCCCTATGGCCCAATGATGGTCAAGGCGGTGAAGGCGGTCGTCGACGAGGTCAATGCCGCCGGCGGCGTGCTGGGCCGCAAGGTCGAGCTCGTCTCGGAAGACGACCAGACCAATCCGGAAGCCGGCGTGCGCGCCGCGCGCAAGCTGATCGACGTCGACAAGGTCTCGGCGATCCTGGGCACCTGGGCCTCTTCGGTGACCACCGCCGTCGCCCCGCTCTGCTGGGAATCGAAGACCTTCCTCTGCACCACCTCCGGCGCGGATTCGATCACCGCCCTGCCGCATCAGGGCTATCTGATCCGCACCCAGCCGACGACGACGCTGCAGGGTCGCAAATTCGGCGAGTTCGCGATCGCCCAAGGCGCCAAGCGCGTCTTCTTCCTCTCGCCGCAGACACCCTTCGCCAAGAGCCAGTTCGACAACATCACCGAGGCCGTGAAGAAGGCCGGTGGCGAGACCGCTTCCCTGATCTATGACGACAAGAAGCCGGCCTACCGCACCGAGATCGACGAGGTGCTGCGCTTCAAGCCCGACGCCATCGTCTTCGGCGGCTACACCCCCGACACCGCCGTGATGCTGAAGGACCTCTACCGAGCCGATTTCAAGGGCCTGAAGATCGCCTTCGGCTACTCGGTCAACCAGAAGCTGATCGAGAGCGTCCCTGCCGAGGTCGTCGACAAGACCTTCATGATCTCGCCCTCGCCGGCCGAAGGCTCCAAGGCCTATGAGAAGCTGGTGAAGCTCGTCGGCGTCGCCTCGCCCGATCCCTACACCACCCAGATCTACGACCACATCAACCTCGTGCTGATGGCGATCGCGATCGCGGGCGACGCCTCGGGCACCGCGATCAAGGACAATATCCGCAAGATCAGCCAGGCTCCCGGCGGCGCCAAGATCGACAGCGCCCTCGACGGCCTGAAGGCGATCGCCGCCAAGCAGGCGGTCGATTATGACGGCGCCAGCGGCCCCTGCGATTTCACCGAGATCGGCGACATCAGCGACTCGAAGTTCCGCTACGAGCAGGTCCAGTCCGGCAAGATCGCCCTGGTCAAGATCGCCTGATCAGGACCTGGCTCAGTGACCCTCCTCCTCCAGGCGCTCATCAATGGGCTGATGACCGGGGCGCTGATCGCCGTCCCAGCGATCGGCTTTTCCGCGATCTTCGCGGTGCTGCGCTATCCGAACTTCGCCATCGCCTCCTACGCCACCATCGGCGCCTTCGCCGCCTGGTGGGCCAATGCGGTGGCGGGGCTGCCCGTCGTGCCGGCGCTCGCCATCGCCTTTGCGGTGACGGGCGTGGTCGGCGTCGTGGCGGAGGAGACCTCGCTGAAGCGCCTGCGCGACAATGGCGCGCTGATCGTGGCCATCGCCTCGATCGCGCTCAACCTCGTGCTGGAGAACATCATCCGCTTCATCTTCGGCAACGATATGAAGGGCTATGACCTGCCGCTGGCGCGCGACCTGCGCTTCGGCGAATTGCGCATCGGCCCGCAGCAGCTCCAGAGCCTCGCCCTCTCCGTCGCGATCATGGCGGCGATGTTCCTGTTCCTGCGCTACACCCGTTTCGGCAAGGCGATGCGCGCGGTCGCCGACAACCCAGACCTGGCTCGCCTGAAGGGCATCGACCCGGCCAGGATCGCGATCGTCACGGTCTTTCTCGGCGCCGGACTGTCCGGCGTCGGCGGCGTGCTGATCGGGCTCGACACCTCGATCGACCCGCTCACCGGCTACCGCGTCCTGCTCTCGGTCTTCGCCGCCGCCGTGCTCGGCGGGCTCGGCTCTATTCCCGGCGCGGTGGTGGGTGCACTCGCGCTCGGCATCGCCGAGGAGCTCGCTTTGATCGCGGTGCCCGCGACCTATCGCACCGCCGTCGGGTTTGTGGCGATCCTGATCATGCTGACCTTCCGCCCGCGCGGCATCCTGGGCGAAAGGGCGACCTGATGCTGTCTTATGTCATCTTCACCCTGACGCTCTGCGGCATCTACGCCCTGCTTGCGCTCAGCCTCAACCTGATCTGGGGCGGGGTCGGCCTTGTCAATCTCGGCCTCGCCGGCTTCTTCGCGGTCGGAGCCTATGCCTCCGCGATCGCGACGGGAGCCGGTGCGCCCGTGCTGATCGGCTGGGCGGCGGCGCTCATCGTCGGCGCAGTCGTCGGCCTCGTCGTCACCTTCGCAACCTTGCGCCTGCGCGACGACTATCTCGCCATCGTGACGCTCGGTTTTGCGGAGGTCATCCGCCTCGTCGCGCTGAACGAACGCTGGCTGACCAAGGGCTCGGACGGCATCTCCGGCATCAAGGCCCCGCTCAAGGCCGAGCTCGGCCTGCAGGGGTTCAGCGTCTTCTATCTCGGCCTCGTCACGCTGATCGTGCTCGTGGTCTGGGCGCTGCTGCGGCGGATCGACCTGTCTCCTTACGGGCGCGCCATGAAGGCGATCCGCGAGGACCAGCAACTCGCAGCCTTCGCCGGCAAGACCGTGCTGCGCTTCAAGCTCCAGGCCTTCGCGCTCTCGGCCGCGATCGCCGCGCTGTCTGGCGCGCTCTACGCGCATTTCCAGTCCTATGTCTCACCGGACCATTTCCAGCCGCTGATCACGATCTACATCTTCCTCGCCGTCACCGCCGGCGGCGTCGGCCGTCCCAGCGGAGCGGTATTTGGCGCCTATCTTGTCGTGATCTTCCTGGAAGCGACGCGCTTCGCCACGGAATGGCTGCCAGGTCTCCAGCCCGTCCAGATCGCCGCCATGCGCGAGATGATGATCGGCGTCGCGCTGATCCTGGTGCTGCATCTACGCCCGCAAGGCATCATGCCCGAGCGAATTCCCAAGGCGCCTCGCCAACCCACGCCCACCGCCTGAAAGCCGAAGAGCCCATCATGTCAGACGATCTCGCCACCCTCTCGGCCCTGCTCAAGGAGCCCGGCCAGCCCGACACCCTGTTCAAGGCGTTCGACGCCATCGCCAAGCGCCTTGTCGGCCACGAACTGTTCACGCTGCTCTATGTCGACGGCTCCGAGGTCGCGCGCATCTATTCCAACCGGCCGACCGAATACCCCGTCTCCGGCCGCAAGCCGATGGGCCCGACGCCCTGGGGCAAGCATGTCATGGAGGGCCAGAAGCCCTATCTCGGCCGGGACAAGGCCGGCATCCGCTGGGCTTTCTTCGACCATGAATTGATCGAGAGCATGGGGCTGGGCTCGGTCATCAACGTGCCTGCGATCTATGACGGCAAGGTCATCGGCACGATCAACCTGCTCGCGCCCGAGGGCCATTACCGCGAGGAGCATGTCGCTCCCATCGAGCGTCTCGCGCCGATGATCGTGCCCGGCTTCCTGGCCGCCCGCGCCGCCGCGCGCGCGCTCTGAACCCAATCCTGCTCCAGCGGAGAACACCCGTGGCTTCCACCCTCTTCACCAATGCCCGCATCGTCGACGGTACCGCGCCCGAAACGGGCGCTCCCGTCAGCGTCCTCGTCGAGGGCGGCACGATCCGCGAGGTCGGCAAATCCGTGACCTCGGCCAAGGCCAAGGTTGTCGACCTCAAGGGCAAGACCCTGATGCCCGGGCTGATCGACGCCCATGTCCATGTCGTCGCCGGCGTCGCCGATCTCGGCAAGAACGCCCTGCTGCCGGATTCGCTCGTCACCGCACGCTCCTTCGTGATCATGCGCGAGATGCTGCTGCGCGGCTTCACCACCGTGCGCGATGTCGGCGGCGCCGATTTCGGTCTGAAGCAGGCAACCGAGGAAGGCCATTTCCCGACGCCGCGCCTCGTCATCTCCGGCAAGGCGCTGAGCCAGACCGGCGGCCACGCCGATTTCCGCGGCCGCTATGACGACCGCGCGGCGGTAACTGACCGCCACAGGCTCGGCGCGCTCGGGCGCATCTGCGACGGGCTCGACCAGGTCCGCCGCGCCGCGCGCGAGGAGATGAAAGGCGGGGCCGACTTCATCAAGATCATGGCCAATGGCGGCTGCGCCTCGCCGACCGACCCGATCCATTTCCTCGGCTTCTCCGTCAGCGAACTCGAGGCGATCGTCGAGGAGGCCAAGATGGCGGGAACCTACGTCTCCGCCCATGTCTACACCGACGAGGCGATCCGCCGCTGCGTCGAGGCCGGCGTGCATTCACTCGAACACTGCAACCTGATCCAGGCAGAGACCGCCAAGCTCGCCGCCTCGAAGGGCGCAGTCGCAGTGCCGACGCTGGTGACCTATGACAAGCTCGTCAGCGACGGTCCCAAGCTCGGCTTCCCGCCCGATTCCGTCGCCAAGGTCGATATCGTCCGCTCCGCCGGCATGGAATCGCTCGCGATCATGAAGAAGGCCGGCCTAGCCATGGCCTATGGCAGCGACCTGCTCGGCGAGATGCATCGCTACCAGTCGGAGGAGTTCGTGATCCGCGGACGCGCCTTGCCGGCCCATGAGGTGATCGCCTCGGCGACCCATATCGCCGCCAAGCTGCTCAAGCTCGAGGGCAAGATCGGCACGGTGGCGGCAGGCGCCCATGCCGATCTGATCGTCGTCGATGGCGACCCGCTCAAGGATCTCTCGCTGCTGACGCGCCAGGGCAAGCACATGCCGTTGATCATGAAGGGCGGCGCTTTCGTGAAGCGCGCAAGCTTGAACTGAAGCAAAGCTGCTTCCGCCATTGCGAGCACAACGAGGCAATCCAGGCAGGCTCGCACCGCAGCCCCTGGATTGTTTCGTCGCGACATTCCTCGCGATGGCGGAAAGACCCTGCCTGCTAAAGCGGCGACCCCATGCATAATCGCGCAGGCATCTGACCAGAATTGAACCTTGGCCCCCATGGGCCTTGCGTGCTTACCTGCCGCCTCGCTGCAACGATCGAGGAACCGTCATGTCGCCACGTATCGCCTTTGGCGGTTTCCTGCACGAGACCAACACCTTCGCGCCGAGCAAGGCCTCGATCGAGCATTTCATCCAGGGCGGCGGCTGGCCCTCGCTTGCGCGCGGCGACGACATCTTCGCCGCCGTGCACAACGTCAATGTCGGCGCGGCGGGCTTCGTCGAGAAGGCCAAGGCGCTCGGTTGGGAGATCGTGCCGACGCTGTGGTGCGCGGCCAGCCCCTCGGCCCATGTCACGGCAGACGCCTTCGAGGCCCTGCTGAACGAACTGGTCGAACGCATCAGCGCCGCATTGCCTCTCGACGGGGTCTATCTCGACTTGCACGGCGCCATGGTCAGCGAGACCTATCCCGATGGCGAGGGCGAAACCCTGCGCCGGGTGCGCACCGCGATCGGCCCCGACATCCCGCTCGTCGCCAGCCTCGACCTGCATGGCAACATCACGCAGCTGATGATGGATTCAGCCGACGGGCTCGTCGCCTACCGCACCTATCCGCATATCGACATGGCTGAGACCGGCAGCCGCGCCACGACCTATCTGGCAAAGCTGATCGGCACTAGGACGCGCCATGCCAAGGCCTTCCGTCAGGTGCCCTATCTGATCCCGATCGCCTGGCAGGCGACGGCGATGGAGCCCTGCAAGACAATCTATGCCGAGCTCGCGGCGCTCGAAGGCGAGAGCGTGCCGACGCTCTCCTTCCTGCCCGGCTTCCCCGCCGCCGATTTCGCCGATTGCGGCGCGACCGTGCTGGCCTATGGCGCGACGCAAGCCGAGGCCGACCGCGCGGCCGATGCAGTCTTCGCCCGGGTGATGGCGAGCGAAGCCGCCTTCAAGGGCCGGGTTTTCCAGCCTGATGAGGGCGTACTGGAGGCGATGCGGCTGGCTGAGGGAGCCTCGAAACCGATCGTCATTGCCGACACGCAGGACAATCCCGGCGCCGGCGGCGATTCCGACACGATGGGGATGGCGCGCGCGCTGGTGCGCAATGGCGCGCAGCGCGCCGCGATCGGCGTGATCGTCGATCCGGCGGCGGCAGCCGCAGCGCACAAGGCCGGCGTCGGCGCCACGATCACGCTCTCGCTCGGCGCCAAGTCCGGCATCCCCGGCGATGTCCCGCTCGAGGGCGAGTTCGTGGTCGAGCAGTTATCCGAAGGGCGCTTCGTCGCGCCGGGCCCGTTCTATGGCGGCTCGCGCATCAATCTCGGCCCCTGCGCGGCCCTGCGCATCGGCGGCGTGCGCATCGTCGTCGGCTCGCGCAAGGCGCAGATGGCAGACCAGGCGATGTACCGGCAGGTCGGCATCGAGCCGACCGAACAGGCGATCCTGGTCAATAAGAGCTCGGTGCATTTCCGCGCCGATTTCGAGCCGATCGCGCAGACGATCCTGGTCTGCGCCGCGCCCGGCCCGATGCCCGTCGATCCCTCAGTCCTGCCGTGGAAGCATCTGCGCCCCGGCATCCGCACCGCGCCGCTCGGCCCCGTCTTCGGCTGATCCTCGTCCTTCGGAGTTAGTTCATGCCCACCCTGCCCCAGATCGAAGCCTTCAAGGACGACCTCGTCGCGATCCGCCACGATATCCACGCCCATCCCGAGATCGGCTTCGAGGAGGTCCGCACCTCCGCCATCGTCGCCGGGAAGCTCGCATCCTGGGGCATCGAGGTGCATCCCGGCGTCGGCAAGACCGGCGTGGTCGGCATCCTCCAGGGCAAGGGCGGGCCGGGCAGGCGCATCGGCCTGCGCGCCGATATGGACGCCCTGCCGATGGACGAGACCACCAACCTGCCCTTCCGCTCGACCATCCCCGGGCGCTTTCATGGCTGCGGCCATGACGGCCACACCACGATGCTGCTCGGCGCGGCGCGTTATCTCTCGGAGAATCGCGACTTCACCGGCACCGCGGTGTTCGTGTTCCAGCCGGCCGAGGAGGGGCTGGGCGGCGCTCGCGCCATGCTCGCCGACAAGCTGTTCGAGCGCTTCCCCTGCGACGAGATCTACGGGCTGCACAATGCCCCCAATCTCGATCCCGGCCAGATCGCCGTCTTCCCCGGCCCGGCCATGGCCGGCGCGGATTTCTTCGACATCAAGATCACCGGCCGGGGCAGCCATGGCGCCATGCCCCATGTCGGGCGCGACCCCGTCATCGTCGCCATCTCGCTGGCGGCAGCGCTACAGACCATCGTCAGCCGCAACGCCGACCCGCGCGAGGCCGCCGTGCTCTCGATCACGCAGATCCATGCCGGCTCCGCCTATAACGTCATCCCCGAGGAAGCGGCCCTAGCAGGCACCATCCGCACCTTCTCGCCCGACATTGCCAAGCTGATCCGCGAGCGCATGCGCGAGATCGCGGCGGGCATGGCGCTGACCTTCGGCGTCCAGATCGATGTCGATATTCGCGACATCTTCGACGTGCTGGTCAATCACGGCCCGCAGGCCGAAGCCGCAGCCAAGGTCGCCGCCGAGATCGTCGGCGCCGAGAATGTGCTGACCGAGGTCAAGCCGATCATGGGCAGCGAGGATTTCGCCGACATGCTGCGCGCGGTGCCCGGCGCCTATTGCTGGGTCGGCCATGCCGGCTCCGTGCCAGTGCACAACCCCTCCTTCATCCTCGACGACGGCATCCTGCCGGTGGGCGCGAGCCTGCTCGCGCGCCTCGTCGAAACGCGACTGGCCGCCTGATCATGTCCTTCGACACGCTGACCTTCGACACCGACGCGATGCTCGCCGGCCTGAAGCGCTGGATCGAGTGCGAGAGCCCGACTTTTGATGTCGCGGCCGTCAACCGGATGATGGATCTCGTCGCCGCCGACCTCGCAGCCGTCGGCGCGACCGTGACCCGCATTCCCGGCCCGCCGAGCCTGGGCGATTGCGTGCGCGGCGATTTCCCCCATCCCAGGCGCGGCGAACCCGGCATCCTGGTGATGTCGCATCTCGACACCGTGCATCCGGTCGGAACGCTGAAGGCCCTGCCCTTCCGGCGCGAAGGCACGCGCTGCTACGGGCCGGGCATCCTCGACATGAAGGGCGGCGCCTATGCCGGCCTGCAGGCGATCGTGGCGCTGGCCAAGGCCGGCATCGAGACGCCGCTGCCGGTCAGCGTGCTCTATACCAGCGACGAGGAGATCGGCAGCCCCGGCACGCGCGAGCTGATCATGCAGCATGCAGGCCAGCATCGCTACATCCTGGTTCCCGAGCCCGGTCGCCCCGGCAATGGCGTCGTCACCGGCCGCTACGCCATCGCCAGGTTCAACCTGCTCGCCGAGGGGCGGCCGAGCCATGCCGGCTCGCGCCTGAAGGACGGCCGCTCCGCCATCAACATGATGGCGCGCCAGCTCATCGCCATCGAGGAGATGACGGGCGACGACTGCACTTTCAGCGTCGGCGTGATCTCGGGCGGGCAATGGGTCAATTGCGTGCCGACGACCTGCCGGGCCGAGGCGCTCAGCATGGCCAAAAGGCAGGCGGATCTCGACCGTGGCGTCGAGCGCATGCTGGCGCTCTCTTCCGAGAACCCCGACGGCACGCGCTTCACCGTCACGCGCGGCGTCACCCGACCGGTCTGGGAGCCGGATGCCGGAACGCTCAGGCTCTATGAGCTTGCGCGCGGCATCGCCGGCGAACTTGGCTGGGAACTCGAGCACGGCTCGGCCGGTGGCGGCTCGGATGCGAATTTCACCGGGGCGGCCGGCATTCCCTCGCTGGACGGGCTCGGCCTGCTCGGTGCCGGCTATCACACGCTGGAGGAGCATATCGAGGTCGACAGCCTGGCCCAGCGCACCCGCCTGATGGCCGGGCTGCTGACGCGGCTTTCGGCCTGAGCGCGATTGACAGAGGCTCCCGTTTCGCGGGAGCTTCCCGGCCTACCCATGGCATGGCCCCTGCATATGCAGGCCGACGGATCGGGACGCACAAGAACACGAACGCATCAAGTCACGACCAGCCAGATCACGATTATCGAAATAACCGCCCGAATGGGTCATAAGGGGAGATCAGTGCATGATGTCGCGTTGGAAGATCGTCACGGCAGCCGCCGCGCTGCTGGCCGGAAGCAGTGTTCTCTCCGGGGGCCTCTCGGCCCAGGCGCAGACGCTGAAAGTCGTCATGCACTCCGACGTGAAGATCGTCGATCCGATCTGGACCACGGCTTACATCGTCCGCAACCACGGCTACATGATCTACGACACCCTCTTCGCGCTCGACGAGAAGGGGGATGTGAAGCCGCAGATGGTCGACAGCTTCACGGAGTCGCCGGACAAGCTGACCTACAAATTCACGCTGCGCGACGGCCTGCTCTGGCATGACGGCAAGCCCGTCACCGCCGAGGACTGCATCGCCTCGATCAAGCGCTGGTCGGCGCGCGATTCGATCGGCCAGAAGCTCGCGACCTTCATCGACACGATGACGGCCGACGACGCCAAGAGCTTCACCGTGAAGCTGAAATCGCCGACCGGTCTGCTGCTCTCGGGCCTCGGCAAGCCCTCTTCCAACGTGCCCTTCATGATGCCCAAGCGCGTGGCGGACACCGACGCGAACACGCAGATCTCCGAATTCATCGGCTCGGGCCCCTTCGTCCTCAAGACCGATGAATGGAAGCCCGGCGACAAGATCGTCTACACCAAGTTCAAGGACTACAAGCCACGCGCCGAACCGGCCTCGGGCCTCGCCGGCGGCAAGGTCGCCAAGCTCGACCGGATCGAGTGGCTGGCGATCTCCGACCAGCAGCAGGCGGTCAACGCCCTGCTCGCCGGCGAGATCGATATGATCGAGCAGCCCTCCTTCGACCTGATCCCGCTGCTCAAGAGCGACAAGTCGATCAAGCTGATCGACTATAATCCGCTCGGCCTGCAATACACCTTGCGCCCCAACCACACGCTGAAACCCTTCGATAACCCGAAGGTCCGCCAGGCGCTGACCTATGCGCTGAACCAGAAGGACTTCCTCGACGCGGTCATCGGCAATCCCGACTATTACAAGGTCTGCAAGGCGCTTTTCCCCTGCGGCAGCACGCTCTCCAGCGAAAAGGGCATGGACGGCCTGCTCGAGTCGAACTTCAAGAAGTCGCAGGAGCTCCTCAAGGAAGCCGGCTATGACGGCACGCCGGTCGTCCTCCTGCAATCGACCGACCTGCAGTCGCTGACCAACCTTGCCCCCGTCGCCAAGCAATTGATGGAGAAGGGTGGCTTCAAGGTCGACATGCAATCCTCCGACTGGCAGACGGTGGTCGCCCGCCGCGTCCGCAAGACGCCCGTCACCGATGGCGGCTGGAACGCGATGCTGACCTCCTGGGTCTCGGCCGACATCATGAACCCGGTCATGGCGGGCTTCCTCAATGCGAGCTGCGACAAGGCCGGCTTCGGCTGGCCCTGCGACGCCGAGATGGAAAAACTGCGCGACGACTTCGCGCGCGAACCCGATATTGCCAAGCAGAAGCTCATCGCCGAAGCCGTGCAGGCGCGCTGGCGCGAGACCGTCACCCATGTCCATCTCGGCCAGTACTATGTGCCGATCGCGACGCGCGGGAACATCAGTGGCATCCTGAGCGCCGCCGCGCCGGTGTTCTGGAACGTGGAGAAGAAGTAACCGCCGGCACGATCAGAAAACGCCATGCTCGGCTACATCCTGCGCCGCCTGCTCGCGACGATTCCCGTTCTGGGGATCGTCGCCGTGCTGGTCTTCCTGATGCTGCGCCTCACGCCAGGCGACCCCGCCGCGGTCATCGCCGGGGATAACGCGACCACTGCGCAGATCGAGGCGATCCGCGCCAAGCTCGGTCTCGACCAGCCGATCATCACCCAGTTCGGCATCTGGGCCGGCAATCTGCTGCACGGCAATCTCGGCGAGAGCTTCTTCTTCAAGAAGAGCATCGGCGAATTGATCCTGGGGCGCATCGAGCCGACGCTTTCGCTCGCCATCGCCACCATGCTGATCGCGGTCTGCGTCGCGATTCCGCTCGGCGTGCTCGCCGCCTACAAGCACGGCTCCTGGATCGACCGGATCGTGATGGGCTTCTCGGTGCTCGGCTTCTCGGTGCCGGTCTTCGTCATCGGCTACCTCCTGATCTACGTTTTCGCGATCACGCTGGGCTGGCTTCCCGTCCAGGGCTATCAGCCGATCTCGGGCGGCTTTGGCGGCTTCATCCAGCGCCTGATCCTGCCGGCAGTGACGCTGTCGGTGATCTATATCGCCCTCATCGCCCGGATGACGCGCGCCAGCGTGCTCGAAGTGCTGAGCGAGGATTATATCCGCACCGCCCGCGCCAAGGGCCAGGTCGAGCGCAAGATCCTGTTCCGGCACGCACTCAAGAACGCCGCCGTGCCGATCGTCACCGTGGTCGGCATCGGCATCGCGCTCCTGATCGGCGGCGTGGTCGTCACCGAGAGCGTGTTCGCGATACCGGGCCTCGGGCGCCTCACCGTCGATGCGGTGCTCGCGCGCGATTACCCCACGATCCAGGCCGTGATCCTGCTGTTCTCCGTCGTTTATGTCGCGATCAATCTCGGCATCGACCTGGCCTACTGCCTCTTCGATCCGAGGATCAAATATTGAGCGCCGAACCCAGCCTGATCGCTCCCGCCCTGCCCGATGCGGGTCGTCCCAACGCCAACGCCCTGCGCCGGCTCGTCCGCAATCCGGCCGTGCTGATCGGCGGCACTGTGCTGCTCGTCATGGCGCTGATGGGCCTGCTCGCGCCGTTCCTGGGCACGATCGACCCCGCCGCCATCAACCCGAGCGCGCGCAACCGGGTGCCCGGCGTCGAGCGCACCATCCGCGCCGATGATGGCTCGACCACGGTCTTCAAGCACCGGATGGGCACGGATTCGCTTGGCCGCGACGTCTATAGCCGCGTCGTCTACGGCGCGCGGGTCTCGCTGATGATCTCGGTCTCGGTCGCCACTGTGAGCATCTCGATCGGCCTCATCCTCGGTTTGATCGCCGGCTATATCCGGCCGCTCGACGCCGTGATCATGCGCTTCATGGACGGGCTGATGGCGATTCCGGCAATCCTGCTCGCCATCGCCGTGGTCTCGCTGTTCCGGGCCGGGCTCACGGCAGTCATCGTGGCGATCATCGTGCCCGAAATCCCGCGCGTCGTGCGTCTCGTGCGCTCGATCGTACTCTCGGTGCGCGAGGAGCCCTATGTCGAAGCCGCGATCATGCAGGGCACAAGGCTGCCACTGCTGATGGTGCGCCACATCCTGCCCAACACCATCGCCCCGCTGATCGTCCAGGGCACCTTCATCGCGGCCTCGGCCATCCTGGTCGAGGCGATCCTGTCCTTCCTCGGCATCGGCATTCCGCCGGAGACGCCGACCTGGGGCAACATCATGGCCGAGGGCCGCAATGTCTTCCGCGTCTTCCCGCACAACATCCTCTATCCCGGCATCTTCCTCGGCATCACGGTGCTGGCGGTGAACATGCTCGGCGATGGCCTGCGCGACACGCTCGATCCCAAGATGGCCGGCCGATGAGCGACGCACCGATGACCGACGCCCCCGTGCCCGTCGTCCCCATGCCCGTCCTGCAGATCAAGGGCCTGAGCATCCGCCTGCCCGGCGGCGGCGACCGGGCGCATGCCGTCGAGAACGTCTCCTTTGATGTCGGCGCGGGCGAGATCACCTGCGTCGTCGGCGAGTCCGGCTCCGGCAAATCCGTCACCGCCTTCTCGGTGATGGGGCTGCTGCCGAAGCTGCTGAAGCCCGTCGCGGGCCAGATCCTGCTCGAGGGCGAGGATGTGCTCGCTGCCACGCCGCAGCGCCTGCGCGCTTTGCGTGGCGACCGCATGGGCATGGTCTTCCAGGAGCCGATGACGGCGCTGAACCCGGTCCTGACGATCGGCGACCAGATCGAGGAGGTGCTGCGCATCCACACCGAGCTCGATGCGGCCGAGCGGCGCGCAAAAGTGCTCGGCATCATGGCAGCGATGCGCCTGCCCGATCCGGAGCGCATCCACGCCTCCTATCCGCACCAGATCTCCGGCGGGCAGCGCCAGCGCGTGATGATCGCCGCAGCCCTCGTGCTCGATCCGGCGCTCCTCATCGCCGACGAGCCGACGACCGCGCTCGACGTGACCACCCAGGCCCAGATCCTGCGCCTGATCAAGGAACTCCAGGGCCGGCGCGGCACGGGCGTGCTGTTCATCACCCATGATTTCGGCGTCGTCGCCGAGATCGCCGACAAGGTCGTGGTGATGGAGAAGGGTTTTGTCGTCGAGCAGGGCCAGGCCGCGCAAGTGCTGACCAACCCGCAGCATCCCTATACCCGCATGCTGATCGGCGCAGTGCCGAGCCTGAAGCCTGCCAGACGCAAGGCCGTGACGGGGCCGATCGCGCTCGAAGCCGTCGGGCTCGGCAAGACCTACAGCTCCAAGAGCCTGTTCAAGAAGGAGCAGGTCGTTCACGCCGCACGTGATGTCGACATCAAGATCCATCGCGGCGAGACGGTCGGGATCGTCGGCGAATCCGGCTCGGGCAAGACCACGGTGGCGCGCTGCATCGCCCGATTGATGCCGCCGACGCGCGGCGCGATCCTCGTCCCCGACATCGACATTGCGATGCTGCCGGAGCGACGCCTGCGGGCTTACCGCCGCAAGATCCAGGTCGTATTCCAGGATCCCTACCGCTCGCTGAATCCACGCCGCACGGTCGGCGATTCCATCATCGAGGGGCCGTGCAATTTCGGCCTGAAGCCGGCTGATGCGATCGCGCGCGCCCGCGACCTGATGGCGCTGGTCGGCCTGCAGCCGAGCGCGCTCGACCGCTACCCGCATCAGTTCTCCGGCGGCCAGCGCCAGCGCGTCGCGATCGCTCGCGCGCTCGCCATGGAGCCCGAGATCCTGATCGCGGACGAGGCCGTCTCGGCGCTCGATGTCTCCGTGCAGAAACAGGTGCTGGCGCTGCTGGCCGACGTGCAGGAGCGCTTCAACCTCGCCATCCTGTTCATCACGCACGACCTGCGCGTCGCAGCCCAGATCTGCGACCGCATCGTCGTGATGGAGAAGGGCCTCATCGTTGAGCAGGGCGCGACCGCCCAGGTGTTTTCGGACCCCGCTCACGCCTATACGCGCGCCCTGATCGACGCTGCGCCAGGCCGCGAATTCGGCACCGGCGAGCCATAGCGCCACTCCGCTCCGAAGCCTGTTGTCTCGAGCGTTTCGAGCGTAGCGGACACCGGCTCGCCAAGAAACGCGTCGAACACAGAGCTGGAACGGTCGAACGATCCAATTGGATCGGAAACTGCTCCAGGCGGGGAAGCATCGTCCCTCGCAGCGGAACCGGCATCCCTCCCGGTTCGGTGCGAACCTGCCGCAAGCTCCGCGCGAGCTTATAAAGCGCGCGAATAGGCCAGCGCGATAAATGATAGCTCGGCAAATCGCGGCCGGCTCGTCGCGGGCCGGTTGTTTGTTATGCTCCAGGCAGATTGGCCCGGCCCGGCGTGATGACGCTTTGGACCCCTTAGGCTGACGGGGGGCGGCAATGGGCGCGAGCTTGCAGATCAACAGCCTGGGCAAGAGCTACGGCCCGTCGCAGGCCGTCGCCTCCGTCTCGCTCGATATCGCCGCCGGCGAGTTCGTCAGCCTGCTTGGCGCCTCCGGCTCCGGCAAGACCACGACGCTGATGATGATCGCGGGCTTCACCCCGCCCGATACCGGCGAGATCGTGCTCGACGGCCAGCCGATCACGCATCTGCCGCCGGAGCGGCGCGGCATCGGCGTGGTGTTCCAGAACTACGCGCTGTTCCCGCATATGAATGTCGCGCGCAATGTCGGCTTCCCCTTGAAGATGCGCCGCGTTTCCGCCGCGGAAACCGCGGGGCGCGTCGCGGAAGCGCTGGCGCGAGTTGGACTGGCCGGGCTCGGCGAGCGCCTGCCGGCGCAGCTTTCGGGCGGGCAGCAGCAGCGCGTCGCGCTTGCCCGCGCCCTGGTCTACGAGCCCGGGCTGCTGCTGATGGACGAGCCGCTGGGGGCGCTGGACCGTTCCCTGCGCGAGACGATGAAGACGGAGATCAGGCGGCTGCACCGCCAGCTCGGCATCACCATCGTCTATGTCACGCATGATCAGGAGGAGGCGCTGACGCTGTCGGACCGGATCGCGCTGATGGATCGCGGCAGGATCGTCCAGATAGGCAGTGCGACCGACCTCTATGAGCGTCCCGCCAACGCTTTCGTCGCCGGGTTCATCGGCGAGAGCACGATGATCGGCGGCAAGGTCGTGCGCGACGGCGAGGCCGGCCAGGCCCTGTTGCCGGCAGCCGGCGGCCCACCTCTGCCGGCGCGGCCAGGCGCGCTGCGCGAAGGCGATGCGGCGACCTTCCTGCTGCGGCCGGAGAAGGCCAGCCTGTCGGCAGCCGACGCTTCCGGCAGCGGCCTGCGCGCAACGGTTCAGGACATCGTCTATGTCGGCGAGATCTCCCGGCTCACCTTGCGGCTCGATGGCGGGCCGGAGCTCACGGTCAAGCAGCCCAACCGGGCCGATGCCTATCAGGCGAAGATCGGGGAGGCCGTGAAGATCGGCTGGGCCCCTGACGACGCCGTGCTGCTTGCCGCCTGAAACGCCATGGATTCACAACAAGGCATGGCTTCATAACAAGGGGAGACCATCATGACCGATCGCTCAGGCCTATCCCGACGCTCCATCCTTCTCGGCGGCGCCGGCGCTTCGCTCACCATCGCCAGCCCCTTCGTCCATGTCACGCCGGCTCGCGCCGACAAGGGCGAGATCGTCGTCGCGGGCTGGGGCGGCTCGCGCACCACGGCGATGCGCGAGGTGATGTTCACGCCCTTCGAAAAGGCGACCGGCATCCGCGTGCGCGATGACGGACCGCCGGAAGCCGCCAAGGTCAAGGCGATGGTCGACAGCGGCAACATCACCTGGGACATCCTCGACACCGACATCCCGGCGATCCTGGCCATGGTCAACGCCAAGCTGCTCGAGCCGATCGACTATTCCAAGCTCGACAAGGCGAGACTCGGCAAGATCCCGCCCGTGCTGCACCACCCCTACGGGCTCGGGCACCTGATCTACTCGTTCAACATCGTCTACAACACCAAGGCTTTCCCGAACGGGACGCAGCCCAAGACCTGGGCCGATGTCTGGGACGGGGTGAAGTTCAAGGGCGCCCGCTCCTTCCCCTTCCGCGGCGGGCTCTCGCCGCAGCTCGAATTCGCCGCGATTGCCGATGGCGTGCCGGCCGACAAGGTCTATCCGCTCGACATCGAGCGCGCCTGGGCCTCGCATGACAAGCTCAGGCCGTTGGTGACGAAGTGGTACGCCAACCACGCCGAGGCGATCCAGCTGCTCTCCAGCGGCGAGATCGACATCTGCTGCACCATCGGCCCGCGCGGATTGGTGGCGAAGAAGGACGGCGCGCCGATCGATGTCGAATTCGCCGGTGGCAAGCTCGCCCCCGACAACTGGGCGATCGTCAAAGGCGCGCGCAATGCCGACGCCGTCTACCAGTTCCTGAACTTCGTCATTGACGGCAAGGTCCAGGCCGAGCTCGCCAAGCGCATCCCCTACGGCCCGTCTTCGCAGGACGCCTTCGCGCATCTGAGCGAGGCCGAAGCCAAACAGCTCAACACCTCGCCCGACAATCTCGCCAAGCAGTTCTGGACCGATATCGACTGGTGGGGGAAGACCGCCGAGAACGGCAAGACCAACAACGAGAACCAGATCGAGCGTTACGCCCGCTGGATGGTCAAGCGCGGATGACGCTGGTCGCTGCGAGCGCCGTTCCCTCGGTGAAGGCCGCGCGCGCCTGGCGTGCGCGGCCGGGATTGATGATCGCCGGGGCCCTGGCCTTCTGCGCGATCGTCTATCTCCTCCCGATGCTGTCGCTGTTCGGCTGGGCCTTCCAGGGGCCCACCGGCTCCGGAGCGAGCCTCGCCCAACTCTCGCGATTGATCGGCGACGACACCTATCACTATGCCTTCTTCACCACCTTCGAGATCGCGGCGATCACCACCCTGATCTGCGCGCTGATCGGATACCCCTACGCCTATCTGATGGCGACGACGGGGCCACGCCTGGCGATGCTGCTGACGGCCGCCGTGATGATTCCGTTCTGGACCAGCGTGCTGGCCCGCAGCCTCGCCTGGATGATCCTGCTCGGGCGCAAGGGCGTGGTCAACGAATGGCTGACGGGGCTTGGCCTGCTGGAGCGGCCGGCCGCCCTGCTGTTCAACAGCATCGGCGTGCAGATCGGCATGGTCCATGTCCTGCTGCCCTTCATGGTGCTGCCGATCTGGTCGATCCTGTCGCGCCTCGATCCTGGCTTGCCGCGTGCGGCCCGTTCGCTGGGCGCCTCGCCGGCAGCGGCCTTCATCCATGTCACCTTGCCATTGTCGCTGCCCGGCCTCGCCGCCGGCGCGACGCTCGTCTTCATGTTCGCCATCGGCTTCTACATCACGCCCGCTTTGCTCGGCGGCCCCAACGACCTCACCATCGCCTCGCTGATCGAGATGGTGGTGCGCGATCTGCTGGACTGGCCGTTCGGCGCCATGCTGAGCCTGGCGCTGCTCGGGCTCGTCGCGCTGGTCTTCGCCTGCGGCGCGGCCTTCGCAGGGGCCGGCCGCATCGCTGGGATTGAGGGGCGATGAGCCTGTCCTCCGCATCGCCGCAGCCGCGCATCAATGCCGGGCGCTCCGCCTTATGGCTCCTTGCGGGCCTGACCGTGCGGTTCCTGCTGGCGCCGATCGCCGTCATCATCGTCGTCTCCTTCAACGACACGACGCTGTTCAGCTTCCCGCCCACGCGCTGGTCGCTGCGCTGGTATCATGCGCTGTGGGAGAGCCGCGCCTGGCGTGAAGCCGGCTGGTTCTCGCTCTGGCTCGCGAGCCTGGTCGCACTGGCCTCGCTGCTGATCGGCGTGCCGGCGGCCTATGGGCTGGCGAAAGGCCGCTTTCCCGGTCGCCGCCTCGCCGAAGCGCTGCTGATCTCGCCGATGGTGGTGCCGGTCATCGTGCTGGCGCTCGGGCTCTACATGCTGTTCTCGAAGCTCGGGCTGATCGGTACGCCCACCAGCCTCTTCCTCGCCCATACGCTGCTTGCCTTGCCGGTGGTGATCGTCATCGTCGGCGCGGCTTTCCGCAGGCTCGACGGCTCCATCGAACTGGCGGCGCGCTCCTGCGGAGCCTCGTTCCCGCGCGCCTTCTGGCATATCGTGCTGCCCGCTATTCGCCCCGCTTTGATCTCGGCCGGAGCCTTCGCCTTCCTGACCTCGTTCGACGAGGTGGTGCTGACCCTGTTTCTCGGGGGCCCGCGGACCGCGACGCTGCCGAAAAAGATCTGGGAATCGGTCAAGTTCGAACTCGACCCGTCGCTGACGGCGGTGTCCACCATCCTGATCATCGTCTCGATCGCCGCGCTCCTCCTCGTCGAGGTCGCGCGCCGCAGCCGTGTCCAACGCCAAGCAAAGGAAGCCCTATGATCCCCGACATCCCGACCATCTCAGCCAATCTCTCGGATCCCGCTCCCGAGTTCCCCTGGCCCAATGGCGCAAGCTGCGCCGTCTTTCCGGCTTTCGACGTCGATGCCGAGACGGCCTGGCTGCAATACGATTTCAAGAACGTCGACCGCCTCGTGACGATGTCCTTCGGCGCCTATGAGGAGCGCGTCGGCATTCCCAAGATCCTCGATTATCTGCGCGCCGAAGAGATCAAGGCGACCTTCTACATCCCGGGCTGGGTCGTCGATGCCCATCCGAAGATGTGCGAGAGCATCGTCAAGGGCGGGCATGAGGTCGGCCATCACGGCTATCTGCACAAGCGGCCTGACCCCGCCGACTTCGCCGAGGACAAGGAGGAGATCGACAAGGCGCTCGACTCCCTCAAGCGCGTACTCGGCGTCACGCCGGTGGGCTACCGGGCGCCCTCGGGCGAGAACTATCACGAGCTGCTGGGCTATCTGCGCGATCGCGGCATCCTGTATTCCTCGTCCTTCCGCGACGACATCCGCCCCTACCGCCACAAGCTGCGCGACGGCTCGCGCGGTCCCGTCGAATTGCCCGTCAACGTCTCCTTCGACGATTGGCTCTACGGGCTGAGCCAGCGCTTCAGCCCGCGCCCGATGTTCCCCAAGGAGCATGTGCTGTCGATCTGGAACGGCGAGCTGGAGCAGACCCGTGAATGGGGCGGGCTCGTCTCCATGGTCATGCATCCCCAGGTCACCGGCCGGCCGATGCGGCTTGGCATCCTGCGCGACTTCATCACCCGGGCCAGAAGCTACGGGGATGTCTGGATCGCCACCGGCCAGGAGATCGCCGCCCACTATATCGAGCAGGAAAGGGCGGCGGGTCTCTGAGCAGAAACACCACCGTCATTCCGGGGCGGCCCGCAGGGCCGAGCCCGGAACCCAGACCCGATGCGCCTTGTCGCAAAAGCTCTGGTGTTAGAGAGCCGCTTTCTGGCTGAATCCTCATCGGTTCTGGGTTCCGGGCTCTTCGCTTCGCGAAGCCCCGGAATGACGGAGCAGAACCGGCTGGCGTCCGACACGGAAACGAGACCGACCATGACCACCCGCATCTCCCGCGCCGATGTCGTCATCGCCTATGACGCCGAGGCCGACGACCACGTCTATCGCCGCGACTGCGACGTCGTCTTCGACGAGAGCGGCATCCTGCATCTCGGCGAGGGTTGGGACGGGCCGGTCGACCGCGAGATCGACGGGCGCGGCTTCATGGTCATGCCGGGGCTTGTCGACATCCATTCGCACCCCTCGAGCGAGCCCGGCAACAAGGGCATGACCGACGAGGTCGGCAGCCCGAAACTCTACAATTCCTCGCTCTACGAATTCCTTTGGCTGTTCCGCGCCGATACTGAGGGCATCCCGCATCTCAACCATGTCGCCTGGTCGGAATTACTGATGTCGGGCGTCACCACGCTGGTCGACCTCTCCTTCCCCAGCGATGGCTGGCTCGACCGCGCGGCGGCCTCGGGCCTGCGCATGGTCATGGCGCCGATGTACCGCAATGGCCGCTGGTTCACCCGCAATGGCTACACCGTCGAATACGAGCTCGACGATGCCGCCGGGCGCAAGGCGATGGAGGAGGCCTTCCGGATCATCGACACGGCGCTCGCCCATGAATCCGGGCGGCTGTCGGGCCTCGCCTGCCCAGCCCAGATCGACACCTGCACGGAGGAGCTGTTCCGCGCCTCGATCGCCGGAGCGGCCGAGCGCAACATTCCGATCCAGACCCATGCGGGGCAGTCGATCAGCGAATTCCAGGAGATGGTCCGCCGCAGCGGGCTCTCGCCGATCCAGTGGCTCGACAGCGTCGGCTTTCTCGGCCCGAACGCCTCGATCGCCCATGCCATCTTCCTCGACGAACATCCCTGGGTGCGCTGGCCGACCCGCACCGACCTGGCGCGCCTCGCTGAAACCGACACCTCGGTCGCGCATTGTCCGACCGTCTTCGGTCGGCGCGGTTTCACGCTGCGCGATCTCGGCCGCTATCTGTCCGCCGGCGTCAATATCGGCATCGGCACCGACACCTTCCCCCACAACATGCTGGAAGAACTGCGCCACGCCGGTGTCTATGCCCGCATCACCGGCGAAAGCCATGCCGTCGTCACCACCGGCCAGGTCTTCCGCGCCGCGACGCTGGGCGGCGCAAAACTGCTCGGACGCAGCGATATCGGCCGTCTCGCGACAGGCGCTCAGGCCGATCTCGTCATGGTCGAC
Source organism: Bosea vaviloviae (assembly GCF_001741865.1). Taxonomy (NCBI): domain Bacteria; kingdom Pseudomonadati; phylum Pseudomonadota; class Alphaproteobacteria; order Hyphomicrobiales; family Alloboseaceae; genus Allobosea; species Allobosea vaviloviae. The sequence continues at coordinate 6,136,881 of NZ_CP017147.1, forward strand.
CTGACGCATCCGATGATGCGGCCGACGCGCGACCCGCTGAAGAGCCTGATCAACGCCGCCGCCGAACGCGCGGTCGCCCATGTCTTCGTCGCCGGCCGGCAAGTTGTGCAGGATGGCAAGGTCATGACCATGGACTACCAGGCGGCCTCGGCCGGCCTGGAAGAGGCTCAGCGACGCGCGCTGGCGAAAGCCTCCTCGCTGGATTGGGCCGGCCGTTCGGTCGATGAACTTTCGCCGCCCAGCCTGCGCTGGACGTGAACGGCGTCCCCTCGCGGCCCCACGACCAAGCTGGCATATGATTTGCTCCTGAAATAGGGTCACCCCGACACTATTCAGAGCAAGAATATGAACCTGCGTCAGATCGAGCTGTTGCGCGCCGTCATGCGATGCGAGACGACGGTGAGGGCCGCCCAGGAATTGGGCCTGTCCCAACCCGCCGTCAGCAACGCGATCAAGCATCTGGAAGGCCAGATCGGCTTCCCGCTGTTCGAGCGGGTCAACAACCGGCTGTTCCCGACCGCCGAGGCGCGGGCGATCTACCAGGATTCCGATCCGATCTTCCAGATGCACGCCGCCCTGGAAGCCAGGGTCCAGGATCTGAAGGAGAACCGGGCCGGGCATGTCCGGCTCATCGCGACGCCGCCGCTGGGCTACAGCGTCATTCCCCGCGCGCTCGGCAGCTTCCTCGCCAAGCGGCCGAAGATGCGGGTGTTCTTCGATGTCCGCCGCTTCGAGAATGTCATCGACAGCGTCGAGAACGGCGTTGCCGAATTGGGCTTCGTCATGGGGCTGAACGAAAACCGCGCGCTCAACGCCGAGGTGTTCTTCTCGGAGCGGATGGTCTGCGTGATGCGGCCCGACCACCCGCTCGCCGAGAAGAACACGATCTATCCCAGCGATCTCAGGAGCGTGCCCTTCATCGCGCTCGAGCGCGGCAGCAGGATGGGCACCATCGTGCGACAGGCCTTCACCGAAGCGGGTGAGCCTTTCAATTTCGCCGTTGAGGTCCGCTACTGCAACACGGCCTGCGTGCTCGCCGAGAATGGCGTCGGCGTCGCGGTGGTCGATCCGCTGTCGCCGCTGTTCAGCGGCCATTACAACCTCGCCATCCGCGCCTTCGAGCCCGCCGTGCAGGTTTCAGCCTCCGTGGTGAGCTCGCGCAAGCGGCCCTTGTCGCGCGCCGCCGAAGCCTTCCTGCGCGAAGTGCGTGTCGTTGTCGGAGAGGTCGCGGGCAAGCTCGCCTGACGGTATTCGTCCGGCAAATGGCGGCCCCGAATAAAGCATAGGCGCGGGCATTGCCCGGCCAGGGCGCCTGCACCAGAGTCTCGATGCGCACATCATCCCGGCAGCGCCGGGCGTTCCACAGTCCCTGCCGCGTCGGCCCCCGGCGATCCGCATCACCGCGTTCGCGCAGGCATGGCTGCGCCATACCGCCATCATCGAGAGACCCATAATGCTGAATCGTCGCCAATTCCTCGCAGGCACGGCCGCAACGGGCCTCGTCACGCGCCCTGCCCTGGTGCGGGCAGCGTCAGCGACGACACTGAAATTCATCCCGGTGATCGACCTCGCCTTCACCGACCCGATCTACGCGACCGCCCAGGTCTCCCGCACCCATGGCTTCATGGTGTTCGACACGCTCTACGGCATGAACACCAGGCTCGAGATCTCGCCGCAGATGGTCGAGGGGCATACGGTCGAGAATGACGGCAAGCTCTGGAACCTGACCCTGCGCGACGGCCTCGCCTGGCATGACGGCGAAAAGGTCACGGCGCGCGATTGCGTCGCCAGCATCAAGCGCTGGGCCAAGCGGGATGCTGCCGGCGACGCCCTGATGCAGGCGACGGACGAACTCTCCGCTCCCGACGACAGGACGATCCGCTTCCGCCTCAAGGCACCCTTCCCCTATCTGCCCTATGCGCTCGGCAAGGTTTCTGCGCCGGTCTGCTTCATGATGCCGGAGCGGCTCGCCAACACCGATCCGTTCAAGCTCATTCCCGAGGTGATCGGCTCGGGCCCCTTCCGCTACAAGGCCGATGAGCGGGTGCCCGGCGCCCGCAACGTCTATGAGCGGTTCGCCGGCTACAAGCCGCGCGAGGGCGGCACGCCGGACTGGACCTCGGGCCCCAAGATCGTGAATTTCGACCGCGTGGAATGGACGACCATGCCAGATGCCGCCACCGGCACCTCGGCCGTGCAGGCCGGCGAGCAGGACTGGCAGGAGGCGATGCCGCACGACCTGCTGCCCATCGTCGCCGGCAGCAAATCCGTCCGCACCGCCGTGCTCGATCCGCTCGGCTTCACCTGCCAGATGCGGGTCAACCACCTGCAGCCGCCCTTCGACAATCCGGCGATCCGCCGCGCTCTGCTCGGCGCGATCGACCAGGAGGCCTTCATGATCGCGGTCGCGGGCGACGATCCCGCCTTCCGCCACAGCCCGCTCGGCTATTTCACGCCGGGCACGCCGATGGGCAGCGAGGCCGGGCTCGATGTCTTCCGCGGGCCACGCGACTACGACAAGGTCAAGCGCGACCTCAAGACGGCGGGCTATGCCGGGGAGAAGGTCGTTCTGCTGGTGCCGGCCGATTCGCTGGCGCAGAAGCCGCTCGGCGACATCGCGGCCGATGTGATGAAACAGGCCGGCATGAATGTCGAATACACCGCGCTCGATTTCGGCTCGGTGCTCAAGCGCCGCGTCAACAAGGGCCCGGCCGATCAGGGCGGGTGGAACGCTTTCGTGGGCAACTGGCAAGGCATGGACTGGCTCAACCCGCTGGTCCACTCGACCTTGCGCGGCGACGGCGCCTTCCCCGGCTGGGTCTCCAGTCCGAAGATCGAAGCGCTGCGCACGCGATGGCTTTCGACCGGCGACGATGCCGGGCAGAAGCGCATCTGCGACGAAATCCAGAAGACCGCCTTCGACGAGGTGCCCTATTACCCGATCGGCCAGTACAAGCAGCCAACCCTCTTCCGCACCGACCTCAGCGGCATCATGAACGGCACCGCCGTGTTCTGGAATGTGAAGCGGAGCTAAGAGGCCGGCCTGATGGGGTGTGCGCGATGAACCTGCTGATCACGGACACGACCATCGTCGCCTGCGACGAGGAACGGCGCATCATCGAGCGCGGCGCGATCGCCATCATCGGCGGCCACATCGCCGCGATCGGCGAGACTGCCGCACTGGAGCAGGTCTATCCGGATTGCGAGCGCATCTCCGGGCGTGGGCTTGCCGTGCTGCCGGGCTTCATCAACGCCCATACCCACACCGTCCTGACCGCGCTGCGCGGCACGGTCGAGGATTGGGATGGCGAGATCATCTACCGCTACATGTCGCCGGTCTCCTATACGATGAGCGACCATGAGCGGGCGGTGATGGCCTCGCTCGGCTGCCTGGAGGCGATCCGCAGCGGAGCGACGACCCTGGTCGATCCGTTCCGGCATGTTCCCTCCTATGCCGGTGCGATGGCCGATACCGGCTTGAGGCTCTGGCTGTCGGAAAGCTGCGCCGATATCGACACGCGAAAAATCCGCTTCGGCGAATACGGCGTCGACGAGGCCTTCGGGCAGGGCTTCCTCGACCGCACGCAGATGCTGATCGAGGACTGGAACGGCGCCCGCAACGGCCGCATCAACTGCCAGGTCGCGGCCCATGCCCCCGACAACTGCTCGCCCGCCATGCTGCGCAAGCTCAAGGACCTGGCCGAGCAGCACGGCCTCACGCGCACCTGCCATCTGGCGCAGAGCCCGGGCGAGATCGCAGCCGTCAGGGCCGCCCATGGCCTGACGCCTGCCGGCTATCTCGACCGCGAGGGCTTCCTCGGCCCGGACCTGACCTGCGCCCACTGGACCTATTGCACGCCCGCCGACATCGCGCTGCTCGCCGAGCGCGGCGTGCAGATGGCCCACAACCCGGCCAACTCCTCGCGCAAGGGCCCGCACACCGTCGCCATCGGCCTGATCCGCGACGCCGGCGTCAACATCGCGCTCGGCACCGACAACATGACCGAGGACCTGTTCCACGCCCTCAAGATCGGCCTGATCCTGCATCGCGGCGGGCGCGGCCGCGACACCGAAGGCGGCCTCGATCCCCAGCCGCAGGACATGCTCGACATGATCACGCGCAACGGCGCCCGCTCGGTCGGCGCACAGGACCAGATCGGTTCGCTGGAAGCCGGCAAGAAGGCCGATCTCACCATCATCGACCTCAACCAGCCGGTGATGCGTCCCCTGATCCGCCTGGTCTCCAATCTCGTGCATTACGGCCATCCCGGCATCGTCCACTCCGTCATCGTCGACGGCGAATTCGTGATGCGCGACCGCAAGGTGCTGACGATCGACGAACAGGCCTTGCTCGACGAAGCCCAGGCCGTCACCCAGCGCGTCTGGGAGCGGATGATCGCCAACAATCCCGACATCGCGCCACCGCAAGGCGAATTGCGCTGGCTCGACGCGTGAGCGACATCCCTCACCGCCAAACACGATCAGGCCCAAACACGACCAGGCCCAAGCCGGACAATGCCCATGAAGCCCATCTCTCCCGAAGCCATCAGGACAGCGATCGCGGCCCAGCGCCCGGTCGTCGAAAGCCTGTTCGACCGCTTGGCCGAAGGCAGCCGGGCTGAGCCCGGCATCATGCGCGACACCTATGGCGCGGGCGAGAATTTCGCCCATGAGCTCATCGCCAAGCATGGCGCGAATGAAGGGCTGCAGATCCATCGTGACGCTGCCGCCAACACCTATCTGACCTGGCCGGGCAGCGAGCAGGGCGCGCCGTGCATCCTGCTCGGCTCGCATCTCGACAGCGTGCCCCATGGCGGCAATTTCGACGGCGCGGCCGGTGTCGTGGCGGGGCTGACGGTCATCGCCGCCTTGAAGGCGCTGGGGCTGCGCCCGCGTTGCGACATCACCGTGATGGGCGTGCGCGCCGAGGAGAGCGTCTGGTTCGAGGTCTCCTATATCGGCAGCCGCTCGGCGCTGGGCACGCTGCCCAATGGCGCCCTCGAGGCGAAGCGGATCGACACCGGGCGCGATCTCGCCAGCCACATCGCCGCATGCGGCGGCGATGTCGAGGCGCTCCGGCAAGGCCGCCGGGAGCTCGATCCCGCAACGATCCGCGCCTTCCTCGAAGTCCATATCGAGCAGGCTCCAAGCCTGGTCGAGGCCGGCCTGCCGCTCGCCATCTGCAGCGGTATTCCCGGCAATTTCCGCTATCCCAACGCGCGCATCGATGGACGCCACGACCATGTCGGCACGCCGCGCCGCTTCCGCCGCGACGCCGCCATGGCCGGCGCGGAACTGGCGATGGCGCTGGACCGGCTCTGGGCGGAACAGGACGCCGCCGGCATCCCGCTCGCCATCACCTTCGGCCGCTTCCACACCGACCCCGCCATGCATGGTTTGACCACGGTGCCCGGCGCCTTCGATTTCAGCCTCGATGTGCGCGCCTATGACCCGGCCGTGCTGTCGCTGCTCGAGGCGCGCATGCTGGCGATCATCAGCGAGATCGAGGCCCGGCGTCATGTGAGCTTCGCCCTGGGCCCGCGCGCCTCCGCCAGCGTCGGCATGGTCGACCCCGCAATCGCAGCCCAGCTCCAGGCGGCGGCGCAGAGCCTCGGCCTGCCCGGCACGATGATGGGAAGCCCCGCCTCTCACGATGCGGCGGCTTTCGCGGCAGCAGGCGTCCCCGTCGGCATGATTTTCGTGCGCAACGAAAACGGCAGCCACAACCCGCATGAGGAGATGGAGATCGACGATTTCCTCGACGCCTGCGCCCTGCTGACGAGCTGGGTCGCGGATCAGGCCGCCTGAAGACAGGCGCGGCGCCGGCTAGACCAGGGCGGTATCGGCCAGAACTAGACGGGTCGCAGCGCTGCGCCGAATGACGTGCCAATCAGGGCAAAGCTGCGAACACAAGCACCGGCCGGCGAAGCCTACAGAAAACAAGACCAGGCGAGCAGATCATTCATTGCAGCCCATGTGGCCGCTTGCGATGACGCCTTCCGGCCTTGTCAAAAGGCGGCAGAGGGCAGAATGCAACCTTCCTTTTGCGTGCAGTTTGTATACAATTCCACTCTCGGCAAGTGGGAATGAAACGAGCATGGCAAGTTACGACACCATCATCCGCGGCGGCACGGTGATCACGGCGGCGGACCGCATCATGTGCGATGTCGGCATTCGGGACGGACGGGTCGTGGCGTTGGGCGAGAGCCTTGGCGAGGCCAGGCAGGTGATCGACGCCACAGGCAAGCTCGTGCTGCCGGGCGGGATCGATGCGCATGTCCATATCGCGCAACCCTCCGGCGAAGGCATCGTGATGGCCGATGATTTCGAGAGCGGCACGCGCTCCGCGGCGCTGGGCGGCACCACCACCATCATGCCCTTCGCCTTGCAGGAGAAGGGCTGCTCCATGCGCGAGACGCTGAAGGCCTATCATGCCAAGGCCGATGGCGAATGCCATGTCGATGTCAGCTTCCACATGATCATCTCCGATCCGAGCGAGCAGCTTCTCGGCCAGGAGCTGCCGGCGCTGGTCGAGGATGGCTACACCTCGTTCAAGATCTTCATGACCTATGAAGGGCTTGCCCTGAACGATCGCCAGATTCTCGACGTCATGTCGGTCGCACGCGAGACCGGCGCGCTCGTCATGGTCCATGCCGAGAATTACGACGCCATTCGCTTCATGACCGAACAGCTCGAGCGTGGCGGGCGGATTGCGCCGAAGTACCACGCGACGTCGCGCCCCATCGCGGTCGAGCGCGAGGCGACGCATCGCGCGATCTCGCTTGCCGAACTCGTCGACGTGCCGGTGATGATCGTGCATGTCTCGAACCGCGAGGCGATGGAGCAGATCCGCTGGGCCAAGGACAAGGGCCTGACCGTGCTCGGCGAGACCTGCACGCAGTATCTCGTCCTCACCGAGAAGGATCTCGACGGGCTCGGCATGGAGGGCGCGAAATATGTCTGCTCGCCGCCACCGCGCGATACCGCCAGCCAGGACGCGTGCTGGGAGGGCCTGCGCAACGGCGCCTTCACGATCTTCTCCTCCGATCACTGCCCGTTCCGCTATGACGATCCGCAAGGCAAGCTCACGCCCAAGGGCAAGACGAGCTTCCGCTGGGTGCCGAACGGCATTCCGGGCGTCGGCGCGCGGTTGCCGATCCTGTTTTCAGAAGGTGTCTCGAAGGGGCGGATCGATCTCGAGACCTTTGTCGCGGTCACGGCGGCCAATCCTGCAAAGACCTATGGGCTCTATCCCCGCAAGGGCACGATTGCGGTCGGCGCCGATGCCGATATCGCGATCTGGGATCCCGGGAAGCGCGTCACGCTGACCCATGACCTGATCCAGGATGGCGCCGATTATACGCCCTATGAAGGACGCGAGATCATCGGCTGGCCGGTTCTCACCATGGTCCGTGGCCGCGTCGTGGTCGAGGACGGCGCTCTCATCGGCCGGAAGGGGCATGGCATTCACCTGTCACGCGCACGCTCACCCTATGCGAAGCGTGGTTTCGAGGGCCGGGCCCAACCATGAATGACGTCGATCAAGCGGAGGCCGGGGAGACGGAAATCGTCCGGGCCGGCGGCTTCAATTTGTCGAACCTCGCCTATAACGCGATTTCGGAGATGATCCGCCGACGCCATCTGCGCGGCGGCGAGATGATCGTCGAGGCGCGCCTAGCCGACAGCCTCGGCATCTCGCGCACCCCCTTGCGCGAGGCTTTGCAGCGGCTGGAAGGCGAAGGGCTCGTCATCAAGGGAACCGGGCGTTCCTATCTGGTGCGCAATGTCGATCTCGGCGAATATCTGCAGAGCCTGAAATGCCGGGAGTTTCTCGAGCCGGAGGCGGCGTCGCTGGCGGCCGGCCGGATTCCGGCGGGCGAGATGGTCAAGGTCAAGCTGGAGATCAATCAGCTCCGGACGACGGTGCCCTATCATACCGATGCGCATTGGGCGTCCGATGATAATCTGCACGAGCTGTTTGCCCGCCACTGCGGCAATGACGTGCTCGCCGAGCTGATCCGGAAGCTACGGGTCACGACGCGGCTGTTCGAGATCGCGCGCCTGGCCGATCGGCTCGAACCGGATTCGGCCGAACACCTGGAGATCGTCGAGGCGCTGGAGCGCGAGGATTCCAAGGCCTCGCGCCGTGCGGTGCAGAACCATATCCGCAGCCTCGGCAAGTCGGCGCTCAACAACGTCCGCTGAGTCTGCGCCCGCGCCGAACGCGGGTAAGGGTGCGGCCGGTGGCCTAGTGACGCAGGATCTTCGAGACGAAATCGCGCGTGCGCTGATGTTGCGGCGCGTCGAATATCTGCGCAGGCGAGCCGGTCTCGACGACGCGGCCATCGGCCATGAAGACGACCTTCGAGGCGACTTCGCGGATGAAGGCCATTTCATGGGAGACGATCAGCATGGTCATGCCCTCCCGCGCCAGCACCCGGATCGTGTCCAGGACTTCCGAGACCAGCTCCGGATCGAGTGCCGCCGTCACCTCGTCGAGCAGCAGGATCTCCGGTTTCAGCGCCAGCGCGCGGGCGATGGCGACACGCTGCTGCTGGCCGCCCGACAATTCGTCGGGATAGCGCGCGAGCTTGTCGCCCAGGCCGACCTTGGTCAGCAATGCCCTGGCCTCCGCCTCGACCTCGGCGCGCGGCCGCTTCTTGATCTTCACCGGTGCGATGGTGACGTTTTCCAGAACCGTCATGTTCTGGAAGAGGTTGTATTGCTGGAACACGATGGCGATGCGGTCGCGGAGGCGGCGCAGCGCCGCCTGATCGGCGTGGTTCACAGGCTCGTCGTCGAGCTTGACGGTGCCACCCGACGGCGGCAACAGCCCCATCAGCACGCGCAGGATCGTGCTCTTGCCGGAGCCTGACGGCCCGATCAGCCCGATGATGTCGCCCCGGCCGACCGTGAGATCGATGCCGGAGAGCACGGGCAATTTGCCGTAATGGGCGTCAAGCCCCGCGATGTCGAGGTGATGCAAGTCTGGCCTCCAGCCTGGCGCCGAACCGTGCCAGCGGATAGGAAATTGCGAAATAGACGATGAGGATCGCGCCGAAGCTGAGCGCGGCCGAAAAGCCTTTGTTGTTGAGGACCTTGCCGACGAAGGTGAGCTCCACCACGCCGATCTGCGAGGCCAGCGCCGTGTCCTTGATGAACATCACGAAGAAGCCGAAGGCGGGCGGCAGGATGAGGCGCCAGGCCTGCGGCAGCGCCACATAGCGGATGGTTTCGGTCAGGCTGAAATTCATCGCCGCCGCCGCCTCCCATTGATTGCGATGGACCGCATTCAAGCCGCCGCGAACGATCTCGCCCAGGAAGGCGCCGGCGATCAATGTCACGGTCACTGCCGCGACGACGAAGAGCGGCACATCGGCTCCGGTCGCCTGGAAGGCAAAGAAGCACAGCATCAGCGTGACCAGGAAGGGCACGCGTCGGAACAGCTCGGTGAAGCCGATGGCAAGCAGGCGCAGCGGCAGCAGAGCCGGGCCATGGGTCAGGCGCGTCACCGCCAAAGCGAGCCCGAGCAGCGAGCCGACGACACAGCCGAGCACTGAGAGGGCAAGCGTCGTCAGGGCCGCCTTGGCGATGAAGACGAGGTTGTAATAGGTCGCGAAGCGCGGCCACTCCTCGATGATCTGCGACAGCATCAGATCAGCCCCGTGCGAGCCCGGAAGACATAACGGCCGATGGCGGCAAGCAGCACGGAAGCTGCAAGCGTCAGCGCGACATAAAACAGCGCCGTGACCGAGAAGATCTCGATCGACCGGAAAGTCAGCGAATTGATGTTGAAGGCCTGGCCGGTCAATTCCTCGACGCCGAAGACGGCTGCCATCGAGGTGCCCAGCGTCATGATGATGAAGTGGTTCGACAGCGGCGGAAACAAGACGCGCGCCATATGCGGCAGGATCACATAGCGAATTTGCTGGAGCCTGGAGAAACCGAGCACCTCGGCCGCCTCCATCTCGGAGACGCGCCGGCTCTCGAAGCCCGCACGCTGGATTTCGGTGAGATAGGCTCCGGCATTCAGCGTCATGCCGATGAGCACGGCTGCGAAGGAGGACAGCAGCACGCCCGTGTCAGGCAGCGCGAAATAGAGGAAGTAGATCTGCACGAGCTGCGGGGTGTTGGTGAAGAACACGACATAGACGTTGACGATGCGGGTGAGCCATCGCGGCCCGAAGGATTTCACCGCCGCGCAGGCCGTCCCGATCGCGAGCCCGCCGCAGAAGGCGAGGACCGCGATCTGCAACGCGATCCACGCCCCGTCGAAGAGGCGCGGAAGGTAAGGCCAGATCTGGCCGTATTGCAGCGTGTAGCTCATTGCGCTCCGAATGGCTGATCCGGCCGGGACGCAGGATCCCGGCCGGACAGGCCTTGTCCGCAATCAGAAATAGGGCGTGACGCCGACGGGCTTGAGCATGTCCATGCCGAACCACTTCTTCCAGATCTCGTCGGTCTTGCCGCGACGGTGCAATTCGAAGATCGCCACGTTGAGCCAGTCCTTCAGGCCGGTCGAAGCCTTGGAGACGCCAAGTCCGCAATAATAGATGTCGATCGGCGTTTCGACGACCTTCCACTCGACCTTGTGCTTGGCCATGTGCTCGCCCATGAAATCGATCACGTCGATCATGGCCGTGCCGCGGCCCTGCGCCAGCGCGCGCACCGCGTCAGGGTAGTTGTCGAGCAGGGTGACCTTGGCGTTCTTGAGGTTGTCCTCGATGAACTTGACCGGCGTCGAACCGCGCACCTGCACGAAGGTGATGCTCGGATCGTTGAACTGCTTCCAGTCGGTGAAGGGCTTGTCCTTGGTGGTCAGGACGCCGAGCACCTCGGTGTGAACCGGAACGGTGAAGTCGATGACCTTCGCGCGCTCGGGATTGCGCGTCATCGCGCCCATCACGAAGTCGATCTTGCCGGACACCACGAAGGGGATGCGATCCGGCGAGCCGGTCTGAACCACCTCCAGCTTGACGCCGAGCGTCTTGGCGATCTCGCTGGCGAAATCGACGTCGAAGCCGACGATCTCGTTCTTGTCGTCGAACTTGCCGAGCGGCGGCAAGGTCGGGTTCACGCCGACGCGGATCGTGCCCGATTTGATGATCTCATCCAGCGTCCGTGCCTCGACCGAAGTCGGAACGGTCAGGCCCGTCAAGCCGATGGCGACAGCGCCGGCGGCGAGCAACTTCTTCAACATGCTTGCATTCTCCCGAAGAGCCGTTGCGCGATGGCAGGATTTAGCGCCGCCGCCATTGCATGAACGGTAGACAGTTTGTATACATTCATGCGATCTGTAAAGCAGCAAATGGCGTCACAACCTGCTCGATCCGCAGGCAGGCGAGGATGGGTTCGCGCGGTGATGAAGCGTCTGGTGCAGGACGAGCGGCCGCTCGTCGCGATCATGGTCGATGGCGACAGCATCTCGGCGCGCGCAGGGGATCCGCTCGCGACGGCGCTCGCCCTGGCCGGGCGCCTGCGCTTGCGCGCAAGCCCCACCGGGGCTCCGCGAGGTGCTTTCTGCCATATGGGCGTCTGCCAGGAATGCGTGCTCCACGTCGATGGCGCCCTGCGGCAAGCCTGCCTGACGCCCGTGCGCGCCGGCATGGCGGTCGAGCTGAGGGGCGTGCCGTGACGCATGACCTGATCGTGCTTGGAGCCGGACCGGCCGGCGCCAATGCCGCGATAGTGGCATCGCAGGCGGGGCTGAAGGTGGCGCTGCTGGACGAGCAGGACGGTGCCGGCGGACAGGTTTGGCGCCAGCCACTGCCTGGCCTCACGGGCCTGCCGGTCTCAGCGGAGGCGCGGAGCGGCGACGCCCTGAGGGCCAAGATCTCTGCCTCGAAGGTGGATCTGCGCCTCAGTCGCCGCATCTGGTCGGTCGGTGGAAGCTTTCGGGTCGATGCACTCGGTCCACAGGGCAACGAGACCGTCGAGGCGCCAAGCCTGATCGCTGCGACTGGCGCGCATGAGCGCGTCGTGCCATTTCCGGGCTGGACCTTGCCGGGTGTCATCGGCCTTGCCGCCGCGACCGTGCTGATCAAATCGCAGGGCGTGACACCGGGGCGGAAGGTCGTCGTCGCCGGTTGCGGGCCGCTTCTCGTCACTGTTGCGGCCGGTATCCTCAAGCTCGGCGGTGAGGTGGCGGGAATCGTCGATCTCGCCGGCCGCCGCGATTGGCTCGCGGCCCTGCCGTCATTGGCGACGCAACCAGAATTGCTCGGACGCGGCCTTGGCTGGGCGCTGAAGATCGGCGCCGCGCGCGTTCCAGTCTATTTCAGCCACGCCATCAGGCAGGCGCAGGGGCGGCATGTGCTGGAGCGCATCGTGATTGCACCCGTCGGTCGTGACGGGGCTTATGCGAGCGGATCGGAGATCACGCTCGAAACCGACGCGCTCTGCATCGGCCACGGGCTCGTTCCGGGCGCGGAGGTCACCAAGCTCCTGCGCGCCGAACATCGCTTCGATCGCCTGCGTGGTGGTTTCGTCCCGATGCTCGATGCCTATGGCCGGACCACGGTCGAGCGCCTTTTTGCTTGTGGCGACGGCGCTGGCCTGCGCGGCGCCATCATCGCCGAGCAGGCCGGGCGTTTGGCGGGTCTCACTGCCGCCCATGATGCCGGCGCTGTGCCTGCCGACCGGTTTGCGCAGATCGCAGATCCGATCCTGGCCGCGATCTCGCGTGCCCGCCGCTTCTCGGACGCGATGGCCGGCATCATGGCGCTTCGTCCGGCGCAGGTCGCGGCGATCGCGCCGGAAACGGTGATCTGCCGTTGCGAGGATGTGACGCGCGGCGAGATCGATGCGGCGCATGAGGCCGGCGCGCATGACCTGAATCAGCTCAAGCATTTCACGCGCTGCGGCATGGGCCCGTGCCAGGGCCGCATGTGCGGCGACGTCGCCGCCGAATTGCTGGCGAGCAAGGTCGGCTCGCGCGAGCGGGCCGGCTACTGGACCGGACGACCGCCGCTGCGCCCCGTGCCGTTCGACGCCCTGATGGGAGCGTTCGACTATTCCGACATCCCCATTCCGGAGCCCGCTCCCCTGTGATCCACGATCTCGCCGTTGTCGGGGGAGGAGTGCATGGTGCGACCGTCGCGTTGTTCGCGGCGCGCGGCGGCATGGATGTGACCCTGCTCGAGCGCGGCGCCCTCTGCCGCGAGGCGTCCGGCGTCAATGCCGGCACGCTGACGATGCAGATGACGCGGGTCGCGCTGATTCCCTATGCGCTCCGCGCCCATGCGATGTGGGCCTCGACGCGGCAATGGCTCGGGCATGAGGTCGGGGTCGTCATCTGCGATGGGCTCTCGCTTGCCTTCACCGAGCGGGAGGAGGAGCTTCTGACCTATCGCGCCGGCAAGCGGCGCGAGGCGGGAGCGCCGATCGAGCTGATCACGGGCGCACAGGCCAGCGCGGTCGAGCCCGGCATCTCCGACAAGGTGCGGCTGGCCGGCTACTGCCGTGTCGACGGCTTCGCCAACGCCTATCTGACCGGGCTCGCCTATCGCCGCGCGCTTCTCGACGAAGGCGTCGCTCTGCGCGAATACACGCCCCTCACCAATGTCGAGCGCGAGGCGGGCAGCTTCGCCCTGCAGACGCCAACCGGATTAGTGCACGCGCGTCGCATCGTCCTTGCCGGCGGTGTCTGGCTCGAACCCATGCTGGCCTGGCTTGGTGTGCATCTGCCGATCAAGACACTGGTGAACCAGCTCGCGGTCAGCGAGCGTGTCGCCCCTGTCATGCGCACCGTCGTCGGCATCGCCAACGGCCTGCTTTCGTTGAAGCAATACCCGCACGGCACCGTCGTGATCGGCGGTGGTTGGCAGGGCCTGGGTGATCGCGACCGAGGCGGCGTCGAGCTTCTGCCCGACCGGCTCATCGGCAATGTGCGCCTGGCCTGCCACGCCATTCCGGCGCTGCGGAGCGCAAGGCTGGCGCGTGCCTGGGCCGGGCTCGAGGCCGAGACGAAAGATGCGCTGCCGGCCGTTGGCCCCGTTCCCGGCGTTGACGGCGCCTATGTCTGCGGCAGCGTCCATTCCGGCTATACGAGCGGCCCCTATATCGCGCGCCTGCTTGCCGACCATCTGCTCGGGCGCGAACCCGAGCTTCCGCTCTTTCCGATCGATCGCCTGCTTTCGCCGGGCGGCGCCCCGCGAGGCCATGCATGACCAAATCCTATTCCGAAACCAGGTCCTTTTCCGAACGCCTGCGCGGCATCCATGCGGCGACGATCGTGCCGATGAAGCCGGACTTCTCGATCGACGAGGCGGCCTTGGCGCAGCATGTTGCGTCCGTCACCGCCGTTCCCGGCATCAATGGGCTGCTGGTCAACGGCCATGCCGGCGAGAATTTCGTGCTGTCGCTGGCCGAGAAGCGGCGTGTCGTCGAGATCGCACGCGAACATGGCCCGCGTGAGTGCCTCATCGTCTCCGGCGTGAACCACGAATCCAGCCTGGAGGCTGCGCGCGAAGCGGCCGTGCTGGAGGAGGCAGGAGCCGACGGGCTGCTGGTGTTTCCTCCCAATAGCTGGGCGCTCGGGCATGCCGATGCCTGCGTGATCGAGCATCATGAGCGCGTGCGCGACGCCACGAGCGCGCCGCTGATGCTTTACGGTGCGCCGGTGGGCGCAGGTGCCATGGCCTATTCGCCGGCCGTGCTGGGGCACCTGGTGGCAGATCCGCGCTTCCTGGCCATCAAGGAGGGAAGCTGGGAAGTAGCAGCCTATGAGGAGAATCTGCGGCTGATCCAGAAGCTTCGCCCCGATTTCAGCGTGCTGGGCTCGGGCGACGAGCATCTGCTGACGAGCTACATCATCGGCAGCGCCGGCAGCCAGGTCAGCCTTGCAGCGGTGGTGCCGGAACTCGTGGTTGCGCTCTGGAACGCGGCCGAGGCCGGCGATTGGACGCGGGCGCGGGCGGTACATGAAAAGCTCTATCCGCTCTCCGTCGCCGTCTATCGCGATGCGCCGGGCGGACGCGCGACCGCGCGCCTCAAAGCCTGCCTGAAGCTGCTGGGACGCCTCCCGAACGATGTGTTGCGCCCGCCGCAGCCCTCCGTGACGGCGGACGAATTGCGCACGCTCGCGGCGGCACTCCAAATCGCCGGCTACGAGATTCAACCCATGGGCGTGGACGCCATCACAGAAGCAGCACTGGGGAGCCGGGCCATCCGGATGAGCCAACCGAGCGACGCTTTATGACTGCGGCCACGGCATGATCAGGAAACGAAGACCGACGCAGGAACGATGCTTGCAGCGCCGGTAAGGCAACCGCTACTGTATAGGGGCGGGGATCAAGAGCTGGAAATCAGCCGGAGTGAGGAAACGGCATGTCGGATGCCTTGCGCATTGCGCATGGAGCCTTCGGGCGGGTGGCGTTGCTCGACATGGACCGAAGTCTGGTCCGGCACGCGCATCCCCATTGTCATGTCCTGCTCAAGGTCGATGGCGACGATACCCAGTTCCTCGTCGGCGACCATGTCGCGCCCCTGACCGATGATCTCGCGGTGCTGGTCAATGCCTGGGAGAGCCACGCCTATATTCACGACTCGCGCCGCAAGAACGCGCTGATCCTGGCGCTGTATATCGAGCCGGACTGGCTGCGCAGCTTCAGGCCAAACTGGGCGGCAAGCGGCGCTCCGGGGTTCTTCGAGCATTCGGCCGGCGAGGTCACGGCGCATATCCGCCAGACCGCGCTCGACCTTGCCGCCGAGATGGTTCACGAGCCTGGCGCCTCGCGCCAGCAGGAGGCCCTGCTCTCGGAGCTGATGATCGCGGTGATCGAGCGTTTCACGCCCTGGCGCACGGTTGGAGCCTCGCTGCGCGAAATCGCGCGCGCCAATGCGATCGACTGGCGCGTCGGCAAGGCGATTTCGCTGATGCGGACCGATCCGGCCGCTCCTTTGAGCATCGACAGGCTGGCGAAGGAGGCAGGTCTTTCGCGGGCGCATTTCTTTCGCATCTTCGAGGATTCGACCGGCGTGACGCCGCATGTCTTCCTGAACGTCGTCAAGGTCGAGATGGCGGTCGGTGCGATCGTCGAGGGCGAGGAGACCTTCTCGGCGATTTCGGACCGGCTCGGCTTCAGCGTGCCCGCCCATTTCACCCGCTTCTTCCGCGATCACTGCAGCGTCGCGCCGAGCGCCTTCCGGCAGGTGGCGCGGCTGGGTCGGTAGGAAGCCTTCCGCCGCCGCTTCATTTTGAGACTTTTCGGTAAGTCGCGAGACCCTGCGGGATCGCGCCACGACCGCTGATCGCCGAGCCTCCTGCCCCAGACGCCCATCAGAGCGCGTCATCGGGAGCAGGCGTCGGTGCGGCCAGAGACCATCTCATGGACGGGACAATCGGTGGAGCGCGTCGAGGACGCAGCCCTGCTGACCGGACGTGGCCGTTTCATCGATGATCTCGGCATCAGGCCCGGCACGCTCCATGCCGCCATCCTGCGCGCGCCCCATGCCCATGCCGATATCCTTTCCATCGACAGCGCCGCCGCCGCCGCGATGCCGGGCGTCGCCGCGATCGTCACGGGCCGTGACCTCGCGCGGCTGACGACGCCGATGGTCGCCGGCCTCAAGGTCGCAGTCGAGAACTGGCCGATGGCCGTCGAGCGCGTGCGCTATGTCGGCGAGCCAATCGCGATCGTCGTCGCGCAGGACCGGTATCTCGCCGAGGACGCGCTGGACGCGATCGAGATCGACTACGCGCCCCGCGCCTGCGTCATCGATCCGCTGGCGAGCCTCGGGGCCGATGCGCCGGTCCTCCACGACAAGGCCGGGGCCAACCTCGTCAGCGACCGTTGCTTTCGCTATGGCGAGCCGGAGGCCGCCTTCGCGGAGGCCGCCCACCACGTCGAAGTCTCCATCGCCTATCCGCGCAATACCGGTTCGCCGATGGAGACCTTCGGCGTGGTCGCCGACTACGATCCCCATGAGGACGCCTACGAGATCCTGGCCAATTTCCAGGGGCCGTTCAGCATCCATGCGGTGATGGCGCGCTGCCTGAAGGTCCCCGGCAACCGGCTGCGCCTGCGCATGCCACCGGATTCCGGCGGCAGCTTCGGCGTCAAGCAGGGCGTCGCGCCCTATGCGGTGCTGATCGGCGTGGCCGCGCGGATGACTGGGGCCCCAGTCAAATGGATCGAGGACCGGCTCGAGCATCTGAGTGCCGCCGTGGCGGCGACGAACCGCGTCACGACGCTGAAAGCCGCCGTCACCAGCGAGGGCCGCATCACCGCGCTGGACTGGGACCAGATCGAGGATTGCGGCGCCTATCCGCGCGCACCCGAGCCCGCCACGCTCTACCGCATGCACGGCAACATGACCGGCGCCTACGACATCGCCAATCTCGCCATCCGCAACCGCGTCGTGCTGACCAACAAGGCCCCAACCGGCCTCGTGCGCGGCTTCGGCGGCCCGCAGGTCTATTATGCGCTGGAGCGATTGATGCAGCGCATCGCCGTGGAGCTCGGGCTCGATCCGCTGGCCGTGATCCGCGCCAACCTCATTCAGCGCAGGCAGTTTCCCTACCGCACGGCCTCGGGCGCGCTTTACGATTCCGGCGACTATGTGAGGGCAATCGACCTCGCCGTGGCAGACGGCCGGCTCGCCGAGCTGGAGAGCCGGCGCGACGAAGCCCGCGCCGCCGGCAGGCGCTACGGCATCGGCTTTGCGGCCACCGTCGAGCCCAGCGTCTCCAATATGGGCTACATCACCACGGTTCTCACCGCAGCCGAGCGGCAGAAGGCTGGTCCTAAGAACGGCGCGCAGGCGACGGCGACCGTATCGCTCGATCCCGTCGGCTCGGTCAGCGTCCATGTCGCCTCCGTGCCGCAGGGACAGGGCCATCGCACGGTACTGGCGCAGGTCGTGGCCGATGTCTTCGGCCTGCCGCGCGAGGCGATCAGCGTCGTCGTCGATCTCGATACCGGCAAGGACGCCTGGTCGATCGCATCAGGCAATTATTCGAGCCGCTTTGCGGCTGCGGTCGCCGGCACGGCGCATCTGGCTGCCACCCGCCTGCGCGACAAACTGGCTGCGATCGCCGCGAGCCAGCTCGGAGTCGCACCCGCGCAGATCGGGTTTGCGGGCGGCGCCGTCTTCGCGACGGGCGACGCGACCAAGACACTGCCCTTCGGCCGCATCGCCGCTCTCTCGCACTGGTCGCCGGCGCTGCTGCCCGACGGCATCGATCAGGCGATCCGAGAGACCGCCTTCTGGACGCCGCCGGAACTCTCCGCGCCCACGCAGGATGACCAGGTCAACTCCTCGCTCTGCCACGGCTTCATCTTCGACATGGCGGGCGTCGAGGTCGATGTCGATACCGGAAAGGTTCGCATCGACCGCTATGTCACCATGCATGATTGCGGGCGCGTGCTGCATCCCGGCATGGTCGAGGGGCAGATCAGGGGCGGCTTCGCGCAGGCCCTCGGCGCGACCTTCTACGAAGAACTCGCCTATGCCGATGATGGCGCTTTCCTGACCGGCACCTTCGCCGACTACCTGCTGCCGACCGCGACCGAGACGCCCGATATCGCGATCCTGCATATCGAGACGCCGTCGCCCTTCACGCCGCTCGGCGCCAAGGGCGTCGGCGAAGGCAACTGCATGTCGACGCCGGTCTGCCTCGCCAATGCCGTGGCCGACGCCCTTGGGGTCGCGGAACTCAATTTGCCGCTGACGCCGGCGCGGGTCGCCGCGCTCGTCGCCGCCCCCGAGCCGGCCAGGCTGGTATCGGATCGTGGCCGGGCGGCGGAGCTGGGCGCAGCCAAGCCGGGCGACCGCACGCTGCGTGGAGAAGGACAGGTCAAGGTCGCGGCCTCCCCCGAAGCGATCTGGGCGATGCTGCTCGACGCCGACCAATTGGCCTCGATCATCCCCGGCTGCCATGGCGTCAGGAAGCTGTCGGAGACTCATTTCAAGGCCGATGTGACGCTCGGCGTCGGCCCGGTGAAGGGCCGCTACAAGGCCGAGATCAGGCTCTCGGACCTTGATGAGCCAAAGGCCGCGACGCTGACCGGCTCGGTCTCCGGCGCGCTCGGCACCGGCGGCGGCTCTGGCCGCGTGATCCTGTCGGCTGGCGAAGGCGGGCTGACCGTCATCTCCTATAGCTACGAGGCTGCTGTGGGCGGCAAGGTCGCGGCCATCGGCGGGCGCCTGCTCGACGGCGCGGCCAAGGCCATCATCGGGCAGTTCTTCGCGGCGCTTGCGCGCAAAGCCACCCCTGCAAGCACCAAGACCGGCTTCTTCGCCCGCTTGTTGGGGAGGCGCGGATGAAGCCCGCGGCTTTCGACTATATCCGTGCCGGCGACCTGTCCGAGGCCCTGGACGCGCTCGCCCGGCATGGCTCGGATGCCCGTATCATCGCCGGCGGCCAATCGCTTCTGCCGATGCTCAATATGCGGCTGGCGAAGCCTGCCGTGCTGATCGACGTGATGGGCATCCCTGGGCTCGACAAGGTTCGGCGCGAGGGCGATGCCATCGTCGTGCCCGCCGGCGTGCGGCAAGCCGCACTGATGCGCCGGCCGAACCTCGCCGCCGAACAGCCGCTGCTGGCGGCCGCATTGCCCTGGCTCGGCCATTACCAGACACGCGCGCGCGGCACCGTCTGCGGTTCGGCCGCTCATGCCGATCCCAGCGCCGAGATCCCGCTCTGCCTCGTGGCGCTCGACGGCGAGATCAGGCTGCGCTCGCCAAGGAAGAGCCGAACCGTGAAAGCGGGCGACTTCTTTGCCGGCATGATGGTGACCGACAAGGGCGACGACGAGCTGATCGAAGCGGTCGTCTTCCCGGCCGCCCGCCCCGGAACCGGCTATGCCTTCAGGGAGGTCGCGCGCCGCCACGGCGATTTCGCCATCGTCGGCTGTGCCGCGCTGGTGACGGCGGATGCGATTCACCTCGCCGTCGCAGGCGTCGCCGACAAGCCGGAGCGCCGCAGCTTTCCGCTGCTGGACGGGTCCGCCCTGTCGGACGCGCTCAACGCCTTCGCCTGGGATCTCGACGCACGCGACGATGTCCATGCGACCGCGCGGCTGCGCCGCGACCTCGTACGCTCGCTCGGCCGCGAGACGATCGCGGAGGCGCTGTCATGTCGCGCCTGAGCGCCACGGCGCGCAATCGCGTCGCCTTCACGCTGAACGGCAGGCCGGTTTCGCTGGAGGCCGAGCCGCGGCTGCTGGCAACCGATGCGCTGCGTCATGGCCTTGGCGCCACCGGGACCCATGTCGGCTGCGAGCACGGCGTCTGCGGGGCCTGCACCATCCAGATCGACGGCGCACCCGCGCGTGCCTGTCTGACGCTGGCGGTGCAGCTCGAAGGCCGCGATGTCAGGACGGTGGAAGGCTTGAGCCCCGCTGCCGACAGGCTGTCGGTGATGCAGGCGGCCTTCCGCCGCCACCACGCTTTGCAATGCGGCTTCTGCACGGCCGGCATCCTGATCTCGCTCGACGCTTTCCTGCGCGAGCAGCGTCACCCGACCGAGGAGCAGCTGCGCGAGGTCGTTGGCGGACATCTCTGCCGCTGCACCGGCTACACGCCGATCATCCGGGCCGCGCTCGATGCAGCCGCCCAGTTGCGCGATGCGCCATCCCTCCCGGAACCTGCCCATGTTTGATCTCGGCACCAGCTTCATGGCCAGCGTCGCGCGCGACCCCGATGCGCTCGCGATCGTCGATGCCGATGTCCGGTTGAGCTATGCGCAATGGCTTGCGCGGATCTCGTCGCTGGTCGCAGCCTTCGACGGCATGAGCCTGAAGGCCGGCGAGCATCTCGTGACCGTGCTGCAGAACCGCTGGGAGGCTGCGACCCTACACTGGGCCTGCCAGTTCGCGGGGCTGACCATCGTACCGATCAACTGGCGCGCCAAAGCCGACGAGATCGATTTCGTCATCGAGAATTGCGGCGCCCGTGCGATCGCGTTCGAGGCGGTCGCCGGGCCGGCAATCCGCGAGAGCCGGCTCGCCTCATCGATCCCGCGCATCACTGTGGGTGCCGATGCGGGCCAGGCCGAGCTGAGCTTCACCGAGATGGTGGCGGAGCCTGCTGCCACAGCCGTTCCGCGCGTTGCCGCCGATGCCTGGTCGCTGATGCTCTATACCTCCGGGACCACAGCCAAGCCCAAAGGCGTGCCACGCCGGCACCGAGCCGAGCGCATGGCGGGCCTCGCCCATGTCGCCCAGAATCTTTATGCAAACGGCGAGCGCACACTCGGCGTCATGCCGCTCTATCACACCATGGGCGTGCGCTCGCTCATCGCCATGTCGCTGATCGGCGGCGTCTTCGTCTGCCAGCCGCGCTTCGATGTGGGCCAGGCGCTGGCGCTGATCGAGGCCGAGGCGATCACCAATCTCTATCTCGTGCCGACGCTCTATCATGACGTCGTCCACCACCCGCTTTTCGCACGGACGGATGTGACCAGCGTGCGCAAGCTCGGCTTCGCGGGTGCGCCGATGACCGACGGACTGCTCCGCAAGCTCACCGAGGCGTTTTCGCCGGAGCTCTTCGTCAATCACTACGGCTCGTCCGAAATCTACACCTTCACGATCAACCAGAAAGCCGCGCGCAAACCCGGCTGTGCCGGCAAGGCCGGCCTGAACCAGCTCATCCGCGTGGTGAAGCTCGGCGCGGCTTCGGCGCATGAGCTTGCCGTCGCCGGCGAAGAGGGCGAGATCGTTGCGCTGGCGGCGAGCGACGAGGCCTTCGAGGGGTACTGGAAGCGCCCCGAAGCAGACGCCAAGTCCCTGCGCGACGGTTGGTACTTCACCGGCGACACCGGCTATTTCGACGGCGATGGCGACCTCTACGTCTCAGGCCGCGTCGATGACATGATCATCACCGGCGGCGAGAACGTCTCCCCGGTCGAGATCGAAAGCTGCCTCTCGCTGCATCCGGGCGTATCCGAGGTCGCCGTCGTCGGCCTGCCCGACGAACGCTGGGGCAAGATCGTCGTCGCCTTCGTCCAGCGCGCCGGCCCGGTCAGCGCCGATGAACTCGACCAGCATTGCAAGGCAGCCGGGCTCGCCAACTTCAAGCGCCCGCGACGCTTCGAATTCGTCAAGGCGATCCCGAAATCGCCCGTCGGCAAGCTGCTGCGCCGCGAACTGGTAGCCGGCGCGTACGAACGCGAACAGCCCGCCACCGCCGGATGACCGTCTCCCTTCACAACGAGCGAAAGACCGACCCTATGAACGCCCCGACCCCGCTTCATCCCGCATTGGCCGATCTGGACGGCTTCAGCGTCGAGATTGACGCCGCCCGCGAGCGCGCCGACATCATCCTCGGCCGCCCGCCGATGAACGTCATCTCGATGCCGCAGCGCGACCAGTTGCGGAAAGTGTTCGAGGCGCTGGACGAGGACGACCGCGTCCGCGTCATCGTGCTGCGCGCCATCGGCGAGAACTTCTCTTCCGGCGGCTACATCAAGGGCTTTCTCGAAGCCTCGCCCGAGCATGTCTCCAAGCTCGCCTGGAACATCGCCGCCCCCGCGCGCTGCACCAAGCCGGTGATCGTCGCCAATCGCGGCTATGCCTTCGGCGTCGGCTTCGAGATCTCGCTCGCCTGCGATTTCCGCATCGTCTCGGAGACCTGCCAATACGCATTGCCCGAGCAGAAGCTCGGCCAGATTCCGGGATCCGGCGGCTCCGCCCGGCTCCAGAAGATGGTCGGCATCACCCGGACCAAGGACATCGTGATGCGCTCGAAGCGCATCTCCGGGCAGCAGGCCTATGACTGGGGCGTCGCCACCGAATGCGTAGCCGACGCCGAGCTGGAAGCGGCGACCGACCGGCTGGTCGATGAATTGCGCGGCTTCTCGCCGATTGCCCAGCGCACCGCCAAGAAGCTGCTCAACGACACCGAGGATTCGACGCTCGCCATC
Source organism: Bosea vaviloviae (assembly GCF_001741865.1). Classification (NCBI taxonomy): domain Bacteria; kingdom Pseudomonadati; phylum Pseudomonadota; class Alphaproteobacteria; order Hyphomicrobiales; family Alloboseaceae; genus Allobosea; species Allobosea vaviloviae. The sequence goes on from NZ_CP017147.1 coordinate 6,159,748, forward strand.
GCGATCGAACTGGAGGGGCATTGCTACAGCCGCCTGCGCCAGTCCGACGACTTCCGCGAGGGCGTCGAGGCCTTCCACGCCAAGCGCGCCCCGAAATTCAGCGGGCGTTGAGCCCATCCGCGCGGCGAAGGACACGCCGCGCGGTCGCCTGACGCTGTCCAACCATAACAAGCCAAGCAAGAGGGAAACGACCATGAAGACCGCAGCCATTACGACATTCGCCACCGGCCTGCTTGCCGCGACAGCCCTGAGCGGCGGCGCATTCGCCCAGTCGGGTCCGATCAAGATCGGCGTCGTCACGCCATTGTCGGGAACCTATACGCCGATCGGCCAGCAGGTCCGCTGGGGGCTCGAACTCGCAGCGAAGGAAATCAATGCGGCCGGCGGCATCGCCGGGCGCCAGGTCAATCTGCTGTTCGAGGACGAGGAGGCAAATCCATCCGTCGCCGTGCAGAAGGCCGAGAAGCTGTTCCAGGTCGAAAAAGTCGACTTCCTGACCGGCACCGTCAATTCCGGCTCGACGCTCGCCGTCGCCCAGCTCGCAGAGCGCAATGCCAAGCTCGCGGCAACGACGGTCTCCTTCGCCGACTCGATCACCACCGACAAATGCTCGCCCAACATGTTCCGGGTGAATGCGCGGGCCGAGCAGCAGTCGGTGGCGCTCGCGGCCTGGCTGGCCAAGGAGAAGCCCAAGGCCAAGGTCTTCTATCTCGGGCCCGACTATGAGATGGGCCGCTCCACCGTCGCCGCCTTCAAGTCGAGCGCCGAGAAGGGCGGAGCGCAGAGCGGCGGCGAGGTCTTCGCCCCGCTCGATTCGAAGGATTACACCCAGTATTTCGGCCAGATTCGCGCCTCGCGTCCGCAGGTCGTCTACACCTCCGTCGCCGGCAACGACACGGTGCGGCTGCTGACGCAGCTGCAGGATTTCGGCCTGCTGTCCGGCCTGATGGTCGTCGGTGCGTCCGGCACCGTGACCTCGCAGAACATCACCGCGATCGGCGCCGCCGCTGAAGGCTTCGCCACCGGCGTCGGCTATTCCCCGCAGATCGATAGCCCCGCGAACAAGACCTTCGTCGACGCCTTCCGCGCGGCCAACAAGACCGATCCCGATCTCTACGGGGCCGACAGCTACGGCCTGCTCTTCGCCTACAAGGCGGCCGTCGAGAAGGCGGGCTCGACCGAGACCGACAAGGTGCGCGAGGCTTTGCGCGGCCTGAGCTGGCAGACCCCGCAGGGCACCAAGACGATCCGCGCCGGCGATCACCAGGCCATGCAGCCGATGTATGTGGTGCGCGTGACCAAGGGCAAGTTCGACATCATCGACAACGTCTCCTCGGAAAGCGCCATCGGCCCCGACGCCTGCACGCGGTTCTGAGCCGCCACGGCACGACCCTTCCCCGTCATGGGGAGGGGCTGCAGCGCCGAGCCCTTCATCGAGGCCCGCCATGACCCCCATCGATTATCTCCAATTCGTCCTTGCCCCGCAGGTCGTGAACGGGCTCGCGCTCGGGGTCGCGGTCGTGCTGGTGGCGCTGGGGCTGACCATCATCTTCGGCATGCTCGACGTCATCAATATGAGCCATGGCGAGTTCTACGCGATCGGCGCCTATGCGGCGTTGGCACTCGGCGCCGCCGGCATCGGCTTCTGGTTCCTGCTGGTGCTGGTACCGGTCCTGATGATCCCGCTCGGCATGGCGGCCGAGCGGCTGCTGATCCGCCCGGTCTTCGACACCAAGGACCGTCACGTCACCACGCTGCTCGTGACCTTCGGCCTTGGCCTCATCGTCGAGGACGTGCTGAAGATCGTCTTCGGCGCCAACACCCAGCGCCCGCCGACCCCCATCCCCGGCGCGACCGAGATCCTCGGCATCATCCTGCCGAACTACCGGCTCTTCCTCATTCTGGTCGGCGCTGCGATCGTGCTGGGCGTGGCCTTTGTCGTCTACAAGACGCGGCTGGGCGCGATGGTCCGCGCCGCCGCCTTCGACCGCAACATGGCGGCTTCGCTCGGGGTTCCGGTCTCACTTGTCTATGCCGGCACCTTTGCCTTCGGCGTCAGCCTTGCCGGGCTCGCCGGCGTGCTGCTGGCGCCGATCTATTCGGTGTTTCCGACCATGGGGCGCGACTTCATCCTGCTCGCCTTCACGGTCGTCATCGTTGGCGGCATGGGCTCGATCTGGGGCGCGGTCGTCGCAGGCCTCCTGCTGACGCAGGTCCAGGCGCTGGCGAGCCTCGTGATCTCGCCGGTCTGGACCGATCCGATCGTGTTCGGGACCATGGTCGCCTTTCTGGTTTTCCGCCCGCAGGGCCTGTTCGGGAGGCTCGGCCATGCATGACCGGCTGACGCAATCCATGCGCGCGAGCCATCTGCTGGCGCTGCTCTTCGTCCTCGCCGCGCTTGGCCTTGCAGCCCTAGGCGCTGCGACTGGCGACACCTTCTACCTGCGGCTCGGCACGGAAGCGCTGATCTTCGCCGGACTCGCCCTTTCCGTCGATCTGCTGCTCGGCTATTCCGGTGCGCTTTCGCTCGGCCAGGCCCTCTATTTCGGCATCGGCGCCTATGTCTCGGCGCTGACGCTGATGAAGCTGCCGTCCTTCTGGCTCGCCATGGGGGCGGCTTTCCTGGCGACGCTGATCGCCTCCGTCATCGGCGGTTTGATCGCCAACCGGGTGCGCGGCGTCTATTTCGCGCTGATCACCTTCGGCCTGGCGCAGGTCATGGCCAAGGTCGTCTACAACACCCGCGAACTCGGCGCCTCCGACGGCATGATCGGCATCCCGGTGATCGAGATCGGGTTCGGGCCGTTCACGGTCTCGGCGGGCAGTCCCGTCGGGTTTTTCATGATCGTGCTTGCCGTGATCATGGGGCTCTATGCGCTGACCGCCTATCTGCTCGATACGCCCTTCGGCCGCGTCCTCACCGCGCTGAAGGCAAACGAGAAGCGCGTGCCGTTCCTCGGTTACTCGGTCTGGCGCGCGCGCATGGCGGCCTATGTCCTGGCCGGCGTAATCGCGGGGCTTTCGGGGGCGCTGTATCCGATGCTGCGCGGCTTCGTTTCGCCGGAGCTGATGTTCTTCGCGACCTCCGGCAATGCGGTGATCTCGGTGGTGCTCGGCGGCGTCGGCACACTGATCGGGGCGATCTACGGCTCGGTCCTGCTCGTCATCCTCAAATCGATCATCGGCAGCTGGACCGAGCACCATCTCATCGTCATCGGCCTGCTCTTCATGCTGTGCGTGATGTTCCTGCCCAAGGGGCTGGTGGGCGTTGTGCGTCCCGCCATCGAAACCTGGCTCTCGCGCCGGCGCCTTGCCCCCGTTCCAAAGGCAGCCCCTGCGAGTCTGCCCGCGATCGTCGCCGAAACCGCGAGGACCTCCCGATGAAGCCCGTTCTCGACATTCGCGATCTCGGCATCGCCTTCGGCGGCCTCAAGGCCGTCGATCAGGTCAGCTTCCAGGCGCAGCGCCACAAGATCACGACCGTGATCGGGCCCAACGGCGCCGGCAAATCGACACTGTTCAACCTGATCAGCGGGGCGCTCAAACCCCATCATGGTCAGGTCCTGATCGACGGCGTCGACATGACAGGTGCTGCGCCCGAGCGCACCAAGGCAGCCGGGCTTTCGCGCTCCTTCCAGATCACCAGCCTGTTTCCGGAACTCACCGTCGCAGAGAACCTCAGGCTGGCGGCGCAGGTGCTGGAGCCGACCGGGCGCGCCTTTTTGCCTGTCGGCCGCTCGACGCGGGCGCTGGCCAAGACCGGCCAGATGCTGGAGCGCTTCCAGCTCGCCCATAAGCGCGACGATCTGGCCGGAAATCTCTCTCATGGCGACCAGCGCCGGCTCGAGATCGCGGTCTGCCTTGCCTCGGAACCGAAGATTCTGCTGCTCGACGAGCCGACGCAGGGAATGAGCCATGGCGACACGGCCGAGACGGCGAGACTCGTGCGCAGCCTGACCGACGACGTCACCATACTCCTGATCGAGCACGATATCGGCCTCGTCATGGACCTGTCGGATCATGTCGTGGTCATGCATCAGGGCCGCAAGCTGGCCGAGGGCCCGCCCGATCTGGTGCGGGCCGATCCCGCCGTCCAGGCCGCCTATTTCGGACATGCGTAAGGACCCGGCCATGCTCGCCATCAGCGGACTGCACAGCCATTACGGCCGTAGCCACATCATCCAGGGCGTCGATATCACGGCAGGCCCGCGCGAGGTCATCGGCATCTTCGGCCGCAACGGCGTCGGCAAGACGACGCTGCTCAAGACCATCGCGGGCTGGGTCCGCCCCAGCGAAGGCGCGATCACGCTCGACGGCGAGACGCTGACCGGCCTGACGCCCGACCGCATCTGCCATGCCGGCGTCGGCTTCGTGCCGGAAGACCGGCGCATCTTTCCCGGGCTGACCGTGGAGGAAAACCTCTCTCTTGGCCTTCTCCAGGTCAAGGGCCGCTCCTCCAGGGATGAGAAGCGGACGATCGAGGGCATCTATGACCGCTTTCACCGGCTGGGCGAACGTCGCCACCAGCTCGGCACGACCCTGTCGGGCGGCGAGCAGCAGATGCTGGCGATGGCCCGGGTGATGGTCGGCAAGCCGCGCCTCGTCCTGATCGACGAGCCGAGCGAGGGCCTCGCCCCGATGATCGTCGCCGAGATCTTCGCGATCGTGCGCGAACTGCGCGACCAGGGCGCGATCATCCTGCTGGTCGAGCAGAACGTGCATGAAGCGCTGTCTGTCGCCGACCGTTTCCACGTCATCGAGCGCGGTCAGGTTGTCTTCAGCGGCGAGGCCGAGTCCCAACCGGATCGCGAGCAACTGCTGCGGCTCATCGCGGTCTAGATGCGATGCGCCGGACGGACGCATTGCGCCCGCTCGCAGCGGCACTCGATACCGCCGGCTATCGGGCTGACGGAACGGCCTGGAGCAACCGCAACCTTGTCGAAGCACAATTGGCCGGCGCTTCGAAAAAGGCTGGTCAGCCCGCCTTTCGCTGAGCCTCTGGCTGAAAGCTGAGGCCGAAGTGCGCGACGAGGTCGCGCGCCACCGCATCCTGCAGTGCCGGAAGGGGCAGACGCGGCGGGCGCGGCGCACCGGCCGAAAAGCCCATATGGTTGAGCAGCGCCTTGGTGCCAGCGACATAGGCTTGTCCGCCGACGAACTCGATCAGCGGCAGTTGCTCCAGGTAAAGGGCGCGCGCCGCTTTGACCGCATCGTCATCGGCCACCAGCTCGAAGATCCGCGCCATCGCCGCCGGCGCGACATTCGAGGCCACGGCCACCCAGCCCTGCGCACCTTCGACAAAAGATTCGAAGCCGAGAATGCCGCCGAACACGGTCATCCGCTCGCCGCAGAGCCGGATGATGTCGCGAACGCGCGTCACCTCCAGCGTCGATTCCTTGATGTAGAGGCAGTTGTCGATCTCGGCGATGCGAGCGACCAAGGCGGGCCTGAGGTCGACATTGGCCGTGGCGGGGTTGTTGTAGACCATGATCGGCAGCCCGATCGCATCTCCCACTGTCCGGTAGTGCTGGACGAGTTCGTCCTCGGTCGGCGTCGAATAGAAGGGCGGGATGATCATCACGCCGTCAGCGCCCATTTTTTCAGCACGACGGCTGAGGCGCACCACCTCGCGAGTGTCCTCCGCGCCCGTGCCGATCAAAACCGGCACGCGGCCGGCCGCCTGGCCGATCACGGTCTCAGCCACCAGCACCTTCTCGTCATCGTCGAGCGAGAGGAACTCGCCGGTCGAGCCGAGCGGGATCAGCCCGTGGATGCCCTGTTCGATCTGCCAGTCGACGAAGGCGCGCAAGGCCTCGACATCGACATCGCCCGACGGCGTGAAGGGCGTGATCATGACGGTGTAGGTGCCGCGAAAGGTTTTCATGGAGAGGCCTTCGATGTGACTGGTCTGGTTCAGGCGGCGGCTGCGCGGCCGGGCATCAGGCCGGCGCCGGCGAGCGCCTGGGCAATCGCAGTGCGCTCCTCCGCCTCGATCGGCAGAAGCGGCGTGCGCGGATCGGGGTTCGGCAACTTGCCGAGCAGGTGCAGCGCGGTCTTCATCCGGTTGTGGGCGTCGAGATGGGGCGCGCGGTAGAAGGCGCGGCACAGCGGCCGCAGGCGAGCATTGGCGCGGCGCGCCGCATCGAGATCGCCGCGCGCCATCGCCTCGAAGATCTCGGCGAGGATCGGCGAGGCGACACTGCCGATGCCCGAGAGGATGCCGTCGCCGCCATAGGCCAGCGAGGCCATCAGCCAGCTATTATTGGTCGTCAGCACCGTGACCTGGCGGTCGAGCGCGCGCAGCGCCGCCAGATTGTCCTCATAGGCCTGGGGCGTGTCGCTGCCCTCCTTGATCGCGATGATGCTCTCGTTCTCGCGGCAGAGGCGCAGCAGGACCTCATGCGAGAAGCCGAGGCCCGAGGTCAGCGAAAGCTGGAACAGCACGATCGGCAAACCGGCCGCTTGAGCGACCTCCGCCACGAAACGCGAGGCCATCTCGGGGCGGGCATTGGCGCCCTGGGCGAACAGGGCTGGGGGAAACAGCAACAGCGCATCGGCGCCCGCTTGTGCCGCGTCGCGCGCCAGCGCAACGGCGCCCCGCGTATCATCGGCGACGATGCCGGCCACGACCCCGGCCTTGCCGCCTGTCGCAGTCTTCGCCGCGCCGATGACATGAGCACGTTCCGCGCGCGTCAGCGAGGCGGTCTCGCCCGCGTGGCCGTTGACCACGACGGCGCGGACGCCGTTCGTGCCGGCAAGCTCCGCGACATGGGCGTGCAGGGCGGCGTCATCGATCGTGCCGGCCCTGTCGAAGGGCGTCAAGGAAGCGGGCCAGATGCCCCCGATGCCTTTGAGGTCCATGCGGTGCTCCTCTCGCAAGGAAGACTGGAAACGTTTGCGGAGTGTGATGCCGCAATAGGCGCCAACAATCCATTATTTGGGCTTGCACAGCGCATATCGCGGCAATAGCGTTCTGCAATCGTTTCCAATTTAACGGCAGGGCTCATGAGCGTCACGCTCAAAGATGTGGCAGAGGCGGCCCGCGTTTCGGTCAGCACCGCGTCCCGGGCGCTGGGCGGCGGCGGGCTGGCGAGCGAGCGCACGCAACAGCGCCTGCTGCGCATCGCCGGGGAGCTCGGCTACCGGCCGAACACGATCGCGCGCGGCCTGAAGACCGGGCAGTCGCGTCTCGTCGGCCTGCTGATCCACAATCTCGCCAACGCCTCGTTCCAGGTCATGGCGGAAGTGGTGCAAGCGCGGCTGAAGGCGCTGGGCTACCAGATGCTGCTCTGCATCGCCGGAGACGATCCACAGCAGGAGAGCGACATGCTGGGCACGCTCGCCGACCATCGCGTCGACGGGCTGATCGTGGTGCCGACCGGCCGCAACGGCGCTCGCCTCGCACAGCTGGAGGCTGGCGATATCCCGGTCGTCTGCGTGGTGCGCCGCGACGACGAGGCGGAACTGGAGACCGTGCTCGCGGATGACCCGCAGGGCGCCTATGCCGGCACGCGCTACCTGATCGGCCTCGGGCACCGACGCATCGGCCTCATCGTCGGACGGCAAGACACGACCTCCGGCCGCGAACGCCTGTCGGGCTATATCCGGGCGCTGCGCGAGGCCGATATTGCCGTGGACGAAGCCCTGATCCATGCCGGGCGCTATGAGCCTGAGACCGGGGCAGTGGCTTGCCGCAAGCTCCTCGACCTCGCCACGCCGCCGACCGCGCTGTTCGTCGCAAACCATGAATCGGCACTGGGGGTGCTGCGTGTGACGGCCGAGCGCCGCCTCTCGATTCCCGACGATCTGTCGCTGCTCTGCTACGAGGATACGCCCTGGTTCGAGTGGCACCGTCCCGCGATCAGCGTCGTCGACAACGGCGCGCGCGACCTCGCCAACCTCGCGGTCGACCGGCTGCTGCATCGCATCGAGGCCCGCAATGGTCACAACGCCGGCAATGGTCACAACGCAGAGGGCGCGCGCGAATACCGCGTCGGCGCCCGGTTGGTGAAGCGCGATTCCTGCCGATCTCTCGCTCCTCAAGCCAGCGAGGCCTGACCGATGCCCTATATCGAAGTCCTCGCTCCGCCCGTATCGCCCACCGGCAAGGCGGCGCTGGCGAAATCGGTGACCGAAGGGTTGATCTCGGCCTTCGGTGTCGGGCCTGAGACGATCACGCTGTTCTTCCTACCGGTTGCCCCCGGTGACTATGCCCATGCCGGCGAGATGGGCTCGGCACAAACCAGTCAGCGCATCCTGCTCAAGGTCCACGCCTATCGCCGCAGCGAAGCGCAGCGCCGAGCCGCCGCCGTGGCGCTGACGCAGGGTGTCTGCGCCGCTTATGGCGTGCCGGGCGCGGATGTCGCCGTCTACTTCCTCGACCGCGAGAAGGACGAGGTCGCCCACGATTCCAGGCTCGCCAGCGATACGAAGGACGCGTAGCGATGGACCGCTTCTACACGGACGACCAGAAGGCCCTGCGCGAGACGGCGCGCCGCTTCGCGGAAGCCGAGATTCTGCCGCGCGCCGCCGCGATCGACCGCGACGACCGCTTCGATCGCGCGCTCTACAAGGGCATGGCCGATCTCGGCCTGTTCGGCATCTGCCTGCGCGAGGGCGCCGGCGGGGCGGGGCTGGACTCCATCGCGGCCTGCATCGCCATGGAGGAGCTGGCGCGCTGTTCCGGCGCCGTCGCAAACGCCTTCGCGATCCCCGTCGAGGCGGTGCTGTTCTTCGACCAGCACGGCACGGAGGCGCATAAGGCGCTGATCCCGCAGATCCTCAGCGGCGAGATCATCCCCGCCACCGCCGTCACCGAGCCCGACCATGGCTCCGATGTCGCCGGCATCAAGACGACCGCCAGCCGCGACGGTAATGGCTGGCTGCTCAACGGCACCAAGGCCTGGGTGACGCTGGGCGGGGTCGCCGACCGGATCATGGTCTTCGCACGAACCGGCTCCGAGACCGGGCACAAGGCGATCTCCTGCCTGCTCGTCGACGGCGCGTTGCCGGGGATCGCGCGCGGCAGGAACGAAGAGCTTCTGGGCATGCACGGCCTGGAAGACTGCCAGATCGCCTTCGCCGATGTGCGCCTGCCGGCCGACAGCCTGATGGGGCCGGAGAACCAGGCCTTCAAGATGGCGATGAGCAACTTCAACTTCAGCCGATTGATGATGGCCTCGATGGCGCTCGGCATGGCGCAGGCCGCCTTCGAGGACGCCACCGCCTATGCCAAATCCCGCCGGCAGTTCGGGCAGGCGATCATCGGCTTCCAGGCGGTGCAGTTCATGCTCGCCGACATGGCTACCGACATCGCCGCGGCGCGCCTGCTGATCCACCATGCCGCGCGCCTGCATGATGTCGGCCAGCCGATCGCCAAGGAAGCGGCGCAGGCCAAGCTCTTCACCACCGACATGGCGATGAAGCACGTCTCAAACGCGCTCCAGATCCATGGCGGCAACGGCTATTCGCGCGAATACCGCATCGAGCGGCTGTTCCGCGACGTCCGCCTCGCCCAGATCTATGAGGGCACCAACCAGATCCAGCGCCTCATCATCGCCCGGCAGGTCGAGAAGGAGGCTGCATGACGCTGAGCATCATCACGGCCGAGCAGGCGGCGGGCCTCGTCCGCGATGCCGACACGCTGATCGTCGGCGGCAATGGCGGCACCGGCGCGGCAGAGGCGATCCTTGCCGCGCTCGAAGCGCGCTTCCTTGATGGCGCGGGTCCCCATGGGCTGACGCTGATCAATATCACCGGCGTCGGCGCCGTCACCGAGAAGGGCCTCTGCCATCTCGCGCATGAGGGCATGATCGCGCGCGTCATCGGCGGCAATTTCGGGCTGCAGGTTCCGTTCATGCGCCTGGTGCGCGACGAGCTGATCGACGCCTACAACTTCCCCCAGGGCGTGATGAGCCAGCTCTGCCGCGCCATGGCGGCCAAGCATCCCGGCGTCCTCACCCATGTCGGCCTCAAGACCTATATGGACCCGCGCCAGGATGGCGGGCGCATGAATGCGCGCACCACCCTGCCGCTGGTCGAGCTGCTGGAACTGCAGGGGCAGGAATGGCTGCTCTACCGCGTGCCCGGCCCGCCGAGCTTCGCCATCATTCGCGGCACCTCGGCGGATGAGGACGGCTATGTCAGCATGGAGCACGAGGGCACGACGCGCGAGGACCTGTCCATCGCGCAGGCCGTGCACAATGCCGGCGGCACGGTGATCTGCCAGGTCAAGCGCATCGTGAAGCGCGGCTCGCTCCATCCGCAAATGGTCAAGATCCCGGGCTTCCTCGTCGATCATGTCGTGCTCGAGCCCGAGCAGATGCAGACCTATGGCACGCAATACGATCCCGCCCGCTGCGGCGAAACGCGGGTGCCCGTCGCCATGATCGCGCCCGATCCGCTCACCGAGCGGCGTGTGGTCGCCCGCCGCGCCGCCTTCGAATTGCGCCCGCGCGACGTCGTCAATCTCGGCGTCGGCATCTCGGCGATGATCCCGAACGTCGCGGCCGAGGAAGGCATCGAGGATCTGATCACGCTGACGGTGGAGTCTGGCGTCGTCGGCGGCGTGCCGGGCCATGCGCGTGAGTTCGGCACGGCGATCAATCCGCGCGCCATCCTCGACCAGGCCTATCAGTTCGATTTCTACGATGGCGGCGGGCTGACCTGCGCTTTTCTCTCCTTCGCCGAGGTGGACGAGGCCGGCAACGTCAACGTCACGCGCTTCGGCGACCGCCGCGACGGCTCCGGCGGCTTCATCGACATCACCCAGAACGCGAAGCGGCTGGTTTTCAACGGCACCATGACCGGCGGCAAGCTCGATATCGGCGTCGAGAACAACCGCCTTTCGATCCGCCGCGACGGCGCCTTCCGCAAATTCGTGCCGCAGGTCGGGCAGATCAGCTTCAGCGCGGCGCTCGCCGCCGAGCGCGGGCAGCAGGTCTCCTATGTCACCGAGCGGGCGGTGTTCCAGCTCGAACAGGGCGCGGTGACGCTGACCGAGATCGCGCCTGGCGCCCGGCTCGATGAGGACGTGCTGGCGCATATGGGCTTCCGACCCAGGATCAGCCCGGATCTTCGCGAAATGGATGCGCGCATCTTCCGGCCGGGCCCGATGGGGATTGGCCGCAGCTTCCTCGAACTGCCGGCGCGCACGCGCAAGGTCGCCTGAAGGGGATGCGATGAGCGCGACCGCGACGACCAATCTCTACTACGAGGATATCGAACTGGGCGCGCAGTTCGAGAGTGCGACGCACAGCGTCACGCCCGCCGACATCGCCGCCTTCGCCGACGTCACGCACGATCATCATCCGCTGCATCTGGATGAGGGCTATGCCCGCTCGCGCGGCTTCCCTGCCGTGATCGCGCATGGGCTCTACGGCCTGTCGCTGATGGAGGGGCTGAAGTCGGAGCTCAGGCTCTATGAGGAAACCTCCGTCGCCTCGCTCGGCTGGGACGCGGTCCGCTTCAAGGCGCCGGTCGTCGCCGGCGACAGCCTGCGCGTGCGCTTCCGCTTCGTCGAGAAACGCCCGACCCACAATCCCGGCCGCGGCATCGTCGTCGAGGCGCTCGACCTGATCAACCAGCGCGACGAGGTGGTGACGGAAGCCCGCCACGTCTCGCTGATCCTGACGCGGCAGGCGGAGGACTGATCCGCCGACGCGGGCCCAAGACTGACGAGGCCAATGACAGACGCTGGCCCATGACGACCGAACCAAGAAAAGACCGGGGAAACGCCTGCTCAGCCACTCATTCTTCTGCACGGGAGACCACGCGATGCGCCTTTTCAAGACCCTTTCCGCCCTCGCCGTCTTCGTCTGCCTGGCGGGCGGCGCCGACGCCCAGAGCTGCACGTCCAAGGTGCCGGCCGCCAGCCTGATCGAGGCCGGCAAATGGCAGATGGCGATCAACCCGACCTTGCCGCCGCAGCAATTCGTCGACGAGAAGGGCGAATTGCAGGGCCTGAACGTCGAGCTCGCCAAGGAGATCGCCAAGCGCATCTGCCTTGAGCCGGTCTTCGTCCGGATGGATTTCCCGCCGATGATCCCGGGCCTGCGCGCCAGCCGCTTCGACACGATCAACACCGGCCTGTTCTGGACCGAGGAGCGCTCGAAGATCCTGTTCATGGTGCCTTACGCCCAGCAGGCGCTCAGCATCTACACCGACCCCAAATCGAGCCTGAAGCTCGAGAAGTTCGAGGATCTCGCCGGGCGCGTCGTCGGTGTGGAGACGGCGACCTACCAGGAGCGCAAGTCGCGCGAGTTCAATGCCGAGATGGTCGCCAAGGGTCTGAAGCCGATCGATTTCCGGACATTCTCGACCGTCACCGAGACCTCGGCCGCGCTCCGCGCCGGGCAGCTCGAGGCCGCGATCAACATCAACGAGACCGCCAACGCCCTCGTGCAGCGCGGCATCGCCAAGATCTGGCTGAAGGATGTCGCCGGCACCGACATCACCTTCGCCTTCCGCGACAAGAAGGTGGCGCAGGCAGTCGCTGAGGCGCTCACCGCGATCCGCACCGAGGGCGCCTACGACAAGCTGTTCGAGAAGTTCGGCATGACCAAGCTTGCCGCGGCGAGCTTCGCCATCCGCGGCGACGGCCCGACCAACTGAACCGGAGAGGGGCGGGAAGATGTTCGACGTCCACGCTTTCCTGTCCTACCTCACCAACGCCTATCTGCTCGAAGGCGTCCTGGTGACGATCGGCCTGACCGTCACCACCATGATCATCGGGCTCGTGCTCGGCCTCGTGGTCGCGCTGGCGCGCATGTCGCCGCGCCGCATCTTCTCGGCGCCGGCGGCGTTTTATGTCTGGGTCTTCCGGGGCACGCCGCTCCTGGTGCAGCTCGTCATCATCTACACCGCGCTGCCGCAGATCGGCATCCGTTTCGGTGTCCTGATGTCGGCCCTACTCTCGCTCAGCCTCAATGAGGCGGCCTATCTCTCGGAAACGATCCGCGGCGGCTTCAACGGCATCGCCAGGGGGCAAAGGGAGGCGGCCAAGGCGCTCGGCCTGTCGCGCTGGCACACATTGCGCCTCGTGCTGCTGCCGCAGGTGCTGCGCCTGATCATCCCGCCCCTGGGTAATTCGCTGAACGGCCTGCTCAAGGCAACCTCACTGGCCTCGATCATCTCGATGGAGGAGCTGATGCGGCGCAGCCAGATGCTGATGCAGCAGAAGTTCGAGGTGCTGGAACTCTATCTGGTGGCCGCGGTCTATTATCTCGCGCTGACGAGCTTGTGGAATCTCGTGCAGGTCAGGCTGGAGGCATATTACGGCCGCGGCTACGGAGAAGCCAGCAAGAGCACACCGGCCTTGAAGCCGGTCCGGCCCGCCGTCACTGGCGAGGCTCTCTGATTCCAGATCAAGAGCCGTTTCCGATCCAATTGGATCGTTCAATAGCCCTAGCTCCTTGTTTCAACGCGTTTTCTTCACGCGAACCGGAGTCCACTTCGCTCGAAAACGCCAGATGCGACGAGCTCAACGTCGCTCACGCTGCCCGACGCGCAAATCGCGCAGATCTCGGACATCGCGGCCAATGCTCCGCACACGCCGTCTGCCGGCTTCGAGAACAGGGCCAGCAATCTGGAAAAGGAGAATAGGGCGCTTCCCCCCGAGAGACGTGGGATCGGATGGCTCAGGCGGGACGAGCGGCTCAGCGACATGGTGCACAGCGCCGGGATCGATCCGGCTATGACGCCGGTGTTCGCGCGGCTCACGCTGCTCTTGAGCGACCGTCACACGGGCTCGCGACCGGCGCCACGTCCGTGACAATCTCAACGTCCGGCAAACTCACACAGCAGCGCTTGGCCACCACGGCCGCGACCTTAACCAGGTCGACAGACCCGTCGACAACAACTGCGCGGAGATCGTGATCAGCGTCGATCATGCTGCGCGCATCGCGACCGAGCTGCTTGGCCATCTCAAGATAGATCAACTGCCCGAGCCGTTGCAGTTCAGAATCGGAGAGTCCCTCACACATCGCACACACCCGCCTACGGACGCGCTGGCGCCCTCGGACGGTAGATGGTGGCAACGGGTCGGCTGCGCCAGAGGCTGCGTCAGCGGTGCTGTTGGCCCGGCACTACAGGCCGCGGCCGGCTCTGGCCGGCGGCAAGCTCGATCCCCCACACCGCAGCTAGAGCATTTTCGAGCGAAGTGGACACCGGTTCGCGTGAAGAAAATGCGATAAAACAAGGGGATAGAGAATTTCCGCGATTCGGAGAAACGCGGAAATGCTCTAGCCTAAATCCACTGACTGATTGTGCCAGGGCCGATCTGGTGCAGATCAAGTTCTGAATCGCTCAGGCGCCGCTGCAACTTGAAGACCGGATTTGGCAGCAAGCCCGAATGGGCAGTCAGGGCCAGGACTGCAGCTTCTTCCGAGTCCGCTTCGACAAAGAAGACCTGCTTCAAGGTCTGAGTCGCCGAGGTCACTTCGATCTGAAATGCTTTTATCAAACTCATTCACGTCCCCCATCGCTGAGGGGGCGCGGTAGCACGGCCACCAGCGCCCTACCATCCGCGATCGCGGGGCTGCGGAACGTTGGTATAGCACCGCGACATGGCTAGGGCCGCGCGTAAGCCACAAATGGCGCACACCGCCATGGCAAAGCTTCAGAAAGCCACCAGGATTGTCCCGCCCAAATTGCCGGTGAGGCAAGATGAAGAGAAAAGCCTTTTAAAACAGGTGATTTTGGCGCCGATGGCGCTCCCATGGGGAATCGAACCCCAGTTTTCGCCGTGAGAGGGCGACGTCCTAACCGCTAGACGATGGGAGCAGCGCGGCAAGGGCTGCTGTGTAATCGGGCTGCGGCCGCTCTGCAACTGCTTTTTGCGCAAAGCCCGCAAGGAATTCGCGGCGACGGCTCATGACCGTCGCCGCGGAGCCAATTGAGATCGCGCCCCGCGGCTCAGGCCGCCTTGTCGGCCAAGGCGGGATAGTCGGTATAGCCCTTCGCATCGCCGCCATAGAAGGTTGCGAGATCGGGTTCGTTCAGCTGGGCGTTGCGCTCCAATCGCGCGACCAGATCGGGATTGGCGATGAAGAGCCGGCCGAAGGCGATGGCGTCGGCCTCGCCCTTTTCGACCGTCTCGATGGCGAGCTCGCGGTTGAAGCCGTTATTGGCGATATAGCCGCCCTTGAAGGCACGCCGCAGCGCGCCATAGTCGAGGGGCAGATAGTCGCGCGCCTCGCGTGTCGCGCCCTCGACGACATGGATGAAAGCGATGCCCTGTTCGCTGAGCTTCGTCACCAGATAGGTGAACAGCGCCTGCGGATCGGAATCGCGCGCGTCATTGGCCGGGCTCACCGGCGAGATGCGGATGCCGACGCGGCCCTTGCCGAACACCTTCGACACGGCGGCGACAGCCTCGAGCGCGAAGCGCACGCGGTTCTCGATCGAGCCGCCATAGGCATCGCTGCGCTTGTTGGAATCGTCGCGCAGGAACTGGTCGATCAGATAGCCATGGGCGCCGTGCAGTTCGACGCCGTCGAAGCCGGCGGCCTTGGCGTTCTCGGCGGCCGTGACGAACTCGCCGATGATCGCGGGGATCTCCGCCGGCGCCAGTTCGCGCGGGGTCGAGACCTCGGTGAAGCCGCTTTCGATATAGGTCTTGGTCTTGGCCTGGATCGGCGACGGGCTGACCGGAGCCTGGCCGCCCGGCTGCAGCGAGACATGGCTGACCCGGCCGACATGCCAGAGCTGGGCGATGATCTTACCGCCTTCAGCGTGGACGGCGTCGGTCACGGCCTTCCAGCCGGCGATCTGCGCGTCGCTGTAGAGGCCAGGCGTCCAGACATAGCCCTGGCCCTGCTGCGAAACCTGCGTGCCCTCGGTGATGATCAGCCCGGCGCCGGCGCGCTGGCGGTAATATTCGACATTCAGATCATTGGGGGCGTCATTGCCGCGCGTCGCGCGATTGCGCGTCAACGGCGCCATGACGACGCGGTTCCTGAGTTCGATGTCGCCGAGGCGAAGCGGCGTGAATAGAGCAGGCTTCAACGAGGCAGATTCGGCAGAGCTGGATTGGCTCATCGGAGTGATCCTTCGGATCGCGGCTGGCGCCGCATGATTGACAAGAGCGTTTTCGAGCGAAGTGGACACCGGTTCGCGTGAAGAAAACGCGTTCAGACAAAGAGCTGTCGAGCATGCCACAGCGCGCCCGCGCCCGGCGGCATCGGCATTCGACAAGGCTCAGATAGGCATGACACAGTGGAATGGCAGGGGCGTGGGAAGCGCCTCCGCCATCACTGATAGGATTTCCTCCGCGGAGGTCTGTTTGGAGACGATCGACGCCACCCAGCCCTCGCCGGGGAGACCGGGATTGCGCGCCCGCCTTCTTGTCGGAGGCCGCCATGCGCTGCGCGCCGGGCTCAACGCCGCGCTGGGCATCGTCTACCCGCCGAGCTGCATCGCCTGCCATGCCGCGACGGGCGAGGCGCAAGCGCTCTGCCCCGCCTGCTGGGCCGGCATCGGCTTCATCGAGCGCCCCTTCTGCGAGCGCCTCGGCACGCCCTTCGCGGTCGATCTCGGCGAGGGCCTGCTCTCGCCGGCCGCGATCGCCGATCCGCCGGTCTTCCGTAGAGCGCGCGCGGTCTGCCGTTTCGACGGCGCCGCGCGCGAACTGGTGCACAGGCTGAAATATGACGACCGGCTCGAACTGGCGCTGACCCTGGGCCGGATGATGACGCAGGCCGGGCGCGAATTGCTGGGGGAGGCCGAGATGATCGTGCCGGTGCCGCTGCATCGCACCCGACTCTGGAGCCGCCGCTTCAACCAGGCCGCGGCGCTGGCTCGTGTCGTCGCGGGGCAGAGCCGGGTCCCGCTCGCGCCTGGCCTGCTGGCGCGGGTCAAGCGCACAAGGCAGCAGGTCGGGCTGACGCGGGCACAGCGCACTGATAATCTGCAGGGCGCATTCAAGGTCCCTCTCGCCGCGCGGCCGCGGCTCGAAGGCCGCCGCATCCTGCTGATCGACGATGTCTTGACCACGGGCTCGACTGTCAACGCCTCGGCCCGCGCCCTGCTGCGCGCCGGCGCGGCCCAGGTCGATGTACTGACCTTCGCCCGGGTGGTGACGGACGCGTGAGCGCCACTACAGCATCGGACCGAATATCGTATTCGGTCCGATGCTGTAGCTCTTTGATTTTGCATCGGCTTCTTCCCACCGGACTCCACTTTTCGGGCCGATGCACTAAATAGGGTGCAGCGCACTATCCACGAAGGTCATTCCATGCCGCCCGTCACGATCTACACCACCTCCTGGTGCCCCTATTGCCAGGAGGCGAAAGCGCTGCTGAGCAAGAAGGGCGTCGCCTTCGAGGAAATCGATGTCGACGGCAAGCCGGAGCTGCGCCAGGCGATGACGGTCAAGGCGCGCGGGCGCACCTCGGTGCCGCAGATCTTCATCGGCGCCAGCCATGTCGGCGGCTGCGATGATCTGTATGCGCTCGATGCGCGCGGCGAGCTCGACAAGCTGCTGGCGGCGTGAGGCACAGCAGGGCCGCTTACCAGGAGAGGCTGCTCGCCAAGAGAGGCTGCTTGCAAAGGGCTCGTAAGGGATTACCTGCTGAGGGTGCAATTCAGCACCGGTCCCTCGCACTGACATGATCCGCTACGCCCTCATCTGCGACAACGCCCACGAATTCGAGAGCTGGTTCTCGACCTCGGCGAGCTTCGAGGATCAGGCTCGGCGCGGGCTGGTGACCTGCCCCTTCTGCGGCAGCCCGAAGGTCGAGCGCGCGATCATGGCGCCCAATGTCGCGCGTACCGATCGCGAGCGGGCCGCTCCGGCCGAGACCGGACCGGATGCAGCCACGACTGAGGCCCCCGCCGCGCCGGCTCCGGTCGCCCTGATGGGCGAGAAGGAGATCGCCTTCCGGGAGATGCTTGTGGCCCTGCACAAGCATGTTGCCGAGAACGCCGAGAATGTCGGCAAGCGCTTCGCCGAGGAGGCGATCAAGATCCATCACGGCGAGAGCGACGGCCGCGCCATCTATGGCGAGGCGACACCCGACGACGCCAGGATGCTGCAGGAGGAGGGCGTCGCCTTCATGCCCCTGCCCCGCCTGCCCCGCGCAGGGAATTGAAGCGCTCGTCATTGCAGGGAGCGCGCGCGACCGGCCCGCAACGGCGATCGGCTCTGGTCGAAAAGCGCTCGGGGGTTGAGAAGCACTCGGGGGACCGGCCGGTTGTCAGAAGAGCCATGCCGTTATCCAGGCCTCGATCTGCGATCGATGCCGAGCTGGGTTTCGATACATCCGGGCCGTCCTTGCGAGCGCAGCGAAGCAATCCAGGCGACGTAGAGCTCTGCCGCCCTGGATTGCTTCGCTGCGCTCGCAATGACGGTGTGGTTCAGGCTAAAATCACCCCCCAAGAGCATTGCTCCCACGGAAAACCGGTGCCCCGTTTTTCGCGCAAGGCTCTAAGCGTTTCCGATGAAGCGCTCCATGGAAGCCGGCTCTGCGCTTGGCTCCGGCCGGAATGTCTCGCCTTTCCAGCGCGGAATTCGCGACGCCACGGACGAAATCCCGTCGCTTCGAGCGTTAAAATTTTTCGTTTGATACTAATATCTTAGCAAGATCTTCGCTGGAAGAGAGCGCGCCCGGAGCTCGCTTTACCGCCTCTGCCCTTCCTTTCCGGATTAACTTTCTGTTAAGGGTTATGGGTTTCCTTGCCCGTGATCTCGGTGCGCCGCCCACGGCAATTCAGGATCCCGAACCCAGGAGTTGCCGCATGAAGCGGATCGTGATCGCTGCACATGGTCTCCGTTCCCACGGAGTTGCCCGCCGCGGCAGTAGATCGATCCCGCTTCTGATTTCGCTGCTAGCGCCGGCTCTGGGCGCCTGCAGCGTCTCGCCCGTCCAGACGGCCGCGGTCTCCGCACCGGCAACGAAGGAACCCGCCGCCGCGCGCAAGCGCGCCGTCGCCCTGGCGAAGGCCGACCCTCGGGAAAAGGACTGTCTGGTTCGTGCGATGTATTTCGAATCGAACCGGTCGAGCGAGGCGGGCCTGCTCGGCGTCGGTACGGTCGTGATGAACCGGGTCGAGGCGCCCAAATACCCTGAGACGATCTGCGGCGTGGTCGGAGCTCCGCGCCAGTTCGCCTCCGGCGTCCTGACGCGCCCGATGACGGAAAAAAACCTGCCGAAGATCGAGGCCATCGCCGAGGACATCCTCAACGGCCGCCGCAATGAGACGATCGGACCGGCCAAGCATTTCCACACGGCCGGGCTGCGCTTCGGCTACACCAATATGCACTACATGACGGTCGCCGGCGGCAACGCCTTCTATGTGAAGGGCGAGCGGCCCGAGCGCCGGCGCATCGAGGAGCCAGCGTTCCAGGTGGCGGAGGCCTCCGTGCCCGCGCCTGTTGCAACGGCTTCGCCCGTCACCTCCACCTCCTTCGCATCCGCACCGCTTGCCTTCGCGCCCAAAACATTGGCGCCCAAGACGCCTGCGTTCGAGACACCAGCGCCCAAAACACTCGCGCTCGATACCCCCGCGGTGATGCTGGTCAAGAATGTGCGGCTGCCGCCGGACCGGCCGCTCGATCTCGATCTGCCCAAGCTCAAGCGCGCCTTCGCCGCTCCTCCCAAGGTCGACCGGCGCCTGGCGGCGCTTCTGCCATCATCCTCCGAGATCAAGGGCGGTCTTTCGCCGCGATGAGCGCTCGACCTCTGGCCGGCGCGGATTTTGGGCAGGACACCGGGAGATTGCGCGTTTCCATGAAAACCGGACGCGCTCGCACCGTGTTTTCGTCAGCCTAACGTCGAGGGGGACATCGCCGCGGCTCTGGCGCTATCTTCGCCGCAGTGCAACATTCAGATTGCTCTGCAATACGGGGAAACGCCATGACCGCGACGAAGCCCGACGGCCGGCAGACGGCACAGCGCGACAAGCCCACCCCGCGCGACAAGCCCACGCCGCGCGACAAGCCCTGGATCTTCCGCACCTATGCGGGCCATTCCGACGCATCGGAATCCAACAGGCTCTATCGCAACAACCTCGCCAAGGGGCAGACCGGCCTCTCCGTCGCCTTCGACCTGCCGACGCAGACCGGCTACGACCCCGACCATGTGCTGGCGCGCGGCGAGGTCGGCAAGGTCGGCGTGCCGATCAGCCATCTCGGCGACATGCGGGCGCTCTTCGCCGATATCCCGCTCGCCCAGATGAACACCTCGATGACGATCAATGCGACGGCGGCCTGGCTGCTCTCGCTCTATATCGCGGTGGCCGACGAGCAGGGCGCAGCCCGCAACGCGCTGCAGGGCACGACCCAGAACGACCTCGTCAAGGAATACCTCTCGCGCGGCACCTATGTCTTCCCGCCGCGCCCCTCGATGGCGCTCACCACCGACATCGTCGTGTTCACGGCCCGCGAATTGCCGAAATGGAACCCGACCAATGTCTGCTCCTATCATTTGCAGGAGGCCGGCGCCTCGCCGGTGCAGGAGCTCTCCTTTGCGCTGGCGACCGCGATCGCGCTGCTGGATTCGATCCGGGCGCGGCCCGAGGTCTCGGCCGAGGAGTTCCCCGAGGTCGTCGGGCGCATCTCCTTCTTCGTCAATGCCGGCATGCGCTTCGTCACCGAACTCTGCAAGATGCGGGCTTTCGTCGAACTCTGGGACGAGATCACGCTTGGCCGCTATGGCGTCGCGGATGAGGCGATGCGTCGCTTCCGCTATGGCGTGCAGGTCAACTCGCTGGGCCTGACCGAGCCCCAGCCCGAAAACAATGTCTATCGCATCCTGATCGAGATGCTGGCTGTGACGCTCTCCAAGAAGGCGCGCGCCCGGGCCGTTCAGCTCCCGGCCTGGAACGAGGCGTTGGGATTGCCGCGCCCCTTCGACCAGCAATGGTCGTTGCGCATGCAGCAGGTGCTGGCCTATGAGACCGATCTGCTCGAATTCGGCGACATCTTCGACGGCTCCACGGTGATCGACGCCAAGGTCGCCGATCTCAAGGCTGCAGCCCTCGAGGAGCTGGCCAAGATCGCCGATATGGGCGGCGCGCTGGCGGCGATCGAGACCGGCTATATGAAGCAGGCGCTGGTCGAGAACGGCGCCCGCCGGATCGAGGCGATCGAGCGTGGCGAGCAGATCGTCATCGGCGTCAACAAATTCACCAATAGCGAGCCCTCTCCGCTCTCGGCCGGCGAAGGCAATGTCGTGACCGTGCCGGATTCGGTTGAATTGGAGGCGGTCGGCCGGCTCAAGGCCTGGCGCTCGGCCCGCGATGCGAAGGCTGCGGAAACCGCGTTGGCGGAACTGGCCTCCGCGGCGAAGGAAACGCGTAATGTCATGCCGGCCTCGATCGCCTGCGCCAAGGCCGGCGTCACCACCGGTGAATGGGCCCAGACCCTGCGCGAGATCTTTGGCGAGTACCGCGCCCCGACAGGGGTGGACACGACCAAGCTCGGCGACGATGCGGGCCTGGCCACGGTCAAGGCAGCGGTCGCCCGCGCCACTGAAAAGCTCGGCCGCCCGCCGCGCTTCCTCGTCGGCAAGCCGGGGCTCGACGGCCATTCCAACGGCGCCGAGCAGATCTCCGTGCGGGCCCGGGATGCTGGCATGGCGGTGAGCTATGGCGGCATCCGCCAGACGCCCGAGGAGATCGTGGCGCAGGCCCAGGAAACCGACGCCGACATCATCGGCCTGTCGATCCTCTCGGGCTCGCATCTGCCGTTGGTGCGTGACGTCACGGCGCGCCTGCGCGTCGCGGGCATGACCACTCCCGTCGTGGTCGGCGGCATCATCCCGCCCGATGACGAGAACGCCCTGCGCAATATGGGGGTGGCTGCGGTCTACACGCCGAAGGATTTCGCCCTGGACGGCATCATCGCGGATGTGGCGGGGCTGGCGGCGAAGGGGCGGTAGCCCGCTTGTCATTCCGGGGCGTGCCAAAGGCACGAACCCGGAACCCACGACCGGGCGAGACGGAAAACCCGTCATGGTCGGCCTTGTGCCGACCATCCACGCCTTCCCTCGGCGAATTCTGTGTTCAAAAGACGTGGATTCTCGCCACAAGGGCGAGAATGACGCTGGAGCAAAGGGCGCGCCCGGTCGTGGGTTCCGGGTTCGGCCCTTCGGGCCGCCCCGGAATGACAGGTCACACCATCCCCACCGTCTTCAGCTGCTGATATGCCTTCAGGATCTCCTGGAGCGTGCCTTCGCGCGAACGGTCGCCGCCATTGGCGTCGGGGTGGAAGCGCTTCACCAGTTCCTTGTAGCGCGCCTTGATCGCGGCGGAATCGGCCGTGATGTCGAGATTGAGAGCCTCGAGCGCCTTCCTGGCGACAACTCCGACGCGCGGCTCCGGATTGGCCGCCTCCTGGGCGCGCCGGGAGCCGAAGATGTTGAAGCCGTCCTGTACATCGGCCTCGCCACCACCGGCCACGCGCCCGCGCTGCGCCATCCGCGCCGCCTTGGAGTTGACGCCGAGCTTCCAGGTCGGCCGATGGCCGATCTCCTCCTGCTTCGCGTAGGCGGCCAGCGCCTCGTCATCCATGCCGGCGAAATAATTATAGGTCGCGTTGTAGGCCTTCACATGCTCCATGCAGAACAGGAAGAACTTGCCCTCGCGGCCACGCCCTTGGGGCGCGCGGAATTCGCCCACCCGGGAACAGCCGGCGTGGTCGCAGCGGGGCGCATCGGATTCCTCGACCGCTTCCGCCTCGGAAGGGCCGATCCTGATACGGTCGAAAAGGCGTGAGTTGAAGTTCATGCTCGAATGGTTATGAGACGCGCAATCGGAACCGGCAAGTGCGGCGCAACATGCACCAGCCGATCCCTCCTATGACGACCGGAAGAATGTCGCGATCATGACCGCAATGGCTGAACGGATTACCAAGAAGCTGGAAAGCGCCTTGTCGCCGCAGCGCTTGAAGGTGATCGATGAATCGCACCAGCATCAGGGCCATGGTGGTTGGCGCGAAGGCGGCGAGACGCATTTCAGGGTTGATATCGTGTCGGAAGCCTTTTCCGGCAAGAGCCGGTTGGAGCGTCACCGCCTAGTCAACGCCGCGCTGGCGCAGGAGCTGGCGGATGGCGTGCATGCGTTGGCGATCGTGGCTCGCGGTCCCGGCGAGGCGTGACACCGCCCTCTGGCCGCGCTTTCAGGGCGTGATCAGCCTGATCGACGGAAAATAGCTTCGATAGCGCGTCGGGTCGCGGGTGAGGAGCGGTAGTTGCGCTGCAGCAGCGTGCGCACCGATGAAAAAATCAGACAGAACGCCAGTGCGTGTTCCACCTGAGGAACGGTAGCGGCGATAGGCCTTCCCCGCGAGAAACAAGGCGCCGCGCGGCATCTGCAGCAACTCCACCCGAGCGTAACTCAACGCCTCGTCAACCGCATCGACCGTCTCAAAACGGACCGACAGCTCCGAATAGATGACATCGTTGATGGCGAGCCCTCCAGCAAGCGCCAAACGGTCGAGTTGATTAGCTGACCAGCCCGCCCATCGCGGGTCGTCGGTGAAGGGATCGAACAGGATATTGCTGTCGACGAGCGTCACTCAGTCGTCGCCACGCAACATCGCCATGAGTTCGTCGGTGCTGGGACCAGGCCCGGCTATCCCACGAAGAGCTTCGAACCGGCTCTTCGGCTCCGCTCCGTCGACCTTCCGAAGCGTGATTTTGCCGTCAGTCTCCATCCGGAAATCGACAGCGCTTCCCGGAACGATACCGAGCCGATCGCGCACCGGCTTCGGGATCGTGACCTGGCCCTTGCTTGTGACAGTCGTTGCCATGGCAGCCTCTGTATTACTAACCATCCGGAAGGTAATACCTCGCCATCTCTCACACAAACCCGCGCCGGCTTGGGAGCTCTCAGCTCTCCGCCCGCTCCGGGGTGAACGCATAGACCACCGCCGCTCCCAGCAGCAGCGCCGCAAACCCCCAATGCAGGTTGGCGAAGGTCGTGGCCGCGTCGAAGCCTGAGGCGCGCTGGGTCGCGATGAACCAGCCCGAGCCGGACTGGAGCAACGCCGCGCCCGAGATGAACAGGAAATTCACCGCCGTCATGCCGCGCCCGAGCAGGTGAGCCGGGAAGAAGATGCGCGCATGCGCCATCAGGACAGCATAGGTGAAGCCGACAGCTCCGATCGCCGAGAACAGCACCACGGCCAGCGCAGCCGAGGAGCCCCCTGTCAGCGCCAGCAAGGCGAAGGCGACCGCCGTCGCGACCGTGCCCCAGAGCACCAGCGGCTTGACCCGCCCGACAAATTTTTCGAGCCCGCCATAAAGGAAGGCGCCGCCGACCATCGCGAGCGCCATCGCGGTCGCGGCATTGCCGGCGGTGATGGCGTCGAAGCCATGGACGTCGCCCATGAAGGGAGCGATCCACAAGCCCCGCGCTGTCGCCACGATGGCGTAGCCGATCAGGGTGATCGGCGCGAGCAGCCAGAGCGGCCGCAATCGCAGGATACTGGCGAGCCCCTCGACCAGGCCCTCAGCCTTGCCGGAAGCGCTTTCCGCCCGTGGCGGATCGCGCAGCAGCATGGCGGCCAGCAGCGTCGCAACCAGGAAGCATGCCGCCATCACCAGCATCGCCGTCCGCCAGCCATAATGCGCCGAAGCCAGCGCCAGCGGCCCGGCCGCGAGGATATTGCCGAGCGAGCCGAGGCCGATCAGCACCGAAGTCAGGAAGGCGAAGCGCGCCGGCTCCGCCGTCCGTGCGAACAGGAACAGCGAGGCCATGAAGATCGGCGCGCAGCCGATGCCGATCAGCGCCATGGCGAACGTCCCCGCCAGGGCATTGCTCGCCATGGCAAAGAGCACCGCGCCGACCGAGCCAACCGCCATCGCGACCGAGACCGTTCGCCGCGGTCCAAGCCGGTCGAGCGCCCAGCCGATGGGGAATTGCGAGACGGCGAAGGCGATGAACCAGGCCGCGCCGAGAAAGCCGAGTTCGCGCGGCCCTATCCCCAGATCCGCCATCACCGGGTTGGCGATGACGCTCAGGAACGACCGGTAAAAGATCGAGAGGAAATAGGCCGGCAGCAGCGCGAGGAAGACGGTCACGGCTCGAACAAGTGTCTCGGCCGCGTCACTTGATCCGCTCGAGCACCGAGACGTAGTTGGCGACCGCCGCCCCGCCCATGTTGAAGATGCCGCCGAGCTTGGCGTCATGCACCTGCATGCCCTCCGGCGCCTCGCCGACGAGCTGCATCGAGCTCAGCACATGCATCGAGACGCCGGTCGCGCCGATCGGATGGCCCTTGGCCTTGAGACCGCCGGAGACATTGACCGGCAGCTTGCCGTCCTTCTGGGTCCAGCCTTCCTTGATCGCGCGCGCGCCGTCGCCTTGCCGGGTCAGGCCCATCGCTTCGTATTCGATGAGTTCGGCAATGGTGAAGCAGTCATGCGTCTCGACGAAGGAGAGATCGTCGAGCGTGACGCCGGCCTGCGCCAGCGCCTGCTTCCAGGCCACGGTACAGCCGTCGAACTTCAGGATGTCGCGCCGCGACAGCGGCAGGAAGTCCTGGACATGGGCCATGCCGCGGAAACCGACGGCGCGGCGCATGCCCATCGCAGTCTCCTCGTCGGCCAGCACGATCGCTGCCGCGCCGTCAGAGACCAGCGAACAGTCCGTGCGCTTCAGGGGACCGGCGACGTAAGGGTTCTTCTCGCTTTCCTCGCGACAGAAGGCGTAGCCCAGATCCTTGCGCATCTGCGCATAGGGGTTGTCGACGCCGTTCTTGTGGTTCTTGGCCGCGATCATCGCCAGCGCGTCCGACTGGTCGCCATGGCGCTGGAAATAGGCGGCCGCGATCTGGCCGAAGACGCCGGCAAAACCGCCGGTCGTCTCGCCCTCCTCCTTGAGATAGGAGGCCTTGAGCAGGAACCTGCCGATATCGGCGGAGGGCGTCTTGGTCATTTGCTCGACACCGACGACGAGCACGATCTTGGCATCACCCGCCTTGATCGCGCGCACGCCCTGATGCACCGCGGCCGAACCGGTGGCGCAGGCGTTCTCGACGCGGGTGGTCGGCTTGAAGCGCAGCGCCGGATCCGCCTGCAGCACGAGCGAGGCGGTGAAATCCTGCGCCGAGAACCCGGCATTGTAGTGCCCGAGCACGATCTCATCGACCTGGTCGGCCGTGATCCCGGCATCGACCAGCGCGTCGGTGGCGACCCGCACGATCAGGCTTTCAATGGTCTCGGCATCCTGCTTGCCGAACGGCGTGTGGGCCCAGCCGACGATCGCAGCGCTCATGACGTTCTCTCCTTAAAGACCAGCTTTTCAGTCTAAGTGCGCTTCGCAAGCGCACCCTGCAAGCCGGCAGAAGCGCATTTCTACCGTGCGCGGAAAGAGGGGCCACGATGCGGACCTTGAGATGGGTCTTTCCGTCTCTTTGCCGATCGAAATCGGAACGAAGACGTCAGGAGATCGCCAGCAGCAGCAACGCGCCAACGCCGAGAACGATCAGCGCCATTCCCACCAGCTCGCGCCGGCTCGTGCCTTCCGCGAAGATGCGGCGCGAGGCGATCTGCGCCAGCGGCACCTCGATCAGCGCAAGCGTGCGCACATTGGCGGCGCTGGTCAGCGAGAAGCCGATGAACCAGCATTGCGAGGCGGCAGCGCCCAGAAAGCCGGCCGAGAGCGAGCGGCGCCAGTTGCGCAGGCTCAGAACCAGGGCCGGGCGGTTCGCGACCAGCATGTAGAGCGTCAGCAGCACGGTCTGGAGCGTCAGGCCAAGCGCCAGGATCGTCGTGGCGCGGATGAAGAAGCCGCCCTCCGGCAAAGCCTGGATCGCGCCACGAAAGCCGATGGCCGAGAGTGCGAAGAAGGCTCCCGACCCGATGCCGAGCACAGCCGGGCGCATGCCCGCCGCGGTCAGCTTCTGGCCGGGCTTCCAGGATACGACGATGACGCCGATCGTCGCGACAATGATCGCCGCGAATTTTCCCCAGCCGAGCGGATCGCCCAGCAGCAGCGCCCCGAAGATCGCCACCTGCACGGGCTCAGTCTTGGTGTAGGCGGTCGTCACGGCGAAGGAATGCGTGCGCATTGCCGCCAGCATCAGCGCGGTCGCGGCGATCTGCGCCAGCGCGCCGCCGAGCGCGAAGGCAAGCACCTTGCCGTCGATCCCCGGCGGCAGCCGGGCCGCGACGAGGCAGACCAGGACCAGAAACAGCAGCGCAAAGGGCAGGCCGAACAGGAAGCGCACCTGCGTTGCACCCACGACGCCGATGATGTCGGTCAGGGAACGCTGCGTCAGATTGCGCGCGGTCTGCAGGAGCGAGGCCGCGATCGTCGCGGGAATCCAGAGAAGGGCGAGGCTCACGCGGCGTAATCCATCACGAGGTTGCAGGCCTTTTGGACCCCAGGCCGCGACTAGGCAAATCGCTCCGCTCCGGGTAGGTATGCGTCTGCGGACGGACGAAAACCTCCGCCGTCTCGAAAATGCCGCACGCGTCGCGTTGAACCCGCCAGTCTCCGTCTCCGCGTCCCCACAGGTTCAAGACCGCACGATGATCTCATCCCGCTTTGCCGCCGTCCTCGCCTTTGGCCTTCTCGCCGGCCCCGCAGCGGCCGGCACCAGCCTCGTGATCGACGCCTCCAGCGGCGCGGTTCTCTCCGCCGAGAATCCGAGCCAGGCCTGGCACCCGGCTTCGACGACGAAGATGATGACGACCTATCTCGCCCTGAAGGCGGTGCGCGAGCGGCGGCTCAGCCTGGAGACCGCGATCCCGGTCTCGAAGCTTGCCGCCGGCCAGCCGCGCGTCAAAGTCTATATCAAGGCCGGGCAGGAGATCACGCTCGACAACGCCTTGCGCATCATGCTGGTCAAATCGGCCAACGACATCGCCTATGTCATTGCCGAGGGCGTCGGCGGCAATGTCGAGACCTTTGTCGGCATGATGAATGCGGAAGCCGCGCGGCTGGGCATGCGCGACACCCGTTTCACCAATCCCAATGGCTGGCACAGCCCCGAGCAGCAGGTCAGCGCGCGTGATCTCGCAATCCTCGCCATGGCGCTGATGCGCGAATTCCCGGATTACTCAGACTACTGGAACACGCCCTCGGTCCAGCTCGGCAAGCAGGTGCTGAACAACACCAACGGGCTCGTCGGCCGCTATTCCGGTATCAACGGCATGAAGACCGGCTTCGTCTGCGCCTCGGGCTTCAATGTGGTCGCGACCGCGACACGTGGCGGCCGCACCTTGATCGCAGTCGTGCTGGGCGCACTCTCGGGCGCCGAGCGCACCGTGAAGGCCGCGCAGCTGCTGGATGAAGGTTTCGGCAAATGGGGCGGCCTCGGCTACGACGTTGCCTCCCTTCCCGCCAGCGGAACCCGTGCCCCCAATATCTGTGACGATGTCCGCCGCAAGGGCGGCGGAGCTGCGCTCGCCGACGATGTCGACGTTTCCGGGCCGATCTCCGCTCTGACGATGGCGGGCGGGGTCGGCGGCAACGCCGATGGCGCCGGCGACCGTTTCCTGGCCATGAGCCCGCAGCCGCGCGCGACCGGCGCCATGCTGTCGCGCGCGCCGTCGGGCCGCATCGTGCTGGGTCCGCGCGCCGAGACCACGCCCGTTCCCGTCGCCTTCGGCCGCACGGCGGGCTCGGCTTCCGCCCCGCTGGCGGCCAATGCCACGGGCCGGCCCGACAGCCAGTTCGCGCGCGGCGCGGCACCGGTGATCGCACCCGACAAGCCTGTCGCCGCCAGCCTGTTCGGCGGCGGCACGCCGGGCCTGTTCAGCGACTCACGGCCCCGCACAGCCTCCAGCAATGGCGGCATCCCGGGAGCGACCACCGCCTTCGCGCCGACAGGTGGCGCGGCGCAACCGCCGGCCGATGCCTTCCAGGCCGGACCTCTGAAGCTCCAGGGCGCCGTGCAGCCGGGCAAGGCAACGGCCTCGAGCCTGCGCCCCGGTGCAGCTTCCGGCATCAAGCCCGCAGCCCGCCCGCCGGCCAAGCCCCTGCTCGCCAAATCCAAGGCCGACAGCAAGACCGATCCCAAGACGGAGCCCAAGAGCGAGACGGAGAAGGCCAAGCCCAGCGCGGCCGCAGCCAAGCTCCAGCCCGCCAAGCCGCCGGCGAAGACCAAGGCTACGCCTGCGCCCAAGCCCAAGCCGAACGACGACGCCTGAGCCACAGGCCTTGACCGCCGATCGCGACCGCGCCGCCAGGCAGCACGGGTTCCTCTTCGCCCTCGGCTCGGCGGCCGCGTACGGCACCAATATCGTCAGCGCCCAGATCGCAGGACAAGCCGGCCTCAGCGGGCCGCTGCTGGTATTCTACCGCGTCTTCCTGATGCTGGCGCTCGCAAGCTTGGCCGCCCTGCTCTGGCGCGCCTCGCTCGCCGTGCCACGCGGCGAGCGCCGGGCCCTGGCCTTGTTCGGCTTCGCCAGCGCGGGGGTCGGCTGCGCCTATCTCTCCTCGGTCGCCTTCGTGCCGGTCAGCGTCGCCGCCGTCGTCTTCTACACCTTCCCGATCCTGATCATCCTGGCCGAGCCCCTGCTCACCCCGGCCCGCTTCAGCCCGGACCGACTGGCGGTGGCGGTGCTCGCCTTTGCCGGGGTTGCGATGGTGCTCGGGCCGGACCTCCACGGCCTCGACCCGCGCGGGCTCATGCTCGCGCTGGCGGCAAGCGTGCTCGCCGCGACGCAGTTCTTCGCTGCCAATGCCAGCCCCACGACCCCACTGCTACCCCGCCTGTTCTGGTCACATCTGATGATCATGCCGATCGCCGCCGGCATCCTTGTCCTGACGGGCGGATTCCTGCCGCCCGGCGCGCTGGCGCTCGCGCCCGGCGCGGTCGCGGTGACGATGGGCGGCTACCTGATCGGCTTCCTGCTCCAGGTCCTGGCCCTGATGCGCGTCGCTCCCGGGAATGCCGGCCTCGCCTTCTGCGCCGAGCCGGTCTTTGCCGTCGCGGTCGCAGCCCTCATGCTCGGCGAACGCCTCGGCGCCTTGCAATATGCCGGCGGCGCCCTTGTCGTGGCCGCGATCATGGCTAATGTAATACTAGAACAAAATCGACGCCTCCTGGCGCCGGCCTGAAGCCAGAAGCCCAGACGCATGACCGGCCCCGAGACCAGACCCGCCCCGATCCCGCTGACCCTGCTGACCGGCTTCCTCGGCGCCGGCAAGACGACGCTGCTGAACCGCCTGCTCAAGGACCCAGCGCTCGCCGAGACCGTCGTCATCGTCAATGAATTCGGCGAGGTCGCCCTCGATCACCTGATGATCGAGGGCGTCGAGGAGAACATGATCCTGCTCGCCTCCGGCTGCCTCTGCTGCACGATCCGCGACGATCTCATCGTCACGCTGGAGGATCTGCTGCGCCGCCGGGACAATGGCCGGATCGCGCCGTTCCAGCGTGTGGTGATCGAGACGACAGGCCTCGCCGACCCCGCGCCGATCCTGAACGTGCTGATCAACCACCCCTATCTCGCCATGCGCTTCAAGCTCGACGGCGTGGTGACGCTGGTCGACGCCGTCAATGGTATGGCGACGCTCGACGCCCATGAGGAAGCGGTGAAGCAGGTCGTCGCGGCCGACCGCCTCATCCTGACCAAGGCCGACCTCGCCCCCAATGAGGCCGAACTCGCTCCACTGCGCGACAGGCTGGCCGCGCTCAACCCGGGCATCACCTTGCTGAAGCCGGATGCAGCGGCGCAAGCTCTCGTCGGTTCCGGGCTCTACGACCTCGCCGAACGCCCGCAGATGCTACGGCAATGGCTCGCCGATGAGGCTCTCGGCAAGGCCGATCACCATCATGGCCAGGACCATGCTCATGACGGCCATGCTCATGACGACCATCACGGACACGGCCACGACCATCATCACGGGCATGAGCATCACGACGTGAACCGGCACGATGCCAGCATCCGCGCCTTCGCGCTCACAGCCGATACGCCGATCGCACAGGCGACCTTCGATCTGTTCTGGACCCTGCTGCGCTCGACGCATGGCCCCAAGCTGCTGCGATTGAAGGGGCTGGTGAACCTCGCCGAGCAGCCCGGGCAGCCCCTGCTGGTCCATGCCGTCCAGCAGATCCTGCACCCGCCGCTCCTGCTCGAGGCCTGGCCGGACGCCGACCACCGCTCCCGACTTGTGCTCATCGTCAGGGATATCGACCCCAGCGTGGTGGAGCGGCTCTGGGCCGCCTTTCTCGGGCAGACATCCCGCGCCAGAGCTGCAGCCCCCGGCCATAATGTCACGGCCTGAGGCAGGAGCCTTACGGCCCCATTCTTGAAGTCCTCCCGACCGGGGATTGCTCCCAACGCCGCGCCGTGCCGATCCGGCACAAGCCCGCGCCAGGACGATCCAGCACAGCGGCGGGCAGGATCGGATGAATCAGATCATCGCTTTGAAGGGCATTGTTCCGGGCGGCCTCACAGCCCATGCCGCACCCGCGCCGAGCCGCCCGCAAATCGCAGCCATCACGACCGAGATCCGCCTGCTCTCCGCCTGCGGCGAGATCCGGCAGGCCTGGACGGAGCTCGCCGCGCGCGCGATCGAGCCCAATCTGTTCTTCGAACCGGATTTCGCGCTCGCGGCAGCGCAACACCTCATCGCCTTCCGCAACGTCGCGGTGCTGCTCGCCTGGCAGGGCGCAGCCGGCACCCCGCAGCGACGCCTTCTTGGCCTGATCCCCTGCTTTCCGCGCAACCGGTTATTCGTGCCCGACGAGCTGATCGGGTTCTCCGACCCGCGCATCTTCAACGGCGCGCCATTGCTCGACGCCGCGCAGGCGCAAGCCGTCCTCGCGGCCATGCTAAGCCTGCGCCGGGGCTGGGTGCTGGAGGGGCGCGGGCTCGTCCTGCGCCAGATCGACATGGCAAGCCCCCTGATCGCGCCGATCCGGCGCGCGGCCGAAGCGCTCAGGCTGAACACGACCCTGAGCCCTGCGAACCCGCCGATCCGGCCACGATACGGCGTGCCGACGCCCAACGACATCGAGGCGATGCAGCACGCCCTGGCGCGGCGCGGCAAACTCGAACTGGTCGAGGCCAGATCGCGCACGGAACTGCGTGACGCGATCGAGATCCTGCTGGCGATGGAGGCTTCCGGCCCGAAAGGCCGCGCCGGCAAGGCGGTCTTGCAAGACACTCGCGAGGTCGGCTTCCTGCGCGCCATGACGCGGGCGCTTGCCCGTTGCCGGCAATCCCGTGTCGCCCTGCTGACGCTGGACGGGCGGCCGATCGCCGGTGCGCTGGTCATCGGGCGGGCAAAAGACGGTTGGCTCTACATGGCCGCGCGAGACGAGGGCGAAGCGCCCTTCTTCCCCGGGCAAGTCCTGCTCGCATTGATGCGGCAGGCGGCGCCGGACCGGACGATCCTGCAGCCGGTGCCGCCAGCCAGCGGGCCGGACGCCGTCGGTTTTGGCGAAATACGGCTCTCGCCCCGGGCCACAGGCAAGCCGCGCGATCTCGCCGGCCGGGCGCGCGCGGCGCTGCGGCGCGGCCTCAGGCTTCCGCCCGCAAGAGCCGCCGGATGATCTTGCCGGTGGTGGTGAGCGGCAACTCATCGCGAAACGCGATCTCGCGCGGATATTCATGCGCGGAGAGCCGCTTGCGCACGAAGGCCTGAAGCTCGGCGGCGAGCGCCTCGGACGGCTCGCGGCCGGCTTTCAACACGATGAAGGCCTTGACGATCTCGGTCCTGAGCGCGTCAGGCTTGCCGACGACGGCCGCAAGCGACACCGCCTCATGCTTCAGCAGGCAATCCTCGATCTCGCCCGGCCCGATGCGATAGCCCGACGAGGTGATGACGTCGTCGTCGCGGCCGATGAAGCGGACATAGCCTTGCGCATCCTGAACGCCCTGATCGCCGGTCGTCATCCAGTCGCCGATGAATTTTTGCGCCGTCGCCTCGGGCCTGCGCCAATAACCCAGGAACATCACTGGATCAGGCCGACGCACGGCGATCTGGCCCTCCTCATCAGCCGCGCAGATGGAGCCGTCGGGACGGATGATGGCGACCTTATGGCCCGGCACCGCCTTGCCGATGCTGCCCGGCCGGCTGACGCCGATCGCAGCGCAGGAGGCGAGCACGAGATTGCACTCGGTCTGGCCATAGGCCTCGTTGACGGTCAGCCCCAGCGCCTCGCGCCCCCAGGCCAGGGTCTCGGCGCCCAGCGCCTCCCCGGCCGAAGCGATCGTGCGCAGCTTGAGCGCGAAGCGCTCGCGCGGCCTGTCGACGCTGCGCAGCATCCTGAGCGCGGTCGGCGGCACGAAGGCGTTGCGAATGCCGAGATCGGCGATCAGGCGATAAGCCTCCTCCGGCTCGAAGCGCGTTACCGGCCGCGCCACGACGGCGACGCCGAAATGCAAGCTGGGCAGCAGCATGTTGAGCAAGCCGCCGGCCCAGGCCCAATCGGCCGGGGTCCAGGCAAGGTCGCCCGGTTGGGGCAGGAACTCATG
The DNA here is from genome assembly GCF_001741865.1 of Bosea vaviloviae. NCBI lineage: Bacteria > Pseudomonadati > Pseudomonadota > Alphaproteobacteria > Hyphomicrobiales > Alloboseaceae > Allobosea > Allobosea vaviloviae. Next base: position 6,193,128 of record NZ_CP017147.1, read on the forward strand.
CGGCATCTGCACACCCGGCAGATGGCCCGGCAGAACCCGATGGCCATGCAGCGCGCCCTTGGGATTGCCGGTGGTGCCGGAGGTGTAGATCATCAGGGCCGGGTCGTCTGGACCGGTATCGACGGCTGTGAAATCCGGGCTCGCCTGCGCCAGCAGGTTTCCCCAATCCTGCGCCGCGCCCCGCGCGCCGTCGGTCGAGATCACCAGGCCGAGTTCGGGCAGCGGCTCGGCGATCTGCCCGACCTTGGTGAGCCCGGCCGCATCCGTGATCAGGACCTTGGCGGCAGCATCGCCCAGCCGGTAGGCCAGCGCATCGACCCCGAACAAGGCTGCCAGCGGCACCGCGATGGCGCCGAGTTTGTAGGCGGCGAGATGCGCGATCAGCACGCTGCGCCCCTGCGGCAGCAGGATCGCGATCCGGTCGCCCCGCTCGACACCGCGCGACCTTAGCGCATTGGCGAGCCGGTTCGACTGCTCGCGCAGATGCCCGAAGCTGACCGGGCTCACGCGCCAATCCTGCGAGACCTCGATGATCGCCGTGCGCTGCGGCTCGGCCTCCGCCCAGCGGTCGCAGATGTCGACGGCGATGTTGTAACGGGCGGGGATGCGCCAGCGGAAGGCCGCACGCAAGCCGTCATAATCGCGCAGATCGGGTAGGATCAAAATTGGAGGTCCAGTTGAAAAAGCGCGGCACGATAGGCAGCACGATCGCGCCTGTCACCTAACCGTCAATGCGAGCGCAGCGAAGCAAATCCAGGCCACCCGCTCGATGCCCCCTGGATTGCTTCGCGGAGCCTGTACTCGGGCTTGCCGAAGGCAAGACCCGGGTGCTCGCAATAACGAGGGGTCGGTCAGCAACCGCTCAGCCATTGCCCATCTGCGAGCGCTTGGCCCAGCCGGTCATGCGGCTCTCGACCACATCGACGATAGCGACCAGGAACACGCCGAGCACCGCGAGCACGATCAGCGCGGCGAAGATCAGCGGCACATTGAAATCGGCCGAGGCGCGCGTGATCAGATTGCCGAGGCCGAGATTCGAAGCGTTCTGCTCGCCGATCACCGAGCCGACATAGGCGAGCGTGATCGAGACCTTCAGCGCCCCGAACAGATAGGGCAGCGAGCGCGGGATGCCGACCTTGGTCATGATGTCGAGCCGGCTCGCGCCGAGCGCCTTCAGCACATCCTCGGTCTCGGGCTCGATCGTGGCGAGCCCCGTCGCGACATTGACCACGATCGGGAAGAACGAGATCACGAAGGCGGTCAGCACCGGCGGCAGCCAGCCGACGCCGAACCAGATCACCAGGATCGGCACGACCGCGACCTTCGGGATCGAGTTGAAGCCGACCAGAAGCGGGTTCAGCCCGGCATAGATCAGCTTCGACGAGCCGACGAGAAGCCCCAGCGCCAGCCCGAACACGATCGACAGGGCAAAGCCCAGCGACGTCATCCAGAGCGTGTGGAAGGCGTTGGTGTAGAGCGGCTTCTGGTACTGGACGAGCGCCGCCCAGACCGACGAGGGTGGCGGCAGGATGAAAGCCGAGATGGCGAAGACGCGGCAGGCAATCTCCCAGATCGCGAAGAAGGCCAGCGTGAACAGATAGGGCGCGAGCCTGAGCCAGGTCGAGCGGGTCATGCAGATGCTTCCCCGTCATTGCGAGCGCAGCGAAGCAATCCAGGGGGACGTCGAGCAAGCCCTTCTGGATTGCTTCGCTTCGCTCGCAATGACGGAATGGCTTGACCAGTCACGCCGCTGCCCTCGCCTCGCGGATATGGCCGCGCAGTTCCTGCACGATCCCGGCGAAGTCCGGCGTGTAGGTGATGTCGAGGTCGCGCGGGCGGGCAAAGCCGATCTCGCGCTCGGCGATGATCCGGCCCGGCCGCGCCGACATGCAGAACACCCTGTCGGCCAGGAACACCGCCTCGCGCAGGTCATGCGTGACCAGGATCACCGTGACGCCGCGCTGCGCGTGCAGATCGCGGATCACGCACCAGAGCTCCTCGCGGGTGAAGGCGTCGAGCGCCCCGAACGGCTCGTCCAGCATCAAGAGCTTCGGCTCATGGATCAGCGAGCGGCAGAGCGAGGCGCGCTGCTGCATGCCGCCCGAGAGCTGCCAGGGGAATTTGGAGCCCATGCCCTTGAGGCCGACCGTCTCCAGCAGCATCTCGGCGCGAGCGACGTATTCGGCCTTGTTGGCGCGCAGACGAGAGCGGTGCGGCTGGACGATCTCAAGCGGCAGCAGCAGGTTCTCCAGCGTCGTGCGCCAGGGCAGCATCACCGGGTTCTGGAAGGCCATGCCGGTGATCTTGATCGGCTCGACAACCTCCTTGCCGGCGACGATCACCGCGCCGGATTTCGGCCGCTGCAAGCCGGTGGCGAGCTTCATCAGCGTCGACTTGCCGCAACCCGATGGTCCCACGATCGCGGCGAACTCGCCTTCCCTGACCCTGAGCGACAGCCCTTCGACGGCGGGTGCGCCCACGCCGCCGCCATAGACATGGGTGACATCGTGGAGCTCGACGAAAGCGCTCAGAACACACGCTCCACCGAAGCTGGCAGGAAGCTGTCCACGAAGGCATCGCCCGCCTTCGCCTTGTCCTTGAAGGTGAAAGTCAGGCCGATCTGCTCGACGGCGCGCTCCCAGCGGGCCTTGTCGATGCCGCCAAACCCATTCGCCTTGACCCAAGGCGTCACCACATTCTGCTCCAGCGTCATCTTGAGACGCTCGAGCTCGACCTCGACCTTGGCGACGTCGTTGCGCTTGATCACCAGTTGCGCCCCGAGATCGGGATTGGCGAGCGTCTCCTTGACGCTCCTAGTGATGGCCCGCAGCAGACCGCGCACGGCTTCCGGCTTCTCGGCCATGAACTTGGGCGAGACCATGATGGCATTGCCATAGAGCTCGACGCCGTAATCGGCCATCAGCATGACGACGATGTCGTCGACCGGCACGCCGCGCGATTTCAGGTTGATATAGGAGGAGTTGGCGAAGCCGAACACGGCGTCGACCTCGCCCGAGGCCAGCATCGGCTCGCGCACGGGGAAGCCGACATTCTCCAGCCGCATCTTGCTGTCGTCGAGCTTGTTGACGGTCTTGAAGATCGGCCATTGCGCGAAGGCGGCGTCGGCCGCCGGAGCGCCGAACTTCTTGCCCTCCAGGCTCTTCACATCGGCCGTGACGCCGCGGCTCTTGCGGCCGACGATCGAGAAGGGCGGCCTGTCATAGACCATCATGACGGCTTTGAGATCGACCGATGGATTCTCGTCGCGGAAACGGATCAGCGAGTTCACATCGCCAAACCCAGCATCATAGGTGCCGGACGCCACGCGCGGGATTGCCTCGCGTGAGCCATTGCCGGTGTCGATCGTGACGTCGAGCCCCTCGGCTTTGAAATAACCCTTCTCCTGCGCCATCAGGAACAGCGCCGCCGGCCCCTCAAAACGCCAGTCCAGCGTGAAGCGCACCGCCGTCTGGGCATTCGCGCCATGCAACCCGGCAAGGAAGGCTGTCGTGACGAGCGCGCCGGCAGCCGCCAGGCGGGCGAACCGCCGCAGCGGCAGCGATCCGGCGGCAGCGTGCAGAACCTTGAACATCGTGATCTCCGAAGGGGCGAGATTGAAGTCTTGATTTCAGGACCGTCCAGCAAGGGCCGTGCCGGTCGCAATTGTTTCAGACTGGAGGAGCAGTGCGGCAGGTCAAGCGCTAAGCGTCATCTCGGCAGGCACATTGTACCAATAAAGAGCCATCCGTACGCCGCCGGCGCAATGATCTCACAAGGGCAGCGCCCCATCGGTCTTGACCTCTTCCATCACCGCATAGGTGCGCGTCTCGCGTACCGCCGGCAGCGCCAGCAGAACCTCGCCGAGAAAGCGGCGATAGGCATTCATGTCGGCGACGCGCGTCTTGACCAGATAGTCGAAGCCGCCCGCGACCATGTGGCACTCCAGCACCTCGGGTGCACGCTTCACGGCGGCTGCGAAGCGCTCAAACGCATCGGGCGTCGTCTTGTCGAGATAGACCTCGACGAAGACCAGCAGGTTGAGCCCGAGCTTCAGCGGATCGAGCGTCGCGCGATAACCGGTGATGTAGCCCTCGCGCGACAGGCGCTTGAGCCGTTCGCCCACCGCCGTCGGCGAGAGGCCGACCTTTTCGGCCAGCTCGACGCCGGCAATGCGGCCATCGGATTGCAGGAGGGAGAGGATACGACGGTCGGTGCGATCCAGCACGGGATTATTCTCTATAACAGAAGCTATGAGCCAATATTAATACGGATAATACCGGAAAATAGCCAATTGATATGCGGCCCAAGAGGCCCGATCCTTCAGATCATCCCGCCTCGCTCATCTGGAGCCGTTTCATGGCCACCGCCGCCCCGCGTTTCGTCGAAGCGCCAGCCCTGTCCGCTTTCCGCGTTCCCTATGCGGAAGACGATGGCGCGACCGCCGCGACGCTGCTGACTGGGGCCCGGCGCGAGCCTGCCGCCAAGGCACGCATCGACGCTCGCGCCACCGAACTGATCGAGGCGATCCGCACCCGCAAGGTCGGATTGGGCGGCATCGAGGAGTTGCTGCGCGAATATTCGCTTTCGACCAAGGAGGGGCTGGCCCTGATGGTGCTGGCAGAGGCGCTGCTGCGTGTGCCCGACGCGGCGACCGCCGACCGGCTGATCGAGGACAAGCTCGGCCAGGGCGACTTCGCCAATCACGAGTCGAAATCGGACGCCTTCCTGGTCTCGGCTTCGGCCTGGGCGCTCGGTATCACCGCGCGCGTCATCCAGCCCGGCGAAACGCCGACGGGTATTATCGGCAGCCTCGCCAAGCGCCTCGGCGTGCCGACGGTGCGCACCGCGACGCGTCAGGCCATGCGTGTGATGGGCAACCATTTCGTGCTCGGCCAGACCATCGAGGAGGCGCTGAAGCGCGCCGGTTCCAAGACCGGCAAGCTCTATCGCTATTCCTTCGACATGCTGGGCGAAGGCGCACGCACGCAAGCCGACGCCGACCGTTACCTCGCCTCCTACAGCGCCGCGATCGACGCCATCGGCCGCTCCGCCGGCAATGAGCCGCTGCCGAACCGGCCGGGCATCTCGGTCAAGCTCTCGGCGCTGCATCCGCGCTATGACGCGACCAATCACGAGCGCGTGCTGGCCGAGCTGACGCCCAAGGTGATCAAGCTCGCGCAGCAGGCCAAATCCTACGATCTCAACTTCACCATCGATGCCGAGGAGGCCGACCGGCTCGAACTCTCGCTCGACGTCATCGACGCCGTGGTGGCCGATGCCTCGCTCGCCGGCTGGGACGGCTTCGGCCTCGCCATCCAGGCCTATCAGAAGCGTGCCTCGGCCGTGATCGACCATATCGCGGCGCTGGCCGAGGCCCATGGCCGTCGCATGATGGTGCGCCTCGTCAAGGGCGCCTATTGGGACACCGAGTTGAAGCGCGCCCAGGAGCGCGGTCTCGCCGACTATCCCGTCTTCACCCGCAAGGCGATGACCGACCTGAATTACGAAGCCTGCGCCGCGCAGTTGCTGCGCCTGCGGCCGCGCATCATCCCGCAATTCGCGACGCATAACGCGCTGACGGTCGCGAGCGTCGCCGAGATGGCAGGTGACGCCGAGAATTTTGAGTTCCAGCGCCTGCACGGCATGGGCGAGGCGCTTTATGAGAAGCTGCTGGCGGACAAGGCGGGCTATGCCTGCCGCACCTACGCCCCGGTCGGCGGCCATCAGGATCTGCTCGCTTATCTCGTGCGCCGCCTGCTCGAGAACGGCGCCAACTCCTCCTTCGTCAGCGTCTCCGGCGACCCTGACGTGCCTGTCGCGCAATTGCTGGTGCCGCCCGCCGACCTGATCGGCAATGCGGGCGCCGCCCGGCATCGCCGCATCCCATTGCCGGCCGACCTCTACGGCCCGTCGCGGAAGAACTCGGCCGGCGTGGAGCTCGGCCATGCCGAGAGCCTGGACGCCCTGCTCGCCGAGATCGCGGCAGCCACCGCCAAGCCCTTCCCGGACGCCAGCCCGATCATCGACGGCAAGGCTGTGGGCGGTACACCCCGCCCGGTTCTCTCCCCCATTGACGGCAAGGCAATCGGCACCGTCGCGGAAGCCGACGCCGCCTTGGCCGGCCGCGCCATGCTCGCCGCCAAGGCCGGCTTCGATGACTGGAACCGCACGCCCGCCCGCACACGCGCCGCAGCTTTGCGCAAGGCCGCCGACCTGATGGAGGCAAAGCGCGGCCTGCTGCTCGCCTTGCTCCAGGCCGAGGCCGGCAAGACGCTGGACGACGCCATCTCCGAGGTTCGCGAGGCGGTCGATTTCTGCCGCTATTATGCCGCCGAGGCCGAGGCCAAATTCGCCATGCCGACCGCCCTCCCCGGCCCGACCGGCGAGGAGAACCGCCTGATCCTGCGCGGGCGCGGCCCGTTCCTGTGCATCGCGCCGTGGAACTTCCCGCTCGCCATCTTCGCCGGGCAAGTCGCCGCCGCGCTCGTCGCCGGCAACAGCGTCGTCGCCAAGCCCGCCCCGCAGACACCCCTGATCGCCACTGTGACCGTGCGCCTGCTGCACGAGGCCGGCGTGCCTGTTTCGGCTTTGCACCTGACCCCTGGCGACGGCGCGCTCGGCGCGGCGCTGGTCGCGCATCCCGCGGTGGCCGGTGTCGCCTTCACCGGCTCGACCGCCACCGCCCGCGCCATCAACCGCGCGCTTGCCGCCAAGGACGGGCCGATCGTCCCGCTCATCGCCGAGACCGGTGGGCTCAACGCCATGATCGTCGATGCGACGGCACTGGCCGAGCAGGTTGCCGACGACGTCGTGATGTCGGCCTTCCGTTCTGCCGGCCAGCGCTGCTCGGCCCTGCGCCTGCTCGTGGTGCAGGAGGACGTCGCCGACAAGATGGTCGAGATGATCACCGGCGCCGGCGGCGAATTGAAGCTCGGCGATCCGCGCCGGATCGAGACCCATATCGGCCCGGTCATCGACGCCGCTGCCAAGCAGCGGCTCGATAGCCATGTCGAGGCGATGCGCAAGCTCGGCCGCATCGTCTGGGCCGGCGACGCGCCCGCGCTGGGCGGCACTTTCGTCGCCCCCCATGTCGTCGCGCTGAACAGCATCGCGGAGCTCGATCGCGAGCATTTCGGCCCAATCCTGCATGTCGTGCGCTGGAAATCGGGTCAGCTCGACAAGGTCATCGAAGCGATCGAGGCGACCGGCTACGGCCTGACGCTGGGCGTGCATTCACGCATCGAAACCACCGTCGAGGAGGTCGTCAGCCGCCTCTCGACCGGCAACATCTACGTCAACCGCAACATCATCGGCGCGGTCGTCGGCGCGCAACCCTTCGGCGGTCATGGCCTCTCGGGCACCGGCCCCAAGGCCGGCGGGCCGAACTACCTGATGCGCTTTGCCACCGAGCAGACCGTGACGGTGAACACGGCCGCCGCCGGCGGCAATGCCAGCCTGATCGCCATGGGGGAGTGACAGGAGGGGCCATAGGCCCCTCTTGCATCACTTCCTTGCATCACGCCGCGCGGTAGCGCGACAGCCAGTGGGCGTAGGGCGCCGGCAGCGTCTTCCAGGCTGCATCCTCGATGCCCAGCGCCTTTGCCGCCGCATAGGGCCAGTGCGGGTCGGCCAGCAGCGGCCGGCCGAGCGTGACGAGATCGACCTTGCCCTCGCGCACCAGCGCATCGGCCTGCTCGGGCTGGCTGATGTACCAGCTCGTCGAGGCCGGAAGGCCGCTCTCGCGCCGCACACGCTCGGCAACGGGCGCCAGGAAGGCCGGCCCCCACGGAATCTTGGCCTCGTTGGTCGAGAAGCCGATGCTGACATCGATGAAGTCGAGCCCCTCGGCCTTGAGGCGCTTCACCAGTTCAATGGCCTCGACCAGCGTCTCCTCGTCCTGCCCGTCATACTCGATCACGCCGAGCCGGGCCGAGAGCGGGCGATCCTCCGGCCAGACCTTGCGGACCGCCACAAGCGTCTCGATCAGGAAGCGGGCGCGGTTCTCGAAGCTGCCGCCATAGGCGTCGTCGCGCTTGTTGGCGTGGCGCGACAGGAAGCTCTGCGCCAGATAGCCATGGGCGAAATGCAGCTTCAGCCACTGGATGCCGATATCGCGGGCCCGCTCCGCCGCCGCGACGAAATCGCCGCGCACGCGCTCGATATCAGCCAGCGTCATTGCCCGCGGCACACGCCCGAGGCCGCCGCCCTGAGCGACGGCGGACGGCGCGATCGTCTCCCAGCCGCTTGGGTCGCCTGCCGGGATATGGTCGTCGCCTTCCCAGGGAAGGTTGGCGCTGGCCTTGCGGCCGGCATGGCCGATCTGGATGCCGGCGACCGCACCGGCCTTGCGCATCTCGGCGACGATCGGCGCCAGCGCTTCGGCCTGCGTGTCGTTCCACAGCCCAAGACAGGCAGGCGTGATCCGCCCCTCCGGCGAGACACCGGTGGCTTCGATGACGACGAGGCCGGCACCGCCTCGCGCCAGCCCGGCGAGATGGGCGCGGTGCCATTCATTGGCGACGCCGTCCTGCGCCGAATACTGGCACATCGGCGAGGTCACGATGCGGTTGCGAAGGGTGACGTTCTTCAGGCTGAAGGGGTCGAAAAGACCGGGCATTGAGCGGCTCCGCGCTAAGGGGGTTTGATTATTCGATAGTTCGATATTTTTCGAAATTTGGCAACATCAAAACCCTGTGATAGGCTCATGATCATGCGACATGCCCGCCTGCCTGCTTCGGAAGAGATCGCGATCGAGGACGTCTTTCACGCGTTGAGCGATCCGTTTCGGCTGGAGATCGTCTGCAGACTGGCAGCCGAAGGCGAAGCGAGCTGCCAGGCGCTCGAAGGCGATCGTCCGAAATCCAGCGTCTCCCATCATTTCCGCGTCCTGCGCGAAGCCGGGCTGATCCGGACGCGTAACGAGGGCGCGACACGGATGAACGCATTGCGTCGGGAGGACATCGAGCGCCGTTTCCCAGGGCTGCTTTCCTGTGTTCTCTCGGCCCGCGCCGACTGAGATTCTCGCTCACCCGGCCGAACCAGGAGGCCCGTTTCACTCCTCGACGCGGTGTCTTAAGCTCGCCGGATGGACCTCCCTTATCGCTCCAATGTCGGCATCGCCCTGTTCAATGCCGACGGCCTCGTCTTCGCCGGCCGCTCGCACAGCGCCGGCCCGGAGATCGTGCAGCCTGGTTTCGACTGGCAGATGCCGCAAGGCGGCATCGATCCCGACGAGGACATCGTCGCGGCAGCGCGCCGCGAGCTCACTGAGGAAACAGGCGTGACGAGCGCCACGGTCCTTGCGGTGACGCAGGATTGGTGGACTTACGACTTCCCGCCCTATGACGGCCCGGCGCATAAGCTCTGCGCCTTCAAGGGCCAGCGACAGCGCTGGGTCGCCTTCCGCCTCAAAGGGCAAGACAGCGAGATCGACATCACCCGCCCCAATGGCGACGAGCCGGCCGAGTTCAGCGAGTGGGCCTGGATACCGCTTGCTGAGATGCCGGCGCGCATCGTGCCGTTCAAGCGCCCGGTCTATGAGCGTGTCGTGCAAGCCTTCTCGCACGTCGCCGCGCCCCATCATTTTGCCGCGCCTAGTGTCTCGACATCACCCTGACTGCCCAGGAGACTGCGATGAGCCTGATCAGCTTCGACCATTGCGTCATTCACGTCTCCGACTGGGAGCGCTCGAATGCCTTCTACCGCGACGTGATCGGAGCCGAGATCCTCCCCAACGGCGCAGGCTTCGTCTATCGCGTCGGCGCAGCGCAATTGAACTGCCATGGACCGGGCCTGAACCCGGTCCCGGTCGCGCGCCTGCCGGTGCCGCCTGGCGGCAGCGATCTCTGCTTCACCTGGGCGGGGCCGATCGCCGACGCGATCGCGCATCTGGAGACGCGGACGGTCGCGATCGAGCTCGGCCCGGTTCCGCGCTTCGGCCGCGGCGGCCCGGGAACCAGCGTCTATTTCCGCGATCCTGACGGCTCGCTGCTGGAGTTCATCAGCTACGCATGAAAAAGGCCGCTCGCGCGGCCTTTTGACAGTCTCTGATGTAAAGGCTGGTGCCTACGCCGCCTTGCGGCCCTCGAAGACGTGCTTGAACTCGCGCAGCTGCACCAGAACGTCGTGGAGGCGCTTGCGCTCGTCTTCGTCATGCGTGCCGGCGAGCTTGGTCTCAGCGGTCAGGATCTCCTTGTCGAGAACGGCGGTATCGACGTCCTCGATGAAGTTCGCCTGCTCGGCCAGGATCGTCGTCGCGGCATGGTTGACCTCGACGAGGCCGCCATTGACGAAGAATTCCTTGCCGTTGCTGCCATCGGTCTGGGTGAAGACGATGCCCGCCTTCAGCGTGGCAACCAGCGGCGCATGGCCTGCGAGCACGGTGATTTCACCCTCGACGGACGGGATGATGACGCTGACGACATCGCCCGAGAACAGGATGCGCTCAGGCGAGACGAGTTCGAACTTGAAGGTCTGTGCCATGTTTTTCCTCGCGAATGGCGAATGGCGAATGGCGAGTAGCTTTCAGCTACAGAGCCTTTCCGCCGATTTCCATTCGCTACTCCCTATTCGCCATTCGCCCCTTACGCCGCTTCGGCGGCCAGGCGCTGCGCCTTCTCGATGGCTTCGTCGATCGAGCCGACCATGTAGAAGGCCGCCTCCGGCAGGTGGTCGTACTTGCCCTCGACCAGGCCCTTGAAGCCCTTGATCGTGTCCTCGAGCGCAACCAGCTTACCCGGCGAGCCGGTGAAAATTTCGGCGACGAAGAAGGGCTGCGACAGGAAGCGCTCGATCTTGCGGGCGCGGGCGACCGAGATCTTGTCCTCTTCCGAGAGTTCGTCCATGCCCAGGATCGCGATGATGTCCTGCAGCGCCTTGTAGCGCTGGAGGATCTGCTGGACCTGGCGGGCGATGGCGTAATGCTCTTCGCCGACGATCGCGGCCGAGAGCATGCGCGAGGTCGAGTCGAGCGGGTCGACCGCCGGATAGATGCCCTTTTCCGCGATCGAACGCGACAGCACGGTCGTGGCGTCAAGGTGAGCGAAGGAGGCCGCGGGCGCCGGGTCGGTCAAGTCGTCGGCCGGGACGTAGATCGCCTGCACCGAGGTGATCGAGCCCTTATTGGTGGTGGTGATGCGCTCCTGCAGGTTGCCCATGTCGGTCGCGAGAGTCGGCTGGTAACCCACTGCTGACGGGATGCGGCCGAGCAGCGCCGACACTTCCGAGCCCGCCTGCGTGAAGCGGAAGATGTTATCGACGAAGAAGAGCACGTCCTGGCCCTTGTCGCGGAAATCTTCCGCAACGGTCAGGCCCGACAGGGCGACGCGCATGCGCGCACCCGGGGGCTCGTTCATCTGGCCGTAGACGAGCGCGCACTTCGAGCCCTCGCCGCCGCCCTTCTTGTTCACGCCGGACTCGATCATCTCGTGATAGAGATCGTTACCCTCGCGGGTGCGCTCGCCGACGCCGGCGAACACAGAGTAGCCGCCATGGGCCTTCGCGACATTGTTGATCAGCTCCATGATCAGCACGGTCTTGCCGACGCCGGCGCCGCCGAACAGGCCGATCTTGCCGCCCTTGGCGTAAGGCGCCAAGAGGTCGACGACCTTGATGCCGGTGACGAGGATCTGCGCGTCGGTCGCCTGCTCGGCATAGCTTGGGGCCGGCTGGTGGATGCCGCGCCGGCTGCTGGTCTTGATCGGGCCAGCCTCGTCGACCGGCTCGCCGATGACGTTCATGATGCGGCCGAGGCACTCGTCGCCGACCGGAACCATGATCGGGGAGCCGGTGTCCGTGACCGACTGGCCGCGAACCAGACCTTCGGAGGAGTCCATCGCGATGGTGCGGACCGTGTTCTCGCCGAGATGCTGGGCGACTTCGAGCACGAGGCGGTTGCCGAGATTGTCGGTCTCGAGCGCGTTCAGGATCTCCGGCAACTCACCGTCGAACTGCACGTCGACGACGGCGCCGATGACCTGCACGATGCGTCCGGTGCCGGTGTTGGCAGGCTTCTCTGCGGCGACGGTCTTCTTGGTAGCGGCTTTGGCCATGGTTTCGAACCTCGGGTACAGCGTGTCAGGTGGCCGGCATGCCAGCCTAATTGCTAGACGTTTAGAGCGCTTCCGCGCCGGAGATGATTTCGATCAGTTCCTTGGTGATCATCGCCTGACGCGAGCGGTTGTAGAGCTGCGTCTGCTTCTTGATCATTTCGCCGGCATTGCGCGTGGCGGAATCCATCGCCGACATGCGCGCGCCCTGCTCGGAGGCCGCGTTCTCCAGGATCGCGCGCAGCACCTGCACCGTGAGGTTGCGCGGCAACAGCGTCTCCAGGATCTCAGCCTCATCGGGCTCGTAGTCGTAGACGGCCTCGGTCGTCTTCGTGCCGGCCGGAATTTCAGCGGGAATGATGCGCTGCGCCGTCGGGATCTGCGAGATCACCGATTTGAACTTCGAGAAGAACAGCGTCGCGACGTCGAACTCGCCCTCGGCGAAACGCGCCAGGATGTTCTGGGCGATAGCCTCGGCATTGACGAAGCCGACCTGCTTGAAGGCGCGCAGGTCGATCAGCTCGATGATGTCCTTCTCGAACTGGCGCTTCAGGACGTCATGGCCCTTCTTGCCGACGCAGATGATCTTGACCGTCTTGCCTTCGGCCTTGAGCGCATTCGCCTTGTCGCGCGCCAGACGCGCGATCGAGGAGTTGAACGCGCCGCACAATCCGCGCTCGGCCGTGCAGACCACCAGCAGATGCACCTTGTCGGCGCCCGTGCCGGCGATCAGCTTCGGCGCGCTCGAACCCGAGATGCCCGAGGCCAGATTGGCCAGCACCGTCTCCATGCGCTCGGCATAGGGACGCGCTGCTTCCGCCGCAGCCTGCGCCCGGCGCAGCTTCGCAGCCGCGACCATCTGCATGGCCTTGGTGATCTTCTGCGTCGCCTTCACTGAGGCGATGCGGTTTCGTAGATCCTTCAAGGAAGGCATCGACGATCCTCATATTGGCGGAGCGCTGAGCGCCCCGCGCGGCCTCAGGCGAACGACTTGGCGTAGTCCGTGACGAGATCCTTCAGCTTCGCGGCATTCGCGTCCGAAAGATCCTTGGTCTTGCCGATCTCAGTCAGCAGGTCGGCATGCTTGCCGCGCACCAGCGCCAGCAGCCCGTCCTCGAAGGCACGGACCTTGTTGACCGGAAGCGGGTCGAGATAGCCGTTGACGCCGGCATAGATCACGACCGTCTGCTCTTCCATCTTCAGCGGCGAAAACTGTGCCTGCTTCAGGAGCTCGGTCAGGCGGGCGCCGCGGTTGAGCAGGCGCTGGGTGACCGCGTCGAGATCGGAACCGAACTGCGCGAAGGCGGCCATCTCGCGATACTGCGCGAGCTCGCCCTTGATCTTGCCGGCAACCTTCTTGGTCGCCTTGGTCTGCGCGGCCGAACCGACGCGCGACACCGAAAGGCCGACGTTCACGGCCGGGCGGATGCCCTGGTAGAACAGGTCGGTCTCGAGGAAGATCTGGCCGTCGGTGATCGAGATCACATTGGTCGGGATATAGGCCGAGACGTCGTTGGCCTGCGTCTCGATAACCGGCAGCGCCGTCAGCGAACCATTGCCGGCAGCATCGCCCATCTTGGCGGCGCGCTCGAGCAGGCGGGAGTGGAGATAGAACACGTCGCCGGGATAGGCTTCGCGGCCCGGCGGGCGGCGCAGCAAGAGCGACATCTGGCGGTAGGCGACGGCCTGCTTCGACAGATCGTCATAGATGATGACGGCATGCATGCCGTTGTCGCGGAAATACTCGCCCATGGCGCAGCCGGCGAAGGGCGCCAGGAACTGCATCGGGGCAGCGTCGGACGCGGTCGCGGCGACGACGATCGAATATTCCAGCGCGCCGCGCTCTTCGAGCACCTTCACGAACTGGGCGACGGTGGAGCGCTTCTGGCCGATGGCGACATAGACGCAGTAGAGCTTCTGGCTCTCATCCGTGCCTTCGTTGTTGGCCTTCTGGTTCAGGATCGTGTCGAGCGCCACGGCGGTCTTGCCGGTCTGGCGGTCGCCGATGATCAGTTCGCGCTGGCCGCGGCCGATCGGGATCAGGGCGTCGATCGCCTTGAGGCCGGTCGCCATCGGCTCATGCACCGACTTGCGCGGGATGATGCCGGGCGCCTTGACGTCGACGCGGGCGCGGGCCTTGGCCTTGATCGGGCCCTTGCCGTCGATCGGGTTGCCGAGCGCGTCGACGACGCGGCCGAGCAGCTCCTTGCCGACCGGCACGTCCACGATCGCGCCGGTGCGCTTGACCGTCTGGCCTTCCTTGATCTCGCGGTCGGAACCGAAGATCACGACGCCGACATTGTCGCTCTCGAGGTTGAGCGCCATGCCGCGCACGCCGCTCTCGAACTCGACCATCTCACCGGCCTGGACCTTGTCGAGGCCGTAGACGCGGGCGATGCCGTCGCCGACGGAGAGAACCTGGCCGACCTCGGTGACGGAGGCTTCGGACCCAAAGTTAGAAATCTGGGCCTTCAGGATCGCGGAGATTTCAGCGGGGCGGATTTCCATCAGCCGACCTCTTTCATGGCAAGACGAATTGAATTGAGTTTGGTTTTCAGCGAGGCGTCGACCATGCGGGAATCCATCTTGACGATGAGCCCGCCGATCAGCGTCGGATCGATCTTGATCGCGACATCGACATCCTTGCCGGCGACGCCCTTGAGGGCGGACCGGATTTCTTCGACACGCTTGGCCGTGGGCTGTTCAGCGAGCGTGACCTCGGCGCTGACGATGCCCTTGGCCTCGGCGACGAGGTTGCGATAGCCCTGGATCATGCCCGGCAGCGTGAACAGGCGGCGCTTGCTGGCGACCAGCCCGATGAAGTTCCCGGCGATGCCGGAGATGCCTGCCTTGGCGAGGATAGCCTTGATCGCGGCGACCTGATCCTCGGCCGAGAAGGCCGGGCTCTCGACCAGCCGGCGCAGATCGGCGCTCTCGGCCAGCATCGCGCTGAAGCTGGAAAGGTCGGCGGAAACGGCGTCGATGGCATTGGCCTCGCTCGCCAGCTCGAAGAGCGCCGTGGCGTAGCGCCCGGCGACGCCCGAAACCAGTACTCGATCCTGCGATCCGCCTTCAGCCACGCGTCACGTCTCTCGTTCAAAGGACCACACCGGCGACCCCCTGCGAGGGCGGAGTGCATCGTCCTGGCGCTGCGATGTATCGATCAGGCGAAATGCGCGCTGGCAAGCGCACTTAACACCGAGAATGCGGCGGTGCACTAGCATGCGATCCGGGGGTGCGCAACCCGAAGAACGCCACAGTTCGGTCTCAATCTGGGGATGGCGCCGGGCGGGCTTTCGCCTCCCCGCGATCAACCATCCATCGGCTCTCGCCGCTGAGTTGGAGCCCGCCGCCCACCGAGAACCGGTTTCCACTTTTCGACGCCATGCTCTAACTTCGTCGGACGATCGAATACATCGGACCCCGACACGGGCTGGATCGATCCCGCTCGCCCGCTGCCGGCCGAAGCATCGGCACAAGCCGGGATACGGAGATCGAGATGGCGCGGAACAGGATCGGTCTCGGGCTCGTCACGGGCCTTCATATCCTGGTCGGCGCATTTGCCGCAGCCTGGCTGCTCGCGCCGCCAGCGGCCTTCGCCCAGGGTGGAGCGGAGATCCGCTACATGCAATTGAATGACGAGACGGTCGGCGGCAGGCGGCTGACCTTCCGCGACAAGACCGTGATCTCGCTCCACAAGAACCACGACTACACCATCTCCGGCCCGCTCCATGTCGGCTTCTACGAATCGGGCGGCAAGAAGCCGACGCGGGGCAAATGGGAGGTCCGCTACGGCAACACCCTCTATGTGACGATGGAGGACGCCTCCTCGCGCGCCTGGGTTTTCTTCAAGATCGGCGACAAGCTCTATCTGCGCACGGTGACAGGCGGTGTGCCCAACTTCGGCGACCTCATCCTCAACATCGCGCCGTTGCGGTGAGGCTGCCGCCCTGAGATCACGTCGCATTCGTTTCTAAAAGCCGAGAGCATTGCTGTTGCGCCTCACAAAAAGCTCTGCGGATCGACATCGACCGCAACCCTGACCGAGCCTTTCGGCTTCGGCCCGCGCTTGAGCCAGGCGCGCAGATAGTCCTGCAGATTGACCTCGCGCGTCGTCTTGACGATCAATCGCACGCGATGGCGCCCGCGCAGCACCGCGAGCGGCGCCTCCGCCGGCCCCAGCACCGAGACACCGTCGGGCGCATCGGCGCAACGCGCCAGCGCACGTGCATGCCCCTCCGCCTCGGCGGCGGTGTTCGCCGATACGATCAGCCCGGCGAGCCGCCCGAAAGGCGGCAGGCCGGCCGCCTCGCGTGACGCCGTCTCGGCGGCGTAGAACCGCTCCGGATCGCCCGAGATCAGCGCCTTCAGCACGGGGTGCCCGGGATCATGCGTCTGCAGCAGGGCGCGCCCAGGCCTTTCGCCGCGCCCCGCTCGGCCGGTCACCTGCCGCAGCACCTGGAAGGTCCGCTCGGCCGCGCGCGGATCGCCCGAGGTCAGGCCGAGATCGGCATCGACCACGCCGACCAGGGTCATGCCCGGAAAATTGTGGCCCTTGGCGACGAGCTGCGTGCCGATGACGATGTCGAATTCGCCCGACGCGACCGCCATCAGCTCCTGTTTCAAGCGCTCGGTGCCCCCTGGAAAATCGCTGGACAGCACGATCCCCCGCGCCTGCGGGAACAGCGTCGCGACCTCCTCGGCCAAGCGCTCGACGCCCGGCCCGCAGGCCGAGAGGCTCTCAGCCGCATGGCAGGCCGGGCATTCATGCGGCCGGCGCTCGACATGGCCACAATGATGGCAGACCAGCGCCCGCCGGAAGCGATGGTCGACCAGCCAGGCTGAGCAGTTCGGGCATTGGAAGCGGTGGCCGCAATCGCGGCACAGCGTCAGCGGGGCATAGCCGCGCCGGTTGAGGAAGAGCAGCGACTGCTCCTTGGCCTCCAGATTGTCGCTGATCGCCTTGATCAAAGCACCCGAGATCCAGCGCCCGCGCTCGGGCTTGTCCTGGCGCAGATCGACCAGCCCCAGCGTCGGCAATTCGCGTCCGCCGAAGCGCTCGGGCAGCTTGAGATGCGTGTAGCGCCCGCGCTCGGCATTGACGCGCGTCTCGAGCGAGGGCGTCGCCGAGGTCAGGATGACGGGCGCGTTCTCGATGCGCCCGCGCACCACGGCCATGTCGCGGGCATGATAGCTGACGCCGTCTTCTTGCTTATAGGCGGCCTCATGCTCCTCATCGACGACGATCAGGCCGAGATCGCGATAGGGCAGGAACAGGGCTGAACGCGCACCTGCCACCACCCTGGCCTCGCCGCTCGCGATCGCCGCCTGCAACCGCTCGCGCTTGCGGCCCGTCACGGCCGAATGCCAAAGCCCGGGCCTGACCCCGAAGCGCGCCTCAAAACGGTCGATGAACTGCGCCGTCAGCGCGATCTCCGGCATCAGGATCAGGCTCTGGCGGCCCTGCCGGATCGCCTGCGCCACCGCCTCGAAATAGACCTCGGTCTTGCCCGAGCCGGTGACCCCCTCGAGTAGGGTCACGCCGAAAGCAGCAGTCTGAACCGACGCCACGAGCTCTTTGGCCGCCGCCGCCTGCCCCTCCGACAGAACCGGTTGCGCGTGATCGGGATCGGGCATCGCCGCGATCGCGTCGCGCGGCAGCGCCTCGACGCTGAAGGTGCCGGCATCGACCAATGAGTCGATCACCGCCATGCTGACAGAGGCTGCCTCCGCCAGCGCCGACTTGCCCGTCAGCAGACCGCCCTCGGCGGCGGCGATGGCGCGGGCGCGGGCCGGCGTCATGCGGGCGGGCGGCGCGCCGACAAGTCTGACGCCGAGCTTGGGCCGCTCCGGCGTATCGTCGGGCTGCCGGCGCAGCACCAGCGCCAGCACCGAGCCCTTGGGGGCGAGCGTGTACCAGGCGACCCAGTCGACCAGCTTCATCAGGGCGGGATCGAGCGGCGGCATGTCGACCCGCCCCGTCACCCGCTTGAGATTGCCGCCGCGGCCTGAGCCCTGGCTCCAGACCACGCCCACGGTCTCGCGCGGGCCGAGTGGGACATGCACGACATCGCCGGGCTTGAGCACGAGCCCGTTCGGCACCGCATAGCTATAGGCCTGGTCGAGCCCGAGCGGGATCAGCACGTCGACCGTGCCGCCGCCTTCCCCACTCTCTGGCTCATCATTCATGGCCGCGTGTCTAGCATCGATTCGCGACCTGTTAAGGCAGGGGCGTCATGCTCAGCCGAACCACTGCGTCATGCTCGCCCTTGTGGCGAGCATCCACGTCTTGCCTCCCTCGACGGAAAAGGCGCGGTTCAAAGACGTGGATGGTCGGGACAAGCCCGACCATGACGGGAGTCCCGAGCCTTGACCGATTTCGACACCCTGCGCCGCGATTGGCTCGCCCATCTGGCAAATGAGCGCCGGCTCTCGCCCAAGACGCTCGAAGCCTATGGCCGCGATCTCGGCCAGTTCTCCGCCTTTCTGGAAGGCCATCTCGGCGGTCCGGCCTCGCTGGCCGATATCGCGGCGCTGAAACCCTTCGACCTGCGCGCCTTCCTCGGCCAGCGTCGGCGCGAGAATGTCGGCAACCGCACATTGATGCGCCAGCTCGCGAGCCTGCGCTCCTTCGCCCGTTTCGGCGAGCGCACCGGCAAGCTGAAAGCCGCAGCCTTCGCCGCGACGCGCGGGCCGCGCATCGGCAAATCGCTGCCGCGCCCGCTCGACGCCCGCGCCGCCAAGGCCGTGACCCAGGTCGACATCCGCGCCGGCGAGGAGCGCGAGGCCTGGGTGCTGGCGCGAGATGCCGCCGTGCTGGCGCTGCTCTATGGCTGCGGCCTGCGCATTTCGGAGGCCCTGTCGCTGACCCGCGCCCAGGCGCCGACGAGTGCCGGTGACACCCTGACAGTGATCGGCAAGGGCCAAAAGACCCGCATGGTCCCTGTTCTGCCAGCCGTGGTGACGGCCATCGCCGAATATATCGCGCTTTGCCCCTGGCGCTTGCCGCCGGATGGTCCGCTCTTCCTCGGCGTCAAAGGCGGCCCACTCTCGCCCCGCATCATCCAGCTTGCGGTCGAGGGCTTGCGCGGCGCACTCGGTCTGCCGTCCTCGGCGACGCCGCATTCCCTGCGACACTCCTTCGCGACCCATCTGCTGGGTCGCGGCGGCGATCTGCGCGCCATCCAGGAGCTGCTCGGCCACGCCTCGCTCTCGACGACGCAGATCTACACTCGCATCGACTCGACGCGATTGATGGCGGCCTATGACGCCGCCCATCCCCGCGCCGGGCGCTGAGCAAGCGACGCTCGCAAATTCCCGACTTGAATTCGTCATGCAACACGGTCATTCCCGCCCTGCAATTTCTAGGGGAGAGAATCAGTCCATGTCAGCAGCGCCCGACTTCACCGACAGCGGCAACAAGCGCATCGGCTTGCTGATCGCCATTCTCGCCCTGCTGCTCGCCTTCTCCGAGATCGGCGGCAAGAACGCCGAACAGGACGCGCTCGCGAAGAATGTCGAGGCGTCCAATCTCTGGGCCTTCTTCCAGGCCAAGACGATCCGGGGCACGACCTTGCGCACGGCTGCCGAGGCGATGGAGGTCGAGCTGGCCGGGGTCACCGACCCCGCCGCGCGCGACCGCATGGGCAAGCGCATCGAATCCTGGAAGGCGACCGTCGCCCGCTATGAATCCGAGCCCGAAACCAATGACGGCCGCAAGGAGCTCATGGCGCGCGCCAAGGCGGCAGAAGCCCAGCGCGACATCTCCTCGGCCCGCGACGACAAATACGACGTGGTCTCGGGGCTGTTCCAGATCGCCATCGTCGTCTCGTCGGCGGCGATCATCACCGGCCTCACCCTGCTGGCCTTTACCGGAGTGGGACTTGGACTGCTCGGCGTCGCCCTGATGGCCGTCGCGCAATTCGCGCCTACCGCGTTGTTCTGATGGCGCGGTCGGCTAGGATGCTGGCTCAATTTCGATGAAGTCAGGGCCTGATGCCGATCGCGATCAGTGTCAAAGCCGCAAATGACACAGCGGCCAGGATAGAGGCTTCGTGGGAACAGGCAGCGCGTTTCGAGGACCCGCCTTCGATGCGCAGCCTGTCCTATCCGCCGCATATCACCTTGGCGATCTATGACAATATCGAACCGCAGCGAATCATTTCAACTCTGTGCCGGCCGCACTAACGGCCGGATGCCTGGGTGCCGCATTGCACGCTTGCCACCCAGGTGAAAACCGAACTCCGGGATGAGGCACTCGCATTTGTCAGCCGCCCGATCTCCCCGTTCGAGGTCGTTTTCGACACCGCTGACTGCGTGAGCTTTCCGCCCGTCGCCGTCTTGAGAGAACGTACACTTTCGGCGGCCTGATTGGGGCAGGCAAACTCGCGTCAGGCTCCAGCCGGCCGCGCCCACGGCCTGCGGTCGTCGTCAGCCGCACGGAACCGCGCGATCTCGCCGGCACAAGACCGCGTCACGTCGATATCGTCCCAGCCATTGAGCAACTGCTCGCGCCAGACCGGGTCAATCGCGAACGTGACCGCGCGATTGCCCCAGGCAACCGTCTGCTCCGCCAGATCGACGCTGACCGGCAGATCCGGCGTCGCGGTCAGGGCCGCCAGCAGATCCTCGATGTCGGCCTCGTCGAGCACCGCCGGCAAAAGCCCGTTCTTGACCGCGTTGGACGCGAAGATGTCGCCGAAGGTCGGCGCCAGCACGACGCGGACGCCATGATCGGCCAGCGCATAGACCGCCGCCTCTCGCGACGAGCCCGAGCCGAAATTACGCCGCGCCACCATGATCTCAGCCCCGCGCCAAACCGGACGGTTCAGCGGAAAATCGGGCTTCTCGACCCCGGCATCGTCGCGGCGCAGATCATGCAGCAGAAAGCCGCCATAGCCCTCCGAACGCGGGCGCTTCATGAAGCGGGCCGGGATCAATTGGTCGGTATCGACGCCGGCGAGGCCGAGCGGGCAAGCAGGCCCGGCGACATGGGTCAACGGCTTCACGACCGCCCCTCCAGCATCGGCCGGACATCGGTGAGATGCCCGGTCACCGCCGCAGCGGCGACCATGGCCGGCGACATCAGATGGGTACGGGCGCCCGGCCCTTGCCGGCCGCGGAAATTGCGGTTCGTCGTCGAGGCGCAACGCTCGCCGGAGGACACGCTGTCGCCGTTCATGCCGACGCACATCGAGCAGCCGGATTCGACCCATTCGAGCCCGGCCGCGATGAAGATGCGGTCGAGCCCCTCCTCCTCGGCCTGCCGCTTCACCTGGCTCGAGCCCGGCGAGACCAACCCCGGCACGCGCGCCTTGCGGCCCGCAAGCACGCTTGCCGCCGCGCGCAGATCCTCGATGCGGGCATTGGTGCAGGAACCGATGAAGACGCGGTCGACCACGATCTCGCTCAGCTTCTGCCCCGGCCGCAACCCCATATAGGCGAGCGCATCGCGCATGGCGGCGGCGCGGCCCTCATCGGCGAGCGCGGCCGGATCGGGCACGCTGGCGCCAATCGGAAGCGCATCCTCCGGGCTCGTCCCCCAGGTGACGATGGGTGCGATCGCACCCGCATCGATCGTGATCTCGCGATCGAAGACGGCACCCGCATCGCTCGGCAGTTGACGCCACGCGGCGATGGCTGCCTCCAGCGCCGCTCCCTTGGGCGCATAGGGCCTGCCGGCGATCCAGCGGAAGGTCGTCTCGTCGGGCGCGATCAGCCCGCAGCGTGCGCCCGCCTCGATCGACATGTTGCACATGGTCATGCGGCCCGCCATCGAGAGCGCCCGCACCGCCTCGCCGCCATATTCGATGGCATAGCCCCGCGCCCCGTCCGCGCCGATCTTCGCGATGATGCTGAGGATGAAGTCCTTCGCCCCCACGCCCGGAGCGGGCGTGCCGTCGATGCTGATGCGCATGCGCCTGGGCTTCTTCTGCCAGAGCGTCTGCGTCATCAGCACATGCGCGACCTCCGAGGCGCCGATGCCGAAGGCATAGGCCCCGAAGGCGCCATGGGTCGAGGTATGACTGTCGCCGCAGACCATGGTCAGCCCCGGCAAGGTCAGCCCTTGCTCGGGCCCGACGACATGGACGATGCCCTGGCGCGGATCGTTCAGCCCGAAGAGCTCAACGCCATGGCGCGCTGTATTCGCCGCCAGATCGTCGATCATCCGGGCGATCTCGGAGTTGGCGATGTGGTCGCGGCCACGCGTCGGCACGTAATGGTCGGCGATGCCGAAGGTCAGACCGGGCTCGACGACGATCCCATCGCGGCCCGCGACTTGCGCAAAGGCGTGAAACGAACCCTCATGCACGAAATGCCGGTCGATCCAGATCAGCGCATCGCCTGACGGCCGCTCGACGACGACATGTGCGTCCCAGAGCTTGTCGAACAGCGTGCGCGGTCCGGCCCCGGACTTGCTTCCGCTCCCAGGCGTTCCGGCGGTCATGGTTGCGGCTGTCATCGGGCCTACCCTTTCCCAGCTGATCATAGAGACCACACGACGCTTGACGCAAGCGAGTTGTCCTATACGCTATACAGGTAGTTGTTCTGATAGACAGTCAGATCATTCGTCATCGAAAGGCCCCGCGTGGACGCTTCGCTCGAACCTCTCAAGGCGCGACGCATCTATCTGCTGCTGCGTGAACGCATCGCCAGCGGCGAGATTTCGCCCGGCACCCGCCTGGCGAGCGAGCCGGCCCTGGCGCTGCAGCATGGCGTCTCACGCGTCACCATTCGCCGCGCGCTCGACAGCCTCGCGACGGACGGCCTGATCGACCGCCGCGTCGGCGCCGGCACCTTCGTGCGCGAGCCCGAGGCGCCCCGGCCGATCGTCGCGGATTTCTCGAACATGCTGACCCATCTGGTCGAGATGGGCCGCCGCACCGGCGTGCGCCTGCTCGCCTTCTCCTATGTCCAGCCGCCCGAGGCGGTAGCCCAGGCGCTCGCGCTTGGCCCGGGCGAGCGCACCCAGCGCTCGGTCCGCGTCCGCCTGATCGACGGCCAGCCCTTCTCCTATCTGACGACGCATGTGCCCGAGCGCATCGGCCTGACCTATTCGGAAGCGGACCTCGCGACCGTGCCGCTGCTGACGCTGCTCGAGCGCTCGGGCGCATTGGTCGAGCGCGCCAGCCAGGCAATCAGTGCGACCCTGGCCGGCCCTGATGTCGCCGAGGCGCTCGGCCTCGAGATCGGCTCGCCGCTCCTGTCCCTGACGCGCGTCGTCCTCGGGCCGGACGGCAGCGGCGTCGAGTATCTGCACGCGCTCTATCGGCCCGACCGCTACTCCTTCCAGATGGAACTCCACCGCGCCGGCGAGGCTGGCGAGAGGCGCTGGTCGCCAGTGCCGGCCCAGGCCGGTTGATCGCTCGAGACAAGCCCGGCGCGAGACCGGGCCAGACGCACCGCAAACAAAACAGAGGAGAACGTGAGATGACCAGGACAACCGAGCTTTCCCGCCGCACGCTTTTGACGACGGCGGCGATCGGCGGAGCGGCGACCATCGCCATGCCCGGGCTGCTGCGCGCACAGGCCCCCGCCATCAAGGTCGGCATCCTGCAGCCCGTCACCGGCGCGCTCGCTTATGACGGCCAGCAGGGCCAGATCGGCGCGGAGGCCGCGATCAAGGCGATCAATGAGGCCGGCGGCATCAAGTCGATGGGCGGCGCGAAACTCCAGATGGTCTTCGGCGACGCCCGCTCGACGCCTGAAGGCGGCACGGCCGAAGTCGAACGCATGCAGGCCGAGGGCGTGGTCGCGATCGTCGGCGGCTTCGCCTCGCCGATCTGCCTTGCCGCCTCCCAGGCCGCCGCGCGCTACGACCTGCCCTATATCGTCGATGTCGGCGTCGCCGATTCGATCGTCACGCGGGGCCTGAAGAACACCTTCCGCTTCGGCCCCGGCTTCGGCACGGTGACCAAGACCGCGCTCGACAATCTCTCCAAGCTCAACGACGCCGCCGGCAAGCCGGCGAAGACCGTCGTGCTGGTGCATGAGGACGGGCTCTTCGGCTCGGGCATGGCCAAGCTGATGCAGGCCGAACTGCCCAAGCGCGGCTTCGAGGTGCTGGACACGATCGCCCATCCGACGCCGTCGCGCGATATGTCGAACGTCGCGCTCCAGATCCGCGCCAAGAACCCCGATCTCGTCATTCCCTCGAGCTATTACGGTGAATTCGCCCTGCTCGCCCGCACCATGCAGCAGCAGCGCATCAAGCCGAAGGGCATCTACGCCGTGCTCAACGGCGCGGCCTCGAATTTCCGCTTCGTCAAGGAATTCCAGGACGCCGCCCAGTTCGTGATGGACTGCAACCACTGGCACGATCCGCGCAAGCCTGTCGCCGAGGCGCTGCGCAAGCAGGTCGAAGCCTCCGGCAAGTTCTGGACCTACAACATCCCGCTCAACTATTCCTGCGTCCAGCTCCTCGCCGACGCGCTGGAGAGGGCGGGCTCCGGCGACAAGGCCAAGCTGACCGAGGCGCTCATGGCCTCGACCTTCGCCGGTCACATCATGCCCTATGGCCCGACCAAGTTCGTCAACGGCCAGAACGAGGGTGGCGCGCCGGTGAACACCCAGGTCCAGGGCGCCGACATCAAGGTGATCTTCCCGACAGATTTCGCCGACGCGAAGCCGATCTTCCCCGTGCCGGCGTGACATACGCGGCTATCCTTCTCCCCTCCCATCTCGGGCTTGCCCGAGATGGGCAACCCAAAGTGTCAAAGTCGGCAACAGCCGACTTTGATGGGGAGAAGGTGACTCCGCGTAGCGGAGACGGATGAGGGAAGGGCAGCGCCTGAACGCTACCGAATCTCACCTTCGTCATTCCTTCCCTCATCCGTCGCCTTTGGCGACACCTTCTCCCCCAAGGGGAGAAGGAAGAGCGCAGCATGTTCGCACCAGACATCATCCTCGCAGCCGTGCTGAACGGCCTGATGACCGGCTCGGTCTATGCGCTGATCGCGCTGGGCCTGACGCTGGTCTATGGCGTGCTGCACATCATCAATTTCGCCCATGGCGCGACGCTGACGGCGGCTATGTTCGCCGTCTATGTCGCGCACACCGTCTTCAGGCTCGATCCCTACATCGCGCTCTTCATCGTCACGCCGCTGTTCTTCGGGCTGGGCTACGGCGTGCAGCGCTTCATCATCGGCCCGGCAAGCCATGGCGAAGACCGCAACATCTTGCTGGTGACGCTGGGCCTCTCGATCCTGATCGAGAACGCCATGCTCGCGATCTTCCGCTCCGATACGCGCTCGATCGACGTGCCCTACGCCTTCTCCTCGATCGATCTCGGCTTCACCTTCCTGGCGCTGCCACGCGTGCTCGCCTTCGGCGTGGCATTGCTGGTCGCGCTGCTGCTCGGCCTGCTGCTCACCCGCACCGATACCGGCAAGGCGATTCGCGCCGTTGCCCGCGAGAAGACCGGGGCGGCTTTGGCCGGCATCGACGTCGCCCATATCTACGCCGTCACCTTCGGCCTGGGCGCGGCCTGCGTGGCGATCGCCGCCTGCCTCTTGATGCCGACCTTCTATGTCACGCCTCGCGCGGGAAACGCCTTCGTGCTGGTCGCCTTCACCATCGTCGTGCTCGGCGGCATGGGCTCGATCCCCGGTGCGCTCCTGGGCGCCCTCTTCATCGGCGTGGTCGAGAGCCTGTGCGGCTTGTTCTTCGGCGAGAGCCTGGGCCAGATCGGCATCTTCCTGATCTTCATCCTGGTGCTGCTGGTGCGGCCCACCGGCCTGTTCGGAGCGCGCGCATGAGCAGTTCGCGCGCCTTCGCCCCCGCGCTCGTCCTGCTCCTGCTGGCAGCGCTGATCCCGGTCTTCGTCACCGCCAACACGGTGCTGAACTTCATCGTCTTCACGCTGATCATCGCGCTGGCGGCCCAGGGCTGGAATCTGCTCGGCGGGCTCTGCGGCCAATTCTCCTTCGGCCACGCCGCCTTCTTCGGCAGCGGCGCCTATGCGGCCGCACTCCTGCAGGCGCGCTATGGCGTCAATGCCTGGGCAGCCTTCACCGCCGCCATCGCGATCGCGGCGCTGGTCGGCTGGATCATCGGCTATCTCAGCTTCCGCTCGGGGCTGCGCGGCTCCTATTTCGCCCTGGTGACGCTCGCCTTCGCCGAGGTCTTCCGCATCCTCGCCAATGCCTCGGCCTTCACCGGCGGGGCGGCCGGCACGCTGATCAAGCTCGATATCCGGCCCGAGAACTTCCAGTTCGCCAGCCGCGCCGCCTTCGTCTGGATCGCGCTCGCGCTCGTCGGCTTTACCTTGCTGCTGACGACGGCAATCACCCGCTCGCGCCTCGGCGCCTGGTTTGCGGCCGTGCGCGAGAACGAGGACGCGGCGCGCGCCCTCGGCGTCGACACGCTTGCCGTGAAGCTCAAGGCGATCACGCTCTCGGCCGGCATCACCGGCGCGGCCGGCGCGCTTTATGTGCAATATTACCTCTATCTCGACGCCAGCATCGCCTATGGCTCCTGGATCTCGGTCGAGGCGCTGATCGCCCCGATCATCGGCGGCATCGGCACGCCGCTGGGGCCGATCGTCGGCGCGGTGACGCTGCATGGCCTGGGCGAACTGACGAAACTCTTCGCCGGCGGCATCCCCGGCATCGATCTCGTGATCTATGGCGCGCTGCTGGTCGCCGCGATCGCCTTCGCGCCCGACGGCATGATGGGGCTGCTGAAGCGATTGGGCCGCAGCCAGGTCACGCCCGAGACGTCCACGCCCAAAACGACCGCGTCCAAGACGACCGACGCCAAGATGACCGTCACCAAGACGGAAGGAGCCGCCTGATGCTCGCCGTCGAGACCATTACCAAGCGCTTCGGCGGGCTCGTCGCGGTCAATGCCGCAAGCCTCAAGGTCGCTGCCGGCTCGATCACCGGGCTGATCGGCCCCAACGGCGCCGGCAAGACCACCCTGTTTGCCGTCATCGCCGGCTTCGAGAAGGCCAGCGAAGGCCGCATTCTCTTCGCAGGCCAGGACATCACGGCGCAGCCCGCGCATCTGCGGGCCCAGGCCGGCATCGCCCGCACCTTCCAGATCGTCCAGCCTTTTGCGGGCCTCAGCGTTGTCGAGAACATCGCCGTCGGTGCCTATCTGCGTCATTCCGGCCGGGCCGAAGCGCAGGCCAGAGCGCGCGAGGTCGCAAGCCTCGTCGGTCTCGGCGCCATGCTCGACCAGCCGGCCTCCTCGCTCACGGTCTCCGGCCGCAAACGGCTCGAACTGGCGCGCGCGCTGGCGACGGAACCCAAGCTTCTGCTGCTCGACGAGGTGCTGGCCGGGCTCAACCCATCGGAAATCCGCGACATGATCCCGGTCATCCGCCAGATCCGCGACCGGGGCATCACCATCCTGATGGTCGAGCATGTCATGCAGGCCGTGATGAGCCTGTGCGAGGACATCCATGTGCTGGCTCAGGGCCGCATCATCGCGCAGGGAACGCCGAGCGAGATCGCCACCAATCCGGCCGTGATCGAAGCTTATCTCGGCCAGGGCGCAGCCAAGCGGCTGCAGGGGTCGGCAGGCATGGGAGCAGACCATGCTTGAGGTCCAAAACCTGATCGCGGGCTATGGCGGCGCAGACGTGCTGCGCGGCATCGGCCTGGAGGTGAAACCAGGCGAGATCGTCGCGGTGCTGGGCGCCAACGGCGTCGGCAAGACGACGCTGAACCGCGCCTTGTCCGGCCTGCTCAAGCCGCGCTCCGGCACGATCCGCTTCCTGGGTCAGGAGATCGCCGGCCTCAAGGCCTCGGCCATCGTCGCCGCCGGGCTGATCCATGTGCCGGAGGGGCGCCGGATCTTCCCCAATATGAGCGTGCGCGACAATCTCGTGCTCGGCAGCTACCGGCGCGGCAAGCCGGCGCGCGAGGCCAATCTGGAGCGCATGTTCGAGCTCTTCCCGCGTCTGCGCGAACGCATGGGCCAGGCCGCCGGCACGCTCTCGGGCGGCGAGCAGCAGATGCTCGCCATCGGGCGCGGGCTGATGGGCGAGCCGAAGCTCTTGATCCTGGACGAACCGTCGCTCGGCCTCTCGCCGCTCCTGGTCGAGGAGATGTTTGCGCTCATCGCCCGCATCGCCGGCGAGGGCCTCGCCGTGCTGCTGGTCGAGCAGAATGTCGTGCAGTCGCTCGAACTCGCCGCCCGCGCCTATGTGCTCGAAAACGGCCGCATCGTCGTCGAAGGTCCCTCCAGCCGGATCGCCGCCGACCCGGCCCTGAAACATGCCTATCTCGGATTGTGAGGCCGTCATGAACGCAAACGCCGCCGTCAGCGCCCAGCCCCGCGCCGAACCCGTGATGCAGCGCCCCTCTACGCCGGGCTGGCTCAGCGAGCTCGCCGCCTTCTGCGCCGATCTGCGCTTCGAGCACCTGCCGCCCGAGGTCGTTTCGCGCACCGTTCAGGTCATCGCCGACTCGGCCGCCGCCATCGCCGCCGGCGCGCAGGAGTCGGAGACGATCGCGCTCTCCAACCGGCTCGCCCCCTCCGACGACGTCTCGGGCGCCGCCATCATCGGCAGCGGCCGCAAGGCGACGCCGAGTCTCGCCGCTTTCCTGAACGGCACGGCCGGCACGATGTTGGAGCTCGACGAGGGCAACCAGTTCGCCCGCGGCCATCCCGGCATCCATGTCGTACCCGCCGTGCTCGCAGCGGCCGTCCAGGCCAAGGCCAGCGGCAAGGACGTGATCACCGCGATCGCGCTCGGCTACGAGATCGGCGCGCGCATCGGCATCGCCTCGAAACTGCGCATCACCATGCATCCGCACGGCACCTGGGGCACGGTCGGGGCCGCCGTCGCCATCGCCTGGCTGCACAAGCGCGATGCCGCCGCGATGATCGAGACGATCAACGTCGCCTCCTCGCTCGGCCTCACGACCAGCCGCCGGACGATGCTGGAGGGCGGCACGGTCCGCAACACATTCGCGGGCTTCTCCAACCAGATCGGCCTGATGGTCGATGGCCTGGTCGCCTCGGGCTTCACCGGCGAGGCCGACGGCTTGGGCACCGTCTATGGCTCGGTCATCGCCGATCATTGGCAGCCTGACGTGATGGTCGAGGCGCTGGGGCAGCGCTGGGAGATCGCGCGCAATTATTTCAAGCGCCACGCCTGCTGCCGCTACAATCACGGCGCGCTCGATGCGCTCAGCCGGATCGTGGCCAGCGAAGGCGGCCGCATCGCCCCGGAGCAGATCGCCCGCATCGATGTCGGCACCTATATCTGGGCGGCGCAGCTCGCCGGCCAGGAGCCGCACAACATGCTGGCGGCGAAGTTCTCGCTGCCCTTCTCGATCGCGACCACGATCGTTCACGGTGCGGCGACCGTCGAGGCCTTCCGCGAACCGGCGCGGCTCGAACCCGGCACCCGCGACCTCACCCGCCGCGTCTTCGTCCGCGAGGACGAGGCCGCGACCGCCAAGCTGCCGGCGCTACGGCCCGCCAAGGTCACGATCACGTTGATTGACGGTCGCGTGCTGGAAGCGGAAGCGCTGACCAACCGCGGCGACACCGAGGATCCTTATAGCGCAGCCGAGATTCGCGAGAAATTCTTCGATCTCACCGGACCGGTCTGGGGAGAGGCTCATGCCGCCGCGATCCTCGCCCAAATCGACGCCCTGCCGCAGGCCGGGACACTCGACACGCTGAACGCCCTGCTCGCAGCCGCGCCCGCTACCCCGAACGGACAGCAATCATGACCCTTTCCCTGAAGGCACGCTTCGCTCAGGCGGAGATCGTGCTGGCGCCGGGCGTCTATGACGCGCTCACCGCCTCGCTCGGCGAGGCGGCCGGCTTCGAGGCGCTCTACGTCTCCGGCGCCTCGATCGCCTATACCCGCCTCGGCCGCCCTGATATCGGCCTGGTCTCGATGGCGGAGGTTGCCGACACCATCACCATGATCCGCGACCGCATCGCGACGCCGCTGATCGTCGATGCCGATACCGGCTATGGCAATGCGCTCAACATGCAGCGCACCATGCGCCTGTTCGAGCGCGCCGGCGCCAATGCCCTGCAGATCGAGGACCAGAGCTTTCCCAAGCGCTGCGGCCATCTCGCCGACAAGAGCGTGATCCCGGCCGCCGAGATGGTCGGCAAGATCAAGGCTGCCGTCGATGCCCGCGCCTCGCAGGAGACGCTGATCATCGCCCGCACCGACGCTATCGCCGTGGAGGGCTTCGAATCCGCGCTCGAACGCGCTCATCTCTATGCGCAGGCCGGCGCGGACATGCTCTTCGTCGAGGCGCCGGGTTCCGCCGACGAGCTTGGCCGTGTTACCGCCGAGCTGACGGGCCTGGCTCCGCTGATGGCCAATATGGTCGAGGGCGGGCGCACGCCGATCAAATCGGCAAAGGAGTTGGAGGCACTCGGTTTCTCGCTCGTCATCTTCCCCGGCGGCATCGTCCGGGCGCTCGCCCGCGCCGCCCAGGATTTCTACGGCACGCTGAAGCGCGACGGCTCGACCGACGCCTTCCGCAACCAGATGTTCGATTTCGACCAGCTCAACGCCGTGATCGGCACGCCGCAGATGATCGCGGCCGGCCGGAGCTATGAAGCCGAGCAGATCATCGCGGCGGCCGAAAAGAGCAGGCAGGCATGACCATGACGCTCGATCCCGTCACGCTCGCCGTGCTGAAGGGCCGGCTGGAGCAGATCGCCAACGAGATGGACGCGACGCTCTACCGCTCCGCTTTCAACCCGATCATCGCCGAGGCGCATGACGCCTGCCACGGCCTCTACCACGCCACCACCGGCGCGACCCTGGTGCAGGGTACCTCGGGCCTGCCGATCTTCGTCGGCGCCATGGCCTTTGCGGTGAAGGCAGTGATCGACAGGGTCGAGGCCGGCGCCATCAACGACCCCGGCGACACCTGGCTCTTCAACGACCCCTATGAGGGCGGCACGCATCTCAACGACATGCGCCTGGTGCGGCCGATCTTCCGCGACGGCAAACTGTTCTGCTGGCTGGCCTCGGTCGGCCACTGGCTCGATGTCGGCGGCAATGTGCCCGGCAATTTCAACGCGAAGGCGACGGAAAGCTTTCAGGAGGGCTTCCGCATCCCGCCGGTGAAGCTCGTGCGCAGGTACGAATTCCAGCACGACATCGTCGAGATCCTGAATGCCAATTCGCGCCTGCCGCAATCGAACTGGGGCGATCTCAACGGCCAGTTGAACGCGCTCGATCTCGGCGAGCAGCGCCTCGACGCGCTCTTGGCGGACTACGGCGTCGCCACCGTCGATGCCGCGCTCGACGCCTTCAGCGCCCGCGCCGAGGCGCTGATGCGCGCCGAGATCGCAGCCCTCCCGGATGGCCGCTATTCCTTCGACGATTTCCTCGACAATGACGGCATCACCGACACCCCGCTCAGGATCGCGCTCGACCTGACGATCGCGGGCGATCTGATGACGCTCGATTTCTCGCGCTCGGCCCCGCCATGCCAGGGCCCACTCAACATCGCCTATTCCACCGCGGTCGCCTGCTGCTATGTTGCGCTGAAGCACATTTTTCCGCATGTCCCGGCCAATGCCGGCGTGCTGAAGCCGATCAGCTTCATCATCCCCGACAGCACCCTGCTCGGCGTCAAGGCACCCAAGCCCGTCGGCGGCTATACCGAGACGATCCTGCGCGTCATCGACACCGTCTTCGGCGTCTTCGCCCAGATCGCGCCCGAGCGCGCCAATGGCTCGCCCTACGCCACGATCAACGCGCTCTCGCTGGCTGGCCATCGCGACGACGGCTCGCGCTTCGTGATGTTCTCCTTCTTCGGCGGGGGCTTGGGCGGCAATCCCGAAGGCGACGGCCTCAACCACGGCAATAATCCGATCTCGACCGCGACGATCCCGCCGGCCGAAATCCTCGAAGCCGCCTATCCCGTGATGTTCACGCAATGGGCGCTGCGGCCCGATTCCGGCGGAGCCGGCCGTCATCGCGGCGGCTGCGGCGCGATCTACGAGATCGAGGCGCTGGCGCAGTCGGGCGCGGATGTCTTCCTGCTCGGCGAGCGCGGCAAATTCCCGCCCTTCGGCGTCGCCGGGGGCGGCCCGGCCGCGATGAACCGCTTCGTCTATGACGGCCCGGACGGCCCGACATCGCCGCCACTCGTCACCAAGATCACTGACATCCACATCGCCAAGGGCCAGCGCGTCCGGCTCGAAAGCCCCGGCGGCGGCGGCTATGGCCACCCAAGGGAGCGCGATGCGGCCGCAGTGCGGCGCGATGTGGCGAACGGATATGTGAGCGCGGAAGCCGCGCAGGCGCAATACGGTGTCGACGCGTCATGACCGTCATTGCGAGGAGCGAAGCGACGAAGCAATCCAGGAGGACGTGGAGCACTGCCACCCCTGGATTGCTTCGCTTCGCTCGCAATGACGGCCGGCGGATCCTGTATATTCTGGAACCAAAATCATGATTCCCTCCCCCAAGGCCGTCGTCGGCGTCGATGTCGGCGGCACCTTCACCGACCTGTTCTGGTTCGACGAGGCGGAAAAGCGCTTCCGCGTCGCGAAAGTTCCGTCGCAGCGTGGCGATGAGGCCCAGGGCTTCATCGCCGGCCTGACGACATTCGGACCCGTCGCCGGCCTCGCCTCGATCGTCCACGGCACCACGGTCGGCACCAACGCCCTGCTCGAGCGCAAGGGCGCCAAGGTCGGCGTCATCACCACGCCGGGCTTCCGCGACGCATTGGAGATGCGCCGCCGCGACCGCCGCCAGACCTGGGGGCTGTGGGGCGATTTCACGCCCGTAGCCAGCCGCGAGAACCGGCTGGAGGTGCCCGAGCGGACGCTTGCCGACGGCACGATCCGCACCCCCGTCGATCTCGATGCCGTGCGCGAGGCCGCCAAGACGCTTGCGAGCCAGGGCTGCGAGGCGCTGGCGATCATCTTCATCAACGCCTACGCCAACCCCGCCAATGAGCGCGCTGCGCTGGAAGCGGCCCGCGCGGTCTGGCCGAACGAGCACCTCGCCTGCTCCAGCGCGATCCTGCCCGAGATCCGCGAATTCGAACGCGCCTCGACGACCGCGCTCAATGCCACGCTCCAGCCTTTGGTCGGCTCCTATCTTGGAAGGCTGGAGGATGCGCTGGCCAAGGATGGTTTCACCGGCCGCTTCCACATCGTCCAGAGCAATGGCGGCGTGATGTCGACGGCCACCGCCCGCAAGCTCCCCATCCGCACCGCCCTGTCGGGCCCTGCCGCGGGGGTCATCGCCGCCGCTGCGATCGCCCGCGCCGCCGGCTTTCCCGATGTCATCACCGGCGATCTCGGCGGCACCTCCTTCGACGTCTCGCTGATCGCAGGCGGAGAAGCGGCGCTCGCCGCCCAGAGCACGATCGATTTCGGCATGGTGATCCGCACGCCGATGATCGAGATCACCACCATCGGCGCCGGCGGCGGTTCGATCGCCCGCGTCGATGCCGGCGGCCTGCTCGAAGTGGGGCCGGAAAGTGCGGGCTCGCGCCCCGGCCCGGTCTGCTATGGCGGGGGCAATGACCGCCCGACCCTGACCGACGCCAATCTCGTGCTCGGCCGCATCGACGGCTCGAAACCGCTCGGCACCTTGCAGAGCCTGGATGTCGAGGCCGCGCGTGAGGCGATCCGCCTCAAGATCGCAGAGCCGCTTGGGCTCGACGTGATGACGGCGGCGGAGGCGATCGTGAAGATCGCGAATGCCCGCATGGCCGGCGCGATCCGGCTGGTCTCGATCGAGCGCGGCCATGATCCGGCAAAGTTCCTGGCCATGCCCTTCGGCGGCGGCGGCGCACTCCATGCCGGCGCGCTGATCAAGGAGGTCGGCCTGCGCGGCGCGCTGGTGCCACGCTTCCCGGGCGTCACCTCGGCGCTCGGCTGCGTCATCGCCGATATCCGCCATGACGGCGTGCAGACGGTGAATTTGATGCTCGACGGTCTCGACGCCGCCGCCCTCGACGCCCGCATGGTCGAGGCCGGCGCAGAAGCCCATGCAATCGTCAGCGATGCCGGTTTGAGCGTCGAGCGCATCGACGTGCTCTATGAACTCGACATGCATTATCTCGGGCAGACCCATACGGTCGCAGTGCCCCTGCCGGTGACGCTTACCGACGGGCGCACCGGCGTGACCAGCACCATAATCGGCGAGGCCTTCGACAAGGCCTATGGCGCTGCCTTCAGCCGCCTCTTGCCCGGTATCCCGGTTCGCATCGTCACGCTGCGCACGGCCGCGATCGGCCGCCGCCCCGCCTTCGACCTGACGGCGCTGGCCCCCGCCGCCGGTGCAACGTTGGAGGCAGCGCGGCGCGGCTCGCGCCAGGTCTATCTCGAGGGCCAGTGGCGCGAGACGGCGATCTGGTCGCGGCTCGATCTGCCGGTCGGCGCCAGGATCGAGGGGCCGGCGATGCTTGAGCAATCCGACGCCACGATCCTGCTCGATCCCGGCCTGACGGCGGAGGTCGACGCGCTGGGCAATCTCGTGATCCTCAGGAGCTGAGCCATGACCCTTCACGTCATTGCGAGGAGCGCAGCGACGAAGCAATCCAGGAGCGGCAGAGCCCTACGCCCTCCTGGATTGCTTCGCTTCGCAGGGAATGACGAGGGGTCGGCGACATGACGCCCCTCGCCCACACCGCCTTGCTGATCGTCGATCTGCAGAACGACTTCATCCATCCCGACGGGGCCTATGCGCGCGGCAGGGCCGCCTCCCCGCAGGCGCAGGCGCTGCCAGTCAAGCTCAAACCGCTGGCCGACCTCATCCGCGCCAAGGGCGGGCTCGTTGCCGCGACCCAGTTCACCCTGGTGCCGGGGCGCGGCGGCGAGCCGCTGATCTCGCCGCATCTGCTGCAGATGCGGCCCTTCCTGCGCAAGGGCGATTTCCTGCCCGGCGGCTGGGGCCATCAGGTGGTCGACACCCTGCAGCCCATCGATATCGCGGTCGAGAAGATCGCCTATTCCGCCTTCTACCAGACGAGGCTGGAATGGCTGTTGCGCAAGCTCGCCATCGAACACCTGATCGTCTGCGGCATCGTCACCAATGGCGGCGTCGCCTCGACGGTACGCGACGCCCATGTCCGCGACATCGACGTGACCGTGCTGGAAGATGGCTGCGCCGCCCCGACCGAGATGATGCATGCAGAAGCCATCGCCGCGCTCAGGCCCGTCGCCCGTATCGCCACGATCGCGGATGCCATGGCCGAGATAGCCGCGTCATGAACACTGTCCGCCCAGTCGACGCCATCGCCTTCGAGGCGGAGGCCGATGTCCTGATCATCGGCGCAGGCGCGGCAGGGCTCGTCGCCGCCCTCGCCGCGAAGGAGGCCAGAGCCGAGGTCGTCATCGTCGAGCGTGATGCCGTTCCCTCAGGCTCGACCGCGCTTTCGGCCGGGCTCATCCCAGCCGCGGGCACGCGCTTCCAGCGGCAGGCCGGCATAGAGGACAGTCCGGCCCTGTTCGCGCGGGACATCCTCGAAAAGGCGCATCACGAGCCCGATGCCGCCATGGTCGAGCGATTGGCCGAGCGCATCGGACCGGTGCTCGAATGGCTCGCCGATCGTCATGGCCTGCCTTTCGACGTCATCACCAATTTCTCCTATCCCGGCCATTCCGCCAGACGCATGCACGGCCTGCCCAAGCGCACCGGCTCGGAGCTGATCGATCGTCTACGCGAGGCCGTGGAGGCCCAGGAGATCCCGATCCTCACCGGGTTTCGCGCCACCACCCTGTTCCGGAGTCCGGACGGTATGATCGCGGGCATCGCCGGCACACGTCCCGATGGCGGCGAGGAGAGGATCGGCTGCAAGGCGCTCGTGCTCGCCTGCAATGGCTATGGCGGCAACCGCGTTCTGGTGGCGCGTCACATCCCGCACATGACGGAAGCGCTCTGGTTCGGCCATTCCGGCAATGAGGGCGACGCCGTGCTCTGGGGCGAGCAGCTCGGCGCGGAGCTTGTCGATATGTCGGGCCATCAGGGCCATGGCTCGGTCGCCCAGCCGCATGGCATCCTGATCAGCTGGGCGACGATCATGGAGGGCGGTTTTCAGGTCAACGCTCTGGGCGAACGCTTCTCCGACGAGAGCCATGGCTATTCCGAGCAGGCCGCCACCGTGCTGCGCCAGCCCGAAGGCAAGGCCTGGACGATCTTCGACGCCCGCATCGCCGGCATCGCGCGTCAGTTCGAGGATTTCCAGAACGCCGAGGCGCAGGGCGCGATCGTCAGTGCCGCCTCGATCGAAGATCTGGCCGCAAAGACCGGCCTTCCGGGTGCCACACTGGCCGACACCGCCGGCGAGGTCGCCGTGTTGAAGCGTGGCGAGGGGCAAGACCGCTTCGGACGCGACTTCTCAAATGTGCCGCCCCTGGCAGCGCCATTCCATGCAGTCCGCGTCACCGGAGCCTTGTTCCACACCCAGGGCGGGTTGCGCGTCGATGCCGCCGCCCGCGTCCTGGATAAGGGCGGCCGGGCCTTCCCCAATCTCCACGCCTGCGGCGGCGCGGCGGTCGGCGTCTCCGGTGCGCAGGCCTCAGGCTACCTCTCCGGCAACGGCCTGCTGACCGCCGTCGCGCTGGGCGAGATCGCAGGCAGGGCGGCAGCTTTTCCTTCTCCCCCATCAAAGTCGGCTGTTGTCGACTTTGACACTTAGGGTCGCCCATCTCGGGCAAGCCTGAGATGGGTTGGAGAAGGTCGCAGCGCGAAGCGCTGACGGATGAGGGAATTCTCCACGTAGCGATAAGAAAAGGGCCGCTTCCGCGACCCTTCCCTCATCCGTCTGCTACGCAGACACCTTCTCCCCCGAGGGGAGAAGGGAGGGCCACGCCGGCATCGGCGCACGCAGGTCTTCCCAGGCCTTCGCCATCCGCAGCACGCCGAGATCGTCGAAGCGCCTGCCTGTGATCTGCAAGCCGATCGGCAAACCGCCCTTGGTCATTGCGGCATGCACCGAGATCGAGGGCTGGTCGGACATGTTGGCGGGAAGCGTGAAGCAGATATGCTCGAAGGGCCGATCCGGATCATGGATCGGCGAGGCGAGCTCGGCCGGATAGCTCGGCACCGGCGAGACCGGCGACAGCACGAAATCGAACGGCGCGCTCTGCTTCAGCGCCGCGTCCTTGATCGCCAGCATCTGGCTCATGCCGCGATAGACCCGTTCGCCCGAGAGCGCCTTTCCGCGTTCCGCCCATTGGAAGATATAGGGCAGCACCTTGGCCTGCTTCTCCGGCGTCAGCACGCCGATATCGGCCCAGGCGCGCTGGCTCCAGAAATCGTCGAGCCCGTCGAGCATGGTGCGCGTCATAAAAGCCGGAGCAGACGTCACGATCGCGCCCGCGGCCTCGAAAGCCTTGCCCGCCGCCTCGATCGCGGCCTTCGTCTCGGGCTCGACTTCGATGCCGATGCCGGGGTCGAGCTGCAGGCCGATCCGCAGGCCCTTCAGGTCGATGTCGAGCGACAGCCAGTCGATCTCCTGCGGCGGCAGGCTCATGCCGTCGCGCGTGTCGGGCTTGGACAATTCGCGCATCATCAGCGCCGTATCGGTCACCGTGCGCGTCATCGGGCCGGCGACGCGGCCGTAATAGCTCGGGTCTATCGGCACCCGCCCGAAGCTCGGCTTCAGGCCGACAAGCCCGCACCAGCCGGCCGGCAGCCTGACCGAGCCGCCGATATCGGTGCCGACATGCAGGGGACCGTAACCGGCAGCGCCCGCTGCTCCCGCCCCAGCCGAGGAACCGCCGGGGTTCATCGCCAGGTTCCAGGGATTGCGGGCGAGTTCGTGAAAGCTGGAGAGCCCGGAGGAGAGCATGCCGTAATCGGGCATCGTCGTCTTGGCGAGCGTGACGAAGCCCGCCTCGTTCAGCCGGGCCGCGACCGGTGCGTCCTCTGTCGCCGGGACGAGGTCGCGCGCCGCCGTCCCGATCGGCATCGGCACGCCCTTGGTCGCGATGTTCTCCTTGATCGTACCCGGCACGCCGTCGAGCGGCAGCGCCTCGCCCTTGAACCAGCGTGTCTCGGAAGCCCTGGCGGCGGCGAGCGCGGAAGCCGGATCATAGGCATAGAGCGCCTTGAGTTTGGGCTCATAGGCGTCGATCCGGGCGATTACGGCCTCCGTCACTTCGACAGGAGAGAGTGTCTTGGCGCGATAGGCATCGAGCAGATCGGCCGCGCTCAGATCGGCGGGGTTGGTCATCGGGGAGTATCCTCGTCCTGGATTCGGCTGTGACAGGCAACGCCAGCGTCGCGCGTCATC
Organism: Bosea vaviloviae; assembly: GCF_001741865.1. Lineage (NCBI taxonomy): Bacteria > Pseudomonadati > Pseudomonadota > Alphaproteobacteria > Hyphomicrobiales > Alloboseaceae > Allobosea > Allobosea vaviloviae. The sequence goes on from NZ_CP017147.1 coordinate 6,231,376, forward strand.
CCCGCCTCTAGCAAGCTCCGCGCCGCGCAGGGCGGTCAGACGAAATAGTCGGGATGCGTCGCACGCAGATGGACGAGGTCCGGCAGCAATGTGCCGAGATGCTTGCGCATGGCCGCTTGCGCCGCCGGGCCGTCCTTGCGCCGCACCGCATCGACGATCGAGAGATGCTCGCGGATCACCATCGCCATCCGGCCCGGCACCGGCAGCGTCATGCGCCGGCAGCGATCGATCTGGCTCTTGGCAGCATGCGCCAGCTTCCAGATGCCGGGGTAACCCGCGCAGATCGCAATCGTCTCGTGGAAAGCCTCATCGAACAGATGGAAGCGCTCCTGGTCGCCCTCGTCGAGGGCCTCATGCTGGCGCGCGATCACCGCATCGAGCCGCGCCACGATCTCGGGCGTCGCGATGCCGGCAACGAGATCAATGGTGGCGCATTCAAGCGCCTGCCGGATGAACACGGCTTCCGGAATCGCCTCGATCGGGATCCGCGCCACGAAGGTGCCGGCCTGTGGAAAGACCTCGACCAGCCCCTCCTCCTTCAGCTTGATCAGCGCCTCGCGCACCGGCGTGCGGCTGATGCCGAAACGGGCCGTCAGCTCCTTCTCGACGAGAGCCGCACCCGGCGCGATCTGCATGGCGAGAATGGCGCGCCGCATCTCGTCCTGCACCAGCGAGGCCGCCGTCGAGCGGCCGGAGGATGTCCCGGCGCCGCGCATCGGCCGGCGCTCCCGGCGTACGAGATCGACCGCCGCCTCCAGCGCATTCGCCATCTCCGGCATCGCCCTCGTCTCATCCACGCCCGGCGAAACTCCCCTTCGCACGAAGCCGCAGCAATCTTGCCGCAGCGCTCAATCGCGATAGCATGATGTGGTTTGACACGCTAGTATATTAGTATATTTATCCGACGCTGCCCGGCCTGTCCTGGCCGGTGCGTGCTGGAGTCCTGCTTGATGTTGTTGCACGATGATCGCCTCTTTCCTGCGGATCCGGTGACGCGCGGCATCGCGCGGCGGCTCTATGCGGGCATTCGCGATCTGCCGATCATCTCGCCGCATGGCCACACCGATCCGCGCTGGTTCGCCGAGAACAAGGCCTTTCCCGATCCCGCGACTCTCTTCGTCAAGCCGGACCATTACATCTTCCGCATGCTCTATTCGCAAGGCGTCCGGCTGGAGCAGCTCGGCATCACCCGCAAGGGCGGCAAGCCGGCCAAGAGCGATCCGCGCGCTATCTGGAAGCTCTTCGCCAACCACTGGCACCTGTTCCGCGGCACGCCGACACGACTGTGGTTCGAGCACGCCGTCTCCAGCATCTTCGGCGTCAACGAGCGGCTTACCCCCGCCAATGCCGACGCGATCTACGACGTCATCGCCGGGAAGCTCGACCAGCCGGAGTTCAGGCCGCGCGCCCTGTTCGAGCGCTTCAACATCGAGGCGATCTCGACCACCGAAGGCGCACTCGACGATCTGAAATGGCACGACATGATCCGCACCTCCGGCTGGGGCGGCAAGGTCGTCACCGCCTACAGGCCCGACAGCGTCGTCGATCCCGAATTCGAGGGCTTTGCCGAGAACCTCGCCAGCCTCGGCGAATTGACCGGCGAGGACGTCTTCGCCTGGACCGGCTATCTCGAGGCGCATCGCAAGCGCCGAGCCTATTTCAAGGAGCGCGGCGCGACCTCCTCCGACCACGGCCATGCCACGGCCCGCACCGCAAACCTCTCGCAGGCCGACGCCGAGAAGCTCTTCGCCAAGGTCGTCAAGGGCAAGGCCTCGGCCGAGGATGCCGATCTCTTCCGCGGCCAGATGCTGACCGAGATGGCCAAGATGAGCCTCGATGACGGGCTCGTTCTGCAGATCCACCCCGGCTCCTTCCGCAACCACAACGCCAGCCTGTTCGAGGAATTCGGCCGCGACATGGGCGCCGACATTCCGCGCCAGACCGACTATGTCACGGCATTGAAGCCACTGCTCGACGCTGTCGGCAACGAGCCCAACCTCACCGTCATCGCCTTCACGCTCGACGAGACCAGCTATTCGCGCGAGCTCGCGCCGCTGGCCGGGCATTACCCGGCGCTGAAGCTCGGACCTGGCTGGTGGTTCCTCGATGCGCCCGAGGCCATGCTGCGCTTCCGCGAGCTGACCACCGAGACTGCCGGCTTCTACAACACCGTCGGCTTCAACGACGACACCCGCGCCTATCTCTCGATCCCCGCGCGCCATGACGTCGCCCGCCGCTGCGACTGCACCTACCTCGCCAAGCTCGTCGCCGAACACCGGCTCGACGAGGACGAGGCGGCCGAAGTCGCCCATGACCTCGCCTACCGCCTGGCCAAGGAGGCCTACAAGCTGTGACCTCCACGACGAAGACAATCGACGAACGCCAGGCCGCTCATCCGCGCGATGTGAAGCGCTATGAGACGCAAACCCTGCGCGACGACTTCCTGATCGAGCGCATCTTCGTGCCCGGCGAGGTCACGCTGACCTACAGCCATTACGACCGCATGATCGTCGGTGGTGCGACACCTGCGGCAAAGCCGCTGACGCTCGAGCCCTTCGCGCCGACGGGCACACCCTTCTTCCTGGCGCGGCGCGAACTCGGCGTGATCAATCTCGGCGGCGTAGGCAGCGTCACCGTCGATGGCCAGCGCTTCGACATCCCCAATCTCGACGCGCTCTATGTCGGGCTCGGCGCGAAGGAGGTCTCCTTCGCCAGCGCGGACGCCGCCAACCCGGCGAAATTCTACCTGACCAGCGCCCCGGCGCATCGCGAGGCGCCGCACCAGCTGATCGCGAAGAGCGAGGCCAATACCATCCATCTCGGCTCAGCCGAGACATCGAACAAGCGCACCATCCGGCAGTACATCATGCCCAACACCACCGGCACCAACCAGCTGGTGATGGGCATGACGGCACTGGAGCCGGGCTCGGTCTGGAACTCCATGCCTTGCCACACCCATACGAGGCGCATGGAGGCCTATCTCTACTTCAACCTCGATCCCGCCCACCGCGTCTTCCATTTCATGGGCGAGCCGCAGGAGACCCGCCATCTCCTGGTCGCCAACGAGCAGGCGGTGATCTCACCGAACTGGTCGATCCATTGCGGCTGCGGCACCTCGAACTACGCCTTCGTCTGGGCCATGGCCGGCGACAATGTCGAGTTCACCGACATGGATCCGGCTCCCGTGGAGACGCTGCGTTGATGACCCGCCGCTCGCCCTTCTCGCTCGAAGGCCGCACCGCGCTGGTCACCGGCGCCAATACCGGCATCGGCCAGGGTATCGCGCTGGCGCTGGCTGAGGCCGGAGCGACGATCGTCGCCGCAGGACGCTCGGATATGAGCGAGACGCTGGGGCTGATCGAGGCGGCGGGCGCAAATGCCGTACCGCTTCAACTCGATCTGCAGCAGCCCGGCGTCGCGGCCGAGGCAATCGCAAGCGCGGTGGCCGCCGTCGGCCCGCTCGACATCCTGGTCAACAATGCCGGCATCATCCGCCGCTCGGACGCGCTCGATTTCAGCGAGGCCGACTGGGACGAGGTCATGAACCTCAATCTCAAGGCGGCGTTCTTCCTCAGCCAGGCCTTCGCCAAGGCAGCGCTTGCCGCCGGCCGCAGCGCCCGCATCGTCAACATCGCCTCGCTGCTCTCCTTCCAGGGCGGCATCCGCGTCGCCTCCTACACCGCAAGCAAGAGCGGGCTTGCCGGGCTGACCAAACTGCTCGCCTGCGAATGGGCCGCCAAGGGCATCAACGTCAACGCGATCGCGCCCGGCTATATCGAGACCAACAACACCCAAGCCCTGCGGGCCGACCCGGAGCGCAGCACGGCGATCCTCGCCCGCATTCCCGCCGCGCGCTGGGGCAAGCCCTCGGATATCGGCGGTGCGGCGGTCTTCCTGGCAAGCGATGCGGCGGCTTACATGCACGGCGCCATCCTTCCCGTCGACGGAGGCTGGCTGGCGCGATGACGAACCGTCTCAATTCCTTCTTCCAGCACGAGGCCACCCTGGCCTGGGAGCCGACCGAACCCGGCGTGAAGCGCAAGATCATGGCCTATGGCCCCGATCTGATGATCGTGCGCGTCGCTTTTGAAGCCGGCGCGGTCGGCAAGGCGCACAGCCACCCGCACCGGCAGGCGTCCTATGTCGAGAGCGGCGTCTTCGACGTCACCATCGACGGCCGGACCGAGCGCCTGATCGCCGGCGACAGCTTCTTCGTGCCTGCCGATCTCGTCCACGGTGTCGTCGCGGTCGAGGCCGGGCAGCTCGTCGATTCCTTCACGCCGATGCGCGAGGAGTTTCTTTGATCTTCGCCTGACCGGCAGGGGCCGGCTGGCCGCCCATCAAGGGCAAGAACGACCGGGAAAAACCGGCGCACGACAATGGGAGAGGAAACCGACAATGTTGACAAAACGCACCTTCGCGGTCTTGGCCGGCGCGGCCATGTTCGCCGCCGTCACCGGCACGGCAAGCGCTCAGAACGTCACCCTGCGCTCGACCGACATCCACCCCGACGGCTATCCGACGATCGAGGCGGTCAAATACATGGGCCAGTTGCTCGATCAGCGCAGCAATGGCCGCATCAAGATCAACGTCTTCCACTCCGCCCAGCTCGGCCAGGAGAAGGACACGATCGAGCAGACCCGCTTCGGCGTGATCGACCTGAACCGCATCAATATGGCGCCGTTCAACAACCTGATCGCCGAAACCAATGTGCCCTCGCTGCCCTTCATCTTCCGCTCGGTCGACCATATGCGGAAGGTCATGGACGGGCCGATCGGCGACGAGCTTCTCAAGAAGTTCGAGGCGCATGACCTGATCGGGCTCGCCTTCTACGAATCCGGCTCGCGCTCCTTCTACAACGGCAAGCGCCCGATCAGCACGCCCGCCGACATGAAGGGCATGAAGATCCGCGTCCAGCAATCCGACATGTTCGTCGCGCTGGTCCAGGCGCTCGGCGCCAACGCCACGCCGATGCCTTTCGGCGAGGTCTATTCCGGCCTGCAGACCGGCGTCATCGACGGTGCCGAGAACAATTGGCCGAGCTTCGAATCAACCCGGCACTACGAGGTCTCGAAATTCTACTCGCTGACCGAGCATTCGCTCTCGCCGGAAGTGCTGGTGATGTCGAAGCGCTCCTTCGCCAAGTTCAACGCCGCCGACCAGGCGCTGATCAAGGCGGCGGCGAAGGAATCCGTCGCCAAGATGCGCGAACTCTGGGACGCTCGTGAGAAGGCCTCGGAGGCCAAGGTCCGGGCCGGCGGTGCGCAGATCAACACCGTCGAGAAGCAGCCCTTCATCGACGCGATGAAGCCCGTCTACGACAAGTTCGTCACCGACGCGAAGCTCAAGGACATGGTCGCCGCCATTCAGGCGGTGAAGTGAGCGCCTGACGTCTGAACGAGCGGTGGCCCCGGCGGGTCGCCGCCACTCTCGGCCCTCATCCTGAGGAGCGCCGCAGGCGCGTTTCGAGGGATGAGGGGCTGGAGGTTGCCACTATCGACCAGCAAAGCGCCCCAGGACACCTCATGCACGCATTCACACTTGCCCTGTCGCGGCTTGCGGCGAAGGTCACCCTCGTCGTGCTGATAGCGGCCGGCTCCGGCATCATGCTGATGACCGCCTTGATCGCCTGGGGCGTCTTCGGCCGCTTCATCCTCAACGACACGCCGACCTGGGTCGAAGCCGGCTCGCTGCTGCTGATGGCCTGGTTCATTTTCCTGGGCGCCGCGGTCGGCGTGCGCGAGAGCGACCATATGGGCTTCGAGAGCCTGCTCGCCTATGTGCCCAGGCATGTCGAGGCGGGCCTCGTCCTGTTCATCCAGAGCCTGATCCTGCTCTTCGGCATCGCCATGGTCGTCTATGGCCTGCAACTCGTCGACAAGGGCTGGACCGACCGCATTCCGCTGATCGGCATCGCCAAATCCTGGGACTACATGCCGCTCGTCGTCGGCGGCGCGCTGGTCGTGTTCTTCAGCATCGAGCGCGTGCTGCTGATCCTCACCGGCGTCCAGCGCGCGCCCTTGCGCGTGCAGGCCGACCGCGTCGGCGGCGGGGAGCTCTGATCCATGGAAATCTGGGTTCTCTTCGGCGTTTTCTCCGCCCTGCTGATCATCGGTGCGCCGGTCGCCTTCTGCCTCGGGCTCGCCTCGCTCGCGACCGTGCTCTACATGGACATCCCGCCGGTCGTCGTGTTCCAGCAGATCAACTCGCAGATCAGCGTCTTTTCGCTGATGGCGATCCCGTTCTTCATCTTCTCCGGCGATCTGATGATCCGCGGCGGCATCGCCGAGCGCATCATCGCCTTCGCCGCCTCGATGGTGGGCCATCTGCGCGGCGGCCTGGGCCAGGTCAACGTCGTCGCCTGCACGCTGTTTGGCGGCATCTCGGGCTCGGCCGTCGCCGATGCCTCGGCCATCGGCGGCATCATGATCCCGCAAATGGTCAAACGCGGTTATGCCGCCGACTATGCCGTCAACGTCACCGCCAACGCCGCCATCATCGCGCTGCTGCTGCCGCCCTCGCACAACATGATCCTGTATTCGCTGGCGGCCGGCAGTGGCATCTCGATCGCCGATCTCTTCACCGCCGGCATCATTCCCGGCCTGATGCTGGCGGCGTCCCTGATGCTGACCGCCTGGTTCGTGGCGATGCGGCGCGGTTACCCGGCCGGGCGTTTCCCGGGCTTTTCCGCGATCTTGCGCTATTTCGTCGTCGCCATTCCCGGCCTGCTGCTGATCGTCATCATCTTCGGCGGCGTCCGTTCCGGCATTTTCACCGCAACCGAATCCTCCTGCATCGCGGTGATCTACGCCCTCTTCATCACGACGCTGGTCTACCGCCAGCTCGACTGGGAGAATTTCCTCCACGCTTTGCTGGGCGCGGTACGCACCACCTCGATGGTCCTGCTGATCATCGGCACGGCCGGCGCCTTCGGCTGGCTGATGGCCTTCCTGCAAGTGCCGCAGGCGACGATCAACGCGATGAAGGCCGTCTCGGACAATCCGCTGATCATCCTCTTGATGATCAACCTCATCCTGCTGGTGCTGGGCACTTTCATGGACATGGCGCCGATGATCATCATCTGCACCCCGATGTTCTTGCCGGTGGTCAAGGCGATCGGCGTGGACCCGATCCATTTCGGCGTGATCCTGATCCTCAACGCCGGTATCGGCCTCAACACTCCGCCAGTCGGCTCGGTCCAGTTCGTCGCCTGCGCCGTCGGCAAGATCACCATCATGGAATCGATGAAATCGATCTGGCCGTTCTACGGAGCAAGTGTAGCGGTCCTGCTGCTGGTGACCTATGTTCCGAGCTTCTCGCTCTGGCTACCGAGTCTGTTCCGCTGATGCGCCTCTCGACCTCCGCCCTCGCCTCCCTGCCCGCCACGCTTCGGCGCCCGGCTTATGACCGGGAAAAGCTCAAGCCCGGCATCGTCCATCTGGGTCTGGGCGCCTTTGCCCGTGCCCATCTCGCCGACTATACCGAAGACGCGCTTGAGCGGGATTTCGCCGCCTGGGGCATCATTGGAGCCAGCCTGCAGCGGCCCGACCAGCGCGACCGGTTGAAGCCGCAGGACGGGCTCTACACCTTCCTGAAGCGCGCGCCGGCCGGTCCGGAGTTGCGCGTCATCGGCTCGGTCCTCGATGTGCTCGTCGCGCCCGAGAATCCTGCGACCCTCATCGCCCGCATGGCCTCCGCCGAGACCCGCATCGTCTCGCTGACGATCACCGAGAAGGGCTATTGCCACGATCCCGCGACCGGCCGGCTCCGGGAGGATCATCCCGACATCCTGCACGATCTCGACCATCCCGATGCACCGCGCTCGGCGATCGGCCTGATCACCGCCGCGCTTGCGATCCGCAAGGCGGACGGCCTTGCTCCCTTCACCGCGATGAGCTGCGACAACCTCCCCCATAACGGCAAGGTGCTGCGCGGCCTTATCCGCGACTTCGCCGCCTTGCGCGACGACACGCTCGCCCAATGGATCGAGGCCCACGGTGCCTTCCCCTCGACCATGGTCGACCGCATCGTGCCTGCCACGACAGACACCGACATCGCCGAGGTCGAGAGCCTGCTCGGTCTGCACGACGCCGCCCCCGTCATCGGCGAGCCCTTCCGGCAATGGGCGATCGAAGACGTCTTCACTATCGGCCGCCCGGCCTGGGGCGAGGTCGGCGCTCAGCTCGTCCTAGAGGTCGCGCCCTTCGAGTTCATGAAGCTGCGCATGCTCAACGGCGCGCATTCGAGCCTGGCCTATCTCGGCTATCTCGCCGGGCATGAGACGGTGGCGCAAGCCAGCGGCGATGCAGTCTTCGCCCGCTTCCTGCACGGCCTCTGGGCCGAGATCATCCCGAGCGTGCCGGCGCCGCAAGGCGTCGCCCTTCCGGATTATGCGAGCGCGCTCCTCGCCCGCTTCCAGAATCCGGCGATCCGCCATCGCACCTGGCAGATCGCCATGGACGGCTCGCAGAAGCTGCCGCAACGCCTGCTCGGCACCATCCGCGACCGGCTGAAGGCCGGCGCGTCGATCGACCATCTCGCGCTGGGCGTCGCAGCCTGGATGCGTTACGTCACCGGCAGCGACGAAAAGGGCGGCGCGATCGACGTGCGCGACCCGCTGGCGGCAGAGTTCGCCAAGCGTGCCGCTTCGGCCGGCCGCGACGCAAAAGCGCTCAGCTCCGCGCTGCTCGGGATCGAGAGCATCTTCGGCACGGAGCTGCCGCGCGAAGCCGCCTTCACCCAAGCGGTGGAGACCCAGCTCGCAAAACTGTTCCAGCATGGCGCGAAAGCGACAGCGGCCGCGCTCACCCACTAACAAGCCGCCCGGAAACCCGCCGTCACCCTGGGCGACCAAAGGTCACCCAGGGATCCATCGGAGGGCTCAGAACTCTACGATGGATCCCGGACCTGCGCCGCTACGCGGCTTGTCCAGGATGACGTCGCGGGTGACGGTGAGGGTTTGAGGGCTTGATCGCGCCGCGAAGCTCGCGCCAGATGCGCCGATGATGCGCCTGTTCGCCATCCTCGCTCTTGCCGTCTCGACACTGGCCGCAGGCCAGGCAGCGGCGCAATCGCGCGTCGTCGTGCCCAATTTCTGGGATCAGCGCATCAGGCTCGACCGGCCCGAGCCCGGCCCGCCGCGCATCGTCCGCTTCCTCACCGACGACGACTATCCGCCGCTGCATTTTTCCGCCGCCGACGGCACGCTGACCGGCTTCTCGGTCGAGCTCGCGCGCGCCGCCTGCGAAAAGCTCGGCTGGACCTGCACGGTGCAGGCGCGCCGCTTCGACACCCTGCTCGATTCACTGACTGAGGGACGCGGCGACGTGCTGGCGGCGGCGCTCAACCTCACCCCGCAGTTGCGCAGCCGCTTCGCCGCCAGCCATCTCTATTTCCGCAGCACCGCCCGTCTCGTCACCACGCGCGGCAACGCCCGGGCCGATCTCGATCCACGCACGCTTCAGGGCAAGCGCATCGCCGTCGTCGGCGGCACTGCGCACCAGGCGTTCCTCGAGCGGCTCCTGCCCTTCGTTCAGCGCCGCGAAACCGGCACGCTTGCGGGCGCGATCGCGGCGCTGCGCAGCGGAGAGGCGGAGTTCGTCTTCGCCGACGGCGTCGCGCTCTCGCTCCTGCTGGCAGGGACCAGCGGCGGCGAGCTCGCCTTCACCGGCAGCCCCTTCCTCGAGAGCCGCTATTTCGGCGAGGGTGTCGGCTTCCTCACGCGCAAGGACGACCTCGTCCTGAAGCGGGGCCTCGACTACGCGCTGCAATCGCTCTGGGACGACGGCACCTATGCAAGGCTCTATCTCCGGTTCTTCCCGGTGAGCCCGTTTTGAAAGGCTCTACCCGGCCCGCTTGCGCACGGCGCGCACCTCGTCCAGTTCCCCGGCGGCCCGCTGCCGATCCACAATCTGGTCAGGTTCGACTGACCGGCGCGTTCGAGAGTTCGCCCTCCAGCGACTGCTTCGCCACCGCCGCCAGCCATCCTGCCGTCGCCGGCAGGATGGCGTCGTTGAAGTCGTAGCGATCATTGTGCAATTCGCCGCCATCCCGAGCCGGGCCGTTGCCGACCCAGACATAGGCACCGGGCCGCTCCTTGAGCATCCAGGAGAAATCCTCGCCGGTGGTGCTCGCCGGAATGTCGCGGCGCAAGGTCAACCCGGCGGACTTGGCAGCGCTCGCCGCCATTTCTTCCTCCAGAGGCGTATTGATGGTGGCGAGACCGCCGATCGAGAATTCGACCACGGCCTCCATCTCGAAGGTGGCAGCGATGTTCTCGGAGATGCCGCGGATGCGCGCCATTACACGCTCACGTACGGTGGGCTTGAAGGTCCGGTAGGTCCCGTCGATCCAGACGCTGGTCGGGATCTGGTTCGGCGCAAGCCCGCCATGGATCTGGCCGACGGAGACGACCGCTGAATCCATCGGGTCGACATTGCGTGCCACGATAGTCTGCAGCGCGACGAGAAGATGCCCCATCGCGATGATCGGATCGCGCGTCAGGTCGGGCTTCGCCGCATGGCCTGCCGTGCCCTTGAGTGTGACCTGGAAACGGCCGGGCTCCGACATCACGGGGCCATGGTGCACGGCAACGGCGCCGGCTTCCAGCCCCGGCCAGTTGTGCAGCCCGAAGATACGCTCCATCGGGAAACGCTCGAACAACCCGTCCGCGACCATCGCCTGGGCGCCGCCCGCCCCTTCTTCCGCCGGCTGGAAGACCAGCTGGACCGTGCCACTCCAGCTCTCGTCGCGGGCAAGGAGCGCAGCCGCGCCCAGCAGCGAGACCGTATGTCCGTCGTGCCCACAGGCATGCATGACGTTCGCAGTGCCCGATTTGTAAGGCAGATCGCTCGCCTCCTGGATCGGCAGCGCGTCCATATCGGCGCGAAGCCCCACCGAACGATCGGACGTTCCTCGCCTCAGCGTCGCCACGACACCATAGCCCCCGATCCCCGCGACGAAGGGCACGCCGAGCTCGTTCAGCTTTTCCTGCACGAAGGCGCTCGTCGCCTTCTCGTACCGGCCAAGCTCGGGATGGGCATGCAGATGGCGCCGCCATGCGGTCAGCTTGTCGAGGAGATCACGATCCAAGGCGGTGTCCTTTCAGGCCAGGCGGGCAGCAGCCTATACCCGCACGAGGCCTCGGCAAGCCGCCGGCGCGGATGCCTCGTCCCAGCGACACGCATTGACGCCCCCCTTTGCGATCTGCCAAAGCCCGAGGCTCATTCTTCCAATTCCTGGAGAGGACTGCCCCGATCATGCCCGCCTTCGACCCCGCTCTTGTTGACGCCGCCCAGCGTTCGGCCGCCTGGCCGTTCGAGGAAGCACGCAAGCTCGTCGCGCGGATCGAGAAATCGGGCAAGAAAGAGGTGCTGTTCGAGACCGGCTACGGACCCTCGGGCATGCCGCATATCGGCACCTTCGGCGAGGTCGCGCGCACCTCGATGGTGCGCCATGCCTTCCGCGTGCTGACGCAGGACGCGATCCCCACCCGGCTGCTGTGCTTTTCCGACGACATGGACGGCATGCGCAAGATTCCGGAGAATGTGCCTGATCCGGAGGCGCTCAGGCCCTATCTTCAGATGCCCCTGACCGCGGTGCCGAACCCGTTCGGCGGCGACTATCCGAGCTTCGCCCACCACAACAACGCGATGCTGCGCCGCTTCCTCGACAGCTTCGGCTTCGACTACGAGTTCGCCAGCGCGACCGATTATTACAAGTCCGGGAAGCTCGACGCCGTGCTGCTGCGCGCCGCGGCGCGCTATGACGACATCATGAAGGTCATGCTGCCGACCCTCGGCGAGGAGCGCCGGGCGACCTACAGCCCCTTTCTGCCGATTTCGCCCGTCAGCGGCCGTGTGCTCTACGTCCCGCTCAAGGCGGTCGACGCAACCGCCGGGACCGTCACCTTCACCGACGAGGACGGCCAGGACAAGACGGTTCCCGTCACCGGCGGGCATGTGAAGTTTCAGTGGAAGCCGGATTTCGGCGCCCGCTGGGCCGCGCTCGACGTCGACTTCGAAATGTTCGGCAAGGACCACCAGACCAACGCGCCGATTTACGACCGCATCTGCGAGATCCTCGGCGGCAAGGCCCCGCAGCACTATGTCTACGAGCTTTTCCTCGACGATCTCGGCCAGAAGATCTCGAAGTCGAAAGGCAACGGCCTGACCATCGACGAGTGGCTGACCTATGCCAGCCCCCAGAGCCTGTCGCTGTTCATGTATTCGCGTCCGCGCGAGGCCAAGAAGCTGCATTTCGACGTCATTCCGCGCGCGGTCGACGACTATCTGCAGTTCCTCGGTGGCTATGAGCGCCAGGACTGGAAGAACCGCCTCGGGAACCCGGCCTGGCACATCCACAATGGCGAGCTTCCCCAGCCGGAAATCATCGCCACCGGCGAAGGCGAGAACGCGACCAGGACGCAGATCACCTTCGGCCTGCTGATGAACCTCGTCGCGGTGGCGAATTCCGAGGACAAGGGCGTGCTCTGGGGCTTCCTGCAGCGCTATTCGCCTGCGATCTCGCCTGCCACCCATCCGCGCCTCGACGCGCTGGTCGGCTACGCGATCGTCTATTTCCGCGATTTCGTGAAGCCGGCGAAGACCTATCGCGCCGCCGACGAGACCGAACGCGCGGCCTTCCTCGCGCTGGACGCTGCGCTCGCAGCCCTGCCGCCGGACGCCACCGCCGAAATGGTCCAGGACACGGCGCTCGATGTGGCCCGTGTGGTTCCGCGCTACCAGAACCTCACCGCCAAGGGCGCGACGCCCGAACGACCCGGCGTCAGCGGCGACTGGTGGAAGGCGATCTACCAGGTGCTGTTCGGCGAGGATCAGGGCCCGCGCTTCGGCTCTTTTGTGGCAATCTACGGCATCCCCGAGACCCGCGCGCTGATCGCCAAGGCACTTGCCGGCGAGCTGGTGAGCGAACACGCGGCCTTCGTCGAGGCGCGCAAGGCGGGGTGACATTCGTCATTGCGAGCGTGAGCCGAAGCAATCCAGGAAGGCTCGCGCAGCCCCTGGATTGCTTCGTCGCTGTCGCTCCTCGTAATGACGAAAGAGTGCAGCGGGAGAAGCTTGAATGACAGACGCCGCCGAAGCCGTCGAAAGCGCCATCGCCTCCCGCCGCGCCGTCCGCGCCTTCCTGCCCGATCCTGTCGAGCCAGCGCTCGTCCGCCGTATCCTGACGGTCGCGGCGCAGGCGCCGAGCGGCACCAACATGCAGCCCTGGAAGGTCCGGGTGATCGGCCCCGACAGCCGCGCTCGGCTGGAAGCCGGCTTGCTCCTGGCGCTGGATTCGCCGGACCTGCCGGCGGCGGAGGAGTACCGTTACTACCCCGAAAGCTTCCGCGAGCCCTATCTCTCGCGGCGCCGCAAGGTCGGCTGGGATCTCTACGGCCTGCTCGGCGTCAAGAAGGGCGATGTCGCGGGCATGCAGCGACAGACGGTTGCAAACTTACGTTTCTTCGACGCCCCGGTCGCGCTGATGGTGACGATCGACCGCGACCTCGAAATCGGCTCCTGGCTCGATCTCGGCATGTTCGTGCAGAACATCCTGATCGCGGCACAAGGGCATGGGCTGAACTCCTGCCCGCAGGCGATCTTCGCCCGCTTCCACCCGGTAGTGCGGCGCGAACTCGCCATCCCCGAGAACGAGGTCGTGGTCTGCGGCATCGCCATCGGCAAGGTCGATCCCGAGGCTCCCGCCAACGCCCTCGTCCCAGAGCGCGAACCGGTCGAGGGGTTCACGACCTGGCTCGCCTGAGCAGGCTCAGGCACCGGGTTGGCTATCGAGCGAAGCCTTCGGCGCGCTCTTCCTGACGGTCTTCAGAAGCGGTGTGACGCCAAAATGCATCGCGAGCACCGCGATCGCGCCGATCAGCAACCCGAGCACCGCCGAGAGTCCCGCCGTCACCAGCCATTCGACCGCAGCCGCGAGCATAGCCACGACGCGGCCGCTCGCCGCCGCGAGATCGTGGATGACATGTTCGAGCCCGGCCAGCCCATAGCCGGCAAAGCCGTGAACGATGATGCCGCCGCCGACCCAGAGCATGGCGATCGTACCGACCGCGCCGAGAAGGTTGAGGAAATACGGCATGCCGATGACGAGGCCCCGCCCCAGCAGGCGAACGGGCGCAAAGCGCCGCTTCGCCAGCGCCACGCCGGCATCATCCGCCTTCACGATCAGCGCGACGATGCCATAGACGAAGGCCGTCATGCCGAGGCCGACCACGGCCAGGACCAATGCCTGCGTCCAGAACGATGAATCCGAGACGCTGGCGAGCGTGATCGCCATGATCTCGGCGGAAAGGATGAGATCGGTCTTGATCGCGCCGCTGATCTTCTGGTTCTCGAGCGCCTTGGGGTCGAGCGGCTCGGCCTCAGCCGCCGCGTCGCCATGCCCGGCATGCGGCAGGAAGCGCTCGATCAGCTTTTCCGCACCCTCATAGCAGAGATAAACGCCGCCGATCATCAGCAGCGGCGTGATCGCCCAAGGCGCAATGAGGGTCAGCACCAGCGCCGCGGGCAACAGGATCAGGAGCTTGTTCTTGAGCGAACCGAGCGCGATCCGCCAGATGATCGGCAATTCGCGATCGGCCGCGAAACCGACCGCATAGCGCGGTGTCACGGCCGCATCGTCGATGACGATGCCGGCGGCCTTGGCCGAGGCCTTGGCAGCCTGGGAGGCGGCATCGTCGAGCGAGGCCGCCGCGACATTCGCCAATCCAGCGATATCGTCAAGCAGGGCAAACAGTCCTGAACTCACGGGGGCCTCCCGACATGCGCTTGTGCAAGACAGCAAGGCTATGTCGTGCGACCCTGATATAACAAGCTCGGCCGCTTGCCGCGCGAAACTAGAGCCTTGCGCGAAAAAGTGGGTCCCGGTTTTTCGCAGGAGCAATGCTCTCAACTCTAGGAATCGATCACGTCGCATTCGGACGAATTCGTCCGAATGCGACGTGATCGAGAACGTTTTCGAGCGAAGTGGATACCGGTTCGCGTGAAGAAAACGCGTTCAAACAAAGGGCTAGAGCTATTGAACGATCCAGTTGGATCGGAAATTTCTCTAGCCACTGCGTTCAGAGGATGAAATCCGTAGCCGAGAGGCTGAACTCCCCGACGAGTTCGATCTCGAAATCGGCCACGTGGTCACCATTCACATCGGCAGTGACGAACGTATTATCACCCACGGTTTCGTAGCGAACCTGACCGGCCTCACCGCTGAAAGCGTCCGTTCCGATGAAGACGAAGTCCTGATAATCAACGAGGTTGGTATCGGCATCCAGGGGCAGGCTGATGTCATCGTTTCCGGGTGTGAAGTTGTAGATGACGTCACGCGCGGCCGGCCCAGGACCGCTTTCACCATGCTCGATAAATGTGAATACATCGCGGCCTAGATCACCGTAAAGAAAATCCTTGCCGCCATCGCCATAGATCTCTTCCGCGTAGTATAAATCGCCAGTGGAGTCTCCGCCGCTATAGATCGTATCGATGCCGCTGCCGCCCCTGAGGTAATCGGGGCCATTGCCGCCATAGAGCGTATCATTGCCATCACCGCCCAAGAGCGCGTCCCGATCGTCGCTACCATAGAGGACATCGTTGCCGCCATCGCCACTCACAAAGTAGCCGCCAATCAACACATCGTTGCCAGCGCCACCATATAACTGGTCGTACTGTCCGCCGCCCTCAAGAAAGTCGTTGCCAGCGCCGCCGTATAATCTGTCCTGGCCCTCGCCTCCGAAAAGACGATCATTCCCGCCGCCACCATAGAGGGCGTCATCACCGGCATCGCCGAAAAGCGCATCGCCAAGTGAACCACCGGTGAGATGGTCATCGCCACCTCTGCCATACGCGGTCCAGCTCCTTGTGGCATCTTCGGCCACCCAGGCGTCGTTGCCTTCGGTACCGTCCCAACGGTATTGCGAGACGCGCAAGCTCATGCCTCAAGCCTCCTCGACAGCTAGCCCCCATTTCTATCGCTGACGATTTCCCTTCTAACAGGGCTGGCGCACACTGCGCCCGGCTTGGTGATGGCGGAAGTGAACAGTTCGTAAACGCCATAAGGTGGTTTCTCTCAGCTGGCCTCTCCTGAGTCCGAACCTTGCCGGTGTACTGTCGACCATCGAATTCAAGCTGCCGGAGCAAGCTTCGTTAGGAGAAAGCCACCGCGACCCGCCCAAGCACGCCGAAATCGGCATCGAGCTTGTCGCCGGGCGAAATCGCGATTGGCGCGAGGCAGGTCCCCGTCGTCACCACCTCGCCTGCTTTCAGCACCACGCCAAGGCTGGAGAGTTCGTTGACCAGCCATGTCAGCGCAATGCGTGGATCGCCCAGCACATTGGCGCCAAGCCCTGCCTGATCCTGCCGGCCCGGCATCCGCGCAACCGGCCGGAACGCCGCGAGATCAAGCCCGCGCCACGCCGCTCCCGTGCTCTTGCCAAGCACGAACTCATGGGCGCAGCCATTATCGGCAACGAGCTGGACACCTCCAGCCGCGGCGAAATCCACGAAACGCGAATCCGGCAACTCAATCGCGGGGTGAAGGCTCTCGACCGCCGCCAAAACCTCGTCCTGCGAATAGACCGTCGCGCGCGGCGTCAGATCGCGACCCATCCGGAAAGCGAATTCGAGTTCGGCCACGCGCATGGCGTTGCCGCTGAGCGAGGTCGTCGCGCCATCCGCCAGCACACGCTCGGCAAGAATCCGTCCGGCGAGCGGTCCCGCGACTCCGATATGCGCCTGTCCCGCCTGGCTGGTGGCGGCGATCTTCCAACCGAACAGCGGCGACGCGCTGCTCTGTTCGAACAGCGCCTGCATTCCATAGGCTTCGCGCAGATCCGCCGGGCGCAGAACCTCCGGCATCGCCGTGCATTTCGTGCCCCCACGCCAATGCGCGAGCAGGAAAGCCGTCGCCGCCGGCAGCTTGTCGTCCGGACTCATGCCGCCAGCCCTCCCGCCACGTCGACCCGGCGCAGATGATGCGCGGTATCGCCGAACAGGCTCTCGATCATGGTCAGGCGCTTGAAGTAATGCGCGCCGAGATACTCCATCGTCATGCCGATGCCGCCATGGAGCTGCACCGCCTCCTGGCCGACAATGCGGCAGGAGCGGTTGATCTGCACCTTGACCGCCGAGAGCGCTGCGCTGCGCTCAGCGGCATTGTCGTGCTCCACCATCATCGCGGCATAGGCCGCCATCGAGCGCGCCTGCTCCAGTGCGATCAGCATGTCGACGGCGCGGTGCTGCAGCACCTGGAAATTGCCGATCGGCGCACCGAATTGCTGGCGCGTCTTGAGATACTCCACCGTCAGCCCATTCAGAGCTTCCATGATGCCGACAGCCTCGGCTGCGAGCGCAGCGATGGCGAATTCGGAGACACGCTCCAGGATCGGCAGACCCTGGTCCAGCGGACCGATCAAGTCGGCCGCCCCGACCTGAACGCCCGAGAGCGCAACCTCGGCCGCGCGCCCGCCATCCTGCGTCGCATAGCCATGGATCTTCACGCCGGGCGCATCGGTCGCGACGAGGAACAGGCTGATGCCCGCCCTGTCGCGCCGGTTGCCGGAGGTGCGGGCGCTGACGACGAGATGCTGGGCGCTGTCGCCATTGATGACGACGCTCTTGGCGCCTTCCAGCACGAAGCCATCGCCCGCTTTGCGCGCCGTGGTGGCGACGTCGTTGAGGTCGTAGCGCGACTGCTTCTCGGTGAAGGCGAGCGCCAGCCTCGAGCTGCCCTCGACGATACCGGGAATGACGCGCTGCTTGAGCTCATCCGATCCGCCGAGCCTGACCGCCCCGCCGCCGAGCACCACGGTCGCGAGATAAGGCTCCAGCGCCAGCCCCTTGCCCAGCGCCTCCATCACCACCAGTGTCTCGACCGGCCCGCCGCCGAAGCCGCCCTCCTCCTCCGTGAAGGGAATGCCGAGCAGTCCCATCTCGGCGAATTGCGCCCAGCTCTTCTCGCTGAAGCCGAGCGGGCCGGCGCCTTGCGCCTTGCGGGCTTCGAGCGAGCCATAGGTCGCAGCCACAAGCCGCTCGACGCCGTCCTTGAGCTGCGTCTGTTCGGAAGAAAGGTCGAAATCCATGATGCCGTTCCATGCTCCGCAGCGGTCGCCACATCGTCATGGTCGGGCTTGTCCCGACCATCCACGTCTTTCTTCATCCGCGTCGCAAGACGTGGATGCTCGGCACAAGGCCGAGCATGACGGGAGAGGCCCGTCAGCCGATGCCGCTAAAGCCCCAAGACGGCTTTCGCGATGATGTTCTTCTGGATCTCGTTCGAGCCGCCATAGATCGAGACCTTGCGGTTGTTGAAGTAGCTGGCGGCAGCCGCATCGGCCCAGTCATAGTCGAAGGGCCAGTCATTGGTCAGGTCGCCCGAGCGCACCGGAGCAGCCAGCGCGAACGGCCCAGCCACCTCAAGCAAAAGCTCCGTCGTCGCCTGCTGCAGCTGCGAGCCCTTGATCTTCAGGATCGAGGAGGCCGGGTCGGGCTTATTGGGGTCGCGCTGGCCTTGCGCCGCGACGACCCGCATCTGCGTGATCTCCAGCGCCTTCAATTCGATCTCGACCTCGGCCACCCGCTCGCGGAAATCGCGGTCGTCCCAAAGCGTGCCCTCGCCGGCCGGCATCTCCCTGGCCAGGCGCTTGATCCGCGCCAGCCGCTCCTTCGAGAGGCCGATGCGGGCGATACCGGTGCGCTCGTTCGCCAGCAGGAACTTGGCATAGTCCCAGCCCTTGTTCTCCTCGCCGACGAGGTTCTCGACCGGCACCTTGACGTTGTCGAAGAAGACCTCGTTGACCTCGTGGCGCCCCTCCAGCGTGATGATCGGGCGCACCGTGATGCCCGGCGTCTTCATATCGATCAGGATGAAGGAGATACCGGCCTGCTTCTTGGCGGCGGGGTTGGTGCGCACCAGGCAGAAGATCCAGTCGGCATATTGGCCGAGCGTCGTCCAGGTCTTCTGGCCGTTGACGATGTAGTGGTCGCCTTCGCGCACCGCCTTGGTCTTGAGCGAGGCGAGATCGGAACCCGCGCCGGGCTCGGAGAAGCCCTGGCACCACCATTCGTCGAGATTGGCGATCTTGGCGAGATGCTTCTCCTTCTGCGCCTGATTGCCGAAAGCGGCGATCACCGGGCCGACCATGTAGCAGTTGAACTGCAAGGGCAGCGGCACGGCGGCCAGCAGCATCTCCTCGGTGAAGATGTAGCGCTGGATCGGCGTCCAGTCCTGCCCGCCCCACTCCCTGGGCCAATGCGGCACGGCCCACCCCTTGGCGTTCAGCACGCGCTGCGAGGTGATGTAATCCTCGCGCGTCATGCCGCGGCCTTCGGAGACCTTCTTGCGGATCTCGGCCGGGACTTCGGTGCGGAAGAACTGCCGCACCTCGTCGCGGAACGCGATCTCCTCGGGCGTGAAGCGAAGGTCCATGGCGGTATCCTCTCGTCATTCTCGGGCGGAGCGAAGCGCAGACCCGAGAATCTCAGGCGGGTTGGCTCTGGTTTCGGCGAAGGTCGGGTCAAGCCCGGCCATGACGCATGGTCAGTGATTGATCTCGAACAATCCAGCACAACCCATGCCGCCTGCGACGCACATGGTGACGACGGCATAGCGCGCCTTGCGGCGGCGGCCCTCCAGCAGCGCATGGCCGACGAGGCGGGCCCCGCTCATGCCGAAGGGATGGCCGATCGCAATCGCCCCGCCATTGACGTTGACCTTCTCGGGATCGATGCCGAGCACGTCGCGGCAATAGAGCGACTGCGAGGCGAAGGCCTCGTTCAGCTCCCAGAGATCGATGTCGGCAACGGTCAAGCCGTTGCGCTCCAGCAGGCGCGGCACGGCGAAGACCGGGCCAATGCCCATCTCGTCAGGCTCGCAGCCGGCGGACGCAAAACCGCGGAAGGTGCCGAGCGGTGACAACCCGCGCCGCGCCGCTTCCTTGGCCGACATCACCACGCTGGCCGAGGCACCGTCCGAGAGCTGGCTGGCATTGCCGGCGGTGACGAACTGGTCCTCGCCGCGCACCGGCTTGAGCTTGAGCAAGCCCTCCAGCGTCGTATCGGGCCGGTTGCCCTCGTCCTTCGACAGCGTCACCGCTTCCTGACGCACCTCGCCGCTCGCCTTGTCGGTTACCGCCATCACCGCGCTCATCGGCACGATCTCGCCATCGAAGAGCTGGCGCTGCTGGGCCGAGGCTGTGCGGCGCTGGCTCTCCAGCGAGAATTCGTCCTGGCGCTCCCGCGAGATGCCGTAGCGCCGCGCGACATTGTCGGCGGTCTCGATCATCGAGGTGTAGATCGTCGGCTTGTTGGCCATCAGCCAGTCGTTCTGGGTCAGCTCGCGCCTGACCACCGGCTGCACGAGGCTGATCGACTCGACGCCACCGCCGACCGCGACCGGCACGCCATCCAGGATCACGCGCCGCGCCGCATGGGCGATTGCCTCCAGACCCGAGGCGCAAAAGCGGCTGACGGTGACGCCGGCCGACTGCACCGGGATGCCGGCGACGAGCGCCGCATGGCGCGCGACATTGCCGCCGGTCGCAGCCTCCGGATAGCCGCAGCCCAGCACCACCTCCTCGATCGCCTCAGGCTCGACCTTGGCGCGGGCGAGCGCGTGGCGGATCGCATGGGCGGCCATATCGGCGCCGCGGAGCTGGTTGAAGGCGCCGCGATGGGCCTTGCCGATCGGCGTGCGGGCAGTGGAGACGATGACGGCTTCGGTCATGGCTGAGCTTTGTCCTATGCGGCGGAATCGGTAGCGGCCGAGGCCGCCTGTTTCTGTTTTTCCTCGGCCACCAGCACCTTGGCCAGCAGCTTTCCGGCAGCGCTGCGCGGCAGGCTCTCGCGGAATTCGAGCGCGCGCGGCATTTCGTGCCGGCCGAGCCGGTCCTTCAGGAAGACGGAGAGCTCTTCCAGCGAGAACGGCGCATGGCCGGTCTTGAGTTTGACGAAGGCTTTCGCCGCCTGGCCGCGATAGGCGTCATCGACGCCGATCACGACGACCTCCTGCACCGCCGGGTGCTCGTAGATCGCGCTCTCGATCGCGACAGGATAGACGTTGTAGCCGCTTGAAATGATCATGTTCTTGCGGCGGTCGACGATCTCGAACAGCCCGTCCTCGTCCATCCGGCCGAGATCGCCGGTCAGGAACCAGCCCTCATGGAAGGCCTCCTGCGTCGCGACCTCGTCGTCGAGATAGCCCTTGAAGACATTGGGGCCCTTGATCGCGATCTCGCCGATCTCGCCGGGCGGAAAGTCGTCGCGCTCGGGCTCGAGCGAGACGATCTTCATGGTGATACCCGGTAAGGGCATGCCGATCAGCCCCGGCCGCGGTTTGGCGTCGCCGGGCACGCGCGAGCCGGCCGGCGCGGTCTCGGTCATGCCCCAGCCATTATTGAGCCTGACGCCGAGAATGCCTTCGAGCTTCGTCTGCACCTCGAAGGGCAGCGGCGCGCCGCCGGAGACGCAGGAGCGTAGCGAGGAGAAGTCGACAGTCTCGACGCCTTCACGGTTCAAGAGAGCAAACCACATCGTCGGCACGCCGGAGAACAGCGTTGCGCGCTTGACCGAAATATCGGCGATCAGCGTCTCCACATCGAAACGCTGGCGCAGCAGGATCTCGTTGCCGTCCCGGATATGGCGCAGCAGCAGCGTCGTCAGCGCGTAGATATGGAACAGCGGCAACACGCAGATCGTCTTCTGCGCGCCGGGCTCCAGCGGCTCGCCATCGGTCCAGAGCCGATAGATGTTCACCGCCGAGACGAGATTGCCATGGCTCAGCATCGCCGCCTTGGGCAGGCCGGTGGTGCCGCCGGTGAACTGCAGCAGCATGACGTCGTCGGGCGAGACGACGGGCCATGACGCCGGTGGAGCTGCGTCCATGAGGTCGTCGAGCCGGGCGACGCTCGCCTGGTTCGGGATCGCCAGTGGCGCGGCCTCGCCCTGCCCCCAGCGGCCATCCTCGCCGACAAGCAGGCGCGGGACGGCGCCTGCCTCCAGCAGGCTCCGCGCGTTCGGCAGGAAGCCTGGCAGATTGGTCGTGATCAGCCGGCCCGGTTTCGTCGCCTTGAGCTTGTGCTCGAGCTCGCGCGGTGCATCCAGCGCCGAAAGATGCACCACGCTCGCCCCGCAGCGCGCGATGGCGAAGAAGGCGATCGGGTGCCAGAGCGTATTGGGCAGCAGCAGCGCGACGCGGTCTCCGCGCTTGACGCCGTCGGCGATCAGCCCGGCCGCCAGCTGCGCGACCATCGCGTCGAGTTCAGCATAGCTCGTCCGGCGTTCGCGGAACTCGATCGCGGGCGCATTCGGGCGCGCCGCCACGGCAGCCGCCAGCAGATCCGGCACGATGCCGGTCTCGACGCTCGCCTCCCAGTCGCAGGCCTTGGGAAAGCGCTGCTGCCAGACCGGCCGCGGACCGGAATTCCCGGTCGCGCTCATGCGGCCTGCGCCTTCAGCTCCGAGAACCCCTTGCCCTCAGTGGCGAGCCTGCGCAGCAGGGGTGACGGTTCGAGCGTCGCGTCGCCGCTCTCGGCTGCCTGGGCTTCGAGCCGCTTGACGATCACGTCGAGCCCGACCGTATCGGCCCAATGCATCGGCCCGCCGCGCCAGGCCGGCCAGTTATAGCCGTTGAGCCAGATGATATCGATGTCGCCCGGCCGCGCCGCGATGCCCTCTTCGAGGATGCGCGCGCCCTCATTGACCATCGGATCCATCAAGCGCGCCACGATCTCATCGGCCGTGAAGGAACGCCGCGTCACGCCCTTCTGCGCCGAGATGCTCGCGATCAACGCCTCGACCTCGGGGTCGCGCTGGCCCGCGCGCGCGCCGGCCGGGTAGAGATAATAGCCCTTGCCGGTCTTCTGGCCGAAGCGACCGGCCTCGCAGAGCGCATCCGCAACTGCTGCTTTCTTCCCCAGCGATTTGCGCGTGCGCCAGCCGATATCGTTGCCGGCGAGGTCCGACATCGCGAAGGGCCCCATCTTGAAACCGAAAGCGGTCACGGCCGCATCGACCTCATGGGGCAACGCTCCAGCGATCAGCAAACGTTCGGCCGCCCGCGTGCGTTGCGCCAGCATGCGGTTGCCTACGAAACCGAAGCAATTGCCGACCACGACCGGTACCTTGCCGAGCATGCGCCCGAGCGCCACCGCAGTCGCCACCACATCGTCGGCGACGCCGGCCGGCCGCACCACCTCCAGGAGCTTCATGACATTGGCCGGGCTGAAGAAATGCATCCCGATCACATCCTGCGGCCGCTTGGTCGCAGCCGCGATCGTCGGGATATCGAGATAGGAGGTGTTGCTGGCGAGGATCGCGCCGGGCTTGGCGATGCCGTCGAGCGCCCCGAAAATCTGCTTCTTGACACCCATCTCCTCGAAGGCCGCTTCGATGACGATGTCCGCATCGGCTGCCGCAGTCAGTCCCACAGCAGGCGTGATCAGCGCCATGCGCTCGTCGCGCTTCTCCGGCGTCAACGAGCCCCGCGTCACCGACATCTCATAGATCGCCGCGACCCGGTTGATGCCGTTGTCGATCTGGGCCTGCTCGGTCTCGATCAAGGTCACGGGAATGCCGGCATTGGCGAAGCACATGGCGATGCCGCCACCCATCGTGCCGGCGCCGATCACGGCCGCCTTCGCGATCGGGCGCGGCTTCACGCTTGCCTCGATGCCTGGCACCTTGGCGGCCTCGCGCTCGGCGAAGAAGGCGTAGCGCAGCGCCTTGGAGCGCTCATCGGCGACGAGCGTGCGGAACAGGGCCCGCTCGGCCGCCATGCCCTCCGCGAAGGGCAGCGTGAACACGCCGCGCACCGCCTCGATCAGCGCCATCGCATTGGGCATGTCGCCGGATTTCTTGGTCGCGTCGGCTGCGAGCGCCTCAAAAGCCTCGCGATCGGCCGCGGTCAATGCCTCCGCGCGGTCTGCGGTCCGGGGCGGCGCGCCCTTGCTCGCAAGATCCTGCGCCAGGGCCGCCGCCGCCTCGACGACATCGCCGAGCGCGACCATGTCGACGAGCCCGTATCCGGCAGCCTTGTCGGCCGAGATCGGCTCGCCGCTCAGCATCATCGGAAACGCCTTCGCCGCACCGATCAGGCGCGGCAGGCGCTGCGTGCCGCCGGCGCCCGGGATGATGCCGAGCTTGATCTCGGGCAGGCCGAGCCTGGCCGCGGGCGAGGCCACGCGGGCATGGCAGGCCAAAGCCACCTCCAGACCGCCACCCAATGCCACGCCCTGGATCGCCGCGACCACGGGCTTGGCGCAACTCTCGATCGCCTCGAGCACATCGGGCAGGATCGGCGCCGCCGGCGGCTTGCCGAACTCGCTGATATCGGCGCCCGCGATGAAGGCCTTGCCGGCCGCCGCGATCACGATCGCGTCCACTGCGGGATCGGAGCCGGCCTTCGCGACGGCCTCGGCGAGCCCGGCGCGGACGCCTGCGCTCAGCGCATTGACCGGCGGATTGGCGATCGTCGCGACCGCGACCCTGCCGCGAAGGGCAAGCTGGACCAACTCCATGAGCGTTTTCCTCTAGTCGAATGTATGTTCTGCATTGCAGAACGGTCGTCTGCATTTATGGTCCCTAGGAAGTGGCTCGCCGGCGCTTTGTCAAGATGCAGGCCCGAGACTAACGGGTCGAGCCGATGTCGCGCCTCGCATCATGCTGCAATGCGGAATTGATGTCCGCCGCTTGACCGCTCCCAAAACCCCGTGCCATGCCATTGGCAACGCCACATCATGCCGCGAAACGGCCCGGTGAAGAAGCACTTCGGAGGAATTCATGATCCGCAGGAATTGTCTTGCAACCGCCTGCCTCGCCGCGACCATCGCCTTTGCCGCGAATGCGCGCGCCGAGGACATCACGATCGGCGCGCATATGCCGCTGACCGGTTCGCTCGCCCGTTCCGGCCAGGCCTTCAACGAGGGCATGCAGGTCGCGCTCAAGGTCTTCAACGAGAGCCAAAGCAAGCACAGGATCAAGGTCACGGTCATCGATGACGAGAGCCAGCCGGCCAAGGCCGTGACCGCCGTCGAGAAGCTCGCCTCCGACGGTGCGGCCGCGATCATCGGCGGCTACGGCTCCAACATCGTCGGCCCCGCCTCCGACACCTCGAATCGCCTCGGCAAGGTCTACATCACCGGCGGCGCCGTCTCCGACGAGCTGGTCCAGCGCGGCAACAAGAACTTCTTCCGGATCAACAACAATGCCGGCTACCAGCGCGGCGTCGAGGGCTTGATCGAGGAGGTGAAGCCCAACGGCGTCTCGATCATCGCCTCCACCAAGGAAGCGCCGATGCTGCTGGCGAAAGGGCTCGAGGCGAGCCTCGCCAAGAAGGGCTTCAAGGTCACGCTGCATCCCTTCGACCCCGCCATCACCGACTTCAAGCCGATCATCAACAAGGTGAAGCTGCAGGACAAGTCCGAGATCATCTTCATGTCGGCCTATGAGAACGACTATGTCGGCATCATCCGTGCCGCCAAGGTCCTCAAGCCCCCGGTCAAGGCCATCGTCGGCGCCTGGTCGCTGGCGACGCCGAAGATGTATTCCGATTTCCCCGACCTGATGCAGAACATCATCGGCACCACCTTCCTGCCCTTCCCCGTCGAGGTGAAGGACGAGGAAGGCCGGAAATTCGCCGCCGTCTACAAGGAGATGTTCGGCAAGGAGATCGAGTACGCCTCGACGCTCGCCTTCGTCGAGACGATGGTGCTGAGCGAGGCGCTTGCCCGCTCAGCCGATGCCGGTACGCTGAAGAGCGCGGGCCTGCTCGCCGAGATGAAGACGACCAACCGCCCCTCGCCGCTCGGCCGCATCACCTTCAACGAAGTCGGCGACAACCCGAATTTCGCGCTCAGCATGGGCCAGCACCGAGACGGCAAGATCCCGCTGGTCTCGCCGGCCGAATTCGCCACCGGCAAGCTCGCCTACCCCGCCGTGCCGTGGTGATCTCTGAACACGCTCCAACACCCGCGTCGTCATTCCGGACAAGCCGCGAAAGCGGCGCCGATCCGGAATCCATCATAGAGCACAGTGCCCTGCGATGGATTCCGGGTCTCCGCCGAGTTCATCCTTGGGTCGATCAAAGATCGGACCCGGGGGCTGCGCCCGGAATGACGATGCGTAAACTGGACTGACGACAGGCCCCAATCGCTTCATGCTCGAACTCCTCCAGCAATCCCTCTTCTCCGGCCTGCTTGTCGGTTCCGTCTATGCGCTGGTCGCGCTCGGCATCGCGCTGACCTTCGGCGCGATGAAGATCATCAACCTCGCCCATGGCGAACTCGTGCTGCTCGCAGCCTACATGGCCTATGTCATCGAGAGCCGGACAGGCTGGAACCCTTACGCCGCGATCCCGCTCGCCTTCGTCGTCACCGGCATCGTCAGCGTCGTGATCTATCTGCTGATCGAGCGCATCCGCGAACACCGCGAATTGAATTCGCTGATCCTGACCTTCGCCATCGGCATCATCCTGACCAATGCGATCCTCCTGGTCTTCGCCAGCGATGTGCGCTCGACTGGATCGCCCTTCCTGCAGGATGCCATCTCCTTCGGCTCGGTCTACGCCATGAAGGGCGAGATCACCGCCTTCATCATCAGCCTTGCCGTGATGGCGGGCCTCTGGTGGTGGCTGAAGAACAGCTGGTATGGCCGCGCCGTGCGCGCCGTCTCCTCCAACCGCGACGCCTCGATGCTGATGGGCATCGATCCGCGCCGCGTCGAACTCGCCGCCTTCATCGTCGCGGGCATCCTCGCCAGCGTAGCGGGCGTGGCGCTCTATACGATGAGCGTCGTACAGCCGGCGCTCGGGCCCGGGCTCACCATCAAGGCCTTCATCGTCACCGTGCTGGCCGGCGTCGGTTCGATTCCCGGCGTCTTCTGCGCGGCGCTGCTGCTGGGCGTGACCGAGGCGATGACGGTGACGCTGGCGAGCTCGGCATTGCAGGAACTCGTCGGCATGGTGCTCTTCCTGCTCGTGCTCTTCTTCATGCCGAACGGCCTGTTCGGCGCACGCGCCAGGCGCGGTTGAGGAGCCCGATGATGCGCAGCCTTCCCGCTCTCCTGATCCTCGCCGTCGCGATCGCCGTGCCCATCGCCTTCAGCGGCAATTCCTACGTCATGGGCCTGATGGTCTCCGGCCTCATCGTCGCCGGCGTCGCGCTCGCCTGGGCGCTGCTCGGCAATCTCGGCGGCATGGTCTCCTTCGGCCACGCCGCCTTCTTCGGCGTCGGCGCCTATACCTCGGCGATCCTCTCGGCGAAGTTCGGCCTGCCCGTACCCCTCGCGCTGCTGGCGGGCGCCTGCGGGGCCGCGCTTTGCTCGATCGTGATGCTGCCGGCGCTCAGGCTGTCGGGCCCCTATTTCGCGCTCGCCATCCTGGCCTATGCCCATATCTTCAAGATCCTGGCGACGGAGGCGACCTCGATCACCGGCGGCTCAGCCGGCTTCCAGCGCTTCCCGCCCTTGCCGACGATCATGGGGCTCGACCTGTCGAGCCGCGTCGGCAGCTACTGCCTGCTCGTGGTCCTGGTGGCGATTTGCGCTGCGATCTATCTCGCGGTGAAGCGCAGCCATGTCGGCACGGCCTTGCGCGCCATGGCCGAGAGCGAGGATGCGACACGCGTCGTCGGCGTCAACGCAACCTTGCTGAAAGCCTGGATGCTGCTGCTCTCGGCCTTCATCACCGGGCTGTTCGGCGCGATGAACGCTCACATCATCAACTTCCTCGAGCCGGACTACGCCTTCTCGGCGAGCTGGAGCATCCTGCCGATCATCGCCGCGATCTTCGGCGGCTACCGCACCATCCTGGGGCCGGTCGCAGGCGCGGTGCTGATCTATCTGTTCGACCAGATCATCGCCAAGGAACTGCTGCCGGTGGGGCACGAGATCCTGCTCGGCATCCTGCTCGCCGGCATGATCCTGATCGCGCCCAACGGGCTCTTTGGAATGTTCCAGCGCAAGACAGTCAAGGGAGCCGCCCATGCTGCGGCTTGAGGACGTCACTGTCCGCTTCGGCGGGTTGACCGCATTGAAGGATGTCTCCTTCGCCATGGGCGCCGGCGAGATCCTCGGCCTCGTCGGCCCCAACGGCGCCGGCAAGACCACGCTGTTCAACACCATCTCCGGGCTGGTCCGGCCGAAGACCGGGCGCATCCTGTTCGCAGAGCGCGAGATCGGCCGACTGCCGCTGCATGCCCGCGCCCGGCTCGGCCTCGGCCGCACCTTCCAGATCCCGCAGCCGATGCATCACCTGACCGTGCGCGAGAACCTCACCGTCGCGCAGGTCTTTGGCGCCGGTAAAGCCGACGCCGCCCGCGTCGACGAGATCCTCGAGGTGATGGAGCTGGGCGAACATGCCGAGCGCAATGCCGCGACGGAGCTCGCGCTGCAGGAATTGAAGCGGCTCGAAATCGCCAAGGCGCTCGCCACCAACCCGAAACTCCTGCTGCTCGACGAGGTTCTGGCGGGGCTGGAGAGCAAGGCCAAGCGCCGCTTCGTCGACAAGCTGCGCGAACTGCATGAGCGCTACAAGCTCGCCATCGTCATCGTCGAGCACGACATCGAGACGATCTCGACATTGTGCTCGCGCGCCGTCGTGCTGAATTTCGGCCAGATGATCGCCGACGGCACGCCGGCCGAGGTCTTCCGGAACCCCGCCGTGGTCGAGAGCTATACGGGAGCCGCCGATGCTTGAGGTCAGGCAATTGCGCGCCGGCTACGGCGCCATCAACGTGCTCTGGGATATCTCACTCGGCTTTCCCCAGGGCGAGCTGACAGCGATCGTCGGCCCCAACGGCGCCGGCAAAACGACGCTGTTTCGCGCCCTGATGGGGCTGATCCCGCATCAGGGCGAGATCAGGCTCGACGGGCGCGCGCTCAAGGCCAGGACTTGGGATCTGCTGGAGGCCGGCCTCGTCATGGTTCCCGAGGGCCGCATGGTCTTCAAGGATATGAGCGTCGAGGAAAATCTGTCGCTGGGCGCCTATCCGCGCCGCTGCCGCAATGCCCGCGCCCGTAATCTCGAACGCGTCTACGACCTCTTCCCCCGTCTGAAGGAGCGCCACCGCCAGCTCGCCGGCTCGCTCTCGGGCGGCGAGGCGCAGATGGTGGCGATGGGGCGCGGCATGATGAGCGAGCCGCGCATCCTGCTGATCGACGAGCCGTCGCTGGGCCTCGCTCCCGTCATCGTCAAGGAGGTCTTCTCGATCATCCGCCGGCTCAAAAGCGAGGGCGTCACCATCGCCCTGATCGAGCAGAACACGCATATCGCGCTCTCGGTCGCCGACCATGTCCATCTCATGCGCTCGGGCAAGCTGCTCCTGAGTCAGAAGGCTGAAAAGGTCGATCTGGAGCGCCTGCACGATCTTTACCTCGCCCGCGAAACCGGCGCGGCGAGCTTCTAACGGAGACCAGAATGGCCCTGCCCGCCTCACTCGCCGACACGCTCAGCCTCCCGGTCATCGGCTCGCCGATGTTCATCGTCTCGGGGCCGGAGCTCGTCATCGCACAATGCCTGAACGGCGTCGTCGGCTCCTTTCCGGCGCTCAATGCCCGCCCGGCCGAGCAACTCGAGCTCTGGATCACCCGGATCAAGACGGAGCTCGCCGCCGCCAAGGCCGCCGACCCCATGCGAAAGGTCGCGCCCTTCGCGGTCAACCAGATCGTCCACGCCTCGAACGACCGGCTGATGCATGACATGGAGGTCTGCGTCCGCCAGGAAGTGCCGATCATCATCACCTCGCTGCGCGCGCCCAACGAGGTCGTCGAGGCCGCCCATTCCTATGGCGGGCTCGTCTTCCATGACGTCACCACCATCCGCCATGCCCAGAAGGCGCTCGAAGCCGGCGTCGACGGCTTGATCCTGGTCTGCGCCGGCGCGGGCGGCCATGCCGGCACCTTGAGCCCCTTCGCGCTGGTCGGCGAGGTCCGCCGCTTCTTCGACGGGCCGATCATTCTTTCGGGCGCAATCGCGACCGGGCAGGCGATTCTCGCCACCCAGGCGATGGGCGCCGATCTCGCCTATATCGGCACCCGCTTCATCGCCACCGAGGAGGGCAATGCGGCACAGGGCTACAAGGAGATGATCGTCGAGGCCGCCGCCGCCGACATCGTCTACACGCCCTTCTTCACCGGCGTGCCCGGCAACTATCTCAAGCCCTCGATCGCGGCCCAGGGGCTCGATCCCGACGATCTGCCTCATGCCGACAAGAGCAAGATGAGCTTCGGCTCGGGCACCGCCAAGGCCTGGCGCGACATCTGGGGCTCGGGCCAGGGTGTCGGGCTGATCGACGACGCGCCCTCCGCCGCCACCGTGATCGCCCGGCTCAAAGCCGAATATGAACAGGCGAAAGCCGCTCTCTGCAGCCGCTGACCGAGGATGAGACCATGACCGAAACCATCCTGAGCCAAACCGTCTTGAGTCAAACCGTCTTGCCCGGCATCGTTCAGGTCACGATGAACCGGCCCGAGCGCAAGAACGCGCTAGACCGTGCCAGCTATCAGGGGCTGATCGACGCGATCGCGGCGGCGGAAGCCGATCCGCAGATCCGCGCGATCGTGCTGACCGGGGCAGGCGGCTGCTTCACCAGCGGCAACGACATCAAGGATTTTGCCGCGGTCAGCGACAGCGGTCCGCGCGTCGCCATGGATTTCCTCAATGCGATCTCGACCGCGAAGAAGCCGGTCGTCGCGGCGGTCGAGGGTTTTGCGGTGGGCATCGGCACCACCATGCTGCTGCATTGCGACCTCGCCTATGCGGCCAAGGGCGCGAGCTTCCGCCTGCCTTTCGTCGCGCTGGGCCTGAGCCCCGAAGGCGCATCGAGCTATCTCCTGCCCTTGATCGCCGGCAGCAAGCGCGCCGCCGAACTGCTGATGCTGGGCGAGGCCTTCGGACCTGAAACCGCGGCTGAAGCCGGCCTGGTCAACGCCGTGACCATGGAGGGCGGCGCGCTCGCCATGGCGCTGGAAAAGGCCAGGGCGCTCGCTGCCCTGCCGCCGGAATCGGTCGCGCTGACGAAATCGCTGCTGAAGCGCGGCAACGCGGCCCATGTCGCCGAGACGATCGCCACCGAAGGCCGGCTCTTCGGCGAGCGGCTGCTCTCGGCCGAGGCCAAGGCCGCTTTCGCCGCCTTCCTGAAGCGCTAAAGCTAATGGAGGCCATCCTGCAAGCAAGCTCTCACTCCGACGCCAACGCACATACCGACGAACTCGCCGGCCCCAAGGAGGACCGTCATTTCGTCACGGCGCTGGCGCGCGGCCTGGAGGTGCTGGCCTGCTTCAGGCGTGGTGAAGCGGCGCTCGCCAATTCCGAGATCGCCGCGCGTTGCGGCCTTGCCCGCTCGACCGTCTCGCGCCTGACCTACACGCTGACCAAACTCGGCTATCTCCATCATGTCCCGGAATCCGGCAGCTACCGGCTTGGCACGGCGCTGATCGCGCTCGGCGCCAACGCGCTCGCCGGGCTCGATGTCCGTCGCCTGGCGCGGGCCGGCATGCGCGATCTCGCGAGCTTCGCCAACGCCACCGTGGGTCTCGGCGTGCGTGAGCGTCTCAGCATGCGCTATATCGAATGCTGCCGCGGCGAGGCCGCGATCGCACTCAACATGGATACCGGCTCCAGGCTCTCGCTCGCGCGCAGCGCCATGGGCCGCGCCTATCTCGCCGTCTGCAGCGAAGCCGAGCGGCGCGCGATCATGGAGGATATCCATTCGGTCGACGATGCGGCCTGGCCGCGCCTGCGCGAGGGCATCGACCGGGCGCTGGAAGACTACGCGACCTTGGGCTGTGCCCGCTCCTTCGGCGAGTGGCAGCCGACGGTGAGCGCCATCGCGGTCGCCTTCCAGCCCGGCGGCGGCCTGCCGCCGATGTCGATCAATTGCGGCGCACCGACCGTGATCCTCGACCGGAATTTCCTGATGGACGAGGTCCGGCCGAGACTGATCGCGCTCGCCGCAAGCCTGGAGGGAGTGATGGGTTCGTGAGGCCGGCTGTGACAGTCCGTCCTATCGCCGCCGCTGACGTGCCGCATTTTCGAGCGGTGCTCGATGAGGTTGCTCGCGAGCGTCGCTACCTGGCCTTCGAAGAGGCTCCGCCGATCGAGCGCATCGCCGTCTTTGTCGAAGCCAATATTGCGACTGGAAACACACATCTTGTCGGGCTCGTCGACGATATGATCGTCGGCTGGTGCGACATCGTCCGCGACGTCAGTAGACCGACCCGGCGCCACTGCGGCACGCTCGGCATCGGCATTCTCGCGCAATATCGCGGTTTGGGGCTCGGTCGTTTGCTGATGCAACAGGCGATGGCAGGCGCTGCCGCATCCGGGCTTAAGCGCATAGAATTGACCGTTCGCAGCTCCAACCAGCGCGCCATAGCCCTTTATGCGCAGCTGGGCTTCGCGCATGAAGGGTGCCAGCGAAACCCAATCATGGCCGAGGACGGGTACGAAGACCGCGATCTGATGGCTTATCTCGTGCCTGAGCAGCCCAAGCAAGCAGCGTGACATGCCGATGACCACTCTCGACCTCCCCCTTTCCGGCATCCGCGTGCTCGATCTCTCGCGCATCCTCGCCGGGCCCTGGTGCGGCCAGGTCCTGGCCGATCTCGGCGCCGAGGTGATCAAGGTCGAGCATCCCTTGCGCGGCGACGACACGCGTGACTGGGGCTTTCGGCTGGGCGAGCGCAACACCTGCTATTTCAACAGCGTCAACCGCAACAAGCGCTCGATCGGCGTCGATGTCGGCAAGCCCGAGGGGCTGGCGATCGTGCGCGACCTCGCCGCCAGGAGCGACGTGCTGATCCAGAACTTCAAGACCGGCGGCGCCGACAAGCTCGGGCTCGGCTACGAGGCGCTGAGCGCGCTCAACCCCGGCCTGATCTACTGCTCGATCGCCGGCTACGGCTCGGATGGGCCGGAGGCCTCGCGCCCCGGCTACGACCTCGTCATCCAGGGCGAATCCGGGCTGATGGGCATGAACGGCAATGACGACCAGCCGCCGCTGAAATTCGGCGTCGCCATCGTCGACCTCTTCACCGGGCAATATTCGGCCCAGGCCGTGCTCGCTGCGCTGATCCAGCGCGGACGCACCGGCAAGGGCCGGCATATCGAGATGGCGCTGTTCGATTGCGGCCTCTCGGTCACCTCCTATTACGGTTTGGAAGCTCTGGCATTGGGCGAGAACCCGCCACGCTACGGCAACGCCCATCCCTCGATCGTGCCCTATGGCGTCTTCGACGCCGCCGATGGC
This sequence comes from Bosea vaviloviae, assembly GCF_001741865.1. Taxonomy (NCBI): domain Bacteria; kingdom Pseudomonadati; phylum Pseudomonadota; class Alphaproteobacteria; order Hyphomicrobiales; family Alloboseaceae; genus Allobosea; species Allobosea vaviloviae. The sequence continues at coordinate 6,264,623 of NZ_CP017147.1, forward strand.
CCGCTCGTCATCACCGTCGGCAACAACGCCCAGTATGAGCGCTTCTGCCGGATCGTGATCGAGCGGCCGGACCTGGCGGAGGATGCGCGTTTCGCCACCAACCTGCTGCGCACCCAGAACCGCCCGGAGCTGCTGCCGATGATCGAGGCGGAGCTGAGGGCGAGGCCGCGCGCGCTGCTGCTGCAACGGCTCGCCGCGGGCGGCATTCCCTGCGGCGAGGTGCTGGGCCTGAACCAGGCGCTGCGCTCGCCGCGCGCAACACAGGCCGGCATGGTCAGCGACGACGCCGGCAATGCCGACACGCCCGCCGTGCTCGCCCCGCCCTACCGCCTCGACGGCAAGCGCGCGCCCCTGCGCCACCGCCCACCGGGATTGGGGCAGGATACGGATGCGGTGCTGGGGGAGCTGGGCCTCGACGGGCCCCGCATCACGGCTTTGCGGCAAACCGGGGCAATTGCCTGAGTGCAAGCCCGCCGTCATTGCGAGCGCAGCGAAGCAATCCAGCCTCGTAGAGCGCGGCGGCCCCTGGATTGCTTCGCTGCGCTCGCAATGACGAGCTTCAAGCCGCCACCGCCCGCCGCTCCCGCATCTTCTCCATCGTCCAGGAGAACACCGGCCAGAGCAGCGCGGCAAACGTCATCGCCGCCAGCACGCTCGACACCGAACGGCTGAAGAAGGGCAGGATCGAGCCGTCCGACTTGATCAGCGAGGTGACGAAGCTCTGCTCCACCATCGTGCCCATGACGATGCCCAGCACCAGGGCCGCGACCGGATAGCCGTTCTTCTCCATCACGAAGCCGAGCAGTCCGAAGCAGGCGACGCAATAGACCGCGAACAGGTTGTTGCCCGCCGTGGCGAAGGCCCCGACCGCACAGAACACCATGATCACCGGCATCACCGCCGAGCGCGGCGCGCCGACGACGAAGCTCGCGCCCCGGATCATCATGATGCCGAGCGGGATCATGATGATGTTGGCCAGGATGAAGATGATGTAGAGCGCGTACATGCTGGACGCCTGCTCGGTGAACAGCGTCGGCCCCGGATTGAGCCCTTTCATGTAGAGCACGCCGATGGCGATGGCGGTGATCGTGTCGCCGGGAATGCCGAAGAGCAGCGCCGGCACCCAGCCCGAGGCGAGCGAGGCGTTGTTGCTTGCGCCGGCCTCGATCAGGCCCTCGGGATGGCCGGTGCCGAATTTCTCGGGCGTCTTCGAAAAGCGTTTCGACATCGCGTAGCTGACCCAGGCCGCCATGTCGGCGCCCGCGCCCGGCAGCACGCCGATGATGATGCCGACGATGTTCCCGCGCGTCTGCTGCTTGGGATATTGCTTCGTCAGCTCCCATTGCCCCTTGAGGATGCTGCCGAGCCGCCGATGCGGCAGCTTCGGCGGCTCGCGCTCGGTCAGCGCGCGCATCACCTCGGCCAGCGCGAAGACGCCGACCAGCGCCGGGATCGGCTCGATGCCGCCGAGCATGTCCGTCGAGCCGAAGGTGAAGCGTGCGACGCCACCTGGATTATCGATGCCGATGCAGGTGATCAGCAGGCCGAGCAGCATCGAGGCGATCGCCTTGATCGGCGAGGAACGCGCCACCAGCGTCGCGCACATCAGGCCGAGCAGAGCGAGCCAGAAATTCTCATAGGTCGAGAAGGAGAGCGCGAATTCGGCCAGAACGGGCGCCAGGATCATCAGCGACAGCGTCCCGGCGATGCCGCCGAGCGCGGAGAACCAGAGGCAGATGCCCAGCGCCGTCTCGGCCTGGCCCTTGCGCGTCATCGCATAGGCTTCATCGGTATAGGCGGCCGAGGCCGGCGTGCCGGGAATACGCAGCAGGCAACCTGGAATATCGCCGGAGAAGATTGCCATGGCCGAGGCCGTGATGATCGTGGCGACGGCCGCGATCGGCGAGAGGTAAAAGGTCACCGGCACCAGGAGCGCGGTCGCCATCGTCGCGGAGAGGCCGGGCAGCGCCCCCACCGTCAGCCCGTAGAAGGCGGAGGCGACGATCGCGATCAGCACGTCGGGCGCGAAGACCAGCCCGAAGGCCTGGACGATGGTGTTCATCATCGCATCACCATGGGAAAGGCAGGAGGCCACCGGGCAACGGCACCCGCAGCAGCTTCAGGAAGATCAGGTTGACGATGAAGGGCGCGATCAGGGCGAGCGGCACCGCAAGCTTCGCCTTCGCCCCGAAGGCGAAGCTTGCGACGAGCACCATGATCGCCGCCGTCGGCAGGAAGCCGAGCGGCTCGGAAGCGAGCGCGTAGAAGAAGACGAGGCCGGGCGGCAGCAAGGCGAGCCAGGAACGCCAGGCCGGCAATGGCTCCAGCATCTCGGGCGCGGAGTGATTGACGACATCGGCCTCCGCGACCTCCTCGAAATGCCGGCCGACGCCCAGGATGATCAGCGCGCCGCAGATCGCGAGGCCAGCCCCCACGACCATCGGAAAGGCCGATGGCCCGACCTGCTGGCCCGGCACGGGAGGCAGTTTCGAGCCATAGAAGAACGCCACCGAGCCGAGCGTTGCAATCACGGCTCCGGTGATACGGTCGGACAGTTGCATCGCGGCAACCTCATCATGTCAGGTGATCGAGAAGCGAAAGCACCGGAGCCGCTCGCGAGCGGCATCCGGTGCGACGTCAGGATGCGCGCTTAGCTGGCCCGCTCAGCTCTTGGCGAGGCCCGCCGCCTTCATGGCCGAGGCCATCGCCTTGTCGCCCTCATCCATGAACGCCGTGAAGCCGGCCTGGTCGGCGAACTTCATGCCGAAGCCGCGCGAGTTCATGAAGTCCTGGTACTCCTTGGAGTCGAAGGCCTTCTTCAGCGAGGCGACGAGCTTGGCCTGGATCTCGGCCGGCAGTCCCTTGGGGCCGGCGATGCCGCGCCAGGCGCCGACAGAGTAGTTGATGCCGAGCGTCTCGTTCAGCGTCGGCACATCCTTGAACTGCGGGTTGCGCTCCTTCGCCATGATGGCGAGCGCCCTGGCCTTTCCCGCATCGATCATGGCCCGCGCCTCGGGCACCGAGCAGGTGACGATGTCGAGGCCGCCGGCCGCCAGGTCCTGCATGCCGGGAGCCGCGCCGTTCGACGGCACCCAGGCGACATGATCGGGCTTCAGGCCCATGGCGACGAGCCAACCGATCAGCGCCAGGTGCCAGATGCCGCCCTGGCCGGTACCGGACGCCTTGAGCTTGCCGGGAGGCGCGGCCTTGATCGCCTCCGCCAGCGCCTTGATGTCCTTATAGGGGCTCGCCGCGTTCACCTGGACGCCCGGCGGGTCTTCATTCATCAGCGCCAGCGGCACATAGCTCGTCGGCTTGAGCTCGGTCAGGCCCTGATGATGCATCATCGAGATCTCGACGGTGAGCATGCCGATCGTGTAGCCGTCGGGCGCGGCCGTCGCGATCGCGGAATGACCGACGACACCGGAGCCGCCGGTGCGGTTGACCACATTGACCGGCTGACCCAGATCCTTCTCCAGGAGCTGGGCAACGATGCGGGCCGTCGCATCCGTGCCGCCGCCCGCGCCCCATGGACAGATCAAGGTCAGCGGGCGCGCCGGCCAGTTGCCCTGGGCGATCGCGGGGCGCGCGAGCAGTCCCGTCGCGCCGGCGACCGCCGCGCCTTTGATAAGCATGCGTCTGCTGATGTCGCTCATGAGAATTTCCTCCCCTAATCGATTTAGCTGCTGAGCGCTCCTCGGCCGGAAGGCGGGGCGCTCTTGAGATACGCGGACTATCTGAGCCGATTGTCGGCCCCGAGACAACTGCCTTTGCGGAAGATCCTACAATCCGCAGATGACGGGCAGGACCGACTTGCCGACCCTCTCGACGATCCGGCCGGTGCTGAGCTCGCCGCCGGCAACGGCTGCGGCAAGCGAGAGCCCCGCCTTCGCGATCGCGGCCTGCAAGGCCGCAGCGTCCGCCACCGCATAGGCCCGCTGCGGTGCGACGCCAGCGATCAGGATCTTGTCGGAGGGGTTGGCTGTGACCAGCCCTGCCAGCCTGCCCTGCCGGTCGAAAACCGGGCTGCCGGCCTGGCCCGGCTGGAGCGGCGCGAACACGGCCGCATTCGCCCCGATCCGGACAGCTTGCCCTGGCAAGGCGAGGGCGGCACGCTTGCCGGCATCATCGCCGAACGCCACCAGGACGAGGTTTTCGCGTTCGCCCAGCGCCTCGGAGCGGGACCCGAGCGCGGTCAGCCCCGGCCCGCCATCGAGATCGAGCAAGGCAAGCCCGCTCGCATCATCCTTGGCGCGCAGCCGCGCCGGACGCCCGCCGACCCGCAGCGAGCGGCAGCCGTCGATCGCGGACGCCGCCGTGGCCACGACCTTGTCCGATATGACGAGGCCGACGCCATAGCGCTCGGTCGGGGCCGCGACCGGGCGAACGATCGGAGACGACGAGCCCGCGACGCTGGCGATAGCGCTCGCCGGGCTCGCCGGCGCAGGCCCGGTCGGGAAGGGTTCGAAACTCCCGGCGATGGCGATCACCAGCTTGTCGACGCTTGCCGAAAGCACCTTGTCATAGCCGATCGAGAAGCCGCGCAGGCCTTGCGGCCCCGACGCCAGCCGGCGGTAGAACTTGCCCGTGGCGGTCTCGCCGGTGACCACGAAGAAGTCCGGGCGCAGCAATTTGTAGGTGATCTTGCGGCCCGGATTGTTTGGGTTGACCAGGGTCGCCTTCTCGAAGACCGAGTCCAGCGTCTCGCCCGGCGGGCTCGCGGTCGCATCGAGCGTGATCTTGCCGTCGGCGCTCTGCCAACGGCTGCCTCCGGTCGGCGTCGCCTCGCGCTTGGGCAGCACCTTTTCAGGAATGCCGATCCGCATGCCGGTGCGTGCGTCATCGATCAGGCGAAACCCCGCCGCCTCGCGCGCGCCGCGCGCCGCTTGTGCAAGCGCTGCGCGCTCGGCCGGCGAGAGCACGCCATTGGGCTCGCCGCGCCCGGCCTTCAGCGCATTGATGGCGCGGAAGGTCAGCGGTCCATAGGAGCCGCTCACCGCCGCGTTGAACAGGCCGGCCCAGATCAGATCGGTCTGAATCGCCTTGCGCTCGGCCTCGGGCAGCGCCTCGAAACTCGCCTGGGCCGCGGCGAGCTGAGGATTGGGAGCCGGGGCGGGAGCCTGCGCCAGCGCCGTTGGCGGCAGGAACGCCAGGACAGGAGCGGCCAAGGCAGGAGCCGCCAGCACCAGTCGCAACCCCACGGTCCGTCCGAAACGGAATCTGATCGCATTCGCCATTGCGCGCCCCCAAGCAAAGAGGCCGCATTGAGCGTCAGATCGTGCCCGCCCGCAACTGCGATGACGAAGCGGAACAAGACAAGTGAGAGGCCTTTTCGTCATGGTCGGCTTGTCCCGAGCATGACGTCATCCTTTGGCGAGAGATGCATTCAAGACGTGGATGCCCGCAGCAACGGCGCGCATGATGGAAAGTTCAGTCCTTTTATCCGGCAGCCCGCCACCTTTCGCATTGCGCCGGCAAGCGCCGGTGCTAGCTTGCCCGCGGGCTCAGAGCTGTCATCGGGCGGACGCGGATCGCGCCGAGATTGACGTGCACGATCGACCGAAGAGGACATAAGACCATGACCCTGCTCGCCCGTCTCGCCTTGCTTTTCGGTCTGGCGCTCGCGGCGCAGCCGGCCTTCGCCCAGAAGGCCTATGTCCGCAACGACCTCGCCGCCGACGGGCAGCGGCTGGAGGAGCGCTTGAAGCGCGAGGTCTCGGTCAGCGGCAGGCAGGCGACTGAGGCCCTGCGGATCGGCGCCTCCGCACTCGCCCGCGGCGATGCCCGCGCCGCCTTGCCCCAGGCCAATGCCGCCGTCGTCGCCGAGCCCAACAACGCCGCCGCATGGCGCCTGATGGCGAATGCGGCCAACGCGATCGAACCGCGCGACTATCGCGAGCGCTGGGAACTGCGCGAACGCGCCATCTCGGCCGCCTATCTTGCCTATCAGCGCGCCAGCTCGCGCCCCGAGGAGGCCGCCTCGCTCGGCGTGCTGGCCCGCACCTTCGAGAAGAACGAGCTCTGGCGGCCGGCGCTGACGACCTATCGGCTGAGCCTCGACCTCGCCGACAATGCCGGCCTGCGCACCACCTATGAGAGCCTGCGCGAGAAGCGCGGCTTCCGCATCCTCTCCAACAAGGTCGATGCCGACGCCGCCTCGCCCCGCGCCTGTTTCGAGTTCTCGGAGCCGCTGGCGCGCGGCCGCGTCGATTTCGCACCTTATGTCGCGATCTCCGGCGGCAGAAGCACGCAAGGATCGGGCGATTTCGCCGTCAGCGCCGAGGAGCGCCAGATCTGCGTCGACGGGCTGCGCCATGGCGAGCGCTACGCCTTCGTCATCCGCCAGGGTGTGCCCTCGGCGATTCCCGACGAGAAGCTGCTGAAATCGGCCGATTACGAGGTCTATGTCCGCGACCGCACGCCTTCGGTGCGCTTCACCGGCAAGAACTACGTGCTGCCGCGCACCGGCCAGCAGGGCATCCCCGTCGTCTCCGTCAACGCCGACCGGCTCGACCTCGAGGTCATGCGCATCGGCGATCGCAACCTGATCAACTCGGTCCACTCCGACGATTTTCTCGGCCAGCTCGGCTCCTCTGCCTCGAAGCAGATCGCCAGCGACAAGGGCCAAAGCGTCTGGACCGGCTCGATGGAGGTGAAGTCCGAACCGAACAAGGACGTGATCACGGCCTTCCCGGTGATCGAGGCCGTCGGGCGCCTGCAGCCCGGCGTCTATGTGATGTTCGCCAAGCCGACCGGCGGCAAGGTGGCGGCAGCGCAGACTGATTCCGACAGCGACTATGACGACGGCACGACGCGCGCGACGCAATGGTTCGTCGTCTCCGACCTCGGCCTGACCTCCTTCTCCGGGCCCGACGGCGTGCATGTGCTGGTGCGCTCGCTCGCCGACGCCGCGCCCGTCGCCAATGCCGAACTCAGGCTGCTCGCCCGCAACAACGAGGTGCTGGGGACAGTGCGCTCCGACGCCAATGGCTATGCTCGCTTCGATGCCGGGCTGGGCAAGGGCCAGGGCGGCAACGCGCCGGGCCTCGTCACCGCGTTGCTGGGCGAGGATTACGGCTTCCTCGATCTGAAGCAGACGGCGTTCGATCTCTCCGATCGCGGCGTCAAGGGTCGCGTCGCGCCCGCGGGCCTCGACGCCTATCTCTACACCGAGCGCGGCGTCTACCGCTCCGGCGAGACGGTCTATCTGACCAGCCTCCTGCGCGACGCCAAGGGCGCGGCCGTGACCGGCCTGCCATTGACCATCGTGGTCAAGCGGCCCGACGGCGTCGAGTATCGCCGCCGCCAGGTCGAAGATCAGGGTGCCGGCGGCCGGGCCCATTCGATCCCGCTGTTCTCGGGCGCGCAGACCGGAACCTGGCGTGTCCAGGCCTATGCCGATCCGAAGGGCCCCGCGATCGGCGAGGCCTCCTTCCTGGTCGAGGATTATGTTCCCGAGCGCCTGGAATTGACCCTGACGCCCAAAACCCCGTTGCTGCAGGCGGGCGAGCCGGCCGAGATCGACGTCAACGCGCGCTACCTCTACGGCGCGCCGGGCTCCGAGCTCGACGTCAACGGCTCGATGACCATCCGCTCTGCCGCCCAAAGCGCGATCCCCGGCTTCGCCGGCTATCAGGTCGGCCTTACCGACGAGGAGTTCCAGCCGGTCCAGACCGATTTCGAGGAAAGCACCACGACCGACGCCTCCGGCAAGGTCACGGTCTCCAACCCTGTCGCCCAGCCCGAGACCAACCGCCCGCTCGAGGCGGAGTTCACCATCCGCGTCGGCGAGCCTGGCGGGCGCGCCATCGCTCGTTCCGTGACGCTGCCGATCGTGCCCAAGGGCGCGGCGCTCGGCATCAAGGCGCTGTTCAAGGACGGCGAGCTCGGCAACGGCCAGACCGCCGGCTTCGAGGTCATCATGGCCAATGGCGACGGCCGTCGCCTCGCGCGGCCCGGGGTGAAATGGACCTTGTCCAAGGTCACCCGCAACTATCAATGGTTCTTTCAGGACGGGCGTTGGAATTTTGAGGGCGTGAAGCAGACCCGCCGCGTCGCCGATGGCGAGCTCACGGTCAGCGCCAATGCCGCCGCCTCGATCTCGGCTCCGGTGCAATGGGGCAATTACCGCCTCGACGTCGCCGCGGACGGCCCCGATTCCACCGAGAGCTCGCTGTCCTTCACCGTCGGCTACGAGGCCGACAAGACCGCCGATACGCCTGATGTCCTCGACGTCGCGCTCGACAAGAACGCCTACGCCAATGGCGAGACCATGCAGGTGCGCCTGGCGCCGCGCTTCGCCGGCAAGGCGACGCTCGCGGTGATCAGCGACCGCGTCAACGAGATCCGCACCATCGATGTCGCGGCCGGCGGCGCGACGGCCTCGATCCCGGTCAAGGCCGAATGGGGCGCGAGCGCCTATCTCGTCGTGCTGGCGCACCGCCCGATGGACACCGCCGCCCAGCGCCTGCCCGGCCGCGCCATCGGCCTGTCCTGGTTCGCCATCGGCAAGGAGAACCGCACGCTCGCCATCGATCTCGGCGCGCCGCCCCTGGTACGCCCGCAGACGACGCTCTCCTTGCCGGTCAAGGTCACCGGCGCCAGGGCCGGCGAGGATGCCTTCGTCACGGTCGCCGCCGTCGATATCGGCATTCTCAACCTGACCCGCTTCGAATCGCCCGATCCGAGCAGGTTCTTCTTCGGCCAGCGCCAGATCGGCCATGAACTGCGCGATCTCTACGGCTATCTGATCGACGGCATGCAGGGCGTGCGCGGTGCGATCCGCACCGGTGGCGACGGCGCGCCCACGGCTCAGGGCGAGAAGCCGACGCAGGAACCGCTCGCGCGCTATTCCGGCGTGGTCAAGGTTGGCGCGGACGGCATGGCCAAGGTCGATTTCGACCTGCCGGCCTTCAACGGCTCGGTCCGCGTCATGGCGGTCGCCTGGTCGGCCGGACGCACAGGGCAGGCCAGCGCCGATGTGATCATCCGCGATCAGGTCGTCGCGCAGGCGACGCTGCCGCGCTTCCTCGCCATCGGCGACCAGTCGCGCTTCCATCTCGCGATCAACAATGTCGAGGGACCCGCCGGCCCCTATGTCGTCGATCTCGATGTGAGGGGCCCCGTTCTGGTCGCTGCCGACGCGACGCGCAAAACGCTCCAGCTCGCGGCCGGCGCCAAGAGCGAGCTCACCATTCCCGTCACGGCGGCAGGGCTCGGCCGCGCCGAATTCGATGTTCGCATCACCGGGCCTGGAAGCATCGGGACGGTGCAGAACCTCGCCGTGCGCGTGCAGCCCTCGGCCAATACGATCGCGCGGCGCATCGTCCGGCCGATCCCCGGCAATGGCGGTTCGATCACGGTCTCCTCCGATCTGATGGCCGATCTCGTGCCGAATTCCGGGCAGGTCTCCGTCTCGGTCTCGCCGCTCGCCTCGCTCGACGTGCCGGCGCTGCTGAAGGCGCTCGACCGCTACCCCTATGGCTGCACCGAGCAGACGGTAAGCCGCGCCCTGCCGCTGCTCTCGGTCAACAAGCTCGCCACGCTGGAGAACCTCTCGCTCGACGCCAATGCCGATGAGCGGGTCAATGGCGCGATCGAGCGCGTGCTCGCCCGCCAGGGCGCCAACGGCTCCTTCGGGCTCTGGGGAGTCGGCGGCGAGGATCTCTGGCTCGACGCCTTCGTCGCGGATTTCCTGACGCGGGCTCGTGAGCGCCAGTTCCAGGTGCCGCAGATCGCCTTCAATCTCGCTCTCGACCGTCTGCGCAACCAGGTCGTCAACACCAGCGAGATCAACAAGGAGGAGGCCGCCGGCATCGCCTATGCGCTTTATGTGCTCGCCCGCAACGGCCGGCCGGTGATGGGCGATCTGCGCTATCTCGCCGACAACAAGCTCGCCGATTTCGCGACGCCGCTGGCGCGCGGGCAGATCGGCGCCGCGCTCTCGGCGCTGGGCGATCGCGGCCGTGGCCGCGCCGCCTTCACCAGCGCGCTCGGCCTGTTGCAGGATGCGCGCGACGATGGTCTCTCGCGCCCCGATTACGGCACGCGCCTGCGCGACGGGGCGGGCGTGCTCGCCTTGATCGCCGAAGCCAATGGCGAGCGCGCCGACATCACCCGCGCTGCCGCGATCGTCGACACGGCGCGCGGCAGCGCGCGCTACACCTCGACGCAGGAGCAGATGTGGATGGTCGTCGCCGCCCAGGCGCTCGCGAAGGACGCCGAGGGCATGACGCTCACGGTTGATGGCGCCGAACGCAAAGGGCCGCTCTACCGCACCATCTCCGCCGAGGCGCTCGAGGCCAAGCCGCTCACCGTCGCCAATCCAGGCGCCGCCTCGGCACAGGCCGTGATCACCGTCTCGGGCATTCCGACCGGCGCGGAGCCGGCGCTGAACCAGGGCTTTGGCCTGGAGCGGGTGATCTACACGATGAAGGGCGAGAAGGCCGATCCGGCGCGGTTGCGCCAGAACGAGCGCTATGTCGTGGCGCTGAACGTCACCGAACCCGCCTTGCGCTATGGCCGGGTGCTGCTGGTCGATCCCCTGCCCGCCGGGCTCGAGATCGAGAACGCCAACCTGACCGAGGGCGCCTCCGTCGCCGGGCTCGACTGGCTCAAGCAGGAGGTGACGCCGGTGCACACGGAAGCCCGCGACGACCGCTATGTCGCGGCCTTCGACCGTGACGGCTCGAACAATCAGAAGCTCGCCTTCACCATCGCCTACATCGTCCGGGCCGTCTCGCCCGGCCGCTATGTCGCGCCGGCGGGCGTGATCGAGGACATGTACAGGCCGGATCGTTTCGGACGGACCGCGTTCGGAACGGTGGATATTTCGTCGGCGCGGTAGAGGCTTCGCCGTGAAGGCACAGGGCGACGAGACGAGCGCGACAGAGCCCCCTCTCCCACCCATCTCGGGCTTGCCCGAGATGGGCAAAGATGAGCGCCAAAGTCGGGAACACCCGACTTTGGTGGGGGAGAGGGCTGGGGTGAGGGAAGGCGAGACGTCTTCCGTCATGCTCGCCCTTGTGGCGAGCATCCACGTCTTGAACACCACGCTCGCCAAAGGAAAGACGTGGATGGTCGGGACAAGCCCAACCATGACGAAAAGCGCCACATTCCCTTCCCTCATCCGTCAGCGCTACGCGCTGCCACCTTCTCCCCCGAGGGGAGAAGGACACCGCTTTCGCAAACTGAAGATCGCGACCGCCGCTCTTGGCCTTGTGGCAACGGCCTCCGCCGCCGCCCTTCTCGCCTACGCCTCGACCCTGCCGCCGCTCGACCTCACCGCCGCCTCGGACCGCTCAGCCGTCGTGCTCGACCGCGAGGGCAAGCTGCTGCGGCCCTTCCTGACCGATGACGGCCGCTGGAAGCTCCCCGTCACCACCGAGGACGTCGATCCGCGCTACCTCGCCATGCTCAAAGCCTATGAGGACAAGCGCTTCGACAATCATTGGGGCATCGACCCGCTCGGGCTCATCCGTGCCGCCGGCCAGATGCTGCTGAGCGGGCGCGTCATCTCCGGCGGCTCGACCCTGACCATGCAGGTCGCGCGCCTGCTGGAGCCGCGCGAGGAGCGCTCGCTATCCGCCAAGCTGCGCCAGCTCATCCGCGCGATCGAGATCGAGCGCCGCTTCGACAAACCAGGCATTCTCGACCTCTACCTGACGCTCGCTCCCTTCGGCGGCAATCTCGAAGGCGTACGCGCCGCAAGCTTCGCCTATTTCGGCAAGGAGCCGAAGCGTCTCTCGACGGCGGAAGCCGCACTCCTTGTCGCCTTGCCGCAATCGCCCGAGACACGCCGGCCCGACCGTCTCAACGAGGCCGCCCGCAAGGCTCGCGAGCGGGTCCTGGCGCGTGTCGAGGCGGCGGGGTTGGCGACGGCTTCGGAGGTCGCGGCGGCCCGGGCCGAGCCGATCCCGACGACGCGCAAACCGTTCCCGAACCTCGCGCCGCATGTCGCCGAGCAGGTCGTGGCGGAGGCCCCGGACACCCATGCCCACAGGCTCACCATCGACGGTCGGCTCCAGGCCAATCTGGAGAACCTCGCCCGCGAGCGCAGCGCAGGGCTCGCGCCGCAGGTCTCGATCGCCATCCTCGTCGCCGACAACGAGACCGGCGAGATTCGCGCTTCGGTCGGCGGCGTCGATTATTTCGCTGCCGAGCGCGCCGGCTCGCTCGACCTGACGCGGGCACTGCGTTCACCCGGCTCGGCGCTGAAGCCCTTCATCTATGCGCTCGCCTTCGACAACGGCATCGCCCATCCCGAAACGATGCTGGAGGACCGGCCGGCACGCTACGGCATCTATGTGCCGGAGAATTTCGACCTGAGCTTCCAAGGCATGGTGAGCGCGCGAAAAGCCTTGCAGCTCTCGCTCAACGTCCCCGCCGTCGAGCTCTTATCCGCGCTCGGGCCGCAGCGCTTCCTGTCGCGATTGCGCGACGCAGGCGCCGCCATCGCCATGCCGAAGGAGGGCGGAGCGCCTGGCTTGGCGGTCGGTCTGGGCGGCTTGGGCATCACGCTGCAGGATCTGACGCGGCTTTATGTCGGGCTGGCGCGCGGCGGCGAGATGACGCCGCTGCGGCTGAAGACCGAGAGCCAGGCGAGCGAACCCTCGCCTCGTCTCGTCGACCCGGTCGCGGCCTGGTATGTCACCGACACCTTGCTCGGTGCGCCGGCGCCGCAGAATGCCCTGCCCGGGCGTATCGCCTACAAGACCGGCACATCCTATGGCTATCGCGACGCCTGGGCGGTCGGCTTCGATCGCAAGCACACGATCGGCGTCTGGGTCGGACGGGCCGACAATGGCGCGGTGCCGGGGCTGGTCGGGCGCCTGGTCGCGGCTCCGATCCTGTTCGACGCCTTCGCCCGGACCGGCATCGATCCCCGCCCCTTCCCGCAGCCGCCCGACACGATCGTCGCGACCGCCGCGCATCTGCCGCCACCCTTGCGCCATCTGCGTCAGGACGTGCCCAAGACGATCGCCGCGATGACGACGCCGGTGCTGAAGCTCGCCTTCCCGCCGGAGGGCGCGCGGATCGATCTCGCAGCCTCGGCGCTCGACGGCCGCAGCCAGCTCAACCTCAAGGTCGCGGGCGGCGCACCGCCCTATACCTGGCTCGTCGACGGCGCGCCCGTCCTGGAGCCGACCCGCCGCCGCGAAGCCGCCTGGCAACCACCCGGAAAAGGCTTCGTCCGGATCTCGGTTATCGACGGGACGGGTGCGAGCGAGAGCGTGTCGGTGCGGCTGCAGTAAAGGCAGCGTTACTGCTTTTCGTCATTGCGAGCACCCGGGTCTTGCCTTCGGCAAGCCCGAGTACAGGCTCCGCGAAGCAATCCAGGAGGTCGCGCTCGACATCCCTTGGATTGCTTCGTCGCTGCGCTCCTCGCAATGACGGGGAAGCGCCGACTACTCCGCCGGTGCCGGATGCGGCTCGTGCACCGCATGTCCGTGCACCGAGCGCTTCACCCGTGCCAGATAGGTATAGGCGACCGGCACTACATAGAGCGTCAAGAGCGTGCCGAAGCTCATGCCGCCGACGATGACCCAGCCGATCTGCGAGCGGCTTTCCGCGCCAGCGCCATGCGCCAAAGCAAGCGGCAGCGCGCCAAGCACCATCGCGCCCGTCGTCATCAGGATCGGCCGCAGGCGCAATTCCGCCGCCTCGACCAAAGCATCGACCATCTCCTTGCCCTCTTCACGCAACTGGTTGGTGAATTCGAGGATCAGGATACCGTGCTTGGTGATGAGGCCGACCAGCGTGATCAGGCCGATCTGGCTGTAGACGTTCATGGTGCCGCCGGTGAAGTACAAGGCTGCAAGCGCGCCCGTCAGCGAGAGCGGCACCGAGACCATGATCACGACCGGATCAATGAAGCTCTCGAACTGCGCCGCCAGCACCAGATAGATGAAGCCCAGAGCCAGCAGGAAGACGATCGCGATCGACGAGCCCGACTGCTTGAACTCGCGGCTCTGGCCGGAATAGTCGATCTGCACCGTCTTCGGCAGCACCTTGGCCGAGGCCTGCTCCAGCACGCTGAGCGCATCGCCCAGCGAATAACCCGGCCCCGGCACCGCCGTGATGGTGGCGGAGCGCAGCTGGTTGAAGCGGATCAGTTCCTTGGGAGCGACGTTCTCCTCGATCGAGACCAGGCTCGACAGCTGCACCGTCACACCGTTGCGGCCCATCAGATAGATCGACTGCATCGCCTGGGGCGTGTTGCGATCCTGGCCGGCGACTTGGACGACGACGTCGTATTGCTCGCCATTCATGTTGAAGCGCGTCACCTGCCGGCCACCCAGCAGCGTCTCCATGGTGCGCCCGATCACATCGACGCCGACCCCGAGATCAGCGGCGCGCTGACGGTCGATCGAGACCCTGAGCTGCGGCTTGTCGAGGATCAGGTTGGATTCGACGTTGGTCAGCACCGGTGAGCCCGCGACCTCCGCCAGAACCTGGTCGACATAGCCCTTGATCTGCTCGTAAGGCTCCGACGAGCGCAACACGAACTCGACCGGCTTGCTGTTGGCGCCGCCCTGGCCGAGCGAGGGCGGGTTCGTCGCAAAGAGCCGGATGCCGGGGATCTGCGAGAGCCCCTTGTTGATCTCGGTGACGATGTCCTGCTGCTTGCGCGTGCGCTCCTCCCAGGGTTTCAGCCGGGCAAAGGCGATGGCGCGCGTCACATCGGGGAAACCGACGATGACGAGGTAGTTCTGCACCTCCGGCAGCTTGGAGAAGAACTCCTCGACGCGGCGCGCATAATCGGCGGTGAAGGCCAGCGTCGCACCTTCGGGCGCCACGCCGATCGCGGTGATCGAGCCGCGATCCTCGACCGGCGCGAGCTCCGAACGCAGATGCGTGAAGAAGTAATAGCTGCCGCCGGCGACACAGAGCGCCAGCAGCACGATGACCGGGCGTATCGCGAGCGCCGCCCGCAGCGAGCGGCGATAGCCGCGCGACATCGCCTCGAATCCGGCTTCGAGCAGGTTGTAGAGCCGCCCATGCGAGCTTTCATGCTTGAGCAGCTTGGCGCACATCATCGGCGTCAGCGTCAGTGCGACGAAGCCCGAGACCAGCACGGCGCCAGCAAGCGTCAAGGCGAATTCGACGAAGAGCTTGCCGGTGCGCCCGGTCGAGAACGCCATCGGCGCATAGACCGCGACCAGCGTCAGCGTCATCGCGATGACGGCGAAGGCGATCTCGTTGATGCCGCGCACCGCCGCCTTGTTGGCCTCCATGCCGTCCTCGATGTGACGGTGGACATTCTCCAGCACGACGATGGCGTCGTCGACGACGAGGCCGATGGCGAGCACCATCGAGAGCAGCGTCAGCGTGTTCACCGTGAAGCCGAAGGCATACATCAGCGCAAAGGAGCCGATCAGCGAAACCGGAATCGTGACCAGCGGGATCAGCGTCGCGCGCGCCGAGCGCAGGAACAGGAAGATGATCAGCACGACGAGGAGAACCGCCTCGCCGACCGTCCGATAGACGGCCTCGATCGAGCGATCGATGAAGATCGAGGTGTCGTAGGACGTCTCGATCCCCATGCCGTCAGGCAGATCGTCGATGATCTCGGGCAGAGCGGCGCGGATGCCGGCCGAGACGTCGAGTGGGTTCGCCGTCGCCTGCTTGACGATGCCGATCGTGACCGAGGGCTTGCCGGAGAACCAGGCGGCGTTGCGCTCGGCGAGCGCGCCGAGCTCGACCTTGGCGACATCGCGCAGCTTGACCGGGAAGCCGTTGGCGTCCTTGACCACGATCTGCTCGAACTGCTCAGGCGTCGTCAGGCTGGTCTGCGAGAGCACCGTGAATTCACGATTGTTGCTCTCGATGCGGCCGGACGGGATCTCGACATTCTGCGCCCGCAGCGCCGCCTCGATCTCCTGCACGGTGATGGTGTAGGCCGCCATCCGGGCGCGATCGAGCCAGATCCGCATGGCGTAGCGGCGCTCGCCCTGGATGCGGACCTCGGCGACGCCGGTGATGTTCTGGACGCGGTCGGTGATGAAGCGGTCGGCGAAATCGGTCAGTTCGAGCGGGTTGTGACGCGAGCTGATCAGCGAGAGATACATGATCGGCTGGGCGTCGGCCTCGACCTTGGCGATGATCGGCTCGTCGATCTCGGTGGGCATGCGGCCGCGCACACGGCTGACGCGGTCGCGCACATCGGAGGCGGCGACATCGGGATCGACATCCGGGCGGAAGCGCACCGAGATGTTGCTGCTCTCCTGCCGGCTGGTCGAGGAGATGATCTCGATGCCCTCGATACCGGCGATCGAGTTCTCCAGGATCTGCGTGACCTGCGTCTCGATGATCTCGGCCGAGGCGCCGGTATAGGTCGTGCGCACCGAGACGATCGGCTCGTCGATATTGGGATATTCGCGAACCGTCAGGCGCGTATAGGAGACGGCGCCGATCAGGATGACCAGCAGGCTCAGGACCGTCGAGAGGACGGGCCGGCGGACGAAGAGCTCGAACAGGCTCATCGCAGGGCGCTCACTGGAGCGGTTTCAGCCGCGCTGGTCCGCAACACCGGTTGAGCGTTCTTGATCGCCACCGTCGCGCCGTCGCGCAGGCGCATCTGGCCGGCGCTGACGAGTTGCATCTGGGGGGTCAGCCCCTTCACGATCTCGACCTTGCCCGGCAGCCTCTTGCCGAGCTCGACCGAGACGCGCTTGGCCTTGCCGTTCTCGACGACGTAGACGATCTTGCCGACACCGTCGGGCACCACCGCAGTCTCGGGAATGACCAGCGCGTTCTCGCGCTGGTCGATGACGATGACGATGCGGGCAAAGAGGCCCGGCTTCAGCAAGAGATCGGCATTGGGGATCGTGGCGCGCAGGCGGATGGCGCGGCCATTGACGTCGACGACCGGATCGATCGCAAAAATCTTGCCGGCAAAGTCTCGTCCCGGCACGGCGTCGAGCTTCACCTGAATGGTCTGTCCGACCTTGACCCGGGCGAGGAAGATCTCGGGCACGCGGAAATCGACCTTGATCGGGTCGATATTGGTCAGGGTGATCAACTGCTTGCCGACCGAGACATAGTCGCCGACGCTGACCGAACGCAGGCCGACGACGCCATGGAACGGCGCGATCAGGGTCGACTGCGCCAGCTTGGCCTGGGAGAGCTGGACGCGAGCCTCGTTGGAGGCGAGCTGGGCGGTCGCCTGTTCGAGCGCGACCTGCGTGCCGGCACCGCGCTGGACCAGCGACTGGTTGCGCTGGAAGGTGTCGCGCGCCAGGCTCAGATCCGCCTGCAACTGCTTGAGTTCGGCGTCGAGGATGGCTGTGTCGAGCTTGACCAGCTCCTGGCCCTTCTGGACGCGCTCGCCCTCCTTGAAGCCGAGCGCGATGACGCGGCCCGCGATCTCGGGGGCGATCACCACCGATTCGTCGGCGGCGAGCGTGCCCAGGGCCTCGACCTCCTCATAGACGGTCGTAACCTCGATCTTGCCGATCTCGACCGGCACGCCGGCCGGCGGCGGAGCAGCCGCACGGGCCTGCGTCGGCTGCAGGCTGGCCTGATAGCTGCGGTAGCCATAATAGCTGCCACCCGCCAGACCGGCGATCAGGATGAGTAGGACAAACCGCTTCATGACACTGGACGCTCCGGGATCGCGGTCCTAATCTAGACTGGACGGTCCAGTCTGATAAGGGCCTTTGTGGGCGGAAGCATGTCTGAGGCCAACTCTCTCCGGGCCACGTCGACGGATGCGCAGGACTATGTGCGCATGCCTGCCGAGCTTTCGCGACCCGACAAGCATAGCGCCATCACCAAGGCCGCAGCCGAGATGTTCCTGGCCGAAGGCTTCGAGCGCGCCAGCCTCGACCAGATCGCCCATCGCGCCGGCGTCTCCAAGCAGACCATCTACAGCCACTTCACCGACAAGCAGGCGCTGTTCCGCGCGATCTGCGCCGAACTCACTGAAAAGTTGACGATTCCGCTGCGCAAGCCGCGCAAGGCCGGCGCCGATCTGGCGAGCATCCTGATCCGTCTTGGAGAGGATACGCTGGCGACGATGCTGCACCCCGCGGCGCTCGATCTGCACCGGCTGGTGCTGAGCGCGGCCGCGCGCTTTCCAGACCTCGGACGAACCGCCTATGAGGCCGGCGTCGAGCGCATGATCAGCGACCTCGCAGCCCTGCTGGTGCAGCGATCACAACTGCGTGACGGGCTGGCGCAACCCATCTCCCATGCGCAGGCCAGGCGCATGGCCGAGCAGTTCATCGGCATGTTGCGCGGCTTCCATCAGGTTCGCGGACTGCTCGGCATGCCCGCCATCCCCGCCGGCGAGCGCAAGGCCTATGTCCGCTCCTGCGTCGAGATGCTCCTGCGCGGCGTCGCGCCGGCCTGAGCGGAACCCGCTTTTCCAAGAGATTGCGGAGAGCGATTGCGCGGGCTGCGGTTTCCTCCTCTGATCCACCCTTCACCGGAGGAGCCGAGATGTCGCAGCAACGCCCGCCCCTGCCGCCTTTCACGGCCGAGACCGCCGCCCAGAAGGCCCGCATGGCCGAGGACGCCTGGAACTCGCTCGACCCGCAGCGTGTCTCCCTCGCCTATACCCAGGACAGCCGCTGGCGAAACCGGGCCGAGTTCTTCTCGGGCCGCGAGGCGATCATCGCCTTCCTCGAGCGCAAATGGGCCAAGGAGATTGAATACCGCCTGATCAAGGAGGTCTGGGCCTTCCACAACGATCGCATCGCCGTGCGCTTTGCCTATGAGCACCATGACGATGCCGGAAACTGGTTCCGTTCGCATGGCAACGAGCAATGGGAATTCGATGAGAACGGCCTGATGCGCCGGCGTGAGGCCAGCATCAACGACGTGCCGATCCAGCAGGGCGACCGCAAATTCCTCTGGGAGCGGCGGATCAGGCCGACGGATCATCCAGGGCTGACGGGATTGGGGTTGTAGCGGCTGGCGACAGCCCCTCCCCCTGTCACCGCCCTGTCATCTCAGCTGGCTAGCTGATCATCCCGTTCGAAAGCGCGACCCCGGACGGCCCTCGGCCGCCCCGGGCGATGTCGCGCTTGGTTTGCGAGCGGGAGCCCGGCATGCTGCGCATCGAAGGCCTGACCAAACGCTTCGGCGACAAGAACGCCGTCGACAACGTCACGCTGTCCATCCCCAAGGGCGAGATGGTCGGCGTCATCGGCCGCTCCGGCGCCGGCAAGTCGACGCTGCTGCGCATGCTCAACCGCCTCGCCGACGCGACCAGCGGCAGCATCGTCTGCGAGGAGCGCGACGTGACCGCGCTGAAGGGCGCCGCCTTGCGGGCCTGGCGCCGCGACACGGCGATGATCTTCCAGCAGTTCAATCTCGTCGGCCGCCTCGACGTCCTCACCAATGTCCTGCTCGGCCGGCTGAACCATCGCTCGGCGGCCCTGACCCTGGTCAAGAGCTTCTCGCAGGATGACAAGATCCGCGCCATCGCCGCGCTCGAGCGGCTCGACATGGGCCATCTGCTTGCCCAGCGCGCCGAGACGCTGTCGGGCGGACAGCAGCAACGCGTCGCCATTGCACGTGCCTTGGTGCAGGAGCCCAAGGTCATCCTCGCCGACGAGCCGATCGCCTCGCTCGACCCGCGCAACACCCAGGTCGTGATGGATGCGCTGTTCCGCATCAATCGCGAGGACGGCATCACCGTCGTCTGCAACCTGCATCATCTCGATATCGCCTCGAAATATTGTGACCGCCTGATCGGCATGGCTGCCGGCAAGATCGTCTTCGATGGCCCGCCCCACGCTCTGACCACCGAGATCGCGGCCGAGCTCTACGGCATCGAGGCCAAGGATGCCGGCGCCGAGGCGCTCGATGCGCTTGATGCCATCGCGGCCTCCGAGGCCCAGCGCGCCAAGCAGAACGTCGCCTGACCGGGCCAGCCCGGTCGGGAACGCCCGCCCAGACAACTCAATGAACCCGCAACAGGAGCTCACCATGCTGACCCGTCGTCATACGCTCACCCTCGCGACCGCGGCCTTCGCCGCCTCGCTCGCGGCGCCTGCCTTCGCCCAGGACTGGAAGGCGAAATATCCCGAGATCATCTTCGCCATCATCCCGGCCGAGAACGCGTCCGGCGTCGTCGAGCGCTACACCCCCTTCGTCAACTATCTCGCCAAGGAGCTCGGCACCAAGGTCACGCTGCGCATCGCCAGCGACTATGCCGCCCTGATCGAGGGCCAGCGCGCCGGCAACATCCATATCGGCATGTACGGCCCCTCCTCCTTCGCCCGCGCCCTGATGACCGGCGCCAAGATCGACGCCTTCGCGATCGAGACCAATCTCGACGGCACCAAGGGCTACTACTCGGTCTTCTACGTGAAGAAGGATTCGCCCTATCAGAAGATCGAGGATCTCAAGGGCAAGAATCTTGGCCTCGTCGACCCGAACTCGACCTCGGGCAACAACGTGCCGCGCTTCGCGCTCGACGGCATGAAGATCGAGCCCGAGACCTATTTCTCCAAGGTCGTCTACACCGGCAGCCATGAGAACGCCGTGATCGCGCTCGGCCAGGGCACCGTCGACATCGCCGCCAACTGGTGGAACGATGAGCAGGAATCCAACCTCCTGCGCATGGCCCGCAAGAACATGGTCAAGGCCGAGGATTTCCGGATCATCTACAAATCCGCGCAGATCGTGAACTCGCCGATGGCCTATCTCTCGGACCTGCCGGAGCCGCTCAAGGCCACGATCCGCGACGCGGTGTTGAACCTCGCCACCAAGGACAAGGTCGCCTTCGACAAGATCTATGAGGGCAAGCAGGGCCCGCTCGTCGCCGTCGACAACAAGGCCTACGACCCGATCATCGAGCTGAACAAGTTCGTCGACGCGCTCCGCAAGAAGAAGTCCTCGTAAGCTTTGGCTTTGCCGGAAAAGGCGCGGGGAACCCTCTCCCGGAGGGAGAGGGCAGGGTGAGGGGTCGGCCGCTTGACGCCTTGGCCGTAACCTCACCGCAGCCCGCTGCCATGTCGGCGCTCCACTGCCCCAACGGCCGACACCTCACCCCTGCCCCTCTCCTTACAGGAGAGGGGTTCCCCGCGCCCAACCGGCAACGGATTCGCAATTCCCATGACCCTCGCGATCGACCGCAACGACCCTGCGATCCATGCCCATGTCGAGAGCTATCGCCGCGCCATGTCGGCGAAGCGCCGGCAGACGCTGATCGGCGCTGCGATCTTCCTGGTCTGCGTCTGGCTCGCGGCGCTCGGCTCCGAGGTCGACCCCGGAAAATTCGTCGAGAACGCCTGGCGCTTCCCGAAATACATCCTCGAGACCATGCCGAGCTTGCGCTTCGCGACGTTCGGCGCCGACATGGCCGAATGGTTCTGGGGCATCAAGGGCTGGCTCAAGCTGCTCTGGCAGACCATCCTGATCGCCTATACCGGCACGATCCTGGGTGCGCTCGCCGGTTTCCTGCTCTGCTTCGTCGCCGCCGCCAATCTCGGCAAATCGCGTGTCTTGCGCTTCGCTACCCGCCGGTTCCTCGAATTCTCCCGCACCGTCCCCGAGATCGTCTTCGCGCTGATCTTCGTCATCGCCTTCGGTCTGGGACCGCTGCCCGGCGTGCTCGCCATCGCGATCCACACCATGGGCGCCATGGGCAAGCTGTTCTCCGAAGTGGTCGAGAACATCGACATGAAGCCGGTCGATGGCATGACCGCGACAGGAGCCGGCTGGTGGCAGATCATCCGCTTTGCCGTGGTGCCGCAAGTCCTCTCCAATTTCGCCAGCTATTCGCTGCTGCGCTTCGAGATCAATGTCCGCGGCGCCTCGATCATGGGTTTCGTCGGCGCCGGCGGCATCGGCCAGGACCTGATCGAGGCCATCCGCAAATTCTACTTCACCGACATCAGCGCCATCCTGCTTCTGATCATCGTCACCGTGATGCTGATCGACTACGGCACCGAGCGGCTGCGCCACGCCCTTCTCAGCCTGGAGCACGGCCGATGACGCTCGCTCTCTCCGCCAACGACCGCACCGCGCTCGTCGCCCGCCACAAGGCCGCGATCGACGGTTCGCTGAAGACGCGCCTGATCACGATCGCCGTCATCGTCGGTCTCACCGGCCTGTTCCTCTACGGGCTGACGACGCTCGAGGTCTCGATCTGGAAGATCATCCACGGCCTCAACAATCTCGGCATCTTCGTCGCCCTGATGCTGCCGCCCGACCCCGGCTCGCTGGCACGCGCCATGCTCTTCGTGAAGGCGCTGTTCGAGACGATCGCGATCGCCTTCCTCGGCACGATCCTGGCCGCGATCTTCGCCTTTCCGCTCGGCTTCATCGCCGCCAAGAATGTCGTCGCCAACCGCGTCGTGCATTTCCTGGCGCGGCGCTCGCTCGACACGGTGCGCGGGGTTGATGCACTGATCTGGGCCTTGATCTGGGTCAATGTCGTGGGCCTCGGCCCCTTCGCCGGCATGCTCGCGATCATGACCAGCGATCTCGGCGCCTTCGGCAAGCTCTACTCCGAGGCGATCGAATCGGCCGACCGCAAGCCGGTCGAGGGCGTGACCTCGCTGGGCGGCAGCAAGCTCCACGAGATCCGTTTCGGTCTGATTCCGCAGGTGCTGCCGGTGATCGCGAGCCAGGTGCTCTACTACATCGAATCCAACACCCGCTCCTCGACCATCATCGGTATCGTCGGCGCCGGCGGCATCGGGCTTTACCTGGCCGAGACCATCCGCACGCTGGAATGGCAGCAGGTCTCCTTCCTGATCCTGCTGATCCTGGCGGCCGTGACCGCCATCGACTTCCTCTCCAGCAAACTGCGTTTCGCGATCATCGGGCAACGGGCGGTTTAAGCGCTTTCTCCGGCAATCTTCGGAACCACGCCGTCATGGTCGCCCTTGTGGCGAGCATCCACGTCTTGAACACTGCCCTCGCCGAACGAAGACGTGGATGGTCGCCACAAGGGCGACCATGACGATAATGGGAGCCGCGCCACCCTCTGCCCTTCTCTCGCCAAGAGCAGAAGAGCAGCCTCACTCCTTGAACGGCTCGACCACCATTTCCATGCGTTCGCCGGCGAAGACGCTGCTGACCAGATGGATCGGCGTCAGGTCCGGCAAGGCGTCGGTCGCCGCCGAAACCATCACGGCAGCGCCGGGTGCGATCTCGAGCAGGAGCGCCTCGCGCTCGCTGGCGAGCCGCGCGGTCAAGCGCGTGGAGAGTCGGACATAATCGTCGATGCCGACGGCCTTGAACGCCGCCGTCATCGAGGCGCCCGCCTCGCGGAAGACGCGGTCGAAATCCGGGAAGCGCTCGACCGAGAGCCAATGCGTGCCTGTTCCCATCGGCGTACCATCGGCACGGCTCAGGCCTTCGAGCCGCCACAGCGGCGCGCCCGCCTCCAGGCCGAGTTGCGCGCAGGTCTCGGCATCGCCCGTTACCATCGCCGTCGACAGCGTCTCGCTCGAGCCGACGATACCGAGCTTGCCGAAATTGGTGCGCATGCTGACACGCCGGCCGATCGGATAGGGCACGCGCCGCGCGCTGACCTGGGTGCCGCGGCCGCGTGCGACCGTGACCAGCCCCTGCTCGGCCAGATGGCGGAAGGCCTGGCGCACCGTGTGGCGATGCACGCCATAGCGCTCAGCCAACACGACCGAGGCCGGCAGCGTATCCCCGACGGCGTATTCGCCGCGGCCGATCGCGCTTTCCAGCTCACCCGCGATGCGGCGCCAGGCCGTGCCGTGCTCCTCGACGGTCTCGGCCGGATCCGGCGCAGCGCCCGTCATCAAAATTTCATCCAAAATGTATAGACCTTTCCCGGCGATCGACCTATCATAGTCTAGACATTAGCGAGTGACCAGACGGCGCATGATGATGACCGACACAGATCCGGACAAGACGAGCGCGCGGCAACGCTGGATGGCGATCCTCGCCCGCGCCTCGCGCGGCGAGATCGAGACATTGGTTGGGGCCGCACTGCCGGCCCATGAAATCCTCAAGGCGCCCGAGACCGGCACGGTGATGGTCGAGGGCCGCGCCGGCGGCGCCGGGCGGCGCTTCAACCTCGGCGAGGCGACGGTGACCCGCTGCGTCGTCAGGCTGGAGAACGGCGCAATGGGTTTCTCCTATGCGCTCGGCCGCGACGGCCGCAAGGCGCGCCTCGCCGCGATCCTCGACGCCAGATTGCAGGGCGAGGATGCCGATGGCGCGCTTCTCGCCGGCGTGACGCTGCTCGCCGCGACGCAGGCCGCGGCGCGCGACCGCGCCTCGCGCAAGGCGGCCGCCACCAAGGTCGATTTCTTCACTCTGGTCAGGGGCGCGTGATGCAGACCGAAAACCTGATCGCAGCCGGTTTCACTGATCCGGTCTTCCAGTCGCAAGCCGCCTTTCGCGCCGTGCTCGCGGCCTTGTCCGAGCCCGGCACCCTGCAGACAGTGTCCGGCGCGATCCTGCCGCCGGACGGGCTTTGCGCCGCGACCGCGACCGCCTTGCTGACATTGGCCGATTACGAGACGCCGATCTTCCTGCCGCAACAGCTGCGCGACGGCCCGGCCGGCGCCTGGCTGCGCTTTCATTGCGGCGCGGCGATCCTGGACGCTCCCGCCGGGGGGGCCTTCGCAGTCATCGACGGCGCGAGCGCAGCCCCGCCGCTCGCCGCCTTCGACCCCGGTCACGACCAGTTCCCCGATCGTTCCGCGACGGTGCTCGTGCAATGCGCCGCGCTCACCGGCGGCGAGAGCGTGACCCTGAGCGGCCCCGGCATTGCCGGCAGCCGCAGCATCGCCCCGCAGGGCTTGCGCCCCGGCTTCTGGGCTGAGGTTGCGGCCAATGCCGAGCTCTATCCGCTGGGCGTCGATCTCATCCTCAGCTGCGGCGACGCCCTGATCGGCCTGCCGCGCACCACGCAGATCGAGGAGACGGCTTAATGTATGTCGCGGTTAAAGGCGGCGAGGCCGCGATCCTCGCCACGCATGATCTGATCGCGGAAGCGCGGCGCGGCGATGAGGCCGTGCCGGAACTCACGGTCGCGCAGATCCGCGAGCAGCAGGGCCTGGCTTGCGCCCGCGTCATGAACGAGGGCTCCCTCTACGACCTCGACCTTGCGGCGCTGGCATTGAAACAGGCGCAGGGCGACGCGATCGAGGCCGCCTTCCTGATGCGTGCCTATCGCACGACGCTGCCGCGCTTCGGCTCCTCCGAGCCGGTCGATACCGCGCAGATGGCGATCCGGCGGCGGATTTCGGCGACCTATAAGGACCTGCCGGGCGGGCAGGTGCTCGGACCGACCTATGACTACACGCACCGGCTGTTCGATTTTGGGTTGATGGATGAGGGGCAGTCGGCAGTAGGCAGTAGGCAATCGTCTTCAGGCGCAAATCCCGACTGCCGACTGCCCACTGCCGACGGCCTCGACACCGCCATGCCCCGCGTCCCCGACATTCTCGGCGCGGAGGGGTTGATGGAGGCTGAGACCCCGCCCGAGGGCGATCCGCGCCCCTTCGACCTCACCCGCGAGCCGGTCTCCTTCCCGGCCGATCGCGATGTCCGCCTGCAGGCGATGGCGCGTGGCGATGAGGGCTTCCTGCTCGGGCTCGGCTACTCCGTGCAGCGCGGCTATGGCGGCAACCACCCCTTCGTCGGCGAGATCAGGGTCGGCGAGGTCTCTGTCGAATTCGTGCCGGAGGAGCTCGGCTTTTCCGTCGATCTCGGCGAGATCACCCTGACCGAGTGCCAGATGGTCAACCAGTTCCAGGGCTCGAAGGATGTCGCCCCGCAATTCACCCGCGGCTACGGGCTCTCCTTCGGCCATTCCGAGCGCAAGGCGATGTCGATGTCGTTGGTCGACCGGGCGCTGAAATGCCGCGAATTCGGCGAGGCCGCCAACTACCCGGCCCAGCAGGACGAGTTCGTGCTCTACCACTCCGACAATGTCGAGGCGGCCGGCTTCGTCGAGCATCTCAAGCTGCCGCATTACGTCGATTTCCAGGGCGAGCTCGAACTGATCCGCCGCATCACCCGCGAGCGCGAGCAGCGACTGGCGCGCGAACAAGACACCCTGCCGGAGGCAGCCGAATGACCGCTCATCAGACGCTCCCGGCCGACAATGCAAAGCCGGCTTATAATTACGCTTACCTCGACGAGCAGACCAAGCGGATGATCCGTCGCGCCTTGCTCAAGGCCGTCGCGGTGCCGGGCTACCAGGTGCCGTTCGGCTCGCGCGAGATGCCGCTGGCGCGCGGCTGGGGCACCGGCGGCATCCAGGTCACGGCCGCGATCATCGGCCCCGACGACACGCTGAAGGTGATCGACCAGGGCGCCGACGACACCACCAACGCCGTCTCGATCCGGCGCTTCTTCGAGCGCACGGCCAATGCCCGCACCACCGAGGCGACGGAGGAGGCGACGATCATCCAGACCCGCCACCGCATCCCGGAAGCGCCGCTCAAGGCAGGCCAGATCATGGTCTATCAGGTGCCGACGCCCGAGCCCCTGCGCCGGCTCGAGCCGCGCGAGGCCGAGACGCGCAAGATGCACGCCTGGGCCGAATACGGGCTGATGCAGGTCAAGCTCTACGAGAACATCGCCCGCTTCGGCGAGGTGACCACGACCTATGACTACCCGGTCATGGTCAATGGCCGCTATGTCATGGCGCCCTCGCCGATCCCGAAATTCGACAATCCCAAGATGCACATGTCTCCCGCCCTGCAGCTCTTCGGCGCCGGTCGCGAGAAGCGCATCTACGCCCTGCCGCCGCATACCAGCGTGAAGAGCCTCGATTTCGAGGATCACCCCTTCCGTATCCAGAGCTGGAACGAGCCCTGCGGGCTTTGCGGCGCGACCGACAGCTATCTCGACGAGGTCGTCACCGACGACAAGGGCGGACGCATGTTCGTCTGCTCCGACAGCCATCATTGCGAGACCCGGCGGCAGGCCGGTCATCGCGGCACGATGCTGGCCGACGCCTCGGCGCTGCATCTGGTGGAGGAAATGAAGCCATGACCGTCCACGTGTCTCCCCCCGAGGCGAAGCTCGATCCCGAGCCGCTGCTCTCCGTCGCCGGCGTCAGCCGCTTCTATGGCGAGCGTATCGGCTGCCAGGACGTCTCCTTCGACCTCTGGCCGGGCGAGGTGCTCGGCATCGTCGGCGAATCCGGCTCGGGCAAGTCGACCTTGCTGCGCTGCCTTGCAGGCATCGACCGGCCCGACCAGGGCGAGGTGCTGTTCCGCGGCTCGGGCCAGCCGCTCGACATCTATTCGGTGGCCGAGCAGGAGCGCCGCCGCCTGATGCGCACCGCCTGGGGCATCGTCCACCAGAACCCGCGCGACGGATTGCGCATGGATGTCTCGGCCGGCGGCAATGTCGGCGAGCGCCTGATGGATCGCGGCGACCGGCATTACGGCAAGATCCGCGAGCGCGCGCTCGACTGGCTCCAGCGCGTCGAGATCGCCGAGAACCGTATCGACGACCGGCCGCGCCAGTTCTCGGGCGGCATGCAGCAGCGCCTGCAGATCGCCCGCGTACTGGTCTCCGAACCGCGCCTCGTCTTCATGGACGAGCCGACAGGCGGCCTCGACGTGTCCGTGCAGGCCCGCCTGCTCGACCTCCTGCGCGTCCTGGTGCGCGATCTCGGCCTCGCCGCCATCATCGTCACCCACGACCTCGCAGTGGCGCGGCTCCTCACCGACCGCTTGATGGTGATGAAGGACGGCCGCGTCGTCGAGCAGGGCCTGACCGACCAGGTGCTGGACGATCCGCACCACGCCTATACGCAGCTTCTGACTTCGGCGGTGCTGAGTGTGTGACGCCCGCCCGTCACACCCTCGTCACTCCGCCCGCACAAGGCACTGACATCATGACCACGATGATTCACGTCGAGAACGTCGCCAAGCATTTCACCCTGCACAATCAGGGCGGCGTCCGCTTGCCGGTGTTCGACAACGTCAATTTCAGCGTCGCCGCCGGCGAGGCGCTGGTGCTGGCGGGCGCCTCGGGCGCGGGCAAATCTAGCCTGCTGCGCATCCTCTACGGCAATTACCGGCCAAGCGCGGGCATGATCGCCATCACCCATGCCGGACGCCAGATCGACATCGTCTCGGCCGTGCCGCGCACCGTGCTCGACATCCGCCGCCGCACGCTCGGCTTCGTCTCGCAGTTCCTGCGCGTGATCCCGCGCGTCTCGGCGCTCGACATTGTGCGCGACCCGCTGCTCGCCCGTGGCGTCGACGCCCTGGAAGCGAGCGAGCGCGCCAAGGCCATGCTGGCGCGGCTCAACCTGCCCGAACGGCTCTGGGGGCTCGCGCCGGCGACCTTCTCCGGCGGCGAGCAGCAGCGCGTCAACATCGCCCGCTCCTTCGTCGATCCCTCGCCGATCATGCTGATCGACGAGCCGACCGCCTCGCTCGACGCCGCCAACCGCGACATCGTGGTCGCGCTGATCGCGGAGGCCCGTGCTAAAGGCTGCGCCATCGTCGGTATCTTCCATGATGAGGCGGTGCGCGAGGCCGTCGCCACGCGCTATCTCGACATCACCGATTTCAGAAAGGCCGCCTGATGCAAACCGTTCTCACCAACGCCAGACTGATCCTCGAGAACGATGTCGTCTCCGGCACAATCGCCTTCGACGAGACCGGCATCACATCGGTCGATCAGGGCAAGTCATCCCTGCCGGGCGCCATCGACGTGAACGGCGACTATGTCGCGCCGGGTCTCGTCGAGATGCACACCGACAATATGGAAAAGCACTTCATGCCCCGGCCGAAGGTGTTCTGGCCGAACGGGCTTGCGGCCGCCCTCGTCCATGACGCGCAGATGGCGGCGGCCGGCGTCACCACCGTCTATGACGCGATCTGCGCCGGCACGCCCTTCTCGGCCAAGGACTACCGCAAGGACATCTTCGCCGATGTGATGAAGGCGCTGGCCGAGGGCCGGCGCGAAAACGTCTTCCGCATCGACCACCGCATCCATATGCGCTGCGAACTGACGAGCCCCGACCTGCTCAAGGACATCGAGCCCTATCAGGAGGATGAGCTCGTCCAGCTCGTCTCATTGATGGACCACACGCCCGGCCAGCGGCAATGGCGCAACATCGACCATCTCAAGACCTACGCCATGGGCAACGGCAAGACCGAGGCCGAGTTCGAGGCCGATGTCGTCGTCCGCCAGTCGGAGGGCGCGGCCAATGTCTCGCGCAACTGGAGCGCCGTCGTCGAGATGTTCGGCTCGCGCGGCATCCCGATCGCGACCCATGACGACACCACGCTCGAACATGTCGAGGCCGGCATTGCGTCTGGCGCCGTGATCTCGGAATTCCCGACCACGATCGAAGCTGCGGAAGCCGCCAAGCAGCGCGGGCTCGCAACCGTCGCGGGCGCGCCAAACGTGGTGCGCGGCGGCTCGCATTCCGGCGGCGTCTCGGTCGCAGAGCTGGCCGAGAAGGGCCTGCTCGACGGGCTCTCCTCCGATTATGTCCCGGCAAGCCTGCTCCAGGCCGTGCTGAAGCTCCATGCCAGCCATGGCATCAGCTTGCCGCACGCCATGGGCATGGTGACCTGGAAGGTCGCCGACATCCTCGGCCTCAGGGATCGCGGCCACCTCAAGCCCGGCCTGCGCGCCGACCTCGTGCGCTTCAAGGTGCTGGGCGCGACGCCGGTGCTCGCCGCTGTCTGGTCGAAGGGCGAGCGGGCATTTTGACCGCGCCGCGCTACGCCCTCTATTACGCCCCCGCCGCCGACAGCGCACTCTGGCGCTTCGGCAGCGCGACGCTTGGCTATGACGCGATCACGGCCGCGGATGCGCCTTTCACGGTCCCGGCCGGCTGCGACGCGGAAAGCTGGCCGACGCTCACCGCCGAGCCCCGGCGCTATGGCTTCCACGCGACGCTGAAGGCCCCGTTCGAACTGGCCGTCGGTCGCCAGGAAGCCCAATTGCGCGCCTTCACGCATAATTTTGCCTCGGGGCTGGATGCGGTTCCGCTCAATGGTCTCAGCGTCACCGCGCTCGGCTCCTTCGTGGCGCTGACGCCATCAGCCGAGAGCCGGCCACTGCAGAACCTCGCCTTCTCCGTCGTCCAGGCCTTCGAGCCCTTCCGCGCCCCGTTGAGTCCGGCCGATCTGGCGCGCCGCCTCAAGAGCCCGCTGACGCCGGCGCACCGGGCCTATCTCGAGGCCTATGGCTACCCTTATGTCGGCGACGCCTTCCGCTTCCACATGACGCTGACCGGCTCGCTGCCGGTGGAACAGGTCGCACCAGTCAAGCAGGCGCTGACGCAGGCCTATGCCGACCATGTCCCATCGGCTCCGGTCGCGATCGACCGGCTCGCGCTCTTCAAGCAGGACACGCGCGAGAGCCGCTTCCGCCTGCTCGACAGCTTCGTTCTGGGGTGATGGGTACGGCCGGGCAACCCGATTGCGTTGGCCATACCCTGAGCCCTCATCCTGAGGAGCCATTCCGCCAGGAATGGCGTCTCGAAGGATGCTCCAGCGGACACCAGAGCCTCATTGAGCACCCTTCGAGACGCCGCTCCGCGGCTCCTCAGGATGAGGGCTCAGGGTGTTCCAGCAGTCATCAGCCCGCGCAGCACCGCGACGAACTCCGCCGCCGCCTCCGCCACCGTACGGTCGTTCTGGATCGTCACCAGCTCGGCGCTCTGCGTCCGCAAGGGCGCTTCGCGGGCGAGCCGGGCTGCGATATCGGCCTCGCTCTCGCGCCCGCGCATGGCGAGCCGCTTCGCCAGCACCGCATTCGGAGCGGTGATGTTGACGACCGTCACCCGTCCGGCCAGCCGCTCGGCAACTGGAATGACGCCACGCGAGATGTTGACGATCACGCCCCGCCCGCACGCGATGCCGGAGAGTTCGGTCGTGGGAATGCCATAGGTCAAGCCATGCGCGCCCCAATGCAGCGCCATCTCGCCGCGCGCGACGGCCGCCGCGAACTCGGCTTGGGAGCAGCTGTCATGATCCTCGGCGCCCGCCATCGCCGGCCGCGTGATCAGGCGCCGGGCAAAGTGGAACCGGGCATCACCGGCAAGTGCTGCACGGGCGGCGTCCATCAATGTGTCCTTGCCGGCTCCCGACGGGCCGACGACGAGGACGAGAGCTCCCGGCGCTGCGGCCGGCAATCCTGAAGCGATCTGAGAAGGAAGCGACATCGTGGTCAAAAAACTGGGATTGGAACCTCTGATCGACCCGACCGCGCAGGTGCGGCAGGCGACGCTTGGACGCTACACCGAAATCGGCGCGCGCACGTCCTTCGTCGAGTCGTCGATGGACGACTACTCCTATGTCGTGAACGATTCCAATGTCATCTACACGACGATCGGGAAATTCTGCTCCATCGCGGCAATGACCCGCATCAACCCCGGCAACCACCCGATGCAGCGGGCGAGCCAATCGCATTTCACCTATCGCGCCTCGGCCTATTTCGACGATGCGGAGGACGATGCCGCGTTCTTCGCCTGGCGGCGCTCGACGCCGGTGACCATCGGCCACGATGTCTGGATCGGCCATGGCGCGATCATCCTGCCCGGCCGCAAAATCGGTACCGGCGCGGTGGTCGCGGGCGGCGCGATCGTCACCAAGGATGTCGCGCCCTACACCATCGTCGGCGGCAACCCGGCCAAGCCGATCCGCCGGCGTTTCCCGGAGCCGATCGCCGAGCGATTGCTGGCGCTGGCCTGGTGGGATTGGGAGCATGCGCGCCTGCGCACGGCGCTGGCGGATTTCCGCAGCCTATCGGTCGAGGCGTTTCTCGAGAAGCATGGCGCGTGAGGCGCTTCAGCTCCTCCCGTCATGGTCGGGCTTGTCCCGACCATCCACGTCTTCGTCGATCGAGTGCGGTGTTCAAGACGTGGATGCTCGCCACAAGGGCGAGCATGACGGAAAAGGCACCGCCTCCTCACATTTGCGACCGCAACCGCCAGACCGAGCTTTGCTTGATCTCGGTATCCTCCAGCGAGCGCGTCACCGGAACCTGATAGGTCGCCAGCGCCTCCAGCCTGTCCCGAGGCAGATAGCTGCGACCGGGATCGCCGATCAGCACGGTTGCGCCGCGCGCCTGCAATTGCGAGAGCCAGTCAATGATGCTCTCCGCCATCGCGCGCTCATAGCAGACATCGCCGGCGCAGATGACGTCCCAGCCCTCGTCGCGGCCGATCAGATCGTCGAGCAGAACCTCGACGTGAACGCCATTGGCCTGCGCGTTGAGCCCTATTGCCTCGCCGGCGAAGGCATCGATGTCGCAAGCCTCGACCCGCGCTGCACCGGCCTTGGCGGCGGCAATCGCCACGAGCCCCGAACCGCTGGCGAAGTCGAGCACGCGCTTGCCGGCCACGTGTCCCGGCTGGTCGATGAGATAGCGCGCCAACGCCTGTCCGCCGGCCCAGGCAAAGGCCCAAAAGGGCGGCGGCAGGCCAATGGTGGCAAGCTCATCCTCGGTCTTTTGCCAGAGCTCCGTCGCCTCCTCGGCGACATGGAGCGAAATCTCCGGCGCATGCGGCACCGGCAGCAACCGCGTCTGCGCCAGGATGAAGCCGCGCCGGTCGAGCTCGATGGACACGGCGCTCACGCCGCGACCTCCGTCGTCGGTTGGTCCAGCAGGCCGCGATAGAGCGCCTTGACCGCATTCATCACATCGCGCTCGGTATAGCCGTCGATCAACCTTGCGCGCGCGCTCGTGCCCATGCGCTCGGCCAGCGCCGGGGCGCCGGCGAAGGTGATCAGCGCCTTGGCGAGCGCAGCGGTGTCGTCGGCGGGCACCACGATCCCGTCGCGCCCGTCGCGGACGAAGCTGCGGCAGCCCGGCACATCCGTGGTCAGAATCGCGCGGCCGCAGGCGGCCGCTTCCAGGATCGTGCGTGGCAAACCCTCGCCGCCGCGCGAGGGCAGAATGCAGAGATGGTGCTGGCGCCAGACGCCCTCGATATCGCGTGTCGGGCCGGCCCAGTTGATGCCCGGCCGGGCCGCCCATTGCTGCAGTGTCGCCTCGGGAATCGCCTTGGGATTGGACGGGTCGGGCGCGCCATGCACCGTGAGCTCGACGCGCGCGCCCTCCGCCCGCGCCAACCGCACCGCCTCGACCGCAAGGTCGACGCCCTTCGACCAGAGCATGCGCGCAACCAGCGCGACCTTGAGCGGGGGGGTCGCCGGCATCGGCTCCGGCATCAGGATCAAGGGGTCGACGCCCGCGCCGCCGACGATCGCAACCTTGCCTGCATCCTGCGGATCGAAGCCCAGCGAGACGGGATCGTCAGGGTTCTCGAACAGGAAGCGGGTTTGCGGCCCGTCGATCGCCGCGCGCAGCCAGAACCGCACGGCCAGCCGCGCCGCACCCGCGACCAGACCCTGCTTGGCGCCGAGGAAGCCCAACCCAGTCAACGCATAAACGCGGCGCTCGACCCCCGCGAGCTTGCCGGCGAGGCCGGCGAGCACGATCGGCTTCAAGGCGATGCAATGCAGGATGTCGGGCCGCTCGGCCTCGATCAGGCGCTTCAGCGCCGCGATCTGGCGGTAAAGCGCGCGCGGATCGAGGCTGCGGCGCTCGGCCTCCAGCGCGATCAGACGGGCTCCCGTCGCCTCGATGACGCGGCGATGCTGACGCTCGCGAGCGATGACGACGACGTCGAAATCAAGCTCGCGCGCAGCCCGCGCCATCGGCAGGAAATGCGAGGCGAAGAACCAGTCTTCCGTGGCGACGAAGAGGAGTTTGGGGCGGCGCATGGCGCGACATCAGGCGCAAGCGGCGCGGAAGGTCAAGCGGGAGTGGAACTGCGCAGCAGGACAATCGCATTTGGATCCACAGCCCTCATCCTGTGGTGCGATCCAACGGGATCGCGTCTCGAAGGATGTTCCAGAGGGCGCCATCGCTGCGAACTGGAGCATCGCACAAGACGCACGGCTTTGCCTTGCTCCTCATGATGAGGGCTGACATATCCAAATGCCGACAAGCGAAGGCCGGCTCATGGTCCTGCTGAACGACATCGTCACGATCGACCTTTCGGAAACCCAAAGGGTTTCGGAGCGCATCCGCACCATGCTCTTGAGCCTGCGTGCCGAGCACGATCTGGCACCGTGCGAATACACGCGTCGGGTGCGTATTGCGCCTGGCGAAATCTCGCATAGCCATCCTGTTCTGACATTGAACACCATGGTTCGCGAAGAATCCGCGCTGCTGTCCTTGTACCTGCACGAGCAGATGCATTGGTATGTCACATGGTATTCGCACGCGCACCATGATGGTTGGAAAACGATCTGGGCGGCATTGCTGGATCGCTATCCAAACGTGCCTGTCGTGTTTCCCGAAGGAGCCCACAGCGCTCAGTCGTCTTATCTGCACCTGATCGTCAATTGGCTGGAGATTGAAGCCACGGCAGGGTTTCTAGGCCGCGAGAAGGCCGTCGAAATCGCTGCGAAGAATTTTGTCTACAGCGGCTTGTACCGCATCGTGCTTGCTGACTGGGACGCACTGGCGACCCTCTACGGAGACCATGGGCTGACGCCGATCCATCCCGCGACAGCAATGACAGACCATGACCTGGAGATTGCGGCGAGGATGGACGAGGCGACGACGGATGCGCTTAGAGACGAGATGCCTGCCGGAAAAGATTGGAGCGCAGCACCGTGACGGTCGGAAAGGTCATCCTCCTCAACGGTGCCTCCAGCAGCGGGAAATCCACCCTCGCCCGCGCTGTCCAGGCCAGGATCGGCGAGCCCTTCTGGCACATCTCCATCGACCATTTGCGGGATGCCGGCGTCCTGCCATCCGCCCGCATCAAGAGCGGCGAATTCAAATGGGCTGAGATCCGGGTTGGTTTCTTTGCCGGCTTCGAACGGTCGCTGACCGCCTATCTCGACTGCGGCAACAATCTCATCGTCGAATACATCATGGAGAATCGCGACTGGCTGCAGCGAACCGCCCGGCTTTTGAAAGGATATGACGTGTTCTTCGTCGGCATCCATTGCTCATTGGAGGAGCTCGAACGCCGCGAGATCGCCAGAGCCGATCGACCGATCGGCGATGCCCGCCGGGACTATCACGCCATCCACGCCTACTGCGCCTACGACGCCGAGTTCGACAGCAGCTTGCTGCCTGACGAGAACGCCGAGCGCTTGATCGCACTCTGGCAGACACGCTCGGGCCCTTCGACCCTGGCGCAGTTCGCGGAGGCCGGGGCTTAGAGCGCGATCAATTGAGTTGGAAACACGCCGTCATTCCGGGGCGACCCGTAGGGTCGAGCCTGGAACCCAACCACTGCGGTTGCCAGTGAGGGCGCGACCAGCGTCGCACTTTGCCCGTCTGCACCTGAGGATATGGGTTCCGGGCTCAGGCCTTCGGCCTGCCCCGGAATGACGACGTGGGTCCGAGTATGAATATCAAACACCCTCCGGCCCCTCGGGGGAAGCGAGGGGCCGGATCAATGCGGGCCATGCTTGCCACTCAGTAGAGCGAGCAGACCTTGCGGTAGCCGACGACCTCGCCGAAGCGGTTGACGCGCTCGACCATCTCGCAGCGACGCACCGGAGCATCCTCCTCATAGACGGGCTCGGCATAGGCGCGGTTGGCGGAGGCCGCGAGCAGGCCGCCGACGGCGAGCGCTCCGACGATGCCGGCGCCGACGCCCCAGCCATGGCCGCGATGGCGCGGATACGCTTCGGCGCTGCCCGCGCCGGCGAGAATGGCGGTGGAGAGGGTGAGGGCGGCCAGAGCGGCGGTCGCGGTCTTCTTGAAGCTGGTCATGATGGTATCTCCCGAGGTCCAGTCGGCGGCGAACCATTCGCCCTCCATGAGCATTGGTCGCGGCGGGGCGTTGAGAGGTTCAAAGGGAGGCGATTATTTTTTCGGAGGCTCGATCCGCCCGAACAACCTCGCCGTCATCCCGGACAAGCGCCGAAGCCGCGCAGATCCGGCAACTGTGTTGTTTGGTGGTCATGATTGGAATGCGGTGCGGGTTTTGAGCATGGCGTTGAGGGTTACGAGGAGCTTTCTTGCGACGGCGATGATGGCGACCTTGGCGGCGCCGCTTCGGGCGCGGATGGCGTCGTAGAAGGTCTTGAAGCGCGACGATGTCCGGATGGCTGCGAGGGCTGCCATGTAGAGGGCTTTGCGGACGCGCCGCCTTCCGCCCTTGATCATGCGCTGTCCGCGCCTGCGCCCGCTGTCGTTATTGAAGGGGGCGAGGCCGGCGAGTGCGGCGACGGCCTTTGGCGAGACGTGTCCGAGCTCGGGCATCAGGGCGATGAGGGTGGCGGCGGTGACGGGTCCCACGCCAGGGGCCGAGCGCAGCAGGGCTTGCGCCCTGGCCAGCGTCTCGTCGGCCTGCAGGGCTTCATTGACGAGGCGCTCGAGCGTGACGATCTCGGCGTCGAGCCAGGCGAGATGACGGGCCAGACTGCCGGAGGGATCTTTTCCTTCGCTGTGGCGGACGCGCTCGGCGGCGCGCATCTCGACGAGCTGGTCGCGGCGTTTGTGAAGCTGCGCCAGAGCGTTGCGGGCAGGGTCGCAAGCCGGGTCGGGCATGAGCGCGAGGGCGCGCGCCATCGCCGCGAGCATCTCGGCGTCGATCGTATCGGTCTTGGCCAGGCGGCCGGTGGCGCGGGCGAAGTCGCGGGCGCGCCCCGGGTTGATCCGGGCGAAGCGGCAGCCCGCCTGCTCCAGGGCCTGGCGCAGCATGCGGTCATAGGGGCCGGTCGCCTCGAAGGCGATGAAGCAGGCCTGGGCGTCGAGAGATGACAGCCAGGTCGCGATCGCCTCGCTCGTATTGGCGATCCGAAGGCTCGTCCCGCTCGTCTCATCGAACAGGTCGAGATGGCTTTTGGCGATATCGCAACCGATGAAGCAGGGGTGTATGGTCATGGTGCCTGTCCCTGTGCTGCGAGGTCCGGTGCAAGCGGCCTCGGTCAACTGTTCAGGATGGGGTCTGCAAAGGCGGGCGGGAGCCGAGCCGGAACACGGTGTTCACCACCTGGGATCCAACGGCTTCCCGCCCGCTCCAATCATGACACACACCAAACACACAGGGATCCATCGGAGGGCCAATCCTATAAAGGGCCTGGCTCTATGATGGATCCCGAATCTCCACTTCGCTGCGTCCGGGATGACGGCGCGGATGTAAGAGCCCGCCTCGCCTCAGGGCCGCGCCGCCGAGACCGGCAGCGTCCGCGCCAGGGCGGCCGGCGCATCGACGCGGCCGGCACCGAAGATCGGGTTGCGGCCCTTGCCGCCGAGATCGATAGCGCTCTCCATCAAGAGCTTGCGCACGCCTTCCAGATCGAGGTCCGGGCGCTTTTCCAGGAGCAGCGCCACCAGCCCCGAGACATGGGCGGCCGCGATCGAGGTGCCTGAGGAGAAGGCGTAGCGCCCCTCCGGCTCGGCCGCGAGCACATCGACGCCCGGCGCCGCGACCGCGATGTAGCTGCCGCGATTGGCCTGTGCGAAGGGCTTGTCCTGGGCGTCGGTTGCGGTGACGGCGATGACGTTGGGATCGGCGCCGGGATAGAGCGGGGCTGCATTCGCGCCGCCATTGCCGGCGGCCGCGACCGCGACCATGCCCTTGGTCTTGGCCCCAGCGAGCGAACGCGACAGCAAGCGGTCCTGCGGCCCGGCAAAACTCAGATTGACCACCCGCGCCCCCTCCCCCGCCGCCCAGTCGAGCGCCGAGAGGATGTGGTAGGTCGTGCCGTTGGCCGAGGCCGGAGCGCTGTTGCCGGAAAAGGCGCGCGCCGCGAGCAGGCGCGCAGCCGGCGCGACGCCCTGCAACTGCGCCTGCGCCATGATGGCGCCCGCCATCGCAGTGCCATGGGCATGGGGCGTGGTATCGCCGCCAACCGCGTCGAAACTGCCGGCGAGCACGCCCTGCAGTTCGGGATGAGCCAGATCCGCGCCGGAATCGATCACCGCCACGCGGATCTTTTCGCCACGCGCCAGTTTGTGGATGGCGTCGTAATGCAAGGTCTCGGCGACGTATTGCGGCTGCAATTCGCGCTTGGGCGCGACGGAGGCCAATGGCACGACCGGCGGCAATTCGGGCGATGCGATGACGGGCGGAGCGGCCAGGACCGGCGCCGCATCCTCAGGTTTCGGCAGCGAGGCGACAGGCTCGGCGGCAGCGCTTGCAGCTTCAGGCACGGCTTGTGCGGCCTCGTCCTTGGGCGCTTCCGGCCTCAGTGCATCCTGCTGGAGCGTATAGAGGTAATTCGGCTGCGCGCTGGCGACGCGGGCATCGCCCGCCATCTGCGACAGCACCGTGCGGGCGCTGCGGCCATCGTTCAAACGCGCCCGGATGATGGTCACGCCCGCCAGATCGAAGCGGCGGCTCGACATCAAGGTGGCGCGATGACGGCGCAGGACGGCATCGGCTTGAGCATTGGGCGCCAGCTCGACCAGGATCTCGTCGGCCACGAAACGGCGTTCGCTCGCGGCCGGGACGATGATGGGCGGTTGCCCGGGGGTGGGGCGCGCCGTCTGCACCGGGGGCGGCGTCCGGCGCGCTGGCGCGGCAGCGCGCAGCGGAGCCGGCCGGCGCGGATGCCGCAGCACCGGCTCGTCGAGATCGTCACCGTCGAGGATGACCGGCCGCCTCGGCCGGCGCGGCAAAACCGGCTCGGGCTCATAAGGATCATAGACCGGTCGCCGCGCCGCCTGGTCGAGGATGATGCCGCCGATGATCCCGGCACCGATGCCGGCCGCGGCAGGCCCCCAGCCACCGCCTCGGCCCGGATAGCGCGGCGGGCGGCCAGGCCGCCCGGTCTCGACGCGCCCGCCTCGGCCGGGATAGGCGCGGCCGGCATCGGTGCCGGGATAGGTGCGGCCGGGTACGGCGCTCTCACGGGATGTTGGAATCGCGGTTTGGCTGCGCAGCGCCGGCTGGGCGCGCGTGACGCCCTGCCGCGTCGCCGGATAGTTGAACTCGCGCCCGCCATAGGTCTGGGCGCCGAGCTCACTGACAGGTGCGATCAGGCCGAGCAGGAGCGCCAACGCGGCGCCATGCCGAAGGCGCAGACCTGCGCGGATACTGACGAAGCGATCGACAAAGCGTGACATCACCTTCGCCCTCTTTCAGGTTTCACGATAGCACAACCGCTGTTTCGGCAGCGCATGATGCGGTGTCACGGTGCGGGCGCGACGAAGCTGACGATGGCGCCCTCGGCCTTCATCCGCGCCGCGATGGCGTCGACTTGTGCCGGTGTCAGCTTCGCATCGCCGATGCGGACCTTGAAGAAGCCGTTGGCGCGCGGTCCGTCGACCACCGAAGCGTCATAGCGCTTGAAGAAAGCAGCGATGTCGCCGGCCTTGGCTTCGGCAGCGAAACTCAGGAGCACATAGCGGTCAGAGGATTGCACGCCGGGCACCGAGGCTGTCTCGAAACCGCCGCCACCGCCCCGTACGGCAAGACCGGTGATCGCCACGCCCTGGAGCGCGATCAACGCCAGCGCTGCCGCGCTGGCATAAGCGAGCCGACGCGGCGGCTGGGCCGCGAGCCACTGCCCGAACCAGCCCAGGAGGCCGCTCCTGGCGCGGGACAAGAGCGGCGCCTGCTTCGGCTCGGCCTCGATGCCGGCCATCAAACGATCGAGTGCCCGAGGTGACGGCGCACCGAGCTGCTCGTTGAACAGGATGGTCTCGGCCATGTCGTCGCGGATGATGTCGAGCCGCAGGCGCAGTTCGGGCTCAGCCTTGAGCGCCGTCTCGACGCGCAGCTTGTCGGCCGCCGAGATCCGGCCATTGGCATAGAAGGGCAAAAGCTGTTCGAGTTCGACGCGCTTCGGGTCGGTCGCGATATTATCGGTCATAGCGTACCTCCCCAACAGATCGTTCGAGCATTCGCCAGCACGAGTCGACTGGCGTGGTTTTCGAGAACCGGAGCGGAGCGGACATCGGTCCGTGAGCACCGGAAGCGCAGAAAATCGCGCCAGACGGCCGCGATGGTGGAATGCGAGATGGAGGAATGATGGCGCGGTCTGTCATGGCCAGCCCCGGTCGATGCCTGCCGCCTTGAGCAGTTCACCCAGCTTCTTGCGGGCGTGGAAAAGCCGCGTCTTGACCGTGTTCTCCGGGATGCCGACGATGCGGGCAACCTCCTCGACCGAAGTCTCGTGATAATAGACCAGGTCGATGACCTCGCGATGCTCGAGGCTGAGCTTGCCGAGGCAGGCGCGGATCGCCAGGCCCTTATCCTGCTTCTGCAGCACGATCTCCGGGTCGTCGGCCTCGTCCTCGATGCTTTCGGCGAAGTCGTCGTCGAGCCCGGC
This sequence comes from Bosea vaviloviae, assembly GCF_001741865.1. Taxonomy (NCBI): domain Bacteria; kingdom Pseudomonadati; phylum Pseudomonadota; class Alphaproteobacteria; order Hyphomicrobiales; family Alloboseaceae; genus Allobosea; species Allobosea vaviloviae. The sequence goes on from NZ_CP017147.1 coordinate 6,304,819, forward strand.
CTCGCGCCGCTTGCGCAGCAGCGAATAGGCCTTGTTGCGGGCAATCGCGAGCAGCCAGGTCGCGACCGAGGCACGCGCCTCGAAACGATCGGCCTGTCGCCAGAGATCCATGAAGACGTCACTGATCACATCCTCCGCCATCGTCTCGTCGCGGACGAGCCGCAGCACGAAACGGTAGACCCGAATTTGGTGCCGCGAGAACAGCACCTGCATTGCGAGCCGGTCGCCCGAGGCGATCCGCTTGACGAGGTCGTCGTCCGATTCCGTATGCATCGCCCTCAAGGCCTGGCATCCCGGCTCGCAAGAGTTGGTCGCAGCGAGCGCGTGAAAGGTTCAATCGGAAACGAGATTAATCGGCCCCACGCATTGCGCCAGTTCCATTTGTTGCGGGACAGGTGGAGCGGGTAACAATAAGAAGGCGTTGGCTCAGCGAGAGACGGATCGTGATCAAGACATTGATCGAAATGGCGTTCGCGGCGACGGCTCGATATCGGGAAACTGCCGACGAAGCGTTTCGCCCGAAGCTGCTGCCGCCTGAACCGTTCAGCAAGGGTGTTCCAACGCTGCAGGCCGGCGTCTATCGGTCCGTCAGCCCCATGCTGAAGGAGCGCTTCGAGCGATGCGGCCGCTGGACGGTCGCCAGCCACGGAGACTGGCTCTCGACAGCAGACATGGAGAGCCTTTGGTCGGAAGCCGATACGGCCGCCGACGCTCTCCTCTACGGGATAAAGCAGTCGCAGATCGCAGCGGCGGAGGGCTGGCCGAATGAAGCCTCCAGCCTGTTCCGGCCAGAACGGCTCTCCCTCTTTGCCGGCAGTGAGTACAGCTATGAGAGGATCTACCTGCTCTGGATCGAGTTCGAGGACGAGCCGGAACTCTGGGTTTACGACGCCAATGGCCAGTCCCGCTATCGTGACCTGTCGACTTATCTGCAGGCCTACCTCGCGGAGGATGTCAGCGCGGCCTCGCAGTCCTGGCGCGCCTGAGCACCGCTGGCCGAACTTCGCAGTACCCCTGCGGGATTCTCGGCACGGAAACCTCGTTTGCCGATGCCGTCATCCCGCTCGATGGCAGCCCGTATCCGCAGCCTCTTCGACGCGACCGGCGCAGCGAAACGGCTGGCGAAGTGCCTGCATGGTCGCCGCTGCGATGATCCAGCCGCGCAGCCCCTGATCAGGACAAGACGAGATCGGGGGCGAGCGCCACCAGGAAGTTCGCGGCGTCGAACAGCGCGCCCGGCGCGAAGACACCGCCCTGTGCCGTCTCGGTGCTCAGGATTCGCTCAGCGGCTTCGACGACCAGAGGCGCCGTGATCGCATAGATGTCCCGCCCGCGGGCCGCCGCCCGGCGCAGCGTGCTTCCCCGGCGGATTTCGACCTCCACGAGGAAGGTTTGCGCCGAGCGTCCCGACGCGTCGGCCGCGACCGGCGCAGGGGTGGCAGCGTCTCGAAGATCGCGCAGCGGCGCCGTGTTCAGATAGGTGTGGAGTTCGGACAGCTGCAGATGGCGCCCGATCAGGACCGCCTCGGTGAAGGGCAATTCGACCATCTCCTGTGCGCCAAAAGGTTCCGCAAACGTCCAGACGGCATTCGGCGCCAGATCGGCCAGCGGCTGCAGCGTCCCACCGGAAAGCGTCAGGCGACGGGCCGTGTTGCGCCGCCCTGTGACGCGCGTCCCCTCGGTCGGCTCCCAACTGTCCAGAGCGATCCCGATGCGCGCCTCGTCGGCGCGGGACCAGTCGCCCATGGCGGCGGTCGCCAGGAGGTCGCTCAGGCCGCCATAGAAGCCCATGGCGGGGATGACGACGACACCGGCCGCTTCGGCGGCCGAGGCGTAGCGCGCAAAGGTCGCTTGGGCGCTGCCTTGCTCCGCCGTCACGTCGAGATAATGGATGCGCGCCTGCAATGCCGCCGAGACCAGGGGCTCGGCCGTGTCGAGGAACGGTCCAGCGCAGTTGATGACCGCGGCGGCCCCATCAAGGGCGCGGGCCAGCGAGGCGGGATCCTCGAGGCTGGCGACGACCTGTCTGACCCCCGCGGGGAAGCCGGCCGCCGCCAGCTTGGCTGCGTCGCGCCCTATAGCGATGGCCGTGAAGCCACGTCGCGACAGCTCCCGGACCACGAAGCGGCCGGTATGTCCGGAGGCCCCGTAGACCGCAACCGCCGGCCGGACGCTCTCTGCTCTCAAAAGCTGCTCAGTCATGTTTTCCTCCGCGCTACAGACCTGTCTGTTCCTTTTAGCTACAGACAGGTCTGTAGCGCGTCAAGCGCGAAGCTGCTATCTCTGCCGATGCCAGGAGGACGACACATGAAGACTGAGCAGGAGGGCGGCCGGCCCAACGCGGAAACCGGCCAGGTCGGCATGCGCGAGCGAATCCTCGCGATCGCCTCCGACCTTTTCTACCGTCGGGGTGTGCGTGCTGTCGGCGTCGATCTGGTCGTCGAGGCGGCAGGCATCGCGAAGACGAGCCTCTATCGTCACTTTCGAACGAAGGACGACCTTATCGCCGCGTTTCTGCAGCGGGAGGACGAGGATTTCTGGGCGTGCTGGGATCGCGTGGCGGCGCCCCATGGACAGGACGGCGAAGCCGAGCTCGCGGCGCATATGGGCTGGATCGGAGAGCGGGTCGGCCGCCCCAATTATCGCGGCTGTCCCCAGCTCAACGTCGCCGCAGAGTTTCCTGACGAGGATCACCCGGCTCGGATCGTCGCCCGAACGCACAAGCAGGAACTGCGTCGCCGTCTGCGCGGCATCGCCGAGCGACTGCAGGTCGACCGGCCCGACGAGCTCGCCGCCCAGCTGGCGGTGGTCATCAACGGAGCCTTTGTCAGCTCCCAGATTCTGGCCGACGACGACGCGACGGCGATCCTCCTCCACATGGCGCGCGCCCTGATCGCGGCGGCCAGAAGGTCGCGAACTTGACCGCAGGAATCCGAACCCTCATCACGCGATGGACATGGCAGCAGGAGAGGCTTGCATGAGCCGCTATTGGTCGGAACTTGCCCGGGGTCTGTCGCCCTATGTGCCGGGCGAACAGCCCCGGATTCCAGGGCTGGTGAAGCTGAACACCAATGAAAGCCCATTTGGGCCATCTCCAATGGTGCTCGAAGCCATTCGGTCCGCCGCCGCCGACACGCTGCGCCTCTATCCGGACCCACAATCCACGCGCCTGCGGGAGGTGCTGGCCGAGCATCACGGCGTCGCGCCCGAACAGGTTTTTGTCGGAAACGGCTCAGACGAGGTGCTCGCCCACACCTTCGCGGCGCTGCTGAAGCAGCCCGAGCCCCTGCTGTTTCCCGACATCACCTACAGCTTCTATCCCGTCTACTGCCGGCTGTTCGGCATCGCGCATGAGACGGTCCCGCTCGACGGCGCGATGCGCGTCCGCATCGCCGATTATCTCGACCGGGGCGGCGCCATCATCATTCCCAACCCGAACGCGCCGACCGGGATCGCGCTGCCGCGGGCGGAGATCGAACGGCTCGTGAGCGCGCGGGTCGATGCGCCTGTGGTGATCGACGAGGCCTATGTCGATTTCGGCGCGGACAGCGCCATTCCCCTGATCCGCGACCATCCCAATCTGCTGGTGGTCCAGACCTTGTCGAAATCGCGCGCGCTCGCCGGCCTTCGCGTCGGTTACGCGATTGGCGATCAGGCGCTGATCGAAGCCCTGACGCGGGTGAAGGACAGCTTCAACTCCTACCCGCTCGGGCGACCGGCCCAGGCTGGCGCCATCGCCGCCATCCAGGACGAAGCCTATTTCGAGGAGACGCGATCGGCCATCATCGCCAATCGGGAGAGCCTGACCGCCTCTCTGATCCGGCTTGGCTTCGATGTGCTGCCCTCCAGCGCCAACTTCGTCTTCGCCCGCCACCCCTGCCATACCGGTCAGGCCCTCTCAGCGGCACTGCGCGAGCGCGCTGTGCTCGTCAGGCATTTCTCCGATCCGCGCGTATCCGGTTTCATCCGGATCACTATCGGGTCGAAGCCGGAACTCGACCGTCTGACGGAGGCGCTGGCAGAATGTCTTGCGACGCCGTCGCCAGTGTAGGGGCCGCGGCCAGCCAAGGAGGAGTGACGATATGAAGAAGAGCGCAACGACCACGGGCGAATCCCCTTCGAGCGAATCCCCAGCGCGATTGATCGATGCGAGAATCGCGGAACTGAGCGACTGGAGAGGCAAGACGCTCTCCCATATCCGTGCGCTCATCAGGCAGGCGGACCCCGAAGTAGTCGAGGAGTGGAAATGGCGGGGTGTGCCGGTGTGGTCTCACGCCGGAATCATCTGCACCGGCGAGACCTATAAGAGCGTCGTCAAGCTGACCTTCGCCAAGGGCGCCTCGCTCGAGGATCCGTCTGCCCTGTTCAACGCCAGCCTCGAAGGCAACACCAGACGCGCCATCGATCTCCATGAGGGCGATGACATCGATCAAGACGCCTTCAAGGCGCTCATCCGTGCGGCCGTGGCCCTGAACGGAGCTTCGGCCCGATAAGCGCACGCGGCGGCGGCGGCATGCTCACGAACACCCAATAGAAAAGCCCGCCGGGCTCGGGGCCGGGCAGGCTTTTCTTGAACCAGGAAATGATCGTGTCCGATCTCGGACAAGCAGACAGCTCAGAGCGTTTTCGAGCGAAGTGGATACCGGTTCGCGTGAAGAAAACGCGTCAAAACAAGGAGCTAGAGCAATTGAACGATCCAACTGGATCGGAAACTGCTCTAGACGCGCGCGGCGGCCTTCTTCGCCTTTTCGGCAGCCTTGGCGAGCTTTTCCGCCGCCTTGGCGATCTTGTCGGTGCTCGCCTTGGTCTTGGCGGCTTTCGCCGCGGCCTTGGCTTCGATCTGCTCGGCCTTGGCCTGTGCCTGCTCAGCCGCGACGATCGCCGCGGTCTCGGCTTCCACCGCTTCCTTGGCGAGGCGCTGCGCACGAAGACGGGCCGTCTTCTGCATCACGGCGTCGCGTTCGGCCTGTTCGGCCTCCATCGCGCGCGATGCTTCCTGTTTACGTGCGTCGGCCTTGTCGAAGGCCATTTGCGCCCGCCGCTTGATTTCGTCGGCGGAGAGTCCTCGCGTCGCCATGGCGGCTCGCTCCGATGCTGCGCTTGAGCCGAGAGGCGAATTCGCGTTTTGGACCGTGCGGCCCGAAACGACCCGTCTCTCTGAGAGGAGGCGTGTCACGCCGGCCGAGGCGTAGGGGCCAAGGCCGGAATCGTCGACTGCCGAGCCTCCTGCCGCCGATCGGCCGCGAGCGAGAACCCCGTCAGCTAGAGCGTTTTCGAGCGAAGTGGATACGGGTTCGCGTGAAGAAAACGCTTTAATACAAAGAACTAGAGCGGTTGAACGATCCATTTGGATCTGAAACTGCTCTAGAGCATCGTCAAGCGAGGCAGCTCGCGCCGCTTCGCCTTAAAGATAATGCGCTAAAAGTAAGAATCCAGGGCAACCGAGCGATCCAAGCGGACCGGATCGCCCTGGCAATCGTGTGATATCAGCGGCGGCCCTTGCCGGCGGCGCGGAGCTGGGCGTACTGCACGGCTTCCAGCAGCACCTTGCGCGGACGCTCGGCATCGCGGCGGGCCTGCTCGGCCTTGCGGGCGGCTTCGCGAGCGATCTCGGCCAGGCGCTCTTCCTCGGCGAGGCGGGCGGCCTCGATAACGGCCAGGCGCTCGGCTTCAGCCCGGGCAGCGGCCTTCTCTGCATCGCGAACCGCGCGCGCATCGGCAATGGCCTGGCGCTCCGCGCGGCGCTGCTGCATGATCGGGTCATCCGGACCCGGCCTCGCCTTGAAACGCTCAAGGAGCGCCTGCTTGGCGGCCGCGGAATTGGCCTTGCGATCAGTGAAGCTGCGGTCGTTCGGGTTCTTCAAGGCTAGCCTTCTCTCGTGTTGTCACGGGCGCGATCTGTGCCCCGCGAGGGGGCAATAATCCAGATCGCGCCGAATTGGTATCCAAATCAACGCGCAGGCGCTGCGCCTCCAGCGCGGACCGGCTTCGGCTTGGGCTTCGGCGCGGCGATCAAGCCTTCGCGCTGCATCTGCTTGCGCGCAACCTTGCGGGCGCGGCGGATGGCGTCGGCCTTTTCGCGAACGCGCTTCTCGGACGGCTTCTCATAAGCCGAACGGCGCTTCATTTCGCGGAAGACGCCTTCGCGCTGCATCTTCTTCTTCAGGACCCGGAGGGCCTGGTCGACATTATTGTCGCGGACGAGAACCTGCATGCCTGTCTCCTGCGTTTATAGTGACGGAAAAAGGGCCGGGCTATGAACCCCGACCCCTCATCGAACCGCATCGTCGTTGGACCGGAAGGTTCAGGCGCCAGTACATCCGTGGTCGCCGAACCCAAATTCCGATGCCGACAGATGCGGCTTAGCGGCTCACTCAGCGCGGAGCTGGTCGGCAGACATCTTGCCCGAGCGCTTGTCCTGCACCATCTCGTAGGAGATCTTCTGACCTTCCCGGAGATCGCGCATGCCAGCGCGCTCGACGGCGCTGATGTGGACGAACACGTCCTGCCCGCCATCATCCGGCTGAATGAAGCCGAAACCCTTGGTGGAATTGAACCATTTAACTGTGCCAGCGGCCATAACGAAACCTTTCGCTAAGTATGTGGGAGCGCGTGATCGCTCACGCGCAAATTTTCGATTTTTTGAGCGGTGAAGGTCGTCAGCAGGCGCACTCTCATGCGCGGGGCCACGTCGTTCGGCCTAAATATCGACAGGCCTCATATGGGCGCTTGAATCGCCATTGTCAATGCAACAGCGGATGAAACCGCTATAGGCATGGCCGCGCAGCCATCGGCGGCGCTTTACAAGCGCGCCGTTTTCGCCAACAGCCAGAGCCGCAAGTCTTGAAAGTTCAACAAGTCCTGAAAGTTCAAACCGGTCACAGCCGTGAAGACGCCGTCACTGAACCAGTTCCGCCGCATCGTCGTCAAGGTCGGCTCCAGCCTGCTCGTCGACCGGGCGCGCGGCCGTTTGCGCCAGGCCTGGCTCGCCGCGCTCGCTGAGGACCTCGCCGATCTGCACCAGCGCGGCGCCGATGTGCTCGTCGTCTCATCGGGCGCGATCGCGCTCGGGCGGACCGTGCTCGGCCTGCCCTCGGGGCCATTGCGGCTGGAGGAAAGCCAGGCGGCGGCGGCCGTCGGCCAGATCGCCCTCGCCCGGACCTGGGCCGAGGCGCTCGGCCATCACGGCCTCACTGCCGGCCAGATCCTGCTGACGCTCGCCGACACCGAGGAGCGCCGGCGCTATCTCAACGCACGCGCAACGCTGGGTCGCCTGCTCGATCTGCGCGCGATCCCCGTGATCAACGAGAACGACACCGTCGCCACCGCCGAGATCCGCTATGGCGACAATGACCGGCTCGCCGCCCGCGTCGCGACCATGGCCGGCGCCGACCTGCTGGTGCTGTTCTCCGATATCGACGGTCTCTATACCGCCCCGCCCCTCAGCGATCCCGGCGCGCGCCATATCCCGCTGGTCGAGCGCATCACGCCGCAGATCGACGCCATGGCGGGTGGCGCTGCTTCCGAACTCTCGCGCGGCGGCATGCGCACCAAGATCGAGGCCGGCAAGATCGCGGCCGCCGGCGGCACGCATATGCTGATTGCCGACGGGCGGGGGAAGAACCCGCTCAGTGCCATCGCCGATGGCGCGCGCTGCACCTGGTTCCTGACCGCCTCCACGCCCGCGACCGCGCGGAAAACCTGGATCGCCGGCTCGCTCGAGCCACGCGGCGCGCTCCATGTCGACGAGGGCGCGGCACGAGCCCTGCGTGGCGGGGCGAGCCTGCTGCCGGTCGGCGTCAGCCGGATCGAGGGCGATTTCGCGCGCGGCGACGCCGTGCTGATCCGCGATCCGCAAGGCGCGGTGCTGGGACGCGGACTCGTCGCTTATGATGCAAACGAGGCCGCGCTGGTGCTCGGCAAGGCCTCGCGCGACATCGAGGCCGTCCTGGGTTACCCCGGCCGCGCCGAGATGATCCACCGGGACGACATGGCCCTTGGCGTCAGCTAAGGTCTGGGCGTCGGTTAAGGTCTGAAGGCATAAAGGGTTTGGATAGGCCGGTCATGACGAGCGAGAGCGCCCTGCGCGTGGTCTCTTCCGACAAGGAGCGCGGCGATGTCGCGGCGCTGATGGGCGATCTCGGCCGGCGCGCGCGCGCCGCCGCGCGCCTGATCGCGCTCGCCCCGGCGACGAAGCGCGACGCCGCGCTCGTCGCGATGGCCGCGGCCCTGTGCGCCAATGCGGCAGAGATCCTCGCAGCCAACGCGCTCGACATCGCCGACGCCAAGGCCAATGGCCAGAACGCCGCCTTCATCGACCGGCTGCTGCTCGACCAGGCCCGCCTCGACGGCGTGGCCGAGGCCGTCGCGTCCGTGGCTGCCCTGCCTGACCCGGTCGGCCGCGTGCTGGCGAGCTGGACGCAGCCCAATGGCTTGCGCTTCGAGCGTGTCGCGACACCGCTCGGCGTCATCGCGGTGATCTTCGAGAGCCGCCCCAATGTCACGGCCGATGCCGGCGCGCTCTGCCTGAAGAGCGGCAACGCCGCGATTCTGCGCGCCGGCTCCGACAGTTTCCGCACCTCCTCGGCGATCGCCGCCGCTCTGCGCCAGGGGCTGGAGGCGGCGGGTTTGCCGGCCGACGCGATCCAGCTCGTGCCGACCCGTGACCGCGCGGCAGTCGGCGAAATCCTCAAGGGCCTCGACGGCCATGTCGACGTCGTCGTGCCGCGCGGGGGGAAAAGCCTCGTCGCCCGCGTCCAGAGCGATGCCCGCGTGCCGGTCTTCGCCCATCTCGACGGCAACTGCCATGTCTATGTCCATGCCAGCGCCGATCTCGCCATGGCCCGCGAGATCACCCTCAACGCCAAGCTGCGCCGCACCGGCGTCTGCGGCGCGGCCGAGACCCTGCTGGTCGACGAGGCCTGCGCGGCGACGCATCTCGCCCCGCTGGTCACCGCCCTGCTCGACGCCGGCTGCGCCGTGCGCGGCGACGCCGCGACGCAAGAACTCGACGCCCGCGTCACCCCCGCGACCGAGCAGGATTGGGCGACGGAATTCCTCGACCGCATCATCGCGGTGAAGCTCGTCGCAGGGCTCGACGCCGCGATCGACCATATCGAGCGCTATGGTTCGCACCATACCGAGGCGATCGTCGCCGACGACGCGGCTGCCGCCCGGCGCTTCCTCGCCGAGGTCGATTCGGCGATCGTGCTGCACAATGCCTCGACCCAGTTCGCCGATGGCGGCGAATTCGGCTTCGGCGCCGAGATCGGCATCGCGACGGGGCGCATGCATGCGCGCGGGCCTGTCGGCGTCGAGCAGCTCTGCTCGTTCAAATATCGTGTCCATGGCGACGGCCAGATTCGTTCGTGACGCAGAATCTTGCCTTGAGCAGCGATCACCTGCGGCTGCCGCCCCATGCGCCGGGCCTGCGCATCGGCCTGTTCGGCGGGAGCTTCAACCCGGCCCATGACGGCCACCGCATGGCGAGCCTGACCGCGCTGCGCCGGCTCCAGCTCGACCGCGTCTGGTGGCTGGTGACGCCCGGCAACCCGCTCAAGGACAACGCCGCCCTGCCGCCTTTGGCTGAGCGCGTCGCCTTCGGGCGCGAGATCGCCGACCATGCCCGCATCCATGTCACCGGGATCGAGGCGCGGCTGCGCACCCGCTACACCGCCGACACGCTGCGCGCGCTGAAGCTGCGCTGCCCCGGCGTCCACTTCGTCTGGCTGATGGGCTCGGACAATCTCGCCAGCTTCCATCGCTGGAACGAGTGGCGCGCGATCGCCCGGATGATGCCGATCGCGATCATCGACCGGCCGGGTTCGACCCATAGCTCGGTCGCCTCGCCCGCCGCCAACTGGCTCTCGCGCTGGCGGATTTCGGAAAGCCAGGGCGCCGCGCTCGCCGATGCGAAGCCGCCGGCCTGGATCTTCCTGCACGGCCGCCGCTCCGGCCTCTCCTCCACGCAATTACGCGAACAGGCCGAATCCGATTGAATTTTAGCCCCGCTGAGCGTAATTTGATCAGGTCGCGCTGTGAGCGCGTCGTGATCGAGAGGATACGGAACTGAACCGTTCAACCCTTGGTGAAGCCGAGCCCAAGCCGCTTCCCCAGGCCGCTGTGTCGGAAAACCCATCCGCCGACAGCGTAGCCCTCGCATTGCATGTTCTCGAAGAGATGAAGGCCGAAGACGTCACGGTCATCGACCTTGTCGGCAAGACCTCACTGGCTGATGCGATGATCATCGCGTCGGGCCGGGTGAACCGTCATGTCGCCTCCATCGCCGACAGCCTGGTCGAAGCCCTCAAGGCGTCGGGCCTGCCCACGCCCAAGGTCGAGGGCATGCCGGCCTGCGACTGGGTGCTGATCGACACCGGCGACATCATCGTCCACGTCTTCCGCCCGGAAGTGCGCCAGTTCTACAATCTCGAGAAGATGTGGGGCGCCGACAGGCCCAACGAGCGCCTCGTCAGCTGACCAACGCAGAATGCGAAAAGCGGGAACCGGTTTTCGCATTCTGCTCCAACGTTCCAGAACGAGAGACGCGCGCCGTTGCGCCTCGCCATCATCGCCATAGGCCGGCTCAAGGACGGGCCGGAACGTGAGTTGTGCGAGCGCTATCGCGAGCGCGCGCTGGCGCTCGGCCGCGGATTGGGCCTGTCCGGCCCGGAAATCGTCGAGCTCGCCGAGAGCCGCGGCCGCCGGCCCGACGAGCGCAAGCGCGACGAGGCCCAGGCCATCACCGCCAAGCTCACGCCCGGACTTCTGATCGCGCTCGACGAGCGCGGCCGCAGCCTGACCAGCGACGCCTTTGCGGCCAGGATAGCCACTGCACGCGATGCCGGCACGGCAGCCGCCAGCCTCGTCATCGGCGGCGCCGACGGGCTCAGCGATGAGATCCGCGACCGGGCCGATCTGACGATCGCGTTCGGGGCCTTGACCATCCCGCACCAGATCGTGCGCGCGCTGGCGCTCGAACAGCTCTACAGAGCCATGACGATCATCGCCGGACACCCTTATCATCGCGCATGAAACTATTCCGGCCCCTGATTCGCGGATGGCGCAGCCCGGCCCGCCCACGGCATCGCGGCATGCCGGATAAAGGCTTCCGCACATCCTATAGGCAGGCCCGCAAAGCCCTTACTGCCCTGTCGCTGGCCCTGTTCATCGCCTCTCTTCCTGCCGCCGCTCAATCCCCCGATCCCGAGCAATTGACCCGCGAGGCACAGGCCAAGCAGGTCGAGAAACAGGCCCGCGAGGCCGAACTCAAGGCGATCGAGCAGCGCCTGGCCGGCAATGCCGAGGCGCGCGGCAAGCTGGAGGCGGAGATCGCCGGCATCCGCGCCGACCGCGCCGCCCTCAACAAGGCCCTGCTCGAGGCGACCCAGCGCACCCAGGCCGTCGAGCGGCGCATCGGCGCGATCGAGGACAGGCTCGGCCTGCTGCAATCCAGCGAAGCGGCGATCCGGCGCTCGCTCGAAGGCCGGCGCGGCTTGATCTCCGAAGTGCTGGCGGCGCTGCAGCGCATCGGCCGGCGTCCGCCGCCGGCGGTGCTGGTGCGCCCCGAGGATATTCTGGAAGCGGTGCGGGCCTCGATGCTGCTGGGCGCGGTCGTGCCCGATCTGCGCCAGGAAATCGAGATCCTGGGTTCCGATCTCGGCGAACTGGTGCGCTTGCGCGAGAACATCACCGGGGACCGTAAGGCCATCACCACCGAGCTGGAGGGCCTGGCGACGGAACGTCAGCGCCTGGCCTCGCTGATCGAGGCCAGGCGCGAGCGTGAAACGGGCGCCGCGCGCGACGTCGAGGAGCAGCGCAGCGTCGGTGGCGAGCTCGCGGCGCAAGCGCGCTCCCTGCGCGATTTTGTCGAGCGCATGGAAAAAGAGATCTCGACGGCCAATCGCGCCGCCGAGACCGCGCGCCAGGCCCTCGAATCGGAAACCCGCGAGCAGCGCCAGCGCATGGCCGCGCTCGCCTTCAAGGACCCCGCACGGCTCGCGCCCAAGATCGCCTTCGCCGAGGCACGGGGCTTGCTTCCCCTGCCGGCGGCGGGATCACAATTGCGTGGTTTCGGCGAAAGTGACGGCGCAGGCGGCACGACGCGTGGAATATCTGTGAGTACGCGGCCCAATGCCCTAGTTTCGGCACCTTCGGACGCTTGGGTGGTTTATGCGGGTCCCTTCCGCTCCTTCGGGCAACTCTTGATCCTGAATGCCGGCGGGGGGTACTATTTGCTGCTGGCCGGAATGCAGCGCATCGATGTATCGCTGAATCAGTTCGTCCTCGCGGGGGAACCGGTTGCGGTGATGGGCGAAACGTCGGAAGCTGCCGCGACGATCGTAGGTTCTGGGACCGGACAACCGGTTCTTTATATAGAGTTCAGAAAAGACGGCGTTTCGGTCGATCCGGCGCCGTGGTGGACGAAATCGCAAGGCGAAAAGGTTCGCGGATGATGCGCAAGGTTTCCCTCGTTTTCGCCGGTGCGGTCATGGGCGCCGGCCTGACCGGTCTGGTCACCCAGACAAAGCTGTTCACCTCGACCAGCGCGGTCGCGGCCTCCGCCGAGGTCTATCGCAGTCTCAACCTGTTCGGTGACATCTTCGAGAAGATCCGCACCGATTATGTCGAGAAGCCGGATGAACAGAAGCTGATCGAGGCCGCGATCAACGGCATGGTCTCCTCGCTCGATCCGCATTCGGGCTATCTCGACGCCAAGAGCTTCCGCGACATGGACACCGACATGCGCGGCCAGTTCGGCGGGCTCGGCATCGAGGTCACGATGGAGGACGGCGTCCTCAAGGTCGCCAAGCCGATCCGCGACACGCCCGCCTCCAAGGCCGGCATCCTCTCCAACGACATCATCCGCCAGATCGACGGCGACGAGGTCAAGGGCCTGAGCCTGACCCAGGCCGTGGAGAAGATGCGCGGCATCATCAACACCCAGGTCAAGCTCAAGATCGAGCGCCCGGGCAAGACCGACCCGCTCGAATTCACCCTGACCCGCACGACCATCGTGGTGCCGGCGGTCGAGGAACGCGTCGAGAACGACGTCGGCTATATCCGCATCGGCACCTTCAGCGAACAGACCTATGAGGGCCTGCGCAAGGGCATCGAGAAGGTCAACACCGAGATCGGCAAGGACAAGATCAAGGGCTACGTCATCGACCTCCGCAACAATCGCGGCGGCCGTCTCGACCAGTCCGTGCTGGTCTCCAACGCCTTCCTCGAGCGCGGCAAGATCGTCTCGACGCGCGGCCGCAACGCCGAGGAGACGCAGGTCTTTAACGCCAAGCCCGGCGGCGACCTGACCAAGGGCAAGCCCGTCGTGGTGCTGATCAACGGCTCCTCCGCCTCGGCCGCCGAGATCGTCGCCGGCGCGCTGCAGGACCACAAGCGCGCGACCATCATGGGCACGCGCTCCTTCGGCAAGGGCTCGGTCCAGACCGTGATCCCGCTCGGCGCCAATGGCGGCCTGCGCCTGACCACGGCGCGCTACTACACCCCATCCGGCAACTCGATCCAGGCCAAGGGCATCACGCCCGATGTCGAGGTCGCGCAGGAGATCCCGGCCGAGCTCAAGGACAAGCTCGGCGAGAACAAGGGCGAGGCTTCGCTCAAGGGCCATCTCAAGACGGTCGACGGCAAGGAAGAGCAGTCCGGCTCGGCCTCCTACGTGCCCAACGATCCGTTGAAGGACACGCAGCTGATCGCGGCGCTCGACCTGCTGCGCGGCGTCAAGAAGGACGCCGCCGCGCCTGCCCCGACGCCCACCCCCGAGGCGCCGAAGCCGAACTGAGCACGGGAGACGCGCCGCCCGGCACTCGACGGGCGGCTCGCCACACGACAAGACTAGACGCGCGGGCCGTTGATTCGGGCCGCGCGATCGTGCTGCCGGGAACCGGACCCGCTCTCGGGGACCAGCATGCTTGCTTCAGGTCTTTGCTCTCTTAGCTGAGGACGGCTGCCCTTGGCCGGAACGCCGCTCACCGAGCTCAATCGGCCGCTCGGCCAGAATCGCCCCGCGCCTCATGGCAAACCATGGGGCCTTTGGCTTGCCCTGGGCGCGAGCGGCGCTGTCGGACTTGCGGTCGCCGCCCTGCTCTTCCTCGTCGCGACGCGCCGCGATCCCGATGGCGGCCAACCGATGGCGACGGCGCTGATCGAAAAGCGTAGCCCCCAATCGCAAGCGACATCGCCGACGCCGGCGGCCTCCACTCCGGAACTGCGAACCCAGACCAGCGCCAGCCAGCTCGAAAGCGAAGCCGGCGTGACCGTGGTGCGCCCGGGTGCGGGCGCGGAAGCGCCTGGCTCGATCGTCATCACCATTCCCGACAGCGCCGCGACGATAAAGCTCGCCTCCTCCCCCGACAGCCGGCTGGTCGAGCGCACGCGCCACGGCCTGCTGCCGAAGATCGGCCCCGACGGGGCGACGCCCGCCCAGATCTATGCCCGCCCGCTCGGACCGCAGCCCGCGACCAAGCCGGCAGGGCGGATCGCCCTGCTCGTCGGCGGCCTCGGCATCAGCCAGAGCGGCACCGCCGACGCCATCGCAAAGCTGCCGGGGGCGGTGTCGCTGGCCTTCGCGCCCTATGGTCCGGAGCTGGAGCGCACGGTCCAGCGCGCGCGCGGCGAAGGCCACGAGATTTTTCTCCAGGTGCCGATGGAGCCGTTCGACTATCCCGACAACGACCCTGGCCCGCAAACCCTGCTGACCGGCCCGAAGGCGGCTGAGAATATCGACCGGCTGCAATGGGTGCTCGGGCGCTTCACCGGCTATGTCGGCATCGTCAATTTCCTCGGTGGGCGCCTGACGGCGGACGATGCCGCGCTCTCGCCGATCCTGCGCGAGATCTCCGGGCGCGGGCTCATCGTCGTCGATGACGGCTCCTCCTCGCGCAGCCTGCTTGCGACCTCGGCCACGCGCGCCCAGATCCCGGCGATGAAGGTCGATCGCGTCATCGACACGGTCGCCCGGGCCGACGCGATCGACAAGGAACTCGCCATGCTGGAAGCGCTGGCGCGCGAGCAGGGCATCGTCATCGCTTCGGCGAGCGCCCTGCCCGTCTCGATCGAGCGGATCGCGCGCTGGGCCCAATCGCTCGAGGCCAAGGGCATCCTCGTCGTGCCGGTCAGCGCGGCGCGCGGCTTCCGAAACCCGTCCTCGACAGGCTCCCTGCGATGATCGCTTCCCCGCCCAAGGGCTATCGTCCCTGCGTCGGCCTCGCGCTGTTCAATGCGCAGGGCCTCGTCTTCATCGGCCGACGCGCCAATCGCAGCCTGCGCGAGCATGTTGCGGACGGCCATGAATGGCAGATGCCACAAGGCGGCATCGATGCGGGCGAGACGCCGCTCCAGGCGGCGAGGCGCGAGTTGCAGGAGGAGACCAACGTCACCTCCGCGACCCTGCTCTCTGAGGCGCCCGGCTGGCTCAGCTACGACCTGCCTGTCGATATCGGCAAGGAGGCATGGCGGGGGCGCTGGCGCGGCCAGGCACAGAAATGGTTCGCCTTCCGCCTCGACGGCTCTGATGACGAGATCAACACGCTCACCCCCGCCGGCGGCCACAAGGCCGAGTTCGATGCCTGGCGCTGGGAGAAGCTGGAGCGGACGCCTGCCTTGATCATCCCCTTCAAGCGCGAGGTCTATCTCCAGGTCGCGACATTGTTTGCGCCTTTCGCCAGACCTTAAGGGCTGCGCCTCCGGCGCCCCCCAATTCTCCTTCCCCCTGGTCATATCCGCGTTAAATTGAGCCGACAAATGATTCGCCCGTCGGACCTGTCCCGACACGGTTGTCATGAAACCCACATGCGGCGGGACGACGCTCTAGGAATGGTTGATTCGGTCAGCAGATTGCACGCCGCCGTCCTCGCAGCACGTTCGCGCGATCCCGCCTTTTCGCGCACCGCCAAGCTGCTCGGCGAAGGCATGCCGAAAATGGCCAAGAAGGTCGCCGAGGAGGCCGTCGAGGTCGGGCTCGAAGCCGTGCAGGGCGATCGCCACCGCACCATCCTCGAAAGCGCCGACCTGATCTATAATCTGGTGGTTCTCTGGAGCGAGATCGGCATCGCGCCCGACGATGTCTGGCACGAGATCGACCGCCGCGAGCAGCTCTACGGCATCGCCGAGAAGCTCCCCAAGGGACGGCCGATCAAGCTCGCCCAGCCGATCAACGTGGGCTGACGGCCGGTCCCATCTCTCGCCGTCTTCCTGGGCTTCGCCCTCGAGTCCGATCTTCGATCGGCCCGAGGATAAACTCCGCAAAGTCCCGGGATTCCAAGCGCGTCATGGTCGGGCTTGACCCGACCATCTCGTAAACCAGAGCGCTCTGGTCACGAGATTCTCGGGGCGCAAGCCCGAGAATGACGTCCTCCGATGGATTCCGGACCGGCGCCGCTGACGCGGCTTGTCCGGAATGACGCGAGACCGTTGCGTCAGAACCGCTTCCCTCAGCTCAGCATCCGCGTATCGCCGCAGACGGAGACCTCCTGGCCCGAGATCGTCTTGCCGAAGGGCGAGGCCAGGAAGACGATCTGCTTGGCGATGTCGTTTGGATCGACGAAACGCTTGATCGAGACCCCGGCAAAGAGCCGCGCCGCCATCTCGTCATGCGAGATGTTCATGCTGCGCGCCTTGTTGGCGATGACGCTCTGGATGCGCGCGCCGTCGACCAGCCCTGGGCAGATCGCATTCGCCCTGATGCCGAACTCGCCGAGTTCGGCGGCCAGCGCCTTGGTGAAGCCGATTACGCCCCATTTCGCCGCCGCATAGGGCGAGCGCAGGGGAAAGCCATGCTTCCCCGCCTGGCTCGACAGGTTGACGATGCTGGCGTTGGCGGACTGCTTGAGATGCTCCACGGCAAGCCGCGTGCAGTTGAACTGGCCGGTCAGGTCGATGGCGACGCAAGCGTCCCAATCCGCCGGATCGATCTCGTCGACGCGGCCCGTCGGGCCGGCGATGCCGGCATTGTTGACCAGGCAGTCGAGCCCGCCCAACGCCGCCAGCGCCTCCCCGAACAGCCCGCCCACGGCCTTGCGGTCGGAGACGTCGCAGACCGATTGCGTGATCGCCGGGTCGCTCTGTGCCATCGCGGCCAGCGCCTCGCGATCGACGTCGCAGATATGCACCTTCGCTCCCTCGGCTGCGAAGGCGCGCGCCGTCGCGCGCCCGATGCCGCCTGCGCCGGCGGTGACGAGCACGCGCAAGCCCTCGATCTGCAAATCCATGACGCTGTCTCCCTGTGCTGCGGGCCCGCTGGCGGAATCAATCCGATTCCCCGAGCTGCCCTGTCTGTTCGATATGTGCCGCTGCCGCACCGATGTCGGCTTCCAGCGCCGCCCGTGCCGCCACGGCGTCGCCGCGCCGCAAGGCCGCGAGCAGCTTCTCATGCTCCTGCATGGCGCGGCCACCCTTGAGCCGGCGCGGCTCATGGCGCATGTCGAGATTGAGGATCGGTCCGGCCTTGAGCCAGAGGCGCTCGATCATCTCGACCAGGCTCGGCATGCCGGCCGCCTCGTAGAGGGCGAAATGCAGGTCGCGATTGGCGGCGACCGCGCCGGCCGGGTCCGGCGCCTCGGCGCTCGCAGCCTGCCGGAAAGCGGCCTCATGCGCGGCGATCCGGGCGAGCTGATCCGGCGTCACCTTGCGCGCCGCCTCCTCGGCGGCGAAGCCCTCGACGACCAGCCGCAATCGCGTCAGCTCCCGGAACTGCGCCAGCGTCAGCACCGGCACGCGCACCGCCCGCCCCGGCAGAACCTCGAGCGCCCCATCGGCAGCGAGCCGGCTCACCGCCTCGCGCACCGGCATCATCGAGACGCCAAGCGCCTCGGCGACGCGGCGCAGCGACAATTTCTCACCCGGTGCGAGACGGCCTGCGACTAGGAGCGCGCGCAATTCGGTGGTGACCCGCTCGCCCAGGGTCTCGCGCGCCAGCGCGCCGACCTCCTCCAGCGCCCACGGATCGCGCGGCGTCTCCGCCGCGCCGGGCGCATCATCGGCCATGGCGGCGGCAGGAACGGGTGAGGGCTGGACATGGCCAATCATGTCTGCCAACCTAACTGTGATCACAGATCACGACAAGCGGCTCCAAGACCGCAACTTCAAAAAGACCACCGCTCGACAATCCAGCGCAAAGCGCGGAACCGTTCTGGGAGGAACGCCTATGACAGATCGACAGCCATCGAAATTCCGCGTCTCGCGTCGTCAGGCGCTGGTCGGCATCAGTGCGGGCGCAGCCACCGGGCTGATCGCCTGCCCCTCGCTGATCCTGGCGCAGACGCCCGACGCCATCCGCTACGGGCATCTGACGCCGCGCACCGGCTTCCTCGGTCCGCTCGGAGAGTACGGCGTGATGGCCGTCGATCTCGCGGTCGAGGAGATCAATGCGGCAGGCGGCGTCAACGGGCGCAAGCTCGAGGCGCTGAAGGAGGATTCGGTCAATCCGCAGACCGCCTCGACCAAAGCCGAGCGCATGATCGAGCGCGACAAGGTCGCCTGCATCCTCGGCGAGATTTCCTCGGCCTCCTGCCTGACGATCTCGCAGGTCGCGGCCCGCAACAAGACGCTCTTCGTCAACACCGGCGGCAATTCCGACGCGTTGCGCGGCGAAAGCTGCAACCGCTACATGTTCCATGTCGAGCACCAGAACTCGATGTATGTGAAGAGCTGCGGCCGCTCGCTGATGGCGCAGGGGCTGGTCAAGGGCAAGAAGTGGTTCTCACTGACCGCCGACTACGCCTTCGGCCATGACCTGCTCAAGGTCGCCAAGCGCTTCATGGAAGCCAATGGCGGCCAGTTCGCCGCCGACAAGCTGGTGCCGACCGACGCGACCGACTTCTCGGCGCTGCTGATCGAGATCCGCGCCGCCAAGCCCGATCTGGTGATCTCCAACCTCGCCGGCAACCAGATCACCAATTTCCTGAAGCAGTATTCCGAGTTCGGACTGACCTTCCCGGTCGCCGGCTTCGGCTTCGACACGGCCCTCGCCTGGGCCGCCGGCAAGGACAATTTCGGCGGCGTCTGGCCCTGCGTCTGGCATCACCTGATCGACACGCCCGAGACCAAGAAATTCGTCGCGGCCTTCACCAAGAAATACGGCAAGCCCCCGGAGAACCAGGCCTGGGGCGACTACACGGCCGTGAAGATCATGGCCCAGTCGATGAACGAGCTGAAGAGCACGGACACCGCAAAAATCCTCGAATATTGGGAGAAAGGCGCAAAGTTCGACGTGATGAAGACGCGACCCGGCTATTTCCGCGCCTCCGACCACCAGCTCATGAGCGAGATGTACACGATCACCGCTCTGCCGGCGGCGCAGGTGAAGAACCAGTGGGACCTCTTCACCTCCTCACCGCCGGTCCCTGGCCCGAACGAGGAACTCGAGGTCATCGCCACCCAGGGCGACGAGGCCATCTGCAAGATGAGCTGAAGCGCCGTCATTCTCGGGCAGCGCTTAGCGCTGACCCGAGAAACTCATGACCATAGCCCTCTGGTTTCCGAGATGGTCGGGTCAAGCCCGACCATAACGGCATTCCATTCCACGCAGCGAACGAAAGCCAACCCTTGCTCACCCTCTTCATCCAGCAGGTACTGAACGGGCTGCTCGACGGGGTCTATTACCTCCTGATCGCGCTCGGCCTGTCGCTGATCTTCTCGCTTGGCGGCATCGTCAACCTGGCCCATGGCGCCTTCTATGCGATCGGCGCCTATCTCACGATCGTGCTCGCGCCCCATATCGGCTTCGGCGGCGCGATCATCGCCTCGCCGCTGCTGGTGGCGCTGATCGGCATCGTCGTCGAGCGCGGCCTGTTCCAGCGCTTCTACCGCTCGGACCCGATCCTCTCTCTGCTCCTGACCTTCGGGCTCGCCATGGTGGCGGAACAGTCGCTGCGCATGATTTTTGGCGCGCCACCGCTCTCCTTCTCGATCCCCGCCGCATTGCGCGGCCAGATTATCTTCGGCGAGTTCATCTATTCCCGCTATCGCGCCTTGCTGCTGCTGATCGCAGCCGCCTGCGTGCTCGGCCTCTGGTTCCTGCTCCAGCGCACCGCCTTTGGCCGCGTCGTGCGCGCCGGCGTGCAGAACCCCGACATGGTCGGCGCGCTCGGCATCTCGCTGCAGCCTTACATGATGGCGGTCGCAGGCCTCGGCATCGGGCTTGCGGGGCTCGCCGGCGTCTTGCTCGCGCCGATCTATTCGATCCACCCGGCCATGGGCCAGGAGATCATCACGCCCGCCTTCGTCGTCGTCGTCATCGGCGGACTCGGTTCCTTCTGGGGCGTGGTGGTGGCCGCGCTGATGGTCGGCCTGGTCAAAGGCATCACCATCGGGCTCGGCTACACGCAATGGTCGACCGCCGTGATCTATCTGATGATGCTGCTCGTTCTGCTGTTCAGGCCCCGCGGCCTGTTCGGCGAACGCATCCAGCGCTTTGAGTGAGGGACGCCATGACACCCTCCCGGCACGACTATGCGCCGCTCCTGATCGCGGCCGCAGGCCTCCTCGCCTTGCCCTCCCTGATGCATGCGATCGGGCTCGGCACCACCTCGGCGACCGAGATCGTCGTCTTCGCCATCGCCTGCATGGCGCTGAACATCCTGGTCGGCACGACCGGGCTCGTCTCCTTCGGCCATGGCGCCTGGTTCGGGCTTGCCGCCTATGCCGCAGGACTGGCGCAGCGCAACTGGTTCCCGGGCCAGTTCGCCTTGCCGATCCTGCTCGCGGTCGCTTTTGTGGCTCTCATCGCCTTCGCCTTCGGGGCGCTGATCCTGCGTCGCAAGGGCGTGTATTTCTCGCTGCTGACGCTGGCGCTCGCCGCCATGACCTATTCCGTCGCCTTTCGCTGGACAGCGGTGACCGGCGGCGAGGATGGCCTGGGCGGCATCAAGCGTCCGCTTTTTCTCGGCATCGATTTCGAGGCGGCGCTGCCCTTCTATATGCTCGTCGCCACCATCGGCATGGCGGTGGTCTTCGCGCTCTGGCGCTTCCAGCGCTCGCCGGTCGGCACCGTGCTGGTCGCGATCCGCGAGAACGAGCAGCGCGCCCGCTTCCTCGGCTATGCGACCGACCGCTACAAGCTTGCGGCCTTCACGCTCTCGGCCGGGCTGACCGGGCTTGCCGGCTCGCTGCTGCTGTTCAACAACCGCATGACCTCGGCCGACCCGATCTCGGTCGCCTTCTCCGGCGAATTGCTGGCCATGGTCGTCATCGGCGGCATGCGCTCGTTCCTCGGGCCGGCGCTGGGCGCGCTCTTCTTCGTCATCTTCCGCGACTATCTCTCGAGCGCGACCGAGAACTGGCTGTTCTGGTTCGGCCTGCTCTTCGTCGCCTTCATCGTCTTCTCCCCGACGGGTCTCGTCGGCGTCGGAGAGCGCCTGCTCCGCCCCTTCCGCAAGCAGCTCGACGGCGACGCGGCGATGTCGGCCCGCCAGGCCGGCGCGGTGACGCTGCCGGCCTTCATGAAACCCGTCGACAGCGTCGATGGGCCGATCCTGCGCGCAACCGGCCTCGCCAAAAGCTTTGGCGGCATCAAGGCCGTCGAAGGCGTCGACATCACGATGCAGGACCGCCGCCTGCATGCGCTGATCGGCCCCAACGGCGCCGGCAAGACCACGGCCTTCAACCTGATCTCGGGCCTGTTCAAGCCCGATCGCGGCGAGGTCCGTTTGCGCGAGCGCCAGATCGCCGGGCTCTCGCCCGAGGCGATCACGCAGGCCGGCATCGGGCGCGCCTTCCAGATCACCAACCTGTTCCCGACGCTCACGGTCGCGGAGAATGTTCGATTGGCCGTGCAGGCACGCGCGGCCGAGCGTTTCGCGCCCTGGCGCGCCGCCTCATCGCTGGCGCAGGTCAATGACGAGACCAGCCAGGTCATCGACACCATGGGCCTGCGCGGCATCGAGAGCGCGGAAGCGGGCTCGCTCAGCTATGGCGGCCAGCGCCTGCTCGACATGTCGCTGGCGCTGGCGACCAAGCCGCGCGTGCTGCTGCTCGACGAGCCCCTAGCCGGCCTTGCCGCCGCCGAACGCGAACGCGTCGGCAATCTGATCAAGTCGATCTCGATCGATGTGCCCGTGCTGCTGGTCGAGCACGATATCGACCGCGTCTTTGCCATCGCCGACCACGTCACCGTCATGAACGAGGGCTCGGTGCTGGTCGACGGCACCGTCGAGGATGCGCGTTTATCGCCGCGCGTGCAGGAGGTCTATATCGGCTCGGGCGCCCATGCGCTCGCCGAAAAGCCGCGAGAGAGCGCCGCGCGCGAGGCTGTGCTGCTCGGGCTCGACGGCGTCGACACCTATTACGGCAAGAGCCATATCCTGCGGCAGGTCGCGCTGGACGTGCATGAGAACGAGATCGTCGCCTTGCTCGGCCGCAACGGCGCCGGCAAATCGACCCTGCTCAAGACCATCACCGGCATCGCCCCGCCCGCGGCCGGCACGATCACGCTCGCAGGCTCCGACATCGCCCGGCTGCCGCCAGCCGTGATCGCGCGCGCCGGCATCGCCTATGTGCCGCAAGGACGCGGGCTTTTTGCCGGCATGAGCGTCAAGGACAATATGGAACTCGGCCGGCTCAAACGCCTGACCGGCAATGGTTCGCATTGGGACGACGACAAGATCTTCGCCTTCTTCCCGCGCATCAAGCAGCGCTGGCATTCCCCGGCCGACTACCTCTCAGGCGGCGAACAGCAGATGGTGGCGGTAGCGCGCGCGCTCTCCGGCGACACCCGCGTGCTGCTGTTGGACGAGCCCTTCGAGGGTCTGGCGCCGGCCGTCGTCGAGGAATTGTTCGAGGCCTTCGACAAGCTGAGACAGGAGATCGCGATCGTGATCGTCGACCATCATCTCGATCTCGCTTTGGCGTTGTCCGACCGCACCGTCGTGCTGGAGCGCGGCGCGGTCGTCCACACCGGCCCCTCGCGCGCCCTCAGCCAGGATCTGGCGCTGCGCCGGCAGGTGTTGTGGCTGTGATGATCTGCGGCCGCCGCTTCCAGTCCGTCATGCTCGGGCCTGACTCGAGCATCTCATTCCGGAGATTCTCGGGTCTGCGCGGAGTTTATCCTTGGGCCGGCCAAAGGCCGGACCCGGGGGCCTCGCCCGAGAATGACGGACGCTTGTCGCCTCACACTCGGAGCTCTCCCGCATGACAAAGATCGCCATTGTCGGCTCCGGCCTGATCGGACGCGCCTGGGCCACCGTCTTCGCCAGCCACGGTTTCGAGGTCGCGCTGCATGACGTCGCGCCTGGCGCGGCCGATCAGGCCCGAGCCCATATCGCGACCAATCTCGAGGAGCTCGCCAGCCACGGCCTTGTCGACGATCCCAAGGGCTCGGCCGCCCGCATTCGCGTCGCCACCAGCCTCACTGACGCGCTGGCCGGCGCCGAGCTCGTCCAGGAGAACGGGCCGGAGACGGTTGAGGCCAAGCAGGCGCTCTTCGCCGAGATGGACGCGCTCGCGGCGCCCTCGACCATCCTCGCCTCCTCGACCTCCTTCATCATGGCGTCCATCTTCAGCGAAAACCTCGCAGGCCGTGCCCGCTGCCTCGTCGCCCATCCGGTCAACCCGCCCCATCTCGTGCCGATCGTCGAGCTCGCGCCCGCGCCCTGGACCGATCCCGCGATCGTCGCCCGCGCCAAGGCGCTCTATGAGCAGGCCGGCCAGGTGCCGATCACGCTGCGCAAGGAGAAACCCGGCTTCGTGCTGAACCGCCTCCAGGCCGTGCTGCTGGCGGAGGCCTTCCGCCTCGTCGGTGAGGGGGTGGCGAGCGCCGAGGATGTCGACAAGACGATCCGCGACGGGCTCGGCCTGCGCTGGTCGTTCATGGGGCCGTTCGAGACGATCGAGCTCAATGCGCCCGGCGGCATTCCCGATTATTGCACCCGCTATGCGGAGTCCCTGAACCGCATGGTCAAATCGTCCGAGGGCCTCGGCAATCCGTTCGGGGAGGACATCGTCGCCGAGGTCATGCGCGAATGGCCCGGCACGCAAGCGCCTGAGCGCGTCAGGCGCCTGAGCGACTGGCGCGACACCAGACTTGCAGCTCTGCAGGCGCATAAGCGCGCCTCCACGCGCAAACCCTCCTGAGATCGACCAAAGATCGCCCCCAAGCCCGAAAGGACGAATCGCCATGGCGAAGAACCGCAAAGTCATCATCACCTGCGCGGTCACCGGCGCGATCCACACCCCCTCCATGTCGCCCTATCTGCCGGTGACGGCCGATGAGATCATCGACGCCGCGGTCGGTGCGGCCGAGGCCGGCGCGGCGCTGGTTCATCTCCATGCCCGCAACCCGGTGACCGGCCAACCCGACCAGTCGCCCGCAGCCTTCGAGCCTTTCCTGAAGGTCATCAAGCAGCGCACGAACGCCGTGATCAACATCACCACCGGCGGCTCGCCGACCATGGGTATCGAGGAGCGGCTCGGCCCTTGCGCTTATTTCAAGCCCGAGGTCGCCTCGCTCAACATGGGCTCGATGAATTTCGGCCTCTACCCGATGCTGAACCGCTTCAAGGACTTCAAGCATGATTGGGAGCGGCCCTATCTCGAAGGCTCGAAGGACCGCATCTTCAAGAACACCTTCCAGGACATCGAGAACATCCTGACCACCTGTGCGGAGAACGGCACGCGTTTCGAGATCGAGTGCTACGATATCGGCCATCTCTACACGCTGGCGCATTTCGTCGACACAGGCCTGGTCAAGCCGCCCTTCTTCGTCCAGTCGGTCTTCGGCATCCTCGGCGGCATCGGCCCGCACCCCGAGGACGTCATCCATATGAAGCGCACCGCCGACCGGCTCTTCGGCGACCAGTATCACTGGTCGGTGCTCGGCGCCGGCCGCCACCAATTGCCGATCGCGGCGATGGCGGTCTCGATGGGTGGAAACTTGCGCGTCGGCCTGGAGGATTCGCTCTGGCTCGGGCCGGGACAGCTGGCAAAATCCAACGCCGACCAGGTCCGTGCCGCCCGCATGATCATCGAAGGCCTCGGCCTTGAGGTCGCGACGCCCGAGGATGCCCGCGCGGAGCTGCAGCTCAAGGGCGCCGACAAGGTCAATTTTTAACGCGCTCAGAGAGCCCGATTCCATGCTTGCGGAGCCAAACGGCGCCGCAAGCGGCCCGAAGCACTGGCACGAAACCGAACGCGACGCTCACCGCGGCGGTTCGCTGCCGCGTCTACAAGCAGGTGTGCCACTGTTTCCGCCGGCCATCCACATCAGCTTGGCCGGCGCATCATTTCAGGGTTGCCAAGACGAACGAGAGCGGCTATCTCCGCGCCATCGGGTCGGCACGCCTCGCGCTGCTTGCCCCGGTACGCGCCCGTAGCTCAGCTGGATAGAGCATCAGACTACGAATCTGAGGGTCAGAGGTTCGAATCCTTTCGGGCGCGCCATTACTCTGCTCATTTGTGAGCTCCGGTTTTACAGTCATCCTATAATCGGCTTCACCCGGCGTTCTCGCCGGTTTTCCGGCGTTCCAACGCAATCGCATCGTCGATTTTGGCGCAAGGCTGACTGATTGCCCGAAAGCATTGCGGGCTGAGCAATGAGTCGACCTAGCGAATCTGACGAAACGGCTGTGTCTGGTGACACACCGTTCCTGCTGTTTTCCGCGAACGCGCATGGGAGGCTCGCATAGAGACCCTGCGGCGCGGCTTCGCTCAATCTGCTGCATCTCCCCTCACCGTTTCCGATTGCCCGGCCGTCGCCTCACGCATGCCCTGCCGCAGGGTTTGGACCAGTTTGTTGAGCGCGATCATCTGGGGCACGTCGAAGCCGGAATGGCGCAGCAGCGCGTCGGTCAGGCAGCCCGTCTTGGGATGCAGGCTCGCCCCCTTCTGCGTGAGATGCACCTCGACCAGGCGCTCGTCGGTGCTGCTGCGCCGGCGGGTGAGAAACCCCGCTGCCTCGAGCCGCTTGACCGCCGGCGTGATCGTGCTGGGTTCGAGCGCCAGCCGCTCGCCGATCGCCCCGATCGTCAGCCCGTCCTTCTCCCAGACGACGCTCAGCACGAGATACTGCGTGTAGGTCACGCCAAGCCCGTCCAGCATCGGCTTATAGACGCGCAGGATCGCCAGCGAGGCGGAAGCAAAAAGCCGCTTCAGCCGTGCCTCAAACGACCCGACTGGCCAGCAACAACCGGAGACGCCACAAGCGGTGACGGCTTCGCCTACGCCGCGACGCGTGCACTCATCGTCAGCAGCTCGTAACGCGCGACGGTCTCGTCATCCTGGTTGAAGACCTCGGCGTCCCAGCGCACCTCGCCATATTCCGGCTTCCGTGCTGCCTGCTTCTGTTTGACCGTGAGGCGGACGCGGATCGCGTCGCCCGGCG
Source organism: Bosea vaviloviae (assembly GCF_001741865.1). Classification (NCBI taxonomy): domain Bacteria; kingdom Pseudomonadati; phylum Pseudomonadota; class Alphaproteobacteria; order Hyphomicrobiales; family Alloboseaceae; genus Allobosea; species Allobosea vaviloviae. Next base: position 6,331,148 of record NZ_CP017147.1, read on the forward strand.
AGACCGGCTTGAGGAAGCGCAGGTTGTCGAGGCCGTAATTGGCCAGGAGCGGTCCCGGCGCCGGATCGACGAAAAGCCCCGCGGCGAAGGCGAGGATGAGATAGCCATGGGCGACCCGGCCGGGGAAGAACGGGTTCGCCTTGGCCGCCTCCTCGTCCATATGCGCGTAGAAGGTATCGCCGCTGAAATGAGCGAAGTGCTCGATGTCGTCGAGCGTGACCGCGCGCGCACCGGTCTCGACCGTGTCGCCGACGGTCAGGGCGTCGAAGTCCAGCTTGAAGGGGTGGGTTGCCGCGACCGGCGCGGGAGCGCCCTTGATCCAATTGCCCGTCAGCAGCGAGAGGCGCCCGGGCGAGCCCTGCAAGGCCGTGCGCTGCATATAGTGGAACACGCCGCGCAGGCCGCCGAGCTCCTCGCCGCCGCCGGCGCGACCGGGACCGCCATGAAGCAGATATGGCAGCGGCGAGCCGTGGCCCGTCGATTCCTTGGCGCAGTCGCGGTCGATGACGAGCAGGCGGCCATGATAGGAGGCCATGCCGAAGATCAGCGCCTCAGCCACCGCCTGGTCATAAGTGAAGACCGACGCCACCAGGCTGCCCTCGCCCATCGCCACCAGCGCGACGGCTTCATTCAGGCTGTCATAGGCCATCAAGGTCGCGACGGGGCCGAAGGCTTCCGTCGTGTGCGCATGGCGGGCCTCGCGCGGTTTGGCGCAACGCAGCAGCACCGGCTGCATGAAGGCTCCCGCCGCGATATCGCCGCCGATGACCGCGCCGCCCGCCGGATCGCCGCACAGGATCTCAGCCTCGCCTGCGATCTGCGCCACTTTCGCGCGGACGTCTTGGCGCTGGGCCAGGCTCACCAGCGGCCCCATGCGGACCTCCTCAAGACGCGGGTCGCCGAGCTTGATCGCGGCAAGCTGGGCGGTCAGCGCCTCGCCGACGGCTGTCTCCAGCTCGCGCGGAACGAAGATGCGGCGGATCGCCGTGCATTTCTGGCCAGCCTTCACCGTCATCTCGCGCACGACCTCCTTCACGAAGAGATCGAATTCGGGCGTGCCGGGACCTGCGTCCGGGCCGAGCACCGCGGCATTGAGGGAATCGCGCTCGGCGATGAAGCGTACGGCGTTGCGCGAGACCACCGGGTGGTTGCGCAGCTTCTCCGAGGTGCCGAGCGAGCCGGTGAAGGAGAGCACGTCCTGCCCCGTGAGATGGTCGAGCAGGTCGCCGGTCGCGCCACAGACGAACTGCAAGGCACCTGCCGGCAGAATGCCGGACTCGACGATCAGGCGGATGACGGCTTCGGTGACATAGGCTGTCGCCGTCGCTGGCTTGGTGATGACAGGAACGCCGGCGATCAACGCGGGCGCGAGCTTCTCCAGCATGCCCCAGCACGGGAAGTTGAAGGCGTTGACGTGGACGGCGACGCCCTGGAGCGGGGTCAGCACATGGAGGCCGACGAAGCTGCCGCCCTTGGACAACGCCTCGCTTGCACCTTCCACGACGAAACGCTCGCTCGGCAGATCCCGCCGCCCGCGCGAGGCATAGGCGAACAGCGTGCCGATGCCGCCGTCGATATCGATCAGGTTGTCGCGCTTCGTCGCGCCGGTCTCGGCAGCCAGAGCGTAGAGCGGCTCCTTATGCGTGTTGAGATAGGTAGCCAGCGCCTTGAGCAGATCGGCCCGCTGATGGAAATTCAGCGCCCGCAGAGCCGGCCCGCCGACATCGCGTGCATGCGCAACCACCGCGGCAAAGTCGAGCCCGGTACTGGAAGCACGCGCGACAACCCGGCCGTCGATCGCGCTCGGAATATCGACGAGACCGGAGGACGCCTCGAACCATTGGTCGAGCGCATAGCTTTGCAGAATCGCGGTCATGGGCGCGGTCATGGCTTTGTGTCCTCCCGGTCAGCGGAGCCTTGCGTTCGCAGGTTGACAAGCGAGCTCCTTGCGTAAAAGATTAACCGATCGGCCGGTTAATTCAAGAGGCTCTCAAAGAGCCCGACCCCAGGGAGGATAGCGATGCAGCCGAAGACAGGCTTGCCGACGACAGGCTTGGAGCCCGTGCTTCTCGTCGACCAGCGCGACGGCTGGACCAAGCTGACCTTGAACCGCCCGGAGCGGTTGAATGCCTTCAACGAAGCCATGCATCAGGCCTTGGCCGCGGCTCTCGACGAGGCTGGCGCCGACGAGCACTGTCGCGCGGTTCTGCTCACCGGCACCGGTCGCGGCTTCTGCACCGGGCAGGATCTGAGCGACCGTCTCGGCGGCGATGGACCCCACGATCTCGGCGCAACGATCGAGGCCTTCTACAACCCGCTGGTGCGGCGGATGCGCGCTTTGCGCAAGCCGGTGGTCTGCGCCGTCAACGGCGTCGCCGCCGGCGCAGGTGCCAATATCGCATTCGCCTGCGATATCGTGCTGGCCGCCCGCTCGGCAAAGTTCATCCAGTCCTTCGTCAAGGTCGGCCTTGTGCCGGATTCGGGCGGAACCTTCTTCCTGCCTCGGCTGGTCGGCCCTGCGCGGGCGCGCGGGCTCGCCATGCTGGCGGAGCCTCTCCCGGCCGAGACCGCCGAAGCCTGGGGCCTGATCTGGAAAACCGTCGAGGACGCGACCCTGCAAGAAGAGGCCGAACGGTTGACCGCGCATCTCGCGACGCAGCCGACGCAAGGGCTCAGCCTGATCAAGCAGGCGCTCGATGCCGCGCAAGAGAATAGCCTGGACGAGCAGCTCGACCTTGAACGTGATTTCCAGCGCAAGGCCGGCCGCACACCGGATTATCGCGAGGGGGTGAGCGCCTTCATGGAAAAGCGGCCGCCGCGTTTTTCCGGGCGCGACTCGTGAGCGCGCCTCTCGCCGCTCTCTCGCCGGAGGAGATTGCGTGTCGCGCCGCCCAGGTGATGTGGGCCAGCGACAAGGCGAGCCAGGCGCTGGGGATGGAGATCGTCTCTATCGGACCGGGCGAGGCCGTGCTGGCGATGTCGATCTCGCCCGAGATGACCAACGGCCACGGCACGGCCCATGGCGGTTTCATCTTCGCGCTCGCCGACAGCGCCTTTGCCTTCGCCTGCAACTCCTATGGCGAGACCACCGTCGCCGCCCATTGCAGCATCTCCTATATCGCGCCGGGCAAGGCCGGAAACCGCCTGGTCGCCGCTGCCCGTGAAGTCTCGCGCAGCGGCCGCTCCGGGATCTACGATGTCCGCGTCACCAGCGACGGCAAGACGATCGCCGAGTTCCGCGGGCATTCCCGCACCATCGGCGGCTCGTTCATCGAGCCCGCCGCCAACGCGCCGCAGAGCGCGATCCGATCATAAGCTCGTGGGAAGGAGACGGCGACCATGGCGCTTCGTGCAATGGCATTCGACGGTGCGGTGAAGGACGGGCTCGACGCGGCGGAGCGCGCCTCTCGCGACGAAATCATGGCGCTCCAGCGTGAACGCCTGGCCTGGTCGCTGCGGCATGCCTATGAAAACGTGCCGCATTATCGTCAGTCCTTCGACGCGGCCGGCGTCCACCCCTCCGATTTCCGCCAGCTCTCGGACCTCGCCAAGTTTCCCTTCACGGTGAAGCAGGACCTGCGCGACAATTATCCCTTCGGGCTTTTCGCAGTGCCGCGCGAGAAACTCGCGCGCATCCATGGCTCCTCGGGCACCACCGGCAGGCCGATCGTGGTCGGCTACACCCCGGCCGATATCGATATGTGGGCCAATGTCATGGCGCGCTCGCTGCGCGCCGCCGGCGCGCGCCCGGGCATGATGGTGCATGTCGCTTATGGCTACGGCCTGTTCACCGGCGGGTTAGGGGCCCATTACGGCGCCGAGCGGCTCGGCTGCGCCGTCGTGCCGATGTCGGGCGGCATGACCGAGCGCCAGGTCCAGCTCATCACGGATTTCAAGCCCGAGGTGATCATGGTGACGCCGAGCTACATGCTCGCCATCCTGGACGGCTTCGCCAAGGCGGGGCTTGATCCGCGCGCGAGTTCGATGCGTTTCGGCGTCTTCGGAGCCGAACCCTGGACCAATGCGATGCGCGAGGAGATCGAGCAGGCCTTCGCCATGGACGCCACCGACATCTATGGCCTGTCGGAGGTGATCGGGCCCGGCGTCGCCCAGGAATGCGTCGAGACCAAGGACGGCCTGCACGTCTGGGAGGATCACTTCCTGCCCGAGGTGATCGATCCCGAGACGGGCGCGGTGCTGCCCGACGGCGAACCGGGCGAACTGGTCTTCACCTCGCTCAGCAAGGAAGCCTTCCCGATCATCCGCTATCGCACCCGCGACCTGACCCGGCTTCTGCCGGGCACGGCGCGACCCGGCATGCGGCGCATGGAGAAAGTGACCGGACGCTGCGACGACATGATGATCCTGCGCGGCGTCAACGTCTTCCCGACCCAGATCGAGGAGGCGCTGCTCGCCACCGACTGGTGCGCCGGCCATTTCCTGATCGAGCTGACGCGCGAAGGCCGCATGGACGAAATGACAGTGCTGGCCGAGGCTCGCGAGGGGTTCTGGGATCGCGCCGGCCTGACCGTTCAGGCCGAACGGCTGGTGACGCGGATCAAGGACACGATCGGCATTACCACGCGGGTGCTGATCCAGCCTCCCGGAACGCTGGAACGCTCGGCCGGCAAGGCCAAGCGTGTGATCGACAAGCGCCCGAAGGGGTGAGGGCGCCGCCGTCATTGCGAGCGCAGCGAAGCAATCCAGTAAGGCGTAGAGCGCTGCCGCTCCTGGATTGCTTCGCTACGCTCGCAATGACGAATAGGCGCGCTGCGATCAAACCTGATCGAAATCCACCACCACCCGCGCGCTGGTCGGATGAGCCTGGCAGGTCAGGATGAACCCGGCCTTGAGCTCCCACGGCTCCAGCGAGTAGTTCACCGTCATTTGCGCCTCGCCCTCGACGAGCTTTGCCCGGCAGGTCGAGCACATGCCGCCCTTGCAGGCGAAGGGCAGGTCCATGCCGGCGCGCAATGCCGCGTCGAGGATGGCTTCGCCTGCCGCGATCGGGATTTCGCGGCGCTTGCCATCGACGATCATCGCCCCGAGATGGGCGGGCGGAGCGCTCGCCTCGACGATGATAGGTTTCGGCCGAGGCCGGCCGCCGAGCGCCGAGACGAAGCGCTCGACATGGATGGCGTCCCCGGCGATGCCGATCTCCTGCAGGGTCGCTTCCAGATCCTCGCTCATCGCGGCCGGACCGCAGATGAAGACATGGTCGACCGTAACTGCGGGAACGATGCTGCGCAGCAGGAGCCGCGCCTTTTCGCCGTCGAGCCGTCCGTTCAGGATCGGCAGATCCTGCTCCTCGCGCGACAGCACGTGAAAGATCGCAAGCCGCCCGAGGAAGCGATCCTTCATCTCCTCCAGGCTCGCCCGGAACAGAATGTCTTGCGTCGAGCGATTGCCGTAGAACAGGAAGAAGCGGCTCGTCGGCTCGCGTTGCAATACGCCACGGATGATCGACAGGATCGGCGTGATGCCCGAGCCGGCAGCGAAGCCGACATGGATGCGCCCATCGCCCGGATCGCGTTCGAGACCGAAGCGGCCAGTCGGGGTCATCACATCGACCGCGTCGCCGATCGCGATATTGCCGTTGATCCAGGTCGAGAACAGGCCGTTATCGACCTGCTTGACCGCGATCCGGAGTTCGCCATCCTGCGGACCCGAGCAGATCGAGTAGGAACGGCGCGTGTCCTCGCCCTCGATCATCGCCCGCAGGGTCAGATACTGGCCGGGTGCGAAATGATAATCGGCGGCGAGGTCCTCGGGCACCGCGAAGGCGATCGAGACAGCGTCCTGCGTCTCGCGCTTCACGTCGCGGACGGCCAGGCGATGGAAGCGGGGTGTGGCGGTGGACATGGCGGCCCCTCACTCCAGTTTCAGTGACAGCGGAAATAGTCGAAAGGCTCTCGGCAGGCATTGCAGCGCCAGAGCGCCTTGCATGAGGTCGAGCCGAATTCGGCAAGCCGGGATGTATCGACCGAGCCGCATTGCGGGCAGGCGACCTCTTCCGCACCGAAAAGCGCCCGGCGCCCGGCGCTTCTGGCAGGAGGCGCGACGCCGTATTCGGTCAGCTTGCGCCTGCCGTCTTCGCTCATCCAATCGGTGGTCCAGGCCGGCGACAGCACGGTCGTCACCGTGGCCGGTCCGAAGCCGGCTTGCTCCAGCGCGAGCTCGATCTCCAGCGCGATCATCGTCATCGCCGGGCAGCCCGAATAGGTCGGCGTGATCAGGACCTCGATCCTGCCGTCATTGAGGCGCACCTCGCGCAGCACGCCGAGATCGGCGATCGACAGCACCGGAATTTCGGGATCGACGACGGCGCCAGCGATCCGCCGGACCTCGTCGAGCCGGGCCGCGTCCAGCCGGTTCTCGTTGAGCATAGCCGCATCGCGATCGAGCGCGACGGCGTTCACCAGACGGCACCGGGGAAGGCGCGCTGCAGATATTGCAGCTCGCTCAAGAGATGGCCGAGATGCTCGGTATGATGGCCGTTGCGCCCGCCCTTCTGCATCCAGTCGTTTTGCGGCACGGCAAGCGTCGCCTGGGCCAGCACACTGACGACGGTCTCGCGCCAACCGGCGCGCAGGCTCTCGGGATCGATCGCGACGCCCTCCGCAATCAGCTCGCGCTCGACCGGATCGACCTCGAACATCTCCCCGGTGAAGGGCCAGAGCGCATCGAGCGCAGCCTGCGCCCGCCTATGGCTCTCTTGCGTGCCGTCGCCCAGCCGCACCACCCATTCCGAGGCGTGCCGCAGATGATAGGCAGTCTCCTTCTCCGCTTTGGCGGCGATCGCAGCCAGCGTCGCATCGGTGCTGCCCATCATGGCCCGCCACCACGGATCGATGAAGGCTGCGTAGAGGAACTGGCGCAGCATGGTCTGGGCGAAATCGCCGTTGGGCTGCTCGACCAGGAGGAGATTGCCGTAGCCGCGCACGTCGCGCAGATAGGCATAGGCGTCCTCGTCGCGGCCGGCGGCTTCGACCTTGGCCGCATGGGCGTAGAGCGAGCGGGCCTGCCCGATCAGGTCGAGGCCCATATTGGCCAGCGCCATGTCCTCTTCCATCATCGGTGCGTGGCCGCACCATTCCGAGAGGCGATGGCCCAGGATCAGGGCGTCGTCGGCGCGCCGCAGGGTGTAGCGCAGCAGCGGCGTGTCGGAGACGGAAATCGATGCGACGGGCATGGCGATATCCTCACATATGCCCGACATCGTCGGGCACTTCGTAGAAGGTCGGATGCCGGTAGATCTTCGTCTCGGCCGGCTCGAACATCATGCCGGCATCGCTCGGGTCCGAAGCGATGATGGCGGTCGATGGCACGACCCAGATCGAGAGCCCCTCGCCGCGGCGCGTATAGACGTCGCGCGCCGCCTGGAGCGCCAGCGTAGCATCTGCGGCATGAAGCGAGCCGACATGCTTGTGCGCGAGCCCGTTACGGCTGCGGATGAAGACCTCCCAGAGCGGCATCATCGGTCCGGCCATGCGTCATCTCCCTTGCCGCGCTGCCTTTGCCGGCGCGCTTTCTATTGTGTTTGCCTCAGTCCGCCGGCAGCGCCCGCTCAGGCGGCGAGCGCCTTGCCGCGCTGCTTCTGCGCGTAAGCGAGCGCCGCTTCGCGCACCCACTCGCCTTCGTCATGGGCCTTGCGCCGCGCCGCCAGCCGTTCCCGATTGCACGGGCCGTTGCCGGCGATCACCTGCTTGAACTCGTCCCAGTCAATCTCGCCATAGCGCCAGTGCCCGCTCTCCTCATCCAGGCGAAGCTCCGGGTCAGGCAGCGAAAGCCCGAGAATCCGCGCCTGGGGCACGGTGGCATCGACGAATTTCTGGCGCAGCTCGTCATTGGAGAAGCGCTTGATCTTCCACAGTGTCGAGGTGTCGGAGTGCAGGCTGGCGGCATCGGGCGGCCCGAACATCATCAGGCAGGGCCACCACCAGCGATTGAGCGCATCCTGCGCCATCTCCTTCTGCTCGGGCGTGCCGCGCGACAGCGTCAGCATGATCTCGTAGCCCTGGCGCTGGTGGAAGGATTCCTCCTTGCAGACCCGGATCATGGCGCGCGCGTAAGGGCCATAGGAACAGCGGCAGAGCGGGATCTGGTTCATGATCGCCGCGCCGTCGACGAGCCAGCCGATCGCCCCGATATCGGCCCAGGTCAGCGTCGGATAGTTGAAGATCGAGGAGTACTTGGCCTTGCCGCTCAGAAGCTGGTCGACGAGTTCCTCGCGCGACGAACCGAGCGTCTCGGCGGCGGCATAGAGATAGAGGCCATGGCCGCACTCGTCCTGGACTTTCGCCAGCAGGGCGGCCTTGCGGCGCAGCGACGGCGCCCGCGTCAGCCAATTGCCCTCCGGCAGCATGCCGACGATCTCGGAATGGGCGTGCTGCGAGATCTGGCGGGTCAAGGTCCGGCGATAGGCCGCCGGCATCCAGTCGTTCGGCTCGATCCGCTCCTCGGCATCGACCCTGGCCTGAAACCGGGCCGCGAGACCGGCATCCTCGAGCTGGCGTTCGCCGGAATCGGGATTGGTGTTGAGGGCCTGCGTATACATGCGCTCCTCCTTTTTTCTCGTTGGTCCAATTTATATGTGACAGAAAAATCAAAGTCAATAATTTCTTGTAACATATTATAGCGCGGCGAGGCGAGCGTGCAGGCGCCGACGCCCGGGCCTCAGGTCATGAACCGGCTCTCGAGCGCGCTCGAGCGCGGCAGCGGCTCGCCGCTCTCATTGCTGGCGTTCTGGTCGAGCCAGCGTTCCGAGCTGGGCAGCACCTGGCGGTAGATCGCGGCGCACAGGCTGCGCGCCGACGCGCCTGGCCAGTCCTCCGGCAGGATATCGGCAGGCAGGACGGGATCGCGCAACACGACCCGGCGGTATTCGTGAATCAGCAGGATGCGGGCGACGAGCGCATCGAGATCGGACAGGCGAATGCCGCCCTCGAGGCCGGTCGCGAGCGGCTCGAACGCAGCCTGGAAACGGCGATAGGCTTCGGCGATGGCGTCGAGAGGCCAGCTCCTCGCCGCAAGCGCCCGATTGGTGGAAAGGTCCCCGCCCGCCTCGAAGCGCAGCGCGCCGTTTGCCAGCTCCGGCAGCGCAGCGCCGGCTGGCGCAAGCCAGAGACCGGGCGAGGCGATTCCGAAACCCGCGGTCTCCATCGCCGCCTTCGTGCCCTCGCGGTCGGCGCCGCCATCGAACAGCGCCACGTCGAAACGCCCCGGCCAAGGCGGCGAATGCAGCGTGTAGATCTGCTCCGACGCGTGCCGGAAAGTGTCGCGCCCCTTATCGGCCAGTCTGTAGAAGCTGTTGCGGCCGACCTTGATGCGCTCCAGCCAGCCATCGGTCGCCAACCGGGACATCGCCGTACGGACAAGCCCGTCGGATAGCCCCATCGCCCGGAAGAAGGCGAGCAAGGTGCCGAGCCAGACGCAGCCGCCGCGCGGCACGATCGCGTCGCCATAGATGGTGATGATGATCGACCAGGTCCGCGAAGGCTCGCCGCGAAGATGGTCGAGGATCGGGTCGAGTGTGGCGCGGGACATCGGCGATCAGTAGCGCCCGGCGCCACAACCGCAAGCGGCAGGGCAGATAATCTGCATCACGCCCCACGCTTGGCGGATGCAGCTTGACGCCGAAGCGGCCTGGCATCTGCCGGCGCCACGGCCTCTGCCGCAACCGCAGCTCCGGCGGTGATGAGCTGCGAGGCCATCAACGCATATTGCTGTCGCGACAGGCCCTTGCCCTCGCGGAACCAGAGATAGTGCCAGTTCAGCATGCCGAACAGGGACATGGTCAGCGGCTTGAGCAGGGGCCCATGTCCCACCGCCGGAACCGTCTCGGCGATCGCGTCGGCAAAGATCGCCACGAGCTGGCGCTCCAGCGCGCGCAATGTCTCCTGCCGGTCGTCGCTCAGGAATTTGAGATTGGCGATCTGCACCTGATGCTGGGCGTCGGCGTCGCGATAGGCTTCCAACAGGGCGGCAGACAGGGCGTAGAGGCGCTCCTGCGGATCTTTCGCCGAACGAGCCGCTTCCTCGACGGCGGCCACCAGATCGTTGAGATGGTCGAACAGGATGTCGAACAGCACCGCGACCTTGTCGGGGTAATAGTGGTAAAGCAGCGCCTTGGAAGCCCCGCAAGCCTCCGCGATCATCGTGATCGAGGTTCCCGAATAGCCGTACTGGGCGAAGAGCTCAGCCGCGCGGTGCAGGATCGTTTGCCGCTTGGCGTCGTAGTCTTGTGCGCGGGTGCGAGCCATTGCGTGTCGTGTTCCTGTGTCGTCGCTTCCAGCGCAGCCCTGTTCGCCGGACTTGATACCGAGGGTCCCGCCTTACGCTTTCCAGCTTGCATAATCGGTCCCGTCGCTTCTGAATATCAAAGACTGTCCGACTGGTCGATCAATGATACGCGCAAATCCCGCTTTTAAGATTGACCAATCGGCCGGTTAATTTTAGCTTGCTACCGTATCGGCATCAGCTACGATGTCGATGGGAATAAAATGGCGGGCCAACCGCCGCGCTTGATCCAGCTCAGGCCTTCTTGGAGGAACGCCCCATGACGAAATCCGCCTTCGGACGGCAGTCCTTGCGCGCGTCCGCGCTGCAAGCCCTTGCTGTCACAACCTTGCTGTCGCTGCCGGCTCTTGCCGCCGATCCGATCAAGATCGGCGCCGTCCTTTCCGCAAGCGGCCCTGCAGCTTTCCTCGGCGACCCGGAGGCGAAGACCCTCAAGATCTATGTCGAGGAGCTGAACAAGAAGGGCGGCGTGCTCGGCCGCCAGATCGAGCTCGTGCTTTATGACGATGGTGGCGACGCCAACAAGGCGCGCACCTTCGCGACGCGGCTGATCGAGGACGACAAGGTCGTCGCCATGGTCGGCGGTTCCACGACGGGCACGACCATGGCGATGATCCCGGTCTTCGAGGACGCCAAGGTGCCGTTCGTCTCCGTCGCCGGCGCGATCGAGATCATCGAGCCCGTGCGCAGCTTCGTGTTCAAGACGCCGCATACCGACAAGACCGCCTGCGAAAAGATCTTCGAGGACATGAAGGCGCGCAGCCTGACCAAGGTCGGCATGATCTCGGGCACCGACGGCTTCGGCAAGTCGATGCGCACCCAGTGCCTGCGGGTCGTGAAGGATTATGGCATCACGATCGTGGCCGATGAGAGTTATGGCGCGACCGATTCCGACATGACGCCGCAGCTCAACAAGATCAAGAACACCGCCGGACTCCAGGCGGTGGTCAACCCCGGCTTCGGCCAGGGCCCGGCGATCGTGACGCGCAATTACGGCCAGCTCAGCATCGGGCTGCCGCTCTACCAGAGCCATGGCGTCGCCTCGAAGAGCTTCATCGATCTCGCCGGCCCCGCCGCTGAAGGCATAAGGCTGCCGGCCCCTGCCCTGCTCGTCGCCGACAAGCTCACTGATGCCGACAAGCAGAAGGCGGTGGTGACCGCCTATAAGACATCCTACGAGAAGGCCGTCGGCCAGCCCGTCTCCACTTTCGGCGGCTATGCCTTCGACGGCATTCAACTCGTGGTCGAGGCGATCCAGAAGGCCAAGGGCACCGACCCGCAGAAGATCCGCGACGCGCTGGAAGCCACCAAGGGCTATGTCGGCGTCACCGGAATCTACACGATGTCGGCGACCGACCATCTCGGGCTGGGCACCGAGTCCTTCCGGATGCTGGAAGTCCGGAACGGCGGCTGGGTCGAGGTCGGCGCGCGCTGAGGCGCAGCCGATCTGGTCACCCCTTTCCCCGGCCGGGGCATAGCCCCGGCACTCAGCCCCGGCGCCAGAGCAATCTCCGATCCAACTGGATCGTTCAATAGCTCTAGCCCTTTGTTTTAACGCGTTTTCTTCATGCGAACCGGATTCCACTTCGCTTGAAAACGCTCCAGCGCATGTGCGAGACGCCATGGCCGAATTCCTGCAACTGCTCTTCTCAGGCCTGACGGTCGGCGCGGTCTACGCCCTCGTCGCGCTCGGCTTCACGCTGATCTACAACGCCTCCGACGTGATCAATTTCGCCCAGGGCGACTTCGTCATGATCGGCGGCATGGGCACGGTGTTTCTGGCAGCTTCTGGCCTCTCCCTGCCGCTCGCCGCCTTCATCGCGATCCTGGCGGCGGTGGCCGTCGGATTGCTGCTGCATCGCCTGGCGATCGAGCCGGCGCGCGGCGCTTCACCGGTCGCGCTGATCATGATCACGATCGGCGCCTCGATCTTCATCAAGGGCGTCGCCCAGGTCGTCTTCGACAAGCAGTTCCACTCGCTGCCCGCCTTCACCGGCTCTGACCCGATCGCTCTCGGCGGCGCGACCATCCTGCCGCAGAGCCTCTGGGTCGTCGGTGGTGCGATCGTGCTGTTTGTCGCGCTTTATCTCTTCCTGGAACGGACGCTGCTCGGCAAGGCGGTGCTCGCCACTGCCGCCAACCGGCTGGCGGCGCGTCTGGTCGGGATCAACGTCAAGGTCATCCTCGCGCTCGCCTTCGGCGTCTCCGCCGCCATCGGCGCGATCGCCGGCGTCCTCGTGACGCCGATCACGCTGACGCGCTACGATATCGGCACCTTGTTCGCGCTGAAGGGCTTCGCCGCCGCGATGGTGGGCGGCATGGGCCATCCGCTCGGCGCCGTGGTCGGCGGCGTCCTGATCGGCCTGATGGAAGCCTTTGGAGCAGGCTATATCAGCTCGACCTATAAGGACGGCGTCGCCTTCCTCGCCATCCTTCTGGTGCTGTTCTTCATGCCGCGCGGCCTGTTCGGCGGCGGCAGCGTGGAGCGCGTCTGATGCTCAAGGGCGCATTGCAGTCGCGCTGGGCGACGCTCGCTGTCCTGGCGCTGGTGATGGCGGTGGTGCCGCTGATCGCCCCGTCAGCCTTCTATCTGCGCGTGGCGGCGCTGGTCTGGATTTTCGCTCTGGCCGCGCTCGGGCTGACGATCCTGATGGGTTATGCCGGGCAGGTCAGCCTCGGTCATGCCGGCTTTCTCGGCATCGGCGCCTATGGCGTGGCGATCGGCCCGACCCATCTCGGCCTCTCGCCGCTGTTGTCGCTGGCTCTGGCGGCAGTGCTGTCGGGCGTCATTGCCTATCTCGTCGGACGTCCGATCCTGCGGCTGAAGGGCTATTACCTCGCCATCGCGACGCTCGGCTTCGGCCTCATCCTGGCGTTGATCTTCCAGAGCGAGAGCGCGGTCACCGGCGGACCCGACGGCATGGCGGTGGCGCGTCTCACGGTGTTCGGCTGGCGCATCACTGGGGCCACGCAATGGTACTGGGTCAACGCCGGCGTGCTGCTCGTCGGAGCCTGGATCGCGCTCAACATCGCCGATAGCCCGTCCGGCCGAGCGCTGCGCGCCTTGCACGACAGTGAGGTCGCGGCAGCGGGCGCAGGCGTCGATGTCGCAGCCAAGAAGCTCGCCGCCTTCGTAGCCGCCGCCGTCTATGCTGCCATAGCCGGTGGGCTGCTTGCCTGCATGAACGGCCTGATCACGCCCGATGCCGCGAGCTTCATGCACTCGGTCGAGTTCGTCGCGATGGTGATCATCGGCGGTCTCGGTTCCGTTCTCGGCGCGGTCGTCGGTGCGGCGTTCCTGATCGTTCTGCCGCAGGCGCTGACCTCCTTGCAGGAATACGAGCAGGCCGTGCTTGGCCTGCTGATCATGGTCTTCATGATCGTGCTGCCGACGGGGATTGTGCCGTCGCTGCGCAACTGGCTTGCGGAGCGCTTGTCATGAGCCTGCTCAGCGTCTCCGATCTCGGCATCAGCTTCGGCGGTGTCGTCGCCGTGGATGGCGTCGGCTTTTCGGTCTCGCCGGGCGAGGTGTTTTCCATCATCGGCCCCAACGGCGCCGGCAAGACCACCTTGTTCAATCTCGTCACGGGAATCTATCGCCCACAAAGGGGCGATGTGCAGCTCGACGGGCAGTCGATCATCGGACTCTCCCCGCATCTCCTGGTGCGGCGCGGCATGGCGCGGACCTTCCAGAACCTGCAGATCTTTTTCCGGATGACGACAATCGAGAACGTCATGGTCGGTCGCCATCTCACCGAGCGCTCGTCGTTCCTGTCGGACCTTCTCGGCCTGCCCAATGTCGCCAGGCAGAACCGTCTGACGCGCGCCGCCGCCTTCGCCTTGCTGGAGCGTGTCGGTCTTGCCGCCCACGCCGACACGAATGCCGGCTCGCTGCCCTATGGCGCGCTCAAGCGCCTGGAGATCGCGCGGGCGCTCGCCGCCGAACCGAAGGTGCTCCTGCTCGACGAACCGGCCGCCGGCTGCAACGCGATCGAAACCGAGGCGATCGATGCGCTGATCGTCGAGATCGCCCGGTCAGGCGCTGCCGTCGTCCTGATCGAGCACGACATGAAGCTGGTGATGAAGATTTCCGACCGGATCCTGGTTCTGGCGCAAGGCCGCCCTCTCGCGGAAGGGACGCCGCGCATGATTCGCGACGATCCGGCGGTGATCGCGGCCTATCTCGGCGATCACGGCAGCAGGGAGGCCGATCGTGCTCACGGTTGAGGGCTTGTCCTCGGCCTATGGCCGAATCACGGTTTTGCATGAGGTCAGCCTGACCGTGGCGCAGGGCGAGATCGTCGCGCTGGTCGGCTCGAACGGCGCCGGCAAGACGACGCTGCTGCGGACGATCTCCGGCGTTCAGCCGCTGACGCAAGGACGCATCCTGTTCGATGGGCGGCCGATCGAGCGCATGCCCGCCCACACCCGTGTCGGGCTCGGCATCGCGCAGTCGCCCGAGGGGCGGCAGGTCTTTGGCCCGCTCAGCGTCGAGGACAATCTGCGCCTGGGCGCCTTCCGCAGACAGGATGCCGGGCTCGCGGAGCGGCTGGCGCAGGCCTATGCGATGTTCCCGATCCTCAAGGACAAGCGCGCCATACCGGCGATGAGCCTGTCGGGCGGGCAGCAGCAGATGCTCGCGATCGCTCGCGCCCTGATGGCCGCGCCAAAATTACTCTTGCTCGACGAGCCGTCTCTGGGCCTCGCGCCGCTGCTGGTCGACCAGATCCTGAATGCCGTCGTCTCGCTGCGGGATCAGGGGATGACGATCCTCCTCGTGGAGCAGAATGCCTCGGCAGCGCTGGCCATCGCCGATCGCGGCTATGTGCTGGAAACCGGCAAAATGGTTCATCAAGGCGCCGCCCAGTCATTGCTGGCCGACCCCAAGATGCGGGCTGCCTATCTCGGGCTTTGAACGGGGTTTCCTGAAGCGTTTTCGAGCGAAGTGGTCGCCGGTTCGCGTGAAGAAAACGCGCAAGAACAAAAAGCAGGAGCTGCTGAACGATCCAATTGGATCGGAAACTGCTCCAGGCGGGCGTGGCAACTCCTCCCCTCGCCGTGGATGCCGCGATCGAGATCTAAGTCGTACGAGTTGATGAGCTCGCAATCGTCCGGGCGGTGAGCTGACATCGGCTTGCAGGTCGCTTGACATTGACGATGCATTTATCATTATCGATATTGATGAATGCGACCCTCCCCAGCCTGATCCGAAGGCCACGCGACGTGGTCTACGAGTCGCTGAAGCGACAGATCATGATCAATGATCTGCGCCCCGAGAGCGCTTTGACCGAACTCGGCATGGCGCGCGAGCATGGCTGCAGCCAAGGCACTATCCGTGAAGCCCTCTTCCGCCTGCAGGAGGACGGGCTCGTCACCCGCTCCGGCCATCGCGGCACCATGGTAACCCGGCTCGACCCCGAGGAGGCGGAGGAAATTCTGGCGTTGCGTCGCCGCATCGAACTCCGCGGCGCGTTGCGGGCGGTGCAGCATGTCGATAGCGCCAATCTGGAGCGTCTGCAGGCCATCCAGACCGATATGGACGCGGCCGCCGCAGCCGGCGACGAATATGCCCTGATCGCGCTGGACATGGCTTTCCACCTGACCATCTTCCGGCTCTCCGGGTTGGACGCGCTCGAGCAGATCCTGACCCGTTGCACGCTGCATTCGCATCGCTCGAAGCTCTGGGCGCCGGGCCATCGCCGCCCGCTGGTGGAGACAGCCGCTCGCCACCGGGAGCTGTTTGCATTGCTTGAGGCCCGCGACGGTGGCGGCTTGTCGCGGGCGATCGCGGAGCACATCGACACCATCGTCCTGCGCGACGGAGAAGCCTGATGCAGCCCTGGATCGATCCACAGATGGAGGCGATTCTGGAGCGCATGCGCAGCGGTCCGGCCTTCGATTTCCGCGCCGCACCGATCGCCGAGGCGCGCGCCACCGTCGATGCCGCGACACTGCCCTGGAGCGAAGGCGCTCCAGGCATCCCGGCGCGCGATCTTGCCATTCCCACTGCGGGCACTGCCATGCGCGCGAGGCTGTACCAACCCGAAGCCGCGCCGGTGTCCACCGTCATCATCTATGCCCATGGCGGTGGCTGGACCTTTGGCTCGGTCGAGACCCATGACGGCACCATGCGCCATCTCGCAGTGGAAGCAGGCTGCGCTGTCCTTGGCGTCGATTACAGGCTCGCGCCCGAACACCCCTTCCCCGCGCCGCTCGACGATCTCATGGCCGCCATCGCCTTCGTCGAGCAGGGCGGCCTGGGCGAAGCCATTCCCACCGGCGGAATCGCTATGGCAGGCGATTCCGCCGGCGCCAATCTGGCGCTTGCGGCACTGTTGCGCCGGCGCGACGAAGGCCTGCCGTCCCTCTCGGCCGCAGCGCTGTTCTATGGCTGCTACGAGCCCGATTTCTCGACACCGAGCCATGCGGCCTTCGGCGGTGGCGACTACCTGCTCACCAGCGCGAACATGCGCTGGTATTGGAACAACTTTCTCGGCGGCGAGCCCGATGGAACGGTGAGGCTCGCAGCTCCCGTCCGGTCGAATCTCGCGGGCCTGCCGCCGCTCTATCTCTCGGCCGCGGGGCTCGATCCCCTGCGTGACGACACGATCCGACTGGCGCGGCGCCTGAGCGAGGCGGGCGTCCCGTTCCGTTTCGACCATGTTCCCGGCGTCGTGCATGGCTGCCTGCGCATGAGCCGGGAACTCACTGCGGCCGCCGCCATGCTCGCGGCCGGCGGCCGATACCTGGCCGACCACCTCAACGATAAAAAAACCGGAGGAAACCAACCATGGAACGCAGGACTTTCATCAAGTTAGCGGGCGCAAGCGCACTGTCCATTCCCCTTGCCGCTCCTCTCGCCCGCCCCGCCATCGCTCAAGGCGCGACGACCGTGCGCTGGTGGTATCATTTCGACAATCCGCAGCATTCGCCAGCTGAACTCGTCGCCAAGTTCGAAGCCGAGAATCCCGGCATCAAGGTTCAGGCGGAGAGCATTCCCTGGGGCGGCGGCAACGACTACCAGACCCGCCTCTTCGCTGCGCTCGTCGCAGGCAACGGTCCCGATTGCGCCATGGTCCGTCTGTCCTGGGCCGCGCGCTTCCAGCAGATGAAGGCGCTTGCCCCGATCGACGACCTGATCGCCGGCTGGGCTGGGCGCAGCGACATCGCCGATAACATCTGGAAGCTCAACAAGGGCGCCGACGGCAAGCAATATTACCTGCCGCTGCAATATGTCGTGCTCTATCTCTACTACCGGCAGGATCTGTTCGAGCAGGCGGGCCTGAAACCGCCCGCGACCTTCGAGGATTTCCGTAGCGCGGCCAAGGCATTGACCAAGTCCGACCTCTCGGGCTTCGGCCTGCGCGGCGGCGCCGGCGGGTTCGACCATTGGGGGCCGTTCGTGCTCGGCGGCGGCGCCAGCTTCGAGAAGGGCGGCATGCTCAGCGAGAAAGCGCTCGCCGCCAATCGCTGGTTCGTCGATCTCACGCTCAAGGACAAGGTGGTGCCGGCCTCGGCGCCGACCGACAGCTTCCGCCAGATCGTCGATACCTTCAAAGCCGGCCGCACGGCCATGACCATCCACCATGTCGGCTCGGCGAACGAAATCGTGGGCGTGCTTGGCGACAAGGTCTCGGCCGTGCCGGTGCCGCGTGGCCCGGACGGCAAGGGCTGGACCTATTTCGGCGATGAATCCAACGCCGTCTTCGCCGCCAGCAAGGCGCGCGAGGCCGCCTTCAAATGGTGCGCCTTCCTCTCCATCGCGGAGAACAACGTGGTGCTCAACAAATTCACCGGACAATTGCCGATCGCGTCCTCGGCGGCAAAGGACTGGACGCTGCACCCCAAACGTTTCGTCGAGGCGAGCGCCGCCTCGCTGCCGATCGCAGCCTCGCTGCCCGATTCGCCCAAGACGCCGGACTTCATCGCCAGGATCTGGCCGGCCAATATGCAAAGAGCGCTGCTCGGTCAGATCCAGCCCGACGAGATGATGCGCGCCGTCGAGCAGCATTTCCATGGTTGACGGGACTGGCGGCGGCCGGACGGCCAGCCCCCGCCCCTTGCCCTCGTTTCGACAGGCTCGCATCGTGGCTTCGCTCACCACCATGGACAGACGCAGGCCGCCCCTTGGGCGCGGCTCGATGCCATTCTGGTTCCTGCTCCCGGCCATTCTGGTCACGGCAGGCGTCGTGCTCGTCCCCGTCGCGCAGACGGCCTGGCTCAGCCTGCAGGACTACCTGCTCTACGACCCCGACAATGCCCGCTTCATCGGGCTCGGCAATTTCGCCAAGATCGCCGGCGACGAGGTCTTCTGGATCTCGCTCGGCCAATCCTTCATCTGGATCATCGGCGTCGTCGGACTGCAATTCCTGCTTGGGCTCGCCGCGGCTTTGCTGCTCAACCAGAGCTTCTGGTGGCGCGGGCTGGCGCGGTCGCTCGTCATCATCCCCTGGGCGCTGCCGAGCGTCATCATCGGGTTGATGTGGACCTGGATGTACGACTTCAACCTCGGCGTCATCAACGACATCGCGATGCGCCTTGGCCTGATCGCGGCGCCGATCGCCTGGTTGGCGAGGCCCGACACCGCGCTCTACGCCATCATGCTGGCCCTGATCTGGCAGGGTTTCCCCTTCTTCGCCGTGACCATCCTGGCTGGCTTGCAGACCGTGCCGGCCGAGCTCTACGAAGCGGCCGAGATCGACGGCGCCACGCGGCCCCAACAACTCTTCCACGTGACCTTGCCCGCAATCGCCGACGTGATCGCCACCGCCCTGCTGCTGCGCACGATCTGGGTGGCGAATTCGCTCGACGTCATCCTGGTCATGACGGGTGGCGGGCCGGGCTACGCGACCCACACTTTGCCGCTCTACGCCTTCCTGCGCGCTTCGAGCAGCATGGAGTTCGGCTATGGCGCGGCGCTGGCGCTCATCCTCACCGCGATGCTGCTGGGGGTCGTCTTCCTCTATGTCCGGCAGGCCGCGAGGAGCATCGAGACATGATCGAGCGCCGCTCTCGCACCCGGCGCATTCTGGAGGTCGAGCTTCCCGTCCTCCTGATCGTTCTCTTCGCGCTTGGCCCCTATGGCTGGATGATCCTGACCTCGCTGAAACCTCAGGCGGAGCTCTCGACCTGGCCGCTGACCTATTGGCCGCGCGAGCCGACGCTGCAGCATTACAGCGACCTGATTGCACGCACGAACTTCGCCGGCAGCCTGGGCAACAGCCTGATCATCGCGATCGGCGCCAGCTTGCTTGGCCTCGGAGTCAGCATCCCGGCGGCCTATGCCTTCTCGCGCTTCCGTTTTCGCGGCCGCCAGGGCTTGCTGACCGGCTTCCTCGTCATCAACATGTTCCCGGTCGTGCTGCTCATCATCCCGCTCTTCCTGATGATGCGTCGACTCGGGCTGATCGACAGTTTTCTTGGCGTCATTCTCGGCCATTCGACCTTTTCGATCCCCTTCGCGATCTGGATGCTGACCAGCTATTTCAACGCGATCCCCAAGGACCTCGACGAAGCGGCGATGATCGACGGCGCCAGCCGCCTCCAGACCATCCGCCTCATCATCCTGCCGCTGCTGATGCCCGGCGTCGTCACCGCCGGCATTTACATCTTCATCACCTCCTGGAACGAATATCTCTTCGCCATGATGCTCTCGGGCCAGGCGGTGCGCACCGTCACGGTCGCGCTGCAGCTCTTCATCGGCGAATTCACCATCCAGTGGGGCCTTCTCACGGCTGGCGGCACGTTGATCGCGCTGCCGGTCACCTTCCTGTTTCTCCTGGTGCAAAGGCGGCTCGTGGGCGGACTCACGGCCGGAGCGGTGAAATCATGATGACGAATTCCATCGGGGTCATCTCGATGTTCTATGCGCGGCCCTTCGCGCGCGCGCATTTCGACTGCTTCCGGCGGATCAAACAGGCCGGAGCCGATGTCGTCGAGCTCCTGGTGCCCGAGCCGGGCGAGCTCGATCTCGGCGAGACCCGCGCCGCGATCAGGGACGCTGGCCTGTCCTGCGTGCTGGCCGCCCGGGTCAATTTAACCCGCGACCTCGCCAGCGCCGAGATCGGCGCGCACAAGGCCGGCATCGCCTATCTGGAAACTTGCGTCGATATCGCCGCCGCCTTGGGCGCGACCATCGTCGGCGGCCCACTCTATGGCGCTCCGCTGGTCTTTGCTGGTCGGGCGCCCGCCCCCGTCGATGAAAGCGAACGCAAACGCCGCATCGACGCCATCGTCGCGGGGCTCGCGCAAGCCGGCCGGCGCGCTGCCGATTCCGGCATCATGCTCGGCGTCGAGCCGCTCAACCGCTTCGAGACCGATATCTGCAACACGACCCGCCACGCGCTCGAAATCGTCGAGCGCGTCGGCAGCCCAGCTGTCGGCGTGATGCTCGACACCTTCCATATGAACATGGAGGAATTCGATCTCACTGATGCCATTCGCAGAGCCGGATCGCAGCTCGTGCATTTCCAGGCCAACGAGAACAACCGCGGCTTCGTCGGCTCCGGCCATATCGACTGGCCTGCGATCGCTCGAGCCCTGCGCGACATCGCCTATCGCGGGCCGATCGTGCTCGAACCCTTCCGACGCAGCGATGAGCAGGCCGGCACGCCGCTCGCCCAATGGCGCGCGCCGACGGAAAACGAGGACGAGCCGCTGGCTGCCAGCATCGCCTTCCTCAAGGCCGCGCTCGCCTTCGCCGGGAGGACGGCATGACCGCCCCCCCAAGCACGCTGCGCATCGGCTGGATCGGCTGCGGCACCCACGCCAACGAAATGCTGCTGCCGCAATTGACGCGGCATGATGTCGAAATCGTCGCGCTCTGCGAAACGGACGAAGCGCGGTTGAATACGACCGGCCGGCGCTATGGCGTCGCGGAATCCTGCCGCCTGCGCGACTGGCGCGACCTGCTCGCCCGGAGCGATCTCGATGCTATCGGCCTCGCCGTCGGTCCCGGCCTGCATCACGAGATCGGGCTGGCGGCCATCGCGCGCGGCTTGCCGCTCTTCATCGAGAAGCCGCCGGCGCCGACGGCCAAGCAGGCTGCCGAACTGGCCGCAGCTGCGGCAAGCCGGAAGGTACCGGTCGTGCTCGGCTTCATGAAGCGCTACTCGACGGCCAATCGCATCGCGGTGAATGTCATCGGCTCAACGGAGTTCGGGGAAACGGCGAGCTTCCTCGGCCAGTACATGACCGCGCCGACCTACTTCGCCAATAACCCGGACTATTCCGGCTTTTATCTGCATCATTGCGTGCATTATTTCGATCTGGTGCCGCATTTGATGGGGCAGGTCGCCTCGGTCGGCGCAAGGCGGCACGAATTGGCGCCGGGCAAGCTGCTGCTCCATGTCGATTTCCGCTTCGCCAATGGCGGCATCGGCACGCTCGTCATGGGTACGCACCAATCGCGCGGCACGCCGATGGAATGGTGGCAGGTCATGGGTGACCATGCCCGCGTCGAGGTGCGTAACCTCCACGAGGTCCGTTATTTCCGCAATCCGCCCTTCAAGGTCTCGAAACCCGAGGCGAGCCTGATCGACGGGCAGGATACGCTGGTCTGGGAGCCTAATTTCACGGCCGCCGCCAATGAGGATCACAAGGGCTATCACGCCCTGCTCGGCGACTTCGTCCGGGCCGCGCGGGGCGAACCGACCGCGGCGCCGGGCGCAGCGGATGGCGCCGCAGCGATGGCCCTGCTCGAACAGGTCATCACGGCTTCCGAATAGGCGCAGCGTCAGTTCGAGAAGCGAGGCATTCGAGCTCGACCGGAGCTGGCGCGATCACGTCCGCAATGGGACAACGCGGCTGGAGAGCTTGTTCTAACCCCTGAAAACGGAGCAGATCAGAGGCAAGGCCTACCGGCCGCGAGCACAGCGGCAGTCAGCGTTTTCATCGGACTGGAATGCCGAACGTGTAACTAACGGGATCGACATGATTGGGCATATTCTGGGGGCGGCGGCGCGCTTCAGGCAAATACATTGTGCAAGAGGGACACGACGAGCCGCGCATAAGTACCCTGCGGATCGAGAGTTGGGTCGTAGATCGTGATCGTAAGGCCGGCGCAGCGCGCATCCTTGATCAGACTCCGCAGCAGCACGACGAGCTCAGCCGGATCGATGCCCGGACTGCCCGGCGTATCGACGGCTGGCATGATCGCCTGGTCGAGGACATCGACGTCGAAATGCAGCCAGAACGGCCAACCGGTCCGATCCAGCGTATTGTGCGTGCGCTCAATGACGCTCGGAACGCCGATCTCCCTTGCTGTGAACACGTCGATGCGGGTGATGGCGGTCTCGTTGACGTCCGGCCAGGCGAAATCCGCATCGCGCCCTTCGCGCTCGCCGATCTGAACCACCTGCTCGTCCGGTACGAGCGGCGCGGGCGCGTCCGGCCAGCCGGTCAACAGTGCCTCGCCGCGTCCGGTCGCCAGTGCCAGGTCCATGCCGGCGACCGCGCCGAGCATGGCGGCGGAATCGTAATTGCCCGGATGGCGAAAATCGCTGTGGCCATCGACGTGGACCAGCGAGAGTGGCCCAAGCCGCCGGCCGCCGGCAAGCGCGCCGAGCAGGATCGAGCAGTCCCCGCCGACCACGACGGGGAACTCGCCGGCGCCGACCGCCGCCGAGACCGCGTCGGCGAGCATGAGATTGAACGCCCTTATGCTTTGGCCGTTACGAAGCCGGGTGCCGGGTTGTGCCTCGGGTTCATATGCCGGCCGCGGCAGTCTGACCTTCCGCAACGGCGCGAGCGCCTCATCGAGGCCGACGCGCGCCAAGGCTTCGGGCGCATGCCATGTGCCGGGTACATGACCCGGACGTAACGGCCGCAGGCCCAGATTGGATGGTGCGTCAATAAGGACGATCGGTCGCCGCATATTGCTTCCCTCAGAGCATGTTAAACTCAGCAACGGCGGCACGATTTTTTATAAGCCGCTAACGCCAGAGGCCGACCTCGGCGCGCGACTGCCTCCGAAAACGCCGATCCATCTCTATCACGGCAGCGAGGATGACATTGCGCCGTTTGCGCATGTCGATCTTTATGAGGGAGCGATACCCGGCGCGATCGTGCATCGGCCCAACGGGCGCTATCACCAGCTCAACGGCGACTTGGCCGAGGTTGCCGCTGGTGTCCGCGCTTTGACATGAGGCGCGCCTGCCAGCCGAAGCCTGCGCGCCGCCGGAGGCCCAGTTCTTCGGCCTTGGCCTGACACCCTTCGCTGCGAGTAACGAGGCAGACGCTGTTGCTCTCATGGCACTGGCCGCAGATGACTACTGGCTCGTCCGATGAGCGGTGATGATCCACGCACGCGAACCAAAAAGCACACCGTCGGCAGCCAAGTGTGCATTCAGTAAAGCGCGCAACCGCTGCAGCGCCTTATTAGCAGCCGCCGCGTCGACGCCAGCACGTGCTTCCTTCGCAAATCCGAGGCCAGTCACAGCATCACACGCCGCATCGACGTCTGGACCATAGAAAACCGGTTCGTGCACCTCGGCAAAGCCGATCGAAGCAAAGCCTGCCGTGGTTAGAATACCCGTAGCGACTGCAGGATCGCTGAGTGAGAACGCGGCACCCGCTGATGCGATGGTTCCGGGAGCTAGCGCCCGCTGAATAGTGGTGGCCCATTCGTTGTGCTCCCGGCTCTGCCACACCATCAACACGAGACGGGCTCCAGGCCGCATCGTCCGGCCAATGTTGGCAAACGCAGCAGCCGGATCGCCAAAGAACATCACCCCAAATCGACTGATGCACAGGTCGAAATGGGCTGCCGGAAACGCTTGGACCTGGGCATCACCCTGTTCAAACCCGACGTTCCGCAACCCCTCCTCTGCGCTACGCCGGCGAGCAACGTCGAGCATCTCTGCTGACACGTCGACGCCGACCACGCTTCCCTCCACCGCGACGCGGGCAGCCTCACGAGTGGTTTGCCCCGCACCACAGCCGATATCGAGTACGCGGTCCCGTATTCCAGCATTGACGGCAGCACGAAAGTGTTCGTTGTGCCGCCGTAACTCCGCGTCGTAGAAGTCGGCGCGATCCAACGCCATCACGTGCACCCATCTTGGCCAACGGATAGTCAACATAGCTGAAGGTCAAATAGAGCGGCAATCTGGAACTTGCGGCGGCGCGTGAAGGCGGGCGCAAAGTCGTCATCCGCGGTGTCGATGATAGAGGAGGATCGCCTTTCCACCCAAATCGGCTCTTTAAATAGCAGTTGTGAAGGACCGCGGGCTGCTCGATCGCACCAGTGGATTGCTTGACGGTGGCGTCGTCCTGTCGCTGCTCGTCTTCGCGCTCGCGACGATGGCGGGTGTCTCGGCGCAGCTCCGGGCCGACCCCGAACTGGCGCTGCTCTGCCTTGGCCTGGCCTTCGCTGCCAATCTCGGCATGCAGCTCGCAGGCGCGCTTCTCCTGACGGGTTCGCTCCGTCAGCGATTGACCGTGGGGCTCACGCTTGGCAACCGCAATGTCGGCCTGGTCTGGTCGGCGCTGGGCACTGGTGCCACCCCGTCGATCTCGCTGTTCTTTGCCGCAACCCAATTCCCGATCTATCTGCTGCCGTTGCTGATCGAATGGATCGTCCGTATCCGCAGCGCTAAAGCATTTTCGAGCGAAGTGGGCACCGGTTCCCCCGCGACAAACGCGAAGCGTTTGCGCGGAGAAAACGCGTTAAGCCAAAGCGCTGGAGCTGTTGAACGGTCCAATTGGATCGGAAGCCGCTCCAGCCCCGCCAAGGAGACACAGCATGCCGACAGAACCCCGTGAGCTGACCGCCGAGATCGCCGAACGCTTCGCCCGGATCGCGCTTGGCCATGTCGGGCGCGAATATCCCAACAAGCCCGACCATGTCCTCGCTGGGCCGCAGGATGCGCGCACGCCGCGCGAACTCCACCCCGTCTTCTACGGCAGCTTTGACTGGCACTCCTGCGTCCACAGCTACTGGCTGCTCGCCCGGGTGCTGCGGCGCTTTCCGGACACAGCCGCGGCCACCGAGATCACAGCGCTGTTCGAGGCGCAGTTCACCGCGGAGAAGATCGCCGCCGAATGCGACTACCTCGCCCAGCCGACGGCGCGCGGTTTCAAGCGCCCCTATGGCTGGGCCTGGCTGCTGAAGCTCGCGGCTGAACTCTCCGCCTTGCCGAACCGGGACTGGTCCGTCAGGCTCGCGCCGCTCGCCGAGGCTTTCGCCCAACGCTTCCGCGACTTCCTGCCGCTCGCGACCTATCCGGTCCGGGTCGGCACGCATTTCAACACCGCCTTCGGCCTGAGGATGGCGGCCGATTATGCGCAGGCGACGCAGGATGCCGCGTTCTCCGCGCTGCTGCGCGAGACCGGCCTGCGCTGGTATGGCGAGGACGCCGACTGCCCGGCCTGGGGCGAGCCGAGCGGCGACGATTTCCAGTCCTCGGCGCTGATCGAGGCCGAATGCATGCGCCGCCTGCTGGCGCCGGAAGCGTTCCTGCCCTGGCTCGCGCGTTTCCTGCCGCGCATCGAGAACCACCAGCCCCGGACCTTGTTCGAGCCTGCCTCCGTCAGCGACCGCAGCGACGGCAAGATCGCCCATCTCGACGGTCTCAATCTCAGTCGGGCCTGGTGCTGGCGCTCGCTGGCGGCCAGCTTACCTGCCGACGACCCGCGCCGCCCGATGGCATTGGAGGCGGCGCAGCGCCATCTTGCGGCCGGGCTGCCGCATATCGCCGGCGACTATATGGGCGAGCATTGGCTCGCGACCTTTGCCCTGCTCGCGCTCGAGGCTGGCGAAGCACCCGCCGGGTGATGCGCTCGCGGGCAAGCTACGGCATCAATTGGCCGCCATTGACCTCCAGCACCTGGCCGGTGACGTAGCCGCTGAGTTCCCCCGAGGCCAGAAAGAGAAAGGCCCCGACGCAGTCATCCGAGGTGCCGACGCGGCCCATCGGCACCGTTCGGCGCATCGCCTCGATCTGCTCGGCATTCGAATAGCGTTCGTGGAAGGGCGTATCGATCACGCCCGGAGCCACGGCGTTGACGCGGATCCTCGACGGCACGAGCTCGCGGGCCATGCCCTTGGTGAAGGCGCTGACGAAGCCCTTTGAGGCGCCGTAGAGAATGGCGCCACCCCCGCCGCCATTGCGGGCGGCGATCGAGGTCACGTTGATGATCGAGCTGCCGCCATCGCTCGGCATCAATGGCGCGACCTCGCGGGTCATGGAGAACACCGACCAGCAGTTGAGGCGCATCACCTTGTCGTAATGCTCATCGTCCATTTCGGTCGTCACGACCCGGCCGAGCATGCCGCCGGCATTGTTGATGAGAACGTCGATGCGGCCGAAATGCGCCATCGTCCGGGCGGCCAGCGCCTTGACGTCCTCCTGCTTCGTCACATCGCCAGGCACGGCCAGGCCGTCACCGCCCTCGCGCTTGATCTCGTCGAGCACCGCCATCGCCGCGTCGCGGCTGGCATTGTAGTGCACGACGACCTTGGCGCCGTGCCGGGCAAAGCCCTTGGCGACCGCTGCGCCAATGCCCGTGCTCGCGCCCGTGACGAGAACGACCTTGCCTTTCAGGTCGGAGATCATGCTGTGCTCCTCGATCGGTGGAAATGGCGGGTATCGCGGACCGCGAGCGTCACGAGGTCAGCGCGCCCGCGGTCATGCCCTGCACCATGAAACGCTGCAGGAAGATGAAGGCGATGACGAGCGGCAGGCTCGCCAGGACCGAGAACGCCATCATCGTGTTCCACTCCGTGACGAACTCCGCCATCAGGCTGTAGATCGCCATGGTCAGCACCCGGTTTTCCCAGGATTCGATCAGCACGACCGCGAAGAGGAACTCGTTCCAGGCGAGCAGGAAGGTGTAGAGGCCAGCCCCGATGAAGGCCGGGTAGGACATCGGGATCAGCGTGCGAAAGATCGCCCCCAGCCGCGAGCAGCCATCGACCATGGCCGCCTCCTCGATGTCGCGGGGAATGTTGAGGAAGTAGCTGCGCAACATCAGGATGCAGAAGGGCAGCGTGAAGGTGAGATAGACAATCACCAGCGAGGTGCGCGTGTCGTACAGCCCCAGCGTGATGAAGATCCGGAAATAGGGGATGCAGAGCAGCACGAGCGGAAACATCTGCGTCGTGATCAGGAACATCAGCACGGCGCGCTGGCCGATGAACTTGAAGCGGGCGAGCGCATAGGCCGCCATGGCGCCGAGCACGAGCGACAGCCCCGTCACCATCAACGAGACCATCATGGTGTTGAGGAAGACGACGAGGAACTTCTTGTTGGAGAAGATCTTCTCATAGCCCTGCAGGGTGAAGACCTGCGGGATCCAGTCCGGCGGCATCTTCATCACCTCGATGTTCGGACGCACCGACACCGTGACCATCCAGGCCAGCGGGAAGAAGATCACGATGATGGCGAGGACGAGCAGCCCATAGGCGAGCGCGTTGAGCAGCCGCTCGCGATTCCGCTGGCCAAGATGATAGGGCGAGATCGTCTGTGGCAGCGTTGCCGTGCGTGTGCGCATGTCAGCTCACATTGCTCATGGTCCGGCGCACATAGATGGCGCTGACGGTGAAAAGGACGACGAACATCACCACGGCCTCCGCCGAGGCGTAGCCGAAGCGCAGCTTCTGGAAGCCGTCGAAATAGATCGCGCTGGCGAGCACCTCCGACGCATGCGCCGGGCCGCCGCCGGTCATCACGAAGACCGGATCGAAGGCGCGGAAACTCCAGATCGAGTCGAGCAGGACGATCGTGGTGATCACCCCGCGCAGCTGCGGCAGCGTGATGTGCCAGAACTGGCGCGGCAATGACGCGCCGTCGATCTCGGCGGCCTCGTAGAGCTGTTTCGGCACGGCTTGCAGGCCGGCGAGCAGCATCACCATGAAGAAGGGGAAGGCGCGCCAGACATTCATCGCCGTGACCGAGCCGAGCGCGGTCGAGGGATCGCCGAGCCAGGAGACCGAGGCGTTGGCATCGATCACGCCGACCGAGACGAGAAGCCCGTTGAAGACGCCGAAGGGCGCCAGCATCAAGACCCAGATCATGCCGGCGACCGTCGGCGCCAGCAGCCAGGGCACGATCAGCAATCCGCGCGCGAGTGTGCGGAACGTGTCGTTGATCTGCATGTTGAGCAGGAGCGCCAGCGCCAGGCCGATGGCGAGGTGGAGCACCACGCTGAACACCGTGAAGATCACGGTTTGGCCGAAGGACCTCCAGAACAGCGGGTCTTGCAGCAAGGCGGCATAGTTCCCGAAGCCGACCCAGGTCTCGCGCTGCAGGTTGCTGTCGTGGAAGCTCAATCGGATGACGTCGACGAGCGGGTAGATCAGCAGCGCGACCAGGATGAGCAAGGCCGGCCACAAGAACGAATAGGCCAGGATCTCCTCACGATATCGCCGCCTGAGCGAGAGCATCGTCCACCGACCGATGCCGGACCGGCCACCTGTACGGGACAGGTTGGCCGGCTTATGAGCTGTGACCAGGCGCGACGGCGGCGCGCCCGTGTGCAGGACTGTCACCTCGCACCTACTTGGCCGAGGCCAGGATCTTGGTCCACTCGGCCGCCGCGTCGTCGAGCGCCTGCTTGGCGGACTTCTTACCCTGCACGACGTTCTGCACCTCCGTCGTCATGATCTTGTTCATCTGGACGGCGTTGGGCATGACGAGGAAGGGCGACTCGGCATTGGAGCGGCCCATCTGGGTGACGAAGGCTTGGAACTCCTTGCGCTCCTTGAACCAATCCTGATTGGCGACATCGGTCCGGGCCGGGAAGGCGCCGGTGCCCTTGGCCCACATCTCGATGCCCCTGGGACCGGACATCCAGCTGATGAAGGCCCAGGCCGCGTCCTTGTCCTGCGCCTGGCTCGACAATGTGTTGAGCGAGCCGCGGACCATGGTGCCGGCCGCCTTGCCCGTCGGTAGCGGCGCGATCTCATAGTTCAGCTTGGGGTTGAGCTGCTTCTGGATCGCGATGCCCCAGGGCCCCTCGAGCATCATCGCGATATTGCCCGAGGCGAAATTGGCGCGCTTCTCCTTCTCGCCATTGCTGAGCACGCCGGGGACGGAGATCTTGTCCTTGTTGATGCGCTCGACATACCACTCGACCGCAGCCACGCCCTCGGGGCTGTTGAAGACGGCCTTGTTCGTGGTCGCGTCGATGAGCTTCGCGCCGGCCTGGAGCATGAGCGGGTAGATCTCATAGGTCATGTTCGTCGGTGGCTCACCCTGCAGCGTGCCGGTGATGGCGAACTGGCGCTTGTCGGGATTGGTGAGCTTGCGCGCCATCTCCGCGAACTCGTCCCAGGTCTTGGGAGGACCCGAGAGGCCAGCCGCCTTGAACAGATCGGTGTTCCAGAACAGCGCGACGGCGCCGCTCTCGACGGGCAGATAGAACTGTTTGCCGCGCCAGGCCTGATGGAAGGTCTTCGGGATGTTCTCCCAGAACTCCTTTGGCTCCTTCGCGATCCGCTCGTCGAGTGCATCGATCATGCCGAGATCGGCGAATTCCGCCACCCAATCGACCTGGACCATCAGCACGTCGGGCAGCTTCTTGGCCTGATGCTGGACGATGGCGCGATCGTGGAAGCCGGTGAAGGGCGCATCGACCGGCACGAGCTTGATGCCGGGATTGTCCTTCTCGAAGGCGGCCTTGAGTTCGGACATGAACTTCTCGCCGACCTCGGTGCCCTTCCACTGCCCCCAGCGGACCTCTTTCTGCTGAGCCTGGGACGAGGTCGGCAAGGTGAGCAGGGAAGCGAGTGTCATTGCCGCGAGCGCCAGCAATGATGACCTACGGTGCAGGTACATAAGCGTCCTCCTCGGTTTTTTGTTGGTCGTTTCCTCGGTGTTTTCTTTGAAGCTGGCGGCTTCGCTTTCTGCGGCCGCTCTTGTCGTCGTCGGTATCGCGCCGCCTTTTACTCCGCGGCAATCCTGTCGAGCGTGTCGGGCAAGGGCGGCGCGATCTTGGTCAGGCTGGTGTTGTCGCGGACGAGTTGCGAGGTGTCGCCGACATTCATCCAGGTGAACATGTTGCGGAACATGCCCTGCAGCGACGCCATGACCTCCTCGCCGACGGGCTCCGGCAGTGCCCAGAACCGCGCCTTCATCACCTTCCAGGCCTTCTTGCGCGTGTTGTAGAGGAATTGCAGGTCGTTCTCGCCTTGCTGCCGTTCATTGGCGTGATGGGCGAAAATGTAGTCCCGGATCTCGCCGGCAATCGCCTTCGGCAGCTTCGGATGGTCGAAGATCAAATTGGTGAAGCCCAGCGCGAGATGGATCTCGATGGCGCCGGTGCCCGGGAATTTCGCGAGCTGGTGGCCGGGCAGTGTCGAGGCGCCATGCTGCACGGCGCCGCCCATCCCGAATTCCGCGCGGCAGATGTCCGAGATCGTCTTCAGCAGCTCGTAATCGACGTTGACATCGGCGAGCTTGCCGTCCGGCTGCATCTTGCCGCCGTGATAGGTGCCGGAGTTGATGCTGATCTTGCTGACGGGCGCCAGCGCCTTGCTCCGGGCCGCGAGCTCCTCGCGATAGACCGCCATGAACTCGTGCAGTTCCTCGGGCGTGGTGTTCTCGTGGCCGACCTCGCCGATCTCGGCGCCAAGCGAGATGGTGACGCCCTCAGGCTCGATGCCGCGCACGAATTGCGTGAAATGCGCGGTCAGCTCCGCGTTCAGGCGCTGCTGCTCCCGCACCGTCGGCAAGGAGAGATCGACGACGGTCGAGGCGTCGATATCGATGCTGTAGAAGCCGGCGGCGACCTGCTCGCGCATGATCCCTTCCAGCCTGCGGATTTCCGCCGCGCTATCCTTGAGATAGGCGCCGGCATTGACCTGGTCATGGTCGGCCTGGAGGAAGACCGGGCCCTGATGCCCCTCACGCAGGGCCGCAGCCAGCACGCCTGCGGTATATTCGGCCGGCGGCTGGGCGGCGTAGATCGCCTCCCCCACCGCCTGCTCGAAAATGAACAGCTTGGCATCCATCTCCCGGGCGGCACGAAACACGGCGCGACAGGTATGGTAGGTCCAGCCGCGAAGGTTCATGGCGGGAACGGTCTTGCCCTGCCATTTGCCCGCGGCACGCGCGAGGTAGAGCTCCTGCACCGAGGCCGGCACGATGCCCGCCACCAGCGCCACCTGCCGTATCGCCCAGACCGCGAAGGCGCGCGCCTCGGGCTCGGCCAGCGCCGCCGTCTCCGCCCAGCGATCGATCATCTCCGCAGGTGGCCGCTGCGCTTTCGAGAAATCAGGCGAGGCGGCGGACAAATCGACCTTGAGGGTCCTGAGATCGTCGGCGAGTTCGGCGAGCGAAGAGCAGCCCATGAGTGACACCTTCTCGGATTATCTTCGAAATCGAAAATTCTGGTGCGAAACCCCGTTGCAGTGGCGCCTGGCCGAACTGGGGCACATGACCGCTCGATCAGCCCGGCCGATACCCGAAACGGCGAATGCCCTTCCGTTTCAGCTCCGTCGTGCCTTCGGTTCGCGATTCAGCGCTCGCCGAAGGCATAGAGCTGACCACCTCCCAACATCACGCTCCTTTTGCTTTCGCGCCTCCATGATGCATTTCAATTTCTATATCGCAACTACTGTTTTCGTTTTCGACGATCACGCGGCCACCTCAGCCGCCATGAGGGAAGCAACGGCCGCTCGATCCGCCATGCCGTTCCAGCCGCGCGCACGTTCGCCCTTCAGAGCCGCGGCAGCAGTCGCGAAGCGGGCGGCCTCGAGAGGGGGCATGCCCTCGCCGAGCCCGAGCGCATAGGCTCCGTGGAAGACGTCTCCACATCCGGTCGTATCGGCCATGACGATTGGGAAGGACGGCACGCAGACGATCTCGCCGTCCAGCAGCCACAGGCTGCCGGCCGCGCCGCGCGTCACGGCAAAGACCTTGCCGGGGCCTCCCGCGCAGCGGCGCAACAATTCGTCGGGCGCGCCTTCGCCGGCGAAGTCCCGCAAGCCTTCGCTCGAGAACACGACATGATCGGCCTTGGCGACCAGGCGCTCATTATCTGCCGGCGTGCCGCCATCGGCGTCGAGGACCGTCGGGATGCCGGCCGTGCGCGCGCGGTCGAGCACGATCTCGGCACCCGCCGGCCATCGGCTGTCGACCAGCACCACGGCGACGTCATCGAGCGGATCGACCGGCAATACGGCCGGATCGGCCGGCAGGCTGCGCCGATCCGAGACGATGCTGCGCTCGCCGCGGCTATCGACGAGCACGATGGCGCGCAAGGTGCAGCAGTCCCGGATCATCGCCACGCCCGCGCAATCGACACCGTGCCCACTCATGATGCGGATGGCCGCCTCGCCCGCCGCATCGGCGCCGACCCGGCCCCAATAGGAGGCGACGCCGCCAAGATTGCAGATCGCCACGGCAGCGGTTGCTGCCGGGCCGCCGAAGCGCGATTGGTAGTCCAGGACGCCGGTCTTGATGCCCGAGGAGGGCAAGGCATCGACCTGGAAGACCTCGTCGTGAACGAGATTGCCGACGCAGACGATCCTGCGCTTCATGGCAGGCTCGGCCGGCAGCGAACCACGAAATTTTGCGGGCCAATTGCCACCACGCGCGGCGGCCGGCTGTTGCGCTGTATGCCAATACGGGCCGGCGCCGGAGCGGCCAGCTTGCACCGATCTTCAGGCATGTTTCTTCCCGTGGCGGTTCTTTGTTGGCGGCTCTCAGCCTTCCGGCCCGGCCACCTTGCAGTGTCGCTCCGGCATTTGCCTTTGCGGACGACAATGATGCACCAACACTTCCCTTTCGCAACGGCAATTTTCGAAAACGCGCATTGCGCCAATCGAAAGGCTGGCTATATGGCTAGCTCTGGAATGGACCAGCTCAGCAAGCGCCACAGCGAAATCCTCGATACGCTCGGTCGGCGCGGCTATCTCGCGATCGAGGAGCTGGTTGCTGCCTTCAACGTGACGCCACAGACCTTGCGCCGCGATCTTCAGGATCTCGCCGACCGGGGTCTGCTCAGGCGCCATCACGGCGGGGCCAGCGCCAATGTCAGCACCGCCAATGCCGATTACGGGCTGCGCCATGTCGAGACCGCCGACGGCAAGGCCGCGATCGGCCGCGTCGCGGCCAAGCTGGTGACGCCCGGAAGCTCACTGTTCCTGACACCGGGAACGACCGTGGACGCGCTCGCCAAGGCGATCGTGGAGCTCGCGCCGAGCGGTTTGCGCGTCGTCACCAACAGCATCGCCGCCGCCGCGATCCTTGAGCAATGCCCCGGGATTTCGATTCAGGTCACCGGCGGCATCTGGATGCGCCACAACCGGGCGCTGGGCGGGACGCCGGCGGTCGAGTTCGTCGAGAACTACCGCTGCGATCTCCACCTCACCAGCATCGGCGCCATCGACCTGGACGGGAACCTGCTGGAATACCGGGACGAAGAGGTGGTGGTGGCGCGGGCCATGTTCCGCAATGCGCGGCGCAAGGTGCTGCTGGCCGACCACACCAAGTTCGGGCGCGTCGCGACCTCCCGCCTCGCCCATCTCAGCGAGGTCAGCACCCTGATCACCGACCGCAAGCCGAATGAGCAGATTTCGGCGATGATCCGGCGCGCAGGCTGCGAACTCGTGGTGAGCGGTTAAAGTGCTGGCCGGGCGGCCCCTGTCCAGCGGATAGGTTGGTTACAATTTAGCCTGGGTAGATTGGTGACAGTTTCTGGCCTTGGTGGTCGATGAGGCCGATGGGTTGTTTGTAGAACCAGACGCACCAGCCGTGCTCTGTCGCTTCGAGGGCTACGGGCTC
This sequence comes from Bosea vaviloviae, assembly GCF_001741865.1. Taxonomy (NCBI): domain Bacteria; kingdom Pseudomonadati; phylum Pseudomonadota; class Alphaproteobacteria; order Hyphomicrobiales; family Alloboseaceae; genus Allobosea; species Allobosea vaviloviae. The sequence continues at coordinate 6,365,176 of NZ_CP017147.1, forward strand.
ACCTTTGAGGGCGGAGCAGATCTGTACGAGGCGGCCCTCGATCTTGATCTCGCCGTTGCTACGCACCCTGCGGATGGTTCGATCGGACGGGTAGTCGGGTTGGGGAAGTTTGTCGGGCATGGACCGGGGCGAAGGATTGTAGAAGCTGGCGGGGGGCTTCTGGCCAAGGGCCTGATGGGGCCGTTCGTGGTTGTAGTCGCGTCGGAAGGCTTCCAGGCGCTGAGCCTGGGCGGCGCGGTTGAGTGAAGCGGGCCGCATGGCTTCCAGCAGGGTGAGATGGAAGCGTTCGAGGCGGCCATTTTCCTGAGGAGAACCGGGCCGGGTGCGCTCGGGCTGGATGCCCAGCTTGATCCACCAGGCCGACAGGGCGCTGAGCCCGGAGGCGCTGGTGGAGGCGAAGGGCGGGCCGTTGTCGGAACGGATGACCTCGGGCAGGCCATAGACCTGGAAGGCGCGTTGCATGACCGGCTTGGCCTGGGCGGTGTGGACGCCGTCGCCCGCCGAGACCGCCAGGACGAAGCGGCTGTAGCTGTCGGCCAGGGTCAGCGGCTCGCAGCGCTCGCCGTCGCCCAGGGTGACCCAACCCTTGTGGTCCACAGCCCAGACGTGGTTCGGCCGCTCGGGTGTGGTCAGCGCGCCCAGCCGGGGCGGGGGACGGCGTCGGAGGCGGCGGCCCGATATCAGGCCCTGGCGCTTGAGGATCTCGTGCGCCGTCGAATGCGATGGCCAGGACAAGTCCGGATGCAGCTGCTCAAGCTTAGCCACGATCTTGCGCGGACCCCAGCTCGGCCGCGCCCGTCGCAGGTCCAGGATCTTCTCCACCAACGGCGCAGGCGTCGCCAGCCCGTGCGCAAGCGGCGCCGATGACCGGTTCGCAAGCCCCGACGCGCCCTCAGCCTCATAGCGCGCCCGCCACTTGTACCCAGCTTTGCGACTGATCCCGTAAACCTCGCAAAGCTCGGTCATCGACACGTCGCCCGCCAGCCAGTCGGCTATGAAACGCACCCGTTCGTCCATGGCACAGCTCTCTCGCCACGGCATGGTCCAGCCCTCCCAACTATCCAGGGAAAAACTGTCACCCTTCTATCCGGGCTCGTCTGTCACCAATCTATCCAGGCAGGACACCCCGGGCCCTTCTCCCCTGGCGGGAGAAGGTGGCTCGGCGAAGCCGAGACGGATGAGGGGGGCGCTGTGAGCTCTCCGTCTGGCTGAGAACACGACGCCAACCGTAAAGGGCACGGCGCCCCCTCATCCGCCCCTGCCGGGGCACCTTCTCCCGCGAGGGGAGAAGGGAAGTGGGCGTCGTGGCACAGCCTGCCTCTACACCCCCGCGGTGAGGTCGATCTCGGACTGGCTTGCCATGTCCTTGCCGAACCATGCCCGGATCGAGGCCGCGCGCTTGCCGAGATAGCGCGGCTTGTCGTCGTCGAGGATCATCGGCAGGTCGTGGCCGGGCACGACCACGGTGCCAGGTCGCTCGCGCCAGCGCGACCAGATCATCTCGATCGTCGCCCTGCTCACAGCCGGATCATAGGTCATGTCGGTGTCGCGCGAGATCAGTTCGGCACGGTTCTTGGCGGCGTCGCCGGTGAAGATCACATCCCTCTCCGGGGTGCGCAGATGGTAGATCAGGCATCCCGGCGTATGGCCTGGCGCGATATGAGCCGTCATGCCGGGGAAGACCTCTGCCCCGTCCTGAACCGTCTCGCATGTCGGCCAGTCCGAGAGCGTCCGCATATAGAGCTCAGGCACCGGCGTCTCGCCCCAGGGCTCGTCCAGCGCCCATGCCAATTCGACAGCTCCGACCACGATGCGGGCACCCCGGAACAGCGTCCAGTTCACGGAATGGTCGTAGTGGGAATGCGTCAGCAGCAGGTCGGTGACATCAGACGGCTTCAGGCCCTCCCGGCTAAGCTGCTCGATCAGCAATTTGCGCATGCCGAAATTGCCCGCATCCACCAATGCGACGCGGCCGGCGGCCCTCAGAAGCACGACCGAGCTCCAGCCCAAGCCACCATGGCAGACCGACTTGCCGGGATAGCCGCAGACCAGGATGCGCAACGGCCCGTCGGCCAGCTCCGGAGGGGTCTCGAACATCGTCATACCATCGCTCCTGTCAGAAGCCGTAAAGCGCCGCGGGGTTGTCGACGAGGATGGCATGACGCCGGGCGGGATCCGAAATGGCTTCCGTCAGGCACGACAAAGCCTCGGCGTCGTCCATCGCCTCGAATGGCTCGATATCGGTCGCGGCCCGACCGACACCGCGCCCGCCGCCCGTATGCGGCCAGTCGGAGCCCCAGACCAGCGCCCCCGGGTTCTCGGCCGACAAGGCCCATATGAAGGGGATGGCGCGAGCAAGACGCCCCCGCCCCGCAAGCCGCTGGATCGCAGAGATCTTGATCATCGCCTTGCCCGATCCCGCCAGGCGAAGGACCGCCGCAAATCCCGACTGCTCCGGACCGAGCGCCAGATCGGGCAGTCCGAAATGGTCGACCACCACGCGTGTCTCGAGCTGCATCAGGCGCACCGCCAGGACGTCGATGACGTTGAGGCGGGCCAGGATCTGGACATGCCAGCCAAGCCGGGCGACCTGTTGCGCCTGCCCGTGGATCAGGCGCCAGGCTTCCTCGGGATCATCCATCCCATGCGTCGCGATGTTGACGCGCACGCCCCGGACACGTTGCGCATGGAGACGATCGAGCTCGTCGCGCGGCGTGCCGAGGCCGATGACCGCCACGCCTCTCGCCGCGCTGCCGAGATGGCCGAGCCCGGCGAGCATCCGCCGGTTATCGGTTCCATAGGGACTTGGCTGCACCAGGACGACGCGGGAGATGCCGAGCCGCGCATGCAGCGCGCGGAGTTCGCTCTCATCGGCATCGCCGGGGCTATAGACCCGGGCCGGAGCGAACGGGTATCGCCCGGCCGGGCCGAAGAGATGGACATGGCAGTCGCAGCTGCCTTGCGGCAATGGCTCGAGCGGCATCGTCATGCGGCACCTTTGCGTGCGTCGTCCGTTTGGGCGAGCAGGCCGCTCAGCACATGCGGGATGATGCCGCCGGCCTTGAGCAGCTCGACTTCGAGCGACGTCTCGATGGCGGCCGTGAGCGCAAGCGTCTCGATGCCGCCCTCCTCGCGCAGGATCGAGACCACGACCTCGCAGCGCGGCGAAAGCCTGTCGAAATCCCAGTCGAGCTGGAAGCGATCACCAGTGGCGATGCGAAGCGCGGACGGGTGAAGGCCGGCAGGCAGCAGCAGCGGCAGGATGCCCATGCCGATCAGGTTGGAGCGATGGATCCGCTCGATACTGGCAGCAATGACCGCGCGGACCCCGAGCAGGGCGACGGCCTTGGCCGCCCAGTCACGCGAGGAGCCCATGCCATAGCGCTCGCCTGCGACGATGACGAGCGGCACGCCCTCCAGCCGGTAGCGCTCGGCCGCATCAGTCAGGCTGACGATCTCGCCTGACGGCAGGTGGCGCGTCAGCCCGGCCGGCGCTGCCGGCAGGAGCTGGTTCACCGCCAAACGGTTGCTGAAGGCACCGCGCAGCATGACCTCGAAATTGCCCCGCCGCGAGGCGAAGACATTGAGGTTCCCCGGGTCCCCCCCTGCCGCGACGATGTAGCGGCCAGCCGGGCTGTCGCCGCGGATCTGGTTCGCCGGCGAAATATGATCGGTGGTGATGTCGTCGCCTAGGACGAGCAGCGGCCGCGCCGGGCCCCGGGGCGGTGATGCCCCGGAAGCGCGCACGAAGGGCGGGCGGCGCAAATAGGTCGAGCGCTCGTCCCAGGGGAAACGCGGCCCCGCCGGCGCCTGCAGCTCGAGCCAGAGCGGCCGGACCGCCGCCTCGCCATAGGCGGCGTCATAGTCGCGCCGGTCAGTGCCCAAAGCGAGCGCCGCGTCGATTTCCGCACCGCTCGGCCAGAGCGCGGACAGGCGAATCTCCGCCCCTTCCGACGTCACGCCGACGGGATCATGCATGATGTCGATATTGACCGTGCCCGCCAGCGCGAAGGCGACGACGAGCGGGGGCGAGGCGAGGAAACCGTGTTCCAGATCGGGATGCACGCGGCCGGGGAAGTTGCGATTGCCGGACAGGACCGCAACCGGGCGGAAATCCTTGGCGCCCAACGCCTGCTGGACCTGGGGAAGCAGCGCGCCGGAATTGCCGATACAGGTCGTGCAGCCATAGCCGACGATGCCGAAGCCCATGGCCTCGAGATCGCTCATGAGACCGGCGCGCCTCAACATCCTTTCGGCGGTTGGCGAGCCCGGTGCCAGCGAGGTCTTGACCCAGGCCGGCGGCTTCAGCCCCAGCGCCCTCGCCTTGCGGGCGAGCAGCCCCGCAGCGACGATCAAACGCGGATCGGATGTGTTGGTGCAGCTCGTGATCGCGGCGATCACGACGGCCCCGTCAGGAAGCCGCGCCGGAGACGCAGCTTCGAGCGCAGGCGTGAACGCGGCCGCGGTCGCGCCTGCGGGAAGGCGATCCTGCGGGCGCCGCGGCCCCGCGACGCTAGGTTCGATCCGGTCGAGCGCGAGGTCGAGACTGCGGGTGAAATCCGGCTCTGCGTCAGGATCGAACCAGAGATCCACAGCCTTCGCGAAGCCGCGGATCAGGCTCAGCTCGGCCTCGTTCCTGCCGACGCCACGAAGATAATCGCAGCTTGCCTCGTCGATCGGGAAATAGCCGGTCGAGGCGCCATATTCCGGGGCCATATTGGCGACCGCAGCCCGCTCGCCGACGGCCAAGGTCGAGACCCCGGGGCCGAAGAACTCGACGAAGGAGCCCGAGACCCCAAGCTTGCGCAAGCGCTCCGTCACCGTCAAAGCGAGATCGGTCGCCGTCACGCCCTCGCGCAATCGCCCGGTCAAGCGGACGCCCACGACTTCGGGGATCCTCAGGATCACCGGAACGCCGAAGAGAGCGCCCTCGGCCTCCAGCCCGCCGACGCCCCAGCCCAAGACGCCCAGCCCATTGACCATCGGCGTGTGGCTGTCGGTGCCGAGCAGCGTATCGGGATAAGCCAAGAGCCCGTCCGCCTCCTGCGTCGTCACGACCAGCTTCGAGAGCCGTTCGAGGTTGATCGTGTGCATGATCCCCGAACCTGGAGGGTGCACATGGATTCCGGGCATTGCCGCCGAGGCCCATTTCATCAGGCGATAGCGCTCGGCGTTGCGCTCGAACTCCTTCTCCAGATTGAGCTGGAGCGCGTCGGGACGGGCGTGGAAATCGACGCCGGAGGAGTGATCGGTCGAGACGTCCACCCCGATGCGCGGCATCAGCAGGTCGGGATCGCGGCCATGCTCGGCCAGGACATCCCGCATCGCGGCGATGTCGACCAGCGCCGGCCCGCAGGTCGTGTCGTGCATCATCAATCGGTTCGGCAGGAACGGGATCTCGGCGACGCTGGCGCGCACCGACAACCAGGCCTTGAAGGCGGGAACCAGGCGCTGCGCCTCACCGGCTGAGTTCCTCAGCGCATTCTCAAGCAGGATGCGCAGCACATGCGGCAGGCGCAGGACATCGTCACTGAGCGCATGCCGAAGATCGATACAGGCGTAGGAGCGCCCATCGACCTGGAAGCGGCGACGCCGGGCTGTGCTCGGAGTGGATTGATCGACTTGCATCATCTCAGTCCGGCTTGAAGCCCGCCTTGTCGAGGATCGCGGCCCAGCGACTGACCTCGCTCGCCACCAGCGCCTGCATGGCGGGGCCACCGCGTTCGTCGCGTCGTGGCGCCCGAGCGCCGATCGTGCCGAGCCGCTTTGCGACCTCCGGATCGTCCAGGGCCTTCGCGACCGCGCCTTGCAGGATATCGAGCACTGGCTTCGGCGTCGCCTTGGGCACGAACAGCCCCGTCCAGGTCTCGGCCTGGAACTCCGGCAGGCCGGCCTCCTCGGATGTCGGCACATCCGGCACGGTCTCGGCCCGCGTCTTGGCCGCGACCGCGAAGGCCTTCACCGATTGGGACTGGACCTGGCCGCTGACGGAGGCGACGAGATCGCAGGAGCCGTCGATCTTGCCGCCGATGATGTCGTTGATCGTCTGGCCGAAACCGCGATAGGGCACATAGGTCGGCTTCACATCGATGAGCCCGAAGAACATCAGGCAGGTGATGTGCGAAGCCGCGCCATTGCCGGAATGCCCCATCATCAAGGCGCCCTGCTTCTGCCTGGCCAGAGCGATGAACTCCTTCAGATTCGCCGCCGGCAGATCATTGCGGAAGAAGACGATATTGGGCGTCGAGGCGACGAGGCCGAGATAGGCGAAGTCGGATTTCGGATCATAGGGCAGCTTCGGATTGACGGTCACCGCCGCGGCAAGCGTGCCGGTATGGCCAAGACCGATGGTGTAGCCGTCGGGCGCCGCGCTCTTGACCCGCGAGCCGCCGATCGCCCCTCCGGCCCCGCCGATATTCTCGACCACCACGCTCTTGCCCAGCACGCGCCCCAGGGCCTCGGCGAGAATGCGCCCTGTCGTGTCGGCCGCGCCACCCGCAGCGAATGGAACGATCATCGTCACCGGCCGCTCCGGGAACGTCTGCGCGCTCGCCGACAGTGACATCACGACGCCGAGCATCGCGGCCAGGCCAAGGCAAGCCCTCCCAAATCGCGTCATCTGTGTTCCTCCCTTTTTTGGCCTTGGTTCGACGCTCACGCCCCGACCATTTTTCGGACCTTGCGGACGGCAGCCTCCGGCGAGGACAGCACCGGCACGGACGCCGCCTCGCGGCAGGCCGCGAGCGCGCGCGATGTCGAGAAATGCGCCAGCATCAGCGCATCGACCGGCCCAAAAGCCTTGACCTCCCGCGCCACCAGTCTGTTGTGGGTCTCGGCATCGCCTGCGCGCAGCGCCGCCATCGCCTCGGTCGCCAGCCGCGTGGAGAGCCTGGCCCCGGGCCTGAGGCGCCTTGCCTCCTCGGAGAACTTGGCCTCCATCGTCGCGATGGAGGGGCCGAAGGTGGCGATCATGCCGAGCCTCTCGCCATGCCCGAGCGCCTCCTCGAACATCGCCTCGTTCGGCTTGAGAACCGGAACCGGAACAGCGCGGCCCGCCGCCTCGATCGCGGGACCGAAGGCCGAGCAGGTGAACAGGATCGCCTTGGCGCCGAGCGAATGAGCATACCCGGCCAAGGCGACGATGCGCTGGTGGATGGCGGGCGTGATGTCGCTCGCCTTGGCCCTGTCGACGGCGAGGGAATCGTCGAGGACACTGACCGGCTCGGCTTCCGGCCAGAGCTCCTTGAAAGCCTGAAGGATGGGCTCGATCGCGACGGGCGTCGCGTGGATCAAGGCGATGCGAGGACCGGTGCTCATCTCAATGCGCTCCGGTCACGGGTTGAACAGCCAGGTCGAAGCCGGTTGCACGGTGCAATGCGCCACCTGCGACGACAGCTCCGATGCACCCTGTGCGCGCAGCCGAACGCTGCCGCGCCTCAGCCGGTATTCCCATTTGTCGCCAAGATAGATGCAGCCCTCGACATCCAGCGGCTGGCTCGTCGCGGTCGGTTCGGATGAGACCATGATGGTTTCGACCCGGACCACGGCGCGGATGTCGGAGGCATCGCGCGGCGGCTCGGCGTCGCGCCAGACCCCGGGCAGGCTCCAGCCCTCGCAGCGAATGACGGCGCCGCCGTCCGATTGCGCTTCATAGGCGCCCGACAACACGTTGTGGTCCCCATGAAATCGGCCGCATAGAAGCTTGTCGGCTGGCCGTAGATCTGGATTGGCGTGCCGTCCTGGACGATGCTGCCGCCCTTGAGCAGCAGGACATGGTCGGCGATCGCCAGCGCCTCGCCTTGGTCATGCGTGACCATGATGGCGCAGATCCCCAGTTCGAGGATCAGCTTGCGGATCCAGAAGCGCGCCTCCTCACGCAGCTTGGCATCGAGATTCGACAGCGGCTCGTCCAGCAGCAACACCTGGGCTCGTAGACGAGCGCGCGGCAGATCGCGACGCGTTGCTGCTGGCCACCCGAAAGCTGGTCGGGATAGCGCGCCGCAAGATGCCCAGGCCGAGCTTGTCGAGGATGGTCTCGACCCGCGCGTCTTGATCTCGGCCGCCGGCCGTTTGCGAAGCCGCAACCCATAGGCAACGTTCTCCAACACCGTCCGGTGCGGCCAGAGCGCATAGGACTGGAAGACGAGGCCGATCTCGCGGCTTCGGGTGGCAATGCGATGCCGGTCTCGCCATCGAGCACGGTCTTGCCGCCGATGACGATCTTGCCGATTTCGGGCTGTTCGAGGCCGGCGATGCAGCGCAGCAGCGTGGTCTTGCCGCTGCCGGATGCGCCGAGCAAGGCGACGATCCGCCCTTCTCGGCGGTGAAGGAGGCGCCGGACAGGATCTTGAGGCCGCCAGCCATTTTTCGACGTTGTCTACGACGAGTTCAGTCATGTGATCGACTCAGTCATGTGATCGTTTCAGTCATGGAGTTTCGCTCCCAGCCGCAGGGCGAGTGTCAGGCCCACAGCCGTCAATGCGATGGAGATGAAGGACAGGGCGGCGATCTGGTCCATCGCGCCCGAGGTCAGCAGCGACACCATCAGCGAGCCGATGACCTCGGTGCCCGACGACATCAGATAGACGCCGGTGGCGTATTCGCGCAGGAACACGAAC